>NZ_CP017024.1:0-402500 GCF_014522265.1 Pseudomonas oryzihabitans
AGCGCAGTCCAGGCCGCATGATAATCGGCAATGCTCAATGGCAGCTTTGCCACTAGCGAGGTATCGGCCTGCCCCTGCAAGCCTCGCTCGAGCTCATTGAAGTCTTCAAGGAAAGCTTCGTTGGCTGCCGGATCATTACGTTTCTCCAGCACGACAAAGAGTCGTCCAGCCATCGAGGGTGCCAGGTGTTCGATCAGCGCCTGCTCGATAAACAGATTGAGCTGAAACAGCGCAGAATCCTTGGCGATCCAACTTTGCAACCGTTGCCATCTGCGGTTTAGCTCAAGTGAACGCCATAATTTCCAGTTGACATTTCCTGCGGACAAAAACGCCCCATACGGATGAATACCACGGACGCACAGCTGCTGATCCGTTGCGAATTCGACTATCTCTTCGGCAGTGACCCGCATGTTGAAATGCATGAAGTCGTTAGGGTCTGAGCTTCGCGTCAGGGGCTCCGGCCACGAAGCCCTATCCTGACCGAATGCATAATGAGCGTTGGCCAAGGAGTGTATATCGAACAAGATTCGCCCCCCGGCCGTACGACCCTCAGCCAGTCCGTCAGGGCTTCCCGCCAGTTGGGAAAATGCACCAGGACGTTAAGAGCGACCACGGTGTCGGCATTGCCGTCACTACAGGGCAGCGCTAATAGGTCGCCCTGCCGAAGATCGAGGGTTAGTTCCTCGGCCAGGCGGCGCGTTTCGTCCAGCATCGCCTGAGAGCTATCCACACCGGTCACCTGGTAACCGTCGCGCGCCAGGGCGATGGCCGCCCGGCCCGTACCCGTCCCCACATCGACGACCTGCTTTCCGCTAGCGTTTCGCCGAATCAGATCGATCTCCAGCAGATGCTTGAGCTGATTGGTGCCGCTATTTTCGACCATTCGCTGCGAGTACCAGGAAACCATCCCAGGATCAGTCCAGGCGTGGGTTTTCCAGTTGATCAGGGCAGCATGCGGGGTATGGCCGGCAGCCTGGGTAGTGTTAGTACTCATTGCAGCAAGCTCCAAGCAAGAGGGGTACCACGAGGAATGGCCTGTCGCGCTTGCCGGCCTATCACCTCGTTTAGATGAGCGGGAGCGAGCCCGAGTCCTGGACGTATCGATCTGACGTGCCCAGGCGTAAGGATCTCACCTGCCCCGAGATCCTTCACCACGTATAGCGAACGACGAAACTGCAGCGATGGTCGCTCGGCTGCCTGGACGCCATAACGGATTCCGCCCAATGCCTGCCAGGCCCGTTCGGTCTCGGTAACCAAGCTACGAAGTTCATCGGGCTCCAGAGAAAAAGCTGCATCGACACCACCGTCGGCGCGATCCAGGGTGAAGTGCTTCTCGATGACCGTAGCCCCAAGCGCGACTGCGGCGACGGCCGCACCGATACCGCCGGTATGATCGGAAAGTCCTACCTCACAGCCGAACAGCTCCTGCAGATGCGGCAGGGTACGCAAATGGCTGTCAGCGGCGGAGGCTGGGTAGGTGCTGGTGCACTTAAGTAACACCAGTTCTTGGCATCCAGCCTGACGGGCCGTAGTGACGGCGGCATCCAATTCCGCGATCGAGGCCATACCGGTGGAAATGATCAGTGGCTTGCCCGTGGCGGCTACCCGAGCGATCAGCGGGAGATCCGTATTTTCGAAGCTGGCAATCTTGTAGGCCGGTACCGAAAGACGCTCGAGAAAATCGACCGCGCTAGCATCGAAGGGCGTGGAAAACGCCAGCAATCCAAGTTCCGCCGCACGTGCGAACAAGGGTTCATGCCACTCCCAAGGCGTGTGTGCCTGCTCATACAGGCGATACAGAGAAGTGCCCTGCCAAAGACTATTTGGATCGGAAACGTGGAACTCCCCTTCATCCAGATCCAGCGTCATGGTGTCGGCCGTGTAGGTCTGCAGCTTGATAGCATGAGCACCCGCAGCAGCGGCTGCCTCGACGATGGCGAACGCACGCTCCAGAGATTGATTATGGTTGCCGCTCATTTCGGCAATTATGAAGGGGGGAGCTTCACGGCCGATTAACCGTTCACCGATACGAAATTCACTCATCGACAGCCTCCCCGCAAAGGACGGTAGAGTTGATGAAGGCGCGGCTGATAGCCGGCCTGTTGAAAGAGTCGTAGCGAGACAGGATTGTCGTTACGCACTCGCGCCTCGATCTCTTCAATCTCCCACCCATGGTTGGCGAGATAGTCTTCTCCGTTCTGCAATAGCAGCGTTCCCCATCCTGCACCTAGCCGCTCTTCCAGAAGATAGATCGAGACTTCCGCGATCTTTGCAGAGCGTCGCTGGAAACGTATAACCCCAACAGGGGCGTCGAGAACGGACGCTATCAATAGCAAGTGTCCTTCAGTGTCGGCCAGAATTCGGTGCAGCCAGCCAAGATGGTCATCCCAAGAGAGCAGGTTCGTGTTCAAGGAGGCTCGACGAACCACCTCGGCATTACGTCCATCGTAGAGCAGTCGGGCATCATCTGCCGTGGCTGGACGCAGTCGGAGATCCTGGCCGAGCATGGCCGTGGTCACGCGGATAGTGCCGCGTCCATCCACCAGCGCCTTTGATTGCGCGGCGAGACTACGCCGCAGCTCATTGCTTAGCAGAAGCGTACGTACAGCCGCACGATAATCGGCAACGTCGAGCGCTTCGGCCTCGCCGAGGTAGAGATGAGCACCACACTCCGCCAGCGACGCGGCATTGCCCTGCTGGTTCGGCGCTAGAGTCACACAGAGAGTCGGTCGCCCTAAGGCGGCACGTTCCCAGGTACTACCGCCTCCCGCCCCGATACAGAGATCGGCAGCGGCCATGAGCGTCGCGAAGTCCTCTACATGTCGCTGCAAATGCCAGTGCGAATGCTTCACCGTGAGCTGTTGAAGTTTGTCGAACGCCGGGTTAGCCGAGCCTGCGACGATATCGACATGCAACGATGGAAAGGCTGCCAGTGCCTCTAGGACTTTGAACGTCTCACCCTTGGCATCCACGCCACCGAAGTTCACCAGTACCCGCTCAACCGTCGCTCTTAGAGCTGTTTCTCTTCCCATGAATGCCGGCCGCAGCAATGCGAATCGCGGTCCAAACAATGTCCGCCCGATCTCGCTCAAAGCCATTTCCGGTCGAGTGAAGGCAGTGAGATTCTGATCCAGCAGCAGATCCACCGCGTGCTGACGCTGCGGTAAGTCGTCTATCGCCAGGACGCGCCTCGCGCGAATCCTGATCGCACGCTCCCAGTCCGCCCCCAGGCCGTAGTGATCCACCACACACCAGTCGAAATCGAGTTCGTCGGGCAAGACTCGTAGCAGACAATCCATGTCCTCTGCCCAGGGCAATGGTGATTCGGGATCGTCACGCTGATCCAGGACCGAGAGTCTATGTACCGGATAGCCACGCGACTCGATTGCCGCGACTGCATGGCCAGGCTCCATACGACAGGCGAAATGTACCGCGTAACCCATCGTCGCGAGGGCGTCCGCCAGCGTAAGACAACGCATGACATGGCCAGTACCGATTCGCAGCGAAGCATCGGCTCTGATCAGGATGTGCATTCAGAAATCCTGGATTGCAAAGCGGCATAGATCAGCTCTGCTCGGTACCAGTCATCCAGAGTATCGATATCCTGGACCTGGTAGCGCGGGAGCCGCAGGGGTAGCGACTTCGCACCATGCAAGGGCTCACCCTGCAACCAAGCCCAGGCTCTTCCCCAGTAGAACTGGCCAGCATCATGAAAGGCGGGTTCGAGATCCTGAGAACGGGTCTCGCGATATTGTGGATAAAGCGATTCGAGACTGCCGTCCGTTGTCATTCGTAACGCACGCTGCACCGGTGCTGGAAAGTCCGCGACAGTGAAGGCATAGGCTTTGTGGACCCACGCCTCGAGCAACGCCAGCCCTGCAGCCAGATCGCTCACCTGGACAAAGGGGGCGGTGGCGTAAAGGCAGCAGGTGTAATCCGCATGACAGCCTGCCTTCTGTAGTTCACTCAGCGCATGCTGGATGACGGGAAGAGTACCTGCGTAGTCATTGGCCAGCTCGGCAGGCCTTACAAAGGGAACTTCGGCACCATAACGCAGGGCGACATCGGCAATCTCCGCATCATCGGTACTGACCACCACACGCCCGAACAAGCCACTTTGCAGAGCTGCTTCGATCGAATAGGCGAGCATGGGACGACCATGGAACAAGCGAATGTTCTTACGTGGAATACGCTTGCTGCCGCCGCGAGCAGGAATAATCGCTACCGCTCTCATAGGCGCCCCCCGATGCACAGGCAGCGCCGACAGGGGCCCGGTAGAACCCTTCGTAGCTTCACGATCCGCATTGAGCCACCCCGCTATCGAGCAGGTCAGCCAACGTTCTCACCACCCTATCCTGCTGCTCCTCGCTCAGATCGGCGTACAGCGGCAGGCTTATGGCTTGGGCATAGTAGCGCTCGACCTCGGGGAAATCGTCGTGCTGAAAACCCAGCGCTTGGTAGTAAGGCTGCAGGTGGACCGGAATGTAGTGCAGATTGACGCCGATACCCGCAGCTCTCATCCCGGCGAATACCTGATCGCGCTGGTGTTCATCCACCCGGATGGGAAAGAGGTGCCAGGCCGACTCGGTACCGACCTGATCGCCAATGAGGCCGACCGGCAATCCTGCCAGCAGCTCCCGATAGCGCTGGACCAGGGCGCGCCGGCGCGCGATGAAGGGCTCCAGGCGGTCGAGCTGCGACAGCCCCAGGGCCGCCTGGATGTCGGTGATGCGGTAGTTGAAGCCCAGTTCCAGCTGTTCGTAGTACCAGCCACCCTGCCCCGCGGCCTGCAGCAACGCCGGATCACGGGTGATGCCATGGCTGCGCAGTCGCCGCAGCCGTTCGGCAAGGGCAGCATCATTGGTGGTGAGCAGCCCGCCTTCGCCGGTGGTGACGATCTTCACCGGATGAAAGCTGAACACGGTGATGTCAGCCTGGGCACCGGAGCCCACGGGTTGCCCGGCGTACTGCGCGCCTATGGCATGAGAAGCGTCCTCGATCACCCTGAAACCATAACGGCGCGCCAGGACCTGGATGGCGGCCATGTCGCAGCTCTGGCCGGCGAAGGCCACGGGCACCAGGATCTTCGGCAGTCGCCCGGCCCGCTCGGCGCCTTCCAACTTGGCGGCCAGCGCCGGGATGCTGAGATTGAGGGTGCGCGGATCAATATCGACGAAGTCGACATCGGCGCCGCAATAGCGCGCGCAATTGGCGCTGGCCACAAAGGTATTGGGCGAGGTCCAGAGCAGATCGCCTGGCCCCAGGTCCAGTGCCAGGCAGGCGAGATGCAGCGCCGCCGTGGCATTGCACACGGCCACGCCATGCGCTGCTTCGCAGCGTCCCGCCACCGCCTGTTCGAAGCGCTCGATCATCGGCCCCTGGGTCAGCCAGTCGGAGCGCAGCACGGCGGTGACCGCGGCGATGTCCGCTTCGCTGATGGATTGCCGACCATAGGGAATGCCGCTCATGGACAGCGCTCGACCAGCTGGCGGAGCGCCGCGACGTCCAGATAATCGGGGTTGCTGTCGGACAGGTATTCGAAACCCGGTTCGACCGGCCGGCCCTGCTCGCCCAGGCCATCAAGGGAGTAATCGCAGGGCTGGTTGAAACTCATCGCCGGCGCGATGACATAGTGGCGCGCGAATTCCAGGGTATGGGGGCTGTCATCCCGCGAGATCATCATCTCGTGCAGCTTTTCACCCGGACGGATACCGACCTGGCGCTGTGGCAGGTCCGGCGCCAGGGCGGTGGCCAGATCGACGATGCGCGCCGAGGGAATCTTGGGCACGAACAACTCGCCGCCCTGCATGCGCTCGAAACTGCGCATGACGAAATCCACACCCTCGTCGAGGGTGATCCAGAAGCGCGTCATGCGTGCATCGGTGATCGGCAGATCCTCGGCGCCCTTGGCGATCAGCTTGCGAAACAGTGGCAGTACCGAGCCGCGGGAGCCGACCACATTGCCGTAGCGCACCACGGCGAAGGAGGTGTCGCGACTGCCGGCGATGTTGTTGGCGGCGACGAACAGCTTGTCCGAGAGCAGCTTGGTGGCGCCATAGAGATTGATCGGACTGGCCGCCTTGTCGGTGGACAGGGCGATGACCTTCTTCACGCCGTTCTGCAGCGCCGCGGCGATGATGTTTTCCGCACCATTGACGTTGGTGCGGATGCATTCGGTGGGATTGTACTCGGCCGCCGGCACCTGTTTGAGCGCGGCGGCATGCACCACCAGATCGATGCCGCGCATGGCCTGCTGCAAGCGCTGCTCGTCGCGCACGTCGCCGAGGAAATAACGCATGCAGGGCGCGTCGAATTCCTGGTTCATTTCGTACTGCTTGAGTTCGTCGCGGGAGAACACCACCACCCGCTTGGGCTGGTAGTCGCTCAACAGCCGCTTGACGAAGGCGCGGCCGAAGGAGCCGGTACCACCCGAGATGAAGATCGACAGGCCATCAAACATGTTGCTATCCCTTCGCGATGAGTCGTGCAGCCAAGGCGGCGGAAAACCGGCGCGTTTAGCCTATCGGAAGAGTAGCAGCAAAAAATCGGCCAATCCCGATTCAGTAATGACCAGGGACCTTACAGATAATTGAACAGACTCAACTGCGACACTTTCACGAAACTCTGCTGGGTCGCCTGCAGTACGGTGTTCTGCAGCGCGTAGCGTGACAAAGCCTCAGCATAGTCCAGATCCTGGAGGTCCGACTGCACCGACTTGTTGACCAGGCTGACGTCGGCGATGAAGTCGCTGGTGGAGTCGATGACGTTGAGACGTGCACCAACCTTGCCGCGGATGCCATCGACCTGGGTATAGGCCGTATCGAGGTTGCTCAGGGCTACTGCAGCGTTGTCGCGCATCTTGTACACACCCTCGGTGCTGCCATCGCCGCTCTCCAGGGCCTTGCGCAGATCGGATACCACGTTGAGCAGGCTGCGCTTCTCGTTGGAGGTATCGCGGGTGATCTTGAACTCATCGCCGGCAGCGGGAGCACCGTCCATCTGCACCTTCACCCCGCCGTAGTTGATGAACTTGCTGGCTTCCTGGGTGCTGTTGAGGCTGTCCGCCTTGAGCTGGCCAGCCGGCGGATTGGCCGGGTCGTAGGCCGCCCATTCGGCAGCGGTAGGCGCCTTGGACAGATCGTAGATGACGTATTTCTTGTCATCGAGGAAATGGATGCCGACGCCATCGGTAGCGGCCGGTGGGTTGCTGGCGGGAAAAGTGGAATCGTAGGCTTTCTTGTCATCCACCAAGCCGAGCGAGATCCGCCCGGTACCCGTGTTGCCAGCCACCGGCGTGGTATCCACCCGATTGGCGTTGAAGTTGTTCTCGAAGGCGTCCTTGCCGCTGTCGCTGATGGGCACGAAGGTCGAGCTGGCGATCTGTACGCTGCGCTGGCCTTCATCACCGTTGTAGCTGTAGGTGCCATCGGCGTTGCGCACATAGGGCTGGGTATCGCCCATGGAGCCGGAGAACAGGTACTTGCCGCTGGCATCCTTGCTGTTCATCAGGTTCATCAGCTCGTCTTCGCGCTGACCGACCTCCTTGGCCAGGGACGCGCGATCGGTTGGATCCAAGGCACCGTTGCCGGCCTGGACGGCGATCTCGCGGATGCGCGTCAGCACGGTTTCCACCGAGGTCAGCATGGACTCCTCGGTGTTGAGGCTGTTCTTGGCGGCGGTCATGCCGGTGTTGTACTGACCGTTGAGCGCCTCTTCCTGGCTGATCTGCAACAGCTTGACCGAGGCCACCGGATCGTCCGCCGGGGTCAGGATCTTCTTGCCCGTGCTGATCTCTTCCTGAGTACGGGTGACGCTGCCGTAGTTGTTCTGCAGGCCGCTGATGCCGTTGTTGAATGCCTGGACGGTTGAGATGCGCATGGGCGGTTTCCTTATCTGAAGGCGCCGAGCAGGGTATCGAACAGCGACTGGGCGATCTTGATGACCTGCGCCGAGGCACCGTAGTACTGCTGGAACTGGACGAGTTTGGCGGCTTCCTCGTCGAGGTTGACGGCCGACAGGGAGTCACGGTTGTCCTGGGACTGCTTGAGCACGGTTTCGCTGGCGGCCGAATCCACCCGCACCTGGGCGGTCAGGGTACCGACCCGCTCCACCAGGCCGCCGTAAGCGTTGTTGTAGGTGGTGCCGGTATTGCCATAGCCGCCCATGGTGGGCTTGGTCTGCAAGGCCACCAGGTTCAGCGCGTTACGGTTGTCCGAGACCGCGCCCTTGTTGGTCCCCAGGGTAAAGCTGTCACCGGCCTGGGGAACGCCACTGATATTGAAATCGTAGGTGTAGCTGTTGCTGGTGGTCGGGTCGGTATACGTGAGGCGAACAGCGTTGGTCTGGCCACTGGTAAGACCGGTCGTTGAAGGCGACACGTAGCTGAGCGTCGCGCCGCTCGGCAGGGTGCCATCCAACTGGCTGGTAGTGCTGTTGAAGCTCAGCTTCAGCCCATTGGCTCCGAACAGCCGCCCGAAGTCGGCGGTGTTGACCGGCGACACCGTGCTGGTCAGCGCCGGTTGGGTGATGGCCCCCGTACCGCGGTTGTTGGTCGTGGCCGCGGTCTTGGCGGTACCGGCGAAGCCCAGCTGATCGGCCTGGGCTAGATCCACCTTGAGCTGGGAAGCACCGCGACGCGTCGGCTGCAGGCTGAAGACATCGCCAGCCTGGGCCTTGGCGAGCTCGGCAGCACTGAATTGCACCTTGAAGCCCTGATCGTTGCCATTGGCATCCGTCAGGGTCAGGGTGACCGGATCGGTACCGCTCTGGTTGACCGTGAGCGCCGCGTTGTCACTCGCCCGCCGCGCCGTGAAGCCGGTGCCGTTGTAGTCGAGACGGTAGTCGCTGGGCGAGAGCTTGCTGGTATCGGTGATGCTCAGGGTCGCGCTGGCCGAGCCGGTATTGGTGGCCCGCCCCATCACCCGCAGGCCGATGCTCTGGGTGTCGTTGATGTCGCCGAACAGCGCCGAGCCGGCATTGCCGGACAGGTCCAGGCCCTGTCCCAGCTGCTTGTTGACGGTGTCCGCCAGGGTCAGCGACAACTGCCCCAGGCTGTTGTAGGCGTGGTCCAGAGCCGTGTCGCGATAGGACAGCAGGCCGCCCATCTCGCCGCCGCTCAGCTGGCTGGTGACATTCTGCTCGGTCGAGCCGGAGGTCAGGACGATCTGGAAGCGCGAGGGATCGTCGGTGCCGGGCTTGGCCGTCATGCTGGACACGGTATTGCCCACCACCAGCGGCTGGCCGGTGCCAACGAAGAGGTTCAGCGCGCCGTCGTCCTGTTCCACTACCTGCAGCCCGACCATGCCGGACAGCTGCTTGATCGCCTGTTCACGGGAATCGATGAGATCGTTGGGCGAACCGCCGGCGGCCTTGGAGCGGGCGATGGCGTCGTTGAGACTGCCGACGCTCTTGGCCAGGGCGTTGACCTGATTGGTCAGCGCCGACAGCTGGTCGTTGATCTGGCCGTTCTGCTTGTCGACCTGGTCGTACAGGGTGTTGAACGACTTGGCCATGCCCTGGGCCTGAGCCAGCACGGCCTCCCGCGCCGGGATCGACGAAGGATCCTGGGCAGCGGTCTGCAGGGTGGCGAAGAACTTCTGCATGGCCGGGGTGATACCCGTCGTGCTGTCGGACAGCAGGCCGTCGAGCTGGGAGATCTGGCTCTTGAAGGTCTGCAGTTCGCTGTTCTGGCTGTTGGCCGAGCGCACCTGGCTGGTGAGGAAATCGCTGGCGAGGCGGCGTACATCCACCGTCTGGGAGCCGGAACCGACATAACCCGAGCCATTGAACTGGGCGATGTTGGTCTGCTGGATGGTCTCCTGCCGCGAATAGCCGGGCGTGTTGACGTTGGCGATGTTGTGGCCGGTGGTGGTCAGGGCGTTCTGCGTGGTGCGCAGGCCCGACAGACCAATGGAAAGTAGATCAGCCATGGCTCACCTCAACCGCGGGACGGACTGGTGCCCAGGGAGGCGACCGTCTGATAGGTGTTCATGTTGCGGGCGATCTGGATCACCTTGCGTGCGTATTGCGGATCGGTGGCGTAGCCGGCCTGCTGCAGGCCCTGCATGAAGCGCTCGGAGTTGCCGTTGGTGGACAGCGCCTTGTCGTAGCGGTCGTTGCTCTGCAGGAAGTTCACATAGTCGTGGAAGCTGTCGGCGAAGGAATCGTAGGTGCGAAACTTGGCGGTCTCGGTCACCGCCTTGCCATTGACGAATTCCTGGGTCACCGCCGGGGCGCTGCCGCCGTCCCAGCCGTGGGACTTGATGCCGAACAGGTTGTTACTGTTGCTGCCATCGGCCTGCTTGACCATGTGCTTGCCCCAGCCGGTTTCCAGCGCCGCCTGGGCGACCAGGTACTTGGGGTCCACGCCCAGGCGCTTCGCCGCGGCTTCGGCCATGGGCATCATGGTGTCGACGAATTCCTGACGGGTACGGAAACGGGTCTTGCCGGTGGCAGCGGCGCCGTCCACGCTGGCGACGGCCTCGGTCGAGGCAGCCGGCTTGCTGCCGGGTTGCGTGGCCTGCTGGCGCCAGGCGCTCTGGGCGGCAGCCACTTCCTGGAAGCTCTGCTTGAGGGTGGCGCCCTGCTCCGCCGCGCCGGAAATATTGGCGGCGGTACGCTCGGCCAATCGCCCGGGCAGCGCCAGCCGACGCGAATTGAGCGCGCTGGAATCGTCACGCCCGGACGCCACCGCATTGGTCGGCTTGAGGCCGTGGCTCGCCACGTCGTTGAGCTTGGCGTTGCGGCCGGCGGCCAGCTGGCCGTCGGTGGGCGCAGCCTGGCCGACCTGGGCGAAGGGATTGGGGCGCGCCGACGGCTGGGCGGTCTTGCTCAGCTGGCGCTCGAGCACGTTGGCCAGGCCGATACCGCCGCCGTCCCGGGACAGGGAGACGGCCAGCTGCTGGTCGTACATGTCCTGGTACTGCTTGGTGGTTTCGCTGGAAAAGGGGCTGTCCTTGTCCGCCAGCGCCTGGTTGGCACTGCGCATGGACTTGAGCATCTGGCTCAGGAACAGCGACTCGAATTCGCCGGCGACCTTCTTGACGTTTTCCGAGCTGTCGCGATCTTTACCCTTCATCTGGGCCAACCGATTCAGGTCGGTAAAGGCCCCCGAATCCTTGACGTTGCCGTAGTTGCCACCCAGACGAGATTCCATCGCCCGTTCTCCTTAGATAACGATCAGATCGGCCTGCAAGGCGCCGGCCTGTTTCAACGCTTCGAGAATGGCGACCAGGTCGCTGGGCGCCGCGCCCACCTGATTCACCGCTCTCACAATCTCGTCCAACGTGGTACCCGGACCGAACTTGAACATCGGCTTGGCCTCCTGCTTGGCCTTGACGGTCGACTGGGGAGTCACCACCGTCTGCCCACCCGACAAGGGATTGGGCTGGCTCACCTGGGGGTCCTCGCTGATGGTCACGGTCAGGCTGCCCTGGGTCACCGCCGCCGGCGAGACCTTGACGTTCTGGCCGATGACAATGGTCCCGGTGCGGGAGTTGACGATGACCTTGGCCACCGCCTGCCCCGGATCCACTTCCATGTTCTCCAGGATCGAGATGTAGTCGACGCGCTGGCCAGGATCCACCGGCGCCGTGACACGAATCGATCCGGCATCAATAGCAGATGCAACACCCGCGCCAAGTGTCTCGTTGATCTTGTCGACGATGCGCTTGGCAGTGGTGAAGTCGCTGCGATTGAGGTCCAGCGTGATGCTGTTGCCCTGGTCGAAGCCGCTCGGCACCGGTCGCTCGACGGTGGCGCCATTGGGAATGCGGCCGGATGACGGAACGTTGACGGTAATCTTCGAGCCGTCACGGCCTTCGGCGTCAAAACCCCCGACCACCAGGTTGCCCTGGGCGATGGCGTAGATCTGGCCATCGATACCCTTGAGCGGCGAGAGCAGCAGACTGCCGCCTCTCAGGCTCTTGGAGTTGCCGATGGAGGACACCGTGATGTCGATGGTCTGGCCAGGCTTGGAAAAGGCCGGCAGATCGGCATGGATGGACACCGCCGCGACGTTCTTCAGCTGCGCCGTGGTACCCGGCGGCACCTTGATGCCGAACTGGGCCAGCATGTTGTTGAAGGTCTGCACGGTGAAGGGCGTCTGGGTGGTCTGGTCGCCGGTACCGGGCAGCCCCACCACCAGGCCGTAGCCGATCAGCTGGTTGGTCCGCACGCCCTGGATGCTGGCGATGTCCTTGAGCCGATCCGCCTGGGCCAGGGGCATGACCAGGGCCAGGGCGGCAGCGGCGATGAGGGTCTTGAACATGGCGCTCATCCTCAGAAGGGCATCAGCGGGCTGCCGAAGAACTGGCTCAGCCAGCCCGGCTGACTGGCATCGGCGAAGGCGCCGGTGCCCGAATAGGTGATACGGGCATCGGCCACGCGGGTGGACGACACGGTGTTGTCGGTGGCGATGTCGTCGGCGCGGACCATGCCTTGGATGCGCATGAGTTCGTTGCCGGTGTTGAGCGTCAGCCACTTCTCGCCGCGGACCACCAGGATGCCGTTGGGCAGCACCTCGGCGATGGTCACGGTCAGCGAGCCGGACAGGCTGTTGCCCTGGGCCGCCGTGGACTTGCCGGTGTTGGAGCGGTTGCCGGAGAAGCCGGCGTCCAGGCTCAGGTCGCCATCGGCCAGGGGATTGGGGATCTTCGGCTTGGCGCCGAACAGCGAGGTCAGCCCCAGGGTCGCCTTGCTGTTCTTGGCGACGTCGGAACTGGCGTTCTTGCTGGCCTGGGTCTTCTCCTGCAGGGTGACGGTGATGATGTCGCCGATGCGGAAGGCCTTGCGGTCGGTATAGAGATTCTGCTCGAACCCCGACTGGAAGATGGCGCCGTTGTTCTGCGCCGCCGGCACCGGCGTGCGCGGCAGCACCGGGGCGTAGTAGGGATCGTCCGGCTTGGCGGCCGGGGCTACGCATCCTGCGAGTACGAGCGCTCCCAGGAGCGGGGCGACGGCGAACAGAGGTTTCATGGAGCGCTTCCTCACAGGGGATTAGAGCTGTTGACTGACGAAGCCGAGCATGTCGTCGGCCGCTTTGATGACCTTGGAATTCATCTCGTAGGCGCGCTGGGTGGTGATCATGTTCACCAGCTCCTCCACGGTGCTCACGTTGGAGTTTTCCAGGGTGCTCTGCAGCACGGTGCCAAGACCGTTGAGGCCCGGGGTACCGACCTGGGGGGCGCCGCTGGACGCCGTCTCGCTGAACAGGTTCTGGCCCACGGCCTGGAGACCGCCCGGGTTGACGAACTGGGCGATCTGCAGATTGCCGATGACCTGGGGTGCGGCCTGGCCGGCGGTAGTGACCGACACGGTGCCGTCTTCGCCAACGGTGAAGGTCTTGGTATCGGCCGGCAGCACGATGGCGGGCTGCAGGGCGAAGCCGTTGGCGGTGACCAGCTGGCCATCGGCATTCAGATGGAAGGTACCGTCACGGGTGTAGTTGATGGTCCCGTCAGGCATGGTCACCTGGAAGAAGCCGTCGCCGTTGATGGCCATGTCCAGCGGCTGGTCGGTGGTCTGCAGCGAACCCTCGGTGAAGTTCTTCTGGGTGCCGACGATGCGCACACCAGTACCCAGTTGCAGGCCGGAGGGCAGCTGATTGTCCTGAGTAGACTGGGCACCCGGCTGGCGACGGATCTGGTACAGCAGGTCCTGGAATTCGGCGCGATCGCGCTTGAAGCCCGTGGTGGACACGTTGGCCAGGTTGTTGGAGATGGTGGTGAGGTTCATGTCCTGGGCGGACAGACCGGTCTTGGCGACCCACAGTGACGACATCATGATGGTATTCCTCGAAGTGCCGGTTTTACGTCGGCGCTAGCCTTGATCAGGAGAATTGCAAAACCTTTGCCAGCGCCGCGTCGTTGTCTTCGGCGCTGCGCATCATCTTCACCTGCAGCTCGAACTGGCGGGACAGCGACAGGATGGAGGTCATCTCCTCCGCCGCATTGACGTTGCTCGACTCGACGAAGCCGGATACCAGGGACACGTTGGCGTCCATGGGCGGCGCGGCCTGGCCCTGCTTCATGTGCAGCAGGCCGTCGAGCCCCTTTTCCATCTGCTTGGTGTCGGGATTGACCAGCTTGATGCGGTCGACCTGGGCCAGGGCGTTGGCCGCCTGACCGGAGCCGCGCACGGTGATGCTGCCGTCCTGACCGATTTCCACCTTGGAAGCGGGCGGCACGGCGATGGGTCCGCCATTGCCGAGCACCGGCAAGCCGCTGCCGGTCCGCAGCATGCCGAGGGGATCGATCTGCAGGCTGGAGGTGCGGACATAGGCCTCCTTGCCGGAGGGATCCTGGACCGCGACGAAGCCCGGCCCCTGGACGGCCACGTCCAGGTCACGCCCGGTTTCCTGCAGCGCACCGGGAGTGAAATCCGTCGCCGGCCGCTCGCTCATGGAATAGACGCGCGACGGCATGGTTTCGCCGAACACCTGCATCGAGCGCGCCTGTTCGAGATCCTTGCGGAATCCCGAGGTCGAGACGTTGGCCAGGTTGTTGGCATGGGCGCGCTGGGCCATTTCGTTCTGGCTGGCGCCGGTCATGGCGACGTACAGCAGCTTGTCCATCTGATCCTCCGACGGCGGCAGATTGCCGCCAAGCTTGCGTTCGGAGGTTCTATAGCAAGGCCCGTTCCAGAAAAAGGAAACCCCACTGAATCAAGGACTTGAGAATAGAAAAGCCTCCCAAGGGAGGCTTTTCCTGACGCCTGAGCGGCAAGCCGTCAGAGAAACGACATCAACGCAGGTTGATGATGGTCTGGGTGATGGCGTTCTCGGTCTCGATGGTCTTGGCGTTCGCCTGGTAGTTGCGCTGCGCCACGATCATGTCGACCAGCTCGGTGGAGATATCCACGTTGGACGCCTCCAGCGCCCCGGACTGCAGAGCTCCCAGGGTGCCGGAGCGCGGCGTGCCGACCACCGGCTGACCCGACTCCGAAGACTCGGTCCAGGAGGTCTTGCCCATGGGGGTCAGGCCCTGGACGTTGGCGAAGTTCGCCAGCACGACCTGGCCCTGCACCTTGGACTGACCGTTGGTGTAGCGCGCGAAGATCTGGCCAGTATCGTCGATCTCCAGGCCGGACAACTGGCCGGTGGTGTAGCCGTCCTGGTTGACGCTGGTCACGGCAAAGGCGCTGCTGTACTGGGTCGAGCCACGCATGTCCAGGGTGATGCCGGCCGGGTTGGCCACGGCGCCGTTGGAGGCCCAGGTCGCCGGGGTACCGCCGTTGGAAATGGCCGGGACCCAGTTGTCCAGCTTGAGCACGCCCTCGAAGGCATTGGTGCTGGCGTTGTTGACCTGCTTGAGATCGGTCGAGGCCACATTGGCACCGTCGAGCGCACCACTGCTGGTGAACGGCAGGGTCACGCTGTAGGGCGTGGCGACCTTGGTGGTCGCATCTTCCTTGGTGGGGTCGCCCGGATTGCGACCGTCGATCAGCACGTTCATGGTCCAGGAGTTGTTCGCGCCCTTGACGAAATACTGCGACAGGACGTGGGCGTTGCCCTGGCTGTCATAGATGTTCACCGAGGTCGAGGAGTTGTAGCTGGTCGGATCGGACGGGTTGAACGGCGTCGTGGTCGGCGTCGTCTGGGTCGAGTTCAGGTTGACCGTTTGCTTGATCGAGCTGGACGCCTTGGGTGCCTGGCTGGCGGTCTCGATACGCAGGTCGCTGCGCACGCCCGGCTGCAGCAGACCCTGGTCGTTGGTGGTATAGCCCTGCAGTTTGTAGCCGTTGTTGTCGACGATGAAGCCTTCCTTGTCGGTCCCGAAGTAACCGGCACGGGTGTACTGGATGGCACCATTGTTGCTGGTGACGAAGAAGCCGTTGCCGTTGATGCCCATGTCCAGCGCGTTCTGCGTGGAATCGATGGTGCCCTGGTTGAACAGCTGGCCGACATTGCCGAGCAACACGCCGCTGCCCTGGGCATTCTTGCCGGTGCCCAGAACCGAGGCGGCATAGAGGTCCTGGAACTCCGCCCGCGACTGCTTGAAGCCGACGGTGCTGGCGTTGGCGATGTTGTTGCCGGTGATGTTGAGGTCACTGGACGCGGCCTTGATGCCGCTCAAACCGATATTGAAAGACATGCTGGATTCCTCTCGTGTGCCGCGCCTTACTGGCCGACCGCCTGGACTTTGGAGATGCCGATGCTGCCGACGCCGGCAAGGTTGAGTGTCATTTCGCCGCCGTTCTGCCCGAGCGTCACACTGTCGACGTTGGCTGGCAGACTGGTCTTCATGGCCGTGGTGGTGTCGTTCACGTTCGCCTGGGCCTCGAAGCGATAGGTGCCGGCATCCAGCTTCTTGCCGCTGGCGTCGGTGCCATCCCAGGTGAAATTCACCAGGCCACTGGACTGCTGCCCCAGGTTCAGACGATTCACCTGACTGCCCGCGTCGTTATAGACGTTGACCCAGACGTTCGGACTGGACGCGGTCAGATTGAGCGCACCCTTGAAGTCCGCACTGGTATCCACCTTGACCTTGTCGGTATCGACGATCACCTTGCGGCCCACCAGGGTGGACGCCTGCAGCGCCTGGGAAGACTGGCTGCCGGAGAGGATCGAGCTGACGCTGGTGTTGAGGTTGGTGATGCCCTCGACGGTACTGAACTGCGCCAGCTGCGCGATGAATTCGCCGTTGCCCTGGGGCTCCAGCGGATTCTGGTTGTTCATCTGGGCAACCATCAGCTTGAGGAACTCGTCCTTGCCGAGCTTGCCGCCTTTCTTGCCATCGCTGCTAGCGGTCTCGGAGGTAGCGTCCGTCTTGTTGACGGAGTACTTGTCGAGCACCGATTGAGCGGTTGAATTGGTCGTGCTTATGGCCATGGCGCCGGTTCCTTACTGACCGAGGGTCAGTACCTTCTGCATCATCTGTTTGGCGGTATTCATCATTTCCGCATTGGTCTGGAAGGCGCGACTGGCCGAAATCATGTCGGCCATCTCCTCCACCACGTTCACATTGGGGTAGTAGACGTAGCCGTCCTTGTCCGCCATGGGGTGGTTGGGCTCATAGCGCTTCTGCACCTCGCTCTGATCCTCGACGATACCCTTCACCTCCACCCCGACCCCGGCCTGGCCCTGGTCGTCGAACAGCGAGGCGCCGCCCTGGGCGTCATTGAGCTGGGCAGCGAACACCGGATGCCGCGCCTTGTAGGTCTGGTCGACGCTGGAAGACACGGAATCGGCGTTAGCCATGTTGCTGGCCACGGTGTTGAGGCGAACGTTCTGGGCGCTCATCCCGCTACCGGCGATGTTGAACAGCGAACTCAGGGACATGGCTACTCTCCGCGCAGGGCCGACATCAGCCCCTTGAACTTGCTATTGAGCAGGGTGAAGCTGGCCTGGAAATTCATCGCGTTTTCGGCGTAGTTGGCCTGCTCGACCTGCGCATCCACAGTGTTCTGGTCCACCGAGGGCTGAGTGGGGATGCGATATTTCAACGCCGAGTCACCCATGCTCATGTCGAAGCCTTCAGCGGCGATATGGCGGCTGTTGGTGGTTTCCAGCTGATAGTGGCCGGCAGCGCCCGGAGCGCTCTTGGCCGCCTGCTCTGCCATCACGGCGCTGAAATCCAGATCCCGCGCCTTGTAGCCCGGGGTATCGGCATTGGCGATGTTGTTGCCCAGTACCTCGGCGCGCTGCGAACGGAAGTTCAGCGCCTGCTCGTGCAACCCGAGTGCTTTGTCGAAACTGATGCTCATGTCGAGAGACCTTTGACGTGGCTTGCAAGCGATTTAGCAAGGCCCGTGCCAGTCTCCAGCATCCATCTAAATCAAGGGGTTAGCGCGACGCGGCAGTCAGAACGACGGCAAGCGGCAAGGTTTTTCCGCCGTCTTTGCCGGCCCTGCGATCAGGTGCGGCAAAACTTTGGCGCAAAAGAAAGGGCAGACCTGGGTCTGCCCTTTGGGTGTCCATCCACCGGCCTACTTGGCCTTGTAGATGATGCCCGGATTGCACTGCACCATCTGGTAGAGATCCGGCAGGCCGTTGAGGGCCTCGGAGGCGCCCAGGAACAGATAGCCGCCCGGCTTGAGGGTGCCATGGATGCGCGTGAGGATGTCCTTCTTCACCTCGGCGGAGAAGTAGATCAGCACGTTGCGGCAGAACACCATGTCGAACTTGCCGAGGCTGGCGTAGCTGTCCAGCAGATTCAGCGCGCGGAATTCGATACGGCTGCGAATCGCCGGCTTGACCGCCCAGCGCCCCGGCTGCTGCACATCGAAGTAGCGCTGCAGGCGCTCCGGAGACAGTCCCCGGCCGATCGCCAGCGAATCGTACTCACCGGACTTGGCCGCGGTGAGAATGGCGCCGGAGAGGTCGGTCGCCACGATCTGCATGCCGCCACGCCCCTGCCCCGCCGCGCTGCGCTCGAATTCGTCCATGGTCATGGACAGCGAATAGGGTTCCTGACCCGAAGAGCAGGCCGCCGACCAGACCCGCAGGCGCTGGCCGAAGGTGTTCTTGGTCAACTCCGGCAAGAGGCGGTTCTTCAGCACCTCGAAGGGATAGGTGTCGCGAAACCAGAGGGTTTCATTGGTCGTCATCGCATCGATGACTTTTTCCCGCAGACCGCCACGGGGCTGCATCTGGATGCGCTGCACCAACTCCGACAACGTCTTGATCCCCTCGGTCTCCATCAGCTTGTTGAGCCGACTGGAGACCAGGTACTGCTTGTTGTCACCGAGCAGGATCCCGCTGGATTTCTCGAGGAAATCACGAAAAAGCACAAAATCCGCGTTGACTGCTGACACTGCCGCTCCGCCTTCTGGATACCGGGATAGAGACGCCTTCACCTAGTGACTGTCGACCGCATTGATGCGCTCGGCTACCCGGGAGGCAAGATCATCGGGACGGAACTTGGCCAGGAAGTCATCCGCACCGACCTTCTTGACCATCGCCTGGTTGAAGACGCCGGACAAGGAGGTATGCAGCAGTATATGCACTTTCTGCATCCGCGAATCATGACGGATTTCCGCCGTCAGGGTGTAGCCATCCATTTCCGGCATCTCGATGTCGGAAATGATCATCAGCAATTCCTCTTCCGGACGCTTGCCTTCAGCCACCATCGCCTGGAGGAAATTCAGGGCCTGGCGACCGTCGTTGAGGGAGATGACCTCTACCCCGACGGTTTCCAGGCAGCGGCTCACCTGCTTGCGGGCCACCGAGGAGTCGTCGACGATCAGGACGCGCTTGGTGACGGCCTTGGCCTGTACCACTTCGCTGATGACGCCGGCCGACACGGTTTCGACCGACGGTGCGACTTCGGAGAGGATCTTTTCCACGTCGATGATCTCGACGAGCTGGTTGTCGACCCGGGTGACGGCGGTCAGGTAGTGGTCACGACCGGTACCCTTGGGCGGCGGATTGATGCCTTCCCAGTTCATGTTGACGATTCGCTCCACCGAGCGCACCAGGAAGCCCTGCACCTTGGTGTTGTACTCGGTGATGATCACGAAGCAGTTGTTGATGTCTTCCAGCCCACGACGACCGGTGGCCATCGCCAGGTCGATGATGGGAAAGGTGCCGCCACGAATGCTGGCCACGCCCCGTACCACCGGACTGGATTTCGGCATCACGGTGAGTTTGGGGCACTGCAGCACCTCCTTCACCTTGAAGACGTTGATGCCGTAGAGCTGCGAGCCGTCCAGGCGGAACAGCAGCAGTTCCAGACGGTTCTGGCCCACCAGTTGGGTACGTTGGTTGACTGCATCCAATACACCAGCCATTTGGCGACTCCTCTCGTTGCCACGGACCGGTTGGAAAACTCGGCACAGGGCTTGCTTAGATGTGACTCATGAAGATCGAAGCGACGTGTTTCCGACCTATGAAGAACTCTTGCCGCTGGGCTGCGAATCTTGTGTTGATCCTGACATGCCTGGGCGGAAAGGCCTATGCAGAAGGCGACTACACCTCATCTGACGAACTTATCGGCGCTGTCGAAAGTTTTCTTGAGGAGCGCGTGCAGGAATATTTGCTGGAGACCCATTCCAACGCTCGCCATGAAACCCAGATCAACTCCCTGGATCCCCGATTGCGCCTTGCCGCCTGCGACAAACCCCTGACGCTATCCCAACAGGGCAGCCCGACGCCGGTGGGCCGGATCAACGTCAAGGTGCGTTGCGAAGGCGGCAGTCCCTGGACGGTGTTCGTGCCCGCTCAGGTCAAGCTGTATCGCCCGGTGGTGGTTACTCAGCAGCCGCTGTTGCGTGGCGCGGTGCTCGACGACCAGAACGTGGCCCTGGTGGAGCGCGATGTCGGCACCCTGACCCAGGGTTACCTGACCAGCCTGGAGCAGGTGATAGGTACCCAGCTGAAGCGTCAGGTGGTCAGCGAGCAGGTGCTGTCGCCCTCCTTTATCGAGCAGGCCGAACTCATCCGCAAGGGCGAACAGGTGGTGATCAATGCCCGCAGCGCTTCCTTCAGTATCCGCATGCAGGGCGAAGCCCTCAGCGCAGGCGCCAAGGATGAGGAGATTCGTGTACGCAACCTGAGCTCCAACCGGGTGATCCGCGGTCGGGTCGTCGATCAGGGGCAGGTGGAGGTGGCGCTTTAGCGAAGAAGTCAAAAGGAGTACCTTGGCGTCTGCATCCTGAACCTCTGCGCGTCATCCTGTCGAAGGATGTGACAAGGCGCACAGGTCTACGGCTAAAGTTTCGGCATGGCACGCCGATAAGCCGGACATGCGAATGAGACGACACGAGGATCTTCACTCATGGCTCTAGATATCAATCGCCTGAATTCGTCCTCTACTGCGGGCATAGGCAACACCAAGGCGGCGTCCATTAAGGACGTGTCCACGGCTCAGACCAGCGACGTCAAGGCTACCAAGAGCACCGCCTCCGGCGAGTCGGTCAGCTTGAGCGCCGAGGCCAAGCAACTGAGCTCTCTGACGGCAGGGCTCAAGGATCTGCCGGTGGTCGACAGCGACAAGGTCAGCCGCCTGAAACAGGCCATCGCCGATGGCTCCTACAAGGTCGACAGCCAGAAGGTGGCCGACAAGCTGATGGCGTTCGAGTCCTGACGCCCGGCTCGGCATGGCCTTTCTGACGATCGCCACTAACGTTCGAACGGAAACCGCGCCATGCCCCATGCCAACTTGCTCGAGATCACCCGCCACGACATCGACCTGAGCGAGCAACTGCTGGCCCTGATCGAGCAGGAGTTCCAGGCCCTGAGCGAGCGCCAGCTCGATCGGCTGGAGGCCCTGCTGGGCACCAAGCAGATCCTGCTCAAGCAGCTCGACCAGCACGCCCAGCAGCGTACCCTGCTGCTCCAGACCCATGGTCTGCGAGCGGATCTGCAGGGTTTGCAGGCCTACGCCGCCCAGCAGCCCGACGGGGAAGAATTGTTGGCACGCTCCAGTCAGCTCGCGCAGCTCATGGAGCAATGCAAGGCTCACAACGTCCGTAATGGCCAGATCATCCAGGCCAACCGCTTCGTGGTTGGCAAACTGCTCAATGTACTGCAGGGCACTTCGGCGCCCACGCTGTACAACCGTCGCGGCAGTCAGACCGGTGGCGGCTATCAGCGTCCCCTGAGCTCGGCTTGATCACGGGCATTCTCATGCCAGCGTTTTTCACTGTACAGATGGCGTTAAGCCAGTATCCTTGCTGACCGCTGTTTACAGGAGTTTCCAGGTGCAAGGCTCTTCCGCTAGCGACCATGCCGCTCAGCCACCCCAGGTCTATCGCTCCAAGGGCGAGATCCTGGCCTGCCTGCGGCCGGCGCAACAGCAGCATATTCCGCTGCGGATCACCTTCAATCGTCAGGGGCAGCAATTCCAGAGCTTCGTCGTCGAGATCGACGAGGCCAAGGGCTTGATCGCGCTGGATGAGTTCATCCCACGCGAGGCCGAACGTCTGCTCGAACAGGGCCAGTCGTTCCGGGTGGACAGCTTCCACGAAGGCATCAAGGTCACCTGGCAGATCAATCATCCGGTCGAGTTCAGCGAGCTGGATGGCAATCGCTGCTACTGGATCGGCCTGCCCACCGAACTCACCTATCACCAGCGGCGCAATGCCTATCGGGTCAAGTTGCTGCTGACCCAGCCGGCGACGGCGGAGCTGAGCCAGGGCAACAGCCCGATCCAGCTGCGAGGCCAGTTGATCGATCTGTCGGCCACGGGCTGCAAGCTGCGTTTCCCTGGCAACGTCACTCATCTGCTGCAACCGGGGCAGCAGGTACAGAGCTTCAGCGCGGAGTTGCCCATCGGAACGATCAACACCCCGGTGACCATTCGCCACGTGGCCTGTCCGGAGCGTATGGAATACAGCGACGTCGGCGTCTGCTTCAATAGCCTGACCGGCGCAGCCCAGCGCCAGATCGAGCGCTTCATCTACCAGTTGCAGCGGGAAAACCGCCGGTTCGAGTGACCGACCGGGCGTCCACGACTGCTGGACGCCCTCCTCCACCGCTCAGGGCGCCTTGGATTCAGGCGGGTTCTGCAGGAACTCGATCTCTTCCTGCAGCGGTGCTCCCTCCTCGACAGGCTCTTCCTCTACGACCGGCTCAGTGTGCATCTGGTCATGCACCACCTGGCTATCGACCCGTGGATCCAGGGCCGCTGCCAGCGGCGAACTGGTCGACCCTTCGGGCATCTGTACGTGGCTCAGCGGCGCCTCGTCGACCAGGTGCTTGCCCGTGACCGCATCCGGGCGGATACGCCAGATCAGGATGGCACCGCAGAGCACGACAAAGGCATAGAGCATGTTGGGTCCGACCAGATTCATCAGCGCACCCACCACCAGCGGACCGATACAGGCACCGATGCCAAAGGTCACCAGTAGCATGGCGCTCAGGGATACCCGCCGCTCCCCTTCGATATGGTCATTGGACAGCGCCACCGCCAGGGGGTAGAGCACGAATTGCAACAGGCTGGCGATGAGGCCGAGCGGCAGCAGCACCACCGGCGGCACATGGGGCAGCACAGCCAGTGGCAGGGCAGCCAGCGTCAGGGCGATGGCGACCACCCGGATCAGCCAGCTGCGATCATGCCGATCCGACAGCCAGCCGATTGGCCACTGGGCGATCAGGCCGGCGAAGATGCAGCAGGCCATGAACAGGCCGATGCGCTCGGTGGGCAGGCCCTGGGCGCTGGCATAGAGGGGCGCCAGGCCGTAGAAGGAGCCGATCACCAGTCCGGCGACCAGGGTCGTGGTCAACGACTGCGGAATTCGCTGGATAAAAAACGTGGGTTCCAGCGGCGCCGGCTTGAGCGGTGCCGGGTGGATCTTGCCGGTGACCGCCACCGGCACCAGGCACAGGGCGTAACAGATGGCGACCAGCATCAGCTTGTCGACGCCGAGATCCGGCGAGAGCACCAGCACCACCTGCCCCAGCGCCAGGCCGAGGTAGGAAGCGGTCATGTAGCCGGAAAAGACCTTGCCGCGCTCGCCTGGGCCGGCCTGCTCGTTGAGCCAGCTCTCCAGCACCATGTACTGGCACATCATGCCCATGCCGATCAGCACCCTGAGTGCCAGCCACATCGGCAGCCAGGGCAGCAGGCCGATCCCCAGCACCGCTGCGCCGACTACGCCGGCGCAGGTCACATAGGCACGGATATGGCCGACCTTGGCGATCAGTCGATGCCCCAACTTGCCGCCTATCACCAGGCCCGCGTAATAGGCAGCGGTCAGGGCGCCGACCCAGAGTCCCTGCACCTGATCGGCGGCCAGTCGCAGACCGAGATAGGTACTCAGCAGACCGGTCCCGATCAACATCAACAGCGTCGCGAAATAGAGCCCGCGAAACGCCGACAGCACACGCACCATTGCCTACTCCATCGTCTCTTGCACACCCGGCAAGCGCGACGGAATCAGCTTCGTCGTTGCGCCGCCAGCTGGGCGTCCTCGCCCAGGCGTGGGTTGTATTGGCCTGCACAGGCCTTCATCAGTACCTGCAGCACCGACAGATTACCTCTGACGCTGCTGATCTTGGTGGGTACCTCGCCCTTCGGATAGCGCCGCACGGTGGGGAGTTCCACGCAGCGATAGCCCAATTTCGGTACCCGATAGGAAAGATAGGCCAGCAACTCGTAGGTGGTGAACTCGTCGCGGAACGGTGCCACGCGCGGATCCAGCAGCATGGCCCGGCTGTAGGCGCGGAAACCCTGGGTGGTGTCGGTCCAGTGGAAACCCGAGGCCAGGCTCAGCATGGGCGCATGGATGAAGCGAATGGCGAAGTCGCGGGACTTGGGGGTGTTCTCCGCCACGCCGCCGGCCAGGAAGCGCGAGGCCTGGACGAAGTCGTAGCCCTGCTCGATGGCGTCGATGAAGCGCGGGATGGCGTCCGGATCGTCCTTGTCATTGCCGTCGATGGTCACGATGCCGGTGTAGCCCTCGTCGAGCACGAAGGCATAGGCGCAGCGCAGCTGGGAGCTGAGCTTGCCTGGTGCGGTCTTGAGCAGCAGCCCACGCACGCCCAGCTCCTGCAGCCGCTGCGGCTCCAGCGAGCCGTCGGTACTGCCACCGTCGACGATGATGACATCGGCGATGTCGGCGATCCTGACCGCCGCCATACGCCGCAAAAGGTTGAGAATCCGCTCGCCTTCGTTGATGACCGGGATCACCACGCAATGCGGACGGCTGCGACCGTTCCAGAAGGTCGTCGAATAGCTGGGCACCTGCCAGAGGGCGCGCTCGGTGGCGGGAATTGCAGTAGTCATAGGTCCTCCAGGTTCAACCGACACGGGCCGTGATGAGGGCGACGCCGGCGATGATCAGGACGATGCCTGCCGCCGTGGTCCAGGGAAAGGCTTCGCGAAAGATCACCACCGACAACAAGGCGACGCTGGCGATGGCCCCGGCCGTCAGCACCGGATGCGCCACGTTCAGCGGCAGCTTGGCAAGGGCGGCGGCATACAGCAGAAAGGCCAGGCCATACATGAAGAGCCCCAGCCAGAATGGCCAGTTGGCCAGCGCAGCCATGGGATCACTCAGACTGGGAAAGCGCCGCGGCGGCAGCATGGCCAGCTTCACCAGCACGCTCGCCGAGGCGTTGGACGCAATGCCCAGGATCAGGATCAGCCACTTCATGCGGCAGCCTCCGGCAGGTCGCGATAGGCCTTGACCGCGACCTGGACGCCACGCTCCAGCGCGGCCAGGTTGGAGCCCTGCTTGGCCGGCAGCATCTCGATGCTGACCACCTGCTCCGGCAGCCGCCGGGTCAGGGCGAAGGCGATTCCCTCGTGGTTGGTACCGCCCTCCCCCAGGGTCACCAGATCCGGTTCGCTGGCATGGACGTGACCGATCAGTTCGGCATGCTCTTCGAGGACGCGGGCGGCATCCTCCTCGTTGATGGTCAGGGCGCCGGTATCGAGCTGCATGAGGATCGCCGGATGCTCCACGGCCCGTACCACGGCGGCGGTGGAATCGCTGTCGATCATGAAGTTGGCGCCATAGCGTGGCGGATTGGGCTCCAGGCAGATCTGCACCCGGTGCGCCGCGGCCACATCACCCAGGCGGCGGAAGAAGTCCCGTGCCTGCGCCAGGGCCTGGTCGTCACTCAGCCCAGAGCGATCGCGATTGCGCGGCGAGCCGAACACCAGGCGCGTCGCGCCCAGCCCCTCGGCGACCCGGCAGACGCCCTCCAGCTGCGCCAGCAGCGCGCGCTGCACGTCGTCGGCGCCGAAAACGTTGAGACCGGTGGTGCCGAACAGCAACGCCTGCATGCCGGTGATCTCGATGCCGCGGGCCTGCCACTGCTGACGCACGACCTGGATTTCCTGGGCGGTGGCCGTCTTGGGATCGGCGAAATACTTGCCGGGGGCGATGTCGATGGCATCCACCCGGTATTGCTGCAGGATCTCGGCGACCATGGCGTCATCGGTCGGATCCCAGGCGATATTGGAGATGGCGATGCGCATCACTGACCCTCCGCCTTGATGACCGGGGGTTCCGACTGGGCATAGGCGCGGACCGCGAGCAGGGTGTCGCGCGCGCTGTACTGGTAGCCGTCACGCCCGCTGAAGACTTCGGCATGCACGCTGCGGAAATCGTAGCGCGCTGGCGTACCCTCCAGGGTATTGCCGAAGTCGCGTCCGAAACCCTGGCTGGCGATGTCAGCCACGCTGATGGGCTCGGCGGTCAGGTGCACCAGGTCCAGCCCGGCAGCCTGGGCGGTCTGGATGTCATAGCCGAGATTGACCATCGGATAGAACTGGAAGACGCCGCGACTTTCCACCGCGTGCAGGTTGTTGTCGTTGAGCAGGTCGTAGATCACGTTCTTGCGCAGCCCGGGCCCGACCAGGCCCGGCAGGCGGACGATCAGGGCGTTGGCGAAATGCTCACGGACGAACTGCTCCAGTCGATAGCGATTGGCGCCATAGGCGTGCAGTCCCTCTGCGTCCACCGCGGTGGTCTCATCGACGCCAAGCGGCTGCTTGAAGACATCCACGGTGCTGATCAGCACGAAGGAATCGCACTGGATCCGTGACAGATGACCGATCAGGCCATCGATCTTCTCGCGATCGGCCGCAGGATCGCGATTGGCGATCCACTTCTGCGCCGGCGCTCCGGCGCAGATGACCTGGCCATAGGGCTGATCGCCGATCTGGTCGATATTGGTGGAGCGAAACAGCGCGCCGAAGGCCTTCTGCTTGAGCAGCGTCGACCCCACGAAGCCGCTGTACCCTATCAATGCGTCGGTCTTCATGTAGCTCACCCCTTGGTCTTGAATCTCAGGCAATAGTCCGGTTGGCACTCCTCGACGGGATAACGCTCGTCCAGGTAGGCCTTAAGTCGTGGAAATTTGTCGTGCATGGAAATGTTGTTCAGCTTGAATGACCAGAAGGTCGTCGAATACACCACCGCCGGCGGATCGGCATGTTGCAGATCGCTGAGCAGATCGGCTTCGTAGGGTGGCGTGGCATAGACCGGATAGATGTACTTGGTACAGGCCGGCAGATCGGTCACGCCGTTGATGACCCCGTTGTTGGCCAGATCGAACACACAGTGAGCGCCGCTTTCCAGCAGGCGCCGCGAGGCCCATTGCACACCGGGCGTGGCCAAGGCGGCGTCATCCGGCAAGGCGGTCAAAGCCGGCACCCAGGCGAGCCCCTGGGCCCACACCCGCTCGACCGGCGATTTGTAGAGATTGAAGGCGGCGAGCAGCACCAGCAGCGCCGCCAGGGCCGGTACCAGCAGACGCCGGCTGAAGGCCAGCAGCGCACCCGCCAGCAGCACCGCAAAGAACGGCGAGGGATTAAGTCCGACCAGCCCCATCAGTACGGCAGCGGCAATGGCCGCGGCCGCCGCGCGCGGATGCGCCGAGATGTCCCAGCCGCCGTTGCGGGCCAGCCGCTGCCGGCGGGCGGCATAGAGCAGGCTCAGCAGGGGCACCCAGAAGCCCATCTGGATATGCTGGAAGTCCGCGCGATTGACCCCGATCTTGAAGAAGATCGCGAGCAGCACTGCCAGGGCACCAATCAGCGGCAGATCCTCGCTCCAGCGCCACGGCCAGGGCAGACAGCGGATCAGGGCGAAACCGGCCAGCGCCGTAGGCACTGCCAGCAGCAGGCTCAGCGCCAGCGGCCGGGCATTCAGGCCATAGCCCCACTGGGACGAGGTTTCCAGAAGGAAGGTCAGGTTCTTGACGTAATCGGTCAGGGCGAAGAAATCGGTACCAAAGCCAAGCCAGCCAACCGTTGCCACGAAGGTCAGCAGCGACAGGAAATGGCGCCGATGCAGAAGCAGCGTGAGCAGTACCGCCGAGCCGATGGGCAGCACCCCGGCGATCCCGCGGTCATAGGACCAGAACAGATTGAAGCCGGCGGCCAGGCCGAGCAGCACCTCGCAGACCAATCGCCGCGGCGTGGTCTCCACCTTGCGATGCAGACAGAAGAGGAACAGTGACAGCAGCAGGAAGAGATCGCGATAGCCCACCACCTGAGTCGCCACGGCGCCCATGGCTACCAGCAGGATCAGGCGCGCGCGGCCCTTGGGCACGGGGCACAGCAAAACGGCCGTTCCCCACAGCAATAGGGCCGCGCCGGTGTTGCACAGTCCATAGAGGATCTGGGTCACCAGGAAGGTGTGCTGGGCGCCGAACCAGGTCTCCGCCAGCCACACCGGGATGAAATCCAGCCCGCCATGGATGGTGAAGGCATGAGCGCCCGGCTGACTGTGCAGCAGCGTCGGCAGCGTGGCGAAATATTCCCCCTGGTGGAAGGGGTCGAGGATGACGCCCTTGCCGAACAGAAAGAAATTGATGATGGAAAAGATCAGAACGCTGATGAAGCCGGCGACGCCAGACACCCCCCTGGGTGTCGCTTCAGTGGAAGGGTTCGGCATCGAGGCGCTCCAGGGCATCGAAAATGTTGTCGATCTTGCCACCCAGCATCGAATAGCAGCCGGGCAGCTGGGAATGTTGTTCGAAGAGGATGGGACGGCCGTCGTCGCCTTCGTTCTTCATCAGGATGGTCTTTACCTCGAACAGCGAATCCCGGTACTCCACCCGTGCCGCAGCCGACATGTAGCGGGCCACGTCGCGCACCATCCAGTCCGCTCGCGAGGCACGGTCGTAGTCGTCGAGCAGGGCATAGGGATCGGTGCCATTGGCGTCTTCCCAGTTCAGGTGCGGGGTGTAACGCACATGGGACAGGGTGTGCAGACCGCGCGCCGGGAACGGCATCATGGAAAAGAACGGACCGTCCATGACCGTCACGCCGAGGTCGCGCAGCTCCGGAGGCATCTCCACCAGGGCCATCTCGGTGATCTCATGGCGTAGCCGGGTGGCCGTGCCGGGGAAATCGCCGCCGTACTGGTTGAGCCCGCTGTAGGTACAGTTGAAGAGGTAGCGGCAATGCAGCTCCTCCTGTCGTCCGGCTTCATCCACGACCTCGGCACCCAGTCCCCCCGCTTCACCGCGGATCGCCATCACGCGACTCTTGAGGCGCACCTCGACGCCGACGGCATCGAGCTCGCGACTCACTTCGGCGGCAAGTACGGCGGAGTTGAAGGCATATTCCTCCGTCAGATACACCGCCTCGATCAATCGATCGTCGAACAATCGACTTAATTCTTCGGATGCCGGCTGCAGGGAAGCCTCGATCCCCTGACAGAAACGTTCGAACTGCTTGGCCGTTACCTTGGAGTTGTTGCGGGCAATGGCATACAACTTGGTGAAATCCCGCACTACCACATCGGGATAGTCGCGCAAGAAGCGCGGCAAGTTGACCCGGCTGCGAAAGGCCGTGACGAAACTGCGCGGATAGTGATAACCGTTATGAACACGTGCCTGATTGTTGTAAGAGGCACGCTTCAACAGCCCGTCTTCCCGCTCGATCAGGGTGACTTTCGCAAAGCCCCTCACGCGCATGAGATACAGGGCCGTCATGGCCCCGTAAAATCCGCCACCGATGACGATCGCATCTTTCATGATCGTCAGGCCATGCCAAATTGAGTAGCCGGTCCTGCGGCATTACCGCCCTGCACTACTTCGACATTGAGCTTGTCACGGCGCGTCATGACGGCGCTCGTGAACTCCTGGGCGACATGATAGAGCGGCCCTTCGTTGACTCTGTGGGTCAACTGCAGGACATATTCGCCAAGGACGAGCAGGACCAGCGAAATGAGAAAGAACATGCCGGACTGCTGTAATGAAATCGTCACCCAACCCGGTGCGACGTCATCCTTGAACAGGCCGATGGCAATGACGTAGATGGAATAGAGCAGATTGGACAGGGCACCCACGATGGACAGGAAGCTGACCATGCGCATCGGCTTGCGGGTGGAGGACACCAGCAGGCGGGCACCGCGATCAAAGCTGCCGGACAGCCGCTTGGGCTTGCTACTGCGCGGCGGCATGCTGTATTCGAGATTGGTACGGGAGAAGCCCGCCGTCGCCGGCAGGTGCCTATAGGTCAAGGCCGGCGCGGGATGGCGCAGGATATAATTGATGACCTTCTTGCTGAGCATCCGGTACTGGGGCGCATCCTTGGCCAGATCGACCCCGTTGAATTGCCGGTAGAGGCTGTTGAAACCTCTGGAGCAAAGACTGTAGGACAGGGTCTGGCGAACTTTCTGCTGATTGTTGGCGAACACCACGTCGATGCCGCCGGCCGCCTGTTGCAACATGTCAGGCAAGAAGGCGATGTCATCGGTTTCCGGATCTATGACGACCGCGAAGTCACCCAGCGCATTTTCCAGACCCACCCAGGCAGCGGTATCGGAATCCACTTCCTTGGTCAGGGCATATACCTGCAGATTGGGCAGGCCGGTGATACTGGTGAGTTGTTTGAGTCGCGCTACGCTGTCATCAGCGGAGGCGTTATCGACAATGATAAGTTCGTAGTCACTTACCAAGGGACCGATAACAGTTGCCGCGCGTTCGAGGACGCTCTGCAACTCGGCAGCCTGATTACGAACGACGAACACGACTGAAAGTAGGACGGGATAAAAGGCCATGACGCGAACCTCCAGAGGCGCTCCAGATACAAGCAATGCAGACGGTTAGCCAACGGAGAGTACAGATAAATTCGGCAGGTTTTCGTCTGCTGCTCTATGCTGTGATCACAGCCACAAATCGCTACTGGAAGAGCCTGGAAGTCGGACAAGGTCGCCGTTTTTGCCCTATCCTCCAAACTGCTGTAACGGTTCGGCAAGGGCACCCGAAGGCGTCGGATCGCGAGGAGAGGTACTGGAAAGGAATCTGGTGTCCCAGAGTGGGGTCGAACCACCAACCTTCCCCTTAGGAGGGGGATGCTCTATCCAATTGAGCTACTGGGACAGGAAAGGGCGCTTATGGTAACGAGCAGCGGAAGGTTTGTCATGTTCCGGTTCGGCAGCGCCGCAGTGCGCGAGGACGGACAACGGCAGGAAGTTCTTCGGCAGCTTTGCAATTTGTTGCGTACGTCGGTAAATTGACGTCAATAAAAACAGATACCTAGGGACAGGTGGTTACAGAGTCCAAGGTGCCGTGAGTGCTAGCGGAACGAGACGAGGGCTAACGCCTTCACTGATTTTTGACTCCAGATGAAGTACCTCAATGACCCAGGCCATTAGATCCTACTCAAGCCGTACCGCTGACAAATTCGTCGTGCGTCTGCCCGAGGGCATGCGAGAGCGCATCGCGGATGTGGCCCGCAACCATCATCGCAGCATGAACTCCGAAATCATCGCGCGTCTCGAGCAGAGCTTGCAGCAAGAGGGCGCCCTTGGCGACGAACCCGGGCTTCGCCTGGACAGTCCGGAGATCACCGCCAGCGAGCGGGAGTTGCTGCAGCGCTTTCGGCAGCTGTCGGGTCGGCAGCAGAACGCCCTGATCTCGCTGATCGCCCACGACATCGACGCCGCATCCTGACGGCGTCCGGGCTGCCCTGCCCCTGGGTAGCCCTTTGCCCCCTACCCTGTCCTACATTAGGAAGAGGGTGGCGAGTCCCAAGAAGATAAAGAAGCCGCCGCTGTCGGTCACCGCGGTGATCAGCACGCTCGACCCCATGGCCGGATCACGGCCGAAGCGCTGCAGGGTCATGGGAATCAACACCCCCATGAATGCAGCCAGCAGCAGATTGAGGGTCATGGCGCCCATCATCACCAGGCCCAGTGACCAGCTGCTATAGAGATAGAAGGCCACCAGCCCTATCACCCCACCCCAGATAACGCCATTGCACAGGGCGACGCCCATTTCCTTGCGCAGCAGCCGTGCGGTGCTGGTGACACTGATCTGCCCCAGCGCCATGGCGCGGACGATCATGGTGATGGCCTGGTTGCCCGAGTTGCCGCCGATACCGGCCACGATGGGCATGAGTGCGGCCAGAGCCACCAGCTTCTCGATCGAACCCTCGAACAGACCGATGACCCGCGAAGCGATGAAGGCCGTGATGAGGTTGGTGGCCAGCCAGGTCCAGCGGTTGCCAACCGATTTCCACACCGAGGCGAAGACGTCTTCGTCTTCGCGCAGACCGGCCATGTTGAGGACTTCGCTTTCGCTTTCCTCACGGATCAGGTCGACCATCTCATCGATGGTGAGACGACCGATCAGCTTGCCGTTCTTGTCCACCACCGGTGCCGAAACCAGGTCATAGCGCTCGAACGCCTGGGCCGCGTCATAGGCATCGCCGTCGGGATGGAAGGCCACCGCCTCCTTGGCCATGACCTCGACCACCAGCTTTTCCGGATCGTTGACCAGCAGGCGCTTGATCGGCAGCACACCCTTGAGGATGCTGTCGTTATCGACCACGAACAGCTTGTCGGTATGGTCGGGCAGCTCTTTCAGCCGCCGCAGGTAGCGCAATACCACTTCCAGGGCGACGTCATCACGGATGGTCACCATCTCGAAGTCCATCAGCGCGCCGACCTGATCCTCTTCGTAGGACAGCGCGGAGCGCACCCGCTCGCGCTGCTGGGCGTCGAGGGCGTCCATGAGCTCGTGAACGACATCGCGCGGCAGATCCGGCGCCAGGTCGGCGAGTTCGTCGGCGTCGAGCTGGCCGGCTACCGCGAGAATTTCCTGGTCGTCCATGTCGGCGATCAGGGTCTCGCGGACCGCGTCCGAGACCTCGAGCAGGATCTCGCCATCGCGCTCGGTCTTGACCAGACCCCAGACGGTCAGGCGGTCTTCCCGTGGCAAGGCTTCGAGGATGAAGGCGACGTCAGCCGGGTGCAGCTCGTCCAGGCGGGCACGCAGCTCTTCGAGGCCTTCTTCGGGAATATCGGCGGGGGATACGGGGGCGCGATCGTGGTCTTCACGCGCCTCGACAGCGAGGTCGTAGCGCTCCAGCAACTCCACGACCTGGGCGAGCCGCTCCTGCAGCGTCTCGTGGGGCTTTCTGATTTCTGCTTCGTTCACTACGGTCATAGCGCACTCCGGCCCGCCGGCGGAGCGCACCGACGAACCCTAACTCAACAACGGGACGAAAAAGGCGATTGAGTATTGACTGGGTAAGTCCATAAGGGGGGATAACCACTGCCCCGGCGGGGCTGACGGCGGGGATGATACACCGGACCGCTGGCGGGTGCGAAGGCAAAAGGGTTTCAAAACAGCTATTTGCAAGGCTTCCGCAAGGCCCCGAGGGCACGCTTCCGACCCTCGCCGAACCTCCCCGCCTTCGCTAAGCTTGAGCCCCTACGTCAAGGAGGACGTCCCATGAAGAAGCTGCTCGTGCTCGGCCTGCTGCTGGGTTGCACCAGCGCCCAGGCGGCCACGGTGTATCGCTGCGAAGATGCCAGCGGCCACCTCACCTTTTCCGCCAGCGGTTGCGCCTCGGACAGCGACAGCCGTCTGCAGCGCGCGGACAATCCCCGTCCGGGCGGCGCCAAACCCACGCTGATGGCGAAACCCAAGGCCGCTCCCCGCAAGGAAGTCGCGCGCACACCCACGGTGGTGGCAGCCAAGACGGACGGCTGTGGCGATCTGCTCAGCGCCAGCGCAAGGCGCCAGGCGATCATCCGCGGACAGGTCAAGGTCGGCATGAGCCGGGCGGACGTGGAGAGCGCCCTGGGGCCACCGCAGCGGATTTCCCAGCTGGATGCCCTGACCCGTTATCACTACGAGGCGCGCCAGCGCAAGGACCGCACGCGGCTGGTGACCTTCGACGAACACGGCTGCGTGCGTCGCCGCTGACGCCCGCAACCAACGCCTGCTCCGTCAAAGTACGGCGCGGGGATAGGAACCGAGGACCTTGAGCGCCACGGCGCCGGTGGACAGACGCTCCAGGACATCGCGGATCAGCGGATCGGCCTGGTGGCCGAGGAAGTCGATGAAGAAGACATAGGTCCACTTGCCGCTGCGCGAAGGCCGCGTCTCGATCCGGCTGAGGTCGATGTTGTTGGTATGGAACGGCAGCAGCAACTCGTGCAGAGCGCCCGGCTTGTTCTGCATGGAGACGATGATGGAAGTCTTGTCGTCGCCACTGGGCGGCACGTCCTGGTTGCCGATGATGAGGAAGCGCGTGGAGTTGTCCGGGCGGTCCTCGATCTTCTGCTGAACCGGAGTCAGGCCGTAGAGCGAGGCCGCCATGTCGCCGGCGATGGCCGCGCTGTTCCATTCCCCCTTAACCCGCCGCGCCGCTTCGGCGTTGCTGGCCACCGCCACCCGCTCGACGCTCGGGTAATAGGAGTCCAGCCACTTGCGGCACTGAGCCAGCGACTGGGCGTGGGAATAGATGCGGGTGATGCTGTCGGCCTTGGTGTTTTCGCCGATCAGCAGATGATGGTGGATACGCAGTTCCACCTCGCCGCAGATCGACAGGTTGTGCTCGAGAAAGCTGTCCAGGGTGTGGTTGACCGCACCCTCGGTGGAATTCTCCACCGGCACCACGCCGAACTGGGAGGCACCGGCGGCGACCTCGCGGAACACCTCGTCGATGGCCGCCATGGGCCGGGTCACTACGGCCTTGCCGAAGTGCTTGAGCGCCGCGGCCTGGGAGAAGGTGCCTTCCGGGCCGAGATAGGCCACGTGCAGCGGCTCCTCCAGGGCCAGGCAGCAGGACATGATCTCGCGGAACAGTCGCGCCATGTCTTCGTCACGGACCGGACCGCCGTTGCGCTCCATCACCCGCTTGAGGACCTGGGCTTCGCGCTCGGGCCGGTAGAACACGGGCTTTTCGCCTTCCGCCAGCGTTCCCATCTTGACCCGCGCCACGTCCTGGGCGCAGCGAGCGCGTTCGCTGATCAGGTCCTGGATGCGTTCATCCAGACTGTCGATACGCAGGCGCAGGGCCTTGAGCTCGTGTTCCGACATGATCAGCCGTGCTCCTTCTCGAATTCGGCCAGATAATTCACCAGCACCTGGACGGCTTCCAGGGTGACGGCATTGTAGATGGAGGCGCGCATGCCACCCACCGAACGATGCCCCTGCAGATACAGGAGGCCGCGCGCTTCGGCGCCCTCGAGGAACGCCTTGTCGAGGCGCTCGTCCGCCAGGCGGAAGGGTACGTTCATCCAGGAGCGGTCGTTCTGGGCGATGGGGTTGCTGTAGAAGTCGCTGGCGTCGATGAAGCCGTACAGCAGCTCTTTCTTCTGGCGATTCAGGCGCTCCATGGCGGGCAGACCGCCCTGCTCCTTCAGCCACTTGAACACCAGGCCCGAGAGGTACCAGGAGAAGGTCGCCGGCGTGTTGTACATGGAGCCGTTGTCGGCCTCGACCTTGTAGTCCAGCAGCGTCGGGCAAGCGGCGCGCGCGCGACCCAGCAGGTCTTCGCGGACAATCACCACCACCAGGCCGCTGGGCCCGATGTTCTTCTGCGCACCGGCGTAGATCAGCCCGAAGCGCGAGACGTCCAGCGGACGCGAGAGGATGTCGGAAGAAGCATCCGCCACCAGGGGCACATCGCCCACGTCCGGAATCCAGTCGAACTCCAGGCCGCCGATGGTTTCGTTGGGGGTGTAGTGAACGTAGGCGGCATCCTTGGACAGCTGCCACTCGTGCTGCCCCGGGATGGCGAAGTAGTCGTAGCCCTTGGCGCTGGCGGCGACATTGACGGTGCCATAGTGCTGCGCCTGCTCGATGGCCTTGCGCGACCAGATGCCCGTGTCGATGTAGTCGGCCTTGCCGCCCTCGGGCATCAGGTTCATCGCCAGCTGGGCGAATTGCAGACTGGCGCCGCCCTGCAGGAACAGCACCTTGTAGTTGCCGGGGACACCCAGCAACTCGCGCAGATCGGCCTCGGCCTGGCTCGAGATGGCGGTGAAATCTTCACCGCGATGGCTCATCTCCATTACCGACAGGCCACGGCCCTGCCAATCCAGCAGATCGGCCTGGGCCTGGCGCAGCACAGCTTCAGGCAGGGCCGCCGGGCCGGCGCAGAAGTTGTAGGCACGCTTGCTCATCACTCGTCATCCTCGTCGGGAAGGTCATCGCTCGGTACATCGCTGGCACCGGGCAGCACATCGTCCTGGTCCGGCTCGTGGCTGTCGACCGGCAACTCCTTGTCGAGCACCTCGTCGTCCAGTTCGGCTTCGTGATCCAGCAGCTCTTCGTCCACCGAAGGCTCCTGCACCCGCTCCAGCCCCACCAGCTTCTCGCCCTTGCCGAGCTTGATCAGGGTAACGCCCTGGGTATTCCGGCCGGTCCGGGAAATGCCTTCCACAGGGGTCCGTACCAGGGTGCCCTGGTCGGAGATCAGCATGATTTCTTCGCCGTCCAGCACCTGGATGGCGCCGATCAGGGGACCGTTGCGCTCGTTGATGACCATGGCGATCACGCCCTGGCCACCGCGGCCGCGCTGCGGGTATTCGGCCATGGCGGTGCGCTTGCCGAAGCCGTTGAGGCTGGCGGTGAGGATCTCGGCGCCAGGCTCGGGGATCAGCATGGAAATCAGGCGCTGGCTTTCGGCCAGGCGCATGCCGCGCACACCGCGGGCGGTACGGCCCATGGTGCGCACATGGCGCTCCTTGAAGCGGATGACCTTGCCACCGTCGGAGAACAGCATGACTTCGCGGGCTCCGTCGGTGATGGCGGCGGCGATCAGGCTATCGCCCTCCTCCAGCTTCAGCGCGATCAGGCCATTGCTGCGCGGACGGCTGAACTGCACCAGCGGGGTCTTCTTCACGGTGCCGTTGCGGGTGGCCATGAAGATGTAGGCGCCGGTGGGCTCGTCCTGGCCGGCATCGAGGAGCTCGCCCTCTTCGCCTTCACCTTCGCTCTCGACATCGTCTTCCACCAGCACGGCGTCTTCGATGTCCAGGTTGTCGTCCTGCTCGCCCAGGTCTTCTTCACCGATCGGCGCCTGCTGGCGCACGGCTTCCAGATCGACCGGCAGCATGGCGGTGATGCGCTCGCCTTCGGCCAGCGGCAGCAGGTTGACCAGCGGCCGGCCACGGGCGGCGCGGGAGGCTTCGGGGATCTCGTAGGTACGCTTCCAGTACACCTTGCCCAGACTGGAGAACAGCAACAGGGTGGTATGGCTGTTGGCGACCAGCAGGTGCTCGATGTAGTCCTCTTCCTTGACCGCCGAGGCCGAACGGCCGCGACCGCCCCGGCGCTGGGCCTGGTAGGCGTGCAGCGGCTGGGACTTGGCATAGCCGCCATGGGAGATGGTGACGACGCGGTCTTCCTCGGTGATGAGGTCGGCGATGGTCAGGTCCACCTGGGAGGCGATGATCTCGGTACGACGCTTGTCACCGAACTCGGCCTTGACCTTTTCCAGCTCCTCGCGGATGACTTCCATCAGCCGCTCGGGTTGGTCAGGATGCGGATCAGCTCGCCGATCTGCAGCAGGATTTCCTGGTACTCGGCGATGAGCTTCTCGTGCTCCAGGCCGGTCAGGCGGTGCAGGCGCAGGTCGAGGATCGCCTGGGCCTGTTCCGGCGAGAGGTGGTACCTGCCTTCGTGCAGACCATACTGCTCCGGCAGTTCGTCCGGACGGCAGGAATCGGCGCCGGCGCGCTCGACCATCTCGCGTACCGCGCTGGATTCCCAGGGCGTGGCGATCAGGCGTTCCTTGGCTTCGGCCGGGGTCGGCGAGCTCTTGATCAGCTCGATGACCGGATCGATGTTGGACAGGGCGACCGCCTGGCCTTCGAGGATGTGGCCACGCTCGCGCGCCTTGCGCAGTTCGTAGACGGTCCGCCGAGTCACCACTTCACGGCGGTGACGGATGAAGGCTTCCAGCAGTTCCTTGAGGTTCAGGGTCCGCGGCTGGCCGTCGAGCAGGGCCACCACGTTGATGCCGAACACCGTCTGCAGCTGGGTCTGGGCGTAGAGGTTGTTGAGCACCACCTCGGGGGTTTCGCCGCGACGCAGCTCGATGACCACGCGCATGCCGTCCTTGTCGGACTCGTCGCGCAGCTCGGTGATGCCTTCGATCTTCTTCTCTTTCACCAGCTCGGCGATCTTCTCGATCAGCCGTGCCTTGTTGAGCTGGTAGGGCAGTTCGGTGATGACGATCTGCTGGCGATTGGCGCTCTTGTCGATGTCCTCGACCTCGGCGCGGGCCCGCACATAGATGCGCCCACGACCGGTGCGATAGGCCTCGATGATGCCGGCACGACCGTTGATGATGCCCGCGGTCGGGAAGTCCGGACCGGGAATGTACTGCATCAGGTCGTCGACGGTCAGCTCGCTGTTTTCGATCAGCGCCAGGCAGCCATCGATCACTTCGCCGAGGTTGTGCGGCGGGATGTTGGTGGCCATGCCGACCGCGATGCCGCTGGAACCATTGACCAGCAGGTTGGGGATGCGCGTGGGCATCACCGCCGGGATCTGCTCGGTGCCGTCGTAGTTGGGCACCCAGTCGACGGTTTCCTTGTCCAGGTCGGCCAGCAGTTCATGGGCGAGCTTGGACATCCGCACTTCGGTGTAACGCATGGCCGCGGCGTTGTCGCCGTCCACCGAACCGAAGTTGCCCTGGCCGTCCACCAGCATGTAGCGCAGCGAGAAGGGCTGGGCCATCCGCACGATGGTGTCGTAGACGGCGGTGTCGCCATGGGGGTGGTACTTACCGATGACGTCACCCACCACACGGGCGGATTTCTTGTACGGCTTGTTCCAGTCGTTGCCCAGCTCGCTCATGGCGTAGAGCACGCGCCGGTGCACCGGCTTGAGGCCGTCGCGCACATCCGGCAGGGCCCGGCCGACGATGACGCTCATCGCGTAGTCGAGATACGACTGCCGCAATTCGTCTTCGATATTGACCGGGAGGATTTCTTTGGCCAGTTCACCCATGAGAAGCCTGGTTCCTTCTGATCTGAAAAGCGCTAGGGCTCGTCCGCACGTCGGCCGAGCCTGATATAGGAGAGGCGAAAGCCCGTCTGGCGGCGCCTGCCACCGGCGGCGCAAGGGGCGCTCCAACCGGTTTTCGGCACTGCATCACCGCCTGCCGAGGGCTTTCGGACAAAGCCTGTGCAAAGAGCGAAATTCTAACACATTCAGGGAGGTATCCGCCCCTGGCGATCACCTCAATGCAGGCGTCGACGATTCATCAGCTCGGCCATCTTCTTCGCGTCCGGACGCTCCACCACACCGCGCTCGGTGACGATGGCGTCGATGAGGTCGGCCGGGGTGACGTCGAATACCGGGTTGAAGGCGTCGACCTCGGCGGCGATCCGTTGGCCACCGGCTTCCAGCAGCTCGTGACCGGCGCGCTCCTCGATGGGGATGTCGTCGCCCGAGGCCAGATTCATGTCGATGGTGGAGCTGGGCGCCACCACCATGAAGCGCACCCCGTGGTGCATGGCGATGACCGCCAGGTTGTAGGTGCCGATCTTGTTGGCCACGTCGCCATTGGCGGTGATGCGATCGGCGCCGACGATCACCCAGGCGACGTTGCGCGTCTTCATCAGGTGCGCCGCGGCGGCATCGGCGTTGAGGCTGACCGGGATGCCCTCCCCGGCCAGTTCCCAGGCGGTCAGGCGCGAGCCTTGCAGCCAGGGACGGGTCTCGTCGGCGTGGACGCATTCCACCAGACCATCCAGGTGCGCCGCGCGCAACACGCCCAGGGCAGTGCCGAAGCCGCCGGTGGCCAGGGCGCCGGTATTGCAGTGGGTCAGGAAGGTCTGCTTGCTGGCGTCGTGCTTGCGGATCAGCTCGACACCCAGCTGGGCCATGGTCAGGTTGGCTTCGCGATCGCTCAGGTGGATGGCTATCGCCTCGGCTTCCAGCGCCGCCAGGGCACCCTCCCCCGCGGTGCGCGCCAAGCGCTCGCGCATCCGGTTGAGCGCCCAGAACAGGTTGACCGCGGTGGGCCGCGAGGCCGCCAGCAGTTCGAAGTCGGCGTTGATGGTCGCTTGCCAGTCCTCGCCCGCCGCGGCGCGCTGGCGGGCACCCAGCACCACGCCATAGGCGGCGCTGATGCCGATGGCCGGCGCGCCTCTCACCAGCATGTCGCGGATGGCCTGGGCCACCTCGGCGGCGCCGTGACAGGCGACCCAGTGTTCGCGCAGCGGCAACAGGCGCTGGTCGAGCAGGTGCAGGGCACCGTCCCGCCACTCGATCGCCTTGATCTTTTCCGCCGCCAGCAGACGCTCTCGCATGATCTTTCCTCGACCTGAATCTGTAGCCCGCCAGTATACCGGCATCGGCGTGCGGATTTAGCGGTAGCGCCGCAAGGACCGCTATACTGCCGGCTCGCCCCTCTTGGAACCGCCGCAGATGCCCACCCCCGCGCCCCTGGACCTCTTGTTGCTCCCCAGCTGGATCGTGCCGGTGGAGCCGGCCGGGGTGGTCCTGCGCGATTACGCGTTGGGTGTGCGCGACGGCTGCATCGCCCTGCTCGCCCCGCGCAGTGAGGCCTTGCGCCATCCGGCCAAGGAGACCCTGGAGCTGCCGGGCAAGGTGCTGATCCCCGGAATGATCAATGCCCACGGCCACGCCGCCATGACGCTGTTTCGCGGCATGGCCGACGACCTGCCGCTGCAGACCTGGCTGCAGGATCACATCTGGCCCGCCGAAGGCCGCTGGGTCGACGAGGATTTCGTCCGTGACGGCACCACCCTGGCCATCGCCGAGCAGATCCGTGGCGGCATCACCTGCTTCTCGGACATGTACTTCTATCCCCAGGTGGCTTGCGAGGCGATCCATCGCACCGGGGTGCGCGCCCAGGTCTGCCTGCCGATCCTCGATTTCCCGATTCCCGGCGCCCGTACCGCCGACGACATGATCCGCCGCGGCCTGGAACTGTTCGACGACATGAAGCTGCACGAGCGCATCAGCGTGGCCTTCGGTCCTCATGCGCCCTACACCGTGGCTGACGCCAAGCTCGAAGAGATCCTGGTGCTGGCCGAGCAGTTGCAGGCACCGATCCAGATGCACGTCCACGAGACCGCCCTGGAGGTGGAGCAGGCCCTGCAGCAGACCGGCGAACGGCCGCTCAGCCGGCTACGGCGCCTCGGTCTGCTGGGCCCGCGCTTCCAGGCCGTGCATATGACCCAGGTGGACGACGAGGACCTGGAAAACCTGGTCGAAACCAACAGCCACGTCATCCACAGTCCCGAGTCCAACCTCAAGCTGGCCAGCGGCTTCTGCCCAGTGGAGCGCCTCTGGCAGGCCGGCGTCAATGTCGCCATCGGCACCGACGGCGCGGCCAGCAACAACGACCTCGACCTGCTCGGCGAGACCCGTACCGCGGCCCTGCTGGCCAAGGCTGTCGCCGGCTCGGCCACCGCCCTGGATGCCCATCGCGCGTTGCGCATGGCCACCCTGAACGGCGCCCGCGCCCTGGGCCTGGAGCGCTGCCTGGGCTCGCTGGAGATCGGCAAGGCGGCCGACCTGACCGCCGTCGACCTCAGCGGCCTCGCCCAGCAGCCGCTCTATGATCCCGTCTCGCAACTCATCTACGCCACCGGCCGCGATCGCGTCAGCGACGTCTGGGTCGGCGGCGTGCCGCTGCTGCGCCAGAGCGAACTCGTGCGCCTGGACGAGGCCGAACTCATAGCCAATGCGCAGCAGTGGGCCACCCGTATCCAGCAGGGCGCCTGACGCGCCCCGCTCCCTTGCCTCTGGAGAACACCATGTCCAATGTCGATAACGCCGAGATCGCCAAGTTCGAGGCCCTCGCCTACCGCTGGTGGGACCGCGAGAGCGAATTCAAGCCGCTGCACGACATCAACCCGCTGCGCGTCAACTGGATAGACCAGCACGCCGGCCTAGCCGGCAAGAAGGTGCTGGACGTCGGCTGCGGTGGCGGCATCCTCAGCGAAGCCATGGCCCAACGTGGTGCCCAGGTGACCGGCATCGACATGGCCGAGGCGCCCCTGGCGGTGGCCCGGCTGCACCAGCTGGAATCCGGCGTGCCGGTGGAATACATCCAGGAGACCACCGAGGACCACGCGCGCAAGCACGCCGGCACCTACGACGTGGTGACCTGTCTGGAGATGCTCGAACACGTGCCGGATCCCTCGTCGGTGATCAAGGCCTGCCACGACCTGGTCAAGCCGGGCGGTCAGGTGTTCTTTTCCACCATCAACCGCAATCCCAAGGCCTATCTGTTCGCCATCGTCGGCGCCGAATACGTGCTGCGCCTGCTGCCGCGCGGTACCCACGATTTTCGCAAGTTCATCCGCCCCTCGGAGTTGGGGGCCTGGGCGCGTGCGGCCGGCCTCAATCTGCGTGACGTCATCGGCCTCACCTACAACCCGCTGACCAAGAGATACAAGCTGGAAGGCGACGTGACGGTGAACTACATGGTGCGCACCCAGCGCGAGGACTAGGCCATGCGTCTGCAAGCGGTCCTTTTCGACATGGACGGCACCCTGCTGGACACGGCGCCGGATTTCATCGCCATCATCCAGGCCATGCGCCAGGACCAGGGCCTGGCAGCGGCCGACGAGGCCCGCCTGCGTGGCGTCATTTCCGGCGGTGCCAAGGCGATGATCCTGGCCGGCTTCGAGGTCGATCCGCTGGGCGCCGAACTCGAACCGCTGCGCCTGGAATTCCTCGAGCGCTACCAGACGCAGTGCGCGGTCCATACCCGGCTGTTCGACGGCATGCAGGAGATCCTGCGCGATCTCGACGCCGCCCGGCTGCGCTGGGGCGTGGTGACCAACAAGCCGGTGCGCTTCGCCGAGCCCATCATGCAGCGCCTGGGCCTGGCCGAGCGCTCGGCCTGCCTGGTCTGCCCGGACCACGTCACGCACAGCAAGCCGGACCCGGAGATGGTGGTGCTGGCCTGCCGGCAACTGGATGTCGATCCCCAGACCGCCCTGTTCATCGGCGACGACCTGCGCGACATCGAGTCGGGCCGCGCCGCCGGCAGCAAGACGGTGGCGGCGCGCTACGGCTACATCCATCCGGACGACCACCCCGAGCACTGGGGTGCCGACGCCATCATCGACCATCCGCTGGAATTGCGTGCGCTGCTCGATCGCGCACTGTGCGGCTGCTAGGGGTTCAGATGTTCGACTACCAGGCTCCGGCCGAGCTGCTCAAAGACCGTATCATCCTCGTCACCGGCGCCAGTCGCGGCATCGGCGCCGCCCTGGCCAAGGGCTGCGCCGCCCTGGGCGCGACCCTCATTCTCCAGGGCCGCGATGCCGCGGCGCTGGATCAGGTGTGCCAGGAGATCCAGGCCGGCGGCGGCCGGGCCGAGCCCCTGGTGCTGGATCTCGAACAGGCCGATGCGGCGGCCTATGCTGCCGTCGCTGAGCGCTTGCAGCGACGTCATGGTCGTCTGAATGGACTGGTGCACAACGCCGGCCTGCTGGGGCCGCGGGTACTGCTGGAGCAGACGCCCGCCACGGCCCTGGCGCAGGTGCTGCAGGTCAATGTCCAGGCCGGCTTCGCCCTGACCCAGACCCTGCTGCCCCTGCTCAAGGCGGCCGGTGAGGCCTCGGTGATCTTCACCTCCAGCAGTGTCGGTCGCAAGGGCCGGGCTGGCTGGGGCGCCTATTCGGTGTCCAAATTCGCCACCGAGGGCCTGATGCAGGTCTGGGCCGAGGAGCTTGGAGAAGCCGGTATCCGGGTCAACAGCGTCAACCCGGGCGGTACCCGTACCGCCATGCGCGCGGCGGCCTATCCCGAGGAGGACCCGGCCCGGGTGCCTGCGGCGGACGCCATCCTGCCGGTCTATCTCTATCTGCTTGGCCCGGCCAGCCAGGGCACTACCGGCCAGGCGCTCAACGCTCAGTAACAGCGCCGGTCAGACGTGGAAGCGCTGCACCAGGCGCGAGAGTTCGTCACCCAGCTCGGCCAGCTCGCGGCTGGCCGAGGCCGTCGCCGCCATCGCCTGACTGGATTGATCGGCGCCGTCGCGAATGCGCGTCACATTGACCGCGACCTCTTCGGCCACCCCACGCTGCTGGACCGCCGCCGCGGCGATCTGCTGGTTCTTCTGCTGGATGCTGGCCACCGCCGTGGCGATACCGGCAAAGGCGCGCCGCGTGTCACCGGCACTGCCCAGGGTCCCGGCCAGCAGGGTCTCGCTCTGCTGCATCCGCGCGACCGCCTCGCCACTGCCCTTCTGCAGCACCACGATGAGTTGTTCGATCTCGACGCTCGACTGCTGGGTACGGCGCGCCAGGGCGCGGACCTCGTCGGCGACCACGGCGAAGCCGCGACCCTGTTCCCCGGCGCGCGCCGCCTCGATGGCCGCGTTGAGCGCCAGCAGATTGGTCTGCTCGGCCACCGCCTTGATCACGTCGAGCACGCTGCTGATCGCCTGGCTGTCGTGGGACACGCCCTGGAGCCGCTCGGCAGCGGCGCGAACGTCCACCCCCAGGGTCTCGATACCGGCCAGGCTGCGGCCGATCACCGCCTGGCCATCGCTGACCTGGCGTTCGGCCTGATCGCCGGCACCGGCAGCGGCCTCGGCGTCCGCGGCGACCCCCTGGGCCGTGGCGGCCAGTTCGGCCATGGCCGCGGCCACCTGATCGGTTTCCTCCCGCTGGCGGGTCACGCCCAGCTGCGCCTCGCGCGCCTGCTCGGCCAGGGCGGCCGCGGACTGGCCGAGTCGGCCGATACCGCTCTGCAACTGCAAGACCATGCCGCGCAGTGCCGCCACCATGCTGGCGCTGGATCTCTGCAACTGGCCGATCTCGTCGCCCCGATCCACCGTCAATTCGACGTCCAGCTGACCCTGGGCGATGCGTTCGGCAGCGGCGATCACCTTGCGCAGCGGCCGGACGATGGCCAGGGTGATGATCAGCGCGGCCAGGGTGCCGACGATCAGTGCCAGCAGGGCCACGCCACCGATGGTCAGCAGGCGCTTGGTCATCATCGCCTGCAGTTCGACTTCCTGTTGGCCGTAGAGGGCATCGACTCGCTGCACGGCGGTCTCGGCCAGGCTGGTCATGCGCGCGCCGGCGGCCTGCTCCTGGGCCAGGGCGGCGGCATAGTCGCCCAGGCGGCGGATGAATTCCTTGATGTTGGTGGAGACATCCTGGATGACCGAGGAATAGGCCGGATCGCTCAGTTGCGGCTCTACCTTGGCCAACAGCTCCAATGCGGCACTGGCCGACGGCAGCGGCTGATCGTCCACCGTGCTCTTGCTCGCCCGCGCCTGGGCTTCGTCGAGGCTCTTGAGCATCAGGCGATAGAGTTCGCCGACCTGTTGCGACAGGGTCAGGAGTTCGGCGCCCTGCTTGCCACCGGAGTCCTTGAGGGCATAGGCGCCGTCATCCAGCAGGCCGGACTGAAGGATGTCCAGGCTGTTGGCCGCGCCCTCCACGAGGAAGGCCGCCCCTTCCATCGCTAGACGGCGTGAGGTGTTGAGGCGCTCATAGTCGGCGAAGGCGGCGCCATAGGCCTGGGCGGCCGCGCGGGCGGCGTCGATATCGGCCGCGTTGGCACTGCCCACCTCGGTCGCGAGCTGCCCCAGGTGATCGAGTACCGCCGGCAGCGCCTGCCGCAGGTGCTCGGCCTGGGTGGCCTCGCCGCTGAGGCGAAAACCCTGCTCCAGGGCGCGGACCTGCATCACCTGCCGGTTGATCGCGGCCATGTCGCGCAGGAAACCGAAGCGATGTTCCACGTCCTTGAGCGCGAGCCCGCCCTGCAAGGCCACCACCAGGGTCAGCAGCAGCACCAGGCCAAAGCCCACGGCCAGTTTGGTCGCGGTTCGCCAATTGGCCAGGCGATAGCGGGCAATCCCTTTCATACGGCACCCCAACGGAATGAGTTCTACCGACGCTGTCGTCCGCAGAAGCCGATTCTTGAGGGGCTGGGGGCTAACGGACGGCTATCCGTCGCACGCGGTTATGCCGACGTCGCTTTGGATGGCGGCCGTTTGCCAGCCGCACGACCGATCAACGACCGGCGCGGGACTCGCGAATATAGAAGCTCGCCTTTTCGGCATTCTTCACGCAGCCGGTGTAGGCCTCGACCTGCTGTTGCGTCTTGGCGGTGGACAGCAGCGCCAGCGCCTTGGAATAGCTCACCGTACCGGAAAAGCCTTCGGCCTTGGCCAGGTCAAGCTCCTGCCAGGCGGAACGGGTCTGGGCGGCGCAGCTATCGCGATTGACCACCTTGCCCGAGCACCCTGCGAGTACCACGGCAGCCAGGGTGGCGGCCAGAACAGGAACCAGTTTCGCTTTCATCTCTTTGTCTCCTTGCGACCGGCAGCCGGCCGGAACGGCCGGATAACCGCAGCGTAGACCGCCAAGCGCGGAGGCTGTTCAGCGCCGGTCGCGCAGAAATTCGACCACGGCGGCCTGATCGCCACTGAAGATCACCCGGGAGGCCTTGCTCTCGCGCTGATAGGCGTACATGGGGTCGTAGTATTCCGCCAGCAGTCCCTCGATCCAGCCACGATGGACCGCGACGTCGCCCGAGCGCTCCTGCTCCGCCAGGGCCTCTTCAAGAATGGCCGACAGGCGCTGGAAGCGTTCCCCGCCCAGACGCTTGGCGATACCGGAAAGACTCTTGCGCAACTGCTCGGCGAACAGCGCGAAGCCCTGCTCGGGGCCGTGCAGGCCGATGAATTCCGCCGCCAGGTCGATGACATAGTCGCGCAGGATGCGCTCGATGCGGTTTTCCCGGCTGTCCTCCAGCCAGACCAAGGGGTACTGCTGCATGCCCTGGTGCAATTCCAGTGGCAGGGAGCAGCGACCGACCAGGCGCGACTCGTCTTCCAGCACGAATTGCGCCTGCCCCGCATGGCGACGCCGCAGCAGGTCGATGGCCAGGCTGTTCTCGAAATCGATCTGCCCCGGCTGCGGCGTGGCGCGCTTGCCGAAACTGGAGCCCCGGTGGTTGGCGTGGCCTTCGAGATCGACGGCGTTGTCGAGCTGGGCCACCACCTCCGTCTTGCCAGTGCCGGTCATGCCGCCCACCACCACGAAGGCGCATTCGGCGAGCGCCCGCTGCAGCGTGTCGATGAGGAAGGTGCGCATGGCCTTGTAGCCGCCCACCACCCGTGGATAGGCGATGCCGGCTTCGCTGCGCAGCCATTCCTGGCTGATCTGCGAGCGCAAGCCGCCACGGAAGCAATAGAGATAGCCCTCGGGATGCGCCTGGGCGAAGTCGGCCCAGGCCTGGATGCGCGCCTCCTTCACTGTCCCGGACACCAGCTGATGACCCAGCTGCAGCGCCGCCTGCTGACCCTGCTGCTTGTAACGGGTACCGACGCGCTGGCGTTCCAGGTCATTCATCAGCGGCAGATTGGTCGCCTGGGGAAAGGCGCCCTTGCCGAACTCCACGGGGGCGCGGACATCGACCAGGGGAATATCGCTCAGGAACAGCGCCTGCAGGTCGCGGGCATCCTCACGCTGGCTCATCAGGCCACCTCGACCGCATGGGTGCGTCGGTCCACCAGTTGCCCTATGGGTTGCAGGGCCAGGCCCAGTTCCGCGGCGACGGCGAGAAATTCCGCCTCGCCCTCGGGCGCCACGGCCACCAGCAGGCCGCCGCTGGTCTGGGGATCGCACAGCAGTTGGCGGCGGCTTTCGGCCAGCGGGGCGATGCGGCTGCCGTAGCTGTCGAAGTTGCGCTCGGTCCCGCCGGGCACGCAGCCCTGCTGGAGGTAGAACTCCACCCCTTCGAGGCGGGGGATGGCAGCGAAGTCGAGTTCGGCGGTGAGGCCACTGCCGTCGGCCATCTCCACCAGGTGGCCGAGCAGGCCGAAGCCGGTGACGTCGGTCATCGCCGTGACCCCGGCCAGGCGACCGAAGCGACTGCCAGGACGATTGAGCTGGCACATGGTGTCGCGCGCCAGATGGCGATCCTCGGGCCGCAGCAGGGCGCGCTTCTCGGCGGTGGTGAGGATGCCGATGCCCAGCGGCTTGGTCAGATAGAGGCGGCTGCCCAGGGTCGCGGTGTCGTTGCGCTTGAGGTGGCGCTTTTCCACGATCCCGGTGACGGCCAGGCCGAAGATCGGCTCGGGGGCGTCGATGGAATGACCGCCGGCCAGGGGAATGCCGGCCTCGTCGCAGACCCGCCGCCCACCGGCGATGACCTCGCGCGCCACTTCCGGCGGCAGCACGTTGACCGGCCAGCCGAGAATGGCGATGGCCAGCAGCGGATCGCCACCCATGGCGTAGATGTCGCTGATGGCATTGGTGGCGGCGATGCGGCCGAAATCGAAGGGGTCATCGACGATGGGCATGAAGAAATCGGTGGTGGAGACCACCCCGCGCTCGTCATCCAGGCCATAGACCGCCGCGTCGTCGCGCGAGGCATTGCCCACCCACAGCCGTGGATCCAGGTGCTGGGCGCCGCTGCCGGCCAGGATGGTCTCCAGGGTCTTGGGGGCGATCTTGCAGCCACAACCGGCACCGTGGCTGTATTGGGTGAGGCGAATGGGATCGGTCATGGTTACTCCGGTTCAGCGGTGGCGCTGGTTCGACAGGCAGCGCGAAGGGGCTTAATAGTAGCAAATGCCCATCTGCTGGCGGGCACCGGCCGCGCTTAACAGATCGCCCGCCAAAGCAAAAGGGCTGTTTTCCGAGGGTAATCCACAGTTGCTGTGGATAACCTCGTGGAAAACCTCCAGCTGACCCCGGACAAGCGAGCGGCGGTGCGGCGATTGACGAACTGGCGATTTTTTAGCCGGTCCGCCAACTATTTTTTCCCGTTGCAGGGTAGCGAATGGAAGCGCCGTGCGTTATGGCCCGGGTACGCTAGCATTGGCGGTTTCCCCGGTCATAGCAGTGCTCATGTCTTCCTCAGCGACTTCCCATCTCACGCCCTGGCAACGCGGCCTGTTGCTCGCCAGCCTCATGCTCATTGCCCTCAACCTGCGCCCGGCCCTCTCCAGCCTGGCGCCCCTGCTGCGGCAGATCGAGGCCAGCACGGGCCTGTCCAGCAGTGCCATCGGCCTGCTCACCACCCTGCCGGTGCTCTGCCTGGGGCTGTTTGCGCCCCTGGCTCCGCGCCTGGCGCGCCGCTGGGGCAGCGAACGCACCCTGGGCGCCATCCTGGCGCTGCTCGCCTGTGGCATCGTCCTGCGCAGCCTGCTGCCGCCCCTTGGGCTGTTTCTCGGCAGCCTGATCGCCGGCGCCTGCATCGGCATCCTTGGCGTACTGCTGCCGGCCCTGGTCAAGCGCGACTTTCCCGCCCAGGCCGGCCAGTTGATGGGGCTCTACACCATGATGCTGTGCATTGGCGCCGCCGTGGCCGCCGGGGCCACCGCGCCCCTTGCCGAAGCCTTCGACGGCCACTGGCAGCCCGCCCTCGCCGCCTGGGCATTGGTCGCCGTGATCGCGCTGCTGGTGTGGCTGCCACAGCTGCGCCAGGCGCCCACGACCGCACCGGCGCGGGGTGCTGGGGGTTCGCTGTGGCGCAATCGGCTGGCCTGGCAGATCACCCTCTACATGGGCTTGCAGTCGTCGCTGGCCTATATCGTCTTCGGCTGGCTGCCGACCCTGCTGATGGATCGCGGCCTGGGCATGGTGCAGGCCGGCCTGATGTTGTCGGGCTCGGTGATGACCCAGCTGGTCAGCGCCCTCACCGCCCCCTGGCTGGCGACCCGCGGCCAGGACCAGCGCCTGGCCATCGTGGTGGTGATGAGTCTGACCCTCGCCGGCTTGCTCGGCTGCCTGTACGCCCCCGTCGGCAGTCTCTGGCTGTGCGCGGTGATCCTCGGCCTGGGCCAGGGCGGCACCTTCAGCCTGGCCCTCGCCCTGCTGGTGCTGCGCTCGCGGGATGCGGAAACCGCCGGGCGGCTGTCGGGCATGGCTCAGGGCGCAGGCTACAGCCTGGCCTCGCTCGGTCCGCTGCTGGTGGGCATCATCCACGACGCCACCCACGGCTGGGCGCCCATGGGCGTGCTCTTTACCCTGATCGCCGTGCTGGCCACGCTGTTCGGCCTGGGCGCCGGGCGCACCCGCTACGTCAACGACGTCTAGCGGCGATAGAGCCCGGCGGCCCGATCGGCTTCGGTCTGCAGCCGCGGCTCGCGGATTCCCGCCTCGCGCAGGGCGCTCTGCCAGGCTGTGGCCTGGTCGCCGCCGAGGGTCACCGCCACATCGCCATTGAGCGCCAGGGCCGCCGCGAGGCGGGCGATCCAGGGTTGCTCTGGCGCCCGCTCCAGGGCGGACAAGAGCAGCTGGCCGTCGCGCTGCAATTCCTTGAGCAGGGTGGCAGCGCTCGGCAACAGCTCAGGCAGGGGCTGGCCGGCCTGCAGCCGTTCGGCATGCAGGTAGCCGCGACGATTGCCACGGGTGATGCCATAGAGGGTCAGCACCGTCTGCGGCTCCGCCAGTTGCAGCACCAGCAGCCCCTGCTGATCATCCGGCCCATAGAGCATGGCCTCGCCCAACAGGCTGTTGGCGATGACACTGCTGGCGCCGCAATCACGCCCCTCGCACCAGTAGAGCAGCGTCGCGCCCTGCTGCTGCAGGCGCTGCCGTTCGCTGTCCAACCGTGCCAGCGGCGGATGACCGCTGGCCAGTTCGAAGGTCTGGGTCTGGAGTTCGCCCTCTACCTGCAAAGAATCCTCCAGGCGCAGGCGACCGCCGATGCGACTGGCCGGCCCCAGCGGATAGAGGCGTTCGGCGCTGGCCGGTCCGCTTTCGCGCACGAGCTGGGCGTGATCCATGGGCGCGATCTCCGGCAATACCTCCGCCTGCGCCATCCCGGTGGACAACAGCAGGCCGATCAGCAGAGAGCGTCGAACGGAGGAAAAGCGCGGGCAAAACGGACGGCTAGGCATGCCGCATTATTCGTCGTGCCCGGTGCCGGCGGCAAAGAAGGCATTGAAACAATCTGCGACGGCCTGGGCGCCCGCGGCATCGTCCAGATGCAGATGGTGCCCGCCCGGCAGTTCATGGAGACGGACATTCGGCTGCTGCCGTGCCAGGCACATGGCCTCGGCATGGGGCGCCACCAGGCCGCCCGTGGCCACCACCAGCGCCGTCGGGCAGCGGACGGCGCCCAGGCAGGCGGCGGCCTGTTCCGGCGTGAAGCGGATCCGGCTCGGCAGGCGCAAGCGCGGATCGGAGCGCCAGGTGTAGCCGCCGGGCACCGCCATCAGGCCGCGCTCGGCGAGCAACTCGGCGGCTTCGCGACTGACCGTGAGGGCGCCCTTCAACCGCGCCGCCACGGCGTCTTCCACTGTGGCGTAGACCGGCTTGCGCCGATTGGGCACTTCCAGTTCGGCGAGCAGGGCCCTGCCCAGCTTCTCGGCGACCTCCTCCGCCGGCGTGGTGTAGGGCAGCAGGCCATCGATCAGCGCCAGGCGCTCGATCTGCTCCGGCAGGGCGGCGGCGGCGATGACGCCAACGATGGCCCCCATGGAATGCCCGAGCAGGCCGAAGCGGTCCCAGCCCAGTTGCCGGGCGGCGGCGAGCACATCCAGCCCATAGTCCTGAATGGCATAGCCGACGCCCGCGGGGCGATGTGCCGACAGGCCATGTCCGGGCAGGTCCAGCGCGACGATGCGCAGACCGTGCAGCCGCGGGGCGAGCTGGGCGAAGGTCATGGCATTGTCGAGCCAGCCATGCAGCGCCAGCACCGGATAGCCGTTTTCCGGACCGAACACCCGGGCGCTCAGCTCGATATGGGGCAGCTCCAGGCGCAACTCCTGCACCTGGGCGGTCATGCGCTGGCCTCCCCTGCCAGCCAGACGCTGGTCATGGCTAGGAGGCGTCCCGTTGCAACGGCACCACGGCCACGGTCAGGCGCGAGACGCAGGTCAGGCGTCCCTCCTCATCGCTCAGACGGATATCCCAGACATGGCTGCTGCGCCCCAGATGCAGGGGCCGGGCCACCGCCGTCACCCGCCCGGACCGGACGCCGCGCAGGTGGTTGGCATTGATTTCCTGACCCACGCAATAGAAGCGCGAGCGATCCACGCAGAGCATGCTGGCGATCGAGCCCACGGTTTCCGCCAGGGCCACCGAGGCGCCGCCATGCAGCAGCCCCATCGGCTGATGAGTACGGCGGTCGACCACCATGCTGGCGGTCAGGCTGCTGTCGTCCCAGGCCTCGATGCGCATGTCCAGGTGTTCGGCCAGGGTGTTCTCGAGCGCACGCTCGAGGTCCGCGGGATCCGGAAGGGTCTGCCAGATGCTCATGTACTTTCCTTGCAAGGGCGTCAGCCGTGGAAGCGACTGACCAGATCGAAACCGCCGGCCAGGGGCAGTGGCGCTTCCAGGCACAGCAGGGAGGCGGTGCCCAGGGCCACCGGCGCCTGCCGATGACCGTGCAGCAACCAGCCGGCCAGTTCACCGACGAAGGGGTTGTGGGTGACCAGCAACAGCTCCTCCACCTCCAGCAGCGCCAGTTCCTGCAGGGCATGTTCCGGCGCGCCGTCGGGCGTGGCCCAGGAGACGTTGCGCACCTCGCCCGACCAGCCCAGTTGTTGCCGGACCAGGGCCGCCGTCTGCTGCGCCCTGACATAGGGACTGGCGAGGATGAGCTGCAGCTCCGCATCCTTGAGCTGCAAGGCGCTGCGCAACACCTCGGCGCGACCGGCCGCGGTGAGCTCGCGCACCTCGTCGCTCGGCGCTCGCGCTTCGGCTTCGCCATGGCGCAGCAGCCAGAGCCTCATGGCGCGGTGGCGGAGCGGTCGTCGGGTTGCGCGGTGGCCGGCCAGTCGGCGAAGGGCCAGGGCTTCACTTCGCTGGCGAAGGTGCCGAAGCGGACGATCTGCGCCAGATAGGTGCCCAGGGCGGCGCCGAAGGCGATCAGCCCGGGATGGGCCTCGCCCTTGATCAGGCGCACCACCAGTTGCACCAGTACCACCACCGCCAGCACGTACTGCGCACCCAGCCAGACGAACAGGAACAGCAGCATCCAGATCAGGCGCAGGCCCAGCAGCTCGCGGGAATGCTCGGGTTGAGACATGGGAATTCCTCTTTTCAGACAGTGTAGCGGCTCAAGTAAAAGGGGCGTCCGCCACATCGACATCGGTCTTGGGTTCGCCGCCCATCAGGGCCTCAATCACCTGGCCCAGGCTGCGACCCTCGAACAGGATCGCATAGAGGCCGTTGACCAGGGGCATGTAGACGCCCAGCTCATCCGCTTTTTCCTTGAGCACGCGCAGGGTGTTGACGCCCTCGGCGGTCTCGCCGATCTGCGCCACCGCCTCGGCCAGGGTCTGTCCCCGACCGAGGGCATGGCCCACCCGGTAGTTGCGGCTCTTCTCCGACGAGCAGGTCACGATCAGGTCCCCCACCCCGGCCAGGCCCAGGTAGGTGATGGGATTGGCGCCACGCTGCACGGCGAAGCGGGTCATCTCGGCCAGGGCCCGGGTGATCAGCATGCTGCGGGTGTTCTCGCCCATCGCCAGGGCCGCGGCCATGCCGGCGATGATGGCGTAGACGTTCTTCAGGGCACCGGCCAACTCCACGCCGAGGCGGTCGGCGCTGGCATAGACGCGGAAGGTGCGACCGTGCAGCGCCGCCTGGACCCGTCGGCAGACCTCTTCGTCTTCGCTGGCCACCACCGTGGCGGTGAGCTGGTGCTCGGCGATCTCGCGAGCCAGGTTGGGCCCGGAGATGATGCCGATGCGCGCCCGCGGCACAATTTCCGCGAGGATCTCGCTCATCAGCATGAAGGAATGCGCCTCGATGCCCTTGGTGGTGCTGACCAGAAAACGCCCTTCCAGTTGCTGGGCGATGGGCGCCAGCGCCTGGCGCAGCGCGCTGGACGGCAGCGCCACCAGGATCAGCTCGCAGCCCTGGATGGCACCCTGCAGGTCGCTGGTGGCCTCCACCGCGGCGTGCACCTTGATGCCCTTCAGATAGCGCGGATTCTCGCGTTCGCGACGGATGGTCTCGGCCTGCTGCGGATCACGCATCCACAGGCGCACCGGCAGCCCGTTCTCGGCGACCAGATTGGCCAGGGCGGTACCGAAACTGCCGCCGCCCAGGACGGCGATGGGGGATTGGACTGTCATCGAAACTCTCGGCTTCACCGCGATCGCGCGGCCTCGTCGCCAGTATACGGCAGCCGCTCGCGCGGCTCAGAGCCTGTTCATGATCTGCTGCGCGTCGGACAAACGGCGTTGAAAAGCCCTTCGGAATGCTCATTTACCACTCGTAAACTCCGCTTCCTCAGGCCTTTTCGCCTTGTTTGGCTCTAGCTCGCGTGATCCTGAACAGGCTCACAGGATGGAGAATTGACTGCGGAAAGTGCACAATGGTCCGTTAACGAGCGGGGCGCTGGCCTGTGACTTTCCCCATGCCCCGGCAGTCTACTGCTACACGAAGCCATACCCAGAGCGACCATTGGAGTCGCCAGAGCCTGGACCTAGGCCAGCTACAGGAGCTTGCATGACCAAACAACACGCCTTTACCTACGAAGACTTGCTGCGCTGCAGCCGTGGCGAGCTCTTCGGTGCGGGCAATGCCCAATTGCCCGCACCGAACATGCTGATGATCGATCGGATCGTGCATATCAGTGAGGTAGGCGGGAAATACGGCAAGGGCGAACTGGTGGCGGAACTCGATATCCGTCCCGACCTCTGGTTCTTCGGCTGCCATTTCGAAGGCGATCCGGTGATGCCGGGCTGCCTGGGCCTGGATGCCATGTGGCAGCTGGTCGGTTTCTACCTTGGCTGGCAGGGCAATCCGGGTCGCGGTCGCGCCCTGGGCTCTGGCGAAGTGAAGTTCTTCGGCCAGGTACTGCCGACCGCCAAGAAGGTCACCTACAATATCCATATCAAACGCACCATCAACAGGTCGCTGATTCTCGCCATCGCCGATGGCACCGTAAGCGTGGACGGCCGCGAGATCTACTCCGCCGAAGGTCTGCGCGTTGGCCTGTTCACTTCCACCGATAGCTTCTAAGGGCTTTTCGCATGCGTCGCGTCGTCATTACCGGTCTGGGTATCGTTTCGTGCCTGGGCAATGATAAAGACACCGTTTCCGCCAACCTGCGCGCAGGCCGTGCCGGCATCCGTCACAATCCGGAATATGCCGAGATGGGTCTGCGCAGTCAGGTTTCCGGTTCCATCGACCTGAACCTCGAAGAATTGATCGACCGCAAGGTCAAGCGCTTCGTCGGCGATGCCGCTGCCTACGCCTATCTGGCGATGGAGCAGGCGATCAAGGACTCCGGCCTGGCCGAAGACCAGGTTTCCAACCCCCGTACCGGCCTGATCGCCGGCTCCGGTGGCGCTTCCACCTTCAACCAGATGGAAGCCCTGGACATCCTGCGCGAGAAGGGCGTCAAGCGCGTCGGTCCCTACCGCGTGACCCGGACCATGAGCAGCACGGTTTCCGCCTGCCTGGCCACTCCCTTCAAGATCAAGGGCCTGAACTACTCCGTAGCCTCGGCCTGCGCCACCAGCGCCCACTGCATCGGCCTGGCCATGGAGCAGATCCAGCTCGGCAAGCAGGACGTCGTCTTTGCCGGCGGCGGCGAGGAAGAGCACTGGACCCAGAGCATGCTGTTCGATGCCATGGGCGCGCTCTCCAGCGACTACAACGAGACGCCGGAAAAGGCTTCCCGTGCCTACGACAGCAAGCGTGACGGTTTCGTCATCGCCGGCGGCGGCGGCATGGTGGTGGTCGAGGAACTCGAACACGCCCTGGCCCGTGGCGCCAAGATCTACGCAGAGATCGTCGGCTACGGCGCGACCTCCGATGGCTACGACATGGTCGCCCCGAGTGGCGAAGGCGCTATCCGCTGCATGCAGCAGGCGCTGTCCACCGTCGATGGCGAGATCGACTACCTGAACACCCACGGCACCTCCACCCCGGTGGGCGACGTGGCAGAGATAAAGGGCGTGCGCGCTGTGTTCGGCGACAAGGCTCCGGCCATCAGCTCGACCAAGAGCCTGTCCGGCCACTCCCTGGGCGCGGCCGGTGTGCACGAGGCCATCTACTGCATGCTGATGATGGAGGGCAGCTTCATCGCCGGCTCGGCCAACATCGACGAACTGGATCCGGAGGTCGCCGACCTGCCGATCCTGCGCGAGACCAAGGAAGACGCCAAGCTGGACCTCATCATGAGCAACAGCTTCGGCTTCGGCGGCACCAACGCCACCCTGGTCCTGAAGCGCTGGCAGGGCTGACAGCCCTCGCTTGTGTGACCCAAACGGCGCCTCTGGCGCCGTTTTTCATTTCCGGCTCCTGCCCGGCTGAACCGGTCACAGGCCCCGCGGTCGAAGGCGCCGGCACTTCGCCTGCGAACCTCCAGGAAGAATGGATTCAGCAGCGTGAATAGCTTAATCTCGCGCCGCTTCGCTGTGTCTGCGCAGCCGCCCTAGACAGCGCTGTCCGGACATGCCGGACAGAAACAAGAAACTGTAGTACCCATGGAGCCCCAATGCACAATCAAAACCAGAGCTACCGCGGACCCTTGATCGTCCTCACCATGCTGTTCTTCATGTGGGGTCTGATCACCTCGCTGAACGACATTCTCATTCCCCACCTCAAGGCGGTCTTCACCCTCAGCTATCTGCAGGCCTCGCTGATCCAGTTCTGCTTCTTCACCGCCTACTTCATCGTGTCCTTCCCGGCAGGTCGCCTGGTGGAAAGCCTGGGCTACAAGAAGGGCATCATCGTTGGCCTGCTCACCGCCGGCGTCGGTTGCGTGCTGTTCTACCCGGCGGCCGGAGCCCAGTCCTACGGCTTCTTCCTGACCGCCCTGTTCGTGCTGGCGGCCGGTATCACCGTGCTGCAGGTGGCAGCGAATCCCTATGTCACCATCCTCGGCAAGCCGGAAACCGCGGCCTCGCGCCTCAACCTGACCCAGGCCTTCAACTCCCTGGGTACCACCGTCGGCCCTCTGGTGGGCGCGGTGACCATCCTGGCGCTGGTCGGTGAAGACTCCGCCGCCCACTCGGTGCAGCTGCCCTACCTGATCCTGGCCGGCATGCTGGTGGCTCTGGCGGTGATCATCGGCCTCTTCCGCCTGCCGCAGATCAAGGACACCGAACAGGACAACACCACTGACGAGAACGCCCTGACCGCCAGCAGCGTCTGGGCCTATCGCCACCTGCTGCTCGGCGTGGTCGGCATCTTCATGTACGTGGGTGCGGAAGTCTCCATCGGCAGCTACCTGGTGAGCCTGATGGAAAGCCCGGACGTAGCCGGCCTGAACGCCGCCACCGCCGCCAAGTACCTGTCGTTGTACTGGGGTGGCGCCATGATCGGTCGCTTCATCGGCGGCGTGATCATGACCAAGGTACGGCCGAATCTGGTGCTGACCTTCAACGCCATCGCCATTGGCGTACTGCTGGCCATCGCCGTGCTGCAGGGTGGCAAGGTCGCCATGTGGTCCCTGCTGGCCATCGGTTTCTTCAACTCCATCATGTTCCCGACGATCTTCTCCCTGGCACTCAAGGGCCTGGGCAAGTTCACCTCCAAGGGTTCGGGCCTGCTGTGCATGGGTATCGTGGGTGGCGCGCTGGTGCCGGCCATCCAGGGCTACTTCGCTGACACCATCGGCCTGCTGCCCTCCTTCCTGATCCCGCTGGTCTGCTACCTCTACATCCTGTTCTACGGCGTGATGGGCTATCGCCCCACCCTGCGTCGCTGATCCTCCCCCGAAGCGCTGGCGGCCTGCCAGCGCTTCGCCCCTCCTGCCGCTACCCGTTCCTACCCCCTATCCCTCTGCCTCGACAACCCGGCTGCGACCAGGCTGCCTGGCGGGTCGTACGCGCCGGCCCGAAGCTCGTGGGTCATTCCCTCAGCCCCTACCAAACCCTCGGCAAGAGGGCGCTCGCAAGACCCGCCCAGGACGCGCTGCTGCCCTTCGCCCAGCCCGGCTGCCGCTCCGCTCGTGACGGAGCTGCCGCCCTGACACCCTGGCCGTCACCCTGAGCCCCGTCGACTGACCGCTCGGCACTCTCAGCCAGGCACGCCACCGCCGCCCCCCCCCCACTGAATCCTGCACAAAAGAAAACGCCCGTATCTTTCGATACGGGCGTTTGGCAGTTACCGCAGGACCGCTCCAGGAACGGCCTTGCGTCAGGCTCAGGCAGTCTGGCGGGCTTCCTCGACTTCGACGGCGTTCGGGCCGCGAGCGAGCTCGGTCTTCAAGGTCTGCTCGTCCAGCTGGCCGCACCACTTGGCGACCACGATGGAGGCCACGCCGTTGCCGACCAGGTTGGTCAGGGCGCGGGCTTCGGACATGAAGCGGTCGATACCCAGGATCAGCGCCAGGCCGGCGACCGGTACGTGACCGACGGCGGACAGGGTGGCGGCCAGCACGATGAAGCCGCTACCGGTGACGCCCGCAGCGCCCTTGGAGGAGATCAGCAGCACCAGCAGCAGGGTGATCTGGTGGGTGATGTCCATCTGGGTATTGGTGGCCTGGGCGATGAACACCGCAGCCATGGTCAGGTAGATGGCGGTACCGTCGAGGTTGAAGGAGTAGCCGGTGGGGATCACCAGGCCAACCACCGACTTCTCGGCGCCCAGCTTCTGCATCTTGGTCAGCATGCGCGGCAGGGCGGACTCGGAGGACGAGGTACCCAGCACGATCAGCAGTTCTTCACGGATGTACTTGATGAACTTGAGGATGCTGAAGCCGTGCATGCGCGCTACGGCGCCCAGCACCAGCAGCACGAACAGCAGGCAGGTGATGTAGAAGCAGGCCATCAGGTAGCCCAGCTGCACCAGGGTGCCGACGCCGTATTTGCCGATGGTGAACGCCATGGCACCGAAGGCGCCGATGGGGGCGAGCTTCATGATGACGTTGATGATGTTGAAGAAGACGTGGGAGATGCGGTCGATGAAGTTGAACACCAGTTGACCGGTCTCGCCCAGGCGATGCAGGGCGTAGCCGAACAGCACGGCGAAGAACAGGACCTGCAGGATCTCACCGGTAGCGAAGGCGTTGACGACCGTCGAGGGGATGATGTTCAGCAGGAAATCGATGGTGGTCTGCTTTTCCGCGGCAGCGGCATAGGCCGCGATGCCCTTGGTGTCCAGGGTGCTGACGTCGACGTTCATGCCGGCGCCCGGCTGGACGATGTTGACCACGATCAGACCGATCAGCAGCGCGATGGTGGAGAAGATCTCGAAGTACAGCAGCGCCATGCCGCCGGTCTTGCCCACGGCCTTCATGTTCTGCATGCCGGCGATACCGGTCACCACGGTGCAGAAGATGATGGGTGCGATGACCATCTTGATCAGCTTGATGAAACCGTCACCCAGGGGCTTCATGGCAGCGCCGGTCTGGGGATAGAAGTGGCCGAGCAAGATGCCCAGGACGATCGCCAGGATCACCTGGAAGTAGAGACTCTTGTAGAGCGGCTGCTTGACGGGCACCTTGGGCGCGGGAGCTGTGGTAGTTGTTGTTGTGTCGACGGTTGCTGTCATGGCTCGATCCCTTGTGGCCACTGCCTGACGTCCTGTCTGAGTGGGCACTGCTGAAAGTGGCTCTCTCATCCTGAGAGCTTTTTGTTGTGGATCCGGTGGCCGTGCGACGGTGACACCAGCATCTGGCGAGATATAAGCAATCGCCGTTCCACTTCTTGGTGCGCAATCAAAGGGCCAGCTTTCATGCACCTTTCAGTCGAAAGTCTAGTTGCCAGCGGCGGGCGGAACCCCGCCATCCGACGGAAACCGGCGGAAATCCCCCAGGGCCGAGGCGGTTTTCCGCCAGCCGGAGTCGGTAGTCGACTATTCTTTGCGCGCCTTTTCATCGGAGCCCGTCGTGATCCGTTGCTGTCTTCCCCGAGTGGTCGGCTGAGATGCCTGCCCTGCCCGCTTCCGACCTGCCCGGCTGCTGCACGCCGCCCGAGCCGCTGCCACCCCTGGCTGTCGAGCTCGACGCCCTGGCCCTGCGGCACTGCCGCTTCGATCCCGCCCAAGTGAGCTTCGAGCGCGACGCCCTGCGCCTCGGCGCCCTGCCGCCGGACAACATCCGTCGCGCCGTGGCCAAGCGCCAGGCCGAATACCTGGCCGGTCGTCTCTGCGCCCGCGAGGCCCTGCGCCAGTTGAGCGGCACCGCCGTCGTCCCCGGCCATCGCACTACGGACCGTGGGCCCGCCTGGCCTTCCGGCTGGGTCGGTGCCATTACCCACAGCCATGGCTGGGCGGCCGCCGTGGTGGGCAAGGCAGGGGACTACCTGGGCCTTGGCCTGGACGTGGAAACCCTGCTCGAACCTGACAAGGCCCTGCGCCTGGCCGAGCAGATCCTCACCCCGGCCGAACGGGAACGCCTGCAGTCGCTGGACGAAAGGCAGCAGGCCTTTGCCATCACCCTGGCCTTTTCCGCCAAAGAGAGTCTGTTCAAGGCGCTGCATCCCCAGGTCGGGCAGATGTTCTTCTTCCAGGACGCCGAGATCCTCGCCATGGATCCCGGCGGCAGCTTCGATCTCCGGCTGCTGATCGAGCTGTCGCCGCGCTGGTCCGCCGGAACCGCGTTGCGCGGTCACTTCCGCCTGGACGAAGAAGATCGGCTGTTGACGCTGGTCGCGCCTCGTCACTGAGTGACGCTATATAGAGGAAGCCTGCGCTGGTCGATCAGGCGCACGGACGCCGGCCGAGGCAGAACGTCGCAGCGAGCATCGAACGTTTTCTTATGGTGGAGAAGGTGCTCATAGCGAACCGGTATATCCCTTGCCGCTTACGTCTCACCACACCCGTCGTGTTGTACGTTATTTGACCACTGCGCTCTGAGCCCAGCCTTCACGCGCGCTGGCCAGGTACCACCCCCAGGATACCCCCCAGTCCCAAACAGCTTATCCACGCCTTATCCACAGCCGGAATCGTGACAAACGCGACATCTAGTGGCCCTTGCACCCCTGCACCACCATATATAGCAGTTCGTCGGTATGACCCGGGACGGCGAAACACCCCTCTGTCAAGACTGTCTTCCCTAGCGAGGAGGGCTTATCCTGTTGCCCGAATGATGAATTTCCAGGGTCCCTGACCCCGAACGTCGATTCCCTCGGGAATCGGCGGCAATACGGCTTTTCGTTGGAATCTTCAGGGGTAAGGACGCGATCAGCAGTCGTCGCGCAGGCCCAGACCAACACTTTTCCGGATCGCCGGCTCGCCGACGATCCCCTCTTTCCGATCAAGGGAGTTCCGCATGCACACCGACCTGACCCGCGAGCAAGCCCAGCAGGGCCGCCCGGCGCAAGATGACAGCCAGGACCTGGGCGCCACCGCCCCGGTCAACTGCGCGTCATCAAGCGCAACGGTACCGTCGTCCCCTATACCGACGACAAGATCACCGTGGCCATCAGCAAGGCTTTCCTCGCCGTGGAAGGCGGTAACGCCGCGGCCTCCTCGCGCATCCACACCACCGTCAAGCAGCTCACCGACCAGGTCAGCAGCACCTTCAAGCGCCGCATGCCCTCCGGTGGCACCATCCACATCGAGGAAATCCAGGACCAGGTCGAACTGGCCCTGATGCGCGCCGGTGAGCAGAAGGTCGCCCGCAGCTACGTGATCTACCGTGAAGCCCGCAGCCAGGAGCGCAAGCAGGGCGCCGTCAGCGACATTGCCGAGCCGCACCCGAGCATCCGCGTCACCAAGGCCGACGGCACCACCCAGCCGCTGGACATGGGCCGCCTGAACACCATCATCAGCGAAGCCTGCGAAGGCCTCGAAGAGGTGAACGGCGAGCTGATCCAGAAGGAAACCCTGAAGAACCTGTACGACGGCGTGGCCGAGAAGGACGTCAATACCGCCCTGGTGATGACCTCCCGTACCCTGGTCGAGCGTGAGCCCAACTACTCCTACGTCACTGCCCGCCTGCTGCTGGACAGCCTGCGCGCCGAAGGCCTGAGCTTCCTCGGCGTCGCCGAGTCCGCCACCCACCACGAGATGGCCGAGCTGTACGCCAAGGCCCTGCCCGCCTACGTCGCCAAGGGCGTGGAGCTGGAGCTGCTGGACCCGAAACTGGCCAGCTTCGACCTGGAGCGCCTGGGCGCCGCCATCGATCACGAGCGCGACCAGCAGTTCACCTACCTGGGTCTGCAGACCCTGTACGACCGCTACTTCCTGCACAGCCACGGCACCCGCTTCGAGCTGCCGCAGCTGTTCTTCATGCGCGTGGCCATGGGCCTGGCGCACATGGAGAAAGATAAAGAAGCCCGCGCCATCGAGTTCTACAACCTGCTGGCCAGCTTCGACTACATGGCGTCCACCCCGACCCTGTTCAACGCCGGCACCCTGCGTCCGCAGCTGTCCAGCTGCTACCTGACCACCGTGCCCGACGACCTGTCCGGCATCTATGGCGCCATCCACGATAACGCCATGCTGTCGAAGTTCGCCGGCGGCCTGGGCAACGACTGGACCCCGGTACGCGCCCTGGGCTCCTACATCAAGGGCACCAACGGCAAGAGCCAGGGCGTCGTGCCCTTCCTCAAGGTGGTCAACGACACCGCCGTGGCGGTCAACCAGGGCGGCAAGCGCAAGGGCGCGGTCTGCGCCTACCTGGAAACCTGGCACCTGGACATCGAGGAATTCCTCGAACTGCGCAAGAACACCGGTGACGACCGTCGTCGTACCCACGACATGAACACCGCCAACTGGATCCCCGACCTGTTCATGAAGCGTGTCTTCGAGGACGGCAACTGGACCCTGTTCTCCCCCGCCGACGTACCGGACCTGCACGACCTCTACGGCAAGGCCTTCGAAGAGCGCTACGAGTACTACGAAGCCCTGACCGAGTACGGCAAGCTCAAGCTGCACAAGACCATCAAGGCCAAGGACCTCTGGCGCAAGATGCTGTCCATGCTGTTCGAGACCGGCCACCCGTGGCTGACCTTCAAGGACCCGTGCAACCTGCGCAGCCCGCAGCAGCACGTGGGCGTGGTGCACAGCTCCAACCTTTGCACCGAGATCACCCTGAACACCAACAAGGACGAGATCGCCGTGTGCAACCTGGGTTCGGTGAACCTGGTGAACCACATCGTCGACGGCAAGCTGGACGTGGCCAAGGTCGCCCGTACCGTCAAGACCGCCGTGCGCATGCTCGACAACGTCATCGACATCAACTACTACTCGGTGCCCCAGGCGGAGAATTCCAACCTCAAGCACCGTCCGGTCGGCATGGGCATCATGGGCTTCCAGGATGCGCTGTACCTGCAGCACATCGCCTACGGCTCGGATGCCGCCGTGCAGTTCGCCGACACCTCCATGGAAGTGATCAGCTACTACGCCATCCAGGCCTCCTGTGACCTGGCCGAAGAGCGTGGCAGCTACTCCAGCTTCCAGGGTTCGCTGTGGTCCCAGGGCATCCTGCCGATCGACTCCGAGAAGCGTCTGATCGAAGAGCGCGGCGCCAAGTACATCGAGGTCGACCTGTCCGAGACCCTGGACTGGGCCCCGCTGCGCGAGCGTGCCAAGAAGGGCATCCGCAACTCCAACATCATGGCCATCGCGCCGACCGCGACCATCGCCAACATCACCGGCGTGTCCCAGTCGATCGAGCCGACCTACCAGAACCTCTATGTGAAGTCGAACCTCTCGGGCGAATTCACCGTCATCAACCCCTATTTGGTACGCGACCTCAAGGCGCGCGGCCTGTGGGACTCGGTGATGGTCAACGACCTCAAGTACTACGACGGCTCCGTGCAGCAGATCGAGCGCATCCCGCAGGATCTGAAGGACCTCTACGCCACGGCCTTCGAAGTGGAGACCAAGTGGATCGTCGAGGCCGCCAGCCGTCGCCAGAAGTGGATCGACCAGGCCCAGTCGCTGAACCTGTACATCGCCGGCGCCTCGGGCAAGAAGCTCGACGTGACCTACCGCATGGCCTGGTTCCGCGGTCTGAAGACTACCTACTACCTCCGTGCCCTGGCTGCCACCAGCACCGAGAAGTCGACCATCAACACCGGCAAGCTGAACGCCGTGAGCGCCGACCCCATCACCGGCGTCCAGGCCAGCGCGGCTCCCGCCCCGGCACAGAAGTTCGAAGCGGCGCCCGCCGCGGCACCGGCTCCGGTGCCCAAGGCCTGCAGCCTCGACGATCCCGAGTGCGAAGCCTGCCAGTAACACCCCAAGCCCTCTCCGAGTAGAGGGCTGCTCTTTATCCCCTCTCCCCTGGGAGAGGGCCAGGGTGAGGGCCGAATCCCCCACCCGCGCACCGCTCTTATCCCCTCTCCCTCCGGGAGAGGGCTAGGGTGAGGGCCTGCCGCCCCGCCCCCACCGCACAGCCACCCAGGAGACACCCCATGCTGAACTGGGAAGAATTCGACAAAGACGACGACACCGCCACCGCCAAGCCCGCGCAGGCCGCCGGCCAGCAGGCGCCGGCCCAGACCGAGCGCCTGGACTCCGAGGGCGACGCCCTGGTCCACGACGCCCGTGCCCCATCCGCTGACGACTCCGACGCCGTGGCCCGCGCCAAGGCCGCGCTGAACGAACTGGACATCCAGGAAGGCCTGGACGACCTGGAAGGCTCCTCCGCGCGCGTGCACGTCGGCGACAAGCAGATGATCAACGCCCGCGCCGACCTCAACCAGCTCGTGCCCTTCAAGTACGACTGGGCCTGGCAGAAGTATCTGGATGGTTGCGCCAACCACTGGATGCCCCAGGAAGTGAACATGAACGCCGACATCGCGACCTGGAAGAGCGCGGACGGCCTCACCGAGGACGAGCGTCGCATCGTCAAGCGCAACCTCGGCTTCTTCTCCACCGCCGACTCGCTGGTCGCCAACAACCTGGTGCTGGCCGTCTACCGCCTGATCACCAACCCCGAGTGCCGCCAGTACATCCTGCGCCAGGCCTTCGAAGAGGCGATCCACACCCACGCCTACCAGTACTGCATCGAATCGCTGGGCATGGATGAAGGCGAGATCTTCAACATGTACCACGAGATCCCGAGCGTCGCGAAAAAGGCGAGCTGGGGCCTGAAGTACACTCGTTCCATCTCCGACCCCGAGTTCAAGACCGGTACCCCGGAGACCGATCGCCAGTTCCTCAAGAACCTGATCGCCTACTACTGCGTACTGGAAGGCATCTTCTTCTATTGCGGCTTCACCCAGATCCTCTCCATGGGTCGCCGCAACAAGATGACCGGCACCGCCGAGCAGTTCCAGTACATCCTGCGTGACGAGTCCATGCACCTGAACTTCGGCATCGACATGATCAACCAGATCAAGATCGAGAACCCTCAGCTGTGGGATGCCCAGATGAAGGACGAAGCCACCCAGATGATCCTCCAGGGCACCCAACTGGAGATCGAATACGCCCGCGACACCATGCCCCGCGGCGTGCTGGGCATGAACGCGGCGATGATGGAGGACTACCTCAAGTTCATCGCCAACCGCCGCCTGACCCAGATCGGCCTGAAGGAAGAATACCCGGGCGCCACCAATCCCTTCCCCTGGATGAGCGAGATCATGGACCTCAAGAAGGAGAAGAACTTCTTCGAGACCCGCGTGATCGAGTATCAGACCGGTGGGGCGTTGAGCTGGGATTGATTATTAAGTTGACCTAGTAGCTTTCGTTTTAAAAGGATTTTGACAGCAGTGTAAGCATCGAGGCTCTTAACCGAGCCTCTTATAGGACAAAAATGAAACTAAATCTACCCTATACATTTGAAGATGTCCGATCTGCCCTGCAAAGCGCGGGGATCAACCAAAGGCTAGTGGAATTTGTTAAGCCTATAGAAAAAGCCGAAAAAATAATATTAAAAATAAAGCAAGAGATAGAGCATTCTGGAAAAGTTCTGTTTCTTCTGGCACCTCCGGGCGTTGGAAAATCGACCTTCATTCAATCTCTAACTTGGAGACCACATATAAAGTTTCGCAACTTTATAGAAGTTGACGCTGTCTCGGTTATGTCAGGCAACAAATTTGAAAGCCTTGTAAAAAAGATAAGAGAAATCGCAGAAACTGCAAAAAAAGAAAAGGAACAGGGACCTACCCTGGTCGTCCTAGATTATCTTGAATCGCTAAATGAGTATCCAGAGCAGGACGTCAAAGGCTTTTTCAGAGACCTAAATGGAATATTAAGGAAATCACCTCTACTTATACTTTGGCCATCTACGGAGAAGCATGACGTTGAAAAGATGCTTTCGTTTGCAGAAGCTGTATCAGGGACAATATTCTCTGATGACAATGCCTACGTAGATTTTGACGGCCCGTTGCTAGACACATATCCAGATATCGCTAAGAATACAATCTCAGTAATAAATGGGAAGGATATTTCTGACTACTCCCTAACTCAAGCGGACTTGGAAGAATTACTTGAAAAGACCAAGACAAGACCGAAGAGAGAGCGAACAATTAGAAACTACTTAAAAGCGGTCAGATCCATCTGGTCAGAAAGAAGCAATTACATTCAGGAAATGGAGAACAAAATACCGAAACCGAACGAAATTTGGTTTATCTTCTCTTATCCTACAGCTGAGGAAGTAGTTGGAAATTTTATACGCAAAGGTGAGAGGGTACATGAAGCATGGACTGCTATTGGAGATAAATTAGACGAATACGTCCAGTCCAGCGCACAACGAAAAAGCATTTGGACGCCACAAAAGTTACAACTTATGTTAACAGGATCCGTCAAAACGAGGATCATGTATCTACCAACCAACAGCTTAATATCATTAGCTTTAGCTTTTGGCCAAAACGATACCTTAAAAAAACGTATAGCACCTCACTCCCCAGTGCATTGGAAGCAGAAAAACAAAGCCGTAGCGCAACTTTCTAATTCGCCTTTGGCTAAGCAATTACAAGGAGAAACTGTTGCCGCAGGAAAACGAAAAGGCGGCCCTGCTGCAAAAGCTTTGAAAAATGCGACTAGACCGTTTGCAGAGCTAGTTGACTGGGTATCAAACGGCGGAGGACATGACAAATATGTTAATGACGCCGTAGCTAAAGGGCTAGCCGGATTGGGGTTTAGCTGCAAAACCGGACTAGACCACCCTTGGATACCTGGAATCAAGCCCGACATATTAATTGAACTACCTGACAAACAAATCTGCATCGAATTTCATCACACCAATAACGATGCCCAATCTAAAATAGCAGATTACGTACTCAGCAAGCTTTCCGACTACAGCAACCAGCTAGACCTTTACATAAAAAGCTAAATATAACAGGGGATAGCAAAAGCCGTCCCCTCCCTAAAACCAGCCTACTCTCCATTAGACACACTCTTAACTAAAAGTTAAAATCTCAACTTCTAAAACTCACTACTCTTCCAATTTGAAATTCTCTTTTACCTACAAAGCTAGTGAGTTTCCCAGGCACTAACTGGGAAAACCGTGCAAATACCCTCAACAATCTAGATATTTAGCTAACTTTATACCTAGTCATTAGCCTCAGCTCTTGCATGGGAAAAGCATGCCATTTTCCAAGCTACAGAGGCCGTACGCTTCATTACCTTGCGAAATTGGAATCAAGGACGACCCATGCCCCGCTGGACCGACCAACCCGCCACCGACACGGATGCCGTCTTCGATTTCATCCTTGAGTTCTCCGGCACCTTCCTGCGGCGCCATGCCTCGCTGCTGGCCAAGGGGCTGCCGCCGACCCTGGGCTTCGGGATGTTCCTGGCCTATTTCGCCCGTAATCACTTCTATCCCAGCTTCGATCTCTTCCAGTTCTCGTCGCTGCTGCTGGCCGCTGCCTGCCTGGGGTTCCTGACCATCGGCGCCTTCGTTGCCGCGCTCTTTCTGCCAGGTGCCTGGGTCTATTACCGCTTCATCAATACGGCGGCGATCAAGGAAGACATCACCTACGCCCTGCCCTATCGCGGCGAGGGGCGCTTTCGCAAGATCATGCTGTTGATGACGCTGGTGTTCTTCGTGCCCTATCTGCTGGCGGGGTTTAGCGATGCGGCCATTCTCCTAGTCGATCCTGAGCTGTTCCTCAGCGTTGCCTTGCTTGCACCCATCCCCATCACGCTGCTGGCGGGCATGGCCGTACAGGGGCTATTCGACTTGCGCCGCTTCAGTTTCCTGAAGTTCGTCTGGGAGGCTTACCTGCCGACAATGGTCGTCGGCATGTTCATTGTCTGGATGCTGGCGCAGGCCTATCCGCTGGTGAGCGATTGGCAGCCGCTGCTCAAGTGGGGCGCTCTGGCCATCGCCCCCTTCATCATCGCCTTCGTCACGACCATGACTTCCATGCTGTTCATCGCTGGCTGGAAGGCGGCGATGATGTTTTCGCTGTTCTTCGCCCTCTTTCTGGCCGGCTATAGCGGTGTGCTCACCACCCTCCCCGAGACCATGGTCAGGACGCTGGGCCTGGGTAACTACCAGGCCAAGGCGATCGTGCTCGATACCTCCTATTGCGCCAAGGAGCAGGCCAGGGTGCTGCCTACCGATGACCAGTGCGTGCTCAAGGACGTGCAGGTGGTTTGGTCGCTGGGCGAGGCCTTCGTACTGCGGCTGGCGGATGGCAGCACGGCGCGGTTGCCGGCCATGGCGATTCGGGCGCTGGTGAAACCCCAGTAACGGACGGTCCGCCTGGCCAGCCTCAGGTCAGGTTTGAATTAGCTTTATCGGCCCGTCATCATGGCGCGCAATCCTCTGCCTCAAGCCCGCGCCTGCCGTGTCGATAAGACTGCGGTGCGGCTCCGCCTTGGCGTGTGCTCGCCCCTGGCAGGGAGCGCCCTTCTCGTATCCAGACAGGTCCGATTCGCCCATGGCACTCGATGCCCCCACCATGCTGACCCTTACCATCGCCCTGGCGGCTGCTGCGGCGGGCTATCTGGCCATCGAGTGGCGGTCGGTGCGCGAGTCGGCGCTGCTGTACTGGACCACGGGTTTCGCCCTGATTTGCGTGGGTAGCACCCTGGCGCTGTTGCGTAGCCAGGGGCTGCTGCTGGTGGGCATCTGGTTCGCCAATGGGCTGCTGATCTTGGTGCATGGCCTTTTCCTGCTCGGCGTGGCGCGCTTCACGGCGCGCAGGCTTAGACTGGGCTGGTGGGCCTTCGCTGCGATCTGGCTAGGGATGTTGCTGCTGCCCAATGAGCCTTGGTGGTCCAAGGTACTGCTGGTGGTGCAGTCGCTCATGATCGGCATACTGGCGGTGCGGGCGAGTTTGCTGCTGCGGCGGCGCAACGCGGGAGAACGGCAGCTGCGCGTGGTGTTGCTGATCCATGGACTCTTCTATCTAGTCAAGATGATCCCACCGCTCACCCCCGGCACCTTGATCGACCTGGCGGTCTATCGCGGTGTCATCATCCAGATCTCGCTGGTAGAGGGGGTGATGGCGGTGATGCTGATCGCCCTGTCGATGACCGGCACGGTGCGTTATCGCCGCGAGCAGCATATCGAGCGCCTGGCCGGCAGCGATCCCCTGACCGGTCTGCATAATCGCCGCGCCCTCGAAGCCGAGGCGCCGCGACTGTTCGGCCAGGCGACCCCGGCCAGACCCGGTGCCCTGCTGCTGATCGATCTGGACAACTTCAAGCTGGTGAACGACCTCCATGGCCACGCGGCCGGCGACGGTCTGTTGATCGCCCTGAGCGACCTGCTGCGTACCTCCCTGCCCCGCCAGGCGCTTGCAGCCCGGCTGGGGGGCGATGAATTCGTGGTGTTGCTGGGTGAGGCGGCCGATGCGGATGTCGTGCGTTTGGCAGACACCCTGCGCCAGCGCTTCAACCAGCTGGCGGCGCAGCGCCTGCGGACGCCCGAGCCCGTCACCCTGAGCATCGGCGCCGTACTGTTCGATCAACCGCCGGAAAGTCTGGCGGCCTTGCTGGAGCGCGGAGACAGTGCCCTCTACGAGGCCAAGCGCGGCGGGCGGGATGGCTTGCGAATGAGCCTGGGATGAAGGCGCGCTGATGGCTTAGGCTTGGACGATTGCCTTAACGGAGCCGCCATGCCCATCGCCTTCGAATCCCCCGACCAACCCGAGGTGATCGCCCTGATCGCCGAACTGGATGCCTACCAGGACGACCTCTATCCGCCCGAGAGTCGTCATGCCCTGGATCTGACGTCGCTCATGCAGCCGAACGTGCTGTTCCTGGTCGCCCGGGATGACAGCGGCAGTGCCCTGGGCTGTGGGGCCATGGTGTTGCAGGACGACTATGGCGAGATCAAGCGGATGTATGTGAGCCCCAGGGGTCGCGGGCAGGGGCTGGGTGGTCGCCTACTGGCGGAGCTGGAGCGTGAAGCGGCAGGCCGAGGGTGTGAGTCGGCGCGACTGGAAACGGGGCCCTATCAGCCGGAAGCCTTGCGGCTCTATGAAACGGCGGGTTACCAGCGGCGTGGTCCTTTTGGAGCGTATCGGGACGATCCGTTGAGTGTCTTCATGGAGAAGCGGCTGAAGGCGTAGATACCGTCTTCGCCCCTCAGTGTGCAATCGCTAAAGCAGGGTCGAAAGGCTTGCCTGATTTGAGCACGCCATAGGCGATGGTCAGCAGCTTGCGCATGGCGGCGCAGACGGTTTGTTTACCTTTCTTCCCCCTGGTTTTCAGACGCTCGGCTTGCGCCTTGATAGCCGGGTTGTAGGTCAGCGCCACGACGGCGGGTAGGTATAGCGCACTTCGTAAGCGGACCGATCCCATGCGCGAGATGCCGGTATGGCCGCGGTAAAGACCTGATTCCTGTAGGCGTGGGTTCAAACCGGCAAAGGCGGTCACGGCGCGGGCATCGGCGAAGCGACCGATATCGCCGAGCTCCGCCAGGATCAGGGCGGCGGTCTTGTCGGCGATGCCGTCTATGCTCACCAGCAGATCACGTTTGCCGCTCAGGTCCGGGTCATCGTCGATATGCCGTTTGATCTGTTCGAGCGTCCAGGCGATCTGCTCATCGAGCCGCTGCACGACCGCCTGGATCGAGTTTTGGACTTTTTCCGGGCTGACCTCGAGCCGATTGAGTTCCATCTGCCGTAGCGATTAGAGATCCTCCAGGCGCCGGGTCAGCGCGCGAAGCGTGCGGATGGACACAGGCTCGGGGTGCCAGGCCCGCAGGCTGTCTTCATGCCGCTGGCCATAGGTGGCGATCAGCTTGGCGTCGAGTTTGTCCGTCTTGCTGCGCTGCAACTGGCTTTGCGCATAGCGAGCGATCTGTGCCGGATTGAGCACGGCGATTCGGTAGCCCAGCGCATGGAAATGCTCGGCGAGCGCTTCGTGATAGGTGCCCGTGGCCTCCATCACGATCCAAGCGCCTGGCTCGGCATGCTGTTGCAGCCAGTCGGCAAAGACCGCGAAGCCTGACGGATCATTGCTCAGCCTGCCCTTGGTCCGGTGCTTGCCATTGGATTGCAGGACCGCCAGATCGAAGCTGCGCTTGGCGATATCAACACCGATTACGGCCATGATGTCTCCTCCTTCAGATGCGACACGATCACGTCATCCCGTCCAACCTTGTGCAATACGAGCTCTGGAGGCTCTAGATACCGTTCGGACTCGGGATGGGTGTGGAGGAGGCAGCCTATCTACGTTGCAAGCTCAAAGGCTTAAGGGTGGACACGGCCTGCCATCCTCCCCCGATGATCAGTCGGGGACTATGCCCCCTGAGGAGGCTGTCGTCGAGATACAAGGGTGGACAACGGCGCAGCCTTGTCCACGCGGGAGCTTTGGGGGCGTGCGTTGGTGGCGTCAGTGGAAAAGGCTGCGCCGTTTTCCACGCTACGGGTTGAGTTATCGTTTCTGTCTCTGCTCAAGGAAGAGCTGCCATGTCTCGATTTCGTCGTGCCCGTGTTCCGGGGGCTTCCTATTTTTTCACCGTTGTCCTGGCGGATCGGCGTAGCGATCTGCTGACGCGCCATATTGATCTGCTCCGCGAGACCGTGCGGGCAACGCAGTTGCGCCATCCCTTTCATATCAATGCCTGGGTCACCCTCCCCGATCATCTGCATTGCATCTGGACCCTACCGGAGGGCGATGCGAACTTCACCTTGCGCTGGAAGGTGATCAAGTTCGGTTTCTCCAAGCGGCTGCCGGTAGGCGAAGTGCGTACGGCGACGCAAAGGGCCCGGGGTGAACGTGGGATATGGCAGCGTCGATATTGGGAGCACCTGATAAGAGAAGAGCAGGATTACCAGCGTCATGTGGAATACATCCACTTCAATCCGGTCAAGCATGGCCACGTTGGCGCAGTGAAGGACTGGCCTTATTCGAGTTTCCATCGAGCGGTGCGGGAGGGGCTCTATCCGCAGGATTGGGGTGCAGACTTCGCGGTAGAGACAGGAGGCTGGGGGGAATAGCGCCGTAGGGGAACGACGCGCAGCTTGTCCACGCGGGAGTTTTGGGTCGTGCGTTGGTGGCGCCAGTGGAAAAGGCTGGCGCCGTTTTCCACGCTACGGGGTGAACTCCGCTAACAGGAATTCCACGAAGCTCCTCACCGTCACCGACCGCCATCTTGTCTGGGGATAGAGCGCGGTCAAGGGGCGGGTGAGTTCCTGGCCTTGGAAGAGGCGGACCAGATTGCCGGCGGCGACGTCGTCCTGCAGCAGGAAGGCCGGCTGCAGGATGATGCCGAGGCCCTGCAAGGCAGCCAGGCGCAGGGCGGGGCCGTTGCTGAGGTGCAGGCGGCCGGGTGGCAGCGGGCCGAAGTTGGTGCCGGTCTGGGCGCGCCACTGGCTCAATGCGCGAGGGTCCATGCCGAGGCAGTCGTGGGCGTCCAGATCGGCCAGTCGCTCGGGGGTGCCGCGTTGGGCGAGATAGCCGGGCGCGGCGCAGCACCACATCACATAGGGCGCCAGGGGGCGCGCCACCAGGGAGGAATCGGCCAGCTCGCCGATGCGGATGGCGATGTCGATGCCCTCCTCCACCAGATCCTGTACCCGGTCACTCAGCACCAGATCGAGGGTGACCTGGGGCTGCCGCGCCAGATAGTCGCCCAGCCGAGGCGTAAGGCCGTAGGTGCCGAAAGACACCGGCGCCGACACGCGCAGGGTGCCGGCGGGCGCCAAGCGCTGGGTTTCGGCCTGGCGGTCAGTGTCGGCGACCAGGGCGAGGATCTCGCGGCAGCGGGCGTAGTAGCCCTCGCCAAAGGCGGTCAGGCGCTGGCGCCGGGTGGTGCGCACCAGCAGTTGCAGACCCAGGCGCCTTTCCAGGCCGCGCAGGTGATTGCCGGCCATGGTCGGCGAGATGCCCTGGGCCTGAGCCGCAGCGGCCAGACTGCCGCGCTCCACCACGGCAACGAACACCTGCATGCTGTCGAGCAGATCCATTCAACACTCCTGTTAAGTAATTCCTACACCTAGGTGGCGTTTATCTCATTTGGGTGATGGGTGAGGCTAGTGGTGTGGGTGAGGTGGCGGAGTGTTGGACTTCGCTGCGCTCGGCCAACCGCGTGGAAAAGGCTGCGCCGTTTTCCACCCTACGACCCTGAAGTGGAGAATCGATCATGGATCTGCAACTGCACGGCCGTACCGCCCTGGTGACCGGCGCCAGCATGGGCATAGGCACTGGCATCGCCCGCATCCTGGCGGCCGAAGGCGTTCGGCTGGCGATCACCGCGCGGCGGCGGGACGCCCTGGAGGACCTGGCCGAGGAGATTGCCGCGGCGGGTCATGCCCGGCCGCTGGTGATCGTGGCGGATATCACCGACGCCGAAGATGTCCAGCGTCTGGCGCGGGAAGCCGAGGACGGGCTGGGCCGGGTGGACATCCTGGTCAATAACGCCGGCGGCACACGACCGCTTTCAGTGACGGCGGACGATGTGGCCTGGGACGAAGCCTGGAATCTCAACTTCACCGCGACCCGCCGCCTGACCCAGGCGCTGCTGGGTGGAATGCGCGAAAGGCGTTGGGGACGCATCGTCAATTTCAGCGGCAGCATGGAGCCACGGGACGTGAACGGCGCCGGGACGGCCAAGGCGGCGATCCAGTTCTGGTCCAAGGGGCTGGCGAGTCAGCTGGCGGCCGAGGGCATCACGGTCAACACCATCGCCCCGGGGCGGATCAATTCCGAGCAGATCCTGCAGCGGCTGCATCCGACGCCCGAGGCGCGCCAGGCCTTTATCGCCCGGCACATTCCCATCGGCTATTTCGGCGAGCCGGAAGACGTGGGCCAGGTGGTGGCCTTTCTCGCCTCACCGCTGGCGCGCTACCTCACCGGCGATGTGATCGCGGTGGATGGCGGGATGCATGCCCATGCCCACTAACACCCTCTAGCGCCTGACGCAGACAAACAGCGCATTGCCCGCCTCGCCGGCCCAGGGTTCGATGCGCTGGTAGTCGTGCTCCAGCATCTGCACCTCGAAGTGCGGCTCCAGCAGGGCCAGCAATTCGGGGAAGTCCACCGCCACCATGGGGTGCTCGTCCTGCCAGGTCTGCTGCGCGCCGGCGTGGCGGCGTTCGATGCGCAGGCGGAGTTGCTGGTGTTCGCCCTCGCCCGGGTAGTGCCAGGCGGAGGCGAAGCTGAAGTGGCCATCGGCCCGTTCGACGCTGTGGCCGACGCTGGAGGCATTGTCGATACGGCGCTTGTCGACGGCGTTGAAGCAGAACAGGCCGCCGGGGGTCAGGGCCGCCCGGACCTGCGTCAGGCACGCCTGGAGCCGGGCAAGGCTGCCGCTGTAGTGCAGGGAGTAGAGAAAGCAGGTGATCAGGTCGACCGGCTGGTCCAGCTCGAAAGCGCACATGTCCTGGCAGGAGAAGTCCGCCTCGGGGCAGCGCAGCGCGGCCTGGGCCAGCATCGGCGGATTGAGGTCCAGCCCGCCGCTCTGGAAACCGGCATCGAGGAAATGCCGCACATGGGGACCGGTGCCGCAGGCGAGGTCGAGATGACGGCTGCCACCGTTGCCGAACAGTCGCTGCAGGCGCAGCACCGCCTGGCTCTGGGCCCGGTAGTCGATGTCGGCGCAGAGCAGGTCGTAGTAGGCCGACAGGTCGGTGTAGAGGGCGGTGGCGGACATCGCAGGGGCTCGGGGCTGGAGACGCGGGCGCGCATCTTAGTCGGTTTCTACACGCTTCGACGCCTTATACTGGCGGTTTTCCCGAGAGTCCCCTGACGTGAGCAACAAGAGATACGCCTGCATCGGCCTGAGCAACCCCAAGTCGCCGTCCAACGTCGGGTCCATCATGAGGGCGGCGGGTTGCTATGGGGTGGCCTCGGTGTTCTATACCGGCACCCGCTACGACCGCGCCAAGGACTTCGTCACCGATACCAAGAAGGTCCATCAGGACATCCCGCTGATCAACATCGACGACCTGCGCCGCATCCTGCCGCTGGGGTGCGTGCCGGTGGCGGTTGAGCTGGTCGACGGCGCCCGGCCGCTGCCCGAATACACCCATCCCGATCGCGCCCTCTATCTGTTCGGCTCGGAGGACGGTTCGCTGAGCCAGGAGCTGCGCGACTGGTGCGAGGACGTGGTGTACATCCCCACCCAGGGCTGCATGAATCTGGCGGCCACGGTCAATGTGGTGCTCTATGACCGCCTGGCGAAGGGCAATAACACCCGCTCCGGTCCGCTGTTTTAACCAAACCCCTGGGTCGGCCGGCGCAAGACCGGATCGAAGGGGTTGATGCGCGCGGCGATCACCCCGGCTTCGCGGCGGAGCAGTTCGATCACCGTGGGCAGGCGCTGGGGGTTGAGGCGTTCGCTCAGGGTGCCCACGCTCAGCGCCGCCACCGCCCGGCCATTGCGGTCGAGGATGGGCACGGCGAGGCCCGCCATGCCGGCCAGCACCCCGGTGTTGCGCGCGGCATAGCCCTGCTGGCGGACGTTGTCGATCTCGGCGCGCAGCAGCACTTCATCGTAATGATGGGCATCGCGCAGCCGCGGCAGGTTGTAGCGGATCACCTCGTCGCGTTCTTCCTCGGGCAGGAAGGCCAGGATCGCCAGGGCGCCCTGGCCGCCGCCCAGCGGCACGCGACCGCCGATGTCGCCGGTGAAGGTGCGGATCGGATAGGGCCCCTCGCTGCGATCCAGGCACATGGCGTCGAAGCCGCTGCGCGCCAGCAGGAACAGTGAGTCGCCCAGGGACGCCGACAGCCGCAGCAGACTCGGCCGCGCCAGGTCGCGCAGGTTGCCGACATGGCCGGCGCGGGCCGCCAGGGCGAAGAAATCCAGGCTCAGGCGGTATCTCTTGCTACGGGCGCACTGCTCGACCATGCCCTCTTCCACCAGGCCACGCAGCAGCCGGTGGGTGGTGGGTTGCGACAGGCCGACGCGCTCGGCCAGGCGGGTGACCTTTTCCCCCTCGGGATCACCCTCACCCAGGGCGCGCACCACGGCGAACACCCGGCTGATGGCGCCAACACCTACCTCACCTGCCGCTGTCTTTCTTTCACTGGAATCTTCCATCTACCGCGCTCCAAAATATTCCACTGAGTGAATAAATCTAAAAAAAGAGTTCATTCAGTGAAAAACCCGCTTGTCCCGCATCCTAGGTCGCCCTTACCTTCAGGTCCATAGGGCGATACTCACAATCACCGGACGCCGCCAATCGAGCGAGCGCCAACGTCCCAGATCCAGGCTGTCTTTCGCCCTGCCAAAACCTTGCCCACCTCTCCCGTGGGCGCGACCGGAGGAGCATTGCGGCCATGGCTTTCCTGACTCTCGACAATCTCAGCAAGCGCTACGGCGACAGCTACGCGGTGGCCGGTTCGACCCTGGCCATCGAGCGCGGCGAATTCGTCTCCCTGCTCGGCCCCTCCGGCTGCGGCAAGACCACCACCCTGCAGATGATCGCTGGCTTCGTCGACGTCAGCAGCGGGCGCATCCTACTCGACGGCCAGGACATCACCCACGCCAAGCCGGTCAGTCGCGGCCTCGGGGTGGTCTTCCAGAGCTATGCGCTATTCCCCCACATGACGGTGCGCGACAACGTCGCCTTCGGCCTGCGCATGCGCAAGGTGGCGGGCGCCGAGCTGGCGCGCCGCGTCGAGGAAGCCCTGGGCCTGGTGCACCTGGGCCAGCACGCCGAGCGCTATCCGCGCGAACTTTCCGGTGGCCAGCGCCAGCGGGTCGCCCTGGCCAGAGCGCTGGTGATAGCACCCCCGGTGCTGCTGCTGGACGAGCCGCTGTCCAACCTGGACGCCCATCTGCGCGAAGAGATGCAGTTCGAGATCCGCCGCATCCAGCGCGAGGTGGGCATCACCACCCTGATGGTGACCCACGACCAGTCCGAGGCGCTGTCCATCAGCGACCGGGTGGTGGTGATGGAGGCCGGGCGCATCACCCAGGTGGATGCGCCCTATCGGCTCTACGAACATCCGCGCAACAGATTCATCTCCGACTTCGTCGGCAAGGCCAATCTGCTGCCCGGCAGCCTGGATGCCCAGGGTCGGCCACAGGTCACCGCGGGCGGCGCCCTGGCGATCTCGCTGCGGCCGGAAAAGATCGAGTTGCGCCCCGCCGGAGAGGGGCGTCTGCAAGGGCGGGTGCTGACCCGTTTCTTCCTCGGCAGCCAGTGGCTGTATCGCCTGGAGACGGCGCTGGGCGAGGTGTCGGTGCTGCGCAGCAACGATGGGCTGCCGCCGCTGGACGAAGGGCAGCGCGTCGGGCTGCACTGGGACGACGGTCTGCTGCGCCGACTGGAAGCCGCGGAGGCCGCGGCATGAGCACCCTGCTGCGCGGCACCGGTCGCGCCTATCTGCTCAGCGCCCCGGCCCTGGTGCTGTTCGCCGGACTGCTGCTGGCGCCCCTGGCGCTGACCCTGGCGCTGTCCTTCAACGTCTTCGACTACGAGACCGGAATCAAGGAAGGCAGCTACACCCTGGCCCACTACCTGAGCCTGCTGGGCGATCCCTACTTCTACGAGATCTTCCTGCGCACCTTCTGGATCAGCGCCCTGGTCACCCTGCTCTGCGTGCTGATCGGGGTGCCGGAGGCCATCGTCCTCAGTCGCATGGGCGCGCCCTGGCGCTCGATCTTCCTGATCCTGGTACTGACGCCGCTGTTGATCTCGGTGGTGGTGCGCGCCTTTGGCTGGAGTCTGCTGCTGGGCGCCGACGGCCTGGTCAACCAGGCCATCGTGGCCCTGGGCGGGCGGCCGCTGAAGCTACTCTACACGCCCTTCGCGGTGATCGTCGGCCTGGTCCACGTGATGCTGCCCTTCATGATCATCCCGGTCTGGACCTCGCTGCAAAAGCTCGATCCCGCCGCCGAGCAGGCCGCGCTGTCCCTGGGCGCCAGTCACCTGACGGTGCTGCGGCGCATCGTGCTGCCCCAGGTGATGCCCGGGGTGCTGTCGGGGACGCTGATCGTCTTCGGCCTGGCCGCCAGCTCCTTCGCCATTCCCGGCCTGCTCGGCGGACGCCGCTTGAAGATGGTCGCCACCCTGATCTACGACCAGTACCTGGCGGAACTCAACTGGCCGATGGGCGCCACCCTGGCGGTGGCCCTGCTGCTGCTCAACCTGCTGGTGATGCTGGGCTGGAATCGCCTGGTGGAACGCCGCTACAAACGTGCCCTGGGAGTCTGACCTCATGACCCGCAACGGCCCGCTCGGGCTCGCCTTCCATACCCTGGTGATGATCTTCATGCTGGCGCCGCTGGTAGTGGTCTGCCTGGTGGCCTTCACCCCGGAAAACACCCTCAGCCTGCCCACTTCCGGCTTCTCGCTGCGCTGGTTCGCCGCCGTGTTCGAACGGGCGGACTTCCTCACCGCCTTCTACAACAGCCTGCAGCTGGCGGCGCTGTCGGCCACCCTGGCGACGCTGATCGCGGTGCCGGCAGGGCTGGCCATCACCCGCTACCGCTTTCCCGGCCAGGGCTTTCTCAACGGCCTGTTCCTCTCGCCGATCATCATCCCGCACCTGGTGCTGGGCGTGGCCATGCTGCGGCTGTTCGCCCTGCTGGGGGTGAATGGCAGCTTCAGCTGGCTGGTGCTGGCCCACGTGGTGGTGATCACCCCCTATGTGCTGCGCCTGGTGATCGCCGCCGCCATCGGCATCGACCGCAGCGCCGAGCAGGCCGCCGAGAGCCTGGGCGCCAGTCGCACCACGCTGTTCTGCCGCATCACCCTGCCGATGATCCTGCCCGGGGTGGCCGGCGGCTGGCTGCTGGCCTTCATCAACAGCTTCGACGAGGTCACCCTGTCGATCTTCGTCACCTCTCCGGCGACCCAGACCCTGCCGGTGCGGATGTACGTCTACGCCACCGAATCCATCGATCCGATGATGGCGGCGGTGTCGGCCCTGGTGATCGCCCTGACCGCGGCCACCATGATCCTGCTCGACCGCATCTATGGCCTGGATCGCGTGCTGGTGGGCAAACAATGAACAGTCGAGACCCGTCCATGGCACTGCTCAAGCGGGTGGCCGAACGCGACCGCCCGACCCTGGCCTTCACCCTCGACGGCCAGCCGGCCGAGGGCCTGCAGGGCGACACCCTGCTCACCGCCATCCTCACCCAGAGCGATCACCTGCGCGGCAGCGACTTCGGCGGCGAACCCCGCGCCGGCTTCTGCCTGATGGGCGCCTGCCAGGACTGCTGGGTACGCCTGGCCGACGGCCGCCGGGTGCGTGCCTGCGCCACCTTTCTCGAAGCGGGCCAGCAGGTCAGCCGCGATCCAGGGCGGCCGCTGTGAGCGCCGTCGTGGTGGTGGGCGCCGGGCCGGCGGGCATTCGCGCGGCCCAGACCCTGGTCGCCCATGGCCTGGAGCCGGTGCTGCTGGACGAAAGCGCCCGCGGCGGTGGCCAGATCTATCGCCAGCAACCGGGCAATTTCCAGCGTCCGAGCAAGGCGCTGTACGGCTTCGAAGCGGGCAAGGCCCAGGCGCTGCACGGTGCTTTGACCGAGATGCAGACGACGCTGGACTATCGGCCTGACACCTTGGTGTGGAATGCCGAGCAAAGCGCCCTGGATACCCTCAGCCAGGGCCGCTATGTCGATCGCCTGGCCTTCGACCAGGTGATCGTCGCCACCGGTGCCACCGACCGCATCCTGCCGGTGCCGGGCTGGACCCTGCCGGGCGTCTACAGCCTGGGCGCCACCCAGGTGGCGCTCAAGTTCCAGGGCTGCGCCATCGGCAGCCGCCCGGTGCTGGCCGGTACCGGTCCGCTGCTCTATCTCGTCGCCTATCAATACGCCAAGGCCGGGGCTAAGCCACTGGCGGTGCTGGACAGCGCGCCCTTCCGCGACCAGGCCGCGGCTACCCCGGCGCTGCTCGGCCAGCCGGCCACCTTCGCCAAAGGGCTCTATTACCGCAGCTGGCTGGCGCTGCATGGCGTGCCCGTGCACCAGGGCGCTGAACTCCTTGCCGTCGAAGGCGAGCGCCGGGTGGAAGCCGTGCGCTGGCGCGCCGCCGACGGCGAAGCGCACCGGCTGGAGTGCGATGCGCTGGGCTTCGGCCAGACGCTGCGCAGCGAGACCCAGCTGGCCGACCTGCTGGGGTGCGACTTCGCCTGGAGTGTTCTCAACCGGGCCTGGTTGCCGGTACGGGACAGTGGTGGACGCAGCAGTCAGACCGGGGTCTACCTGGCCGGCGACGGCGCCGGCATCCAGGGCGCCGATGCCGCCGAATTGGCGGGCGAACTGGCAGCCCTGAGTCTGCTGGAGGATCGTGGCGTGCCGGTGGACAGGGCGCGTATCCAGGCCCTGCAGGCACGCCTGGCGCGCTTCGAGGTCTTTCGCCAGGGTCTGGAGCGGGCCTTCCCCTTCCCCGCGGACTGGGCGGCCAAGGCGCCGGACGAACTCATGGTCTGTCGCTGCGAACAGGTCAGCGCCGGCGAGATCCGCGCCGCGGTGGATCAGGGGCACTGGGAGATCAACCGGGTCAAGGCCACCTGCCGGGTCGGCATGGGCCGCTGTCAGGGCCGCATCTGTGGCGCCGCGGCGGCCGAGCTGATCGCCTGCGCCAGTGGTCGGCCGCTGGACCAGATCGGCCGGTTGCGCGCGCAGGCGCCGATCAAGCCGCTGCCCTTCGGCGTGGAGCTGGCGCCATGAGCCGGCTGGACGTGGATGTCCTGATCATCGGCGGCGGCATCGTCGGCAGCAGCGCGGCGCTGTTCCTGGCCCAGGGCGGCCAGCGCGTCGCCCTGCTAGAGCGCAACTTCTGCGGCGCCCAGGCCAGTGGCGTCAACTATGGCGGGGTGCGCCGCCAGGGCCGCCCGCTGGTGCAGTTGCCACTGTCCAGTCGCGCCCATCAGCTCTGGGGCGGTCTGCAGGACCTGCTGGGTACCGATGGCGAATACCTCAGATCCGGCCACCTCAAGCTGGCCCGCAGCGACACCGACTTCGCCTCCCTGCAGGCCTATGCCCAGGCCAGCCAGGGTTTCGACCTCGATCTGCAACTGCTTGACCGGGGCGAACTGCGCCGACGCTTTCCCTGGGTCGGCGACATCGCCGTGGGCGCCTCCTTCTGCCCGGAGGACGGCCACGCCAATCCACGGCTGGTCTCGCCGGCCTTCGCCCGGGCAGCCGCGCGTGCCGGCGCGCAGATTTTCGAGCGTACCGCCGTGACCGCCGTCGAGCACGACGGCCAGCGCTTCCAGCTCCGTACCGACAGCGGCCTGACCTTGAGCGCGCCCTGGCTGCTGAATTGCGCCGGCGCCTGGGCCGCGGAGCTGGCCGCCCGCTTCGGCGAGCCGGTCCCCCTCACCGCGGCCCATCCGGCCATGCTGGTGACCGAACCGCTGCCGCCCTTCATGACCGCCAGCACCGGCGTGGAAGGCGGCGGCATCTATGCCCGCCAGGTGGCGCGCGGCAATTGCGTGCTGGGCGGCGGGCGCGGTTTCGCCCTCGACGCCGATCGCGCCCGCCCCGGCCAGCTGGCCATCCTCGACATCCTCAGAAACGCCGCCGAACTCTATCCGGCTCTCACCGGTGCCCAGGCCATCCGCACCTGGAGCGGCGTCGAGGGCTATCTACCGGATCACCAGCCGGTGCTCGGCCCCAGTCTTACCACCCCCGGCCTGCTGCACGGCTTCGGCTTTGCCGGCGCGGGCTTCCAGATCGGGCCGGCGGCTGGCGAAGCCCTGGCCGAGTGCATCCTGCAGGGCGCGCCCCGGCACAGCCTGCAGGCCTTTTCCATCGCCCGTTTCCCTTCCCAGCCCAGGAGTTCCCAATCATGCGCCTGACCCCCGCCCTGCTCGTGGCCCTCGCCGGCCTGCCCCTGGCCGCCGTGGCCGAACCGACGCTCTACCTCGGCATGAACGGCGGCACCATGGAGCGCCTCTATGCCGACAGCGTGCTGCCCGCCTTCGAAAAGGCGCACAACGTCAAGGTGGTGATCGTGCCCGGCACCTCGGCGGACATCCTCGCCAAGGTCCAGGCCAGTCCGCAGAAGCCGCCGATCCACGTGATGTTTCTCGACGACGGCATCATGTACCGCGCCATCGGCATGAATCTGTGCAGCCCGCTCAAGCCCAGCGCGAGCCTGGCGCAGATCCCCGACAAGGCCAAGATCAAGGACCAGGCGGCCGCCGTCAGCCTGGGCGTGACCGGTCTGGCCTACAACAGCCGGCTGTTCAAGGACAAGGGCTGGGCAGCGCCGACCTCCTGGGCGGACCTCGCCGATCCCAAGTACAAGGGCAAGGTGGTGTTCCAGTCGCTGTCCTCGTCGACCTTCGGGCTGCACGGTTTCCTGATGTTCAACCGCCTCAAGGGCGGCACCGAGCAGGACGTCGACCCCGGCTTCAAGGCCTGGCCCACCACCGTCGGCCCCAATGTGCTGGAGTACATCCCCAGTTCGGCCAAGCTCTCGGAGATGGTGCAGACCGACGAGGCGGCGCTGTTCCCGCTCACGCCCACCCAGGTCACCGCACTCAAGCTCAAGGGCATCCCGGTGGAATACGCGCCGCCCAAGGAAGGCGCCGTGGTGCTCAACGTCGCCGAATGCGTGACCGCCAACAACGACCAGCCGGAGCTGGCCCAGCAGCTGGCGGAATACCTGCTGACGCCCGAAGCCCAGGCGCCGGCGCTGGAACTGGGCGACCAGATCCCGTCCAATCCCAACACCCCCACCACCGACAAGACCCGCGGCCAGGTGGACGCCATGCAGAACTACCTGAAGACCGCCGTGACCATCGACTGGGATGAGGTCAACAAGGTGCGGCCGCAGTGGAACGCCCGCTGGAACCGGCAGGTGGAGCGCTAGTCGCTCGAACAGCGCAAACGCACCGCTGGATGTCGACCCTGGACAACTCCGGTCCGAGGCGACCCCTCACCCTTGGCGGCTTCCATCACCAGGAGAGCCGCCATGGCCAACCCGCCCATCACCGTTCTGCGCGATACCCAACCCCTGCCCGTGGTCGATGCCTGCAAATGGGAGCGCATCGAGGGTGAGCCCCATACCGTCAACCTCAATGCCTACACCTCCGATGACGGCAGCAAGATCATGGGCACCTGGATCTGCACCCCCGGCAAGTGGCGCGTCGACTACGTGAAGTGGGAGTACTGCCACTTCCAGGAGGGCTACTGCATCATCACCCCCGATGGCCAGGAACCCATTCACCTCAAGGCCGGCGACATCTTCGTCGTCGAACCCGGCATGAAGGGCACCTGGGAAGTGGTCGAGACGGTGCGCAAGTATTTCGTCTTCGCCTGATCCCGCCAGGCCCCGGCACCGCTGCCGGGGCCCAGGCTTCAGCGCCCGTCGAAGCCGCGGAAGAAGCGCTCGGCGTTGTCGCTCAGGGTGTCCAGGTCGTACCCCCCTTCCTGCACGATCACCGTGGGCAGGCCCAGGGCCTTGATCCTTTCGCCCAGCACGCCGAATCCCGCCTGACTCACCGCCACCTTGGACTGCGGATCGTTTTCGTAGATGTCGAAGCCGAGGGACAGCACCAGCACGTCCGGCGCCCACAGCCGCAGCGCCGCCTCAGCCTCATCCAGCCGGGCGAAGAAGTCCGCCTCGGAGGCGCCGTGGGGCATCGGCAGATTGAGGTTGCAGCCCTCGCCTCGCCCGCTGCCGCGTTCATCGGCGAAACCGGCCACCACCGGATAGAAATTGGTCGGATCGCCATGGATCGACAGGTAGCAGACGTCGTCCCGGTCATAGAAGATTTCCTGGATACCCTGGCCGTGGTGCATGTCGGTATCCAGGATGGCGACCCGAGCGAAGCGCGCGCGCAACTCCTGGGCCGCGATGGCGGCGCCATTCAGGTAGCAGAAGCCACCGGCCGCTTCGGCGCGGGCATGGTGCCCGGTGGGCGACAGAGGGCATAGGCGGCTGGCGCGCCGTCCCGCACGCAGCGCGCCGCGGCGACCGCGCTCTGGGCGGAGCCATAGACGGCGGCCCAGGTCTGGGCGCCGATCGGGCAACTGCCGTCCGCCAGGTAGCGGGCGGTCTGGCCGAGGATGCCACGCAGCGGGTTGTTCTCGCGGACATAGATGTTCGACATCACCTCGTCACCCCAGTCCTCGGGCACCTGGTGCCAGTCGCGATAGGCATTCTCCAGGTAGGTCACATAGGCCTCGCCGTGCACGGCATGCAGCGGCGCGCGGCCGTGATCCGCCGGCTGTTCGAGGGGATAGCCCAGCCGCTCCACCGCGGCCAGCAGGGCGTCGAGGCGGGCCGGCACCTCCTGGGGGGTGCGCATCTGGCCACGGGACAGGTAGCTGCGCGGATGATGCAGGCGCTGATCGGGATGGAAAAAGGTCTTCATGTCATCTCTCCTGATGGCCCGCGCGGGCCAGCACGGCATTGAACAGGACGTCGGCGCCGCGGCGGACGTCATCGAAACTGGCCGATTCGGCCTCGTTGTGGCTCAGCCCGCCGGCACAGGGGATGAAGATCATCGCCGTGGGGCAGTGCCTGGCCAGGTGGATGGCGTCGTGACCGGCGCCGCTGATGATGTCGCGGTGGGGATAGCCCAGCGCCCGGACCGCGTCGCGCACGGCGCCGACGCAGTCGGCGGCGAAGGGGGTAGCAGGGCTCAGCCAGTGCCGCTGGACATCCAGCGACAAGCCGCGAGCGTCGGCCACGGCGGCCAGGCATTCGCGTGCGGCGGTTTCCAGCGCTGCCAGGGTCTGGTCCTGGGGGTGACGCAGGTCCAGGGTGAAGTGCACCTCGCCGGCGATGGTGTTGCGCGAGGAGCGCGCCACGTCCAGTTGCCCCACGGTGACCAGTCCGTCGCCGAAGCGAGAAGCGAGATCCTCCAGCGCCGCCAGCATCCGGCCGACGCCGAACAGGGCATCCCGGCGCCTGGCCATGGGGGTGGTGCCGGCGTGGGCCGCGGTGCCGCGCACGCACACGTCGAGCCAGCAGATCGCCTGGCCCCCGGTGACCACGCCCACGGCCAGGCGTTCGTCTTCGAGCACCGGGCCCTGCTCGATATGGGCCTCGAAATAGCTATCGAAGGCCCGCCCCAACGGCTGGTCGCCGGCATAGCCGGTGCGTTCCAGACTCGTGGCCACGGAGATGCCGTCACGGTCGCAGGTCGCCAGGGCCTCGGCCAGGGGCAACTGCCCGGTGAAGACCGCGGAACCCAGCATGGCCGGCGTGAAGCGAGCACCCTCCTCGTTGGTCCAGACGGCGAGTTCCAGGGGTCGGTCGGTCTGGATGTCCGCGTCGTTCAGACTGCGCATCACCTCCAGCGCGGCGAGCACGCCATAGACGCCATCGAAGCGCCCGCCCTTGGGTTGGGTGTCCAGATGGCTGCCCATGACCACCGGCGTGGCCTGGTCATCAAGCCCCGGACGACGGGCGAACAAGTTGCCGATGGGGTCCACCGTCAGGCTGAGGCCGGCGGCCACGCACCACTGGCTGAACAGCGCCCGCCCCTGGCGATCTTCTTCGCTCAGGGCCAGGCGACTGCTGCCCCCGGCCTCGCCCGGGCCGACCTCGGCCATGGCGGCCAGACTCTGCCAGAGGCGCTCACCATCAACTTTATACATGAGGGATTCCTTGTGCTCAGGCGGGAGAGACATGGGCGGTGGCCTCCCGGCGGCGCGCCAGGGCCGCCACGCACAGCAGCGACAGGCCGGCCAGCAGGGAGTAGAAGACCGCCAGCGGCCACCACTCGCCCGTGAAGCGATGGGCCAGCAGGGTGCCGACCATGGGGGTCAGGCCACCGGCAATGGCGCCACAGACCTGGTAGGCCATGGAGATGGCGGTGTAGCGCACCCGGGTAGCGAAGACGCCACTGACGAAGCCGGCGATCACCGCATAGAAGGACGCCATGCAGGCGGCCGCCAGGGCGATTCCCAGCACGATCAGCGGCGCCGAGCCGGTCTTGACCAGCACGAACATCGGATAGGGCGAGGCCATGGCCAGGGCCGCGATCAACAGCAGGAAACGTGCGCTGCCCATACGCTCGGCGAGCAGCGCGGCCAGCGGCTGGACCAGGAACTGGATAAGGGCGACGAACAGCAGGCAATCAAGGATCAGCGAGCGCGACAACTCCAGCACCTGGGTGGTGTAGCTGAGCATGAAGGTGTTGGTGAAATAGACCCCGGCGATGCCCAGGGTATTGGCGCCGATGCACAGCAGCAGCGGACGCCAGGCGGTACGCAGCACTTCGGCCGCCGGCGCCTTGGCCGTTTCCTGGCGCTCCTTCATCTCGGCGAATTCGGGGGACTCGTCCACGCCCAGGCGGATGGCCAGGCCGACCACCAGCAGCAGCGCGCTGGCCAGGAACGGCAGGCGCCAGCCCCAGTCGAGCAGATCATCTTCCGGCAGGCTGGTGACGCTACGAAAGGCGATGATCGACAGGATCAGGCCGGCCGGGCTGCCCCACTGGGCGAAGGAGGCGAAAAAGGTCCGTCGACCGGCCGGTGCATGCTCGCCGGCCATCAGCACGGCGCCGCCCCATTCGCCACCCACGGCGATGCCCTGCACCACCCGCAGCAGGATCAGCAGGATCGGCGCCCAGACGCCGGCCTGACTGTAGGTGGGTAGCACGCCGATGAGCACGGTGACCACGCCCATCATCAGCAGGGTGACGATCAGGGATTTCTTGCGGCCGATGCGGTCGCCGATATGGCCGAAGACCAGGCCACCCAATGGCCGGGCGAAGAACCCCACGGCGAAGGTGCCGAAGGCGGCCAGGGTGCTCAGCAAGCGGTCTTCGGAGGGAAAGAACAGCTGGCCGAAGACCAGCGCGGCGGCGGTGGCGAAGATGTAGTAGTCGTACCACTCGATGGTGGTACCCACGAAGGCAGCGGCGGCGGCGCGCCTGGGTTGGCGACGCGGTGAGGTGGACGGCATGCAGGGTGCTCCTATCGACTGCCGGAAAAGGAAGCGGCGCGGCGGATCAACGGCCGGACGCACGGAGAGCGATGGGCAGGGGCGATCAGGGAGACATGGACGCAGCACTCCTGGGGGTATCGTTCTTGTTGGGCAGGAGAGAGAGAAGAATGCAGGAGCGTTCTAGGGCGCCTTGACGTCGTTATCCCTTGGCGGGCTAAGATTAGTCAATTTTCTAATTCTTATACCTATCTATAAGCATGGCTAATAATCAGGATGAACCGCTCTCCCCCGCGCCCTTGCCAGACGGCCGGCGCTTTCTCAACGATCGGCTGGACTGGAATCTCCTGCGCACCTATCTGGTGATCGTTCAGGAGGGCAGCGTGAGTCGTGCGGCCGCGCGGCTGCACCTGACTCAGCCAGCCGTCAGCCAGGCCCTCAAGCGGCTGGAGGAACAACTCGATTGTGGGCTGATCATTCGCCGGGGGCCGCGCTTCGCCCTCACCGAGGCCGGCGAAGAGGTGGCCCGCATCGCCAGCGACCTCTATGGCAACGTCTCCCGCCTCGGCGCTGCGCTGGAGCGCTCAACGGAAACCGTGGTGGGCAAGGTGCGGATGCTCACCATCAGCCGCATCCAGTCGCGCTGCTACGACGACTTCCTCGCCGACTTCCACCGCCGCTTTCCGCGGGTGGAACTGGAGATCGACGTGATGCGCAGCTCGGACATCATCAGCTCCCTGCTGCAGAAGACCGCGACCCTGGGCCTCGCCCTCTGCCGTATTCCTCAGCCAAAACTGGAGCAACGGGTGCTGTTGCAGCAGCGCTATGCCTTTTTCTGCGGACGTCGCCATCCCCTGTTCGGACGCAGTGACCTGTCGCTGGCCGATCTGCAGGGCGAGAACTTCGTCAGTTTCACCAGCGACCAGATTGGCGGCAGCCTCTCGCCGCTCACCATCTTTCGCGATCAGCAGGGCTTCACCGGACGGATCGTCGCTTCCTCACCCAGCCTCGAAGAAATCCGCCGCCTGGTCGGCGCCGGTTACGGCATCGGCTGTCTGCCCCAGCATGTAGTGGCCGATGACGTGGCCGCCGGCGAACTCTGGCGACTGCCGCCTGGCGAAGGCGTGGCCGATGTCGACGTGCACCTGCTCTGGCACCGCGAGCAGCGCATGACCCAGGCGGAAACGGCGCTGCTGGAAGGCTTCCAGCATCTGCTGGCGACCACCGAGGTGGCCGCGCGGCTCTAGGGCGCTTTCACTCGGTCCACGGGAAGGGTCTTGCTATGCTGATCCGTTGGATATCCCTGCTAAGGAGCTCCCATGGATCCCTACCCTCGCCCAGGCACCTGGCGCGAGCGCCTGTACATCATCATCTTCCACACCTACACCCCGGCCGGAAGACTCTTCGACACCCTGCTGCTGGCGGTCATCATGGCCAGCCTGGGCGTGGTGATGCTGGACAGCATCCAGGCCATCCATCTGCGCTACGGCAGCTGGCTCTATGGGCTGGAATGGATCTTTACCGGTCTCTTCGCGATCGAATACCTGCTGCGGGTGATCTGCGCGCCCCGGCCACGCCAGTACGTCACCAGTTTCTATGGCTTCATCGATTTGCTGGCCGTGCTGCCGGCCTTTATCGCCCTGCTGATGCCCGATGCCCAGTATTTCCTCGTCATCCGGGTGCTGCGGATGATGCGGGTGTTCCGCGTGCTCAAGCTAACGCCCTACCTGAGCCAGGCAGATTTCCTGATGGTGGCGCTGAGCAGCAGCCGGCAGAAGATCACCGTCTTCCTGCTGGCCATCTGCACCCTGGTGACCATGTTCGGCACCTTCATGTACGTCATCGAAGGACCGGCCAACGGCTTTACCAGCATCCCGCGCAGCATCTACTGGGCGGTGGTGACCCTGACCACCGTGGGCTTCGGCGACATGGTGCCCAAGACGGCGCTGGGCCAGACCCTGGCGGGCATGATCATGATCACCGGTTATTCGATCATCGCCGTGCCCACCGGCATCTTTACCGCGGAGCTGGCCAACGCCATGCGCAGCGCCACGCTACAGCGCGACTGTCCACGCTGCCAGAAGCCTACCCACGAGCCCGACTCCTCCTTTTGCAATCGCTGCGGCAATCCGCTGTTCCCTCCTACTGAGAAGAGCCAGCCGGAGGAGTCGGCCCACTAGGCCGGACGCTGCGTCTCAGGGCGTGGCGTCGCTGGCATAGCAGGCCCAGGCCGGGCGCGTGGCCAGACGTTCGAGATAGGCCGCGATTGCCGGCGTCGCGAAGCGCTCGATCGGAGTGCACCGCCAGCGGTGCAGCGACAGGCCGAGGGCGATGTCGGCCAGGCTGAAGTGTTCGCCGGCCACATAGGGGCCGTGCTGCGCCAGGTGCGCTTCCAGAATGGCGATGCGCCCGTTCCAGGCGGCGACACCTTGCGCCAGGCGCTGCGGATCGGGCTGCGGCGGCTGCTGCTTCACCAGGGCCAGATAGGCGTAGCTCCAGGCCGGATTGAGTTCGCAGGCCTGCCAGTCCAGCCACTGATCGACCCGCGCCCGGGCGCGCGGCGCGGTGGGATACAACGCTTCGCCACCATGGGCATTGGCCAGGTAGCGCAGGATGCTGTTGGATTCCCAGAGCACGAAGTCGCCATCCAGTAGGACCGGGATCTGGCCATTGGGATTCCACTGCAGGTACTCGGCGGATTGCGCCGAGCGAAAGCCGGCGCCCCAGTCCTCGCGCTCATAGCCCAGGCCCAGTTCGTCGAGGCACCAGAGCGCCTTGCGGACGTTGATCGAAGAGACGCGACCGAGAATTTTCAGCATGCCGAGGCGACCTCCCGGGATGGATGGCTGAGATAGGGCTCGATATTGCCGAGCGCGCGCTGCACATAGTCCTCCTTCTCGCCCACCGGTGCCACGTAATGCAGCGCCTCGGCCGCGGCCTCGCGGCCCAGCAGCCGGGCGATGGCCCAGGCCGCCAGGTAGCTGGAGGCCAGGCAGCCGCCGGCGGTGGCCAGGTTGCCGCGGGCGAAGAAGGGTTGCGCCAGCACCTCGATGCCGGCTTCCTGCACCCAGGGCCTGGTGGTGAGATCGGTGCAGCCGGGTACACCGTCGAGCAGGCCGAGGCGCGCCAGCAACAGGGTGCCGGAGCACTGGGCGCCGATCAGCTGGCGTTCGGGGTCGAGCACCGCCAACTGTTCCAGCAGGGCGGCGTCTCGCGCCAGTTCCCGGGTACGGCTGCCACTGCCCACCAGCACGGCGGTGCAGTCCGCCAGTTCGTCGAAGCCGGCCTGACGCTCCAGGCGAACGCCGTTCATGGAGGTCACGCAGGGGGTCGGCGCCATCAGCGAGACCCGCCAGTCCGGACGCTTGATGCGATTGAGGAGGCCCAGGGCGATCAGGGAGTCCAGTTCGTTGAAGCCGTCGAAGGTGAGGATGGCGAGGTGCATGGGGCTACCAGAGGCGCGGGGTGAAGCGAGAGTCTCGGCCTCACGGGCGGGCGTCGGCCAGATACAGTGCCGCGCCAGGCTGGCCATACAGTCAGGCCGGCCATAGACAAACCGCTCTAAGGCGGGCAATAGCACCCCTGCCCTACTTGGAAGCGCTAGCACTTAGCCATTACAGTGACGCACCCTGGCCGAGCCATCGGCCGATTTGCCATCGTCCAGCGGCCCTACCCCTTTCCGAGATGTCGATGGACGACGATATTCGCTATGAACAGCATGTCCGCCGGGTGCTGCGCACGCCCCTGCTGGTGTTGCAGCCCCTGATGCTGGCGATGTGGCCGCTGAGTCTGTGGAGCAATCCGCTGATCGGCAGTCCCTACAAGGCGCGCTATTTCGCGCTGATGCTGCTGTTGCTGGGGATCAGCGCCCTGCTCAGCGTGGCGCGCAGCGCGCGCATGATGAGTCTGACCTTCACGGGCAACATCTGGGCGCTCATCCTCGCCTTTCGCATCCAGATCCAGGATGGCGGCGCCCTGGGTCACTACTGGAATCTCCCCATCGCCATCGTCGTCGTGCTGGGCACCTGCGGCCTGACCTATCGCCTCTCCCACTACCTGACCACCCTCGCCGGCGCCGCCTTCATCCTCTTCGCCGGTCAGGCCCAGCTGATACCCGCCGCCATGCCGGTGCAACTGGTCGGTTTGCTGGTAGGCGCCACCCTGGCCATCGGCATCGCCTACAACCACGCCAACAGCCAGTGGATGCGGCGGACCTTCATTCTCAAGGAGCGCTATCGGATTCTCGCGGAGACCGATGAACTCACCGGAATCGCCAACCGCCGCAAGCTCCTCGAGCGGGTCGACGCGGCCCGCGGCGAGAGCGGGCAGGCGCCCAGGCATTTCGTCATGCTCGACATCGACAACTTCAAGGAGATCAACGACCGCCACGGCCATCAGGTCGGTGACCAGGTGCTGTTCGCCACGGCGCGGCAACTCGATCAACTCGATCCGCGGTTGCAAGGCGGCCGGCTGGGCGGCGAGGAATTCGGGCTGCTGATCCGCGACCTCGACGAGGCGCGGGTCAGTCAGCTGCTGGAAACCCTGCGCAGGCGCCTGGCTGAAGCCGAGCCCCTGGGTATCCGCTTCAGTGCCGGGGCGCTACAGCTCACGCCGGAGCTGTCGCTGAACGAATTGCTGCGCCAGGCGGACGAAGGGCTCTATCGGGCCAAGCGTCAGGGCAAGGACCAGACCGTCTGGATCCGTTGAGGGTCGCTACTCCAGCTTTTCCACCTTCACCGCGGTGGTGCCGTCGTCGACCATGTCCACCCGCCGGGCAGCGGCGCGCGAAAGATCGATGATGCGGCCGCGGATATAGGGGCCGCGGTCGTTGATGCGCACCACCACGGCGCGATCGTTTTCCAGGTTGGTCACCTTGACCCGGGTGCCAAGCGGCAGGGTCTTGTGAGCGGCGACCAGCTCGTTGTTGTTGAAGGTCTCGCCACTGGCGGTTTCCTTGCCATGGAATTTGCGCGCATAGAAGGAGGCCTTGCCGCGCTGTTCGAAGCTGGCTTCCTTCTTGATTGGCGCGGCGACGGTCTTGGCATCCTTTTCCTGGCAGGCGCTGCAGGCGAGCAACAGGAGCAATACGAGGGATCTGGGACGGATGAACACGTTTCACCTTCCTCTTTTTCTTCGTTTTCGGGAAAGCAACGCTCGGGGATCGGGTTCAGCTAGCTCTGAACCCGGGCGTCCCCCGGAGGTTCGCCAGGGATGGCCAGCGGCCATCCTATCTGTGACGAGCGCCTCAAGACCGCCCTAGGGCGCCGGTAGCACGTACCTGAGAATGGCGACGAAGTGCAGCGCGCTTCCGGCCATGACGAAGCCATGCCAGATGCCATGCCAGTGGCGGAAGCGATCGTCGAAGACGAAGAACAGGATGCCCACGGTATAGAGCACGCCGCCGGCCGCCAGCCAGGCGAAGCCTTCACCGCCCAGGCGATCCAGCAGCGGTCCCACCGCCACCAGCACGATCCAGCCCATGACGGCGTAGATCACCAGCGACAGGATGCGCGCCTCCGAGCGCGGCTTGAGCTCCTGCGCCATGCCGATCAGCGCCAGGCCCCAGACGATGCCGAACAGCGTCCAGCCCCAGGGCCCGCGCAGGGTGACCAGGCAGAACGGCGTGTAGCTGCCGGCGATCAGCAGATAGATCGACAGGTGATCGAGCTTCTGCAGCAGGCGTTTCGCGCGCCCCTTCACGCTGTGGTAGAGGGTCGAGACGCTGTAGAGGATCACCAGCGCGACTCCGTAGATGGCCACGCTGACGATGCGCCAGGGATCGCCCTGCAGGCTGGCCAGCACCACCAGGGTGATGGCGCCGGCCAGGGCCAGCAGGGCGCCGACCAGATGGGTCCAGGCATTGAGACGTTCGCCGTGATACATGCGTCCTCCGGTATGGGTCGCAAACGGGCTCAGGGTCTCGCCGAGCCCTCGCGACGGGCAGTGAGGCGCTCGTAGCGGTCGAGCAGCGGCTGGATGGAAATCCCGTGGACCGCGATGCTCAAGGCCACCACCGACAGGGTCAGGTCGACGATGGTCCCGGCCCAGTCGGCCGTGACGTGATGCGTGAGCGCGTAGCACAGATAATACAGGCTACCGATGCCACGGATGCCGAACCAGCCGATCAGCGCACCCTGGTGGCGATCGATGCGCGTGAAGGGCAGCATGGTGGCCACGCCCAGCGGGCGGATAACCACGAACAGCAAGGCGCCCAGCAGCAGCGCGCGGCTGTCCCAGTGGGTGATCAGCACCACTCCGAGCAGGGTCACCAGCAGCACCTCGAAGGAGCGCTCCACCAGGCTGCCGAAGGCGAGCATGTCACCCATCATCACCCCGGCCGCCATCCGCGGCTCTTCGATGTCCTCCGCGCTGGCGACGGTGGCGCGCTCCGGCGCGCCGGTGAGATGACCGATTACCGGCTGCGCCAGGTGCTCGGAAGGCACTTCCGCATGGCCGGAGGTCTGCACCTCGGCCTGGCGCAGGCCCAGGCCGGCGGCGAACACCGAGAGAAAGCCGAAGGCGCCGATCTCGTCGGCCAGCACATAGGACAGGGCGATCAGCGCCAGGGCGAGAAAGTCATTGGGCGAGATGGTGCTGTCGCCATGCCGGGTGCGCAGGAAGATCATCAGCCGTCCGACCCCCTTGCCCATGAAATAGCCCAGCAGCAGGCCCGCCGGCACGCCCCAGACCACATTCTTGAGGAACCACTCCAGGGTCCAGCCCCACTGCAGTTCGCCGTGCTGCAGGAGCAGCAGGCCGAGCAGCACGAAGGGAAAGGCGGTGCCGTCGTTGAGACCCGCCTCGCCGGAGAGACCGAAGCGCACCCGGTCGAAATCCTGGGCATGGTTGACCTGCACCAGCCCGGCCAGCACCGGATCGGTGGGTGCGAGGATGGCGCCGATCAGCAGGGCCACGCCCCAGGGCAGGCCGAGCAGATAGTGGGCCACCAGGCAAACCCCGGCGATGCTGAGGATCATCACCGGCCCGGCCAGCAGGTAGGCGCCGTGCCAGGAGGAGCGATGAAAGGACAGGCGCAGCTTGAGGCCGCTGACGAACAGTGAGAAAAGCACGGCCACCTCGGTGAGGTGGCCGATCCAGGTCGCCGACTCCTGGAAGTTGACCTCGGCGAGCCCCAGGCCGATGGGACTGATGAGCATGCCGAAGGCCAGACAGACCACCGAGGTGGTGACCGGCAGCCAGCGCAGATAAGCGGATGTCAGGGCCAGGATCATCAACAGCGATCCCAATACCCCGACCCAGACGAGAAATGTCATGTGGGTAGCGTGATCCAGAACAGAAGAAGGAGAGCGGGTGGCGAACGCCACCCTTGTGATGGAGACTGCGCAAACGCAGCCACGGTGCCCCCTATCTGCCGAATGGCGCGCGCAGCCGTGACCCCGTGCCCATCGCCGGGGTCCCATGCCCTATAGTCCCCAAGGAAAATCTCTCCTCGCATGAGCGATCACCGCCTCCGCAAGCAACGCCGCCTCGAACGCCTGCAGCGCTTCCTCGACTGGGCCGGCCGCACCCATCCCGACTTCGTCGCCAGGCAACAGCACCAGGAACTCTGGTTCAAGCCCTATTCGGGTTATCCCCTGCCGCACCTGGGGCGGATCGCCAAGGCCTTCTGGCTGGGTCTGGACGAAACCGCCGCGGTTGCTGCAGGCAGCGCGCCCGATCCCGACAGCCTGCTGGGCAAGGCGCTGCTCAGTGCCGGCAAGACCTTCGGCTATGCGGTGGATGTCTTCGGCAGTGAAAAGCTCTTTACCGGCGGCGCGGCAAGCGAATTGCTCGAACCCCACTGGGCGCTCAATCTGACTGACAGCGCTTGCGCCGAAGCCTTCGCCGCCGCGGTCAGCGAGCGCCTGGGTGATGCTGTGCGCGAGCGTCTGGGCCTCCTGGCGGTGCCCTTCGCCGAGATGGCCGACGAGGATCGCCAGCGGGTGCTGGAGCGGGTGCCCCAGGCGCTGATCCGTCTGGACGACTTCCTGCCGCGGGCGGTGGAGGTGCTCAACGAGACGCGCCACGAACTGAGATTCAACGTGGTCCTGACCCACGATGATATTCGCCTGGAGATCCCCGGCGGCTGGCGGCCAACCAGGGCCGCCTGCTCGGCGCTGCCGATGTCGCCGCGCTCAGGGCCGAAGCCGAGAGGGACCTGCGCGAGCGTTTCGCCGTGCTGGTGGGCGAAGCCGACGCCCTGGACTTCGACCTGCACCAGCTGGGCACGCCGCGTCTGCAGGAGCTGATGCGCCTGGAAGCCGACAAGCTGCGCCGCGCCCTGCGCCATGCGGTGGCCCAGCAGCGCGAGAAGATGGCCTTCGCCGTGCTGCTGGAAAACAACCCGCGCTTCGGCCAGTACCACCAGAACTATCCGGCCCGGCGGCTGACCCGCACCTGGACCGCTCTGCTCGGCCCCACCAACAGCGGCAAGACCCACAGATCCATCGAGGCCATGGCGGCGGTGACCCATGCCATCTACCTCTCGCCGCTGCGGCTGATGGCCCTGGAAAACCAGGAGCGCCTGGAATCCCTCGGCGTACCCTGCTCGCTGGTCACCGGCGAGGAGGAGATCATCCGTCCGGGCGCCACCCACTTCTGCTGCACCGTCGAGGAATTCGCCCGCTTCCGCCGCCAGCAGTGGGAGGTGGTGGTGGTCGACGAGGTGCAGATGCTGGCCGATCCGCAGCGCGGCTGGGCCTGGGTCGATGCCCTGGTCAGTGCCCACACCAAACGCCTGCTGATGACCGGTCCGGCGCTGATCGAACCCTCGCTGCGCACCCTCAGCGCCCTGTGCGAGGACCGTCTGGAGATCAAGCCTACCAAGCGCCTGTCACCGGTCACGGTGGCGCGCCACGCCACCACCCTGGAACGCCTGGAACCGGGTTCGCTGCTGGTGGCCTTCAGCCGGCGAGTGGTGCTGGAACTCAAGGGCCTGCTGGAGATGGCCGGCCGCCGGGTCTCGGTGGTCTACGGCGCCCTCTCGCCGGAAGTGCGCCGGGAGCAGGCACGCCGCTTCCGCGAAGGCGAGACCGAGATCATGGTCGCCACCGATGCGGTGGGCATGGGCCTCAACCTGCCGGCCCACACCCTGTGCTTCTACACCGATGAGAAATTCGACGGGGTGGAGAATCGTCCACTGCGGGTGCAGGAGGTCAAGCAGATCGGCGGGCGCGCCGGGCGCTTCGGTCACCATGCCGAAGGCGAGATCACCGCGCTGGAGCCCCATGTGCTGCGCAATATCAAGCGGCTGTTCCACAGTCCGGACGATCCGGTTGACCTGCACCAGTTCCAGGTGCGGCCGAGTCTGGAGCACCTGCGCGCGCTGTCCGAGTTCATGGAAGAGCCCAGCCTGCTGCGCACCTGGCTGACCTTCAATCGCAACATCAACTATGGCGACGCCTTCGTCTCGGTACTGCCCGACGAGCTGGCCGAGTGGATCAAGCTGATCGACCTGCCCGGCGTCGATTTCCAGCTGCGCTGGATCTTCGCCTGCACGCCGATCCGCGGCGGCCTGGAAGGCCCGGCCAGCGGCCAGGCCCAGCGCTGGCTGCGCAGCGTCGCCCGTGGCGAGCCGGTGGACCTGCCGCGCATCCCCATGGGCACCGATCTCGCCGGGCTGGAAAGCGCCCTGCACGTGGTGGAGACCTATCTGCACCTGTCGCGCAGCCTGCCCGAGCTGTTTCCGGCGCTGGAACGCGGCCAGGACCATCGCGACCTGCTCAACGACGCCATCACCCGGGAGTTGTCGCGCCGGCGGCGGCCACGCGGCCAGGAAAAGGGTCAGGGCAAAGGCAAGGGCGAGCGCCGCCAGGGACGGGGCGAGCGGCGCAGTGGGCGCTTCGGGCGTTAGGCGGCGCGGAAAGCCACCGGGGGGTCACGCTACCAATCGCGGCCATGGCGGTCCGCCTGCCACAGGTACCATGGTAACCGTAGGAGCGGCCCATGGCCGCGATCAACCGCGTAGGGTGGATAACGGCGAAGCCTTATCCACCCCTCGAAGCATCCTGCCCGTGGATCACGCTGCCGATCGCGGCCATGGGCCGCTCCTACGTGAAACGGATATTCCTATAGGAGTGGCCGCGATAAAGACAGTCGCTCCTACCGGGACGTCCCTAGCGGCACCCGCGCCTTGAAGCTCCAGGTAAAGAAGAACTCCGACACCTGCTCACCGCTTTCGTCGGTGCCTACGCTTCGCAGCTCGACCTGCTGCGGCTCGCCGGTCTCCCGGGCGCGCACCAGCGCTGCGGCGATGGCCGCGCCTTGGTCGCACCGAAAGACGAGGGTGCCCACGGCCTTCTTGCTGAAGGTCGCGCTCATGGCCACCACCAGCATGGCGTAGCGGCTGCCGGAACGGCGAATGTGCCGGTCGGCGAGGATGCCGGTGGAAAATTCCGCCGCCATGCCCTCCACCGCCCAGAACATGCTCTTGAAGGGATTCTGATTCAGCCAGCCATGGGTGACCTGCATCTGGCAGCCGGCATCGTCCAGGTGCCGCAGGCGCAGGCCGGCGATCTTGGCGATGGGCACCTTGGTCCAGACGAAGAGATTGAACAGCAGTCGATTCATGGCGAGCGCATCCGGCAGCCTGGCCGGAGCGCCAGGTGTCCGCAGCTTAGCGCTTCGTCCCGGGCTGCTCCACGACTGGCGGACGCGGCCCGGCAGACAGTTCGCGACCCCCGGGTCGCGTGGCCGGGGCGCCTCGTCGAGGAGGCGCCCGCGGGCCTTACAGCGGATTGGCGTTGAGCTGCTCGGTGTAGCGCCGCGTCATGAAGATCGCGAACAGCAGGCCGGCCACCGCCAGGCTGCCACCCACCAGGCCGATGTAGGGCATGCCGACATGGGTCCCCACCACGCTGCCGAGCAGGGCGCCGCCGCCGATGCCGACGTTGTAGATGCCGGAGAACAGCGCCATGGCGACGTCGGTAGCGTCCTTGGCCAGCGCCAGCACCTTGGATTGCAGCGCCAGGCCGAAACTCATGATGGCGATGCCCCAGACCACGCTCAGCCCTTCCAGCATGAAGCTCTTCCAGGCGAAGGGCAGCAGCAACAGCAGCGACAGGGCGATGCCGGCGATGGCCGCGACCAGGAAGCCATTGGGGAATCTCAGGCTGTAGCGGCTGAACAGCAGCGAACCTATGACGCCGGAACCGCCGAACAGCAGCAGCAAGGCGGTGATCTGCATGCCGCCCATGCCCGCCACTTCCACGGCGAAGGGCTCGATGTAGCTGTAGCCGGTGAAGTGGGCGGTCACCACCAGGGTAGTGAGCAGGTAGATGCACAGCAGCGCCGGGCGCTTGAACAGCACCGGCAGGCTGGCCAGGGAACCGGAGTTCTCGCTGGGCAGCAGCGGCAGGTTGCGCGCCAGCCACAGGACCGTACCCACCGCCAACGCCGCGATGGCGACGAAGGTGTAGCGCCAGCCGAGCAACTCGCCCAGTACCCGACCCAGCGGAATGCCCAGCACCATGGCCAGGCAGGTGCCGGTGGCCAGCAGGCCGAGCGCCTGGGTCTGCTTGCCGGCCGGGGCGATGCGCACCGCCAGCGAGGCGGTGATCGACCAGAACACCGCATGGGCAAAGGCGATGCCGATGCGGCTGGCCACCAGCACCTCGAAGCTCCAGGCCACTCCGGAGAGGCCGTGGCAGGCAACGAAGACGATGAAGACGAACATCAGCAGGCGGCGCCGCTCGATGGAGCGGGTGGCGAGCATCATCGGCAGCGACATCAGGGCGACCACCCAGGCATAGATGGTCAGCATCAACCCGACCTGCGACGGACGCATGTCGAAACTGCGGCCGATGTCGCTGAGCAGCGCCACCGGGACGAATTCCGTGGTGTTGAAGATGAAGGCGGCCAGGGCCAGGGCGATGACACCGGACCAGCTGGATTTCCGGGCTTCGGCGGTAGCATCCATGGGGGGTCTTCTACTCCAGAGCGAAAGGGTGGACAGCGACTTCCAGGCAGAAAGCCGACGACGAAAACCCACGAGCAAAGGCTTGACCCGCCTGCGATGCCTGATCGCGAGCGAGAAGTCTGCTGTAGGTAGGGATTGGAATTGGATGTGGTAAAAATTCTACGCTGTTGCTTCGGACCCTCACAACCACCTGCAGTTGCGCCTGGCGGCCGCGAGCAGCCGGTCAGAATACCCAACCGCCTGATCGGCGGGGCTTTTTTGCCCAGGGACAAGCCTGGCAGCTGCCTGTCGCTGCGACAAAACATCGCGAAACCTTTTACCCGGGTCAGGCTGGTGGCGAAAGGCAGCGGGTCATTGACCTTGCCCCAGGGGCAAGCTCTAGCCTCGGCGTCGTCAGCCCAGTCAGGAGCTCTGCACATGCGTATTGCCCTTACCTCCACCCTGCTCGCCCTCACCTTGCTGGCGGGCGGCGTCGCCCAGGCCGCCGAGGCCCAGCATCCGGCCCACCAGGACATGCAGAAGAGCATGGAGACCATGCACCAAGGCATGGAAGAAGGCCTCAAGGCCAAGGACCCGGACCTGGCCTTCGCCAAGGGCATGCTGGCCCACCACGAGGGCGCGGTCGACATGGCTCGCTACCAGCTCCAGCACGGCAAGGACCCGGAGATGCGCAAGCTGGCCGAGGACATCATCCAGGCCCAGCAGAAGGAAATCGACCAGCTCAACCGCTGGATCAAGGCCCACGCCAAGTGATGGTGCGCCGCGCCCGGGACTGGCACAGTGAGCTACCCGTCCCGACGCGGAGACCGCCATGCTGATCGACCATCTGGACCATCTGGTCCTGACCACCACGGACCTCGCCGCCTGCGAGGATTTCTACACCCGGGTGCTGGGTATGCGCCTGGAGACATTCGGCGCGGGGCGCAAGGCGCTGCGCTATGGCAATCAGAAGATCAATCTGCACGAGCGGGGGCACGAATTCGAACCCAAGGCCCACCTGCCGGTGCCGGGCGCCCTCGACCTCTGCTTCATCGCCCGTGAGCCGCTGGAGCGAGTGATCGCCCATCTGCAGCACGAAGGCTGGCCGATCATCGAAGGCCCGGTGGCGCGCACCGGCGCCACCGGACCGATTCGCTCGGTCTATGTGCGCGATCCCGACCTCAACCTGATCGAGATCGCCGAATACCCGACCTAGGCGCTGCGCGAAAGGTCGCCGAGCGAAGGTCAGGCGAGGCGAAAAGAAGCCTGAGGAAGCGGACCGGGCTCGCGACCGAGTTTACGAATGGTAAACGAGCATTCCGAAGGCTTTTTCAACGACGCATCACCGAGTGCAGGCACTTTTCGTACAGCGCCTAGCGCGGCCGGCCAAACACCTGGGTCCAGTAGAGGCTGTGGGTGCTGCGCGGATTCAGGGCATAGGCCGCGCCCATTTCGGTGAATTCCGGATTCATCAGATTGGCGCAGTGGCCCGGACTCGCCAGCCAGCCCTGCATCGCCTGGGTGACCGAACCGGCGCCGGCAGCGATGTTTTCGCCGATGCGGGTCCAGCCGTAACCCTGCCTGGCTACCCGTTCGGCCACGGTGCCGCCACCGGGGGCGGTGTGGGAGAAGTAGTCGCGCCCGGCCATGTCCTGGCTGTGGGCCAGGGCGGCATTGGCCAGCGCCGGATTCCAGCGCAACGGCGTGGTGGCGGCGAAGCGGCGGGTGCCGCAGGTGCGCGCCTGGGCCCGGGCGCGATTGACCTCGGCGAGCACCGCCTTGCCGGCGGTCTGCCAGTCGCCCAGGCCGGCGCTCACCACCGGCCGCGCCAGCACCAGTTGCCAGCGCGGTCCCTGCTGGCTTACCCCGATCTGCGCATAGTCACTGCTGGCCAGCGGTCGGCAATACTGCTGGCGCAGCCCGGCCATGGCCGCCTGGGCAGTAGGCGCGCCTGCCAGCATGATCACCTGCACCGCGGACGCCTGATAACCCGCAGCGCGCAGATCGCTCTGCAGCCGATCACGACCGGTCAGGCGCACCGCCGCCAGGCGACCGTCAGCGGTGAGGGGCGCCGCGGCGCGGGTGCCGGGACAGCCCTGGGGCGCGGCGCGATAGGCGTTGATCAGGCTGACCAGCCGCGCCTCCTCGGGCGTCGCGGCCAGGGCGGCCTGGGCCAGCAGGCCGGTAGTCAGCAACAGGGAAAAGACAGATAGACGAGGCATGCGCGAGCGGATCCGGAAAACAGGGAAGCGCTATGTACCCGGCCTGAACCCGAGGCGCAAGCCAGGCGACGGGCCAACCGAGGAACGGATGGCAGTTTGCTTGCAAGGGTGATTGGGGTAGGCTCGCCGGCTCATTCAACAGGAGTCTCTCCCATGGCCAAAGCCTCTGCCCGCCACATCCTGGTTTCCGACGAAGCCAAGTGCAACGAACTCAAAGCCGCCATCGAAGGGGGCGCCGACTTCGCCCAGGTGGCCAAGGACAACTCCAGCTGCCCCTCCAGCCGCCAGGGCGGCGACCTGGGCACCTTCCGCCCGGGCCAGATGGTCAAGGAATTCGACACCGTGGTGTTCAGCGCGCCGCTGCACCAGGTCCAGGGTCCGGTAAAGACCCAGTTCGGCTATCACCTGGTGGAAGTCACCAGCCGCGAAGATTGATCGCGCCGGTGCTCCCGCTCACGGCGGGAGCACCCTCCCCGCCCTGCCTCCAACCGGCTATCCTGCAGACTTCCTGCCTCCTGAGGATAGCGCCTTGTCCCTGCCCCTGGAACGTCACGGCCAGTGCCTGTGCGGCGCTGTTCAGCTGGACTGTCGCCTCGATACCCTCGCCGTTTCCGCCTGCCATTGCCGGACCTGTCGCCGCTGGGGCGGTGGCCCGTTGCTGGCGGTGGAATGCGCCCACCCGCCGGTGATCGGTGGCGGCGACGCCCTGACCGTCCATGCCTCGTCCGCCTGGGCCGAGCGCGGCTTCTGTCGCCACTGCGGCACCCACCTGTTCTACCGCCTCAAGGCCGAGCCGCACTACGCCATTCCGGTCGGCCTGCTCGAGGGCGCGGACTGGGTGCTGGACAGCGAGATCTTCATCGAGGAACAGCCGGCCTGGTACTGCTTCACGCACTCGCGCCGCCAGCTGACCGGGGCCGAAGCCTTGGCCGAGCACGACAGCCGGGACTCGCGGCCCGGGCTCGACTCCGGGCGCCAGCCATGACCGCTGGTCGCCTGACCCCGGGCGCCTCCGGGCACGGCGCTTAGCGCGCCAAGGCTCGTGCCAGAGCCCCCTTCCCTTCCCCACCCCCGAGCCCTCTTGCCCGCGAGCCTGCGGCCTGGACGCACACCCCTATCAAGCCGCCGCCAAACGCGCCGATGCCTGGGTGAGCTCCCTTTCCCAGCCTGCCAGACAAGAGGAACAATCATGGGGTTTCTGCAACGCTTCGGCGCGCGTGCCCGCCAGGGCGGTAGCGGCGTGTTCAGCCTGACCTGCTCCGCTCGCGAATTAGGCGACCGCCTCGGCGGCGTCGCCCTCAAGCCCACCTACATCGCCGGCTTCGTCTCGCCGCACCTGGACCTGGACGCCATCGCCCGGCAACTGGCCGGACGCTTCCCCGCGGCGTCCATCAGCCTGTGCACCACCTCCGGCGAACTCTGCGGCAGCGAGCAGCGCCTGTATTGCGCCGCCGACGGCGCCTGGGACCGGCTGGTGCTGCAATTCTTCGACGCCTCGGTCATCGCCTCGGCCGAGGTGGTGCACGTGCCGCTGGACAGCGAGGACATCCGCCGCCGCGGACCGCGGCGCAGCATGAAGGAACGCCTCGCCCGCCTGACCGAGTCGCTCAAGCGCCTGCAGGTGCGCACGCCCATCGATCACCGCGATACCCTGGCCTTCGTGCTGTTCGACGGCCTGTCCGCCTCGGAATCCTTCTTCATGGAGGCACTGTACGAGTCCGGCCGCTTCCCCTGCCTGTTCGTCGGCGGCTCCGCCGGCGGCAAGGGCGACTTCCGCCAGACGCTGCTGCACGATGGCCGCCAGGCCTATGAAAATCATGCCCAGCTGGTCTTTCTGAAGATGGCCAGGAACACCCGCTTCGGGGTCTTCAAGAGCCAGAATTTCAGCGCCACGCCGCTCAGCCTCAGTGTCCTCACCGCCTCGCTGGAAGAGCGCTACATCAGCCAGGTGGTCGACAGTCGTGGCCAGATCAAGAGCATGGTGGCGGCCCTCTGCGAGGCCCTGAGCTGCCGCGCCGAACAGCTGGAGCAGCGCCTGGCGGATTATTCCTTCGCCATCCGCGTGGGCGAGGAGCTGTTCGTCCGCTCCATCGCCCGCATCGACTACGCGCGCGAGCGCATCCACCTGTTCTGCGACGTGGCGCCCGGTGAGGAGCTGGTGATGGTCAAGCGCACCTCGCTGGTGGACACCACCCGCCAGGACTTCGCGCGTTTCCTGCAGGGCAAGAGCGGCACCCCGCTGGTGGGCGTGCTCAACGACTGCATCCTGCGCCGCGCCAACAATGGCGCCGAGCTGCCGCGCATGGGCGAGGTGTTCGGCCAGACGCCGGTGGTGGGCTTCTCCACCTTTGGCGAGATCCTTGGCCTGAATCTCAACCAGACGCTCACCGCGGTGTTCTTTTTCCGCACCCCCGAAGGCGCGCCCTTCCGCGACGACTACGTCGACAACTTCGCCGCCCACTACGGCGAGTTCAAGGCCTTCTTCCTGCGCCGGCAGATCAAGAAGCTGGCCGGCCTGAGCCAGGTGGTGGTCAATCAGATCAACGAATTCAAGCGGCAGAACTTCACCGGCGTGGTGGATGCCCAGGGCCTCGACGACTCCATCCAGGCGGTGTTCGGCGGCCTCGCCGATCTGGGTCAGGTCCTGCGCCAGGCCCACCAGAGTCGCCAGGAGATCGGCGAACAGCTGCGGCACTACTCCGGCGAACTGCACAGCAGCATGGACGATCTGGCGGGCAACATCCTGCAGCAGGGCGAGGTCACCCGCCAGGCCGACAGCACCGTGCAGCACCTCACCGAACAGGCCGAGGACGTGGTGCGCAGCGCCAACGAACTGAGCCAGTCGAGTCTGCGCATCCAGTCCATCGTCCAGGTGATCCAGCAGATCGCCGGCCAGACCAACCTGCTGGCGCTCAACGCGGCCATCGAGGCGGCGCGCGCCGGCGAGAGCGGTCGCGGCTTCGCGGTGGTGGCCGACGAGGTGCGCAACCTGGCGGCCATCACTCACAAGAACGCCGCCGAGATCGGCGCCGACATCGACCAGCTGTCCCGCGCCATCAGCGAGGTCGGCGCCCATATCGCCGGCCAGGCCGAGGACGTGGGCTCGCTGCAGGAGTTGCTCGCCGTCCTGCGCGAATCCGGGCGGCTCACCGCCCAGACCTCCCATCGTACCAAGGACATCGCCGATACCCTCACCGGCCTCACCGCCGCCACGTCATCCTAGGCCGCAGGGACTTACCGTTCGTCGGCACTGACCGGCCAGTCGCACCCGCCGCCCCCGTAGCTGCCCCTCACCAGGGGCAGATACCGGTGGGCGTCGGATCACCTTCCGAGTGACCGCAGGGTCACGGCCAGCGCCGTGGCTTGCACTCCCATTTTGCCCCTGCCAGCGACCCATGAGTCAGCAATAGACGCCCCAAACCCACTCACGGCCGCGTCTACGACTTTTGTAGTGACTATACGAAAGCACTACAAAACCCGATTGACGACGGCCTGATCTCCTGCAAATCTCTAGCTGCACCGGACGCGAACCCCCTATCCATGCGGGTCGCGCCTGGGCTCCGGGTGACCCTCGGGCCGTCTTGCGTAGTGATGCTCAAGAGGCACTACAAAAGAAGACGACTGAAATGCCGCGCTGCTCGAGGCAGCGTCGCCAGAGGTGACGTCCGGATCCATGCAGGTACGTACGGCGACATGACTCGACAGCTGGGCTGACCTTTCGCCTTCGCGACCGGCATCCGGATGGCAACCGCCATCCCGCTGCCGGACGTTGGGAAAAGACTGGTACCCAAGCCAACCTCATCGAGAAGGATCGACTCATGTCCGCTTACGAGAACGACGTTCAGGCCATCGCCGCCCTCAAGAACAGCACCGGCAATCACTGGAGCGCCATCAATCCGGAATACGCAGCGAGGATGCGCCTGCAGAATCGCTTCAAGACCGGTCTCGACATCGCCCGCCACTGCGCGGCCATCATGCGCCGGGACATGGCCGCCTACGACGCCGACAGCAGCGCCTACACCCAGTCGCTGGGCTGCTGGCACGGTTTCATCGGGCAGCAGAAGCTGATCGCCATCAAGAAGCACCTGGGCAGCACGAAAGGCCGCTACCTCTATCTGTCGGGCTGGATGATCGCCGCGCTGCGTTCGGAATTCGGCCCGCTGCCGGATCAATCCATGCACGAGAAGACCAGCGTGCCGGCGCTGATCGAAGAGCTCTACACCTTCCTGCGCCAAGCCGACGCCCGCGAGCTGGCCATGCTGTTCCGCGACCTGGACGCCGCCCGCGCCGCCGACGAGAACGCCAAGGCCGCCGCCATCCAGGCGAAGATCGACAACTACGAGACCCACGTCGTGCCGATCATCGCCGACATCGACGCCGGCTTTGGCAACGCCGAGGCCACCTACCTGCTGGCCAAGAAGATGATCGAGGCCGGCGCCTGCTGCATCCAGCTGGAAAACCAGGTCTCCGACGAGAAGCAGTGCGGTCACCAGGACGGCAAGGTCACGGTGCCCCACGAGGACTTCCTGGCCAAGATCAACGCGGTGCGCTACGCCTTTCTGGAGCTGGGCGTGGACGAGGGCGTCATCGTCGCCCGTACCGATTCCCTGGGCGCCGGCCTGACCAAGCAGATCGCCGTGAGCAAGCAGCCGGGCGATCTGGGCGACCAGTACAACGGCTTCCTCGACTGCGATGAGGTGGATGCCAGCCAGCTGGGCAACGGCGACGTCCTGATCAGCCGCGGCGGCAAGCTGCTGCGGCCCAAGCGTCTGGCCAGCGGCCTGTTCCAGTTCCGTGCCGGCAGCGGCGTGGACCGGGTGGTGCTGGACTGCATCACCTCGCTGCAGAACGGCGCCGACCTGCTGTGGATCGAGACCGAGAAGCCCCACGTCGGCCAGATCAAGGCCATGGTCGACCGCATCCGCGAAGTCGTGCCCAACGCCAAGCTGGTCTACAACAACAGCCCCTCCTTCAACTGGACCCTGAGTTTCCGTCAGCAGGTGTTCGACGCCCTGCAGGCCGAAGGCAAGGACGTGTCCGCCTACGACCGCGCCAAGCTGATGAGCGTGGACTACGACGACACCGAACTGGGGCGTCTGGCCGATGCGCGGATCCAGAGCTTCCAGCGCGATGCGGCGCGGGAAGCGGGCATCTTCCACCACCTGATCACCCTGCCCACCTACCACACCGCGGCCCTGTCCACCGACAACCTGGCCAAGGGCTACTTCGCCGAGGAAGGCATGCTGGCCTACGTCAAGGGCGTGCAGCGCCAGGAGATCCGCCAGGGCATCGCCTGCGTCAAGCACCAGAACATGGCCGGCTCGGACATGGGCGACGACCACAAGGAATACTTTGCCGGGGAGGCCGCGCTCAAGGCGGCGGGCAAGGACAACACCATGAACCAGTTCCATTGATCACGGCCACTGCGGAGGACACGCTCATGAACCTGAACGACAACCCCAGCCTGGACGATCTCAAGCAACTGTTCGGCCGGCTCAAGGACAAGAACCACACCCACATCCTCTGGGTCTGCGAGAGCGGCGCGGTGCACGTCGACCGCCTGCCCGGCGGCGAGACGCCCGAGCAGTTCGAGGAGCGCCATCCCAGCCTGCGCATCCGCTTCAAGACCTACAACAAGGGCGGCGGCTACGTCGGCAAGTCGGCCGCGGCGGACGACAACTTCATCAGGAGCGTCCACGCCGCCCTGCAGGAGCACTGGCGCCTGGCCGGTCGGCAGCAGCAGCCGGCCTATGTGGATCGCTACTGCTAGCCATGAAAAAAGGGCGCGCCGGGTGATTGACCACCCGGCGCGCCCTGCCCCACCTATGAGGTGACTCGCCTGATCCTGCATGGCCCTGCAGGGCCATGCGAGTCACCTCTTCTCTTCATAGAACGAACAGATCGACGAAGCGATGCACCGGAGTGGCTTCCAGTCCCGCCTGGTCCTTGCACAGCTCGAAGATCTGGGCGCAGCGAGCGGCCGGGAAGCGCGTCGCCAGGTTGCTCTGGAATTTGCGCTCCAGCAGCGGAATGCCCTCCTCGCGGCGACGGCGATGACCGATGGGATATTCCACGGCGATCTTCTCGGTGCTGCTGCCGTCGGTGAAGAACACCTGCAGGGCGTTGGCGATGGAACGCTTGTCGGCTTCCAGGTACTCGCGGCTGTAGCGCTCGTCCTCGACGATCTCCATCTTCTCGCGCAGCTGGTCGATGCGCGGATGGGCCTGGTGGAAGGCATCCTCGTAATGCTCGGCGACCAGGTCGCCGAACAGCAGCGGTACGGCGATCATGTACTGCAGGCAGTGGTCGCGATCGGCGGCATTGGCCATGGGGCCCTGCTTGGAGATGATACGGATGGCCGATTCGTGGGTGGTCACCACGATCTTCTCGATCTGATCGACGCGATCGCGCACCTGGGGATGCAGGATCACTGCGGCTTCGGCGGCGGTCTGGGCATGGAATTCCGCCGGGAAGCTGATCTTGAACAGTACGTGTTCCATCACGTAGCTGCCAAAGGCCTGGGGAAAGCTGAACTGGCGCTGGTCGGCCGGCTTGGTGGCCAGGTCCTTGTTGGTGTGGCTGAAGAGCACGTCGTAGAAGCCCCACTGGGGTGCGCTGAGCACGCCGGGAATGCCCATCTCGCCGCGCAGGGCGATGTCGGCCAGGCGCACGCCGCGGCTGGAGGCGTCACCGGCGGCCCAGGACTTGCGGCTGCCGGCATTGGGCGCATGGCGATAGGTGCGCAGCGCCTGGCCATCGACGAAGGCGTGGGAGAGCGCCGCCAGCAGTTGCTCGCGGTTGGCGCCCATCAGCTTGGCGCTGACCGCGGTGGAGGCCAGCTTGACCAGGAAGACGTGGTCGAGACCGACACGGTTGAAGGAGTTTTCCAGGGCGAAGACGCCCTGGATCTCGTGGGCCATGACCATGGCTTCCAGCACCTGGCGCATGGTCAGGGGGGCTTCGCCCTGGGCCACGCGGCGCTGGGAGAGGTGGTCGGCCACCGCCAGGATGGCACCGAGGTTGTCGGAAGGATGGCCCCACTCGGCGGCCAGCCAGGTGTCGTTGTAGTCCAGCCAGCGAATGATGCAGCCGATGTCCCAGGCCGCCTTAACCGGGTCCAGGCGATAGCTGGTGCCCGGCACTCGCGCGCCCTGGGGCACCACGGTGCCCTCCACCTGCGGGCCGAGCAGCTTGGTGCACTCGGGGAAGCGCAGGGACAGCAGGCCGCAGCCGAGGGTGTCCATCAGGCAGTTGCGGGCGGTGTCCAGGGCCTCGCGGGAGGTGACCTGGTAGGTCAGCACGTAATCGGCCAGGTCCTGGATGACCTGGTCGTAATCGGGTCGGTTGTTGAGATCGACGTTGGCGCTCATGAATTTTCCTTATATCGCGTCTATCGCGGCCATGGGCCGCTCGTACAGGGGATTGGCAGCCGTAGGCGCTCCCGCAGGAGCGGCCCATGGCCGCGATCAGAGATATTCAGCGATTGGCGATGGGCGTGAAGGCCCGCTGCTCGACACCGATGTAGTCCGCGCTGGGGCGGATGATGCGGTTGTCGGCGCGCTGCTCGAAGACGTGGGCGCACCAGCCGGCCGTGCGCGAGCAGACGAAGATCGGCGTGAACAGCAGCGTCGGGATACCGAGGAAGTGATAGGCCGAGGCATGGTAGAAGTCGGCGTTGGGGAACAGCCCCTTCTCTTCCTTCATGGTGCGGTCGATGGCCTCCGAGACCGGGAACAGCACGCTGTCGCCCGCCTCCGCCGCCAGTTGCCGGGCGTAGTCCTTGATCACCTCGTTGCGCGGATCGCTGTCGCGGTAGATGGCGTGGCCGAAGCCCATCACCTTTTCCTTGCGTTCGAGCATCTGCTTGAGGCCGGTGACCGCTTCCTCGGGCGAGGCGAAGCGTTCGATCAGCGCCATGGCCGCCTCGTTGGCGCCGCCATGCAGTGGGCCGCGCAGGGAGCCGATGGCGCCGGTGACGCAGGAATAGAGGTCGGACAGCGTCGAGGCGCAGACCCGGGCGGTAAAGGTGGAGGCGTTGAATTCGTGCTCGGCATAGAGGATCAGCGAGACGTTCATCACCCGGGCATGCAGATCGCTGGGTGCCTTGCCGTGCAGCAGGGTGAGGAAGTGGCTGGCGATGTCCGGGGCGTCACTGCTGCAGTCGATACGAGTGCCGCGCTGACTGAAGTGATACCAGTAGAGCAGGATCGCCGGAAAGGCGCCGAGCAGGCGATCGGCCACCTGCTGCTGGTCGGCGAAGCTGTGCTCCGGCTCCAGGGTGCCGAGCAAGGAGGCGCCGGTGCGCATCACATCCATGGGGTGGGCACTGGCGGGAATGCGCTCCAGGCCTTCCTTGAGCGGCTGCGGCAGGTCGCGCAACGCCGCCAGGCGCTGGCGATAGGCGTCCAGTTGCGCCTGAGTGGGCAATTCGCCATAGAGCAACAGGTGGGCGACTTCCTCGAAGTCGGCTCCTGCCGCCAGTTCACGGATGTCATAGCCCCGGTAGGTGAGGCCGGCGCCGGTCTTGCCGACGGTGCAAAGCGCGGTGCGGCCGGCGACCTGGCCACGCAGGCCGGCGCCGCCGAGGGTTTTGCTGTCTGCCATCGTCTCGCTCCTCTTGGAGTTGTTGTGCGAAAAAGCGGGCGTTCAAAGCTTTCTTTACGATCTCGCGAGCTAGCGACAAACAAGGCGGAAGTGGCTGAGGAAGCGGATCGGACTCGCGCTCGAGTTTACGAGTGGTAAATGAGCATTCCGACCGGGCTGGCGACCCAGGCCACTTCCAACGCAGTTTGGCCGACGCGCAGCAGATCGTTAGGATTTCTGCTGCTGGAACAGGCGATCCAACTGGTCCTCATACCTGTGATAGTCGATGCGGTCATAGAGCTCGGCGCGGGTCTGCATGGTGTCGACCACTGCCTGCTGGCTGCCGTCGCGGCGGATCGCCGTATAGACGTTCTCGGCGGCGCGATTGGCCGCGCGGAAGGCCGACAGCGGATAGAGCACCAGGCTCACGTCGGCGCCGGCCAGTTGCTCGGTGGTGAACAGCGGCGTAGCACCGAACTCTGTGATGTTGGCCAGGATCGGCACCTCTACCGCCTGGGCGAACTGGCGGTACATGGGCAGCTCGGTGATGGCCTCGGGAAAGATCATGTCGGCGCCGGCCTCGACGCATGCGCAGGCGCGGTCGATGGCGGCCTGCAGGCCCTCCACCGCCAGGGCGTCGGTGCGCGCCATGATGACGAAGTCGGGATCGGTGCGGGCATCCACCGCCGCCTTGATGCGATCGACCATCTCCTGCTGGCTGACGATTTCCTTGCCCGGCCGATGGCCGCAACGCTTGGCGCCCACCTGATCCTCGATGTGCATGGCCGCCGCGCCGGCCTTGATCAGGGCGCGGGTGGTGCGCGCCACGTTGAAGGCCGAGGCACCGAAGCCGGTGTCGACATCCACCAGCAATGGCAGGTCGCAGACATCGGTGATGCGGCGGACGTCGATCAGCACGTCTTCCAGGCCGCTGATGCCCAGGTCCGGCAGCCCCAGGGAGCCGGCCGCGACGCCGCCGCCGGACAGGTAGACGGCCTGGAAGCCGGCGTGCCTGGCCAGCAGCGCATGATTGGCGTTGAGGGTGCCGACCACCTGCAGCGGGCGTTCGGCGGCGACGGCGGCGCGGAATTTCTGGCCGGGACTGACGGCAGGCATGGCGTTACCTCGACTGATCTTGGACTAGGGGATGGTGCTGCAGATTGCGCTTGGAAGCGGCGATGTGGCGGCGCATCAGCAGCTCGGCCAGTTCGCCATCGCCCTCGGCCAGGGCATCGAGGATGCGATGGTGCTCGGCGAAGGCCTGGCGCGGTCGATTGGGAGTGGCGGAGACCTTGAGCCGATACATGCGCACCAGATGATAGAGCTCGCCGCAGAGCAGCCGCACCAGCATGCCGTTGCCGCTGGCCTGGATGATGCGGTAGTGGAAGTCGTGGTCGCCTTCCTGCAGGTAGTAGCCGGTGCCGGCCTGGAACGCCGGGTCGCGCTCGTGGGTGTCCAGCAACTGGCGCAATTCGTCGATGCCCTGGGGCGTGAGGCGTTCGGCCGCCAGGCGGCAGGCCATGCCTTCGAGGGATTCGCGGATTTCGTAGAGTTCGACCAGTTCGGCCAGGCTCAGGGCGGCGACCCGGGCGCCGGCATGGGGCACCCGCACCACCAGGCGCTGGCCTTCCAGCCGGTGGATGGCTTCGCGCAGCGGTCCGCGGCTGATGCCATAGGTGCGGGCCAGCTCCGGCTCGGAAATCTTGCTACCCGGCGCCACATCGCCACGGACGATGGCCTCGCGGATCCGCCGGAACACCTGCTCGGAGAGGGTCCCGCTGTCGGTCTCGGGCGCTTCGGCCTGGAGGGGGCTATCGATCATTGTCGACACCTTTTGTGTTTATGGGCTGAATAACTACGCCTGAACGCCTTATCAGTCAATATTTGTCGACAATCCGGCTGTGACAGCCTGTATCTCGCTCCGCCAGAGGCGGTTCGCTACACTAGCGCGCCGTCCCTCCCAGCCGATTTCGCCATGCCCCTCTGCCACCTGCATCCCCTGCCCTACCACGCCGATCCCACGGTGCGTTTCACCCTGCTGCAGGGCGAACCCGGCGCGGTGCTGCTGGATTCAGGGCGGCCGCTTGCCGAGCGGGGTCGCTACGACCTCATGGCGGCCTGGCCGCTGCAGGTGCTGCAGCCCGCTGCCGGTGAAACGGGCCAGGCCTTCTTCACGCGGACGCGCGCGGCCCTGGCCAGCCTGGGTCGCGCCGACCTGCCGGCTGGTGCGGACCTGCCCTTCGCCGGTGGCCTGCTGGGCTATCTCGGCTACGACTTCGGCCGGCGCCTGGAGCGCCTGCCCGCGGGCGCCCGCGCCGACCTGGCATTGCCCGATGCGCGCCTGGGCCTCCATGCCTGGGCGCTGGTCAGCGATCACCAGGCCCGCACCAGCCAACTGGTCTGCCATCCGGCGCTGGACGCCGGGGAACGCCAGCGACTGATCGCCCTGTTCGACACCGGGGCGGCGCCCAGGGCCGAGGGCTTCCGGCTGACCGCCCCCTTCGCCGCCGACATCGACCAGCCCACCTATCGCCAGCGCATCGAGGCCATCCAGGCCTATATCGCCGCCGGCGACTGCTATCAGGTCAACTTCGCCCAGCGCTTTCGCGCGCCCTTCCAGGGTTCGCCCTGGACCGCCTACCAGGCCCTGCGCGCGGCCTGCCCGACGCCCTTCTCCGGCTATCTGGCACTGGAGCGCGGCGCCCTGCTCAGCCATTCGCCGGAGCGTTTCCTGCGGGTGAGCCGTGGCCAGGTGGAAACCCGCCCGATCAAGGGTACTCGCCCGCGCCGCGCCGACCCGGCCGCCGATGCCGGCGAAGCCCGCGCGCTGCTGGCCAGCCCCAAGGATCGCGCCGAGAACCTGATGATCGTCGACCTGCTGCGCAACGACCTGGGGCGCAGTTGCCGCATCGGCTCGGTGCGGGTGCCCGAGTTGTTCGCCCTGGAGAGCTATCCCAACGTCCATCACCTGGTCAGCGCCGTCACCGGCGAATTGGCCACGGGCCTGGACGCCCTCGACCTCCTGGCCGGCAGCTTTCCCGGTGGCTCCATCACCGGCGCGCCGAAGATCCGCGCCATGCAGATCATCGACGAGCTGGAGGAAACCCGCCGCGGCCCCTACTGCGGCTCGCTGCTCTATCTGGACGTGCGCGGCGAGAGCGACAGCTCCATCCTGATCCGCAGCCTACTTGCCGAAGACGGCATGCTCAGTTGCTGGGGCGGCGGCGGCATCGTCATGGATTCCCACTGGGCCGACGAATACGCCGAATCCCTGGCCAAGGTGCGGGTGCTGCTGGAGACGCTGGAGACCCACAGCTGATCCGGCTTTGCTACCATGGCGGCATCCCTTCCCCGGCTGGAGCCCGCCATGTCTCTCGATCTCGCCCGCATCAACGCCGACCTCGGCCGCGATCCCGAAAAGCTCGTCGCCTGGGCCCTGGGCCTGGGTAAGAGCGCCATCGTCACCACCAACTTCCGCCCCTTCGAGGCGGTGATCCTGCACCTGGTCAGCCAGGTCAAGCCGGATATCCCGGTGGTCTGGATGGATAGCGGCTACAACACCCCCGCCACCTACCGCTGCGCCGACGAGATCGTGCGCAAGCTCGGTCTCAACCTGGTGACCTACCTGCCCAGGCGCTCCCGCGCCCATCGCGAGGCCATCGACGGCCCGGTGCCGGGTCTGGACGATCCCCGCCACGCCGCCTTCACCGAAGAGGTCAAGCTGGAACCCTTCGCCCGCGCCCTGCGCGAGACGGCGCCCGAGGTCTGGTTCACCGCCCTGCGCGCCACCGACACCGCGGTGCGCGCCCAGATGGATCCGGTCAGCGTCAATCCGGACGGCCTGATCAAGGTCGCGCCGCTGCTGCACTGGACCTCCAAGGACCTCTACCAGTACCTCACCGCCCACGACCTGCCCAACGAATTCGACTACTTCGACCCCACCAAGGGTGACGAAAACCGCGAGTGCGGCCTGCACCTCGCCCACTGAGTCGATACCTCCCGCGCGCTCGATTCCGGGCGCGCGCTCTGCTCCTGCTGAACCATCGCCCATGACTGCTTCCCGCCCTATCCACTCCCGCAAGGGCGTCTTTGCCGTGGTGCTCGGCAACGCCGTGGAGTTTTTCGACTTCGGCGTCTACGCCACCTTCGCCGTGCTGATCGGCCAGGTGTTCTTTCCTTCGCAGAATGCCTTCGCCAGCCTGATGGCCAGCGTCATCACCTTTGGCGTCGGCTTCGTCGTCCGGCCGCTGGGCGCCGTTCTCATCGGCGCCTGGGCAGACCGCGTCGGGCGCAAGCCGGCGATGCTGCTGACCATGGTGCTGATGGCCCTGGGCACCGGTGGCATCGCCGTGCTGCCAGGCTACGAGCAGATCGGCATCGCCGCGCCCATCCTGCTGGTGCTGACGCGGCTGTTGCAGGGCCTGGCCTGGGGTGGCGAGGCCGGCCCGGCCACCACCTACATCCTGGAGGCGGCGCCGCTGCACAAGAGAGGCACCTACGCCTGCTGGCAGGTCGTGGCCCAGGGGCTGGCCGCGGTAGCGGCCGGCCTGATCGGCTACGGCCTGACCCTCTGGCTGACACCGGAGCAGCTGCTGGCCTGGGGCTGGCGCCTGCCCTTCCTGCTGGGCCTGGCGATCCTGCCCATCGGCCTCTATATCCGCCGGGGCCTGGTGGATACCCATGTCGGCGAAACCCGGGGTACCGGCGCGGTGCTGGGCGAGGTGCTGGCCACCCAGCGGCGGCCACTGCTGCTGGGGCTGCTGATCCTCTCCGGCAGCACCATCACCCAGTACTTCCTCAACTACATGACCACCTTCGCCCTGGTGGAACTGAAGCTGCCGACCGGGACCGCCATGCTCGCCACCCTGGTGATGGGCGCGGCCATGGCGGTCTGCTCGATCCTGGGCGGGGTGCTCAGCGATCGCTATGGCCGGCGCATCGTACTGATCCTGCCGCGACTGCTGTTGCTGGTGCTGCTCTATCCGGCGCTGCAGCTCATCACCCAGGCACCCGGGCCGGGCACCTTCCTGCTGACCCTGGCGGTGCTCTCCGGCCTGCACGGCATGAGTGGCGCCGCCCTGATCGTGCTGCTGGTGGAAAGCTTTCCGCAGCGGGTGCGGGCGACCGGCTTCTCGCTGGTCTATGCGCTGGGGGTGGCGGCCTTCGGCGGCACCGCCCAGATCGTGGTGACCTGGCTGATCGGCGCCACCGGCGACCGTATGGCGCCGGCCGCCTACCTGCTGGTGGCCAACCTGGTGTGTCTCGGCGCCGCCTGGTTCGCCGCCGAGACCTGTCCGGGGCGTCAGCCGGCGGAACGCTCCGCGGCATAACCCTCTTCCCGCCGATTCTTGCGCTCCAGGCGGACGTAGACGAGGCCGGTGAGCAAGAGGCCGAACAGCAGCACCGCGGCCAGCAGATAGAGCCCCGAGGCCAGGGTGCCGGTGGCCGCCTTGAGCGCGCCGATACCATAGGGGCCGAGATAACCGCCGAGATTGCCCACCGAGTTGATCAGGGCGATACCGGCGGCGGCGCTGGCCCCGGCGAAGAAGCGCCCCGGCAGGGTCCAGAACAGCGCGGTGAGGGAAAACAGACAGAAGGCCACCACCGACAGCGCCGCCAGTTGCAGCACGGCAGTGCCGAACCAGGCGCTGCCGGCCATGGCCAGGGCACCCACCCCATAGAGCACGGCCAGGTGGCCATAGCGATCGCCCAGGCGATCGGAACTGCGCGGCACGATGAGCAGGCCGAGAATGCCGAAGGCGTAGGGAATGGCGGAAATGAAGCCCGTGGTGAGATCGCTGCCGCCGAACTGGTGGATCAGCGTCGGCAGCCACAGCCCCAGGCCATAGATGCTCAGGGTCACCGGCAGATAATAGAGCGCCAAGAGCAGCACGCGGCGATCCTTGAGCGCATGCAGGGGATTGCCATGGCGGGTCTGGTCGAAGAGGTGCAGGTCCTTTTCCAGCTCCGTTGCCAGCCAGCGCTTTTCATCGGCGTCCAGCCAGGCGACCTGTTGCGGACCATCCGGCAACCGGGTCAGGGTGGGCCAGGCCAGCAGCACCGCCGGCGCGCCGATGCAGAGGAACAGCCACTGCCAGCCGTGCAGACCGAGTGCGCCATCCAGTTGCAGGAGCATGCCCGATAGCGGTCCCGTCACCAGCATGGCGATGGGCTGGGAGAGGATGAACAGCCCCATGATCTTGCCGCGATGGCGTACCGGGAACCACTGGGTGAGGTAATAGAGCACGCCGGGAAAGAAGCCGGCCTCGGCCGCACCCAGCAGGAAGCGCATGACATAGAAGCTGTTCGGTCCCTGGACGAAGGCCATGCCCATGGTGATGGCACCCCAGGTCACCAGGATGCGGGCGAACCAGCGGCGCGCACCGAAGCGCTCCAGCAGCAGGTTGCTGGGCACCTCGCAGAGGAAATAACCGATGAAGAACAGTCCGGCACCAAGGCCATAGGCGGCATCGCCGATGCCGATGTCGGCGCCCATGTGCAGCTTGGCAAAGCCCACGGCAGAGCGGTCGATGTAGGCGACCAGATAGAGCAATACGAGAAAGGGGACCAGCTTGAGCGTGATCCGACGGATGAGGGCGGATTCAGGGTGCATGGCGTTCTCCGACTTGTTGTTGTTGTGCGGTTGAAGCGCAGATCGCTCAAAATTCTAACGTACTATCATTGAATCGTTAAATACCCTGATCAGGCCATTAATCGGCTCTTAAGGTTATTTTGATAATACTAAAATATTGTTACGAAGTGGGAGATCTTACCTCTTGATTTCCGCTGATCCCCGTTACAGAGCCGCTTGGCCCGCGATAACATCGGTTATCGCGCTGATGGTGTTATAGTGATGGCACGACGACTTCGGATGCCTTTCGATGAATTACAAGACACCGCTGCCGCGCAAAAGCAGACACGCTCGCATCGTTCATGAGCTCGGCACCCAGATCGTGTCCGGGCACTTCCTGCCAGAACAGCGCCTGCCCCCGAGGCGCAGCTGTGCGAAGAGTACGAAGTGAGCCGCCCCGTCCTGCGTGAGGCCACCCGGGTGCTCGTGGCCAAGGGTCTGGTCAGGTCCAAGCCCAAGGTCGGAACCGTAGTCAAACCACGCAACGAGTGGCATCTGCTCGATCCGGACGTGCTCCATTGGCTGCTGGAGAGCGATTCGCGGCACAGCTTCTACGAGACCCTGGTCAAGGTGCGCAACATCATCGAGCCGGAGGTCGCCGCCATGGCGGCTGCCAACGCCCAGCCCGAAGACGTCAAGGCCATCGAGGACGCCTACCAGCGGATGGAGCAGGCGGCGGACATCGCCAACATGGCCGAGCCGGACATGGCCTTCCATCTGTCCATCGCCACGGCCACCCACAACGAATTGCTGACTCACCTCTACAGCATCATGCTGCTGCCGGTGCGGGACTATCTGGAACGCTCCTCGGCGCTGTTCGCCGCCGGAGACAGCCTCAACCTGCTGGTCTCCCGGCACAAGGCGATCCTTACCGCGATCCAGCACCGTGATCCGCTGACCGCCCGCCACGCCGCCATCGCCCAGTTGGCCGGTGTCGATGACATGGTCGCCGAAGCCTTCCGGCCGCAGCCCTTGTCTGAAGGTGAAATTTCGTATGATCATTGAGGGCAAGAACCCACTCGCGGTATGCCCTTATGTCCAGCAGCTACCATGCCTCTACCGTAGAACAACTCGGCCAGCGACTCGCGGCCGGGCAATTTCCACCCGGTAGCGCCCTCAAGGTAGAGGCGGACCTCTGCCAGGAACTGGGTGTCAGTCGCACCATCCTGCGCGAAGCGATCAAGACCCTGGCGGCCAAGGGCATGCTGGAAGTCGGCCCCAAGGTCGGTACCCGGGTCCTGCCGCTCAGTCGCTGGAATCTGTTCGATACCCAGGTGGTGGGCTGGCTGGCCACGGGCGGTCTGCCCGCCCATTTCGTCAAGGACCTGCTGGATCTGCGCCACGCCATCGAGCCGGCAGCAGTGCGCTGGGCCTGCGAAAGGGCCACCCCCGAGCAGGTCCAGGCGATCCAGGTCGCCTACCAGCACCTGGAAGCGTCGCTCGATGGCGGCGACTACAATACCGCCGACCAGCGCTTCCACGAATGCGTCCTGGCGGCCAGCCACAATCAGTTCATCGAGCAGATGGTGCCCGCCCTGGGCGCGCTGCTGGCAGCCTCCTTCACCCTGTCGTCGGCCGATCCCGACGAATTGCGGCGTACCCTCCCCCTGCACAAGACCCTGGCCGACGGCATCGCCTCGCGCGATGCGGCGCGTGCCGTCTGGGCCTGCATGATGCTGATCGACAGCGCGGCGGTGACCCTGGCGCGCTATACCGACTGACGTTTCGGTCGGCAACCTTGGCGTCTCTCCAGGTTCCCATGCCTGGATTTCCCGTCCTGCCACAACAAGAGAGGTGAACGATGGATTGGCAGCCGCTGCTTCCCCAGCGCTTCAAACTGGCCGAAGGTCCCTTCTGGGACCAGGAGACCCAGGCGCTCTACTGGGTAGATATCGCCGGCTTCAAGGCCTGCCGCCTGCGCGGCGAGCAGTATCAGGAATGGCAGCTGGATCGTCCCTGCTCCGCCTTCGTGCCCACGGTCCGCGGCGATGCCCTGGTGACCCTGCCGAACGGCGTCTTCCGCCTGGATCTCGATTCCCCGCTAGAACGTCCCGCGCTGGAACTCTTCTGCGTCGCCGATCCCGATCCGGGCAATCGCGGCAACGAGGCCCGCTGTGACGCCCAGGGGCGTCTGTGGCTGGGCACCATGCAGAACAACCTCGATGCCCAGGGCGGCGACGTGGCCATCGACCGGCACTCGGGCGGTCTGTTTCGCATCGATCCCGACGGCAGCGTCAGCCGGCACGCCAGCGACCTCGGCATCGCCAATACCCTGGTATGGAGCGCGGCGGACAACCACGTCATCAGCGCCGACACCCTCAAGGACACCCTCTATCGCTATCCGCTGGATGCCAGCGGCAACCTGGGTGCACCCACCGTCTGGGCCGGTCCCCACGAGCGCGGCTCGCCGGACGGCTCGGCCATCGACAGCGAAGGCTGCGTATGGAACGCACGCTGGGACGGCAACTGCCTGCTGCGTTTCTCGCCGGAGGGCGAGCTGCTGGAGATCGTCGAGCTGCCAGTGCAGCGGCCCACCAGCTGCGTCTTCGGCGGAGCGGATCTGCGCACCCTCTACGTCACCAGCGCCGCCGCCGACGGTACCCTCGACGGCGCCCTGCTCAAGGCCACCGCGCCGGTCGCCGGCATGCCCTGCCACAGGTTCGCCGGCTGATTCATCCTACCGGCCCAGGCGCCCTTCCGCGGCGCCTTTCCGCTTCGAGCCCTATGTAACAGCTTGGTGACAGAGATGACGAAAAATCTCGTCACCTTTTTCTTGCGCCCGCATCCATCCAATCATAATATCAATGCAGAGCGGCGTCGTCTGACCTCCACGACGGCAGCCCGCCGCCTCGCATTGCCTGGCCACACCAATAAAAACAAGGAGTTCCAGCTATGTTCCGTGTTCCGGGAGTTCGTTCTCTGCTGCGTGCCGCCCTCGCCGCCGGCGCTGTCAGCCTGTCCCTTTCCGCTTTCGCTGCCGATCCGGTCAAGATCGGTTTCCTGGTCAAGCAACCCGAGGAACCCTGGTTCCAGACCGAGTGGGCCTTCGCCGAGAAAGCCGCCAAGGACAAGGGTTTTACCCTGCTCAAGATCGCCGTGCCGGATGGCGAGAAGACCCTCGCCGCCATCGACAGCCTGGCCGCCAACGGCGCCAAGGGCTTCGTGATCTGCCCGCCCGACGTCTCCCTCGGCCCGGCCATCGTGGCCAAGGCCAAGCTCAACGACCTCAAGGTCATGGCCGTGGACGACCGCTTCGTCGACGCCAAGGGCAAATTCATGGAAGACGTGCCCTACCTGGGCATGGCCGCCTTCGAGGTCGGTCAGCAGCAGGGCGCCGCCATGGCCGCCGAAGCCGAGAAGCGTGGCTGGAAGTGGGATGACACCTATGCGGTGATCAACACCTACAACGAGCTGGATACCGGCAAGAAGCGCACCGACGGTTCGGTGGAAGCCCTGAAGAAGGCCGGCCTGCCCGCCGACCACATCATCTTCGCGCCGCAGAAGACCCTGGACGTGCCCGGCAGCATGGACTCCACCACCTCCGCGCTGGTCAAGCTGCCTTCAACCGCCAAGCACCTGATCATCGGCGGCATGAACGACAACACCGTGCTGGGCGGCGTCCGCGCCACCGAAAGCGCCGGCTTCAAGGCCGAGCAGGTGATCGGCATCGGCATCAACGGCACCGATGCCATCGGCGAACTGAAGAAAGCCAACAGCGGCTTCTTCGGCTCCATGCTGCCCAGCCCCCACGAAGAGGGCTACCAGACCGCCAGCATGATGTACGAGTGGGTGACTACCGGTAAGGAACCGCCCAAGTACACCGCGATGGACAAGGTCACCCTCATCACCCGCGCCAATTTCCAGCAAGAGCTGGAAAAGATCGGCCTCTGGAAGTGATGACCCCGGCGGCGCCGGTCCTGGCGCCGCCCTCCTCTTTCGTCTGACAGGAGTGCTTCATGGCAGCCCTGGAACACACCACCGCCCAGAGCGCCGACAGCCTCGGTTTCGTCGGCATCGGCAAGACCTTTCCCGGCGTCAAGGCGCTCGCCGACATCTCCTTCAACGTGCGTCCCGGCTCGGTGCACGCCCTCATGGGCGAGAACGGCGCCGGCAAGTCGACCCTGCTGAAGATCCTCAGCGGCTACCACGCCCCCACCACCGGCCACCTCAACATCGACGGCCAGGAACTGGTGTTCAAGAGCACCGCCGAAGCCATCCGCGCCGGCGTCGCCGTGATCCAGCAGGAACTGCAGCTGGTGCCGGAGATGACCGTCGCCGAAAATCTCTTTCTCGGGCACCTGCCGGCGCGCTACGGCATCGTCAATCGCGGCCACCTGCGCCGCCAGGCCCTGGACCTGCTCAAGGGCCTGGCCGAAGAGATCGACCCCAACACCAAGGTCGGGCGCCTGTCGCTCGGGCAGCGCCAGCTGGTCGAGATCGCCAAGGCGCTCTCCCGTGGCGCCCGCGTCATCGCCTTCGACGAGCCGACCAGCTCGCTGTCCGCCCGCGAGACCGATCGGCTGATGACCATCATCGCCCGGCTGCGCGACGAAGGCCGGGTGGTGCTCTATGTCTCCCACCGCATGGAAGAGGTCTTCCGCATCTGCGACGCGGTGACGGTGTTCAAGGACGGTCGCCACGTGCGCACCATCGAGCGTCTGGCCGACATCACCCCCGACCAGTTGATCACCCTGATGGTCGGCCGCGACCTCGCCGACATCTACGACTACCGCCCGCGCGAAATCGGCGGCGGCTGCCTCAAGGTCGAGGGCCTGCTCGGCCAGGGCCTGCAGCAGCCGGTGGGCTTCGAGGTCTGCCAGGGCGAGATTCTCGGCCTGTTCGGCCTGGTCGGTGCCGGTCGCACCGAGCTGCTGCGCCTGCTGGCGGGCCTGGAAAAGCACAAGGCTGGCAGCCTGAGTCTCAAGGGCGCCCCGATCAGCCTCAGGTCGCCGCGTGACGCCATCGCCGCCGGCATCCTGCTCTGCCCGGAAGATCGCAAGAAGGAAGGCATCGTGCCGCTGGCCAGCGTGGCCGAGAACATCAACATCAGCGCCCGCGCCCATCACGCCAGTCTCGGCTGCCTGATCCAGGGGCGCTGGGAAAAGGCCAACGCCGAAAAGCAGATTCGCGCGCTGAACGTGAAGACGCCCCACGCCGGGCAGAAGATCAAGAACCTTTCCGGCGGCAACCAGCAGAAGGCCATCCTCGGTCGCTGGCTGTCGATGCCCATGCAGGTGCTCCTGCTCGACGAACCCACCCGCGGCATCGACGTGGGCGCCAAGTCGGAGATCTACGCCATCATCCATGACCTCGCCGCCCGCGGCATCGCCGTGGTGGTGGTGTCCAGCGACCTGATGGAAGTCATGGGCGTGGCCGATCGCATCCTGGTGATGAGCGAAGGCGCCATCACCGGCGAGGTGACCCGCGCCGAATTCAACGACGAGCGCCTGCTGCAGCTCGCCCTGCCCCGTACCCGGGCCTGATGAAAACAAGAAAAGAGGTTCAGTCCATGTCCGCCCAACCCCACAGCCTGACCCCGCCGCGCCGCGGCTTCGACATGCGTCGCTTCCTCGACGACTGGGCCATGATGCTGGCCGCCGTCGTCATCTTCACCCTCTGCGCGCTGTTCGTGCAGAACTTCCTCTCCCCACTGAACATGCGCGGTCTGGGCCTGGCGATCTCCACCGTGGGCATCGCCGCCTGCACCATGCTGTTCTGCCTGGCCTCCGGCCACTTCGACCTCTCGGTGGGGTCGGTCATCGCCTGTGCCGGGGTGGTCGCCGCGGTGGTGATGCGCGAATTCGACAGCGTCTTTCTCGGCGTCGCCGCCGCCCTGGCCATGGGCCTGGTGGTCGGCCTGATCAACGGCCTGGTGATCGCCAAGCTCAAGATCAACGCCTTGATCACGACCTTGGCGACCATGCAGATCGTGCGCGGCCTGGGCTACATCTTCTCCGACGGCAAGGCCGTGGGCGTTTCCCAGGAGCAGTTCTTCGTGTTCGGCAACGGCCAGCTGTTCGGCCTGCCGGTGCCCATCGTCATCACCCTGCTGTGCATCCTGTTCTTTGGCTGGCTGCTCAACTACACCACCTTCGGCCGCAACACCATGGCCATCGGCGGCAACGAGGAAGCCGCGCTGCTGGCCGGCGTCCACGTCGATCGCACCAAGATCATCATCTTCGCCATGCACGGGGTGATCGGCGCCCTGGCCGGCGTGGTGCTGGCCTCGCGCATGACCTCCGGCCAGCCGATGATCGGCCAGGGCTTCGAACTCACGGTGATCTCCGCCTGCGTGCTGGGCGGGGTTTCCCTGGCCGGCGGCATCGGCATGATCCGCCACGTGATCGCCGGCGTGCTGATCCTGGCGATCATCGAGAACGCCATGAACCTGAAGAACATCGACACCTTCTACCAGTACGTCATCCGCGGAACCATCCTGCTGCTGGCCGTGGTCATCGACCGCTTCAAGCAGCGCTAAACCCAGACTGTGCCCTCCCCGCGGCGCCACGGGCGCCGTGCCGGGGACCGCTTTGCCCGTGAAATGCCCGAGGACAAGACAATGACCACGCCCAAACGCCCGCTCCGCTCCGCCCAGTGGTTTGGCAGCAACGACAAGAACGGCTTCATGTACCGCAGCTGGATGAAGAATCAGGGCATCCCGGATCACGAATTCCAGGGCAAGCCCGTCATCGGCATCTGCAACACCTGGTCCGAGCTGACCCCCTGCAACGCCCACTTCCGCAAGATCGCCGAACACGTCAAGCGCGGCATCTATGAAGCCGGCGGCTTCCCGGTGGAATTCCCGGTGTTCTCCAATGGCGAATCCAACCTCAGACCCACCGCCATGTTGACCCGCAACCTGGCCAGCATGGACGTGGAGGAAGCCATTCGCGGCAATCCGGTGGACGCCGTGGTGCTGCTCACCGGCTGCGACAAGACCACGCCGGCGCTGCTGATGGGCGCCGCCAGCTGCGACGTGCCGGCCATCGTCGTCACGGGCGGCCCCATGCTCAACGGCAAGCACCACGGCCGCGACATCGGTGCCGGCACCATCGTCTGGCAGATGCACGAAGCCTACAAGGCCGGTGCCATTGACCTCAACGAATTCCTCTCCGCCGAAGCCGGGATGTCGCGCTCGGCCGGTACCTGCAACACCATGGGCACCGCCTCCACCATGGCCTGCATGGCCGAAGCCCTGGGCACCTCGCTGCCGCACAACGCCGCCATTCCGGCGGTGGATTCGCGGCGCTACGTGCTGGCGCACCTGTCCGGCATGCGCATCGTCGAGATGGTGGAAGAAGACCTGCGACTGTCGAAGATCCTCACCAAGGAAGCCTTCGAGAACGCCATTCGCGTCAACGCCGCCATCGGCGGTTCCACCAACGCGGTGATCCACCTCAAGGCCATCGCCGGCCGCATCGGCGTGGACCTGGAGCTGGACGACTGGACCCGGGTCGGCCGCGGCACCCCCACCATCGTCGACCTGCAGCCCTCCGGACGCTTCCTGATGGAAGAGTTCTACTATGCCGGCGGCCTGCCGGCGGTGATCCGCCGCATGGGCGAAGCCAAGCTGCTGCCCCACCCGAGGCCCTGACCGCCAACGGCAAGAGCCTCTGGGCCAACTGCGCCGAGGCGCCCATCTACGGCGACGACGAGGTCATCCGCGCCCTGGACAACCCGCTGCGCGCCGACGGCGGCATCTGCGTGCTGCGCGGCAACCTGGCGCCCAAAGGCGCGGTGCTCAAGCCCTCGGCCGCGACCCCGGCGCTCATGCAGCATCGCGGTCGCGCCGTGGTGTTCGAGAACCTGGAAGACTACAAGGCGCGCATCGTCGACCCGGACCTGGATATCGACGAGACCTGCGTGATGGTGCTGAAGAACTGCGGACCCAAGGGGTATCCGGGCATGGCCGAGGTGGGCAACATGGGCCTGCCGGCCAAGCTGCTGGCCAAGGGCATCACCGACATGGTGCGCATCTCCGACGCCCGCATGAGCGGCACCGCCTACGGCACCGTGGTCCTGCACGTGGCACCCGAGGCCTCGGCCGGTGGCCCCCTGGCAGTGGTCCGCGAAGGCGACATGATCGAACTGGACTGCGCTTCCGGGCGCCTGCACCTGGATATCCCCGACGAAGAACTGGCCGCGCGCCTGGCCGACTGGCAACCGCCGGCCGACCAGCTGCTGGCCGGCGGTTATCGCCGCCTCTACGTCAACCATGTGCTGCAGGCCGACGAAGGCTGCGACTTCGACTTCCTGGTCGGTTGCCGCGGCGCCGAGGTGCCTCGCCACTCCCATTGACCGGCTCTACCCCCTCTCCCACCGGGAGAGGGTCGGGGTGAGGGGCTGGCGCAGCCTCTCTTTCCGGAACTCGGGCCCTCTGCCCCACTCTTGCACAACAACAAACCGAAAAGGTGGTCGAGATGAAACGCACGTTAGCCCTCACCGGACTTGGACTGTCACTCATGATCAGCACCCTTACCGCCCAGGCGGCCGGCCTCAGCAGCCAGCAGTCGAGCTTTGGCAAGCTGCCCGATGGCACCCCCATCGAAAAGTTCGTCCTGACCAACAGCCACGGCATGCAGGCCACCGTCATCACCTACGGCGGCGTGCTGCAGGCGCTCAAGGTGCCCGACCGCAAGGGCCACAGCGAAGACGTGGTCCTGGGCTTCGATGACGTCCAGGGTTATCTCGACAACCCCACCGTATTCTTTGGCGCCACCATCGGCCGCTTCGGCAACCGCATCGCCGAGGGCCGCTTCAGTCTTGACGGCAAGAGCTACCAGATCCCCCAGAACGACAAGACCAACGCCCTGCACGGCGGCCCCAGGGCTTCAATACCAAGGTATGGAAGGCCGAGCCGGCCAAGGGTGACGGCTGGGTCGGCGTGACCCTGAGCTATGTCTCCCCCGATGGCGAGATGGGCTTTCCCGGCACCCTCACCACCCAGGTGACCTACCAGCTGGACGAGCACAACCAGCTGACCCTCAAGTACCGCGCCACCACCGACAAGCCGACGGTGCTCAACCTGACCAACCACAGCTACTTCAACCTGGCCGGCGCCGGCAGTGGCACCGTGCTCAAGCAGGTGGCGATGCTCAATGCCGACAAATACACGCCAGTGACCGCCAAGCTGATCCCCACCGGCGAATTGCCGCCCGTGGCCGGCACGCCGATGGACTTCCGCAAGCCGACCGCCATCGGCAAGCACATCGCCGACGAAAATCAGCAACTGAAGTACGCCGAACCCAAGCAGGGTGGCTATGACTTCAACTGGGTGCTCAACACCGCTGGCGATCTGCAGAAAGCCGCTGCCGTGGTGACCGACCCCGGCTCCGGTCGCACCCTGACCCTCTACACCACCGAACCGGGCGTGCAGTTCTATACCGGCAACTTCCTGGAAGGGAACATCAAGGGCAAGGCCGGCAAGACCTACGGCCACTGGGGCGCCTTCACCCTGGAAACCCAGCACTACCCGGACGCCCCCAACCAGCCGAACTTCCCCACCACCCGCCTGGATCCCGGCCAGACCTACACCCAGACGACGATCTTCAAGTTCGCCGGCAAGTAGGGCCTGCTCCGACTCAAGCAAAGGCCGCTCCCGGGAGCGGCCTTTGCTTTGGTGCTCCCTCACCCCAACCCTCTCCCAGAGGGAGAGGGGCAGCAGCGGTGCGCCTTTCGCCTCCGTGCTCCGTGCTCCGTGCTCCGTGCTCCGTAGCGTGGAAAACGGCGCAGCCTTTTCCACTGTCCTGCCATTGGCCCTTTTCATCACCCAATAAAAAACCCGACGTCTCGCGACACCAGGTCTCTTCACCACTCAAGACCGCGCGATCAGCCTTTTCCACTGTCCTGCCACCGCCCCTTTCCATCACCCAATAAAAAACCCGACGTCTCGCGACGCCGGGTTTTTTACCACCTCAAAGCACTAGGATCAGATCGCGGCCTTGGTGTTCTCGCCGTTCACCAGACGCTGGATACCCAGCGGATTGGCGTTCTGCAGGGCTTCCGGGAGGAAGGCATCCGGATAGTTCTGGTAGCACACCGGACGCAGGAAGCGATCGACGGCCAGGGTACCGACGGAGGTGCCGCGGGCATCGGAGGTCGCCGGATAGGGACCGCCATGGACCATGGCATCGCTGACTTCCACGCCGGTGGGATAGCCGTTGAGCAACAGGCGACCGGCTTTCTGCTCCAGCAGGCCGATGATGGCCTCGAAACGCTGCAGATCGGCCGGCTCGGCCAGCAGGGTGGCGGTCAGCTGACCATGCAGGCCTTGCAGCGCCTGGTGCAGCTGGGCTTCGTCAGCCACCTCGACCACCACCGTGGTGGGACCGAAGACTTCTTCCTGTAGCAGCTCGTCGTTTTCCAGCAGCAGGCTCACATCAGCCTTGAACAGCTGCGGACGCGCCTGATTGCCTTCCTGGTTGGCACCAGCCAGGTGCTGCACACCGGAATGGGCCAGCAGCGCCGCAACGCCCTTCTCGTAGCTCTTCAGGGTGCCCGGATTGAGCATGGTCTGGGGCGCCTGCTCGTTCATGGCACCGGCCAGGCGCTCGAGGAAGCTGCTGAACTCGGGCGAACGCACGCCGATGACCAGACCCGGATTGGTGCAGAACTGGCCGCAGCCCAGGACCACGGAGGCCGCGAGTTCACCGGTGATAGCCTCGCCACGGGCCTTGAGTGCCTCGGGCAGGACCACCACGGGGTTGATGCTGGACATCTCGGCGAACACCGGGATCGGCTGCGGACGGGCCGCGGCCATGTCGCACAGGGCGCGACCGCCGCGCAGCGAGCCGGTGAAGCCCACTGCCTGGATGGCCGGGTGCTTGACCAGCTGCTCGCCCACGCCACCGCCATAGATCATGTTGAACACGCCCTTGGGCATGCCGGTCTTCTCCGCGGCGCGCAGGATGGCATCGGCCACGTATTCGGCGGTGACCATGTGGCCGCTGTGGGCCTTGAACACCACCGGGCAACCGGCGGCCAGGGCCGCGGCGGTGTCGCCACCGGCAGTGGAGAAGGCCAGCGGGAAGTTGCTGGCACCGAACACGGCCACCGGACCCAGGCCGATGCGGTACTGACGCAGGTCAGGACGCGGCAGCGGCTTGCGCTCGGGCAGCGCGGTGTCGATGCGTGCACCGTGGAAGTCACCGCGGCGCAGCACCTTGGCGAACAGGCGCATCTGGCCGCTGGTACGGCCGCGCTCGCCCTGGATACGGCCAGCCGGCAGTGCGGTTTCCTGGCAGACCAGCTGGACGAAATCTTCGCCCAGGCCGTCCAGTTCGTCGGCGATGGCATCGAGGAAGGCCGCGCGCTGCTCGGCGCTCAGCTTGCGGTACAGGGGCGCGGCCTGCTCGGCGGCACGGGCGGCGGCATCGACCTCGGCCGCGGACGCCTGGAAGAATTCGTAGGGCAGCTTTTCGCCAGTCGTGGCGTCGATGCTGTAGACCCGCACCTCGCCCTCGCCGCTGCGAGCGCCACCGATGTAGTTCTTGCCTTGGATCTGCATTGTTCTCGACTCCTTATACCTAGGGGTTCAGGGAAGACCACCCGACTGGGGTAGTCTTCGAAGGGGTGGCACGCTCAGTCTCAGAGCGGCCGGGCCAGCCTGTGCGATACCCACTCTAGCATTCGCATAGTCAGCAGTCATCATACAACTATCAGAGCTGCTGGACCTGCCCGGGCTGGAAGGCTGCCGTGCCGGCCTTGACGCCATTGCTCAGCGGCTCGCCGAATTCCGGCACCGCGATCTCGAATCTGTCGCCCGGCTCGACGCGCACACCGTCGGCGAAGGACAGGGTCGCCGTGCCGAAGAAATGCACATGGACATCGCCCGGCCGCAGGAACTGCGCATACTTGAAGTGGTGATACTCGAGGTTCTCCAGGCTGTGGCACATGTTGTCCTCGCCGGAGAGGAACTCCTTCTCCCAGATCACCTGCTCGCCGCGACGGATCCGGCTGGTGCCCGCCAGATGACGCGGCAGCTCACCGGTACGCAGCGCCGGACCGAAGCTGCAGTAGCGTAGTTTGGAATGGGCCAGATAGAGATAGTTCTTGCGTTCCATCACGTGGTCGGAGAATTCGTTGCCCACCGCATAACCCAGGCGATAGGGCATGCCGTCGTCGCCGATCACGTAGAGACCGGTCAGCTCGGGCTCTTCACCGGCGTCCTCGGCGAATTCCGGCAGCGGGATATCGGCACCGGGACGCACCAGGATGCCGCCGTCGCCCTTGTAGAACCATTCCGGCTGGGCACCGGCGCTACCCGCTGCAGGCCGACCGCCCTCCACGCCCCATTTGAACATGCGCATGGAGTCGGTCAGCTTGGCCTCCTCCTGGCTGTTCTGCTGGTGCATCTTGTCGCGGGTGGCGGCGCTGCCCAGGTGGGTCAGACCGGTCCCGGTGACCAGGCAGTGTGCGGGGTCCTCGTGGTCCAGCGGCGGCAACAGGCGGCCGCCATCGAGCAGCTCGGCATAGGCCGGTCCGGGCTCCAGGCCCAGGGTCTGCACCTGAGACTCCAGCGACACGCCAGCGCGGATGGCCTGCAGCGCCAGGGTCCGGGTGCTGGTCGCACCCCGGACCTGCTGGACTTCGCCGCGCTCGACCACGCCGACGCGGCGCTGGCCCTGTTGGTCTTCGAACTGAATCAGGTGCATGGCATTCTCCTTGTTGGTTATCGCCTGAAGGAGACTTTACTCGGCGCTACGGGGCCTGCCTAATGAGAGCTCCCTATCCCGCGATAACCAACGGTTATTCCCATGCTGCCATCCCTAGGCTCCATCGCCTCCCGTCTGCGCCTGCGGCAACTGCGCCTGCTGATCGCCCTCGACGAGGAAGGCTCGCTGCACAAGGCCGCCGAACGCATCGCCATCTCCCAGCCCGGGGCCACCAAGGCGCTGCACGAAATCGAGAGCACCCTGGGCGCCACCCTCTTCCTGCGCACCCACCAGGGCCTGCAGCCCAACGACCTGGGCCGCTGCGTGATTCGCTATGCGCGGCTGATCGAGAGCGACCTGGCCCATCTGCGCGAAGAGATGCTCGGCATTCTCCAGGGCGAAGGGGGCCGGCTGGCGGTAGGGGTGATCATGGGCGCCGTGCCCCGCCTGATCGCCGCGGTGTCGCGCCTGGGTGCGGCGCAACCCCAGCTGGGGATCGAGATCATCGAGGACACCAGTGTGCGTCTGCTCGACCTGCTCGACGCCGGCCGCATCGAAGTGGCCATCTGCCGCAGCAGCGTCAGCCGCCGGCCGGATGCCTATGACTGTCTGGAGGTGCGCGAAGAGCGGCTGGAGATCGTCTGCCATCCCCGCCATCCACTGGCGGAGTCGGAGACGCTGGGGCTGGCCGAACTGGTCGACAGTCGCTGGATCGTCTATCCGGCCAACCTGCCCATGCGCCTGACCCTGGAACGGGAATTTCGCGCCGCGGAACTGGAGTTTCCCCGCTATCCGGTGGAAACCTCCTCCACCTTCACCCTGCTCGGCCTGCTGCAGGAAGACGCCAATCAGGTGGCCATGCTGCCCAGCGACATCGCCCAGTTCGGCGAAAGACACGGCCTGCTGCGCCGCCTGCCGGTGGTCCAGCGCACCCGCAACGAGCCCTATTCCATTCTGGTGCGCCAGGGCGCGGGATTGTCGGCGGCCGCGCAGCTGCTGCTGGAGCAGTGGCGGCTGGAAGCGTGAAACATCTATCGCGGCCATGGCGGTCCGCCGATGCTGCCGCTCCTATAGATGAAAGCACTACGGCTTGTTGCGATTTCGCCGAGTCTGACGCGACTAAACGCCTACTCGGATAGCCCCCTCTCCCCTCGGGAGAGGGTTGGGGTGAGGGTTGTCCCCTTCAGCGCAGTCTCCAGTGGAAAGGCTACGCCGTTTTCCACGCTACGTACTGCTGCGGCCTGAAATGCATCGGCGGACCGCCATGGCCGCGATAAACCATCAAAAAAACCAACCTCAATACGTCGGCAACGTCACCCCGTGGAAGAGGGTCTCCAGCTCCTGTCGCGAGGGCGTCTGCATCGCTTCGGTGAGGACATCGCGGGTCAGGTGCGGCGCGAAGCGGCCGATGAAGTCGCACATGAAGCCACGCAGGAAGGTGCCGCGGCGCAGGCCGATCTTGGTCACGCTGGCCTCGAAGAGGTGGCTGGCGTCCAGGCAGACCAGGTCGGCATCGGCTTTGTGGTCCACCGCCATGTCGGCGACGATGCCCACGCCCAGGCCGAGGCGGACATAGGTCTTGATGACGTCGGCGTCCGCCGCGGTCAGCACCACATTGGGCTCCAGGCCCTGGCGGGCAAAGGCCTCGTCGAGTTTGGAGCGCCCGGTGAAACCGAAGACGTAGGTCACCAGCGGCTGTTCCGCCAGATGCTCCAGGGTCAGGTGCTCCACCTTGGCCAGGGGATGGCCCTGGGGCACGATGACGCAGCGGTTCCAGCGATAGCAGGGCATCATCACCAGGTCGTTGAAGCGCTCCAGCCCCTCGGTGGCGATGGCGAAGTCGACGGTGCCGTCGGCGGCCATCTCGGCGATCTGGGTCGGCGAACCCTGGTGCATGTGTAGGGCCACGTCCGGATACTGCTTGATGAATTCGCTGATCACGTCCGGCAGCGCATAGCGCGCCTGGGTGTGGGTGGTGGCGATGGACAGGGTGCCCTTGCGCTCGTTGGAGAATTCCTGGGCGATCTGCTTGATGCTCTCGCACTTGCGCAGGATCTCGCCCGCGGTCTGGATGATCCGCTCGCCGGCCGGGGTCACCCGGGTCAGGTGCTTGCCACTGCGGGCAAAGACCTCGACGCCCAGCTCGTCCTCGAGCAGACGGATCTGCTTGCTGATGCCGGGCTGCGAGGTATAGAGACTCTGGGCCGTGGCGGATACGTTCAGATCGTGGTGGGCGACTTCCCAGATATATCTCAACTGTTGCAGCTTCATGCCGGCTCCTCGCTGACCCCGTGCGCAAGCATATAACAGTAATGCAGCCCTTAAGCTTTTTCTAGACCGAAATCGAATTAAGTCGCGAAGGGGCAAGGCTGACGCTTATGGATCAGCCCTGACGCAGCGGAACCAGGTACACCGGGATGCGCGCGGTCTGCAGCAGGCAGCTGGCGGTCCGCCCCAGAGGTGTCACCTGGGCGTCGCCCTGGCTGCGACTGCCGATTACCAGCAGATCCGCGGCGAACTCCTGGGCCTGCCTGAGGATGGCCGCTGGCGGATCGCCCTGCACCACCCGCACGGCACGCACCAACCCCACGGTGGCGGGAGTTTCCAGCAGGTCCTCGCGCAGGGATTCGAACACCTGCTGCTCGATGGTCTCCAGCACCAGATCCAGACCGCCATTGCGCAGGCGGTCCAGGGATTCACCGTCCAGATGTTGCTGCAACAGGGTAGACGCCAGCAGGCCGAGCGGCTCCACCACATGGACGACATACAGCTGGGCCTGATGGATACGGGCGAGATTCAAGGCATGCTGAAAGACGTAGGGCGAACACAGGCCCAGGTCCGTGGCGTAAAGCAGCGAGCGGATCACGATTCCTCCTGGCCAGATCAGCCGATCAGGCCGGTACGACGCGGGATAGCCTCACCAGCGTAGCAGGGGATCACCGATTGCGCTGCAACCCGCGCCTTAGAGCCTGCTCAGGACGCTCAGGGCAGTTCCTCGGACGCGCGCCCATCCGCCGCCTGGATCGCTGCCACCAGGGCCGGCTCGCGTAGCGGCGCCTGTACCGGGCCGAGCAGCTCGCCGTCCCGGACCAGAAACAGCGCCGGCAGATGAAAGACGCCATAGCGCTGCACCAGGCCGCCGCTGCGCTCGGCGTCCACCCAGTACAGTCGGTCGACCGGCAGCCTCGCCGCAGGTAGCACCTGGCGCGCCAACCGGCAGGTGGCGCAACCGACGCTGGTGAAGATCAGCAGCGAGCGCCCGGGCGCCGCCAGCAGGACGGCATCCGCCGTCCCATCGTCCAATTCCATCGCTTCCTCGCCACGCTCATCGCCAAGGCGCGCCCTCAGGCTCGCCAATAGCGTCGTAACCATTGTGACCGGGCGGGACACGCGTTAAGGTGCCCCACCCTCTCCACCGTATTTTGCCTGCACGGGCCCCGTCCTGTCGCAGCGCCGTGACCGACGAGTAGCACCATGGCCGCACAGCCCCGCCTTAACGACCTCAACATCGAAGCCAACGAGCCGCTCATCACGCCCGAGCAGCTCAAGCAGGAGATCCCGCTGAGCGATCTCGCCGCCGACACCGTCGCCCAGGGCCGCCAGGTCATCCGCGATATCCTCGACGGCAAGGACCATCGCCTGTTCGTGGTGATCGGCCCCTGCTCGATCCATGACATCAAGGCTGCCCACGAATACGCCGAGCGGCTCAGGGCACTGGCCGCCCAGGTCAGCGACAGCCTCTATCTGGTCATGCGCGTCTATTTCGAAAAGCCCCGCACTACCGTGGGCTGGAAGGGCCTGATCAACGATCCCTACCTGGATGACTCCTTCAAGATCCAGGACGGCCTGCACATCGGTCGCCAGCTGCTGCTGGACCTGGCGGAAATGGGCCTGCCCACCGCCACCGAGGCACTGGACCCCATCTCCCCGCAGTACCTGCAGGACCTGATCAGCTGGTCGGCGATCGGTGCCCGCACCACCGAATCCCAGACCCACCGGGAAATGGCTTCGGGCCTCTCTTCCGCGGTCGGCTTCAAGAACGGCACCGATGGCAGCCTGACGGTGGCCATCAATGCTCTGCAGTCGGTCTCCAGTCCGCACCGCTTCCTGGGTATCGACCAGCGCGGCCAGGTCTCGGTGGTGATGACCAAGGGCAATGCCTATGGTCATGTGGTCCTGCGCGGCGGCAACGGCAAGCCCAACTACGATTCGGTCAGCGTCACCCTGTGCGAGCAGGCGCTGGTCAAGGCCAAGGTCAAGCCGAACATCATGGTCGACTGCAGCCACGCCAACTCCAACAAGGATGCCGCCCTGCAGCCGCTGGTGATGGACAACGTCGCCAACCAGATCGTCGAGGGCAACAACTCCATCGTCGGCCTGATGGTGGAAAGCCACCTGGGCTTCGGCAGCCAGCCGATTCCGGCGGATCTGTCGCAACTGGAGTACGGCGTCTCGGTGACCGACGCCTGCATCGACTGGGCGATGACCGAGAAGAGCATTCTCGACATGCACCGCAAGCTCAAGGATGTGCTGCCGCGCCGCGCGCGCAGCTGATCCGCCAGCGGATACGAAAACGCCGGGCTCAGCCCGGCGTTTTTCTTCCGCACCAGAGCCTGTTCAAAGTCTCGCGAGCTAGAGACAAACAAGGCGAAGCTGGCTGAGGAAGCAGATCGGACCCGCGCTCGGGTTTACGAATGGTAAATGAGCATTGCGACGGGGCCACCTTGGCCGGGCTGGCGACCCAGGCCAGTTTCAACGCCGTTTGGCCGACGCGCAGCAGACTTAGGACAGGCTCTCAGGCCAGCGGCGTCACCTGGCCACGCCGCTCCAGATAGTGCTCCACATAGGAACAGGACGGTATGACGCTGTAGCCGCGGCTCTCGGCGTAGTTCAAGGCGTGCTCGGCCAGCCTGGCGGCCAGGCCGCGCCCACGCAGGGCATCGGGGACGAAGGTGCGATAGAAATCCATCGTCTGCTTACCCAGATCCATGTAGGCGAGATAGGCGCGTTGACCGTCGACAGAAAGCTGGAATTGATGATTGGCCTCATCGTGTTCCACGTGCAGGGATTCGTTCATGACTACTCCTTGGCGGTTTGGCTCCGCCTTATCCATTGTTATCGATGATACCCGAAGACGAGAACGCACCCTTCCTGTGCGGGACTGAGCCACAGCGCGTCAGACCCCTCCGGAAGAAGCAGGTTCTGACCAGCCGTCGCACCGAGAAATCACACTATATCAGGGCTGTTCACGCGGGAGCAGGCGCGGCTTTGACCTTGACAACTTCCGGTCATCCTCTAACGTTTTGAAACGTTCGTGGCTTTCAGCCATCCAAGCAGTTGCTGGTACCGGGTGCGGGCATTCGGGGACAAACTCGGGGAGCGAAGCAGGATTTCCGCAAAAAATCTTTCTTCAACGGGTTTAGCTCAGTTTACTTACGACCGGTAATGAGTAGTATGTAGCCGCAATTTTCCACCTGGGAAATTGATCTTAAAACAGGATGTCTACCTCAAGGGGTTTACGATGAACAACGCTCTGAAATTCGCCGCCCTGGCTCTGGCCGCTGCTATGGCCACTGGTTGCAGCACCGCTAACAAGGAAAGCGAAGCTCGCCTGACCGCTACCGAAGACGCCGCTGCCCGCGCTCAGGCTCGTGCTGACGAAGCCTACCGTCACGCTGACGAGGCCCTGGCCGCCGCTCAGAAAGCTCAGCAGACCGCTGACGAAGCCAACGAGCGCGCCCTGCGTATGCTGGAAAAAGCCAGCCGCAAGTAAGCGCCTCGGCTGGAAAGGCGAGTGGCAACAGTCGCCTTTCCCGGAGCAAACAAAAAGCCCGCCATCTCAGATGGCGGGCTTTTTGTTTGTCTAACCGGCCGAGTGCGCTCGGCCGGTCGCGATCACAGGGTCTTGGCAGGCGCCTTGGCCACCGTACCGGTAACCATGCCGGCAGGCAGGTCGGCGATTTCCACCGGCAGGCCGTCCTGGCCCTGGACCACGTCCCGTACCGTGTTCCAGTTCACCGCGCTGTTGGCCTGCAGCAGGTCGTCACGCTTGATCAGCGCATTGACCACCGCGGCCTGACGGTCGATATCGGTCGGGTCGCCCTTGAGGTTGACCGGCTGATGAGCTTCCAGATAGAGCTTGCCCTGGCTCACGCCGAACTTGTAGGGCTCGTCGATGATGCGCACCGGCGTGCCGATTGGCAGCATGCCGACCAGTTCGGTGACGTTGAAGTTGTACATGCGGAAGCAGCCATGGCTGACCTGCATGCCGATACCGAACTTCTTGTCCGAGCCGTGGATGAGATAGCCCGGCAGGGTCAGACGGATCTTGTAGGGGCCAAGGGGATTGTCCGGGCCGGGCGGCACCACCTTGGGCAGCGGATCGCCTTCGGCGGCGTGCTCGGCACGGATGGATTCCGGCGGATACCAGGCCGGATCCTTGATCTTGTCCACCACCTTGGCCACGCCGACCGGCGAGCCCCAGCCATCACGACCGATGCCCAGCGGGTAGGTGAACACCGAATGACCACCCTTGGGGTAGTAGTACATGCGGTATTCGGCGATGTTGATGACGATGCCTTCGCGCGGCCCGGGCGGCAGGATGAACCGCGTCGGCAGCACGATCTCGGTGCCGGCGCCCGGCAGCCAGGCATCGACGCCCGGATTGGCGGCCACCATCTCGGTGTAGCCCAGATCGTACTTCTGGCCGAGATCGGCGAAGGTGTCTTCGTAGGCGGCCTTGATGACCTGAACCTCGCCGACCACGTCTTCACCGGGTGGCGGCAGCGGCAACTCCAGTGCCTGCGCCGTACCCGCGCTCAACAGACCAAACAGCGAGAGGGAACCGACCAGGGTCGAAACGCGCGCGGGCATGGGATGAATCCTTGCAAGAAGCAAAAAGGTGACGGCGCGAATTGTACACGCCTCGATCGGCGTCCGGCAGGGCCTCAAAAGACCTGTAAGGGATTCGGCAGGCCTCGTTTGGCACCCTGCAGCCGCTGCATGCAGGCCGGACAGAGGGTCTTGAGGCCGAGCGCCCGGCGATTCAGCGGATGCAAGCGGGGCCGCGCCGGCAACAGGGTGCCGCACAGGGTCCGGTCGGTGGGCGAGCCCAGCTCCAGCTGCCGGGCGACGATATGCACCCGCCCCTCGCGGCAGGCGAACAGGTCGAGCTGGGCATCGGGCTGGATCAGCTGATAGCCGTGCATGGACCGGGAAAGGCGGGACATCGGGATACTCCAGGGGCGGATCCGCCGGGCGGTAGATTGGCCGGACCGGCGGGGCGCGCAACCTTAGCGGAAAGCCCCGCCGGGGAAAAGTCCGACGTTCAGTCGCGCAGCAGCGGCTGCAACTGGGGCCAGGCGTTGTCCAGCAGACGTTGCTGGGCATTGGCCTGAGGATGAATGCCATCCGGCTGCATGAAGGCGGGATCGCCGCCCACTCCTTCGAGCAGGAAGGGCACCAGGGCCACCTGCTGGGCCTTGGCCACGTCGGTATACACCTGGGCGAAGCCGTCGGTATAGCGCGGCCCGTAGTTGGGCGGCAGGCGCATGCCCAGCAGCAGGACACGGGCGCCCCTGGCCTTGGCCTGCTCCACCAGAGCGGTGAGGTTGCGCTCGAACTGGGCCAGCGGCTGGCCCCGCAGGCCGTCGTTGCCGCCCAACTCGATGGCCACCACCGTGGGCTGATGATCGGCCAGCAGCTTTGGCAGGCGCGCCAGGCCACCGGCGGTGGTGTCGCCACTGATGGACGCATTCACCACCTGATAATCGAGCTTCTGCTCCTGCAGGCGCCGCTCCAGCAGCCGCACCCAGCCCTGGCCTTCGGCGAGGCCGTAGCCGGCGCTGATGCTGTCACCCACCACCAGCAGGGTGCGCGCCATGGCCAGGGGCGTCAGGGTCAGGCAAAGCACGGCCAGCAGCCAGGCAATGCCTTGGCGCAAAGGCGCACTGGACTTCGCCCGGCTTTTTGACTCTAACTCGCCACAGCCGCCCGCGTGCGGGCCCTTCGAATACGGCATCGGAATCCTCATGAGCGAAGTCATACTGCTGGCACGCGACCTTAGCAAGGTCGTCACGGGCGCGGAAGGCGCGCTGCCGATCCTCCAGGCGCTGGATCTGCAACTGGAGGCCGGCGACAGTTTGGCCATCGTCGGCAGCTCGGGTTCCGGCAAGTCCACCCTGCTCGGCCTGCTGGCCGGTCTCGACCTGCCCAGCGGCGGCGAGGTCCATCTCGCCGGTCAGCGGCTGGACACCCTCGATGAAGACGCCCGCGCCCGCCTGCGCGCAGAACGGGTGGGCTTCGTCTTCCAGTCCTTCCAGTTGCTGGACAGCCTCACGGCGCTGGAAAACGTCATGCTGCCGCTGGAACTGGAGGGCGTGCGCCAGGCCCGGGAACAGGCGGTGGCCCTGCTGGACCGGGTCGGCCTGGGCGAGCGACTGCGGCACTATCCGCGCCAGCTCTCCGGTGGCGAGCAGCAACGGGTGGCCCTGGCCCGCGCCTTCGCGCCGCGACCCAGCATCCTCTTCGCCGACGAACCCACCGGCAATCTCGACAGCCGCACCGGCGCCCATATCAGCGATCTGCTGTTCGAACTCAATCGCGAGCGGGGCACGACGCTGGTGCTGGTGACCCATGACGAACGCCTGGCCGCGCGCTGCGCCCGCCAACTGCGCCTGGAAGGCGGTCGGCAGGTCGCGGCATGAGGCGCACCGGTCTCCCCTTCGCCCGGCTGTTCGGCCTGGCCTGGCGGCAGAGTCTGAGAGAACTCCGCGCCGGCGAGATCCGCATGCTCTGCCTGGCGCTGGTGATCGCCGTCGCGGCCAGCGTCGCCATCGGCTACTTCACCGCCCGCCTCGGCGCGGGCATGGCAAATCGCGCCAGCGAATTCCTCGCCGCCGACCTGGTGTTGCTGGGCAGCGAACCGCCCCGTCCGGAACAGGTGGACGCCGGCCTGCAGCTCGGCCTCGAACACAGTCGTTCGCTCAACTTCAGCACCATGGCGGCAGGTGCCGAGGCCCTGCAACTGGCCAGCGTCAAGGCGGTCCAGGCCAACTTCCCCCTGCGCGGCGAGGTACGCAGCGCCGCGGTACCGGACGGTCCCGAACAGCCGGGCGGCGCTCCGGCGCCCGGGGAGGCCTGGGTCGAGCCGCGCCTGCTGCTGGCGCTGGATGCCAAGGTCGGCGATCGCCTGGACATCGGCCGCAAGGCCCTCACCATTACCCGGGTGCTCACCTATGAACCCGACCGCGCCGGTGACTTCTACAGCCTGACGCCACGAGTGCTGATCAATCTCGACGACGTGGCCGCCACCGGGGTCATCCAGCCCGGCAGTCGGGTGCGCTATCGCGAACTCTGGCGCGGCGAATCCCAGGCACTGGCCGCCTATCGCCAGGCCCTCACCCCGGCCCTGGCCGCCAACCAGCGCTTCGAGGGACCGGGCGACGGCAATCGGCAACTGGGCAACGCCCTGGAGCGCGCCCAGCGCTATCTCGGTCTGGCCAGTCTGGTGGCGGTGGTGCTGGCCGGTGTAGCGGTGGCGCTGTCGGCCAATCGCTTCGCCGCGCGGCGCTTCGACGCCAGCGCCCTGTTGCGCTGCCTGGGCCTGACCCGGCGCGACGCCCTGATGCTCTACGGCCTGCAACTGGGGCTGCTGGGCCTGGCGGCGAGTCTGCTCGGCGCCCTGCTCGGCTGGCTGGCGCAGCTGGTGCTGTTCGAGCTGCTGCACGGACTCTTGCCGGCGCGCCTGCCGGCCGCCGGGATCGGTCCGGCGCTGGCCGGCATGGGCACCGGGATGGTCGCCCTGGTCGGCTTCGCCCTGCCACCACTGGCCGCCCTGGGGCGGGTCCCGCCACTGCGGGTCCTGCGCAGCGACCTGCAGCCGGTGCCCCTGCGCACCTGGCTGGTCTATGGCTGCGCCCTGTTGGCCCTGGGGCTGATCATGTGGCGACTGTCGCTGGACCTGCGCCTGACCCTGGCGCTGCTGGTGGGCGGCCTGCTCGCCGGGCTGCTGTTCGGCAGCCTGCTGTACCTGGCCCTGCGTGGCCTGCGCCGGGGGATGCAGGGTGCGCCCCTGGCCTGGCGGCTGGGGCTGGGCCAACTGCTGCGCCATCCGCTGGCGGCGGTGGGCCAGACCCTGGCCTTCGGCCTGATCCTGCTGGCCATGAGTCTGGTGCTGCTGCTGCGGGGCGAGTTGCTGGAACGCTGGCAGGCGCAATTGCCGGCCGAGGCACCCAATCACTTCGCCCTCAATGTCCTGCCGGACGAGCGCCAGGCCTTCGCCACGGCGGTGGGCGAGCTCTCGCCCCACGCCAGTCCGCTCTATCCCATCGTGCAGGGGCGGCTGGTCAGCGTGAAGGGGCATCCGGCCCAGGAAGGCCTGGAAGACGACTCCCGCGGTGGCCGTGCCACCCGGCGCGATCTCAATCTGACCTGGTCGGCTGGGTTGCCGGACGGCAACCGTTTGGAAGCCGGTCAGTGGTGGGATGCGCTGCCCGCCGGCGAGCTGCCCGGCGTCTCGCTGGAAAGCGAACTGGCCCGCAGCCTCGGCGTCGGCCTGGGCGACACCCTGGGCTTCATCATCGGTGACCGCCAGATCGAAGCGCGGATCACCAGCCTGCGGCAGGTCAGCTGGGACAACTTTCAGCCGAACTTCTTCGTCATCTTCGCCCCGGGCGCCCTGAAGGACGTGCCCTTCACCTACCTGGGCAGCTTCTACCTGCCGCCCGGCCACGACCGCGAATTGCTGAACCTGGCCCGGCAATTCCCGGCGGTGACCCTGCTGCCCATCGATGCCCTGCTCGACCAGCTGCGCAGCATCCTGCGCCAGGTCAGCGTGGCCGTGGAATTCGTGCTGCTGTTCGTGCTGGCCGCCGGTATCGCCGTGCTGCTGGCCGGCCTGCAGGCGACCCTCGACGAACGCATCCGCCAGGGCGCCCTGCTGCGCGCCCTGGGTGCCCGGCGCGAATTGCTGCAACGGGCGCGGCGCACCGAATTCATCCTGCTCGGCGGTGCCAGTGGCTTGCTCGCGGCGCTCGGTTGCGAGATCGTCAGCGCCCTGCTCTACCGGCTGGCCTTCGACCTGGACTGGCAACCCCACCCCTGGCTGTTGCTCCTGCCGGTGCTGGGCGCGCTGCTGGTCGGCACGGCAGGCCTGCTGGGCACGCGGCGGGCCCTCACCGCCAGTCCGTTACTGATCCTGAGAGAAAGCTGATCCATGAGTCGCTACCGTCCGCCGCGCACCGCCGGCACGCCCCTGATCACCGCCGCCGGCGAAGCCCGGCTGCGCGCCGAACTCCACGAGCTGTGGAACGTGCGCCGGCCCCAGGTCACCCAGGCGGTGAGCGAGGCGGCCGCCCTGGGCGATCGCTCGGAGAACGCCGAGTACATCTATGGCAAGAAGATGCTGCGCGAGATCGACAGCCGAGTGCGCTTCCTGCGCAAGCGGCTGGAGAATCTCAAGGTGATCCGCGAGCGCCCGGCCGATCCGGGCAAGGTCTATTTCGGCGCCTGGGTCACCCTGGAAGACGATGACGGCGCCGAGAAGCGCTATCGCATCGTCGGCCCGGACGAACTGGACCTCCGGCAGAACCTCATCAGCATCGACTCGCCCCTGGCGCGGGCGCTGGTCGGCAAGGCGCTGGACGCGGAAGTCCGCCTGCAGACGCCGGCTGGCGAACAGCGCTGGTACATCGTCGAGATCGAATACCTCGATAACTGATCGAGTCGGCAGATACTCTCGTCCGAAAAACGTGATTTACATCACAAAAATAAGGCAACATCCACGGCGCATACGGCGGAGGACCGCCCCCTTCTCAAGCAAGGATTCGCGGCATGAGAGCGCCGACGCTCTACGCTTTGCCTAATCAGCCTGCACTACGTTGGCTCGTGACCACGCGGAACCCGCTCGACGAAAATCTGCAGCAGCAGCTGCTGGCCGGCCCGTTTTCCTCACGGAGCGCCATGTTCGTCGGCGCTCTGAACAGTCTTTTGATCAGTTGGACCTGCGCCTTCTTGCATCCCACGCCCTTGTTCCTCGGCTGGATGATTCTCGATACCCTGATCTGGCTCACCCGCCTGGTGCTGCTGCACTGCATCCAGCTGATGGACGGCCTGGCGCCGCCATGGCTCAGCGAGGTTTCACTGGTACTCGGGCTGCTCTGGACGGCTACCCTGGGTGTGGGCACGGCCGCCTGCGTTATCAGCGGCGATGGGGTGCTGCAGGTGCTGGGCTGCACCTCGGCAGTGGCCATGAACGGGGCCATCACCATGCGCAACCAGGGCATTCCACGCTATGCCTTCCTGCAGATCCTGCTCACCGACGTCCCGATGAAACTGGCCACCCTGTTCCAGCCCGAGCCCATGCTGCGGCTGTTCCTGCTGCAGGCACCGCTCTATCTCACGGCCAACTGGATACTGCTGGACAGGCTCAATCGCACCCTGGTCCGCGCACTGACGGCCGAACTCGATAGCCGCTGGCATGCCACTCACGACAGCCTGACCGGACTCTACAACCGTGCGGGCATCCTCGCGCTGCTCGAGGGCGCCCTGCACCGACCTCGTTCAGGGTCTGGGCGCGTGGCGGTCTTCTATATCGATCTGGACGACTTCAAGGGTGTTAACGACGCCCAGGGCCATGCCGCCGGCGATCGTTTGCTGCAAACCTGCGGCGAGGTATTGACTCTGAGCGTGCGGCAAAGTGATTTCGCCGGACGCCTGGGCGGCGACGAGTTCCTGCTGGTGGTGCAGGACGCCACCGAAAACGGGGCTCAGGATCTGGCCCGGCGTATCCTCGGCCGTCTGGTGCCTCAGGGTACGAGCGTGAGCATCGGCATCGCCCTGCAGCGGACCACGGAGGACAGTCCGGCCTTGCTGGCGCGGGCGGACCAGGCGCTCTACACCGCCAAGCTGGCCGGCAAGGGAGGCTTCAGTCTGGCTGATGCCCGCGCTAGCGCCGCCGGGTGATCACGCCCTGCCGCGCTACCCGCGTCAATTCCCGCACCAGGGGTGCGAGACCGGCCTGGCCGGGCGACTGCACCACGGCGAAGTCGAAGCTGTCGTCGGCAAAGCCACGCAGCTGTTCGGCGCGGTCGGCGAAGCGAATCTGCAGGGTACGGCTGTGGGGCCAGCGCCTCGGCCAGCCTTCGAGATAGCGCAGCAGGGTGGGCTGATCGGGACCGCCGAGCAGGATGGCGGGATGACTGGCGAGCTTGCCCTGGGTCAGGGGGGTAAGGCGTAGCGGGAGAGGTAGCATGGACGAAATTCCGCCTCGTGGATCCAGCTGGGCGGTAGTACGAGGCCTGTTCCGTCCAACGCTTTAGCGGTATTTGTAAGCGCCCCGCAAGTTGCTGTTTAAATCGGCGCAGGATCATCCTAGGGAGGGCCAGACTGCCCTGTCAAGCGGGCTTCACCCGTCTTCGCGGCGGATCGCCCTGGGGCTCGTCGCCGCCACGGCCGGTGCTTCCAGGCGCGCCCGTTCACGACTGAAGGCCACCCGGTACTTGTTGACGCTGGCCACGTAGTTGACCACCCCGATACCCACCTCCTCGGCGGCGATGCGTTCGACCTGGAAGAACCAGCGATCGCCGTCCAGACCCTGTTTGCGCGCCTTGGCCCGCAGCGCCTGGACGCGCTCCGGGCCGAGGTTGTAGGCCGCCAGGGTAAAGGCGCGGCGCTCGCGCTCGGCAAGCCGCGGACTGGAGAAGAATTCTCGCCGTAGGCGCGCCAGATAGCGGGTGGCGGCCTTGACGTTGTCCTCGGCGGAATGCAGGTTGCGTACCCCGACGCTGCGCGCCGCCCGCGGGGTGATCTGCAGCAGCCCCGCGGCGCGGCCGGCACCGCGGGCATGGGGATCGAGGCCGGATTCCTTGTAGGCCATGGCGGCCAGGGTCAGCCAGTCGAAGTCGTAAGCCTTGGCGTAGCGCTGCAGCAGCGGTCGCACCTGGGCCAGGCGCTTGCGGTCATGGGCCTGTAGCGGATCGCGCACCTGATAGCGGCGCGCATAGGCCTGGCGAAAGGCCTTGTCGTCGTCACGCGCCTGGGGTTGCCGGGCGAAGGCCCGTATCCGCTCGGCGAGCTGGTGCGCCGGGGCACGCAGATACCAGAGCTGCGCCTGGTCATGGGCCACCACCACCCGATCGGCGACCCGCAGGCGCGACAGCACCCGTGTCCAGCGATGCGCCAGGCCGGACTCGACGACGCTGAGCGGATAGATGCCGGCCTGGGTCAGCTCCAGTACGTCTTCCACCGCCAGGGTGGGATCGGCCCACTCGACCTGTACCGGCCGCAGCCTGCGCTTCTCCAGCTGGGCGTTGAGCCGTTCCAGGGCCGGGCCGGCGGCGCTGCCCTGGGGCAGCACCACCCGGCGCCCGGCCAGTTGTTCCAGATGCCGTGGCAGGCGCTGACCACGTCCGCCCACTACCACCAGGCTGGCAGGCGCCGCCACCGACGCGGCGATCAGGGCCGAATGCGGCGGTGGCAGCAGGGTTTCGCCCGGCGCCACCAGATCGCCCTCGCCTCTTTGCAGCGCCGCCAGGAGGTCGTCCTTGGCCTTGGGCACGAAGACCAGGCGCAGCGGCCGGCCGCCGGGCCGCTGCCGCAGGTAGCGGGCGAAGGCCTCCAGGCGCCGATACTCGATGCCCAGCGCCTGGCCGTTCCATTCGCCGGAGCTGTGCCGACTCTGGTTGACCAGGACGCGCAACTCGCCGGTACGCTCGATGGCAGTCAGGTCGCGGGCCGCGACATGCCGTGGTGCTTCGGGTGGCAGCGCGCCGAGCCGTGCCTGGGCGGAACCGGCGAGCAGGCAGCCGAGGATGACAAGGGTGAATCGAAACGGCATCCAGGACTCCTGACCTGGCCGGGACAGCGCCGATAGCACCCGGACTACGGATAGAATGATGGAACAAAGTCTGTAGAAGGTCCGCACCATGCAATTGATCGACATCGGCGTCAACCTCACCCACCCCAGCCTGCTCAAGGAGGTGGATGCGGTGATCGAGCGGGCCCAGGCCGCCGGTGTGATGCAACTGGTGCTGACCGGTACCACCCTGGAAGACAGCGAGAACGCCCTCAATCTCTGCCTGCGCCTGGACGCCGGCGAAGCCCTGTTCAGCACCGCGGGCGTCCATCCCCACGAAGCCTCGACCTGGAACGCAGCCGCGGCCAGGACCCTGCGTGACCTGGCCGGCCAGTCCAAGGTGCGGGCCCTGGGCGAATGCGGCCTGGACTTCAATCGCGACTTCACCCCGCGACCGCAGCAGGAGCGCTGCTTCGAGGAACAGCTGGCCCTGGCCGCCGAATTGCGCCGTCCGGTGTTTCTCCACGAACGCGACGCCAGCGAGCGGATGCTGGCGATCCTGCGCGACTATCGCGACCATCTGCCGGCCGCCGTGGTGCACTGCTTCACCGGCGAGCGCAAGGCGCTCTACGGCTATCTGGATCTCGACCTGCACCTGGGCATCACCGGCTGGATCTGCGACGAGCGCCGTGGCCTGCACCTGCACGAGCTGGTCGGGCAGATCCCGGTCGGTCGGCTGATGCTGGAAACCGATGCCCCCTACCTGCTGCCGCGTACCCTCAGACCCAAGCCGCGCCATGGCCACAACGAACCGGCCTTCCTGCCGGAGATCTTGCGCACCGTGGCGCGCCTGCGCAACGAAACGCCGGAGCAGACCGCCCTGCACACCACCGCCACCGCTCGTGCCTTCTTCGATCTGCCGGAGATCGCCGAGCCAGAGCGGGTGGAGGACTACGACTAGGCGCAGGACGCCGCTGCGCTAAAGTCGCGTAGGCCGGAGCCGTTAACCTCAGGGCTTGTTCCGCGGCGTCACCCTCCTCCCTGCAGGACGTTGACGCCAGTCAAGATCCGGGGCGCGCCGGCCTGCCAGGCTGTGCGGCCCCGCCGACTGGATGCCCCCTATGTTTGCCTGGCTGCGCGATATTTCCCTCAAGTACAAATTCTGGGCGGTCAACGCCGTCGCCTTCGTCACCAGCCTCTTGCTGGTGCTGTTCGCCATGCAGCTGGAAGTCTCCGGTCGCGCCGAACAGCTCAAGGCGGTCAAGGCCGCCGTGGGCGACGCGGCGGCCAGGCTGAGCGCCCCGACCTTCGGCGACATCTTTATCGCCCGGGCGCCGGAATACGCCCTGGCCGTGGGTGTGTTGATGCTGGTGCTGCTGGTGGCCTCGCAGCTCCTGATCCGCTTCATCCTCGGCAATCTGCAGCGCCTCAAGGACACCATGCTGCGGGTGGAGCGCGACGGCGATCTCACCGCCCGGGTCGAGGTGCGCGGGCGTGACGAGGTTGGGCAGATGACCCAGGCCTTCAACGCCATGCAGGACAGCTACACCCGCGTCGTCGGTACCGTGGCCGCCAGCGCCTCGCGCCTGGACGAAGGCGCCGGGCGCCTGGCCAGCGGCATGCAGGGCGTCCGTGGTGGCATGCACGATCAACAGCACGAGACCGACCAGGCCGCCACCGCGATCAACGAGATGAGCGCCACCGTGCAGCAGATCGCCGAGCACGCTGCCGGCACCCGCGACCAGTCCCAGGAGGCCGATCGCCTGGCCGGCGCCGGCCAGCAGGCGGTGGAGCGCGTCGGCCATTCCATCGCCGACCTGTCCCAGGGCGTGCAGCAGACCGCGGTGATGATCCAGGAGCTGGCCGAGAACAGCGAGCGCATCACCAGCGTGGTCAACGTCATCCACGGCATCGCCGAGCAGACCAACCTGCTGGCGCTCAACGCCGCCATCGAGGCGGCCCGCGCCGGCGAGGCCGGCCGTGGCTTCGCCGTGGTGGCCGACGAAGTACGCAACCTGGCCAAGCGTGTCCAGGGCTCCACCGACGAGATCACGCGCATGGTCGACAGCCTCCAGGCTGGCACCCGCGATGCCGTGGAATTCATGCGCGAGAGTTCGCTCAAGGCCGACGATTGCGTGGTCCAGGCCGGCGCCGCCGGGCAGGCCCTGGCCGACATCACCGCCGCCGTGACCCTGATGCGCGACAGCAACACCCAGATCGCCGTGGCAGCGGAGCAGCAGGCCCAGGTGGCGGAAGAGATGAGCAGGTCGGTTGTAGGCATCCGCGATGTCACGGAAAGGACCATGCTGCTGACGCAGGAGTCGGCCAGCACCAGCACCGAACTGGCCGCCCTCGCAGGAACCCTGAATCAGGCGATCCGCCAGTTGCGCCTATAGCCTTCATAGCGAGAGCGCATTCGCGCGGTTGCCCGACAGGCGGCAAGATGCCCGCACGTTTTTGGAGAACCGCCATGCGCTCGGTCACCACCCTCACTTCTGCCGTTCTGTTGTTACTGGGCCTGGGCTGCATCGCCCAGGCACTCGGCAATCCGCATCCGCAACCGCTGATCCTGGCGGCCGTCGTCTGTCTGGTGGCCTTCGCCCTGCAGGAACCCGACGCCCTCCCCGTGCCTCAGTCGTTGCGCGTCTGACGCTCACGCAGCTGGCGTTTCAAGGCTTTAAGCGCCCTCGATAGCGCCGCCGGATCCGCAGGTCGACCAGCATAGCGCTGTGCCTGGAACTCCGCGGAGAACGCCATTATCGCCGCGCGTGCCGCCGGCAATTCGGCCATGGCGCGCCCGGCGAAGCTGCCGGCAGGCTCCCCGCCTTGCCTCTTTATCCCCTGGCGCGCCAGCAGGCGCTCGAACTGGCCGAAGCGCGTCAGCAGGGGATCGCGGGTCCGCTGCCAGGGCTTGAGCACCAGCAGCGCCATCACCCCGAGAACGCCCAGCACCACCACTGCCAACAGCAGTCCCAGCCGTTGCAGCGAGCCCTCGCCGAGCAGTCGCTTGAACAGTTCGCCCTGGGTGTCTTCCTGGTAGTTGAGCACCCAGCGCTGCCAGCCGTAGTTGACGCGGTCCCAGCCCAGACGCAGTTCATCGAGCCAGGCCAGGTTGCGATAGCGATTGGCGGCGAAGGGATTGTCGGCGAGGAATTCACTGGCCGCGCCCTGGGCCGCCAGGGCCTCCTGCAAGCCGCGCTCGATCCGCTCGGGCGCTACCTGGGCGGTGGGATCGACGCTGATCCAGCCGCGCCCTGGCAGCCAGTATTCCACCCAGGCATGGGCATCGAATTGCTGCACCAGCAGATAGCCACCCGCCGCGTTGAATTCGCCGCCCTGGTAGCCCGCCACCACCCGCGCGGGGATGCCCGCCACCCGCAGAGCAAAGGTCATGGCGCCGGCATAGTGGGCGCAGAAACCGCGACGGTTGTCGAAGAGAAAGGCGTCGATGGCATCGACGCTCGCCGTAGGCGGCTGCAGGGTGTAAACGAAGGGCTGCTGGCGGAAATAGGCCAGGATCGCCTGGGCCAGGGCCTCGGGCGTCGACGCCTGGGTCTTGAGCTGGGCTACCCAAGCACGGGTACGCGGTTCGCCGCCACTGGGCAGCTGCAGCGCGCGCCGCTGGCTGGAGGCGGACAGCCGCTCCGGCTCGCGGATGGCCTGCGGCCAGCTGGAAACCCGGTAGAGCAGCGCCTGGTCCACCGGGCGGCGGCGCTGCAGGTGGAAGTCGCTGGCCAGGCGCACGTCGCGCTGATCGCTGCGCGCCACGTCCAGGCCATAGAGCCAGGGCCGACCACTCGGCTCCATGACAACCTGATAATCCAGTTGGAGTCCGCGCGGCGTCCAGGCCGGTTCCGGACTCCAGGCCGTGTCGGGATCGACCGACCAGCGCGCGCCATCGAAGCGTTCGTAGGTGGTGGCCCGCCAGTAGAGGTCACGCTGCGCGGGCCGGTCGCCGGCGAAGCTGACCCGGAACACCCGCTCGGCGGATTGCGACAGCTGGGCGATCTCGCCGGGCGCCATGCTGTCGCCCAGTCCGGTGCGCGCCTGGTCGCCCGGTTGCGGCAGCGACCACAGCGGACCGATGCGCGGAAACACCAGGAACAGCAGCAGCATCAGGGGCACCGCCTGCAGCAGCAGGGTACCGGCGACTTTCAGCGTCGCCAGCGGCCGACTGGCCAGGGCGCTCTGCTGCAGACCGATCAGCGCCGCCACCAAGGCGGTCACCGGCAGCAGGCTGTAGAGCGCGGCGAGCAGGCCGTCCTCGAACAGGTAGGCGATCACCACCGCGAAGAAACCCAGGTAGATCACCACCAGGGCATCGCGGCGACTGTGCATCTCGATCAGCTTGAGGGCGAAGGTCACCAGCAGCAGCACGGCACCGGCGTCCAGGCCGATGAAGGAGCCGCGCGACAGCCAGATGCCGCCCATGGTCAAGAGCAGCAGGCCGCCCTTCTCGATCCGCGTCGGCGCCCGCACCTGCATGCGGAACAGCAGCACCCGCCAGCCGGCGCACAAGGCCCAGAGCAATCCGACCCAGGGCGGCAGATGGGTGAGGTGCGGCAGGATCACCAGGGCCTGGGCCACCAGCAGCCAGATCAGGGCGATGCGCGGAATGGGTTGCGGCACGGCGGTGCTCATGTCGGCCGTCCGAACAGGGCCAGGGCCTGCAGCGCCGCGTCACGCTGGCTCTCGCCGGTGGCCGGCGCCAGCTCCACCCCGGGCAGGCGCAGGCCGAAGCGCAGCTGGCGGGCGCTGCAGTCCAGCACCGCCTGGCACAGCCAGGACAGCCGGGTCTCGGTGTCGCCATCGAGTACGCTGAAATCCAGCCAGAGTTCGCTGCCGGCCAGGGCGGTGAAGTCCTTGACCAGCAGGCCCTGGCCGCGGGAAAAGGCCTTCCAGTCCAGCCGCCGGCGCGAATCGCCGGGCTGATAGGGCCGCAGCCCCTGGAAGTCGTCGGCGCCCTGTCCGGCCTGGCGCTGGCCCTCCTCGCCGCCGGCATCCTGGCCGCTGCGTAGTGGCGTCGTGGTCGCCAGGGGCTGCGGATAGACCAGGGCGCGCACGTCCAGGTCCAGCCAGCTCCAGGCGACGAACAGGCCGAGGGGAAAGCGGCTCTCCACCCGCAGCCGTCCGGGTCTCAGCCAGCCGCGGCTCGGCGCCGGGTGAAAGATCTGCAGGGCGACGCTCTCCTCCGCCGGTACGTCGCTGAGCACCAGCGGCTCGTTACGCCAGCCCAGGGCGATGCCCTGGTGCGCGCGGCCACTGCTCTCCAGGCGCAGGCGAAATCCGGCGACCTCCCCGGCGAACACCGGGCTGGCGCCGCCGCCGACCAGTTGCAGGCCGGCCAGGTTGCGATAGGTGTGCAACATGGCCACCAGCGCTAGGGAAAACAGCAGGAAGGTCAGGCCATAGGCCAGGCTGTTCTGGTAGTTGATACCGGCCAGCAGCATCAGCAGCAAGGCGATGGCGAAGGCGCCGCCCTGGCGGGTGGGCAGGATGAAGATGCGTCGCTGATCGAGGGTGATGCGATTGGCCGGCGGAATCCGCCGTGTCAGCCAGCCGTCTCGATAGCGCTGCCAGGCGCCGCCGGTCACAGCGCCGGGACTTCGCGCAGCAGCCACTGCACCAGGGCGCCGCCACCGTGCCCGGCAGGATCGGCGATGTCGCGCAGGCGATGTCCGGCCACCGCCGGCAGCACCGTCTGGACGTCCTCGGGCAGCACGTGGTCGCGCCCCGCCAGCAGCGCCCAGGCCCGCGCCGCGGCCAGCAGCGCCAGGCTGCCGCGTGGCGACAGGCCGAGGGCGAAGGAGGTCTGGGTGCGGGTGGCCTCCACCAGGCGCAGCACATAATCCACCACCGCCTCGCTGGCGTGGATGCGCGGCACCTCGGCCTGGATCAGCCGCAACTGGGCGTGATCCAGCAGGGGCTCCAGCCGCGGCAGTTGCTCGCGTCCGGAACCGCCGAGCAGCAGCGCCCGCTCGGCGGCGCGCCCGGGATAGCCGAGCGACAGGCGCATCAGGAAGCGATCGAGCTGGGATTCCGGCAGGGCAAAGGTGCCGCCCTGGGAGATGGGATTTTGGGTGGCGATGACAAAGAAGGGATCGGGCAAGGGCCGGGTGGCGCCCTCGATGGTCACCTGCCCCTCCTCCATGGCTTCCAGCAGCGCGCTCTGGCTCTTGGGCGTGGCGCGATTGATCTCGTCGGCCAGCAGCAATTCGGCGAACACCGGCCCGGGATGGAAGACGAACTGCCCGCTGTCGCGATCGAACACCGAGGTGCCGAGGATATCGCCGGGCAGCAGATCCGAGGTGAACTGGATGCGCTGGAAGGACAGCCCCAGCACCTTGGCCAGGGCATGGCTGAGGGTGGTCTTGCCCATCCCGGGCAGGTCCTCGATCAGCAGGTGACCCCGCGCCAGCAGGCAGGCCAGCGCCAGCCTGACCTGGGTTTCCTTGCCCAACAAAACGCCGTCTACCGCCTTGAGACAGGCGTTCAACCTATCGTGCATGCCCTGAGGTCTCTCGCCTTGCGCCGACCCGAGAAGGGGTCGGCCTGCAGAACGAGAATAGCAGCACCTTTTGCCGGCGACCGCCGTCCCGGAGGTTTACCGCTTATTTCAGGGTGGCGAGGATCTCTTCCACGGCGCGGGCCGGATCGGCGGCGCGGGCGATGGGCCGGCCGATCACCAGGTAGTCGGAGCCGGCATCCAGGGCTTCGCGCGGGGTGAGGATGCGGCGCTGGTCGTCCAGGGCACTGCCGGCCGGCCGGATGCCGGGGGTGACCAGTTGCAGCGCCGGCTGCGCGGCCTTGAGCGCCGAGGCCTCCTGGGCCGAGCAGACCAGCCCGTCCAGGCCGGCGCGAGCGGCCAGACCGGCCAGGCGCAGGACCTGCTCCTGGGGATCCACGTCCAGGCCGATGTCGGCCAGGTCCTCGCGCTCCATGCTGGTCAGCACGGTGACACCGATCAGCAGCGGCTTGGGACCGCTCATGGCCTCCAGGGTCTCGCGGCAGGCGGTCATCATGCGCAGGCCGCCCGAGCAGTGGACATTGACCATCCAGACGCCCATCTCCGCCGCGGCCTTGACCGCCATGGCGGTGGTGTTGGGGATGTCGTGGAATTTCAGGTCGAGGAAGACTTCGAAGCCGCGCGTGCGCAAGGCTTCCACCACGCCGGCGGCGCTGGCGGTGAACAGCTCCTTGCCGACCTTGACCCGACAGGTGGCGGGGTCGAGGCGGTCGGCCAGCGCCAGGGCGGCGGACGACGAAGGGAAATCCAGGGCGACGATGATGGGGGACTGGCAGGCGGACATGGGAGCTCTCGGCAAAACGGCAAAGGCCGGCATTTTCGCAGAAAAGCGCCGCCCCGGCACTTGGCCGCTGTCGGCATGCGCTCCCCTCCTTTAACTCGGCTTGAGCAATCGCTCGCGCAGCCAGTTGCCCGCCGGACCCAGTGGCCGCCGCCGCGACCAGACCACATCCACCGCTACCCGCTGCGGCCAGCCGGGAACGGCCAGTTCCACCAGCCGTCCTTGGCCGAACGTAGCCACCAGCCAAAGCGGCAGCTCAGCCCAGCCGAACCCCTGCACCGCCATGTCCAGCAGCAGCAGATAGTCGGGCGCCGACCAGCAGCGACCGCGGGTGTCCGGCAGGCGACTGACCTGCTGGGAGGCTTCGGTCACGGTGCTCAGGCGCAGCAGGCGATAGGGCGCCAGGTCGGCGGGTGTGACCCTTTCCAGCGCCGCCAGCGGGTGATCGGCAGCCACGTACAGGCCAAAGGTCACCAGGCCATCCAGGGTTGCCGCCTCGATGTCCGCCGGATAAGGCGGCTGACCCGCCAGCAAGCCCAGGTCCGCCCGCCCCTGTACCAGGTTGAGCACATCGGCGTCTTCGGCGATCAGGCATTCGAATTCGAGATCCGGATAGCGCTGGTCCAGCTCGGCCAGGAGCGCCTCATAGCGGGTGGGCTGGTAGGTATCGGAAATCACCAGGGTCAGGCGCGGCTCCACCCCGGCCGCGAGCTGGGTGGCGCGATTGGCCAGGCGGTCATGGGCCGAGAGTACGGCGCGGGCCTGGTCGAGCAGTTGCTCGCCGGCAGCCGTCAGCACCGGGTAGCGGCCCTGGCGATCGAACAGCGGCACCCCTAGTTCGTCCTCCAGCCGGGCGATGCTCTCGCTGATACTGGACTGCCGCTTGCCCAACACCCGGGCCGCCGCACTGAAGGAGCCTGTCGCGGCTGCCTCGACGAAGGCCTCGAGGGCTTCGGCATTGGGATACATATCGGCTCAGCCTATGGATTCCATTTTGATCTCCCCAGCTTAACCGATGAGACTAAGGGCCTGTCCATTGTGGAGTCGTCTCATGTCCATTCCGCTCACCCAGCGTCCTGCGAGTGCTCGCGTGCTGCATGCCCTGCTTTTCGAAGGCCTCGCGGTGCTGCTCGCCACCCCGACCCTGGCCTGGCTGCTGGATCGCTCCCTAGGGCACATGGGCCTGCTCACCGCGGCCTTTTCCGCTATCGCCATGCTCTGGAATCTGGTCTTCAACCTGGGCTTCGATCGACTGCAGGAGCGCCTGGGCTTCACCCGTGGCCTGGGTGTGCGGCTGCTGCACGCCCTCGGCTTCGAAGGGGGATTAATCGTTGTGCTGGTGCCCCTGGCCGCCTGGTGGCTGTCCATCGGTCTCTGGCAGGCGCTGCTGCTGGACCTGGGACTGATCCTGTTCTTCCTGCCCTATACCCTGGCGTTCAATTGGCTCTACGACCTGGGTTACGCCGCCTGGGTCAGGCGCACGAATGCGAGCTGCCGGGCGCACTGACGGCCTCTCCCGTGGTCGAAGCGATATAGCCATTCAAGGAGAAGAAAGATGCCCTGGTATGCCTGGTTGATCCTGCTGGTTGCCATCGGCTCGGTGGTCGGCAGCCTGCTCATGCTCAAGGACACGGCGCGCAAGGTGCCCTTGACCGACGAACAGAAAACCAAGATCCGGCAGCGCAATGCCGAGATGGATGCCAAGGAGGCCCAGGACCGCTGATGGCGCTCCGGGTTGTCCAGACGAAGCCCTGCCGCGTCTCGTGCGGCAGGGCTTCATAGTCTCAGGACTCCAGCGGGACCTTGGTGTTGACGTATTCCGGCACTTCCGCCAGTGGCAGGCTGCGCACCTGCTCGCGGGTCGGTCCCTGGCGCTTGGGTAGCGGCTCCAGGGATTGCGGCTGACCGCTCTGCAGAGCGCGCTCGATGGCCGCCAGCACGCGCACGTCGCGCCAGCCCTCCTCCCCGTCCATCTCCGGCTGACGATCCTCGAGGATGCAATCGGAGAAATAGGCCGTCTCACCGCCGAAGTGATCCACCACCGGCGCCTTGAACTCTTCTGTCTCCCCATCCACCGTCAGGCGATAGCCAATGGCGACGCCTTCGCCGAAACCGAAGCACGGCGAGGCCTCGATCGCGCCCTTGCGGCCCACCAGCTGGAAGCGCTCGGTGTTGGGGCCGCTGAAGCTGACGGAGAACGTCGCCAGCCGCTCCTCGGGAAAGCGCAAGGTCACGGTCACGGCATCCCAGGTGGTGATGTCGCGCCCGGGCGTCTGCACCCCGACGGCACTGACCTCGATGGGCTCGTCACCAAAGAGCGCCCGCACGGCGTTGAGTGGATAGGGCCCCATGTCGGTGACGGGACCGGCCCAGAAGCCGCTCTGGGCACGGTGGTTGGCCGTGTCGACCGGCTGGGTGAAGGTCGAGGTAAACAGGCGCGGATCGCCGATCTCGCCGTTGCGCACCCGCTCGATCATCTCCACCGTGCCCGGCTCGCAGTGCAGTCGATAGGCGATCATCAGCTTGGCTCCGGAGCGCTCAGCCGCCGCGTTAATCGCCTGGCATTCTTCCTCGCTGATCGCCATGGGCTTTTCCAGCAGGACGTGAATGCCGGCGTCCAGCGCCGGTACGGCGAATTCCAGATGGCGAAAATTGGGCGTGGCCAGGTAGATCGCATCGATCTCGCCGGAAGACAACAGCGCCGGGAATTCTTCGTAGGTATAGCTCTTGAGACCGTACTTGGCGGCCAGATCCCGCGCCTTGACGGGATCGCCGGTGACCAGGGCGGTCATCTCGGAATTGCGGGTCTGGCCGACCCCGGGCATGAAGGCGCCCTGGGAAATCCAGCCACCGCCTACCACCGCATAACGAATCTTGCCTGTCGCACTGGGCATGGAACGCTCCCGAATCCGGGCAGACGTTGTGTCCGCCACCTGAACTGTCGGCAAGCGTTGCGGCGATGAAGTTCCGGGCCGATGTTCAGCACCGACCACCTGGCAGCCTCGGACTAGCGCCGAAAGCGCAATTCGACCTCCGCCCCTTCGAAGTCGTCGCTGCGATCCCGACTGATTACCCGACCGCCCAGTTCGAAACGACCGGGGTCGCCTTCCTTGCGAAACAGCTGCGGCAGCAGACCCGCCTCGGCGACGCTGTTGTCGGCCTTGCCCGAGCCCAGGCGACGAGCGCTCACCGACGGGGACGCCGCTTCACCGGGCACGCTGAGGTCGAGCGGATGGGCGACAGCCGGCGTCGGCTTGGGCACGGCAGGCTTCTTGAGCTGGCTGTTCCTGGCCAGGTCCTGTTTCTTGGGTGGCGGTGCAGGCAGCACGAAGGCCCTGGTCGGGAGCGGGTCCAGGCGGTAGGCGCGCAGATCGGCGGCGCTGCCCTGGGGCTCGGTTGCCACCGATGACTTCGGCGCCTCTGGCGCTGGCGCCGCTGCCGGAGGCGCCTTGGCCGTAGCGGGCGGTGACTTGTTATCGCAGCCCGCCAGCAGCAGGGTCACGGCCAGCACCGTCGTTGCCAGGTATCCACGCATAGGCTCACCACACTCAAGATATCGCCCCCGGAGCGAGGCACCAGGCGCGACAGGGCGAAGTCTCTACAACCGACTCTGCTGTCCCGTGGCGGGTTCCAGGCGTGCCGCTAGGCGGCCAGGCTTTCCTGGCAGAGCTGACGGGCGAGCAACCCGAGGATCATCAGCGCCCGTTGAGCGTCGCGCCCCCAGGGCAGACCGCAATTGAGACGGATGCAGTGATTGAACTGGTCAGTGTTGCTGAAGATCATGCCCGGCGCGATGCTCACCCCCTGATCCAGGGCACGCTGGTGCAGCAGGCGGGTGTCCACCCGCACCGGCAGGCTGACCCAGAGGATGAAGCCGCCATTGGGCCGACTCATCTGGGTGCCTTCGGGAAAGTGCTCCTGGATCGCCAGCTGGAAGGCGGTCATGTTGCGCCGGTATTCCTGGCGGATGGCTCGCAGGTGGCGGTCATAGCCGCCGTTCTCCAGATAGGCGGAGACCCCCATCTGGGTCACGCTGCAGGCGGAATGGGTGGTAAAGGTCTGCAGGCGGCAGATGTCTTCCTGGTAGGGCCCGGCCACCACCCAGCCGATGCGAACACCGGGCGAAAGGGTCTTGGAAAAGCTCGAGCAGTAGATGACCCGACTCTGCTTGTCGAGCGCCTTGAGCGCCTTGGAGCCGCTGTCGTAGGTCAGCTCGCCATAGATATCGTCCTCGACGATGGCGATGTTGCGCTCGGCCGCCAGCCTCAGCAGCTGCTTCTGCCGCGCCTCCGGCATGCTGCCCCCAGGGGATTGCTCAGCCGCGCGGCCACCACCAGGGCCTTGACCGGCCACTGGCTCGCGGCCAGCTGCAGCGCCTCCACGCTGAGCCCGGTCTCGGGATCGCAGGGGATCTCGATCACCTTGAGGCCCAGCACCTCGGCCAGCTGCAGCAGCCCGTAGTAGGACGGCGATTCGGTAGCGATCAGGTCGCCCGGCTTGGTCAGCACCCGCAGCGACATCTGCAGCGCATCCACGCAGCCATGGGTGATCACCACCTCTTCCGGACCCACCACCACCCCCGCATCGCGCAGGCGGATGGCCACCTGGCGGCGCAGGGGCTCGTAGCCCGGACTGTGCAGATAGGAAAAGGCCGCGCGGGCCTGGAAACGGGTCACCTTGGACAGTTGCTGGTGCAGGGCCCGCAAGGGCAGGTAGTCGGGCTGGGGGACCGCCATGCCGAGGGGCACCACGCCTTCCCGCCGCGATTCCGCCAGCACCTGGTTGATGATGCCCGCGCGGGTCACTAGGCTGGGCCGCTCCACCGTGGCGATGTCCGGCGTCGGCGCGGTCAGCGCCGGGGTCTGGTGCACATAGAAGCCCGATTGCGGCCGGGCCCGGATCAGCCCCTGGTCTTCCAGGGTGGCATAGGCCTGCAGCACGCTGGCATGGCTGACGCCCAACTGCTGACTCAGCTTGCGCACCGAAGGCACCCGTTCGCCGGGCTTGTAGACCCCCGTGCGGATGTCGTTCGCCAGTTGCTGGGCGATGCGCTGGTAGAGCAACAGATTGGTCATGGCGTCTTCCTGGACGAAAGCGGAACAGTAGCAGGCTACCCTGAAGGTATACCGGTACAGCTAGGCCTGACCTTAACCCTTCCCTTCCCGAGGCGGCAATGTCCAAAAACGACAAGGAACCGGCGCACCCCGCCTTGACGTCAGGGGCTCTGCCAGAGGCCTTGCCGCGCCCATGAAAAAGCCCGCCAAAGGGCGGGCTCTTGCACGGGGGTGGGCCTCAGATGGCCTTTTCCAGCTCGGGGATCAATTCGAACAGGTCACCCACCAAGCCGTAGTCGGCCACCTGGAAGATCGGCGCCTCCTCGTCCTTATTGATGGCGACGATCACCTTGGAATCCTTCATGCCCGCCAGGTGCTGGATGGCCCCGGAGATGCCGACGGCGATGTACAGCTGCGGCGCGACGATCTTGCCGGTCTGGCCGACCTGCATGTCGTTGGGCACGAAGCCGGCGTCCACCGCAGCGCGCGAGGCACCCACCGCCGCGCCCAGCTTGTCGGCCAGGGCGTAGAGGATCTTGAAGTTGTCACCGTTCTGCAGACCGCGACCACCGGAGACCACCACCTTGGCGGCGCCCAGCTCGGGACGGTCGGACTTGGCCAGCTCTTCGCCGACAAAGCTGGAGATGCCGGCATCCTTGACCAGGCTCACGGCTTCGATGGCGGCGGAACCGCCCTCGGCGGCGACCGGATCGAAACCGGTGGCGCGCACGGTGATCACCTTGACCGGCGCCGTGGAGCGCACGGTGGCGATGGCGTTGCCGGCATAGATCGGCCGCTTGAAGGTGTCGGCGGATTCGACGGCGATGATCTCGGAGATCTGGTCGACGTCCAGCAGCGCGGCGACGCGCGGCAGGAAGTTCTTGCCATTGGTGCTGGCAGCGGCCAGTACGTGGCTGTAGTTGGCGGCCAGCTCGACCACCAGCGGCGCGACGTTTTCCGGCAACTGGTGCGCGTAGGCGGCGTTGTCGGCCAGCAGCACCTTGCCGACGCCGGCGAGCTTGGCGGCGGCGTCGGCGACCGGCTGGGCGTTCTGCCCGGCGACCAGCACATGGATGTCGCCGCCGATGGCCTGGGCCGCGGCAACGGTGTTCAGGGTAGCGCCGAAGAGGTTGGCGTTGTCGTGGTCGGCAATGACGAGAATGGCCATCAGATCACCTTAGCTTCGTTCTTGAGTTTTTCGACCAGCTCGGCCACGGACTTGACCTTGATGCCCGCCTGACGACCCGCCGGGGCTTCCACCTTGACCACCTCGTAGGAGGCTTTCACCGCCACGCCCAGAGCGTCCGGGGTCAGGGTTTCCAGCGGCTTCTTCTTGGCCTTCATGATGTTGGGCAGCGAGGCGTAGCGCGGTTCGTTGAGGCGCAGGTCGGTGGTCACCACCGCCGGCAGCTTGAGCGCCACGGTCTGCAGACCGCCATCGATCTCGCGGGTCACGTTGAGGCCGTCAGCGGCCTGCTCCACCTTGGAGGCGAAGGTGCCCTGGGCGAAGCCGGTCAGAGCGGCCAGCATCTGGCCGGTCTGGTTGTTGTCGCTGTCGATGGCCTGCTTGCCGAGGATCACCAGCTGCGGCTGTTCCTTTTCCACCACGGCCTTGAGCAGCTTGGCGGTGGTCAGCGACGACAGCTCGGCGGTACCGGTGTCGATCAGCACGGCGCGATCGGCGCCCAGTGCCAGGGCGGTACGCAGTTGTTCCTGCGCCTGGGCGGGACCCGCGGTCACGACCACAATCTCGCTGGCGATACCCTTTTCCTTCAGGCGCACCGCTTCTTCCACGGCGATCTCGCAGAAGGGGTTCATGGACATCTTGACGTTGGCCAGGTCGACACCGGTCTGGTCGGCCTTGACGCGGACCTTGACGTTGTAGTCCACCACGCGTTTGACAGCTACGAGAACCTTCATGAATCCCTCGATTTATTCTGGTGAATAAACAGGACGCCAAGGCGACCTTGCGTTGGACACGACCCCTGCCGCTCCAAGCTTGTTGCAAATTCTTCTTATGTTGACCTCCACGGCAGCAGGGGTCAACGCGACAGTCCGTCAGGGGCTGGTAACTCCCGAGTCTAACAGGCTTGCAGAAAATTTAAACAAACGTTTGAATGGGTACCAGGGAGCACGCCGGATATAATGAAGTCTTTTGTTGCATCCCTACATAAATAACCAGATCGTGAGTTTTGCCTGAGGAGAGTGAGCCGTGGAACGCGAATACATGGAATTCGACGTGGTGATCGTCGGGGCCGGCCCCGCGGGCCTGTCCGCGGCCTGTCGCCTCAAGCAGCAGGCGGCCGAAAACGGCCAGGAGATCAGTGTCTGCGTGGTCGAGAAAGGCTCCGAGGTCGGTGCCCACATTCTCTCCGGCGCGGTCTTCGAACCCCGCGCCCTGGACGAGCTCTTTCCCAACTGGAAGGAACTCGGCGCGCCCCTGAACACCCCGGTCAAGCGCGACGACATCTACCTGCTCAAGGATGATCACCAGGCGACCAAGGTGCCGAATTTCTTCGTGCCCAAGCCCATGCACAACGAAGGCAACTACATCATCTCCCTGGGCAATCTCTGCCGCTGGCTCGGCCAGCAGGCCGAAGCCCTGGGCGTGGAGATCTATCCGGGCTTCGCCGCCCAGGAGCCGCTGATCGATGAGCAGGGCGTGGTGCGCGGCATCATCACCGGCGATCTGGGCGTGGATCGCGAAGGTCAGCCCAAGGAGGGGGTCTACACCCCCGGCATGGAGCTGCGCGGCAAGTACACCCTGTTCGCCGAAGGCTGCCGTGGCCATCTGGGCAAGCAGCTGGGCCAGAGATTCAAGCTCGGCGAAGGCGCCGATCCGCAGCACTACGGCATCGGCATCAAGGAGCTGTGGGAGATCGATCCGGCCAAGCACGAGCAGGGTCTGGTGATCCACACCTCCGGCTGGCCGCTGGACAAGGAAAACCCGGGCGGTTCCTTCCTCTATCACCTGGAAGACAACCAGGTGGTGGTCGGCCTGATCGTCGACCTGGCCTACAGCAATCCGCACCTCTCGCCCTATGATGAATTCCAGCGCTACAAGCACCACCCGGTGGTGGCCCAGTACCTGGAAGGCGGCAAGCGCGTCTCCTACGGCGCCCGTGCCCTGGTCAAGGGCGGCCTGAATTCCCTGCCGAAGATGGTCTTCCCCGGTGGCGCCCTGATCGGCTGCGACCTGGGCACCCTCAATCCGGCCAAGATCAAGGGCAGCCACACCGCCATGAAGTCCGGCATGCTCGCCGCCGACGCCATCGTCGCCGCCCTGGCGGCCGGTCGCGAAGGCGACGAACTCCAGGGTTACGTCGACGGCTTCAAGGGCAGCTGGGTGCAGGAAGAGCTGCACGCCAGCCGCAACTTCGGTCCGGCCATGCACAAGTTCGGTCCGCTACTGGGCCCGGCCTTCGCCTTCGTCGAGCACAACCTGCTGGGTGGCGCCCTGCCCTTCACCCTGCACGATCGGCGCATGGACCACACCTGCCTGAAGAAGGCCGACGAGGCGCCGCGCATCAGCTATCCCAAGCCGGATGGCAAGCTGAGCTTCGACAAGCTGTCCTCGGTGTTCCTCTCCAACACCAACCACGAGGAAGACCAGCCGGTTCACCTGAAGCTCAGGGATCCCTCGATTCCCATCGCGCAGAACCTGCCGCTGTACGATGAACCCGCCCAGCGCTACTGCCCGGCCGGGGTCTACGAGGTGGTCCGCGATGGCGGCGAGCCGCGCTTCCAGATCAATGCCCAGAACTGCGTCCACTGCAAGACCTGCGACATCAAGGACCCGGCGCAGAACATCACCTGGGTAGCGCCGGAAGGCAGCGGTGGTCCCAACTACCCCAACATGTAAGCGTAAAAAAGGGCCCTGCGGGGCCCTTTCGCTATTCAGCGGGCGCGACGGGAAAGAAGCTGCCGCGACTCCAGAGGCCGAGCCAGGAGCGGCCCTCATGGGTGCCTTCCTCGACCCTCTCCATCAGCCGATAGAACACCGCCCGATTGATCCGCGCCTCCAGCCCGCCGCGCACCCGGACATAAGGTGCAGGCTGGTCATCCTGTTCTTCGAATCGCAGCGGGTGCTGGGCGCCCGCTGCGACTCGATCCCCGACGTTGGTGAGGAAATCCAGGGCCTGCTCCCTGCCGCTGCCGCTCCATTCGACATCCACGGCCAGAAAGGGCACATCCTCGACCTGGATGCCCACGCACTCCACCGGCGTCACCAGTACATAGCGCTCGGGATCGCGCCTCAGGATGGTGGAGAACAGCCGGACCATGGCCGGGCGGGTGATGGGCGTGCCCTGGTGATACCAGGTACCGTCCCGGGCGACGCGCAGGTCGATGTCGCCGCAGAACGGCGGGTGCCAGAGCTCCACGGGCGGCAGCTTGCCGTCCTCGGCGGCTGGCAGCTGCGCCAGCAGATTCCGCGTCACGTCAACCTGGGTCACGCCCTTCTCCTCTATCGGGAGCCCAAACCGAGTAGGCGTTGGGCATATTCATTAAGCGCCGGCCCGAGCAGGTCTTCCGGGCGCTCGTCATAGAACGTCAGGAAGCCGCCACGACTGCGAATCCGCGCCGTGTCCACCAGACGGAAGGTAGCGGTCTCCACCAGCATCATCTGCACGACGCTGCGATCGCGCCCGACCCTCCCGATGTCGTCCTGATCTTCCCATTCCTCCCAGGTGCCGATGCGATCGTCCGCGCCGGCGAAGCGGGTATAGAGCACATAGTGAGCACCCAGCTGCCGGGCCTTGGCCATGGCCTCGTCGAAACCCTCAGGTTTGTCTGCCCGCCTTACCCGCGGGAAGTATTCCACAAAGCCTTTGAAGGCCTCTTCCGCTACCACGTTTGGACGGGCATAGGGATGGCCCACCGGCACGAAGGCCCCTGGGCTATGTAGATGTAGGAGTCGGCCTGTAGCCGAAAGTTGTTCAGCCGCTGGGTCCTGCTGTAGTCGAGCAGCCCCGCGTCGCGCAGGTGGTACTCGACACCGGACGCCATGTCGCTGACGTTCATGCAGCCACCCAGGCAGGCCAGCAGCACGGAAATGAAGAGAAAACGCAGTTTGACCATGAAGAGCAGACCCCTGTCCGGCGCCAAGTTGTCGTCGATACAGGGGCCTTAGCAGCTTTCGCGCCAGTTCGAGGCGCAGCTGCTAGATCAGCCGCCGATGATCTTCATGACGGTCACGCCCCCCGAGAAGGCCACCTCCTGCTTGTCGCCCAATGCCTTGACCAGCAGCCGCTGCAGCGCTGGCAATGCCAGGTGACGCGGCTTGTCCAGCAGATCGCCGACATAGTGGCGGTTGCTCGACGACAGGCAGCCATGCAGCCAGCCGGTGGACGACAGGCGCAGTCGCGAGCAGGTCCGGCAGAAGGGCACGCTTTCGTTGGCGATGACACCGAAGTGGCCGCCCGACTCGACGCGATAGCGCAGCGCCGTGGAATCCACCGGGGCATCGGCCTGCACATAGGCATGGCGCGAACCTATGATCTCCAGCAATTCGGCCAGGGGTACCAGCTGGTTGTTGAAGGTCGCGGGATTCTTGGCCAGGTGCCCCATGCGCATCAGCTCGATGAATCTGAGCTCGAAACCCCGCTCCAGGCAATAGTCCAGCAGCGGCAGCACCTGGTCGAGATTCTGGCCGCGCAGGGGCACCATGTTGAGCTTGATCTTGAGACCAGCGGCCCGCGCCGCTTCCAGTCCGGCCAGCACCGTGGCCAGATCGCCCCCCCGCGCCAGACGCGGGAAGGCTTCGGCATCGAGGGTGTCGAGGGAAACGTTGAGGCGACGGATACCGTGGTCGATGAGGAAGTCCAGCTTGCGCGGCAGCAGCTGACCGTTGGTGGTCAGGCTGATGTCCTTGAGGCCGAGCTGGGAGACACGGGCGAGAAAGGGTTCCAGCCGCGGCGTGACCAGGGGTTCGCCCCCGGTGATGCGCAGCCGTTCGATACCGGCGGCATCGATGAGGTATTCCACACCCCGGGCCATGGTTTCGGCACTGAGTTCGTCCTGCGCCGCCACGAGCCGCTTGCCGTCGGGCACGCAGTACGTACAGGCATAGTTGCAGGCCGCCGTGAGGCTGATCCGCAAGTTGCGAAACGCCCTACCCTGGCGGTCAACGATCATCTTGGGGGTACTCCAGTGGGACAAGAGAAAAGGGATGGCGCGGCATCCCTTGCCTCTATCGGACCCTAGGATCGGACAGGCGTTTCGACGTCTCGCTTGCGGCGGTTGCCCATGCGCACGCCGATCTCCATGAGGAACTGGAAGAAACCTTCCTGATCCTCCAGCACGTCGCGCCAGAAGGGCGAATGGTAAAGGGCCACGGCCCCGTGCACCAGCGCCCAGGCGGCGCAGTAATGGAAATAGGGCGGGACGTCCTCGAGCTTGCCTTCGTCGATCCGGCCTTCGATCAGGCTGGTCAGCCGCTGGAAGTTGGAAGTGCGGATGCTGTGCAGCTGCTCGACCAGTTCGGGCACCTGACGCGTCTTGACCACCTTCTCCTCGAGTCGATCGAACAGGCGGTAGCGCTGCGGATCGCTCATGCGGAATTCGAAATAGGCGCGGGAGAGCGCTTCGCGGTCACGGGCGACGTTGTCCGACTGGAACAGCTCGGCCAGGTCCCGCTCGTAATCCAGCATCAGGCGCAGATAGATCTCGGCCTTGGAATTGAAGTGCTTGTAGATGGTGCCTTTGCCGATACCGACCGCCTCGGCGATCATCTCGACGGTGACGCTGTCTTCTCCTTCGGAGAGAAACAGCTGCAGGGCGGTATCGAGGATTTCCTGTTCGCGGCGACGGAACTCGCGGACTTTGCGGGATTCTTTCTGCATGGCAGCCCACTTGTTGTTTTGAAAAGGGATAGGGCCTTCGAATCGCCAGTCACCCCTCGGCATACCGGCACTTCGTCACACCTTGGGCGAGCTGCACCGAAAGCATCGGTGAACCGCGCGGGCGCGCCCCTTATTATGCCCCATCACACCCAGATTGTACGGATCGAGTCAATGTCTTCCTGGAAGCACGAATTCCCTCAGGCCTACGCCATGAGATACCTCAACCACGCGGCCGTGGCCCCGTGGCCCAAGCGCGCTGCGCAGGCCGTCACCGAATTCGCCGCCGAAAACTGCCAATACGGTGCGCGCAACTATCCGACCTGGCTGGTCATGGAACAGCGCCTGCGCGATCGCCTGACCCGCCTGCTCAATGCGCCGTCCAGCAGCGACATCGCCCTGGTGAAGAACACCTCGGAAGCGCTCTCCTTCGTCGCCTTCGGCCTGGATTGGCAGAGCGGCGACCAGGTAGTGATCAGCGACGAGGAGTTCCCCTCCAACCGGGTGGTCTGGGAAGCCCTGGCCCGCTTTGGCGTCGAGGTGGTGGAAGTCAGCCTGGGTGACACCCCCGAGGTTAATCTGCTAGCGGCCTGCGGCCCGCGCACCCGACTCATGGCCATCAGCGCCGTGCAATACGCCAGCGGCCTGCGCCTGGACCTGCCCCAGCTGGGCCAGGGCTGCGACGCCAAGGGCGTGCTGCTGTGCGTCGACGCCATCCAGCAACTGGGCGCCCTGCCCTTCGATGCCCAGGCCTGCAACTGCGCCTTCGCCATGGCCGACGGTCACAAGTGGATGCTCGGCCCGGAAGGCCTGGGGGTGTTCTATTGCCGCGCCGATCTGCGCGAGCAGCTGAAGCTGCACGAGTACGGCTGGCACATGCTGGACAACGCCGGCGACTACAGCCAGCGCGAATGGCAACCGGCCAGGACGGCGATGCGCTTCGAGTGCGGCAGCCCGAACATGCTCGGTGCGGTGGCCCTGGAGGCGAGTCTGTCGCTGCTGGAGGATGCCGGCATGGAACAGGTGGGCAAGGACCTGCTGGCGCGGATCGAGCTGCTCGACAGTCATATCCGCCGCTTACCCGGTGCCGTCCTGCATTCGCCGGGCAACGTCGAGCGGCGCTCGGGCATCCTCACCTTCTCGCTCGAAGGCTGGGACAACCGCCAACTGTTCGAACGTCTCAAGACCGCCGACGTGGTCTGCGCCCAGCGGGGTCCGGGCATCCGCCTGTCGCCACACTTCTATACCAGCGAGCACGTCCTGGAACAGACGCTGGATCTGGTCGGGGCGCTGGCGCGCTTCTGATGGCCTGAAAGGCCCGGCATAGCCAGTGTCGGGGCAGCGCTATTCCAAAACTGTTTAAAAAACGTCCAATCCCGACTGGACCTTTCTCCGAGCTGACCAATACTCAAGTGACTGGCCGCGTCGACCCCCGCGGCGCGGGCCAGGGAGGCGGCTCTCCGTCCAGGCGAACCGCTGGTCCGGCCCGGGTATCCCTGGATACCCGGGCCATTTTTTTGCCTAGAGGGTGGCGCGGGGAAACAGCCGCCGGAAGTTGGCCGTGGTCTGCTCGGCCAGGGTCTCCAGACTGACGCTTCGCACGTCGGCCAGGCACTGGGCGACCTCGACCACGAATTGCGGCAGATTGGCCTTGCCGCGGTGGGGCACCGGAGCCAGATAGGGCGAATCGGTTTCTACCAGCAGGCGATCGGCCGGCACCTGGCGCGCGACGTCGCGCAGGTCGGCGGCATTGCGGAAGGTCAGGATGCCGGAAAAGGAAATGTAGAAGCCCAGGTCCAGCGCCGCCTTGGCCGTCGCCCAATCCTCGGTGAAGCAGTGCAGCACCCCGGCGCCTGGCAGGTCGGCGGCGCCCAGCATGGCCAGGGTGTCGGCCCGCGCCTCGCGGGTATGGATCACCAGGGGCAGCGCCGTGCGGCGGGCCGCCTCCAGGTGCAGGGCGAAGGACCGCTGCTGGATCTCGGCGGTGTCCGGCTGATAGTGATAGTCCAGCCCGGTCTCGCCGATGGCGGCGACGCGGGGATGGGCCAGCCGCGCGAGCAGCCAGTCGAGATCGATGGCACTGCCCTGGGCCGCATCCAGCGGGTGGATACCCACGGCGCAGTGGACGTCGGCATAGCGTTCGGCCAGGGCCTGCACCGTGGGGGCGTTGCCGGCATCGACGCCGATGCAGAGGAACTGGCTGACACCCCGGGCGCGCGCGGCATCCAGCGCTGCGTCCAGGGAGCCGTCGTGAAGGGAAAGATCGAGTCGATCCAGGTGACAGTGGGAGTCGACGAAGTGCACGAGAAATAGCCTTGAATCAGCAGCGACGCCCCGCCCCAGCGGGACGGCGCAGGCATCACATGGTATGGGTGGGACGGTCCGACTTCAGCGAGCCGGCCAGATAGGTTTCGATCTTGTTGCGCGCGGTATTGTCGCCTTCGTTGAACTGCACGCCGACCCCGGCGGCTCTATTGCCCTGGGCGCCCTTGGGGGTGATCCAGACCACCTTGCCGGCGACCGGGATCTTGTCCGGCTCGTCCATCAGGTTGAGCAGCATGAAGACCTCGTCGCCGAGCTTGTAGGTCTTGCCCGTCGGAATGAACAGGCCACCGTTGCGGATGAAGGGCATGTAGGCGGCATAGAGCACCGACTTGTCCTTGATGGTGAGGGACAGGATGCCATTACGGGGGCCCAGGTTCTGCGGCAAACTCATGAGATTCTCTCGAGACAGGCAAGACGAACGCGCGGATCGCTAGCGTCCGGGCACCAGGCCGGCCCAGCGGATCAACAGCGATTCCAGCAACAATACGCGGTTGAGGTTGGCTTTGCCCAGCACCTTCTGCCGCTCGGCATGCAGCCATTCCTGCAGGGTCAGCACCGCCTGCGGCGCGCTCTTCTCGGCCAGATAACCCAGCACCTTGACCATGTCCGGTGCGGCTTCGGCATCGGCTCCACCCCACTGCTGGCGGAGGACGCCATGGGTCCACTCGCAGAACCAGTCGAGCAGCAACGGCAGCGGCACGGCGTTCCAGCTCTCGGCCAGCTGACTGGGCGCCGCCTGGCGCTTGAGCAGGCGCTTCACCCCCTCCACCACCAGGGCCCGGCGGGCGAGCACGTCCTCGCCATGCAGGCGCAGGGCCGCCAGCGGCGAGCCGCCGGCCAGCACCAGCAACTGGATGCGGATCTCTTCCTCAAGCTCCGGCAGGCGCTCGCCCAGCCAGGCGAGACTCTCGGCGCGCGAGGGCACCGGACAGGCCTGCTGCACGCAGCGGCTGCGCACGGTGGGCAGCAGGCGACTCGGCTGGTGACTCACCAGCAGCAGCACCGTTGCGCCCGAGGGCTCCTCCAGACTCTTGAGCAGGGCGTTGGCGGCATTGAGGTTCATCGCCTCGACCGGCTCCAGCAGGATCAGCTTGCGCCCGCCCAGCTGGGCGGTCTGGGTAACGAAGTCCACCAGCCCGCGGATCTGGTCGACGCGGATAGGCTTCTCGGCCTCTTCCGGCTGGATCACGCAGTAATCGGGGTGGGTCCCGGCCCTGAGCAGGGAACAGGCCTTGCACTGGCCGCAGGCGGCATCCCCCTGGGGCGCCTGGCACAGCAGCAGGGCGGCCAGGCGTTCGGCCAGATCACGCTTGCCGATGCCGCGCGGGCCATGCAGCAGATAGGCATGGGGATGCTGCCGCCGGGGCGAGATCCGCGCCCAGAGGTCCTGCTGCCAGGGATAGACGTCAGCCACCAAACGTTGACTCCAGGGTGGCGACCAGGGCGCGCAGATCCGTCTGCACCTCGGCGAGGCTGCGCGAGGCATCGATCAGGCGATAGCGCGCCGGCACGGCCCGGGCGCGATCCAGATAGGTCTGGCGCACTGCCTCGAAGAAGGCGCGCTGCTCCTGCTCGAATCTGTCCAGGGCACCACGGCGGGCGGCACGGGCCAGGCCGATGTCCACCGGCAGGTCGAACACCAGGGTCAGATCGGGTTGCAGATCGCCCAGCACGAAGGCTTCCAGGGTGGCGATGCGCTCGACGGGTACGCCGCGGCCGCCGCCCTGGTAGGCATAGGTCGCATCGACGAAGCGATCGCAGAGCACCAGGGCGCCACGCGCCAGGGCGGGCCGGATGACCTGGGCCAGGTGCTGGGCGCGGGCGGCGAACATCAGCAGCAATTCGGTATCCACGGCCATGGGCTCGGCCGCCGGCGCCAGCAGGATCTCGCGGATGCGCTCGGCCAGCGGCGTGCCACCCGGCTCGCGGGTCAGCACCACCTCACGCCCGCTGGCGCCGAAAAGTTCGGCGAGATAGTCGCGGTTGGTGCTCTTGCCCGCGCCCTCGGGGCCTTCGAGGGTGATGAACAGGCCGTTTGCCGTCATGGGGTTTCCTTGGTTTCGGGCGTCTGCGGAGCGGGACTGGAGCGATAGTCGGAGCGCCGCTTGAGCTGGAAGTCGCGGACCGCCTGGTTGTGCGCTTCCAGGTCCCTGGAAAAGACATGGCTGCCATCACCACGGGCGACGAAATACAGGCTGTCGCCGTCCTTGGGATGCAGCGCCGCATGGATGGCCTCGCGACCGGGCATGGCGATCGGCGTGGGGGGCAGTCCCGCGTTGAGATAGGTGTTGTAGGGCGAGGGCTCGCGTAGATCGGCGCGGGTGATCCGGCCGTTATAGCGCTCGCCCATGCCGTAGATCACCGTGGGATCGGTCTGCAGCAGCATGCCGGCCGCCAGGCGCCGGACAAAGACCCCGGCGATTTCGTCGCGCTCCTCGGGGACGCCCGTTTCCTTTTCCACCAGCGAGGCCATGATCAGCGCCTGGTAGGCGTCCTTGTAGGGCACCGCGGGATCCCGCGCCTGCCATTCCTGATCGAGCACGGACTGCAGGCGCTGGTTGGCCTGGCGCAACAGGTCGGATTCGCGCTGGCCCTTCACATAGCGATAGGTATCGGGGAAGAAGCGCCCCTCGGGGTGCTGGCCGTCCAGCCCCAGGCGTTTCATCAGGGCGGCATCGTCCAGCTCGGCGGTGTCGTGCTCGAGCTTGGGCTGGCGCGCCAGCGCAGCGCGGACCTGGTGGATATTCCAGCCTTCCACCAGGGTGAGGCCGTATTGCACCACCTCGCCCTTGCGCCAGAGGCTGAACAATTGCTCCACCGTCATGCCCGGGGTCAGGCGGTATTCGCCACTGTGCAGCGTCTGCCCGGCCAGATTGAAGCGCCAGTACAGGCGCAGCCAGAAGGCGCCATCGAGCACGCCCTGCTCTTCCAGGCGCAGCAGACTGCCGCCCGGGGTCCCGCCCTTGGGGATCTCGATCAGTTGCTCGCCATCGACTTTCAACGGCTGAATCAGTGCCTGGTGCTGGCGCCAACCGGCCAGGACCAGCAGCAGGCCACCGGCGGCCAAGACCGCCGTAAGCAGAGCTCTCGCCTTGCGCATCGGCTATTCCAGAATCTCGTTTATCGAACCTTGCAGTTTACGGGTCACCGGCCCCACGGACCAGTTCGCGGCTGCGTACCGGCGCACGGGCCAGATACCGTACTGGCTGTTGCAGAGGAAAACTTCGTCGGCACCGAGCAGTTCGTCCAGCGCCAGCGGCCGGACCTCGCTCGGGATGCCTGCCTGAGCGGCGAGGTCGAGCAACAGACCGCGCAATACCCCGGCCACGCCACAGCGATCGAGCGCGGGGGTCTGCAGCCGCCCCGCGCAGACCAGGAACAGGTTGCTGAACACCCCTTCGATCGGCCGGCCATCCTGATCCAGCATCAGGCCTTCGGCATAGTCGGTGCTGGTCCATTCCCCACGCGCCAGGACCTGTTCGAGTCGATTCAGGTGCTTGAGCCCGGCCAGCAACGGCTGGGTAGCCAGGCGCGTCGTGCAGGGATGGAGGGCGATACCCTCGGTCGCGTGAGCCGGTGGATAGGCCGGCGTGGGCGAGCCCAGCAGCAGGCGCCGCACCGCGGGTTCGGCCGGCGGGGCGTAACCGCGTAGGCCATCGCCGCGGGTGAGCAGCAGCTTGGCCACGCCCTCCCCCAGCAGCGCCGCATAGGCGCGAATCTCGGCGTCCAGCTGGGCGATGTCGCAGGGAATACGCAGTCGCTGGCAACCGGTGGCCAGCCGCTGCAGATGACGGTCGAGCAGACGCGGCTGGCCCCGGCGTACGGCGATGGTCTCGAACAGCCCATCGCCATAGGCCAGACCCCGATCGCGTTGCAGACCGGGGTCCAGCGGTTGGCCGTTGAGCCAGTCCTGGATCAAGCGTCGAAGCGCCGGAACACCAGACTGCCGTTGGTGCCACCGAAGCCGAACGAATTGGACAGGGCCACTTCGATGGGCCGCTGCCGTGCCTCGTGGGGCACGAAGTCCAGATCGCAGCCGTCGCTGGGATTGTCCAGATTGATGGTGGGCGGCGCCACCTGGTCGCGCAGGGCGAGCACCGTGAAGATGGCTTCCACCGCGCCTGCGGCGCCCAGCAGGTGACCGGTCATGGACTTGGTGGAGCTCACACTCAGACGCTTGGCCTGCTCGCCGAACACCTGCTTCAAGGCCGCCACTTCGGCCAGGTCGCCGGCTGGCGTGGAGGTGCCATGGGCGTTGACGTAGTCGACCGCTTCCGGCGCGATACCGGCATCCTTGAGCGTCGCTCTCATGCAGCGAGCAGCACCCGCGCCATCTTCCGGCGGGGCGGTCATGTGGAAGGCGTCCGCGCTCATGCCGAAGCCGATCAGCTCGGCATAGATACGGGCGCCCCGCGCCTTGGCGTGCTCGTAGTCTTCCAGCACCAGGGCGCCGGCACCGTCGGACAGCACGAAGCCATCGCGATCGCGATCCCAGGGACGGCTGGCGCGGGTCGGATCGTCATTGCGGGTCGACAGGGCACGCGCCGCGCCGAAGCCACCCAGACCCAGACCCGAGGTCGCCATCTCCGAACCGCCGGCGACCATGACGTCGGCTTCGCCATAGGCGATGTTGCGCGCCGCCATGCCGATGCAGTGCGTTGCCGTGGTACAGGCAGTGGCGATGGCGTAATTGGGGCCCTGCAGACCCAAGTGGATCGACAGGAAGCCGGACACCATGTTGATGATGGAGCCCGGTACGAAAAAGGGGGAAATACGGCGGGGACCCTGGGCGAGCAGCGACTGGCAATTCGCCTCGATATTGGTCAGTCCACCGATGCCGGAACCCATGGCGACACCCATGCGCTCGCGATTGCCATCGTTGACCTCGAGACCGCTGTCACGCATGGCCTGGAAGCTGGCGGCGAGACCGTATTGGATGAACAGATCCAGCTTGCGGGCTTCCTTCGCGGACAGGTACTGCTCCACGTCGAATCCCTTGACCGATCCGCCGATCCGCGTGCTGAAGGCAGAGACGTCCATATGCTCGATCGGCGCGATACCGCTGCGACCGGCCAGGATGCCTTCCCAGCTGCTCGCCACATCGGCGCCAAGCGGCGATACCATGCCCATACCCGTGATCACGACACGTCTACGCGACACACCCAACTCCTCTTGTCCTTCCGGGGCGGCCACCCCTCTTAAAAACAGCCGATTGCATCGATCTTGACCCTGGACCTAAAGAAAAGCCGCACGCCCTACAGGACGTGCGGCTTCTTTTGTCCGAAACTGGCGACTACTTATTGCTGGTGAGCAACGATGTAGTCGATAGCTTCCTGGACGGTGGTGATCTTCTCAGCCTGCTCGTCCGGGATTTCGGTCTCGAATTCCTCTTCCAGAGCCATCACCAGTTCGACGGTGTCAAGGGAGTCGGCGCCCAGATCCTCGACGAAGGAAGCGCTGTTGGTAACTTCCTCTTCCTTCACGCCGAGCTGCTCAGCGACGATCTTCTTAACGCGTTCTTCGATGGTGCTCATACCGTGTTCTCACTCCTAAAGGAAAAATCCGCACAACGGATTGCGCGTAAGTGTATAGAAAGGGATTTCCGTATTTCAAGCTGACGCGACATCAAGACGTATGCGCGGCCATTGCTGGTCCGACAGTTTACCAGCTTAGCGCAATAGCCGCGCGGGGGGTAACGTCGGTCAGCTCATGTACATTCCGCCATTCACGGGGATCGTGGCGCCGGTCACATAGGCCGCGCCCTCGCCCGCCAGGAAGCCGACCACCTTGGCGATCTCGTCGGCCTGACCGAGGCGGCCGGCCGGGATCTGGGTCAGCAGCGCGGTGCGCTGGGCTTCGGGCAGCTCACGGGTCATGTCGGTATCGATGAACCCCGGGGCCACGGCATTGACGGTGATGTTGCGCGAACCCACCTCGCGGGCCAGCGCCCGGGTAAAGCCCTCGAGGCCGGCCTTGGCGGCGGCATAGTTAGCCTGACCGGCGTTGCCCATGGCGCCGACCACCGAGCCGATGCTGATGATACGACCCCAGCGACCCTTGGTCATGCCCTTGAGCACGGCCTTGGAGAGACGGAACAGGCTGTTGAGGTTGGTATCGATCACGTCGAACCACTCATCGTCCTTCATCCGCAGCATCAGGTTGTCGCGGGTGATACCGGCGTTGTTGACCAGGATCGACGGCGCGCCGAATTGCGTCTGGACCTGCTCGAGGGCAGCCGCGACGGAGGCGTTGTCGGACACGTTGAGCACCAGACCGGTACCTTCGATGCCATTGGCCTTGAGCGACTCGGCGATGCGCTGGGCACCCGCCTCGCTGGTCGCGGTGCCGATCACGGTGGCGCCGAGCCGACCCAGTTCCAGGGCGATGGCTTGACCGATACCACGCGTGGCGCCCGTGACCAGGGCGACCTTACCTTGCAGACTCATCTCGTTTTCCTCGATTCAAAAAGCCGCGCGCGCGGCGGCGAAGGCGTCGGGGGTGTCCAGGGCCAGTGTTTCCACGCCCTTGACGCATCTCTTGTTCAGACCGGCCAGTACCTTGCCGGGGCCGCACTCCATTAGGTGGGTGACGCCCTGGGCAGCCAGGTACTGCACGGACTCGACCCAGCGCACCGGACTGTACAGCTGGGCCAGCAGATCCTGCTGGAGGCTGGCCAGATCGGTGTTGACGCCGGCATTGACGTTCTGCACCACCGGAATTTCCGGCTGGCTCCAGGTGCAGCCACGCACGTCCTCGGCGAAGCGCTCGGCCGCCGGACGCATCAGGTCGCAGTGAGAGGGCACGCTGACCGGCAGCGCCACGGCGCGCTTGGCACCCAGGGCCTTGCAGGCCTCGATGGCGCGCTCCACCGCAGCGGCGGCACCGGCGATCACCACCTGGCCCGGAGCGTTGAAGTTGACCGCGCTCACCACTTCACCCTGGGCGGCTTCGGCACAGGCGGCCAGCACCTGGGCATCTTCCAGACCCAGGATGGCGGCCATACCGCCCTGCCCGGCGGGGACGGCTTCCTGCATCAGCTCACCGCGGCGCGCCACCAGGCGTACCGCCTCGGCGAACGGCAGGCTGCCCGCGGCGACCAGCGCCGAATATTCGCCCAGGCTGTGACCGGCGACATAGGCCGGCTTGGCGCCGCCTTCGGCCAGCCACAGACGCCACAATGCGATGGAGGCGGCCAGGATGGCGGGCTGGGTGCGGTCGGTCTGGTTGAGCGACTCCTGCGGGCCCTGCTGGGTCAGCGCCCAGAGGTCATAGCCGAGGACAGCGGACGCTTCGGCGAAGGTTTCGCCGATCAGCGCGTGGTGCGTGGCCAGCTCACCCAGCATGCCCAGGGCCTGGGAACCCTGACCGGGAAAGACGAAAGCGAGAGAGGCGGACATAGGCAGGTCTCTTGTAGGTCCATTGCCGGCGAAACCACGGTTCCGCCACTGACAGACTGAGATGTCGGTGTCGACCGGTCGGTCACACCGCTTTCAGAACCGCCAAGTTTAACCGGATCCGCCCGGGGAGATCAGTCTCCACATCGCGCAGGGCACGCTCGATGGCCTGAACGAGACCAACTTCGCCTGCCGCGCCATGGCTTTTCACCACCACCGCATTCAGGCCGAGAAAGCTCGCGCCATTGCGCAACTCCGGATCCCAGTGGCGGAAACGCCGGGCCAGCCAGGGCTGCAGCAACTGACGCTCGAGCCAGGAAGCCGTGCCGCTGCGCTCGACCAGCAGGCGCAGCAGCGCCTCTCCGGACTTGAGCACGGCATTGCCGGTGAAGCCATCGCAGACCACCACATCCGCCACCGCCGCATAGAGATCGCTGCCCTCGACGAAGCCGATGAAGTCGAAAGCCTGACTCTCGGCGAGGCGCCGTGCGGCGTCCTGGATCACCGGCGTGCCCTTGCCCGGTTCGCGACCGACATTCAGCAGCGCGACCCTGGGCCGCGCCAGGCCCCGGGCTTGGGCCGCACCTGCCCCCAGATAGGCGAATTGCACCAGCTGTTCGGCGGTGGTGTCGAGATTGGCGCCAAGATCCAGCAGCAGCGTCTGATGCCTGCCCTGCCCGGGCAGTGCCGACATCATGGCCGGGCGATCGATGCCCGGCAGCGTCCCGAGCAGCAGGCGCGCAAGCGCCATCCAGGCCCCGGTATTGCCGGCGCTCAGGCAGCCCTGGGCGCGGCCTTGCCGCACCGCTTCGAGCGCGGCGTGCATGGACGTACGGGTGCGACTGCGCACCACACTGGCGGGTCGCTCATCGGGCCCGACGAGGCCATCGACGTATTCGAACTGCAGGCGAGCGGCAAGAGAGGCAGGCGGTGACCAGGCCGACAGAGCGTCGCGCTGACCACAGAGAAGGAGGTGTAAGGCAGGGAAACGCTCGAGAGCGTCGAATGAAGCAGGAACAATGCAGCGGGGGCCGAAGTCCCCGCCCATTGCATCGATCGCGATGACGATTTCGATCGAGGATTACTCGTCGGAACCCTTGTCGATCACTTTGCGACCGCGGTAGAAACCGTCGGGCGACACGTGGTGGCGCAGGTGAACTTCACCGGTGCTTTTTTCCACGGACAGAGCGTTCGCTTCGAGGGCGTCGTGCGAACGACGCATGTCGCGAGCGGAACGGGATTTTTTGTTCTGCTGAACAGCCATGATTTAACTCCTAAACGTTTGGGTCACGCTTCAACTGCGCAAGTACACTGAACGGGTTGGGTCGCTTTTCCTCGTCCGCCGGCTCTTCGGGCGCCTCGAAACCTTCCGGATGCTGGCAAGCACCTTCTGGATGCACGGGAATGATCGGCAGCGCGAGCAGCAGCTCTTCTTCGATCAGACTATGCAGATCCAGGGGCTCTTCACCAACCTCCAGGGCATCGTAACCCTGTGGCAAGGCATCGGCCGACTTCCCTTCCCAGAGCACGGCGAAATCGAATTCGCTGCTAATGGGAAGCACTGCCGGCTCCAGACAACGCTGGCAAATCATCTCGACCTTGGTATCCAGGACACCATGGATGACGAATTGCTTTTGTTGATCACGCCCGAAGTCGAGGACGACGGCAACCGCGCCTTCGGACTTCACGAGCTGCTCGCCGACACGCCGCATGTTCGCGAGAGGCAGCTCACCCTTGAGGGTTACGCCGCGATCCGCCAATTTGCGAGGATCGACCTGAGGTGGAATTGGCCCATTCAACATAAGCGCGCCATTATAGGGACGGCCTTACGGCTGTCAAAGGAAATTAACCCCGAAGCGACTCCGACCGACCTTTGGTCGACCTCGCCCGAGAACAAACTGATGCCTCTCATTCTACTCGCTTCCAGCTCGCCTTACCGCCGCCAATTGCTGGAAAGGCTGCAGCTGCCCTTCGCCCACCAGTCGCCGGACATCGACGAGACGCCGCTACCCGGCGAGAGCCCGCGGGCGCTGGTAGAACGCCTGGCCCGCGCCAAGGCCGCCGCCCTGGCCGATCAGCGGGAGCCGACACTTATCATCGGCTCGGATCAGGCGACCGCCGTCGACGGCGAGATTCTTGGCAAGCCCCTGACTCATGAACGGGCTCATCAGCAACTGGCCCGGGCCAGCGGTCGCACCCTGGTGTTCCATACCGGCCTGACCGTACTGGACAGTCGAACCGGCGAGTGCCGCAGCGAGGTGGTGGATTTCCAGGTGCGCTTTCGCCCGCTGGATGCTGCGACGATCGATCGCTATCTGCGGGCGGAGCAACCCTATGATTGCGCCGGCAGCTTCAAGGCCGAAGGCCTCGGCATCGCCCTGTTCGAAGCCATGCAGGGAGAGGATCCGACCAGTCTGATCGGCCTCCCGCTGATCCGCCTGGCCGCATTGCTGCGCCAGGCAGGAGTGCAGGTGCCCTAGGCCACCTGCAGCTGGCACCAATTAACGCAGCGCCGGACCCTGCCAGCCCATATAGAGCGCCAGACGCTCGGCAACGCTGGCACCCAGGCGCTTGGCGAAGCGATCAAAGGGCGAGTCCTCCTGGGTAAAGTCCACCAGGCGCTCCTCCTTGACCACATCCCGTGCCACGTAGCTGGCACTGCCGAGCCCATCGATCAACCCCAGGGAAAGCGCCTGCTCGCCGGACCACACCAGTCCGGAGAACAACTCGGGATGACCCTCGACCTTGAGTCGATCGCCGCGGCCTTTCTTGACGCTGTCGATGAACTGCTGATGGGTGGTATCCAGCACCTGCTGCCAGAAGCGGGTCTCTTCGGGCTTCTGCGGCTGGAAGGGATCCAGGAAGGCCTTGTGTTCGCCGGAGGTATAGACCCGCCGCTCCACGCCCAGCTTTTCCATGGTGCCGACGAAACCGAAGGAAGCCGCGGTCACGCCGATGGAGCCGACCAGACTGGCCTTGTCGGCATAGATGGCATCGGCCGCACTGGCCACGTAGTAGGCGCCCGAGGCACCCAGGTCGGTGATCACCGCGTACAGCTTGATGTCCGGGTGCAGACCGCGCAGACGCTTGATCTCGTCATAGATGTAGCCGGATTGCACCGGACTGCCGCCTGGGCTGTTTATACGCAGCACCACACCGCGGGTGTTGCTGTCGTCAAAGGCCTTGCGCAGCGCCGTCACGACATTGTCGGCACTGGCCTTCTCATCGTCGGCGATCACGCCCTTGAGTTCGATGAGCGCGGTATGGGCGCCGGACTCGGTTACCCCGCCCTTCTTGCCCAGGGACAGCAGGGGCGTGAACAGCACCAGCATGACAATCAGGTAGGCGAAGGTCAGCAACTTGAAAAAGATGCCCCAGCGCCGCGCTCGCCGTTGCTCGCGCACGCTGGCGAGCATGGTCTTCTCGATCAGAGCCCAGGTCTTGTCGTCCGCCGGACGCGTACGTCCGCTGTCTTCCTTCCACTCGTCAGCCATGCCCGCTATCACTCCTGCACACCACATTGTCACCCAGCCATAGCGCCAGGTCCGCGAAAGCTTCGATCACCAGGCGCGGTCCGAAATCCCTGAGGACCTCAGCCGGCTGGGCACCATAGGCGACCCCGACCGCAGCAACCCCAGCGCGTCGCGCCATTTCCAGGTCGAAGACCGCATCTCCTACCAGGAGGGCCCGCTCCGGCGCCACGCCACAGTGGGCGAGAATCTCCTGCACCATCTGCGGATCGGGCTTGCCGGCGGCCTCGTCGGCGCAACGGGTGATGTCGAAGAAATCGTTCAGGCCATGCTGCTGCAGCGAACGGGCCAGGCCGCGACGGCTCTTGCCTGTCGCCACGGCCAGCTGATAGCCCTGGGCGCGAAAGCGCTGCAGCCCGCTCAGCACATCGGGAAACAGCGGCGAGGCCGCCTGCTCCTGACGGACAAATTCGGCGCTGTAGGCATCGCGAAAGCCCTCGATCTGCGCCGGGGTCACCAGCTGCGGATAGAGGGTCTGGATCGCTGCGACCAGTTCCAGGCCGATGATGCCCTTGATGGCCACGTCGCTGCGCGGCGGCAACCCCAACTGCTCGGCCGCCACGTGCATGACCTCGACGATCCGGCCGATGGAATCCGCCAGGGTACCGTCCCAATCGAAGATCAGCAGCTGGTAGTCAGGCATCCAGACGCTCCAGCGTCTGACTCCAGGTGCTGTCGACCGGCGCTTCCAGGCGCAGCTCACCGCCTTCGGGCAAGGGGATCACCAGACTCGCGGAGTGCAGGAACAGTCGCTTGCCACCGAGCTCGCGGATCTCCTGGGAAAAGGCTTCGTCGCCGTACTTGGGATCGCCGGCGATGGCGTGCCCCGCATGGCGCGCATGGACGCGGATCTGGTGGGTCCGCCCGGTCACCGGCCGTGCCTCGACCAGGGTGGCGAATTCGCCATAGCGCCGCAGCACCCGGAATTCGGTGAGTGCCTCCTTGCCCTCGTCATTGACCTCGACCATGCGCTCGCCGGACCTGAGGGTGTTCTTCAGCAGCGGCGCGCTGATCTTCTTCTTGGCCGCCGGCCAATGGCCGCGCACCAGGGCGTGATAGCGCTTGTCCACACCGTCGCCGCGCAAGGCTTCGTGCAGGAAGCGCAGCATGCTGCGCTTCTTGGCGATCATCAGCAGGCCCGAGGTATCCCGATCGAGACGATGGACCAGCTCGATGTCGCGGGCGTCGGGACGCAGCTGGCGAAAGACCTCGATGACCCCGCCGGACAGGCCACTGCCGCCGTGCACGGCGATGCCGGCCGGCTTGTTGATGACGATGAGGGTCTTGTCCTCGTGGACGATGGAGTCTTCCAGGCGCTCAAGCAGTCCCTTGGCCAGGGGTGCTGGCTCGTCGGGTTCGGACAGGCGCAGTGGCGGTACGCGGATCTGGTCGCCGGCCTGCAGTCGGTAGTCGGGCTTGATGCGCCCCTTGTTCACCCGTACTTCGCCCTTGCGCAGGATGCGATAGATGAGGGTCTTGGGCGCGCCCTTGAGCTGGGTACGCAGGAAGTTGTCGATACGCTGGCCGGCATAGTCGGCGGGCACATCGAGCAGTTGAACGCCGGTGCTGGGAGAAGGAGGCTTAGTCATCGGCAGATGATAGCAATTTTCCCTTATTTGAAGCACTTAAAGCTTGCTGCTATAGTCCGGAGGCGGTTATCAGTCCTGTCTGGATGGCACCGCTCGCGAGGCCGTAGATTCCGCCCGCGAATAATAGGCTGCAAATGCAATAGTCACTGGACGTCTGGCCGTCCAGCAGACCGCCGACTCTGCCCAAGGGGGTGAGTGGCGAGCTGCGATCCGCCTGGTAACCAAGGCAGCGGCACCCAGGGTGTCAGCTGTAAAACGACAACCGCTCCGGACCTTGCGGGCGGCACCAGATTCCTGAAGATTGTGTGCAGGATGGAGATGCACAACCAGCGTATCGCGTAGCCTGACAGTACGCCTGCAGCCCGCTTCGCGCCCAGCTTCGGCCAAGGTGACGATCGCAGGTGGAAGCCTCAAGGCCAACGGCCGATGCTCCAACCGCGACACCTGACACGAATCCCGCGACGACCCGGCTGCCCGAGCCTTTCGGCTGTCACGCCCGCACCATGCCTGGTTGATTCCTCCTCTTGTGGAGCTGCAACGGCAGTCGCTCAAGCGCCTGCAGGAGACGTAGTCGCGGCACGCCCCCGGGCCTGCTGCTGGACACGAAGGCCGGCTTGGACCGGCTTCGATACGACCCCGTGCACCCTTCTCCTGAATCCTGTTGCCACCACGCGGGCCGAGAGCCTGGAACGTAGTGGTATTACATGAAAAGAATGCTCATCAACGCGACCCAGCCCGAGGAATTGCGGGTTGCCCTGGTCGACGGTCAACGTCTGTTCGATCTGGACATCGAGTCCGGAGCCCGCGAACAGAAAAAGGCCAACATCTACAAAGGCCGCATCACCCGCATCGAGCCCAGCCTGGAAGCCGCTTTCGTCGACTTCGGCGCCGACCGCCACGGCTTCCTCCCGCTGAAGGAAATCTCCCGGGAATACTTCAAGAAGAACCCGGAAGGCCGCGTTAACATCAAGGAAGTGCTCTCCGAAGGCCAGGAAGTAGTCGTCCAGGTCGAAAAGGAAGAGCGCGGCAACAAGGGCGCCGCCCTGACCACCTTCATCAGCCTCGCCGGTCGCTACCTGGTGCTGATGCCCAACAATCCCCGCGCGGGCGGCATCTCCCGTCGCATCGAGGGTGAAGAGCGCAACGAACTGCGCGAAGCCCTGAACGGCCTGAACGCCCCGGGCGACATGGGTCTGATCGTGCGCACCGCCGGTCTCGGTCGCAGCACCGAAGAACTGCAGTGGGACCTCGACTACCTGCTGCAACTCTGGTCCGCCATCAACGAAGCCTCGGGCGAGCGCAAGGGCCCCTTCCTGATCTACCAGGAAAGCAACGTCATCATTCGCGCCATCCGCGACTACCTGCGCCAGGACATCGGCGAGGTGCTGGTCGACAGCGTCGAAGCCCAGGAAGAAGCCCTGAGCTTCATCCGCCAGGTGATGCCGCAGTACGCCAGCAAGATCAAGCTGTACCAGGACAGCGTCCCGCTGTTCAATCGCTTCCAGATCGAAAGCCAGATCGAGACCGCCTTCCAGCGTGAAGTGAAGCTACCCTCGGGCGGCTCCATCGTCATCGACCCCACCGAAGCCCTGGTGTCCATCGACATCAACTCGGCGCGCGCCACCAAGGGTGGCGACATCGAAGAAACCGCCCTGCAGACCAACCTGGAAGCGGCTGAGGAAATCGCCCGCCAGCTGCGCCTGCGCGACATCGGCGGCCTGATCGTCATCGACTTCATCGACATGACCCCGGTCAAGAACCAGCGCGCCGTGGAAGATCGCGTCCGCGAAGCCCTGGAAGCCGACCGCGCCCGCGTGCAGATCGGTCGCATCTCCCGCTTCGGCCTGCTGGAAATGTCCCGCCAGCGCCTGCGCCCTTCCCTGCGCGAAACCAGCGGTATCGTCTGCCCCCGTTGCAACGGCCAGGGCATCATCCGCGACGTGGAATCCCTGTCGCTGGCCATCCTGCGCCTGATCGAGGAAGAAGCCCTCAAGGATCGCACCGCCGAGGTTCGTGCCCACGTACCCATCCAGGTCGCGTCCTTCCTGCTCAACGAGAAGCGCAACAGCATCACCAAGATCGAGCTGCGCACCCGCGTGCGCATCATCATCCTGCCGGACGATCACATCGAGACCCCGCACTTCGAAGTGCAGCGTCTGCGTGACGACAATCCCGAGCTGCTGAACAGCCAGTCCAGCTACGAGATGGCCAACACCGAAGCCGAAGAGGTGCAGCCGGTCAGCTCCACCCGCACCCTGGTGCGCCAGGAAGCGGCAGTGAAGGTTGCGCCCGAGCGCGCACCGGCCCCCACCCCGGTCACGGCCGAAGTCGTGGCGCCCGTCGCCCCCGCAGCCAAGGCCACCGCCGAGCCCAATCTGTTCAAGGGCCTGGTCAAGTCCCTGGTCAGCCTGTTCGCCGGCAAGACCGAAGAGCAGCCCATGGCCGACAAGGCCGTTGCCGCGCCGGTCGCCGCCAAGAGCAGCGACGAGCAGCGCAGCCAGGACGAGCGCCGCAACGGCCGTCAGCAGAATCGCCGCCGCGAAGGTCGTCGTGACGACGAGCGCAAGCCGCGCGAAGAGCGTCAGCCCCGCGCCGATCGTGGCGAGCGCAGCGAGCGCCCGGCCCGTGAAGAGCGCAAGCCGCGGGAAGAGCGTCAGCCCCGCGAGGAGCGTCAGGCCCGTGAAGACCGCCCGGCTCGCGAGGAGCGTCAGCCCCGCGAAGAGCGCGCCACTCGCGAAGAGCGTCAACCGCGCGAAGACCGCCAGCCGCGCGAAGACCGCCCGGCTCGCGAAGAGCGTCAGCCCCGTGAGGAGCGCGCCTCTCGCGAAGAGCGTCAGCCGCGTGAAGAGCGTCAACCCCGTGAAGAGCGCCAGCCGCGCGAAGAGCGCGTGAGTGCCGAAGAGCGTCCGGCTCGCGAAGAGCGCCAGCCGCGTGAGGAGCGTCAGCCTCGCGAGGAACGCAAGCCACGTGAAGAGCGTCAGCCCCGCGAGGAGCGCAAGGCTCGCGAAGAGCGTCAGGAAGCGGCCAGTGCCGAAGAGCTGAACGAAGAAGAAGTACTGGAAGGCAATGACGAGCTGGAAGAAGGCGAAGAGCGTCCGCGTCGCCGTTCCCGCGGTCAGCGTCGCCGCAGCAACCGTCGTGAGCGTCAGCGCGATGCCAATGGCAACTTCATCGAAGACGAAGAGCCGGGTACCGATGCCCCTGTAGCGCCCGCCGCCATAGCTCTGGGCACCGCTGTCGTGGTGAGCGAGAGCGTGACTGCCGCCGCCACCCAGGAAGCGGCTCGTGAGGCTCATCAGCAGGAGCCAGTGGCTGCTGCCGACACCCCTGTCGCTGAAGTCACCCGGGAAACCGCGGTGGAGCAGCCTGCCGCCGAAGCGCCGGCTCAGCCGGAGATCCTCACGCCCGACGTGAGCCAGCTGCAGGACGAGCGTGCGCCGCACCAGGAAGTGGAAATTGCCGCACCTGCCGCCGAGCAGATCGCCCCGGTCGCGACCCCTGCCGCCATTCCTACCGCACCGGTCGAAGCTGAAACCGCAGAGTCGGCCGCAGGCCGCGCCTCCAACGACCCGCGCGAGCGTCGTCGCCGTGAGCGCATGGCTCGTGAAGCTGAAGCCGCTCGCGCCAGCCAGCCCGAGCAGCAGGCCGAGGCACCCGCGCTGGGCGCCATAGCCGAAACCGAGGAAACCTTCGCTACCGCAGCGGTAGGCACCGTGGAGCCGCAGCAGGCGCCCGAGGTCCAGCCCACCCAGGCGACCGAGGAGCTGCCCGCAGCCGAGGCCGAGTCGGCACCGATCGTGATGGAAGAGCCCGTCGAGGTCGTACCCAGCCCTGCCCAGGAAGAAGCGGCCAGTGTCGCCCTGACCGGTCAGGACAGTGTCACTGACGAAGCGCCCAAGGCCGATGCCGTGAAAGAGGACGAGGCCACTCAGGCCGAACTCGATCGCAAGCTCAAGGACTCCCGGGAAAATCATCCCGGCTGATCTCAGCCACCCATGAAAAGGGGCGCCTAGGCGCCTCTTTTTTTATGCCTGGAATCCGTACAGGCGCCGGTACGCGCTCGACGCCACCCTGGACATGCCATAGCAGCCTCGCGAAGGCGAGCACTGAGCCAGAAGCAGGGGAAGATGACCTTCGTGCCAACCCCCACGCCGGGGCTGCCTCAACCCACCTACGGCCCCCTGCATACTGTGTAGGTTGATGCTGAGCGCGGCGAAGCCCAACGCTGGCGCGATAGCAGGACTGTTGGGCTTCGGCGATGGAGCCGCCTCAACCCAACCTACGGTGCTCCGACATAGCCGGTAGGTTGGCGCTGAGTGCGGCGAAGCCCATCGCTGGGAGGAATGGCCGGACTGCTGGGCTTCGGCGGTGGAGCTGCCTCAGCCCAACCTACCATGCCTCAGCATACCGGGTAGGCTGGCATTGAGCGCAGCGAAGCCCAACGCCGGGCGAAATAGCCTGTCTGCCGGAGGCTCCAGCGCCCATGCGGGAAAAATCCTGGGCATAAAAAAACCCAGCCATTGGCTGGGTTTTTCGAGCGTATCCCGAAGGATTAACGCTTGGAGTATTGCGGACGCTTACGCGCTTTGCGCAGACCGACTTTCTTACGCTCGACTTCACGGGCGTCACGAGTGACGTAACCGGCTTTGCGCAGGGAGCTGCGGTAGCCTTCGTCGTACTCGATCAGAGCGCGGGTAATGCCGTGACGGATAGCACCGGCCTGACCGCTCACACCACCGCCAGCGACGGTAACGTAGATGTCGAACTTCTCCAGGGTCTCGGTCAGCTCTAGGGGCTGACGCACGACCATGCGCGCGGTTTCGCGGCCGAAGAAGGTGTCCAGAGCGCGATCGTTGATGGAGATCTTGCCAGTGCCCGGACGAAGGAAGACACGAGCGGTGGCAGTCTTACGACGGCCGGTACCGTAATTTTGAGTTGCCGACATGTTGTACTATCCCGATTAAAACTTGAGTTCTTGGGGCTGCTGAGCGGTGTGCGGATGGTTCGCACCCTTGTACACCTTGAGCTTGCGATACATGTCGCGGCCCAGCGGGTTCTTCGGCAGCATACCCTTGACGGCGGTCTCGATGACGCGCTCGGGAGCACGGGCGATCAGCTTTTCGAAGTTGATCGACTTGATGCCACCCGGGAAACCGGAGTGATGGTAGTACATCTTGTCGGTAGTCTTGGCACCGGTCACACGAACCTGCTCGGCGTTGATGACGACGATGTAGTCGCCGGTGTCAACGTGAGGGGTGTATTCGGGCTTGTGCTTGCCACGCAGGCGAGTGGCAATTTCAGTAGCCAGACGACCCAGAGTCTGGCCAGCAGCGTCGACGACGTACCAGTCGCGCTTAACGGTTTCCGGTTTTGCGGTGAAAGTTTTCATTCTCTATGGCCTCAGAGGCCGCCCTGGTAAAAAGACGGCAAATTCTACACAACAGTGCAACCCCAGACAAGTCGGGGGCAGCCGGAAACAGACGCTCTTCGGGGGCTCGGGTCGGCGTCCGCTACGGCGATCTCGGCAGGCTTAGGCATCCCCCGCCAAGAAAGCTGCGGCATGATACCCGCTCAGGGTAAAAAAGCAAGCAGAGAATCAGAAGGAAAATAGCGCCTGGGTAGCCGCCGAACCCTGACGGCGTGAGGCCAGGTGGTCTGCCAGTCGCGTAGGTTCCGGCAGGCGGTGACGCCTTACGCAGGCCATGACCAGCGCGGGTGCAGTGGCCAGACCGACCCGGTGCCCGGGCGACACGACCAGCGGCCTGACCCGATCCTTGCTGCGCAGCACCGTACCTATCACCCCACCCTCGCGATCCAGCAAGTCGACCTGGCTGCCGCGTGTCTCGGCGAGTTCGCCGTGGTGGCCGGTAAGGATTTTCTTGGCCACACCGATCGTCGGCAGACCGGTGACCACACCCAGATGAGCGGCGATGCCCAGCCGGCGAGGATGGGCGATGCCGTGGCCATCGCAGAACACCAGATCGGGAGTCTCCGGCAATTCCGCCAGCGCCTGGAGCAGTGCAGGGAGTTCCCGAAAGGACAGCAGTCCCGGGACATAGGGCATCACCGTGGGGATGCGCGCGACGGCATGGGCCAGTGGCTGGAGAGTCTCGGCATCGAGCAGGACGGCCACCGCACGGGTGATCTCGCCGCCCTCTTCGAAACCTACATCGACACCGGCGTAACGCCGCGGCGAGCCGAAGTCGTCGTGCAGCAGGACCTGCCTGGCGAGTTGCCTTTGCAGGATGCGCGCCTGAGTGGGCGAGCCATCCCAATCGGCGAAGGGATCGGAATTCACGCGTACCTCCCGAAAACCTGGGTCAAGGGGTTGATCCCTCAACCCAGGCAGGGTTCACGGCTTGTGCGGACGCGCCAGGTATTCGTGGGACTGCATTTCCAGCAGGCGACTGAGGGTGCGCTGGAATTCGAACTCCAGGCGGCCACCGGAATAGAGGTCCTTGAGCTCGACCTCGGCGGACAGGATCAGCTTGACCTGGCGATCGTAGAATTCATCGACCAGGTTGATGAAGCGTCGTGCCATGTCGTCCTTGAGCGCATCCATCTGCTCGACATTGCTGACCAGTACCGTCTGGAAGATCTTGCCCAGCTCGATGTAGTCGTTCTGGCTGCGCGGACCGTCGCAAAGGGCGCGGAAATCGAACCAGGCGACATCTTCACAGGTGCGGCGGGCGCGGATCTCGCGATTCTCGATCATCAGCGGCACGTCTTCGCAGAGGTCGTTGCACTCGACGGTGAGCGAACGGAAGCTCTTGGCCATCGCCGCCTCGACGGCTTCGCTCAGCGGATAGTGAAACAGCTGGGCCTGCTCCAGGGCGCGCAGGCGATAGTCCACGCCGCTGTCGACGTTGACGATCTCGGTATGCTCCTTGAGCAGCGCGATGGCCGGCAGGAAGCGCGCGCGCTGCAGGCCGTCCTTGTAGAGGCCGTCGGGTACGATGTTCGAGGTGGCGACCAGACTTACGCCGTTCTTGAACAGCTCTTCGAGCAGGGTCGCCAGGATCATGGCGTCGGTGATGTCGGAAACGAAGAATTCGTCGAAGCAGATCACCCGCGCCTCGTCGGCGAAGCGCCGGGCGATGATGGTCAGGGGATTCTTCTCGCCCTTGAGGGTGCGCAGCTCTTCATGCACGCGCTTCATGAAGCGGTGGAAGTGGGTGCGCATCTTCTGCTTGAACGGCAGGGCGTCATAGAAGGTATCGACCAGGTAGGTCTTGCCACGCCCTACCCCACCCCAGAAATACAGCCCCTTGACCGGCGTGACCGTCTTGCGCCCGAGCAGCTTGCCGAACAGGCCACCCTTGGACGCGGGCTCGACGAGCAATTCGTCATAGAGGCGCTGCAGATGGCGGACGGCCTCTTCCTGGGCAGCATCGTAGAAAAACTCCGGGCGCTTGAGGTCGGCCTGGTAACGCTCGAGGGGGTCATGGCGGCTTCTGGTCGGGTGGAAAAAAAGGGTGGTCACTGTAATGGCGGTCCCTGGCGTTGACAACGCCGGGGACCACGGGTGCCCTTTAGGACTCGGCCAGTTGTGCGAGCGCGGCCCTAGTGCGCTCGATCAGGGCATCGCGCGCGGCGGGGGAATCGCTGGCGACGCCCTCAGCCATCACCTGATCGTCCAGCAGCAGCTGGAAGCCGTTGCCCTCGCCTGCCACGACACTGGCCGGCGTCGCGACCAGCTGCTTGCTGGTGATGCCGGCGGTCTTGGCTTCGGCGAAGGGGATCGACAGCGCCAGTTCAGTGCCGTCGGCGTCGAGCAGGCGGAACCGGAAGCTATCGCCTTCACGGAAGCTGACGAAGCGAGCGGTCTTGCTGGCCTTCTTCTTGGTGCTGCCGGCAGCGACCTGGGTCTTGAGCGAGCGCAGGCCCACGGCTTCGCGCAGTTCGCCGAGGAAGGGCGTGGCATCGCGGCGGGCCTTGGCGGCGCCGGCCAGCAGGATGTCTTCCAGATCGTCGGGACGGGCGATCAGCGCCGCATAGCGCTCGCGGGCTTCGCCCAGCTCGGCATCCAGTACCTCGAACAGCTGACCCTTGGCTTCGCCCCAGGCCAGGCCATCCTGCAGGGCCGCGCGGAAGGCCGCGCTCTGCTCGGGGGTAGCGAAGGCCTGGTAGAGGGCGAAGAGATGGGCGCTGTCAGGATCCTTGGGCTCGCCGGGCAGGCGCGAGTCGGTGACGATCCGGGCGATGGCGTCCTTGAGCTGCTTGGCGCTGCCGAACAGCGGGATGGTGTTGTCGTAGCTCTTCGACATCTTGCGGCCATCGAGACCGGGCAAGGTGGAGACGCTTTCCTCGATGACCGCCTCGGGCAGGGCGAAATAGTCGCGCCCGTTGCCGAACAGGTGATTGAAGCGCTGACCGATGTCGCGGGCCATCTCCACGTGCTGGATCTGGTCACGCCCGACCGGCACGCGCAGGGCATTGAACATGAGGATGTCCGCGGCCATCAGCACCGGGTAGCTGTAGAGGCCCATGGTCACGCCCGCGTCGGGGTCTTCGCCCTGTTCCAGGTTGCGGTCGACCGCGGCCTTGTAGGCATGGGCGCGATTGAGCAGGCCCTTGCCCGCGACGCAGGTGAGCAGCCAGGTCAGTTCGGGGATCTCGGGGATGTCGGACTGGCGATAGAAGGTCACCCGCTCCGGATCCAGGCCGCTGGCCAGCCAGGTGGCGGCGATCTCCAGGCGCGAACGCTGGATGCGCGCGGGGTCGTCGCACTTGATCAGGGCATGGTAGTCGGCGAGGAAATAGAAGGAGTCGGCATCGGCGGCCAGACTGGCGCGGATGGCGGGACGGATGGCCCCGGCGTAGTTGCCCAGGTGCGGGGTGCCGGTGGTGGTGATGCCAGTGAGAATGCGAGTGGTCATGGAGGCGGTGGGAATCCGAGAGACTAACGAGGGTCAGGCCTGCAGGCGCGGCAGGACCAGATCTTTGAGTTCGACGAGTTTGCCATGGAAGAAATGACTGCACTCGGCGACGCGAAGCAATTCGTGCGGCTGTTCGAGCGCGGCGGACCAGACGTAGACCCGCTCGGGGTCACCACCTCGTCGGCTTCGGGCTGGATCACCGTGAGGCGCGCCCGCTGTGGCAGGCGACCGTCGACCGCGAAACGCTCCACCGGCGGCGCCAGCATGAACAGCCGTTCCACCGCCACGCCTTCGCCTTCCAGGCGGCCGCCCAGGCAGGCGGCGACACAGGAACCGAAGGAGAAACCGCAGAGGGTCAGCGGCAGGTCGGGGTGGCGGTCGCGCAACCAGGCCACAGCGGCCGCGGCATCGTCGATCTCGCCTTCACCGCCGGCATGCACGCCGGTGCTGGCGCCGACGCCACGAAAGTTGAATCTGAGGGTCGCCTGGCCGGCGTCCCGGGCGATGCGCTGCAGGGTGGCGACCACCTTGTTCTGCATGGCGCCGCCATGGAGCGGATGGGGATGACAGAGCAGGACCGCGCCGGTGGCGGCATCCGGGCTCTGGTACAGCGCTTCCAGAGTGCCGGCGGGGCCCTCCAGCAGCAGGGTTTGTTCACGGGCTGACACGCTTGACTCCGTGATCCCGGACGAACAGTGCTCATCCAAGGAGTTGATTTTGATAGGGTCGATCCTGCGCGATGCCTGACTGCGGGGTATGATGACGCCCAGCGAATGGCAGATGACGCAACCCAGTGTACAGGCTCGCCGGTCTGCCGTTACCGTAAAGCAAAGCCGCTCATAGAGGAAGTTTCGTGGAACAGTCGCTCACTACCTGGTTGTTGCCCCTGATCGCGCTGCTGATCGGGGTCGGGATAGGTTTTCTGCTGGCGCGCCTGGTGCCGGGTGCCGCGCCGAGCCGCGTGCAGCGCCAGCTGGATGACCTGCAGAAGAAGTTCGACGACTACCAGCACGAGGTCACCAGCCACTTCAGCACCACCGCCGGCCTGGTGCGCAAGCTCACCCAGACCTACCAGGACATGCAGTCGCACCTGTCCGAAGGCGCCGAGCGTCTGGCCCAGGACGAGCTGACCCGTCAGCACCTGCTGGCCTCGCTGCACAGCGCCGAGCAGCGTTACCCCTCCAGTCGCGAGCGCATCGACGGTCCGACCGAAGCGCCGCGGGACTATGCGCCCAAGGGTGACGGCACCCCGGGCACCCTCGACGAAACCTACGGCGTGAAAAGCCGCGGTTGATCGCCAAGGCCGGGGACTCCCCGGCCTTCTGCTTTCCGGCGCCTGCCCTCGTCACTCGGGGCGCGACGCCCGGCCCTTTTCCGGCCCGTCATGGCATAATCTGCGGTTGCAGTCTTTCGCAGGAGAACGCCATGCCCGCAGCGGCCAGTGGCCTGAGCCTCTACGGCATCAAGGCCTGTGACACCATGAAGAAGGCCCGCCAATGGCTCGATGAGCATGGCCAGGCCTATCACTTCCATGACTACAAACAGAGCGGCATCGACCGCGAACGGCTGGCGGCCTGGTGCGCGGAACATGGCTGGGACAAGGTGCTCAATCGCGCCGGCACCACCTTCCGCAAGCTCGACGACGCCCAGAAGGCCGACCTCGATACCGCCAGGGCCATCGACCTGATGCTGGCGCAGCCTTCGATGATCAAGCGACCCGTGCTCGATCTCGGCGACCGTACCCTGCTGGGCTTCAAGCCCGAGCTCTATGCCGCGGCCCTGAACTGACTCCGCGGCCACCGCCCCCACTACCGCACATCTCGCACCGACCGGATCGGTGCCTTTGCAAAGGAACAGTCACATGTCGAATGCCCTCTTCAGTATCGCCTTCGGTGTCGGCACCCAGAATCGCCAGGACGCCTGGCTGGAAGTCTTCTATGCACAGCCTCTGCTGAATCCCCCGGCAGCGCTGGTCGAGGCGGTCGCGCCACTGCTGGAGTACCAGGGTGGCAACCAGGCCATCGCCTTCGCTCCGGCCCAGGCCCGCGGTCTGGCCGAAGCCCTCAAGGGCATCGATGCCGTGCAGTCGGCGCTGCTGACCCGCCTGGCGGAAAGCAACAAGCCGCTGGTGGCCACCCTGCTGGCCGAAGACGCCGCACCCGCTTCTACCCCCGAGGCCTACCTGAAGCTGCATCTGCTGTCCCATCGCCTGGTCAAGCCCCATGGGCTGAACCTGACCGGCATCTTCGCCCTGCTGCCCAACGTGGCCTGGACCAACCAGGGCGCCGTGGACCTGGCCGAGCTGCCGGCCGAGCAGCTGGAAGCCCGTCTGCGCGGCAAGCTGCTGGAAGTCTTCTCGGTGGATAAATTCCCCAAGATGACCGACTACGTGGTGCCGGCCGGCGTGCGTATCGCCGATACCGCCCGCGTGCGCCTGGGTGCCTATGTGGGTGAAGGCACCACGGTGATGCACGAAGGCTTCGTCAACTTCAACGCCGGTACCGCCGGCCCGGGCATGATCGAAGGCCGCGTCTCCGCGGGCGTCTTCGTCGGCAAGGGCTCGGACCTGGGCGGCGGCTGCTCGACCATGGGCACCCTGTCGGGCGGTGGCAACATCATCATCAGCGTCGGCGAAGGCTGCCTGATCGGGGCCAACGCCGGCATTGGCATCCCGCTGGGCGATCGCTGCACCGTGGAATCCGGCCTCTATGTGACCGCGGGTACCAAGGTCGCCGTACTGGATGACCAGAACCAGCTGGTACGGGTGGTCAAGGCGCGCGAACTGGCCGGTCAGAGCGACCTGCTGCTGCGCCGCAATTCGGAAACCGGCGCGGTCGAGTGCAAGACCAACAAGACCGCCATCGAACTCAACGAAGCGCTGCACGCGCACAACTGAGTCCACAACCGGGCAGCCCGCCTCACGCGGGCTACCCCGGAGCTGTCGCCATGTCGCTACCCTCTCCCTGGAGAGCCGAGTTTCCGGCTTTCACCGCCTTCGCCGCCGACGGCATCACCTACCTCGACAGCGCCGCCACGGCGCAGAAGCCCCAGGTGGTGCTGGATGCCCTGCTGGCCAGCTACAGCCTGGGTGCAGCCAATGTGCACCGCGCCCAGCACTGGGCCGCCGAGCGGACCACCGCTGCCTACGAAGGCGCCCGTGGACGGATCGCCGCCTGGCTGGGCGCGGCCGCGCCGCACGAGGTGGTGCTGACCCGCGGCGCGACCGAAGCCCTCAATCTGCTGGCCTATGGGCTGGAAGACGCCTGCGCGGCGGGTGACGAGATTCTCATCAGCGCCCTCGAGCACCATGCCAATCTGCTGCCCTGGCAGCAGCTGGCCCGGCGTCGGGGCCTTGAACTCAGGGTCATCCCGCTGACCCCGAGCGGTCATCTGGACCTGGAAGCCGCCGAGCGGCTGCTGGGCCCACGAACGCGCGTGGTCGCGGTCAGCCAGCTGTCCAATGTGCTCGGCACCTGGCAGCCACTGGCGGAACTCGCGGCCCTGGTACGGGCGCGCTCGCCGGCCTGGCTGGTGGTGGACGGCGCCCAGGGCGCGGTCCATGGCCGTCATCGCCCGGGCGACTTCGACGCCGACTTCTATGTCTTTTCCGGGCACAAGCTCTATGCCCCCGAGGCCATTGGCGTGCTCTGGGGCAAGGCCGCTGGCCTGGCGCGGCTCAAGCCCTGGCAGTTCGGCGGCGAGATGGTGCAGCACACCACCTTCACCGACGCCCGCTTCCATGCCGCGCCCATGGGCTTCGAAGCCGGGACGCCGCCCATAGGCGCGGCCATCGCCCTGGGCGCCGCGGTCGACTGGCTACAGGGTCAGGACGAGACGCTGATCCGCGGTCACGAGCAGGCGCTCAGTCTGAAGCTCCTGGCCGGGCTGGCCGCCCGCGACGGCGTCCAGGTGCTGGGTGAACCCCAGATCGCCCTGGCCAGCTTCCAGGTCGCGGGCATCGATGTCGGCGACCTCTCTCACCTGCTGGGTGAACAGGGCATAGCGGTGCGCGCCGGTCAGCACTGCGCCATGCCGCTGTTCCAGACCCTGCAGACCCCCGGTGCGCTGCGGGTCTCCCTTGGCCTGTACAACGATGCCGAGGACCTGCAGCGCTTTTTCACTGCCCTCGACAACGCCCTGGAGCTGCTGCGATGAATCTGCTTCCCGATGCGGCGGAAGCCCGCCGCGCCTTCATCATCGCCAAGGGCTGGGAAGCGCGCTCGCGACTGCTGCTGCAGTGGGCCGAGCGCCTGCCGGCGGTGCTCGCGGAACGCGACGAGGATCTGGTGCAAGGCTGCGAGAGTCGGGTGCGCCTGACCCATGAAGCCCAGGGTGATCGTCATTTCTTTCGCGCCAGCAGCGAATCCCGGGTGCTCAAGGGACTGCTCGCCGTGGTGCTGGTGCGCGCCAATGGCCTGACCCGCGAAGAGCTGGGCCGCCTCGACATCCACGGCTGGCTGAGCGAACTCGGGCTGGAACGGCAGCTGTCGCAATCGCGCAGCAACGGCCTGAACGCCGTGCTCACGCGGATGCGCGAACTGGCGGCCTAGCCTTCGCTGGCCGCGGGATTGCGCCGCGCGCGGAAGAATTCGGTCAGTACCTGGCCACAGGCCTCGGCCAGTACCCCGCCGTCCACCAGGACCCGGTGATTGAGAAAGTCCTGCTCGAAGAAGCGCCCGCGACTCTGGGCCATGCCGGCGCGTGGCTCGCTGGCGCCATAGACCAGCCGCTGGATGCGACTGTGGACGATGAGGCCGGCGCACATGCTGCAGGGCTCAAGCGTCACATAGAGCGTCGCGCCGGGCAGCCGGTAATTGGCCAGACGCGTGGCGGCATCGCGGATGGCCTCCATCTCGGCATGGGCGCTGGGATCGTGAGCACCGATGGGCCGATTGAAACCGCGGCCGATGACCTCTCCGTCGAGCACCACCACGGCTCCGACCGGCACCTCGCCCTGCCCGGCGCCCTGCTCTGCCAGGACCAGGGCCTCGCGCATGAACAGGTCATCCCGGCTGCGATCGATGATGGGCAAGGGGCGGAAGCGGGCCATGACTGAACTCTGCGCAAAGCGCCATGATACCGCCGTCAGCCCGGGAGGCCAGCCATGGGATCCGACACCAAGAATGAATCCTTCGGCAAAAAATGATCGCAATAATGGTTATCGGATACAGCCGATGCGAAACTGGTGCGAGGTCTGGGAGCCGTGCGTGATCGGCATCACATTCACAGCCATTCGGTGCTAAAGCTTTAACAGGACCGCCTTGGTGCGGTCCTATTCAAGAGTTCATCTGAGACAGTCGCATGATTGCTGCACCTTCCGGTCAGTCGCTGCAAAGCTGCGAAAGCGAGCCGATCCGCATTCCAGGCGCCATCCAGGCACACGGTTACCTCATCGCCTTCGATGAGGCGGAGTGGCTGACCAAGCATGTCAGCCGCAATCTGCCCGAGTTGCTGGGCAAGCCGCAGGTCGAGCTGCTGGGTCGGCCACTGCAGCAGGTGCTGCCGCTCGAGCTGTTCGAGCAGGTGCGGCAGGCGTTGACCCTGGAGCATCTGGAAGAAGCCAATCCGCTGAGCTGGACACGTCCGGTCCGCGACATGGACGTGATCCTGCATCGCAGCCGCGGCCTGGTGTTTCTGGAATTCGAGCCGGACGACCATGGCGGTGTCGAGCCCGCCGGGCTGGCGCGCGCCCTGGCCCGCCTGCAGCAGGCTCGCACCCTGCCTGAGCTGTGCGAAGGTGCGGTGCGCGAGGTGCGTGCCCTCACCGGCTTCGATCGGGTGGTGGTCTATCGCTTCGATGACGGCGGCGATGGCCAGGTGGTGACCGAGGACCGGGTCGACGACATCGACAGCTATCTGGGCATGCACTTTCCGGCGGCCGATATTCCTGCCCAGGCCCGCGCGCTCTATCACGAGAACTGGATTCGCAACATCCCCGACGCTCAGTACGAGGCGGTCCCGCTGGTACCGGCCTTTCTGCATGGCACCGGGCGGGATCCGATCGACCTCACCCACGCCGTGCTGCGCAGCGTATCGCCCATCCATTGTCAGTACGTGCGCAACCAGGGCCTGCGTGCGTCCATGAGCGTATCGCTGATCAGCGACGACAAGCTCTGGGGGCTGATCAGCTGTGGCCATCGCGAACCGCTCTATCTGCCCTTCCGTACCCGGATGGCCTGCCGCTCGGTCGGGGTGCTGGTGTCGCTGATGATTCGCGCGCTGGAAAACCGCCAGGTGCAACGCGAGATCGATGCGCGCGAGGCGCAACTGGCGGCGCTGATCCAGGGCATGTGCGACAGCCGTGGCGAGGTACTCAGTGGCCTCAGCGAAAGACCCACCGATCTCCTGGAGCTGGTGAATGCCGCCGGTGTCGCGGTGCTGGTGGAGGATGAGCTCAGCACCCTGGGCGAATGCCCGAGCGCGGAAGACATTCGCATCCTCGCCGCCTGGGTGACGGCCGAGATGGATGCCTCGGGCATCTATGCGACCCGCTGCCTGGCCGACGAACTGCCCGAGGCCCGTCGCTACAGCGATCGGGTCAGCGGCGTCCTGGCACTGGCGCTGCCCAAGCCGGTGCGCAATCTGGTGCTCTGGTTCCGCCCGGAGATCGTCACAACCGTGGTCTGGAGTGGTAATCCGGCCAAGCTTGAAGCCACGTCGCCCACGCCGGGCCCGGGGCTCAACTATCCGCATCCGCGGCGTTCCTTCGATGCCTGGAAGGAACTGGTCCGCCTGCGCTCGGAGCGCTGGCGCCCGGCTGATCTGTTTGCCGCCAAGGACCTGCGCCGCTCGGCCATCGAGCTGGACCTGGCGCGCCAGGTCGAACGCGAACGCCAGGCGGTGCGCCTGCGCGACGAGATCGTCGCGGCGGTTTCCCATGACCTGCGCAGCCCCATCACCATCATCCTGATGAAGGTCGGGATGCTGCAGCGCCAACTGGAAAAGCTGGCGCTGGGCGATGACCGCCTGCCCAGTTCGCTGCAGGTGATAGAGACCGCGGCCAACCGCATGAACGCCCTGATCAGCGACCTGCTGGACCTGTCGAAGATCGAGTCGGATCGCCTGGCACTGAACCTCAACCCGGCGCGCCTGGCGGACGTCTGCGCGCAACCCATCCTGCTGTCGCGGCCACTGGCGGAGATCAAGAACATCAGTCTGGAATACGCCGCCGATCCGGATCTCCAGGTGCTGGTGGAAGCCGAGCGCATCTTCCAGGTGCTGATGAACCTGCTGGGCAATGCCATCAAGTTCACCGCGCCAGGTGGTCTGGTGCAACTCAGCATGCGCCAGATCGGCAACCTGGCCGAGATCAGCGTGACCGACAACGGCCGCGGCATGAATCAGGCGCAACAGGCACGGGTATTCGAGCGCTTCTGGCACGTGCAGGAAGACAATCCCACCGGTCACGGCCTGGGACTGTACATCGCCAAGGGCATCGTCGAGGCCCACGGCGGTGAGTTGAGCGTCACCAGCGCCTTGGGTCAGGGCAGCACCTTCAGATTTACCCTGCCTATCGCACCCTAGCGCGCCAGGATCCGAGAAGAGAAAGCCCCGGTGGCCGACAGCGACGTTGAAACCACCGGGGGAGCGCTAAGCTCGCTGTAATGGACGTCAGCGAAACGCTGCGAATTCCCGCCTTTCGTCGGGTCGGAAGGGTCATTTTCTTCAATACCGCCAGGGGTCGCCCTCGCTAGGTTCAGGTCTCCACAACTGTCGAGACCTTGCGATGACCCTGATCCTGTCCATGGCCGCCTTTGCCCTGGTGGCATCCCTTTCTCCTGGCCCGGTCAATCTGGTGGGCTTCAATACCGGCCTTGTCCATGGCTGGCGACCGGCCCTGTGGCATGTCGCCGGCGCCACCCTGGGCTTCGTCGTCCTGCTGCTGGCGGTCGGCCTCGGCCTGCACCAGATACTGGCCGCCTGGCCGGCGCTGCTGTGGATCCTGCGCGTGGCCGGCGCGCTCTTCCTGCTGTACCTGGCGTGGAAACTGGCACGGGCCGCGGGAGACCTGGGCAGTGGCGCGGTGGCCGCCTGCCCGGGCTTTCGCGACGGCGCCCTGCTGCAGTGGCTCAATCCCAAGGCCTGGCTCGCCGCCGCGGCCGGGGTGGCGCTGTTCGTCGGCGAAGATCGCGGGCGCCTGATGCTGTTCGCCGGTCTTTACCTGGTGATCTGCTTCGCCTCCCTGGCCTGCTGGGCCGTGGCCGGCCAATGGCTGCGCGGCCATTCACCGTCGGCGGCCCGCCTGCGCCTGCTCAATCGCGCCCTCGCGGCGCTGCTGGTGCTGTGCGCCGCTTCGCTGCTATGGGAGGGCTGACGCGGCGCGGTACTGACCGGGGTGGCCGCCACCAGGCGCTTGAAGGTGCGCTGCAGATGGGCCTGGTCAGCGAAGCCGGTGGCCAGGGCGACCTCGGCCAGGCCATCGCCCTGACGCAGGTGTTGCCGTGCCAGGCGAATGCGCCGGTCGATAAGGTAGGCATGGGGCGTCAGGCCATAGCGCCGGCGAAAGCTGCGAATCAGCTGGGTGGGCGAGAGATCCGCCACCTGGCTGAGCTGATCCAGGCTGACACCCTCGCTGCAGTGGGCATCGAGAAATTCGGCGGCGCGCCTCAGGCGGCGATCCTCGCGGGCCCGCGCTGCCGCGACCGGGGTACGCCCCAGGCGCGCCAGTACGGCCTCGAAATACAGCAGCGCCTGACTCTGGCGCTGCAGGGTGAGGCTATCCGGGTCGATCAGGCAGGCATGCAGGGCTTCCAGACCGGCGTACAGCTGGCCGTCACGGGACAGCTGTACGGCCAGCGGCTGGAAGTCGTCAGCCCCCGGGCGCTGCAGCTCGGCCAGCCAGCCGGCGTCCACGTGCAGCATGCGATAGCGCCAGGCGTCCTCGCCCTGCGGATTGCAGGCATGGACGTCACCGGGATTCATCAGCACCAGGGTGCCCGCCCCCACCAGTTCGCGGGTCGAGCCGTTGTGATAGCGACTGCGCCCACCCAGCACGGTACCTATGGAGAAGGTCTCGTGGGAATGCGGGGCATAGCAGAGCGCGCGGCCGTCCTGGATGGAACGGGCTTCGAGGAAGGGCAGCGCGGGATCGCGCCAGAAGCGTGAGGTGGTCGCTGTCATGCCGTCTCCTTGCACCGGGTATTTCCGCTGGACACCAGTATCCGGCCAGGCCAGCCAGCTTAGCGGACGCTCGCTTGCGCTGCACCCGGCTGGGCGGGTGGTCTTGCGCCGAATTCGGCGAATACATGACGCGACCGCCTAGGGAATCCGACAAAGGTCTATATGCGACAAAATGTCGCACTAACAGATATAAACAAACGTTTCACTTTGCCCTCAGAGAAAGGGTAAACCCGCATTACAGAGCCCTTCAGGCGTAACGGCTGGTATCTCGAAGCTGGCGCTACCCGGAAAGAGGCCGCGATGAATCTATCAATCGAAGACCCGCATCTGGGCGGGCACAGGAGTTTCGGATGCCTTGCTGTTCATTCGATGATCCAACGCCATTCAGCCAGTCTTTCGCCGTGTCCCCGGCTCTCATGGGGCCTCGCTCATGATCGAGACCATTTCCGAGGCACTCGCCCCTATCATCTTCGTTACCTTACTGGGCTGGGGCGCCGGCCGCTGGAAGGTGCTGCCGCAGACGGCAAGCAAGCCCCTGGCAACCTTCGTGGTCACCTTCGCCCTGCCTATCGCTCTGTTCCTCGCCGCCGCCCACACCCGCCCGAGCAGATCCTCAACCTGCCTTATGTCGCGACCCTGGCTACCGGACTCATCGGCGTCTGGCTGCTGGGCTTGCTACTGGGTCGCTACCGCGGTGGGCGGACGTGGCGTGAAGGAGCCATGCGAGGCATCACGGTGGCCTTTCCCAACATGGCCTATTGCGGGCCGCCGGTGCTGACCGCCGCCATCGGCCCCTCCGCCGTGCTGGCGGTGATCGTCGGCAACCTGATCTTCACCCTGGTGGTCATCCCGCTGTCGCTGCTGTTGTTGAGCGGCGGCGGGGCCCGCCAGGCGCTCGGCAAGGCGCTGCGCCAGCCGCTGGTGATCCTGCCGCTGCTGGGATTGCTCTGTGCGCTGCTGGGTATCCGCCTGCCCCAGTTGCTGGTGACGGCGACGGACGAGATAGGTCGGGCAGCCGGTGGCGTCGCGCTGTTCACCCTGGGCCTGATTCTGTCCGGCATCCAACCGCGTCTTGATCGCGACATCGGGCTCAATGTGGCCCTGAAGAACCTGCTGCAACCGCTGGTGATGCTGGGCGTCGGCCTGGCCGTGGGCCTGCAGGGCGGGCTGCTCCAGCAGGTATTCCTGCTCGGCGTACTGCCGGCGGCCACGGCGGCGCCCACGTTGGCGATGGCCCACGGCGTCTACACCGAGGACGCCGCGCGGAGCGTGCTGTTCAGCACCCTGGTCGCCATCCCGGGTATCGCCCTGGGTATCGCCTTGACCACCCTGCTCTAGCCCGTCGGGGGCTCGCGAGGCGCAAGCCGTGAGCCCCGGCAAATCAGAGCGGTTGCAGGAGCGCGCCATGGCCTGTTGGCCGCTCGGCCGCCCAGTCGTATTGCGCCACCATCAAACCCCTGACCGCGAGGAACCTGGCATGTCGTTATCTTCCACGGATTCACCCGACGTCGTGTTGATCGGCGCCGGCATCATGAGCGCCACCCTGGGCACCCTGCTCAAGGAGCTCGACCCCAGCCTGAGCGTGACCCTGTTCGAGAGTCTGCACGATTGCGCCCAGGAGAGCTCCCAGGGCTGGAACAACGCCGGGACCGGCCATGCCGCCAACTGCGAGCTGAACTACACCCCACAGCGCGACGACGGCAGCGTCGACATCGCCAAAGCGCTCAAGGTGAACACCCAGTTCGATCTCTCGCGCCAGCTGTGGGCCCAACTGGTTCGCAAGGGCGCCATCCCCGATCCGCAGGCCTTCATCCATGCCTGCCCGCACCTGAGTTTCGTCTGGGGGCGGAAAACGTTGCCTTCTTGCGTGAGCGCTATCGGACGATGAGCGCCCATCACTGCTATCACGGCATGGAATACAGCGAGGACGGAGCCCAGATCGCCCAGTGGGCACCGCTGATCATGGAAGGACGCGGTGCCGACGAGCCGGTGGCCGCCACGCGCATGGTGACCGGGACGGACGTCGACTATGGCGCCCTCACCCACCTGCTGGTGCGCCAGCTCAGTCAGCAATCCGGTTTCGCCGTGCACTATCACCAGCGGGTGGTGGACCTGGCGCGTACCGACAGCGGTCGCTGGCGGGTGACGGTGGAGGACGTCGAGCACGGCGGACGGACGGAGGTCACCGCCCGGTTCGTCTTCATCGGCGCCGGTGGCGGCTCGCTGCCGCTGCTACAGAAGTCTGGCATTCCGGAAGGCCACGGTTTTGGCGGATTTCCCATCTCCGGCATCTGGCTGCGCTGTGATATCCCGGCGCTGGCCGAACGGCACCAGGCCAAGGTCTATGGCAAGGCGCCCTCGGGGTCGCCGCCCATGTCGGTGCCACACCTGGATACCCGTATCGTCGGCGGCCAGCGCTCGCTGCTGTTCGGGCCCTATGCGGGCTTTTCCTCGCGCTTTCTCAAGCACGGTGCCCTGACCGATCTCTTCACCTCGCTACGCCACGACAACATCCTGCCATTGCTGAACGTGGCCAAGGACAATGTGGACCTGACCGAATACCTGATTGGACAGATCTTCCAGAGCTCCAACCAGCAGTTCGCCATGCTGCAGCAATTCTTCCCCTGGCGCTGAAGCGCGACTGGCAGGAAGCCGTGGCCGGGCAGCGGGTGCAGACCATCAAGCCCACCGGTCAGCACGGCCTGCTGAGCAAGAAGGGTGAACTGGAATTCGGCACCGAACTGGTGAGCGCCGCGGACAGATCCATCGCCGCACTGCTCGGCGCCTCGCCCGGTGCCTCGACGGCAGCAGCCATCGCCCTGGAAGTGCTGGAAACCTGCTTCCCGGAGCGTCTCACCGAAGACGCCTGGCTGCCGGCGCTGCGGCGCATTCTGCCGACCTATGGCATCGACCTGAAGTTCGATGCGGCAGCCTGCCGGCAGAGTCGCGCCGAAACCGCCAGGGTCCTGGGGATCGCTGACGTCTGAGGCGCCCCTGGGCCGCACGCCTGGGCATGCGGCTAAGTCCGTCAGCGGCTGGCGGCGTCTTCGGCTTCTTCCAGCAGGATGTCGGCGGTGATCAGGTAATCGGCATCCGGATGCAGCTCGGCGCCCAGCGCCAGTTGCTGCGCCGCGGCGGCCAGGGTCGGCGCGCCCTGGAAGGTGGCGTTGAGTTCGGCCAGCAGGAGGCCCATGTCCTTGTGCATCAGCGCGGCCGGGAATTGCGGGGCGAAGTCGCCGTCGCGCAGGGCCGCCAGCTTGCGCTGGTGATGGGGCGAGAGCACCGCCAGGTCGCCGAACACCTCGAACAGCACCTCGGCATCCAGGCCGGCGCGGGTGGCATAGGCCAGCGCCTCGGCCAGGGCGGCGAGCCCGGCGCCCATCAGGCCGTTGATGGCCAGCTTGATGGCCGCGCCCTGCCCGGTCGGACCGACGTGGTGCACGGTCTTGCCCAGGACTTCGAGGATCGGCCGCGCCCGCTCCACCGCTTCGGGCTCGCCGGCGGCCAGGACCACCAGCTGCGCCTTTTCCGCTTCGGGCGTGCTACCGGACACCGGCGCCTCGACCACGGCGATACCGCGGGCCCGGCCGGCCGCTTCCAGACGCAGCGACAGCGCGGGCGAATTGGTGCTGGTGTTGATCAGCAGCCGACCGCTTTCCAGACGGGCGAGGACGCCGTCGGGGCCGAGCAGCACCTGTTCGAGAATGGCGTCGTTGGGCAGGGAGACGATCACTGCCTCGGCCTGGGGCAGCAGGGTCGCCAGGGACTCCATCGGCGTGCCATGGCGCTCGCCGTCCTGCTGGTGTTCGGCATAGGCGCTGACCGTATAACCGGCCTCGCGCAGGTTGGCGCCCATGCGCTGGGCCATGGCGCCGAAGCCGATGAAACCGATCGAGGGATGAGCGGACATGAGGGGAGCTCCCGGTAGAGGATGGTGGTATCTCGACTCTACCTCCAGGCCGGGGTTCCGCCATCAGAAGCTTAGGCAACGTCTCGCGAGCTAGAGCCAGACCAGGCGAGAAGACCTGAGGAAGCGCAGTTTGAGAGTGGTAAATGAGCCTTCCGCAGGGACCGCCTAGGCCGGGCTGGCGACCCAGGGTCTTTTCAACGCAGTTCGGCCGACGCGCAGCAGAGGTTGTCCCTAGATGCCGCTGAACCAGTTGTAGCCCTGGTCTTCCCAGTAGCCACCGGGATAGTCGTTGGTCACGAACAGCGCCTGGATGTGCTTGGGATTCTTGAAGCCGAGCTTGGTGGGTACCCGCAGCCGCAGCGGATAGCCGTAGTCCGGCGGCAGGGCCACGTCGCCGAAGTCCAGCGCCAGCAGGGTCTGGGGGTGCAGCGCCGAGGCCATGTCGATGCTGGAGTAATAGCGGTCGGCGCACTTGAAGCCGACGTACTTGGCGCTGGTGTCGGCGCCGATGCGTTCGAGGAAGGTGCGCAGGGGCACCCCGCCCCACTGGCCGATGGCGCTCCAGCCCTCGATGCAGATGAAGCGGGTAATGTCGGCGCGTTGCGGCAGGCGGCGCAGGTCTTCCAGGGTCCAGGCCTGCTTGTTGGCGACCAGGCCGGAGACCTCCAGGCGATAGTCGCTGAGGTCCACTTCCGGAACGTTGTATTCGGGGTAGAAGGCGTTGAAGGGGAAGGGATTGGTGATCTGGCTGGCGGCATAGGTCGGCGCCAGGCGCTCACGGCCGAACAGCCAGGCCTGCACCCGGTCGTTGAAGCGCGACATGGACCAGAGCACCTTGTCGACGCTGTCGCCGTCCTGCAGGTTGCAGCCGCTGAGCATGGCTAGGGCGCCCACCGTCAGACCCTGCTTGAGCAGCAGGCGTCGTTGCAGATTTTCCACCTGCCGCTGTTGCGCCGGCTCCAGGCGCAGGCGTTCACGCCGACTCATCGTTAACCTCCTCATGCGCCCGACCGGTGATCATCGGCGGCAGGGTGCGGGGTACCAGGATGACCAGGGCCAGGTGCACGACGACGAAGGCGCCGATGCCGGCCATGGCGAAGAAGTGCACGTAGCGGGCGGTGTCGAAACCGCCGAGCAGAGCGGCCAATCCCTGCAGCTGCACGGGTTTCCAGATGGCCAGGCCCGAGAGCACTACCAGCACCCCAAGGGCCAGCACGCCCCAGTAGAGCAGGCGTTGCACGGCGTTGTAGGTGCCCAGCCGATGACCCAGGCGCAGCCGTGCGGCGGCGACGAAATCGCGGCCGATGGCGCGTGGCGACAGCGGCAGGAAATCGCGCCGGAAGTGGCCGCTGAAAAGGCCATAGAGCAGATAGATCAGGCCATTCACCAGCAGCAGCCAAAAGACCGCCAGGTGCCAGGCGATGGCGCCGCCCAGCCAGCCGCCAAGGGTTGCCCAGGCGGGAAAGGTGAAGGGGAAAAGCGGCGAGGCGTTGTAGATCGCCCAGCCGCTCATGAACATGCAGGGCATCGCCAGGGCGTTGAGCCAATGGGTGAGGCGCACCGGCCAGCGGTGCACCAGACGCCGTCGCGAGGTGGTCATGACATTTCCCTCTTCACCGCGAGATGGAGGCGGTCGCCGTCAAACCAGGCGACCGCGTGGGGCTTACATGGGCGGGGTGAAACCGTCTTTACCGACAGCCACGCCCTTGGCGTGCTTGCCGTCTTCGGCGGGGAACAGCACCACCTTGGCGCCGGGCTTGAGCAGGCTGCGGTCGCCCTTCTCGACATAGGCGATGGGCACGTCTTCCGGCACCACCAGCTGCTTCTCGCCGCCCTTGTACTGCACGGTAAGGGTGCGGCCGTTGGCCTTCTTGAGTTCGCCCACGGTGCCGTTGGTCATGGTGCCGGTGCTGCCATCGGCGTTTTCCCAGCCGTAGTGGCCTTCGCCGGAGCCGCGCAGACTGGCCTCGAACACCGTCACTTCCAGCGCCTTGAGGGTGCCGTCCGGCTGCGGCGTGGCGGCCGAACCGATGAAGCTGTTGGCTTCGATGCGGTCCAGATTGGCCTTGGACACGGCGCGGTAGCTGGTCTTGTCATCCAGCATCAGGGTCTGGTGGGCACCGTTGCGGGTGGTGTAGGCCAGGGTGTCGCCCTGGACGCTGTCCACGGTGCCACGCATGGGCTTGACGGTGGGCATGGGCGCGGCCTGGGCCAACAGGGCGCTGCTGGCGAGCAGCAGGGCAAGGGAACCGCGGAGCAGAGTCTGGGTACGCATGAAACCTCCTGGGATAGGGAATCGCCCCGCCACAGTGCGACGCGTGGGGGGTCAGCAAGATGACCGGCGAATGACAAAAATGTCACCCAGCGAAGCGACCGGAGGCCCTACCATAACGTCATGCATATTCTCCTCATCGAAGACGACCAGAAGACCGGCGAGTACCTGAAAAAGGGCCTCGGCGAATCCGGCTACGCGGTCGACTGGACCCAGCACGGCGCCGACGGCCTGCACCTGGCGCTGGACGGCCGTTACGACCTGGTCATCCTCGATGTGATGCTGCCCGGCATCGACGGTTGGCAGATCATGGAAGTCCTGCGCAAGAAGCTCGACGTGCCAGTGCTCTTTCTCACCGCCCGCGACGGTCTGCAGGATCGCATCCGCGGCCTGGAGCTGGGCGCGGACGACTACCTGGTCAAACCCTTCTCCTTCGTCGAGCTGCTGCTGCGCATCCGCACCCTGCTGCGCCGTGGCGTGGTGCGCGAGCCCGAGCACTTCCACCTGGCCGACCTGCAGCTGGACCTCCTGCGGCGACGGGTGACCCGCGGTGACGACCTCATCGTGCTGACCAACAAGGAATTCGCCCTGCTGCACCTGCTGCTGCGCCGTGAAGGCGAGGTGCTGTCGCGCACCCTGATCGCCGCCGAGGTCTGGGACATGAATTTCGACAGCGACACCAATGTGGTGGACGTGGCCATCAAGCGGCTGCGCGCCAAGGTCGACAACCCCTACCCGGTCAAGCTGATCCATACCGTGCGCGGCATCGGCTACGTCTGCGAGGTGCGGCCTTGAGCGCGCGGTCACCCTCGCTGATCCTGCGCGCCACCCTGGGTTTCGCCCTGGTGGCGCTGCTCGCCGTGGGCGGCGCGGGGCCTTTCTCTACCACAGCCTGGAACGTACCGTGCTGGAGCGCGCCGACTACGCCCTGCTCGGCCGGCTCGCGCATTTTCGCAGCCTGCTCAGCGCCGACCTGTCGCTGGAAACCCTGGGCCGCAGTCCGCAGCTGTTCGCCAACATGCTGGGCAACGAGCAGGACGTCTTTCTCATCGGCACGCCGGGCGCCAAGCCGGTGATCGCCTCCAATCCGCTGCAGATCGCCCTCCCCGACCTGGCCGTGGTGCCACAGACACGACGACCGACACGGGCCGATCTGCGCGAAGGCCAGTTGGCCGACGGGACCCGCTGGCGCGCGGCGCGGGTCGCGGTCAACACCCCGAAGGCCCGGTGGAACTGACCGCCGCCCATGTGCTGCGCAACGAGGACACCACCCTGGCCGATTTCCGGCTGGGGCTGCTCGGCGCCGTGACCCTGGCCTTCCTCGCCACCGCCGGGCTCGGCTATCTGCTGCTGCGGCGCGGCCTGGCGCCGCTGCGGCGCATCGCCCGCCATGCCGGCGGCATCACCCCGACCCGACTGGCCGCGCCCCTGGAGCTGGCCGATGCCCCGCGTGAACTGCAGCCGCTGGTGGAAAACTACAATGCCATGCTGGCGCGGCTGGCCGACGGCTATGGCCGGCTGGTGCAGTTTTCCGCCGACCTCGCCCACGAGATCCGCACCCCGATCAATGCCCTCATGGGCCATACCGAGGTCGCCCTGCGTCAGGTGCGCAGCAGCGAGGACTACCAGACGCTGCTGGCGTCCAACCTGGAAGAGCTGGAGCGCATCTCGCGGCTGGTGGAGAGCATCCTCTTCCTCGCCCGCGCCGACGACGCCCAGGCGGTGCTGACCCCGCAGCCGCTGCAACTGGACGAAGAGCTGGCGCGCATCGCCGACTATTTCGAAGGCCCGGCCGACGAGCGCGGCCTGCGCCTGGTGGTGGCCGGTGGCGGCCAGGTGGTCGCCGATCCGCTGATGCTGCGCCGCGCCCTGAGCAACCTGGTGGCCAATGCCATCCGCTACGCCGAACCGGATGGCGAGATCCGCCTGCAAGCGGAGGGCGAGCGTATTCGCGTCAGCAACACCGGCCCCGCCCTGGCGCCGGCGCATCTGCAACGGCTGTTCGACCGCTTCTATCGCGCCGATCCCTCCCGCCATCAACCCCATGATTCCAACGGCCTGGGCCTGGCCATCGTCGCGGCGATCATGCGTCTGCATGGCGGTCGTGCCGAGGTCGAGCAGAATGAACGGGGCATCCATTTCAGCCTGGTCTTCCCGACCCCGGCAGCCTGAACCGCGACCTATCGCTCAAACCACGCAACCGCCCGTCACCAAAGGACTTTTTCCGCTTGCCCAGGCGGGCTATGGGCTGCATCGACCCGCCCACTACTGTACATTCATCTACCTTAGGCAATAAGCAAGGGTGGTAGGCGATGAGCGTGGATGTCGAACTGGTGCTGGCCGGCAAGATCGGCTTCGCGGCGCACCAGAACGCGGTGCCCGTGCTGCGCGAATTGCGCCTCACCCACAGTGGCCAGGAAGCCCTCGCCGACCTCAGTCTGACGGTCACGGCCGAGCCGGCCTTCGTGGTCCCGCGCACCTGGCACCTGGAGCGCCTCGATCCCCAGGGCACCCTCTACCTCGATGATCGCGACCTCGAATTCGACGCCGCGCTGCTTGGCAGCCTGCAGGAGAGCCTGGTCGCCCAGCTGACCTTCACGGTGCGCCAGGGCGAGACGATCCTGCAGACGCGGCGCTATCCGGTCGAGTTGCTGGCACGCAACCAATGGGGTGGCGTGGACAGCATGCCGGAACTGGCGGCGGCCTTCGTCATGCCCAATGATCCGGCGGTGGATCGCCTGCTGGGCGCAGCCGCCGAGGTCTTGCGTCGCGCCGGCAAGTCCACGGCGCTGGACGGGTACGAGAGCGGCTCGCGGCGGCGCGTCTGGGAACTGGGCTCGGCGCTCTGGTCGGCGCTGTGCGGTCTGCAGCTGACCTATGCGGTGCCGCCCGCCAGCTTCGAGCGCCAGGGCCAGAAGATCCGCACGCCAGGCAGCATCCTCGACGGTGGCCTGGCCACCTGCCTGGATCTCGCCCTGCTCGCGTGCGCGGCGCTGGAACAGGCCGGCCTCAATCCACTGCTGGTCATCACCCGCGGCCATGCCTTCGCCGGGGTCTGGCTGCAACCCCAGGAATTCGCCCAGCTGCTCACCGACGACGCCGAGCCGGTGCGCAAGCGGGTGGCGCTCAAGGACCTGCTGGTCTTCGAGACCACCCAGGCCACCGCTTCGCCGCCGCCGTCCTTCAGTCAGGCCATGCAACTGGCCGAGCGGCAGCTGGACGACGAGACCTTCGTACTGGCCCTGGACGTCCGCCGTGCCCGCCTGCAACGCATCCGCCCGCTGGCGGTGCCCGGCCAGCCGGCCAGCAACGCGGACGGTCTGCTGCTGCCGGGCGAGACCCTGGAAGAGGCCCCGCCGCTGCCGGCCTTCGACGTGGACGTCGAGGCGGCGCCGACCACCCCGGTCGGGCGCCTGGCGCTGTGGCAGCGCAAGCTGCTCGACCTCACCACCCGCAATCGCCTGCTGCACGTGCCGGACAACGCCCGCAGCGTGCCCCTGCTCTGCCCCGAGCCGGCCGCGCTGGAAGATCGCCTGGCCGAGGGCCGCGCGCTGCGCCTGGTGCCGCTGCCAGACCTGGCGGTGAGCGGCCGCGACGCCGTGCTGCACGAGGCCCGCGAACACGAGAATCTCGACGACGAATACGCCCGCGGCGCCCTGGCCCGCGGCGAGGTGGTCGCCCCCCTGGATGCGACCAGGCTGGACGCGGCGCTGGTGGAACTCTATCGCCGCGCCCGCAGCGATCTCGACGAGGGCGGCGCCAACACCCTCTACCTGGCGCTGGGCTTCCTGCGCTGGAAAAAGGCCGCCGACGATCCCAAGCACTACCGCGCGCCGCTGATCCTGCTGCCGGTGCGCCTGGAACGGCAGAGCGCCGCCAGCGGCATTACCCTGCACCTGTTCGAGGACGAGCCGCGCTTCAACCTGACCCTGCTGGAGCTCCTGCGCCACGACTTCGACCTGGACATCCCCGGGCTTGACGGCCCGCTGCCCGGCGATGGCAACGGCATCGACGTGGACGGCATCTGGACCAGGGTGCGGCGTGCGGTGCGCGACCTGCCCGGCTTCGAGGTCAGCAGCGAATTGCTGCTGGGCCAGTTCTCCTTCGCCAAGTACCTGATGTGGAAGGACCTCACCGAACGCAGCGACCAGCTGCTGGAAAGCCCGCTGGTGCGCCACCTGCTGGAACGTACCGCGGAATCCGGCGCCTACCTGGGCGGCGGCAGCTTTCCCCGCGAGCGCGAGCTGGATCGCCAGGTCACCCCGGCCGAACTCTTCACCCCGCTGCCGGCGGATTCCTCGCAGCTGGCGGCGGTGCTGGCCTCGGCCGGTGGCCAGGATTTCGTGCTAGACGGCCCACCCGGCACCGGCAAGTCCCAGACCATCGCCAATATGATCGCCCACAACCTGGCGCTGGGTCGGCGGGTGCTGTTCGTCGCCGAGAAGCGCGCGGCGCTGGACGTGGTGTATCGCCGCCTGGAGGCCCAGGGGCTTGGCGAGTTCTGCCTGGAACTGCATTCGAGCAAGGCCTCCAAGGCCGAGGTGCTCAAGCAGCTGGAGCGCGCCTGGGATACCCGCGACGGCCTCGACGAAGAGGAATGGCTGGTCGAGGCCGCCGAGGTGGAACGCCTGCGCGATCGCCTCAATGCCGTGGTCGAGCGCCTGCACCGGCGCTGGCCCAACGGCCTGACCCTGCAACAGAGCATCGGTCGGGTACTGCGCGACGCCGCCCCCGATACCCCGCGCCTCGCCTGGTCCCAGGCCGACGCCCACGACGCCGAGGGCCTGGCCGAGTTGCGCAACGCCGTGCGGCGCCTGGCCCTGCACGCCGAGACCGGCCGCAGCCTGGCGGCGGATTTCGCGCTCTTGCCGGCCCATCCCTGGTCCAACGCCTGGCAGGATGCCCTGGTCAGCGCCGCCGAACGGCTGCGCGACACCCAACAGGCATTGCAGCAGGCGCGGCAACGCCTGCGCGATGTCCTCGGTCTGCCACTGGCGGACCAGGTGGCACCCCGTCGCCTGCTGGACTTCGCCGAGTTGCTGCAGAACGCCGCTGGCCAGGACCTGGCCTTCGCCTTCGGGCCTGGCGCTGCCGAGCGTCAGCGCCAGCTGGGGCGCGCCCTGGAGGTGCTGCGCGACTACCAGATGCTGGAGCGCGAGCTGTCGGTACCCTATGCCGCCGAAGCCTGTCGCCGTGTCGCCCTGACCCAGCTGGAAACCGCCTGGGACGCCGCCGGGCAGCGCTTCTGGATCTTCGCCAGCCGCGCCCAGCGACAGGTCACCCAGGATCTCGCCCGCCAGGGCGAAACCCAGGGTCAGCCCGATGTGGCTGCCGATCTGCCGCGGCTGCGGCGTCAGCGCACCCTGCTCACCGAACTGGACGAGTTGACGCCCACCCTGGCCGGCATCAGTGGCTGGCAGGGTGTCACCAGCGATCTCGACGCCCTGCTCGCGCGCCGCGTCCTGGCGGAAAGACTGAGCGCGGCGCTGCCGACCCTGGCGGAAACGCCCGAGCAGCTGCTGGCCCTGCGCCAGGCGGCAGCGCGCCGGTTGCAGCATCCCGAGGATCAGCCGGTGGACACCACCCTGGCCCCGGCCAGCGGCGCCTTCGCCGAGGCCCTCGACGCGGCCGAAGCCGCCCGCCAGGCATTCGCCACTCAGGCGGGATTGGCCGGTGACACCGCTGCCGCCGAGCTGGTGCGTACCGCTGCCGCGCTGCTGCGTCAGCCGGGTCGGCTCAAGGCCTGGTGCGACTGGCAGCGGGTCCGCGAAGAAGCCGATGCCCTCGGCCTGGCAACACTGATCGCGCGCGCCACGGCCGCTTCGGTCGAGGACCTGGCAGCCCTGTTCGAGACCGCCTATGCCCGCTGGTTCGCCGCCACCGCGCTGGACGCCGAGCCGCTGCTGCGCGATTTCGTCCCGGCCGAGCACGAGAGCGATATCCAGGCCTATCGCCGGCTGGACGATCGCCTGCAGACCCTGGCCGTGCGCCATATCCGCGCCCTGCTCTGCCACGGCCTGCCAGCGAAGAACGACGCGGCGCGTCAGGGCGGCGGCTTCGCCGTGCTCAAGCACGAACTGCAGAAGCAGCGCCGACACAAGCCGCTGCGCCAGCTGGCCCTGGAAATGGGCGACGCCCTGGCGCGACTGGCGCCCTGCATGCTGATGAGTCCGCTGTCCATCGCCCAGTACCTGCCGCCGGACGGTGGTCTGTTCGACCTGGTGATCTTCGACGAAGCCTCGCAGATCGCGCCCTGGGACGCGGTGGGTGCCATCGCCCGCGGCGTGCAGGTGGTGATCGCCGGCGACCCCCGGCAGATGCCGCCAACGCGCTTCTTCGACCGCGCCGCCGGCGAGGACGACACCGCCGAGGACCTGGAAAGCATCCTCGACGAATGCCTGGGCGCCGGCATCTACAGCCACAGTCTCAACTGGCACTACCGCAGTCGCCACGAGAGCCTGATCGCCTTTTCCAACCACCACTACTACGACGGCAAGCTCATCACCTTTCCTGCACCGGAGATCCGTCCGAGCGCGGTGGAATGGCGGCGGGTGGACGGCGTCTACGCCAAGGGCAAGGGCCGCCACAATGCCATCGAGGCCCAGGCCATGGTCGCCGAAGCGGTCAAGCGCCTGCTCGATCCGGCCTTTGCCGGCCTCAGCCTGGGCATCATCACCCTCAACAGCGAACAGCAGCGGCTGGTCACCGACCTGCTCGACCGCGCGCGCCAGCAGCACCCGGAGATCGAGGCGCACTTCGCCGAAGACCTGGCCGAGCCGGTGGTGGTGAAGAACCTGGAAACGGTCCAGGGCGACGAGCGCGACCTGATCATGCTCGGCATCGGCTTCGGCCCCACCGAGCCCGGCGCCAATACGATGTCGATGAACTTCGGTCCGCTGAACAAGGACGGTGGCTGGCGGCGCCTCAACGTCGCCGTGACCCGGGCGCGGCGGGAGATGCTGGTGTTCTCCTCCTTCGATCCGGGGCTGATCGACCTCAATCGCACCAATGCCCGCGCCGTGCGCGATCTCAAGCTGTTCCTGGAATTCGCCCAGCGCGGCCCCCAGGCCCTGGCGGCGGCGGTCAAGGGTTCACTGGGTGGGCACGACTCGCCCTTCGAGGAAGCCGTGGCCCAGGCGCTGCAGGCCAAGGGCTGGCAGGTGGTGCCGCAGATCGGCGTGTCGCGTTTCCGCATCGACCTGGGCATCGTCCATCCCGACCGCCCGGGCGACTACCTGGTCGGTATCGAATGCGACGGCGCCACCTACCACAGCGCCGCCACCGCCCGTGACCGCGACAAGACCCGCAGCGCCATCCTCCAGGGCCTCGGCTGGACGCTCCTGCGCGTCTGGTCCACCGAATGGTGGATCGACCGCGCGGGCGCGACCGAACGATTGCATGGGGAGATCGAGCGGCTGCTGGAGGCGTCGCGGACGAAGGGTTTAGGGTGAGGTCTGTTGGGCTTCGCTGCGCTCAACCCAACCTACCAGGCCCACACCCGTAGGTTGGGTTGAGGCGGCCTTATCGCCGAAGCCCAACGATCCGCGCTCGACCCTGGCGCCGTTGGTGGGGGCAACCCTCACCCCAGCCCTCTCCCGGAGGGAGAGGGGGCGATTGGGTCCGGCGCAGGTGGTGGCTTGCCCCCTGGTATCACGCTGCCAGGGCGTCCGTAGCGTGGAAAACCGCGCCGCGTTTTCCACTGATCAACGCACCTGAACGTGGATAAGGCTGCGCCGTTATCGACTCTACGCGACTACCCCCTCTCCCCTTGGGAGAGGGCTGGAGTGAGGGTATCCCGGACATGCCGATGGCCAAAGGACTGTTGGGCTTCGCTGCGCTCAACCAACCTACGAGATACCTGCTCACACCGAACTAACCCCCCTCTCCCCTTGGGAGAGGGCTGGAGTGAGGGTATCCCGGACATGCCGATGGCCAATGGACTGTTGGGCTTCGCTGCGCTCAACCCAACCTACCAGGCACCTGCTCACACCGAACTACCCCCTCTCCCCTTGGGAGAGGGCTGGGGTGAGGGCATTCCCGGGCATGCCGATGGCCAATGGACTGTTCGGCTTCGCGACGCTCAACCCAACCTAAAAGGCCCAACCTACGGAGCGCGATCAATTACAGGATATTCAGCGGGTACTCGGTGATCAGCCGGGTCTCGGCCACGGTGCCGCCGGTGCTCTGGCTGCCGGAATGCCAGGCCTGGCGCAGGCGGAAGCTCAAGTCCTTGGCCGGGCCGTTCTGCAGCACGTACTTGGCCTCCAGATCGGTCTCGTGTTCCTTGTCGCCGTCGCCATAGAGGCCGGCATAGGCCGAATCGGCGGCCACGTGGCTGCCGTCGATGCCGCTGCCGCGGGTATGCCGCACCATCAGGCTCAGGCCCGGCACGCCGTAGCTTTCCATGTCCAGGTCATAGCGGGCCTGCCAGCTGCGCTCGCCCGGACCGTTGAAGTCGGAGAACTGCATCGAGTTGCCGAGCAGGATGGAGTCACCGAAGGACCCCGGCACCGGCGCGCCGAAGACCGCGTAGTCGAAAGGCTGGTCGCCATGGATACGCTGGTGGATCAGGGTGAAGGTGTGGGCGCCGGTCTGGAAGGCGGCGGCCAGCGAGCCGGCGGTGTTGGCGATGCTGCCGGCCTTGGCGCTGCCGGCGTCCAGGGTGCGATAGAGGTTGGCGTCGAAGGTCAGGCTCTGCTCGGCCGCCAGCGGTACAACATAGTTGAGGTTGCCGTAGTACTGGTCCCAGACGTCTTCGAAGTGCCCGGCGTAGAGCGAGGCGCTGAGGTGATCGCTGAACTTGTAGACGCCCCCGGCATAGCTGGCCGAGGCCGCCTCGACACCCGCGTAGCCGGCGAAGATGCCACCGTCCGAGCCAGTGGTGCGCGGCGCCGTGGCGGCGGTGAAGTGACCACCTTCGAGCATCAGATGATCGACTTCCTGACTCACCAGGCTCCAGCCACGGGCGGTCTGGGGAAACAGCCAGTTGCCGCCCGCCGCCAGCACCGGCGCTGTGGGTTGCTGGTCACCGTACTTGAGCACGGTGTTGGAGACGCGCAGCTTGACCGCCGCCCCGCCCTTGCTGAATTCGCTGCGCTGGCTGCCGTCGCCGTCCACCGGCATGTTCGGGGTATTGGCGTGGCCATCACCGCCATCCAGCTTGAGGCCCAGGTAGCCATAGGCATCCACGCCCACGCCCACGGTGCCCTGGGTGAAGCCCGAGGTGTAATTGAGCAGGAAGGCCTGGGTCCAGCTGCGCGGATCGCGACTGTTGCGCGCGGCGGCGCCATGACCGTCGCCTTCGTTCTGGCGCAGGTAGTAGTAGTTGCGCAGCAGCAGGGTCAGGTCACCGTCTTCGACGAAGCCCTTGGCATCGGACTGCTGACTGGCCAGGGCGGCGCCGCTGAGGAGCAGGCCGGGCACGCCGAGCAGCCAGGTACGCCGACGGGCAAGGGGGGAAAACAGCGATAGCTTCATGGGCGGTTCACTCGGGGATCTCGGTGGGAATCGTTAGGTCGCGAACGAGTTTGCCAGCTAGCGCCGGCGCATACCACTTCGCTGACCGTGGTCATCGTCCGGTCACCTTCCTGTGCTGCGCTGACGGTTCGTCCTCTGCGCCCGAGATAACTCATGCCCAGCCAGCCCTTTGCCGTCGATCTCGCCTATCGCCCGCGCCTCGCCGACCTGCGTCCCCTGTTGCCGGCGCAACCCGCCGGTTTGAGAAGCACCGAGCCGCGCATCACCCCCGCCGCCAGCCTGGCGGATCGCCAGGGTTACCAGGCCGACTTCCTGGGCGCCTTCCAGGTCCCCTGGCCCCGTCCGAGCGCGGCCCTGGCCGGCGACGTCTATCCGCTGCCCGCCTCCGGCGATCGCCTGGACTACACCCACTTCTCGGTCACGCTCTCGCGCAGCCGGCGAATGGCGCTCTGGGTCGGCGTCAATATCGACGGCGACCAGCACGTCGAGGTGCCCCGTAGCCGCGATGCCTGGGCCTACGACGGCCGGGTGCCGCTAGAGGCTCAGCTCGGCGAGGCGCTCTATGCCGACAACCTGCTCGACCGCGGCCACCTGGTGCGCCGCCAGGACCCCAACTGGGGCGCCGCCGCCACCCAGGCCAACCGCGACACCTTCCACTTCACCAACTGCGCACCACAGATGGCCGCCTTCAACCAGCGGACCTGGCTGGAGCTGGAGGACTATCTGCTCGAAAACACCCAGCGCTGGCAGGCGTGCATCACCGTCTTCAGCGGCCCGGTCCTGCGCGCGGATGACCGCTCCTACCGCGAGGCCCGGATTCCCGAGGCCTTCTGGAAGGTGGTGGCCTTTCTCGGTGACGACGGCAAGCCCTCCGCCAGCGCCTATCTGATCGACCAGCGCCGCGAACTCGACGAGCTGTCCATCACCTTCGGCCGCCTGCGCACCTATCAATGCAGCGTCCTGCGTATCGAGCAACTGACCGGCATCGACTTCGGCCCGCTGCGCGACCACGACGGCTTTTCCAATGAAGAGCGGGCCACCGGCAGCCCCGTCGAGCGGGCCATTTTCGGTCCTACCGACATCCTGCTCTAAGGCTTGTCTGTAAAGTCGCCGAGCGAAGGTCAGGCAAGGCAAAAATCCGTGAGGAAGCGGAGTTTACGAATGGTAAATGAGCATTCCGAACGGATTTTTAACGCCGCATGACCAAGCGCAGGCACTTTTCAGACAAAGCCTATCCCGGCTGCACGCAGGCGCGCGGCAGGCTGTTGCGCACGCCCAGCGCCGCCAGCAGGATCACCCCGCCCAGATAGAGTTCGGCGGCGCCGGCCAGGCCCAGCAGCGGCACCAGGGCGCTGACCGCCAGGGCGGGCAGGCAGAACGCCAGGTAACTGAGCACATAGAAGGCGGCCAGCAACCCGGCGCGCTGGGTCGGTTCGGCCAGCGGCAGCAGACTGCGGGTGGCGCCGAGAAAACCGCTGCCAAAGCCGACGCCGGTCACCAGGGTACCCAGGGCGAAGAAACCCAGCTGACCGCTGGCCACCGCCAACCAGAGCACGGCCGGACCGGCCACCAGGGTGACCGCGCCCAGGCGCAGCAGGCGCATGGGCGGCCAGCCACGCAGGCCGTGCAGACAGGCCGCACCGGTGAGCGTCAGACCGGCCACCACCACCCCGCCGACCAGGATCGACGTCGTACCGGTCGCCGCCTTGACCAGCCCCGGCATCAACGACAGATAAAAGCCGCCCACCGCCCAGACCGCCAGTTCCAGCGGCAATACCCGCCAGAGCATGACGCGAGCCTGGGGCGGCACCGCCAGCTGGGGACGCAAGGCGGCGAGCAGGCCCGGCCGGCGCGGTACGCGATCGGGCAGGCGCAGCAGCGCCAGGCCCTGCAACACGAACAGCAGCAGGAACAGCCGATAGACCAGTTGCAGCGGCGCCGGCGCGAATTCCACCAGCAGACCGCAACCCAGCGCGCCGACCGCCATGCCGAGCAGGGGCGTCAGGCTGTTCAACGAGGGGCCGCGCTCGGCATCCACGTCCAGCAGCGCCGCACCCAGGGCACTGGTGGCGATCCCGGTCGCCAGGCCCTGCAGGGCGCGGGCAAGGACCAGATCAGCCAGACCGTGGGCCTGATGGAACAGCAGCATGGAGCCCGCTTCCAGCACCAGCGCCGCCAGGATCACCGGCTGGCGCCCTAGGTGATCGGACAGCCGCCCGCCCACCAGCAAGGCGGCCAGCAGGGCAAAGGCATAGACGGCGAACACCAGCGTCAGCCAGAAGGTGGAAAAGTCCCAGGCCTGCTGGTAGCTGGCATAAAGGGGGGTCGGCGCGCTGGACGCGGCGAGGAAGGTCAGCAGCACCGAGCCCAGCAGCGCCAGGCGTGCGGAGGAAGAGCCGTTCAGTGAAGACATGCCCACACCTTAAAGCTAATTAATTGCTTTAAAGCCTGAACCCTTCCTGCAGCAAAAGCAATGCGTTTGCGTTAAGAGCCGGGTATCCTGTCAGCATGACCAACAAGCAAGCCCGCCCCGGCGGCCGCAGTGCCCGCGTTCAGCAAGCCATCCACGAGGCCGTCCTGGCGCTCCTGCAGGAGCAGCCCCGGGAAGCCCTCACCGTCCCCCTGATCGCCGCGCGCGCCGGGGTCACGCCTTCGACCCTCTATCGTCGCTGGGGCAACCTGCCCAGCCTGCTGGCCGACGTCGACCTACAGCGCCTGCGCCCGGACCAGCCGCCGGAAGACACCGGTAGCCTGAAAGGCGATCTCGAACGCTGGCTGGAACACTATGTCGACGACCTTGCCTCCACCCCTGGCCAGGCCATGCTCAGGGACGCCTTGGCCGCCACCGATCCGGGATGCGCGGTGCGCTGCACCGAGCCGACCCGAGAGCGCCTGGAGCTGCTGCTCGAACGCGCCCACCGACGTGGCGAGCCGGCACCGCCCCTGGACGCCCTGCTCGACGGCCTGGTCGCTCCGCTGATCTATCGCACCCTGTTCGGCGCCGAACGCCCCGACCTGGCGCTGTGCCTGCAGCTGCTCGCCCGGGTACTGCGGCCAGACCGCTAGGAAAAGCACCGGCCCCTAAACGACGAGGCCCGGACTGTCGCCAGTCCGGGCCTCGTGCCTTGTCAGCGGGTCCCAGGGGATCCGCCAGAGGTTGCGCTTAGGCGGCGACCACCTTGTTGGCCGGCTGGGTACGACGACCCAGGGCACCACCGATGGCACCGACGATGCCACCGATCACCAGGCTGATCAGCAGGACCCAGCTGGCCTGGGAGACCTTGCGGGCAGCCACGTCAGCCGCTTCGCGGGCCTTCTGCTCGGCCTGGGCCTTGAGCTCCTGGTACTTGGCATAGGCCTGCTGGTAGGTCTGCTGGGCCTTGTCGACGATGGCATTGGCCTCGGCGTCGCTCTTGCCGGTGCGGGCCTTGATCAGGTTCACCAGAGCCTGACGGTCAGCGGCGTTCCAGGCCTGGTCGCCACGCTGCTTCAGACGATCCAGCAGGGCACCCAGCTGGTCATCGGTCTGCTGCGGATTGTTGGCGCTGTTCTGGGCAGTGTTCTTGGCATCCTGTTCGGCGCCCTGAGCCTGCTGCTGCAGATTCTCCGGCTGCAGCTCGGTCTTGCCGGTCTGGCGCAGCGCGGTTTCCAGTTCGTTCTGCAGATCACCCAGGTCGAGCTGGATGCCCTGCTGACGCAGTTGGTCCTGAACCTGGTTGGTCAGGGCCGGTGCCGCCTGGGACAGGCCGCTGCCGACCATCGACAGGCCACTGCCCGCCACGTTCAGACCGGTACGCACCACGCCGCTCACGGCACTGGACACCAGATAGACGCTGACCAGGGTCACGCTGGCCCAGACCAGGATGCCGTGCAGGGCGCCTTCGCGCTGCGCCAGGCGACCGGCGATCCAGGCGCCGACGAAGACCGAGACCACGGCGCTGACGCCGACCCAGATACCGGTGCCCTTGCCCAGGCCGGACAGCGGATTGGCTTCCTGTTGCGGATCGATGGAAGCCGAGCCGATGGCGGTGCCGAGCAGGCTCAGCAGCAGCGAAACGGTCAGGGCGATGACCACGCCGGCGATGATCGAACTCCAGGAAATGCGCTTCAGCAGAGGCGCGGTGGCGGTGGCCGTGGTGGCTGCATAGGCTGGGGTGTGACGGGCGTCATAGGACATGGCAAGTGCTCCGGGTGGTGATGGGAAGAACTTATTGTGGTAACGGATTGATACCGTCACGCTTTCGGAAGTTCCAAGACCCTTGTTCCAGAGCCCTCAGAGGTCGTAGGACCTCAGTTGTCCGCTATCCGAGCAGGATGTCGGCCAGCAGCTTCACATTGAGCACCACGATCAGCCCGGCGATCGCCCAGGCCAGCACCTGCGTGACCCGACCGATCACGAAGCTGCCCATCAGCTGGCGGTCCGAGACGAAGCGTACCAGCGGGATCACCGCGAAGGGCAGTTGCATGGACAGCACCACTTGGCTCAGCACCAGCAGCTTGGCCGTACCGCTCTCGCCATAGAGGCCGGTCACCACCACCACCGGGATCACGGCGATGCCCCGGGTGATCAGCCGCCGCGCCCAGTCGGGAATGCGCAGCGACAGGAAGCCCTCCATGACGATCTGGCCGGCCAGGGTCGCGGTGACGGTGGAGTTGATGCCCGACGCCAGCAGCGCCACCGCGAACAGCAGCGAGGCGATGCCGACGCCCAGCATCGGCGACAGCAGGTGGTAGGCGTCCTGGATCTCGGCCACGTCGGTGCGCCCGGCGCTGTGGAACACCGCCGCGGCGGTGATCAGGATGGCGGCGTTGACGAACAGCGCCAGCATCAGCGCCAGGGTACTGTCGGCCACCGCCCAGCGCAGGCCCATTCGCCGCCCGGCCTCGGTGCGCGGATAGGCGCGGGTCTGCACGATGGACGAATGCAGATAGAGGTTATGGGGCATCACGGTGGCACCGATGATGCCGATGGCCAGGTACAGCGCGGCCGGATTGGTGACGATCTCCGCCTTGGGCAGGAAGCCGTCGGCAATCGCCGCCAGTGACGGCTGGGCCAGCACCATCTGCACGCCGAAGCAGACGAAGATCAGCGTCAGCAGGGCGATGACGAAGGCTTCCAGCCAGCGAAAGCCGCGATTCATCAGCAACAGGATGAGAAAGACGTCCAGCGCCGTGAGGATGGCGCCCCACATCAGCGGGATGCCGAACAGCAGATTCAGCGCGATGGCGGTGCCGATCACCTCGGCCAGGTCGCAGGCGATGATGGCGATCTCGCAGGCGATCCACAACAGCAGGCTCACCGGCCGCGAATAGCGCGCGCGGCAGGCCTGGGCCAGGTCCAGCCCGGTAGCGATGCCCAGGCGTGCGGCCAGGGCCTGCAGCAGGATGGCCATGAGATTGGAGAGCAGGATCACCGACAGCAGCAGGTAGCCGAATTGCGAGCCACCGGCCAGGTCCGTGGCCCAGTTGCCCGGATCCATGTAGCCCACCGAGACCATGTAGCCGGGGCCGATGAAGGCCAGCAGCCGGCGCAGCCAGCTGCCGCCTTCGGGCACCGGCACGCTGGCATTCATCCGCCCCAGGCTGGGCCGGGCGGACGGCGCAGGCTCCTGCCAGGCAGGCTCGACGTAGCTGGCGGACTCTTTCATGGCGGACTCGTGCGGCAAGGTAGGACTACCCTTTGGAGAATTTAGCCTAGGCTAAAATTCACACATCCAGCAATAAAAAATCTCTATCTCATCCGTCGATAACGCCCATTGGCGAAGGAATCTTTGGTATTCGCTCGCAACTCGGTCAAAATGGCGCCCGCACGCGTCCTCTCGACGCGCCTCAGGTCTTTGCGGAGAAGGTCATTCAGGTGGGCAACATGACAAAGGACGACGAACTGCTGAATCGGTTGGTCGATCCATCCATTCATATGGAAGGTTTTCAACAGGTCCGCGAAGCCCATCGTCAGGAGCTGATCGAGGACTATGTCGAGCTCATTTCCGACCTCATCCGGGACGGCGGTGAAGCCCGTCAGGTGGATATCGCCGCGCGCATCGGCGTCGCCCAGCCGACCGTGGCCAAGATGCTCAAGCGCCTGGCCGCCGCCGGCCTGATCGTGCAGCGTCCCTATCGCGGCGTCTTCCTCACCCCCGAAGGCGAAGCCCTGGCCGAAGCCAGTCGCGCGCGCCACCACGTGGTGGAGACCTTCCTACTGACCCTGGGCGTGGACGCCGATACCGCACGGCGCGATGCCGAGGGCATGGAGCACCATGTCAGCGAGGCCACCCTGGCCGTCTTCCGCCGTTTCATCGCCAGCCGTCAGGCCTGACGCCTGCGGCTTTAGTCGAAAGTCGCTCAGCTTCCCTTAAGAAAATCCCGGCACCGTCGAAGTAGTGGAAGTCATACTTTCACTCCTCTCGGTGCCCTGCCATGTTCAATCGCCCCCTCAAGACCGAACTCGCCCAACTGCGTGCCGAAGTCGCCGAATTGCGTCAGTTGCACGCGGGCTTCGAAAGCCAGGCGCTCAGTCTTACCGTGGATGACCGTGGCAACATCGAGAAGGTCAACGAGCGCTTCTGCCGCGAGATGGGCTATCGCGCCGAGAACGTGGTGGGGCGTCCGCTGGATGCCTTCATTCCCGAATACGTCAAACAACTGCCCTGCTATCGCGATCTCAAGAGCGCGCTCAGCCAGGGCCAGCAGACCAGCGGCATGTATCGCCTGCTGCGGGCCAACGGCCAGGAAGCCTGGCTCTATGCCACCTGGCAGCCGCTGCGTGACGCCGATGGCCGCATCCACAAGACCATCTGCTACGGCAACGACCGTACCGAACAGGTGGAGACCTCCACCGAGCACTCCGGCCTGATCAACGCCCTGCTGAGATCCACCGCGGTCATCGAATTCAACCTGGCCGGCGAGGTGCTCACCGCCAACGACCGCTTCCTGCAGGGCATGGGCTATTCGCTCAAGCAGATCCAGGGCAAGCACCACCGCATGTTCTGCACCAGCGAAGAGAGTCACTCCGCCGACTACCAGGCGTTCTGGGCACGGCTGAATCGCGGCGAATTCATCGCCAGCCGCTTCAAGCGCATCGACAGCCACGGTCGCACCGTCTGGCTGGAAGCCTCCTACAACCCGGTGCTCAACACCCGTGGCGAGCTGTACAAAGTGGTGAAATTCGCCACCGTCATCACCGCCCAGGTGGAACAGGAACAGGCGGTGGCCGAGGCGGCCAAGGTGGCCTTCGACATCTCCCAGCAGACCGATGAAAGCGCCCGTGAAGGCGCCGAGGTGGTGCAGGACACCGTCGCGGTGATGCGCAAGATCGCCGAGGAATTGCAGGTCGCGTCCAACGGCATCGAGGCCCTGGGCGAGCAGTCGCTGGTGATCAGCACCATCGTCAAGACCATCAGCGGGATCGCCGAACAGACCAACCTGCTGGCGCTCAACGCCGCCATCGAGGCGGCACGGGCCGGCGAACAGGGCCGCGGTTTCGCCGTGGTGGCCGACGAGGTCCGCCAACTGGCCGGCCGCACCAGCAAGGCCACCGAGGAGATCGTCGGCGTGGTGCAGCAGAACCAGCAACTGGCGCAGACCGCCGTGGCCAACATGGCGGCGAGCAAGCACCAGGCGGAACAGGGCCTGCAACTGGCCAACGCCGCGGGCACCCGCATCACCGAGATCCAGGACGGCGCCCAGCGCGTGGTCGGGGCGGTGGGGCAGTTCGCCCGCCGCCTGAACTAGCCCACGGACCGGCGCCCGCCTCAGGCCGGCGCCGGACGCCGCCACCCGAGCAGCCCCAGCGCCGCCAGGGTCACCCCCAGGCTGACCAGCAGGCACAGCCCGAGCAGGCCACGGTCACCCCAGCTCTCCCGGGCCAGGGCATAGCACCAGGGCGCGGCCGCCGAGAGCAGGAAGCTCGGCGCCAGCAGCTTGCCGGTCAGGCGCGCATAGAGCGCCCGATCGAACAACTCCAGCGGCAGGCTGGCCCGCAGCACCGCCACCAGGCCGTTGAGGGCGCCATAGAGAAAGACGAAGCCGGCGGTGAGACCAAGATGGCCTTCGCTCGCCAGCGCCAGGGCGAAACTCAGTGGCAGGCCGAGCCCCAGCACCAGATTGAGCTGACGCGCCGAAAGCCGCTGGCCGGAAGCCAGCTCCGCCAGCCGCGCGCAGACCTGGCCGATCCCCCACAGCGCCGCTACCCCCACCGGCACCCCGCGTTCGGCCAGCAGCGCCGGCAGATGGGCCGACAGCCCCGCCGACAGAAAGCCGATCAACGCCATCCCGGTGGCGAACAGCACGCCGGCCAGGCGCGGCGAGCCGCCCCCTGCCGCGGGTGGCAATTCGGCGCTGGGCAGGCGCCCACGCACGTTGGGCAGCGGCAAGAGCAGCAGCATGCCGGCCAGGGCGATGCCGGCATAGACCACCAGCCCCAGGCGCCAGCCCAGCACCTCCAGCAGCCAGTGCCCCAGCGGCCAGAACACCGCCGAGGCCAGCCCGCCGAGCAGGGTGATGCGCACCATCACCGCCCGCGAGCGCTCGCCGGCCAGGCGCGCCAGGGTGGCGAAGGCAGCGTCGTACAGCGACAGGCGCATGCCCACGCCCAGGGTCACCCAGGCCAGGTAGAACAGCGGCGCCGACTGGGCCGCCGCCAGGCCCAGGCAACCCAGGGCATCGAGCACCAGGCCGAGTTGCAGGGTACGACAGCCGCCCAGGCGTTCGATCACCGCGCCGCTGAAGGGCGAGACCAGCCCCATGGTCAGCATCGCCAGGGAAAAGCCGCCATAGACCCAGCGCGCGTCCCAGCCCAGTCCCGCGGCCATCGCCGGGCCGTAGACACCCGGCAGATAGAAGGCCAGCCCCCAGGCCAGCAACTGCATCAGCCCCAGTTGCCAGATGGCGCGATCGCTCGGCATCGGCGTCATCAGCGCGTACCCGGGGTCCGCTCGCCCTCACCCAGGCTGCGCTGCATGAGGACCGTATCCACCCAGCGGCCATGCTTGAAACCCACCGCCTCGAAGATGCCAACGGTGCGAAACCCCAGGCGCTGGTGCAGGGCGATGGAGCCCTGGTTGGCGCTGTCACCGATCACCGCCACCAGTTGGCGAAAGCCCGCCGCCGTGCAGGCCGCGACGATCTCTTCCAGCAGCCGCCGGCCGATACCCTGGCCACCCAGGCCGTCGCGTACATACACCGAGTCTTCCGCGGTATGGCGATAGGCCGGTCGCGGGCGATAGAGCACCGCATAGGCATAGCCCACCACCGCGCCGTCCCGTTCGGCCACCCGGTAAGGCAGCCCGGCCTGGCGCACCGCTGCCAGCCGGCGCTCCAGCTCGGCCAGGTCCGGCGGCTCCAGCTCGAAACTGGCGCAGCTGCGCAGCACGTGTTCAGCATAGATGGCCTGGATGGCCGGCAGATCGGCGGGGGTCGCATCGCGCAACTGCAGAGCGGTGTTCACGGGAGAGGTCCATTCGCGAGGTCGATGAAGCGATCATGCCGGGACGGCCAGCCAAAGATAAAGCTATGCTCGGTTATCACCGGTATAAGCGAAACCTTGGCATGGCCGACCTCAATCTCATCCAGCTGCAGACCTTCGTCCAGGTCGTCGCCACCGGCAGCTTTTCCGCCGCGGCCGATCGCCTGGGGCTGAGCCAGCCGGCGGTCAGCCTGCAGATTCGCCAGCTGGAACGGCGCCTGGGTCTCAAGCTGCTGGAGCGCCTGGGGCGCGGACTCAAGCCCACCGCCGCGGGCAGTCTGCTGCTGGACCACGCCGAACAGATCCAGACGGCGGTGGACCAGGCCCTGCAGGCCCTGGCCAGCCATGGCGAGACGGTCAGCGGACGGGTCGCCATCGGCACCGGCGCCACCGCCTGTATCCATCTCCTGCCGCCGCTGCTGGGCCAGTTGCGCCAGCGCTTTCCCCAGCTGGACGTGCGGGTCAGCACCGGCAACACCCTGGACGTCTTGCGGGCGGTGGAAGACAACCGCCTCGACCTGGGCCTGGTCACCCTGCCCGCCAGTGGCCGCAACCTGCAGGTGGAGCCGCTGCTGGAGGATGCCTTCGTCGCCCTGCTGCCGCCTGCCAGTCTGTTACCGACAGGTGCGCTGGACCCGGCGGAACTGGCCGAGGCGCCGCTGCTGGCCTTCGAGACCGGCAGCAGCACCCGGTTGCTGATCGACGACTGGTTTCGCCGCGCCGGCCAGGCCAGCCGGCCGGTGATGGAGCTGGGCAGCATCGAGGCGCTCAAGGAACTGGTGGCCGCCGGCCTCGGCTACAGCCTGGTGCCCGGCATCGCCGTGGCCACCGAGCACCATCGCCACGGCCTGAGGGTCCAGCCGCTGGCGCCGCCCCTGACCCGCACCCTGGCCCTGGTGCTGCGCCGCGACAAACCCCTGAGCCGCCCGCTGCAGCAGGTGCTGGAAGCGCTCCGGCGGTTGCGTCGCTGAGCAGGGCTCGACCAGGCGGCCGCCACGCCTTATGACTCAATTATTCAACGATCATTGAATTATCGAATCATGCAGGAAGAACTCGCCGTATCCGCCCTCGCCGCCCTGGCCCATGCCCAGCGCCTGAGGGTCTTCCGCGCCCTGGTGGTCGCCGGCACCGCCGGCCTCATGCCCAGCCAGTTGGCCGACCAGCTCGAGGTGGCCCGCAGCAACCTCTCCTTCCACCTCAAGGAACTGGCCAATGCTGGTCTCGTCACGGTGGAGTCCCAGGGACGCAACCTGATCTATCGGGCGGCCTACGCGCACATGAATGCGCTGCTCGGCTATCTGACCGAGCACTGTTGCGCCGGCGGCGACTGCGTGGTCAGCGAATCGCCGCGCTGTGCCTGCTGATCCGCTGACCCGCACCCATCCACCGATCATCCGACCAGGCCCGCCATGCACAGTCCCCACGCCTGCCCACCGGCAGCACCCGCCATGAACACCTTCGAGCGTTACCTCAGCCTCTGGGTGGCGCTCTGCATCGTCGCCGGCATCGCGCTCGGCCAGCTGGCACCGGGCCTGTTCCGCTTCATCGGCCGGATCGAGCTGGCCCAGGTCAATCTTCCGGTCGGCCTGCTGATCTGGATCATGATCGTGCCGATGCTGCTCAAGGTGGATTTCAGCGCCCTCGGTCAGGTCCGCCAGCACTGGCGCGGGATCGGCGTCACCCTGTTCGTCAACTGGGCGGTCAAGCCCTTCTCCATGGCGCTGCTCGCCTGGCTGTTCATTCGGGAGCTCTTCGCGCCCTGGCTGCCGACCGAGCAGCTGGATAGCTACATCGCCGGACTCATCCTGCTGGCGGCGGCGCCCTGCACGGCCATGGTCTTCGTCTGGAGTCGACTCACCCAGGGCGATCCGCTGTTCACCCTGTCCCAGGTCGCACTGAACGACACCCTCATGGTGTTCGCCTTCGCCCCCATCGTCGGTCTGTTGCTGGGTCTGTCGTCGATCGCCGTGCCCTGGGCCACCCTGCTGCTTTCGGTGATCCTCTACCTGGTGCTGCCGGTGATCCTCGCCCAGCTCTGGCGGCGCACGCTGCTGCGCCAGGGCCAGGCCGCCTTCGACAGCACCCTGGCCCGCCTGGGGCCCTTCTCGATGGGTGCCCTGCTGGCCACCCTGGTGCTGCTGTTCGCCTTCCAGGGCGAGGTGATCCTGGCGCAGCCGCTGGTGATCGCCCTGCTGGCCGTGCCCATCCTGATCCAGGTGCTGTTCAATTCGGCCCTGGCCTACTGGCTCAATCGCCTGGTGGGCGAGAGCCACAGCGTCGCCTGTCCGTCGGCGCTGATCGGCGCCAGCAACTTCTTCGAACTGGCGGTGGCCGCCGCCATCAGCCTGTTCGGCTTCCACTCGGGCGCCGCCCTGGCTACCGTGGTGGGGGTCCTTATCGAGGTACCGCTGATGCTGCTGGTCGTGCGCCTGGTGAACGGCTCGCGCGGCTGGTACGAACGCGGCGCCCTTTCCTCCCGTCGAGATCGCCCATGAACGACGCCGTCACGATCTACCACAACCCCGCCTGCGGCACCTCGCGCAACGTGCTGGGCCTGATTCGCAACAGCGGCGTCGAGCCGACGGTCATCCACTACCTGGAGACACCGCCCAACCAGGCGCAGCTGGAGCGGCTGATCGCCGACCTGGGCATGCCGGTACGGGAGCTGCTGCGCCAGCAGGGTACGCCCTACGCCGAGTTGGGCCTGGACGATCCGCGGCTGGATGACGCGGCCCTGATCGCCGCCATGCTCCAGCACCCTATCCTGATCAATCGGCCCATCGTGGTGACCGCCCTGGGTACCCGGCTCTGCCGCCCCTCGGAACGGGTGCTGGAGATCCTGCCCGAGCCGCAGCGCGGACCCTTCGTCAAGGAAGACGGCGAGGTGGTGGCTCCTTCTGCGACGCCGCGCGGCTGATCGGGCCGCCATGCGCGACATCGCCCGCGATAAGGACAGCGCCTGGCAGGTCTTCATGATCTTTCTGCGCCTGGGCTGCACCAGCTTTGGCGGGCCCATCGCCCACCTGGGCTATTTCCGCCAGGCCTTCGTCACCCGCCGCCAATGGCTGGATGAAGCCGCCTATGCCGAGCTGGTCGCGCTCTGCCAGCTGCTGCCCGGTCCGACCAGCAGCCAGGTCGGCATGGCCCTGGGACTGGGGCGCGCCGGCGGCTGGGGTCTGCTGGCAGCCTGGCTCGGCTTCACCCTGCCCTCCGCCCTGCTGCTGATCCTGTTCGCCCTGGGCCTTGGCCACTTTCCGGGATTGGCCGACTCGGGCGCGGTGCATGGCCTCAAGGTCTTCGCCGTGGCCGTGGTGGCCCAGGCGGTCTGGAGTATGGGCCGCAGCCTGTGCCCGGATACGCCGCGTCGCGTCCTGGCGCTGGTCGCCGCCGGCCTGGCGCTCTGGCTGCCCGGTTCGGCGGGGCAACTGCTGGGGCTGGGCCTGGCCGCCCTGGTCGGTCGCCTGGCACTGGCGCCGACCGCCACGCCGCCGGCCCTGGTCCTGCGAACCGGACTCTCCCGGCACCTTGGGGTCGTCGCCCTGCTGCTGTTCCTGCTGCCGCTGCTGCTATTGCCCGCCTGGAGCCACCTGGCCGAGGGTGTCTATCGAGCGGGGGCCCTGGTCTTCGGCGGCGGCCATGTGGTGCTGCCGCTGCTGCAGGCGGTGGTGGTGCCCGGCGGCCTGGTCAGCGATGGTCAGGTCATGGCCGGCTACGGCCTGGCCCAGGCGGTGCCCGGACCGCTGTTCACCTTTGCCGCCTACCTGGGTGCCCTGGTGCCCGCCACCCTGCCCGCCTGGCTCAATGGCCTGCTCTGGACCCTGCTGATCTTTCTGCCCGGCGCGCTCATCCTGCTCGCCGCCCTGCCCTTCTGGCAGACCCTGCGCCAGCACCCCGGCTGGCAACGCGCCCTGACCGGACTCAACGCGGGGGTGGTCGGCCTGCTGCTGGCGGCCCTCTACGATCCGGTCTGGACGGGAGGCATCCGCGGCCCGCTGGACGTCGCGCTGGCCGCGCTGGCCCTGGTGCTGCTCCTGAGCACCCGCTGGTCGCCCGTGCTGATCGCGCTATTGGTCGTTCTGGCCGCCTGGTTGTTGAACTTTTAGCGCACTACCGTTTAGCGGCGTGCCACTAGTGGCCCGATGAAATTGCGGCGTGGTTCGCTGTAGCTCCGTGGAAAGCTAGGCACTGTCGGCGTGACGTTCAGCTGTATGAAACGTCTTGCCCTGCGCGAGAACGTGTCCAGCGAGCGCTCGGCCTGACCTGCATTAAGGATGACCGCCATGACCTACAAGAATCCCCTGGACACCACCGCCCCCCTGTTCACCGCTGCCCTTGCCAAGGCGCCCCTGGCCGCCGCGCCCGCCAAGCCGGCCGGCACCTTTGATGGCGTTACCTACTACGCCTTCCAGAGCCAGCCGCGCCTTACCCTGGATATCAATGCCGCGCCCGAATACGTCGGCTTCGCCAAGACCTTCGACGCCAAGGGCCCGCACTATGCGGCCGGCTCGACCCTGAACGAACTGACTTTGACCGGTCATTGGGAAGACCAGATCACCCGCCTCGAAGGCCATACTCGCGGCGCCACCACCAGCGACAGCACCCTGGATTCGAGCATCGCCAAGCTGACCGTCAGCCTCACCGACGTGCCGACCAATCAGTTCAATGAAGGCGACATCATCACCCTGGACAACTTCGATGGCCTGCAGACCTTCGACGGCTCTACTTCCACTGCCGGCCTGTCGATTGACTTCCTGCATGGCTACACCGAAGGCCATGACTACACCTATGCCAGCCAGAGCGCCTTCCTGAAGAGCGTGATCACCGGCAGCGGCAAGGACTCGGTGAGTGTCAGCACCATCGCCGCCGCGGAACTGGATAGCGTCGCCTCCCTCGCCCACTCGCGGGTCAAGGCCATCACCGTCGATACCGGCGCCGGTAGCGATCAGATCAGCGCCCATATCCAGCAGGCTGATGTCACCATCAACGCCGGCGCTGGCAACGATTACGTGGACCTGCTGTTCACCAAAGGCGTGGCCGCCCACAACGCCAACCTGAGCGGCAGCTACGGTCACGGGGCCACCATTACTCTGGGCGAAGGGCCCGATTACCTGAGCCTCGAACCCAGTCTGGTCAACTTCGATGGCAGTAGCAGCGCCGCCGCCAACCGTTCCCTGGCCGCCAACCATGTGACGGTCACCGACTACAACGCGAACGATGACCACATCATCTTCGGCTTCGCGGTGTACGACGAGAAAGCCGTGGTCACCATCCAGGACGCCGCTTTGGCGAAGGCGACCAGCCTGTTCGCCGCGCTCAACACCGTGACCCAGTCCACCACCGGCCTGGTTAATGCCGCCGTCTTCCACTACGGCCAGGACACCTATGTCTTCCGGGACGCAGGCTACGAAGGCCAGGTCGACAACTTGGACTCGCTGATCAAACTGGTAGGCGTTCATAACCTCGATGACGTCGCCAGCACCGTCTCCGCTCGTGAGCGCTATGAGCCGGGCGGCACGCTTGGCTGGGGTTGATCGCCCCTGAATGCCACGGCCGCCCCAACCGGGCGGCTCGCCGGCCGCTTCTGTGAGGTACTCGTGTCTTACCACAAGAGCCGGGCACTCACGGCAGGAACCCAGGGTCTGTCTAGCGATACCCTTCCGAACACGAGGAACGCGCGATGAAGATCCTGATGGTCCTGACCTCCCACGACCAGCTCGGCGACACCGGCAAGAAAACCGGTTTCTGGCTGGAAGAATTCGCTGCCCCCTACTACGTCTTCAAGGATGCCGGTGCCGAGATCACCCTGGCCTCCCCCGCCGGTGGTCAACCGCCGCTGGACCCCAAAAGCGACGCCCCCGACGCCCAGACCGAGTCCACCGAGCGCTTCAAGAATGATCCCGAGGCGCAGCAGGCGCTGGCCAATACCGTCAAGCTCGCCAAGGTAGAGGCCGAGGACTACGACAGCCTCTTCTATCCCGGCGGCCACGGCCCGCTCTGGGACCTCGCCGAATCCCGCGACTCCATTGCCCTGCTCGAAGCCTTCGCCCAGGCCAACAAGCCCTTCGGCCTGGTCTGCCACGCCCCTGGCGTGCTGCGCCACGTCAAGGCCGCCGATGGCACGCCGCTGGTCAAGGGCCGCACCGTCACCGGTTTCACCAACAGCGAAGAAGCCGGCGTGCAACTCACCGACGTGGTGCCCTTCCTGGTGGAGGACGAGCTGAAGAAGCTTGGCGCCCGCTACGAGAAGGGCCCGGACTGGGGCGAGTTCGTAGTGGAGGACGGCAACCTGGTCACCGGCCAGAATCCGGCCAGTTCGGAAGCGGCGGCGGATGCCCTGTTGACCAAGCTGGGCTGAGCGTCCCGAACCTGAAAAAGCCCGCCTAATGGCGGGCTTTTCGTTGAGGTCCATCACCACCGACCTGGCCGCTCCTGCGCGGGAGAGCTGAGCACAAGGCTGCGTCCCGCTCCCGACTACTCAGGCGGACCGGCCAGGCGCCCCTGTCTTCACTGCTGAACGACCACTGGAGGTCTACGCCAAGCGTTTGGTCGCCGGCAATCGTCCAGGCTGTTCACCGGCGCTCGCCTCGCCTATAACTATGACGATTGGCAACTCGAACAAGATCAAAGTGCCATTAGTCGCCAAGGTTGCAGAAATCCAAGCGCCAGCCGACACCCTCCCATGAGCGCAGCCTTCAACCCTGCTCCGCCCAGGCTGGAAAGGATATCCGTGCAGTTGGTTACCTGGTCGTATTTTCAGAGCATTGCCCGATGAAGAGAATCCTGCTCGGCGTGCGCGTCCTGATGTCCGTGCCCAAGGACAATCCCGGCCTGGTCAAGGCGCAATACCTCGCGCTGTCGCGCCAGCTGCCGATGATGTACTTCATCCTGCTGACCAACACCCTGATGCTGGCCGGCACCCACTACGCCGTGGCGCCACGCTGGCTGGTGCTCTACTGCCCGTTGATCATGACCCTCTTCGGCGTGATCCGGGCGGCCGAATGGTTCCGCACGCGCAATCAGCCACGCAGTCCGGCGCAGATGCTGACGGCCTTGAAGCGCACCAACAGGCTCGCGCCCATCGTGGCCTCGGCCTTCACCGCCTGGGCGCTGGCACTGTTTCCCTATGGCGACAGCTATACCCAGGCGCATGTGGGCTTCTACATGGCGATCACCGTGATCGGCTGCATCTTCTGCATGATGCACCTGCTGCCTGCGGCCCTGGCCACCACCGCCGTGGTCAACACCGCCTTCGTGGTGTTCTTCGCCTCCACCACCATCAGCACCTTCGTGGCCACGGCGATCGACGTCCTGCTGGTGTCCATCGCCATGCTGGTCATCCTCAAGGCGCAGTACGGTGACTTCACCCGCCTGGTGAACATGCAGGCGCAAACAGCCAAGCTCAGCGAGGAAAACCTCAAGCTCGCCAACCAGGACAGCCTGACCGGCCTCGCCAACCGCCGGCAGTTCTTTGCCCGCCTCGATAGCCTGCTGGCCGATGCGCGCGCGCAGGGGACCCGCCTGGCCGTGGGCCTGATCGATCTGGACGGCTTCAAGCCGGTCAACGATATCTATGGCCATAGCGTGGGCGACCGGCTGCTCTATCAGGTCGGCCAGCGCCTGAGCGGACGGCTCGACGAGGACGTCCACCTGGCCCGCCTGGGCGGCGACGAATTCAGCCTCATCATCACCCGGGTCTTGAACGACGAGCAGCTGCGGACCTTTGGCGAAAAGGTCTGCGCCAGCCTGCGCGAGCCCTTCCTGCTGGTGGACATGCCCATCCAGATCAGTGGCTCGCTGGGCATCGCGACCTTTCCCGACCAAGCCTTTACCGCCACGGACGTCTATGAACACGCCGACTACGCCCTGTACCAGAGCAAGCGCCACCGCCCCGGCACGGCCTGCCTGTTCAGCACCGCCCATCGCCAGCAACTCAATCGTGAAGGCCTGACCGAACAGGCCCTGCGCCGAGCCGACCTGGAGCGCGAGTTCTACATGGTCTTCCAGCCCATCGTGGACATCCACAGCAAGCAGACGGTGGCCTTCGAGGCCCTGGCGCGCTGGGAAAGCCCGGAGCTGGGCAACGTGCCACCGGGTGATTTCATCGCCACCGCCGAGCGCGTCGGCATGGTCAATCGCCTCACCCTGCCCCTGCTGAGCAAGGCCCTGAACGCGGCCGTACGCTGGCCCACGGGCATCCGCCTGGCCTTCAACCTCTCCGCCCACGACTGCGGCTCGGAAGAGGCGGCCCAGCAGATCGTCGAACTGATCAAGCACAGCGGCTTCGACCCGGCCTGCCTCGACCTGGAAATCACCGAAACCGCCGCTATCCAGGACCTGCCCCAGACCCAGCGCGCCATCAGCCGCTTTCGCGAACTGGGCTGCGGCATCTCCCTCGACGACTTCGGCACCGGCTATTCCAGCCTCAGCCAGATCCACGCCCTGCCGCTGACCAAACTGAAGGTGGACCGCACCTTCGTCACCGACCTTCACCTCGACCCGGCCAGCTTTAAGATCGTCAAATCCCTGATCGCCCTGTGCCAGGACATGCAGCTGGAATGCATCGTGGAAGGGGTGGAGACCGCTGCGGAACTGGGGCGCTGAAGAATCTAGGCTGTACTTGGGCCCAGGGCTATCTGTTCGCCAAGCCTATGCGCGCGAGTGATATCAGGGGTTGGTTGGAAGGGGAGCATTTGGCTGAGGTGTTGGCGGTTTGATTCGCAAAGGTATCAGGTGCGACGCGAGCTCTTGTCCAGGCAGCGACCTCTGGTTCAGCCACGCCCGTTCACAACCGTACCCCTCAACACCTTGCTCTGCTTGGGTTACTTAGGCACTCATGCCACTTCATTCAGAATCTTCAAGAAGTTTAGGTTAGGCCGTTGAGCATGGGCTTAACCCTGCAATCCTGAAGCCCCCGGAAAGCCGATAGAGACATACTCGCTTACGCGACACACTTGGCCCGCCGGGCCTAGAACATGAATACCGTGATGTGATCAGCCCATGGCTGCTGGCGACAAGAAGCGGACGTCGACAAGCGACCGCTATCGACCCATAGCGGACGTTGGCGGTGAGCAGCTACCGGCCAATAGCGGTCACTTCGGACGGCTCAGGGATGCCTCTAGCTGGTCGAGGAAAATACGTACACGATGCGGTACCTGTTGCCGGGTTGGAAGCACAGCAGTGATAAAGAGTTGCTCGGGAGTAGCGTCGTCCAGCTCCACTAGCCGCAAGCTGCTCTTCTCAATATCGTCACGAACATCCCAATAGGTGAGCATTGCTAACCCCAGCCCCTGTTTGCTCGCGGTGCGTACTGCTTCGACGCTATTCGCAGAAAATACGCTTTCACCTTTGAAGCCGACTATTTTCCCTTCCCGTACGAAAGGCCAATGCGGCATACCGTGAAGCGCTATGCAGCGATGGCGGTACAAGTCGTCGTACGTCCTAGGCACGCCGTGCTGCTCTAGGTAAGCGGGGCTTGCGCACAGCACGCGGGGATTGGGAGCCAGCGGGCGAGCAACCAAAGCGGAATCGCGCAGGGTCGCGATACGAATGGCCACGTCGATTCCCAGGCTAACAATATCCACGATGCTGTCCGAAAGGTGCAGGTCGACTTGCAGCGCAGGATGGTCGGCCAGCAATGACGAGATAAGCGGCATGACGACGGCCTGGCCGAACACTGTCGGCGCAGTCACCTTCAACACGCCGCTGGCAGTTCCTGCGTTTGTCTTCAGGGCGACTCTCGCCGCCTCGCTCGCGCTGACAAGCGTCTTTGAAAATGGCAGAAAAACCTCCCCTTCAGGCGTGAGCGAAACTGAGCGAGTGGTGCGGTGCACCAATCGCACACCCAACTCTTGCTCAAGAGAAGCAAGCCGCCGTGACACGGTCATGGGAGACAGCCCAAGTCGCCGAGCCGCACCAGAAAGACTGTAGCTTTCAGCAATAGCCGCAAACACTTCAACGTCTGAAATCTGCATGTTTGTATCGCTTTCTGTTAAAGCGCCTTATCCGGTTCGCCCGATTCCCATTACCGTCATCAATGTCTAGCCTTTTCACCTTGCCTTGATCGGCAAAAAAGCACAGAGAGGATACGACGATGCCTAACCCACAAACTCTAACTCCATATGATATTGCAGGCCGCTTGTTGAGGAACCGCTTGGCGGTAGCTCCAATGACGCGCGTCAGCGCCACCGAGACAGGTCACGTAACCCAGGAAATGGCTCGGTACTACGAGCGTTTTGCCCGAGGAGGCTTTGGCCTGGTCATTACGGAAGGCATCTATACCGATCAAAAGCACTCGCAGGGTTACCCCTTCCAGCCCGGCATTACCGATGATCAGCAGGCACAGGCTTGGCGAGCAGTTACCGACAGTATCCACGCTCACCACGGTGCAGTCTTCGCGCAGATCATGCACGCAGGGGCCCTCAGCCAGGGCAACCGCTTCGTCGACGCTCCGGCTGCACCCTCGGCACTGCGCCCGAAAGGAGAACAGATGAAGTTTTACTACGGCGAGGGTCAGTACCCCCTACCCCGCGCCATGAAAGAAGAAGATATTGCCGACGCCATCGAGGGCTTTGCTCGGGCTGCAACCCTGGCCATCGAATCCGCTAATTTCGATGGCATCGAAATCCACGGAGCGAACGGATACCTGCTTGATCAATTCCTCACTGACTACACAAATCAACGTAACGACCGTTGGGGCGGCTCCGTACAGGCTCGAATCTCCCTGACCCTCGAAGTGATAAAAGCGGTGAGGAAGGCGGTAGGCACTGTGCCTGTGGGCGTTCGAATCTCGCAGAGCAAGGTCAATGATTACGAGCACAAATGGGCCGAGGGAGAGCAGGCTGCTGATGTGATCTTTGGCTCACTCAACGATGCTGGAGTGGACTTCGTTCACGTCACGGAACACGAAGCCTGGAAACCGGCATTTCCTTCCGGCCAGAGCACCCTTGTCTCTCTCTCTCGTCGCTATGCCCGCAGGTGACGTTGATTGCAAATGGTGGCTTGCATACGCCTGAGCATGCGTCATCCGTGATGGAGGAAGGTGCCGATATCATTGCAATCGGAAAGGCTGCGCTTGCAAACCCGGATCTGCCGCAGCGGCTAGCCAGAAAAGAACCTCTAGATGAGTTTGACGCCTCGATCTTGGGGCCTATCGCGAACATCAAGAGTAGCGAGCTGACTTTGGCTTAATAGCAATGTCAGAAGCGGGCGAGAATGTCCGCTTTTGGCCGCTAGCCGCCCTAAGGCAATAACAGCTTTGGCGCTCTACAGCTAGTGATGACAGGCTGCCGCTCTCCTGAGTGCGTTGAGCGGATGGCAAATAAGTCCTAGGGTGCCTGGAATGATTCGCTTATCAATCGCATAGGATGCGCCATAACGTTTCTCGGGTTGTGGCATCCAGGGTTAGCCGTTGGCGAGCCATAACCTGTTTTAATCCTTCACCTATGCAAGCAGCGGGCATCGTAAAAAATCCGTGCTTTCGGAACCAAGGCCCATTCCAAGGAGGCTCACGAAAGGTCGTCAGACTTACCGCGCGAACCCCAAGGCTTTTAGCATGCTCTATGACTACCGAAAGCAGCGTTGCCCCAATGCCCATCCCTGAAGCACTCGATTCAACGGATATGTTGTCTAGATACAAAAGCTCGTCCAGCACCCGCATTGCGACAAATCCAAGTATCTTCTGGCTCTCGCTATCGAGCGCAACCACGACACGACAGGCTTCAAGCCTTGCAGGTGACAATGCAGGTGTCTCAGCGATGTGCGCAAGAGACGGAAAAGCCCTGTAGCGCAAGCGTGCCTCAGCTGAGATACGACATAAATCCGCCGTGTCTTGTATACGACTCAACCGCAGGTAGTAGGAAGGCATGCGTTACGATCTTTCAGGCCTACTGGATGTGGCTTCCGATTTTACCTCGCACACCTCAGGCGAGCATCCACCTGTACGGAAGCTACGGCTCGGTAGCGGGCGCTGGTCGACGTCCGCTTCTGGCCGCTAGCCGCCCTACGCTAACGGCTGCTTTGGGTCGATTCCTGCCGGTCAAGACCTACCCGTGGGGTTAGTCACATCCGATGCAAATGGCTGGTCAAGTCAGATGCAACTTTCCACCTAAGAGTCTAGACACTCCTGTGGCGCGCTCGACGTATGATTGCTGGCCGTGCGGCGCAATTCGTAGAGCCTGCCAGGATTCACCCTCATCAAAAAGCCAAAAGCCAAAAGCCAAAAGCCAAAAGCCAAAAGCCAAAAACCAAAAACCAAAAACCAAAAACCAAAAACCAAAAACCAAAAACCAAAAACCAAAAACCAAAAACCAAAAACCAAAAGCCCGCAATTACGCGGGCTTTTGGTTTCTTCTGCTAGACGTACCGGTCTATGCCGGACGCGGGATCACTCCCACTCAATCGTCGCCGGCGGCTTGCTCGAGACGTCATAGGTGACGCGGGAGATGCCGTCGATTTCGTTGATGATGCGGTTGGAGACCTTTTCCAGCAGCTCGTAGGGCAGATGGGCCCAGCGGGCGGTCATGAAGTCGATGGTTTCCACCGCGCGCAGGGCGACGACCCAGGCGTAGCGGCGGCCGTCGCCGACCACGCCGACGGATTTCACCGGCTGGAAGACGACGAAAGCCTGGCTGACCTTATGGTACCAGTCGGCCTTGCGCAGTTCACTGATGAAGATATCGTCGGCGCGACGCAGCAGGTCGGCGTATTCCTTCTTCACTTCGCCGAGGATGCGCACGCCCAGGCCCGGACCCGGGAAGGGGTGGCGGTAGACCATGTCGTAGGGCAGCCCCAGTTCCAGGCCGATCTTGCGCACCTCGTCCTTGAACAGTTCGCGCAGCGGCTCGACCAGCTTGAGGTTCATCTCCTCGGGCAGGCCGCCGACATTGTGGTGGGACTTGATGACGTGGGCCTTGCCGGTCTTGGCGCCGGCCGACTCGATGACGTCGGGGTAGATGGTGCCCTGGGCCAGGAACTTGATGTTGTCGAGCTTGCTGGCTTCGGCGTCGAAGACGTCGATGAAGGTGCGGCCGATGATCTTGCGCTTCTTCTCCGGGTCGGCTTCGCCTTCCAGGTTGGTCAGGAAGCGCTGCTCGGAGTTGGAGCGGATCACCTTGACGCCCATGTTCTCGGCGAACATGGCCATCACCTGGTCACCCTCGTGCAGGCGCAGCAGGCCGTTGTCGACGAAGACGCAGGTCAGCTGCTCGCCGATGGCCTTGTGCAGCAGGGCCGCGACCACAGAGGAGTCGACGCCGCCGGAGAGGCCCAGCAGCACGTTGGCGCTGCCGACCTGGGCGCGCACCTGGGCGATGGCGTCCTCGACGATGTTGGCCGGGGTCCAGAGGGCTTCGCAGCCGCAGATGTCCTTCAGGAAGCGCGAGAGGATGCGCCCGCCCTGCTTGGTGTGGGTCACCTCGGGGTGGAACTGCACGCCGTACCAGCCGCGCTCGTCGTCGCCCATGGCGGCGATGGCGCAGCTGGGGTGCTGGCGACGACGTGGAAGCCGTCCGGCAGCTTGCCGACCTTGTCGCCATGGCTCATCCAGACGTCCAGGCCGAGCACGCCGTCGTCGTCGAGGTGGTCCTGGATGCCTTCGAGCAGGCGGCTCTTGCCGACCACGTCGACCTTGGCATAGCCGAATTCACGGATGTTGGAGCCTTCGACCTTGCCGCCGAGCTGCTCGGCCATGGTCTGCATGCCGTAGCAGATGCCGAACAGCGGTACGCCCAGGTCGAACACCGCCTTGGGTGCGCGCGGGCTGCCGGCCTCATGGACCGACTCGGGCCCGCCGGCGAGGATGATGCCGCGCGGAGCGAAGGCGCGGATGTCGGCGTCGTCCATGTCGAAGGGGTGCAGCTCGCAATAGACGCCCAGTTCGCGCACGCGGCGGGCGATGAGCTGGGTGTACTGGGAGCCGAAGTCGAGGATGAGGATGCGGTGGGCGTGGATGTCTTGGGACATGGCCAGGTCTCGATAGCGCTAGGTTCAGACGATTCGGGGCTGTAAGACAGCCCCGAATCGCAACGTAAGAACTAAGAGCCTGTTAGAAGTCCGCTGCGCGTCGGCCAAACCGCGTTGAAAATGGCTTCGGAATGCTCATTTACCCTTTGTAAACTTCGCTTCCTCAGCCATTTTCGCCTTGTTTGTCACTAGCTCGCGGCGCTTTTAACAGGCTCTTGAATCAGGAATCAGCTAACGCGGTAGTTAGGCGCTTCCTTAGTGATCTGCACGTCGTGGACGTGGGATTCGGCCATGCCGGCGCCGGTGATGCGCACGAACTGCGGTTTGGTACGCATCTGCTCGACGGTGGCGCAACCGGTGTAGCCCATGGAGGCACGCAGGCCGCCCATCAGCTGGTGGATGATCGCCGCCAGCGGGCCCTTGTAGGGGACGCGGCCTTCGATGCCTTCCGGGACAAGCTTCTCGGCGCCGGAGGCGGAGTCCTGGAAGTAGCGGTCGCTGGAGCCCTGGGTCTGGGACATGGCGCCCAGGGAGCCCATGCCGCGATAGGACTTGTAGGAGCGGCCCTGGAACAGCTCGACCTCGCCCGGGGCCTCTTCGGTACCGGCGAACATGGAGCCCATCATCACGCAGTAGCCACCGGCGACGATGGCCTTGGACAGGTCACCGGAGAAGCGGATGCCGCCGTCTGCGATCAGCGGCACGCCGGTGCCTTCGAGGGCGGCGGCGACGTTGGCGATGGCGGAGATCTGCGGCACGCCGACACCGGCAACGATGCGGGTGGTGCAGATGGAGCCCGGGCCGATGCCGACCTTGACCGCGTCGGCGCCGGCGTCAGCCAGGGCCTTGGCGGCTTCGGCGGTGGCGATGTTGCCGCCGATCACCTGCACCTGCGGATAGGTTTCCTTGACCCAGCGCACGCGCTCGATCACGCCCTTGGAGTGGCCGTGGGCGGTGTCGACGACGATGACGTCGACGCCAGCGGCGACCAGGGCGGCCACGCGCTCGGGGTCTCGGAACCGGTACCGACGGCGGCACCGACGCGCAGGCTACCGGCGTCGTCCTTGCTGGCGTTGGGGTAGGCCTTGGCCTTCTCGATGTCCTTGACGGTCATCATGCCCTTGAGGGCGAAGGCTTCGTCGACGATCAGCACCTTCTCGATGCGGTGCTTGTGCAGCAGCTCGCGGACTTCCTGCTTGTCGGCGCCTTCGCGCACGGTGACCAGGCGATCCTTGGGGGTCATGACTTCGCGCACCGGCACGTCGAGACGGGTCTCGAAGCGCACGTCGCGGGAGGTGACGATACCCACCAGGTCACGGCCGGAGATCACCGGGACACCGGAGATGTTGTGCAGGCGGGTCAGGTCGAACAGATCGCGCACGCTGGCGTCGGCGTCGATGGTGATGGGGTCCTTCACCACGCCGGCCTCGAAGCGCTTGACCTTGCGGACTTCCGCGGCCTGCTGCTCGACGGTCATGTTCTTGTGGATGATGCCGATGCCGCCTTCCTGGGCCATGGCGATGGCCAGACGGGACTCGGTCACGGTGTCCATGGCGGCGGACACCAGGGGAATGTTCAGCTCGATGCCACGGGTCAGGCGGGTCTTGAGACTGACGTCTTTCGGCAGGACATCCGAATAGCCGGGGATGAGGAGAACATCGTCGAACGTCAGGGCTTCTTGGCTGATGCGCAGCATGGCGGGCGCTCCCGGGCGGGAAAATTTAGGAGCGCGACATTATACCTGCGCTTGGGGATGGGCGGCAACGCACTCGGACACCAACGGTAAGAGGATTCGATTTACGTGAGAATGACTATCAACATAGAATCGCCGCCACTTTACCCGCCCCCTGCCGAGAACGCCCTTGAACACGCCGCCCAGAGCCCTTCGCCGTTTCGCGCCCTTCGCCTTCAGCACCCTGGCCCTGGCAACCAGTTCGGGCCTGCTGGCCGCGGAAAACGCCAGTCTCGCCCCCATGGACATTTCCGCCACGGCCAGCGAGGCGGACGACAGCTATCGGGCGGCTACCGCTTCCACGGCGAGCAAGAGCGATGTGCCGATCAGGGAAGAGGCGCAATCGGTGCAGACCGTGACCCCGCAGCTGATCCAGGACTACGAGGTGCGGACCCTGGACGACGCCTCGAAATTCGTCAGCGGCGTGACCCAGGGCAACACCCTGGCCGGGACCAAGGATGCCTTCGTCAAACGCGGCTTCGGCAGCAACGCCGATGGCTCCATCTTTCGCGATGGGGTGCGCTCGAATCTGTCGCACAACTTCGACGCCACCGCCGAGCGCGTGGAAGTCCTGAAGGGCCCCGCCTCGCTGCTCTATGGCGCCCTGGAGCCCGGCGGTCTGATCAACGTGGTCAGCAAGCAGCCGCAGTACCAGCAACGCACCACCCTGAGCGGCTCGGCCTATAGCGAAGGCGGCGGCAATCTCGGCATCGACACCACCGGCCCCCTGGGTGACAGCGGCTTCGCCTATCGGCTGATCGCCGAGCGCCAGAGCGAAGACTATTGGCGCAACTATGGCGTGGATCAGCACAGCCTGGTGGCGCCGTCGCTGTCCTGGACCGGCGAGCGCGCCAGCCTGACCCTGGCCTATTCCTATAACGATTACACCGGCCCGGTGGATCGCGGGACGGTGTTCGTCAATGGGCATCCCAGCAGCGCCAGCTACGACAAGCGCCTCGACGAGAAATGGTCCGAGAGCAAAGGCATCACCGAGACGGCTAGCGCTCGCTACGAGTACCAGCTCAGTGATGACTGGAAGACGCGGCTGATCTACGCCTGGAACAACGACAGGTACAGCCTGGACTTCGCCCAGCCGGTCTCCTTGGCCGCGAATGGCAATCTGCTGCGGACGGCCAATGGCGCCCATTACGATTACGAGACGACGTACGCCAGTTGGGACTTCATCGGCCGGCAGGATCTGCTGGGCCAACGCCATGATCTGCTAGTGGGCCTCGATCACGAGGATAACGACCAGTACCGTGGCAACACCTACCGCAACAACAATGCCTCGCGCCGCAACATCAATATCAACGCGCCGGTGTACGGCAGCCTGGCAGCACCCAGCCTCCTGAGCACGACCCAGAGCGATCAGGACAGCAGCCTGGAATCCACTTCGCTGTACTTCAAGGACAACTGGCACCTGAACGATCGCTGGATCCTGGTGCTGGGCGGCCGCTACCAAAGTTTCAAGCAGTACAGCGATCAAGGCCTGGGCCGGGATTATGTCGTCAATCTGGACAAGCACGATCACGCGGCCCTGCCGCTGGCCGGTGTGGTGTTCCAGGCCACCGATACCCTGTCGCTATACGGTAACTACAGTCGATCCTTCGTGCCGAACACCACCGTCGACGACCGCGGCAACACCTTCGATCCCGAAGAAGGCCGCAGCTTCGAGGTGGGTGCCAAGTACGACCTGACGCCTGGTCTGAATCTGAACGTGGCGCTGTACGACATCCAGAAGAAGAACGTGGTGACCACCAGCAACGTGGCGGGTGTGAGCGTGAGCGAAGCCGCCGGCAAGGTCGGCTCGCGGGGCCTCGAAGTGGACCTCACCGGCCATCTGGCCGAGCGCTGGGACATGATTGCCACCTATGCCTACGATCACACCGAGGTGCTCGATGATCCCAGCAACGAGGGCAAGCGCCTGCCCCAGGCACCCAAGCACAGCGGCAGTCTCTACCTGACCCACCACCTGCTGGTCCCCTCCAACCTCGGTGGCTGGCACCTCGGCGGCGGCGCGCGCTACGTCGGAGAGCGGGCCGGCGATGCGGCCAACAGCTTCTACATGAGCAGCTACACCGTGGCCGACGCCTTCCTGCGCTGGGACCTGCCGGTGACCGGCTACCAGACCCGCCTGCAGCTCAACGTCGACAACCTGTTCGACAAGCAGTACTACCCGTCGAGCGCCAACAGTCCGCTGCAGGTGGCGGTGGGCGAGCCGCGGACGGCGCGGTTGAGTGCCACGGTGAGCTTCTAAGCCAGCGGCCTGCCCTCACCCCAGCCCTCTCCCAAGGGGAGAGGGAGCGGATCGAAACGTGCAACACAGTGGAAAACGCTTCGCGGTCTTCCACGCTACGCCCAAATTTGCATCACCTGTAGGAGCGGCCCATGGCCGCGATCCGCTAGCAGCCTGCGCTCACACCAAAGGGAGAGGGACCGGCCCGGCGTCCTTAGCGGATGCCAGGCCCGTAGCGATGCTCTATCCTAGCCGCCCCGCTCGGGGCCTCGGCCCGCCTGACGGGGCTCTTTCAGTCTTCAGCCAGTCGCCTTCATGCTCGATCGTCGCGCCTTTCTCCAGCTCGCCACCGGTACCGTCCTGCTCGCCGGCCTGTCCGGTCGGGTGTTCGCGCGTGCAGCGGTCGTCGATGGCGAGTTCCCGCGGCAGGTGGAGCATGTGGTGGGCAGCACCCTTATCCCCCGCCAGCCCCTGCGGGTGGCCGTGATCTCCACCGGCCAGCTGGACGCCGCCCTGAGCCTGGGCGTGATCCCGGCGGGCACCACCCGGGTGGACAATCGCGAACTGGCCCCCGGCTATCTACGCAGCGCCCTTGCCGGCCGCGCCGGCGAGCTGGACGCCATGGTCGATCTGGGCAGTCGCCAGGCGCCGGATCTGGAAGCCCTGGCGCGCCTGGCGCCGGATCTGATCGTGCTCAACCGCACCGTGCTCAAGGCCGGCGGCCTGGAGCTGTTTTCGCGCATCGCCCCCACGGTGGTGGCGCGCGGCACCGGTGGCAACTGGCGGCCGGACTTCCTCGTGCTGGCTGATGCCCTGGGGCGGCGCCAACAGGCCGAGCGCCTGTTGGCGGACCTGGATCGGGATCTCGCCGGCATCACGCAGCGCCTGGGAACTCAGCCGCCCTCCGCCTCGCTGCTGTTTTCCAGCGGCGCCCGGCTGCGTCTGATGGGCGCGGATTCCTTTGCCGGCGGCTTGCTGCAGGCCATGGGCGTGACCCGCCCGGCGGCGCAGCGCTTCAAGGGCACCTCGCGGGATGTCAGCGCCGAGTTGCTGGATCTGGCCGACGCCGACTGGCTGTTCTACGCCGAGCAGGGCACCGCCCTGGCCAGCCTGGAGCGGCAACCGCTGTGGCCGCGGCTGACTGCGGTGAGTCAGTCCCGGGCCGTTCGCGTGGATACCGACGCCTTCTATCTCAACGCCGGGCCCCTCGCCGCCCGCCAGGTGATCGGCACGGTCGCCGGCGCCCTGGGGATGACATGACCCCGCCGGCCCGCCCCGCGCCTCTTGCGCAACGGGCATCCGCCGCCCGCGGTGGCCTGGTGCTGGTCCTGCTGCTGAGCGTCCTGGCGCTGGCGGTGGTGGCGAGTCTGGGCATAGGCGCACGGTCGCTGTCGGCGGCGCAGATCCTGCACCTGCTGGTTGCGCCCGATGACTCCACCGAGGCCGTGGTGCTCTGGGAGCTGCGTCTGCCGCGTACCCTGCTCGGGCTGCTGGTGGGCGCCGCCCTAGGCCTGGCCGGCGCCCTGATGCAGGCGTTGACGCGCAATCCCCTGGCCGACCCCGGACTGCTGGGCATCAATGCCGGAGCGGCCTTCGCCGTGGTGGCCGGGTTGTCGCTGGCAGGGCTTGACGACGCCCCGACGCGCCTGGCCTGCGCCCTGCTGGGGGCAGCCCTGGCCGCCGGCCTGGTCTATCTGCTCGGTGGCAGCGCTCCGGCCCGTGGCCAGCCGCTGCGACTGATCCTGGCCGGCATCGCCCTCAGCGCCAGCCTCAACGCCTGCACCGGCATCATTACCCTGTTCGATAGCGCGGTGTTCGACAGCTACCGCTTCTGGGCGGTGGGCGCCCTGAGCGGCCAGACGCCGGGCGGCGCCCTCGGCATCCTGCCGCTGCTGCTGATCGGCCTGCTGCTGGGTCTGCCCCTGGGCAGCCGCCTCAACGCCCTGGCCCTGGGCGACGACCTCGGTCGCGCCCTGGGCGCCCGCCCCGGGCAACTGCGGCTGCTCGCCTTCGTCGCCATCGTGCTGCTGTGCGGCGCCGCCACCGCGGTGGCCGGACCCATCGGCTTTCTCGGCCTGGTGGTGCCCCACGCCCTGCGCCTGCTGGTGGGCGCCGACTGGCGCTGGATTCTGGCCCTGGCGCCCCTGGCCGGGGCCAATCTGCTGTTGCTGGCCGACACCCTGGGCCGCCGCGTGGCCCTGCCAGGTGAACTGGAGGCCGGAATCGTCTGCGCCCTGCTCGGCACCCCGGTGCTCCTCGCGCTGATCATCCGTTCCGCCCGGCGGGTGCGCCCTTGAGTCGTCATCGCTTCGCCCCCCGCCGCTCGGCGCGCTTCAAGGCCTGCCTGTTGCTGCTCCTGCTGGCGGCCATCGGCATCTGTGCCCTGACCCTCAGCGGCGGCGCCTTCGCTCCGGCGCCGCACCGGGTGGCGGCCACCCTGCTCGGTCGGGGCGACGCCCTGGCCAGTCTGATCCTGCTGGAGCTGCGCCTGCCGCGACTGCTGGCGGCCTTTGGCGTCGGCGCGGCCCTGGGTGCCAGTGGCGCCATCTTCCAGCGGCTGGCGCGCAATCCCCTGGCCAGTCCGGATCTGGTGGGCTTCACCGTCGGATCGGCCAGCGGTGCGCTGATCACCCTGCTCTGGCTGCAACTGGGCGGCGCGGCGCTGATGCTGGGCGCCCTCAGCGGCGGGCTGCTGGCCGCGGCACTGGTCGCCGGCCTGGCGGCTCTGGCGGGTATCCGTGGCGAGCGGATGATCCTGCTGGGCATCGCCGTCAGCGCCCTGCTCGCTTCGCTCAACGAATACCTGCTGACCCGCGCCGAGCTGGATGAAGCCCAGGAGGCCCGGCTCTGGCTGTTCGGCAGCCTCGACATGCTGACCTGGAGTCGCACCCTGACCCTGCTCGCCGGTTGCCTGCTGCTCCTGCCGCTGGCCGCCTGGCTGGCGCGGCGGCTGCGCCTGCTGGAGCTGGGCGACGACCTGGCCCGCGCCCTGGGCCTGGCCGTGCTGCCCAGCCAGAATCTGCTGCTGGCGGTCGCCGTGGCCCTCGCCGCCCTGGCCATCGCCACCGCCGGCCCCATCGGCTTCGTCGCCCTGGCGGCGCCCCAGCTGGCCCGCCGCCTGACCCGCAGCGCCGATCTCGGCATCCTCGCCCCCGCCCTGCTCGGCGCCTGCCTCACCGCCCTGGCCGACCTGCTGGCCCAGCGGCTGCTGGCGCCCTTCCAGATTCCGGTCGGGCTGCTGACCGGCGCCCTGGGCGGCCTCTATCTGATCTTCCTGCTGAGCCGCGAATGGCGGCGGACCCCATGAGCCAAGACGCCCCCTCCAGTCGCCTCGCCGCCCACCGCCTCACCGTGGGCTACGGCGGCCAGCCGATCTGCGCCGACCTCGATGTGCGCCTGCCCGATGGCCGCTTCACCGTCATCATCGGCCCCAACGGCTGCGGCAAGTCGACCCTGCTGCGCAGCCTGGCGCGGCTGATCCGCCCCAGCGCCGGCGAGGTGCGCCTGGACGGCCGGCTGATCCAGGACCTGCCGACCCGCGAGGTGGCCCGCCGTATCGGCCTGCTGCCGCAGAGCGCGGTGGCGCCGGACGACATCCTGGTCAGCGACCTGGTGGCCCGCGGGCGCCATCCCCATCGCCAGGCCTTCGCCGGCTGGACGGAGGCCGACGAGCGCGCGGTGCAGCACGCCCTGGAAGCTACCAATACCCTGGCACTGGCCGAGCGCGCGGTGGACAGCCTTTCCGGCGGCCAGCGCCAGCGGGTGTGGATCGCCCTGGCGCTGGCCCAGGAGACCCCGCTGCTGCTGCTCGACGAGCCCACCACCTTTCTCGACATCGCCCACCAGGTGGAGCTGATGGAGCTGCTCTGCCGGCTCAATCGGGAGGGTGGCCGCACCCTGGTGGCGGTACTGCACGACCTCAACCAGGCCTGTCGCTACGCCGACCACATCATCGCCCTGCGCGCCGGCCGCATCCTCGCCGAAGGGCCACCCGCGGAGATCATCACCCCCGAGCTGATCGAGGCGCTGTACGGCCTCAGGTGCGCGGTGATCGAGAATCCCCTGGCGGGCACGCCGCTGGTGATTCCCTATTAGCCGCAGGCCCCGGAAAACGCTGCGCGGTTTTCCAGGCTACCGCTAGGGTGGACAAGGGCGCCGCCTCGTCCACCGTTGCACCCCATCTTGTCGGACGACCCCGCAGGTGCTCCACTGGCGATCCAGAACAACAACGGAGCCCGCCATGCATATCGTCATCCCGGACGACTACCAGCACGTCGTCGAAACCCTGGATTGCTACCCCCTGCTCCAGCGCGCCGGGCATCAGGTGACGCTCTATCACGACGCCGAGCGTGATCCCAAGGTGCTGGTGGAGCGCTTCCGCGATGCCGATGCCCTGGTGCTGACCCGCGAGCGCACCCGTATCGACGCCGAGCTGCTGGCGCACCTGCCACGCCTCAAATTGATCAGCCAGACCGGCAAGGCCACCGCCCACCTCGATGTGGCCGCCTGCACCCACCGGGGAATAGCCGTCTGCGAAGGCAGTGGTTCGCCGGTCTCCACCGCCGAGCTGACCTGGACGCTGATCCTCATGGCCCGGCGCAAGCTCAAGCCGGCCATCGACGCCCTCTATGCCGGACGCTGGCAGGTCAACCTGGGCGAACGGCTGGATGGGCAGCTCCTCGGCATCTGGGGCTACGGCAAGATCGGCCAGCGCCTGGCGCGCTACGGGCAGGCCTTCGGCATGCCGGTGCTGGTCTGGGGCAGCGAGGCCTCGCGCGCCCGCGCCGAAGCCGACGGCCATCGCGCGGCGACCAGCCAGGCGTCTTTCTTCGCCGAGGCCGATGTCATCAGCCTGCATCTGAGATACAGCGAGCGCAGCCGCGGCTGCGTGCGGGCCGAAGACCTGGCGCGGATGAAGAAGAGCGCCCTGCTGGTCAACACCGCCCGCGCCGGCCTGATCGAACCCGGCGCCCTGCTCACGGCGCTGGAACAGGGTCATCCCGGCCAGGCGGCGCTGGATGTCTTCGAGCAGGAGCCGGTGGCGCCGGACGATCCCCTGCTCGCCCATCCCCAGGTGCTCTGCACCCCGCACCTGGGGTACGTGGAAAAGCACAGCTACGAACTCTATTTCGGCGAGGCCTTCGCCAACCTGGTGGGCTTCTTCGCCGGCGAACCGACGGGGCTGGCCAATCCGGAGGTGTTGGGGCGGTAGGCTTGGGGGCGCGTGGATAAGGCTGCGCCGTTATCCACTCTACGCAGCGCTCTGTTGGGCGCAGCGAGGCCTGACAACTGCACCCTCACCCCAGCCCTCTCCCAGAAAGAGAGGGGGAAAAGCGGTGTACACCTCGCAGGTTGGGTTGAGCGCAGCGAAGCCCACCATTGTCCAGGCTTGAGCGCTGTTGGGTTTCGACGATGAAGCCGTCTCAACCCAACCTACGACAACCGCTCCCTTACCGCGGCGGCGAAGGCGGCGGGGGCTTCCTGGGGGATGTTGTGGCCGCAGCCGGGTAGCACCTCGTAGCGGAAGGGTCCGCTGAAGTGCTGCGCCACCCTGGCTTCACCCTGCACCTTGGTGACCCCATCGTCGGCGCCCGCCAATACCGTGGTGGGCACGGGGATGGGTGGCTGCGCGGCGAGCCGGCGCTCGGTCTCGGCATAGGCCGGAGCATCCGGGGCCAGGCCGTAGCGGTGGCGATAGGAGTGGATCACGGTGTCGACGAAATCGGGATTGTCGAAGGCCGCGGCGGTAAGCGCATAGGTGGCGTCGCTGAAGCGCCAGCTGGGTGACCACAGCGACCAGAGCAGTCGACAGAAGTCGCGGCGATGTTCCGCCAGGCCGGCGCGCCCTCGTTCACCGTGGAAATAGTACTGGTACCAATAGCGCAGCTCCGCCGCCGGCTCGGCCGGCTGGGTCGCCGCGGCGGCGATGTCCTGGATCGGATAGCCGTCGCCCAGCACCAGCCCCGCGACCCGTTCGGGCCAGAGGGCGGCGACGATGCCGGCGGCGCGGCCACCCCAGTCGTAACCGGCCAGGGTCGCCCGCTCCAGGCCCAGGGCATCGAGCAGCGCCAGGACGTCATGGGCCAGGGCCGCCTGCTGGCCGGAGCGCGGGGTATCGGCGCTCAGGTAGCGAGTGGCGCCGTAGCCGCGCAAATAGGGCACATAGACCCGGCAGCCAGCGGCGGCCAGTTCATCGGTCACCTCGGCGTAGGCGTGGATGTCGTAGGGAAAGCCATGTAGCAGCAGGACCGGCGCGCCGCCGTCCGGTCCCTGGACCTGATAGGCCACGTCCAAGACGCCGGCCTGGATGGAGATGAGCATCAGAGTTCTCCGCAAAGGGTGTTGTAGAGCGGAGAGGTGGGTGGGCCTGGGAGTTCCCAAGGTGGCCACTTCGCGTGGAAAACGCCAAGCGGTTTTCCACCCTACCGGGCTACGGCGTCTGAGAGCATCGCGGCCATGGGCCGCTCCTACAGCGAAGGGTGACTCCGTAGGAGCGGCCCATGGCCGCGATCGACATGACCATGACAGGTCCGCTACCCCGCCAGATACCGCCCGATCAGGGTCACGCCGGAGACCAGCACCAGCCAGGTCACCAGGCGGGTGAAGCGTTCGCGGGACAGGCGCCGTTGCAGGTGGCGACCGATCCAGCCACCGAGCAGCATGGCGGGCAGCAGGCAGACCGCGAGGAGCAGCAGGCGGCCGTCGCTGTAGGCGCCGGCGATCAGCAGCAGGACGATGCGGATGGAGGCGCTGCAGCCGATGAGAAAACTCTGGGTGCCGCGGATGGCGTTCTTGTCTTCCAAGCGACCGTTGAGATAGAGCGCATAGAGAAAGCCGCCGCTGCCGAACAGGGCGCCACAGAGGCCCCCGACCCCGCCCGCCGGGATCGACCAGGCCGGCGCCAGTTGGCGAAAGCCTTTGGGGGTGAGCAGGCTGTAGGTGGAATAGACGACCACGAAGAGGCCCAGCCAGAGCATCAGCAGCCGGGCATCGGTGCGCATCAGCAGGTAGGTGCCCAGGGCCGCGCCGAGCAGCAGCATCGGCAGCAGCCGTCCGAGTTCGCGGCCGGCGATGGCGCGGCGATCCGGCAGCCAGTTGTGGAAGGAGGCGAGGAAATCCAGCATCACCAGCAAGGGCACGATGCGCGACAGGGGCATCCAGCTGGTGAGCAAGGGACCGGCGACCAGGGCGCTGCCAAAGCCGGCGACGCCAAAGATCAGATAGGCCAGGACCACGATGGCTTCGATGAACAGCCAGTCGATGGGGCTGAAGGCGGGAATCAGGGCAGCGAGGGTTTCGAGCATGGGGCGCATCCTGCGACAGAAAGCTCATTCTGCGCCCCGGGAACAGCCGGTGAAAACCGCCGGCCACCCGCGTTCACGGGGACCGGCGAGCCAGAGCGGCTCAGGGAATCAGGCGCTGGGCCCGCAGCCGGGTGAAGAGGTCGAGAAAGCTCGCCCGGGTGTCGCGATAGCCGAAGAAGCCCAGGTCACGACTCTTGGTCATGTCGTTGAGGCACTCGATCTCGCGGCCCAGGTCGGCGTCGCTGTGCCACCAGGAGGCGAGATTGTCGACGTCGGCTTCCACCAGGTCGTGCTCCTCGGCGAGCTTGCGCCACAGCGCCGGCGCCACGTCCTTCAGCCGCGCTTCCAGCGGCATGGGCTGCTCGGGATAGGGTGCCGGCTCCAGCTCGAAGAAGGCGGCGATCTCGCCCCACAGCCAGCGCCAGCGGAAGACGTCGCCGTTGACGGTGTTGAACGCCTGGTTGCGCGCCGCCGGCGCCAGGGCGGCCCATTCCAGTTGCTCGGCAAGCAGACCGGCGTCGGTGACGTCGGTGATGCCGTCCCACTGAGTACGGGAACCGGGGAAGACGAAGGGCTGCCCAGTGGCCTTGCACAGGGAGGCGTAGACCGCCAGGGTCAGGCCCATGTTCATGGCGTTGGTGCCCTTGGCCTGGCCGATCATGCTATGGGAGCGGTGCACGCTCCAGCCGAAGCCGTGCCGCTCGGCGGCGGCGAAGAGGATGTCTTCCAGGGTGTAGTAGAAGTTGGCGCCGGCCTGGCGCGGTTCGCTTTCACGGAAAGGCGTCTCGGCCTTGCCACTGCCGTATTCCTCGAAGGAACCCAGGTAGTGCTTGGTACCGGTGACCAGCGCCAGGTGCTGCAGCGGCGCGCCGTCCAGGGCCTGGCAGAGGTTGTCCATCATGGCGCCATTGGCCTCGACGTTTTCCTTCTCGGTGGCACGCCGGGTCCAGGTGCAGAAGAACACATGGCTGATCGGCAGACCGGCCAGGGCCTGGCGGGTGGACGCGGCGTCGAGCAGGTCGGCGGCGACCGGGATGACGCCTTCCTGCGCCACCGGCTTGCGTGCCAGACCGTAGACGGTCCAGCCTGAGGCGACCAGGGTGTTGGCCAGGTTGTAGCCGGAAATGCCGGTCACGCCGACGATGAGAGCGGTGCCCTTGCGCATGAAACCTCCAAATAGGGGTGAGAGACGGCCTGCGACGGTCGCAGGCGCTGTAGATAAGGGAGTGCCTTGTCTCAGGGTTGATTCCAGCCTATTGGAGAATTAACGGCGTATCCTGGGTATAAATTCCTGTTTAACAGGAATCAGATTCCGTAATCGGGAGCCAGCCTTGTATTCCTCCGAACGCCTCAAGGGCCTCGACGTCTTCGTCACCGTGGCCGACCTCGGCAGCTTCACCGCGGCCGGCGAGCGCCTCAATCTCACCGGCTCGGCCATCGGCAAGAGCGTGGCCCGCCTGGAGAGCCGCCTGGGCGTGCGGCTGTTCCAGCGCACCACCCGCCGCCTGACCCTGACCGAGGCCGGCGCCAGTTTCTATCGCACCTGCACCGGGGTGCTGGCCGAGCTGGAACAGGCCGAGCTGGGGCTGACCGCCCAGGATGGCGAGCCCCATGGCCGGGTGCGCATCGACCTGCCCGCCTCCTATGGCCGCCTGCATGTGCTGCCACTGATCCTGGAGCTGCTGCATCGCTATCCGCTGTTGCAACCGGATCTGTCGCTGTCGGATCGCTTCGTCGATCCGGTCCACGAGGGCATCGACATCCTGGTGCGCATCGGCGGCTCCGACGCCTGGCCGGCCAGCCTGGGGCATCGGTTCCTCGGCACCCAGCGCCAGGTCTTCTGCGCCGCTCCGGCCTATCTCGCCCAGCATGGCCGACCCCGGACCCCGGCGGAGCTGGTCGATCACCAGTGCATCGGCTTTCGCCAGGCCGACGGCCTGATCAGCCCCTGGCAGTTGCGCGGCGAGCAGCCCGGCGACAGCGAACGCTGGGTGTTCCAGCCGCGCCTGGTGGTGGGTGATGGCGAAGGCGAGGTGCTGGCCGCCCTGGCCGGGCATGGCATCGCCCAGTTGCCGACCTGGCTGATCGCCACGCACCTGGCCAGCGGCGCCCTGGTGGACGTGCTGCCCGAGCACGGCGTCGAAGGCTCGCCGATCAACCTGGTGTGGCCGCGCAGTCGCGAGACCCTGCCGCGGGTCCGGCTGTTGCTGGAGCATCTGGCCAGTCGCCTGCTGCCTACCGTGGCACCGAAGCTTGCGCGCTAGCCACGACCGCGCGACGACCGGTCCCGGCTGCCGCGCCGGGAGCGGGAACATCCGCGCGGGCACCCCGGTCGTAAACTCTCGCACCCCCGCCCGTCCATGAGTTCCATCGATGGGCGGCATGACGATTATCGAGACGATCGATTGGCGCCGTCGGCTCTGGCTCAGCAGGATCGGCGGTTTGTCACCTGGCCAGGTCCGCCTAGCCGCGACGTTCCACCCCCCCCCCGGTTCCACCACCTAGATGAGGTATCTCATGAGCCAAGCCCAAGGCTACGCTGCCCAGTCCGCCGACCAGCCCCTGGCGCCCTACTCCTTCGAGCGGCGCGAACCCGGCGCCCACGACGTGCAGATCGACATCCTCTTCTGCGGCGTCTGCCATTCGGACCTGCACACCGCACGCAACGAGTGGAACAACACCCTCTTCCCCTCCGTGCCCGGCCACGAGATCGTCGGCAAGGTGACGGCGGTCGGTGCCCACGTGAAGAACTTCAAGGTCGGCGACAGCGTCGGCGTCGGCTGCATGGTCGACAGCTGCCAGCACTGCGCCCCCTGCGATGCCGGCGAAGAATCCTATTGCGAGAACGGCTTCACCGGCACCTACAACGGCAACCTCTACGGCGGCAGCGAGAACACCCAGGGCGGCTACTCCGACCACATCGTGGTCAACGAGAAGTTCGTGCTCAAGGTGAGCCACACCGAGAACCTGGCCGCCGTGGCGCCGCTGCTGTGCGCCGGCATCACCACCTATTCGCCGCTGGCCCACTGGAAGGTCGGTCCGGGCAAGAAGGTCGGCATCGTCGGCCTGGGTGGCCTGGGCCACATGGGCGTGAAGATCGCCCATGCCATGGGTGCCCACGTGGTGCTCTTCACCACCAGCGCCAACAAGAAGGACGACGCCCTGCGCCTGGGCGCCGACGAGGTGGTGGTGTCGAAGAACGAAGACGAGATGGCCGCCCACGCGAACAGCTTCGACTTCATCCTCAACACCGTGGCCGCGCCGCACAACCTGGACGCCTTCCTCACCCTGCTCAAGTGGGACGGCACCATGACCCTGGTCGGCGTACCCGCCGAGCCGCACCCGGCGCCCAGCGTGTTCAACCTGGTGATGAAGCGCCGCCAGCTGGCCGGTTCGCTCATCGGTGGCATCCGCGAGACCCAGGAGATGCTGGACTTCTGCGCCAAGCACGGCATCGTCTCGGACATCGAGCAGATCGCCATCCAGGACATCAACGAAGCCTATGAGCGCATGCTCAAGAGCGATGTGAAGTACCGCTTCGTGATCGACATGCAAAGCCTCAAGCAGGGCCAGACCGCGGCCTGATCCCGCGCTCCGCTCCGCCGTCAACGCCCGCGCCCGTCGCGGGCGTTGTCATTTCCGGTAACGCATTTTTGGCGCGCCCTGCGGTCCTAGCTTCTGTCCGAAAAGTCGTCGAGCGAAGGTCAGGCGAGGCGAAAAGTCCTGAGGAAGCGGAATTTACGAGCGGTAAATGAGCATTCCGAAGGGCTTTTCAACGAAGCATCACCGAGCGCAGACACTTTTCGGGTAGAAGCAAGCGATAACGACAATCACGAGGCGGCCGCCATGCAGTGGGACAAGGGACAACGTAGCGACAACGTGCAACAGGCCAGCGGTGGACGCGGCATGAAGATCGGCGGCGGCCTCGGGCTGGGTGGCGTGGCCCTGGTGGTGGTGTTCGGCCTGCTCAGCGGCCAGAGTCCGACGCAGATCCTCGGCAACCTGATCAGCCTCAGCGGCCAGAGCGCGCCGAGCCAGCAGGAGACCACCGCGCCGGCCGACAATCGCCAGGTGGACTTCGTCCGCGTGGTGCTGGGCGAGACCGAAAACACCTGGACGCGCATCTTCCAGGCCCATGGCGAGCAGTATCAGCCGCCCAAGCTGGTGCTGTTCAACGGCCAGGTGCAGTCCGGTTGCGGTGGCGCCACCGCGGCCAGCGGTCCCTTCTATTGCCCGGTCGACAGCAAGGTCTACCTGGACCTCACCTTCTTCCAGGAACTGCAGCAGCGCTTCGGCGCCGATGGCGATTTCGCCCGTGCCTACGTGATCGCCCACGAGGTCGGCCACCATGTGCAGAACCTCACCGGCACCACCAGCAAGATGGAAGCGGCGCGCCGTCGCGGCATTCCCACCGAGGGTGCCACCGGATTGTCGGTGCGCCTGGAATTGCAAGCCGACTGCTATGCCGGGGTCTGGGCCAACGATGCCCAGAAGCGGCTGAACTGGCTGGAGCCGGGTGACCTGGAGAAGGCGCTGAACGCCGCCAACGCCATTGGCGACGACCGCCTGCAACGCCAGTCCCAGGGCCGCGTGGTACCGGATTCCTTCACCCATGGCAGCTCCGCGCAACGGGTCAAGTGGTTCCGCGCGGGCTTCGACAGTGGCAAGGTGGAGAGCTGCGACACCTTCGCCGCCAAGACGCTCTGACCTCTACCGGGAGCCCTCGATGCGTCGCCTGCTCGCGCTGTGCCTGGCCCTGGCCTGGGGCTCCGCCCTGGCGGCGCCTCGTGAGGGGGTCGCCCGCATCGTCAGCGACCGGCTACCGATCGGCCAGGCGCAGGCTACCCTGCAGCTGTCGGCGGACTGGAGCCAGCCCCATCCGGAAATCCGCCGCGCCCTGGTGATCGTGCATGGCCGTCTGCGCAATGCCGCGACCTATTTCCGTTCCGGCGAGACGGCCACGGCGGCGGCCGGCGCCGCGGCGGACACCCTGGTGATCGCCCCACAGTTCCTCAACGAAACGGATGTCCAGCGGCATCAGCTGCCGGACACCCTGCTGCGCTGGCAGGGCAATGCCTGGATGGGTGGCGAACCCGCCCTGGGTCCGCAGCCGCTGAGCAGCTTCGCCGTGTTCGACGCCCTGCTCGCACGGCTGGCGGAGCGCCGGTTGCTGCCCAATCTGCAGGAGGTGGTGATCGCCGGGCATTCCGGCGGTGGCCAGGTGGTGCAGCGCTATGCCGTGCTCGGTCAGGGCGAGCGCGCCCTCGCCGCCCGCGGCATCCGCCTGAGATACGTGGTGGCCAATCCGTCGTCCTATGCCTATTTCGATGCCCGCCGTCCGGATGCCCAGGGCCAGCCCGGGCCCTTCGCCGACGCCGCCAGCTGCCCGGATTTCGACACCTGGAAATACGGCATGCAGGGCCTGCCGGCCTATGCCGAAGGACGCCCGGCGGCGAGCCTGGAGCAGCACTATGCGGGACTCGACCTCACCTATCTGCTGGGCGCCGAGGACACCAATCCCAACCATCCGGCGCTGGACAAGGGCTGCGCCGCCGAGGCCCAGGGTCCCTATCGCCTGGCCCGCGGGCTGAATTACTACCGTTACCTGCAAGGCCGTCATCCGGGGCTGCGCCAGCGGCTGGTCGAGGTCCCCGGCGTCGGCCACAACGGCGACGCCATCTTCACCTCGCCCGCCGGACGCCGGGCGCTGTTCGGCGCCGACGACTAGCCTCAGCGCTCCAGGGCCGCAGGCGCGTCCAGCAGCTCCTGCACCTGGGCGACCAGGGCCTCCAGGGTGAAGGGTTTGCCCAGCAGCGCCATGCGCTCGCCGACCAGGGGCACGGGCGGTTCGTTGCCCGCCGCATAACCGGTGATGAAGAGAATCGGCAGGTGGGGTCTGAGGGTACGGGCCGCCCCGGCCAGCAAGCGGCCGTTCAACCCCGGCAATCCGACATCGGTGATCAGCAGGTCGAAGCCCTCGCCTTCGCGCAGCGCCGCCAGCGCCGCTTCGGCATCGACGGCGTCGCGATAACGCCAGCCGAGGTCGACGCACAGCTGCGCCAGCAACTGGCGAATGACCGCATCGTCTTCCACCAGCAGCACCCGCACATCGGGCAGCGCTCGGGCGGTCGGGGCGCTGGCCACGGCAAGGGCGGCCTGGACGGCCAGGGCCGGATGGCGCGGCAGCAGCAGCCTCACCCGGCAGCCCTGCCCCGGCGCGCTGGTCACGCTGACCTGGCCACGGGACTGGCGGACGAAGCCATAGATCATGGACAGCCCCAGGCCCGAGCCCTGGCCCACCGGCTTGGTGGTGAAGAAGGGCTCGAAGACCCTTTCCAGAACCGATGGCGTCATGCCCACGCCATCGTCGCCCACCTCGATCAGCAGGTAGTCGCCCGCCGGCAGCGCCGGATCGGCGTCGGACTGCACCCAGTTGCGTGCGCGGATGGTCAGGTTACCCCCCGCCGGCATGGCATCGCGGCTGTTGATGGCCAGGTTGAGCAGGGCATTTTCCAGCTGGTGCGGATCGGCATCGACCAGCCAGAGTTCGGCGTCCAGTTCGAGCTGGCAGCGGATCTGCGGCCCCAGGCTGTGCCGCAGCAACTCCTGGAAATCGCCGATCAGCCGGGTGACGTCCACCGCCTGGGGATTGAGCGTCTGGCGGCGGGAAAAGGCCAGCAGCCGATGGGTCAGACTGGCGCCCCGGCCCACCGACTGGGTGGCGGTATCGAGCAGACCGCCGACCCCGCTCAGCGCCTCCGGCGCCAGGCGGCGGCGCATGAGATCCAGGCTGGCCTGGATGCCGGCCAGCAGGTTGTTGAAGTCATGGGCGATGCCGCCGGTGAGCTGGCCCACGGCTTCCATCTTCTGCGCCTGGCGCAGCAGCTCCTCGGCCTGGGCGCGATTCTGCATCTCTTCGCGCAGCTGGCGATTGCGCTCCTCCAGTTCGGCGGTTCGTGCCCGCACCTGGAGCTCCAGGGTGGCGCGTTCGCGGCGCAGGGCTTCCTCGGCCTCGCGGCGGTCATCGATGTCTTCGCTGGTGCCATACCAGCGGATCACGGCGCCCGCTTCATCGCGCCGCGGATAGGCACGGGTGCGCAGCCAGCAGTGGCTGCCGTCCGCCACCCGTACCCGGTGCTCCCGGTCGTAGGCCTGACCGGCGCTGCGCGCGGCGTCCCAGGCCTGCCGGGTCGTCCGGCGGTCGTCCGGATGCAGCAGCGCCCAGAAGCTCTCGGCTTCCAGTACCGGCTGGCCGGTCAGCTGCTGCCAGCGCGGCGAGAAAACCATGCGCCGACCACCGGGATCGCAGGTCCAGGTGTATTGGGGATTGAGTTCCACCAGGTGCCGATAGTGGTCTTCACTCTCGCGCAGCAGCAGATCCGCCTGATGGCGCTCGATGGCCAGGGCGGCGGTCTCGGTGACCAGGCGGAAGGCGTCGCGCTCGGCGGCCAGGGGGCGTCGCGGCTCGAGGAAATAGTTGGCGAAGGTGCCCAGCAACCGACCATCCAGGGCCAGCAGCGGCATCGACCAGCAGGCGCGCAGGCCATAGCGCAGCGCCAGGTCGCGAGCGCCAGCCCATAGCGGATCGCAGGCGATGTCCTCGACATAGACGGCTTCGCGGCGGTAGGCGGCGGTGCCACAGGAGCCCGCCAGCGGGCCGATCTCCAGGCGACCGAGATCGCGGCTGTAGGCGTCCGGCAGACTCGGCGCGATGCCGTCCTGCAGATAGCGACCATCCTCGCTGAGCAACAAAATGCAGGCATGCAGGCGGACCTGGGCCAGGGCCTCCACCCGCTGCAGCAGCGCGTGCAGCACCTGGGTCAGGGGCAGCCCGGTGGCAAGGCTTTCCAGCGTCTGGCGCTCGTACTGGCGCAGATCGCCGGAGAACGGCTGATCGCTCGAAAGCGTGTGGAGGCTCATACGGCTGGCACGACCTGGACCCGAAGTCGGCATCTTAGCCAGCGACCCGGTAAACAACAGACTATTTACGCCTAACGGGCAGATTTCCAGCGTCAGAGCGCCGCCAGTATCTCCGCGCAGGTGTCGAAGCGCTGGTCACGCGCCGCCGGCCAGGGATCGCCCGGCTGATTGACCTGCAGGGTGTGGCAGCCCACGGCCCGTCCGCACTCCAGGTCGTAGCGGTGATCGCCGACCATCACCAGGCGGGCCGGCGCCACCTGCCAGAGGTCGGCCAGCCGCAGCAGGCCACCCGGATCGGGCTTGGGCGCCGCCTCGTCGCGCCCCAGCACGGCAGGCGGATCGAAGCAGTCCTCCAGGCCGATGGCGGCCAGGGTCAGCAGCGCCAGGTCGCGGGCATTGCGGGTGAGGATGCCCAGCGGGCGACCCTCTTCGTGCAGGCGACGGATCAGGGCCACCGCACCCGGTGCCGGGCGCGCGGCGACGGCCAGTTCGCGTTCGTGCTCGAACAGCCAGGCGTGCTTGGCCTCGCGCTCGGTGGCCGGCAGCTCGGCCAGGTGGTGGAGGATGTCGGCCTGCTCGGGAATGCCCAGGTGCCGGCGAATGGCGGCGAAGTCGTGTACCGCCAGGGTCAGGGTGCCGTCCAGGTCGAACACCCAGTGGCTGAGGTGACGCAGTGTCATGCAGGGATCCTTTGGCGAGAGGTGACCTTCGGGCACTCCGGGGAACCCCGGTCATGCGTGCTCCGTCTGGTGGAGACAACCTTCCGCAGGAGTCTACCCATGACGACGACCGTTCGGGCGCTACTTTTCGATGTCTTCGGCACCGTGGTGGACTGGCGCGGCAGCCTGGTCGAGGGCCTGCAGGGGCTGTCGGCCAAGCATGGCGTCCGGGGCGACTGGGAGCGGCTGGCCGATGCCTGGCGTGCCGAAGCCTACGAGGCCATCCTGCCGCAGATCGCCGCCCGCAGCCTGCCCTGGCTGCCCCTCGACGAGGTCCATCGCCTGGCGCTGGACGAATTGCTGCCACGCCATGGGCTGGTGGGCCTGACCACCGCCGAGGTGGCCTGGATCAATCGCCTCTGGCACCAGCTGACCCCCTGGCCCGATGCCGTGCCGGGTCTCACGCGGCTGCGCCAGGGCTATCCGGTCTGCGCCCTGTCCAATGGCAACGTCAGCCTGCTGCTGGACATGGCCCGCCATGCCGGACTGCCCTGGGACATGCTGTTTGGCGCCGATCTCTTCCAGCGCTACAAGCCGGCCGCGGAGGTCTATCTGGGCGCCTGCGCCCTGCTCGACCTGCAACCGGAACAGGTAATGCTCTGCGCTGCCCACAACGGCGACCTGCAGGCGGCCAAGGAGCTGGGGCTGGCCACCTCCTTCATCCAGCGCCCCCGGGAAAAGGGCCCGGCGGGTGGCGAGGTGTCCAGCGGCGGCTGGGATCTGGAAGCCAGTGATCTCCAGGATCTCGCCGACCAGCTGGGCCTGCCGGTGCTCGCGGGCGATCAACCCGACCCCGACGATTGAGCGCGGCCCGGGCGCTTCGGTATCCTGCCGGATACTTTTCGCCAGGGCATCGCCATGGGTTTTCTCGACAAGCTGCGCAAGAAACGTGAACGCCAGGCCCTGGCCGCCCTGCCCCGCCTGCATCAGCGCACGGCGCGCCTGCGCCGCGAGTTGCCCGACTACGAGATCGGCGCCGGCACCTATGGTGCGCCAAAGGTGTTCGATCTCAAGGAAGGCGCCACCCTGCGCCTGGGTCGCTACACCTCCATCGCCGAGGGCGTGCGCATCCTCCTCGGCGGCCTGCACCGGCTGGACTGGGTGACCACCTATCCCTTCCCCGCCTTCGTCGACGATCTGGCTCACATCAGGGACTACGGCGGCACCCGCGGCGACGTGGTGATCGGCAGCGACTGCTGGATCTGCACCGATGCGCTGATCCTCTCCGGCGTCACCATCGGCCATGGCGCCGTGGTGGCCGCCGGTGCCGTGGTCACCCGCGACGTACCGCCCTATGCGGTGGTGGGCGGCAATCCGGCACGCTTCATCAAGTGGCGCTTTGCCGAGGCCACCTGCCAGGCGCTGCTCGACATCGCCTGGTGGGACTGGCCCGAAGCCGAGATCCTGGCTGCCGGCGAACACCTGTGCAGCGCCGATATCGACGGCTTCATCGCCTACGCCCGAGCGCGCCACCCGGCGCCCTGAATCCGGCGCCCGGAACTCGGAACGCTTTCCAAGGCTCACCTTCATTAGTCATTCTTTTGAAGGTTCTCCATGGAAGCGCTCGATCTGCTGCAATGGCCGGCCATGGCCATCACCCTGCTCGCCGCCTGGCTGGTGGCCTCCCAGCGCCAGGGCCGGCGCAACCTCGGCTTCTGGGTCTTCCTGCTGAGCAACGGCCTGTGGATCGCCTGGGGCCTGCAGGCCGAGGCCTATGCCCTGATCGTGCTGCAGCTGGGCCTGGCGGCGATGAATCTGCGCGGGGTGCGCCGCAACGCCGGCGAGGCGTCGGCCGCGGCGGTCGCGGAGGCTTCGGGCAGGGCATAATGACCGGCCCTGCGTCAGACGGCCCCGCCCCATGCAGTACAGCGTCACCCCCATCGGCCACGTCCGCTCCTGCTTCAAGGAGAAATTCGCCATTCCCCGGCAACCCGCGCTGGCCCCGGCCGCCCGTGGCGTGCTGGAACTGCTGCCGCCCTTCGACCGGCCCGAGGCGGTGGAGGGCCTGGCAGGCGTCAGCCATGTCTGGCTGCTGTTCCTCTTCCACCAGGCGCTGGAAAGCCAGCCGCGCCTGCGGGTGCGGCCACCGCGCCTGGGGGGCAATCGCTACCTGGGCGTCTTCGCCACCCGCGCCACCCACAGGCCCAACGGCATCGGCCAGTCGGTAGTCCGCCTCGACGGCCTGGAACCGGGGCGGCTGCTGCTCTCGGGGATCGATCTGCTCGACGGCACCCCGGTGCTGGACATCAAGCCCTATGTCCCCTACGCCGACAGCCCGCCGGGCGCCCGCAACGCCATCGCCGAGGCGCCGCCGCCAGCCCTGGCGGTGGGCTGGGCGGATGCGGCGCGGGTCCAGGCCGAGGCCCACGGCCAGCGCCTGGGCGAGCCCCTGGCCGAGCTGATCGAGCAGTGCCTGGCCCAGGACCCCCGGCCGGCCTACCAGGTGCCGGCGCCCGAGCGCCGCTACGGGGTGCGCCTCTGGGATGTGGAGGTGCACTGGCACTATCCGACCGCGCATCAGATCCGGGTGCTGGATGTGACCGCGGCGTCCTGACGCCGCCCGGTTTGCATTCCGGCGGCCAAGGCCCCAACAATGACATTGCCGGATCGCATGAGGCGATCCGCACCCGGCTACGGCCGCCGTTCGGCCGTATCACCGATAGGGAAGCATCTATGGCTCCAAGCAGACAGGTCATCAACGCTCAGGTCAGCCCCAAGGGCAGCCTGGAGACCCTTTCCCAGCGCGAGGTCCAGCAGCTCAGCGCCGCCGGCTCGGGCAACCTCTACCAGCTCTTTCGCCAGTGCGCCCTGGCCATCCTCAACACCGGCGCCCACAGCGACAACGCCAAGACCATCCTCGAGGCCTACCAGGACTTCGAGATCCGCATCCATCAGCAGGACCGCGGCGTACGCCTGGAACTGATCAACGCCCCGGCCGACGCCTTCGTCGACGGCGAGATGATCGCCAGCACCCGCGAGATGCTGTTCAGCGCCCTGCGCGACATCGTCTACACCGAGAGCGAACAGAGCAGCCTGCGCATCGATCTGGAAAGCTCCGAGGGCATCACCGACTACGTCTTCCACCTGCTGCGCAACGCCCGCACCCTGCGCGCGGGCGTCGAGCCGAAGATGGTGGTGTGCTGGGGTGGTCACTCCATCAGCACCGAGGAATACAAGTACACCAAGAAGGTCGGTCACGAACTCGGCCTGCGCAGCCTGGACATCTGCACCGGCTGCGGCCCGGGCGTGATGAAGGGGCCGATGAAGGGCGCCACCATCGCCCACGCCAAGCAGCGCCTGCAGGGCGGTCGCTACCTGGGCCTTACCGAGCCAGGCATCATCGCCGCCGAGGCGCCCAATCCCATCGTCAACGAACTGGTGATCCTGCCCGACATCGAGAAGCGCCTGGAGGCCTTCGTCCGCGCGGGCCACGGCATCATCATCTTCCCGGGCGGCGCTGGCACGGCGGAGGAGTTCCTCTACCTGCTGGGCATCCTCATGCACCCGGACAACCAGGACATCCCCTTCCCGGTGGTGCTCACCGGGCCGCAGAGCGCCGCGCCCTACCTGGAGCAGCTGCACGCCTTCATCGGCGCCACCCTGGGCGAAGCCGCCCAGCGCCACTATCAGATCGTGGTCAACGATCCGGTCGAGGTGGCCCGGCAGATGGCCCAGGGCCTCAAGGCGGTCAAGCAATTCCGTCGCGAGCGCCACGACGCCTTCCACTTCAACTGGCTGCTGCGCATCGAGGAAAGCTTCCAGCGTCCCTTCGATCCCACCCACGAGAACATGGCCGCGCTGCAGCTGACCCATGCCGTGCCGCCCCATGAGCTGGCCGCCAACCTGCGCCGCGCCTTTTCCGGCATTGTCGCCGGCAACGTCAAGGCCAAGGGCATCCAGCTGATCGAGGAGCGCGGGCCCTACGAGATCCATGGCGATCCCGACATCATGCGTCCGCTGGATCGGCTGCTGCAGGCCTTCGTCGAGCAGCACCGCATGAAGCTGCCGGGCGGCGCGGCCTACGAGCCCTGCTACCGGGTGGTCAGCTGAATCCTTTCACGTCGGCCCTTTTTGGCCGGTTTCCCGCTTCCGTGACCGTTCGTCAGCACCCTGTTCGACGAACGGTCATCATGCTAGCCAGGTGATATCAAAAAGTCGCTAGCTAGCTATCCAGAGCGCTTCCCTGACCTGCGTCTGCCGGGTGGCGAAGTGACTTTTCCGCTTCAAAAACACCTCGCGCGCTAACTGCATGACGCTGGCCTCAAGCCCCTCTTCACCACGCCGATAGGGCAAGGCAAGCTAACCTCAGAGCGCAGGTTGCCGTGGTGAAACCTACCCGGACGGAGATCCCGCCGGGCCGTCTTCATCCAGCCGCGCCAGACTTCCTGCCGAGGCCACGGAATGAACAATTGGCTGGGACTCGACTTCCTTGTCGCCCCTCTTGCCCAGGAGCAGGTGCACCTGCACGGCCAGCATGATGGCTGGCTGGTGACGCTCGCCTATCTCGTCGCGGTCAGTGCCTGCTACGTCACCCTGGTGTTCGCCGAGCGCATCGGCCAGACCCGTACCCTGGCGCGGCGGCGTGCCTGGAGTCTGATGGGCGCCCTGAGCTTTGGCTTTGGCGTCTGGGGCATGCACTTCATCGCCATGCTGGCCTTCACCGTGCCCACCCGGGTGCACTACGACCTCTTCATCACCGTGGCCTCGCTGCTGATCGTGGTGCTGGCCGGACTCATGGCCATGCCCGCCCTCAGTCAGCCCGACCTCACCCTGGGTCAGCGGCTCAAGGCCGGCACGGTGCTGAGCCTGGGCATCGTGCTCATGCACTACACCGGCATGGCCGCGGTACATACCGAGGCGGTGGTGCTCTATCGCCCGCTGCCCTTCCTGTTGTCGATCGGCATCGCCGTAGGGGCCAGCTTCGCCGCCCTGCAACTGATCCAGATCTTTCGCCGCCACTACACCGGCATCTATCGCTGGCTGCGCATCGCCACCGCCCTGGTGATGGGCCTGGCGATCGCCGCCATGCATTTCACCGGCATGTGGTCCATGGTGCTGATCGCCCCCGCCGAGACCGAAAGCACCCTGCAAGGCGCCAGCAATTCCTGGCAGCTCGGCGTCGGCATCGCCATCATCGCCCTGCTCCTGGGGATCGGCGGCCTTGGCGCGGCCTGGGCGGATCGCCAGCTGCAGCGCAAGGAAAACGACCTGGAGCGGGTCAATTCCCTGGTCGGCCAGCTCGACGAAGCCCGCGCTTCGCTGCAACAGGCGGCGCACTACGATCCCCTCACCGACCTACACAATCGCCGCGCCTTCAACCAGGCCTTCGCCGAGATCCTCGAACGCCACGCCCAGCAGGGGCGCAGCCTGGGGGTGATGTTTCTCGACATCGATCACTTCAAGCGCATCAACGACAGCCTCGGCCACGACGCTGGCGACCAGCTGCTGGTGGCCATGGCCAGGATCATTCGCGACGCGGTGCGCGAAGGCGATCTGGTGGCCCGCTTCGGCGGCGACGAATTCTGCATCCTCGCCAGCCTCGCCGGCCCCGAGGAAGCCCGGCACCTGGCCCAGCGCATCCTGGAGCGGCTGCGCAATCCGGTCACCATCGGCAACCGCACCCTGGTGATGACCACCAGCATCGGCATCAGCCTCTATCCCCGCGACGGCGGCTGCTGCGAAGAACTGCTCAAGAGCGCGGATCTCGCGCTCTATCTGTCCAAGGGCAATGGCCGCAACACCTACAGCTTCTTCGACGAGACCCTGCGCGAGAAGATCTCGCTGCAACTGGAGCTGGAAGCCGAATTGCGCGAGGCGCTGGTCGAGGAACGCGGCCTGCAGCTCTACTACCAACCGATCCTCGACGTCGCCAGCGGCCAGCTGGACAAGGCCGAAGCCCTGATCCGCTGGGATCATCCGCGCCTGGGCATGCTGGCGCCCAACTGCTTTCTCGGCGTGGCCGAGGCCAACGGCTTCATCGAGGAGCTGGACGCCTGGGTGCTCAAGCGCGCCTGCCAAGACCTGGCCGAGCTGAGCGCCGCCGGCCTGGCGGACCTGCGCATCGCGGTGAATTGCTCGGCGCTCAGCCTGAGCAACGACGCCCTGCCCGGGCAGATCGCCTGGCGCCTGGACGACCACCAGCTATCGCCGCGACGGCTGGAGCTGGAGGTCACCGAGAACGCCCTGGTCAAGAACGTCCAGCCCACCGCCGAATTGCTGCAGCGCATCCGCGACCTGGGCGTGACGGTGTCCATCGACGACTTCGGCACCGGTTACTCCTCGCTGGCCTATCTCAAGCGCCTGCCGATCGACACCGTGAAGATCGATCGCTCCTTCGTCACCGGGCTGGCCGAGGGCAATGCCGATCACCAGATCGTCCAGGCCATCATCGGCATGGCCCGACCGCTCAAGCTCAAGGTCACCGCCGAGGGCGTCGAACACCTGGAGCAGCTACGGCTGCTGTGCGCCCTGGGCTGCGACTTCATCCAGGGCTACCACATCAGCCGCCCGGTGCCCCTGGCCCAGGTGCCCGAGGTGATCGCCCGCTATGCCAGCGGGGTCTGTCCGTTGCAGGCCCAGGCAGAAGCCCAGGCGGAAGCGGATGCCGACGCCCTGGCCCTGGCCAAGGCGCTCGGCTAGCCGCGGCGATAACGCAGCCAGACGCTGCCGTCGTCCTGGGCTTCGGCCGCGTCCAGCTTGAGGTAGAGCGGCTGTTGCCAGGCCTGCTCGGCGATCTCGAAGGAGGCCGGATGGGCACCGCGGCCATCCACCAGCGGGATGATCAGCACGCTGATCTCGTCCACCAGGCCGGCGGCGACAAAGGAGCCGCTGACGTGGGGGCCGCCCTCCACCACCAGGCGCTCGATGCCCAGTTCGGCGTTCAGCAGCTCCAGCACGGCGCTCAGATCCAGTTCGTCCTTGCCGCCGAAGACATAGGAGGCGTCGATGTTCTGCAGGTGCGTCAGGTAGTCGTCGCTGACCCCTTCGGTGAGCACTGCCACCACATGGGAATCCAGGGCCTCATTCTTCTTCCAGGCCACCTTGCCCTGGGGATCGATGGCGATGGCGTACTTCGCGGCGTCGCGCCGGGCGAAATGGTGGGTACGCGGGATGGGCGCCTGGGCGACGCCGGTGGGATAGCCCTCGCCGTGGGCGATCTCTTCCATGGTCACCCGGCCACAGGCCCAGGCGTCGAATTCGAAGCGCTCGGCCAGGCGCTCGTAGGTGGCATCGGCCTGTTTCTTGACAGCGCGGTCCCAGCCGTCGGTGAGGGCGTGACCGTCGACCGACGACATCATATGGCAGATCACATAGGGCTTCATGGGGGCTCCCGGCAATGGCGTGTCGCCATGACACGCCTTGCAGCAACCGACCGGTCCGGCGCCGGGGGAGTTCAGCCCACCGGGCCGCGGAAACGAAAAACCCGCCGGAGGGCGGGTTTTCGGGGAGCCGGGTCGCGTTACTTCTCGACGAAGGCGCGCTCGATCAGGTAGTCGCCCGGATCGCCCATGCGCGGCGAGATGGTCAGGCCGAATTCGTTCAGCACGGCGCTGGTCTCGTCCAGCATGCTCGGGCTGCCGCAGATCATGGCGCGGTCGTCCTGCGGATTGATCGGCGGCAGGCCGATGTCCGCGAACAGCTTGCCGCTGCGCATCAGGTCGGTCTGACGACCCTGGTTGCGGAATTCCTCGCGGGTGACCAGGGGGTAGTAGACCAGCTTCTCGCGGACCAGGTCGCCGATGAATTCGTGCTCCGGCAGGGTCTTGGTGATGAAGTCGGCGTAGGCCAGTTCGTTCACGTAGCGCACGCCGTGGACCAGGATCACCTTCTCGAAGCGCTCGTAGGTCTCCGGATCCTGGATGGTGCTCAGGAAGGGCGCCATGCCGGTGCCGGTGCTCAGCAGGTAGAGGTGCTTGGCGGGCTTCAAGTCACTGAGGATCAGGGTGCCGGTGGGCTTGCGGCTGACCATCAGGTTGTCGCCTTCCTTGAGGTGCTGCAGGCGCGAGGTCAGGGGGCCGTCCGGTACCTTGATGCTGAAGAACTCCAGGTGCTCTTCATAGTTGGGGCTGGCGATGCTGTAGGCACGCATCAGCGGACGACCGCCTTCGGTCTCCAGGCCGATCATCACGAACTGACCGTTCTCGAAACGCAGGCCCGCATTGCGGGTGGTCTTGAAGCTGAACAGGGTTTCGTTCCAGTGATGAACGCTCAGGACGCGCTCGGTGTACAGGTTGCTCATCGATGACTCCAGGAAAAATCGGTACAGCCCGGGGCTGGATAGAAATTGCGCGACAGTTTATAGAGGGGGAAAATATCCGTGAAATGAATAATTCGAATATAGGTTATCCAAAAGGCAGATATGAGATTTACGTTGCGTCAACTCGAGGTCTTCGTCGCCGTGGCCCGCCAGGAAAGCGTTTCCCGGGCGGCCGAGGCGCTCAGTCTGTCGCAGTCGGCCACCAGTACCGCCCTCGGCGAACTGGAACGGCAATTCGACTGCCGGGTGTTCGACCGCGCCGGCAAGCGTTTGACACTCAACGCCCTGGGCCGCCAGTTGCTGCCCAAGGCGGTGGCCCTGCTTGATCGCAGCGCCGAGGTGGAAAACCTGCTGCGCGGCAAGACCGGCTTCGGCTCCCTGGAGGTCGGCGCGACCCTTACCATCGGCAACTACCTGGCCACCCTGCTGCTGGGCGACTTCATGCAGCGCCATCCCGACTGCCGGGTGCGGCTGCACGTGCACAACACCGCCAGCGTGGTGCAGCGCATCGCCAACCATGACATCGACCTCGGCCTGATCGAGGGCGACTGCCAGCATCCGGATCTGGAGGTGCAACCCTGGATCGAGGACGAACTGGTGGCGTTCTGCGCGCCCGGACACGCCCTGGCAGGCAGACAGGCCGCCCAGGCCGAGCTGGAAGCCCAGGCCTGGATCCTGCGCGAACAGGGCTCCGGCACCCGCCTGACCTTCGACCAGGCCATGCGGCACCATGCCCAGCCACTGGACGTGCGCCTGGAACTGGAACACACCGAGGCCATCCTGCGCGCGGTGGAGTCGGGGCTGGGCATCGGCTGCCTGTCGCGGCTGGCGCTGCGCGATGCCTTCGCCCGCGGCACCCTGGTGCCCATCGCGACGCCGACCCTGGATCTGCGTCGCCAGTTCTGCTTCATCTGGCACAAGCAGAAGTACCAGACCGGGGCCATGGTCGAATTCCTCGACCTCTGTCGCCAACTGACCCTGGGCCTGAGCCGCAGCGATCAGATCGACACCGCGCGGCCCCGTCCCGGACGCTAGCGGCTGGCGCCGGTCCGCCTACTGGCCCTGGTAGAGGCGGCGATTCTCCAGCTCCCGCTGCTCGTGGCGGCGGTGGGCGCGCAGCGCCAGCAGGGCCAGGATGCCGATCACCAGGCGATAGCCCTGGGAATAGAGATCCAGCTCGGCGGTGGCCGACTCGCCCAGCACGCCGCTGATCAGCCGCACCACGAACAGCGTCAGCTGCACGAAGGCCACCAGCAGCAGGCCGGCCGACAGCCATTCCGCTCGGCGAAAGGCCAGCACGGCGAACAGCGCCAGGGCGAATTGCATGCCGCCGTACCAGACCCGCGCCTCGGCCACCGACGCCGAATCCATCAGTACCATGCCGCGGGCATTGGCCATCTCGTAGGGATAGAACCAATGCGCCAGGGCGAGGCCAAACCAGACCAGGGCCTGCAGACCCAACACCAGACGTGCGAAGCGAAGCTCGGACATTCCCCGTTTCTCCTTGGGGCTAGGGACGAATGACAGCCGCTCCAGTGTAGCCAGCGCCGGGAGCGATCTGCACTGCCGATGCAGACCGCCACAGGCGGGTTAGGGTTCGCCGGAAGGGCTGGGGTAAGCTGCAGGCCTCCACCCTTCCGGCTCCTGCCCGAGCCCGTCGCCCGAGAGATCGCCATGCCCGCCGCCCTGCCCGCCCAGCCGCCGCTGGTGCTGTCCATCCAGTCCCATGTCGCCTACGGCCACGTCGGCAATGCCGCCGCCACCCTGCCACTGCAGCTGCTCGGCCTGCAGCCGGTGGTGGTCAACACGGTGCAATTCTCCAATCACACCGGCTACGGCGAATTCAAGGGCCAGGTCTTTCCGCCCGAGCATATCCACGACGTGCTCGACGGCCTGCGCGCCCGCGGCGTGCTGGAGCGCTGCGTGGCGGTGCTCTCCGGCTACCTGGGCGACGCCGCCATCGGCGAGGTGATCCTCGGCGTGGTGCAGGAGATCCGCCGTCAGCGCGGCGACTTGCAGTATCTCTGCGATCCGGTGATGGGCGACGTCGGCCGCGGCATCTTCGTCCGCCCCGGCATCCCCGACTTCCTGCGCCGCCGCGCCATCGAACAGGCCAGCCTGATCACTCCCAACCAGTACGAATTCGAGCTGCTGCACGGCCAGCCACTGGCCGACACCGCCGACGCCGTGAACGCCGCCCGGCTGCTGCTCGGTCGTCGCGGCCAACCGGGCCCTACGACCATCGTCATCACCAGCCTGCGCACCCCGGACCTGCCCACCGACGTCCTCAGCACCCTGGTGGTGGAGGCGGCGGATGCCTGGCTGGTGCAGACGCCCTACCTGGACCTGCAGCCGCTGCCCAATGGCATGGGCGACGTCTTCTCCGCGGTGCTGCTGGGCCAGTTGCTCAACGGCCAGTCCACACCCGCCGCGGCGTCCCATGCGGTCAGCGCCCTCTACGCCCTGGTCGCCCGCACCGGCCCCGGCAGCCGCGACCTGCCGCTGATCGCCGCCCGCGAGCAAATCGTGCGGCCAGGCGAATTGTTCGAAGCGCAGCGGCTGGCGTAGGTTGGGTTGGTCGCCAGCGAAGCCCAACGGGGCCAGGCGCTGTTGGGCTTCGACGATGGGGCTGTTTCAACCCAACCTACGGGTTCGCTTTGCCTCTTCTCCCCCTGGGAGAGGGCTGGGGTGAGGGTAACCCCTGAACGCGTGGAAAACGCTGCGCGGTTTTCCACCCTACCCGCCTGTTGGGCTTCGACGGTGGAGCTGTCTCAACCCAACCTACGGGTGCGCTTTGCCCCTCTCCCCCTGGGAGAGGGCTGGGGTGAGGGTAACCCTGAACGCGTGGCAAACGCTGCGCGGTTTTCCACCCTACCCGCCTGTTGGGCTTTGACGATGGAGCTGTCTCAACCCAACCTACGGGTGCGCTTTGCCTCTTCTCCCCCTGGGAGAGGGCTGGGGTGAGGGAAAGCCGTCATGCCTGAGCCATTGAACGCGTGGAAAACGCTGCGCGGTTTTCCACCCTACCCGCCTGTTGGGCTTCGACGGTGGAGCTGTCTCAGCCCAACCTACGGGTCCGCTTCGCCCCCTCTCCCCCTGGGAGAGGGTTGGGGTGAGGGAAAGCCCGGCTACCGCCCCTCACGACGACTGCAGATGCCGCTCGCGCTGCTCCTGGCGCTCCTTGGCTTCCACGCTGAGGGTCGCGGTGGGTCTCAGCAGCAGGCGGGCAAGGCCTATGGGTTCGCCGCTCTCCTCGCACCAGCCGTAGTCGTCGCGGGCCAGGCGCTCCAGGGCTTCGTCGATCTTGTCCAGCAGCTTCTTTTCCCGTTCCAGCTGGCGCAGTTGCCACTGGCGTTCCCGCTCGGCATTGCCGACATCGGCCGGATCGCCGTGGGTGTCCAGGCCGCGCAGGTCCTCCACCTGCTCGTCGATCAGGCGTTGCAGGTCGCCACGCTGGGTCAGCAGCAGTCGACGAAAGAATTCCCGCTGGACCTCGCTCATATAGTCCTCGGCAGGTTGTGCCAGGAGTTCTTCAGGGGTCATGAGGCAGCCCTCCATCCGTAAATGTTATATTATAACACTTATTAATGGCTCTAGCCTGCATCTGCCAGCCGTAGAACCCATCACAAAAATTCCGTAGTGCCTCCGTCAAAACCACTACACAACGGCAAAAGCCTGTGCGAAAGTAGCGTCACAACCTGTATGACAACCTTACAACCACATAAGCAGGTCTCCATGTTCGCCAAGGTTCCCGCCAATGTGCTGAGCGACAGCGTCGCTCAGCAGCTGCTGGACAAGATCGAAGCCGGCGTCTTCGCCCCCGGCAGCAAGATTCCCAGCGAAGCCCTGCTCTCCGAAGCCTTCGGCGTCAGCCGCACCGTGGTGCGCGAGGCCATCTCGCGGCTGAAGAACGAAGGCGTGCTGCAGCCCCAGCAGGGGCGCGGCATCTTCGTCACGGCCCACGCCAGCATCCGCCCGCTGCGCATCGACGCCGACGAAGCCAGCCTGCCCGGCAGCGTCTTCCACCTGCTGGACCTGCGGCGCGCCATCGAGGCCGAGATCGCCTCAGAAGCCGCCATCAACCGCAGCGAGACCGATCTGGTGGCCATCGACGAGGCCCTGGCCGCCATCGACGAAGAGGTCGCCGACGGCCATGACGGGGTCCGGGCCGACGTGGCCTTCCATCGCACCATCGCCCAGGCCACCGGCAATCCCTACTTCATCAGGACCCTGGAATTCGTCAGCCAGTACCTGGAGACGGCCACGCGCATCACCCGCACCAACGAGGCGCGGCGCGAGGACTTCTCCCGCCAGGTGCACGAAGAACACCAGGCCATCGTCGCCGCCATTCGCCTCGGCGATCCCCTGGCCGCCGCCAACGCCGCCCGCCAGCACATCTACAACGCCGCCCGCCGCCTGCGGCAGGCCGGCTTCGCCTGACCTTTTTACGGAGAACAACAAGATGCAAGACAACGTCGGTGTCATCGGCCTCGGGGCCATGGGTCTGGGCGTCGCCCGTTCGCTGCTGCGGGCCGGCTTCGCCGTGCATGCCTGTGACGTGCGCGCCAGCGTGCTGGAAAGCTTCGCCAGCGAAGGCGGCGTAGCCTGCACCTCGCCTGCGGCCCTGGCCGACAGCTGCGACATCCTCATCACCGTGGTGGTCAATGCCGAGCAGACCGAAGCCGTGCTGTTCGGTGAAGGCGCCGCCGCCTCTGCCCTGCGGCCGGGCAGCCTGGTGATCGCCTGCGCCACCGTGGCCCCGGCCTACGCCGTCGAGCTGGGCGAGCGCCTGGCCCAGCGCGGCATCCTGCTGCTGGACGCCCCGCTCTCCGGGGGCGCCGCCAAGGCCGCCAGTGGCGAGATGACCATGATGACCTCCGGCACCGCGGAAGCCTATGCCAAGGGCGAGGCGGTACTGGCCGCCATGGCCGGCAAGGTCTATCGCCTGGGCGATGCGCCCGGCCAGGGTTCCAAGGTCAAGATCATCAACCAGCTCTTGGCCGGGGTGCATATCGCCGCCTCCGCCGAGGCCATGGCCCTGGGCCTGCGCGAAGGCGTCGATCCGGACGCCCTCTACGAGGTCATCACCCACAGCGCCGGCAACTCCTGGATGTTCGAGAATCGCGTACCGCACATCCTCAAGGCCGACTACACCCCGTTGTCCGCCGTGGACATCTTCGTCAAGGACCTGGGCCTGGTGCTGGATACCGCGCGCACCTCGAAATTCCCGCTGCCGCTGTCGGCCACCGCCCACCAGATGTTCATGCAGGCCTCCACCGCCGGCTACGGTCGTGAAGACGACTCGGCGGTGATCAAGATCTTCCCGGGCATCGAGCTGCCCAAGGCCGCGGAGTGAACCCCATGAGCCAGACCGAGACCCGCCCGCTGCTGGGCTGCATCGCCGACGACTTCACCGGCGCCACCGATCTCGCCAACATGCTGGTGCGTGGCGGCATGCGCACCGTGCAGGTGATCGGCGTGCCCGCGGCCGACGCCGAACTGGACGCCGCCGACGCCGTGGTAGTGGCGCTGAAATCCCGCACCACGCCGGCGGCCGAGGCGGTGAACGAATCCCTGGCCGCCCTCGCCTGGCTGCGCCAGCGCGGCTGCCGGCAATTCTTCTTCAAGTACTGCTCGACCTTCGATTCCACTGCCGCAGGCAACATCGGCCCGGTAGCCGAGGCCCTGCAGGAGGCACTGGACTGCGATTTCACCCTGGCCTGCCCGGCCTTCCCGGAAACCGGGCGCACCCTGTTCCGCGGCCACCTGTTCGTGCAGGACCAGCTGCTCAGCGAGTCCGGCATGCAGCACCACCCGCTGACGCCCATGGGCGACGCCAACCTGGTGCGGGTGCTGCAGGCGCAGAGCCGCGGCAAGGTAGGGCTGCTGCGCTACGATCAGGTCGCCAGGGGCCCCGAGGCCGTGCGCGCAGCCATCGCCGAATTGCGTACTTCGGGTCATCGCCTGGCCATCGCCGATGCCCTGTCCGACGCCGATCTGCACACCCTGGGCGCGGCCTGTGCCGAGCTGCCCCTGGTCACCGGTGGCTCGGGCATCGCCCAGGGCCTGCCGGAGAATTTCCGCCGCGCCGGCCTGCTCCAGGCCCATGACGCTGCCGCCCTGGCGCTGCCCGCCGGTGGCGAAGCCGTGCTGGCCGGCAGCGCTTCCCAGGCCACCAATGGCCAGGTCGCCGCCTGGCTGGAAGCCGGTCGCCCGGCTCTGCGCCTGGACCCGCTGGCCCTGGCCCGGGGTGACGACTCCATCGACGCCGCCCTTGCCTGGGCGCGTGAGCAGGGCCAGGCCGTACTGATCTATGCCACCAGTCCCGCCGACGAGGTCAAGGCCATCCAGCGCGAGCTGGGCGTTGCGCGCGCCGGTGAACTGGTGGAACGCGCCCTCGGCCTGATCGCCCGCGGCCTGTTCGACAGCGGCGTACGCCGTCTGGTGGTGGCCGGTGGCGAAACCTCCGGCGCCGTGGTCCAGGCCCTGGGCGTACAGGCCCTGCGCATCGGCGCCCAGATCGATCCGGGCGTGCCGGCCACCCTCGGCCAGGTGCAGGGCGAACCCCTGGCCCTGGCGCTCAAGTCCGGCAACTTCGGCAGCCGCGACTTCTTCGCCAAGGCGTTGCGCCAGCTGGCAGGAGAGCAGGCATGAGCGTCGAAGCCCGTCTGCGCGAAGAGATCTGCACTGTCGGCGCCAGCCTCTATGCCCGCGGCTACACCGTGGGCAGCGCCGGCAACATCAGCGCCCGCCTGGAAGACGGCTGGCTGATCACCCCCACCGATGCCTGCCTCGGTCGCCTCGATCCGGCGGCCATCGCCAAGGTCGGCCTGGAAGGCGACTGGGTCTCCGGCGACAAGCCGTCCAAGACCCTGGCCCTGCATCGCCAGGTCTACGACCGCAATCCCGGCGTGGGCGGCGTGGTGCATACCCACTCCACCCACCTGGTGGCCCTGACCCTGGCCGGCGTCTGGCGCCCGGACGACATCCTGCCACCCATCACCCCCTACCAGGTGATGAAGGTCGGCCATATCCCGCTGATTCCCTATGCCCGCCCCGGCGCCGCCAGCGTCGCCGAGCAGGTGGCGCAACTGGCCAACCGGGTAAGGGGCGTGATGCTCGAACGCCTCGGTCCGGTGGTCTGGGAAAGCAGCGTGAGCAAGGCCAGCTTCGCCCTGGAGGAGCTGGAAGAAACCGCGCGGCTGTGGCTGCTCAGCGAGCCGCGCCCGGCGCCGCTCGATGCCGCCGCCCTGGCCGAACTGGCGGAGACCTTCGGCGCCGTCTGGTGACCTGAAGCCCGCGCTACCGCAACACCCCCACGATGGCCCTCGCCGGCCGTCGCGGGATCGGCTTGCCCTGGAAAAACAACAATAGCGAGGAAAGTGCCATGTCCCCCGTCGTCAGCCCTACCCGCCCGGAGTCCCGCTCATGAGTCCGTTGCTGCTGGTCCTCATCGCCGCGGCGGGCATCGCCCTGCTGCTGTTCCTGGTTCTCAAGTACAAATTCCAGCCCTTCGTGGCGCTGATGCTGGTGAGCATCCTGGTGGCCCTGGCCGCTGGCGTGGAACCGTCCAAGCTGGTCGCCACCATCGAAGGCGGCATGGGCAAGATCCTCGGCCACATCGCCATCATCATCGCCCTGGGCGCCATGATCGGCCGCATCATCGAACTCTCCGGCGGCGCCGAGGCCCTGGCCAAGACGCTGATCGAGCGCTTCGGCAACAGACGTACACCGCTGGCCCTGACCCTGGCCGGCTTCCTGGTCGGCATCCCGGTGTTCTTCGAAGTCGGCGTGATCGTGCTGATGCCGTTGGCCTATGGCATCGCCCGCACCGCGCGCAAGCCGCTGATCGTCTTCGCCCTGCCGATGTGCGCCACCATGCTCACGGTGCACGCCATGCTGCCGCCCCACCCGGGCGCCGTGGCCGCCGCCGGCCAGCTGGGCGCCGATCTGGGTCGGGTGCTGCTGTTCGGCCTGCCGATCACCGCCGTGCTGGCCCTGATCGGCTGGTGGGTGGCCGGGCGCATGACCCGTCGTCACTACCCCATGACCGACGACATCCGCAGCGACGTCTATGGTCCGCAGATCACCGACACCCACCTGCAGCAATGGGGCCGCGGCCAGGACATGGCCCCCGGCCTGCCCAGCCTCGGCGCCGCCGCGGTCAAGGTCGACGAGACCCCGGCCGGCCTCGCCGCCGGCCTGCCGCCCGCCCCGGCCCCCGGCTTCGGCCTGGTGGTGACCCTGATCCTGCTGCCCATCGTGCTGATCCTGCTGGGCACCCTGGCCACCAGCTGGCTACCGGCCGGCAACCTGCTGCGCGACATCTTCACCGTGATTGGCGCGCCCCTGGTGGCGCTGCTGATCGACACCCTGCTGTGCGCCTATGTGCTGGGTTTCCGCCGCGGCTGGTCGCGCGAACAGGTCTCGGACGTCATCGGCTCGGCGCTGCCCGGCGTGGCCATGGTCATCCTCATCGCCGGTGCCGGCGGCGTCTTCGGCAAGGTGCTGGTGGACACCGGTATCGGCGCGGTGGTCTCGGAGCTGCTGCGCGCCACCGGCCTGCCGGTGCTGGCGCTGGGCTTCGTGCTGACCCTGCTGCTGCGCGCGGTCCAGGGTTCCACCACCGTGGCCCTGGTCACCACCGCCGGCATCCTCGGCCCGCTGATCGCCACCCTGGACCTCTCGGCCAACCACATGGCCCTGCTCTGCCTGGCCATGGGCGCCGGTGGTCTGGCCGTGTCGCACATCAACGACGCCGGCTACTGGATCTTCACCAAGCTGGTCGGCCTGAGCGTCGCCGACGGCTTGCGTACCTGGACCGTCCTGACCACCCTGCTGGGGTGCCTGGGCTTCGCCATCACCCTGCTGCTCTGGCCCTTCGTCTGATCTGGGAGACAAGCCATGCCCCGTTTCGCCGCCAACCTCAGCATGCTCTACCCCGAGCATGCCTTCCTCGACCGCTTCGCCGCCGCCGCGGCGGATGGCTTCCAGGCCGTGGAATACCTCTTTCCTTATGAGCACACCGCCGCCGAGATCAAGACACGCCTGGACGCCGCGGGCCTGACCCAGGTGCTGTTCAACGCCCCGCCCGGTGACTGGGCCGCGGGTGAACGTGGCCTGGCCGCCCTGCCCGGTCGCGAAGCCGAATGCCGCGCCGGCATCGACCGCGCCCTGGACTACGCCGCCGTGCTGGGCAATCGTCTGGTGCATGTGATGGCCGGCCTGCTGCCCGCCGGAGTCGACCGGGCCCGCGCCCGCGACACCTACCTGGGCAACCTGGCCCATGCCGCCGAACAGGCGGCCAAGGCCGGGGTGACGATTCTCATCGAGCCGATCAACCCGCGCGACATGCCCGGCTATTTCCTCAATCGCCAGGACGACGCCCAGGCCATCCGCCAGACCATAGGCGCTGACAATCTGAAGGTGCAGTTCGACTGCTACCACTGCCAGATCGTCGAGGGCGACGTCAGCAAGACCTTCGAGCGCGACTTCGCCGGCATCGGCCACGTGCAGATCGCCGGGGTACCCGATCGCCACGAACCGGATCTGGGCGAGCTGCACTATCCCTATCTGTTCGAGCGCTTCGACGCCCTCGGCTACGACGGCTGGATCGGCTGCGAATACCGTCCGCGGGGCGATACCTCGGCGGGGTTGGAGTGGTTGCGCAAGCTCAGGGCCTGAGTCCCTGTTGGGCTTCGACGATAGAGCCGTCTCAGCCCAACCTACGATCAGGTTTGTAGGGTGGACAACGGCGCAGCCTTGTCCACCGTCAGGCACCTAGGCCCGGTGGAAAACGCTGTGCGGTTGTCCACCCTTGTATCTCGACGACAGCCTCCTCAGGGGGCATAGTCCCCGGCTGATCATCGGGGAGGATGGCAGGCCGTGTCCACCCTTAAGCCTTTGAGCTTGCAACGTAGATAGGCTGCCTCCTCCACACCCATCCCCGAGTCCGAACGGTATCTAGAGCCTCCAGAGCTCGTATTGCACAAGGTTGGACGGGATGACGTGATCGTGTCGCATCTGAAGGAGGAGACATCATGGCCGTAATCGGTGTTGATATCGCCAAGCGCAGCTTCGATCTGGCGGTCCTGCAATCCAATGGCAAGCACCGGACCAAGGGCAAGCTGAGCAATGATCCGTCAGGCTTCGCGGTCTTTGCCGACTGGCTGCAACAGCATGCCGAGCCAGGCGCTTGGATCGTGATGGAGGCCACGGGCACCTATCACGAAGCGCTCGCCGAGCATTTCCATGCGCTGGGCTACCGAATCGCCGTGCTCAATCCGGCACAGATCGCTCGCTATGCGCAAAGCCAGTTGCAGCGCAGCAAGACGGACAAACTCGACGCCAAGCTGATCGCCACCTATGGCCAGCGGCATGAAGACAGCCTGCGGGCCTGGCACCCCGAGCCTGTGTCCATCCGCACGCTTCGCGCGCTGACCCGGCGCCTGGAGGATCTCCAATCGCTACGGCAGATGGAACTCAATCGGCTCGAGGTCAGCCCGGAAAAAGTCCAAAACTCGATCCAGGCGGTCGTGCAGCGGCTCGATGAGCAGATCGCCTGGACGCTCGAACAGATCAAACGGCATATCGACGATGACCCGGACCTGAGCGGCAAACGTGATCTGCTGGTGAGCATAGACGGCATCGCCGACAAGACCGCCGCCCTGATCCTGGCGGAGCTCGGCGATATCGGTCGCTTCGCCGATGCCCGCGCCGTGACCGCCTTTGCCGGTTTGAACCCACGCCTACAGGAATCAGGTCTTTACCGCGGCCATACCGGCATCTCGCGCATGGGATCGGTCCGCTTACGAAGTGCGCTATACCTACCCGCCGTCGTGGCGCTGACCTACAACCCGGCTATCAAGGCGCAAGCCGAGCGTCTGAAAACCAGGGGGAAGAAAGGTAAACAAACCGTCTGCGCCGCCATGCGCAAGCTGCTGACCATCGCCTATGGCGTGCTCAAATCAGGCAAGCCTTTCGACCCTGCTTTAGCGATTGCACACTGAGGGGCGAAGACGGTATCTACGGGGCTATCGCGGACCGCCATGGCCGCGCTAAAAACGCTCGCCCCTACACCTCCACCACCGCCAACGGCTGCCCCAGGCGTCGGCGGAATTCCTCCAGGAAGGCCGGGGCGAAGGCCCGCGCCGGCCAGTGGTTGAAGATGAAGCCCAGGTCGGAAAAGGCGCAGGGCTGGGGGAAATCGAAGCCGTTGATGTCGTCTTCGTGAGCGCATTCCGGGCAGGCGAAGTTGTCGCTTTCCGCCGGCATCCAGACTTCCAGGTGCTCGAACAGCGCCTCGCCAATCTCGCGGCGGCAGGCGGGGCAGCGGGCGCGACCCTCGAAGCCGGCCAGCGGGGTGAAGATGCAGCGTTCGGTGACGATCTCCAGGCCGCCGTCGGCGAAGTCGCGCGGATCGTCCATGCCTGGCGCCAGGCGCAGCACCTCGGTCAGTCGCGGCCCCGGCGCATGGCCACGCCGGCCGCGACTGGGCAGGCAGGGCGAGGCCTCGGCCCTGACCACGCCGCTGGCGGCGAGCCAGCCAAGAATCTCCACGGCGGTGCGCTCCACCCGCGGATGGCTGGAAATGCGGGGAGCGAGGATGGTCTGGCGCAGGGTCATGGAACACGCGTCTCGAAGGAAGGGGCGCGCAGCTTAATGGGCTGCTCGCCGCGCGCCCAGAGCTGCTAAGGTGAGGCCGACGAAAGCCACAGAAAGCGCCCCATGTTCAAGGATCCCTTCGCCCGCCTCGGTCTCGATCGCGAGGTGCTCAGCGTCAGCCAGCTCAACAGCCGCGCCCGGGTGCTGCTGGAAGATGTCTTCGCCCAGGTCTGGGTCGAGGGCGAGATCTCCAACCTGGCCAAGCCCGCCTCGGGCCACCTCTATTTCACCTTGAAGGACGGCCAGGCCCAGGTGCGTTGCGCGCTGTTCCGCCAGCACGCCAGCCGGGTGCGCCAGGCGCTACGCGACGGCCTGGCGGTCAAGGTGCGCGGCAAGGTCTCGCTGTTCGAAGGCCGCGGTGACTACCAGCTGATTCTCGACAGCGTCGAGCCGGCCGGCGACGGCGCCCTGCGCCTGGCCTTCGAGGCGCTCAAGGAGCGCCTCGCCGCCGAAGGACTGTTCGCCGCCGAACGCAAGCGCGCACTGCCCGCCCATCCGCAGCGCATCGGCATCGTCTCCTCGCCCACCGGCGCGGTGATCCGCGACATCGTCAGCGTGTTCAAGCGACGGGCGCCCCAGGTCGAACTGACGCTGATCCCCACCGCGGTGCAGGGCCGCGAGGCCACCGCCCAGATCGTCCGCGCCCTGCAACTGGCCGATCGCCAGGGCTTCGATGCGCTGATACTGGCGCGCGGCGGCGGCTCCCTGGAAGACCTCTGGTGCTTCAACGAAGAACCCGTGGCCCGCGCCCTGGCCGCCTGCCAGACCCCGGTAGTGAGCGCCGTGGGGCACGAGACCGATGTCTCCATCGCCGACTTCGTCGCCGATGTCCGCGCCCCTACCCCGTCGGCGGCGGCGGAATTGCTCGCCCCCCACAGCGCCGACCTGCGCCAGCGCCTGGACGGCGTGCATCGCCAACTGCTCTTGCGCATGCGCGAACGGCTGGCCCGCGAACGGCTGCGCCTGGACGCCTGCAGCCGGCGCCTGCGGCATCCAGGCGAGCGCCTGCGCCAGCAGGCCCAACGGCTGGACGATCTGGATCTACGCCTGCGCCGCGCCTATGTCATCGCCCAGAATCGCCGTCGCGATCGCCTGGCGCACCTGGACACCCGGCTGGCCGGCCAGCATCCCGGGCGCCAGCTGGCCCTGCTGCGCCAACGGCTGGAGCAACTGGCCGAACGCCTGCCGCGGGTCATGCAGCGGCAGCTGAAGGAGCGTCAGCAGCGCCTGGCCGGTACCGTCCAGACCCTGCAGATCGTCAGCCCCCTGGCCACCCTGGGTCGCGGCTACAGCATCCTGCTCGACGAACGCGGTCACGCCGTGCGTGCCGCCGCCGAGGTCGCCAATGGGCAGAAGCTCACTGCCCGGCTCGCCGAGGGTGAATTGGCGGTGCGGGTACTGGACAATCACCAGGAACCCACCACTCTGTCTCTGTTGGACTAATCGGTCCAACCCGGACCGATGGTGGCATGCATCTTGAACCCTCGGTCAGGATTTCCCCCTACCGAGGCCCTCCATGCATTCCCTTCTGCGCGCTTCCCTGCTCCCCCTCACCACCGCCCTGCTGGCCGGCGCGGCCCAGGCCACGACCCCGCCCGCCGCGCCGCTGCAACCCAAGGTCATGCTCGTGGCGATGTTCGCCCCCGAGGCCCAGACCTGGATCGATCGCCTCAAGCTCACCCACAAGGTCGCCGTCGACGGGCTGTCCGCCGACTATCCCGATGTGCTCTGCAATGAGGCACGGGTGTGCCTGATGACCACTGGAATGGGGCATGCCAACGCCGCCGCCTCGACCCTGGCGCTGACCCTGTCGCCCAAATTCGACCTCAAGCACACCTACTTCCTGGTCGCCGGTATCGCCGGGATCAGTCCCAAGGAAGGCACCCTGGGCACCACCGCCTGGGCGCGCTATCTGGTCGACTTCGGCATCCAGTGGGAGCTCGATCCCCGTGACGTGCCCAAGGACTGGCCCACTGGTTACCTGGGCATCAATACCCGCGGGCCTGGCGAGAAACCGCCGCTCGACTACAAGACCGAGGTGTTCGAACTCAATGTGCGGCTGAGAGACAAGGCCTATGCCCTGTCCCGCCAGGCCGAGCTGACGGAAAGTACGGAATCCAAGGCCTGGCGCCAGACCTACGACTACGCCCCGGCCAACCAGCCGCCGGTGGTGACCCGTTGCGACACCCTGGCCGGCGATACCTGGTATTCCGGCACCCGCCTCTCCGAACGGGCCGAGGAATGGACCCGCCTGGTCACCGACGGCCAGGGCCGCTACTGCACCACCCAGCAGGAAGACAACGCCACCTACGAAGCGCTGCTGCGCGCTAGCCGCCTGGGCAAGGTCGACCTGCAACGGCTGGCGGTGGTCCGCGCCGGCTCCGACTTCGACCGTCCGGCCAAGGGCGCCTCCGAGGTGGCCAATCTGCTCGACTACGCCAAGCAGGGCGGTTTCGCCCCGGCTTTGGAAAATCTCTATCGCACCGGCAATCCGCTGGTGCAGGAGATCGTCGAGCACTGGGACGTCTGGGAAAAGGGCGTGCCGGCGAGCTGAGACTCCGAGCGCTACCGGCGGGGCTGCTCCATGGTCCGCTCGGGTGACTGGGCGGCCGGATCGCTACCCGGTGCGCTCTTCTGTACCACCTCGCTGCGCTGGGATGGCGGCCTTTCCGGTGACTTGTCGCAACCGGCGAGCAGAGCGCCGAGGGTCAGCAACGCCAGGCTACTGGTGATCAGACGAGGCATGGTCTTCTCCTTGGGGTTTGAAGGAGGCCCCGGGATTTCCCCAGACGTTCCCGCGCAGGCCAAGGCCGGCCGGCTGTCGGCCCTGGCGATCTTCCAGGTGGATGGCGCAGTCGTACCTGCAGGACCGGCCTCTCCGGTCACCTATCAGGAATCCGCCATGCCCAGACCTGCCCTCTCCCGCCTCGCCCTGGCCACCCTGCTGAGCGCCCTGCCCCTGGCACCCTTCGCCCTGGCCGCCGAATCCGGCGCCAAACTGGAAAAGGTCGCCAGCTTCGATCACCAGGTCACCGGCGTGACCGTCAGCGAGAGCGGACGGATCTTCGTCAACTTCCCGCGCTGGACCGAAGACAGCGAGGTCTCGGTGGCCGAACTCAAGCCCGACGGCAGCCTGGTGCCCTATCCGGACCCGGCCTGGAACGGCTGGCGCAATGCCAAGCGCGACGAGCTGACCCCGGGCAATCACTGGGTCTGCGTGCAATCCGTGGTGGCCGACGGTCGTGGCAGTCTCTGGGTGATCGACCCGGGCGCCCCGGCCCAGGCGCTGGTGGTGCCCGGCGCACCCAAGCTGGTCAAGATCGACCTGGCCAGCAATCAGGTGAGCAAGGTCTATGCGCTGGACGAGAGCGTGGCACCCCAGGGCAGCTACCTCAATGACGTCAGATTCAGTCCGGATGGCCGCCACGCCTATATCACCGACTCCGGTGCCCGCGGCGCCCTGGTGGTGCTGGATCTGGAGAGCGGCAAGGCCCGCCGCGCCCTAGATGGCGATCCGAGCACCCAGGCCGAGAAGGGCGTCAAGGTCAAGGCCGATGGCGATCCGCTGGTGCGGCCGGACGGCCGTGGCGTGGAATTCTCCGCCGACGGCATCGCCCTCTCCCCGACCGGCGACTACCTCTACTGGCAGGCGGTCAAGGGCAATACCCTCTACCGCATTCCTACCGCGGCGCTGCAGGGTGACGAACTTGCCAGCCTGCCGGCCAAGGTGGAAAAGGTCGGCGAGAACGGTCCGGCCGATGGCCTGCTGATGGACCCGCAAGGGCGCCTCTATGTCAGCTCGGTGGAAGAGCATGCGGTGAAGATCCGCGAGAACGGCCAGCTCACCACCCTGGTGCAGGACAAGAAACTGGTCTGGCCGGACACCTTCGGTCGCGGCCCGGATGGCACCGTCTATGTCACAGATTCGCGCATCCCCGAGATGAGCTTCTTTGATCCCAAGCAGAAGCCGGCCTTGGAAACAGTGCTCTACAAGATCGTCCCCAACTGACCAAGGGGGCCTGGGGCGCCTTGCCCTGCGGCCCTCGCCTGCCCCAGCATGGGCGTTTTCGCCACCGGATGCGCCCATGCCCCGCCTGTTCGCCCTGCTCTGCTGCCTGCTGCTGACCCTTCCCGCCCATGCGGGCACCTACCTGCAACGCCTGCTGGACAAGCCCGTGCCGGGCGGCGTCGCCGTGGTCCCCATTCCGGGTGACGCCGCGCCGCGGGTGCGCTACCAGGGCAAGCCGGTGCTGGTGGTCAAGGATGGCAACGGCTGGGTGGCCATCGTCGGCATCCCCCTGGGCACCGCCGCGGGTCGCCAGCCGCTGGAGGTCGCCGGCGCCGCGCCCCAGGCCTTCACGGTCGGCAGCCGGCACTACGCCGAGCAGCGCATCACCCTGAAGAACCAGCGCCAGGTCACGCCCAACCCGGAGGACCTCAAGCGCTTCGAGCGCGAACTGGCCGAACAGCAGGCCGCCTACCGGCTGTTCTCGCCGAACCAGCCCAGCAACCTGCTGCTGGACAAGCCGGTGGAGGGTCCGCTCTCCAGCCCCTTCGGCCTGCGCCGCTTCTTCAACGGCCAGGAACGCAACCCGCATTCAGGGCTGGACTTCGCCGTGCCCGCCGGCACGCCGGTCAAGGCCCCGGCCGCTGGCAAGGTGGTACTGGTGGGTGACTACTTCTTCAATGGCAAGACGGTGTTCGTCGATCACGGCCAGGGCCTGATCAGCATGTTCTGCCACCTCTCGCGCATCGATGTCCAGGTCGGCCAGGAGGTCCCGCGCGGCGGCGTGGTCGGCCGCGTCGGCAGCACCGGCCGCGCCACGGGTCCGCATCTGCACTGGAACGTCAGTCTCAATGACGTGCGGGTCGACCCGAGCATCTTCATCGGCGCCTTCAAGCCCTGACCGGCAGCAAACAATTGGTTGCAGTCGGGGCATTGCCAGGCGTCCGGCGCTGGCTTAAAAGGGACGCCCTCCTCTGGCCCGACCTGGAACCGCCGCCATGACCCCAAGACCTCGCTTCGGCAGCGCCCTCGGCAGCATCCTGCTGGTCACCGCGGCCTGCTACCTGCTGGTAGGCTTCTCCCAGGGCTTCGTGCTGTCGGCCTGGTCCTGGCGCACCTGGGTGGTGTTCGCCGTCATGGTGACGATCTATCCGGTCGGCCTGTTCGCCGGCTGGTGGAAGAAGCGCGAGCCGGTGGAGCGCTAGGCCGCTCGCAGGCAAGACGGATCGCCGGCCACAACCGGATTCCGGGCTGTGCGAGCTGGTCAGCCCTGCGCCACTCAGCGCACGGGATCGAGGCGATACAGGCCGCCGATGGGGCACTCCATCCGGCTGCCCCGGGCATCGGTGGACACCAGGAAGTCGCCCGGACGCAGGCCGGCGGCGCGCGAGCGATAGCCGAGGCGATTGCCGGCGGCCAGGTTGCGACAGGGCACGGCGAAGTCCACCAGGTAAGCGCGGCCCAATCCCGTCCCCAGCGCCAGGTGCCGGGTATCCAGGTAGTGCCAGCCGGAGAGGTCGAAGCCCAGAATGGTGTCCATGGCGGCGCCCTGCCGATAGTCGAGTTCGGCCAGGCGATCGTCCAGGGTCGGCGGTCCGAAGGGACGCCCGGCGCAACCGGCGAGCAGCAGCACGGCGACGAGGGTAAAAAAGGCAGGGAGGACGCGCATGGAAATTTTCCTGGAAGGGCTGAACCTTGGACCGACCCCGGGCGCCGAATACGGCAAGCGGGGCGCAGCTTTGCTAACGTGGCGTCCGTAGTATCCCGTCAAGAGACCCCCTATGCCCACGGCCCTGACCCGACTGATCGACGACCTCGAAAAACACCCGCAACTGCTCACCCTGGTCGCCTGCCTCGGCCTGTTGCTGGCGGCCTGGGTGCTCAACTGGATCGTCAAGCGCATCCTGGTGCGCGGCTTCTATCGCCTGCTGCGCAGCACCTCCTTCGGCCAGGATCACGAACTCAATCACCATCGCGTCATCGGTCGGCTGGCCAATATCGTCCCGGCCCTAGTGCTGTCGATCGGCATCGAACTGGTGCCCGGGCGTCCCGAGGCCCTGGTCACCGTGGTGCAGAACGTCTGCAGCGCCTTCATCGTGCTGACCATCGCCCTGGCCCTGGGCAGCGCCCTGAACGTGGTCAACGTGCTCTATTCGCGCCGGCCCTCGGCGCGGCTCAAGCCGATCAAGGGCTATGTCCAGGTCAGCAAGATCGTCATCTACGCCATCGCGGTCATCCTGATGATCGCCACCCTGATCGATCGCTCGCCGCTGATCCTGCTCTCCGGCCTCGGCGCCATGGCCGCGGTGCTGCTGCTGATCTTCCAGGACACCCTGCTCTCCCTGGTGGCCAGCGTGCAGATCTCCAGCAACGACATCATCCGCGTCGGCGACTGGATCGAGATGCCCCAGCTCAACGCCGATGGCGACGTCATCGACATCGCCCTGCACACGGTCAAGGTGCAGAACTTCGACAAGACCATCACCACCATCCCCACCAAGAGATTCATCACCGACTCCTTCCGCAACTACCGCGGCATGCAGGAAGCCGGTGGCCGCCGGATTAAGCGCGCGCTCAACATCGACCAGAACAGCGTGCACTTCCTCAGCGACGCCGAGCGCGAGCACCTGCACCGCTTCAACCTGCTGGACGACTACCTCACCGCCAAGGAGCAGGAACTGGCGGACTGGAATCGCAAGCTGGAAAAGCGCGGCCAGGAGCCGGTCAACACCCGCCGGGTCACCAACCTGGGGACCTTTCGCGCCTATGTCGAACGCTACCTGCGCGCCCATCCCGGGGTGCATCAAGGCATGACCCTGCTGGTCCGCCAGATGCCGCTCTCCGGCGAGGGTCTGCCGGTGGAGATCTACTGCTTCACCAACACCACGGTGTGGGCGCAATATGAGGGCATCCAGGGGGACATCTTCGATCACCTGCTCTCCATCCTCCCGGAATTCGGCCTTCATGTGTTCCAGCACCCGAGCGGACGCGACTTCCGCGGGCGGCTGGAACCGCGCGAGGCCATGACCTCCCTCGGCGAACCGGGCACCCCGGCGCCCTGATCGCCCGCCCCGGCCTAAGGAAAGACCATGATCGTCGTCCACCACCTGAACAACTCCCGCTCCCAGCGGGTGCTCTGGCTGCTCGAAGAACTCGGCATCGAGTATCGGGTGCAACGCTACGAGCGAGCGGCGGGCGGCCTGTTCGCCCCGCCGGAGTTGCGCAAGGTGCATCCGCTGGGCAAGTCGCCGGTGATCGTCGACGGTGAGCTGACCCTGGCCGAATCCGGCGCCATCGTCGACTACCTGGCACGGCGCTACGGGCCGCAACTGCTGCCCGCCCAGGACAGTCCGGAGTTCGTGCGCTACACCTACTGGCTGCACTACGCCGAAGGCTCGGCCATGACGCCGCTGCTGCTCAAGCTGGTGTTCGACCGCATCGCCACCTCGCCCATGCCCTTCTTCGCCAGGCCCATCGCCAAGGGCATCGCCGCCAAGGCCACCGCGAGCTTCATCCAGCCGCAACTGGACCTGCACCTGGACTACCTGGAAAGCCAGCTGGGCGCCAGCGGCTGGTTCGTCGGCGACCGCTTCACCGCGGCCGACATCCAGCTCAGCTTCCCGCTGGAAGCCGCCGCCAGCCGGGCCGGCCTGGACAACGGCAAGCGCCCCAAGCTGGTGGACTTCCTCAAGCGCATCCATGCCCGTCCGGCCTACCAGCGCGCGCTGGAACAGGGAGGGCCCTACGTCTACGCCTGAAGCTGGGCCTGTTGGGCCGCGCTAAACGCTCAACCCAACCTAGGGTCCTGCGCCTCATCTCCCTCGGGGAAAGGCTGGGGTGAGGGGAAACTCCAGCCCCGTAGCGTGGAAAACCGCGCCAGCGTTTTCCACTGACGGCCCGGTGCCTTAGCCGCGTGGACAAGGCTGCGCCGTTGTCCACCCTACACGGCGTCCGGCTGGTCTCGGAAAACCCCCTCTCCCCCGGGAGAGGGCTGGGGTGAGGGTCCTGCCCTACCGCCGCATCGGCATCCGGTCGACCGTGCCGAACAGCGCCTTGAGCGACCACCCCTGCTGCTCTCGCACCTTGACCCCGCCGTCCTTGCCGACCAGATAGAGCGTCGCCGGCTGGCCGGTACGGGCGTCCAGCGCCTTGAGCAGGGCCCGGGTCTGCTCCGGCCGCAGCGGCTCGTCGTTGCGACTACCAGCGTCGCCCACCACCGTATAGAGCACCATCTCGCGCTCGACGAAGGCTTCGCGGTTGGCCGGCTGCGCCAGTTCCTCGCGGAGCTTCGCGACCTGGGGATCATTGGCCGTCGGCGCGACCAGGATCAGTGGTCGCGTCTTCCAGCGTTCCGCCTCCAGAGGGTTGTCGGCCGCCTGGGCCGTCGAGGCCAGACCGGCGACCAGGGTGGTCGCCAGGCCTACCAGTGCGAGAGTCTTCATGGACGCCTTCCTTTCGTTCGGTTGCCGGGAATCGTCCAGCATTGACCCCGGCCCGGCGCCAGGGGTCGCTTCGGCGATCTCGGGTTACACAAAAAACACCTCTCCTCCCATTTATAAATCACCAATACACAGCCACAACCGGCAATAAATCTCCACTAAAACCCCTTATGCGAACATTCCTGCCAATTTTAAAAAGAACATTGCGAGACCTGCCCTGGGCGGACTAACGTTAGCGCCATGCACAACGCCCATACCCTCATCCTCCTCCGGCAGCACCGCTGCCTGCGACTGGTCAGTCCACGACTGCGAAGCTCGACCGCGTTCGCTTCGTAAGTCCCGACCCCGCCCAAGGAAAGAATCCCCATGACCATGCTCAAAGATCCCTCGCAGAAGTACCGTCCCTTCACGCCCGTCGCCCTGCCCGACCGTACCTGGCCGGACAAGGTCATCGACAAGGCGCCGATCTGGCTGTCCACCGACCTGCGCGACGGCAACCAGTCGCTGATCGAGCCGATGGATGCCGAGAAGAAGATGGCCTTCTTCAAGTGCCTGGTCGCCGTGGGCCTGAAGGAGATCGAGGTGGGCTTTCCCTCCGCCTCCCAGACCGACTTCGACTTCGTCCGCGAGCTGATCGAGGGCGGTCATATCCCGACGACGTCACCATCCAGGTGCTGACCCAGGCCCGTGACGACCTCATCGAGCGCACCTTCGAATCGCTCAAGGGCGCCAAGCGCGCCATCGTCCACTACTACAACGCCTGCGCGCCGAGCTTCCGCCGCATCGTCTTCGGCCAGGACAAGGCCGGTGTCAAGGCCATCGCCGTGGCCGCCGGCCAGACCATCGTGCGCCTGGCCGCCGAGCGGCCGGAGACCCAGTGGGGCTTCGAGTATTCCCCCGAGGTGTTCAGCTCCACCGAGACCGACTTCGCCGTCGAGGTGTGCAACGCGGTGATCGCGGTGTTCGCACCGACCCCAGCCAACAAGCTGATCCTCAACCTCCCGGCCACCATCGAGTGCGCCACGCCCAACAACTACGCCGACCAGATCGAGTGGTTCGGGCGCCACATCGACCGCCGCGACAGCGTGCTGATCAGCGTCCACACCCATAACGATCGCGGCACCGGCGTGGCCGCCTCGGAACTGGCGGTGATGGCCGGCGCCGATCGCGTCGAAGGCTGCCTGTTCGGCAACGGCGAGCGCACCGGCAACGTCTGCCTGGTGACCCTGGCGCTCAACCTCTACACCCAGGGCGTCGATCCCGAGCTGGACTTCTCCGACATCGACGCCGTGCGCAAGACCGTCGAGGAGTGCAACCAGCTGCCGGTGCACCCGCGTCACCCCTATGTCGGCGACCTGGTCCATACCGCCTTCTCCGGCTCCCACCAGGACGCCATCCGCAAGGGCTTCGCCCAGCAGAAGCCGGACGCCTTCTGGGAGGTCCCCTACCTGCCCATCGACCCGGCCGACATCGGCCGCGACTACGAGGCGGTCATCCGCGTCAACAGCCAGTCGGGCAAGGGCGGCATCGCCTTCCTGCTGGAGCAGGAATACGGCATCAGCCTGCCGCGTCGCATGCAGATCGAATTCAGCCAGGTGGTGCAGCGCGAGACCGATCGCCTGGGCCTGGAGATGAGCGCGGCGCAGATCCATGCCCTGCTCGAACAGGAATACCTGCAGGCCAAGAGCCCCTATGCCCTGGTCAGCCACAAGCTGCGCGAGGAAGATGGTACCTCCACCGTCGACATCAAGGTCGCCGTCGAGGGTCGTACCGAGCATTGGCACGGCACCGCCAAAGGCCCGCTGGAAGCCCTGGTCGCCAGCCTGCCCCAGGCGGTGGAGATCATGGACTACCACGAGCACTCCATCGGCGCCGGCGCCAACGCCAAGGCCGCCTCCTACATCGAGGTCCGCCTGGAAGGCCAGCGTCCGCTGCATGGCATCGGCATCGACGAGAACATCACCACCGCCAGCTTCCGCGCCCTGCTCAGCGCCCTGAACCGCGCGGTCACCCAGGCCCAGGCCAAGGCCGCCTGACGCTGACGTTGGTCAAGCCCAAGGGAATACCGACCGGTATTCCCTTTTTTTATGGCCAACCAGCGGAGATACTCCCCGCTTCCTCGGGATCGTCTCGTCTGCCCGGCACCTGCCGGCCGAGCAGTGTGTCTGGATAGGCAATGACTTCCACTCTGTCGCGAAATACCTCTCCGCTGCGTGACGCCACCGCGCTGGCACTGCTGTTCCTGCTCAGCTCGGTCCTGTGCATCCTCTTCACCCGCCAGGCGTCCACCACCGTGGCCACCCTCTGGCTGCCCAATGGCCTGGCGATCGCCTGGCTGCTGCGCTCGGCGCCCCGCCGCTGGCCGCTGCAACTGCTGGCGATCTGGCTGGCCGGCACCCTGGCCGAGCTGCCCTTCAGTGGCCAGCCGGCCATCGGCGCGCTCTATTCCCTACCCAATCTGGCCGAGATCCTGTTCGGCACCTGGCTGCTGCACGATCGCATCCTCCATCCCGAACGCAATGTCGCGGCCATGGGCCGCCTGCTGTTCTACGGGGTACTGGTGACACCCCTGGCCGGCACCGCCCTGGGAACGCTGATCGCCGCCCAGCAGGGCAATCCCGAGCTGCTGCGGGTCGCCTTGCACTGGTACCTCGGCGACGCCCTCGGCCTGCTGGTGGTGATGCCCCTGGCCTTTCTCCGCCGTCCGCTGCAGTGGCAGCAGTTCAGCCGCCAGGGCGCCCGCGAATTCGTCGTCCTGCTGCTGATCAGCCCCGGGCTGGTGCTCGCCCTGCTGGCCTACGTGCCCTATCCCTTCGTCTACGTCTCCACCCTGCTGCTGCTGATGACCCTGAGGCTCAGCGCCGCGGGTACCGCGGTGGTGGGCGGCCTGAACATCCTGATCTTCACCTACCTGGTGGCCCACGGTTATCTGCTCGGTGTCCACGGCGCCTCCCTGGTACAGGAAGCCCTGACCTACATTCCCGTGGCCCTGATGCAGATTCCACCGCTGCTGCTGGCCGCCGCAGTGCAGCAGAGCCGTCATCACAACCAGCGCCTGGCGCGCAACGAGGCGCGCTTTCGCCATGCCCTGAGCGCCGCGCCCTATGGCATGGCGCTGCTGTCGGTGGAGGGCCGCCTGAGCCAGGTGAACCTGGCCCTGGAGGCCATGCTCGGCTATCCGCGCCACAGTCTCGACGGCCGCTGGCTCAAGGAGTTGATCGCCGACGCCGAAGAGTCCCTGACGATCGAGGAAGGCGAACAGACCCGCCGTCTGCTGCACCGCGACGGCCAGGGGCTGTGGATGCAACTGGCACTGTCGCCCGACCATGACGACGGCGACCTGCTCACCGGCTATCTGCTGCAGGCCCGCGACATCGACGCCCAGCGCCGCGCAGAGGCGACCAACGCCAGGCTGCGCGAGCGGCTGCAACTGGCCATCCGTGCCAGCAACGTGGGGATCTGGGAATGGGACACCCGCAGTCCGGGCTTCAATGCCGACGCCCGGCTGCGCGATCTCTATGGCATCGCCCCCGACAATCTCAGCCGGGACATGGACTTCTGGCTCACCTTCATCCACCCGGACGACAAGGCGCGCTCGCTGGAGGTGTTCGAGAAGGTCGTCAGCGAGTCGATGTTCTACACCTTCAACTTCCGCATCAACCGTGGCGGTCCCGGCGGCGAGGTCCGCCATATCCGTTCCGAGTTGATCTCGGTGGTCGAGGCCGACGGTCATGTACGCCTGGTCGGCAGCAACCGCGACGTCACCGAGCACCACCAGCTGACCACGGCGCTCTACGAGGAAAAGGAACGGCTGCAGGTCACCCTGGCCTCCATCGCCGACGCCGTGCTGACCACCGACATGGACGGCCGCATCCTCTTTCTCAATCCGGTCGCCGAACAGCTGACCGGCTGGTCGCTGGCGGATGCCCAGGGTCGACCCCACGAAGAGGTCTTCCGTATCCACGACAGCCAGAGCGACGAGGTGCTGCCCAGTCCGGTGACCCGCTGCCTGCGCGAGCAGACCATCACCTCCCTGGACGAAGGCGCGGTGCTGCTCAGCCGCCAGGGCGAAAGACACGAGGTGCAGGACTCCGCCGCACCGGTACGCACGGTGGATGGCCACATCATCGGCGCGGTGCTGGTGTTCCAGAACGTCACCCATGCCCGCAACCTGCAGCGCGAGCTGAGCTACAACGCCTCCCACGACGCCCTTACCGGTCTCTACAACCGCCTGAAGTTCGAGCAGGAGCTGGACGCCGCCTGGCAGCAGGCCCAGGCCGGCACCACCCAGCATGCCCTGTGCTTCATCGACCTGGACCGCTTCAAGGTGGTCAATGACTCCGCCGGCCATGCCGCCGGCGACCTGCTGCTGCGCGAACTGGGCACCCTGCTGCGCGATTCCCTGCGTGGCTCGGACGCGGTGGCGCGCATCGGTGGCGACGAATTCGCGCTGCTGCTGCGCGACTGCGACCTGGTACAGGCCGAGGCCGTCGCCGAAAAACTCATCGCCAGCATAGGTGCCGTGCGCTTCAACTGGCAGAACCGGATCTACGACGTCGGCGCCAGTGCCGGCATCGTCGCCATCACCGCCGAGACCCGCAGCCCGGCCGAATTGATGAGCCAGGCCGACGTGGCCTGCTACACCGCCAAGCACGCCGGGCGCAATCGCGCGGCGCTCTATCGCGCCGGCAGCGAGGACGTGGAGCGCCAGCACCGCGAGATCCTCATGGCCAGCGGCCTGCGCGAGGCCCTGGAGCAGCACCGCTTCGAGCTCCACGCCCAGACCATCGTCCCCACTCGCGCCACCGGCAGCACCGCGCAGCACGTCGAGCTGCTGCTGCGCCTGCGCGATGTCCAGGGTCAGCTGATCTCGCCGGCCACCTTCATCCCGGCCGCCGAGCGCTTCGGCCTGATGAGCAGCATCGACCGCTGGGTGGTGCGTCAGGTGCTGGTCGAGCTGGTGCCCTGGCTGCAGGAACGACCCGAGCTGCACGTGGGCATCAACCTCTCGGGCAACAGCCTGAGCGATCCCGACTTTCTGCCCGAATTGCTGGAGCTGATCGCCGCCTCGCCGCTGGATCCGCAGCGCCTGCTCTTCGAGCTGACCGAGACCGCGGTGATCAACAAGCTCTCGGTGGCCTCCGCGCTCATCAGCCAGGTCCGCGAACGCGGCTGCCGCATCGCCCTGGACGACTTCGGCGCCGGCCTCAGCTCCTTCGCCTACCTCAAGCACTTCCGCGTCGACTACGTGAAGATCGACGGCAGCTTCATCCGCACCCTCGATCAGGATCCGCTGGATCGCGCCATCGTCGAGTCCATCAACCAGGTCGCCCATCACCTGGGCGCCGAGACCATCGCCGAATTCGTCGAATCCCAGGCCACCTTCGAATTGCTCGGCACCATCGGCGTCGACTACGCCCAGGGCTACGCCCTCGGCAAACCCCTCCCCTGCGGGAGTGGCCGGGGTCATCACGCCTCGAACCTTGAGCCGCGGCCATCGGTCGTAACCTGCATGACGCCCCCAACCGGATGAGGATTCCATGCACACACGTACCCTTGGCCACTCAGACCTCCAGGTGCCGCCACTCTGCTTCGGTGGCAACGTCTTCGGCTGGACGCTGGACGAAGCCCAGTCCTTTCGCATGCTGGACGCCCTGCTCGAGGCAGGCCTGACCTTCATCGACACCGCCGACGTCTATTCGCGCTGGGCACCGGGCAACAGCGGTGGCGAATCCGAGACCCTGCTGGGCAAATGGTTCGCCCGCAGCGGCAAGCGCGACCAGGTGATCCTGGCCACCAAGTTGGGCATGGACATGGGCGAAGGCCGCAAGGGCCTCAAGGCCAGCTATGTGCAGCAGGCGGTGGAGGCTTCGCTCAAGCGCCTGCAGACCGATCGCATCGATCTCTATCAGGCGCATTGCGATGACGAGGATACCCCGCTGGAGGAAACCCTGGGCGCCTTCGCCCGGCTGGTGGAGCAAGGCAAGGTACGGGTGATCGGCGCCTCCAACTACAGCAGCCAGCGCCTGCGCGAAGCGACCAGGATCGCCGAACGCCTGGGCGTGCCGGCGTACCAGAGCCTGCAGCCCCACTACAACCTGCATGCGCGCCAGGATTACGAGACCGACCTGGAACCGGTAGTCGAGGAACTCGGTCTGGGCGTGATCAGCTACTTCTCCCTGGCCAGCGGCTTCCTGACCGGCAAGTACCGCACCAAGGACGATCTGCAGGGTTCACGCGCGGAGATGGTCAAGCGCTACCTGGACGAACGCGGCATGGCCATCCTGGCCGGCCTCGACGAAATCGCCGAAAAGCACGACGCCACCCCGGCCCAGGTCGCCCTGGCCTGGCTGATCGCCCGCCCCAGCATCACCGCGCCCATCGCCAGCGCCACCTCCCAGGCCCAACTCGACGACCTGGTGGCCGCCACCCGGCTGCAGCTACCGGCCGATGACATCACCCTGCTGAATCAGGTCAGCGCCTATCGCTGAGGTGTCGCGACCACGGACGTGCACCGAGCAGCCCCCTCTCCCTTTGGGAGAGGGTTGGGGTGAGGGAGATCCCACGCAGCCGATATCAAGAGTGGAAAAGGCTGCGCCGTTTTCCACGCTACGCATCAGCCACCTCTGCAGCTGCTTGATTATCTACCTGGCCGCCAAAACCCAGTGCCCGCTCGGACAACCCCCTCTCTCTCCGGGAGAGGGCTGGGATGAGGGTGATCCCACGCAGCCGATATCAAGAGTGGAAAAGGCTGCGCCGTTTTCCACTCTACGCATCAGTCACCTCTGCAGCCGCTGATGATCTACCTGGCCGCCAAAGCCCAGCGCCCGCTCGGACAACCCCCTCTCCCTCCGGGAGAGGGCTGGGGTGAGGGTGATCCCACGCAGCCGATATCAAGAGTGGAAAAGGCTGCGCCGTTTTCCACGCTACGCATCAGCCACCTCTGCAGCTGCTTGATTATCTACCTGGCCGCCAAAACCCAGTGCCCGCTCGGACAACCCCCTCTCTCTCCGGGAGAGGGCTGGGATGAGGGTGATCCCACGCAGCCGATATCAAGAGTGGAAAAGGCTGCGCCGTTTTCCACGCTACGCATCAGTCACCTCTGCAGCCGCTGATGATCTACCTGGCCGCCAAAGCCCAGCGCCCGCTCGGACAACCCCCTCTCCCTCCGGGAGAGGGCTGGGGTGAGGGTGATCCCACGCAGCCGATATCAAGAGTGGAAAAGGCTGGGCCATTTTCCACGCTACGCATCAGTCACTTCTGCAGCTGCTTGATCATCTACCTGCCCGCCAAAACCCAGCGCCCGCTCGGACAACCCCCTCTCCCTCCGGGAGAGGGCTGGGGTGAGGGTGATCCCACGCAGCCAATGTCCCTGTGGAAAAGGCTGCGCGGTTTTCCACGCTACGGCCCTGCCCTACCGCACATAATCCAGTGGCAAGGCCGTGCTGTACTTGATCTGCTCCATGGCGAAGCTGGAGCTGACGTCCAGTAATCCCGGCACCTGGATCAGGCGCTTGTAGACGCCATCGTAGGCAGCGATGTCCGGGACCACGATACGCATCAGGTAGTCGGTGTCGCCGGCCATGCGATAGAGCTCGACCACCTCCGGAATGGCCGCCACCGCCTCGTGGAAGCGCTGCAGCCAGTCCATGGCGTGCTGGTTGGTGCGCACCGAGACGAACACCGTCACCCCCACGTTGAGCTGCCGGGGATCGAGCAGCGCCACCCGGGCGCGGATGACCCCCTGCTCCTCCAGCTTCTGGATCCGCCGCCAACAGGCGGTGGTGCCCAGGCCGATGCGCTCGGCGATATCGGCCACCGGTCGGGTGCTGTCCTGCTGCAAGATCTCGAGGATGGCGCGATCGAAGCGATCCATGAAATGGCTTTCTCCAGAAAAGCTATTTAAGAGAATTCTATTCTCCTGAAAAGGCCAATAAGAGATAAAAAAGCAAATTTCTTCACGAGCGTGAGCGTTAGCCTAGTTTCACTCAAACGCGCGAGGCCGCCATGGACGCTTATCCCCTGTATTTCGATTACGCCGCCACCACCCCTGTCGACGATGTCGTCATCGAAGCCATGCTGGGTTGCCTGGGTCGGCAGGGCGTCTTCGGCAATCCCGCCTCTCGCGGCCATGCCTTCGGCAACGACGCCCAGCGCGCCGTTGACACCGCTCGCCAGCAGGTGGCCGATCTGGTCGGCGCCCGGCCCGAGCAGCTGGTCTGGACCTCCGGTGCCACCGAGTCCAACAACCTCGCGCTGCTCGGCGTGGCTCGCCGTCGCGGGCGCGGCCATCTGATCACCAGTTGCCTGGAACACCGGGCGGTGCTCGATACCGCGGCCCAACTGGAAGCCGAGGGCTTCACCGTCACCTACCTGACGCCTGATGCGGCAGGTCTGATCACCCCCGCCGCCGTCGAGCAGGCCTGGCGGGCGGACACCTGCCTGGTCTCGCTGATGGTGGTGAACAACGAACTGGGCACCCTGACCGACATCGACGCCATCGGCCGGCTGGTCCGCGCCCGTGGCGCCCTCTTCCACGTGGACGCCGCCCAGGCCACCGGCAAGGTCGCCCTCGACCTGACCGGCCTGGAAGTCGATCTGATGTCCTTTTCCGCGCACAAGACCTATGGGCCCAAGGGCATCGGCGCCCTCTATGTGGGTCCGCGTGCCGAGGGTGCCCTGCAGGCGCAGATCCATGGCGGCGGCCACGAGCGCGGGCTGCGTTCCGGCACCCTGGCCACCCATCAGATCGTCGGCATGGGTACCGCCTTCGCCCTCGCCGGCCAGGCCATGGCGCGGGAGAACGAGCGACTCGGCCAGCTGCGCGAGCGGTTCCTGACCGGGGTGCAGACGCTGCCCGGCATGCAGCTCAATGGCTGTGCCCGTCAGCGCATTCCCCATACCCTGAATCTGACCTTCGCCACGCCGCTGGACACCGCGTCATTGCAGCGCCAGCTGGCCTTCTCGACCACCTCGGCCTGCAGTTCGGCCAAGGCGGCGCCCTCCCATGTACTGCTGGGTCTGGGGCTCACCCCTGAACAGGCCGCACGCAGTTACAGATTCAGCCTGGGCCGCTACACCACCGCGGCGGACGTGGACCGGGCCGTCACCCTGATCCACCAGCACGCCGCCCAGCCAGCGCCCTTCTGGGCCTGATCAGTCCAGGCGGAAGGCATCGGCATCGCGCTGCGCCGGAAAGCGCTCGCGATAGGCTGTGAGGGCGGCAGCCGAGAGCGTCGTGTGGAAGATGCCGGCTTCCGCGCCGGCCTCGATCAGGGGTTCACCCTGGAAGTCCAGCACCTGGCTGTCGCCCGCATAGGGATGGCCATTGCCGTCGCTGCCGAGGCGATTCACCGCGGCGACATAGCAGAGGTTCTCGATGGCCCGCGCCGGCAGCAGGCGATTCCAGTGCCCGCGCCGCGGCGCCGGCCAGTTGGCGACATAGAGCAGCAGGTCGGTATCGTCCTGGGCGCGACTCCACACCGGGAATCTCAGGTCGTAGCAGATCAGCGGGCGGATTCGCCAACCCTTGAGGGTCACCCGCAGCCGCTGCTCGCCCGGGGCATAGTGCTCGTGCTCGCCGGCCATGCGAAACAGATGGCGCTTGTCATAGTGCTGCAACTCGCCATCCGGCGTCGCCCACAGCAGGCGATTGCGGTGCTGCCCATCCGCGTCCCGCACGATCAGGCTGCCGGTGACCACCGCGCCGAGACGCTGCGCCTGTTCTCGCATCCAGACCGCTGTCGGCCCATCCGCGGGCTCGGCAAGGGCTGCCGATCCCATGGAAAAGCCGGTGGTGAACATCTCCGGCAGGATGATCAGATCGGTCTCGCCGACTTCCGTCAGCAGCGCCTCGAAATGGGCACGGTTGGCGGCCGGGTCGTGCCAGGCCAGTTCGCTCTGCACCAGCGCCAGGCGCAGGTCCCGGGTGGGTGTCAGATCGCGCATAGCCGCTCCGCTGCCTGCCGCAGGGTGTCTTCGCGCTTGGCGAAGCAGAAGCGCACCAGACGCAGGTCCGCAGGCGCCGTCTGATAGAACACCGACAGCGGAATGGCGGCGACGCCATGCTCGCGGGTCAACCACTCGGCCATGGCCACGTCGTCCAGATCCGGGCGAATGGCGGAATAGTCGACCACCTGGAAATAGGTGCCGGCGGCGCGCTGGAAGCTGAAGCGCGAGTTACCCAGCAGATCGCAGAAGAGATCGCGCTTGGCCTGATAGAAGGCCGGCAGCTCGCTGAGGTGTTCGGGATGGGCGGCCATGAAATCAGCCAGGGCGCCCTGGATCGGCGTCACCCCGCAAAAGCTCACGTACTGGTGCACCTTGCGCAACTCGGCCGACAGCGCCGGCGGCGCCACCACGTAGCCGGTCTTCCAGCCGGTGACGTGATAGGTCTTGCCGAAGGAGCTGACCACGAAGGCGCGGGCATAGAGTTCGTCGTGGGCGATGACGCTGGCATGGCGCTCGCCGTCATAGACCAGGTGCTCGTAGACCTCATCACTGACCAGGTAGAGATCGCGCCCGCGGATCAGCGCGGCCAGGCGGTCCAGGTCGGCGGCGCTGACCAGGGCCCCGCTGGGATTGTGCGGAGTATTGAGCACGATGGCGCGGGTGCGCGGACTCAGGGCGGCTTCCAGTGCCGTCCAGTCGATACCGAAGCCTGGCAGCGCCAGGGGCACGTGCACGCAGCGCCCGCCCGCCAGTTGCACCGAGGGTTCGTAGCTGTCGTAGCAGGGATCGAAGACGATCACCTCGTCGCCTGGTCGCACCAGGGTCTGGAGAGCGCAGAACAGGCCCTGGGTAGCCCCGGGCACGATGGTGACCTCGGCCTCGGCATCCACCGCTCGACCATAGAAGCGGGCGACCTTCGCCGCCACCTGCTGGCGCAGCGCCGGCAGTCCGGTCATGGGTGCGTACTGGTTGTGACCAGCCGCGACATGGCGACCGACCGCCGCGAGCAGCTCGGCCGGGCCGTCGAAATCGGGAAAGCCCTGGGACAGATTCAGCGCACCGGTCTGGGCGGCGAGCTGGGACATGCGGGTAAAGATGGTGACGGCGAGGTCGGGAAGCTTGCTCTGGATCATCGCGCGGGCATGGGTCTGGCTGGAAGGAGATCGGCAGACTGCGATTTTTTGCGCGAGAGGGCAAGTCTTGCCGGGCCAACGCCTGGGCGCAGCGGTCAATTCAGGCATCCCCTCGCCCTTGGGGAGAGCGCCAGGGTGAGGGCAAGCGCGTGGCCTTTTCCTTGAAGCGCCGGCGCGGGGCAGGCCCTCACCCCAACCCTCTCCCAGAGGGAGAGGGGGTCGGCCAGTGCCCAAGGAGGCCGCCGCGCCAAGCCGGGAGGCTACCCCGTAGCGTGGAAAACGGCGCAGCCTTTTCCACTGATGAATCCGCGGGGACGCCCTCACCCCAACCCTCTCCCAGAGGGAGAGGGGGCAGTTCGGTGCGCGAGGGGCACCTTCACCCCAACCCTCTACCAAAGAAAAAAGGGGGCTCCCCTGAGCCCCCTTTCCCTGCGCAACGTCCTGCCGGTCTACCGGCGCTTGTCCTTGCGCTTCTTCTCGGCCTTCTTGTGGTGGCTCATCAACCGGCGCTTCTTGTTGACCTGGCGCTCGGTCAGGGTGTTCTTCTTGCCCTCGAAGGGGTTCTCGCCACCGCGGTACTCGATACGGATCGGCGTACCCACCAGCTTGAGCACCCGGCGATAGGTCTTTTCCAGATAGCGGGTATAGGACTTGGGCACCGCATCGGTCTGGTTGCCGTGGATGACGATCAGCGGCGGGTTGGCACCGCCCAGGTGGGCATAGCGCAACTTGATGCGCCGGCCACTGACCATTGGCGGCTGGTGCTCCTGCACCGCGTCCTCGAGGATCTGGGTCAGGCGGCTGGTCGGCCAGCGGGTGGTGGCCGAGGCGAAGGACTGCTGCACCGACTTGTACAGATGGCCCACGCCGGTGCCATGCAGCGCCGAGATGAAGTGGATGTCGGCGAAGTCGACGAACAGCAGCCGGCGTTCCAGTTCGGTCTTGACGTAGTCGCGCTCGCCGGACTCCATGCCGTCCCATTTGTTGAGGGCGATCACCAGGGCACGCCCGGTCTCCAGCACGAAGCCGAGCAGGTTGAGGTCGTGCTCGACCACGCCTTCGCGGGCGTCCATGACGAAGATCACCACATTGGCGTCCTGGATCGCCTGCAGCGTCTTGACCACCGAGAACTTCTCGACCGCTTCGAAGACCTTGCCGCGGCGGCGCACGCCGGCGGTGTCGATCAGGGTGTAGCGTTCTTCGTTGCGCTCGAAGGGGATATAGATGCTGTCGCGCGTGGTGCCGGCCTGGTCATAGACGATCACCCGCTCTTCGCCGAGCATGCGGTTGACCAGCGTCGACTTGCCGACGTTGGGCCGGCCGATCACGGCGATCTTGATGCCGGTGGTCTCGTCGATGCCCTGCACGCGACGGAAGACGTCACCGCCCTCCTCCGCGGCCGCGCGCACCTGCTCCTCGGTGAGCTCCTCGACCTCGACCTCATCCTTGGGAAAGACGCCCAGGGCGTCTTCCAGCAGGTTGTTCACGCCGCGCCCGTGGGCCGCCGCGATGGGATAGGCGTCACCGATGGCCAGCGGGCTGAATTCCGCCCGGGCGATATCCGGGTCGACGGTATCGACCTTGTTGGCCACCAGGAAGGTGCGCTTGTTTCGCTTGCGCAGGTGCTCGGCGATCATCTGATCGGCGACGGTCATGCCTTCGCGGGAGTCCACCAGGAACAGCACCGCATCGGATTCTTCGATGGCCTGCAGCGACTGCTCGGCCATCTTCAGGTCGATACCTTCCTCGTCACCGGAGATACCGCCGGTGTCGACCACGATGTAGGTGCGTCCCTGCCACTTGGCTTCGCCGTACTTGCGATCGCGGGTCAGGCCGGCAAAGTCGGCGACGATGGCGTCCCGGGTCTTGGTCAGGCGGTTGAAAAGCGTGGATTTGCCGACGTTCGGCCGCCCCACCAGGGCAATTACGGGAACCATGCGGCTCTCCCAGAGCAGAAAACACGATGGCCGCTACCGAACTTCACGGTAGCGGCCATCGGTTGAGGATAATAGTTTCTAGCGCAGACGATAGGCGACGAGTTTACCGCCATTGCCGTAAACATAGAGCATGTCGCCGACGACCAGTGGCCGTACCCGGACGCCGTCACCGTCGACCTTGGTGCGACCGACGAAACGCCCATCGACCTGGCTCAGCAGGTGGATGTAGCCGGCGTAGTCGCCCACCACCACGTTGCTCGACCAGACCACCGGGCCGGTGAGCTGGCGACGGGCCAGATCGGCATTGGTCCAGAGCGAAGAAGTCGAGGATTCCTCGACGGCTTCCACGGTGCCGTTGTCCAGGCTCAGGTAGACGTTGCCGAAGCCTTCGGCCACGCCGTCGTAGCTGGAGGCGTCCCGCTGCCAGAGGATCTGGCCGTTGGCCGGATTGAGCGCGGCCACGCGGCCGTTGTAGCTGACCACATAGAGGGTGTCGCCCGACAGCGACAGACCACCGTCCACGTCAACGATCCGCTCCAGTTCGGAACGGCCCTTGGGCACGGCGATCTGCTGTTCCCACAGCGGCAGGCCGCGCTGCACGTCCAAGGCGACCACCTTGCCGCTGGCGAAACCGGCCATGACCACCTGGTTGGTGACCAGGGGCGCACCGGTACCGCGCAGACTCAGCACCGGCTGGGTGTCTTCGTAGATCCAGCGACGGGTACCACTGCCCAGCTCGAAGGCCTGCAGCTTGTCATCCTGGGACTGCACCACCACCACGTCGTTGTTGACCACCGGGGCGGACAGCACTTCGCTGGACGCCTGGGCGCGCCACTTCTCGTCGCCACTGGCACTGTCGAGGGCGATCACCTGGCCACGCAGGGTGCCGACCAGCACCAGGCCGGAGCCGACCCCCACCCCACCGGACACCGGCAGGTCCAGGTCCTTCTTCCACAGCACCTGGCCGGTCTCGCGATTCATCGCCATGACCCGGCCATCGGCATCGGCGGCGAAGATCGTCTGGCCGTCCACAGCCGGCACCAGGCGGTTGTATTCCTTGCCCTGGCCGTCGCCCACCGAGCGACTCCAGACTTCATCCAGCCGGACTTCGGCCTTGATGTCCTTCAGCTCGGCCGGCGGCAATTCCTTCTTGCCGGTGCTGCTGCACCCGACGACCGCAAGGGCGAGACCCAGTACCGCGATAGGCTTCCAGCGCAACATCAGGCGTCTCCTTTGGCGAGATCATCGAGTTTCATCTGCAGCACGCCTTCGGCTGCATCGTTGGGCAGCGCGGCGCGGGCTTTTTCATAGGCGGCGCGGGCCTCGGTCGGCTTCTTCAGCGCCACCAGCAGGTCGCCACGCAATTCTTCACGATTGGCGACATAGGCCTTGGGTGCCTCGCCATCCAGCAGCTTGAGGCCTTCTTCGGCCTTGCCCTGGGCCGCCAGCACCCGGGCCAGACGCTGACGCGCCAGCTCGCCGAGTTCGGCGTCGTGGGGCTTGTCCACCACGGCCTTGAGCTCGGCGGCGGCGTCGTCCAGGCGATTGTTCTCCACCGCCACCTTGGCGACGAAGAGACTGCCGTACTGGGCGTAGGCGGTACCGGAATAATCCTGCTTGAGCTTGCCGTAGGTATCGGTCACCCGTGCGGTGTCGACCTTGCCGCCGGGCGCCAGAGCGGCTTCCACCAGCTGCTGATAGAGCACCGAGGCGCCTTGCGCCTGGTTGTTCTGATAGCGCTGCCAGCCCTGCCAGCCCAGTACCGCCACCAGGGCGATGACGCCACCGGCCAGCAGCGGCTTGCCATTACGCTGCCACCAGGCCTTGGCGACCACCAGATTGTCGTCGTCGATGGAACTCAAATCCGTTCTCCTCAATTCCCGCGACCGGAACCGGCCGGGGGCAAAATCTCGTCCAGACGGGCGGCCAGGGCCGCGAAGTCGACCTTTTCCTGGGGCGCGTCGCCACGCAGCGGCTTGAGTGCCACCTGTTGCGTAGCCAATTCGTCGTCGCCCAGGATCATCGCCCAGAGCGCGCCGCTCTTGTCGGCCTTCTTGAACTGGCTCTTGAAACTGCCGGCGCCGGCGTTGACCAGCAGCCGCAGGTCGGGACGGGCGTCGCGCAGCTGCTCGGCCAGCTTGAGGCCGGCCAGTTCGGCCGCCTCGCCAAAGGCGCAGAGATAGAGATCGGCCGGGCGCTGCAGATCACCGGGCAGCCGCTCCAGGGTTTCCAGCAGCAGCACCAGGCGCTCGACGCCCATGGCGAAGCCGACCCCCGGGGTGGGCTTGCCACCGAACTGGGTGATCAGGCCGTCGTAGCGGCCACCGGCGCAGACGGTGCCTTGGGCACCCAGCTTGTCGGTGACCCACTCGAAGACGGTACGGCCGTAGTAGTCCAGGCCACGTACCAGCTTGGGATTGATCTGGTAGCGGATGCCGGCGGCGTCCAGGCGGGCTTTCAGGCCGTCGAAGTGGGCGCGGGATTCGTCGTTCAGATAATCCGCCAGGGTCGGGGCGTCCTGCAGCAGCGCCTGGGTCTGGGCGTTCTTGCTGTCGAGGATGCGCAGCGGATTGGTGGTCAGGCGGCGCTGGCTGTCTTCGTCGAGCTGCTCGTAGCGGTCCTGCAGATAGGCCACCAGGGCTTCGCGATAGCGCACGCGATCGGCACTGGAACCCAGGCTGTTGAGCTGCAGGGTGACGGCGTCGGTCAGACCCAGGCGCTGCCAGAGGCGCGCAGTGAGCACGATCAGCTCGGCGTCGATGTCCGGACCGGGCAGGTTGAAGACCTCGACGCCGATCTGGTGGAACTGGCGATAGCGGCCCTTCTGCGGCTTCTCGTAGCGGAACATCGGCCCGGCGTACCAGAGCTTCTGCACCTGGCCACCGCCGGTCATGCCGTGTTCGAGCACGGCCCGCACGCAACCCGCGGTGCCTTCCGGCCTCAGGGTCAGGGACTCCTCGTTGCGGTCGAGGAAGGTGTACATCTCCTTGTCGACCACGTCGGTGCCCTCGCCAATGCCGCGGGCGAAGAGTTCGGTGAACTCCATGATGGGCAGACGAATCTCGTGGTAGCCATAGCCGTCGAGCAGCGTCGCGAAGGTACGTTCCAGGTAGCGCCAGGCCGGAGTCTGCTCCGGCAGGATATCGTTCATGCCACGGATGGCTTGCAGGGACTTGCTCACGAAAGGGCCTTATTCCTTGATCTTTCAGCTGCGCGCGATGAGTGCGGCATCCGCTTCGGCCTTTTCGGCCGCCTTGCGGCGGATGAGCCCTTCCAGCTCGTCCACCAGATTGTCGTTGTTCAGCTTGGAAGCCGGCTTGCCGTCGATGTACACCAGGTTGTTCGGCGACCCCCCGGTCAGGCCGACATGCGCCTCCTTGGCTTCGCCGGGGCCGTTGACCACGCAGCCAATCACCGCGACGTCCAGGGGGACCAGCAGGTCCTCCAGGCGCCCTTCCAGCTCGTTCATGGTCTTGACCACATCGAAGTTCTGCCGCGAGCAGCTCGGGCAGGCGATGAAGTTGATGCCCCGCGAACGCAGGCGGAGGGATTTCAGGATGTCGAAACCGACCTTGATCTCCTCGACCGGATCGGCCGCGAGCGAGATGCGGATGGTGTCGCCGATGCCTTCGGCCAAGAGCATGCCCAGACCCACGGCGGACTTCACCGTACCCGAGCGCAGGCCACCGGCTTCGGTGATGCCCAGGTGCAGCGGCTGCTCGATGCGGGTGGCCAGCTGGCGATAGGCGGCCACGGCCATGAAGACGTCACTGGCCTTCACGCTCACCTTGAAGTCCGGATAGTCCAGCTTCTCCAGGTGGTCGACGTGGCGCATGGCCGACTCCACCAGGGCTTCCGGGGTGGGCTCGCCGTACTTCTTCTGCAGGTCCTTTTCCAGCGAACCGGCGTTGACGCCGATGCGGATCGGGATGCCGCGCTCGCGGGCCGCGTCGACCACCGCCCTGACCCGGTCTTCGCGACCGATGTTGCCCGGGTTGATGCGCAGGCAGTCCACACCCAGCTCGGCGACGCGCAGGGCGATCTTGTAGTCGAAGTGGATGTCGGCCACCAGCGGCAGGCTGACCCGCTGCTTGATGCGACCGAAGGCTTCGGCGGCGTCCATGTCGGGCACCGAGATGCGCACGATGTCGGCACCGGCGTCCTGCAGGCGCTGGACCTGGGCCACGGTGGCATCGACGTCGCAGGTTTCGGTGTTGGTCATGCTCTGCACGGCGATGGGGGCATCGCCGCCGACCGGCACCGAGCCGACCCAGATCTTGCGGGACAACCGACGTTTGATGGGCGATTCGCTATGCATGCTGGTTTCCCATGGGGTCGCCGGACGTCATTGTCCGGCCTGACCGAGTTTGATGCGGGCGGTCTCGCCCTTGGTGTAGGGCGCGAGGTCGACGACCTGGCCGTTGTAGGAGATCTGGGCACCGCGGGCGAAACCGAGACGGATGTTCACCGGTGCCTTGATCGAGGCGTAATCCAGGCTCTCGCCGCCCTTCTTCACGCCACTGAAGAGGATCTTGCCGGTACCGTCGCTGACCTGCGTCCAGCAACTGGCGGTGAACCGGATGTTCAGGCTGTCGCTGCCGGCGACGGGCGCCGCGGCAGGCGCGCTGGCCGGCGCGGCAGGGGCCGCAGCGGTGGGCGCCGTGGGAGCAGGCGTGGTCGAACCCGTTACCGGGGCCGGGGTGGGCGCTGCGGTAGGTGCCGTCATGGCGGCGACGGCATTGGCATCCGGCATCGGCGTGCCCACCGGGGAAGGCACGGTGGTCGCCGGCTGCTGGGCGGCGACCGGGGGCTGTTCTTCCGGCTCGTCGATGGGATGGATCTCGGTCTTGCCGTCGGCGCCCTCGACCTCGACATGCTCCATGCTCACGGCACTGGCGCTGGAGGCCTGGCGACTGCGCTCCTGCCACCAGAACAGGCCCATGGCGATGATCAGCACCACCAGGATGAAACTGACGAACCTCAGGACATTGCGCGACAGCCGCACCGGCTCGTCGAGACGCCCCAGGCTGTGCACGGTGCTGCCCTTGGCATCGGTGCCGGTATAGCCGTCGAAGGTACGCACCAGCTCGATCTGGTCCAGGCCGAGCAGCTTGCCATAGGCCTTGGTGTAGCCGCGGGCAAAGGTGTGCCCCGGCATCTGCTGATAGTTGCCGGACTCGAGCTGCTCGATGATGCGCTCGCTGAGATTGAGATTCTGAGCGACCTGGGCCTGGCTCCAGCCAAGCTCCAGCCGCTTCTGACGCAAGATCTCACCGGGATTGCCCCGTCCGGCGTGTACCGCTTCGGATTGCACTGCGGTCATTTCTGCTCCGACTGAAGTTGACGATATTCAGGTGAGTTCGGGTAGAGGCGCTTCAGCTGCAGGGCGTAACTCGCGGCGGTGTTGCGATCATTGAACACCTCGGCAAGACGGATCCCGAGCAGCAGGCTGCGGGCATCCTGGGGGCTTAGCTGGCTGAAGGCCTGGTAATAGCTCCGGGACGGCACGTAATCGCGCGTCTGGTAGGCCAATTGAGCCAATTCGAACAGGGCCCTGGGCTGATTGCGATCCAGCCGCAGGGATTTTTCCAGATTTTCCTTGCCCAAGTCGACCTGATTGAGTCGCAGGGCGGTCAGGCCGAGATTCTCGAACACCCGGGCGCGCTCCGGATAGAGGCTGTCCTCGGCGGCCTGGGTAAAGCGTTCGTAGGCATCCTTGTAGCGCCCCTGCTCATAGAGGAAGCTGCCGTAGTTGTTGAGGATGCGGGCATCGTGGGGCCGCTCGCGCAGGGCCAGGCGGTATTCCTGATCGGCCAGGTCGGTTTCGCCCTGGGCCTGGAACACCAGTCCGAGCGCGGCATGGGCGTCGGCGCTGGACGAATCCAGCTCCAGGGCCTTCTTCAGCGGCACCTTGGCCTGTTCGGTATTGCCCTGCTGGACATAGCCGAGGCCGAGCTGGATATAGGCATCACGGGCCTGCATCCGTCCCTGGCGGGTATCCATGGGGTTGCGATCACCCTCGGTCACGCAGCCGGCGAGGCCACCGACCAGCAGGGCGAGCGCGACAGCCGCAAAGCGCGTGATCGCCATGGTCGCGCCCTCAGCCCTGGAGCGGCGTTACGGTTTCGGCACCGTCGAGCTGGCGAACGGCGATATAGCGCTGGCTGCGGCGGGTGCGGTCCATGACCTGCCCCACCAGCTGGCCGCAGGCGGCATCGATGTCGTCACCGCGGGTGGTCCGCACCGTGACGTTGAAACCGGCCTGCACCAGCAGCTCCTGGAACCGGCGGGTGGCGTTCTTGCTCGGCCGCTCGTACCCGGAGTGCGGGAAGGGATTGAAGGGAATCAGGTTGATCTTGCAGGGCACGTTGCGCAGCAGCTCGATCATCTGCAGCGCGTGCTCGGGCAGGTCGTTGACGTCCTTGAGCAGGGTGTACTCGATGGTCAGGACGCGCTTCTCGCCCAGTTGCCGGATGTATCTCTGGCAGGCGTCGAGCAGCATGGCCAGCGGATACTTGCGGTTGATCGGCACCAGCTCGTTGCGCAACTCGTCGTTGGGCGCGTGCAGCGACAGCGCCAGGGAGACGTCGATGTGCTTGGCCAGCTCTTCGATCATCGGCACCACGCCCGAGGTCGACAGGGTGACCTTGCGCTTGGAGATGCCGTAGCCGAGGTCGTCCATCATGATGCGCATGGCGGCGACGACATTGTCGAAGTTCAGCAGCGGCTCGCCCATGCCCATCATCACCACGTTGGTGATGGCGCGGTCGATCTTGGCCGGTACGCTGCCAAAGGACTTGTTGGCGATCCACACCTGACCGATCACCTCGGCGGCGGTGAGGTTGCTGTTGAACCCCTGCTTGCCGGTGGAGCAGAAGCTGCAGTCCAGCGCGCAACCGGCCTGGGACGACACGCACAGGGTGCCGCGGCCATTCTGCGGGATGTAGACGGTCTCGACGCAGCTGCCGGAGGCGACGCGGATCACCCACTTGCGGGTGCCGTCGCGGGAGATGTCCTCGCTGACGATCTCGGGGCCACGGATTTCCGCGGCAGCCTTGAGCTTTTCCTTGAGCGCCTTGCCCAGGTTGCTCATGGCGTCGAAATCGTCGATGCCGAAGTGATGGATCCACTTCATGACCTGGCCGGCGCGAAAGCGCTTCTCCCGATGGACTCGAAGAACGACTCGAGTTGCGGCTGGGTCAGGCCCAGCAGATTGACCTTATCGGTGGCTGTGGTCATGGGATCACCTCGACGAAATCTGTTTGAAACCCGCGCAAGGCGCGGGCGGTGCCAGGAAGGCGGGCTGGCCGCTTCCCTGGCCGGCGCTCATCCTTAGCGGACGCGCTCGCAGACTTCGGTGGCTGCGAAGAAGTAGGAGATCTCGCGAGCGGCGGACGCTTCGGAGTCCGAACCGTGGACGGCGTTCTCGTCGATGGAGACGGCGAAGTCGGCGCGGATGGTACCGGCGTCGGCCTTCTTGGGATCGGTGGCGCCCATCAGCTCACGGTTCTTGACGATGGCGTTGTCGCCTTCCAGCACCTGGACCACGACCGGACCGGAGGTCATGAAGGAGACCAGATCCTTGAAGAAGGGACGCTCTTTGTGTTCGGCGTAGAAGCCACCGGCTTCGCGCTCGGACAGCTGGACCATCTTGGCAGCGACGACGCGCAGGCCAGCCTTCTCGAAGCGGGTGACGATCTCACCGACGACATTCTTGGCTACGGCATCGGGCTTGATGATCGACAGGGTACGTTGAACAGACATGTGAACTCCGAATGTGGGAATAGAGCAAAAACGAAACCCGCGGATTATACGCGGGTCCCGGTGAAAAGCGTAGCGCGGTACGGGCGATGCGTCAGGCGGACTCTTCGATCCAGGCGGCCTGGATGGCCTCCAGCACCTTCTCGCCACCCCGCTGGGGATCGTCGTCGAACTCCGGCAGCTCCACGACCCAGTTGCGCAACTTGACGAAATTCACGTAGCGCGGATCCACGTCGGGATGGGTGTCGTTGAGTTCGATGGCGATATCCAGCACATCGGTCCATTTCAGTGCCATGACAGCTGTCCTCAGTGACCTTCGGAAACCTGGTTGATGGTGTAGCGTGGAATCTCCACCACCAGGTCTTCGCTGCCTACTACCGCCTGGCAGGACAGGCGCGAACGCATCTCCAGACCCCAGGCCTTGTCCAGCATGTCGTCTTCGAGCTCATCGGAGGGCGCGAGGGAATCGAAGCCTTCCTGGACGACCACGTGGCAGGTGGTGCAGGCACAGGACATCTCGCAGGCGTGCTCGATGTCGATGCCGTTGCGCATGGCCGCGGCGATGATGGTTTCGCCTTCGCTGGCTTCGAAGACCGCCCCCTCGGGGCAGTGCTCGGCGTGGGGCAGCAGGGTGATCTGCGGCATGATGGAACTACTCCTCGATATCGTTGAGACGACGACCCGCCAGGGCCGCCTTGACCGAGGCGTTCATCCGCCGGGCGGCGAAGGCATCGGTTACGTGAGAAAGACGCTTGGTCTGGTCTTCGAGCGCCTGGAGGTCGGTGGCGTCCAGCAGCTCGGCCAACTGACCGATTTCCAGCTCGATCACCTGACGCTCCTCGGCGTCCAGCAGACGCTCGCCGTCGGCGGCCAGCGCGGCGGTGACCGCCTCGATCAGCCGCCGGGCCTCGACCTGCTGCTCGCGCAGCGCGCGGGCCTGCATGTCGTCACCGGCATGACGGAAGGAGTCCTGCAGCATGTTGGCGATCTCGCCATCGGTCAGGCCGTAGGACGGCTTGACCTGGACACTGGCTTCCACGCCACTGGACAGCTCGCGGGCGCTGACGCCGAGCAGGCCGTCGGCATCGACCTGGAAGGTGACGCGGATCTTGGCGGCACCGGCGACCATGGGCGGGAAACCGCGCAATTCGAAACGGGCCAGGGAGCGGGCGTCCTTGACCAGTTCGCGCTCGCCCTGCAGCACATGCACCAGCATGGCGGTCTGGCCGTCGCGATAGGTGGTGAAGTCCTGGCCCCGCGCCACCGGAATGGTGGTGTTGCGCGGAATGATCTTCTCCATCAGGCCGCCCATGGTCTCGAGTCCCAGGGACAGCGGGATGACGTCCAGCAGCAGCAATTCTTCGCCAGCGCGGTTGCCGGCCAGGGAATCGGCCTGCAGGGCGGCCCCGATGGCGACCACGCGATCCGGATCGATGTCGGTGAGCGGGGTGCAGTCGAACAGCTCGCCCACGGCTTCACGGACATAGGGCACGCGGGTGGAACCGCCGACCATGACCACGGCGGCGATGTCCGCCGGTTCCACTTCCGCATCGCGCAGGGCGCGGCGACAGGCCTTGAGGCTGCGCGCGACCAGCGGCGCGATGAGTTCCTGGAAGGTGCTGCGTTCCAGCACGCCCGACCAGTCGCCATGACCGACCTCGACGCGCTCGGCAGCGGACAGGGCTTCCTTGGCGGCGCAGGCACTCTGCAGCAGGCGCCGCTGGGTGCCCGGATCCAGATCGCTGGACAGCCCGGCCTGCTGGACGATCCAGCTGGCGATGGCGTGATCGAAGTCGTCACCGCCCAGGGCGCTGTCGCCACCGGTGGCCATGACCTCGAAGACACCGCGGGTCAGGCGCAGGATGGAGATATCGAAGGTACCGCCGCCCAGGTCGTAGATGGCGACCACGCCCTCCTCGCCCCGGTCCAGACCATAGGCCACGGCGGCCGCGGTAGGCTCGTTGAGCAGGCGCAGGACATTCAGGCCGGCAAAGCGGGCGGCGTCCTTGGTGGCCTGGCGCTGGGCATCGTCGAAATAGGCCGGCACGGTGATGACCGCACCGACCAGTTCGCCACCCAGGGTCGCCTCGGCCCGCTCGCGCAGCACCCGCAGGATGTCGGCGGAGACCTCCACCGGACTCTTGCGCCCGGCAGCGGTATCGATGAAGGGCATTTCCGATTCACCGGCGACGAAGCGATAGGGCAACTGCTCGCCCAGTTGCTTGACGTCGGCGATGCCACGCCCCATGAGGCGCTTGACGGAAAGGATAGTGTTGAAGGGATCCTGGGCGGCAGCGGCCTTGGCGCCCGCCCCCACTTCCACGCCAGCGGCGGTGTAGCGCACGGCGGACGGCAGGATCACCTCGCCCTGCAGATCGGGCAGGGTCTCGGCCACGCCACTGCGGACGGCGGCCACGAGGGAATTGGTGGTGCCCAGATCGATACCCACCGCCAGCTTGCGCTGGTGCGGCTTGGGCGCCATTCCGGGTTCGGCTATCTGCAATAGAGCCATTGGCTAGTCGGCTTATGGTTGTCGGTGCCTGAGCGACACCTGTGATTAATCGTCCAGACGCTCTTCGAGCTGGCGGATTTCGCTGGCCAGCTTGTCGAGAAACTGCATGCGACGGACCAGGCGCTCGGCAGGCTCACGCTGGGCGGGGTCCTGCCAGATCGCGGCGAAGGCCTGTTCGATGTCGCGCTGCGCATCCTTGAGCCGCTGGCGAAAGGCGGGGATGCCCGCGCTGTCGCCCGCGTCCTGCAGGTCCTCCAGTTCCTCGCGCCACTGCAATTGCTGCATGAGGAAGTCGGTGTCCTGGATGGTCGCTTCGAGCGGCATCTCGTGCCCTTCGAGCTCCAGCAGATAGCGCGCGCGGCGCGACGGGGCGCGCAGCACATGATAGGCCTCGTTGAGCTCGGCCGAGCGCTCCAGCGCCTGGCGACGCTCACGCTCCGGCGCATCGGCGAACCGATCCGGATGGACCGTGCGCGCCAGATCGCGGTAACGCGAGGCCAGGCCCGCCTGGTCGATCTCGAAGGCGGGCCTGATCTCGAACAGCGCGAAGTGACAGGGCTTACCCATGGCCGGCCTCAGATGTTGAAGCTTTCGCCGCAGCCACACTCGCCACGCACGTTGGGATTGTTGAACTTGAAGCCCTCGTTGAGGCCTTCACGCACGAAATCCAGCTCGGTGCCGTCCAGGTAGACCAGGCTCTTGGGGTCGATGATGACCTTGACGCCATGGCTCTCGAACACCTGGTCCTCGTGCGCGAATTCATCGACGAATTCGAGCACGTAGGCCAGTCCCGAGCAGCCCGTGGTACGAACGCCCAGGCGGATGCCCTCCCCCTTGCCGCGCCCCTCGAGGGAACGCTGCACGTGGCGGGCGGCGGACTCGGTCATGCTGATCGCCATGGTTCCTCCTTAGAGCAGGCCTTTCTTCTGCTTGTAGTCGCTGACCGCCGCCTTGATGGCGTCTTCGGCGAGTACCGAGCAGTGGATCTTCACCGGCGGCAGAGCCAGTTCTTCGGCGATCATGCTGTTCTTGATCGACGCCGCTTCCTCGATGCTCTTGCCCTTCATCCACTCGGTGGCCAGGGAGCTGGACGCGATGGCGGAGCCACAGCCATAGGTCTTGAACTTGGCGTCTTCGATGATGCCCTGCTCGTTGACCTTGATCTGCAAGCGCATCACGTCGCCGCAGGCCGGGGCGCCGACCATGCCGGTGCCGACATCGGGATCGGCCGCGTCGAACTTGCCGACGTTGCGCGGATTTTCGTAGTGGTCGATGACCTTTTCACTGTATGCCATGGTTCAATCCTCGCTTATCAGGGTGGGTCAGTGGGCTTGCCACTCGACCTGACTCAGGTCTACGCCTTCTTTGAACATGTCCCACAGCGGAGACAATTCGCGCAACTTGTTGACGGCTTCGGTGACCTTGCTAGCGGCGTAGTCAACGTCTTCTTCGGTGGTGAAGCGACCGAAGGTGAAGCGAATGGAGCTGTGCGCCAGCTCGTCGTTGCGGCCCAGGGCGCGCAGGACGTAGGACGGCTCCAGGGACGCCGAGGTACAGGCCGAACCGGACGAGACCGCCAGATCCTTGAGCGCCATGATCAGCGACTCGCCTTCGACGTAGTTGAAGCTCAGGTTCAGGTTGTGCGGCACACGATGGATCAGGCTGCCGTTCAGGTAGACCTCTTCCAGGCCTTCGAACTGCCGGTAGAAGCGATCGCTCAGGGCCTTGATGCGGGTATTTTCCTGGACCATCTCTTCCTTGGCGATGCGGAAGGCTTCGCCCATGCCGACGATCTGGTGGGTCGCCAGGGTGCCCGAACGCATGCCACGCTCATGGCCGCCACCGTGGGTCTGGGCCTCGATACGCACGCGCGGCTTGCGACGGACGTAGAGAGCGCCAATGCCCTTGGGACCATAGGTCTTGTGCGCCGAGAAGGACATCATGTCGACCTTGAGCTTTTCCAGATCGATCTCGACCTTGCCGGTGGACTGGGCCGCGTCGACGTGGAAGAGCACGCCACGGGAGCGGGTCAGCTCGCCGATGGCGGCGATGTCGTTGACGGTACCGATCTCGTTGTTGACGTGCATGATGGACACCAGGGTGGTGTCGTTACGCAGGGCCGCCTCGACCATGGCGGGGGTGATCAGGCCGTCTTCGCCCGGCTCGAGATAGGTGACCTCGAAGCCTTCGCGCTCGAGCTGGCGGGTGGTGTCCAACACCGCCTTGTGCTCGATCTTGGAGGTGATCAGGTGCTTGCCCTTGTTCTGGTAGAAGTGCGCGGCGCCCTTGATGGCGAGGTTGTCGGACTCGGTGGCACCGGAGGTCCAGACGATCTCGCGCGGGTCGGCGTTGACCAGTTCGGCCACCTGACGACGGGCGTTTTCCACGGCTTCCTCGGCCTTCCAGCCGAACAGGTGGGAGCGCGATGCGGGGTTGCCAAAGTTGCCGTCCACCAGCAGGCACTCGCTCATCTTCTGAGCGACGCGCGGATCGACGGGCGTGGTGGCGGAATAGTCTAGGTAGATCGGCAATTTCATCGGTTACTCCTAATCAGACGGGCGTCTCTGCTCAGTCGATGGTGGACGCTTCGATTTTTTCGACCGCTAAGGGCGATTGTTTGCTGGCACAGGCCTTGGTGTCCTGACGCTTGGCCACCTGCTGGATCTCGTTGCGGGCGACCAGGTCGGCCAGGGTGATACCACTCAAAAAGGTGTGGATCTGATCGCTCAGGTCGCACCAGAGGTGGTGGGTTAGGCAGGTATCACCCTGGTGACAGCCCCCACCGCCCTGGCAGCGGGTGGCATCCACGGATTCGTTGACGGCATCGATCACCTGGGCCACATGGATACCGCCCATGTCGCGCGCCAGCTGATAGCCGCCGCCGGGGCCGCGTACGCTATTGACCAGCGCACCGCGGCGCAGCCGGGCAAACAGCTGCTCCAGATAGGACAGCGAAATGCCCTGCCGCTCGGAAATGTCGGCCAGCGACACCGGGCCCCGCTGGGCGTGCAGCGCCAGGTCGAGCATGGCGGTTACGGCATAGCGGCCTTTGGTGGTCAGTCTCATGACGAACTCGAGCGGGTTGCATCGGATGACTTCGATTATCGGATTCCCGACAAAAAAGGTCAACTATAAAACCAACCAAATCACTCAGGCATTATCTATCGGCGGGATAGTCCGCGGGTGGGATTCGCCGCGGGCCGCCTTCTGGGTTTCGGTCAGGATGCCACGCAGGATGTTCATCTCCAGCTTGCTGATGCCGGCCCGGCCATAGAGGCGCCGCAAGCGACTCATCAGGTGGCGCGGCTTGGCCGGATCGAGGAAGCCGATCTCCACCAGGGTCTGCTCCAGGTGCTCGTAATAGAGCTCCAGCTCTTCCACCGTCACCGGCTGGGTGTTGAGCATGGCGGTGGCCTCGACCTTGTTCATCTTGGTCGGCTGGTTCTGCGCCGCCAGCCAGGCCATGCGCACCTCGTACACCAGCACCTGGACCGCCGCAGCGAGATTGAGGGAGCCGAACGCCGGATCGGAGGGGATGTGCACGTGGTAGTGGCAGCGCTGCAACTCTTCGTTGGTCAGGCCGGCATACTCGCGCCCGAATACCAGGGCCACCTCGCCGCCCCGCTCCACCTGGGCCAGGGAGGTGGTCGCGCATTCCCGCGGATCGAGCAGCGGCCAGGGGATGCGGCGGTCGCGGGCACTGGTGCCCAGCACCAGGCTGCAGCCGGTCAGGGCTTCTTCCAGGGTGTCGACCACAATGGCGGCGTCGAGCACGTCATTGGCCCCGGAGGCGCGGGCATTGGCCTCGCCACTGGGAAAGTCCTCGGGATCGACCAGATAGAGGCGCGACAGGCCCATGTTCTTCATTGCCCGGGCGGCACCGCCGATGTTGCCGGGATGGCTGGTATTGACCAGAACGACGCGGATGTTATTCAGCACGTGGCTATCCTCGAGCGGACGCGGGAAATCGGCGCCGTATACTACGCCCACACGCGCCCGCTGGCCACGAATACCCCTTCCAGCGCCGCGAAGTCTGCTATCATTGCCGGCTTTCCTTATACAACCCAGGTGATTTATCCATGCAGCCCATGCTGAACATCGCACTGCGCGCGGCCCGCAGCGCCGGTGAACTGATTTTCCGTTCGATTGAGCGCCTGGACGTGATCGCCGTCGATGAAAAAGGCGCCAACGACTTCGTCTCCGAAGTCGACCGAGCCGCCGAGCAGACCATCCTCGCCACCCTGCGCAAGGCCTACCCCACCCATGGTTTCTACGGTGAGGAATCCGGCTACCTGGCGGGCGAAGGCGAAGGCGCCGACTACGTCTGGGTCGTCGATCCGCTGGATGGCACCACCAACTTCCTCCGTGGCGTCCCGCACTTCTCGGTAAGCATCGCCTGCAAGTACAAGGGCCGCCTGGAACACGCCGTGGTGCTGGATCCGGTGCGCCAGGAAGAATTCACCGCCAGCCGTGGCCGCGGCGCCGCCCTGAACGGCCGGCGCATCCGTGTCACCAATCGACGCAGCCTGGAAGGCGCCCTGCTGGGTACCGGCTTCCCCTTCCGCGCCAATGACGTCGACCACCTGGACAACTACCTGGGCATGTTCCGCAGCCTGATCGGCCAGACCGCCGGCATCCGCCGCGCCGGTTCCGCCGCGCTGGACCTGGCCTATGTCGCCGCCGGTCGTTTCGACGCCTTCTGGGAAATGGGACTGTCGGAATGGGACATGGCCGCAGGCGCTCTGCTGGTCCAGGAAGCCGGTGGCCTGATCGGTGACTTCAATGGCGGCCACGACTTCCTCGAGAAGGGCCACATCGTCGCCGGCAACCCCAAGTGCTTCCGTGGCCTGCTGACGCAGATCCAGCCGCACCTGCCGGCCTCGCTCAAGCGCTGAGTTCACCTGGCTTACGAAAAAGCCCCTGCCGGCAGCGCCGACAGGGGCTTTTTCCTGCCTGCCGCAGCGAGACTCCGCGGCAGGCCGTCAGGGCTCACTTGACCACTTTCAGACTCGGCCGCGCCGGTGCCGGCTTGGGTGCCTCGGGCTTGCTGCCGCCGCTGTCGGGACCCTGGTCATCCGGCGGGGTGGGCTCGCTGTCGAAGACCATGCCCTGGCCGTTCTCGCGGGCATAGATAGCCAGGATGGCGCCGATCGGGACATAGAGGTTGTAGGCCACGCCGCCGAAGCGACCGTTGAAGCTCACGGCTTCGTTGTCCATGTGCAGGTCACGCACGGCACTGGGCGAGGCGTTCAGCACGATCTGGCCGTCGTTGGCATAGCCCGGCGGCACGCGCACCTCGGCGTAGTCGGCATTGACCAGCAGATGGGGCGTGCAGTCGTTGTCCACGATCCACTCGTAGAGCGCGCGGACCAGGTAGGGGCGACTGGAATTCATGGGGTTCTCCTCTAGCGCATCTCACGCTCGGTGACCGAAAGACTGGATCGGAAACTGTCGCGCGCGAACATGCGATCCATGTAGTCCTGCAGCGGCTTGGCGGCCCGGGGCAATTCGATGCCCAGGCGCGGCAGTCGCCACAGGAGGGGGAGCAGGCAACAGTCCACCAGGGAAAAGTCGTCGCTCAGGAAAAAGGGTTTTTCCGCGAAGATCGGCGCCACGCCGGTCAGGCTCTCGCGCAATTCCTTGCGCGCGGCTGCGAGGTCGGCGCCCGGCGCCGCCTGCAGGATGGCGTCCACCAGGGTGCACCAGTCGCGCCCGATGCGGTGCATCAGCAGCCGCGACTGACCGCGGGTGACCGGATAGGCCGGCAACAGCGGCGGGTGCGGATAGCGCTCCTCGAGATACTCCATGAGCACCTCGGTACCATAGAGCACCAGGTCGCGATCCATCAGCGTCGGCACGGTGCCATAGGGATTGTGCTCGGCCAGCTGCCGCGGGCATTCGCCACGACGTACGGCGATCAGCTCGCACTCGACGTTCTTTTCCGCCAGGATCAGGCGGATCCGGTGGCTGTAGTGATCCTCGGGATCATGGAAACAGGTCAGGCGGGTTATGGCGCCCATGGGTCCCTCCCCCGTTGGGGGCGAAGCTGCAAAGGCGGGATTATCTCGCACCTTGCCGCCCGAGACCTAGGCTTTGTCTAAAAACTGCCTGCACATCGGTGATGCTGCGTTAAAAATCAGCTCGGAATGCTCATTTACCCTTTGCAAACTCGAGCGCGAGCCCGGTCCGCTTCCTCGCTGATTTTTGCCCTGCCTCACCTTCGCTCGGCGACTTTTCAGACAAGCCTCCGTCTCATCGCTCACTGTCGGGCAATCGCCGCCAGAATTCGCGCTTAAGCCAGAAGGCCAGGACGGCGAACAGCAGCAGATAGCCCAGCACCCAGGGCGCGAGGCGCCAGGCCAGACTACGTTCCGGCGCCGCCGAATAGCCAAGGTAGGCAACCAGATCCTCGACGGTGCGGGCGAATTGTTCGGGCGTCTGGGCGCCACTGTCCGGCTCCAGACGCAGCACGCAACGTCCCGCGCTGCAGTCGCGCACCTGGCGGCCGCGCAAGGCGGCCAGAACATCGGGCATGCGGGTGCCGGGCGCCCTGAGGTTGTCGACCCCGAGTGGCCGCCCGGGCGCCACGTAGAACTCCTGCAGGAAGGCGCGCAGCCAGGCCTCGCCGCGCACCGCGGCGATCAGGGTGAGATCCGGCGGCACGCTGCCGAAGGCACGCCGGGCATCCTCGGGCTTGAGCAGGCCGAGCATGGGCGCGCTGGCGGTGCGTCCGGGCGCCCAGCTGGCGAGGTCCAGGTGGAGATCGGCGGCGACCCGGTCGAAGCGCTGGTATTCCTGGCCATGACAGGCCAGGCAATAGCGGCCGAAGCTGATGGCCCCAGCCCGGGGATCACCGTCGGCACCGATGGCCAGACCGCTGCACAGCAGAAGCAGGCCCAGCAGCAGCCCGCGACTCATGACCGGGACTCCACTGGCGCACGCGGACGACCCAGCCGGCTGTACCAGGGCATGCCCAGCAGGCCGATGAAATAGACACCCGCGGCCAGGCGCGCCAGCCACAGGCGCCCATCGGTCAGCGCGACCACGCCCAGTATTCCCAGGGCGACAAAGGCCAGGCAGACCAGGTACAGCCCCAGCCGCCCCGGCCAGGCCTTGTGGCGGATCGAGCGGGCCGCACTGCGATCCAGCCAGGGCAGCACGAACAGCAGGGCGATGGCCAGAGCCGCCAGGCCGAGGCCGCCGGCCTTGCTCGGCACCGCCCGCAGCAGCGCATAGAAGGGCGCCAGGTACCAGGGCGGGGCGATGTGCGCGGGGGTCACCAGCGGATCGGCCGGCTGCTGGTTGGCCGGCTCCAGCACCAGCCCGCCCAGGTCCGGCGCCAGCAGCACCACGGCGAGAAACACCAGCAGGAAGACTGCCAGACCACAGAGGTCCTTGAGCGTCAGATAGGGGTGGAAAGCCACCCCGGCTGCACCTCGGACATCGCGCTCGTCACCCTCGGGATTGTTCGAGCCGGTCTGGCGCAGGGCGACGACGTGCAGGCTCACCAGCGCAAGGATCAACAGCGGCAGCCCGACCACATGCAGGGCCTGGAAGCGCCGCAGGGTGGCGTCGGACAGCACCACCCCGCCGCGCAGCAGATCGGCCAGGCTCGGGCCTACCAGGGGCAGCGCCTCGACCGCGCTCAGAGACACCTGGGCGCCCCAGTAGGAGAGTTGCCCCCAGGGCAGCAGATAGCCAAAGAAGGCCTGGGCCAGCAGGAGCAGGTAGAGCAGCACGCCAAAGCTCCAGACCAGCTCGCGCGGCGCCCGATAGGAGCCATAGAGCAGGCCGCGCAGCATGTGCAGGTAGAGGCAGACGAACAGCGCCGAGGCGCCCACCGCGTGCAGGTAGCGGATCAGCCAGCCGAAGGGCACCTCGCGCATGAACAGCTGGACCGAGGCGAAGGCGCCCTTCACCGTCGGCTCATAGCCGAACAGCAGCCAGAGTCCGGTCAGCACCTGCAGCGCCAGGATGAAGAGCAGCAGCGAGCCGAACAGGTAGAAGACGTTGAGATTGCGCGGCACCCGGTAGTCACTGAAGTGCCGGCGCCAGAAGGCGCCCAGGGGCAGCCGTCGCTCCAGCCAGCCGGGCTCGTCGTTGCTCATGTCGCGCCCTCCCCGTCGCTGCCGATCACCAGCAGATTGTCGCCGCGAAAATGATGGGGCGGCACGGCCAGATTCAGCGGTGCCGGCTGGTCGCGATAGACCCGCCCGGCGAGATCGAAGTGGGAGCCATGGCAGGGACAGAGATAGCCCCCGTCCCGGTCCGCCGCGCCTGGTGCCAGGGAGGGAATGCAGCCCAGATGGGTGCAGATCGCGGTGACGACGAAGATGTCCGGCCGCCGCGATCTCAGGCGCGGATCGACATAGGGTGGCTGGCTGGATTCCCGGGAATCCGGGTCGGCCAGCCCTGCCTCGTCGGCCAGCAGGCGGGCCTGGTCCGCCGCGCTGCGGCGCAGGACGCAGACCGGCTGGCCGCGCCATTGCACCGTGAGTTGCTCGCCTTCGCGCAAGGCCTGGAGATCCACCTCGACCGGCGCCGCCGCCACCTCCGCCGACCGACTGGGCCGCAGGGCGCAGACGAAGGGCACGCTGCCCGCCACCAGGCCCAGACCGCCGACGGCGGAGGTGGTGGCGATCAGCAGACGACGGCGTTGGGCATCGGGGGCGTCAGCGGTCACGTCAGGCTTCCCGGCTCCATCTCCAGCGTCACGCCGAAGCGCTCGCGCACCGAGGCGCGGATGCGCTCGGCCAGGGCCAGGACGTCGCGACTGCGGGCGCCACCGAAGTTGACCAGCACCAGCGCCTGGGCGGCATGCACCCCCACGGCGCCGTCGCGATGGCCGCGCCAGCCGGCCTGATCGATCAGCCAGCCAGCGGCCAGCTTGACGCTGCCATCGGCCTGCGGATAGGTCGGCAGGCTCGGATAGCGCTCATGCAGAGCTGCGGCCTCGCCAGCGGTCACCACCGGATTCTTGAAGAAGCTGCCGGCATTGCCCAGCACCGCCGGGTCGGGCAGCTTGCTCTGGCGAATGCTGCAGATGGCCGCGCTGACGGCTTCGGGCGTTGGCTGCGTGACGCCCGCCGCGGTGAGCGCCTGGCGTACCGGACCATAGTCCAGCACCAGCTGCGGCTTGCGACTGAGCCGGAAGCGTACCCGCAGCACGATCCAGCGCCCGGCCTCGGCCTTGAAGCGACTCTCGCGATAGGCGAAGGCGCAATCGGCCGGGCCGAGGTCATGGAGCTCGCCGCTGTGGCGATCGAGTGCCGTGACCCCGGCGCATCTGTCCTTCAATTCGACGCCATAGGCGCCGATGTTCTGGATCGGTGAGGCGCCCACGGTGCCTGGGATCAGGCTGAGATTTTCCAGCCCGTACCAGCCATTGGCCAGGGTGGCCATGACGAAGGGATGCCAGGGCTCGCCGGCTTCGGCTTCCACCAGCAGGGCATCGCCCTCCTCCGCCAGCAGACGGATGCCGCGGGACGTCAACCGCAGCACCAGACCCTCGACCCGTTCGGGCAGGACCAGGTTGCTGCCACCGCCCAGCACCCGCAGGGGCACGTCCAGTTGCCGGGCCAACGCCAGGGCCGCGCGGACCTCGGCGTCGCTGGCGGCTTCCAGATAGCGATCGGCTTGCGCCACCAGGCCGAAGGTGTTGAGGCCTTGCAGGGGGACCTGCTGTTGCAGCTCAGCGACCATGACGGGCAGCCACCTCGGCGACCAGGCCATCGCAGGCGCTTTCCAGCAGGTCGAGGACCCGCTCGAAGCCGGCTGCGCCGCCGTAATAGGGATCCGGCACCTCGTCCACCGCCAGGCCCTGGCGCGCCAGGAAGAGTTCGGGCACGGCGCCCTCATCCGGGCGCAGCTGTTCCAGCCAGGCGAGGTTGTCCTGGTCCATGGCCAGGATCAGGTCGAAACGCTGGAAATCATCCTCGGCGACCTGACGCGCGCGCAGGTCACCGATGGCATAGCCGCGACCCGCCGCGGCCTGGATGGCACGGGGATCCGGGGCCTTGCCGACATGCCAGTCGCCGGTGCCGGCCGAATCCAGCTCCACCACCTCGGTCAGGCCGGCGGCGTCCAGCTTGGCCCTGAGGATGCCTTCGGCGGTGGGCGAACGGCAGATGTTGCCCATGCAGACGAACAGGATGCGCAGGGTCATCTAGGCTCCCAGCAGGCGTCTGACGCGCTCGAGATCTTCTCGGGTATCCACGCCGGCCTGGGGCGCTTCCAGGGCATCGGCGACATGGATACGCACGCCGTGCCAGAGGGCGCGCAATTGCTCCAGGGCTTCGGTCTCTTCCAGGGCGCAGGGACCCCAGCTGACGAAATCGGCGAGGAAGCCGGCGCGATAGGCGTAGATGCCGATGTGGCGACGGTAGGAAAAGCCCTGGGGCAGCTGCGCGCGATCAGCGGCGAAGGCATTGCGCGCCCAGGGCAGCGGCGCCCGGCTGAAGGTCAGCGCCAGGCCGTTCAGGTCGGTGCTCACCTTGACCACATTGGGATTGAACAGGCTGTCGACGTCCGCGATCGGCTCGGCCAGGGTGGCCACGCCGGCTTCGGGATGGGCAGCGAGATTATTGGCCACCTGGTCGATCACCGCCGGTGGTATCAGCGGCTCGTCGCCCTGGACGTTGACCACCAGGGCGTCAGCGGCCAGGCCGAGCAGCTCGGCCACCTCGGCCAGGCGATCGGTGCCCGAAGCATGATCGGCACGGGTCAGCAGGACACGCGCGCCAAAGCCTTCGCAGGCACGCAGGATGTCGTCGTGGTCGGTCGCCACCACCACCTGCTCGGCGCCACTGCGCCGGGCCTGCTCCCAGACGTGCTGGATCATCGGCTTGCCGGCGATGTCGAGCAGCGGCTTGTTGGGCAGTCGGGTGCTGGCGAGCCGCGCCGGGATGACGACGGTGAACGCGGTGCTCATTTGTCCAGACGCTCATCCGTGGTGATGATGCGCGCCTCGCTTTCCAGCATCACCGGGATGCCGTCGCGAATCGGGAAGGCCAGGCCGGCGGCCTTGCTGATGAGCTCGGTCTTGTCGTCGCTCAAGATCAGCGGGCTCTTGGTCAGGGGGCAGGCGAGGATGTCCAGCAGCTTGAGATCCATGGGCGAAGATTCCGTCAGTGAGAGTGTTCGGGCAGGAGCCGGTCGAGACGCCCATCCAGCCAGGCGACGAAAGCGGCCGAGGGCTGGGCGTCCACCGCCAGGTACCACCAGTCGGCGGCGGCGAAGGACCGGCACTTGACCGCGTCCTTCTCGGTCATCACCAGCGGCAGCGCCGGGGTGAAGGCCAGCTCTGCCGCGCTGTAGGTGGCGTGATCGGCGAAGGCATGGGGCAACGGCTGCCAGTGTAGTCCTTCGAGGGTGGCGAAGAAACGGCCGGGGTTGCCGATGCCGGCCAGGGCGTGCAGGCGCTGCCCCGGGGGAAAGAAATCCAGCGATCGCGTCTCGCCGCTGCGCAGATTGACCAGGGCGCTGGGCTGCAGGGTCAGGCCGTAGCCGTCGGCAGGATCGACAGTGGCGCCGTTGTGGATCACGGCGTCCACCTCGGCCAGCCGCTCCAGGGGTTCGCGCAGCGGCCCGGCCGGCAGGCAGCGGCCATTGCCGAAGCCGCGCGCCGCATCGACCATCACCAGTTCCAGGTCGCGGGCCAGGCGATAGTGCTGCAGGCCGTCGTCGCTGAGAATGATATCGAGCCGCTCCTCGGCGAGCAGGCGTTCGACGGCGCGCCCACGATCGGGATCCGTGACCAAGGCCACCCCGGTGCGCTGCACGATCAGCAGCGGCTCGTCGCCGGCGACGGCGGCGGTGTCGGTGGCCCGCACCCGCCAGGGTAGACTCGGCGGCGTGGCGCCATAGCCCCGGCTGACCACCCCGACCCTCAGCCCGCGCGCGCGCAGGTGGCCGATCAGCCAGAGGATCATGGGCGTCTTGCCGGTACCGCCGACGGTGAGATTGCCCACCACGATGACCGGCACCGGCGCGCGATGGATGCTGCCCTGCCCCGCCAGGAACCGCCGGCGCTTGCGCCGGGCGACCTGCCGATAGAGGGCTTCGAGCGGCGCCAGCAGGCTCAGGGCCGGATGCCCCTGGTACCAGGCGCGGACCAGGCGCTCACCCAGGCTCACGGACGCTTCGCCTGGGCCTCGAGGGTGGTGATGCGCAACTGGCTGAAACCCAGCTTGCCGGCAGCGTCCATGGCCATGACCACCGACTGGTGGGTGGCGCGGCCATCGGCGGTGATCACCAGCGGCAGGCTGTTGTCGCCGCCGGATTCACGCTGCAGCGCGGTGGTCAGGCCGGTCAGGTCGTTGCGCGCCAGGGTCTGGCCGTTGAGCGCCATCTGGCCTTCGGCGGTGATGCTGATTTCCAGGGTCTTGGCCTGGTTGGCGGCCGCTGCGGCGCTGTCGGCCTCGGGCAGTTCGATCTTCAGCTGGCTGGGCTTGCTGAAGGTCGCGGTCACCACGAAGAACAGCAGCAGGACGAAGATGACGTCGATGAAGGAGGCCAGGTTGATATAGATCTCTTCGCGGGCGGCGCCCCCGGCGCGGCGACGGAATTTCACGCCGGAGCCCCTTCGCGGACGTCCACCTCGCGATCGCCGTGGAGGATGTCCACCAGCTTGACCGCTTCCTGCTCCATTCCGACCACCAGCTCATCGACCCGGCGCAGCAGGTAGCGATGGAAGAACACCGCGGGAATCGCCACCAGCAGGCCGGTGGCGGTGGTGACCAGCGCCTTGGAGATGCCGCCGGCGAGGATGGGCGCATTGGCCATGCCGTCGTTCATGAAGGCGCTGAAGATGTCGATCATGCCGAACACCGTGCCGAGCAGGCCCATCAGGGGTGCCAGGGCGGCGATGCTGCCGAGGGTGTTGAGATAGCGTTCGAGGTCGTGCACCACGCGGCTGCCGGCTTCCTCGATGGCTTCCTTCATGATGTCGCGGCCATGACGGGAGTTGGTCAGGCCCGCGGCGAGGATGTCGCCCAGGGGCGATCCGGCGCGCAATTCGCGCAGCCGCTCGGCATTGAGCTGCTTGTCCTGGATCCAGCGCCAGACCTGGGCGAGCAGCGTCGGCGGTGCCACCCGGCTGCGTCTCAGGGTCCACAGCCGCTCGGCGATGATGGCCGTGGCCAGGATGGAACTGAGGATGATCGGCAGCATCATCCAGCCGCCAGCTTTGACCATTTCGAACACGAGAGCGTTACCCCTGCCGCAAAATGCGGCCACTCTAGCACGAACGCCTCAGGGTGTCGGCGGGCCTATCCGCCACCAATGCCGCACCTGGCGCTGCCCGTGCGGTACCTCCCAGCGACCCAGGGTCCAGCTCAGGGCGCCCAGCGCGGCGGTGTCGTAGGGCAGCACGCCGCGCTCGCGATAGCGCGCCAGCACCTGGGGATGGGGATGGCCATAGCGATTGTTCAGCCCCCGGGAGATCAGTACGCCGCGCGGCTGGACGGCGTCGATGAAGGCGGCGCTGGAACCGCTGCGACTGCCATGGTGCGGAGCGACCAGCCACTCGGCTGCCAGCGGCACCCCGCTGGCCACCAGCTCGGCTTCACGGCGGGCATCGATGTCGCCGGTCAGCAGCAGGCGCTCGCCCCTCGCGGCGACGCTGAGCACGCAGGAGGAGGCGTTGGAATCCGCCGCGGGGTGCCACCAGGTGGTGAAGACGACCTCGTTCCAGCGCCACTCGGCCCCATCCGTGCAATCCCGCGCGTGCAATTCCGGCTGGAGCCGACCCGCCTCGCCGCTGAGTACCTGTCCTGGCGGCAGTCCTCTGGCCACGGCCGGCGCACCGCCGGCGTGGTCGGCATCGGCATGACTGAGCAGCATGACGTCCAGGGTGTCGATGCCAAGGGCCTGCAGGTTGGGCAGGACGACCCGGGCGCCGCTGTCATAGCTGCCCTGGCGCGGCCCGGCGTCGTAGAGCAGCGCATGGTCGCGGGTGCGCACCAGCACCGCCAGGCCCTGCCCCACGTCCAGCACGGTGATCCGCGCCAGCCCCGCCGCGGGTACCGGCGACGGGGGAAACAGCCCCGGCAGCATCAGCAGCACGCCGAAGCCTCGTAGCGGCACACCCGCGGGCAGTAGCGCCAGCAGCGCCCCCAGCCCCGCCAGCCACAGCGCCCAGGCGGGCGCGAGGACCGGCTGCCAGGCTGCAGCCAGGTGCGCCAAGCCGCTCAGCAGCCAGAGCAGCCCCTGCAGCAGGCCACCCGCCAGCAGCAAGGCCGGCGTCCCCAGCGGCGACCAGAGCAGGGACAGCAGGGTCCCCGCCAGCGCCAGGGGCACGATGGCCAGGTCCATCAGCGGCACGGCCAGGGCATTGGCCAGCGGGCCGCTCGGACTCAGGGGCAGGCCCAGCGCCAGGAGCAGCGGCGCCAGGCCCACGGCCATGCACCACTGAGCGCGCCCGAGGGTGAGCCACCAGGGCAATCGGCCCAGGCGGCCGGCAAAGCTCCACAGCAGCAACAGCACGGCGCCAAAGGACAGCCAGAATCCGGGCAGCAGACTGACCAGCGGATTGGCGGCCAGCACCAGTGCCAGGGCCAGCAGGACCGCGTCCGCCAGCCGCACCTGCTGGCGCCCGAGTTGCCAGAGCAGGCCCAGGGTGACCATGACGCAGGCCCGCTGCACCGGCACCTCGAAGCCGGCCAGCAGTCCGTAGCCCAGTGCGGTGGCGATCGTCAGCACCGCCGCGGACAGACGCCAGGGCAGTTGACGCGGCCAGAGGCCACGGCGTGCCAGAAGGACCACCCCGGCATAAACGCCTAGGGCGATCAGGCCGATGTGCTGCCCGGAGATCACCATCAGGTGCACGGTGCCGGTGTCCTGGAACAGCTGCCACTGGGCAGTGGTGATACCCGAGCCGTCGCCCACCACCAGGGCGGCGAGCAGCCCACCCTGCCCCGCCGGATCCCGCGTCTGCAGGTATTGCCGGATGCCGTCGCGCCAGGTCGCCAGGCCACTGGCGGCGGCCAGGCGCTGGCCATCCTTGACGCTGCCGGTGGCGCCTATGCCCTGGGCCAGCAGCCAGGCTTCGCGATCCTGCCCGAGGGGGTTGACCAGACCCGCGGGGCCGCGCAGCTCCGCGGCCAGGCGCCAGCGTTCGCCGGCCAGTGGGCGCGGCCCGCCGTGCCAGCTCAGGCGGATCCGCGCCGGCAGCTTCAGCGCGCGGCGGCTGGTTGCCCCGGCGAGCACGAAACCCACCGAGTCGGCCTCCACCGTGGGCAGGCCGCTGATCTCGCCGTCGATCCACAGCACCCGCTGTTCCAGCGTCGGATCCAGGCGATCGTCCAGCGCCCAGTGACCATTGAGCAGCGCCCAGGCCAGGCCCAGCCCGAAGGCACCGAGCGCCAGGAAGCGGGTGAACAGGAGCACCAGGGCCACCGCCGCGAGGGCCGCCAGCAGGGATAGCGACGGCAGTGTGGCGAAGGCGCGCAGGAGCAGCACGCCCAGGGCGAAGGACAGCAGAGCGGCGCGCATCAGGACTCCATCCTTGGAGAGCCAAAAGAGCTTCGGAAGCGCGGATTAGAGCAGCTTGGACGCCGTAGGGCCAGGGGCGTAGCGCCGCCTGGCCCGGCAGGAGATCAGTCGTAGCGCAGGGCTTCGGCCGGTGAGGTGCGCGAGGCGCGCCAGGCGGGATAGAGGGTCGCCAGGAAACTCATGCTCAGGGCGGCCACGGCGATCAGCACCACGTCTTCCAGCTCCAGCCGCGACGGCAGGTTGCTGATGAAGTACATGTCACCACCAAACAGCTTGTGGCCGACCAGACGCTCCAGGGCGGCGATCCAGCTGCTGACGTTGAGTGCCGCGATGACGCCCAGCACGCCGCCGATCAGGGTACCGACCAGGCCGATCACCGTGCCCTGCACCATGAACACCGCCATGATCTGCCCGGGCGTGGCGCCCAGGGTGCGCAGGATGGCGATATCGGCCTTCTTGTCGGCCACCACCATGATGAGGGTGGCGATGATGTTGAAGGCGGCCACGGCGACGATCAGCAGGAGCAGCAGGCCGATCATGGTCTTTTCCATCTGCATGGCCTGGAACAGACTGCCCTGGGAGATCGTCCAGTCACGCGCCTGGTAGCCGTCGCCGAGGGCCTTGGCCACGTCGCGGGAGATGCGCGGCGCCTGGAACAGATCGTCCAGCGCCAGGCGGATGCTTTCCACCTGGCCCGGCTGCCAGCCCTTGAGCGGGGCGGCATCGGCGACGTTGATCAGGGCCAGGGAGGCATCCAGCTCGGCGCCGACCTTGAAGGTACCGACCACGGTGAAGCGCCGCAGCCGCGGGGTGATGCTGCCGGTGGCGCCGACCTCGGGGATGATCACCGTGACCTGGCTGCCCAGCTCCAGCTGGAAGCGTCGCGCGGCGATCTCGCCCAGCACGATGCCGAATTCACCGGGCTTGAGGGCGTCGAGACTGCCCTGGGTCATGCGTTCGCCGACGATGGACACGCGCTTTTCCTGGGCCGGATCGATGCCGTCCACCAGCAGCGGCTGCATGCGACCCCGTACCGAAAGCATGCCCTGCAACTGGGTATAGGGCACCGCCGCCAGCACATGGGGCTGCTGCTCGGCCTTGGCCGCCAGCGGGCGCCAGTCGTCCAGCGGCTGGGCACCACTGATGAAGGCATGGGGCACCATGCCGAGGATGCGGCCGCGCATTTCTTCCTGGAAGCCGTTCATCACCGACAGCACCAGGATCATGGCCAGCACGCCCAGCGCCAGGCCGAACATGGAAACCAGCGAGAAGAAGGAGATGAACGACTTGCGCCGCTTGGCGCGGGTGTATCTCAGGCCGATGAACAGCGAAAGCGGTCTGAACATGGCGACCTCAGACCTGCCGGGCCGGCGTGGCGTCGACCAGATGGCCTTCGTCCAGGCGCAGCATCCGATCCATCTGGCCAGCCAGCACCTGATCGTGGGTCACCACCAGGAAGGCGGTGCGCAGCGAGGTGGACAGTTCCAGCATCAGGTCCTGGATGCCATGGGCGGTGTGCTGATCGAGGTTGCCGGTGGGTTCGTCGAGCAGTACCAGCTTGGGCTGGTTGACCAGCGCCCGGGCGATGGCCACGCGCTGGCGCTCGCCACCGGACAGCTCGGCCGGCTTGTGGCCCAGGCGATGACCGAGACCGACCCGCTCCAGCAACTTGGCGGCGCGCTCGCGGGCTTCGCCGATGGAGGCCTTGCCGATCAGCAGCGGCATGCAGACGTTTTCCAGGGCGCTGAATTCGGGCAGCAGGTGGTGGAACTGGTAGACGAAGCCCATGGCGCGATTGCGCAAGAGGCCACGGGCCTTCTCGTTCAGCGCCGACAGCTCTTCGCCATCGAGCCAGACACTACCGCTGCTAGGGGTGTCGAGGCCGCCGAGCAGATTCAGCAGGGTGGTCTTGCCCGACCCCGAACTGCCGACGATGGACACCCGCTCGCCCGGTTGCAGGGTCAGCTGGACATTGCTCAGCACCTCGACGGTCTGGGGGCCTTCCTCGTAGCGCTTGCCCAGGTCCTGGCAACGCAAAACGGCTCGATCATTCATAACGCAGGGCCTCGGCGGGTTGGGTACGGGCGGCGCTCCAGGAGGGATAGAGCGTGGCCAGGAAGCTCAGGGCGAAGGACGCGCCGCAGACCAGCAGGACGTCGTGCAGCTGCAGCTGCGCCGGCAGGTAGTCGATGAAATACACCTCGGCGTTGAGGAACTGGTGCCCGGTGATCCGTTGCACCCAGGCCAGGGCGGCACTGACGTTGAGCGCGGCGAGCACGCCCAGCAGGCAGCCGATGGCGGTGCCGATGACGCCGATGAAGGTCCCCTGGACCATGAACACCGCCATGATCTGCCGGGGCGTGGCGCCCAGGGTGCGCAGGATGGCGATGTCGGATTTCTTGTCGGTCACCACCATCACCAGGGTGGAGACGATGTTGAAGGCGGCCACGGCGACGATCAGCAGCAGCAGCAGGCCGATCATGGTCTTTTCCATGCCGATGGCCTGATAGAGATTGCCGTGGGTACGGGTCCAGTCGCGGGCGTACCAGTCCTTGCCCGGCAGCTGGCGAGCGATGTTCCAGGACACGTCCGGCGCCTGGAACAGGTCGTGCAGCTTGAGGCGTACGCCCTGCACCGCGTTCGCCGGCCAGCGCTGCAGCCGCGCGGCGTCTTCGATGTCGATCAGGCCCACCGAGCCGTCCAGCTCGCCGGCGCCGACGCTGAAGATGCCCACCACGGTGAATCTCTTCATGCGCGGAAACATGCCGGCGGGGGTCACGGCCACTTCCGGGGCGATGTAGGTGAGCTTGTCGCCAACCTTCACGCCCAGTTTCTCGGCGGCCAGGGAACCGATGATGATGCCGAATTCACCCGGCTTGAGGTCGTCGAGCCGGCCCTCGCGCATGAAGCTGGGGATGATCGAGACCTTGGGTTCCTCGGCCGGATCGATGGCGTTGAGCAACACCGTCTGCACCGCCTTGTCGTGGGCCAGCATGCCCTGCAACTGGGTGAAGGGCGCCACCGCGGCCACCTGGCTGTTCTGCAGCGCCAGCTCGCGCACGCTGCGCCAGTCAGGCACCGGCTGGTAGGACTCCACCGTGGCATGGGGAATCATGCCGAGGACGCGATCGCGCATCTCGCGATCGAAGCCGTTCATGACCGACAGCACCACGATCATGACGACCACGCCGAGGGCCAGGCCGATCATGGAGGTGAGCGAGATGAAGGAGACGAAATGGTTGCGGCGCTTGGCGCGGACGTAACGCAGGCCAAGGTAGATCGGCAGGGGTCTGAACATAGGCTCGCTTGCACGGCGGAAAGACGTAGGCGCCCTGCGGGTTGGACGGCGACACCGTGCCGGCTCGCCGGCTACACTCGGGGCCATCACCCACGGAGCGGCCCGACATGACCACCCCAGACGCGCGTGAACGGCGGGAATACTATCGCATCACCGACCGTATCGCACTGCAAATCAGCCCTGCCGACGGGGTCCCCGGCGAGACCGCGCCCTTGTTCGCACTCCTGAGCGAACTGCATCAGCTGGAATTCGAATCCCGTCACCTGCTGCGCAATCTGGACGAGCGCGACCGCGCCGTTACCGCCTGCCTGCGCCTGGTGAACAAGCGCCTGGACCTGCTCGGCCAGGCCTTTACCTGGAATCTGCTGCACGACAGCGGCGCCACCCGCGACGTGGTGCTGTCCGAGGGCGGCCTGGCCTTCGTCGATGCCGAGCCCTACACCCTGGGCACCCGACTCGACCTGCGCATGGCATTGCCGCCCCAGGGCCTGGGCCTGCAGGTGCTGGCGGAGGTGACCGGTTGCCAGGCCGTGGCCGGCGGGTACGAGATCGGCACCAGCTTCATCGACCTGGAAGACGCCCAGCGCCAGTTGCTGGCGCGCCATGTCCTGCGTCAGCAGGCCCGGGTACGCCGCGCCGACCGTGGAGACGAGGCGTGAAACGCCCCTGGCTGGCGGCCCTGCTGCTCGGTACCGCCCTGCCCGGCTGGGCCGAGACCCTGCAGATCCCGCTGGGCCAGCAGGGCGATGGCAGTACCCCGCTGCCCCTGCGCGGCGACAGTTGCAGCCAGGTTCTGGAGCGCTTCGGCCTGCCCGACCAGGAGCATCCTCCGGTCGGACGCCCGGCGATTCGCCGCTGGGACTACAGAGATTTCAGCGTCTATTTCGAAAACGATCGGGTGCTGGACGCGGTCCGTGAACCGCGGCGCCCGGTCCCGTCACCCTAGGAGCCCCCATGACCCTCATTTACGGACACCGCGGTGCCCGCGGCGAAGCCCCGGAAAATACCCTGGCCGGTTTCGAGCTGTGCCTGGAGCTGGGCGTCCGGCGCTGCGAACTGGATCTGCACCTCTCCCGGGACGGCGAGCTGGTGGTGATTCATGACCCGACCCTGAAACGTACCACCGGGCGAGGCGGCAAGGTCAGCGAAAAGGCCGTCGCCGATCTGGTCGCCCTGGATGCCCGCCAGGGCGGCCCGGTCTGGCCACGCCCCTGCCCAATTCCGACCCTGCGCGAACTGTTCGAGAAGTGCGCCTTCGACCACTGGCAGCTGGAGGTGAAGAGCGCCTCGCGGGTGCGGGCGGCGCAGACCGTCAGGGCCATCGCCCAGCTGGTCGAGGAATTCGGCCTGCAGGACAGGATCACCGTGACCAGCGCCTCGCGCGAGGTCCTGCGCGCCCTGCAGCGCGATACGCCGCATCTGGCGCGTGGGCTGGTGGCAGAGTACGCCTGGCTGGATCCGCTCAAGGTGGCCGCTCACTACGACTGCCACCTGCTGGCGCTGAACTGGACGCTGTGCACCCCGGAGCGGCTGCTCAAGGCCCAGCGCCAGGGCTTGCATGTCTCGGTCTGGACGGTGAACGACGCCAGCCTGATGCGCCGCCTGGCCGACTTCGGCGCGGACAGCCTGATCACCGACTTCCCGAGCCTGGCGCGACGGACGTTGGGGTAGGCGCTGGCGCAGGTCGAAGCCCGGGACGTGTTGGGCTTCGCTGCGCTCAACCCAACCTACGAAAGCCAAATCTGGCCATCGCGGCCATGGGCCGCTCCTACAGGCACGAACGTTACCGTAGGAGCGGCCGCATCGGCGGACCGTCATGGCCGCGATATAAGCCGACGCAGAACCGTAGCGTGGAAAACGGCGCAGCCTTTTCCACTGGAGGCTGCTACGGGGGTACCCTCACCCCAGCCCTCTCCCGAGGGGAGAGGGGGCTAGCCGAGCGGACATTTGCCTCCGTCCGCCCAACCTAGGCCGACTCAGAACAGCCGATTCAACCCATCGAAGGCCGCCACCCGGTAGGCCTCGGCCATGGTCGGGTAGTTGAAGGTGGTGTTGACGAAATAGCGGATGCTGTTCGCCGCACCTTCCTGGTTCATGATCGCCTGGCCGATGTGCAGGATCTCCGACGCCTGGTCGCCGAAGCAGTGCACGCCCAGCACCTGCAGGGTCTCGCGGTGGAAAAGGATCTTCAGCATGCCCACCGGTTCGCCGGAGATCTGCGCCCGCGCCATGCTCTTGAAGAAGGCCTTGCCAACCTCGTAGGGCACCTTTTCCTGGGTCAGCTCGCGCTCGGTCTTGCCCAGCGAACTGATCTCGGGAATGGTGTAGATGCCGGTGGGGATGTCGTTGACCACCCGCCCATTGTTGTCGTGCAGGATGTTGTCCGACGCCGAACGCCCCTGGTCGTAGGCGGCACTGGCCAGACTCGGCCAGCCGATGACGTCGCCCGCCGCATAGATGTTGGCGACCGAGGTCCGGTAGTTCTCGTCGACGGTGACCTGGCCCCGGCTGTTGACCGAGATGCCCACGTTCTGCAAGCCCAGCTGGTCGGTGTTGCCGGTCCGGCCGTTACACCACAGCAGGGCATCGGCGCGCAGCTTCTTGCCGGACTTCAGATGCAGGACGACGCCGTTTTCCTGGCCTTCGATGCGCTCGTACTCCTCGTTGTGGCGAATGAGCACATTGTTGTTCTGCAGGTGATAACTCAGGGCGTCGGAGATTTCGTCGTCGAGGAAGCTGAGCAGCTGGTCGCGGTTGTCGATCAGGTCCACCAGCACGCCGAGGCCGCTGAAGATGGAGGCGTATTCGCTGCCGATCACCCCGGCGCCGTAGATGATCAGCCGGCGCGGGGTATGGGTCAGCGACAGGATGGTGTCGCTGTCGTAGATGCGCGGATGGCTGAAGTCCACGTCCACCGGGCGATAGGGACGCGAACCGGTGGCGATGACGACCTGCTTGGCCACCAGGCGCTCCAGGTCACCGCGCAGGTTGACGATCTCGATGGTGTTGTCGTCGGCGAAGCTGGCGGTGCCGAAGAACAGGTCGACCCGGTTGCGCGCGTAGTAGCCGGTACGAGACGACACCTGCCGGGCGATCACCCGCTCGGCGCTGCGCAGCACGTCGGGAAAGGAGAACCAGCGCGGCTCGCCGATGGAGCGGAACATCTCGTTGGTGTTGAACTGGATGATCTGCTTGACCGAATGGCGCAGGGCCTTGGAGGGAATGGTGCCCAGGTGGGTGCAGTTGCCGCCGACCACCTGGCGATTGTCCACCACCGCCACGCGGCGGCCATTCTTGGCGGCGTTCATCGCCGCGCCCTCGCCGGCCGGTCCCGAACCCAGTACCACCACGTCGTAGCTATAGACCGCCATGCTTTCTCCTCAGAAGGTTAGCCGTCCGCAGGCGACGGCTGGAGCCGGACCACCTCATGCGAGGCCGGATCCGACGCGAGATCGCCCCCAGGGGGCTGCGACCTCTTGTCACGGGCCGCTATTGTGGCGCAAAACCCGGTCAAAACGAAAACGGGAGCCGCGTGGGCTCCCGTTTTTTCTTGCAAGTCAGCCTCGCCTAGCGCGCAAGACTCAGGCCGGGAAGGCCGGCGGATTGACCCCCGCCATCTCTTCCAGCACCCGCACGACCTGGCAGCTGTAACCGAACTCGTTGTCGTACCAGACATAGAGGACGACACGGTTGTCGCTGACGATGGTGGCACCGGCATCGACCACGCCCGCATGACGGGAGCCGACGAAGTCGCTGGAGACCACTTCCGGCGAGTTCACGAAATCGATCTGCTTGTGCAGCGGCGAGTGCAGCGCCATTTCGCGCAGGTACTCGTTGATCTCGTCCTTGCTGGTGCCGTTTTCCAGGTTCAGGTTGAGGATCGCCATGGAAACGTTGGGCGTCGGCACGCGGATGGCGTTGCCGGTCAGCTTGCCAGCCAGTTCCGGCAGGGCCTTGGCCACGGCCTTGGCGGCGCCGGTCTCGGTGATCACCATGTTCAGCGCGGCGCTGCGGCCACGGCGATCGCCCTTGTGGAAGTTGTCGATCAGGTTCTGGTCGTTGGTGTACGAGTGCACGGTCTCGACGTGACCGTTGACGATGCCGTACTTGTCGTTGACCGCCTTCAGGATCGGCACGATGGCGTTGGTGGTGCAGGAGGCCGCGGTGACGATGGTGTCTTCGGCGGTGATGGTGTCATGGTTGATGCCATGCACGATGTTCTTCAAGCTGCCCTTGCCGGGTGCGGTCAGCACCACGCGGGAGACGCCCTTGCACTTGAGGTGCTGGCCCAGGCCTTCGGCATCGCGCCATCTGCCGGTGTTGTCGACCACGATGGCATCCTGGATGCCGTACGCGGTGTAGTCGACGGTGGTGGGATCGTTGGAGTAGATCACCTTGATCAGGGTGCCGTTGGCGCACAGGGTGCTGTTGGCTTCGTCGACGGTGATGGTGCCGTCGAAGGAACCGTGCACGGAATCGCGACGCAGCAGGCTGGCACGCTTGACCAGGTCGTTGTCGGCGCCCTTGCGCACGACGATGGCGCGCAGGCGCAGGCCGTCGCCGCTACCCTGGTGCTCGATGAGGATGCGCGCCAGCAGCCGGCCGATACGACCGAAGCCGTAGAGCACGACGTCCTTGCCCTTGCGCTGCTCGACGCCCTGCTTGCCGACCACGGCGGACAGCTCGCTGCGCAGGAAGTCCTTGAGGTCGCGACCGGCGGCTTCGGCCTTGAACTTCAGGCTCAGGCGGGCCAGGTCGATGGAGGCGGCGCCCAGTTCCAGCTCGCTCAGGGCCTTCACCAGCGGGTAGGTGTCCTGCACGGACAGCTCGACGTTGTCGATCTGGCGGGCGAACCGGTGGGCCTTGAGAATGGAGATCACCGAACGGTTGACCAAACCGCGACCGTAAATCGAGGTCACAACATTGTTGTTACGGTACAGCTGACCAATCAGGGGAATCATGGCCTCGGCGAGCGCTTCGCGATCGATCCATTCTTCAAGGCACTGCTCAGGCTTCTGACTCACGACAAATCCTTCCCTATGTAGGAGCTGAAAAAAGGAACTACATTATGACCGCGCTGCCTCTCCCAGGCAATCTACGCGCGTCGCTGCACTGACAGCGCGAAAGCCCGGTCGTTACAATCCCAACCCTCCCGAAATCCACCGGAGTTCCGCCCGCGTGTCAGTTTTGCGTACCCCGTCAATTCCTGAAACCGCCGGCCGCCAGCAGTGGGGCAATCTGCCCGGCGCCGCGCTAGCCCTCGCCATCGCTGAAGCCGCCAAGGCCGCGACTCGCCGCTTCACCCTGCTGATCACCCAGGACAGCCAGACCGCTGATCGCCTGGAGCAGGAACTGCGCTTCTTCGCCCCCCGGTTGCCGGTGCTGAATTTTCCCGATTGGGAGACGCTGCCCTACGATGTCTTCTCGCCGCATCAGGACATCATCTCCCAGCGCGTCGCGACTCTTTATAGGCTGCCGGAGCTCTCCCACGGTATTTTGGTAGTCCCTCTGGCGACCGCCCTACACCGCCTGGCACCCACCCGTTTCCTGCTCGGCAGCAGCCTGGTGCTGGACGTCGGCCAGCGGCTGGACGTGGAAGCCACCCGCGGACGGCTGGAAGCAGCCGGCTATAGATATGTGGATACGGTGTACGAACATGGCGAGTTCGCCGTGCGAGGCGCCCTGATCGATCTCTTCCCCATGGGCAGCAACCTGCCCTACCGCATCGACCTGTTCGACGACGAGATCGAGACGCTGCGCACCTTCGATCCGGAAACGCAGCGATCCATCGACAAGGTCGACAGCATCCGCCTGCTGCCGGCGCGGGAATTTCCGCTGCATAAAGAAGCCGTGACCGGCTTTCGCGCGCGATTCCGCGAGCGCTTCGACGTGGACTATCGCCGCTGTCCCATCTACCAGGACCTGGCCAGCGGCATCACGCCGGCGGGCATCGAGTACTACCTGCCGCTGTTCTTCGATGAAACCTCGACCCTCTTCGACTATCTGCCGGCCAACACCCAGGTGTTTTCCCTGCCCGGCATCGAGCAGGCCGCCGAGCAATTCTGGACCGATGTCCGCAATCGCTACGAAGACCGCCGGGTCGATCCGGAGCGGCCGCTGCTGCCGCCGGCCGATGTCTTCCTGCCGGTTGAAGACTGCTTCGCCCGCCTGAAGAACTGGCCGCGGGTGGTCATTGGCGCGGACGACCTGGAATCCGGCGTGGGCCGTGAGCGCTTCGCCGCCCGCGCCCTGCCGGACCTGGCCATCGACGCCAAGGCCAGCCAGCCGCTGGCGGCCCTGGAGCACTTCATCACCGACTTCCCCGGCCGGGTGCTGTTCACCGCGGAAAGCGCCGGCCGCCGCGAAGTGCTGCTGGAGTTGCTGGCCCGCCTGAATCTGCGCCCTGGCCAGGTCGAGGGCTGGGCGGCCTTCCAGGCCAGCGCCGAGCGCATTGCCATCGCCCTGGCGCCACTGGACGAGGGCCTGGTGCTGGATGACGCCGGCGTCGCCCTGATTCCGGAAAATCCGTTGTTCGGCCAGCGCATCATGCAGCGCCGCCGCCGCGAGAAGGGTCGCGATGCCGGCGAGAACGTCATCAAGAATCTCACCGAGTTGCGCGAAGGCGCGCCGGTAGTGCACATCGACCATGGCGTTGGCCGCTACATGGGCCTGATCACCCTGGAGCTGGACGACCAGCCTCAGGAATTCCTCCTGCTCGAATACGCCGACGACGCCAAGCTCTATGTGCCGGTGGCCAGCCTGCACCTGATCGCCCGCTATTCGGGCACCGACGATGCCCTGGCGCCCCTGCACAAGCTGGGTTCCGAGACCTGGCAGAAGGCCAAGCGCAAGGCCGCCGAGCAGGTACGCGACGTGGCCGCCGAACTGCTCGACATCTATGCCCGCCGCGCCGCGCGCAAGGGCTATGCCTTCAGGGACCCGGCCGTCGACTACGCCACCTTCTCCGCCGGCTTCCCCTTCGAGGAGACGCCGGACCAGCAGGCCGCCATCGAGGCGGTGCACAAGGACATGCTGGCGGGCACGCCCATGGACCGCCTGGTCTGCGGCGACGTGGGCTTCGGCAAGACCGAGGTGGCCATGCGCGCAGCCTTCATCGCCGTGCACGGCGGTCGCCAGGTGGCGGTGCTGGTCCCCACCACCCTCCTCGCCCAGCAGCACTACAACAGCTTCCGCGACCGCTTCGCCGACTGGCCGGTACGCGTCGAGGTGATGAGCCGCTTCAAGTCGGCCCAGGAAGTCGCCGCCGCCGCGCGGGAGCTGGCCGATGGCAAGATCGACATCATCATCGGCACCCACAAGCTGCTGCAGGGCGATGTGAAGTTCAAGGACCTGGGCCTGGCCATCATCGACGAGGAGCACCGCTTCGGGGTGCGTCAGAAGGAACAGCTGAAGTCGCTGCGCAGCGAGGTGGACATCCTCACCCTCACCGCCACGCCGATTCCGCGCACCCTGAACATGGCCGTGGCCGGCATGCGCGACCTGTCCATCATCGCCACGCCCCCAGCCCGCCGGCTTTCGGTGCGCACCTTCGTCATGGAGGAGCAGAACGCCGTGATCAAGGAAGCCCTGCTGCGCGAGCTCCTGCGCGGCGGCCAGGTGTACTTCCTGCACAACGAGGTCAAGACCATCGAGAAGCGCGCCCGCGAACTGGCCGAGCTGGTGCCCGAGGCCCGCGTCGGCATCGGCCACGGGCAGATGCGCGAACGCGATCTCGAACAGGTGATGAGCGACTTCTACCACAAGAGATTCAACGTGCTGGTGGCCTCGACCATCATCGAGACCGGCATCGACGTGCCCAATGCCAACACCATCATCATCGAGCGCGCCGACAAGTTCGGCCTGGCCCAGCTGCACCAGCTGCGCGGCCGGGTCGGGCGCAGTCACCACCAGGCCTACGCCTACCTGCTCACGCCGCCCCGCAAGGGCATGACGCCGGATGCCGAAAAGCGCCTGGAAGCCATTGCCGGCGCCCAGGACCTGGGGGCCGGCTTCATCCTGGCGACCCACGACCTGGAAATCCGTGGCGCCGGCGAGCTGCTCGGCGAAGGCCAGAGCGGACAGATCCAGGCGGTGGGTTTCACCCTCTACATGGAAATGCTGGAGCGCGCGGTCAAGGCCATCCGCAAGGGCGAGCAGCCCAACCTAGAAAAGCCCCTGGGGGCGGTCCGGACATCAACATGCGCGTCCCCGCGCTGATCCCGGAAGACTACCTGCCCGATGTGCATGCGCGGCTGATCCTCTACAAGCGCATCGCCTCGGCAGCGGACGAAGAGGCCCTCAAGGAACTACAGGTGGAGATGATCGACCGCTTCGGCCTCCTGCCGGAACCGACCAAGAATCTGGTGCGCCTGACGCTGCTCAAGCTGCGCGCGGAAGGCCTGGGCATCGTCAAGGTGGATGCGGGCCCCCAGGGCGGGCGGCTGGAATTCGCCGCCGATACCCAGGTGGATCCACTGGTGCTGGTGAAGATGATCCAGGCGCAGCCGAAGAAGTATCGGCTGGAGGGCGCGACCCTGTTCAAGTTCCAGGTACCGATGGAGCGGGCGGAAGAGCGCTTCAACGTCCTGGAAGCCCTGTTCGATCGCCTGACGCCCGCCGCCAGCTGATCGAAGAGCCGCTCGCCGGGTATCCCCGGGAGCGGCTCGGTCGCCATCAGCCCGTCAGCACCTCGGCCAGCACCTGCCGCACCTCGTCGATGCCGCTGGCCAGGACCGCTTCGATCTCGGCCATGGTGATTTCCCGCTGCACCTTGCCGGCCGCCGGATTCACTACCAGCGCCAGGCAGGCATAGGGCAGGCCCAGTTCGCGCGCCAGGGCCGCTTCCGGCATCCCGGTCATGCCGACGATGTCGCAGCCGTCGCGTTCCAGCCGGACGATCTCTCCTGCCGTTTCCAGGCGTGGCCCCTGGGTGGCGGCATAGACGCCATGGTCGCTGTGCGGCAGCTGCAGCTTGCGCAGCGCATTCAGCAGCTGCTGGCGCAGGGGCTCGTCGTAGGGAAAGCTGAAGTCGATGTGGGTGACATGCGCAAGGTCCGCGCCCTCGAAGAAGGTATGGCCGCGCCCCCAGGTGTAGTCCACCAGCTGGTGGGGCACGCACAGATGGCCACTGCCCATGGCGGCATGGATGCCACCCACGGCATTCACCGCGACGATGGCCTCGGCGCCGGCTTCCCTGAGCGCCCAGAGATTGGCGCGGTAGTTGACCTGGTGCGGCGGAATGCGGTGCGGATGGCCATGGCGGGCCAGGAACAGCACCGGTAGGCCGGCATAGTGGCCGCGCTGCACGGGCGCCGAGGGCGCACCCCAGGGCGTCTCGAAGGTCTGGGCCTGGTCCAGCTCCAGGCCGGCGAGCGCGGTGAGACCGGTGCCGCCGATGATGGCGTAGGTAGTCATGGAAACGTCCTTTAGATGAGTTCAGCCTGGCGCAACCGCCGCAGGGCAAGACTCCACTGCGGTTGCTGGCGGTAATCGAGATCGACGAGGCGGCGGGCTCTCATGCTGGCCAGTCGTGGCGCGGGCGAGACGCCCAGCTGCTGCACCCGGGTCAGGGCCAGCTCGGCCGCTGCGCGGTCATTGCACACCAGCCCCATGTCGCAGCCGGCGGTGAGCGCCGCCTCGACGCGCTGGCCGGCATCGCCCGCGACGTGGGCACCCGCCATCGACAGGTCGTCGCTGAAGATCACGCCCCGGTAATCCAGCTCGCCGCGCAGGATGTCCTGCAGCCAACGGCGGGAAAAGCCGGCCGGCTGGGGATCCACCGCTGGATAGATGACGTGAGCGGGCATCACCGCTCCCAAGGTCGGCAAGAGAGCCTGGAACGGGCGCAGATCGGTGCGCAACAGGGTGTCCAGATCGCGCTCGTCGGTGGGAATGGCATAGTGGGAGTCGGCTTCGGCCCAGCCGTGGCCGGGGAAGTGCTTGCCGGTGGCGGCCATACCGGCGTCGCCCATGCCCGCGATGAAGGCACTGCCCAGCTCGATCACCTGGTCGGCACTGCCAAAGGAACGGGCGCCGATGACCTGGCTGCGCCCATGGTCGACGTCCAGCACCGGGGCGAAACTGAAGTCCAGCCCTACCGCCAGGATCTCGGTCGCCATCAGCCAGCCGCAGAGGCGGGCGAGTTCCGCGCTGTCCGCGCGCCCGCCCAGCTGCCCCATGGCCGGCAACCGCACCACGTCGCGGCGCAGGCGCTGCACGCGACCGCCTTCCTGGTCCACGGCCAGCAGCAATTCTGGTCGCACCGCGCGAATGGCACGGCACAGTTCCCGTACCTGCCCCGGGGTTTCGATGTTGCGGGCGAACAGGATCAGCCCGCCCACCTCCGGCTGGCGCAGCAGCTGTCGATCCTCGGCGGTGAGCCAGGTGCCAGCGATATCGACCATCAGAGAGCCTTGCATGGGTACCTCGTCCGAATGCTCCGGCGCACGGCGCCGTGAAAGGGACGCAAGCTTACCCCAGGCACCGCCGGCCTCGCAGCCTAGTAGCTCTCGGCCGTCTCCGCGACCACCGGCCGCCGTGGCCGATACTGCGCCTGAGCCAGCTCCGGCGCGTGCATCGCCGTGGGGGCGCGCATTCCGCTGGCGAGGAAGGGCACCATGAGTCGCAGTACCTGATCGGTATGGGTATCGACGCCGAAATCGTTTTCGCCGATCGCCCGCAGCGCCTTGATGCCGGACATGCTGAACACCGCCGCGCCCAGCATGAAGTGGGCGCGCCAGAACAGCTCCAGCGGCGGGATCTCGGGCACGGCTCGATTCACCAGCAGCAGGAAGCGGCGGAAGGCGCGGCCGTAGGTCTGTTCCAGGTACTTGCGCAGGTGGCCCTGGCTCTGGCTGAAGGCCAGGCCCAGCAGACGCATGAACACCGAGAGGTCATTGCCATGCCGCGGCTTTATGGCCAGGGAGTGATCCACCAGCAGATTCAACAGCGCCTCCAGGCTCACGTCCTCGCCATGCTTCGGCTGCCACTGATCGAGGTCCCGCTCCAGGTTGAAGCAGAAGGGATCGAGGAAGCGCGAGAACACCGCCTGGATCAGGGCCTTCTTCGAGCCGAAGTGATAGTTGACCGCCGCCAGGTTGACCCCAGCTCGCGTGGTGATGAGTCGCAACGAGGTTTCGGCAAAGCCGCGCTCGGCGAACAGCTGCTCGGCCGCATCCAGAATGCGTTCAACGGTATCCGACTGCGCCATGACCTTCCCCGATAGATGAATTTCCGTTTGAAACATATGTTTCAAACGCTACCGAAGTCAATCGCGGGCTGGTCTGCGAACAGCCATGCGAAGCCCTGGAAGGTACGTCATTCCGTCATCTGAACGCTATCTACAGTGAATTCGGCCTGTCGTCCGAAGCCAGGGGCAGCGGCCTTGCCTAGCACCCGGAGTTACTGTATATAATCACAGCATCATTAGACGACGCGACGTGCATCATGCTGAAACTGACACCGCGACAAGCCGAGATCCTGGCCTTCATCAAGCGTTGCCTCGAAGCCAATGGCTTTCCGCCTACCCGCGCGGAGATCGCGCAGGAGCTTGGTTTCAAATCGCCGAACGCGGCCGAGGAACACCTCAAGGCCCTGGCACGCAAGGGCGCCATCGAGATGACGCCGGGCGCCTCTCGGGGTATCCGCATTCCGGGTCTGGATGCCACGCGCAAAGCCGACGAGAGCCTGCCGGTCATCGGTCGGGTTGCTGCGGGCGCGCCCATCCTGGCCGAACAGAACGTCGAAGAGAACTGCGCCATCAATCCGGCTTTCTTCCAGCCCCGTGCCGACTACCTGCTCAAGGTCAAGGGCATGAGCATGAGAGACGTCGGCATCCTCGATGGCGACCTCCTGGCCGTCCATGTGACCCGAGAGGTGCACAACGGCCAGATCGTCGTGGCCCGGGTGGGCGACGAGGTTACCGTGAAGAGATTCAAGCGCTCGGGCAACCAGGTCACTCTGCTGGCAGAGAATCCCGAGTTCGCCCCTATCGAAGTCGATCTTTCCACCCAGGAATTCGCCATCGAAGGGTTAAGCGTTGGCGTCATCCGCCGCTAACGTCTAAGGCTGGCCCTCGGGCCAGCTTTAATCACGCCTTTTGCCTTACGCCGAAGTCTTGATCGGGGATATCTGTTCGCGCTCCGGAAAGCGTTCAAGACCAGGCTGAGCACAGTGACGTCATGTATCCGTGGTACATGACCTCAAGTGGATTTGATCGAGTCGCCTCCAGGAGGTCGCCATGCAATTTCCCCTGATGTTCGATGCACCGCGCTCGTCCGTTCAAGAGCTGGATCTGGCACCCGAGCTCCTGCTGCAGGAGCTGACCGCCTTTCTGCCCAAGCCTGGCAGGCCGGCACGAGAGCTGCCGGCCGCCCCACTGCCGGACACTTTCAGCGAGATGTCCCTGCACGGTAGCCAGGAGCAATGCCTGCAATTGCTGGCTCCCATCCTGCGCCAGCTGAGCGACAAGGACGATGCCCGCTGGCTGACCCTGGTCACGCCACCGTCGCTGCTCAGCAACGCCTGGCTGCGCAGTACCCATCTGAATCCGGAGCGCGTGCTGCTGCTGCAGACGCCGAGCGCGGCCAAGACCCTGCAACTGGCCTGCGAGGTGTTGCGCAAGGGACAGAGTCATACGGTGATCAGTTGGCTGCACGACCTGAGCGATGCGGGCAAGCAGCAACTGGCACGCGCCGCGGCCCAGGGCAACAGCCAGAGTCTGAACGTCAGATTCGCGTAGGCAGCAGGCAGAAAGGGATGTAGCGGCGGCATTCCCGCGAGGAATGCCGGATCGGGCGGAGAGTCAGTGCAGGACGCGGGGTTGATCGTCACGCTGAAGACTGTCGCCTTCCGCCAGGCGACCCGCCATCTGCACGCCCAGGTTGAACATGGCCTTGGCCACCTCTATCTGCTGTCCATGCAGGAAATCCTTGGCATCGCTGGAAAACTCAAGGGTAACGAGGGCTTCCTCGTCGTCCGCACGGCGCAACACGATGCGACCATCGGAGAGTTCAACGATTTCCAGGTAGGCAGTAGTCATTCAGTATCTCCACAGCTAAGCGGATAGTGTAACAGCGTGGGGTCTGAGAGGCCGACTTGCCTGAGCCTTTTTCGACGGTCTGCAAGGCCAGCATCCTGACGGCCTTGGATGAGTTGCCAATGGAACGGGTCTACCACTCGGTCATGGCACCGCGGAATCTGAGCGCCGTCTGCTTGAGGCTTTCGCGCCAGGCTTCCACTTCTTCAAGACCCAGCTCCGGCTCGGCCGGTTCCAGGCTGACCGCCTCGATCAGGGCCAGCGTCGGGTCCTGCTTGGGCCGTCGTGGCGCCTGGGGCGGCTGCAGCAGCCGCTGGTATTCGGCGATCAGCCGTGCCAGCCAGGTCTCCGAATTGCCAGCCAGCTCCACCAGCTCACCCATTTCCGGGCTGGGCGCTTCGTTCAAGGCTTCGGGTGAGAGCAGGATGGCGAGCGATGTGGCCTCCATGGTGGGATGACGGTAGAAACCCGCCACTTCCTGACAGAGCGCCAGCAGGGCGCCATGCAGATGAAACAGGCAGGCCTCACGCTCGGCCATGATGCGGCCCTGGCTTTGCGCGGAAGGTGCCGCCTGAGCCGAGCGCCAGCTGTCCAGCGCCAGACCGGCGAAATAGAGCTTCTGGTTGGTGCGGGTGTAACGCTCGTTGGCCATGCCCTTCTCCTCGGGCCGGCTCACGCCGACCGCCTGTCTCGCGCCGAAGCCAGAGGCCCTAGCGCTTCTCTTCGACCTGCCACTTCTTGCCGTCGTAGAAGGCCTTCCAGCCGGTGGGCTTGCCCTCGACCTCGGTCTGCACGTACTGCTCCTTGGTCTTGCGGCTGAAGCGGATCACCGCCGGGCGACCCTCGCCATCCTTCACCGGAGCACTGAGCAGATAATGGTACTTGGGATCGATCTCGTCGCGATGGGGCAGCAATTCGCTGACCAACGGCGCACGGGTTTCGCGATTCTTCGGGAAGCCGCTGGCGGCCAGGAACAGACCCGAAGCGCCATCACGCAACACATAGGTGTCGTCGACCTTTTCGCAACGCAGCTCCGGCATGGGTACGGCGTCCATCTTCGGCGGCGCCGGCTCACCGTTCTTGAGCAGCTTGCGGGTGTTCTTGCAGGCCGGGTTGGTACAGCCGAAGAACTTGCCGAAGCGGCCGGTCTTGAGCTGCATCTCGCTGCCGCACTTGTCGCATTCCAGCGACGGGCCTTCGTAGCCCTTGATGCGATAGCTGCCTTCCTCGATCTCGTAGCCCGGGCAATCCGGGTTGTTGCCGCAGACGTGCAGCTTGCGATGCTCGTCGATCAGATAGGCATCCATCGCGGTGCTGCAGATGGGGCAGCGATGCTTGCCACGCAGGACCAGAGATTCGGATTCGCCCTCGTCGTCTTCGGCGATCTCGTCGCCGGGCACCAGGTTGATCGTGGCCTTGCAGCGTTCCTTGGGCGGCAGGGCGTAACCGGAGCAGCCCAGGAAGACGCCAGTGGAGGCGGTACGGATCATCATTGGCCGGCCGCAGAGCTGGCAGGGAATGTCCGTCAGGGTCGGCTGATTGGCGCGCATGCCCTTCTCGCCCGCTTCGGCGTATTCCAGCTTCTGCTTGAAATCCCCATAGAATTCGTCGAGCAGATTCTTCCAGTCCCGTTCGCCCTGGGCGACGTTGTCCAGATTGCCTTCCATGTTGGCGGTGAAGCTGAAATCCATCAGGTTGGCGAAGCTTTCGTTCAACCGGTCGGTAACGATGTCGCCCATCTTCTCGGCATAGAAACGGCGATTGTGCACCGTCACGTAGCCGCGATCCTGGATGGTGGAAATGATGGCGGCATAGGTCGAGGGCCGGCCGATGCCGCGCTTCTCCAGCTCCTTGACCAGGCTAGCTTCGGAGAAGCGGGCCGGCGGCTTGGTGAAGTGCTGGCTCGGATCGAGCTTGACCAGGCCGAGGTCCTCGCCCTGCTTCATCTCGGGCAGGACGTCATCGTCGCCCGGCTTGCTCTGCTGCGGCAGGACCCGGGTATAGCCGTCGAACTTGAGGATGCGGCCACGGGCACGCAGCTCGAAGTCACCCGCCGCGGCAGTCACGGTGGTGGACAGGTATTCGGCTGGGGGCATCTGGCAGGCCAGGAACTGGCGCCAGATCAGTTCGTACAGACGCTCGGCATCACGCTCCATGCCCGACAGGCTGTTGGGCTTGACGTTAATGTCGGATGGGCGGATGGCCTCGTGCGCTTCCTGGGCGCCTTCGCGGCTGCCGTAGACATTGGCTTTTTCCGGCAGGTACTGCTTGCCGAATTCGCTCTCGATGTAACCGCGGGCCATGGCGATGGCATCGCCCGACAGGTTGGTCGAGTCGGTACGCATGTAGGTGATGTAGCCGGCCTCATAGAGACGCTGGGCCATCATCATGGTCTTCTTCACCCCGAAGCCCAGGCGATTGCTCGCGGCCTGCTGCAGGGTGGAGGTGATGAAGGGTGCCGAGGGCCGGCTGCTGGTCGGCTTGTCTTCGCGCTTGGCGATGCGATAGGCAGCCTTCTCCAGCTTGGTCAGGGCGGCCCTGGCCTGGGCTTCGTTCAGCGGCTTGAAGGCTTCACCCTTCTCGCGCACCACTTCGAAGCGCACCTGAGCCTTTTTCGGCGTGGCCAGGTCGGCGTGGATTTCCCAGTATTCCTCGGGGACGAAGGCGCGGATCTCGCGCTCACGCTCCACCACCAGCTTGACCGCGACGGACTGCACCCGACCGGCGGACAGGCCGCGGGCAATCTTCGACCACAGCAGCGGCGAGACCATATAGCCGACCACGCGGTCAAGGAAGCGGCGCGCCTGCTGGGCGTTGACGCGATTGATGTCCAGTTCGCCGGGCCGGGAGAAGGCCTCCTGGATGGCCTTCTTGGTAATTTCGTTGAAGACCACGCGCTTGTAGCGCGAGTCGTCGCCGCCGATGGCTTCCCGCAGGTGCCAGGCGATGGCCTCCCCTTCGCGGTCCAAGTCGGTCGCGAGATAGACGGTGTCGGCGTCCTTGGCCAGGCGGCGCAGTTCCTCGATCACCTTTTCCTTGCCGGGCAGGATCTCGTAGTGCGCCTTCCAGCCGTGTTCGGGGTCGACGCCCATGCGGGTGAAGAGCTGGCGCCGGGCCTTTTCCTTGGGTGACAGCGCGGGCGCCTCGGCGGCGGTCTTGCGCGTCTTGGCGGCGGGCTCCTTGGCGGTGCCGGCGCCGCTGGTGGGAAGGTCGCGGATATGGCCGATGCTCGACTTCACCACGTACTGGTTACCCAGGTACTTGTTGATGGTCTTGGCCTTGGCCGGGGATTCCACGATGACCAGCGATTTACCCATGGGAGAGTCAGATTCCTGCTTGAAGGCGGTAAGCGAGCGAAAGGCGAGCGCCGGAACGGCGGATGGAGGACCAGACCGATTTCAGTCTGGTGCGCCGGGGGGCGGTCGGCCAACGCGGCACCGCTATATATAGTGGCGATGTCGGCAAGGTCAAGGCTGCGGCGTGGCATCCAGACCCAAGGGATCGGCTTCGACGCTGATCAGCGCGAAGCGCGGCACCTGCTCGCCATCCACCTGGACGCTCTGGCGAAACATGCTCAGGGGACGCGCCCAGAGACCATATTCACCATACAACGCCTGATAGATGACCAGCTCTTCTTCGGTCTCGGAATGCCGGGCCAGACCCAGCACCCGATACTGCTGACCCTTGTAGTGCCGGTAGAGTCCCGTCTGCAATGCCATGTTCCACCTCGAAAAAAGAAAACCGGGGCAGCCCTGGGGCGCCCCGGTCGGATGACGCACGCTGCGGCGGATCAGCGCAGGCGTTCGAACACCGTGGTGATGCCCTGGCCGAGACCCACACACATGGTGGCCAGGCCGAAGGTGCCGTCATTCTGTTTCATGACATTTAACAGCGTGCCTGAAATTCTGGCGCCAGAGCAACCGAAGGGATGACCCAGGGCGATGGCGCCCCCGTGCAGATTGACCTTTTCCTCCATCTTGTCGAGCACCTTGAGGTCCTTCAGTACTGGCAGGGCCTGGGCGGCGAAGGCTTCGTTGAGCTCGATGAAATCGATGTCGGCGATGGTCAGGCCGGCGCGTTTGAGAGCCTTCTGGGAAGCCGGGACCGGACCGTAGCCCATGATCGCCGGATCCACGCCGGCGACGGCCATGGAACGGATCCTGGCCAGCGGCTGCAGGCCCAGGTCCTGGGCGCGTTGGGCCGACATGACCAGCATGCAGGAAGCACCGTCGGTGATCTGCGAGGAAGTGCCGGCGGTCACGGTACCACCCTTGGGGTTGAACGCCGGCTTCAGGGCCGCCAGGCCTTCGAGGGTGGTTTCCGGACGGATGGTCTCGTCCTGGCTGAAGACCTTGAGGAAGCCGTTCTCATCATGACCTTCCAGGGGAATGATCTCGTCCTTGAACTTGCCTTCCTGGGTGGCCTTCCAGGCCAGCTGGTGCGAGCGGTAGCCGAACTGGTCCTGGGCCTCGCGGGTGATGCCGTGCATCTTGCCCAGCATTTCGGCGGTCAGGCCCATCATGCCGGAGGCCTTGGCGGCGTGCAGCGACAGCTGGGGGTTCGGGTCGACGCCGTGCATCATGCCGACATGGCCCATGTGCTCCACGCCGCCGACGACGAAGACGTCGCCGTTGCCGGTCTGGATCGCCTGGGCGGCGGTGTGCAGGGCGCTCATGGAAGAGCCGCACAGGCGGCTTACCGTCTGGGCGCCGCTGGTGTGGGGAATGCGGGTCAGCAACGACGCCATGCGGGCGATGTTCCAGCCCTGCTCCAGGGTCTGGTTGACGCAGCCCCAGATCACGTCTTCCACCTCGGCCGGATTGACCTGGGGATTGCGGTCGAGGACCGCGTCGATCAGCCGCGCGGACAGGGTCTCGGCGCGGGTGTTGCGGTGCATGCCGCCCTTGGAACGGCCCATGGGCGTGCGGGCGAAGTCGACGATGACGACGTCTCTCGGATTCAGACTCATTTCTTTACTCCAGGCTCAACCGAAGAAGCGTTGGCCAGCGGCGGCCATTTCGCGGAGTTTGGGGGTCGGGTGGTACAGCGGCCCGAGGTCGGCGTACTGGTCGGCCATGGCGACGAATTCGGCCACGCCCAGGCTGTCGATGTAGCGCAGCGCACCGCCCCGGAAGGGCGGGAAGCCGATGCCGTAGATCAGCCCCATGTCGGCTTCGGCGGCGCTGTCGACGATACCGTCTTCCAGGCAGCGCACGGCTTCCAGGCACAGCGGCACCATCATCCGCTCGACGATCTGCTCGTCGGTGAATTCACGCTGTTCGTAGGTGACCGGTGCCAGTACCTCGGCCACGGCCGGATCGGCGACCTTCTTCGGCTTGCCCTTCTTGTCGGTCTCGTAGACATAGAAGCCCTTGCCGTTCTTCTGGCCGAAGCGCTGGGCTTCGTAGAGGGCGTCCACCGCGGTCTTGCGGCTTTCCTTCATGCGCTCGGGGAAGCCCTCGGCCATGACGTCGCGGGCGTGGTGGGCGGTGTCCATGCCGACCACGTCCATCAGGTAGGCCGGACCCATGGGCCAGCCGAATTTTTCCATCAGCCGATCGACGCGCTGGAAGTCGGCGCCCTGGGCCAGCAGCGCGGCGAAGCCGCCGAAGTACGGGAAGAGGATGCGGTTGACCAGGAAGCCGGGGCAGTCGTTGACCACGATGGGGTTCTTGCCCATCTGGCGGGCATAGGCCACGGTGGTGGCGATGGCCCTTTCGCTGGTTTTCTCGCCGCGGATCACCTCGACCAGGGGCATCATGTGCACCGGGTTGAAGAAGTGCATGCCGCAGAAGTTTTCCGGACGCTTGAGCGCCTGGGCCAGCAGGCTGATGGAGATGGTGGAGGTATTGGAGGTGAGGATGGCGTCTTCGCGCACCTGGCCCTCCACTTCCGCCAGCACGGCCTGCTTGACCTTGGGATTCTCGACCACGGCCTCGACCACCAGGTCGACACTCTTGAAATCGCCATAGGACAGGGTCGGCCGGATGCGATTGAGCGCCTCGGCCATCTTCGCTGGCTCCAGGCGCCCCTTCTCGACGCGCTTGTTGAGCAGCTTGCTGGCTTCGCTCAGCCCCAGCTCCAGGGCTTCGTCGCGAATATCCTTCATCAGGATCGGGGTACCCTTGAGCGCGGACTGGTAGGCGATGCCGCCCCCCATGATGCCGGCGCCCAGCACGCTGGTCAGCCTGACCGGCGCAGCCTGTTTCTCCAGCACCTTGGCCTTGCGCTTGAGCGCCTGGTCATTGAGGAACAGGCCGACCAGGCTGGCGGAGACCGAGGTCTGGGCCATCTTGGCAAAACCGGCGCCTTCCACTTCCAGAGCCTTGTCGCGGCCGTAGTTGGCGGACTTCTGGATGGCCTTGATGGCTTCCAGCGGCGCCGGATAGTGCGGACCGGCCTGGCTGGCGACAAAGCCCTTGGCCGATTCGAAGGCCATCATGGCCTCGATGGCATTGAGCTGCAGCTTTTCCAGCTTGGGCTTGCGCTTGGCACGGTAGTCCAGCTCGCCGGCGGCGGCGCGACGAACCAGGTCCAGGGCGGCATCGAACAGGTGCTCGGGGGCGACCACGGCATCGGCCACGCCGACCTTGAGAGCGGTGGCGGCGTCGTTTTCCTTGCCGGAAGCGATCCACTCGATGGCGTTGTCGCTGCCGATCAGGCGTGGCAGGCGGACGGTGCCGCCCCAGCCCGGATAGATGCCCAGTTTGACTTCCGGCAGGCCGATGCGTGCCGCGGTGCTCAGCACCCGATAGTCGGCGGCCAGGGTCATCTCGCACCCACCACCCAGGGCGATGCCGCCCACGGCGGCCACGGTGGGCACCGGCAGGTCTTCGAAGTCGTTGAAGATGCGGTTGATCTCGGCGATGCCGGCCTGCAGCTCTTCGGTCGGCCGACCGAACATCTCGACGAATTCGGTGATGTCGGCGCCGACGATGAAGACGTCCTTGCCGCTGGTGACGATGACGCCGCGCAGGCCGGCGTGGGCTTTCAGGGCATCCACGGCCTGGCGGAATTCACGCAGGGTGATGGCGCTGAACTTGTTGACCGATTCGCCTTGGAGGTCGAAGCGAAGTTCGGCGATGCCGTCCTCCACGTCGCGCACCGAAAGGGCTTTGCCTTCGAAAATCATCAGCGGGTCTCCCTTGAGTCCTGGTCGCAAGGCGGGCGGCAGCTTCGGATGGAAGCCGAAAATCGCCAGCCCCGATATTGTTCTGTGGAGGGCACCGGCCGGGCCGGGGCGAAAATTCATACAACCGTTTGAACGGTTCGCACAACCTTCTGGCAAAAGCGGGCGCTTGTCAATTGGGACGCACGGGGAAAGCGTGGTCGGGGGTTCGAGTGGTGAGAGCTTGAGCTTGGCGCGCTTCTGTGCAAGATAGCCGTGGAGCTATCCCCGACTCCTGGAGTCGAAACTACAAGTGGGCAAGCGTCTGCCTGAACAGTTGCCGAGCGACAGCCGGTTCTGTCCGGCCAGCACCTGAAGCCCGCGAATCGAGCGCCAGCCACGGTACGGTCTGGCGCCCCATCATGAAGGAGAGATGTGTATGGCCTACCAACACATATTGGTTGCCGTCGACCTGACCGAAGATTGCCAACCGGTGATCCGTCGCGCCGTGGCCCTGGGTCAGTGCTGTGGCAGCAAGGTGTCGCTGGTGCACGTGGTCGAACCCATGGCCATGGCCTTTGGCGGTGACGTGCCCATGGATCTGTCGTCGCTGCAGCAGCAGCAGATCGAGCAGGCGCGCGAGCGGCTGGATGGCTTCACCACCCAGTACGCCGAGTTGGCTGGCAATTGCGTGCTGGCCTATGGGCAGCCGCGCCAGGAGATCCACCGCATGGCCAAGGAGCAGGGCTGCGACCTGATCGTGGTCGGCAGCCATGGTCGTCACGGCCTGGCGCTGCTGCTGGGCTCGACGTCCAACGACCTGCTGCACGGCGCGCCCTGCGATACCCTGGCGGTAGCCCTGAAGAAAGACAAGGCCTAAGCGCCTGTTCAAAGTCTGCTGCGCGTTGGCCAAACGGCGTTGAAAAGACCCTGGGTCGCCAGCCCGGTCGGAATGCTCATTTACGTTTTGTAAACTCCGCTTCCTCAGGTCCTTTCGCCTTGTTTGGCTCTAGCTCGCGAGACTTTGAACGGGCTCCAAGTCCGTGGCCGGGCTGGATTACTCCAGTTCGGCCCAGCGCTCGATCAGCCGATCCAGCTCGGCCTGCAGCGCGTCCATGCGGGCAAGCTTGGCCTGGGTGACTTCGCCCGGCAGCTGGTAGAAGCCAGGATCGGCGATCGCGGTCTGCAGGGCTTCCAGTTCGATTTCCGCGGTCTCGATGGCGCCCGGCAGGGCGTCCAGCTCACGCTGCTCCTTGTAGCTGAGCTTGCGCCTGGCCGGTGCGGCTGCAGCGGCCACCGGGGCCACCGCAGGTGCGGGCTCGGTCTTGGCGGCTGCGGGCGCTGGCTTGCCGTCCTCGCGGGTCTGCACGCCCAACAGGCGCGGCGAGCCGCCCTGGCGCAGCCAGTCCTGGTAGCCACCGACGTATTCCCGTACCCGCCCTTCCCCTTCGAACACCAGGGTGCTGGTCACCACGTTATCGAGGAAGGCCCGGTCGTGGCTGACCATCAGCACGGTGCCCTCGAAACTCAGCAGCACTTCTTCGAGCAGTTCCAGGGTCTCGACGTCGAGGTCGTTGGTCGGTTCGTCCAGCACCAGCAGGTTGGCTGGCTTGCTGAACAACTTCGCCAGCAGCAGGCGCGCGCGCTCGCCACCGGACAGTGCCTTGACCGGGGTACGGGCCCGTTGGGGGCTGAACAGGAAGTCGCCCAGGTAGCTCAGCACATGGCGATCCTGGCCGTTGATGGTGATGAATTCACGACCTTCGGCGAGGTTGTCGATCACCGTCTTTTCCGGCTCCAGTTGCAGGCGCAGCTGGTCGAAGTAGGCGATCTCCAGCTTGGTGCCGTACTGGATCTTGCCGGTGGTCGGCTGCAGGTCACCCAGCAGCAGCTTGAGCAGGGTGGTCTTGCCGGAGCCGTTGGGACCGAGCAGACCGATGCGATCGCCGCGCTGGATCAGCAGGGTCAGGTCACGGATCAGGGGTTCGCCACCGGGATGGGCATAGCTCATGTGCTCGGCGAGGATGACCTGCTTGCCGGACTTGTCGGCCGTCTCCAGCAGGAGGTTGGCCTTGCCCTGGCGCTCACGGCGCTCGCTGCGCTCGTTGCGCATGGCCTTGAGCGCGCGGACACGGCCTTCGTTGCGGGTACGGCGGGCCTTGATGCCCTGACGGATCCACACCTCTTCCTGGGCCAGGCGCTTGTCGAACAGGGCATTGGCGGTCTCTTCCGCCGCCAGTTGCTGCTCCTTGTGCACCAGAAAGCTGGCGTAGTCGCCCTGCCAGTCGATCAGGTTGCCGCGATCCAGTTCGAGGATGCGGGTGGCCAGGGCCTGGAGGAAGGCGCGGTCGTGGGTGATGAACAGCACGGCGCCGGGATAGCCGCGCAAGGCGTCTTCCAGCCAGGCGATGGCGCCGATGTCCAGGTGGTTGGTGGGTTCGTCGAGCAGCAGCAGATCCGGCTCGGCCACCAGTGCCTGGGCCAGCAGCACGCGCCGCCGCCAGCCGCCGGAGAGTTCGGCGAGGGTCTTTTCCGCCGGCAGCTGCAGCCGGCTCAGGGTGCTGTCCACCAGTTGCTGCAGGCGCCAGCCATCGCGGGCCTCCAGCTCCTGCTGGACGTGCATGAGCCGCTCCATGTCCAGTTCACCGCTGGTGTCCTGGGTGAGGTGGTGATACTCGGCGAGCAATTCGCCGACACCGGCCAGGCCGGCGGCCACCACGTCGAACACCGAGCGGTCGTCGGCGCGGGGCAATTCCTGCGGCAATTCGCCGATCTTGATCGCCGGGGCGCGCCAGACCTCGCCGTCGTCGGCCTGCTGCTCGCCCTTGACGATGCGCAGGAGGCTGGATTTGCCGGTGCCGTTGCGGCCGATGATGCATACCCGCTCGCCCCGTTCGATCTGCCAGGACACCCCGTCCAGCAAGGGGGTGACGCCAAAGGCCAGGGATACGTTGGTGAACTTGAGCAGCGCCATGGGTTTCTCCGCGAAAAAGGCCAGCCAGTCTAGCAGAGACGCCTGCCCCGGCGCCGGTCGGTGCGAGCCGGCGAAACGCCCGGACCGCCCGACGGCAGGCCATGGCCGACGCTTTCGCCACCTGCCGCCGGCACGTAAGCTAGACTGCCCCGTGACGGTCGGCCGCCTGCCCTGAGCCTGGCGCGCCGCCCCCTCCGCATCCAGCTTTTACGGAATTCCCATGCGCGGTCGCCTGTTCGTCATCCTGCCCCTGCTCCTCGCTCCCCTGATCGGCTCCACCACCTCGCAAGCCGCTCCCCTGGAGCAGCAGCGGCAACTCTACGACCAGGCCAAGGCGGCGCTGGACCGCGGTGATGCCAGCGTCTACCTGGCCAATCGCGGCGAATTGCGCACCTATCCGCTGGAGCCCTATCTGGCCTACGACGAGCTGATCAAGCGCGTCCCCGGTGCCAGCGATGCCGAGATCGAGGGCTTTCTCGCCGAGCACGGCGATCTGCCGCAGTCCAACTGGCTGCGCCTGCGCTGGCTGCGCAGCCTGGCCGATCGCGGCGACTGGAATCGCTTCGAGAAATACTATTCGCCGGACTTCAACTTCACCGAACTGGACTGCCTGCACGGCCAGTACCTGATCGCCCAGGGCAATGCCAGCGAGGGCTTCAAGCTGGCGGAGAAGTACTGGCTGGTGGGCAAGGCCCAACCGACCACCTGCGATGGCCTGTTCCAGGCCTGGGCGGCGCGCGGCCAGCTCACCGAGGAGCGGGTCTGGGAACGCGCCAAGCTGGCCGCCGACAAGGGCGAGTACGGTCTGGTGCGCACCCTGTCCGCCCAGTTGCCGACGCTGTCCGGCCAGGCCCAGCGGCTGATCGACGTGGCCCAGAAGCCGCAGCAGATCGCCAATGTCCAGGCCTTCGCCCCGGCCAGCGAGAGCCTCGCCGACGTGGTCGGCCTGGGCCTGCGCAAGCTGGCGCGCCAGGACCCGGAGCAGGCCATGAGCCTGCTTGAGGTCTACAGCCAGCGCATGCCCTTCACTCGCGATGAAAAGGTCGCCATCGCCCGCCAAATCGGCCTGACCCTGGCGAAGAATTTCGATCCGCGCGCCCTGCCACTGATGGAGCGCTATGACCCCGAACTGCGGGACGACGACGTCAGCGAATGGCGTGCCCGGCTGCTCCTGCGCCTGGGTCGCTGGAGCGATGCCCACGCCCTGATCGAACGCTTTCCGCCGAGTCTGGCCAAGGCCAATCGCTGGGAATACTGGCGGGCACGCACCCTGGAGCTGATGCAGCCGCAGAGTCCGGCGGTGCTGCGTGAATACGCCGAGGTCAGTCGCGAGCGCGACTACTACGGCTTCCTTGCCGCCGACCGCAGCAAGGCGCCCTATCAGCTCAACAACAAGCCGCTGATGCTCAGCGACGCCCTCAAACGCAAGGTGCGCAATACCCCTGGCGTGCAGCGCGCCCTGGAATTCATCGCCCGCGGCGAACCGATCAACGCCCGCCGCGAGTGGTTCTATGTCAGCCGCCACTTCAACCGCGACGAACTCGTGGCCCAGGCGCGCATGGCCTATGACATGCAATGGTATTTCCCGGCAATCCGCACCATCAGCCTGGCCAAGTACTGGGACGACCTGGACATCCGTTTCCCCATCGCCTATCGCGAGAGCTTCGTGCGCGAGGCCCAGACCCGCGGTCTGCACAGCAGCTGGGTGTTCGCCATCACCCGCCAGGAAAGCGGCTTCATGGCCGATGCGCGCTCCGGGGTGGGCGCCATGGGCCTGATGCAGCTGATGCCGGCCACCGCCAGTCATACCGCCAGCAAGTTCGCCATTCCCCTGGCCTCGCCACAGCAGGCGCTGACCCCGGAAAAGAACATCCAGCTGGGCACCGCCTATCTGTCGATGGTCCATGCCCAGTTCAACGGCAACCGGGTATTGGCCTCGGCGGCCTACAACGCCGGCCCGGGGCGGGTGAAGCGCTGGCTGACGGGTGCTCGCCACCTGGCCTTCGACGTCTGGGTGGAAACCATTCCCTTCGATGAGACGCGGCAATACGTGCAGAACGTGCTGGCCTACGCAGTGATCTACGGCCAGAAGCTCAATGCGCCGCAACCCCTGGTCGACTGGAACGAGCGCTTCTTCGACGAGACCTGAGCGCTCGCCGGCCCGCCCTGATACCACCGCAGCGGACTCGGACGCCTGTTCGTGTCCGCTGCACAGTGACCGCCTAGAGCCCCTGCGTCACCCGACGGCAGCATCCTGCCAGGCCTTAGGCCCCGTGACAGCTGCGCAAAACAGCGCCACCCCCTATACTGCAGCCCCTTTTTTTCCGCTATTGAACCGGAGAAACCCATGCTCAAGCGTTCGCTGGCCCTGGCAGCAGGCCTGGCCCTGTCCCTGACGTCCCTGCTCTCCCACGCCGCCGCCGAATTGCGCGTCTCGGCCATTCCCGACGAGGCGCCCACCGAGCTGATCCGCAAGTTCAAGCCGCTGGGTGAATACCTGGAGCAGCGCCTGGGCATGCCGGTGAAATTCGTCCCGGTGTCCGACTATGCCGGCGTGGTGGAAGCCATGGCCTCGGATCGCCTGGACCTGGCCTGGTTCGGCGGCTTCACCTTCGTCCAGGCGCAGCGCAAGGCGCCGATGACCCCCCTGGTGCAGCGCGAAGAAGATCAGAAGTTCACCAGCAAATTCATCACCGCCGACCCGGCTGTGAAGACCCTGCAGGACCTCAAGGGCAAGACCTTCGCCTTCGGTTCGGTCTCTTCCACCTCGGGCAGCCTGATGCCACGCTACTTCATGCAGCAGGAAGGCATCGTCCCCGAGCAGTTCTTCTCGCGGGTGGCCTATTCCGGCGCCCATGACGCCACCGTCGCCTGGGTCGCCGCGGGCAAGGCCGATGCCGGTGTGCTCAACGCCTCGGTGTGGAAGAAGCTGGTCGACGCCGGCAAGGTCGATACCAGCAAGGTCCGAGTGATATCCACCACCCCGCCCTACTACGACTACAACTGGACGGTGCGCGGCAGTCTGGATCCGCAACTGGCGGCCAAGATCAAGCAGGCCTTCCTCGACCTGGATCCGGCCAAGCCGGCCGACAAGGCGATCCTCGACCTGCAGGCGGCCAGCCGCTTCGTGCCGACCTCGCCGGACAACTACAAGAGCATCGAGGCTTCCGCCCTGGCAGCCGGCCTGCTCAAGTGAGTCTCGCCCTCAGGGGCGTGACGCTGGTACACGCCGACGGCTCGTCCGCCCTGGCCGATCTCGACCTCAGCCTGCAACAGGGTGAGCAGGTCGCGCTGATCGGCCCGTCCGGGGCGGGCAAGACCAGCCTGTTGCGCCTGCTGGCCACCGGGCTGCGACCGGTCGCAGGTGAGCTGGAGCTGCTCGGCCAGGAGCCCTGGAGCCTGGGCAACCGGGAGCGGCGCCAGTTGCGTGCCCGCATCGGCCTCATCCATCAGGCGCCGCCCTTGCCGGCGCGCCAGCGCGTGATCACCGCGGTACTGGCCGGACGCCTCGGCCAGTGGTCGCTGGCGCGCAGCCTGGTCAGCCTGGTGCATCCCCTGGATCGTGACGGCGCCGCCGCCGCCCTGGCGCCGCTGGATCTCGCCGATCGCCTCTATTCCTCCTGCGATCAGCTGTCCGGTGGCCAGCTGCAGCGCGTCGGCATCGCCCGGGCGCTCTATCAGCAGCCGCAGCTGCTGCTCGCCGACGAACCCGTGTCGGCCATGGACCCGGTGCTGGCCGGCCATACCCTGGAGGTGCTGAGCGACGCTGCGGCGCGCCAGGGCACCACCCTGGTAACCAGCCTGCACAATGTGGAGCTGGCGTTGCAGCGCTTTCCACGCATTCTCGGCCTGCGGGCCGGCCGCTTGCTGTGGGACAAAGCCGCGAGCGCCGTCACCCCGGCCGATCTCGCCGCGCTCTATGCCAACGAGGGGCTGAGCGCCACACTGGCGCCCGCCGCACCGGCCCCGGCCGAGACGCCGCTCGACCTGCCGCGATGCTGACCTCGCCCCGCCAGGACCCGGCCGCCCGGCCCCGTCTGCTGCTCACCCTGCTGGCCCTGCTGCTGGCCTGGCCGACGCTGCGCCTGGCGGAATTCGATCTCTTCGGACTCTTCACCGGCGACAACGCCCGCACCATGGGCAACTTTCTCGCCGGCTTCTGGCCACCCGCCCATGACGCCGACTTTCTCGCCGTGCTCGGGCGCGCCACCCTGGAAACCCTGGCCATCGCCACCCTGGGCATGGCCCTGGCGGCGCTGATCGCCCTGCCCGCCGCTCTGCTCGCCACTCGCGTGCTGTCGATCTCCGCCCTGCCCCGCGGCGGACGTCCAGGCCGCTTGCCGCGCCTGCTCCGCGGACTGGTCCGCGGGGTGCTGATCGTCCTGCGCAGCGTGCCGGAGATCGTCTGGGCGCTGCTGTTCGTCCGCGCCGTGGGCCTGGGTCCCACCGCCGGGGTGCTGGCCATCGCCATCACCTACGGCGGCATGCTGGGCAAGGTCTATGCGGAGATCTTCGAATCGGTCGATCCCCGCCCGGCGCGGGCTCTGCTGCTGCAGGGCGCCGGTCGCCTGCAGGCCTTCGTCTATGGCGTGCTGCCCAATGCCGCGGGCGAGATGATTTCCTACAGCGTCTACCGCTGGGAATGCGCCATCCGCGCCTCGGTGGTGATGGGCTTCGTCGGTGCCGGCGGTCTCGGTCAGCAGGTGGACCTGTCGCTGCGCATGTTCGCCGGTGGCGAGGTGGCCAGCCTGCTGCTGACCTTCCTGGTGCTGGTGCTGCTGGCCGATGTGCTCAGTCGCCTGCTGCGCCAGGTGGAGCGCAGTCAGGGCGGCGGCCGCGGCGCTCTGACGGTGCTGGCCATGGGCGCCGCCCTGGTGGCGTCCGCCAGCTACCTGGGTACAGCCTTCGGCGAATTGCTGAGCGTTCGCGCCCTGGCGCAGATGGGCAGCTTCCTGGCCGATTTTCTCAAGCCGGACTTCTCGGTTACCCAGCTATTGGCCGTGGCCCACGGCGCGGTGGAGACCCTGGCCATGTCGGCCCTGGGCACCCTGCTCGCCGGGCTGCTCGGCATCCTGCTGGCGCTGCCGGCGGCCGGTCGCCTGGGCCTGGGCGCCCTGGCGCTGGCGCGGCTGCTGCTCAATGCCCTGCGCGCCGTGCCGGAACTGGTCTGGGCGGCGCTGATGGTGCTGGCCGCCGGCCTGGGACCCAACGCCGGGACCCTGGCCCTGGCCCTGCACACCGCCGGGGTACTCGGCCGGCTGTTCGCCGACGCCCTGGAAAACACCCCCAAGGCGCCCGCCGAGGCCATTCGCCTGGCCGGCGGTGGCGCGCTGGCGGCCTTTCTCTACGGCACCCTGCCGGCGGTCTGGCCACAGTTGCTGGCCTACCTGCTCTATCGCTGGGAAAACAACATCCGCATGGCCAGCATCCTCGGCTTCGTCGGCGCCGGCGGCCTGGGGCAGCAGCTGTACTTCAGCCTGAGCCTGTTCCAGCAGGCCCAGGCCGCCACCGTGATCCTCGGCATGCTGGTGCTGGTGCTGGGCGTGGATCTGCTGAGTAACTGGGCCCGGCAGCGCTGGGTCGTTCGTTAGAGCCTATTCAAAGGCTGCTGCGCGTCGGCCAAACGGCATTGAAAAGACCCTGGGTCGCCAGCCCGGCCGGAATGCTCATTTACTACTCGTAAACTCGTTCGCGAGCCCGGTCCGCTTCCTCAGGTCTTTTCGCGGGGCCGCCGAGGCCTTGTTTGGCTCTAGCTCGCGAGCCTTTGAACAGGCTCTTAGCGAATCTCCGGCAGCAGCAGCGCTGGCAACTGCGCCAGAAAGGCGGCTTCGTCGTCGAGCTGGCGCAAATCCAGCCAGAGCGCATCGGCGTCGATGCGCCCCACCACCGGAATGGGTAGCTGGCGCAGGCCCTCTTCCAACTGCCGCAGGGCGCGCCCACGCAGGCGCTTGCTGACCTGGGGACGACAGCACAGCGCCGCCCCGGGCAGCCGTGCCACCGGCTGGGCGCCACTGCCGATCATGCCCAGCGCCGGCTCCACGCTGACCGCATAGGTCGCGCCCAGCACGGCGGCGAAGGCCGGCAGCAGCCGCTCGGCCTGGGTGGTGATGGCCTCGGCCGGGCGGGATAGCAGGCGCAGGCTGGGCAACCGTTCGGCCAGTCGATCCGGATCGCGATAGAGCGCCAGGGTCGCTTCCAGGGCGGCCAGGGTCAGCTTGTCGACCCGCAACGCCCGCTTGAGCGGATTCTTCTTGATCCGCTCGATGAGGTCACGGCGACCGACGATGAGGCCGCACTGCGGGCCGCCGAGCAGCTTGTCGCCACTGAAGGTCACCAGGTCCGCGCCATCGCGCAGCGCCTGTTGCACCGTGGGCTCGGCGGGCAGCCCCCAACGGGTCAGGTCAACCAGGGTGCCGCTGCCGAGGTCTTCCAGCAGGGGGACGTTATGGGCGCGGGCAATGGCGGCCAGCTCCGTCGTGGCCACGCTGGCGGTAAAGCCCTGGACGCTGTAGTTGCTGGTGTGCACCCGCATCAGCAGCGCGGTACGCGGGCCGATGGCGGCTTCGTAGTCGCGGGCATGGGTGCGGTTGGTGGTGCCCACCTCCACCAGCTTGACCCCGGCGCGGGCCATGATGTCGGGGATGCGAAAGGCACCGCCGATCTCGATCAGCTCGCCGCGGGACAGCACCCCTTCCTTGCGTGCGCCTATGGCATGCAGGGCCAGCAGAACGGCCGCGGCGTTGTTGTTGACCACGGTCACCGCCTCGGCGCCGGTGAGTTCGCGCACCAGGTCGGCGACCAGGTCGTCGCGATCGCCGCGCTTGCCGGTGGTTAGATCGAATTCCAGATTCATCGGCTGACGCGCGGCCTCGGTCACCGCGGCGATCGCCTCTTCCGCCAGCAGCGCCCGTCCCAGGTTGGTGTGCAGCACCGTGCCGGTGAGATTGAACACCCGCCGCACCCGCGGCTGGCTATGCAACGCCAGGCGCTCGCCCAGGCGACCGGCCAGCACGCCCTCCTCCACCTCCACGGCGGTCAGGGTGCCGGCTCTCAGGGCGTCGCGCAGATCGTCCAGCAGCGAACGATAGCCGCCAAGGACCAGCTCGCGACCGTGGCGCTCCTCCAGCGGACGCGAAGCGGGATGGCGCAGCAGGCGGTCGATGGACGGCAGGCGAATGGCGGTCATGGGAGCCTCTTGATCGATTCGACCCCCAGTGTAGCCCGAACTCGCGGCGGGTCGACCAGGGCGCGCCGCGCTGCCGCAGGCCTGGCCCGTCCCGGCGTGGGGTGGCCGAACCCGGACCCGGGGCGTCCGGAAATGACCCCCGGGTTCCCGGTTTGCCGCGTGCCAGAGCCCGTCCTAGGATGGTTTTCGCGGGCTTTTCCCAGGCGCCTAGCGTGGTCCTGGCGTGGAAGGCCCTGGCCACCGCGTCCACCTCACGACAATAACAAAGGTGCCGTCATGTCCAAGAAAACCTCCCCCTGGGCCAGCGATGGCCTGCTCGACAACAGCGACATCGTCAGCCTCGGCAACTTCACCTACCTGCACACGCTAAAGAGCGCCGCGGTCACGCCGCTGGCGCAGACCAGTTCGGCCAGCACCCCAACCGTCAGCGAATTCCTCAACGGCGCCATCAGCGAGTACGTGCTGGGTGGCACGCCCGACGGCATGCGGCCCTTCCTGGTCGATGGCCAGCAGCTGACGCTGCACAACTCGCTCAATGGCGCGACGGCCCACACCTGGATCACCGCCGAGAACCAGGTGCTCATCAGCTATGCCGGCACTACCAGAGGCGAGAATCTGCTGATCGATCCCCTGTCCACCGCCGGTGGTCTGCTGAGCGATCTGCAGATCCTCGGCCAGCAGGTCTCCAGCGCCCAGCGCCAGTCGCTGGACTTCGCCCACCAGGTGATCGAGGCGGCGGCCAAGCAGGGCTATGGCACCCAGGACATCTTCGTCACCGGCCACTCCCTGGGCGGCATCTCGGCGGCCTACGTCGCCCAGCAGACCGGTCTCGGCGGCATCAGCTTCGAGGCCTCGGGCATTCCCCGCGATGCGCACGCGGCGGGTCACGGAGGCAACTTCGTCAATGTGGTCACCCTCGGCGATCCGGTGGCCAACTACAGCTCCGACATCCGCGGCGAGCAGCCCTTCGCGCCCAGCTTCGTCAGCCAGGCCGAGGGCGGCGGCAGCCTGCCGCACTATGGTTCGCTGTTCCTGATCGGCGCCCAGGCCGACCAGCACGACCTGACCCAGGCGGCAGCCAAGGTCGGCCACCTGTTCAGCGGCGACAACGGTGGCCAAGTCAATCCGCTAGGGGCCGCCCTGCATCCAGTCAGCGTGGCCGCCGGCATCGCCGAAGCGGCGCGCCTGATCGCCGAATTCCATCTGCCGGCCGCCGAATACACCAACCTCGGGGTGACCCCTACCGGTGGTTTTCTCGACACCCTGCCCGCGCAGATTGGTACGGCCCATGGCCCGGTGCTGATGGTCGGCAACTACAGCGTGGCGGAATTGCAGGCCTTCGCCGAGACCCACGCAACCTTCGGCTGAGAGCCGCTTATAAAACTACTGCGCGTCCGCCATACAGGCACGTGCGGTGCTCGGAATCCTCATGTACTACTCGTACACTCGTACGCGAGCCCGGTCCGGCTCCTGCGCGCCGCACACACCTGTCTGACAACCGCTCGCGACGTTTTATAACCGACTCGCGCTTTTGCGGCGGCCTTGTTTCGCCGCCGCGACAGAACTCCCCCCTGCCATTCGGGTCTGCCCTCCTATCGTCCGGGATCCCGAGGGTCCCGCCCGCCTTAGTCCAGGAGAGCACAATGACCGCAGACGGTCCCCAGCGCATGACCGATGAAGAAGCCCAGGAATTCGCCACCGAGGTGTTCAACCTCGCGCGCACCGGCAATGCCGCGGTGCTGGCCCTGGTGCTGGAGAAGGGGCTGACCCCCAATCTGCGCAATCACAAGGGCGACAGCCTGCTGATGCTGGCCAGCTACCACGGCCACCTGGAGGCCAGCCGTGTCCTGCTGGAGCACCGGGCCGATTCGAATCTGGCCAACGACATGGGCCAGTCGCCCCTGGCCGGCGCGGCCTTCAAGAACAACCTGCCGATGGCCGAACTGCTGCTGGAGCACGGCGCCGCCGTGGAGGGCGCCATGCCCGACGGCAAGACCGCGCTGATGATGGCGGCCATGTTCAACCACGTGCAGATGGTGGAACTGCTGGTCGCCCGCGGTGCCGATCCCAAGGCCCGGGACGCCGCCGGCAACACGGCGCTGAGCGTGGCCCGCGCCATGGGCGCCAAGGATACCCCTGCCGTGCTGGAGCGGCTGGGCGGCGTCTGATCAGAGCCTATTCAAAGGCTCGCGAGCTAGAGACAAACAAGGCGAAAAAGCCTGAGGAAGCGGAGTTTACGAGTGGTAAATGAGCATTCCGAAGGCATTTTCAACGCGGTTTGGCCGACGCGCAGCAGACTTTGAACAGGCTCTTAGCGCTTCTGGTAGCGATAGAACAGGTTAGGCTCGCTGACCACATAGAGGTTACCGGCGGTATCCAGGGTGACGCCTTCGGGCTGGCGGATCCGCCGTGACAGGCCACCAAAGGGCGCCACCAGGGAACGGGTATCCAGGGTATGGCCCTGGTCGTCGAGTTCGATCAGCACCCGCGATTCGTCGCTGAGCAGCAGCAGGTGGCCGGTGCGGCGATCGACATGGACCGCGGACAGGTCACCGGTGCTGGGCGCCTGGTCCAGCCAGGCCTGGCGATCAATGATGCGCAGGGCGAAGTCGCCGTCGAAGCTCCTGAGCAGGCCACGGATTTCATAGAGCTTGCGCGGCGAGTGCTCCTTGACCACGAACAGGCGATCGCGGGCGGCATCGTAGTCCAGCCCCTCGAAGCCCTGGTTGGCGCGGGGGAAGAGATCCAGGGTCAGGCTGCGATAGTCCTTGCGGCGGAGCACGTCGTCGCCCTCGGGGATGCCTACCAGGGTCAGGGCGTTGGCGCCCTCTTCCGCCAGCAGCAGGCGGTCGCCTCCCAGATAGGTCACGCCTTCGACGTCGTCGAAGCCCTCCAGGCGATGGCGTTGCAGCAGCTCGCCGTCCCGGCTCAGGGCCAGCAACTCCGGCGGATTGTTGACCACCGCCCAGAGGCGATCCCGCTCCGGGTCATAGCTGAGGTCGGACAGATTCTCGCTGACGCCGGCCACCGGCTTGGCTTCCACCGCCACCCGGTAGCGACCGAGCTCCAGGGAGGTTCGGGGTTCGCTCTGCCACTGCTGGCCGAGCCAGAACAGCAATTGACTATCCAGATGGCTGCTGCGCAGACCCTGGGTCACTCCCAGTGCCAGCAGCAGCGCCAGGGCCAGCAGCCAGCCGGTCCGCCCAATCCTGATCCGTCGTACCCACGCCGTCATCGCCTTGCCCCGTCATTGTTGTACGGGGCGGAGTATCCGGGGCTGTCTTTATGGTTGTGTGACAGTCCTAGCGCCGGGGCTGAACGGGGTTACCCTCCCAGCGCGAGCGACCCGGCAAGGTTTCGCCCTTCATCACCAGCGACAGCGGACCCAGTTCCACGTCGTCGCCGACGCGGGCGCCATAGAGCACCACGCTGCGCGGCCCCAGGTTGACCCCGGCTCCCAGCTCGACTTCGCCCACCTTCATCACCCGGTCTTCGAACAGGTGGGTCTGGGGCCCGGCCAATGCATTGAGTTCGCCATGGTCACCGAGGCGCACGCAGTCGAATTCGGTGAGGTCGGTGGTATCCAGGTAGGTGCCGCGCCCCAGGCGGGCGCCGAGCAGGCGCAGCGCCAGCGGCAGCCAGGGCGTACCGCGCAGGGTGCCGAGCAGATTGGGCACCGCCAGGGTTTCGTAGAGGCTGGTGATGGCTTCGCTGCGCCAGACGAAGAAGGTCCACATGGGCGCCGAGCGCGGGCGATAACGACCGACCACCAGCCACTTGAGTCCCAGCACCACCAGGAAGCTGGCCAGGGCGAAGGCGCTGCCGGCCAGCAGGGTCTCGCCGAGCAGTTGCAGCCAGGCGCCGGCCTGCCACAGCGGCACCAGGGCTTCGGCGATGGCGCAGCCGGCGGCGACGGTGAAGCCGGTGGGCAGCACGATGCGCAGGGCCTCGATCAGGCCACGCGCCACCCGGCGCCAAGGTGCCGGGCGGAAGGTCAGGCTTTCCGGGTAGCCGGTCAGGGTCTCCCGCGCCGGCAGCCGGACCGCCGGCGAGCCGAGCCAGGTTTCGCCCTGGCGCAGGGGCACGCCTTCGTCGAGCCGCCCCAGGACACCGATCAGGGCGTCTTCGGGGAGGTGGCAGCCGTCGGCGACATAGGCGCCGTTGCCGACGAAACTGCGGCGGGCGATGGAGGTGCGTCTGAGGGTCATCCAGCCCTGGGCCACCTGTTCGTCACCGAGCATCACGGCATCGGCGATAAAGGTCTCGGCGCCCAGTTCCAGCAGCGAGGAGACCGGGCCCTGGGCGGTGGAGATCTCGGCATCACGGCCGACCCGGGCACCCAGCAGGCGATACCAGAGCGCCGAATAAACGGTGGCATAGAGGCCCTGCAGACTCTGCAGCGCCGACTCCTGGATCAGGTTGGCCAGCCACTTGCGCCAGTAGAAGAGGCTGTCGATCGACCACTGGCCTTCTTCCAGCCGCGGCAGGATCAACCGCCGTGCCAGGGCGCAGCCAAGCAGGGTCAGGGCGACGCTGACCATGCCCAGCGGCAGGGCCAGTACGCCGTATTGCAGGGCATCGAGCAGCAGCGAAGAGGTGTGCCACCAGGGCAGCCCACCGAAGCTTTCCAGTTCGTCGATCAGCAGCGCCAGGGGAAACAGCGGCATGAAGAACAGCACCGAGACCACCAGGCCACTGAGGGCATAGAGCCCTTTCAGCACGGCACGCTGGGCGCGGGATACCGGAGCCGGCGGCAGGACGCGGGCACCGGCGGCGCCCTGGTCATGGGCCGGCGCGCCGCCCCAGTTGCGTCCGGCCGGGATGCGCTGGCCGCTGCGCAGGGCGGATTGGGCCTGCAGGCGCGCACCGTCACCGAGGGCGGTGTCGCCTTCGAGGATGGCATAGGAGCCGACCTGGGCTTCGCGACCCAGGGTCACGGCGCCGAGCAGCAGTTCGCCGCGCAGCACCCGGGCGTTTTCGAAGTTGACGCCGTTGCCCAGGCTGGCGCCCTGCCCCAGGGTCAGCAACTCGGGGACGCGCAGGGTCAGGGTGCCGACGAAGGCCTCGGCGCCGACCTGGGCGCCCAGCAGCCGTAGCCAGCCACGGGCCAGGGGCGAACCGCTGAGCAGGTAGGCCGGCGCCAGGGCGAGGAAGCGCTCACCCAGCCACCAGCGATAATAGGTCAGGCCCCACAGCGGATAGCGACCGGGCTGCAGGCGACCGGTCAGACGCTTGCCCAGCAGAGCCACGGCGAATTCCAGGCCGATGGCCAGAACGAACAGACTCAGGGCGGTCAGCATGGCCAAGGGCAGCGCGGTACCGGAATGGATCAGCAGCGGAAAGGCCAGGAAGGGTGCCAGCCAGCGGCCCAGGCGCAGGGTCAGGAGCGGCGGCAGGGCCACCGCCTGGGCCAGGCCACAGCGCCAGCGTCGCCAGCGGCTGGGCGGCGCCCAGGCCTCGGTGGCCGTCGCCGTGCCCGCCTCGGCGGCATCCGCCTCCAGGGCGTCGGCAATGGCGCCCAGGGTGCGGCCGGCATAGACCGCCTTGACCGTGGCGCTGGCATAGCGCGGGTCCTGGCGCAGGCGCGAGACCAGGCGGGCGGCGAACAGCGAGTGCCCGCCCAAGTCGTCGAAGAAATCCATCTCGGCGTGCAGGGGCTGACCGGGAAACAGCTCGGCGGTGGCCGCCAGCAGCGCACCCAGGGCGCCACTGGCCGGAGTGACCGGCGCCACTACGGCAATGGCCAGGGGCCGAGCTCGCAGTTGCTTGCGGTCGATCTTGCCGGAGTTCAGCCGCGGCATCTCGCCGAGCCACTCGAAGCGACTGGGCACCATGTACAGCGGCAGGCAGCCGGCCAGCTCGGTCCGCAGCAGGTCGCTGCGCGGCAGCGGACCGCCATCGCCGACCAGGAAGGCCACCAGCTGCTCCACGCCGCCTTCTTCGCGCAGCACCACGGCCACGGTCCCGACGCCGGGTTGCCGCGCCAGGGTGGCTTCGATCTCGCCCAGCTCGACGCGATAGCCGCGGATCTTCACCTGGTCGTCGACCCGGCCCAGGCAATGCACCTGGCCGTGTTTGTCGACCCGTGCCAGGTCACCGGTGCGATAGAGCTTGAGGTCGTGGCTGCCGGTGCTCCAGGGATTGGGCAGGAATTTCTCGGCGGTCAGTTCGGGACGCCCCAGGTAGCCATCGGCCACGCCGGGACCGGTGATGCAGAGTTCACCCACCTGATCGCGTGGCAGCAGCGCCAGCGGCAGGCTGGCATCGGCGTGCACCACCAGCAGGCTGTAGTTGGGCAGCGGCCGGCCAATGGTCACCGGCTCGCCCGGTTGCAGTTGCGCCAGACTCGCCGAGACAGTGGCCTCACTCGGGCCATAGGTGTTGAACAGCCGCCGCTGCGGCCGACTCCAGCGCGCCACCAGGGGCTCGGGGCACATCTCGCCGCCGAGGTTGATCAGGCGCAGGCTGGGGACGTCTTCCGGCAACAGCGCCAGCAGGGTCGGCACCACGTGCAGCACGCTGATGCGATTGGCGGTCAGGGCGCGGGCCAGGGCCTCGGGGTCGGCGGTGATCTCCCGCGGCGCCAGCCAGAGGGTGGCGCCCACCAGGTAGCTGATCCAGATCTCTTCGAAGGACATGTCGAAGGCCACCGAGAAACCCTGGTAGACCCGATCGCCGGCCTCGATGCCGAGCAGCGAATTCTCGCTGCGCAGGAAGTGACAGATGCTGTCCTGGCGGATGCCGATGCCCTTGGGCTTGCCGGTGGAGCCGGAGGTGTAGATCAGGTAGGCCAGGTGGTCCGGAGAGACCTGGCCACGCCGGCGCAGGGTCTCGCCCTGGGCCAGGCCGACGCTCAGCTCGTCGGGGGTCCAGCAGCCGAGCCCGGGCCGCGCCAGCAGATCGGCGAAGGGCGCCCCGGTGATCACGCCCACCGCCTGGGCATCTTCCAGGCAGAGGGCCACGCGATCGGCCGGGGTTTCGGCGTCGCAGGGCAGCCAGGCGGCGCCGGTCTTGGCGATGGCCAGCTGCATCACCAGCAGCTCGATACCGCGTGGCAGCCAGAGGCCGACCACGCGGCCAGGCCCGGCACCGGCGGCCAGCAGCCGCGACGCGGCGCGGTCGGCCCAGGCGTTGAGTTCGCCATAGCTCAGGCTGCGCTCGCCTTCGAGCAGGGCGGGCCGCTCCGGCGCCCGCGCCGCGGTGGCCTCGAACAGATCGGCGAGGACTTCATCGCGGCACAGATCGGGGCGGATGGGGCCTTCGACCAGACTGAGGGAGAGTTCGGCAAGCGCTTCCATGGGGACAGCCTCTGGGTGTTTGGCGCAGTGTGTATCTCCCGGGTTACGCGCTCCTTAAGGGGCGCTTAGGGTTTGCTTAAGGCCGGACCAGCCCTGCGTCGCGGGCGCCAGAACGGCTCTGAAACGCGCCTTCCACTCGATCCGCCATTGATCGGCGATGGACGGCGGTGCACTGGCGAGGCCAAAAAAAACGCCTCCCGAAGGAGGCGTTTTCAGCTACCGCTCGGCGATCAGCGCAGATCGAAACGATCCAGCTCCATCACCTTGGTCCAGACCTTGACGAAGTCCTTGACGAACTTCTCCTGGGCATCGGCACTGCCATAGACCTCGCTCAGGGCGCGCAGCTGGGCGTGGGAACCGAACACCAGATCGACCCGGGTACCGGTCCACTTCACCGCACCGGTCTGGCGATCGCGACCTTCGAAGGTGGCCTTGTCCGGACCGGTGGCCTTCCATTCGGTGGCCATGTCCAGCAGGTTGACGAAGAAGTCGTTGGTCAGGGTCTGCGGCCGCTGGGTGAAGACGCCATGCTTGGCGCCGCCCACGTTGATGTCCAGCACGCGCAGGCCGCCCAGCAGCACCGTCAGCTCGGGCGCGGTCAGGTTCAGCAGGTGCGCCTTGTCCACCAGCAGGAATTCCGGCTTGACCTTGAATTCCCCGCCGACGTAGTTGCGGAAGCCGTCGGCCCAGGGCTCCAGGTGCCCGAAGGAGTGGACGTCGGTCTGCTCCTGGGAGGCATCCACGCGCCCCGGGGTGAAGGGCACGCTGACCGAATGGCCCGCCGCCTGGGCGGCCTTTTCCACCCCGACGCTGCCGGCCAGCACGATCAGGTCGGCGATGGAGACCTGCTTGCCCTGGCTATTGAAGTCACGCTGGATGCCTTCCAGCACGCCCAGCACCTTGGCCAGTTGCGCCGGCTGGTTGACCTCCCAGTCCTTTTGCGGCGCCAGGCGCAGACGGCCGCCATTGGCCCCGCCGCGCTTGTCGGAACCGCGGAAGGTGGAAGCAGCCGCCCAGGCGGTGCCGACCAGTTCGGACACGCTCAGGCCGGACGCGGCCAGCTTGTCCTTGAGTGCCTTGACCTCGGCCTCGCCCAGGGGCGCGCCTGCAGCCTTGGGCAGCGGGTCCTGCCACAGCAGTTCTTCGGTGGGGGTTTCCGGGCCCAGGTAGCGAGCCAGGGGACCCATGTCCCTGTGGGTCAGCTTGAACCAGGCACGGGCGAAGGCGTCGGCCAGCTGGTCCGGATTTTCCAGGAAGCGGCGGGAGATCTTCTCGTAGGCCGGATCGAAGCGCAGTGCCAGGTCGGAGGTCAGCATGGTCGGCTGATGACGCTTGCTGGGATCGTGGGCATCGGGCACGGCATTGGCGCCGGCGCCGTCTTTCGGCCGCCACTGGTGGGCGCCGGCCGGACTCTTGAACAGCTCCCACTCGAACTTGAACATGTTCTCGAAGTATTCGTTGCTCCAGCGGGTGGGCGTGGAGGTCCAGGTCACTTCGAGGCCGCTGGTGATGGTGTCGGCGCCCTTGCCGGTGCCGTAGCTGTTGTGCCAGCCGAAGCCCTGCTGTTCCAGGTCGGCCGCTTCCGGCTCAGCGCCGACGTTGGTCGCCGGGCCTGCGCCGTGGGTCTTGCCGAAGGCGTGGCCGCCGGCGATCAGGGCGACGGTTTCCTCGTCGTTCATGGCCATGCGGCCAAAGGTTTCGCGGATGTCATGGGCCGAGGCCACCGGATCGGGATTGCCGTCCGGACCTTCGGGGTTCACGTAGATCAGGCCCATCTGCACCGCGCCCAGGGGATTTTCCAGGGTGCGCTGCGGATTGTCGTTGCGACTGTGCTCCACCGGATGCTGCTCGGGCTGGGCGGTCAGCACACCGTCACCGGGCTGCTCCATCTGCTTGTGCGCGCCATAGCGCACGTCGCCACCCAGCCAGACGGTTTCCGAACCCCAGAACACCGCATCGTCCGGTTCCCAAACGTCCTGGCGACCGCCGGAGAAGCCGAAGGTCTTGAAGCCCATGGATTCCAGGGCGACGTTGCCGGTGAGGACGATGAGGTCGGCCCAGGATATCTTGCGGCCGTACTTCTGCTTGACCGGCCAGATCAGCCGGCGCGCCTTGTCCAGGCTGACGTTGTCCGGCCAGCTGTTGAGCGGCGCGAAGCGCTGCTGACCCTGACCGGCGCCGCCACGGCCGTCACCGACGCGATAGGTACCGGCGCTGTGCCAGGCCATGCGCACGAACAGCGGGCCGTAGTGGCCAAAGTCGGCCGGCCACCAGTCCTGGGAATCGGTCATCACGGCGCGCAGGTCGGCCTTTACCGCTTCCAGGTCGAGGCTCTTGAATTCGGTGGCGTAGTCGAACTCTTCGCCCATGGGATCGGAGAGTGAGGAATGCTGGTGCAGGAAGTTGAGATTGAGCTGGTTCGGCCACCAATCCTTGTTGGTGGTACCACCGCCGGCGGCGTGATTGAACGGGCACTTGGATTCGGTCGACATCTTCTTGGCTACCTCAGGGTCTTGTTCATCCGGTTGTCAGCCGCGACAGCAGCACGGCCTGCAGAAGGCGTGGTTCCGGTCGCGTCGGCCTAGGGGCTCGACAGGCGTTGAGGCCGGCGTCGAGCCGGCTCCGGGTAGAGCCCCACCATGGGCGAAGCGGACGTTGCGGTCATTGTTATCCCCTCATCAGATGGGCACACCGACGAAGCGGCGCAGTCTCCATACTAGACGGCTTCGCCACCCGGTGTGATAGAAGGTTTTGTGCGCCTCGATAGACTGGCTCTGCAAGATGACCCCGGGGTGACAGGCTGCTGCAAGCCGATTCCTGGCGCGATAAGCAACGTTGGCGACCGCTTTGCAGAGGTTCGCGCGGCCTGGCTTAGTGAAGCGGAATCGAGGGCGCGCGTCGGCACTGGCCAGGGCGAGGCAGTCCGCCATATGCGGAAACAGAAGGAGCGGCGACTACCCTGCCCCGGGCGGTCGCCGTGCCCGGTCTAGCCCGGGGCGAACAGCAGATTGGGCGCGTGGCGCTCGTAGCCTTCTTCCGCCAGGCGCACGTCCAGCGCCAGGCTGGCGAGATCGGCGGACAGGGGTTCGCTGCGGGCGTCGTGGTCGCGATAGAGGTGCTTGAGATAGGTCTTGCAGTGGGCGCAGGTCTCGGCGCGTAGCGGAGCCTTCTGGGCGTTGGCGTCGTCGGTGCTCAGGGAGTAGTAGCCCAGGCCCTTGCCCGTCTCGCAGTGGCTGCACTTGACCCGCACGAAGTGCCACTCGCAGGCGCACAGCGAGCAGGTGAGGTATCTCAGGCCATTGGCCTTGCCCAGGTGATGGATGATGCCGGCCATGGGCGGCGCACCGCAGCAGGGGCAGGACGTCTGACTACCCTGTTCGCGCAGGGCGCTGAAGTCACTGCGCTGCAGCCAGTGGGTCCAGGCCACCTGCAGGGCAGCGCCAAGAAAGGGCACCACGCCAGCGGGCACCAGCTCGTAGCTGCCGGCCAGCAGGGCGATGGCCCAGGCCTTGCGCTGGCCGGCATCGGCCTGGCGCAGTTCGTCCAGGGCGGCCTGTACCGGCGCCTGCGCAAGCTTGAGGGTCTCCAGCAGGGCATCCAGCGCGGGCAACCAGTCCCCCTCGCGAACCAGGGTGTCGTAACCCAGGGGTGGCAGACCATGCTGCAGACTCTGGGCGCTGCGCGCCTCGTCCAGCGGCAGGGGGGCGAGACGGTCGAAGACCCCTTGCTGGGCTTCGCACAGGTCGGCCATCAGCAGCAGGTAGTCACTCAGCGCATTGCCGGCGGCCAGCAGGCGCAGGCGGTCGGCGCGATAGCCGAACAGCTCGCCACCGGGCAGCAGGATGAAATCGGGATTGACGGCCGCGGCTTCGATTTCGCCGGGCTCGAGGATCTGGCCCGCCATGGCAGGGCTCCTTAGCAAAACGGTGGAAGATGGAGGATTCAGGATAGCGGGCGGGTTGGGATGATGGGCACCCTGCCCCTCACCCCAACCCTCTCCCGGAGGGAGAGGGGGTCAGATCGGTGCGCGGGGGAAATCATGCGCACCTATCCGTAGGTTGGGTTGAGCGTAGCGAAGCCCAACGATAGAGACCGCTCACTTCTTCTCGCGGGTGACCTTCTCGTACCACAGCGAGTGGTGCTTCTTGGCCCAGGCCCGGCTCACCCAGCCGGTCATCATCGCGGTCACCGAGCCCTTGATCCAGATCCCGGCATAGATGTGCACGATGATCGACAGCACCAGCACGAAGGCGGCCACGGCATGGGCCAGGGCGCCCAGGCGGATCACCGGGATGGGGAACAGGTGGGCGAAGTACTGCCGCCAGATGACCACGCCGCTGACCAGCAGGACCAGCATGCAGGCCAGCAGTACCCAGAACAGGATCTTCTGCCCAGGGTTGTACTTGTCGATCGGCGGCAGCTTTTCCTCGCGGTTGTTCAGCACATCGTTGATCTGCTTGAGCCACTGGGCGTCTTCACGACCGATCTTGTTGTGCCGCCAGAAGCGGATCACCAGGAAGGCGAAGAACAGGAACATCGCCACACCCATGAAGGGATGCAGGATGCGCGTCCAGGTGCCGCCACCGAACAGGTTCGACAGCGGGAACAGCGCGGGGTGGAACAGCGCCAGTCCCGATAGCCCGGCCATGAAGAACAGGATCGCCACGATCCAGTGGTTGGTCCGCTCGTTGGCGTTGTAACGCTGGATTTCAGGTTTCATCTCGATCTCCCAGGACGCCCCCGGCCAAACCGGGGGCGTACCCCTGCTAGGGCTGCTTGTCGTGCGGATCGAAGATCTGCACGGACGGACTCAGCTGCTTGACCTCGCCCCTGGGCGCATCGCCCTCGGGACGAGGCGGCGCCTCGACCACCTCGTCGTCGTCATCGGTCCGGTTCGGGCCGACGCGCACGTAGTGGAAGAAACCGGCCAGCACCGCCGCGCCCATGGCAAACAGCGCCAGGGGTTTGGTGAAGCCCTTCCACAGGCCCACGGTGGGGCTGATGGTCGGGTCCTTGGGCAGGTGGTTGTACAGCTGCGGCTGGTCGGCATGGTGCAGCACGTACATGACGTGGGTGCCCCCTACCCCAACCGGGTCGTACAGCCCGGCGTTCTCGTAGCCGCGGCTCTTGAGATCGACGATGCGCTCGGCGGCGTGCTCCTTCATGGCGTCCTTGGTACCGAAGACGATGGCGCCGGTCGGGCAGGTCTTCACGCAGGCCGGCTCCAGGCCGACCCCGACCCGGTCCGAACACAGCGAGCACTTGTAGGCCTTGTTGTCCTTCTTCGAGATCCGCGGGATATCGAAGGGGCAACCGGCGATGCAGTAGCCGCAACCGATGCAGTGGTCCTGGTTGAAGTCGACGATGCCGTTGGCGTACTTGACGATGGCCCCCGGACTCGGACAGGCCTTCAGGCAACCCGGCTCGGCGCAGTGCATGCAGCCGTCCTTGCGGATCAGCCACTCCAGCTTGCCGGCCTCGTCCTCGTGCTCGGTGAAGCGCATCAGCGTCCAGGAGTCCGCGGTGAGGTCCGCCGGGTTGTCGTAGGTGCCGTGGGTGTGGCCCACCTCGTCGCGCAACTCGTTCCATTCCGAACAGGCGACCTGGCAGGCCTTGCAACCGATGCACTTGGACACATCGATCAGCTTGGCCACTTCCGCCTGGGTGCGCACCGACGTATAGGCCGTGGTGGTCGCGGAGCGGGCGTAGATATCTTGGCTTGCCATCACGCTTTCTCCACGTTGACGAGGAACGACTTGAACTCGGGCGTCTGGGTGTTCCCGTCACCCACGAAGGGGGTCAGGGTGTTGGCCAGGTAACCCATCCGCGCCACGCCGGAGAAACCCCAGTGGATGGGGATGCCGACGTGGTGCACCGTCTCGCCGTTGACCTGCAGCGGACGGATCCGCTTGGTCACCACCGCCTTGCAGACGATGTGGCCGCGCTTGGAGGTGACGCGCACGAGATCACCCGCGGCGATGCCCTTCTGCTTGGCCAGCACCTCGCCGATCTCGACGAACTGCTCCGGCTGGATGATGGCGTTGAGACGGCAGTGCTTGCTCCAGTAGTGGAAGTGCTCGGTCAGGCGGTAGGTGGTGGCCGCATAGGGGAAGTCCTTGCGATCGCCGAAGTCCGCCCAGTCGTCCTTGAGCACCCGCGCCGCCGGGCTGTTGAGCGCCTTGCGGTTGTTGGGGTGCAGCGGGTTGACACCGATGGGCGTCTCGAACGGCTCGTAGTGTTCCGGGAAGGGCCCCTCGGCCATCTTGTCCAGGGCGAAGAAACGCGCCACCCCTTCCGGGTTCATGATGAAGGGACTCATGCCGTCGGCCGGCTTGGCGTCGATCTTGTAGTCGGGCACATCGGTGCCGCCCCACTTCTGCGCCTTGTCGTTCCACCACACCAGCTTCTTGCTCGGGTCCCAGGGCTTACCGTTGAGGTCCGAGGAGGCGCGGTTGTAGAGGATGCGTCTGTTGTTCGGCCACGACCACGCCCAGCCCAGGGTCTGCCCCATATGGAACGGATCGCTGTTGTCGCGCCGCGCCATCTGGTTGCCCTGCTCGGTCCAGGCGCCGCAGAAGATCCAACAACCCGAGGCGGTGCTGCCGTCGTCCATCAACTGGCCGAAGCCGGCGAGTTGCTGACCGGCCTTGGCCGAGACCGCGCCCTTGGCATCCAGCACATCGGTGACGGCGTAGCCGTTGAACTCCTTGGCGAGTTCTTCCGGCGCCGGCTCCTCGGGCTTGGCGTAGGGCCAGGACAGCCCCAGGATCGGATCGGGGAAGGCCCCGCCATCCTTCGCATAGGCCTCGCGCAGCTTGAGGAACAGCTCGGACATGATGGCGATGTCGCTGCGCCCTTCGCCGGGTGCCTCGGCGCCCTTGAAGTGCCACTGCAGCCAGCGGCTGGAGTTGACCAGGGAGCCGTCTTCCTCGGCGAAGCAGGTGGTGGGCAGGCGGAACACCTCGGTCTGGATCTCGGCGGTGTTCACATCGTTGTGCTCGCCGTGGTTGCGCCAGAACTCGGAGGTCTCGGTGGCCAGCGGGTCCATGATCACCAGCCACTTGAGCTTGGACAGCCCGCGCATCACCTTGGCCTTGTTGGGGAAGGCGGCGATGGGGTTGAAGCCCTGGCAGACATAGCCGTTGACCTGGCCCTTGCCCATCATGTCGAAGTAGCGCAGGACGTCGTAGCCGGCACCGGTGACATCGACCTTGGGCAACCAGTGGTAGCACCAGTCGTTGTCCTTGGTGGCCTTGTCGCCGTACCAGGCCTTCATCAGGCTGACGTGGAACTTGCCGTAGTTCTGCCAGTAGCTCATCTGCCCCGGACGCAGCGGTTTGCTGGCGCGGCGGGCGATGAAGGCGTTGTAGTCCTGCTCGCCGTCGCCGCCGATGGTCAGGTAGCCGGGCAGCTGGATCGACAGCAGGCCCAGGTCGGTGAGGCCCTGGATGTTGGAGTGACCGCGCAGGGCGTTCATGCCGCCACCCGGCAGGCCGATGTTGCCCAGCAGCAGCTGAACCATGGCGCCGCAGCGGATGATCTGTGCCCCGATGGAGTGCTGGGTCCAGCCCAGGGCATAGAGGATGGTCATGACGCGACCGGGCGCCGAGGTCTCGGCGATTTCGGCCCAGACCTTCTGGATCGCGTCGGTCGGCGTGCCACAGGTCTGGCTGGCCACTTCCAGGGTGTAGCGACTGTAGTGCTGCTTCATCAGCTGGAAGACGCAGCGCGGATCCTGCAGGGTCGGATCGATCTTGACGAAGCCGTCGTCGCCGATCTGGTAGCCCCAGTTCACCTTGTCGGTGTAGGTGCGCTTCTCGGCGTCATAGCCGTTGTACAGGCCGTCCTCGAAGGTGAAGCCTTCCTTCACCAGGAAGCCGGCGTCGGTGTAGTTGCGGACGTACTCCTGCTGAATCTTGTCGTGGGTGATCAGGTAATTGATCAGCCCGCCGAGGAAGGCGATGTCGCTGCCGGTGCGGATCGGCGCGTAGTAATCCGCCACCGAGGCGGAACGGGTGAAACGCGGATCGACCACGATCAGCCGGGCGTTGTTGTGCGCCTTGGCCTCGGTGACCCATTTGAAGCCGCACGGATGGGCTTCAGCGGCATTGCCGCCCATGATGAGGACGAGATTGGCGTTCTTGATGTCGCTCCAATGATTCGTCATCGCTCCACGGCCAAACGTCGGGGCAAGACCTGCCACCGTCGGGCCGTGTCAAACGCGCGCCTGGTTGTCGAAGGCCAGCAGGCCCAGACTCCGTGCGATCTTGTGCGTCAGATAACCGGTTTCATTGGAGGACGCCGAGGCGGCCAGGAAGCCTGTGGTCAACCAGCGATTGACCGTCTGGCCCTTGTCGTTGGTGGCGATGAAGTTGGCATCGCGGTCTTCCTTCATCAGGGTAGCGATGCGCCCGAGCGCCTCGTCCCAGCTGATGCGGGTCCACTCGTTGCTGCCGGGCTTGCGGACTTCCGGGTACTTGAGGCGATTGGGGCTGTGGATGAAATCCAGCAGGCCGGCGCCCTTCGGGCAGAGGGTGCCGCGATTGACCGGATGGTCGGCGTCGCCCTCGATGTGAATGATGTTCTGGGCCACGTTCTTGGCCCGGTCGCCCATGCTGTACATGATCAGGCCGCAGCCGACCGAGCAATAGGGACAGGTGTTGCGGGTTTCCACGGTGTGCGCCAGTTTGAAATGGCGCACCTGGTCGGCAAAGGCGGCTGTGGGAGCCATGCCTAACGCCGCCAGGCTGGATCCCGCAAGGCCGACTCCAGCGACCTTGAAGAATTGCCGACGGTTCATATCCACGATTCTTATCCTCGTTCAGGCTGGGTCCGGTGCGTAGCCGAACCCTGCACAGAGAGTAACCCAACAGCCTGGCTTATCGAGCGCTCAGCTGTTGTCGCCGATCAATGGAAGTCGGCCTTCCGTCCCCTGATCCGCCGCGGCCTGACGAATGGCCTGGGATCCCGCACGGCCGGGTACCCTCCGTTGGCAGCGGATCATCGTCGGCCAGCCGCCGCTCACCGAGCGGGTGCGCAAGTCCAGGGCCTGGCGAAAGGTAGCCAGTAGAGCGGTCCGGCGATCCTGGCGACTCGGCAGCTCCGGAAAGTCATGCTAAGCTGGCTAACTTTCCTCGCGATGCCTGCGGACCCCTTCACCATGTCCAAGCACCTGCCGACGCCGCCATAGCGCCACCCCTCCCCTGGTGACGGCCCCTGCGGTCTGTACCCGAGTCCTGCTGCCCTGTCGTCTCTCCGCGATCGCGCCCCGCCGTGCTGTCGCCCGTTCTGGATACGTCATGAAAAGTGTCTCTCCCCGCGCCGACATCCTGGCCGGTCTCACCACGTCCTTCGCGCTGGTGCCCGAGTGCATCGCCTTCGCCCTGGTTGCCCATCTCAATCCGCTGATGGGGCTCTATGGGGCCTTCTTCATCTGTACTCTCACCGCCCTCTTCGGTGGCCGCCCCGGCATGGTCTCCGGCGCCGCCGGCTCCATGGCGGTGGTCATCATCGCCCTGGTGGTGCAGCACGGCGTGCAGTACCTGCTGGCCACGGTGGTGCTCGGCGGCCTGCTGATGATCGCCTTCGGCCTCTTGCGCCTGGGCAAGCTGATCCGCATGGTGCCGCACCCGGTCATGCTGGGGTTCGTCAACGGCTTGGCCATCGTCATCGCCCTGGCCCAGCTAGAGCACTTCAAGCAGGGCGAGACCTGGCTCAGCGGCACGCCGCTGTACCTGATGATCGGTCTGACCGCCGTGACCATGGCCATCATCTGGCTGCTGCCGCGGCTGACCCGCGCCGTGCCGCCGGCCCTGGCCGCCATCCTCGGCGTGGGGCTGGCGGTGCATTTCCTCGACCTGCCCACCCGTACCCTGGGTGACATGGCCCATATCGCCGGCGGCCTGCCGCGCCTGGCGCTGCCCGACATCCCCTGGAGCCTGGAAACGCTGCAGATCATCCTGCCCTATGCGGTGCTGATGGCCCTGGTCGGCCTGCTGGAGACCCTGCTGACCCTGAATCTCACCGACGAGATCACCGAGAGCCGCGGCCTGCCCAATCGCGAGTGCGTGGCCCTGGGCGCGGCCAACATGGCTTCGGGGCTGTTCGGCGGCATGGGCGGTTGCGCCATGATCGGCCAGACCATGATCAACCTGAGCTCGGGCGGCCGCGGCCGGCTGTCGGGGGTGGTCGCCGGCGTGCTGATGCTGCTGTTCGTGCTGTTTCTCTCGCCGCTGATCGAACGCATTCCGCTGGCAGCGCTGGTGGGCACCATGTTCGTGGTCGCCCAGCAGACCTTCGCCTGGGCCTCGCTGCGGGTGCTGCACCGGGTACCGCGCAGCGACATGCTGATGATCATTGCCGTCACCGTGATCACCGTCTTCGCCGACCTCGCCACCGCGGTACTCTGCGGCATCGTCCTGGCCGCGCTCAACTTCGCCTGGCAGCACGCCCGCCGGCTCTATGCCGACAGCCATCTGGAGGCCGACGGCAGCAAGAGGTACCAGGTGCACGGCACCCTGTTCTTCGCCTCCACCGCCACCTTTTTGAACCAGTTCGATCCGGCCGGCGACCCCGCCAGGGTCGTGGTGGACTGCCGCCACCTGAGTTTCGTCGACTACTCCGCCGTGGCCGCGCTGCGCACCCTGCACGAACGCTATGCCAAGGCCGGCAAGCGGGTGCGGGTGCTGCACCTGTCCCAACGCTGCAAGCAGCTGCTGCGCCGCGGCGGCATGACGGACGACCTCGCCCTCGGCGATTGAACCCGCAACGGCGCGCCCGGGTCTCTCCCAGCAATGTCCTGCTCCTGGAGACCTGCGGCCATGTCCAAGATCCTCGCCTGCCTCGACGGCTCGGCCGTCAGCGCCGCCGTCTGCGACTTCGCCGCCTGGGCCGGCACCACCCTGGATGCCCCGCTCACCCTGCTGCACGTGCTGGATCAGCGCCGCTATCCGCGGCCGGGCCAGGCCACGCCGCCCCTGCTGGTCAACCGCGAACACCTGCTGACCGAGCTGGCGGCGCTGGATGCCCAGCGCGGCACCCTGGCGGAAGACCAGGGTCGGCTGCTGCTCGATGCGGCCCAGCTGCGGGTGGAGGAGCAACAGGCGCGCTGCGCCGGGGCCGTGCTCCAGCATGGTGACCTGATAGGTTCGCTGGAAAGTCTGCAGGAGGATTTCGACCTCATCGTGCTGGGCCGTCAGGGCGAGGACAGTCCACCCAAGCGGCTGATCGGCCGCCACCTGGAAAGCGCCATCCGCCTCCTGCATCGCCCGCTGCTGGTGGCCGGCCACCTGTTCGTCAAGCCCAGCGGCGTGCTGCTGGCCTACGACGACAGCAACAGCGCGCGCAAGGCGGTGACCTGGGTGGCCACCTGCCGGCTGTTCGACGGCCTGGCCTGCCACCTGGTGACCGTCGGCCGCGACCGCGAAGAACGCCGCGCCGCCCTCGCCCGCGCCGCCGAGGAACTCAGGGCCCGGGGCCGCACGGTCACCACCGCCATCACCGACGGCGACGTGGAACTGGGCCTGGAGCGCTATCGCAAGCAGCACGGTTTGGAACTGGTGGTGATGGGCGCCTTCGGCCACTCGCGCCTGCGCCACTTCTTCATGGGCAGCAACACCCGCAACATGCTGGAAGCCGCCGGCAGCGCGCTGATCGTGGTGCGTTAGCTCAGGCTGCGCGGAGCCTAGAAATCCACCCGCCCACGACTGGCCTTGAGGCCGCTGCGGCGCGACTTGCCTTCCAGGCGGCGCTGCTTGGAGCCGTAGGTGGGCTTGGTCGGACGCCGCGGCTTTTCCTGGACATTGGCCGTGGCGATCAGCGTGGCCAGGCGTTCCAGGGCGTCGGCGCGATTCTGCTCCTGGGTACGGTATTGCTGGGCCTTGATCACCACCACGCCGTCGCGGCTGATGCGCCCGTCGCGCAGCGCCAGCAGGCGCTCCTTGAGCGCTTCCGGCAGCGAAGACGCCTGGATGTCGAATCTCAGGTGGACGGCGCTGGAAACCTTGTTGACGTTCTGCCCACCCGCACCCTGGGCGCGAACCGCGGTGAGCTGGATTTCCTGCTCGGGCAGCGTCAGACGCTCGTCGATGACCAGACTCACGCCAGGTGCGCGCCGCGGCTGAGCCAGGCGTCCAGCAGCGGTTCCAGTTCGTCCAGCGGCTGGTAGCCGTTGGTGACCAGCGCCAGCTGACCATCACGCTCGGCCAGCAGCGTGGGGAAGCCGGCGATACCCAGATTCAGCGCCCAGTCGAAGTCGGCCTGGGTCGCCTGGTGCGCCGGCTCGCCGTCGAACAGCGGCGCGAATTCGATGCGCGGCAGGCCACAGGCTTCGGCCAGTTCCACCAGCAGCGCCGGCTGGGTGACGTCGCGGGCTTCGACATAGAAGGCCCGCTGGATACGCTTGGCCAGTGGCCAGACCGCCTCTTCGTCGAGCTGGCGAGCGGCGACCAGGGCGCGGCAGGCCGGCTCGGTGTCGTACACCAGGCCTTCCGGCGGCCCCTGGTCCAGGGCGAAGGGCTGGCCGGTGGTCTCCTGCACCGCCTGCCAGTAGGCCAGGGTGCGCACCCGGCTGGCGGTGTCCTGGGCCACCCGCTCGCGACGCAGGCCGCCCACCACCAGGTGCAGCGGAATGCCCTGGGCGGCCGCCCGCTCGGCCAGGCGCTCGACCACCGGCGCGAAGCCCCAGCACCAGGAGCACATGGGGTCCATCACATAGAGCAGGCGACCGGGCATCCTAGACCTCCTCGGGGTTGGGCATGGCGTTCAGCCGCGGATCGCGGCCGATGGGATGGGGTTCGTTGCGCAGGCGCGCCAGCTCGATCTGCTTCTGCCGCTCGCGGGCGCCGGCGCGGGTCTTTTCCGACAGCGAATCCCAGCAGTGCGGGCAGCTGATGCCGGGGCTGTAATGCGCTGACTGCATGTCTTCCGGCGAGACCGGCGTGCGGCAGGCATGGCACTGGTCGTAGACCCCTTCGGCGAGGTCATGGGTCACGGTCACGCGGTTGTCGAAGACAAAGCACTCGCCTTCCCAGCGCGACTCCGCTGCCGGCACCTCTTCGAGGTACTTGAGGATGCCGCCCTTGAGATGGAAAACCTCGGGAAAGCCTTCCTGCAGCATGAAGCTCGACGCCTTCTCGCAGCGAATGCCGCCGGTGCAGAACATGGCGACCTTCCTGTGCCGGGCCGGATCGAAGTGCTCGCGGATATAGGCCGGGAAATCGCGAAAGCTCTTGGTCTGGGGATCGATGGCACCCTTGAAGCTGCCGATGCCCACCTCGTAGTCGTTGCGGGTGTCGATCACCAGCACCTCGGGATCGTCCACCAGGGCGTTCCAGTCCCGGGGTTCGACATAGGTACCCACGCGGCGGTTGGGATCGACGCCGGGTACGCCCAGGGTGACGATCTCCTTCTTCAGCTTGACCTTGGTGCGATAGAAGGGCTGCTCGGTGCAGTAGGATTCCTTGTGATCGATGTCCACCAGGCGCGCATCGGCGCGCAGCCAGGCGAGCACGGCGTCAATACCTTCGCGGCTGCCGGAGACGGTGCCGTTGATGCCTTCCTCGGCCAGCAGCAGGGTGCCCCTGACGTCATGCGCCAGCAGGGTTTGCAGGAGGGGTTCACGCAATTGGACGTAGTCGTCCAGGGTGACGAACTTGTACAAGGCCGCCACGACAATCTTGTCGGTCATCTTCGGGTTCCCAGGGGTCGCCCTCGCAAAGGGCGGACCGGTTAGACGAAAACGCCGGCAAGGATGCCGGCGCCGATCAAATTTTAACCAATACGGACTGCCGCTGAACAGGGCTCGCCGGGTTCAACCCGCGAGGTCGTGCTTGCTGCCGCCGCGGCAGGTGGGCGAATCCGGTGCCTGGCCCTGCGCCGCCCACTCTTCGGGGGTATAGGTGTGCAGCGCCAGGGCATGGAACTGGCCCATGAGTTCGCCCAGGGTGCCGTAGACCTTCTGGTGGCGCTTCACCGCGTTGAGGCCGGCGAAGTGTTCGCTGACCACCACCGCCTTGTAGTGGGTCTCCTGGCCGCGGCTGTGCATGTGGCTTTCGTCCAGCACCTCGAGGTGCTCGGGTTGCAACAGGCCCAGGCTGGACTGGATACGTTCGCGCATGCTCATGGGGATACCTCGACTGTGAGAAGCGTCATTCTAGCGAGCCTGGGCGCCGCCCGGAAACGACAAAGCCCGGAACGGGTCCGGGCCTTGTGGCAAGGCTGAATCAGCGCTTGGCGGGCGGGGGTGCGTTCTCGGCACCGGCCGGCGGCTTCACGCCCAGCTCCTTGTCCATCTCGGCGAGGATGCCGTTGACCTTGGGTACCGCCTGCTCCAGCTTGGCCTGGGTCAGCTGGGCGGACTGCGCCGACAGGCGCGGCAGGGTGGCGATCATCTTCTTGCCCAGATCGGACTGGTAGAACTTGATCAGGCCCTCCAGCTCGTCTTCGGTGAAGTTGTCGGTGTACAGCTTGACCATCTCGGGCTTGATCTTTTCCCAGCCGATGGTGCTGTCCAGCGCCTGGTTGGCGCGGGCGGTGTAGCTTTCCAGCACGGCTTTCTTGGCCGGCGACTTGGCCTGCTCGAAGTGCTGGGCGAAGAGCTGCTGGACCTGGGCGTAGACCGGCGTGGTCAGCTTGTCGGCGTTGGCCAGCTTGAGAAAGCGCTCCGCGTCGGCCGCGTGGCTCTTGGCGTCGGCCAGGGCGAAGCTGCTGGCGCTGGCGAGCACAACGACGGCGCCAAGCGTACGGAGGGTCTTCTTCATGGGCATCCTTCAGGAGGCTGAAAATGGACCGCGAGTGTGCCACAGAGCGGCTGAACCTGGCCTGAACTTATCGACGACGGTCGCGCATTTGAGAACACTTCCCATTTGGGAACCCTGGCGCTAACCTGCTGCCCAAGTTAGCTGGACCCACACCTTATAAGCGGAGACCGCCATGAGCCGTACCGAAACCGATAGCATCGGCCCCATCGAAGTAGCCGACGACGTCTACTGGGGCGCCCAGACCCAGAGGTCGCTGGAAAACTTCGCCATTGGCAACCAGCAGATGCCGCTGGCGGTGGTGCATGCCCTGGCGACGGTGAAGAAGGCGGCCGCGCGGGTCAACCTGCGTCTTGGCGAATTGCCGGAAGACGTCGCCACCCTGATCGAGAAGGCCAGCAGCGAGATCCTCGACGGCTTCCACGATGACCAGTTTCCGCTGGTGGTCTGGCAGACCGGCAGCGGCACCCAGAGCAACATGAACGTCAACGAGGTCATCGCCGGACGCAGCAACGAACTGGCCGGCAATGGCATGGGTGGCAAGCAGCCGGTCCATCCCAATGACCACGTCAATCGCGGCCAGAGCTCCAACGACTGCTTCCCCACCGCCATGCACATCGCCACCGCCCTGGCGGTGCAGAACGACCTGCTGCCGGCTATCGCCGAGCTGTCCGGCGGCCTAGCGCTGCAATCGGCGCGCTACCAGAACCTGGTCAAGACCGGCCGCACCCACATGATGGACGCCACCCCGGTGACCTTCGGCCAGGAGCTGTCGGCCTTCGTCGCCCAGCTGGACCTGGCCGAGCGCGCCATCCGCAACGCCCTGCCGGCGGTCCTGGAACTGGCCCAGGGCGGCACCGCAGTGGGCACCGGCCTGAACGCGCCCAAGGGCTTCGACGAAGCCATCGCCAAGGAAATCGCCGAACTCACCGGCCTGCCCTTCGTCACCGCGCCGAACAAGTTCGCCGCCCTCGCCGGCCATGAGCCGCTGGTGGCCCTGCACGGTGGTCTCAAGACCCTGGCCGTGGCGCTGATGAAGATAGCCAACGACCTGCGTCTGCTGGGTTCCGGTCCGCGCGCGGGCTTCGCCGAGGTAAAGCTGCCGGCCAACGAGCCGGGCAGTTCCATCATGCCGGGCAAGGTCAACCCGACCCAGTGCGAGGCGCTGTCGATGCTGGCCTGCCAGGTGATCGGCAATGACGTCACCGTCGGTTTCGCCGCCAGCCAAGGCCATCTGCAGCTCAATGTCTACAAGCCGGTGATTGCCCACAACGTGCTGGAATCCATCCGCCTGCTGGCCGATGGCAGTCGCAACTTCAACACCCATTGCGTCACCGGCATGGAGCCGGACGAGCACAAGATGGCCGAACACCTGGAACAGGGGCTGATGCTGGTGACGGCGCTCAATCCGCACATCGGCTACGACAAGGCCGCCGAGATCGCCAAGAAGGCCTACGGCGAGAACAAGACCCTGCGCGCCGCCGCGCTGGAGCTCGGCTATCTGACCAATGCGCAGTTCGACGAGTGGGTCCGTCCGGAAACCATGTTGGAAGCCGGTGGCCGTGGCTGAGGCTCGCGGCGCCACGCCGCTGGAAGGGGATGGCCGGCGCCTGCTGGTCATCCAGGGCAATCCCAAGCGCACCAGTTTCTGCCAGTCGCTGGCCGACGCCTATGTCCTAGGCGCCCAGGCCAGCGGCCAGGTGGTGCGTCAGCTCAAGCTGGCCGACGCCCAGTTCGATCCGGTACTGCGCGAAGGCTATGACCTCTCCCAGACCCTGGAGCCGGATCTGCTGGAAGCCCAACGGCAGATCCACTGGGCCGAGCACCTGGTGTTCATCTACCCGGTGTGGTGGAACGGCCTGCCGGCGGTACTGGCGGGTTTTCTGGAGCGGGTGCTGCAACCGGGCTTCGCCTTCGCCCAGCGCGACCAGACTTGGGGCGGCGAGCCCCTGCTGACCGGCCGCAGCGCCGAGTTGCTGGTCACCTCCGACACCCCGCCCTCCCCCTGGCAGCGCCTGCGCAACCAGGCGCCCCATCGCCAGGGCATCCAGGAAGGCCTGGAAGCCTGCGGCATCCAGGTGCTGCAGGTCCACGAGTACTCGCCGGTGCGAGCGGCGGACGAGGAACAGCGGCTGCGCTGGTTGCAGGAAGTGGAGCGGTTGGGACGGAACGAATAGTCCACCCAAGGGCCTTGGTAGGTTGGGTTGAGCGCCAGCGAAGCCCAACAGCACTTCGACATTGGCCCTGTTGGGCTTCGACGATGGCGCCGTCTGAGCCCAACCTACGGGTCTACCGCGGCCAACCCCGACTCAAGCTCCGAGCATAACCAAAGCGCCTTTTATTCTTTCTCCTGCGGATCATCCATCGGCACTATCGGCTCTCCCTTTCGTCCGCGGAGCTCCGCCATGACCCGCTATCTCATCCTTCCTGGCTGGCAAGGTTCCGGCCCTGATCATTGGCAGACTCACTGGCAGCGCCTGCTGCCTGACGCCCATCGCGTCGAGCAGGACGACTGGCAGCGTCCCGATCCGCAGCTCTGGGTCGCCGCGCTCGACAGAGCCATCGCCCAAGGCAATGCGCCGGTGGTGCTGATCGCCCATAGCCTGGGCTGCGTGACCGTCGCGCGTTGGGCGGCCAGTGCCCCGGTGGCCCGTCGGCAGCGGGTGCTGGCGGCCTTGCTGGTGGCGCCGGCCGACGTCGAGCGCCCGGGTTGCCCGGCGGAGCTGGTGGGTTTCGCGCCCTTGCCACAGGAGCCACTGCCCTTTCGTTCGCGGATAGTGACTTCGGACAACGATCACGCCATCAGTCTCGCCCGGGCCGAAGCCCTGGCACGCGACTGGGATAGCGACCTGGACATCCTCCCGGGTGCCGGCCATATCAACACCCGCTCCGGGCATCGGCAGTGGGAAGAAGGCCTGATCCACCTGGCGAAGCTGGGGTCGAGCCAGGGCCTGCACGTCGCCTGATCCCCGCTCTTCCGAATCTTTCATAACGCCCCGGTCCCAGGCGCTTCCCTGGCTCAGCCGGGGCGCTGGCGTGTCTGCCACGGGGAGCGGCTTGCCTTCTCGAGCCCAACATCTCAAGGCCAAAACAAAAAACCCGCCACCAGGGCGGGTTTCCTCACCACCAGGGCCGCATCACAGCTTGGCGATGGACACCTCGGTGGATTTGACGAAGGCGATCACCTCGCTGCCCACCACCAGTTCCAGCTCCTTGACCGAGCGGGTGGTGATGACGGAGGTGACGATGCCGGCGGCGGTCTGGACGTCGATCTCGGAGAGCACCGAGCCTTCGATGATTTCCTTGATGGTGCCCTTGAACTGGTTGCGAACGTTGATGGCCTTGATGGTCATGGCAGAACTCCTCGGATGAGCGATCAGTAGGCCCAGCGCAGTTGCGTGGGCAGGGGTTGCACGATTTCGGGTAGATCGGGATTGAGCGGTTGCTGCAGCACCCGGGCCAGTACCTCGGCTTCCAGGCGCGCCAGTTGGGCATCGCCGGCGGCCCGGGGGCGCGCCAGGTTGACGTCGAGATCCAGACCGACATGGCCGTCTTCGATGAGCACCACGCGGTCGGCCAGGGCTACCGCCTCGCCCACGTCATGGGTCACCAGCAGCACGGTGAAGCCGTGGCGCTGCCAGAGGCCTTCGATGAGTTGCTGCATCTCGATTCGGGTCAGGGCATCCAGGGCGCCCAGCGGTTCGTCCAGCAGCAGCAGGCGCGGCTGGTGGATCAGGGCGCGGGCCAGGGCCACGCGCTGCTTCTGGCCGCCGGACAGCGCCGAGGGCCACTCCTGGGCGCGATCCGCCAGGCCGACCGCCGCCAGGGCTTCCAGGGCGCGCGGTTTCCAGTCGCCCCTGAGGCCCAGACCGACGTTGTCGATGATGCGTTTCCAGGGCAGCAGGCGCGCATCCTGGAACATCAGCCGGGTGTCTTCGCGGTGCTCCGCCAGGGGTTCGTCCTGACCCAGCAGGGTGCCGCCACTGGCGCGGTCGAGACCGGCCACCAGGCGCAGCAGGGTGCTCTTGCCGCAGCCACTGCGGCCCACCACGGCAACGAACTGGCCAGCCGGGATCTGCAGATCGATCCCGTGGAGTACGGTGCGCTCGCCAAAGGTCTTCACCACCTGTTGCAGCTTCAGGGCGATGCCCCGCGAGAGCGGCGGAACGGCTTGCAGACTGGTCATGCGTGGGCTCCCTTCTGATAGGCCGGGTGCCAGCGCAGCCAGGCACGCTCCAGGCCGCGGGCGGCGAGATCCGCCAGCTTGCCGAGGATGGCGTAGAGCAGGATGGCCAGCACCACGATGTCGGTTTGCAGGAATTCCCGGGCGTTCATCGCCAGGTAGCCGATGCCGGAGCTGGCGGAAATGGTCTCGGCGACGATCAGCGTCAGCCACATCAGGCCGAGGGCGAAGCGCACCCCCACCAGGATGGCCGGCAAGGCGCCCGGCAGCACCACGTGCCAGAACAGCCGCGCCCCGGAGAGGCCGTAGCTGCGGGCCATCTCCACCAGCGCCGGATCGACGTTGCGGATGCCGTGGTAGGTGTTGAGGTAGATGGGAAAGAACACCCCCAGGGCCACCAGGAACAACTTGGCCGACTCGTCGATGCCGAACCAGAGGATCACCAGCGGGATCAGCGCCAGGTGCGGCACGTTGCGCACCATCTGCAGGGTGCTGTCGAGCAGGCGCTCGCCCCATTTCGACAGCCCGGTGATGAAGCCCAGCGCCAGGCCGATGCTGCCGCCGATGGCGAAGCCGATGCCGGCGCGCCAGCCGCTGATGGCCAGGTGTTGCCAGAGCTCGCCGCTCTTGATCAGACTCCAGCCCGCTTCCAGCACCGCCGCCGGCGACGGCAGGATGCGACTGGACAGCAGGCCGCTGCTGACCGCCAGCTGCCAGGCGACGACCAGGGCCACCGGCACCACCCAGGGCGCCAGGCGCTGCAGTTGACGTTCGATCGTGCTGTTCATGCCTGCCTCCCTCAGCTCTGCGCCGCTTTCTGCGGCAGGATGTCGTTGGCCACCATCTCGCCGAAGGGACTCACGTAATTGGCGCCTTCGACCTGGGTCGGCCGCTTGACCGGCAGGTGCGGGAACAGCAGTTCGGCCACCCGATAGGATTCTTCGAGGTGCGGATAGCCGGAGAAGATGAAGGTGTCGATGCCGAGGGCGGCATACTCCTTGACCCGCGCGGCCACGGTGGGACCGTCGCCGACCAGCGCGGTCCCGGCACCGCCACGCACCAGGCCGACACCGGCCCAGAGGTTGGGCGCGATCTCCAGCTTGTCGCGACGGCCCCCGTGCAGGGCCGCCATGCGCTGCTGGCCGACGGAATCGAAGCGGGCGAAGGCGGCCTGGGCCTTTTCGATGGTGGCGTCGTCCAGATTGGCGATCAGCCGGTCGGCGGCCCGCCAGGCCTCTTCATTGGTCTCGCGGACGATCACGTGCAGGCGGATGCCGAAGCGCACCGTGCGGCCCTGGGCGGCGGCCTTGGCCCTGACCGCCTCGATCTTCTCGCGCACCGCGTCCAGGGGCTCGCCCCAGGTCAGGTAGAGCTCCACCTGCTCGGCGGCGAGGTCCTGGGCGGCATCGGAGGAGCCGCCGAAGTACAGCGGCGGGCGCGGTTGCTGCAGCGGCGGATAGAGCAGCTTGGCGCCCTTCACCTGGATGTGCTTGCCGTCGTAGTCCACCGTCCCGCCTTCCAGCACGCGACGCCAGATGCGGGTGAATTCCACCGAGGCTTCGTATCTTTCGCTGTGGGACAGGTGCAGGCCGTCACCGGCCAGTTCGTCCGGATCGCCGCCGGTGACCAGGTTGAACAGCGCCCGGCCGCCGGAGAGGCGATCCAGGGTGGCCGCCTGCCGCGCTGCCACGGTGGGCGAGATGATCCCGGGGCGCAGGGCTACCAGGAACTTGAGTTTCTGGGTGACCGGGATCAGCGAGGCGGCCACCAGCCAGGAATCCTCGCAACTGCGGCCGGTGGGGATCAGCACCCCGCCAAAGCCCAGGCGGTCGGCGGCCTGGGCGACCTGGGTCAGGTAGCCGTGGTCGACGGCGCGGGCGCCTTCGGCGGTACCCAGGTAGTGGCCATCGCCGTGGGTCGGCAGGAACCAGAAGATATCGAGACTCATGGGGCTTTCTCCAGCAGGCGAAATCAGGGTTTGGCGGCAGCGGTCTGCAGACTGGCGGGCGGGGTCCACACCACGTCACGGATGACCAGCGGCTTGGGAATCAACTTGAGGGCGGTGAAGGCGTCGGCGATCTTCTGCTGCTGCGCGGCGACCTCGGGACTTATGAAGCGGGCGCCATAGCCCTGGCGCCTGACCACCCGCTCGGCGGTTTCCAGCGGCAGGTTCAGCAGGGGCGCCACCTGGGCGGCGACCTGGTCCGGGTGGGCCTTGGCCCACTCGCCCACCGAGCGCACCTCGTCGACGATGGCGCCGACCTGCTCGGGATGAGCCTTGGCGAAGCTGCGGGTGGCCAGATAGAACTGGTGGTTGTCGGCCAGGCCGGTGGCATCGGTCAGGGTGCGCGCCTGCAACTGGGTCTCGGCGGCGGCCTGGTAGGGATCCCAGATCACCCAGGCGTCCACCGCGCCGCGCTCGAAGGCGGCCCGGGCATCGGCGGGCGGCAGGTAGACCGGCTGGATGTCCTGGTAGGGGATGCCGGCCTTGGCCAGTGCCTGCACCAGCAGGTAGTGGACGTTGGAGCCCTTGTTCAGGGCGATCTTCTTGCCCTTGAGATCGGCCAGCGACCGGATCGGCGAATCCTTGGGCACCAGGATGGCTTCGCTGGTGGGCGCCGGCGGCTCGTGGGCCACATAGACCAGGTCGGCGCCGGCGGCCTGGGCGAACACCGGCGGTGTCTCCCCGGTCACGCCGAAATCGATGCTGCCGACGTTGAGGCCTTCCAGTAGCTGCGGGCCGCCGGGGAATTCGGTCCACTGCACCTTGACGCCGTCCTTGGCCAGGCGCTGCTCCAGGGTGCCGCGGGCCTTGAGGGTGATCAGGGTGCCGTACTTCTGGTAGCCGATGCGCACCGTCTCTTCCGCCTGGGCCAGGCCGGCGGCCAGGGTCAGCAGGGAAACGGCGAGCAGCGAGCGCGTGAAGGAGAACTGCATGACTAAGGCTCCTGGTCAGATGCCCCAGCGCGCCTGGCCGATGCGATCGGCCAGCAGCTCGGGGTCAGGGGTTGGGGACGCCGCACCAGGGCCGCGTGAAATTGTTCGAGGGATTCGTGCAGGCGCTGCTCCAGCGCCGGGGTCAGGGCGACCCCGGTCTCGGTGTAGCTGACCTGGCTGTCGTCGGCGAAGACGCCGTTGAGGACTTCCTGGGCCTTGAGCGCCGAGAGCACCGGCTTCAGCGCGTAGTCGATGGCCAGCAGATGACCGCTGGAGCCGGCGGTGGCCAGGGGCAGCACCACCTTGAGTGCCAAGGCGCGCTCGGGCAGCAGGTCCAGCAGCGTCTTGAGGGCGCCGGCCAGGGAGGCCTTGTAGACCGGGGTGGCGATCACCAGGCCATCGGCGGCCTGCAGCTGGGCGATCAGTTCCACCACGGGCGGGCTGTCGAAACGGGCGCCGATGAGGTCGGCGGCGGGAAAGTCCTGGATGCGCCAGCGGGACAGTTCCACGCCGCGCCCCTGCAGCCAGTTCGCTGCCAGATCCAGCACGCCGCTGGAGCGCGAGCGCGCTGCCGGACTGCCTGCCAAAGTCACCACCTGCATCGCCGTCTCCTGGAGAAAAAAGAGCGGTGTCGCGCCGCTCGAAAAAGGAATGAGCGGACCTTAGCAGCGGGTGTTTATTCCCTAAAAATACCCTTTCGGCACTTGGTTATAACCAGAAAAACAAAACCCCGGCTTGAGCCGGGGTCGGGTTGTCGCAGGAAATTTCAGCGATTGGGCTGGGGCGTCAGGCGCAGATAGGGTTTCACCGCGGTGTAGCCCTTGGGAAAACGCCGCTTGAGTTCTTCCTCGTCCTTGAGCGACGGCACGATGACCACGTCGTCGCCATCCTTCCAGTTGCCCGGGGTCGCCACCTTGTGGTTGTCGGTGAGCTGCAGGGAATCGATCACCCGCAGGATCTCGTCGAAGTTGCGCCCGGTGCTGGCCGGATAGGTGATCGACAGCCGCACCTTCTTCTGCGGATCGATGATGAACAGTGAACGCACGGTGAGGGTGTCGTTGGCGTTGGGGTGAATCATGTCGTAGAGGGTCGAGACGCTGCGATCGGCGTCGGCCAGGATCGGAAAGCCCACGGCGGTGGCCTGGGTTTCCTCGATGTCCTTGATCCAGCCCTGGTGCGATTCCAGACCGTCCACCGAGAGGGCGATCACCTTGACGTCGCGCTTGGCGAATTCGTCCTTGAGCTTGGCGGTGAGGCCCAGTTCGGTGGTGCAGACCGGGGTGAAGTCGGCCGGATGGGAGAACAGTACGCCCCAGCTGTCGCCCAGCCACTCGTGGAAGCGGATGCGACCCAGGCTGGAATCCTGTTCGAAATCGGGGGCGATGTCGCCCAGACGGATGGTCATTGGCAGTTCTCCTGATGCAGGTAGGGATAGCGGCACTATGCCGCCCACCAGAGCGGGCGGGAAAGATCGGATCACGCTGTGGTTATAACGCGAAAGCCGACCCCTCTTGGGCCATCCCCCGGTCGCGACGCCACGTGCCGCGTGATCATCCTCACAATTCCGTCGCGCTTTTTCCACCCGGGCGCAGCGCCCGCTAGGGTGCTACACCTAAGGAAGATCGACGGACCGCAATTCGGCCGAGCGGGGCAACCCGCAGCGCTCGCCATGGTCTGTTGGCAAGACGAGGAGGAGATTCTCATGTTCGGCAAACGCAATGACGACCCCGGTGCCACCACCCATTTCCGTAGCGAGCGCGTCAGCGTGGTCAACGGCCAGTTCTTCTTCACCACCCGCGAAGGCACCCTGGAAGGCCCCTTCTTCAGCCGCGAGGAAGCCCTCAACCAGATCGATCGCTATGTCGAACGGCTGCAAACCTCTCAGGGCCTGATGCGCCAATCCGTCAGCAACGTCTGACCGCCTGTGCTCGATCCTTTAGACTGCGCGCCCTGAATGCCAGGCCGCGCCGCTCATGACCGACTTCCAGCACGCCCAGCTCGACTGGGACGCCTCCGGGCAACCGCTCTCCCGCGCCTATGGCGATGTCTACTTTTCCCGTGCCAGCGGCCTGGAAGAGACGCGCTACGTCTTCCTGCAGCAGAATCGCCTGGCCGAACGCTTCACCGCGCTGGCCGCGGGAGATGTCTTCACCATAGGCGAGACGGGCTTCGGCACCGGCCTCAACTTCCTCTGTGCCTGGCAACTCTTCGCCGCCTTGGCTCCAAAGGAAGCACGCCTGCATTTCGTCAGCGTCGAGCGCTTTCCACTGACCGCCGCCGATCTCGCCCAGGCACTGACCCTCTGGCCGGAACTCGCCCCCTACAGCGCGGCGCTGCAGCGGCAGTACCAGGCCATCCATCCGGGCTTCCAGCGCCTGATCCTGGACGACGGGCGCGTCACCCTGACCCTGCTGGTCGGCGATGTGCTGGAGCGCCTGCCCGAACTGGATGCCCGGTGCGACGCCTGGTTCCTGGACGGCTTCGCCCCGGCCAAGAATCCCGAGATGTGGACGCCCGCGCTGTTCGCCGAACTGGCGCGGCTGTCCCACGCCGGCACCACCCTGGCGACCTTCACCTGTGCCGGCTTCGTCCGCCGTGGCCTGAACGAGGCCGGTTTCGCCATGGCCAAGGTGCCCGGCTTCGGCCACAAGCGGGAAATGCTGGCCGGCGCGCTGGAACGCCCGGTCATCCCCGCCGCCGTGCCCTGGTATGCCCGCCCACCGCGCCCCCGGGGCCCACGCACGGCGCTGGTCATAGGCGCCGGCCTGGCCGGTTGCGCCACCGCGGCCAGTCTCGCGCGTCGCGGCTGGCAGGTCCGGGTCGTCGAGCGCCACGGGGCGCCCGCCCAGGAAGCCTCCGGCAACTCCCAGGGGGTGCTCTATCTCAAGCTGTCGGCCCATGACACCCCGCTCAGCCGGCTGATCCTCGACGGCTTCGGCCTGACCCTGCGCGAGCTCCAGGCACTGCCGCCGGGTGCCGCCTGGTCACCCTGTGGGGTGCTGCAACTGGCGCTGACGGACAAGGACGCCCAGCGGCAGGCGCAATTGGCGGCGCACTTCCCCGCCGATCTGCTGCAACCGCTGGATAGGGAAGCCGCCAGCAACAGGGCCGGCATCGGTCTGACGGCGGGTGGCCTGTTCTTTCCGGAAGGGGGCTGGGTGCATCCGCCCGCCCTGTGCGCGCACTGGCTGACTCATCCGAACATCGAGCTGGTCACCCATACCGAGGTGACCGCTCTGCAACAAACCGAGCATGGCTGGCAGGCCCGCACCCAGGGTGCGCCGCTGGCAGCGACGGTGGTCGTGGTGGCCAGCGCCGCCCAGGCCAGGACGCTACTGCCTGAGCTGCCACTCAAGGCGATCCGCGGGCAACTGTCCGCGCTGCCGGAAACCCCGGACAGCCAGGCGCTGGCGACCGTGGTCTGCGGCGAAGGCTATCTTGCTCCGGCGCGGGAAGGTCGGCACTGCCTGGGCGCCAGCTTCGTCTTCGACCGGGACGACACCGAGCCCAGCCAGGCGGAACACCAGAGCAATCTGCAGCTGCTCGCCGAGCTGTCGCCCGCGTTGGCCGCCGGCTACGAGGCCGAAACGCTGGAAGGCCGGGTGGCCTTTCGCTGCACCTCGCCGGACTATCTGCCCCTGGTCGGCCCGGTTGTGGATGAAGTCGCCTTCGCCCAGCAGTACCAGGCGCTAGCCTACGATGCCCGCCAGGTACCCGAGCAGGCGGCGCCCTGGCGTACGGGACTCTATGTGAATCTGGCGCACGGCTCGCGTGGCCTGGTCACCACCCCGCTGGCCGCCGAACTGCTGGTGGCCTGGCTGGAAGACGAACCCCTGCCGGTGGCCCGACGGGTGGCCGAAGCCTGCCACCCCACTCGCTTTCCCCTGCGCCGGCTGATCCGCGGCGGCTAGATGATCGCCAGCGGCGTCTTGCTTTGCGGCGGCGGAAAGGCACCGTCGAGCAGCGCGAAGTCTTCTTCGCTCAGGCGCAGATCCAAGGCCCGCGCATTCTCTTCGAGATGTCCGGCATCGCCCGCCTTGGGAATGGCGATCACGCCCGGCTGACGCAGCACCCAGGCCAGGGCGATCTGCGCCGGGGTGGCCTGATGCCGCTCGGCCAGGGTTGCCAAGGTGGGGTGCCGCAAGAGATCGCCGCCCTGCCCCAGCGGACAATAGGCCATCACCGGCATCTGCTGACGCTGGCTCCAGGGCAGCAGGTCATGCTCGATGCCGCGCTGTTCCAGATTGTAGAGCACCTGGTTGGCGCTGCAGCGATCATCGTTCAATTCGAGCATGTCGCTGGTGTCGAGATTGGACACGCCCCAGTGGCGGATCTTGCCTTCGTCGCGCAGCTTCTCCAGCGCCATGACCGTCTCGATCAGCGGCACCTGGCCGCGCCAGTGCAGCAGATAGAGGTCGATGACATCGGTGCCCAGGCGCTTCAGGCTGCGTTCGCAGGCCAAAGGTACCCCGGCTTCGGTGGCATTCTTCGGATAGAACTTGCTCACCAGGAACACCTCGTCCCGCCGCCCGGCGATGGCTTCGCCAACCAGTTCCTCGGCGCGGCCTTCGCCATACATCTCGGCGGTGTCGATCAGGGTGAGCCCCAGGTCCAGGCCCTGACGCAGGGCGCTGACCTCCTGGCGATGCAGGTCGGCGTTCTCGCCCATGCGCCAGGTTCCCTGGCCCAGCGCCGGAACGGTAGTGCCATCGGGCAAACGAACGGTTTGAGCGGTATTCATGGACGCATCCTTCTCTTGGGGTGTGGACGTTGGAACGCCAGCGCGACGCCGATTCTCCCGGTCATCCGCCAAACGGCAGCCAACGCCTCCCCACAGGCCCTGCGACCTGACGTCGCACTGGTAAAGTACGCCTATAAGGATTCCAAGAATAACCACTAGGACCTGCCATGAAACCGTCGATCCTGGGCCTTTGCGCCCTGCTCTCTGCTGCCCTGCCCATGACCTCCAGCTACGCTGATGTCATTACTCTGAGGTTTTCCCATGTGGTGGCACCGGAGACCCCCAAGGGCAAGGGTGCTCAGCTGTTCCAGCAACTGGTGGCGCAGCGCCTCGCCGGGCAGGTCCAGCTGGAGGTGATGCCCAGCGGCACGGCCTTCACCGACGCCAACGAACTCCAGGCGCTGCAGGACGGCAAGGTCGACATCCTGGCGCCGGCGATCAGCAAGCTCACCGAACTCAGTCCCAAGCTCAAGCTGTTCGACCTGCCCTTCCTGTTCGAGAGTCGCGCGGCCCTCGATCACTTCCAGGCCCGCCCCAGTGGTCGCCAGCTGCTGCACAGTCTGGAGCCGGCCGGCATCATCGGCCTGGCCTACTGGCCCAACGGCCTCAAGCAGCTGGCGGCGCGCAAACCCTTGCGCGAACCCGGCGATGCCAGGGGGCTGGTATTCCGCATCCAGAATTCCGACGTCCTCCAGAGCCAATTCGAGGCCCTCGGCGCCACGGCGGTCAGGCTGCCCTTCAACCAGACCCTGCAGGCGCTCACCACGGGCACCGTCAATGCCACCGAGAACACCTGGTCCAACTACTGGAGTCAGCGCCTCGATCAGCAGCAGCGCTATTTCACCGAAAGCAATCACGGCGCCCTGGACTACATGCTGATCGTCAAGGCGGATCGCTGGCGCACCCTGCCCTTCGCCGTACGCAGCACCCTGGAGGAAATCATCGACCAGGTGACCTTCGAGGTGAAGAAGCAATCCGAGGCGGAAAATCAGCGCGATCGCGCGCGCATCGCCGCCGCGGGCGGCAGCGAGATCATCACCCTCACCCCGAGCAGCGGACCCGCTGGCGCGAGGCCATGCGCCCGGTGTGGCAACGCTACGAAGGCGAGCTCGGCGCCTCCCTGCTCAAGGCTGCCGAGACCTCGAACTAGAAGCGCTGTTGCGGCGGTACGGCCCAGCGGCGCAAGGGCAGATTGCCCGGCTCGCGACACTGCAGATCGCGAAAGGGCCCCGCGACCCTGACCCAGCCCGCGCCCGGCGGCGTCTGGGTACAGAACTCCTGGCCATCCGTGTTGCTGCGCCAGCGCCAGTAGGCCGCCGGCTCGGCGAAGGCGTGGGTACCCACCAGTCCCAGCAGGAAGATCACCAGGGTCCTGCCGGCGGTTCGCTGGAACCTCTCGCGCGATAAGCATGTCGGTTTAAGGGTAGTCCCCTCGAATTCGCACAGGATCTTCGCCATGCCGCTGTCCGTCTTGCGTAGCAAACCCACCCTCCTCGCCCTGGCCCTGGTTGGCGCCGGCCTCGCCCTGACCGGCTGCGCCCGCGATCCGGAAAAACGTTCGCTGGGTGCCGAAGCGGTCAGCAATGCCAAGAGCATGGCGCGTACCGATGCCGACATGCAGAAGGTGCTCGACAGGTACGCCAGCTTCGATCCCAAGGCCGTGGAAAAACTCACCGCCCAGCAGGCCCGCAAGCAGCCTACCATCGCCGATGCGGTCAAGGGCGTCCTGCAGGACGAAGGTCGTCCCACCCAGCCCGAAGCCCTGGTGCCGGGCGTGACCAGCGTCGACCGCGCCGTCGACGGCGCCGCCGGTGTGCTGCCGGCCCGTATCTACACCCCCGAAGGCCAGGGTCCCTTCCCGGTCATCCTGTATTTCCATGGCGGCGGCTGGGTGTTCGCCGATCGCAACGTCTACGACGCTGGCGCCCGCGGTCTGGCCAAGCAGGCCAATGCCATCGTGGTGTCGGTGGACTATCGCCAGGCGCCCGAATACAAGTTTCCCGCCGCCCATGACGACGCCCTGGCGGCCTATCGCTGGGTGACTACCCATGCCGCCTCGCTGAATGGCGATCCGCAGCGCCTGGCCCTGGCCGGCGAAAGCGCCGGGGGCAACCTGGCGGTGGCGACCGCCGTGGCGGCGCGCAAGGCTGGTCTCACCGCGCCCAAGCACGTGCTGTCGGTCTATCCGGTGGCCCAGACCAACACCCATACCCAGTCCTATGAACAGTATGACGACGCCAAGCCGCTCAACCGGCCGATGATGCTGTGGTTTGTCGAGCAGGTGACCCGTACGCCCGCCGACCTCAAGGATCCACGCCTGGATCTGACCCGGGCCGACCTCGCCGGCCTGCCGCCGGTAACCATCGTCAATGCCGAGATCGATCCCCTGCGGGATGACGGTGGCTTCCTGGAAACCGCCCTGCGCCAGGCCGGCGTGCAGGTGGAGCGCAAGGTCTATCCGGGCGTTACCCACGAGTTCTTTGGCACCGCTGCCGTGGTGCAGAAGGCCAAGGACGCCCAGGCCTACGCCGGCAGCCGGCTCAAGGCCGACCTGGGCAAGTAACGGCGGCTCGCTCGTCCTGACCATCGCCGGCCCCGTGCCGGCGGTGTGCATTCAGTCAGGAAATAATAGCGGCCCTGCTTCGCGCATGAAGATCTCACAGGTCTTGGGCCCGACCCCTTTCAGCCGCTGTAGACGCGCCTCGAAATCCGCACGGTCCGAACTGGCGTCGCGCAATCTCACGAAGCTGCCGCCATACTCCTCCTGTAGATGGAGACAGACGTCCAGCAGACGCGTGGCCGTGCTCTCGTCATAACGCCGGTAATGCCCTTCGCCGAGATAGCCGACCAATTGCCGCCAGCTCAGATTGAGCAGCTTGCGCGGCGTGTCGCGACCATAGGTGCGATAGAGCACCGTCCAGGCCTGGGCGGCGATACCCTGGGAGATGCGTTTGCCGAACAGGTAGCTCGCCAGGAACCAGCCAAACAGCGCCGATTCGTCGTCCACCTCCAGCGTCAGGCCGAGATCGGCCGCCGAAGTCGTCTTGCTCAAGCCGTATCCCTCGCGTAGGCGTCTTGCCTAGGAAGGCTCTCCACCGCCTGGGGTTCGACATCGGCGACGGCCGGCAGACTACTGGCGTATCACCTGGCCGCGCTGTGGGGCCAGGCGTGCCAGCAGGGCATTCTGCGCCCGCTCCGGAACGTCCTCACGCTGCATGGCCAGTTGCAGGTCTTCCACCAGGGCATTGAAGTCGGCGGGTTGCAGATTCAGACCGCGATGACTTTCGGCCATGCTCGCCCCTTCATAGCGGCAGGGACCGCCCGCATCGACGCAGAATTTCTGGATGAGCAGACTGCGCAGTCGCGCGATATCGACGTTGGCGAAGTAGTGCCGGATCCGCCCGTCACGCGCCACATTGAGCAGCATCCCCTCGACGATCCGGGTGATGCCGGGCTGGCCACCCAGCTCCTGATAGAGCCGATCACCCGTCGGCGGCTGAGGCGTGCACCCCAGCATCAGCAGCAGCGCCGCCAGTACCAGCGTTTTCCCCTGCATCAGTAGCTCCCCTGCAGCGACAGATAGAGACCCTGCTGATCGTCCAGGGTGGCGATCTCGCCCAGCCAGGCATAGGCCAGCACCAGCGACAGGTGCTTGTTGGGGAAGTAACCGACGAAGGTATCCACCCAGTCGCTCTCCCGGGTGAAGGACAGATTCTGCGGCTTCTCGCGATACTCCATGCCTACCGCCCAGCGCGGATTGAAGAACACCGCGGCCGAGCCTTCCTTGAGCCACTGACGGCTGTCGTTGCGGTCACCACCGAAGCCCAGCAGCCCCATCTCGTTGGCGCGGCTGTACCTGAGACCGACGTTGAGCAAGAGGTTGTAGCCGAAGGCACCGCCCAGCAACAGCCGACTGGCGCCCAGGTAGCCCTCGACATCGCTGTCGCGCCGCGCGCCCACGGCAGCGGGAATGCCGAAATCCCGTTGATGCTTGTATTGCACCCCCACGGCTAGCTGCGGCAGCCGGTCGTAAATCAGATCGCCCGCCAGGCGCACCTTGGCGCCGACGATGTCCTGGCTGAGGCTGTCTTCCTCAAGCTTCATCAAGCGGCGCAGGGTCGGCATGTCCAGGCGCTGGCGGGCATAGGACACTTCCACCCGATTGTCGTAGGCCACCGCCACGCCGGCCGCATCGAGCCGGTAGTCACCGGTCCACACCCGGGTGGCAAAGGCCGTGGCGCCGGGCTGGCCGCTTTCGCCATAGCCACCGATCACCGCCCAGGGCGTGATACCGCCGCCCGCCGCGCCTTCCAGACTGCTGGCGCCGCCGGTGGCCAGCAGCTTGCCGCCGTCGGCCTGGGCAGCGGTTGCCAGCAGCAGGCCAGCCAGCAGCCAGCCGTGCTTCATGACAACGCCTCCAGCACCGGCTGGCTCTGCCGCTCCATCCAGGCCTCGAATTCCGCGGCCGGCACCGGGCGGCTGATGTAGTAACCCTGGATCACATCGCAGCCCCAACTGCGCAACAGCGCCAGGGCCCGGGCTTCCTCGACCCCCTCGGCGACCACTTCCAGGCCCAGGTTGTGGCCCATCTCGATGGTCGAGCGGACGATGACGGCGTCATCGTTGCCCGGCGCCAGTTCCTTCACGAAGGACTGGTCGATCTTCAATTCGTCCACCGGCAGCCGCTTCAGGTGCGCCAGGGAGGCATGCCCGGTACCGTAGTCGTCCACCGACAGCCGGATGCCCAGCACGGACAGCTGCGTCAGCAGCGCGATGGCCGCCTCGGGATCGTCCATGATGGCGCTCTCGGTAATCTCGAAGGTCAGCTGCCGCGCCGAGACGCCGGCGTCATCGAGCCAGCCCATGACGCGCTCGGGCAAGCGGGCATCGGCCAGGTCGACCGCCGAAACGTTCACCGATACCTTTACCTCGCGATCCTGGGTCTGCCAGAGCGCCAGCTGCCGGATAGTCGCCTGGATTACCCAGCGGGTGAGTCCGGCCATGCTGCCACTGTGCTCGGCCAGGGGAATGAATTCACCCGGCGAGACCATGCCCAGCTCGGCATGGCGCCAGCGCAGCAGCACCTCGGCCTGGTGCGGCCCATTGCCCTGCAGGGCCACCTTGGGTTGGAACACCAGCATCAATTCACCCCGTTCGCCCGCCAGCGGCAGGTCGTGGACCAGTTGCAGACGCCGCTGCTGGGCCGCATCCCGACCTTCATCATAGACCCGGAGGCGATCCGGCACCTGGCCGGCATCGAGCATGGCACTGCGCGCGCGCTCGATCAGCAGGGTCGGATCATCGCCATGGCGGGGATACTCGACGACGCCGATCCGGCAACTCAGCCGAAACAGCTGGCCTTCCCATTCGATGGGTTCGGCCAGTGACAGGCGCAGTTGCTCGGCCAGACCCACCGCGCCTTCCAGGCCGACGCGACAGAACTGCACGAGAAATTCGTCGCCTACCGGGCGCGACACGCAGCCGCGCCCGGCCAGCAGCACCTGGGCCCGCTCGGCCACCATCCGGAGGATGCGATCACCCCCGGCGACCCCGGCGCTTTCGTTGATCGCCTGGAAGCCATCCAGCCCCAGGTACAGCAGCGACACCTGGGACTGGGTGGCGATAAAGACCCGCAGTCGCTCCTCGGCCAGGATGCGATTGGGCAGACCGGTCAGGGCGTCATGCAGGGCATTGTGGTTGAGCCGCTGCTCGCGCTCGGCGATCCCCTGGCGCATCTCTTCGAGCACCTGTGCCAGCCGGCCGAATTCGTCACGGCGCTGGACCTCCACCTTGACCCCATAATCTCCCTGACCGATGCGCCATGACATCACCGACAGCTGCCGCAGCGGCTGGGCCAGGTTGCGCGCAAGCCAGAGCGCACCTAGCAAGGCCGCCAGCAGGGCACCGCCGGCGATCAGCGCCAGTTGCCTGAGCAGGGGTTCGAACTCGGCCATGGCCACGTCGAGCGAACGCAGCAGATAGACCTGTACCGGATGATCGGCGGTCCCGAGGGTCAGCCGCTTGACCTGATAGAGCCGGCCGCCCAGGGTCAGCTGCCAGATGTCGCTGCCCTGGGGTGAAGTCACCAGCTCATGCAGCAGCAGCCGTCCCTCCTGCTCCGGCAGGGTACTGGCCATCAGCGCGGCTTCGCCGAGAAACACCACGTCCAGATTGATCAGCGAGCGAAACTCCTCGGCCATGGTCTGATCCATGGCGAAACTCATCACCACCTGGGCGATGGGCACAGGGGCACGGACCGGCACCGTGACCCGCAACTGCGGCAGGCCGGTACCGGCCAGCACGCAACTGCCGTCATTGCCCGACGCCATGGCAACGGGCAGACGCTCGCCTTCGCTATGCGCCGCCACGGTGCTGGCGATCAGCCGGCCGTCCAGATCCAGCAGGTAGGTATCGCCCGCGCCCACCCGGGCGCCGTGGTTGGCCAGCACCGACCTCAGCGTCGGCACATCGCCACTGGCCACGGCGTCGCGAAAGCCGAAATCGGCGGCGAGCACTCGCACGGCATCGTTCAGCCGGCGGCAGCGGCCGTCCAGCACCTGGCGGAATACCCGCGCCCCAGTGTCGAGCTGGTCATAGGACTGGCGCACGGCACTGGCCTCGGTGGCAGCCTTGACCGTCAGATAGACCAGGGTGATGACCACCAGCATCAGCAGGAAGAGGCTACCGGCGATGCGGGTCTGGAAACTATGGATGAGCTTCATCGTGCGTGGCCTTGTGGAAGGCATCCTCGAAAGCCGAGCTCGCCGGTTCCGCAGGCTGCGGCTTCGGCTGGACCGCCAGCTGGAGTTTCAGGGTCACCGGCTTGCCCGCCACGTCCAGCGCAGGCTGGGCAACCTCCTGCTTGTCGCTGAGGTCGGGATGCCAGAGCGCCAGCTGATAATGACCGTCCGGCGCCTCCAGTCGGGCGCGACCCTGACTGTCGGTCACCGCGGAGCGCCCGGCGGTGGTCACGTAGACGTAACCCACCATCCAGTCATGGATGTTGCAGCCCACCACCACCACGCCGGGCTGGTCGAACACCACCGGTGTGCTGGGAAGCCCGTGGTAGAGCGGCAGTTCGAAGCGCTTGGGACTGGAAAAGGAATACACCTGATGGCGAATGTCATCGGTATTGGGAAAGCTCACCGCCGTCCCGGTGGCCACCGCCAGGACATGGGGGACGAATCGCCGATTCTGCTGATCAATGGCCGCGGGCTGCCGCTCGGGCACCAGGCCCTGGCCCGACAGCATCACCACGGCATCGGCCAGGGGCGCCCCCTGACCATCGACCACCTGCACCGCGACCTCGGCCGCTTGCGCAGCTCCCAGGCCCAAAGCCAACCATCCCGCTACCAACCAATGCTTATTCACCCGCTGCTCTCCACCACGCGCCCTGGGAAACTCTCGCCGGCTTCGCGGCGTGACTTCAGCTTTAGCGGCAGTGCCGGAGGAATCTTTATCGTCGCGGTGGCCAGGCTCGGTCCCGGTCGTCGCACTTCGAGCGGTACCCGGCGGTCAAGAAGGACAGGTCTTTGCCTGCGTTGAAAAAGCGCCACCCTCGCCCCATGTTGGCCTCACATCCAAGCCCAAGGTACGCCAATGAGCGATCAGGACAATCAAGCGGATATTCTCAGCGAAGAAGCCGGTCAGACCGGCCTGGTCCTGCCTGGCCAGAATCTTCCCGACAAGCTCTACGTCATTCCCATCCACAACCGGCCCTTCTTCCCGGCCCAGGTCCTGCCCGTCATCGTCAATGAAGAGCCCTGGGCGGAAACCCTGGAACTGGTGGCCAAGACCGACCACCACTGCCTGGCGCTGTTCTACATGGAGCAGCAGCCCGGCGATGCCGAGGGTTTCGATCCCGACCAGCTGCCGCAGCATGGCACCCTGGTGCGCATTCACCATGCCACCCGTCAGGACGGCAAGCTGCAGTTCGTCGCCCAGGGCCTGTCGCGGGTGCGCATCCGCGGCTGGCTGCGCCGGCAGCGCCCGCCCTACCTGGTGGAGGTCGAGCACCTGCGCCCCAACCCCGATCCCAGCGACGAGGTGAAGGCCTACGGCATGGCGCTGATCAACGCCATCAAGGAGCTGCTGCCGCTCAATCCGCTCTACAGCGAAGAGCTGAAGAACTATCTCAATCGCTTCAGCCCCAATGACCCCTCGCCGCTGACCGACTTCGCCGCCGCCCTCACCACCGCGCCGGGCGACGAACTGCAGCAGGTGCTCGATACCGTGCCCATGCTGCAGCGCATGGAAAAGGTCCTGCCGCTGCTGCGCAAGGAGGTCGAGGTCGCCCGCCTGCAGAAGGAGCTGTCCGCCGAGGTCAATCGCAAGATCAACGAGCGCCAGCGCGAATTCTTCCTCAAGGAGCAGCTCAAGCTGATCCAGCAGGAGCTGGGCATCACCAAGGACGATCGCAGCAGCGACATCGAAAGCTTCCGCCAGCGTCTGGAAGGCAAGAGCCTGCCCGAAGCCGCGCAGAAGCGTATCGAGGACGAGCTGAACAAGCTGTCCATCCTCGAGACCGGCTCGCCGGAATACGGTGTCACCCGCAACTACCTGGATTGGGCCACCGATCTGCCCTGGGGCGTCCACGGCCAGGACAAGCTCGACCTCAAGCACGCGCGCAAGGTACTCGACCGCCACCACGCCGGGCTCGATGACATCAAGAATCGCATCCTCGAATTCCTCGCCGTGGGCGCCTTCAAGGGTGAGGTGACCGGCTCCATCGTGCTGCTGGTGGGTCCGCCCGGGGTGGGCAAGACCAGCATCGGCAAATCCATCGCCGAATCCCTCGGCCGCCCCTTCTATCGCTTCAGCGTGGGTGGCATGAGGGACGAAGCCGAGATCAAGGGGCACCGGCGCACCTATATCGGTGCCATGCCCGGCAAGCTCGTCCAGGCGCTGCGCGACGTCAAGGTGATGAATCCGGTCATCATGCTCGACGAGATCGACAAGATGGGCCAGAGCTACCAAGGCGATCCGGCCTCGGCGCTGCTGGAGACCCTGGATCCGGAGCAGAACGTCGACTTCCTCGACCACTACCTGGATCTGCGCCTGGACCTGTCCAAGGTGCTGTTTGTCTGTACCGCCAACACCCTGGATTCCATCCCCGGCCCCCTGCTGGACCGCATGGAGGTCATCCGCCTTTCCGGCTACATCGCCGAGGAGAAGCAGGCCATCGCCAAGCGCCACCTCTGGCCCAAGCAGCTGGACAAGGCCGGGGTGCCCAAGGATCGCCTGACGCTTACCGACAGTGCCCTCAAGGCCCTGGTGGAGGGCTATGCCCGCGAAGCCGGCGTGCGCCAGCTGGAGAAGCAGCTGGGCAAGCTGGTGCGCAAGGCGGTGGTCAGGCTCATCGAGGATCCCAAGCTCAAGGTCAAGATCGGTGCCTCGGATCTCGAGGACTACCTCGGCATACCGCCTTTCCGCAAGGAGCAAGTGCTGTCCGGAGTCGGCATCATCACCGGCCTGGCCTGGACCAGCATGGGCGGCGCCACCCTGCCGATCGAGGCGACGCGCATCCATACCCTGAATCGCGGCTTCAAGCTCACCGGCAAGCTGGGTGACGTCATGAAGGAATCCGCCGAGATCGCCTACAGCTACGTCACCGCGCACCTCAAGGACTTCAAGGGCGATCCGAATTTCTTCGACCAGGCCTTCGTCCACCTGCACGTCCCCGAAGGCGCCACGCCCAAGGACGGCCCCAGCGCCGGCGTCACCATGGCCTCCGCCCTGCTGTCGCTGGCCCGCAACCAGGCGCCGAAGAAGAACGTGGCCATGACCGGCGAGCTGACCCTCACCGGTCAGGTACTGCCCATCGGCGGGGTACGGGAAAAGGTCATCGCCGCGCGACGGCAGAAGATCAGCGAACTGATCCTGCCGGAGCCCAATCGTGGTGACTTCGAAGAGCTGCCCGCCTATCTCAAGGAAGGGCTGACCGTCCACTTCGCCAAGCGCTTCGCCGACGTGGCCAAGGTGCTCTTCTAGTCTGACCGGCCAATCTCTTGGGGTATGCTCTGCGTTTTGCCGTCATACCCCGGAGGTTTTCATGTCCAACCGTCTTCTGTTCTGCGGCTGTCTGCTCCTGGCCGGCTGCAGCAGTACCCAGCCGAGTGGCAACCTCATCCTGGGCGACGACAGCGACTGCACTCCGCTGGCCATGCACACGGGCCAGGAACTGACCCTGACCCTGCCCAGCGATCCCACCAGCGGCTATCGCTGGAGCATCCTCCAGCGTAGCGACAACCTCAGGCAACTCGGCCCGGAAGTCTTTCGCGAACAGCGCCAGGATCAGGGCGGCATTGGCAGCGCCGGTCAGTCCCTCTGGCGCTTCCGCGCGCAGAACGCCGGCAGCGCCCATCTCGAACTCCAGGCCCGCCAGCCCTGGGATGCCGAAGCCGAGCCCCAGGCCAGCTTCGACTGCCGTATCGAAATCCGCTGAAGCCACGTCCTGCAGTGCCTGCCGGGGGTACAATGCCCCCTTTCGATTTTCCAGGTACCGCCCATGAGCGAAGCCGACCGCCTGTTCGCGTCGCCGCAGCCTCCTGCCGACTTCACCTTCAACGAAGACGTGGTGCGCGTCTTTCCCGACATGATCAAGAGATCCGTGCCGGGCTATCCCACCATCGTCGAGAATCTTGGCGTCATCGCGGCGCGTTTCGCCCAGCCCAACAGCCGCCTCTATGATCTCGGCTGCTCCCTGGGCGCCGTGACCCAGGCCCTGCGCCGTCATGTCCGCGCCGAGGGTACCCGGGTGGTGGCCATCGACAATTCCACCGCTATGGTCACCCGCTGCCGCGAATACCTCAGCGCCCAGGATTCGATGCACGAGGAGTTGCTGCCGGTCGAAGTGGTGGAAGGTGACATCCTCGAGGTTCCGCTCGCATCGGCCTCGGTGATCGCGCTCAACTTCACCCTGCAGTTCATCGCGCCGGAGCAGCGCCTGGGCCTGCTCAGCCGTCTGCGCAACAGCCTGCTGCCAGGAGGAGCCCTGTTGCTGTCGGAAAAGATCCGGTTCCCGGACGCTCAAACCCAGGCATTGCTCAACGGCCTGCACCTGGACTTCAAGAGAGCCAATGGCTACAGCGAACTGGAAATCGCCCAGAAACGCACCGCGCTGGAAAACGTCATGCTCACCGACACCCTGGCCGAACACCGGGCACGCCTGCAGGCCGCCGGTTTCACCACCGTCGAACCCTGGTTCCAGTGCCTCAACTTCACCTCCCTGATCGCCCTGCCATGACCCAGCCCCCTTACCTCGCAGACCTGCAACAGGCGCTAGCGGATACCCCGCTGGCCATCTGGTCCCAGTCCCTCGAAGCCGTCCTGGCCGCCAAGTACGCCCGTGGCCATGGCGATCTGCAGCGCTGGCAAGCGGGTATCGATGCGCTCCCCGAAATCGCTGTAGCAGCTGTCGACCTGCATGAGGCCGTGCGCCTCGCCGGCGCTCCTACCGCTGAGCAGCACCAGGTCCTGCGCGAGGCACTGCTGCAACTGCGGCCCTGGCGCAAGGGGCCCTTCCAGTTGTTCGATCTCCATCTGGACACCGAGTGGCGCTCCGACTGGAAGTGGGACCGGGTCGCCCCCCACCTGGATCTGCAGGGCAAACGCGTCCTGGATGTCGGCAGCGGCAACGGCTACTACCAGTGGCGCATGCTCGGTGCTGGAGCCAGCCTGGTCCTGGGCGTCGATCCCAACTGGCTGTTCCACTGCCAGTTCCAGGCCCTGCGGCGCTATCTGCCCGACCTGCCGACCTGGCACCTGCCACTGACCCTGGAAGAACTGCCCGCACTGGACGGCGGCTTCGATACCGTCTTCTCCATGGGCGTGCTCTACCATCGGCGCTCGCCCATCGACCACCTGCTGGACCTGAAGAACTGCCTCGACAGCGGCGGTGAGCTGGTCCTGGAAACCCTGGCCGTTGAGGGCGATGCCACCACCGTCCTGGTTCCCGAAGACCGCTATGCCCAGATGCGTAATGTCTGGTTCCTGCCCTCCGCGGCCGCGCTGCAACTCTGGCTGCAACGCGCAGGCTATCGGGACATCCGCCTGGTGGACCTTACCCCCACGACCGTAGACGAACAGCGCTCCACCGAATGGATGGGCTTCCAGTCGCTACCGGACTTCCTGAACCCGGAAGATCCCAGCCTGACCGTCGAAGGCCTCCCCGCCCCCCTGCGCGCGACCCTGATCGCCCGCAAACCCTGAACGCAAAAAGCCCGGCCAATGCCGGGCTTTTTCTTGCTCGCGTAAAGATGCGGTAGGTTGGGCTGAGCCTAGCGAAGCCCAACATCCATACTCCAGCCTTGACCCCCTCACCGCCTTGCCGCCGCTCGCTTGATCCCTGCAGCGGATTTGATTGTTGGGCTTCGCTACGCTCAGCGCCAACCTACGATGATTTTGTGCTGCGCTTCCAACCCAACAGCCCGGCGCAGCCGGGCTGTTGTGGCTCTTGGGCTCTTGCGGACGTAAAGCAGCACCTGCCTAGCAGGCACTGCTCCAACGCCGCCGCCGCGCCCTTTTGGTCTCCTCTCCCCCCGGGAGAGGGCTAGGGTGAGGGCAACCTCAGCCACGCGGCTTCAGGCGTCCGCTAGCCAATTAGCTGCTCCCAGTCCTCAAGCCCCTGACGCCCGGTCAAACTTTCCTCGCCCCAAAGACAACACCCCCGCCAGAGTGAACTGAGCGGGGGTGCTGGGTGTTAGGCGCTTGACGATGACCTACTCTCACATGGGGAAACCCCACACTACCATCGGCGATGCATCGTTTCACTTCTGAGTTCGGGAAGGGATCAGGTGGTTCCAATGCTCTATGTTCGTCAAGCAATTCGGTTGGCTGACCAGGCGATGAGGCTGCCTGGCTGGCCCAATTGGGTCTGTGATCGAAGTAGACAACTCGTCTTGGGTCTTGCGAACCCACGCGCCGTTTTCGGCGTCGTCTTCCTCACGCTCTGACACGCGGTCAGATTGTTTGGGTGTTATATGGTCAAGCCTCACGGGCAATTAGTATCGGTTAGCTCAACGCCTCACAGCGCTTACACACCCGACCTATCAACGTCGTAGTCTTCGACGGCCCTTCAGGAAGCTCAAGGCTCCAGTGAGATCTCATCTTGAGGCAAGTTTCCCGCTTAGATGCTTTCAGCGGTTATCTCTTCCGAACATAGCTACCCGGCAATGCCACTGGCGTGACAACCGGAACACCAGAGGTTCGTCCACTCCGGTCCTCTCGTACTAGGAGCAGCCCCTCTCAAATCTCAAACGTCCACGGCAGATAGGGACCGAACTGTCTCACGACGTTCTAAACCCAGCTCGCGTACCACTTTAAATGGCGAACAGCCATACCCTTGGGACCGGCTTCAGCCCCAGGATGTGATGAGCCGACATCGAGGTGCCAAACACCGCCGTCGATATGAACTCTTGGGCGGTATCAGCCTGTT
>NZ_CP017024.1:407500-1015000 GCF_014522265.1 Pseudomonas oryzihabitans
AGGGGAGTTTCAGGACAGGTCAACAGGTTATTTCAAGAAACTTCAATAAAGCGGTATGGGCGCCAGGCGATAACCCGCTTCGGTCGCGATGATCCGGTACTGCTTGATCTCGCCAGGCGTCAGGAGAATGGACTGGGAGATGCTGCTCGCCATGGGTGCTGCGCAACCACCCGGACCGGAAGAGGTAAGACTCACGGCGATTTCGCCAGGCGGCAGATTGAAGGAAGCACTCTGGCCCGCCATGAGGGTACCGGCCAGTCGCCCCTGGATCACCAGACCTATATCGCATCCTGATCCGGAATAGGCGTCGCCGCGGGTGATCATGAGGATGCCCGGCTGCCCCGTCCCGCCCTGGGGGACCTGAGCCGAGGCGAAAGAGCTGCAGAGCAAGGCCGTCAGCACACCGATAAGCAACTTCATGTCTATCTCCTGCAGGGTCGCCAAGCACCTTAGCACTGCGCAGGCCCCCGCGCGCTGTTTCGCAGCAGAGCCGCGTCAGGCGCCGCTTCAGGGCACGAAAACTGAGCAAGTGGTCAGGTTTGGTGCCGCGCCCAACAGCTGAAATTTCCCGGAAGCCTTATACAAGGCGTTGAAAAATAACTATTTTCCTCCGCCCGCTTGGGTTTGGCGTCGATTTTGCTGAGCACGGCGGACGCAACACACAACGAGAAAGCACTTCCAGGAGCCTACATGCGCAAGACCCTAAACACCGCGCTGCTGACCACCAGCCTACTCGCAGCCGGTATCGCCAACGCCGCAGACAGTCCACTGCTGTGGCATGGTGAAAGCCTCACCTATCTATATGGCAAGGATTTCCGGGTCGATCCCCGTATCCAGCAGACCGTCACCTTCGAGCATGCCAGCAGCTGGACGTGGGGCGATCTCTTCCTCTTCGTCGACAGCATCTGGTTCAACGGCGCGACCAATGCCAGCGACGGCCATCAGGGCTTCTACGGCGAACTCAGTCCAAGACTGTCCTTTGGCAAGCTGTCCGGCCGGGATCTTTCCTTTGGCCCGATCACCGATGTGCTGCTCGCCACCACACTGGAATACGACCAGAACGATGGCGAGGGCGCCGGCCGTGATCAGCGCAACTACCTGGTCGGTCCGGGTTTCGACCTCAAGGTGCCGGGCTTCGACTACTTCCAGCTAAACCTCTACTACCGCAAGCCGGATGGCGGCAATGCGCCCTCGGGTGCCTGGCAGCTTACGCCGGTATGGGCCTACACCCTGCCCCTGGGCAATTCGGATCTGCTCATCGATGGCTATCTGGACTGGGTGATGAACAACAAGGGTAGCTACCACGCCAACCTGCACTTCAATCCACAGGTCAAGTACGACCTGGGCAAGGCCATGGGGTACGAGGCCAAGCACCTTTATGTGGGTACCGAGTACGACTACTGGTCGGACAAGTACGGCATTAAGGACAGCGAGGGATTCCGTACCGACCAGAGCGTTTTCAGCTTCCTGGTGAAGTATCAGTTCTAGTCCGGCCAGACCCACTTTTGGCGCTGTAGCCGCCGTCCCGGCCCGCCGCGCCACTGCGAGGTAATCATCATGCCCAGTCCCGTCCCCGATGATCTGCTCTATGGCCTGGACGAGCGTCCGGCCCCGCTCGCTGCCTTTTGCGCTGCCCTGCAGCATGTCCTGGCGAGCTTCGTGGGGATCGTTACTCCACCGCTGATCATTGCCGGGGCCCTGGGTCTGCACGAGCACCTGCCCTATCTGATCAGCATGGGGCTGATGGTGTCGGGCGTCGGCACCTTTCTGCAGGCCCGCGGTGCCGGTGGGCTGGGGGCGGGCATGATCTGCCTGCAGGGCACCAGTTTCTCCTTTCTGTCCGCGGTGCTGGCAGCCGGGATGCTGGTCAAGCAACGCGGCGGGACACCGGAGGACATCCTGGCGATGATCTTTGGCGTCTGCTTCTTTGGCGCCTTCGTCCAGATCGGCCTGAGTCGCTGCCTGGGCCTGTTGCGCCGAGTGATCACACCACTGGTGACCGGCATCGTCATCACCCTGATCGGCATCAGCCTGATCAGGGTGGGCATCACCGATCTCGGCGGGGGCGCAAAGGCCGCCAACTTCGGCGCACCGATCAACCTGGCTCTCGGCGGCCTGGTCCTGGTGGTTATCATTGGCCTGAATCTGTCACGGCGACCCTGGGTGCGGCTGTCGGCGGTGATGATCGGATTGCTGGTGGGCTCCCTGGTCGCCTGGAGCTGTGGCCTGCTGAAACCCCAGGCGCTGCCGGATCTGCCCCTGATCAGCGTCCCCCTCCCCTTTCGTTTCGGCTTCGCCTTCGACTGGTCGGCCTTTTTGCCGGTCACGCTGATCTATCTGATCAGTACCCTGGAGACCACCGGCGACCTGACCGCCAATTGCCTGATTTCGCGGCAACCCATCGAAGGTCCCGGCTATCTGCGGCGGTTGCGGGGCGGGGTCCTGGGCGACGGTGTCGCCTGCCTGCTCGCGGCCACCTTCAATACCTTTCCCAGCACCACCTTCGCGCAGAACAACGGGGTGATCCAGCTGACCGGCGTGGCCAGCCGCCATGTCGGCTACTGGATAGGCGCCATCCTGCTGGTGCTGGGTCTGTTCCCCATCCTGGGCGCCGTCCTGCAGCAGATTCCCAAACCGGTGCTGGGCGGTGCGACCCTGGTGCTGTTCGGCAGTGTCGCTGCGGCCGGAATACGGTTGCTGGCACAGTGCACGCTGGATCGTCGCAGCCTGCTGATCATCGCCACTTCCCTTGGCGTGGGCCTGGGTATCGCCAGCCAGCCGACACTGCTGGATCAGTTGCCGCCACTGGTGAAGAGTCTCTTCGACACCGCGATCACCAGCGGCGGCATCACCGCCATCCTGCTTAACCTGCTGCTGCCCGAAGAGCGCAGCGCAGCGCTGACGGAATGCCGCTCGCCGGCGCCACACCCATAAAAGAGCCCTTGTGTCCGGGACCGGGGGTACGCTATTGATGCCTGCCGCGCCTTTGGATCCTATCGTTGTCATGACCCTTCTCGTACCCGCCCATCACGCCGGCCAGGACAAGCCGGCCGGACGCATCCGGCAGAAGAATGAGGAGTCGATCCTGAGCGCGGCGGAGGAAGAATTCGCCCGCCATGGCTTCAAGGGCACCAGCATGAACACCATCGCCCAGCGCGTCGGGTTGCCCAAGGCCAATCTCCACTACTACTTCAACAACAAGCTCGGCCTCTATATGGCGGTGCTGGGCAACATCCTCGAACTCTGGGACAGCACCTTCAACCACCTGACCGTGGAAGACGACCCCGCCGAGGCCCTCAGCCGCTACATCCGCGCCAAGCTGGAATTCTCGCGGCGCCAGCCGCTGGCCTCGCGGATCTTCGCCATGGAGATCATCGGTGGTGGTCACTGCCTGTACGAGTATTTCGATCAGGACTACCAGACCTGGTTTCGCAGCCGGGCGGCGGTGTTCGAGGCCTGGATCGCGGCCGGCAAGATGGATCCGGTGGATCCGGTCCACCTGATCTTTCTGCTGTGGAGCAGTACCCAGCACTATGCCGACTTCGCCAGCCAGATCTGCCAGGTGACGGGACGCAGCCGCCTGACGCGGCAGGATTTCGACGAAGCGGCGCGGACCCTGACCCATGTCATCCTCAAGGGACTGGGCCTCCAGGCGCCATGACCTTCACCCTGATCCGGGATGCCGCCTTTGAAGAAGAGGTGCGCAAGAGTCGTTTTCTGGCCCTCGCCGCGCCCGTTTCCACGGTGGAAGCGGCCATGACCTTTATCGAGCGCGTGAGCGTACCGACCGCGACCCACAACTGCTGGGCGTGGAAGCTTGGCAACCAATACCGCTTCAATGACGACGGCGAGCCAGGCGGCACCGCGGGCCGGCCCATCCTCGCCGCCATCGAGGGGCAGGATTGCGACCAGGTGGTGGTGGTGGTCGTCCGCTGGTATGGCGGCATCAAGCTGGGTACCGGCGGACTGGTGCGCGCCTATGGCGGTTGCGCTGCCCGCTGCCTGCAGCAGGCGGACAGGCAGCCGCTGGTGGTGCGGCAGGACTACGGCTTCGCCTGTACCTATGCGGAGTGGCCGCTGATCAAGGCGCGCCTGGCCGCCCTGGCGGTGGTGCTGCTCGAAGAGGACTACCAGGCGCTGGAGATCACCCTGCGGATCGCCGTGGAACCGCAGCGTCGCGACGAGGTGGCGACCTTGCTGACCAATCTGAGCAGTGGTCGGATCGTTCTGCGCTCGCTTTAGCGGCACGACCTTTGCTGTCTAGTGGTGCATGCCTTTCCGACTTGCACCGCCCTGGCGCATTCCTGCGCTCTACCCGGGTTGTGTCTTGTCTGGCGGCAAGACTGAACCTGCCAAGAGCCGCAGCCCGCCCCAAAAGTGCGCATCAAGCGGCCGTCAGGCATGTTTTTGGTGCAACCCTTTCAGATGACTGCCCTGATGAACGAATTGCCTTCCGCCGTGGCGACCCTGGTCCACAGTGCCAATACCCTCTTTCTCCTGCTCGGCGCCGTGATGGTGCTGGCCATGCACGCCGGCTTCGCCTTTCTCGAAGCCGGCACCGTGCGGCACAAGAACCAGGTGAATGCCCTGTCCAAGATCCTCGCCGACTTCGCCATTTCCACCCTGGTGTACTTCTTCGTCGGCTACTGGATCGCCTATGGCGTGACCTTTTTCGCGCCGGCCCAGGTGCTGACCGCCGACAGCGGCTACGGACTGGTGAAGTTCTTTTTCCTGGCGACCTTCGCCGCGGCCATTCCGGCGATCATCTCCGGCGGTATCGCCGAGCGGGCGCGCTTCGTGCCGCAGCTGTGCGCTACGGCGCTGATCGTGGCCTTCGTCTATCCCTGTTTCGAAGGCCTGATGTGGAACAACAACCTGGGGCTGCAGGACAGCTTCGAAGCGCTGTTCGGGGCGCGCTTTCACGACTTCGCCGGCTCGGTGGTGGTGCACGCGGTGGGTGGCTGGCTGGCCCTGGCGGCGGTGATGCTGCTGGGGCCGCGTCAGGGTCGCTATCGCGAAGGCCGGTTGGTGGCCTTTCCGCCGTCGAACATTCCCTTCCTGGCGCTGGGCTCCTGGATCCTGATCGTCGGCTGGTTCGGCTTCAACGTCATGAGCGCCCAGAGCCTGGCGGGTGTCAGCGGACTGGTGGCGCTGAATTCGCTGATGGCCATGGTCGGCGGGACGGCGGCTGCCCTGCTGCTCGGGCGCAACGATCCCGGCTTCCTGCACAACGGTCCCCTGGCGGGACTGGTCGCCGTCTGCGCCGGCTCCGACCTGATGCATCCCATCGCCGCGCTGACTACAGGCCTGGTGGCGGGCGCCCTGTTCGTCTGGGCCTTTACCGCGGTGCAGACGCGCTGGAAGCTGGACGATGTGCTGGGCGTCTGGCCATTGCACGGCCTCTGCGGCGCCTGGGGTGGTATCGCCTGCGGTCTGTTCGGCCAGACGGTGCTGGGTGGCCTGGGCGGGGTAAGCCTGCTGGCGCAGCTGGCCGGCACGGCCCTGGGTATCGCGATCGCCCTGCTCGGTGGACTGGCCGTCTACGGGCTGCTCAAGGCCGTGCTGGGCTTGCGGCTGAGTCAGGAAGAGGAATACCAGGGCGCCGATCTGTCGATCCATCGCATCGCCGCCAACAGCCACGATGGCTAGTGGCCCAGGTTACCCACAGCCAGCGTGTACAGTAATGTGGATAACCCGTGCATGAAGTCACGAGAACGCCACGGAGACCGGTCTGGCGGCGACTGGTGAAGAAATGAGCACATGCGGTGTCGTGGCGGCAACCGTGGATGGCGGGCAGCCGGTAGCCGGCCAGTAACAGTAATCGGTAGAGTGGGCGATCCTTTTTCCAGGAGTGCCCCATGCCCGCCCTCTCGACCCTGCTGCCCTGGCTCCGCGAGGTGGACCGCACCACCCTGAAGGCGGACCTGGGTGCGGGTCTGCTGGGCGCGGTCCTGGCGCTGCCCCAGGGCGTGGCCTTCGCCACCCTGGCCGGACTGCCTCCGCAATATGGCGTCTATGGCGCCGTGGTGCCCTGCATCGTCGCCGCCCTGGCGGGTTCCAGTCGCCATGTGGTGACCGGTCCGACCAATGCCAACTCCCTGGCCCTGCTGGCAGCGCTGTCGCCGCTAGCGCTGGCGGGCTCCGGCCCCTACATCGACCTGGCCCTGGCGGTGACCCTGCTGGTCGGTCTGTTGCAACTGACGGTGGGCGCCCTGCGCCTGGGCGCCGTGGCCAACTTCATCTCGCCTTCGGTGCTGCTCGGCTTCATGAGTGGTGCGGCCGTGCTGATCGGGCTCTATTCGCTCAAGGACCTGTTCGGGTTGTCGCCGCCACTGGGCACCTCGGCCTTCGGCGTCCTCGGCTATGTGCTCGCCCATCCGCTGGCGATCCACTGGCCGTCGCTGGTCATCGGTGTGGTGACCCTGGTCGCCACCCTGCTGCTGCGCCGGCTGCGCCCGCGCTGGCCGACCATGCTGCTGGGCCTGCTGGCCGGTTGCCTGAGCGCCTGGATCCTGGAGCGCAGCGTGCCGGGCGCGGCCCATGGGATCGCCACGGTCGGACGGATCCCCTCGGCGCTGCCGCCCTTCCATCTGCCCGACGTCACCCTGCAGGACCTGGGCAATCTCTCCGGGATCGCCGTGGCCCTGACGCTGGTGGCCCTGGGGCAGTCGCTGTCGATCGCCAAGGCGGTGGCCCAGCGCTCCGGGCAGCGGCTGGACGTCAATCGCGAATTCCGCGGCCAGGGCCTGGCCAATCTGGTCGGCGGCTGCTTCTCGGCCTATGTCTCCTGCGGCTCGCTGAATCGCTCCATGCCCAATTTCGAAGCCGGGGCCCGTACGCCGCTGGCGGCAGTGTTCGCCGCCCTGCTGGTGGTGGCGCTGGTGGCCTTCGGGGGTGCCCTGATCGCCGCCATTCCACTGGCGGCCATCGCCGCCACCCTGCTGCTGGTGGCGCGCGGCCTGCTGGACCTGGGGCGCTGGCGCGAGGTGCTGAGGGTCAGCCGCACCGAGGCCCTGGTGGCCGGGGTGACCTTCCTGGCGACCCTGACCATTCCCCTGGACCGCGCCGTGCTGCTAGGCACGCTGGTGTCCCTGGTGGCCTATCTCTATCGCACCTCGCACCCCGCCATCCGCCCGCTGGTGCCGGATCCCCGTACCCCCGAGCGTCGCTTCACCCCATTGGACGAACTGGGCCAGCCGGCGCAGGAGTGTCCGCAACTCAAGCTGGTGCGGGTGGAAGGCTCGGTGTTCTTTGGCGCCGTACCCCATGTCGGCGATCAGCTGGATGGCTTTCGCCGTGCCCAGCCTGGCCAGAAGCACGCCCTGTTCATGACCAAGAGCATGAATTTCATCGACCTGGCGGGTAACGACCTGTGGCGGCGGGAGTGGCGCGAGCGCCGGGCCCAGGGCGGTGATCTCTATTTCCATCGTCCCCGCACGCCGGTCCTGCAGCTGTTCGCCAAGACCGGGTTTCTCAAGGAGCTGGGCGATGGCCACGTCTTCTCGTCCAAGGATCAGGCCCTGCGCAGCATCTATCCGCGGCTGGACCCGGAGGTCTGCCGCACCTGCACCGCGCGCACCTTCGTCGAATGCGCGGCGCGCGCGGCGGAGCGGGCGCCAGGCGCGGACGCCACCCGGACGGACTGCTAAGCTGGCGGTTTCCTTCTGCCGCCGGAGATTTCCATGACCGCTGCCCTGCGTCTCGCTCGCCGCCTCGCCCTGACCGCCCTGCTGTTGCCCGGCCTGGCCCTGGCCCATGGTCATCTCAAAAGCGCCGAGCCCGCCCCCGACAGCACCAGCGCGGCACCGAAGCAATTGAGTCTGAGCTTTTCCGAAGGGATCGAGGCGTCTCTCAGTCAGGTGCTGTTGCAACGTCAGGATGGCCAGGCCAGCACGGCGATCACTACCGGCAAGGTCATTTCCGGGCGCGACGAGCGCACCCTGGACGTGCCGCTGGATGCGCCGCTGGAACCGGGTCGCTACCAGGTGAAGTGGCGCGTACTGGCCAAGGACGGGCACAAGACCCAGGGCGATTACCGCTTCACCGTCCAGTAAGGATGGACGGCGGACTGGCGACGCCCGATGCCTGGCGCCCCGTCGCCCGTACCCTGCTGCTGCTGCCGCTGCTGCTGACCTGGGGCTATCTGGCCCTGGCGCTCTGCTTGGGTCGCCCCGGCTTGCGGCTCTGGCTACTGGCACGCGCCCGCCTCTCGGCCCGCCTGCTGGGCGCGCTGCTGCTGCTCGGGATATCGAGCCAGTTGCCGCTGCAGGCCGCGCTGGTGGGCGAGGGCTGGACGGATGCCTTCAACCTGCCGCTGTGGCAGCTGTATCTGGCCACCGAGGCCGGCCATGGCTGGCGCTGGCAATTGCCACTGGGTCTGCTGCTGGCGTTGTGGCTGCTGGTGGGACCCGGGATTCACGGCAGTCGGTGGCTATGGGGATTCAGCGGCCTGCTGCTGGCCAGTCTGGCCCTGGGTGGCCATGCCGCCGCGACGGCGGCCGGGTTAGGCCTGGCGCACCAGCTGAACCAGGCCCTGCATCTGCTCACCACGGGGCTCTGGCTGGGCAGTCTGCCCGGGGTGCTGCTGTGCCTGGGGCAGCCGCCCCCGGACCTGAGGGATGACGTCCAGCACTTGCTGCGCGGCTACTCGCTGCCCGGGCAGATCTGCGTGGCGCTGGCCTTGCTCAGCGGCGCGCTCAACAGCCTGCTGATCCTGGGGCCGGACGGCCTGCTGCGGCTGACGCCCTACTCCGCTCTGCTGCTGGCCAAGGTACTGGTGGTGGCGACGATGGTCGTCCTGGCCCTGGCCAATCGTTATCTGCTGGTGCCGCGATTGGGACAGGGGCCGCAGGCATGGCAGCTGCTGCGCCGGGCCACGGCCCTGGAGATCGCCCTGGGGGTGGTCGCCGTCACGCTGGTGGCGGTCTTCGCGGGGCTGGATCCCTTCAGCTGAAAGTCGGGGCGCCCGCTGGCGCCCCGGCACGCCTCAGAAATAGACGTTCATGCCCAGGTAGATTTCCTTGCTGCTGTCGAGCTGGCTCGAGCCGAGCTTGGCGCCGTCCTGGTCGATATCGGGCTTGGCATTGCTGCGCAGGTAGCGATAGCCGGCTTCCAGGGAGGTGCGCTCGTTGACCTGCTGCAGGATGCCGGCCTGGACCCCGGCCACATAGCCGAGGTCGCTGTCGTGGCCGAAACTGGAACCATCCTGGGTGACCCGGGCGACGCCCAGGGTCCCGCCACCGAACAGCTTGGTATTGCTGCCCAGGGGATAGAAGGCATCGTAGCTGCCGGTCAGGTCCTGCTGCTTGAGCCCGAGGCCAGCGCTGCTGCCGCTGGCCTGGTCGAGGGTGGCATAGTAGCGACCGGTGTCGTTCTGCTGACCGAGGCGCAGCCCCCAGGTGTTGCTGCCATCGATGGCACCATCGGTATCGGGGCTGTTCAGGTTGCGGTCGAGGGCGTGGCTGTTGCTGAAGTTGTCGTAGCTCTTGCCATAGGTGAGGCCGGCGAAGTTCTGGGTATCGGCGGCAAAGACCTGATGACTGGCCAGGGCCAGCAGGCCGAAGAGGACGACACGGGATTTCAGGGCGTTCATGGTGAAAGGCTCCTCACACGATGCGAATACAGCCCGACCGGCTGCGCGGCCATCTTCGGCGGCGGCGGATTAGCGGCGGATTAAGGGGACTGAATCGGAGCTGAACGCTGAGGCACGACGCGAGGAGTGAACCGGACCGCCCGTTGCAGGCGGTCCGGCTTGAAGGCGATCAACGCTGACGGTGGTACTCGGTCACGCGTTGCACTTCTTCCTTGGAGCCCAGGAACACCGCTACCCGCTGGTGCAGGCCATCGGGCTGGACGTCGAGGATGCGCTGGTGACCGTTGGTGGCGGCACCACCGGCCTGCTCGACCAGCATGGACATGGGGTTGGCCTCGTACATCAGGCGCAGCTTGCCGGGCTTCTCGGGTTCACGGGCATCGCGGGGGTACATGAAGATGCCGCCGCGAGTAAGGATGCGATGGACGTCGGCCACCATGGAGGCGATCCAGCGCATGTTGTAGTTCTTGCCCAGGGGGCCTTCCTTACCGGCCAGCAGCTCGTCCACGTAGCGCTTGACCGGGGCTTCCCAGTGACGCTGGTTGGACATGTTGATGGCGAATTCGGCGGTGGACTCGGGAATGGTGATGTCTTCGTGGGTCAGGACGAAGCTGCCCAGCTCGCGATCCAGGGTGAAGCCCTTGACGCCGTCGCCCAGGGTCAGCACCAGCATGGTCTGGGGACCGTAGATGGCGTAGCCGGCAGCGACCTGCTCGGTACCCTTTTGCATGAAGGCTTCTTCGGTCACATCACCGGTGGTGCTGCTGACGAAGTCCTTGCGCAGGATGGAGAAGATGGTGCCGACGGAAACGTTGACGTCGATGTTGGACGAGCCGTCCAGCGGGTCGAACATCAGCAGGTAGGCGCCCTTGGGGTAGTGACCGGGGATCTGGTGAACCTGGTCCATTTCCTCGGAGGCCATGCCGGCCAGGGTGCCGCCCCACTCGTTGGCTTCCAGCAGGATCTCGTTGGACAGCACGTCCAGCTTCTTCTGCACCTCGCCCTGGACGTTCTCGGTGCCCATGCTGCCGAGCACGCCACCCAGCGCCCCCTTGGACACCTCGTAGCTGATGCGCTTGCACGCCCGGGCCACGACTTCGATGAGGAAGCGCAGGTCGGCCGGGGTCTTGTGGCTGCGGGTCTGCTCGATGAGGTAACGACTGAGGGATATCCGGGACATCGCGGTGCTCCTTGTAATGATGGGCGCGAGTGTAGCGCCAAAGCTCAAGCTCCGTCTCAAGCAGAGCGGACCGACAGGCCGGGTCTGCCAGCCAGTGCCGATTTGCCGCTTCCTCGACCAGGTGAGAAAGCGATCAGCGCTGACGGCCGACCGGGAACGGGCGCCTAGGGCGCGTCCGGGGTCTCCACGGCCAGCAGTACGCCTCGGCCAACACGGAGGTTTTCGGCGCTGGGATAGACTGCCGAGCCGGGTTCCAGTTCAGGCCGGCGACTGTCCAGCTGTATCACCCAGTGATGTCCGTCACGTGACTGGGGCAGACGCAGCTCGATCTCCTCCCGACGTGGCTGGAAGGCCAGCCAGATTCGCGCCGCCTCGGGCTGATCCTCGCCATCGAGGGATTCCAGGGTGAGCGCAAGCGGCAAGCGGCCCCCGGCTTGCCAGCGACCGTCATCCATCGACACGCCATCGGCATCGAGCCATTCGATCCTCACCCAACCACGGGAATCGGGGCGGCCCAGCAGCCGCTGTGCCTGCAAGGCCGGCAATTCCTGGCGTAGCGCCATGAGGCGACCGACGAAGGCGCTCTGCCGTTGCCCGGCGGGGCTGGCGGCCTGCCGCCAATCCAGCCAGGACAGTTCGTTGTCCTGCACGTAGGCGTTGTTGTTGCCCTGCTGGGTACGACCGAATTCGTCGCCAGCGGTGAGCATGGGTTCACCCCCGGCGAGGATCAGGGTCGCCAGCAGGGCGCGCTGATCGGCGGCACGGGCCTCTTGGATGGCGGGATCGTCGCTCGGGCCCTCCGCGCCGTTGTTCCAGCTCTTGTTGTCGGTGGTGCCGTCGCGATTGTCTTCGCCGTTGGCGTCGTTGTGCTTTTCGGCGTAGCTGACCAGGTCGGCCAGGGTGAAGCCGTCGTGGGCGGTGATGAAGTTGACGCTGGTGCGCAATGGGCGATCGCCCGTGCCGAACAGATCGGCACTGCCGGCCAGACGGGTCGCCAGGGCACCGCGCAGGCCTTCGTCGCCGCGCCAGAAACGGCGGACGTCATCACGAAAGGCGTCGTTCCACTCCTGCCAGGGCGCGCGGAAGGCACCGACCTGATGACCACCGGGGCCGATGTCCCAGGGCTCGGCCACCAGTCGCACCTGGCGCAGGACCGGATCCTGGGCCAGCGCCTGGAGCAGTGGTGCGTCACGATCGAAACCGCTTTCCAGGCGACCCAGCGCCGGTGCCAGGTCGAAGCGGAAGCCGTCGACGCCGGCGGCGGTGACCCAGTGGCGCAGGCTGTCCAGGGTCAGGCGCAGCGCCGGCGGGCTGTAGAGTGCCAGGCAGTTGCCGCAACCCATGTCGTTGATATAGCGGGCCGGATCGTCTGGCTGCAGGCGGTAGTAGCCGGCGTTGTCCAGGCCACGGAGGTTGAAGGTCGGGCCCAGTTCATCCCCTTCGCCGGTATGGTTGAAGACCACGTCGAGCAGCACCTCGAAGCCGGCCGCCTGCAGGGTGGCCACGGTCTCGCGCAATTCGCTCAGGGCATCGCGCCCGGCCAGGCGAGGATCGACGGCGGCCATGACCACCGGGTTGTAGCCCCAGTAATTGGCCAGCCCCAGGGCCGGCAGGTGACGGTCGTCGGCCCAGGCGGCGATGGGCAGCAGTTCCAGGGTGGTGACGCCGAGACGCTGCCAATGCTCGATCAGCGCAGGATGCCGCAACGCCGCCAGGGTCCCACGCTGACGGGTCGGAACCTTGGGATGCAGCCGGGTCTGACCGCGGACGTGCAGCTCGTAGATCAGCCCGGCGTCGCGACGCTTGGGTGCGGGCGTCAGGGCGTCGAGCGAAGGCAGGACGATGGCCTTCGGGACATGGGCGCCGCTGTCGCGCTCGTCCGGGCGGTTGGGGTCTTCGGGGTGGAAGCCATAGGTGCTGGGGTGCAGCTGGAACGGCCGGTCCACAGCCAGGGCCCAGGGGTCCACCAGCAGTTTGTTGGCATTGAATCTGAGACCGTCCCGGGGACGATAGGCGCCTCGGGCGCGCAACCCATATCTCAGCCCCGGCTTGGCGCCGGGCAGAAAACCGTGCCAGACGCCGCCCTCGTGCTCGCGAAAGGCCAGGCGCTGGGTCTCGGCCTCACCCTTGGCGTCATAGAGGCAGAGTTCGACCGCTTCGGCGGCCGGCGACCAGACGGCGAAGTTGATCCCGCCGTCGACGACGGTGGCACCGTAATGGGCGGGATTGCCCGCTTCGAGGCGGGTGAAGGTACGGGGCATGGGGACTCCGGTGACGGGCTTGCGGGGCGGATACTGCAAGGATGTAGACGTCGTGGAAGGCAGGGGTTCTCAGTCGGGGAGTGGCTGATCGTGGCCATGGCCAGCCGCCGTAGGCTGGGTTGAGCGTAGCGAAGCCCAGCACATCCTGCCTGGGCGCCGGCTCTGTCGTGGCCCTTATCGCGGCCATGGGCCGCTCCTACGGATGGCCTGTAGGAGCGGCCGCAGCGGCGGACCGCCATGGCCGCGATAGACCCTATAACGACTACAGCGCCTTCCAGATCTCCGTGGCGTATTCGCGGATGGTGCGGTCGGAGGAGAACCAGCCCATGCTGGAGGTGTTGATCACCGCCGATTGCCACCATTTGTCCGGCTGCTGCCAGCGCATTTCAACCTGGCGCTGGGCGTCCCAGTAGGCATCGAAGTCGGCGCAGACCAGGAAGCGGTCGTGCCAGGTAAGCACGTCGAGCAGGCTGTTGTAGCGAGCCGGATCCTCGGGGAGAACTGGCCACCGCGCAGACCCGCCAGGACCTGGGCCAGGCGTGGCGAATTCTCGATGATGTCCGAGGAGATGCCGCCGCTGCGCTGGCGCTCCTCCACCTCGGCCGCCTTGAGGCCGAAGATGAACATGTGCTCCTCACCGATCAGCTCGCACATCTCCACATTGGCGCCGTCCAGGGTGCCGATGGTGAGGGCGCCATTGAGGCCGAACTTCATGTTGCTGGTGCCCGAGGCTTCCATGCCGGCGGTGGAGATCTGCTCGGACAGGTCCGCCGCCGGAATGATGACCTCGGCCAGGCTGACGTTGTAGTTGGGCAGGAAGACAACCTTGAGCAGGTCGCGGGTCAGGGGATCGTTGTTGACCACCTTGGCCACATCATTGGCCAGCTTGATGATCAGCTTGGCCTGGTGATAGCTGGCGGCGGCCTTGCCGGCGAAGATCTTGACCCGCGGCGTCCAGTCGCCGTTGGGGTTGTCGCGGATGGCCTGATACAGCGCGATGGTCTGCAGCAGGTTCATCAGCTGCCGCTTGTACTCGTGGATGCGCTTGATCTGGACGTCGAAAAGCGCGGCGGGGTCGAGATCGATCTCCATCCGCTGTTTCACCAGGCTGGTGAAGGTGTCCTTGTTGCGTTGACGCTGCAGGGCGAAGCGCTCGCGGAAGTTGCTGTCGTTGGCATAGGGCTTGAGCTGCGGCAGGGTCTTTTCCGGATCGTGCAGCACGCCCTGGCCCAGGGTATCCACCAGCAGGTCGGTGAGCGCCGGATTGGCCTGGTGCAACCAGCGGCGGAAGGTGATGCCGTTGGTCTTGTTGTTGATGCGATCCGGATAGAGTCGGTGCAGCGAGCGGAAGACCGTCTTGCGCATCAGGTCGGTGTGCAGTCCCGACACGCCATTGGTGCTGTGCGAGCCGAGGAAGGCCAGGTTGCCCATGCGCACCCGGCGACCCTGGCTTTCGTCGATCAGGGAGACATAGGAGATCATGGCGCCATCGGTCTCGCCGCGGGCGCGCAGGGAGTCGAGGAACTGCGCATTGATCAGGTAGATGATCTGCATGTGCCGCGGCAGCAGGCGCTCCATCAGCTGCACCGGCCAGGTCTCCAGCGCCTCGGGCAGCAGGGTGTGGTTGGTGTAGCTGAGGGTGCCGACGGTGGTGCTCCAGGCGGCGTCCCAGGGAATGCCGTGGACGTCCACCAGCAGCCGCATCAGCTCGGCCACGGCAATGGCCGGGTGGGTGTCGTTGAGCTGGATGGACACGTGCTCGGGCAGGCTGAGCAAGTCGTTGTGCTGCTTGAGATGACGGCGGGTCAGGTCGGCCAGCGAGGCGGCGACGAAGAAGTACTCCTGGCGCAGGCGCAGTTCCTGGCCGGCTTCGCTGCTGTCGGCCGGATAGAGCACCCGCGAGATGCTCTCGGCGCGCGCCTCGTTGGCCACGGCGCCGACATGGTCGCCGGCGTTGAAGGTTTCCAGGTGGAGGATCTCCAGCGGTCGGGCGCGCCAGAGTCTCAGGGTGTTGGCGCCCTCCCCGCCCCAGCCGATCACCGGGGTGTCATAGGCCACCGCACGGATGCGTTCGCCGGGCGTCCACACCTGGCGGCGCGGATCGCCTTCGCCGTAGGGCGCGACGTGACCGCCGAAACCGATCTCGTACACCACCTCGGCCCGTTCGAACTCCCAGGGGTTGCCGAAATCCAGCCAGTTCTCCGGCTGCTCCAGCTGGAAGCCATCGGCGATCACCTGGCGGAACAAACCATGCTCGTAACGGATGCCATAGCCATGGCTGGCGATGCCCAGGGTGGCCATGCTTTCCATGAAGCAGGCGGCCAGCCGGCCGAGACCGCCGTTACCCAGGGCGGCGTCCGGCTCCAGCCCGCGGATGCGCTCCAGGTCGACGCCGAGGTCGGCCAGGGCACGGCGGGTCTCTTCGAGGATGCCGAGGTTGGACAGGCTGTCGATCAGCAAGCGACCGATGAGGAATTCCAGTGAAAGGTAGTAGACCCGCTTCTGGCCGGTGCGATAGGCGTCGCGCGTGCGACTCATCCAGCGGTCGACGATGTAGTCACGGGCGGCCAGGGCGGTGGCCTGGAACCAGTCGTGGTCGAGGGCGTTGTCGGGGTCCTTGCCGACCGCGTAGGTGAGCTTGGAGAGGATGTTGGTACGGAGCGCGGAAACTTCGTTGGGCGAGATGAAGCGGGGTCTTGTCATCAGGATTGACCTCTACAAGCGCTTGAGCTTTGTCTGAAAAGTACCTGCGCATCGGTGATGCTGCGTTGAAAATCAACTCAGAATGCTCATTTACCGCTCGTAAACTGCGCTTCCTCGCTGATTTTTGCCTTGTCTCACCTTCACTCGGTGACCTTTCAGACAAGCCTGGGAATCAGATCGCGAAGTGGCCGCGGATAATGCGGCGCGTGCCGTTCACCCTACTTTTAGGCGAAACGTCGGGCACGTCCAAGCTTTTTTCGACACATCAGACGGTTAGCCGTCTCCCCTCTCCGCTCTCTAGCCCGAGGTTTTCATCATGCGCAAGACCCTGCTCATCACCGGTGCAAGTCGCGGTATCGGCCGCGCCACGGCCCTTGGCGCCGCTCGCCGCGGCTGGAATGTCGCCTTCAACTATCGCCAGGACGAGGCCGCGGCCCGGGCCACCCTGGCCGAGATCGAGGGTCTGGGCGTGGAAGGCCTGGCACTGCGCGGCGACGTGGCCGACGAGGCCCAGGTGCTGGCGCTGTTCGAGCGCACGGTGGCGCGCTTCGGCGGGCTGGACGGCTTCGTCAACAATGCCGGGATCGTCGACCATTCCCAGCCATTGGTGGACATGAGCGCAGAGCGCCTGCGACGGATGTTCGAGGTCAACGTCTATGGCGCCTTTCTCTGCGCGCGCGAAGCGGCCCGTCACCTGTCGCGGGAACGCGGCGGCCGCGGGGGGCCATCGTCAATGTCTCCTCCATCGCCGCCCGCCTGGGCTCCCCCAACGAATACGTCGACTACGCCGCCAGCAAGGCGGCGCTGGACACCCTGACCCTCGGCCTGGCCAAGGAACTCGGTCCGCACGGGGTAAGGGTCAACGCGGTGCGACCGGGCGTGACCCTCACCGACATCCATGCCAGCGGTGGCCAGCCGGGGCGTGCCGAGCGCCTGGGCGTGACCACACCATTGGGGCGTGCGGGTGACGCCGAGGAAATCGCCGCCGGCATTCTCTGGCTGCTGTCGGACGAAGCCTCCTACACCACCGGCGCCCTGCTGGATATCGGCGGTGGACGCTAGGGCCGGGCTCTGTACGAACAATCGCCGAGCGACGGTCAGGCGAGGCGAAAAACGCTGAGGAAGCGGAGTTTACGAGTGGTAAATGAGCATTCCGAAGTGTTTTTCAACGAAGCATCACCAAGCGCAGGCATTTTTCGTACAGAGTCTAGTCGCGCCGGGGCGTGAGGGCATTGAGCACCTGCTGCGACAGCGCATGGTAGAGCGGCACCGGCATCAGCCAACCGGAGACGGCGGCGGCCAGCAGACAGGCCGCCAGCACCGGCAGCGCCATGTCCGGGCTGTGGGCCAGCTCCAGGGTGATGACGGTGGCGGTCAGCGGGGTACGGGTGACGCCGGCAAGGTAGGCGGCCAGGCCCAACAGGGCGCATTGCGGCAGGCTGATGCCCGGCAGCCAGTCGACCAGCCAGGGGCCCAGCGCCGCCCCCACCGCCAGCGAGGGCGAGAACAGGCCACCTGGCACCCCGGCCAGGTAGGAGACGACATTGGCGAGGAATTTCCACAGCAGGAAGTCGCCCCCGGTCACCGGCTCGCCGGCCAGGATGGCATGGGTCTCGGCATAGCCGGTGCCGAACACATGCTGGCCGGAAAGCAACCCCAGCGCCGCCAGCACCAGTCCGCAGCCGGCGGCGAAAGCCACCGGACGCCGCCCGCGCAGGGCGTTCAGGCGCCCCAGCCAGCCCCGGTCGGTGGGCAGCACCAGGCGGCCGTAGCAACCGCCCAGCAGTCCGCCGACGACGCCGATCACTGCCACGCCGATCCAGCCCAGGCCCCAGGTCAGGTGCAGATCCAAGGCGCCGAGATAGCTGTAGGGGCCGACGATGCCCAGGGTGACGATGCCGCCGAGCAGCACGGCGGTCAGCACCAGGCCGCTGAAGCGCTGCTCGAAGGTGTGGGTCAGTTCCTCGATGGCGAAGACCACCCCGCCCAGGGGCGTGTTGAAGGCGGCGGCGATCCCGGCGGCACCGCCGGCGAGGATGAGTCCGGACAGGGTGCGGCGGCCATGCAGGCCGAGGCGCTTGCCGAAGCCATAGAGCAGCGCGGCGCCCACGTGTACCGTAGGTCCTTCGCGGCCCACCGAGCCGCCCACCAGCAGGGCGCCGGCGGTGAGCAGCAGCTTGGCCAGGGCGATGGGTGGCGCCAGCAGCCGGGCACGCAGATCCGCTTCGGGTCTTTCGAGGGTGGCGATGACCTGGGGAATGCCGCTGCCACGGGCATCGCGCAACACGCCTTGCGTCAACCAGACCAGTCCGGCGAAGCCGAGCGGCGTCACCAGCCAGGGCCAGATCGCACTGTGCCGTAGCATTTTCTGGAAGAGGCCGAAGGAGGCATCGGCCAGCCAGGCGAAGGCCAGACCGGCCAGCCCTACCAGCACCGCGCCGACCCAGAAGGCGATGCGCTGGCGCCACTCGCGCAGCCGACGGCGCCGGCGATGGCGCAGCAGATGCAGCCGACGCCGGGCGGCGACTCCGGGATCGGTATCGGGAAAGACGGGATCGGACATGGAGAAGAGGACACCAGGAAGCGAGAGCCTCCCAGTGTAACCTCTTGTTACAGCGGTATCGTCAGGGTCCGGATCAGGCCGCGGGGACCAGCTCGGTGGCGGCTTCGTTGCGCTTGAGCACCGCGTAGATGACCCCGGTCACCAGACTGCCGGCGGCGATGGCGCCCAGGTACAGCCAGGCGTGGCTGATGGCGTTGGGGATCAGCAGCACGAAGAGGCCACCGTGGGGCGCCATCAGCTTGCAGTTGAACAGCATCACCAGGGCGCCGGTCAGGGCGCCGCCGATGACGCTGGCCGGGATCACCCGCAGCGGATCCTTGGCGGCGAAGGGAATCGCCCCCTCGGAGATGAAGCACAGCCCCAGCACCGAGGCCGCCTTGCCGGCCTCGCGCTCGCTCTGGGCGAACTTGTGCCGCGCCAGCAGGGTGGCGATGCCCATGCCGATGGGCGGCACCATGCCGGCCGCCATGGTGGCGGCCATGGGTCCGTAGGTCTTGGACGCCAGCAGGCCGACGGTGAAGGCGTAGGCGGCCTTGTTGATCGGGCCGCCAAAGTCGATGCACATCATGGCGCCGAGGATCAGGCCGAGCAGCACGGCATTGCTGGTGCCGAGATTGTTGAGGAAGTCGGTGAGTCGACTGAGGGCGCCGGCCACCGGAGTGCCGACCAGATAGATCATCACCAGGCCGACGATGAGGCTGGCGAACAGCGGGATGATCAGGATCGGCTTGAGCGCCTCGACGCTGGCCGGCAGCTTGACGTGCTGGGCGATGGCCTTGGCCACGTAGCCCGCCAGGAAGCCGGCGATGATGCCGCCGATGAAGCCGCTGCCCAGACTGGCGGCCAGCCAGCCACCGATCATGCCGGGCGCGAGACCCGGACGGTCGGCGATGGAATAGGCGATGTAGCCGGCCAGCACCGGGACCATCAGCTTGAACGCCGATTCGCCGCCGATCTGCATCAGGGCCGCGGCCAGGGTGCCCTGCTCCTTGAAGGCCTCGATGCCGAAGACGAAGGACAGGGCGATCAGCAGACCGCCCGCCACCACCATCGGCAGCATGTAGGACACCCCGGTGAGCAGGTGCTTGTAGACGCCCGCGCCTTCCTTCTTGGCGGGTTTGGCGCCCTCGCCCGCCGCTGGCACGGCGCTACCGGCCAGGGTTTCGCCCTCGGCCAGCGCCTTCTTGATCGTCGCCTCGGGTTGCTTGAGGGCGACGCCGGTGCCGCAGCGATAGACGCGCTTGCCGGCGAAGCGCTCGACATTGACCTCGATGTCGGTGGCCAGCAGCACCACGTCGGCATCGCGAATGGCCTCGGCCGGCAGCGGATTGCGCGCCCCTACCGAGCCCTGGGTTTCCAGGTGCAGGCGATAACCGAGCTTCTTGGCCGCGTTCTGCAGGGCCTCGGCCGCCATGAAGGTGTGAGCGACACCGGTCGGGCAGGCGGTGATGGCCACCAGCCGTGGCGTCTCGCTGGCACTGGCCGGTACGCTTGGCGCAGCGCCGCTGGCCGCCGGGGCCTGTTCCAGCACCTTGGCTTCGCTGGCGGCGCGCTGCAGGAAGGCATCGACGTCGCGCAGGGCTTCGGCCGGAGCGGCGCGGTAGACACGCTTGCCGACGAAGCGGGACAGGTCGACCGCTCCGGTATGGACCACCACCACCAGTTCGGCGCGCGCCACCTGGTCGTCGGTCAGCAGGGTGGCCTCGGGGCCGTCGTGGATCTCGACGCTGGTGGTCCAGCCACGGCGCTGGGCGGCGGCGTCCAGCAGGCGCGCGCTGAGCACGCTGGTGACCATGCCGGTCGGGCAGGTCGTGACGATGGCGATGTTCATGGGTTTACCCCTGATTCTTGTTCTAGCGGAAAGTCGGGAAGGACGCGTACCCGCACCTGGTCTTCGAAGGTGGCGAGTTGCGCGGAATCGTTGATGCCGAAGCCGATCTGGGTGACCGCCAGGGCCGCGATGGCGGTGGCCGTAGTCAGGGTGCGTTCCGGCGACTGGCCGGTGAGCAGACCGTGCAGCATGCCGGCCAGCAGGGAATCCCCCGCCCCGACGGTGCTCGCCACGGTGACCTTGGGCGGCTGCGCCTCCAGGGTCTGCTGACCGTACCAGCGCACGCCGTCGGCGCCCTGGGAGATCACCAGATGCTCGATGCCGAGGGCGCGCAGTTGCTCGACCAGCAGCGTCTGCTCGGTGGTGGTCTCGGCGGGTGCACCACAGGCTTCGGCCAATTCTTCGGTATTGGGCTTGATCAGCCAGGGACCGGCGGCCAGGGCGGCGCGCAGGGCGGCGCCACTGGTGTCCAGGGCCACCGGCAGGCCCAGCGACTTGAGCCGACCGACCAGCGCGGCCAGCCACTCGGGGGTCACCCCGCGCGGCAGGCTGCCGGCCACCACCACGGCGTCGTGGCCAGGGGCCAGGCGATCGAGGGTTTCGAGCAATTCCTGCTGGGCGGCGGCGGACACCTCCGGGCCGGGTCCGTTGATGTCGGTGATGCGCCCAGCGGCCTCGGCCAGCTTGAGATTGCTGCGGGTTTCGCCGGCGACCCGGACGAAGGCATCGGTGAAGCCGCGGCGGGCGAACAGGGCCTCGAAGGCGGTGGCGTTGTCAGCACCGAGAAAGCCGCTCACCGTCAGGTCGTGGCCGAGATCGGCCAGCACCTGGGCGACGTTGATGCCCTTGCCGGCGGCATGGACGATCATCGCCTCGCTGCGATTCACCGCGCCGGGCTTGAGCTCCGGCAACTGGACGGTGAGGTCCAGCGCCGGATTAAGGGTCAGGGTGAGGATACGGCTCATCGCAGGGCCTCCACGCTCTGCCGCACTTCCGCGGCAGTGGCCAGTTCCAGGGCGCGGGCGGCGCAGGACTGCACCAGGCGCAGCTCCAGTTCGCGCACCCGGGCCTTGACCAGCGGCACGCTGCGGGCCGAGACCGACAGCTCGTCCACGCCCAGGCCGACCAGTACCGGCACCGCCAGGGGATCGGCCGCCAGCTCGCCGCAGACGCCCACCCACTTGCCGTGGGCATGGGCGGCGCGCACCGTCATGTCGATCAGGCGCAGCACGCTGGGGTGCAGGCCATCGGCCTCGCCGGACAGCAGCGGGTGGCCGCGATCGATGGCCAGGGTGTATTGCGTCAGGTCATTGGTACCGACGCTGAAGAAGTCCACTTCCGGAGCCAGCACCGGCGCCAGCAGCGCGGCCGAGGGCACCTCGATCATGATGCCGACCTGCAGGTCGGTGGTGGGGATCTCCTGGCGCAGGCGGTCGAGGATGTCACGCGCCTGGCGCCATTCCTCGACCCGGCCGATCATGGGGAACATGATCCGCAGCGGCCGGCCGTCGGCGGCCTTGAGCAGGGCACGCAACTGGGTTTCCAGCAGTTCCGGACGGCGCAGGGTCAGGCGGATGCCGCGGATGCCGAGGAAGGGGTTCTCTTCCGGTGGCAGCGGCAGATAGGGCAGCGGCTTGTCGCCACCGACGTCCAGGGTACGCACCACCAGCGGCTTGCCGGCCAGGCCATCGAGGGCGCGGCGGTATTCCGCTTCCTGGGTGGCCTCGTCGGGCGCGCTGTCGTGGCTCATGAACACCAGTTCGGTCCGCAGCAGGCCGACGGCTTCGGCGCCCTGCTCCACCGCGGCGGCGGCCTGGGCGGTATCGCCCAGGTTCACGGCGATCTCGACGTGGTGGCCGTCACGGGTGGTGGCGCTTTCGAAACGGCGCGCTTCGGCGGCGCGGCGACGCTCGGCCTGGACCTCGCGCTCACGCTGCACGGCCTCGATGCGACGGGCATCCGGGGCGATTTCCAGGGTGCCCTTGTCGCCATCCAGCAGCAGCACGCTGCGCGGCGCCAGGTCCAGCACGCGGCGACCGGCGCCGACGATGGCCGGAATGCCCAGGGCGCGGGCGACGATGGCGCTGTGGGAGCTGGCGCCGCCACGGGCGGTGAGGATGCCGCAGACGCGCTCGCGGTCCAGCCGCGCCACATCGCCCGGGCCGACCTCGTCCATCACCAGCACATAGGGTTCTTCAGGCTCGCGGGCGGATTCGACGCCGCACAGCTGGGCCAGTACCCGCCGGCCGACGTCGCGCAGGTCGGCGGCGCGCTCGGCGAGCAGTTTGTCCTGCAGGGCTTCCTGCTGGCTGGCGGCTTCCTCGATCTGGGCGTCCCAGGCGGCCGCAGCGCTGGCGTTGGCCTTGAGGCGGGCGGCGATGCCCTGCTGCAGATCCGGGTCTTCCAGCATCTCCAGGTGGGTCAGGAAGATCTCGCGTAGAGCGCTGGCCTCGCTGCGCGCAATCAGCGCCTCGATATCCGCGCGTACCGCGGCCAGGGCCGCATCCAGGCGCTGGCGTTCGGCGGCGGCGCCTGCGCCGGTAGCGGGATAGTCGAAGTGCTGGGGTGCCACCACATGGGCCGGGCCCACGGCCAGGCCGGGGGCGGCGGCCACGGCCTGGGCGCGATCGCCCGGGGCCAGCGGCAGTTGTTCGGACGGGTCCACCAGGCTGATGGCGGTGACCCGGGCGGCGCCGGCCGGGGCCGGTGCGCTGGCGGTGACCAATTCCACTTCCTCACCGAGACCGGCCTGCACAGCGCCGATCAGATCGTTGAGCGCGGCCTCGGCCGGGGTGCCAGGCTCGACGAGGAATTCCAGGGTCTGGCCGCGACGGGCCCCCAGCGCCAGCAGCCGCGACAGGCTCTTGGCCGAGACCGGGGCGCCGTTATCGACGCGCACGCGGATCTCGCCGTCATAGGCCTTGGCCAGCCGCGCCAGCTCCTTGGCCGGACGGGCATGCAGGCCATGGGCGTTGGCCAGCACCACCTGGGCACTGGGCCAGTCCGGGGCGACTTCGCCGCCCAGGGCTTCGAGCACGGCGCGGCGGGAGGTGGCCTGCGCCAGCTCCTGGCCACGGCCGGCGACGAGCAGATCGCAGAGGCGTTCGAGCAGGGCACGATGGCCCTCGCCCAGGCTGGCCAGGCAGAACAGGCCGCGCACCGGCTGCTCCTGCACCTGCAGGGTCTGCAGCGGGGTGACGAAGGCCAGGCCGGGGCGCTTGACCGCAGTCTCGCTGTTCAGCCACCAGAGGCCGTCGCCCAGCGGCAGCGGCTGGCTGGCCTGCAGGGCACCGGCGAAGCCGGCCCCCACGCATTCCATGTGCTTGAGCATGCGCGCACCCTGCCAGGCCAGGTCTTCCAGGTCCTCGGCATCGATGGCCAGTTGCACCAGTTCTTCGTCCAGCGCCAGCGCCTGGGGCGCGCCCTGCAGCAGGTCGAGGATCTGCTGGGGTTCGCGGGCCTCGCGCAGGGCCTGTTGCAGGTCGCTTTCACCGAGGGCCCGGGTGAGCAGCTGCAGGATGCGCAGGTGTTCGTCGGATTTGGCGGCGATGGCGATGGCCAGGTAGGTCAGTTGACCGTCACCCCAGTCCACCCCGTGCGGGAATTGCATCATCCGCACGCCGGTGACGAACACCTGGTCGCGGGTCTGAGGCGTACCATGGGGAATGGCGATACCCTGGCCGAGGTAGGTGGAGCCCTGGGCCTCGCGGGCCTTGAGCCCTTCGAGATAACCCGGGGCGACCAGACCGTCGGTCACCAGGGACTCGGCGAGCATGGCCAGTGCGGTCGCCTTGTCCGGCGCCTGCTGGGCCATGCGGATATGCTGGGCATTGAGTTCGAACATGGAAGGATACCTCCGGCGCCGCGCGCCTGATCCTGGCGCCGTGCCTTTCTTGTAATAGATGCTTGCCGGCTCGCTCAGCCCTGCAATCGCGTCGGGAGCGGCGTGGCAGGGCCCTTGGCAGATTCGTGCCAGCCCTCGGACAACAGAAAGCTGAAACGTTTCACCCAATGGGACTGGAACGTTACTCGATAATCGCCGATCCTTGAAGCACAACACACAATAAAGACCGTCTCGCCAGCGCCGTACAGCGCCAGGCCATTCAGGTCCCATGAGGAACAGGCGTGAAACTCAGCGACATCGCCCAATTGGCCGGCGTATCCCTCACCACCGCCAGCTACGTCATCAACGGCAAGGCGGCGCAAAGACGCATCAGTGCGGCGACCGTGGCGCGGGTCATGGCCGTGGTCGAAGCCCACGGCTACCAGCCCGACCAGCGCGCCGCCGGCCTGCGCCGTGGTGCCACCCACACCCTGGGCTTCCTGCTGCCCGACCTGGAGAACCCCAGCTATGCGCGCCTGGCCAAGCAGCTGGAACGCCGGGCACGGGCGCGCGGCTATCAGCTGCTGATCGCCTGCACCGACGACAATCCCGACAGCGAACGTCAGCTGATCGCGCTGTTTCGCGCGCGCCGCTGCGACGGCCTGTTCACCGCCAGCAGCCTCGCCGAGGACGACGCCCCGTACCGCCAGCTGCAGGAACACAACATCCCGATCATCGCCATCGATCGCCAGCTCGATCCGGCGCAATTCTGCTCGGTGGTCAGCGACGACCACACCGCCGGCCGGCAACTGGCGGCCACGCTGCTGACACCGAACACCCACAGCATCGCGCTGATCGGCGCCCGTCCCGACCTGGCCATCAGCCGCGCCCGCGCCGCCGGCTTCGCCGCGGCCCTCGCCGACCACCCGGCGCGCCACTGGGAGCGGCATGCACCCCACTACAGCCGGGAAGGCGGTCGCGCCCAGGCGCTGGCCATGATCGAAGAACTCGGCCACTGGCCCGAGGCGCTGCTGACCACCTCCTACGTCCTGCTGCAAGGCGTGCTGGATGTGCTGCGCGATCATCCACTGGCCGCAGGCGACACCCTGCGCCTGGCCACCTTCGGCGATACCCAGTTGCTGGACTACCTGCCGTTCAAGGTCAACGCCATCTCCCAGCAGCACGAGGTCATCACCGAGCGCGCCCTGGAGCTGATGCTGGACGCCCTGGAAAACGATCACTACCTGCCCGGTGTGCAGGCCATCCCGAGGGTGCTCAAACGCCGTCTGCCATGAGCCTGCTGATCGATACCCACAACCATCTGGACTATCCGGACTTCGACGCCGCGCGACCGGGCCTGCTGGCCGAATGCGCGCGACTCGGGGTGATCCGCCAGGTGCTGATCGGCGTCGAGCGCAGCCAGTGGCCGCAACTCTGGCGGGTTGCCACGGATAACGCCGGCCTCCATGCGGCGCCCGGCCTGCATCCGCTGTACCTGCAGCGCCATCAGGAGGCCGATATCGAGGCGCTCCGGACCTTTTGCCTGGAACGCCGGAGCGATCCCCGCCTCTGCGCCCTGGGCGAGATCGGTCTGGACTATTTCATCGAGACGCCGGACAAGACGCGCCAGGCCTGGTTCTTCGAACAGCAGGTGCGCCTGGCCATGGAGCTGGACTTGCCGGTGCTGCTGCACGTGCGCCGCGCCCATGCCGATGTGGTCAGGATCCTGAAGCGTCTCAAGCCACCCCGAGCCGGCATCGCCCACGCCTTTTCCGGCAGCTATGAAGAAGCTCGCGAATACCTGCGCCTGGGCTTCAAGATCGGCCTGGGCGGCGCGCCCACCTGGCCGCAGGCGAAGAGACTGCAGCGGGTACTGCCACAGTTGCCGCTGGAGGGCATCGTGCTGGAGACCGATGCGCCCGACATGCCACCCGCCATGCATCCGGACGTGCGCAACAGCCCTACCCATCTGCCGGCCATCTGCGCCGCCCTGGCGCCGCTGTGGCAGGTTTCGGCCGAGACGCTCGCGGCGACCACTACGCGTAATGCCTGCGCGGTGCTCGGCTGGGACGCGGACCGGCTGGCCTAGACGTCGCCGTCCTGCAGCTCGGCGTGCAGACGCAGCCAGTCGAACGCCGGTCCCGGATCGGTCTTGCGCCCCGGGGCGATAGCGCTGTGGCCCTGGATGCGCTCGGCGCTGATCGCCGGATAGGCGCGCTGCAGCGCCCGCGTCAGCCGCCCCAGGGCAAGATACTGGGCGTCGGTGTAGGCCAGGTCGTCCGTGCCTTCCAGTTCGATGCCCAGGGAGAAGTCGTTGCAGTTCTCGCGCCCGTCGAAGCAGGAGATACCGGCATGCCAGGCGCGCTGCTCGCAGGAGACGAACTGGGTCGCCGCCCCGTCGCGCTCGATGAGAAAGTGCGCCGCCACCTTCAGTTCGGCGATCTCCGTGAAGAAGGGATGGGCCGAATGATCCAGGCAATTCTGGAAGAACGCCTGGACGCAGCCGGTGCCGAATTGCCCGGGCGGCAGACTGATGTTGTGGATCACCAGCAGGGACACCACCGTCCCCGCCGGGCGTTCGTTGTGGTTGGGCGAAGGACAGCGGCGCGCCTCGCGATACCAGCCCTCGACGAACGCCCGCTCCATCAGCGGGCCTTGGCCTTGAGCGCGTCGCGCAGCGCGGTGGCGTCGCTGAATTCGCGCTGGCTGACGAAGCGGCCATGATCGAGGGTCACCCAGAGCACCTTGTCGGCAGCGCCCGGAAAGCGCGGCACGATCCGCGATTCGCGATCGAGCAGGATTCGGTAGCCGTACTTGCGCATGGCCGGTACGGCGAACATCCGCGTGATGGCCGCCGGCATGCTGCTGATATCGGCGATGTAGGCCACCCGGCTGCCGTCGATATAGTTCGCCGGCTGCTCGCGCATGGCTTCCTTGACCAGGCCGGAGCCGCTCATGCTGCGCGCCACCAGCAGGACCTGCAGCTGGTCGTCGAAGGTATAGGGCTGGTCACGCTGATCGAGCAGGGTGAAGGGCGCCACCCGCTCGCCGGGTTCGAGCGCCAGGGCGGTCAGGGGCAGCAGCAGACACGACAGCAACAACGCCAGAACTCCAGCGCGCATGGCATCCTCTCTTGAAAGGTCTATCGAGGCCGCTATCCTGCCCTACCGCTCGAATTGGCACCACCATCGCGTCGAGGAGCCCCATGATCCCGCTCAAAGAACTGCTCGCCCAGGTCCCCCAGTCCGGCGAGGTGCGCTGGATCGGCGTGCGACCCGCCTCCCGCGCGCCCATGGTCGAGATCGAGGCCGTGGAAGCCCGGCGTGACGCGGGCCTGACCGGCGATCACGCCCGCCCTACCCCGCGCAACCAGCGCCAGGTCACCCTCATCCAGTGGGAACACCTGCCGGTGGTGGCCGCGCTGATCGGCAAGACGGTCGCACCCGCCGATCTGCGCCGCAATCTGGCCATCGCCGGGATCAATCTGTTCAGCCTGAAGAACCGGCGCTTTCGCATCGGCCAGGCGATCCTGGAGACCACGGGCTGGTGCCAGCCCTGCGCGCGCCTGGAAGAACGCCTGGGCCCGGGGACCTTCCAGGCCGTGCGCGGCCATGGCGGCCTCACGACCCGGGTGCTGGAAAGCGGCATCATCCGCCTGGGCGATCGGGTGGAGGTCCTGGATTGACCCCAGTTTCTCCAGGGTCGAATGGCCGGGTCAGCCCGGTTAAACTAGCGCTACCTCTCGTCGCCGCAGACATCCTTGCCAGAGCAGATGCACGCCGCCTCCCTTGAAAGTCACGACTTTTCGCCCATCTTCTCTGCTAGATGGCGCGACTATCGCGCGTTGCGACGACCCCCAGATATCTACCGACCCGGGACTGCGCCCGCTTGCGGCGACGCGCCCGGTCCGGCCCCGCTTTCCTTCTCCATGAGTGCTCTCCATGACCCATCGCATCGTTATCGTCGGCGGCGGCGCCGGCGGCCTGGAACTGGCTACCCGCCTGGGACGCAGCCTCGGCAAGCGCGACCAGGCGCAGATCGTGCTGATCGACGCCAACGCCACCCACCTGTGGAAACCGCTACTGCACGAGGTGGCCGCCGGCTCGCTCAATTCCACCGAGGACGAACTCAGCTATGTCGCCCAGGCCAAGTGGAACCACTTCGAATTCCAGTTCGGACGCATGACCGGCCTGGATCGCGAGCGCCGCAAGGTGCAGCTGGCCGCGATCGAGGACGACGGCGCCGTCCTGGTTCCGGAACGGGAGATCGGCTACGACTCCCTGGTGCTGGCCATCGGCAGTACCACCAACGACTTCGGTACGCCAGGCGCTGCGGAAAACTGCATCTTCCTCGACACCCGAGCCCAGGCCGAACGCTTCCACCGCAAGCTGCTGACCCACTACCTGCGCGCCCACGTCAGCGAGCAGCCGGGTGAATACATCGAGGTGGCCATTGTCGGCGCCGGTGCTACCGGCGTGGAATTGGCGGCCGAATTGCGCAACGCCGCCGAAGAGTTGCAAGCCTACGGCATGGACCGCATCCGTCCCGAAGACCTGCGCATCACCCTCGTCGAGGCCGGTCCACGCATCCTGCCGGCGCTGCCCGAGCGGATCGCCGGCCAGGCGCACCGCACCCTGGAGAAACTCGGCGTACGGGTGCTGACCGGTTCGGCGGTCAAGGAAGTCCGCGCCGACGGCCTGCAGACCGCAGGCGAATTCGTTCCGGCCAGTCTCAAGGTCTGGGCCGCCGGTATCCGCGCCCCGGCCTTTCTCAAGGACCTGGCGGGCCTCGAGACCAATCGCATCAACCAGCTGGTGGTCAACTCGACGCTGCAGACCACCCGCGACCCGAACGTCTTCGCCCTCGGCGACTGCGCGGCCTGCCCCCTGACCCCCGGCGACACCCGTACCGTGCCACCGCGCGCCCAGTCCGCCCACCAGCAGGCCTCGCTGCTGGTCAAGACTTTCAAGGCGCGCCTGGAAGGCAAGCCGCTGCCCGACTATGTCTACAAGGACTACGGCTCGCTGATCTCGCTGTCGCGCTTCAGCGCGGTGGGCAATCTCATGGGCGGCGCCCTCGGCAGCCTGACCCTGGAAGGCTGGCTGGCGCGGACTTTCTATGTGTCGCTCTACCGGATGCACCAAGTCGCCCTCTATGGCCCGCTGCGTGCCCTGGCGCTGTTTGCCGGCGATCACCTGAGACGCAAGACCGAGCCGCGCCTGAAGCTGCACTAGGCCCCTGGTCTGGGCATGAAAAAAGCCGTCCTCAGGGACGGCTTTTTTTATGCCTTGCGCAAAGCACTCAGGACAGCGACTGACCGCGCAGATTGCCGATCACCGAAGTCATGGCCCGGTCGAACAGCAGGGCATCGTCCAGCAGCCGTACCCGACCCTCCTGGTAATCCAGCGCCAGTTCCTCGCGGGTCCGGTCCAGCACCTTCATGCCGGTCCGATTGACGAACACCAGGCGGCCCATGGGGCGGATGACCGCGGCCAGCTTGCAGCGCAGCTTCTGCTCGACATCCTGGATTTCCAACCAGGCGCCTACCGAGAGGACATCCACCCACTCCAGGGAGTCGCTGGTCAGTCCGGTGATCCGCTCAGCCGCGCGCGGCAGCTCGAAGGGCTCGTCGACAGGCACCGACGCCGGCACCACGACCGCCGTATCCGCCGCCGCATCCGCCAGTTCGGGACGGGTCTGCTGAAAGGTCTGGACGTGCAGGGACTCGAGCTCGGTGAAGAATTCGGAGGTGGAAAAGGGATCGAAGGCCGCGCTGGCCAGGCCTTCCCGCAGTGCCTTGAGCAGGCCGGGCACCATTTCCAGCAGGCGCTGGCGCGATGCGACGTCGTGGTGCGGCTGGATGCTCCAGATCAGATCATCCATGGTCTTGAGGGCTGCGCGCCATTCGCTGGAATCATAGCCCTGCTTCAGGCAGGTCAACAGCAGCACCTGGCTCCAGGCCTCGCGCAGGACACGTTGCACGGCAGCGGGCAACGGGTGCTCCTGCAGGCGCTGGCTGAGCACGTGCTCGACCTGCAAGCGAGCGATCTCGGCGCGCGCCCGGCCTTCCTCGGCATCACGGGTGCGCTGTTCGAGCAGCTCACTGCGCCGCTGCTCGTCGCTGACATAGGCCATGAAGTCGGCCAGCAGCTCGGCGAAGATCTCCGGATCGTCGACGAAGTCGGACAGCAGGCGCTGCACGATCTGCTCGATCTTCTGGTACAGGCCGTCGCGCTGCAGGTCGCTCTGCTCGCCCCAGCCCAGGGAAGCGGCGGCGATCTCGTTGAGCAGTCGCCGGGCCGGATGGCTGCCACGGCTGAAAAAGGTCTTGTCGAGGACCGCGACCTTCAGCATGGGAATCTGCAGGCGAGCGATCAGTGCCTTGAGCGAATCCGGCAGGGTGAGGTCGTCGAGAATGAATTCGAACAGCATCGCCACCAGGTTGATGACGTCTTCGTCGACCTGCCCCACCACGCGCTTTCGACCCGAGCGCTCGCTGATGCGGCCCAGGGCCACACCCAGTTGCGCCTTGAGGTCGTAGCCATCCAGGGACTGACTGGAGATCTGCTGCTGCAGGTGGGACAGCAGACGCATGAGGTCATAGCTGGTGATGACCTGGCCATCACCGGTCGCGGCGCCTTCATCTGCGGTCATGGCGCCACCCAGGGCCGCACTGGTCGGCGTCCGCAGCTGAGCCAGCAGGCCCTGCAGGGTGCCGAAGAGTTCCTGACCGTCGTCTTCGCTGTTGACGTGGGCCGGGGTGCGTCCGCTGTAGCCCTTGGCCGAGCGGCTCGGCACCTGCTGGGGAATGGCCTTGAGCTGGGGCAGTACGCCCGCCTCGACCAGTTGGCGATTGGATTCCGCATACAGCTGACCCAGCCCGTTGAGCACGAAGCGCTCGAACAGCTTGTAGATGATCAGCTTGACCTTGATGTCGGTGTCGAGATCACGACAGGCTTCGACGAAGGCCTCGCACAGGCGGCGCGGCCCCAGCGGATGAGTCGAGTCGTCCAGCTTGCTCGACAGCTGGGTATTGAACCTGATGGTCAGGTGGCTGATGGCCATGGCGTTGTTGCTGAGGGCCTTGGCCACCATGGTGTCCACGGCGACGCTCTCTTCCAGCGCATCGTTCTGCACCAGACTGAGGTCTTCGTAGGAGACACTGTCCAGGCGCATTTCCGGCTTGCTGCCAACCAGGTTGTTCAGCGCCGCGAAGCGCTCGAAATACTGCTGGAGAAAGCTGCGCTCGATGCTCTTGCGTCGGAGGCGCAGATCGCGCATCGCTTCGAAGTAGAGACTTTGTTCCTGGTTGCTGCCGGCCCGATCGGCCATCTCAAACAGCGCATCGTCGGCGTTGTCGAACAGCTGCTGCAAGGACGCATTGAGTCGCTGAGCGGCGCGATCCCTGACCGGTAAAAGCACTGCGGGCAATCGGGAAGAAGATTCCCCGAGCGCCTTGAAATGAACTACGTTTACGTCGTTCTGCACCACCGCCTCCCACAACCGTTCTTGCGTTCGGCTGAATCGCGTTCCACTACAGGAGCATTGAACAACGTTGGCCGCCCTGGCCGCGAGGTGAAACGTTGTCGATGTGCCATTATTTGCTTTGCCAAGGCATCGACCAATCGACATCTGCACAGTACATGACAGGGTTCACAAGGCACCTGTCAGTCAGCACCTGCCCTTCAAATAATTCGACGTTGTCTATCTCAGATCGTCAACCTCCCCTAAAGTTGCCCGCTCGCCTCCCGCAGCCCTTCTCGGAGTCTTTTCATGTCCAGCGCTACCCTGCCGATCTCGCCCAGGTCATCACTGACAATGTCGCCGCCGCACTGCGCGAAGACGTCGGCAGTGGCGACCTCACGGCCGGTCTGATCCCCGCTCATCAGCACGCCCGGGCGCGGATCATCACCCGCGAAGCCGCGGTGGTGTCAGGCACGGCCTGGGTCGACGAGGTGTTCCGGGTGTTGGATCCCGCAGTGGAAGTCCGCTGGCAGGTGACCGATGGCGAGCGGGTCGCAGCGGACCAGGTGCTGTTCGAACTCGCGGGTCCCGCGCGCGCCCTGCTCACCGGCGAGCGCAGCGCGCTGAATTTCCTGCAACTGCTGTCCGGCACCGCCACCCGCTGCCGCCACTATGCCGACCTGGTGCAGGATACCGCCGTAAGGCTGCTGGATACCCGCAAGACTCTGCCCGGCCTGCGCCGTGCCCAGAAATACGCGGTCACCTGCGGCGGCTGCTACAACCATAGAATCGGGCTGTTCGACGCCTTCCTGATCAAGGAAAACCACATCACCGCCTGCGGCGGCATCGCCCAGGCCGTGGCCGCCGCCCGGCAACTGGCGCCGGGGCGTCCGGTGGAAGTCGAGGTGGAGAATCTGCAGGAGCTGGAACAGGCCCTGAGCGCCGGCGCGGACATCGTCATGCTGGACGAGCTGAGTCTGGCCGACATGCGCACGGCGGTGGCCCTGACCGCGGGCCGGGCCAAGCTGGAAGCCTCGGGCGGCGTCAACCAGGACACCCTGCTCGGCATCGCCCAGACCGGTGTCGACTACATCTCCATCGGCACCCTGACCAAGGACGTCAAGGCCGTCGACCTGTCCATGCGCATCCTGAACTGAGCGGGATAGGCAAAGTGCCGCGCGGCGGCTAGACTCCGCAGCCGCGCCTCTTGCGCACCGGCTTCGAGCGGTCCTGACGACCGCTCGCCTCTCGCGACACTCGAACAAGATCGAACCCGTGACCAAAGATCAACTTCGCGCTGAACTGGAACGCCAGGCCCAGCGCTATCAGGATGTCTACGGTGGCGAAATCGTCACCTACGCCGCGCAACCCAAACCCGACCGCAAGCCCTGGAAGAAACGGCCGACCGTGCAGGACGAGGTGTTCGCCTCGGAAGTGCGCAAGATCGCCGATCTCAAGGCCAAAGCCAGCGACGAGTCCATCACTCAGGACACCTGAGGCGAGTCTTCAGCCGCGCTGTCCGGAGCGTCCGCCACGCCGTCTTCGTCGCCTTGCCGTGCCTGCAGTTGCCGCCAGAGCGCCGCGGCGGCAGTGAAGTCGGCGCCGCCGTCGAGAGTCATCGCCTGCAGGTCGTAGCGAGCCAGGCAACCTTCGCCCAGACGGGGTGGCTGCTCCGCGGTACCGGGAGCAGCCGCCGGGGAGTCGCTGTCAGTCGAAGATGACGGTCTTGTTGCCATGGACCATGACCCGCTCTTGCAAGTGGTATCTCAGACCGCGAGACAGCACCATCTTCTCGACGTCCTTGCCCAGCCGCACCATGTCCTCGACATTGTCCCGGTGGCTGACGCGCTCCACGTCCTGCTCGATGATCGGACCGGCATCCAGCTCTTCGGTCACGTAGTGGCAGGTGGCGCCGATCAGCTTGACGCCGCGCAGCGACGCCTGGTGATAGGGCTTGGCGCCGACGAAGGACGGCAGGAAGCTGTGGTGGATGTTGATCACCTGGTGGGCATAGCGCGCGCAGAGATCCGGCGGCAGGATTTGCATGTAGCGCGCCAGGACCACGGTATCGGCCTGGTGCAGATCGATCAGCCGCGATACCTCGTCGAAAGCCGGCTGCTTGTTGGCGGGATCGACCGGCACGTGGAAGAAGGGAATGCCGTGCCACTCGACCATGCTGCGCAGGGTGTCGTGGTTGGAGATGACGCAGGGGATCTCGCAGTCCAGCTCGCCGCTGTGCCAGCGGTGCAGCAGGTCGGCCAGGCAGTGGGATTCGCGACTGGCCATGAGCACCACGCGCTTGCGCTGGGCCGAATCGGTGATCCGCCACTGCATGGAGAATTCCCGCGCGATGGGCGCGAAGGCCTGACTGAAGCCGGCCAGATCGAAGGGCAGTGAATCCGCGCGGATCTCATGGCGCATGAAGAACCAGCCACTCTCCGTATCCGAGTGATGACTCGCTTCGGTAATCCAGCCGTTATAGGTCGCCAGGAAGTTGCTGACCTTGGCCACGATACCTACCCCGTCCGGACAGGCGATCACCAGACGAAACGTTTGCATAGCACAACCTCGAACGAAAAGGGGCTGCATTCTAGGCGCAGTCGCCTGCAGCGTCGAGCGGCGCAAGGTGCCAAGGCGCGCGCCTGTACGGCGAGGGTAAAGACTTTGCAAAGGACAAGTAAGGACCGACAAGTTCCACTGCCGACCTGCTGAAAGTTGCGCGCCTTTTACCAACATCATTGTTGCGACGGACGCCGCCTTAATTATCGGGCTGTCATGCGGACAGTTTACTTATTCCAATAGCCAATCTATGATCGATGCAGAATTTCATCTCTGCATCACTCAGAACAAAGGCCGTTTATGTCGCTCATCAACGAATATCGCCAGACCGAAGAAGCCATCAAGGAATTGCAGGAGCGCCTGAAGTCGCTGCAAGAGGATGACAAACTGCAGCGTGAGCTGGAATTCGAAAAGAAACTCCGCGCGCTGATGGGTGAGTATCAGAAATCCCTGCGTGACATCATCGGCATTCTCGATACCGAAGCCAAGCCCGCTCGCCAGACCCGTACGCCCAAGGCCAGCAATGGCAGTACGCCCAAGCGCGCCCGTAAAGTTAAGCAATACAAGAATCCGCACAATGGCGAAGTGATTGAAACCAAGGGTGGCAATCACAAGACGCTGAAAGAGTGGAAAGCCAAGTGGGGTTCGGATGACGTCGAGTCCTGGGTAACCCTGCTGGATTGATCAGAAAAACGCCGGCCAGCCGGCGTTTTTTTTGCCTGCACGGCAAAGGGTTGCGCAACCAGCCAATCCCCAAACACCGACTGCCAGCTTCAATACTCCGCTGACACGACCGTTCACCGCGTCTTTCATATTGTCCAAGCAACATCTTTCTCAGCTGAAGCTGCGGTCCTTGGCCACGGCACCTTTGGCTGTGCACGTCTTTTCTGTTAGCAGACGTCTCTAACGACCTTTGTTGTTCGCGACTTCAGGCAACAGGATTATCCAACCGCTGCATCAACGCCCGAACATGGGCGGACCAGGCCTCGAGAATCGGTACCCGCTCGCTGGCCACCTCAGGCTGCAGTTGTTCGGCCAGGGTAATGAACTGGGTGCAGGTCATATGGCCTTGACCTTCTTCACCCAGCAGGCGCTGCCGGCAGAATTGTCGCCAGCGCGCCCCCTCTTCCGCGGTCAGCAACTCGGGAAAGTTGCGCGCACGATAGCGAAAGAACAGCTCCGGATGTCGCTCGTCCTGAAAAGGCCAGGACCGGCTGCCAAGTTGCTCTGCCGGACACTGCTGAACCTGTTCGCAGAGTTGCCGTTCTTCGGCGGCAATGAAACCGTCGTACAGTCTCTCTTCGGCATCCTGTTCCCGGGTGGCAAAACCGGAGGCCTCGGCATAGAGCGCCTGCACCTTGGGTTGCCAGGTCGCACGCTGGTCGAGCAATTGGCGGGCGCGGCGCCAGACGGCGGCCTGATCGAATTGCAGCCGCTCCGTGTCCGCAGGGCGCAAGACGCTGAAGGGCGCCAGAATCGGACACCTGTTGATCTGTACCAGCTTCAGCGGCACCGGGAGGTCACCCTCGGCCAGCGCCTCCCGCCGGGTATAGAGGCGTTCGCGCAGGGTCTCGACATCCAGTTCCAGCAGCGGCTCCGGCGCCAGGCCGAGATCGCAGACGATCAGCGCGTTGCGATTGACCGGATGCCAGGCCAGCGGCAGCACGGGTGCGAGGAAATGTCGCTCGGCGCTGAAGCGGCCGGAAACGTGCAACAGGGGTTCGAGCAGACGGATGCGCGCCAGCGCCGCCTTCTTCTGGCGCTGCGTCCAGAGATAGTCATAGAGCCTTGGTTGCCGCTGCTTGACCAGCCGCGCCAGGGCCAGGGTCGCGCGGACATCCGCCAGGGCGTCATGGGCCTGAGCGTGTTCGATGCCGTTGGCGACAGTCAGACGGTCCAGGCGTAGGGAAACGCGCTCAGCGTCCTGCGGCCAGCTCAGACTCTCCGGGCGGAAGGCATAGAGCGCCCGGATCAGGCCGAGCACATCCCAGCGACTGTTGCCCTGCTGCCATTCGCGGGCATAGGGATCGTGGAAGTTGCGGTACAGGCTGTGCCGTACCATTTCGTCGTCGAATCTCAGGTTGTTGTAGCCGACCGCGCAGGTGTTGGGACGCCGCAACTCCTCGTGGAGGCGCTGGACGAAGTCGCGCTCGCGCAGCCCCAGCCGCTGCAGGGTGGCCGGCAGGATACCGGTGACCAGGCAGGCCGCGGGATGGGGCAGGACATCCTCGCTCAGTTGGCAATGCAGGTTGAGCGGCGCCTCGATTTCGTTGAGCTCCAGATCGGTACGCACCCCGGCCACCTGCAGCGGTCGATCCCGCCGTGGATCGATCCCCGTGGTCTCGAAGTCGTACCAGAAGATACTTTGCGTCACACTGCCCTCCCCTAGAATCGGCGCAGTCTAGCATCGTCGTGCGCCTTGCTCCCGAACGCCCGCACCCGCTAGGCTCTGGCGCCTGTCTACCGCGTATTCTCTCTGCCCATGCGTTCAGTCGATCGGCTCTCCCTTCGCTTCAGGTGCCGAGGTATCGGCGTACGCCTGGGCGCCGCCGTCTGGGCGCTGACCCTGTCCCTGGCCTGCCTCGCGCAGCAGGAGCCGCTGTCCTGCCCCCTGCCGCCGCAGTCCGACAGTGGTCCGGCCAGCCTGCGCCTGACCCATCAGGGACTCGACAGCCGGACGGCGCGGCAGACCGCCAACCAACTCGGCGCGACCACCCGCAGCACCGATCCCCAGGCGCTGGCGGCGGCTTACCTGCAGCACTTTGGCAGTCGGGTGCGGCACGGCCAAGCCGAACAACTCGCCGAGCTGCCGGCCGGGGACGTCAGGTTCTGGCTGGCCGGCAATCCGCCCCTGGCGGAGACTCAGGCGCAGACGCTGCTGGACTGGGTCGAGGCGGGCGGCCATCTGGTGGCCGTCGCCGATGACAGCACTCTGGCGCTCAGCGCGACCCTGGGCGTTCGACCCATGCCGACCCGCGAGCTGGGGGGTGCCGCCCCACCCATCATGGCGCTGCCGCTCTGGCCCAACCTGACCCAGCTCTATCTCGCCGAGGACGACGCCCCCGCCTACCTCAGCTTCGACGACAGCCGCCATCTGTTCGATGTCGGTGATCAGGCGGTGGCCTGGGCCAGCAGCGCCAGCGCCACCCATATGCTGATGCTGCCCTGGGGCGACGGCAGCGTGACGCTGCTGTCGGACACCGCGCTTTGGAGCAACGCCCACCTCGCCCAGTACGACAATGCCTGGCTGCTGTGGTACCTCACCCAGGGCGCGCCGGTGACCCTGATCGCCCCGGCGCCACCGCTCCCCCTGTGGCTGGACGCCTTGCAACGCTATGGCCTGGCCCTGCTCCTCCTGACGCTGGCGGCGGGTCTCTGGCTGAGACGCCGCCAGGACCATCCGGCGCCCCGGCGTGACGCCAGACGCTGGCCCGAACTGATCGCCACCCTGCAGCGCGATATCCAGCGCGAGGTGCGCCGCCGTCGCCCCGAACTCACCGATCAGACTGTGGCCGAGCGCTGGCAATATCTGGCGCGCCTGAGCGGCCTGAGCACCCGTGTGGTGGGCGAGGCGATGCGGCCCAGCCCGGCGCGCCTCTCCACCCGCGACTTCACCCGCCGCATCGCCCAGCTGCGCCTGTTGCGCCTGGCCGTGCGCGCCCCCGTTTCCGAGGACTTCCGATGACCGACAGCTCTGCTCCTGACGCCACCCCGGCGGACCCCGGCGAAAGCGGCGTCAAGGCCCGCGCCCTGGCCCGACTGCAGGCCCTGCGACAGGCGCTGCTCAAGGTGCTGCCGCAGCAGGAGGCCGCCGTGGACGGTCTGCTCGCCACCCTGCTGGCCGGCGGTCACCTGCTATTGGAAGGTCCGACCGGCTCCGGCAAGACGCTGCTGGTTCGCGCCCTGGCCGCCAGCCTGGACGCCGGCTTCGCCCGGCTGCAGTGCCATCCGGCCCTGACCCCTGCCGAGGTGGCCGGCGAAATCGTCACGGACGCCGGCAGCGACAGTGCCCGTCTGCGTCGGGGGCCCCTGTTCAACTCCCTGGTCCTGCTCGAAGAGCTGCAGCGGGCTCCGCCAGCGATCCTCAATCTGCTGGACGACGCCCTGCAGGGTCGCCAGCTGAGTCTGGGCGGCCGCCCGGTGCCCCTGCCAGCGCCCTTCATGGTGATCGCTACCCGCTCCTCGAACAGCGATCTGCCGCTGGCGCTACGGGATCGCTTCCTGGCGCACCTGCGACTGGAGTGGCCGGCAGAAGGCCAGGAGCTCGCCGCCCTGCGCCAGGCTGTCCAGCAGGGTCACGGCGATCCCCTGGAAGCGGCGACCCTGCGCCCGCTGCTGCAGGCGCGGGATCTGCCAGCCCTGCAGCGACTGGTGGCCGGCCTGCCGGTCGCGGAGCCGGTCCTCGAGCATGCCGTGCGCCTGATCCGCCTCACCCGGGAGTGGCCGGCCTTCGAGCAGGGCGCCGGGCCGCGCGCCGGGCAGGCCTTGCTGCGTCTGGCCCAGGCACAGGCTTTTCTGCGGGGTGGCGACAGCGTGACGCCCGAGGATGTGCGCACCCTGCTGCCCGCCGTGCTGCGTCCACGCCTGCGGCTGACCCCAGAGCGCGAATTCGAGGGCGACAGCCTGGATGGCCAGATCCTCAAGCTGTTGGGACAGTGTCCGGCACCGCGCCCATGATCCAGCGCTGGCTGCCCCTGGCGCTGGGCGCCCTGGCCCTGCTCAGCCTGATCCTGGGCTGGCTGGCGCCTCTGCGCTGGCAGGCCCTGCCGGCCGCAGGGGCATCGCTGCTCCTGGGGCTGGCCCTGCTGGAGCGCCGGCACTGGCGAAAGATCCGGGCGAATCCGCTCATCGCGCAGCCAGCCAGGGCACGCCTGCGGGCGAACACGCCTGTGCAACTGCTGATCGCCAGCCCGGGACTGGTAAAGACCGACGGACGCGGAAGCCGCGAACAGGTGCAGGGCTTCTGGCAGGCGCTGGCGGCCAGTGGCAATGAGCTGCGGCTCTACGGCCTCGATCCCGAGCTGCGCCTGCTGGCGGCGGCCACACCCGCTCGCCCCCTGAAGCCTGATGTCCTTCCTCGGTCGGTCCCAGGCGCGACGGCTGATTTCAAGGCGGCGCTGGCGCGGCTTTGCAGCCAGGCGCGACCCGGCAGTGTCCTGGTGGTTCTGGCGCCACTGGATGAAGCCAGGGTGGCCTGGCTCGGTCGTCTGGATCTGGGCCGACGCGGCCTGCAGCTCTGGCTGGTCGATACCGCGCTGGAGGAGCTGGCAGAGCCCGACGACATCCGTACCTGGCGCGACGCCTGCCGCTATGCCGAGGCCTGGCAGACCAGGCTTCAGGGCGAGCGTCTGGCCGCGCGCCTGGAGAGAAGGGGAATCCACTGGCTGCCTGCCAGCGCGACGGCGGATCTGCAGACCCGCCTGTTGCAGCTATGGAATGCCGGCGACCCGGATCAGATCGCCGACTGAGAAAGACGGCCGAAGGTGAAATAGTGCTGCAGCACGTCGATCAGCTCGGCGAATTCCGCTGGCGGTTCGGCGACGCTGAAGCCGGAATCGTAATTGCCCGGGGTCACGTCTTCGTGGCTCCACTGGCAACGGGCATCGAAGTCGACGAAGTGCAACTGGCCGTCCTGCCCGGGGATCTTCAGCCGGAGTTCGAAACGCGCATTCACCAGCATGGGCAGCTGGCTGATCATCAGCAACCCCTCGCGGGAGATGTTGCCGATGTAGCCCATGGGCTTGTCGGTGAAGCGGTTGAACACCTTTAGATAGTAGGGCAGTTGGTGGCGCTCGATACGACGATTCTGAGTCATGGTGCGATTCATCCTGCACACGGTAAAGCCACTTTACCGACAACGTCCTGGAAAGCTCAGCGCTGCGGTAGTTTTCGCACCGGTTGGGGCGTCGCAACGGCCGTTCCGCCATCTAGCCCCAATTGGCGCAGGGTGTCCAGTCGGGCCTGGGCCCGAAAGGCGTATTCGCTGGCCGGAAACCGGACCTGGATGAAACGATAGGTCTGAGCAGCGTCGGCGTACAGCTGCTGCTGCTCGAGACACTGGCCACGCAGCATGGAGAATTCCGGCTGCAGCCAGGGGCGGGCGCGACCCTTGCGCTCGGCCTGGGAGATCTGCAGCAGGGCATTGGTGCAGTCGCCTTCAGCATAGGACTTGTAGGCGGCGTCGAGATAGGAATTCATCGAAACGCTGGTGCAACCGGTCAGGCCGAACAGCAGGAACAGGCAGAGATAAGGGCGCATGGAAAGTCCTCCTGTTCGCTAGATCGGCGCCGGGGCGCGCTTCTTGAGGGCAAACGACCATTGGTGTGACGGAGCTGCGAAAAGCCGTCATGTGCTGGCCACGCGACAGCGCTACAATGAGGTGCGCTTCGTGTTCTACGTCGACTCGGCGCTGAGGCGCCGACTCATGGTTGCAATCCGCTAAAGGAAAGACTGCATGATTTATCGCCGTACCAAGATCGTCGCCACCCTCGGCCCGGCCAGCAATTCTCCGGAAGTCCTCGAGCAGCTCATCATCGCCGGCATCGACGTCGCCCGCCTGAACTTCTCGCATGGAACGCCCGACGAGCACCGGGCCCGTGGTCAGCTGGTACGGGATCTCGCCGCCAAGCACGGTCGCCATGTCGCCCTGCTCGGCGACCTCCAGGGTCCGAAGATCCGCATCGCCAAGTTCGTCAACAAGCGCATCGAACTCAAGGTCGGCGATCCCTTCCGCCTGTCCATCGCCCATCCCCGCACCGAAGGCACCGAAGAAGTGGTCGGCATCGACTACCCGGGCCTGGTCACCGACTGCCGCGTGGGTGACGAACTGCTGCTGGACGATGGCCGCGTGGTCCTGCGCGTGGAAGGCATGACCGCCACCGAATTGCATTGCACCACCCTGATCGGCGGCCCGCTGTCCGATCACAAGGGCATCAACCGCCGTGGCGGCGGTCTCACCGCCCCTGCGCTGACCGACAAGGACCGGGACGACATCAAGCTGGCCGCATCCATGGAGGTCGACTACCTGGCCGTGTCCTTCCCGCGTGATGCCGAAGACATGCACGAAGCCCGTCGCCTGATGGAAGCCGCCGGTGGCAAGTCCTGGCTGGTAGCCAAGATCGAGCGCGCCGAAGCCGTGGCCGACGACGAAGCCCTGGACGGCCTGATCCATGCCAGTGACGCCGTGATGGTGGCCCGGGGCGATCTGGGCGTGGAAATCGGCGACGCCGAACTGGTGGGCATCCAGAAGCGCATCATTTCCCACGCCCGGCGCCTCAACAAGGCGGTGATCACCGCGACCCAGATGATGGAGTCGATGATCAGCAGCCCGATGCCGACCCGTGCGGAAGTCTCCGACGTGGCCAACGCCGTGCTGGACAACACCGACGCGGTGATGCTCTCCGCCGAGAGCGCCGCCGGCCAGTACCCGGTGGAAGCGGTCAAGGCCATGGCGCGCGTCTGCGTCGGTGCCGAGAAGCAGCCCACCAGCAAGCTGTCCAGCCACCGCCTGGGCCATACCTTCACCCGGTGGGACGAGAGTATCGCCCTGGCCTCCATCTACGTGGCCAACCACTTCCCGGGCGTGAAGGCGATCATCAGCCTGACCGACACCGGCTACACCCCGCTGATCATGTCGCGCCTGCGCTCCTCGGTGCCGATCTTCTCCTTCGCCTCCAGCCGCGCCACCCAGGCCCGCACCGCGCTGTTCCGCAACGTGCACACCATTCCCTTCGACCCGACCACCATGCCGGCGAACAAGGTGAGCCAGGCGGCGGTGGACGAGCTGCTCAAGCGCGGCATCGTCGAGCACGGTGACTGGGTCATCCTCACCAAGGGCGACAGCTACACCAAGCGTGACGGCACCAACACCATGAAGATGTACCGCGTGGGCGACCTGCTGGTCTGATCCCTGCCGCCGGTCCTTGACCGGTGCTGACGAAAAGCCCCGAACAGGCGACTGCTCGGGGCTTTTTCTTGGGCGCGGGTGGCACCTACAGGGCAGCGCTAGAGACCCTTGAAGGCGAGGTAGGCCAGGTGCAAGGCCGCCGCACCCAGCACGCCCAGGCTACAGACGATGAGGATGCCACGCTGCAGCGAGCGCAAGCGCCCCTCACGGCGGGCCGCCAGGCGCGTGGCATCGAGCAGCGCAACGTTGGCCAACGGTGATTCACGCATCGTTTCGCTCCCCCGGTCTCTTAATGCACTATATTCTCATTCTCACATAGATCAAGGGAGTCCGACGAGCGTCTGCCGGACTGTGGCAGAATAGCCGGTTTGGTGCGAACAGCCTGGGTGAACGATGGCGTTACGTTTCGAACGGCTCAAGTGGCAGGACTGGAAAGGCGCCTTCACGGAGCGCAACTACGAGCGCGGTCGGCGCCTGGCACTCGACGGCCTGGTGCAGCTGCGCTCGGCGGCCAGGGGCCAGCTCTATGCCGAGTGCAGCAGCCCGGCCGGACCGGCCTATCGGCAGGCGATCAGCCTGCGCGCGGGCGAGACCGCCTGGCGGGTCGACGCCCGCTGCACCTGCCCGGTCGGCCGCAACTGCAAGCATGCCGCCGCCGCCCTCATCGAGCTCGAACGGCTGCAACGCAGCGAGGCCGACTTGCCGGCCACGCCGGTTGCCAATCCGGAGCTGCCGCAACCGGTCCTGACCCTCGGTAGCCATACCCAGATCGATTACGACCGGCACATCGGCAAGATGCGACCCACGGTGCGCCATCGCGCCGCCCTGGCCTTTGCCTATGGCCCGCGGCGACTGTTCGGCACCCCGCCGCGTACCCCGGACGCCGCCTATCCCGCACGCCAGTTGCCGGCCGAACAACGCTGGCGGCAGACGCTGCTCGATCACGGCCTGCGCCTGGCCACCCGGCGCAGCGCCGCGCTGCCCGACGACAGTGGCGAGATGTTCGAATTGCCGGACGACCCCGCCTGGCTCAGATTCGTGCAGCAGGTCATCCCCGGTCTGCGCGAAGCCGGCTGGAAGATCGAGGCCCATCCCGAATTCACCTTCGACCTGACACCGGTGGAAGGCTGGTACGGTCACCTCGAAGAGGTGCAGGATCCGACCGCCGCGAACGGCCAGTTCGATGTCGAGCTGGGTATCCGCCTGGGCCAGCGCCGCGTCAGCCTGATTCCGCTGCTGATCGACGCCCTGCGCCGCGAACCCTCCCAGTACGAGCCGGCGATGCTGGCCAAGCGCGCCGACGACGAACCCGTGTTGTTGCGCATCGATCCTCCGCGCCTCGCCGGCCCGCAGGGCCGGGTACAACGGGTCGCCGTGCCCCTGGGTCGGCTCAAGCCGATCCTGCAGATCCTCGGCGAGCTCTATGCGACCGACCGCCTCACCCAGGACCGTGCCCTGCGCCTGCCGCGCCTGGACGCCGCGCGCCTGGCCGAGCTGGACGAGCGCCTGCCGCTGGAATGGGAAGGCGGTGAACGCCTGCGCAGCTTCGCCGAGCGGCTGCGCAGCTACGCGGCCGAGCCCGTCGTCCTGCCGGACACCCTGCACGCCGAACTGCGCCCCTATCAGCGCGACGGCGTGGCCTGGCTGCAGGCGCTGCGCGAACTGGAAGTGGGCGGCATCCTGGCCGACGACATGGGCCTGGGCAAGACGCTGCAGACCCTGGCGCACATCCTCGTCGAACAGGCCGCCGGGCGCCTGACCGCACCGGCATTGATCGTCATGCCGACCAGCCTGATCCCCAACTGGCAGGACGAGATCGCCCGCTTCGCACCCGGACTGCGCGTGCTGACCCTGCAGGGCAGCGCCCGCAGCAGTCGCTTCGAGCGGATTCCGGAGCACGATGTGGTGCTCACCACCTATGCCCTGCTGCCCCGCGATGCCGAGCGCCTGGCCAACTACGATTTCCACCTGCAGGTGCTGGACGAGGCCCAGTCGATCAAGAATGCCGCCACCAAGGCCGCCCAGGCCGCACGCCACCTGCGTGCCCGCCATCGTCTCTGCCTGACCGGCACGCCGCTGGAAAACCACCTGGGCGAACTCTGGTCGCAATTCCACTTTTTGATGCCCGGCTGGCTGGGCGACGAGAAAGGCTTCAAGCAGGCCTATCGCATTCCGGTGGAGCGCGAAGGCAACGCGCAGCGCCTGGCGGCGCTCAAGGCGCGGGTGCGGCCCTTCATGCTGCGCCGCACCAAGCAGCGGGTCGCCAGCGAGTTGCCACCCAAGACCGAGATCGTCCAGCTGGTCGAGCTCAGCACGGCGCAGCGCGAGCGCTACGAAGACCTGCGGCTGCTGCTGGACGAACGCGTTCGCGCCGAGATCGCCCGTCAGGGCATCGGTCGCAGCCAGTTGCTGATCCTCGATGCCCTGCTGCGGCTGCGCCAGGTCTGCTGCGATCTGCGCCTGGTACCCCACGAAGACGCCAGCGTGGCCAAGCCCTCGGCGAAACTGGCAGCACTGAACGAGCGCCTCGACGCCCTGCTCCCCGGCGGCAGTCGGGTCCTGGTGTTCTCCCAGTTCACCAGCATGCTCGATCTGATCGCCGCCGACCTCGACCAGCGCGGCATCGAGTACGTCACCCTGACCGGCGAAACCCGGGATCGGCGCACCCCGGTGCAGCGCTTCCAGAGTGGCGAGGTGCCGGTGTTCCTGCTCAGTCTCAAGGCCGGCGGCAGCGGTCTCAACCTGACGGCGGCGGACACGGTGATCCACTTCGATCCCTGGTGGAATCCGGCTGCCGAGCAGCAGGCCAGCGACCGCGCCTACCGCATCGGTCAGGATCGTCCGGTGTTCGTCTACAAGCTGATCGCCCGCGGTACGCTGGAAGAACGTATCCAGCAGCTGCAGCAGGAAAAGGCCCGTCTGAGCGCCGGTATCCTCAGCGAGAACAGTGGCGACTGGCGCCTGACCGAAAGCGACCTGACCCAGCTGCTGGCACCACTGGACCGCTAGTGAACCAGGCAGGTGGCCTAGCCTGACGCCGCGGGGCAACCGGCGGCGTCAGGAGCAGACCGGGAAGGCCCACGCGGCGCTACTTGTCGCCCACGCCTTCACCCACCGCATCGCCCGTCGCATCCAGCGCCTTGCTGGAAGGGAATCTGTTCGAGGCGACGCGGACCGCCAGCACCGACAGCGACAGCAGAAAGATGCCGCCGCAGAGATACAGCAGCCCGACATCCGGCGGCCGATGATGAGAGACATCACCGATCAGGTAGCGGGTCAGGGCAGTGATGGCGATGTAGAGCAGAAAGCGGATGGGCAGGTGGTTGGTCTTGAAGTAGATGCCGACCATGGCACCCAGCTCCAGATAGATGAAGAGCAGCAGGATGTCATCGATGCTCGCCTGGCCCTTGTTGAACATCTCCATGAAGGCCATCACCGAGGCCCAGGCCGTGGCCGCGCCAATGGCGAACAGGCCGAAGTAGTGGAAGCCTTCCACCAAAAGGTTGCCGAGGGAGTTCGCCCCGTCGTGCATGCGCTTGCGACCGCTGTCTGCCCATTTCATGGCCTGCCACCCCACTGCCGTGTCCGAATACACCCACCTGCAGACTCGTCCATGTTGAAATTCCCGTTCTCAAGGTTGCTCTGGCACCAGCCGCTCTTATAGCGAGAAGCCGGACCGCCGACCAGTGCGCAACTGTCGCAGACTGGACGGCCCGCCGCTGGCAGGCTAAAACCTGAGGAAAAGCCCGCAAGGGCTCTGGAGTCTACTGTGGAAGCGCGTCTATCCTGCCTCGCCTGCCTGGACCGGCCCGATCCCCGGCTGCTGGAAGCTGCCCTGTGGATCGCGGCCGAGCACCATGACCAGGTCGATCCGCCGGCTCTGCTGCACTCGCTGGACGATCTGGCGCTGCGCCTGGTCGCCACCCTGGATGGCGATGCCAGTCAATCCGAGCGTGCCCAGGCCTTGTTACGGCAATTGTGCGATGCCGGCTTTCGCGCCGCCGAGTGGCCCCTGAATCCCACCGCAGCCCTGCTCGACGAGGTCCTGGCGCGGCGGCGCGGCCAACCGCTGTCGATCGCGCTGGTGGCCCTGGAACTGGCGCGGCGCCTGGAGATCGACCTGCAGGGCATCGGCTTTCCCGGGCACTTCCTGCTGCGCGTCCCCGGCGCGGATCACCTGCTCGAACCCTTTGGCGGACGCCGCCTGTACATGAACGACTGCCGTCAGTTGCTGGTGGATCAGTTCGGTCCCGCCGCGCAACTGCAGGCGAGCTACCTGGCGCCCCTCGGTCCGCGGCAGATGATGCAGCGCCTCTCGCGCAATCTGCGTGAACTGCATCGCCAGGGCGACCAGCCACTGGCCGCGCTCAAGGATGCCCAGCGGGTCATCGAGCTGGGCGCGGTCGGGGTCATCGATCACCTGGCGCGCGCCGACCTGTACCGCCAACTCGATTGCCCCCAGGCCGAGCGCTACGACCTGCAGCACGCCTTGCTGATCAGCGAAGACGACGCCGAACGCGAGCAGGTGCGACGGCGGCTGGAGCAACTGGGCGCGCCTTCCGCCACCCTGCACTAGCCGCGCAGCAACCAGAGCACCAGCTGGGCGCCAAGCAGATTGCTCAGCCCGGCCAGCACCATGACCAGGCCGGCCACGGTGCCCTCCTCCAGACCGACCTCGTAGGCCTTGCTGGTCCCCACGCCATGGGCACCCATGCCGAACAGGGCGCCGCGGGCCAGGGCCGACTTGAGCGGCAGCAGCTTGATCAGCAGGCTGCCGAGGATGGCGCCACCCAGGCCGGTGATCATCACGAAGGCCGCGGTCAACTCGGGGACACCCCCACGGTGGCGGACATCGGCATGGCGAAGGGGGTACTGATGGAGCGCGGCAGCATGGACAGCAGCACCCGGTCATCGAGCAGCAGCAGGCGGGCCAGCAGCCAGGAACTGCCGATGGCCACGCCACTGCCCACGCAGAGGCCGGCCAGCAGCGCCTGCCAGTAGCGCGCCAGCAGGCGGCGTTGCTGCCAGATCGGCACGGCGAAGGCCACCGTCGCCGGTCCCAGCAGGGTGATCAGCCAGTGACTGTAGTGGGCGTATTCGGCATAGCTCACCTGCTGCCAGAGCGTGGCGGCATAGAGCAGCACCGTGACGAAGATGATCGGACTGACCACATACCAGCGCAGGCGCGCATAGAGCATGCGGCTCACCACGTACCCGGCCACCGTCAGCAACAGCCAGAAGAGCCCGGGCAGATCAGGCATCGCGACGTCCCCGACGGCGGAACATCCAGTCCACGGTACAGGCGGTGGCGATCATGGTCAGCACGGTGCTGAGCAGGATGGCCAGCAGGATGCGCACGCCTTCCTGCCGTAGCAGCGGGCCGTAGTCGAGCAGGCTCAGCAGCGCGGGAATGAAGAACAGCAGCATTTCGCCGAGCAGCAGGCGCACGCCGCCCTGTAACCACTCGGGTTCGACGATGCGCGCGGCCAGCAGCACCAGCAGCATGGCCAGACCTACCACACCACCCGGTACCGGCAAGGCGAAAGAGGTCGCCAGCCAGGTACCCACGGCCCACAGCGCGCCCAATCCGCACAGCTCCAGAGCCAGGCGCAGATATCTATTCACCCAGGGCTCCATCTCAAATCTTCATCAGGCGCTCAAGGATACCGAGGCTGAGGGGACGAGGACAGCAAACCGGGCCAGGCGGCGGGATCGGCACGGGTAAAGCAGCTTTGCGGCCTGGGCAAGATCAGCCCAGGGCGGCGATGACCTCGGCGACCCAGCGCTCGGCATCTTCGTCCGGCGTCACCGTTTCACTGGCATCGATGCGCAGCATGGGCAGCAGTTCGCGCAGCCCCAGCTCGGCGAACAACTCCTGCATCAGCTCGCCGCCACCACAATAGGTGTCACCATAGCTGGAATCACCCAGGGCCAGCACCGCGCCGGGTCGTCCGGACCAGGACGGCAACCGATCGCGCAGCTGGAAATACAGGGATTCCAGGTTGGCGGGCAATTCGCCCATGCCGGTGGTGGAGGTAATGGCCAGCAAGGCTTCGGGTGCGAAGGCCTCCAGGCTACCGAGATCGGCATTGGGCTGGTGCCAGACCTCATGGCCTGCCGCGGTCAACCGCGACTTCACCTGTCGGGCGATATCTTCCGCGGTGCCATAGACCGAGCCATTCAACAGTGCGACTTTCATACGGACCTCTTGCGTGGAATCCCGTCCAGTATGCCTGGTGCGGCCCGCGCTTGGCGCTCCGTCAGCAAGATGGCTCCGCTGGCAACCCTGGCTGCAGCCAGGGGTCTCAAGGCTTGTTATGCTAGCGCCGCCTGCTACCCCAGGCGTTTTCGCCACCTGTCCGCCTACCCGGCGGCATGACGGCATCCGGCCTATCCGGCCCGATCGCCCGGAGTTGGAGCATGAATCAGCCTGTTACCCTCATGGTCGCGCGGCGCGTCGCGGCCGGCCAATACGATGCCTTTCTGATCTGGCTGCGCGAAGGCGAAGCCCTGGCCACCGGGTATCCCGGCTATCTCGGTTCGGGGGTCCTGACCCCGCCTCCAGGCGACAATCTGGTACAGATCATCTTTCGCTTCGCCTGTCCCCAGACCCTCGACGCCTGGGAACACTCGGAGACGCGGCGTCTCTGGCTGGAGCGTGGCCAGGGCCTGTTCGAAGCGCCCCTGGCACGGCGTGCCCAGGGCATGGACGACTGGTTCGGCGCGGGCATCCAGCCGCCGCCGCGCTGGAAACAGAGCATCGCCGTCTGGCTGGCGTTCTTTCCCATCTCGCTGCTGTTCAATGCCGCTTTCGGCGATTACCTGGCGCATCTGCCGTTACTGCCGCGCATCCTGCTGAGCACCCTGATCCTCACCCCGGTGATGGTCTGTGTCTTCATTCCGCTGATCACCCGCGCGCTGAAGGGCTGGCTGCACAGTGCCTCATCGCGGACCGGCGACTGGCGCGGTAGCGCCCGCTAGGCCAGCACGGATCGGCCTGCATCCTGACGCGTCGAATGCGTACAATGGCCACGGCCAGCCTCCTGGCCGCTTCGCTCATCAGGATCGGGTACCCTCATGTCCGCAACCCTTCCCCTTCTGGTCACCGGCGCCAATCGCCGCGTCGGTCTCGCCTTGACCCGCCGGCTGCTGGCGGAGGGCCAACCCGTCATCGCCGTCTATCGCGACGATCCGGGCCCCTTGCGTGACCTTGAGATCGAGGCCTATCAGGTCGATCTGGCGGAAGAGGCACAGCGCGACACCCTGCTGCAGCAACTGCATGAACGCCATCCGGCATTGCGCGGCATCGTGCACAACGCTTCGGTCTGGGCCGAAGACGGCCTGGAAAATCTGCGGCGGCTCTACCGTCTGCATCTGGAAGCGCCCTACCACCTCAATCTGGGCCTGCAGGACCTGCTGCTGGCCGCGCCGCGGGCCGACATCATCCATATCGGCGACGACAGCGCCACACGCGGCAGCCGCAATCACATCGGCTACGCCGCCACCAAGGCCGCCCTGCACAATCTGACCCTGTCCTTTGCCGAAGCCCTGGCACCCAGGGTGCGGGTCAACACCATCGCGCCGGGCCTGCTGATCTTCAAGGAAGGCGCCGACCAGGCCTATCGCCAGGCGACCCTGGACAAGGCGCTACTGGATTTCGAACCCGGCGCCGATCCCATCGTGGATACCGTGCTCTATCTGCTGTCGACCCAGTACGCCACCGGCAGTACCTTTACCGTCAACGGCGGGCGCCACCTGCGCCACGGCCGCCGCTAGCAAGAGGAATCAGTCATGACCGAACAAGACCGCCTGGAACTGGAAGCCGCTGCCTTCCGCACCCTGGTCGACCACCTGCGCAAGCGCACCGATGTGCAGAACATCGACCTGATGAATCTGTCCGGCTTCTGCCGCAACTGCCTGTCCAAGTGGTACAAGGCAGCGGCCGACGACAAGGGTCTGGAACTGAGCCTGGACGATGCCCGTGAGGTCGTCTACGGCATGCCCTATGCCGACTGGAAAGCCCGGTACCAGACCGAGGCCTCGCCAGCCCAGTCCGCGGCCTTCCAGGAGCAGCAGAGCAAATGAGCGATCTCGCCAGCTTCCGCGCCAGCCTGGCCCAGGGCGACCATGCCTTCGCCGACACCCTGGCCTTCATCGCCGAGCACTACCACTACCAGCCCACCGCCTTTCGCAACGGCGAGGTGGACAATGCCGTGGGCCAGAACGAAGGCTCCTGCAAGACCCTGGGTCTGGCCAGACTCGAGGGCCTGAGCGATAAGGAGGCCCTGCTGGCCTTTGGCGAGCACTATCGCAGCGTGTTGCAGACGCCCGAGGGTAGCGATCACGCCAATATCCGCGCCCTTATCGCCCACGGCCTGGCCGGCGTGAGCTTCCAGGGCGAGCCCCTGACGCGTCGCTAGACCTTTTCAGCGAACAAAAAAAGCCCTGCGGATGCAGGGCTTTTTCTTGGACCGGGCTTAGACCGCAGCCGCGGGTCTCATGTAGGAAATCGGTGCCAGACCGGAGTCTTCGAAGGTCACCACTTCCCAGGCATCACGATCGGCCAGCAGCGCACGCAGCAGGCGATTGTTCATGGCATGGCCGGACTTGTAGCCGCGGAATTCGCCAATGAGGCTCTTGCCGAGCAGGTAGAGGTCGCCGATGGCGTCGAGGATCTTGTGCTTGACGAATTCGTCTTCGTAACGAAGGCCGTCTTCGTTGATCACACCCTTCTCGTCGACCACGATGGCGTTGTCGACGCTGCCACCCAGGGCCAGGTTGTGCGAACGCAGAAATTCCAGGTCACGCATGAAGCCGAAGGTACGGGCACGGCTGACTTCCTTGAGGAAGGAGGTGCTCGAGAAGTCCACCGAGGCTTTCTGGGTACGGTTGTTGACCACCGGGTGATCGAAATCTATTTCGAAGGTCACCTTGAAGCCGTCGAAGGGCACAAAGGTGGCGCGCTTGTCACCATCAACGACGCTCACTTCACGCTTGATGCGGATGAACTGCTTGGCCGCTTCCTGTTCCTGCAGACCGGCAGACTGGATCAGGAACACGAAGGGACCGGCGCTGCCGTCCATGATCGGTACTTCGACCGCGGACAGCTCGACGTAGGCATTGTCGATCCCCAGACCGGCCATGGCCGACAGCAGGTGCTCAACGGTACCGACCTTGACGCCACTGTCACTGAACAGGTTGGTCGACATGGTGGTTTCACCCACGTTCTCGGCCCAGGCCGGGATTTCCACGACCGGATCGAGATCGGTGCGACGGAACACGATCCCCGTATCGACCGGAGCCGGCTTCAGGGTCAGGTAAACCTTTTCCCCGGAATGCAGGCCGACGCCAGTGGCGCGAATGGTGTTCTTGAGGGTGCGTTGTCTAATCATGCCAGGGCCGCTCGGTCGCAGGGTGCGAATGGTGTTCAACGAAGTCGCGATGATAGCAGATGCGAAAATCGATGCCCACTAATCACACCCTGGCTTGTGATATACCCGATCAATCAGCCTGACGACGCAGGAAGGCCGGAATGTCCAGGTAATCCAGGTCGTCGTTGGGATTGACTTTGGTCGCCGCTGCCGAGCCTCCATGATTCTGGCTGCCACGACCGGAGCGCATCGAGGTCGGGTACTTGAGGTCGTCGTAGTTGACCGGAGCGCTTTCCTGACGGGCCGCGGCCAGGGTCTGAGCGGTGTTGTCCACCACCTTGACCGGCTTCTCGATGCGCGCACCCAGGCCGGTGGCGACCACGGTGACGTGCAGCTCGTCGCGCATTTCCGGATCGATCACCGCGCCAACCTTGACGGTGGCGTGCTCGGACGCGAAGTCCTCGATGATCTCGCCGACGGCGGCGTATTCACCCAGGGACAGATCCAGGCCAGCGGTGATGTTGACCAGGATGCCGCGGGCGCCGTGCAGGTTGACGTCTTCCAGCAGCGGGTTGCGGATGGCGGCTTCGGTGGCTTCGCGCGCACGGTTCGGACCGCTGGCGTGGCCGGTACCCATCATGGCCATGCCCATCTCGCCCATCACGGTCTTGACGTCGGCGAAGTCGACGTTCATCAGGCCGGGACGCTGCATGATGTCGGAGATACCGCGAACGGCGCCGGCGAGGACGTCGTCAGCCTTGGCGAAGGCGGCCAGCAGGCTGGCGTCCTTGCCCAGGATGGTCAGCAGCTTCTCGTTGGGGATGGTGATCAGCGAGTCGACGCATTCGGACAGGGAGCGAATGCCTTCGTCGGCGACCTGCATGCGCTTGCGGCCTTCGAAGGGGAACGGACGGGTGACCACGGCAACGGTCAGGATACCCATCTCCTTGGCCACTTCAGCGATGATCGGCGCGGCACCGGTACCGGTGCCACCGCCCATGCCGGTGGTGATGAAGACCATGTCGGCGCCTTCGAGGACTTCGGCGATGCGCTCACGATCTTCCATGGCCGCCTGGCGGCCGATTTCCGGGTTGGTGCCCGCACCAAGACCCTTGGTGACGCCCGGGCCGAGTTGCAGCACGGTACGGGATGTGACGTTCTTCAGGGCTTGGGCGTCGGTATTTGCACAGATGAATTCGACGCCTTCAACACCGCTTTTGACCATGTGGTTGACGGCATTGCCACCGCCACCGCCCACGCCGATGACTTTGATCACGGCGCTTTGTGGAATGTTGTCTACGAGTTCGAACATGGTCCCCTCTCTTCCTTTCGGATCTTCGCCTACTGCCGCGGTTTAATTGTGAATTACAAGTTGCCCTGGACCCAACGCTTCATGCGTTCCAGGACTGTGGATTTGGTTTCGCTGCTATATCCGCCAGAAACAACCGGCAAGGGATCGGTCTGCTTTTGCAGACCATAGAGCAACAGGCCGACGCCTGTGGAATAGATCGGGTTGCTGATCACGTCAGTCAGACCCTTGACCGTCTGGGGCACCCCAGGCGTACCGGCATATGGAAAATCTCTTCCGCCAGTTCGACCGCGCCTTCCATCTTCGCGGTACCACCGGTGAGTACGATCCCTGCGGGGATCAGATCCTCGTAACCACTGCGGCGCAGTTCCGCTTGCACCAGTGTGAATAGCTCATCGTAACGGGGCTCGACCACTTCCGCGAGGGCCTGACGCGACAATTCTCGCGGCGGACGGTCACCCACGCTGGGCACCTTGATGGTTTCGCCCGGTCCAGCCAGTTTCGCCAAGGCACAAGCATACCGAATCTTGATTTCTTCGGCATATTGCGTTGGGGTTCTCAAGGCCATGGCAATGTCATTTGTGACTTGGTCGCCAGCAATGGGTATTACCGCCGTATGGCGGATGGCGCCTTCGGTAAAGATGGCTATGTCGGTAGTGCCGCCGCCAACATCCACCAGGCAGACGCCTAGTTCCTTTTCATCGTCGGTCAGCACCGAATAGGCCGACGCCAACTGCTCGAGAATGATGTCGTCGACTTCCAGACCGCAACGACGAACACATTTCTCGATGTTCTGCGCAGCGTTGACGGCACAGGTGACGACATGGACCTTGGCTTCCAGTCGCACGCCGGACATGCCGAGGGGCTCGCGCACCCCTTCCTGGTTATCGATCACATAGTCCTGGGCCAGGGTGTGCAGCACGCGCTGGTCGGCGGGAATGGCCACCGCCTGGGCGGCATCGAGCACCCGCTCGATATCCGCCGGGCTCACTTCACGATCGCGGATCGCCACGATGCCGTGGGAATTCAGGCTGCGAATGTGATTGCCGGCAATGCCGACGAAGGCCGAGTGGATCCGGCAACCGGCCATCAGCTGGGCTTCTTCGATGGCCCGCTGGATGGAGGCGACGGTGGATTCGATATTGACCACCACGCCCTTCTTGAGCCCGCGCGACGGATGGGTGCCGATCCCGACGATCTCGATCTGACCATCGGAAGACACCTCGCCGACCAGAGCCACGACCTTGGAAGTGCCGATGTCGAGGCCGACGATCATCTTGCCGCTTTGCACGCTTGCCATAGTAAAAAACTTCTCCTCAATGCTTGGCCGGTTCGGTCACGGGGGTGGCGGCGACAGCGGGATCACGCCAGGCCACGGCCAGACCGTTCGGATAACGCAGATCGATCCGCGCGATATTGTCCATCTGTGCCTTGAGCACCTGATCGTACAGGCGCATGAAGCGCCGCATCTTTTCCACCAGCTGGTCGCGGCCGAACACCAGTTCCAGGCCCTGACCAGTGGTGAGGTACCAGCTGCCGCGCTCATGCATTTCCAGGCGCGACACGGTGTAACCGAGCGGCCGGAGCATCTGGCTGAACATCTGGTACTGCTGCATCACCTGCTGCTGGGCCCGCTTGGGACCGTACAGCCGCGGTAGATTGTCATAGTTGGCCAGATCCTGCGGGGCAAAAGCCTCACCCTGGTTGTTCAGCAGCGCCTCGTCGCCCCAACGGGCGATGGGCATCTGCTCTTCCAGGCGGATGCTGATCTCGTCCGGCCAGACCCGGCGCACCTCGGCGTGGGCGATCCACGGCATGGTTTCCAGTTCGTGGCGCATGTCGGCCAGGTCGACCTGGAAGAAGGTGGTGCCGACAAAGGGCGCGATCCGCTGCTGCACCGCGGCCTGGCTGATGTAGGAGAGATCGCCCTTGACGCTGACCTTGGCGATCGGCCGGTCGGCATAGGGCAGCAATTTCTGGGCACCCTCATAGGTGCCGAAGCCCAGGCCCAGCAGCAGGAACGGCCAGAGGATGCGCTTGAGCAGGCCCAGGCTGGGGCGTGGCAGGCGTGTCGACAGCGGCTCTTCGGCGACCAGGCGGCTGGCGCCCCGTTGTTCGACGTTGCGCGACCGACCGAAGCCGGGCTGGTTGTGACGTAGGGTGGCGACCAAGGTTCAGCCCTCCACGTGCGCGCCGGCAACAGCGGTTGCCGGCAAGGGGTTGTACGGATGGCGGCTCATGCCGAACTCCCGGTGGTCGCGGCAGTGGCGAACAGCGGATGGCTGAGCAGTTGCGGCGCCAGTGCGCCGATGTCGCCCGCGCCCTGGCAGAGCAGGATGTCGCCCGGGCGCAGCAGTGGCTTGACCAGCGGCGCGATGTTGCTGCCGCGCTCGACGTAGATGGGATCGAGCTGACCGCGCTGGCGGATGCTGTGGCAGAGCTGGCGGCTGTCGGCGCCGGGAATGGGTTCTTCGCCGGCCGGATAGACTTCCATCAGCAAAAGGACGTTGGCATCGGCCAGCACCTGGACGAAGTCTTCGTAGAGATCGCGGGTGCGACTGAAGCGGTGCGGCTGATAGACCATCACCAGCCGGCGCTCGGGCCAGCCGCCGCGCACGGCCTTGATCACCGCGGCGACTTCACGGGGATGGTGACCGTAGTCGTCCACCAGCATGACGCTGCCACCGGCGACCGGCAGCTCGCCATAGACCTGGAAGCGCCGCCCCACTCCCTGGAAGCCGGACAGGCCATTGAGGATGGCCTCGTCGCTGACACCTTCGTCGGTGGCGATGGCGATGGTCGCCAGGGCATTGAGCACGTTGTGCACGCCCGGCATGTTGACCGAGACCGCCAGCGGTGCGCGGCCCTCGCGTAGCACGGTGAAATAGGTGCGCATGCCTTCCTGGCGGATATCCACGGCACGGACGTCGGCATCCTCGGCGGTACCGTAGGTGACGGTGGGCCGGGCGACCTGGGGAATGATCTCACGCACCACCGGATCGTCGACGCAGAGCACGGCCAGGCCATAGAACGGCAGGTTGTGCAGGAAATCGACGAAGGTGCGCTTGAGCCGATTGAAGTCACCTTCGTAGGTGCTCATGTGGTCGGCGTCGATATTGGTGACCACGGCAACCATGGGCTGCAGGTGCAGAAAGCTGGCGTCGCTCTCGTCGGCCTCGGCGATCAGGTAGCGGCTGGTGCCTAGCTGGGCATTGGTACCGGCGGCATTGAGGCGGCCGCCGATGACGAAGGTCGGGTCCAGGCCTTCGGCTGCGAACACCGAAGCGATCAGGCTGGTGGTGGTGGTCTTGCCATGGGTACCGGCCACGGCGATGCCGTGACGATAGCGCATAAGCTCGGAGAGCATCTCGGCGCGAGGCACTACGGGAATGCGCTGCTCGAGGGCGGCGGAGACTTCCGGATTGGATCTGTTGATGGCACTGGACACCACCAGCACGTCGACCTGATCCAGGTTCTCAGCGCGGTGGCCGATGTAGATGCGCGCGCCGAATTGCTGCAGGCGCGCGGTCACCGCGGATTCCTTGAGGTCCGAGCCCGAGACTTCGTAACCCAGGTTCAGCAGCACCTCGGCGATGCCGCACATGCCGACGCCGCCGATACCGACGAAATGGATGCGCCGGATGCTGCGCATGCGCCGAACTTCGGCCTGGATGGCACTTTGCGACTTAACCACGGGCTACCTCCAGACAGGCGTCGACGACTGCACGGGTGGCATCGGGTTTGGCCAGGGCACGGCTGCGAGCGGCCATGCCGGCAAGACGTTCGGGATGCATCAGGACCTCGGTAAGCTGCGCGGCGAGATCCGCCGGGCGGGTGGAATGTTGCGGCAGCACCACACCGGCACCGGCGCGCTCCAGGAAGCGCGCATTGCTGGTCTGGTGGTCGTCGATGGCGTGCGGCAGGGGGATCAGCAGCGCCGGCAGACCGGTGGCGGTCAGCTCGGCGACGGTCAGGGCACCGGCCCGGCAGATCACCAGATCGGCCCAGGCATAGGCGGCAGCCATGTCGGCGATGAAGGGCTGGACATCGACCTCCACGGCGACGTTGGCATAGCGCTCGGCGGTCACCTCGGCATGCTGGCGACCGGCCTGGTGGCGCACATTGGGTCGCAGGCCCGCGGGCAGCTGGGCCAGGGCGTCGGGCAGCAGCTTGTTGAGCGGCTCGGCGCCCAGGCTGCCGCCCAGTACCAGCAGATTGGCGGCGCGCTCTTCCAGCGGCGCGCGGGTCACCGGGGCGAAGAGCTCGGCGCGTACCGGATTGCCGGTGGACAGACGCTTGGCGGACGCCGGGAAGGTGTCGGCGAAGCCTTCGCAGACCCGTGCGGCCATGGGCACCAGCAGACGGTTGGCGGTGCCGGCATGGGCATTCTGTTCGTGGATCACCAGCGGGATGTTGCACAGCCTGGCGGCCAGGCCACCAGGACCGGTGACGAAGCCACCCAGCCCCAGCACGCAGACCGGCTTGAGCCGGCGCATGAGCCCCATGGCCTGCATGAGCGCCCCGCTGAGTTGCAGCGGCGCCTTCACCAGGGAGCGCACGCCCTTGCCTCTCAGGCCGGTGACCGGGATGTGGTGCAGGGTGATGCCGGCCTTGGGCACCACGTCGTTCTCGATGCCGCGCGGGGTACCCAGCCAGTGCACGGTATAGCCGCGGGCTTCGAATTCACGGGCGCAGGCCAGGGCCGGAAAGACGTGCCCGCCGGTACCGCCGGCCATGATGAGGACGTTAGCGGACATCGGCGAAATCCTCTTCGGTGAATTCCACATCCTCGGTATCCACCAGGGTGCGTCTCTCCCACTCGATGCGCAGCAGCAGGCCCATGCTCACGCAGCAGATCACCAGGGAGCTGCCGCCGTAGCTGAGGAACGGCAGGGTCAGGCCCTTGGTCGGCAGCAGGCCGACGTTCACGCCGATGTTGATCAGGAACTGGCCGATCCAGAGCATCGACAGGCCGTAGGCCACATAGGCCGAAAAGAACTGCTTGGACTGCTCGGCCCAGTGACCGATGAACAGCCCGCGCACGCAGACGAAGAGGAACAGGCCGACGGTGGCCATGGCCCCGATCAGGCCGAGTTCTTCGGCCAGCACGGCGAAGAGGAAGTCGGTATGGGCTTCGGGCAGATAGAACTGCTTTTGGATGCTGTTGCCGAGGCCGAGACCGGTCCAGCCGCCACGACCGAAGGCGATCAGCGCCTGGGTCAGCTGATAGCCGGAGCCGAACTGGTCAGCCCAGGGATCGGTGAAAGTGATCAGGCGCTGCATCCGGTAGGACTGGGTCTGCACCAGCACGAACACCGCCAGCACGGCCAGGGCGACCATCATCAGGAAGCGGAACAGACCGACGCCGCCAAGGAACAGCATGGCACCGGCGGCGCCCATCATCACTACGGTGGCGCCGAAGTCGGGTTCGCGCAGCAGCAGCATGGCCATCGGCAGGAGCACGATGAAGGGCTTGAAGAAGCCGGCCCAGGTGTGGCGCACCTCATGCTGACGACGAACCAGGTAACCAGCCAGATAGAGCACCACGAAGACCTTGGCGATCTCCGAGGGCTGCACGTTGAAGATGCCGAAGCCGATCCAGCGCAGGGAGCCGTTCACCTCGCGGCCGATGCCAGGCACCAGTACCGCCACCAGCAGGAGGAAGGCGATGATCAGCAACGGAAAGCCGAAGCGCTGCCAGGTGGCCATGGGGATCAGCATCACCACGCCGCAGGAGACGAAGCCGATCGCCAGGTAGACCAGGTGGCGGTACATGAAGTACAGCGGATTGCCCGACTGGGCGGCGGCCACTTCGGAGGAAGCCGAGGTCACCATCACCAGACCGAGGCCGAGCAGCAGCAGGCAACCCGCCAGCAGCGGGAAGTCCAGGTCGATGCCGTGGCGGCTGGCCAGCGGCGAGGGATAGGGGCGCAGCAGGCTGAGGATCATGCCAGAGCTCCCACGGCCTGGGCGAACAGCCGTCCGCGTTCTTCGAAATTGCGGAACATGTCGAGACTGGCGCAGGCCGGCGACAGCAGCACGGCGTCGCCTGGCTGGGCCAGCCCGCGACTCTCGGCCACGGCTTCTTCTAGGGTGGTGACATGCACCTGTTGCACGGTGGCCGGCAGGATCTCGGCGATCCGTGCCGCATCGCGCCCCAGCAGCACCACGGCGCGACAGTGACGCGCGATGGGTTCGCGCAGGGCACTGAAATCGGCGCCCTTGCCGTCGCCACCAGCGATCAGCACCAACTGGCCGGCGATGTCATCACCCAGGCCTTCGACCGCAGCCAGGGCAGCGCCGACGTTGGTCGCCTTGGAATCATTGTAGTAGCTGACGCCCGCGACCTCGCCGACCCACTGGCAGCGATGCTCCAGACCCGGGAAGGCGCGCAGGGCCTCCAGCATGGGTGCCAGCGGCAGACCGGCGGCCTGGCCCAGGGCCAGTGCGGCCAGGGCATTGCTGTGGTTGTGGGTACCGCGGATCTTGAGTTCCTCGACATCCAGCAGGTTGTCGAAGGCCAGCGCCAGATAGCGACGGCCCTCCTCCTCGCGAATGCCGAAGGCACGGAAATCGGGCCGTCCCAGGCCGAAGGTCAGGCGCGGCACGTCATCGCCGATCAGCGGCCGCGACAGGGCATCGTCGCGATTGACCACCACCTGGCGGGCGCCACGGAAGATGCGGTGCTTGGCCTGGTGATAGGCCGGCATGCCGGTGTAGCGATCCATGTGGTCTTCGCTGAGGTTGAGCACCGTGGCCACCTCGGCGTCGAGTCGCTCACAGGTCTCCAGCTGGAAGCTCGACAGCTCCAGCACATAGAGTTCGACGTCATCGGCCAGCAGGTCCAGCGCCGGGGTACCGAGGTTGCCCCCCACGGCCACCCGCTTGCCGGCGCGCAGCGCCATGTCACCCACCAGGGTGGTGACGGTGCTCTTGGCGTTGGAACCGGTGATGGCGACGATGGGTGCCCGGGCCTGGCGCGCGAACAGCTCGATATCGCCGGACAGCCGCACGCCGCGGGCGGCGGCTTCCTGCAGCGCCGGCGTTTCCAGGGCCAGGCCGGGACTCACATAGAGCTCGGCCGCGCGGGCGAGGAAGTCGACATCCAGCTCGCCGCAGCGCACCTCGACCTGGGGATACTGGGTTCTCAGGGCCTCCAGTTCCGGCGGCTGTTCCCGCGTGTCGGCCACGGCGAAGGGCACGCCCCGGCGCGCGAGAAAGCGCACCAGCGACATGCCACTCTTGCCGAGGCCGACGACGATACGGAACTGGTCGGAAGCGATGAGCACTGCGATTACCTCAGTTTCAGGGTGGCGAGACCGAACAGCACCAGGATCACGGTGATGATCCAGAAGCGCACGATGACCCGCGGTTCGGGCCAGCCCTTCAATTCGAAATGGTGGTGGATCGGCGCCATGCGGAAGACGCGCTTGCCGGTCAGCTTGAAGGAGGCAACCTGGATGACCACCGAGAGGGTCTCCATGACGAAGACGCCACCCATGATGAACAGCACCACTTCCTGGCGGACGATCACGGCGATGGTGCCCAGGGCGGCGCCCAGCGCCAGGGCGCCGACGTCACCCATGAACACCATGGCCGGATAGGTGTTGAACCAGAGAAAGCCCAGGCCCGCCCCGATCAGGGCGCCGCAGAAGACGATCAGTTCGCCGGAGCCTTCCACATAGGGAATCAGCAGGTAGTCGGCGAATTTCACGTTGCCCGACAGGTAGCAGAAGATGCCCAGGGCGCCGCCGACCATCACGGTGGGCATGATCGCCAGGCCGTCGAGGCCATCGGTGAGGTTGACCGCGTTGCTGGAGCCGACGATAACGAAGTAGGTCAGCACAACGAAGAAAATCCCCAGCGGGATCTCGATGTTCTTCAGCAGGGGCAGGATCAGCGTGGTTTCGATCGGCGCCTTGGCCGTGACATAGAGGAAGATCGCCGCCCCCAGGCCGAATACCGATTGCCAGAAGTACTTCCAGCGACTGGGCAGACCGCGGGAATTCTTCTCGATCACCTTGCGATAGTCGTCGACCCAGCCGATGGCGCCGAACAGGAAGGTCACCGCCAGCACGGTCCAGACGTAACGGTTGTGCAGATCGGCCCACAGCAGGGTGCTGATGCCGATGGTGGTCAGGATCAGGGCGCCGCCCATGGTGGGGGTGCCGGATTTGGACAGGTGCGACTGGGGGCCATCGTTGCGCACGGCCTGGCCGATCTGGCGGATCTGCAGGGTGCGGATCATCCAGGGGCCGAGCCACAACGACAGCAACAGGGCGGTCAGAACGCCCAGAATGCCGCGCAGGCTGAGGTATTGGAAGACGGCGAAGCCCTTGTAGAACTGTTGCAGGAACTCCGCCAACAGCAGCAGCATCAGTGTTTCTCCTCGGTGTTGATAGCGCAGAGCGCGGCGACGACCTTGTCCATCGCGGCGCTGCGGGATCCCTTGATCAGCAGGGTGGTTCCGGCCCGGTCCTCGTCCGCCAGGGCCTCAATCAGTTGTTCGCGATCGGTGAAATGCCGGGCCTCGGCGCCATAGGCGCGGGCCGCATGGGCCATCGAGGGACCGACGCTGTAGAAGGCATCCACCTTGCCGCGGGCGTGCTCGCCCACCTCGCGATGGCCCTGCTCGGTCCACTCGCCCAGCTCGGCGATGTCGCCCAGGACCGCCACCCGGCGGCCCGGCAGGGCAGCCAGCAGGTCGATCCCGGCCTTAACCGACGCGGGGTTGGCGTTGTAGCTGTCGTCGATGACCTGGGCGCCGCGCTGGCTGGTGCGGGTCAGGGTGCGGCCCTGGACCGGTGCCGCGGCGGCGAGACCACGGGCGATGGTGGCCAGCTCCAGCCCCAGGCTGAGCGCTGCGGCCGCGGCGGCCAGGGCATTGCCGACGTTGTGGGCACCCAGCAGCTGCAGGGTGACCGGCGCCTGGCCTTGGGCAGTGTGCAAGAGGAAGCTCGGGCGGCCCTGGGCATCCAGGGTCACCTCGCTGGCGCGGACATCGGCGCGGGCGTCCAGGCCGAAGGCGACGACGCTGCGACCGGCAGCGCGGCGCTGCCAGGTCTCGAAGGCGGCGTCGTCGCGATTGAGCACCACAGTGCCCGCCTCGCCCACGCCTTCGATGATCTCGCCTTTGGCTTCGACGATACGATCGACGCCGCCGAATTCGCCCACATGGGCCTGGCCGGCATTGGTAATGATAACGACATCCGGGCGTGTCATGCTCACGGTGTAGGCAATGTCGCCGACATGCGAAGCACCCAGCTCGATGACGCCATAGGCATGCTCGGCGGCCAGTTGCAGCAGGGTCAGGGGCGCGCCGAGGTCGTTGTTCAGATTACCCTGGGTGGCCAGGGTGGCGCCCTGCTGACGCAGGATGGCGGCGAGCAGCTCCTTGACCGTGGTCTTGCCACTGGAGCCGGTCACGGCAGCGAGCTTGCCCTGGAACAGATCACGATTGAAGGCGCCGAGGCGACCCAGCGCCAGGCGGGTATCGGCCACCACCAGCTGGGGCAGCTGGACCTCGGGCACGGCCCGCTCCACTAAGGCTGCCGCGGCACCCTGGGCGGCCACGTCGGCCAGATAGGCATGACCATCGAAGCGCGGCCCGCTCAGGGCGACGAAGAGCTGCCCGGCCACGGCCTTGCGACTGTCGGTGCCGACGCCGTCGAACAGGGCATCGGCACCCAGCAGATTGCCGGTCAGGGCCTCGGCCACTTCGGTGAGGGTGAAGGTTCTAAGCATGCTGTCGCTCCCAGGCGGTCAGGGCCCGCTCGGCCTGGTCGAGATCGGAAAAGGGATGACGGACACCGGCGATTTCCTGGTAGGGCTCATGGCCCTTGCCGGCCAGCACCACGATGTCCTGGGCGGTCGCCGCGGCCACGGCCTGGGCGATGGCCGCTTCACGCCGGCCGGCGAAGCTCACCTGCTCGGGATGCGCGAAGCCGGCGCGGATGTCGGCAACGATGGCGGCCGGATCCTCGGTACGGGGGTTGTCGTCGGTCACCACCACCTGATCGGCCAGGCGCTCAGCCACCGCGGCCATCTCCGGCCGCTTGCCGCGATCGCGATCGCCACCACAGCCGAACACGCAGACCAGGCGACCCAGGGCACCGACATGGGGCCGCAGGGCGGTGAGCACCTTGTCTAGGGCATCGGGGGTGTGGGCGTAGTCCACCACCACAAGCGGTCGCCCGGCGCCGCCCAGGCGCTGCATGCGTCCGGCCGGGCCCTGCAGCTGCGGGAGGATGGCGAGGATGTCGGCCAGCGCATGACCGAGCCCCAGCAGGGCACCGATGGCGGCCAGCAGGTTGCTCAGGTTGAAGCGTCCGATCAGCTGGCTGCGCAGCTCACCGGTACCCTGGGCGGTGACCAGCCGGGCGCGCACGCCGTGGTCGTCGAACTGGATGGCCTGGCAATGGAGGCTGGCGGCCGGATCGCTCAGGCTGTAGGTCAGGGTCGCGGCCGGACTGGGGCGAGCCGCCAGCTCGCGGCCAAAGGCATCGTCCAGATTGAGGACGCGGGTACCGAGCCCCGGCCAGGCGAACAGTTGGGCCTTGGCTTCGCCATAGGCGGCCATGGTCCCGTGATAATCGAGGTGATCGCGAGACAGGTTGGTGAAGACCGCGACCTTGAAGGCCAGCGCCGCCACCCGACCCTGGGCCAGGCCATGGGAAGAGACTTCCATGGCGACGGTAGTGGCGCCGTCCTCGGCCAGTTCGGCCAGGGTCGCCTGGAGCTTGAGGGCATCCGGGGTGGTGTGACGGCCTTCGGCGAGGGCGCCATGAAAGCCGCTACCCAGGGTGCCGACGATGCCGCAACGCTGACCGAGCAGGTCGCAGGCCTGGGCGATCAACTGGCTGACACTGGTCTTGCCATTGGTACCGGTGATGCCGACCAGCGCCAGGCGCCGGCTCGGCTCGCCATGGAAACGACCGGCGATGGCGGACAGCCGCGCGGCCAGGCCCTCGACGGCAACCAGGGGAATGTCCAGGGCCGGCAGTGCGGGAGCGTCCTTCGCCTCATAGGCGATGGCCGCGGCGCCGCGTTCGGCAGCGCTGGCGATATGGGCACGGCCGTCGCTGTGCAGACCGGGAATGGCCAGGAACAGCGAGCCCGGGCGGACCTCGCGGCTGTCCAGTGCCAGACCGCCGATGTCGACGGCAGTGGCAGCTTCAGGCAGGAGGTCGGTCAGCAGGCGGCTCATCGATCACGCTCCCCGACCAGCAGCGGCTTGCCGGCCTGGGCCTGCTGCACCGGCAGCGGCTGGAGGTTATCCGGCTGGATGTTCATCAGGCGCAGGGCGCCGGACATCACGCGGCTGAACACCGGTGCCGAGACCACGCCACCGTAGTAGCCGCCCTTGCTCGGACGATCGATCACCACCACCGCGGCCAGGCGCGGATTGCTGGTGGGGCCGAAGCCGGCGAACAGCGAGCGATAGGAATTCTCGGCATAGCCACGGGTGCCGGTGCTGGTCTTGCGCGCGGTACCGCTCTTGCCAGCGACGTGGTAGCCCGGCACCTGAGCGCGGAAGGCCCCGCCCGGAGCTTCCACGACCTGCTGCAGCATGCCCTGCAGGGTCTTGGCAACGCGTTCTTCCACCGCCTGATCGCTGGCCGGGGCCTTGTCCAGGCGCACCATGGACAGCGGCACCGAGCGACCGTCGTTGGCCAGCACCGAATAGGCATGGGCCAGTTGCACGGCGGTTACCGCCAGGCCATAGCCATAGGACAGGGTCGCGGTCTCGGCCGGACGCCAGGTGCGATGGTTGGGCAGATTGCCGACCCGCTCGCCGGGAAAGCCCAGACCGGTGTCCTGGCCGAGGCCCACGGCGCGCATGGCGTTGTAGATGTTCTCGCCACCGACGTCGAAGGCGATCTTGCTCATGCCGACGTTGCTGGACTTGATGAGGATGCCGGTCAGGTCCAGGGCGCCGTCGCTGTGGGAGACGTCCTTGATGGTGTAGCGACCGATCTGCAGCGAACCGGGATAGACGTTGACCTTGTCGGTGGGCTTCCAGCGACCGCTGGCGAGCGCCGCGGTCATGGAGATCGGCTTCATCACCGAGCCGGGCTCCATGACGTCGATCATCGCCCGGTTGCGCATGGCGGCCGGTTCGAGACTGCGGCGATTGTTGGGGTTGTAGGTGGGCATGTTGACCATCGCCAGGACCTCGCCGGTCTTGACGTCGACGATGGTCAGGCTGCCGGCCTCGGCTTCGAACTGGGTCAGGGCATTGCGCAGTTCGCGCGCGGCGAGATACTGCAGCCGCAGGTCGATGGACAGCGCCAGGGTATTGCCCGGCTTGGCGTTCTTGGCGACCTGGACATCGCGGATCAGCCGACCGCGGCGATCCTTGACCACCTGGCGACGACCCGGCACGCCGGACAGCCACTCGTTGAAGGCCAGTTCGATGCCTTCGCGGCCGTGATCGTCGATATCGGTGAAGCCGACCACATGGGCCGCCACCTCACCCGCCGGATAGAAACGCCGAAATTCCTCGATGTCGTAGACACCGGGAATCTTGTGCGCCTTGACCTGGCTCATCACCGCCTCGCCCTGCTCGGGCGTCAGGCCACGGGCCAGGTAGAGGAATTCCTTGCTAGCGTTCTGCTCGATGCGCTTGGCCAATTCCGCACGTGGCTGGCCGACGGCATCGGCCAGGGTCGCCCAGCGATCCTCGGCGCCCAGCAGTTCCTTGGGATTGATCCACAGGGTGGTGACCGGCGTACTCACGGCCAGGGGCTCGCCGTTGCGATCGGTGATCAGGCCACGGTGTGCGGGAATGGGGATGGTGCGCACGCTGCGCGCATCGCCCTGCCCCTTCAGAAAGGCCCGGTCGATCACGTGCAGATCGACGATGCGCCAGATGATGGTGCCGACCATGACCAGCAACAGCCCGATAATGAGGCTGAAGCGCCATGGCAGGCGCGCGATCAGGCCTTTCACGGATTGACCATCCGGATTTCGGTCGGATCGGGAATGCGCATCTGCAATTGGCCGCTGGCCAGGGCCTCGACACGACTGTGTGCGGTCCAGGTGCTCTGCTCCAGCAGCAGCCGACCGTATTCGGCCTGGGCCTTGTCGCGGATGGCCATCTCGCCATAGAGGGTGTTGAGCAGCTGGCGATTCCAGTGGGCGCTATAGGCCACGGCTACCGCCGACAGCAGTACACCGACGAACAGCACCAGCATGACGCTGCTGCCCAGGGGCAGTTTCTTGACGAAGAGCCGGCTCATTTCAGCTTCTCGGCAACGCGCATCACGGCGCTGCGGGCGCGGGGATTGGCGGCCAGTTCGGCTTCGCTGGCATAGGCCGGCTTGCCCAGCAGGCGCAGCGAGGGCTCGAAGACCGTGGCGCGGATCGGCAGGTCGCGCGGCAGCTGGTCGGCCTCGCCCTTGGCCAATCGGCGCATGAATTGTTTGACGATGCGGTCTTCCAGCGAGTGGAAGCTGATCACTACCAGCCGGCCACCCACGGCCAGTTGCTCGTAGGCCGCCTGCAGGCCCTGCTCCAGATCGCTCAGTTCGCGATTGATGTAGATACGCAGCCCCTGGAAGGCACGGGTAGCAGGATGCTTGCCCTTTTCCCAGGCCGGATTGGCCTCGGTGAGCACCTTGGCCAGGTCGCCGGTACGTTCGAAGGGCTGGACTTCACGACGCTGCACCACGGCGCGCGCCATGCGCTTGGCGAAACGCTCTTCGCCGAATTCCTTGAATACCTGGGCGATGTCGGCCTCGGGCGCCGTGGCGATCCAGGCGGCGGCACTCTGCCCCCGACTCGGATCCATGCGCATGTCCAGGGGGCCGTCCTGCATGAAGCTGAAACCGCGCTCGGGATCGTCGAGCTGGGGCGAGGACACGCCCAGATCCAGCAGCACGCCATCGACCTGGCCGGACCAGCCACGGCTGACGAGCTCATCACCCAGTTCGGCGAAGCTGCGCTGGACGATCTCGAAGCGGGGATCTTCCGCGGCCAGGGCCTGGCCGGCGGCGATCGCCTGGGGATCCTTGTCGAAGCCCAGCAGCCGCCCTTCTCCACCCAGCAGGCGCAGCACGGCCCGGCTGTGTCCGCCGCGGCCGAAGGTGCCGTCCAGATAACGGCCGGCAGGCTGGATGGCCAACGCCTGTACGGCCTCGTCCAGAAGAACGGAGACGTGGTGGAAGACTGGGTTCATGGTCACAGGATCAAATCGCGCATTTCATCCGGCATACCGCCGGGTTCCTTAATCGCCAGGAGATCCGCGTCGCACACGGCACTCCAGGCGTCCTCATCCCATAACTGGAACTTGTTGAGCTGACCGACCAGCATCACGCGCCGGTCCAGCTTGGCGTATTCACGCAGGCGCGGCGGAACCAGGAAACGGCCACTGCCGTCGAGCTCCAGATCCACCGCATTGCCGATCAGCAAGCGCTGCAGGCGGCGAGTCTCCTCACGCAGCGAGGGCAACTGCCGCAGCTTGCTTTCGATGATTTCCCATTCCGGGAGTGGATAGACGCAAAGGCAGGGGTCGACGGCATCGATCGTCACGATGAGCTGGCCGGCACAACGCTCCAACAGCTCGTCACGATACCGGCTCGGCATCGCGGCGCGCCCCTTGGCGTCGAGACTGATGGCGTTCGCTCCCCGGAACAATTTCGCGTCCTCTAATAGGCTGTCCTTGCCATTAAATCCCACTTCGCCCCACTTCGTACCACCGGCCGCCACTATATTGAGGAGGGCCGCTTTCAGTCAAGGTAAGCGAGGGGGTAGCCAGGCCGCGTGGGACGGGGATTTCGAGCAAATTGCACGAGTTCACGGCCAGGACGAACGACATCGATTTCCGACAAACGGAAATGAAGTCAATTGATTGGCTCAATTGATTAAAGTGATGTCTTAAGAAGAGGTCTCAGACCCCGGGCGCAGAGGCCAGGAGGGAGGGGTGCGAGAGCCGACCTGTAAGCCGGGTTCTGTCGAGGACAGTCATTCCTCTGGGACAACCATCGCTGATTGCCTCTAGCGACCTACCCGAATCCAGCGCGGGCCACGCCTATGGATTCCTATTTGGTCTTGCTCCAGGTGGGGTTTACCTAGCCACGAACTGTTGCCAGCCGTGCGGTGCGCTCTTACCGCACCTTTTCACCCTTACCGGCGCTTGCGCGCTTAGGCGGTTATTTTCTGTGGCACTTTCCGTAGGCTCACGCCTCCCAGGCGTTACCTGGCACCTCGCCCTATGGAGCCCGGACTTTCCTCCCTCGCAACCCTTGCGGATCACGACAGCGACTGCCCGGTCGGCTCTCGCGGCGCAAGGGTATAGAGACTGGGGCGGATAACAAGGAAAGATGCCCACTAATTCACCCTGACTCAGCCCGGCTCGCCCTTGCGCTCCAGGGCCAGCTGATAGAGCTGGTTCTTGCGCGCGCCGGTGATCTGGGCGGCCAGAGCAGCGGCGCGCTTGATCGGCAGCTCGGCCAGCAGCAGATCGAGGATGCGCAGGGTCTCGGCATCGACCTCCGCGTCCTCCGGCGCCGCCCAGCCACCCACCAGCAGTACGCACTCGCCGCGCTGCTGATCCAGATCCGCGCGGATCCAGGCCAACAGCTCGCCGGCGGGCAGGCCGCGCAGGGTCTCGAAGGTCTTGGTCAATTCGCGCCCGAGGACGATGTGTCGCTCAGGCCCGAAGGTGCTCACCATGTCGGCCACGCAATCCTCGATCCGATGGGGCGCCTCGTAGAAGATGAGTGTGCGCGGGTCTTCGCGCAGCGCCGCCAGGCGTCCCTGCCGGCCTACCGCCTTGGCCGGGAGGAAACCTTCGAAGCTGAAGCGATCCGAGGGCAGACCGGCCGCCGACAGCGCCGCGACCAGGGCGCAGGCGCCGGGAATCGGCGAGACCCGGACGCCCTGGGCGCGCGCCGCCCGCACCAGGTGAAAGCCCGGATCGGAAATCAGCGGCGTGCCCGCATCAGAGATCAGGGCGACGTCTTCCCCCGCCAGCAGCCGGCTGATGAAGCGGCCACCGGCATCGCGTTCGTTGTGATCGTGACAGGCCGCGAGCGGCGTCTCGATGCCGAAATGACGCAGCAGCCGCGCCGAATGACGGGTGTCTTCGGCGGCGATCAGGGCCACTTCGCGCAGGACCTTGAGCGCGCGGGCGGTGATGTCGTCCAGGTTGCCGATGGGCGTGGCAACCACATAAAGAGTACCCGGCGAAATCATGATGAAACCTGACGGACTGGAAATAGCCCAACAGTGTACGCCGCTCTCGCCCTCGGCGTTCGCAGCGCTTGGGTGCTGTGAGACAATCGCCCCCTTTCCAGACTTTTGCTCAGGAACCACAGCATGAAGTTCCGCCTGCGTCCGCTGCTCTGCGCCACCGCCTTCGCCCTGCTCGCCGCCTGCAGCAGCTCGCCCGTCAACAACGCCCTCGGCGACCTGCCCCAGTCCAGCCAGGCGAGCATCGAGCAGCTGCTGAATCAGGCCGGCTCCAGTCAGTCCGAGCAGGCCAATCTGCTGCGCCTGACCGCCGCCGACAAGGCCTATGCCCAGCAGAATTCCCGCGAAGCGCGGCAGATCCTCGGCTCCATCAATATCGAAGGCCTCAAGCCGGCACAGCAGATGTTTGCCCAGACCCTGCTGGCCCAGCTCGACCTGCTCGACAAGCAGCCGGCCCAGTCGCTCAAGCGTTTCGACCACCCGAGCTTCGCCCAACTGGGCGAACTGCCGGCCCAGCAGCAGATCCGCAGCGGCCTGACCAAGGCCGCGGCCCAGGCCGCCAACGGCCAGCCGCTCGCCGCCGCCCAAGAACGCATCTTCCTCGGCCCGCTGCTGGACGGCGACGCCGCCCATGACAACCGCGAGCAGATCTGGCAGCTGGTAACCAGCCTGCCGGACGCGCAGTTGCGCCAGAGCGTGAAGGACGCCGACCTCAATGGCTGGCTGGCGCTGGCCGCCATCACCCGCGGTAACCTGGCGCTGGATCAGCAGCTCGCCGCCATCGAGGAATGGCAGAAGCAGAACCCCGGCCATCCCGCCGCGCGCAATCTGCCCGATGACCTGGAGCGCCTGAAGACCCTGGCGCGGGAACCGCTCAATCGCGTCGCCCTGCTGCTGCCCCTGCAGGGCCAGCTCGCCGGCGTCTCGCGCGCGTTGCAGGACGGCTTCATGGCCGCCCGCTACGAAGCCCTGGCCGCCGGCCAGAGCGCCCCGGCGGTGACCGTCTACGACAGCACCCAGATGGGTTCGCTGGACGCCTTCTACCGCCAGGCCCAGGCCGCCGGCATCCAGCTGGTGGTCGGCCCGCTGGAGAAGAACTTCGTCAAGCAGCTGGGCGATCGCCCGCAACTGCCGATCAATACCCTGGCGCTGAACTATGGCGACAGCCAGGGCGCCCAGCCGCCGCAACTCTTCCAGTTCGGCCTGGCCGCCGAGGACGAGGCCCGCGAAGCCGCGCGCCGGGCCTGGGCCGACGGCAAGCGCAGTGCCGGCGCCATGGTGCCCCAGGGTGACTGGGGTACCCGCGTGCTGGCCGCCTTCCAGAACGAGTGGCAGCAGTTGGGCGGTCGCCTGGTGGCCGCCGAGCGCATCGGCCAACCGGTCGAGATCGCCAATCGCATCACCAGCCTGTTGCAGATGCGCCAGGGCATGGACTTCATCTTCCTCGCCTCGACCCCGGCCCAGGCCCGCCAGATCAAGCCAATCCTGGTCTACCAGAACGCCCGTGATCTGCCGGTATATGCCACCTCCAACCTCAACAGTGGCGTCAACGAACCCGGCGTGAACCAGGATCTCAACGGCATCCTGTTCTGCGAAACCCCCTGGCTGCTCGACCCGAGCAATCCGCTGCGCGCCAAGATCACCGCCCAATGGCCGCAGGCCGGCACCAGCATCGGTCGGCTCTATGCCATGGGCGCCGATGCCTACCTGCTGGCGCTGCACCTGCAGCAGCTCAAGGCCCTGCCCAACTCCGAACTGCCGGGCCTGTCCGGCAATCTGAGCGTGGCGCCCGACCAGCGCGTGGTGCGTCACCTGCCCTGGGCGGAATTCCGCAACGGCGTGGCCCAGCCGCTGCCGGCCAACAATGCACCATTGCCCACCACCAGCGTGCCGGCTTCGCTCAGCACCCCGTGAAGCAGGCGCCGCATCTCCAGCGCGGCAGGCAAGCCGAGGATCGCGCCCTGCAGTTCCTGCAGACGCGCGGCCTGCGGCTGATCGCCCGCAACTGGCGCTGGCAGGGTGGCGAGCTCGATCTGGTCATGCTCGACGGCGATACAGTAGTATTCGTCGAGGTACGCGCCCGCAGGCACACCGCCTGGGGCGGCGCCGCGGAAAGCATAGATGCCCGCAAGCGGCAGCGACTGGTCAACAGCGCCGCCCTCTTTCTGCAATCCGAAGCGCGCTGGGCCAAGCGGCCCTGTCGTTTCGACGTGATCGCGATCGGCCCCGGGGCCGACGCGTCCCCTCAGGCACTCGAATGGATCAAACAGGCCTTCGACGCCTGAGGCCCTCCACAGCACAGGTCAAAGATATCGCGATGGACACCCACGCCCGCATCCAGAAACTCTTCCGGGACAGCATCGAAACCAAGCGTCAGGCCATGGAAGTCCTGATTCCGCATATCGATCTGGCCAGCCAGGTCATGGTTGCGGCCCTGCTCAACGAAGGCAAGATTCTCACCTGCGGCAATGGCGGCTCCGCCGGCGACGCCCAGCACTTCTCCTCGGAATTGCTGAATCGCTTCGAGCGCGAGCGGCCCAGCCTGCCGGCCCTGGCCTTGACCACCGACACCTCGACGCTGACCTCCATCGCCAACGACTACAGCTACAACGAGGTGTTCTCCAAGCAGATCCGCGCTTTGGGTCAGCCGGGCGACATCCTCCTGGCCATCTCCACCAGCGGCAATTCGGCCAACGTGATCCAGGCGATCCAGGCTGCTCACGACCGCGAGATGACCGTGGTCGCCCTCACCGGCCGCGACGGCGGCGGCATGGCCTCCCTGCTGCTGCCCGAAGACGTCGAGATTCGCGTGCCTGCCAAGGTCACCGCCCGCATCCAGGAAGTGCACCTGCTGGTGATCCACTGCCTGTGCGACCAGATCGATCAGCAACTGTTTGGAAGCGAAGAATGAAGAAGGCTCCCCTGCTCGCCATCCTGGCGCTGTCCTTTGCGGTCGCCGGCTGCAGCAACGTGGTCACCGCCAGCCGCGACAAGCCCATCGACGACAACCGCGGCACCCGCACCCTGGGCAGTACCGTGGACGACGCCCTGATCGAGACCAAGGCCTCGGTCAACATCTCCAAGGCCAACCCCGATCTGGCCAGTTCGCACATCGTGGTGGTGAGCTACAACGGCGTGGTGCTGATCGCCGGCCAGACGCCGCGCGCCGATCTCAAGGCCCAGGCCGAACAGGCCGTGCGCAGCGTGCAGCGGGTCAAGACGGTGCACAACGAACTGCAGGTGACCGGCAACTCCTCGCTGCTGGCACGCAGCAACGACTCCTGGCTGACCACCCGCATCAAGACCCAGATGTTCGCCGATGAAGACATCCCCGGTTCGCGCATCAAGGTGGTCACGGAGAACGGCATCGTCTATCTGCTGGGCCTGGTGACCCAGCAGGAAGGCGCCCATGCCGTGCAACTGATCCAGAGCGTCTCGGGCGTGCAGCGCATCGTCAAGCTGTTCGAATACATCAACTGATCCCTATTCGCCGCCCAATAAAAAGCCCCGCATCAACGGGGCTTTTTATTGGGCGGCGTGCCTCAGGCAGCCTGCCACTCGCTTTCGGCCTCGTCACGGGTCTTGGACAGGCGTACCTGACTGCCATCCACCGACTGGACCCAGCTCAGCGGAATGTAGTGATGCTTGCCATCGGCATCCTGATCGCGCTTGGTCAGCTTGATGCGATCGGCGCCTTCCATATGGTCGACGGTGCCCACGTGCTGGCCGTCCGAACCGACAACTTCCGCATGCTCTTTGATCTGGGTTGCATCTACCATGGTGGTTCTCCGGCAGGTTAAGAAAAAGGAGGCGCCTCTCTGAGTGCCTGCAGGATAGGAGGCGCAAGACGTCGTCTGGGTTCGGCCCATGCCGACGAAAGGCCATCATGACGGTCAGAAGCCCGCGACCTGTGAAGAGGATCCATCGATGAGCGACGAGCCGAGCAAGCTGACCCGTTCCAAGGAGCGCTGGGCCCAGGAGGGACGTTTCCTCACCGGCCAGGGTGCGCGTGCGGAAAGCGAGCGTCTGCCACCTGGCCAGCACCGCGTCAGCAACTGGCCGGTCCTGGATCTGGGCATCCGCCCGGAGGTCAGCCGGGAGCGTTGGCAACTGGCGGTGACCGGCGCGGTCCGCAAGACGCTGCGCTGGAACTGGGAGACCTTCGCCGCGCGGGCGACTACCGAGACGGTCAGCGACATGCATTGCGTCACCACCTGGTCACGCTATGACAATCGCTGGATCGGTCTGCCGATAGCAGAATTGCTCGACGAGGTGCAGCCGCGGGACGAGGCGACCCATGTGCTCCTGCACAGCCATGACGGTTACATCACCAATCTGCCGCTGGCCGATTTCGCCGCGCCGGGCGCCATGCTGGTGCACAGCTGGGAAGGCCAGCCGCTGACGGCCGAGCACGGGGGGCCGGTACGGGCCCTGATCCCGCATCTCTATCTGTGGAAAAGCGCCAAGTGGCTCAGGCGCATCGACTTCCGGGTCGGCGACACGCCTGGCTTCTGGGAAATGCGCGGCTATCACGACCGCGGCGATCCCTGGCAGGAGCAGCGCTATTCCGAGGACGCCTGAAGGCGCCTCAGTGCGCCGCCGGGGCCAGCTGCAGCTCTACCGGATCGCCGGGATTGAGGCTGCGGATACGGAATTCGTCGCGGCTGAGGCTGAGGATTTCCGTGGGATAGGTGATGCCTTCCTCGATCATGTTCAGGCCCTTCTCGGTGCGCGTCCAGCGGCCCAGGGAGGGCTGGCTGCTCGGCGACGCCATCACCAGGGTGCCGTCGCTTAGGAAGACGTAGAGCATCCCCGGCTCGATGCTGTTGCTGGTCTTGATCTGCCAGACCTTGTTGACGAAGCCTTCTTGGGCACTGCCCTGCTTGTCGCGCCCGCCCTGACCGTAGCCGATCAGTCCGGCCACGATACAGAGCGCACCTATCACCAGCACCACCACGCGCCAGTAACGACGCGCCTTGTCTTGCAAACTCATGTCACTCCTTGGGTGTTCTTGAGGCTGGCCAGGTAGGTGCCCAGCGGGGGGCGCTCCTGGAAATAGCCATGCAGACCGGCAAAGATCGAATCGGCCAGCTGCTTCTGGTGGCGACTGTCGAGCAGGCGCCGGCAGTCGCGATCATTGGAAATGAAGCCCGTCTCGACCAGGATCGAGGGGATATCCGGCGATTTGAGCACAGCGAAGCCCGCCTGCTCCACTCGTTTCTGGTGCAGGTTGGTGATGCTCGACAATTGCCCCAGCACCTTGTGGCCCAGGTCCAGGCTCGACGAGATGGTGGCGTTCATCGACATGTCCAGCAGCACACCGGCGAGCATGGGATCGCGCCCCTTGAGAATCTCGTTGGCGCCGATCAGGTCGACGTTGTTCTCGCTGTCGGCCAGGAAGCGTGCCGTGGTGGAAGTCGCGCCACCCTCGGACAGGGCATAGACCGAGGCGCCATAGGCGGTACGCCGCGGCGCGGCATCGGCATGCACCGAGACGAACATGTCGGCGTTGTAGCTGCGGGCGACCTCGACGCGCTTGCGCAGCGGCACGAAGAAGTCGTCGTTGCGCACCAGCTTGGCCTTGAAGCCCTTCTGCAGGTTGATGCGGCGCGCCAGATTCTGCGCCACGATCAGGGCGATGTCCTTTTCCCGATCGCCCCGGGCGCTCAGCGCACCCGGGTCCTTGCCGCCGTGACCGGCATCGACCACCACCATGATGTCGCGACCCGTGGCCAGGCCCTTGCCGCGCTTGACCTCCAGTGGCGGCTCGGCGTCGGCCGGCTTGCGGGCAGCCACCACCGGCGCTCCGGCGCGCTTGAGATCGAGCACCAGACGATTGGCCGCGCCTTCGCCCGGACCAAGGATGAAGCTTTCCACCTCTACCGGATGGGCCAGCTCCAGCACCACCCGGGTGTCCTGGGCGCCATAGTGAGCGCTGCGCACGGCGCGCACCGGCGATCCCTGCAGGGCGAGGTGATTGAGCACCGCGGGGGCCTGGGTATCGGCGAGATCGAGAATGATGCGATCCGGCGCGACCAGGGTGAAGGTCTTGTAGCGCACCGGTCCGGTGAGATCGAAGACCAGGCGGAGCTTCTCGGCATCCTGCCAGGCCCGGGCACCCTTGAGTTGCTGCCGGGCGGCAAACGCCGGCAACCCGACGGGCAAGGTCATGCCAGCCAGGATCAGATTGAGCAGACGACGGCGATTCATGAGGTCCTCGCGAGAAACGAGAAACGGCTGGGAAGTTACAACATAACGCTAAAGATCGCTTGCCGCCTGGTCTCTGTCAACTGCCATTCGGACAAAATAATCCTTAGAAAACGGGGGCATAGCGTTCGTTTGCAGAATCAGCTTTAGATACAGTCACTTGCCGAGGCCAGCAGCCGGTCCGTCAAAGTGACAAACCGCGAGAAGTGCGACGGAGAGCGAATTTATCGGCGCCGCCATCGTCGAAGTGTCAGGCACTTCCGCCTTTGAAGGAATCACACCATGAACAAGAAGATTGCTGTCGCGACCGCGCTGCTGGCTGGCACCGTGCTGGCGGGCTGCTCCTCGGTGAAGAACACCGCCGACTACACCGTGGGCCGTGTCGAATTTCGCGAGCAACCGCTGGTGAAGCAGGTGGACAAGGGCATGAGCAAGGCTGACGTGCTGCGCCTCGGTGGCACCCCGTCGAGCACCTATACCCGCAAATTCCGTCCCGGCACCTGCAACAACTATGTGCTCAACAAGGATGGCAAGGAGCAGGTCTATTCGATCGGCTTCGATAGCATGAACCGCGTCGACAGCAAGGACTTCGAGACCTGCGAAAGCGCCGATCGCGCCTGAGCCGGGAGCTGACCGGCCGGCCAGGCCGGGTGTCCTGAAGGACGCTGGCGGCGTCTGATGGACAGGATGGGCGAGCGGCAGCACCATGGGCCCTCGCCATTCCCGATCGCTGCGCCAACCTCCTGCACTGTGGATCGACGCAGGCGCGGCCAGCGCCGCCAGGTTCTACCCATCGTTCCAAGGAATTCAGGCATGTCCAGACGTCACCTCATACTCACAGCTGCGGTGCTTTCCCTGACTGGCTGCGGTGGCTATGACTACAGTTGCGATGCGGCCAAGACCGCCGAGCTGGTCCGTCAGCAATACGCCCAGACCATCAACGAGATCTATGCGGACGACATCGCCGCCGGCCAGCCTGCGCTGGAAGCCGGCCAGGTGTCGCTGGTCGACATCAAGACCCAGGAAGAACCCTCGGACAGCGGCGAAGCAGGCTTCTATACCTGCAACGCGACCGTCGAGGCCACCTGGCCCAAGGCCGCCCTCGAGCGCCTGGCTCCAGCTGCCGCCCAGCTGGCCAGTGTCGGCGCCATCCTCGAGAACGGCCACCTGCGCCATGCGCTGAGCTACGAGTCCTCGCTGGAAGGCAGCGACAAGCAGCGCGTCGACATCACCCTGCCCGAAGCCGTGGACCTGAGTCTCAAGACCCTGGCCGGCCAGGAGCCCATGGACGAATATCTGGAAGACGCCCCCGACGGCGAACAGGAAGCGCCCTAGGCCTTGCCTGAAAAGTGCCTGCGCTCGGTCATGCGGCGTTAAAAATCCGCTGGGTCGCCAGTCCGATCGGAATGCTCATTTACCCTTCGTGAAATCGAGCGCGAGTCCGATCCGCTTCCTCACGGATTTTTGCCTTGCCTGACCATCGCTCGGCGACTTTCAGGCAAGTCCTACCCCTTGGACGCCGGCCTGCTGTGCAGTGCTGGCGCCCGGGTGTATGATCCGAATTCCCCTCCGCCAGCATCCTCCGGCGGGTTCGTGAGCCCTGGCAGCCCCTGTGGAGATCCCGCATGGCGTGGCCGCCCTCCGGCCCGGCAACCGTCACTCCGCGTTTGCACCGTGCCTCGTCTGCGCTCACGATGACCAGAACCGTGATCTAGAAAGCCGCCTCGGAGAGACGCTTCATGCCTGACTATCGCTCGAAAACCTCCACCCAGGGCCGCAACATGGCCGGCGCCCGGGCGCTCTGGCGCGCCACCGGGATGAAGGACGAAGACTTCAAGAAGCCCATCATCGCCATCGCCAACTCCTTTACCCAGTTCGTGCCGGGCCATGTCCATCTCAAGGACCTCGGCCAGCTGGTCGCCCGGGAGATCGAGAAGGCTGGCGGCGTGGCCAAGGAATTCAACACCATCGCCGTGGACGACGGCATCGCCATGGGCCACGACGGCATGCTCTATTCGCTGCCGAGTCGCGAGATCATCGCCGACGCCGTGGAATACATGGTCAATGCCCACTGCGCCGATGCCCTGGTGTGCATTTCCAACTGCGACAAGATCACCCCCGGCATGCTGATGGCCGCCCTGCGCCTGAACATCCCGGTGGTGTTCGTCTCCGGTGGCCCCATGGAAGCCGGCAAGACCAAGCTGGCCAGCCATGGCCTGGACCTGGTGGACGCCATGGTCATCGCCGCCGACAGCTCGGCCAGCGACGAGAAGGTCGCCGAATACGAACGCAGCGCCTGCCCCACCTGTGGCAGCTGCTCGGGCATGTTCACCGCCAACTCCATGAACTGCCTGGTCGAGGCCCTCGGCCTGGCCCTGCCCGGCAACGGCTCGACCCTGGCCACCCACGCCGACCGCAAGGAGCTGTTCCTGCAGGCCGGCCGCACCATCGTCGAGCTGTGCCGTCGCTACTACCAGGAAAACGACGAGTCGGCGCTGCCGCGCAACATTGCCTGCCATGCGGCCTTCGAGAACGCCATGACCCTGGACATCGCCATGGGCGGCTCGACCAACACCATCCTGCACCTGCTGGCCGCCGCCCAGGAGGCGGAGGTGGACTTCGATCTGCGCGACATCGATGCCCTGTCGCGCAAGGTGCCGCAGCTGTGCAAGGTGGCGCCGAACATCCAGAAGTACCACATGGAAGACGTGCACCGCGCCGGGGGCATCTTCAGCATCCTCGGCGAACTGGCCCGCGGCGGTCTCCTGCATGCCGATCTGCCCACCGTGCACAGCCGGACCCTGGGCGAAGCCATCGAGCGGTGGGACATCACCCTGACCCAGGACGAGGCGGTGAAGACCTTCTTCCGTGCCGGTCCCGCCGGCATCCCGACCCAGGAAGCCTTCAGCCAGGCGACTCGCTATGACACCCTGGACGACGACCGCGCCGAGGGCTGCATCCGCAGTGTCGCGCATGCCTATTCCCAGGAAGGCGGTCTGGCCGTGCTCTACGGCAACATCGCCCTGGACGGCTGCGTGGTGAAGACCGCCGGCGTGGATGAATCCATCCATGTGTTCGAGGGCAATGCCAAGGTCTTCGAAAGCCAGGACGCGGCGGTGCGCGGCATCCTCGCCGACGAGGTCAAGGCCGGCGACATCGTCATCATCCGCTACGAAGGGCCCAAGGGCGGCCCGGGCATGCAGGAGATGCTCTACCCCACCAGCTACCTGAAGTCCAAGGGCCTGGGCAAGCAGTGCGCCCTGCTCACCGACGGTCGCTTCTCCGGCGGCACCTCGGGCCTGTCCATCGGCCATGCCTCGCCGGAAGCCGCGGCGGGCGGTGCCATCGGCCTGGTGCGGGATGGCGACAAGGTGCTGATCGACATTCCCCAGCGCAGCATCAACCTGCTGGTGAGTGACGAAGAGCTGTCCCACCGCCGCATCGAGCAGGACAAGCTGGGCTGGAAGCCGGCACAACCCCGTGCCCGCCGCGTGACCACCGCGCTCAAGGCCTACGCCCTGCTGGCCACCAGTGCCGACAAGGGCGGCGTGCGCGACAAGGCCCTGCTGGGCTGATTCGCAGGTTCCGAGGGACGGCATCCGCCGTCCCTCGGACGCTCCGCCCCACCTTCCCGCCGGCTTTCTCCGCTCTATTTCGCCCTTCCGCTCGCGTCCTTTCCTCTGCGCTTCGCCTACCGCTCCTTCACCTGGAGCAGCGCTCGCCATGACCCCATTCCAGAGGGGTTCCACAGTTGCTTGGCTTGCTATTTTTGCAGAAGCACAGCCTGTGATTCAGCTCACACCTCGCTGTAATCGACCCGCTAGGCCGTTGAGTGATCAAAGGCTACCCTCCGTCTGCCGCTGAATTGATTCAGCGATAAGTTTGTAGTCAGGTTGGTTTCCAATGGTCACACCTATACCGATCTTCCGCTCGAGCACGGCGGATCAGGTGCTGGCCAGGCACTGAGTTACACAACAACAATAAACAGGGAACATAAATGAATAAGAAAAAGGCTATCCCCTTGGCCAGGGTTTCGGTCGCGTCCTTGATGAGCACCCTGCTCCTGATCCCCGCAGCACACGCCTTCGAAACCACCGGTTATTTCCGCGCCGGCCTGGGAGACTCCTCCGGTTCCAATTCGATGCGCTGCTTCAAGCTGCAGGGCGCCCAGTCCAAGTATCGTCTGGGTAACGAATGCGAACAGTACGGTGAATTTGCCGCCAAGCAGGACTTCCTGACCCTGGACGACGGCTCCGCCGTGGGCGTCTTCGGCATGGCCAGCCTCTACAACCAGTACGATCGCACGCCGACCTTCAATGGTGACAACGGTCAGATTCGCCTGCCCCAGGCCTATGCCTACTGGAACAATGTCGCTGCCCTCAACGGCGGTAACGTCTGGGCCGGTCGCCGCTACTACAAGCGGAACGACATCCACATCTCCGACTTCTTCTACTGGAACCAGAGCGCCACCGGCGGCGGTATCGAGGACGTCAACATCGGCGGCCTGAAATACAGCGTGGCCTTCTCGCGCAAGGACAACCAGAACCAGAAGGACTTCCAGAACCGCTTCGACTTCAACGTCGCCGGCTTCAACACCAATCCGAACGGCTCGCTGGAAATCGGCGTCAGCTACCTGGACAAGCCCACCAACCAGCCCAATGCCAACAGCGGCATCGCGGTGACGCTGCAGCACAAGCAGGCCAACTTCATGGGCTGGGGTGGCGTGAACACCTTTGCCGTGCAGCGCGGCCAGGGCCCAGGCACCGCTCTGGGCAGCACCGGCGATCCGACCCTGAGCAGTTCGGACGTCTCCTACCGCGTGGTGGACTTCTTCGACTGGCAGATCAGCCGCTACTGGGGTGGCCAGGTCGCCGCGGTCTACCAGAAGGACGAACGTCCCAATGGCAACGACCTGCGCTGGACCTCGCTGGGTGGCCGTCTGGTGTACGGCATCAGCGACCAGTTCAAGTTCTCCACCGAGCTGGGTCATGACCAGGTGCAGGCTCCCGGCGGCACCCGCAAGCTGACCAAGCTGACCCTGGCACCGACCTGGTCGCCCAAGGGTCCGGAATTCAAGACCCGTCCCGAATTCCGTCTGTTCTACACCTACGCCGCCTGGAACCGGGCAGCCCAGCAGGCAGCCGATGATTTCGACGCCGGCTCCACGCTGTCGAGCACCGGCAACTTCGGCAACGATCTGCACGGCTCCAACATCGGCTTCCAAGTCGAGCAGTGGTGGTAACAGCTCCACCGCGACCGGCGTTCTGCCGGTCGCGTTCCTGTCTCCGAACCTGAGCGCACAACAATGAAAAGAACCGTCTCCCTCGCGTCCTTCGCCGGTTGCCTGTTGGCTGCCGCCCTCGCCAGCGGCACCGCCCAGGCAGCCCCCGTTTCCGCCTGTCTCATCACCAAGACCGATACCAATCCCTTCTTCGTCAAGATGAAGGAAGGCGCCACCGCCAAGGCCAAGGAGCTGGGGGTGACGCTCAAGGCCTACGCCGGCAAGATCGACGGCGACAGCGAAAGCCAGGTGGCCGCCATCGAGACCTGCATCGCCGACGGCGCCAAGGGCATCCTCATCACCGCCTCGGACACCAAGGGCATCGTGCCCAACCTGCAGAAGGCGCGCGAAGCCGGCCTGCTGGTGATCGCCCTGGACACCCCGCTGGACCCGGTGAGCGCCGCCGACATGACCTTCGCCACGGACAACCTGCTGGCTGGCAAGCTGATCGGCCAGTGGGCGCGGGAAACCCTGGGTGACAAGGCCAAGGACGCCCGGGTGGCCTTTCTCGACCTGAACGCCTCCCAGCCCTCGGTGGACGTCCTGCGCGACCAGGGCTTCATGCTCGGCTTCGGCATCGATCCCAAGGACCAGAGCCGTATCGGCGACGAGACCGATCCGCGCATCGTCGGCCACGACGTGACCAACGGCAACGAAGAAGGCGGTCGCGCAGCGATGGAGAATCTGCTGCAGAAGGACCCGACCATCAACGTGGTGCACACCATCAACGAACCGGCCGCCGCGGGTGCCTACGAGGCGCTCAAGGCCGTGGGTCGCGAGAAGGACGTGCTGATCGTCTCCATCGACGGCGGCTGCCCGGGCGTGCACAACGTCGCCGACGGCGTCATCGGCGCCACCTCCCAGCAGTACCCGCTGCAGATGGCGGCACTGGGCATCGAGGCGATCAAGACCTTTGCCGACACCGGCAAGAAGCCGACGCCCACCGAAGGCAAGAGCTTCGTCGACACCGGCGTGAAGCTGGTGACGGACAAGCCGGTCCCCGGCATCCAGTCCATCGACAGCAAGACCGCCCTGCAGAAATGCTGGGGCTGATGACCTCTCGTCCAGGCTAGAGCAGATCAATCGCCCCGCCTGAGCGCCTGCCGCGCCGGCGCGGGCGATCGACTCTCGGCCGCTTTCCCGCTCTCAGGAGATTGCCATGAGCGATCCGACCTCGCCCTCCCCGTCCGGCCAGCCCTTCGAACAGGTGCTCAAGCACAGTGCCACGGAGGTCGCCTCCTTCGCCCGTGACGAGCGCAGCCCGCTGGTCAAATTCCGTCACTTCCTGCATTCGCGCCCCTCGGCGGTCTCGTTGCTGGTGCTGCTGCTGTCGCTGTCCATCTTCGGTGCCCTGCTGGGCGGCAAATTCTTTTCCGCCTTCGCCCTCACCCTGATCCTGCAGCAGGTCGCCATCACCGGCATCGTCGGCGCGGCCCAGACCCTGGTAGTGATCACCGCCGGCATCGACCTCTCGGTGGGCGCCATCATGGTGCTGTCCTCGGTGGTCATGGGCCAGTTCACCTTCCGCTACGGCCTGCCGGTGGAGCTGTCGATCCTCTGCGGCCTGGCGGTGGGCACCCTGTGCGGCATGGCCAACGGCTGGCTGATCGCCCGCATCAAGCTGCCGCCCTTCATCGTCACCCTGGGCATGTGGCAGATCGTGCTCGCGGCCAACTTCCTCTATTCGCGCAACGAGACCATCCGCGCCCAGGAAATTGGCGCGACCGCGCCGCTGCTGCAGGTGTTCGGCGACAATTTCCGCCTGGGGGGCGCGGTCTTCACCTATGGCGTGATCGCCCTGGTGGTGCTGGTCGCCCTGCTCTGGTACGTGCTCAACCACACCGCCTGGGGTCGGCACCTCTATGCCGTGGGCGACGATCCCGAGGCCGCGGCGCTGGCCGGGGTCAACGTCCGCCGCATGCTGATCACCGTGTACGGGCTGTCGGGGCTCATCTGCGCCTTCGCCGGCTGGGTGCTGATCGGCCGCATCGGCTCGGTCTCGCCCACCGCTGGCCAATTCGCCAACATCGAGTCCATCACCGCCGTGGTGATCGGCGGCATCTCGCTGTTCGGCGGCCGCGGCTCCATCCTCGGCATGCTGTTCGGCGCCCTGATCGTCGGCGTCTTCGCCCTCGGCCTGCGGCTGCTGGGCACCGATGTGCAATGGACCTATCTGCTGATCGGCACGCTCATCATCGCGGCCGTGGCTATCGACCAATGGATCAGAAAGGCGGCCAGCTGATGACTACCGAACCCCTGCTCATGGCCCGTGGCCTGGTGAAGCGCTACGGCCGCGTCACCGCCCTCGACCATGCCGACTTCGACCTGCTGCCCGGCGAGATCCTCGCCGTGATCGGCGACAACGGCGCCGGCAAGTCCTCGCTGATCAAGGCCATCTCCGGTGCCCTGCGGCCCGATGAAGGCGAGATCCGCTTCGAGGGCCAGCCCGTGCAGTTCGCCTCGCCCATCGCGGCGCGGCGGGCCGGCATCGAGACGGTCTACCAGAATCTGGCACTGTCGCCGGCGCTGTCCATCGCCGACAACCTCTTCCTCGGTCGCGAATTGCGCAAGCCGGGACTGCTGGGCACCCTCTGCCGCACCCTGGACCGCAAGGAAATGGAGCGCATCGCCCGGGAAAAGCTCTCCGAACTGGGCTTGATGACCATCCAGAACATCAACCAGGCGGTGGAGACCCTGTCCGGTGGTCAGCGCCAGGGCGTGGCCGTGGCCCGGGCGGCCGCCTTTGGTTCCAAGGTGATCATCCTCGACGAACCCACGGCGGCGCTGGGGGTGAAGGAGTCGCGCAAGGTGCTGGAGCTGATCCTCGACGTGCGTGCCCGCGGCATCGCCATCGTGCTGATCTCCCACAACATGCCCCATGTGTTCGAGATCGCCGATCGCATCCACATCCATCGCCTGGGTCGCCGGCTGACGGTGATCGATCCGCGCCAGCACTCCATGGCCGACGCCGTGGCGCTGATGACCGGCGCCCAGACGGTGGCCGCCTAGGCACAGGCCAGGCCCAGGGTTTCCCAGCCCACGGCTGAGCGGGAGACCCGGGGCCTGCCTGATCGCCCATGATCCGGCCCGACAGGAAAAACCTGACTGGCCGCTCAAGTTATCTCCGGCAGGCACCGATAAAGTCTGACAAATAACTGTCGGAGTTGCCTCGCCGTGCCTGCCTTGTCGTTGAAACAGAAACTCTCGCTGTCTGCCACCGCGGCCGTCCTGGTCGTGGGGGTGGGTCTGACCGCCATCAACTTCTTCAATACCCGCACGGCGCTGGAAGCCTCCACGGTCGAGCAGCTGAAGACGGTCAGCTTCGTCTTCAACGGCGGGGTGCGCCAGTGGCTGGACGGCAAGGCCGCGGCGCTGGGCGCCCTGGCCGCCGACACCCAGGAGGCGAACCTCCCGGCCGGGCTCAATCAAGTCAAGAACTCCGGCGGCTTCGACAACGTCTTCTATGCCCGGCCTGATGGCAGCCAGGTCAATGCCAATGGCGTCCAGCTGCCGCCGGACAACAACGATCCGCGCAAGTGGCTGTGGTACCAGCAGGCGCAGCAGAATCCCGGCAAGGTGTTCTTTTCCATTCCCACCGTGGCGGCGGCAACCAAGCAGAATGTGCTGTCGCTGGGCTGGGCGCTGCAGTCGGCGGGCAAGACCACGGCGATCCTTGGCGCGGACGTCAGCATCAGCGACATCCTCGACCAGCTCAAGCGCGTGCAACTGCCGGGCGCCGGCAGCGCCGTGCTGGTCAACGGCCAGAACATCGTCCTGGGCCACGAGGACGCCGCCCTGCTGGCCAAGCCGATCACCGAGCTCTTTCCCCAGCTCGACGCGGACACCCTCCAGCGCCTGGCCCAGGCGCCCGGCGAGCGCCATGTCGACACCGTCGCCGGCCAGCGCCTCTATGCCGCGCCCATGAATCACAATGGCGAGACTCTGGTGATGATCGTCGACAGCGGCGTGCTCATGGCGCCGCTGCAACGCCAGCTGTGGATCAGCCTCGCCATCCTGGCCGTGGTGCTGGGTGGCTCGCTGCTGCTCATCAACCTGCTGTGCAGCTATCTGCTCCGGCCCCTGGGTGTGGTCTCGAGCGGCCTGCAGGTGATCGCCGAGGGCCAGGGCGATCTGACCCGCCGCATCGCCGTGCAGAGCACCGATGAGGTCGGCGGTCTGGCCGGCCACTTCAACCAGTTCGTGGCCAGCCTGCACGGCCTGATCGGTGGCGTGCGCCAGCATGCCCAGAGCGTCGACGCCGAATCGCAGAAGGTCCTGCAGCGCAGCGCCGCGGCCACCCAGGAGCTGGGTCGCCTGCAGCAGGAGATCACCCTGGTGGCCACGGCCGTTACGGAAATGGCGTCCGCCACCCAGGAGATCGCCCGCAATGCCGAGCAGACCGCCGAGGCCATCCGCCAGTCCTCCGACAGCACCGCCCAGGGCCTGACCCTGGTGCAGACCAGCAAGGAATCCATCAACAGCCTGGCGCGGGAAGTGGACGACGCCACCCGGGTCATTGGCGAACTGGACCATCACTCCCAGGCCATCGCCAAGGTGCTGGACAGCATCCAGAGCATCGCCGAGCAGACCAACCTGCTGGCGCTCAACGCGGCCATCGAAGCAGCCCGCGCCGGTGAGCACGGCCGGGGCTTTGCGGTGGTCGCCGACGAGGTGCGGACGCTGTCGCAGCGAACCCAGGCCTCGACCCGGGAGATCAACGAGACCATCGGCACCCTGCAGCAGATGACCCGCCAGGCGGTGCAGCGCATGGACAGCAGCATGGCCATCGCCGAGCGCAGCGTCGCCGACGTGGAACGCGCCTCCAGCGCCCTGGAAGAAATCGCCCAGAGTGCCGGCGTCATCTCCGAGATGTCCCTGCAGATCGCCACGGCAGCCGAGGAGCAGACCTCGGTCACCGAGGAGATCACCCGCAACGTCATCACCATCAAGGGCCTCGGCGACACCCTGGCCAGCGGCGCCGAGGATTCGGAACGCCAGTCGCGCTCCCTGCAGCATCACGCCGCCGACCTCAATCGCGACGTGGCCCGCTTCATCCTGTAACCCCTCAGGCGCAGCCGCCCCTCGGGCCGGCTGCGTCCCGGCCGAAGACCCTGCTCCACGGGGCGGGCATCCGGTAAGATCGGCGCTTTTTCCGCGACGACTCCGCCCATGTCCCAGCCTTCCCGCTCCGAACTGCTCTATGGTCCCCAGGACCGACCGCGCCCGCTGATCGCCCTGCTCGCGGCCATCCAGCACCTGCTGGCGATCATCGTGCCCATCGTCACCCCCGGTCTGCTGATCTGCCAGGCCCTGGGCGTCTCGCCGCGCGACACCAACCTGATCGTGTCCATGTCGCTGGTGATCTCCGGCATCGCCACCTTCGTCCAGTGTCGCCGCTTCGGGCCCTTCGGCGCCGGCTTGCTGATCGTCCAGGGCACCAGCTTCAACTTCGTCGGCCCGCTGATCGCCGGTGGCGCCCTGATGGTCAAGAATGGCACCCCGGTGGAAGCCGTGATGGCGGCCATCTTCGGTGTGGTCATGGCCGGTTCCTTCGTCGAGATGGGGGTGTCGCGGGTGCTGCCCTTCGTCAAGCGCCTCATCACCCCGCTGGTGACCGGCATCGTGGTGCTGATGATCGGCCTGACGCTGATCAAGGTCGGCCTGATCAGCATGGGCGGCGGCTTCGCGGCACTGGGCAATGGCACCTTCGCCAATGGCGAGAACCTGCTGCTGTCGGGCACCGTACTGGCCACCATCGTGGTGCTCAATCGCCTTCCGTTGCGCGGTCTGCGCAGCAGCGCCATCGTCGTCGCCCTGCTGCTGGGCTACGCCCTCGCGGCCTGGCTGGGCCGGCTGAATTTCACCGGCATGCACGAGGCCGCCTGGGTGCAGATCCCCCTGCCGCTGCACTTCGGCCTGGGCTTTTCCTGGTCGCTGTTCGTGCCCCTGCTGGTGATCTACCTGGTGACCTCGCTGGAGGCCATCGGCGACATCACCGCCACCAGCAAGGTCTCCCGCGAACCGGTGGAAGGTCCGCTGTGGATGCAGCGGATCAAGGGCGGGGTGCTGGTCAACGGCGCCAACTCGCTGCTGGCCGGGCTGTTCAACACCTTTCCCAGTTCGGTGTTCGCCCAGAACAACGGGGTGATCCAGCTGACCGGCATCGCCAGTCGCCATGTCGGCCTGTGGATCGCCGCCATCCTGGTCCTGCTGGGGCTGTTCCCGGCGGTGGCCGGAGTGATCCAGGCAGTGCCCGAGCCGGTGCTCGGCGGCGCGGCCATGGTGATGTTCGGCGCGGTCGCCGCCTCGGGGATCAACATCCTCGCCAGTGTCGAGCTGGACCGACGCGCGCTGCTGATCATCGCCGTGTCCCTGGCGCTGGGCCTGGGCATTTCCCAGGTACCGGAATTTCTCGCCCATATGCCGGCCGGCCTGAGAGCGGTGCTGGAATCCGGCGTCGCCACCGGCGGCCTGTGCGCCCTGCTGATGAACTGGTTCCTGCCGGAAACGCCCAAGACCCCCGGCTAGACGCCCTTTTTCATCCGCGGACTGAAGTTCCACGCGGGGGTGCCGATAGCCTGGGCAAGTCACCTGTGGACTCGCCACGGTCGTCGTTTCGACCGTGGGCGACCCACCCAGCAGAGCGCCCATGATCAGCCCGGATGTTCCTGTCGTTAAGGTCCCGTTGCGCGAATATGCCGTCCTGGCGCGTGCCATGGGCGCCACCGTCTTTGCCCAGAACCTCGAAAAGCAGCCGGGCGAGCTGGTCGGCTGGCGCTTTCCCAAGGGCTGCTTCGTGCAGAAGGCGCATTTCCAGAGCCTGCTGGGCCGCCAGCCGGAGACCCTCTAGGCGTTGCCTTCCAGCGCCGCGAGCAGGCGCTGCGCCTCTTGCAGTTCGGTCTCGTTGAAGACGGCGACGCCCGCGCGCTTCAGCGCCGCCGCCGTGACGCCCTCGCCCGCCACCCGGGTGCCGCTGAAGCTGCCGTCGTAGTTTTCCACATTGCCGCAGGACGGACTGCGCGCCTTGAGCACCGCCAGGCGGATGCCATGGCGCGCGATCAGTTCGAGCGCGGCCGCGGCCCCGGCGACGAAGGCCCGGGTCACGTCCTCTCCGCTATCGGTCACCACCGGCAGCCGACCGTCCAGCACTGCGCCACCCTGGCCGCCGGGAATTTCCGCCGGCGGACGGGGCGTCGGCAGGCCACCGGCCACTTCCGGACAGAGCGGCACGATGCGGCCCTGGGCCTGCCAGACCGCCAGCAGGTCGAAGGGGCCGTGGGCACCGCCGTCATAGCGCACCCGATGCCCCAGCAGGCAGCGACTCACCAGTATCTTTTCCATGCAGCCTCCCGGTCCGCCGCCAGTCTACGCCCTAGGCCTGCAGCGGATTGTCGCCACGCCGGCGGAACCAGCCGGTCAGCGACAGCCGCTCGCGGGTGGCCGGCAGCACCTCGTGGGGCAACTGGCCGGAGAGAAAGCACACCAGGCTGCCGCCCAGGGGCAGGACATCCTGCTGGCGCCGCTCGTCCAGATAGAGCCGCAGCTCGCCGCCCTGCTCCGGCAACCAGGCATCGTTGAGATAGAGCACCAGGGAGACCATGCGGCGGTCATCGTCGCGGAAGCGATCCAGGTGCCGTGCATAGAAGGCGCCGGGCGGATAGAGGGCGAAGTGGCTCTCGTAGTCTTCCAGCCCCAGGAACAGGCAGCGGTTGAAGGCCTCGCGCAGGGTGTCCATGAGTTGCAGATAACGCTGCACGCCGGGATGGGCATCGTCCGGCTCCAGCCAGGCGATATGGTCGCCTCGTACCCCTTCGCGGATCAGCGGGCTTTCGCCACGACCGATGCCGGCGCGCTCCAGCTCACCGCGGGCGTGGCGCAACCGGCACTCGGCGGCCAGCTCGGCAGTGAGGTCCAGGGGCAGGAAGATGCTCTGCCGCGACCAGCCGTGCTCGGCGAGATCGTCGACGATACGTTGCAGCAGGGGATGCTCGGGGTGCAGAGCCATCGCGGAAACCGTCAGAACCGGGCCAGGCCGGCGGGATGCCGAGTGTAAGAGAAGTCGGCCACGGCTGCGCGCCTGCCTTGACCAGGCGACGAATGCCCGGGATGAGCGCCTCGACAGCCAGCCTGGGGTTGCCGACAATGGCGGACTTTCCGGCTCTGCGCCGCTGCCCGAGGTGTCCATGCGCGTTTTGTTCGCTTCCCTGCTTTTCGCCATCAGCCTGCCCGCCCTGGCCGACGATACGGTCAGTCTCTATCAGGCCGCAGGTTGGCCCGAGCAGCGCGGACACTTCCGTGACGCCCTGCAGGCTGCCCAGCAGCGCTACCAGAACAGCCTGCCGCCGGCGCTCTACCAGAGCCTGGTGGACAACAGCAACAAGCGCTACACCGCCGCGGCCATCGATCAGCGCGCCCTGGCCGCCTTGCGCCAGAGCCTGCCGGCCGACGGCCCCGCCCTGCAGTTCTTCCAGTCGCCGGTGGGACGCAAGGTGGTCGCCGCGGAAATCGCCGCCACGCGCAGCGATCAACTGGCCAAGAACGCCAATGGTGTACCCCAGATGCAGGCCAGTTCGGCCCGGCGTGCCCAGGCCAAGCGCCTGGCCGCTGCCCTGCCCGTGCGCGAAGCCGGGGCCGAGGTCAGCGTGGCCCTGGCGGGCCTCGCCGCCGACAGCCTGAGTTCGATGCTGCCGGGCCTGCTGGGCCAGCAGCAATCCGGCGGCATGATCGAGCAGCAGCGCCAGCGATTCATCCAGCAGATGAATGCCGGTGACCTGGAAAACACCCTGCTCTATGTCTATCGCCCCCTGAACGACAGCGAACTCGGCCAGTTCGCCGACTTCGCCAGTTCGCCCAATGGCAGCGCCTACTACCGCGCCGCCGTGGCGGCCCTGCGCGCCGGCCTGGGTGGCGGCGGCCAGTAAGGCGACTCAGGCGAGACGCTCGTCCAGCCAGCGGAAATAGCGCTGGCGGAGGGCTTCGGTCTCGTTGACCAGATGGTGCCGCGCCTCCGGCAGGCGCAGCACCTCGGGTCGAGCGAACTTGGCCTCCAGCACCCCCAGGTTGTGCCGCCAGTCGACGGTGAAATCCTGCTCACCCTGGATCACCAGCAGGCTGCGGGTACTGGCCGGCGCCCGCTCCAGTTGCGGGATCCAGCGTGCCAGGGCGCCGACCCACTGCGCCGGCAACTCGCGTGGCTGCAGACCGTCCTGCTGCAGGAAGTCGAGAAAGGCCGGATCCCCGGAATTCACCGAGAAGCGTCGCGGCAAGGCGCGCACGAAGGGCTTCACCAGGCGATAGGTCCACAGCCCCTGACGCCAGGCGTGGGGTCTGACCAGGGGCGCCAACAGGATCGTCTCGCCCAGTTCGGGGGCGGGCTCACCGCGCAGCAGATAGTCCAGCAGGATGGCGCCGCCGGTGCTCTGGCCGAGCAGGTGCCAGGGCCGCGGCAGGTCCAGGCGCCGGGCCTCGGCGATCAGGGCCGTCAGAGCGGTCTGGTATTCGGCGAAGTCGTTGATGCTGGCGCGGGCACCACTCGACAGGCCATGCCCGGGCAGGTCGCAGGCCAGCACCGCCAACCGCCGTGACAGGGCCCAATCCACGACGTGGCCATAGAGGCCCATATGGTCGTAGTAGCCATGCAGCAGCAGCAGGCTGCCCCGCGGCTCGCGCGGCCACCAGCCCTGCACGGCGAGCTGGTAGCCGCCGGCGGCCAGCGCGCCCAGGGCCACGGTCACCTCCGGCCGCGCGCGGCTGTCCGCCAGGCGGTAATGGGCCCGATAGCCCTGGTGGTCGAGATCCGGCGGCAGGTCGCGCTGCAAGGGCACCAGGGCCTGGCGCAGGCGGTCTAGATCGAAGAGAGGCGTCATGGCTCGGTTCAGCGTGAAGTGGCCGCCATGATCGGTGTCCAGGCGGCCGCAGGACAAGGGTTCGCCAACAGACTTTTCCAATTGTTTCAAAATGCGCAACTCTGCCCTGCGCAAAGATGTCTGAATATTTCGCTGCCTAGGCAGTATTCTGGATACGCTTGATTGCCTGGGCAGATACTGCAATGTCACATTTCGACCGTAGCAACTTTCCGCTGCGCAATTCCGTAGGCCACCTTATCCACCTGGCGAACCAGTACAAGGATCGCGTGCTGGACAGTCACCTGGCGCCCTACGACATCACCGCTGCCCAGTTCAAGGTGCTGCTGCTGCTCGCCCGCGACCAGACCGATACCCCGGCCGAGCTCAGTCGCTGCCTGTCCCTCGACAGCGGCGCCATGACCCGCATGCTCGATCGCCTGGAGGCCAAGGGCCTGTTGCGCCGCGTGCGCAGCCTCAGCGACCGCCGCCAGGTACGCCTGGAACTGACCGAACAGGGTCAGGCCCTGAGCAGTGAACTCATGCAGATCGCCGTCGACGCGCTCAATGACCTGACCCACTGCCTGGACCGCCAGGAACTGGACGACCTCGAACGCCTGCTGCGCCGCCTGCTCAGCCCCTCCGGCCTGCTGCCGGAGACCTCTGGAGACCTCTGACCCATGACCTTTCGCCTGCCATTGACCGCCCTCTGCGCCGCCCTGCTGCTGGCCGGCTGCGTGTCGTCCGAAGGGCTGCACACCCAGGGGCGCGCCTTGGATCCGGCGACGCTCAAGGGCGAAGCCACCTTTGCCAGCGATCGCCTCTCCCCCGCCCAGTGGCCGAGCGCCGACTGGTGGACCCGGCTGGGCGATCCGCAACTCGACAGCCTGATTCGCGAGGCCCTGCGCGACAGCCCCTCGCTGCAGGAAGCCGATGCGCGCAGTCGCCAGGCCGATGCCGCGGTGCTCGCCGCCGATGCCGATCGCTATCCGCAGATCGACGCCAGCGGCGGCGTGACCCGCTCGCGCCTGGCACGGCCGGACGACCCCCTCGGCCAGGGCGACCGCTACAGCACCCTGCGCCAGTTCGATGTGAGCGGCAGCTACAGCTTCGATCTCTGGGGCGGCCAGCGCGCCGCCTGGGAAGCCGCCCTCGGTCGTGCCCGCGCCGGCGAGGTGGATCGCCAGGCCGCGCGCCTGACCCTGGCGGCCAACGTCAGCCGCGCCTACAACCAGCTCGGCCTGGCCTATGCCAGCCTGGACGTGGCCCAGCAGGACCTGGAACGCACCCGCGGCATGCTTGACCTGGCCCAGCGCCGGGTCGATGCCGGCCTCGACAGCGACTACCAGCTGCAGCAGACCCAGAGTCTGGAAGCCAGCTCCGCCTCGGCCCATACCGCCGCCGAACAGCAGGTGCGTACGGCGCAGATCCGTCTCGCCGTGCTGCTGGGCAAGGGCCCCGACCGCGGTGCCCAGCTCCCGCGGCCGAAGCTGATCGCTCCCGCTGCGGTGAATCTGCCAGCGCAGCTGCCCGCCGAACTGGCCGGTCGCCGCCCGGACCTGATCGCCGCCCGCTGGCGCGTGGAGGCCGCGAGCAAGGACATCACCGCCAGCAAGACCAACTTCTATCCCAATCTCAACCTGACGGTGGCCGCCGGCAGCAAGGCCATCCTCGGCGATGCCCTGTTCGGCGGGCCGGCCCGCTTCTTCAACGTCGGCCCGGCGCTGTCGCTGCCGATCTTCGACGGTGGCCGCCGCCGCTCCGATCTCGCCAGCCGGGACGCCGACTACGACCTGGCCGTGGCCCAGTACAACCAGACCCTGGTGCAGGCGCTGGGCGACATCGCCGACGCCATCACCCGCCAGCGCTCGCTGGACCAGCAGATCGTCGAGCAGCAACGGGCCCGCGACATCGCCAAGAGCTCCTTCGACATCGCCACCCAGCGCTATGGCGCCGGCATCGGCAACTACCTCGACGCCCTGACCGTCGAGCAGCAACTGCTGCAGGCGGAGCGCCAGCTGGCCAGCCTTCGGGCCGATCGCATCGACAGCGGCGTGCTGCTGATGCAGGCCCTGGGTGGCGGCTTCCAACCGTCCAATCTGCCGCCGGCACCCGCCGCCGCGGCCACACACTGATACCGAGAGCCCGACCATGGCCGATTCCGCCGCAACCCCCAATGACAATGCCCAGGAGCAGAAACCGCAGCGCTCCGGCAAACGCAAAGTCCTCCTGCTGCTCCTGCTGCTGGTGGTGATCCTGGCTGGCGTGGGCGTCTACTGCTACCACCTGTTCTATGGCCGCTTCCATGCCAGCACCGACGACGCCTACGTCAACGGCAACCTGGTGCAGATCACGCCCCAGGTCGTCGGCACCGTGACTCGCATCGCTGTGGACGATGGCGACTTCGTTCGTCAGGGCCAGCCGCTGGTGGAATTCGATCCCAGCGACACCGCCGTGTCCCAGCAGAGCGCCGAGGCCAACCTGGCCAAAACCGTGCGCCAGGTGCGCGGCCTGTTCAGCAACGTCGACAGCTACAAGGCCCAGGTGGCCGCGCGGCGCGTCGAGGTCGAGCGCGCCCGTGCCGACTACGCCCGCCGCCAGCAACTGGCCAAGGGTGGCGCCATCTCCAAGGAAGAACTGGCCCATGCCCGGGACACCCTGGTGGCGGCGCAGAGCTCCATGACTTCCGCCCAGCAGCAACTGGACACCAACCAGGCGCTGGTGGACGACACCGAGATCGCCTCGCACCCGGACGTCAAGGCCGCCGCCGCCCAGCTGCGCCAGGCCTATCTGAACCATGCCCGCAGCACCCTGGTGGCGCCGGTCAGCGGCTATGTCGCCAAGCGCTCGGTGCAGGTCGGCAGCCGCGTGCAGCCCGGTGCGGCGCTGATGGCCGTGGTGCCCCTGGACCAGATCTGGATCGACGCCAACTTCAAGGAAACCCAGCTTGCCGAGATGCGTATCGGCCAGCCGGTGGAAATCCATTCCGACCTCTATGGCGACGACGTGCGCTATCGCGGCGTGGTGGAAAGCCTGGGCGTGGGTACCGGCAGCGCCTTCTCGCTGCTGCCGGCGCAGAACGCCACCGGCAACTGGATCAAGATCGTCCAGCGCCTGCCCGTGCGGATCCGCCTGGAAGGCGACAATCTGGACAAGCATCCGCTGCGCATCGGCCTGTCGACGGTGGTCGACGTCGACCTGCACGACCAGGACGGCGCCCGCCTGCCCACCACCACGCCGCAGCAGCCGCGCTACAGCACCGACGTCTACGACCATCAGCTGGCCGATGCCGATCAGCTGATCCAGCAGATCGTCCACAACAACGGTCCGGCGGCGCGCGCCGCGGGCGTCGCCAAGCGCTGACAGCCAAGGAGGCTCCCTGGCGAGCCTCCCCGTCCACCCCTTCTGGTAATCCGTCATGAGCGATAACGCCTTTCGCCCGGCGAGCCTGGTGCTCGCCACGGTGGGCCTGTCCCTGGCCACCTTCATGCAGGTGCTCGACACCACCATCGCCAACGTCGCCCTGACCACCATTTCCGGCAACCTCGGGGTGAGTTCGGAACAGGGCACCTGGGTCATCACCGCCTTTGCCGTGAGCAACGCCATCGCCCTCCCACTGACCGGCTGGATGGCGCGGCGCTTCGGCGAGGTCAAGCTGTTCATGGCCGCCGTGGTGCTCTTCGTCATCACCTCGTTCCTCTGCGGCATCGCCACCTCCATGCCGGAACTGGTGATCTTCCGCGCCATGCAGGGCTTCGTCGCCGGCCCGCTCTATCCCATGGCCCAGACCCTGCTGCTGGCGATCTTTCCGGCGGCCAAACGCGGCATGGCCCTGGCGCTATTGGCCATGGTGACGGTGGTGGCGCCCATCATCGGCCCCATCGCCGGCGGCTGGATCACCGACAACTACAGCTGGCCGTGGATCTTCTTCATCAACATCCCCATCGGCATCTTCGCCACCCTGGTGGTCTGGAGCCAGCTGGGCAAGAAGCCGGAAAAGCTGGTGCACCAGCCCATCGACTATGTCGGGCTGATCCTCCTGGTGCTGGGCGTAGGCGTGTTGCAGGTGGTGCTGGACAAGGGCAACGACCTGGACTGGTTCGAATCCAACCTGATCTGCCTGGGCGCGGCCTTTTCCGCCGTGGCCCTCACCGCCCTGGTGATCTGGGAGCTGACCGACAAGCATCCCATCGTCAACCTGCGGCTGTTCCGCTATCGCAACTTCAGCTTCGGCACCCTGGCGCTGGTGCTGGGCTATTCGGGCTTCTTCGGCATCAACCTGCTGCTGCCCCAGTGGCTGCAGACCCAGCTCGGCTACACCCCGGTGTGGGCGGGTCTGGCCGCGGCGCCCATCGGCATCCTGCCGGTGATCCTCTCGCCGCTGGTGGGCAAGTTCGCGCACAAGACCGACCTGCGCCTGCTGGCCGGCGGCTCCTTCCTGGTGATAGGGGCGTCCTGCTTCATGCGCGCCACCTTCAACAACGAGGTGGACTATCGCCACATCGCCGAGGTACAGACCTTCATGGGCCTGGGTGTGGCGCTGTTCTTCATGCCGACCACCAGCATCCTGCTGTCCAGCCTCAAGCCGTCGGAGCTGGCGGATGGTGGCGGTCTGGCGACCTTCCTGCGGGTGCTGGGCGGCAGCTTCGCCTCCTCCCTGACCACCTGGCTGTGGCAGCGCCGCGCCATCCATCACCATGCCCAGCTGACCGAGGACGTCACCGTCTACAGCCCGGCCACCCAGCATTACCTGGACGCCCTCGGCGGGCCGTCGCAGCAGGCCTATGCGCAGCTGGACAAGGTGGTGGAGAGCCAGGCCTACATGCTCTCCACGGTGGACTACTTCACCCTGCTCGGCTGGATCTTCATGGGCCTGTTCCTGATCATCTGGCTGGCCAAGCCGCCCTTCGCGGCCAAGCCGGGGGCCGGTGGCGGCGACCACTAGCCCGGCATTCAGGGAGTGCCGGGCTGGGTCTCCAGGTAGTCGGCGATGTCGCGCAGGTCCTCGGCGTCGCCGATGCCCCAGAATCTCATCTTGGTGCCCGGCACCTTCCGCTCGGGATCGCGCAGAAAGGCCGCCAGGGCCTCGCGATCCCAGGCGAAGCCGGCCTGGCGCATGGCGTCGGAATAGTTATAGCCGGCCAGGCTCCCGGCCTGGCGACCGAAGAGGTCGTTGAGCTGGGGGCCGAAACCGGACTGGGCGCCCGGTCCCACCGAATGGCAGTTGTGGCAGCGGCGCAGGAAGAGATTGCGGCCATTGTCGGCATCGGCCCAGGCCAGTTCACCGCTGAGCAATGCCAGCACGGCCAGCCCAGCCAGGCCCTTCATCGCTGGCACTTCCGGCAATAGACGCTGGCGCGCTGGCCCAGGCGGATCTCCTGCAGGCCAGTCCCGCAGACCTTGCAGAATTCGCCCTTGCGCCCGTAGACGAACAGCTCCTGCTTGAAATAGCCCGGCGCCCCATCACCACCGATGAAGTCGCGCAGGGTGGTGCCGCCGCTTTCGATGGAGCGCGCCAGGACCTTCTTGATCTCGACGGCCAGGCGCTCGTAGCGCGCCCGGGAAACGCTGCCAGCGGCCCGGCGGGGATCGATGCCGGCGGCGAACAGCGCCTCGGCGGCGTAGATGTTGCCCACCCCCACCACCACGGCGTTGTCCATGATGAAGGGTTTGACCGCCATGCTGCGCCCGCGCGACAGCTCGAACAGCCGACCGCCGTCGAAGGCCTCGGTCAGCGGTTCGGGCCCCAGCTTGCTCAGCAGCACATGGGCATGGGGATCCTGGGTCCAGAGCAGCGCACCGAAGCGGCGCGGATCGGTGTAGCGCAACGACAGCCCGGATTCCAGCTCGATGTCGACGTGCTCGTGCTTGGCCGGCGGCTGGTCGGCGGGCACCAGGCGCAGGCTGCCGGACATGCCCAGGTGACCGATCAGGGTGCCGCTCTCGGCGCGGATCAGCAGGTACTTGGCCCGTCGCTCGACGGCCTCGATGCGCTGCCCGGAGAGGCGCACATCCAGGTCCTCGGGTACCGGCCAGCGCAGCCGGCCATCGCGGACGATGACCCGGCGCACGCGCTGACCGACGACATGGGGCTCGATGCCCCGGCGAGTGGTTTCGACTTCAGGTAGTTCGGGCATGAGGATCCAGAAGGATTGCGGACGCCTTAGTAATTGATCCGACCGCTGCCCATTTCAAGGATGGTTTCCTTGAGCGACTCGAAGTCGTATTCGGACAGGCCGACGTGATCCAGCACCCGCGGCGCGATGGCCTGCCACTCGTGATCCTCGTCCTGGCCACCCAGGGCGCGATAGCAGCGGCAGATGTGCTCGGCCATCTTCAGCAGCGCCAGCAGATTCTTGATCTGGATATCGGTGGACGAGTCCTCGTCGAAGACCGACTGGGCGTTGTGGTGATTGGCGATGGCCTGGCCGACGTGTTCCGGCAGGCGCCAGGAGCGGGAGATGAAATAGCCCACCACGGCGTGATTGGTGCTGAAGATGCGGTTCTCCACGTCCACCACCCGCACCTGCTCGTTGACGCTGGCATAGGCCTCTTCCAGCACCGCCATGTAGTTGGGGAAGCGCTTGAGCATCAGCGGGATGCCGCAGTTGTGGAACAGACCCAGGGCATAGGCCTCGTCCGGGGTCGGATAGCCGGTCTTCTTGGCCAGGCTCAGGCAGGTCTCGGCGACGTCCTGGGCGGTGTCCCAGAAGCGGTTGAGGATGACGATGGTCTCGTCGGTGAGCTCGCCCTTGATCGACTGGGCGTTGATCAGGTTGATGACCGACTGGCTGCCCAGCAGATTGACCGCCCGCTGGATCGAGGTGATGCGATTGCTGAGACCGAAGTACGGCGAGTTCACCAGCTTGAGCAGGGCGCCCGAGAGCCCCGGGTCCTGGCCGATCAGGCGGGAGATGACCTTGAGATCGGGGCTGGGCATGAGTTGTTCGAGTTGCAGATCCACCATGATCTGCGGCTGCGGCGGAATGCTGATGCCTTGCAGAGCCTGACGGATCTGCTCCTCGGACAGCTGAGGGGACGCTTGGGACATGGGGACTACTCTGCGATGGATGTCGCAAATCTACTCCGCACCGCTCGGCTATGCCATCGGGCGCGACGAAGGAACTTTAGAAGGGTAAAGCGAGACGGATTTAGGAGCGCTGGCAAAAGGCTAGCCCGACCGAATTCCAATCGAGGTATCCGCAACCATGGCTACATCCCTGAACGGCAAGAAAATCGCCATCCTGGTCACCGACGGCTTCGAGCAGGCCGAACTCACCGGCCCCAAGCAGGCCCTGGAACAGGCGGGCGCCCAGACCCACATCATCTCCGCCGAGAACGGTGAGGTGCGCGGCTGGGACGGCACCGAGCCGGCCGACAGCTTTCCGGTGGACCTCACCTTCGCCGCAGCCAATGCCGGCGACTATGACGCCGTGCTGCTGCCCGGCGGCGTGGTCAACGCCGACACCATCCGCATCGACGAGCAGGCCCAGCAGCTGACCAAGCAGATCGCCGACGCCGGCAAGCCGGTCGCCGTCATCTGCCACGGTGCCTGGCTGCTGATCTCCGCCGGCCTCGTGCAGGGCAAGACCCTGACCAGTTGGCCCTCGCTGACCGACGACCTCAGGAACGCTGGCGCCACCTGGCAGGACCAGGAAGTCATCGTCGACGGTCAACTGGTGAGCAGCCGCAAGCCAGACGACATTCCGGCCTTCAATCGCGAGTTCATCAAGCTGCTGGCAGGCTGATTCATCAAGACTGGCACTTTGATCTCATAAGACTGAACTTATGGCAAAGTGCCAGAGTCTTATCGAGTGCCCCCAAAGCACTTTTAGCCCGCCCTGCCCGGCGGGCTTTCTTTTGCCCAGCGTTTGGCTGGAGCCTTTTCAGAATCTTGCGAGCTAGAGCCAAACAAGGCTCGGGCGGCCCCGCAAAAACGCCTTAGGCAGCGGATCGGACCCGCGCTTGGTGTTTACACAGGGTAGACGACGGGGTCGGCCTTCCAGAGTGTTTGCAATGCCGTCTGGCCGACACGCAGCCGATTATGAACAGGCTTCAGGCCTGGAAATCACCTTGCAGATCCACCAGATGGCGCTCGATGTCGGCCAGGCGCTGGCCCTGATCGCTCATGCCCAGCCAATCCAGCTTGAGGTGCGCCTCGAACGGCAGCAGATAGGCCAGCTGGCAGCCCAGGGCCTGGCGGTCGACAACCTCGCCGCCCATGTCCAGGCTGGCCACCATCGGATGCTGGGCCAGGGCCGCCAGCAGCGCCATCAGGTCGGCGTCGCCATCGCGTAGCGGCTGGGGATCGGTTTCCGGGAGCCACTCCACCTCACCCACCACCAGGTGATCGGGTTGCTCTTCCTGGCTCAGCAGGCGAAAGCGCCGTCCGCCTTCGATGCGGATACCCAGCAGGCCGTTGCTCTGCTGCTGCCAGTCGCGGATCAGCGCCTCGCAACCGTAGGCACCCAGGCGATTCGGCGCGCCACCGGTCTCGCGGCCTTCGAGGATGGTCACCACGCCAAAGCTGCTGCCCTGCTTGAGGCAGCGACCGAGCATGTCCAGATAGCGGGCTTCGAACAGCTGCAGATCAAGGCGGCAGCCGGGGAACAGGGTGGTATTGAGCGGAAACAGGGACAGCGTCATGAAACCTCCGGGGCTTGAGGGTCCTGCTGGATAGAGCATCGAGCGCCGCCGAAGGCTCCCGCGCGGCGACGCGCGGGGCCTGGTCGGGTCAGAAGCGATAGACCTCGGCGCCGGTGCGGATGGGCACCACGGCCGGCAGCGTTGGCCGAGCCTGGGCCTCTTCGACAAGTTTCTTCGGCTCCTTGCGCGCCATCTCGGTCTCGCGGCGGCCGCGCTGGGCGACCTTGGTGAGATCTGTGGCCAGCCGCACCGACAGTTGTTGCAGCAATTCGCCCTGGGCCCGCACCTGGGCCGCGCGATCGCCCGCGTGCCGGGTCTGCAGGTGGATCACCTCGGTATCCAGCAGCCGGCCCTGGCCGTCGCGCAACTGCCAGCTGGCATCGAGGGTGGCAGGCGCCTGGTCACCGGCATCGAGCCGGGTCACCACCAGCTCCACCCGGTACTGCGGATCGAAGCCTGCGGGTTGCTCCCCCACCACCACCCGACCGCTATTAAGGCGGCCGGCGAGTTGGCGCTGCAGCAATTGACGCACGTTGGCGTCCAGCGGTCCGGCCCAGTGGTCGCGGGTGGTCTTGAGACTGCCGTCGGCCTGGCGCTCCAGCAGCACGTCGCGCTGCAGGTAGTCGGCCAGTTGCAGGCTTTCGATCCACACCGAAAGGCCGCGCTCACTGCTCGCCGGCGCACGCGCATTGCCGCCATCGAGCTGGTAGTAGTGGCTGGGGCCGAGGCTGGCACAGCCACCCAGGCCGGCCAGCAGGCCAACGAGCGCCAGCCTGACAAGACACATCCGTTTCATCGAGGCTCTCTCTCGACGGGCAGCGAGGCCCGGCGAGTCCTGGTCGAAAAAATCCGGGCTATGCTAGCGGCTGACCGCGGGCGGCTCAAGTTTCCACCTGCAGCGAGTCCACCCGCTGGAAGCCCCGTGGCAGCTTGTTGCCCCGCCGGCCGCGCTCGGCACGATAGTGCTCCAGGTCGCTGCCCTTGAGGGTATAGGGGCGTTTGCCGGCCTGCAGCGTGAGGGAAGCGCCGGCCGGCACCACGGCCAGATCGACCACGTATTCCTCGCGCTTGGCGACCCGTTCGCCGGGAATGGAGATCAGCTTGTTGCCCTTGCCCTTGGCCAGCTGCGGCAGCTCGGTGATGGCGAACACCAGCAGCCGTCCCTCGTTGGTGACCACCGCGAGGGAGGTGTCTTCCAGGGAGGCGACCGGCTTGGGCGGCAGCACCTTGGCCCCATTGGGCAGACTGATCAGCGCCTTGCCGGCCTTGTTCTTGGCCTGCAGGTCCTCGCCCCTGACCACGAAGCCGTAGCCGGCGTCCGAGGCCAGGACATAGAGGCTGCTGTCGTCCGGCAGCAGCAGACACTCGAAGCTGGCGCCCGGCGGCGGCGTCAGGCGTCCGGTCAGGGGTTCGCCCTGGCCACGCGCCGACGGCAGTGAATGGGCGGCGACGGAATAGCTGCGGCCGCTGGAATCGATGAAGACGGCGAACTGATTGGAGCGGCCCTGGGCCGCTGCCTTGAAGCCGTCGCCGGCCTTGTAGGACAGCCCGGTAGGATCGACGTCATGGCCCTTGGCCTGACGCACCCAGCCCTTCTCGGAAAGCACCACGGTCACCGGCTCGGTCGGCATGAGCTCGGTTTCGGACAGCGCCTTGGCCTCGGCCCGGGCGACGATGGGCGAGCGGCGGGCGTCGCCATAGGTCTCGGCATCCTTGATCAGTTCGTCACGGACCAGGTTGCGCAGCTTCTTGTCACTGCCCAGCAGGGTCTGCAGGCGCTTCTGCTCCTTGAGCAGTTCGGCCTGCTCGCCGCGGATCTTCATCTCTTCCAGGCGCGCCAGCTGGCGCAGGCGGGTCTCGAGGATGTAGTCGGCCTGGTCCTCGGAGAGTTCGAAGCGGGCCATCAGCGCCTGCCGGGGATGCTCTTCGGTGCGGATGATGTGGATGACTTCATCCAGATTGAGGAAGGCGACCAGCAGGCCATCCAGCAGATGCAGGCGACGCTCGACCTTGTCCAGACGGAACTGCAGGCGGCGGCGCACTGTGCCGATGCGGTAGATCAGCCACTCCTGGAGGATCTGCCGGAGGTCCTTGACCTGGGGCTTGCCGTCCAGGCCGATGACGTTGAGGTTGACCCGGTAGCTGGACTCCAGATCGGTGGTGGCGAACAGGTGCTGCATCAGTTCGTCGGCATCGATGCGGTTGGAGCGCGGCACGATGACGATGCGGGTCGGATTCTCGTGGTCCGACTCGTCGCGCAGGTCGGCCACCATGGGCAGCTTCTTGGCCTGCATCTGGGCGGCGATCTGCTCCAGCACCTTGGAACCTGAGACCTGGTGCGGCAGCGCGGTGATGACCACGTCGCCGTCTTCGCGGCGGTAGACGGCGCGCATGCGCACCGAACCGCGACCAGTCTCGTAGATTTTGCGCAGATCGGCGCGGGGCGTGATGATCTCGGCTTCGGTGGGGAAGTCCGGGCCCGGCACGTGTTCGAGCAGTTCGGGAATCCCGGCGATGGGATCGTCCAGCAGGCGTATGCAGGCGGCCGCCACCTCGCGCAGGTTGTGCGGCGGGATGTCGGTGGCCATGCCCACGGCGATGCCGGTGGTGCCATTGAGCAGCAGGTTGGGCAGCCGCGCCGGCAGCACCGCCGGCTCGTTCAGGGTACCGTCGAAGTTGGGCACCCAGTCCACGGTGCCCTGCCCCAGTTCGTTGAGCAGCACCTCGGAATAGCGCGACAGGCGTGCCTCGGTGTAGCGCATGGCGGCGAAGGACTTGGGATCGTCCGGCGCACCCCAGTTGCCCTGGCCATCCACCAGCGGATAGCGATAGGAGAACGGCTGCGCCATGAGCACCATGGCTTCGTAGCAGGCCGAGTCGCCATGGGGGTGGTACTTACCAAGCACGTCACCCACGGTACGGGCGGATTTCTTGTGCTTGGCGTCGGCATCCAGCCCCAGTTCGCTCATGGCGTAGATGATGCGGCGCTGGACCGGCTTGAGGCCGTCGCCGATGTGCGGCAGGGCGCGATCCATGATGACGTACATGGAGTAGTCCAGATACGCCTTCTCGGTGAAGTCGGCCATCGATCGGCGTTCGACGCCATCCAGGCTCAGGTCGAGGGGTGCACTCATGGGGGTCCTTTGGTGTTACGTCGTTGATCGGGGGCCCGGTCCATTGCGGTCATGGACCGCTCCTACAGGTGCTCGATACACCTGTAGGAGCGGTCGCTGCGGCGAACCGCCATGGCCGCGATAGGCGCAGCCAACATATTTAGAGCAGCACTTCGGCGCGATCGCCCTTGGATTCCAGCCAGCTCTTGCGGTCGCCGGATCTCTTCTTGGCCAGCAGCATGTCCATCATCTCGAGGGTGGCGGGCACGTCGTCGAGGGTCAGCTGCACCAGGCGCCGGGTATTGGGGTCCATGGTGGTTTCGCGCAGCTGCAGCGGATTCATCTCGCCCAGGCCCTTGAAGCGGGTCACCTGGGGCTTGCCGCGCTTCTTCTCCGCCGCCAGGCGATCGAGGATGCCATCCCGCTCGGCGGGATCGAGTGCATAGTGCACCTCCTTGCCGAGGTCGATGCGGTACAGCGGCGGCATGGCCACATAGACGTGGCCGGCATCCACCAGCGGCCGGAAGTGCTGCACGAACAGCGCGCACAGCAAGGTGGCGATGTGCAGGCCGTCGGAATCGGCGTCGGCGAGGATGCAGATCTTGCCGTATCTGAGGCCGCTCAGGTCGGCGCTGCCCGGGTCGATACCGATGGCCACGGCGATGTCGTGCACCTCCTGGCTGCCCAGCACCTCGCTGCCATCCACTTCCCAGGTATTCAGGATCTTGCCGCGCAGCGGCATGATGGCCTGGAATTCCTTGCTGCGCGCCTGCTTGGCGCTGCCGCCCGCAGAGTCGCCCTCCACCAGGAACAGCTCGGAACGCATCGGATCCTGACCGGCGCAATCGGCCAGCTTGCCGGGCAGCGCCGGGCCCTGGGTGATCTTCTTGCGCTCGACCTTCTTGCCCGCCTTGAGGCGGCGACCGGCGTTGTTGATGGCCAGTTCGGCGATCTGCTGGCCCAGCTCGGGATGGGCGTTGAGCCAGAGGCTGAAGGCGTCCTTGACCACACCGGCGACGAAGGCCGCGGCCTCGCGGGAGGACAGGCGCTCCTTGGTCTGGCCGGAGAATTGCGGCTCCTGCATCTTCATCGAAAGGACGAAGGCGATGCGCTCCCAGACATCTTCCGGGGCCAGCTTGAGGCCGCGCGGCAGGAGGTTGCGGAATTCGCAGAATTCGCGAATGGCGTCCAGCAGGCCCTGGCGCAGGCCGTTCACATGGGTGCCGCCCTGGGCGGTGGGAATCAGGTTGACGTAACTTTCCTGCACCGACTCGCCGCCTTCGGGCAGCCAGAACAGCGCCCAGTCCACCGCTTCCCGGGCCGAGGCCAGGGTGCCGTGGAAGGGTGCCTCGGGCAGCCGCAGGGCGTCGCCCACGGTGTCGATCAGATAGGATCTCAGCCCGTCTTCGTAATGCCATTCGCTGCGCTCGCCACTGGCTTCGTCGAGGAAGCTCACCGCCAGGCCCGGGCAGAGCACCGCCTTGGCCTTGAGCACGTGCTTCAGGCGGCTGATGGAAAACTTGGGCGCATCGAAGTACTTGGGGTCCGGCCAGAAGTGCACGCTGGTGCCGGTATTGCGCTTGCCAACGCTGCCGACCACGGCCAGTTCGCTGGCCTTGAAGCCATCGGCGAAGGCCATGCCGTATTCGTTGCCCTCGCGCTTGACGCGCACCTCGACCCGGGTCGACAGGGCGTTCACTACCGAGATGCCCACGCCGTGCAGACCGCCGGAGAACTGGTAGTTCTTGTTGGAGAACTTGCCACCGGCGTGCAGCTTGGTAAGGATCAGCTCGACGCCGGAGACGCCCTCTTCCGGATGGATGTCCACCGGCATGCCGCGGCCGTCATCGATGACTTCGAGGGAGTTGTCGGCGTGCAGGATCACCTGCACCTGGCGCGCATGACCGGCCAGGGCCTCGTCCACGCTGTTGTCGATGACTTCCTGGGCCAGGTGGTTGGGCCGCGAGGTGTCGGTGTACATGCCAGGGCGCTTGCGCACCGGATCGAGTCCGGAGAGGACTTCGATGGCGTCGGCGTTATAGGCGTTCTGCGTGGCCATGGGGTCTCTATTCGAAGGTGTTGAAATCCAGCTCGCGCCAGAGCGCCGGGTCGAAGCCGGCCAGCTCCAGCAGCAGCGGCAGCTGGCGATGGAAGCCCTGGAAGCCGTGGTCGCCACCCTGCTCGATGCGCAGGGTACAGCCGCCGTAGTAACGTTCGGCGTCGCGGTAGTCGAGGGTCTCGTCGCCGGTCTGCAGCCAGACGTGGAAACGCTCGGGATCCGCCGGCGCCGCGACTTCCAGCGCACGCATGGCCTCGACGTGGGTCTCGGTAAGGGTCCAGCTCTCGCCAGTATGGTGATTGCGCTGGGGGCCCAGGTAGTGCTCCATGAAGCGCCAGGGCCGGACCGCCGGATTGATCAGTACGGCCTTGAGCCCATGGCGCTCGGCCAGGACGGTGGCATAGTAGCCGCCCAGGGAGCTGCCGACCAGCAAGGGGGCGTCCAGCTCGGCCAGCTCGCGCTCCAGCAAAGCGAAGGCAGCGTCGGCATCATTGGGCAGCGCCGGCGCGCGCAGGCGGTCCGCCAGGCCGAGGCGGGTCATGCAGGCAGTGAGCTGCCGCGCCTTCAGGGACGCGGGTGAGCTGTTGAAACCATGGATATAGAGGATCGACGGCATCGGGCCGCTCCTACTGGATAAAAAAACAGGTAAAGAGTAACCCGTTTCGACCCTCGCGACCAAGACAGCCGACCGGCGTCAGCCCGGGCAGCCCTAGTAGCCCTAGTAGCCCGCGGCGCTGTGATCCACGGTGAAGGCATGCTGTTGCAGACGCGAGACACCGGTCTCCAGATTGCCGTCGGGCAACAGGCGCAACCAGCGATAGCCCGGGGCCTGATCGCCCGCCTTGAAGTCCTGGCTGCCCGGCTCGAATTGCAGGCCGGTGGACGGCGAGGCCAGCAGGCGCACGCCGTTGCGCAGCTGATCGAACTCCTGGTGGATGTGCCCCCAGAGCACCACCTTGACCTGGGGATGGCGATCCAGCACGGCAAACAGCTCGTCCGCCCGGTGCAGGCCCAGGGGCTCCATCCAGCCACACCCCACGGGTACCGGATGATGGTGCAGGCAGATCAGTGCCGGACGCTCGGGCGCGGCACTCAGGGCCTCGTCCAGGGTCACCAGCTGCGCCTGCTCCAGCTCGCCGAAGACGCAGCCGCGCACGGTGCTGTCGAGCAGAATCAAGCGCCAGGCGCCCAGGTCGGTGACGGTTTCCAGGAAATCGCGATTGCCACAGGCCTTGGCCATGGGCACGTTCTCGTCGTGGTTGCCAGCCAGCCAGCGCATGGGCGCATCGAGCGGTTCGGTCAGCTCGCAGAAGCGTTGATAGGACGCCACGGAGCCGTCCTGGGAGAGATCACCGCTGGCCAGCAGCAGATCGATGCGTGGCTGCTCCCGGACCACCTGGGCCACCACCTGCTGCAGGCTGGCTGCCGTATCGATACCCAACAACCGACCATTGGCGCGCGCAAACAGATGGCTATCGGTCAATTGGACGACGAGGGGAGCGTTGACACTATCCGGCAAACTCACCAAAGCCTCCTGGGGCATAAGGGGACAACGAGCGCAGGCAGGGTGCAGAAAAGTTCCCGGGAACTTGCGTGCATGCTTCACATTTTCGCAGCTTGCACCGTGCGAGGGAAGCTACGGCTGTCAGCGTTGCGCTCCAATGCTCATCGCTGCAGGATAGGTTCAGCTTCGTGGCCACAGGCCAGGCAGTGACTCAGCCACTCACCGAGAAACAGATTCAGCTGACTCTTTTCGTCAGGCTGATACATGGCCCGATTGGGGTAGGGATAGCGCCCGAGCAGGTGCCGGGAGGCCCCGGCCGACACCACTTCCGCCATCCGCGCATCGTGATAGACGCGCACTTCCAGTTCGGGCACCGGCAACCAGGGCAGCCCCAGTTCCTGACGCACCCGCAAGACCGTCGTATAGGGACAGGCCTCGGTGACTTCCAAGGCGAGCACGCCCAGTGGGCGCTCGCCTTGCGACAACATGACGCGGCGCGACACCACGGCTTCGCGCATCTTGGGCAGAAGCCGCATCAGCCGCACGTAGTTGGCCTCGCACGTGGCCTGCAGGCCCGGCAGGTCAACTCGATAGCGATCTCGCAGTTTCAGCCCCATAACCCCCGTACCTCGGCGCGATTGAGCGCCAACCATTGCAGGGCGATGATAGCCGCTGCGTTATTGATTCGACCGTCGCGAACCCCGGCCAGTGCCTCGTCCAGCGACCAGACATGGACGCGAATGTCCTCGCCCTCCTCTTCCAGGCCATGGACGCCACCGGCATCCGCGGTGCTGCAGCGACCCAGGTAGAGATAGACCTGTTCGTCGCTGCCGCCGGGCGAGGGGAAGTAGGTGGAGATGGGCCAGAGCGATTGCAAGGTCAGCCCGGCTTCTTCCTCGGCTTCCCGATGAGCGACCGCCTCGACGGCCTCGCCCTGCTTGTCCACCAAGCCTGCCACCGGCTCAAGCAGCCAGGGATGAGCGGTCTTTTCCATGACGCCGACGCGAAACTGCTCGATCAGCACCACCTCGTCGCGCGCGGCGTCGTAGGGCAGCACGCAGACGGCATCGGGACGCACGAAGACCTCGCGTTCCAGTTCCGGCCCCAGGGCCCCGGAGAACTGGCGGTGGCGCAGCCGGAAGCGGGCCATGCGGTAGAAGCCCTGGAAGCAGATCTCGCGGCTCAGGATTTCAACGGCGGGCGCCTGGGATTCGTTGGCTTCGGTCATGGGCGCTCCAGCGCTGAATGAAGGTGATCAGCTCATCCTAGCGTGCCCCCGCGCTCGTGCAGCCCCTGGCGCGCCAAGTCGCGAAAGGGACAACAAGCCGGGAAACCTCCGGCCACCCCTGGCAAACTTATGGAGCCAGACGGGTTCGAAAGCCGTCGTTCTCTGTTTCCATGACAAGGAATCCCATGCCTATCCGCCCGCTCCTCCTGCTCGCCGGCCTGCTGCTCGGTGGTTGCCAAAGCGTCTTCGGCCCCAACCTGGACAAACCCCTCACGCCTCGCCACCAGGCCTGGGAGCACCGCCCCGCCGGCTGCCAGGGCGAAGACTGCCCGCTGATCAACATCGACTACGTGGAATTCGGCGACCCGGCGCTGGACGCCCTGGTGCAGCGGCACCTGCTGGGCCTGGCCCGCGCCGAGCCGGGTGCGCCCATCCCGGCTTCGCTGGAGAGCTACGAGCGGGACTTCCTCGCCAAGGCGCAGCCACGCTGGAGCAGCTATCTGCAGGCCAAGGTGCGTGAACAGCATGACGGCCTGGTGATCATCGAGTTCTCCAGCTACCTGGCCAATGGCGGTGCCCATGGTCTGGCCGGCCGTGACTTCGTCACCTGGGATCGCCATCTCGACCGGCAGATCACCCTGGGCGACATGCTGGTGCCGGGGCAGGAAGCCGAGTTCTGGCGGCTGGCGCAGCTGTCGCGCGAGGCCTGGATGGTCAGCAACAACGTCGGCGATGCCGACTTCCGCCAGCAGTGGCCCTTCCTCAAGACCAACAACGTGGCCCTGGACTTCGGCGCCCTGACGCTTAAGTACGACATCGGCAGCATCGCCCCCTACGCCATGGGCCATCCGGAGCTGAAGATCCCTTATCCCAAGCTCAATGGCATCCTCAAGGGCGAGTATTTCCCGGGGCGGGGCAAGGCGCGGCAGCCGTAGGACCTGGTCAACCGAAATCATCTGCTGCAAGCGGGTTTGATCGCGGCCATGGGCCGCTCCTACAGCGGACTCAATCTTCTGTAGGAGCGGCCGCATCACCGGATCCATGGCCGCGATACCCCCACCCCAACCCTCCCCCGCACGCGGGAGAGGGGGCAGTTAGGCGTAGGTTGGGTTGAGCGCAGCGAAGCCCAACAGGCCGGCCCCTAAACCCGCTTCAATCCGAGCAGCGCCTGCGCGGCGCCAGCCACCACGATGGCTGGCAGGGTCGCGCCCCAGGCGGGGAGCAGGGTCGGCAGCAGGTGGTAGACGGCCACGCCCAGGGCCCAGGCGATCAGGGATTCCAGGCGCAACGCCCGTACCCGCTGCGGAGCCTTGCGGCGGCGCAGCAGGAAGTGATCCACCAGCACCACGCCGAACAGCGGGGCGAACACCGAGCCGATCAGCAGCAGGAAGTGTTCGTACTGGGCCAGGGGCACCAGCAGCGCCAGCAGGGTGCAGAGGATGCCGATAGCCAGGGTCAGCTGCCAGATCTTCACCTGGGCCAGGAAACCCGTCGCCACCGCCGCCGAGTGATAGGCGGCAAAGGCGTTTTCCGATTCGTCCAGCAGGATCAGCAGCAGCGGCAGGCCCAGGCCGGCCACGGCCAGGGCGCGCAGCAGGGCGTCGGCTTCACCGCCGCTGGCGAAAGCCAGGGTGTAGGCGAAGCCCAGGCCCATCAGCCAGAGGTTGCCACAGAAATAGCCCAGCATGACGCCGCGCCCGGCGCTACGCCCGGTGCGGGCGAAGCGGGTGTAGTCGGCGATCACCGGTAGCCACGACAGCGGCATGGCCACCACCAGGTCGAAGCCCAGGGCCTGGGTCAGGGAGCCGTCGCCCGAACGCTGCCAGAGCGCGGCCAAGTCGGCGCGCAGGAAGAGGTCCAGGGTCAGCCAGGTGCAGGCCCCGAGCAGCAGCCAGATGCCCCAGCGGCTGAGGAAACGGCGCACGAAGGTCAGCGGACCGGCCACCGCCAGGGCCGTGGCCAGGGCGCCGAAGACCAGGGTCCAGAGCACCGGCGAGGCCCAGCTCTGCAGGCCCCAGCTGCCCAGCAGCACACTGGCAGCCTCGCGCATCACCACCAGTTCGAAGGCGCCCCAGCCGATCAGCTGGGTGATGTTGAGCACCGCCGGCAACAGCGCGCCGCGCTGGCCGAGGCTCTGGCCCAGGGCGCTCATGCCGGCCAGGCCGGTATCGCTGCCCACCAGGCCGGCGGCCGCCAGCAGCAGCACCCCGACCCCGGTGCCGAGCACCAGCACCAGCAGGCCATCGGCCAGGCCGAGGCCGGGTGCCAGCAACGCGCCGGCCTGGGCCACCATGAGACCGATGCCCAGGGAGAACCAGAGGGTGAAGAGATCGCGCCCGCCAAGGATGCGGCGGTCCGCCGGAACGGGGATGGTGGGGGTATAGAGGCCGGGGGCCTGGGCCATGATGGGTCTCGTGAGCAAGGGGTTGAGGACGCCCGACGTCGTGGGGTGACGCCGGGCATTGTTGGGCTTCGCTGCGCTCAGCGCCAACCTACGGTCGTCAGACCTGCTTGTAGATCACCCCGCCTTCGTCCTTGAAGCGCGCCGCCTGTTCCTGGAAGCCGGCCTCGATGGCCTTCTGCTCGTCGGTCAGGCCGTTTTCCTTGGCGTAGTCGCGGACTTCCTGGGTGATCTTCATGGAGCAGAACTTGGGCCCGCACATGGAGCAGAAGTGCGCCACCTTGGCCGAGTCCTTGGGCAGGGTCTCGTCGTGGAAGGCGCGCGCCGTGTCCGGGTCCAGGCCCAGGTTGAACTGGTCTTCCCAGCGGAATTCGAAGCGCGCCTTGGACAGGGCGTTGTCGCGGATCTGGGCGCCAGGGTGCCCCTTGGCCAGGTCGGCGGCATGGGCGGCGATCTTGTAGGTGATGATGCCGGTCTTGACGTCGTCCTTGTTGGGCAGGCCGAGGTGCTCCTTGGGCGTCACGTAGCAGAGCATGGCGCAGCCGAACCAGCCGATCATGGCGGCGCCGATGCCGCTGGTGATGTGGTCGTAGCCGGGGGCGATATCGGTGGTCAGCGGACCGAGGGTGTAGAACGGCGCCTCGTCGCAGCACTCCAGCTGCTTGTCCATGTTTTCCTTGATCAGTTGCATGGGCACATGGCCCGGACCTTCGATCATGGTCTGGACGTCATGCTTCCAGGCGATCTTGGTCAGCTCGCCGAGGGTTTCCAGCTCGCCGAACTGGGCGGCGTCGTTGGCATCGGCGATGGAGCCCGGGCGCAGGCCGTCACCCAGGGAAAAGCTCACGTCGTAGGCCTGCATGATCTCGCAGATGTCTTCGAAGTGGGTATAGAGGAAGTTTTCCTTGTGATGCGCCAGGCACCACTTGGCCATGATGGAGCCGCCGCGGGAGACGATGCCGGTGACGCGCTTGGCGGTCAGGGGCACGTAGTGCAGACGCACCCCGGCATGGATGGTGAAGTAGTCCACGCCCTGCTCCGCCTGCTCGATGAGCGTGTCGCGGAACAGCTCCCAGGTCAGTTCTTCGGCGACACCATCGACCTTTTCCAGGGCTTGGTAGATGGGCACGGTGCCGATGGGGACCGGCGAATTGCGGATGATCCACTCGCGGGTCTCGTGGATGTGCTTGCCGGTGGACAGGTCCATCACGGTGTCGGCGCCCCAGCGGATGCCCCAGGTCAGCTTCTCGACCTCTTCCTCGATGGAAGAGCCCAGGGCGCTGTTGCCGATGTTGCCGTTGATCTTCACCAGGAAGTTGCGGCCGATGATCATCGGCTCCAGCTCCAGGTGGTTGATGTTGGCCGGGATGATGGCGCGGCCGCGGGCCACCTCGTCGCGGACGAACTCGGGGTGATCTCCTGGGGAATGCTGGCGCCGAAACTCTGGCCGCGGTGCTGATTGCCGAGCAGGCCGGCGGCGCGGGCTTCCTGCAGCTTCATGTTCTCGCGGATGGCGATGTATTCCATCTCCGGGGTGACGATGCCCTGGCGGGCATAGTGCATCTGGGAAACGTTGCGCCCGGCCTTGGCCCGGCGCGGCTGGCGCGCCAGGTCGAATCTCAGGGCGGCCAGGCTCGGATCGGCGAGGCGCGCCTGGCCGAACTCGGAAGACAGCCCGGCCAGCAGCTCGGTGTCGCCGCGCTCTTCGATCCAGCGCGAACGCACGTCCGGCAGGCCCTTGCGCAGGTCGATACGGGCGGCCGGGTCGGTATAGGGACCGGAGGTGTCGTAGACGCACACCGGGGCGTTCTTTTCACCGCCGAACGCGGTGGGAGTATCGGCGAGGGAGATTTCCCGCACCGGCACGCGAATGTCGGGACGCGAACCGGTCAGATAGACCTTGCGCGAATTGGGCAACGGCTGGGTGGACTGACGGTCGACGCGGGTGAAGTCGGTGACGTTGTTCTGCTTGTTCATCGAGGCTCTCCTGGTGGGCGCGTTGCCGAGGGAAGAACCTGGACGAAGGGTGGGCACGCAGGAAGAGGCAAGCCCGGACGGATGGCGACCACGGATGGAGACGGCGGACGCCCTCTTGTTCCCTACGCAGGTTGACGCACCGCCATGCGGCGCGCCTAGCCTGATCAGGTTCAACGGGATCCGGGACTACCCGATCTCAGCGCCTCGTAGCGCACCCCGACAAGAACGTGGCCAGTGTAAACCCAGAGCGGCAGAAACTTCGACCGCTATTTCCTCTCCTATGGCGGATTCGGACGAAGCCACTACACTGGCGCGGTCCCTCAAGGAAGGCTCCAAGAATGCGAAGATTCCTGCTGCTCGCGGCGCTCTGCAGCACGGCCGGGCTGGCCCAGGCCCAGGTCGCCGGCAATGGCCTGCTCGACGTCTACCGCGAAGCGCTGGACAACAATGCCGACCTCGCCGCCGAACGCGCCGGGCTTGGCGCCCAGCGCGAGGCGGTGCCCCAGGCGCGCGCCGGCCTGCTGCCGCAGATCGGGCTCGGTGCCCAGTTCAACGACACCCATACCAGCCTGCAGCTCAAGGACAATCCGGCGCTGGGCGTCCAGGGTGGCCGCTACAGCAGCGATCGCAGCAGCCAGCTGATCCAGGCGACCCTCAGCCAGCCACTGTTCCGCGCCGATCGCTGGTTCCAGCTCAAGGCGGCCAAGGCCGCCACCGAGCAGGCCGAGCTGCAGTTTTCCGCCGCCCAGCAGCAGCTCATCCTGCAGACCGCCGAGGGCTATTTCAGCGCCCTGCGCGCCCAGGACGCCCTGGCCACTGCTCGCGCCGAGGAAAAGGCGCTGTACCGTCAGCTGGACCAGTCCCGCGAGCGTTACAAGGTCGGCCTGACCGACGACACCGACGTGCTCCAGGCCCAGGCCAGCTTCGACAACGCCCAGGCCAACCGCTCCCAGAGCGAGCAGCAGGTGGCCGACGCCTTCCAGGCCCTGACCCGGCTGACCGATCGCGACTATGGCAGCATCGCCGGTATCCGCCACGACCTGCCGATCCTGCCGCCACAACCCAACGATGCCCGCCAGTGGGTGGACACCGCCATGCGCCAGAATCTGCAATTGCTGGCTGCCGGCCAGGGTGTCAATGCGGCCCAGGAAACCCTGCGCCAGCGTCGCGCCGGGCACCTGCCGACGGTGGATGCGGTGGCGCGCTACAGCCACAGCGACAACGATGCGGTGAATCTGCCCAACGCCGAGCAGCTGTCCCTGTTCGGCAGCCCGGTCAACAGCCGCAGCATCGGTATCCAGGTCGAGGTGCCGCTGTACAGCGGCGGCGCCACCAGCTCCCAGGCGCGTCAGGCCTACCAGCAGCTGGACCGCAGTGAGCAGCAGCAGGAAAGCCTGCGCCGCCAGGTGGTGCAGAACACCCGCAACGCCCATCGGGCGATCAACACCGACATCGAGCAGGTGCGCGCCCGACGGCTGTCCATCGCCTCCAGCCAGCGCGCCCTGAGAGCCACTGAGATCGCCTACCAGGTGGGCAGCCGTACCATCGTCGACGTGCTCGACGCCCAGCGGCTGCTGTACAACGCCGTGCGCCAGTACAACGACGCCCGCTACAACTACATCCTGGACACTCTGAGACTCAAGCAGGCGGCCGGCACCCTGGCGCCCAACGACCTGCTGGCCCTGTCCGGCTATCTCGATCCCCACTACGACCCGGATCGCGACTTCCTGCCGCCGGACCTGGCCAAGACCCGCGCCGACGTCCTGCCGGCACGTTCCGCTCAGGGCTTGAGCAGTCCGTCGAGCCCGGAGAGCAGGCGCTCCAGCGCGCCCTGATTGGCGGCCAATACCGCCAGGCCCGCCTGACGACGCCGAGCGGCTTCCGCCGGTTCGGCCCAGAGCCGGGCCACGGCGGCAGCGATGGCCGAGGCTTCCGCTACTGTTTCCAAAGCGCCGGCGTCGCGCAACTGGGCGACGATGTCGAGGAAGTTGAATACGTGCGGTCCGCTGAGCACCGGCACGCCGAGAGCGGCCGGCTCGAGCGGGTTGTGCCCGCCGCGCTCGATCAGGCTGCCACCGACGAAGGCGACGTCGGCCAGGGCGTAGAGAAACAGCAGCTCGCCCATGGTGTCGCCCAGCAGGACCTGGGTCTGCGGTTGCACCGCCTCCCCCGTCGAGCGCTGGATCACGCTGAAGCCTTCACCCCGCACCTCGCCCAGCACCTCGGGAAAGCGTTCGGGATGACGCGGCACCAGGATCAGCAGGGCATCGGGACGGGTGGCCAGCAGTTGGCGCTGGGCCTGGAGCAGGATCTCGTCTTCACCGGCATGGGTGCTGGCGGCGATCCACACCGGGCGACGGCCCCAGCCCTGGCGCAGCGCAGCCGCGCGCGCCGGCAGCTCGGGGTCGATGCGCAGGTCGAACTTGATGGAGCCGGTCACCGTGACCCGCTCGGCACGGGCACCGAGGGCGCGGAAGCGCTCGGCTTCCACCGGCGTCTGCACCGCCAGCCAGGCCAGCTCCGCCAGCATCGGCGCGGTCACCCCGCCCAGCTTGCCGTAGCCCCGGGCGGAGCGCTCGGACAGCCGGCCATTGGCCAGGGCGATGGGAATGTCGCGGCGCGCCGTCTGGTGAATGAGGTTGGGCCAGAGTTCGGTTTCCATCACCACCCCCAGGCTGGGCCGCAGGCGATCGAGGAAGCGTCCGGCCAGCCCCGGCAGGTCGTAGGGCAGATAACAGTGGTGGACGTCGCTGCCGAACAGGGCGCGAATGCGCTCCGAGCCGGTGGGCGTCATGCAGGTCACGGTGATCGGCAGCTGCGGATGGCGCTGGCGCAGCGCACGGATCACCGGCGCGGCGGCAATGCTCTCCCCCACCGACACCGCATGCACCCAGATGCCGCCGGGCGGCACCTCTGGCAAGCCCAGCGCCAGGCGCTCGCCGATGCGTTGCCGATAGGCGGGAGCCTTGCGCCCGCGCCAGAGCAGGCGCAGCAGGATGAAGGGCAAGGCCAGGGTGAAGATCAGGCTATAGAGGGTACGGTTCATGGCGGCAGAGCTTAATGAAGCTATGCCGCCAGTGCGAGCCCGTTCCAAGGCTTTGTCTGAAAAGTGCCTGCACTCGGTCAGGCGGCGTTAAAAATCCGCTGGATCGCCAGCCCGGCCGGAATGCTCATTTACCACTCGTAAACCCGAGCGCGGGTCCGATCCGCTCCCTCACGGACTTTTGCCTTGCCTGACCTTCGCTCGGCGACTTTTCAGACAAGCCTTAATGCGAGTGCCGCGGCACCCCGCCTTCGCGGGCGATCACCTTGAGGTGCAGGGTGGCCGGTTCCAGGCAGCCGCCGGTGGAAAGCTGGCCCACCAGTTGCCGATAGAGCTCCTGCCAGGGGGTCTGGGCCGGCGGCAGGTTGGGCGTCCATTCAGCACGACGGCGCTCCAGTTCGGCATCATCCAGCAGCACATCGACGCTGCGGGCATTGAGGTCCACACGCAAACGGTCGTTGGTCTTGAGCAGTGCCAGGCCACCGCCCACCGCCGCTTCCGGCGACATGTTGAGGATCGATGGACTGGCCGAGGTACCGCTCTGGCGACCGTCGCCCAGGCACGGCAGGGAGTCGATGCCCTTCTTGATCAGCGCCGCCGGCGGGGCCATGTTGACCACCTCGGCGCTGCCCGGATAACCCACCGGCCCGGCGCCGCGGATCACCAGGATGCAGCGCTCGTCGATGTCCAGGGCCGGGTCGTCGATGCGCGCGTGATAGTCCTCCGGACCCTCGAAGACGATGGCTCGCGCCTCGAAGCTGTTTTCCTTGCCCGGTTCCGCCAGATAGGTCTGGCGAAAGGCCTCGCCCACCACCGACATCTTCATGATGGCACTGTCGAAGAAATTGCCGCTGAGCACGATGAAGCCGGCGCGGTGCTTGAGCGGCGCTTCGTAGGGCTGGATCACGGCGGGATCTGTGCTGGCCGCACCTTCGGCGATGGCACCGATGGTGCGCCCGGATACCGTCATACAGTCGCCGTGCAGGCGTCCCGCCTTGAGCAGTTCGTGGAGCACCGCCGGCACCCCGCCGGCGCGGTGGAAGCCCTCGCCCAGGTACTTGCCGGCCGGCATGCAGTTGGCCAGCAGCGGGATGTCCTCGCCCAGGCGCTGCCAGTCGTCCAGCGACAGTTCCACGCCCATGTGGCGGGCGATGGCGATCAGGTGCGGCGGGCAGTTGCTGGAAGCACCCAGGGCCGAAGCCACCACGATGGCGTTCTCGAAGGCCTCGCGGGTCATGATCTGCGAGGGGCGGACGTCGTCCAGCACCAGCTGGCAGATGCGCTTGCCGGTGGCATAGGCCATCTGGCCGCGCTCGCGATAGGGCGCGGGGATGCTGGCACAGCCGGGCAGCGACATGCCCAGGGTCTCGGCCAGGGCATTCATCGACAGGGCCGTGCCCATGGTGTTGCAGTGGCCCACCGAGGGCGAGGCGGCGGTGGTCAGGGCCATGAAGCCCTCGTAGTCGATCTCGCCGGTCGCCAGCAGGTTGCGCGCGTGCCAGAGCACCGTGCCGGAGCCGATCAGCTCGCCCTTGAAATGCCCGTCCAGCATGGGCCCACCGGACAGCACGATGGCTGGCAGGTCGGTGGTGGCCGCGGCCATCAGGCAGGCTGGGGTGGTCTTGTCGCAGCCGGTGGTGAGCACCACGCCGTCCAGGGGAAAGCCGTGGAGGATCTCCACCAGGCAGAGATAGGCCAGGTTGCGATCCAGGGCCGCGGTGGGGCGGCGACTCTGCTCGGCGATGGGGTGCACCGGGAACTCCATGGGGATGCCGCCCGCGTCGCGGATACCGGCCTTGACCCGCTGGGCCAGCTCCAGGTGATGACGATTGCAGGGGGTGAGGTCGCTGCCAGTCTGGGCGATGCCGATGATGGGGCGACCGGACTGGAGTTCGTCGCGGGTCAGGCCGTAGTTCATGTAGCGCTCGACATAGAGCGCGGTCATGTCGGCGTGGACAGGATCATCGAACCATTGCTGGCTGCGCAGCGGGCGTTTGGCGGAAGTCATGATGGTCTCTAGTTGTTATTAGGAAAGAGCGCTTAGCGGCCCAGCAGGCCGCGGGCGGCCAGGTTGTGCATCAGGGCACCGAGGCCGAAGCGCCAGGCTGGGGCCTGGTCGCTGGTGGTCACCCTATTGTGCAGGGTTCCCAGCAGCGGGCTGGCAATGCTCACCACGTCACCCACCTTGTGGGTGAAGCCGCCGCCCGGGGCGTCACGGTCCTGGGTCGGGGCGAACAGGGTGCCGAGAAACAGCAGGAAGCCGTCGGGATACTGGTGGTTGGCATTGAGGGTCTGGGCGGCGAGGTCCGCGGGATCACGACTGATTTGCGCCATGGAGCTGCTGCCATTGAGGTGAAAGCCGTCTTCGCCCTGGACTTCCAGGGTCACCACGCACTGGCGGACCTGGTCGAGATCGAAGGTCTCGTCGAACAGGCGGATGAAGGGCCCCAGGGCGCAGGAGGCGTTGTTGTCCTTGGCCTTGCTCAGCAGCAGGGCGCTGCGGCCCTCAATGTCGCGCAGGTTGACGTCATTGCCCAGGGTGGCGCCATGCAGGCGGCCGCGGCTGTCCGCCACCAGCACCACCTCGGGCTCGGGATTGTTCCACTGGGACACGGGGTGGATGCCGATGGCGCTGCCGCTGCCGACCGCGGCCAGCACCGGCGCCTTGGTGAAGATCTCGGCGTCCGGGCCAATGCCCACCTCCAGGTACTGCGACCACATGCCCTTCTCGATCAGCAGCGCCTTGAGCGCCTGGGCGCGCGGACTGCCCGGCTCCAGGCCCTGCAGGTCCGCGCCGATCACCGCCTGCACCTGCTCGCGGATGGCCACGGCGCGCCCGGCATCGCCGCCGGCCTGCTCTTCGATTACCCGTTCCAGCATGCTGGCGGCAAAGGTCACCCCGGCGGCCTTGATCACCTGCAGGTCGGCCGGCGGCAGCAGGTGCAGGCGGCCCGGATCGGCCTGCTCGCCGCTGTTGGCCAGCAGTTCCTCCAGGCTGCCGAGGTAGCGCCCGGGGGTATCGCGCAGGGTCTGCAGGGGCGCCTCTTCCTCGAACAGGGCGCTCAGCGTGGCGAAGCGTGCCGAGACATCGAAGACACCGTCTTCGCGCAGCACCACGGGCGAGGGACCGGCCAGCGGACCGGGCACCCAGGCACGACCGACCAGGGTGCCGGCCAGGCCATCGGTGGGAAGGGTGTTGCCAGGCGAGAGACGAAGGGACATGGGCAGGACTCCAGGGCTGATGGGTCCACGCTAGGCAGCCGGACTGATAAACTCAAATGGGCTTATTTCATCATTCGATAACCTGTACTTATCGCCCGGGAGGTATGCGTGTCCGAGCCGTCGTTCAGCCAGATCAGCCACTGGCTCAAGTTCCGCCACCTGCTGCTGATCGACACCCTGGGGCGCACCCGCAACATGCACCTGGCGGCGCAGCAGATGAACCTCAGCCAGCCGGCCATCAGCAAGATGCTCAAGGAGCTCGAGCACCTGCTCGGCTTCGCCCTGTTCGAGCGCCAGCCGCGCAGCATGCCGCCCACGGCGCTGGGCGAGCACGTGCTGCGCTATGCCCGGGTGGCGCTGAACGATGCCCGCGACTTCGCCGAGCAGATCGACAGCCTGAGACGCGGCGGCCACGGCCAGCTCAAGGTCGGTGGCATCTTCGCCGCCACGGCGGTGGCGCTGCCGCAGGCCATCGTCGCGATCAAGCAGCGCTGGCCGCTGCTGGCCATCGAGGTGGTGGAGCAGACCAGCGATCACCTGATGGAGATGCTCGACGACAAGCTGCTGCACCTGGCGGTGGCGCGCTTCACCGACGAAGCCCAGGCCCAGCGCTTCGACTTCCAGCCCCTGGCGCCGGAGCCCTTCCGCTTCGTGGTCAACGCCGATCACCCCCTGGTGGGCAGCGGGCCCGTGGGCCTCGACCAGGTGCTGGCCTGGCCCTGGATCCTCTATCCCAAGGGCACGCCCATCCGCGGGCGCATGGAGCGGGCCTTCGCCGCCGCCGGCCTGCCGGTGCCGAGCAACACCATCGACACCATCTCCATGCAGACCTTTCTCCAGGTGCTGCGCGCCGGCCCCATGATCGGCATGCTGCCGGAGGCCATGGTCGAGCCCTATCTCGCCAGCGGCGCGCTCAGTGCCCTGGAGCTGCCACTGCACCTGCCGGCGCAGGACTACGGCATCCTCACCCGCAAGGGCGAACCCCTCGGCGAAGCGGCCCGGGAATTCGCCGCCATCCTGCTGAGCCATGCCGGTCGCGAGGAGTCCGCAGCCTAGACAGCTCGATAACGCGCCGTTATCGAATGATCTGCAAATGCCATTGGGAAAGAATCGCTCCCGCTTCTAGAGTGGCCTGGCGATTCAGACGGCCACCCCGCATCCCCGGCCGCCTTCGACCTCTTCAATAACAACAACGGGCCCCAAGGCCCCGAAGGTCATTCCCATGTTCGAGACCACCGCTGCCCAGGGCGCCGCTGGCGACGCCTTCGAAGAACGCACCTATCGCAAGGTGGTGCTACGCATCCTGCCGATCCTGCTGCTGTGCTACATCGCCGCCTACCTGGACCGGGTCAACGTCGGCTTCGCCAAGCTGGACATGCTCGACGACCTGGGCTTCAGCAACACCGTCTATGCCCTTGGCGCCAGCATGTTCTTCTGGGGCTACTTTCTTTTCGAGGTCCCCAGCAACCTGCTGCTGCATCGCTACGGCGCGCGCTTCTGGATCGCCCGCATCATGCTGACCTGGGCGATCATCTCCATGGCGGTGGCCTTCACCCAGCCGCTGGCGCAATTCTTCGGCCTGCAGTCGAGCACCCTCTTCTATGTGCTGCGCTTCCTGCTGGGCGTCTGCGAGGCGGGCTTCTTTCCCGGCGTGGTGCTCTATCTCAACTACTGGTTCCCGACCCAGCGCCAGAGTCGGGTGATGTCCGGTTTCCTGGTTGCCCTGCCCTTCAGCCTGAGCTTTGGCGGCGTGCTTTCCGGCTGGCTGATGAGCAGCCTGCACGACTGGCACGGCCTGGCCGGCTGGCAGTGGATGCTGCTGGTGGAAGGGGTGCCCTCGATCATCATGGCGGTGGTAGTGTTCTGCTGCCTGAGCGACAACATCGACAAGGCGCCCTGGCTGGACGCCCGGGAAAAGGCCCTGCTCAAGCGCAACCTGGACCAGCACAACGCCGGCAAGGCTTCACGGCTGAGCGAGGTCTTTCTCAATCCGCGGGTCTGGCTGCTGGTGTTCATCCTGCTGACCTTCAACACCGGCTTCTATGGCCTGGCCTTCTGGATGCCCTCGATCATCAAGAACGCCGGGGTCAGTGGCAGCCTGCAGATCGGTCTGCTCACCGCCATCCCCTACAGCGTCGCCCTGGTGGTCATGCTGCTCAACGCCCGCCACTCGGCACGCACCGGCGAGCAGCGCATGCACGCGGCGGTGCCGGCCTTCGTCGGCGCCCTGGGCCTGGTGCTGAGCGCCTGGTTCATCCACAACATCGTGCTGTCGATCTTCTTCCTCACCGTGGCCGCCTCGGGCCTGCTGGCGCTGATGCCGATCTTCTGGTCGCTGCCCGGCACCCTGCTTTCCGGCGTCGCCGCGGCGGCGGGTATCGGCATGATCAACGCCATCGGCAACCTCTCCGGCTTCACCGGCTCGATGATCACCGCGACCATGGAAACCCTCACCGGCGACATCAACAACGGCACCTATGTGCTCGGCGCCTGCCTGTTCGTCAGCGGCCTGCTGATCCTGGCGATCCCGGCCTCGATGCTGCAGCGCACGCCGACCGCCGTGCCGCTGGACCTCAAGCCCGCCTAGCCCGCCTCGGGCACGGCCGAGCGCCCGGCACCCGCGGCGCTCGGCCGGCCGATCCACAGCGCCATCAGCGCCGCCAGCAGACCGGTCAGGCCGGCCAGCACCAGGGCCTCCTGGTAGGAGCCGAAGTGCTCGCGCAGGGCACCGGCGAGAAAGGCCGCGCAGGCGGCGCCCAGCATGTGCCCGCAGAACACCCAGCCGAACACCACCGGCGCGCTCCGTTCACCAAAGCTCTGGTTGGTCAGCTTGACCGTGGGCGGCACGGTGGCGATCCAGTCCAGCCCGTAGAAGATGCCGAACAGCAGCAGTTGCTCGGGGGCGAAGCCGGAGAACGGCAGGTAGATCAGCGAGAGGCCCCGCAGGCTGTAGTAGACGAACAGCAGCCGGCGCGGATCGTATCTGTCGGTCAGCCAGCCGGAGGCGGTGGTGCCCACCAGGTCGAAGATGCCCATCAGCGCAAGGATGCCGGCGGCCTGCACCTGGGACAGCCCGTGGTCGTGGCCCATGGCGATGAAGTGGGTGCCGATCAGGCCATTGGTGGTGAAGCCGCAGACGAAGAAGGTCAGGAACAGCAGCCAGAAATCGCGCCGCCGACTGGCCATGGCCAGGGTGCCGAGGGTCACGCGAAACAGATTGCCCGGTGCGGAGGCCGCTGGCGCCTGGTAGTCCGCCGGGGCGCCATGGGGCCGCAGGCCGACGTCCGCCGGCCGCTCGGGCAGCAGCCAGGCCACCAGCGGAATCAGGGCGGCGCTGGCCACGGCCACGGTCAGCAACACGGTCTGCCAGCCTTCCTGACTGGCGAGATGGGCCAGCAGCGGCAGGAACACCAGGTTGCCGGTGGCGGTGCTGGCCGCCAGCAGGCCCATCATCAGTCCCCGGCGGGCGACGAACCAGCGATTGACGATGGCGGCCCCCAGTACCATGGCCACGCAACCGGTACCCAGGCCGCTGAGCACGCCCCAGGTGGCGACCAGGTGCCAAGGTTCGCGCATCAGGGTGCTCAGGGCGGTGGCCAGGCTGATCAGGGTCAGGCCGCCGAGCAGGGTCCGGCGGATGCCCAGGGTCTGCATCAGGGCGGCGGCGAAGGGCCCGACCAGGCCATAGAGAAAGATGCCGATGGCGGCGGAAAGCGAGACCGTCTCGCGACTCCAGCCAAAGGTCTCCTGCAGCGGCAGCAGCAATACGCCTGGGGTGGACCTCACCCCGGCCGAGACCAGCAGGGCGAGAAAGATCAGCGCCAGGACGACGAAGACATAGCGCTGGCCGAGGGCGGGAGGTGGGGTCATGGCGATCGTCACGGGCGGGGAAGGGATGAGTCGAGTATTGCAGTCCTGGCGACCTGGCGCTGGTCAAGCTGCCCCACGGATCTGGCCAGAATGGGACTTTCCTTGGCATGGGCCGTGGGCCAGTGTTGAAGATTCGTCTTGTTGGGCTTCGCTGCGCTCAACCCAACCTACGCAGAGCGCCGTAGGTTGGCGCTGAGCGCAGCGAAGCCCAACACATTCATTCAACCAATCGCTCGCAGCTCCTCCGCCAGTCGCTGCGCCAGCCAGCGCGCGGCCGGCCCCGGCGCGGCGTTGCGGCGCCAGGCCAGCTCCACCACCAGGGCCGGCGGCACCCAGTCGCAATCCAGCTCGGCTAGCAGGCCCTGGTAGGAGGGATAGCGCGCCACGTGCCGCGGCAGCCACCCCCAGCCCAGGCCGCGCATCAGCAGTTCGGCGAGCAGATAGAAGCTGTCGGCGCGCCAGACCTGGGGGGCGATCTGCTCGCCGCCGGGATAGGGATGCTCCAGCGGCGCGATCAGCAGCTGGCGATGGCGGGCCAGTTCGCGTCGCCCTACCCCACGCTGGCGGGCCAGGGGATGCTGGGCGCCACAGGCGGTGACCTGGGCGACATCGCCCAGCGCCTGGCGCTCCAGGGCCTCGGGCATGTGCTCATGGCGAAACAGCAGGCCAAGGTCGGCCTGATCGGTCAGCAGCTTGCGCGCCACATCGCCCTGGGCGCCGCTGGTGAGCTGGACTTCCAGATGCGGGAAGGCCGCCGCCAGGGCGTCCAGGGCATCGAGTACCGGCTGGTAGGGCATGGCCTCGTCCAGTGCCAGGCGCAACAGCGGTTCCTGTCCGGCACAGAGCGCCTGGGCGCGGCTGTCCAGCCGCTGGCACTGACGCAGCACCTCACGCGCCTCCTCCAGCAGCGCCAGACCAGCCGCGGTGATGACTGGCGTGCGGCCGTTGCTGCGCGTGAACAGCACGACGCCCAGGTCAGCCTCCAGCAGGGCGATGGCGGCGCTCACCGCCGATTGCGCCCGCCCCAGACGCCGCGCCATGGCCGAGAAACTCGCCCCCTCGGCGATGCCGACGAAGATCTCCAGTTGCTCCAGATTCCACTGCACAACCCATCTCCTCAACAGATAGGTATCAACTTTCACCTATCGTCCGAAAAGGCACAATGGGGCCCTTCGACAGAAGGAATCATCATGAGCGGATACATCTACCTGGCCATTGCCATCGCCGCCGAAGTCGTCGCCACCACCTCCATGAAGGCCATCAGTGGCTTCAGCAAGCCACTGCCACTGATTCTGGTCATCACAGGCTACGGCCTGGCCTTCTGGATGCTGACCCTGGTGGTGCGCAGCATCCCCGTGGGCGTCGCCTACGCCATCTGGGCCGGGCTGGGCATCGTGCTGGTCAGCATCGCCGCGGCGGTGCTCTACGATCAGAAGCTGGACCTGCCGGCCATGCTGGGCATGGGGCTGATCGTCGCCGGGGTGGTGGTGATCCAGCTGTTTTCCGGCAGTACCGGGCATTGAGACCAGCGGCGGCGAGGAGCGTGTAAAATCACTCCTTTGCCGATCATCCGAGCAGGCCGTTCATGTCCCAACCCTGGTCCACCGATATCCTCATCGTCGGCGGCGGCGTCGCCGGCCTCTGGCTCAACGCCCGTCTCAGACGCGCCGGCTACGCCACCGTGCTGGTGGAGACCGGCGCCCTGGGCGGCGGCCAGAGCGGCAAGTCCCAGGGCATCATCCATGGCGGCACCAAATATGCCCTGACCGGGATGCTCACCGGGGCCTCCGAGGCCATCGCCGACATGCCGCGGCGCTGGCGCGAAAGCCTGGCCGGCAGCGGCGAGCTGGATCTTTCCGGTGTACGCCTGCTCTCCGAGGCCCACTACCTATGGTCGCCGGGCAGCCTGGCCGGCAACCTCACCAGCTTCTTCGCCAGCAAGGCGGTGCGCGGCCGGGTGGATGCGGTCAAGGGCGACGAACTGCCGCCAGCCCTGCGCGACCGCGCCTTCAAGGGCAAGGTCTATCGCCTGGCCGAGCTGGTGCTGGACGTACCCAGCCTGGTCGCACGCCTGGCAGAACTGGCCGGCGACAGCCTGCTGGCCGGGCATGACCTCCAGCCCCTGCGCGAAGACGGCGAGCTGACCGGTCTGGTGGTGGACGGCCAGGCCATCCGCGCCCGCCGCCTCGTGCTCACCGCCGGCGCCGGCATGGCCGATCTGCTCCAGGCGCTCCGTCTGGAACAACCGGCCATGCAGCGCCGCCCGCTGCACATGGTGGTGGTCAAGGGCCCCATGCTCAAACCCCTCTATGCGCACTGTCTGGGTGGCGGCCCCAAGCCGCGGGTGACCATCACCAGCCACCCCACCGCCGACGGCCAGTGGCTGTGGTACCTGGGCGGCGACCTGGCCGAGGCCGAGGGCGTGGCCCGTGAGCCAGCGGCGCAGATCGCCACGGCACGCGAGGAACTGCAGCGCCTGCTGCCCTGGATCGACTTCGACGGCGCCCGCTGGGCAACCTTGCGCGTGGATCGCGCCGAGCCGGCGCAATCCGGACTGGTGCGTCCGGACAACGCCTTTCTCGCCGAGGAAGGGCGCCTGCTGGTGGGCTGGCCGACCAAGCTGGCGCTGTCGCCGGACCTGGCCGACCGGGTCCTGGCCAATCTCGACCGCGACGGCATCGCGCCAGGACAGCACCCCGCCCTGCCCGCCCATCCGCAACCGCCGGTGGCCGCGCCCTTCTGGGAGGAGCTGCTGCCATGAGCCTGCGCACCCTGCATGGTCTGCAGCGTCCGCTGGGCAGCACCGGTCTCGAGATTTCCCCACTGGGCCTGGGCACGGTCAAGTTCGGCCGCGACCAGGGCGTGAAGTACCCCAACGGTTTCACCATCCCCGACGACCGCAGCGCCGCCGATCTGCTCAGCCTGGCCCGCGAGCTGGGCATCAACCTGCTGGACACCGCGCCCGCCTACGGCCGCAGCGAAGAACGCCTGGGTCCACTGCTGCGTGGCCAGCGCCAGCACTGGGTGATCGCCAGCAAGGTCGGCGAGGAATTCACCGATGGCCTGTCCAGCTTCGACTTCAGCGCGGCCCATACCCGCCGCTCGGTGGAACGCAGCCTGCGCCGGCTGGAGACCGACTGGCTGGACCTGGTGCTGGTGCATTCCGATGGCAACGACCTGGCCATCCTCCAGGACAGCGGCTGCTACGAGACCCTGGCCGAGCTCAAGCGCGAAGGCCTGATCCGCGCCTTCGGCTTTTCCGGCAAGACCGTCGCGGGCGGTCTCAAGGCGCTGGAGACCGGCGATTGCGCCATGGTCACCTTCAACCTCAACGAAGACGCCGAGATCCCGGTGATCCGAGCCGCCGCCGCCCAGGGCAAGGGCATCCTGATCAAGAAGGCCCTGGCCAGCGGCCACGCGGTGCTCGGTACCGGCCAGGATCCGGTGCGCGCGAGCTTCGCCCGGGTATTCGGCGAGCCCGGGGTGAACGGTGCGATAGTCGGCACTATCGATCCCCTGCACCTGTCACATAATGTCCGTACCCTGGCCGAAGTGATCTCCGCTCGGCCCTGATCCAGAGCGTTTCGCTGAACCCTTGCCTTCGTCCGCTGGACGTCCTGCCCGGTCGCCCGGGACGGCGCGTCCGCGGCACACTACAACAGGAGTCGGCCATGCCCCAGCTCATCGCCCGCCACAATCCCAAGGCGTTCAAGACCCTGCCCCTTTCGGTCGAGGCCAATCATGACGGCCTCACCTACCAGGCGCTCGGCCAACCGCTGAATTTCAGCGAGATGCTGGAGCGGCGCAAGCCGATCGAGATCGAGGATGCCCAGCACTTCAGTGCGAAGCTCGCCAACCTGGGTGTCTCGGTGCGCCTGACGCTGAACTGGCAGGGCCAGGACCACTGGCTGCTGGTGCGCCAGCGCCGGCCCGACCGGGGCGACGTGGTGCTCAAGCTGATCTCCGGTTACATCCCGACCCACGAACTGGCCCTGCCGCTGCTCACCGCCGTGCAGGAGGTGGCCGAGGAGTGCCTGATCGAAACGCCGCGCGGCTGGCTGGCCGGACGCTTCGCCGACACCTGGCTGCCGACACCTTATGCCCCGGCCCTGCCCTACCGCGAGGACGTGGCCTTTCGCCTGACCCCGCGCTCGGGCGCGGCGCGGCCGGTGCGCTGCGGCAGCCTGGCGCTGCTGGAGCGCCCCCGCGCCTATGTGCACACCCCCACCGCCTCGCTGCAACTGGTCTATGACCTGCTGCTGGAACTGCCCAAGGAATGCAAGGCGCCGAGTCTGTTCCACGTCGACGAGAAGATCGAGAACGGCCAGTTGCTGGCGCGCCTGGCGCGCCAGCGCCCGGACCTCTATCTGGTCGCCTTGGACGACGGCAAGCCCACCGGCGAGCTCTACACCCTGTCCGCCGGCCAGCGCCTGCCGGTGTCGACCCGCGGTCTCTGGCTGTCGGAAAGCTTCGCCCGCCAGGACGGCTGGCTGGTCCACGACAGCCGGGTGCGCTGGCGTGACTGGCTGGAGCGCATGGCGCCCCAGAGCGCCCTGCAGCGGGCCTAGGTGAGCGGGGGCTAGCCGTTTCGCCTCTACCTGGAAATGCCAGGCAAGACCGGCCATTCCCGTCGCAGCCACGGGAGTGGCCTGTTCGAATCCGGCTTATAGCTCGCCTGTCAGGAATTGGGCCCTGCCCTGACCAAAGCTCCAATCCTCATCGCCATTCACCACGATCGAAACCATCACGTCGTTTGCCTCGATGCCACACCGTGCGTGCAGTTCATGACAGACCTTTGCGTAAAAGCGGGTCTTGACCGCCTGGTCTCGAGGCCGACTCGTAATACTGATCAAGGTCTGTCTGTGGGTTCTCGGAATGTCCAATCCGGTGTCCTGCATGATGAATCGGCCAGGCTTGTGTTCGGTCAGAACCTGGTAGCGATCCCGCACAGGGACGTCGAAGGCCTCCACCACGGCGTGGTGAACCCCATTGAGCAGGTTTTGCAGATAGTCGTCGTTATGGCCTTCCAGGACATCGATACGAAGAAGCGGCATGTAACACCTCGGCAATGGAATCGGCAGGCTCTAGGCCAAGGCTTTCGAGGCACATTTCGTCGATTTGTTCATTGCGATAGGCAATCGCGCATCACCGCCGGGCGGGTGCTCTGGACCTTCGTCGCGGAGTTACCGAAAGCTGCCATTTTCCCTGCAGAAACTAATCACCCCCGGCGCGGCGTTCACCGGTGACGCCGCCGGCCGCGGCCTGGACCCGGCCGGCTAGCCGGGAAAAGGGCAAGGTCTGGATCCACACGGTGCCGTGGCCGCTCAGGGTCGCCAGCACCAGGCCTTCGCCACCGAACAGCATGCTGCGCAGGCCACCCGCCAGCTTGATGTTGTAGTCGATGCCGCTGGTGAAACCCACCAGGCAACCGGTGTCCAGGCGCAGGGTCTCGCCCCTGAGGTCCTTGCGGATCACCGTGCCGCCAGCATGCACGAAGGCCATGCCATCCCCCTCCAGCCGCTGCAGGATGAAGCCCTCGCCACCGAAGAAGCCGGCGCCCAGACGCCGAGTGAAGGCCACGCCGATGCGGGTGCCCCTGGCGGCGCAGAGAAAGGAATCGCGTTGGCAGAACAGGGTGCCGCCCAGGGCGGCGAGGTCCAGCGGAATCACCTGTCCCGGATAGGGCGCGGCGAAGGCGACGTGGCGCTTCTCGCGCCCTTCGTTGGTGAAATGGGTCATGAACAGCGACTCGCCGCCGAGCATGCGCTTGCCGGCGCCCCAGAGCTTGCCGAGCAAGCCAGCGGAGCCGTCGCCCATGCGCGCGGTGAAGTCGATGTCGGCCTCCATGTAGGTCATGGCACCGGCCTCGGCGATCACCGTCTCGCCGGGATCGAGACCGATCTCCACCGCCTGCAGGGATTCGCCGAGAATGCGGTGGTCGAGGATATGGCTGGGCATGAGGGTTTCCTGTACCGCTGTTGGAGGTTCCCAGCCTAGCAGCGATGGCAGGGGTTGGCGTGCTAGGCCCGGTACCAGCGGTGGCTTGGGTAACGTGACAAATGGGGTAGAAGGTTCACTTGGGATGCTGGCCTGGTCTTCACCCTGGGGTTGAACCTCTAGGAGATCGCGGCCATGGGCCGCTCCTACGGGCAGGACCAAGCTGGCCGCGGCTGGAACCGAACTTCGTGCGCCAGCTTCCCTCACCCCAGCCCTCTCCCAGAGGGAGAGGGGGCATTCGTGCAGGCTGGGCTGAGCGCAGCGAAGCCCAACATGGCCAGGTTCAACCAGAGACCGCTGGGCGTCGACGATGCAGCCGCCTCAACCAGCCTACGCGGCCGGTCAGATGTCCCGCAGCTCGCCGGCGAAGCGCTCCAGGCGCCGCCGCAGGCGCCGGTTCTCGCGGCGCAGCTCTTCCACCTCGTCCAGCAGGTGCAGGGCCAGGGCCGTCGCGGACCAGTCCAGGTCCAGTTCGTGGCGCAGGCGCACGGCGCGACGGGCGCGGTGCAGCGCGCCGGTATCGAAGTGCCACTCGGACGGGCGCTTGCCCCGCTGTGGCGCCAGGATGCCGTGCTCGACGATCTCCACCACCACCGGCTCGCTTACCTCGCAGAGCACGCAGAATTCCTGCAGGACGATCAGACTGCTCATCAGACTCTCCTCCAGTCGCGGCGGGGATCGAAGGCCGCCCGCTCGGCCAGTTGGCGCCACAGCGCCTGGGTTTCTTCGTCGCCTCGAGGCGGCATCACCACTTTGAGCAGGGCATGCAGATCGCCCTGCCCGGCCTTGCCGGCCAGGCCCTTGCCGCGCACCCGCAACCGCGCACCGTTCTGGCTGCCGGGCGGGATACTGAGCATGATCTGCCCATCCAGCGTCGGCACCTGCACCTTGGCGCCCAACGCGGCTTCCCAGGGGGCGAGCGGTACACTGACCACCAGATCCTGGCCGTCCACGTCGAACAGCGGATGAGGCACCAGGCGGATGACCAGATAGAGGTCTCCCGCCTCGGCACCGCCGAGCCCCGACTCGCCCTGACCTTTGAGGCGGATGCGTTCGCCGTCGGCGCTGCCGGCGGGAATCTTGACGTTGAGCGTCTTGGTGGTCTCGCCCACGCGGCGGCCCAGTTCATCCCGTTGCGGCAGGCTGAAACTCAGCGGCTTGGTGCTACCGGTCTGGCTCTCTTCGAGAAACAGCGGCAATTCCAGTTCGATGTCGCGGCCCCGGCGGGCGAAGCCGCCGTGCGGGGAACGCCCGGCCGCGCCGAACAGGGACTCGAAAAAGTCGGAATAGTCCTCGCCGAAACCGGCATGGGGATCGCTGTAGTCGGCACCGGAGCCCGGCTGCCAGTCCGGCGGCACCTGGAAGCGCTCGCCCTGCTGCTGGTAGAGGCGTATCTGGTCGTATTCCGCCCGCTTGTGCGGATCGCGCAGGACATCATAGGCCTCGGCCACCTCCTTGAAGCGGGCCTCGGCCTCGGCCTCCTTGCTCACATCGGGGTGGTACTTGCGCGCCAGCTTGCGATAGGCGGTCTTGAGGGTCTTGTCGTCGACGTCGGGAGCGACGCCGAGCACCTCGTAGTAGTCCTTGAAGTCCATCGTGGTCTCCAGTGGGAGGCTGCCTAGTGTGGTGCTACAGCGGTTCGCGCAAGAGTTGGCGAGTGATTTTTCCTCTTGGGCTAGGCGCCGCGACGAGTCATAGCAGGGCTATGGCGAGGAGTGGCAACGACGTCCAGGAGCAAAAAGCGCCGCCAAAATTGTGCAGTCAACTTCTGAAGCACCGCACTAAAGACCGCGACGCACGCCCGGGGGTTGCACGCAGCCGGTCAGTCACCGCGCTTGCGAAAGGCCAGGCTGCCGGCCAGCACCGTGAAGGTCGCCACCAGCGCCACCAGGATCCAGAAACCGTGGGGCGAGTCGGAGAGCGGGATGCCGCCGACGTTCATGCCGAAGAAGCCGGCGATGATGTTGATCGGCAGGGCCAGCACCGTGACCAGGGTCAGGGTGAACAGGGTGCGATTGGTCTGCTCGGCGGAGGCGGCGGCGATCTCTTCCTGCAGCAGCTTGAGCCGCTCCACCAGGGCGGCGAGGTCGTCCAGCACCCGGTCGAATTCCTCGGTCGCCTCGCGCAGGGTCTGGATGTCGTCGCGCCGCAGCCAGGCCGGCGGACGGTTGAGCAGTCGCAGCAAGGAGCCCGGCTCCAGGGCCAGCAGCCGTTGTAGCCGCACCAGGGCGCGTCTCAGGCCGCCCAGTTCGGCGCGACTGGCGGAGAGCCGCTGGGACAGCAGGCGATCCTCGATGGCATCCACCTTGACCGTGGTGTCGCGGATGATGCCGGTGAGCACATCGGCCTGATCGCGCAGAAGGTGCACCAGCAGCTCCAGGGTGGAGCCGAAGCCCTCGCCGCGACGCACCGCATGGCGCAGGCGATCCACCGAGCGCAGTGGCTGGGCGCGGGCGGTCACCAGCAGTCCCGGGCGGGCGCAGGCCCAGAGGGTGGCGACGTCCACCGAGACCTGGCCGTAGGCGAGGGTCACGTCGTTCACCACCCCGAGCAGGGTGTCGTCGGCCGGTTCCAGCCGGGTCGAATGGGAACCGGCGTGCAGGGATTCGAAGAACTCCTCGGGCAACCCCAGGTGCTCGCGCATCCAGCGCTCGGCGGCGGCGTGGGCCAGGTTGAAGTGCAGCCAGCGAAAACCGCCCTCTTCCGCCTCCCAGGGATCTTCCGGCGCCATGGTCAGGGCCCGGCCCGGCTGGCCCGAGGTGAAATGGTAGGCGTAGAGCAGCCCCAGCCGTTCAGCGGCCGGATGCAAGGGGATCAACGTATTGGTCATGGCTACCTGCAAAGGGACGCGACATCAGGGCTCTTTAAGAGCCTGTTCAAAGTCTGCTGCGCGTCGGCCAAACAGCGTTGAAAACGCCCTCGGAATGCTCATTTACCCTTCGTAAATTCCGCTTCCTCAGCCCTTTTCGCCTTGCTTGGCTCTAGCTCGCTAGACTCTGAACAGGCTCTTAGCAGGCCCGGATGAACCTTTGATGACAGAGCCCCGGTCGGCGGCAGCCGGAGCGACGCCCCGAACGGGGCGCCACCCTTATTGCGGACGCATGTGCGGGAAGAGGATAACGTCGCGGATCGACGGCGAATTGGTCAGCAGCATGACCAGGCGGTCGATGCCGATGCCTTCGCCGGCGGTGGGCGGCATGCCGTATTCCAGGGCGTTGATGAAGTCGGCGTCGTAGTGCATGGCCTCGTCGTCACCGGCGTCCTTTTCCTGGACCTGCAGCATGAAGCGCTCGGCCTGGTCTTCGGCGTCGTTGAGCTCCGAGTAGGCATTGGCGATCTCGCGGCCGCCGATGAACAGCTCGAAGCGGTCGGTGACGCTGGGGTTGTCGTCGTTGCGACGCGCCAGCGGCGAGACCTCGAAGGGATACTCGGTGATGAAGTGCGGCTGCTCCAGCTTGCTCTCCACCAGCTCCTCGAAAATCATCACCTGCAGCTTGCCCAGGCCTTCGTGGCCGAGCACCTTGGCGCCGGCCCGCTTGGCGATGGCGCGGGCCTTCTCGACGTCCTGCAGGTCTGCCGCGGTGATGTCCGGGTTGTACTTGAGGATGGAGTCGTACACCGACAGGCGCACGAAGGGCTCGCCGAAGTGGAAGACCTTGTCGCCATAGGGCACGTCGGTGCTGCCGAGCACGGCCATGGCCAGTTCGCGGAACAGTTCCTCGGTGAGGTCCATGTTGTCGTGGTAGTCGGCGTAGGCCTGGTAGAACTCGAGCATGGTGAACTCGGGGTTGTGCCGGGTGGAGACGCCTTCGTTGCGGAAGTTGCGGTTGATCTCGAAGACCTTCTCGAAGCCACCGACCACCAGGCGCTTGAGGTACAGCTCCGGCGCGATGCGCAGGAACATGGCCAGGTCCAGGGCGTTGTGGTGGGTCTCGAAGGGCTTGGCCGCCGCGCCGCCGGGAATGGTCTGCAGCATGGGGGTTTCGACTTCGAGGAAACCCCGCTCCATGAGGAAGCGGCGGATGTGGGCGATGACCTGGGAGCGTACGCGGAAGGTCTGGCGGACCTCCTCGTTGACGATCAGATCGACATAGCGCTGGCGATAGCGCAGCTCGGTGTCGGTCAGGCCATGGTGCTTGTCGGGCAGCGGGCGCAGCGACTTGGTCAGCAGGCGCACGTCGCTCATGTTGACGTAGAGATCGCCCTTGCCGGAACGGGCCAGGGTGCCTTCGGTGGCGATGATGTCGCCCAGGTCCCAGCTCTTGACCGCTTCCAGGGTTGCCGCCGGCAGGGTCTTGCGGTCGACGTAGACCTGGATGCGCCCGCTGGTGTCCTGCAGCACCATGAAGGCGCCGCGGTTGAGCATGATGCGCCCGGCCACCTTGACCTTGATGCCTGCGGCTTCCAGCTCTTCCTTGGTCTTGTCGACGTACTGCTGCTGCAGGTCACCGGCCAGGCTGTCGCGGCGGAAGTCGTTGGGGAAGGGAATGGCCTGCTGGTCGCGCAGCGCGGAAAGCTTTTCCTTGCGCTGGGCGATCAGCTTGTTGTCTTCCTGTTCCTGGGCTTGGGGATCTAGGGGTTGTTCGCTCATGTCTGCTGTTTACCTGGGGTGCTGACCGTAGGAGCGGCTCATAGCCGCGATAGAGCTCTATCGCGGCTATGAGCCGCTCCTACAGGAAATGATGGATTAAACGCCCTGCTTGAGGCTGGCTTCGAGGTATTCGTCCAGATCGCCGTCGAGCACCTTGTCGCAGTCGCTGCGTTCCACGCCGGTGCGCAGATCCTTGATCCGCGAGGCGTCGAGCACATAGGAACGGATCTGGTGGCCCCAGCCGATATCGGACTTGGAATCCTCCAGGGCCTGGGACGCGGCGTTGCGCTTCTGCATCTCCAGCTCGTACAACTTGGCCCGCAGCATCTTCATGGCGGTGTCCTTGTTGGCGTGCTGGGAGCGTTCGTTCTGGCAGGCCACCACGGTGTTGGTGGGCACGTGGGTGATCCGCACCGCTGAGTCGGTGGTGTTCACGTGCTGACCGCCGGCGCCCGAGGAGCGGTAGGTGTCGACGCGCAGATCCGAGGGGTTGATCTCGATGTCGATGTTGTCATCGATTTCGGGCGAGACGAACACCGCGGTAAAGGAGGTGTGGCGACGGTTGCCCGAGTCGAAGGGACTCTTGCGCACCAGGCGGTGCACGCCGATCTCGGTGCGCAGCCAGCCGAAGGCGTATTCGCCCTTGATGTGCACGGTGGCGCCCTTGATGCCGGCGACCTCGCCTTCGGACAATTCGACGATCTCGGCGCTGAAGCCGTGCTGGTCGGCCCAGCGCAGGTACATGCGCAGCAGCATGTTGGCCCAGTCCTGGGCCTCGGTGCCGCCGGAGCCGGCCTGGATGTCCAGGTAGCAGTTGTTGGGGTCCATCTCGCCGCTGAACATGCGGCGGAATTCCAGCTTCTCGAGGATGCCGCGCAGGCGCTCCACCTCGGCCGCCACGTCATCGACGGCGCCCTGGTCTTCCTCTTCGGCAGCCATTTCCAGCAGGTCGGTGGCATCGGCCAGGCCGCCGTTCAGCTCGTCCAGGGTACCGACCACCTGGGCCAGCAGGGCGCGCTCGCGGCCAAGATTCTGGGCGTACTCGGGCTTGTTCCAGACAGCGGGATCTTCGAGCTCGCGCTCGACTTCGACCAGACGATCCTTCTTCAGATCGTAGTCAAAGATACCCCCGAATGGTCTCGGTGCGGCTGGAGAGGTCCTTGATGCTGGTGACGATCGGGTTGATTTCCATGGGGGAAACACTCGCGAGAAAAGCTGTGGAAAAGCTCGCGAGTATAACCCAATCGGCGGCGAAACTCAGAGTGCGAAGGGGATTCGCCGCCGGCGGGAGCTCAATCGGCGTCGAGATCGCGGTGGCGGGTTTCCGGCAGGCACAGCAGCCCCACCACCAGGCTGACACCGGTCACCAGCACCGGGTACCAGAGGCCGTAGAAGATGTCGCCGGTATAGACCACCAGGGCAAAGGACACCGTCGGCAGGAAGCCGCCGAACCAGCCGTTGCCGATGTGGTACGGCAGCGACATGGAGGTATAGCGGATGCGCGTGGGGAACAGCTCCACCATCAGCGCCGCCAGGGGTCCGTAGCAGAGGGTGGCGATCAGGATCAGGGCGAAGATCACCGCCACCACCATGGGCTTGTTGACCTGGGCCGCATCGGCCTTGGCCGGATAGCCGGCGGCCTGTACCGCCGCGCGCAGGGCCGGTTCGTCGAAGCCGACGATGACCTTGTCGCCGACGTTGACCTGCACCGCGTCCCCCGGTGCCGCCGCCACGCTGCGGTAGGGCAGCCCGCTCTTGGCCAGCAGCGTCTTGACCCTATCGCAGGGGCTGTCGAAGCGCGCCTTGCCCACCGGGTCGAACTGGAAGGTGCAGGTGGCCGGGTCGGCGGTCACCACGATGGGCGCCTGCTGACTGGCCTGGTAGATCTGCGGATTGGCGTAGTGGGTCAGGGCCTTGAACAGCGGGAAGTAGAGCACCGTGGCCAGCAGCAGCCCCAGCATCAGGATCGGCTTGCGCCCGACCTTGTCCGACAGCCAGCCGGCGATGACGAAGAAGGGGGCGCCCAGGATCACGCTGATGATCAGCAGGTTGTTGGCCAGCACCGGGTCGAGCTTGAGGGTCTGGGTGAGAAAGAACATCACATAGAACTGCGACAGGTAGAAGGTCACCGCCTGGCCGCCGTTGATGCTGAACAGCGCGATCAGCACGACCTTGAGATTGCTCCAGTTGGTGAAGGAGTCGCGGATCGGTGCCTTGCTCTGCTTGCCCTCGGCCTTCATGCGCAGGAAGGCGGGCGACTCGTGCATGGACATGCGGATCCAGGTGGAGATGGCCAGCAGGAAGATCGACAGCAGGAACGGCAGGCGCCAGCCCCAGACCTCGAACTGGTCGCCGGTCAGGTAGCGGCAGACCAGGATCACCACCAGCGACAGCAACAGCCCCAGGGTCGCGGTGGATTGCAGCCAGCTGGTGTGGGCGCCGCGCTTGCCGGGCGGCGCATGCTCGGCGATGTAGGTGGCGGCACCGCCGTATTCCCCGCCCAGGGCCAGGCCCTGCAGCAGGCGCAGCACCACCAGGATGATGGGCGCGGCCACGCCGATGCTGGCGTAAGTGGGCAACAGACCGACGCCAAAGGTGGCGATGCCCATGAGGATGATGGTGGCGAGAAAGGTGTACTTGCGGCCGACCAGATCGCCCAGGCGTCCGAACAGCAGGGCGCCGAAGGGTCGCACCACGAAGCCGGCGGCAAAGGCCAGCAGGGCGAAGATGAAGGCGGTGGTGTCGTTGACGCCGGCAAAGAACTGCTTGCTGATCACCGCCGCCAGGGCGCCATAGAGAAAGAAGTCATACCACTCGAAGACGGTCCCCAGGGACGAGGCAAAGATCACCTTGCGCTCTTCGCGGCGACTGCTGGCCGCGCTGGGTTGTACCCGGGGTTGGGCATAGTCGGACATCGCACGTTCTCCTGACCCGGGATCGCCGGGCTGATTGTTGTTATGGGCGACAGCTACTACGGTGGAAACGGCGGGAGGCCCCGCCGTCGGTGAAACCGGATGGACGCGTCTAGGCAGCGGAGACCGCGCTGGCCCTGGCGATCGCGGCGGGCAACTCGTGGCGGCCCTGTTCGCGGGCCTCGGCCAGCATGAAGGTGGCCGCCTGCTCGGCGATCATCAGGGTCGGCGAGCAGCTGTTGCCCGAGACCAGGGTCGGCATGATGGAGGCGTCGGCCACCCGCAGCCCCGGGATGCCATGTACCCGCAGGCGCGCATCGACCACGGCGTCGGCGTCCTGGCCCATGCGGCAGGTGCCGGACGGATGGAAGATGGTGGTGCCTATGGCTCCTGCGGCCTGCTGCAACTCCGCTTCGCTCTGGTAGGCCGGTCCCGGCAGATATTCCTCGGGCCGATAGGCGGCCAGGGCCGGGGCGGCGACGAGGCGCCGGGTCAGGCGGATGGCATCGGCGGCCACCCTGAGATCCTCCGGTGCGCTGAGATAGCGCGGCTGGATCAGCGGCGCGGCCAGCGGGTCGGCGCTGCGGATGCTCACCTGGCCACGACTGGCCGGGCGCAGGTTGCACACCGAGGCGGTAAAGGCGGGAAAGCCGTGTAGCGGCTCGCCGAAGCGCTCCAGCGACAGCGGCTGCACGTGGTATTGCAGATTGGCCGAGGGCTGCGCCGGATCGGAGCGGGCGAAGGCGCCCAGCTGACTCGGCGCCATGGCCAGGGGACCACTGCGCTTCCAGAGGTATTCCAGGCCCATGCCCAGCTTGCCCCAGAGACTGCCGGCCAGGGCATTGAGGGTCGGCACGCCGTGCACCCGATAGATCAGCCGCAGTTGCAGGTGATCCTGCAGATTGCCGCCCACCCCTTCCAGCCGGTGCCGGACACCGATACCCAGGCCTTCGAGCAGACCGCGCGGACCGATGCCGGAGCGCTGCAACAGGGTCGGCGAGCCGATGGCGCCGGCGCAGAGCACGATCTCCCGCCGCGCCACCAGGCGCTGGGGTTCGGCCTGGCCCGGCAACCGCGCCAGCACCGCCCGTGCCCTGCCCTCCTCCAGCAGCACCCGCTCCACCTGCACACCGGTCAGCACCTGCAGGTTGGCGCGCTGACGGATGGGTTTGAGAAAGGCCTTGGCGGCATTCCAACGCACGCCATTGCGCTGATTGACCTGGAAGTAGCCGCAGCCTTCGTTGTCGCCGGTGTTGAAGTCTTCCACCGGCGCGATACCGGTTTCGCCCGCGGCACTGCGAAAGGCGTCGAGCAGCGTCCAGTGCAGACGCTGCCGCTCGACCCGCCATTCGCCCCCGGCACCATGAAAGGCCGAGGCGCCATCGCAATGATCTTCCATGCGCTTGAACAGCGGCAGCACGTCCTGCCAGCCCCAGCCGGGATTGCCGGCGGCGGCCCAGCCGTCATAGTCGCGGGCCTGGCCGCGCATGTAGATCATGCCGTTGATGGAGGAGCAGCCGCCCAGCACCCGCCCGCGAGGATAGTTGAGCGCGCGGCCACCCAGACCCGCTTCCACCTCGGTCTTGAAGCACCAGTCGGTGCGTGGATTGCCGATGCAGAACAGATAGCCGACGGGGATGTGGATCCAGGGATGGTTGTCACGGCCGCCGGCTTCTAGCAGCAGCACACGATGACTCGGATCGGCGGACAGCCGATTGGCCAGCAGGCAGCCGGCCGGACCGGCGCCGACGATGATGAAGTCATATTCCGCAGCAGGACCGGGCATGACGTTCCCTCGCTTTTTTGTTGTTGTGGTCCCTATCCTAGTGTCGTCATCCGCGAACAACAGTCGCAGAAAACGGGCAACGGCTGTGCATTTCTGAACAGTGACCAGCAAGCGGCCCGGCAGACAGGCCTAGACGAGGAAAAGGGATGTTCGACTGGAACGATCTGCGGGTTTTTCTGGAGGTCCAGCGCCATGGTCGCCTGCTCACCGCCGCTCGCAGTCTGGGCGTCAGTCATGCGACCGTCGCCCGCCACCTGGAGGCCCTGGAGCGCGCCCTGGGCAGCCAGCTGCTGGTGCAGCAGGCCAGCGGCTATCAGCTCACCCCGGCCGGTCAGGCGCTGCTCGCGCATGCCCAGGCGATGGAAGAAGCCGCATTGCTGGCCCAGGAGGCGGTAACCCAGCGCCTCAATCCGCTGGGCCAGGTGCGGGTCGGAGTGACCGAGGGCCTGGGCACCGGCTTTCTCGCCCAGCGCCTGGGGGCGCTGCTGCGCGACTATCCCGGGCTGGAAGTGGAGCTGGTGTCGGTGCCACGCTTCGTCAGCGTCACCAACCGCGAGGCGGACATCGCCATCACCCTGGAAAGACCCACCGCCGAAGGCCTGATCGGCCGGCGGCTGACGCCCTATCGCCTGAGGTTCTATGCCAGTCGCGCCTATCTGGATCGGGCACCCGCGCTGGACGCCCAGGCCGATCTCGGCGAGCAGACCTTCATCGGCTACGTCGATGACCTGCTGTACACCCGCGAACTGCAATTCATCCAGGGCCTCTGCCCCGAGCCACGCATCGTCTTTCGCAGCACCAGTGTCATCGCCCAGCGCGAAGCGGCCTGTGCCGGCATCGGCATCGCGGTGTTGCCCTGCTATCTGGTGGGCCAGAACACCCCCTTGGAGGGCGTGCTCCCGGAGCGGTCCTTCACCCGCGAGTATTGGATCTCGACCCACCGGGAGCTGCACCGCTCAGCGCGCCTGCGCGTGGTCTGGGATTTCCTGCTGCAGCTCTGCGCGGCGGAGCGGAGCGTCCTGCTGGGCGAGGAACGCCCGCTCGCCTAGTCGTCAGACCGCCGCGGCCTCGCGTTCCAGCTCGGCGCGCAAGCCGGGTTCCAGGCGCAGCTGACGCGCCAGCTCGTCCAGGTAGGCCTTTTCCATGTATTGCTGATCGTCGATCAGCATCAGGCTGGCCAGGTACATCTCGGCGGCCATCTCGGGCGTTTCTGCGGCGGCGGCGACCTTGGCCGGATCCAGCGGCTGCTCCAGTTCGCGCTGCAGCCAGCTGCGCAACTCGGGATCGTTGTCCAGCTTGGCCATCTCGGCCTCGATCGCCTGGCGCTCCTGGTCATCGACGTGACCATCGGCCTTGGCAGCCGCGATCAGGGCGATCAGCACCGCCCGGCCATGGGCCTCGGCTTCGTGCTCCGGTACCCGATCCACGGTACGCGGCTCGACGGCCGCCGTCCCCTGGGCCTGATTGGCCTGCCAGGACTGATAGGCCTTGTAGGCCACCATGCCGAGGGCCGCCAGACCGCCATAGCCGACCGCCTTGCCACCCATGGCGCGACCGCGCTTGCTGCCCAGCAGCGCGGTCAGGGCCCCGGCCGCCAGGCCGCTGTTGCCCAGTCCGGAGAGCAGACCACCCAGGGAATCCTTGCCGGTGGACGCCGTGCCGGGCCGGGGGGCCGAGTGACCGGTCTTCTTGGCCAGCGCCTGCTGGCCCGCCTTGAGCAGTTGATCAAGCAAACCGCGGGTGTTCATGGATGACCTCCACAGAGTCAGGATTCAGCCCTTTAGGACCACTGGCCACGCCGTCTGGCTCCCGCCACCTGCTTACCGGATGTTGCCGGGGTCGCCGTCGCGACCAGCCGGTCGATACAAAATATTGCTGACCGCGGACCGCCCACGGCGCTACTCTTGCGCCTTCCCCCTGCAGTTGCCGGAGACACCCCATGCGCTCGCGTCTGGCTGTGCTGTTCGCGCTTTCGCTCGCCCTCACCGCCGGCCAGGTTCAGGCCGCCGCCGAGGACGCACGCCTCATCGCCAATCGCTACCTCGATGCCTGGAACGATCACGATGCCGAGGCCGCCAGCGCCCTGCTCGATCCCAAGGTGCAGTATTTCGACAGTGGCGCCGCCACCACCGAGACCAGCCGCACCCAGGCCCGCGACCGGATCGTCAAGGTCACCCTCAAGGCCGTCCCGGATCTGCAGGTGAAGATGGTGCACAAGCCGGTCATCGGCCCACGCAGCATTGCCTTCGAATGGGAACTGACCGGCAACCGCGTCACCGCCACCGGCAAGCAACCGGTCAAGATCCGCGGCGCCAGCATCATGAAGATCCGCGACGGCCGCATCTGGTACCTGGGCGACTACTACGACAGCGACGCCCTGGAGGCGATGCTGCGCCCGGCCAAGTCCTGAACCGGGGAGCCATCCGCGCGGATGGCTCCGTCCCGCGCCCTATTCTTCCCCGAACGGCTTGCGCAGCGGCGTATCCCGGTGCGCGGCGCGCACGTACTGCGGCGGCCAGGAGACCTTTTCGCGCAGGGCCTCGGCGGCATTCAGCGGCCAGTAGGGATCGCGCAGCAGTTCGCGGGCCAGCAGCACCAGGTCGGCCTGACCGGTGCGCAGCACGTGCTCGGCCTGGGCAGCGTCGGTGATCATGCCCACCGCGCCACTGGGAATCCCGGCCTCCTTGCGCACCCGCTCGGCGAACTGGGTCTGGTAGCCGGGCCCGGTGGGAATGTCGGCCTGGGCCGCGGTACCGCCGGAAGAGACGTCGATCAGGTCGACGCCCAGGGTCTTCAGTCGCCGCGCCAGCTCCACCGTCTCGTCGACGTCCCAGCCGTCTTCCACCCAGTCGGTGGCCGAGACCCGCACGAACAGCGGCAACTCTTCCGGCCAGACCGCCCGCACATCGGCGGTCACTTCCAGCAGCAAGCGAATGCGATTTTCGAAATTGCCGCCGTAGTCGTCCTCTCGACGGTTGGAGAGCGGCGAGAGGAACTGGTGCAGCAGGTAGCCGTGGGCGGCATGGATCTCGGCCACCTTGAAACCGGCCGCCAGGGCCCGCTCGGCGGTGTCCACGAAAGCCCGACGGATGCTGGCGATATTGTCGCGATCCACCGCCGTGGGCCGGGTGTGCTGGGGATCGAAGGCGATGGCCGAGGGCGCCACCGGCACCCAGCCGCCTTCGGCGATGGGCACGCTGCCGTGCTTGCCGAGCCAGGGTTGCCAGGTGCTGGCCTTGCGGCCGGCATGGGCCAGCTGGATGCCGGCGACGCTGCCCTGTCCCTCGATGAACTGGGTGATCCGCCGCAAGGGCTCGATCTGCTCGTCCTTCCACAGCCCCAGGTCCTGGGGCGTGATGCGCCCATCGGCGGTGACCGCGGTGGCCTCGAAGATCACCAGACCAGCGCCACCGGTGGCGCGACTGCCGAGATGGACCAGGTGCCAGTCGTTGGCGAAGCCGTCTTCGCTGGAGTACTGGCACATCGGGGAGACCACCACGCGATTGGGCAGGGTCAGCTGACGCAGGGTCAGGGGCTGGAACAGGAGACTCATGGCGGACCTCGTCTAGTCGGGATGCACGGTATTGGAGTGCTACCAACCAGAATAGATCGCCGATCCGACAGGACTCGTCTGAAAAGTCGCCGAGCGAAGGTCAGGCAAGGCGCAACGACCAACGGGAGTAACAGCCAACGGCTGGCCCGGAGGGTGAGCGCCAGCGAATCAAATCAGCGGGGAAGCGGATCGGACTCGCGCTCGAGTTTACGAGGGGTAAATGAGCATTCCGATCGGGCTGGCGAAACAGCTGATTTTTAACGCATCGCCAAGCGCAGGCACTTTTCAAACGAGCCCTAACGCGGTGCCAGGTGCACCACCAGCAACTGCACGTTCTCGTTGCCACGGAATTCGTTCACGTCCAGCCGATAGGCCAGCTCGGCCCAGCGAATGTTGGGATCGGGCCAGGTGTCGCGGTCGATGTTGAAGGCGATGCCATCCAGCTCCGGGCCGCCCTGCTCGCTGCGCAGGGTCAGCTTGAGGTGCCGCTCCTTGAGCAGACGCTGGGAGAGGATCTCGAAGGTGCCGTGGAACAGCGGCTCGGGAAACTGCTGCCCCCAGGGACCGGCCTGGCGCAGGGCCTGGGCCAGGCCGAGCTGGAATTCGGTCGGGGCCAGGCAGCCATCGGTCTGCAGGCGACCGCTGAGATCCTCGGCCTGCAGGTGACGCCGCACCTCGGCATCGAAGGCGGCGGCAAAGGTCTCGTAGTGCGCCTGAGGCAGGCTGAGGCCGGCGGCCATGGCGTGACCGCCGAACTTGGTGATGAGCCCCGGATGACGGGTCGCCACGGCATCCAGGGCATCGCGGATATGCAGCCCGGGTACCGAGCGCGCCGAGCCCTTGAGCATGCCGTTGCCACTGCCGTCGTCGGCGAAGGCCAGCGCCGGGCGGTGATATTTTTCCTTGAGGCGCGAGGCGAGGATGCCGATCACGCCCTGGTGCCACTCGGGGTCGAACAGGCAGAGACCGAAGGGCAGATTGTCTTCCGGCAACTCCTTGAGCTGCTTGAGCGCCTCGCGCTGCATGCCCTGCTCGATGCTCTTGCGATCCTTGTTGAAGTCGTCCAGCTGCTGGGCATATTCCTGCGCCAGCTGCGGGTCTTCGCAGAGCAGCAATTCGATGCCGATGGACATGTCGTCCAGGCGCCCCGCCGCATTGAGCCGCGGACCGAGAATGAAACCGAGGTCGCTGGAGGCCACCTTGCCCGGCTGGCGCCCGGCCACTTCCAGCAGCGCCTTAAGCCCCGGTCGTGCCCGACCGGCGCGGATCCGCATCAGCCCCTGGTGCACCAGGATGCGGTTGTTGGCGTCCAGCGGCACGACGTCGGCGACGCTGCCGAGGGCGACCAGATCCAGCAACTCGGCCAGATTGGGCTCGGCCAGGCCCTGACGGGAGAACCAGCCGTTCTCGCGCAGGCGACTGCGCAGGGCCAGCATCACATAGAAGATCACCCCGACCCCGGCGATGCATTTGCTGGGAAAGGCGCAGGCCGGCTGATTCGGATTGACGATGGCATCGGCGGCGGGCAATTCGGCGCCCGGCAGGTGGTGGTCGGTGATGACCACCTGCAGCCCGGCCGCCTTGGCCGCAGCCACGCCGTCCAGGCTGGAGATGCCGTTGTCGACGGTGAGCAGCACCTCGGGTTCGCGCTGCAGGGCCACGGCGACGATCTCGGGTGTCAGGCCGTAGCCGTATTCGAAGCGATTGGGCACCAGGTAGTCCACCCAGGCCGCTCCCAGGCGACGCAGGGCCAGCACGCCCACGGCACTGGCGGTGGCGCCATCGGCATCGAAGTCGCCGACGATGAGGATGCGCCGACGCTCTTCCAGGGCACGTGCCAGCAGCTCCACCGCCGCCTCGATGCCCTTGAGCTGGTGATAGGGCACCAGTCGCGCCAGCCCCTTGTCCAGTTCTTCCGGCAAGGTCACGCCGCGCGCGGCATAGAGCCGGGTAAGCAGCGGCGGCAGATCGCCCAGGTCGGGCAATACCGCCGGCAGCGGACGGGGCTCCAGGCGCATCAACGTTCGCCCAGCAGCCATTCCAGCTGCAATTCGTGCTGACCGCGGTCGTCGGTGACGAACAGGGTGCCTTCGCTGATCATCACCTGCCAGGAAATGCTGCGCGGCAGATCGCGGGCCAGCTCGGCCAGGGGCTCGGCGGGAACCGCGGCGATGTGCAGATTCTTCAGCGTCCTGACCGCGTCCACCACCTTGGTCTGCCAGACACGCAGGTTGCCGTAGGCCAGCAGGCTGGTCCGCTCGGTGCGACGGCTGCACCAGGTCAGGCGGTCGGCATCGGGTTGGCCGACTTCGATCCAGTGCAGCACCCGGCCATCGAGACTCTTTTCCCACAGCGCCGGCTCGTCGACGTCGGACAGGCCGCGGCCGAAGGCCAGCTGCTCGTTGTACCAGAGCACGTAAGCCAGCAACCGCACCGCCATGCGCTCCTCGGTCTCGGAGGGATGCCGCGCCACGGTCAGACGCAGATTCTCGTAGACCCCACGATCCAGATCGGTGAGGTTGAGTTCGACTTTGTAGGGCGTGGCTTGCAGAGCCATGGCGGGTCACCGGCAGGGAAAGCCGGGCATTGTACCGGAAAAAAGGCAGGGGACCTTGGGACCGCGGATCCGTAGGTTGGGCTGAGAGCAGCGAAGCCCAACGCTAGAAGGTTCGGGTCCGCCTCGTTGGGCTTCGACGATGGAGCCGTCTCAACCCAACCTACAGGCCCGCGTAGGTTGGGTTGAGCGCCGCGAAGCCCAACACGGGTGTGCTACCGCCCTACAGCGGCTGACCACGCTTGCCGTGGCGGCTGACGAAGGCCTGGACGGCGGCGAGGTCGTTGGGCAGCACGGTGCAACGCTCTTCACGCTGCAGCAGATCGGCCAGGTGGGTCGGTAGGCTGAGGGTCGCGCCGATGCCGGCCTTTTCCACCGCCTCGGGGAATTTCACCGGGTGGGCGGTACCCAGCACCACCATCGGGGTGGCCAGGCTACGCCGGCATTCGCGAGCGGCGCGCACGCCGATGGCGGTGTGCGGATCCAGCACCTCGCCGGTGGTGGCATACACCTCGGCGATGGTGGCGCAGGTCTCTTCATCGCTCACGGCGAGGGAGTCGAACAGCTTGCGCGCTTCGGTCCAGCGATCGTCCGCCACCGTCAGGGTGCCGCTGCTGCGGAAGTTCGCCATCAGCTCGGCCAGGGCCAGGCCATCGCGACCGTGCAGGTCGAACAGCAGGCGCTCGAAGTTGGACGAGACCATGATGTCCATGGACGGCGACAGCGTGGCTTCCAGCTGCTGCTTGTCGTAGCGATTGCCGGACATGAAGCGGTGCAGGATGTCGTTGCGGTTGGTGGCCACCACCAGCTGGCTCACCGGCAGCCCCATGTTGCGCGCCAGGTACCCGGCGAAGATGTCGCCGAAGTTGCCGGTGGGCACCGAGAAGGCGATGGAGCGCGCCGGGGCGCCCAGCTGCAGGGCCGCATGGAAGTAGTAGACGATCTGGGCCATGATCCGCGCCCAGTTGATCGAGTTGACCGCCACCAGCGGGGTGCCCTTGAGGAAGCCCTGGTCGGCGAAGCTGGCCTTGACCATCTCCTGGCAGTCGTCGAAGTTGCCTTCGATGGCGATGTTGTGGATGTTTTCGCCCAGCAGCGTGGTCATCTGCCGGCGCTGCACTTCCGACACCCGCTGGTGCGGATGGAGGATGAAGATGTCGACGTTCTCGCAGCGCTTGCAGCCTTCGATGGCCGCCGAGCCGGTGTCGCCGGAGGTGGCGCCCATGATCACCACGCGCTCGCCGCGCTTGGCCAGCACATGGTCGAGCAGCCGCCCCAGCAGTTGCAGGGCGAAGTCCTTGAAGGCCAGGGTCGGGCCGTGGAACAGCTCCAGTACCCATTCGTTGGCATCCAGCTGGCGCAGCGGCGCAATCGAGCCATGGGCGAAACCGGCGTAGGTCTCTTCCAGGATGGCCTTGAATTCGGCATCGGCGATGGAGCCGGCGACGAAGGGCTTCATCACCCGGAAGGCCAGCTCGTGATAGGGCAGACCGGCCCAGGAGGCGATTTCCTCCAGGGAAAAGCGCGGCAGGTTCTCCGGAACGTAGAGACCGCCATCGCTGGCGAGACCCGCCAGCAGCACTTCTTCGAAATTCAGCGCGGGCGCCTGGCCGCGGGTACTGATGTAACGCATGACTCGACCTCGGGAAAGACGGCGGCGCCGGGCGCCGCCAGGCTGCTCAGTTCAGGTGCTCGACGCGGATGCGGACGACATCGCCGACGACGTCGTCCAGGGCTTCCAGGGCGGTGATGGCCTCGACCATGTGGCGCTCGGTCACGCGATGGGTCAACAGGATCATGGGCACCAGGCCGTCATGTTCCTCGGCTTCCTTCTGCATGATGGACTCGATGTTGATGCCGCGCGCCGAGAGGATGCTCGCCACCTGAGCCAGCACGCCCGGGTGATCCTTGGCCTGGATGCGCAGATAGTAGGCGCTCTCGCAGGCCTCGATCGACAGCACCGGATGGTCGGACAGCGCATCGGGCTGGAAGGCCAGGTGCGGCACGCGATTCTCGGGATCCGAGGTCATGGCGCGAACCACGTCCACCAGGTCGGCCACCACCGCCGAGGCGGTCGGCTCCTGCCCGGCACCGGCGCCGTAGAACAGCGTCGAACCGACGGCGTCGCCATTGACCATCACCGCGTTCATCACGCCGTTGACGTTGGCGATCAGGCGATCGGCCGGGATCAGCGTCGGGTGTACCCGCAGCTCGATGCCCTGGTCGGTGCTGCGCGCCACGCCCAGGTGCTTGATGCGATAGCCCAGCGCCTCGGCATAGCCGACATCGGCGGTGGTCAGGCGGGTGATGCCCTCGGTGTAGGCCTTGTCGAATTGCAGCGGGATGCCGAAGGCGATGGAGGCCAGGATGGTCAGCTTGTGGGCGGCATCGATGCCTTCGACGTCAAAGGTCGGATCGGCCTCGGCATAGCCCAGCGCCTGGGCTTCGGCCAGGACATCGGGAAAGGTGCGACCCTTCTCGCGCATCTCGGAGAGGATGAAGTTGCCGGTGCCGTTGATGATGCCGGCCACCCAGTTGATACGGTTGGCGGCCAGGCCTTCGCGCAGCGCCTTGATCACCGGGATGCCGCCGGCCACCGAGGCCTCGAAGGCGACGATCACGCCCTGCTCGCGGGCCTTGGCGAAGATCTCGTTGCCGTGCACGGCGATCAGCGCCTTGTTGGCGGTGACCACGTGCTTGCCGTTGGCGATGGCGCGCAGCACCAGCTCGCGGGCCAGGGTGTAGCCACCGATCAGCTCCACCACCACGTCGATCTCGGGATTGTCGGCCACCGCCAGGACATCGGCGGTGATCGGCGTGCTATCGGTATCGCACTGGGGATTGGGTCGGCGCTGGGCGATCTGCGCCACCTCGATACCCCGCCCGGCGCGCCGGGCGATTTCCTCGGCGTTGCGCTTGAGTACGTTGAAGGTCCCGCTGCCCACGGTACCCAGACCACAGATGCCTACTTTGACCGGCTTCACACCCTTATCCCCCTATCAGGTGGCGCCGCTCCGCAGCGCCGTTGAAATCTTTCGCAGCGCCTAGCGGGCGCCGATTGCCGCTTCCGCCAGCTGGTCGGCCGGCTGGTAGCCCGGGATCATCTGGCCATCGGCGAGAATGATCGCCGGCGTGCCCTGGATGCCCATGTTCTGCCCCAGCGCGAATTGCTGGGCGACCGGATTCTGGCAGCTCTCGGACTTGACCTCACGGCCGGTGAACATCTGGTTCAGCGCCGCCGGCTTGTCCTTGGCGCACCACACCGCCTCCAGCTGCTTGGAACCCGGCGAGCCCATGCCCTGGCGCGGGAAGGCCAGGTAGCGTACCTCAATGCCGCGCTTGTTCAGCTCGGGCACCTCGGCGTGCAGCTTCTGGCAATAGGGGCAGGTGGTGTCGGTGAAGACGGTGATGTGCGCCTTGGTCTCGCCTTGGGCGGGATAGACGATCATCTGGTTGCGATCGAGGCCATTGATCTGCCGCGCCACGGCGACGTTCTCGGCCTTCTCGGTCAGGTTGGAGGCCTTGCCGTCCTTGACCTGATAGAGATAGCCCTGCATGACGAACTGGCCATCGCCGCTGGCATAGAGCACGCGGCCGCCCTTGAGCTGGACCTGGTAGAGGCCTTCCAGCGGACTCTTGGCGATGGACTCGATGGCGAGATTGGGTTGCAGCGCGGTCAGGCTCTGGCGAATGGCCTGCTCAGGTTCGGCCTGAGCCAGTTGCACGCCAAGCCCCAGGCAAGCGGCGAGCAACAGTTGGGAAATACGCATGTTTGACTCCTGTTGAGACGCCGGCAAGCCTACCACAGACCTGCCGGCTACGGCGGTGGGCCCTAGCCGCGCGGATGGTGCTGGGCGTGCAGTTGCTGCAGCCGCACGCGGGCGACGTGGGTGTAGATCTGGGTGGTGGACAGGCTGGTATGGCCGAGCAGCATCTGCACCGTGCGCAGATCCGCGCCGTGGTTGAGCAGATGGGTGGCGAAGGCGTGCCTCAGGGTGTGTGGCGACAGCGAGGTGCGGATGCCGGCCACCTGGGCATGCAGCTTGATGCGGTGCCAGAAGGTCTGCCGGGTCATGGGCGTGCCCCGCTGGCTGGGAAAGAGGATGTCGCCGGGCTGGCCGCCCAGCAGCAGCGGACGTGCGGTCTTCAGATAGCTTTCCAGCCAGGCGATGGCCTCTTCGCCCAGGGGAATCAGCCGCTCCTTGCTGCCCTTGCCGAAGACCCGCAGCGAACCCTCGCGCAGATTGATCTCGTCCAGGGTCAGGCTGATCAGTTCGGTCACCCGCAGGCCGGTGGCATAGAGCACCTCGAGCATGGTGCGATCGCGTAGACCGAGGCTGTCGTCGGTATCCGGCGCCGCCAGCAGCGCCTCCACATCCGCCTCGGACAGACTCTTGGGCAGCGGCGCGCCCAGCTGCGGCATGCTGACCAGCAGCGTCGGGTCCTCGGCGATCCGCCCTTCGCGCACGCCGTACTTGTAGAAGCTGCGCAGGCCGGAGAGAAAGCGCGCGGTGGAACGCGCCTGGTAACCCTCGCTCAGGCGCCAGCCGAGATGATCGAGCACGGCGTCACGGCCGACCGTCTCCAGGGTCAGGCCCCTGCCCTCCAGCCAGCGGGCGAAGGCCAGCAGATCGGTGCGATAGGCGCTGCGGGTATGGGGCGACAGCCCCTTTTCCAGCCACAGGGCATCGAGGAATTCCTCGATCAGCCGTTCGGCGCTCACGCGGCGAAGCCGGGCAGCACCGGCGTCGGCTTGCCCTCGTCATCGACGGCGACAAAGCTGAAGGCGCCGTTGATGGCGCGTTCGCGCCCTTCTGCCAGCATGCCTTCGACGAACACCTCCACCTGCACCTTGATGCTGGTGTTGCCAACCTTCACCACCCGGCCGATCAGCTCGACGATGGAGCCGGCGGGAATGGGGTGGTTGAAATCGATCCGGTCGGTGGAGACCGTGACCAGCGGCTTGCGGCAGAAGCGCGTCGCGGTGATGAAGGACACCTCGTCCATCCAGGCCAGGGCGGTGCCGCCGAACAGGGTGTCGTGATGATTGGTGGTGGGCGGGAAGACCGCCTTGGCCACCCGGGTTTCCGACAGCGCCGTGCGCCGCTGGATTTCCGCTTCGCGGGTGCTCATATCTGTAATACCTCGAACCTCAGAAACGAAAAAAGCAGCCGAAGCTGCTTTTTTCTGGTCACGCCGCGATCAGGAAAGCTTTTCCTTGATGCGGGCAGCCTTGCCGGACAGTTCGCGCAGGTAGTACAGCTTGGCCTTGCGCACGTCACCGCGACGCTTGACGCTCAGGCTGTCGACCAGCGGGCTGTAGGTCTGGAAGGTACGCTCGACGCCAACGCCGTTGGAGATCTTGCGTACGGTGAAGGCGCTGTTCAGGCCGCGGTTACGCTTGCCGATCACCACGCCTTCGAAGGCCTGCAGACGCTGACGGTCGCCTTCCTTCACCTTAACCTGGACAATCACGGTGTCGCCGGGGGCGAACGCCGGGATTTCTTTGTTCATCTGCTCAGCTTCGATCTGGGCAATGATTTTGTTGGTCATGTCACTCTGCTCCTAAGACAGGCCGCGGCCCGCCATCGATACCTAACTATCGTTCCGCTGACGGAGATATTCCGCCAGCAGGTTCTGCTCTTCCCCAGAAAGCGAGCGGCCATCCAGAAGATCGGCGCGTCGCTCCGCAGTGCGTCCCAGGGACTGCTGCAGGCGCCAGCGCCGGATATGCTCGTGGTTACCACTGAGCAACACGTCGGGTACGCGACGGCCCTCGTACACCTCGGGTCGGGTGTAGTGCGGGCAATCGAGCAGGCCGTCGGTAAACGAGTCCTGCTCGGCGGAATCCACATGCCCCAAGGCTCCGGGCAGCAGTCGCGTAACCCCATCGATCAGCACCATGGCCGGCAATTCACCGCCGGACAGCACATAGTCGCCAATCGACCATTCTTCATCCACGTGCGTCTCGATGAAACGCTCGTCAATGCCTTCGTAACGCCCGGCGATGAGGATCAGATGCTCCTCCTGCGCCAGTTCCCGTACCGCCGCCTGGTCGAGCTTGCGACCCTGGGGGACAGGTAGATCACCTTCGCCGCCGAATCACCCCGGGCATCGGCCAGGGCGCGCTCCAGCGGCTGGATCTTCATGACCATGCCGGGACCGCCGCCAAAGGGCCGGTCGTCCACGGTCTGGTGGCGATCCTCGGTATAGCTGCGCGGGTTGTAGCAGGTCAGCTCCAGGAGCCCCTGCTTCATCGCGCGACCGCTCACGCCATAGGCGCTCACGGCTTCGAACATCTCGGGAAAGATGCTGATGACATCGATACGCATGGATCAGAAATCCGCGTCCCAGTCGACCTGCATCTCGCCCTTGGCCAGATCCACCGCCAGCACGTACTGGTCGGGCAGATAGGGCAACAGACGCTCACGATCGTCGAGGCTGCCAGCACAGGGCATGACCACCATGACGTCGTTGGCCCCGGTCTCCAGCAGATGATCCACCACACCCAGCCACTGGCCTTCGCGATTGATCACCTTGAGACCTTCCAACTGATGCCAGTAGTAGTCACCGGCGCCCAGCTGGGGCAATTCGCTGCGCGGCACGCAGATCTCGAAACCGGCCATCAGGCGGGCCTCTTCACGATCGTCCAGGCCCTGCAGACGTACCGTCAGGACCTTGCCGTGCAACCGACCGCCGAGCACCTTGACCTGCCGGGTCTCGCCTTCGCGCCTGAGCGTCCAGGTCCGATAGTCCAGCAGATTGTCGAGCGGATCGGTAAAGGAGTAGATCTTGAGCTCACCGCGTACGCCGAAGACCGAAACTATCTTGCCCAGGACCACCAGGTCGGGGGCGGAGGTCGGCGTACTCATGATCTTCAGGCGGTAGCCTGAGCGCTCTTGAGCAGCTGAGCGACGCGCTCGGACGGCTGGGCGCCCTGCGACAGCCAGTAGCTGGCACGCTCTTGATCCACCGACAGACGGATTTCGGCGCCGCTGGCCACCGGGTTGAAGAAACCGATGCGCTCGACGAAACGACCATCACGCGCATTGCGGCTGTTGGTCACGGTCAGGTGGTAGAAGGGGCGCTTCTTGGAGCCGCCACGGGCTAGACGGATGGTTACCATTGAACTTCGTTCCTGTAGTCGGTGCTTGTAGCTGTGGGCACACTGGGCCACATGGCCCGAAAGGCCGCATATTCTAAGGGCTGTCACCCGGTTTGCCAATGGCTTTAAACGGTGCCCTCGGCATTGCGGCAGCCTGGAGACTCCAGCAGCGGAGCCTCGTCGCTCGCGAAGGTGCATCAGCACTGGTGCCGACGCCCTTCACAGAGCCCTTGCCGGTGCCGACCATCTGGCGACGGGCGGCACCAGGAAATCACATCTTGGGCATGCCGCCGCCGGGGAGCATGCTGCCCATGCCGCGCATCATCTTGGCCATGCCACCCTTGGCGGTGACCTTCTTCATCATCTTCTGCATCTGCTTGTGCTGCTTGATGAGGCGGCCGACGTCCTGCACCTGGGTACCGGAACCCAGAGCGATACGCTTCTTGCGCGAGCCGCTGATCAGCTCCGGATCACGGCGCTCGGCCGGGGTCATGGAGTCGATGATGGCTTCCATCTGCTTGAAATGCTTTTCCGCGGCGCCCTGGGCATTGCCCATCTGCTGGATGTTCATGCCGCCCATCATGGTCGGCAGCTTGTCCATCAGCGAACCCAGGCCGCCCATGTTCTTCATCTGGCGCAACTGGTCGCGGAAGTCTTCGAGATCGAAGCCCTTGCCCTTCTTGAGCTTCTTGGCCAGTTTGTCGGCCTTCTCGCGATCCAGGGTCTGCTCGGCCTGCTCGATCAGCGAGAGGACGTCGCCCATGCCGAGGATGCGCGAGGCGACGCGATCCGGGTGGAAGGGGTCGAGGGCTTCGCTCTTCTCGCCCATGCCGATGAATTTGATCGGTTTGCCGGTGATGTGGCGGACCGACAGGGCGGCACCGCCCCGGGCATCGCCATCGACCTTGGTCAGGATCACGCCGGTCAGCGGCAGGGCGTCGTTGAAGGCCTTGGCGGTGTTGGCGGCGTCCTGACCGGTCATGGCGTCGACCACGAACAGGGTCTCGGCCGGCCTGGTGGCGGCATGGACCTGCTGGATCTCCGCCATCATCTCGCTATCGATGTGCAGGCGACCGGCGGTGTCGACGATGACCACGTCAATGAACTTGAGCTTGGCCTCACGGATGGCGGCCTGGGCGATCTCCACCGGCTTCTGGCTGATGTCGGAGGGGAAGAAGATGACCCCGACCTCCCCGGCCAGGGTCTCCAGCTGCTTGATGGCGGCCGGGCGGTAGACGTCGGCGGAGACGACCATGACGGTCTTCTTCTTGCGCTCCTTGAGGAAGCGCGCCAGCTTGCCCGCGGTGGTGGTCTTGCCCGCGCCCTGCAGGCCGGCCATGAGGATGACCGCCGGCGGCGCGACGTTGAGCGCCAGATCCTCGTTCGCCGCACCCATGATGGCTTCGAGTTCGGCGCGCACGATCTTCACGAAGGCCTGTCCCGGCGTCAGGCTCTTGGACACCTCGGTGCCGACCGCCCGCTCCTTGACCCGGTTGACGAACTCCTTGACCACCGGCAGGGCGACGTCTGCCTCGAGCAGCGCCATGCGCACCTCGCGCAGGGTGTCCTTGATGTTGTCTTCGGTGAGCTTGGCCTTGCCGGTAATGTGGCGCAGGCTTTGGGACAGGCGGTCTGTGAGATTCTCGAACATGCGGACATCCAGGGCAGAAACGGCGGCTGACCGACAAGTATAACGAAAGAGCGCCTGACCAGGGATAGCCGCTGGGGCCTGTACCGCATGAATCCGTCAGCAGTGCCCGATTCGGCGGGCAGCTGAGAAGGGAGGGAAAGGCACCGGCGCCCAGGCCGGTGCACGAGGGGACGGGATCAGAAAATCAGCGAGAAGATGCCGATGACCACCACCAGGCCGATCAGAAAGATGATGCCCATGGTACCGCCGAGAAATTTAAGCATGGTCGCGACCTCTTCTAGATATGTACCTCTTGGGACCACCCGGTGGCGGCAAGGGTTCGCCCAGTCTGGCCAGCCGGCGCCAGGGCGCGGCTCAGACTTTCTGTACCGCCCTGTCTGTGCCACACTCGCCTGCTTTCCGCTCTGCTGAAACCGGACCATGCACGCCCTGCTGCCCACCCTCCTGGCCGCCGCCCTCTATCTGCTCGCGACCCTCTACCAGGGCAGTTGCCTGCTGCGCAAACAGCCATCGAACAAGCCCCTGGTCCTGGGTGCCGGCATCCTGGCCCTGCTGCCCCACGCCCTGGCGGTCTACCTGCAGCTGATCCTCGAGCCGACCCTGAGCCTGGACTTCTTCGACGCCTCGAGCCTGATCTCGGCGACCGCCATCGCCCTGATGCTGATCGGTTGCCTGCGCATGCCGCTGCAACCCTTGCTGGTGCTGGTCTATCCCCTCGGCGCCGTCACCGCGCTGCTGGCCGAATTCGTGCCGCCGGGCACCGTGACCCCGCTGGACGTATCGCCCAGGATCGTCGTGCACGTACTGCTGTCGATCATCGCCTATGGTCTCTTCACCCTGGCGGTGCTGCAGTCCTGCCTGGTGCTGTTGCAGAACCATCAACTCAAGAACAAGCACCCCTCGGGACTGATCCGCAGCTTTCCGCCGCTACAGACCATGGAAAGCCTGCTGTTCGGCTTTCTCTGGGCTGGCTGGGTAGTGCTGTCACTGGCGCTGATCTCCGGCTGGTTCTTTGTCGAGGATATGTTCGCCCAGCACCTGATCCACAAGACGGTGCTCTCCTGCATCGCCTGGGTGGTGTTCGGCATCCTGCTGTGGGGTCGCCATCGCCTGGGCTGGCGCGGCCATACGGCGATCCGCTGGACGCTGCTGGGCTTCATCCTGCTGATGCTGGCCTACTTCGGTAGCAAGCTGGTGCGGGAATTCATCCTGCATCGTTGACAGTCGTCGTTCCACTACCTGCATAATCAGGCGACCGAACCACGTTCGGCGCGACCCGGCCAACAGCCGCTTCGCGCCCGGCACGTCATAACAGGTCGTCCCGCCCGTCCCCATCCTCGGACAGCCGCTGCCCCATCGGGCCGCTCCGGCAGACGCCTCCTACAAGAACGACTGCCCGGTAACCCTGCATGTCCACGACCGCTGCCGCCTTCGACGCGCCCACCTCCGTGCCGCGCAATTCCCCCACCCGCGTGGCCACCGCCAGCTTCATCGGCACCGCCATCGAGTTCTACGACTTCTATGTCTATGCCACGGCCGCGGCCCTGGTGATCGGCCCGGTATTCTTTCCCCAGGGCGCGGGCATGGCCCAGACCCTCAGCGCCTTCATCACCTTTGGCATCGCCTTCCTGGCGCGCCCCCTGGGTTCGCTGCTGTTCGGCCATTTCGGCGATCGCATCGGCCGCAAGTCCACGCTGGTGGCCTCGCTGCTGCTGATGGGCATCTCCACCACCCTGATCGGTCTCCTGCCCGGCTATGCCAGCATCGGCGTCTGGGCACCGATCCTGCTGTGCCTGCTGAGATTCGGCCAGGGCCTGGGCCTGGGTGGCGAATGGGGCGGCGCGGCGCTGCTGGCCACCGAGAATGCCCCACCCGGCAAGCGCGCCTGGTTTGGCATGTTCCCCCAGCTCGGCCCTTCCATCGGCTTCCTCATGGCCAACGGCCTGTTCCTGGCCCTGGCGCTGCTGCTGGACGACGAGCAATTCCGCGCCTGGGGCTGGCGCATCCCCTTCCTGCTCAGCGCCCTGCTGGTGGTGGTCGGCCTCTATGTGAGGTTGTCGCTGCACGAGACGCCGGTGTTCGCCGAGGCCATGGCCCGTCGCGAGAAGTTGCGCCTGCCCATGGTCGAGACCTTTGGCAAGCACGGCAAGGCGGTACTGCTGGGCGCTCTGAGCATGGTGGTGTGCTACGCCCTCTTCTACATCTCCACGGTGTTCTCGCTGAGCTACGGAGTGAAGAACCTCGGCTACAGCCGCCAGGAATTCCTCGGCCTGCTCTGCGTGGCGGTGCTGTTCATGGCCCTGGCCACGCCGCTTTCGGCCTGGCTGGCGGATCGCTTCGGCCGCAAGCCGGTACTGGCGGTGAGCGCTATCGCCGCCCTGCTGTCGGGCTTTGCCATGGAGCCGCTGCTGACCCATGGTTCCAGCCAGGCGGTCGGCCTGTTCCTGGCCCTGGAGCTGTTTCTCATGGGCATGACCTTCGGCCCCATGGGCGCCCTGCTGCCGGAGATCTTCCCGACCCGGGTGCGCTACACCGGTGCCTCGGCGGCCTACAACCTGGGCGGCATCCTCGGCGCCTCCCTGGCGCCCTATGCCGCGCAGCAACTGGTGGAAGCCGGTGGCCTGAGCTGGGTGGGTGGCTATGTCTCGGCGGCGGCGGCCATCAGCCTTGTGGCGGTGCTGTGCATGCGCGAAACGCGCGACCAGTCGCTGTAGATTTTTCTACCCAATAAAAAAGGGCCCCGCGGGGCCCTTTTTTCGTGATGCGCAGACGACGTTACAACTCGACCTTCACCGCCTGGGACGCACGCACGGCCTTGGCCCGCGCGGCCTCGATGCTTTCATCGCGGGCCAGGGCCACGCCCATGCGCCGCTGCCCCTTCACCTCCGGCTTGCCGAACAGACGCAGTGCGGTGTCGGGTTCGGCCAGGGCCGCGCCGAGGTTGGCGAAGGCGGTCTGGCGCGAGTCGCCGTCCACCAGGATCACCGCCGAGGCCGAGGGACCGAACTGGCGGATGGTGGGAATCGGCAGGCCGAGGATGGCCCGGGCATGCAGGGCGAATTCGGAGAGATCCTGGGAGATCAGAGTCACCAGGCCGGTGTCGTGGGGCCGCGGCGAAACCTCGCTGAACCAGACCTGGTCGCCCTTGACGAACAGCTCCACGCCGAACAGACCGCGACCGCCCAGGGCCTCGGTGACGGCGCGAGCGACCCGTTCGGATTCGGCCAGGGCCTGCTCGCTCATGGCCTGGGGCTGCCAGGACTCGTGGTAGTCGCCCTTGACCTGGCGATGCCCGACCGGTGCGCAGAAGGAGGTGCCGCCGACGTGGCGCACGGTCAGCAGGGTGATCTCGTAGTCGAAGTCGACGAAACCCTCGACGATCACCCGGCCCTTGCCGGCACGCCCGCCTTCCTGGGCGTACTGCCAGGCGGCCTGCAGCTCGTCGGCGCTGCGCAGCAGACTCTGGCCCTTGCCCGAGGAACTCATGATCGGCTTGACCACGCAGGGATAGCCCAGCGCCTCGGCGGCGGCGGCGTAGTCTTCGTAGGTGTCGGCGAAGTAATAGGGCGAGGTGGGCAGGCCCAGTTCCTCGGCGGCGAGGCGACGGATGCCTTCGCGATTCATGGTCAGCTGGGCCGCACGGGCGGTAGGCACCACGGTGTAGCCCTCGCCTTCCAGCTCCACCAGGGTAGCGGTGGCGATGGCTTCGATTTCCGGCACGATGAAGTGCGGCTGCTCGCGCTCGATCACCGCGCGCAGGGCGGCACCGTCGAGCATGTCGATGACGTGACTGCGGTGGGCGACCTGCATGGCCGGGGCATCGGCATAGCGATCCACGGCGATGACTTCGACGCCCAGGCGCTGCAGTTCGATGACGACTTCCTTGCCCAGTTCGCCGGAGCCGCAGAGCAGCACGCGGGTGGCGCTGGGGGACAGGGGGGTACCGATACGGGGCATGACAGATCTCTCCGGCTGATATCAGGTCAGGAAGGCCGCACCGCTCGCTCGCGCCCGCTCGCCGCAACGCAGCAGCACCTCGCGGCGCTCGCTCTCGCTCATGGACATCCAGCGGGTGATCTCGGCGGCGCTGCGCTGGCAACCGATGCAGATGTCCTGTTCGTCCAGGGCACAGACATGGACGCAGGGCGAACGCACGGGTGAATCGGCGGTGGTCATGCGGCTTCCCTCGAATGGCCGCGCATTGTGCCCGTTAATACCAAATTTGGCATGTGCCTTTACCTTGCCGATACCGCTCAATCCCGCTTGGGCGGTGCCTTGAGCACGATACCGGCGTCGTACAGCAGGTTGACCAGTTCGACGATGATCACCGCGGTCAGCCCCCAGATGCGGTGCTCGCCATATTGATAGCTGGGCACCTGCCAGCGCAGGCCATCGTGGTCGACCCGGAAGGTGTAATCCGGCGGCACCTCGCAGAAGAACCGCAGGGGCACGGTGAAGATCGCGGCGATCTCGGCTTCGCTGGGAATGTATTCGAGCTGATCCGGAATCAGGGCGACGACGGGGGTCACCGCCAGGCCGTAGCGCGACACCAGCGGACTCAGGGGCGCGATGACTTCCACCAGACCCGGTGGCAGCCCGACCTCTTCCTCGGCCTCGCGCAGGGCGGTGGCCACCAGGTCGGCATCCTCGGGATCGCGCCGCCCGCCCGGCAGGGCCACCTCGCCACCGTGGGTGGACAGGTTGCTGGCCCTCAGGGTGAGCAGCAACTCGGGATGCTCGCCACGAATGATGGGCACCAGCACCGCCGCTTCCTGGTAGCTTTCGGTGCCGCTCAGGGTGCGCGGCTGATAGTGACGCAGGCGCTGGAGCAACTCATCCACGCCAAGATTCTCCCTTGCTCATCGTATCCCCTGGATCATGGCATGCCCGCCGGGCAATCCCAAGTCCTGCCATCGCTTGCGAGGCCCGGGAGCGTCCCGGCACACTGCAGCAAAACGAGGATGAACCATGAAGCATTGCAATCACTGTGGCGGCCTGCTGGAAGCGCGCATTCCCGCGGGTGACAACCGGATGCGCCTGGTCTGCAGCCAGTGCGGCGCAGTGCATTATCAGAATCCGCGGGTGGTGGCTGGCTGCCTGGCGACCTGGGAGGGCAAGGTGCTGCTCTGCCAGCGCGCGATCGAGCCGCGCCAGGGTTACTGGACGCTGCCGGCGGGCTTCATGGAAAACGGCGAGACCACCACCGAAGCCGCCGCCCGCGAGACCCTCGAGGAAGCCGGCGCGCAGGTGCAGGGCCTGGAGCTCTATACCCTCTTCGATCTGCCGCACATCGATCAGATCTACATGCTGTTCCGCGGCGAGCTGGTCGACGGCCGCTTTGCCGTCGGCGAGGAAAGTCTCGATGTGCGCCTTCTGGACGAAGCCGACATCCCCTGGTCGTCTCTGGCTTTTCCGACCATCAAGCGAACACTAGAATGCTTTTTCGCCGATCGCCGTCGCGGCGAGTATCCGTTGCGTCACGAGGGCATGGCGCCCATGGTGGTCGCACCCAAGCCTGCCTGAGGGCCTGCTCAAAGTCTGCTGCGCGTCGGCCCAACGTCGTTGAAAATGCCGTCGGAATGCTCATTTACTATCTGTAAACTCCGCTTCCTCAGCCATTTTCGCCTTGTTTGTCTCTAGCTCGCGAGACCTTGAACAGGCCCTGAGCTCTTCCGAGGATCTTCCCGACATGCGTCCGTTGCACCTGTTGTTGGCGCTCTGCTATGTGCTGTGCGGTTCGTTGCTTCCCCAGCTGGCTCAGGCCAGCACCAGTGTCACGGTGATCCGCCAGCCGGCCGCGCCGCTGATCGACAAGGTGCTGGTGATCAAGTCGCGCAACCAGCTGCAGCTGCTCAGCGGCGATACCGTGATGAAGTCCTATCGCATCTCGCTGGGCAAGAATCCCCGCGGCCCCAAGCTGCGCGAGGGCGACCAGCGTACGCCGGAAGGCTTCTACTGGATCGACTGGCGCAAGACCAGCGACAAGTTCAACCTGGCCATGCACATCTCCTATCCCAACCGGGAGGATCTGGCCCGCGCGCATCAGGCTGGCGTACCCCCAGGCAGCATGATCATGCTGCACGGTACGCCCATCGACGAGGAATACCCCGAGTGGTACTTCAACTCGTTGAACTGGACCAATGGCTGCGTCGCGCTGACCAACCATGACATGCGTGAGGTCTGGGGCCTGGTCAAGGACGGCACCCTGATCGAGATCCGCCCCTGAGAGTCTATCCAAAGGCTGCTGCGCGTCGGCCGAACCGCGTTGAAGAGGCCCTGGGTCGCCAGTCCGACCTGGGCAGCCCCGTCGCAATGCTCATCTACCCTTCGTAAACTCGCGCGCGAGCCCGGTCGAGCGCGAGTCCGATCGCTTCCTCAGGTGTCTTCGCGGGGCCGCCCAGGCTTTGTTCGGCTCTGGCTCGCGAACCTTTGCACAGACTCTGCGCCGATAGGCGTCCCCTGTCCTACCCCGCCACCTGCTCCGCCGGCGAGACGATGGTGGTCTTGCCACGCGACCGACCGCTGCTGAGATAGTCGGCGATGGATTCCTGGGTGACCTCGCCAAGGAAGTCGTTGTCGGCGCTGAGTACCGGCAGCCAGGAGGTGTTGAACTGGTACATGCGTGACAGCAGGATGCGCAGGTGCTCGTCGAAGGCCGCGGTGGCCTTGAACGGGGTAATGAAGGGCGCCACCGGTCCGCTCTGGCCCCGCAGGTCACGCCGACGCACATAGCCCAGGCCCTTGTTGGCGGCATCCGTCACCACCACATGGCGGCGGTCGTGCTCTTCCATCAACTCCACGGCGTCGCCGATCAGGGTCTCGGCCTGGATCGACGGCGCATTGTCGGCCGCGTCCTCGGCACGGATCAGCAAGAGGCGCTTGAGGGTGCTGTCCTGGCCGACGAAGTTGCTGACGAATTCATCCTTGGGATGGGCCAGCAGGGTGTCCGGATGGTCGAACTGCACCAGGCGGCCGCCACGGAACACGGCGATCTTGTCGCCCAGGCGGATGGCTTCGTCGATGTCATGGCTAACCATGATCACCGTCTTGTTCAGCGCCCGCTGCATCTGGAAGAACTCGTTCTGGATGGCGTCGCGGTTGATCGGGTCCACCGCACCGAAGGGTTCGTCCATCAGCAGCAGCGGCGCCTCGGCCGCCAGGGCGCGAATCACCCCGATGCGCTGCTGCTGGCCGCCGGAGAGTTCGCGCGGATAGCGCGACAGGTACTGCTTGGGTTCGAGCTGTACCATGCTCATCAGCTCGGTGGCGCGCTCGCGGCATCTCTTCTTGTCCCAGCCCAAGAGCTTGGGCACCACCGTGATGTTTTCCTCGATGGTCATGTTGGGAAACAGACCGATCTGCTGGATCACGTAGCCGATATGTCTCCTGAGGGTCACCTCGTCGATGCCGGTGGTGTCCTCGCCATTGATCAGTACCCGTCCCGAGGTGGGTTCGATCAGGCGGTTGATCATCTTCAGGGTGGTGGTCTTGCCGCAGCCGGAGGGGCCGAGGAAGACGCAGATCTGGCCCTCCTCCACGGTGAGGCTCACGGCGTCCACCGCGGTCACGTCCTTGCCGTGCTGCTTGAAGGTCTTGGTCAGGCGGTCGAGTTCGATCATCTGGGGCTCCTTAAGAGGCGCTGCGCAGGCCGCGCGGGGTGAGGCGGCGTTGCAGCCACTGCAGGACGAGGTCGGCGACGATGGCCAGCAGGCTGACCAGCACGGCGCCGACGATGAGAGTGGCCATGTCGCTGCGACTGATGGCGGTGAGGATGAGCACGCCCAGGCCACCGGCGCCGATGGTGGCGGCGATGGTCATGACGCCGATGTTCATGACCACGGCGGTGCGCACCCCGGCCAGGATCACCGGCAGGGCGATGGGCAGCTCGACCATCCGCAGGCGCTGCCAGAAGGTCATGCCGATGCCGACGCCCGCCTCGCGGATCCCCGGTTCGACGCTGGTCAGCGCCAAATAGGTGTTTCTCAGGATCGGCAGCAGCGAATAGAGGAACACCGCGGTGATCGCCGGCAGCGGACCGAGGCCCTGGCCGAACTTGGAGTAGAACGGCAGCAGGAGACCGAACAGGGCGATCGAAGGCAGCGTCATGACCACCGTGGCCAGCGCCTGCAGCGGTCCGGCCAGCGCAGGGTAGCGGGTCATGAGGATGCCCAGGGGCACGCCCACCAGGATCGCCAGGGTCACGGCGACGCCTACCAGGGTGATGTGCTGGCGGGTCAGTTCGAGGACCTGCAACCAGTCGATGTGATTGAAGGAGGTGACGAAATCCATGGGTCACTGCCCTCCGTCTAGGGGATGCCGGGCAAGGAAGTCGCGAGCTACCTGGGCCGGAGTCTGTCGCTCGATGTCCACCTTGGCGTTGAGCTGGCGCATGGTGGCCTGGTCCAGGCTTTCCGCCAGGGGCTTGAGCAGCGTGGCGAGATCCGGATGCCTTTCCAGGTAACGGGCGTTTACCACTGGCGCGGCGGTGTAGTCGGGGAAGTAACCCTTGTCGTCTTCCAGCACCTTGAGCTTGAAGGCGTCCAGGCGGCCGTCGGTGGTGTAGACCAGACCGGTGAAGACCTGGCCGTTGCGCAGGGCGGTGTAGACCAGGCCCGGGTCCATCTGGCGGATGTCATCGCGGGTGTAGCTCAGGCCATAGGCCTTGACCAGACCGGCGAGGCCGTCGGAGCGGTTGGCGAACTCGATGTCCAGCGCGGTGAGGTGGCGCTTGCCCGCCTCGGCCTCGAGCAGTCCGGCCAGGTCACTGATGCTGTTGAGTTCGGGATGCTGCCGGGCGACCTTCTCCGGCAGCGCCAGGGCATAGGTGTTGTTGAAGCGGGTGGGCGCCAGCCACGCCAGACCGACCTTGGCGTCCAGCTGCTTGACTCGCTGGTAGGAGGCGTCCTTGTCCAGTCGTTCGGTGACATGGTTGTAGGCCACCAGCGAAGTACCGGTGTATTCCCAGGTGAGGTCGAGCTGGGCGTTCTTCACGCCGTTCCAGGCGATGGTGCTGCCCAGGCCGCCGACGATCTCCGGCTGGTAGCCGTGCCTGGACAGATACTGCCCGGTGAGTTCGGCGAGGATGGCCTGCTCGGTGAAGACCTTGGCACCGATGCGGATCGGATCGGCCTGGGTACCACTGGCCAGTGTCAATCCGAACCAGGCGGCGCCCAGGGCGATAAGCAACTTCTTCATCTCGTCTCCTTAGCGGGCCAGGCCGCGTTCCAGCCAGAGGCGACTGGCAAGCAGCACCAGGCCATCCAGCAGCAGCGCCAGCAGTGCGGTAGCGGCGGCGCCCAGCAGCAGCTGTGACTGGTTCTCCAGGGCGATGGCAGGAAAGATCAGGCTGCCCAGGCTGTTGGCGCCGATGAGAAATACCAGCGGCGTGGTGCCGACATTGATCGCCAGGGCAACCCGAACCCCGCCGATGATGATGGGCACGGCATTGGGTAGCTCCACCTTGGTCAGCACCTGGGCAGGCGTCATGCCGATGCCGGTGGCCGCTTCCTTGAGCGAGGCGGGCACGTTCTTCAGCCCCTCGTAGGTGTTGCGCACGATGGGCAGCAGCGAGGCGAGGAACAGCGCCAGGATCGCCGGTCCGTCGCCAATGCCGACGATGCCCAGGGCAATGGCCAGCACCGCCAGCGGGGGACGGTATTGCCGATGTTGAACACCTGCATGAAGCGCTCGGCGCTGCGGGCGAATCGCGGTCGACTGAGCAGGACCCCGGCGGGGAGTCCCACCAGCAGCGCCAATACCATGGAAACGACCACCAGGTAGAGATGGGCCTGGAGATAGAACAGTAGATCCGCGCGATAGGTAGCGAGGGTATCCCTACCGATCCAGTGCACCAGCAGCGCCAGGATCACCACTCCCGCGGCCGTGCCGAGCAGGAGGGTCTTGAACTTCGCCATGTCAGGCTCCTTCAACGGGCGGACAGGCCGCATGCCTTCCGAGTGCGGACCTCGCGACAGGAGCGAGGCGCAGGACGGCTGTCCGGGTTCAGGGTCGAGACACAGCAGGGCATGGCGGGTATGCCGGCTGGACCAACGGGGCACTGCGGATCTCGGATCTGCCTAGCCCTTGGGTGTCGCTCCCTGGGGAACGACATGGCGCCTTGCCTCGACCGAAGAGATTGACGCCCATCGCAGTCGATAGTTCGTCAGCTCCTTTTCAGGCTAACCCAATAGACTCGCTCAATGCCAATCCGATCGCGAAAACTGCATGACTTGACAGAGTGAAAGGCCCGGGCGAGAGGCTTTCATATCGCATCAAAAGGGAGAGGCGCGGGCTAGAGCCGCTGACAAATATGTGACGATAAATTTAATACACTTACTGTTAGCTGCTTTGCAGCACCAGCGCGAACCCGGTCGCAGATAGCGTCGCGAGCCGCCTCGGTTTCGTGGAGCGCCACACAGCCTGGCTGACGTACGGTCATCACTGAAACATCTTTTTGTGCGCCAGTGCGATGACGAGGTTTTGGCACCTCTTTATCATGCCGACGAGTGGCTGACGCTTTGAGGGAACATTCAGCCATACCAAGGTCAATAGGTGGCCCAGTGATAGCACCAAGCGCCATTCCTGGTACCGCCATAAAAACAGACTATTCATCGAGCTAACTTCAAAGGGAACGTTATGAATGACATGACGGCTTGTGCATCGTTGGACTCTGCTGTTCTATCCTCTGCCCCGGTAATGCTGCTGCAACCCAAGGTGGAAAATTGGGTCGTGGTCTATGCTCATGGCGGCCTGATCGCCGACTTCGATGACGAGGCTTCGGCCCGCCGCGAAGCAGAGCAGTGGGCTGGAATCTGCCTGCGTCGCTAAACACCGCTTTCGAATGATCTGCCTGCGCCATCAACCGATGGAAAGTAGTCACAGGCAGCTCATTACCCGCTCCAGCGGCTTTCATCCCGCCCCTCGCCAGACACCCCAACATCCAGCCTTGCGCTGCCCGCCAGCCCTACCCAGCTCGCATTTCCACTGATTTCGCCTGGCATTAACGTTGTCTGGCGCACCTTCTGAGCGTTGCACTGCAACTTCCCGGCGTCTCTTCAGGCCTGATGGCGAGTCGAGCCCCTGCGCCCGATCACCCAACGTCTTCCGTCACTGTCCGGGACCTTGCCGATGACGCTACGCCTGAAATCCGCTATCACCACCCTGTTCGCCCTGCTCTTCCTGGCAGCCACACCGGTCACCCAGGCCACTCCGCGGGATTTTCCCACCGATCTGATCGGCCTGAATTTCTCCGGCGCCGGCTTCGCACCTCACGTACTGCCGGGCAAACCGGGCACCAACTATTTCTTTCCCGACGCCGGTCATTACCGGCGCTGGGCGGCCAAGGGTATCCGGGTGATCCGCTTCCCGGTCATCTGGGAGCGCCTGCAGCCGCGTCTGGGGCAACCCCTGGACCCCGCCTACGCCAAGCTGATCGACCAGACCCTGGACAATGCCAAGCGCTATCGCATGAGCGTGATCCTGGATCTGCACAACTACATGAGATACCGCGGCCAGATCATCGGCAGCGCGGCGGTGCCCTATCCGGCCTATGCCGATGTCCTGCAGCGAATCGCCCAGCGCTGGCACGAGCACCCTGCCCTGGCCGCCTACGACATCATGAACGAGCCCCACGATGCGGTTGAGCAGTGGCCGGTGGCGGCGCAGCATGGCATCGACGCCGTGCGTGACGTCGATCGGGCGCGACCGATCCTGATCGAAGGCAACGGCTGGTCCAGCAGCTATCTCTGGCCGCGCTACAACGCCAAGCTGCTCGGCCTCAAGGATCCGGCAGACAACCTGATCTATTCGGCGCACGTCTATTTCGACAACGACGGTGGCGGCAAATACCTCAAAAAGGATATGACCGATTTCGACCCGGATGTCGGCATCCGCCGGGTCGAGCCCTTCATCACCTGGCTCAAGCAGCACGGCAAGCGCGGTCACATCGGCGAGTTCGGCGTACCGGACAACGATCCGCGCTGGCTGGCAGCCATGGACAGGTTGCTGGCACGGCTGCGGCAGGAATGCATCCCGGCCATGTACTGGGCAGCCGGCCCCAACTGGGGCGACTACCCGCTGGCAATCGAGCCGGTCAAGGGCAAACCCCGGCCGCAGTGGAGCGTGCTGCAGAAGTACGTGAAGCCCGCCGGCTGCCAGGCACTGGGCCCGCGCTGACCGCAGCGCCGCCAGGCGAACCAGGCGGCGCCTTCTTGCAGTTATGCGACAACATGTCCGGAAATCGGTGACTGCAATCACAAAACGCTTGGCCATGGACGGTCGGGTAAGAACTTGCTGGCGTTTAGCGATCAAAATGTAACAGCAAGTAATAGTGCGACTATTAAGACGCTTGCGACGCACAAGAGAAAGGATGCCATGTCAGCTATCGTATTTCCGCACTACCCCTGTGCTCTTTCCCCCTAACGGCAGCGCTGCATCCGTTCGCCTTTCTTGCCGCACCCTCAGGGATTTCCCATGGAAAGATTTGTCGCTTTGGATAGCTTTCGCGGCCTGCTCGCCGTCGCCGTCGTCCTGTTCCATACCTATGTCGCTCAGGCCGCCTCGGAAAATCCGCTGATCGCCAACGCCTACCTGTTCGTTGAATTCTTCTTCGTGCTCAGCGGCTTCGTGCTCATGCACACCTACGAAAACCGTCTGCGGACCCTGGACGACTATCGCGATTTCGCCATCAGTCGCTCGGCGCGGATCCTGCCGCTGCACCTGGCCATGCTCGGGCTCTATGTACTGCTGGAATGCGGTCGCCTGCTGGCGGAAAAGCTGGGGGTCGGCTTCAACGATCCGGCTTTCAGCGGCGCTACCGCACCCGAGCAATTCCTGCCCAATCTGCTGCTGCTGCAATCCTGGCTGGGCCAGGCCATCACCGGTTCGTTCAACTACCCGTCCTGGAGCATCAGCATCGAGTTCTACCTCTATCTGATCTTCGGTCTGCTGGTGCTCAAGGGCCAGGGTCATCAGCGCCAGTGGTTCCTGGCGATCGCCCTGCTGGCCTTCGTGCAGCTGCTGTTTCCCTTCCTGCCGCTGAAGACCGAGATCTTCCGCGGCCTGTCGTGCTTTTTCGCCGGCGCCTGCACCTATCGCCTCTACGTCTGGATCAAGCAGCACAACCAGGGGCAATTCGGTGGCACCCTGCTGGAGCTGGCCTGCCTGATCGCCGGTGCCGCGGTGATGACCTCCGATCTGCCGGTGCCCAAGAAGGGCGTGCTGGCGACCCTGGTGTTCTGCGTCACTGTCCTCACCTTCGCCTTCGAGCGCGGTCTGGTCTCCAGCGTGCTGCACCAGGGGCTCTTCGTACGCCTGGGCGTGCTGTCCTATTCGATCTACCTGTGCCACGCCGCGGTGATCTTCGTGTTCAAGAGCGCCTTCATCGTGCTGGGCAAGCTGCTGCACCAGGACCTCACGGTGGTGGCGCCTTCCCACGACGCGCCGCTGCCCTTCATGATCCGCTACATCGCCACCGGCAGCGTCGTGCTGGACAACCTGGTGGTGCTGGTGGAACTGGCGGTGGTCTTCGCCTTCGCCTGCCTGACCCACAGATACATCGAGATCCCGGGCATGGCGCTGGGCAAGCGGCTGGTTCGCCGCAAACGCACCCCGCCCTGCTGCGACGGCAACATCCAGCCGCAGCGCTGAGCAGCGCCCTGGCAGCCCCACCGACCTCAAGCCGGTGGGGCTGCCCTCTGCTATACTCCGCCCCCTCTTTTTTCTTCCCGCCCAGGTTCATCCATGACCACCCAGGCCGCCGAAGTCGCCAAGCGCCGTACCTTCGCCATCATTTCTCACCCCGATGCGGGCAAGACCACCATCACCGAAAAGCTGCTGCTGATGGGCCAGGCCATCGCCGTCGCGGGCACGGTGAAGTCGCGCAAATCCGACCGCCATGCGACCTCCGACTGGATGGAGATGGAAAAGCAGCGCGGCATTTCCATCACCACCTCGGTGATGCAGTTCCCCTACCGCGAGCACATGATCAACCTGCTCGACACCCCCGGCCACGAAGACTTCTCTGAAGACACCTATCGCACCCTGACCGCGGTGGATTCGGCGCTGATGGTGCTCGACGGTGGCAAGGGCGTCGAACCCCGCACCATCGCCCTGATGGACGTCTGCCGCCTGCGTGACACCCCCATCGTCAGCTTCATCAACAAGCTCGACCGCGACATCCGCGACCCCATCGAACTGCTCGACGAGATCGAGGCGGTGCTCAAGATCAAGGCCGCGCCCATCACCTGGCCGATCGGCAGCTATCGCGACTTCAAGGGTGTCTATCACCTCTCAGACGACCGCATCTACGTCTACACCCCTGGCCATGGTCACGAGCGCATCGCCACCAAGACCATCGACAAGCTGGACTCCGATGAGGCCCGCGCCCACCTAGGCGATCTCTATGAGCGCTTCGTCGAGGAGCTGGAGCTGGTGCAGGGCGCCTGCCATGAATTCGATGGCGAGGCCTTCCTGCGCGGCGAGATGACCCCGGTGTTCTTTGGTACCGCTCTGGGCAACTTCGGCGTCGACCAGGTGCTCGACGCCGTGGTCGACTGGGCGCCGCGCCCGCTGTCGCGCGCCGCCCACGAGCGGGTGGTGGAACCGGTGGAAGAGAAGTTCTCCGGCTTCGTGTTCAAGATCCAGGCGAACATGGATCCCAAGCACCGCGACCGCATCGCCTTCATGCGCATCTGCTCGGGCAGGTACGAGAAGGGCATGAAGCTGCGCCACGTGCGGATCAAGAAGGACCTCAAGATCGCCGATGCCCTGACCTTCTTCTCCAGCGAGCGCGAGCACCTGGAAGAGGCCTTCGCCGGCGACATCATCGGCCTGCACAACCACGGCACCATCCAGATCGGCGACACCTTCACCGAAGGCGAGCTGCTGGGCTTCACCGGTATCCCCCACTTCGCCCCGGAACTGTTCCGCCGCGTGCGCCTGAAGGATCCGCTGAAATCCAAGCAGCTGCGCCAGGGCCTGCAGGAACTGGCCGAGGAAGGCGCCACCCAGGTGTTCTTCCCGAGCGCAACAACGACATCGTGCTCGGCGCCGTGGGCGTGCTGCAGTTCGACGTGGTCGCCAGTCGCCTGAAGGAAGAATACAAGGTGGAGTGCGCCTACGAGGCCATCAACGTCTGGTCGGCGCGCTGGATCGAGTGCGACGACAAGAAGAAGCTCGAGGACTTCAAGAACAAGGCCTTCGAGAACCTGGCGGTGGATGGCGGTGGTCACCTCACCTACCTGGCGCCGACCCGGGTCAATCTGGCGCTGATGGAAGAGCGCTGGCCGGAGATCAAATTCCGCGCCACCCGCGAGCACCATTAAGCCCTACTGCCTGACCGGTGCACCTGGCGCCGGTCAGGCGTACCGTCCTCCTCCCTGCATCGTCCAGGCGGATCGCCGGCTCTCCTGCCGGGTCTTCCCGAATCAGTCCCGGTCGGAAGACTCGGCCGCGGCTTCCAGCTCCACCATCGTCAGTTCCAGCTCCGCCCGCTCGGTCCACTGGCCGTCCAGCTCGGTGCGTACCGCCACGCCCAGTTCCTTGAAGTCGGCCACCTGCTTGACCAGGTTGCCCGGCCCGCCCACCAGTTGGCCGCAGGCCTTGCGATAGGCTTCGCCGGCCTTGTCCAGACTCTTGCCGATGCCGTCCATGCTGCCGAGAAAGGTGCGCAGCTTGTCGTAGACCTTGCCCGCGCGCTCGGCCAGTTCGGCGGTATGGCGATTCTGGTCTTCGAAGCGCCAGAGCTGGCGGACGATGTTGAGGCTGGTCAGCAGCGTCGTCGGGGTGGCTACCAGGACATTCTGCTCGATGGCACGCTGGAACAGGCTTTCGTCGGCCTTGAGCGCCTCGACGAAGGCCGATTCGATGGGGATGAACAGGAAGACCATCTCCGGCGAATTCAGCCCCGGCAGGCTGAAGTATTCGCGATCGGCCAGCTCGCGGATGCGCTCGCCCACGGCGCGTACGTGCTCGCCCAGGGCCAGGCGCCGCTCGCCTTCGTCCTCGCTGTTGACGTAGCGGGTATAGGCGTTGAGCGACACCTTGGCGTCCACCACCAGGTGCTTCTTCTGCGGCAGATGGATCAGCACGTCCGGCCGCCGCCGACCGGTCTCGGTGGTGAAGCTGCGTTCGCGGACGAAATCGCGGCCCTCGCGCAGGCCGGAGCGCTCCAGTACGTTTTCCAGGATCAGCTCACCCCAGTTGCCCTGGGCCTTCTTCTGGCCACGCAGGGCGGTGGCCAGGTCGTGGGCCTCCTGGGTGATCTGGCGGTTGAGCTCCTTGAGGTCGAGCAATTGCTGGCCGAGCGCCGCCTGCTGCTGGACATCCTTGTGGTGGATGTCCTCGACCTTGGCGCGAAAGCCTTCGATCTGCTCGCGGAACGGCCGCAACAGGGCATCCAGGGATTGCTGGCTGTGCTGGGCGAAGGCCTGGCCCTTGGCGTCGAAGATGCGTCCGGCCAGTTGTTCGAATTCCAGCTTGAGTTGCTCGCGACTCTCGCGCAGTAGTAGCTGCTGCGCCTGGAAGTGCTCTTCCTTCTGCTCCAGGGTGGTCCTGAGCGTGGCGTGCTCTTCGGCCAGGCGCGCATGACGCTCCTGCACCTCGGCGTGCAGCTGCTGCTCGCGGTGCTGGCGCTCGCGCAGTTCGGCGAGCTGCTCCTGGCTGCCCTGCAGCTGAGCCCGGGTGGCCTCGGCCAGGGCGTGCTGTTCGGCGGCCTGCAACTGGGCCTGGCGGGTCTGCTGGCGCAACTCGGCCTCCAGCTCGCGAGTGGCCTCCAGCTGGCGCTGCAGGGTGGCGGTGCGTTCACGCTCGGCGCCCAGCTCCACCACCTGGCGACCATTGGCCAGCTCGGCCCGTTGCAGGTCGTCGCGCAGCATGTCGTAGCGCTCGGCGGCGCTATCGAGTTGCTGTTGCAGATAGCGTTGGCGCCCGGTCAGCCAGACGGCCGAACCCGCCCAGCCAGCCAGCAGCAACAGGGGAAGCACAAGGGAAACGAAAGGCAGGGAAGTCATGGCGCTCTCATCGCGGACGGCTCCCCTCACCTTAGGCAGGCGCACGGGGAGCGTCCAGCATTTATCTGTACATTTACACAGTGTTTCGCAAATCCAGATCCAGCCCGCTGACGCGGCGGACCCGTCGGGCCACGGCCTCGGCGAAGATGCCGCCGCGGGCCTCGATCAGGGTGAAATCATCGCGCGCCCGGGTGATGCCGGTATAGACCAGCTCCTTGGTCAGCACCGGACTGAGTTGCTCGGGCAGTAGGAGCGCCGTATGGGCGAATTCCGAGCCCTGGGATTTGTGCACGGTCATGGCGAACACCGTCTCCACCGCCGCCAGCCGACTGGGCAGGACGAATCTCAGGCCACCGCTGCCATCGCCGCGGGGAAAGGCGACCCGCAGGACCTTGCGCCCCGGCTGGTTGGCGTCCGGCAGGCAGAGGGTGATGCCGATGTCGCCGTTCATCAGCCCCAGGCTGTAGTCGTTGCGCGTCACCAGCACCGGGCGGCCCTCGTACCAGCCATGCTCGCCCGCGAGCAGACCGGCCGCCAGCAGGGCGCTGGCGATGCGCAGGTTGAGGCCTTCCACGCCCCAAGGCCCCTTGCGCACGGCGCAGAGCAGCTGGAAGTCGTCGAAGGCGGCCAGCACCTGGCCGGCCCAGCGCGTCCAGGCCGGGTCCTCCAGCACGGTGTCGAGCTGGGGCCGGGTCTCCTGCAGGACCTGCAGATAATGACGATAGCCGCGGGCGCGCCCGCGCCCTTCCAGCACCAGGCGTTCCAGGGCACGATCCTCCGGGCCCTTGAGCAGCACGCGATGAAGATCGGCGTAGCCGCCGTCGACCAGCACCTGCTGCGCAGCCGGGCCGTCCTGGGCATTGACCCGACGGGCCAACTGGCCGATGCCGCTGCCGGCACCGAAGCGCCGCGAGCGTCTGAGCATCACCACCTGCTGCGCCAGGGCGTCACCCTGGTCGTCGCCGACCGTCAGCGGCGTCTGGGCCAGCGACTGGCCACTCACGGCTTCCAGCCAGGCGCGGGTAGCCGGACTGTAGCGTCCGGCCTCGGCATCCCGACAGAGATCGCCCAGCACCGCGCCCGCCTCCACCGAGGCCAGCTGATCCTTGTCACCCAGCAGGACCAGGCGTGCCCTGGGCGGCAAGGCCGCCAGCAGGCTGGCCATCATTTCCAGGTCGATCATCGAGGCTTCGTCCACCACCAGCACGTCCAGCGGCAAGGGCTGCCCGCGGTGATGGCGGAAGTGGCGGGTGTTGGGCCGACTACCCAGCAGCCGGTGTACCGTGGTCACCCCGGTGGGGATGTGCCGACGCAACTCGTCGTCCACCGGCAGGCGACTGACCTGGCCGCCGATGGATTCGGTGAGGCGCGCAGCCGCCTTGCCGGTCGGTGCGGCCAGGCGGATACGCAGGGGGCGACCGGCCGCCACCGCGGGCGCCTGGAGCAGCGCCAGCAGTCGCACCACGGTGGTGGTCTTGCCGGTGCCGGGGCCGCCGGTAATGATGCTGAAGGCGCCCCGTACCGCCAGGGCGCAGGCCAGTTTCTGCCAGTCGGGTTCGCCACCCGCGTCGGGATCCGGCGGAAACAGCCGGTCGAGGCGCTCCGCTAGATCCGCCGGCAGCGGCTCGAGAGTGGCCAGGCGCTGACGCAGGCTGGCGGCCACCGCCCGTTCGTAACTCCAGTAGCGCCGCAGGTAGAGGCGCTCGCCGCCCAGCACCAGCGGTCGTTCCGGACAGCTGCCGTCGCCATCGACCAGGACGCTGGCCCGCAGCGCCCGCTGCCAGGCGTCGAGGGTCTGGCCATGCAGCAACTGCGACGGCAAGAGCGAAGCGCGCGCCTCGTCGCCCTCGGGCGGCAGCGACAGGGCGGCGTCGGGATTGCGCAGGGTGGCGGCGAGGTCCAGGCAGACATGGCCATGGCCGAGTTGATGGCTGGCCAGGGCGGCGGCCAGCAGCACCGCCGAGTCGCCCTGGGGTTCGAGTTCGCCGAGAAAGCTGGTGAAGGCCCGGTCCACCTGGCGCAGCCAGCCGCGCTGCACCCAGAGCTCCAGCAGGCGAAAGAGGTCGTCACGCTGTTCGAGCGGGGCGAGGGGACGCTCCTGGGCCAGGGATGCCAGGCGCAGCAGCCGTTCGGTGGCGGGGCTGAAATCAGACATGGGCATTCTCCGCACCACTGAACAGCAGATCCAGGGTCTCGATCAGGGCCTGGGCGGGCCGCTCGACGAAGACGCCGTGGCCGGCCGGATCGCAGCCGCGCAGGAAGAGGTAGACGGCGCCGCCGAAGTGGCGCTCGTAGCTATAGTCGGGTAGCCGCGCCTTGAGCAGCCGGTGCACAGCCAGGCTGTAGAGCACGTACTGCAGGTCATAGCGCTTGGCCAGGACAGCGGCCTCCATGGCCGCACGGGTATAGGCCCCGGCCTCGGCGCCCAGCCAGTTGGACTTGTAGTCCACCACGAAATAGCGGCCCTCGTGCTCGAAGACCAGGTCGATGAAGCCCTTGAACAGGCCGTTGAGCTGGCCCGGCTCCAGCATCGGCCGCGCCTGGCCGCCATGGGTGCCACGACTCACCAGATCATCCAGCCGCTCCAGATCGACGCCATGGGTGGCGAACCAGAATTCCATCTCCACCTGGTAGCGCGCCAGTTCGCCCAGGTGCTGACTGCCTCCCGGCAACGGCAGCGGCAATTCCAGCAACTGGCGCAGCCAACCCTGCAGGATGGGAATCCAGTGATTCCAGCCACGCCGCTGGCAACGTCGGGCGATCAGGTCGTCCAGCCGCTCGGGCGCAGCCTGGATGGCGGTGAAGCCTTCCTCGCCGACCCACTCCAGCAGGCTGTGCAGAAAGGTGCCAGGACCGGGTCCGCGGGGAAAGCGGTGCAGGTCTTCGCCAGCCGCCGGCTGACGCGCCTCGTCCGGAGCGAGGCGATCATCGTCGAACAGCTTCTGGGCCGCCGGGGTATCCAGGTCCAGCTCCAGATTGAACGGCCCTTCCTCCCGCGCCTCGCCCAGCCGCGTGCCGATGCGCAGGGCACTGTAGGAGGCGATCCACCAGTCCTCGCGGGCCGCCCGCCGGGCTGTCAGCGCCTTGAGGGTCACCGGGGCTTCACGGGCCTCGGGCAGGCGGGCCGGATCGGCGGCGGGCAACGGCAGAATCAGGGTGTCGGATTGCGCACCGACCAGGGTGGTCAGGGCCGCGTCCAGGGCCGCCGAACTCGCCAGGGGCTCGCCACCGGTGGCCAGGTAGCCCAGAGCACTGCGGGCGAAGCCGGATTCCTTGCTGCGCCCGCGCTTGAGATCGACCACCCCGACCCAGCAGGCATGGCGGGCCCGGGTCAGGGCGACATACAGCAGGCGCAGGTCTTCGGCCAGACGCTCGTCGTCGGCGCGGGCCAGTTCCTCGGCGGAGGGCTTGAAGGTCCGGCGCACCTGCCCCTGGTCATCGTGATAGCGCAGCGGCAGCGTGGCGCCCTCCTCGGCGCGATAGGCGCAGGCGAAGGGCAGGAACACCAGCGGGTATTCCAGGCCCTTGGACTTGTGCACCGTCACCACCTTGACCAGCTCGGCGTCGCTTTCCAGGCGCAGGATCTGCTCGTCGGCGGCCCCCTGGGCGGCCAGCTGCTCGGCCAGGTGGCGAATCAGCGCCTGCTCGCCGTCCAGCTCGCCAGCGGCGCGCTGCAAGAGCTCGGCGAGGTGCAGCAGATTGGTCAGCACCCGCTCGCCATCGGCGCGGGCCATCAGCCGCTGCGGCAGCCGGAAGTCCTGCAGCAGGCGCCGCAGCATGGGCAGCACCCCCTGGCCGCGCCAGAGCTGGCGATAGCCACGGAATTGCAGGACCCGCGACTCCCAGGCCTGCTCGTCGTGGTTGAGGGCATCCAGTTCGGCCAGCGGCAGGTCGAGGGTCAGGCTGCCCAGCGCGGCGCGCAGCCGGCGATCCACATCGGGCTCGGCGCAGGCCTTGAGCCAGTCCAGCAGGCAGCGGGCCTCCTGGGCGGTGAATACCGAGTCCTTGTCCGACAGGTAGACGCTGCGCACCCCGCGCCGCACCAGCGCCTGGCGCACCGCCTGGGCTTCGCTGCCGGCGCGCACCAGGATGGCGATATCGGCGGGCCGCAGCGGCACCAGTTCGCCGTCTTCACGGCGAAAGCCGGCCCTGTCCTCGGCGGCCAGGCTCAGCAACCGGACGATCTCGCTGGCGGTGCTCTCGGCCAGGGTGGCGCGATAGGCGGTGCCGGCCAGGGGCTCGTCGCTCGCCAGTTGCCAGAAGGTCAGGGCCGCACCCGGCACGCCGTCGATTTCCAGGGCTTCGCGCCGGCCCTGGGCGCGAACCGGCTCGAAGGGCACCGGATTGTCCTCACCCTGGCGGAACAGGAAGGCAGCGCGCGGTGCCGTCATCTCGCCATGTTGGAATACCTGGTTGACCGCCGCGACCATGGCGGCGGTGGAGCGGAAGTTGGTATCCAGCGAGTGCAGGTGGCCGGCATTGGCGCGACGTGCCTGCAGATAGGTATGGATATCGGCGCCGCGAAAGGCATAGATGGCCTGCTTGGGATCGCCGATCAGGAACAGTCCGGTGCCCTCCCCTGCGCCGTAGACGGTGCTGAAGATGCGGTACTGCACCGGATCGGTGTCCTGGAATTCGTCGATCAGCGCCACCGGGAACTGCTCGCGGATCAGCGCCGCCAGCCGCGCGCCGGCGCCATCGGCCTGCAGCGCCCGATCCAGGCGGGTAAGGATGTCGTCGAAACCCAGCTCGGCGCGGCGCAGCTTCTCGCGCTCGAATTTCTGCTGCACCCAGGCCGCCGCGTGCTCCAGCAGCGGCACCTCGGGGCTGGGCAGCTCGGCCAGTTGCCCGGGCAGCCGCGCCATGGCCGCCAGGGCCGGATGATCCGGCGGACTGGCCTTGGTCCAGGCCTCGGCGAAGCCCTCCTCGGTCAGCCGGGTAAAGCCGGTGCCGATATCCAGGTCCTCGCTGGCGGGATTGTCCGCCCAGGCGACCAGCTTGTCGCACCAGGGCCCGAAGAATCTCTTCTGCAACTTGCGGCCGTCGACCACCTTGGCATCGCAGCCGGCCTGGCAGAGTTCGCGCAACTCTTCCGCCCACTTGCTCCAGGGCGCCTTGAGCCGCGCCAACCGCTCTCGGCGTTCGGCCAGGGCGGTAGCCAGCAAGGCGGCGGGTTCCCCCCGAGGCGCGCCCAGGGCCTCGCTCAACAGGGGTCGCAGGCGTAAGGCCAAAGCACGGGGTTCGCCCCAGTGCTCGATCACCCAGTCCAGCGCTTCCCCTTCGAGGGGATAGCAGAAGCGCCGCCAGTAGTCGCGCACCACCTGGGTGAGCAGCTCGCTCTGGTCCTGCTCCAGGTTCTGCACGAAGAGACTGCCGCTGTCGAAGGCGTGCTCACGGAGCATGCGCTGGCACCAGCTGTGGATGGTGGAGACGGCCGCTTCGTCCATCCACTGGGCGGCGATGTCCAGGCGCCGGGCGCAATCGGCCCAGGCCTCGACGGCGAAGTCCTCGCGCAATTCGGCGAGCAGCGGATCGGGCGCGGCGATCTCGTCGCGAAAGAAACGCGCGGCTTCGGCCAGGCGATGGCGAATGCGATCGCGCAACTCCTGGGTGGCGGCCTCGGTAAAGGTCACCACCAAGATCTGCGGCGGCAACAGCTCGCGGCCGAAGGCCGTCTCGGGCGTGCCGTGGCCCAGCACCAAACGCACATAGAGCGCGGAGATGGTGAAGGTCTTGCCGGTGCCGGCACTGGCTTCGATGAGCTGATTGCCCTGCAGCGGAAAGCGCAGGGCGAGCGGACGCTGACTCATGCCTGTCCCTCCCCGCCCACCACCTGCCAGCCGGCGGTGTGCACCGGCGCATAGAGCGTCTGGCACCAGCCATCGAATTCCTCGTCGGCCAGCAAGGCGGCGAAGTCCGGATACTGCCGGCGCAGTGCCGGGTGGGTCGCGGCCTCGCCCTGATAGGCCTGCTCGGCGGCGGCCAGGGCCTTGTCCGGGTCATTGGCCAGCCAGGCGAAGGCGGTGCGCGGCGCGACGGGCAGTGGACGTCGCTGCCCCAGCGCCCAGGCATCGAGCAACTCGTTCAGCTGCCGCCGGGCCAGCTCGGCGTCCAGCGGCGCCAGCAGCAGCGTCAGATCGGTCGCCACCACCGCGGTGCTAAGCTGCAGGCCACCGGCCGCGGCGACCAGATGCTGCACCCAGGGTCGCAGCAGCCGATGCCATTTGCGAGTGCGGGTATTGCCCAGGCCATTGGCCTGGGCGGTCAGGGCCAGCAGGCCTTCGGGGCCACGACGCAGCCGTTCGAGGTTGGCCACCAGTTGCAGCTCCTTATGGGCGAGATCCAGGGTCACGGCCTCTTCCAGGGGTTCGGGCCAGCGCAGCGCCAGGGCCTCGACCTGGGCGACCACGGCGGGCAGCGGCTCGCGCAAGGCCCGCCCGGCCCGTTCGCCAAAGCCCGCCAGCGGCAAACGACCGCTGCCGCGCAGGCGCTCGGCGGCGGCCATCAGCGCCTGATCCGCTTCGGCCGGCGTGGCCAGCGCCGCCGCCAGCAGGTCTTCGCCCAACTGGTAGCGGGTCAGGGCATCCAGACCGAAGGGCTCTTCGTCTTCCGCCGGCGCATCGGGCGCCGCGAAGTGCACCTTGAGGCGATTGGCGAAGAACAGATCCACCGGTCCGCGCAGAAAGCGCGCCAGGTCATCGAGGCCCAGGGGCTCTTCGGGTACCAGCGGCGGCAACAGGTCATCCTCATCGCGCGTGGTGCGGTCATGCATGCCCAGCCATTCGGCGGCAAAGCTGAAATAGCCGCGCTCGCCACGGAAATAGCGGGCGCTGAAGGGCTGCAGCGGATGCGCCTGGGTGAGGGCCGGGAGCAGACGCTCCGGCTCTTCTTCATGACCCTCCAGCCGCCAACCGGCCTGGAGATGGTCACGCAACTGGGCGACCAGCACCGACGGCGGGCGCTCGCTATTGTCGCGGATGCTGCGCCCCACCCAGCTGACATAGAACTGATCGCGCGCCGAGAGCAGCGCCTCCAGCAGCAGATAGCGGTCGTCTTCACGCCGCGAGCGGTCACCGGGACGATAGTCCTGAGCCATGAGATCGAAATCCAGCGGAGACTGGATGCGCGGATAGGCGCCATCGTGCATGCCCAGCAGGCAGACCACACGGAAGGGAATGGCGCGCATGGGCATCAGGGTGCAGAAATTGACCGCCCCGGCGAGAAAACGCTGGGCCAGTCCCCCGGAATCCAGTCCGGCCAGCCAGGCCTCGCGGACCACGGTGAGCGGCAGCTCTTCATCCAGGGCGACGTCCTCGCACAACTCCAGCCAGCGCTCACGGAGATTTTCCAGCTGCTCCAGCAGATATTCGTCGTGCTCGTCCTGGGCGCTGAAGAACAGCGCCAGCAGCGCCTGCAGACGGGCGCCCCACTCCGTTGGCCGGGCTGGCTGGGCCAGTGCCGCCTGGGCCGCGTCCAGGGCATCGAGCAGATCCACCAGCGGCCCGACCAGGGCCGCGTCCAGGCCACCCACCTCGTCGAAGGGCTCGATATCGCCCAGGGCGGCGCCGCTGCCCACGGCGTAGCCCAACAGCATGCGCCTCAGCCCGAAGCGCCAGGTGTTCTGCGTCAGCCCCTCGGGCAGATCGAGACGACTGCGCTGCTCGGCATCCAGCCCCCAGCGCACGCCGGCGCCTTCCAGCCAGAGGTGCAGGGTCGGCAGATCGCCTTCGCGCAGTCCGAAGCGGGCGCGCAGCGCCGGCACATCCAGCAGATCGAGGATCTCGCTCAGGGCGAAGCGGCTGTCGGGCAGCTGCAGCAGATGCTCCAGGGCGATCAGCAGCGGCTGGAAGCCACGCTGGTGCTGATCGGCCAGACTGAAGGGAATGAAACGCGGATCCTGACGTTCGAGCTGACCGAACACCGCGCGGATGTGCGGCGCATAGGCATCGATGTCCGGCACCATGACGATGACGTCGCGTGGCCTGAGGCTGTCATCGCTGCTGAAGCGCGCCAGCAACTGGTCATGCAGAATCTCCACTTCGCGCTGCGGACTGTGGGCCATATGGAAGCGCATGGACCTGTCGCGCGCCGGATCCACTGCCGGCCAAAGCTCACGGGTCTCGCTCAGCGGACGCAATTCGAGGATATCGTCCTGCAACTGGCCGAGCAGGTGCTGGGGTTCGGTGTCGGCGAAGAGGTCGATGCGCCCGCCGTTGAGGTCCTCGAACAGGCGCCGATAGCCATCGGGTTCGTCGAATTCGTCCAGCAGGTGGATGTAGTCGCGGCCCTGCTTGCCCCAGCTCGCCAGCAGCGGCTGGCCGTGCTGGTGCAGCGCCTCGGCATCCAGGGTCTGCGGCATGCCCGGCTTGCGCTGCTGACGCCGGTAGTTCTGCCGCAACAGGTCTTGGTCGGCGACGATGTCGGACCAGTGATGGCGACAGGGATTGTGCACGCAGAGCAGCACCTGGCTGAAGCGCGCCAGAGCGGCCAGGGCCTCGAGGGTCTGCGCCGGAATCGCCGACAAGCCAAAGATCACCACCCGCCGCGGCAGACCGGCCGGCGGCTCGCTCGCCGCCTGCATCAGCTCCAGAAAGCACCGGTGCACCCCGGCGCGGCTGCGGGCCAGGCCACCGTCGCCCACGTCGGCCAGCAGCGCCCGCCACAGCTGCGCCTGCCAGCGACAACTCTCCGGCAGCGGGCGCCGGCCGTCACGCAGGCTGGCCAGCAGATCGCGGCCCGCCGCCCAGTCGTTGAGCCAGTCGGCGCGATAGACCTGGTAGCCGTCATAGAGATCGGCCAGCCGCTCGGCCAGCTGGTATCTCTTGCGCAGATCGCCGTCATCGTCGAGAAAGCGCCGCAGCGCGGCGAAGTCCGGCTGCAGGAGTAGCGTCGGCAAGAGCCGCATCAGGCGCCAGGTCAGGGGCGCGCGGTCCAGTGGCGAGGAAGGCGGTACCTGGTCACGACCCAGCACCTGGCGATAGGTCCGCCAGAGAAAGGCCGCCGGCAACTGCACCTCGAGGGCTGCGGCCACTCCGCAGCCGCCTTCGTCGTCCCCGCGCGGATCTTCGGCCAGCGCCAGCTTGAGCCACTGGGCGATGCCATTGCTCTGCACCAGCACCTGTTCGTTTTCCAACGGTGCCAGGGGATAGCGCCGCATCCAGCCGACCGCCAGGCCGCGCAGCTCTTCGAGCCGATTGCCGTGTACCACCATGAATCCGGGAGTGAGCGCCTCGGACATCCTACGCCTCGCTGTTCGCTGTCTGCGGCCAGGGTAAGGATCACCCGCGCCGGATACCAGTCCGCAATGTGCTTACTGACGCATGACACAGCGCACAGCCGCCCGCGTCTCCCCGCCTGCGACGGGGTTCCAGCCGGTAGACTCACAATCTATCGGCCGTCGGCCATAGACAGGATGTTTTCATGCGTTTCCTCGTTGCCCTCCCCCTGCTTCTGGGCGCTGCCCTCGCCCATGCCGATAACGGCGAGCCCGTCGACTGCGCCAGCCTGCAGGCCCAATTGCCGCTACCGGTGCTCCAGCAGACCTCGGGCCTGCCGCTGGCCTATGCCCGGCAGATTGCCGGCGGCTGCGCCTTCACGGACCGCGACACCGGCCAGCCGGCCAACTACCTGCTGGGTCTGTCGGCGGGCTACGAGAATGGCGGTCGGGCGCTGCCCAAGCTGCGGCGGCAGGTGCAATCCTTGAGCGAACAACTGGAGTGCAAGGCCATCGACGGCCTCGGCGAGGGCGCCAGCGCCTGCAGCAAGCCCTTGCTGGGCACTCAGGTGTTCTTCATCAAGCGCGACCGCATCCACACGATCACGGCGTCCAGTCCGCTGGAATACGAGAAACCCGAGTTGGCCGCCAAGCTGCGCCAGGCGGCCCAGGCGACCGCCCAGGCCTGGGCGCAGCGGCTATAGGGAAGGCGCGTCCTAGTGGCCGCGGCGATTGAGGTCTTCGGAGTAAAGATCGTCTTCCAGCTCATTGCCCGGGATGGCGTGTTCTTCCGCCGCCCAGGCACCCAGGTCGATCAATTTGCAGCGGTCGGAACAGAAGGGCCGGTTGGCGCTCTTCTCGCTCCATTCCACGGGTGCGCCACAGGTGGGGCAATCCACGGTAAGAGTGCTCATGCTTGGCCTCCGTCAAGGGTCAGATAAAAGGAATGCAGGCGCTCCACCTCGGTGTGGAGCTGGGCGAGATCGCCGTCGTTGCAAATGACGTCATCCGCCTTGGCCAGGCGCTCGGCACGCGGCAGCTGTGCCGCCAGAATGGCCCGCACCTGAGTCTCGTCCACCCCGTCGCGACGCATGGCCCGCTCAAGCTGCAGCGCTTCCGGCGCGTCTATCACCAGCCCCCGCCGGACCAGCGCCCGCTGCCCGGATTCGAACAGCAGCGGCGACACCAGGATGGCATAGGGCGACGCTGCGCGGGCCAGGGCCGCCAGGATTTCCTGGCGAATGAGAGGATGCAGCAGGGCTTCCAGCCAACGCCGCTCAGCCGGATCGGCAAAGATCGCCGCCCGCAGCGCCGCCCGATCCAGGCTGCCATCCGGTCGCAAGACAACCGACGAAAAATGCCCAGCGATCTCGGCCAGCGCCGGCCGTCCCGGTTCCACCACCCAGCGGGCGGCCTGATCGGCGTCGACACAGGTGATGCCCAACTGGGCGAAATGCTCGGCAGCGGCGCTCTTGCCACTGCCGATGCCCCCGGTCAGGCCGAGGGTCCAGGCAGAAGTCATCGGAATCCGGCGAAGTTCAGGTACAGGCCGGTTATTTGATCACCCCAGAGCAAGGCAATCCACCCCGCCACGGCCAGATAGGGACCAAAGGGCAGCGGCGTACTGGTTTCCGCCCGCCGCAGCCGCAGGGTGATGACACCCAGGATGGCGCCCACCAGCGATGACAGCAGGATGGTCAGGGGCAGGATCTGCCAGCCCCCCAGGCACCGAGCAGCGCCAGCAGCTTGAAGTCGCCATAGCCCATGCCTTCCTTGCCGGTCACCAGGCGGAACAGCTGGAACACCAGCCACAGACTCAGATAACCCGCCACCGCGCCCCAGACGGCATCGCCGAGGTTGGTGAACAGCCCAAACTGATTGGCGATCAACCCCAGCCACAACAGCGGCAGAACGATCACGTCCGGCAGCAGCTGATGATCGGCATCGATCAGACTGGCCGCCAGTAGCCCCCAGGTCAGCAGTAGAAAGGCCCCGCCCTGCCAGGTGACGCCCAGATGCCAGATGACCCAGGCGGACAACAGTCCACAGGCGAGCTCAACCAGCGGATAACGCAGGCTAATGCTCGACTGACAGCCCTTGCAACAACCGCGTAAGAGCAGATAGCTCAACACCGGCACGTTTTCCCAAGGCCGCACGGCACGCTGGCAATGGGGGCAACGGGAACCAGGCCGCGCCAAATTGAAAGCGGTCCCCACGGGCTCGGCCGGCAGCTCCAGCACCTCACGCGCCTCCGTCTGCCAATCCCGCCTCAGCATCACCGGCAGCCGATAGACCACCACATTGAGAAAGCTGCCTACCAGCAACCCCAGGATCAGCGCGCACAGCGCCGCGGCCAGCGGCACACCGGCCAGGAACTCCAGCAGGACCATCAGACGACGTTGCCGAGCTGGAAGATGGGCAGGTACATGGCAATGATCAGACCACCCACCAGGACCCCCAGAACCGCCATGATCATCGGCTCCATCAGGGTGGTGAGGTTGTCGACCATGTTGTCGACCTCGTCTTCATAGAAGGTCGCCACCTTGGACAGCATCTCGTCCAGGGAACCGGACTCTTCACCGATGGCCGTCATCTGGATGGCCATGGACGAGAACACCCCGGTAGTGCGCATGGAGAAGTTGAGCTGCATACCGGTGGAGACATCGCCCTTGATCTTCTCCACGGCGTTGCGGAACACCACGTTGCCGGTCGCACCGGCGACCGAGTCCAGAGCGTCTACCAACGGCACACCGGCCGCAAAAGTGGTGGCGAGAGTACGGGCATAACGGGCAATGGCCGACTTGTAGAGAATGGAGCCAATCAATGGGATCTTCAGGAGTCCACGGTCGGTAGCATCGCGAAACCTTTCAGACCTTTTATAAAAGTTCCGCAAAACGAAAGCGAGTAAAAATAGCCCGCCAAGCACAAGCAGCCACCACTCCTGCAATATCTCTGAGATACCGATGACGAACAGTGTGAATGCTGGCAACTGCGCTCCGAAGCCTTCAAATACTGACTGAAACTGCGGCACCACCTTGATCAACAAAATAGCTGATACAATTATTGCAACGACGATGACCGCCGCTGGATAGGTCATCGCTTTCTTTATTTTCTTCTTAAGCGCTTCCGTTTTTTCCTTATAGGTGGCAACTCTATCCAATAGGGTTTCCAGCGCGCCAGACTGCTCACCAGCATCTACAAGATTGCAATAAAGATCATCAAAGTATTGCGGCTGCTTGCGTAAAGAATTGGCCAAACTATTGCCTGCGGAAACATCCTGCTTAATATCATCTACCAGCTTCCGCATACTTAGATTTTCAAAGCCCTCGCTAATGATGTCAAAGGCTTGCAACAGAGGTACGCCCGCGTTCATCATGGTCGCCAGCTGTCTGGTGAACAGCGCGATGTCCATGGGCTTGATCTTTTTGCCCTTGCCGAATATCGACATCGACTTCTTGCGCACCCGGGTTGGGTTGATCCCCTGCTTGCGCAACTGTGCTTTGATCAGCGCGGGATTCAGGCCTGTCATCTCGCCTTTCACCTTGGTCCCTTTGCGGTCGGTCCCCTCCCAGGTGAAGCTGCTCATCTTGATAGCTTTATCAGCCATGGCCTCGACTCGTCAAAGACTCGGCCCGTCGAGACGGGCCCGTCAAAAGAATGCTCTGTGCAGAGCGGGTTGCGGCTTTAAAGGCAAGCATCGCGCCAAACGTCGACGGCTTTAGCGCTCTGCGTCAATCAAGACGCATGGACAGCAACTATCCGACGCACCGCTCTAGTCCCCTCTCCCTCTGGGAGAGGGCTAGGGTGAGGGAAAGCCACTAGTCCTTAGTCACCCGATTGATCTCCTCCAGACTGGTAATCCCCTGCATCGCCTTCACCAGTCCTGACCGCCGCAGATCATTGAAGCCCTCTTTGCGCATCCGCGCCGCGATCTCGATGGAGTTGCCCTCCTCCATGATCATTTGCTGCAACGCTGGCGTGACCTTCACCACCTCATAGATCCCCACTCGCCCGCGATAACCCGCATTGCAGTCCTCGCAGCCGATGGGCTGGTAAAGGGTGAAACTGCCGACCTCCTCCTCGCGAAAGCCTTCGGCCAATAACGCCTCACGCGGCACCTCATGGACTCTCTTGCACTTGTTGCACAGCTTACGCGCCAGTCGCTGAGCGATGATCAGATTGACCGAGGTCGCCAGGTTGAAGGCGGGCACCCCCATGTTCCGCAGGCGCGTCAGAGTTTCTGCCGCGCTGTTGGTGTGCAGGGTGGACATCACCATGTGACCGGTCTGGGCCGCCTTGATGGCGATCTCCGCCGTTTCCAGGTCTCGAATCTCACCCACCATGATCACGTCAGGATCCTGACGCAGGAAGGCCCGCAGCGCCTGGGAGAAGTCGAGTCCCTGACGCGGGTTAACGTTGACCTGGTTGATGCCTTCCAGATTGATCTCCACCGGATCTTCAGCGGTGGAAATATTGATGTCTTCGGTATTGAGGATATTGAGGCCGGTATAAAGGGAGACCGTCTTGCCGGAACCAGTAGGCCCGGTCACCAGGATCATTCCCTGCGGCTGCTTGAGTGCCTGCAGATAGAGCTCCTTCTGCACATCCTCATAGCCCAGGGCATCGATTCCCATCTGGGCGCTGGAGGAATCCAGGATCCGCATCACGATCTTCTCGCCCCAAAGAGTGGGCAAAGTATTTACGCGGAAGTCGATGGACTTGGTCTTGGAGACCTTGAGCTTGACGCGGCCATCCTGTGGTTTGCGCCGCTCGGAGATGTCCATATTGGACATCACCTTGAGCCGCGCCGAAATTCGCGATACCAGCTGCACTGGCGGTCGAGCGGCCTCGTGCAGGACACCGTCGGTGCGGAAACGCACCCGGTACATCTTTTCGTAGGGCTCGAAATGCAGGTCGGACGAACCCTTCTTGATGGCATCGAGCAGCATCTTGTTGACGAACTTCACCACTGGCGCATCGTCGGCATCAGAACCCGCAACAGCTTCCTGTGGCCGCTCCCCACCTTCGGCCTCTAGATCAAGATCAAGATCGGACAGCTCCAAACCACCGGTACCCGTATCTAGATATCGCTCGATGGCTTGGTGCAGCTTGTCATCTTCGACCAGCACCACCTCGACCGCCAGTTTGCTGCCAAAGGACACATCATTGATGGCCTGCTGATTGGTCGGATCAGAGAGTGCGATAAAGAGCTTGTTGCCTCTTTTGCTCAGAGGCAGGAAGTGATGCTGCTGCATCAGCTTTTCGTTGACAATATCCTTAGGCAGCTGCTCCTTGTCGATGGCCGCCAGATCGAGAAAGGGCACGCCAAACTCCTGAGCGGCCAGTTCCGCTAGGGGACGACTCTGTACCAGCCGCTGCTGAACGAGATAAGTTACCAGCGGCACCTTGGCCTGCTTGGCCTTGACCACTGCCTGCTGGGCTGCCGCCTCTACCAACAGCTGCGCATCCACCAGCTGCTTCGCCAATCCCGATAGCATTACCGTTTCGTTCATCGTCATTTCTACCCTTGGCTACAGAAAGCGTTATAGCACTGCCCACCGCGCCTACAAAATGACGCCGGACAGCTGACATTTTTTGTCATCACCTGCCCCTTTATTGACGCCCATCACGAAGAGAACGTGCTGCAGTCGCCATCTTTCTTTGGCACGGCCTGTGCTATACCTAAAACAGGCATGTTGGCCTGATCCAACCTCGGAGATTTGGAATGAAAGCTCAAAAAGGCTTTACTTTGATCGAACTGATGATCGTGGTAGCGATCATTGGTATTTTGGCAGCGGTGGCTATTCCGCAGTATCAAAATTATGTAATAAGAGCAAAACTTGGTAATGCGCTGACTGCAGCAGACACGCTTAAACAAGCTGTTGGTATCTGCTCCCAAGAAGCTGGAGGCGTACTGACAAACTGTAACACCACCACTTCCGGTACCGCGACCGATATTCCAGCGTTCACCGCGACCAAAGAAGTCGCAAGTGCTTCAGTAGCAGCCGGCGTCATTACGCTTACTCTTGGCACAGGCATTGGCACCGATATTGACGGAAAGAAAATACAATATACGCCGACTGTCAACGCCTCAAACATTACCTGGTGCGTTGGCAGCAGCATTGCAGACGCAAACGCAAAGGCGTTTACCAAGAAGAACAGCGTTGGCACGTGTACCGATCCTAGCTAAATATAGCCAAGATCTTAGAAACACTAAAGCAATGCCTGACACTTGTCAGGCATTGCTTTTTTCGCAAGCTAAAATCCGCGCTCGATAAAACAAAAATATCTTTTTAGACTACGGCATCCCCTTCCCCCAAACGCCCCCACCACAGTCCCCGTACTAAAACTCGCATCCTCCTCTGCCAACGCCACATACAACCCCGCCAACTCAGCCGGCTGCCCTGCCCTGCCTAGCGGCGTGTCCTGACCGAATTCCTTCATCTGCCCTTCCAATTGCCCACCCGCTACCTGCAGCGGTGTCCACACCGGACCCGGTGCCACGGCGTTGACGCGAATGCCCTTCTTGGCCAATTGCTTGGCCATGCCCTTGGTGAGATTGAGGATGGCGGCCTTGGTAGAGGCGTAATCGATCAGCTCTTCACCGGGATCGTAGGAATTCACCGAGACGGTATTGATGATGCTGGCGCCCGGCGGCAGGTGAGGGATGGCTGCCTTGCTGAAACGGAAGACGTGATAGACGTTGGTTTTGAAGGTCTGGTCGAATTGCTCGTCGGTGATCTCGAGGATGTCCGCCTTGCTCTGCTGATAGGCTGCGTTATTCACCAGGAGATCCAGACCGCCGAGTTGCTGGATGGCCTTGCTCACGACTTCTTCGCAGGCCTCCTGGGTACGGATGTCAGCCGGCAGGGTGATGGCCTTGCGACCGGCTTCGGTGATCAGCTTGACCACTTCCTGGGCGTCGGACTCTTCGGAAGGGTGATAGTTGATGGCCACATCTGCCCCCTCGCGAGCGAAGGCGATAGCCACGGCGCGACCGATGCCGCTGTCGCCACCGGTGATGAGGGCCTTGCGCCCGGCCAGACGGCCCGAGCCGTGATAGCTGGTCTCGCCATGGTCGGGACGCGGCTCCAACTTGCTGGTCAGCGCCGGCCATTCCTGGCGCTGCTCCTTGAAGGGTTCGCGACTATACTTGGTGCGCGGATCCTGCAGCGGCCTGGCGGGGCGAGTCGCGCTGGTGCCTTCCTGAGCGACGGCAGCGCCTGACGCAGCGGCGGCGAGCCCGACGGCGGAGCCGACGAGTACGGTACGACGGGTAAGGGAGTAATCGGTCATCGAGGCTCTCCGCACGGGCAGCTATCTATTGGCAGGATCATGGGGTCGAAGCTGCGGCAAGGCTGGATACGCAAAGATTAGGTATGACGACTCGGGCAAAGGTTTCCCGAATGGACTCCGCTCCTGACCACTGACCTCGCCTTCCAGAAGTCGCGTCAGGCCGAGAAGCATTGGCGAATCGTGAAATCCAGCGCAGACAGCAGTGCGACACATCGCCACAGGCCGCCATACGCGCTCAATGACCAGGCTTGCACAGCAGATAACTGAAGACTTATCATTGAAAGCTTCGTGCCGGTGTAGCTCAGTTGGTAGAGCAGCGCATTCGTAATGCGAAGGTCGTAGGTTCGACTCCTATCTCCGGCACCATCCTTCCGCTTCGTCCTCTCCGTGTCTTTTCAAAGCCTTCAAGGCCTTAGCCGCCTTGGGCCGCGCCTCTCTGCGCCCTTCCCCAACCTGCGCCTTGCCTGAGTGCCAACCGCACTAGTCCGATCAAACTGGCGACTCCCCGTCCCTCGGCTACTCTTACCCAGCGCATGACAGTGCCTTACACCGCCTGATTTCGCCTTTCTTGACGGCCGGCAAGACCTGAACGGTGGCTGACCAAAGGGTCGAATATCCAGCCCCTCTGTGGCACCATACCGCGCTGCGAAATCCCGCAATTTCTGCAATCCATCAGTCTGCCGCACGGATGCCTGTCCGTTGCGGAGCATGAGGCTGGCGACAGGCACGTTGAGAGAATAACCACGATGAGCCGCTCTACTGAGGTCGTGAGATGAAACTAACGAAGTATCTAAAACCAACCGGTTGGCTTCTGGCCGGTGCCGCCGCGCTGCTGCTCAGCGGGTGCGACGCCGTGCTGCTGGATCCGAAAGGCTCCATCGGCGTGCAAGAGCGCAACCTCATCTACACAGCGTTCGGCCTCATGCTGATCGTGGTGATCCCGGTCATCGTGATGACCTTCCTGTTCGCCTGGAAGTACCGCGCTACCAACAAGGAAGCCAAGTACACCCCGAACTGGGCCCACTCCTACAAGATCGAAGCCGTGGTCTGGCTGGTCCCCCTAGCCATCGTGGTGTTCCTGAGCATCCTGTCCTGGAAGACCTCCCACGAACTGGATCCCTTCAAGCCGCTCGATCATCCCGAGCAGCCGCTGGTGATCGAAGCGGTCTCGATGGACTGGAAATGGCTGTTCATCTATCCCGAGCAGGGCATTGCCTCGGTGAACGAGATCGCCATTCCGGTCAATCGTCCGGTGCAGTTCAAGATCACCTCCGAGTCGGTCATGAACACCCTGTCCATCCCGGCCCTGGGCGGCATGATCTATGCCATGTCCGGCATGCAGAGCCAGTTGCACCTGATCGCCGATCACCCCGGCGAGTTCGAGGGTCGCTCGGCCAACTACAGCGGCGCCGGCTTCTCCGACATGATCTTTACCGTGCACGCGGTACCCACCGCTGGCGATTTCGACGCCTGGGTGAACAAGGTCAAGCAATCGGGTGGCAAGACCCTGGATCAGGCGAGCTACACCGAGCTGGCCAAGCCCAGCGAGAAGCAGCCGATCGCCTACTACTCGACGGTCGAGCCGGATCTGTTCAGAACGGTCATCAAGAAGTTCATGAAGTCCGACTTCAGCAAGCAGACCGATCACGTGATGGACATGAGCCAGCACGGCGGTCAACACGGTACCGAGGAATAAGTTATGTTCGGTAAATTAACTCTGGCGGATATTCCGTATCACGAGCCGATCATTCTCGTGACGTTCGTTGTGGTCGCCCTGGGCGGCCTTGGACTCATCGGGGCGCTCAGCTACTTCGGCAAGTGGGGCTATCTCTGGAAAGAGTGGCTGACCACCGTCGACCACAAGAAGATCGGCGTGATGTACTTCATCGTCGCGCTGGTCATGCTGCTCCGTGGCTTCTCCGACGCCATCCTGATGCGTAGCCAGCAGGCCATCGCCTCTGGCGGCGCCGAGGGCTACCTGCCACCGCACCACTACGACCAGATCTTCACCGCCCACGGCGTGATCATGATCTTCTTCGTGGCGATGCCGTTCGTGGCCGGCCTGATGAATGTGGTGACACCGCTGCAGATCGGTGCCCGCGACGTGGCCTTCCCCTTCCTAAACTCACTGAGCTTCTGGCTGTTCGTGGCCGGCGCCGTGCTGATCATGATGTCGCTGTTCGTGGGCGAATTCGCCGCGACCGGCTGGGTGGCCTATCCGCCGCTGTCAGGCATCAAGTACAGTCCAGGCGTAGGGATGGACTACTACATCTGGGCCCTTCAGCTTTCCGGTATCGGGACGACCCTGACCGGCGTCAACTTCTTCGTGACCGTGCTGAAGATGCGTACCAAGGGCATGACCCTGATGCGCATGCCGATCTTCACCTGGACCTCGTGGTGTACTGCCATTCTGATCATGGCGGCCTTCCCGATCCTGACCGTGACCCTGGCACTGCTGACCTTGGACCGTTACCTGGGCTTCCACTTCTTCACCGCGGAAGCCGGTGGCAACCAGATGATGTACACCAACCTGATCTGGGCCTGGGGCCACCCCGAGGTATACATCCTGATCCTGCCGGCCTTCGGCGTGTTCTCGGAAGTGACCTCCACCTTCAGCAAGAAGCGTCTGTTTGGCTATGTATCGATGGTCTGGGCGACGGTAGCCATTACCGTGCTGTCCTTCATCGTCTGGCTGCACCACTTCTTCACCATGGGTTCGGGCGGTAACGTCAACGCCTTCTTCGGCATCGCGACGATGATCATTGCGATCCCGACAGGGGTGAAGATCTTCACCTGGCTGTTCACCATGTACCAGGGTCGTATCCAGTTCACCTCGCCGATGCTCTGGACCCTGGGCTTCATCGTGACCTTCAGCATCGGCGGCATGACCGGCGTACTGCTGGCGGTACCGGGTGCGGACTTCGTGCTGCACAACAGCCTGTTCCTGATCGCCCACTTCCACAACGTGATCATCGGCGGCGCCGTGTTCGGCTACTTCGCCGGCATGATCTACTGGTTCCCGAAGGTGTTCGGCTTCAAGCTGAACGAGAAGCTGAACAAGCAGGCCTTCTGGTGTTGGCTGATCGGTTTCTACGTCGCCTTCATGCCGCTTTACATGCTGGGCTTCATGGGCATGACCCGTCGTCTGAACCACTACGACAACCCTGACTGGCACCCCTTCCTGGTGACCGCCGCCATTGGCGCCGGCATCATCGCCTTGGGCATCCTCAGCCAGCTGTGGATGTTCTACGTCAGTATCCGCGACCGCAATCTGCCGGAAAACGTGGACGTGACGGGCGATCCGTGGGATGGCCGTACCCTGGAATGGTCGACCTCGTCGCCGCCGCCCTTCTACAACTTCGCTGAAGTGCCGGAAGTGCACGACATCGACGCCTACTGGGGCATGAAGGAAAAAGGCATCACCGAGAAGAAGGATGCGGACTACAAGAAGATCCACATGCCGCGCAACACCGCTGCCGGCATCGTGATCAGCTTCTTCGCTCTGATCCTCGGCTTCGCCCTGATCTGGCACATCTGGTGGCTGGCCATCGCCAGCTTCGTGGGTTGCATCGTCAGTGCGGTCGTCCGCAGCTACGACGACGATGTCGACTACTACGTACCGGCGGAAGAAGTGGCGCGAATCGAAACCGCGCGCATTCAGTCCCTGGCGAAATTCAAGCAGGCCTAATCCAATGGCGAATCAAGTTATGCATAACGAAGTCGCCCATGCCGAGGAGCATGGGCACCACGACGCCGGATCGATGAAGACATTCGGCTTCTGGTCCTACCTGATGACCGACTGCATTCTGTTCGGGACGCTGTTTGCGACCTATGCAGTCCTGAGCGGGGCCCATGCCGATGGCCCCTCCCAGAAGGACATCTTCGAACTGTCGTTCGTCCTGGTCGAAACCTTCCTGCTGCTGTTCTCCAGTATCACCTACGGCTTCGCCATGATTGCTCAGCACCATGGCAGCAAGGGTGGCGTTCTGGGCTGGCTGGCGGTCACCTGGCTGTTCGGTGCCGGCTTCATCGGCATGGAAGTCTATGAGTTCCATCACCTGATCGAAGAGGGCTACGGCCCGGATCGCAGTGCCTTCCTGTCGTCGTTCTTCGCGCTGGTCGGTACCCACGGTCTGCACGTGAGCTCGGGTCTGATCTGGATGATCGTGCTGATGCTGCAGGTCGCTTCCAAGGGCCTGACCACCACCAACGTGACCCGCCTGTCGTGCCTGAGCCTGTTCTGGCACTTCCTGGACATCATCTGGATCTTCGTCTTCACCATCGTCTATCTGATGGGGGTTCTGTAATGGCGCACGATCATAACGCCCACGGGCACACCGCCGAGAGCCATGGCACTTTCAAGAGCTACATGGTCGGCTTCATCCTGTCGGTCATCCTGACGGTCATTCCCTTCGGTCTGGTGATGTTCCCCACCTTCTCCAAGGGCGCGACCCTGGCGATCGTGGTGATCATGGCGGTGGTACAGCTGCTGGTGCACCTGTACTTCTTCCTGCACCTGAACACCTCCGAAGAGCAGCGTTGGAACGTGATCTCCTTTGGTTTCACCGTGGTCATCGTCGGTATCGTGGTCGTGGGATCCCTGTGGATCATGTACCACATGCACAACAACATGATGATCCACTGAACCGGGCCGACGTGATGATCAAGAAGTACCTTCTCGTGACGAAGCCGGGCATCATCTTCGGCAACCTGATCTCGGTTGCCGGCGGGTTCTTCCTGGCGTCCAAAGGGAGCATCGACCCGCTGTTGCTGCTGGCGACGGCGATCGGGGTGTCGTTGGTCATTGCTTCCGGCTGCGTGTTCAACAACGTGATCGATAGGGACATCGATCAGAAGATGGAAAGAACCTGCAATCGCGCCCTGGTCCAGGGCACGATCTCCTCGAAGGTGGCGCTGGCCTATGCCGCCCTCCTCGGCCTGGCCGGGGTGGGGCTGCTGTACGGGGCGACCAATCTGGTCGCCACCGCCTTCGCGGTGATGGGTTTCGTGGTGTATGTAGGGCTCTACAGCCTCTGGCTGAAGCGCACCTCGGTATACGGCACCCTGGTCGGCAGCCTGTCCGGTGCCGCACCGCCGGTGATCGGCTACTGCGCCGCCAGCGGCCAGTTCGACAGTGGCGCTGCGGTACTGCTGCTGATCTTCTGCCTCTGGCAGATGCCGCACTCCTATGCCATCGCCATCTTCCGTCTCAAGGACTACACCGCGGCCTCGATTCCGGTACTGCCGGTAGCCAAGGGTATCGCGGTGACCAAGCGTCACATCGTCTGGTACACCGTGGCCTTCATGGCCGCCACCCTGCTGCTGACCGTGCTCGGCTATGCCGGCTACGTCTATCTGGCAGTGGCCGCCGTGATCGGCGCCTGGTGGCTGCGCCTGGCCTTCATGGGCTATCAGGCCGAGAACGACGTGCAATGGGCACGCAAGCTGTTCGGGTTCTCCATCATCGCCATCACCGCCCTGAGCGTCATGATGTCGGTGGACTTCCAGATCCCGGGTGACGTGCTGCTGACCTACGCGCGCTGAGACGCCCCGCTCCATGAAAAAGCCCGGCCTGGTGCCGGGCTTTTTCATGCCTGGGTGAAAGCACCTCCACTAGTCCTGGTTGGTGATGACGCGCCAGGTCTGACGGCGGCTGGGTTGGGGCGGTATAAACAAAGACTTATCACCACACTCAGTACCGACGCAGGAAGATCCATATGTGGAAAGGTCTGCGTAGGTCCCACCTATACTGCTACCTTCGTTTCTGTAGAGAAACGGCACGATACCCCCTAGCAAACCATCCAGCTGAATACGTCCATAAACCGTATCTGAACCCAGATCAAACAGACCGCTATTGTTGCCACCCGTGTAAGGGTTTAAGGCATAGAGATAAGTAGTGACCCCGCTGGTACAGATGTCAGTACTGGGTATCAGTGAACTCATCAACAGCGTGCCTCTGAACAGCTGAGGCTCGTTGACCACCAGCTCGCCATTCAGCGGCAGATTGAGGTACCAACCCTGCTTGCCATTAACAGCGGTGATGGAGTCATAGCTCACCGAAGTCATCGAGACTGTATTCGCCGTGCTGCTGACGCTGGATCCGGCAGAGCTGGTGTAACTGATGCGCTGATCGTTGCCCAGGGTCTGTTGCTGCAGATTGGCAGTGGTCAGCGCTGGGGTACTGCCAGCTGCCGAGCCGTCGGTCTGGCGATCCCAGATGCCATAGAGGGTCATGGCCTTGCCGGGATTGGCGATGGCATCGTTGGCTTCGAGGTACTTGCCGGTGCCAAAGATCACCAGATGCCCTGTTCCACTGGGATGGGCGATCACCAAAGGACTTGCGGTGATTGGCTGTGCCAAATTGGTGAGACCGCGTGCGACACTGCTAGCCTCGGCGGTGTACAGCGGGCGATTGCCGAAGGCCACCCGCAATTCATTTGGCAAGGCAGAAGTGGTTAGCGAGCTACCGATCAAGTCGAAGCGCCAGAGATTGCCCCGCAGATCACCTGCGTACGCATAGTCGCCGACTAAGTCGCCATCGACATCGGCGACGAAGGGCGAACTCAGACCGTTGGGAGTGGCCTGGCCATCACTGACAGGCAAGGCCTTCACCAGGCTGCCATTAGCCACGTTCATCACGTACAGCACCGCGTTGTCTTGATCACTGTTGTAGCCGTTGCTGACTACCACGCCCCAGCTTCCCGTGTGCAGCCGAGTAATCACGGGCTGACCATAGGTGAAGCCCAGGTTCTTGTAGTCGGCATCCGCAGCTGATTTTTCCCAGAGCAATTTCGGCGCGTCGGGATTGGTGATGTCCAGGGCGAAGATACCCCGCCCCCCTCCACGCAGCGTGCCGATCAGCACAGTATGCCAGGCGCTGTCGAAATAGACGTCCCCCACCACCGGCGTGTTGTCAACGTAGGACTGATGGCCACCACCGTTGTAACTGCGCTCAGTCAGCCGCGGGAGATTGGCCATGACGGCGCTGGGGACGAAGGCAAAGACTTCCTGCCCCTGGTCATCGAAAGCATGCAGCATGCCGTCGTTGGCCCCTACATAGATGCGTCGTGCCCGGGACGCATTGGAAGCGCGGAAGGTCGCGTAGGTATTGTTGCCTACCATCGCGTTCATCAGGGCGATGGGACTGTTGGGAGCGGCCACCACCACCGGTGAGGAATTCACGATGTCACCGAGGATCTGGCTACGCGGGCGCAAGGACGGCTTGGCTCCGGGCGTTTCCAGGCTGCGATCCCCGCGCAGATAATCCACCCGGCGACTGCCGTAGGTGTCAGTGGCGCCGCTCGAGGTCCTATTAAGCACGAGTTGTTGATCGGCAGTCAGATTCTCCCAGGTAAAATCGGCCCGGACGCCGCCCTTGGCCATGTAGATCTTGCGGGTCGCAAAGGCGGTGTTGCCAGGGGGGAAACGGGTATTTAGCTGCTGAGCGGCGCTCCATATCCGAGTCCGGGTGGCGGCGGTGCGCTGGTACTTGATGACGTCCCCGCTCCAGTCGGTACTGGAAAAGGATGGGACATAGGAAAAAAGCGCAGTGGTGTTTCCTACTCGGGTAGGAGAAACGGTCTGGCTAGCCCCGACGCTGGTGGACTGGGTAATGCGCGTGACGACCTTGCCAAGGGAAGTGATCAGGTCGCTGGCGTTCTCGGCGCTAAAGAACTCACCCCGCGAGTTGATCGCGGCGTGCCAGAGATCATAGACGTTGTTCTGATTGACCGAGTTGTCCGCCCCGGCCACTGGCCAGGCCGTGGTGCCTGCTGTCAATCCTGCATAGCCACCAGAGAAGGTATCGCCACCCCAGGCCGGATTGACCAGGGCACTGCTCAGCCCGATGCCGACGTAGAAGCCGGTGAGATGCTGCCAGGTCGCCGGATCGTTACGCGGATTCCAGTAAGGGGGCAGCGTTCGGGCGCCCTGGATCTCGCCGGTGCTGACCGTATTGTAGGGAGACACCTTGTTGTCCAGGTTGGGCTGGGCATCGGTACGCCAGTAGAGAAAGGCCAGATCTGCAAGAGTGCTGGGTGTACCGTCCTGGAACGGCGCCTGGAGGGAGTACTGCTGGCCGTCCGGGAGGGTTGCGGCGGTACCGTCGACGTTGCCGGAATTCAGCGCAGAGTTCCAGATACCATCGGTCACCACCAGACTGTAGCTGGCACGACATCCATAGACTGGTGCTTCGCTACTACCTGGCTGAGAGGCATAGGGACTTTCACTGCCCGTGGTCTTAAGTAGTTCGCCGACCCGGGCAACCGCCTGGAGCAGGGGCGTGCTCTGGTTGTAGTAGACATCGCCCAGCCAGGTGAAGAAAGCCGCCCGGTGCGCGCCAGTGAAGGGCCGCAGGCGATTGTCGTAGGCCGCTGGACTCGAGTTGCCTATGCCGCGACAGTTGGCATTGGCCGTCACCAGGATGCAGCTGTCGTTGGTACCCAGCGCCTGCCAACCGAGCCGAATATTTTCCGAAGCATCTGCCAAGGCCAGATTGGTCGCCGTTTGGGCAGCCAAGGCACGGCTGCGATAGAAGGAATACCAGTTGGCGAAGTTCTGTCGCTCGTCCGTGCCATTGGGACCGGATGCGGGGCTGACCAGTACCCGCCGGTAGCAGCCATCGGACTGCAGGGCGGCGGGAAGACAGGTACTAAGCGTCGTATCGTAGAGATAGTAATAGGCCTGTGCGCCGGTAATGGCAGCAGAGACATTGGTGTTGGCCGTGACCGTATAGTTGACTGAAGAAATTACCCCGAGCAGCCCATAGTTCACGTTGCGAGTACAGGTAACGTTGCTGTAGGTAACAGCCGGCGTATTGGCGATGCTCGCGCTACAACTACCATTAAGCGCCGCCCCGGTCAGCAAGCGCTGCAGCAAAGAAGCATCGCTGATACTGACCTGGGCACCATTGACGCTCTCGGTAAAGCCAGCCCCCAGCAGAATGTTGAGCAGCGTGAGGGTGCCATAGGTCGAACTGGTGCCACGGTAGGTGCCGCTACTGAAAAAATCCTGGGAAGGATTTTCGGCCAACATGCTCGGACTATTGTTCTGCAACCCTGGATTGCCGTATGCGTTGCCCCGGGCCACATTGGGATCGGTGGTGACCAGATTAGGGTTGTAACTCCAACTTACCCGGTAATCGGTGGCCAGATTGACGCTGCCCAAGCCGGGGCGATAGCCATTAACGTAGGCACTAGTGAAGCTGGTAGTAAGGCGCGTACGGGTCAAGCCACTCGTATCGCTGTAGCTCACGGTATAGGGCGCGGGATAAGTGATTGCCGGGTTGTAGTAGAGGCTGTTAAAGGCTGCAGACTTGGCACGCCGCGTCGGGCGGATGGCATCGGTATTGGACGCATCCGGCACCACCGCCATCTGCATGCTGGTGGAGTTATCCAGGGTCACGAACAGATTGGGGCCCACGCTGTTGGTAAGGAACAGGGGCTGCTGACTGAGATTCAAAGCCGTGGCCTGGATGCGGTCTACACCCACCACAGCCATCAGAGCGACGACTCCCAGTACGACTCGACTCATGGCACCTCCAGCAAGACGACGCTTTGCAGTATCACCGGGAAGCGCCTGCCCCTGTCTTGAGCCACGGCCGTCACCCGAAACAGATTGGTGACTGGCGCCGAGACATCGACCGAGCTGCTGCCGATGGCCGTCACTACCCAACGGGGTGTCTGGGCGAAGGAAGCGCTGCCATCTGAGCCGCGATAGGCGACCGTACGAGCCGTAGGCGCCCGGGGATCATCCTGATTCGACTGCAGCGCCGCGACAGCCCAGGTCTGGGTCAGGGCGCTATTATCGAGATCGCTGGCCTTGGTCAAGATGCAGAGGTCACCGCTAGGAGTTTCGGCGAACGCCTCGTTCAAGGTAGGCACGCTATCCAGGCAGCTAGCGAAACCTGCGCTGAAGGCGGTAAAGGCTGGCTCCTGGCTGAGGGCCATCAACCGCCGCTCCCCCTCGCGCAGGGCGGCCTCCGCGGCATTGAAGGCCTGGGTGTTTTCCAGGGCGGCGCCGCCGCTGCGGGCCTGCAGCAAGGTCTGACGCATGCTGGAGGCGGCCAGCAGCGACAGCAGTAATAACATTACCAGGGCGATCAGCAAGGTCGCACCGCGCTGACTGACACTGACGGAAGTCATAGCGCGAGATTCCTGAGGGTGACGGTACTCTGCAGGATCTGCATAGGTCGACTGGCGTCCGCGATCTGCAGTCCGGTAAGGGTTTGCCAGTTGGCAGCCGCATTGCTGGCCACGTCACTGGGTAGCGCCTCGCGGGTGTTGAGTAGCGCCGCATAACGCACCGCGGGCGCATCCGCCTTGGGTGGAATGGACCAGCGAAAGTCCTGCAACCCCTGCACCAGCACCTCGCTACCTTTTGGGGTTAGAGTGCCATCTCGCTCGCTCCAGACCGTGCATCTCAGAGTGCCATCGCCTGGAATGTCGCTTGCCATATATCGCAGCTTTATCAGGACATTACCGCCGGTGTTGAGATTCACCCGGGGAATGACATTGCCCAGGCAATCCAAGTCCTTGCCGTCCAACGCCCCCTGATAGCGAATGCATACCCCGGTAGGCGCCTCGACGCTGTCCGTAGTCGCGCCAATGGTGACGCCAGGGTCAAAGACAGGGCATTTGATGCCATCGACTGGATCTTCCTTGGAGTCAACCCTGGGAAAGGCTGCCTCCAAATTGCCCTGATAGCGGATGTCGGCGCGGAAGCCGGTGCGCGCGAGTTGCCGATCGAGTACCTGGAAGATCAGCTGGGCGTTGTTGCGATTGCCGGTCTGGCCCTGCTGGAAGAGAAAGCTGCGCTTGTTGTTGATATAGATCTGCGAAACGCCCAGCACCAGAAAGGTGCCCACGGTCAGGGCGATCATCATTTCGATGAGTGAAAAGCCCTGGTGCCGGCTACGCGCAAAAAGTCTAATGCTCATGTCATAACTCCGAGCGTAGAGCGTAGTAACAGATACCAGCTGGGCAATTCAGTTGATCATTACTAACGTCTTGCCAGGCGATTACTACCATCACCGTTGCTCGTGCGGTGTTTTCGCAGACAGTCAGCGGTATCCCTGGATCCGTGGGACTTGCTGGCAAGAGAGGTACCTTGGACGCTGGACACACTGCGAAACTGCTGGCGATCAAGGCGTCCGTCACGGGTAGCAGCGCCTTTGCCTGATTCAACCAGCAAACCAGATCCTGACCCGCTACCGTCTCGCCGCCCGCAGAGCGATCCCGGGTCAAACAGGTCTTGCCGGCATCGAGTGCCTTGGTGCGAAAGTTGGTGCCGGGCTGCTTGATGTAGGCCCCGTCGATCTTGACCTTGTCACTGGCCACCACCTGGTCGCGGTTGCTGCGCATCAGTTCAAGCAGCTCGTTGGCCAGCACCATGGCGTTGCTGCGTTGCACCGAATCCTGGGACAACGCCACGCTACGCGTCTGCAGGGCGACCATGCCCAGCACGCCGATGCAGATGATCACCAGACTGACCAGCACCTCGATCATGCTGAACCCACCTTTGCGGCGCTTCATCTAGGTGCACCCCACGACGCTGGCACGGTTAGGCGTGTAGTCGATTACCGTCAGCACCCCACCCTGGTTGAGGGTGAATTGCTTGCCCTGGGTGAGCGCATTGGTGGCGCAGACGCGAATGGTGGCTTCGCCGCTGAGTTTCAGACTGCCATTGGGCTGGAAAGTCAGACTGGTAAGGGGAGCACCGCCGATGAAACCCGTCCCGTTGACGCCATTTCCCAGCCCGCCACTGTATTGCCGCAGGACTTCGGCATTGGGCAGCACCACGGTCTTGGCTGTGGTGATTTTCAGCGCGCCCATCCAGCCATTGGTATCTTCCGGCTCGGTGGTGATCACGACGTTCACTCCCCGGCTCATGGCTTCACTGCGCGCGTAATAGAGCGCGCGCTGCAACTCCCCGGCTGCCGCCTGGACGCGGTTGCTTTGCACCAGGTTCGCGAAGCCAGGCGCCGCTAGCGCCGTGACGATGCCCAGCAGCGCGATGACGACCAGGACCTCGATGAGCGTGAAACCCGAGAGGCGTTTCGACTGCATTCCCACCGCCTGAAAGCTCGTTACTTCACCTGATAGTAGTAAGGGCTCAGGCAGCCGCTATGACCGGCTATCGCTTCTATTTGCGAGGAAAGCTACCCGGATAAAGGTGTTCACCGGAGATGAGCGAAATAGAGCACAGCGTGATGAGCCGAGGATGGCAAGGCGGAATACGGGAAGCAGAAAGATTTCGGGATGACGCTCAGCCTGGCGCTGAGAAAATAATGTCCCAGAAACGCAAAAACCCTCCTGACGGAGGGTTTCTGGTAAAAATGGTGGGTCGTGCAGGATTCGAACCTGCGACCAATTGGTTAAAAGCCAACTGCTCTACCAACTGAGCTAACGACCCAAATATGGTCGGGGTAGGGGGATTCGAACTCCCGACATCCTGCTCCCAAAGCAGGCGCGCTACCGGGCTGCGCTATACCCGAGAATGGAAGTGGCTCCGCGACCTGGACTCGAACCAGGGACCCAATGATTAACAGTCATTTGCTCTACCGACTGAGCTATCGCGGAATTTCTCTCTTCCAACCCCTCTTACGTAAGTGCCTTTCGAGCTTTGCCGTAAGTGAGGTGCGCCATTTTACGGAAGTAGAAACAGACGTCAACACCTAGCCTGCTGTTTTTTCACAAATTTATCGGAAACGCCGGGCGACCCTGGGATCACCCGGCCATTTCCTAGGCGAAGACGATCTCGTCGCCCTCCAGTCGACCCTGGATCCGGCTGTTCGGCGCGAAGGCACCGGACAGGATGCGCTGGGCCAGCGGGTTCTCGATCCAGCGCTGGATCGCCCGCTTGAGCGGACGTGCCCCATAGACCGGGTCGTAACCCACCGCGACCAGCTTGTCCAAGGCCTCCGGGGTCAGCTCCAGGTGCAGATCGCGCTCGGCCAGGCGCTGACCCAGTTGCTGCAGCTGGATCTCAGCGATACCGGCGATCTGCTCGCGCCCCAGGGGCTCGAACACCACCACCTCGTCGATACGGTTGACGAACTCGGGCCGGAAATGCCCCGCCACCGCATCCATCACCGCCGCCCGCTGGGCATCGGGATCGCCCACCAGCTCCTGGATCTGCGCCGAGCCCAGGTTCGAGGTCATGACGATCACCGCATTGCGGAAGTCCACGGTACGTCCCTGGCTGTCGGTCAGGCGACCGTCGTCCAGCACCTGCAGGAGGATGTTGAACACATCCGGATGAGCCTTTTCCACCTCGTCGAGCAGGACCACCGAATAGGGTTTGCGCCGTACGGCCTCGGTCAGGTAGCCGCCCTCCTCGTAGCCGACGTAGCCGGGCGGTGCACCGATCAGGCGAGCCACGGAGTGCTTCTCCATGAACTCGGACATGTCGATGCGCACCATGGCGTCTTCGGTATCAAAGAGGAATTCCGCCAACGACTTGCACAGCTCGGTCTTGCCCACCCCGGTCGGGCCGAGGAAGAGGAAGGAACCGCTGGGCTTGTTGGGGTCCGACAACCCGGCCCGCGAGCGACGCACGGCGTTGGCCACGGCGGTGACCGCCTCGTCCTGGCCGATCACCCGGTTGTGCAGGGCCTCTTCCATGCGCAGCAGCTTGTCGCGCTCGCCTTCGAGCATCTTGCTGACCGGAATGCCGGTCCACTTGGAGACCACCTCGGCGATCTCGTCTTCGGTGACCTTGTTGCGCAAGAGCTGGTTGGCCGGCTTCTCGTGCTGGTCGACCATCTGCAGACTGCGCTCCAGATCAGGAATGGTGCCGTACTGCAGCTCGGCCATGCGATTGAGGTCACCCTTGCGCCGGGCCGCCTCCAGCTCGGTACGCGCCTGCTCGATGCGCTGCTGCAACTGGGCGGAATCCTGGACCTCGGCCTTTTCGGCTTTCCAGATTTCCTCCAGGTCGGCGTATTCCTGTTCGAGGCGGGCAATGTCTTCGTCGAGTTTTTCCAGACGCTTGCGCGCGGCCTCGTCTTCTTCCTTCTTCAGCGCCTGACGTTCCACCTTGAGCTGGATCAGCCGGCGATCGAGGCGATCCAGGGCCTCCGGCTTGGAGTCGATCTCCATGCGGATGCGGCTGGCGGCCTCGTCGATCAGGTCGATGGCCTTGTCCGGCAACTGGCGGTCGGTGATGTAGCGATGGGACAGCTTGGCCGCGGCGATGATGGCGCCGTCGGTGATGGCCACCTTGTGGTGCACCTCGTAGCGCTCCTTGAGGCCCCGCAGGATGGCGATGGTGTCCTCTTCGCTCGGCTCGTCCACCAGCACCTTCTGGAAGCGTCGCTCCAGAGCCGCGTCCTTCTCGATGTACTGGCGGTACTCGTCGAGGGTGGTGGCACCGACGCAATGCAGCTCACCACGGGCCAGGGCCGGCTTGAGCATGTTGCCAGCATCCATGGCGCCCTCGGCCTTGCCGGCGCCGACCATGGTGTGCAGTTCGTCGATGAACAGGATGATGCGGCCTTCCTGCTTGCTCAGTTCGTTGAGCACGCCCTTGAGGCGCTCCTCGAATTCACCGCGGAACTTGGCGCCGGCGATCAGGGCACCCATGTCCAGCGCCAGCAGGCGCTTGTCCTTGAGGCCGTCGGGTACTTCACCATTGATGATGCGCTGGGCAAGGCCCTCGGCGATGGCGGTCTTGCCGACGCCGGGTTCGCCGATCAGCACCGGGTTGTTCTTGGTGCGGCGCTGCAGGACCTGGATGGTGCGGCGGATCTCGTCGTCCCGGCCGATCACCGGGTCGAGCTTGCCGTCCTCGGCACGCTTGGTGAGATCGACGGTGAACTTGTCCAAGGCCTTGCGGCTGTCCTCGGCATTGGCGTCGTTGACCGCCTCGCCGCCGCGCAGGTTGTTGATGGCGTTCTCCAGCGCCTTGCGCGAGACGCCCTGCCCCAGCAGCAACTTGCCGAGGCGGGTGTTCTCGTCCATGGCGGCGAGCAGCACCAGCTCGCTGGAGATGAACTGGTCACCCTTCTGCTGGGCCAGGCGATCGGCCTGATTGAGCAGGCGCGCCAGATCCTGGGAAAGATTCACATCGCCGTTGGGATTCTGGATCTTGGGCAGCTTGTCCAGCTCTTCGGCAAGGGTCTTGCGCAGGCTGGCGAGGTCGAAGCCGACCTGCCGCAGCAGCGGGGAAATGGAACCGCCCTGCTGTTCGAGCAGGGCAGAGAACAGGTGCAGAGGCTCGATGGCCGGATGGTCGTGGCCGACGGCCAGGGACTGGGCATCCGACAGGGCGAGCTGCAGCTTGCTGGTGAAACGGTCTATACGCATGGGCAAGGTCCTATCTGAAACGCGGGACAGCGCGACAGTAAGGCGCTTTCGATTACCCGCGGGAATGACCTTTAGATAGGGGCGATGCGTAACGATTCAAGCCAGAGAGGCTTGACATCCCAAAAAAAGACCTAGGGCTTGATCCAGATCAGGCTGGCGAAGCGCCCGGTACGGGCGGCGCGCCGATAGGAAAAGAAACGCTGGTCATCGGCGAAGGTATCGAAGCCGCCACCATAGACCGCCGTGATGCCCTGAGCGGCGAGACGCAGACGAGCCAGGGCATAGAGATCGCCCAGGTACTTGTCCCCGCCCCTGGCCACGAAGCAGCGCTCGGCGTCGCCCTGCTGGGCGACAAAGGCCTCACGCACCTCGGCACCGACCTCGAAGCTGGCCGGACCTATGGCCGGGCCCAGCCAGACCAGTACCTCGGCGGGGGCTACCTCCAGACTGGCCGCGGCAGCTTCCAGTACGCCACCTGCCAGACCGCGCCAGCCGGCATGGGCCGCCGCGACGCGGGAGCCGTCACGCCGGCAGAACAGCGCCGGCAGGCAATCGGCGGTCATCATGGTCACCGCTACACCGGGCGTGGCCGTCCAGGCCGCATCGGCACGCAGCACCTGCGTAGGATCGGCTTCGACGACAGCGGTACCATGGACCTGTTCGAGCCAGGCCGGCTGACACCCCAGGGCTTCGCCCAGGCGTCGACGATTCTCGGCAACCGCCGCCGGATCGTCACCGACGTGATTACCGAGGTTGAAGCTGGCGAAAGGCGACTGACTGACCCCACCCAAACGGGTGGTGACGCAGGCCTGGACGCCGACCGGCGCCGGCCAGTCCGGCCGCAGCCAGTCGGCGCCGATCATTCGAAGGATTCCCGGTCCTGGCGCAGCAGATCCAGCAGCCAGACCAAATCCTCGGGCAGCGGCGACTCCCAGCGCAGGCGCTCGCCGGTCACCGGATGATCCAGTTCGAGGAAGCGCGCGTGCAGCGCCTGGCGCGGAAATTCGCGCAGGGTCTTGATCAGGGTCGGATTGGTCGCCGGCGGGATCTTGAAGCGCCCGCCATAGACCGGATCGCCCACCAGCGGAAAACCGACGTGGGTCATGTGCACACGGATCTGGTGGGTGCGCCCGGTTTCCAGCTTGACCCGGGTATGGGTATAGGCGCGGAAGCGCTCCAGCACGCGGTAGTGACTGACAGCGGGCTTGCCGCCGGCGATCACCGCCATCTGCTGGCGACGCTGGGAATGACGACCGATGGGCGCATTGACCGTGCCGCCGGCGACGATCACCCCGGCGACGACGGCTTCATAGATGCGGCTCACCGAGCGTGCCTGCAACTGGGCGACCAGATGGGTATGGGCTTCCAGGGTCTTGGCCACCACCATGAGTCCGGTGGTGTCCTTGTCCAGGCGATGGACGATGCCGGCACGCGGCACGCTCTCCAAGCCGGGCACGTGGTGCAGCAGGGCATTGAGCAGGGTGCCATCGGCATGGCCGGCGGCCGGATGCACCACCAGACCGGCCGGCTTGTCGAGCACCAGCAGGTGATCGTCTTCGTAGACGATGTCCAGCTCGATGTCCTGGGCCACCCATTCGCCCTGGGCCTCGCGTTCGGCTCGCAGCGCCAGCTGGGCGCCACCATGGACGGTGTCGCGCGGGCGCAACACGGCGCCGTCGACGGTCAGGCTGCCGTCCTTGATCCAGGCGGCGAGACGCGAGCGAGAGTGTTCGGCGAACAGCTGGGCAGCGACCTGATCGAGGCGCTGACCACCCAGTTCGTAGGGGACTTCGGCATTGAGAACGATGGATTCGGACATGGATCTGCGCGGGCAATGGCAGGGCTTTTGGAATCGGCCCGACCCTGTGGTTAAATACGGCGACTTTTTTGCCCCGGCATTCCGGGTCGATCATCATAACAGGACGGTTCCGGCCCCGTCACAGGCTAGGTGAGTGCTCTCCGCGCTCATCCCTGCACCGCCGACCGTTTCGGGGAATCCAAGCCGCCATGCAATTGAAGCACCTGCTGCTGGTCACCAGCCTAGTCCTCACCGCCGCCTGCTCCTCGAAAGCGCCCGAGGTTCCGGAAAATCTGCCGGAGGGCGAGCTCTATACCCAGGCTCAGCGCGATATCTCCAACAGCAGCTACACGGATGCCATCAGCAAGCTGAAGGCCCTGGAGTCGCGGTATCCCTTCGGTCGCTATGCCGAACAGGCCCAGCTCGAGCTGATCTACGCCAACTACAAGAACGGCGAGCCGGAAGCGGCGCGCACGGCGGCGGATCGCTTCATCCGCCTGCATCCGCAGCACCCCAACGTCGATTACGCCTACTACATGAAGGGCGTGTCCTCCTTCGAACAGGATCGCGGCCTGCTGGCGCGCTTCCTGCCGCTGGACATGACCAAGCGTGATCCGGGCGCGGCGCGCGACTCCTTCAACGACTTCGCCCAGTTCACCAGCCGCTTCCCCAACAGCCGTTACGCCCCGGACGCCAAGGCGCGCATGGTCTATCTGCGCAACCTGCTGGCGGCCTACGACGTGCACGTCGGCCACTACTACCTGACCCGCAAGGCCTACGTGGCCGCCGCCAACCGCGGTCGCTACGTGGTCGAGAACTTCCAGGGCACCCCGTCCGTGGGTGACGGCCTGGCGATCATGACCGAAGCCTACAAGCACCTGGGCCTCAACGACCTGGCGGCCACCAGCCTGGAAACCCTCAAGCTCAACTACCCGGACAACGTCAGCCTCAAGGATGGCGAATTCCAGCTGCGCGAGCCGGACGACAAGGATCAGCAGCGCTCCTGGCTGACCCGTGCGACCCTGGGCCTGATCGATCGCCCGAGCGATCCGCTGCCGCCCGGCGAGACCCGCGCCAGCCAGGACATCCAGCGCAAGTACCAGGAAGAGCGTGACAATCTGGCGCCCGAGCTGCGCATCGTCGACCCGGCCGAGGCCGAGAAGGCCGGTGGCGCGACGCCGGCGCCGGCCAAGCGTTCCTGGTTCAGCCGCCTGACCTTTGGTCTGTTCGACTGATTCCGCGTCGGACGTGAAAAGGGGAAGCCAGTGGCTTCCCCTTTTTTATTGCGCCGGAACCGGTGACCTAGTCGCCAATGCGCCAGCCCGAGGTGATGGGGTAGCGCCGGTCACGCCCGAAACCGCGCTGGGTGACCCGGGCGCCCACCGCCGCCTGGCGCCGCTTGTATTCGTTGAGATCCACCAGGCGCAGCACCCTGCGCACCGTTTCCTCGTCGAAGCCGGCGGCGACGATATCCACCGCCGAGAGATCCTGCTCGACATACAGGCGCAGGATCTCGTCGAGCACCGGATAGGGCGGCAGCGAGTCCTCGTCCTTCTGGTCGGGCGACAGCTCGGCCGACGGCGGGCGGTCGATCACCCGCTGCGGAATCACCTCGCCATCTCGATTGCGGTACTCGCAGAGGCGGAACACCAGGGTCTTGGGCACATCCTTGAGCACGTCGAAGCCGCCGGCCATGTCGCCATAGAGGGTGGCGTAACCGACGGCCATCTCGCTCTTGTTGCCGGTGGTGAGCACCAGATAGCCCTTCTTGTTGGAAATGGCCATCAGCAGGGTTCCGCGGCAACGCGCCTGCAGATTTTCCTCGGTGGTATCCCGTCCGAGCCCGGCGAATTCACCGGCCAGGGTCTCCTGGAAGGCCTCGACCATGGACGCGATGGGCAGCACGCTGTAGCGCACCCCCAGGCTCCGTGCCTCGGCTTCGGCGTCTTCCAGGCTGATCTGGGCGGTGTAGTGGTAGGGCATCATCACCGCCTCCACCTGCTCCGCGCCCAGCGCATCCGCGGCGACCGCCAGCACCAGGGCCGAATCGATACCTCCGGACAGCCCCAGTACCACGCCCTTGAAGCCGTTCTTGCGCACGTAGTCGCGCACCCCGAGCACCAGGGCGTCATAGACGCTGGCCTCCAGCGAGGCGACGGGAGTGAGCACGGCCGGCTGCGGTTGCAGAGCCTCATCGAAGATGACCGGATAGAGCCCCTCGAAGAAGGCCGGCGCGCGCTGGCTGACCTGCCCCCGGGCATCGACCACGAAGGAATGGCCGTCGAACACCAGTTCGTCCTGACCACCCACCTGGTTGACGTAGACCACCGGCATGTTGCCTTCGCGGGCACGTTCGCCCACCACCGCCTCGCGCTCGGACTGCTTGCCGCCGTGGAAGGGTGATGCATTGAGGTTGAGCATCAGCCGCGCCCCGGCCGCGCGTGCCTTGGCCATGGGCTCGGCGAACCAGATGTCCTCGCAGATGGTGACGCCGATGGGCACGCCCTGGTAATCGAACACCGCGGCACTGTCGCCCGGCTCGAAATAGCGCTTCTCGTCGAACACCCGGTAGTTGGGCAATTGCTGCTTGCGATAGAAGGCCAACTCGGCGCCATCGCGATAGACCGCGCAGGCGTTGTAGCGCCGTCCTTCCTCCAGCCAGGGAAAACCCACCAGCACATGGATACCGGCAATCTCCTGGCGGATCCGCTGCAAGGCCTGCTCGATGCGGCGCTGCATGCTCGAGCGCAGCAGCAGGTCCTCCGGGGGATAGCCGCACAGCGACAATTCCGGGAAGACGATGAGATCGCCGTGCAAGTCATCCCGGGCCTCGCGGGCTGCGGCGATGATCCGATCCACATTGCCGTGGATGTCGCCGACCTTGAGGTTCACTTGCGCCATCACGACGTTCAGCAGCTGACTCATGCACTCTTCCTTGCCCGATTGATCGGCGCATTTTCCCGCATGCAGCGAAGCGGGACAATCGATGCCATGCAGGGCTCACCGGCTGCGGCAGCCCTGCTAAACTCCACCCTCCTTCACGCTGCGAGATCGCCATGGGTCTGCTTCGCCTGCTGTTGTGGCTCGTCCTCCTGGGCGCGCTGTTCTGGATGATCAGACGCTGGTGGCGCGGCAAGACGCAGACGCCCCCCGCCAAGGCACCCACGCTGCCGCCCAATGCCATGGTGCGCTGTGCCCATTGCGGCGTGCATGTGCCCCAGGCAAGAGCCCTGGCCGATGGCGAAGGCCAGCGCTGGTATTGCAGCGCCGAACACCGCCGGTTGCAGCATGAGCGCCGCGACTGATCCAGGCACCCTGAGAGCCGACGCGGTCCTGCGGCTCTATCATCTCTATCGCATCGTCATCGGCCTGGCGCTGGTGGTGCTGATTTCCAGCGACCTGGATCAGCACTGGCTGCGCACCGTCGACGGCCAGCTGTTCCGCCAGGCCAGCTGGGCCTACCTCGCCATCAACGCCGTGCTGGCGGTCGGCCAGCGGTTGTTGCGTGGCCGCGCCTTTACCCTGGCGCTGATCGACATCCTCGCCCTGGGCGGCCTGTTCTTCCTGGCCGGCGGCATCGCCAGCGGCATGGGCAGTCTGCTGGTGGTGACCGTCGGGGTGTCCAACGTCCTGATCCGTGGCCGCCGCGGCCTGCTGATCGCCGCCCTGGCCGCCATCGCCCTGCTGCTGGCGACCGGCTATCTCGACCTGCGCCGCGGCGACAGTGGCAGTGGCTATGTGCAGGCAGCGGGCCTGGGCACCCTCTGCTTCGCCACGGCGCTGCTGGTTCAAGGCCTGGTCCGGCGCCTGTTGGACAGCCAGGCCCTGGCCGAAACCCGCGCCACCGCCGTGGCCGAATTGGAAGCCCTCAACGCGCTGATCCTCGAACGCATGCGGACCGGTATCCTGGTATTCGATGCCGAATACCAGGTGCTGCTGGTGAATCCGGCAGCCCGCCGCCTGCTGGGGGTGGACGACGAGGACACCATCGCTCCCCTGGCCCTGGGGCTCGCCCAGCGCCTCGAGGAATGGGAGCGCAATCCCAGTATCCGGCCCGCGCCCTGGCGCGCCTATGCCAACGGCCCCCTGTTGCAACCCAGCTTCGCCCGCCTGCAGCAGGGCGAGGGTGAGCGGGTGCTGACCTTTCTCGAAGACGTCTCACGCATCGCCCAGCAAGCCCAGCAACTCAAGCTCGCCTCCCTCGGCCGTCTCACCGCCGGCATCGCCCACGAGATCCGCAATCCGCTGGGCGCCATCAGTCACGCCGCGCAACTGCTGCAGGAATCCGAAGAACTGGCCACGCCGGATCGGCGCCTGGCGCAGATCATCCAGGACCAGTCGCGGCGGATGAACCGGGTGGTGGAAAACGTCCTGCAGCTGTCACGCCGCCAGCAGGCCGCCCCCCAGCTGATCGACCTGCGCTACTGGGCGCACCGTTTCGCCGGGGAGCTGCGCCCTACCCTGCCCGCCGGCCAGACGCTGCACGTCAAGACCGAGCCTGGCACCCTGCAGACGCACATGGATCCTCACCAGCTGGGCCAGATCCTGACCAACCTGGTGCAGAACGGCCTGCGCTACAGCTGCCAGAAGAATGGCATCGGCCAGGTCTGGCTCAGCACCTACCGCGATCCGGAAAGCGACCTGCCCATCCTCGAGGTGGTCGACGACGGAGCCGGCGTCGCCGCCGAGCAGCTCGACCACCTGTTCGAGCCCTTCTTCACCACCGAAAACAAGGGGACCGGGCTGGGCCTGTACATCTCCCGCGAGCTTTGCGAGAGCAACCAGGCCAGACTTGGCTATCATCCCTTGGCGAATGGCAGCTGTTTTCGCATCACCTTCGCCCATCCCCGCACAATGAGCTGAGCATGGCCCGACAGAAAGTCCTGATTGTCGACGATGAACCCGATATCCGCGAACTCCTGGAGATCACCCTGGGGCGGATGAAACTCGACACCGCCAGCGCCAAGAACATCGCCGACGCCCGGGCCGTCCTCGAACGGGAAAGCTTCGACCTCTGCCTGACCGACATGCGCCTGCCCGACGGCTCGGGACTGGATCTGATCCAGTTCATCCAGCAACGCTTTCCGCAATTGCCGGTCGCCATGATCACCGCCTTCGGCAGTCTGGAAACCGCGGTCCAGGCCCTCAAGGCCGGTGCGTTCGACTACCTCACCAAGCCGGTCGACCTGCCGCGCCTGCGCGAGCTGGTGGGCACCGCCCTGCGGCTGTCCGGGCCTGCCCCGGCAGTGACCGGCGCCAGCGAAACCCAGCTGCTTGGCGAATCGCCGCCCATGCGCGCCCTGCGGGGCCAGATCGCCAAGCTGGCGCGCAGCCAGGCGCCGGTCTATATCAGCGGGGAATCGGGCAGCGGCAAGGAGCGGGTGGCACGACTGATCCATGAGCAGGGCCCGCGCGCGGGCCGCCCCTTCGTCCCGGTCAACTGCGGCGCCATCCCTTCGGAACTGGTGGAAAGCGAATTCTTCGGCCATCGCAAGGGCAGCTTCACCGGCGCCATCGAAGACAAGCAGGGCCTGTTCCAGGCCGCCCAGGGCGGCACCCTGTTTCTCGACGAGGTGGCCGACCTGCCACTGCCGATGCAGGTCAAGCTCCTGCGCGCCATCCAGGAAAAGGCCGTGCGCCCGGTAGGCAGCCAGCAGGAGATCAGCCTGGACGTGCGCATTCTCAGCGCCACCCACCGGGATCTCGCCGCCGAGGTCGCCGCCGGGACCTTCCGCCAGGATCTCTACTACCGCCTCAACGTCATCGAACTGCAGGTGCCGGCTCTGCGCGAACGTCGCGAAGACATCGGCGCCTTGGCCAGCCACATGCTCGAACGTCTGGCACGCGATTCCGGTCTGGCCGCGGCCACGCTGGGCGACGATGCCCTGGCCAAGCTCAAGAGCTACAGATTCCCCGGCAACGTGCGGGAACTGGAAAACATGCTGGAGCGGGCCTACACCCTCTGCGAAGGCGACGTCATCCGCCCGGCCGATCTGCGCCTGGCCGATGCGCCAGCGGCCACCGCCACCGGCGAAGCCAGCCTGGCCAACATCGCCAATCTGGAAGACCACCTGGAGTCCATCGAGCGCCAGCTGATCATGCAGGCGCTCGAAGAGACCCGCTGGAATCGCACCGCCGCCGCAGAGCGCCTGGGCCTCTCCTTCCGGTCGATGCGCTACCGACTGAAGAAGCTCGGCATCGACTGATCAGCCCGCCGCCAGCCGCGCGCCTGGCGCATAGGGCGCCGGATCGATGATCGGCGTGCGTTCGGTGAGCAGATCGGTCAACAACTGGCAGGACGCCGGCGCCAGCACCAGGCCGTTGCGATAGTGCCCGCAGTTGAGCCACAGCCCGGGCAGCTCCGGCACCGGCCCGATGAAGGGCACGCCATCCGGCGATCCCGGCCGCAGTCCCGCCCAGTGCGCCACCGGCGCCTGGTCGGCCAGCGCCGGCAGCAACTCGGCAGCCGACGCCTGCAGACTGGTCAGCGCCTCGGCAGTTGGGGTCTTGTCGAACTCGGCATGCTCCAGGGTGCTGCCGATGAGGATATGACCATCACGTCGTGGTATGGCGTAGCGCCCCTTGGCCAGCACCATGCTGGTCAGAAAGCCCACCGGCTGGCGATACAGCAGCATCTGCCCCTTCACCGGCCGCACCGGCACCGCCATCCCCAGGGTCTGCAGCAATTCCCCGCTCCAGGCACCCGCGCACACCACCACGGACTCGGCATGGATGGCCTCGCGCGCGGTCTGCACGCCCACCACGCGCTCGCCCTGGCGCAGGAAGCCGGTCACCGGCGACTCGCTCACCAGCGTCACATTCGGCATGCGCAGCAGGGCTTCGCGCAGGGCGCGCACCAGCCGGGGATTGCGCACATTGGCCACCCCCGCCATGAAGACCGCTCGCTCATAGCCCGGCCCCAGCACCGGGACCCGCTGCCGTACCTCCGCGACCGACACCGCCGCCAGCGGTCGCACATTGCGGCGCGCCCAGTCCAGCGCCTCGGCTTCGTCCTCAAGGTCGAGCCAGTACAGCCCGGTCACCTCGACCTCGGGGTCCACCCCCGTTTCCTGCCGCAGCCGTTCCCCCAGCACCGGATAGAAATCCTGCGACCAGTGCGCCAGCGCCGTCACCGCCGGCTGATAACGCCAGGGATACAGCGGCGAAACGATCCCGCCGCCAGCCCAGGACGCCTCCCGCCCCGGCTCGCCACGCTCGACCACCACCACCCGCCGACCGCTCAAGGACAGGCAATAGGCCGACATCAGCCCTAGCGCACCCGCCCCGACCACCGCTACATCAAAGCTCACGTCACACCTCTACATCCTGCAATTGACTATTCCGCCGTCTTGGCGCAAAACGGCTAGCGCGGCCAGGAAGGCCGCCTACCCACAAGGACGTCAACATGACCTATCGCATCGCGCGAGGCTTCAGCCTCTTCGAATCCCTGATCTGCCTCAGCGTGCTGAGCATCGTCGCTTCCCTCGCCATTCCCGCCTTCGGTGGAATGCTGCAGCGCAATCGTCAGCAGCTCGCCATTCAACAACTCAGGGAGACGGTCAACTTCGCCCGGGCGGCTGCCATCAACGGTTCTGGCAGCGTGTCCATCTGTCATGCACCGGCAGGCGACTGCGACAGCTCGAATCTCTGGTCGGTCACCACGCGGGTCTTCCGCGACTGGGATCGCGACGGCCTTCAGTCAGCCGAGGAGCCCACCCTGCTGACCAGTCAGCTCCCCGACGGCCTGCACTGGCGCTGGAACAATTTCCGTACGCTACCTCATCTGACGTTTTTGAACAGCGGTGTGACCAACGCCCTGAACGGCAGCTTCATCCTCTGCCAGGGCACCGAGCCGCGCGCACGACTGGTCCTGAACAAGGCCGGACGGATCGAAGTGACGAATCTTCGTACCACTGATCGCTGTGCCTGAAAGCACTGACCAAATACCTTGCCGTTTTGACCGGATATCCGCCGTACGCTGGCCCAGCCACGCATGATCCCCCATGCTTGGCCTTACAGCCTGGCGAAAAAGACGATGCGTACCCAGTACGGCTTTACCCTGATCGAAACCATGGTAGCGATCGCCATTCTGGCGATCGTGATCAGCATTGCTGCGCCATCCTTTACCCGAATACTGCAAAGCAATCGTGCGGCTGTGTTAAGCAACGAGTTGCTGGGCACCCTGCAACTCGCGCGGTCCGAAGCTCTAAAGCGGCGGACCAATGTCGTGCTCTGTCGCAGCACCGCAGGTAGCAACGTTTGCGTAGACGGCGCGGACTGGTCATCCGGCTGGCGCCTGATGCAAGGCACCATCGTGTTACGAACCTGGGAACCTATCAGTGGTGGCACTCTCACGGGTCCTAGCACAGGCATTACCTATCAAAGCAATGGCCTCAGTGGCGCTCAGGCAACATTTACGATTACTACGGCGCCCACGTGCAGCCGTACCATCCAGATCAGCGCAACCGGTAATGCCACGGTCAACGCAGGTGGCTGCCCATGAGCGGGTACGGATGGCAAAAGGGCGCCACCCTGATCGAGGTATTGGTCGCCATGCTCATCCTGGCTATCGGCTTGCTGGGTCTGGCCGGTTTGCAGACAGTGAGCGTGCAGAGCAACCAGGGCGCCTACTATCGTTCCCAGGCCACCATTCTGGCCAATGACATCGTGGATCGCATGCGCGCGAATCGAGTTGCAGCGCTGGCCAACCGGAGCAGCTATTCAGTGAGTTTTCCGACCTCAAAAAGCGACAACGCGCTTTCGGGTTCAGCGGCCCAGCAAGACGTAAATGGCTGGCTAAATGCCTTGGCTCTTAGCCTTCCCCAAGGCACAGGCAGCCTTAGCCTGGATAACAGCAACGCAGTCATCGTCACCATCTGCTGGAATGATCGCCGCGCTGCCATCAAATCGGCTCAGGCGGTGGCGCCGACAAGCGACAGTTGCAGCAGCCCTGCCACTAGCAACAGCAGCTTCGAGCTCTTCACCTACAGGACGCAGCTATGAGGCCCATCTCAGCCAAGCGGCAAGGCGGCCTTTCCATCATAGAGTTGATGATAGCCCTGCTACTTGGGCTGCTATTGATGGGCGGCGTACTGCAGCTGTTCCTATCCTCCAAACGTACCTACCAGACCAATTCGGCGCTGTCGCAAGTGCAGGAGTCAGGACGCTTCGCCTTGGAATTTCTGTCCTTCGACCTGCGGAACGCGGGTTATCGAGGGGGATGCCTGACAGCTCTCACCAGTTTGCTGCCGACCACCCTCACCCAACAGGAGGATGGCACGGACGATATCCGCTATGTCTTGACTACGGGTATACAGGGCTGGAGTAACACGAGTGATGTCAATAACCAAGCCCCGAACAGAACGCCCCCTTGGTTCAAGCCAACCTTCGATGCACGCACGCCTGACACCGATGTAGTCTTTCTTGCACATGCGGTGACACCTGCCGGTGTCTTGCTGACTGGCGCCACGGCAACCCAGATCTCGACCTCCGCCGGCCTACCTCAGAATCGTCTGCTGGTCATCAGCGACCCATTGAGCTGCCATCTGTTCGCCAATCAGAGCGCGGTCAACGACAATCGTGTATCCCTACCCAATGGCAGGACCTTCGCCCCACACGACTACGGCACCACCATCGCCAAGAACACCAGTAGCAGCACCAGTCCCAGCACTAGTAGTGACATGGCTCAGCTGTTGCTTTATCAAAGCGTGGTGTATTACCTGCAGAACAATCCTGATACCGGTGTCCCTTCACTCTGGCGCAGGGTCTACGACGGCCTCAATCAACCAGCGGAAGAACTGGTCAGTGGTATCCAGCGGCTCCAGATCCGTTATGCCACAGCAACCACTAATGGCAGCCTCAGCACCTCGGGTACCGGTATCTATAAAGACGCTAGCGATATTACAGATTGGCAAAGCGTAGTCTCGGCACGCATCCGCCTGCTAGCCGTGAGTCGCGAGCGCAATGCCGTCACGCCCAATCAACAGGTGGTCTTCAATGATCCTCCGGTCCAGGGTGTCGATCCACTAACCATCGCCGATGGCCGCATTGGCCAGGTCTTCACTCTTACCGTCAGCATCCGAAATCACCTGCCATGAATCAGCTTCCCTCGGCACAGCGCGGCGCGATACTGATCGTCACCCTGGTGATGCTACTGCTCTTGACCTTGCTAGCCCTTGGCAGCATGCGTGGCACGACCCTTGAGGAGCGCATGGCCGGAAATCTGCGTGACGAAAGCCGAGCCTTCCAGGCTGCCGAGATGGGCCAACGAGTCGCCGAGACGTGGGTAATGAACGCCAGTCTCGCTACGCTGCAGAACATGATGGTGCCACGGTCCGTAACGATCACTCCGCCAGAACTGCAGTCGACCATCTACAGCATCGTGCCGCTGCCCGGGGTCACCCTGCGAACTGCTGGAGGGGATATAGGTAGCAGCAAACCCATCACGACCAGCGTCGTCCGTATCCTTAGCAAGGGTCAGGGTGCAGCTCAAGACTTGTCCCTCTCTAGCAACGGTCAGTCCGCCAGCTCTGCAGCCAGTTCCAGCGTAGAAATCAGTACCCTTTACATCAGGCGTTAGGCCCGGAGATTTCCATGCGCCGATCTACTGCACCTTTCAGCCGCCTTAGCACTTCTGGCCTGCTGGCTTGTCTCGCCATAGCGCCATTAGCCCAGGCGACCGTTTCGCAATCGCCTCTGGTAACCGGTGGTGACATACCCGGTAGTCTCGCGCTGGTACCGTCAGTAGAGTGGCCGACGGTACTTTCCGTAGCCAACCTTGGCAGCTATAGCTCAGCCAACACCTACAGCGGCTATTTCGACTCCAATAAGTGCTACGTATACAGTTACGCGAATGCAACCGGTCAAGGTGGTACCAACTTGGATAACAGTTGGTTTCAGCCTCAAAGCGCCGCTACCGGCCGTAAATGCACGGGCGCCAAGCAGTGGAGCGGTAACTTTCTCAACTGGGCCGCGACACCTACCATCGATCCGTTTCGCAGCGCCCTGACAGGTGGTGCTCGCGTCAGGGATACCGCAACCCTTACGGTGCTTCAAAAAGCCCGACATGACGGGCAGAACAGCGCTGGCAATCGCCTTAACACTGATCAAGGGGTTATACCTCCGTCCGAAATCGCCGGCGCAACGCCTTTCGCAGCCACTTGGGACAACCTCTACGTTCGGTTGGAAGGTCAGGGTTTCGACATGCTGTTTTCCAACTGGAACGACCGTATTGGCGGCGGCGGTTCCGCGAACTATGGTTATGGCAACAACTGGTCTGAGGTCTGGGTTGATCTGGACCCAAGCAATACGCGTCAATGGGATGGCAACAATCTTCGCAGAGACTACTACCCCGGAGGTATTGCCCTTTATACCAACAGCGTCTATCGCGTGCGCGTTCAGGTACGGGTCTGTAATCCGGCGGTAGGCATTGAAACTAACTGTAAGCGTTACTCGGACACCAACTACAAGCCCGAAGGCTTGCTACAACAGTATTCAGATCGACTACGCTACTCAGTATTCAGTTATCTCAACGATTCCGATCAGCTTCGCGATGGCGGCGTACTCAGAGCCAACCAGGCATTCATCGGCCCGGTAAATCCTGACCAGAGCAGCAACTCCAGGACGGAGTGGGACGCGACCACTGGTGTTCAAAGTATCAATCCTTCACCTACCGAAGCCAGCGACACACCGGGCACTACAGGCATCACCAACAGTGGCGTCATCAATTACCTGAATAAATTCGGCTCAATGCCCTATGACGCCCAGAAAAACTATCGAAATTTGAAAAGTTTAGATCCGGTCAGCGAGCTCTATTACACAGCCATCCGCTATTTCAAGAATCAAGGCAACGTGGCCTCTTATAGCAATCTCACCGGGAACGCGACCAATCGTTATGCTCAAGCCGATGGCTTCCCAGTTGTTACCAGCTGGCAAGACCCCATCACCTACTCTTGCCAGAAAAACGTGATTCTCGGTATCGGTGATACCAATACCTGGCAAGACAAGAATCTCCCAGGAGGCGACACTTCCTCAGGTGGCGAACCCGCTAAGCCCCCCGAGGTGACAGCAGACACCACGGTGAATGTACAAACCGCCACCCAGAAAGTTGCCTCGCTGGAAAACATCACCATCAACACGCCCTTTACCGGCCGTGGAAACTCGGCCTATATCGCCGGCCTTGCCTACGATGCCCATACCCAAGATCAGCGCTCGGATCTGGCCGGCAATCAAACGATATCCACCTACTGGATGGACGTTCGGGAAAACCAGACGCTCGCTGGAAAAAGTCAGAACCAATATTGGCTTGCAGCCAAATATGGTGGCTTCGTAGTACCCAGTAATTTTCAACCCTATGCAACCACGACCACTCAGGCCAGCATCACCGAAAACCTTTGGACAACCAACGGCGAAACCCTGCCGACAGGAGACAAACGTCCGGACAACTTCTTCGTGGCCAGCGACGCTCAAGCCATGACTACCAGTCTGAAGAACGCCTTTGCTAAAATCGCTAGCGAAACCAGTAACACCAGCACCTCTCTGGGCGCCAACAGTGGCTCTCTGGAAACCGGCACAGCTTTCTACCAAGCGAACTTCAGTGCCCGTTACTGGAGCGGGGATCTGATTGCAAAGACCTTCAATACCGACGGCACCCTGTCTGCCACCAGCCTCTGGAGCGCTGCGGCCAAGCTGGATGCCCAGTCCTGGTCTACGCGCAAGATATTCACCATGGGGCCTTTTACGGGTACCAACCTGGTATCGACGGATCGCCAGAACTTCGACTGGGATGGCATCAAAGCGGAGGGGCAGACCGCGCTACGTCGCAATACCGACGGCAGTCAAGCCAGTGAGGATGAGGGCAAACGTCGATTGGCCTATCTGCAGGGCAACCGCAGCGAGGAAACCGCCGCCTCCAATCCCTTGCGTAAGCGTGCTAGTCGCCTAGGCGATATCGTCAATTCCGACCCGCTGTATGTAGGTCAGCCAGACTACGGCTATAACCTGCTGCCTAGCGCCCTTGGCGGCGATCAATACATCGCTTTCCGCCAAGGCACAGCCTATAAGAACCGCACACCTTTGATCGTCGTCGGCGCCAACGATGGCATGTTGCATGGCTTTGATGCCAGCCTTACCAGCTCGGGTGGAACCGAACTTTTTGCCTATGTGCCTCAAGCAGTGATGGGCAACCTCTACCGGCTGACCCAAAGCAACTACAGTCATAGATACTTCGTGGATGGCTCTCCAGCGACTTCTGACGTCTACTTCGGCAACAGTTGGCATACTCTGATCGTAGGCACCACAGGGGCCGGTGGCAATGGAGTCTTTGCCTTGGATGTCACGAATCCTGGAGCTATGACGAATCAAGCAGCGCTCTGGGAGTTTTCCTCTCCAGACATGCGCTATCCCATTCAAAAGCCGGCCATCGTCGCCCTACCCAATGGCAAATTCGGCGTCATCGTCACCAGCGGCTTTAGCGATAACGCCGTGACTTCAGGCAAGGTATGGATTCTTGATGCCAGCAATGGCGATGTACTCAAGACCTTTACCCTTACCACCACGGGCGGCCTGGGCGAGCCGCTGGCGATAGATCTGAATAATGATCGCATCACTGACTATTTCTATGTAGGAGATACGGCCGGGAATCTGTGGCGTTTCGACGTTTCCAGCACGGATAGCACGGCCTGGCAAACGCCTAGTGCCCCTATGTTCATTGCGACTGCCGGCAACGCTAGTAACGCTGCCAGACAACCCATCACCGCTCCTCTCAGCGCGGCCCTGAATACCGATGGCAAAGCCATCATCCTGTTCGGGACCGGTAGCTACTTTCAGATAGGCGACAACAACCTGACTGGTACGCCGCGCATGGAAACCTTCTACGGGATCGTTGATCGCGGCCAAACGGTTACCAGAAGTCAGCTGCTTGAGCAGAAGATCCTCAACGAGCGAACGGTTGGCACAAGAAAAGGACGTCGTGTCAGCACCTTCGACCTTACCTCAAACCAAGCCGGCTGGTTCTTGGACCTGGTGTGGAAGAGCGCAAATGGCGGGCCGGGTACTTTGACCGGAGAAAGAGTGGTTTCGTCGAGTAGACTGCACGGTGGTGCATTGGTATTCACGACACTGACGCCTTCAAGCGACCCGTGCACCGGCGGCGGCACCAGCTGGACCATGGCAATCAATCCGTTAAATGGCGGTTCGCTGAAATACACCTATTTCGACCTGAACCAAGACAATCAACTGAACGATAGCGACAACGACACCTTGCTCGGAGGAAACATACCTGACTCCGGCATGATAGATATCAATGGCGGTATTCTCAAAACACCTACCATATTGAATAGGGATACCTTGGCGGATGGTACTCCTTCATCTACAGACGTGCTTTATGACAGCCAAGGCAACCGTCTTGTTATTCCTAAAGGAACGAGGACATCAGGGCGAGTCTCTTGGCGAGAAATCAGGAACTGATTATGCCTGCATCCAATAAGTGGCCACATCTACCCAGACAGACTGGCTTCACGCTCATTGAACTTATGATCGTGGTGGCCATCGTCGGCATCCTGGCCGCCATCGCCTATCCGTCGTATCAGGAGCACATACGCAGGGCTAACAGAGCTGATGCCCAGGCCTCACTCATGGAGTTGGCACAGTTTATGGAACGAAACTACACCCGCCTGGGACGCTACACCACAGATGCGGCCGGTACGGCACCCACCCTGCCGTTCACTACCGCTCCCAAGGATGGAGGGCGGCCCGTTTATGATTTGAGCCTGAGTGCGGTGACGGCTACTGGCTACACCCTTCAGGCGGCCCCTCGTGCAAGCGGCCCCATGGCCGGCGATCGCTGCGGCAACTTGACGCTCGACAATGCCGGCTTGAAGGGCCAAAGCGGCACCGGCGCCACTACCGCCGACTGCTGGCGCCGCTAGGGCGCCAGGGACGTCCTATACCGCCTTTACCCTGAGCTCTCGCGGCAGGGTGAAGGTGATGTGTTCCGGCTCGCCTTCCAGCTCGATCTCGCCGGTGGCGCCCCAGCTCTGCAGCTGGTCGATGACGCCGCGTACCAGGACCTCGGGGGCTGAGGCGCCGGCGGTGACGCCGATGCGCTGCACGCCTTCGAACCAGCTCTGCTGCAGGTCTTCGGCGCCGTCGATGAGGTAGGCCGGAGTGCCCAGACGTTCGGCTAGTTCGCGCAGACGGTTGGAGTTGGAGCTGCTGGGGCTGCCCACTACCAGCACTACGTCGCTTTCCAGCGCCAGGGTCTTTACCGCGTCCTGGCGGTTGGTGGTGGCGTAGCAGATGTCGTTCTTGCGCGGGCCGTTGATGTGGGGAAACTTGGCGCGCAGGGCGTCGATCACAATGCGGGTGTCGTCCATCGACAGGGTGGTCTGGGAGACATAGAACAGGGCTTCGGGATTGCGCACCTCGAGCCTTGCCACGTCCTCCTCGTCCTCCACCAGGTAGATGGCACCGCCGGCACGGTCGTCGTACTGGCCCATGGTGCCCTCCACTTCCGGATGCCCGGCGTGGCCAATGAGGATGCACTCCTGGCCGTCGCGGCTGTAGCGCGCGACTTCCATGTGCACCTTGGTCACCAGCGGGCAGGTGGCGTCGAACACCTTGAGGCCACGCTCGGCGGCCTCGCGGCGCACGGCCTGGGAGACGCCATGGGCGCTGAAGATGAGAATGACATCGTCCGGTACGTCGGCCACGTCTTCGACGAAGACGGCGCCCCGGGCGCGCAGGTTGTCGACCACGAACTTATTGTGCACCACTTCGTGACGCACATAGATGGGCGGACCGAAAACGTCCAGCGCCCGATCGACGATGTCGATGGCGCGGTCCACGCCGGCGCAGAAGCCGCGGGGATTGGCGAGCTTGATCTGCATAGGCTCCTCTGCCCGCTTCACGGGCGGCGGTAGATCAGTGGGAGACGGCAGGCTCGATGGCCAGGATGTCCACGTCGAAGGTCAGCACACGGCCGGCCAGCGGGTGGTTGAAGTCGATGATCACCTGCTCGTCGTCGTAGCTCTTGACCACGCCAGGCATCTCGCCACCGGCGGCGTCGCCGAAGATGATCAGCAGACCGGGCGACAGCTCCATGTCACTGAAGTCGTCCCGGGCCATGGTCTGCAGGTTGCCGTCGTTGGGCTGGCCGAAGCCGCGCTCCGGTGGAATGGTCAGGCTGGTCTTGGTACCGGCTTCCAGGCCGAACAACGCCTGCTCGAAACCGGGCAGCAGATTGCCGTCGCCAACGGTGAAGGTGGCCGGCGCCTTGTCGAAGGTGCTGTCCACCACGTCGCCGTTCTGCAGCTTGATGGCGAAATGCAGGGTGACCCGGGTATCCGGGCCGATGGTGATTTCAGCCATGGGCTTCCTCGGGCTTCTTCTTGCGGAACATGTCCAGGGCCAGCATCACGGCACCGACGGTGATGGCGCTGTCGGCCAGGTTGAAAGCCGGGTAGTACCACTCCTGGCGCCAGTGCACCAGGATGAAGTCGATGACGTGGCCCAGCACCAGGCGGTCATAGAGATTGCCCAGGGCGCCACCAAGGATCAGGGCCAGGGCGATGGCGGTCCAGGTGTCGTTGCGCAGGCGCTTGAGCCAGACCACCAGGACCACGCTCACCACCGCCGCGATGCCGGCGAAGAACCAGCGCTGCCAGCCGGAGTGATCGGCCAGGAAGCTGAAGGCAGCGCCCGGGTTGTAGGCCAGGGTCCAGCTGAGGATGTCCGGAATCACCGGCACCTGCTGGTAAAGCGACAGGTTGGCCTGGAAGTAAAGCTTGGTCAGCTGATCCAGCAGGATCACCAGCACACTCAGGGCCAACCAGGGCAAGGCACCGAAACGCTGGGCGTCACGCATGCTCACGTACCTCGCCTGCGCCGTAGACGTTGGTCACGCAACGCTCGCAGATCTCCGGGTGTGCGGCATCCTGGCCGACGCTGTGGCTGTGATGCCAGCAACGGGCGCACTTGGGGGCCTCGGACTTGCGCACCACCAGCTTGAGTCCACTCAGTTCGCTGGTCACGGCGCCTTCCGGGGCCTTTTCCAGCGGCTGGACAGCGGCCTGGGACGAGATCAGCACGAATCTGAGTTCGTTGCCCAGGGCCTCCAGTACGGTCTGCAGGGCGCTGTCGGCGTAGAGGGTGATCTCCGCCTGCAGGCTGCCACCCAGGGTCTTGGCGGCGCGCTGGTTCTCCAGCTCCTTGTTGACCGCGGCCTTGACCGCCATCACCTGATCCCAGTAGGCGCGATCCAGGGTCGCGCCCTCGGGCAGGGCGAAGAGGCCGTCGTACCAGGTGGTCAGCATCACCGACTCTTCACGCTCGCCCGGCAGGTACTGCCAGATCTCGTCGGCGGTAAAGGACAGGATGGGCGCGATCCAGCGCACCAAGGCTTCGGCGATGAGATACAGCGCGGTCTGGCAGGAACGCCGCGGCAGGCTGTCGGCGCCGGTGGTGTACTGGCGGTCCTTGATGATGTCGAGGTAGAAGCCGCCCAGCTCCTGCACGCAGAAGTTGTGCACCTTCTGGTAGACGTTGAGGAAGCGGTACTCGGCGTAGGCCTGCTCGATTTCCTGCTGCAGCAGCAGGGCGCGATCCACGGCCCAGCGATCCAGGTCGATCATGTCCTCGGGGGCGACACTATTGACCGCCGGATCGAAGCCGGACAGGTTGGAGAGCAGGAAGCGCGCGGTGTTGCGGATGCGACGATAGGAGTCGGCGCTGCGCTGCAGGATTTGGTCGGAGACGGCCATCTCGCCGGTGTAGTCGGTCGAGGCGACCCAGAGACGCAGGATGTCGGCACCCAGGCTGTCGATGACCTTTTGCGGAGCGACCACGTTGCCCAGCGACTTGGACTGCTTGCGGCCCTGTTCGTCCACGGTGAAACCGTGGGTCAGCAGTTCCTTGTAGGGGGCATGGCCGTCGATGGCGCAACCGGTCAGCAGCGAGGAGTGGAACCAGCCGCGATGCTGGTCGGAACCCTCAAGGTAGAGATCGGCTACCGGACCCTGGTCATGGGCCAGCTCGGCATGGGAGCCACGCAGCACGTGCCAGTGGGTGGTGCCGGAATCGAACCAGACGTCGAGGGTGTCGCGACTCTTGTCGTACTGACCGGCTTCTTCGCCGAGCAGTTCGGCGGGATCGAGCTTGAACCAGGCTTCGATGCCCTCGCGCTCGACGCGCTGGGCGACCTCTTCCATCAATTCGACGGTGCGCGGATGCAGCTCGCCGCTTTCCTTGTGAGTGAAGAAGGGAATCGGCACACCCCAGTTGCGCTGGCGCGAGATGCACCAGTCGGGACGGCCGGCGATCATGCCGTGCAGCCGCGCCTGGCCCCAGGCCGGGACGAACTGGGTCTGCTCGATGGCCGCCAGGGAGCGCTCGCGCAGGGTGGCGCCTTCGTTGGGCTGCTTGTCCATGCCGACGAACCACTGGGCAGTGGCGCGATAGATCAGCGGGGTCTTGTGGCGCCAGCAGTGCATGTAGCTGTGATTGATCGCTTCGTGCTTGAGCAGCGCGCCCGCCTCTTGCAGCGTGGCGACGATGGCCGGATTGGCCTTCCAGATGAACTGGCCACCAAACAGCGGCAGCGACTCGGCGTAGACGCCATTGCTCTGCACCGGATTGAGGATGTCGTCGTTGCTCAGGCCGTATTGCTTGCAGATGCGGAAGTCGTCCTCGCCATAGGCGGGCGAACAGTGCACCACACCGGTCCCGGCGCCCAGCTCGACGTACTCGGCCAGGTAGATGGGCGACAGCCGCTCGTACAGCGGGTGGCGGAAGTTGATCAGCTCCAGGGCGGTACCCGGGGCGGTGGCGATCACCTCGCCCTGCAGGCCGTAGCGCGCCAGGCAGCTTTCCACCAGCTCCTCGGCCAGCAGCAGCAGGCGGTCGCCGACATCCACCAGCGCATAGGTGAATTCGGGATGCACGTTGAGCGCCTGGTTGGCCGGGATGGTCCAGGGGGTGGTGGTCCAGATGACGATGGCGGTCGGCTTGGCCAGCGCGCCGAGGCCGAAGGCGGCTGCCAGCTTGTCGGCATCGGCGATCGGGAAGGCCACGTCGATGGCGTCGGAGCGCTTGTCCTGGTACTCCACCTCGGCCTCGGCCAGGGCCGAGCCGCAGTCGAAGCAGAAATTGACCGGCTTCAGGCCCTTGAAGACGAAGCCCTTCTGGACCAGTTCGCCCAGCGCGCGGATCTCGCCGGCCTCGTTGGCGAAGTTCATGGTCAGGTAGGGATTGCTCCAGTCACCCAGCACGCCCAGGCGGACGAAGCCGGCCTTCTGCTCTTCGATCTGCTCGCTGGCATAGGCGCGGCAGCGCTCGCGGGTCAGGTCCGCCGGCTGATTCTTGCCGAAGGTGGTTTCCACCTTGTGCTCGATGGGCAGGCCATGGCAGTCCCAGCCCGGCACATAGGGGGCATCGAAGCCGGCCAGGGTCTTGGAGCGGGTGATGATGTCCTTGAGGATCTTGTTCAGCGCATGACCGATGTGGATGCTGCCGTTGGCATAGGGCGGACCGTCATGCAGGATGAAGGTCGGACGGCCCTTGCCGATGGCGCGCAGCTTCCCGTACAGGTCGATGTCCTGCCAGCGCTTGAGCGCTTCCGGCTCGCGCTGCGGCAGGCCGGCTTTCATCGGGAATGCCGTTTCCGGCAGGTTGAGCGTCGCTTTGTAATCGGTCATGTCAGTCCAGGCTCGTTGACGGTTGCCCCTGCCAGTAGGCGCGGGCCGTGGCGACGTCCGCTTCGATCGCCGCCTTGAGGGCCTCCAGAGAGGCGAATTTCTGTTCGTCGCGGACCTTCTGCACGAAGGTCACGCTGAGGTGGCGACCATAGAGGTCGCCGGAAAAGTCCAGCAGATGGATTTCCAGATGCGGACGGCCATCGCCCTGCACCGTCGGTCGCTGGCCAATGTTGGCCACACCGGGTACCACCTGCCCATCGATCAGGCTGCTGACCAGATAGACGCCGCGCAGCGGCGGTCGGCGCCGCTTGAGCTGAACGTTGGCCGTGGGCCAACCCAGCTGACGCGCCAGCTTCTGGCCGTGCAATACCCGCCCCGAAAGGCTGTAGGGGCGTCCCAGCATGCGCGCGGCCAGGGCCAGATCGCCGTCGGCCAGAGCCTGGCGGATCAGGGTGCTACTCACCCGCAGGCCGTCCAGCTCGACGGTGGTGGCGGCTTCCAGGGTGAAGCCATGGTCGCGGGCGGCCAGATTCAGGTAGGTGAAGTCGCCGGCGCGGTCGCAGCCGAAGCGGAAGTCGTCGCCGATCTCCAGGTGCTTCACCCCCAGGCCGTCCACCAGCACCTGCTGAACGAAGGCCTCGGCGGACAACTCGCGCAGCCGCCGATTGAAATTCAGGCAGAGCACGTTGTCGACGCCCAGGCGCGCGAAGCATTCCAGCTTCTCGCGCAGGCGGGTCAGGCGCACCGGCGCGATGTCGGGCAGGAAGAATTCGCGGGGCTGCGGTTCGAAGATCACCACGCAACTGGGCACCCCGAGCTCCGCCGCTCGCTCACGCAGCCGCGCGAGGATGGCCTGGTGCCCCAGGTGAACCCCGTCGAAGTTGCCAATGGTGGCAACGCAGCCCTTGGGAAAGGCGTCGAGATGATGGAGACCGCGAAACAGCTGCATGGATAGGGATTGCTCAGAAATTAATCGATTATATCCGGATGCCCGCCGCGAGGACAGGCGCACACCCGGCCTTGTGCAATCACAGCACCGCGCGCCGATTGAAGTCGCGCACGCGGAAGCCGAGCAGGAAGAGACTGGCGAAATAGGCCAGCACCCCCGCCGCGACCAGGCCGCCCAGACGCAGCAGGCGCTGCCACATCAGTCCTTCGCTCCAGCTGGGCAACAGCTGCATCAGACCGAACAGGACGGCGGTCATCACCGCCACCGCGATCAGCAGCCGGAGCAGGAAGCCCGTCCAGCCCGGTTGGGGGATGAACAGGTTATGGCGGCGCAACTGCCAGAATAAAAGGCCGGCGTTGAGACAGGCCGCCAGACCTATGGCCAGGGCCAGGCCGACGTGCTGCAGCGGCCCGATCAGGATCAGGTTGAGCACCTGGGTCACCGCCAGGGTGAAGATGGCGATCTTTACCGGCGTCTTGATGTTCTGCTGGGCATAGAAGCCCGGCGCCAGCACCTTGACCAGGATGATGCCGAGCAGTCCCACGGCATAGGCGACCAGCGCCCGCTGGGTCATCAGGGCGTCATGGGCATCGAAGCGACCGTACTGGAACAGCGAGACGGTCAGCGGCTCGGACAGCAGCGCCAGGGCCGCGGAACAGGGCAGCACCAGCAGGAAGCAGAGTCGCAGCCCCCAGTCGAGCAGTCGCGAATACTCCTGGCGATCAGCCTTGGCGTAGGTGCGCGACAGCGCCGGCAGCAGGATGGTCCCGAGCGCCACGCCGAGCACTCCCGAAGGCAACTCCATCAGGCGATCGGCGTAGTACATCCAGGACACCGAGCCGGCCGCCAGGAAGGAGGCGAAGATGGTGTTGATGATCAGCGAGATCTGACTGACCGAGACCCGAGGATCGCCGGCCCCATCTGCTTCATGACCCGCCAGACACCGGTGTCGCGCAGATTCAGCCGCGGCAGCACCAGCATGCCGATGCGCTTGAGGTGTGGCAGCTGATAGAGGAACTGGGCCAGGCCACCCACCAGGGTCGCCCAGGCCAGCGCCATGATCGGCGGATCGAAATAGGGCGTCAGGAACAGCGCGAAGATGATCATGCTGATGTTGAGCAGGGTCGGCACGAAGGCCGGTACGTTGAATCTGTTCCAGGTATTGAGCACGGCGCCGGCCAGGGAGGCCAGGGAGATCAGCAGGATGTAGGGAAAGGTCACCCGCAGCAGGCTGGACGTGAGGGCGAATTTCTCCGGGGTATCGGCAAAGCCCGGCGCGGTGATCCAGATCACCAGGGGCGCGGCCAGCATGCCCAGCACCGTGACCACCGCCAGCACCAGGGTCAGCAGGCCGCTGACATAGGCCAGGAAGGTCCGGGTGGCCTCCTCGCCCTGCTGGGCCTTGTATTCGGCCAGGATGGGTACGAAGGCCTGGGAAAAGGCGCCCTCGGCGAAGATGCGGCGCAGGAGATTGGGCAGCTTGAAGGCGACGAAGAAGGCATCGGTGGCCATGCCGGCGCCAAAGGTGCGGGCGACGATGGTGTCGCGCACGAAACCCAGCACGCGGGACAGCATGGTCATGGAGCTGACGGCGGCCAGGGACTTGAGCAGATTCATGACTGGGAGAGGACTCGGTGAACGCAGCGGGACGTGACGAAGGAAGCGCGCGAGCGCAGTCGTGCGATGGGCACAAGCGATCGAGTGTAACGAGGCCCTTCATCGGCGACCAGCCGGATATCCATCCAGACGGCCTTGACAGCCGCCGCCAGGGACGTCAAGATTCGCGACCTTAATTTAGCTCTGTACTTGCTACAGAGTTCGCTCTGTACCCAATACAGTCTTTTTCGAAGGAGCTCCACGGTGGCTAACTCCCCCTCCGCCAAAAAACGCGCCAAACAGGCTGAGAAGCGTCGCAGCCACAATGCGAGCCTGCGCTCCATGGTGCGTACCTACATCAAGAACGTCGTCAAGGCGATCGAAGCCAAGGACCTGGAAAAAGCCAAGTCCGCTTACGTTGCTGCCGTTCCGGTCATCGACCGCATGGCCGACAAGGGCATCATCGACAAGAACAAGGCCGCTCGTCACAAGAGCCGCCTGAACGCTCACATCAAGGCCCTGGCTACCCCCGCCGCTGCCTGATAAGCGTTCGAACAAAAAACCGGCCTAGGCCGGTTTTTTATTGCCTGCGATTCAAGAGCCTAACGCCTCCGGAGAAGCGCCAGGCTCGACGATCGTCAGACCAGGACCAGGTTGTCCCTGTGGATCAGTTCGGGCTCGTAGACGTAGCCCAGCTCGACGACGATGGCATCCGAGGGCCGCCCCAGGATGCGCCGCGCTTCGGTCGCACTGTAGTTGACCAGGCCACGCGCCACTTCGCGCCCATCCGGACCGACGCAGGCGACCATCTCGCCACGCCGGAAGCTGCCTTCCAGCTCCCGCACCCCCACCGGCAACAGACTGCGATGACCGCCCACCAGGGCCTGCACCGCGCCCGCATCCAGGCGCAGGGTGCCGCGCACCTGCAGATGCCCGGCCAGCCACTGCTTGCGCGCCGCCACCAGGCCGCGCTCGGGTGACAACAGGGTCCCCAGCTGCTCGCCCTGCTGCAGGCGACTGAGCACCTGCTGGATACGCCCGCCGACGATGACGGTATAGGCACCGGAACGCGCCGCCAGACGGGCAGCACGCAGCTTGGTCTGCATGCCGCCACGCCCCAGGGCACCACCGGTACCGCCAGCGACCAGATCCAGGGCCGGATCGTCGGCACGCGCCTCGCTGATAAGACTGGCGTCGGGGTTGTTGCGCGGATCGGCGTCGAACATGCCATCGCGATCGGTAAGGATGACCAGCAGATCAGCCTCGACCAGGTTGGCCACCAGGGCCGCCAGGGTGTCGTTGTCGCCAAAACGAATCTCGTCGGTCACGACGGTATCGTTTTCGTTGATCACCGGCACCACGCCCAGGCTCACCAGCGTCCGCAAGGTACTGCGGGCGTTGAGATAGCGCTTGCGATCGGACAGGTCGTCATGGGTCAGCAGGATCTGCGCGGTCTGTACCTGGTGCTCGGCAAAGCTGGATTCCCAGGCCTGCACCAACCCCATCTGCCCTACCGCCGCGGCCGCCTGCAACTCGTTGATGGCGGTCGGGCGCTGCGCCCAGCCGAGCCGGCTCATGCCAGCCGCCACCGCACCCGAGGACACCAGTACCAGCTCGATGCCCGCCTGGTGCAGAGCCACCATCTGCTCGACCCAACCGGCCATGGCCCCACCGTCCAGACAACGACCGTCGTCGGTCAGCAGGGCACTGCCGATCTTTACCACCCAGCGCTGGGCGCCAGACACCTGATCACGCATGGGCAAGCTCCTTTCTTACCGTACGTAGAAGATTTCCGGACCGTCGCCGTCGTCTTCGTCATCGAAGTCGTCATCGGCATCGTCCACCGCCTTGACCCCGGAACGACGCAGGGCACGCTGGTCATCCAGCGCCTGCAGCCGTGCCCGCGCCTCGTCCTCGATGCGCTGATCGAGTTCTTCCAGCGCTTCGGCATAGGCCGGATCCTCGGCAAGGCGCAGGGTGCGCTCGTCGAGATACTGCATGATCGCCTGACAGAGCTGCTCGGTCCCTTCGCGCTCAAGCGCGGAGATGACAAAGACCGGACCCTGCCAGTCCAGGTGCTCGACCACCGCCTTGAGGCGCTCTTCGCGCTCGTCGTCGAGCAATTGGTCGGCCTTGTTCAGCACCAGCCAGCGGTCACGTTCGCCGAGCGCCGGGCTGAACTTGGTGAGCTCGTTGATGATGGTCTCGGCAGCCTCGGCCGGATCGCTCTCATCCAGCGGTGCCATGTCGACAAGGTGCAGCAGCAGGCGGGTTCGCGCCAGGTGCTTGAGGAAACGGATCCCCAGACCGGCGCCTTCGGAGGCACCCTCGATCAGCCCCGGAATGTCGGCGACCACGAAGCTCTTGAAGCGCCCCACGCTGACCACACCCAGGTTCGGCACCAGGGTGGTGAAGGGATAGTCCGCCACCTTGGGCTTGGCAGCCGACACCGCACGGATGAAGGTGCTCTTGCCGGCATTGGGCAGGCCGAGCAGGCCGATGTCCGCCAGCACCTTGAGCTCCAGCTTGAGATCACGCTCTTCGCCGGGCTTGCCGGGCGTGGTCTGCCGCGGCGCACGGTTGGTGCTGGACTTGAAACGGGTATTGCCGAGGCCGTGCCAGCCGCCCTGGACCACACGGATGCGCTGACCGGGCTGGGTCAGGTCGCCGATGATCTCCTGGGTCGCCGCATCGATCACCGTGGTGCCCACGGGTACCGGCAGCACCAGGTCTTCACCCTTGGCGCCGGTGCACTCGGTGCTCCCGCCCTTTTCACCGTTCTGCGCGGTGAAACGTCGGGTGTAACGGTAATCGACCAGGGTGTTCAGGTTGATGTCGGCTTCAAGCCAGATCGACCCGCCATCGCCGCCGTCACCGCCATTGGGGCCACCCTTCTCGATGAATTTCTCCCGGCGGAAACTCATCATGCCGTTGCCGCCGTCACCCGCTTTTACGTGTATGGATACTTCATCGACGAATTTCATCTGGACCTCCCGCGCTCGCGGGCCGCTGCAAACAAGGAAATAGCTTAACTACAAGGGAAATAGCTTAACTACAAACGAAAAAGCCCCGTCGGGTAGACAGGGCTTTTCTTTCGTCACGGGCCTTAGGCGGCGGCGACGATGCTCACGTAACGACGGCCAAAGGCGCCCTTCACGTCGAACTTGATCACGCCGTCCACTTTCGCGAACAGGGTGTGATCCTTTCCGAGGCCCACGCCGTAACCGGCATGGTACTGGGTGCCGCGCTGACGCACGATGATGTTGCCGGCCTTGACGACCTGGCCGCCGTACAGCTTCACGCCAAGGCGTTTGCTTTCGGAATCGCGACCGTTACGAGTAGAACCACCCGCTTTTTTGTGTGCCATGAGTCAATTCTCCGTTAGAGGCGAGATCAGGCCTGGATGCCAGTGATCTTGATTTCGGTGAACCACTGACGGTGGCCCTGACGCTTCATGTGATGCTTACGACGACGGAATTTGATGATGGTGACCTTGTCGTGACGGCCCTGGGCGGTCACTTCGGCGGTCACTTTGGCACCATCAACGACCGGCAGACCGATCTTGACGTCGTCACCGTTGCCAACCAGCAGAACCTGGTCGAAGGTGACGGTTTCACCGGTGGCGATGTCGAGCTTCTCGACCTTCAGGTATTCGCCTTCGGCGACCTTGTATTGCTTGCCACCGGTAACGATAACTGCGTAGGACATGGTAAATCTCCGTTAAACCTGCTCACCCGGTGCTTTATAGGAGGTATCGTCGACCGGCATGGCTGCACGGGACCGGAAGGACCGCCGCGCAATTGCGTAAGACAGGGGGTTAACCCTAGGAATGTTCAGGGCCCGCGATTCTACGCAAGCCCGGGCCAGGAGGCAAGAGCCGTCCGCCCGCGCCTTGACAGCCCCCCACCCCACCCCTAGCATGCCGCGCAACCTCGTTCAGCGGCCATGCCGGGCCGGTGCCCAGCCGAATCGGCAGGAGCGGCGAGCCGCGGGAGCGCGATGGCAATCCCTGGGCATGGCACTCGTGCCGGTCCCTAGGGCATAGTCTGGCGGTCATGCGCCATCCGGCCGCCTGAATATTGCCCGGACCTCCAGTGGACACCTCTCAATGACGCAGCAATCCCAGTCCTTCTATCGCGTGGTGACGGACGATTTCGCCGCCGTAGACGGCATCATCCGCCAGCAGCTGACCTCGCGCGTGCCGCTGGTCGAGAAGATTGGCGACTACATCGTCTCCGCGGGCGGCAAACGCCTGCGTCCGCTGCTGGTCCTGCTGGCCGGCAAGGCGCTCGGGCGCGCCGACCACGATCTGCAGCTGCTGGCGGCGACCATCGAATTCCTGCACACCTCCACCCTGCTGCACGACGATGTCGTCGATGCCTCGGGGATGCGCCGCGGCCGCTCCACCGCCAACGCCCTCTGGGGCAATGCCCCCAGCGTGCTGGTCGGCGACTTCCTCTATGCCCGCTCCTTCGAGATGATGGTGGCGCTGGGCTCCATGGAGGTGATGCGCATCATCTCCCAGGCCACTCGCGTCATCGCCGAGGGCGAGGTGCTGCAGCTGTCGAAGATCCGCGACGCCAGCACCACCGAAGAGATCTACATGGAGGTCATTCGCGGCAAGACCGCCATGCTCTTCGAGGCCTCCACCCACAGTGCGGCGATCCTGGCCGACGCCAGCGCCGAACAGGCGGACGCCCTGCGCCGCTATGGCGATCATCTGGGCGTGGCCTTCCAGCTGGTCGACGACCTGCTCGACTACCAGGGCGACGCCGTGGCCCTGGGCAAGAACGTCGGTGACGACCTGGCCGAAGGCAAACCGACCCTGCCGCTGATCGTGACCATGCGCGAAGGCACTGCCGAACAGGCCGCACTGGTACGCCAGGCGATCCGCCAGGGCGGCAGCCAGGATCTGGAAGGCGTGCGCGCCGCCGTCGAAGCCGCCGGCGCCCTCGACTATACCGCGCGCAAGGCGCAGGAATTCGCCGAGCGGGCCATCGCCTGCCTGGATGCCCTGCCCGCCAGCGAATATCGCGACGCGCTCGCCGACCTGGGTCGCTTCTCGGTGGCCCGTACCCACTGAGGCCTGCCGTCGACTGACCAGGCCCGCCGTCGCCAGACTGCGGGCTTTTTCATGTCCTACTAAAAAAGTCAGGTAATCGGCTTGCTATTTAGCGAATAAGAATTATTCTCATAAATAGCACAGCAGGAGCTCTTGCCATGACTTATCTGATCGACGCCTGGCTGGACCGGCCGCACCCCTATCTGCGCATCCTCAACCGGGAAACCGGCAAGGTCTGCGCGGAACTGGACGAGACGGCCCTGGAAGAACTCAAGGACCTGGGCGAGCTGGACCTGCACAGCCTCACCTCCAGCGAACCGCGGGTGGTGAAGGAGCAGATCCGCCAGGTCTTCCTGTTCAGCTACGCCTTGGCGCTGCGCCCGGACAACGAGGCGCTGCGGCTGGACTGCTGAAGGCCGGAGAGTGGCCAACAGAACGTAGCGAGCGGTTGTTAGGCGGGTGCGCGCGGAGCGCAGAAACCGCAATGTACAAGTGGTACATGAGGATTTCGAGCACGGCACGCACCCGCCTGGCGGACGCGCAGTAGTTTTGTTGGTCGCTCTTAAAGGACGTCGAGCAGCTCCACGTCGAACACCAGCACGCTGTGCGGCGGGATGCCGCCGACGCCCTGGGCGCCATAGGCCAGTTCACTGGGCACATGCAGGCGCCACTTGCTGCCGGCAGGCATCAGTTGCAGGGCTTCGGTCCAGCCGGCGATCACGCCGCCCACCGGAAACTCGGCCGGCTGGCCGCGCTGGTAGGAGCTGTCGAACACGCTGCCGTCGATGAGGGTGCCGTGGTAGTGGGTACGCACCTGGTCTTCGCGAGTCGGCGTAGCGCCTTCACCCTGGGTGAGCACCTCGTATTGCAGACCGGACGGCAGCACCACGACGCCAGGGCGCTCGGCATTGGCCTTCAGGTAGTCGACGCCTTCCTGGGCGGCCGCGGCGGCCTTGATCTGGGCTTCCGCCTGCATGCGCTCGCGGATGACCCGGAAGCTGGCGTTCAGCGACTCGACGTCCACCCGGGACTCCTGGCCGTCGAAGGCCTCGTTGAGACCGGCGAGCACGGCTGCCAGCTGCATGCCGGGGACCGGATTCTGGCGCAGCTGATCGCCCAATTGGCGGCCGATGCCATAGCTGACGCGGGCTTCGTCGGTGTCGAGCAGAATGTCGTTCATTGCAGCCTTTCCATCGTCAAAAAGGAGCCGAGCCTAGCACATCAGCGACTCGACTCGCCGCCGCCCAGGCTGCCACGCTGCCGGCGACAGCGCTCGGAGCAGTAGCGCACCTCGTCCCAGTCGCGCTCCCACTTCTTGCGCCAGGTGAAGGGCCGTTGGCAGACCGGACAGAGCTTGGTGGGCAGATCGGCCTTCTTCATAGGGATTCTCCTGCGTCGAGACGTGCCAGCAGTGCCTCGCCCCGCTGCCACAGCGCCTGTTGCCGTTCGGGCGTCTGACGATCGAGATTGCGATAGAGATTGAGCATGCGCGGATAGTCGGCGAAGCGCCCGCGATGGCGGATCAGGAAATGCCAGTAGAGGGCATTGAAGGGGCAGGCCCGCTCGCCCAGCGCCTCGCCGACCTGATAGTGGCAGCCCTTGCAATAGTCGGACTGGCGACGGATGTACTGGCCGCTGGCGCAATAGGGCTTGCTCGCCAGATAGCCACCGTCCGCGTGCATTACCATGGCCTGGGTGTTGGGCAGCTCGACCCACTCGAAGGCATCCAGATAGACCGCCAGGTACCACTCGCCGATGGCCTGGGGCGCGATGCCGGCCAGCAGGGCGAAGTTGCCGGTGACCATCAGCCGCTGGATATGGTGGGCGTAACCCAGCGCCAGGGTCTGGCCGATGGCTTCGCGCATGCAGGCCATGCGGGTCGTCCCGGTCCAGTAGAACTCCGGTAGCGCCCGGCTATTGCCCAGCACATTGAGCTCCCGGTAGTCGGGCATGCGCAGCCAGTAGACGCCATGGACGTACTCCCGCCAACCGATCAGTTGACGCAGAAAACCCTCGGCGCTGTTGAGCGGCACCCTGCCCTCGCGATAGGCGGCGTCCACGTCGGCGCAGAGCTGACGCAGGTCCAGCAGCCCGATATTGAGTGCCGCGCTGATCCGCGCGTGATGCAGATAGGGCTCGCCATGGGCCATGGCGTCCTGGTAGCGGCCGAAGTCGCGCAGACCCGACGCGAGGAAATGCTGCCAGAGGCGCTCGGCATCGGTACGGGTCACCGGATAGTCGAAGCCCTCCAGCCGGCCATAGTGATGGGCGAAGCGCTGCCCGACCAGGTCGAGCACTTCCCGGGTACAGGCATCGGGCGGACAGCTGAAGGGCTCGGGGACAGAATGGTGCCTGGGCAGGGCCTTGCGATTGTCCCTGTCCAGATTCCAGACCCCGCCACAGGGTTCATCCTCCCCTTCCATCAACCAGCCGTGTCGTCTGCGCATGCCGCGGTAGAAGGCCTCCATGCGCAACTCGGTGCGGGCCCCGGCCCAGCGGGCGAAGGCGCCGCGGCTGCAGAGGAATCGGTCGTCGCCGTGCCACTGCACAGGCACCGCCAGAGCGAGACCCCGCAAGGCCTGTTCCAGACGCCATTCGCCGGTTTCGGTCAGATGAACCTCGCACGCGCCCGTCCTCTTCGCCCAGAAAGCGATCTCGGCCGGCAGCGAGCTCTGGTTGTCCGGGTCATTCAGGGTGCGGTAATGGACCTGGAAGCCATGCGTGCGCATCTCGCTGGCGAAGTGGCGCATGGCGCTGAAGATCAGGGCGATCTTGCGCGGATGGTGCGGGACGTAGCTGGTTTCTTCCTGGACCTCGGCGAGCAGCAGCACGTCTTGCACGGGATCGGCATTACGCAGGGAGGCCAGCCGGGGCGACAACTGATCGCCAAGGATCGGCAGCAGGCGCCGGACGGCGCCGTTGCTCAAGAGGCGTTCCGGTAGTTCAGCGGGATCTTCAGGGGTTCCGAGGAGCGTGGCGCCATGCCGACCATCTCGTCATAGGCGCTGTGCTGGATGAGAAAGCACGGCAGCGGCGGCAGGTCGGCCAGCAGACGGCGGGCCTGGGCAGCGGAGCCCAGGCGGTAGAAGTGGCCATCCCGGCCGGTCAGCCGCGTGCGACCGTCCTGGGTGAGCACCTCGAGCACATAGAAGCCGCCCTCGATGGACAGCAGATTGAGTTCACGGACCTCGCCGGCCTGGGCGCGCTGGGTCAATTCCGGCAATTGCATGGAAACCTCCGGGTCGCGATCGACGCCAGGGTTGGTATCGATCGGCAGCTGTGAGCATTCGACAACCTAGGACAAGCAAGCGCAGCGGCGCAATCCACAAAGCGTAAACGAAAGCTGCCGGCGGCGGACAAGTGGCCGCCCGGCCCGTCAGTGCTTGGTCAGCCGATCCAGATAGCCCATGGCGAAGGCCGAGACCACGAACACCAGATGGATGATCACGTACCACTTGAGGTATTCGGGATTGGTGTTCTGGGCATCCATGAAGATGCGCAGCAGGTGGATCGAGGAGATGGCGACGATGGAGGCAGCCACTTTGTTCTTCAGCGAGCCCGAATCCATCTTGCCCAGCCAGCTGAGCTTTTCCGAGCCTTCATCGATGTCCAGCTGGGAGACGAAATTCTCGTAGCCGGAGATCATCACCATGACCAGCAGGCCACCCACCAGCGCCATGTCGATAAGCGACAGGACCAGCAGGATCAGTTCGGCTTCGGTGGATTGGAAGATGTGCGGCAGGACGTGGAAGACTTCCTGAAAGAACTTGAGCGCCAGCAGGACCAACGCCAGGGACAACCCCAGATAGATGGGGGCCAGCAGCCAGCGGGAGGCGTAAAGGGCTTTTTCGATCAGACGTTCCATGCAGACTCGCTCGGATTACCAGGGCCGGGCGAGTATACCGGGGCGGTGCGGGCGGACCAATGCGGCAGGTTGTACCTGACTCAGGCGTCGGGGCCGACCTGGAAACGCACCTGCTGGTGGGCACGTTCGCCGTTCATCTTGCGCAGCTCGCTCTGCATGTGCAGGCGCCAGATCTGGGTCTCTTCGACCTGGATATAGCCCTGTTCCACCAGGTTTTCGGCGATGGCGGTCATGACGCCTTCGGCCGCCTTGGGACCGTGGAAAGGCCCCTGGGCCTTGATTGCGGTGGGCTGCTGGCCATTCAGGCCGGCGGCGCACAACAGGGTCCAGAGGCCCTGTTCCTGACCGAGCGGCTTGATTTCGCATTCGATACGGGTGACGAGGCCCAGGCAGGGACGGATCAGGGTAATGGTGCGGGACATGGCGTCATCCTCTCGAAGCGCTCAATGCTCGCCGTTCCTAGGCCAGAGGTATCCACAAAGGCTGTGGACAACCCTGTTGGTCAACAGGGGGCAAGCGGGTCTGGGCGCCGTGCTACTTGGGCTGCGACGCCTTGTACAAAATCCGACCTGCCCCCTGGAGCTCAGTTCTCCTGCGCTTCGTTGTTTTTCCCTTTTGCCTTGGAGTTATCACTGAGTTTGTCGGCCAGTTCATCTTCCAGCTCGAGCTCGGCGATTTCCTTGAGACGCTGTACCACGCGCGCATTGACGCTGCCGTCCGGGAAGCGACCCTTGGCATCCGGTGCCCCGGCGGGCTCGCCCACCAGCAGCGACAGAGCCTCGTCCGCCTGGCGCACGGCATAGACATGGAACAGCCCCTCGCGCACCGCTGCCAGCACGGTCTCGTCGAGCATCAGGTTGGTGACGTTGGCGCGCGGGATGATCACGCCCTGCTCGCCGGTCAGACCGCGGGCCTGACAGAGGCGGAAGAAGCCCTCGATCTTCTCGTTCACCCCGCCGACCGGTTGCACCTCGCCGAACTGGTTGATGGAGCCGGTAATGGCGAAGCACTGCTTGAGCGGCGTGCGGGACAGCGCGGAGATCAGGGTGCAGGCCTCGCCGAGGGAGGCGCTGTCACCATCGACATAGCCATAGGACTGCTCCAGGGCGATGCTGGCCGAGATCGACAGCGGGAATTCCTGGGCATAGCGACTGCCCAGGTAGCCGGTCAGGATCATCACGCCCTTGGAGTGGATGGGTTGTCCGAGGCTGACCTCGCGCTCGATGTCGAGGATGCCACTGGCGCCCGGGTAGACCGTGGCGGAGATGCGCGCCGGCATGCCGAAGGCGGAATCGGCCACCTCCAGCACGGTGAGGCCGTTGCACTTGCCCACCGCGGCGCCCTGGGTGTCGATGAGGATGAGTCCGGTCAGCATGTCGTCCAGCACCCGGGCGCAGACGCGACCGGTGCGGGTTTCCTTGGCCTTGAGTGCACGCTCGACATGGCCCTTGTCGGTACGCTCGTCGCCGGCCAGGTGGCGGATGAAGTCGGCTTCGCTGACCAGCTGGAACAGATCGCCGATACGCGCCGACAACCGGCCCTGGTGCTCGGCCAGCCGCGCGCTGTAGGTGGCCAGCCGCGCTACGGCCGCCGAGGTCAGGGGCGCCATGCCCTCTTCCGAGGTGCGCGTCTTGAGCAACTGGGCGAACTGCTCGAGGCTCTCATCGCGCAGTGGCAGCTCCTCGTCGAAGTCCACCAGCACCCGGAACATCTCCTGGAAGTCCGAATCCAGCTCCTGCAGGGTGTAGTAGATGTTGCGCGAGCCGATGATGATGACCTTGAGCTGCAGCGGGATCTGCTGCGGCGCCAGGCTCATGGCGGTGAGCCGACCCAGCTCGGCCAGCGGCGATTCCATCTTCAGCTGACGCGAATGCAGGGCGCGCTTGAGGGCGTCCCAGACGAAGGGCTCGGTCAGCAGCTTGTCCGCCTCGACGATGAGGAAGCCGCCATTGGCGCGGTGCAGCGCGCCGGGGCGCAGCTGGCGGTAGTTGGTGTAGAGCGCGCCCTGATCGGACTGGTACTCGATGCGACCGAAGAGGTTGTCGTAGGTCGGGTGGGACTCGAACACCACCGGGGCACCACCGGTGACGTGGTGGCCGATGATCAGATTGGGCTCGTATTGCTCGCGCAGCTCCTTGCGCCGCTGCATGTCGGGCTTGGCGTCGTCGGCCAGTTGCTCGACCACCGTCTTGAGCAGGTCCACCTGCATCGCCTGCAGATAGGCGCAGACCCCGGGGTTGTCGTTGTACTTTTCCGACAGCGGCGCCAGCAGCGGTTGCAGCGCCTGGATGATGGTGTCTTCGTTCAGGGCACGCAGCTGGTTGCTCGATTCCCGGCGCCACTGCGGCAGGCTGGCCAGCTCTTCGTTGAGACGCTCTTCCAGGCTGGAGATGTCGGCGTGGAACCGCTCCCGCTCGGCCTCGGGCAACTGGGCGAAGTCGGCTTCATCCAGCGCCTTGCCTTCCTTCATCGGGGTGAAGGCGACATTGTTGGCGTCGCGGTAGAGGGCGATTTCCTTTTCCAGGGCGAGCTTTTCCACCACGTCCAGCGCCTGGTCATAGCGCTGGTTGAAGGCGCGCTCGATGGCGCTCTTCTTCTGCTGGAAGGCCGGATGCTCGAATACCGCCGGAAAGGTGGCCAGCAGGTTGTCGATGAAATGGGCCATGTCGGCCACGAAGGCCTCGCCCTCGCCGGGAGGCAGCTCCAGCACGCTTGGCGCCCGGGGCTCTTCGAAGTGATTCAGGTACACCCAGTCGTTGGGCGTCGGCTGGCGCTTGGCTTCGGCCTTGAGATAGCGCTGGACGAAGGAGAAACGACCGGTGCCCGGCTCGCCCATGACAAAGACGTTGTAGCCGGGCCGCGGCATGGCCACGCCGAACTGCAGGGCTTCCACCGCGCGCTCCTGACCCAGGATGCCGCGAAAGGGCTCGAGCTGATCGGTATCGGCGAAGGAAAACTGTTCGGGGGCGAAGGGGCGGGTCAGCTCATCAGGGGCGAGCCGGAGACCGGCTGCGACGGGATCGTGCATCGTAAGTCCTTGTCAGGCATGCAAGCAGTGCCCGCATTCTGCGACCGGGATGACAGCCGAAGCAAGGCAAGCGGCGCTCCGCCGCGTATTTAAGCGCAGCGGTTCGAGGGGCTTGCCATGACGTCCGTCGGTATTTTTCAACCCAGGCGTTTTTTGACGAAATTCTCACCAGGCGCCAACTAAGCTTTCTCCATAGGGATCAGACGTAGTATCCCGTGAGGAGGCTCCCATGGCTGTCTCTCGTCGTCTCGCCTCGCTGTTCATCCTGCTGGCCAGTCTCGCGGCCTGCACCAGTTACCACGACCAGTTGATCGCCAAGGGCTATCCCCCGGCCTATGCCGATGGCTTCAGCGACGGTTGCCAGACCGGCAAACAGGCGGTCAATGGCATCGGTTACGAGCACAAGGACGCCCGTCGCTTCGCCGCGGAAAAGCCCTACCAGCAGGGGTGGGACGCGGGCTACGCGCAATGCGTGCAGGTGGCCCAGCGCGAAGAGCAGCAGCGCTTCATCGAGCAGGTCCGGGAAAATCGCGAAAGCGCCGAATCGCTGCTGCAGCGCTCGAGAACACGTTGAGGTCGCAGCCAACCTTGCGACCCTGACCGGATGACCTATGCTGGCGGGCCCGCTAGTCGAGCCCTGCCGATGTCTGCCCGCTCTCCGCTGTTTGCCGTCGCCCTGCTGCTGGTCGCCATGACCTCGATCCAGACCAGCGCCAGCCTGGCCAAGACCCTGTTCCTGCGTCTCGATCCGGTGGGCGTCACCACCCTGCGGCTGATCTTCGCGGCTCTCGTCCTGCTGATCGTGCTGCGCCCCTGGCGCAACTTCCGCCGCGCGGCGCTGGGCAGCCTGCTGGGCTATGGCGTCGCCATGGGCGTGATGAACCTGACCATCTACCTGGCCATGCAGCGGCTGCCGATCGGCATCGCCGTCGGCCTGGAATTCGTCGGTCCGCTGGTGGTGGCGCTGTGCGCCCTGCGCCGCTGGCTGGACCTGCTGTGGATCGTGCTGGTGGTGGCCGGCCTGGCCGTGCTCCTGCCCTTCGGCCACAACGCCTCGGCACTGGATCCGCTGGGCACCACCCTGGCCCTGGGGGCTGGCGCCTGCTGGGCGATCTACATCGTCCTGGGCAAGCGCGCCGGCGCGGTTCACGGTACCGGCACGGTGGCTTTCGGCGCGACCATCGCCGCCCTGGTCGTGCTGCCCATCGGCATCGTCCACAGCGGCAGCAATCTCTTGCAACCGGAAATCTGGCCGCTGGCGCTGGCCCTGGCGCTGATGTCCACGGCCATTCCCTATGCCCTGGAAATGGTCGTCCTGACCCGCCTGCCGGCCGCCACCTTCGGCACCCTGATGAGTCTGGAACCGGCGCTGGGCGCCCTTTCCGGCTGGGTATTCCTCGGCGAGATCCTGGGCGTCGCCCAGTGGTTCGCCCTTGCCTGCATCATCGCCGCGTCCATCGGCGCCACCTGGAGCAGCCGCCTGACCCCGGAGCAAACGCCACTCTAGACACTCTATAGCGAGGCGAATCCTCACGCGGAGCGACGACGATGATCTATCTGATAATGGGCGTTTCGGGCAGTGGCAAGACCACCCTGGGCGAACTCCTGGCCAGCCGGCTGGACTGCCGTTTCGACGATGCCGACACCTTTCACAGCCAGGCCAACAAGGACAAGATGGCCAAGGGCATCGCCCTCACCGACGAGGATCGCTGGCCCTGGCTGGATGCCATCCACGACGCCATGCAGCAGGCGCAGGCCGAAGGCACCACGCGGGTGTTCGCCTGCTCGGCGCTGAAGAAGGTCTATCGCGATCGCCTGCTGAACGGCCTGGAAGGCGTCCGGCTGCTGTTCCTCAAGGGCTCACCCGAGCTGCTGGCCGAGCGCATTGGCAGTCGCCGCGGGCATTTCTTCGATCCCAAGCTCCTGCAGAGCCAGCTCGACACCCTGGAGGCGCCGGATCACCTGGAAGCCCAGGTGCTGGACGTACGCAAGGCGCCCGACCAGTTGGTGGACGAGGTGCTTGAGCACGGCAACGGCGCCTGAGCGCGGCGGCCGCCGGCTCAGACCGCGACCGGCGCCTTGATGTGCGGATGGGCCTGGTAGCCTGCCAGTTCGAAATCCTCGAAGCGGAAGGCGAACAGGTCCGTGACCGCCGGATTGAGCTTCATGGTCGGCAGCGGCAGCGGTTCGCGGGTCAGCTGCAGATCGGTCTGCTCCAGGTGATTGGCATAGAGATGGCAATCACCGCCGGTCCAGATGAATTCGCCCGGTTGCAGTCCGGTGACCTGGGCCACCATCAGGGTCAGCAGCGCGTAGCTGGCGATGTTGAAGGGCACGCCGAGGAAAATGTCCGCGGAACGCTGATACAGCTGGCAGCTCAGCCGGCCATCGGCGACATAGAACTGGAACAGCGCATGGCAGGGTGGCAGCGCCATCTCGTCCACCAGCGCCGGATTCCAGGCCGAGACGATCAGCCGCCGCGAGTCGGGCTTGGCGCGGATCATGTCCACCACCCCGGCGATCTGGTCGATATGGCGACCGTCCGGTGCCGGCCAGCTGCGCCACTGGTAGCCATAGACCGGGCCCAGCTCGCCGTTCTCGTCGGCCCACTCGTCCCAGATGGACACGCCGTTGTCCTTGAGGTAACGGATGTTGGTCTCGCCCTGCAGGAACCACAGCAGCTCGTGGATGATGGATCGCAGATGGCACTTCTTGGTGGTGACCAGGGGAAAGCCCTCGGCCAGATCGAATCTCATCTGGTAGCCGAAGACGCTGTAGGTCCCGGTGCCGGTGCGGTCGCTCTTGAAGGTGCCGTGTTCGCGCACGTGGCGCATCAGGTCGAGGTACTGTTTCATGGCGGGAGCGCTACCTGGCAAAAGGCAAATGGTATCAAATCGCGCCTCGCGAGAGCGGTCGCGCTTGTCGCAGCCCTGACCATCGGACACAAAAAAGCGGCCCTGAGGCCGCCTTTTCCATCAATCCTCAGCTGTTGGCCGGCGGCGCCATGAGGGTCGCCGTTTCGCGTTCGCGCCGGGTAATCTCCGAGGCCGTGGCGTCCATGGCTTCCTGCAGGCCCTGCAGGCGCTTCTTCTCGGCGCGGCGGGTGAAGTACCAGGCGAAGAAGGTGAACAGCGAGACCGCCAGGAGGATCAGGCTGGCGATGGCGTTGATTTCCGGCTTCACGCCCAGACGCACCGCGGAGAACACCTCCATGGGCAGGGTGGTCGAGCCGGGGCCCGAGACGAAGCTCGCCAGCACCAGGTCGTCCAGCGACAGGGCGAAGGACATCATGCCGCCCGCCGCCAGCGAGGGCGCGATCATGGGAATGGTGATCAGCAGGAACACCTTCCACGGCCGGGCGCCCAGGTCCATGGCCGCCTCCTCGATGGACAGGTCCAGTTCGCGCAGGCGCGAGGAGACCACCACCGCCACATAGGAGGAGCAGAAGCTGGTGTGGGCGATCCAGATGGTGGTCACGCCGCGGTCCTGCGGCCAGCCGATCAGTTGCGCCATGGAGACGAACAGCAGCAGCAGCGACAGACCGGTGATCACCTCGGGCATCACCAGCGGCGCCGTGACCATGCCGCCGAAGACGGTGCGGCCGCGGAAGCGCGGGATGCGGGTCAGCACGAAGGCCGCCAGGGTGCCGAGGATCACCGAAGAGATGGCCGTGTAGAAGGCGATCTCCAGCGAGCGGAACACCGCGCTCATCAGCTGGGTATTGTCCAGCAGGCCGACGTACCACTTCACCGACCAGCCGCCCCAGACGGTCACCAGCCGCGACTCGTTGAAGGAGTAGATGACCAGGATGACCATCGGCAGGTAGATGAACAGCAGCCCGAGCACCAGCATCAGGTTGGTGAACTTGAGGCCTTTCATAGCTTGCCCTCCAGTTCCTTGGCTTGGTTTCTGTTGAACAGCACGATGGGCACGATGAGGATCACCAGCATCACCACCGCCAGGGCCGAGGCCACCGGCCAGTCACGGTTGTTGAAGAATTCCTGCCAGAGCACGCGGCCGATCATCAGGGTCTCCGGGCCACCCAGCAGCTCGGGAATGACGAACTCGCCCACCGCCGGAATGAACACCAGCATGCAGCCGGCGATGATGCCGTTCTTGGACAGCGGCACGGTGATCCTCCAGAAGCTGGTGAAGCGACTGGCACCCAGGTCGCCAGCGGCTTCCAGCAGGGTCAGGTCATGCTTCACCAGATTGGCGAACAGCGGCAGGATCATGAACGGCAGATAGGAATAGACGATCCCCAGGTACACCGCGAAATTGGTGTTGAGCATCTGCAGCGGACTGCTGATGATCCCCAGATTCATCAGGAAGCTGTTGATCAGGCCGTTGGTGGACAGCAGCCCCATCCAGGCATAGACGCGGATGAGGATGGCGGTCCAGGTCGGCATCATGATCAGCAGCAGCAGCACCGTCTGCTTCTCGCGACTGGCCCGGGCGATGGCGTAGGCCATGGGATAGCCGATCAGCAGACAGATCAGGGTGCTGATGCCGGCCATCTTCAGCGAGCCGAGGTAGGCGTCCAGATACAGCGGATCGTCGGCGAACATCAGGTAGTTGCCGAAGTTGAGCGCGATATCCAGTTGCTGATCGGCGTAGGTGAACAGCTCGGTATAGGGCGGAATGGCCACGTCCGCGACCGAGAAGCTGATCTTGAGCACGATCAGGAACGGCAGCAGGAAGAACAGGAACAGCCACACGAAGGGCACGCCGATGGTCAGGCGGCGGCCATCGAGCAGGCGCTTGAGCAAGGGAGGTCTGGTCATGCTTGCAGTACCACGCCGCTGTCGTCTTCCCAGTACACCACCACGGCGTCATCCCAGGTGGGTCGCTTGCCGAGGCGCTCGGCATTGGCGATGAAGCACTGGACGATGGGGCCGGTGCCCAGCTTGACGTGATAGACCGAGTGCCCGCCCAGGTAGGCGATATCGTGCACGGTGCCGCTGCACCAGTTGTAGTCGGGATGCTCGTGATCCGCCGGCAGGCTGGTGCCCATCAGCAGTTTCTCGGGGCGCAGGGCGAAGGTGACCTGCTTTTCCTGGGCGCGGGTGCTGATGCCGTGACCGATGTAGATCGGTCGCTCCAGTTGCGGACTGTGGATGATGGCGTGGTCGGCACCGTCGTCGGTCAGCTCGCCGTCGAAGACGTTGACGCTGCCGATGAACTCGCAGACCAGCCGGCTCGCCGGGGTCTCGTAGATGTCCATGGGGCTGCCCACCTGGGCGATCCAGCCCAGGTGCATGATGGCGATGCGCTCGGCCATGGTCATGGCCTCTTCCTGGTCGTGGGTCACCATCACGCAGGTCACGCCCACGCGCTCGATGATCTCCACCAGTTCCAGCTGCATCTGCGAGCGCAGCTTCTTGTCCAGAGCGCCCATGGGTTCGTCGAGCAGCAGCAGCTTGGGCCGCTTGGCCAGGGAGCGCGCCAGGGCCACCCGCTGGCGCTGGCCACCGGAGAGCTGGTGCGGCTTGCGCTTGGCGTACTGGGTCATGTGCACCAGCTTGAGCATCTCGGCCACGCGGGCGTCGATCTCGGCCTTGGGCAGCTTGTCCTGCTTGAGACCGAAGGCGATGTTCTGCTCCACGCTCATGTGCGGGAACAGCGCATAGGACTGGAACATCATGTTGATCGGCCGCTCGTAGGGCGGCATGTCGGTGATGTCCACGCCATCGAGGAAGATGCGCCCCTCGCTGGGTCGCTCGAAACCGGCCAGCATGCGCAGCAGGGTCGACTTGCCCGAACCCGAGCCGCCGAGCAGGGCGAAGATCTCGCCCTTGTTGATGGTCAGGGAGACGTCGTCGACAGCGACGGTTTCGTCGAACTTCTTGGTGACCCGGTCGATCTTGACCAGGACTTCCTTGGCTTTCTTGTCGCCGGTGGCGGCTTTCTTGAAGGCACTGGTGGCAGTCGCCATGTACATCTCCCCAGGAAAATCGGGGACCGGTCGGACCGGTCCGCTTTAGCGTTGGTTATTTGCCGGACTTGACCCGCGTCCAGCTGCGGGTTTCCAGGCGCAGGAGTTGCGGGGGCAGCTCCTTCATGACGTACAGCTTGTCCATCACCGCCTGTGGCGGATAGACCGTCTCGTCCTGCCGCAGCTCGGCATTCATCAGCTCGCCCGCCTTCGGATTGGGGTTGGCGTAGCCGACATAGTCACTGACCTTGGCGATGACCTCGGGCTGCAGCAGATAGTTGATGAAGGCATGGGCCTCCTTCACGTTCTTGGCATCCTTGGGGATGGCCAGGAGGTCGAACCAGAGGTTCGCGCCCTCCTTGGGAATCGCGTAGCCGATGTTGACGCCCTTCTTCGCTTCCTCGGCACGCGAACGCGCCTGAAAGACATCGCCGGAATAGCCGAAGGCCACGCAGATGTTGCCGTTGGCCAGATCCGAGATGTACTTGGAGGAATGGAAATAGGTGATGTATGGCCGCACCTTGAGCAGCTGGGCCTCGGCCTTCTTGTAGTCGTCGGGATTGGTGCTGTTGGGGTCGAGTCCCAGGTATTGCAGGACTGCCGGATAGACCTCATCGGGCGAATCCATGAAGGAGACGCCGCACTTGCTCAGTTTCTTGAGGTTCTCGGGTTCGAACAGGATGGCCCAGGAATCGAGCTTGTCGGTGCCCAGCGCGGCCTTGACCTTGTCGACATTGTACCCGATGCCGTTGGTGCCCCACAGGTAGGGAACGCCGTATTGGTTACCCGGATCGCTCTTTTCCAGCTGCTTGAGCAGCGCCGGATCGAGATTCTGCCAGTTCGGCAGCTGGCTCTTGTCCAGTTTCTGGAAGGCGCCCGCCTTGATCTGCTTGGCCAGGAAGTTGCTCGAGGGCACCACCACGTCATAGCCGGTGTGGCCGGCCAGGAGCTTGCCTTCGAGGGTTTCGTTGGAATCGAAGACGTCATAGACCGGCGTGATGCCGGTGGCCTTCTGGAAATCCTCGAGCGTGGTCTCGCCGACGTAATCGCTCCAGTTGTAGACGCGTACCGTCGGCTCGGCGACGGCAGTTCCCATGACGGTCAGGGTAGTCATGGCCAGCAGGGTTTTACGCAACGAAAGCACGGGCGGCTCCTTTCATGGTGGGCATCGGCGGCGACACCCTTTCAGCGGTCCATACAGACGTACGGCACGCCGGAGTGACTCCGGCGTGCCGTCCTTTCAGTCGCACGCGGCGACCGAACTCACTTGCCGGACTTGATGGTGGTCCAGGTACGGGTCATCAGACGCTGGGTCTTGGCCGGAAGATCCGGGAAGGCGTACAGCTTGGTCATGGTTTCCTGGGTCGGATAGATCCCCGGGTTGGTGCGGATCGCTTCAGCTACGAGCGGCGTCGCCTCCTTGTTGCCGTTGGGATACTGCACGTAGTCGCTGACCGCCGCGATCACCTTGGGCTCCATGATGTAGTTGATGAACTTCAGCGCGCCCTCGGGATTCTCGGCATCCTTGGGAATGGCCATGGTGTCGAAGAAGGTGCCGGCGCCTTCCTTGGGAATGTTGTAGGCCACGGTCACGCCGTTCTTGGCGTCGGCCGCGCGGGCCTTGGCCTGGGCGATGTCGCCGGAATAGCCGACCGCCACACAGACGTTGCCGTTGGCCAGGTCCGAGATGTACTTGGAGCTGTGGAAGTAGGTGATGTACGGACGCACCTTGAGGAACAGCTCCTCGGCCGCCTTGATCTCCTTGGGATCCTGGCTATCCGGCTTGTAGCCGAGGTAGTGCAGACCGGCGGGAATGATCTCGGTGGGCGAATCCAGCACGGCCACGCCGCAGCCCTTGAGCTTGGAAAGGTTCTCGGGCTTGAAGATCAGGTCCCAGGAATCCACCGGGGCGTTGTCGCCCAGGGCGGCCTTGACCTTGGCCGGGTTGTAGCCGATGCCGATGGTGCCCCAGAGGTAGGGGATGGCGTACTGGTTGCCCGGATCGCTGACCTCCAGGGTCTTCATCAGCTGCGGATCCAGGTTGCTGTAATTGGGCAACTTGGACTTGTCCAGCGGCTGGTAGACGCCGGCCTTGATCTGCTTGGCCAGGAAGGAGTTGGACGGCACCACCACGTCGTAGCCGGAACGGCCGGCGAGCAGCTTGGCTTCGAGGGTCTCGTTGCTGTCGTAGACGTCATAGACCACCTTGATCCCCGACTCCTTCTCGAAGTTGGCGATGGTGTCTTCGGCAATGTAGTCGTTCCAGTTGTAGACGTGCAGGACCTTGGGGTCCGCCGAGGCGTTACCGGCAAAGAGGCCGGCCAGGCTCAGCGCTAGAAGAGTCTTGCCAAAAACATTCATGCGGTGGTGCTCCTCAAGTCATCGTTGGTCTTTTGATTCGGCGCGCGGCCAGCGCCCGCGCGCAGTCTGGCAAGGTCCGCCGCCAGGCTCAAGCCTTGGCGGCCATTAGCCACGCTGGCGCAGCAGCTCATGGGTCTGATCGAGGCTCAGCCGCGCCAGGGTGACCAGTTCGTCGATGGACTCCGGCGTGATCACCAGCGGCGGCGCGATGATCATGGTATCGCCCACCGCGCGCATCACCAGACCATTGCGGAAGCAGTGCTCGCGACAGAGCATGCCCGCCCCACCCTCGTACCGCGCCCGCGTCTTCTTGTCGCGCACCAGCTCCAGCGCCGCCACCATGCCGACACCCCGGGTCTCGCCCACCAGCGGATGGTCGGCCAGCTCCGCCCAGCGTTTCTGCAAATAGGGTGCCGTGGTGCTGCGAACCCGGTCGACGATGCCTTCGTCGCGCAGGATGCGGATGTTTTCCAGGGCCACGGCCGCGGCCACCGGATGCCCGGAATAGGTGAAGCCGTGATAGAACTCGCCGCCCTCGTCGAGCACCCTGACCACTTCGTCACGCACCACCACGCCGCCCATGGGCACATAGCCGGAGGTGAGACCCTTGGCGATGGGCATGAGGTCCGGAGCATTGCCGTAGTACTGGCTGCCGAACCATTCGCCGGTGCGGCCGAAGCCGCAGATGACCTCGTCGGCGATGAAGAGGATGTCGTACTTGTCGAGGATCTGGCGGACCCGCGGCCAGTAGCTTTCCGGTGGAATGATCACCCCGCCGGCGCCCTGGATGGGCTCGGCGATAAAGGCGGCGACGCGCTCCTCGCCGACCTCCAGGATTTTCCGCTCCAGCTGATCGGCCGCCCAGACGCCGAATTCCTCCGGACTCATCTCGCCGCCCTCGCCGAACCAGTAGGGCTGCGGGATATGCACGATGTCGGGCAGCAGGCCGCCCTGCTCGTGCATCGCCGCCATGCCACCCAGGCTGGCACCGGCCAGGGTCGAGCCGTGGTAGCCATTCCAGCGGCCGATGACCACGCGCTTCTCCGGCTGGCCCTTGGTTGCCCAGTAATGGCGCACCAGGCGCAGCACGGTGTCGTTGGCCTCCGAGCCGGAGCCGGTGAAGAACACGTGGTTCATGCCCTCCGGTGCCAGCTCGGCGATGGCCTTGGCCAGCTCCAGTACGGGTGGATGGGCGGTCTGGAAGAACAGGTTGTAATAGGGCAGTTCGCGCATTTGGCGGCTGGCCGCCTCGACCAGTTCTTCACGACCGTAGCCGACGTTGACGCACCAGAGTCCGGCCATGCCGTCGAGGATGCGCTGGCCCTCGCTGTCCCAGAGGTGCACCCCCTCGGCGCGGGTGATGATGCGCGCGCCCTTCTCGTTGAGCTGGCGATAGTCGGTGAAGGGCGCCAACAGGTGCCGGCGACTCAGGTCCTGCCAATGGGCGGTGGTAAAGGTAGTCACGAAGCCTCTCCTTGAATCGCGGTCAGACGCTGAGCAGCAGGAATTCCCGCTCCCAGGAACTGATCACGCGCTTGTAATTCTCATGTTCGGCGCGCTTCACCGCGACGTAGCCGCGGGTGAAGCGACTCCCCAGATAACGCTCCAGGGTGGCCGACTGCTCCATGCGCTCCAGGGCGGCTTCCAGGGTCAGCGGCAGGCGCAGGTTGCGACGCTCGTAGCCGCGCCCCTGTACCGGGGCACTGGGCGAGACATTCTCGATCATGCCCAGATAGCCACACAGCAGGCTGGCCGCCAGGGCCAGATAGGGATTGGCATCGGCGCCGGCCAGGCGGTTCTCCACCCGGCGATTCTGCGGATCGGAATCCGGCACGCGCAGACCCACGGTGCGGTTCTCCTCGCCCCACTCGACGTTGACCGGCGCCGAGGTGTCGGGCAGGAAGCGGCGGAAGGAATTCACGTTGGGCGCGAACAGCGGCAGCGCCTCGGGAATGTATTTCTGCAGGCCACCGATGTGGTGCAGGAAGAGTTCGCTCATGCTGCCATCGGGGTTGGAAAACACCGTCTTACCGGTCTTCAGATCCACCACGCTCTGGTGCAGGTGCATGGCGCTGCCGGGCTCACCGGTCATGGGCTTGGCCATGAAGGTGGCGGTGACGTTGTGCTTGAGCGCTGCCTCGCGCAGGGTGCGCTTGAAGACGAAGATCTGGTCGGCCAGGTGCAGCGGATCGCCGTGACGGAAGTTGATCTCCATCTGCGCGGTGCCTTCCTCGTGGATCAGGGTATCCAGATCCAGTGCCTGGGCCTCGCACCAGTCGTACATGTCTTCGAACAGCGGATCGAATTCGTTGGCCGCATCGATGGAAAAGGACTGGCGCCCGGTTTCCTGGCGCCCGGAGCGGCCTACCGGCGGCTGCAGCGGATAGTCGGGATCGTCGCTGCGCTTGGTCAGGTAGAACTCCATTTCCGGCGCGACGATGGGCTGCCAGCCGTGCTCGGCATAGAGCTTGAGCACCTTCTTGAGCAGGTTGCGCGGCGACAGCTCGATGGGGATGCCGCGCTTGTCGTAGGTGTCGTGGATCACCAGGGCTGTGGGTTCCAGTGCCCAGGGCACCAGGAACACCGCGCGATCGTCCGGCCGGCAGTGCATGTCGATGTCGGCCGGATCGAGCAACTCGTAGTAGATGTCGTCGTCGACATAGTCCCCCGTCACGCTCTGCAGCAGCACGCTCTCCGGCAGGCGCATGCCCTTTTCGTTGAGGAACTTGGCGGTGGGGGAAATCTTGCCGCGGGCGATACCGGTCAGATCGGCGACCAGGCATTCCACTTCAGTGATCTTGCGTTCTTTCAACCAGGCGGTGAGCCGGTCAAGCGGGGTGCTCATAAAGACCTCGAAGGTTCGAGCGGGATGAACAGCATCAGCGTTCGGCAGCGCGCGCCTTGCAGGCCTTGCCAAACGCCTTGAACAAGGCGAGATGGACCGGGTGACTGCGCACCTTCCATTCCGGGTGCCACTGCACGCCACAGGCAAAGGTGCGGGCTTCGCGGACCGAGACGGCCTCGATCAGGCCGTCGGGCGCCAGGGCCTCGGCGCGCAATCCCGGTGCCAGGCGATCGATACCCTGGCCATGGATGGAATTCACGTCGAAGCGTGCCGGCAGCTCCAGGGACTCGAACAGGCCACCGGCCTGGACCTCGACCGGATGGTGCAGGCCATAGTGCTCTTCCAGGGTCTCGCCGCGTTCGCGGTGGTCCATGAGCGAGCCGACCTCGTGCACCTTCTGATGCAGGCTGCCGCCAAAGGCCACGTTCATTTCCTGGAAGCCGCGGCAGATGCCCAGCACCGGCACCCCGGCCGCCACGGCGGCGCGCAGCAGCGGCAGGGTCACGGCATCGCGGGCCGCGTCGTGCAGGGTGCCGGGCTCGCTGGGCGTGCCCTGGTAATGATGGGGCTCGACGTTGGATGGCGAACCGGTGAACAGCAGACCGTCCAGGCGCTCGAGCAGGGCCTCGGTGGCGATGAGATCGGCCAGCGCCGGAATCACCAGTGGCATGCCCTCGGCGCCCTCCACCACCGCGCGCAGATACTTGTCACCGGCGATGTGAAAGGGATGCAGGCCAAGTTGCCTGGTACAGGCTGTGACACCTATGAGGGGCAGCGCGGACATGGGACACCGGGTTGAACAGGAATCATCCGAGCCTAGTCTTGTTCGTTATTTTTCACAACCACCGGCAAAAAGTTTCGAGATTCTGCACAGAAGCGGCGAAACAGAGGCGTTCCAGCCCCGCCGAATGCGCCAAAAACAGGCACCTGCGCACCACCCCTGAGCAGGGTTGCCTCCAGTTGACTTTGGTCCGCCTTTCGGATTGACTCCAGGGTGGTAACTCCGCTGATTGATATTTTTAACAGGGGCGCTGACAAAGCGTCGGAGCGCAGGCGAGACCGTACTCTCAGGTCGCTGTCGGATCGACAGCGGGCACTCGTGCCCTCACTGCGGTTGGCCCACTGGGCAAACAGGCGCATCAGGCGCTAACCGTTTTGTCGAGCGCAGCCAAAAGCAAAGGTGTTTCATCATGTCGGTACCCCCGCGTGCCGTTCGTTTGGATGAAGCGACCGACTTCCTCAGGGAACATCCTGAGGTCCAGTTCGTCGATCTTCTGATTGCGGATATGAATGGCGTGGTGCGTGGCAAACGCATCGAGCGCACCAATCTGCCCAAAGTCTTCGAGAAAGGAATCAACCTCCCCGCTTCGCTGTTCGCCCTCGACATCACCGGCTCCACCGTCGAAAGCACCGGTCTCGGGCTCGACATCGGCGACGCCGACCGCGTCTGCTTCCCCATCACCGACACCCTCTCCATGGAACCCTGGCAGAAGCGCCCCACCGCGCAGCTGCTGATGACCATGCACGAGATGGAAGGCGAGCCCTTCTTCGCCGATCCCCGCGAGGTCCTGCGCCAGGTCGTCCAGCGTTTCGACGAGCTCGGACTCACCGTCTGCGCCGCCTTCGAGCTGGAGTTCTATCTGATCGATCAGGAGAACATCAACGGCCGCCCGCAACCGCCGCGTTCGCCCATTTCCGGCAAGCGTCCCCAGTCGGTCCAGGTCTATTCCATGGACGATCTGGACGAGTATGCGGACTGCCTGCAGGACATCATCGACGGCGCTCGCGCCCAGGGCATTCCGGCCGACGCCATCGTCGCCGAATCGGCTCCGGCGCAATTCGAGGTCAACCTCAATCACGTTGCCGACCCGATCAAGGCCTGCGACTACGCCGTGCTGCTCAAGCGCCTGATCAAGAACGTCGCCTATGACCATGAGATGGACACCACCTTCATGGCCAAGCCCTACCCGGGCCAGGCGGGCAACGGCCTGCACGTCCATATTTCCCTGCTGGACAAGGACGGCCGCAACATCTTCGCTGGCGAGGATCCCGAGCAGAACGCCGCATTGCGTCATGCCATCGGCGGTGTGCTCGAGACCCTACCCGCCTGCATGGCCTTCCTCTGCCCCAACGTGAACAGCTATCGCCGCTTCGGCTCGCAGTTCTTCGTGCCCAATGCGCCGAGCTGGGGCCTGGACAACCGCACCACCGCCCTGCGCGTTCCCACCGGCACGCCGGAGGCGCACCGCATCGAGCATCGGGTAGCCGGCGCCGACGCCAACCCCTACCTGCTGCTGGCCGGCGTCCTGGCCGGCGTGCACCATGGCCTGACCCGGCAGATCGAACCCGGCCCGGTCACCGAGGGCAACTCCTACGAACAGCACGAGCAGAGCCTGCCGAACAACCTGCGCGATGCCTTGCGCTACTTGGACGACAGCTCGGTGATGGCGGAGTACATCGACCCGAAGTACATCGACATCTTCGTCGCCTGCAAGGAGCACGAGCTGGAGGAATTCGAGCACTCCATCTCCGACCTCGAGTACAACTGGTACCTGCACACCGTGTAGGGATCTGCCTGCCGACCGGTCCTGCACCGGTCGGCAGCTGTTCTGCGGTACCGCCGGAGTCCTGCGCGTGTTCACGCCCGCGGCCCCCTGCCGGCCTTTCCCCCTTCTCAGCCAACGACGACTCTGGACGGAGAGCTTCGCCATGACCACCCTTACCACGCCGCGTGCCGACGGCTTCCACATGCCGGCCGAATGGGCCGACCAGCGCCAGATCTGGATGGTCTGGCCCGAGCGCCCGGACAATTGGCGCCTGGGCGGCAAGCCCGCCCAGGCCGCCTTCACTGCAGTCGCCCAGGCCATTGCCCGTTTCGAGCCGGTGACCATCGGCGCCTCGGCGAGTCAGTACGAAAATGCCCGTGCCCGCCTGCAGCACCCGAACATCCGGGTGGTGGAAATCAGCAATGACGACGCCTGGTGCCGCGATACCGGCCCGACCTTCGTCAGCGACGGTCAGGGTGGCGTGCGCGGTGTGGACTGGAGCTTCAATGCCTGGGGCGGCTTGGATGGCGGCCTCTACTTCCCCTGGCAGCGGGATGACCAGGTCGCCGGCAAGATCCTCGCGATCGAGAATCTGCCGGGCTATCGCACCCCGGACTTCGTCCTTGAAGGCGGCTCCATCCACGTCGATGGCGAAGGCACCCTGATCACCACCGAGGAATGCCTGCTCAACGCCAATCGCAATCCGCACCTGGATCGCGAAGCGATCGAGCGCTACCTGAGCGACTACCTGGCGGTGGACAAGGTCATCTGGCTGGCCCACGGCCTGTACAACGATGAAACCAACGGCCACGTGGACAATTTCTGCTGCTACGTGCGTCCGGGCGAGGTGCTGCTGAGCTGGTGCGACGATCAGGCCGACCCCAACTACGGCCGCTGCCGCGAGGCCCTGGCCGTGCTGGAGCGCGAAACCGATGCCCGTGGTCGCACCTTCAAGGTGCATCGCATCGTCACCCCGGGTCCGCTGTTCGCCAGCGAAGACGAATGCCGCGACGTGGATGCCTGCCTCGGCACCCAGCCACGCCGGGCCGGTGAGCGGCTGGCCGCCTCCTACGTCAACTTCCTCATCGTCAACGGCGGCATCATCGCCCCGACCTTTGGCGTTCCCGAGGACGACGAGGCCCTGCGTACGCTGCAGGCCTGCTTCCCGGAGCACGAGGTGGTACAGGTTCCCGGCCGCGAGATCCTGCTCGGCGGTGGCAACATCCACTGCATCACCCAGCAGCAGCCGACTGGTCGCTGATTTCCGGCGGAAACGAAAAAGCCCGTCTTGCGACGGGCTTTTTTCTGACCTGAGCGCGGCTTAGAGCAGCGGCAGGGTGTAGCTGACGATCAGACGGTTTTCGTCGACGTCGCGCTGGCCCGGCACACCGGCTTGGGAAACGGCCGGCAGGTCGGAACGCAGCATGGCGTTACGCCAGGTGAAGCCCAGACCTTTCAGCTGGCCTTCCGGGATCACGTAGCTGACGGTCAGGTCGCGTTCCCATTCCATGGCGTCGCCAGTACGGGTACGGATGTTGTCACCGCGCTGATAGATGACGCCAGCGGTCAGACCCTTGACGCCCAGCTGAGCGAAGTCATAGGAGTAGCGAGCCTGCCAAGTGTCTTCGCCGGAACGGGTGAAGTTGTTGATCTGAATATCGGTGATGGCATAGGTCGAAGCGCCACCGTTCTCGTTCAGGTAGGGGAAGGCGCTGTTGCCGTTGCTGCCCTGATAGCCCAGACCAAAGGTGTGGCCGTAGATCGAGTAGGTGAACAGGCCGCTGTAGAGGCGGTTGTCGATCTCGCCAGTAGTACGGGTACCACCGTAGTAGCCACTGGACACGTAGAGACCGGTGCTGTCGGCCTTGCGGTTCTCGCCCTGGCTGTTGCTATCGAAATAGCGCAGGTCGGTCTTGAAGGTACCGTCGCCCAGCTTGACGCTGTGCACCAGACCCAGGAAGTGCTGGTTGTAGAAGTCTTCCAGCTGACCGAAGTAGTACTGCAGGGTCAGGTCTTTGGTGACCTTGTAATCGGCACCGACGAAGCGGAAATGGTCGCTGTTGCGACGCAGGGCGGCATTCGCAGCACCGTTGGAACCGGCGATGGACAGATCGTCTTCGTCGGTGGAGTTACGGTTCTTGGCACGCTCGAGCTGGCCGGCGGTCAGGGTCACATCCTTGATGTCTTTGGACGTGATCTGAGCACCCTGGTAGGTCTGTGGCAGCAGACGACCGTCGTTCGAGACCACAACCGGCAGCTTCGGCATCAGGGTGCCGTAGCGGAACTCGGTTTCGGAGATCTTCATCTTGGCGGTAGCGCCCAGGCTGCTGAACTCGTCTACAGCGCTGTTATCGGTATCGCGCGGGAACATGGTGCCGTTCTGCACGCTGCCACCGGTACCGCCGTTGGCCTTGCCACCGCTGTCCAGACGCAGGCCCAGCATGCCGACCGCATCGACGCCGAAGCCAACGGTGCCCTGGGTGAAGCCCGACTGGTAGTTCAGCATGAAGCCCTGGCCCCAATCCATCACGCGGGAAGGATTGGCCGTACCGTTGCGGTTGTCTGTGTTGATGTAGAAGTTACGCAGACTGAGGGTAGCTTTGCTGTCTTCGACGAAGCCGGCAGCGTGGGCGGCGGCAATGAGGGACAGGTTCAGACAGGCCGCGGAGACCGCGACCACCAGTGGCTTCTTGACCATGAGTGCTCCAGGGGTGAATCGTTGTTATGCGGCCACCAGAGGTGTCAGCGCCTGCTGGTGGTATGCCCGACGGGCCGTGCGGAAGGGAAAGCTAGAGGGCTTTTATTTCAATTTGGAGAATTATCCCGGGCCTGGTCGACTTTTAATTTGCGACTTCAAGCACAGGTCCCCTGCCACCCTCTTCCACGTTGCGAAAGCTAATTGCAAAAAAGCATTTCGTCTAGCGATACCTGGCTGAAAACCCGCCCTGTGGTCTTCCGCTCTGACTGTTCGGTCATGGCCCAAGGGAACCTGCGCCGCCTACGCCGATGGCAAGGCTCGCCTTTCCCCGAGAAGACGCCATCCAAAGCGATACACCCTGAGGCTCTGGAACGGGCTTCCCAGGGTTCTGGCGAAATATTTGAAAACGGCCAATTTCAGCATCACAAAGGCAGGATCTGAAGGAATCCCCTATCTGCCTCAAGGACTTGTAATTTTTTGCGACTGCTCCGTCAGTCGATTTGCCCTGAAGACGGCGCCTATCGCCCGTACGACGTACCGCATGCTCTGCTGCAAGGGCGACCTTGCGCAGCCGAGCGCGCGGGAACATTCCTTTTAATCGAGGGGAGCCGCTGCGTCAGCCAGGACGGCCAACAGGACACGGAGCAGAGATCAGTTGCAGGCCAGCTGGACAGGGAAGCAAGGGGGGACAGAGGACCAAGTGAGAGGGCGTGACAGCGGTGGTCGGAACCGCGAATCAGGTCGCCTGAGCTGCCCTCGGAGCGGTCTGGCAAGGGATATTCAACCCTGGACGACTTGATCCTTGCCCTGGCGCTTGGCCCGGTACATGGCCTCGTCCGCTCGCACATAAAGGGCGTCGAGAGACTCGTCGCCCTCCCGCAACACGGTGACGCCCTGACTGATGGTGACCTTCAGCGGGCCCTCGGCGCTGGGTACTGCCAACTGCCGCACGGCACGCTGTAGGCGCCCGCCGATCTGCAATGCCAGGTCACTGTCACAACCCGGCAGCAGCAGGGCGAATTCTTCGCCACCGATACGGCCGAACAGATCCCCGCGGCGGGTGGTCTGGGCGCCGCATTCGGCAACACGCTGCAACACTTGATCACCCATCTGGTGACCGAAACGGTCGTTGATTTTCTTGAAGTCGTCGATGTCGAGCAGCAGGAAGGCCAGGGGCTCGCCTTCGCTCTGGGCGAATTCGAAGGCGCGCTGGGCACTCTCGAAGAAGTGTCGACGGTTGCTGCTGCGGGTCAGGACGTCGGTGGTGGCGAGCCGTTGCAGCTCCTCCTCCATGCGCTTCTTGTCGGTGATGTCTTCGGCGATACCCACCACCAGCAGCGGCATGCCGGCCTCGCTGCGCTGACTGACAAAGCACTTGTCGCTGAGCCAGCGGATCTCGCCGTCGGCGCGGATGATGCGGTACTCGCGAGACTCCACGGCGCCCTGCTCGATCACCTGCTCCAGGGTGCGCTGGGCGTACTCCAGGTCGTCGGGATAGATGTTGTTGAGCCAGGTGCTGTAGTCGCTCAATACCAGGGACTGGGAGCGACCGAAGATCTGTTCGTAGGCGGGACTGACATAGATGATCTGGCGAGTGCGCCAGTCCAGAGCCCAGAGCACCGCGTTGACGCTTTCCAGCAGCGCGCTGAACAGCTGCTCCCGGTCACGCAGGCGATCTGTCTCGGCCCGCGAATGCAGGAGAGCCAGCAGATTCTCTTCCGGTGTGGGAAGAGCAGACAGAGAGGGTTGTTCATCCATATACACATGCGCCTACGCGGGGTCCTGAGGGAGTTAGAGACAGCTGAAACCAGCCTGGTTCAATCCCCGCATAGAGCAGCCCACCGCTTCGGTGGGCTTTTGTGAAGCCTTTCTCAAGCAGTTCCGGCCGGCCGCAGGGAATAGGTTTTCAGCTGTTCGGCGAATTCGCGCAGGGACTGAATGCCGCTCGCTTCGGCTTCGCCGATCCACTGCCGGGTCGCGGCCAGCATGTCGTGGCCGTTGGCGCTGGTCCGGGCCCAGATCTGCTGCAGCGCCAGGCGCTTTTCGTAGATCAGCTTCAGCGCCTGACTGTGCTCGAGCAGTTCGTCGATGCGCACCTGATGGCGAGCCTTGAGCAGACTGGTCTCGCGGGCCAGCAGCCCCCGGGCGCGACGGAACAGCGGACGCTGGGAGGGCGCCGCACTGCCCCGCTCCTGCCGCAGCAGCGGGCCGATCACCTGCTGGCGGTACTGGGCCATGATCTGGAAGCGGTTGTTGAGGATGGCCATGGCGGTGTCCATGTCCAGCTGCCCCTTGCCTTCGATGCGGTGGGCGATGGGGGCGACACGGTTGACCTTGGCCAGACGCAGCCAGGTGAACAGCTTGATCCAGGCCCAGCCCATGTCGAATTCCCAGCGCTTGACCGACAGCTTGGCCGAGTTGGGATAGGTGTGGTGGTTGTTGTGCAGCTCTTCGCCACCGATGACGATGCCCCAGGGGATGAGGTTGGTGGCGGCATCGCGGCATTCGAAGTTGCGATAGCCCACGGCATGGCCCAGGCCATTGACCACACCCGCGGCCCAGAAGGGAATCCAGACCATCTGCACGGCCCAGACGGTGAGACCCAGGGCACCGAACAGGGCGATGTCGATCAGCAGCAACAGCACCACCCCCATATTGCGGGTGCGCGGATTGGAGTAGAGCTTGCGCTCGATCCAGTCGTCCGGGCAGTTCTTGCCATAGATGCGCAGGGTATCGGCGTTGTTCGCCTCGGCCTTGTACAGCTCGGCGCCGCGCCGCACCACGGTGGCAAGGCCCTTGTGCACCGGGCTGTGCGGGTCCTCTTCGGTTTCGCACTTGGCGTGGTGCTTGCGGTGAATGGCGGTCCACTCACGGGTGTTCATCGCCGTGGTCAGCCACAACCAGAAGCGGAAGGCGTGCCTGAGCGCAGGATGCAGCTCCAGCGAACGGTGGGCGGAGTAGCGATGCAGGTAGACGGTGACACTGACAATGGTCAGGTGGGTCAGCAGCAGGGTGACCACCACCAGTTGCCAGACCGACAGGTCAAGCAGGCCGTTGTAGCTCATGGACGCAAAGGACCTCGCGCGGGTTGTGTAGTGCAGCTGTCACTGAAAGTTCAGTGAACAGGCGTTCGCGCATTATTGCCGGGGTGGGCGATAAATCCAGCCCTCCCTTTTGCTACACAACGTGTCCTTCACAGACTGCTAATTCTAAAAGTGAATAAACAAAGCATTATTAGCACTTTTAAGAAATAAAGATCGGCCCCCTAAGATGGCGCCACTTCCCCGCCCACCGCTGTACACGAGGACGCCACCCATGAGCTCCGTTCCGTTCCGCAGCCTGGAAAACCAGGACGAAACCGCACTGCTCCGCGATATCCAGCAGGCTTTGCGCGGACTGAGATTCGGCGCCATCGAGATCACCGTGCACAACGGACAGGTGGTGCAGATCGAGCGCAAGGAAAAATTCCGGCCTCAGACCGGCCAAGCCAACAAGCCCTGAGTTCTCGCGGTCAGCGGACGAGCGGGCAAGGTGCCCGCCAGACGGTGTCCGGCTTTCTCACGTCAAGGAGCCTTTTCATGTCGATTCGCCGTTTCGCCCTGGCCGCGCTGGCCGGAGCCCTGTTCGCCACCCAGGTCCACGCCGTCGAATTGCTCAACGTGTCCTACGATCCGACCCGCGAGCTCTACCAGCAGTACAACGCCGCCTTCGCCAAGCACTGGAAGACCGAGACCGGCGAAGACGTGACCATCAAGAATTCCCATGGTGGCTCCGGCAAGCAGGCGCGCTCGGTGATCGATGGCCTGCAGGCGGATGTGGTGACCCTGGCGCTGTCCGGCGACATCGATGCCCTCAATCTGCACCAGCAGCTGGTCGACCTGAATTGGCAGAAGCGTCTGGCGGACAACAGCACCCCCTACACCTCGACCATCGTCTTCCTGGTCCGCAAGGGCAATCCCAAGGGCATCAAGGACTGGGACGACCTGGTGAAGAAGGATGTCCAGGTCATCACCCCCAATCCCAAGACCTCCGGCGGTGCCCGCTGGAACTTCCTTGCCGCCTGGGCCTATGCCAAGGCCAAGTACGGCAGCGATGCCGAGGCGCTCAAGTTCGTTACCGAACTCTATCGCCACGCTCCGGTGCTGGACACCGGCGCACGCGGCGCCACCATCAGCTTCGTGCAGCGCCAGCTGGGTGACGTTTTGATCGCCTGGGAAAACGAAGCCTATCTGTCGCTGAAGGAAGAAGGCGGCGACCAGCTGGAGATCGTCACCCCGTCGCTGTCGATCCTGGCCGAGCCGCCGGTAGCCGTGGTGGACAAGGTGGTCGACAGGAAGGGTACGCGCAAGCAGGCCGAGGCCTACCTGCAGTATCTGTACAGCCCCGAGGGCCAGCGCATCGCCGCGCAGAATTTCTATCGCCCCCGCGATGCCAAGGTGGCGGCGGAATTCAAGGATCAGTTCAAGCCGGTCAAGCTGGTGACCATCGACCAGGAATTCGGCGGCTGGAAAGAAGCGCAGCCGAAGTACTTCGCCGACGGCGGCGTGTTCGACAAGATCTTCGCCGACATCAACAAATAGCGCCCCAGCCGGGACGGCTCACGCTGACCGGCCCGGAACAGGTATCGTTCCACCCCTCTGCGCCCTGGCGAATGCATCGCCGGGGCGCCTTGCAGAAGGACGTCTCATGTCTCGCCGTCTCTCCCCGGTCATACCCGGCTTCGGGTTGACCCTGGGATTCTCCCTGACCTACCTCGCGCTGATCGTGCTGATCCCGCTGGGCGCCATGTTCCTGCATGCCAGCCAGCTGACCCTCGGCCAATTCTGGTCGCTGATCACCGGGCGCCAGGTGCTGGCCGCACTGCAGCTGTCCTTTGGCACGGCCCTGCTCGCCGCCCTGGTCAACGGCATCCTCGGCACCCTGCTGGCCTGGGTGCTGGTGCGCTACGAGTTTCCCGGGCGCAAGCTGATCGATGCCATGGTCGACCTGCCCTTCGCCCTGCCCACCGCGGTGGCCGGCATCGCCCTGACCGCGCTCTATGCGCCCAACGGCATGATAGGTTCGCTGTTTCCTTTCAAGATCGCCTATACCCCGATCGGCATCACCCTGGCGCTGATCTTCGTCACCCTCCCCTTCGTGGTGCGCACCCTGCAGCCGGTGCTGGCGGACATCCCCAAGGAAATCGAGGAAGCCGCCACCTGCCTGGGCGCGCGCCCCTGGCAGGTGTTCCGCTACGTGCTGGTGCCTACCCTGCTGCCGGCCTGGCTGACCGGTTTCGCCCTGGCCTTTGCCCGCGGTGTGGGCGAGTACGGCTCGGTGGTGTTCATCGCCGGCAACATCCCGTTCAAGACCGAGATCCTGCCGCTGCTCATCGTCTCCAAGCTGGACCAGTACGACTACACCGGTGCCACCGGCATCGGCGTGTTCATGCTGCTGGTGTCCTTTGTCATGCTGCTGCTGATCAACATCCTGCAGCGCCGCATCCAGCCCAACATCTAAGGACGACCGCATGAGCCTCATGACTTCGACCAAGGCCGATGCGCGCGCCAGCAAGCAGCGCACCCCGGTGGCCATCGCGCTGATCGCCAGCGCTTGGCTGATCTTCCTGCTGGTTCTGGTGCTGCCGCTGTACATGGTGCTGAGCCAGGGCCTGGCCAACGGCATCGGCGCCTTCTGGGACGCCATCAGCGAACCGGATGCGATCTCGGCGCTCAAGCTGACGCTGTTCGCCACCGCCATCTCGGTGCCCCTGAATCTGGCCTTCGGCCTGGCCGCGGCCTGGTGCGTCACCAAGTTCGAGTTCACCGGCAAGAGTCTGCTGATCACCCTGATCGACCTGCCCTTCTCGGTCTCGCCGGTGATCGCCGGTCTCATCTATGTGCTGCTGTTCGGCGCCCAGGGATTGATGGGTCCTTACCTGCAGAGCGTCGATGTGCAGATCGTCTTCGCCGTGCCCGGCATCGTGCTGGCGACGATCTTCGTCACCTTTCCCTATGTGGCCCGCGAACTGATCCCGCTGATGCAGGAACAGGGTACCCAGGAAGAAGAAGCGGCGCGCCTGCTGGGCGCCAGTGGCTGGCAACTGTTCTGGCACGTGACCCTGCCCAACGTGAAGTGGGCACTGATCTATGGCGTGGTGCTCTGCACCGCGCGGGCCATGGGCGAGTTCGGAGCGGTGTCGGTGGTCTCCGGCCATATCCGCGGCCTGACCAACACCCTGCCGTTGCACATCGAGATTCTCTACAACGAATACAACATCGTCGCCGCCTTCAGCGTGGCGATCCTGCTGCTGATGATGGCCCTGGTGATCCTGCTGCTGCGGCAGTGGAGCGAGAGTCGCCTGAGCCGCCAACTGCAGCACCGTGATGAGGAATAAGGCGCCATGAGTATCGAGATCCAGGGTATCAACAAGAGGTTTGGCGCCTTCCAGGCGCTCAAGGACATCAACCTGCACATCGAGAGTGGCGAGCTGGTCGCCCTGCTCGGCCCCTCGGGCTGCGGCAAGACCACCCTGCTGCGCATCATCGCCGGCCTGGAAGCGCCGGATACCGGCAATATCGGCTTCCATGGCGAAGACGTCTCCGGGCGTGACGTGCGCGATCGCAACGTCGGCTTCGTCTTCCAGCATTACGCACTGTTCCGCCACATGACGGTGTTCGACAACGTGGCCTTCGGCCTGCGCATGAAGCCGCGCCGCGAGCGGCCGAGCGAGGCGCAGATTACCAGCAAGGTGCACGAGCTGCTGAACATGGTGCAGCTCGACTGGCTGGCCGATCGCTATCCCGAGCAACTCTCCGGTGGTCAGCGCCAGCGCATCGCCCTGGCCCGCGCCCTGGCGGTGGAGCCCAAGATCCTGCTGCTCGACGAACCCTTCGGCGCCCTGGATGCCAAGGTGCGCAAGGAGCTGCGCCGCTGGCTGGCACGGCTGCACGAAGAGATCCATCTGACCTCGGTGTTCGTCACCCACGACCAGGAAGAAGCCATGGAAGTGGCCGATCGCATCGTGGTGATGAACAAGGGCCAGATCGAGCAGGTCGGCTCGCCCGTCGAGGTCTACGAACAGCCGGCGAGCGACTTCGTCTATCACTTCCTCGGTGACTCCAACCGCCTGGCCCTGGGCGAGCAGGAGGTGCTGTTCCGTCCGCACGAGGTGGAGCTGGAGCGTGAGCCGCGAGCGGGTTATCACGCCGCCGAAGTACGCGACATCCGGCCGCTGGGCGCCACCACCCGGGTCACCCTGAAAGTGCCGGAGCAGACCGAGGTGATCGAGGTGGAGCTGGTCAGGGACCACCCGGTGCTGGCTGGGCTGCAACGGGGTGCGCCGCTGCATTTCCTGCCGCGTACGCCCTGAGTCCGTCGCCGGCGGCTAAGACCAAAGTCGTAGCCGCCAGGACCAGACAGCGGTTGCAACCTCCGGAAAGCGGGCTCCATGATCGACGAAACTGACACCCGTCACACTTCGTCCTCGATCGAGCAGAATAACAAGGAGGTCGCATGCCCAGGCGCTGGCCCGTCGTGTTGTCGCTTCACCTGGCCCTCCTCGTGGCCGCGCTGCTGCTCTGGCAGTGGCTGGCGCTACCCATGGCCGCCGGCGTGGGACTGGTGCTCGCCGCTGCCCTCTGGCCCTGGTTGCTGCTGCGCAAGGCCGCAGCGCCGCCCGCGCCCGCCTCGTCCTTCGACGAGCTGACCAGCGATCTCTCGCGCAGCACGGCGCGCAACGCCGTGGCCATCGCCGGTGTGGCCTTTGCCGCCCAGCAACTGGCGGCCCGGGTGCAATCCCAGGCCAGCACGGCCGCGCAGATTTCCAGCAGCGCCGCTGCCCTCACCCAGACCGAGCATGACAGCGCCGGCAGCGCCCGCCAGGCCCTGGCGGTGGCGCAGCAGGTGCACCAGCGCAGCGAGGCCGGCCAGGACGCCCTGAATACGGCGATCGCCGCCATCCGCGCCCTCAGCGAGCACGCCCGCCAGAGCCGCGAACTGATCGCCGGCCTGAGTGCCCGCACCGACAAGATCCAGCAGGTCACTGAGGTCATCCAGGGTATCGCCAGCCAGACCAACCTGCTGGCGCTCAATGCCGCCATCGAGGCCGCACGCGCCGGGGAACACGGGCGCGGCTTCGCGGTGGTCGCCGACGAGGTCCGGGGCCTGGCGGCGCGGACCTCCAGCGCAACCGGCGAGGTGGGGCTGATTGTCGCCGACGTCAGCCAGCAGACCGACGCCGTGGTGGCGCAGATCCAGCAACTGGCCCAGGCGCTGGACGACGGCGTGCGCCAGGTCGAGCGAACCGGCGAAGGCCTGCAGGAGATCGCCCAGCTGGCGCAGACCGCCGAGCGCCAGGCCGCGGATATCGCCCAGGGCACCTCGGCCAATCTCGCCCAGCTGGAAAGCCTGGCCCAGGCGGTGGAGCAGGTGCACCGCGATCTGGCCGACAGCGAGCGCCAGACCAGCCGGCTCAGCGGCGCCGCCGACGAACTGGTGGACATGGCCGAAGCCAGCAGCGAACGCCTGGCCGAGGTCGGCCTGGACAGCTATCACCAGCGCATCTTCGAACTGGCGCGCCAGGGCGCGGATGCCATTGGCCGGCGCTTCGAGGAAGACCTGGCCGCCGGGCGCATCACCCAGGACGCCCTCTTCGACCGCCAGTACCAGCCCGTGCCCGGCAGTCAGCCGGCCAAGTACCGCACTCGTTTCGACAGCTATACCGATGGCGTGCTACCGGCGATCCAGGAACCGCTGCTGGACCAGCATCCCGGTCTGGTCTTCGCCATCGCCTGTACGCCGGAAGGCTATGTGCCCACCCACAACCGTGCCTTCGCCCAGGCACCTACCGGCGACGTGGCGGTGGATACGGCGCGCAGTCGCAGCAAGCGCCTCTTCAGCGATCGCACCGGCAAGCGCTGCGGCAGCCATCAGCGCCGCCTGCTGTTGCAGACCTACATGAGAGACACCGGCGAGGTGATGCACGACCTCTCGGTACCGATCCTGGTGAACGGCCGGCACTGGGGCGGACTGCGCCTGGGCTATCGCCCCGACAGCGCGCGCTAGCCCAGCTTGAGCTGGGTGACCGCCAGTTGCCAGACCGCGGCCTCCAGACCGAGCATGCGTCCGGCCTTGTGCTCGAGCAGGGTGTCGAGAGACTCGCCCGAGGCGGGATTCGCCGCCTGCGCCGCCAGGTGCAGGATCAGCGACGGCTTGGGCAGCACGCCGTGCAGGCTGTGCACCGCGGCCACCAGCTCGCGCAACTCCAGTGGTAGCCGCCAGTGCCGCTGCAATTCCGCGGAAAACTCCAGGCTGTAGCTCAGCAGCGCGCGCTCCAGCGCGGCCTCATCGATAACGCCACCCCCGTCGCACCAGCGCTGCACGCCTTGCAGCACCGCCAGTTCACCCAGGCGATGCAGCAGGCCGGCGGTGTAGCAACGCTCGGCGTCTTCGCGCACATAGCGCAGCGCCAGCAGCCGGGCGCAGTCGGCAGCGCGCTGGGCAAGGCGCAGGTAGCCCTCGGCGCGTCCGGCCAGCAACGGCTCGGCCAGACGGGTCGCCCGCCGCAGGCTCAGGCCCAGGACCAGATTGAGGGTGAAGCCGACGCCCAGCCGCGGCAGGGCCTGGCTGAGGGTCTGGCAGGATTGGCCGACGCGCTGGGAAGCGCTGTTGGCCGCCGCGATCAGGGTCGCCGTGACCAGGGGATCCTGGCCGAATTCGGTTTCCAGCTCGCCCAGGCTGCAGCTCTCGCTCTCGCGACAGCGCTCGATGATGGCCGGCAGATCGGCGAACAGCGGCACGGCGTCGATTTCGGCGGCCATGCGCTGCAGATGATCGTCCAGGGAGCCCAGGACGGCAGTACTGGCCGCCTGAGACGCGTCTCCCGCGGGTGGCAACAGACTGCGCAGACGACGCAACACCTCTTCCGCCGCATAGGGTTTGACCAGATAGGCGGTAGGCGCCAGGCGCAGGGCCGCGCGTACATAGGCGGCGTCAGCCTGTTCGGACAGCAGGATCACCGGCTGCAGCGGCTGGGCGCCGCGCTGGCGGATGCGGCGCAGCAGGTCGAGTCCATCGCAATCGGCCGGTCGCTCGACGATGATCAGCGCACATCTCTTGCGTTGATCCAGTTCGGCAAGGGCCTGATAGCCATGGCCGTATTCATGCACCAGGGCATCGGCACGCACGGCCAGCACCAGTGACTTGAGCAGGTCACGGGTCCAGGGATTGGCGTCGACGATAAGTATCAGGGGCGGCATCCCAACCCACTCCTGCTTGAGGAAAGCGAAGCGGCGGATGATGCGTCAAAGCGGACTTTATGCCAAGCGTGTCACAGAAAAACCGCCCTCCAGGAGGGCGGTTCGGGTAGGACTCAGGCCAATTCGGCGAAGCACTCGCCGATAATGGCCAAGCCGCGATCCAGCTCTTCGTCGCTGGCGGTCAGGGGCACGAGGATGCGCAGCACGTTGCCGTAGCTGCCGCAGCTGAGCAGGATCAGCCCCTTCTGGCGCGCCCGGACCACGATCTGGCTGGTCAGCTCGGCATCGGGTTGCTCGATGTCGCCTTCCTTGCCCAGCTCCATGGCGATCATGGCGCCCAGGCCACGGACGTCGCAGATCTGCGCGTGCTTGGCGGCCAGTTCGCGCAGACCCGCGGTGAGGCGCTCACCCACGGCCTTGGAGCGGTCCAGCAGCTTTTCTTCCTCGAAGGTCTCGATCACCGCCAGGGCCGCGGCGCAGGCGATGGGGCTGCCGGCATAGGTGCCACCCAGGCCACCGGGGGTGACGGCATCCATCACCGTGGCGCGACCGGTCACGCCCGACAGCGGGAAACCGCCGGCGATGGATTTGGCGAAGGTCACCAGGTCGGCGTCGACGCCCATCTGCTCCATGGCGAAGAAGGTCCCGGTACGACCGGCGCCGGACTGGACTTCATCGGCGATCAGCAGGATGCCGTGGGTATCGCACAGCTTGCGCAGGCGCTGCATGAATGCCTTGGGCGCGGCATAGAAACCGCCCTCGCCCTGCACCGGCTCGAGGATGATGGCCGCGATGTCGCCAGGGGCCGCATCGTTCTTGAAGATGCGCTCGACGCTGGCGATGGCGTCATCGACGCTGATGCCATGCAGTTCGCAGGGATAGAGCGCGCGATAGACGCCGCCGGGCATGAGGCCCATGCCGGCCGAATAGGGCGCGACCTTGCCGGTCAGCGACAGGGTCATCATGGTGCGGCCGTGATAGGCGCTGGAGAAGGCGATGACGCCGGCGCGCTGGGTGGCGGCGCGGGCGATCTTGACGGCATTCTCCACGGCTTCGGAGCCGGAGTTGAACAGTGCGGTCTTTTTCGGGAAGTTGCCCGGCACCAGTTCGTTGAGCTTTTCGCAGACCTCGACATAGGGCTCGTAGGCCAGCACCTGGAAGCAGGTGTGGGAGACCTTGGTCAGCTGCTCCTGTACGGCCGCTACCACGCGCGGATGCAGGTGGCCGGTGTTGAGCACGGCGATGCCGCCGGCGAAGTCCAGGAACTCGTTGCCCTCGACGTCCCAGACCTTGGCGTTCTCCGCACGGGCGACGAAGATCGGGTGGGTCTGGCCGACGCCACGGGCGACGGCGGCGCTGCGACGGTGCATCAGGGAATCATTGGTGTGGCTCATTGCAGTCCTCGATGGCCGCTCATCGTGGCGGCCGGCTACGGGAAAGGCGCGGACCGGATTCCGGGCAGCATACGATGATCGACTGCCAACGGCCCGGCGTCCGCGCCGGGAGAAATCTTTGGATCGGCGGGCCCCGTTGGGCTTCGACGATGGAGCCGTCTCAGCCCAACCTACCTATACCGTAGGTTGGGCTAAGCGTAGCGAAGCCCAACGAGAGCGATCAGATCCCCAGGCAGAGGTACTTGATCTCCAGGTAGTCCTCGATGCCGTACTTGGAGCCCTCGCGGCCCAGGCCCGAAGCCTTGACGCCACCGAAGGGTGCGACTTCGTTGGAGATCAGGCCGGTGTTGATGCCGACCATGCCGTACTCCAGCGCCTCGGCCACGCGGAACACGCGGGACAGGTCGCGGGCATAGAAGTAGGAGGCCAGGCCGAATTCGGTGTCGTTGGCCAGCTCGATGACCTCGGCCTCGTCCTTGAAGCGGAACAGCGGCGCCAACGGGCCGAAGGTCTCTTCCTTGGACACCTTGGCGCTCCTGGGCACGTCGGCGAGGATGGTCGGCTCGAAGTAGCTGCCGCCGTTGGCGTGGGCCTTGCCCCCGGCGATGACCCTGGCGCCCTGGCTCACGGCGTCGTCGATGTGTTCCTTGACCTTGGCCGCCGCCTTGGCGTCGATCAGCGGGCCAATGGTCACGCCCTCTTCCAGGCCGTTGCCGACCTTGAGCTTGGCCACCGCGGCCTTGAATTTCTCGGCGAAGGCGTCGTAGACACCGTCCTGGATATAGAGGCGGTTGACGCAGACGCAGGTTTGGCCAGCGTTGCGGTACTTGGAGGCGATGGCGCCTTCCACGGCCTTGTCCAGATCGGCGTCGTCGAAGACGATGAAGGGCGCGTTGCCGCCCAGTTCCAGCGACAGCTTCTTGATGGTGGGCGCGCTCTGCTCCATCAGCTTGGCACCGATCTCGGTGGAGCCGGTAAAGGAGATCTTGCGCACGATGGGGCTTTCGGTCAGCTCGGCGCCGATTTCGGCGGCGGAGCCGGTGACCACGCTCAGCACGCCCTTGGGAATGCCGGCGCGCTCGGCCAGCTCGACCAGGGCCAGTGCCGAGTACGGGGTCTGGCTGGCGGGCTTGATGACCATGGTGCAGCCGGCGGCCAGGGCCGGACCGGCCTTGCGGGTGATCATCGCGGTGGGGAAATTCCACGGCGTGATGGCGGCGGTGACGCCGATGGGCTGCTTGATCACCAGGATGCGCTTGTCGGCCTGGTGGCCGGGGATGGTGTCGCCATAGATGCGCTTGGCTTCTTCGGCGAACCACTCGATGAAGGAGGCGGCATAGGCGATCTCGCCCTTGGCCTCGGCCAGCGGCTTGCCCTGCTCCAGGGTCATCAGCCGGCCCAGGTCGTCCTGGTTCTCGATCATCAGCTCGTACCAGCGCCGCAGCTTGGCCGAACGCTCCTTGGCGGTCAGCGCGCGCCAGCCCGGCAGGGCGCGGTTGGCGGCGTCGATGGCACGTTTGGTCTCGGCGCGACCGAGCTTGGGAATGGTGCCCAGGGTCTCGCCGGTGGCCGGGTTGTCCACCTTGACGGTGGCACCGCTGTCGGCGTCGATCCAGGCGCCGTCGACATAGGCTTGCTGGCGAAACAGGGAAGCGTCTTTGAGCTGCATTACGGTCTCCTTGGCTGAAAGGGCCGGAAGCAAGGGCATGACACCCCTGCGCCTGCGATAGGGTCAGGCCTGGAAACGCTGGCATCGCCACCGTTCAGCGCCCGCTCGAGCAACGTCCGAACCGCCCTAGGCGTTCGAAATATTGAACGCATCCTAGGAGAATCCTGAACCCCTGCGCAAGAGCGCTAGCCAGGTTTTCGCGTCGCCCTCCTCCTTGTTTATGCAGCCCTTGCTACGCCCCGCGAAACAGTCGTTCAAAATCAACAACATCGTGCATCCGGGCATGGACGGTCGGGGGCAAGGTGAGTATGATGGCGACCGATTCAGCGTCACCGAATCGCTGCACTCGTAGCTCAGCTGGATAGAGTACTGCCCTCCGAAGGCAGGGGTCGTGGGTTCGAATCCCGCCGAGTGCGCCATCTCCCGTTCACCGTCGCGTGAACCTCAGCAAAGCCCGCCATCGCGCGGGCTTTGCTGTTTCTGGCTGTCGCTCAAGCCTTTCCAAGATGCACAGACCGTTCGTGAAAGGACCTTCGCCAGATTGCCGGCGTGATTTCTCTGACCATTATCACTACCCCACTCGCGATTCTGATCTAAGCTCTGCCCCTAGACCCGCTCCAACCAGCCGGCCGGATGCCGATACCCTGGGATCACCTCGCAAGGACGCCTCATGAGATACCTCCTGACCAGCTCGGTCACCCTTTTTCTCGCCGCTCCGCTCCTGACCGAAGACACCGCCCTGGCCCAGGCCGGCCATGCCATCCGTCCAGGGATAGAGGCAGCGGCGCACTCCCTGAATCTGTCGCTGCTGCAGAGCAGTGCGGTCGGCAGGGGCCCGGTGGCCGAAGGGGCGCGGCTGCAGCTGGCGGCGCTGGAACGGCAGGTGCGGCGAGACGACTAGCCTCAGGACTTTGCCAAGGCCTGGCGCAGAGCCCGGCTTGAACGAAGCGCCCGAACCGGGCTCTCAAGGTCTCCACTACGGCCACCCCGAGGAGACCTGGATGAAATCCCTGATTCCCCTGTTGCTGCTGCCCCTCGCCCTGGGCGCCTGTACCCGGGAGCCGGTTCGGCAGGACGACCTCGGCCTGCCGAGCTGCAATCTGGCAGAACAGCGCGCCGTGCCGGGCGAACTTGGCGGATCGATCACGGATCCGCGGCAGGCGCATATCTCGCTGCGCGCCAATGTGCTGTTGGCGGATGTGAGCACGGCGCGCAAGGCGCGGCGGATCAGTCAGGAGCAGGCGACGGCCTTCAGCGAACGCATCGCCGCGGTGCGTAGCCAGACCGATGACCTGGTCAGGCAGCAGGGCTTTCTCAGCGCGGCCGAGCGGGCCAGTTTCGATCGGGAATTCGACGGGATCGCCACGCAGATCTGCCAGCCGCGCTAGCGGACGGGTGCGCCTGACCAGGTTGGGTCGAAAGGCGCGGCCATGAACGGCTAGGATAACGGCATCGATCAGGTGGTAAGGCAACTTGCCGCCCTCTTCTCTTGGCCCCGGGGACGACCCCGGCGATTGGTGGGCAGCGTTCCGGGACGGCCCGGTTTTACAGGAGGCCGTCGTTGGCTTGGTTCTATCTGGTGTGCGCGGGACTGCTCGAGGTGGTCTGGGCGTTCTACATGAAGCAATCCGCGGGCTTCACCCGCCTCACGCCGACGATCATCACCGGGGTCGCCATGGTGGCCAGCGTAGCGCTGCTGTCGATCTCCATGCGCAGCCTGCCGCTGGGCACCGCCTATACAATCTGGACCGGTATCGGCGCGATCGGCGCCTTCATGGTCGGCATCCTGGTGCTGGGCGAGGCGGCGAGTCCGCTGCGCATCCTGGCCGCCGCGCTGATCGTCAGCGGGCTGGTGCTGATGAAGCTGACCTCGTCCTGAGCGCCCTCCCCTAGCGCGGGAGCACCGAGCGCGCCAGCCAGATGAACAGCAGCCCGCCAAGCAACCCACCCACGGCCATCGCCAGCAGCCCTTCCAGGGTGCGCGTGGCGTAGATAAGCACCGGCATGGGCGCGAAGGCGTCGATCAGTCGGATGGCAGCGATCAGGCTGAGACTGCTGGCCAGCGGCAGCAGGCAGGCGCGATAGGAACCGCCGTGACGACCCAGCCAGAGGGCCGCGGCAAAGGCTGGTAACCAAGCGGCGAGCACGATGGCGGCATAGACGGGTCCGAAGCCCAGCAGATCATCCAGCGAGGTGCGCCCGCGCGTGGCCAGGTCGATCGGCTGGCCGAGTCCCTGGAGGGCGGCCAGGTTGTATTGGGTCTGCACCAGGCTGCCCCAGGCGGTGGTCAGCAGCAGGGCCGCGGCGAACGCCAGCAGGGTGCGCGGTTGCAACAGGGCGCGCCAGAGCGGTTGGGGCATGGTCGGAAAATCCCTTGGAGAGAGGCAGATGCTAGCGAAAGCGGGTACCCGGAACAGACCTCAAGCGTTACCTAAAGCTTCCGGCCGCTGGGCCTGGCTGGCATGGCTGGCCCTGCTGGCGGTTCCGCTGGCGCTGGCGGCGCCGACCTACCGGATCGAGACGGTGGCGACCGGGCTGGATAGACCCTGGTCGCTGGCCTTCCTGCCCGATGGCCGGGCGCTCCTGACCGAGGGCACCGGGCGCTTGCGGCTGCTGGTACCGGACGGTGCCGGCCGCCTCAGGCTGCAGGCGCAAGCCGTGAGCGGACTGCCCGAGCTCTATACCGAAGGCCAGGCCGGTCTGCTCGAGGTGCTGCCAGACCCGGATTTCGCTGGCAACCAATTCATCTATCTCTCCCATGCGACCGGCACGCGCCAGGCCAATCATTTGAAGGTGGTGCGCGCCCGGCTGGACGGCGGACGCCTGCAGGACGTCCAACCGCTGTTCACCAGCCAGCCGGCCAAGGCCTTCGGGCAGCACTTCGGGGCGCGGATGGCCCTGCTCGGCGACGGCACCCTGGCCATCGCCCTGGGCGACGGCAACGTCGAGCGCACCGATGCCCAGCGCCTGAATACCCACCTGGGCAAGATCGTGCGCATCACCCGCGACGGCCAGGTGCCGGCGGACAATCCCTTCCTCAAGCGACCCGGCGCCCTGCCGGAGATCTACAGCCTCGGCCATCGCAATCCCCAGGGTCTGGTCTGGGTGGCCGAGCGCCAGGCGCTGTACGAGCACGAGCACGGCTCCAAGGGCGGTGACGAACTCAATCTGATCCGCGCGGGCGCCAACTACGGCTGGCCGCTGACCACCGGCGGCGTGGACTACACCGGCGCGCGCATCTCGCCCTTTCGCGAGTTGCCGGGCATCACCCCACCGCTGCTGGAATGGACGCCGTCGATCGCGCCCGCGGGCATGACCTGGTACGACGGCCAGGGCTTTCCCGCCTGGCGCGGCAGTCTGTTCGTGGCGGCGCTGCGAGAGAAGTCGGTGCGGCGGATACCGCTGGTGGAGGGTATGCCTGGTCAGCAGGAGCTTTTATTCCAGGAATTGGACCAGCGTCTACGCGACGTGCGCAGCGGCCCGGACGGCAATCTCTGGCTGCTTACCGATGGTGAGGACGGTCAGCTGTTGCGGGTGGTGCCGGGGTAGGTAGCGAAAGAGCCGTGATGCCGATCCGGTACAGCACCAGTTGCGGCCATGCCGGTGCGCGGTAGGTTGGGTTGAGCGCAGCGAAGCCCAACGTCGCCTCGGGGCTCGCCATGGTGGGCTTCGACGATAGAGCCGTCTTAACCCAACCTACGGAGACATCGATAGCCTGTCGGGGCGGCAACTCGGGTAAGCCACGAGCCGCCTCGTCGAAACGACGAATACTCCGCCGTTTCGTCAAATAAAGAACAACGATTCGACGCTCTGACGCTCACATCTGACAGCGCCGCTTTTTAAGCTGGAGCCTCAACCACGGAGGATCCCCCATGAAAGTCACCCTGCTCGGCGCCGGCCATATCGGCTACACCATTTCGCAATTGCTGCACGCCAGTGGCGACTACCAGGTGACGGTGGCGGATCGCGACGAGCGCGCCCTGGCGGCCATCGCCGCCCTGGGCGTGCAGACCCGGACCCTGGATACCGCCGACGCCAGCGCCCTGGCCGCGGCCCTGGACGACCAGGACGTGGTGCTCAATGCCCTGCCCTATCATCTGGCGATTCCGGTGGCCCAGGCGGCCAAGGCCACCAACACCCACTATTTCGACCTGACCGAAGACGTGAAGGCGACCAAGACCATCCGCCAACTGGCCGAAGGCGCGAGCAATGCCTTCATGCCCCAGTGCGGTCTGGCGCCCGGCTTCATCGGTATCGCCGCGCACTCCCTGGCCAAGCGCTTCGATAGCGTGCGCGAGGTGAAGATGCGTGTCGGCGCCCTGCCGGAATTCCCCACCAATGCCCTGAAGTACAACCTGACCTGGAGCGTCGACGGCCTGGTCAACGAGTACTGCCACCCCTGCGAAGCCGTGCGCAACGGCGAGCTGCAACTGGTGCAGCCGCTGGAAGGCCTGGAACACTTTTCCCTGGACGGCGTGGAATACGAGGCCTTCAACACCTCGGGCGGCCTGGGCACCCTCTGCGAGACGCTGCAGGGCCAGGTGGAAACCCTGGACTACAAGACCGTGCGCTATCCCGGTCACCGTGACCTGATGAAGTTCCTGCTGGAAGACCTGCGCCTGGCCGGTGACCAGGAGCAGCTCAAGAACATCCTGCGCGGCGCCGTGCCCACCACCATGCAGGACGTGGTGCTGGTGTTCGTCACCGTCAGCGGGATGCGTGGCGGCAAGCTGGTGCAGGAGGTGTTCAGCCGCAAGATCTTTGCCGCCGAGCGCGACGGTCGCCTGACCAGCGCCATCCAGATCACCACCGCCGCCGGCATCTGCACCGCCCTGGATCTGTTCCGCGAAGGCAAGCTGCCGCAGCGCGGCTTCATTGCCCAGGAACAGGTGGACATGGACGCCTTCCTGGCTAACCGCTTCGGCAAGGCCTACCAGCCGGCCTGATCGGGGAAGCTTAGCGGTAGACCAGGGGTCCATAACGGAACAGTTACCGTTGGAGGACCCCTCGTCATGCTCAGCGTTGCCATCGTCGGTTGCGAACAGATCCACGCCCAGGACTACCTGGACACCAGCCTGGCCGATCCGCGCGTGCGGGTGGTGGCGGTGGCCAGCGAACGCGATCCCGCCCGCGCCCGGCGCCTCGCTGCCCCTCGGGGTCTGCCGGTAATGGATGACTTCGCTCGGTTGCCCGAGGTGGATCTCGCCTTCGTCACCACCGCCATCGAGGATCACGAGGCGGCGGTGACCGCCCTGCTCCCGCGCGCTCGGCACCTGTTCGTGGAGAAGCCGCTGGCCGTCTCGGCAGCCCGCGCCTCGGCCCTGGCCGATCAGCTCGCCGGGCGTTCCTGCTTCAGCGGCTTCTATCTGCGCACCGACCCGGCCCTGCAGCTGTTGCGCCAGCGGGCGCGGGACGGTGCCATCGGCAGCCTCAGCCACCTGTCACTGACCGCCGGCCATCCGGGCCTGCTGGAGGGCTGGCTCAGCGATTGGCCGGCGCATCTGGACGAGCGCCGCATGGGCTATGGCGCCTTTGGCGACCTGGCCGTGCACCTGCTGGATTTCAGCGCCTGGCTATGCGGTGAGGCCCTGACGGTCGTCCATAGCCGACTGGACCGCGATCCGCGCTGGCCGCTGGATCATGGCGGCGAGGCCTTGCTCCAGGCCGGTGATCTGCCGATTCATCTGCGCGCCAGCGCCACCCTACGCGGTCCGCGGCTGGCCATTCGTCTGGACGGTAGCGAGGGAACCCTGGAGCTTTCCGCGGGGCGCCTGGTGCTGCACGACGCCAAGGGCAATCGCCAGGTGCTGGCCGAGGGCGTGGACCCCGGCGTGCCCCAGGGCGCCCAGGCGGTGTTCGACCAGCTGCTCGGCCAACCGCGACCGGAACTGGCCGGTCTGGCGGATGCCCTGAGGGCCAATCGGCTGCTTGATAGCCTCTATGGACGCGGTTGAAGGCGGAATCGAACGCTCCGGGCCCACCTAAAGGTCGGACTGTTGGTGCCGATAGCGAGGGTATCCAGCGCAACTTGGCTGATACCCACCTCGCAGAAAGGAAGGCTCCATGGTCTGGTTCAACAATCTGGCACTGGCGAAGAAACTCGCCATGGCCTTTGGCCTGTGCACGGCCATCACCCTGGGCATCGGCGCCGTCGGCTTCAGCGGTATCCGCAGCGTCAACGCCCAGCTGGATAACGTGCTGGGCGACACGCTGCTCTCCATCAGCCTGCTCAACGATGCCAAGAGCAATGTCATCGGCCACAACCGCGATCTGTTCCGCGTGCTGTCCATGGCCTACGGCGAGGCACCCCAGAGCGAACTCCAGACCGTCATCACCTCTCTGCGCGACAACCAGGCCGATGCCGAAAAACCCTTCGCCGCCTATCGCACCACGCCGCTGCAGGCCGATGAAAAGCAGGCCGGTGATGCCTTCGAGCAGGACTGGAAGAGCTATATCGCCGGTACCGACGCCATCCTGGCGCGACTGGCCGCCAAGGACGTAGCCGGTGCCGCCAAGCTGTTGAACGAGCAGGTGCAACCCACCTACCGCAAGACCATGGCCTCGTTCAAGATCATGATTCAGTCCAACAAGCGCCAGAGCGCCGAAGCCGGCGACGCCGCGCATGCTGCCTACCAGAAAGCGGTCTGGGCACTCGGCCTGGGGCTGCTGCTGGCCACGCTCTGTGCCCTGGCGCTGAGCATCGTCATCACGCGCCTGATCGTTTCGCCCATCCGCCAGGCGGTGGGCAGCGCCGAGCGCGTCGCCCAGGGCGATCTGACCCTGCCGATCCAGAGCAGTCGCCGCGACGAAGTCGGCCAGCTGCTGCAGGCCCTCGGCGGCATGCAGCGGAGCCTGAAAGACACCGTGCAGCAGATGGCCGGTGCCTCCAGCCAGCTCGCCGCGGCCGCCGAGGAATTGCACGCGGTGACCGAGGAGAGTTCGCGTGGCCAGGTCCGCCAGCACGACGAGGTGCAGCAGGCTGCCACCGCAGTCAATCAGATGACCGCCGCTGTGGAAGAGGTGGCGCGCAATGCCGCCTCTACCTCCACTGCCTCCCAGGACACCAGCCGCGAAGCCCAGCAGGGTCGCGAGCAGGTGCAGCAGGCCGCCCAGGCCATGGCGGTGATGACCGGCGAGATCACCGATTCGACCCAGAAGGTGCAGACCCTGGAAGGCCAGGTGCGCGAGATCGGCAAATTGCTGGAGGTGATCCGCGGGATCGCCGAGCAGACCAACCTGCTGGCGCTCAATGCCGCCATCGAAGCCGCCCGGGCAGGCGAACAGGGCCGCGGCTTCGCCGTGGTGGCGGACGAGGTCCGTGCCCTGGCCCATCGCACTCAGGGGTCCACCGGCGAGATCGAACGCATGATGAGCGCCGTGCGCAGCAGCGCCGAGGAAGCGGTGGGTGCCATGCACAAGAGCCAGTCCCTGGCCGACAGCACCCAGGCGCGCGCCAATCGGGCCGGTGAAGCCCTGGACCGCATCGCCGCCGGGGTCGCCCAGATCGAGGAGCGCAACCTGGTGATCGCCAGTGCCGCCGAAGAGCAGGCCCAGGTCGCCCGCGAAGTGGATCGCAATCTGGTCAACATCCAGGACCTGTCCACCCAGACTGCTACCGGGGCCCAGCAGACGGCCGCCTCCAGCCAGGAGCTGTCGCGACTGGCCACCTCCTTCCAGAGCCTGGTGGCGCAATTCCGTTACTGATCGGCCACCCAGGGGACCTTCCGACCGGCGGTCAGCCTGCCCTCGCCGCAGCGAGTGGCAGGCTTCCCGCGCGGCCATGGGTCTGCCCACGTGACGCGCCGATGTTCGGAATTGAACATTGTGTGCCAGCGCGGTTCTGAACAGAAAGACCTGAATGGATGCTCCCATGCGCTTTACCTACGATGCCCGCCGCAGCTACCGCCTGATCGGCCTGGACGATGGTCGTCTGGCTGGGCAATTGCTGTGTGGGCAGCTGTACATCATGGTCGCGGGCGATGGAAAGCAACCGCAGTCCTATGCGCAGCTGGAAGATGACCAGTTGCGCACCGCCGAGGGCCAGCTGATCGGCTGTCGCGACGCGGATATCCTTACCCTGCAGCGAACTGGCGTAGCCCTGCGGCTGGAGCCACTCGACGCCTGAGGCAGAACGGCTAGCGCGATTCTCTCTATCTCGGGCCACCAGCATGGCCTCCACCACCGGGCGGCGGTATGAACAGCCAGTACCCGGGCAAGCACAACAGGGCCGCCAGCGCGGCCACTTTCGCGCTCTTCGCCATCACGACGATCGCTCCTGCCGAAGAGCCCTTCCCTTCTCCCCGTCATTGGACGCCAGGCCAAGCCGGAAAAGGCATAGACATGGGTTGAAGTCAGGCAAGAACGCCGTCCGGCCCGCTACATCCGTCGCCGGTCGGTGGGAACCTCTTACGTAACTTGTCGCTCCATTTCCTTGAACGTCATCGAAAAGATGCCAAACGGGCGCCTTTTGGCCCCCTTCAGGAGATGTCATGTCCAGCGACAACCAGTACAGCATGCAGAACCCCCTTACCCAGTATCCCCAGCCGGAATTTGCCAAGCAGCCCCAGCAGGCCCCGGGTCTGGCCCAGGCCATGGAACCGCGCCCCGATCATGGCGAGGCCAGCTACAAGGGCTTCGGTCGCCTGGCCGGGCGCAAGGCGCTGATCACCGGCGCGGATTCGGGAATCGGTCGGGCCACGGCCATCGCCTACGCTCGGGAGGGTGCCGATCTGGTGCTCAACTACCTGCCCGAGGAAGAGGCCGACGCCCAGGAAGTGGTCAAGCTGGTGGAAGCCGAGGGTCGCAAGGCCGTCTGCGTTCCCGGTGACCTGAAGGACGAAGCCTTCTGCACCCAACTGGTGAGCAAGGCCAAGGAGGCCCTGGGTGGCCTCGACATCCTGGTCAATGTGGCTGGCAAGCAGACCGCCGTGCAGGACATCGCCGAGCTGACCACCGAGCAGTTCGACGCTACCTACAAGACCAACGTCTACGCCCTGTTCTGGCTGTGCAAGGCCGCGCTGCCGCACCTGCCGGCTGGCGCCGCCATCATCAACACCACCTCGATCCAGGCCACCCAGCCCTCGGAATTCCTGCTGGACTACGCCTCGACCAAGGCGGCCATCACCAACTTCACCAAGGCGCTGGCCAAGCAGGTCGCCAGCAAGGGCATCCGCGTCAATGCCGTAGCCCCCGGTCCCTTCTGGACGCCGCTGCAGCCCAGCGGTGGTCAGCCCCAGGAGAAGATCCCCACCTTCGGCGGCGAGACGGTGTTCAAGCGTCCCGGGCAGCCGGCGGAACTGGCGCCCATCTATGTACTGCTGGCCTCCCAGGAGTCGAGCTATGTGACCGGTGAGGTCTATGGCGCCACCGGAGGCATGGGCTGACGGCCATGGCGGCCTTCGATCCCGCCCGCCAGGATGGCTACGCGCCCCTGGCGGGCTATGCCGCCCTCTCCGATGGGCGTTCGGTCGCCCTGGTGGCGCCGGACGGCTCGCTGGACTGGTGGTGCGTGCCCAACATGGATTCCGCACCGCTGTTCGACCGCCTGCTGGATGCCCCGGCAGGCGGTTTCTTTTCGATCGCGCCGGTGGCCGACTATCGCGTCGAGCGCGCCTACCGTGAAGACAGCAACGTCCTGGAAACCTGCTTTCACACCGCTGACGGCAGCGTGCGCCTCACCGAATCGCTCAACAGCGGCTCAGCCGGACGCCTGCCCTGGTGCGAACTGGGTCGCCGCGTCGAAGGCCTTTCCGGACGGGTCGAATTGCGTATCGAGCTGGTACCCGGGACCCAGGGCCAGACCGTGTCGCCCTGGATGCGCAGCACCCCCAATGGCGAGGTCATGCACGTCGATGGCGTGATGGCCACCCTGCGCTATTGCGAGCGGCTGGAGATCCTCCAGTGCGATGATCGCCGACTGGTGGCGCGACTGGTACTGGAAGCCGGGCAACGCAGCGTCCTGGCCTTGACCGCGACCGAGAACGAACCCCTGGTGGTGCCCTCCCTGGACGAGGTGGACCAGCGTATCGATCGCAGTGACCAGGCCTGGCGCGAATGGGCCCAGGGCTTCGCCTACCGGGGCGAATTCCTCAGCGAGGTGAAGCGCTCGGCGCTGGCCCTCAAGCTGCTGCTCTACTCCCCTACCGGTGCCATCGTCGCCGCCGCCACCACCTCGCTGCCGGAACGCATCGGCGGCGACAAGAATTATGAATACCGCTATGCCTGGGTGCGTGATGCGGTCTTTACCATCAAGGCCTTCTTGCGCCTGGGTGCCCTCGGCGAGGCCCAGGCGGCCCTGGCCTGGATCCAGAACGTCATCCGCCGCCACGGCAATCGCCTGCACACCTGCTTTACCCTGGAAGGCGAACTGGCCCCCGAGGAACGCATCATTCCGGTTCCTGGCTATCGCGACTCCCAGCCGGTACGCGTCGGCAATCGCGCCAGCGCCCAGTGTCAGCTGAGTCTCTATGGCGATCTACTGGAGACCTTCCGCCTCTATGCCAGCAAGGGCCATGTGCTGGATTTCGCCACCGCCAGCCTGCTCACCGACCTGGCCAATCTCTGCGCCGATGGCTGGCGCCAGCCGGATGCCGGCATGTGGGAATTGCCTGAAGAGCGCCACTACACCCTGTCCAAGCTGGGCTGCTGGTTCGCCCTGGACCGCGCCGTGACCCTGGCCCGCGATGGCCATATCCCCGACGCCATGTGCGGCCGCTGGGCGCGCGAGCGCGACCGCATCCGCGACTGGGTCAACCAGCACTGCTGGAGCGAACGCAAGCAGGCCTATACCTTCTATGCCGGTACCGAGCGCCTGGACGCTGGGCTGCTGCTCGGCATCCGCTTCGGCTTCGACGGTGGTGAGCGTTCGGTCAGCACCCTGGCGGCCATTCGCCGTGAGTTGGCCCATGGACCTCTGGTCTATCGCTATAGCGGTGCCGAGCAGGAAGAAGGTGCGTTCCTAGCCTGTTCCTACTGGATGGTCGAGGCCCATGCCGTGCTGGGCGAGGTGGACCAGGCGCGGGAACTGATGCGCGAGGTCCTGGCCGCCAGTCTCAATGGCGTCGGCCTGATGACCGAGATGCGCGATCCCCGGGATGGCGCGGCCCTGGGCAACTTCCCCCAGGGCCTGAGTCACCTGGCCATGGTGCATGCGGCGCTGATCCTGGAAAAGCCGGAGCCCGAGGCGTGAGCGATCTGGATTTCACCCGTCCGGTGGACGAGGTCGCCCGGCAACTGATCGGGGCGACGCTCAGGGTCGAGGGTGTGGGCGGCCTGATCGTCGAGACCGAGGCCTACGACGGCGAAGACCCGGCCTCCCACAGCTTTTCCGGCCCCACTCCGCGCAACCGCGCCATGTTCGGTCCGCCCGGGCATGCCTATGTCTATCGCTCCTATGGCATCCACTGGTGCTTCAATCTGGTCTGCCGCGAGGCCGGGCATGGCGCGGGTGTGCTGATCCGCGCGCTGGAGCCACTGTGGGGTCTGGAGGTGATGCGGGAACGTCGGGGCGGCCTGGCCGATCGCCTGCTGTGCGCCGGTCCCGGCCGGCTATGCCAGGCCCTCGCCATCGACGGCAGTCACGATGGCTTGCCGCTGATCGAGCCACCCTTCCTGCTGGAGCCCGCGGCTGCCGAGGTAGCGGTGATCGCGGGCCCGCGCATCGGCATCAGCCGCGCGCGCGAGGTGCCCTGGCGCTTCGGCCTGGCCGGTTCGCACTATCTGAGTCGTGGCTTTGCCAAAGCGCCCCAGCCCGGCGATAACAGCTAGGCTGAAGGCAACGACCGTTGCCGCAACCTCTCGGAGGCCCCATGCGCGCCAGTCAGCTGCTGCCTATCGCCCTGCTCTTTCCCCTCCTCGCCCAGGCGAGCCTGCGCTGTGGTCAGAGTCTCGTCGAGGAAGGCGACAGCGTCGAACAGGTGCTGGCCGCCTGCGGCGCCCCGGCCGAGCGCAAGATCAATCCACCGGCGCTGCGTAACAACAACGTGCCCAAATTCAATGCCGCCGAGACCCAGTTCTGGACCTATGGCCCGGAGAACGGCGCCTCGCGGCACCTCAAGTTCATCGACGGCAAGCTGGTGGAGATCAGAGTCGAGCGTTAGCGGGAAGCCTCCTTCACCCCAACCCTCTTCCGGAGGGAGAGGGAGAAAAGCACCAGCTCCGACGCAGGGGCGAGGCGGCTCAGGCGTAGGTTGGGTTGAGCGCAGCGAAGCCCAACGGCCAGACACCCTCACCCCAACCCTCTCCCTGAGGGTGAGGGAGAAAAGCACCAGCTCCGACGCAGGGGCGAGGCGGCTCAGGCGTAGATTGTGTTGAGCGCAGCGAAGCCCAAAGGCCAGACACCCTCACCCCAACCCTCTCCCGGAGGGAGAGGGGGAAAAGCAGCAGCTCCGACGCAGGGGCGAGGCGGCTCAGGCGTAGGTTGGGTTGAGCGCAGCGAAGCCCAAAGGCCAGACACCCTCACCCCAACCCTCTCCCTGAGGGAGAGGGGGAAAAGTAGCAGCTCCGACGCAGGCGCGAGGCGGCTTAGGCGTAGGTTGGGTTGAGCGCAGCAAAGCCCAACGGCCAGACACCCTCACCCCAACCCTCTCCCGGAGGGATAGGGGGAAAAGCAGCAGCTCCGACGTAGGGGCGAGGCGGCTCAGGCGTAGGTTGGGTTGAGTGCAGCGAAGCCCAACATTTGCCAGGCGAGTTTCTCCATCGAGCAGGCAAAAAAGAACCGCCCGAGGGCGGTTCAAGAGGAGCACGACCTCAGGGTCGTGGTTAGAACTTGGCTTCCAGGTCCAGCTGCAGGGTCTTGACGTCGGCGTCGCGGCGGAAGCGGCTGGCGGTATCGGACTCGGCGAGGAAGTAGGTCAGGCCCACGCCGAAGTTCTTGTCGATGTCGTAGCCGAGCTTGAGCTTGTGGCCGCGGGCCCCGGTCGAGCCGTTGCCGAAGTCCGAGTCGGTGAAGGCACCAACCACGGCGTTGCGCTGGACATCGCGGTAGTTGTATTCCAGCCCGACCCGCTGCATCAGCTTGGTCTTGGCGCCCACCAGCCAGGCGGTGTCCTCGCCGTCGTCGGCCTTGTCATTGACCACGTACTGGCCATAGAAGGACAGCGGCACCCACAGCTTGGTCAGGTCCAGCTGGGCGAAGCCCTCGTAGAGCTGGAAGCGGTCGGTGGTGTTGCCATTGACCGCCAGGGCGCAGGGCGAGGTGACCGAGCCGGTGGTCGGGCAGGTGCTGTCCTGGTCCTTGTCGTAGGCGTAGACGCTGCCACCGACCATCAGCTTGGCGGCATCGCCCAGGTTGAAGCGGCTGCCGAGCTGACCGGCGTAGAGGCGCAGGTCGTGCTTGAATTCATAGCCTTCGCCGTCGACGTTGTCCTTGAGCACGTAGTAGCCGGTGCTGCCGAACAGCTCGGCGCCGCCGCCCAGATCGTACTTGTAGGTGCCGGCCAGGCCTTCGGGGTTGATGTCGGCGTCCCAGATGACATCGCCGGTGCTCACCCACTGCTGGCCCATCTTGCCACCCACCAGATGCAGATTCGGCAGCGCCGTGGGGTGGTAGTCGATGTAGGCCTGATCCAGCCAGAGCTGCTTCTTGTTGAAGTAGCCGTTGAGGTCCTGGTTGGTGGAGCGGGCATCGTCGCCGCCGCCGGTGGCGATGCGGATGCCGGTGTCCACCTGCGGATTGATTTCGCTGTAGGCGCCCAGTCGCGCGCGGATGCGCTGGCGGTCCCGGTCGCGGCCGTTGTTCGGCTCGCCGCTGATGTCGATGCTCTCGTGGCGCACCCGCACGTCGCCCTTGATCTGGGTCTTGGCGGCCCAGGCCAGTTTCTTCTCGAAATCGGAGGTCTTCTGCTGCTGGGCGACCTGGGCGGCACGTGCCTGCTGCTCCTGCTGCAGATCGCCGCGCAATTCGCTGTACTGGGCCGGGGTGATGGAGCCGTTGGCCTTGAGCATGTCGAGCAGCTTCTCATCGACCGCGGCACTCGCGGCGGCCGAGCAGGTGGCCAGGAGCACGCCCGAGAACAGCGCCGTGAATCGATAAGGGTTAACAGACATCGGCAGATCTCCTTTCAAGACTATCCAGGGAGTGATGGCTGGCAGTGCAGCCCGTCACGAAGCTGGGTCAGTCTCGGCAGAAGAGATGTCATTTTGCTTGCAGGAAGATAAAGCTTTTAATTCAAGCCATTGAATATAAAGAAAAATTTAATCAAACCTTCATTCATCCCGGACGGCTCGCCAGTGGCTCGGAATGGAACACGCTGAGCGGACGCCCTGGCCCGGCGCTTTCCGACCGCCCAAGAAAAAGGCCACTCCGGGGAGTGGCCTTGCCGAGTGCCGGCGAAATCCTCAGCCGAAGCGACCGGTGATGTAGTCCTCGGTCTGCTTCCTGTCCGGCTTGGTGAAGATCTTGTCGGTCTTGTCCACTTCGATCAGCTCGCCCAGGTACATGAAGGCGGTGACGTCGGAGCAGCGCGCCGCCTGCTGCATGTTGTGGGTGACGATGACCACGGTGAACTCCTGCTTGAGTTCGGCCAGCAACTGCTCGATGCGCGCGGTGGAGATGGGGTCCAGGGCCGAGGTCGGCTCGTCCAACAGCAGCACCCGCGGACGCAGGGCGATGGTGCGGGCGATGCACAGCCGCTGCTGCTGACCGCCGGAGAGACCCAGGGCACTCTGGTTGAGCTTGTCCTTGACCTCGTCCCACAGCGCCGCGCCGCGCAGCGCCTGCTCGACGCGATCCTGCAGCTCCACGCGGGACAGCCGCTCGTGATGGCGGATGCCGTAGGCGACGTTGTCGGCGATCGACATCGGGAAGGGCACCGGCTTCTGGAACACCATGCCGATGGTGCTGCGAAGGCGGCTCAGCGAGTACTTGGGATCGAGGATGTTCTCCCCGTCCATGAGGATCTCGCCGCTCGCTTCCAGCCCCGGGTATTCCGAGTAGATGCGGTTGAAGATGCGCAGCAGCGTGGACTTGCCGCATCCGGACGGGCCGATGATGGCGGTGATCTGCTTGGCCGCAATGTCCAGGTTGATCGACTTGAGCGCCTGGTGGCCCTTGTAACGGAAGCCGACGTCGCGCGCCTGCAGTTCCGGTATCTGCGTCTGCATGGTAGTCACTTGGAATCCCGGTTACGAAAGAAGAAGCGAGAGGAGAGGTTCAGGAGCAGCACGAACAGTGTCAGCAGCAGGGCGCCGGCCCAGGCCAGGTGCTGCCAGTTCTCGAACGGACTCATGGCGAACTGGAAGATGGTCACCGGCACGGTGGCCATGGGCTTGAGCACGTCGGCGTTCCAGTACTGGTTGCCGAAGGCGGTGAACAGCAGCGGTGCGGTCTCGCCGGTGATGCGGGCGATGGACAGCAGCACCCCGGTCACCACGCCGGCGCGGGAGGCGCGCAGCAGGATCTGCAGGGTCACCTTCCACTGGGGAATGCCCAGGGCCAGCGCCGCTTCGCGCATGGCCGGCGGCTGCAGCTGCATCATCTCGTCGGTGGTACGGGTCACCACCGGCACCACCAGCATGGCCAGTGCCAGGGAGCCGGCGAAACCGGAGAAGCCCAGGCTGCCACCGGAGTACTGGTTCAGCGTCACCACCACGGCGGTGTAGATGAACAGGCCGATGACGATCGACGGCGCCGACAGCAGGATGTCGTTGACGAAACGCACCACCAGCCCGAGCTTGGAGTGGCGGGCGTATTCGGCCAGCCAGAGGCCGGCGAGGATGCCGATGGGCGCGCCGATGGCGGTGGCCAGCAGGGTGATCAGCACGCTGCCGAACAGGGCGTTGGCCAGACCGCCGTCGGCGGCGCCGGGCGGCGGCGTCATCTCGACGAAGAGGGCCGGGCTCAGGGCGCTGACGCCCTTGATCAGGGTGGTGCCGAGGATCCAGGCCAGGAAACCCAGGCCGAGCACGGCGGCGGCGCTGCCAAAGATCAGCGCGAGGCCGTTCTTGATCCGCCGCTTGCGATAGAGATAGGCGTCGATGTGCATCAGTTACCTGCCTTGCGCGACAGTTGCGACAGCATCAGCCGTGCCGCCAGCAGCACGAAGAAGGTCACCACGAACAGCAGGAAGCCCAGGGCGATCAGCGAAGAGCGGTGCAGATCGGTGTAGGCCTCGTTGAATTCGTTGGCGATCACCGAGGCGATGGAGCTGCTCGGCATCATCAGCGAGAGCGAGAACTGGTGGGCGTTGCCCAGCACGAAGGTCACCGCCATGGTCTCGCCCAGGGCGCGGCCCAGGCCGAGGAAGGCGCCGCCGACCACCGCCGAGCGGGTGTAGGGCAGCACGATGTCCCAGCAGACTTCCCAGGTGGTGGAACCCAGGGCGTAGGCCGATTCCTTGAGCTGGGCCGGCACGCTGCGGAACACCTCGTACATCACCGAGGTGATGAAGGGCAGGATCATGATCGCCAGGATGATGCCGGCGGTCAGCATGCCGATGCCCAGCGGCGGGCCCTGGAACAGCACCCCGATCACCGGGATGGCGCCAAGGTAGTCGTTGATGAAGGGCGAGATGTAGGCGGCCATGAAGGGGCCGAAGACGAACAGGCCCCACATGCCGTAGATGATCGAGGGAATGCCCGCCAGCAGCTCGACCGCGGTGGCCACCGGGCCGCGCAGCCAGGGCGGCGCGATCTCCGAGAGGAACAGGGCGATGCCGAAGGCGGTGGGCACGGCCAGCAGCAGGGCGATGAAGGAGGTCATCAGGGTGCCGTAGATGGGCACCAGGGCGCCGAATTTCTCGGCGCCGACATCCCATTCGGCCGAGGTGATGAAGTCCAGGCCGAAGGTCATGAAGGCATGGCGACCGCCCCAGAGGGTGGACGCGGCGGCGCCGACCAGTACCAGCAGTACCAGCAGCGCGGCGGAAAACAGCAGCCGGCGGAACCAGACATCGGCGCGGGTATCCCGGCGGATGCGCTGTTCCTGAACGGCGGAGAGGGGCAGGGTCTGGTCGGTCATGGAGCTTTCCGTCTACCTGGAAGGACGCGCGAAACCGCCTGGACCCCAGGGGATCCAGGCGGCGGAACAGTCGTGCTTACTTCTTGAAGTCGGACGCCCAGTAGCCTTCGATCTGCTTGACCAGGGTGTCCGGGACCGGGACGTAATCCAGGGCCGCGGCATCCTTCTGGCCATGCTCAAGGGACCACTTGAAGAAGTCGAAGGCGACCTTGCTGCGCTCTTCGTTCTTGGGTTCCTTGTACATCACGATCCAGGTGGTGGCGGTGATTGGCCAGGCGTCGGCGCCCGGGGCGTTGGTCATCAGCAGGTTGAAGTCCTTGGCGCTCTTCCAGTCGGCGGTGGCGGCGGCGGCCTGGAAGCTCTTGGCTTCGGGCTGCACGAAGTTGCCGGCGGCGTTCTTCAGCTGCACGTGGGTCATCTTGTTGGTCAGCGCATAGGCGTACTCGACGTAGCCGATGGAGCCCTTGATCTGCTTCACGTAGGCGGCGATACCCTCGTTACCCTTGCCACCCACACCGACCGGCCAGTTGACGGTGGTGCCGAAGTTGAACTTCTCCTTCCACTCCGGGCTGACCTTGGCCAGGTAGTTGGTGAAGTTGTAGGAGGTGCCGGAGCCGTCGGAACGACGCACCACGGTGATGGCGCCCTCAGGCAGCTTCATGCCGGGGTTCAGCGCGGCGATGGCCGGGTCGTTCCAGGTCTTGATCTCGCCCATGAAGATCTTGGCCATGGTCGGACCGTCGAGCTTCAGCTTGCCGGGCTCGATGCCTTCCACGTTGATCACCGGCACGATGCCGCCAATGATGGTCGGGAACTGGCCCAGACCGCCCTTCTGCAGGTCGTCGGTGCTCATGGGGGCGTCGGTGGCGCCGAAGTCCACGGTGCCGGCCTTGATCTGGGCGATGCCGCCGCCGGAGCCGATGGACTGATAGTTGATACGGTTGCCAGTCTTCTCGCTGAAGCCTTGCGACCACTTCGACAGAACGGGGAAGACGAAGCTCGAGCCGGCGCCCGTGACATCCACGGCGTGAGCGGCGGTGCTCAGGCAAAAGGCCGACAACAACAGAGAGAGGCTGAACGTGCGTTTCATGGTGGCTCCATTACCTAGTGAGGGCTGGCGCTAGGCTATTGCCGAAATGTGACAATTAAGTGTCAGCGGCATGACGAAACAGGGACGGCAGAGCGCCATCATTGCGGGCGGCGGCTACCGTTCCTGCGCTGGCAAGCCAAGGTGTCCGCGCCTGGGCCTCGCAGCAGGCCGCTTCGACAATCCACCCCGCACTGCGGACGGCAGAGGGGTCGCCTTCGTCCTGGCCAACCTCTACAGGCGACCTCCGGTGGTCACCAGACGACACGCCTGTCTGCCGCCCGCGGTCGTCTCAGCAGCCTGTGCCGTGGCCACGATCCAGCCATGGCGGGCCTTGCAGGCCTTTCGGCGCATCCGTGAGGGCGGCTTGGCAGCAGAAATTTAGCCAAGGCTATATATATTAGAACTATCTACAAGATAGACTTTCTCTATCCGGATGGGTAAGGTGGCGGCCTCTTTGGGGAGTAGCCTGCTTCCACCGCGGTGGAAAGCGTCCTGATCAACATACTCGGCAACCGCCGTGGTCAGGACAGCCAGTCAGGGTTGGCGAGACCAGAGGCATCACCGCGCCATGCCGGGCGTGTGGGGGTGCCTTGTGGATCGAGCCCGGCCGGCGCTGTCACGATGAATCCCGCTTCCCTGATGTTCCTGGCCTTCGCCATGTCCACCGATGCCTTTGCCGCCGCCGTCGGCAAGGGTGCCAGCCTGCACAAGCCCTGCCTGCGCGAAGCCCTGCGTACCGGCGCCATCTTCGGCGTCATCGAAGCCATCACCCCGGTGATCGGCTGGGCCGTCGGCCTCACCGCCGCCCAGTACGTCCAGCCCTGGGATCACTGGATCGCCTTCACCCTGCTCTCCGTGCTCGGCCTGCGCATGATCTGGGCCGGCTTCGGCGCGCCCGAGGCCGAAGAGGAAAAGCCCCGCCAGCATTCCTTCATGCTGCTCGCCCTGACCGCCGTGGCCACCAGTATCGATGCCCTCGCCGTGGGCGTGGGCCTGGCCTTCATCGACGTCAACATCATCACCGCCGCCCTGGCCATTGGCCTCGCCACCATGATCATGGTCACCACCGGCGTGATGCTGGGCCGGGTGATGGGCAATCTGGTCGGCAAGCGCGCGGAGATGCTCGGTGGCGTGGTGCTGATCGTGATCGGCGCGGCCATCCTCCACGAGCACCTGGCCACCGTGGCCAGCTGATGGCCCGGCCCTGGCGTAGCGCCCTCCTCGTCCTGGCCGCCCTGCTGCTGGCAGCCTTGGGCTTTCTCGCCTGGCAGCGCTTCTGGCCGGCCCAGGCCGCTCCGGGCTGGCGCTACGAAGTGGCCCATGGCGACATCGCCAAGGCCAGTGCCCTGGCCTGGCAGGGCGATGCCCTGCTCACCGCGGAAGAACTCAAGGACGGCAAGGGCCGGCTGCTGCGCATCGATGCCCAGGGCCGGCGCAGCGTGCTCAGCGAGGGGCTGTACAAGCCCGATGGCCTGGTGCCCTACCGCAACGGTTTCGCCTACAGCCAGGAAGGTGGCACCCACCCCATCCGCTGGTTCGACGCCGCCGGCAGTCGCGATCTCTTCACCGGGATCAACGCCCAGGGCCTCTGGGCCGAAGGCGAGCGGCTCTATGCCGTGGAAGACCGCAAGGGCGAAGGGCGCCTGCTGCGTTACGACGCCGCCGATGGCAGCCTGACCGTGCTGCGCGACCACCTGAACGAGGCGGAGTCCTTTACCCGTTGCCCGGATGGCACGGCCTTCTATACCGAGAAAGCCCGCGGCCTGGTGCGTCAGTTGAGCGACGACGGCCGTGATCCGCCGGCGCTGAGCGAACTGCGCGAGCCGAGTTTTCTGCTCTGCGACCGGCGCGGCCTGTGGATCAGCGAAGACTCCACCCACCGCGCCCGCCTGCTGCTCTGGGATCGCCAGTCAGCCCCGCGCGCCATCCTGACCTTCCTACGCGCGCCCCAGGCCTTGCTGCCACGGGGCGACGGCTACCTGCTGGCCGAAGGCGGACGCAACCGCATCATCGCCCTCGAGCCGCGTTAGCGCATGCGCTTCAGGGTATCGTCCCTGCGCACCAGGTGATGCCAGAGCGCGGCCAGCACGTGCAGGCCGATCACCCAGTAGAAGGCCTTGCCCAGCCAGAGGTGCACGCCCTTGAGCGTCTTCGCCAGTTCCGGGTCAACCGGGAAGGGCGAAGGCAGCGCCCAGGTGCTGGAAGGGATCTTGACCGCGCCGATGGTCAGCCAGACGGTGAACAGTCCGAGCAGCGGCTGGGCCAGCAGAAAGGCATAGAGCCCGTAGTGGGTCAGCCGGCCGACGGTCTCCAGGCTCTTCGCCAGCGGCGGCGTGATCGGCGGTACCGGATGGCGGTGGCGCACCAGCAGTCGCGGCAGGACCAGCGCCAGGACCAGCAGGCCGACCCAGAAATGACTGAGCACCACCCACTGGCGCTCCAGCGAGCCCCGTTCGAACTGCCCGCGATTGAGGATCAGTACATAGGCCAGCAGTACCAGCAGGGCCATGAGCCAGTGCAGCAGCCGGGCGCTGCGCGCATAGCGGGAAACAGGAGAAGCGGAAGGCATGACGGGATCCTGCTACTGAGGTGAAGAGGCGCCGGCAGTGTAGCGGCGCCCGGGAGTTGAAGGTATGGGTGCAAGGCTCTAGCCACAGGGGTTTTCCGCGGTATCCAGCAGCAGCTTGCTCAACTGCTGTGGCGGCTGGTGCACCAGGCCGGTGGGTGATTCGCAGACGCGCTGTACGAAGTTGTCGCTGAACAGGAGCTTGCCATGGACGAAGTGTTCGTCGGGGCGGCGATTGGGATTGTCGAGGCGGGTCCCCAGGCGCTCCGCCAGCCAGCTGCCGGCCTCGTAGTGGCTGATCCAGCGTTCGCCGCGCAGGTCGTCCAGCGTCTTGGCCGGAGCGTCCCGCGCCACCACGATCACCGGTACGTCGCTGACTTCGGGCACCAGATCGTTGTGCCCCCAGTGACCACCCTCCCCCAGTCGCTGGCCGTGATCGCCGGTGATGATCAGATAGCGCTCACCCTCCAGGCGATCGAAATCGGCGAGGATCTCGGCGAGCAGGCCATCGAGATAGTGTAGGGAATTGTCATAGGCATTGGCCTGGCCCTCGGCCCCGCTATCCGGCCAGGGCGCCGGGGTGCTCTCGTGCCGGTAGTTCTGCGCATAGGGCAGGTGCGCGGTGCGCAGATTCAGCACCACGAAGTTGCGCGGCGCCCACTGCTGCTCGTCGAGGATCTCCAGCAGGGCGCGATCCTGGCGCTGCAGGAAGCGCAGCGGATGGTCCTCGCGGGTAATGGAGACGTCCAGGTAGCGACTGCCCAGGTGCGCCAGTAGCTTGGACTCCTGGGACGACAGCCAATGGGTGCGAAAGCCGGCGGCCTGGGCGAAGCGGAACAGATTGATCTCGCCGCTGCGCAGGCGCTGGTCCTGGCCCGGTTCGCGGATCGGATTGAGCAGATAGGGCAGGCTCACGTCAGTGGCCACCCCCGCCGCGATACCGGGTCGGATCAGCGCCTGGGGATTGGCCGCCAGGTAGGCCGACAGCCTGGGGCTGGTATCGCGCGGGTAGCCAAAGGCGCCCAGGCGATCGCTGCGCAGGGAATCGGCCACCACCAGCCAGACATGCCGCGCAGTGCTGGGTATGGGGGCCAGGCCATAGGGTGCATAGGCGGTGGGCGGCAGGACGACATCGTCCCGCCCGGCCAGGCGCACCGCCCAGGCGGAAAAGGCGTTGAGGCTGTTGTGCAGACCGCTGCGACTGGGACTGGGCACGAAGGCGTCGAGGTTGCGGTAGGTGGCGCGATAGGGTTTGGACAGCAGCACCGCGGCGATCAGCAGCAGCGCCCAGCGACTGGCCGGCAGCGGTACCCGGCCTGGCAGCTGGAGATGCAGGGTGAGCAGCAGGCCATAGGGCAGGCCCACGCAGAGCAGCACCGGCCAGTGTTCGGGCAGGCTGAGCCACAGCGTCTGGCGCACCTCGGCGGTATCGCCCAGCAGGGCCTGGATGTCGATGGCGCTGAGCGGCTCGCCGAAGAAACTCAGGTTGCCCAGCTGCAGCAGCTGCATCAGCGCGAATCCCAGCAGGATGACCGCCGCCAGGCGCGGCAGGTTGCTCAGCCAGAGCGCCAGGCTGAACACCCAGAGCGCGGCGACATAGCCCGCTTCCAGCTCGGCGCGGTTGTTTGGCGTGAAGCCTTGCTGCAGGACGTCGTCGGCCAGCAACAGCAGGCAACTCAGGCTGCTGAGCAGCAGCAGATTGCGCCAGGGCCGCCAGCCCGAGGCGCGCGGGCGGGAGAAGGCTGCGAGCAGCATCAGGGTGCCCTGCGTACGCGCGAGGAAAGGCAAAGGCAAGCGGGCATGGCGGGCTCCAGCGACAGGGAGCCGCTACCCTGAGGGGCGAACCTTAATGAAGTCTTAGCGGCTCATGCGCGGTAACAGATGAGCCGAGAGGTCAGATACCAGCCGACCGGCTTGACCCTGAAGTCACTTCAGGCTTCAGGATAATCGGCAAAGGGCCTTTGCCCTCTGCCTCCTCAACGCTTCGGAGACCTGTAGATGAGTGGCTCCACCCCTCACCACGACCACGACCACGACCACGACCACGACCACGACCACGACCACGATCATCAGCATGGCCACGACCATGGCCATGGTCACTCCCACGCCCCGCGGGTGACCGCCGCCAACGAGCGCAAGCTCAAGCTGGTCTTCGTCCTGACCTTTGGCTACGCCATCGTCCAGGCCGTGGGCGGCTGGTGGTCCGGCTCCCTGGCGCTGATCGCCGATTCCGGGCACATGGTCTCGGATGCCGCGGCCCTGCTGCTGGCCCTGGTGGCCTACCGCGTGGCGGCCAAGGCGGCCAATGCGCGCTTCACCTATGGCTTCCACCGGGTACGCATCCTCGCCGCCCTGACCAATGGCGTCGCCCTGCTGCTGCTGGTGCTGTGGATCGGCTGGGAGGCCATCATGCGGCTGCGCGAGCCCACCGAGGTGCTCTCCGGCCCCATGCTGGTGGTGGCGGTGATCGGCCTGGTGGTCAATATCGTCGGCTTCGTGGTGCTCAACAGCGGCCACAAGGACGACAGCAACCTGCGCGGCGCCCTGCTCCATGTGGCCGGTGACCTGCTGGGTTCGGTGGGCGCCATCGTCGCCGCCCTGGGCATCCTCTGGACCGGCTGGACCTGGCTGGATCCGGCGCTGTCGATCCTGGTCGCCCTGCTCATCGTCAAATCGGCCTGGACCCTGGTGCGCGATGCCGGCGCGGTGCTCTTGCAGGCGGCGCCGCGGGAATTCGACACGGCCGGCGCCACGGCGGCGGTCCGCGCCCTGCCGGAGGTGGCCGAGGTGGGCCATCTGCACGTCTGGACGCTGACCGACGAAACCCGCATCGCCACCCTGCACATCACCCCGGCGCCGGGCAGCGACCCCCTGCGTCTGCCGACCCTGGTGGGCGAGCTGCTGCGCAGTCGCCACGGCCTGCAGCACGTGACGGTACAGGTGGATCCGCCGGGCACCCTCGACGGGCACTGCGCCTAGTCACGCGGGGAAGACTCATCCAGCGGGCGGCGGCGACCGGTCAGCATCGACAGCGGCAGGTTGTCGCCCACCCGCAGGCTTTCCACCACGGCGGCCACGGCATGCAGGCAGACCAGCGCCAGCAGGCCGTTGGCGAACAGCGCGTGCAGGTCTTCGGGCCAGTCGGCACCCCAGAGGGCATCCACCTCGCGCATGAGAAAGCCGGTGACGCCCAGGCCGCCGATGGCAGCCATCATCAGCAGCATCACCAGGGCGCCCAGGGGCGAATGGCCGAGGCGATGATGGGGCCGCCCCTGCCAGAGATCACGCAGGTGAGCGCTCAGCCGCGCACGGGTCGGCCAGCAGTCGCTCCAGCGCGCGCTGCGCGGGCCGACGAAGCCCCAGACCAGCCGCACCAGCAGCCAGGCACTGGCGTAGTAGCCGATCCAGCGGTGCCAGAAGGCGCCCTTCTCGTTGAAGAAATAGTTGGCGAAGAAGGCGGCGGCGACCGACAGGTGGAACAGCCGTACCAGGGGGTCCCAGAGCCGCACGGTCGCCGTCTTCATCAGCTGCCGATCTCGCTCTTGACCGCCTTGCCGCTCACCGGGTCGTGATAGATCTCGACCTTGCGCTTGTCCTTGTCGAAGCCGTAGATCTCGTAGCAGTTGCCCTTGGTGATCTTGAATTTCTTGATCTCGTAGCCCTGGTCACGCAGCTGCGCCTGGAATTTCTCGGCGTCCTGCCAGGTGGACTTGTCCGCCTGGGTGCACTGGGGTTCGGCGGCAAGGGCCAAGGGACTTGCGAACAGCAACGGCAGCAGCAGGCGGCGCATGGCGACACTCCTCGTGGTTGGAGTGGCCAGACTCGGCGCCGAAGCTTAATGCAGTCTTAGGACGCAACGCCCGGTAACAGTTGCCCCTGCCGGTGCGCCAGGACGCCGGCGATGATGGCGCCCTGGCGGCATTGCCGAGAGAGGAAGGCGATCGTGCGGGTACTGCTGGTGGAAGACGACGCGGCCCTGGCCCAGGGCATTCGCATGGCCCTGCGCGGCGAGGGCTATACCCTGGACTGGGTGGCTGACGGCCTGGCCGCCGAGCACGCCCTGGCGTCCGAGCGCTTCGACCTGGTGCTGCTGGACCTGGGCCTGCCGCGCCTCGACGGCCTCGACCTGCTGCGCCGCCTGCGCAGCCAGCCCGACGGCCAGGTGCCGGTGCTGGTGCTCACCTCTCGCGACGCCAAGGCCGATCGCATCCAGGGCCTGGATGCCGGCGCCGACGACTACCTGGTCAAGCCCTGCGACCTGGACGAACTCAAGGCACGCCTGCGCGCCCTGATCCGCCGCAGCTGTGGTCGCGCGCAACCGCTGCTGGAGCACGCCGGCATCAGCCTCGATCCGGCCAGCCAGGTGGTGCACTACCACGGCGCCGAGGTGGCGGTGACGCCCATGGAATACCAGCTGCTGCACCAGTTGCTGCTGCGACCGGGCGCCGTCATCACCCGCGAGCGGCTGAGCAACGCCCTCTATGGCTGGCAGGAAGCCGCCTCGGGCAACACCCTGGAAGTGCTCATCCACAACCTGCGCAAGAAACTCGACAGCGGCCTGATCCGCACCGTGCGCGGGGTGGGCTATCTGCTGGAGCGTCAGCCATGATCGCCATCCGCACCCGCATCCTCGCGCCCACCCTGGCCCTGGTGCTGGCCGGCAGCCTGGCCCTCGCGCTGTTGGCCCTGCGCGACAGCCATCGCGAGATCGAGGGCATCTACGACGCCCAGCTGGTCCAGGGCGCGCGCCTGCTGGAAGGCCTGCTGCAGGCCGGCACGCCGGCGGCGGCCAGCTGGCCGGAGCTGATCCGAGTGTTCGATCGGGCCATGCAACCCGTGCCCGGCAGCGTGCCGGCGCACCCTTACGAGAACCAGCTGACCTTCCAGATCTGGACCGCCGATGGTCAGTTGCTGGCTCGTTCCGGCAATGCGCCGCGGCTGACCGAGGTGCCGCCAGAAGGACTGCACGAGGTGTTCGACAACGGACGCGAATGGTGCGGGATGCTGGTGCGTACCGCCGATGGCGGCCTGCGCATCTGGGTCGGCGAGCGCGAGGACCTGCGCCAGGACCTGATCCAGCGCATCGTCAGCCATACCCTCTGGCCGACCCTGGTGGGCCTGCCGCTGCTGGTCGGGGTGCTCTGGCTGCTGCTGGGCTGGGGCCTGCGACCGCTGCAGGACTTCGCCCGCGGCCTGCGCGCGCGTGACCCGCACAGTCTGGCGCCGCTGCCGGGCGGCCCGCTGCCGCCGGAATTGCAACCCATGCGCGGCGCCCTGGATCACCAGCTTGCCCAGTTGCGCGCCCTGCTCGACCGGGAGCGGCGCTTCATCGCCGACGCCGCCCACGAATTGCGTACGCCGCTGGCGATCCTCGACCTGCATGCGCAGAACGCCCAGCGCGCCGAGACGGCCGAGGAACGCGACGAAGCCCTGGGCTATCTGCGCCAGGGCGTTAGCCGGGCTACCCGCCTGGCCAGCCAGCTGCTGACCCTGGCGCGCCTGGAACCCGGCGCCACCCAGGTCCAGGCGCTGGACCTGGAGCCCCTGGTGCGCGAGGAGCTGGCGGAATTGACGCCCCTGGCACTGAAGCGGCAGGTGGAACTGGTATTGGCGGCCCAGGCCGGACCGGCGGTGCTGGGCGATCCGGACGCCATCGCCATCGCCCTGCAGAATCTGGTGACCAACGCCCTGGCCTTCGCCCCCGCCGGCAGTGCGGTGGAAGTCGGCATCGAAACCAGCCAGGACCAGGGCGTCTTGCTGCGGGTGGAGGATCGCGGCCCCGGGGTGGACGAGGCCGAACTGACGCGGTTGTGCGATCGCTTCTACAGCGCCGGCAACCCCCAGGGCGCTGGGCTGGGGCTGGCCATCGTCGAGACCATCACCCGCCGCCTGGGCGGTGCCCTGAGCTTCAGCAATCGGGCGCGGGGCGGCTTTTGCGTGGAGTTGCGCCTGCCGCGCGCGGGCTAGGCCTGCTGGCAACCGCGCGCCAGGACCGGCCGGGCGGGTCGGGTCAGGCGCAGGCCGAGGCCCATCAGCAGCACCACGCCCACAGCCATCAGTAGCCAGGCATTGGCCAGGCTGTCCAGATGGTCGCGCAGGATGCCGGCGGCCAGCGGCGCCAGGCTGGCGATCAGATAGCCACCGCCCTGGACGAAACCGAGCAAGGCACCGGCTTCGGCGGGATCGCGCACCTGGTCCATCGCCAGGATCAGCGACAGCGGAAACAGCGCGCCGATGCCCAGGCCGAGCAGGATGGCGGTCGGCACCGCCAGTTGCAGCGGCGCCAGTGCCAGGCACAGCAACCCTACCAGCACCACGCCGAGCACCCCCAGCACCAGCGGCCGGCGATTGCGCAGCCGGGCGATGGTGGCCGACAGCAGCAGGCCGGCGCTGACCTCGGCGAGACTCACGCCGCCCAGCAGCAGGCCGCTGTCGGCCGGTTGCCAGCCGAGGCCGGTGTAGTACGGCGGCAGCCAGGCCAGCACTAGGGTATAGGCGGCGGTACCGATGCCGAAGAAGGCCAGCAGCAGCCAGGCCTGGCGCTGCCGCCAGGGTTGCGCGCGGGGTGCCGCGTGCTGCGCCGGCGCATCCGGACGCGCCAGGGCCAGCCAGACGCCGAGCGCCAGCAGCACCGGCAGGGTCCAGAGCGCCAGGCCCTGGGCCCAGCCCCACTGTTCGGCCAGGGGCGCGGCGGTGGCCGCCGCCACGGCCGCCCCACCCATGATGCCGGTGGTGTAGAGGCCCATCAGGGTGCTGGTGCGCTGCGGATGGCAGCGACGGATATAGGCGGGGATCAGCGCCTGTACCAGGGCGATACCGGCACCACCCAGACCGGCGGTGAGGATCAGCCCCAGGCCGCTCGGCTGTTCCCAGCGCAGCGCATTGGCCAGGGCCAGCAGCAGCAGGCCGAGGGCGATGCCACGGCGCTCGCCGAGCCAGGCCTGCAGCCGGGCGCCGCCCAGGGCGCAGAGACCCATGGCAGCGATGGGCAGGGTGGTCAGCGCCCCGGCGCCGCTGCCTTCCAGGCCGGTGGCGGCCTGGATGCCATCCAGCAACGGGCCGATGGCGGCCAGGATGGGTCTAAGGTTGAGACCAACCAGCAGCACCAGCAGCACGGCGAGAAAGGCGTCCTGGCGCGGCGCGGGTGTGGTCGGGGATGAAGGTGAAGCGGAAAGCATGGACAATCTCCAGAATGACGCGGTATTTCTCTTGATGAGAAGTATCTTAACATCAAGATATATTCCCGAGGTAAGCCGATGGCCGATCGCGCCGAGTTCGCCGTGGACCAGTGGCATCGCGAGCGCCCCGACCTGGATGCCCTGCCCATGCGCCTGGTGGGCCGCCTGGGTGAAGTGGCCCAGGTGCTCAATCGCGATGTGCTGCAGCCTTTTTTCGACGAGCACCGACTGCACTATGGCGAGTTCGATGTCCTGGCCACCCTGAGGCGAGCGGGCGAGCCCTACGCCCTGAGTCCCACGGTGCTCTATGAGTCGGCCATGATCTCCTCGGGCGGCATGACCAATCGCCTCGACCGCCTGGAGCGAGCCGGCCTGATCGAGCGGCGCAGGAATCCCGAGGATCGCCGCAGTACCCTGGTGGCCCTCACCGCGGACGGCTTCGCCCTGATCGATGGCCTGATGGCCGCCCACGTCGACAACGAGCGCCGGGCCCTGGCGACGCTCAGCGAGGCCGAGCAGCAGCAGCTGGACGCCCTGCTGGGCAAGTGGCTGGCCAGCCGCGCGACGGCCTGACGCCATGCTCATCGACTTCAGCTCATGCAACGGCTTGCACGCCGTGGCCCAGGACTATGCCCATGGCGAACGGGTGCCGCCCCATAGCCATCGCCAGGCGCAGCTGATCCATGCGCTCTGCGGCATCGTGATCGTCAACACCGCCCAGGGGCGCTGGGTGGTACCGCCCGGACGGGGCGTCTGGGTGCCCGCCGGCGAAGAGCACGACCTGCACCTGCTGGGCCGCGTCGAGGTGCGCACCCTGTTCGTCGATCCGCAGGTACGGGCCGAGCTGCCGACGCGCTGCCAGCTGATCGCCGTCTCGCCGCTCCTGCGCGAACTCATCCTGGCCGCCCTGCCCCTGCCTGCCGACAGACTTGCCGAAGGGCGCGCCCACCATATTCTGCAGCTGATGCTCGACGAGTTGCAGGGCTCGCCCACCGCCGGACTGCACCTGCCCTGGCCGGGGGATGCCACCCTCGCTGAACTCTGCCGCCACCTGCGCCAGCACCCGGGCGAACGCTGGACGCTGACCGGCGCCGCCGCGCGACTGGCGGTCAGCGAGCGCACCCTGAGCCGACTGTTCCTCAAGGAGACCGGCCTGACCTTCGGCCAGTGGCTGCAGCGGGCGCGACTGGATTCCAGTCTGACCTCCCTGGCCGCCGGCCACGCCATCGTCGACGTCGCCCTGGACCACGGCTACGCCAGCCCCAGTGCCTTCGCTACCCGTTTCCGCCAGGTGCTGGGGGTATCGCCCTCGGCCTATCGCGGCCAGGCGGGTCTGCCCGACGCGGTCAGCCCCGCCGCGCCCTGAGTCCCAGCTCGGCCGGATCGACGAGTCCCAGGGCCGCGCCCTGCTCGGTATTGGCGGCCAGGGCCAGGCGACCGCCATAGGGATGGCGCGGATGGATACTCAGCTGATTGCAGGCTTCCACCACGCTGGCCACCTCCTCCAGACGGGAGAAGTCGATCCCCGGCGTGATCCCCTGGCTGTAGAGATTCAGCGCCAGGGTCACCAGGTCGACGTTGCCGGTGCGCTCGCCATTGCCGAACAGGCAGCCCTCCACCCGCGTGGCCCCGGCCAGCTGGGCCAGTTCGGCGCAGGCGACGCCGGTGCCGCGGTCGTTGTGCGGATGAACGCTGATGGTCACGTGGGGCGCCGGACCCAGGCCGCGGATGAAGCCCTCGATCTGATCGGCATAGACGTTGGGCGTGGCCACTTCCACCGTCGCCGGCAGATTGAGGATCAGCGGGCGGTCCGCCGACGGCTGCCAGGCCTCGCGCACCGCCTGGCAGATCTCCAGGGCGAAGTCCGCTTCGGTGAAGCAGAAGGTTTCGGGCGAATACTGATAAATCCAGGCCGTCTCCGGCTGGGCGTCGCACAGGGCACGCACCCGTTGGGTACCGGCCACCGCCATGGCCAGGGTGGCGGCGCGATCCTGGTCGAACACCACCCGGCGAAACAGCGGCGCGGTGGCGTTGTAGAGATGAACGATGGCGCGGGGTGCCCCGACCAGGGCCGCGAAGGTGCGCTCGATCAGTTCGCTGCGCGCCGGCGTCATCACCTGCAGCCAGAGATCGTCCGGCAGGCCGTCCGCGGTGACCAGTTCGCGCACGAAATCGAAGTCGGTCTGGGACGCCGCCGGAAAGGCCACCTCGATTTCCCGGTAGCCGATCGCCAGCAACAGGGCGAAGAAGCGCCGCTTGCGCTCCAGCCCCATGGGCTCGATCAGTGCCTGGTTGCCATCGCGCAGGTCGGTTGAGCACCAGCGCGGTGCCTGGGTCAGCTGACGGCCCGGCCATTGGCGGTCGGGTAACGAGGGCGCGGCGAAGGCGCGGTACTTGGTCTGGGGTTGCTTGAGCATGGGGGACTCCAGGGCTGGGCCTCAGAGTCTGACCGCCCCACCGGTCCGCTGCGCTCGCGAGCAGGACAGCCCCCTGCGCGATCCGGACAGCGACGGGCGAAAAAAACCGCCGGGGAAGGCCCCGGCGGCTTCTCTGTCAGCGCTCCCAGGTCAGCCCACCGAGATGCGCTCCAGCGGCACCGGCTTGAGTCGTGGCGTGAGCACATGGATGACCACGATGGCCACCAGGTAGGCACTGCCGGCGACGATGAAGATCGGCTGGTAGGACTTGAAGATCTCCAGGATGTAGCCGTTGTAGGTGGTCATCAGCATGCCGCCAATGGCGCCGGCGGTACCGCCGATGCCGATCACCGAGGCCACGGCTTCCTTGGGGAAGAGGTCCGACGGCAGCGTCATCAGGTTGGCCGACCAGGCCTGGTGGGCCGCGGCGGCGAGGCCGATGATGCCGACCACCAGCCAGAGGCTGGAGACGAACTGGGCAGTGACGATGGGCACGACCGCCAGGGCGCAGAGCAGCATGGTGGTCTTGCGCGCCAGGTTGGCGCTGCGGCCCAGCTTCATCTGCTTGGAAGAGCCCCAGCCGCCCATCACCGAACCGATGTCGGCGAGGATGTAGATGGCGATCAGCGGCGGACCGAAGGATTTCAGATTCAGGCCGTAGGTCTTGCCGAGAAAGTCCGGCAGCCAGAACAGGTACAGCCACCAGATCGGATCGGTGAGGAACTTGCCGGCGGCATAGGCCCAGGTCTCGCGGAAGGTCAGCAGCTTGAACCAGGAGATCTTGGTCGGGGCGCTCGGGGTAGCCGCCACCGGGGAGCCGTCGTCGGCCTGGATATAGGCCAGCTCTTCACGACTCACCTTGGGGTGCTCGTGGGGGCGGCGATAGATCAGTAGCCAGGCGATCAGCCACAGGGCGGTGACGATGCCGATGGAGATGAATGCCGCGCGCCAGCCCCAGGCCAGGGTGATGGCCGGAACCAGCAAAGGTGTGATGATCGGACCCATGGCAGTGCCGGCGTTGAACAGCCCGGTGGCCTGGGCGCGTTCCTTTTGCGGAAACCATTCCGACACCGCCTTGAGGCTGGCCGGAAAGCTTCCGGACTCGCCGAAGCCGAGGGTGAAGCGCACCAGCACGAAGTGGGTGACGGTATGGGCGATGCCGTGACCGATGCTGGCGATGGTCCAGATGGTGAAGGCCAGGGCATAGCCGATGCGCACCCCGACCTTGTCGATGATGCGGCCAAAGGTCAGGAAGCCGATGGCATAGGCGCATTGGAACCAGAACACGATCTTGGCGTAGTCGGTCTCCGTCCAGCCCAGGTCCGCCTGCAGCGTGGGCTTGAGGATGCCGATCATCTGGCGATCGATGTAGTTGATGCCGATGGCGATGAACAGCAGGGCGCAGATCAGCCAGCGGTAGCGGGTGATGCGGGAGGCTTGCTGGGTAGCGGCGACGGGCGGGACCTGCGGCCGCAGGGCGGACTCCGTCTCGGGAGTGACCTGGATAGTCATTGAATGGGCTTCCTGACTTGTTGTTATTGACCGGCGTGAACCGGGGTCGTTGGAAAGCTGTTACCAGATATTCATATGACATCGTATGAGTGACTTTCGAAGGTGTCAATCCACCCAAAGCAGAGTGGTCAGACATCTCTCAAGAGGCTAGACCCGGGCCGCTCAAGCCCGCCCTGGTGCTCGCGCCGGGCACCCGCCCGGCCCCTGGACACCGCCGTGAAGAATCTGTGACGCGCCTGGCACTTTCTCATCCCGGGCCGTCTAATGCCGGTCTTTGAAGCGAAGCCGTCGCCTCATCCCTCCTGCCGAGCCTGCCGTGCCTGTCGCCGACATCCCTTCCCTGCTGGCGCGCCTTGCCGAGCTGGAGCAGAGCAATGAGCAGCTGCGCCAGCAGCTCGACGCCCGCGTTGCGCCTCCTGAAAACAGCACGACCCTGGCCAGCGAACGCTACCAGTTCCTGTTCAACGCCATGGATGAAGGCTTCTGCATCATCGAATTCATCGACGGCCCCCTTGGGCCGCTGAGCGACTACGTGCATGTCGAGGCCAATCCGGCCTATGCCGCCCATGCCGGCATTCCCAACGTGGTGGGCCAGAAGTTGCGCGACATGGTCGGCGACGAGGCCCAGGCCTGGCTGGATCGCTATGGCCATGTGCTGCGTACGGGCGAAGCCATCCGCTTCGAGCAGGAACTGGTGGCCACCGGGCGCTACCTGGAGCTGACCGCCTTTCGCATCGAGCCGGCCAGCCGCCGCCAGGTCGCCGTGCTGTTCCAGGACATCACCCCACGCAAGCGCGCCGAGGTGGCCCTGCGGCAACTCAACGAAACCCTCGAAGAGCGGGTGCAGGCGGCGCTGGTCGCCAATCGCATCCTGGCCAACGTGGTGGACGCCGCCAGCTCCATGATCCACGTACTGGACTTCGATTTCCGCTGGCTGGCGGTCAACGGCTCCGGCGCCGAGGTGTTCGAAGAGGTGATCGGGGTAAGGCCGCGCATCGGCGACTCCTTCAGCGAAAGCCTGAAGCGGCGGCCTGACCTGCGTGACGGCATCCTCGCGCACTGGCGCCGCGCCTTCGCCGGCGAGACGTTCAGCACCATCATCTCGGTGCACAGGGGATCGCTGCAGCATCATTACGAATTGCAATTCAGTCCGCTGCTCGACGCCGAGGGCCAGCGCATCGGCGCCTATCAGTTCGCCTATGACGTCACCGAGCGCCTCAACGAGCAGGAGCGCATCCGGCTCATGGAAGAAGCCCTGCGGCAATCGCAGAAGATGGAGGCCGTCGGCCAGCTCACCGGTGGCATCGCCCATGACTTCAACAACCTGCTGACCGGCATCCTCGGTTCGCTGGAATTGCTCGACCTGCGCCTGCGCCAGGGCCGGCTGCAGGACCTCGAGCGCTACACCGGCACCGCCCGCAGCGCCGCCCAGCGCGCCGCCGCCCTGACCCACCGGTTGCTGGCCTTTTCCCGTCGCCAGACCCTGGATCCGCAGCCGGTGGCCCTGGAGCAACTGGTCATCGGTCTGGAAGACCTCATCCAGCGCAGCATCGGCCCGCAGATCGCCCTGGAGCGCGAGGCCGATCCCAGGCTCTGGCTGACCCACATCGACGGCGCGCAGCTGGAAAACGCCCTGCTCAACCTCTGCCTCAACGCCCGCGACGCCATGCCCGACGGCGGGCGCATCCGTATCGTCCTGAGCAACGAGCGCCTGGACGAGACCCAGGCCGAGCGCCAGGCGCTGCCCCCGGGTGACTATGTGCGCCTGAGCGTGGGCGATACCGGCAGCGGCATGAGCGACGAGGTGCTCGACAGGGCCTTCGACCCCTTCTTCACCACCAAACCCATTGGCCAGGGCACCGGCCTGGGATTGTCCATGGTGCACGGCTTCGTGCTGCAGTCGGGTGGCGAGATCCGCATCGACTCCGCGCCCGGCGCCGGTACCTGGGTACATCTCTATCTGCCGCGCCAGCGCCTGGCACCGGTGGCCAGCGCGCCGATCTATCCCGAGCTCGAACCCAGCCGGCCCGGCCGGGGCGAGACCATCCTGGTGGTGGATGACGAGCCGACCATCCGCACCCTGCTGGTGGATGCCATGCTCGCCCAGGGCTACCAGGTGCTGGAGGCAGCCGATGCCGCCACCGCCCTGGCACTGGTCACGTCTGCTACCCCTCTGGATCTGCTGGTGACCGACGTCGGCCTGCCGGGGACGCTCAATGGCCGCCAGCTGGCCGATGCCTTGCGCCGGCTACGGCCGCAGTTGCCGGTGCTGTTCATCACCGGCTATGCCGAGGCCAATGTCATCGGGGACGGCGATCTCGACGCCGGCATGCGGGTCCTGACCAAGCCCTTCACCCTGGATACCCTTGAGCGACGGATCCAGGCGATGCTGCAGCCGTCCTGAGCGGCGACCGGGCAACATGTGATAGCTCTTTGCTATCATCCGCCCTCTGCGTCGCTACCCGTGCCCTCGCCCATGGACAAGCTCTCCCTGCTTCACCTGCTGCTGATCTTTACCACCATCGCCTGCATGGCCCTGCTGGCCGAGTTGATTCGCTAGCGGCGTTAAGGCAGCCATAAGGCGGGCGGTGGCAAGCTCTCCTCCATGCCGAAAGGCATCGTAGAAGCTGACATCTGCGCTTTTAGCCCGGGAGGATCCCGGGCTTTTTTTTCGCGTCGACAAAATGCGCAGCAGTCCACGGGTCCGCGCTTTGCCACTGCAGCGCCCTCTGCCGGGCCTGGCAAGATGAGGCTCAGGTCCAGGAGGGACAGTCATGATCACCAGGATGCCGTCAGCCCACGCTCAGTCGCTCGCCTTCGATGTCTGCCCCCTCGGCGCCGACGTCCAGTCCCTGTCCATCGATCTGCTCCGCCAGGGCTTTCTGGCGCTGGATCATCATGGCCAGCTGGACATGAGTCGCGAGCTCAAGCGCCAGTTGCGCGAGCGGCTGGTCGAACAACTGGATGCCCAGCTGCCCGCGGTCGCGGCCGCCGCGCTGGAACGCTCCACCCCGCAACCGCAGGCCTTGCCGCAGCGTCGCAGCCGCGGCGGCTGACCGTCCCTTTCAGTCCCGATAATCCGGCTCCAGCCGCAGCAGCTGGCGCTTCACGCTTTCCAGATGCAGCCGGGCGCTGTCGGCGTTGCCCTGCAGCAGCTGCTGGCAGGCGGCGTGCGCGATGGCCGGTGCCACTGGCTTCAACGGCCGGCCGCTGGCCATGGCCTTGAGTTGCACCTCGGCGGCGCGCTCCAGGTAGTAGAGATCATCCCAGGCCTCGGCGATGCTCGGTCCCAGCACCAGCGGTCCGTGATTCTTCAGCATGACCACCGCCGCGTCACCCGCCGCCCGGGCAATGCGTTCGCCTTCGGCCGCATCCAGCGCCAGGCCGTTGTAGTCCTCGTCCACGCTCAGGCGGTCATAGAACTTCAGCGCGGTCTGCCCGGCCCAGACGAAGGGGTCGCCCTCCAGCAGGCAGAGCGCCGTGGCGTGGGGCATATGGGTGTGGAAGGCCGCCCGCGCCTGGGGATTGAGCCGGTGCAGCTGGGCATGGATATAAAAGGCGGTGGCCTCGGGTGCCCCCTCCCCCACGACCACACCGCCCGCGAAGTCGCAGATCAGCAGCGCGGACGCCGTAACCTCGGCGAAGGCCAGGCCATAGGGATTGACCAGGAACAGGTCGTCGTGGCCGGGCACCACGAAGGAAAAGTGATTGCAGATCCCCTCGCCCAGGCCCAGGCGGGCGGCCATGCGAAAACAGGCGGCGAGATCGATGCGGGCCTGGCGGATGACCGGGGTATCCAGATCAGGGTGACGGGTAGCGGCGACGGTACTCTCGAAGGCGTGGGCCATGGGCAGCTCCTTGGACGGGGACCCAGCCGTTGCACAAAGGATGCCGCCCCCCTGTCATGGCGTTGTCATCATAAAATTGCAGCAATCCCTTGTTACATCTCTGCTGTCTTTCCACCTGCGCAGAGAATCTTCCATGACGCTCCTTCCTACCCGTCTTGCCCGTGCCTGCAGTCTCGCCCTACTTGCCAGCTCGGCCGTCATGGCCGCGGAACCGGCGCGCAACGTCATCCTCTTCATCCCCGATGGCCTGCGCGCCAACATCGTCGATGCCCAGACCGCACCGAATCTGGCCCAGCTGCGGCGCGAGGGCGTGAACTTCCAGAACAGCCACTCGCTGTTCCCGACCTTCACCACGCCCAATGCCTCGGCCCTGGCCACCGGGCACTACCTGGGCGACACCGGGGATTTCAGTAACACGATCTACACCGCCTTCCCGGTTCCAGGGGCGAACAACAGCGTCACACCCTTCCTGGAAAACGACGAGGTCCTGGGCGACGTCGACGAACATTTCGCCGGCAACTACCTGGACGAGGAAACCCTGCTCGCCGCCGCGCGCCAGGCGGGCCTCTCCACCGCCGCCGTCGGCAAGCTCGGCCCGGTGGCCATCCAGGACGTAACCGCCCGCGACGGCGAGAAGACGGTGATCGTCGACGACTCCACCGGCCATCCCACCGGCATTCCCCTGAGCGCGGCCATGCAGGACGCCCTGAAACAGGCCGGTCTGCCGCTGGAAGCCCCGAGCCGGGGCGCCAACGGCAAGGCCGGCAACGCCACCACGCCGGGCACCCTGAGCGCCAACGTCGAGCAGCAGCGCTACTTCCTCGATGTCACCAACCAGGTGCTGCTGCCGCGCTTCAAGGAAAGCGGCAAGCCCTTCGTGCTGGTGTTCTGGTCGCGCGATCCCGACGGCACCCAGCACAACCAGGGCGACAGCCTGGGCAAGGTCACCCCGGGCATCAACGGCCCCACCAGCCTGGCCGCCATCCGCAACGTCGATGCCAACCTTGGCGCCCTGCGCGCCCGGCTGAAGGAACTGGGCCTGGACGGCAACACCGACATCTTCGTCAGCGCCGACCACGGCTTCTCCACCATTTCCAAGGAGAGCAAGACCAGTCCGGCGGCCAAGGCCAGCTACCCCGACGTGCCCAAGGGGCAGCTGCCGCCCGGCTTCCTCGCCCTGGATCTCGCCGCCGCGCTGAACTTGCCGCTGCTCGATCCGGACGCCAAGGGCGCTGCGGTGGCGATGGACCAGGGCCAGCACCCGAGCAAGGCCAATGGCCTGATCGGCCCCGACGCGGCCAAGCCGGAGGTGGTGGTGGCGGCCAACGGCGGTTCGGACCTGGTCTATCTGCCCCAGGGCGATGCCAAGGCGCTGGCGCCCAAGGTGGTCGCGGCGCTGCTCAAGCAGGATTACGTCAGCGGCCTGTTCGTCGACGACGACCTGGGCAAGATCCCCGGCACCCTGCCGCTCTCGGCGATCAACCTCAAGGGCTCGGCGCTCACCCCCTATCCGGCCATCGTGGTCAACTTCCGCTCCTATGACAGCGGCTGCGGCAAACCCGACGTCTGCGCCGTGGAAGTGGCCGACACCGGGCTGCAGCAGGGCCAGGGCATGCACGGCAGCTTCAGCCGCGGCGATACCCACAACTTCATGGCGGCCATCGGTCCGGACTTCCGCAAGGGCTTCGTCGACCTGAGTCCGGTCAGCAACGCCGACGTCGGCCAGACCCTGGCGCACCTGCTGCACCTGGAGATCCCGGCCAAGGGGCAACTGGTCGGTCGGGTGATCGGCGAGAGTCTGGAGGGCGGCAAGCCGGTCAAGGCCAGCCACCAGGTGCAGCGCTCGGCACCGGCGGCGGGCGGGCTGGTCACCGAACTCAAGACCCAGAATGTCGGCGACACCCGCTACTTCGATGCCGCCGGCTTCAAGGGACGCTCGGTCGGGCTGTGATCCATGCCTAGAGGCTAAGGGTGCCGCGGATGCAGTCCTGCACCGCGCCCCCCACCCAGATGCGGTCTGCGATACGGGCTACCCGTACCCGGCCGCGCCGGCCCAGCGCCGTGCCCTGGCTGGCCAGATAGCGCTCCGGCGCCAGGCCCGCCGGGATCAGCCACTGCGCCAGGCTGGCGTTGAGGCTGCCGGTGACCGGATCTTCGGCGAATTCCTCGCCCATCAGGGCGCGCACCTCGAATTGCGCCTCGGCATCGCTGCCCGTCCAGGGGGCGATCAGGCCGACGTTGAGGCCTTCCAGGGCGGCATAGTCCGGGCGGATCGCCAGCAAGTCCTCACGACTCTCCAGGAGCACCGCGACCCAGCCGGGACCGTTGTCGGCCCACTGGCTGGCCTGGATGCGTTCCGGCGAAAGACCGGTGCCGCGGGCGATGCGTGCCAGGACCTCGGGCTCCACCGCGCCGCCTCGCACCAGCGGCGGCGCGGCAAAGGCCAGTTCCTCCCCGGCGGCACGGATCGCCACCAGGCCGGCGCCGCATTCCTGGATCACCTCGCCGCCCTTGGGTCGTCCGCCTTCACGCAACCAGACATGGCAGCTACCCAGGGTCGGATGACCGGCGAAGGGCAGCTCGCGCTGCGGGGTGAAGATGCGCACCCGGTAGTCCGCCGCTGGATCGGTGGGTTCGAGGAGAAAGGTGGTCTCCGACAGGTTGGTCCAGCGCGCCAGGGCGGCCATCTGCGCGGTGGAAAGCCCATCGGCGCCACAGACCACCGCCAGAGCATTGCCCTCCAGGGGGCGCTGGGCGAAGACATCGACCTGATGAAAGACGAGGGACATGACGGCGGACTCCTGGGGCAAAGAGCCGATTGTCCGCGGTCGGCAGGCGCTAGGAACAGCCACAGCCAGGTGGCCAAGGGGCCGTACAGAAGGGTGTTGCGCGTGGGATTCGCGTGGAAAACGCTGCGCGGTTTTCCACTCTACGGTGTTGCCCTACGGCATCGACGCGGGGCTTGCCCTCACCCCAGCCCTCTCCCCGAGGGAGGGGGGGCGGTTCCGAGCGCAGGGTGGCGCCGCGCACGAATCACGGGTCACCCGTAGGTTGGCGCTGAGCGCAGCGAAGCCCAACGGTCGGACCACCCGCCCTCACCCCAGCCCTCTCCCCGAGGGAGAGGGGGCGGTTCCGAGCGCAGGGCGGCGCCGCGCACGAATCACCGGTCACCCGTAGGTTGGCGCTGAGCGCAGCGAAGCCCAACAGGGGCGTCCGCCCTCACCCCGAAGGAAAGGGCAGTCCCTCACTCCATCGCTGGTCGCCCGAAAATTCGGGTTACCGCATCCAGGTGCGCGGCCATGGCCTGGCGGGCGGCGTCGGGGTCGTGGGCTTCCAGGGCGTCGAGGATGGCGAGGTGCTCCTGCTGGGAGCGGTCGGGCATGTCTTCCGGGGTGTAGCGGCGCTGCAGGAGCTGGAACATGCTGCCGTAGCGATGGCCGAGCAGATGGCGCAGCAGCAGGGCATAGGCCGAGTTACCGCTGGCCTGGGCGATGCGGATATGGAACAGCCGGTCGCCGGGATGGGTGGTGGAGCCCAGGCGGTTGTCCTCGACGTTGCGACCATAGGCAGCGCGGATGCCGGCCAGTTCGCTGGCGCTGGCGTGCCGGGCGGCCAGGGCGGCGGCTTCCGGTTCCACCAGGCGGCGCGCCTGCAGCAGGGCGAAGGGCGGGATCTCGGCGTCCAGATCCAGCGCCAGGCTCAGCTCCGGATCCATCTCCGCCCATTGGCCACGCCCAGCCAGCTCCAGCACCGGGGTGTCCGGTGGCGGCGGGGCACTGGGGGCGCAGACCCGTACGCCGTCGCCGACGCGCACGTCCACCAGGCCGATCACCTCCAGGGCGATCAGCGCCTCGCGCACCGAGGCGCGACTCACACCCAGTTGCTTGGCCAGTTCGCGCTCGGCGGGCAGGCAACTGCCCGGCGGGTATTCGCCGCCGTCGATAAGGGCGCGCAACTGGTCGGCGATCTGCCGGTAAAGCCGTGGTTTTTCAATCACCTGAAGGGGCATGGCGGTCTCGTCTCATGCAGCTCGCGCAGTCTGCCGCGAAAAAATCCTTGCCTGAGAGCCTAGCAGGGTCTAAACAATAGGACCAATGGCCTGACCATTGACCGCTGGCGGTCGGGCACCTCACAACAATAAGCAGCCAAGAGGTCTCCACATGAGTCACGCAGGCAAACGCGTCCTGGTCACCGCCGCCGGCCAGGGGATCGGCCGGGCCACCGCCCTCGCCTTCCATCGCGCCGGTGCCGAGGTCATCGCCACCGACATCAATGCCGCCGCCCTGGACAGCCTCGAAGGGCTGCAGACCCGGGTGCTCGACGTCACCGACGCGGCCGCCGTGACCGCCCTGGTCGCCGAGCTGGATAGCTTCGACGTGCTGTTCAACTGCGCCGGCTATGTCCACGCCGGCAGCATCCTCGATTGCGACGAAGAGGCCTGGCGCTTCTCCTTCGAACTCAATGCCACCGCCATGTACCGGATGATCCGCGCCGTGCTGCCCGGCATGCTGGCCCAGGGCGGCGGCTGCATCATCAACATGGCCTCGATCGCCTCCAGCCTCAAGGGCGTGGCCAATCGCTGCGCCTATGGCGCCAGCAAGGCGGCGGTGATCGGCCTGACCAAGTCGGTGGCCGCCGACTACGTCGGCCAGGGCATCCGCTGCAACGCCATCTGCCCCGGCACCGTGGATTCCCCCTCGCTGCACCAGCGCATCGCCGACCAGGCCGCCCGCGAAGGCCGCAGCGAAGCCGAGGTGCAGGCCGCCTTCGCCGCCCGCCAGCCGATGGGTCGCGTCGGTCGGCCGGAGGAGATCGCCGCCCTCGCCCTGTATCTTGCCTCCGACGCCGCCGCCTTCGTCACCGGGACCGCCCAGGTGATCGATGGTGGCTGGAGCGTCTGACGCCGTTTTTCGTCCGCACCCTTTTCCCCTCATAGGAGCTCCGATGAAACTCTTGCGCTACGGCCCCCAGGGCCAGGAAAAACCCGGTCTGCTGGATGCCCAGGGCCGGCTTCGCGATCTCTCCGGCCAGGTGGCCGACCTCGCCGGCGAAGCGCTCGGCGCCGAGTCCCTGGCCCGCTTGCGCCAGCTGGACCCAAACAGTCTGCCGCTGGTGGACGGCACCCCGCGCCTGGGCCCCTGCGTGGGTCGGGTCGGCAAGTTCATCTGCATCGGTCTCAACTACGCCGACCACGCCGCCGAATCCGGCCTGGACGTACCCAAGGAACCGGTGGTGTTCAACAAGTGGACCAGCGCCATCTGCGGTCCCAACGACGCGGTGCAGATCCCCCGCGACTCGACCAAGACCGACTGGGAAGTGGAGCTGGGCGTGGTGATCGGCAAGGCCGGACGCTACATCGACGAGGCCAATGCCCTGGACCATGTGGCCGGCTATTGCGTGGTCAACGACGTCTCCGAGCGCGAGTGGCAACTCGAACGCGGCGGCACCTGGGACAAGGGCAAGGGCTTCGACACCTTCGGCCCGCTCGGCCCCTGGCTGGTCACCGCCGACGAGGTGGCCGATCCGCAAAATCTCGATCTCTGGCTGGAGGTGGACGGCCACCGCTACCAGAACGGCAACACCCGCACCATGATCTTCACGGTGGCCCAGATCATCGCCTACCTCAGCCGCTGCATGAGCCTGCAACCGGGTGACGTCATCTCCACCGGCACCCCGCCGGGCGTGGGCATGGGCGTCAAGCCGCAGTCGGTGTACCTCAAGCCCGGCCAGGAAATGCGCCTGGGCATCCAGGGCCTGGGCGAGCAGCACCAGCGCACCGTCGCCGCCGACTAGACCCGACAGCACCATCCCTGCCTATCAGCCTCCCCGTGCCCGCTTTCATCGAGCGGGCACGGGGCCGGGCTCGCTCAGCCCGCGAAATCCCCTCGAGGACAGCGCCATGCCAACAACAATTACCGGCCTGCAGATCGAAGACATCCGCTTCCCCACCAGCCAGGCGCTGGATGGCTCCGATGCCATGAACCCCGATCCGGACTACTCCGCCGCCTACGTCATCCTGCAGACCGACCAGCCGGGGCTGGAAGGCCACGGTCTCACCTTCACCATCGGCCGCGGCAACGAGATCTGCTGCGCCGCCCTGCGCGCCCTGGAGCCGCGGGTGCGCGGCCTGACCCTGGAGTGGATCCAGGAAGATCCGGGCCGCTTCTGGCGCCATATCACCGGCGACAGCCAGTTGCGCTGGATCGGCCCGGACAAGGGCGCCATCCACCTGGCCACCGGCGCGGTGGTCAACGCCGCCTGGGACCTCTGGGCGCGCGCCGTGGGCAAGCCGGTCTGGCGCCTGGTAGCGGAGATGAGCCCCGAGGAGCTGGTGCGCTGCATCGACTTCCGCTATCTCACCGACTGCATCACTCCCGAAGAGGCCCTGGCCCTGCTGCGCCAGCGCGCCGAGGGCAAGGCCGAGCGGCTGCAGCGCCTCGAAGCCGAGGGCTATCCCTGCTACACCACCTCGGCCGGCTGGCTCGGCTATCCCGACGACAAGCTGCGCCGCCTCTGCCAGGAGGCCATCGACGCCGGCTTCTCCCACATCAAGCTCAAGGTCGGTCGCGACCTCGCCGACGACATCCGCCGGGTGCGCATCGCCCGCGAGGTGATCGGCCCCGAGCGCCACCTGATGATCGACGCCAACCAGGTGTGGGAAGTCGGCGAGGCCATCGACTGGGTGCGCGAACTGGCGTTCGCCAAGCCCTGGTTCATCGAGGAGCCCACCAGCCCCGACGACGTGGAAGGCCATCGCGCCATCCGCGAGGCGGTGGCGCCGGTCAAGGTGGCCACCGGCGAGATGTGCCAGAACCGCATCCTCTTCAAGCAATTCATCATGCGCGGCGGTCTGGACGTGGTGCAGCTCGACGCCTGCCGCCTGGGCGGCCTCAACGAGGTGCTGGCGGTACAGCTGATGGCCGCCAAGTACGACCTGCCGGTCTGTCCCCATGCCGGCGGCGTGGGCCTCTGCGAATACGTGCAGCACCTGGCGATGATCGACTACCTCTGCGTCGCCGGCACCCATGAGGGCCGGGTGGTGGAATACGTCGACCACCTCCACGAACACTTCGAGGACCCCTGCCGGGTGCGCGGCGCCGCCTACCTGGCACCCCAGGCGCCGGGTTTCTCCATCGCCATCAAGGCCGCCTCCCGGGCGCGATATCGCCATGCCGGGGAGCAGCCGTCATGAGCCCGCGCCTGGATGCCCACCAGCATTTCTGGCGTTATCGGCCGGCCGAATTCGCCTGGATCGACGGGCGCATGGCCGGCCTGCAAAGGGACCACCTGCCCGCCGATCTGCAACCGCACCTGCAGCGCGCCGGTTTCGACGGCTGCGTCGCCGTCCAGGCGCGCACCCTGGAAGAAGAGACGGACTTTCTGCTCGAACTCGCCGCCCGGACGCCCTGGGTGCAGGCGGTGGTCGGCTGGACCGATCTGCGCGCCGCCGACCTGGTGGCGCGCCTGGAACGTCGCCAGGGCAGTCGTCACCTGCGCGGTTTTCGCCATCCGGTGCAGGACGAGGCCGATCCCGGCGCCTGGCTGGCCGATGCCGCCGCCAACCAGGGCGTCGCCACCCTGCAGCGGCATGGCTATCTCTATGAACTGCTGATCCACGCCGAGACCCTGCCCGCCGCCACCGCCTTCGCCGCGCGCCACGACCACGGCGTGCTGGTGCTGGACCACCTGGGCAAGCCGCCGGGCCGAGTGGCGCCTGCGGAATACGCCCGGTTGCTGGCGCCCCTGGCGCGGCTGCCCCATGTGCATTGCAAGCTGTCCGGGCTGGTCACCGAGGCCGACTGGCACGGCTGGCAGGCGGAGCAGTTGCTGCCCTATGCGCGCATCGCCCTGGAGGCCTTCGGGCCGGAGCGGCTGCTGTTCGGCTCCGACTGGCCGGTCTGCACCCTGGCCGCCAGTTACGCCGAGGTGGTCGACCTGGCCGAACAGGCGCTGCTGGATCTCACGCCCAGTGAGCGCGAAGCGGTCTTTGGCGGCAACGCGGCCCGCCTCTATGGCCTCGGCACCCAGCCACGGGAGAAGGTGGCATGAATCTGCAGCTGACCGACAAGGTGTTCCTGATCACCGGCGGCGGCTCCGGCATCGGCGCCGCCATCTCCCTGGCCCTGGCCGCCGAAGGCGCCATCCCGGTGATCCTCGCCCGCGAGCCGCTGGCGGCCGACTTCGCCGCGCAACTGGCCGAATGTCAGCCCAGGGCGCGGGCCGTCACCGTGGAGCTGTGCGACGAAGCCGCCTGCGAGCGGACCGTGGCCGCGGTGCAGGATGCCTATGGGCGCATCGACGGACTGGTCAACAACGCCGGGGTCAATGATGGCGTGAGTCTCAGCGCGGGTCGCGCCGCCTTCGTCGCCTCCCTGGAACGCAATCTGGTGCACTACTACCATCTGGCGCACCTCTGCCTGCCGGCGCTGCGCGCCAGCACCGGCGCCATCGTCAACATCGCCTCCAAGACCGCCCTCTCCGGCCAGGGCGACACCAGCGGCTACACCGCGGCCAAGGGCGGCGTGCTGGCCCTGACCCGGGAATGGGCCGCCTCGCTGCTGGACGACGGCATCCGCGTCAACGCGGTGATCCCCGCCGAGGTCATGACCCCGCTCTACGAACGCTGGCTGCAGGGCTTTCCCGACCCGGCCGCCAAGCTTGCCGCCATAACCGCGCGCATTCCCCTCGGCCGGCGCATGACCACCCCGGAGGAGATCGCCGACACCGTGGCCTTCCTGCTGTCGCCACGCTCCAGCCATACGACAGGCCAGTGGCTGAGCGTGGATGGCGGCTACCTGCATCTGGATCGGGCGCTGACGTGAAGACGTGGCCGTAGGTTGGCACTGAGCGCAGCGAAGCCCAACAAGGGGCAGGCGACCTCACCCCAACCCTCTCCCAGAGGGAGAGGGGCGGTTCAGCGGATCGTGTTCAGGTTCGGCGTTAGCCGAGATCATCGGCGCGTGAAAAAGCCGCGCGCTCGACGTAGGTTGGCGCTGAGCACAGCGAAGCCCAACGAAGAGGACCACGGCAAGGCACCTGTAGCGTGGACAACGGCGCAGCCTTGTCCACCCGCCGGGCACCGAAACCGCCGCTAAGGTGCAGGCCTGCCGCCGTGACCACCCTCACCCCAACCCTCTCCCGGAGGAGAGGGGGTGGCATCGGTGTCAGTGGCAGGATCATCCGTACGTGGAAAACGCTGCACGGTTTTCCACGCTACCCATCCACCGGAGGTTGGCGCTGAGCACAGCGAAGCCCAACGAAGAGGACCGCAGCGAGGCACCTGTAGCGTGGACAACGGCGCAGCCTTGTCCACCCGCCGGGCACCCAACTCGCTAACGCTTCGGACTCAAGGGACTGTCGTCCTGGTCTTCGCGCTCCTCGGTGGTGGTGGTGTTCGCCGAATCCGGCACGTCGCCGTATTCGTCGTAGTCGTGGGGGGTCTGCTGGTCGTCCGCGGGTTCGGGATTCATGAGGTACTCCAATAAAAGAAGTGCCCTCGGTGGAGTCCACCAGCCCTGGTGGCGTTCCCGCTAGACCAGCGCCACCAGACGTTCGGCCACCCGGTCGAAGGGGTCGATGCTGCGCTGGGCCCGGCACAGCGGGATCACTCCCTGCACCGCCGCCACCAGCAGCGTGGCCAGCCCCGTGGCCGCTTGCTCTGTATGGCCGTGCTCGACCAGCGCCACCTGCAAGCGCGCCTCCCAGCGGCGATAGATGCCCGCCGCCGCGTCCAGCTCGCGCTGGGCGATCTCGTCCACCGGTTCTTCCACCGCCACCGCCATCACCGGGCAGCCGACGCGAAAATCCGAGTCCAGCAGGATGTCGCGCCAGAGCCGTAAAAAGCCCTGGATCCCCGCCAACGCCCCGGCCTGCAGCTGCCGCTCCAGATCGCGACTGACCTGGGCGCCGGCCAGCTCCACCGCTTCCACCACCAGCTGGTGCTTGCCGCCGGGAAAGTGATGATAGGTGGACCCCAGCGGCGCCTCGGCGCGCTTGATGGTCTCGCGGATGCTGGTGGCATTGAGGCCGTGCTGCGCCAGCATGGCCGACGCCGCCACCACCACCCGCTCCCGTACCGTCGACTGCTCGGTCATCCATTCTCCTTGCTATGACAGTCGTCATAATCTACCGTCCAGCCATTATAACAACTGTCATAGGGACCACCCCATGCCAAGCGACGCCCTCGTCGAGGATTTGATCACCGCGGACGGTTATCGCCTCAGCACCAGTCGCTTTCCCGCCCAGGGGCCGCTGCAGGGACGGCTGATCGTCGCCGGCGCCACCGCCGTGCCCCAGGGCTTCTATCGGCGTTTCGCCCAGCACGCCGCGGCCCGCGGTTTCGAGACCCTGACCCTGGACTATCGCGGTGTCGGCCGTTCGGCGCCGGCCTCGCTCAAGGGCTTTCGCATGGACCTGCTGGACTGGGCGCGCCAGGACCTCGCCGCCGCCGTGGACGTCATGGCCCAGGGCGACGTTCCCCTCTATCTGGTCGGCCATTCCTATGGCGGCCATGCCTTCGGCCTCCTGCCCAACCACGCCAAGGTCGCCGGCTTCTATGTCTTCGGCACCAGCGCCGGCTGGTACGGCTACATGCCGCCGCTGGAAAGACTCAAGGTGCTGACCATGTGGAAACTGGTGCTGCCGGTGCTGACCTGGTGGAAGGGCTACTGCCCCTGGAGCGCCCTGGGCCTGGGCGAAGACCTGCCCCGCGACGTCTATCGCCAGTGGCGTCACTGGTGCAGCTATCCCCACTACTTCTTCGACGACCCGGCCATGCAGGGCATCGAAGCCGGCTACGCGGCGGTGCGCACCCCCATCGTCGCGGTCAATGCCCTGGACGATCTCTGGGCCACCCCGCGCTCGCGCGACGCCTTCATGCAGGCCTATCGCAACGTCGACCTGCAGCGCGAAGACCTTGACCCCCGCCAGCACGGCGGCGCCATCGGCCACATGGGTTATTTCCGCGCCAGCGCCGAGCCACTCTGGGACCGCGCCCTGGACTGGTTCGCCGCCCTGCCCCGGGCACCGGGCGTGAACTGAGCCCCGAACAGGCCGCCCCAGGGCGTGCCTGTCGCTTTTCCAAAAGCTCTCCGTCGTTTCCGGACAGTCATCCCGCTGCCCCAGGTCCCATTGTGGCGGCACGAATAACAAGGAGAAACACCCGTGCTGATCGGCATCCCGATGGAAACCGGTGCGGGGGAAACGCGCGTGGCCGCGACCCCCGAAACCCTCAAGAAACTGATCGGCCAGGGCCACCAGGTGGTGGTGCAACGGGGTGCTGGCGAGCGCGCCAGCGTACCCGACGCGGCCTATGCCGCCAGCGGTGCCCAGCTCGGCGATGCCGCCGCGGCGCTGGGCGCCGACCTGGTGCTCAAGGTGGCGGCGCCCGATGCCGCCGAGCTGGCGCTGATGAAGCCCGGCGCCGTGCTGATCGGCATGCTCAACCCCTTCGCCCAGGAGACCCTGGACCAGCTCAACGGCCGCGGCCTCACCGCCTTCGCCCTGGAAGCGGCGCCGCGCACCTCCCGCGCCCAGAGCCTGGACGTGCTCTCCTCCCAGGCCAACATCGCCGGCTACAAGGCGGTGATGCTGGCCGCCGACCACTATCCGCGCTTCATGCCCATGCTGATGACCGCCGCCGGCACGGTGAAGGCCGCGCGGGTGCTGATCCTTGGCGCCGGGGTGGCCGGCCTGCAGGCCATCGCCACCGCCAAGCGCCTCGGCGCGGTGATCGAGGCCTCGGACGTGCGTCCGGCGGTCAAGGAGCAGATCGAGTCCCTCGGCGCCAAGTTCGTCGACGTGCCCTTCGAGACCGAGGAAGAACGCCAGTGCGCCGAAGGCGTCGGCGGCTATGCGCGGCCCATGCCGGCCACCTGGATGGAGCGCCAGGCCAAGGCCGTGCACGAGCGCGCCAGGCAGGCCGACATCGTCATCACCACCGCGCTGATCCCCGGTCGCCGCGCCCCCACCCTGCTGCACGAAGCCACCGTGGCCGAGATGAAGCCTGGCTCGGTGGTCGTCGACCTGGCCGCCAGCCAGGGCGGCAACTGCCCGCTGACCGAGCTGGACCAGGTGGTGGTCAGGCACGGCGTCACCCTGGTCGGCTACGGCAACCTGGCGGCGCGCGTCCCGGCGGACGCCTCGGCGCTCTATGCCCGCAACCTGCTGGACTTTCTCAAGCTGGTGCTCAAGGACGGGGCCTTCCACCTCGACCTGGCCGACGACATCGTCGCCGCCTGCCTGATGTGCCACGGCGGCGAATTGCGCCGCAAGAACGCCTGAGCGCCCGCTCTCCGCCCTTCACAAGGACTGCCCCCATGGACCTGATTTCCGACGGCCTCTACAACCTGATCATCTTCGTGCTTGCCATCTATGTCGGCTACCACGTGGTCTGGAACGTCACCCCCGCGCTGCACACCCCGCTGATGGCGGTGACCAACGCCATATCCGCCATCGTCATCGTCGGCGCCATGCTCGCCGCGGCCCTCACCGTCACCCCGCTGGGCAAGACCATGGGCACCCTGGCCGTGGCCCTGGCGGCGGTCAACGTCTTCGGCGGCTTCCTAGTCACCCGCCGCATGCTGGAGATGTTCAAGAAGAAGGCCCCCAAGGCCCCGGCGGAGCAGCGCTGACATGAGCATGAACCTCATCACCCTGCTCTACCTCGTCGCCTCGGTGTGCTTCATCCAGGCGCTCAAGGGCCTTTCCCACCCCACCACCTCGCGCCGCGGCAACGCCTTCGGCATGGCCGGCATGACCCTCGCCGTGCTCACCACCCTGGCGCTGATCCACAAGCTCGGCAGCGAGCTGGCAGTACAGGGCATCGGCTACGTCATCGTCGGCCTGCTGGTGGGCGGCAGCGCCGGCGCCTACATGGCCAAGCGCGTGGAAATGACCAAGATGCCCGAGCTGGTCGCCTTCATGCACAGCATGATCGGCCTGGCCGCGGTGTTCATCGCCATCGCCGCGGTGGTCGAGCCGCAGTCCCTGGGCATCGTCGCCACCTTCGGCCAAGCGATCCCCAGCGGCAACCGCCTGGAGCTGTTCCTCGGCGCGGCCATCGGCGCCATCACCTTCTCCGGTTCGGTGATCGCCTTCGGCAAGCTCTCCGGCAAATACAAGTTCCGCCTGTTCCAGGGCGCCCCGGTGCGCTTCGCCGGCCAGCACCCGCTCAACCTGGTGATCGGCCTGGCCATCCTTGCCCTGGGCCTGGTCTTCACCTTCAGCGGCAACCTTGGCGCCTTCGCCGTGCTGGTGGCCCTGGCCTTCATCATCGGCGTGCTGATCATCATCCCCATCGGCGGCGCCGACATGCCGGTGGTGGTCTCCATGCTCAACAGCTACTCCGGCTGGGCCGCCGCCGGCATCGGCTTCTCGCTCAACAACTCCATGCTGATCATCGCCGGCTCGCTGGTGGGATCGAGCGGCGCCATCCTCTCCTACATCATGTGCAAGGCGATGAACCGCTCCTTCTTCAACGTCATCCTCGGCGGCTTCGGCGGCGCGACGGAAGCCGCGGCCAGCAATGGCAGCGGCGAGCAGCGCCCGGTCAAAGCCGGCTCGGCGGACGACGCCGCCTTCCTGCTCGGCAACGCCGACAGCGTCATCATCGTCCCCGGCTACGGCCTGGCCGTCGCCCGCGCCCAGCACGCGCTCAAGGAGCTGACCGAAAAGCTGGTCCATAACGGCGTGACGGTGAAATACGCCATCCACCCGGTGGCCGGCCGCATGCCCGGCCATATGAACGTGCTCTTGGCCGAGGCCGAGGTGCCCTACGACCAAGTGTTCGAGATGGACGACATCAACTCCGAATTCGGCCAGGCCGACGTGGTGCTGGTGCTCGGCGCCAACGACGTGGTCAACCCGGCCGCCAAGAACGACCCCACCTCCCCCATCGCCGGCATGCCCATCCTCGAAGCCTTCAAGGCCAAGACGATCATCGTCAACAAGAGATCCATGGCCAGCGGCTACGCGGGTCTGGACAACGAACTCTTCTACCTGGACAAGACCCTGATGGTCTTTGGCGATGCCAAGAAGGTCATCGAGGAGATGGTCAAGGCGGTGGATTAAGCCGTGGCTCCTCGCGACCGCCTGAGTGGTCGCGAGGAGCTGTTCGTTGGCACCCCATAAGACATACGTTTCTCTCTCGAAGTCTTTAGGCTTACGCACTCAACGCAAGGCTATTCAAGCAAGGATCAGCATCGCTCCTTCGACCGATTGCGCCTTCAGCCTTACTAATCAGATTATTTCTCAGCGCCTCACCTATCCCCTACCCCCCAATCGAACGCTCACGCTCCGGGCTCTCCCAGCCCTCAAGGACCGTCCCCATGCCAACCTCCCGCTCCCTCCTGGTCGCGTTGCTGCTAGCCAACACCGGTGCCGCCTGGGCCGCGTCCAATACGGCCAACGTCCAGCAGAACGGCGGCTTCAACGTGGTGAACCTGAACCAGGGCAGCGAGCTGTCGGCGCGCAACCAGGCGGATATCCAGCAGCGCGGCAGTTTTCTCAATGCCCAGGTCACCCAGCAGAACGATGCCGATGACCGCGTGCGGGTGCTGCAGACCAATGGCAAGAGCGCTGTCGAGATCAACCAGGCGTGGGGCTCGCAGCGCCTGGTTGATATCGAGCAGCGCGATGGCGGCTATGACCGGGTGCAGGTCGATCAGGGGCCGGGCAGTGGTAACGAGACGGTGGTGCGGCAGAGTGGTTTGCGGCAGGACACCTCTGTCCATCAGGACGGCGGCTATCACCGGATCGATATCGAGCAGGACAGCTACGCCGCAGGCCAGAACACCCTGACGGTGCGGCAGGATGGCCTCGACGGCAAGCTCGACCTGGCGCAGCATGGTGACCGCCAGGACCTGCAGGTGACCAGTTTCGGCCTGCGCAACGGGGTCTGGGTGAGCCAGAACGGCGAGGACTCCAAAACGCTCATCGAGCAGCGCGGCAATGACAACTATGTCGGCCTCAAGCAGGCCGGCGAGCGGGTGGATTCCAAGGTGGTGCAGGAAGGCAACGGCAACGATGCCCGGGTCCGGCACTCCAGCGGCTACTCGCGCCCCAGCAGCGTCGACATCGCCCAGCGCGGCGATCTCAACCGCGCCGATGTCAATGTCTATGGCGTGGGCAGCACCCTGACCCTGGCGCAGACCGGTAACGGCAATGGCGCCTCTGCCACCGTCTCGGGCGAGGGCAATCAGCTGGACCTCGCGTCCACTGGCGACGGCAATGGCATCAATGCCTATTACCTCGGCAACGACGGCCAACTGAAGGTGGATCAGCAGGGCAACGGCCTTGGGGTAACGGCCTACGTCACCGGCGACGCCTCCCGCATCACCGCCAGCCAGAGCGGCTTCCAGCACACCGCCGACCTGACCCAGAACACCGCCGGCAATGCCATCAACATCACCCAGAGCGGCTTTTCCAACCACGCCGTCATCAGCCAGTAGTTAGGGATCAGCGGGGCCAGCCCCCGCGCGCTCCGGCGGCGGCTGAGGTTGCTGCCGCCCCGCTCGCTCAATCTTTGCCCCAGGCGGCCGCTACCCTTGAGATGTACCTTTCAAGGAGTCCGCGATGTCCAGCACGCTGTCGGTGAATGGCATTGGCCACGGCATCTTGCGCGCGCCCACGCTCAGGCTGGGTGGCGCGACTGCCAAGCCCACCGCCGAGGACGAGGCGGCCAAGGTGGAGCAAGCCAAGAAGTCCAAGGGCATCGGCAAGCCCAATCCGCTGAACCAGATCAAGGACCAGGCCGAAGCCGACGCCGCCCCTGCCAGCGAGAAAGGCAGCACCGGCAACAAGACCCTGGATAGCCTGCAGAAAGCCATCGACATGGCCAAGCGGCAACTGGAGCTGGCGCAGAAGCAGTTGCGCGCGGTGGAGGCCCGGAGCAAGGGCGAAGGCAAGGCTGACGAGGCCAGCCAGGCCGCGCGCGAGGCCGCCCAGGCCAATGTCGCTGCCGCCAGCGAGGCCCTGACGACCGCCTATGCTGCCTACACCGAAGCCCTGAAGAAGGCCGGCGAAACCACCAGCGGGGTCAGCGCCCGGGCGTGATGCTGGCCCCCTGACCGAACCGCCTGGGCTACCCTCGGAGGCTAGTCACGATCTGGAGGGCGCACTCGCATGGCAGCCAAACTCAAGGACAAGACCGCGCTGGTCACTGGCGCGGCCCAGGGCATAGGCGCCGCCATCGCCCGGGCCTTCGCGGCGGAAGGCGCCTTCGTCTATATCACCGACCTCAACGCTGACCTTGGCCGCGCCGTCGCCGCCGAGCTGGGGGACGGTGCCTGCTACTTGCCCCTGGACGTGCGCCTGGAAGCCGACTGGCAGCAGATCACGCGGCAGATCCTCGATGAGCGCGGCCGGCTGGATGTGCTGGTGAACAACGCGGGGATCACCGGCTTCGAACAGGGCATGGTGGCCCACGACCCGGAACACGCCAGTCTCGAAGACTGGCATGCGGTGCATCGCACCAATCTCGATGGCGTCTTTCTCGGCTGCAAATACGGCATCCGTGCCATGCGGCAGGCAGGCGCCGGGTCCATCATCAATATTTCGTCGCGCTCCGGGCTGGTAGGCATCCCCGGCGCGGCGGCCTATGCCTCGTCCAAGGCGGCCGTGCGCAATCACAGCAAGACGGTAGCGCTCTATTGCGCGGAGCAGGGCCTGGCTATCCGCTGCAATTCCATCCATCCCGCCGCCATCCTCACGCCCATGTGGGAGCCCATGCTGGGCGATGGCCCGGACCGCGCGGCGCGCATGGCGGCGCTGGTGCGAGACACGCCGCTGCGGCGCTTTGGCCGCCCCGAGGAGGTGGCGGCCGTCGCGCTGCTGCTGGCGTCGGACGAAGCCGCCTACATGACCGGCAGCGAGCTGAATCTGGACGGCGGCCTGCTGGCCGGTTCGGCGGTGACGCCCGCGACGGCGGAAGCGCCCTCGCCCACTATTCCCTGACCTTGACGCTCAGCCGCCACTGGGCGCCAGGCTGTCCGGCCAGGTCCTCGCGGCGGCGGCCAGAGGTCCGTACTGGCGATGTCGATATCCATCGCCAGCAGTCCGCCGTGGCCATCCGTGAGCAGCCACCTGCGGCAGGCCCTAGGCGGCTGCCAGGTAGAAGGATCGCGCAGGTCGCTAGCTATCCGGATAGATGTCTGCCGCGGTGATGTCCGGGAGGCTGCCGCCGGCGCGCAATTCGTTGATGGCGTCGCGGATCACCTCGTAGAGCAGCGCCGTGTTGCGCACCAGGGCTTGGTTGAGGGTACGCGACACCCGCGCCGGCCGGGCGGGGTCGATGAGGGTGATCAGCAGGTTGTCACCCTGGGATTGGATTTCGTGCTTGATGGGAGGGTCCAGCGCCGCCAGTTGACTACGAAGAGCTTGCATAGAGCCAAGGGTTCTCCAGGTGGTATTGCTCTTTACGACTCGACCGCTGGCGCCCGTGTTCCAGCGCTTCGCTCGCCAACGTCGGTCAGGGCTGACGGGAGCCCTTACCCGCCCCGCCCTGCACAGCGCCGTTTCACAACGGGCGCGCACCTGACCCTCAGCGCACCGACTCAGCGGCGGAGACGAGAGAGTGCCTGGCTGCGGCGGGACGACTGCCGCGGTGGCCGAGCGACTGAGTTGTCAGCGGCGCCGTTAGGACTTATACCTTTCGATTCATCATTATTTTAATAAGAAACGGAAAGGCCTCAATGAACAGCATTCGCACCGTGCGACGCGCCACGGCCACCCTGTACTCGGCCATGACCTTCCTGCTGCTGCTGACCACCCTGGGCGTCAAGGCGGACGAGCCACCCAAGCCGGTCGAAGGCGACTTCGTGGTGCCGCGCTTCACCTTCCATACCGGTCAAACCCTCGACGACTTCCGCCTGCACTACCTGACGCTGGGCAAGCGCGGCAATCCCGTGGTCCTGGTGCTGCACGGCACCGGCCAGCAGGCGGCGGCGATGCTGAGCAAGGATGTCGGCGGTCAGTTGTTCGGTCCGGGCCAGCCGCTGGATGCGAGCAAGTTCTTTATCGTGATTCCGGATGCGATCGGCACCGGTAGCTCGACCAAGCCGTCGGATGGCCTGCGCGCCGCCTTTCCCCATTACAACTATGCCGACATGGTGCAGGCGCACTACCTGCTGCTGACCCAGGGGCTGGGGATAGAGCACCTGCGGCTGATCATCGGCAATTCGATGGGGGGCATGCAGACCTGGCTGTGGGGCGGCCTGCACCCCGGCTTCGCCGATGGCCTGGTGCCCATGGCGGCGCAGCCGACGGAGATGGCCGGCCGCAACTGGATCATGAGGCGCATGCTGGTGGAGTCCATCAGGCAGGACCCGGCCTGGAACCAGGGCAATTACCAGTCCCAGCCGCCGTCCCTGCGCCTGGCCAAGACGATGTTCGAATTCGCCACCAGTGGCGGCACCCTGAACTACCAGGAGATCGCCGGCACCCATGCCCAGGCGGATGCGCTGGTCGACAAGCGCCTGGCGGCCTCGGTGGCCGTCGACGCCAATGACTTCATCTACCAGTGGGAGTCCTCGGCCGACTACAACGCCGAGCCGGGGCTGGCTAAGATCAAGGTGCCGGTGCTGGCCATCAACGCCGCGGATGACGAGCGCAATCCACCGGAAACCGGCCTCATGCAGGCAGCGCTCAAGCAGGTGCCGAGTGCCCGCTATCTGCTGATTCCGGGCAGCGCCGACACGCGCGGGCACGGTACCACCGGGCTGGCCAGGCTCTATGCGGCGGAGCTGGCGCAATTCGTCGCTAAGCTGCCCAGCGTCCCTGCCGGGCGCTAGGGCCCTGGCCTAGAGCGGAGTCGTTTCTTCCTGGTAGATCCGCAATCCACGCGCCTGGTAGTTGGCCAGGGCCGCCGGGTGATCCAGGGTGCAGGTATGCACCCAGACGCGCTCGGTGCCCGCCCAGTCCCAGGCGCAGCGGAGGGCGTGGCTGAGCAGCGGACCGCCGAAGCCGAGCCCCATGAAGGCGCCGGCCAGGCCGAAGTAGCGGATCTCCACGTTGCGGCCATCCGGGCGGTACAGCTCGTAGTAACCGGCGATGGCACCGCGGTGATAGGCGACCCAGGTGCGATGCCCCTCCTGCTCCACCAGTTCGCGCCACTGCGCCTCGCTCCAGCTGTCGAGATCGCTCCAGTCCCATGCCTGGCCGACCAGGGCATAGAGAAAGCGGTTGAGTTCGGGTTGCGGCACCTCGCACTCGACGATCTGCAGGTCGGGCCTTGGCGGCTTCTCGCGCAACTCGGCCGAGGACGTCATTTCAAGGTAGAAGGTGGTGCAGGTCCGGTCCATCGCCAAGACTCCCTGGAAAAGGTCAGCGCCGATTGTGACCAGACCCGGGGGTGCGCTGCCAGTCTGATTGCGACCCTTGGCAAGACTGTTCGAGCGCGGCAGCGCGACCTTGCCCTGGGGGTCCGAGGTGGTATTGGATGAGCCAACCGAGCCGCCCGCTCCCTTTCGAGGATCACTGCCATGCCCCTCTCGTCGCGCCTGACGCCCCTGTCCGAACAGAACACCACGCCAGAACAGCAGCGGGTGCTGGACGCCATCCAGAGCGGTCCAAGGGGCAATCTCGACGGTCCCTTCCTGGCCTGGGTGCACAGCCCGGCGCTGGCCGATCACGCCCAGCGGCTGGGCGCCTTCTGCCGCTATGGCACCCGCCTGGACCTGCGCCTCACGGAGCTGGCGATCCTCACCACCGCGGCCTGGTGGCGCTCCCAGGCGGAATGGCAGATCCATGAACCCATCGCCCGCCAGGCGGGCCTGGCGGAGGCCGTGATCGAGGCGCTCAGGCTAGGCGCCGTGCCGGCCTTCGAAACGCCCGCGGAGACCTGTGTCCATGCCATAGGCGTCGCGCTCTACGATACTCGGCGGATTCCCGAGGATCTCTATCAGCAGGGAGTGGCGCTGTTTGGTGAAGCGGGAATGGTCGAACTGGTGGGCGTCTATGGCTACTACAGCCTGGTGGCCATGACCCTCAATGCCTTCGCGGTGGATCGGGGCGGCGATACGCCCCGCCCCTTCGCCGAATGACGCCGACGCGGCCCTAGGCGGCCACCGCCGCAGCGCCGGCCCGACCGCGCCAGGCCAGGACCAGGGCCATCGCCAGGCCCAGGGCGGCCATGCCGGCGCCGGCCAGGGAGATCGCCGGATAGCCGAGACCGGCATCGATCACCGCGCCGCCCAGGGCCGCGCCGAGGGCATTGCCCAGGTTGAAGGCGCCGATATTGACCGCCGAGGCCAGGTTGGGAGCGTCCTTGGCGGCTTCCATCACGCGCATCTGCAGCGGCGGCACCAGGGCGAAGCTGGCGATACCCCAGACGAGGATGGCCACGGCGGCCGCCAGCGGCCAGCGCATCAGCACGCTGAAGGCCAGCAGCACCACGATGAGCACGCCCAGGGAGGCGATCAGGGTGCGGTCGATGGATTTGTCCGCCGCCTTGCCACCCCAGAGATTGCCCAGGGTCAGGCCGACGCCGAACAGCACCAGCATGGCGGTGATGAAGGCGGTGGAGCCATGGGTCTCGCGGGCGAGGATGGGCGCGATATAGGTGAAGACGGTGAACATGGCGCCCGAGCCGACCACGGTCAGCCCCAGGGCGGCCAGCACCGGCGGGCGACCCAGCACGCGGATCTCGGCCAGCACCCCGTCGCTGGGTGGCAGGGCCACGTTGGGCAGGGCGAACCAGAGCGCGGCCATGGTCAGCAGGCCGAGACCGGCGATGCCCCAGAAGGCCTGGCGCCAGCCGAGCAATTCGCCGAACCAGGTGGCCAGGGGCACGCCGCCGATGGTGGCCAGGGTCAGCCCCAGGAACATGGCGGCGACCGCCCCGGCGCGCTTGTCCGGGGCGACCACGCTGGCTGCCACCAGGGCGCCGACGCCAAAGAAGGCGCCATGGTTGAGCGAGGTCACCACCCGGGCGATCAGCAGGCTGGTGTAGTCGGTGGCCAGCGCCGACATCAGGTTGCCCAGGGTGAAGATGGCCATCAGGCCGATCAGCAGATGACGGCGCGGAATGCGGCCGGTGGTCAGGGTCATCAGCGGCGCACCGATCAGCACGCCCAGGGCATAGGCGCTGATCAGGAGGCCCGCCGCCGGGATGGAGACGCCAAGATCGGCGGCGATGCCGGGCAACATGCCCATGGGCGCGAATTCGGTGACGCCGATGCCGAAGGCACCGGTGGCCAGGGCCAGCAGGGGTGGATTGATACGCATGGGAAGGACTCCTTATCTATGCCGTGAATGCTAAGCTCCTCGCTCAAACGCCGGTAGACGGCGGTTTTGGCATGCACCTTTGCCCTGGAGTCACAAGTGGATCTCAATGGTCGCTCGGGAGAGATGGCGGTGTTCGCCCAGGTGGTGGCGGCCGGCAGCCTGTCCGCCGCCGCCAGGGCCCTGCGCCTGACGCCTTCGGCGGTGAGTCGCTCCATCGCCCGCACCGAGCAGCGCCTCGGCACGCGGCTGCTGTTGCGCACCACCCGGGCCATCACCCTCACGGTGGAGGGGGCGGCCTATCTGCGCGCGGCGCGGCGCATCCTGGCGGACCTGGCCGAGGTGGAAGACGCCATCGCCGACCAGGGCGTGCCCAGAGGGCGACTGCGGGTCAGCGCCGCCCTCGGTCATGGCCGCATGACCCTGGTGCCGCTGGTGGCGGCCTTCAGCGCCCGCTATCCGGATATCGTCGTGGACCTGGCGCTGGGCGACGAGGTGGTGGATATCCTCGCCGGCCAGGCCGACGTGGCGATCCGCTTCGGCCAGTTGGCCGACAGCCCCCTCAGCGCCCGTCCCATCGGCGTCACCGGGCAGGTGGTGGTGGCCTCGCCCGCCTATCTCGCCCGCCACGGCACGCCCCAGGTGCCGGAAGACCTGCTCGACCACAATTGCCTGAGATTCAACTTCCGCCGCGCCCTGCCCGACTGGCCCTTCGTCCGTGACGGCCAGGCCTTCGCCCTGAAGATCAGCGGCAACATCGAATGCAACAGTGGCGAGGCCCTGGCCCTGCTCGCCCGCGAAGGTGCCGGCATCGCCCGCATCGGGGAATTCAGCGTGGTCGAGGACCTGCGCAGCGGCGCCCTGGTGCCGCTGCTGGAGGCCTGGAACCCGGGCGATCTGGAGCCCATCCACGCGGTCTTCGTCGGCGGCTCGACCATGCCGGCGCGGGTCCGGGTGTTCGTGGATTTCCTGATGGAGCGGCTGGGCAGCTGAAGGTGCGCGGCGCGCCCGGCCGGCCCACCTCGGGAACTCCAGCCGGCATCCCTGCCCTAACCCCCCACGCCCGCATCCATGGCGCCCCTTCGCTGACTCGCAACGCTCCAATCGTTCGCTTCGCTGGCCTGAGGGCGCCCCGTTCGCCGGTCCCTCTCGTGTCTTGCCAGGATCCCGCTCTGCCATGTCCGCTTCCGCTTCCCCCGCCGTCGACCCCGACCAGAAGGCCTCGGCCCGTCGGCTGATCTTCATTACCGTGCTGGTCGCCACCATGGGCGCCCTGGCCTTCGGCTACGACACCGGCATCATCGCCGGCGCCCTACCCTTCATGACCCTGCCACCCGACCAGGGTGGCCTGGGCCTCAACGCCTACACCGAGGGGCTGGTGACCGCCGCCCTGATCGTCGGCGCGGCCTTCGGCTCGCTGGCGGCGGGTTATCTCGCCGATCGCTACGGCCGCCGCACCACCCTGCGCCTGCTGTCGATCCTCTTCGTCGTCGGCGCCCTGGGTACCGCGGTGGCGCCCTCGGTGGAGCTGATGGTGGTCGCGCGCTTCGTGCTCGGCCTGGCGGTGGGCGGCGGATCGGCCACGGTGCCGGTGTTCATCGCCGAGATCGCCGGGCCCAAGCGCCGCGGTCGCCTGGTGAGTCGCAACGAGCTGATGATCGTCAGCGGCCAGCTGCTGGCCTATGTGCTCAGCGCCCTGCTCGCCTGGCTGGTGCACGACAACGGCATCTGGCGCTACATGCTGGCCATCGCCATGGTGCCGGGCATCCTGCTGTTCGCCGGTACCTTCCTGCTGCCCACCTCGCCGCGCTGGCTGGCGGCCAAGGGCCGCATCGAAGAAGCCGAAGCCGTGCTGGAGCGCCTGCGCGACACCCCCGAGGAGGTCGAGCGCGAGGTCCAGGAGATGCGCGAGAGCGAGGAGCAGGCCAGGCATCGCCCACCCCTGCGCGAACTGCTCGGCCAGGACTGGGTGGTCAAGTTGCTGCTGCTGGGCATCGGCCTGGGCTTCGTCGCCCAGTTCACCGGGGTCAACGCCTTCATGTACTACACCCCGATCATCCTCAAGAGCACCGGCATGGGCACCAGCGCGGCCCTCACCGCCACCATCGGCAATGGCGTGGTCTCGGTGATCGCCACCCTGCTCGGCATCTGGGCCATCGGCCGCGCCGGACGGCGCACCCTGCTGCTGATCGGCCTGGTGATCGTGGTCGTGGCGCAACTGGCGCTGGGCAGCGTGCTGCTGTGGCTGCCGCAGAACCTCACCCAGAGTTACCTGGCGCTGGCCTGCATCCTGGTGTTCCTGCTGTTCATGCAGATGTGCATCGCCCCGGTCTACTGGCTGCTGATGTCCGAGCTGTTTCCCAACCAGGTCCGTGGCCTGCTGACCGGGGTGGCGGTGGCCGTGCAATGGCTGTGCAACGCCACCGTGGCCTTCAGCTTTCCGGTGGCCCTGGAAGCCATCGGCAACTACACCTTCTATGTATTCGCCGCCATCAACCTGGGCTCGCTGGTATTCGTCTATTTCTGCCTGCCGGAGACCCGCGGCAAGTCTCTGGAAGAAATCGAACGCCATCTGAAGAAAGAGCTATAGCGGGTCGTTAGCCGACCGATCGGCGATTTTCCGGCTTGCTGCGGACCAAATGGAATAATTTTTCATTCCGTATCAAGCCGGACTTATCCAAGCCGATGCAGAGTGAAGGCATGTTGCCGTCACTCTTCGCGCAGCGCGCGACCGGGGCTTTCGATGAACATCAAACAAAAACTCACCTCGCTTTTCGCGGTAACCGCCTGCCTCCCGGTGATCCTGGTGGCGGGCGTGGTCATCATGAACGTGCGCAGTCAGGCCACCGGCGACTTCCTCGACGGCAGCGGGCGCGAAATCCGCCAGATCGATCGCAACATCCAGCAGTTCTTTGCCGGCATCCAGCAGAACGTCGACTTCCTCGCCAAGGAGCCGAACATCCTGGCCCTGGAGGGGCTGAAGAACTACAGCGGCGCCGATGCCGCCCAGATCCCGCAACCGGCAGCCGGCCAGCAGGCGCTGAGCTATTTCACCCGCTTCGCCAAGACCCATCCCACCACCGCCTACCTGTCGGTGGGCCTGGCCGATGGCGGCTACGTCAGCTGGCCGGACGACGCCAAGCTGGCCAACTACGATCCGCGCGTGCGCCCCTGGTACCAGGCGGCCATGAACAATCCGGGCAAGGTGGTGCGCACCCCGGCCTACTACTGGGCGACCGACGACGTCTCGCTGATGGGCGTGGTACGGACCATGGAAGACGCCAGCGGCAAGGTCCGCGGCGTGGTGGGCCTGGACATCTCGCTCAAGCAGCTCACCGACCTGGTCAAGAGCATCACCCTGGGCCAGAGCGGCTACCTGATGCTGGTGGAAGACAACGGCAACGTGCTGGTCGACCCCCGCGATCCCAAGCACAACTTCAAGCAGCTCAAGGAGCTGGGCGACGCCTACCAGACCCTCAGCGGCATCCAGAGCGGGCTGGGTGAGGTCAATCTCAACGGCACCGACTACATGGTCAACGTCTATCAGGCCAAGGACCTCGGCTGGAAATTCATCGGCCTGATCGAGCGCAGCGAAGTCATGGGTAAGGCCACCGCCCTGACCTGGCAGATCGCCGGCATCACCGCGGTGCTGGCGCTGCTGTTCGCCGTGCTCGGCGCGGCCTTTGCCGGCATGATCGTGCGGCCGATCCGCGGTGTCTCCGCCGGCCTGGAATCCATCGCCCAGGGCGAAGGCGATCTGACCAAGAGCCTGAACGTGCAGGGCAAGGACGAAACCGCCGCCCTGGCGGGCTGGTTCAACCAGTTCCTCGCCAGCATCCGCCAGCTGGTGCAACGCATCGGCCAGGCCTCCAACGATCTGCAGCAGGCCTCGCAGACCACCACCCAGGCGGCGGCCAGCATGAACGAAGTGGCCGGGCGCCAGCGCGAAGCCGTGGAGCTGGTCTCCACCGCCTTCAACGAGATGGTCGCCACCTCCAACGAGGTCGCGCGCTCCTGCAGCCAGGCCGCGGCCTCCGCCGACGCCGGTCATCACAAGGTGCAGGAAGGCTACGGCCAGATCGAGAAGGCCACCGGCAACGTCAACCGCCTCAGCGGCAGCCTGGCCCAGTCGGCCCAGGCCATGGCGGTGCTGGAGCAGGACAGCCACAACATCAACACCATCCTCGACACCATCCGCGGCATCGCCGAACAGACCAACCTGCTGGCGCTCAACGCTGCCATCGAAGCGGCGCGGGCCGGCGAGCAGGGGCGCGGCTTCGCCGTGGTGGCCGACGAAGTGCGGGCCCTGGCCAAGCGCACCGCCGACTCCACCGGCGAGATCGACGGCCTGCTCGGCAGTCTGGCGCGGCGCACCCAGGAGGTCACTCGCCAGATCGAGACCAGCCTGGAGCTGTCGCAGACCAGCGTGACCTCCATCAGCGAGGCGCGTGGCAGTTTCGAGGGCATCCGCCAGTCGGTGGACGAGATCCGCGACCAGGCGCTGCAGATCGCCGCGGCGGCCGAGGAACAGCATCAGGTGGCCGAGGACATCAACCGCCACATCGCCCAGATCCACGACGACGCCCAGCAGGTGGAAGGCCTGGCCCAGTCCACCACCCGCGACTCCTCGCGCCTGTCGCAACTGTCGGGCGAACTGGATGGCCTGGTAAGGCGCTTCAAGGCCTGATGACTTTTTGGCGGTAACAGAAGCCCCGCGGGTTATTCCGGCGGGGCTTTTTGTTGGGCGGGATGTCGGTGGCGCGTGGATAAGGCTGCGCCGTTATCCGCCCTACGGACGTTGAACCTACCCACTGCGCCGAACGGCCCCCTCCCCCTGGGAGAGGGCTGGGATGAGGGTGCCTCTAGCAAAACCGTAGCGTGGAAAAGGGCGCAGCCTTTTCCCCTGAGTATCGAACACCCCGTTGGGCTTCGCTCAACCTAGCCTACGACGCTGGTGGTAGCAGAAACCCCGCGGGTGATCTTGGCGGTTTTTTTGTTGGGCGGGATGTCGGTGGCGCGTGGATAAGGCTGCGCCGTTATCCACTCTACGCAAGCTCCCGCGCTGGATTGCCCCCTCCCCCCCCCTGGGAGAGGGCTGTGATGAGGGTGCCTCTAGCAAAACCGTAGCGTGGAAAACGGCGCAGCCTTTTCTACTGCTGGATCTGGAAACCCCGTTGGGCTTCGCTGCGCTCAACCCAGCCTACGACGCCATGACGCGGTCCCGATACACTCCCCTCAAGCTCCGGACGGCAAGCCCTGGTCGCGATCGCCACGCAGGCTGCTATGGGCGGCCTGGCAGATCTCGCGCAGGCCGCTCTTGAGGCCTTCTTCGAGGGTGGGGTGGTAGAAGGGCATGTCGAGCAGCGAACTGGCGGTCTCGCCATGGATCAGCGCCAGCACCAGCAGATGGCCGATATGGTCCATGCCCGGCCCGACCATGGCCGCGCCGGTGAGCTTGCCGGTGCCCGGCTCGGCATAGAAACGGGCGATGCCCTGGTTGCGCGCCTCGACCCGGGCGCGGCCCTGGTCGTGGTAGGAAGAGGTGCCGATCAGACTGCCTTTGTCGGGCGGACTGCCCAGCACGGCCACCGGCGGATCGGTGAAGATCAGCGAAAACAGCGGCGACCTGGGGGTGGGTCGGACCTCGGGATAGCAGGCGGCATTGTGCCCGGCGATGGCGCCCTCGTCGGAGGCCTCATGGAGGATCGGCCGGTCGTGGTCGGCATCGCCGGCGATGAAGATCGACGAAGAGCCGCACTGCAGCGTCTCAGGGTCGTAGACCGGGGTGCCATGGTCGTCCAGCTCGATGCCGGTGGTTTCCAGCCCCAGGCCCTTGAGCCGTGGCGGTCGCCCGGCGGCCACCAGCACGTAGTCGAACGCGCCCTCGCCGCTCGCCGCGCCGGACCAGGACAATCGCACGCCCTCGCCTTCGCGGCGGGCGTCCACCTCGACGTCCAGCAGCAAGGTCAGGTCCTGTTCCAGGATCTTGCGCAACTCGGCCTTGACCTCCAGATCCTTGAGCGCGCCCAGGCCATCGTCCTGGCCGAACAGGGTGACGGCCACGCCCAGACGGGCCATGGCCTGGGCCAGTTCCAGGCCCACCGGACCGGTGCCGATCACCGCCAGGGAGCGCGGCAGATCGGGCAGCTCGAAGATCGTCTCGTTGGTCAGCGCCCGCTCGCCCAGCGCGGCGAAAGGTTCCGGCACCAGGGGATAGGAGCCGGTGGCGATGACCACGCTGCGAGCACTTATAGTCTTACCATTACTGAGCTGTAGACGATCCGCCGCCACGAAGCGCGCCGTGGCCTGCTGGGCCACGCCCGTGGGCAACTTGGCGAAACCCTGCTTGGTGGCGGCGACGAAATGGTCGCGCTCACGGCGTACCCGCGCCATGACCGCCGCGCCATCGACGCTGACGCTACCCACTTCGATGCCAAAGGTAGCGGCACGGCGGACAGCGTGATGAGCCTCACCGGCAACGATCAGCAGCTTGGAGGGCATGCAGCCCACGGAGGCACAGGTAGTCCCGGCCCAGCGATCGTCGATCAGCAGGGTCCGCGCGCCCTGGCGCCGGGCGGCGCGTTCGGCGGCGAGGCCGGCGGTTCCGGCGCCGATCACGGCGACATCGCAGTCGAGATCGGCAGAGCTGGAAGGGGCTGCGGGATCACTCATCTCATCACCTGACGTTGCGAAGGATTAACCCGACTCGCGCCAGGGCTCCAGCAAGGGACCCCAAGCGCAGCGTTGAGGTTGCATTCCCAAGGCGTGACCCACTTCGACAAAAAACCGACAATTCTTGTCAGGACTGTCAAATTCCATGCCACTCGTCACTTTATACTGGCGAACTGGAACCATTGAGGGTGTCCTATCCTCAATTAGCCAACTTAAATGGACGCAGGCACTCACATGGAACGTGACATCAGCAAGATTCCGCTCATCAACGATTGGTCCTACCTGATCGCCCTGGAAACCGGCCTGTTCACCCGTGGTGAACTCAGCGGCGTGGTACTCAAGGCCCTCAATGACCAGGCTCGTCTGCTCTCCCGTCGCTACCTGGTGCAGAAGTCCAAGCTGGATGTGCGCAAGCTGTCGCCGGCCGAGACCGAGATCCTCGATACCCTCAGCGACACCGCCGCCAGTCTGAGACGCCGCCAGCGGCTGCCGCACAACATCGTCAAGAGCCTCAGAGCCGGCGGCCTGATCGCCGCGGTCGAGCGCAGCGTCTGCGCCTCGGGCATCCTGCAGTGCCACAACGGCTTCTACGAAGACGGCCTGGAGCCGGGCGCCTTCGAACAGATCGTCATGCGCCATCCGCATGAATTCGGCGATCACGCCCGCCAGAGCGCCGCCCTCTATTTCGCCCAGGAACCCTTCGCCCTGGAACAGTCGCAAGACGTGCACGAACAGCCGCTGCAGGCCAGCGCCTGATGAGCGAGGCGTACGCAACGACCGGGGCGGCCGGGAGGCCCCAGACCCCGATCGCCTGCGCGCGCCTCGCCGCCCCCGTTCCTTCTTGCAGTACCGCTTTTCCGGAGTCCTGGCGCATGACGCCCGCTTTCGCGCCGCTCAGCCCCCCATAGCGCCCCTGCCCTCGCCGGCCGACCGATCGCGCTGATCGCGTCGGCTGTCGCCCTTTCGCTGCCGGTCCAGCCGGCAGCGGCCTTTGCCTGCGCGCGTCTCACGACGGGCGTTTCCGCCGATGCCGTCTGCGTCGCTGTCCGCCTGGAGTTCGCTCCCGGGCGGCGGCCGCGGCATGGGCCACGGCTGCGAGGAGCAGACATGACCACCGCTCACGTCCCCCACGGACGCAACAACTTCGATTTCCTGAGATTCGCCGCGGCGTCCACCGTGGTGATCGGCCATGGCTTCTGGCTCTCGGGACACATCGGCGCCGAGCCGATCCTCAATTTCACCGGCTTTACCGACGCGGCCAATATCGCCGTCTATGTGTTCTTCGTGATCAGCGGCTTCCTGATCACGGCGTCCTTCCAGCGCAGTCGCAATCCCCTGGACTTCATCCTCAAGCGCGCCCTGCGGATCTTTCCGGCGCTGATCGTCTCGGTGCTGTTCTCGGTGCTGGTGGTGGGCTGGCTCGCCACCAGTCGCGAGACGAGCGCCTACTTCAGCGATCGCCAGACCCTGGGCTTCTTCAAGAACATCCTGCTGATGACCCGCTTCGAGCTGCCCGGCGTCTTCACCGGCAATCCCTTTCCGGACACGGTGAACGGCAGTTACTGGACCCTGCCCTACGAGGTGTTCATGTACCTGTCGCTGCTGATCATCGGCGTGCTGGGGCTGCTGACCCGCTCGGTGGTCATGGCCACTCTGGTGGTGCTGGTGCTGGGCAACTTCCTGCTGCTGCCGCAGATGGGCGTCGCCAGTTTCGTGCTGCACAAGGTGTTCAGCCTGGGGATGTTCTTTTTCGCCGGCGCCCTGCTGCAACTCGCGGGGCCGCGCATCCCCTGGCGCCTGGATATCGCCCTGGCGCTCTGCCTGCTGTCGCTGGCGGCCATCGTCTGGCATATCCTGCCGGTGATCCACCTGGTGTCGCTGGCCTATGTGATCATCTACCTGGCCCAGGTGCAGGTACCGGTGCTGCACGGCTTCGGCCGCTTCGGCGACTATTCCTACGGCCTCTACCTGTTCAACTTCCCGGTCCAGCAACTGCTCATGCACTGGTTTCCCGACAGCTTCTCGCTGCCCGGCTTCCTGCTGGTGAGCTACGTCCTGACCCTGGGCTTCGCGGTGCTCTCCTGGCACCTGATCGAGGCGCCGGCGCTGAGATTCAAGCCGCGCCGCCAGGCCCCGACCGCGCCGGTGGCACCGGCCTGACCCCGGATGGCCGGTCGCCTCAGCCGAGGCGACCGGCGAGGGCGAAACCGGCCAGGGTCAACAGCAAGGATCCCAGCACATGGATGGTGATGGTGAGCGCCGCCCAGCCCAGGCGACCGCTCTGCAGCAGCCCCACCACCTCGGCGGAAAAGGTCGAGAAGGTGGTGAAACCGCCGCAGAAGCCGGTCACCAGCAGCAATCGCCACTGGGCTTCCAGCCCCGGATAGCGGGAAAACAGTCCCAGCGCCAGACCGATGACGAAGCCGCCGACCAGGTTCACCAGCAGGGTGCCCAGGGGCAGCAGTGGGAACAGCGCATTCAGCCGCAGGCCGACCCACCAGCGACAGGCGCTGCCCAGGGCACCGCCAACCATCACCGCGAACAGCGCATAGGGCATCTCAGGTTCCTCTCAACGACGGCGGGCGGCCAGGAGCAGGACGGCAATGCCGGCCAGGGCGGACAGCAGCGACCCCAGCAGCACGCCGATCTTGACCTCGTCGACCAGGAAGGGCGCACCCGGAAAGGCCAGGGCACCAATGAACAGACTCATGGTAAAGCCAATGCCGCAGAGTAGCGCCACGCCATAGAGCTGTAGCCAGCTGGCACCTTCGGGCAGTCGCGCCAGACCGCTGCGGATGGCCAGCACCGCCATCAGCGTGATGCCTACCTGCTTGCCGAGAAACAGCCCCAGGGTCACACCCAGCGGGACCGGATCCAGCAGGTTGGCGGGCGACATCCCGGCCAGGGACACCCCGGCATTGGCGAAGCCGAACAGGGGCACGATCAGAAAGGCCACCCAGGGGTGCAGCGCGGACTCCAGCCGGAGCAGCGGCGAGGCATCGTCGGCCTCGGTATCGCCCAGCGGAATGAACAGCGCCAGGATCACCCCGGCCAGGGTCGCATGGATGCCCGAGCGCAGCATGCAGAACCACAGCAGCGCCCCGACCAGCAGATAGGGCAGCAGGGCGGTGACCTTGAGGCGATTGAGCAGGAACAGCACGGCCACCAGACCGGCCGCGGCCAGCAGCATGGTGGTGGAGAGGTCGCTGGTATAGAACAGCGCGATGATCAGCACGGCGCCGAGGTCATCGAGGATCGCCAGCGCCGAGAGAAACACCTTGAGCGATGCCGGCACCCGCGAACCCAGCAGCGACAGCACACCGAGGGCGAAGGCGATGTCGGTGGCGGCGGGAATGGCCCAGCCGGCGAGCGTCTGGGAGTCGTGGCGATTGACCAGGGCATAGAGCAGCGCCGGCACCAGCATGCCGCCCAGGGCGGCGAGACCCGGCAGGGCGCGATCGCCCCAGCTGGCGAGTTGGCCGACCGCCATCTCGCGCTTGATCTCCAGCCCCACCAGCAGGAAGAAGATGGCCATCAGGCCGTCGTTGATCCAGTGACCGAGCGAAAGGCCACCCACATACCAGTGCAGACTGGCGAAATAGCCGTCGGCCAGCGGCGAGTTGGCGACGATGAGGGCGATGGCCGCGGCCACCATCAGCACGATACCGCCGGCCGCTTCGGCGGCGCAGAAGCGATTGAGAAAGGCCAGGGCCTTGGCGGGGGAAGGCAGAGGTGACATGGGCAGCAGGACTCCGCGCGGCGGCCCGACCTGCGCTCGATTCAACCTGTCCTACCGCACGATTGCGGCGACACCCAGCCGATAATCCTACTACGGCAGCGCGGGTGGTCGCAGCAGAAAATCGCCTCACGGTGGCGGGCGCTCTGGGACGCCGCCTGGCCGCTTGCGGTGGCGGCCCGCGGTCTTCGCCGGTATTGCCAGGGCTCCGTACAGGGAGGACCATCAGCGCCCGCGTTCTGCCCAGCAGTTGCTAGCCCATGCCCCAGGAACCCCTTACGCCGTCTCCCTCCCTCTTCGCCCGTCTGCTCCAGGGCCTGCGTGCCTTCTGGCCAGCGCCCTTGCCCATCGACGGTCGCGAACGCCTGCGCGCCAGCCTGGGCGCCGGCCTCGGCATCCTGCTCGCCGCGCTCCTGGCGGCCTGGTGGCTGGAAGGCCAGCCGGTGCATCAGCATGGCGCCCTGGCGCTGGCCCTGGTGGCGCCGCTGGGCGCCAGCGCCGTGCTGGTGTTCGCCCTGCCCTCCAGTCCGCTGGCGCAGCCCTGGTCGGTGGTGGGTGGCAATACCCTGTCGGCGCTGATCGGCATCGCCTGCGCGCTGTGGATTCCCGAAGCCAACCTGGCCGCCGCGGTGGCGGTTGCGCTGGCCATCGCCGCCATGTTCACGCTGCGCTGTCTGCACCCCCCGGGCGGCGCCTCGGCGCTGCTGATGGTGCTGATCGGCGCCCAGGATTTCAGCTATGCCTGGAGTCCGGTGGCGCTGGACTCGCTGCTGCTGGTGAGTGCCGGCCTGCTCTACAACAACCTGACCCGGCGCCCCTGGCCCCATGTGCCACGCCCGGCCGAGCCGAGCGGCGAGACGCGCCTGCAGCGCGCCGACCTGGACGCCGTGCTGGCGCGCTACAACCAGGTGCTGGACATCAGCCGCGACGACCTCGCCGAATTGCTCGAACAGGTGGAGGCGCGTGCCTACCAGCGCAAGATGGGCGAATTGCGCTGCGCCGATGTCATGAGCCACGAACCGGTGACGGCCCGTGCCGAGATGCCGCTGCAGGAAGCCTGGGCGCTGATGCGCGCCCGCCGCATCAAGGCGCTGCCGGTGGTGGATCGCCAGGGCCATCTGCTGGGCATCGTCACCGTCGCCGACTTCATGCGGCAGATCGACCTGGACGTCCACGAAGGCCTCGGCTGGCGCCTGCGCTCGCTGGTCCGGCCGAAGGCCCGCCAGGACGAAAACAGCGTCGGCCACATCATGACCCGCACCGTGCGGGTGGCCAGCGCCGACCGCCTGCTGATCGACCTGGTGCCGGTGTTTTCCGAGAACGGCCACCGCCACATCCCCATCATCGATGGCTCGCGCCGCCTGGTCGGCATCATCACCCAGTCGGATCTGATCCGGGCGCTGTACCAGGCGGTGCGGGCCTAACCGCATTCAACTGCCCTCGGCTGGGGCTCTGCAGCGAACCTCGCCGCGTTTTCGCCGTCTCAAAGGCACTGTCGCCCATTCCGGGCGACCTGCCAGGAATGTTCGGATGAAAACCGGTCCCTCTCGCGCCTCCCCGTTCTCCGCGCCTCGTGCGCTGCTCGCCAGCCTGGTCCTGGGCGGCGGTCTGCTGCTCGCGGGCTGCGCCGGCAATCCGCCGACCGCGCAGATGGCCGTGACCCAGTCGGCCGTCAACGAAGCCGTGAGCGGCGGCGGCAACCAGTTCGCTCCGATCGAGACCAAGTCGGCCCAGGACAAGTGGACCCAGGCCCAGGCGGCCTTGTCCAACGAGAAGTACGACGAAGCCAAGCAACTGGCCGAGCAGGCCGAGTGGGATGCCCGCCTGGCGACCCGCAAGACCCAGGCCGCCAAGGCCGCGGCGGCGCTGCAGGATGCCCAGAACAGCATCCAGCAGATCCGTGAGGAAGGTCAGATCAACCTGCAGCTGCAACAGAATCTACAGAAAAAGGTGCAGCAGTAAGGCTGCCCGCTCTCTTGAAGGACGAAACCATGCGTAAACGTTTTCTGCTCCCGCTGATGTCGGCGCTGACCCTGACCCTGGCCGCCTGCGCCACCCCGCCCAACCCCAATCTGGAAAAGGCGCGCAACGACTACGCCGCCCTCGAATCCCAGCCCCAGGCCACCCAGCTGGCGGCACTGGAAACCAAGGATGCCGGCACCTGGCTGGCCAAGACCGACAAGGCCTACAAGGACGGTGAGAACGAGCGCACCGTCGACCAGTTGGCCTACCTGACCCAGCAACGCATCCAGACCGCCATGCAGACCATCAAGCTGCGCATGGCCGAGGTCGAGCTGAAGAAGGTCGACGCCCAGCGCGGCGAAACCCGCCTGAACACCCGCACCGAGCAGCTGCAGCAACTGCAGAAGGCGATCAAGTAAGGTCGCGCGTCGCGGAGCCCCAGGGGCTCCGCAACCACCCTCCCCTCAGCCGTCCTGACGGCGAAGGCGCCCAGCCGATTCGGCCTGCCCCGCAGACTTGCCCAGGCGATCCTGCTGCACCAGATAGCGCTCCAGTGCCTCCAGATCGGTGATGGCGGTCTCCCGTCGATTGCTGCCGTCCCTGAGCAGGGCTGCGCCATCGCCGCCGTCGGCGAGGAAACTGTTAGCTACTATCCGATAGCGGCGATCGTCGGCCAGCGCTTCGCCATTCAGGCGAATGCTGCCCGGTACGACGCGCTGCCCGACCGGGCGACGTCCATCCCATACATAGGTGAAGCCTTCCGATACCTGCAGTGGCCTGGCGTCAGGATCGCGACTCCATTGCTGCTCCAGCAGCTCGCGCAGCTGGGCGCCGGTCAGATCGATCAGGGTCAGGGTGTTGGCGAAGGGCTGGCAGCTGGCGAGCTGAGCATAGGTCAAGCGCGACTGCCCGGGCACCAGGGCCAGTTCGTTGCGGATGCCGCCGCTGTTCATCAGGGCGATCTGGGCACCTTGATCGCGAACGGCCGCCAACTGGGCATCGGCGATGAGATCACCCAGGGCACTTTCTCCAGCGGTGTCGTAGCGCGGCTCCAGACGGGATACACCCAGGCGGGCAATCGGACGCTCCAGCACCGTCTTGCTGCGGGCCACGACCCCGGCGACCCAGGCCGCCAGTTGCGGATCCGGCGGATAGTGCCCCGGGACCACCGGCAGGTTTTCCATCTGAACCCCTGTCACACGTCGCTGGTGCGGATCGATCTGCAGGCTCACATGGCTGACCAGCTGACCATAGGCGCCGCCCTGGAATACCGGCATCCGGCCTACATGGCAGGTATAGGCCTTGTGACTATGGGCGCTGGCGACCAGGTCGATGGCAGGGTCCAGGCGCTTTACCACCTCGACGATCGGCCCCTGGAGGTCCTGGCAATCAGGACCTCCCGCCAGGCTGGTACCGCCCTGGTGGATGATGGCGACGATGGCGTCAACCTTTCGAGCCTTCAGCTCGGGAATCACTGCATTGATGCTATCCGCCTCGTCCGTCACCTTGAGCCCGGCCAGCCCCTTCGGCGAGACCACCTGGTCCAGCGCCTTGAGCACGGCCCCAACGAAGGCGATCTTCTGCCCGTGGGCCTGGAGGATGCGATAGGCCGGGAACAACGGCTGGTTGGTGCGCGCGTCCAGCAGGTTGGCCGCTAGATAGGGAAAGCGCGTGCCCTGCCAGCGCGGCTCGAACTGGCAGGCCTTGGCTGGTCGGCTGGAATCGCAGCCGCCCCGGACCTGGCGCAGCAGCTCGGCCTGGCCATTGTCCAGCTCGTGATTGCCCACCGCCGAGAGTTGCAGGCCGAGCAGGTTCATGGCCTGCAGGGTGGGTTCGTCGGCCCACAGCGCGGAGACCGCAGGACTCGCGCCGATCAGATCGCCACTGCCGATCACCAGGGTCTGGGGATCCTCCTGGCGGAGGTGATCGATGAGCCCGCCGACGTTGGCGATACCGCCCATGAGCTGTCCCTTGCGTCCCTGGTCGAACAGCGCCGGATTGGGTTCCAGATAGCCGTGGAAGTCGTTGATCAGGGCCAGGTTGACCGTGACCGGTTGGGACGGTGGGCTGGCACAGCCGGTGAGTAGCAGGGCCAGAGCAAGAGACGCGGGGAAACGAAGCAACATGAAAGAACTCCGGGCAAGAACCTCAGGCTAGAGCGGGCGGCTCTACACAGGGCGGGGCAGCATGACGAGCTTTTATGACAGTTCCTGCTCGTCCAGAAAGTGACGCCAAACTGTCAGCGCAACGCAAGAAATCGGTCGCGGAAGCGTCAAGGACGGTTGTTAGGGTCTCCGGCTTCCGACCAACGGTAGACCCCGACCATGAAAGCCTGGGACGAACCCAAGAAGCGCAAAGCCCATATCGAACTCATTCCGATGATCGATGTGATGATGTTCCTGCTGGTGTTTTTCGTACTCATCAGCCTCAACGTGATTCCCGCCCTGGGCATCAAGACCCAATTGCCAGGCGCCAGCAGCGCCGTGCAACTCAAACCACAGAACAAGGCCATCGTCACCCTGGCCGCCAGCGGCGATCTGCAGCTCGATGGCGAGCCCCTGACCCTGGCCGAGTTGCCCGGGCGACTCGAGGCGCAAGCCAAGCCCGACAGCCAGACCACCATCATCATCAACGGCGACAAGGCGGTCGCCATCGAGCGACTGGTGGAGGTTATGGACAGCCTCCGCCAGGGTGGCTTCAACGCCATCTCCATCGCCACCCGCAAGCCCTGACCATGTACGCCCTCTATCGCTCCCGCCATGTCCTCGGCTGGTTGCCGGCGGCGCTGGCAGCCGTGCTCATCGCCTGGACCCTGCAACGGGTGCCGCTGAAGATCCAGCCCAGCTACGACGAGCCGCCGGTGCAGCTCGCCCTGGCCGAACCCGAGCCCGAAGCGCCGACACCACCGGTGCCGGAAGTAGAGACACCGCCGCCACCGCCAGTCCTGGAGCCCGAACCCGAGCCCACGCCGGACGTGCCGCCAGTCGTGACGGAGCAACCGGTCGCCCCGCCACCACCGCCCAAGCCACGGGTGGAGCCCAAGCCCCAGCCGAAACCGAAGCCCAAGCCGCGGGTGGAGCACCACCCCAAACCCGTGGCCAAGCCACAGCCCGTCGCGCCCCCGTCGCAACGCCGCCCAAGGCGATGGAAGCTGCGCCGCACCCTGTACCGCCTGCCCCACCGCCACCCAAACCGCGAGTGGATGCCCAGGCCCTGGAAGGCGGCTACCTGCACGGCGTGCGCGGTGATCTGGAGCGCTACAAGCAATACCCCACTGGCCGCCAGGCGTCCCTGGAGCGCCCCAGCGGCAAGGTGGTGGTCTGGCTGCTCGTCGACCGCAACGGCAAGGTCCTCGACCGCGGCCTGGAAGAGCGCGCCAGCAGCATGCTACTCAATCGCGCCGCCACCAGCAGCCTGGCGCGCATCGAGCAGGTCAAGCCCTTCCCACCGGAGGCCTTCGCCGGACGCAGCCAGCTGCGCATCACCGCCACCTTCGACTATTCGCCCCGTTAACCACCAGCCTTTCGAGGATTCGAGATGAACCGTAGCAAACTCTGTCTCGCCATCATGGCGGCCAGCCTGGGCCCCGGCCTGGTATGGGCCGACGGCACCGCCGAACGCGACGTGGGCACCATCGGTGTCCAGGGCAACACCACCCAGGGCGGCGGCTACCTGGCCCCGGAGCAGAGCGCCAAGTCGCGCTCCAGCCTGACCCGCGAGGCGATGGACAAGCAGACCGCTACCGCCAACGCCATCGATCGCCTGCAATACACGCCCGGCCTGCACGTCAGCAGCAACGACGCCAGCGGTATTTCCGGTTTCAACTTCACCATGCGCGGACTCAATTCCAGCGAGATCGGGGTCTCGGTGGATGGCATGCCGCTCAACGACTCCGGCAGCTACAAGGTCTACGCCAACCTGCTGGGCGATCCGGAAAACCTGGACCAGATCTTTGTCACCCAGGGCTCCTCGGAACTGGACGGCCCGCACATCGGCTCCAGCGGCGGCAACATAGGCTTCACCACAGTCCGTCCAACAAAGGACAGCGACGTCTTGGTCAAGCAGGCGGTAGGCAACAATGGCCTGACCAAGACCTTCGCCCGGCTCAACACCGGCGAATTCAACGGCTTCAGCAACTGGCTGTCGGCCTCTCATACCGAGGGCGAACTCTGGCGTGGCAAGGGTGCGGTGCGTGCCGACCGGGTCGAATTCAACAGCTTCTTCGACCAGGGCAACGGCAATACCGGCAACCTGATCCTCAAGTACTACCGGCAGGACAACGACAGCTACACCAAGCTGACCAAGGCCCAGTTCCAGCAGGGGGGCCGTAGCTACACGCCGGCGCCAGACAACCCGGTACTGGGCAGCAACGGCAAGATCGCCCGCTACTACGAGTTCAGCAAGAACCCCTTCGAGAACTTCAGCGCCATCTTCAACGGCCACCTGCAGTTGCAGGACAATCTGGCGCTCAGCTTCAACCCCTATTTCTACTGGGGCGACGGCAGCGGCAATGGCTACTTCAGCAGCGCGCTGAATCGCAATTCCAGCCGCAATGGCGTCTATGACCTGAGCAACCTGAACAGCGCCGCCGGTTATGCCGCCGATGGCACGCCCAACTCCGGCGTCTACTACCGGCCCTCGCGCACCCAGACCTGGCGCCCAGGCGTGACCACCAAGCTGACCTGGGACGTGAATGACGCCCACAGCCTGCAATTCGGCTACTGGTTCGAATATGCCCGGCAATCGCAGACCCAGCCCTATATCCCGATCGATGCGGCGGGCAAGGCAGATGACAACTTCTGGCCGGATGCCCGCAGCGTGGTGGACGCTCGCGGCAACCGGATCCAGGGCCGCGACCGCTACACCGAAACCCCGGCGCACAAACTCTGGGTGCAGGACACCTGGACCCTGAGCCCGGACTGGACCCTGAACGTCGGCACTGCCTACCAAAAGGTGGAGCGCAAGGCCGACAACCATGGCGATCTTGGCAGCCTGCCCTTCGAGCGCTCGCGCAGCTACGACGCCTTCCTGCCCAGCGCCGGGCTGAGCTACCAGCTCGATGCGCAGAATCAGCTGTTCTACAACGTCAACCGCAACATGCGGGTGCCGGCCAACTACGTGCTGTACGACAGCAGCCCGGACTCCCTCAACCTGCGACCGGAATTCAGCTGGAACCAGGAACTGGGCTGGCGCCAGCAGCGCGAGACCATGGCCTTCTCGGCAAGCCTGTTCTTCCTCAAGTTCAAGGATCGCCAGGCCTCGAGCAAGGACATCAACGGCGACAGCCTCAGCTTCAACGGTGGCGACGTCGACAACAGCGGCCTGGAGCTGGCCTGGAGCGGCCTACTGCCCCACCATTTCAACTACTACACCTCCTACACCTATACCCGCTCGATCCAGCAGGACGACCTGCCGGTCTATAACAAGGGGCAGCGCATCGAGCTGCCTACCAAGGGCAAGCAATTCGCCAACGTGCCGCGCACCATGCTGGCCGCCAATATCGGTTATGACGACGGCCGCTACTACGGCACCTTCGGCGGCAAGTACAGCAGCAAGCTCTATGGCGATCTGACCAACGACGAGAGCGTGTCGGGCGCCACGGTCTTCAACCTGGGTGCCGGCGTCTACCTGCCCACCGACAAACGCTTCCTCAAGGACGCCACCCTGCGGCTGAACGTCGACAACCTGTTCGACAAGAGGTACCTGGACGACGTCGACAGCGTGCAGACCAATGCCGTTGCCTACCAGGGCTATGCCGGTAGCAGCCCGACCTACAACGTCGCCATGGAACGCACCGTGACCGTTTCCCTGGAAGGCCATTTCTGATCCCGGAGCCCCGCATGAATACCCAACTCCTGCACGACGCCACCTTCTACATCCTCTATGGCTGCATCGCCCTGGCGCTGTTCATTGCCATCGAGCGTGGCCTGTTCTTCGCCTACACCCGTCGCCAGGCCAGGCACCTGGCCGAGGCCCTGATCCAGCGCGAGGTGCAGCAGAGCGGTCGGCTGCCAGCCGCCCTGGCCGAGCGACCCGGTCTGCCGGTCAACATGATCGAGCCGATCCTGGCCCAGCGCGGCCGGCTCGATCACCAGGCGCTGGAAGATCTGGTCGATACCCAGTACCTGGCCACCCGGGCACCCCTGGCGCGCAGCCTGTGGATCATCGAGACCATCACCACCGCCGCTCCGCTGCTGGGCCTGCTCGGTACCATCCTCGGCATCATCGACACCTTCAAGGCACTGGCCTCGGCCGGGGTGTCCGATCCGGGGCAGATCTCCGGTGGCATCGGCACGGCGCTGTTCGCCACCGGCCTGGGCATCGCCGTGGCTCTGCTTTGCGTGGTCTTCCATAATTTCTTCCAGGACCGCCAGGAGCGCATCAACGAACAGCTCAAGATCGTGCTGATCCGGGCACGTGGCGCCGCCAGCTCGCCTACCCAGGCCGAGCTGGCTGAAGACCTGTCGCCCACGCGGCTCCGTCAGGCTTGAGTCGAAGTCCTCGCGGCGCGCCGCGAGGACGCCCTACGCTGCTGCCGGAGGACCGCCATGCTGCCGCAACCCAGCCTGCTCACCGAACGCCTGGCGCTACGTCCCTGCAGCGAGCGGGACGTACCTGCCCTGGTGACTCTGGCCGGCGACCCGCGTATCGCCGCCACCACCGGTACCCTGCCCCATCCCTACACCGAGGCGATCGCCCACCAGTGGCTCGCCACCCATGCACCGGGCTGGTCCACAGGTAGCCAAGCCCACTTCGCCATCGTCGACCGGACGCGCGACGATCTGCGCGGCGTTATCTCGCTGCGCCGCGATGGCCAGGATACGGCCAATATCGGCTACTGGATTGGCGTGCCCTCCTGGGGCCAGGGCCTGGCAACCGAAGCCTGCGCCGCCCTGATTGCCTTCGGCTTCGACCATTGGGCGCTGAGCGCCATCAACGGCCGCCACCTGCCAGAGAATCCCGCCTCGGGGCGCGTACTGCTCAAGAACGGCTTTACGCTGCAGGGACAGGTCCGCGCCCTGTTCCCCATCCGTGGTGGTGAGGAGAAGCTGGACAGCTACCAGCTCACCCGCGAGCGCTGGCTGGCTCGTCTGCTGGATTGAATTCCCGCGCGACGCCTGGGGTCCCTTCTGGATCGGCAGGCCAACCGCGGCCTGCGCCCCAAAGGAGAACGCTCATGCACGCCATACGCCTACGCAAACCCGGTGGTCTGGACCAGCTGGAAGCCTGCGAACTGCCTGATCCCGGGCAGCCGGGGGCTGGTGAGATCCGGGTGCGGATCAAGGCCAGCTCGCTGAATTTCCATGACCTGGGCGTGGTGCTGGGCAAGATGCCGACCGCCGATGGGCGCATTCCCATGTCCGATGGCGCCGGCGTGGTCGAGGCCGTGGGCGCCGGGGTCAGCGAGTTCGCCGTGGGCGATCACGTGGTCTCGACCTTCTTTCCCCACTGGCTGGATGGCGAGCCGCCCATCGATGACTTTTCCACGACCCCTGGCGATGGCGTCGACGGCTTCGCCTGCGAGGTGGTGGTACGCCCGGCCACGGCCTTCACCCTGGCGCCCAAGGGCTACAGCCATGCCGAGGCGGCGACCCTGACCACCGCCGGACTCACCGCCTGGCGCGCCCTGGTGGTGGATGGCGGACTCAAGGCCGGCGACAGCGTGCTGATCATGGGGACCGGCGGGGTGTCGATCTTCGCTCTGCAGATGGCCAAGGCCATGGGCGCCACGGTGATTGCCACCTCCTCCTCGGACGAGAAGCTGCAGCGCGCCTATGCCCTGGGCGCCGATCACCTGATCAATTATCGCGACGAACCGGAATGGGGTGCCAAGGTGCAGGCCATCACCGGCGGCCGTGGCGTCGACATCGTGGTGGAAGTGGGCGGCCCGGCGACCCTGGCGCAGTCGATCCAGGCCGCGCGTATCCATGGTCACCTGGCGCTGATCGGGGTGCTCACCGGCGTCGAGGGGCAAGTCCCCACGGCCAATCTGATGCGCCGCCATCAGCGGCTGCAGGGGCTGATCGTCGGCAGCCGTCGCCAGCAGCAGGAGATGATCAAGGCGCTGGAAGGCAACGGCATTAAGCCGGTCATCGATCGCAGTTATCCGCTAGACGAAATTGCCGCGGCCTTCGCCTTCCAGAAGGACGGCAGCCACTTCGGCAAGATCGTCCTGGAGTTCTAACAATGGTCAGACAAAAGCCGGACTGACGCCGGCAAGGCTCTGCTAGACTTCCGGAATCGTCTCGTCGCGTTCCGGAAGTCTCGATGACCTCGCCAGATCCCCTTCCCTATCTCGTCGTCATCGAAGACAACAGCCTGCTCGCCGAGCTGCTGAGCAACCATCTCGAAGACCGCCTCTGCTGGACCTGTCGGCAGTTCGACAATGCCGACGATGCCCTGGTGCATCTGCTCCAGCAGCAGCAGGCTCCCGGGCTGGTAATCACCGATCACCTGATGCCCGGCCAGCTGCGCGGCGGTGAATTGGCCGAAATGCTGCTCCAGCGCTGGCCCGCGCTGCCCATGGTCATCACCTCGGGCTATGGCTACGAGATCACCACGGCGCTGCCCCCGCAGGTGATCTTCCTGCAGAAGCCCTGGACGCTCGATGAGGTGGATTCGGCGGTACGCCTCGCACGCGCGCGTCAGGCGGGCGGTTAGACGCCCAGCTGGCCGCAGGCCTTCAGCAACTGGTCGATGGTCCAGGGCTTGGGCAGGAACAGCGCCCGGTCTTCGCGTTCGGCGTACTGCTGTCCGGTATAGCCGGACGACACCAGTATCGGCAACTGCGGAAAACGTTGGCGGACCTGTTTGGCCAGGGCGAGACCATCCAGCCGACCGGGCATGCGCACGTCGGTGAAGAGGAGATCAGGCGGCAGCGGGTCGGCTTCGAACCAGCACCAGGCGGCATCGGCGGTGTCGAACGACTGGACGGCATAACCCTCCATCTCGAACACCTCCGTCGCCAGCGATCGCAGTACAGGATCGTCCTCGACCACCAGCACAGTGGTAACGGCTGCGGAAGAAACTACATCGGTCATGGCAACGCTACTTCATTAGTACGACTAAATAGACCGAAATTACTCGAATTGGATCACAACCCTCGGATGGACGGCTGGCCGCTTGGTACCGGCACTTGTCTGATGCCGTAACGGCTACTTAATTCCCTGCCTGTCGGAAAAAGGTGCTGGCAGATCGCTAGCCGGCGCCCGACTCTCTTACTCTAAGGCTCTTGCTGGACGTCATTGGCGTCCGCTTCCGCTGCCCACGCGCTTGAAAGATCCCATGGCTGAATCCGCTCCCTCCTACGCTGAACTCCAGGCCGAAGTCCGCCGCCTCCGCGCCGCGCTCGACCAGTGCACCGCGCTGCCACCCCAGGACGCCCAGCGGCGCCTGGCGATCTTCGATGGCGCCATCGATTTCGCCATGGTCGTACTGGATCCGGCCGGGGTCATCACCGACTGGAACACCGGCGCCGAGCGCCTGCTGGGCTGGACCGCCACGGAGATCCGCGGCGCCCCGGCAGAGTGCTTCTTCACCCCGGAAGACAACCGGAACGGCCGGGCCGCGCTGGAAATGCGGCTGGCGCTGCAGGACGGTCGCGCCGAAGACGAACGCTGGCACCTGCGACGCGACGGCACCCGCTTCTGGGCCAGCGGCGAGATGCATCCGCTGCACGACGACGCCGGCCGCCATACCGGCTTCGTCAAGATCCTGCGCGACCGCACCCCCCAGCACCTGGCCGGCGAGGCCCTGCGTGACAGCCAGCGCCACGTCGGCGAGGTGCAGCGGCAACTGGCGGAGAGCGAGCGCTACTGGCGCGGCCTGTTCGAGCAACTGGACGAGGGCTTCATCCTTGGCACCATCCTGCGTGATGACCAGGGCCATGGCCGGGACTGGCGCTATGACCAGGTCAACCGCGCCTGGTGCACCCACTTCGGCCTGAGCGCGGAACAGACGATCGGCCAGACAGCCCGCACCCTGTTTCCCGAACTCGAAGACCTCTGGGTGGAGGATTTCACCCGGGTGGTAGATACCGGCCAGTCGTTCAGTTACGTGCGGCAATTCCAGTTCAACGGCCGCTGGTACGAAGGCCATGCGCACAAGGCTGGCCCGGACAGCTTTCTGGTGCTGTTCCTGGATGTCACCGAGCGCGAGCAGGCCGCCCAGGCCACCCGTGACGAAGAGCGCTATCGCCGCGCCCTGGCGGAGTTGGGCGAAGGCTTCAGCCAGCTGAACGACATCGAGGCGGTCACCGAACTCGCCTGCACCGCCCTGGGCACCATCCTGAATGCCCATCTGGTGGGCTACGGTCTGGTGGACGCCGAGACCGAGACCATCACCGTGGAACGCGACTGGACGATCCCGGGCGCCCGCAGCCTGATGGGCACGCTGAATTTTCGCGACTACGGCAGCTACAGCGAGGCCTTCAAGCGCGGCGAAACCGTGGTGATCGAGGACGTGCAGCAAGACCCTCGTACCCGTGACAACCTCGCGGCCCTGCAACGCCTGGAGACCCGCGCCCTCGTCAACCTGCCGCTGTTCGAGCACGGCAACCTGGTGGCCCTGCTCTATGTCTGTTCCAGTCAGCCGCGGCGCTGGACGCCGGCCGAGCTGCAGTTCATACGCGAGGTCGCCAATCGCACCCGCTCGGCCACGGCGCGACTGACCGCGGAACGTGCCTTGCGCGACAGCGAACTCAATCTGCGCCTGGTGGCCGACACCCTGCCCTGCCTGATCGCCTTCGTCGATCGCGACCTGATCTATCGCTTCGCCAATATCGAGGCGCCCAAGTGGTTCAGGGACGCGCCGCAGAGCATCCTGGGCCGCAGCATGGCCGAGGTGTTCGCGCCGGAACTGTTCGCCGCCCGGCGTCCGGCCATCCAGGCCGCCCTGGACGGTACCCCGGCGCGACTGGACCTGCCGTGGGCCTGGCCGGATGGCCGCCGGCGCATCGCCGACATCCACTACCGCCCACGGCGCGATGCGCGCGGTGCGGTGGACGGCTTCTATGTCTTCGCCCAGGACGTCACCATCCAGCGCGACGCCCAGGCGCTGATCCAGGCGCAGAATCTCAGCCTCAGCCAGGAGGTCCAGGCCCGTACCGCCGAGCGCGACCGGCTCTGGGCGCTCAGCGAAGACCTGCTGCTCACCGCCGACTTCACCGGGCAGCTCCTGCGGGTGAGTCCGTCCTGGTCGCGCGGCCTGGGCTATTCCGAGGCCGAGTTGCTCAGCCGCCCTTACACCGAACTCATCCATCCCGATGATCTGCCCGGCGTGCTGATGGCGCTGGACGAACTGCGCCGCAGCGGCCTGCCGGCGCGGGTGGAGAATCGCGTCCAGGCGGCGGACGGCAGCTGGCGCTGGCTGTCCTGGACGCTGTCGATGGACACCGAACAGGATCGCCTCACCGGCGCCGGGCGCGACATCACCCGGGAAAAGGACGCCGCGGAAACCCAGGCGCTGCTGGAAGAGCAGTTGCGCCAGTCGCAGAAGATGGAAGCGGTCGGCCAACTCACCGGCGGCCTGGCCCACGACTTCAACAACCTGCTCGCCGGTATCGTCGGCAGTCTGGACCTGCTCACGGTGCGCATCGGCCAGGGTCGGCTGAACAATCTCGAGCGCTACACCACCGCCGCCCAGGGCGCCGCCATTCGCGCCGCCGCCCTGACCCACCGGCTGCTGGCCTTTTCCCGCCGGCAGACGCTGGACCCCAAGCCCACCGACGTCAATCGCCTGGTGGCCGGCATGGAAGACCTGATCCGCCGCACGGTGGGGCCGGCGATCCAGATCGAGGTGGTGGCCAGCAGCGAGCTGTGGTCGACCCTGGTCGATCCGCCGCAGCTGGAAAACGCCCTGCTCAATCTCTGCATCAACGCCCGCGACGCCATGCCCGAGGGCGGCCGGATCTTCATCGAGACCGCCAATCGGGCGCTGGATGCGCGCATGGGCCGGGTCCGCGACCTGGACCCGGGCGACTACATCGCCCTCTCGGTGACCGACAACGGCTGCGGCATGCCGCCCGAGGTGATTGCCAAGGCCTTCGACCCCTTCTTCACCACCAAGCCGATCGGGGTGGGCACCGGGCTGGGCCTGTCGATGATCTACGGCTTCGTGCGCCAGTCCGGCGGCCAGGCACGCATCCATTCCCAGGTCGATCAGGGCACCAGCGTCACCCTCTTCCTGCCGCGCCATCGCGAAGTGGCCACTGGCGTTGACCTCGCCGCCAGCCAGCCGACCCTGCCGCGCCAGGGCCACGGCGAAACGGTGCTGGTGGTGGATGACGAACCCACGGTGCGGATGCTGGTGGTGGAGGTGCTGGAAGAACTGGGCTACGCCGCCCTGGAAGCGGCGGATGCCAGCTCCGGGCTGCGCCTGCTGGAATCCGATGTGCGCATCGACCTGCTGATCAGCGATGTCGGCCTGCCTGGCGGGATGAACGGCCGGCAGATGGCCGATGCCGCCCGCCAGCGCCGCCCCGGACTCAAGGTGCTGTTCATCACCGGCTACGCCGAAAACGCCGTGGTCGGCAACGGCCACCTGGAGCCCGGCATGCACGTGATGACCAAGCCCTTCGCCATGGACGCCCTGGCGGTGCGCATTCGCGATCTGATCGTAGGGACCTGAGGGCCACTTTTGAGTGGGTCCACCCTCACCCCAGCCCTCTCCCGGAGGGAGAGGGGGCGGTTGGAATGCCCTGGGTGGATAAGGGTGCAGCCTTCCACGAATGGAGGCAGGCTTGCCCAGTGGAAAACACTGCGCGGTTTTCCACGCTACCGTGACGCGGCCAAGGTGCACGAGCCACAACCCCGCACCCGACTTAATCGCCCCCTCTCCCTCCGGGAGAGGGTTGGGGTGAGGGCGCTCCAGCACAGAGGCTTCGCCGCGCTCAACCCAACCTACCGGATCTCCGTCGGTACCCGCACCCAGCCTTCCATCAGGCGGCGGGCGCTGCGGCTCATGCTGGCCTTTTCCACCTGCCAGATACCAGCGACCTCGCGGGCCTGGGCGCCGACCGCCACGGTGCCGGCGGTGTGCGCTATCCGTACCTGGCGACCGCCCAGGTCGCCGGTCAGGGCATGAACCAGGGTCCCGGGTAGCGCCGCGGCCACCGCCACGGCGACCGCGCCGGTACCGGGGATGGCGTGATGCAGACTGCCCATGGAGATCATCCGCGCGATGACATCGAGTTCCTCGGCCTGCACCTGCTTGCCCCCGGCCACCCGGTAGGTCTGGGGCGCGGCGACCAGGCACAGCTTGGGCGTATGCGGGCGTTCCGCCGTCGCCTGGGCAGCCGTGGCGGCCAGGCCCATGGCGACCGCGCCCGCAGCGCGCAGGGCTTCCAGGCGCGCCAGCAGCGCCGCATCGCCGTTGATCTGCGCCTGGGTCTCGGTGCCGCTGAGACCCAGGGTCTCCGCCCGCACGAAAATGGTGGGATTGCCGGCATTGAGCAGGGTCACCGGCAGTCGGCCCAGCTCCGGAACATAGAGTTCGTCAACGGCTCGCCCGGTGGGCAGCACGCTGCCATCGGTACCGGTGGGATCGAGAAAATCGAGCACCACCTCGGCCGCCGGAAAGGCCACGCCGTCGAAGCGAAAATCGCCTTCTTCCTGCACCTCGCCATTGGCCATGGGGACATGGGCGAGAATGCGCTTGCCGAGATTGGCCTGCCAGATGCGTACCCTGGCCATGCCCTCGCGCGGCGCCTCGACCAGCCCCTCGCTGATGGCGAAGGGCCCGACGGCGGCGCTGAGATTGCCGCAGTTGCCCGACCAGTCGATCACCGGGGCCTCGATGGCCGGGGCGCCGAACAGGTAGTCGACGTCACAGTCCGGGCGGCTGGAGGGCGCGATCACCACCACCTTGCTGGTGCTGGAGGTGGCGCCGCCCATGCCGTCGATCTGCTTGCCGTAGGGATCGGGGCTGCCGATCACCCGCAGCAGCAGCGCATCGCGCGCCGGACCGGCCGGCGGCAGGTCGCGGGCATGGAAGAACACGCCCTTGCTGGAACCGCCGCGCATGTAGACGGCGGGAATACGCAGTTGCGGCATCTAAGGTCTCCGTCGGGGTGCCTAGGCGAGATAGCGCCCGAACCAGCCCAGGGTACGGTCCCAGGCCAGGCGCGCGGCGGCTTCGTCGTAGCGCGGGGTGGAATCGTTGTGGAAACCATGGTTGGTGCCGGCATAGCGATGCACCTCATAGGTCTTGCCAGCCGCCTTGAGCGCCGCTTCGTAGGCGGCAGCGCCCTCGTTGATGCGCGGATCGTTCTCGGCGTAATGGATCAGCAGCGGCGCCTTGATCGCGGCCACCTCCTCGGCGCGCGGCTGGCGACCATAGAAGGGCACGGCCGCAGCCAGTTCGGGATAGGCCACGGCGGCCGCATTGGCCACCCCGCCGCCGTAGCAGAAACCGGTGATGCCGACCTTGCCGGTGCTGAATTCGTGGCCCATCAGGGTTTCCACGGCGGCGAAGAAGTCGTTCATCAGTTTCTCGGGATCGACCTGCTGCTGCAGTTCGCGGCCCTTGTCGTCGTTGCCGGGATAGCCGCCCATGGAGGTGAGGCCGTCCGGCGCCAGGGCCAGATAGCCGGCCTTGGCCAGGCGTCGGGCGACGTCTTCGATATAGGGATTGAGGCCGCGATTCTCGTGGACCACAACCACCGCTGGCACCTTGCCGCTGGCCTTGGCCGGGCGCACCAGATAACCGCGGACCCGACCATGCCCCTTGGGCGAGGGATAGTAGACGTATTCGGCGACGATATCCGGATCGGTGAACTCGACCTGGGTGGCCAGGGCATAGTTGGGCGTCAGGGCCGCCAGCACTCCGGTGGCCGACAGCCCCAGCACCGCGGCGCAGGCGCCGGCACGGTCGAGGAAGTCGCGACGGCTGATGCGACCGTGCACATAGAAGTCGTAGAGTTCGAGCAGTTCGGGCGAGAAATCCTTGGCGGTGAGGCGGGTCATCGCGGCGCTCCTCTGGCGGGAAACAAGGCATCCGGCCCGATTGGCCAGGCGCCCTGGGGGCTCCCGAGTGTGCCGCGAATCATCTGACTATGCCACTGCCCGTCTTAGCTGGAGACCTGCAATGCATGCAGCACGGCGATCAGCGCCTCGAAGCTGACCGGCTTGTTCAGATGCCGGTTGAAGCCCGCCGCCCGCGCCTTGTCGACGTCCAGCCGGGTGCCATAGCCGGACAGCGCCACCGCCGGGGTGCCGACGTTGCGATCGCCCGCCCGCACCTGGCGCAGGAATTCGTGGCCGTCCATCTCCGGCATGCCGATGTCGGAAAGGATGATGTCGAAATCCTGCGTCTGGGCCAGCAGCAGGCCCTGCCGGGAATCGGTGGCGGTAGTGACCCGCACGCCCTCCTCCTCCAGCAGCAGCTGCAGGGTCTCGACGATGTCGGGAGAGTCGTCCACCAGCAGGACCCGCAATCCGGCGATGGATTGGTCATCCGCGCGCGCCTCCGGCGCAAGCCGCCGCTCGTCCTCGCACAGGGGCAGCCAGACGCTGAAGCGCGCGCCCTGGTCGAGTCCGGCGGAATGGGCTTCGATGCGCCCGCCGTGGGCTTCCACCAGTTGTTTGACCAGTGCCAGGCCGATCCCAAGGCCGTGCTGGGCGCGGGCGGTGTACTTCATTTCCGCCTGGCCGAACATCTCGAACACCCGCGGCAGGAAGTCCGGCTCTATACCCTGGCCGGTATCGGTGACGTCCAGCCGGGCTTCAACGCCTTCGATCCCCAGGGCGATCTCCACCCGCCCACCGGCCGGGGTGAATTTGACGGCATTGTTGAGCAGATTCCAGACGATCTGGCCGACACGGGTCGCGTCCGCCTGCACAAACAGCGGCGCTTTCGGTAGCTGCAGGCTGCTGACCTCGACCTCACCCGCCAGCGGCCGGATCACCTCGACGATCTCGCGCAGCTGCTGCACCAGATCCAGGCTCTGGCGCTCCAGCTTGAGCTTGCCGGTACGGATACGCGACAGGTCGAGCAGGTCGTCGATGATCTGCGCCTGGCTGCGCACGGCGCGCTGGATGGCCTCGGTGGCACGCCGCGCCAGGGGCACGTCGCGCAGCACCGGCGAACGGGTCAGCAGCTCGCTGTTGAGCTGGATGAGATTGAGCGGGTGCTTGAGTTCGTGGGACATCACCGCGAAGAACTCGTCCTTGAGCTGCACCAGGGCGCGCTGCTGTGCCTGCTGATTGGCATTCTCGCTGGCACGGACGTGATCGGCGGTGGCGTCCCGGGCGATCTTGGCATAGCCGCGACCGCCCGAGGCATTGCTCATGCGACTGAGTACCCCGGTGCAATAGAGGCGGCTGCCATCCTTGCGCCTGAGCCAGCGTTCATCCTGAGCGGCGCCCTGCTCGTCGGCCTGGCGCAGCTCCGCTTCCGGAACCTGGGTGGCCAGGTCTTCCGGCGTGAAGATCAGGCCCATGGGCTGCCCCAGCGCCTCGCGTTCGCTATAGCCGAACAGCCGGGTGGCGCCCCCGTTCCAGCTGTTGATGATGCCGCCGGCATCCAGGGTGACGATGGCATAGTCATGGATGTTCTGCGCCATGAGGCGCATGTTTTCCTCGCCATCGCGGGCACGATCCTGAGCCTTGCGCCGCTCGGTGATGTCGATGAAGGTCAGCACCGCACCTTCGATGCGGTCCTCCGCGGTACGGTAGGGCAGCAACCGGGCCAGGTACCAGCGGTCATCGTGGCTGCGAACCTCCCGCTCGATCTGGCCGAGGGACTCGAAGACCTGATTGGCATCGGTGGCCAGCTCCGGATAGTCCAGGCGATGGGTGATGTCGAGCAGCGAGCGGCCGGTATCGCTGACGATGATGTTGAAGATGCTGGCGGCGCGCGGCGTGAATCGCTTGATGCGCATGCCCCGGTCGACGAACACCGTGGCGATGTCGGTGGAGGTGATGAGGTTCTGCAGATCGTCGTTGATCTTGCCGGTTTCCTCGATCTTGGACTTGAGCTCGTAGTTGACGGTGATCAGCTCTTCGTTGATCGACTGCAACTCTTCCTTGCTGGTCTCCAGCTCCTCGGTGGCCGAGCGCAATTCCTCGTTGATCGCCTGCAGCTCTTCGTTGGAGGCCTTGAGCTCCTCGGTGGAGGTCTCGGACTGCTCGATGGTCAGCTGCAGCTGCTCCTTGGTGCGCTGCAACTCGGCTTCCAGCTGGGTGAGGACGCTGTCCTTGGCTTCGACGTGATCGCTGACGGAATCGGCGCTCATGACATCTTCGACTTCATCGAAGAGCACCAGCAGGTAGTCGGTGTTGGTGTCGCTGTCGCGGAACGGCCGCACCACCATGTTGATGTAGTAGCTGCGGTCGTCGCGCTGGATATGCACGCGTCGCGCCTCGACGCTCTTGTTGCTCTGCAGCGCCTGAAACAGGGCGGTACGCAGCTCCAGGCGCAACTCCTCCAGCACCAGCGCCGGCAGGCTGTAGCTGGGCTCGCCGCCGACGTACCTCAGGAAGCGCCCGGCCCGCTCGGAGAGGTGCACGATGTTGGATTCGCGATCAACGATGATGCTTGGCGGGGCATATTGCTCCAGCACCCGCTGATGCACCTCGGCAAAGGACACCTTGTTGCGCCGACCGACCTGGTGCGGTGGCAGGCGCACGCTGTGCACACCCGGATTGAGATTGAGCAGCGGCGTGGGACGCACCACGCTGGTCGTGTGCTTGGCCCGATAGATGCGGTTCTTCTTGTCGACCGTGGCGAACAGGCTGCTCTGCACATCGGCCGACTCGGAACTGCCGAGAAACAGGTAGCCACCCGGCTTGAGGGCGAAATGGAAGGTGTGCAGGATCTCGGCCTGCACCTCGCGATCCAGATAGATCAGCAGATTGCGGCAGCTAATGAGATCGAGCCGGGAAAACGGCGGATCGCTGAGCAGGTTGTGCTGGGCGAACAGCACCTTCTCGCGCAGCTCCTTTTTCACCCGGTACTGATTCTGCTCCCTGAGCAGGTGCTGGCGCAGCCGGGCGGGGGCGACGTCGGTGACGATGGAACCGGGATAGACGCCATAGCGCGCCATCGCCAGGGCGTGCTCGTCGAGATCGGTGGCAAAGACCTGCAGGCGCGCGTCCGACTGGCGCAACTCGGCCTGCTCGGTCAGCAGCATGGCCAGCGAATAGGCCTCCTCACCGCTGGAGCAGGCGGCGCTCCACACCCGCAGCTCCTGATCCTCCCCGGCCGGCAGGTGCTCGAATAATTCCGGAATGACGTCGCGTTCCAGGGCCTCGAAGGCCTCGCGGTCGCGGAAGAAATTGGTCACGCCGATGAGCATGTCCTTGAGCAGCGCCGGTGTCTCTTCCGGATGATCATGGAGAAAACCGGCATAGGCCGGCATGTCGGCGATGGCGTTCACCTGCATGCGCCGCTCCACCCGGCGCAATACCGTGGCGGTCTTGTATTGCTTGAAGTTGTGCCCGGTACGGGTGCGCAGCAGGGTGAGGATGTCGCGCAGCGCCAGTTGCATGGCCTTGCTCGACGGACCTGGAATCCGGGCTTCGAGATCGAGCTGGTGCAACTCGCCCTGGCTCAGGGTACTGAGGGTGGCGGCCAGCTCCAGCAGCTTTTGCGGCATCTCCACCACCGGCAGGACGAAGTCCACCACGCCGGCGGTGATGGCGCTCTTGGGCATGGAATCGAATTCGGCATCTTCCGGCGCCTGGGCGAGGGTCACCCCGCCCTGCTCCTTGATACGCCCCAGGCCCACCGAGCCATCGGCACCATTGCCAGACAGGACGATGGCGACGGCATGGGTCTTGTGCACGTCGGCCAGGGCGCGAAAGAATAGGTCTACGGCGACATGATCGCCCTGGGGACGCTCCGCCGGAGCCAGTCGCAGGTAACCGTCGTTCATGGTCAGATCGGAGCCGGGCGGGATCACATAGACGTGCTCGGCCTGGATGGGCACCGGCTGGGTGACCTGCTGCACCGGCAAGCGGGTCACCCGCTGCAGGATCTCGTCGAGATGACTCTGGTGCTCCCGCGACAGGTGCATCACCACCACGAAGGCCATGCCGCAATCGGCCGGCAGGGCTTCGAAGAAATGCAGCAGCGCCTGGATACCCCCGGCAGAGGCCCCAATCCCCACCACCGGAAACGGCAGGTCGCTGGGGGTCAGGTTCCTGGAGTTGTTGGGTCGGGCCACATCCGCCTGGTCGCTCATCTATCCGCCGTCTGCACATCCACAAGAAATCGTGATCGCCGCGTCCGCACCGATCCTGGCACGCCACCTATCCTTCCCACGGAAAAGACCTGTCGCCGGCCGGAGTATAACGAGCCCAGGCCGGGAGAGCGGGCATCATCCAGCAGTGAGACTGACCGGCGGCCGCACCGCCTAACTGAGACTGGCGCGTGCAGGGCAAGTGCGAGCGCAACGCGGGAAAGCCTGGGTGAGACGGTCTTATGGAGGATTCGCAGCGCTTGTCCTCGCCGCCGAGCCGCGTGGACGAGGCCTTGCCGTCATCCACCCTACCCTGGACCCACCACCCTGCGTCGAACCCGCCATTCGCACCGTGCCGCCCCCTCTCCCGCCTGCGGGAGAGGGTTGGGGTGAGAATGTTCCAGCCTGAGCGATTGGCCACTCCGGGAAGCCCGCGTGGATGAGGCCTTGCCGTCATCCACCCTACCCTGGACCCGCCACCCTGCGGAGAAACCGCCATCCGCACCGTGCCGCCCCCTCTCCCGCCTGCGGGAGAGGGTTGGGGTGAGGGTGTTCCAGGCTGAGCGCTTGGCCACGCCGGGAAGCTCGCGTGGATGAGGCCAGGCCGTCATCCACCCTAAACCGCTCCCACTCCAGACCGCGCTAGAACAACCCCATCTGCCGATCCAGCAACCGATCGAAGCGGTCGCCGACGAAGGGCAGGATGGCGTCGGCCACCGGCGCCAGCTGGCGCTGCACATAGTGGTCGTAGTCCGGCGGCGCATGGGGCAGCTCGACCGGTTCGGCGCCCGCGGTGGTGATCAGGTAGCTGATCCAGCCGCCGCGGCGAAAGCGGCTGCGGCGTCCCAGGCGGGCGTTTTCCGCCTCCAGCAGCCGCGCCGCGCGGACCTGCGGCGAGAGGTTGCTCTGGTACTCCTCCAGCGGCCGGCGCAGGCGCTTGCGATAGACCAGCAGGTCTTCGAAGTCGCCGGCGCGGGTCTGGGCGACGAAGTCACGCACATAGTCCTCGTGGGGCTCGCCGGTGAAGATGCGCAGATACAGCTCGCGCTGGAAGCGCTGGGCCAGCGGCGACCAGTCGCTGCGCACCGTCTCCAGGCCCTTGAACACCAGTTCCGGCTGACCCTCGGCACCCGGTCGCAGCCCGGCGTATCTTTTCTTGCTGCCCTCCTCCGCGCCGCGGATGGTGGGCATGAGAAAGCGGCTGAAGTGGGTCTCGTACTGCAGCTCCAGGTGGCTTTCCAGTCCCAGCTCGGTCTGCAGCTGCGCGCGCCAGTGGGCATTGACCGCCGCCACCAGGTCGCGACCGATGCGCTCGGCCTCGGCTTCGGCATGGGCAGCCCCGAGCCAGACGAAGGTGGAGTCGGTGTCGCCATAGATCACCCGATGACCACGCGCCTCGATCAGCTCGCGGGTCTGGTGCATCACGGCGTGGCCGCGCAGGGTGATGGACGAGGCCAGGCGGTGATCGAAGAAGCGGCAGTGCGGGGTGCCCAGCACGCCATAGAAGCTGTTCATGATGATCTTCAGCGCCTGGGCCAGGGGTGCGTTGCCGGCGCGCTTGGCGGCGTCGCGCCCCTCCCAGACCCGCGCCACCATCTCCGGCAGGCAGTGCCGGGTGCGATGGAAGCGCGCGCCGCGAAAGCCCGGTACCGTCTCGTCCTCGGGCAGCGCCAGGCCCTCCACCAGGCCCACCGGATCGATGAGAAAGGTGCGGATCAGCGAGGGATAGAGGCTTTTGTAGTCCAGCACCAGCACCGAGTCGTAGAGCCCGGGCCGGGAATCCATGACGAAGCCGCCGGGGCTGCCTTCGGGCGGCTGGGCGCCGAGATTGGGCGCGACGAAACCCTGGCGGTGCATCAGCGGCAGATAGAGGTGGTAGAAGGCGGCGATGGAGGCGCCATGACGCTCCAGCGGCAGACCGGTGACACTGGCGCGCTCCAGCAGGAAGCGCAGCAGCCCGGTCTTGGCGAAGATCCGTGTGACCAGTTCGCAATCCACCAGGTTGTAGCGCGCCAGGGCGCTCTTCTCGCCGGCGAACATGCGGTTGATGGAGGCCATGCGGTCGTGGGGATTGTCGATGGCCTTGCCCTCGCCCAGCAGGCTGCGGCTGACATTCTCCAGGCTATAGGAGGGAAACACCCAGGTCGCCGACTTGAGCGCCTCCACCCCGTCGATGATCGGCCGTCCGGCCAGCAGGGCGTGGAAGGGCCGGCCCTGGCCGCCGGGTTCGTAGCGATCGTCCTCGGCGGCGCCCCGGCCCAGGTGCAGCGGCACATCCAGTTTGCGCGCGTGCTCGTGAAGCACGCGGATGTCGAACTGCAGCACGCTCCAGCCGATGATGACGTCAGGATCATGGCGCGCCATCCAGGCGTTGAGGCGTTCGAGCAGAGTGGCGCGGTCGGCGACGTATTCCAGGTCGAAGTCCACCGCGGCGTCTTCGCCGGTGGGGGGCCGAGCATGTACACCTGGCGCTGGCCGCAGCCGTGCAGGCCGATGCTGTAGAGCTCGCCGCGCTCGCTGGTCTCGATGTCCAGCGACAGGGTGCGCAGCGTGGGGCGATAGTCGGGATCCGGCCGCAAGGGCGCGCCGTCGGCGGTGGGCAGCGTCACCGGCGCGGTGATGAAGCGCTCCATGAGGAAGCGATCCGCCGGGGCGATGTCCGTCTCGTAGACCTCGATGCCGGCGGCGGGGAGCCGCTGCTCCAGTTCGCGCAGGGTGCGATAGCGCGGCGCATAGAGCCCCAGGACGGGGCGCCGCTGGAAGTCCTGCAGCGCCAGCTCGCGGATCTCCACCCCGGCCGGCAGCAGGCGCTCGATGTCCGCCCGTCGCGCGGCCGGGGCGAAGGCCACCGCCTGCTGCCCCGGCACTCGCAGCTGGTGCGGACCGCTGTCGGTGGCGAACCAGAACACCAGCTCCATCCCGGTGGAAGTCTCGCGCCAGAGGCGTGTCAGCAAGAAACCCTGGACGGCGGCCAAAGCAATGGCGCTCCTCGACATGGATGAAGGGCCCATTCTCGCAAGGCCAGCCGATACCGGCGACCTCGACGTGCCAGATGGTCCGCTCGTCGCCCCCGCCGAACGGCCTGTGTCCTGTGGCGATGATCTTGCATCGAATGCCCACACCCGTCGTAGAGCCGACTTGTCGGCTTTTGGGCGCACCCTTGGTTATAGCTGTCAGGCCGTGTATGAATCCGTTGTCATCGTCTTTTTCCAGCCCTGTCTCCCCCCGCTACAACGCCCAGCAAGCACGGGTGCGCGAGCAGGCGCGTCGCTGGCTGGAGCAAGACGTCCTGGTGCTGGATACCGAGGCGACCGGGCTGGGCGAGGATGCCCAGCTGATCGAGGTGGCGGTCATGACCCTCAGCGGTCGGGTGCTGCTCGATACCCTGGTCCGCCCGAGCATCGCCGTACCGCGCGAGGCGACCCTGATCCACGGTCTGACCGATGCCCACCTGGCCCAGGCGCCACGCTTTCCCGAGGTGTTCGCCACCCTCTGGCCCCTGCTGCAGGGCCGCACCGTGCTGGCCTATGGCATGGCCTTCGACTATCGCCTGCTGGCCCACAATGCCCGCCGCCACGGTCAGGCCCTGCCGCCGGAACTGGAGCGCGAGACGCCGCCGGTGCAACTGGTGGATGGCACCCGTCTGCACTGCCTGATGCAGCTCTATGCGCACTTCTGGCAGGAGCCGAGTCTGGACAGCCGCAGCCAGGACGGCTGGCGCCGCAAGTCCCTGGCCATGGCTGCCCGCCAGCAAGGCATCGCCGTGCAGGAAACCCATCGCGCCCTGCCCGATTGCCGACTCAAGGCCGCTCTGGTGCAGGCGCTGGGCGAGGACGCACCGGCTACCTGGAGCGGGCTGCAGGCCCTGGCGGGCTAGCCGGGCAGCAGTCCGCCGGCAACACCGGCAAGCAGACCGGCTAAATTCGCGCGGCTTGCCATACTGGAGGCGTCATCCAGCCCGAGGCACCGCCATGAAAGCCGTCGTCTATGAAGCCTTTTCCGCGCCACCCCGCCTGACCACGGTCGCCGACCCCACCCCCGAGCCCCACGGCGTCGTACTCAAGGTCATGGCCACTAGCGTCTGCCGCAGCGACTGGCACGGCTGGGTCGGCCATGACAGCGACATCGAGCTGCCCCATGTGCCAGGCCACGAACTGGCCGGGGTGGTCGAGGCGGTGGGCAGGGACGTGACCCTCTGGCGCATCGGCGACCGGGTGACGGTGCCCTTCGTCGGTGGCTGCGGCGCCTGTCCGCAGTGTCATGCCGGCCACCAGCAGGTCTGCGATCACCAATTCCAGCCCGGCTTCACCCACTGGGGGTCCTTCGCCCAGTACGTCGGCATCCACCAGGCCGATCTCAATCTGGTCGCCTTGCCCGAGCAGCTGGACTTCGCCACGGCGGCCAGCCTCGGCTGTCGCTTCGTGACGGCCTTTCGCGCGGTGGTCGATCAGGGCCGGGTCAGCGCCGGCCAGTGGGTGGCAGTGCACGGCTGCGGCGGCGTCGGCCTCTCGGCGATCATGATCGCCCGCGCCCTGGGCGCCCAGGTGGTGGCCATCGACATCACCGCCGACAAGCTGGCCCTGGCGCGTCGTCTCGGCGCGGTGGCGACGATCGATGCCACCCAGGTGGCCAGCGTCCCCGAGGCGGTGCAGGAACTCACCGGCGGCGGTGCGCACGTCTCCCTCGACGCCCTGGGGCATCCCACCACCTGCTGCAATTCCATCGCCAGCCTGCGCAAGCGCGGCAAGCACGTCCAGGTCGGGCTGCTGCTGGGTGACCAGGCGACCCCGGCGCTGCCGATGAACCTGGTGATTGCCCGGGAACTGGAGATCCTCGGCAGCCACGGCATGCAGGCCCATCGCTACGACGTGCTGATGACCATGCTGCGCCAGGGCACCCTGGCGCCGGAGCAGCTGATCGGCCGCGAGATCAGCCTGGCCGAATCCAGCGCGGCGCTGATGCACATGGATACCTTCGCAGGCACCGGGGTGACCGTCATCACCCGCTTCGACTAATCCGCCTCCGCCGCCTGCAACACCCAGCGCAGGCCCTGCAGGTCCTCGGCGGTCAAGGTTTCGCGCAGGCGGCAGAGACGATAGTGAACGCGGGTGTTCATGGCCACCCACTCCAGATCCTGGCGGGTGGGTTGGGCGACGAAATATTCACCGTAGCGCTCGTCCAGCCCGGCCATGCGGTACTGGCCCTTGAGCGGCAGGTAGATCTGGCCGTTCATCTCCCAGCGACTGGCGCTGCAGCCATTGAAGCGCACCTTGTCGCCGAAGGTGGAGAGCTGGGTGCGGAAATCGGTGGTGGCGTTGCCGGCACTGGTCTTGAACTGACTGGCGATCACGCTGAAGACGATGCCTTCCGGCGAGGGCGCGCCCCGCCATTCGATGACCCGGCGATTGAGGGCCGCGTCGAATCCATCGGTGAAGATACCGGCGGCCTGCGCCGTGAGCGTTGGCAGGGTCAAGGCACCCAGCAACGCCATCATTGTTTTCAAAACGAGCTCCTGGTGATGACCCCATCCTCCAGCCTGAGGCAGCAGGCCGAGGCGGCAAAGGGCCAGCTTCAGACTTTGGAGACCCGATTGGCTGAAAGGTGCCCCAACGGTCCGGATAAGCGGTATCTTTCACAGTCTAGGCTCTGTACGAAAAGTGCCTGCGCTCGGTGATGCTGCGTTAAAAATCAGCTCGGAATGCTCATTTACCCCTCGTAAACTCCGCTTCCTCGCCGATTTTTGTCTTGCCTGACCTTCGCTCGGCGATTTTTCATACAGAACCTAGCGACGAGCCTGCCTCGTCCACCCCCTTGAACCGTCGCCGGCGAGGCGTACGGCCCGACCACGAAACGACCGGCCAAGCCGCCGGAGAGCACTGCGAGGATCTATGAGCGCTGCGGACATCGATTGGAAGACCCTCGGTTTCGACTACATCAAGACCGACTTCCGCTATATCGCCACCTATCGCAACGGCAGCTGGGGACCCGGCGAGCTGACTCGCGACAACCAGCTGCATATCAGCGAAGGCTCCACGGCCATCCACTACGGCCAGCAGTGCTTCGAAGGCCTCAAGGCCTATCGCTGCCAGGACGGCTCCATCAACCTGTTCCGTCCCGATCGCAACGCCGCGCGCATGCACAGGAGCTGCGCCCGCCTGCTGATGCCGCCGGTCCCCACCGAGATGTTCATCGACGCCTGCCAGCAGGTGGTCAAGGCCAACGAGGCCTGGATTCCGCCCCACGGTACCGGCGGCGCCTTCTACCTGCGTCCCTTCGTCATCGGCGTGGGTGACAACATCGGCGTGCGTACCGCCCCCGAGTTCCACTTCGTGGTGTTCGGCATCCCGGTCGGTGCCTACTTCAAGGGCGGCATGACCCCGCACAACTTCGTGATCTCCGGCTACGACCGCGCCGCGCCCCAGGGCACCGGCGCCGCCAAGGTCGGCGGCAACTACGCCGCCAGCCTGATGCCCGGCGCCCAGGCCAAGGCCGAAGGCTTCGCCGACTGCATCTACCTGGACCCCCTGACCCACAGCAAGATCGAGGAAGTCGGTTCGGCCAACTTCTTCGCCATCACCGGCGACGGCAAGTTCGTCACCCCGCGCTCCGAATCGGTGCTGCCGGGCGTGACCCGCATGTCGCTGATGGACCTGGCGCGCGAGCGGCTGAACCTAGAAGTGGTCGAGGGCGATGTCCATATTGACCAGCTCGACCAGTTCGTCGAAGCCGGCGCCTGTGGCACGGCGGCGGTCATCACCCCCATCGGCGGCATCCAGTACGGCGAGAAGCTGCACGTCTTCCACAGCCTGACCGACGTCGGCCCCGTGACGCGCAAGCTGTACGAAGAACTGACCGGCATCCAGACCGGCGACAAGCCGGCCCCGGAGGGTTGGATCGTCAAGGTCTGACCTGGGGTTGGTTTGGTTCGAAAAAGGCGCCTCAGGGCGCCTTTTTCGTTGGAGAAGGGGTTGGCGGTAGGTTGGGTTGAGCGCAAGCGAAGCCCAACGCCAAAGGCACGGCGTAGGTTGGCGCTGAGCGCAAGCGAAGTCCAACGGATTGCGGTTAGGGTTATAGGTGCCCTAGCTATTTATCGCGATCTGTTCGTGGCTCTTGTTTCGCCCACCCGGGCGACTCACTTTTTTCAATCGCGAAAAAAGTAAGCAAAAACGCTTGCCCCGACCATCCGGCCCTACGCTTCGCTCCGGGTCCGCTCACGCCAGCGCCGTTCCGGGGTCGGCCTACACGGGCCGTCCATGGCCCGTTAGGCCTCTCGCCGCATCCATGCGGCTCGACCCACTCCACGACACTGGCGTTCACCCTGCTGAACGGGGCGATTCGCCAGCCTGAAAGTATTGGTGGAAGGACCTGTAGCGTGGACAACGGCGAAGCCTTGTCCACTTTTCGCGGTCAAGCACATCAGTGGAAAACGCTGCGCGGTTTTCCACGCTACGCCTTGACTCTACTGGAATCGCGGCCATGGGCCGCTCCTACGGGATATCCGGCTACTGTAGGAGCGGCCCATGGCCGCGATAAAGACAATTGGTTCGGCAGTTAAAGGCTGCCAGTGGAAAACGCTCTGCGGTTTTACACGTTACAGATCTTGTGAACGCCCAAGCTTCAGGCTTGCGCCCCGTCCCCGTCAGTGAGGCCGAGTGCAGGCGTTGCGGAGGGGGTTGCGAGGCAGGACGCCGAGCAAGGCGCGAGGGGCAGGAGGCCCCTTCGTGCCGTGCCCCCGGAGCGGCGCCGGAGCGAGGGGACCCGGAGCGTAGCGAAGGGCCGAAACGTGGGGCGTGCTTTCTTTTGCTTACTTTTCTTTGCACCGGGCGGCGATCCGCAAGCAAAGAAAAGTAAGTCGTCGGCTAGGCGAAACAGGGGCTACAAGCGAAACTCAACAACTAGCCGAAGCATCCAAGATCCAAGTCCGCAACGTTGGGCTTCGCTTGCGCTCAACCCAACCTACGCCGCCCTACCCTACACCCTCTCCCGCCGCCGCAGGATGGCGCGGGCGCCGATGAACAGCACCGCCACGCAGATCGCCGCCGCAAAGAACCACCGCTTCGACACATGATGCTCGGCGAAGAAGTCCCGCAGGATCTCGCCCACCGCATAACCGATGCCGGTCATGAAAAAGCCCCAGAGCAGCGCGCCGATGATGTTGAAGAACAGGAAGCGCCGCGGGCGTACGCCGCTGGCGCCGATCAGCAGCGGGCCGATCAGGCGGAAGCCGTAGGCGAAGCGGATACCGATGATCCACAGCGCCTCGTGGCGATGGATGCGGCTGCGCAACCAATCGATGCGCGCCTGCTGACGCTTGAAGCGCCCCAGGATGCGGTCGCCATAGCGCCGCCCGAGAAAGAACAGCGTCTGGTCACCGATGAAGCCGCCCAGGGCCACACAGACGGCCGTGAGCGGATACAGCAGGTAGCCGTGGCGGGCGGCGATGCCGGCCAGGATGGCCACGCCATCGCCCTCGATCAGGGCGCCCAGGACGGCGGCGCCGTAACCGTAGTTGCTGATGACCTCGCTGTCGATCATGGTGCGTCCCTAGAGACCGAGAATGGTCAGCATGATGAAGGTGCCGAACAGCACGAAGTGGGTCATGCCCTCGATGGCGTTGGTCTCGCCGTCGTTGAGGTTGATGGCGGCGACGATCAGGGTCACGGCCATCATCACCGTCTGCACCGGGGTCATGGCCATCTGGATGGGCTGGCCATTGTACAGGGCGATGGCTTCCACCACCGGCACGGTGAGGATCACCGTGGACAGGCTGGCGCCCAGGGCGATGTTGATCACCGACTGCATGCGATTGGCCATGGCCGCGCGCAGCGCGGTGAGGATCTCGGGGCTGGCGGAGATCACCGCCACCACCAGCGCGGGGACCAGCGCCGGCACCGCCAGGCCTTCCAGGCCGGTATCCAGCGACTTGGACATCACTTCGGCCAGGGCCCCGGTGGCGACGATGCCGACGATCAGCATGGCGATGGACAGGGTGGCGCTGCTTTCGCCATGGCCAGCGGTGGCGGCTTCGCCCTCGACCGCCGGACGCTTGCGCTTCTTGTCCGGGTAGTTGTAGCTGAAGAAATAGCTGTGCGGGCCGGTCTGCATGCGCAGGAACAGGGTATAGAGCAGCGCCATGGCGCCGATGGTGAAGAAGGAATAGACGTGCCACTGGGCCGAAGGGATGAATTCCGGCACCAGCATGGAGATGCTCACCGCGGTGATGATCATCACCCCGTAGCTGCGGCTGGAATCGTCGTTGTAGGGCTGTTCGCCATGCTTGAGGCCACCGAGCAGGGCGGCCAGGCCGATGATGCCGTTCATGTCCAGCATCACCGCGGCATAGATGGTGTCGCGGGCCAGGGTCGGCGAATGGTCGTGGCTCATCATGATCGCCAGGATGATCACCTCCACCAGCACGGCGGAGAGCGTCAGGATCATGGTGCCATAGGGATCGCCGACCTTTTCCGCCAGCAGTTCGGCGTGGTGGGCCACGCGCATGGCCGCGCAGATGATGGCGGCGATCAGACCGCCAGCCGCGATCAGCGCCAGGGTCTGGCCACCGCCGAGCAGGGTGTGTTCGAACACATAGGCCAGAACCGTGGCGCCGATGGCGACCAGCAGCAGGGTTTCGTCTTTGAGGGCGGCAAGCATGGAAAGGGGCGTCCTTGGTTGAGCAATGCCTTGTTACGACCGCCATAGACGGCAAAACGCTCGCACCGCGATACTGCCCTGCCCCGATCGCCCGCGCGGCCGCTCCTCAGCCCACCCGGGGGCGCGGCGCCAGGCGCTTCCACACCGCCTTGGTACCCGAGGCGCAGGCCTGGCGATAGCCCAGGGCATGGCGCTCCACCAGGAACCAGGAGACCACCGCCAACGGCAGGGTGATGCCGATCGAGAGCAGCACCATGGTCCAGGCCTCGATGCCGGGGATCACCGCCGCCAGGGTCTGCTGCACCGGGAAGGAATAGATGTAGAGCCCGTAGGAATAGTCGCCCACCTCGTTGAAGGCGCGGATGCGCCCGCCCGGAACGAAGGCGAGGTAGAGCAGCACGTAGCCCAGCGTCAGGTTGTAGACCAGGAAGAAGCTGTCACGGTCGGGGGTGGCCACCGCCAGCAGTGCCACGGCGGCAGCGAACAGCGCGCGCGACAGCGGAATGTAGCCGCGCAGCACATAGAAGGCACCCCCCAGAAAGAACATCTGGAACAGCCGCAGCAGGTGCGATTCGCTGGCGAAGAAGTAATAGGCGAACAGCTTGAACAGCACGGCACCGGCGGCGAACAGCAGGATGGCGCGCTGGAAGTGCCGGCTGTCCAGGCGCAGCCAGAGCACGGCCAGCCACAGCAGCGCCAGGGCACCGTACATGCCCACCTCGAAAGGCAGCGTCCACAGCGAGCCGTTGACGATGGTCTGTAGCGGATTGCCCTCGAACAGCCCGGGCAGGTCGAATTCGGCACCGGCGATCAACCCGGTGTTCTTCAGCAGATAGAACCAGGTCTGGGGATCGCTCAGATAATCCTGCAGCGGTGCCCGGGTCAGCCAGGCGCCGAGGCCGAGCACCGTCAGCATCAGCATCACCAGCAAGCCTGGCACCACGCGCAGGGCACGGCCCCAGACGAAGTCGATGATGTCGGCGCGGCTGAGCAGACTCTTGGTGACCAGGAAACCGCTGGTGATGAAGAAGATGTCGACCGCGATATCGCCGAGGGTCATGCCCAGGCTCTCGCGCCCGGGTTCCGCCGTGGCGGTGCCACTGGAGATGGCGAAACTGTGGCTGAAGACCACGGCGAGCGCCGCGATCATGCGAATCAGATTGAGATTGTTGTTCTTGCCGCCAACGTAATCCTGAACGGTCTGCACGGATACCTCACGCCTGGTGTTTGGAGCCATGCGTCCCGATTGTAGTCAGATCCGGACCCAATGCAGGTGTTATGGCCCTTTGCTGGCCCAAAGCGTGGAATGCTGGGAATTTCTAACCGACGAAGCCACCGTACATCGGTCAGCGGGAACCCGGATGCCTGCGGAAAACCCGGCAAAGCGTGCGACAATCGTCCATCTTTTTCCGATTCAGGCTATCCCGAGGCTCCCATGTACGACTGGCTCAACGCCCTGCCCAAGGCCGAACTGCACCTGCACCTGGAAGGCACCCTGGAGCCCGAACTGCTGTTCAAACTGGCCGAGCGCCATGGCGTCGCCCTGCCCTGGGGCGATGTCGAAGCCCTGCGCGCCGCCTACAACTTCGGCAACCTGCAGGAATTCCTCGATCTCTACTACGCCGGTGCCGACGTGCTGCGCACCGAGCAGGACTTCTACGACCTGACCTGGGCCTATCTGCTCAAGTGCAAGGAGCAGAACGTCATCCACACCGAGCCCTTCTTCGATCCCCAGACCCACACCGATCGTGGCGTTCCCTTCGAGGTGGTGGTGCGCGGCATCACCCAGGCGCTGAGCGACGGCGAGCGGCAGCTGGGCGTGACCAGCGGGCTGATCCTGAGCTTTCTGCGCCACCTTTCCGAAGACGCCGCCCAGGCCACCCTGGACCAGGCACTGCCGTTCCGCGACCACTTCGTCGCCGTCGGCCTGGACAGCTCGGAAAAGGGCCATCCGCCGAGCAAGTTCAAGCGTGTCTTCGCCCGTGCCCGTGCCGAAGGCTTTCCGGCCGTCGCCCACGCCGGCGAGGAAGGTCCGCCGGAGTACATCTGGGAAGCCCTCGACCAGCTCGGCGTGGTGCGGATCGACCACGGCGTGCGCGCCTTCGAGGACGAGCGGCTGATGGCCCGCCTGGTCGACCAGCAGATCCCGCTCACCGTCTGCCCGCTGTCCAACACCAAGCTCTGCGTGTTCGACGACATGAGCCAGCACACCATCCTCAAGATGCTCGACCGCGGCCTCAAGGTCACCGTCAACTCGGACGACCCGGCCTACTTCGGCGGCTACGTCACCGAGAACTTCATGGCCCTGCACGAAGGCCTGGGCATGACCCAGGAGCAGGCCCGGCGCCTGGCGCAGAACAGCCTCGACGCCCGCCTGGTGAAATGAGCATGAGCCTGACCGCTGCCGAGATTTCCTACTACGAACGCTTCGCCGAGCGCCTGGCCGACGCCGCCGCCGTGGCCATCCAGCCCTACTTCCGCGCCCAGCTGGCGGTGGACGACAAGGGCGACGCGGCCATCGCCGGTCGCCGCTACGACCCGGTGACCATCGCCGACAAGGCCGCCGAACGGGCCATGCGCGAACTCATCCAGGCCGAGCATCCGGATCACGGCATCCTCGGCGAGGAAGAAGAGAACGTCGCCGGCGGCAGCCCCCTGAGCTGGGTACTCGATCCCATCGACGGCACCCGCGCCTTCATCACCGGCCTGCCGCTGTGGGGCACCCTGGTGGCGCTCAACGACGGCAACCGTCCGGTGATCGGGGTGATGAACCAGCCCTTCACCGGCGAGCGCTACCTGGGCACCCCCGCCGGCGCCTGGCGCAACGGCGCGGCCCTGCGCACCCGCGCCTGCGCCAACCTGGCCCAGGCCCGGCTGATGTGCACCAGCCGCGACATCTTCGACACTCCCGAGCGCCTGGCCGCCTTCGACGCCGTGGCCGCCGAGGTGCAGCTGGCCCGCTTCGGCGGCGACTGCTACGCCTACTGCATGCTCGCCTCGGGTTTCGTCGACGTCATCATCGAAGCGGGCCTGCAGCCCTACGACGTCCAGGCGCTGATCCCCATCATCGAAGGCTCCGGCGGCCGCATGACCGCCTGGGATGGCGGCGATGCCCAGCAGGGTGGCGCCATCCTCGCCTGCGGCGATCCGCAGCTGCATGCGCAGCTGGTGGAGCGGTTGCAGCACCTGGCTTGAGGCTTGGCAGGCGGGGCCGTAGGTTGGGTTGAGCGCAGCGAAGCCCAACGCGGAGTTTGCCGTGATGCCTTGGTTTATCAGTGCCCTATTTGCTTATCGAGTGCTCGGATGGCTTTTGTTTCGCCTCCTAGGGCGAAACAAAAGCCTCAGCAAACCTCGATAAACAGCCAAGACACCAAAAGCCATCGCGTCCCCTCGCCAACCTCTTAAGCCCCCTCTAAGCCAAGTCCCGTATACCGGCAGGATTCCACCAAGAGTCCCTGCCGTGCGCCCCTCTTCGCCCCCTGCCTCCTCCAGAGCCGCAAAGCTGGAGCGGGCCCTGCTGCTCGGCTGCCTGGCCGCCTACCTGCTCGCCGGTCTGTTCGGCCGTGGTCTGTGGAAGGCCGACGAGCCCTACTCCTTCGGCATGCTGTGGAATTTCCTCACCACCCCGGACTGGCTGATTCCCCGGGTCGGGACCGCGCCCTTCATGGAAAAGCCGCCGCTGATGTACTGGACCGGCGCCCTCGCCGCGCGGCTGTCCGCGCCCTGGCTGAGCGTCCCCGACGGCGCGCGGCTGGCGGTGCTGGGCTGGACGCTGGTGACCCTGGCCGCGCTCGCCTGGCTGACCCAGCGGCTGCTGCCAGGTCGCCGGCGCGAGGCCGTGCTCGCGCTGCTGGGCATGCTCGGGGTGGTGCAGCACAGTCATCTGCTGATCGCCGACGTGCCCCAGCTGGCCGGCGCCACCCTGGGCCTCGCCGGGCTGGCCGCGCACCTGCACGACAACCGCCACCCCTGGCGCCAGGGCCTGCTGTTCGGCAGCGGCCTGGGTATCGCCTTCATGAGCAAGGGTCTGCTGGTGCCCGGGGTGCTGGGCCTCACCGGGCTGCTCTGCGCGCTCTGCTGGCCGCGGCGGCTGGTCGAGCCGGAAGGGCGTCACTGGCTGCTCGCCGCCAGTCTGGCCGCCCTGCCCTGGTTGCTGCTCTGGCCGGCGCTGCTCTGGCACCGGGCGCCGGAGCTGTTCCATACCTGGCTGTGGACCAACAACATCGGCCGCTTCTTCGGCCTGGAGGCGCGCAACAGCGATACCGATGGTCTGGCTTCCAGCCTGGAGGATCTGCTGGCGCTGTCCTTCCCCACCGGGCTGATCCTGCTCGGCGCTACCCTCTGGCAGCTGTATCGCCGTGGCGGCAGCCCGCTGAAGCGGCTGGGTCGGCATCCGGGACTGGCCACGGTGGTGCTCTATGCGCTCGTCTGCCTGGCGGTGCTGCTCAAGTCGGCGGTGTTTCGCAGCCTCTATCTGCTGCCGCTGTTTCCGGCCCTGGCGCTGCTGGCGGCAAGGTTGCAGCCACCGCCGGTCATCGCTCGCCTCGGCCGTGATACCAGCCTGGCACTCTGGACGCCGCTCATCGTCCTGCTGGCCCTGGGCGGTATCGGCCTGGCCCTGGGTTGGGCCCTGCCCTGGCCGCAGCTGATCCGCGAGCACTTGCCGATCACGGAACGCCTGGCGCCGAGTCCCCTGGCCTGGGCGGTCGCGCTGCTGGCCCTGGTAGGCTGGGGCGTCACCCTGGCGCTGCGTGTACAGCTGGCAGCCGCCAGCGTCTGGTTCGTCGGCCTGACGGTCAGCTGGACCCTGGCCAACAGCCTCTGGCTACCCTGGGTCGACCTGGGCAACAGCTATGCGCGGCCCTTCACCGCGCTGCAGCGGGTGCTCCCCGCCACGGATTGCGTGGCCAGCTACGGCCTGGGCGAGTCGGAGCGCTCCATGCTGCACGTCTACAGCGGCTATCCCCCACAGGAGCTGAGCGGTCTGCACCAGGTGCCCTGCCGGGTACTGGTAGTGCAGGACGAGTGGCACGAAGCCGTGACGGTACCGCCAGGCTGGCAGTTGCTCTGGCAGGGCGCCCGCCCCGGCAATCTCAAGGAGCGCTTCCGCGCCTTCACGGTGTTGCCGAGGGTGCCCTGAGGCGTTGGGCTTCGCTGCGCTCAACACCAACCTACAAGAACTCATTCCCCCGGTAGGTTGGTTGAGACGGCTCCACCGTCGAAGCCCAACGGGCCGTACTCAAAGGTCGCCGCCATTACCCCAGGCCGCGAGCAGATCCTGGGATTCCATCACCAGCCCCAGGTGCAGGGAGACCATGCTCAGCGCCGCCCGCTCCAGGCCTTCATCGGTTCCCCGCACTAGGTCGCGCAGGACGATGACCCGGTAGGTGCGGTTGCTGGCGTCGAAGGCGGTGTTGAGCACGCAGCAGTCGGTGAAGCCGCCATCCAGCACCAGGGTGGTGATGCGCTGGTTGCGCAGCAGGAAGTCCAAATCGGTGGGATAGAAGGCCGACAGCCGCCGCTTGTTTTCCACCCGCAGATCCTCGGGCAGGACCTCGGTGAGCAGCTCGGTCCAGGGCGAGCCTTCCAGGGCATGGGCGTCGGCATTGGGAATCGGCCCGACGTGCAGCGGAAAGGTCCGCCGCCAGGCCGCAGGAATACCGCCCAGGTCGTCGGCACCATTGGCACGCAGTACCGACTTCACATGGACGATACGCACGCCCAGGGCGCGGGCCTGGCGGTGGAAGGCGTCCACCGGTGCCACCAGGTCGCGGGCGCGGGGCGCCGGGCAGGGGCACTCCGGCGAGGCGTCCAGGTGGCCGCGGTGCAGGTCGATGGACAGCACCGCCGTGGTGCTCGGGTCCAGGTAATTGGCGAAGTCCGCCCGCGCCAGCAGGCGGGGCTCCTCGTAGACGAAAGCACGCAGGTTCATCGACGCTCCTCGCGGACATAGGCTTCGCCCAGGGCGCCGGGCTGGCTCAGGCGGTCACGCCCGGCCAGGGCGACCCAGATCATCACGCCCAGGGTGACGGCATAGGGCGCCATCAGGATGAAGTATTGCGACAGCCGCACCCCGGCGGCGGCCAGTTGCGGAATCAGCGCCTCGATGCAGCCGAACAGCAGCGCCCCGGCCAGGGCGCGCCAGGGCGACCAGCGGGCGAAGATCACCAGGGCCACGGCGATCCAGCCACGACCACCGGTCATCTCGGCGATCCACAGCTTGGTGCTGAGCACGGCGATGTAGCCCCCGGCCAGACCGACCAGCGCCGCGCCGGCGAGGATCGCCAGCAGCCGGTAGCCAGCCACCGAGAGTCCTGCCGCATCGGCCGCCTGGGGATTCTCGCCCACCGCCCGCAGGCGCAGCCCGGGGGTGGTGCGTTCAAGCCAGGCGATCACCGCGAAGAAGATCAGCGGGGTCAGATAGACCAGCAGGTTCTGCTGGAACAGCCGTCCCACCAGCGGCAGGTCCGACAGCGGCCAGAGTGCCAGCGCCGGCAGCCCGGACACCGGCTGGTTGGTCCAGCCCCAGAGGGTGCCGAGCAGGCCGGTGAGGCCCTGGCAGAAGAACACCAGGGTCAGGCCGGCAATCACCTGGTTGATGCGCAGCCAGATCACCATGACGGCGAACAGCAGCGACACCAGCGCCGCGGCGCCCATGGCCGCCAGCAGCGCCAGGCCGGCATTGCCCAAGGCCAGTTGCGCGCCGATGCCGAACAGCGCGCCGACCAGCATCAGGCCCTCGGCATGCAGGGCCAGCACCCCGGATCTTTCCGTGAGGATCAGCCCCAGCGCCGCCAGGGCGTAGGGTATGGCGAAGTCGGGGACGTTACCCAGCCAGCTGGCGAGCAGGTTCAAGCGGCACCTCCCTGGCTGCGTCTGAGCCGATGGCGGATGAAGAAATCCGAGGACGCCACGCAGATGACGATCAGCGCCTGGATCAGCTGCACCATGGCGAAGGGGATCTGGTAGAACACCTGCAGATTGCGCCCGGCGACGAACAGGGTCGCCACCAGGAAGGCCACCAGGGCGGCGGCCAGGGGGTTGTTGCGCGCCAGGAAAGCGATGAGGATCCCGGAGAAGCCGTAGCCCTGGTAGAAGGACTGGGTCAGTCGCCCTTCCTGCCCGGCCGCCACCACGAAACCGGCCAGCCCGGCCAGGGCGCCGGAAGCCAGCACCGTGGCAAGGATGGTGGCGCGCACCGGCACGCCGACGGCGCCGGCCACCCGCGGATTGGCGTCGACGAATCTCAGGTACAGCCCGGCGCGACTCAGGGCGACGAACCACCAGGCCAGCACCGCCACCAGCAGCGCCAGGGGTACCGCCAGGCTCAGCCCCGGCAACAACTCGGGCAGCCGCTCGAAGGGGCGGAACAGCGGCGAATAGGGAAAGGCGTCGCGTGGGTCCTTCCAGGGGCCGAACACCAGGTGCAGCAGGAAGTTGGCGGCGATGTAGTTGAGCATCAGCGAGGCGATGATCTCGTTCACCCCCAGGCGCAGCTTGAGCAGCAGGGGCGCCAGTGCCCAGAGCAGGCCGCCGAGCAGCGCCGCCACCAGCATCAGCGGCAGGCGCAGGGCTTCCGGGCCGATCTCGAACAGCGACACTGCCGTGGCGCCGAGGGCCCCCCAGATCATCTGGCCTTCCAGCCCCAGATTCCAGAAGCGCGCGCGAAAGGCCAGGCAGCCGGCCAGACCGACCAGGATCACCGGCGCGGCCTGGAACAGGGTGGCCTGCAGGCTCTGGGCATCGAACAGGGTGGCGACCACGAATTCGTTGAGCAACTCGCCAGCGGGCACCCCCGCCAAGACCAGGATGGCGGCCGACAGGCCCAGGCCCAAGAGCAGCGCAAGACCGAGGATCAGCGCCTGCCAGGGCCAGGCCAGCTGCTGGCGGATCTCCAGGGTGTAGCGGCGGCTGAACAGCGGTTGCCGTGGTCGCGGGCTAGCGACCTCGGCCAGGGGAGCACTCAGGGGTTCAAGCATGATTCACCATGGCATGGCCGATCGCCTGGCGATCGGCGGGTCGCTGGAATTCGGCGACGAGGCGTCCGGCGCTCATCACCCCGATGCGGTCGGCGAGGGCCAGTACCTCGTCCAGGTCTTCGCTGATCAGCAACACCGCGGCGCCGGCCTCGCGGGCGGCCAGCAGCCGTGCCTGCACCTCGGCACCGGCGCGCACGTCGAGGCCACGACTGGGACTGTGGGCCAGCACCAGCTGCGGTTCGCGGCCGAATTCCCGGGCGATCACCAGCTTCTGGGCGTTGCCGCCGGACAGCAGCGCCGCCTTCTGCCGCACCGAGCGCACGCCCTGGACATCGAATTGCGTGACCGCCGCCTGGGTCGCGGCTTCCTGGGCGCGTCTATCCAGGCGGGCGAAGCCACCGAAGCGACCGCTGTGCACCGCGCCGATGGCGAAGTTGTCGGCCACCGACAGGGACCCGGCCAGGGCGCTGCCATAGCGGTCGGCGGGAATGGCGGCGATGCGCAGGTCGCGGCGTCGGGCGCTGGCGGCCGCGGCCAGATCGCCGAAGCCCTCCAGCCGCACCTCGCCTTCGTAGGGCTGCGGCAGGCCCATCAGCACGTCGGCCAGCTCGCCCTGGCCGTTGCCGCCGACCCCGGCGATGCCATAGATCTCGCCAGCGCGCAGCTCCAGGTCGATACCGTCCAGCGCGCGCCGTCCGCCGCGTTCCGGGGTGCGCAGGCCACGCACCGTCAGCAGCGGTACCCCGGCGGCGCCTCGCGGAGTGTCGGCGAGCGGCTGGGCATCGCCCACGGTGAGGCGCACCAGTTCGTCCACCGACACCTCGGCGGGGTCCAGGCTGCGCAGGGTGCGGCCGCCGCGCATCACCGTGAGGCGGTCGGCGTAGCTCAGGGCGTCCTGCATGCGATGGGTCACCAGCACCACCGCCGCGCCCTCTGCCGCCAGGGCGCGCAGGGTCTGCAACAGCCGCTCGCCTTCGCCGTCGGTGAGCACCGCGGTGGGTTCGTCGAGGATGAGGATGCGCGCCCCGGCCAGCAGCACCTTGAGGATCTCCACCCGCTGCTGTTCGGCGATGGACAGCTCCGCCACGCGCTGCTCCGGGCGAATGGCGAAGCCCAGGGCGGCGGCCTGCTGGCGGATGCGTTCGCTGATCTCGGCCAGGCGCCGGCGATGGCTACCCTGCCCCGCCGGCAGGCCGAGCAACACGTTCTCCGCCACGCTGAAGGGTCGCACCAGCTTGAAGTGCTGGTGGACCATGCCGATGCGCAGCCGGGCGGCGTCCGCCGGACCGCGCAGCCGCACCAGGTTGTCGTCCACCAGGAGCTCGCCGGTCTCCGGCGCATAGAGGCCGGCGGCGATGTTCATCAGCGTCGACTTGCCCGCGCCGTTCTCGCCGAGCAGCGCATGCACCTCGCCCCAGCGCACCAGGAAGTCCGCCTGCTGCAGCGCCTGGAAGCCATCGAAGGTCTTGCCGACGCCACGCAGTTGCAGGGCGTTGTGTTTTTTCATGCTGGTCGGCCTTTGTCCAAGGATCGCCTCCGTGGAAAACGCTGCGCGGTTTTCCACCCTACCCAGGGGTGAACCGCTACTTCTGCGTCGTCACGCCCTGGACGAACCAGTCCATCTGCCACAGCGCCGGGTCGGACAGCACTTGGCCGGCGGCGACCCGCTCCTTGCCGTCGCGATCGCTCAGAGGACCGGCATAGATCTGCTTGCCCTTGAGCAGCGCTTCGCGCTCGGCGAGGATCTTTTCCTGGGCCGCCTTGGGCACGGCGTCGCCGAAGCCGGCGATGTCGGTGCCGCCGTCGGCCATGGACACCAGGGCACCGTTGGGTGCGGGTTTCCAGTGGCCGGCGATGACGCGCTTGAGCTCCGGCACCAGGAAGCGATCCCAGACCCACACCGAGGAGCAGAGGGTGGCCTCGGGCGCGAACTGGCGCATGTCGCGGTGGTGGCCGGTGCCATAAACGCCACGCTCCTGGGCGACGATCTGCGGCGTGGGGGTATCCACGTGCTGGCCGATGACGTCGGCGCCCTGGTCGATCAGCGCCGCGGCGGCGGCGCGCTCCTTGACCGGATCGTTCCAGCTGCCGGTGTAGATCACCGTGAGGGTGGCATTGGGATTCATCTGCCGGGCGCCCAGCTCGTAGGCGTTGATGGTCCAGTTCACCACGCCGAAGGGATTGGCGGCGACGAAGCCCAGCTTGCCGGTCTTGGACGCCGCGCCCGCGGCCATGCCACAGAGGTACTGGCTTTCGTAGGTGCGGCCATAGAAGGATTCCAGGTTGCGCCCGTTGGTGGTGCCCGAGGCGTTGAGGAAGGCCACCTCGGGATACTGCTCGGCCAGTTGCTTGAAGGTGTCGGAATAGCCGAAGGCGGTGCCGATGACGATGTTGGCGCCGCGCTTGATGAAGCGCTCGGCGGCCGGGCGGATGGCCGAGGCGGTCTCCGGCACGTTTTCCACGAACTGGATCTTCATACCCAGTTCCATCTCGATCTTCACCCGCGCCTCGTCCATGGCCTGGGTCCAGCCGCCGTCGTTCTTGGCGGTGAAATACAGCATGGCGATCTTCGGCTCGCCCTTGAGGGTGAAGCCCTCGTCGTCCGCCCGCGCCCCGGTACCCAGCCCTACCAACGCCAGCACGCACGCCACTCTTCCCAGCCATCTGCTCAGCATCGTCTCGTCCTTAGTCTTGTCTACAGCATGTGGTTGATACGGAACACGTTGCCTTCCGGGTCCAGCAATACGGCCTGGTACCAGTGGTAGTAGGTTTCGTAGGGCGCCTTCAGCAGGCGGGCACCAGCGGCTTCGGCCACCGGCACCAGCCGGTCCACCTCGGCGCGGCTGTCCACCTCCAGGTTGAGCAGGAAGCGGCAGCCCTCACTGCCGGCGAATTCGCCCAGCCCCAAGAGCTCATAGGCCTCCGGCGCATTGAAGCCGATGGCGGTCTTGCCGGTGTCCAGGCCGCGAAAGATCGGCGAGCGGATCGCCTCAATCTCGGGAAAATCGAACACCCGCTGGTAGAAGCCACTCAGGGCCACCACGTCCTGGGCGAAGACGTTGACGTAGGAAAGACTCGGCATCAGGCCACCCGCACGCCGGTCTGGGTCCCGCCGAAGGTGGTCTGCTTGACGAACTTGGATCTCAGGTGGTCGCCCGAGGTGATGGGCGCATGGCGCGGCGGCGTGCCGGGCGTGGCGCAACCGGGCAGGCATTGGATGAGGGTGTCGTAGTTGGGCTGGTGGAAGAACACCAGGGACTGGCGGCGGGTGTCGCAACCGGCATCCGCCGGTGGATTCACCACCCGGTGCAGGGTCGAGACCCAGCGGTCGTTGGTCCACTGCATCATCAGGTCGCCGATGTTGACCACGAAGCCGCCCGGCACCTTGGGCACGTCCACCCACTCGCCGTCGGCATTGCGCACCTGCAGGCCACCGGGCGCGTCGTCGGGGCGGACGATGGTCAGGCTGCCGTAGTCGGTATGAGCCCCGGCGCGCAGCTGGCCGGGCAGCGCCGCCTCCTGCTGGTGGGGATAGCAGAGGGTGCGGAACATGCTGATGTGGCGATCGATGCGGCTGTCGAAATAGGTTTCCGGCAACGCCAGCCCCAGGGCGAAGAGGCGCATCAGGGTGCGTGCCAGGTCGCTCATGGCGGCGAAATACTCGGCATAGGCCTCGCGGAAACCGGGGATGGCTGTCGGCCAGACGTTGGGCGCGAAGTGCGGCCCGGCTTCCGGACCGCGGTAGTAGGCCGTCTCCGGGACGTCCAGCGGACCTATGGAAAAGGACTCCTTGAGATCCCCTGGCGCCGCCTCCTCCAGGCTGTAGGACAGACTCTCCTCGGCCACCGCGCTGTAGCCGCGCACCTGATCCGGGCGCGGCCGATCGGCCTTGCGCTTCTCCGCCAGCGGCAGCTCGAAGAAGGCCCGCGAGAGACGCGAGACGCGCTCGACCAGTTCCTCGGGCACCTGATGGTGGGTGATGACCAGAAAGCCGATATCGCGGCAGGCCTGGTCGACGGCCTTGGCCACCGCCTGCTTGCCGGCGGCCGAGCCGGCGAAATAGGGAGCCAGATCGATGATGGGAACACTGGACAGCGGCATGACGGACCTCACGGGTTGGACGAAAGGAGACAGCGCGACGCACGTTCACCGGGCAGGACGGCAGCAGGGAAATTGCAACCGTTGTGCCATCTTTGGACCATTTGGTAAAAACTTGAAAAGCCAATGAAAACAGCAGGTTGAGGAAGAGATTCAGAATCTGCTGACGGCGCGCTGCACCTTGAGCGATCAGCGTGCACCGGGGTGGCGCCCATGGGGGGGCGGCGCCGAGCGGGAAGGCGTTGGCGAGAGGGAACGGCTTGGCGACGTTGGGCTTCGGCACTGTAGCCGCCTCGACTCAACCTGCGGCTAGCCTCTGCGTAGGTTGGGTCGAGCGCAGCGAAGCCCAACGAATCCGGACCATCACGTTGGATACTGCAGTTTCCAGCTGTTGGGCTTCGGCGATGGAGCCATCTCAACCCAACCTGCGGACCCTCCCGCTCACACTATCCAACCAACGCCCTCTCCCCGCGGGAGAGGGTTGGGGTGAGGGCCACCCTGCACGGACGCCACAAACGACAACGCCCGTGCCGGCATTGCCGGACACGGGCGCTGTGGGAACCTGTTGCCAGGCTTAGTGCTGGTGACCGCCTTCGCCATGGATGTGGCCGTGGGCGATTTCTTCGTCGCTGGCCGCACGCACGTTGACCACCTTGACGTCGAAATTCAGACGCTGGCCGGCCAGGGGATGGTTGCCGTCGACGGTGACCTGGTCGCCGTCGATGTCACGCACGGTGACGATCTGCATGGCGCCATCCGGGCCGGAGGCGTGGAACTGCATGCCCACTTCCAGCTCGTCCACGCCTTCGAACATTTCCTTGCCCAGGGTGGCAACCAGTTCGGGGGTGTATTCGCCGTAGGCGTCTTCCGGCTCGATGGCCACCTTCAGCTCGTCACCAGCCTGCTTGCCGGACAGGGCGCGCTCGAGGCCGGGAATGATGTTGCCCGCGCCTTGCAGGTATACCAGCGGAGCACCACCAGCGGAGCTGTCGATGACTTCGCCGGCGTCGTTGGTCAGGGTGTAGTCGATGGATACTGCCGTGTTCGCCGCGATCTGCATGGCCAGAACCTTCATGCTGGGAAAAAAATAGGATGACGCATCAGTCTACGCGTCCAACCTAGCAATTGCGAATGCGTTCGGTCAGTCCCCTGGCGCCCGGAGGCATCTGGAGGGCGCCCCTGCACCGGTACTCGACCGCTCGTCACGCAATCGACATGGCCGCTTCACGGCGCTGTCATCCCGGCTACCTAGGGTTTGCTGCATACCCACTGCCGGAGCCCTGCCATGCCGATTCCAGTGTCCGCACCGCCCGCGCTGCGCGCCGAACGCCTGTCGACCGCCGCGGATATCCGCGCTGCCCAGCGCCTGCGAGCTGCGGTCTTCGGCAGCACCTACGGCGTGCATTTCGCCGACAACCTCGACCAGGACGCCTACGACGCCCACTGCCTGCACCTGGGGGTGCGCGACCTGCGCAGCGGCGAGCTGATCGCCACCACGCGGCTGCTCGACGGGCGCCGCCGCGAGCGCCTGGGCAGTCTCTACAGCGAAAGCGAATTCCAGCTGGAAGGCCTGGATGGCCTGCAGGGTCCGCTGCTGGAGATCGGCCGCACCTGCGTGGCGCCCGGGCATCGCACCGGCGCCGCCATCGCCCTGCTGTGGGCGGAACTGGCCGAGATCATGGCCTGCGGCGACTATCGCTACCTCATGGGCTGCGCCAGCGTGCCCATGGCCGACGGCGGTCTGCAAGCCGCCGCCCTGCTGCGCCAGGCCGCGCGGGACGAGCGTATCCCGGCGATCCGCGCCACGCCGCGGCGCCCGCTGCCCTTCGTCGCCGTGCCCGACAACCTGGTGGTGCAGCTGCCGCCCCTGCTCAAGGCCTATCTGCGCCTGGGCGCCCAGGTCTGCGGCGCGCCTTGCTGGGATCCGGAATTCGGCGTGGCCGACGTCTTCATCCTGCTCAAGCGCGAAGACCTCTGCCCGCGCTATGCCCGCCATTTCAAGGCCGCGGTATGAGGCGACCGCGCCTCGCCGTGCGGCTGCTGCCGGTCCTGGCCGCACTGCTGCTCGGAGCGCTGTTCGCCCTGACGGTGGCGCTGGCGGTAGCGCTCAGTCACCGGCCCTGCCTGGGGTTGCGGCAACGGCTGACGCGACGTTTCTTCCAGCTGCTGGCCCGGACCCTGCGCCTGCGCCTGGAGGTCCGCGGCGAGGTACCGCGCGGCACCCACCTCTGGCTGGCCAATCATGTGTCCTGGCTGGATATCGTCGCCCTCGGCAGCTTGCGGCCGCTGGGCTTCCTGTCCAAGGCGGAGGTGGCGGAGTGGCCCTTCGCCGGCTGGCTGACGCGCCAGGCCGGCACCCTGTTCATCCGCCGTGGCGCCGAACGCGGTGACGCCCTGAGCGAGGCGCTGACCACGCGCCTGACCCAGGGCCTGTCACTGGCGCTCTTTCCCGAGGGCACCACCACCGACGGCAGTGTGCTGCGCACCTTTCATGGCCGGCTGTTGAGTCCGGCCATCGCCACCGGTACCCCACTGCAACCCGTGGCCCTGAGCTACTGGCGCCACGGCGAGCCTGACCGGGCCGCGGCCTTCATCGGCGACGACGACCTGGTGAGCCACATGCTGCGCCTGCTGGACAACGGCGGCACCACCCTGAGGATCGAGTTGCTGCCAGCCATCCTGCCCCAGGACCGGCCGCGCCAGGTGCTGGCAGGTGAATGCCAGGCGGCCATCGCCGCCCGCCTCGGGATTCAACTGGAAACGCGCGCCGCGCGCTCGGCGGCGGCAAAAGCCTGCAGCTGCGGATAGAAGTCGCGAAAGTCTGCCAGCAGGCCATCGTAGGCGGCCTCCAGCTCGGCGAAGGCGCCGGCCAGCAGTTCCGGACGCGACAGCCGCCGCGCCATGCCCTCCACCACCCGCTCCAGCACGGCGAAGTCCCGGTAGCTGCCCAACCAGTCCTGATGCGCCATCAGGGGTGCGATGCGGGCCAGCCGTGGCGGCAGTTCCGGCTCCTCCAGCAGGGTCTGGTAGCAGTCCGCGACGAAACCCGGCAGCGGCTGCTCGGCATAGTCGTGCCAGAGGCGCGCCAGGCAGTGATCGAAGAAGACATCCACCAGCAGTCCGGCCACCCGCCGCCGCGCTGCGGGCAACCGGGCCTTGGCCCGGATCACCAGAGGGTGGTCGTCGGTATAGACGTCGATGCGCCGGTGCAACCGGATACCGGCGGCGATTCCAGCGGGCCAGGCGTCCGCCGAGCCCTTGACGAAATCGCCATAGAGGCTGCCGAGGCGATCTTCACGGCTGGGGCCGCCCAGGTGCAGGTGCGCGAGATAATTCATCCCTTCAGCATACTCCAGCCGCGAGCGGGCGGTTTTCCTGGACGACCCGCGGCTGCTAGGCTCGGACCTCCCTTCCCTTTTCCGCTGGAGTCGTCATGCCCGTTCGCGCCGTGTTCCTCGACTATGCCTCTCTCGACCTCGGCGATCTGGACCCGGCGCCCTTGCGCGCGGTGTTCGACGAGCTGGAACTCCATCCGGCGAGCGCCCCGGACGAGGTCGCGACGCGCCTGGCCGGCGCCCAGGTCGCCATCGTCAACAAGGTGGTGCTGGACGCCGCCATCCTGGCCGCCTGCCCGGACTTGAAGCTGGTACTGGTCAGCGCCACCGGCACCAACAACATCGACCTGGAAGCCGCGCGCGCCCAGGGCGTGCGCGTCTGCAACTGCCAGGGCTATGGCACCGCCTCGGTCGCCCAGCACACCCTGGCGCTGCTGCTGGCCCTGGCGACCCGCTTGCCGGACTACCAGACAGACGTCCGTGCCGGTCGCTGGCAGACCGCCAGCCAGTTCTGCCTGCTCGACCACCCCATCGTCGAGCTGGAAGGCAAGACCCTCGGCCTGCTCGGCCTCGGCGAGCTGGGCAGCGCGGTGAAGCGCCTGGCCGAAGCCTTCGGCATGCAGACCCTGGTGGGCCAGTTGCCCGGTCGCCCGGCGCGTCCCGGCAGCCTGCCGCTGGCCGAGCTGCTGCCCCAGGTGGATGCCCTGACGATGCACTGCCCGCTGACCGAGCAGACCCGCGGCCTGATCGGTGCGGCGGAACTGGCGGCGATGAAATCCACGGCCTTCCTGGTCAACACCGCACGCGGCGGCATCGTCGACGAACAGGCCCTGGCCGATTGCCTGAGGCGCGGCCACCTGGCCGGCGCCGCCACCGATGTGCTCAGCGTGGAGCCCCCGCGTGACGGCAATCCGCTGCTAGCCGGCGACATTCCGCGACTGATCGTCACCCCGCACAACGCCTGGGGTAGTCGCGAGGCGCGTCAACGGATCATTGGCCAGCTCGCCGCCAATGCCGAGGGCCATTTCGCCGGCACGCCGCACCGGGTGGTCTGCTAAAGTTCGCGCTTTTTTCGCCAGGTAGCCCCATGGATCCGCGCAGCGAAGTCCTCCTCCGTCACCCCGAGCGCTTTGGCGGCGCCTTGCTGCTCGCCGGCTTGCCGGCCGATGACCTGCTCGGCACCCTGCCCGCGGCCAGCGGCTGGAGCTGGCATGCGGGCGAGGCCGAACAGTTGGTCCGGCGCTATCCGGGTCGCGTCAGCCTGGGGATCGAACCGCCGGCGGGCGACTTCGCCAGTGCCGTGCTGTTTCTGCCCAAGTCCCGCGAGGCCACCGACTTCCTGCTCACCGCCCTGACTCGCTGCCTGCCGGCCGAAGGCAGTCTCTTTCTGGTCGGCGAAAAGAAGGCCGGTATCGAACGCGCCGCGCGCCAGCTGGGTGCCTTCGGTCAGGCCAGCAAGCTCGACAGTGCCCGCCATTGCCAGCTGTGGTTGGTGCAGGGACCGCGCACCTCGGCCGATCCGCAGCCGGACGCCTGGCTGCAACGTCACCTGTTGGAGCGGGCGGGGGTGAAGCTGGAGATACTCAGCCTGCCGGGCGTGTTCAGCCATGGCCGGCTGGATGTGGGCACGGCGCTGCTGCTGGAGCAACTGGATGGCCTGCCCGAAGGTGCGGTGCTCGACTTCGGTTGCGGCGCCGGCGTGGTCGGCGCCGCCCTGGCGCGCCGCTATCCCGCCAGCACCCTGCATCTGCTCGACGTGGACGCCTTCGCCGTGGCCAGCAGCCGCCGGACCTTGGCGGCCAACGGTCTGAGCGGAACGGTGATCAGTGGTGATGGCATCGCCGCGGCGCCCACCGGCCTCGCCGCCATCGTCAGCAATCCGCCCTTCCACAGCGGCGTGAAGACCGACTACCGCACCACCGAGACCCTGCTGGCCGAGGCGGTGCGTCATCTAAAGCCCGGCGGCGAATTGCGCCTGGTGGCCAACAGCTTCCTGCGCTATCCGCCACTGATCAAGGCGGCCTTCGGCAACTGCCGTACCCTGGCGGAACGCGACGGCTTCAAGGTCTACAGCGCCCGGCGACGGTAGCGACACCGAGCCCTGTTGGGCTTCGCTGCGCTCAGCCCAACCTACGGCTATACCTCGGCGCCAGAGCCGCCCCCTCTCCCCCTGGGAGAGGGTTGGGGTGAGGGAAACCTCCTCTGCCAACCCAAAACCTCAGCCCTTCTTCGCCGCCTCGTACAGCGGCATCACCTTGGGAATCGCCGCCTGCAGGGCCTTGGTGCGGTTGGCGTCGGACGGGTGGGTACTGAGGAATTCCGCCGGCTGCTTGCCCTGGCTGGCCTGGGCCATCTTCTGCCAGAGGGTGATGGCGGCATTGGGGTTGTAGCCGGCGCGCGCCGAGAGCTCCAGGCCGATCAGGTCGGCCTCGTTCTCATTGCCGCGGCTGAACGGCAGGCTCAGGGCCACCTGGGACACCTGGTCGGCCAGCTGCATGCCGCCCTGGCCAACGCCCAGCAGGGCGCCACCGAGGTTCTCGCCCATCTGGATGGCATAGGCCCGCGACATCTGCTCGCGGCTGTGCTCGCGCAGGGCGTGGGCGATCTCGTGGCCCATCACCGCCGCCAGTTCGTCATCGGTCAGCTTGAGCTGATCGATCAGCCCGCTGTAGACGAAGATCTTGCCGCCCGGACCGCAGTTGGCGTTGAGTTCGTCGCTCTGCACCAGGTTGACCTGCCAGTCCCAGTTCACCGCATCCGGGCGGAAGGCCGCGGTCTGCGGGATCAGGCGCTTAGCGATGGCGGCGACGCGCTTGCCGTCGGCGCTGTCATTGGCCAGCTTGCCGGCGGACTTGGCCTCGCTGACCGTCTTGGCATAGGACTGGGCGTACATCTGGTTGACCTGCTGCTCGGACAGCATGCTGAACATGTACTGCTTGCGCTGCACCCCGACCGCACCACCCGAGGTGGTGTTGACGGTCTGGCAGGCGACCAGCAGCAGGCTCAGGGACAGGCCTGCGAGGGGAAGGATACGGCGCATGGGAATCTCCAGGTATCGAGGCGGATACAGTCTAGAGAGGGGCGTCAGACCCGGCAACGTCCGGTAACGCCCGGCAACGCTCTCCTGCCAGGCGACCGGAGGCCTCAATGGATAGGCGTCACCGCCGATAGCCCCGGCATCGAACGTTCCCGGAGTCCCCCATGAATTCCCGCTCCATCCGCACCTCCATCACCCTGCTGGCCGGGGCCTGCATCCTGGCGGTGGTCGCTGCCCTGATCGCCTATACCCTGTTCGCCGGTCAGCGCACCCGCGCCCTGGTCGACAGCCACACCGAGGCGCTGGCCGCCACCGCCGCCGAAGCCCGGCTGACGGCCGAGGCCGAGGCGGTGGGCAATCAGCTGCAACGCCAGCTGGACGTCCCTCTGCAACTGGCCAATCAGCTGGCGCAACTCAGCGTGGCCATGGGCAGTCCGGGCGACCAGCAGGTCGAGCTGGATCGCCAGAGTCTGGTACGCCTGCTGGGCCAGAGTCTGAAGCGCCAGTCCGGTCTGCTCAGCCTCTATATCGTCTGGGAACCCAATGCCATCGATGGCCAGGACGACCGCCATCGGGGCGACGCCGCGGCCGGCTACGACGAGCAGGGGCGCTTCACCCCCTGGTGGCACAAGACCCTCGACGGCGATGTGACGGTGGAACCGATCGGCCCGACCGTGGAAAGCCAGACCCGTCTGCCCTCGGGCGTGCGCGAAGGCGAGTACTACCTCTGTCCGCGGGAAAATCGCACCACCTGCGTGCTCGATCCCATGCCCGACACGGTCAACGAACAGCAGGTGCTGATCGCCTCCTTCAACGTGCCGATCCTGGTCGGCGGTGCCTTCAAGGGCGTGGTCGGTGCCGACGTGCCGCTGGACTTCATCCAGCGGCAGCTGGTCAAGGCCAATGGCCGCCTCTATGGCGGCGTGGGCCGCATGGCCCTGGTGGCCGGGCGCGGCACCCTGGTGGCCTACACCGCCGACGCCAGCCAGCTGGGCAAACCGGCCGAACCGGCGCTGGGGGCGACCCTGGCCGGCCTCAAGGACCTGGGCGAAGGCGTCACCCGTCGCTTCGACGCCCAGAGCGAGCGCTATCAGGTCTATCTGCCGCTGCGCTTCGCCGGCGACAACCGCCAGGTCTGGACGCTGATCATCGAATTGCCCCGCACAGCCGTGCTGGCCGACCTCTACAGCCTCAAGGACACCCTGGGCAGCCAACGCCACCAGGACGTGATCGGCATGCTACTGGTAGGCCTGGCGGTCGCCGGCGCCGGTCTGCTGGTGCTCTGGCTGATCAGCCTGCGCATCGCCCTGCCGCTGCGGCAGATGGTGACCATGCTCGACGCCATCGGTCAGGGCGACGGAGACCTCACCCAGCGCCTCGCCACCGAGCGCCGCGACGAGGTCGGCGCCATGGCCGGCGGCGTCAACCGCTTCCTGGCCTCGCTGCAGAGCCTGATCGGCAAACTGATCCATTCGGTGGGCGAGGTGGCCTCGGCCGCCGAGCACACCTCCCATATCGCCCAGCGCACCCGCGACGGCGTGGAGCGCCAGCTGCAGGAGATCGAGCAACTGGCTACCGCCATGCAGGAGATGACCGCCACCGCCCAGGACGTGGCCGGCAATGCCGGTCGCGCGGCGCGGGCTGCCACCGAGGCGGACGGCGCGGTCAACCAGGGCCAGCGCCTGGTGCAGCAGAACGTCGCCAGCAGCGCCGCCCTCGCCCAGGAGATCGAGCGCGCGGTGGAGCAGGTCCGCCGGGTCGCCGAGGACAGCGAGAACATCGGTTCCATCCTGACCACCATCAATGGCATCGCCGAGCAGACCAACCTGCTGGCGCTCAACGCCGCCATCGAGGCGGCGCGCGCCGGTGAGCAGGGTCGCGGCTTCGCCGTGGTGGCCGATGAGGTGCGCAACCTGGCGCAAAAGACCCAGGTGGCCACCGGCGAGATCCAGAGCATGATCCAGCGCCTGCAGCAGGGTACCCGCGAAGCGGTGACGGTGATGCAGGCCAGCGGTGCCCAGACCAGCACCCAGGTCGCCCAGACCGAGGCCACCCGGCACGCCCTGGACACCATCCTGGCGGCGGTAAGCGAGATCACCAGCATGAATCTGCAGATCGCCAGTGCGGCGGAGGAACAGAGCGCGGTGGCCGAGGACATCAACCGCAACGTAGTCAACATCGGCCAGAGCGCCCAGGCGGTCCACGGCGAAGCCGACAGCGCCTCCCGAGCCGGCCAGCAGCTGCGCGAACTCGCCGAGCAGCAACGCCAGCTGGCGGGGCGGTTCCGGGTCTAGCTCTCTACTCCGTTCCCCTTTCCTTCTGGGAGAGGGCTGGGGTGAGGGCTGGCCCAGGGACTTGCAGCGCGCTTTGACGTCTAGGCGCTACAGCGGCGTCAGACACTCCGGCCCGTCCACCTCGGGCCGGTTGACGATGTCGGCCAGCACCCGCTCGCGCAGCGGCATGCCGCCCGCGGCCAGCAGCGCCTGCAGGGCTTCGGGCGTGCTGTCCGGATCCTGCCAGAGGGCACGCCCCGCTTCATCGAGCAGGATGGGCCGCCGCAACGGGCCGGCGGCCTGGGTGACCATGGCCACCGACAGCCAGAGCTGATCCCCGGCCGGATAGGCTTCCCAGAGCGCGGCGAACCAGGCCAGGGGTTCGCCGTTGAGCATCCAATAGGGGCGCTTGCGGTGGTTGCCGCGCCATTCATAGAAGCCGTTGGCCGGCAGCAGGCAACGCCGCAGGCGAAAGGGCTCGCGAAACATCGGCTGGGTGGCCAGGCTTTCGGCGCGGGCATGGGTGGGGGTGCGGGAGAGATCGGTGAGCCAGGGTGGGGTCAGTCCCCAGCGGCCACTGTCGACCCGCTCGCCATCCGCGGTCCGCCGCTGCAGCAGCACCTGCTGATGAGGGGAGATGTTCCAGCGCGGCGGATGCTTTTCGGGGAATCCCGGCAAGCCAGCGAATTCGGCGGGCCAGCGGAACAAGGCGTAGCGTCCGGACATGAAAACCTTTTAGGTTCTTTACGAAAAGTCGCCGAGCGAAGGTCAGGCGAGGCGAAAAGCTGAGGAAGCGGATCGGGCTCGCGAACGAGTTTACAAGTGGTAAATGAGTATTACGACCGGGCTGGCGTGCCAGGCGTTTTTCAACGAAGCATCACCGATGCGTAGGCACTTTTCGTATAGAACCTAGCAGACGAGGATGCCCTGTTCGGGGGAGGGATCCTCTCCCGGCAAAGGCGTGGCGGCATTGTACGCGGCGATCAGCGCCTGCGCGCGCTGGGCCTCTTCGTCGTCGACCAGCAGGCCGAGCAATCCTGCCGCTGGCAGGTCACCGATGCCACCGAGCAGGTGGCGACCGGCGAGGAAGCCACTGATGCCCTCGCTGGCGAGTACCGCCAGGAGCAGTTCGCCCTCGTGCAGTGACCCCGGCTCATAGATGCGGCGCATCAGTCATCCTCCCGCCGAACCTCGAGATTCCAGTCCTCGCCATCGGTATGCAGGCCGAAGCGGATCGGTCGGCAGCAGACTTCGCAGTCTTCGTAGTAGTCCTGATCACCGCCGCTGAGGTCGAGCACCACCTCGCCCGGTTCGCCGCAATAAGGGCAATCGTATTCCTGGCTTTCCAGCATCTGCCTGCACTCCTTGACCGCCAACCTGCCGCCCATCCGGCCCCTGGCGCTTGCATCTGGCGCCACGCCCACTACTATGGCCGCCGGAATTTCTACAAGAGAACACCATGGGCGAGTTCGAAGCCATTCGACCCTATAACGACGCGGAAGTCCCCGGGGTTCTGGCCCGCCTGATCGACGACGACCACTTCATCGGCATCCTCGCCGGCTACCGGTTCCCGCGCCTGTCCAAGGGACTCGGCTGGGTCGTGCGCCCCCTGCTGCGCACCCGCCTGCGCCAGGAACTGAGTGGTATCCAGAGCGTCGCGGCGCTGCAGGACAAACTCGAACCCTATGTGGATCGCGCCATCGAGAAGGCCTCGGACGGCGTTACCTACTCCGGCATCGACCAGCTGCGCAGCGGCCGCGCCTATCTGTTCCTGGCCAACCACCGCGACATCGTGATGGACCCGGCCTTCGTCAACTATGCCGTCTACCACGCCGGTCTGCCAACGCCGCGCATCGCCATCGGTGACAACCTGCTGCAGAAGCCCTTCGTCAGCGACCTGATGCGGCTGAACAAGAGCTTCATCGTGCACCGCTCCATCAGCGGCCGGCGCGAAAAGCTGGCGGCGTACCAGAATCTGTCCGCCTACATCAATCACTCGATCCGCCAGGACGGCCAGTCCATCTGGATCGCCCAGGCCGAGGGCCGGGCCAAGGACGGCGACGATCGCACCGATTCGGCCATCCTCAAGATGTTCCACATGAGCTGCAAGGACGAGCCCTTCGCCGAGCTGGTCAAGGCGCTGAACATCGTACCGGTGTCCATCAGCTACGAATTCGATCCCTGCGACCAGGCCAAGGCCCGTGAACTGCACACCCGCGCCACCACCGGCAGCTATGCAAAGGCGCCGGGCGAAGACGACGTCAGCATCGCCCGGGGCATCACCGGCTACAAGGGCCGGGTGCACGTGGCCTTTGGCGAGCCGGTCACGGGTGAGTTCGAGGATGCCAAGGCGCTGGCCCAGGAAATGGACCGGCAGATTCTCGGCAACTACCGGCTGTTCCCGGCTAGTTACCTGGCCTATGCCGCCTGGGAGGGCCGCGATCCGGACCTGGCCGTGCCCGCGGTGGACAGCCTGTTTCCCGCCGAGGAAATCGCGGTCGCCCGCAGCGAATGGGAAAGGCGACTGGCCGAGTGTCCGGCGCAGTACCGAGAGCAACTGGTGCGCCAGTACGCCCAGCCGGTGCTGAACAAGTACCGCGTCCTGGCCGGTCTGGAATAGCCCAGGCGCGCTCATGAAAAAGCCCGGCACGAGCCGGGCTTTTTTGTGGACGGTCGCGGCTCAGTGGCCGCTGAGCACCTGCACCACGGTCGGATCCTTGAACACCCGGGTCAGGGCATCGCTCAGCACATCGCTGACCAGCTTGGTGTTGGCCTCGGCGTTGGGCGCCATGCCGAAGCGCTGGTTGAGACTGGCGCCATAGCGACCCTTGTAGCCGCGCTGGCTGTTGCGCACCTCGACCTGGAAGGCCGCGGCGACGTCAGACGCGGTGACGTACAGCTCCTTGGGCGACTGATAGTTCAGTTCGGCCAGGGTCAGGGTCAGCTGGGGCGCACCGGGACCGGCATTGGGCGACGGGGTGAAGCCCATCTGACGTACGGCCTTCTCGGCTTCGGCCTGCAGCTTGGGAATCACATCCTGAGTCTGCACCACCACCACGCTGGTGTCGGGATAGAGACCGCCGCGGGTGCCGAGGGTGAAGGAGGAACGGCCGTCGACTACCCGGACCGAGACCGGCTGGCCCTGGCCGACCGGCGCGATGGGCGCGGTGATCTGGGGTTGCGGACTCAATTGCTGAGGGCTGCTGGCGCAGCCGGCCAGGGTCAGACCAGTGGCGGCGAGCAGGCCGAGCAACAGGCGATAGCGCATGCAGAGACTCCGAAGAAAGGGACAGGGGGCAGTATACCCAGCCCCCCAGCGGCGTCGATAGACCGGCCTTCCGGACAGGGAAACGCCGGCACGGGGCCGGCGTCGTTCAGATCAGGCGTTACGGCTTGGCCGCCAGCGGCGGCCGGGTCTGGCTGCGTTCCAGCCAGCCGCCACCGAGCGCCTTGTACAGGGTGACCTCGCTGTTGAGCTGGTTGAGCCGATCGGTGATCAGCTGCTGCTGGGCGCTGTACAGCGAGCGCTGGGCGTCGAGTACCGTGAGGTAGTTGTCGATGCCCTGGCGATAGCGCAGGTTGGCCAGGTCGTAGTACTCCTGGCTGGCCTGCACCAGGTCCTGCTGGGCCTGCAACTGGTCGTCGTAGGTGCCCTTCGCCGCCAGGGCATCGGCCACCTCGCGGAAGGCGGTCTGGATCGACTTCTCGTAGGTGGCGACGTTGATGTCCTTCTGGATCTTGGCCGCATCCAGGCTGGCCTTGAGGCTGCCGGCCGTGAAGATCGGGATGTTGATGCTCGGCGAGAAGGTCCAGTAGCCGGAACCGGCGTCGAACAGGCCGTTCAGGTCCCGGCTGGCCGTGCCGCCCTGGGCGGTCAGGCTGATGCGCGGGAAGAAGGCGGCCCGGGCGGCGCCGATGTTGGCGTTGGCGGCGCGCAGCTGCAACTCGGACTGGAGGATGTCCGGACGCTTCTGCAGGAGATCCGACGGCAGGTTGGCCGGCAGGTCGGCGAGCAGATCGGTGCCGTCCAGCCCCTTGCTCTGCGGCAGCTCCGCCGGGATCGAGGTACCCAGCAGCAGGGCCAGGGCATTGCGATCCTGGGCCACCTGGCGGGTGTATTGCGCCAGATTCGCCCGCGCCCCTTCCAGGGCGGTGCGCGACTGGCGCAGGTCCAGGCCGCTGGCCACACCGTTCTCCACGGTCTGGCGGGTCAGGTCGTAGGAGCGCTGATAGGCCGCCAGGGTCTCGCGGGTCAGTTGCAGCATGCGCTGGTCGGTGAGCCAGGCGTAGTAGGCGTTGGCCACTTCCGAGACCAGCGAGATCTGGGTGCTGCGGCGTCCTTCGCTGGTGGCGAAGTAGTTGAGCAGCGCCTGCTCGCTGAGGCTGCGCAGGCGACCGAACAGGTCCAGCTCATAGGAGGTGAACCCCAGGGTCACGCTGTACTGGCTGCTGATGCTGCCACCACTGCCACCCGCGCCATTGGCGCTGTTGCCGGCGAGCAGTTCGCGAATGGCGGAGACCTGGCTCAGGTCCTCCGGCTGGCGGGTACGGGTCCCGGTGCCACTGACCGCGATGTCGGGAAACAGCTCGGCGCGCTGCACGCGGTATTGCGCCTGGTAGAGGCGCACGTTCAGCGCGGCCTGGCGCAGGTCGCGGTTGTTGTCCAGCGACAGCTGGATCAGCTGCTGCAGGGCCGGGTCGCGATAGAAATCGCGCCAGCCGATGTCGGCTGCCTGCTGGTCACGATTGACCGTCAGGGCATCGTAGGCCTGGCCATGGGGCCAGGCGTTCTCCACCGGCGCATTGGGTCGCTGGTAATCGGGGATCAGGCTGCAGCCGGACACGGCCAGCATGCTCACGACCACCGCCAAGACAGACTTCTTCATATCAGTGTCCTTCCTTGCCATGGGCTTCCTGGTCCTTGGTGGCCTTGTCCTTGAACAGGCTGCTGACCACCACATAGAACATGGGAATCCAGAAGATCGCCAGGATCGTGGCGGTGAGCATGCCGCCGATCACGCCGGTACCCACGGCGTGCTGACTGCCGGAACTCGCGCCCGAGGAGATCGCCAGGGGCACCACGCCCAGGATGAAGGCCATGGAGGTCATGATGATGGGGCGCAGGCGCATGCGCGAGGCTTCCACCGCCGCATCGACGATGTTCTTGCCGCCCTCGTGCAGCTCCTTGGCGAATTCCACGATCAGGATGGCGTTCTTCGCCGCCAGGCCGATGGTCGTCAGCAGACCGACCTGGAAGAAGACGTCGTTGGCCAGGCCACGGAAGTAGGTGGCCAGCAGGGCCCCCACCACCCCAGCGGCACCACCAGGATGACCGCGATCGGGATCGACCAGCTCTCGTACAGCGCCGCCAGGCAGAGGAACACCACCAGCAGCGACAGCGCATAGAGCGCCGGCGCCTGGGAGCCCGACAGGCGCTCCTCGTAGGACAGACCGGTCCAGGCAATACCCACGCCCTGCGGCAGGTCCTTGGCCATGCGTTCAATCTCGGCCATGGCGTCACCGGTGCTGTAGCCGGGCGCCGCGGAGCCGAGGATCTCCAGCGAGGAGATGCCGTTGTAGCGCTCCAGCTTGGGCGAGCCGTAGATCCACTCACCGCGGGCGAAGGCCGATACCGGCACCATCTCGCCGGCGCTGTTGCGCACGTACCACTTGTTGAAGTCCTCGGGATTCATCCGCGCGCTGGCTTCGCCCTGCAGGTACACCTTCTTCACCCGACCGCGGTCGATGAAGTCGTTGACGTAGCTGGACGCCCAGCCGATGGACAGCGTCTGGTTCACGTCGCTCTGCGACAGGCCCAGGGCGCGCACCTTCTCGTCGTCGACGATGAGCTTGAATTGCGGCTCGTCGTTGAGGCCGTTGGGACGGGTCTGCACCAGCTTGGAATTCTGCGCGGCCATGCCGAGCAGCTGGTTGCGCGCGGCCATGAGCGCCTCGTGGCCGATGCCGCCCTGGTCCTGCAGGTAGAAGTCAAAGCCGGTGGCGTTACCCAGCTCCAGCACCGCCGGCGGGACGATGGCATAGACGATGGCGTCCTTGATGCCCGACAGGTAGCCCATGGCCCGACCGGCCACGGCGCTGGCGCCATCTTTGGCGTCCGGGCGCTGTTCCCAGGGCTTGAGCTGGATGAACGCCAGACCCGAGCTCTGACCACGACCGGCGAAGTTGAAGCCGTTGACCGTGAACATCGAGCTGACCGCGCTCGAATCGTTCTTCATCATCATCTCTCGCATGGTGTCGAGCACCTTCTGCGTCCGCTCGGCACTGGAGCCCGGCGGCGTGGTGACCTGGGCGAAGATCACGCCCTGGTCCTCTTCCGGCAGGAAGGACGACTGGATGCGGGTGAAGAGGAACACCATGACGCCGACGATCAGCAGGTACAGCAGCAGGAAGGGCACCTTGTGCCGGATCACCGCGGCCACGCTGCGCTCGTAGCGGTGCTGACCGCTCTCGAACTTGCGGTTGAACCAGCCGAAGAAACCACGCTTCTCGTGGTGCCCCTGCTTGACCGGCTTGAGCAGGGTGGCGCACAGCGCCGGGGTCAGGATCAGCGCCACCAGCACCGAGAGCACCATCGAGGAGACGATGGTGATGGAGAACTGGCGATAGATCACCCCGGTGGAGCCGCCGAAGAAGGCCATGGGCACGAACACCGCCGACAGCACCAGGGCGATACCGACCAGGGCGCCCTGGATCTGGCCCATGGACTTGCGCGTCGCCTCCTTGGGCGAGAGCCCCTCCTCGGCCATCACCCGCTCGACGTTTTCCACCACCACGATGGCATCGTCCACCAGCAGGCCGATGGCGAGCACCATGCCGAACATGGTCAGGATGTTGATGGTGAAACCGGCGGCCAGCAGCACCGCGAAGGTGCCCAGGAGCACCACGGGGACGGCGATGGTGGGGATCAGGGTGGCCCGGAAGTTCTGCAGGAACAGGAACATCACCAGGAACACCAGCAGGATCGCCTCGCCCAGGGTCTTGACCACCTCATGGATCGAGGCGGTCACCACCGGGGTGGTGTCATAGGGATAGACCACCTCCATGCCCGGCGGCATGAACGGCTTGAGGCGCTCGATGGTGGCGCGGACCGCCTTGGCGGTGTCCAGGGCATTGGCCCCGGTGGCCAGACGCAGCGCCATGCCGGAGGCCGGCTTGCCGTCGAACTGGGCATCGATGGAGTAGTTCTCGCCACCCAGCTCGACCCGCGCCACGTCACGCAGGCGCACCTGGGCACCGCTCTGGTCGACCTTGAGGAAGATCTTGCCGAACTCCTCGACGCTGGTCAGGCGGGTCTTGCCGATGATGGTGGCGTTGAGCTGCTGCCCCGGCACCGCCGGCAGGCCGCCGAGCTGACCGGAGGCGATCTGCACGTTCTGGCTCTGGATGGCGCTGCTGACGTCGACCGGCGTGAGCTGGTACTTCACCAGCTTCTGCGGATCCAGCCAGATGCGCATGGCGTACTGGGCACCGAATACCTGGAAGTCGCCCACACCGCTGGTCCGCGCGATGGGATCGCGCATGTTGGAGACGATGTAGTTGGACAGGTCTTCCTTGGTCAGGGAGCCGTCCATGGAGACCAGGCCCACCACCATCATGAAGTTGCGCTGGTACTTGGCGACGCGCATGCCCTGCTGCTGGACTTCCTGCGGCAGGAGCGGCGTCGCCAGCTGCAGCTTGTTCTGCACCTGGACCTGGGCGATGTCGGAATTGGTGCCTTGGTTGAAGGTCACGATGATGGTCATGCTGCCGTCGGAGTTGGACTCCGAGGAGATGTACCTGAGGTTGTCGATCCCGTTCATCTGCTGCTCGATGACCTGAACCACGGTGTCCTGCACCGTCTGCGCCGAGGCGCCCGGGTAGCTCACCTGGATCGAGACCGCCGGAGCGGCGATGTTCGGGTACTGGTTAATCGGCAGCGTGAGGATCGACAGAATGCCGGCGAGCATGATCACCAGGGCGATTACCCAGGCGAAGATGGGCCGGTCGATGAAGAACTTGGACATCAGGCGCTCCCCTTACTGACCCTGACCCGCCGGCTTCTGCTCGGCGGAGGCGATGTTGCTCGCCGGCTTGGTGGTGACGGTGGCACCCGGCTTGATCTTCTGCAGACCTTCGGTGATGACCTTGTCACCCGCCTTGAGGCCGTCGGTGACCAGCCATTCGGCGCCGACGGTGCGCTCGGTCTTGAGGATCCGCTGCTCGACCTTGCCTTCGCCGTTGACCACCATGGCGGTGGGCTGGCCCTTGAGATCGCGGGTCACACCCTGCTGCGGCACCAGCAGGGCATTCTGGCGCACGCCGGACTGCAGCTCGGCACGCACGAACATGCCGGGCAGCAGCAGCTTGTCGGGGTTGGGGAATTCGGCGCGGATGGTCACTGAGCCGGTGCCCTGGTCTACCGAAACCTCGGCGAACTTGAGCTTGCCGGGACGGCTGTAGGCAGTGCCGTCTTCCAGCATCAGCTTGACCTGGGCGGCGTTCTCGCCCTGCACCTTCTGCAGCTGACCGCTGTCCAGCTCGCGGCGCAGGCGCAGCAGATCGGTGGCGGACTGGGTCACGTCGACATAGATGGGATCGAGCTGGGTGATGCTGGTCAGAGCGCTGGTCTGGTCGGCGGTGACCAGGGCGCCTTCGGTCATCATCGAGCGCCCGATGCGCCCGGAGATGGGCGCGGCGACCTTGGTGTAGGCCAGGTTGATCTCGGCGTTGCGCAGGGCGGCCCTGGCCGATTCCACCTGGGCTTCGTTCTGCCGCTGCATGGACAGCGCATCGTCGGCTTCCTGCTTGCTGATCGCCTGCTCCTTGACCAGGGCGCCATAGCGCTGGGCCTTGAGCCGGTTGGAGGCCAGGGTCGCCTGGGCCTGGGCCAGGGAGGCCTTGGCGGAATTGACGTTGGCCTCGTAGGTACGCGGATCGATCTGATAGAGCTGGGTACCGGCCTTCACGTCGGCGCCTTCGGTGAAATAGCGCTTGAGCAGGATGCCGCTCACCTGCGGCCGCACCTCGGCGATGCGGAAGGCGGACGTGCGCCCGGGCAATTCGTCGGTCAGGGTGACGGTGCGAGGCTGCATCGTCACCACCCCGACCTCCGGGGGCTTCTGCTGCTGTTGCTGCTGGTCCTTGTTGTCCTGCTTGCCGCAGGCACCCAGGGCCAGGGCCACGGCCAGCAGGGCGGGAGCGAAAAAGGCATGCGCCGGCTTGATCTGCATATCAAAAGTCCTTGAAAGCGGGGAAATGAGCATGCGCAGCGCGCCTTGTGGATCCGCACCGGCTCGAGCATAGGAATTATTATCAGACAAATATACTTACGTTCACGACTGTTTGTAAATAACCCAAGCGCCTTACTCGGGTATCTCGCCGGCTACTCCGACGTCTCGTGAAAATGGCTATGCCGACAGAAGTCAGGCCAGTGCGACCGACCTCGGTAGCAGACCATGAGGCGGGAGGCGAGTTCTGCCGGGGAATCCCGGTGTCGCCCGCCTCGTCGGCAAAAACGACCAGGCATAAAAATGCCGGACGAATCCGGCATCTTTGGTTACAACCTGCGGGCGTCCCGTTACTGGCGCACGCCTTCGAAGGACAGCATGAATTCCACTTCCTGGGATTTCGGGCCGAGGTCCTTCTGGATGTTGAAGTCCTTGAGCTTGAGGGTGGTGGTGCCCTCGAAGCCGGCGCGGTAGCCACCCCACGGGTCCTTGCCCTCGCCCATGAAGTGGGCCTTGATGGTGACCGGCTTGGTCACGCCGTTCAGGGTCAGGTTGCCGGTGACGTCGGCGGTGCCATCGCCGGTGGGAGTGACCTTGGTCGATTCGAAGCTGGCCTGGGGATGGGCGGCGACGTTGAGGAAGTCGGCGCTGCGCAGGTGCTTGTCACGCTCGGCGTGGTTGGTGTCGACGCTGTCGGTGTTGATGGTCACCTTGACCTTGTCGGCGGACGGATCCTTGGCATCGAAGCTGAAGTTGCCGTCGAAGTCCTTGAAGGTGCCGTACAGCCAGCTGTAGCCCAGGTGCTGGATGCGGAACTGGATGAAGGCGTGCTGGCCCTGCTTGTCGATCTTGTAGTCGGCGGCCATGGCCTGGCCAGCGCCCAGCAGAGCGGTACCCAGGGCCAGGGCGGCAACGGTTTTCTTCAGCATTGGATGGAGCTCCAGGTGGTGGTGGGAAGCGAACATCAGGAAGGAGTGTGGACCCGACCGAGCATGCGGACCAGGGTGCCGTCGCGGTCGACGAAATGGTGCTTGAGCGCGGCCACCACGTGCAGACCGGCCAGGACGATCAGCGTCCAGGCGAACCAGAGGTGGATCTTGCCGGCGGTATCGGCCTGATCCGGCAGGCCGCTCAGGGTCGCCGGAACCTTGAACCAGCCGAAGACATCGATGGCCACGCCATCGGCGGTGGAGATCAGATAGCCGGCCACCATGACGCTGAGCATCAGCCCATAGAGCAGGAAGTGCCCGGCACCGGCGGCGCGGCGCACCAGGGGGCTGCCCTCCACCGGCGGCGGCGGACTGACCAGGCGCCAGAGCAGGCGCAGCACCAGGGCGATCAGCAAGAGGATGCCGGCGCTCTTATGCAGTTCGGGGCGGTGTGGTACCAGGTGTCGTAGTAGTCCAGGGTGCGCATCCACAGGCCGGAGGCGAACATGGCGACGATCGCCAGGGCCATGACCCAATGCAGAACCAGACTTACCAGACCGTAGCGAAGGCCATCGTTGCGCCAGTGCATCGCTTTTCTCTCCTGAAAAAGCTTTGCCTAAGCCTAGCCGCAAACGTATCGATGGAAAGCGGAAAAAGTATCGAATCAATATCGAAGGAATCGATGGATCGGACGGCGCGCGAAGGCCCCGTCCGCTCCGACCCAGACGCTGCGCGATGGCAGCGCCCGGGCTCAGGCAGGGATCAGAACGACCAGTGGAACAGCTTCCAGAAGAAGCCGTGCTCGCCACTGTCCTTGGCCGGCGCAGCGGCGGCGGCCTTGGGCGCAGCAGCCGGCTGGGCAGCGGTCTTGGCACTGGCCACGACCGGCACCACGGCCTTGCCGGCCTTGAGATCGCGGACCTGACCGGCAGCGCGCTGACCGCTGGCCAGGGCGCCTTCCAGGGTGCCCGGATGCAGCGGATCGGTGTGCTCGCCGGCGAAGATCACCCGGCCGGCGGGCTTTTCCCACAGCCGCCAGTAGCGGGTGATCTGGCCCGGACCATAGGCCAGGTAGGCACCGCCCACGCCCGGATCGCGGCTGTAGCGACGGACTTCGTAGCCGGAGAAGGCACCCCGCGCCTTGGGATAGAAGGCGTGGAAGCGGATCAGCACCTGATCGACCATCTGCTTGTCGCCAAAGGCCTGCACCAGACGCGCGCTGTCACCGGCCAGGTTAACCAGCACATTGGCGCCGCCCTTGACGTCCGGCTCCACCCACAGCATGCCCAGGCCCTGGTCGCTGTAGATCTCGCCGCTCATGCGCGACTTGCTGTCCCACACCGGGGTCTTGAACTTGAGCAGGATCTGGTCGCGCCAGCCATAGGTGGTGCCCTTGATCGCCGCCTGCTGGGTAGCATCCAGCGCCGGGGTCATCTGCACCTGGCCGAGGGCGCGCAGCGGCACCGCCATCACCACGTAGTCGGCCTTGTAGCCGGTGGCACCGGCCTTGACCACGACACCATCCTTGTCCTGGACGATGCTGGAGACCTTGTTGTCAGTCTTGATCGTCTTGATCTGCTTGACGAAGGCCTGGGCCAGCACCTCGCTGCCACCGGGCAGACGGGAGGCGCGCAGGTCCTTGTCGTCGACGCCGCGATAGACGCGGGTCTGCTGGGCCAGATAGAGCAGCGACAGCCGCGAGGGCTCGTCGTAGCGGACGCGGATGCGCTGGTTGATCAGCTGGCGCGCCACCGGCGGCAGATTCTGCTTGTCCAGCCAGGTGGCGGCGTTGATCTGGTCGAGGGCGTGCAGGGTCGGGGTGGCGGTCGGCTGCAGCGGATCGCTGATGGCGGCAGCCAGATCGTCCAGGGACTTGTCGACGCGTTTGAGGGCATCGGCCACGGCCGGCATCTTCTGCGCCAGGTCTTCCTGGGAAAAGTACTGGCCTTCGATCAGATAGCCCGGGGTGCGCACGAAGGACGGCGCGTCCACGGTCTTGAGCTTGAAGGTGTCCAGGTAGTGGTTGAGCACCGGCTGGGCCTTGGTGTCGCCGATCCATTCGCTGGAGGCGAGACCGGAACGACCGCCGACGCGCGCGCCGGCTTCCAGCAGGGTCACGTTCCAGCCGGCCTGCTGCAGTTCATAGGCCGAGGCCAGACCGGCCATGCCGGCACCGACCACGATCACCGAGGGACCACTGGGCGCTACGGGTGCCGCGGTAGCCTTTTCCGGCGCCTTGTGCGTCTCTTTATGGGCCTTCTCGGCAGCGCCTGCGCTCAGGCTGGTAGCGAATACGCCGGCTGCCAAGCAGACGGTAAAACCTGTCCAACGCGACGACATCTTTTCTAGACTCCTGGGACCGGGAAACGGCGGTGGCGCAGCATACGCCAGCGGCCCCGGGGCAACCAGACGGCGCCATGACCGGCAATCGGCCCGCGCCTTGCTCCCGTCGCGCGCCCTGGCTTAGGCTTGCGCCCCCTTTTTATCGCCGGGCCCGCCGCCAGGAGACGCCAATGACCAATCACGACTGGATGCGCCGTGACCTGGAGGTGCTCTGGCACCCCTGCACCCAGATGAAGGATCACGAGCAGCTGCCGGTGATCCCGATCCGCCGTGGCGAAGGCGTCTGGCTGGAGGACTTCGACGGCAAGCGCTACCTGGATGCCGTCAGTTCCTGGTGGGTCAATGTCTTCGGCCACGCCAATCCGCGCATCAACGAGCGCATCAAGGCCCAGGTCGACCAGCTGGAGCACGTCATCCTCGCCGGCTTCAGCCACCAGCCGGTGATCGAACTGTCCGAGCGCCTGGTCGCCCTGACCCCGGCCGGCCTCGACCGGGTGTTCTATGCCGACAACGGCTCCTCGTGCATCGAGGTGGCCTTGAAGATGAGCTACCACTACTGGCGCAACGTGGGCCAGCCGGAAAAGCGCCGCTTCGTCACCCTGACCAACAGCTACCACGGCGAGACGGTCGCGGCCATGTCGGTGGGTGACGTGGCGCTGTTCACCGAGACCTACCAGGGTCTCTTGCTGGACACCCTCAAGGTGCCCAGTCCCGATTGCTACCTGCGCCCCGAGGGCATGGACTGGGAAGCGCATTCGCGGCAGATGTTCGCGCACATGGAGCGCACCCTGGCCGAGCACCACGCCAGCGTCGCCGCGGTCATCGTCGAGCCGCTGATCCAGGGCGCCACCGGCATGCGCATGTACCACCCGGTCTATCTGCGCCTCCTGCGCGAGGCCTGCGATCGCTATGGCGTGCACCTGATCCACGACGAGATCGCCGTGGGCTTCGGTCGCACCGGGACGATGTTCGCCTGCGAGCAGGCCGGCATCCGTCCGGATTTCCTCTGCCTGTCCAAGGCCCTCACCGGCGGCTACCTGCCGCTGGCCGCCTGCCTCACCACCGATGCGGTCTACCAGGCCTTCTACGACGACTACCACACCCTGCGCGCCTTCCTGCATTCCCACAGCTACACCGGCAATCCGCTGGCCTGCGCCGCCGCCCTGGCGACCCTGGACATCTTCGCCCAGGACGACGTCATCGAGGCCAACAAGCCCCTGGCCCGGCGCATGGCCGAGGCCACCGCGCACCTGGTCGATCATCCCCACGTGGGCGAGGTGCGCCAGACCGGCATGGCCCTGGCCATCGAGATGAGCGCCGACAAGGCCCGCCGTACGCCCTACCCCTGGCAGGAGCGCCGCGGTCTCGCCGTCTATCAGCACGCCCTCTCCCGTGGCGCCCTGTTGCGACCCCTGGGCAACGTGGTCTACTTCCTGCCGCCCTATGTCATCACCCCCGAGCAGATCGACTTCCTCGCCGAGGTGGCGAGCGAAGGCATCGAGCTTGCCACCCGCACCTCGGTCAGCGTCGCCCTGAGCGACCTGCACCCCAACCACCGCGATCCCGGCTGATCTGGAGTCCGCCATGCGTCTAACCCGCTGCCACCTCGACCTGCCCCTGGCCCTCGGCCACCTCGACCTGCCCGAGGCCCAGGCCCACTACCTGGGCCGCGTGCTGCGCCTGGCGCCGGGGGATGCCATGCAATTGTTCGACGGCAGCGGCCGCGAATACCTCGGCCAGGTCACCGCGGTGGGCAAGAAGACCCTCAGCGTCGAGCTGACCGAGGAACTGCCCGGCCAACCCGATTCGCCGCTGCGCATCCACCTCGGCCAGGGCCTGTCCCGCGGCGAGCGCATGGACTGGGCGATCCAGAAGGCCACCGAACTGGGCGTGGCCGAGATCACCCCGCTGGTCAGCGAACGCTGCGAGGTGCGCCTCAAGGACGAGCGCGCCGACAAGCGCCTGCAGCACTGGCGCCAGGTCGCCATCAGCGCCTGCGAACAGTGCGGTCGCTCCACGGTGCCGCTGATCCATCCGCCGCAGTTGCTGGCCGACTGGCAGGCCGCGCTGGACGCCGATCTCAAGCTGGTCCTGCACCCGGTGGCGGAGCCTCTGGAAAGCCATGCCCGGCCTACCCGCCTGGCCCTGCTGATCGGTCCTGAAGGCGGCCTGAGCGAGGCCGAAGTCACGGCTGCCCGCGCCGCCGGTTTCCAGCCGGCCCGCCTGGGGCCGCGGGTGCTGCGCACCGAGACCGCCCCGGTGGTGGCCCTGAGCGTGGCCCAGCAACTCTGGGGTGATTTCCAGACCCCCTGAGCCGCCCCCCTGACCGCTGCCCCGCAGTGGTCCGCCCCTTTCCCCACGGATAGTTTTGGAGCCCCGGATGACCCTGCCCTCTCGCCCCTACGCCGCCTTCCTGTTCGACATGGACGGCACCCTGCTCACCAGCGTGGCCTCCGCCGAACGCGCCTGGAGCACCTGGGCACTCGGCCACGGCCTCGATCCGGCGGACGTCCTCGCCGTGATGCACGGAGTGCGGGCGGTGGAAACGGTGCAACGCTTCGCCCCGGCGGGCGCGGACATCGACGCCGAGACCCGCGCCATCACCGAACTGGAGATCGCCGACGTCGCCGACATCCAGGAAATCCCCGGCGCGGCGGCCTTTCTCGCCAGTCTGCCAGCCGGCAGCTGGGCGCTGGTCACCTCGGCCTCGCGCCGGCTGGCGGAAGTGCGGCTCGCCGCGGCCGGCATGGCCCTGCCGCCGGTGATGATCTGCGCCGAAGACGTCACCCAGGGCAAGCCCGCGCCGGACTGCTTCCTGGCGGGTGCGCGCAAGCTGGGAGTGGCGATCGGCGACTGCCTGGTGTTCGAGGATGCCCACGCCGGCTTTGCCGCGGCCAAGGCGGCCGGCGCCGATGCCGTGGCCATCACCGCGACCCATCGCCAGCCGCTGGACCTAGGGCTGCCGACCCTGGCGGATTACCGCGGAGTCGCTGTCAGCCTGGATGAAAACGGCAAGATGCGCCTCACCCGGCAGTCCTAGAACACACCAGCAGCGGCCAGCCGTTCTTCTACGCCGATCAGATCGGGAATGCGCGCCGTGCCGCCTTCGTAGGCCACGGCGCCCAGCTCCAGGGCGGCCAGGGGCACCTCGGCGGCGACCAGCTCCGGGGTGATGCGCAACGAGCGCGGAATGCTGCGGATCAGCAGCGCCAGGAAGCGCACCCGCTCACGCCCACCCAGGGCGTTGAGGATGGCCACCCGCGCATGGCGATCGCCATCGAATTGCGCGGCACTGCCGCTGGACAGCGCTTCGAAACTGATCAGCGGCAGGCGCAGATCGCGCCAGGCGACCTGGCCCAGGCACCAGTCCGGCTGCACCGGCAGCGGCCGGATCTCGCGACAGGGCACCAGCTCGGCGACCGCCGCGTTGGGCAGCAGCAGGGTACGATCGGCCAGGGTCAGCAGCAGACCGGTCAGGTGTTCGGCGGGAGCGGCGGTCGACATGGGGAATTCCTTTAGCTTCGCTGCTCGGCCAGGCGCGCCACCAGGGCTTCGGCCAGGCCGCGGGGATCGGCGGTAAGGGTCGCAAGACCCGATTCGCGCAGGCTTTCCGGCATGCTCGGGGCGATGCAGGTGCTCGCCGACTGGGTCCAGAGCGTGCCACCGCGACGCCGCACATAGGGCGCCGAAGCGGTGCCGTCGTTGCCCATGCCGCTGAAGACGATGACCCCACAGCGCGCGCCGAAGTGCTGCGCCAGATTGAGCATCATCTGGCTGATCGACGGCGTATAGGGCTCGGGCCAGGCGCGCTCGACGATGTCCAGGGCACCAGAGGCGCGAAAGGTCAGCTCCTGCTGGGTCGGCACCACCACCACCTCGCCGCAGCGTACCGGCTCACCCGGGCGCGCGCCCTGGATATGCCATTGGCTGTGCCGGCCGACCGCGCGCAGCAGGCTGGCGGCAAAGCCGTCGCCGATGTGCTGGGCATAGAGGAAGCCGACCGGCAGACCGCCCGGCAGGGCATCGAGAAAGGCCTTCACCGCCGCCGGACCGCCCAGGGACGCGGCCAGCAACCAGACCTCGGGGGCCGGATCGCCGGCTGGCAGCGGCAGATTGGCCAGGGGTTCCGGCAGGGTCAGGCGCGGCGGTCGCGGCTGGTCCTGCAGCAGGGTTTCCAGGGCCGGGCCGACCGCCGCCACCGGATCGCCGATCAGCCGCTTGAGCTTGCCGATCAGGCGCTTTTCCCACTGGGTGAAGGGGTCGGTGAAACGCTCGGGGCCTGGCCTTCGCCGAACAGGATGGGCACCTCGGCCCCCTCCAGCAGCGCGTCCACCAGTGGCGACTCCTCCGTCTGGCTCAGGTCGATCAGCCACAGGTCGGTCGCGACCGTGGGCCAGGCCGCTTCGTCGAAGCGCTCCGGATCGCTGTTGAGGACGACGTGATAGCCATTGTCGGCCAGCACCTGCTGCAGCACGTGGCGCTGCAGCGGACTGTCGGCCAGGATGGCGACGCGGGCGGTGTGCATCTCAGTCATCTTGCCTGACCAACCGATGGATGTGGGCCAGGAGTTCGCTCTCCTGGTAGGGCTTGCCCAGATATTCGTTCACGCCCAGGCTCAGCGCCCGCTCGCGGTGCTTTTCCCCGGTTCGGGAGGTGATCATCACGATCGGCAGGTCCTTGAGGCGCGGGTCATGGCGCACCAGGGTCGCCACCTCGAAGCCGTCCATGCGTGGCATCTCGATGTCCAGCAGCAGGATGTCCGGCTGCCGCTCCTGCAACTGGGCGATGGCATCCACCCCGTCCTTGGCGGTGAAGACTTCCATGCCGTGGCGTTCCAGCAGGCGGCTGGTGACCTTGCGCACCGTGACCGAATCGTCCACCACCATGACCAGCGCCGGCCGGGTGACCTCGGCCACCGTGGCCGGGCCCTGCGCCAGCCGGGCGAGCTCTTCGCCGCTGGCGCGCTGGCTGCGGATCATCGCCAGCAGGTCGAGAATCACCACCACGCGCCCGTCCCCCAGCAGGGTGGCACCGGACAGGCCCGGTACCCCGGCGAATTGCGGACCGAGGCTCTTCACCACGATCTCCCGCGAGCCGGCCACCGCATCCACCTGCACGGCTACCGCGTATTCGGCGGAACGCACCAGCACTACCGGCAGCGGCAGGCTCTGGCCGCTCAGCTTGGGCTGCTGGCCGTTGTTGAGCAGATGGCCCAGGTAGCGCAGGTCATAGTGCTGGCCGCCGTATTCGAAGGTCGTCGCCCCCGGGCGGTAATAGCGCTCGAGATCGGCCGCGGTCACCCGCACGATACCCTCGATGGTGTTCAGCGGCACGGCATAGAGGTCATCGCCGGCATGCACCATGAGCGCGCGGTTCACCGACACGGTGAACGGCAAGCGGATGGTGAAGCGCGTCCCCTCGCCCGCCACGCTGTGGATGTCCATGTTGCCGCCGAGTTGCTTCACCTCCTGGTGCACCACGTCCATGCCCACGCCCCGCCCGGAAATCTGGGTGACGGTCGGCGCCGTGGAGAAGCCGGATTCGAGGATGAACTGCAGCAGGTCCTGATCGGTGAGTTGCGCGTCTTCCGCCATCAGGCCGCGCTCGATGGCCTTGCGGCGCACCGCGGCCAGGTCGATGCCCCGGCCGTCATCGGCCAGGGTCAGGATGATGTCGCCGCCTTCACGGCGCAGATCCAGGCTGATCACGCCCTCGGCCGGTTTGCCGGCGCGCTGGCGCCCGGCGGCGTCCTCGACCCCGTGGTCGATGGCGTTGCGCAGCATGTGCTCCAGCGGCGGAATGATCCGCTCCAGCACCGTGCGGTCCAGCTCGCCTTCGGCGTTGTCGACGCGCAGCTCGATCGGCTTGTCCAGTTCGGCGCTGACCTGGCGTACCACCCGGTGCAGTCGCGGCACCATGCGCTCGAAAGGCACCATGCGGGTCTGCATGAGGCTTTCCTGCAACTCGGTGTTGACCCGCGCCTGTTGCAGCAGCAGGGTCTCGGCATCGCGATTGCGCTGGCCCAGGGTGTTCTTCAGATCCAGGAGGTCGGAAGCCGATTCGAACAGCGCCCGGGACAGCTGCTGCAGCTGGGAATAGCGATCCAGCTCCAGGGGGTCGAAATCCTCGTAGCCGGCGCGATCCACGTCTTCGTGGTGGCGACTGATGATCTGCGCCTGGGTCTCGGTATCCAGCCGGCGCAGCTGATCGCGGACCCGCTCGATGGTGGCTTCCATCTCGCCGAGAGTGGTACCGATGTCGCTGACCTGCTGTTCGACGCGGCCGCGGAAGATCGAGGTCTCGCCCGCCAGGTTGACCAGCTGTTCCAGCAACGCGGCCGGTACCCGCACCAGTTCCTGGGAAGAGCGCCGCTGCGCCGCCTGCTGGCGGACCTGCTGCAGGCGCTGCACGAAGGGCAGCGGCGCAGCCGCTGGCGCAGGCGTCTCGGCCGCCACCATGACCGGTGCCGCGATGTCCTGCTCAGGCGATATGGCGAGCGGGCTCGCGACGCCGGGCTCGGCGTCTGGGCCTGGCGTCTCGTCATCCACGGCCAGGTCCGCGGCCGCCGGCAGATCAGACTCGATCGCGACTTCGGCTTCGGCTTCGGCCGTCTCGACCGGCACCGGGGACGTACTCGCCGGAGCGGCGGCCGGCAGTGCCAGCTGGGCGACCGCCAGCTGCAGTCCGTCGACCCCCTGGGTCGCCAGGGCGCGTACCCGCTCGCGATCGTCCTCGCTCAATCCCACGGCGAGCGAGCGCAATTCCGCCAGTTGCTGTTCCAGCTCATGGGCCTGCTCACCCAGGCCGTGCAGACCGGCCAGGCGCGCACCACCCTTGAGGGTATGCAGGCAGCGCAGCAACTCGTCCACCGCCACGTCGGGCGCGGCCGGCCAGTCCGCCAGGGCCTCGTCCATGCTGACCAGCAGGTCCTGGGCTTCCTCCATGAAGATTTCGAGGATTTCCGCATCGGTGTCGGCGTCGAAGACCGGTGCGGCAACCACGGGCGCGGCCTTCACGCCGGCCGCCAGCGGCTCGCCGCGGTAGTCACGCAAGGCCTCGATCAGGTCGCCAGCCGGCGCCGAAGCCTGCCCCTGGGCCAGGGCTTCGAGTTGTTCGTGCAGACGATCGTGGCAGTGCTGCAGCAGACTGCCCAGGTCGGCACCGGGCTTGATCCTTCCCCGTGCCAGGCCCTCGTAGAAGGCCTCCAGGGCATGGGCCAGATCGCCGATGGCATCCACCTCGGCCAGGCGCGCACCGCCCTTGAGGGTATGCAGGTCGCGCAGCAGGGATTCCAGTTCGAGACTGTTGTGCGGTTCGGCTTCCCAGGCGCGCAGCGAGTTCGCCATGCTGTCGAGCAGGTCGCGACTCTCTTCGATGTAGATGGCCAGCAACTCGGCGTCGGGTCCCTCGTCCGACTCCGGCGCGGCGGCCAGGGGCGTCGGCGCACACAGCGACGACTCCGCAGCCGTCGGCTGGTCCGCGATGGCTTCGCCGAGCTCAAACTCGCCTGGGGTAGACCCGGCGGCGTCCGATCCCAGCCGTTCATCGAGATGGCCGGTACGGATGCGCTGCAGGCGCTCGACCTGCTCGCCATGCTCACTGACCGGGTCACCCGCCGCCAGCTCTTCGAGCTGCGCGGCGAGGCAGCCATGGGCGTCACGCAGGGGGTTGCCCAGTTCGGCGCCACCGGCGAGACGGCCATCGAGCAGGCCTTCGTAGATGGCGTCCAGCTCCGTCGCCAGACGCGCGACCGGCATCACCCCGGCGAGATGGGCGCCGCCCTTGAGGGTATGCAGATCGCGCTGCAGGGTGCCGAGGTGGAAGCGCTGCTGCGGCTCCACCAGCCAACGCTTCAGGGCCCGGTCGGCGCTATCCAGCAGATCCTGGGCTTCCTCGAGGAAGATCAGCTGCATCTCCGGATCGACGGGCTCGGCAGCCTCGGGCTCGACCGCGACGGCCTCCGCCGGCTCGCTGTCCACCAAAGGTGGCAGCAGCTCTTCCGGCTGATTCAGCGACTCCAGCTCAGGCTCGGCTTCGGCTTCGGCTTCGGCTTCGGCTTCGGCTTCGGCTTCGGCTTCGGCGGGCAATTCGACGTCCAGCGCCAGCTCGGGTGCGACCGGCGTGGCCGTTGCCGGATCGAAAAGCTCTTCGGGTTCGGGCTCGGCCAGCAGATTGGTGGCAGCCATTGGCAACCCGGCGAGAATGCCGGCCAGCAGGCCGCGCAGGCCCTGGATCCGCTCTTCGCTCGGCGTGGCCCGCATGCCACCGGCCAGCTGGTTGAGCATGCTGATCAGGGCTTCCTGGGCCTCTGCCGCTTCGCGGAAGAAGGCCTCGTCGGCGGGCAGCGAACCGCTCGCCGCGGCGGCATAAACCACCTGCAGCGCTTCAGCGAGTTGCTCGACATCGGCCAGTCCGACCCGGGCGGCCCCATCGGCAAAGGTATTCAGCCGCTCGGCCAGCAGGTCCGCGCAGGCCGCCTGGTCACCACCGGTCCGCCAGGCATGCAGGCGCTCATCGGCCTCCAGCAACAGGTCCATTCCGGGCATCAGGAAATCGGTCAGCCGCAGGATGTCACGCTGCTCCGGCAGCGGTGCCTCGGGCAGCGGCAACTGGGGATCCAGCTCCTCCAGCAGCGCTTCGCAGGACGAGATGACGTCCGGCGCGCCTGCCAGCGGCGTTGCCAGCGCCCCTTCGTCGAGTTCGCCCAGGCGCTGCTCCAGCAACTCGGCACCCCGGGCCAGCAAGGCGCACTCGGGTTCGGCGAAGGCGATATGGGCGAGCTTGTATTCCTTGGCCAGCCGTTCCAGCGCGGACGCCAGCTCGGCCATCGGCGAACTGCCCGCCATATGGGCACTGCCCTTGAGGGTGTGCAGGGCACGCAACAGATTGTCGGAGACCGGCTGGGCACTGCCGGCTTCGGACTGCTCGAGAAAGCGGCGCACGGTTTCCAGGTGCGCCTGGGCCTCGGTGCGGAAGATATCCAGCAGCTGGGTATCGGCTTCGGCGGCGACGGGTGCCGCGACCTCAGGCTCAAGCACCTCCGCTTCGGGGAGCGTCGCCGGCGCGGAGGCGGCTGCGCTGCCCGGTGAGGTACGCTCGGGCAAGGCTTCGTTACGGGCCAGCGCATGAGCGGCGTGGGCCAGCCAGTCGACGTCGTCGCGCTGCCGCTGACGATTTTCGGCGTACTCCTCGACCAGCTCCGGCAGCAGGGCGCAGGTCTGCTCGACCACCGTCTGCAGGGCGGTGCTGTGGGCGACGCTGTGGTCCAGCCGGCGATTGAACAGATTTTCCAGGGCCCAGGCCAATTCGCCGATGACCAGTGCCTGGACCATGCGGCCACTGCCCTTGAGGGTGTGAAAATTGCGCCGCAATTCACTCAGGGCGGTGCGCTGCTCGGGCTCGGCCTCCCAGATCGGCAGCCAGCGTTCCAGCTCCGCCTGGACCTCGCCGGCCTCTTCGATAAAGACCTCGCGCAGTTCGTCCTCGACCGGCTCGGCGTCGGCGGCGGGCGGCAGCAGCGCGTGCGGCACCTGCGCTGCCGGGGGTTGATGGGACTGACCGGCGCGGCCAATACCTCGGCGATCACATCGGCATCGGCATCGGCGGTCGCCAGCGACAGGCTGTCCGCCTCGCTGTCGGCCAGCAGCGCCTCGGGTTCGTCATGCGCGGGCGCGGTCTCGCCGAGCGGCTCGTCATCCGCCCCCTCGGCCGCCGCGTCTGCCTCCAGAAGATCGGCGGTCAGCGGCGCTTCCGCTGCGATTGACTCGAACTCGGCCGGCGAAGCTTCGCCGGCGTATACATGTTCCTCGACCGGCAGCGCGGTAAATTCCAGCGCCTCTTCGGTCACCGGTTCGGCAACCAGGGGCTGGTCTTCCGGCAGATCCAGAGCCGGCGGCGCGACCTCACCGGAGGCCAGGGGCGCTGCCGCCGCCTCGCCTTCGCCAGCCACCCTGGGCGGATAGCCGAGGGCGATGAGACTCTCGTCGGCGATGTCGAGGATCATGTCGTGGGGCGTGGAGGGATCTTCCGCCAGGCGCTCCAGATAGTACTCGACGCTGGTGATGGCGTCGGCCAGAGTGTCCAGGCTCTGCCAGTCCGGCACGGCCTGCTTGCCCAGCAGCTGCTGGCAGATATAGTCGTTGGCCGCCTGCACCTGGCCCGCGGCCCGTTCCAGCGGGATCATCGCCAGGCCGCCACGGACCTGGGTCAGCAACAGGGGCACCGACTCCAGGTGGACATGGTTCCACTGGGAGGCGATGAACTCGATGATGGCATCCTTGGATTGCTCCAGGCCATTGCGCGCCTCGCGCACCACCACCCGATGCAGCTGATCGATGTCGGTGGTGGGCAGCCGGCTTTCTTCGGCATCGCCCACCTCGTTGCCGCTGACCATGCCGGCCAGGGTGGCTTCGACATAGAGCAGCGCCCCGGCGATATCCATCAGGGCGGCGTCGCTGGCCTCGCGCACGCCCTCGGCCAGTTCGGCGACGGCTTCGTGCTGTTCGAGCACCACCTTGCGCGGCTGACCGAAGCCCAGCACCGCCAGGGTATCGGCGATCTGCTTGAGCGGGGCCAGCAGGCCGCGCAGGCTGGCGGGCTGCTGGCGATCGCTGCGCACGAACAGGTCCAGGCTGTCCTTGATCTGCACCAGCTCTTCGCACAGCGCGGTCACCACCGAGCGCATGGCTTCGCGATCCGGACCGACGATGCGCGAGCGCTCGAAGCCCACCAGCTCGGCATCCGGCAGGGCCTCGTCGAGGCGATAGTGCGCCTTGAGTGCGGCGATGCGCGGACTCTGCACCGGCGCCTTGGCCAGGTAGAACAGCAGATTCTTCAGCAGATCGGCCGGCGCCGGCTGATTGAGGGTGGTCACCCCATCGCTGATGAGTCGCTTGAGTTCGCGATCCAGTTGCCGCAACAGGCCGCGGATCGAACTGCTGTTGTCCAGCTCGCCGGCCTGCAGCAATTCGGTGAGGCCTGCGGCCACCGGCCAGAGCGCGCCGAAGGGCGAACCGGCGCAGAGCTGGTCCAGGCGCTCGAAGACCCGCAGCAGGTAATCCAGGTGCAGCTGGACATCGCGGTCGCGGAACAGTCCGACCTGGGCGCCCTGCAGCGCCTGGCGCAACTTGCGCAGGCGCGGCAGCCAGTCCGGCGCGGCGCGGTCGGCCAGTTCGGCATCGCTCAGCGACAGCGGCGTGGCGGACAGATCCGGCGAGAACAGGCTGGTCTCGGAGAGCAGCTTCTCGCCGCGCGCCGACCGCAGGTCGTTGAGCAGCGGCAGGATGGCCAGAGGCAGATCGCGGCGGGCCTCGAGGACCCGATCCAGATAGGGCGGTACCTGCAGGATGGCCTGCATCAGCACTTCCAGCGCCTCGTCGGAGCTGTTCACCCGCTCTTCGTGAAGAGCCTGCAGCAGCAGCTCCATCTCCTCGGCGAGCAGCGCGGCGCCGTAGAACTCCACCATCTGCAAGGTGCCGTAGACCTGATGCACATAGGTCCGGCAGAAACCCAGGCGGCTACGGTCGTGCGGGTTGTCGACGAACGCCTCGAGCGCCTTGCGGGCCTGCTGCAAGGTTTCGGCGATCTCGCCCTTGACCCACTCGAGAGCTACGTAGTCGTGTCGATCGATCATCTCGGCTCCTGTCATGCCGGGTGGTCCAGCTGGCGGGTGAACGCCAGGACTTCGGGATGATCGACGGGTATCAGTTGCGGGTGGCTCCAATTGCTCACCTCACCGACACCCAGGACCAAGAGCCCACCCGGTGCAAGCCGCTGGACCAGCTGGTTGAGCAGGTCTCGACGCAGCCAGCGGCGGAAATAAATCAGCAAGTTCTGACAAAAAATGACGTTGAACCCCTGCAAGGGGGCCTGGCCCAGTTCCAGCACATTGAGCCGGGCAAAGCACAGTCGCTCCATCAAGCCGGCAGCAACGTCGAAGTTGCCATCGCTGCGCAGACGAAAATACCGCTCGCGCAGCGCGGCCGGCACCCCGGCCAGGCGCTGCAGGCTGTAGGTACCCTGCCGCGCCTGGCGCAGGGCTTCGCTGCTGATGTCGGTACCGGTCAGGGCGAACGTCAGCGGGCGCGTCTGCCGCGTGAGCACTTCGGCGGTGCTGATGGCCATCGAAAAGGCTTCCTCGCCACTGGCACACCCCAGGCTCCAGAGGGTCAGGCTATCGCCCTCGGCGGTCTTGGCGAACTCGTTCACATAGGTTTCCAGCAGCGCGAAGGACGGCGGATGGCGAAAGAAGCGGGTGGCCTGGATGGTCAGGCGGTCGAGCAGCCGAACCCATTCGATGCGCCCGCCGATGCCGGCGCAGACGACCTGGTAGTAGCTGTCGTAGTCCGCGATCGTCAGTTCGCGCATGCGCGCGGCCAACTGGATCTGCAGAAAGCTGCGCTGGCGATCGTCCAGCACCATGCCGGCGCGGGTTTCCAGCAACTGTCGCCAACGCTCGAAGTCCGCATCCGGCAGCTCGGGAGCACGGCGCAACGCCCAACTCGACTCCCCCACCCCGTCTCCCCCTCGCCACACCACGATGTGGCCGCTGTGTTCAGCCCAGCGGCTGCTCGTTCGGCAGATTGAAGCCCGAAACCGAACGCCGCATCTCGCTGGCCAGCTTGGCCAGCTCGCCGATGCTGCGCGCGGTGGCGGTGGTACCGGTCGAGGTCTGCGAGGTGATCTCCTGAATCACGTTCATGGTGCTGGAGATGTGGCTGGCGGACGAGGACTGCTGGCGCGCGGCGTTGGAGATGTTCTGGATCAGCCCGGCCAGGCTCTGGGAAACCTTCTCGATCTCTTCCAGGGCCACACCGGCGTCCTGGGCCAGGGCGGCCCCGCGTACCACTTCCGAGGTGGTCTGCTCCATGGAGATGACCGCTTCGTTGGTGTCGGTCTGGATCGCCTTGACCAGGGCCTCGATCTGCTTGGTGGCGCCCGAGGAACGCTCGGCGAGGCGCTGGACCTCGTCGGCGACCACGGCGAAGCCGCGGCCGGCGTCACCGGCCATGGAGGCCTGGATGGCGGCGTTCAGGGCCAGGATATTGGTCTGGTCGGCGATGTCGTTGATCAGGCCGACGATGTCGCCGATCTCCTGGGACGATTCGCCCAGGCGCTTGATCCGCTTGGCGGTGTCCTGGATCTGCTCGCGAATGCTGTCCATGCCGATGATGGTGTTGTGCACGACCTGGTTGCCCTTGTTGGCAATGGCCACGGAGCGCTCCGCCACCGCGGTGGATTCGGAGGCGTTGGTGGATACCTGGTCGATGGACACGGCCATCTCGTTGATCGCCGCGGAAGCCCCGGCGATTTCCTGGGCCTGGTGTTCCGAGGCCTCGGCCAGCACCGTGGCGGTGTCCTGGGACTCCTGGGCGGCGGCGGCCACCTGGACAGCGGTCTGGTTGATGGTTTCCACCAGTTCGCGCAGCTGGTCGATGGAGTAGTTGATGGAGTCGGCGATGGCGCCGGTGAAGTCTTCGGTCACCGTGGCCTGCACGGTCAGGTCACCGTCGGCCAGGTCGGCGATCTCGTCCAGCAGGCGCAGAATGGCGGTCTGGTTGCGCTGGTTCTTCTCGTCGGTCTCGGCCAGGCGGCGGCGGGTGTCGCGGACCAGGATATAGCCGATGCAGAGGATGGCGCCGAGGGCGATGAACACCAGCAGGTAGCTGCCCACGGTGTTGATCTTGCGGCTCTGGGCCAGGGAGGCATAACTGCCACTGAGGTCGGAGGCGGAACCGAGCAGCGCCTGGGAGCCGCGATAGATCAGGCCCACGGCGGAACGGATCTGCAGCAGCTCGGGTGAGGTGGCGAGAATCTCGTCGACGTTGCCGGAGACGAATTCGAACAGCTTGTTGGCTTCGTTGAGGCGGCCGACCGCCTCGGGGTCGGTGATCTTGGCGATGCCCATGGAGGCATTGCCTTCACGCATGGCCTTGAGCACCCGGCCGAACAGGCTGGCGTCGCGACCAAAGCTGTCGGCAGCCTGCACGGCGGCTTCGTCGCCGGTGAGGATCTTGTTGATGGCGCCGAGGATTCGCTCGGCGAGCAGTGCCTGACGCTGGGCCACCACCACCTGACTGGCGGGCGCGCCGCGCTCGATCAGGATGTCGACGATCTCTTCGTTCTCGACCTGCAATTGGGGAATGGTATCGGCCAGGGCGCCGGACAGCTGGTGCAGGGACAGCACGGTCTGCTCACTGCCGAGCATGCTGTCGACCTGCTTGCGCTGGTTCTCCCACTGGGACTCCAGGGTATCCAGACGCGGACCGAGGATCGCCGGCGAAGGCGGCAGGCCGGTCTGCGGATCACCGCTGCGCAGGATGTTCAGGCGGCGCTCGAACTCGGCACGCGCCTGACGCAGGTCCTTGAAGGCCTCGGCCTTGCCGGTGGCGGCCTCACTGGCGCTCTTGGCCAGCTGCTGCGAGAGGATGCGCAGCTCGGTGGCCTGGCCCTGGTACTGGTTGTCGTAGTTGGTCTGGGTGCCCAGGTACGCGAAGTTGGCGAACAGCAGCACGATCGCGACGATCAGCACCACGAACATGCCCGCGACCCACGCGTTGAGTTTCCCGGTATTGAGTTTGTTCATCAGCGGCCCCCGCCTGGACCTTGGTTCCTTTAGTTCTATCCTTGTCGGACGCCAGACCGGTTCGCTTGAAGCCGGTGTTCGGCGCCCTACCCCCACCCGTCGGCGACGGCTCCTGCCATCCCGACCCCGATCCGCCTTGCAGCGTCCGGACGTCTGGCGACCTAGGCCGCGACGTCCATGAATTCGGGATGCTCGACCAAGGCGCGCGGGCTGCAGACCAGCCAGGGCACGTCGCGTTGGAAGACACCTTCCAGAAAGAAGTGCAGGCCTGACGGCACGCTGTCGGCGTGTTCGCGATAGGCCTCGATGTCGAAATGCTGCATACCCAGGACTTCGTCAACCGCCAATCCGACGAAGAGGTCGCCATGGTCGACGATCAGGATCCGCCGCTGTTTGCGCAGGGCCTGGATCTTCACGCCGAGGAACTGCCCCAGGTCGGCGATCGGCAGCAGGCGACCGCGCACATTGGCCACGCCCTTGAGCCATGGCTTGACGCCGGGCAGAGCGGTGAAACGCGGCTCCGGCAGAATCTCGCTGACCTCGCCCATGGGAATCACGAAGCGCAATTCACCGAGACGAAAGCCGATGCCACTCCAGCTGCGCTGGTTTTCCTGTTGCGCCGGCAGACCGGCTGCCCGCTCGCGGCAGCGCAGATCGATCAGGCGCAAGAGCTCGTAGGGCGTGGTGGCGTCGCTCATAGGATTCCCTGCCCAGTGGGGCGCTGCCGCGAGAAACGGCCGAAAGACCTCAGCCTTGCAGGACACCCGCCAGGGTGCGCAACAGGGTGTCTTCGTCGATGGGCTTGGTGAGGTAGTCCTTGGCGCCCTGGCGCTTGCCCCAGACCTTGTCGGTTTCCTGGTCCTTGGTGGTGACGATGACCACCGGAATATGGCTGGTCTCGGCATCCTTGGTCAGCTGCCGGGTCGCCTGGAAGCCGTTGAGGCCGGGCATGACGATATCCATCAGGACCGCGTCGGGCTTCTCCTGGCGGGCCAGGGCGACGCCGTCGGCGCCGTTCTCGGCCTTGAGCACCTGATGACCATGCTTTTCCAGCATGGCGGTGAGCTTGTACATCTCGGTGGGAGAGTCGTCGACGATCAGAATTCGAGCCATGAAAATTTCCTACTAGATAGAATCGCCCGCCTCAGGACACTCAGGACGCTTGTTCGAGCGGAGTGAAACTGGGGACGTGGGTCTTGATCGCACCGATCAGCTCTTCTTTGCTGAAGGGTTTGGTGAGGTACTGGTCAGAGCCGACGATGCGGCCCTTGGCCTTGTCGAAGAGTCCGTCACGGGAAGAGAGCATGATGACGGGCGTCGCGCGGAAGGCGCTGTTGTTCTTGATCAGCGCGCAGGTCTGATAGCCATCCAGTCGCGGCATCATGATGTCCACGAAGATGATGTGGGGATGACTATCGGCGATCTTGGCGAGCGCATCGAATCCATCGATGGCAGTGATGACTTCGCAGCCAACTTTCTTGAGCAGGGTCTCGGCGGTCCGACGAATCGTCTTCGAGTCGTCGATCACCATGACCTTCAGCCCTTCCGAATACTGTTCCATGTTCAAGCTACCAGCTCATCGTCGATGCAACGTGAATGATGTCGATCCGGGCACTTTGGCGGCGCCTCTTTGTAGCACACAATACCGTGACGTACCACGCAGATCCCCTGGTGGCGGACCACCGGCCCGCCCACCACGACGATCGCGCAAGCATTGGCACTGAAGGGGATCGAAGGGCTATTCTGACGCCTTGCCCACGTAGAACCGAGGTCTAGCGTCAATGAGTATCCGTCTGGGGATCGTCATGGATCCCATCGAACGCATCTCCTATAAGAAGGACAGCTCCATGGCCATGCTGTGGGCGGCCAAGGCGCGCGGCTGGACCCTGCACTATTTCGAGATGCAGGACCTGTACCAGGTCGATGGCGAGGCCCGCGGTCGCGGTCGGCAGCTGGACGTGTTCCAGGATCCGGAGCGCTGGTTCGCCTTTGGCGAAGACGTCGACCTGCCGCTACGCGAGCTGGACGTGATCCTGATGCGCAAGGATCCGCCCTTCGACAACGAATTCGTCTATGCCACCTACCTGCTGGAGCAGGCCGAGCGTGGCGGCACCCTGGTGGTCAACCGTCCCGCCAGCCTGCGCGACTGCAACGAGAAGTTCTTCGCCACCCTGTTCCCCGAGCTGGCGCCGCCAACCCTGGTCAGCCGCCGCGCCGACATCATCCGCGAATTCGCCCGCACCCACGGCGACGTCATTCTCAAGCCGCTGGACGGCATGGGTGGCAGCTCGGTGTTCCGTCACCGCGAAGGCGACCCGAATCTTTCGGTGATCCTCGAGACCCTGACCGCCCACGGTACCCAGCAGATCATCGCCCAGCGCTATCTGCCCGGTATCAAGGACGGTGACAAGCGCATCCTGATGATCGACGGCGAACCCGTGGACTATTGCCTGGCGCGCATTCCGGCCCAGGGCGAGACCCGCGGTAACCTGGCCGCCGGTGGCCGCGGCGTCGCCCAGCCGCTGTCGGCACGGGACCGCGAGATCGCCGCGACGGTGGGTCCGGAATTGCGCAAGCGCGGCCTGCTCTTCGTCGGTCTGGACGTGATCGGCGAGCACCTGACCGAGATCAACGTCACCAGCCCGACCTGCATCCGCGAGATCGATGCGGCCTACGACACCCGCATCGCCGAACGCCTGATGGACGTGATCGCGCAGCAACGCGCGGGCTGAGGCGCGCGTCCATGCCACCCGCGGCGGCATGGACAACCGCGGATACAATCCGCAGACTGGCGCCAGCCCTGCCGCGCGTCCTCTGCCCTTGCCGACCCAGTCAATGCCCAGCACCGCCTCCTCCCCCGCCGCCCAGGTTCGTCCCGCCGACCGCCTGGGCTTCACGCTGCTCATCGCGACCCTGCTGCACGTCGTGCTGATTCTCGGCGTCGGCTTTTCGCTGCCCGAGCCTACCCAGATCAGTCGCACCCTGGAGGTGACGCTGGCCAGCTTCAAGAGCGACGAGGCGCCCAAGCAGGCCGACTTCCTGGCCCAGGAAAACCAGCAGGGCAGCGGTACGCTGGACAAGGCGGCGGCGCCGAGCACCCCGGTGCAGGCGCCTTTCCACGACAGCGAGATCCGCCAGGCCGCGCCTCCGGCTCGCCCGCCGGCGGCGGATCGCGCCCAGGCGCCCAAGGCCGCGGTGACCACCCGCGCCGCGCGGCCGACCAAGGCCGAACCCAGTCGCGAGACGCCGGAGCGGGAGCAGCGCGATGCGCCCAGCCCCGAGTCCGACAGCCAGGCCGCCGAACTCGCCAGCCTGGAAGCCCAGCTCGCCGAGGAACGCCAGCAATACGCCAAGCGGCCGAAGATCTGGCGGATCAATGCCGCCTCGACGCAAAAGGACAAGGGCGCCCGTTACAAGGAAGAATGGCGGCGCAAGATCGAACGCATCGGCAATCTCAACTACCCCGAGCAGGCCAAGCGCGACCGCCTCTACGGCAGCCTGCGTCTGCTGGTGGCCATCAACAAGGACGGCTCGCTCTACGAGGTCCAGGTGCTGGAGTCCTCGGGACGCCAGGTGCTGGACCAGGCGGCGCTGCGCATCGTCCGGCTGGCGGCACCCTTCGCTCCCTTCAGCGGCGATCTGGCCGACATCGACCGGCTGGAGATCATCCGCACCTGGCGCTTCGAGCGTGGCGACCGCCTGTCCAGTCAATAGTCCGGGACGCCGTTGGACTTGAAGCCGGACCGCGCAACCGGGAAACTTGCCGGTCATGAAGCCGACCTCCAGCACCACCCTACAGCACCAGCTCCTGATCGCCATGCCGCAGATGGACGATCCCCATTTCGCCGAGACGGTGATCTACCTCGTCGACCACGGCCCGGATGGCGCCATGGGCCTGGTGATCAACCGCCCCAATGGCCTGCACCTGGACGACCTGCTCGAACAGCTGCGCCCTGAGATACCGGTCACCCAGGAAGATGCCCAGGTCGCGCTCTATGCCGGTGGCCCGGTGCAGACCGATCGGGGCTTCGTCCTGCATGACGCCGGCCCGGTGTTCCAGAACACCCTGGAACTCGAAGAACTGAGCCTGACCACCTCGCCGGACGTGCTCTTCGCCCTCTCCGACGGTACCGGCCCGAGCCGCCACCTGATCACCCTCGGCTACAGCGGCTGGGGCCCCGGCCAGCTGGAAGAGGAACTGGCGGCCAATCTCTGGCTCACCACCCCGGCCACCAGCGCCCTGCTGTTCGAGACGCCGAGCGAGCAGCGCCTCGGCGCGGCCGCCGCCCTGCTGGGGGTCGACCTGCGGCTGCTCTCGCGTCAGGCGGGTCACGCATGAGCGCGCCCAGCGGGCTCTATCTGGGATTCGACTATGGCAGCCGCCAGATCGGCGTCGCCGTCGGCCAGGCCGTGACCGGCCAGGCCCGTGAACTGCTCACCCTCAAGGCGCAGAACGGCGTACCCGACTGGCAGCAGATCCAGCGCCTGCTGGACGAGTGGCGCCCCACCGCCCTGGTGGTCGGTCTGCCACTGAACATGGACGGTACGCCCAGCGAGATGAGCGAGCGCGCCGAACGTTTCGCCCGCCGCCTGCAGGGGCGCTACGGCCTGCCCGTGCATACCCATGACGAGCGCCTCACCACCTATGCCGCCAAGGGCGAGCGCCTGCAGGGCGGTCAGCGCGACGGTTATCGCGAACGCCCGGTGGACGCCCTTGCCGCCGCCCTCCTCCTGGAAGGCTGGCTGACCCAACAACTGGAACGGGCCGCGCGCCCGCAATCGGAGTAGCCATGCACCTGCCCTCTCCCGCCGAGCTCCTGCCGCGGCTGGCCGCCGACCTGCGTCTGTCGCTGAATCGCCGCGGCATCACCGATCCCGGCTTCGTCGGCATCCACACCGGCGGCCTCTGGGTCGCCGAGGCCCTGCTGGCCGAACTCGGCCTGGACACCCCGCTGGGCAGCCTGGACGTCTCCTTCTACCGCGACGACTTCACCCAGAAGGGCCTGCACCCGCAGGTGCGCCCCTCGGCCCTGCCGTTCGAGATCGATGGTCGCCACCTGGTGCTGGTGGACGATGTGCTGATGAGCGGTCGCACCGTGCGCGCGGCGCTCAACGAACTCTTCGACTATGGCCGTCCCGCCAGTGTGACCCTGGTCTGCCTGCTGGACGTCAATGCCCGCGAATTGCCGATCCAGCCCGACGTGGTGGGCGCCACCCTGAGCCTGGCCCCCACCCAGCGCGTCAAGCTGACCGGCCCCTCGCCGCTCGCCCTCGAATACCGCGACGTCCCCGCCGCCTGACCTGGATTCGCTGCCATGACCGACGCTACGCGCTCGCTGCAACTCAACGCCCAGGGCCAATTGCGCCATTTCCTGTCACTCGACGACCTGCCCGCCGAACTCCTCACCGAATTGCTCGATACCGCCGACTCCTTTCTGGAGGTCGGAGCCCGGGCGGTGAAGAAGGTGCCACTGCTGCGCGGCAAGACCGTGTGCAACGTCTTCTTCGAGAATTCGACCCGCACCCGCACCACCTTCGAGCTGGCGGCCAAGCGGCTGTCGGCGGACGTCATCACCCTCAACGTCTCCACCTCTTCCACCAGCAAGGGCGAGACGCTGTTCGACACCCTGCGCAACCTGGAGGCCATGGCCGCCGACATGTTCGTGGTGCGCCACGCCGATTCCGGCGCCGCCCACTTCATCGCCGAGCACGTCTGCCCGGATGTGGCCATCATCAATGGCGGTGACGGGCGCCATGCGCACCCCACCCAGGGCATGCTCGACATGCTGACCATCCGCCGCCACAAGGGCGACTTCGCCAACCTCTCGGTGGCCATCGTCGGCGACATCCTGCACTCCCGGGTCGCCCGCTCCGACATGCTGGCGCTGCGCACCCTGGGCTGCCGCGACATCCGCGTGGTCGCGCCGCGCACTCTGCTGCCGGTCGGCCTCGAAGAGCTCTATGGCGTGCGCACCTGTACCGACCTGGCCGAGGGCCTGGACGGCGTGGACGTAGTGATCATGCTGCGCCTGCAGCGCGAGCGCATGCAGGGTGGCCTGCTGCCCAGCGAAGGAGAGTACTACCGGCTGTTCGGCCTGACCCGCCAGCGCCTGGCCCGCGCCAAGCCCGATGCCATCGTCATGCACCCCGGCCCGATCAACCGCGGCGTGGAGATCGAATCGGCGGTCGCCGATGGCGAGCAGTCGGTCATCCTGAACCAGGTCACCTACGGCATCGCGGTCCGCATGGCGGTGCTGTCGATGACCATGAGCGGGCAGACGGCCCAGCGTCAGCTACAGGAGAATGCGCAGTGAGCCTGAGCATCCGCAATGCCCGGGTGATCGACCCGGCCACCGGTCTCGACCAGATCAGCGATGTCCATGTCGACCAGGGTCGCATCCTGGCCCTCGGTGAAGCGCCCCAGGGCTTTCAGGCCGACGAGCAGCTGGACGCCAGCGGCCTGATCCTGGCCCCCGGCCTGGTCGACCTGGATGTCGCCCTGTGCGAACCGGGCCTGACCCGCAAGGGCAATGTCGACAGCGAGACCCGCGCCGCTGCGGCCGGAGGCGTCACCAGCCTGTGCTGCCCGCCCACCACCCGTCCGGTGCTGGACACCACCGCGGTGGCCGAACTCATCCTCGATCGGGCGCGCACCGCCGATCACGCCCGCGTCTACCCCATCGGCGCCCTGACCAAGGGCCTGGCCGGCGAGCAGCTGTCGGAGCTGATGGCCTTGCGCGACGCCGGTTGCGTCGCCTTTACCAACGGTCTGCAGCCCTTCGAGAATCTGCGGGTACAGCGGCGCGCGCTGGAATATGCCGCCACCTTCAACCTCACTGTGGTCTTTACCGCCCTCGACGCCGATCTGGCCCATGGCGGGCTGGCCCATGAAGGCCCCACCGCCAGCTTCCTGGGGCTCACCGGGATTCCGGAGACGGCGGAGACCATCGCCCTGGCCCGCGACCTGCTGCTGGTGGAGCAGAGCGGCGTACGCGCCCACTTCGGGCAGCTGACCAGTGCTCGCGCGGTGGAGATGATCGCCGCCGCCCAGGCCCGTGGCCTGCCGGTGACCGCCGATGTGGCGCTCTACCAGCTGCTGCTCACCGACGAGGCGCTGCAGGGCTTTTCCAGCCTCTACCACGTCAAGCCGCCGCTGCGTACCGCGCGAGATCGCGACGCCCTGAGAGCCGGGGTGCGAGACGGCGTGATCGGTGCCATCTCCAGCCACCACCAGCCCCATGAGGCGGATGCCAAGCTGGCCCCCTTCGCCGCCACCGAGCCGGGCATCAGCAGTGTCGAACTGCTGCTGCCGCTGGCCCTGACGCTGGTGGAAGACGGCCTGCTGGATCTGCCGACCCTGCTGGCCCGCCTGACCCAGGGTCCGGCCCAGGCCCTGCGCCTCGACGCGGGCCGCCTGGCCAAGGACCTGCCGGCCGACCTGGTGCTGTTCGCCCAGCAGCCGACCGCCCAGGCAGCGACGCCCTGGCTGTCCCGCGGCCGCAACTGCCCCTTCCGGGGCCTCACCCTGGCGGGACGCGTCGAGCGCACCCTGGTGGGTGGCCGCACCACCTACCGGCGTGATGCCTGAATAGCAGAAGGGGCTCCGCGGAGCCCCTTCTGCTTGTCGCCCAACCGAACCTAGCGCACCAGCCGCCGGCGGTTCTCCTCGGAGATCTGCGAGTTGAGCGTCCAGAAGTCGTAGAGCACGCCCAGCAGGAAGAAACCCGCCGTAAAGAAATAGAGGATGGCGGTGATCCACTTGCCCAGGTAGAGGCGATGGACGCCGAAGAGGCCGAGAAAGGTCAGCAGGATCCAGCCGAGGCTGTAGTTGAGGGAGCCGGACTGGAAGCGCAGATCCGCCTCGCGATCCATGGCCGGGATCAGGAACAGATCGATCAGCCAGCCAATACCCAGCAGGCCCAGGGTGCAGAACCAGATCGTGCCGGTGACCGGCTTGCCATAGTAGAAGCGATGGGCGCCGAGAAAACCGAAGATCCACAGCAGATAGCCCATGACCTTGCTGTGGGTGTCCTGATACCGCATGCCTACGACCTCGCGACTTAAGGAAAAGACCCGCCTTACCTACACCCTTACCTTCACCGTGACTTTATGTCGAAAACTGGATGAATGCCCAGGGAGTCTCACTGGTTGGCGCTCAAGGGACCTCACTTTCCGCTAAAAATTACATAATTTCTTGATGAGAGGTGCACAAAATATCCACAGGGTTGGTATAGAATCCCTCGCTTCGATCTTCAGACACCCCTACGACAATGCGTTTATTTCTTCTGACATGGCTCTCCGCCTGTCTTGTACTGCCAGCGGCAGTGCAAGCGAAAGAGAACTCTGCAGCGCGCACTGCCGCTCCGGTCCACAAGGTCGCAGCCCGGCATGTCACCGCCGCTTCAGCTCCCAAGACCGCCGCCCGGCACGCCTCCGCCGCTCCCGCACCCAAGGCCGCCGCTCGCCGCGTCGCGAAGGTGGACCCTACCCAGGCCGCCTCCGCCGCCCGCGCCAAGCACGCCGCCCGCGCCACCAGCGCCCTGCACCGTAAGCAGGCCACCGCCCAGGCTGCCACCCGCAACGTCGGTGCCCAGGTCGCGACCCGCGCCATGGACTTGGTCGGTACGCCCTATCGCTTCGGCGGTACCAATCCGCAGAACGGCCTGGATTGCAGCGGCCTGGTGAACTACGTCTATCGCGACGTACACAACGTCAAGCTGCCGCGTACCTCCCGTGAGCTGTCCCAGCTCAAGGGCCCCAAGGTCGCTCGTGGCGATCTCAAGGCCGGCGACCTGGTGTTCTTCAAGACCGGACAGCGCAGCGGCATCGATCACGTCGCCATCTATCTGGGCAACGATCGTTTCGTCCATGCCCCGCGCAGTGGCGAGAGCGTGCGCGTCGACCACCTGAGCAAGCCCTACTGGACCAAGAGGTTCGCGTCGGCCAAGCGCGTACTGCAGCAGCCCAATACCCTGGCGGCGGAAACCGATCCCGTCGCGGACAAGCCGCGTACCAAGCGCACCCGCAAGTCCTGATCCCGCCCCTCGCTCCGCCGGGTCGCTACCGCCCGGCGGAGTGTCGCTCCACTCGGCGCCGCCCGGCGCAAAGCCATTGAACGACGCTCCGCTTCCTGGATACTGTATGCAATCACAGTCCAGGAGATCTCGATGGAGCTCGCCGACAAGCTGATCATTCTCGCCGATGCCGCCAAGTACGACGTGTCCTGCGCCAGCAGCGGTGCGCCCAAACGCAGCTCGAAGGGCAAGGACGGCCTGGGCTCGACCGATGGCATGGGCATCTGCCACAGCTTCACCCCCGATGGGCGCTGCGTAGCGCTGCTCAAGGTGCTGCTGACCAACTTCTGCCAGTACGACTGCCAGTACTGCGTCAATCGTCGCAGCAGCAACGTGCCGCGGGCGCGCTTCACGCCCGAGGAAGTGGTGCAGCTGACCCTCGACTTCTACCGGCGCAATGTCATCAGCGGATTGTTCCTCAGCTCCGGCATCATCCGCTCCTCCAACTACACCATGGAGCAGATGACCCGGGTGGCCCAACTGTTGCGCGAACAGCACCAGTTCCGCGGCTACATCCACCTCAAGACCATTCCCGACGCCGATCCCGAGATCATCGCCCAGGCGGGTCTCTATGCCGACCGCCTGTCGGTCAACATCGAGCTGCCCACCGAGAGCAGCCTGATCAAGCTGGCGCCGGAAAAGAACGGCAGCAGCATCCGCAAGACCATGGGCAATATCCGCCTGGGCCTGGAGGAAGCCGAGGCCGAAGCCAAGGCACCGCGTTTCGCCCCGGCGGGCCAGAGCACCCAGATGATCGTGGGTGCCGATGCCACCGACGACCGCACCATCCTCGACACCGCCCAGACGCTGTATGGCGCCTATCGCCTCAAGCGCGTCTACTACTCGGCCTTCAGCCCCATTCCGGAAAGCCCCGGCACGGTGCCGCTGCAACCGCCACCCCTGCTGCGCGAGCACCGCCTGTACCAGGCCGACTTCCTCATGCGCGGCTATGGCTTCCAGGCGGAGGAGTTGCCTACCGAAGACGGCCAGCTGCCGCTGGACGTGGACCCCAAGTTGGCCTGGGCGCTGCACAACCGGGCCATCTTCCCGCTGGATCTCAATCGGGCCGACCAGGCGCTGATCGCCCGGGTGCCCGGCATCGGCGTGCTCTCGGCCAAGCGGCTGGTGGAGCTCAGGCGCGAGCGGCGCATCCGTTACGCCGATCTGATCCGCCTGAAATGCAGCGTCGAGAAGGCACGACCCTTCATCATCACCCAGGACTACCGGCCACAGCCGCGCCTGGCCGAGTCCCTCGACCTGCGCCGGCAACTCGCCGAACCGCCCGCTCAGCTCGCCCTGCTCTAGATGCAGAGAGTCGATTTCGACGGCACCTTCGCCGGCTGGCGCAAGGAAGCGCGCCGGTTGCTCCAGGCGGGTATCGCCCCGGCCCAGGTGAGCTGGCAGGAGAGTCGTGGGCTGGGCGATCTGTTCGACGAACCGGTCGAGGCCACGGCACCGCCGCCGAGTGGCGCCATACGCATTCCGCCCCAACTGGCCGAGGCCCTGAACTACGCCGCCTGCTTTCGCAGCGATGATCGCTGGGCTCTGCTCTACCAGGTGCTCTGGCGGGTCGCGCGGGGGGAACGGGCGGCGATGCTGGCCGGTGACGAGGATGGCAGCGAATTGCAGCGCCGGGTCAAGGCGATCCGCCGCGAGATCCACCATGTGCATGCCTTCCTGCGCTTTCGGCCGCGGGCGGAAAGCGCCGGTCCGCCGGCCTGGGTGGCCTGGCACCAGCCGGCCCACGACGTCCTGGCCCTGGCGGCGCCGCATTTCTGCGACCGCATGGGCAACAGCAGCTGGCTGATCGCGACCCCCGAGGCGGCCGCGCTCTGGGACGGCCAGGCGCTGCAACTGGTGGAGCCCTGCCCCGCCGAGCTGCAGCAGCTGGCGCGGCAGACCCCGGAAGACGATGACCGCAACGCCGGCGATGAACTCTGGCGCGCCTATTACCGGAGCACCTTCAATCCGGCGCGGGCCAATCCGCGCACCCTGAGGGGCAACATGCCGGCGCGCTTCTGGAAGGATTTGCCGGAAGGGTCGCTGATCCCGGCGCTGCTCAGCGAAGCCCGCGCCGGCGCCCAGCGCCTGGCCCAGGCCGAGGCAGTGGGTCGCCAGAGCGGTCGCGAGGTATTGATCGCCGCGGAACGTGCGCAGCCGGAGCGACCGCTGCCCACCACCCTTGATGACTGCCGCCGCTGCGAGCTGTGGGAAAAGGCCACCCAGCCGGTGGCCGGCGAAGGCCCGCGCACGGCGCGCATCCTGCTGCTGGGCGAGCAGCCCGGTGATCAGGAAGACCTGGCGGGTCGGCCCTTCGTCGGCCCGGCCGGACAGGTGCTGATGGCGGCGCTGGCCGAGGCCGGCCTCGAGCGCAGCGAGGTGTTCCTGACCAATGCGGTCAAGCACTTCAAGTGGATTCCCCAGGGGCGCAGACGCAAGCACGTCACCCCGGGACCGGAGATCGCCCCCTGCCGCTACTGGCTGGAGCAGGAATTGCGCGACATCCAGCCGACGGTGGTAGTGGCCCTGGGCTCGACTGCCCTGGAAGCCCTGCTCAAGCGCAAGCCCCGGGGTCTGGCGCAATTCATGGGCCGGCCCTTGCGACTGGACGAGCGTTGGATCATCGCCACCTATCACCCCTCCTACATCCTGCGCACCCCGGATGCCGAGCAGCAGGACCAGGCGCGCCAGGCCCTGGTGGCGGCCCTGCGCGAGGCCAGGACCCTGGCAGCCGAAGGCGAAGGCGAAGGCTAGCGGAAGCGCTTGGGCGGATCGTCGCCCATGTCCACCGAGAGATTGCGGGTGGTCTGATTGAGGTGATCGGCATCCGTCTCCGACCCCAGCTTGATCATCAGCCGCAGGTCATTGGCGGAATCGGCGTGGGCCAGGGCCGCTTCGTAGCTGATCTCACCGTCACGATAGAGGCTGTAGAGCGACTGGTCGAAGGTCTGCATGCCCAGTTCGCCGGACTTCTTCATCAGCGCCTTGAGTTCATGCACCTCGCCCTTGCGGATCAGGTCGGCGACCAGCGGGGTGTTGAGCAGCACCTCGATCACCGCGCGCCGCCCCTGGCCGTCGGTGGTGGGCACCAGCTGCTGGGCGACGATGCCCTTGAGGTTGAGCGACAGGTCCATCCAGGTCTGGCCGTGCCGATCGGCCGGAAAGAAGTGAATGATGCGATCCAGCGCCTGGTTGGCGTTGTTGGCGTGCAGGGTGGCCAGGCACAGGTGACCGGTCTCGGCGAAGGCCAGGGCGTGCTCCATGGTGTCGCGGCTACGGATCTCGCCGATCATGATGACGTCCGGTGCCTGGCGCAGGGTGTTCTTCAGCGCCACCTCGAAGGACTCGGTGTCGATGCCCACCTCGCGCTGGGTGACGATGCAGCCCTGGTGCTGGTGGATGTATTCGATGGGGTCCTCGATGGAGATGATGTGCCCCGCCGAGTTCTTGTTGCGGTGGCCGATCATGGCCGCCAGCGAGGTGGACTTGCCGGTGCCGGTGGCGCCGACGAAGATCACCAGGCCACGCTTGGTCATGGCCAGCTTCTTGATGATCTCCGGCAGGCGCAGCTGCTCGACCGTGGGGATGTTGACCTCGATGCGGCGCAGCACCATGCCCACCAGGTTGCGCTGATAGAAGGCGCTGACCCGGAAGCGGCCGATGCCGCGGGCGCTGATGGCGAAGTTGCACTCGCGCTTCTGCTGGAATTCCTGGCGCTGCTCGTCGTTCATCACCCCCAGCACGATGGCTCGGCACTGATCCGGCGTGAGCGAATCCTTGGTGACCGGCGTCATGCGCCCGTTGATCTTCATCGAGGGGGGCACGCCGGTGGTGATGAAGAGGTCGGACGCCCCCTTGTCCACCATCAGCTGCAGGAACCTGTCGAAATCCATCAGAAGTTCTCCGGCGTCTTGGCCTTCTCGCGGGCCGCGTCGCGGCTGATCAATCCCTTGGCCAGCAGCGCCTTGAGGCACATGTCCAGGGTCTGCATGCCCAGGCCGCCCCCGGTCTGGATCGAGGAATACATCTGCGCCACCTTGTCCTCGCGGATCAGGTTACGGATGGCCGGGGTGCCGATCATGATCTCGTGGGCCGCCACCCGGCCGCCGCCGACCTTCTTCAGCAAGGTCTGGGAGACCACCGCCTGCAGGGATTCGGACAGCATGGAGCGCACCATGGACTTTTCTTCCGCCGGAAAGACGTCCACCACCCGGTCGATGGTCTTGGCCGCCGAGGTGGTGTGCAGGGTGCCGAACACCAGGTGCCCGGTCTCGGCCGCGGTCAGCGCCAGGCGGATGGTCTCCAGGTCGCGCAGCTCGCCGACCAGGATGATGTCCGGGTCTTCGCGCAGCGCCGAGCGCAGGGCCTCGGAGAAGCCCAGGGTGTCGCGGTGCACCTCGCGCTGGTTGACCAGGCACTTCTTGGATTCGTGGACGAATTCGATGGGGTCCTCGATGGTGAGGATGTGGTGGTACTTGGTGTTGTTGAGATAGTCGAGCATGGCCGCCAGGGTGGTGGACTTGCCCGAACCGGTGGGCCCGGTCACCAGCACCAGGCCGCGCGGAACGTCGGTGATCTTCTTGAACACCTCGCCCATGCCCAGCTCTTCCATGCTCAGCACCTTGGAAGGGATGGTCCGGAACACCGCGCCGGCGCCACGATTCTGGTTGAAGGCATTGACCCGGAAGCGCGCCACGCCCGGCACCTCGAAGGAGAAGTCGGTCTCCAGGAATTCCTCGAAGTCCTTGCGCTGCTTGTCGTTCATGATGTCGTAGATCAGCGCGTGCACCTGCTTGTGCTCGAAGGCCGGCAGGTTGATGCGGCGCACGTCGCCGTCGACGCGGATCATCGGCGGCAGGCCGGCGGACAGGTGCAGGTCGGAGGCGCCTTGCCGCGCGGAAAAGGCCAGCAATTCGGTGATATCCATGGGACTCCCAGATGTCGAGCAAGCAGGTAGAATGCCGCGCAGCACTGGCGGTCTGACCTGGTCACCGCCACTCACTCATCCGGTACGCCGAGGCCTGCCGGATGCGCCGACGCAAGCAGGGGCTGAATGTCCACGATAGCCGAGAATAGCGCAACCGTACTCGAACGCATCGCCGCCGCCAGCCGGACGGCAGGCCGCGATCCCGCGACTGTCGGCCTGCTGGCGGTGAGCAAGACCAAGCCCGCCGCCGCCTTGCGCGAGGCCGCCGCCGCAGGCCTGCGCGACTTCGGAGAGAACTACCTGCAGGAGGCGCTGGACAAGCAGCCGGCGCTGGCCGACCTGCCACTGGTGTGGCATTTCATCGGCCCCATCCAGTCCAACAAGACCCGCGCCATCGCCTGCCATTTCGACTGGGTGCATTCGGTGGATCGCCTGAAGATCGCCCAGCGCCTGGCCGAACAGCGTCCGCCCGAGCGCGGGCCGCTGAACATCTGCCTGCAGGTCAACGTCAGTGGCGAGGCCAGCAAGTCCGGCTGCCACCCCGACGATCTGCCGGCCCTGGCCGCCGCGGTCAGCCAGTTGCCCAACCTGCGCCTGCGTGGCCTGATGGCCATCCCCGAACCCACCGAGGACCCGGCCAGCCAGCGCGCCGCCTTCGCCCGACTGCGCACCTTGAGCGAGGCCCTGAACCTGGGCCTGGACACCCTGTCCATGGGCATGAGCCAGGATCTGGAAGCCGCCATCGCCGAAGGGGCCACCTGGGTCCGCGTCGGTACCGCCCTCTTTGGCGCCCGTGACTACGGCGCCACCCCTTCAACCTAGGAAGTCTCGATGAAAGACACCCGCATCGCCTTCATCGGCGCCGGCAACATGGCCGGCGCCATCATCGGCGGGCTGCTCGCCCAGGGCATGCCGGCCCGGCAGCTCAGCGCCAGCAATCGCAACCCGGCCAAGCGCGAAGCCCTGGCCCGGGACCATGGCATCCGCGTCGAGGCCAGCAACAGCGCCGTGCTCGCGGATGCCGACGTGGTGGTGCTGGGGGTGAAGCCCCAGGTGATGAGCGAGGTCTGCCAGGAGCTGGCGCCCCATCTGCGCCCGGACCAGCTGATCGTCTCGGTCGCCGCCGGCATCACCTGCGCCAGCCTGACACTCTGGCTGGGCCAGCGCGCCCTGGTACGCTGCATGCCCAACGTGCCTTCGCAGCTGCGCCTGGGTGCCAGCGGCCTGTTCGCCAATGACCAGGTCACTGCCGAACAGCGCGCCCGTGCCCAGGAGATCCTCGCCGCGGTCGGCCTGGCCCTCTGGGTCGAGGAAGAACAGCAGCTGGACGCGGTCACCGCCGTCTCCGGCAGCGGTCCGGCCTATTTCTTCCTGCTGATGGAAGCCATGACCGAGGCCGGCACCAAGCTCGGCCTGCCGGCCGAGGTCGCCCAGCAGCTGACCCTGCACACCGCCCGCGGCGCCGCCGCCATGGCCTGTCAGGGCGACCGCAGCCCCGAACAATTGCGCCGCTCGGTGATGTCCCCCAAGGGCACCACCGAACGCGCCATCGAAACCTTCCAAGCCGGGGCCTTCGCGGACTTGGTGGAAGAAGCCCTCACCGCCGCGGCCGACCGGGCTGCGGAACTGGCCCAGTTGCCGGATCGATAAGGAGTATCCATGTCCGCTTTCGCCCAAGCTCTCGTCTACGTCATCCAGACCCTCGGCAGCCTCTATCTGCTGATCATCCTGCTGCGCTTCATCCTGCAGCTGGTGCGGGCCGACTTCTACAATCCGCTGTCGCAATTCACTGTGCGCGCCACCCAGCCGCTGCTTAAGCCGGTACGACGCATCATCCCCGGCTTCGGCGGCGTCGATCTGGCGGCCCTGGTGCTGGCGATCCTGGTCCAGCTGGCGCTGATGATGGTCGTGGTGGTGCTGCTCGGCGCCAGCATCGGCGGCCTGTTCCCCGCCCTGCTGATCTGGGCGCTGCTGGGCGTGGCGTCGCTGTTCCTCAAGGTGTTCTTCTTCGCCCTGATCGTCAGCGTCATCCTCTCCTGGGTCGCGCCCCAGACCCACAACCCGGCGGCCGAGCTGGTCAACCAGATCTGTGAGCCGTTGCTGGCGCCTTTCCGCCGTATCCTGCCGAGCCTGGGTGGCCTGGATCTGTCGCCGATCTTCGCCTTCATCGTGATCAATCTGCTGGACCGCTTCGTCATCGGCCAGCTGGCTGCGGCCACCGGCATGCCGCAGATTCTCGCCCCCTTCCTCTGACGCACCACTCGCGCACCCGCCACGACCGCCTGCCGCGTCGTGGCGGAGGCGGCATTGACGTCCCGCTGGACGCTGGGGCACCGTCCAGCCTTTGCTGTTCAGGTCAAGGAAGTCCCCTATGGAACGCCTGTTCCGCCACGTCGATGCCTATGCCACGTGGAAAGCCGAACTCGATACCCAATTGGGCCGCTACCGCGACTGGTTGCAGCGTAATCGTCTCGCCTCCCCCGCGCTGGACGCCGCCCTGGCGACCTGCCAGAGCGAACTGCAGGCCGACGGCATCACCCTCGCCTTCGCCGGCGAGTTCTCGCGCGGCAAGACCGAGCTGATCAACGCCCTCTTCTTCGCCGACTACGGCCAGCGCATGCTGCCGTCCCAGGCCGGGCGCACCACCATGTGCCCCACCGAGATCTTCTATGACGCCGCGGCCGACGGTCCCTATCTGCAGCTGCTGCCCATCGACAGCCGCCTGGACGAGCGCAGCCTGACCGCCTGGCGCAAGGCGCCCGAGGCCTGGCAGCGCTTCGCCCTGGACGACCGTCACCCGGACGCCATGGCCGCCCTGCTGGCCAAGGTCACCGAGACCCGCGAGGTGGAAACCGCCGCCGCCGTGCAGCTGGGCTTCGATCCCGAGCAGCTGGAACAACTCGACAGCGACGGCCTGGTCAGCATCCCGGCCTGGCGCCACGCGCTGATCAGCATCGACCATCCGCTGCTGCGCCAGGGCCTGCGCATCCTCGACACCCCCGGCCTCAACGCCCTGGGCGCCGAGCCGGAACTGACCCTGTCGCTGCTGCCCCACGCCCAGGCCGTGCTCTTTCTGATCGGTGCCGACACCGGCGTGACCGCCTCGGATCTCGCGCTCTGGGAGCAGTGCGTCAAGCCCTCGCTGGGCGATGCCCCGGAGCGGCTGTTCGCGGTGATGAACAAGATCGACAGCCTCTGGGACGACCTCGGCGGGGTCGCCCATGTCGCCCAGTCCCTGGAAAACGTCCGCCAGGCCAGCGCCCGGCAACTGGCGCTGCCGGCCGAACACATCCTGCCGCTGTCGGCCAAGCAGGCGCTGCTGGGCAAGGTCCGCGGCGATCTGGAACTGCTCGCGCGCAGCCAGCTGGACAGCCTCGAACAGCTGCTCGCCGAACGCATCGTCGGCGCCCGCGAGCGTCTGTTGCAGCAGCGCATCGTGCAGCAGGCCAGTGGTCTGCTCGGCGCCAGCCGGACGCTTATCGAACAGCGCCTGGAGGCCATTCGCGCCCAGTACGCGCAACTGGCCGACGAGGAACTGCCCGGTGCCGGCCTGGAGTTGCAGACCGCTCGCACGCGCCAGGAGTACGACCTCTACCACCGCCGCCTGCTGGATCTGCGCACCACCCAGAACATGCTGGCCGGGCAGCGCAAGCTGCTGACCGACCTGGTCGCGCCGGAGCGCCTGGACGCCCACCTGGACACCGCCCGCCGGGAATTTCGCACCAGCCTGACCACCGTCGGCATCAACCAGTCCATCACCCGTTTCTTCCGCGTGGTCGAGCATGACCTGCTGGCCCTGGACAACGAGGCGGATCGGGCCAACAAGGTGCTCGGCGCGGTCTACCAGCGGCACAATGTGGAGAATCCGCTGCATCCCCTGGAAGCGCCGCGACTGCGCATCCGCCCCTATGTCCGCGAGCTGCGCCAGCTGCAACTCAAGACCGAGGAGGTGCAGCGCCAGGTCAAGACCCTGCTCACCGAGCAGAGCGCCCTGGGCCGCCGCTTCTTCGCCACCGTCGCCCAGGAGGTCCAGGCGCTGCAGGAAGGCGCCCACGCCCAGGTGCTGCGCTGGAACGACGGCGCCCTGACCCCGCTGGTGCAGCACACCCGCGAGCAGAAGCAGTTGCTGGAAACCAGCATGCTGGCGCTCAAGCAGCTCACCCAGCAGAACCTCAACAGCCAGGAGCAGGTGCGTCGGCTGCAGGTGCACGAGGACGTCCTGCACGGGCAGCTCAGCGAGGTCAGCGACATGCTCAAGCAGATCAACCGGCCGGCACCGTCCCAACGCCACGACAACGTGGTCGCCCTGCCGCTGGCGCGGGTCGGCTAGCCCCACCCGCCACGCGCGGCGCGATCCCTGGCCGCCGCGCCACGCCTGCCCTTGCCGCTCCCGGCGGTGCTCTTTAGACTGGCGAGCCCCGCCCCGGACGAGCCGTCAATGCCCAGCGTCATTCCCGAAGATTCCGTCGGCCTGGTCACCCCCGAGCTGCTGCACTTCAACGAGCCCCTGGCCCTGGCCTGTGGTCGCACCCTGCCGGCCTACGACCTGATGGTCGAGACCTATGGCGAACTCAACGCCAGTCGCAGCAACGCCGTGCTGATCTGCCACGCGCTCTCGGGCCATCACCACGCGGCCGGCTACCACAGCATGGACGACCGCAAGCCGGGCTGGTGGGATAGCTGCATAGGTCCCGGCAAGCCCATCGACACCCGCAAGTTCTTTGTCGTCGCCCTCAACAACCTGGGCGGCTGCAACGGCTCCACCGGCCCCGGCAGTCCGAACCCCGAGACCGGTCGGGCCTATGGCGCGGACTTCCCGGTGCTGACCGTGGAGGACTGGGTCAACAGCCAGGCCCGGCTGGCCGATCGCCTGGGTATCGGGCAGTGGGCGGCGGTGATCGGCGGCAGCCTGGGCGGCATGCAGGCGCTGCAGTGGACCATAAGCTATCCCGAGCGCATCCGCCACTGCCTGGCCATCGCCTCGGCACCCAAGCTGTCGGCGGAAAATATCGCCTTCAACGAGGTGGCGCGCCAGGCCATCCTTTCGGACCCGGATTTCCACGCCGGCCACTTCCAGGAAAAGGGCGTGATCCCCAAGCGCGGCCTGATGCTGGCGCGCATGGTCGGCCACATCACCTACCTGTCCGACGAGGCCATGGGCGAGAAATTCGGTCGCGAACTCAAGACCGACCAGCTCAACTACGACTTCCACAGTGTCGAATTCCAGGTGGAGAGCTACCTGCGCTACCAGGGCGAGGAATTCTCCGGCCGCTTCGACGCCAACACCTACCTGCTGATGACCAAGGCGCTGGACTATTTCGATCCGGCCCATGCCCAGGGCGGCGACCTGGCCAAGACCCTGGCCGGAGTGCAGGCGCGTTTCCTGATCGTCTCCTTCACCACCGACTGGCGCTTTTCGCCGGCGCGCTCCAAGGAGATCGTCAACGCCCTGATGGCCGCGCGCAAGGACGTCAGCTACCTGGAGGTGGACGCCCCCCAGGGCCATGACGCCTTCCTCATCCCCATCCCGCGCTATCTGCAGGCCTTCTCCCACTACATGACCCGCATCGAGGTATAGCTGCCGTGCGCGCCGATCTGGACATCATTCAGGAATGGATCCCCGCCGGCAGCCGGGTCCTCGACCTCGGTTGCGGCACCGGCGAGTTGCTCGCCTGGCTGCGCGATCACAAGCAGGTCACCGGCTACGGCCTGGAGATCGACCCGGACAAGATCGCCGAATGCCTGCTCAAGGACGTCAACGTCATCGAGCAGGATCTCGACGGCGGCCTGGCCAACTTCGCCAGCGACAGCTTCGACGTGGTGGTCATGACTCAGTCGCTGCAGGCCATGCAGTACCCGGATCGCATCCTCCAGGAGATGCTCAGGGTCGGTCGCCAGTGCATCATCACCTTTCCCAATTTCGGTCACTGGCGTTGCCGGCTGTACCTGGGCGGCCGGGGGCGGATGCCGGTCTCGGACTTCCTGCCCTACACCTGGTACAACACACCGAACATCCACTTCTGCACCTTCGAGGACTTCGAACGCCTCTGCCGCGAACAGCGTGCCCAGGTGCTGGATCGTCTCGCCGTGGACCGCCTGCATCGTCATGGCTGGGCCAGCAAGCTGTGGCCAAACCTGCTCGGCGAGATCGGTATCTACCGGGTCAGCGCGCCGCACCTGCACGACCTGCGCGTCGCGATATGACGTAAGGCACGGGCGGCGCAGCCAGCCTGGGCACGGCTTCGCGTACAATACGCCGCCCTTCTCAACGCGACGCGGTGTCTCCCATGTCCGACCTTACCGAACTGGTTCTCGCCAGCCACAACGCCGGCAAGCTCAAGGAACTCCAGGCCATGCTCGGCGACCGGGTGCGGGTGCGCTCGGTGGGCGAATTCAGCCAGGTGGAACCCGAGGAAACCGGGCTGTCCTTTGTCGAGAACGCCATCCTCAAGGCGCGCAACGCGGCGCGGCTGTCCGGTCTGCCGGCCCTGGCCGACGATTCGGGCCTGGCGGTGGATGCCCTCGGCGGTGCTCCCGGCATCTATTCCGCCCGCTACGCCGACGGTAAGGGCGATGCCGCCAACAACGCCAAGCTGCTCGACGTGCTGCGTGACGTCCCCGACGCCGAGCGTACCGGCCAGTTCGTCTGCGTGCTGGCCCTGGTGCGCCACGCCGACGATCCCTTGCCGATCCTCTGCGAGGGCCTCTGGCCCGGGCGCATCCTCCATGCCGCCCAGGGCGAGCATGGCTTCGGCTACGATCCGCTGTTCCAGCCCGATGGCGAAGCGGTCTCCGCGGCCGAACTGGCGCCGGCGGAAAAGAACCAGCGCAGCCATCGCGCCCGCGCCATGGCCCAGCTCAAGCAACGGCTCGGCCTGTGACCCAGGTGTTCGCCCTGCCGCCACTGGCGCTCTACATCCATATCCCCTGGTGCGTGCGCAAGTGCCCCTATTGCGACTTCAACTCCCATGCGGCCGGCCCGACCCTGCCGGAGGCCGAGTATGTCGATGCCCTGCTGGCGGATCTGGACAACGACCTGGCGCACGTCCATGGCCGCCCGCTGACCTCGATCTTCTTCGGCGGCGGCACGCCCAGTCTGTTTTCCGCCGCGGCCCTGGGCCGTCTGCTGGATGGCGTGGCCCGGCGGCTGAGCTTCGCGCCGGATATCGAGATCACCCTGGAGGCCAATCCCGGCAACTTCGAGCAGGCCAAGTTCGTCGCCTACCGCGGGCTGGGCATCAATCGGCTGTCGATCGGCATCCAGAGCTTCCAGGACGCCAAGCTCAAGGCCCTGGGGCGCATCCACGGCCGCGATGAAGCCATTCGCGCCGCCGACCGGGCGCGCGCCGCCGGCTTCGACAATTTCAACCTGGACCTGATGCACGGCCTGCCCGAGCAGAGCGTGGCCGATGCCCTCGGCGATCTGGAGCAGGCCATCGCGCTCGCGCCCACCCACCTGTCCTGGTACCAGCTGACCATGGAGCCCAACACGGTGTTCTGGAGCCAGCCGCCGGAGCTGCCCGAAGACGATATCCTCTGGGACATCCAGGAAGCCGGCCAGGCGCGGCTGGCGGCCGCCGGTTACCACCAGTACGAGACCTCTGCCTATGCCCAGCCCGGGCGCCAGGCGCGGCACAATCTCAACTACTGGGGCTTCGGCGACTTCCTCGGCATCGGCGCCGGCGCCCACGCCAAGCTCAGCGCCCCGGATGGCACCCTGCTGCGCACCTGGAAGACCCGCCTGCCCAAGGACTATCTGGACCCGGCAAAGGCCTTCCAGGCCGGCGCGAAACCCCTGGCGCCAGCCGACCTGCCCTTCGACTTCATGATGAACGCCCTGCGCCTGGTGGACGGGGTGCCCGCCGCCTGGTATCCGCAGCGGACCGGTCAGTCCCTGGACAGCCTGGCGCCCGCACTGGCCGCGGCGCGCCGCGCCGGCCTGCTGGCCGAGGATGAACAGCGGCTGCGCCCCACCGCCCGCGGCCAGCTGTTCCTGAACGACCTCTTGCAATCCTTTCTGCCTGACTGACGAGGAGCTCTGCCTTGGACTTCGTACTCGACCATATCGCCGACCTCTCCCGCTGGAGCCGCAGCCACCTGGACGAGGTGGCCCTGGCGGTCACCGCCACTCTGCTGGTGCTGTTCGGCAGCCAGGTCAACGCCTTCATCCAGGCGCGGCTGGGCAGCCTGCCGACCGCCGTTCGGATACCGGCCTTCGCCCTGGCCTGCCTGGCCATCTATGGCGCCGCCATGACCTTCCTGACCCCCTGGGTGGTCAAGGGCCTGGCGCAGTTCAACAACTATGCCCTGGCCCCGGTGCTGCTGATCGGCGTCTGCCTGCTGGGCGTGCTGGCCGAACGCCGTAGCTAGCGGCAGCGGGCGCGGATACCGTCCAGCAGGCACTCCAGGGATTGCGGGCGACCCAGCAGGAAGCCCTGGAAGGTGTCCACGCCCAGGTCCTTGAGCAATTCGAACTGGGCCTGGGTTTCCACCCCTTCGGCGACGATCTGCATGTCCAGAGCGCGGCACAGGCTGACGATGCCGGCCAGCAACTGCCGGGATCGGTCGTCGGCGTCCACCGCCAGCAGAAAGCTGCGGTCGATCTTGATGGTGTCGAAGGGCAGGCGGTGCAGATAGCCCAGCGACGAATAGCCGGTGCCGAAATCGTCCATCGCCACCCGAAAGCCCTGCTCGCGCAAGGCGGCCAGGCGCCGCTCCGGCGTGCCCTGCTGCAGGAATACCGATTCGGTCACCTCCAGCTCCAGCGCACTGGGCTCGATGCCGAATTCGGCGCAGGCGGCCGCGAGAACCTCGGCCAGTTCATCATCGGCCACCTGCAGCGGCGAGATGTTGACTGCCACCGGGATCTGCAGACCGGCGTCCTGCAGGGCCCGGGCGCAAGCGGCCGCGCGGCGGATCGCCAGCCGCCCGAGGGCCGAGGCCATGCCGTTCTGCTCGGCCAGGGCGACGAAGACGTTGGGCGGCACCGCCCCGACGCCCGGACAGTTCCAGCGCGCCAGCAACTCGGCGCTGACCATGCGCTGGCGGGCATCGAACTTGGGCTGCAGGACGAAGGTGATGAGCTCCGCCTCGATGGCGCCGTGCAGATGGGCCAGCAGGGTCACCTTGCTGCGCGCCTCGCAGGTCAGCTGCGGATCGTAGCAGCGCACCCGGCTCTTGCCGGCCGCCTTGGCCGCGTACATGGCGGCATCGGCATTGCGCAGCAGGGTCTCCACATCCAGTCCCTCTTCGGGCGCCAGACTCAGACCGATGCTGGCCGATACGCGGATATCGTGGCCGGCGATGCACTGCTGCCGGCCCACCGCCTGCACCAGTTGCTCGGCGACCTGACGGGCCTGATCGCGATCGCTCACGTCCAGCAGGGCGACGAACTCATCGCCGCCCCAGCGCGCCAGCACCTCACCGGCCCCCAGCACCTGGCGCAACTCGCGCACCAGGGCGCAGAGCAGTTCGTCACCGGCAGCATGGCCCAGGGAGTCGTTGACCTCCTTGAAGCCGTCCACATCGATGAACAGCACCGCGAGGTTGCCGGTCTCTTCGAGGTCCTGCAGGCGCGTCTCGAAGTCCTGGTAGAAGGAGGTGCGATTGGGCAACTGGGTCAGGGCGTCGCTGAGCGCCATGCGCTCCAGCGCCTGTTCGGTGCGCTTGCGCTCGGTGATGTCCCTCAGACTGGCGACCACGTAGCCTTCGCGATCCGCCTCGCCGGCGAAGCGACTCAGACTGATCTCCACCGGCGTGATCCGCTTGGCGGAGACGTGGAACTGGGCTTCGCACAGGGCATAGCCGTCGCGCTCGAAGGTGCGGATGGCCGCCTCGGGCAACTTGATGTAGTGCGACAGGTACTGGCCGCTGACACTGCGCTCCGCACTGAGCATCAGGGCGCGCAGGGCGTCATTGGCTTCGATGATCTGCCCGCTTTCGGTCAGCACGGCCATGGCGTCGCGGCAGAGGGCGAAGGCTGAAGCGATGAGGTGCAGCGAGCGCTCGGTGCGCTGGCGAGCGCTACGCTCGACTTCGAGCCAGCGGCGTACGGCGTGCAACTCGGCCGTCGGCGAATCGGGACGGACCAGATCCCTCATGGAATCCGCCGCTCACGAAGGGCGGCACGGGACCGGTTGGCGTTCTTGAAGAGGACTGACATCCAGGTGTCTCTGTGAATTCGACTGCAACCGCCATCACAGCAGGGCAATTGGCCATCATGCCAATTGCCCGTCGGCAGCTCAAGATCGATTCGTCAGAGATACACGGTCAGCTCTGGCGTTCGAACTTGAGATCCCAGACGCCATGCCCCAGGCGCTCGCCACGGCGTTCGAACTTGGTGATGGGTCTTTCCTCGGGGCGCGGCACATAGCCCGAGGCGTCGCCGAGGTTACGGTAACCCGGGGCGGCGTTCATGATCTCGAGCATGTGTTCGGCATAGGCCTGCCAGTCGGTGGCCATGTGCAGCACCCCGCCGACCCTGAGCTTCTGCCGGACCAGTTCGGCGAAGGCCGGCTGGACGATACGGCGCTTGTGGTGACGGCTCTTGTGCCAGGGATCGGGAAAGAACAGCAGCACCCGGTCCAGACTGGCATCGGCCACGCACTGCCGCAGCACCTCGAGGGCATCGCAGCTGTAGACCCGCAGATTGGTCAGGCCCTGGGTCATGGCGCCATTGAGCAGCGCGCCCACGCCCGGGCGATGCACCTCGACGCCGATGAAATCCTGCTCGGGCGCGGCGGCGGCCATTTCCAGGGTGGAATGGCCCATGCCGAAACCGATCTCGAAGGTACGTGGCGCCTGGCGCCCGAACACCTGGTCGAAATCCTGCAGGCCGTCGGTCAGCTCCAGACCGAAGCGTGGCCAACCCTGGTCGAGACCGCGTTGCTGGCCTTCGGTCATGCGGCCGGCGCGCATCACGAAGCTCTTGATGGTGCGCCGGGGGCGGTCGGGGGTCTGGTCGTCTTGATGATCGGTCATGGCGTTATCGATAGTGGGAAAAAGAGACGCCCGGCAGAGGCCGGGCGCGTGATGGAGGGCGCCAGGTCCTAGTTGACCAGGCCGTCCAGCGGCGAGGAGGCCGTGGCATAGAGCTTGCGCGGCATGCGCCCGGCCAGATAGGCCAGGCGACCGGCGACGATGGCGTGCTTCATGGCTTCGGCCATCAGCACCGGCTCGCGGGCATGGGCGATGGCGCTGTTCATCAGCACCGCTTCGCAACCCAGTTCCATGGCGATGGTGGCGTCTGAGGCGGTACCCACCCCGGCATCCACCAGCACCGGCACCTTGGCCTCTTCGAGGATGATGCGCAGGTTGTAGGGATTGCAGATGCCCAGGCCCGAGCCGATCAGACCGGCCAGCGGCATGACGGCGATACAGCCGATGGCCTCCAGCTGGCGGGCGACGATGGGATCGTCACTGGTGTAGACCATGACGTCGAAGCCATCGGCGACCAGCGTCTCGGCAGCCTTGAGCGTCTCGATGACGTTGGGGAACAGGGTCTTCTGGTCGGCCAGGACTTCCAGCTTGACCAGGTTGTGACCGTCGAGCAGCTCGCGCGCCAGGCGGCAGGTGCGCACCGCTTCCACCGCGTCATAGCAGCCGGCGGTGTTCGGCAGGATGGTGTAGCGCTCGGGTGATATCACGTCGAGCAGATTGGGTTCGCCGGGCGTCTGGCCGATGTTGGTGCGACGCACCGCCACGGTGACGATCTCGGCACCGGAGGCCTCGATGGCCACGCGGGTCTCTTCGAGATCGCGGTACTTGCCGGTCCCGACCAGCAGACGCGACTCATAGGTGCGCCCGGCCAGGGTAAAGGGAGTGTCTTTCATCTGGATTCCTCTTGCGCGGCTAGCCGCCGCCGATGGCGTGGACCACTTCCAGCCGGTCGCCGTCCACCAGGGCGGTGGTGGCGTGCTGGCTGCGCGGCACGATGTCGAGGTTGCGTTCCACCGCTACCCGCCGCCCGGTCAGGTCGAGACGCACGAGCAGGTCGGCGACGGTGGCGCCGTCCGGCAATTCAAGGGATTCGCCGTTCAACAGAATCTGCATGGCAAAGGCATCGTCACGGGGTGAGCCGGCATTCTACGCCGGTCGGGCGTGCATTGCAGCGGCGCTGGGCCGGGAACGACGGCCAGTGCGCGGTCAGAGACTGCTCAGGCGCCAGGCGAGGATGGCCAGGCACGCCCAGCCGGCGAGAAAGCACAGCCCGCCGAAGGGAGTGATGATGCCCAGCCGCGCGATGCCGGTCAGCGTCAGCAGATAGAGGCTGCCGGAAAACAGCAGGATGCCGGCGATGAAAAAGCCACCGGCCCAGGCCACCAGGCGCCCCTGGAAGTGCAGCGACAAGAGGGCGACGCCAAACAGCGCCAGGGCATGGATGAGCTGATAGAGGACGCCGGTCTGGAACACGGCCAGGTAGTCGGCGGTCAGTCGGCCCTTGAGTCCATGGGCGGCGAAGGCGCCGAGTCCGACACCGGTGAAGCCGGCCAGGGCCGCGAACAGCAGGAAGAGACGCAACATGGGTTTTACCGGGCGATGGAAGAGAAGCGCTGGTTATAATGGCCCGCTAACCGCCAAAGACCAAGCCGATGCTGCTCACCCTCCTCCGCCGTCTCCTGCGTATCGCCCTCTGGTTCGCCGTCCTCAGCGCCGCTCTGGTGCTGATCCTGCGCTGGGTGCCGCCGCCGGGCAGCATGCTGATGGTGGAGCGCAAGGTCGAGTCCTGGATCGACGGCAAGCCCATCGATCTGCAGCGCGACTGGCGACCCTGGAAGGAGCTGCCGGACGATCTCAAGATGGCGGTGATCGCCGGTGAAGACCAGCACTTCGCCGAGCACTGGGGCTTCGACATGGCGGCGATCCGCCAGGCCTTCAGCCACAACGAAGCCGGTGGTTCCCTGCGCGGCGCCAGCACCATCAGCCAGCAGACCGCCAAGAACCTCTTTCTATGGAGCGGCCGCAGCTATCTGCGCAAGGCCTTCGAAGCCTGGTTCACCGTGCTGCTGGAAACCTTCTGGTCCAAGCAGCGCATCCTCGAGGTCTATCTCAACAGCGTGGAATGGGACGACGGCGTGTTCGGCGCCGAGGCAGCGGCCCGTCACCATTTCGGCATAGGCGCGCCCTACCTCTCCGACCGCCAGGCCAGCCTGCTGGCCGCCGTGCTGCCCAATCCCCGCGAATGGAGCCCGAGTCGCCCCAGCGCCTACGTCGCCGAACGCGCCGCCTGGATCCGCCAGCAGGAACGACAGCTGGGCGGTAGCGACTATCTCAGGCAGATGACCGGGCGGTAGCCAGGCAACTGGAAAACGCTGCGCGGTTTTCCACTCTACCGACTCAAGTTGATTGATGCGGTCGTGCCTTGATGCTCCATCGCGGCCATGGGCCGCTCCTACAGAAGCATCACACCCTGTAGGAGCGGCCCATGGCCGCGATACGCTGGGTCCCGTCCACAACAGGGTAAGGATTTTCGGACATGAAAAAAACGCACCCGGAGGTGCGGTTTTTGGTCAGCGACCGGATCAGGCGGCGATATTGCCCTTGAGCTTGTTCATCGCGTTCTTTTCCAGCTGACGGATACGCTCCGCCGAGACGTTGTACTTGGCCGCCAGCTCGTGCAGCGTCGCCTTTTCCTCGGCCAGCCAACGCTGGTAGAGGATGTCGCGGCTGCGGTCATCCAGATGCTCCAGGGCCTCGTGCAGATTGGCCGTGGAACTGTCGGTCCAGTCGGCTTCCTCCAGCTGACGCGCCGGATCGTAACGGCTGTCTTCCAGATACTGGGCCGGCGACTGATAGGCCGCATCGTCATCGGCATCGCTGGCCGGGTCGAAGGCCATGTCATGCCCGGTCAGACGACTTTCCATCTCACGCACTTCCCTTGGTTCGACACCCAGGGTTTCGGCCACGCGATGGACCTCGTCGTTGTTCAGCCAGGCCAGTCGTTTCTTCTGACTGCGCAGGTTGAAGAACAACTTGCGCTGCGCCTTGGTGGTGGCGACCTTGACGATGCGCCAGTTGCGCAGGATGAATTCGTGGATTTCGGCCTTGATCCAGTGCACGGCAAAGGACACCAGGCGTACGCCCATTTCGGGATTGAAGCGCTTCACGGCCTTCATCAGGCCGACATTGCCTTCCTGGACCAGGTCGGCCTGGGCCAGACCATAGCCGGAATAGCTCTTGGCGATATGCACCACGAAACGCAGATGCGCGAGCACCAACTGCCGGGCGGCCTCGACGTCTTCCTTGTAGAAGAGGCGCTCGGCCAGTTCACGCTCCCGCTCCGGCGTGAGCAGCGGAATGCTGTTCACCGAATGCACATAGGCTTCCAGGCTGGCGCCGGGAACCAATGTAGGAACAGGTTGCAACGAAGTGGTCATGCGAATCCTCCGATTCACTAAGCACTGGGCAGTCTAACACTGATTTTTTGGACAGCGCCAGACTAGCCGAGGTTCCCTTAACCCCAGCTGAAAACCACCGTGAAATGCTTGTGCCATCAGGGGTTTAGACCGTTTCCGCAGGTTTCGGAAACGGCCGTTCGTCAGCGCGGAGCGAGTTCGCGCAGATGGCGGGCAACCGCCAGCCAGGCGCCGATGTAGCCGAGCAGCACGGCGCCGATCAGCAGCTGCAGCCCGTCCTCGACGGCGACGCTGCCCAGGGCGAAATCACTGCCGTAGAGGCCGGCCAGATCCAGCACTGCGGCGTTGAGCCAGCTCAGGCCGAACACCAGCAGGGCCCAGGCGGCGATGCCGGCGCCCAGGCCGAACAGCGCGCCCATGTAGAGGAAGGGCCGGCGCACATAGCCGTCGGTGCCACCCACCAGCTTGACCACCTCGATCTCGGTACGGCGATTCTCGATGGCCAGGCGGATGGTATTGCCGATCACCAGCAGCAGGGCGATCACCAGCACCACGGTCAGGCCGAAGACGAAGCGCTCGCCGAGCTTGAGGATGGCGGTGAGCCGCTCGACCCACTGCATGTCCAGCTGCACCTGCTGCACGCCGTTCATCTCGGCCAGCTGACTGCGCAGCATGTCGAGACGACTCTTGTCGATTTCCCTGGGCGTCACGGCGATGACGCCGGGCAGCGGATTCTGCGGCAATTCGCGCAGCGCCTCACCCAGGCCGGCATCCTGCTGCAACTCCTTCAGGGCATCGTCCGGACTGATCCAGCGCGCCTCGGCCACATCGGGCAGGACCTTGATCTGGCTCATCAGCACCTCGGCCTGGTCCTGACCGGTGCGCAGGTCGAGAAACACCGAGATCTGCGCCGCGCGCTGCCAGGACCCGCCGAGTCGCTCGACGTTCTTCAGCAGCAGCGACACGCCCATGGGCAGCGCCAGGGCAATGCCCATCACCAGGCAGGTAAGGAAGGTGCCTATGGGCTGCTGCACCATGCGCCTGAGGCTGTCCCTCAGGCCGGTGCGGTGGGCTTCGAGGTAGGCATGCAGCGGACTGCGCCAGTCGCTCTTGGGTTTCTGCGGGGCCTGGCGCTGCGGACGCTGGGGTTTGCCGCCCTGTTCCTGGCCACGGGGCAGTTCGTTGCCACTCATGACTGGCTCTCCTCTTCGTCACCGATCAGGCGACCGCGCTGCAGGGTCAGCATGCGATGGTGCAGGCGGGCGATGAGCGCATGGTCGTGGCTGGCGATCAGCACCGTGGTGCCGAGACTGTTGATGTCCTCGAAGACGCCCATGATCTCCGAGGCCAGGCGCGGATCGAGGTTGCCGGTGGGTTCGTCGGCGAGCAGCAGGGCTGGCCGATGCACCACGGCGCGGGCGATGCCGACCCGCTGTTGCTGGCCGGTGGACAGCTCGGCCGGATAGTCGTCGAGCTTGTCCTTGAGGCTGACCCGCTCCAGCGCAGAGGCGACGCGCTTGGCGATCTCGGGCTTGGACAGGCCGAGGATCTGCAGCGGCAGGGCGACGTTGTCGAACACGGTGCGGTCATGGAGCAGCTGATGGTTCTGGAAGACCACGCCGATCTGCCGGCGCAGAAAGGGAATCTGCGCATTGGTGATGCGCGAGATGTCCTGGCCGGCCAGGGTCAGCTTGCCGCCGGTGGGCCTTTCCATGGCCAGGATCAGCCGCATCAGGGTGCTCTTGCCGGCGCCGGAATGACCAGTGACGAAGAGAATCTCGCCGCGTTCGGCACGGAAGCTCAGTTCCTGCAGGCCGACGTGACCATTGGGATAGCGCTTGGAGACGCGGTCGAACTGGATCATGAGACGCCCCGCTCCGCGAACAGGGCCTGGACGAAGGGCCGCGCCTCGAAGGGCCGCAGGTCGTCGATGCCTTCGCCGACGCCGACATAGCGGATCGGCAGGGCGCTCTGCTTGGCCAGGGCGAAGATCACCCCACCCTTGGCGGTACCATCGAGCTTGGTCAGCGCCAGGCCGGTCAGGGGCACCGCATTGTGGAACTGCTTGGCCTGGTTGAGGGCGTTCTGGCCGGTACCGGCGTCCAGCACCAGCAGGGTCTCGTGGGGCGCCGCCGCGTCCAGCTTGCCGATCACCCGGCGCACCTTGCGCAGCTCTTCCATGAGGTTGTCCTTGGTGTGCAGGCGGCCGGCGGTGTCGGCGATCAGCACATCGATGCCGCGGGCCTTGGCGGCCTGGACGGCATCGAAGATCACCGAGGCGGAATCGGCGCCGGTGTGCTGGGCGATCACCGGGATGCGGTTGCGCTCGCCCCAGACCTGCAACTGCTCGACCGCCGCGGCGCGGAAGGTATCGCCGGCCGCCAGCATGACCTTCTTGCCGTCGTTCTGCAGCCGCTTGGCCAGCTTGCCGATGGTGGTGGTCTTGCCGGCGCCGTTCACGCCGACCACCAGGATGACGTAGGGCTTGTGCGAGGTATCGATCACCAGCGGCTGTTCCACCGGCAGCAGCATCTCGGTGAGCTCCTGCTGCAGCGCCTGGTAGAGCGCCTCGCTGTCGGCCAGCTGCTTGCGTGCCACCTTCTGGGTCAGGTTGCGCATGATGACGCCGGTGGCCTCGACGCCGACGTCGGCGGTCAGCAGGCGGGTCTCCAGCTCTTCGAGCAGGTCGTCGTCGATGACCTTCTTGCCGAGGAACAGGCTGGCCATGCCCTCGCCGAGACTGGCGCTGGTCTTGGACAGGCCCTGGCGCAGGCGGGCGAAGAAGCCCAGCTTGGCGGGTTCGGTCGGCGTGGCGGCGACGGCTGGCGGAGCAGGTTCGGGCTCGGGCGCCACCACCGCGGGCTCGGAACGGATCGGAGCAAGGGGCGCTACCGGTACGACCGGGGCGGGAGCAGGCTCAGGAGCGGGCGCCGGCACAACCGGAGGTAGCGGTGTGACCGGCACGGCCACCGGGTCGGGCTCCACCTCGGGCGCCATCACCGGCTCGACCTCGACCGGCGGCACGATGGGATCGGCCACCAGCGGCTCGACCAGCGCCGTGAGCGCCACCGGCGACGGCGCCTCCTCTTCGGCGACCGGCACCGGGGTCAGCGAGGGGATCGCCTCCGGCGGTTCGGGCACCGGCTCCGGGTGCTGCACCGGCTCACTGGCCAGCGGCTCGGACAGGCGCGCCTCGGCGTCGGGCGCGGGGGCTTCGGCAGGCGTCTCTACGGGTTCGGCAGTCTTCTTGCGGAACCAGCCGAACAGGCCTTTCTTCTCCGTGGGGGAGACTTCTTGTCGTCGGATCCAAACATGCGGGGCTCTGTATCGAACGGACGAACCGGCTGCGGGAGCTCCGCCAGGCGGGGCTCGACCGTCAGGCATGGCCGTCGGGAAAAGGGATGCGTATCCTAGCAGCCTGCCGGGCGGAAGACCTCCCCGTCGGCGAAAAACGCGCGACCGTCCCCAGGACGCAGCCGCTTCGTCCCCTACCGCGCTACAAGGCCTGCTCTCGCGATGTCCGCCTCCCGCTCCCGTCGGACCGCCCTGGTCGTCCTGCTCAGCCTGCTCCCCACCCTCGCCCTGGCCACGGCCAACCGGCAGAACACCGAGGAATTCACCCTCGACAACGGCCTCAAGCTGGTGGTCCGCGAAGATCACCGGGCGCCGGTCGCCGTGGTGCAACTCTGGTACCGCGTGGGTTCGAGCCTGGAGGCGCCCGGTGCGACCGGCTTGTCCCATGCCCTGGAACACCTGATGTTCAAGGGCAGTCGCAAGCTTGACGCCGGCGAGGCCTCGCACCTGCTGCGCGACTTGGGCGCCGAGGAAAATGCCTTCACCACCGACGACTACACCGTCTATTACCAGCTGCTCGCCCGTGATCGCCTGCCGGTGGCCCTGGAGCTGGAAGCCGATCGCATGCAGCACCTGCGGCTGGCGCCCGACGAGGTCAGTCGCGAGCTGGAGGCGATCAAGGAGGAACGCCGGCTGCGCACCGACGACCGCCCCGAGGCACTGTCCTTCGAGCGCTTCAAGGCCGCCGCCTACCCGGCCAGCGGCTATCGCAATCCCACCATCGGCTGGCCCCAGGACCTGCAGCGCCTCGGCGTGGATGACCTGCGCCGCTGGTACCAGACCTGGTACGCGCCCAACAACGCCACCCTGGTGGTGGTCGGTGACGTCAACCCCCAGGCGATCCATGCCGAGGTGCAGCGCTGGTTCGGCACTCTCCCGCGCAGCGACCTGCCCGCGCCGCGCCGCCCGCTGGAACTGCTGGCGCCGGGCGAGCGCCGCCTGGACCTGCAGGCCCGCGAACTGCCCAGCCTGCTGATGGGCTTCAACGTGCCCAGCCTGGCCACCGCCGCCCAGCCGCGCGATGCCTACGCGCTGCAACTGCTGGCCGCCCTGCTCGGCGGCGGTTCGGGGGCGCGCCTGCCCAGCCGTCTCGAACGCGGCGTGGAAGTGGCCAGCAGCGTGCGCGCCGCCTATGGTGCCTACACCCGTGGCGACAGCCTCTTCCTGCTCAGTGGCACCCCCAACACCCAGCGCGGCAAGACCCTCGACCAGCTGGAAGCGGCCTTCTGGGCGCAACTGGACCTGCTCAAGCGCGAGCCGCCCAGCACCGAGGAGCTGGCCCGGGTCCGCGCCCTGCTGGTGGCCGGGCTGGTCTATGGCCGCGACTCCATCACCGCCCAGGCCAGCAGCATCGGTCAGCTGGAAAGCGTCGGCCTCGGCTGGCGCCAGGGCGATCGGCTGCTTGACGAACTGGGCCGGGTCACCCCCGACGACCTGCGCCGGGTGGCGCGCACCTACTTCACCCGCGAGCGCCTGACCCTGGCCCAGCTCAAGCCCGCAGCTACCGCGGAGAACCGTCCATGAAGCCGCTGTTCTGGCTGTCGCTGTGCCTGCTCGCCGGTTGCCAGTCCCCTACCCCGGTCGGCGACCTGTCGCGCGCCTATCCCGCCGTGGATACTCTCAGGACGCTCAAGGACGCACCGCCCCTGGGTCGCCAGCTGGATATCCAGCGCTGGCGCACCGCCGAGGGCGCCAAGGTACTGTTCGTGCCGGCGCCGGAATTGCCGATGTTCGACGTGCGCCTGATCTTCGCCGCCGGCAGCAGCCAGGACGGCGCCACCCCGGGCCTGGCCATGCTGACCAACGGCCTGCTCAACGAAGGCACCCCGGGACGCGATGCCGGCGCCATCGCCGACGGCTTCGAGCGCCTGGGCGCCGATTTCAGCAACGGCGCCTATCGTGATCAGGCGGTGGTCGGACTGCGCACCCTCGCCGATCCGGCCCACAGCGAACCGGCCCTGGCGCTGCTGGCCGAGGTGGTCGGTCGCCCGACCTTTCCCACCGAGGCCATCCAGCGCATCCGTGACCAGTTGCTGACGCTGATCGCCGCCAGCCGCCGCGAACCGGCCAGCCTGGCCGGCGAAGCGCTGCAGGAGCGCCTCTACGGCAATCATCCCTATGCCCATTCGCCACGGGGCACCGCAGCCGGAGTGACCCCTCTCGATGCGGCCAGCCTCAGGGCCTTCCATGCCCGTGCCTATGCCGCCGGCAATGCGGTGATCGCCCTCACTGGCGACCTGGATCGAACGCGCGCCGAACAGATCGCCGCCCGGCTGTCGCGCGCCCTGCCCCGCGGTCCGGCCCTGCCGCCACTGCCGGTGCCAGCGCCTGCCGCATCGGCAGTGGTGCAGCTGGAGGTCCCGGCCCAGCAGACGCGTCTGCTGCTCGGCCAACTCGGCATCACCCGCCGCGATCCCGACTACGCCGCCCTCTTCGTCGGCAACCAGATCCTCGGTGGCGGCGGCTTCGGCAGTCGGCTGATGACCGAGTTGCGCGAACGCCGTGGTCTCACCTACGGCGTCAGCTCGGGCTTCACCCCCATGCGTCAGCCCGGTCCCTTTACCATCGGCCTGCAGACCCGCGCCGAACTGGGCGATGCCACCCTGGCGCTGGTCCGCGAACTGCTGCGCGACTACCTGGCCCAGGGCCCCACCCAGGCCGAACTGGACCGCGCCAAGCGGCAGATCGAAGGCAGCTTCCCGCTGGCCAACGCCAGCAACGGCGCCATCGTCGCCCAACTGGGCAACATCGGCTTCTACGACCTGCCCAGCAGTTACCTGGACGACTTCCTCCAGCAGGTCCGCCGCCTCACGGTGGAACAGGTGCATGCCGCCCTGCGGCGCCATCTGGACCCGGAAAGGTTCGTCGTGGTCAGCGCCGGCCCACGGGTCGCCCAGCAGCCGCTGCCGCCACCCCGCCCTCTTCCCAACCTGCCGCCCAGCGGCGTTCCGGAGCACTAGCATGGCCCAGAAGACCGCCAACCAACTGCGCATCATCGGTGGCGACTGGCGCAGCCGGCGCTTCGTCTTTCCCGATGCCCTGGGCCTGAGACCCACCCCGGACCGGGTCCGCGAGACCCTGTTCAACTGGCTGGCCGCCGTCACCCCGGGCGCGCGGGTGCTGGATCCCTTCGCCGGCAGTGGCGCCCTGCTGCTGGAAGCCCTGTCCCGCGGCGCCGGCCCGGCGCTGGCCTTCGACCTCAATGCCCAGGCCGCCAATGCCCTGCGCGGCCATCTGCAGGCCCTCGGCTGCGCCCACGCCGAGGTGCGCCAGACCGACGCCCTGCAGGCGCTGGCCAAGCCGGCGGCGACGCCCTTCGACCTGGTGTTTCTCGATCCGCCCTTTGCCAAGGACCTGCTGGAGCCGGCCTGCGCGGCTCTGGAAGCCCAGGGCTGGCTGGCCGCGGACGCCTGGATCTACACCGAGAGCGAGACCCAGCCCTCGCGCCTGGCCCTGCCCGCGACCTGGCAGCTGCACCGCGAGAAGAAGACCGGCAACGTCCACTACGCCCTCTGGCGCCGCCAGGCGTGAACAGCGCACCCTTTCGCCCGGCGCGCTGGCTGCCCGGCCCGCACCTGCAGACCCTCTGGGGCTCGCTGTGGCGCCGCCTGCCACCCATCACCCGGCCGCGGGAGCGGCTGTGGCTGGAGGATGGCGACTTCCTCGATCTGGACTGGTACCACGCCGAGGATCCGCGCGCGCCGCTGGTGCTGATCGCCCACGGCCTGACCGGCAGCTCCGGCTCCCACTACGTACTCGGCCTGCAGTTCGCCCTGGCCGCCCGCGGCTGGGCCAGCGTCGGCCTCAACTGGCGCGGCTGCTCCGGCGAACCCAACCGCCTGCCGCGCGGCTATCACTCCGGCGTCAGCGAAGACCTGGCGGCGGTGGTGCGCCATCTGCAGGCCAGTCGTCCGCACGCGCTACTGTATGCGGTGGGCTTTTCCCTCGGTGGCAATGTGCTGCTCAAGTATCTCGGTGAGCGCGGCGCGGACAGTGGTCTCACCGCCGCAGCCGCGGTCTCGGTGCCCTTTCGCCTGGACCTCTGCGCCGATCGTATCGGCCTCGGCTTCTCGCGCATCTACCAGCGGCACTTCATCCGTGAACTGGCGCGCTACGTGCGCGACAAGCAGGCGCTGTTCGACCGCGAACGTCACCCCGAGCAGCACGAGATCCTCGCGCGCCTGGGGCCGCCCGAGGGGCTCAAGACCTTCTGGGACTTCGACGACCGCTACACCGCGCCCCTGCACGGCTTTCGCGATGCCCGGGACTACTATCGCCAGGCCTCCAGCCGCTACTACCTGGGGGGAATCCGCATCCCCACCCTGCTGATCCAGGCCGAGGACGACCCCTTCATCGGCATCGACGCCCTGCCCGCCCGCGCCGAACTGGCGCCCGACACCCTGTTCGAGCGCCTGCCCCACGGCGGCCACGTGGGTTTCATCGGCGGCGCCTTCCGCGATCCGGACTACTATCTGGAAAGACGCATCCCCGACTGGCTGGTCAGCCAGTGGGCAGCGCCATCCGGCCGATAAACGCCCACGGGTCGGCGATCCCGGCGGCTGTCGCCTTGGCCTCACTCCGCCCCTGAGCTACCATCCAAGCCCCAACAGCTTCGCCCCCAGGACAGCGTCATGAACCGAGTGCTATACCCCGGCACCTTCGACCCCATCACCAAGGGCCATGGCGATCTGGTGGAGCGCGCCTCGCGGCTGTTCGACGAAGTCGTGGTGGCGGTGGCGGCCAGCCCCAAGAAGAATCCGCTGTTTCCGCTGGAGCGCCGGGTCGAGCTGGCCAAGGCGGTGACCGCGCACCTGCCCAACGTCGAGGTTATCGGCTTCAGCTGCCTGCTGGCCACCCTGGTGGAGCAGCAGCAGGCGACCATCATCCTGCGCGGCCTGCGCGCCGTGTCGGATTTCGAATTCGAATTCCAGCTGGCCAACATGAACCGGGTGCTCGCGCCCCAGGCGGAAAGCATGTTCCTGACCCCGTCGGAGCACTATTCCTACCTGTCTTCCACCCTGGTGCGGGAGATCGCGGCGCTCGGCGGTGACGTGACCAAGTTCGTCCATCCCACCGTGCATCAGGCGCTGCTGGAGCGTTTTGCCCCGGGCAGCTGATTAACCCCAAGGACTGTCGGGTGCAGCCGGCGCGCGGATGGGGCAAAATGCGCGCCTGACTTTTGGATCGCTGCGCGTTCGCGCGGCGTGGAGCCGACGATGTCCCTCATCATTACCGACGATTGCATCAACTGCGATGTGTGCGAGCCCGAGTGCCCGAACGGCGCCATCTCCCAGGGTGCGGAGATCTATGTGATCGATCCGAACCTGTGCACCGAGTGCGTGGGCCACTACGACGAACCCCAGTGTCAGCAGGTCTGCCCGGTGGACTGCATCCCCCTCGACGAGAACCATGTCGAGACCAAGGAGCAGTTGCACGACAAGTATCTGAAGATCAGCGGCCAGGCTTAAACAGCCTGGCCTGGCGCCAGGGCCTACTCGGTACGCCCGTACCCGCTCTGGGTGCAGCCCAGGCAGCGCACGAAGGCCGCCTTGCCCGGCTCGACCACCAGCGCCTTGCCGGCCTTGCCGATGTTACCGCCGGCGGCGGTGAACGGCAGACTGACCACGAAGGCGCCCGCGCCGATCACGGTGGCGGCGATCAGCAGCGGTCGCGCGATCAGCAGATCGCCGATCATGGAAAAGGCGGCGGGAGCCTGGGCTTCACCGAACGCCTGGTCGGCGGTCTGATATTCGGTGACGTCACCCTGGGCCTGCTGTGCCTGCGCCGGCAGGATCTGCATCGTCAGGGCCAGCGCCAGCACGGCGGCCAGGCTACGGAACGGATTCATACGGCTGATCCCTTGCGCGGTTGTAATGGTGGTCCCTGAACTATAACAGGCCGCCCGCACTTGTCATGCGGGCGGCCTCCAGACGTCATTCGGCGCGGACGACCGGCTGCGGCGCACGCCGGTAGGCATAGACCATGAGCGCGATACCGCCCAGCACCATGGGTACGCAGAGTACCTGCCCCATGGTCAGCCAGCCCCAGGCCAGATAGCCGAGCTGGGCGTCGGGCACCCGGACGAATTCGACGATGAAGCGGAAGATGCCGTAGCAGAGCACGAACAGGCCGGACACGGCCATGGTCGGCCGCGGCTTGCGCGAGTACAGCCAGAGAATGACGAACAGCGCCACGCCTTCCAGGGCGAACTGATAGAGCTGCGACGGATGGCGCGGCAGCTGGGCCGGATCGCTGTAGGGCGGGAAGATCATCGCCCAAGGGACATCGGTGGGCTTGCCCCAGAGCTCGGCGTTGATGAAGTTGCCGATGCGGCCGGCACCGAGGCCGATGGGTACCAGCGGCGCGATGAAATCCATCAGCTCGAAGAAGCCCTTGTTGTGGCGCTTGCCGAACCACCAGACCGCCAGGATCACCCCGAGCAGGCCGCCGTGGAAGGACATGCCGCCCTTCCAGACCTCGAAGATCAGCGTCGGATTGGCGATGTACTCCGCCAGATTGTAGAACAGCACGTAGCCGAGTCGCCCCCCGGCGATGACCCCCAGCGCCACCCAGAACACTAGGTCGGACAGCGTCTCGCTGGTCCAGCGCGGATCGAAGCGGTTGAGTCGCCGCTTGGCCAGCCACCAGGCGCCGCCGATCCCCACCAGGTACATGAGGCCGTACCAGTGGATCTTCAGCGGCCCCAGCGACAGGGCCACCGGGTCTATTTGCGGATACGGCAGCATGGTGCCTCCTTGAAAGGGATCAGAGTAGGAAGTTGAGACCGACGCCGAACAGCAGCAGGGCGAACAGGCGCTTGAGCAGCCGGGGCGAGAGGCGATGGGCCAGTCGCGCACCGAAACGGGCCGAGAACATGCTGGTCAGGGCGATGCCCAGCAGGGCCGGCAGATAGACATAGCCCAGACTCCAGGCGGGCAGACCCGGCTGCTGCCAGCCGACCAGGATGAAGGACAGCGCCCCGGACAGGGCGATGGGCAGGCCACAGGCCGCCGAGGTGGCCACCGCCTGCTGCATCGACAGGCTACGCCAGACCAGGAAGGGCACGGTAAGCGAGCCGCCGCCGATGCCGAAGATCGCCGAGGCCCAGCCGATCACCACCCCCGCCACCGTCAGCGTCGGCTTGCCGGGCTCGCCGGCCTGGCGCCTGGGGCGCAGGTCCAGCGCCAGCTGGAGGGCAATGAGAATGGCGAAGGTGCCGATGATCTTCTGCAGCAGCGGGCCATGGATGGCAGCGGCGGTCAGGGCGCCCAGGGCGCTGCCGAAGACGATGCCCAGGGCCATCCAGGCGAACAGCCGCCAGCGCACGGCGCCGAGTCGATGGTGGGCCCAGACGGAATTCAGCGAGGTGAAGACGATGGTGGCCAGCGAGGTGCCCACCGCCAGGTGGGTGAGGATGTCCGGATCGAGGCCCTTGGCGGTAAAGCTGTAGACCAGCACCGGCACGATGATCAGGCCACCGCCGACCCCGAACAGACCGGCCAGCAGCCCGGCGCAGGCGCCGAGCACCAGGAAGAGCAAGAGATCCATCATCACCTCGGGCGCAAGAGGCGGCATGGTACGCCGCTACCTGTCAGGCGGGAAGCAGCCTTCCCGCCTGACACGCTCAGCTCTGGACGCTGGCTGCCGGGTTGATCACCCGGCCCAGTCCGAGATTGCGCAAGGCCAGGTGCAGGGCGCTGTGGATGACCTGGGGATTGTCGATCTGGCGCATCTGCTGCACCAGCTCGCGGGCCTTTTCCAGGGTGACCTGGCGCAGCAGCCACTTCACCTTGGGCAGGTTGGTGGCGTTCATCGACAGGGTATCGAAGCCCATGCCCATGAGCAGCACCGCCGCCGCCGGATCGCCGGCCATCTCGCCGCAGATGCTGACCGGCACCCCTTCGGCATGGGCGCCATCGACCACCTGTTGCAGCGCCTGCAGCACCGCCGGGTGGAAGTAGTCGTAGAGGTCAGCCACCCGCGGGTTGTTGCGATCCACCGCCAGCAGGTACTGGGTCAGGTCGTTGGAACCCACCGAGATGAAGTCCACCTGGCGCGCCAGATCACGAGCCTGGTAGACCGCCGAGGGGACCTCGACCATGACACCCACAGGCGGCATAGGGATATCGACGCCTTCGTCACGCACCTCGCACCAGGCACGGTGCAGCAGATGCTGGGACTCCTCCACCTCGTGCACACCGGAAATCATCGGCAGCATGATGCGCAGGTTGTTCAGGCCTTCGCTGGCCTTGAGCATGGCGCGGGTCTGCACCAGGAAGATTTCCGGATGGTCCAGGGTGACGCGGATCCCGCGCCAGCCGAGGAAGGGATTGTCTTCCTTGATCGGGAAATAGGACAGCGCCTTGTCGCCGCCGACGTCCAGGGTACGCATGGTCACCGGCGCCGGATGGAAGGCGGCCAGTTGCTCGCGATAGATGGAGAGCTGTTCCTTCTCGCTGGGAAAGCGCTCGTTGACCATGAAGGGTACTTCGGTGCGATACAGCCCGACCCCTTCGGCGCCGCGCTGCTGGGCACGGGCCACGTCGGCCATCAGGCCGGTGTTGACCCACAGCGGCATGCGGTGACCGTCGAGGGTCTCGCAGGGCAGGCTGCGCAGGGCGTCGAGGCCCTGGGTCAGCTGGCGCTCCTCTTCCACCACGTCGCCATACTGCTTGATCAGCGTCGGCGAAGGATTGGTGAAGATCTCGCCGTGGTAGCCATCGACGATGAGGTCGATGCCGTCCACCTTGGAATACGGCAGATCCACCGCGCCCATGACGGTGGGCACGCCCATGGCACGCGCCAGGATGGCCACGTGGGAATTGCCCGAGCCAAGCACCGAGATCAGGCCGACCAGGCGCCCTTCGGGCACCTCGCCGAGCATGGCCGGCGAGAGTTCCTCGCTGACCAGGATGGTGTTTTCCGGATAGATCAGGCAGGCCTGGTGGGCCTGCTGCAGATAGGCCAGCAACCGGCGACCGAGGTCGCGCACGTCGGCGGCGCGTTCGCGCAGATAGGCGTCGTCCATCAGTTCGAAGCGCTGGACGTGCTCCATCACCACCTGGCGCAAGGCACCCTGGGCCCACTGGCCGCTCTTGATGATGGTGGTCACCTCGTTACCGAGGGCGGCGTCGTCGAGCATCATCAGATAGACGTCGAACAGCGCCTGCTCTTCCTTGCGCAACTGGGTGGACAGGCGCTTGGACAACGCCTTCATGTCCGCCCGTACGCCTTCGATGGCGGTGCGGAACAGCTGCAACTCGGCGTCGATGTCGGTCACGGTCTTGTCCGGGACCACTTCCAGGTCGGCCGGTGGCAGGACCACCACCGCCTTGCCGACGCCGACCCCGGGCGAACCGGGGATGCCGACGAAACGGGCCTCCTGGATACCCCGGCCCTGCCGGTCCAGCCCGCGGATGGTCCCGGTAGCCTCGGCATGGGCGATCACCCCGGCGAGCTGGGCGCTCATGGTCACCAGGAAGGCCTCCTCACCCTCGTCGAACTGGCGACGCTCCTTCTGCTGCACCACCAGCACGCCCATGACGCGCCGGTGGTGGATGATGGGCGCGCCGAGAAAGGAGGCATAGCGTTCTTCGCCGGTCTCGGCAAAGTAGCGAAAGCGCGGGTGACTGGCGGCGTCTTCGAGATTGAGCGGCTCTTCGCGGGTCCCGACCAGACCGACCAGGCCCTCGTTGGGGGCCATGCTGACGCGACCGATGGACTTCTTGTTGAGGCCTTCGGTGGCCATCAGCACGAAACGGTTGGTGTCCGGATCCAGCAGATAGACGGAGCAGACCTGCGACTGCATGGCCGCGCGGACGCGCTGCACGATGATGGACAGTGCCGACCCCAGATCCTTGGCGGCATTGACCTCCTGGACGATCTTGCGCAGAACTGCAAGCATCTAGCGCCTCCGCAGCCGACGCCCGGCGGAGCCGCCGGCGTGCATCACGTGTCGTTCATCCTGCATGACCACAGCTTCTCCTCACCTCTTTCGCACCGGCCGTACCGGTAATCAGGCCAGCAAGCGGGGTGCCAACTCCTTGAGCGCCCGCCGATAGACCTCTCGCTTGAAGGTCACCACCTGGCCCAGTGGGTACCAGTAGCTTACCCAGCGCCAGCCATCGAATTCCGGCTTGCCCGTCACATCCATCCGCACCCGCTGCTCTTCCGCGGTCAGCCGCAGCAGAAACCACTTCTGCTTCTGGCCGATGCACAGCGGACGGCTGTGGGTGCGCACCATGCGCTGCGGCAGACGATAGCGCAACCAGCCCCGGGTACAGGCCAGGATGCGGACGTCATCGGGGCTCAGCCCCACCTCTTCGTTCAGCTCCCGGTACAGCGCCTCTTCGGGCGTTTCCCGATCATCTATCCCACCCTGGGGAACTGCCAGGCATCCTGATTGATGCGGCGGGCCCACAGTACTTGGCCGGCATCGTTGGCGAGAATGATGCCGACATTGGGGCGAAAACCATCAGCGTCGATCACGGCTGCCACCCTTGAAAAATGTCGTTGCCCGCATTGTTCCACAAAGCCCGACAGCCCAGCAATGCAAGCTCCGGACCGACTGGGGCGCGGCCGACCGGCGCAGGCGCCCGACAGCTGCCGCGACCTGCAAAAGCCCGCATTATGGTGGTCGCTAGCTGAACGTCGGCTTAAGGGCCGGCAAACGTCGCGCCTCAGCGAAAATGCCGTTGCACGGCCATGTAGAGGGCCAGTGCCAGACCGATCCAGCCGACCAGCCAGAAATAGTCGAGATAGCCCAGCACCTGGCTCTGGCGGGTGACCAGACTGGAGATCTGCGCCAGGGCGTTGTCGGCGCCGGTGGCTTGCCGATAGCGTTCGCCATAGGCCTGGTAGTTCTGCGCATAGGGATTGACCGCGGCGCTGAGCACCGCGGCGTGAAAGGCGTCGCGCCACTGCAGGAAGACGTTGGAGAGCACGATGCCCATGGGCATGACCAGTTGCTGGGTCATGTTCTTGATCTGGTAGGCCTGGCTGAAATAGGCCGGCTCGACGCGCATGAAGGTGTACATGATGATCACCGCGAAGGTGCCGATCAGGTAGGTGCCATGCATCATCAGCCCCGGGACCAGCTGCTGGTAGAGGGGCACGTCGGCGTGCTGGCGCACCATCCAGAAGCCGTAGCCGGCCAGCAGCAGATAGCCCGCCACCAGGTACTTGCGAAAGCCGCCCCAGGGAAAGCGCTCGCGCAGCCGCACCGAGGTGATCATCAGCAGCGGTGCCAGACCGCACAGCCAGCCCAGCGCCATGACGCCCCCGGCGGTATAGACCGGCAGTTGCAGGCCGTTGACCACGTACTGGGGGATGATGAAGTTGTAGGCGCCGAGCAGGAAGTAGTTGAGCATCATGAACAGCATGCCGGCGAGAAAGCCCGGGGTGATGGCGTGCTTGAAGTCCAGCGTCGGCCGCGCCAGGCCGCGCTCGTAGTAGACATAGAGTCCGAGGATGGCCGTTCCCAGCAGCAGCTCCAGGGCCAGCCACAGCCCGTCGCTGAAGAAGTCGAAGGCCAGGCGCTGGGTGGTGGTGGTCAGCAGCAGGCTGCCCACCGCCAGCAACACCATGGACAGCAGCGAAGGCGCTCCGGAATTCTGCAGCGGATGGGAGCGTCGCGGCAGCGACAGCCAGACGCACACCGCCACCAGCGCGCAGGCCAGCGCCGGCACCATGAAGATGGCGCGCCACTGATGACCTTCCAGCAATTCCGCGGTGGTGAAGGACGCGAGCGCACCACCCAGGGGCACGCCGGAGGCGAAGGCGCGGATCCCGGTCGGCAACTGCGGACCGGAGAAATACATCTGCACCAGTACCCGCGCCCCGGCAAAGAAGGTGGCGGCACCGGCGCCCATCAGTACTCGCCCGACGATGAAGGTCGGTAGATCGGTGGCCACCAGGCAGCACACCTGGCCGACCAGGTGGATGCCGACGGCGGTGAAGATCAGGTTGCGATAGCCCAGGCGCTGGGCGAACCACTGGTGCGGGGCGCTGGTGACGATGACCGCGGCGCTGTAGCAGGCCGTGGCCAGGGTGTAGCTGCGCGGGTCGATACCCAGGCCGCCGTAGACATAGCGGTTGGCCAGGGCGATTGACAGGTTGTCGAGAAAGTACACCAGCACCATCAGGGTGATGCTCAGCAGCAACAGGCCGCGGTGGTGAGGGCGATCGGTGTCGTCGGCGTACATGAAGACCCATGCTGGCACTAAGGGGGCCAGTCGTGGACCCTGCGTCCGGGCGGGGTTCAGAGACCGCGTTGTCGCAGCCTCCTTCAGGTGATACGGATCGCGTCCCGACTCAGCCGGGCAGCAGGGCCCGGACGTCGGCCAGGAGTTCGTCCGGCACCTCCACCCAGCCACGGGTGGTGTTACGAGTCCGTGCCTGATAGCGGCGCTGCGACGGCAGGCGGGCGCCCTGGGCCTCGATGCCGGCGAACAGCTGCTCGGCGCGCTGCTGATAGTCGGCTACCGCGGCGCCGAGAAAGCGCTGGGGATCGAAGGCCAGGATGAGTTCGCCGTGATAGGGCAACCCGCCCGCGCCGGCGTCGACCACGGAGGACTCCGGACTGGTGAGATCGCCGATCAGGGGACCGGCGAGCAATTCGATCATGGCCGACAGCGCCGAGCCCTTGTGGCCACCAAAGGTGAGCATGGCGCCCTCCTCCAGCACGGTGCGGGCATCGCTGCTGGGAGCACCCTCGGCATCCACCCCCCAGCCCTCGGGCAGGGCCTTGCCGGCGCGTCGATGCAATTCGATTTCGCCGCGGGCAACGGCGCTGGTGGCGAAGTCGAAGACGAAGGGCTGCCCTTCCGGCCGTGGCCAGCCGAAGGCGATGGGATTGGTACCGAACAGGGGACGACGCCCACCGGCCGGGGCGACATAGGCCTGGGTCGGATTGCAGGCCAAGGCCACCAGGCCCCTGGCGGTGAGGGCTTCCATCTCCACCCAGAGCGCCGAGAAGTGCACGCAGTTGTTGATCGCCAGGGCTGCCAGACCGCACTTGCGCGCCTTGGCTTCCAGCAGCGGCAGACCCGTATGAAAGGCCAGCGGCGAGAAGCCGCCCCCGGCATCGACCCGGACAATGGCCGGTGCCACCTCTTCGACGCGAGGCTCGGCATCTGCCACCACCTTGCCGGCCTTGAGCGTCTTGACGATGCCCAGGAGCCGATAGATGCCATGGGAGGCGCAGTCGTCACGCTGGCCGGCCACCATCATGGCGGCGATGGCCGCGCCCTGCGGCTGACTGAAGCCATGGGCCGCGAGCACCTCTTCGGCCAGGTGCTGCAGTTCTTCCGGGGTCATCTGGGCCATGGCGGCGCTCCGTCGGGAAAACCCCGACTATGCCGTAACCGGCCACGCCCCGCTCGCTCGACTTGGGACCGGTCGTGCCGATCCCGGCACAGTCAGCCTTGGTGGTAGCGCCCCGACAACTCGTGGACGGCTTCGATGAAGGCACCGGCATGGGCCGGATCCACCTCGGGGGTGATGCCATGGCCCAGGTTGAAGACGTGGCCGCTGCCCTGGCCGTAGCTTTCCAGGATGCGCCCAACCTCGGCGCGGATGGCCGACGGCTTGGCGTAGAGCACGCTGGGGTCCATGTTGCCTTGCAGGGCAACCTTGGCACCCACACGGCGGCGCGCTTCGCCGATGTCGCAGGTCCAGTCCAGGCCCAGGGCCTCGGCCCCGCTGTCGGCCAGGCTTTCCAGCCAGAGACCGCCATTCTTGGTGAAGAGGATCACCGGTACCTGGCGCCCTTCATGCTCGCGGATTAGCCCGGCGACGATCTTGCGCATGTAGGCCAGGGAAAATTCCTGGTAGGCCGCGGCGGACAGGTTGCCGCCCCAGGTATCGAAGATCTGCACCGCCTGGGCGCCGGCGCGGATCTGGCCGTTGAGGTAGGCGGTGACCGCCTGGGCCAGCTTGTCCAGCAGCAGGTGCAGGGCCTCGGGGGTGTCGTAGAGCATGGCCTTGGCCTTGCGGAAATCCTTGCTGGAGCCGCCTTCGATCATGTAGGTGGCGAGGGTCCAGGGGCTGCCGGAAAAGCCGATCAGGGGTACCCGGCCGTCCAGCGCCGTGCGGATGGTGCGCACGGCGTCCATCACATAGCCCAGGTCGGATTCGGCATCGGGGATCGGCAGCGCCTCGATGTCGGCAGGCGTGTCGATCACCTTGCGAAAGCGCGGCCCCTCGCCGGTCTCGAAATAGAGGCCCTGACCCATGGCGTCGGGATGGTGAGGATGTCGGAAAAGAGGATGGCGGCATCCAGCGGATAGCGCTCCAGCGGCTGCAGGGTCACCTCGCAGGCGAATTGTGGGTTCTTGCACAGACTCATGAAGTCCCCGGCGCGGGCCCGGCTGGCGCGGTACTCGGGCAGATAGCGCCCGGCCTGGCGCATCATCCACACCGGGGTGACGTCCACCGGCTGCTTGAGCAGGGCACGCAGGAAACGGTCGTTCTTCAGGGCAGTCATGGCGACATCCGGCAGCAAAAGTGCCGGCATTGTCGCAAAGCGGCTGGCAAAAGGCACGGCAGCGGGTCGTGCCTTTTGTCTATCGGGGCGATGGGGTGGCGGTTGTGACTGGCAAGGGATAGCCGCGTGGAAAACGCTGTGCGGTTTTCCACCCTACGCATCGGTGGCGGCGTGAAGCCGTAGGGTGGGTAACGGCGCGGCCTTACCCACCGTCGAGCCCAGCACATTACAGCCACCCTCGAGAGGACGGATTCAACGAGCTAATCGCGGCCATGCCGGTGCGCCGTAGCGACCGCTCCTACAAGAGCGTCATGCCAGGCAGGAGCGGTCGCATCGGCGAACCGCCATGGCCTCGATAATCTTTCAGCAACAAAAAAGCCGACCGGCTTCCACCGGTCGGCTCCTGTCCAGCGGCCTGGGCTCAGACGCCCAGGTAGTCGAGGATGCCCTCGGCGGCGTTGCGGCCTTCGAAGATGGCGGTCACCACCAGGTCGGAGCCACGCACCATGTCGCCACCGGCAAAGATCTTCGGATTGCTGGTCTGGTGCTTGAATTCGTGCAGCCCTGGCGCGACCACGCGCCCCTGGCTGTCGAGATCGATGCCGAACTGCTCGAACCAGGGCGCGGGACTCGGGCGGAAACCAAAGGCGATGACCACCGCATCGGCCGGCAGGATTTCCTCGGAACCGGGAATCGGCTCGGGACTGCGGCGACCACGGGCATCGGGCTCGCCCAGACGGGTCTCCACCACCTTGACGCCTTCCACCTTGTCTTCGCCGATGATGGCGATGGGCTGGCGGTTGAAGAGGAACTTCACGCCCTCTTCCTTGGCGTTCTTCACTTCCTTGCGCGAGCCCGGCATGTTGGCGGCGTCGCGGCGGTAGGCGCAGGTCACGCTCTTGGCGCCCTGGCGGATGGAGGTGCGGTTGCAGTCCATGGCGGTGTCACCACCGCCCAGGACCACCACGCGCTTGCCCTTCATGTCGACGAAGTCGGCCGCATCCTTTTCGAAACCCAGGTTGCGATTGACGTTGGCCACCAGGAAATCCAGGGCGTCGTGCACGCCGGGCAGATCTTCGCCGGGGAAGCCGCCCTTCATGTAGGTGTAGGTGCCCATGCCCAGGAAGACCGCATCGAATTCCTCGAGCAACTGGTCCATGGTCACGTCCTTGCCCACCTCGGTGTTGAGGCGGAATTCCACACCCATCCCGCCGAAGACCTCGCGGCGGCGGCTGAGCACGGTCTTTTCCAGCTTGAATTCGGGGATGCCGAAGGTCAGCAGGCCACCGATCTCGGGATGCTTGTCGAACACCACCGGGGTCACGCCGTTGCGTACCAGGATGTCGGCACAGCCCAGGCCGGCCGGACCGGCACCGATCACGGCGACGCGCTTGCCGGTCGGCTTGACCTTGGACATGTCCGGGCGCCAGCCCATGGCGAAGGCGGTGTCGGTGATGTATTTCTCCACCGAACCGATGGTCACCGCGCCGAAACCGTCATTGAGGGTACAGGCGCCCTCGCAGAGCCGATCCTGCGGGCAGACCCGGCCACAGACCTCGGGCAGGGTGTTGGTCTGGTGCGCCAGCTCCGCCGCCGCCAGGATGTTGCCTTCGGAGACCAGCTTGAGCCAGTTGGGAATGAAGTTGTGCACCGGGCACTTCCATTCGCAATAGGGGTTGCCGCAACCCAGGCAGCGGTGCGCCTGCTCGGCGGCCTGCTGGGGCTTGAAGGGATCGTGGATCTCGACGAATTCCTTCTTGCGCTGGCGCAGCAGCTTCTTCTTCGGATCCTTGCGACCGACCTCGATGAACTGGAAGTCGTTGTTCAGACGTTCAGCCATTTCCAAACCTCTTGAAGCGGCGCCCCTTCAGCAGGGCGCCACGAGCTATCACGGTGAAACCGGCGCCTTGCGGCGCCGGCATCGAAGTCGTTATTCCGGACGGGCGCGGGTGCTGACCAGCAGCGACGCCAGGCTGGCCGCCTTGGGCTTCACCAGCCAGAACTTGCGCAGGTAGTCGTCCAGATTCTCATGGAGATGGCTGCCCCAGGCACTGCCGGTCTCGCGCACGTATTCGGCCAGCACCCCTTCCAGGTGGCTGCGATAGGCTTCCATGGCCTCGCTGTTGATGCGCTGGATCTCCACCAGTTCGTGGTTGACCCGGTCATAGAAACCGTTGTCCAAGTCCAGCACATAGGCGAAGCCGCCGGTCATGCCCGAGCCGAAGTTGTAGCCGGTCTTGCCCAGCACGCAGACGAAGCCGCCGGTCATGTACTCGCAGCAGTGGTCGCCGGTGCCTTCCACCACCGTGTGGGCCCCGGAGTTGCGCACCCCGAAGCGCTCACCGGCGGTGCCGGCGGCGAACAGCTTGCCACCGGTGGCGCCATAGAGGCAGGTGTTGCCGATGATGGCCGATTCCTGGCTCTTGAAGCCCGCGCCCTGGGGCGGGGTGATGACCAGCTTGCCGCCGGTCATGCCCTTGCCCACATAGTCGTTGGCATCGCCTTCCAGATACATATGCAGGCCGCCGGCGTTCCAGACGCCGAAGCTCTGGCCAGCAGTGCCCTTGAAGCGGAAGGTCAGCGGCGCCTTGACCATGCCCTGGTTGCCGTGACGCCGGGCGATTTCACCGGAGACACGGGCACCGATGGAGCGGTCGCAGTTGCCGATGCTCAGGCTGAAGTCACCGCCTTCGAGCTTTTCGATCCCGGGCAGCGACAGGCGTACCATTTCCTCGGCCAGCAGGCCCTGGTCGAACGGCGGGTTCTTTTCCACCTGACAGTACTGCGGCTTCTCGGCCGGAATATGATCGCTACCCAACAGCGGGGTGAGATCCAGGTGCTGTTGCTTGGCGGTCTCGCCCGGCAGGATTTCCAGCAGATCGGTACGACCGATCAGCTCGCCCAGGCTGCGCACGCCCAGCCTGGCCAGCCACTCGCGGGTTTCCTCGGCGATAAAGGTGAAGAAATTCATCACCATCTCTACCGTACCGATGAAGTGTTCCTTGCGCAGGCGGTCGTTCTGGGTGGCGACGCCGGTGGCGCAGTTGTTCAGGTGGCAGATGCGCAGGTACTTGCAGCCCAGGGCGATCATCGGCGCAGTACCGAAGCCGAAGCTCTCGGCGCCGAGGATGGCCGCCTTGATCACGTCCAGGCCGGTCTTCAGACCGCCGTCGGTCTGCACCCGCACCTTGCCGCGCAGGTCGTTACCGCGCAGGGTCTGGTGCGCCTCGGCCAGGCCCAGTTCCCAGGGCGAACCGGCGTACTTGATGGAGGTCACCGGCGAAGCACCGGTGCCGCCGTCGTAGCCGGAGATGGTGATGAGGTCGGCATAGGCCTTGGCCACACCAGCCGCTACCGTCCCCACGCCGGGCTCGGACACCAGCTTGACCGATACCAGCGCCTTGGGGTTGACCTGCTTGAGGTCGAAGATCAGCTGCGACAGGTCTTCGATGGAATAGATGTCGTGGTGCGGCGGCGGCGAGATCAGGGTCACGCCGGGTACCGCATAGCGCAGCTTGGCGATCAGGCCGTTGACCTTGCCACCGGGCAGCTGGCCGCCCTCGCCCGGCTTGGCGCCCTGGGCCACCTTGATCTGCAGGACCTCGGCATTGACCAGGTACTCGGGGGTGACGCCAAAGCGGCCGGTGGCCACCTGCTTGATCTTGGAGCTCTTGATGGTGCCGTAGCGCGCCGGGTCCTCGCCGCCCTCACCGGAGTTGGAGCGCCCACCCAGGCGGTTCATGGCCTCGGCCAGGGCCTCGTGGGCCTCCGGCGAGAGAGCGCCCAGGGAGATGCCGGCCGCGTCGAAGCGGGTGAAGATGTTGGCCAGCGGCTCGATCTCGTCCAGCGCCAGGGGCTGGTCGCTGGTCTTGACCTTGAGCAGGTCGCGGATCATGGCCACCGGACGCTGGTCCACCAGCGCGGTGTATTCGCGGAACTTGGCGTAGTCGCCCTGTTGCACGGCGGCCTGCAGCAGATTGACCACGTCCGGGTTGTAGGCGTGGTACTCGCCGCCATAGACGAACTTGAGCAGGCCACCCGGCTGGATCGGCTTGCGGTTGTTCCAGGCCTCGCCGGCCAGCAGCTTCTGCTCGGCTTCCAGGTCGACGAAGCGCGCGCCCTTGATGCGGCTGGTGACCCCGGGGAAGCAGAGGTCGGTGACCTCGTCCGCCAGGCCCACGGCCTCGAACAGCTGGGCGCCGCGATAGGAGGCGACGGTGGAGATGCCCATCTTGGAGATCACCTTGAGCAGGCCCTTGGTGATGCCCTTGCGGTAGTACTTGAACACCTCGTAGAGATCGCCCAGCACCTCGCCGGTGCGGATCAGGTCGCCCAGCACCTCGTAGGCCAGGAACGGATAGACCGCGGTGGCGCCAAAGCCCAGCAGCACGGCGAAGTGGTGCGGATCGCGGGCGGTGGCGGTCTCCACCAGGATGTTGCTGCTGGTGCGCAGCCCCAGGTTGACCAGGTGATGGTGCACGGCGCCGGTGGCCAGCACCGCGTGTACCGGCAGCTTGCCCGGCTCGATGTGGCGGTCGGTCAGCACCAGCAGCACCTTGCCGGCGCGCACGGCCTCCTCGGCCTGCTCGACGATGTTGCGCAAGGCCGCCTCGAGGCCCATGGACTCGGGGTAGTTGAGGTCGATCTTGACATGCTCGAAGCCGGGCTTGGGCATGTTGAGGATGGTCCGCCACTTGGCCGGCGAGACCACCGGACTGCTCAGGATGGCGCGATCGGCGTGCTCGGCGGTTTCCTCGAAGACATTGCGCTCGGCGCCCAGGCAGGTCTCCAAGGACATGACGATGGACTCGCGCAGCGGGTCGATCGGCGGGTTGGTGACCTGGGCGAATTGCTGGCGGAAATAGTCGTAGGGGGAACGGATGCGCCGCGACAGCACCGCCATCGGGGTGTCGTCGCCCATGGAGCCCACGGCTTCCTGGCCCTGCTCGCCCAGCGGGCGCAGCACCTGATCACGCTCCTCGAAGGTGACCTGGAACATCTTCATGTACTGGCGCAGCTGATCTTGGTCGTAGAAGGCCGAACCGTGATCGTTGTCGTCCAGGGTCGCCTGGATGCGCATGGCGTTCTTGCGCAGCCACTGCTTGTACGGATGACGCGCCTTGAGGCGATTGTCGATGTCGTCGGTCTGCAGCACCTCGCCGGTCTCGGTGTCCACGGCGAGGATCTGGCCCGGGCCGACCCGACCCTTGGCGATGACGTCGTCGGGCTGGTAGTTCCAGACGCCGACTTCCGAGGCCAGGGTGATGTAACCGTTCTTGGTGGTCACCCAGCGCGCCGGGCGCAGGCCGTTGCGGTCGAGCAGGCAGACCGCGTAACGACCCTCGGTCAGGACCACGCCGGCCGGACCGTCCCAGGGCTCCATGTGCATGGAGTTGAATTCGTAGAAGGCGCGCAGATCGGCGTCCATGGTCTCGACGTTCTGCCAGGCCGGCGGAATGATCATGCGCACGGCGCGGAACAGATCCATGCCGCCGGTCACCAGCAGTTCCAGCATGTTGTCCATGCTGGAGGAGTCGGAACCGACGCGGTTGACCAGCGGACCGAGCTGATCGAGATCCGGGATCAGTTCGTTGACGAACTTGGTCCGCCGCGCCTGGGCCCAGTTGCGGTTGCCGGTGATGGTGTTGATCTCGCCGTTGTGGGCGAGATAGCGGAAGGGCTGCGCCAGCGGCCACTTCGGCAGGGTGTTGGTGGAGAAGCGCTGGTGGAAGACGCAGATGGCGGTGGCCAGACGCGGATCGCCGAGGTCCGGATAGAAGGCGGCGAGATCCGCCGGCATCATCAGGCCCTTGTAGACGATGACCCGGGACGACAGGCTGCAGATGTAGTGCTCGGCGTCCTCGGCGTTGCGCACCGAGGAACGGCGGCGGGCGGAGAACAGCTTGACGCCGAACTGCTGGTCGTCGAGACCCGGACCGGCGACGAACACCTGCTCGATGCGCGGCAGGCGGGCCAGGGCCAATTCACCCAGCACCAAGGTGTCGATGGGCACCTTGCGCCAGCCGACCAGGGTCAGGCCGGCGGCCTCGATCTCCAGGTTCATGTTGGCACGGGCCCGTTCGGCACGGGCCTCGTCCTGGTTGAAGAACACCACGCCGGCAGCGTACTGCTCGGGCAATTCGGCACCGAACTGCTCCTGGGCGATGGCGCGCAGGAAGGCGTCCGGCTTCTGCATGAGCAGACCGCAACCGTCACCGGTCTTGCCGTCCGCGTTGATACCGCCCCGGTGGGTCATGCAGGTCAGGGCTTCAATGGCCGTTTCCAGCAGGTCGTGGCTGGGCTCGCCCTGCATATGGGCGATCAGGCCGAAGCCGCAGTTGTCCTTGAAGCTATCGGGATTGAACAGGCCTGCTTTCATAGCGCTCTCACCGGCAATCAGGTTATTGCGAAGGCATCACAAAACGGTCCGCTTATTTGAACTTTTTTCGGACAGTCAAAGGCTGACCAGTGTAGCGAAAAAATCGCTTACGACAAACACTGATGACACCTGATGAAAATTTGGTGACGCAAAAAAGAAAGCCCCGGCATCACGCTCGTGATAGCGCCGGGGCTTTATTTGCATTTCAGGCAAGAATCAGCGACTGGTGGCGATGTCCTGCTGGATGCTGGCGAAGGTCCGCGGCCAGGGTTTGCTGGCCTGCACCTTGGCCGGCAGCTGCTTGACCGCCGCTTCCGCCGCCGCCCGATTGGCGAAGTTGCCGTAGGTCACCACATAGAGCGCCTTGCCCTGGTAGCTCTTCTTGAAATAGCGGAAGTTGCCACTGTCGGACTGGCCGGCGATGAAGTCCTGCGCGGCCTTTTCGGTGCTGGTGCCCACCACCTGCAAGGCGTATTTGCTACCGGACTGGCTGCCGTACCAGCCCGCCGCGGCACTGCCGGCGTGGGCAGGCGCCGCCGTCGGGGCCGGCTTGGCCGGTGCCGGCGCGGCGGTAGGCGCAGGCGCGGTATGCCGGGGCGCCGGGGCAGCCACTGCCGGCGCACTGGGCGCTGGCGTGCGTGCCGGTGTCCGGCTGGGCAGTTCGTCTTCGTCACTGACCGGCGGGGCCTCGGTGGTCACGGTCGGCGGCACGCCGCCAGCGCCCATGTCGTTACCGGCCGCGGTACCCGCCTGCCGGCCACCAGCCGCTTCCGCCAGGGGTTCACGGATGACCGGCTGCGACTCACCCACCAGCGGCAGGGGCAGCGGCTTGGAAGAGCCGTCGAACTGGATGGGCGCCCCTTGGGCGTCCTTGCCGGCAGAGGCGGTGTTCTGGCCACCCATGGGCAGGTCCTGTCCGGCCGTGCCGGTGGCCGGGGCCTCGCTCTTGCCGCCCTTCAGCGACAGCGCCGCGGCGCCGACTGCCAGCACCACCACCCCGAGAATGACCAGGTGCTTGCGCGGCAGCGCCGCCAGCAGATTGCGCGAGCCCTTCGCCGGTGCGGCGGCCTTCTTGCGCCGGGCGCTCATGCCCGCCACCAGGACATCCCGGGCTTCTTCGTTGAGCCGACCGGGCCAGCCGCCGGAGCGCTGGTGGATGGTCGCGAGTTGCTCGTCGGTAAAGATCTCCAGGCCCTGGCCGGCACCCTCCAGGCGCTGGGCCAGATATTCCTCGGCCTCGCTCTCGCTGTAGGGCAGCAACTCGATGGCGTGATAGCGCTCTTCGCCCTGGGCGATGTCTTCCAGGCGCATCACCACTTCCGCTTCGCCGAACAGGAAGACGTGCAGGCGCTCCTTTTCGCCGCCACCGGCCAGTTCCAGCAGGGCTTCCAGCGCGGGGGTGGCCAGCGCCTCGGCGTCATCCACCAGGATGTAGACCTCCTGCCCCGCCAGGCGCACTTCCGCCGCCTGCGCGAGAATGGCCGCCGGCGTCTGGCTGTCGGCGCCCACGCCCTTGGCGACCTGGGCCAGCACGGTACGGGCGTCGCCGCCGTTCTGCGCGGAAATCACCACGCAGTGCACGGCCTCCTTCTTGGTACTGGCCGCCAGCGCCTGGCGCAGCAGCGTCTTGCCACTGCCCTCAGGGCCGCTGACCACCAGCAGCAGCTGGCTGTAGCGGGCCAGATGATGCAACTGGCCCAGCACCGGCTTGCGCTGCGCCGGAAAGAATTTGAAACCGGGAACGCGGGCGGCGAACGGGTCGTGAGTGAACTGATAGTGACCGAGGAAGGCTTCGTCGGCGTGCAGATTGGACATGGGACTCTCTTGTTCTCCTTACTGGGCGGTCAGCGCTTGGTAATCGGTACGCAGCGTCTGCTCGAGAATGTCGCGGGCGAAGTCGGCGGTCACCACGGCCTGGCCCAGGTCACTGAGCAGTACCAGCCGGAGTTGTCCATCCAGGACCTTCTTGTCCACCGCCATGAGGCGTTCGAAATCGGCCGGCTGCATGTCCGCCGGCGGTACCACGGGAAGCCCCGCCCGGACCAGCAGGCGCAGGGCGCGGTCGCGCTGGGCAGCCGTGAGCCAGCCCAGCAGCAGGGACATCTGCAACGCCATGACCATGCCGGCGGAAACCGCCTCGCCATGCAGCCAGACGCCATAGCCCTGGTGGGTCTCGATGGCGTGACCGAAGGTATGGCCGAGATTGAGGATGGCACGCAGGCCCGACTCGCGCTCGTCGCTGCCGACCACCTGGGCCTTGGCCGCGCAGGAACGCTCGATGGCTTGGGTGAGGGCCTGCTGGTCCAGCGCCAGCAGCGCCTCGACATGCTCTTCGAGCCAGCCGAGGAAGGGTTCGTCGCAGATCAGGCCGTACTTGATGACCTCGGCCAGACCCGCCGACAGTTCGCGCGCCGGCAGGGTCGCCAGGCTGTCGGTGTCGATGACCACGGCCTTGGGCTGGTAGAAGGCGCCGATCATGTTCTTGCCCAGCGGGTGGTTGATGCCGGTCTTGCCACCCACCGAGGAATCGACCTGGGACAGCAGCGTGGTCGGCACCTGAATGAAGTCCACCCCGCGCTGATAGCAGGCCGCGGCGAATCCGCCCATGTCGCCGATCACCCCGCCACCGAGGGCGATGAGGGTGGTCTTGCGATCATGGCGATCCTGCAGCAGGCCGTCGAAGATCAGCTGCAGGGTTTCCCAGTTCTTGTGCGCCTCGCCATCGGGCAGCACGATCGAGCTGACCTGGCGGTCGCCCAGGGTGCGCAGCAGGCGCTCCAGATAGAGCGGCGCGATGGTTTCATTGGTGACGATCGCCACCTTGCGCCCGGCGAGATGGGGCAGGAAGCAGTCCCGCCGATCCAGAAGGCCCTGGCCGATGTAGATCGGGTAGCTGCGCTCACCGAGCTCGACGTGAAGAGTCCGCATGCCGTCACCTTGATTCAAAGGGCGCCTAGCATAGCGCAGAACGCTTGCGGCTTTAATGCGGCGCCAGGGCTTTCAGACGGTCGAGTATCTGCAGCACGACCAGCCGGGGTGGCCGCTCGTCGGTCTCGATGATGATATCGGCGATCTCGCGGTACAGCGGGTCGCGCATGGCCATGAGATTGCGCAGCACCGCCGCAGGATCGGCGGTCTGCAGGAGGGGACGGTTGCGATCGCGGGAGGTGCGTTCGATCTGCTGCTCGATGGAGGCATGCAGATAGATGACCCGTCCGCCGTGCTTGAGCGCCTGGCGATTGTCCTCGCGCAGCACGGCGCCCCCGCCGGTGGCCATTACCAGGCCGTTTTCCGCGCACAGCTCGGCGATCGCAGCGCGTTCGCGCTCGCGAAAGCCCTGCTCGCCTTCCACATCGAAGATCCAGGGGATGTCGGCACCGGTACGTTCTTCGATTACCTTGTCGGAATCCTTGAACGGCAGCCGCAATTCCTTCGCCAGGAGCCGGCCGATGGTGCTCTTGCCCGAGCCCATCGGTCCTACGAGAAACAGATTACGCACTTATGTCATCGACCAACCGCTATCGCCTGGTTGTTCATGATACGCGGCGTGAGGAAGATCAGCAGCTCGACTTTGCTGTCGGTGACCGAATCCCGGCGGAACAGTCGGCCGACATAGGGAATATCCCCCAGCATCGGCACCTTGGTGGTGGACTTGGTCTGGGTATTGGAGAACACCCCGCCCAGCACGATGGTCTCGCCATCGCTCACCAGCACCTTGGCATTGACCTCGTTCTTGCTGATCGGCGGCACGCCGTTGAGGGCATTCTGGTAGTCAGGGGCATCCTTGTTGACCTTGACCTCCATGATGATGCGGTTGTCCGGGGTGATCTGCGGTGTGACCTCCAGCGACAGGGCAGCCTGCTTGAAGCTGGTGCTGGTGGCACCGCTGGAGCTGGCTTCCTGGTAGGGGATCTCGGTACCGCGCAGGATCTTGGCGGTCTCCTTGTCCGAGGTCACCACCTTGGGCTGGGAGATGATTTCGCCATTGCCACTGGATTGCAGCGCGGACAGCTGCAGGTCGAGCATCTTGCCACCGACCATGAAGCCGACGCCGATGCCCGAGGTGCTGCCGGAAACGCCCATGTCGACGAAGGGCGTGGGCGCGACGCCGTTGGTAGAAGTGAAATTACCCACGGTACTGGTGCCCGGCAGGAAGGCCTGACCGGTAGTAGGATCGACCGTGGTGGCGCCGTCCTTGCCATAGACCGCGAAGTTGCCCGAACTGGCGTTACCGCCCCAGCGCACGCCCAGCTGCTTGCTGTAGTCGACGTTGGCCTCCACCAGCCGCGCCTCGATCATCACCTGGCGCACCGGGATGTCCAGCTGCGAGACGATGCGCCGGAGTTCGTCCAGGCGATTCTGGGTCTGGTAGGCAATGATGCTGTTGGTGCGCTCGTCCACCGAGATGGAGCCGCGCTCGTCGGCGGTCTTGTCGGCGCTGGTCACCGACTGGAACAGCTTGGCGATATCGGCGGCCTTGGCGTAGTTGACCTGGATCAGGTCGCGACGCAGCGGGGCCAGCTGCTGGATCTGCTTCTGGGATTCCAGCTCCTGACGCTCGCGGGCGGCGATCTCGTCGGCCGGTGCAACCAGCAGCACGTTGCCGATCTGGCGCTTGTCGAGACCCTTGGTCTTGAGGATCAGATCCAGCGCCTGGTCCCAGGGCACGTTCTGCAGGCGCAGGGTGATGTTGCCCTGCACGGTGTCGCTCGCCACCAGGTTGAGATTGGTGAAATCGGCGATCAGCTGCAGCACCGAGCGGACGTCGATGTCCTGGAAATTCAGCGACAGTTTTTCACCGGTATAGGTGAAGCGATCGGCTGCGCGCTTTTCCTTTTCCTCGGTGGTGAGCGGCTTGACGCTCAGGGTCAGACGATTGTTGGTCTGGTAGGCCAGGTAGTCGTAGGTCCCGGTCGGTTCGATGACGATGGACGCCCCGCCGCTGTCAGCGGAGGCGTTGACGAACTGCACGGGGGTGGCGAAGTCCTTGACGTCCAGGCGCACGCGCAGCTCTTCGGGCAGCTGGGTACCGGCGAAGGTCAGGCGGATCTTGCCGCCCTGCTCCTGGATGTCCGGGTTGATGCCGGTCTCGCTCAGGTCGATGACCACGTTGCCCTCGCCCTGGGGACCCCGCTGGAAATCGATATGGCGGATCGCCTTGCCGCGCAGTTGCGGCCGCGGCGCGGTCATGGCCGCTACGGTGGAAGTGGCCTGGGTCGGCGGCAGCGGCGTGCGGGCGACCGCACCGGGCAGGGGGGCGGACGAGGGTGCGGTCACGGTGGCCGGCGCGGCGGCGCGCGGCAGGTTGGGCGTCAGATTGGCCTGGGCGCTGGCAGTCTGGCGACCGGCGGTGCCGCCGATGGTGACGAACAGGTTGCGGCCGTCGGCCCGGGTGTCGTAGCTGGCCAGGTTGGTGAGGTTGATGATCAGGCGGGTGCGATTTCCCGCCTCGACCACCGTCACGCTGCGAGCATTGCCATTGCCCAGCTCGCGGCTCTTGGTACCCAGCTTGTTGGCCACGCCGGGCAGATCCAGGGCAATCCGCGCCGGCTGCTCGATGGTGTAGCCCTTGGGCACCGGCACCGGCTGATCGAAGGTCAGCTTGAGTTCGATACGATCCCCGGGCAGGGAGGCGACGTTCAAGGCCTGCAGATCGGCTGCCAGGGCCTGACCGGCCAGGCTGCTCAGCAGCAGGGCCAGTCCCAGTCGTCCCGCGATAGTAGTGTTCACAGTGCTCGCCCTGCCCATTTAAGTCTTTTCCTTCAAGGTGATGGTGCGCGGCCGTTCCAGCCAGCCACCCTCGCCATCCGGGACGATTTCGATCACGTCGATCTCGCCATCGGTAATCTTGGTGATGCGCCCATCGTTGCGCCCCAGGTAGTCCCCCACCTTGACGCGATGCACGCCCCCGGCACCGTTGACCAAAGCATAGCGGCCGCTGGCATTGGCCAGGATGCCGACCATGCTGAAGGTCTCGATGTTGAAGCCTTCGAGAAACTGCTTGGGCCGATTCGCGTCCGGCTTGATGTTGCCGGTTCCGCGCTGGCGCACCGTGGGATCGATGCGCACCGGCGCCTGGAAGGGGCTGCGCAGGGCCGCGGCGGCGTAGGTGAAGGGTTCGTAGGCGCGAAACTGCGGCAGCGGCTCGATGGAACCGCGCGGCTTGGCCCGGGTTTCGTCCATGAAGGCCTGCAGATCGCTGGTATCGCTGGAACCACAGCCGACCAGCACGCCGGTCAGCAGGCAAAGCAACAGGGGCGTCCTCATTTGCCGAGCCCCTTGTCGTTGTACCTGTAGGTCTTGGCCAGGACGTTCATGCGCAACTTGCCGCCGCCTCCGGAGACCGTACCGCCACCATTGGCATTCTTGTCGTCCACCGGCTTGAGATCGAAGTCGTGCAGGGTGACGATGCGCGGCAGGCTGGAGACGCTGCTGACGAAGGTCGCCAGGTCGTGATAGTTGCCCACCACGGTGATCTGGATCGGCAACTCGACGTAGAACTGCTGGGTGACTTCGGGCAGCAGCTTGATCTGCTCGAATTCCAGACCGCTGCCGAGACCGGTGCGGGTGATGTCTTCCAGCAGCGCCGGCACCTCGGTATCGCCGGGCAGTTGCCGCAGCAGGGCACCGAAGGACTCCTCCATCTCCACCATCTGCTGCTTGTAGGCATCCAGATTGGCGGCCTGGAAGGCCTTGCTGGCGTATTGCTGCTTGAGCGTCTCTTCCTGATTGCGCTGACTGTCCAGCTGGGCCTGCATGTCGCTGAGATGGAACTGATAGCCGAGCAGCAGCACCACCAGCATGATCAGCAGGCAGGCGATGACCTTGACCGGCTTGGGCCAGGAACCGAGGTTCTCCAGGCTGAGTTCGTTGATGTCAACCTTGCGCAGGCTGGCCAGGGAATCGGCGAGACTCATGGTTTGCCTCCCTTGGCGAGCGGGGCCGGGGCAACGGGGGCGCCGGGCTGGGTCTGCTTGACAGTGAGCTGGAAGGTGTTGGCCTGGTCCACCGCTCCGGCAGTGGTCGCCTTGACCTCGATCAGCGTAGGCGACGCGAACCAGTCGGAGGCATCCAGGTTACGCATCAGGTTGGAGACGCGGTTGTTGGATTCCGCCTCGCCGCTGATCGACAGGGTGTCGCCCTGCATCTTCAGCTCGCGGAAGTAGACGCCGTCCGGCAGGGTACGCACCAACTGGTCGAAGACGTGGCCGATGACCGGGCGGTTGCCTTGCAGGTCCTGGATGATCTTCATCCGCGCCAGCAGTTGCTGACGACGGGTCTTGAGTTCGCTGATCTCCTTGATGCGCACGTCCAGCTGGGCGATGTTCTGTTGGATGAAGGCGTTGCGCGCCTCCTGCCGGGCGATCTCGCCGGACAGGTACTGATCCCCGAGAAACACGGCGCCGCACGAGAGCACGAAGATACCGCCCAGGATCACCAGGAACTGCTTGCGCCTTTCTTCGCGCAGCTGCTCCCGCCAGGGCAAGAGGTTGATGCGGGCCATCTAGTCGAAACTCCTCATGGCCAGGCCGCAGGCGATCATCAGCGCCGGGGCGTCACCCGCCAGGGCTGCCGCATTGACCTTATTGCTGACGGTCATGTCGGCGAAGGGATTGGCCAGGACCGTGGGGGTGCCGATTTTCTGCTGGATCAAGCGGTCGAGTCCGGAAATTGACGCGGTTCCTCCAGCAAGCAAGATGTAGTCCACATCATTGTATTGCCCGGCGGCGAAAAAGAACTGCAGCGAACGCGCCACCTGCTGCACCACGGCCTCGCGGAAGGGCGTCAGCACCTCGCTCTGGTAGTCGTCCGGCAATCCACCCTGCTTCTTGGCCAGACCGGCCTCCTCCACCGAGAGGCCGTAGCGGCGCTGGATTTCCTCGGTGAGCTGACGACCGCCGAACAACTGCTCGCGGGTATAGATGGTCTTGCCGTTGTGCAGCACGCTCAGGGTGGTCATGGTGGCGCCGATGTCGACCACCGCCACGGTCAGGTCGTCGACATGGCCGCCGAGCTGGTTGGCCAGCAACTGGTAGGCGCGCTCCAAGGCATAGGCCTCGACGTCGACCACCTTGGCCGCGACACCGGCCAGCGCCAGGGCCGCCTCGCGAACCTCGACGTTTTCCTTCCGGCAGGCGGCCAGCAGCACCTCGACGCGCTCGGCGTTGCGCGGCGACGGCCCCTGCACCTCGAAGTCGATGGCGACCTCGTCCAGCGGATAGGGAATGTACTGGTCGGCTTCCAGCTTGATCTGGTTTTCCAGCTCGTCGTCGGTCAGGCCGGCATCCATCTCGATGGTCTTGGCGATCACCGCCGAGCCGGAGACGGCCACCGCAGCGCTGCGCGCGGAGCTGCGCGCCTTGACCAGCACCCGGCCGATGGCCAGGCCCACGCCTTCGAGTTCGGCGATGTTCTTTTCCACCACGGCATTGGCCGGCAGGGGCTCGACCGCATAGGCCTCCACCCGGTAGCGTCCGCCTGAACGGCTCAACTCGATGAGTTTCACGGATGTCGAACTGACGTCGATACCCAGCAGCGTATTCGCCTTCTTTCTGAATAGCCCTAGCACATCAGTTCCCTATGAGCGACGGTGGTCTTCCGCGGACGGGCATTAGATAACAGACTTGACACCCGAGCAAATAGCGGCCAACCGCCAAACGCGCCTATAATGGCGACGCCGTGTAGGCTGACCCTCACCTGTCGCCCTTTCCTTCTTTCCATTCGAAAAGTCTCTTGATGCGTGTTCTGAAATTTTTCTGGTGGTCGTTGGTCGCCCTGGTCTGCAGCCTTTTGCTGGGTCTCAGCGGTGCCTTCCTCTACCTCAGCCCCAGCCTGCCCTCCATCGACGCCCTGCGAAACGTGCAACTGCAGATCCCTCTGCGGGTGTACAGCGCGGACGGCAAACTCATCGCCGAATTCGGCGAAATGCGCCGCTCGCCGCTGCGGTTCAACGAGATACCGCCCAACTTCATCCATGCCCTGCTCTCCGCCGAGGATGACAACTTCGCCAATCACTATGGCGTGGATGTGAAAAGCCTGGCGCGCGCAGTGAGCCAGCTGGTCAAGACCGGACATATCCAGACCGGCGGCAGCACCATCACCATGCAGGTCGCCAAGAACTACTTCCTGACCAGCGAACGCAGCTTCTCGCGCAAATTCACCGAGATCCTCCTGGCGCTGCAAATCGAGCGCCAACTGAGCAAGGACGAGATCCTCGAGCTCTACGTCAACAAGATCTACCTGGGCAACCGCGCCTACGGTATCGAGGCCGCCGCCCAGGTCTACTACGGCAAGTCCATCAAGGACCTGACCGTCGCCCAGATGGCGATGATCGCCGGTCTGCCCAAGGCGCCGTCGCGCTACAACCCGGTCGCTAATCCTGAGCGTAGCCTGGAAAGACGCAACTGGATCCTCGAACGCATGTTCAAGCTCGGTTATATCGATCAGGCGGCCTACCAGGCCGGCATCGCCGAGCCGCTCGAGGCCTACCACCACGTCGCCGTGCCTGAACTCAACGCTCCCTACATCGCCGAAATGGCGCGGGCGGAAATGGTCGGGCGCTACGGCGGCGACGCCTATACCGACGGTTATCAGGTCTATACCACCATCGACAGCCGGCTGCAGACGGACGCCTTCAACGCCGTGCGCGACGGCCTGACCGACTATGACCGCCGCCATGGCTATCGCGGCCCCGAGGCCCAGTGGCCCAACCGCAGCCGCCCCGAGTGGACCGCGCTGATCCAGAAGCAGCGCATTGTCGGCGGCCAGGATCCGGCCATCGTCACCCAGGTGGAGAAGAGCGGCATCCTGGTCCTGACCCGCGAGGGCAAGGAAGAGGCGGTCTCCTGGGACTCGATGAAGTGGGCACGCCCCTACCTCAGCGCCAACAGCCTGGGGCCGCGCCCGAACGGTCCGGCCGACGTGGTCAAGGTCGGCGACCTGATCCGGGTGCAGCGCCAGGACGATGGCAGCCTGAAGTTCTCGCAGATCCCCAAGGCGCAGAGCGCCCTGGTGTCGCTTGATCCCCAGGATGGCGCCATCCGCGCCCTGATCGGTGGTTTCTCCTTCGAGCAAAGCAACTACAACCGCGCGACCCAGGCCCGCCGCCAGCCCGGCTCCAGCTTCAAGCCGTTCATCTATAGCGCGGCCCTGGAGAAGGGCTTCACCGCCGCCAGCCTGGTCAACGATGCGCCCATCGTCTTCATGGACGAGAATCCCGACGAAGCCTGGCGACCGAAGAACGACAACAACACCTTCCTCGGCCCCATCCGCCTGCGCGAGGCGCTGTATCGCTCGCGCAACCTGGTGTCCATCCGGGTGCTGCAGGCCATCGGCATCGACTATGCGCTGGATTACGTCAGTCGCTTCGGCTTCGAGCGCGATCAGTTGCCGCGCAACCTGTCCCTCGCCCTCGGCACCCCGGGCCTGACGCCGCTGGAGGTGGCCACCGGCTGGTCGGTGTTCGCCAACGAAGGCTACAAGGTGACGCCCTACGTGGTCGATCACGTGACCGATCGCGACGGCAAGGTGGTCTATCGCACTGCCGCGCCGCGGGTGCCCCAGCAGGTGCAGGCCAAGGCCGCAGCCGGCGTCGAGGTCACACCGGTGGCCGATACCACCGCTGCCGATCCGGCCAATCCGCCGCCGGTGTTCGCGCCCCAGGTCATCGACCCGCGCAACGCCTTCATCATGAACAGCATGCTGCAGGACGTGATCAAGCGCGGTACCGGGCGCAAGGCGCTGGAACTGGGTCGCAACGACCTGGCCGGCAAGACCGGCACCACCAACGAATCCAAGGACACCTGGTTCTCCGGCTACAACGGCGACTACGTGACCACGGTCTGGGCCGGCTTCGATCAGCCCGAGACCCTGGGTCGCCAGGAATTCGGTGGCACCGTGGCCCTGCCGATCTGGATGAGCTACATGGGCGCGGCGCTCAAGGACAAGCCGCCGCATCAGCTCAAGGAACCGGACGGCATCGTTTCCATCCGCGTCGATCCCACCACGGGTCGCGCCGCGCCGCCCGGCACGCCCAACGCCTATTTCGAGCTGTTCAAGAGCGAGGACACCCCGCCGAGCCTGGACGAGCTGCCGCCCGGCGTCGCGCCCGGCACGCCACTGCCCTCCAGCGAAAACGTGCCCATGGACATCTTCTGATCCGCGCCCAATAAAAAACCCCGCCTTGGCGGGGTTTTTTTTGCTTCGGGCCTTACTTGGCGAAGACGTCATCCACCGACTTCAGCGGATAGTTCGCCGGATAGGGCAGCGTGGCCACGCCGGTCTCGATGGCGGCCTTGGCCACGGCATCGGATACCAGGGTGATCAGGCGCGCGTCCATCGGCTTGGGAATGATGTACTCGCGACCGAAGCTCAGGCTGTCGACGTTGTAGGCGGCGCAGACTTCCTTGGGCACCGGCAGCTTGGCCAGATCACGCAGGGCCAGGGCCGCGGCGATCTTCATCTCTTCGTTGATCACCCGGGCGCGAACGTCCAGGGCACCGCGGAAGATGAAGGGGAAGCCCAGCACGTTGTTGACCTGGTTCGGATAGTCGGAGCGACCGGTGGCCATGATCACGTCGTCGCGGGTGGCGTGGGCCAGCTCGGGGGTGATTTCCGGATCCGGGTTGGAGCAGGCGAAGACGATGGGGTTGGCCGCCATGCGCTTGAGGCCTTCCGCCGACAACAGGTTCGGACCGGACAGACCGACGAAGACATCGGCGCCTTCGAGGGCGTCGTCCAGGGTGCGCTTGCTGGTCTCGGTGGCGAAGGCCGCCTTGTACTGGTTCAGGTCGCTGCGACCGCTGTGGACCACGCCCTGACGGTCGATCATGTAGATGTTCTCGACCTTGGCGCCCATGCTGGCCAGGAGGCGCATGCAGGAGATGGCGGCAGCGCCGGCACCCAGGCAGACGATCTTGGCGTCCTCCAGGCGCTTGCCGGCGATTTCCAGGGCGTTGAGCATGCCGGCGGCGGTGACGATGGCGGTGCCATGCTGGTCATCGTGGAAGACCGGGATGTCGCACTGCTCGATCAGGGCGCGCTCGATCTCGAAGCACTCGGGCGCCTTGATGTCTTCGAGGTTGATGCCGCCGAAGGTGATGGAGATGCGCTTGACGGTGTCGATGAAGGCCTGGGGGCTCTCGGCGTCCACCTCGATGTCGAAGACGTCCACACCGGCGAAGCGCTTGAACAGCACGCCCTTGCCTTCCATCACCGGCTTGGAGGCCAGCGGGCCGAGGTTGCCCAGGCCGAGGATGGCGGTACCGTCGGAGATCACGGCGACCAGGTTGCCCTTGCCGGTGTAACGGTAGGCCAGTTCGGGATCGCGACCGATCTCGCGGACCGGTTCGGCGACGCCGGGACTGTAGGCCAGGGACAGGTCACGGGCGGTCGCGGTGGGCTTGGTCAGCTCGACGCTGAGTTTGCCGGGGCGCGGTTGGGCGTGGTATTCGAGGGCGGCGGTTTTGAGATCAGACATTATTGGTATATCCGCGTGGTGTGGGTCTTGGGTCGGGCGAGAATACGCAAAGACTCAAGGTGCCACAAGCAATCGGCCATATGCCTGAAATCAATCGCAATACGACTTTCGGCTAAAACGATTCAACCCGCAAACCCAGCATGTGCGGGTCGCTCAGGGTCATCTGCCAGCGCCCGCGACCCGCTTCCTGGCGCCGACTGCGATCGACGATCCAGCCTCGGGCTTCGAGGTCGCGCCCTGTCCATTGGCGCAGCGGCACCTCGTCGAAGGCCGCGACGAAGCGCTCGGGGACATTGACCACCAGATCGCCTTCGAACTGCAGCCAGAGGCCGCCACGATTGCGCTCGACGTCCAGCAGACGCCCCCGCACCACGGCGAAACCACTCTCTTCCAAGCGGGTCGAGGCGATGGTCGGATCCTGCTTCCAGACGCCCCGTCGCGCCTTGCGCGCCTGGCTTTCCGCGGCGGCCTGACAGGCGGCCAGCCGGGTATTGGGCGCGATGGCGACGGCATAGCCGAAGCCCTCGGCTATCAGCCGGGCTTCCAGGTTGCCGCCCTGGCGATCATAGAGATGCGCCAGGGTGCGACCATAGTGGTCGGTCGCCTCGCTGCCCGGCACCAGCCGCAGGCGCTGGTCGCTGGCCGCGACCAGCTCAAGCAGCCGCCGACGCGCCGCCTCGGCATAGGGCTGGGCGGTACCGCCGGACGTGCCCAGCTCCGGAGCATTGACGCCGATCAGGCGCACCGAACGGCCGTCGACCAGGCGCAGGGTATCGCCGTCGACCACCTGGCGGACCACGACCTCCTGTCCGCCCGGCAGCAACGGACAGTCCGCCGCCTGGGCCACCGGGGCGCCAGCTAGGCCACAAACAAAAAAGGCGCCCCAGAGGGACGCCTTTTTCAGTGTCGAACCATGCAGAGATGGCCGACGGCAGCGCATTACTTGTTGCTGCCGAACACGCCGAAGCGCTGCTTGAAGCGATCGATACGGCCGCCAGCGTCCAGGACCTTCTGCTTGCCAGTGTAGAACGGGTGGCATTCGGAGCAGACGTCCAGGTGAATGTTCTTGCTCAGGGTCGAGCGGGTCTTGATGACGTTGCCGCAGCTGCAGGTGGCTTCGATGGCATCGTACTGCGGATGGATATCAGCTTTCATGGGACTATCCTCGGGGTCTAGCTGTGCCGCCACCCGGCGCCATTGCCGGATACCGCACAGATTTGGGCTGCAAATCATACCAGAGCAGATAGGAGGTGCAAGCAGCCCCCTCACCGCCCGTCTGCTACCATCGGGCTTTCCTCCTGCGAGCCCTGCCGTGCCCCTGATCCTGCGCCTGGCGCTGCCCTCCCCACTGCGCCGCCTGTTCGACTATCTGCCGCCCAAGGGAGTGGTCGAGGAGCAGTTGCGCCCGGGCGTGCGGCTGCGGGTACCCTTCGGTCGCCGCGAGGTGGTCGGGGTGCTGATCGAGGTGGCCCGGGAAACCGAGGTGCCGCCGGACAAGCTGCGCAAGGCACTGCAACTGCTCGACGAGCGTCCGCCGCTGCCCAGCGCGCTGTTCGAGCTCTGCCAGTGGTCTGCCCAGTACTATCAGCACAGCCTCGGCGACACCCTGAGCTGGGCACTTCCTGCCCTTTTGCGTCAGGGGGAGCCGGCCGAGCGACGACTGCAGCGCTTCTGGATCGCCCAGCCCGATGCGCGCCCGGAAGATCCACGCCTGGCCCGCGCGCCGCGCCAGCGCGAGGCACTCAAGACCCTGCGCCAGCACCCCCACGGGGTGCTGCACGAATTGCTCGGTCAGCTCGGCCTGGTCAAGGACAGTCTCGATCTGCTGCAGGCCAAGGGCCTGGTCACGGTGGAGACCCGCTATCACCAGCCGACGCGGCACCAGGGTTCCTGGCTGGCCCAGGCCGAGTTGCCACTCAACAGCGAGCAGCGCCTGGCCTACGAAGCGGTCCGCGCCGGCAGCGGCTTCCACTGCCATCTCCTGGAAGGGGTGACCGGCAGCGGCAAGACCGAGGTCTATCTGCAACTGATCCGCGCCACCCTGGAAGCGGGGCGCCAGGCGCTGCTACTGATCCCCGAGATCAACCTGGGCCCGCAGACCCTGGGGCGTTTCGAGCAGCGCTTCAATGCCCGCATCGCCCTGCTGCACTCGGCGCTGACCGATCGCGAGCGCATGGATATCTGGCTGGCCGCCCGCGATGGCGAACTGGACATCGTGGTCGGCACCCGCTCGGCGCTGTTCACCCCACTCAAACACCCTGGGCTGATCATCGTCGATGAGGAACACGACGCCTCCTATAAACAGCAGGAAGGCCTGAGGTACCACGCTCGCGACCTGGCGGTGGTTCGCGCGCGCTTCGAGAATCTGCCGGTGGTGCTGGGCTCGGCCACGCCCTCGCTGGAAAGCCTGCACAACGCCGACCAGGGGCGCTATGCCCACCTGCGCCTGTCGCTCCGTGCCGGTGGCGCCCAGCCGCCGCGCTTCGAGCGCCTGGACGTGCGCAGCCGTCCGCTGGACAGCGGCCTCTCCCAGCCACTGCTCAAGGCCATGGGCGCGACCCTGGAGCGCGGTCAGCAGGTGCTGGTGTTCCTCAATCGTCGCGGCTTCGCCCCCACCCTGCTCTGCCACGACTGCGGCTGGCTGGCCCAGTGCCCGCGCTGCGATGCGCGCATGACCTATCACCGCGGCTCCGGCGAATTGCGCTGCCACCACTGTGATCAGCGCCAGACGCCGCCGCGGCATTGCCCGTCCTGCGGCAAGCTCGACCTGCGCCCGGTGGGTGCCGGTACCGAACGCGCCGAGGAACGCCTGCAGCTGCTGTTTCCGGACGTCCCGGTGCTGCGCATCGACCGCGACACCACGGCACGCAAGGACGCCTTGGGCAAACTCCTGCGCACCATCCACAGTGGGGTGCCCTGCATCCTGGTCGGCACCCAGATGCTCGCCAAGGGGCACCACTTTCCAAAGGTGACCTTGGTGGCCGTGCTGGACGCCGACAGCGGGCTGTTTTCCGCCGACTTCCGCGCCAGCGAGCGCATGGCCCAGCAGATCGTCCAGGTGGCCGGTCGCGCCGGTCGCGCCGAGGAGCCGGGGCAGGTGCTGATCCAGACCCATCTGGCCGATCATCCGCTGATGGTGCAGCTGGCCGAGGAGGGTTATCCGGCCTTTGCCCGCCAGGCTCTGCAGGAGCGCCGCGCCGCCGGGCTGCCGCCCTTCGCCTATCTGGCGCTGCTGCGCGCCGATGCCCATCGCCAGGACCAGGTGGAGAATTTCCTGGAGGCGGCCTATCACGTCGCCGAGGGCCTGGCGGTCAATCTCGCCCTGCCTCAGGTGGAGTTGCTGGGGCCGGTACCGGCGCCGATGGAGCGCCGCGCCGGTCGCCACCGGGCCCAGTTGCTGCTGCAAAGCAGCAGCCGCGCGCCTCTGCATCGCCTGCTGGGCATCTGGGTCGTCCAGCTGGAAAGCCTGCCTGAAGCCCGTCAGGTGCGCTGGTCGCTGGACGTGGATCCCATCGATCTCTTCTAGTGGCATTGGCTTACCATTGGCAAGGCCGGGCTCGCCACGGATAATGCCGGGTTTTCATCGCAGTGCGCGCTCGGCGCACGCCGAAGGCCAATGATCATGAAAGACAGCATCCGCCAGCTCATCCAGCACGCCCTCGACCGCCTGATCGCCGACGGCACCCTGCCGGCCGACGTGGCTCCGGCCATCCAGGTCGAAAACACCAAGGACAAGAGCCACGGCGACTTCGCCAGCAACGTCGCCCTGCTGCTGGCCAAGCCGGCCCGCGCCAAGCCCCGCGACCTGGCCGAAAAGCTGCTCGCCGCCCTGCCCGCCGATCCGGCGGTCAGCAAGGTGGAAATCGCCGGCCCCGGCTTTCTCAATTTCTTCCAGAATCACGCGCAACTGGCCGCGCGCCTGGATGCGGCCTTCGCCGATCCGCACCTGGGGGTGCCCAGGCACGAGCCGCGTCAGCGCGTGGTGGTGGACCTCTCCTCGCCGAACCTGGCCAAGGAAATGCACGTCGGTCACCTGAGATCCACCATCATCGGGGACGCGGTGGCGCGGGTGCTGGAATTCCGCGGCGACGAAGTGATCCGCCAGAACCACGTGGGTGACTGGGGCACCCAGTTCGGCATGCTTCTGGCCTACATGGAAGAGCAGCCGCAAGCCGCCGAAGGCGAGCTGGCCGATCTCGAGGTGTTCTATCGCGCCGCCAAGGGTCGCTTCGACGCCTCGCCGGAATTCGCCGCCCGCGCGCGCGAACTGGTGGTGGCGCTGCAGGCCGGCGATGCCCACTGCCTGCGGCTCTGGGAACGCTTCAATGCCGTCTCCCTGTCCCATTGCCAGGAAGTCTACGACCGCCTCAACGTCTGCCTGACCCCGGCCGACGTCAAGGGCGAGAGCGCCTACAACGACGACCTGGCCCAGGTGGTGAGCGATCTGGACGCCGCCGGCCTGCTCACCGAGAGCGATGGCGCCCGCTGCGTCTTTCTCGACGAATTCAAGAACGCCGAGGGCAATCCGCTGCCGGTGATCGTGCAGAAGGCCGGTGGCGGCTATCTCTATTCCACCACCGACCTGGCCGCCATGCGCTACCGCAGCCGCCAGCTGCACGCCGATCGGGCGCTGTACTTCGTCGACCAGCGCCAGGCCCTGCACTTCCAGATGGCCTTCGAAGTGGCGCGCCGCGCCGGCTTCGTCGCGCCGACCATGCAACTCGAGCACATGGGCTTCGGCACCATGAACGGCGCCGACGGCCGTCCGTTCAAGACCCGTGACGGCGGTACCGTCAAGCTGGTCGACCTGCTCGACGAAGCCGAGGAACGTGCCTACCAGCTGGTCAAGGAGCGCAATGCCGGTCGCGCCGAGCGTGGCGAGGTACCCTTCAGCGAGGACGAACTGCGCCACATCGGCCGCGTGGTGGGCATCGCCTCGGTCAAGTACGCCGACCTGTCCAAGCACCGCACCAGCGACTACAGCTTCAACTTCGAGCAGATGCTCAGCTTCGAGGGCAATACCGCGCCCTATCTGCTGTACGCCTACACCCGCGTCGCCAGCGTGCTGCGCAAGGCCGAGCAGAGCGAACCCGCCGGCAGCATCCGCCTGGATGCCCCGCAGGAGCAGGATCTGGGCGGTCGCCTGGCGCAATTCGGCGAAATCCTCGCCAGCGTTGCCGACAAGGGCACCCCGCACCTGCTGTGCAGCTACCTCTATGATCTGGCCGGCCTGTTCTCCAGCTTCTACGAGAATTGTCCGATCCTGACCGCCGAGGACCCCGCGCTGCGCCAGAGCCGCCTGCGGCTGGCCGCCCTCACCGGGCGCACCCTCAAGCAGGGTCTGGAACTGCTCGGCCTGCACACCCTGGAACGCATGTAAGAGACGGATCACCGCCTGATGGCCACCAAGAAAGCCCCACCCAAGCGCGGCGCCAGTCGCAACACCTCGGCCCCCAAGAAACAGCCCCTGCCCGGCTGGGTCTGGCTCGCGTCGGGTCTGGCCATCGGGGCCTTCGTGGTGTTCCTGATGAAGCTCGAACCAGGCAACAAGGCGGTGCAGCGTGCCAAGCCGGAAGAGGGCCGCCCGGCCGCCACGGCGGGCAATGGCAAGTCGTCGACCGCTACCGGCAAGACCGAGGGCACGCCGCCCACGCCGATCAAGCCCAAGTACGACTTCTATACCCTGCTGCCCGAATCCGAGGTAATCGTGCCGCCGGACGCCGTGCCGCGCAATCCGGCCGCCAAGCCGACCACCCCGGCCAAAGCGGATGCCGCCGCGACCCCGGCGCAACCTGGCCAGCCGGCGACCGCGACGTCGGCCACGCCCGCGACCACCCCGGGCCAGCCGGCCGCCACGCCGCCCAAGGAAGCCACCACCAAGGCCCAGCCGCCGGTAACCCTGTTCTTCCTCCAGGCCGGCTCCTTCCGCACCCAGGCCGATGCCGACCGGGTCCGCGCCCAGATCATCATGCTCGGCCAGGACGTGCGCGTGGAATCGGGCAAGGTCAAGGACGACACCTGGTACCGGGTACTGGTCGGTCCCTACAGCGATCGCGACCAGCTGACCCAGGCGCAGAAACAGCTCGCCGGCAGCGGCTTCAAGAATCTGTTGCTGCAGCAGCGACGCGGTCACTAAAGAGTCTGCCCATGGCCTGCTGCGCGTCGGCCAAACAGCGCTGAAAATTCTCTCGGAATGCTCATTTACCACGCGTAAACTGCGCTTCCTCGAGAATTCTCGCCTGGTTTGGCGCTAGCTCGCGAGGCCGTGAACAGACTCTCACCTGCCGAATCCCCCCGCCGCGACGCTTGAAGGGCGCCGCGGCCATCCCCATATCTCCGCTTAACCGGGCCGACGCCCCAAGCAACGCGGAGAGATTCCCTTGACCACCATCGTTTCTGTACGCCGCAACGGCAAGGTCGTGATCGGCGGCGACGGCCAGGTTTCCCTGGGCAACACCGTCATGAAAGGCAACGCCAAGAAAGTCCGGCGGCTGTACCGGGGCGAGGTGCTGGCCGGTTTCGCCGGCGGTACCGCCGACGCCTTCACCCTTTTCGAGCGCTTTGAGGCGCAACTCGAGAAGCACCAGGGCCATCTGGTCCGCGCCGCCGTCGAGCTGGCCAAGGACTGGCGTACCGACCGTGCCCTGCGCCGTCTGGAAGCCATGCTGGCGGTCGCCAACAAGGACGCCTCCCTGATCATCACCGGCAACGGCGACGTGGTGGAACCCGAAGAAGGCCTGATCGCCATGGGCTCCGGTGGCGCCTATGCCCAGGCCGCCGCTCGCGCCCTGCTCATGCACACCGACCTCAGTGCCCGCGAGATCGCCGAGACCTCCCTGAATATCGCCGGTGACATCTGCGTGTTCACCAACCGCAACCTGACCATCGAGGAGCTGGACGCGCCCCAGGCGTGATCCGGTTTAGAGACTGCCCATGTCCATGACCCCCGCGAGATCGTCCACGAACTCAATCGCCACATCATCGGCCAGGACGACGCCAAGCGCGCCGTGGCCATCGCCCTGCGCAACCGCTGGCGGCGCATGCAGCTGCCCGTCGAGCTGCGTCCCGAGGTCACCCCCAAGAACATCCTGATGATAGGTCCCACGGGTGTGGGCAAGACCGAAATCGCCCGGCGCCTGGCCAAGCTGGCCAATGCGCCCTTCCTCAAGGTGGAAGCCACCAAGTTCACCGAGGTCGGCTATGTCGGCCGCGACGTCGAGTCCATCATCCGTGACCTCGCCGACGCCGCGGTGAAGATGCTGCGCGAACAGGAAATGGTGCGTAACCGCCATCGCGCCGAAGACGCCGCCGAAGAGCGCATCCTCGATGCCCTGCTGCCGCCGGCGCGGCCGTCGGTGGGCTTCAGCAACGAGCCCCAGCCGGCATCGACCGATAGCAACACCCGTCAGCTGTTCCGCAAGCGCCTGCGCGAAGGCCAGCTGGACGACAAGGAAATCGACATCGAGGTGGCCGATGCCCCGCTGGCGTCGAGATCATGACCCCGCCCGGCATGGAGGAGATGACCAGCCAGCTGCAGAATCTCTTCGCCGGCATGCACAAGGGCAAGACCAAGCAGCGCAAGCTCAAGGTCAAGGAAGCGCTCAAGCTGGTGCGCGACGAAGAAGCCGCGCGCCTGGTCAACGAGGAAGAACTCAAGGGCCGCGCCCTGGAAGCCGTCGAGCAGCACGGCATCGTCTTCATCGACGAGATCGACAAGGTCGCCAAGCGTGGCAACACCAGCGGTGCCGATGTCTCCCGCGAGGGTGTGCAGCGTGACCTGCTGCCGCTGATCGAAGGCTGCACCGTCAACACCAAGCTGGGCATGGTCAAGACCGACCATATCCTGTTCATCGCCTCGGGCGCCTTCCACCTGTCCAAGCCCAGCGATCTGGTGCCGGAGCTGCAGGGTCGTCTGCCGATTCGCGTCGAACTCAAGGCGCTGACGCCGCAGGACTTCGAGCGCATCCTCACCGAGCCGCATGCCTCCCTCACCGAGCAGTATCGCGAACTGCTCAAGACTGAGGGGCTGCTGGTGGAATTCGCCGCCGACGGCATCACCCGCATTGCCGAGATCGCCTGGCAGGTCAACGAGAAGACCGAGAACATCGGTGCCCGGCGCCTGCACACCCTGCTGGAACGCCTGCTGGAAGAGGTGTCCTTCAGCGCCGCCGACCTCGCTGGCCAGCAGAATGGCGAGCCCATCGTCATCGACGCGGCCTATGTGAACGGCCACCTGGGCGAACTGGCGCAGGACGAAGACCTGTCGCGCTATATACTGTAACGGTAGGTTTGGTGCATTCGTAATCGCGGCCATGGGCCGCTCCTACAGGGTTCGATGTCTCCTGTAGGAGCGGCCCATGGCCGCGATGGCCTCAGGCAAAGACTGCAAAACCGCTCAGAGAACCTCACCATGCGTACTCCCACCGCCATCCAGCTCCACAAGGCTTCCAAGACCCTCAGCGTCAGCTATGGCGCGGAAACCTTCGAGCTGCCCGCCGAATTCCTGCGGGTGCACTCGCCTTCGGCCGAGGTCCAGGGACACGGCAATCCGGTATTGCAGTGGGGCAAGCAGCAGGTCGGCATCAGCGCCGTCGAACCGGCGGGGCGCTACGCCATCAAGCTGACCTTCGATGACGGCCACGACAGTGGTCTGTTCAGCTGGGACTATCTCTATGAACTGGGCAGTCGCCGCGACGAACTCTGGGCCGACTACCTGGAACAGCTGGCCCGCGCCGGCAAGACGCGGGACCCACACGTCAGCGCGGTCAAGCTGATGCTCTAGCCCTGGCTCAGGCCGCCAGGGCCTTGTCCAGCTTGCGCTCGATCTCTTTCTCGATCTGGCCACTGAGCATCGAGAACATCATGCCCAGGGTCGCCAGCACCCGCACCCGGTCTTCACCGACCTCGATCCGTCCATCCACGCCGCTGCGCGTGAATGTCAGGGTATCGCCTTCCCAGGCGCAGGCCACCCCATAGTCACGCGTGAGTTTTTCGGCCAGTTGATCGGCCTTCTGGCGAACGCCTTCCAAGCCAAGCGAATGGCTGCGTTCGATGGTGATCTGGGACATCGGGGAACTCCGGATAAGGGGCCCTGACTATAGCGAGGGCCCGCCACGTCGCCAATCGCGAGAACCGAGCGGTCAGCCCCGGTTTTAGCCGGGCATGCCGGGCGATCGGCCTGCTAGAATGCCCTCTTGTCCCTGTCCCAGGTGTAGCCCCATGAGCGATCCGCGCAAAGGCCCCGAGGCCGAATCCCAGACCCACTTCGGCTACCAGAGCGTTCCGGAGAGCCAGAAGGCTTACAAGGTCGCGGAGGTCTTCCATTCGGTGGCGGCCAAGTACGATGTGATGAACGACCTGATGTCGGCGGGCATCCACCGGCTGTGGAAGAGATTCACCATCGAGCTCTCCGGCGTGCGCCGTGGCAACCGCGTACTGGACATCGCTGGCGGCACCGGCGACCTGACCAAGCAGTTCGCCCGTCTGGTCGGCCCCACCGGCGAGGTGGTCCTGGCCGACATCAACGATTCCATGCTCCGGGTCGGCCGCGACCGCCTGCTCGACGAAGGCGTCGCCAGCAATGTGCGCTTCGTCCAGGCGGATGCCGAGAAGCTGCCCTTCCCCGACAACCATTTCGACTGCATCACCATCGCCTTCGGCCTGCGCAACGTCACCCACAAGGACCAGGCCCTGGCTTCGATGCTGCGCGTGCTCAAGCCGGGTGGCCGGCTGCTGGTGCTGGAGTTCTCCAAGCCCACCAATCCGCTGGTGTCCAAGGCCTATGACGCCTACTCCTTCGGCTTCCTGCCCCTGATGGGCAAGCTGGTGGCCGGTGACGCCGAAAGCTATCGCTACCTGGCCGAATCCATCCGCATGCACCCCGATCAGCAGACCCTCAAGGCCATGATGGAAGAGACCGGTTTCGCCCGGGTCACCTTCCACAACATGACCGGCGGCGTGGTCGCCCTGCATCGCGGCATCAAGCCCTGATGGCCCTCGTCACCCAGGCATTGCTGGCCGCGCTGGAGCGTGGCCTGAATCCACTACTGGCGCTCGACCCCGTGGCCTTGCCGCGGCTGGCCGGCCTGACCGGCCGGGTGATCGCGGTGCAGACCCGGCAACCGGCGCTGCGCCTGTACGTCCTGCCCGCGGGTGACGGCCTGCATTTCGCCGCCCATCACGAAGGCGATATCGACTGCACCCTGAGTGCCCCGGCGACACGTCTGGCCGAACTGGCCCTGGCCCGTGACAAGCAGCGGGTGCTGCACCAGCCGGACGTGCGTCTGGAAGGCGACAGCACCCTGCTGATCGAGCTGGCCGACATCCTGCAGAAGCTGGAGCTGGACTGGCAGCACGAGGTCAGTCGCTGGCTCGGCCCGCTGCCGGCGGCGCTGCTGGGCGATCTGGCCCGGCGCGGCCAGGCGCTCGGTGAACAGAGCCGTGACAGCCTGCAACTGACGCTGTCCAACTGGCTGAACGAGGAGAGCCGCCAGCTGGTGGGTCGTCTCGAAGGTGAGGCCCGCTTCGCCGAGATCGATGCCCTGCGCCTGGACGTGGATCGTCTCGACGCCCGTCTCGCCCGCCTGGGCACCGCCCGCAACACCAGGGATAACCCCGACGAATGAAGCTGTTCGCTGCCCTCAACCGCCTGTTGCGGATCTTCTTCGTGGTCATCCGCTATCGGCTTGACGACATCGTCTATGCCCTGCCGCTGCCCTGGTACCTGCGTGCCACCCGCTACGTGCTGCCCTGGCGCTGGTTGCCACGTCCGAGCAAGACCCTGCCGCGCGGCGCCCGTCTGCGCCTGGCGCTGGAAGGTCTGGGACCGGTGTTCGTCAAATTCGGGCAGATCCTTTCCACCCGGCGCGACCTCATGCCGGAGGATATCGCCGACGAACTGATGTTCCTGCAGGACAAGGTCCCGCCCTTTCCGCCGGAAAAGGCCGTGGCGCTCATCGAGTCCCAGCTCGGCGTACCCATCAAGCAGGCCTTCGCCCGCTTCGATCACCAGCCGCTGGCCTCGGCCTCGGTGGCCCAGGTCCATGCCGCCCAGCTGCGGACTGGCGAAGAGGTGGTGGTCAAGGTGGTGCGCCCGGGGCTTAAGAACATCATCAGCCAGGACATCGCCTGGCTGTTCCTGCTGGCGCGCCTGGCCGAACGGCTGTCCGCCGAAGCCCGCCGCCTGCACCCGATGGACGTGGTCAGCGACTACGAGAAGACCATCTACGACGAGCTGGACCTTTTGCGCGAAGCGGCCAACTCCAGCCAGCTCAGACGCAATTTCGACGGCTCCGAGCGCCTCTATGTGCCCCAGGTGTACTGGGACTGGTGCCGCGAGCGGGTGCTGGTCATGGAGCGCATCTACGGCATCCCGGTAACCGACCTGGCCGCCCTGCGCGACCAGGGCACCGACTTCAAGCTGCTGGCCGAGCGAGGGGTGGAGATCTTCTTCACCCAGGTCTTCCGCGACAGCTTCTTCCACGCCGACATGCACCCGGGCAACATCTTCGTCAGCACCGCCAAGCCCTGGGATCCGCTCTACATCGCGGTGGACTGCGGCATCATCGGCAGCCTGACCCCCGAGGACCAGGACTATCTGGCGCGCAACCTCTGGGCCTTCTTCCAGCGCGACTACCGCAAGGTCGCGCAGTTGCACATCGACTCCGGCTGGGTACCGGCCAACACCCAGGTCAACGAACTGGAAGCGGCCATCCGCACCGTCTGCGAACCCATCTTCGAGAAGCCGCTCAAGGACATTTCCTTCGGCCAGCTGCTGTTGCGGCTGTTCCAGGTGGCGCGCCGCTTCAACATGGAGATCCAGCCGCAACTGGTGCTCCTGCAGAAGACCCTGCTCAACATCGAAGGCCTGGGCCGCCAGCTCTATCCGGACCTGGATCTCTGGTCCACCGCCAAGCCCTACCTGGAAAAGTGGATGCGCAAGCGGCTGAGTCCGCCGCAGGTCGCCCGCAATATCCAGCAGCAACTGGAGCAGATCCCCCATCTGGCGCAGATGGCGCGCGATACCCTGGAACGCATCACCCAGCCGCATCGCAAGGATCCGCCCAATCCCTGGGGCAGACGCAACGACGACTGGATCGTGCGGGTGGTCGGCGCGGTCCTGCTGGTGGGTGCGGCACAACTGGGTCTCGAACCCCAGCCCCACGCCTGGCCGGCCTGGGCCATGCTGGTCGGCGGCCTGGTTCTGGTGATCAGGCGCTGAACTCCTTAAGCTGTAACCGTCCTGTCATTTTTATCGGGCGAAATACACGCCCTCAGCCACTGGTGCCCTGCCGCTGTATTCGAGTTGCGTCTTGTGCGAGGCTAGGGCCTGTCTGAAAAGTCGCCGAGCGAAGGTCAGGCAAGGCGCAACGACCAACGGGAGTAACAGCCAAGGGCTGGCCCGAAGGGTGAGCGCCAGCGAATCAAATCCGTGAGGAAGCGGAGTTTACGAACGGTAAATGAGCATTCCGAACGGATTTTTAACGCCACATGACCGAGCGCAGGCAATTTTCGGACAGAGCCCAGTACCCTAATTCGTAGTATTGAACAGACTCATGAGCGACTGGTTAGACGAGATCCACTGGAACAGCGACGGCCTGGTACCGGCTATCGCCCAGGACCCCACCTCGGGGCGCATCCTGATGATGGCCTGGATGAACCGCGAATCCCTGGCCCTGACCGCCGCCGAAGGCCGTGCGGTCTACTGGTCGCGCTCGCGCAACCGCCTGTGGCGCAAGGGCGAGGAGTCCGGTCACGTACAGCGCGTCATCGAACTGCGCCTGGATTGCGACGCCGACGTGGTGGTGCTGCAGGTGGAGCAACTTGGCGGCATCGCCTGCCACACCGGTCGGGAGAGCTGCTTCTATCGCGTGCTGCGCGATGGCGAGTGGACGACCGTCGACCCGGTGGTCAAGGATCCCCAAGCCATCTATGCCGGAGGGCACGGCCATGACTGACACCCTGGCGCGTCTGGCGCAGGTACTGGAAGAACGCAAGCAGGCCGCCCCGGATTCCTCCTATGTGGCCAGCCTCTATCACAAGGGCCTGAACAAGATCCTGGAAAAGGTCGGCGAAGAAAGCGTCGAGACCATTCTCGCGGCGAAAGACGCCGCCATCAGCCAGCAGTACGACGACGTCATCTACGAGACCGCCGACCTCTGGTTCCACAGCCTGATCATGCTCTCGGCCCTCGGCCAGCATCCCCAGGCCGTGCTGGACGAACTGGATCGTCGTTTCGGCCTCTCCGGGCACGCCGAAAAGGCCGCCCGCACTCAATCCTGACCCCAAGCTTCGCAACGAGGAAAGACCATGGGTATCTTCGACTGGAAACACTGGATCGTCATCCTGCTCGTCGTGGTGATCGTCTTTGGCACCAAACGCCTGAAGCATCTGGGCTCCGACGTGGGCGAGGCCATCAAGGGCTTTCGCAAGGCCATGCACACCGACGAGGACGACAAGGCCGAACAGCCGACGCCTACCACCAGCACGGCCAACCCGAATGCTCCCCTGAATCGCCCCCAGACCTTCGACGCCGAGCACCGCAAGGTCGAAGAGCCGGTGGTACGCAAGGACTAAGGCCCCGCCATGTTCGGAATCAGCTTTCCCGAAATGATGCTGGTGGGGTTCGTCGCCCTGCTGGTGCTGGGCCCGGAACGCCTGCCGGGTGCCGCACGCACCGCGGGGCTGTGGATCGGTCGCCTGAGGCGCAGCTTCAACAGCATCCGCCAGGAAGTGGAGCGCGAGATCGGTGCTGACGAAATTCGCCAGCAATTGCGCAACGAGCATATCCTGTCCGTGGAACAGCGCGACAACCGGCCCAAGCCTGCCGCTTCCACGCCGGAAGTCCAGACACCGCCCGCCGCCGCTGCTCCGCCCATGCCCCAGGACGTGGTTGCCGAACGCCCGCAGGATCCGCCCCAGACGCCGCCAAGAGCACCATGAGCGACAAGCCCTCCGAACACGATGACCAGGAAATGCCCCTGGTCTCGCACCTCACCGAATTGCGCACCCGTATCCTCAGATGCGTGCTGGCGACCTTTCTGATCTTCCTCGGCCTGTTCTACTTCGCCCAGAAGATCTATGCCTTCGCTTCCGAGCCGATCCGCCGCGTCCTTCCCGAAGGCGCGACCATGATCTCCACGGACGTCACCTCGCCGTTCCTCGCACCCTTCAAGCTGACCCTGGTGGTGTCGCTGTTCATCGCCATGCCGGTGATCCTGCACCAGGTCTGGGGCTTCATCGCGCCGGGTCTTTATCGTCACGAGAAGAAGGTCGCCATCCCGCTGTTGATCTCCAGCATCGTGCTGTTCTACACCGGCATGGCCTTCGCCTACTTCCTGGTGTTCCCGATCATCTTCCACTTCTTCAGCAGCATCACGCCGGAAGGCGCTGTGATGATGCCGGATCTGAATGCCTACCTGGACTTCATCCTCACGCTGTTCTTCGCCTTTGGCGTGGCCTTCGAGATTCCGGTGGCCACCGTGCTGCTGATCTGGATCGGCGTGGTCGACGTCGCCTACCTGAAGAAGATCCGCCCCTACGTCATCATCGGCTGCTTCGTGGTCGGCATGATCCTGACCCCGCCGGATGTCTTCTCCCAGACCATGCTGGCCGTACCCATGTGGCTGCTGTTCGAGATCGGCCTGCTGTTCGGTCGCTTCGTGCAGAAGCGCGAGCGCCCGCTCAGCGACGAAGATGCCAGTCCCGACGTCCAGCCGCCCGCCGAACGCCCGTGAATCTGATCCTGCTCGAGGCGGCCGACTTCACGGCCGCTGACCGGGTCGTGCTGCGCGATCCGCGCCGTCTCGCCCATCTGCGCGAGGTCCACCAGGCGGCCGCCGGCGACCGGATGCGCGTTGGCCTGCTGAACGGCCTGATGGGTACCGGCCACATCGAATCCCTCGATGCCGGCCAGGCCTGCCTGATCGTCACCCTCGATCAGCCGCCGCCGGCCAAGCTCCCGCTCACCCTGCTGCTGGCCCTGCCCCGCCCCAAGATGCTGCGCCGGGTGTTGCAGACCGTATCCGCCATGGGCGTCGCGCGACTGGTACTGCTCAACAGCTATCGCGTGGAAAAGAGCTTCTGGCAGACGCCGTTCCTGGCGCCCGAGGCCATCGAGGAGCAACTGCGTCTCGGGCTGGAGCAGGCCCGGGACACTGTGCTGCCGGAGGTTTTGATCGAAAAGAGATTCAAGCCCTTCGTCGAGGATCGCCTGCCCGCACTCGCCGCCGGCACCCGTGGCCTGGTCGGGCATCCGGGCAGCTATCCCGCCTGCCCTCGTGCCCTCGAAGAGCCCGTGACGCTGGCGATCGGGCCCGAGGGTGGCTGGATACCCTACGAGGTCGAGAAGCTGCAGGAAGCGGGCCTGGCGCCCGTGCAGCTCGGTGAACGCATCCTGCGCGTCGAGAACGCGGTACCCGCCCTCCTCGCCCGTCTGTTCTAGCCGGATCACGTACAAGAAAAAGCCCCGGTGTCCTGCGACACCGGGGCTTTTTCGTGGGCGGAGCGCCTCCTCAGGAGGCGGGCCGCGGGATCATGCTGGCCGGACTGGCTGGGGCATCCGCAGCGGAATCGCTGTGGGAGCGTGGCCGCAGGGTGGCATAGGCTTCTCGCCAATTGCGGTGCTCTTCGGCCTTCCAGACCTGCAGGTGCAGTTGCGCCATGCCATCCGGATCGCTGAGCAGACGCCACTGGTCGTCGCCCTTGGTCTTCTCGGGACCGGCGGCCAGGACCCGCGCCACCCGCTCTTCGCGCAGCCGACGGGCCGGCTCCACCACCTTGCCATGGCGACCGCGGGCCATGCCGATGGCCAGGGCATTGAGCACCGGATCGACAGTGGCGCGCAGGAAGCCCTTGGTCAGGGCGTTGCGGTTGTTCAGGTGCAGGTACTCGTCGGTCGCCACCAGTTCGCGCGGCGGTGCGTACTCTTCCGGGATCAGGAACAGATGATGACGACGACTGCCCAGCCCTAGGTTGGTCCGACTGGAGATCACCGACACCGGCGCCGACAGGATCAGCGACACCACGATGGGCGACAGCCACCAGAGGAAGCGCGGGTCCAGCCAGGCCACGCCGGCGGTCCAGATCAGGCCGAGCAGCATCTGCGAACCATGGCGGCGGAAGGCTTCGCTCCAGGGCGTGTCGTTGTCGTCCCGCTGGGGCGAATTCCACTGCACCGACCAGCCGAGGAAGGCGGCCGTCACGAACACCGTGTGGAAGAGCATCCGTACCGGTGCCAGCAGCACCGAGAAGAGCATCTCCAGCATCATGGAGAGGAACAGCCGCAACCCACCGCCGAATTCCTTCGCGCCCTTGGCGATGATCAGCACCACGCTGAGCAGCTTGGGCAGGAACAGTAGGATCAAGGTGGTGGAGAACAGGGCTATGGCCTGCTCCGGATGCCACTGGGGCCAGACCGGAAACAGCTGGCGGGGCTGGAAGAAGTACTGGGGCTCCAGCAACTTGTGGATCGCCAGCAGCGCCGTGGACAGCACCAGGAAGAGGAACCACAGCGGCGCCGACAGATAGGACATCACCCCGGTGAGGAACACCGCACGATGCACCGGGTGCATGCCCTTGACCAGGAACAGCCGGAAGTTCATCAGGTTGCCATGGCACCAGCGGCGGTCACGCTTGAGTTCGTCCAGCAGGTTGGGCGGCAGTTCTTCGTAGCTACCCGGCAGGTCGTAGGCGATCCACACGCCCCAGCCGGAGCGCCGCATCAGGGCGGCTTCGACGAAGTCGTGGGAGAGAATCGCACCGGCGAACGAACCCGTGCCCGGCAGCGGAGCCAGGGCGCAATGGTCGATGAACGGCTTGACCCGGATGATGGCGTTGTGGCCCCAGTAGTGGGATTCACCGAGTTGCCAGAAGTGCAGACCGGCGGTGAACAGCGGTCCGTACACCCGGGTGGCGAACTGCTGCAGACGCGCGTACAGGGTATCCATGCCGGACGCCTTGGGCGCGGTCTGGATGATGCCGGCACGGGGATTGGCTTCCATCAGCCGGACCAGGCTGGACAGGCATTCGCCACTCATCACGCTGTCGGCGTCGAGCACTACCATGTACTTGTACTGGCTGCCCCAGCGACGGCAGAAGTCGTCGATGTTGCCGCTCTTGCGCTTCACCCGACGGCGGCGGCGGCGATAGAAGATGTGTCCGAAGCCGCCGACCTCGCGGCACAGCTCCAGCCAGGCCTTCTCTTCGGCCACGCATTTGTCGGGGTCGTTGCTGTCGCTGAGGATGAAGAAATCGAAGTGCTCCAGCTCGCCGCTGGCGCGGACCGACTCGTAGGTCGCGCGCAGACCGGCAAAGACCCGCGGCACGTCTTCGTTGGCGATGGGCATCACCAGGGCGGTACGCGACTGGGGATCGATCGGCTCGGTGCCGGTGGAGCTGGCCGAGATGCTGTACTTGTCACGTCCGCTGAGCAGTTGCCAGAAGCCCATCAGGGCGGTCCAGAAACCGGCGGAGACCCAGCAGAACAGCAGGGCGAAGAGCAACAGGATGCTGGTCTGCACCACATAGGGCAGCACCTGGCGGATGGACTCGCCCCAGCCCTGGCGGTAGACCTCGCTGAGATCGACCAGCGCCCAGCCCTGATAGGGCAGCACGGCCTTCATGTACCAGGTGGCGATACCGGTCTGCACCAGCATCAGGATGAGCAGGATGAAGCGCCGGAAGGAACCCACCTTGCGCCAGTGCGCATGGGCATCGGCTTCGGGATCGGGCTGCCAGCGACTGTGGTCCTTGCGGCCGAGCAGACGCTTCCAGCTCCGCGCCACGGGATTGGTGCGCCAGGGATCGGGCACCATCATGGAGCGGGTCATGGGCGGGGTGGCCTTGATGAAGACACGCCCCTGGGCATCACTGCCCAGCAGCTCGCCGTCGTCCAGCGTCTCGTCCCAACCGGCGGCCAGACGCGCCTCGGTGGAGGCGATCACCGCGTCGGCGCCCTGGGCGCCCTCGCCGCGGGCACCGGCCAGTTGCCGATGCAGCGACTCGACATCGGTCGTCTGGTCCAGCGCCTGCCGCTGCCCGGTGGGCAACGGCAGGTGTTCGAGGTAGTCGCCAGTGGCGGCGACCGAGGTATCGCGGGTGGTGTTATTCATTGGCAGGTAGCTGGTAAGTCCAGGTTTCGCTGAGCGGTTTGTCACCCTGGGCGAGGTTGGCGCGCATTTCCACCGGCTTGGTCTGATCCTTGACCTTGAGTCTCAAGGTCAGGCGATAGCCCTTGGTAACCGGGTTGTAGCGCACAGAGTTCTCGACCAGTTCACCGTTGGCGTCCAGGCTGACCTGGGAGCCGACCTGCGAATCCTCGGGCAGATCGTCGAGATTCGGCCCTTCGAAATCGATGATGTAGGCCAGGCTGCCATCGGTCTGACGGACCAGGTTGGACTGCCGCACATCGCCGGTGGACAGGCGCGTCTGAGCGACCCAGGCCAGGTCCTTGGTGTGCAGGTTGGGTTCGTCGGTGGTGAAGTGCAGGCGATAGCTGACATCGATCGGCTGGCCCTTCTCCGGCAGGGTGTCCGGCGTCCAGAAGGCCACGATGTTGTCGTTGGTCTCGTCCGGGGTGGGGATTTCCACCAGTTCGACATGACCCTTGCCCCAGTCGCCCTTGGGCTCGACCCAGCCACTGGGACGCTTGTCGTAACGCTCGTCCAGATCCTGGTACTTGTAGAACTCGTGACCGCGCTGCAGCAGACCGAAACCGCGCGGATTCTCGATGGTGTAGGTGCTGACCGAGAGCCGACGCGGGTTGTTCAGCGGACGCCACAGCCACTCGCCGTTGCCGGCGTGGATCGCCAGGCCATTGGAGTCGTGCAGGGCCGGACGATAGTTGACCTGGGCGCTCGGCTGGTTGGGACCGAACAGGTACATGCTGGTCAGCGGCGCGATGCCGAGCTTGTTGACGTTGTCGCGCAGGAACACCTTGGCTTCGACGTCGACGGTGCTGTCCTTGCCAGGCGTCAGCACGAAGCGATAGGCACCGGTGGCCCGCGGCGAATCGAGCAGTGCATAGATCACCAGGTTGCGACGATCCGACTGGGGTTGTTCGACCCAGAACTCGGTGAAGCGCGGGAACTCCTCGCCGGACGGCAGGGCGGTGTCGATGGCCAGACCACGGGCGGACAGGCCATAGACCTGGTTCTTGCCGATCACGCGGAAATAGCTGGCGCCGAGCATGGTCATCAGCTCGTCATGCTTGTCCGCCTTGTTCAGCGGATAGAGCACCTTGAATCCGGCGAAGCCGAGATCCTTGAGCTGGGCCTGATCGATCTGCAGATTGCCGAAGTTGAACATCGAGGGATCGTATTTGATCTCTTCGACGTTGTTGGCGGTGACCTCGTTGATCTTCACCGGCACGCTGTAGTGCATGCCCTCGTGATAGAAATTCAGCCGGAAGGGCGTCTTGGCGTCCTTCCAGTAGGCCTTGTCCTGATTGAAGGTGATCTGCTGATAGTCGGCATACTTCATGCCGCTGAAGGATGCGGGCAGGTTGCTCTTGGGCGCGACGAACTTCTGGCCGGAGAGTTCTTTGGCCTTGGCGGCCACGTCGTCCAGGCTGAAGGCCAGGGCCTGGGCACTGAACAGACCCAGTGCGACGGAGAGCCCGATCAGGGCGAAGCCCTGCTTGCCCGGCTTAACTTTGGAATGAGATAACACGCAGCCTCCTAAATCAGCGTACGAATACGTTTGGCGACGGGTAGTCGCGAAACGGATAGGCAGTGGTCCGACTCCCTCGGGGGTCAATGATTCCCCAGTTGGACGACCGTTCAAACTCGAACTGCGCAATCATAGACACTTGGCAGGGCGCTGTAAGGGGCGCCCTCACTAAATCGACAATAAAAATGTCACCGGTCCGTCGTTGACCAGGGAAACCTGCATGTCCGCACCGAAACGCCCGGTCTGGACCTCGGGCTGGAGATCACGGGCGAGGCCCACCAGGTGACCGAACAGCCGTTCGCCTTGGGCCGGAGGCGCGGCGGTGGAAAAGCTCGGCCGCCGCCCGCTGCGGGTATCGGCAGCGAGGGTGAACTGGGAGACCAGCAGCAGACCGCCGCCGACATCCTGCAGGGATAGATTCATGCGCTGTTCGCCGTCGGCGAATACCCGGTATTCCAGCAGCCGCTTGAGCATCCGAGCACAGGCCGCTTCGTCATCCGCGGGTTCGATGCCGACAAAGACCAGCAGCCCCGGGCCTATGGCGCCGACCGTCTCTCCCTCCACCTCGACGCTGGCGCTGATGACCCTTTGCAGCAGCGCCTTCACTCGGCCTCCTGGGGCAGATCGAGCAGTTCACGGGCGATCTGGTCGGTCGCCCGCACCAGGGCGTCGCAGATACCGGGCTCGCTGGCCGCATGACCGGCGTCGCGGATGATCTGCAATTCGCTGCCCGGCCAGGCGTGGTGCAGGGCCCAGGCATTGTCCAGGGGACAGACCATGTCATAGCGGCCGTGCACGATTACCGCCGGGATATGGGCGATCCTGGGCATGTCGCGCAAGAGCTGGTCGGGTTCGAGAAAGGCAGCGTTGATGAAGTAGTGGCACTCGATACGGGCAATGGCCAGGGCATGCTCGCTGAATTTCTCCAGCACGTCGGGATTGGGCCTCAGGGTCACCGTACGGCCCTCCCAGCAGGACCAGGCGCGGGCGGCGGACATCTGCGCCAGTTCGTCCGGGCCGGTCAGGCGGCGATAGTAGGCTTGAATGAGATTGCCGCGTTCTTCCTCGGCGATGGGATGCAGATAGTCCTGCCAGAAGTCGGGAAAGAGTCGGCTCGCGCCTTCCTGGTAGAACCAGTGCAGATCCACCGGGCGGCAGAGAAAGATGCCGCGCAGGACCATGGCCTTGACCCGCTCGGGATGGCGCTGGGCATAAGCCAGGGCCAGGGTGGAGCCCCAGGAGCCGCCGAACAGTACCCACTGCTCGATGCCCAGGTGCTCGCGCAGGCGCTCGATGTCCTCGACCAGGTGCCAGGTGGTGTTGTTCTCCAGGCTGGCATAGGGGATGGAGCGACCACAGCCGCGCTGATCGAAGGTGACGATGCGATAGAGATTGGGATCGAAGAAGCGCCGGCTCAGGCGATCGCATCCGGAGCCGGGTCCGCCATGGATGAACAGCACCGGCAGACCATCCGGCGAGCCACTTTCGTCGGCATAGAGCACATGGGGGGCTTCGACGGCCAGCTCGTGGCGGGCGTAAGGCTTGATTTCCGGGTACAGATTCAGCATGTCGCGCTCCGCGGGGCAGGGTCGGCCCCTTCATCATAGACCTGCACCTTACCGGGTTTCCACGCTGCCCGGGCTTGCCTCGCGTCCAGCGGCGCCCGCACCATCGACAGCCCGTCACCAAGGAGATCGCCATGCCCCATGCCAAGCTGCACTTGCTGCTGATCGATCCGCAAAACGATTTCTGCGACCTGCCGGGGGCAGCCCTGCCGGTGCCCGGCGCAGTAGCCGGGCTGCAGCGTGTCGCCGCCCTGATCGAACGCCTGGGTGCCCGACTCACCGCGGTCCGGGTGACCCTGGATTCCCACCAGCCGCTGCACATCGCCCACCCGCACGGCTGGCAGGATGCCCGGGGCGGGCCGCCGGCGCCCTTTACCCAGATCAGCGCGGACGACGTGGCCAGCGGTCGCTGGCAGACCCGCGATCCGGCCGAGCACACCCGTGCGCTGGCCTATGTGCAGGCCCTGGAGGCCGGGGGTCGCTATCGCCTGGTGATCTGGCCGGAGCACTGCCTGGTGGGTGGCTGGGGCCATGGCGTACACCAGGATGTGCACCAGGCGCTCAATGGCTGGGGACGGCAGCAGGGACGCCTGGTGGAATTCATCGCCAAGGGCGGCAATCCCCACACCGAACATTATTCGGCCCTGCGCGCCGAGGTCCTGGATCCGGCGGACCCGGGCACTGTAGTGGACGCCGGACTGATCGCCCGGTTGCAGTCCGCCGACACCCTGCTGGTGGCGGGCGAGGCGCTGTCACACTGCGTGGCCAGTACCCTGCGCGATCTGCTGGAATACTGGCCGCGGGAGCGGCGCCAGGACCTGGTGCTGCTCACCGACTGCAGTCATTCGGTGCCGGGCTTCGAAGCCCAGGGCGAGGCGTTCCTGGCCGAGATGCGTGCGGCAGGCATCCGTCTGGCGATCTCGACGGACGAGTTCTAGCCCGTCCGCCCGCTGCCTCACTTGATCTCGTAGAGACCGGTGTAGGTGGCCGAAGCCAGCTGGTTGAGGTGGATCATGAAGCGGCCGACCGCATTGGTGGCGTCCGCCGGCACCGGCAGCTGATCGACCTTGAGCGCATGCAACTGGAAGATATAGCGGTGCGGCTTGTCGCCCTTGGGCGGCGCCGCGCCACCAAAGCCACGGGTGCCGTAGTCGTTGATCAGCTGCAGCGCACCTGCGGGCAGGCCCGAACCATCGGCGCGACCGGCGTCTTCCGCCAGACCCCGGGTGCCGACCGGGATGTTGACCACCACCCAGTGCCAGAAACCGCTACCGGTAGGGGCATCGGGATCGTAAACGGTCAGCGCGAGGCTCTTGGTATCGGCGGGTAGATCGGCCCACTGCAAGGCGGGCGAGATGTTCTCTCCGTGGGCGCCGAAATCGGCCACGTCGAATTCGTGGCGCTTGGGCATGAAGGCGTTATCGGAAAAGGCGTCGGTCCAGAGTTTCACGGGGGTGCTCCTGAGGCCTAGGGCATGTGGGCGTCGGTCTCGCGCCAGACCAGACGATTGAGGTTGTAGCCTTTCTCGCGGGCGATACGCAGCAGCTTCTCGCTCTGCGCCGAGGAAATCTCGGGCTTGCGCGCCAGCAACCAGAGGTACTTGCGATCCGGGCTGCCGACCAGGGCGGTCTTGTAGTCGTCATCGACATAGAGGATCCAGTAGGGTCCCTTGGCCACATTGGGCAGCACGCCACTGAACCAGGTGTCGAAACGCACTTCCAGGCGATCGGTCACGCCCGGCTTGATCGGGGTGGCGGTACCCGTGGCTTCCTGGACCTTGCCGTCCAGGGTGCGGCAGCGATTGAACACGGCCACCGAGCCATCGGCCATGACGTGATAGTTGGCGTCGGACTGGGCGCACTTGCGCTGGAAGAACATCGGCAGCCGCGCGACCTCGTACCATTGGCCCTGGTAACGCTGCAGATCGACATTGCCCGCGGTGAGCGGCGGGACCTCGCGCGGACCGCTGGCGCAGGCCGCTAGCAGTCCGGCGGCGCCCGCCAGCAGTAGAATCTTGGTAGAGGTTTTCATCGCAGACCCTGCCCGGCGAACATCGCCACCTTGTCGTTGAGATACTGCACGCTGATGAAGGAGCCGCGATCGCCCCAGGTACAGGTGGTGACGCCCAGGGCGCCCGCGCATTCCGTGGGTGCACCCAGGACCTGCTCCACCTCGGCCTTGGTCTGGCCGGCCTTGAGCCGGGAATAGTTTTCCTGATTGACCTTGCCGCAGCCGGCCAGCAGCAGACCGCCCACCAACAACAGCGCCATGCGCCCCTTCATAACTGCCTCCTCTCATCCTGACGGCAAGGCTATAGAGCCCGCCCCGCCGCCAGGGTTCGCTTCGTCAGAAGCTGTTCACGATCTCGCGAGCTAGAGCCAAGCAAGACGAAAATGCCGGAGAAAGCGGAATTTACAGATAGTAAATGAGCATTTCGAAGGCATTTTCAACGCCGCTTGGCCGACGCGCAGCAGATCGTGAGCGGCTTCTTAGCTGGCGAGATAGGAGGAACGGGTCAGGCCCAGGCGCATGGCGTCGAGGAACTGGGTGCGTTCGCGCGCGGTGAGGCGCGCGCTGGCGACCTTGTCGCGGTAGTAGGTCATCAGTTCCTCGGGCGAGAGGTGCACGTACCTGAGCATGTCCTCGATGGTGTCGTGGGTCTCGATGCCGCCGTGGCGCACGCTGCCGTCGGCGTCCTGGTAGACGTTCACCGAGTCGGTGTCACCGAACAGGTTGTGCATGTCGCCGAGGATCTCCTGATAGGCGCCCACCAGGAACACCGCCAGCAGATAGTCCTCGCCTTCGCGCACCTCGTGCACCGGCAGGCTGGTCTCGATGCTCTGCTCGTCGACGTACTGCTTGATCTTGCCGTCCGAGTCGCAGGTCAGGTCCTGCAGCACGGCACGGCGCACCGGCTCCTCGTCCAGGCGGGTCAGGGGGACGATGGGCAGGATCTGGTCGATGGCCCAGGTATCGGGCAGGCTCTGGAACACCGAGAAGTTGCAGATGTACTTGTCGGCCAGCTTGTCGTTGAGCTCGTCGAGCACCTGGCGATGAGAGCGCTGGCGTGCCTTGAGCTGGTTGTAGAGGCGGCGACAGATGGCGAAGTAGCACTGCTCGGCCAGCGCCTTGTCGCTCAGGCTCAGGGTGCCGGAGGCGTACTGGGCGGCGGCTTCGCTGACGTACTGGGTGGCGCGCCAGTAGGTCTCGGTGACCATTTCCGGATCGGTGTCGCCCAGCAGTTCGGCCAGCCACTGCACCACCTCGGCCTTGCCTTCGAAGCGTTCGCTGGCCGGCACGCTGTCGTTGTGGCGCTCGACGTCGGTGACCTGCATCACCAGCATGGCGTGGTGCGCGGTCATGGCGCGGCCACTTTCCGAGAAGATGTTCGGATGCGGCAATTCCTGCTGGTCGCAGAATTCCTTGAGCATGCCGACCACGGTACCGGCGTAGTCGTCCATGTCGTAGTTGATCGAGCTGGCGTTGCGCGAATGGGTGCCGTCGTAGTCCACGCCCAGACCGCCACCGACATCGATGTGATCCAGCGGAAGGCCCAGGGCGCGCAGCTCGGCATAGTAGCGGATGGCTTCGCGGAAACCCTGGCGATAGTCGGCCAGGTTGGCGATCTGCGAACCCATGTGGAAATGCAGCAGGCGCACGCCTTGCTCCAGGCCGGCGGCGCGGAAGCGCTCGATCACCGACAGCAACTGGGCAGCGGAGAGACCGAATTTGGACTTCTCGCCACCGGTGTCGGCCCATTTGCTCGACGCCAGGGACGACAGCCGCACCCGCAGGCCGACCTGGGGCGTGACCTTGAGCTCGGCCGCCTCCTCGATCACCAGCGGGACCTCGGACTCCTTCTCGATGACGATGAAGACATTGTGGCCCAGTTTCTGGCCCATCAGCGCCAGGCGAATGAATTCGCGGTCCTTGTAGCCGTTGCAGACGATGGTGCCGCCCTTGGGCGCCAGCGCCAGCACCGCCATCAGCTCCGGCTTGGAACCGGCTTCCAGACCGATGGAGACGTCGCGGGTGGCGATGATGTTTTCCACCACCGCTTCCTGCTGGTTGACCTTGATCGGATAGAGGGCGGTGTAGCGGCCCTGGTAGTCGAGGCGCTCGATGTTGCGATCGAAGGCACCGGTCAGGTGGCGCACCTGGCCCTGGAGAATGTCGGGGAAACGCACCAGCAGCGGCAGCGACAGCCCCGCTTCGCGCAGCTGGCCGACCAGCACATGGAGGTCGATCGGCTGGCCGTCCGGGCCATGGGGGCGGACTTCGACGTTGCCGGCATCGCTGATGGCGAAGTAGCCGGCACCCCAGTGGCGAATACCATAGACGCTGCGGCTGTCCGCCACGGTCCACTGGCTGCCGTCATCTTTGCGCGTGCGTCGTGGGGACATTCGCGGGAATCTCCTGTAGGGAATCTTGCTTTGGATGGACCGCCGCCAGGGGCGGTAAGTTGTACGCGGAGGTTGGAAGGCCTGGCCTAGCCGCCCGACCGCCTGGTCTTGAAGCCGCGTTTTTCGAGTTCGCCGAGCAGCAGGTCGACATGGTCGCCCTGGATCTCGATGACGCCATCCTTGAGCGCCCCGCCGGTGCCGCAGCGGCGCTTGAGCGCGCTGGCCAGGTCCTTGAGTGCTTCCTCGTCCAGGGGGACGCCGCTGACCGTGGTCACCGTCTTGCCGCCACGGCCCTTGGTCTCGCGCCGGACCCGGGCGATGCCGTCGCCGGTCGGGACCGGTGCCGGGGGTTCTTCCGGGCGAATGCGGCCGACGTCGGTGGAGTACACCAGCCGGCTGAGATCCGCCAGCGACGAGGTTTTCTTGCTCAAGGGACGGTCCTCCCAGTCTGGTTCAGACGCCGGGCGCCTGGAGGAAACCTTGGATACAGCGCCGGCCGGCACGGGCCGCGCTGGTCCGGGGCCGCGCAATGTAGCAGCATCGCCCACGGATGCTAAGGCGCGAATGCGAGAAATTAAGGCAGGGATGCGACATCTGCCCGGCTGATGACCAGGCGCAGGGCCTCCAGCGAATCCGGGCAATAGGGCTGCTGACGAGCCTCGGCGAGAATCGCCGCCGGAGCCAGGAAGCGGGCCTCCAGTACCTCTTCCGGCTGCAGCCGCAGCGGGCCGTTCCAGTGGGCGCTGAACACGCCGCCCCAGAGGCGATTGCCCGGCTCCTCGAAATAGAAGGTGCCGTGCTCGCGCAGGGGGACGCCGCTGCCCCCCAGTTCCTCGGCCAGCTCCCGGGCCGCCGACTGCGCATAGCTCTCGCCCGGCGCCACCATGCCGCCGGCGGCCACGTCCCAGTAGCCCGGGTAGAGCGCCTTGCTCAGGGTGCGCCGGTGCACGCAGAGTTCGCCGCGGTCATTGAACAGCAGGATGAAGGTGCAGCGACCGATCAGGCCGCGGGCACGCAATTCCGCCCGTGGCACCTCACCCTGGATGCGGTCGTCGCGATCGACCCACACCACCAGCTCCCGGTCGGAGGCGGCGCGATGCGCCGCTTCGCGAGCGTCCGGCGTCATCAGCCCTGTTCCAGCAACTGGCGCAGGTCGATGATCGCGGCGTTGGCGCGGGAGATGTAGTTGGCGATCACCAGCGAATGGTTGGCCAGGATGCCGAAGCCGCTGCCGTTGAGGATCATCGGACTCCAGACCGGCTGCTGCGCCGCCTCAAGTTCGCGGATGATCTCGCGGACGTTGACCGTGGCGTTCTTCTTGGCCAGGGTGTCGGCGAAGTCCACCTCGATGGCGCGCAGGATGTGCGACAGCGCCCAGGCCTGACCGCGGGCCTCGTAGAAGACGTTGTCGATCTGCAGCCAGGGCGTCTCGACGCGCTGCTCGTGCACTTCCGGCACCTGGCCGGCGGGAATGTCCTGGTTCGGCCGTACCTCGGCGTCCAGGCGTACCCGGCCGACGCTGGCGGACAGCCGCTGGGACAGCGAACCCAGGCGGGTCTCGACGTCACCCAGCCAGTTGCGCAGGTTGTCCGAGCGCGAATAGAAGTAGGCGGTGGGCTGGCCCTGGGCATTCTGGCCACCCAGGCGCGCCAGGTAGCGATCCAGGGAAGCGATGCCGGCGCGGTATTCCGACTCCGACGAGGGCATGGCCCAGCTGTGGTTGTCGAAGTTGAAGCGCGGCTCGGCCTGGGCCAGGTCGACGTCCTCGGTGGACTGCGACTGGGAACGGGCGAAGTCCTTGCGCAGGGCGCGCGCCAGATCGCGGGTCTGCACCAGCACGCCGTATTCCCAGGACGGCATGTCGTCGAGCCAGAGGCCCGGCGGGAAGATGTCGTTGGAGAGATAGCCGCCCGGCTTGTCCAGCAGGGTGCCGGCCACCTGCTTGAGGGTCTCGACCGTGGTGTAGCCGAGCACCAGCTTGCGACCACTGGCCGTGGCCGCCTCCTGGGCATGCTGCTGCACCGGGAAGAAATCCGGTTCGCGACTCCAGTACCAGCCTATCGCCAGGGTGACCAGAAGGTAGAGCGCGATCAGCACTGCCACCAGCCGGAGCCATCCCGACCTCAAGTTCCACTCCCGCATGGGCAATTCCTTGCAATGATTTCAAAGATGTTGGCGCTTGGACCCCCGCCGGCGACGCCGGTTGCGCCGCCATCGCCGGCAGTGCGGGCACGACGCATCTGGACAGCCGCCTTCGAGACTAGGGTAACAGGCGACGGACGCTACTCCAGAAGCGACCGACAGTGTCCATGCGAGCGGCATAGCCGCCGCTAACCAGGGTACCGCCTCTCCCCTGCCAGCCAGCAATTGGTAGCATAGGGCCACCACCTCAAGAATGACGGAACAATTCGTGAGCGAACCAGATGATCCGAGCCGGGACCGCCTCAAGCTGCACTTCGCGCAACGGGTCATCCACCAGTCGCGCCAGATGCTGGAGATCTGGCAACGGCTGCAGCGAGACGAGTGGACGGCCGGCAGCCTGGTCGAGCTGACCGACGCCAACGCGCGCCTGCTGCAATATGCCAAGCGCTTCGAGCAGCAGGGCCATGCCGAACTCGCCGAGGCCATCGGTGCCTCCCTGGCCCAGGTCACCGCCAATCGCGGTCGCCTCAACAGCCAGGCCATCACCGAACTCAGCCAGGCCATGCAGAGCCTGTCGCGCACCGGGCTGCGCCAGGGCGACCAGCTGGAGACCACCAGCCTGCCGCCGCTGCGCAAGCCGATCTACATCGCCCTGCTCGACAGCGAGCGCGCCGAGCGGCTGGCGCAGCAGATGGAATACTTCGGCGTCACCATCCAGATCATCCATGGCGCCGACGACTTCCGCGCGATGATGGACAACCGTCACCCGGCGGTCATCGTCATGGACGTGGACTTCGGCGGCGCGGGCGCCGGCATCCAGCTGGCGCTGGAGGCCCAGAGCGGTCTGGAGCGCAAGCTGCCGGTACTGTTCTACAGCCACCAGGAAGCCGACACCCCCTTCCGCCTGGCCGCGGTGCGCGCCGGCGGTCAGGAGTTCTACACCGGCACCCTGGATTCGGCGCGGCTGCTGGAAAAGATCGAGACCCTCACCCGCACCGTCTACTACGACCCGATCCGCGCCCTGGTGGTAGACGACTCTCGCGCCCAGGCCATGGCCACGGAAATGGCGCTCAACAGCGCCGGGATCGTCACCCGCACCCTGATGCAGCCCGGCGCGGTGATGGCGCACCTGGCCGAATTCGTGCCCGACCTGATCATCCTCGACATGTACATGCCAGAGTGCACCGGCACCGAGCTGGCCAAGGTCATCCGTCAGCACGAACGCTATGTCAGCGTGCCCATCATCTATCTGTCGGCCGAGGACGACCTCGACAAGCAGCTGGACGCCATGAGCGAGGGCGGCGACGACTTCCTCACCAAGCCGATCAAGCCACGCCACCTGATCGCCACGGTGCGCACCCGCGCCGCCCGGGCGCGCAGCCTGCAGGCGCGCATCGTCCAGGACAGCCTCACCGGCCTGTACAACCACACCCACACCCTGCAGCTGCTCGAAGACGCCTGCTTCCGCGCGCGGCGCAGCCAGCGGCCGATCACCTTCGCCATGCTGGACATCGACCACTTCAAGCAGGTCAACGACCACTACGGCCACCCCATGGGCGATCGGGTGATCAAGAGCCTGGCGCTGTTCCTCAAGCAGCGCCTGCGCAAGTCCGACCATATCGGCCGCTATGGCGGCGAGGAATTCGCCATCGTGCTGCCCGATACCGACCTGGCCACCGCCACTCGCCTGATCGACGAGATCCGCCAGCGCTTCGCCGAGATCCACTATCCGGCGCCGCCCAAGGAACTCAGCTGCACCTTCAGTGCCGGCGTGGCGCAACTGCAGCCCGGACAGGAGATGCCCACGCTGGCCAAGCAGGCGGACGAAGCCCTCTATGCCGCCAAGCATGCGGGACGCAATTGCGTGCGCCAGTACGTCTAGCCAGACCAACCGGATGCCTCTGCTATGATCGGCCGCTGCCGATCGCCGAGAAGCCCATGCGTGTCCTGCTGTTCCTGCTCACCCTGCTGCTGACCCTGCCCGCCGCCGCCGGCCTGTTCGATGCGCCGCGCCCGACGGCCGCATTGGGCCTGGACGGTCAGCGTCCCAGTCAGCAATTCCTGCCGGTGGACCAGGCCTTTCGCCTGGAGCAGCGTCGCGACGCCGAGGGCCGCCCCCAGGTGCGCTTCATCATCGCCGAGGGTTATTACCTCTATCGGCAGCGCTTCGCCTTCGACGCCGACCCCGGCCTGCTGACCGCGCCGGTGGCCCTGCCACCTGGCGAGCCCAAGCACGACGAATGGTTCGGCGACGTCCAGGTCTATCACGCCGGCGTCGACATCCCCCTGCCCCTCGCGCCCGACCGCGGCGGCCGGATCCAGGTGACCTACCAGGGCTGCGCCGATCGCGGCCTCTGCTATCCGCCGGAAACCCGCACCCTGACTATCGCCGGCCCCGCGGCCGCCTCCGCGGCGAGCCCGGCGGTCGCCGCCCCGCCCCCTGACCAGGTGGGGTGGAACAGAATCCTGCTGGCCTTCCTCGCCGGCCTGGGACTGACCTTCACCCCCTGCGTCCTGCCGATGCTGCCCATCGTCTCGGCGGTGGTCCTGGCCGGCAAGGCGCGCCCGGGCCGTGGCCTGCTGCTGGCGCTGGCCTACGTGGTGCCCATGGCGCTGAGCTTCGCCGCCCTGGGCGCACTCATGGGCGTCTTTGGCGCCAGTCTCAACCTGCAGGCGCAATTGCAGTCGGCCTGGGTACTGATTCCCTTCGCCGCGCTGTTCGCGCTGTTCGCCCTGGCGATGTTCGGCCTCTTCGAACTGCGCCTGCCGGCGGCCCTGCGCGAGCGCCTGGAACAGCTCGCCAACGGTACCCGCGGCGGCTCCCTGGGCGGCGCGGCTACCCTCGGCGTGCTCTCCAGCCTGATCGTCTCGCCCTGCGTCTCGGCGCCCCTGGCGGGCCTCCTGCTCTATATCAGCAGCACCGCCGACTGGCTCGGCGGCGGCCTGGCACTGTTCGCCCTGGGCCTGGGCATGGGCGCCCCGCTGATCCTCATCGCCGCCGGCGGCGGCGCCCTGCTGCCACGCAGCGGCGCCTGGCTGGTGGGCATGCGCAATGCGTTCGGCGTACTGCTGCTGGCGGTAGCCCTGTGGCTGCTTGAGCGACTCCTTCCGGGCCCCCTGGCGCTGGCGGCCTGGGGCCTGCTGGCCGCCGGGGTCGGGCTGTTCCTCGGCGCCCTGGAATTTGTCCCCAAGCCGCCCCGCCAGCGCCTGTCACAACTGGCGGGCCTGGCCCTGGTGGTCTACGGCGCGGCCGCCGGCATCGGCGCCCTGCGCGGCGCCAGCGATCCCCTACGACCGCTGGGCGACGCCGCGGCACCCGCCGTGGCTGCCCGCGCGGAGGTCATGCGCAGCCTGAGCGATCCCACCGCCCTGGCGAGCAGCCTCGGCAGCGGGCGACCCCTGCTGGTGGACGTCTATGCCGACTGGTGCATCAGCTGCAAGCTGATCGAGCGCGAGGTCTTCGGCAATCCTGAGATCCAGGCGCAATTGCGCGACTTCACGCTGATCCGTTTCGATATGACGCAAAGCACCCGGGAACAGCGCCAGTGGCTGGAGCAGCACGGCCTGTTCGGCCCGCCGGCGATCCTGTTCTACGATGCCAGCGGCCAGGAGCAGGCCAAGGCGCGCATCGTCGGCGAAATCGATGCTGCGGGCTTTCTCGCCCGACTCGACGAAGCAAAAAGGCTTATCACCAGTGATTAAAAGAATTTCGCCCAACGTGCGGGCATTTCCGGCAAACGTCTAGCGACTGGACAGTCACCTCCGGTTGCGGCATAGTCCGCGGCCAATCTGGTTGCGAAATCGCGAGGCAAGTGGCTATGGCGCATCTGCTGGTACTGCACGGGCCCAACCTGAATCTGCTGGGTACCCGCGAACCGGGCGTCTACGGTGCCACCACCCTGGCCCAGATCAACGCCGACCTCGAAGCCCGCGCCACCGCGGCGGGGCATCGTCTGCAGTCGCTGCAGAGCAACGCCGAACACCTGCTGATCGAACGCATCCACGCCGCGCGCGACGAAGGGGTGGATTTCATCCTGATCAATCCGGCTGCCTTCACCCATACCAGTGTCGCCCTACGTGACGCCTTGCTCGCGGTGAGCATCCCATTCATCGAAGTGCACCTGTCGAACGTGCACAAGCGCGAAGCCTTCCGCCACCACTCCTATTTTTCCGATGTGGCGGTCGGTGTCATCTGCGGGCTCGGCGCCAGTGGCTATCGCCTGGCGCTGGAAGCCGCCTGCGAACAGCTCGCCGCACGCGGCTGAGCGCGACCCAATATCCAGAACATCACCTGAACCCGAGGGGAGAGCCAACGCCAATGGACATCCGTAAAGTCAAGAAACTGATCGAGTTGCTGGAAGAGTCCGGTATCGACGAGCTGGAAATCCGCGAAGGCGAAGAGTCCGTCCGCATCAGCCGCAACACCGGCCGCAACCAGGGCATGCAGACCGTCTACGCCGCCGCTCCCGCGCCGGTCGCCGCGCCGGCCCCGGCTGCCGCTCCGGCCGCTGCTGCGCCGGCTACCGAAGCCGCCGCTCCGCAACTGACCGGTAACGTGGCTCGCTCGCCCATGGTCGGCACCTTCTACCGCGCGTCCTCGCCCACCACTCCGGCCTTCGTCGAAGTCGGCCAGCAGGTGAAGAAAGGCGACATCCTGTGCATCGTCGAAGCCATGAAGATGATGAACCACATCGAAGCCGAAGCCAGCGGCACCATTGGCCAGGTGCTGGTCGAGAACGGTCAGCCCGTCGAATTCGACCAGCCGCTGTTCACCATTGTCTAAGCCCGTGGAGCCCACGATGCTGGAAAAAGTCCTGATCGCCAACCGCGGGGAAATCGCCCTGCGCGTGGTGCGTGCCTGCAAGGAGCTGGGCATCAAGACGGTGGCGGTTCATTCCACCGCCGACCGCGAACTGATGCATCTGTCCCTCGCCGACGAATCGGTGTGCATCGGCCCGGCCCCCTCGCCCCTGTCCTACCTGAACATCCCGGCCATCATCAGTGCCGCGGAAGTCACCGGCGCCACCGCCATCCACCCCGGCTACGGCTTTCTCGCCGAGAACGCCGACTTCGCCGAGCAGGTGGAGCAGTCCGGATTCGCCTTCGTCGGCCCCACCGCCGACGTGATTCGCCTGATGGGCGACAAGGTGTCCGCCAAGAACGCCATGAAGCAGGCCGGCGTGCCCACCGTACCGGGTTCCGACGGCGCCCTGCCGGATGACGAGGCCGAGTGCCTGCGCATCGGCCGCGAAGTCGGCTATCCGGTGATCATCAAGGCCGCCGGTGGCGGTGGTGGTCGCGGCATGCGCGTGGTCGAGGACGAGGCCGAGCTGATCAAGTCGATCAAGCTGACCCAGACCGAAGCCGGCGCCGCCTTTGGCAATTCCATGGTCTACATGGAGAAGTTCCTCGGCAATCCGCGTCACGTGGAAGTCCAGGTGCTCTCCGATGGCCAGGGCAATGCCGTGCATCTCTACGACCGCGATTGCTCGCTGCAGCGCCGGCACCAGAAGGTCATCGAGGAGGCGCCTGCGCCCCAGATCGACGAGAAGGCCCGCGAAGAGGTCCTGGCGCGCTGCGTCAAGGCCTGCATCGACATTGGCTACCGGGGCGCCGGCACCTTCGAGTTCCTCTACGAAGACGGCCGCTTCTACTTCATCGAGATGAACACCCGCGTGCAGGTGGAGCATCCGGTGACCGAGATGATCACTGGCGTCGACATCGTCAAGGAGATGCTCAGCATCGCCGCTGGCAACCCGCTGTCGATCAAGCAGGAAGACATCAAGATCACCGGCCACGCCATCGAGTGCCGGATCAACGCCGAAGACCCCAAGACCTTCATGCCCTCCCCGGGCCTGGTCAAGCACTACCATGCACCGGGCGGCAACGGCGTACGGGTGGATTCGCACCTGTACAGCGGCTACAAGGTTCCGCCGAACTACGATTCGCTGATCGCCAAGCTGATCACCTGGGGCAAGACCCGCGAAGAGGCCATGGCCCGGATGCGCAACGCCCTAGACGAGCTGATCGTCGACGGCATCAAGACCAACGCCGATCTGCATCGGATGCTGACCCGCGACCAGGCCTTCGGCCAGGGCGCGGTGAACATCCACTATCTGGAGAAGAAGCTCGGCATGCGCCACTAAGGACGTGACGGCTGCGCGTCGGCCAGGCTGCGTTGGAAATCGCCTGGATCGCCAGCCCGGCCTAGGCGGCCCCGTCGGAATGCCCATTTACCCTAGGGAGAATGGCCTCCTCGGCGATTTCCGCCTTGCCTGACCTGGCTCGCTCGCCCCGTCGGCTTCTTACCTAGCAAACGGGCTGCCCTCGGGCAGCCCGTTTTCATTTACCCTCCCCGCTTTGACCCGATTCAGGTAGCCCACCATGTCCTGGCTGCAAGTCCGCCTCGCCCTCACGCCCGCCCAGGCGGAAACCTACGAAGACCTCATGCTCGAACTGGGCGCCGTCTCGGTGACCTTCATGGACGCCGAGGACCAGCCGATCTTCGAACCGGATCTCGGCACCACCCCGCTGTGGTCCCAGACCCACCTGCTGGCGCTGTTCGAAGGCGATACCGACGCCGCCGCCCTGGAACAGCGCGTGCAACTGCTGGCCAACGGCCTGACCTACGAGGTGGAGCGCCTGGAAGACCAGGAGTGGGAACGCAGCTGGATGGACAACTTCCAACCCATGCGCTTCGGCCAGCGGCTGTGGATCGTCCCCAGCTGGCACGAGGCCCCGGAACCCGAAGCGGTCAATCTGCTGCTGGATCCGGGCCTGGCCTTTGGCACCGGCACCCATCCCACCACCTCGCTGTGCCTGCAGTGGCTGGACGGCGAACCGGTCGCCGGCCGGCAGGTGCTGGATTTCGGCTGCGGCTCGGGCATCCTCGCCATCGCCGCCCTGCTGCTGGGCGCCGAGCGCGCCGTGGGCACCGACATCGACGTCCAGGCCCTCGAAGCCTCGCGCGAGAACGCCAACCGCAACGGCATCGATCCGGCCCGCTTTCCGCTGTACCTGCCCGCTGATCTGCCAGGCGAGCAGGCCGACGTGGTGGTGGCCAACATCCTCGCCGGTCCGCTGGTCGGCCTGGCCGAGCAGATCACCCGCCTGACCCGCATCGGCGGTCGCCTGGCCCTCTCCGGCATCCTCGCCGAGCAGGCCGAGGACGTCCGCGCCGCCTACGCCGGCTGCTTCGACCTGGAACCCACCGCCACCCTCGACGGTTGGGTGCGCATCAGCGGGACCCGCCGCCACTGATGCGCAGCGGCGCCACCGGTCCGCTCACCCGGCGGCCCGGTGGAGGCCCTTCTTTCGCCAGGGCCTTCGGGTACACTAGCGCGCTTCACTCCCTGGCTGTCGCCTCGCCATGACCGAATCCCTCGTCGCCCAGTGTCCGCATTGCCATACCCGCTTCCGTGTCACCCAGGAACACCTGGCCGCCGCGGATGGCGACGTACGTTGTGGCGTCTGCCTGGAAGTGTTCAACGCCAGCAACCAGGCCGCGCCCCTGACGGCCCCTGAGCCCGCGCCCGCGCCACCCGTGGCCGCGCCGGTGCCCACGCCCAGCGAAGCGGCCTGGCCCCATGACGAACTGGACCTGAGCCACCTGGAGCTGGACGCCGAGGTCGCCCGCCTGGGCGCCCTGGAAGAACAGCGCCGCACGCCGGTCGCTCCCATGGCGCCTGCCGCCTTGGCCGCACCGCCCGCCGTGACCACGCCGCAGGAAGAGCCGGCACCGGCCCTGGGGCTGGCTGCCCGTCGTCCCCAGGACGACGAAGAGGCCTACGAGCTGCCGTCGCTCGGCGCCGTCTCCGCCGAGCGCGAACCCGAGCCGGAGTCGCTGCGACTGCGGGCCGCGCCCGAGGCGGAGCCTGAGTCCGAGCCCCTGTCCCTTACCGCCGCCGAGCCGGAACCGCGACTCGAACTCGAACCCGAACCCGAGCCGGCCTTCGCACCAGTGCCCGAGCCCGAGCCCGAGCCCGCCATCACCCCCTTGCCTGCCGTAGCGCCGGTGGCCCCGCTCGCGGCCGTGCGCGCCCCGCTGAAGCCCGCCCTGGCTACGCCGCCCGCGCCCCTCACCGCCGCGCCGGCCGAACGCCAGGAGCCCGCGCTCGGCCGGGTCGAAACCGACGACGACGAACGCGCCGAACCCGGCCTGGGCCGCCTCGACGACTGGCAGGAGCCGGCTGCCGAATCCCTCAGCGCCGCTCGCGACAGCGACGACGAGCCACCGCCGGCCAAGGCCGCGAGCGGCCTGCGCAGCGAGCCGGAATGGCAGGACGATCCGCTGCTGGACCTGCACGACGAACCGCTGCAGCTGGACAGCCACCCGCAGCGCCCGCGCTGGGGTCGCCGCCTACTGTGGATCCTGCTCTGCCTGCTGGCACTGCTCGGCCTGGCCAGCCAGTACGTCTATTACCACTTCGACGAACTGGCGCGGCAGGACAGCTATCGCCCGCTGTTCGTCCAGGCCTGTGCCAGCCTCGGCTGCAAGGTGCCGTCCAAGGTCGATGTGCAGCAGATCCGCAGCAGCAACCTGGTGGTGCGCAGCCACCCGCAATTTTCCGGGGCGCTGCGCGTCGATGCCATTCTCTACAACCGGGCACCCTTCTCGCAGCCCTTCCCGCTGCTGGAATTGCGCTTCGCCGACCTCAATGGCCAACTGCTCGCCAGCCGCCGCTTCAAGCCGGGCGAATACCTGAATGGCGAACTGAAAGGCCAGGACGAGATGCCGCCGCAGACGCCGATCCACATCGCCCTGGACATTCTCGACCCCGGCCCGCGAGCCGTGAATTACAGCCTGAGCTTCTTCTCGCCGGAGTAGCTCCAGGGGGAATTGCTCATAAACTAGCCAACTCGCGCTTTATCCGGAGGCGGTGAGCGGGTATCATTCCCAACCCTTTTCAAGCACAGCAGCCCCTGTCCGCGGCCGGTTTCCGGCGCAGGCGGAACAGGCGCCTATTCGCCAGGGAAAAAGATATGTCGATGGTACGCATCGGCCCTTATACCTTGCCCAATCCGCTGATTCTCGCGCCCATGGCCGGGGTCACCGACCTGCCCTTCCGTCGCCTGTGCCTGGCACTCGGCGCCGGCATGGCCGTGTCGGAAATGGTGACCAGTGACGTGCGGCTCTACGACAGCCGCAAGTCGCGGCTGCGCCTGATCCACGCCAGCGAGCAGGAACCGCGTTCGGTGCAGATCGCCGGCGGCGATCCGGCGATGCTGGCCGAGGCGGCCCGGCGCAATGTCGAACTGGGTGCCCAGATCATCGACATCAACATGGGCTGCCCGGCGAAAAAGGTCTGCAACAAGGCCGCCGGCTCCGCGCTGATGAAGGATGAGGCCCTGGTGGCCGAGATCCTCGCCGCCGTGGTGGCCGCCGTCGACGTCCCCGTGACCCTGAAGATCCGCACTGGCTGGAATCCCGACAATCGCAACGGCCTGCGCATCGCGCAGCTGGCCGAAGCCGCGGGCATCCAGGCCCTCGCCGTGCATGGCCGCACCCGGGACGACCGTTTTCTCGGCGCCGCCGAGTACGACACCATCGCCGCCATCAAGCAGGCGGTCGATATCCCGGTGTTCGCCAACGGCGACATCGACAGCCCGGAAAAGGCCCGCTGGGTGCTCGAACACACCGGCTGCGACGGCCTGCTGATCGGCCGCGCCGCCCAGGGGCGCCCCTGGATCTTCCGCGAGATCGCCCACTACCTGGCGACCGGCGAGCACCTGGCGGCGCCCGGTGATGCCGAGGTGGAGGCCATCCTGCTGGAACACCTCGACGCCCTGCATGCCTTCTACGGCGCGGAAATGGGCGTACGCATCGCCCGCAAGCACGTCGGCTGGTACCTGGCCGACCGGCCGGGCGCCGCGGAATCGCGCGCCCAGTTCAACCGACTGCAAGACACCCAAGCCCAGCACGCCAGCATTCGCGCGTTCTTCGCGCAGCCCCCGACCGGGAAGCAGGTGGCATGAATTCGATGACCGAGACTTTGACTGGAACAGCGCCTGTGAGTGACAACGGCGACCTCAAGCAGCACCTGACCGCTCCCCTGCAGGAGGGTCAGACGCTGCGCGACAGCGTGGAAAAGGCGCTGCGCAACTATTTCGCCCACCTCGATGGGCAGCCGGTGACCGACGTCTACAACATGGTGCTCTGCGAAGTGGAAGCACCCCTGCTCGAAAGCGTGATGAATTACGTCAAGGGCAACCAGACCAAGGCGTCGGAGATGCTCGGGCTCAATCGCGGCACCCTGCGCAAGAAGCTCAAGCAGTACGACCTGCTCTGATCCGCCTCATCGCCGGCGGCCCAGGGGCTTGACCGGCGGTCTTTCTCCTCCTGATGGACATGACCATGACCGACCAGACCTCTCGCCTCCCCGTCCGCCGTGCGCTGATCAGCGTGTCCGACAAGACGGGCGTCGTCGACTTCGCCCGCGAACTCGCGGCCATCGGCGTGGAAATCCTGTCCACCGGCGGTACCTACAAGCTGCTGCGCGATGAAGGCATCCCAGCGGTGGAAGTCGCCGACTACACCGGCTTCCCGGAGATGATGGACGGTCGCGTCAAGACCCTGCACCCGAAGATCCACGGCGGCATCCTCGGTCGTCGCGGCGTCGACCACGAGGTGATGAGCGAGCACGGCATCCGCCCGATCGACCTGGTCGCGGTCAACCTCTATCCCTTCGCCGCCACCGTGGCCAAGCCCGGCTGCAGCCTGGCCGACGCCATCGAGAACATCGACATCGGCGGCCCGACCATGGTCCGCAGCGCGGCGAAGAACCACAAGGACGTCGCCATCGTGGTCAATGCCAGTGACTACGCGGCCATCCTCGACGACCTCAAGGCCGGTGGCCTGACCTATGCCCAGCGCTTCGATCTGGCGCTCAAGGCCTTCGAGCACACCGCCGCCTACGACGGCATGATCGCCAACTACCTGGGCAGTATCGACCAGCAGGCCGAGACCCTGACCACCGACGGCCGCGCCGCCTTCCCGCGGACCTTCAGCGCCCAGTTCATCAAGGCGCAGGACATGAGATACGGCGAGAATCCGCACCAGCAGGCGGCCTTCTATGTCGAGCACGCCAGCGAAGCCTGCGTGGCCACCGCCACCCAGCTGCAGGGCAAGGAACTGTCCTTCAACAACGTCGCCGACACCGATGCCGCCCTGGAAACCGTGAAGAGCTACGGGGAACCGGCCTGCGTCATCGTCAAGCACGCCAACCCCTGCGGCGTGGCCGTCGCCGGCGACATCCGCCAGGCCTATGAACTGGCCTATGCCACCGACAGCGAATCGGCCTTCGGCGGCATCATCGCCTTCAACCGCGAACTGGACGCCGAAACCGCCCGCGCCATCGTCGAGCGCCAGTTCGTCGAGGTGATCATCGCCCCGCGCGTCAGTGCCGAAGCCCGCGACGTCGTCGCGGCCAAGGCCAACGTCCGCCTGCTGGAGTGCGGCGAGTGGCCCGCCGAGCGCAAGCCCGGCCTGGACCTCAAGCGCGTCAACGGTGGCCTGCTGGTGCAGAGCCGCGACATTGCCATGATCACCGCCGACGACCTCAAGGTGGTGACCCGCCGCGCGCCCAGCGAGCAGGAGCTGCAGGACCTGATCTTCGCCTGGAAGGTGGCCAAGTTCGTCAAATCCAATGCCATCGTCTACGCCAAGGGCCAGCAGACCGTGGGCATCGGCGCCGGCCAGATGAGTCGCGTCAACTCGGCGCGCATCGCCGCCATCAAGGCCGAGCACGCCGGTCTGGCCGTGGCCGGCGCGGTCATGGCCTCGGACGCCTTCTTCCCCTTCCGCGACGGCATCGACAACGCCGCGGCCAACGGCATTACCGCGGTGATCCAGCCGGGTGGCTCCATGCGCGACGCCGAGGTGATCGCCGCCGCCGACGAAGCCGGCATCGCCATGGTCTTCACCGGCATGCGCCACTTCCGCCACTAAGGCCCGCCACGGCGAGGGCCGCAGCCCTCACCGTCGACCCATTTGCGTGGCGGACGTGCCCAGCGTCCGCCCAGAGGAAAGCTTCATGAACGTACTCATCATCGGCAGCGGCGGTCGCGAACACGCCCTGGCCTGGAAGGTCGCCCAGGACACCCGGGTCACCAAGGTCTACGTCGCCCCCGGCAACGCCGGCACCGCCACCGAAGCCAAGTGCGAGAACGTCGCCCTCGACGTCCTGGCCCTGGAGCAACTGGCCGACTTCGCCGCCGCCAACGTCGAGCTGACCATCGTCGGTCCCGAGGCGCCGCTGGTGGCCGGCGTGGTCGACCTGTTCCGCAGCCGGGGCCTGCCCTGCTTCGGCCCCACCGCCGGCGCGGCGCAACTGGAAGGCTCCAAGGCCTTCACCAAGGATTTCCTCGCGCGCCATCAGATCCCCACCGCCGCCTACGCCAACTTCACCGAGGTGGAGCCGGCGCTGGCCTATCTGCGCGAGCAGGGTGCGCCCATCGTGATCAAGGCCGATGGCCTGGCCGCCGGCAAGGGCGTGATCGTCGCCATGACCCTGGCCGAAGCCGAGGACGCCGTGCGTGACATGCTCTCCGGCAATGCCTTCGGCGATGCCGGTGCGCGAGTGGTGATAGAGGAATTCCTCGATGGCGAGGAAGCCAGCTTCATCGTCATGGTGGATGGCAAGAACGTGCTGCCGATGGCCACCAGCCAGGACCACAAGCGCGTCGGCGACGGCGACAGCGGTCCCAACACCGGCGGCATGGGCGCCTACTCCCCGGCGCCGGTGGTGACCGCGGCGGTCCATGACCGGGTCATGCGCGAGATCATCGAACCCACCGTGGCCGGCATGGCCAGCGAAGGCAATGTCTACACCGGCTTCCTCTATGCCGGCCTGATGATCGACCAGAGTGGCGCACCCAAGGTCATCGAATTCAACTGCCGGTTCGGCGATCCCGAGACCCAGCCGGTGATGCTGCGCCTGCAGTCCAGCCTGGTGCTGCTGGCGGAGGCCGCCCTGGCCGAGGCCCTCGACAAGATCGAAGCCTGCTGGGATCCACGTCCGAGCCTGGGCATCGTCCTGGCCGCCGGCGGTTATCCGGGCGACTATGCCAAGGGTGACGCAATCGCCGGTCTCGAGGCCGCCGCAGCGCTGCCGGGCAAGGTGTTCCACGCCGGCACCGGCCTGCGCGACGGTCAGGTCGTCACCGCCGGCGGTCGGGTGCTGTGCGCCACGGCTCTGGGCGAAACGGTCTCCGCCGCCCAGCAGAACGCCGCTGCGCTGGCCCGGGAAATCTCCTGGCAGGGCTGCTTCTACCGCAGCGACATCGGCTACCGCGCCATCGCTCGCGAGCGACAGTGAAGCTCGCCTAAGGGATCAGCCTGTTACACTGTTACGTCAACAGACGTGACGGGCTGGTCTATACTCGACGTCCGCATTTGCGAAGGGAACTCTCGTGCACCGGCTCTGGATCGCCATAGGCTTTGTGGTCAGCTGGCTGCTGTTGCTGCTGGTGGCCAATTCCGTGCAAGCCGAGAATTCGCCGGATGCGGGCTGGGCGCAGTACGAGGACGTCACCGGCGAATTCTCGCTCGACGATGTCCGTGATCGGCTGTCCGCCTTCAAACCGCTGACCACCGCCAGGGCCCACCGCCCAGCCGGTTCCGGTGCGCTCTGGCTGCACACCCGCATCCAGCCCGACGCCCAGCAGCGGCTGCTGCGCATCATTTCGCCCAACGTCGGCTACCTGGATTTCTTCGCCTATCGCGATGACCAGTTGCTCAGCGAGATCCGCGATGGCCTGTCGCGGCCGCTGCTCAATCCGCAGCAACTCAGTCGCGACTTCGTCTTTCCGATTCCACAGAGCGATCAGCCGCTCGACCTCTTCCTGAGATTCGAATCGCCCCAGCCGATGCGGATCGCCCTGACCCTGAGCAGCAGTGCCGAAGCCGAGATCACCCATCGCCTGGTGATGTTCGGCGTGTTGCTCGGCTGCCTGGCCATGCTGGCGCTGTACAACGGCGCCCAGCTGCTCTACCACCGCAGTCGCGCCACCAGCGCCCTCACCCTGCTGCTGGTGATGCTGGTCTGCGTGGCCCTGAACATCTTCGGACTGAGCAAGTTCTTCCTGGGCACCTTCAAGGGCCAGACGCCGCTGCTGACCGATCTGTCGGTGCTGGCCTGCAGCGCCGCCGGGCTGAATCTCGTGGGCGCCTTCTTCGGCTGGCGACGGCTGCCGCTGTGGGTCCGCCGCACGCTGCGGGGTCTGCTGGCCCTGGTCGGCCTGGCCGCCGTGGTGCGTATCGCCGCCGGCGAATTCTATGTCGGCGACTGGCTGATGGCGGTCAATGGCCTGGCGCTGTGCGCCTGCCTGATCATCGCGCTGGAGCGCTGGCACCAGGGTGCCCGCTATGGGCGGCTGCTGGTGATGAGCTGCGCCCTGCTGGCCCTGGCCGGGCTGATCGCGCTGCCGATCCTGGCCGGCTACGCCAATCCACCGGTGTGGATGGGCCGCGGCCTAATCGCCAGCTGCATGCTCAGCGGCATCCTGCTGACCCTGGCCCTGGAGGAGCGGCGTCGCTATCTGCGCGAGGAACATTTCACCCGCACCCGCGACAGAGCCACGGACCATGCGGAGCTCAAGGGCAAGGCCGAATTTCTCTCGCGCATCAGTCACGAGATCCGCACGCCCATGAACGGCGTGCTGGGCATGACCGAATTGCTGCAGGGCACGGCGCTGTCGGCCAAGCAGCGCGACTATGTGCAGACCATCCACAGCGCCGGCGCCGAGCTGCTCAATCTGATCAACGAGATCATCGACATCACCCGCCTGGAAAGCGGCCAGATCGAACTCGAGGAGGTCACCTTCGACCTCAATGCCCTGCTCGACGACTGCCTGGACATCTTCCGGCCGCGTGCCGAGGAGCACCGGGTCGAATTGCTCAGCTTCATCCAGCCCCAGGTGCCGCGCCGCTTCATCGGCGACCCGACCCGCTTGCGCCAGATCCTGCTCAACCTGCTGGAAAACGCCTTCCAGCGCACCGAGGAGGGCGAGATCCTGCTGGTGATCTCCCTGGAAGAGGCCACCGGCCAGCCACCACGCCTGCGCATCTCGGTGCAGGACAGCGGCACGCCGCTGGACGCGGCGCTCAGTCGCCAGCTGCTGTCCACCCACCTCGACCGCCGCGACTTCCTCGCCAGCGATACCGACAGCCTGGATTTCGGCCTGATCATCGCCCGCCAGCTAGTGCTGCTGATGCAGGGCGACTTCGGCATCCAGAACAACGCCGAGGGCGGTTCCAGCTTCTGGATCAGCCTGCCCATCCCGGCTCAGGCGCTGGTCCTGTCGCGCGGCGACAGCGACTATCCGCTGCAGGACGTGCGGGTGCTGGTGGTCGATGACAACGAACTCTGCCGCAAGGTCCTGCAACAGCAGTGCAGCGCCTGGGGCATGCAGGCGGTCACCGCCGCCTCCGGGCGCGAGGCCCTGGCCCTGCTGCGTACCCAGTCGCACCTGCGGGAATACTTCGATGTGGTGCTGCTCGATCAGCAGATGCCGGGCATGACCGGCATGCAGCTCGCCGCGCGCATCAACGAAGACGAGAATCTCAACCACGATCTGCTGCTGATCATGCTCACCGGGCTGAGCAATGCGCCGAGCAAGGTCATCGCCCGCAACGCCGGTATCAAGCGGGTGCTGGCCAAGCCGGTGGCCGGCTATACCCTCAGAGCCACCCTGGCCGACGAACTGTCGCGCCGCGGCCAGCGGGTCAGCGAGCCCGAGCCCCAGGAACAGCCCAGCGGCATCCCCAGCGACTTCCGCGTGCTGGTGGCCGAGGACAACAGCATCTCGGTCAAGGTGATCCGCGGCATGCTGAAGAAGCTCGGCGTCGAACCCGATACCGTGAGCAACGGCCTGGAGGCCTTCGAAAAGCTCCAGCAGAACACCTACGACCTCATCCTGATGGATTGCGAGATGCCCCTGCTGGACGGCTTCGGCGCCACCCGCCGGCTACGTGCCTGGGAACAGCAGAATCATCGTTCGCGCACCCCGGTGGTGGCCCTGACCGCGCATATCCTCGCCGAGCACAAGGATCGCGCCCAGGAGGCCGGCATGGACGGCCACATGGGCAAGCCGATCGAACTCTCGCAACTGCGTGAATTGCTGCTCTACTGGGCCGAGCGGCGGCGCCTGGACGTGACCCGCGCCGGCCTCAAGGCGACTCCTTGAACCTGTCCTCGACATAGGTGATCCGGGTCTTGCCATGGGGTACCGGATTGCCTTCCTCGTCGAGATTGACGAAGACGATCTTGTCGATGGTGAGGATGCTCTTGCGGGTGATCTTGTTGCGCACCTCGCATCTCAGGGTGATGGAGGTACGCCCGAACTCGGTGGCGGTGATGCCCAGCTCGATGATGTCGCCCTGACGCGAGGCGCTGATGAAGTTGATCTCCGAGATGTACTTGGTCACCACCTTGGGATTTTCCAGCTGCACGATGGCGTAGATCGCCGCCTCCTCGTCGATCCATTTCAGCAGACTGCCGCCGAACAGGGTGCCATTGGCATTGAGGTCTTCGGGTTTCACCCACTTGCGGGTATGGAAGTTCATCAGGGCTCCTTGAATTTCCAGGGGGTTGAGGCATCAGATCAGGGTGCGCACGGTAGATTCCGGTCGACATGAGGCAGAGCGCCACCCTTTGGGTTTATCGCGATCCTCGTTATACTGCCCGCGCATCGCGGCCACCAGGCCGCCCCGCCTTCCGTTCGAGGGGCGCTGCAGCACGCTGCGTTATCCCATCCTAGCCGACCCGCCGCTGGCGCGGGCATCACGGCCGGCATGACGTCAGACGTTGTCAGGCTCGAACGGAGCGTTATCAGAACGCATCAACGGCGCCCATTCGCACCTAACGAATGGAGACTCTTCAATGAGCGCTGTCCTCACGCCTGCCGCTTTCAACGATTTCAAGGTCGCCGACATCTCCCTGGCCGACTGGGGTCGTCGCGAAGTCATCATCGCCGAATCGGAAATGCCCGCCCTCATGGCGCTGCGTGGCAAGTACGCCGGTGAGCAACCCCTGGCCGGTGCCAAGATCCTCGGCTGCATCCACATGACCATCCAGACCGCCGTGCTCATCGAGACCCTGGTGGCCCTGGGCGCCGAAGTGCGCTGGTCCAGCTGCAACATCTTCTCCACCCAGGACCAGGCCGCCGCCGCCATCGCCGCCGCCGGTATCCCGGTGTTCGCCTGGAAGGGCGAGACCGAAGCCGAATACGAGTGGTGCATCGAGCAGACCATCCTCAAGGACGGCCAGCCCTGGGACGCCAACATGGTGCTGGACGACGGCGGTGACCTGACCCAGATCCTGCACGACAAGTATCCGCAGGTGCTGGAGCGCGTCCACGGCATCACCGAAGAGACCACCACTGGCGTACACCGCCTGCTGGACATGCTCAAGGACGGCACCCTCAAGGTCCCGGCGATCAACGTCAACGACTCGGTCACCAAGAGCAAGAACGACAACAAGTACGGTTGCCGCCACAGCCTCAACGACGCCATCAAGCGCGCCACCGACCACCTGCTGTCCGGCAAGCAGGCGCTGGTGATCGGCTACGGCGACGTAGGCAAGGGCTCGGCCGCCTCGCTGCGTCAGGAAGGCATGATCGTCAAGGTCTCGGAAGTCGACCCGATCTGCGCCATGCAGGCCTGCATGGACGGCTACGAGCTGGTCTCGCCCTATGTCGATGGCCTGAACGACGGCACCGAAGCCTCGGTGGATCGCGCCCTGCTGGGCAAGATCGACCTGATCGTCACCACCACTGGCAACGTCAACGTCTGTGACGCCAACATGCTCAAGGCGCTGAAGAAGCGCGCCCTGGTGTGCAACATCGGTCACTTCGACAACGAGATCGACACCGCCTTCATGCGCCAGCACTGGGGCTGGGAAGAGGTGAAGCCGCAGGTGCACAAGATCCACCGCACCGGTCTGACCGTCGACTCGGCCAACGACGACTACCTGATTCTGCTGGCCGAAGGCCGCCTGGTGAACCTGGGCAACGCCACCGGCCACCCCAGCCGCATCATGGACGGCTCCTTCGCCAACCAGGTGCTGGCGCAGATTCACCTGTTCCAGGAGAAGTTCGCCGACCTGCCGGTCGCGGAGAAGACCGCCAACGTCACCGTCATGGTCCTGCCCAAGAAGCTCGACGAAGAAGTGGCGCTGGAAATGGTGAAGGGCTTCGGTGGCGTGGTGACCCGTCTGACCGAAGCTCAGGCCAAGTACATCGGCGTGACCCAGGAAGGCCCCTTCAAGCCCGACAGCTACCGCTACTGATGGCCAGGCCACCCGTTCCCCGGAGCGGGTGGCCGCCCACGAGAGAGACGACGTGAAACCCAGTCTGAGTTTCGAATTCTTTCCCTGCAAGACCGAAGCGGGCCACGAGAAGCTGATCGCCACGGCGCGGCAACTGGCAAGTCATGGGCCGGAGTTCTTTTCCTGCACCTATGGCGCCGGCGGTTCGACCCGCGACGGTACCTATCGCACCGTGCGCCAGCTCAACGACGAGGTCGGGGTGCCGACCGCACCGCACCTGTCGTGCGTCGGTGACAGCAAGGCCAAGCTGCGCGAGTTGCTGCAGCAGTACCGGGAAGCCGGCATCAACCGTATCGTCGCCCTGCGCGGCGACCTGCCGTCCGGCATGGGCCTGTCCGGCGGTGGCGAATTGCGCCACGCCAGCGATCTGGTCGCCTTCATCCGCGAGGAAACCGGTGATCACTTCCATATCGAAGTCGCCGCCTATCCGGAAACCCATCCGCAGGCGCGCAGCTTTACGGACGACGTGCGCAATTTCGTGTACAAGATGCAGGCCGGTGCTGACCGCGCGGTCACCCAGTACTTTTTCAACGCCGATTGCTACTTCCATTTTGTGGAACGTGTCCGCAAACTGGGAGTCGAAGCCCCAGTGATCCCTGGCATCATGCCGATCACCAACTACAGCAAGTTGGCGCGCTTCTCCGATGCCTGTGGCGCTGAACTGCCACGCTGGCTGCGGAAGCAACTGGAAGCCTACGGTGACGACACCCAGAGCATCCAGGCTTTTGGCGAAGAAGTCATGACCGACCTCTGCGAGCGACTGCTCGAAGGTGGGGCACCCGGTGTGCACTTCTATACCCTGAACCAAGCGGAGCCGTGTATCGCCATCTGGCGAAACCTCGGTTTTTGAAGTCGGCCAGGCGAACTGGCGGCGACTTTACCCAATCGTGATTACCGCTATCGGTCATCGTCCGACTCGTCATCCAGCGCAGGATGACGAGGGTGGGCGAGACGTCCCAAGCCTTTCGGACGTCAACCGGCAGCGCAACCGCGCCCCCACGTCGGCGGGACGCCGACAGAGACAGGAACCCCGCATGTCCTTCATTTCCCTCGGTCTCTCCGAGGCCCTTGCCCGCGCTGTGGAAGACGCTGGCTACACGAATCCCACGCCTGTTCAGCAACGCGCCATTCCGGCCGTCCTGCAGGGTCGCGATCTGATGGTGGCTGCCCAGACCGGCACCGGCAAGACCGGTGGCTTCGCGCTGCCGGTGCTCGAGCGCCTGTTTCCCAACGGTCATCCCGATGGTCACCACTATGTGGCCAAGCAGCCCCGCGTGCTGGTGCTGACGCCGACCCGTGAACTGGCGGCCCAGGTCCACGACAGCTTCAAGGTGTACGCCCGCGACCTGCCCATGCGCAGCGCCTGCGTCTTCGGTGGCGTCGGCCTCAAGCCGCAGGTCACCGCCCTGGCCAAGGGTGTCGACGTGCTCGTCGCCTGCCCGGGTCGCCTGCTGGACCTCGCCGGTCAGCAGAGCGTCGATCTGTCCGCCATCGAGGTCCTGGTGCTGGACGAAGCCGACCGCATGCTGGACATGGGCTTCATCCACGATGTGAAGAAGGTCCTGGCCCGTCTGCCGGCCCGCCGCCAGAACCTGCTGTTCTCGGCCACCTTCTCCAAGGACATTACCGACCTCGCCGGCAAGCTGCTGCAGGATCCCGAGCGGATCGAGGTCACCCCGCCGAACACCACCGTCGAGCGCATCGAGCAGCGGCTGTTCCGAATCCCCGCCAACCAGAAGCGCGCCCTACTCGCCCACCTGATCACCCTGGGTGCCTGGGAACAGGTGCTGGTGTTCACCCGGACCAAGCACGGTGCCAACCGCCTGGCCGAGTACCTGAACAAGCATGGCCTGCCATCGGCGCCGATCCATGGCAACAAGAGCCAGAACGCCCGCACCAAGGCCCTGGCCGACTTCAAGAGCAACGAGGTTCGTGTCCTCGTCGCCACCGACATCGCCGCTCGCGGCCTGGACATCGATCAGTTGCCCCACGTGGTCAACTTCGAGCTGCCCAATGTCGAGGAAGACTATGTCCACCGTATCGGCCGCACCGGTCGGGCCGGTCGCAGCGGCGAAGCCATTTCGCTGGTCTCCCCGGACGAAGAGAAGCTGCTCAAGGCCATCGAGCGCCTGACCAAGCAGAGCATCCAGGACGGCGACATGCAGGGCTTCGACCCGCAGTCCGTGCCGCCCGAGCAGCCGGAAGTCCGGGCACCCCGCGAACCGCGTGGCAAGCCGCAGCAGAATCGCCAGAAGAAGGCCGACAAGCAGGCGCGCAGCGAAGGCAGAGGCCAGGGTCAGGGTCAAGCCCAGAACCCGGGCAAGGCCGCCGGTGGCGAGCAGTCCGGCGCTCAGCCCCAGGGCGAGCGCAAGGGGCGTTCCCGCAATCGTCGCGACCGCCGCGATCGCGATGACGCCGGCCAGGACAAGGCCGCCGTGCAACCCGGCCAGGCCGTTGCCCAGCAGCCGCGCAATCGTGATCCGGAAGAATTTCTGGATGACGCCTACGACAACTTCGGCAACAGCGTCGACTACGTGAGTCCCTACCAGGGCAAGGGCCGCAAGGGTCCGCGCAGTGGCAACGGCGGCAGCGCGCCGCGCGCCGCCACGACCGGCGGCCAGGGCCAGCCCCGTCAGGGTCAAGGCCAGGGCCAGGGCGCTGCCCGCGGTCCGCGCAGCCAGCAACAGCAGCAGCCCGGCAAGCGGCGTGGTCAGAACGGTCAGCCCCGTGCCGCCCGGCCCTATGAAGCCGCGCCCAGCGAGCCGCGCGCCTATGCCACGGAAGAGCGGGCGTCGAACAAGCCGCAGCCGAAGATCGTGCACAAGCCGTCGCGTGCCGATCGCCTGCCGACCCTGGAGCAGTTGGAAGAGATGCCAAGCCGGCCGCGCAGCGAGAAGCCCGCGCTGCTGACCCGCAACCGCGACGCCTGATGGCCGACGGGCCGCTCAGGCGGCCCGTTCACCAGGCAAAAAGAAACCCCGCCATGGCGGGGTTTCTTTTTTATGCGGCCATTTAGGCGTGGGCGGCGCGCAGGGCGTCGATATAGGGCTCGGCCTGGCGATGACTACGGATCAGCTCGATGAAGTCTTCACCCTGGTCGTTACGGGCATCCAGGTCGTAGCCGGCCTCGACGAAGAAGCCGACGAAGCGCTCGAAGTCATCCGGGCGCAGGCCGCGATAGGCCTTGACCAGCTTGTGCAGAGACGCGGGGGTATCGTCCGCCGGCTCGACCGCGAGAAACAGCTTGATCTGCTCGTCGCTGATCTCTTCACCGATGACCTGCTTTTTATCCTTGCGCATCCTTTGGCTACCTGTGCTGGGGGGATTCTTTGGAGAAAAGGAGGACCGATTCTAACCCCGCCCCTCGCCTGCCCGCCAGTGACAAACCGTGGTGATACCGCGACCCTGGTCGAAAGTTCAATCGAATTGAGCGCGCATCCAGCTGCGATAGCGCTCGGCGTCGGGCGCGCCCTCCAGCGGGGCCCAGGCCGGTCGTTCACCCTCGCCCAGCGGCACGAAGGGCCCGGCCTTGCATTCGAAGAACAGGCAGTCGCCCTCCAGGGCAACCAGCGCATGGTAGTGCCCGGGGGCGAGATCGACGCCCGGGCAACCGGCGCGCTGGGACAGCTCGCGGCGCAGCAGCACCTGTCCGTCTTCGCCGAAGGTCAGCAACCCGAGCCGGCCCTGCAGCACCAGCAGGCTCTCGGCCTTGTGCGGATCCAGGTGGCGATGGGGCGGTATGTAGCTGTCCTCGCACATCCCCACCACCAGGCGATGGCAGGGCTCGTCCATGAGATGCAGGTTGTGATGGGCGCGCCGTCGCGGGCTGGCCGCCGCCTGCCGGAGCAGGTCGGCGAACAGCGCCTGATCGAACAGCCGCGTGGTCACAGCCCCTTCACGGCATAGATGCCGGGCGCGTTGCGCCAGTAGCCCTTATAGTCCATGCCGTAGCCGAAGATGTAGCGATCGATGCAGGGCAGGCCGACGTAGGTGGCTTCCAGGCCCTTGACCTTGCGGTCGTGGGTCTTGTCGATCAGCACCGCGGTGTGGACTTCGCGGGCGCCGGCATGGCGGCAGAAGTCGATGATGGCCTTGAGGGTGTGGCCCTCGTCGAAGATGTCGTCGACGATCAGCACATCGCGATCAATGAAGGACACCTCGGGCTTGGCCTTCCAGAACAGCTCGCCGCCGGTGGTCTCGTTGCGATAGCGGGTGGCGTGCAGGTAGGACATTTCCAGCGGGAAATGCAGCCGGGTGGCCAGCTTGCCGGTCAGGATCAGGCCGCCGTTCATCACGCAGAAGACCACCGGATTGCGCTCGGCGAGATCGGCGGTGATGGACGCGGCGATCCGGTCGATGGCCGCTTCGACCTGGGCTTCGTCATACAGGCAATCGGCTTCCTGCATGATCTGGCGGATGTGGGCGAGATCGGCGGACATGGGGCTTCTCCGGGGGACGGGCGCCTGCCTGATGGTTGGCGCGGATAAAAGGCGGCAAAGGTACAGACACCGCGAACCGATCTCAAGCGCCGCCAGGCGGCTACTATTGTCGCAGGGTACTGCCCACCTCGGGTCGGATGCTTTAATGTACCGCGGTTTTTTTGTGTGCCTGCCCTCCCCGCGGCAGGCCTTCGGGCCGCCGGTCGTACCGAAAACGTCCTCGATCCGCTGCCCTACCGTCTCTGGAGAATCCCATGCCCGTCCACGAAATCCGCCACCCGCTCATCCGTCACAAGCTCGGCCTGATGCGGCGCGCCGACATCAGCACCAAGAACTTTCGCGAACTGGCCCAGGAAGTCGGCGCCCTGCTGACCTACGAGGCGACCAAGGACCTGCCGGTGGAAGAGGTGGACATCGAAGGCTGGTGCGGCACCGTCAAGGTGGAAAAGATTTCCGGCAAGAAGGTCACCGTGGTGCCCATCCTGCGCGCCGGCATCGGCATGCTCGACGGCGTGCTCAGCCTGATCCCCAGCGCCCGGGTCAGCGTGGTGGGCCTCGCCCGCAACGAATCCACCCTGCAGGCCCACACCTACCTGGAAAAGCTGGTGGGTGAACTGGACCAGCGGATGGCCATGATCATCGACCCCATGCTGGCCACCGGCGGCTCCATGATCGCCACCATCGACCTGCTGAAGAAGGCCGGGGCCAAGGAAGTCCGTGCCCTGGTGCTGGTGGCGGCGCCCGAGGGCATCGCCGCGGTCGAGGAAGCCCATCCGGACGTGCGCCTCTACACCGCCTCCATCGACGAACGGCTCAACGAGCACGGCTACATCCTGCCGGGGCTGGGCGATGCCGGTGACAAGATCTTCGGCACCAAGCAGAAGGACGCCTGAGCGTGACCGCGCGGGAACCGCTCTGGCGGGAGATCCTGGTCGGCGCCCAGATGCTCTTCGTGGCCTTTGGCGCCCTGGTGCTGATGCCGCTGATCACCGGCATGGACCCCAATGTAGCCCTCTTCACCGCAGGCTTCGGCACCCTGCTGTTCCATCTCGTCACCGGCCGCCAGGTGCCGGTGTTCCTGGCGTCGAGCTTCGCCTTCATCGCCCCGATCATCGCCGCCAAGGCTGAATTCGGTCTGCCGGCGGTACTGGGCGGGGTGGTGGCGGCCGGCTTCGTCTACACCTTCCTGGGGCTGGCGGTGAAGGTGCGCGGCGTGGGCTTCATCGACCGCCTGCTGCCGCCGGTGGTGATCGCCCCGGTGATCATCTCCATCGGCCTGGGGCTGTCGCCGGTGGCGGCCAACATGGCCATGGGCAAGGCCGGGGACGGCAGCGCCCAGCTGGTGCCCTATGCCACGGCGATGATGATCTCCATGCCGGCACTGGTCACCACCCTGCTGGTGGCCATCTACGGCAAGGGCATGTTCCGCCTGGTGCCCATCCTCGCCGGGGTCTTCGTCGGCTACGCGCTGGCCTTCGTCTTCGGCATCGTCCATACCGAGGGCATGGCCGCCGCCCCCTGGCTGGCGATCCCGGCCTTCGTCGCGCCGGAATTCCACTGGGGCGCCATCCTGTTCATGGTGCCGGTGGCCCTGGCGCCGGCCATCGAGCACGTCGGCGGGGTGATCGCGGTGGGCGGCGTGACCGGCCAGAACTACCTCAAGCAGCCCGGGCTGCACCGCACCCTGCTGGGGGACGGCCTGGCCACCTCTTCCGCCGGGCTGTTCGGCGGGCCGCCGAACACCACCTATGCCGAGGTGACCGGCGCGGTGATGCTGACCAAGAACCACAATCCGCGAGTCATGCTGTGGGCCGCCGGCTTCGCCATGGTGCTGGCCTTCGTCGGCAAGTTCGGCGCGGCGCTGCAGACCATCCCGGTGCCGGTCATGGGCGGCATTCTCTGCCTGCTGTTCGGCTCCATCGCGGTGGTGGGGCTGAACATCCTGATCCGCCACCAGGTGGATCTGTCCGAGGCACGCAACCTGGTGATCGTCTCGGTGACCCTGGTGTTCGGCATCGGTGGCATCGTCTTCGGCAACGGCGAGATCGGCCTCAAGGGCATCTCTCTCTGCGGCCTGATCGCCATCGGCCTCAACCTGGTCCTGCCCGGGCACAACGCCTGGAAGAAGGACGCCGAACCGCCAGAGCGTCCGCTGCTCTGACGGCCAGCCCAGGATGCCGTTACGCCGGCATCCTGGGTTGTTCGATCGGCTGCGGCGGCAGTTCCGCCACTTCCTCGCACAACTCCACCAGCGCCCGGGCCCAGGCCGGGTCGTCGTTGACGCAGGGAATCAGCACCAGCTCCCGGCCACCGGCTTCGATGAACTGCTCGCGCCCGCGATCGCCGATCTCTTCCAGCGTCTCGATGCAGTCGGCGACGAACGCCGGGCACATCACCAGCAGGCGCTTGACCCCCGCCTTGGCCAGCGCGTCCAGCCGCGCCTCGGTGTAGGGTTCGATCCACTTGTCCTTGCCCAGCCGCGACTGGAAGGACACCGACCACTTGCCATCGGGAATGCCCAGGCGCCGGGCCACCAGTTCGGCGGTGCGCTGGCACTGGCTGCGGTAGCAGACGGCCAGGGCCTTGGCGGTGACCTTGCTGCTGTCGGGGGCGCGCAGGTCGTGCTTGCGATCCTTGACCAGCTTGCGGATATGCCGCTCGGGCAGGCCGTGGAAGGACAGCAGCAGGTGGTCGTAGGGCTCTTCGAGATAGGGCTCAACGCTGGCCGCCAGCGCCGCCTGGTATTCCGGACGGTCGTAGAACGGCGGCAGGATCTTCAGCGTCAGCGGCAGCTGGTGGGCCTCGATCACCCGCCGCGCCTCGACGATGGCGGTGGTGGTGGTGCTGTCGGCGAATTGCGGATAGAGCGGCGCATAGGTCACCTCGCGGATGCCCTGGCTGGCCAGGCGCTTGAGCACCGTTTCCACCGAGGGTTCGCCGTATCTCATGCACAACTCCACCGGACCGTGCCGCCAGAGTGGCCGTACGGCTTCCTGCAGCCGGCGGCTGAGCACGATCAATGGCGAGCCGTCGTCCCACCAGATCGACTCATAGGCCTCGGCCGAGGCGGCGGGTCGCTTGATCAGCACCAGGGATACCAGCAGCCGGCGCAGCGGCCAGGGCAGATCGACCACATAGGGGTCCATCAGGAACTGGTTCAGATAGCGCTTCACGTCGGGGACGTGGGGCGAATCGGGCGAACCCAGGTTGGCGAGCAGCAGAGCGTTGGTAGTCATCGTGAATCCTTGGCAGCGAGCAGGTCGGCCAGGGCCGCATCCAGCTCGGGATAGCGAAAGACATACCCGGCCGCGAGCAGGCGCTCGGGGCGGGCGCGCTGACCACCCAGCAGGAGGATGGACAGCTCTCCCATCAGGCGCAGGGCGAAGGCGGGAATCAGCAATCGCGCCGGGCGCCGCAAGGCCCGTCCCAGCGCTTCGGTGAATTCCCGGTTGCGGACCGGCTGGGGGGCACAGAGATTATAGGGACCCTGGGCATCGCTTCGGTTGAGAAGAAAATCGATGGCCCCGATTTGATCCTGCAAATGAATCCAGGGCATCCACTGGCGTCCATTGCCCAGGCGCGCGCCCAGCCCGAAACGGAAGGGCGGCAGCAGGCGCAGCAGGAAGCCGTCGTCGGCGGCCAGCACCAGGCCGGTGCGCAGGTTGACCGCGCGGATGCCCAGCTTCTCGGCTTCGTTGGCGACCTGCTCCCAGGCCAGGCACAACTCGCCGGCGAAGTCGGGACCGGCCAGGCTGTCCGCCTCGCTCACCGGCTTCTCGCCGCTGTCGCCATAGAAGCCGGTGGCCGAGCCGGACAGCAGGACCGCGGGTTTCTGCGGACGGCCACGCAGCCACTCGATCAGGTGCTCGGTGGTACCGATGCGGCTCTGCCAGAGTTCGGCCTTGCGACCTTGGGTCCAGGGCTTGTCGGCGATGGGGGCGCCGGCCAGGTTGACCACCGCATCCAGGTGTTCGTCGCCCAGCGCCTCCAGTTGGTCGATGCCGCGCACCCCGGGTCCGCATTCGCGCGCCACCCGCCCCGGGTCGCGACTGAGCACGGTGAGTTGGTGCCCGGCGGCCGCCCATTGGCGGCACAGCGCACGGCCGATCAATCCGGTGCCACCTGTCAGCAGGATATGCATGTCGTCACTTCCTTCTCGTATTGCCCTGCCGCCCGTATGCATCTGAACGAAGGGAAGAGGATTGTTTGGTATGGTCGTGGGTCGAAAGATCCAGAACGGTTGCCAGTCGTAGCCGTAGAGCCCTTGCGCGCGCAAACGTTCGACAAGGGCGAATCGTCAGACAAGCGAGGTCCATCATGACTGCCCCCATCGCCATCGTTGGCGCAGGAATAGCCGGACTTGCCGCGGCCCAGACGCTGATTCGCGCCGGGCAGCAGGTCCAGATCTTCGACAAGAGTCGCGGCAGCGGCGGCCGCATGGCCAGCAAGCGCAGCGAAGCCGGCGCCCTCGACCTGGGCGCCCAGTATTTCACCGCCCGCGACCGGCGCTTCATCGATGCCCTCAACGAGTGGCGTCGAGCCGGTTGCGCGGCCGAATGGAACCCGGCGCTCTACCAGTATCGCGACGGTCGCCTGAGTCCGTCCCAGGACGAGCAGCCGCGCTGGGTCGGGGTGCCGCGCATGAGCGCCATCACCCGCCACCTGCTGGCCGATCTGCCGGTCACCTTCGACTGCCGCATCACCGAGGTCTTTCGCGGGGCCCAGCACTGGCACCTGCTGGATGCCGGCGGCGAGACCCACGGGCCCTTCGCCCAGGTCATCGTCGCCATGCCGGCGCCCCAGGCCACGGCGCTGCTGTCCAGCGTGCCCAAGCTGGCGGCCACCGTGGCCGGTGTCAGCATGGAGCCGACCTGGTCGGTGGCCCTGGCCTTTCCCACGCCCCTGCAGACCCCGGTGGAAGGCTGTTTCGTGCAGGACAGCGAACTGGACTGGCTGGCGCGCAATCGCTGCAAGCCCGAGCGCGACACCACCCTGGACACCTGGGTCCTGCATGCCACCAGCGCCTGGAGCAAGGCGCACCTCGACGCCTCCAAGGACGAGGTGATCGAACGCCTGCATGGCGCCTTCGCCGAACTGATCGGCTGCCCGTTGCCGGCGCCGACCTTCAGCCTGGCCCATCGCTGGCTCTATGCCCGCCCGCGCAACCCCACCAGTGGGGCGCCCTGGGCGATCCCGACATGGGCGTCTTCGTCTGTGGCGACTGGTGCTCCAGCGGTCGGGTGGAAGGTGCCTGGTTGAGTGGTCATGAGGCCGCGCAGCAGCTCCTGGGCAGTCTGGATTAATCGACGAAGCGCACGCCGTCTGTAACCTGCAGCGAATCTTTTACCGCAGCCCCCTGTCGAAAGTTGCACCAAACTTGTACAAATAGGAAAACCTTGTACAAGAAAATACACGACAGGGGATCTCCATGGTTGCCAACGCCTCCTCCAGCCTGCCCCGCCCGCGCCTGGGTATCAGTGCCTGCCTGCTGGGTGACGAAGTCCGCTACAACGGTGGACACAAGGAATCCCGGCTCTGCAGCCAGACCTTCGCCGAGCACTTCGATTTCGTCCGGGTCTGCCCGGAAATGGCCATCGGTCTCGGCACGCCTCGCGAACCCATCCGTCTGGTGGGCGACTCCCAGGCGCCGCGCGCCGTGGGTACCGTCGACCCCAGCCTGGACGTGACCGCCGCCCTGACCGGCTACGGGGAAAAGATGGCAGGCGAGCTGACCGACCTGTCCGGCTTCATCTTTATGCAGAAATCGCCCTCCTGCGGCATGGAGCGCGTCAAGGTCTACCATGCCAACGGCCAGGGCAGCGAAACCGATGGTCGCGGTCTGTTCGCCGCCGCCATCATGCGTCTACAACCGGACCTGCCAGTGGAAGAAGCCGGCCGGCTGAACGATGCGGTGCTGCGGGAAAACTTCGTCACCCGCGTCTTCGCCCATGCCCACTGGCAGCAACTGCTGCAACAGGGTCTGACGGCGCGGGCGCTGCTGTCCTATCATTCGCGTTACAAGTACCAGCTCATGGCCCACGACGCCCATCGTGCGCGGGCCCTCGGTCAGCTGGTCGGCAGCATCGGCCAGCGCAACCTGGACGAGCTGGGGCAGGAGTATTTCAGCGGCCTGATGGCTGCCCTGAAGAAGTGCGCCACCCGTGGTACCCATTGCAATGTGCTCTATCATCTATTCGGTTATCTGCGTCGGGTCCTGAGCGACAGCGAGAAGCAGGAAATGCAGCAACTGATCGAGCAGTACCACGAGGGCATCGTGCCCCTGGTCGTGCCCCTGACGCTGCTCAAGCACCACTTCCGCCAGCATCCGGATCGTTATGTGAACGAGCAGGCCTATCTCCAACCGCACCCCGAACGTCTGAGTCTGCGAAATGCCATCTAGCGCCACCCCCTTGCCTTCGTCGTCGAACGGCGAAGATCAGGACTACCAGTCCGCTCTCCACGAGGGCTGGCTGCCCATCCGGGAAATCGCCCGGCGCACCGGTGTGAATGCCGTGACGCTGAGGGCCTGGGAGCGGCGCTATGGCTTGCTGGTCCCCAAGCGCACGCCCAAGGGCCATCGCCTGTACAGCGAGGCCCATGTGGTCCGCGTGCAGCAGGTCCTCGCCTGGATCGCCCGCGGTGTGGCGGTCAGCCAGGTCAAGGGGCTGCTCGACGAACAACGGCCCGCGGTGATCCCCAGCGATACGCCCTGGCAGGCCATTCACCAGGAGATGATTGACGCCATTGGCCGACTGGCCTCGCGTGCGCTGGACGAAGCCTACAACCGCGCCGCCTCGCTCTATCCACCGCGGGTGCTGCTGGACCAGTTGCTCTGGCCGCTGCTGCGGGAGCTGGAGCGCCTGAGCCAGGCGACCGACGATGGTCGCCTGCAACAGGTGTTCTTCCAGTCCTGGCTGCGCAGCAAGCTGGGTGCGCGGATCTACCACAGCCAGCACAGCCTCAGAGGCGCGCCCCTGGTGCTGCTGAATCTCGACGAGACCCCGATGAACACCTCGCTGTGGCTCTGCGCCTGGCTGATCAGCGCCGCGGAATGCCCGGTAGAACTGGTGGAGTGGTCGGTCCCCGCGGGCAATCTGGATCGCCTGGTCGAACAACTCGAACCCCGGGCACTGATCCTCTGTCGTGACAGCCGTCCCGACAGCGAGCTGCGGCGCCAGCTGCAGACCTTCGCCAATCGCCATGCGCGCCCCTGCCTGACGCTTGGTGCGCTGGGCGAATCCCTTACCGCCGATGCCGCGCCGGCGCGCAGCCCCGGCGAAGCCTTCGATCGCCTGCAGAGTGCCGGGCTGCTGCATCAGGAACGCCATGCATGAATCAGCTCGTCTGGTTTCGAACTGACCTGCGCACCCTCGATCATCCCGCTCTCCATGCCGCCACCGAACAGGGCCCGGTGGTCGCCGTCTTTCTGCTGAGTCCTGCCCAATGGCAGGAGCATGACGAGGCGGCGGTCAAGGTCGACTTCTGGCTGCGCAACCTTGCCGAACTGGGCAAGACGCTCAAGTCCCTCGGTATCCCCTTGCTGATCCGCAGTGCCGAGCACTGGGCGCAGGCCCCCCAGGTGCTGCTCGACCTGGCCCGGGAGCTGGGCGCCGAACACCTGCATTTCAATGACGAATACGGGATCAACGAAGCCGCCCGTGACGACGCCGTGGTCAAGGCCTTCGAAGACGCTGGCCTGGCGACCCATCGCTATCTGGACCAGACGCTGTTCGCGCCGGGGACGGTGCTGACCAAGAGCGGTGGCTACTTCAAGGTTTTCGGCCAGTTCAGGAAGACCTGCCTGGCCCGCCTGGAGACCGGTCTGCCGACGCCCCTGCCAGCCCCGGGCAAGCAGCGCAAGAGCCCGGTCCCTTCGGACAAGCTGCCCACCGCGGTCGAGGGTTTCGCAGCCACCGCCGCCGACCTGCAAGGGCTATGGCCGGCAGGGGAAGAGGAAGCACTGCAGCGTCTGGAAGCCTTCATCCGGGATGATCTGGAAGACTATCAGCGGGCGCGGGACATTCCCTCCGAACCCGGTACCAGCCAGTTGTCGGCCTATCTCAATGCCGGGGTGCTGACGCCTCGCCAGTGCCTGCAGGCGGCGGTCCGCGCCAACGATGGCCTGCTCAGCGGCGGCAAGCAGGGAGCGGCCACCTGGATCACCGAGTTGCTCTGGCGCGAATTCTATCGTCACGTGCTGGTGGGTTACCCCTGGGTTTCCCGGCACCAGCCATTCAACCGGGATCTGACCGCCCTGCCCTGGCGTGACGACCCCGAAGGCCTCGCAGCCTGGCAACAGGGGCGCACCGGGATTCCCATCATCGATGCCGCCATGCGCCAGCTCTTGCAGACCGGCTGGATGCACAATCGCATGCGCATGCTGACGGCCATGTTCCTGTGCAAGAACCTGCTGATCGACTGGCGCCAGGGTGAGCGCTGGTTCATGCGGCAGCTCATCGATGGCGACCTGGCCTCCAACAACGGCGGCTGGCAGTGGAGCGCCTCCACCGGTACCGATTCGGTGCCCTATTTCCGGGTATTCAACCCGCACACCCAGGCGTTGAAGATCGATGCCCGGGGCGACTATGTGCGGACCTGGATACCGGAATTGGCTGACCTCAAGGGCAAGGCCGTGCATACCCCGGGGGGCCGCTACCTGACGCCCCTGGTGGACCTGGGCGAGAGTCGTCAGCGCGCGCTGGCCGCCTACCGCGGCATGGCGCGGAAGAAGGACACGAAAAAGCCGGACTAGGTCCGGCTTTTTTCATATCAGCCCTGGATCAGAGAGTATGGCTGTAGAACAGCGCATAGGACTCGATGCCATCGTTGGGCTGCTTGATGCCGGCGTTGGAGTAGTGAGTCGCACGGATGCCGACGCGCTGGGTGTCGCCGATCTTCAGGCCCAGGCCGATACGGTCTTCGAAGTTGAAGGCAGAACCCAGGTCCTGCTCGCCAACCTTGGTGCTGGAGAAGACGGCGACGCCGATACCGGCTTCGACGAAGGGCTTCACCTGGCCCTGGCCGAATTCGTAGACGAACACCGGGGCGAAGGACAGCGAATGCTGGTCGGAAGACCGGCCGTTGTCACCTTCCCAGTAGGTGTAGCCCGCATCCCAGTAGCCGGTCAGGCGACCGGTGGAGCTCTGCCACCAGCTCCTGTCCCAATTCCAGCCGGCACCGATACGGTAGGTCATGCCGCTCTGGCTGGTGGCACCGACTGCCCCGGTGATTTCCACAGCCTGTGCCGATGCGATGCCACCCAGAGAAAGCGCGGCGGCTACTGCGAGGGAAAGCAATTTGTTCATGAGAGTGCCCTTATGGATGTTTCTAGTTTTTACGAACTGGGAGCATTGACCATCAAGACGTGAAGGTGTTCACAGCCCTGGATATCTTTACCTACAAGGTCGGATGCTAGTCGCTGGCCCGGCATTTGGCGAGTGAAACCCGGAGGGAAAAGTCAGACGAACGCCTTTACCTCGGCCCCTGCCGGCCAGAGCTGCGGCAACACGGCGCGAAGCTCGGCGGGGTCGCCCGAGGTCCAGAATCGCGTAGGGCCGGCCGGCCCTTCCGCCAGGCGTCCGTCCCGCGCCAGCAGACTGTGCAGGCGCCGCGCCACGGCGGCGCCGGTGTCCACCAGGATGACCTGCGGTGGCACCAGTTCGGCCAGCAAGGGACGCAGGAAGGGATAGTGGGTGCAGCCCAGGATCAGGGTGTCGCACTGCGCCGCCAGCAAGGGGGCGAGAAAGCCCTCCAGCAGGCGCCGGGTCTCGGGGCCGTGCAGATCGCCGCGCTCGACCTGTTCCACCAGTCCCGGACAGGGCTGGGTCAACACCTGGACGCCCAGGGCGAAGCGGTCCAGCAAGGCGGCGAACTTGGCGCTCTGCAGGGTACCGGTGGTCGCCAGCACCCCGACCCGGCCATTGCGGGTCGCCGCCGCGGCGGGCTTGACCGCGGGTTCCATGCCGACGATGGACCAGCGGGGATAGCGTTCGCGCAGATCGGCCACGGCCGCCACGGTGGCGGTGTTGCAGGCCACCACCAGGGCCTTGGCGCCCTGCGCGTGCAGCCGCGCCGCGATCAGCTGGCAGCGCTCGCGGATGAAGGCAGGGGTCTTTTCGCCATAGGGAATATGGCCGCAATCGGCGACGTAATGCAGGGTTTCCGCCGGCAGCAGCTGGCGGATCTCCGCCAGCACCGACAGGCCGCCGACGCCCGAGTCGAAGACCCCGACCGGCGCCTCGTCAGCCATGGCGGGCGCCGCACACCGGGCAACCCGGATCGCGCTTGACCCGCAATTCGCGGAAGCGACTGCCCGCCGCATCCACCAGCAGCAGCCGCCCCACCAGGGGCTCGCCGAAGCCGGCCAGGAGCTTGAGCGCTTCCAGCGCCTGCAGACTGCCCACCAGCCCCACCACCGGACCCAGCACCCCGGCTTCGCTGCAACTGAGCTCGGCTTCGCTGCCCTCGCCATAGAGACAGTGATAGCAGGGGCTGTCGGCGCGACGCGGATCGAAGACGCTGAGCTGGCCTTCCAGGCGAATGGCGGCGCCGCTCACCAGCGGGCGTCCCTGAGCCACGCAGGCGGCATTCACCGCCGCCCGGGTGGTGAAGTTGTCCGAGCAGTCCAGCACCAGATCCACCAGGGCGATGCGCGCCGCCAGGCTGTCGGCGTCCAGCGCTTCGCGCAGCGGCACCAGGCGCACCTCGGGATTGAGCGCCGCCAGCCGCTGCAGGGCGGAATCCACCTTGCCCTGGCCGATACGGCTTTCATCGTGCAGCACCTGGCGCTGCAGATTGCTCAGATCGACCTGGTCGAAGTCGGCCAAGTGCAATTCGCCGACGCCGGCGGCGGCCAGATAGAGCGCCACCGGCGAACCCAGACCGCCAAGGCCGACGATGAGCACCCTGGCGTCTTTCAGCCGCAATTGTCCGGCGATATCCACCTGGGCCAGCAGGATCTGCCGGCTGTAGCGCAGCAGTTCGCCGTCGCTCAGCATGGCCGACGTCCTCCGCTGATGCGTTCGTGACCACCCAGGTCCTGGCGACTCTCGACCTCGACGAAGCCCTGGCGAACCAGCAGATCGCGCACCGCGGCGGCCTGGTCGAAGCCGTGCTCCAGCCACAGCCAGCCATCCGGCTGCAGGTGCGCGGGCGCCGCCGCGACCAGTTCGCGGATATCGTCCAGGCCATCGACGCCGGCCACCAGGGCGCTGCGCGGCTCGAAACGCACGTCGCCCTCATCCAGATGGCGATCGCTGCCGGCGATATAGGGGGGATTGCTGACGATAAGGTCGAACCGCTGTCCGGCGAGGGCGCCGAACCAGTGACTCTGCTGAAAGACCGCATTGCCCAGGCGCAGGCGCTGGGCATTGCGTTGCGCCAGTTCCACCGCCGCCGCGATGCGATCCACGCCGCTGACCTGCCAGCGCGGCCGTTCATGGGCCAGGGCCAGGGCGATGGCACCGGTGCCGGTGCCCAGGTCCAGTACCCGCGCCTCGTCGGCCAGGGGCAATGCCAGGGCGGTTTCCACCAGCACCTCGGTATCGGGGCGGGGGATCAGGGTGTCGGGACTCACTTCCAGATCGAGCGACCAGAAGCCTTGCTGGCCAAGGATATAGGCCACCGGCTCACCCTGCCGGCGCCGTTCGAGATCGGCCCGAAAACGCGCCAGGGCCTCGCGCGGCACCAGCTTTTCCGGCCAGGTGCGCAGGTAGCTGCGCGGCTTGTCCAGGGCGGCGGCCAGCAGCAGTTCCACATCCAGGCGGGCGCTGGGCGAATCCGGTAGCTGGCTTTCGCGCAACAGGGCGCCGATGGTGGCCATGGCTCAGTCTCCCAGCGCCGCCAGCTGGTCGGCCTGGTATTCCTGCAGCAGCGGATCGATGATCTGCTGGACGTCGCCGTTGACCACCTCGCCCAGCGAATAGAGGGTCAGGTTGATGCGGTGATCGGTCACCCGGCCCTGGGGAAAGTTGTAGGTGCGGATGCGCTCGGAGCGGTCGCCCGACCCCACCAGCAGCCGGCGGGTATCGGACATTTCTTTATGCGCCGCCGCGTCCTGCTGGTCATTGAGCTTGGCCGACAGCCAGGCCATGGCCTTGGCGCGGTTCTTGTGCTGGGAGCGCTCTTCCTGGCACTCCACCACGATGCCGGTGGGCAGGTGGGTGATGCGCACCGCGGAGTCGGTCTTGTTGACGTGCTGACCGCCCGCGCCGGAGGAGCGATAGGTGTCGACGCGCAGATCGGCCGGATTGATCTCGATGGCCTGCTGTTCGTCCGGCTCCGGCAGCACCGCCACGGTGCAGGCCGAGGTGTGGATGCGGCCCTGGGATTCGGTCTCCGGGACCCGCTGCACCCGGTGCGCACCGGACTCGAACTTGAGCTTAGCGTAGACGCTGTCGCCTTCGACCCGGGCGATCACCTCCTTGAAGCCACCGTGCTCGCCCTCGTTCTCCGAGAGCACCTCAAGGCGCCAGCCCTGGCGCTCGGCATAGCGCGAATACATGCGGAACAGATCACCGGCAAAGATCGCCGCCTCGTCGCCGCCGGTACCGGCGCGGATTTCCAGGAAGACGTTGCGGCCATCATTGGGATCCCGCGGCAGCATCATGCGCTGCAGTTCGTCTTCCAGTTCCTGTAGCCGCGCCTTGGCGCTGGTCACCTCTTCCTCGGCCATCTCGCGCAGATCCGGATCGCTGTCCTTGAGCAGCGCCTGGGCGCCCTCCAGGTCGGCCTGCACCTTGCGGTATTCGGTGAACGCCTGGTTGACCGGCTCGAGTTCGGCGTATTCCTTGGAATAGGCGCGGAACTGGGTCTGGTCGCTGATGACTTCGGCGTCGCCCAACAGCGCGGTCAGCTCCTCGAAACGGTCCTGCAGACCGTCGAGCTTGTGCAACAGAGAGGTCTTCATGTCTTGTCCAAACCCTCGTCGAGGGCGAAGAGTTCCTGAGCCAAGGTCAGCGCATCGACGCGCCCCTCGGCGGATAGTTTCTTGAGCTGCACGCTCGGGGCGTGCATCAGCTTGTTGGTGAGGCTGCGTGCCAGGGCCGCCAGGGCTTCCTGGGGATCGACGCCATTGGCCAGCTGGCGCTGGGCGCGCGCCAGTTCGTCGTCGCGGATCTGCTCGCCCTGCTGGCGATAGGCGCGGACCACGTCCACCGCGGCGCGCTCGCGCAGCCGCTGCATGAAGTCCTCGACCCCGGCCAGCACCAGCTTCTCGGCCGCCTGGGCGGCGCCCTGGCGACTCTTGAGATTTTCCGCCACCACCTCGTGCAGGTCGTCCACCGTATAGAGGTAGACATCTTCCAGCTCGCTCACCTCCGGCTCGATGTCGCGCGGCACGGCGATGTCGACCATGAAGATGGGCTTGTGGCGACGCTGCTTGAGTGCGCGTTCCACCGCGCCCTTGCCGAGGATGGGCAACTGGCTGGCGGTGGAACTGATGACGATGTCGCTGTTGACCAGTTCGTCGGGAATGTCGGCCAGCAGCACGGTATGGGCGCCGAATTCTTCCGCCAGGTGGCTGGCGCGCTCCAGGGTGCGGTTGGCGACGACGATGCGCCGCACGCCCTGCTCGTGCAGATGGCGGGCGACCAGGGTGATGGTCTCGCCGGCGCCGATCAGCAGCGCCTGGCTGCGACTGAGGTCGCTGAAGATCTGCTTGGCCAGGCTGACCGCGGCGAAGGCCACCGACACCGGATTCTCGCCGATCGCCGTGTCGGTACGCACCGCCTTGGCAGTATTGAAGGTGGCCTGGAACAGCCGGCCCAGCAGCGGACCGACGGTGCCGGCCTCGCGCGCCACGGCATAGGCCGACTTGAGCTGGCCGAGGATCTGCGGCTCGCCCAGCACCATGGAATCCAGCCCCGCGGCCACCCGCATCATGTGGCGGACCGCAGCCTCGTCCTGGTGCAGATAGATGCTGGCGCGCAGGTCTTCCAGGGGCACCCGGTGATACTGGGCGAGCCAGGCCAGCACGGCTTCCGCCAGGCTGGGCTCCAGCTCCAGGTAGAGTTCGCTGCGATTGCAGGTGGACAGAATCGCCGCTTCGCGACTGTGGGTGGCCTGCTCCAGCTGGCGCAGGGCCTCGACCGTCTGCTCCGGAGTGAAGGCCACACGTTCGCGCACCTCAACCGAGGCGGTCTTGTGATTGATGCCGAGCGCGAGAAAGGCCATGGACGCAAGCAGTCGAACGGATTGGGGAAAGCCGAACATTGTCCTACGCGCGGGCGGTGGCGACAACCGGCAGCGACGAGACGTCGGACAATCGCCGTCATAGCCTGGGCGAATGAATCTTGCCGGGCAAAAGGCGTCAACAGCCTCGACCACCGCACTTCTCGGCCGGCCGCTGCGCATGCGCGACGCGGCCACGGCGACTCTTGTGGCATGATGGACCGACTGTAAAAAGGCCGCCTTGACCCTATGACCAGATACCTTGCGCTGCTGACGACCGCCCTGCTGCTCGCCGGCTGCCAGAACCTCGGCCGTCAGCCGACGCCCGCCGCCGCCATCCCGCCGCCCACCGCCAAGACCAGCACGCCGCAACCGGCCGGTTCCTTTCGCGAAGACACCCTCTATGACCTGCTGGTCGGCGAGCTGGCCGGGCAGCGCAACCGATTCGATATCGCCCTGACCAACTATGTCGAGCAGGCCAAGTCGACCCAGGACCCGGGAGTCGCCGAGCGCGCCTTCCGCATCGCCGAGTACCTGGGCGCCGATACCCCGGCGCTGGAAACCGCGCAGATCTGGGCGCGCAACGCCCCCGACAACCTGGATGCCCAGCGCGCCGCCGCCATCATGCTGGCCCGCGCCGGTCGCTATGACGAATCCATGGTCTACATGGAGCGCGTGCTCCAGGGCCAGGGCGACACCCATTTCGACTTCCTCGCCCTCTCGGCGGCGGAAACCGACGAGACCACCCGCGCCGGCCTGCTCAAGAGCTTCGACCGGCTGCTGGCCAAGTATCCGCACAATGGCCAGCTGCTGTTCGGCAAGGCGCTGCTGCTGCAGCAGGACGGCCGTGCCGACGAGGCCCTCAAGCTGCTGGAGCGCAATCCGGCGGCCAGGCGCGAAGTCGCGCCGCTGCTCCTGCGCGCCCGCCTGCTGCAGAGCCAGGACCGCAGCGCCGAGGCCTTGCCACTGCTCGAAGCCGGCATCCGCCAGCACCCGGAAGACCGCCGTCTGCGCCTGGCCCATGCCCGGCTGCTGGTGGAACTGGATCGCCTGGACCAGGCCAAGCGCGAATTCGCCGAGCTGGTCACCCAGTTCCCGGATGACGACGACCTGAGATTCTCCCTGGCGCTGGTCTGCCTGGAGGCCCAGGCCTGGCGCGAAGCCCAGATCTATCTCAAGGAACTGATCGACCGCGGCAGCCATGTGGACGCCGCGCACCTCAACCTGGGTCGCAGCTACGAAGAACTCGACCAGCCCGAGCAGGCGCTGGCCGAATACACCCAGGTCGGGCCGGGCACCGACTACCTGGCCGCCCAGCAGCGCCAGGCGGAAATCCTGCTGGGCAGCGGGCGCATCGCCGAGGCCCGTCAACGCCTGGCCGAGGCGCGCAAGCGCCAGAGCGAATACGCCGTGCCGCTCTATCTGCTGGAAGTCGAAGGCCTGGCCAGTGCCGACCAGACCGCCCTCGCCGACCAGACCGTGCAGCAGGCCCTGCAGCAGTATCCCAATGACCTCAACCTGCTCTATGTCCGCTCCATGCTGGCGGAAAAGCGCGGCGACCTCGGTCAGCTGGAAGGCGATCTGCGCTACATCATCGCCCACGACCCCGACAACGCCATGGCGCTCAACGCCCTCGGCTACACCCTGGCCGATCGCACCCCACGGCTGGCCGAGGCACGCCAGCTGATCGACAAGGCGCACCAGTTGAGCCCGGACGACCCGGCCATCCTCGACAGCATGGGCTGGATCCGCTATCGCCAGGGCCAGCTGGGCGACGCCGAACGCTATCTGCGCCAGGCCTACGAACGCTTCCCCGACGCCGAAGTGGCGGCCCACCTGGGCGAGGTGCTCTGGGCCCAGGGCAAGCGCAGCGAAGCGCGCAAGGTTTGGCGCGTGGGCCTCGACGCCGACGCCGATGACGCCATCCTGCGCAGTACCCTCAAACGCCTGACTGGAAGCGAAACCCTCCGATGATCCGCGTGCGTACCTTCGTCACCCTGTTGCTGCTCGCCCTGCTGGCCGGTTGCGCCAGCACCTCTCGCCAGGAGGCCGTGGAAGGCCAGGGCAATGCCGCCCAGTGGCAGGCTCATAAAAAACGTATCGCCGCCCTCGACGGCTGGCAGATCGACGGCAAGGTCGGCATCCGCGCCCCGCGCGATTCCGGCAGTGGCACCCTGTTCTGGCTGCAGCGCCAGGACTATTACGACATCCGCCTGGCCGGCCCCCTGGGCCGCGGCGCCACCCGACTCACCGGCCGTCCGGGCGCCGTCACCCTCGATGTCTCCGGCCAGGGCAGCTATCAGGCCGATTCCCCCGAAGCCCTGCTGGAACAGCAACTCGGCTGGCGCCTGCCGGTCTCGCACCTGCTCTGGTGGGTGCGCGGCCTGCCGGCGCCGGACAGTCGCAGCCAGCTGACCCTGGACGCCGACAGCCACCTGGCGCGTCTGGTACAGGACGGCTGGACCGTCGAATACACCCGCTACACCGAGCAGAACGGCTACACCCTGCCCGAGCGCCTCAAGCTCACCGGCAAGGACCTGGAAGTCATCCTGGTGGTGAAGACCTGGCAGCCGCGCGAGCTGGGCAAATGACCGCAGCGCCTGCCTTCACCCTGCCGGCACCGGCCAAGCTCAATCTGTTCCTGCACATCCTCGGCCGCCGCGCGGACGGTTATCACGAGCTGCAGACGCTGTTCCAGTTTCTCGACTGGGGCGACGACCTGGGCTTTGCCGGACGGGATGACGGCGAATTGCAACTGCACGACGGTCTGCCGGGCGTCGCCCCCGCGCAGAATCTCATCCTGCGCGCCGCCCGGCTGCTGCAGCAGGAAAGCGCCACGACCAAAGGCGCCGACCTCTGGCTGACCAAACGCCTGCCCATGGGCGGCGGTATCGGTGGCGGCAGTTCGGATGCCGCCACCACCCTGCTTGGCCTGAATCATCTCTGGGGCCTGGGCGCCAGCCTCGACGACCTGGCGGTGCTGGGGCTGCGTCTGGGCGCCGATGTGCCGGTATTCGTCCGCGGCCAGGCCGCCTTCGCCGAGGGCGTGGGGGAAAAGCTCACCCCGGTCACCCCCCCGGAACCCTGGTATCTCGTGGCCGTGCCGCAAGTCTCTGTAAGTACAGCAGAAATTTTTTCAGATCCGCTGTTGACACGGGACACTCCCGCCATTAAAGTTTGCGCCGTTCTCAAGTGGTCAGGTCGAAACGACTGCCAGAGTACGGTCGAAAGGCGTTACCCAGAAATTCGTAACGCTTTGATCTTGCTAAACAAATTTGTTTCAGCTAGATTAACCGGCACTGGAGGTTGCATATTTGGAAGCTTTCCAAATAAGACCGAAGCTGATACAGTAGCTAGCCAGCTACCAGCATCACTTCCAGGCTTCGTGGCCAAAGGTAGCAACACTTCCATGTTGCACCGGGCGCTGGCAAGCCTGACCAGAGAATGAGTACAGCTAGTACTCTGCAAGATACAGGGGCGTCGCCAAGCGGTAAGGCAGCAGGTTTTGATCCTGCCATGCGTTGGTTCGAATCCAGCCGCCCCTGCCATTTTCCTTCCAAGACCCACCTCAAGCCGCAGGAACTGCAGCGTGTCCAAGATGATGGTCTTCACGGGGAACGCCAACCCCGATCTGGCACGGCGCATCGTGCGCCAGCTGCATATCCCTCTCGGTGACGTCTCCGTCGGAAAATTCTCCGATGGCGAGATCAGCGTCGAAATCAACGAGAACGTGCGGGGCAAGGATGTCTTCATCATCCAGCCCACCTGCGAGCCGACCAACGACAACCTGATGGAACTGGTGGTGATGGCCGATGCCTTCCGCCGCTCCTCGGCCACTCGTATCACCGCAGTCATCCCCTATTTCGGTTATGCCCGCCAGGATCGCCGTCCGCGTTCCGCACGCGTCGCCATCACCGCCAAGGTCGTGGCCGACATGCTGACCGTGGTGGGCATCAATCGCGTGCTCACCGTCGATCTGCATGCCGACCAGATCCAGGGCTTCTTCGATATTCCCGTGGACAACATCTACGGCTCCCCCGCCCTGGTGGATGACATCGAAGACCAGCGTTTCGAAAATCTGATGATCGTCTCCCCGGACATCGGCGGCGTGGTGCGTGCGCGTGCCGTGGCCAAGAGTCTGGGTGTGGACCTGGCGATCATCGACAAGCGTCGTCCCAAGGCCAACCAGTCGGAAGTGATGCACATCATCGGTGACATCCAGGACCGCACCTGCGTGCTGGTCGACGACATGGTCGATACCGCCGGCACCCTGTGCCACGCGGCCAAGGCCCTGAAGGAACACGGCGCCGCCAAGGTCCTGGCCTACTGCACCCACCCGGTGCTGTCGGGTCGGGCCATCGAGAACATCGACAACTCCGTGCTGGACGAGCTGGTGGTGACCAACACCATTCCGCTGTCCGCCGCGGCTCAGGCCTGCAGCCGTATCCGCCAACTGGACATCGCGCCGGTGGTGGCCGAGGCGGTACGCCGGATCAGTAACGAAGAATCCATCAGCGCGATGTTCCGTTAAGGAACAGCCGCTCTGGAAGCGCCCTGGAAGGCCGTGACGGTCTACCGGGGCTTTTTAGTCGGTAGGGCCGTGGAACTGGTCGCAAGTCCCGGTCTGCCGATTCCTTATCCTGGAGATTCACAATGTCTGATTTCACTCTGAATGCCGAAGTGCGTTCCGACCTGGGGAAAGGTGCGAGCCGCCGCCTGCGTCGTAATGCCGGTAACGTTCCCGCCGTGATCTACGGTGGCGACAAGGCTCCGACGTCCATCACCCTGGTCGGCAAAGACCTGGCCAAGATGCTGGAAAGCGAAGCCGCCTTCGCCAGCGTCATCACCCTGAAGGTTGATGGCAGCAACGAAAGCGTGCTGGTCAAGGCCCTGCAGCGTCACCCCTCCAAGGGCTACGTCATGCACGCCGACTTCCTGCGCGTCATCGCCGGTCAGAAGCTGACCGCTCACGTGCCCCTGCACTTCATGAACCAGGAAACCTCCGTGGGCGTGAAGCAACAGGGTGGCGAGATCCTGCACACCATCAACGAAGTCGAAGTTTCCTGCCTGCCGAAAGACCTGCCGGAATTCATCGAAGTCGACATGGCCAAGGTCGCCCTGGACCAGATCGTTCACCTGAGCGACCTGAACGTCCCGGCTGGCGTCGAGCTGGTGTCCCTGGCCCACGGCAGCGATCTGCCGGTTGCCAGCATCCACATGCCGCGCATCCGTGAAGAAGCTGCTGACGGCGCTGCCGAAGAAGGCGCTGCCGAGTAAGTTCTCGCACGCCTGAAAGAGAAGGGCTCCTGACATGACTGCCGTCCAACTGATCGTCGGCCTGGGTAATCCGGGCCCCGAATACGACCAGACTCGGCACAATGCAGGGGCCCTTTTCGTTGAGCGACTGGCAGCCGCCCAGGGCGCGAGCCTGGCTGTCGACCGCAAGTATCATGGCCTGGTGGGGCGCTTCCGCCACGCGGGCAACGATGTTCGTCTACTCATCCCCACCACCTACATGAACCGCAGCGGCCAGGCCGTGGCGGCGCTCGCCGGCTTTTTCCGCATCCCGCCGGCAGCCATCCTGGTGGCCCACGATGAACTCGACCTGCCACCCGGCACAGCACGCCTCAAGACCGGCGGCGGCCATGGGGGGCACAACGGACTGCGCGACATCATCGCCCAGCTCGGCAATCAGAACGGCTTCCAGCGTCTGCGCCTGGGCATCGGCCATCCGGGGCATGCCAGCCTGGTCTCCAACTTCGTGCTGGGCCGCGCACCGCGCAGCGAGCAGGACCTGCTCGACACCAGCATCGATGCCGCCCTGGAGGTGGTTCCGGAGCTGCTGACCGGCGACCTGACCCGCGCCATGCAACGCCTGCACAGCCGCAAGGCCTGACCTACCCTACCCTCTTCCTTTTCTTCCGCGAGGACACACACCATGGGATTCAATTGCGGCATCGTCGGCCTGCCCAACGTCGGCAAGTCCACCCTGTTCAATGCCCTGACCCAATCTGGTATCGCGGCAGAAAACTTTCCCTTCTGCACCATCGAGCCCAACAGCGGCATCGTGCCCATGCCCGATGCGCGACTGAACGCCCTGGCGGAGATCGTCAAACCCGAGCGGGTGATCCCCACCACCATGGAGTTCGTCGACATCGCCGGGCTGGTGGCCGGCGCCTCCAAGGGTGAAGGTCTGGGCAACAAGTTTCTCGCCAACATCCGCGAGACCGACGCCATCGCCCACGTGGTGCGCTGCTTCGAAGATGAGAACGTCATCCACGTGTCGAATTCGGTGGATCCCAAGCGGGACATCGAGGTGATCGACCTGGAGCTGATCTTCGCCGACCTCGACAGCTGCGAGAAGCAGCTGCAACGCGTGACCCGCAACGCCAAGGGCGGTGACAAGGAAGCCCTGGCGCAGAAGGCCCTGCTGGAACAGCTGATTCCGCACTTCGAGGCCGGCAAGCCTGCCCGCAGCCTGCTGAAGGGCCTGGACGAGGAGCAGAAGCGCCTGGTGCGCAGCTTCCACCTGCTGACCAGCAAGCCGGTGATGTACATCGCCAACGTCGCCGAAGACGGCTTCGAGAACAACCCGCACCTGGATGTGGTCCGGGCCATCGCCGAAGAAGAAGGCGCCGTGGTGGTGCCGGTCTGCAACAAGATCGAGGCGGAAATCGCCGAACTGGACGACGACGAGGAAAAGCAGATGTTCCTCGAGTCCATGGGCATGGAAGAGCCGGGCCTGAACCGGGTGATCCGCGCCGGCTACGAACTGCTCAACCTGCAGACCTACTTCACCGCCGGGGTGAAGGAAGTCCGTGCCTGGACCGTCCGCGTCGGCGCCACCGCGCCCCAGTCGGCCGCCGCCATCCACACCGATTTCGAGAAGGGCTTCATCCGCGCCGAAGTGGTGGCCTATGCCGACTTCATCGCCTTCAAGGGCGAGAACGGCGCCAAGGAAGCCGGCAAGTGGCGTCTGGAAGGCAAGGAGTACATCGTCAAGGACGGTGACGTCATGCACTTCCGCTTCAACGTCTAAGCGACGGCAAACGCCAGAACCCCCTCCTCACCGCAAGGTGGCGAGGGGGTTTTCTTTTGCCCGTTCGCCAACGGCCTGGCTGACACCGGACGCCTGGCGATTTGGCACAATGACGGCGATCCGACCGCCGTCGAACGTCTCCCGCTGCCTGGATGCCGCCATGAATTTCGAAGACCTGCGCCTGTTCGTCACCACCCTGAACGAGGGCAGCTTCACCGCCGCCGCCGACAAGCTGGGGCTGTCCAAGCAATACGTCAGCCGGCGGACCCTGTTGCTGGAGGAAAGTCTTGGCGTGCGGTTGATCAACCGCACCACGCGGCGTCTGCAGGCGACCGAGCTGGGGATGCTGCTCTACGAGCGAGCGGTGAAGATCCTCGAAGACGTCAACGACACCGAGGAGTTGCTCTCCAGCCGGCGGACGGTGCCCCAGGGGGTGCTGAGAGTCAGTGCGCCCATGACCTTTGGCACCCTGCACCTGAGTCCCCTGCTGCCGGATTTTCTCTCGGCCTATCCGCAGATCCGCCTGGAGCTGGATCTCAATGACCGGGCGGTGGATCTGCTCGCCGAGGGCTACGACATGTCGATCCGCATCGGCACCCTGGCCGATTCCAGTCTGATCGCCAAGCGACTGACCGAGATGCAGCTGGTGACCTGTGCCAGTCCGGATTATCTAAAGAAGGCGCCGCCGCTGCTGCAACCGGAGGATCTGGCCGAGCACAGCTGTCTGCTCTATGGCCATGGTCGCCAGGTGGAATGGCGCTTTCAGCGCGGAGGCAAGCCGCTGGTGCTGCCCATGCAGGGTCAGCTCAGGGCCAACAACGGAGAGGTGGTGCGGGACGCGGCCATCGCCGGTCAGGGCATCGCGGTGCTGCCGACCTTCATCATCGGCGCGGCGCTGGCCTCAGGGGCGCTGGTGCAGGTGCTGGAAGACTTCGCCCTGCCCAGCGCGGCGGTCTATGCGGTCTATCCCCAGCATCGTCAGTCGGCGCGCATCGTCCAGCTGTTCTCGGACTATCTGCGCGACCGCCTGACGGTCGGGCCGACTCACGCTACGGCGCCGCGGGTCGGTTGACGCTGGGGCCACTGCTGGAGGGTTCGCTCGGCGCCGTCGGCAGCCAGGCGCTGGCCATCCAGACGCTGCTGCTGACGCTGGATCGCCGGCTGCAGACTGCGCTCGGCGCCGTTTTCAGCCAGGGCACGCTGCGGGTCGAGACGCTGCTGCTGGCGCTGGATCGACGGCTGCAGGCTGCGCTCGGTGCCGTTCTCGGCCAGGGTGCGATCCTGCTGCTGGTGCTTTTCGATCAGCGAACCCAGGGGGCGCAGGGCGCTTTCCTCGGCCTGGGCGGATTGGGCGATGGCGGTGGTGAGCAGAGTGGCGGCGAACAGAGCGGTGAGGGCTTTCATGGCGAGTACCTGTGTCGGGTGGGTGTGGACTCATTGTCGCCAGCCCACCCCGCGCCTAGAAATCGTCCCGCGGGATAGCGATCATCGACCGCGCTGATGATGGCGCTCAGGCCCGCGCCTGACGCTGGCGCAGCAGGAACAGGTACCAGACGGCCAGCGCCGTGGCGGCCAGCAGGCAGCCGGCCAGGCTGACGCCGGTCCAGCCAAAGTGCTCGTACAGCCGCGCCGACAGCAGCGAACCCAGGGAGCCGCCGAGGAAGTAGCCGGTCATGTAGCCGGCGTTGAGGCGACTACGGGCTTCCGGGCGCAGGCGATAGACCACGTTCTGGTTGCTGACGTGGCTGAGCTGCACGGCGAGATCCAGCACCAGGATGCCGACCAGCAGCGCCGCCAGCGACTGCTGGGCGAAGGCCAGGGGCAGCCAGGCCAGGGTCAGGGAAGCCAGCCCGATGCTGGTGGCGAGACCACCCTTGCCCTGGTCGGCCATGCGCCCGGCCAGGTTGGCGGCCAGGGCGCCCACCGCGCCGGCGAGACCGAACAGGCCGATGGTACCGTCGCTGAAGCCATAGGGTTCGGCGGCGAGCAGAAAGGCCAGGGGCGTCCAGAACACCGCGAAGACGGCGAAGCCCAGACAGCCCAGCAGGGTGCGCAGACGATGCAGGGGTTCGTCGCGCAAGAGCACGAACACCGAACCCAGCAGCCGTGGATAGCTCAGGCCCGCCGACTGCTGATAGCGCGGCAGCGCCAGGCGCAGGGCCAGGGCGGTGGCCAGCATCAGACCGGCCGCCACGGCATAGACGGTGCGCCAGTCGCCCAGGGACGAGAGCGCTCCGGCCACGGTGCGGGCCAGCAGGATGCCGAGGATGAGGCCGCTCATCACCGTGCCCACCGCCCTACCCCGCTGCTCCGGCGCGGCCAGGGTCGCGGCGAAGGGCACCAGCACCTGGGCCACCACCGAGAAGAGTCCGGTCATGGCGGTGCCCACTAGCAGCCAGGTCAGACTGGTGGCGGTGGCGCTCAGGGCCAGGCCGGCGGCGGCGATCACACTCATGGTGACGATCAGCCGGCGGCGCTCCAGCAGATCGCCCAGGGGCACCAGCAGCAGGAGCCCGGCGGCGTAGCTGAGCTGGGCGGTGGTGACGATGCTGCCGGCCTGGGTGTAGCTGAGGTCGAAGCGCTGGGCGATGGTGTGCAGCAACGGCTGGTTGTAGTAGTTGCTGGCCACCGCGATACCGGTGGCGACGGCCATGAGCAGGGTCAGCCAGCGGCTGAGAGGAGGCGTGGGGCTCGACATCCGCGAGGTCCGGCATGGGAAAGGCTGGTCAGTATCGGACAACGGCAGCCATCGGTTAAATGAATCGTTAAGATGGTTTCGATCTCATTTCAAGATAGCGCCATGAACCTCAAGCAACTGGAATTCGCCGTCGCCCTAGCCGAGGAGCGCCACTTCACCCGCGCCGCCGAGCGTTGTCATGTGGTGCAGTCGGCGCTCAGTCACCAGATCGCCCGCCTGGAAGCCGAACTGGGCGCTACCCTGTTCGAACGCCTGCCGCGGCAGGTGCGCCTCACCCCCGCCGGCGAAGCGCTGCTGGTCCAGGCGCGGCAGGCGCTGGCGGCGGTGGAAAGGCTGCAGCAGGACGTGGCCGCTGCGGTCGGCGCCATTCGCGGCACCCTGACACTGGGCCTGATCTCCTCGGTGCCCCGTCTGGATATCGTCGAGTTGCTGGCCACCTTCCATGCCCGCCATCCCCAGGTGGACATCCGGCTGCGCCAGGACAAGAGCGAGACGCTGCTGGCGGCGGTGCGCGAGCGACAACTGGATTTCGCCCTGATCGGCCTGTCGCGCCAGGTGGCCCTGGAGGCGGTGGCCAGCCGCCTGCTGCTCAGCGAGGAGCTGGTGGCGGTGCTGCCCGCTGCGCACGCCCTGGCGGGGCGGGAAAGGCTGTCGCTGCACGAGCTGGTGGATCTGCCGCTGGTGGACCTGCCCGCCGGCAGCGGCGCCCGGCGGCAGACCGACGAGGCCTTCGCCGCCCTGGGCCTGCCCCATCGGGTGGGTTTCGAGACGGGCAACATGCAGCTGCTGGAACGCTTCGTCCGCCGCGGTCTGGCCATCGGCCTGGTGCCCCAGAGTATCGCCAGCACCTTTGCCGGCCTGGCCCGGGTGCCGGTCAGCGATGCCCCGCAGCGCAACGTCCATGCCATCTGGTCGCCGCTGCCGACGCCGGCGACGCGGGAATTTCTCAAGGTCCTGGAAGAGGCCCTGGTGGATTAGCCCCACTTACCAGCGGGCCGTGCAGCCGTTGAGGTGATGCGCGGGCTACGTGCCGGAGTATGGTCCGGTGACGGCCCCCTGGGGCACGAGGCGCTTCTTGGTCCGCGATCCTGGTGGCCAGTCGATGCGACCGCGCCTACGGTCTATCGCAGCCATGGCCTGAGCCTTTTCCAGGGGTGACGTCGCTGTGTGTGGGGCGTGCCCTCACCCCAACCTTCTCCCGGAGGGAGAGGGGGTTGTTCGAGCAGGCATTCAGCTCTATCGGAGCCGTAGCCTGGAAAACGGCGCAGCCTTTTCCGGAAGTGACTTCAGTGTGCAGGGCGTGCCCTCACCCCAACCCTTTCCCGGAGGGAGAGGGGGTTATTCGAGCAGGCATTCAGCTCTATCGGAGCCGTAGTCTGGAAAACGGCGCAGCCTTTTCCGGGAGTGACTTCAGAGTGCGGGGCGCGCCCTCACCCCGCCCCTCTCCCGAGGGAGAGAGGGTTAACCGAGCAGGTGTTCAGCCGCCGTGAAACGCTCGACAGAGCCGTAGCCTGGAAAACGGCGCAGCCTTTTCCGGGAGTGACTTCAGTGTGCGGGGCGTGCCCTCACCCCAACCCTTTCCCGGAGGGAGAGGGGGTTATTCGAGCAGGCGTTCAGCTCTATCGGAGCCGTAGCCTGGAAAACGGCGCAGCCTTTTCCGGTAGTGACTTCAGTGTGCGGGGCGCGCCTTCACCCCAACCCTCTCATAGAGGGAGAGGAGAACCGAGCAGGTGTTCAGCCGCCGTGAAACGCTCGACAGCCTGCCGACCTGCCCTCAACCCTCGCTAACCGGCAGTCGGCGGACGAAGGTGCCCACCCGCCAGGCCAGCTGCTCGCCCTGGCACTGCACCAGCAGATTGCGTACCGGATAGGACTGGCCGGCAATGCTGGCCTCGGCTTCCGCCTCGCTGGCGCCGTCAAGGTGGTTGCGGGCCAGCACCCGGTAGCTGCCGGTGGCGCAACGCTCGGCAGCTTCGCCCGCGCAGCCGGACCAGCTGCCGAATACCCCGTTGCACTGCACCAGGTAGGCGGTGCGGCCATCCTGCAGGTAGGCGGTGTGGGAGCTGGCACAGCCGGCCAGCAGGGCGAGCGAGCCGGCGCAGGCCAGCAGGCGGAGGGTATTGCGAAGGGCGGCGAGGGACATGGGAGTGGCTCCAAACAATATGGAGCCATCGTAAGAAGCCAACGCCCTCGTCCATAAATCGTACCGGCGGATAGCGCTTATCGACGCGGCTGATGGTGCCCCCGGACGTCTCCGGTCAGGCGCGGACTTTTGTGATGCTCACCTTAAGGTTCTCGTAAGCGCTCCGGGGAGAGGCTAGCGATACAACCACTACAACCAAGGCTGCCTCCCCACTGACCCCGCGAGCCGCCAGGGCGTCGACAGCCCTTCGAGCAAGGAGATTGGCCATGTCTACCTGGACTTCTACACAGCGCAACGTGGCCTTCGCCACCTTTGCCAGCTGGACGATGGATGCATTCGACTTCTTCATCCTGGTCTTCGTCCTCAGCAACCTGTCGACGTATTTCCACAACTCGGTGACCGATGTCTCCCTGTCGATCATGCTGACCCTGGCGGTGCGTCCGATAGGCGCCCTGATCTTCGGGCGCCTGGCCGAGCGGCATGGGCGCCGGCCGATTTTGATGCTCAACATCGTGCTGTTCTCGGTGTTCGAGCTGCTGTCCGCCTGGTCGCCGACCTTCATGGCGTTCATGGCTTTCCGTCTTCTCTACGGCGTGGCCATGGGCGGGGTCTGGGGCGTGGCTTCGTCGCTGGCGATGGAAACCATCCCCGATCGCGCGCGCGGGCTGATGTCGGGGATCTTCCAGGCCGGCTATCCCTGCGGCTACCTGCTCGCCTCCATCGTCTTCGGCTTGTTCTTCACCACGGTGGGCTGGCGCGGCATGTTCCTGATCGGCGCCCTACCGGTCCTGCTGCTGCCCTTCATCTACTTCAAGGTGCCGGAGTCGCCGGTGTGGCTGGCCGCGCGCGAGCGCAAGGAGAGTACTGCCCTGCTGCCAATCCTGCGCCAGCACTGGAAGATCTGCCTGTACCTGGTGCTGCTGATGGCCTGCTTCAATTTCTTCAGCCACGGCACCCAGGACCTCTATCCCACCTTCCTCAAGGTACAGCACCAGTTCGATGCCCATACCGTGAGTCTGATCGCCATCGGCTACAACATCGCGGCGATGCTCGGCGGCGTGCTCTTCGGTTCGCTGTCGGAACGCATCGGCCGCAAGAAGGCGATCATGCTGGCCGCACTGCTGTCGTTACCGGTCCTGCCGCTGTGGGCCTTCTCCAGCGGCTCCTGGACGCTGGGCATCGGCGCCTTCCTGATGCAATTCATGGTGCAGGGCGCCTGGGGCGTGGTGCCCAGCTATCTCAACGAACTGGTGCCGGGCAATGTGCGCGCCGTGCTGCCGGGCTTCGTCTACCAGATGGGCAACCTGCTGGCCTCGGTCAACGCTACCCTGCAGGCGCATATCGCGGCGGCCCACGGCGGCAACTATGGCCTGGCCATGGCGCTGGTGGCAGGCACCGTGGCGCTGCTGATCATCCTCTTCGTGGCCTTCGGCAAGGAGACCCGTGGCATGCAGATTTCCGGAGCGGTGGCCGAGCAGCCGGCTGGGCTCACGCAGCCGGTTCGCCCATGAATCTGATGATCTCGCCGCGCAGCCAGCGCTCGCCCGGATCCTGGTCCTGGGCCGCGCGCCAGACCAGCGACAGCTTGGCCGGGACGATGGGAAACGGTGGTTCCTCGATGCGCAGGCCGCCGCCCGCAGCCAGCGCCCGGGCGGCGTAGTCGGGCACCGTGGCGAGCAATTCGCTGCCGGCCAGCAGGGCGCCGAGACCGTTGAAGTGGGGTACGCCCAGGGCCACCTTGCGACTGCGGCCGAGGCGCGCCAGGTCGTCGTCGATGTTGCCGCAGAGATCGCCGGACATCGACACCAGCACATGGGGCCGCGCGCAATAGTCATCCAGGGTCAGGGGCGCGGGATCGCGGTCGGCGCGCACCACCAGGGCGCGGATGTGCCTCAGGGTACGGCACCTGGCGTTGGCCGGCAGCTGGGTGGTGTAGCTGATGCCCAGGGAAACCTCGCCACTGGCCAGCAGGCCGGGCAGCAGCAGGAAGTTGGCGTTGCGCACCACCAGCACACAGTGCGGCGCCACCTCGCGCAGATGGGCCAGCAGCGGCGGCAGCAGGCCGCACTCGACGTCGTCGGACATGCCCAGGCGAAACACCGCGCGACTGGCGCCGGGGTCGAAGTCGTCGACCTCGCTCAAGGCATTGGACAGGCCGTCCAGCGCCGGGCGCAGCCGTTCGAGAATGGCCAGGGCCCGCGGCGTGGGCTCCATCGCCCGCCCACTGCGTACCAGCAGGGGGTCGTCGAAGAATTGCCGCAGGCGCACCAGGGCGGCACTGATGGCCGGCTGGCCGAGAAAGAGCTTTTCCGCGGTGCGGGTAAGGTTGCGCTCGTGCATCAGGCTTTCGAACACCACCAGCAGGTGCAGGTCGATGCGGCGCAGGTCGTTGCGGTTCACGGCATCCCTCCGCGAAGGTCTGGCAGGGATAGTCCGGCGCCGAGGGAGGCGCCGGACTATCGTTCCCCTTACTTGGCGGACAGCTTGGCGTAGCTGGTCATCAGGTTGCGGTAGTTGGGGATGTGGTTGGACAGCAGGGCACCCAGGCCCTCGATGTCGTTGCGCCAGTCGCGGTGCAGCTCGCAGGCCACGCTGAACCAGTTCATCAGTTGCACGCCGGCGGCGCTCATGCGCGCCCAGGCAGCCTGCTGCACGGTCTTGTCGAAGGTGCCGGAGGCATCGGTCACCACGAAGACGTCGAAGCCTTCGGCGATGGCCGCCAGGGCCGGGAAGGTCACGCAGACGTCGGTCACCACGCCGGCGATGATCAGCTGCTTGCGGCCGGTGGCCTTGATGGCGGCGACGAAGTCTTCGTTGTCCCAGGCGTTGATCTGGCCGGGGCGGGCGATGTACGGCGCCTCGGGGAACAGCTCGACCAGCTCGGGCACCAGCGGGCCGTTGGGGCCCTGCTCGAAGCTGGTGGTGAGGATGGTGGGCAGGCCGAAGAACTTGGCGCTGTTGGCCAGGGCCAGGACGTTGTTCTTGAAGTCGCTGGGGGTGAAATCCTGGACCAGCGAGATCAGACCGGCCTGGTGGTCGATCAGCAGGACGACGGCATCGTTCTTGTCGAGACGGTTGTAGGGCTTGCTCATGGTGGAGTCCTCAGGGAGTGGTTTGGGGGTTGCGGGTGAAGGGCGGCATCAGGCGCCGCCCAGGAGATGGCGAATGGCGACGGGTACGCCGGGGGTCTGGTACTGGCGCGCCGCCGCTTCCAGGCGCTGTTCGCCCTGGGTGACGCGGTGGTGGTGGCGCAGGTGTTCCAGCCAGGATTCGTCGCAGAAGAATTCCTGCCAGCGGCGCGGCTCGGCGCTGTCCTGCAGCAGGGCCCAGGAGAAGGCGCCGTTGCGCCGGCGCATGGCGCCCACCGCCTGCATGGCCTGGCGAAAGGCCGGACCATGCTCGGGGGCGATGTCGTACTCCAGGGTGACCATCACCGGGCCGCGCTCGCGATCCAGGGAATCGTCGAGGATCGGCGCCGGCCAGTGCAGCGAAGGGGCGATATCGGCGGCCGGGGTGACCGGCAGACGCAGGCGCCAGGTCAGCCCGATGCCGGCCAGCAGCACCCCGGCCGCCGCGCTCAGCGCCAGACTCAGGGAGAAGTGACTGGCCAGGGCACCCCAGAGCAAGCCGCCCAGGGCGCTGGTACCAAAGAACACCAGGATGTAGACGGCCAGGGCACGGGCGCGCACCCAGCCGGGCACGGCGGTCTGGGCCGCCACCTGCAGGCTGGAGAGCACGGCGATCCAGGCCAGGCCGCTGACCAGCATGACCGGCAGCAGCCAGGCGAAGTCGCGAATCCAGGCCAGGCCGAGCAGCACGCCGGCATAGAGCGTACTGGCACCCGCCACCAGCAGGTCGCTGGACAGCCGTTCGCGCAGCCGCGGCAGGAGCATGGCGCCGCCGATGGCACCCAGGCCGACGCACCCGAGCAGGATGCCGAAATCCAGGGCGGTGCCCTGCAGGGCCTGGCGCACCAGCAGTGGCAACAGGGCCATGCCGGCGCTGGCGCCGAGGAAAAACGCGGCGGTCCTGGCCAGCACCACCTGCAGCTGGAGCGAGCTGCGGGCATAGCGGAGGCCGACCCGGACGGCGCCCAGCAGGCGCTCCGCGGGCAGCACGGCGGCTGCAGGTTGGCGTCGCCAGGTCAGGAGCGCGACGATCACGGCAAGGAAGGAAACGGAATTGAGGGCGAAGGTCAGCCAGGGACCGGCCAGGCTGACCAGCACCCCGGCGAGCGCCGGGCCGAGGGCACGGGCCACGTTCATGCCCAGGCTGGACAGGGCGATGGCCGCGGGCAACTCGCTTTTATCGACCAGCTCGGGGGTCAGCGCCGACCAGGCCGGCAGCATCAGCGCCGTGCCCACGCCCATGGCCAGGGTCAGGCCCAGCAGCAGCGGCACGGTCATCCAGCCGGCCAGGGTCAGCCCGGCCAGAGCCAGGGCTACCGCGGCCATCCACAGCTGCACGCCGAGCAGGTAGCGCCGGCGGTCGACGATGTCGGCCAGGGCGCCGGCCGGCAGTGCCAGCAGGAACATCGGCAGCGCCCCCGCCACCTGGACCAGGGCCACCGCCAGGGGGCTGGCCGACAACGAGGTCATCAACCAGCCGGCGCCCACCTCGTGCATCCAGGTACCGATGTTGGAGGCGATGCTGGCCAGCCACAGCCAGCGGAAGGTGCGCTGACGCAGGGGCTGCCAGGGCGAGGCGGTGGTGGAAGTCAGGGCGGCGGCGGTCATGGCGGACGCTCCTCAGAAGCTGAAGCAGGAGCAGCCGAAGGCGCCCCAGAAGCCACTGAAGTCGCTGACCGGCACCCGGCTCTGGCGCGCCCGCTCATGGCCGTGGCCATGCACGGAACAGGCGCCGGCGCACTGGTGCACGGCGGCCTGCAGGGGCGCGCCGGGCTTCCAGTGGCCGGGCACCTTGACCACCGGCGACCAGTCCGGGGTGACCGGCAAGGGCGGCGGACCCAGGCGATCGAATTCCTCGGCGCCATGGACGATACGACCACCGACCACGGTCAGCACCGACTCCAGGTGCTTGATGGCCTCTTCCTCGACCGTGAAGAAGTCCGCCGAGAGCACCGCCACATCGGCCAGCTGGCCTACCCGCAGCTGGCCCTTCTTGCCCTGTTCCGAGGAGAACCAGGCGCTGCCCTGGGTGAACAGCTGCAGGGCGGTGGCCCGTGGCAGGCCTTCCTGGTAGAGCGCCAGGCCGCCGACGGTACGGCCGCTGACCAGCCAGTACAGCGAGGTCCAGGGGTTGTAGCTGGAGACGCGGGTGGCATCTGTCCCCGCCCCTACCGGTACGCCTTCGGCGAGCATCCGCTGGATCGGCGGGGTCTGCTCGGCGGCCTGGGCACCATAGCGGTCGACGAAGTATTCGCCTTGGAAGGCCATGCGGTCCTGGATGGCGATGCCGCCGCCGAGGGCCTTGACCCGCTCGATGTTGCGCGGACTGATGGTCTCGGCGTGGTCGAAGAACCAGGGCAGCCCGTTGAAGGGCACGTCGCGGTTGACCCGCTCGAAGACGTCGAGCATGCGCGAGATGGATTCGTCGTAGGTGGCGTGCAGGCGGAACGGCCAGCGCTGCTCCACCAGGTGACGCACCACCGGTTCCAGATCGGCCTCCATGGTGGGCGGCAGGTCCGGGCGCGGTTCGAGGAAGTCTTCGAAGTCGGCCGCGGAGAAGGCCAGCATCTCGCCGGCGCCGTTGTGGCGGAGGAAGTCGGTGCCCTGGTGCAGGGTGACGCTGCTGGTCCAGTTCCTGAAGTCGGTCAGCTCTTCCTTGGGCCGCTGGGTGAAGAGGTTGTAGGCGATGCGCACGGTGAGCTGGTCGGCATCGGCCAGTTCCTGGATCACCTGGTAGTCGTCCGGGTAGTTCTGGAAGCCGCCGCCGGCGTCGATGGCGCTGGTCAGGCCCAGGCGATTGAGCTCGCGCATGAACTGGCGGGTGGAGTTGACCTGGTATTCCAGCGGCAGCTTGGGCCCCTTGGCCAGGGTGGCGTAGAGGATCATGGCATTGGGCCGGGCGATGAGCATGCCGGTGGGCTCGCCGCGGGCATCGCGCTGGATCTCGCCACCTGGCGGATTGGGCGTGTCCTTGGTGTAGCCCACGACACGCAGGGCGGCGCGGTTGAGCAGTGCCCGGTCGTAGAGGTGGAGGATGAACACCGGGGTGTCCGGCGCGGCCTGGTTGAGCTCCTCCAGGGTCGGCAGCCGGCGCTCGGCGAACTGGAATTCGTTCCAGCCGCCCACCACCCGCACCCACTGGGGCGCCGGGGTGCGCTCGGCCTGGTCCTTGAGCATGCGCAGGGCATCGGCCAGCGAGGGCACGCCCTCCCAGCGCAGTTCCAGGTTGTAGTTGAGGCCGCCGCGGATCAGGTGCAGGTGGGAGTCGTTGAGGCCGGGGATGGCGCGGCGCCCGCGCAGGTCGACCACCTGGGTGCCCGGGCCGCGATGGGCCATGACGTCGCTGTCGCTGCCCACGGCAAGAAAGACGCCGTCCTTGATGGCGACCGCGGTCGCCTCGGGGCGCTCGGGATCGACGGTGTGGAGCTTGCCGTTGTGCAGAATCAGATCGGCGTGTTGCATGTGGCCTCCGGGACCAGGATCAGAAGTCCGGGCGCGAGGCGCCCGGGAAGGCTCAGCGGGCGACGAAGGCCAGCAGGTCGCGGTTCAACTGCTCGGCGTGAGTCACCGCGAAGCCGTGGGGGCGCCGGCGTACACCTTGAGCTCGGCGCCACGGATCAGCTCGGCGGCCAGCTTGCCGGTGGTCGCGAAGGGCACCACCTGGTCGGCGTCGCCGTGGATCACCAGGGTCGGCACGTCGATCTTGGCCATGTCCGGCCGGAAGTCGGTCTCGGAGAAGGCGGTGACGCAATCCAGGGTGCCTTTCAGCGAAGCCAGCAGGGCGATGTTGAGGGTCTGGGTGAAGACGCCCGCGGAGACCGTCTGGCCCTGGTTGGTGCCATAGAACACCGGGGCGAAGTCGGCGAGGAACTGGGCGCGGTCCTTCAGCAGACCACCGCGGATACCGTCGAAGACGCTCTGGTCGACGCCCTGGGGGAAGTCCTGCTGCTGCCCGAACAGCGGGGTGACGGCGCCGAGCAGCGCCAGCTTGGCGACCCACGCCGAGCCATGGCGCGCCAGGTAGCGGCTGACGTCGCCACCGCCCATGGAAAAGCCCACCAGGGTGACGTCGCGCAGGTCCAGGTGCTCGATCAGCTCCTTGATGTCATCGGCGAAGGTGTCGTAGTCATAGCCATTCCACGGCTGGCCGGAGCGCCCGAAGCCGCGGCGGTCGAAGGCGATGGCGCGATAGCCGTGGCTGGCCAGATGGTGCATCTGGTAGTCCCACATGTCGGCGTCCAGCGGCCAGCCGTGGCTGAACAGCACGGGCTTGCCGCTGCCCCAGTCCTTGAAATAGATCTCGACGCCGTCGCGGGTGGTGAAGGTGCTCATGGTTGCTCGCCTCTGTGGGTGGAAGGAGTGGAAAAGGCGCCCGAGCGGGCGTTGAGCCAGGGCGCGCACAGGCGGCTCACCCTCGGCATGATCAGGAATACCACCAGCGGCACGATGCACAGGGTGATCAGCAGGTTGCTCGGCACAGTGCCGGCCAGCAGCGGATAGCGCGCGAACAGCGGCTGCCACAGTGGTGGGATCAGCATCGTCAGGGGCGCGATGACCAGGTAGGTCAGCACCGCCTGCTTCCAGGCCGGCGGCGGGCGCACGCCGGGGCGCGGCGGGTTGAACCAGAATTCGGCGTCGGCATGCACCTCGGGCGCATCGGCCTCGCGCAGCAGCGGCGCCACCTCGGCGATCAGCGCCTGGCGTTCGGGCGAGGCCAGCCAGGCCTGGAGCTGGTCGACGTCGGCGAAGCGCACCAGGGTGGTGAAGGCGGCGCCCTCCTCCGCCGGCGGGATGACATCCACGCCCAGGTGGCCGCAGGCCGCGCGGGCGGCGGTGACCGCGCGCTGCAGCCAGCGCTGGTAGGCGTCCTGCTGGTCGGCCAGGGGCTGGTGGCGGATCACCAGGGTGACGATGCGGCTGTGGGCCTGCTGCAGGTCCTGCCCGAGTGCGGCACTCATGACAGCGCCCTCGCGAAACCACCCTGGGTGGCTTGACGCCTGGCCAGCCGCGCCTCCAGCGAATAGCGACCCGGCCCGGTGAGCGCCAGGGTGCCGAACAGCACCAGCAGCAGCCAGCCGAACTGGCCTTCTTCCAGGGACCACTGCGGATGCACCACCAGCAGCGCAATCAGCAGCACGCCGAGGATCGGCAGGCAGGCCAGGCGCGTCGCCCAGCCCAGGGCGATCAACAGCGGGCAGACGACCTCGGCGAAAACCGCGAAACCCAGGGTCGGCCAGGCACCCAGGTGCAACGGGTCCTCGATCAAGCCGAGTTGCTGGCGGAAATGCAGCGCCTTGGGCAGACCATGCACCGCCAGGAGCAGTCCGGCGCCACCCAGGCGCAGGAACAAGAGTCCCAGATCCAGTCGCAAGCGTTCCATGGCCCAGCCTCCCGCGAAAAGAATCGGCTGCGAGAAGACCCCGCGCCGTCGATGGAGCGGACTTTCACCCGGACGACGCTGGGCGGCCTTGGACGTCTGTGCTGGTTTTTGTACGCCTGTGCTGTGGCGTGCAGGTGAAAGGATTCAGGTCACAGTACGGATTAGTACGCCGGAAATAGTCAACTCTTGAGAGACTATGAAACGCGGAACGGCTACTTAATCGAATTCAGGGTGGACAGTAACCTGGCCCCATCGCATCCACACCGGATGCCGGACCTCACCAAGGACAGTCGACGATGAACACTCAAGCCCTCACCGCCACCACCGGCCGCCTGCTGCTCGCCAGCCTCTTCCTGTTCAGCGGCGTGGGCAAACTGCTCGCTCCGGCGGCCACCAAGGGCTACATCGCCGCCATGGGCCTGCCCTTCCCGGACCTTGCCTACCTCGGCGCCCTGGCGGTGGAGCTGGGACTCGCCAGCCTGCTGCTGATCGGCTATCGCACCCGGCCGGTGGCGCTGGCCATGGCCGCCTTCACCCTGGTGACTGCCCTGGTGTTCCACCACAACTTCGCCGACCAGAACCAGCTGATCCACTTCCTCAAGAATGTCGCCATCGCCGGTGGCCTGCTGCAGGTGGCCGCCTTCGGCGCCGGGGCCCTGAGCCTGGATGGCCGGCGGCCGGCGCGGTCGGCCCGCCTCGCCTGATCGCCCTCGCTCGATGCGCCCGCCCGATCCTTGCGTTCAGGCGGGCGCTGTCACATCCAGCATCCTGGCGCAGGCCTCGCGCACCAGTTCGAGAAACAGGCGCAGCCGCGCCGGGTAGACGCGGGCATAGGGATAGATGAGATAGAGCGGCAGGGGCGCGGCCTGCCACTCGGGGAGCAGATGGACCAGGCGCCCCGCAGCGACGTCCTCGCGCACCATCCAGTGCGACAGTGCCGCGCAGCCCAGGCCGCGCACCGCGGCATGCCGGGCGACAAAGAGGCTCTCGGTGGCCAGCCGTGGCCGCAAGGGGACCAGCCGGCTTTCGCCAGTGGCGCCCAGCTGCAGGCGCAGTTCGGTCTGGTAGAACTGGGTCATGGCGATCCAGGGCAGCGCCGTCAGCTCCTCGGGTGTCTGCAGGGCGCTCGCCAGCTCCGGCGCCGCCACCAGGATGCGCTGGACGTCGCCCAGGCGCACCGCCACGGTGTCCGGATCCTCCACCACCCCCACCCGGATGGCACAGTCGACGCCATCGGCGACGAAATTCGGTGCCCGGTCGCTGAGCACCCAGTCCACCTGCATCCCCGGATAGCGCCGCAGATAGGTCTCCAGCGGATCGAGCAACTGCTCCTGGCCGAAGGCATGGGGCATCACCACCCGCAGCCGTCCCTCGGGCTCGGCATGGGCGCCGTGCAGGGCGGCGGCGAAGGCCTGCCAATCGCCGAGCAGTTGCTGGGCCTGGCGATAGCAGCGCTGGCCGTCCTCGGTCAGGCGCAGGGCGTGGGTCGAGCGCTGCACCAGGCGCACCTGCAGCGCGGCCTCCAGCGCCTGCAGGCGCCGACTGACGGTGGGCTGCGTGGTACCGAGCTGGCGTGCAGCCGCCGACAGGCTCCCGGCCTCGACGATGCGCACGAAGGTTTCCAGCAGATCGAGACGATCATGGGTAAAGGTGGTGTTCATACGGTCTACGTATACCCCCTGTACCCGGCGTTCGGCTACAGGTGGCGATGGCTCTGGTGAAGAATGCGTTCATCGTCTTCCCACCGGATGAACCGCCATGACCGACATTCCACTCCCGCATAGCCACACCTCACCTCAAGTTGCCAGCCTGTCCCCTGCCCTGCTCGGCCTGCTGGCCACCGGCGCCGGCCTGAGCGTGGCCAACCTCTATTACAGCCAGCCGCTGCTCGGCATTCTCGCGGGCGCACTGCCAGCACCTGCCGCCGACGTGGGACTGATCCCTACCCTTACCCAGCTCGGCTATGCCCTGGGGCTGCTGCTGCTGGCGCCCCTGGGTGATCGCTTCGACCGCCGCCGCATCATCCTGGCCAAGCTGGCCGTGCTGCTGCTGGCGCTGCTGGGCGCCAGCCTGGCGCCGGGGCTGCACGGGCTGCTGCTGGCCAGCCTGGTGACCGGGCTGGCCGCCACCGTGGCCCAGGACCTGGTCCCTGCCGCCGCGACCCTGGCGCCGCCGGCCGCGCGCGGGCGCATCGTCGGCACGGTGATGACCGGCCTGCTGCTGGGCATCCTGCTGTCCCGGGTGGTCAGCGGCCTGGTGGGCGAGTGGTTTGGCTGGCGGGCGGTCTATCTGCTCGCCGCCCTGAGCATCGCCGCCATCGGCGTGGCGGTGTGGCGCGGCCTGCCCGCCTTCGCCGCCACCACCCGACTCAGCTATCCGGCCCTGCTCGGCTCCCTGGGCGCGCTCTGGCGCCGGCATGCCGCGCTGCGCCGGGCGACCCTGGCGCAAGGCCTGCTGTCGGTGGGCTTCAGTGCCTTCTGGTCGACCCTCGCCCTCTATCTGCACGCCGGGCCCTTCCAGCTGGGCAGCGCCGCCGCCGGCGCCTTCGGCCTGGCCGGTGCCGCCGGTGCCCTGGCCGCGCCCTGGGCCGGCCGCCTGGCGGATCGCCATGGCTCGGAATGGGTGACGCGGCTGGGCATCGGCCTGGCGGCCCTGGCCTTCGCCAGCCTGCTCCTGCTGCCCTGGTTGCCGGGCGTGGCCGGTCTGGTACTGCTGGCGCTGGCGACGGTGATCTTCGACCTGGGCGTCCAGGCCACCCTGATCGCCCACCAGGCCCAGGTCTACGGCCTGGAACCCGAGGCGCGCAGCCGGCTCAACGCGGTGCTCTTCACCGGCATGTTCATCGGCATGGCCAGCGGCGCGGCCCTGGGCAGCCTGCTGCTGGCGCGGCTGGGCTGGAGCGGCGTCGCCGGTCTGGCGCTGGCGACCGCGCTGCTGGCGCTGACCGTCCGGCTCTGGCCGGCCCGTCCGCGCCAGGTTCAATGAGCGCGGAGCAGCAGGTGACGCCAGCCAGGGGTATCGTCAACCAAAACAGGACGACCATTCTCCTTCCAGCTCGTTAATCAAACCCAGGCGCCACAGTAGGATGACTTCCATGGCGTCGGAACAGACCGCGCCCCACTCAGACAAGGAGCCTCATCATGCTGGCCATTCGTAAAGCTTCCGATCGCGGCGCCGCCAACCACGGCTGGCTCAAGTCCTTCCACACCTTTTCCTTCGCCAGCTATCGCAATCCGGCGGAGCAGGGCTTCTCCGACCTGCTGGTGATCAACGACGACACCGTGACCGGAGGCCAGGGCTTCGGCGAGCATCCGCACCGCGACATGGAGATCTTCTCCTATGTGCTCGAAGGCGCCCTGGAGCACCAGGACAGCCTGGGCACCGGCTCGGTGATTCGCCCTGGTGACGTCCAGCTGATGAGCGCCGGCAGCGGCGTCAGTCACAGCGAGTACAACCACTCGGAGCGCGAGAGCGTGCACTTCCTGCAGATCTGGATCGTGCCCAACGTGCGCCGCGCCGAACCGCGCTACCAGCAGCAGCACTTCAGCGCCGCGGCCAAGCGTGGCCGCCTGGCCCTGATCATCTCGCCGGACGGCGCCGAGGGTTCGCTGGAAGTGCGCCAGGACGCCCGGGTCTACGCCGGTCTGTTCGACGGCAGCGAAGGCGCCACTCTGCAACTGGCCCCCGAGCGCCATGCCTATGTGCACGTCGCCCGCGGCAGCCTGGAACTGAACGGCGTCCTGCTGCAGGCCGGTGACGGCGCCAGGCTGCGCGGCGAGCGCGAACTGCAGCTGGCCCACGGCACCGACGCCGAGGTGCTGGTGTTTGATCTGCGGCCCAACGAACTGCCGCAAATGCCCTGACTACGATTTGCTCGCGAAATCGTAGGCCCTGTTTGCGCTAGGAGGCCGCTCCAACGGCCTCCCCTTGCCGAGAACGCGCCATGAGCACCCAAGCCCTGACCTCCCTGGTGGCCGGTAACGCCACCCTCTGGCTGACGCTGAACGTCTTTGGCGAACAGCTGGGCCTGCCGGTACCGGCCTATCCGTCGCTGGTGGTGATGGGCGCCGCGGCCGATGAAGCCGAATTGCTCCTGGCGCTGCTGGCTACCGTGGCGGTCACCGGCGTGGCCGATCTGCTCTGGTACTGGGCCGGCCGGCGACATGGCGCCTGGCTGTTGCGCCACCTGCCTGGCCACGTCCCGGCGGCTACCCGCCTGCCCGGCCTGCTGCTGGTGGCCAAGTTCGTCCCCGGCGCCGCGGCCCTCGCCACCCTCAGCGCCGGTGCCAGCGCCATGCCCCTGCGGCGCTTCCTGGCCTACGACCTGGGCGGCGCCACCCTGTGGATCGGCTCCGGCCTGGTCCTGGGAAAGCTGTTCGAAGAACACATCCTGGCCCTGATCGACAGACTCCAGGCCTATGGTCCGGCGCCCCTGCTGCTCGCCGGACTGCTCGGCCTCGCCCTGCTGGGCTGGCACCTGCTGGCCCGGCGGCACCCTCGGCCAGCTCCGGCGCGACAGTATTGCGCCTAGAGCGTTGCCGCCTTAACGCTAATTAACGATAGGCAACTCGCACGTCAGACAACTGCAGGGAATCATTCTCATCCAGACGGTCGCGCGACGCGGCTGGTTTGATAGGGAGAGCGCCATGTCCATGACCGTCGATAGCACCCTGGCTCTATCCAGCACCCGACTGATCGGTTTGGCCGCCTGGCAGGAACGGCTGGCCAAGGAGGTCCTGCTGCAGCATCTGGAGCGCGGTATCAGCGTCAGTCAGGTCGCCTCCGTCTGCGGCCTGTCGCGCAGTCACTTCACCCGCCAGTTCAAGCTCAGTGCCGGGCTCGCTCCACTGGAATGGTTGCGGCAGCAGCGCATCCACCGCGCCCAGCAATTACTCGTCGAGCGCGAATTGCCCCTGGCGGCGATCGCCCTGGAATGCGGCTTCTTCGATCAGGCGCATCTGAGCCGGGTATTCACCCGCGCCATCGGGGTCCCGCCGCTGGCCTGGCAGCAGCAGGCCCTGGAGCGGCGGTTGCTGGCGGAACTGCCGCAGATGCAGCCGCAGCATGGCCAGCAGGCGGTAGCCTAGCGTCGCCCCGCTGCCTTCCACCAGGATCAGCGACTTCTCCACCAGTTGCCCCAGCAGGGGGATGAAGTGCGCCTCCTCCAGCCCGCGCTGCGCCGCCAGCGCCAGGGCCTCGCTGCGACTGAAGCGCTCGCCGGCCTCGGCCAGGGTCGCCAGCACCGCGAATTCCGACTCGCCCAGGCTGTGCAGACTCCAGTCCAGCATGGCGCCGAGACTGCGTTGCCGCTGCGCCGCGGTCCGCCGCCCCTGGACACTGAGGTAGTAGCCGCCTTCGAGTTGCGCCAGCACTCCGTTCAGGCCCTGGGCCGCCACCTGCTCGGCGAGGATCTCCAGCGCCAGGGGCACGCCCTCGCTGCGCCGACAGATCTCGCCGACCAGTTGCACGTCGGCCGGCTGCAGTCGCAGCCCCGGCAGCCGCGCCCGGGCGCGCCGGACGAACAACCGGAAGGCCGGTTCGCGCATGGCCTCGCGCAGGTGGCGCGAGGGTGGATTCGCGATCGGCAACGGTGCCAGGCGCAACACGGCCTCTCCCTCCACCCGCAGGGCCTCGCGACTGGTGACCAGCACCCTGAGCTGCGGACAGCCTTGCAGCAGATTTTCCACCAGCCAGGCCGCCGGCTCGACCAGCCGCTCGGCATTGTCCAGCACCAGCAGCAGGCGGCGCGTGGCCAGGGCTTCCTGCAGCGCCGGCAGACCGCTGCCGCTGGCGAGGCCCAGGTCGCTGGCGAGGCGCTCCACCAGCGCCATCATGTGGCCCAGTGCGGCGAGATCGAGACTCTGTATCCCGTCGGCAAAGTCCTCCGCCAGCACGGGCAGCAGATGCTGGACCAGCAGCGACTTGCCGACACCGCCGGTGCCCACCACCGACACCAGGCGGCGCTGGGCAAGCAACCGGCGCAGTTCGACCAGGCTGGTGTCGCGACCTTCCAGGGGCGTCAGCGGCGGTGACGTCTCGACCAGGGGTATCAGGTCGCCTTCGCCCAGCCGCTCCACCGGCGGCGCGAAGCCGTAGCCGCGCTGGCGGACGCTGAGGATGGGATCGTCGGCGCTGTAGGGGCGCAGCACCCGGCGCAGGGCCGAGATGTGCACCCGCAGATTGATGTCCTCGACGACGCTCCCGGGCCAGACCCTCGTCATCAGGATCTGCTTGTCGACCAGCTCCCCAGGGTGTTCCAGCAGCACCCGCAGGATGTCCAGCGCCCGCCCGCGCAGGGGCAGCACGCGCTCGCCATCGAGCAACAGGCGCCGTCGCGCATCCAGGACCAGGCCGCAGAAGCGGAAGGCACTGGCGTCTTCCAGGGACTTGAGCTCTTGCATGACCATGCCGCGCCACGCGCCATGGGTCGCCGGGGTACTCCTTCCCGGCGCCCGCGGGCGTCTGCGCCTCTCCTTAGCCGATAGGTAGGACCATTCTGGCCGCTGCCCAGGCAGGTTGTACGACGATCTACGGCCAGAAGCTGCCATCGATGGGCGTGATACCGCCATCAGCCGCCGATTTCAGCTGAATTGATAGCGGTACTGCGCCGGGGTCAGGCCCAGATGGCTCTGGAAGGCGGCGCGCATGCAGCGGTCGCTGGCGAAGCCGCTGCGAAAGGCCACCGTCTTCAGCGGCAGCTCGGAGGTCTCCAGCAATCCACGGGCGTGATCGATGCGCGCCCGCAGGACGAACTCCAGCGGCGTCATGCCGGTGTCGCGCTTGAACACCCGGGCGAAGTTGCGGGTGCCCATGGTCGCCAGCTCGGCGAGCCGGCTGATCGAATAGGCCTGGTCGATGTTCGCCACGACGTGGTGCTGCACCCGGGTGATGGCGGTGACCGCCTCCGGTTCGTCGAACAGCGGACTGAACTGGGCCTGCTTGCCCTGCCGCTGGGTCACCACCACCAGCACCTTGGCCACCTCCCGGGCGATGGCCTTGCCATGGTCCTCGGCCACCAGCGCCAGCGCCAGGTCGATGCCGGCGGTGACCCCGGCCGAGCTCAGCAGCGGGCCATCGCTCAGGTAGATGTCGTCGGCGGTCACCTGGGCACGGGGAAAGCGCCGCGCCAGGCGCTCGCGATAATTCCAGTGGGTGGTCACCCGCCGGCCATCGAGCAGGCCGGCACTGCCCAGCAGAAAGGTACCGGTGCAGACCGCCCCGTAGCGCGCGCACTGCGCGGGCACCTGGCGCAGCCAGGCCGCGACGTCCGGATGGGGCTCCAGATAGGCGCCCGGCCCGCCGGGCACCAGCAGCAGGTCATAGGCCGCGGGCGGCTGCTGGGTGGTGAGCTCCGTGCGTATCGTCATGCCATTGGAACAACGCAGGGTCCGTCGCCGCCCGGCGGCGATGGTCACGATGCGATAGTGGTCAGCCGCGGCCAGATAGCGATTGGCGATGGAAAACACCTCCACCGGCCCGGCGAAATCCAGCATCAGCACCTCGGGGACCAGCAAGAAAGCCACTGTCCTCGTCATGGCGATACATCCTTATCCGTGTAGCAGTTGGTCCTTGAACGCTGGGGCGTCCGGGTGAAATTGAGGTGAGGATAAGAACTTACGCCATGAGGGCAAGGGACTTTTTCCATGTAGTTCACGGATTTCAGCTCACGCCCCGAGTCGAGCTGCAGTCGTCGATAGTGGCCGCGATCAGGATCATCCCGCCGCCGTTTGACGGATACGCCAGTAGCCCAGGCCTGCCAGATCGCTCTATTTCGCGCGTATGGGCCTGAGCATCACCAAGGTGATCAACCCAATCAGCGCGGTCACGAGACTCGCGCCTTGCAGCAGGGTGTCGAAGCTATGCAAGTAAGCACGTTGGAGCACGCCGGACATAGCCGGAGGTAAATTCTTGAGATCGCCCATCGCCGCTTGCTGAGCCAACGCCTGCCTCGCCGGGACAGACCAATCGGCCAGCGCCTGGGTGAGATGCCTTTCTATCAAGCAGCTCAAGACCGCCAAAGCCAGCGCCAAGGCTACTCCCTCCCCCGCGACTCGAGTGGTATTGAAGATACCGGCCGCCATGCCGGCACGCTCCTTGGGGACGACACTGAGCGCCAGGCCATCCATCAGCCCCCAAGGCAGCCCGGTCCCCACGCCGATCACGGTCAGGCACAGCAGCAGCGGCAGCAGTGCCCCACCCAGGGGGAGGCCGCTGAGCGCCATGAGACCCGCTGCCGCGAGTAGGAAGCCGAGGCCGCAGAGATAACCGGCAGGTAACCAGCGCGTCAGCCAGGCCGCCAGTAGGGGGAGCACCAGCAGTGGCAGGGTCAAGGCCAGCAAAATCAGGCCCGCCTGGGTCGCCCCCAGACCTTCTACACCGATCAGCCGCAGGGGCAACAGGACGATGAACACGATGTAGCAGACGCAGGTACCGATGGGCAGCAGCTGCACACCGAGAAAGCGCGGCAGGCGAAACAGCCGTAACTCCAGCATCGGCCGTTGACTCTGTAGCTGCCTGCGTACGAACAGCAGCAAACCGAGCATTGCAAGAAGGAGCAGGGACGTCACTGCCAGCGAGGTCCATCCCTCGCGTGGTCCCAGGATGATGGCGGAGGTGAAGGCGATCAGCGTACAGGAGAAGTACAGTACCCCCGGGACATCGAGCTGACTCGCCTGTGGATCGCGACTCTCTCGCAACCATTTCCAGGCGACCAGCGCGGCACTGCCGGCCAGCAAGGCGATACTCAGGAAGATGGCCCGCCAACCCCATTCGTCCAGCAAGATCCCGGTAAGCAACGGGCCGAAGGCCAGCCCCAGTCCGAAGGTCGTGCCGAGTAGGCTGAAGACGCGCGTGCGCGCCGGCCCCTCGAATTCCTGCGCCAGAGCCGCACTGCCTCCCGCCAAGGCCGCGGCTGCCGCAACGCCCTGAGCGGCTCGCAAGCCGTCGAACCACAGGATCGAGGGGGCCACCGCAAGCAGCAGGGAGACCAGGGTGAAGCTCGCCACACCGGCGAGAAAGAGTCGCTTGCGGCCATAGCGATCTGCCAGGGTTCCTGCGGCCATGAGCAGACTGCCGAAACTGAGCATGAAGGCATTGGTGATCCAGGCCATGGCCACGGCATCGGCGTGCAACGCTGCGCCTATGGTAGGCGTTGCCACCGCGCCGCCCGTGAAACTCAGCGGTAATACCAGGGCGGCCAGGCAGATGGCGAAGACGATCGGATAGCGAGCGAGCGCCGTGGGCATGGCCACGGCTGGAGACCTGTACATGAAGAGAGTCCTGCGGATTCGACAATTGGCCAAACTGCCGGGGTGAGCGCGCGATGGAGTTTCACCCACCTTATCTAGGACGTAATAAGGGATAAACAGGGCTAAGATCCACTGATAAAGGAGCAAAAGGATTCAATCGAAATGGATAGCCTGACCAGCCTGGTCGCCTTCGTGAAGACCGCGGATGCCTTGAGTTTCGTCAATGCCGGCCAGGCCATGGGCATCTCGGCCTCCGCTGTCGGCAAGAACGTGGCCAAACTCGAAGCCTCGTTGCAGGTGCGACTGTTTCATCGCAGCACGCGCAAGGTCAGTCTCACCCCGGAAGGTGCGCTGTTCTACGAGCGCTGCAAGCGGGTTCTGGATGAGCTGGAAGAGGCCCGGGCGCTGCTCTCCCAGACGGCGCGAACGCCCCAAGGCCGACTCAAGGTCAGCCTGCCAACCATCGGCTATCGTTTTCTGCTTCCTCACCTCGCTCCCTTTCGAGAGCACTATCCGCAGATCGAACTGGAGCTGGACTTCAACGATGAGCTGGTGGATGTGATCGACGCAGGCTTCGATGTGGTCATCCGCAGCGGTGGTCTTGCGGATAACAAATTGATGGCCCGGCGCCTGGGCCCCTTCCGCTTCCTGCTGTGCGCCGCCCCCGGCTATTTACAAAGGCGTGGTCATCCCACTGTCCCGGCAGACCTGGAGCGGCATGACTGTCTACGCTACCGTTTCGTGACTACCGGCAAGATCATGGATTGGAGCCTGTCAGCCGACCCACTGCTTAGCCGTCTGCACCTGCCGACCGCCCTGGTCCTCAACAACATGGAAGCTATCCTCATGGCGGCGCAGGACGGTCATGGCATTGCCTTCATGCCGGACTTTCTGGTCCGAGAGGCCCTCGCGGCGGGCCGGCTGGAGACGCTGCTGGATGCCTATACCCAGGACGAAGGCCAGTTCTGGGCGCTCTGGCCTTCCAGCCGCCATCTTTCCCCCAAGGTCCGGGTGTTCGTCGACTTCATCGAACAGCGGCTGTTCAAGGGGGCTATCAGGGCCAACCCTACCCCCGCCGCAACCTGATCAGGGTGATCTCGCTCGGCGCGCCGAATCGCAGCGGTGGGCCCCAGTAGCCGGTGCCGCGGCTGATGTAGACGGTCAACCGATCCAGGCGGTGGATGCCGGCGACCCAGGGTTGCTGCAGGCGCACGAAGTGCATCCAGGGCCAGAACTGGCCGCCGTGGGTGTGGCCGGAGAGCTGCAGGTCGGCGCCGGCGGCGGCGGCCTTGGGCGCCGAGCGCGGCTGGTGGGCCAGCAGCAGGCGGAAAAGCCCTTGCGGGGCGTTGGCGAAGGCGGTCGCGGCGTCGCTGCGGTGGCTCGGCACATAGAGCGGCGCCGAGTAGTCGGTGATGCCGGCCAGTACGAAGGGCGTGCCCTGGTGCTGTAGCACCCGATGCTCGTCGAGCAGCACGGTCAGGCCCTGCTCGCGCCAGGTGCGTACCCAGGCTTCGGCGCCGGAATAGTATTCGTGATTGCCGGTGATGGCATAGGTGCCCAGGCGCGCCTTGAGTTGTTGCAGCGGCAGGAATTCCTGGCGCAGTTCGGCCACCTTGCCGTCCACCAGGTCACCGGTGATGGCCACCAGGTCGGCGTCCAGACCGTTGAACCGCTCGACGATGCGTTGCAGATAGCCGGCCTTGATGGTCGGGCCGATGTGCAGGTCGCTGAGCTGGACGATGCGCAGGCCGTCCAGGCCAGCGGGGAGCGTCGGCAAGGCCACGTCCACCTCTTTGACCTTGGCGGTACGGCGGGCGTTGTAGACGCTGCGCAGCGCCACCAGCAGCACCAGGCCCAGCACCACCCAGGCGCTGCCGACGCGCCAGGCGGCGTCCAGCGGGTGGCCGACCAGGCTGGCGAGCGCCACCACCAGGCCGCGCAGCAGACTGAACACCGCCAGGCTGGAAAACACGCCCATGGCGATCAGCGCCGCCCAGGCCAGCAGGCGCGAGTTCATGTCCCGCGAGCGAAAGCCCAGGGGCACCAGCACGAAGGACAGGATCAGCAGGGCCCAGAACGGCAGCTGGGCGACAGGCGACAGCCCGAGGTCACCGATGACACTGAGGCCGATGAACAGGTGCAGGGCGAACAGGACCAGGTACATCATGGCGCGGGAGCGGAACATGGAGGGCCTTGAGGCAGGAAGAAGGCCTTACCTTAGCACCCTGCAGGGCGCCTCTCGGAGCCCCGGGTTGTTTCCGGCTACAACGATTCAGCCGGTATTCAGCGCCGCTCCGCCTCGTCGGCCTGGGCCGCCTGGTCCGCCCGCCGGCCCAGGTAGAAGCCGAGCCAGGCCCAGAGCGCCGCGCAACCGGCGCCCACCAGCGCCGGCAGCCAGGCGCCATGGCCGAGCAGGTCCAGCAGACTCTTGGCCCAGCCGCTGGCGGCGTCACCGGCGCGATAGACCACAGTGTCGATGAAGTTCTTGGCCTTGTACTGGGTCTCGGCGTCCAGCGGCGCGAAGAGCATCTCGCGGCCCGGGCGGATGAAGGCGTATTCGCCGATCCGCCTGACGATCATCAGCCCCGCCAGCATGGCGAAGGTGGGCAGCAGCGCGAGGCCCAGGAAGCCGATGCACATCAGCAGCGGCACCCCGGCCAGGAGCACCCGCACCCCGAGGCGCTGGGCCAGGCGGCCGGTGATCAGCACCTGGCTGGCCAGGGCGCCGGCCTGGACCACGAAATCCAGCAGGCCGAACACCTGCACCTGGCGGGAGCGGTCGGGAAACAGCTCGGCCACCAGGCGTGCCTGTTCGAAGTAGAGAAAGGTGCTGACCGTGGCCAGCAGGATGACGAAGGCGCTCACCGCCAGCAGATAGGGAGAGGCCAGCACCCGGGTCAGGCCGCTGAAGGGATTGCCGGCCACCGGGCGCCGCGGACTCTCGGTCGGCGGCGCGCCCGGCCGTCCGGCGCCCCGGGTCTCGCGCCAGCCCATCAGATAGGCCTTGAGCCTGAGCGCCAGGAGCAGCAGCGCGGCGGCCAGCAGCGCCAGGCCCGCCTCGCCGAGCCGGGGCGCCAGGGCGGCGGCCAGCACTGGCCCGAGCAGCCCGCCGACACTGGCCCCGGCGGCGATGAAGGCGAACAGCCGCCGCGCCTGGGCGCCGTCGAAGACATCGGCCATCAGACTCCAGGCCACCGAGACCACGAAGAGGTTGTAGACCGATATCCAGACATAGAAGGCACGCGCCAGCCAGACGCTGTCGCCCAGGCTGGCGAAGCAGGCGGCGAACGCCAGCAGGTTGAGGGCGAAGCAGCCGTAGACCCAGTCGACGAAGCGAATCCGCGCCACCCGCGAGTTGAGCCAGGCGAACAGCGGCACGGCGAGCAGCATCACCAGGAAGGTGGCGGTGAACAGCCACTGCAGATTCTCCACGCCACCGGCGATGCCCATGGCCTCGCGGATCGGCCGCAGCATGAAGTAGCCGGCGAACAGGCAGAGAAACAGCGCAAAGCCGGCCAGGGCCGCGGACGACTCGCCGGCGCGGGCGTCGAGGACGCGACCGAGCCAATCCTTCATCTAGGCGAACAGCCCGGCGATGGCCTCACGCTGGCGTGCATCAGGCAGGCGACCGCGACCGGCCTGGAGGTTATCGATCATGTAGCGTGGGTTGCTGGTGGCCGGGATCACCGCGGTCACCGCCGGGTCGGCGAGGATGAACTTGAGCAGCAGTTGCGCCCAGCTGGTCGCGCCCAGTTCGGCGGCCAGGGCTGGCAGCGGCTTGCCACGGGTGCCGGAGAGCAGATTACCGCGCTGGAAGGGGCGATTGATCAGCACGGCGATGCCCTGGTCGCGGCAATAGGGCAGCAGGCGTTTCTCGGCTTCGCGCTCGCCCACCGAATAGTTGAACTGCACGAAGTCGACCTTTTCCTGCTTCAGCGTGGCGAGCAGATCGTCCAGCGCCGCTTCGCGATAGTGGGTGACACCGGCATAGCGCACCTTGCCGCCCTGCTGCTGTTCGCGCAGCAGGGCCAGTTGGTTGGCGGTGTCCTGCAGATTGTGCACCTGGACCAGGTCCAGGCGTTCGGTCTGCAGGGCCTTGAAGCTGGCGGCCAGTTGCGCCGCGCCGCGTTCGCGCCCGGTGGACGACACCTTGGTGGCGAGAAAGACCCGCTCGCGAGCCTGGGCCCGCTTCACCAGCTCGCCGGCCACCCGCTCGGAATTGCCATAGCTGGGCGCGGTGTCGATGAGGGTGCCGCCGCCGTCGAGCAACGCCTTGAGTACCTCCTGCAGTGGCGCCAGGGCGGCATCGTTCAGCTCGACATCGAGATTGCCCGAGGTGCCCAGGCCGATGACGGGCAGGGCTTCGCCGCTGCGCGGGATCTTGCGGGTCAGCAACGGCTCGGCGGCCTGGGCGCTCTGCCACAGCCAGGGCGCGGCGGTGACCGCGGCGGCCAGGGCGGTGGTGGTCTGCAGGAAATGGCGACGGGTCGGCATGGCGGGCCTCGCGACGATCGAATTCGGAAGGATGACCCTTGAGTTAAGCGGTTCTTCCAGCCGACCGCCCACCGGGCTCATTGCGGCATGTTGCGAATGAAGGCCCGCCCGTAGGTTGGCGCTGAGCGCAGCGAAGCCCAACGGTGCCCAGGGTTGAAACTCTCCGTTGGGCTTCGACGATGAAGCCGTCTCAGCGCCAACCTACGTACCGAATCCCGTAGCGTGGACAACGGCGAAGCCTTGTCCACTGGTTAGCTCTGACTGCCCAGTGGAAAACGCTGCGCGGTTTTCCGCGCTACGGGTTGGCGGCATCCTGGCCCGCAAGAATCCCGTGATCCGCCGGCGGCAGCGTGCCGTCGCCACCCAGGTAGCGGTCGTAGAAATCCCGCACCGTGACGTTCTTGTGCTTGGCCTCGAACATGATGTCGAAGCGGTCGAGAAACTGGCAGGCGTAGCGGTTGCACCAGTCGTTCCACATCATGTCGCTGTGGGCATAGAGCAGCCGCCTGCTGATCTGCTGCAGCAGGAACCTGATGTCGATCCGCTCGCTGGGCGAAACGCCCATTTCCATCAGGGCTTCCGGCGGCTGGGAGTAGTGCATGGCCGGCCGCACGCCGCGCCAGCTGTCGATGATCCTGGCCACCCGTGGCTCCCAGGGATCGATGTAGGCCTCTTCGTGGATCCAGCAGTGGTGGATGTCCAGCACCACCGGGGCGAGATCGGCCAGTTGCAGGCAGTCGTCGACGCCATAGGTCTTTTCATCGTTCTCGAAGGTGATGCAGTTTCGCGCCTCGCTCGACAGACGCGACCAGATCGCGCGGATGCCGGGCACGCCCAGGCGGCCGGCGATGTGCACATTGCACTTGAAGTCCTGGAATTTCTGGCCGTAGCCCATCAGGCGGATCATGTCGGCGTGGTATTCGAATTCCTTCAGGCTGTTCTCCACCACCTCGGGGCGATCCGAGCCCAGCACGCAGAATTGCCCGGGGTGCAGCGACAGCCGCACATCGCGGCGGCGGGCCAGTTCGCCCAGCCGACCGAAGCGATCCTCCAGCAACGCCTGGAGCTCCTGGGAACGATAGAAGTAGGCGAATTCGGCGTGGCTGTAGAAGGGCAGCAGATCGCTGCTCAGGCGCAGCATGCGCAGATTGTCCGGCAGGTCGGCGACGTGCTCGACGAATCTCAGCTGGGCATCCAGGTTGTGGGTGACCACGTCCAGCAACTTGGCCTCGGCGGCGGCGCGTTCGACGCTGCCGAGCCAGCGCAGGGTAGTGGTGCGGGTATTGAAGGCCCGCTCGACCTGCTCCAGCGCCTTGAGCGACAGACTGCGCTCGGGATGACGGTACATGCAGGCAAAGCCGATTCGATACATGGGACGCTCGGGACAGGGACTATGGGCTTTAGTCCGCGCGGCGCCGCCTGGGTGCGGGTGGGGTGATGGGTGGAGGGGGCTTGGCGTCTGGCGTCCGGGTTTGCCCTCACCCCGGCCCTCTCCCAGGGGGAGAGGGGCTGGCCTGGCAGCAGGGCTTAGCTATGGGTGCTCAGGGCTATCGCGGCCATGGCGGTCCGCCGATGCGGTCGATTGGGTTTGGTTTATCGCGGCCATGGGCCGCTCCTACAGGCTCGGGTTTAGTGTAGGAGCGGCCCATGGCCGCGATCGAGCCCCTACCCCGACCCCGACCCCGACCCCGACCACACTGTCAGAGCATGCAGCGGTAGGGTGGAAAACGGCGTAGCCTTTTCCACGTGTGCTCTGGCTGCCCTACCCCGGCCCCAACCACTGCGTCAGGGCATGCAGCACCAGCCCCACCAGGCCGCCCACGAGGGTGCCGTTGATGCGGATGAACTGCAGGTCCTTGCCGACGCTCTGTTCCAGTTGCTGGACCAGCTCGTCGGTGTCCCAGGCGGCCACGCGGGCGGCGATGTAGTCGCCGATTCGCTGGCGGTTGCGGTCGATGAAGGGCGGCGCCACGGCCATCAGCTGCTCGTTGATCCAGCGTCGCATGGCTTCGTCGCGACTCAGGGTGTCGCCCAGCTCGGCCAGCAGCCGGCCCAGGCGCCGGCGGATGCGCGAATCCGGGGCGGCGAGATCGGCCTGCAGCCAGTTCACCAGTTGGTCCCACAGCTCCTGCAGATAACCCGCCAGCGCCGGGTGCTCCAGCAGCCGGTCGCGCAGTTGTTCGCCGCGCAGGCGAAAGGCCGGGTCCTCCTTGAGGCGCTCGATGAAGCTGACCAGATAGCCATCGAAATGCCGGCGCAACTCGTGCTCGCGGTCATGGCTGATCTCGCCGATCAGGCGCGACACCGCCTGCACCACCTTGATCGCCGACCAGCGCCCGACCCGTTCGTCCAGGCCCAGGTACTTCAGGGTACGCAGCTCGCCGCCGATGGTGCGGGCGATCAGCGCCTGGGTGTCTTCGTCCTGCAGCAGGCGATCGATCTCCTGCAGCACCTCGTCGAGCACCGCCTGATGGCGACCGTCGGCGGTCAGCATGTCGAGCAGTTCGCCGGACAGCGCCGCCACGTCCAGGCGCTGCAGCCGCTCCACCGCTACCCGGCGGATGAAGGCCTGCACCCGCACTTCGCGCAGGGCTTCCAGGGAATAGCGGGCGACGCCGGTGGCCTGGCTGGCCACCGCGGCGGCGTTGTCCGGCTGGCGCAACCAGCCGGCCAGGCGCCCGGCGGCGTCCAGTTCCTCCAGCTTGGCCAGCACCTGGGGCGTGGCGAGGAAGTGCAGGCAGATGAAGTCCGACAGCTTGCGCCCGACTCCGGCCTTGTTGCGCGGGATGATGGCGGTGTGGGGAATCGGCAGGCCCAGCGGATGGCGGAACAGCGCGGTCACCGCGAACCAGTCGGCGATGGCCCCGACCATGGCCGCCTCGGCGAAGGCGGCGGCGTAGCCCCAGGCCGGATGGCTGGCCTCGAGGGCAGTGGCCAGGCAGTAGAGCGCGGCCGCTAGGAACAGCAGCAGCAGCGCGATGAGCTTCATGCGCCGGACCGGGGTGAGGCCGTCGCCGGAGAGTGTGGTCATGGAAGAGGGACAGTCCTCGCGCGGGATGATCCCAGCATCCTACCCCAGACTAGAGCCTGACCCAGCGCTCCTCCTGCGCCGACTGGCGCGCGGCCTGGGCCAGGCGTTCCACTTCCCAAGCTTCCTGGAAGTCGACACCGGTATGCCCGGGGTTGCCGCCCAGGGCCTCCAGCAGCGAGCGGACCTCCAGGGTCTTGAGTTCGTTGTAGCCGAGCTGGTGGCCAGGGGCCGGGCAGAAGGCGGCGTAGTCCGGCAGGTGCGGACCGGCCAGCAGGGTACGGAAACCGGCCAGGCCCGGACGGTCACCGACCTGGTAGAGGCGCAGTTCGTTGAGGCGCTCCTGGTCGAAGCTGAGGGTGCCGCGGGTGCCGCAGACCTCGAAGGCCAGACGATTCTTGCGCCCGTGCTTGAGCCAGCTGGTGGTCAGGGTGCCGCGGGCGCCACTGGCGAAACGCAGCAGCAGATGGGCCTGGTCGTCGATCTCAACCGTCCGGGTGCCGCCCTGGTGGGGCCGCTGGCCATGGGCGGTGTGCAGATCGGCGCAGAGCGCCGCCACCGGGCCGAGCAGGAAGCGCGCCAGCGACAGGATATGGCTGCCCAGATCGGCCAGGGCGCCGCCAGCCTGGCGGGTCTCGCAGCGCCAGGTGAAGGGCCCCTGGGGATCGCCCATGAAGTCTTCGCTGAATTCGCCGCTGAAGCTGACGATCTCGCCCAGTTCGCCGCTGTCGATTAGCTCACGCGCCTGCCTGAGCATGGGATTCTGCAGGTAGTTGTAGCCGACCCGGTTGACCACCCCGGCCTGGCGCGCGGCGTCGCGCATTTGCGTCGCCTCCTCCAGGCTCACCGCCAGGGGCTTTTCGCAGTAGACCGCCTTGCCCGCCGCCAGGGCGGCCAGGGCCATGGGCGCGTGCAGCAGATTGGGCGTGGTGATGGCCACCAGCTCGACCTGGGGATCGGCGATCAGGCTTTCCCAATCGCAGCTGCGGGTGAAGCCCCAGGCGTCGGCGCAGCGAGCGGCGCGCTCCGGATCGGCGTCGGCCAGGGCCACCAGCCGCGGGCGGACCGGGAGCGCGAAGCTGCTCGCCGCGTGATGGAAGGCCTGGGCATGGGCATGACCCATGAAGCCGGTGCCGATCAGACCGATGCCGATGTCGCGCATGTCGTTCTCCGTCAGGGGTGTAGAAAGACCCGGCCGGCCAAGCCAGTAGCCGACCGGGTAAAAGGGATGGCTTAGGGGTGGGGGCGCCCTCACCCCGGCCCTCTCCCAGGGGGAGGGGGGAAAAACGGTCGGGTGCTGGCTCGGCCCTCACCCCGGCCCTCTCCCAGGGGGAGAGGGGGAAAAACGGTCGGGTGCTGGCTCGGCCCCTCACCCCGGCCCTCTCCCAGGGAGAGGGGAAGGCGCCAGCCCTAGCGCTTGGCCTTGCGCTTGTTGCGGTACTGGTCGATGACCACGGCGACCACGATGATCAGGCCCTTGATGATGTCCTGGACGTAGGCGTCCACCCCGAGGAAGGTGAAGCCGCTGGCCATGGTGCCGAGGATCAGGGCGCCGATCACGGTGCCGGTGATGCGCCCTACCCCGCCCGCCAGGCTGGTACCGCCGATCACCGCCGCAGCGATGGCGTCCAGTTCGTAGGACATGCCCATGCCCGCCTGGCCGGTGGCGGCGCGGGCCGAGGCCACGACCCCGGCCAGGCCCGCCAGCAGGCCGGCGATGCTGTAGACGATGATCAGGTGCTTCTTGACGTTGATGCCGGAGATGCGCGCGGCCTGCATGTTGCCGCCGATGGCATAGGTGTACTTGCCGTACTTGGTGTAGCGCAGGGCGATGTGGAAGATCACCGCCACCACCAGGAAGATGATCACCGGCATGGCCCCGGCGCCGATGGCGGTGTAGTTGTCGGACAGCATGCTGATCGGCTGGCCTTCGGTGTAGTAGCGCGCCAGGCCGCGGGCCGAGACCATCATGCCGAGGGTGGCGATGAAGGGCGGGATGCCGGTGACGGCGATGATGCTGCCGTTGATGGCGCCGGCCAGCAGCCCCACCCCGAGGCCGGCCATGACCGGCACCCAGACCGGCAGGTCGGTCAGCGAGGGAAACACCGCCCGGCCGAAGTCCGAGCCCTGGGCCAGACTCGCCGCCACCATGGCCGACAGCGCCAGCACCGAGCCGGAGGAGAGGTCGATGCCGGTGGTGATGATCACCTGGGTCACGGCGATGGCCAGCAGGCCGATGATCGAGACCTGCAGGATCATCAGCACAAGGCGCTGGGAATTCATCAGGAAGCTCTGGTCACGCAGGACCCAGCCGAAGGCCTCGAAGGCCAGGCCGATGCCCAGCAGCACCAGCAGGATACCCAGTTCGGTGGGAATGCGGCGCCGCGGGCGCGCGCTGGGTAGCTCGGCGGTTTTCTTGTCCAGGAGGGCACTCATCTTGTTCTACCTCTTGTATGCCGGGAGCGATGGGCGCAGCCCACCGCGCGAAGGGTGCGCTAGTGCAGTACGGGATTGCCCGAGGCCAGGTGCATGACCCGCTCCTGGGTGGCTTCGCCGCGATCGAGAAAGCCGGTGACGGTGCCTTCGTGCATCACCATCACCCGGTCGCTCATGCCCAGGACCTCGGGCAGTTCGGAAGAAATCATGATCACCGCCAGGCCCTCGGCGGCCAGCTTGGCGATCAGCCGGTAGATCTCGGCCTTGGCGCCGACGTCGATGCCGCGGGTGGGCTCGTCGAGGATGAGGATGCGCGGCCGGGTCATCAGCCAGCGGGCGATCAGCGCCTTCTGCTGGTTGCCGCCGGAGAGATTGGCGATGCACTGGTCCAGCGAGGGGGTCTTCACCCGCAGTTGCTGGCGCATCTCCTCGCAGAGCTGGTCGAGGCGCTGCTGCTGCACGAAGCCGCCGCTGGCGAAACCATTCAGCACCGCCACCTCCATGTTTTCCCCCACCGACAGGCAGGAAAAGATGCCGGTGTCCTTGCGGTCTTCGGTGAGCAGCGCCAGACCTTTCTGGATCGCCAGATGAGGATCGCTCATCCGTACCGGCCGGCCGTCGATGCGGATCTCGCCCGCCGTGGCCGGGGTCACGCCGAACAGCGTCTCGGCGACATTGGTGCGCCCCGAGCCCATCAGTCCGGCGATGCCCAGCACCTCGCCGGCGCGCAGGTCGAAGGAGACGCCGGAGAACACCCCGTCCAGGCCCAGGTCGCGCACCGACAGCAGTACCTCGTCGCGCGGCGCGGTGCGCTCCGGGAACAGCTGGGTCAGTTCGCGCCCCACCATCATGGCGATCAGGCCGTCACCGTTCATACTGTCGGCGCGCTGCAGGCCGATGTACTGGCCGTCGCGGAACACCGCGACCTCGTCGGCGATCTGGAACACCTCGTCCATCTTGTGGGTGATGTAGACGATGCCCTTACCCTGGGCCTTGAGGTCGGCGATGATGGAAAACAGATGCGCCACCTCGGTCTCGGTGATGGCCGAGGTGGGTTCGTCCATGATCAGCACATCGCTGTCGTAGGACACCGCCTTGGCGATCTCCACCATCTGCCGCCCGGCGATGGACAGGCTGCCCACGCTGTCTTCCGGGTCCAGGGCGATGCGCAGTCGGTCCAGCAGCGCCTGGGTCTGGCGACGCATCTTGCCGTGGTCCACCAGGTGCAGGGCATTGAGCGGTTCGCGACCCAGCCAGATGTTCTCGGCGATGGTCATGAAGGGCATCAGATTGAGTTCCTGGTGAATCATGGCGATCCCCGACTGCAGTGCCTGCAGCGGCGTCTCGAAGCGCACCGGCACCCCGCGCAGCCGCACCTCGCCGGCATCGGGCTGGTAGATGCCGGCAATGATCTTCATCAGCGTCGACTTGCCCGCGCCGTTCTCGCCCATCAGCGCCAGCACGGTGCCGGGACGCACCCGCAGCTGCACGTGGGACAGCGCCTTGACGCCGGGAAACTCCTTGGTGACGTCGACGATTTCCAGCAGGTATTCGCCGGGCGCGGCCGTGGCCGCGGTGGCGGGAGCGACGGCAGGGGTGGCGGAACTGAGCATGATCACGATCTCCTCGCGGGCGCCGACCAGGCGGCGCGGGTCGCTGGTCAGTAGAGGGCGCTGGGCGAAGGGCTGGCCATGACGGCGCGGGCCAGGTGCAGGCAGGTATCTGGCGGACAGGCGATCGGAGACCTATGCAGGGACAGGGAGCGGGATGGCATGACGGCACCTTTTATTCTTGTTGAAGGGTGCGTTCGCCGGGGCGAGGCACCGCTGTACGTCTTGGCTTGCCCTCGACTCTATTGGAAAATAAATTCCAGTCAATATCTTTTTGGAATTTTTAGGTGATAATCATCGAGGGTCCGCAACCCGCCCGGCGCCGCTGGCAAGGCCCCAGATAGACAAACGGGCGGTCCGTTGCCGGACTGCCCGTTTGCTCTGGAAAGCCGTTCTGGCGCGGCGTCCCGCCCTCGTTCCAGGACGGCGCAGGCGCCTCAGGTCATTTGGTCATGGCCTGGAATTCGGCGACGTTCTCCGGGGTGATCAGGCGGAAGGGAATCAGCACGTTCTGCTCGCCGGGGGTCTTGTTGATCATCTTCAGCGCCGCATCGAGGGCGCCTTCCGCCTGGCCCTTGGCGTCCTGGAACACCGAGACCGTCACCAGGCCACGCTTGATCGCCGCCAGGCCGTCGGGCGTACCGTCGACGCCGGTGACCAGCACGTCCTTCCTGCCGGCCTGGCGCAGGGCCATGGCCGCGCCGATGGCCATCTCGTCGTTGTTGGCGAAGATGGCGTTGAGTTCCTTGCCGGCCAGCAGCCAGTTGCTGGTCAGGTCCATGGACTTGTCGCGCTGCCAGGCCGCGGTCTGCTCCTCGACGATCTTGATGCCCGGATACTTGGCCAGGACTTCCTTCACCCCGGCGGTGCGGTTGTGGGTGGAGTTGTTGGCCAGATCACCCAGCAGGATGGCCACCTGGCCCTTGCCGCCGAGCTTGTCCGCCACGTACTGCGCCTGCAGGCGGCCGGCTTCCTTGTCGTCGGAAGTCACCGCGACCACGCCCGCCGGCAGGGTGGGCTCGTCGGGGCGGCGGTTGATGTAGACGATGGGCACGCCGGCCTTGGTGGCGGCCTCGGTCAGGGTCCGGGTCGCGGCGGTGTCCACCGGATTGACGATGACCGCATCGACCTTCTGGCTGATGAAGCTCTGCACCTGGGTGAGCTGCTTGACCACGTCGTTGCGGGCGTCCTCGAACTGCAGCTGCACGCCGTCGGTCTTGGCCTTCTTGGTCATGTATTCGCGGACATAGGTAAGGTAGTTGTCGTCGAACGACGACATGGTCACCCCGACCTTGAGGTCCGCCAGGGCCGCGCTGCTGCCCAGCAGCAGCGACAGCGCCAGGGTGGCAAAGCGAGTTTTTTTCTGCATGGTTCAGGCTCCATTCGTGGGGTGACGATCAGCGAGGGGATCAGACGGGCGCAACGGCCAGGCGCACCTCGGGCGCCGCGCGGTCTTGAACCGGGCGGAGCCTGGGCGAACGCTGGAAAGACGCGGGAATCAGTGCGGGCGGTAGAACACCGCGGCGCCGGGCGAGGCGCAGAGCACGGCGCCGCTGCGCTCGTGGCAGAACAGCCGGCCGAGCAGGGCGAGCAGTCGGGAGGGACGCTGCACCTTGAGGCGGTGCACGGTGGCGAGGGCGAGACGGAAGGAATGCGTGGAGTGGTTCATGTGACGGCACCTATTATTGTTGTCGGGGCGCACGGCCCTGGTGACTCGTTTCTGCAACTGCTCTCGACTCTATTGGAAATTTAATTCCACAACAAGAGAGAAATAGAAATTTCATTCGACCTGTACGAATGACCGCCGCGCTCGCCCCTGGGCACCTGCCCGCGACCGCTCCGCCGCCTCTTCGAGGCCCTCTACCACCAGGCTTTCCCCCGTACGGGCACTCTGCCGCGCCGCCGCCAGGATCGCCTGGCAGGCCAGTGTTTCCTGCGGCGTGACCGGCAAGGGCGCGCCCTGGGTGAGGGCCGCCAGCCAGCCCTCGTAGAACAGATCCCAGCGGCCCCGTTCGCTCGGTACCCGCGCGCGCTCCTCGCCCACGCTCAGCCAGCCCCAGCGCTGATGCTCCTCGGCGCCCCAGCTGGCCTTTTCGCTGCGCGGGGTACGCCCTGGCGCAGGGCCGTGGCCTGGCCATCCAGGCCATCGACGCTATAGACGCCCCGCTCGCCGACCACCCGCAGCCGCTGCGGACAGTTCTGCAGACCGCTGCCCGAGAGGTGCGAGACCACCCCGAGCGATGGCGCAGGGACAGAAAGAATTCCCGCTCCCGCGCGGGATCGCCACGGGGGAACTGCGCCTCGGCATAGACCCGTTCGACCGGCCCGAACAGTAGCAGCGCCTGGTCCACCAGATGGCTGCCCAGTTCGAGGAGCAGGCCCGCCTCGGTGCCCAGGCCCGCCGCGGCCAGGTCGGTCAGTTGCAGGCGCGACTCGAAGAGGCGTACCCGGCCCAGGCGCTTTTCGCGCAGCAGTCGAACCAGGGTGAGCAGGTCCGAATCCCAGCGGCGCAGCTGCTGGACGCAGAGCGGGACGCCGCGTCGTTCGGCCAGCGCCATCAGGTCCTCGGCCTCTGCCAGGGTGCTCGCCAGCGGCGCCGTGCAGACCACCGGCAGGCCCTGTTGCAAGGCCTCCCGCACCTGCGCCGCCCGTTCGCCGAGAGGCGTGGCGATCACCAGGCTGTCCACCCCGGCGGCGATCAGCCCGGCCAGGTTGGGATGGCCGGCGACGCCGGGATACGCCCTGCTCAGCTCGGCGCCTGGCGCCGACGAGCCGGTCACCACACCCACCAGTTGGACGCCCGGGGTGCTGGCGATCAGCGGCGCCTGCAGCAGGCGTCCGAGGCCGTCGTAGCCGACCAGTCCGATTCTCACGGCCGAGGCCTCCCCTGCAGGCAACACATCCCCGCGAGCGACCTAGGCGTAGAAAGCCGGTCGGCTGGGCAGGGTCACCGGCTCGATGGCGCCGCTGTCCTGGGCCTTGATGCAGGCGTCGGCGGTGACCGCGGCGATGTAGCCGTCCCAGGACGACGGCCCGGTCAGCTGGCCGGCGGCGAGGTCGTCGATGAAGGCCTGCAGTTCCACGTCGTAGGCGGCGATGAATCTGTCCTTCCAGTCCATGAGGATCTCGTTGGACAGCCGCGCCTCGCTGCGCAGCTGCACCGAGGTCGGCTCCGGCAGGCGGGCGATGCCGCGCTCGCCGACGATCTCGCACTGGATGTCGTAGCCGTACTGGCAATTGACGAAGACCTCGACGTCGATGCGCACGCCCTTGGCTGTTTCCAGCAGCACCACCTGGGGATCGCGCAGGTGCTCGCGCGCCGCCGGCGCCTTGCGCGGAAAGACCACCTGGGCGGACACGTAATGATCGTCCAGCAGCCAGGCCAGCACGTTGATCTCGTGGATCAGGGTGTCGGTGATGGCCATGTCGGTGCTGTAGTGCTCGCTCACCGTGGGATTGCGGTGGGCCGCATGGATCATCAGCGGCGCGCCGATGCGATCGGCGTCGACCACCGCCTTGAGCTGGCGATAGCCGGCATCGTAGGGCCGCATGAAGCCCACCTGCACCAGACGCTTGCCGTGGGCCTGTTCGGCTTCGACGATGCGCCGGCAGCCCTCGGCGGTGGTCGCCAGCGGCTTTTCGCAGAACACCGGCTTGCCGGCGGCGATGGCAGCCAGCACGTACTCCTCGTGGGTCGGCCCCCAGGAGGCGACCAGCACCGCCTGGACGTCCGCCGCGGCGATCAGCGCATGGCCGTCGGCATAGACCTCCGCGGTGATGCCCAACTCCTGGACCACCCGGGCGGCCTGGTCGGCGTTGATGTCGGTCACCGCCACCACGCGACTGCCCAGCAGGGTGTGGCTCAGGCGGCGGATGTGTTCGCGGCCGATGGCGCCGGTCCCGATGACACCGATGTTCAAGGTCATGACTTCATTCTCCGATTTGGACTTGTTATGGAGTGAGCGGCGCTCAGTATTGGCGGGCCTGGGCGGCGTTTTCCCTGAGCAGCCGGGCGACGGCGGCGATCTTTTCGCTGGTGGAGACCTCGGCGCCGCCGACCCGCCACCAGGACAGGTAGCCGTGCAGCATGGTCTTGGGCAGCACCTTGATGTCGATCAGGGTGGAGACCGTCTGCCGACGGGCATCGGCCAGGGCCGCTTCCAACTCCTCCAGGGTGCGCACGCTATAGGTCTTGCAGCCGTAGGCGGCGGCGCTCATGGCGAAGTCCACCGGCACGAAGTCGCCGTCGAGCTTGCCGGTCTCCGGATTGCGATAGCGGAATTCGGTGCCGAAGCTGCCCATGCCGTGGCCGACCTGCAGGTTGTTGATGCAACCGAAGGTCATGTTGTCGAGCAGCACCACGTTGATCTTGCGCCGCTCCTGGATGGAGGTGGCCAGCTCCGAGTGCAGCATCTGGTAGGAACCGTCCCCCACCAGCGCATAGACCTCGCGCTCCGGTTCGGCCAGCTTCACGCCGAGGGCGGCGTTGATCTCGTAGCCCATGCAGGAATAGCCGTATTCCAGGTGGTAGGTGTTGACGCCCTTGCTCTGCCAGGCGCGCTGCAGGTCACCCGGCAGGCTGCCGGCGGCGGCGACGATGATGGCGTCGTCGTCCAGCCGTTCGTTGAGGCGGCCGAGCACCTGGCTCTGGGTCAGGGACGAACCGGTCAGACGGACGAATTCCTCCAGCACCGCGCGCGGCAGGTCGTCGTCGATCTCCGGCACGAAGTCGGCGCCGGTGTAGCCGACCGCGTAGACCCGCTCCACCTCCTGGCGATAGCGCTCACGCGCTTCACCGACCTGGCCGCCCCAGCCGGCGCGGTAGTCGGTAGCCCCTAGCGCCTCGGTCAGGGCGTCGAGGGCTTCGCGGGCATCGGCCACCACGGCCAGGCCATCGAGCTTGCCGGCGTCGAAGGCGGCCACGTTGAGATTGAGGAATTCCACCTCGGGATGCTGGTAGAGCCACTTCGAGGAGGTGGTGAAATCGGTGTAGCGGGTGCCGACGCCGATGATCAGATCCGCTTCCCTGGCCAGCAGGTTGGCGGCCAGGCAGCCGGTCTCGCCGATGCCGCCGACATTGAGTTCGTGGCTGGAGACGATGGCGCTCTTGCCGGCCTGGGTCTCGGCGAAGGGGATCTCGAAGCGCTCGGCGAAGCGCTGCAGGGCCGCGGCGGCGCCGGAATACTTCACCCCGCCGCCACAGATCAGCAGCGGCTTGCGCTTGCGCCTGAGCAGCTGCACCGCCTCCGCGATGGCGGCGACCACCGGCGGCCGGCGATCCAGGCGGTGCACCCGCTTGGCGAAGAAGTAGTCGGGGTAGTCGTAGGCCTCGCCCTGGACATCCTGGGGCAGCGCCAGGGTCACGGCGCCGGTCTCGGCCGGATCGGTCAGCACACGCATGGCGTTGATCGCCGCGCTCATCAGCTGCTCGGGGCGGTTGATGCGATCCCAGTACTTGCTCACCGCGCGGAAGGCATCGTTGGTGCTGATCGACAGGTCGTGGAATTGCTCGATCTGCTGCAGCACCGGATCGGGCTGGCGACTGGCATAGACGTCGCCGGGCAACAGCAGCAGCGGGATGCGATTGGCGGTGGCGGTGGCCGCGGCGGTCAGCATGTTGGCCGCGCCCGGCCCCACCGAGGAGGTGCAGGCGTAGATCTGCCGACGCAGCTTCTGCTTGGCGAAGCCGGTGGCGGCATGGGCCATGCCCTGCTCGTTGCGCCCCTGGTGCACCACCAGCTCTCCGGCGTCCTGCTCCAGCGCCTGGCCCAGGCCGAGCACGTTGCCGTGGCCGAAGATGGTGAAGACGCCGGCGACGAATCTGGTCTCGACGCCATCGACGCTGAGGTACTGGTTGTCGAGAAATTTCACCAGGGCCTGGGCCATGGTCAGACGTTGGGTGCTCATGGCTTCTCCCCGGTCACTTGGCGGTGGGCATGCTGAATTCGGCGCCCTTGGCGATGCTGTCGGGCCAGCGCTGCATCACGCTCTTGTAGCGGGTGTAGAAGCGCAGGCCTTCCTCGCCATAGGCGTGGTGATCGCCGAACAGGGATCTCTTCCAGCCACCGAAGGAATGCCAGGCCATGGGCACCGGGATGGGCACGTTGATGCCGACCATGCCCACCTTGATGGTGCGGGCGAAGGCGCGGGCGATGCCGCCGTCACGGGTGAAGCAGGAGACGCCGTTGCCGAATTCGTGGGCGTTGATCAGTTCCACCGCGCTGGCGAAGTCCGGCACCCGCACGATGCCCAGCACCGGGCCGAAAATCTCTTCACGGTAGATGGTCATCTCCGGGGTCACGCCATCGAACAGGGTGGCGCCGACGAAGAAGCCGTGTTCGGCGCCGGGCACCTTGAAGTTGCGGCCATCGACCAGCAGCCTGGCGCCCTCCTCCACCCCTTTCGTGATGTAGCCCTCGACCTTGGCCTTGTGCTGGCCGGTCACCAGCGGTCCCATGTCTGCGTCGGCTTCCACGCCGTTGCGCACCCGCAGGGCATCGATGCGCGGCAGCAGTTTCTCGATCAGGGCATCGCCCACATCGCCCACCGCCACGGCGATGGAGATGGCCATGCAGCGCTCGCCGGCCGAGCCGAAACCGGCGCCGATCAGGGCATCGGCGGCCTGATCCAGGTCGGCGTCGGGCATCACGATCATGTGGTTCTTGGCACCGCCCAGGGCCTGGACGCGCTTGCCGCGGCGGGTGCCTTCCTGGTGGATGTATTCGGCGATGGGGGTGGAGCCGACAAAGGAGATGGCCTCCACGTCCGGGTGCTGCAACAGCGCATCCACCGCCACCTTGTCACCCTGGACCACGTTGAATACGCCATCGGGCAAGCCGGCCTGCTTGAGCAGCTCGGCCAGCAGCAGGCTGGCGGAGGGATCGCGCTCGGAGGGCTTGAGGATGAAGGTGTTGCCGGTGGCCAGCGCCATGGGAATCATCCACAGCGGCACCATCACCGGGAAGTTGAAGGGGGTGATGCCGGCGCACACGCCCAGCGGCTGGCGCAGGTTCCAGTTGTCGATGCCGCCGCCGATGTTGTCGCTGTAGCTGGTCTTGGCCAGGTGTGGCGCGCCGCAGGCGAATTCCACCACCTCGATGCCGCGCGTCACCTCGCCCATGGCGTCGGACAGCACCTTGCCGTGCTCGCGGGTGATCAGCGCCGCCAGTTCCCGGTGGTGCTGGTCGAGCAGCTCCTTGAAGCGGAACAGGATGCGCGCCCGGCGCAGCGCCGATTGCTCGGACCACTCGGGAAAGGCCGCCTTGGCCGCCGCCACCGCCTGATCCACGGTCTGCGCCGTGGCCTGGGCGACCCGCCCCTGGACCACGCCCTCGGCCGGATTGAAGACGTCGCTGAAACGCTCGGCCTGGGTCGAGACCGCGCCGTTGATGTAGTGCCCGATGACGGGGGTGTCGCTCATGTCCTGAATCCTCGTGTCCTGGGGTCGCCGCCACGGCGAATGCGAAAGGGGTTAGCGAGTCAGCAGCCACTCGTGCTGCGGATCGTTGTGGAATTTCCAGACGCGCCGGGGGCCGGCCATCACGTTGAGGTAATAGGACTCGTAGCCATAGGGCACGCTGACCGGGTGATAGCCGCGCGGCACCAGCACCACGTCGTGGTCTTCCACCGCCATGGCCTGGTCCAGGTCGCGCTCGTCGGTGTAGACGCGCTGGAAGACGAAGCCCTGCCCCGGATCGATGCGGTGGTAGTAGGACTCCTCCAGCAGACTCTCCGCCGGCAGGTTGTCGCGGTCATGGCGATGGGGCGGATAGCTGGAGGAATGCCCGGACGGGGTGCGCACCTCCACCACCAGCAGCGAATGGGCCGCCGCCGTGTCCGGCAGGATGTCGCAGACATAGCGGGTATTGGCACCCTTGCCGCGGGTGGATCGCTGCATGCTCGCCGGCTCGATCAGCCGCGGTGGCAGCCGGTCCGCCACCAGCGGATTGCCGGGCGAGGTGCAGATGGCAATTTCGGCGGTGCTGTCGGCGGTCACCCGCGCCTCGCTGCCGGGCGGCAGGTAGGCGGCATAGGGCGAGACGTCTTCGAAGACGCTCTGACGACCGACCAGCCCGCGCCAGGCGAAGGCGCCCAGCTGCGGATGCCCGCCCTCGATACTGGCACCGCCGCTGAGCAGCACGATGCAGACCTCCAGATCGCCCGCCAGCACCGGCAGGGACTCTCCCGGTTGCAGGCGATGGGCGGCGAAGCCGACATAGTCCAGGGCGCCGGCCGGGACGCTGACGATGTCGCGGGCGCTACGGTCGGCTTTGACGAGCAGATTCATCGGATTCCTCCTCAGGCAGTGGCCTGCGCCACCAGCTGGCGCAGATGGTCGTAGCCCTTCTTGGCGTATTCGTAGGCCGGCGCCACGGCCGGGTCCTGCTCGGCCTCCACCACCAGCCAGCCTTCATAGCCGGCAGCCACCAGCACCTTGAGCAGCGCCGAGAAATCGATGTCGCCGTCACCCGGCACGGTGAAGGTGCCGTTGAGGATGCAGTCCGGAAAGCTCCACTGGTGGTTGCGCGCCAGCTGCACCACGGCCTTGCGCACGTCCTTGAAGTGCACGTGGCAGACCCGGTCGATATGTTGCTGCAGCACGCTCAGGGGATCGCCACCGCCCATGTAGCAATGGCCGGCATCGAACAGCAGGCCGACGTCCGGAGAGGTCAGCGCCATCAGCCGGGCGATGTCCTCGGGCGCTTCCACATAGGCGCCCATGTGGTGGTGATAGGCCAGGCGCAGGCCCTGGCTCAGGGTGAAGGCGGCCAGGCGATCGAGCTTCTCGGCATAGGCCTGCCAGGCGGCGTCGCTGTGGAAGCGCGGCCGCTCGATCAGCGGCCGGCGCTGCCCCTGGATGGAGCCGGCCACCTCGCCGTAGACCAGCACCTTGGCGCCGTTCTCGGCCAGCAGCCGGCAATGCGGACGGATCGCCTCGATCTCGACCTCAACATCCCGGTGCGCCAGGCCGCTGGAATACCAGCCGGACACCAGCTCCAGGTCATGCTGGCCGAGTACCTCGCCCAGCGCCTTGGGCTCGCTGGGAAACTTGCCGCCCAGCTCGAAGCCCTGGAAGCCGATTTCCTTGCCCTCGCGCAGGATGGTCGCAAGCGGGGTGTCGCCGCCCAGGGCCGGCAGGTCGTCGTTGGCCCAGGAGATGGGGTTGATGCCGATCTTGAGTTGTTGTGCGGTCATGTCGGAGCTGCTCGTCAGGAGGCGATCAGGCGCGGGCGTCGCGCCAGGCCTGGATCAGGAATTCGAAGTTGCTGCGGATCTGCGCGACCAGCGCACGGTCGTCGATCTCGCCGGCCAGCCAGGCCCGACTCGGCTGGGCGAAGATGGTCCGGCCCACGGCGAAGCCCTGGCAGCGCTGGCTGGCGCTGGCCTGACGAAAGCCTTCGGCCAACTCTTCGGCCGGGGCGTTGAGGCCCAGCACCACCACGCCCTGGCAATGGGGATCGCGTTCGGCGATCAACTGGTCGAGTTGCTGCCAGACGGCGGCCGGCTGCGCCTCGATCTTCCACCACTCGGGATAGATGCCCAGGTTGTACAGTCGCTTGATGGCGCGATAGAGCACGTCCGGCCGGCTGGAGGCATGGTTCTTCGGTGGGATGACCTCCAGCAGGAGTTCATGACCGCTGGCCTGGGCCGCTTCATACAGCCCCTTGAGCTGAGCCTCCTGCTCCAGCCGCAGCAGCGGCTCGTCATCGGGGTGGAATTGCACCAGGCACTTGATGATCTGCTCGCTCGGCCAGCTCAGCAGGGTGCTGCCCACCGAGCGACCATGCTCGAAGGCCAGCGGTCGCGAATTCTGCAGCTCCACCGGCCGGGCGATCCACCAGCCGCGGCCGCTGGCGGCATTCAGGGCGTCCTGGCCGAAGCGCTCGTCGGCCAGCAGCCCGACGTCGGCGGCCACACCCTGACGCTGCAGGTCCTGCTCGACCTCGGCGATGGCCTGGACGAACAGCTGCTTGAGCGCCGGAATCCGCGCCGGGTCGGCGCCCACCCGCTGGGCGCTCTCCACCAGCTGGTAGCGGTGATCGAAGGCGAAGATGAACAGCGGCTGCCACTGGCGCCGCCGCGTGCTGACCCGGTGCAGCCGGGTCAGCACCGGATCGAGGTCGGGACGGGTGATGGGTACCGGACTGTGGTTGAGGTAATCCAGCTCGGCCAGGGTCGGCATGGCCGGGGCGCAGCCGTGGCGCGACACCACCAGCCCGCCGCAGGCATTGGCCAGCCGGCAGCATTCGGCATCGTTGCCGCCGGTCAGCCAGCCGCGCAGGAAGCCGGACATGAAGGCATCGCCCGCACCCAGCACATTGAGCACCTCGACGCGGATGCCACGATGGATCTCGCCTTCCTCGAGACGCGCCGGAATGGCACCCTGGATCACCGTGCAGCCCTGGGCGCCAAGCTTGACCACCAGGGTCGCCGCGGTCACGTCGCGGACCCGGCGCAGGGCGGTGAGCAGGTCTTCGCTGCCCCCGGCGATCTGGAATTCCTCTTCGGTGCCCACCACCAGGTCGAAGCGCGGCAGGATGCGCTGCACATGGGCGCTGACCTCGGCACTGGCGATGAAGCGGGTCTCGCCATCGGCCTTGCCGGTCAGCCCCCAGAGCACCGGGCGGTAGTCGATGTCCAGCACCCGCTTCACGCCGTTGCGCTCGGCGTAGTCCAGCGCCCGGCTGCTGGCCTGGAACACCCCCTCGGTGGAGAAGTGGGTACCGGTGATCAACAGTGCCTTGGCGCTGGCGATGAAGGCCTCGTCGATGTCGTCCGCGCCCAGCGCCATGTCGGCGCAATTCTCGCGATAGAACACCAGGGGAAAGGTCTCGCGGTCCTTGATGCCCAGCAGCACCAGGGCGGTGAGGCGCTCGCGATCCACCTGGATACCGCGGGTGTCGCAGCCTTCCTGCGCCAGCGTCCGAGTCAGGAAGCGGCCCATGTGGTCGTCACCGACCCGGGTCAGCATCGCCGACTTCAGCCCCAGGCGCGCGGTGCCGAAGGCGATGTTGGCGGAGGATCCCCCCAGGTACTTGGCGAAGCTGCTGACGTCTTCCAGTGGCGCCCCGATCTGCTGCGCATAGAGGTCGACGCCCAGTCGCCCCAGGCAGATGACATCCAACTGGCGCCCGCTGGCGAAGAAATGATCACCCATGGGTGGCTCCTGCTTATTGTTATCGGCCAACCGCGCGGACCCGAGGGGCCGAACGTGTGAGTGAGCTCAGGCTAGAACGACGCCGCGGACAAATCAACAAATTTTCCACATGAGATTTTATGGAATTTAATTTCCATAACTGGCGTACACTGCGCCTGCCGTCCCACTTCGACGCCGCCCGGCGAATGGGTTAAGTTGCCGGCACAAGAATCCCTACCGCGAGATTGCCCATGTCCTCCGACTCCCCGGCCGACGACCCCCTCAGCAGCGCGCCGCTGGCCGATCCGCCCGGCAACGTCGAGCAGTTGCTGGCCTGCATCGCCCGTGACTACGAGGCCCTGCCACGCCAGCTGAAACGGGTGGCCGCCTATGTCAGCCAGCAGAGCGACAGGGTCATGGTCGATCGCATCAGCGACATCGCCGGGCAGTGCGAGGTGCATCCCTCGGCCATCGTGCGCTTCTCCCAGCGCTTCGGCTTCAAGGGCTTCAGCGAGATGCAGGCGTTGTTTCGCGAGGCCTACACCCACAAGACCACGCCGGTACAGAACTACCAGCAGCGCATCCGCAGCATGATCGCCAACAAGAGCCAGCGCGCCAGCAGCGGCGATCTGGCCCGCGAGTGCATCAACGCCACCCGCTCGGGGCTGGATCGACTGGCCGAAGAGCTGGACGACGCCGCCTTCGACAAGGCCGTCGACCTGCTGGTGAACGCCGAGAACATCTATGTGGTGGGGGTGCGCCGCTCCTTCGCCGTGGCCGACTACCTGGTCTACAACCTGCAGCACACCAACAAGCGCATCCACCTCATCACCGGCCTGGGCGGCGGCTATCGCGAGCAGATGCGCAGCATCGCCCAGGGCGACCTGCTGATCGCCATCAGCTTCAGTCCCTATGGCAAGGAAAGTCAGCAGTGCGTGCGCATCGCCCAGCACCACAAGGCCAAGACACTGATCATCACCGACAGCAATCTCTCGCCCCTGGCCAAGCGCGCCGACGCCCTGCTGCTGGTCAACGAAGGCAGTGCCTTCGCCTTCCGCTCCCTGAGCGCCACCCTCTGCCTGTGCCAGGCGCTGTTCCTGGCCCTGGGCTATCGCCTGGAGCTGAAGATGGACGAGATCCAGCTGCCGCTGGACGAGGACGACTAGCCGAACCAGCCCCGGCGGGCCGCGCAAACGCTTGATCGACAAACAGAAATTTCTTGAGCAGAAGGCTTGACAGCCACCGGCGCCTTGCCAATAATGCGCGCCTCGGATGGCTACGTAGCTCAGCTGGTTAGAGCATAGCATTCATAATGCTGGGGTCCGGGGTTCAAGTCCCTGCGTAGCCACCACCTATTTCCAAGGGTCAGCGTAAGCTGACCCTTTTTTATTGCCCACGAAAAAGCCCACCGCGGCACCGCTTTTAGTCCCCTCTCCCTCCGGGAGAGGGCTAGGGTGAGGGCCCCGCCCCGCTCTCCCCCGGACAGCCTTCCCGCCCACGGAAAAGTCCAGCAAAAGCAGACCCAAGCCACAGCTAGCACCGCTCTTCGTCCCCTCTCCCCTCGGGAGAGGGCTAGGGTGAGGGCCCCGCCCCACTCTCTCCCCCGGACAGCCTTCCCGCCCCGGAAGAGTCCAGCAGAAGCAGACCCAAGCCACAACTAGCACCGCTCCTCGTCCCCTCTCCCTCCGGGGAGGGCTAGGGTGAGGGCCCCTTCCCACCAAACCTCAGCCTCACCCCATGAAAAAGCCCGGCCTAAGCCGGGCTCCATCACCGCGCAACACGCTTACAGGGCGACCTTCTGCTTGCTCTCCAGCTCTTCCCCAGCAGCCGCGTCCTGGGTCTCGATGGACTGCACCAGCGCCTTGGAGCTGAAGGCCCGCAGATCGCGCAGGAAGTTGTCCCGCCAGGAGGCCAGATCCGCTTTGCGGATCACCCGCATCATGTCTTCGTAGCGCGATTTGCGCTCTTCCAGCGGCATGCGCAGCGCCCGGTCCAGCGCCTCGGCCATGCCGACATGGTCATAGGGATTCACGATCAACGCCGAATTGAGTTCGCGCGCCGCACCGGCGAAGCGCGACAGCACCAGCACGCCCGGATTTTCCGGATCCTGGGCCGCCACGTACTCCTTGGCCACCAGGTTCATGCCATCGCGCAACGGCGTCACCAGGCCGACGTCGGAGGAGCGGAACAGCCCCATCACCGTGCGTCGGTCGTAGCTCTTGTTCAGGTAGCGGATCGGCGTCCAGTCCAGCTCGGAGAAATGGCCGTTGATATGGCCGGCATGGCTCTCCAGCTGACGCCGGATGTTCTGGTAGGAGACCACGTCCGCCCGAGACGAGGGCGCGATCTGCACGAATTGCACCGCCCGGTGATGCTCGGGGAAATGCTCCAGCAGTTTTTCGAACGCCTGGAAGCGCTCCACCAGCCCCTTGGAATAGTCGAGGCGGTCGACGCTGACGATGGTCTTGTAGGGCACGCCCTCGATGCTGCGCGAGATGAACTGGCGCCGCGTGCGATAGGACTCGGCCTGCTTCTGGATGACGTCTGGCATTACGCCGATGGGATAAACGCCGACCCGGAAGTTATGACCGTAGGCGGTCAGGCTGCCGTCCTTCTCCAGCACGCCACGCACCTCGCGGGTGATGTAGTCCTGGAAGGCCAGTTGGTCGGTATCGGTCTGGAAGCCGATCAGGTCATAGAAGCACAGGGTCTTGAGCAATTCGTTGTGCGGCGGGATGGCGGTGAGGATCTCCGGCGCCGGGAAGGGAATGTGCAGGAAGAACCCGATGCGGTTGCGAATGCCCAGCATGCGGCAGGCTTCGGCGAAGGGAATCAGGTGGTAGTCGTGCACCCAGATGATGTCATCGGGCTTGAGCAAGGGCTTCAGGCGCTCGGCCATGGCCATGTTGACGCGTCGATAGCCGTCGTACTCTTCACGGTTGTAACGCGCCAGGTCGATTCGATAATGGAAGATCGGCCAGAGGGTGGCGTTGGAAAAGCCGCGGTAGTAGTGGTCGTAGTCGCGCTTGGTCAGGCCGAAGGTCACATAGTCGATATTGTCCTTGGTCTGGGTCTTGGCCGGCCCGTTCTCCTTGACCGTATCGCCATTCCAGCCGAACCAGATGCCACCCGACTTGCGCAGGGCGTCCAGGACACCCACCGCCAGACCACCCGCGGTCGCCTTGCCTTCCTCGATCGGGGCCACCCGATTCGATACCACCACTAAACGGCTCATCCTAGTCTCCTTGCTTATAATGTGGCGCGAGGTCACGGCTCAGCTGCTGCAGCCAGAGGGCTACCGCTTCCACCGAAGGCAGGCGGGTCTTGGCGACCGTCTCCCCCTCCCCTACCTTGACGGTCAGACCGCCTCGCGCATTGACGACAGTGAACCCCTCTTCATCGGTGCGATCGTCACCGAGAAACACCGGCAGGCAGCCGGCAAAGGGTTCCAGTTCGAGAAAACGGGCGATGGCCTCACCCTTGCTCGCCGCAGCGGGCTTGAGTTCGAAGACGCACTTGCCCGGCTGCAACTTGAATTCGGGATGGTCGGCGGCGATGCCTTCAGCCAGTTCGCGAACCAGGGCTTCCTTGTCCGGCGCCTGGCGATAGTGCAGGGCGAAGGCCACGCTCTTGCGTTCGAGCAGCAGGTCCGGATGCGCCGCCAGTGCGGTCTCCAGGCGCCGACCGACGTGCGCCAGCATCTCCGCATCCAGGCTCACCCGATGGATCTCGCCCTGGGGATCGCGCCACTCGGCGCCATGGACGCCAGCCGCTGGCAGCCGCAGCGGCGCCGTGAAGCCGTCGATCTCCGCCAGCGGCCGCCCGGAAACCACGGCGACGCCATGGTGGCGCGCCAGCTGTTCAAGGGCAGCGAGGGTTTCAGCGGGAATGAAAACCTGTTCCGGACGTGGCTGCAATTCTGCCAGGGTGCCATCCAGATCGAAGAAGAAGGCCAGCGGCTGGCCCGATGAGGTGAGGCTGTCGAGGTCGATCATGGAAGGTACGACTGCCGGGTCATCGTATGGTTCGTTCACATCTTCCGGCGGTGCCGAGGAATTCCCCTTGCCGGCGCGTAGTCGGATTCAGGGAGATGCTCTAGCAGCCCTGCCTTTGGAGACCACCATGAACAAGCCCGACATCACCAAGACCCCCGAAGAGATCGACGACATTCAGGACCGCATGGGTGACATGCGCGAACTCGACTTCAGCGATCGCAAGGACGAGCGCGGTGGTCGCATCGGCGACGAAATGGACGCGCGCGACTATGAAGGCCAGTTTCCCGAAGAGCGCGTGCGCCAGGCCGGCATGACCGGCGGCGAAACCCTGGATCATCAACCGACGATGGACGACGCCAGCCCCGAGACCCTGCTGGACGAAACCGGCGCGCGCTCGCCGACCGACTACGGCGATGCCTGGCCGAACGACAAGGAACTGAGCGTGGTCGAGGACAGCGACATCGGCGGCGGCTCCGGTCAGGACGAAGCCGAACTCGGTCGCAGCCATCCGCTGGATGGCGAGGCCTGGGACGGCGAAGCCGACGCACCCAACGAAGCCGAGACCCAGCGAGAGGCCCGCTACGCCGATCTGGATGCGAACGACGAAGACCTCGCCGGCGACACCAGCCTGGATCTGGACGAAAAACGCGCCGATCACTGAGGCCGCTGACGGCCTAGTCGAGCAGCGTACAGGCCATCACCAGCGCATCTTCCCGGCCGCCGACCGCGGGATAATAGTCCCGCCGGCGGCCGATCTCGTTGAAGCCATAGCGTTCGTACAGCCGATAGGCCGACTGATTGCTGGCGCGTACCTCTAGGAAACACTCGTTGGCCTTGGCCTTGCGCGCTTCCTGCAGCAGGTGTTCCAGCAGCCGCAGGCCGAGTCCCCGGCCCTGGCTTTCCGGCTTGATGGTGATATTGAGCAGATGAGCCTCGTCGAGAATGACGTTGATCACCCCGTGCCCCACCTGCTGCTCGCCAGCCGTCATCACCCAGCAGTCGTAGGACCTGAGCGCATCGGTGAAGATGCCGCGGGTCCAGGGATGGCTGAAGGCCTGATATTCGATCTTCAACACCGTGTTCAGATCGGCTTCGGTCATCCGCCGAAAGCTCACCGCATCGTTCATTGCCGTTCCATCCAGCGGCGCCGCAACGGGCGCATGGCTTGCCAGAGCGCGGCCTTGGCGGCCGGCTCTTCCATCAGGATATCCAGTCCCGGCACCAGCCAGGCCGGGCCCAGGGCGGTGTCCCGCTCCACCCCCGTGAGCTGCGCATCCTCGACCCCGCTGCAGCGTCGCGCGGCCACACCGATCAGCCAGAGTCCCAGGCCCTCGCCCAGGCGCTCCTGGTGCCCCGAGACGAAGCTCTGCACGAATTCAGCGGCCGCCGCCGGCCCCTGGTCGAGTTGACCGTTGTTGAGCAGTGGCCAGCGAATGGGCTCTTCACTGACGATCCGCGGCGTGTCCGGCAGGCCGGCAGCGCGCAGCAGATCCCGGAGCAGCAGGTAGGCCGGATCCCGCACCCCCAGGGTATCGCCGGTAGGCAACTCCAGCAGCAGCAGGCAGCGCCCGGCCTGCAACAACTGCAAGGCAAAACGGGGCGCCGGCTCCCGCGCTGGCGGCGGCGCACGTTCCGGTTCCGGCTCGGCCACGGGGGCGCAGCCGGCTTCAACGCCGCAGGTCGCGGGATCTCGATGCGCGGCCGATTCGCCGGCGGTGCCTCGGCTACCGCAGCGGCCGGCGCGGTCTTGGCCACCGGCTCCGGGCGTACCACCCGAGCCACGACAGGCGCCGCTTCCGGCTCCTCGACCCACAGGGCTTCCGGGCGCGAAGGCGCGGCGAAGGGCAACACCGTGCGCGGCACCCAGACATCCAGCTGCAACGCCTGCAGATAGGCGCGACGACGCGCCTCGGCGGCAAGCGAGGGGCTGGTGGAAGGGGCGGGGTCGGACATGGGCGGATCCTAAGAGCCTGCGCTGTTACGCGGCGGGATTATGCGGGGCGGCATTGTCGCGCGGATCGCCGCGGATCGAAAGGCCGCCCTGCCCATCGGTCCCACCGGGGTCACATCGAAGGCTTTGGCGTCTGGAGTACAATGGCGCTTTTGTCTGGTGCGGTCCCCGCCATGATCGACCCCAAACGCGTCCTGCGTACCCTCGCCGAACACTGGCACCTCATCGACCCGCTGTGCGCCCACTTCGACAGCGGCACCCTGGGCCTGGCCGAGTTGCGTGCCCGCCTGGCCGAGCAGCTGCTCGAGCGCACGCCGGCCGACCTCACCGCCCTGCTCGACACCTGGATCCGCCTGGACATCCTGGTGCCGGTGGCCAAGAGTCCCAATCGCTTCGAGCTCAATGGTCAGATCCACGACTTCCTCGGCTATCTCAGACGCGAACACCGGCTGGGCCTGTGCCTGGAGATCGAAGCCTACCTGCGCCACCTGGAACGCCTCGCCGGTCACATCCGCGAAGCCTTCGACAATCGCGACGGCCCGGACCTCGTCCGCCAGCTGCGCCTGCTCGACATGCGCGTGCGCGATGTCCTCAAGAAGCTGGCCAACGATGGCCATGCCCTGGAAGGCGTCGCCGAGCGCGCCAAGACCAGCGATCGCCAGATCCCCCTGCGCCAGCGTTATGCCGAGGTGCTGGCCACCTGGGATGAATACGTCGAGCCGATGATCCAGCTGGTGGCCGCCGACGGCGCCTTCGAACGGGGTGTCCACCGCGTCGAGCAGGTGCTCCTGCACCTGCTGGGCGAACAGCAGCGCCTCGGCCACCTGGTCGACGACGACCTGTTGCTGCGCACCCAGGCGCGCATCCTGGAGATGCACAACGCCGCCCAGCTGGCCCTGCGTCGTGCCCGCGAATTGCTGCTGCCGCTGCGCGAGGAAGCGCGCCGGCACAATGCCGTGACCCGGGGCGCCGCCCTGGCCCTGGCCACCATCCGCCGCAAGGGCCTCGACGCCGTACCCCAGGCCGCCCTGCCGCTGTTCAGCCGGCCGCAGAGTGTCTTTCTCGGCACCACCGCCCAGGTTGAAAGCTATGTCTACGCCCTGGCCCGCTTCGAGCCCAAGCCGGCGCGCTTTCCCAGCCAGGCCAATCGGCCGCGCGACAGCGAGCGCCCGGCGGCGCCCCGCACCGCCCGCGAGATGCTTGATCTCTGCCAGGACGCCCTGCCGCTGCCCGACCTCATGGCCTGGTTGCTGGAGCAGGAGCCGGCCGGCGATACCGACGAGCTGCTCTACTGGTTCTCGCGCCTGTCCCGCGATGCGCGCTTCCAGCGCCAGCGCCTGGACCGCCGCCACTACGACACCCTCGAACACCGCGTCAGCCTGTGCTCCTACGCCCTGACCGCCCGATCTCCCGCGAGCGACGCCCATGCAACTTGACCTCAATGAAATGACCCAGCTCGCGCCCATCTTCCGCGAGCTGTTCAAGGGCTATCACCTGTCCCGCAGCGAGCCCGAGAGCTATGCCCAGCTCAGCCAGCAGCAGGACCAGTACCGCGCGCTGTTCCGCGCCCTCGGCTTCGAACTGGTCTGCGATCCGCGCGGCTTCTACTACTTCGTGCCCGAGCAGATGGGCGCCCAGGTCAACAAGACCGCCCAGCGCCTGGCGCTGTTCACCTTCATCCTGGTCGAGCACCTGGCCGACCAGGGTCGCGATCCGCTGGCCGTGCTCGATGGCGGTACCCTGGGCCGCCACGAACTGCCGGCGCTGCTGGACAAGTACCGCGACCTCTTCCTGCAGGCCGAGGTCACCACCCAGGAAGAGCTGGAGGAAAAGATCCTGCGCCGCCTGACCCAGCTCGGCTTCGCCCTGGACAGCAACGGCACCTACCGTTTCCTGCCGCCCATGCACCGCTTCCTCGATGTCTGCCTGACCGTGCAACAGGATCGCGACCTGGCCGCCGGCCTGCATGCCAGCGACCTGCCACTGCCGACGCCGACCCTCGCCAGCGACGAAGACGGCACCGCGCCGGAAGGCGCCGACGAGGATGACGAAGAGGCCGCCCTGGCCCGCGCCATCGCCGCAGAACGGGAGTTCGACCTATGATCCGCTACGGCATCAGCCGCTTCGCCCTGCTCAACACCGCCGGCTACAGCCTCGGCCTCTTTCCGCTGGAACAGCCGCTGTCGGTCTACGGGGCCAACAACCTGGGCAAGAGCGCCTCGATCAACGCCCTGCAATTCCCCATCCTGGCGCGGCTCTCCGACATGAGCTTCGGCAAGTACAGCAACGAGCAGTCGCGCAAGTTCTACTTCGCCACCGACACCAGCTACATCCTCATCGAGCTGCGCCTGGCCCACGGCCCCCACGTCATCGGCGTGGCCGGTCGCGGCCCGGGGGGCGGCTTCGGTCACCAGTTCTTCGCCTATGCCGGCGAACTGGACCTGGCCCACTACCAGCGCGACGGCGCCTGCCTGCGCCAGCGCGAGCTGTTCGCCAGCCTGGAACGCGCCGGCCATAAGGCCTATGAGGTCAAGCCCGACGAATTGCGCCGCCTGCTGGTCGGCGGCCATACCAGCATCCCCCTGGACCTGACGCTGATTCCGCTGCGATCCACCAGCGAACAGAGTCTCAAGACCTTCCGCGCCCTGTTCATCAACCTGCTGCACATGCGCGAGATCACCGCGGCCAAGCTCAAGCAGCTGTTTCTCGATGCCTTCGAGCACAGCCTGAGATCCGGCAGCGTCGACTACATCGCCGCCTGCGAGGAAGCCTTCCGCGATGTCCGCCGCATGGAGCAGGACTACCAGGCGCTGGTCGCCGCCGGCCCGCTGGTGGAAGCCCTGGCCAATGGCGTCGAACAGCGCGATCGCCTGAGGGGCAAGCTGCATCGCCTCTCGCCCTTGCTCGACAGCCTGCTCGGCAGCTGGCAGCACTATGCCCTCGACCGCCGCGACGAACTCCTGGCCCAGACCGAACACTATCGCCAGGAGCAGGATGGCCTGCAGCAGAGCCAGCGCGACGGCACCAGCGAATTGATGCGCCGCGAGCGCGAGATCAGCAGCCTGCAGCGCTGGCTCGCCGAGCTGGCCCATCTCAAGCACCGCTTCGCCCTGGTGGAGTCCAGCGCCCCCCTCGAAGCCCAGCTGCTGGCCGCCAAGGACGCCCACGACGAACTCGCCGGCGCCCTGTCCCAGGCCAGTCAGTTCAGCAGCGAAGACCTCGACCAGCGTGTCCGCGAACTGGAACAGCGCCTCAAGGGGATTCGCCAGCAACTCGACCACGCCGACAACAACAGCTATGCCCGCCTGCGTGAAGAATTCAGCCAGGCCGACGTCGACCGCCTGATGCGGCTGTTCAACGGCCAGCTGTTCAGCCTGCCGCTCGGCCCCAGGGGGGTCGAACTGGCGGAAGACGGCAGTTGGTTAAAGACCTTCGAAGGCATCCTGGCGCGTTTCCAGGGTGATCGCCTCGAATTGCCGGGCCTGTCCCTCGATCTCTCGGGGATAGAGCCACCCACCCTGCAGGCCCTGGCCGATCGCGCCGCGCTGCGTGACCAGAAGGACCGTCTGGAGCGCGAGCTCAAGCAACTCAAGGCCCAGCAGGGCGTCAGCGTCGACCGCCAGGCCAGCAAGGCCCAGGCCGAAGTGCTCTACCAGCAGGTGCTGGATGCGCAGAAGGCCCTGGAAGATTTCCGTCGCTGCCAGACCCTCAGTGCCGAGGAAAACGAAAAGCTCGAACAGCTGGCCCAGTTGGAAGCCGCTCAGGACGAACTGAGACGCGCCGGCGATGCCTTCACCGAGCGTGTCCAGCAACTATCCGCCAGGCTGCAACTGATTGGCCGCCAGCTCGCCGACCTGGAAGCCAGGGACCGTACCCTGGCCGACGCCCTGCGCCGCCGCCAGCTGCTGCCCACCGACCTGCCCCCGGGCACGCCCTTCATGGAAGCGGTGGACGATTCCCTGGAGAACCTGCTGCCGCTGCTCAACGACTACCAGGACAGCTGGCAGGCCCTGCAGCGTGCCGACACCCAGATAGAGGCGCTCTATGCCCAGGTCCGCCTCAAGGGCGTCGCCAAGTTCGACAACGAGGAAGATCCCGAGCGCCGCCTGCAGCTGCTGGTGAATGCCTATGCCCATCGCCAGGACGAAGCCCTGACCCTGGCCAAGGCCCGCCGCGCTGCCGTCACCGACATCGCCCGGACCCTGAGAAACATCCGCAGCGACTACGACAACCTCGAACACCAGCTGCAGCTGTTCAACCGCGAGATCAATCGCAAGCAGGTCTCCAACCTGGAGAGCTTCCGCATCGTCCTGGCGCCCAATAAGGAAGCGCTCAAGCACATCGACCAGATCATCCACAGCGCGGGTCAGTACGAGGAAGGCGAGACCCTCTCGGTCTTCGATCTCACCCAGGACAGCAGCCAGGACCAGAAGAACGAGGATGCCAAGGAATACCTGGCACGCCTGGTGGCCGCCAACGGCAATCAGCTCGGCCTCAAGGACCTCTTTGAGTTGGCCTTCGAGATCACCAAGCAGGGCGGCCAGCCGATTCTGCACACCGACATCGACGGCGCCGCCTCCAACGGCACCACCATGACCATCAAGGCACTCACCAACATGTACCTGTTGCTGCACCTGATGGACCGGGAGCAGGCCGCCAAGATCCGCCTGCCCTACTACCTGGACGAAGCCGCCGACATCGACGAACGCAACCAGCAGGCGCTGATCGAAACCAGTCAGCAACTGGGCTTCGTGCCCATCCTGGCCAGCGTCAAGCCCCAGGTCAGCGCCCAGGTCGCCATCGACCTCGAAGGCGGCAGCGGCCCCGGTGGCATCTACATCGACGAAGCCGACTGGAAATACATCGCCAAACGCGACCTGGCTCTGCCCGAACCCGCTTGAGCCCCCTTCAGAACGCAAAAAGCCCGGCACATGCCGGGCTTTTTCCTGCTCGCGTAACGCCGCCTTAGGTGCTGCGGTAGGTTGGGCTGAGCCTGGCGAAGCCCAACATCCATACTCCAGCCTTGCCCCCCTCACCGCCTCGCCGCCGTTCGCTTGATGCCTGCAACGGACCTCATCGTTGGGCTTCGCTGCGCTCAGCGCCAACCTACGATGATTCTGTGCCGTGCTTCCAACCCAACAGCCCGGCGCAGCCGGGCTGTTGGGCTCTTGAGCTCTTGCAGACTTAAAGCTGTACCTGCCTAGCAGGCACTGCTCCAACGCCGCCGCCGCGCCCTTTTGGTCCCCTCTCCCCCGGGGAGAGGGCTAGGGTGAGGGCACCCTCAGCTATGCGGCTTCAGGCTTCCGTTAGCCAATTAGCTGCTCCCAGCGCCTAAGCGCCCTGACGCCCGGTCGAACTTTTCCCGCCCCAAAGACAACACCCCCGCCAGAATGAACTGAGCGGGGGTGCTGGGTGTTAGGCGCTTGACGATGACCTACTCTCACATGGGGAAACCCCACACTACCATCGGCGATGCATCGTTTCACTTCTGAGTTCGGGAAGGGATCAGGTGGTTCCAATGCTCTATGTTCGTCAAGCAATTCGGTTGGCTGACCAGGCGATGAGGCTGCCTAGCTGGCCCAATTGGGTCTGTGATCGAAGTAGACAACTCGTCTTTGGGGTCTTGCGAACCCACGCGCCGGTTTTCGGCGTCGTCTTCCTCACGCTCTGACCACGGTCAGATTGTTTGGGTGTTATATGGTCAAGCCTCACGGGCAATTAGTATCGGTTAGCTCAACGCCTCACAGCGCTTACACACCCGACCTATCAACGTCGTAGTCTTCGACGGCCCTTCAGGAAGCTCAAGGCTCCAGTGAGATCTCATCTTGAGGCAAGTTTCCCGCTTAGATGCTTTCAGCGGTTATCTCTTCCGAACGTAGCTACCCGGCAATGCCACTGGCGTGACAACCGGAACACCAGAGGTTCGTCCACTCCGGTCCTCTCGTACTAGGAGCAGCCCCTCTCAAATCTCAAACGTCCACGGCAGATAGGGACCGAACTGTCTCACGACGTTCTAAACCCAGCTCGCGTACCACTTTAAATGGCGAACAGCCATACCCTTGGGACCGGCTTCAGCCCCAGGATGTGATGAGCCGACATCGAGGTGCCAAACACCGCCGTCGATATGAACTCTTGGGCGGTATCAGCCTGTTATCCCCGGAGTACCTTTTATCCGTTGAGCGATGGCCCTTCCATACAGAACCACCGGATCACTAAGACCTACTTTCGTACCTGCTCGACGTGTCTGTCTCGCAGTCAAGCGCGCTTTTGCCTTTATACTCTACGACCGATTTCCGACCGGTCTGAGCGCACCTTCGTACTCCTCCGTTACTCTTTAGGAGGAGACCGCCCCAGTCAAACTGCCCACCATACACTGTCCTCGATCCGGATAACGGACCAGAGTTAGAACCTCAAGATTGCCAGGGTGGTATTTCAAGGATGGCTCCACGCAGACTGGCGTCCACGCTTCAAAGCCTCCCACCTATCCTACACAAGCAAGCTCAAAGTCCAGTGCAAAGCTACAGTAAAGGTTCACGGGGTCTTTCCGTCTAGCCGCGGATACACTGCATCTTCACAGCGATTTCAATTTCACTGAGTCTCGGGTGGAGACAGCGCCGCCATCGTTACGCCATTCGTGCAGGTCGGAACTTACCCGACAAGGAATTTCGCTACCTTAGGACCGTTATAGTTACGGCCGCCGTTTACCGGGGCTTCGATCAAGAGCTTCGCTTGCGCTAACCCCATCAATTAACCTTCCGGCACCGGGCAGGCGTCACACCCTATACGTCCACTTTCGTGTTTGCAGAGTGCTGTGTTTTTAATAAACAGTCGCAGCGGCCTGGTATCTTCGACCGGCATGAGCTTACGGGGTAAACCCTTCACCCTCACCGGCGCACCTTCTCCCGAAGTTACGGTGCCATTTTGCCTAGTTCCTTCACCCGAGTTCTCTCAAGCGCCTTGGTATTCTCTACCCGACCACCTGTGTCGGTTTGGGGTACGGTTCCTAGTTACCTGAAGCTTAGAGGCTTTTCCTGGAAGCATGGCATCAACCACTTCTCCTTCTAAAAGAAGGATCGTCATCAGCTCTCGGCCTTAACTGTCCGGATTTACCTAAACAGTCAGCCTACCACCTTAAACTTGGACAACCAACGCCAAGCTGGCCTAGCCTTCTCCGTCCCCCCATCGCAGTAACTAGAAGTACGGGAATATTAACCCGTTTCCCATCGACTACGCCTTTCAGCCTCGCCTTAGGGACCGACTCACCCTGCGTCGATTAACGTTGCGCAGGAACCCTTGGTCTTTCGGCGTGCGAGTTTTTCACTCGCATTGTCGTTACTCATGTCAGCATTCGCACTTCTGATACCTCCAGCAAGCTTCTCAACTCACCTTCACAGGCTTACAGAACGCTCCTCTACCGCATCACCAAAGGTGATACCCGTAGCTTCGGTGCCTGGTTTGAGCCCCGTTACATCTTCCGCGCAGGCCGACTCGACTAGTGAGCTATTACGCTTTCTTTAAAGGGTGGCTGCTTCTAAGCCAACCTCCTAGCTGTCTAAGCCTTCCCACATCGTTTACCACTTAACCAGGACTTTGGGACCTTAGCTGACGGTCTGGGTTGTTTCCCTTTTCACGACGGACGTTAGCACCCGCCGTGTGTCTCCCATGCTCGGCACTTCTGGGTATTCGGAGTTTGCATCGGTTTGGTAAGTCGGGATGACCCCCTAGCCGAAACAGTGCTCTACCCCCCAGAGTGATACATGAGGCGCTACCTAAATAGCTTTCGAGGAGAACCAGCTATCTCCGAGCTTGATTAGCCTTTCACTCCGATCCACAAGTCATCCCCTGCCTTTTCAACGGAAG
>NZ_CP017024.1:1020000-2637500 GCF_014522265.1 Pseudomonas oryzihabitans
GCCGCCGCGGAACGCGTCGAGCCGCAGTGGAAGACCGAAACCGTGCGCAAGGGCGACACCCTCTCGACCCTGTTCGAGCGGGCCGGCCTTGCCGCTGCCGTGGTGCACGAGGTGCTGGCCAGCAGCAAGGAAGCCAAGAAGCTGACTCGCCTGCGGGTGGGCCAGAAGATCGAATTCCAGCGTGATACTTCGGGTGACCTGCTGGCGGTGCGCACCAAGCTCACCGCGTTGCAGACCCTGTCGCTGGTCAAGTCCGACCAGGGCTACGAGGTCGAGCACAAGACCGTCACCCCGGACATCCGCAAGGCCTATGCCCAGGGCCGGATCAGCAGTTCGCTGTTCGCCTCGGCGCAAAAGGCCGGGCTGTCCCATGACATGACCATGGCGCTGGCCACCATCTTCGGCTACGACATCGACTTCGCGCTGGACATCCAGGAAGGCGACGAATTCGAGGTGGTCTACGAGGACAAGGTGGTCAACGGCAGGCACGTCGGCTACGGCAATATCCTGGCCGCTCGCTTCGTCAACAAGGGCAAGGCCTACACGGCCGTGCGCTACACCGCCAAGAACGGCACCACCAACTACTACACGGCGGAAGGCGGCAGCATGCGCAAGGCCTTCATCCGTACCCCGGTGGAGTTCTCGCGGATCAGCTCGCGCTTCACCATGGGCCGCTTCCACCCGGTGCTGAACAAGATGCGCGCGCATAAGGGCGTCGACTATGCCGCGCCCACCGGTACGCCGATCCATGCCACCGGCGACGGCAAGATCGCCAAGGCCGGTCGCGAGAATGGCTACGGCAACGTGGTGATGATCCAGCACGGCAAGACCTACACCACCGTCTATGGCCACATGAGCCGGATCGCCAAGGGCATGCAGGCCGGTGCCTCGGTGAAGCAGGGCCAGGTGATCGGCTACGTGGGCATGACCGGCCTGGCGACTGGTCCGCACCTGCACTATGAGTTCCGCATCAACGGCAACCACGTCGATCCGCTCGGGGTGAAGCTGCCCATGGCCGATCCCATCGCCAAGAACGAGATCTCGCGTTTCCTGGCGCAGAGCCAGCCGCTCATGGCCCGCATGGACCAGGAACGTGCCTCTCTGCTCGCGATGAACAAGCGCTGAGATGGAGCGCTACCTGGGGGTAATGTCCGGTACCAGTCTGGATGGACTGGATATTGCCCTGATCGAACAGGACGAGCGGACCCGTTTCGTCGCCGCCCTGGGCGTGCCCATGCCGGACGCGCTACGCCAGGAGCTGCTGGCGCTGTGCGCGCCTGGCGACAACGAGATAGAGCGCATCGCCCGGGCCGAACAGGCCTGGGTCAGGCTGGCCGCCCGGGGTATCGCCGAGTTGCTGGCCCAGCAGGGACTGACCTCCGCAGATATCCGCGCCGTGGGTAGCCACGGCCAGACCATCCGCCATCTACCGGCACAGGGCTACACCCTGCAGATCGGCGATGCCGCCCTGCTGGCCGAGTTGAGCGGTATCGACGTGGTCGCCGACTTCCGCCGTCGCGACCTGGCCGCCGGGGGTCAGGGGGCACCCCTGGTCCCGGCCTTCCATGCCGATCTCTTCGGCCTGGATCGCCCGCGTGCGGTACTCAATATCGGTGGCTTCAGCAACGTGACCCTGCTGGCGCCGGGTCTGCCCGTACGGGGCTTCGATTGCGGACCGGGCAATGTGCTGCTGGATGCCTGGATCCACCACAGTCAGGGGCGATTCTTCGATGCCGATGGCGCCTGGGCGGCGCAGGGGCAGGTCGTGCCGGCGCTGCTGCAACGGCTGCTGAGCGATCCCTTCTTCATGAAGAGCGGACCAAAGAGCACCGGGCGCGAACACTTCAATCTGCCCTGGCTACAGGGACAGCTCGCCCAGCATGACGCGCTGGATCCGGCGGATGTCCAGGCCACCCTGGCCGAGCTGAGCGCTCGCAGCATCGCCGAGAGCATCCTGGCCGCCCAGGCGGTGGACGAGGTGCTGGTCTGCGGCGGCGGGGCGCACAACCGGGATTTGATGGCGCGTCTGGCCAGGCAGCTGGCGCCAGCCGTGGTGCAGAGCACCGCGGCCTATGACGTCTCGCCGGACTGGCTGGAAGCCATGGCCTTTGCCTGGCTGGCCCAGCGCTTCTGCGAGCGCCTGCCCGGCAACTGCCCGGAAGTCACCGGCGCCCGTGGCCTTCGCGTGCTGGGCGCACTCTACCCGCACTAGCCAGCGCGCTGGGCCGAAGGGACTGCCGGGTCAGATGGAGAAGGACTGACCGCAGCCACAGGTGGTGGCGGCGTTGGGATTCTTGATGACGAAACGCGAGCCTTCCAGGCCTTCCTGGTAGTCCACCTCGGCGCCGGCCAGGTACTGGAAGCTCATGGGATCCACCACCAGGTGCACACCATCGCGCTCGATGACGGTGTCGTCGTCGGCGGAATCTTCGTCGAAGGTGAAGCCGTACTGGAAGCCCGAGCAGCCGCCACCCGTGACGAAGACGCGCAGCTTCAGGCGGGGATTGCCCTCTTCCTCGATCAGGTTCTTCACCTTGCTGGCCGCGCCCAGGGTGAACTGCAGGGGGGTCGGGGTGAAGGTTTCAATGGTCATTGCCGTAGTCTCCCGGCTTGCGCCGAACACAATTCAGTCAGGAAATTATCCGCTTGCCCGAGCAAAACGGTCAACTATTGCGCGACCATGGGCTGCCAGCCGAGACGACCGGAGTGAATGACTTGCTGGCAGCGCCACTCTAATATCGCGCCGCCCGATAAGGAGAACGCCCCGATGCTCTATCTTTGGTTGAAAGCCTTCCACCTGATTGCCCTGGTCTGCTGGTTCGCCGGCCTGTTCTATCTGCCGCGTCTGTTCGTCTATCACGCCCAGAGCAGCGACGCCGTGAGCCACGAGCGCTTCTGCCTGATGGAGCGCAAGCTGTATCGCGGCATCATGCTGCCGGCGATGATCCTTACGCTGCTGTTCGGCATCGGCCTGCTGGTGATCAATCCGAGCTGGCTGACCCAGGGCTGGATGCACACCAAGCTGGCGCTGGTGGTGGTGCTGATCGGCTATCACCATGTCTGCGGCGCCATGCGCAAGAGATTCGAGCGTGGCGAGAACAAGCGCAGTCATGTGTTCTACCGCTGGTTCAACGAGGTGCCGGTACTGGTGCTTATCGCCATCGTCATTCTGGTGGTGGTCAAACCTTACTAGGTGCGCGGCAGATCCGCCGGCGACCGGCGTTTTCCTGGAGAAAGCAGTATGCAGCGTTATGCCCTGGTAACCGGTGCCTCGTGCGGGATCGGCCTGGCCCTGGCCGAGGCCCTGGCGCGGCGGGGTCAGCCGCTGATCCTGCTGGCGCGGCGCAAGGACAAGCTGGAGAGCATCGCCGCCGAACTGGCCCAGCGCTTCGACGTGGAGGTGCTGTACCGGGTCTGCGATCTGGCGGAGCCGCTGCACCTGACCGGTCTGCTGCACGAGCTGGAGCAGAGCGAGAGAGCCATCGGCCTGCTGGTCAATTGCGCCGGGATCGGCAGCGGCGGGGATTTTCTCGCCGCCGACTGGCCACGGGTGCAGGAGCAGCTGGAGCTGAACATCCTGGCGCTCACCCGCCTGTGCCATGCCCTGGGCCAGCACATGGCGATCCAGGGTGGCGGCCAGATTCTCAATGTCGCCTCGACCGCAGCCTTCCAGCCCATTCCCTACATGAGCAGCTATGCGGCGACCAAGGCCTATGTGCTGCACTTCTCCGAGGGCCTGCGCGAGGAGCTCAAGAAGCGCGGCGTGTCGGTGTCGGTGCTCTGCCCCGGGCCGACCCGTACCGCCTTTTTCAAGAATGCCGGGCTGCACACCGGGCGCATGGAGCAAGGCAAGCTGCTGATGTCCGCCGAGGAGGTGGCCCTGGCCGCGGTGCGCGGGCTGGAAAGGCGCCAGGCGGTGATCGTCCCGGGCTGGCGCAATCGCCTGGGCAGCCTGTTGCCGCGCTTCTTCCCCCGCGCCCTGGTGCGTTCGGCCGCGGTGCGGGTCGGCAAACTCTTTCAACCCGCGTAAGGGTGATCCCGCCAGTCGAACCTGCCGGTGGGCGGTAGCCGCTGGTACACTCAAGGTCTATTCAGCCAGCAGGAGATCGACGTGGATTGTCTGTTCTGCAAGATCGTCGCCGGGGACATTCCGGCCAAGGTGCTCTACGAGGATGATCAGGTCATGGCCTTCCATGACATCGCCCCGCAGGCGCCCGTGCACTTTCTGGTCATCCCCAAGAAGCACATCGCGACCCTGCACGACCTCAGCGAGGCCGATGACAAGCAGCTCGCCGGCCATATCCTCTTCACCGCCCAGCGCCTGGCGCAGGAGCAGGGCTGCGAAGAAGGCTTCCGCGTCGCGATGAATTGCAACGCCCTGGGGGGCCAGACGGTCTATCACATCCATATGCATGTGCTGGGCAAGCGGCAGATGACCTGGCCTCCGGGCTGAGCCACGTTCTCTCCTCCCTTCGCCCGCCAAGGAGATCACCTTGAGATCCAAGCGCCTCTACTCCCCCCTCGATCGACTGCTGATCCAGGCCGATACCGCTCTGCGTACCCTGACGCCCTTCAGTGGCGCTCCCACGCGCAGCTCGCCGGCCATTCCACTCAAGGATGCCGAGCTGAGCGACGAGGAACGTCGTCACGCGGCCGGCCTCATGCGCATCAACCACACCGGCGAGGTCTGTGCCCAGGCGCTGTACCAGGGTCAGGCGCTGACTGCCAAGTTGCCGGAAGTCCGGGAGGAAATGGAGCGTTCGGCAGACGAAGAGATTGATCACCTGGCCTGGTGCGAGCAGCGCATCCGCGCCCTGGGTGAGCGCCCCAGCCTGCTCAATCCGCTGTTCTATGGGCTGTCCTTCGGGATCGGCGCCGGTGCCGGGCTGATCAGCGATCGCCTGAGTCTGGGCTTCGTCGCCGCCACCGAGGATCAGGTCTGCCGCCATCTGGACGAGCACCTGGACACGCTGCCGGCAGCCGACGCCAAGTCCCGTGCGGTGCTGGAACAGATGCGTATCGACGAAGAGCAACATGCCGAGCACGCCCTGGCGGCCGGTGGCTGGCGCTTTCCCACGCCGGTCAAATACGGCATGAGCCTGGTGTCCAAGGTGATGACCAAGACCACCTACCGCATCTGACCTGCGGTTGGCGCCCACGAAAAAGCCCTGCCTCGGCAGGGCTTTTTGCTGTCTGCAACGCTAGATATCGAAGAAGACGGTTTCCTGCGGACCCTGCAGATGGATGTCGAAGCGATAGGCCAGGCGGCCATCGATTTCGCAACGGCGCGCCAGCAGGGTGGGGCGGCGCTCCGGCTCCGGCAGGTTGTAGACCGGACAGCGGGCGTTGGCCTCGGCTTCATCGTCGAAGTAGAGGCGGGTCTGCAGGTGGATGTTGATGCCGCGGGCGAACAGGGTGACGTTGATGTGCGGCGCCATGGGCTGGCCGCGCTGGTCGGCGACCTGGCCGGGCTTGATGGTGTGCAGCGTCCAGTCACCGGCGTCGAAGGTGGTGGCGGTGCGACCGAAGCCGTTGAAGGCCTTTTCCACGTCGTAGACCGGGTCGTATTGACCCTCATGGTCGGCCTGCCAGAACTCCAGGAAGGAATCGCGCACCAGGTTGCCGTTGCCGTCGAACACCTGGCCGGTGAGCAGGATGTGCTCGCCGGGAGCATCGGGACTGGCCAGCTCGTTCCAGATCTCGACCGCGCGGGTGGGATTGCCGGCGGCGGCCAGGGCCAGGCCGATATGCACATAGGGGCCGGCAGTCTGGGAGGGGGTTTCCGGTAGCAGGTCGTGGCGGTTGGGGGTCATGTCGGCGTCCTCAGTGATGTTCGAAGAACGTCTGCCGCGCGCCGCGGGTGACGATGTCGAAGCGATAGGCCAGGCAGTCCATGGGATTGGCCATGCTCATGTCCAGGCGGGCGATGAGGGTCTGCACCGCGTCAGGATCGGCAATGGACTTGACGATGGGGCACAGCGGGATCAGCGGATCGCCTTCGAAATAGAGCTGGGTGATCAGCCGGGTGGCGATGGCCGGACCCATGACCGAGACGTGGATGTGCGCCGGACGCCAGTCGTTGCTGCCGTTGCGCCAGGGATAGGGACCCGGGCGGACGGTGCGGAAGACGTAGTTGCCCTGGCTGTCGGTACGGGTGCGGCCGACGCCACCGAAGTTGGGGTCCAGCGGTGCCAGGTAGACGTCGTTCTTGTGCCGGTAGCGACCCCCGGCATTGGCCTGCCAGATCTCCACCAGGGAATTGGGCACCGGCTTGCCGAACTGGTCACGCAGGGTGCCGAACAGGATGATGCGTTCGCCCTGGGGCAACTGACCGGTGCCGAAGTTGAGCAGCAGGTCGTTGTCGTGCGGCCCGAGCGGCAACCGCGAGAAGTCCGGGCCGCTGCGCTCGGACGCGGTCTGGTGCTGCAGACTGACCAGCGCCTGGCGCGGTGAGCGGGGAATCGAGGATTTGTAGGCGGGCGTATAGGCCTGGGGATGCCAGGTGCGATCACGGGCGACGTAGCGAACGTCGTGGGGCTTGTTATGCATTGGAATGCTCCACGGAAGGATCGGGGCCAAGACTGGCTGATCCCAGTGTGGCCCAGGTCGCCGCCTGGCTGAATTGAAAGCTGCGCCCTGACCCATAACCTAATGGTTAAGGGTTAACTCGCCGGCCACCTCGCGCAGGACGTCGCAGAATCTCTGGGTGGCCAGCGACAGGGACACGCTGCCATTGCGGCAGATGCCGACCGAGCCGCCGGCTTCGCGGACGCCAAGCTCCACCTCGATCAGCTCGCCGCTGGCCAGGTCGCGACGCACCGCATCCCGCGGAGCGATCCACAGGGCCTCGCTCTGGCGGACATACTGGCGGCTGAGGGTCGGCGACAGGGTTTCCAGCCGCTGGGGACTGAGTGGGATACCGCATTGCACGAAGAGACTCTCGGCGTGGCGGCGGATGGTGGTACCGGGCAACGGCAGCACCAGGGGATAGCGCGCCAGGGTCGCCAGGTCCGCCGGCAGCGCCTGGCTCAGCGGATGCCCCGGACGGACCACCAGGGTCAGGGCCTCGGTATAGAGGTGCTCGAAGTCGAGACCGTGGATGTCGGGACTGTCGGTCATGCGACCGACCACCAGATCCAGATCGCCGACTCGCAGCTGACCCAGCAGGTAGGCGCTGGGGCCGGTGGCGACGTTGACGATCAATTGCCGGTGCCGCTCGTGCAGCCGCGCCAGGACCTCGGGCAGCACCTGGCTTTCCACCGTCGACAGGACCCCGACCCGTACCAGGCCACCGGCCTCGCCGCCGCGCACCAGTTCCATTCCCTCACGCAGGGCCTGGACGCAGGGACCGGCATGGCGCAGGAACAGCAGGCCGGCTTCGGTGAGGGTCACCTCGCCCTTGCCACGCTCGAACAGGCGCACCTCGAGAATCTCCTCGAGTTCGCGGATGGTCTTGGAAATGGCCGGCTGGGATACAGCGATGGCATCGGCCGCCTTGGCGAAGCTGCGCTGCTGGGCGATCTCCAGGAAACACAGCAGATGCCGGAATTTGATGCGGTTGTCGAGATTCATGACGCTCTCAAGGCAAGGCTCGGGCCAGAGACTACCACCCGGCGGTCGTGGAAAACCCTTGGAGTCAGCAGGGGCATCCTTTGCTACAGTGCCGCCTTCTCTTCCGGAATCTCTCCATGTCGATCCGTGCCCAGCAGAAGCTGCAAACGCGCCAGGCGCTGCTGGAGTCGGCGCGCCTGCTGATGAACAGCGGCCGCGGCTTCGGCAGTCTCAGCCTGCGCGAGGTGAGTCGCCAGGCCGGCATCGTCCCGGCGGGCTTCTATCGCCACTTCAGCGACATGGAAACCTTCGGCCTGGCCCTGGTGGCCGAGGTGGGCGACACCTTCCGCGACGCCCTGCGCCAGGTGCGTCATCACGAATTGCAGCAGCGCGGCATGATCGAGGCCTCGGTGGAGATCTTTCTCGGCGCCGTGAGCGACAACCGCGATCAGTTCCTCTTTCTCGCCCGTGAGCAATACGGCGGCTCCCAGGCCGTGCGCCAGGCCATTGCCGAGTTGCGCCAGCGCATCACCCAGGACCTGGCCCGCGACCTGCTCGCCCTGGGTCGGCTGCCCCATCTGAGTCCGTCGCAGATCGATGTCCTGGCCGACCTGGTGGTGAAGACGGTATTCGCCACCCTGCCGGAGCTGATCGATCCGCCGCCGCTGACCACACCGCCACCGCTGTGGCCGGCGGCGAAGATGGTGCAGCAACTCAAGCTGATCCTGATCGGTAGCAAGCACTGGCGGCGCGGCGAGCGCACCAATGCCCCAAAGGAGGGCGTCGCCCTGCTAGCCGATGCAATGGCGCACCAAATAAGAGCAACCTGATCGCCAGGTCAACTTTCAGCGCCCCAGAACCAGGCGACTTGCGCGCCTTGGCAGGCCCCTTGCTGTAGAGCTGGGCAAAACTGCCAAGAGTCCTGCCATGCTGGTCGTCCAAAGCCGCTGCGCACCCCGGGATACCTGGGACGCCGAACTCCACCTCACCTACGACGCCCGCAGCAAGAGTCGCCTGAGAGCCACCACCAGCGCTGGCGAAGACGTCGGCCTGTTCCTCGAACGCGGACAACCGCCGCTGGCCGATGGCGACTGTCTGGAAGCCCGCGATGGCCGCATCGTGCGCATCGTCGCCCGGCCGGAAAAACTGCTGCATGTGACCTGCGCCAGCGCCTTCGAACTGACCCGCGCCGCCTACCACCTGGGCAATCGCCACGTCGCCCTGCAGATCGGTGACGGCTGGCTGCGGCTGCTGGACGACTATGTGCTCAAGGCCATGCTGGAGCAGCTCGGCGCCCGGGTCAGCGAGATCGAGGCCGGCTTCCAGCCCGAGCACGGCGCCTACGGCGGCGGTCACCATCACTCGCGCCATGGCGAGGAAGGTTTCAACTACGCACCCAAGCTGCACCACTTCGGCGTGCGCACGTGAATTCGCCCTTCGCCCTGCTGCGCCTGGCCAGTCCCCAGCTGCCGATTGGCGGCTACAGCTATTCCCAGGGACTGGAACTGGCCATCGACAGCGGCCTGATCCGCAGCGCGGTGGAGGCCGAGACTTGGCTGCGTGACAGCCTCGAACTCAATCTCGCCCGCTTCGAGGCGCCGCTGCTGCTGGCCCATTGCCAAGCCGCCGCGGAGGGCGACTGGACTCGCCTGGGCGCACTGGCCGAGCGTCACCGTGCCAGTCGCGAGACCGCGGAATTCCAGCTGGAAAGTCGCCAGACCGGCTATTCCCTGGCGCAGCTGCTGCTCGGACTGCCGGAGCTGGATGACGCCAGCCGCCGTCTGCTCGGCGAGCTGGCCCCGACCTTCGCCCTGGGTTGGGCGCTGGCCGCCCGGGCCTGGGCCATCGCCCCCCGGGCCGCCCTGGACGCCTGGCTGTGGACCTGGCTGGAAAATCAGCTGGCGGTACTGATGAAAACCCTGCCGCTGGGCCAGCAAGCCGCCCAGCGCCTCACCTCCCTTCTGCTGCCGACCCTGACCGCCGTGGCCGAGCACGCCGCGGCCCTGCCCGAAGCGACCTGGGGCGGCGCCCCCTTCGGCCTGGCCCTCAGCAGCATGGCCCACGAGCGGCAGTACAGCCGCCTGTTCCGTTCCTAGGAGATCTCCTGATGACTACCCAACCCCTGCGCGTCGGTATCGGCGGACCGGTCGGCTCCGGCAAGACCGCCCTCACCCTGGCCCTCTGCCGCGCCCTGCGCGAGCGCTACAACCTGGCGGTGGTGACCAACGACATCTACACCCGCGAGGACGCCGATTTTCTGGTGCGCAACGAAGCCCTGGCGCCCGAGCGTATCCTGGGCGTGGAGACCGGCGGCTGTCCGCACACCGCCATCCGCGAAGACGCCTCCATCAACCTGGAAGCGGTGGATCAGCTCAACCGCCGCTTTCCCGGCCTGGATCTGATCCTGGTGGAGTCCGGCGGCGACAACCTGTCCGCCACCTTCAGCCCGGAGCTGTCCGACCTGACCCTCTACGTCATCGACGTCTCGGCCGGCGACAAGCTGCCGCGCAAGGGCGGCCCCGGCATCTGCAAGTCGGATCTGCTGGTGATCAACAAGATCGACCTGGCGGAGCAGGTCGGCGCCTCCCTGGAGGTGATGGATCGCGACACCCGCAAGATGCGCGGCGACAAGCCCTTCGTCTTCAGCAACCAGAAGACCGGTGTGGGTCTGGAAGAGATCATCGCCTTCATCGAGAAGCAGGGTCTGCTGACCGCCGCCTAGGAACCTGCTCACGACCTCGCGAGCTAGAGACAAACAAGGCGAAAAGGCCTGAGGAAGCGGAGTTTACAAATGGTAAATGAGCATTCCGAAGGACTTTTCAACGCCGTTTGGCCGACGCGCAGCAGGTCGTGAGCAGGTTATGAGTCCAGGATTTCATCACTCAAGGAGCCCCCATGAAACACGCCAAGATCCTCGCCACCGCCGCCCTGCTGCTCGCCCCGGCCCTGGCCTTTGCCCATCCGGGTCATGCCGAGAATGGCCTGGCCGCCGGGGTGCTGCACCCCCTGACCGGTCTCGACCACCTGCTGGCCATGCTCGCCGTGGGTCTCTGGGCAGCCCAGCAGCAGGGCAAGGCGCGCCTGGCGCTGCCCTGCACCTTTGTCGGCACCATGCTGATCGGCGGCCTGCTGGGCTTCACCGGGCTGGAGCTGCCCTTGCTCGAGACCGGCATCGCCGCCTCGGTGCTGGCGCTGGGCCTGCTGGTGGCCCTGGCCGCCCGTCCGCCGGTGGCCGCCGCCGTCGGCCTGACCGCCGCCTTCGCGCTGTTCCATGGCGTGGCCCATGGTCTGGAGCTGCCGGAGATGGGCAATCCCTGGGCCTATGCCCTGGGCTTCGTCGCCGCCACCGCCACCCTGCATGGCCTGGGCTATGCCGTGGTGCGCTACCTGCCCCAGGCGGCCACGCCGCTGGTGCGACTGGCCGGCGTCGCCACCGCTGTGGCCGGGGGCTGGCTGCTCGCCGCCTGATCCGTCAGGCGATCCCCAGTTGCTGGCGCAGTCGCGCCAGCACGCCCTCTTCCGCCACCGCCGGCAACTGCGCGGTATAGCCGCCAAAGCCGGCGAAGCGTGTGGCGAAATCCACCTCGAGCACGAATCTGTTGTCGAACTGCGGCGAGGCCAGGGGTGCCAGCACCTCGGCTGAATAGGTGTCGCGCGGATCGTTGCCCAGCCGCACCGGCAGGTCGCCGCTCTGCTGCCGATAGGCGACCCAGGGCGAATAGGTGAAGGCCTCCAGCCGGCCCCGCGCCAGGTCCAGTTCCAGCAGGCGCAGCAGGCCGTTGCCGCCGGCGTATTCGGTCTGGTAGTTGATCAGCAGCAGATCCACCGGATGGCCCAGGTCATTGGTCAGCCGCAGATGACCGCTGCCGTGGTTGTGGCCGTTGAGGGTCAGGAAGATCTGGTCGTTGCGGCGGATCAGCCGATTCCATAGCCGCACCCCGGTGTCGTTGCGCCGGGTGGAGAGCACGGCCTGGCCGTTCACCAGATCGACGATGTTGTGCGAGGCCAGGATGGTCGGCAGGTGCGGATAGCGATTCAGCATGCCCTGAGCCCAGTCCAGACTCTGGTCCGAGGGACACCAGTCCAGGGTCAGCAGCAGGAAGCCCTGCCCCAGTGCCGAGAAACGATGGGCCTCGTTGAGGCCGGTGACATCGCGTTCGATGAAGGTGGACTGGCGCGCCGCCCGCTCGCGGCCGAAGTACTGGGTGAAGAGTTCGCGACCGTCACGCAGGCGATCCTCGGTGTAGAGCTCGACGACATCATGGTCGCCGGTCATGACGCTGTAGGGCACCCCGGCCTGCTCCAGCCGTGCCATGGCGTGACTGGCCAGGGCCCATTCGCCACGCTGCTCGGCGTTTTCCACCAGATCGCCCAGGTGCACCACGAACGGCAGGTTCAGCGCCGCAGCGTTGTGCGCCAGCCAATGGGTCTGGGCATGAAAGGCCAGTGCCGGCGGATAGCCCAGGTGCCCATAGCGCTCCACCCGCCGGCCATTGGGCAGCATCTCGTGGTTGTTCTCGCTGTAGTACTGGGTATCCGGCAGGACACCGAGCAGGAAGCTGCTGCGCGACGGCAGCGGCGCCAGCGGCGCGAAGGTATGCCGTTCGAACCAGAGTGCGCGGTGTTCCGGCAGGCCGTAGCGCTGGGTGGGCTTGCAGGCGGCCAGCAGCGGCAGACCGGCCAGCGCCAGGCACAGCCGGCGACGTTTGAAATCGGGTGAATCGGTCATCACAGCGGCCTCAGGGCAGGTAGTAGGCCTGCCAGCGGTTGTCGTTGAAGCGGCCTTCCAATACCGGTCGGCGGTTGGCCAGCGGAGTGCCGGCCAGGGCCGCCTGGCTGTCGGCGTCGAGCAGCACATAGGCGGGTCGGGCGACCTGGGTGAGCTGCGCCGCCTGGCCGATATCGAGGAAGGTCGGCAAGGGCACGTCGTAATCCAGATTCATCAGGTAGCGAAAGGCCTTGGTGTCCTGGCCCAGGCCAAGGAACACCAGTTGCCCGGGCTCCCCCTGGCGCAGGCTTTCCAAACGGGTGACGAAGGCGCGGGTGTCGTAGCGCAGCGCCTGCATCGGATCCAGTGCCAGCACCACCAGCAGCCATTGCGCCAGGGCTGCCGCGGCCAGGGGCATGCCCAGGCGGAAGGCGCCGCGCTCGCGCCAGGCGGCCACCAGGGCGAACAGCGTCAGGATGGCGAAGGCGCCCAGCAGGAAGCGCAGATCCAGTTCAGGCCACCAGCCCGCGGCCTGCAGCTTGGGCTGCTGCAGCTTGACCAGCACCCCGAGCACCAGCGGAAAGATCACCAGCAGCGGCAGGAACAGCCGCCGTACCCAGGCCAGGGCACCCTGCCCCTGCAGCAGCACCCAGGCGCCGAGGGCGGCGCAGGCCGGGATGGCCGGCAGGATGTAATAGGGCTTCTTGAAGGTGGGTATCGACAGGGCCACCAGGATCAGCGTGGCGAAGCCGGCCAGCTGGAGCAGCAGGCGGCTGTCCGCCTGGGTCTGGCGCAGCCGCCAGTGGTGCCTCAGCGTCGGCAAGGCCAGCAGTGCCAGGGGAAAGGCCGGCGCATAGCGATAGAGCCCCAGTTGCAGGAAGTACCACCAGGGATAGCCGGCACCGTCGGTGTCGTCCAGCCGCCCAGAAACCTGCATGCGCAGCACGTCTTCGACGAAGGCCGGGCCGCCGGTACGCCAGGCCAGGCCGAACAGCAGGGCGCAGCACAGCGCCAGCACCACGGCGCCCACCAGCCCGTAGCCAAAGCTGCGCCGCCAGTCACCTTGCACCAGCCAGTAGACGCAGACCACGCCACAGGGCTCGATCAACCCCAGCGGTCCGCGCACGGCGAAGCCGGCGGCCATGCACAGGAACACCAGGGCGCGCCGCCGGGACAGGCCGCGCTGGTCGGCGCTCCACAGCAGATAGAAGCAGCCCAGCGCCGCCAGGGTGACGAACTGATCGAGGCAGATCGAACGGGCCTTGGCCAGGAAACCGTTGGTGAGCAGCAGCACCAGCACCGCCAGCAGGCCCCAGGCGCGGGACCGCTCGGCCAGCAGGCGATAGAGCAGCCCGACGATGGCCGCCGAGGCCAGCGCGGTGGGAATCACTGTGGCCAGGCGATTGACCTCGCCGAACAGCTGGGCGAAGACGTCTATCAGCAGCGTCGAAGTGGCGGGATAGTCCGGATAGGGCTGTCCGTAGCTGGTCGGGAAGGCACTGGCCCCGTGGCGAAACATCTCCTGGGCGAAGAGTGCGAAGCGGCCGTCGAAGCCAATGAAGGGCTGCTCCCACAGCCCCAGGGTGAACAGGGGCACCGCCAGCAGACACAGCGCCAGACTTTCCAGGCGCAGGCGCGCCAGACTCGGGATGGACGACACGCGGCAGGACTCCGGCAGGCTGGGAAGGACGGGCTCGCGCCTCGGCGCCACTATCGCCGAACAACCTTAGGGATCGCTGAAACCAGGCTGACGGCAGGCTGACAGGAACCCCAGGACAGAGCGGTTCGGCGATGAGGCGGTCGCGACTATGCCGATGAATTGAAGATTTTTCATGACAGCTGCATCCAAAGCGCCGGCTGCCGGGTATAGCCCCTACAGTCCAACCGACTGTGCCCCCTCTCAATCCGGAGCAAGCGCATGAACAACACCTCCAGCCGTTGCAGCATCCTGGTCCTGACCGCCCTGCTGAGCACCCCGCTGCTGGCCCAGGGCGAGTTGCCCGAGGCCGTCCGCGTGCCCGCCGGCAACAGCCTGATGCTGGAAACCGTGGGCAAGGGCACCATCGTCTACGAATGCCGCGACAAGAAGGACATGCCCGGCCAGACCGAGTGGTTCTTTGTCGGCCCCAAGGCCGACCTGCATGATCGCCAGGGCAAGCAGGTGGGGCGCTACTACGGTCCGCCCGCGACCTGGGAAGCAAGCGATGGCTCCAAGGTGGTCGGCAAGCAACTGGCCGTCGCTCCCGCCGGCGCCGGCAACCTGCCCTATCAGCTGGTGGAGGCCGCGCCCGCCGAAGGCAAGGGCGCCTTCCAGGGCACCACCTACATCCAGCGCACCGCGCTCAAGGGTGGCGTCGCGCCGGCGAAGGCCTGCACCTCGGCCAACAAGGGCGAACAGCAGACCGTGAACTACCAGGCCGACTATCTGTTCTGGAAGAAGGGCTGAGGTCCGGGGGACAGCCAGGAGCGGATCGGCTAGGCTCGGCTGATCCGGTCGCCACCCTGGCGTCCCCAGCCTGGCGCGCGCCCTCGTGACCGAACGTTCCCCCGATCCAGCCACCCTGCTCGCCGCCTGTGCCCGGGGCGAGCGCGCCGCCCTGCAGCGCCTCTATCAGAACGAGGCGCCGCTGTTGCTGGGTATCGTCCTGCGCCTGGTGCGCGATCGCGGGCTGGCCGAGGACATCCTCCACGATGCCTTTCTGCGCATCTGGCGCGGCGCCGCCGGGTTCGCCCCGGAGCGCGGTTCGGCGCGTGGCTGGATGTGCAGCGTGGCCCGCAACCTGGCGCTCAACGCCTTGCGCGATCGGCAGCGCCTCGTGCCCCTGGCGGACAGCTGGGAACCCCTGGCCGAGTCTGCCGATCCGGCGCGAGAGGCCGACGGCCGCCGCCTGGAGGGCTGCCTGCAGAACCTGGAAGCACCGCGGCGGGAGGCCATCCTGGCCGCCTACCTGGACGGCTGCTCCCATGGCGAGATCGCCCAGCGCCTGCAGGCACCCCTGGGTACGGTGAAGAGCTGGATCACGCGTGGTCTCAAGGCGCTCAGGGAGTGCATGACATGAACAGCGACGCCACCCTGCCCCCGGACGAAAAACGCGAACGCCTGGCCGGCGAATACGTGCTCGGTACCCTGGACGCCGAAGAGCGTCGTCGCGTGGAGTCTGCGCTGGCGACGGACGCCCTGCTGGCCGCCGCCGTGGCGCGCTGGGAGGCGCGCCTGCAGCCGCTGGCCGAGCGGGTGCCACCCGTCGAGCCCGGCGCGAATCTCTGGCCGCGCATCGAACGCAGTCTGGGTGAGGCCGACACCCGGGTCGTCATCCGGCGCGAGTCGCTGTGGCAACGGCTGGCGCTCTGGCAGGGTCTGAGTGCGGCAGGGCTGGCCGCCAGTCTGGTGCTCGCGGTGCTGCTACTGCTGCGCCCGGTACCCACGCCAAGCTACCTGGTGGTGCTGGCGGCGCCCAGCGATCGCACGCCCGGCTGGGTGATCCAGACTGCCAGCGCCCATGACCTGCAGTTGATTCCGCTGGGGCGCGATGCCGTGCCGAGCGGCAAGACCCTGCAATTCTGGACCAAGGCCGATGCCTGGCAGGGCCCGGTATCTCTGGGTCTGGTCCAGCCTGGGCGTACTCTGCAGGTACCGCTGGACCGGCTGCCGCCGCTGGAAGCCAACCAGTTGTTCGAACTCACCCTGGAAGACCAGGGCGGCTCGCCCACCGGCCGACCCACCGGACCGATCCAGTTCATCGGCCGGGCAGTGAAGGTGCTCTAGCGAGCGCCCTTAACTCTGGCGGTGGATGTTGAAGTTGTTGAACGCCTGGCAGGTCGCCATCAACTGGATGCGGTTGATGTTGACGTGTCTGGGCTGGTTCAGCGACCAGTGGATGGATTCGGCGATGTCGTCCGGCGTCAGGGGCTCGGTGCCGGCATAGACGGCATCGGCCTTGGCCTTGTCGCCACCGAAGCGCACCACCGAGAACTCGCTTTCCGACAGCCCGGGCTCGATGTTGGTCACCCGCACCCCGGTACCGAGCAGGTCGGATCTCAGGCTCAGGCTGAACTGCTTGAGGAAGGCCTTGGTGGCGCCATAGACGTGGCTGCCCGGATAGGGATAGTCACCCGCGACCGAGCCCAGGTTGACGATGCCGGCGCCAGCGCCATGGGCGATCAGTCGCGGCAACAGCAGACGGGTGCAATAGAGCATGCCCTTGATGTTGGTATCGACCATGGTGTCCCAGTCGTCCAGGTCGCAGCTCTGCGCCGGCGTGTTGCCCAGCGCCAGACCGGCATTGTTGACCAGGGCGCGCAACTGGTTGAATTCCTCCGGCAGGCCGGCGACCGCCGCTTCCACGGCCGCGCGATCCTGGACGTCCAGCACCAGCGGCAGCACCTTGGCCTGGCCGGACAGTTCCTCGGCCAGGGCGTGCAGGCGATCCTCGCGGCGGCCGGTGATGACGATCGACCAGCCGTCCTTGGCGAAGCGGCGAGCGGTGGCGGCGCCGAAGCCGGAGGTGGCGCCGGTGATGAAGATCGAAGACATGAAAGTTTCCTTCTGCGAGGGAGTTTGGCCGAGGCCCACGATAGCTCAGGGTCATTGGTCAGGCGAATACTCAGATCACCGGGAATCCAGCAGATCAGTTATAACGCCTTGGAATTGCACGGTTTTCCGCGCATTGGCGAATTTTTGAACAGTTTCCGCCAGGCCAGGTGCGCCGGGCCTCACGCCCGGCTATGCCAAGCTTATCCACAGGACGATCCACGGAATTCCTGTACAGAACTCGGACCGGGCTTCAGGTGGATAAGTCCGCGCGTACCAGCCAGGCGGGCGGCTCGGCCGGCGCCAGTCCGGTGCAGGCCGCCTCGACACAGGCGGCGAGGCCGGCGAAGCGCAGCTCGCGACCGGTAAGGCCCGGGCCGTAGTGGGCGAACTTGCCGGAATTGGTCAGCAGGGTACGGGCCGCAGGCGGCACCAGGGGCTCGCCGAGCATGCACCAGCAGGTGTCCCCTACCAGCTGGGCGCCGAAGGCTTCCAGCTCGGCCAGGCTACCGGCCCGTTCGGCCGCGGCGCGCACGTCTCGCCCCAGGGTGATCACCAGGGCCACCGCGGGATGCCGCTGCCGGCCGCGGCAGAGCTCGGCCAGGCGCTGGCATTCCTCGGCGGAAAAATGTGGATTGCCCAGGGCCACCAGCTGCACCTCGCGCGCAGCGGCGCTGTCCAGTTCGGCCCAGGCCTGGCGCAGGTCCGCCAGATCTATGTCCTCGACCTCCAGCTCGGGCGCCGCGACCGCGGCCAGGATCGGCGCCTCGGGCGTCACCCCGACCAGATGGAACAGCGGCGCCGCCGAGGTGGTGGCGAAGGCGGCGCCAAAGGCCTTGAGATCGTCGCGGCCGGGCTGGGCCTGTTCCAGCCCGAGCACCGCGGGGATCCGGGTGGGCGAACGCAGGCCGATGCAGTAGCCGAGCAGCGGATAGAAGGCGTCGTCATGGCCCTCGGGTACGCTGATCCGGAAGACCTTGCCCGCGCGGCGGCCGCTGTCCAAATGGCAGCCGGCCAGGGGTGCTCGACCGGTCAGGGCGGTGCAGATGTCGAGGAAGTCGGCGTACTTCTGGGTACGCGCCCCCAGCACGCTGTTGGCGAAGACCACGGCATTGGATTCGGCCCAGACCACCTGCTCGCCCAGGATCGGGGCGCTGTCCAGCAGATAGGGCGCACAGGTGAAGGTGGGACGGCAGCCCAGGGCCACATAGGCCTCGGCCAGGGCGCTGGCCGGTTCGCCCAACGCTGGCGCCACGCCCTGCGCGCGCCAGCGACGCTGATCCACCGACACCGCATTGAGGCTGGTGGGCACCCGTACTCGACCGCCCCACTCCACCAGTCGCTGGGCGAAGGCCAGGCTGGCCGGGCCGGTGTAGATGCAGCCGTCGATATGGGCCTGGGTGATGTCGAGCAATTCGCGAGCGCCCTGCAGGTGCGCCATGCGCACCAGGATCTTCATCGCCGCCTGCACGGCCTGGCCCTCGGCGCCCGCCAGCTTGGCCCGGTCGGTCGCGCTGAGCTGCAAAGCGGCAGGGGCTTCGGTAGCGGTGCCGGGAAAGCGCTCTCCGGGCGCGCCGACCCAGCCATCGTTTACCGCGATCTCGTCCTGCCCGGCGAGGGCCGCGAAGGCCTCGGCGCCCAGGCTGACGACCGGCAGGGAGCGACCGAAGAGTTCTTCCGCGACGATGGCACCCAGGCTGAGGATCTCGTCCGGCTCGGCCAGCAGCAAGGCTGCCGGCCCGCGGCCCGCCAGCAACAGCTCCAGCAGCACGGCGCTGCCGGTGCAGGAACCACGACCGCTGGGAATGGCGAGGATGCGTCCGGCCAGTTCCAGGCCGTGCAGGGGATGGTGGCGATCGATCACCCGGCCGCTGGCCGGATCGACGCCACCCCAGAAACTCAGCCCCAGGGGCGCCCAGGCCAGGCGTCCCCGGGCCTGGCCCGCGACCAGACAGCGACCGCGGACCGCCGCCACCGCTAGTGGCCGCCCAGGTAGGCTTCGCGCACCTGGGGATTGGCCAGCAATTCCTGGCCACTGCCGCTCATGCGGATCTCGCCGGTGACCATCACATAGGCACGGTCGGACAGGCGCAGGGCATGGTTGGCGTTCTGCTCTACCAGGAAGATGGTCATGCCGCTCTGCGCCAGCTCGCGCAGGATCTGGAAGATCTGCTTCACCACGATGGGCGCCAGGCCCAGGCTGGGCTCGTCGAGCAGCAGCAGCTTGGGTCGCGCCATCAGCGCCCGGGCGATGGCCAGCATCTGCTGCTCGCCGCCGGACATGGTCATGGCGCGCTGGTTGCGGCGCTCCTTGAGGCGCGGGAAGAGCTCGAACATGCGCTGCATGTCCTCGTCCACCCAGCGGGTGCCGATGGGGATGGTGCCCATCAGCAGATTCTCCTCGACCGTCATGTCGGGGAACACATGGCGCCCCTCCGGCGACTGGGCGATGCCGTTGGAGGCCACGTAGTGGGCGTTCTTGCGGGTGATGTCCTCGCCCCGGTAGAGGATCTGCCCATTGCGCGCCTGGGGCTGGCTGAAGATGGACATCAGCAGGGTGGACTTGCCGGCGCCATTGGAGCCGATCAGGCTCACCGTCTCGCCTTCGTTGATGGACAGGGAGACGCTCTTCAGGGCCTGGATCGGCCCGTAGAAGACGTCGACGTTGCGAAATTCCAGGATCGGCGTGGTCATGCCACCTCCTCTTCTTCGGCGCCGAGGTAGGCGGCGATGACCTTGGGATCGTTGCGGATGTCGGCTGGCAGGCCACGGGCGATGACCTGGCCATGATCCAGCACCACGATGTGGTCGGAGATGTTCATCACCATGCCCATGTCGTGCTCGATCAGCACCACGGTGATGCGGTGCTGGTCGCGCAACAGGCGGATCATCCCGGCCAGGGCTTCGGTCTCGGCCGGGTTGAGGCCGGCGGCGGGTTCGTCCAGGCAGACGATCTCCGGACGGGTACACATGGCGCGGGCGATTTCCAGACGGCGCTGCTGACCGTAGGAGAGTTCGCCGGCCAGGCGGTTGGCGTGATCCACCAGGTCCACTACCTCCAGCCAGTAGAAGGCCGTGTCCAGCGCCTTTTCCTCGGCGCGGCGATAGCCAGGGGTGTTGAGGATGCCGGTGATGAGGTTGCGGTTGCACTGCATGTGCTGCGCCACCAGCAGGTTCTCCACCACCGACATCTCCTTGAACAGGCGGATGTTCTGGAAGGTGCGGGCGAGACCGGCGCGGTTCACCAGGTGAGTGCCGCCGAACATCTTGTACCAGAGCCGGCTGCCGAACTGCACCGGATTGACGAAGTCGGCCGCCTGGAAGCGCTCGCCCATGATTTTGCCGACGCGGGTCGAGCGACCGTTGGCGGTGTCCAGGCGGATCTCGCCATCGGTGGCCTTGTAGAAGCCGGTCAGGCAGTTGAACACCGTGGTCTTGCCGGCGCCGTTGGGGCCGATCAGCGCGGTGATGGACTGGCGCTGGATCTCGAAGCTCACGTTCGAGAGGGCCTTGATGCCGCCGAATCTCATGCCCAGACCCTTTACGGTCAGAATGTTGTCGCTCACGGCGCCACTCCCTTACGAATCGCGAAGCCACTGCGGGCGATACGGATCAGGCCACGCGGCCGCCACATCATCATCACCACCATGAGCACACCGAACACCAGCATGCGGATGTCGCCGAATTCACGCAGCAGTTCGAACAGCAGGGTCATGACGAAGGCTGAGACCACCACCCCGACGGTGGAACCCAAGCCGCCCAGCACCACGATGGCCAGCACCAGCACCGACTCGAAGAAGTTGAACGAGGCCGGGTTGATGAAGCCCTGGTAGGTGGCGAAGAACACCCCGGCCAGGCCGGCGGTGGAGGCACCGATCATGAAGGCCGAGAGCTTGACCAGCACATGGTTCAGGCCCATGGCGCGGCAGGCGATCTCGTCTTCGCGCAGGGCTTCCCAGGCGCGACCGACCGGCATGCGGGTCAGGCGGTGCTTGATGTAGAGCACCAGCAGCACCACCAGGAACAGCACGGTGTAGATGAAGATCATCGTCGCGTTGGGGTTGTAGCTGATGCCCAGCAGCTCATGGATGGGTACCCCGCCCTCCTTCGCCCGACGCCCGAATTCGATGCCGAAGAAGGTCGGCGAAGGCGCGGCGATGCCGTTGGGGCCCTTGGTCACTTCCAGCCAGTTGTTGAGCACCAGGCGGATGATCTCGCCGAAGCCGAGGGTGACGATGGCCAGGTAATCCCCGTGCATGCGCAACACCGGGAACCCCAGTATCGCCCCCGCTACCGCGGCCAGCACCGCGGCGAGCGGCAGCATGGTCCAGAAGCCCAGGCCGAGGTACTGGTAACCCAGCGCCAGGCCGTAGGCGCCGATGGCATAGAAGCCGACGTAGCCGAGGTCGAGCAGACCGGCCAGGCCCACCACGATGTTCAGGCCCAGGCCCAGCAGCACGTAGATCAGGCAGAGGATGATCACCGTCAGCCAGTACTTGGTGGCCAGGAAGGGAAAGGCGATGGCCACCAGGATGATGATGGGCAGGATGAATCTGAGGTTGGACTTGTGTCCCGGCGGCAGCACGTGGACGCCACCGTCGTTGCGCTTGAAGGACTCGATCCAGTCGCGGCCCTTGGCGGTCTGGCCAAACAGGCTGAGCAGGAAACGACCGGCCATGACTACCGCGACCATGATGCCGACGCGGCCGGGCTGGACGTTGTAGCCATAGCCGTCGAGCACGATGCCGACGATGGGGCCGAACAGGATCAGCGAGACCAGGCCGACCATAAAGGTGTCGCGCAGCACGACCTTGAGATCGAAGGAGGAAGACGTCTGACTCATGGATTCACACCTTCGTGACCTGGGGTTTGCCGAGCAGCCCCTGGGGCCTAAAGATCAGGATCGCCACCAGCAGCGAAAAGCTGAAGACGTCCTTGTAGTCCGAGTTCACCAGGCTGGCGAACTGGGCTTCGGAGATGCCGAGGATGATCCCGCCGAGCATGGCGCCGGGCAGCGAACCGATGCCGCCGAGCACCGCCGCGGTAAAGGCCTTGATGCCGATGATGAAGCCGGCATAGAAGTCGAAGGTGCCGTAGTTGAGGGTGATCAGCACCCCGGCCAGCGCCGCCATGGCCGCGCCGATGATGAAGACGTAGGAGATCACCCGGTCGGTGTTGATGCCGAGGATCTGCGCCATCTTGCGATCCTGCTGGGTGGCCCGGCACATGCGACCGAGGGTGGTCTTCTGGATCACGTAGGTGAGCAGCCCCATGCCGATGATGGAGGCCAGGATGATGAAGATCTTGGTGTAGGTGATGATCACGAAGCCTTCGCCGATGTGCAGGCGCAGGGCGCCGTCGAGCAGCGTCGGTACGCCCTGCTGGCGCGCGCCCTGGGCGAGCTGCACGTAGTTCTGCAGGATCAGCGACATGCCGATGGCCGAGATCAGCGGGGCCAGGCGCGTGGAGTTGCGCAGCGGCTTGTAGGCGATGCGCTCGATGGCCCAGCCGTACACGGAGGTGACCACCACGGTGAAGATCAGGGTGCCGAGGATCAGCACCGGGAAGGAATGCAGGCCGAACACGCTCAGCAGGGCGATGCCGATGGCGGCGAGATAGGCCGACACCATGTACACGTCGCCGTGGGCGAAGTTGATCATGCCGATGATGCCATAGACCATGGTGTAGCCGATGGCGATAAGTCCGTAGACCGAGCCCAGGGTCAGGCCGTTGACCAGTTGTTGCAGGAAGATACCGTCCACGTTTGCAGTCTCGCGCTGGATGGATGACGAGGGCCGCCAGCCACCGCCTCGTCCTGGGGCGAAGACGAGGTGGCGGCTGGCGGATTCACGCGAGGATCAGGGCAGCTGGTGGTACTTGCCCTTGTCGTCCCATTCGTACATCACGTAGTCGGAGACCTTGAGGTCGCCCTTGCTGTCCCAGCTCTTCTCACCCAGTACGGTGTTGACGCTGTGGGACTTCAGCCACTCGGCGGCCTTGGCGCCGTCGGTGCCCTTGATGCCGTTGAAGGCGGCGGCCACGGCCTGCAGCGAGGCGTAGGAGTAGAGGGTATAGCCCTCGGGCTCGTAGCCGGACTTGCGCAGGGTTTCCACCACGGTCTTGCCGGCGGGGTTCTGCAGCGGGTCGGCGCCGAAGGTCATCAGCACGCCCTTGGTGTACTGGGCGCCACCGGCGGTGGTGACCAGGTCGGCGGAGACGATGCCGTCGCCGGAGACGAACTTGGCGGTCACGCCCTGCTCGCGCATCTGGCGTACCAGCGGACCGGCTTCGGGGTGCAGGCCGCCGAAGTAGACCACGTCGGCGCCGGAGGCACGGATCTTGGTGACCAGGGAGTTGAAGTCCTTCTCGCCGCGGGTCAGACCCTCGTAGAGCACCTCTTTCACGCCGCGCTTGTTGAGCTGCGCCTTGGTGGCGTCGGCCAGGCCCTGACCGTAGGTGTCCTTGTCGTGGATGATGGCGACCTTCTTGGCCTTGAGCACGTCGACGATATAGTCGCCGGCCACGATGCCCTGCTGGTCGTCACGTCCGCACATGCGGAACACGCCGGTCAGGCCACGCTCGGTGATCTTGGGGTTGGTGGACGCCGGGGTGATGGAGATGATGCCGGCTTCGTCGTAGATCTCCGAGGCGGGCATGGTGTTGGAGGAGCAGAAGTGGCCGATCACGGCCTTGACCTTCTCCGAGTCCACCAGGCGGTTGGCCACGGCCACGGCCTGCTTGGGCTCGCAGGCGTCGTCACCCTGCACCAGCTTGATCTTCTCGCCATTGATGCCACCGGCGGCGTTGATGTCCGCCGCGGCCTGGGTAGCCCCCTTCCAGAACTGCTCGCCATAGGCGGCACTGGCCCCGGTGTAGGGACCGGCGACACCGATCACGATGTCGGCATGCGCCAGGGAGGAGAGAGTGAACGCAGAACCGATAGCGAGAGCCAGAATGCCTTTTCTGTAAATCTTCGACATGGGAGGTGTGCTCCAGAGGGTGGTTGGCCTGTTCGCCGGAGCAAAGCCTGTGCCATCACCCAGCTGTGTACCGGGCGCAAAGGCCATTTGCCGCCACCGCGATGAGCCAAAACCTTCGTTTGCAGGCGGCGAGGGCTGCTGCCAGTGGACTCGACTGCGCCTTAGACTTTTGTCTTAACTGGCTCATTAGTCTGGATAATTCTGCAAAGCGGTAGCAGCGGAACAGGCAAAAGGCAGCGGTTTGTTACCAGATAGCAACCCGGTTGCACCTGTTTCGCACCAAAACGTAACACCGTCCCCACACTGTGCCACCAAAGTAACCATGATCCTGCGGCCTCAGGCCCCTGGGAAATCCGCCGTTCTCTCAGCCTGCTGGCGGTTATGAACAGCCATGAAAAAGCGGCCGACTTGCACAGGTCTAGATGCGCAAATCGGCCGCTTCGGGCGTTATCGCCCGGCCCGAGGGCCGGTGACAGCGGGTATGGCGGGGTCGCTAGAGCACCACGCGCAGGCACTGCCCCGCGTGATAGAGGGTGAAGCCGGCTTCGTACATCAGACTGCGCCACTGGCCGACCGGATTGGCATCCAGCGACGCCAGGGGCAGCGGCAGGTCGTGGCGATCGCCGCTGCACAGATAGCGGGCAAAGGCCTGCCCCACCACCGTGCCCGTGGTCACCCCGCGACCGTTGTAGCCGGACACCGCCAGCAACCCCGGCGCCGGCTCGAACAGTCGCATCAGATGATCGGGCGTGAAGCCGATACGGCCCGTCCAGCTGCACTCCCACTCGACCTTTCCGAGCGCCGGGAAATAGTGCCGCTGGATACGATCGGCCCAGGCGCGGATGAAGCCGGCCGGCCGCCCCGCCATGTTGCCGAGACTGCCCAGCAGCAGACGGCCATCGGCATCGCGGCGGATGCTGCTGAGCACCGTCCGGGTATCCCAGGAACCACGGCCCCGGGGCAGGATGAAATCCGCTTCCGGACCGAGCGGCCGCGAGGCCACCTGGTAGTAGTAGCCCGGGAAGAATTGCGTCCGCAGAGTGGTCCACTCGCCTTCGGTGTAGGCATTGGAAGCGATCACCACCTGGTCGGCGGTGACTCGTCCCTGTGGGGTTTCCACCTGCCAGCGTTCGCCGACCCGCTGCAGGCGCTGTACCGCGCTCCGCTCGAACAGCTCGCCGCCTTCCTGACGCAGCGCCCTGGCCAGGCCCAGGGCATAACCCATGGGCACCAGGGTGCCGGCGCGATGATCGAGCAGTGCGCCACTGATGTCGCGCGTGCCGCAGGCGCTGTAACAGGCTTCCCCCTCAAGCAGCTCGACCCGGGCACCGCGCCGCTGCCATTGCTCGGCACGCTGCCCCAGATCGGCCAGGCCCTTGGCGCTGTGCGCCATGTGCAGAGTGCCGGCGCGGCGCGGCTGGCAATCGATGCCATAGCGCTCGATGAGACCGAATACCTGACTCGGCGCATCGCCCATCACGCCCAGCAGGCGCTCTCCGACCTCCGGCCCCAGGGTCGCCACGGCTTCGTCCGGCGGGATCCACATGCCGGCATTGACCAGCCCGACATTGCGTCCGGAGCCGCCATGGCCGACGCCATGGGCTTCCAGCAGCACCACCCGCCGCCCGGCCTGCGCCAGGTGCAGGCCGGTGGACAGGCCGGTATAGCCACCGCCGATAACGCAGACCTCGGTGTCACGCTCGCCCTGCAACGACGCCCCCGGCACCGCCGGATACAGCCGCTCCCACAGGCACTCTTCACGCAACTGCATTCTCTGCGCTCCTGGCGGACCCACTCAGTCGAAGACGATGCCCTGGGCCAGCGGCAGTTCGCGGGAATAGTTGACGGTGTTGGTCTGGCGGCGCATGTAGGCCTTCCAGGCGTCGGAGCCGGATTCGCGACCGCCACCGGTTTCCTTCTCGCCACCGAAGGCGCCACCGATCTCGGCACCGCTCGGTCCGATGTTGACGTTGGCGATGCCGCAGTCGCTGCCGGTCGCCGACATGAAGGCCTCGGCCTCGCGCACGTCGGTGGTGAAGATGCAGGACGACAGGCCCTGGGGTACGGCGTTGTTCAGCGCCACCGCCTCGTCGAAATCGTCATAGGTCAGCACATAGAGGATGGGGGCGAAGGTCTCATGGCGCACCGCCTCGCTCTGCTCGGGCATCTCGACGATGGCCGGCGCCACGTAGTAGGCCTCGGGATACTGCTCAGCCAGCTGACGCTCGCCGCCGTAGACCACGCCGCCCTCGCCACGCGCCTGTTCCAGTGCACCCTGCATGGCCTGGAAACTGGCCGCATCGATCAGCGGACCGATCAGGTTGCCTTCCAGCGGATGGCCGATGCGGACTTTGGCATAGGCGGTCTTCAGCCGGGCGACGATCTCGTCCTTCACCGAACGGTGGGCGATCAGCCGGCGCAGGGTGGTGCAGCGCTGGCCGGCGGTACCGACGGCGCTGAACAGGATGGCGCGTACCGCCATGTCCAGATCGGCGCTCGGCGCGAGGATCATGGCATTGTTGCCACCCAGCTCGAGGATGCTGCGGCCGAAGCGCGCTGCAACCCGCGGTCCTACCTCGCGACCCATGCGGGTGCTACCCGTGGCGCTCACCAGCGCCACCCGCGGATCGTCCACCAGAGCCTCACCGGCGGCGCGATCACCGACGATGACCTGACTCAGATCGGCCGGGGCATCGCCAAAGCGCGCCAGGGCCTTCTCGAACAGCGCCTGGCAGGCCAGGGCGGTCAGCGGGGTCTTTTCCGAAGGCTTCCAGATCACCGGATTGCCGCAGACCAGGGCCAGGGCGGCGTTCCACGACCAGACCGCCACCGGGAAGTTGAAGGCACTGATGATGCCCACCACGCCCAGCGGCTGCCAGGATTCGCGCATGTGGTGACCGGGCCGCTCGGAGGCGATGGTCAGACCATAGAGCTGGCGCGACAGGCCAACGGCGAAGTCGCAGATGTCGATCATCTCCTGGACTTCACCCAGGCCCTCCTGGGTGATCTTGCCGGCTTCCCAGGACACCAGCTCGCCGAGATCGGCCTTGTGCGCGCGCAGTTCTTCACCCAGCAGCCGCACCAGTTCGCCCCGGCGCGGCGCCGGCACCGCGCGCCAGGCCTGGAAGGCGCGCTCGGCACGGGAGATCTTCTGCTCCACTTCGGCGGCGCTTTCCAGGGCGACGCTGCCCAGTTGGCTGCCATCGATGGGGAATGCACCCGGTGCTCGCCTTGGGTGTAGTGCTGGGCAGAAACGCCGAGGCGTTCCAACAGGGCCTTGCTCATGCTGAGGTCTCCGCGGAAAGGGAATCGTCCCTGAGTATGGTCAGCCCAGCGGCGCCGGACAACCGACCTTTGCTCGGCATATCATTCCCTTTTTTCATGCCGCGAGTCCGCTCATGCAACGCCGCCACCTGCCGTCCATCACCGCCATGCAGTGCTTCGAGGCGGTCGCGCGTCATCTGAGCTTCACCCGCGCGGCCGACGAACTGGCGCTGACCCAGAGCGCCGTCAGCAAACAGGTCGCCCAGCTCGAGGACCTGCTGCAGCACAGTTTGTTTCGCCGGGTCCGTCGCCGCCTGCAGCTTACCCCGGCGGGCGCCCTCTACCTCGCCGAGGTGGACAAGATCCTCAATCAGCTGGAGATGTCGGCGCGCTATCTGAGGTCCTATGGCGGCGAGACCGAGGTGCTGCGCGTGGCCACCCCGCCGACCTTTGGCGAGCGCTGGCTGGTGCCGCGGCTCAAGGGCTGGCGCCTGCGCTTTCCCAACATCCACCTGGATGTCTCCAGCGCCCTGGAACCGGTGGACTTCCGCGACCCCCGGCATGACGTGGCGCTGTTCTACGGCCACGGCAGCTGGCCGGGCGCCGAGTGCGAACTGCTGCTGCACGAGCACATGGTCGCGGTCTGCGCGCCGGACCTGCTACCCGCCGAGGGCATCGCCGGACCCGAGCAACTGGTGGACTTCGTCCTGCTGCAGAACACCACCCGCCCGGAATCCTGGCACGACTGGTACGCCAGCCTCGGGCGCGACGAGGTGCACAGCCACCACGGCCCGCGCTTCGACACCTTCACCCTCTGCGCCCGCGCCGCCCAGGAAGGCTGCGGGGTAGCCCTGCTCCCGGAATTCCTGGTCGCCGAAGAACTGGCTTCCGGTCGCCTGGTGCTCGCCTGGCCCCATCGCCTGGCCAGCCCACATGCCTACTGGCTGGCCTATCCGGAACAGATGGCCGAGGTGCCCAAGGTGCGCAGCTTTATCGAGTGGATCCGCGAGAAGGCTTGATGCACTGGCCAATCGTGACCATGGCGGTTCGCAGGTGCGACCGCTTGCCGTTTGCCGATCGCGGCCATGGGCCGCTCCTACAAAACATCACTCTCTGTAGGAGCGGCCGCATCGGCGGACCGCCACGGCCGCGATGAGGATGTCCACCGCGAACTTCATCCCGCACCAGAAACGAAAAACCCGGCCGAGGCCGGGTTTTTTATTCAGGGTCGTCTTAGACGCCGGAGGCTTCCGCCGCCGCCACATCCTTGATCGACAGCTTGATGCGACCGCGGTTGTCCACGTCCAGCACCAGCACCTTCACTTCCTGACCTTCTTTCAGCACGTCGGTGACCTTCTCGATGCGCTGATCGCTCAGCTGCGAGATGTGCACCAGACCATCCTTGCCAGGCAGGATGCTGACGAAGGCGCCGAAGTCGACGATGCGCTCCACCTTGCCGACATAGATCTTGCCGATCTCGGCCTCGGCAGTGATGCCCAGGACGCGCTGCTTGGCCGCTTCAGCGGCTTCGCGAGTCTCGCCGTAGATCTTGATGGTGCCGTCGTCTTCGATGTCGATCGACGCCTTGGTCTCTTCGCAGATACCACGGATGGTGGCGCCACCCTTGCCGATCACGTCGCGGATCTTGTCCTGGTCGATCTTCATCGCCAGCATGGTCGGGGCATTTTCGGACAGCTCGGCACGCGACTCGGAGATCACCTGGTTCATCTGACCCAGGATGTTCAGACGCGCTTCCAGCGCCTGCTCCAGAGCGATCTCCATGATCTCTTCGGTGATGCCGTTGATCTTGATGTCCATCTGCAGGGCGGTGACGCCCTTGGCAGTACCGGCCACCTTGAAGTCCATGTCGCCGAGGTGATCTTCGTCACCCAGGATGTCGGTCAGGACGGCGAACTTCTCGCCTTCCTTGACCAGACCCATGGCGATACCGGCAACCGGGGCCTTGACCGGCACACCGGCATCCATCAGCGCCAGAGAGGCACCGCAGACCGAGGCCATGGAGCTGGAGCCGTTGGACTCGGTGATCTCGGAGACCACGCGGATGCTGTAGGGGAAGGCGTCCTGGGTCGGCAGCATGGCCTGGATGCCACGACGGGCCAGACGGCCGTGACCGATCTCGCGACGGCCCGGGCTGCCCATGCGGCCGCACTCGCCGACCGAGAAGGGCGGGAAGTTGTAGTGCAGCATGAAGCTGTCACGGCGCTCGCCTTCCAGGGTGTCCAGCAGCTGCGAGTCACGGGCGGTACCCAGGGTCGCGGTGACCAGGGCCTGGGTTTCGCCACGGGTGAACAGTGCCGAACCGTGGGTCTTCTTCAGCGGACCGACTTCGATCTGCAGCGGGCGAACGGTGCGGGTGTCGCGACCATCGATACGCGGCTTGCCGTCGACGATGTTCTGGCGCACGGTGCGGTATTCCAGCAGACCGAAGGTCTCCTTGACCTCGGCTTCGCTGTACTGACCGTTCTCACCGGCCAGCTTGGCGATGGCCTGGTCACGCAGGGCACCCAGGGCCGCATAGCGATCCTGCTTGATGGTGATGGTGTAGGCACGGGACACGGCGTCGCCGACTTCGGCCTTGACGGCTTCGATCAGGGCGGTGTTCTCGGCAGGCGCCTGCCAGTTCCAGGTCGGCTTGCCAGCTTCGGCAGCGAACTGGCTGATGGCTTCGATGGCCACCTGGAATTCTTCGTGGGCGAACAGCACGCCGCCCAGCATCTGGTCTTCGGTCAGCTCGTCGGCTTCGGATTCCACCATCAGCACGGCGTCACGGGTACCGGCCACGACCATGTCCAGGCTGGAGCTCTGCAGCTGCTCGTAGCTGGGGTTCAGCAGGTAGCCCAGTTCGCTGTGGTAGCCCACGCGGGCGGCGGCAATCGGACCGGCGAAGGGATACCGGAAATGGCCAGGGCGGCGGAGGTGCCGATCATGGCGGCGATGTCCGGATCGGACTTCTTGTTGGTGCTGACCACGGTGCAGACCACCTGGACTTCGTTGAGGAAGCCTTCGGGGAACAGCGGACGGATCGGACGATCGATCAGGCGCGAGGTCAGGGTTTCCTTCTCGGAAGGACGGCCTTCACGCTTGAAGTAACCACCGGGGATGCGGCCAGCGGCGTAGGTCTTCTCCTGGTAGTGCACGGACAGCGGGAAGAAGTCCTTGCCGACGGCGGGCTGCTTGGCACCGACCACGGTGACCAGCACGCTGACGTCATCGGTGGAGACCAGCACGGCACCGGTCGCCTGGCGCGCGATGCGGCCGGTTTCCAGGGTGAAGTTCTGCTCACCGAACTTGAATTGCTTGATTACTGGATTCACAGTCTTTCCTTCTCTTTATTGCCTTGGGGGAAACAGGGGCGACCAGAGGGATTCGGACCCTCGCTGATCTCCGGGGTGACGCAGGCCGATTCTGCCGGCCTTTCAAGCAAAAAAGCCGGAGGCCGGCGCGAGCCGACCTCCAGCTTCAGACTGCTTGCAGCAGGTCTGCATCGTATTAACGACGCAGGCCCAGGCGAGCGATCAGTGCGCTGTAACGAGAGGTGTCTTTGGACTTCAGGTAGTCCAGCAGCTTACGACGCTGGTTGACCATGCGGATCAGACCACGACGGCTGTGGTGATCCTTGCCGTTGATCTTGAAGTGACCTTGCAGCTTGTCGATGTTGGCGGACAGCAGGGCAACCTGCACTTCCGGCGAACCGGTGTCGCCTTCGGCGCGCTTGAACTCGTTTACGATCTGGGCTTTGTCTTCAACGCTCAGTGCCATGATAGGGCTCCTCTGAGGAACAGGCCGGGATAGGTCCCGTGCTTAGGAAAGAGGTGTGACCGTGCCTGCTGACAGCCACCCTCGGTATCGGTCTAGGACCGAATCAGTCTACGGGGGCAACCTGCCCCTCGTCATCAATCTCGCCGATGCCGATGAAACGACCCTGGTCGTCCTGCACCCGCATCAAGCCGAATTTCGGTGCATTGGCCGCCCGGACGGGCTGACCGTGCAACCAGTAGTAGGCGCTGTGCTGAGTCAACTGCACCAGCGGCCAGTGCTCCAGGCCACTGTCGACCGGCAGCAGGAAGCGATCCAGCGCTGCGGAACCGCCTTCGGCGTGCACCGCCTCCAGCTCTTCCAGGCTGATGGCCTGCGCCAGACCGAAGGGGCCGGCCTGGGTACGGCGCAACTCGGCCACATGGGCACCGCAGCCGAGCAGGGCGCCGAGGTCTTCGACCAGGGTGCGCACATAGGTGCCCTTGCTGCAGGCCACTTCCAGCGTCGCGCGATCTTCCTGCAACGCCAGCAGTTCCAGCCGGGCAATAGTAACAGAACGCGGCTCGCGCTCCACTACTTCGCCCGCACGCGCCAGCTTGTAGAGCGGCTGACCGTCGCGCTTCAGCGCCGAATACATCGGCGGAATCTGCTCTATCTGGCCCCGGAAGGCCGGTAGCGCCGCCCGGATGGCCGCTTCGTCGACCGCGACCGCTCGTCGCTCCAGCACCTCACCCTCGGCATCGCCGGTGGTGGTGGTGACGCCGAGTTGCGCCACGGTGCTGTAGCCCTTGTCGGCATCCAGCAGGTACTGGGAAAACTTGGTCGCCTCGCCAAAGCACAGCGGCAGTACGCCGGTGGCCAGGGGATCCAGGCTACCGGTGTGCCCGGCCTTTTCGGCATTGAGCAGCCAGCGGACCTTTTGCAGGGCGGCATTGGAGGAAAAGCCGCGCGGCTTGTCCAGCACCAGCACGCCATGCACCTGCCGGCGAATTCGCTTGACCTGGGCCACCCTACTCCTCCCCGTCCTGCCGACGGTCTTCGGCGACCGCCCGCTCGATCAGCGCCGACAGCTGGGCGCCGCGACGGATGCTCTCGTCATACTGGAAACCCAGTTGCGGAACGGTCCGCAGTTTCATCGCCCGACCCAACTGCTGCCGCAGGAAGCCGGAGGCATCCTTGAGGATGGCGATATTCTGCTTGATCGCCTCGGGGTCATCGTCCTTGCCCAGCACGGTGATGTGCACCTTGGCATGGGACAGATCACGGGCCACGTCCACGCCGGTGATGGTCACCATGCCCAGCCGTGGATCTTTGATTTCGCGATGGATCAACAGCGCCAGTTCGCGCTGTATCTGATCACCGATACGCTGGGTACGGCTGAATTCTTTGGCCATGTCGAAACTCTCGTACAAAAGGCCGCAGACGTCAGGCCTGCCAGCCATGAACCTTGGAAACGCGAACGGCAAGTCCGGACCTGGCAGGGTTCTGCCAGGTCCGCGACCTGCCGTCCTGGTGCAGAGTCGTCGTTACAGCGAACGGGCGACCTGAACCTTCTCGAACACTTCGATCTTGTCGCCGACGCGGACGTCGTTGTAGCTCTTCACGCCGATACCGCATTCCATGCCGGCACGCACTTCGGCCACGTCATCCTTGAAGCGACGCAGGGATTCCAGCTCGCCTTCGAAGATGACCACGTCTTCGCGCAGGACGCGGATCGGACGGTTGCGGTGCACCATGCCCTCGGTGACCATGCAGCCGGCGACGGCGCCGAACTTGGGCGAACGGAAGACGTCACGTACTTCAGCGATACCCAGGATGTTCTCCCGGACGTCACTGCCCAGCATGCCGGTCAGCGCCTTCTTCACATCTTCGATGATGTCGTAGATGACGTTGTAGTAGCGCATGTCGAGGCCTTCCTGCTCGACGATCTTCCGCGCCCCGGCATCGGCCCGGACGTTGAAGCCGAACAGCACGGCATTGGACGCCAGCGCCAGGTTGGCATCGCTCTCGGTAATACCACCGACGCCACCGCCGACTACCCGTACCTGGACTTCGTCGTTGCCCAGACCGGACAGCGAACCCTGCAGCGCCTCGAGGGAGCCGCGCACATCGGACTTGAGCACGATGTTGAGGGTCTTTTTCTCGTCCTGGCCCATGTTCTCGAAGATGTTCTCGAGCTTGCCGGCGTGAGCGCGGGCCAGCTTGATCTCGCGGAACTTGCCCTGACGGAACAGCGCCACTTCGCGGGCCTTCTTCTCGTCGGTCAGCACGGTGAGTTCGTCACCGGCATCCGGGGTGCCGTCCAGGCCGAGAATCTCGACCGGGATGGACGGGCCGGCTTCCTTGATCGGCTTGCCGTTCTCGTCGAGCATGGCACGGATGCGGCCGAAGTTGACGCCGACCAGCGCCATGTCGCCCTGCCGCAGGGTACCGTTCTGGACCAGCACGGTAGCGACCGGACCACGACCCTTGTCCAGGCGCGATTCGATGACCACACCGCGACCGGGTGCTTCCGGCGTAGCGGTCAGCTCCAGGACTTCGGCCTGCAGCAGGATGGCTTCGAGCAGCTCGTCCACACCGGTACCGGCCTTGGCCGAGACGTGCACGAACTGGGTATCGCCGCCCCACTCTTCCGGGATGACCTGACGACCGGCCAGATCGTGCTTGACGCGATCCGGATCGGCATCGGGCTTGTCGATCTTGTTGACCGCCACGACGATGGGGACACCCGCCGCCTTGGCGTGCTGGATGGCTTCCTCGGTCTGCGGCATGACGCCGTCATCGGCCGCGACGACCAGGATGACGATGTCGGTGGCCTTGGCACCACGGGCACGCATCGCGGTGAACGCGGCGTGGCCAGGGGTATCCAGGAAGGTCACCATGCCACGCTCGGTTTCGACGTGGTAGGCACCGATGTGCTGGGTGATGCCACCGGCTTCGCCCGACGCGACCTTGGCGCGACGGATGTAGTCCAGCAGCGAGGTCTTGCCGTGGTCGACGTGACCCATGACGGTCACCACCGGCGCACGGTGCAGGGCCTTGCCACCCTCGAACTTGAGGGACTCGGCCAGTTGGTCTTCTAGGGCGTTCTCGTTGACCAGCTTGACCTTGTGGCCCAGCTCTTCGGCCACCAGCTGCGCCGTCTCGCGGTCGAGCACCTGGTTGATGGTGGCGGGAGACCCCATCTTGAACATGAACTTGATGACTTCGGCGGCCTTCACCGACATCTGCTGAGCTAGCTCAGAGACGGTGATGGTCTCACCTAGATTGACTTCGCGCACTACAGGTCCTGTCGGGCTCTGGAACCCGTGTTGGTTTCGCTTCTTGAGTCGCGATTTGCCACCGCGACCGCCACGCCGGCCAAAGCCCTCTTCCTCGTCGTCGCCACTGCGCACGGTACGGGGAGCTGCGACCTTGTCCTTGATCGACGGGCGATGCTGGGCATTCTTGCGCTCACGGCGCTCGTCTTCTTCGCGCTTGCTGCTCGGGGCAGGATGCACGGGACGACGCGGTTCTTCGCGCTTGCGCTCACCAGCCGGGTCGGCTTTCTTGACCTCGGCGGCAGGCGCGACAGCGGGTTGCTGCTCGGCCACCACGGCCGGGGCTTCCGGCGCGGCAGGGGCTGCAGCCTCGGCGGGGACCGCCTGCTGCGTGGCCTGAGCCGCGGCTTCGGCCTGCTGCTGGGCAGCGGCCTCGGCAGCGCGCTGGGCTTCTTCCTCGGCACGTGCCTGGACAGCGGCCTCTTCGGCGGCGCGCCGGGCTTCCTGCTCGCGGCGCTGTTCGGCCTCGAGTTCAGCGGTGCTGCGCTTGACGAAGGTCTTCTTCTTGCGCACTTCGACGCTGACTGTCTTGCTGCCGGCCACTTTCAGCGTGGTCTGGGTCTTGCGCTGCAGGGTGATCTTGCTTGGCTCGTCGAGCTGCGCGGTCCCCTTCAGGTGCGTCAGCAGGGCCTGCTTTTCCGCATCGCTCACCAACTGCTCAGCACTGCTGTGCGTCAGACCTGCCTCGCGCATCTGCTGTAGCAGACGTTCCACCGGCGTATTGACCGTTTGGGCCAGTTCTTTCACCGTGACTTGCGTCATGCACTTCTCTCCTCAGACTGCGCCGCTTACTCGAACCAATGGGCACGGGCAGCCATGATCAGCTTGCCGGCACGCTCTTCGGTCATGCCGTTGATGTCGAGCAGGTCGTCGATCGACTGCTCGGCGAGCTCTTCGCGATTGACCACGCCACGCTGGGCCAGCGCGCTGGCGAGCTGGGGATCCATGCCGTCGAGGGTCAGCAGATCTTCGCTGGGGCTCTTCTGTTCTTCGGTCGCGATGGCCCGGGTAAGCAGGCGATCCTTGGCCCGGGTACGCAGCTCGTTGACGATGTCTTCGTCGAAGCCATCGATGTTGAGCATCTCTTCCATGGGCACGTAGGCCACTTCCTCGAGGGAGGTGAAGCCTTCTTCCACCAGCACCTGAGCCAGCTCCTCGTCGACATCCAGCTCGTCGATGAAGCGCTGGATGATGTCGCCGGTCTCCGCCTGCTGCTTGGCGTTGATATCCGCCTCGGTCATCACGTTGAGCGTCCAGCCGGTCAGCTGACTGGCCAGGCGCACGTTCTGACCGCCACGACCGATGGCCTGGGCCAGGTTGTCCTCGGCGACGGCGATATCCATGGTACGGCTGTCTTCATCGACGATGATCGAAGCGACTTCGGCCGGGGCCATGGCATTGATGACGAACTGCGCAGGGTTGTCGTCCCAGAGGACGATGTCGACCCGCTCGCCACCCAGTTCACCGGATACCGCCTGGACACGCGAACCGCGCATGCCGATGCAGGCACCCTGAGGATCGATGCGCTTGTCCTTGGAACGGACGGCGATCTTGGCCCGCGAACCCGGATCCCGGGCAGCCGCCATGACATCGATCAGTTGTTCGGAAATTTCCGGTACTTCGATGCGGAACAGCTCGATCAGCATCTGCGGATCGGTACGCGACAGCATCAGCTGCGGACCGCGGTTTTCCGTGCGGATTTCCTTGAGCAGGGCACGCAGACGCACGCCCATGCGGAAGGTCTCACGGGGAATGATGTGCTCGCGCGGCAGCAGCGCCTCGGCATTGTTGCCTAGGTCGACGATCACGCTGTCACGGGTGACCTTCTTGACGGTACCCGAGATGATCTCGCCGACCTTCTCGCGATAGGCGTCCACCACCTGAGCCCGCTCGGCCTCGCGCACCTTCTGCACGATCACCTGCTTGGCGGTCTGGGCGGCAATCCGACCGAACTCGATGGACTCGATCTTCTCTTCGATCACTTCACCGGCCTTGACGCCGGGATGCTCTTCCTGGGCGTCTTCCACCGTCAGATGCGAATCGGGCAACTGATAGTCTTGGTCTTCCACCACGGTCCAGCGGCGGAAGGTTTCGTAGCTGCCGTTGTGTCTGTTGATCGACACCCGCAGATCCACATCTTCTTCGTAGCGCTTCTTGGTAGCCGTGGCGAGAGCCAACTCCAGTGCCTCGAAGATGACGCCGGGTGGAACACCCTTCTCGTTCGAAACAGATTCCACTACCAGCAGAACTTCTTTGCTCATCTTACGCCTCGTATTCGCAATCCTTGGGATCCGCGGTCTCGCGCTCAAATCACTCGAAACGGGGAACGACGTTGGCCTTGTCGATCATCTCGATGGGCAGCAGATACTCATGCTCGTCCACCTGCACCACGACGTCCTGGTCTTCCACACCGCGCAGCAAACCCTGGAAATTACGTCGCCCTTCGAAGGGCGACCGAAGTTTGACCTTGACCTGTTCACCGACGTGGGCAGCGAATTGCTCCAGGGTGAACAGCGGTCTATCCATACCGGGGGAAGACACCTCAAGGGTGTATTCATTGGTGATCGGATCTTCCACATCGAGTACGCCACTTACCTGGCGACTGACAGCCTCGCAATCTTCGACGAGAATGCCGTTGGGATGATCGATGTAGACACGCAGTAGCGAATGCCGCCCTTGGGAGATGTACTCGACACCCCAGCAGACATAGCCAAGCGCCTCGACGACGGGGGCCAGCAAGGCCTGCAACTGTTCTAGCTTGCTCGACACCTGGTTGCCTCGCGTTTTTTGAGAATAAAAAATGGGCATTACGCCCATCCCTAAGAGGTCTGCGCAAGAAAGCGCGACCCGAACTGTCCAGCCAACAAAAAGCCCCTAAAAAGGGGCTTTAAATAACTGGTTGCGGGGGCTGGATTTGAACCAACGACCTTCGGGTTATGAGCCCGACGAGCTACCAGACTGCTCCACCCCGCGTCAAAGCTGGAGCGAGATTATATTCAACTGAACTCTAGGAGTCAACCTACTCTATTCTCGCCGCGTCCTGCAGGACGTCTTTGCTATTTGGTGCCGAAGATGGGACTCGAACCCATACAGCCTATGGCCACTACCCCCTCAAGATAGCGTGTCTACCAATTCCACCACTTCGGCATGAAACCTTTTAAGCCTACTTGGACTCCTGGGGCACGTCCCCGGAAGTACCACCCTGGGCAGCACGTGGCTGGCTCAGGGGAACATCGTTACCATCCTGTTTCGGCTGAGGAGCCTGCTGGACTGGCTGAGTGGGCAAACCCACCTCACGCAGACCCAGCGCACGGTCTTTGGCGTAATACCCCAGACCCAGGCTAGTCGCGAAAAAAACCGCGGCTAGTATAGCAGTAAAACGACTCAGAAAGGTAGCAGAACCTTGACTACCAAACACGGTACCCGAGGCGCCCGCACCAAAGGATGCACCGGCTTCGGCACCCTTGCCCTGTTGCATCAATACCAGCACGATCAGGCCAAGCGCCATCAGCAAGTGGATCACAACTACTGCAGTTTCCAACATTATCCACGTCCTGCAGCGCGGCAAATCGCACTGAACTCTTCAGCATTCAGGGAGGCTCCACCCACCAGCCCCCCATCAATATCCGGCATGCCGAACAACTCGGCAGCACTGGCAGCCTTGACACTGCCGCCATACAACAGCTGAAGGCCTTCAGCGACCTCAGCATCGGCTTCGCGTACCAGAGCACGAATCGCCGCATGAACCTCTTGCGCCTGCTCCGGCGTTGCCGTGAGCCCCGTACCTATCGCCCAGACCGGCTCGTAGGCCAAGACGGCATTGGCAAAAGCTGCCACTCCAACCACCTCGATGACCGCCTTCAGCTGGCCACCTACCACGTCCAAAGTGCGCTCAGCCTCCCGCTCTTCACGGGTTTCGCCGACGCAGAGCACGGGAATCATCCCGCCCTCCTGAATGGCCGCGAATTTCTTCGCCACCACCGCATCATCCTCGCCCAGCAGTGCACGCCGCTCGGAGTGCCCCACCAGTACGTAACGGCAACCGAATTCTGCCAACTGGGTCGAGGACACCTCGCCAGTCAGAGCCCTCTCACCCGCGACGGAGGCACAAGTCTGAGCCCCCACCATCAGCGACGTTGCCGCCAGCGCTTCAGCCACCCCCGGCAGATGCACCAATGTCGGAATCACCACGACATCAACACCCGCTGCGCCATCCAACCCTTTCAAGCCTGCGACCAGCGCCGACACGCCTTGCAGCGAGCCATGCATTTTCCAGTTACCGGCAACCAGGGAACGACGCATGCGTTTTACCTCAGGGAGCGAAGTGGGCGCAGATGTTACTCAATCGAAAACAGGCATGCAAGCAAATCAAGCACATACCTCGCTTATCAGCTCGGCGAGGGCCTCGGCATGGGCGCGCACCTCGCGCTCGTTCTCGCCTTCGACCATGACGCGCAGCAGCGGCTCGGTACCGGATTTGCGCAGCAGTACCCGTCCCTTGCCGGCCATCTTCTCGGTGACCTCGGCACTGGCCTGCTTGACCCGCGGGTTCTCCAAGGGATCCTGGCCGCCACCGAACCTCACGTTTATCAGCACCTGTGGGCACTTGCGCAGCGCCATGCGCGCCTGGGCCAGGGTCTGGCCGGCATTGCGCAGGGCGATGAGCACCTGCAGCGCGGCGATGGTGGCGTCGCCGGTGGTGGTGTACTGGCAACAGACCACATGCCCGGAATTCTCGCCGCCCAGCACCCAGTTGCGCTCCAGCAGCTCGGCCATCACATAGCGATCGCCTACCTTGGCGCGCACGAAGGGAATATCCAGTTCGGCCAGCCCCAGCTCGAGACCGAGATTGCTCATCAGGGTACCGACCACCCCACCCTCGAGGCGACCACGACGCTTGAGATCGCGGGCGATCAGATAGAGCAGCTCATCGCCATCCACTGCCGCTCCGGTGTGATCCACCATCAGCACTCGATCACCGTCGCCGTCGAAGGCGATGCCGATGTCGGCGTGCTGGTCGAGCACCGCCTGTTGCAGCCCCTCCAGATGGGTGGAACCGCAATCCTTGTTGATATTGAGACCGTCCGGCTGCACCCCGAGCACGCTGACATCAGCTCCGAGCTCACGGAAGACGCTGGGTGCGATCTTGTAGGTAGCGCCATTGGCGCAGTCCAGCACGATCTTCATACCGGCGAAACTGGTCCCGGTCGGCACGCTGCTCTTGCAGAATTCGATGTAACGACCCGCGGCATCGTTGATGCGCGAGACCTTGCCGATACGCGCCGAGTCGACCACGGTCATGGGCGTGTCGAGCAGCTCCTCGATCATGGTTTCCAGTTCATCGGGCAGCTTGGTGCCGGCGCCGGAAAAGAACTTGATGCCATTGTCGTAGTAGGGATTGTGCGAAGCACTGATAACGATGCCGGCGCTGGCCTGGAAGGTCCGCGTCAGATAGGCGATACCCGGCGTCGGCATGGGACCCAGCAGCATAACGTCGGCACCGGCAGCGGAAAGACCGGCTTCCAGTGCCGATTCGAACATGTAGCCGGAGTTGCGGGTGTCCTTGCCCACCAGCACTCGACAACCGCCGCGACTGCGAAAGGCGATACCCGCCGCCCAGCCCAGCTTGAGCATGAACTCGGGGGTGATGGGATACGTTCCGACCTTGCCGCGAATACCATCGGTTCCAAAATACTTTCTTGCCATCAGTTCTGTTCCTGCCTGAAGCCTTCGACCGCGGTGATCATCTTCACCGCGTCCACCGTTTCCGCCACATCATGGACCCTGAGGATCTGCGCACCCTTGGCCAGCGCCAGCGCCGCCAGAGCCAGACCGCCTGCCAGGCGTCCCTCTACGGGTCGCCCGGTAACCGCGCCGATCATGCTCTTGCGAGAAACGCCCACCAGCAAGGGTAGCCCAAAGGCGAGCAACTCGGTTTGTCGTCTGAACAGCTCGAGGTTGTGCTCCAGGGTCTTGGCAAAGCCATAGCCCGGATCCAGCACCAGCCGCCCGCGGCAGATCCCGGCCGCTTCGCAACGGGCAATCTGCTCGGCGAGAAAGGCGCCGACTTCGCCGGCGACGTCAGCATAGACGGGCGCCTGCTGCATGGTGCCGGGCTCGCCCCGCATGTGCATCAGGCAGACCGCCAGATCGGTCGCGGCGGCAGCTTCCAGGGCGCCGGGCCGGCGCAGCGAGCGGACATCATTGATCAGACCGGCCCCTGCCTGAGCACCTTCCCGCATGACTACCGGCGAGGAGGTGTCCATGGAGATGACGACATCCAGCTCTCGGGCGATCGCCTCGACCACCGGCACGACACGCTCGAGCTCCTCGACCTCGGACACTGGGGGCGCCCCTGGTCGCGTGGACTCTCCACCCACATCGATGATGGCAGCACCGGCCGTCATCATCGCCTCGGCATGGCGCAACGCGCTGTCGACAGCCGTATAGCGACCGCCGTCGGAGAAGGAATCTGGCGTCACGTTGAGGATGCCCATGACTTTGGGCGCGTCAAAAACAAGAACCCGATTGCCGCAAGGCAATCGGGTCGAAGGGAACGGATTGAACATGGGTGTTTCAGTGTTCTCCGGCCGGACCACCGATGGGTGTTTCAGGACGATCGCTACCGCTTTGCGGTGCCGGCGAATCACCGGTAGGACCACCCCGGTCATGCCAGTCGCGCGGCTCACGCGGCACCTTGCCCGCCATGATGTCGTCGATCTGGTCCGAATCGATGGTCTCGTACTTCATCAGGGCATCGGACATGAGTTCGAGCTTGTCGCGATTCTCGTCCAGCAGGCGCTTGGCAGTGTTATAGCAGTCGTCGATGATGCGACGAATCTCCAGATCGATCAGCTTGGCGGTCTCTCCCGACATGTTGCCGGCGCCACTACCCCCGAACGACCCAGGTAGCCTTCGTTCTCTTCCTCACCATACAGCAGCGGACCGAGCTTCTCGGACAGGCCCCACTTGGTCACCATGTTTCGCGCCAGGGAGGTCGCCCGCATGATGTCGTTGGAAGCGCCCGTGGTGACGCCTTCGAAGCCCAGGGTCATCTCTTCGGCGATACGGCCACCGAACAGCGAACAGATCTGGCTTTCCAGCGCCCGCTTGGACAGGCTGTAGCGATCTTCCTCGGGCAGGAACATGGTCACGCCCAGGGCCCGGCCACGGGGAATGATGGAGACCTTGTAGACCGGATCGTGCTCGGGCACCAGGCGACCCACGATGGCATGGCCCGCTTCGTGATAGGCAGTGTTGCGCTTCTCCTTCTCGGACATGACCATGGTCTTGCGCTCGGCGCCCATCATGATCTTGTCCTTGGCCAGCTCGAACTCGCGCATATCAACGGTGCGCTTGTTGGAACGAGCGGCGAACAGGGAGGCCTCATTGACCAGGTTGGCAAGGTCGGCACCGGAGAAACCCGGGGTACCCCGCGCGATGACGCCCGCGTCGACGCGCTCGCCAATCGGCACCTTGCGCATGTGCACCTTGAGGATCTGCTCGCGGCCGCGGATGTCCGGCAGACCGACCACGACCTGGCGGTCGAAACGACCGGGACGCAGCAGTGCCGGGTCCAGTACGTCAGGCCGGTTGGTGGCTGCGATGACGATGATGCCATCGTTCATTTCGAAGCCGTCCATCTCGACCAGCAGCTGGTTCAGGGTCTGCTCGCGCTCGTCGTGACCACCGCCCATGCCATTGCCACGATGGCGACCGACCGCATCGATCTCGTCGATGAAGATGATGCAGGGGGCATGCTTCTTGGCCTGGTCGAACATGTCGCGGACACGGCTGGCGCCGACACCGACGAACATCTCGACGAAGTCCGAGCCGGAAATGGTGAAGAACGGCACCTTGGCCTCGCCTGCCACGGCCTTGGCCAGCAGCGTCTTGCCGGTACCCGGCGAACCGACCATCAGCACACCGCGGGGAATACGCCCGCCGAGGCGCTGGAACTTGCCCGGATCACGCAGGAATTCGACCAGCTCGGTGACTTCTTCCTTGGCTTCGTCGCACCCGGCGACGTCGGCGAAGGTGGTCTTGACCTGGTCTTCCGACAACAGCCGCGCCTTGCTCTTGCCAAAGCTCATGGGGCCGCCGCGACCACCAGCGCCCCCCTGCATCTGGCGCATGAAGAACATGAAGACCGCGATGATCACCAGGATCGGGAAGCTGGCCACCAGCAGCTGAGTCCAGATGCTCTGCTGCTCGGGCTGCTTGCCGGTGATGGTGACGCTGTTGTTCACCAGATCGCCGATCAGGCCATTGTCCTGGATCGCCGGACGGATGGTCTTGAAGGGATCGCCGTCACGATGCTTGCCGGTGATGACATAGCCATCCACGGTCACGCTCTCGATCTGCCCGTCCTTCACCTGCTGGATGAAGTCGGAATAGTTGAGCGTCTGGGGTTCGTTGGGGCTGGAGAAGTTGTTCATCACGGTGACGAGCACCGCGGCGATGATCAGCCACAGGATCAGATTCTTTGCCATGTCGTTCAATTGACTACCCTCTGCGCCGGTTTCGTGGGTAAACCGTTCGAAGCGAAACCGGCAGTGACCGGTAAGTTACTACACAAAGCCTGGCCCACGGCAGACATCGTCTGTAACGCTATATGAGTCTTCTGCCTTTGACTCTAGGGCAAGGCAGACGTTGCGGCCATCAATTCTCTCAATTGCCCCTAAAACCGCGACCCAATAGCTATTGCTGGCGCGATCTGGTCCCGCGACACGGAGAGCCTTGGATCAGCCCGCCGTACTCCGCTCGCTCATATGGGGGCCAGGACGGAAATAACAAGGCCTCCCGCCGGACACCTGGTATCTGGCCCTGCGAACTGCCCAGGCAGGTCCCCCGGGTGGCTTGCTTCCAGCCGCGAGTCCATCCACTACGGTCATGCCTCACAGTGACCTGACGCCTGCGCTCTTGGCGGTATCCCTTGAGCCGGCGAGACCGGTTCTGTCGGGGGCCACCGTCACGTTGTCGCGTATCGCTGGGCGGCACCGGGCAGCTGGGATAAACTGTTCGGCTTTTATCCGGGGTGAATTATGGCGCTCAACAACGAGCTCAAAAAGCGGTTCAAGGCGATCGGTCATCAACTCAAGCCGGTGGTCACCATCAGCGAGAACGGCCTGAGCGAAGGCGTACTGGGTGAACTCGACCGCGCGCTGAACGATCACGAACTGATCAAGATCAAGCTGGCCGTCACCGAGCGTGATGACCGCCGGGCCCTGATCGACGAGCTGTGCGCGTCGAGCAAGGCGGAGCTGGTGCAGGTGATCGGCAAGATGGCGCTGATCTATCGCAAGGCCCGCGAGCAGAATCGCAATCTGTCCAACGTGGTGCGCTACACCGCCTGATTGCCCGGCGCGCGCCCGGGAACGGGCTGCAGCACCAGGATCAGTCCGCAGAGCAGCAGAACCAGGTAGCCGGCCAAGGCGGTCGGCCCGGTCCAGAAGCGTGCCAGTTCGTTCTGCAGCAGCACCGCCAGTGCACTGGCCAGCAGCAGCTGGCCGCGCAGGTCACGCCACAAGGCGCCCACACCTGCCCACCACACCAGCACCACGATCTGGGTAAAGACCCCACCGCCTGCGGCGCTGAGCATCATGCGTAGCAATTCTTCGCGTCCGGACTGGATCAGCAGCGGCGCCCAGCCCGCCTGGGCCAGCGCCACGGGGATGCACAGGTGCAGGGCGACCAGCGGGCCGACCCAGAACACCTGGGCCAGCTGCCAGGCGGCGGCGAGCAGCCTGGCGAGCCAGCCGCCGGCGCGGTGATCAGACGTGACGGACGGCGACAATTTCGTATTCGACATTGCCACCCGGGGTCTTCACCACCACCACGTCCCCTTCTTCCTTGCCGATCAGCGCGCGCGCGATGGGCGAACCCACCGACAGCTTGCTCTGCTTGATATCCGCCTCGTCGTCACCAACGATCTGGTAGGTCACCGTCTCGTCAGTCTCGGTGTTAGCGATTTCCACGGTGGTGCCGAAGATCACCTTGCCGGTGTGCGGCAAGGCGGCCACGTCGATCACCTGAGCGTTCTGCAGGCGACCTTCGATATCGCGGATACGCGCCTCGACCATACCCTGCTGCTCACGGGCGGCATGGTATTCGGCGTTCTCCTTGAGGTCACCCAGCTCGCGCGCCTCGGCGATGGCCTGGGTGATCTGCGGGCGTAGCTCGGTCTTGAGATGCTTGAGTTCGTCTTCCAGGGCGCGAGCGCCCTGGACGGTCATCGGGTACTTGGTCATGCCTTCACTCCTGCATGCAGATCTTGCAGACGGCGCACGGTCTTCTCGGCGCCGAATTTCAAAGCTTCGCAAATGGCCTGGCCGCCGGCAATGGTGGTGGTGCAGCAGAGCTTGTGCTGCAGCGCGTTGCGGCGGATCGAATAGGAATCGGCGATGGACTGCCGGCCTTCGGTGGTGTTGATGATCAGGGTGACCTCGTCATTCTTGATCATGTCGACCACGTGGGGACGGCCTTCGGTCACCTTGTTCACGCGGCGCACCGGCAGGCCGGCTGCCTCGATCACCCGCGCGGTACCGGCGGTGGCCACGACCTCGAAGCCGAGGCCGACCAGATCGCGGGCGACCTGCACGGCTTCGGGCTTGTCATCGTCCCGCACACTGATGAAGGCGCAACCGGAATTCGGCAGGATCTCGTTGGCGCCCAGCTGGGCCTTGGCGAAGGCTTCGCCGAAGCTGTCGCCGACCCCCATCACCTCGCCGGTGGACTTCATTTCCGGGCCGAGGATGGGGTCGACGCCGGGGAACTTGTTGAAGGGGAACACCGCTTCCTTGACGCTGAAGAACGGCGGGATGATCTCCTGGGTGAAGCCCACCTCGGCCAGGGTCTTGCCAGCCATGACCCGGGCGGCCACCTTGGCCAGGGACTCGCCGATGCACTTGGAGACGAAGGGCACGGTACGGGAAGCGCGCGGGTTGACCTCGATGACGTAGATGTCTTCACCCTGCACGGCCATCTGCACGTTCATCAGACCGATTACGCCAAGTTCCAGGGCCATCTTTTTGACCTGCTCGCGGATCTCGTCCTGGATGTGCTTGGGCAGCGAATAGGGCGGCAGCGAACAGGCGGAGTCACCGGAGTGCACGCCGGCCTGTTCGATGTGCTGCATGATGGCGCCGATCACCACGGTCTTGCCGTCGCACACCGCATCCACGTCCACCTCGATGGCGCAGTTGAGGAAGTGGTCGAGCAGCACGGGACTGTCGTTGGACACCTTCACCGCTTCGCGCATGTAGCGCTTGAGCTCTTCTTCCTGGTAGACGATTTCCATCGCCCGGCCGCCCAGCACGTAGGAGGGACGGACCACCATCGGATAGCCGATGTTCTTGGACAGGGCCAGGGCCTCGTCTTCACTGCGCGCGGTGGCGTTGGCCGGCTGACGCAGATTCAGACGCTGCACCATCTGCTGGAAGCGCTCGCGGTCTTCGGCGCGGTCGATGGCGTCGGGGCTGGTGCCGATGATGGGCACGCCGGCTTCTTCCAGGGCGCGGCAGAGCTTGAGCGGGGTCTGGCCGCCGTACTGGACGATGACGCCCTTGGGCTGCTCGACGCGAACGATCTCCAGCACGTCCTCCAGGGTCACCGGCTCGAAGAACAGGCGGTCGGAGGTGTCGTAGTCGGTGGAGACGGTTTCCGGGTTGCAGTTGACCATGATGGTCTCGTAGCCGTCTTCACGCATGGCCAGGGCCGCGTGCACGCAGCAGTAGTCGAACTCGATGCCCTGGCCGATGCGGTTGGGACCGCCGCCGAGGATCATGATCTTGTCGCGACCGCTGGGCTTGGCCTCGCACTCTTCCTCGTAGGTGGAGTAGAGGTAGGCGGTGTCGGTGGCGAATTCGGCGGCGCAGGTGTCCACCCGCTTGTATACCGGCAGCACCTTGAGCTTGTGGCGATGGGCCCGCAGGTTCTTCTCGGTGACGCCGAGCAGCTTGGCCAGCCGCGCATCGGAGAAGCCCTTGCGCTTGAGCTTGCGCATCAGGTCGTAGTCGAGGTCGGCCAGGCCCAGGGTCTTGATGCGCTCCTCGTCCTTGATCAGGTCTTCGATCTGCACCAGGAACCAGGGATCGATACGCGTCAGTTCGAAGACCTTGTCCAGGCTGTAGCCCTGACGGAAGGCGTCGCCGATGTACCAGATGCGATCGGCACCGGGCACGGTCAGCTCGCGCTTGAGGGTGCTGTCGGCCTCGGGATCGGTCGGGTCCAGCTTGGGATCGAAGCCGACCACGCCCACTTCCAGACCGCGCAGGGCTTTCTGCAGGGATTCCTGGAAGGTACGGCCGATGGACATGACCTCGCCCACGGATTTCATCTGGGTGGTCAGACGGGCGTCGGCCTTGGGGAATTTCTCGAAGGCGAAGCGCGGGATCTTGGTGACCACGTAGTCGATGGCCGGCTCGAAGGACGCCGGGGTACGACCGCCGGTGATGTCGTTCTGCAGCTCGTCCAGGGTGTAGCCGACCGCCAGCTTGGCGGCGATCTTGGCGATGGGGAAGCCGGTGGCCTTGGAGGCCAGCGCCGAGGAACGCGACACCCGCGGATTCATCTCGATCACCACCATGCGCCCGGTGTCCGGGCAGATGCCGAACTGGACGTTGGAGCCGCCGGTCTCGACGCCGATCTCGCGCAGCACCGCCAGGGAGGCGTTGCGCAGGATCTGGTATTCCTTGTCGGTCAGCGTCTGCGCCGGCGCCACGGTGATGGAGTCACCGGTGTGCACGCCCATGGGATCGAAGTTCTCGATGGAGCAGACGATGATGCAGTTGTCCTTCTTGTCACGGACAACCTCCATCTCGTATTCCTTCCAGCCGATCAGGGATTCGTCGATCAGCAGCTCGTTGGTCGGCGACAGGTCCAGACCGCGATTGCAGATCTCTTCGAATTCCTCCCGGTTGTAGGCGATGCCGCCACCGGTGCCGCCCATGGTGAAGGACGGCCGAATGATGCAGGGGAAGCCGACCTTCTCCAGCACGCCGTAGGCTTCTTCCATGCTGTGGGCGATGCCCGAGACCGGACAGGCCAGACCGATGTCCTTCATGGCCTTGTCGAAGCGCGAGCGATCCTCGGCCTTGTCGATGGTATCGGCGTTGGCGCCGATCATCTCGACGCCGAACTTCGCCAGCACGCCATGGCGCTCCAGATCCAGGGCGCAGTTCAGTGCGGTCTGGCCACCCATGGTCGGCAGCAGGGCGTCGGGGCGCTCCTTCTCGATGATCTTGGCCACGGTGGCCCACTTGATCGGCTCGATGTAGGTGGCGTCGGCCATCGACGGGTCGGTCATGATGGTGGCCGGATTGGAGTTCACCAGGATGACGCGGAAGCCTTCCTCGCGCAGGGCCTTGCAGGCCTGGGCGCCGGAATAGTCGAATTCGCAGGCCTGGCCGATGACGATGGGGCCGGCCCCGAGGATCAGGATGCTCTTGATGTCTGTACGCTTAGGCATGGGCTTCTCGAATGCAGGTAATCAGGTCAGGGTCGCGGTGGCCAACTTCACACCGAACCCCACGAACAGGGCGCCGACGCCACCGGTGGCGCCCGCGCTGAGGCGACGCCGCTGACGGAACCAGGCCGCCAGGCGAACGCCGCAGAAAATCAGGAACGACAGGTAGCAGAAGCTGATGGCTTCCAGGACCGCGCCCAGCACCAGAAAGGACAGCGCCGGATGGGCGTAACCGGGGTCCACGAACTGGATGAAGAAGGAGACGAAGAACAGGATCGCCTTCGGGTTCGACAGACTCAGCAGCAGGGCCTTGCGGAACGGCTGGTGGACGTCTTCGCGCAGGGTCGCCTCGGCCTGGCCCTGGGCCGGACTGCGCCAGGACTTGAGTCCGCCGCGCAACATGCCCCAGCCGAGGTAGAACAGATAGGCCGCGCCCAGATACTTGAGGATCTGGAAGAACAGTGGCTCGGCCTTGAGCAGCGAGGCGACGCCCAGGGCGGAGAGCAGCATCAGCACGGCGTCACCGAGGAACACCGCGGAAGCCGCCTGGTAACCGCTGCGGATACCGCGCTGGGCGCTGGTGGCAAGCACGAAGAAGGAGTTGGGGCCGGGCAGCAGGATGACGAACAGGGTCCCGACCACGTAGGTCCAGAAGTCGATGACACCCAGATTCGCCAGCATGAGCCTTACCCTCCTTCCGTCTTAGCGGCGTGCCGCCATGGCCTGGATGAACTTGTCGAACAGCGGTGCCACGTCGTGCGGACCAGGGCTCGCCTCGGGGTGACCCTGGAAGCTGAAGGCGACCTTGTCGGTACGCTCGATGCCCTGCAGGGTGCCGTCGAACAGCGACTTGTGGGTGGCCCGCACATTGGCCGGCAGACTGGCCTCGTCCACGGCGAAACCGTGGTTCTGGCTGGTGATCATCACCACGCCGCTGTCGAGATCCTGCACCGGATGGTTGGCGCCGTGGTGACCATTGGGCATCTTCACCGTCTTGGCGCCGGAAGCCAGGGCCAGCAACTGGTGGCCCAGGCAGATGCCGAACACCGGAATCTCGGTTTCCAGGACGTCCTGGATCGCCTTGATGGCGTAGTCGCAGGGCTCGGGATCGCCCGGGCCATTGGCCAGGAAGACACCGTCGGGCTGCAGCGCCAGGGCTTCGCTGGCCGGGGTCTGGGCCGGCAGCACGGTGATGCGGCAGCCGCGGGCCACCAGCATGCGCAGGATGTTCAGCTTGACGCCGTAGTCGAAGGCCACCACGTGATAGGGCAGCTGTTCGGCCGGGATCTCGGCGTGGCTGTCGGTCTCCAGCGACCAGACGCTGGAACGCCATTCGTAGCGTTCCTTGACGCTGACTTCCTTGGCCAGGTCCATGCCCTTGAGGCCGGGGAAGGCGCGGGCCAGTTCCAGGGCGCGCTCTTCGGTGGCGTCTTCGCCGGTGAGGATGCAGCCATCCTGGGCGCCCTTCTCGCGGAGGATGCGGGTCAGTCGACGGGTGTCGATGCCGGCGATGGCGATGGTGCCGTTTTCCCTGAGATAGTCCGGCAGCGACTGCTTGTTGCGCCAGTTGCTGGCCAGCAGCGGCAGGTCACGGATGATCAGTCCGGCGGCCCAGACCTGGGCGGCCTCGCCATCCTGCGGCGTGGTGCCGGTGTTGCCGATGTGCGGATAGGTCAGGGTGACGATCTGCTTCGCATAGGAAGGATCGGTCAGGATTTCCTGGTAGCCGGTCATGGCGGTGTTGAACACCACTTCGCCGACCGTGTGGCCGTCGGCACCGATGGATTCACCGCGAAAGATGCTGCCATCGGCAAGTGCGAGTATGGCTGGCTTAGTCAAGAAGACCTCCGAAAATCAAGCCTTGGCGGGCAAACGCAGGGTGCAAAAAAACGGGATGACATCTCGAAGAGTCATCCCGTTTTAATGTTGTGATTTCATTCTGCGCTAGCTTTTAGTGGATACACTAAAGCTGCATTGTACAGGAATTGATCACGGCTGGCACCCCCGCGAGCGGGTCAGCGCAACTCCAGCACGTCCTGCATGTCATATAGCGCCGGTTGTTTGTCCTTGAGCCAGAGGGCTGCGCGTACGGCGCCCTTGGCGAAGGTCATGCGACTGGACGCCTTGTGGGTGATCTCGACCCGCTCGCCTTCACTGGCGAACAGCACCGTGTGATCGCCCACCACGTCGCCGGCACGTACGGTGGCGAAGCCGATGGTCTGGCGATCGCGGGCACCGGTCTGGCCTTCCCGGCCATAGACGGCCACTTCTTCCAGATCACGACCCAGCGCCTGGGCAACGACCTCGCCCATGCGCAGGGCAGTACCCGAGGGCGCATCGACCTTGTGCCTGTGGTGCGCCTCGATGATCTCGATATCGACCTCGTCACCCAGCACCCGGGCAGCGGTATCCAGCAACTTGAGACAGAGATTGACGCCGACGCTGAAGTTGGCCGCGAAGACGATGGGGATTTCCTTGCTGGCCTCCAGCAGGGTCAGCTTCTGCTCGGCGGTGAAGCCGGTGGTGCCGATCACCATGGCCTTCTTCGCCTTGCGGCAGAGCGCCAGATTCTGCAGAGTCACATTGGGGTGGGTGAAGTCGATGACGACATCGAAATCATCCAGCACCCGCGCCAGGTCACCCGACAGCATCACCCCGTTACGGCCGATGCCGGCGAGCTCGCCCGCGTCGGCACCCACCAGGCTGCTCTCGGGACGATCCACCGCGGCGGTAAGGCCGGCAGCGCCCTGGGTCTGCTGGACCGCTTCGATCAGGGTCTTGCCCATGCGCCCCGCGGCGCCCATTACAGCTATACGTCGCATCATCAGCTCCAGGCTGCTGGCCGGGCGCCGCCTCGCGACGACGCCCCTGCCGGTTTAGAGGTCGTCGAAGAAGCGCTTCATGCCGTCGAACCAGCCACTGGCCCGGGGCGAATGGGAACTGTCGCTCTGCAGGGTGTTGCGGAATTCCTCGAGCAGCTCGCGCTGCCGCCGGCTCAGGTTGACCGGAGTCTCCACCACCACCTTGCACATCAGGTCGCCGGCGCCACCGCCACGCACGGGCGTCACGCCCTTGCCACGCAGGCGGAACATTTTGCCGGTCTGGGTGCCCTCGGGGATCTTCAGCTTGACGCGGCCATCCAGGGTCGGCACTTCCAGCTCGCCACCCAGGGCGGCATCGGTGAAGTTGATCGGCACCTCGCAATAGAGATGCTTGCCGTCGCGCTGGAAGATCGAGTGCTCGCGCACATTGACCACCACGTAGAGATCGCCGCTCGGACCACCCAGGGTCCCGGCCTCGCCCTCGCCGGTCAGGCGGATGCGGTCGCCAGTGTCGACGCCCGCCGGCACCTTGACCGACAGGGTCTTCTGCTCTTCCACACGTCCCTGACCATGGCAGGCGTTGCAAGGCTCGGGAATGATCTTGCCGCTGCCGTGGCAGCGTGGGCAGGTCTGCTGCACCGAGAAGAAGCCCTGCTGCATGCGCACCTGACCGATGCCGCCGCAGGTAGGGCAGGTGGACGCCGAGGTACCCGGCTTGGCGCCGTTGCCGTCGCAGACCTTGCACTCGACCAGGGTGGGCACGCGAATGGTGACCGTGGTCCCGCGCACCGCCTCTTCCAGATCCAAGTCCAGGGTGTAGCGCAGATCGGCGCCGCGCTGCGGACCGCCACGCCCACCGGCACCACCGCGCCCACCGAAGAAGTCGCTGAAGACGTCGCCGAAGATGTCGGAGAAGCTCGCGCCACCCGCCGCACCACCGAAACCGCCGCCACCCATGCTCGGATCGACGCCAGCATGGCCGTACTGGTCGTAGGCCGAGCGCTTGCCCGCATCGGACAGCACTTCGTAGGCCTCGGCGGCCTCCTTGAACTGCTCCTCGGCAGCCGCGTCACCCGGATTGCGATCCGGGTGGTATTTCATCGCCAGGCGTCGGTAGGCCTTCTTGAGCTCGGCTTCGCTGGCGCCGCGCTCGACCCCGAGCACCTCATAGTAATCACGTTTGGCCATAGACTTTCTGCACCTTAAATTTTCTCACCCTCCAGACACGCCAACGCGGGAGCAGGCTCCCGCGTGGCGGATCCGACGGGCCGAAGCCCGTCAGGTGCGGTAAGCACGCGGCTTACTTGTTGTCCTTCACTTCCTCGAACTCGGCATCGACCACGTCGTCGCCGGGCTTCTTGGCATCACCGTCCGCCTTGGCCGAGGCGCCTTCGGCACCCGCGGCAGCACCCTGCTCGGAATAGAGCTTCTGGGCCAGCGGCGCGGAGGCCTGGGACAGGGCATTCATCTTGGCTTCGATGGCATCCTTGTCGTCGCCGCGTACCGCGGTTTCCAGTTCGCCGATGGCCTTCTCGATGGTGCTCTTCTCCTCCGCGGTGGCCTTGTCGCCGGCCTCGGTCAGCATCTTGCGGGTGCCGTGCACCAGGGCATCACCCTGGTTGCGGGCGGCAGCCAGCTCTTCGAACTTGCGATCCTCGTCGGCATTGGCCTCGGCGTCACGCACCATCTGCTGAATCTCGTCCTCGGACAGACCGGAGGACGCCTTGATGACGATGGACTGCTGCTTGCCGGTGGCCTTGTCCTTGGCGGACACGTTGAGGATGCCGTTGGCGTCGATGTCGAAGGTCACCTCGATCTGCGGCACGCCACGCGGCGCCGGCGGGATCTCGGCCAGGTCGAACTTGCCCAGCGACTTGTTCTGCGCGGCCTGCTTGCGTTCGCCCTGCAGCACGTGGATGGTCACGGCGCCCTGGTTGTCGTCGGCGGTGGAGAACACCTGCGACTTCTTGGTCGGGATGGTGGTGTTCTTCTCGATCAGCGCGGTCATCACACCACCCATGGTCTCGATGCCCAGGGTCAGCGGAGTGACGTCCAGCAGCAGCACGTCCTTGACGTCGCCGGCCAGCACGGCGCCCTGGATGGCGGCACCGATGGCGACGGCTTCATCCGGGTTGACGTCCTTGCGCGCTTCCTTGCCGAAGAAGTCGGCTACGCGCTTCTGCACCAGCGGCATGCGGGTCTGACCGCCCACCAGGATGACCTCGTGGATGTCGGAGACGTCCAGGCCGGAGTCCTTCAGCGCAGTGCGGCACGGCTCGATGGTGCGCTCGACCAGCTCTTCCACCAGGGACTCCAGCTTGGCGCGGGAGACCTTGACGTTCAGGTGCTTGGGACCGCTGGCATCGGCGGTGATGTACGGCAGGTTGACGTCGGTCTGGGTAGCCGAGGACAACTCGATCTTGGCCTTCTCGGCAGCTTCCTTCAGGCGCTGCATGGCCAGCGGGTCACCCTTGAGGTTCATGCCGCTTTCTTTCTTGAATTCTTCGACGAGATAGTCGATGAGGCGGATGTCGAAGTCTTCGCCACCCAGGAAGGTGTCGCCATTGGTGGCCAGCACCTCGAACTGATGCTCACCATCGACCTCGGCGATCTCGATGACCGACACGTCGAAGGTGCCGCCGCCCAGGTCATAGACGATCACGGTGTGGTCGCCCTTGGCCTTGTCCAGGCCATAGGCCAGGGCAGCCGCGGTGGGCTCGTTGATGATGCGCTTGACGTCCAGACCGGCGATGCGACCGGCATCCTTGGTGGCCTGGCGCTGGCTGTCGTTGAAGTAGGCCGGTACGGTGATTACCGCCTCGGTCACGGCTTCGCCCAGGTAGTCCTCGGCGGTCTTCTTCATCTTCTTCAGGACTTCGGCAGACACCTGGGGCGGCGCCATCTTCTGGCCCTTGGCCTCGACCCAGGCGTCACCGTTGTCGGCCTTGACGATCTTGTAGGGGACCATCTCGATGTCTTTCTGCACGACGTTTTCTTCATAACGCCGACCGATCAGACGCTTGACCGCGTACAGGGTGTTCTGCGGATTGGTCACCGCCTGGCGCTTGGCCGGCTGGCCGACCAGGGTCTCGCCATCGTTGGTGTAGGCGATGATGGACGGCGTGGTACGGGTGCCTTCGGCGTTTTCCAGTACCTTGACGTTACCGTTTTCGAGGATCGCGACGCAGGAGTTGGTCGTCCCCAGGTCGATACCGATGATCTTGCCCATGTAGTCTTCTCCAGAAATCTCAGATTCCGCGCGGCCCGCTCAGGGGGCCTTTGATGTTCGCTTGCCTACCAGATGGGGCCGAGCGAAAGAATTTCAAGCCTTTTCGTCGATGCTCGGCTGCTGCGCCGCAGGTGCCTTGCTGACTACCACCATCGCCGGCCGCAGCAGGCGACCATTGAGCAGATAGCCCTTTTGAAACACCTTGAGCACGCTGCCCGGCTCGGCGGTAGCGCTCTCCTCCATGGCCATGGCCTGGTGGTGCTCCGGGTTGAAGGGCGCGCCGAGGGGATCGACGGCCTCGACCTGATAGCGCTTGAGGGTGTCCTGCAGCATCTTCAAGGTCAGCTCCATGCCTTCACGCATGGACTTGAGGGCCTCGTCGCTGGCGTTGGACAACTCCAGGCCACGCTCCAGGCTGTCGAGCACCGGCAGGAGATCGCCGGCGAATTTTTCCAGCGCGAACTTGTGCGCCTTCTCCACATCCTGCTCGGCGCGACGACGCACGTTCTGCAGTTCGGCGACGCTGCGCAGCGACTGATCCTGGGCAGCAGCGAGCTGCTCTTCGAGCGTGGCGACGCGGGTGGCGAGATCCTCGTGCTGGACGTCGCCCTGAGCGGCTGCTTCGTGCTCGGGGTCTGGGAGTTCTGTTCGTCGGCCATGGAGTCCTCCTGTGATAATGCCGGTGGGCGCGCCCGCGAATGGACGATGCCTTGATCGATGGCGCCTATATGGGGCCGCCGGCCGGCGCTTCAAGAGCTGTATGGATTGCCAGTGCCCGAGAGGCACTGTATAAACAACCAGAAAACCGCTTTCGGAGATCGTCGCATGCTGGTGCATCTGTCCGTCCGCAACTACGCCATCGTCGAACACCTCGACCTCGACCTCGAGCGCGGCATGACCGTGATCACCGGCGAAACCGGCGCCGGCAAGTCCATCATGCTCGATGCCCTCGGCCTCACCCTGGGCGACCGCGCCGACAGCGATGCGGTAAGGCCTGGCGCCGACAAGGCCGATGTCCTGGCCAGCTTCGACATCTCCGACATACCCGAGGCGCGCCAATGGCTCGCCGAGCGAGACCTGGAGCAGGACGGGCCCTGCCTGCTGCGCCGCGTCATCACCCGCGAAGGACGCTCGCGCGGCTATATCAATGGCTCGCCCTGCCCGCTGGCCGACCTCAAGACCCTCGGCGGTCTGCTGATCGACATCCACAACCAGCACGAACACCAATCGCTGCTCGGTCTCGATACCCATCGCCGCCTGCTGGACGAATACGCCGGCGCGGGCGAGCTGGTGCGCCAGGTGCAACTCGCCGCCCAGCGCTGGCGCCAGGTGCGCCAGGCCCTGGAGCGCCTGACCCGCAACGGTGACGAGCAACGCGCCCGCCATCAGCTGCTCAGCTATCAGCTGGAAGAACTCGACAACCTCGCCCTGGTCGAGGGCGAGCTGCAGGCCCTGGAGCAGGAGCAGAGCGATCTGGCGAGTGCCGAGCACATCCTGCTGGCCTGCCGCCAGGCCATGGACCTCTGTACCGAGAACGAGCAGGGCAATGCCCAGTCAGCGCTCAATGCCAGCGTGGCACGCCTGACTGCCTTCGACCGCCCGCCTGCGCAGATCCAGGAAGCCAGCAACCTGCTCGCCTCCGCGCAGATCCAGATCGAGGAGGCGATGAACGAACTCAATCGCTTCGTCGATCATTTCGAAGCCGACCCGGAGCGCCAGCAGGCGGTACAGGAGCGTCTCGACAGCGTTTACAGCCTCGCCCGCAAGCATCGCGTGCAACCCGAAGCCCTGCTGGAGCTGCACGAACAGCTGCGCAACGAACTGCAATCGCTGGATGCCGACGACGTCGCTCTGGAGCGCCTGCAGGAAGAGCTGGCCGCCTTCGAGCGCCACTACCAGGAAAAGGCCGGCGAATTGAGCCGTCTGCGCGAGCAACGGGCGCCGGAGCTGGCCGCAGCGGTCGAAACCGAAATGCAGCGCCTGGGCATGCCAGGTGGCCGCTTCAGCATCACCCTCTCGCCGGGCAGCACCGGCGAACCTCAGCCGGTGGGCAACGAGGGGGTCGAATTCCGCGTCAGCGCCAACCCGGGCCAGCCCCTGCGCCCACTGGCAAAGGTCGCTTCCGGTGGCGAACTGTCACGGATCAGCCTGGCCATCCAGGTCATCACCGCCCAGACCTCGCGCACGCCCACGCTGGTGTTCGACGAAGTGGACGTCGGCATCGGCGGCCCGACCGCCGAGGTGGTCGGCCAGCTGCTGCGGCAGCTGGGCGAGCGCGGCCAGGTACTGACGGTCACCCACCTGCCCCAGGTAGCGGCCCAGGGGCATCAGCATCTTTTCGTGCACAAGGAGCGCGGCACCGACGAGACCCGTACGGCGGTTGCAAAACTGGACCGGGCGCGCCGTGTGGAGGAAGTGGCGCGCATGCTCGGCGGCGTCGACCTTACCCGCGAATCCCTCGCCCATGCCCGCAAGCTGGTGGTCAGCCGCTAGATGCGGGCTGGCAACAGACATGAAAAAGGCGACTCGGAGTCGCCTTTTTCATGTCTGGATCTTCACTTGCGCTGACGGATGTACAGCACGAGGTTGTGATCGACCAGCTCGAAACCATGCTCTTCGACGATCTCGCGCTGACGCTTTTCGATCGAGGCATCGGTGAACTCGATGACTTCGCCGGTATCCACATCCACCATGTGATCGTGATGTCCGGTGTCGGCCAACTCGAACACGGCGTGACCGCCATCGAAATTGTGGCGCACCACCAGGCCGGCCGCTTCGAACTGGGTAAGGACCCGATAGACCGTTGCCAGCCCCACGTCCTCGCCTGCTTCCATCAGCGCCTTGTAAACGTCTTCAGCGCTCATGTGGCGCTGCTCGGTGGTGTCCAGCATCTGCAATATCTTGACGCGCGGCAGGGTCACTTTCAGACCCGCTTTGCGGAGTTCGTTGTTCTCTACCATGCTCTTTCTCGGTGCCGAGTGCTTTCGCAGCCCTCGGGAATACGGGTATGATCGGTGCTTCGTTGCCCAGCAAGATAGTGGAAGTCTCCCACCGATGCAAAACCTCAAGCAAACGCTGACCGGGCTCTCTCTGATGGGCCTAGCCATGCTCGCCGGCTGCTCTCTGCCGGGGGTTTACAAGATCGACATCCAGCAGGGCAACGTCGTCACCCAGGACATGATAGACCAGTTGCGCCCCGGAATGACCCGACAACAGGTCCGGTTTATCATGGGCTCGCCGCTGATCCAGGACACCTTCCATCCCAATCGCTGGGACTATCTGTACAGCCTGCAGGCCGCCGGTGGTCAGCGGAAACAAGAGCGTGTCAGCCTGGTGTTCAACGGTGACAACCAGTTGAGTAGCCTGGCTGGCGATTTCATGCCCGGCACCAGCCGTGAACAGCAGATCATGGGTACCGACAGTGGTACCAGTATGGATCCCACCGCGCCGGCGCAACCCGCTGCTGCGCCTGCTGCGACACCGGAAACGCCCGCCGTGCCCGGCTCGACCGAAGACACTATCCAGAAAGAGATCGATAGCGCTCGGCCGGCTGCCATCCCGACTCCCGACCGCATCCGTACCGACGGTCAGTGATCTCCAGCTAGAGGCCAGTCTTGGCTCTGGCCTTTTCGGCCCGCCGCTTGCGACTCTCCTTGGGATCCGCAAGCAGCGGGCGGTAGATCTCGACCCGTTCGCCTTCCAGCAGCTTCCTTTCTTCCGGCTTGGCGACCTGCTTGCCAAAGATGCCGACCCGATAGCCTTCGCGCTGCTCTGGCGTCAGCTGGTCGAGCAGACCCGAAGCCAGCACGGCCTGCGCGACCGTGGCGCCCTCCTCCAGCTCCAGCCTCAATAGCCATTGCCGCTCCGGCAGCGCCAGTGCCACCTCGATGGCGAGACGCTCAGCCATAGAGGGCTCGGGCACGCTGGCAGAAGGCATCCACCATGGTATTGGCCGCCTGATTGAACAGCGGGCCCAGGGTCGCGCGCACGATGGCGCTGTCGTATTCGAAGGACAGATCCAGCGAGATCTTGCAGGCCTTGTCGCCCAGTGCCTTGAATGTCCAGACGCCATGCAGCTGCTTGAAGGGCCCCTTCTCCAGATCCATGGTGATGGACTCGTCCGGCACCAGGGTATTGCGGGTCGTGAACTGCTGACTGAGGCCGCCCTTGGCCACGGTGAGACCGGCGCGCATCAGCCCTTCGTTCTGCTCCAGAATCTGGGCGGACGAGCACCACGGCAGGAACTCCGGATAACGGTCCACGTCATTAACCAGCGCATAGAGCGCTGAAGCAGGATAGGGAAGCAACGCCGAACGTTGGATGTGCGAGCTCATCGGAACCTCGTAGAATAGCGATATCGGTGTCGGACCTTGAATTTGAGGGCGGCGCTCGCATTTTACTCCCGCACCAGCCTGCCACGGTCCAGAACCGCGGTATTGTCCGTGTTTGCTCATACCCGCTCAAGCGCGTGGCGACATTTCCCCCGACTCGCTGTACCCTGGAATCATGGCCAAGCAAAAGAAAGTCTCCCCCGGTAGCATCGCGCAGAACAAGAAAGCGCTACACGAATACTTCGTCGACACCCGCTTCGAGGCAGGTGTTTCCCTGGCAGGCTGGGAGGTCAAGAGCCTAAGAGCCGGCAAGGCGCAGCTGACCGACAGCTATGTGCTGCTCAAGGACGGCGAAGCCTGGCTGCTCGGTAGCCACATCACCCCGCTACAGACTGCCAGTACCCACGTCATCGCCGACCCCACCCGCACCCGCAAGCTACTGCTGAACAAGCGCGAGCTGGGCAAGCTGTTCGGCGCGGTGCAGCAGAAGGGCTACGCCTGCGTAGCGCTGTCGCTCTACTGGAAAAAACACCTGGTCAAGTGCGAGATCGCCCTGGCCAAGGGCAAGAAGGAATTCGACAAGCGTGCCACTGAACGCGAGCGCGATTCCGACCGTGAGATCCAGCGCGCCATCCGCAAGGACGCCAAGTAGCCAAGCGGCTAAAAAAACGTTTCGTCAGCAATGACTTGCGCAGGACGGCTGGAATTCCTATAGTGAACGACCAGCAAGTTTTGGGGGCGATTAGGATTCGACGCCGGTAACGAAACTTGAGGGGCATGCCGAGCTGGTAGCAGAACTCGTAAATTCGCTGCTGCAAACTTATAGTTGCCAACGACGACAACTACGCTCTAGCTGCTTAACGCGGCTAGCAGTCGCTAGGGATGCCTGTAAACCCGAAACGACTGTCAGATAGAACAGGATCGCCGCCAAGTTCGCTGTAGACGTAACGGCTAAAACTTATACAGCTCGCCCAAAGCACCCTGCCCGTCGGGCCGCAATGGGTTAACTCAGTAGACAGGGCTAAGCATGTAGAACCGATAGCGGAGAGCTGGCGGACGGGGGTTCAAATCCCCCCGCCTCCACCAAAAAGAAAGGGCAGCCACTGGCTGCCCTTTTTCTTTGCCTGATCAACGAGGCCCTAGAAGGGAATGTCGTCGTCGAAGCTGTCGTAGTCCTGCTGAGCCGGCTGCTGCTGGGGCTTGGGCTGCTGCTGAGGACGACTGTTGCCAGAGCCGGCATTGCCACCGTTGTCGTACTGCGGAGCCGACTGCTGGGGACGAGGGGCACGCTGCTGCTGGGGCGCAGGGGCGCTCTGGTTGTATTCATCGTTGCCACCGGCATTGCCACCGCGGCCACCCAGCAACTGCATGTTGCCGTTGATATCGACCACGATTTCGGTGGTGTAGCGATCCTGACCGTCCTGACCCTGCCACTTGCGGGTACGCAGGCTGCCTTCGACATAGACCTGGGAGCCCTTGCGGATGTACTCGCCGGCGATCTCTGCCAGACGACCGAAGAACACCACACGGTGCCATTCGGTGCGATCCTGCTGCTGGCCGGTCTGCTTGTCCTTCCAGCTTTCGCTGGTGGCCAGGGTGACATTGGTCACCGCATTGCCATTGGGCATGTAGCGGGTTTCGGGATCGGCGCCGGCATTGCCGACGAGGATGACTTTGTTGACGCCACGGGCCATATGAATCTCCTGATAGGGCTGTCGATCAAGCGGCGACTGGCGTTTGGCTTACCAGTCGCTCCAGTTGCGCCCGATCGACGATTTTAGTATCGATCTTGATGTAGACGGCTTGTTCTTCCGCCACCATTACCGCGTCGGTCACTCCGGCCAGGGCCAACAGGCGTCCGACCAATCCCTGGTCGTTGACTAGCGCGGGCGTAACCGGCAAACGCAGACTGGTGACATAGGGCGGTTCTCGCATCGTGCCAGCTACCACCGCCCATCCCAGGCAAAGCGCCGCACAACCCAGGAAGACGGTGGACAGGCCACCATGCTGGAACAGCCAGCCACCGAGGATACCGCCCAATGCGGAACCAAGGAACTGACTGGTGGAATAGATCCCCATGGCGGTGCCCTTGCCGCCTGCAGGTGCCACCTTGCTCACCAGTGACGGCAGCGAGGCCTCCAGCAGGTTGAAGGCGGTAAAGAACACCACGATGCCAATGACCAGGGCCACCAGGCTGTCGCTGAAAAAGAAGAAGTACAGCTCGCAGAGCACCAGCACACTGATGGCACCCACCAGCACGCGCTTCATCCGTCGCTTCTTTTCACCATAGATGATGAAGGGAACCATGGCGAAGAAGCCGACCACCAGTGCGGTCAGGTAAACCCACCAGTGCTCTTCCTTGGGCAGGCCGGCGTGTTCGGCGAGGGCCAGCGGCAGGACGACGAAACTGGCCATCAGCACAGCGTGCAGCGCCAGGATACCGAAGTCCAGCCGCAGCAGATCGCGATTGCGCAGGGTGGCGCCCAGCGCCTGGCGCGCCAGATTCGACTCTCGATGGGTGAAGGGCGAGGCCTGGTGAGGAACCAGGAACAGCACGATCAGCAAGCCGACCAGTGCCAGCCCGCAGGTCGCCCAGAACAGGCCGGCGAGACCATAGGCACGGGTCAGCAGCGGTCCGGCTACCATCGCCACGGCAAAGGACACGCCGATGCTCATGCCGATGGTAGCCATGGCCTTGGTGCGATGCTGCTCGCGGGTCTGATCCGACAGCAGCGCCATGATGGCGGCCGAAATGGCACCGCCGCCCTGCACGATACGACCGGCGATAACGCCCCAGATCGAGTGGGCATTGGCGGCAATGGCGGCACCAAGGGCGAACACCAGCAGTCCACCAATGATGATGGGGCGGCGACCGATGCGATCGGACAGCGTCCCCAGGGGAATTTGCAGAAGCGCTTGGGTCAAACCATAGGCACCTATGGCCAGGCCAATCAGCGCCGGGGTGGCATCAGCCAACTCCTGACCATAGGTCGCCAGGACCGGGAGCACCATGAACATACCGAGCATACGAAAGGCGAAGACCAGAGCCAGCCCTAGGGCGGCACGGCGTTCGACGCCGTTCATGGCTTCACTGCGCTTGTCGAGCATTGATAATCCTCTCGTCGGCGACAGGCTTTTACGTCGCCACACAGCTTTAAAACAGTCGTGACAATGACCATTTAGGGAGGAAGCGGTGAAGATAGCCGAGCGCTCGTCCGAACGTTCCCGACCGCCAGGATCACGAACGCCCGATCACCGCTGTCGGGCCACCAATTTTACCAGCCTTACCCCCTCTCTCACAGGCGCGGCAGATAGCCGCAGCCCGGGACGAGACCTCTTTCCTATTGAAGCGCCGCCAAAACGAGGCAGAAGTCTACGTGGATAAAATCCTCATCCGTGGGGCCCGCACCCATAATCTGAAGAACATCGACCTTACCCTCCCCCGGGACAAGCTCATCGTCATTACCGGCCTGTCCGGTTCCGGCAAGTCTTCGCTGGCGTTCGACACCCTCTATGCCGAAGGCCAGCGCCGCTACGTGGAATCCTTGTCGGCCTATGCCCGGCAGTTCCTGTCGATGATGGAAAAGCCCGACGTGGACACCATCGAAGGCCTGTCCCCGGCGATCTCCATCGAGCAGAAATCCACCTCGCACAACCCGCGCTCCACCGTGGGTACCATCACCGAGATCTACGACTACCTTCGTCTGCTCTATGCGCGCGTCGGTACGCCCCGCTGCCCGGAACACGACGTGCCCCTGGAAGCCCAGACCGTCAGCCAGATGGTCGATCAGGTGCTGGCCATGCCGGAAGGCGAGCGACTGATGCTGCTCGCCCCCATCGTGCGCGAGCGCAAGGGTGAACACCTCTCGGTATTCGAGGAACTGCGCGCCCAGGGCTTCGTCCGCGTCCGCGTCAATGGCCGTCTGCACGAGATGGACGAACTGCCCAAGCTCGACAAGCAGAAGAAGCACACCATCGAGGTGGTGGTGGATCGCTTCAAGGTGCGCGAAGACCTCCAGCAACGCCTGGCGGAATCCTTCGAGACGGCGCTGAAGCTGGCCGACGACATCGCCATCATCGCGCCCATGGAAGGCGGGAAGGGTGAGGAGATCGTCTTCTCCGCGCGTTTCGCCTGTCCGATCTGCGGCTTTTCCATCGGCGAGCTGGAGCCCAAGCTGTTTTCCTTCAACAACCCTGCCGGTGCCTGTCCGACCTGCGACGGCCTGGGCGTGAAGCAGTTCTTCGATGCCCGCCGTGTGGTCAACGAGGAGCTCAGCCTCAGCGAGGGCGCCATCCGCGGCTGGGACAGGCGCAACGTCTACTACTTCCAGATGCTCGGCTCATTGGCGAGCCACTATGGCTTCAGCCTGGACGAGCCCTTCAAGGGTCTCGATGACAAGCACCGCAAGGCGGTCCTCAGCGGCTCCGGACGCGAGAGCGTCAACTTCCGCTATCTGAATGACCGCGGCGACATCGTCAAGCGCGCCCACCCCTTCGAAGGCATCCTGCCGAATCTGGAGCGGCGTTATCGCGAGACCGAATCCCAGAGCGTGCGCGAAGAGCTGGCGAAGTATCTGAGCACCCAGCATTGCCCGGACTGCAATGGCACCCGCCTGCGCCGCGAAGCCCGGCATGTGTGGGTCGGCGACAAGACCCTGCCGGCGGTCACCCGCCTGCCCGTGGGCGATGCCACCCAGTACTTCCAAGACCTCACCCTCAAGGGCCAGCGGCAGCAGATCGCCGACAAGATCCTCAAGGAGATCCGCGAGCGCCTGCAGTTCCTGGTCAACGTCGGCCTGGACTACCTGACCCTGGATCGCAGCGCGGACACCCTGTCCGGCGGCGAGGCGCAACGTATCCGCCTGGCCAGCCAGATCGGTGCGGGTCTGGTGGGCGTCATGTACATCCTCGACGAGCCTTCCATCGGCCTCCACCAGCGCGACAACGAGCGCCTGCTGGGTACCCTGACCCACCTGCGCGACCTGGGCAACACCGTCATCGTCGTCGAGCACGACGAGGACGCCATCCGCCTGGCGGACTATGTCATCGACATAGGTCCGGGCGCCGGCGTACACGGCGGCCAGATCATTGCGGAAGGTACGCCCGACCAGGTTATGCAGCACCCCGACTCGGTGACCGGGCAGTACCTGTCGGGTCGCAAGAAGATCGCAGTCCCCGCCAAGCGCACGCCGCGGGACAAGAAGAAGCTGCTGAAGCTAAAGGGTGCCCGCGGCAACAACCTGCAGAACGTCAATCTGGAGATTCCCGTTGGGCTGCTGACCTGCGTGACCGGGGTATCCGGCTCCGGCAAGTCGACTCTGATCAACAACACCCTCTTCCCGCTGACCGCCACGGCGCTCAATGGCGCGACGACCCTGGAAGTCGCCGCCCATGACAGCTTCGACGGCATGCAGCACCTGGACAAGGTGGTGGACATCGACCAGAGCCCCATCGGCCGGACGCCACGTTCCAACCCGGCGACCTACACCGGTCTTTTCACCCCGATTCGCGAATTGTTCTCCGGCGTCCCGGAATCCCGCTCCCGCGGCTACACCCCGGGGCGCTTCTCCTTCAACGTCAAGGGCGGCCGCTGCGAGGCCTGCCAGGGCGACGGCGTCATCAAGGTGGAGATGCACTTCCTGCCGGACGTCTATGTCGCCTGTGACGTCTGCAAGGGCAAGAGATACAACCGCGAGACCCTGGAGGTGAAGTACAAGGGCAAGACCATCACCGAGGTGCTGGACATGACCATCGAAGAGGCCCATGCCTTCTTCGAGTCCATCCCGGCCCTGGCGCGCAAGCTGCAGACGCTGATGGATGTCGGCCTGTCCTATATCCGTCTCGGCCAGAGCGCTACGACCCTGTCAGGCGGCGAGGCCCAGCGTGTGAAGCTGGCGCGGGAGTTGTCCAAGCGTGATACCGGCAAGACACTCTATATTCTTGACGAGCCTACTACCGGTCTGCACTTCGCCGATATCCAGCAGCTGTTGGACGTTCTGCATCGCCTGCGGGATCACGGCAATACCGTGGTGGTGATCGAGCACAACCTCGATGTCATCAAGACCGCCGACTGGCTGGTGGACCTGGGCCCGGAAGGCGGTTCGAAGGGTGGTCAGATCATCGCGACAGGTACACCCGAGGAGGTCGCGGCGAACAAGAAGTCCTATACCGGCCACTTCCTCAAGCCCTTGCTGGAACGTGACCGGGAGTAATCTTCGGCACCTTCCAGAACGCAAAAAGCCCGGCCAATGCCGGGCTTTTTCTTGCTCACGAAAAGATGCGGTAGGTTGGGCTGAGCACAGCGAAGCCCAACTTCCGGAAGCCAACCCCTGCCCCTCACCGCCCCGACCCGCCGCCGTTCGCTTGATCCCTGCAGCGGAGCTGATTGTTGGGCTTCGCTGCGCTCAGCGCCAACCTACGATGATTCTGTGCCGCGCTTCCAACCCAACAGCCTGGCGTAGCCGGGCTGTTGGGGCTCTTGGGCTCTTTGCAGACTTAAAGCAGCACCTGCCTAGCAGGCACTGCTTCAACGCCGCCGCCGCGCCCTTTTGGTCCCCTCTCCCCCGGGAGAGGGCTAGGGTGAGGGCAACCTCAGCCACGCGGCTTCAGGCGTCCGCTAGCCAATTAGCCGCTCCCAGCACTCAAGCCCATGACGCCCGGCCAAACTTTCCTCGCCCCAAAGACAACACCCCCGCCAGAATGAACTGAGCGGGGGTGCTGGGTGTTAGGCGCTTGACGATGACCTACTCTCACATGGGGAAACCCCACACTACCATCGGCGATGCATCGTTTCACTTCTGAGTTCGGGAAGGGATCAGGTGGTTCCAATGCTCTATGTTCGTCAAGCAATTCGGTTGGCTGACCAGGCGATGAGGCTGCCTGGCTGGCTCAATTGGGTTTGTGATCGAAGTAGACAACTCGTCTTTGGGGTCTTGCGAACCCACGCGCCGTTTTCGGCGTCGTCTTCCTCACGCTCTGACCGCGGTCAGATTGTTTGGGTGTTATATGGTCAAGCCTCACGGGCAATTAGTATCGGTTAGCTCAACGCCTCACAGCGCTTACACACCCGACCTATCAACGTCGTAGTCTTCGACGGCCCTTCAGGAAGCTCAAGGCTCCAGTGAGATCTCATCTTGAGGCAAGTTTCCCGCTTAGATGCTTTCAGCGGTTATCTCTTCCGAACATAGCTACCCGGCAATGCCACTGGCGTGACAACCGGAACACCAGAGGTTCGTCCACTCCGGTCCTCTCGTACTAGGAGCAGCCCCTCTCAAATCTCAAACGTCCACGGCAGATAGGGACCGAACTGTCTCACGACGTTCTAAACCCAGCTCGCGTACCACTTTAAATGGCGAACAGCCATACCCTTGGGACCGGCTTCAGCCCCAGGATGTGATGAGCCGACATCGAGGTGCCAAACACCGCCGTCGATATGAACTCTTGGGCGGTATCAGCCTGTTATCCCCGGAGTACCTTTTATCCGTTGAGCGATGGCCCTTCCATACAGAACCACCGGATCACTAAGACCTACTTTCGTACCTGCTCGACGTGTCTGTCTCGCAGTCAAGCGCGCTTTTGCCTTTATACTCTACGACCGATTTCCGACCGGTCTGAGCGCACCTTCGTACTCCTCCGTTACTCTTTAGGAGGAGACCGCCCCAGTCAAACTGCCCACCATACACTGTCCTCGATCCGGATAACGGACCAGAGTTAGAACCTCAAGATTGCCAGGGTGGTATTTCAAGGATGGCTCCACGCAGACTGGCGTCCACGCTTCAAAGCCTCCCACCTATCCTACACAAGCAAGCTCAAAGTCCAGTGCAAAGCTACAGTAAAGGTTCACGGGGTCTTTCCGTCTAGCCGCGGATACACTGCATCTTCACAGCGATTTCAATTTCACTGAGTCTCGGGTGGAGACAGCGCCGCCATCGTTACGCCATTCGTGCAGGTCGGAACTTACCCGACAAGGAATTTCGCTACCTTAGGACCGTTATAGTTACGGCCGCCGTTTACCGGGGCTTCGATCAAGAGCTTCGCTTGCGCTAACCCCATCAATTAACCTTCCGGCACCGGGCAGGCGTCACACCCTATACGTCCACTTTCGTGTTTGCAGAGTGCTGTGTTTTTAATAAACAGTCGCAGCGGCCTGGTATCTTCGACCGGCATGAGCTTACGGGGTAAACCCTTCACCCTCACCGGCGCACCTTCTCCCGAAGTTACGGTGCCATTTTGCCTAGTTCCTTCACCCGAGTTCTCTCAAGCGCCTTGGTATTCTCTACCCGACCACCTGTGTCGGTTTGGGGTACGGTTCCTAGTTACCTGAAGCTTAGAGGCTTTTCCTGGAAGCATGGCATCAACCACTTCTCCTTCTAAAAGAAGGATCGTCATCAGCTCTCGGCCTTAACTGTCCGGATTTACCTAAACAGTCAGCCTACCACCTTAAACTTGGACAACCAACGCCAAGCTGGCCTAGCCTTCTCCGTCCCCCCATCGCAGTAACTAGAAGTACGGGAATATTAACCCGTTTCCCATCGACTACGCCTTTCAGCCTCGCCTTAGGGACCGACTCACCCTGCGTCGATTAACGTTGCGCAGGAACCCTTGGTCTTTCGGCGTGCGAGTTTTTCACTCGCATTGTCGTTACTCATGTCAGCATTCGCACTTCTGATACCTCCAGCAAGCTTCTCAACTCACCTTCACAGGCTTACAGAACGCTCCTCTACCGCATCACCAAAGGTGATACCCGTAGCTTCGGTGCCTGGTTTGAGCCCCGTTACATCTTCCGCGCAGGCCGACTCGACTAGTGAGCTATTACGCTTTCTTTAAAGGGTGGCTGCTTCTAAGCCAACCTCCTAGCTGTCTAAGCCTTCCCACATCGTTTACCACTTAACCAGGACTTTGGGACCTTAGCTGACGGTCTGGGTTGTTTCCCTTTTCACGACGGACGTTAGCACCCGCCGTGTGTCTCCCATGCTCGGCACTTCTGGGTATTCGGAGTTTGCATCGGTTTGGTAAGTCGGGATGACCCCCTAGCCGAAACAGTGCTCTACCCCCCAGAGTGATACATGAGGCGCTACCTAAATAGCTTTCGAGGAGAACCAGCTATCTCCGAGCTTGATTAGCCTTTCACTCCGATCCACAAGTCATCCCCTGCCTTTTCAACGGAAGTGGGTTCGGTCCTCCAGTCAGTGTTACCTAACCTTCAACCTGCTCATGGATAGATCGCCCGGTTTCGGGTCTATTCCCAGCGACTAAACGCCCTATTAAGACTCGCTTTCGCTACGCCTCCCCTATTCGGTTAAGCTCGCCACTGAAAATAAGTCGCTGACCCATTATACAAAAGGTACGCAGTCACCTAACAAAGTAGGCTCCCACTGCTTGTACGCATACGGTTTCAGGTTCTATTTCACTCCCCTCTCCGGGGTTCTTTTCGCCTTTCCCTCACGGTACTGGTTCACTATCGGTCAGTCAGGAGTATTTAGCCTTGGAGGATGGTCCCCCCATATTCAGACAGGGTTTCTCGTGCCCCGTCCTACTCGATTTCATTGATAAGAGCGTTTCGCGTACAGGGCTATCACCCACTATGGCCGCCTTTTCCAAAGCGTTCCGCTACTCTCAAATCAACTTAAGGGCTGGTCCCCGTTCGCTCGCCACTACTAAGGGAATCTCGGTTGATTTCTTTTCCTCAGGGTACTTAGATGTTTCAGTTCCCCTGGTTCGCCTCTTAACCCTATGGATTCAGGTTAAGATACCCAGCTTATGCTAGGTGGGTTTCCCCATTCAGAGATCTCCGGGTCGCAGGTCATTTGCCACCTCACCGAAGCTTATCGCAGGCTATCACGTCTTTCATCGCCTCTGACTGCCAAGGCATCCACCGTATGCGCTTCTTCACTTGACCATATAACCCCAAGCAATCTCGCTGGCATCCAAGGACGCTACCGATCTGCAGGCGTTACATGAGTGAAGACGACATTTCGCCGAAAACTTGCGCTTGAGTTCGCAAGATTTTACCTTGACGACACTAACTGCCAGTGAAAACAGTTAATGCAGTCTACTTCTATCACTTTCCCAATTTTTTAAAGAACAGTTCTGATCAAAGACCAGAAGTCAGCTTTTGTGCCCTTCTCATTACCTTTCGGCAGGGAGAAGTCAAAGGCTCACTTCTGAGCTTTTCAAGCAATCGCGTTAGCGGTAGGTGGAGATGGTGGAGCCAAGGAGGATCGAACTCCTGACCTCCTGCGTGCAAGGCAGGCGCTCTCCCAGCTGAGCTATGGCCCCATCGATTGGTGGGTCTGGGCAGATTCGAACTGCCGACCTCACCCTTATCAGGGGTGCGCTCTAACCAACTGAGCTACAGACCCAATCGTCTTACCTTGAGTCTAACTAACTCAATTGCTCTTTTATCAGTGAATCAAGCAATTCGTGTGGGTGCTTGCCAGCAAGCTGACATCTTCGATTAAGGAGGTGATCCAGCCGCAGGTTCCCCTACGGCTACCTTGTTACGACTTCACCCCAGTCATGAATCACTCCGTGGTAACCGTCCTCCCGAAGGTTAGACTAGCTACTTCTGGAGCAACCCACTCCCATGGTGTGACGGGCGGTGTGTACAAGGCCCGGGAACGTATTCACCGTGACGTTCTGATTCACGATTACTAGCGATTCCGACTTCACGCAGTCGAGTTGCAGACTGCGATCCGGACTACGATCGGTTTTATGGGATTAGCTCCACCTCGCGGCTTGGCAACCCTTTGTACCGACCATTGTAGCACGTGTGTAGCCCTGGCCGTAAGGGCCATGATGACTTGACGTCATCCCCACCTTCCTCCGGTTTGTCACCGGCAGTCTCCTTAGAGTGCCCACCATAACGTGCTGGTAACTAAGGACAAGGGTTGCGCTCGTTACGGGACTTAACCCAACATCTCACGACACGAGCTGACGACAGCCATGCAGCACCTGTGTCTGAGTTCCCGAAGGCACCAATCCATCTCTGGAAAGTTCTCAGCATGTCAAGGCCAGGTAAGGTTCTTCGCGTTGCTTCGAATTAAACCACATGCTCCACCGCTTGTGCGGGCCCCCGTCAATTCATTTGAGTTTTAACCTTGCGGCCGTACTCCCCAGGCGGTCAACTTAATGCGTTAGCTGCGCCACTAAGATCTCAAGGATCCCAACGGCTAGTTGACATCGTTTACGGCGTGGACTACCAGGGTATCTAATCCTGTTTGCTCCCCACGCTTTCGCACCTCAGTGTCAGTGTTAGTCCAGGTAGTCGCCTTCGCCACTGGTGTTCCTTCCAATATCTACGCATTTCACCGCTACACTGGAAATTCCACTACCCTCTACCACACTCTAGCCAGACAGTTTTGGATGCAGTTCCCAGGTTGAGCCCGGGGATTTCACATCCAACTTATCAAGCCACCTACGCGCGCTTTACGCCCAGTAATTCCGATTAACGCTTGCACCCTTCGTATTACCGCGGCTGCTGGCACGAAGTTAGCCGGTGCTTATTCTGTCGGTAACGTCAAAACTCACAGGTATTCGCTGTAAGCCCTTCCTCCCAACTTAAAGTGCTTTACGACCCGAGGGCCTTCTTCACACACGCGGCATGGCTGGATCAGGCTTTCGCCCATTGTCCAATATTCCCCACTGCTGCCTCCCGTAGGAGTCTGGACCGTGTCTCAGTTCCAGTGTGACTGATCATCCTCTCAGACCAGTTACGGATCGTCGCCTTGGTAGGCCTTTACCCTACCAACTAGCTAATCCGACCTAGGCTCATCTAATAGCGTGAGGTCCGAAGATCCCCCACTTTCTCCCGTAGGACGTATGCGGTATTAGCGTTCCTTTCGAAACGTTGTCCCCCACTACTAGGCAGATTCCTAGGCATTACTCACCCGTCCGCCGCTAAATCGAGGAGCAAGCTCCTCTCATCCGCTCGACTTGCATGTGTTAGGCCTGCCGCCAGCGTTCAATCTGAGCCATGATCAAACTCTTCAGTTAAGTAGACTGATCGGGTTTTGAGAAAACCCTAAACTTGGCTCAGCAATCGCAAAAAACTCATGAATTCACGAGTTACTTGTGTTGCTGATAATCTTGCGACACCAGACTTATCTCACAAGCACCCACACGAATTGCTTGATTCAACTTGTTAAAGAGCAGTTGGTTGCGACCGTGTCGCTAACCGAGGCGCGCATTCTACGCTGTCCTCACATCCTGTCAAGCGTTGATTTGAACTTTTTCGTTTCAACTCAACCACTTGCGCTTGCCTGACTGGTCTAGCCAATCTCGGCAGCGGGAGGCGAATCCTACAGCATCCTGAGACGCTGTCAACCCCCTCCGCTTCATCCCGTCATCACCCGGAGGTGAAGACCAAACAGCGAAGAATCCGTGGACCCCTCGCCCGGCTCAGACCTAAGTGCTTGATTTTCAAGCCGCTTCAGCGTCTGCGCTGGAAGTGGGGCGCATTATAGGGGAGTTTCGGGGCAGGTCAACAGGTTATTTTCAGAAAGGCCAAAAAAGAAAGGGGGGCTGCTTACGCAGCCCCCTTTCCTATAGACCTCTCGTGCGGCTAGCCGCGGCCGACACGGCGATTGCGCCAGAGGGTGGTGAAGGGGCCGGAGACGGCATAGGCCAGGAAGCCCAGCAGCAGCACGCGCGGCGGGTCGGTGAAGACCACGGCGAAGACCAGCACGGCGATCAGGATGACCACGAAGGGCACCCGCCCTTTCAGGCCCAGGGTCTTGAAGCTCCAGTACTTGAAGTTGCTGACCATGAGCATGCCAGCCGCGGCGACCATCAGGGCTACCAGCAGGGACAGCTTGGAGCCCTGGATGCCGAAGTCACTGAAGCACCAGACGGTACCGGCCACCAAGGCAGCCGCGGAAGGACTGGCCAGGCCGATGAAGTAGCGCTTGTCCACGGAACCGATCTGGGTGTTGAAGCGCGCCAGACGCAAGGCGGCGCCTGCCACATAGATGAAGGCAACGGCCCAGCCGACATTACCCAGGCCGCTCAGTGCCCACTGGAAGGCCAGGATCGCCGGCGCGACGCCGAAGGCGACCATGTCGGAGAGCGAATCGTACTGCTCGCCGAAGGCGCTCTGGGTGTTGGTCATGCGGGCGACGCGGCCATCCAGGCCATCAAGAACCATGGCGATAAAGATGGCGGCGGCAGCGGCCGAGAAACCGGCGGAGGCAATCTCGTACTGCCCCTGGATGAAGGCGGTCTGAGCCGCAACACCCTTGATGATCGAATAGAGGCCGGCAAAGAGCGCCGCGGTGGTGAAGAGGTTGGGCAGCAGGTACACGCCACGGCGTCTGATCTTGCGCCCCTGGGCGTCCTGCGTCTCCTCGATGTGTTCATCCACGGGGATGAGGCCGTCGGTGTTGGTGTTGGACGGGGTTTCTTCGGGACGCTCGCTCATGGATTTTCCTTGGGCATTACCTGACGGATTGGACTGACCTCTTGAGGATAGGGTTCAGCCTAACCTCCCATGCTAAGGCATTGCCGGGGTCGTGGGCAGTGCAATAAAAAACGCGGCCGAAGCCGCGTCTTTACTGTTTGTTACAGGGCTGACGCCCTGCCCGATCAGTTCTTGGTCTTGTCGACGATCTTGTTCGACGCGATCCAGGGCATCATGGCCCGCAGCTTCTCGCCGACCTGCTCGATCGGGTGAGCCGCGTTGTTGCGACGGTAGGCGGTCATGGAAGCGTAGTTGGACGCACCCTCGGCCACGAACATCTTGGCGTACTCGCCGTTCTGGATGCGCTTGAGCGCATTCTTCATGGCGGCGCGCGACTCGGCGTTGATCACCTCGGGGCCGGTCACGTACTCGCCGTACTCGGCGTTGTTGGAGATCGAGTAGTTCATGTTGGCGATGCCGCCTTCGTACATGAGGTCGACGATCAGCTTCAGTTCGTGCAGGCACTCGAAGTAGGCCATTTCCGGCGCGTAGCCGGCTTCGACCAGGGTTTCGAAACCGGCCTTGACCAGCTCGACCGCACCACCGCACAGCACGGCCTGTTCGCCGAACAGGTCGGTTTCGGTCTCGTCCTTGAAGGTGGTCTCGATGATGCCGGTACGGCCGCCGCCGACACCGCAGGCGTAGGACAGGGCGACGTTCTTGGCATTGCCGGAAGCGTCCTGGTGGACGGCGACCAGATCAGGGATGCCGCCGCCCTTGACGAACTCGGAGCGCACGGTGTGACCCGGGGCCTTGGGCGCGATCATGATGACGTCCAGGTCAGCGCGGGGCACGACCTGGTTGTAGTGGATGGCGAAACCGTGGGCGAAGGCCAGGGTGGCGCCCTGCTTCAGGTTCGGCTCGACTTCGTCCTTGTACAGCTTGGACTGGAATTCGTCGGGGGTCAGGATCATGACCACGTCGGCGGAGGCGACCGCGTCCTTGACCGGCTTGACGGTCAGGCCATGGGCCTCGGCCTTGGCCACGGTGGCCGAGCCGCTGCGCAGGCCGACGACGACGTCGACGCCGGAGTCCTTCAGGTTGCAGGCGTGGGCGTGGCCCTGGGAGCCGTAGCCGATGATGGCGACCTTCTTGCCCTGGATGATGGAAAGGTCACAGTCTTTGTCGTAGTAAACGCGCATTGCAGGTTCTCCTGGAAAAGGGGGGTATCAGATGCTCAGGGCTTTGTCGCCACGGGAAATTCCGGTCACGCCGCTACGCACCACCTCGAGGATGGACGCGGCGCCGATCGCCTGGATGAAGCTGTCGATCTTCTCGCTGGTGCCCGCCAGCTGAATGGTATACACGCTGCTGCCGACATCGACGATCTGGCCGCGAAAGATATCGGTGGTGCGCTTGACCTCGGCGCGCTGGGCGCCAGTGGCCTTGACCTTGATCAGCAGGAGTTCGCGCTCGATGTGGGCGCTCTCGGACAGGTTGACCAGTTTCACCACCTCGATGAGCTTGTTGAGGTTCTTGGTGATCTGCTCGACCGTCTCTTCCTGGCCGATGGTGGTCAGGGTCAGGCGCGACAGGGTCGGATCTTCGGTCGCGGCGACCGTGAGGCTTTCGATGTTGTAGTTGCGCTGGGAAAACAGGCCGACCACGCGGGACAGGGCGCCGGGCTCGTTTTCCAGCAGCAGGGAGATGATGTGTCTCATGTTCAGGTCCGCTCCGTCTTGCTCAGCCACATGTCGCGCATCGCGCCATCCTTGATCTGCATCGGATAGACGTGTTCGGTGTTGTCCACGGCGATGTCGAGGAAGACCAGGCGATTCTTCATGGCGAAGGCCTCGGCCATCATCGGCTTGAGGTCTTCCAGACGTTCGATGCGCATGCCGACGTGGCCATAGGCCTCGGCCAGCTTGACGAAGTCCGGCAGGGATTCCATGTAGGAGTGGGAGTAGCGGCTGCTGTACTGCATATCCTGCCACTGGCGGACCATGCCCAGGGCACCGTTGTTAAGGCAGACGATCTTCACCGGCAGGTCGTACTGCATGCAGGTGGAGAGTTCCTGGATGTTCATCTGCACGCTGCCTTCACCGGTGACGCAGGCGACGTCGGCGTCCGGGAAGTTGAGCTTGACGCCCATTGCCGCCGGAAAGCCGAAGCCCATGGTGCCGAGGCCGCCGGAGTTGATCCAGCGATTGGGCTTGTCGTAGCGGTAGTACTGGGCGGCGAACATCTGGTGCTGGCCCACGTCCGAGGTGATGTAGGCATCGCCCGCGGTGACGTCGTACAGGGTCTCGATGACGGTCTGCGGCTTGATGATGCTGCCGTCGCCCTTGTCGTAGGGGAACATCTCGCGACCGCCACGCCATTCCTCGATCTGCTTCCACCAGGCGGCCTGGCTTTCGGCGTGGGGCTTCTCGCTCAGCTCGCGGACCACGGCGACCATCTCGGTGAGGACGCTGTCGACCGGACCGACGATGGGCACGTCGGCCTTGATGGTCTTCGAGATCGACGCCGGGTCGATGTCGACGTGGATAATCTTGGCGTTCGGGCAGAAGCGCGTGGCGCCGTTGATGACGCGGTCATCGAAGCGTGCGCCCACGGCGAGGATGACGTCGCTGTGGTGCATGGCCAGGTTGGCCGGGTAGCTGCCGTGCATGCCGAGCATGCCGAGGAACTGGCGATCGCTGCCCGGATAGCCGCCGAGCCCCATCAGGGTATTGGTGACCGGCAGGTTGAGCAGGCGCGCCAGCTCGGTGAGGGCCGCGGAGGCGCCGCCGAGGATGACACCGCCACCGGCGTAGAGAACCGGGCGCTTGGCCGCCACCAGCATCTCGATGGCCTTGCGGATCTGCCCGGAATGACCGCGTTGCGCCGGATTGTAGGAGCGCAGCTTGATCTTCTTCGGATAGACGTATTCGAATTTCTTGGTCGGATCGCCCATGTCCTTGGGGATGTCGACCACCACCGGACCGGGACGTCCGGACTCGGCGAGGTAGAAGGCCTTCTTGAGGACTTCGGGGATCTCGGAGGGATGCTTGATGATGAAACTGTGCTTCACGATCGGCCGGGAGATGCCGACCATGTCGGTTTCCTGGAAGGCGTCGGTGCCCACCATGTTGCTCGGCACCTGCCCGGACAGGACCACCATGGGGATGGAGTCCATGTAGGCGGTGGCGATGCCGGTGATGGCATTGGTCGCACCGGGCCCGGAGGTCACCAGGACCACGCCGGCCTTGCCGGTGGCGCGGGCATAGCCGTCAGCCATGTGAGTGGCGGCCTGCTCGTGACGAACCAGGATGTGGTTGAGCGCCGGTTCCTTGAACAGGGCGTCGTAGATGTGCAGCAGGGCACCGCCCGGGTACCCGTAGATGTGTTTCACGCCTTCGTCGCGCAAGAAGCGGACGACCATCTCAGCGCCAGTTAATAGCTCCACGTATCACCTCATTCCACGCATGGCGAGCGCCCATTGGTGGACGCTCAAGGTTCGGTTGACTGCAAGGCAGAGCATGGGCGACGGTGGTCACCGACGATTCAGCTGCCTAGAAAGCCTTGTTGGAAGATTCCGATGAATGCTGGAGCTTCCACCCGACGCGAGGTAACGCGGTGCAGGGTATTTGACTGTGGCGGCGCGGGTAGGCACCTCATGGTCTGCCGAGCAGTCAGCTTTGGGCCGACTCGCTACAGCGAACTTTGGATTGTTCGCATTCGACCGGTGCAAGTCAAGCCGAAAGGTGCAACCGGGCGCAATCGGTCGTCGGCGATCAGCCGTGATGAAAAGGTCGACGTCTCCTCTTATAGTGAAGTCCTGTCCTCTCCCCTTCCAGGATTCCCATGCGCTCGATCTTCTGGCTTTCCGCCCTGGCTTTCGCCTGCAGCCTGTCCGCCCAGGCCGCGCAGGTCTACAAGTGGACCGACGACAAGGGTGTCACCCATTTCAGTGCCCAGCCGCCCGAGGGCCAGAAGGCCAACGAGGTGGACGTGAAGACGGCGCCGCAGATCAATGGCGGTGGCACTGCGCCCACCTACAAGATGCCCAACGGCGCCCAGCAGCCGTCGGTGTCCAACGATGCCCAGCAGCAGGAGCTGGATCGCCAGGTGAAGGCGCAGGTGCGCGAGGAGCAGAACAAGCTCAAGGAGCAGTGCGACCAGGCGCGCCAGAATCTGGCGCAGCTGCGCAACAATCCACGCATCCTGGTGCAGTCCGGTCGTGGTGAGACGCGGCGGCTGAGCGAAGAGGAGCGTCAGCAGCGGCTGGCCGAGACCCAGCTGTCCATCGAGCAGAACTGCGGCAAGTAGCTCAGGGGCCTTCGATGATGCGATCGAATTCGGCCAGGGACGCGAGCAGGGGCAGGACCGGATCGAGATTGCCCTGGTAGACCATCTCGGCCATCGGCCGGATGCCCGAGCGCGCCGGCAGCACCGCATCGCTTTCGATGATCAGCTTCATCCGTGGCACGAAGATCCACTGCAGCCACTGGGCAAAGCTCAGGGTATCGACGCAGAAGGGCTCCTGGCTGGCCAGGGCCTCGGCGCTGGGCGCCTGCGCCGACCACCAGCCGAGCAGGCGCAATTCACGCTCGATCTGCAGCAGCTGATCGGCCAGGGCGGGCAGGCGCTCGTCCATCAGGTACCCACCTGCGCCTTCTGCCGGGCCAGGGCGGCCCCGGAGGCATCGCCCTGGGCTTCGCGGGCCTGGGCGATCAGCTGCCAGAGACTGGCCTGCAGGGCCGGACGACCATTGGCGTAGGTCAGGGCGCGACGGGCCAGTTGCTCGCCCTGGGCCGGATCGTTCTGCGCCAGGCGCACCTGGGCCAGGCGATAGAGCACCTGGGGCTCGCGCGGCGCGATGCGCTGGGCACGCTCCAGGCTCGAGGAGGCGCCGTTGAGATCGCCACCACCCTGCTGTTGCTGGGCGGTGGTCAGCAGGGCCAGCACCGGACCGTCGAGCTGCTCGTCGGCAGCCAGGCCGCCGCCCGTGGAAGTGCTGGCGGAGGGGATGCCAGTCGGCGCGCTGCTGGCAGCGGCGGCGCCCTGAGTGGCGGGCGGATAGACCGGCTGTGAATAGCTCGGCTGTACCGGCGCCTGGGCGGGCGGCGTGCTGGGGCTGGACGAGGTGATCAGCGGCGCCGAGGCCGCCGGCGCGGCATAGGTCTCCAGAGGCGCGGAACTGCCGCCCGGCACCATGACGGTCACCCCGGCATCGGCCGGCGCACTGGGCGCTGCGGCCACCGGAGCCTGGCGCTGCGCCGGCAGGGGCCGGTTGTTGCCCTGGCGATAGAGTTCGCCGTTGGACACCGGACCGCCGGAATCGACCACGGGGATGGCGCCACGCTGCGGCGCGGCGCAACCGGCGAGGAGAACACCGGCGATCATCACCGGCCAGACTGCTTTCGTCACCTTGGGACCTCTCAATTCAACCAACCCTTGACCCAATCCATGACCGGACTGCCGCTGTTGCCGTTACCGCCGGCGGCGGGTGCGGCCGGTGCACCACAGGAGGCGCCCGCTGGCGGTTCACTGCCGCGAATATAAGGCATCTGCACGGCATTGGGACACGAGGGATCCGTGCCGCGGCCAGTGGTGGCATCGACCCAGGCCTGGGTGATGTTGTCCGGCACCGGCATATCCAGGGAGACCGGATCGGCGCGGCGCATGAAGTTGCTCCAGACCTGCAGGGCGCCGGTGGCACCGGTCAGCGGTGTCTTGCCGTTGTCGTCGCGCCCCAGCCAGACCACCGCCAGCAGATCCTGGCTGAAGCCGGAGAACCAGCTGTCGCGGGAATCGTTGGTGGTACCGGTCTTGCCCGCCAGGTTCACGCTGGTGGGGATCTGGTTGTAGACCGAGCGGCCGGTGCCCTCGCGCATGACACGCTGCATGGCGTACTGCACCAGGTAGATGGCGCCGGTATCGAAGCGCTGCTCGATCTGGAACGGATAGCGCTTGAGCGGCTCGCCATTGGCGTCGAGCACGCTGCGGATGCTGCGCAGCGGCGTATTGAAGCCGCCGTTGGCCAGCGTCTGGTACATGGTCGCCACTTCCATGGGCGTCAGGGCGCCGGCACCGAGCAGGGTCGCCGGGTAAGGCGGCAGGGCGCGACTCACCCCCAGGCGCTCGACGGTCTTGAGCACCTCGGGTAGCCCCAGGTCCAGGCCCAGGCGCGCCGTGGAGAGGTTGTAGGAATGCGCCAGCCCCTGATAGAGGAAGATGGTGCCGTGCGCCTTGTGCTCGTAGTTCTGCGGCCGCCAGACCTGGCCGTCGGCGCCTTTCACCGAGAAGGGCTCGTCCTGGATCAGGGTGGTCAGGGTGTACTTGCTGGGGCGTTCCAGGGCGGTGAGATAGACCGCCGGCTTGATCAGCGAACCGACCTGGCGCACCGCATCGAGGGCGCGGTTGTAGCCGGCGAAGCGCGGATCGCGGCCACCCAGCAGCGCCTGGACCTCACCGGTTTCCGGATTGGTCACCACCATGGCCGACTCGACGTTTTCCGCGCCCTTGCGACCATCGATGCGCTTCAAAGCCTCGGCCATGGCCGCTTCGGCCTTGGTCTGCAGGATGGGGTCGAAGCTGGTGAAGATGCGCAGCCCTTCCTCGGTGAGGTCTTCGTCGCGGTAGTCCTGCTTGAGCTGACGCTTGACCAGGTCGACGAAGGCCGGGAAGGAACTGTTGGTCAGGCTGCCGGCCTTGGTGATGCCCAGCGGGCGGGCTTTGGCGGCCTCGGCCTCGGTGGCGCTGACCACGCCCTGCTCGGCCATGAGGTCGAGTACCAGATTGCGGCGGGCCATGGCGCGCTCGGGATAGCGACGCGGGTTGTAGTAGGACGGGCCCTTCACCAGACCGACCAGCAGGGCGACCTGATGCAGTTTCAGTTCGCTGAAGGGCTGGCCGAAGAAGTACTGGGCGGCCAGACCGAAGCCGTGGATGGCGCGCGAGCCATCCTGACCGAGGAATACCTCGTTGAGATAGGCCTCGAGGATTTCCTGCTTGCTGTAGTGCAGCTCCAGCAGCAGCGCCATCAGGGCTTCGGTGCCCTTGCGGGTGATGCTGCGCTCGTTGGTGAGATAGAAGTTCTTGACCAGCTGCTGGGTCAGGGTACTGCCACCCTGGCGAACCTGGCCGCTGGTGGCGTTGACCCAGACGGCGCGCGCGATGGACTTGGGCGAGACGCCGTGGTGATGCCAGAACTCGCGGTCCTCGACGGCCACCAGGCCATCGACCAGGTGCGGTGGCGCCTGGTCGAGCTTGATGAGGATGCGATCCTCGTTATGCGCCGGATAGATGCCGCCGATCATCAGCGGTTCCAGGCGGGCCACGGCCAGGTTGCTGCCATCCAGGGCGCTGACGCCGGAGACGGTGCCGCCGGCGAAGCGCACGCGGATCGCCCGGGCCGGTTCGACGCCTTCGTAGAACTGGAAGCCGCGGGTGTTCAGCTCGACCGTGGAGGCACCCACGGAGACGCTGCCGGGGCCGTCCACGGTCTTCTCGCGGCGATAGCCGAGGGCATCGAGTTCGGTGAGGAAGTCGTCACGGCTGAGCTTGACGCCATTGAACAATTCCAGCGGCCGGGCATAGACCTTGGCCGGGATGGTCCAGCGCTTGCCGGAGAATTTTTCCTGGACCACGGCATCCAGATAGATGCATACGCCAGCCAGGGCTACCAGCGCGACCAGACCAAGCTTGACTGCCCAGCCGGACAGACGGCGCCAGTCAAAGGTCTTGCGCTTGCGGGAACGAGAGGATCGGGGTCGCTTCATGGCGGCGCATTATACGCACTTGCCCGTTGGCCGACAGCGGCCCACAAGCGCTTCGTCAGCTGGGGTTCAAGGATGCCCCTTCCCGGTGTCTTGGCTTGCGTGGACCGCCCTGGCAGCGATAATGCCGCCATCCATTTCCTACAAGGACCGCCCGTGAGCCAGCTCCTGATTTCCGCCCTGCAGAACCCGGCGCTCTATCCCCACCCCACCTCGGCGTTCCGGGTGATCGAAACCCATATTTCCTGGGTCGTGCTGACCGGCGAGGTCGCCTACAAGATCAAGAAGCCGGTGAACTTCGGCTTCCTCGACTTCACCGACCTGGAGGCCCGCGGTCACTTCTGCCGTGAGGAGCTGCGCCTCAATCAGCGCCTGACCCGCGATCTCTACCGGGACGTGGTGGCCATCACTGGCAGCGAAGGCGCTCCCGAGCTGGATGGCAGCGGTCCGGTGATCGAATACGCCCTGCGCATGCGCGAATTCCCCCAGAGCCAGCTGCTCAGCGAAGTGCAGCAACGCGGCGAACTGACCGAGGCGCACATCGATGCCCTGGCCGCCCAGATCGCCCGCTTCCACCTGGCAGCGCCCCAGGTGGCGACCGAGCATCCGCTGTGCACCCCGGACGCCGCCATGGCGCCGGTGCGGCAGAATTTCGAGCAGATCCGCGCCATGCTCGGCGAGGCGGCCGACCTCAAGCAGCTCGATCAGCTGGAAGCCTGGGCCGAAGCCAGCTACGCCCGCCTGCTGCCGCTGTTCGAGACCCGCTGCCGAGACGGCTTCATCCGCGAATGCCACGGCGACATCCACCTGGCCAACGCCACCCTGCTCGACGGCGAGGTGGTGCTGTTCGACTGCATCGAGTTCAACGAGCCCTTCCGCCTGACCGACACCATGGGCGATGCCGGCTTCCTGGCCATGGACCTGGAAGACCGGGGTCTCAAGGCGCTGAGCAACAGATTCGTCAACGCCTACTTCGAGGCGACCGGCGACTATGCCGGTCTTGCCCTGCTCGACTTCTACAAGGCCTATCGCGCCATGGTGCGCGCCAAGATCGCCCTGTTCCGCCTGGGCCAGGCCGAGGAGCCGGCGCTGCGGGCCGAGATCCTCGCCAGCTATCGCAGCTACACGGCCCTGGCCGAGGGCTACACCCAGGTGCCTCAGCCCTTCGCGGCGGTGATGCATGGCGTCTCGGGCATCGGCAAGAGCACCGTGGCCCTGGTCCTGGTCGAAGCGCTCGGCGCCATTCGCCTGAGATCCGATGTCGAGCGCCAGCGCCTCTATGTCGACAGCGACGAAGCCACCCGTTACAGCGCCGCAGCCGGCGAAGCCACCTATGCGCGACTGCACGAGATCGGCGCCCAGGTGCTGGCGGCCGGCTATCCGCTGGTGCTCGACGCCACCTATCTCAAGCAGGCCCAGCGCGCCGCGGCCCAGGCCCTGGCCGAAGCCCAGGCCGCCCCCTGCTGATCATCGACTGCCAGGCGGACGACGAACTCATCGCCCGCTGGCTGCAGGAGCGCCAGGCCGAGGGGACCGATCCTTCCGAAGCCACCCTCGCGGTGGTGGCAGCCCAGCGCCAGGCGCAGGATCCGCTCGAACCCGCCGAGCAGGATCGGGCACTGGTGGTGGAACTGGAGCGCGCGGGACAGCTGGAGGCCCTGCCGACTCGACTGCTGCGCCGCCTGGGTCGCGCGCCGGTCTGACCGCGACCTCCTGGGAGGCAGAACAAGCGTTCCGTCACAGCTCGTGGAGTTGTGGATTTACGGTCGCCGACGAGCGGCTTATCGTGCGACCCACGTCACAACCTCTGCGTAACAAGAAGGAATTGGCACCATGTACCTCATCGGCGATCAGCCTCCCTATGTCGATCAGCTGCGTCAGGCGCTGCAGGCCATTCCGGCGCGGCTGGTCAGTGGTGTGGCGCCGAGTCGGCAGCCGCTGCAGCTGAGTCCCGCCGCCCTGCTGCAGGACTGGATGCGCAATGACGAGGTCTATCTGATCCAGCGCGGCCCGCTGCGGGTGGTGTTGGATCAGCGGGCGCTGTTCCAGCTCGGCGAGGGCGATCTGATCGGCCTGGGGCGCACCCTGGACCTGCCGATCCTCAACTACGAGAGCGAGGCCGACGTGCGGGTGCTGCCCTACGACCGCGAGACCTTTCTCGCGGCGGCCACCGCCACGCCGGTCCAGCGCGATGCCCTGCTGAGGTACATGCTGGGCCAGCAGTCGCTGCTGGCCCAGGCGCTGATCCGGCTCAAGCCGCCAGTCACCCAGCCGGCGACCGGCTTCCGTCGCTATGCCGCCGGCGAGGTCATCATCCGCCAGGGCGACTCCGCCGAGCATGTCTTCGTCATCACCGAAGGCCATGCCGAGGCCTGGGTGGATGGCTGCAAGGTCGGCGAGGTCTGCCAGGACGAGATCGTCGGCGCCCTGGCGGTCTTCACCCATACGCCGCGTACCGCCAGCGTCATCGCCAAGACCGTCTGCACTGTGCTGGTGATTCCCCAGGATCAGTTCGTCTCGCTGATGGAGACCACCCCGCGCATCGCCCACAGCCTGATCGAGAACATGGCGCGCCATATCGATACGCTGAACAAGGAAGTCACTCGCCTGCGCACTGCCCCGGAGTGCCCCGCTGGCAGTAATTAAGAAATATTCTCGAATACGCTTGACGATGGAATGAGAATTGTTATTATTCAACTCAGCCGGTCGCGAGATCGGTCGATAACTGGAGGTCCAGCAGTGGTCTTCGGGTTATCTCCTCATCAGGCTAATCACGGTTTTGGACCCGGCTCTGCCGGGTCTTTTTTTGTCCGGAATCTGACGCTAGCGGCGATCCAGTACGACTGGCACAGCATCAGCCGGCCGCTCCTCCCCCAGAACATAGGCCGCCTGCAGTTGCCGGGCAGCCCGCGCGGCACGGTGGGCGTCGCCGGCATGGATCAGACCCAGGGGCCGATTCTCGTCGACCCACTCGCCGGGCAGTGCCAGATCAGCCAGGCCTACGGCAGGATCCACTTTATCTTCCGGGCGCTGTCGACCGCCACCCAGTTCGACCACCAGCAAACCCAAGGCACGGGTATCGACCTGCTGCACCCAGCCCGGGCGGACCGGATGGACGGCGCGCACGATCGGAGCCCGAGGGAGATGCTGCCAGGGCCGCTTGGTCAGGTCGGACGGGCCGCCCAGGGCCAGGTTCATCGCCGCGAAACGCGCCAGGGCGGCGCCGCTCTGCCAGGCCTCAAGCACCAGGCGCTCGGCCGCGATGGCATCGTCGGCCAGTCCGGCCAATTGCAGCGTCTCCTCGGCCAGCGCCTGGATCACCTGCCAGAGGCGCGCGCTGCGCACCTCGCCGGCCAGCAGGGCGATCGCCTCCTCCACTTCCAGGGCATTGCCGGCGCTGCGCGCCAGGGGCTGGCCCATGTCGGTGACCAGGGCGCGGGTACGGACACCTGCCGCCTCGGCGACCTCGACGATGCTGTCGGCCAGGCGCAGGGCGGCTTCCTGCTCGGCCATGAAGGCACCGCCGCCGGTCTTGACGTCCATGACCAGCACGTCCAGGCCGGCGGCCAGCTTCTTGGCCAGGATGGAGGCGGTGATCAGGTCCACCGATTCCACCGTGGCGGTGACGTCGCGAATGGCATAGAGGCGGCGATCGGCCGGGGCCAGATCGGCGTCCGGACCGACGATGGCGCAACCCACCTCGGCCACCACCTGACGAAAGCGCGCGAGGCCAGGACGGATACGATAGCCGGGGATGCTCTCCAGCTTGTCGAGGGTGCCGCCGGTATGGCCCAGGCCGCGCCCGGAGATCATCGGCACATGGCAGCCACAGGCGGCGAGCAGCGGTGCCAGCACCAGGCTGGTGAGATCGCCCACGCCGCCGGTGGAATGCTTGTCCACCACCGGCCCCGGCAGGTCCCAGTGCAGCACCTGGCCGCTGTCGCGCATGGCCAGGGTCAGGGCGGTGCGCTCCGCAGCGGTCATGCCACGCAGCAGGGTGGCCATGGCGAAGGCGGCGATCTGGCCTTCGCTGAGGCTGTCGTCGGCGATGCCGCGGACCAGCCGCTGGAGATCCGCAGCGGACACCTCCAGGCCATCGCGCTTCTGGCGGATCACTTCCTGGGCAAGCCACATGGGCGGACTCCTCAGAAGTCTTCGAAGGCGCCGGGCAGCAGCTCGGCCAGGGTCCAGGTGCGGGTACGGCCGGGTTCGCTGCCGCTGCAGACGATGGTCGCGTCGGGCGCCATCAGCTCCAGCAGCACCTGCCGGCAGGCGCCGCAGGGACTGATCAGGGGGACGCCCGGCGCATGGATGGCCATGGCAGCGAAGCTGCGCGGCGGCAGGCCTCGGCTGATGGCGGCGAACAGGGCGCTGCGCTCGGCGCAGTTGGTCAGGCCGTAGGAGATGTTTTCCACGTTGCAGCCATGGATGACCTCGCCCTCGGCGGTCAGCAGGGCGGCGCCCACGGGAAATTCCGAATGCGGACAGTAGGCGCGCTCGGCTGCAGCGACCGCTTCCGGAAGCAATGCGGCGAGGTGCGCAGGCAGGTTGGTGCTCATGACAGTCTCCAGATCAGAATTGATAACCCACCCCCGCATAGTAGCCCCAGCCGTTGGAGCGACCCTCGAAATCGCCCTCGCCAAAGTTCAGCTCGGTGCCGTCGCGCCAGTTGCCGCCATTGTGGAAGTGCCGCGCCGCGAACATGAAGCGCAGGTGGGTGAAGGCATAGAGCAGCACGTTGGTGGACACGGTGGCATTGGCCGTACGCCCCGGCTCGTCGCCCAACTGCGAGCCGAAATCGAAGTTGGTGAAGCCGACATAGGTCAGGGAGGCGCCGTTGTCGAACCTGGCCAGCGGCCAGATGTACTTGAGCTGGGCCCGATAGCCGTCCCAGGAATCCTCGTTGGCGGCGCCATAGTTTTCCCACTGGCGGCGGCCGTAGAGGTTGGCGGACAGCAGTACCGGAGTACGGGTCTCGATGTCGGTACCGAAGCCGGCGTAGAGGGTGTTCTGCCGACTGGCCTGGCTGCTGCCGTGATCGTAGATCCAGTCGAAGGCCAGGTACCACTCCTTGAACGGCCCGAAGGCCAGCGAGCGGCCGGTGAGCTGATCGAGGGAAATCCGCGGTTCGTGCTCCATGAACAGGGGCGAACCGCGGTCCCAGACGCCGGAGTCGTGGCTGTTGCCGATGCCAAGCACCTTGGGCACGTCGATGTAGCCATAGAGTTCGAAGGGCCCCTTGCGGCCGAAGTACTCGTACTCCAGATAGACGTCGTCCACGGGCTGCGGGCCGAAGCTGATGTCCTTGCTGCCGATCAGGGTCAGATCCTGGTTGTACCAGGACGATAGATAGGGCGAGCGATTTTCCGTCTGTTGCGCGGCAGGACTGGCGGTCTCGCCCTGGGCGCTGTCGGTCGCGACAGCGGGAGCGGCCAACAGCTGAGTGCTGCAGCAGAGCAGGAGCGATAAGGCGCCGAAGCACACGCGACGGGGGCGGGAAAACGTCATGAGGAGGGTTCCTGAGCAAAAGCCTTGAGAAGCCGCGGACAACCCGTGGCGGCGAAGCCGCAGCACGCCACGGTCATCCGCTGTTACGTTTTGGCGCACCCAGGCCAGCTGTGCACCATAAAGTGGACCCGATGGTCCGATCAACATCGACCTAGAGGCCGATGAAGAAGCCGGCCAGGGCTGCGCTCATCAGGTTGGCCAGGGTGCCGCCAAGCATGGCGCGCAGGCCCAGCTGAGCCAGTTCGTGACGCCGCTGCGGGGCGATGCCGCCCAGGCCGCCGAGCTGGATGGCGATGGAGGAGAGGTTGGCGAAGCCGCACAGGGCGAAGGTGACGATGACCTGGGTGTGCGCCGACAGCGGCTGGACGCCAGCCGCCGCCGACTTGACCGGGTCCAGGTAGGTCGAGAGGTCGGCATAGGCGACGAATTCGTTGAGCACCAGCTTCTGGCCGATGAAGCCACCGGCCTGCACCGCCTCGCTCCAGGGCACCCCGATGAGGAAGGCCACCGGCGCCAGCAGATAGCCCAGCACCAGTTGCATGCTCAGTTGCGGCACGCCGAACCAGGCGCCGCACCAGCCGAGGATGCCGTTGAGCAGGGCGATCAGGGCGATGAAGGCCAGCAGCATGGCACCGACCGCCAGGGCGATGCGCAGACCGACCTGGGCGCCTTCGGCGGCCGCATCTATGACGTTGGCCGGACGCTCCTCGCCCTCTCCCAGGGTCTTCATGGCCTGGTCGCGCGGCTGCTCGGTCTCCGGCTCCATCAGCTTGGCCATCAGCAGTCCGCCCGGGGCGGCCATGAAGCTGGCGGCGATCAGGTACTTGAGTTCCACGCCCATGCCGGCGTAGCCCAGCAGCACCGAACCGGCCACCGCGGCGAACCCGCCGACCATGATGGCGAACAGCTCCGAGCGGGTGAGATCGGCGATGAAGGGCCGCACCACCAGCGGCATTTCCGACTGGCCGAGAAACAACGTCGCGGTGACCGTGGTGGATTCCACCCGACTGGTGCCGAGCAGGGCGTGCAAGGCCCCGCCCACCACACGGATGATCCAGCCCATGATGCCCAGGTAGTAGAGCACCGCGATCAGGCTGCCGAAGAACACGATCAGGGGCAGCACCCGCACGGCGAAGACGAAGCCGCCGTTACCGAAGTACTCGAACATCCTCGGTCCGGCGAGGCCGCCGAAGAGGAATTCGATGCCCTTGTCGGCATAGAGCTGCAGGGAGGAAACGGCTCCGGAGACGCTGCCGAGCACCTGCTGGCCCCAGGGAATGTAGAGGACGAACAGACCGAGTCCCGCCTGCAACAGAAAGGCCGCAAGCACGGTACGCACGCGAATGGCGCGCCGCTGGCGGGAAAAGAGGATGGCGATGGCCACCAGCAACAGCATGCCCAGCACAGAGATCATCAAGAGACTCCTGACAGGATCGCCCGATAGCGGCGATCGATGGGCGATATCCGTAAGCAAGGCGCCTGCCAGATCCTGTCCGGGCGATCAGCTTTTTGTGACCGCTCAGTCAGCGAGACGTAGCGGTCGGTCCAGCTGCAGACCCGCGGGCGAGAGCCGTGCCCCATAAGCCAGCACCTGCACGCCCTGCCGGCGGGCTTCGCCCAGGGCCAGGGCATAGGCGGCATCGATCTCCGCCGCCGGGCGCACCGCCTCGATGCCATCGAGCAGCACGCAATAGAGCAGCACCGCCCGCTCGCCGGCCGCGGCCAGGGCCGCCAGCTCGCGCAGATGGCGGGTCCCGCGGGTGGTCACGGCATCGGGAAAGGCGGCGACCGTGGTGTCGGCAAAACCCAGGGTGACGCTCTTCACCTCCAGATACAGCGGCCCGGCGGGATACTCCAGGCGGAAATCGGCGCGACTGTTCTCCAGGCCGTAGGCCACCTCCCGGCGCAGGGCGGTGAAGCCGGCCAGCTCGGGAATGCCACCCGCCAGCAGGGCCTCTTCCACCAGGCGATTGGCACGAGCGGTATTAATGCAGGCCAGGCGCCCGTGATCCGTCTCGACCAGTTCCCAGGTGCCGGGCAGCTTGCGCTTGGGACCACTGGCCCGGCTGAACCAGACCCGGGCGCCCGCCGGCTGACAGTGAAGCATGGACCCGGTATTGGGGCAGTGCAGGGTCAGCACCTCACCGCTGGCGGTCTCGATGTCGGCGAGAAAACGCTTGTAGCGGCGCAGCAGGCGACCCTCCTCCAGGGGCGGATCGAATCTCACCGGGCCCTCCAGCGCTGCAGGCCCTGGGCGATGCGGGCGACGGCCTCGTCCAGGCGCGGCAGCGACTGGGTGTAGGCGAAGCGCACATGGGTGTCGGCACGGTGGCGACCGAAGTCCAGGCCGGGGGTGATGGCCACGTGTTCGGTCTCCAGCAGGAACTGGCAGAAGGCATAGGCGTCGCCGCCAAAGGCGGAGATGTCGGCATAGAGATAGAAGGCGCCCTGAGGCTCGACGGCGATTTCGAAGCCCAGGCCACGCAGCGCCGGCAGCAGATAGTCGCGCCGGCGAGCGAATTCGGTGCGCCGCTCTTCGAAGATGGCCATGGCCTCTGGGGTAAAACAGGCCAGGGCCGCCTGCTGCGCCACGGTAGAGGCGCTGATGTAGAGATTCTGCGCCAGTTTTTCCAGCTCCGGCACAGCGGCGGGCGGCGCCACCAGCCAGCCGAGGCGCCAACCGGTCATGCCGAAGTACTTGGAGAAGCTGTTGAGCACAAAGGCCGAATCGTCGACTTCCAGTACGCTGGGGGCGTCCAGGCCGTAGGTCAGGCCGTGGTAGATCTCGTCCACCACCAGGTGACCACCCCGCGCCCTGAGGGCGGCCGACAGCCCGGCGAGTTCATCGCGATCGAGCAGGGTGCCGGTCGGATTGGCCGGCGAGGCCACCAGGGCGCCGACGCTGGCCGGTTGCCAGTGCCGCTCGACCAGCTCGGGCGTGAGCTGGTAGCGGGTGTCGGCACCGACCGGGATCAGCTGAGCCGCGCCTTCCACCAGGCGCAGGAAGTGCCTGTTGCAGGGATAGCCGGGATCGGCCAGCAGCCAGTGCCGCCCGGGATCGACCAGCAGGGCGCTGGCCAGCAGCAGGGCGCCCGAGCCACCGGGGGTGATCAGCACCCGCTCCGGATCCAGGTCGATGCCGTAGCGCTCGCCATAGAAGGCGGCGATGGCGCGGCGCAACTCCGGCAGGCCGCGGGCCGCGGTATAGCGGGTCTGACCGGCTGCCAGCGCGGCCTGGCCAGCGGCGACCACCGGGGCGGCGGTGGTGAAATCGGGCTCGCCGATCTCCAGGTGGATGACGTCGTGCCCGGCGGCCTGGAGCTGGTTGGCGCGCTCCAGCAGGGCCATCACATGGAAGGGCTCGATGGCCTGGCTGCGTGCGCTGTAGGAATTGGACATGGACGGGGTCCGAACTTGTGGCGAAGGCGGGATTCTAACCAAGGCTTCGCAGACCGGCACCCGCCGCGTCGGCACGGAGCGGGAGGCCAGTAGTAGCGCCCCCTGGAAGCTTCTGGTAAGTTCGCCGGCTTGCATCCGCAGGGCGACTGGCCAGTCGAGAACATATTCAGCCTGGCGTCGGCATTGCGCGGGACGTCATCGGCAGCCACAGACCCCGGGCGTTCCAACATGGAGAGGCCTGGAAACGCATCCAGCCTGTGGACAGGATCAGCGAAAGTGAGAGGGTCAATCATGCCCAGCGAAGCAAATCAGCAGAACAATCATCTGGCCCGTGGCTACGAACCCTACCAGCCTGCCAAGGGCGAGGAATACATGAGTGAGCGCATGCGCGCCCACTTCACCGGCATTCTGAACAAGTGGAAGCAGGAACTGCGCGAAGAAGTCGATCGCACCGTGCACCACATGAAGGAAGAAGCGGCCAACTTCGCCGACCCGGCCGATCGCGCGACCCAGGAAGAGGAATTCAGCCTGGAACTGCGTGCCCGCGACCGCGAGCGCAAGCTGATCAAGAAGATCGACGAGACGCTGCAGCTGATCGAAGACAACGAATACGGCTGGTGCGATTCCTGCGGCGTGGAAATCGGCATCCGTCGTCTGGAAGCCCGTCCGACCGCCAGTCTGTGCATCGATTGCAAGACCCTGGCCGAGATCCGCGAGAAGCAGACCGGGACCTGAGTCCTGCTGCCTCACCGACGAGGGCGCTACGGCGCCCTTTGTTCTGTTCAGATTTCGGTTTTTCCGGCATTCACAGGATGAGCTATGGCCAGGCGCCCCTATGTCGGCCGTTTCGCCCCCACGCCCAGCGGCTATCTGCACTTCGGCTCGCTGGTCGCCGCCCTCGCCTCCTACCTGGATGCCCGCGCCGCGGGCGGGCGCTGGCTGGTGCGCATGGAAGACCTGGATCCGCCACGCGAGGTCCCGGGCGCCCAGGCGGCCATTCTCACCACCCTGGAGGCCTATGGCTTCGAATGGGACGGCCCGGTGCTGCGCCAGAGCGAACGCCTGGACGCCTATCGCGCAGTCATCGCGCAGTGGCTGGCCAGCGGGTTGGCCTATGCCTGCGACTGCTCGCGCAAGCAGCTCGAAGGCAGTGGTGGGATATACCCCGGCTACTGCCGCAATCGCGGCCTGCCGGCGACGGACGCCGCCATCCGCATCCGCGCCCCTGAGCTGGACTACCGCTTCGTCGACCGGGTGCAGGGCGAATTCCGCCAGCACCTGGGACGCGAGGTGGGCGACTTCGTCATCCAGCGTCGCGACGGCCTGATCGCCTACCAGCTGGCGGTGGTGATGGACGATGCCCTGCAGGGAGTCACCGACGTGGTGCGGGGTGCCGACCTGCTGGACTCCACGCCGCGCCAGCTCTATCTGCAGGAATTGCTCGGCCATCCGGCGCCGTGCTATCTGCACGTGCCGCTGCTGATCCAGCCCGACGGCCACAAGCTGGGCAAAAGTTACCGCTCGCCGCCGCTGCCAGCCGAACAGGCCGGCGCCCTGCTGGTACGCGCCCTGCGCGCCCTGGGCCAGCCGACCCAGCCGGCGCTGGCCCAGGAGTCCCCGACCCGGGTGCTGGCCTGGGGCGTCGCCCACTGGGACGCCACGCTGATCCCGCGGGTGCCCCACCTGGCCGAAGCCCAGCTGCCGGACTAGTAGTTGGGCCAGAGTCCGGGCGTGACCAGTTCCAGCAGGTGCCCGTCCGGATCGCGGAAATACAGGCTGATCGCGCCCCGTGGCCACTGGGTACGTTCCTCGATGGCGACCTCGGCGACTGCCAGGTGCCCGACCCAGGCGTCCAGTTCATCCGCCGCGATCGCCAGGGCCAGGTGCTGACAGCCCTGGGCGCCGTGAGGGGGGATGCAGCCGCCCGGCAACCTGACGGGTTGCTCGGTAGTGCCCCGCTGGAACAGCAACAGGACGCTGGCGCCCACCGCATAGGCGGCCAGGCGGTCGTCGGCGAACAGCGGCGCCAGGCCCAGCACCTCGTCATAGAAGCGCCGGGCCCTCGGCAGATCGGCGACATAGAGCGCGGTTTCCAGCACGGCGGCGAGGCGGGGTCTGGTCATTGGCGAACTCCAGCGGGCAAGTAAGCCTTCACGGTAGAAGCCTCCCTCTCCGGGGTACAGCGCTTTTGCTTTACCATGGCGCCATCGCCGTTCGGGAACCGCGCATGTACATCTACCGGCTGGTCCTGCTCCTCGTGGTAGGCATCTATCTGTTCTCCCCCGCCATCATGGATTGGTGGATCGCTCCCAGCGGCGCCTGGTATCGGCCCTACCTGCTGTGGCTCATTCTCATCGTGGTGACCTTCATCCTGCAGAGCCAGCGCGATGCCGACGAGCTTTAGTCTGTCCCAACTGGTCCTGATCAGCGCCGGTTACCTGCTGATCTTCTTTGGCGTCGCCTGGATGACCGAGAAGGGCTGGGTGCCGCGCCGGCTGGTGCGCCATCCGCTGATCTACACCCTGTCGCTGGGTGTCTATGCCAGCGCCTGGGCCTTCTATGGCACCGTGGGCCTGGCCTACGACTACGGCTACGGTTTTCTCGCCTATTACCTGGGGCTGTGCGGCGCCTTTCTGCTGGCGCCGGTATTGCTCTACCCCATCCTGCGCCTGACCCGTGCCTACCAGCTGGCGTCCCTGGCCGATCTCTTCGCCTTCCGCTTCCGCAGCACCTGGGCCGGCGCCCTGACCAGTCTGGGCATGCTGATCGCTGTGCTGCCACTGCTGGCGCTGCAGATCCAGGCGGTGGCCACCAGCACCGGCATCCTGGTGCAGGCCCGCGCCCAGGACGCCCCGGCGCTGGGCTTCTGCCTGTTGATCACCCTGTTCGCCATGCTCTTCGGCGCGCGCCAGATCAACTCCAAGGAGCGCCACGAGGGCCTGGTGGTGGCCATCGCCTTCGAATCCCTGGTCAAGCTGCTGGCCCTGGGCATCGTCGGCGGCGTCACCCTCTATACCGTGTTCGGCGGCCCCAACGGCCTGGAGACCTGGCTGCAGCAGAACCAGAGCGCCCTCTCCACCCTGCACACCCCGCTGCAGGAAGGCCCCTGGCGGATCCTGCTGCTGGTGTTCTTCGCTGCGGCCATCGTCACCCCGCACATGTACCACATGGCCTTTACCGAGAATCTCAGTCCCCAGGCGCTGGTCAGCGCCAGCTGGGGCCTGCCGCTGTTCCTGCTGCTGATCAGCCTGGCAGTACCGCCGATTCTCTGGGGTGGCCTGGCGCTGGGTTCGCCGACGCCGCCGGAGTACTTCACCCTGGGCGTGGGCCTGGCGCTGGACAATCCGCTGCTGGCGCTGGTGGCCTTCGTCGGCGGCCTGTCGGCGGCCAGCGGCCTGATCATCGTGGTAACCATGGCGCTGTCGGGCATGCTGCTCAACCACATCGTGCTGCCGCTCTACCAGCCGCCCACCGACGGCAACATCTATCGCTGGCTGCGCATGACCCGGCGCCTGCTGATCGCCGCCATCATCCTCGGCAGCTACGGCTTCTATCGCCTGCTGCAGGGCCATGGCGATCTCTCCAGCCTGGGCATCGTCTCCTTTGTCGCCACCGTGCAGTTCCTGCCCGGCGCGCTGTCGGTGCTCTACTGGCAGACGGCCAATCGCAAGGGCTTCATCGCCGGCCTGCTATGCGGCCTGGGCCTGTGGTTCCTGAGCATGCTCATGCCGCTGGTGGCCGACATCAATCCGCTGCACATCGGCGTCTTCAGCTATCGCATCAGCGCCAGCAACTGGCACCTCGCCGCCGTGGCCTCGCTGACCGTCAACGTGCTGGTGTTCGCCCTGGTCTCGCTGTTCACCGAAGCCAGCGAAGAAGAGAAGAGCGCCGCCGAGGCCTGCGCGGTGGACAACGTCCGCCGTCCGCAGCGCCGCGAACTGGCGGCCAGCTCGCCCCAGGACTTCGCGGCCCAGCTGGCCAAGCCGCTGGGCGCCAAGACCGCGCAAAAGGAAGTCGAGCGCGCCCTGGCCGACCTGCTGCTGCCCTATGACGAACGCCGCCCCTATGCCCTGCGCCGGCTGCGCGATCGCATCGAGGCCAACCTCTCGGGCCTGATGGGCCCGCGGGTCGCCCAGGACATCGTCGAGACCTTTCTGCCATTCAAGGCGGAAAGCGAGGCCTATGCCACCGAAGACATCCACTTCATCGAGAATCGCCTGGAAGACTACCAGTCGCGCCTGACCGGTCTCGCCGCCGAGCTGGACGCCCTGCGCCGCTATCACCGCCAGACCCTGCAGGAGTTGCCCATGGGCGTCTGCTCCCTGGCTCGGGACCGCGAGATCCTAATGTGGAACCGCGCCATGGAAGAACTCACCGGCATCGACGGCGCCCGGGTAGTGGGCTCGCGCCTGAGCGCCCTGCCCGATCCCTGGCAGGACCTGTTCGAGCGCTTTCTCGCCGAACCGGCGCAGCAGCACCTCTACAAGCAGCGCCTGCCCCAGGAACACGAGCAGCGCTGGCTCAACCTGCACAAGGCGACCATCGACGAACCCCTGGCGGTGGGCAGCAACGGCACGGTGCTGGTAGTGGAAGACATCAGCGAGACACAACTGCTGGAAGACCGCCTGATCCACTCCGAGCGCCTGGCCTCCATCGGCCGGCTGGCCGCGGGCGTCGCCCACGAGATCGGCAACCCGGTCACCGGCATCGCCTGCCTGGCGCAGAATCTGCGCGAGGAGCGCGAAGCGGACGAAGAGATCGACGAGATCAGCAGCCAGATCATCGAGCAGACCCGCCGTATCACTCGCATCGTCCAGTCGCTGATGAGTTTCGCCCACGCCGGCGGCCGCCAGCAGGCCCACGAACCGGTGTGCGTGGCCGAGGCGGCGCAGGAGGCCATCGCCCTGCTCTCGCTCAATCGGCAGAGCGTGGACGTCGACTTCTTCAATCTCTGCGACCCGGAACACCTGGTGCAGGGCGATCCCCAGCGCCTGGTGCAGGTGATGATCAACCTGCTGTCCAACGCCCGCGACGCCTCGCCGGCCGGCGCGCCGATCCGGGTGCGCAGCGAGGCCCATGGCCAGACCGTGACCCTGAGCGTCGAAGACGAAGGCAGCGGCATTCCCAAGGCCATCGTCAGTCGGCTGTTCGAACCCTTCTTCACCACCAAGGATCCGGGCAAGGGGACAGGGCTTGGCTTGGCGCTGGTCTATTCCATCGTAGAAGAGCATTATGGTCAGATAATGATCGATAGTCCTACCGACCCCGTGACCGGCCAGGGCACCCGCATTCGGGTACTGCTGCCGCGCTATCTCGGGTTGCCGGAGGCGCCGTGACGGACCCATCCGCCTGCTGGATGGATCTGCTAAAGCATTCGGAAGTCCAGACGACCGCGACAACACACGCTGCCTGGCGTGGGTCGTCTTGCCTTCCCGTAAGAGAGCGCACTTGATGGCCCATATCCTGATTGTCGAAGACGAGAAGATCATCCGTTCGGCGCTGCGCCGCCTGCTCGAGCGCAACCAGTTCCGCGTCAGCGAAGCCGGCTCCGTCCAGGAAGCCCAGGATCTCTACGACGTTTCCAGCTTCGATCTCGTCATCAGCGATCTGCGCCTGCCCGGCGCCCCGGGTACCGAGATGATCGATCTCGCCAAGGGCAAGCCGGTGCTGATCATGACCAGCTACGCCAGCCTTCGCTCGGCAGTCGATTCCATGAAGCAGGGTGCGGTGGACTACATCGCCAAGCCCTTCGATCACGACGAGATGCTGCAGGCCGTGGCGCGCATCCTGGTGGAACGCGAGCAGCGCCCGCCGATGGTCGCCGAGGAAAGCGTCACGCCGGCGCCGGCCACCGGCGAGATCGGCATCATCGGCAACTGCGCGCCGATGCAGGACCTCTTCGGCAAGATCCGCAAGGTCGCGCCCACCGATTCCACCGTGCTGATCCAGGGTGAATCCGGTACCGGCAAGGAACTGGTGGCGCGGGCACTGCACAATCTGTCGCGGCGGGCCAAGGCGCCGCTGATCTCGGTCAACTGCGCGGCCATTCCCGAGACCCTGATCGAATCCGAACTCTTCGGCCACGAGAAGGGCGCCTTCACCGGCGCCAGTGCCAGCCGTACCGGCCTGGTGGAAGCGGCTGATGGCGGCACCCTGTTTCTCGACGAGATCGGCGAATTGCCGCTGGAAGCTCAGGCACGCCTCTTGCGCGTGCTGCAGGAAGGCGAGATTCGCCGGGTCGGCTCGGTGCAGTCGCAAAAGGTCGATGTTCGCCTGATCGCCGCGACCCACCGGGATCTCAAGGGCCTGGCCAAGATCGGCCAGTTTCGCGAAGACCTCTTCTATCGCCTCAATGTCATCTCCCTGCGTCTGCCCGCCCTGCGCGAACGCGGCGGCGACGTCATGGAGATCGCCCGGGTGTTCCTCGCTCGCCAGTCGGCGCGCATGAGTCGTCCAGGCCTGAAGCTCGGCGCCGAGGCCGAGGCCGCCATTCGCCACTACAGCTGGCCGGGCAACGTGCGCGAACTGGAGAACGCCATCGAGCGCTCGGTGATTCTCAGCGAAGGCCAGGAAATCAATGCCGATCAGTTGGGCATCGACGTCGAGCTCGGCGAACTGGAGCTGGCCGACAGCTACCTGGATCCGCTGCCCAGCTCGGGACTGGGTAACGGCAATGGCGCCCACGAACCCACCGAGGACCTGTCGCTGGAAGACTACTTCCAACACTTCGTGCTCGAGCATCAGGACCACATGACCGAGACCGAGCTGGCGCGCAAGCTGGGCGTCAGCCGCAAGTGCCTGTGGGAACGTCGTCAGCGCCTGGGCATCCCGCGGCGCAAGGCCAGCGCCAGCGCCAGCAGCGACGCCTCCTGATCCATACCGGGACGTGACAGCCCTGCACGTCCCGCGGTAACACCTCTCCAGTCTCTCCCCCATCCTTTGCAATGTGTTACCGCCGTAACAGCCGGCGGGTTCAGCGGTAACGAAAATTTGCCTGTAGCCCCTGAGCAAAAAGGCTACATTTTTCGCAAATCATTGAAAATAAAGGATTTTATAAAACTGGCACGGCATCTGCTTTATGTTCTCGTACAAGAACAATAAGAACGTACCCCAGCCATAACAAAAACAAGACGTAGCGACTCCAGCACAACAAGAACAAGCAGGCGGAGGCGTAGCTAACTGATCATTTTGGAGAAGAGTCGTCTAGCGGGATGGTCCGCGCGATGTCAGGCCAGAGAACAACAAAACTGCCCCGAGGCAGCACCCGTACCAGGCAGAGCAGGAATGATCCTGACGGCATCAGCTTCCAAAGTAATCCGTTTGCTCTTGGCTCTAGACTTCAGAGCCTTTCCGGCGGCAGGTAACCGCACGGAACAGACCACACAAGAAAAACAAGAGGTCTGGATAAACAATAAAAACAAAGCACGTACCACTTTGGGGGGAGCTTCGGCTCCCCCAGTGCCTTTGACAGCCTCCCCTCCCTCGTTCAAGATCCCCTCCTTATCTATTGCGCAACGGTTCCCGCTGTGGGCCAGATTGCGTATAGCCGTCTCTCCGAACAGAAACTCGCATGCTGAAGAAGCTCATCCAGACTCTGCGCTCGCCCCTGCGGCGTACTCCGCCCGCGCCTGCCTTGCCCATCGAACTGCCCCGCAGTCAGCATGCTCTGGAACGAGAGCGCATCAGCCGCTACGCCCTGAGCGTCGTCGAGCGGCTGGAAAAGGCGGGTTATCAGGCCTACCTGGTGGGCGGTTGCGTCCGGGACCTGCTGCTGGGCTTCGAGCCCAAGGACTTCGATGTCGCCACCAGTGCCACGCCCGAACAGGTGCGGGCCGAATTCCGCAATGCACGGGTCATCGGTCGGCGTTTCAAGCTGGTCCACGTGCATTTCGGCCGCGAGATCATCGAGGTCGCGACCTTCCGCGCCAACCATCCCACCGGCGATGCCGAGGACGAGGCCCAGGGCTCGCGCCATGAAAGCGGCCGGATCCTGCGCGACAACATCTATGGCAACCAGGAACAGGATGCCCAGCGGCGCGACTTCACCATCAACGCCCTCTACTACGACGCCAGCGGCGAACGCATCCTCGACTATGCCAATGGCACCCAGGACATCCGCCTGCGGCAGATCCGCCTGATCGGCGATCCGGAGCAGCGCTACCAGGAAGACCCGGTGCGGATGCTGCGCGCCGTGCGCTTCGCCGCCAAACTGGACTTCCAGATCGAGACCGCTACCGCCGAGCCCGTCAGTCGTCTGGCGCCACTGCTGCGGGACATTCCCGCACCGCGCCTGTTCGACGAGGTCATCAAGCTGCTGCTCGGCGGCAAGGCCGAACGTACCTTCGAGCTGCTCTGCCAGTACGGCCTGTTCGCCCCGCTGTTCCCGGCCAGCGGCGAAGCCCTGGAACGCGACCCGGAATACGCCGGCAGCCTGATTCGCCAGGCCCTGGCCAATACCGATACCCGCATCCGTGAAGGCAAGCCGGTCACTCCGGCCTTCCTGTTCGCCGCCCTGCTCTGGCCGGCCCTGCCCGAGCGTGTCCGGCATCACCAGGACCTCGGTCTGGCGCCGATTCCGGCCATGCAGGAAGCCGCCCACGACCTCACCGTGCAGCAGTGCCAACGCACCGCCGTCCCCAAGCGCTTCACCCTGCCGATGCGCGAGATCTGGGACATGCAGGAACGCCTGCCGCGCCGTCAGGGCAAGCGCGCCGATCAACTGCTGGAAAATCCGCGCTTCCGTGCCGGCTACGATTTTCTCCTGCTGCGCGAGAGCGCGGGCGAAGAGACCGGCGGCCTGGGCGACTGGTGGACACGCTACCAGGAGGCCGGTGACAGCCAGCGGCGCGAGATGATCAAGAACCTCAGCCGGGACGAAGGCGCGCCGGCCAAGCGTCGCCGCCGGGGCGGCAGCAGTCGCAAGCGGCGCACCTCGGATGCGCCCACCGCCGGCGACGAATGATGGAACGGGTCTATCTCGGCCTGGGCAGCAACCTGGCCGAGCCACGGCGGCAGCTGGACGCCGCCCTGGAGGCCCTGGACAGCCTGCCCGAGAGTCGGCTGGTGGCGGTCTCCGCCTTCTATGCCAGCGACCCCCTGGGTCCGCCCGACCAGCCGCGCTACGTCAATGCCGTCGCCGCGCTGGATACCGCCCTCGCCCCCCTGGCGCTGCTCGACGCCACCCAGGCCATCGAGCAGCAGCAGGGCCGCGTGCGCAAGGACGAACGCTGGGGTCCGCGCACCCTGGACATCGACATCCTGCTGTTCGGCGAACGGCTGATCGACGAGCCACGCCTGCAGGTGCCGCACTATCACCTCCAGGCCCGCGCCTTCGTGCTCTATCCGCTGGCCGAGCTGGCCCCCTCTCTGCATCTGCCCGACGGCCGCCGCTTGCCGGACCTGCTGTCCGCCTGTCCTTTCGAAGGCCTGGAACGGCTGCTACCGTCCTCACCCAGCCGGTAACACAGCCGTAACACCGAGCATTGACTTGTGCCGGACGCGCCGGGACTATAGCAGCCGTTTGCGCGCGGCAACCCCGCGCCCGCGGCGCCCAGACAACAACCATAGCGCCGTCCCACGAGGACCCCTTGCATGCCTGATATCAGCCTCACGACCCTTCAGGGGCTCAAGCAGCGCGGCGAAAAGATCGCCATGCTGACCGCCTACGATGCCACCTTCGCCCAGGCCGCCAGTCAGGCCGGCGTGGAGATGCTGCTGATCGGCGATTCCCTCGGCATGGTGCTGCAGGGTCACGACAGCACCCTGCCGGTGACCCTCGACGACATGGTCTACCACACCGCCTGCGTCAAGCGCGGCCATGCGGGTGCCTTCATCGTCGCCGACCTGTCGTTCATGACCTATGCCACCCTGGAGCAGACCCTGACCAGCGCCGGTCGCCTGATGCAGGCGGGCGCGCAGATGGTCAAGCTCGAGGGCGATGCCTGGCTGGCCGAGCCGATTCGCCGCCTGGCCGCCAATGGCGTGCCGGTCTGCGCCCACCTGGGCCTGACGCCCCAGTCGGTCAACGTCTTCGGTGGCTTCAAGGTGCAGGGCCGCGATCCGCTCCGCGCGCAGCAGCTGCGCGAGGCCGCGCGCGAGCTGGAAGAAGCCGGCGTGGCCATGCTGCTGCTGGAATGCGTGCCCTCGGCGCTGGCCGAGGAAATCACCCGGACCGCCCGGGTGCCGGTGATCGGCATCGGCGCCGGTGCCGCCACCGATGGCCAGGTGCTGGTGCTGCACGACATGCTCGGTCTGGCCCTGCGCGGGCGCACGCCGAAATTCGTCCGCAACTTCATGGCCGGTCAGGACAGCATCCAGGCTGCCCTGGCGGCCTACGTCGCCGCCGTCAAGGACGGCAGCTTTCCCGCTCCCGAACACGGATTCTCCGCATGAAAACGGTCCATAGCGTCCGCGAACTGCGCGCCGCCGTCGCCGCCGCGCGCCGCCAGGGCCTGCGCATCGGCCTGGTGCCCACCATGGGCAATCTGCACGCCGGCCATATCGCGCTGGTGGAGACTGCCCGGCGTCACGCCGACTTCGTGGTGGCGAGCATCTTCGTCAATCCGTTGCAGTTCGGCCCCGGCGAGGATCTGGACACCTATCCCCGCACCCTGGCGGAAGACAGCCGCCAGTTGAACGAAGCCCATTGCGATCTGCTGTTCGCACCGGCGGTGGCCGAGATGTATCCCAGCGGCATGGACGGCCTGGCTCGGGTAAACGTCCCCCAGGTCTCGGAAGGCCTCTGCGGCGCACGCCGGCCCGGGCATTTCGAGGGCGTGGCGACGGTGGTCACCAAGCTGTTCCAGATGGCGCAACCGGACGTGGCGGTGTTTGGCGAAAAGGACTATCAGCAGCTGGCGGTGATCCGCAAGCTGGTCCAGGACCTGGACATGCCCATCGAGATCGTCGCCCAGCCCACGGTGCGGGCCACCGACGGCCTGGCGCTGTCGTCCCGCAATGGCTATCTCGATGACGGCCAGCGCGCCAGTGCGCCCTGCCTGTACAGCCTGCTCAGGCGGCTCGCCGATCAGCTCGCCGCCGGCGCCGCGGTGGAGGCCACCCTGGCCGCCGGTGTCGCCGAACTGCAAGCTCAGGGGCTTAAGGTGGACTACCTGGAACTGCGTGAGCAGCTGAGTCTGCAACCGGCCGGGCCGGACACCTCGGCACTGGTCCTGCTGGTGGCGGCCTACCTCGGCCAGACCCGCCTGATCGACAACCTGAGCTTTCGCCGCAGGGCCCGAGTGTGACGCAACCGAAGGTTAGCTCACCCGACCCTGACTGAACCCTGGAAGCCCGGAACATACCGGGCTTTTTCATGCTCGAAGCGCGGCGCCACGACCGGCGTCTCGCGGTCACCGACTTTCTCTTGCAAGCCAGCGGCTTGTGGGGCACAACAGCAAACAAGAGCCACCAAGGAAAAGCCTACCCATGGAGTACTATCAACATCCCCTCGACGTGACCCAGCTCGCCTCCTGGAAAGCGCTGCAAGAGCACCGCAAGGCCATGCAGAACTTTCGCATGCGCGACGCCTTCGCCGCCGACCCGCAGCGGTTCACGCAGTTCTCCCTGAACACCAGTGGTCTGTTCCTCGACTATTCCAAGAATCTCATCACCGAGCAGACCCGTGAGCTGCTGGTGAACCTGGCTCGCGAAGCGGGCCTGGAAGGCGCCATCCACACCCTGTTCGACGGCGCCTACGTCAACTCCTCCGAACACCGCCCCGCCCTGCACACCGCCCTGCGCCGCCCGGTGGGCGACAGCGTCCAGATCGACGGCCAGGACATCATGCCCGAGGTGCACCGGGTCCTGAACCAGATGACCCAGCTGGTCACCCGCATCCACAACGGCCTCTGGCGCGGCTACACCGAGAAGCCGATCACCGATGTGGTCAACATCGGCATCGGTGGCTCCTTCCTCGGTCCTCAACTGGTCTCCGAGGCGCTGGTGCCCTTCACCCAGCGCGGCGTGCGTTGCCACTACCTGGCCAACATCGATGGCAGCGAATTCCGCGAGGTGACCTCCAAGCTCGCCGCCGACACCACCCTGTTCATCGTCTCCTCCAAGTCCTTCGGCACCCTGGAGACCCTGAAGAACGCCCAGGCCGCCCGCGCCTGGTGCCTGGCCCAGGGCTGCCCGGAGCCGGAGCTGCACAAGCACTTCATTGCCGTCTCCAGCAACGTCAAGGTGGCGGTGGAATTCGGCATCGCCGAAGAGAACATCTTCCCCATGTGGGACTGGGTCGGCGGCCGCTATTCGCTGTGGTCGGCGATCGGCCTGCCCATCGCCCTGGCCATCGGCATGTCCAATTTCAAGGACCTGCTGGCCGGCGCCTATGCCATGGACCAGCACTTCACCAGCGCCCCCTTCGAAGAGAACATGCCGGTGCTGCTGGGCCTGCTGGGAGTCTGGTACGGCAATTTCTGGGGCGCGACCAGTCATGCCATCCTGCCCTACGACCACCACCTGCGTAACTTCGTGAAGCACCTGCAGCAGCTGGACATGGAGTCCAACGGCAAGAGCGTGCGTCAGGACGGCTCGCCGGTGAGCGTCGAGACCGGCCCGGTGATCTGGGGCGGCGTCGGCTGCAACGGTCAGCACGCCTACCACCAGCTCTTGCACCAGGGCACCCAGCTGATCCCCGGCGACTTCATCGTGCCGGTGGTGAGCCACAACCCGGTGGCCGATCATCAGCAGTGGCTCTATGCCAACTGCCTGTCGCAGAGCCAGGCGCTGATGCTGGGCAAGACCCGCGAAGAAGCCGAGGTCGAACTGCGCGAGAAGGGTCTGGGCGAAGCCGAGATCGCCAAGCTGGCACCGCACAAGGTGATCCCGGGCAACCGCCCGAGCAACACCCTGGTGCTGGAGCGCATCTCGCCACGGCGCCTGGGGGCGCTGGTGGCCCTGTACGAGCACAAGGTGTTCGTGCAGAGCGTCATCTGGGGCATCAACTGCTTCGACCAGTGGGGCGTCGAGCTGGGCAAGGAGCTGGGCAAGGACGTCTACCAGCACATCATCGGCCGCAGCGAAGGCAAGGCCGACGATGGTTCGACCCAGGGCCTGATCGACTACTTCCGCGGTCGTCACCGCGGCTGATCGATCAAGGTCCGCTCGGAAAAGCGCCGCTCTGCGGCGCTTTTTTCGTTTTATCGCCTCGCTGAACCCCGGCAGGCCATCCGCGGCCTAAACTGGGAGCACAACAACACCAAGAAGGAGCCGGCCATGAGCCAACGCTATCCCGTGCCCGAGAGCCTGACTGCCCGCACCCACCTCGACGAAGCCCGTTATCGCGAGCTCTACCAGCGCTCGGTGGAACAGCCGGAGCGCTTCTGGAGCGAACAGGCCAGCGCGCTGCTCGACTGGTCGCGCACCTGGGACGAAGTCCATAGCGGCGATATGCGCCAGGGCCAGACCCGCTGGTTCAGCGGCGGCCAGCTCAACGTCGCCTACAACTGCATCGATCGCCACCTCGCCGCACGCGGCGATCAGACTGCCATCCTCTGGAAGGCGACGACCCCGCCGACAGTCAGGCCATCAGCTATCGCCAGTTGCACGAGCACGTCAGCCGCCTGGCCAATGTGCTCAAGGATCGCGGGGTCGGGAAAGGCGACCGCGTCTGTCTCTATATGCCGATGATTCCCGAGGCGGCCTACGCCATGCTCGCCTGCGCGCGCATCGGCGCGGTGCATTCGGTGGTATTCGGCGGCTTCTCGCCCGAGGCGCTGCGCGACCGCATCCTCGATGCCGACTGCCGGGTGGTGATCACTGCCGACGAGGGTGTGCGCGGCGGCAAGCGTGTCCCGCTCAAGGCCAATGTCGACAAGGCCCTGGCCAAATGCCCGGAGGTCCACACCGTGGTCATGGTCGAACGCACCGGCGCCGCCGTGGCCCGCCAGGAGGGACGCGACCTGCCCTACGCCCAGGCGGTGGCCGCTGCTTCGCCCGACTGCCCGGCGGAGCCCATGGACGCCGAGGACCCGCTGTTCATCCTCTATACCTCAGGTTCCACCGGCAAACCCAAGGGCGTGCTGCACACCACCGGGGGCTATCTGCTGGGCGCCACCCTGAGCTTCAAGTACCTCTTCGACTACCACGAGGGTCAGGTCTTCTGGTGCACCGCCGACGTTGGCTGGGTCACCGGCCACAGCTACATCGTCTATGGCCCCCTGGCCAATGGCGCCACCACCCTGATGTTCGAAGGCGTCCCGAGCTATCCCGATGCCAGTCGCCTCTGGCAGGTGGTGGACAAGCACCAGGTCAACATCTTCTATACCGCCCCCACGGCCCTGCGCGCCCTGATGCGCGAAGGCGACGGGCCGGTACAGCGCACCTCGCGCAAGAGCCTGCAGCTGCTGGGCAGCGTCGGCGAGCCGATCAATCCCGAGGCCTGGGAGTGGTATCACCGGGTGGTGGGCGAAGGGCGCTGCCCCATCGTCGACACCTGGTGGCAGACCGAGACTGGCAGCATCCTCATCGCTCCGCCACCCGGCGCCCTGGCGCTGAAACCGGGTTCGGCCACCCTGCCCTTCTTTGGCGTCCAGCCGGTGCTGCTGGACGAGCAGGGCAAGGAGATCGACGGTCCCGGCAGCGGCGTACTGGCGATCAAGTCCAGCTGGCCGAGCCAGATTCGTACCGTCTATGGCGACCACCAGCGCCTGATCGACACCTATTTCAGCGCCTATCCGGGTTACTACTTCACTGGCGACGGCGCACGGCGGGACGAAGACGGCTACTACTGGATCACCGGGCGGGTGGACGACGTGCTCAACGTGTCCGGTCACCGCATCGGCACCGCCGAGGTGGAGAGCGTGCTGACCGAACATGCAGACGTGGCCGAGGCCGCCGTGGTGGGCTGTCCCCACGAGGTCAAGGGTCAGGCGGTCTATGCCTTCGTCACCACCAAGGGCGGGGTGACCCCGAGCGACGAACTCAAGGCCCGCCTGCGCCAGCAGGTGGCCGACGAAATCGGCAGCTTCGCCAAGCCGGAATTCCTGCAGTGGGCACCCGCCCTGCCCAAGACCCGCTCCGGCAAGATCATGAGGCGCATCCTGCGCAAGATCGCCTGCGACGAACTGGACAGCCTGGGCGATACCTCGACCCTGGCCGATCCTTCGGTGGTCGACAGCCTGATCGACGCCCGCCTCAATCGCGCGCCCCAAAACTGAACGCCGGCCCAAAGAAAAGCCCCGCCTAGGCGGGGCTTTTTCTGCGCGCAGCCTTAGTGGGCGGCTTGCATACGGTGCTTCAGGTCACGCATGCGATCATGGGTCGCACGGGCCTTTTCCAGCTGGCTGCGCAGGTTGGCCTGGGCATCCGGGGTGGCGTGTTCGTTGACGGCACGCTCCAGCGCGTGCAGCAGGCGGTCTTCCTGCTCTTCCAGCTCGCTGACGTAGGTGACTTCTTCCTTTTCCTTGCTGGCAAAGGAGGTTTTGACGTCGGTGTAGTACTTGCGGAAGCTGCCGGCGAAGGTGCCTTGTTCGGCGGGCTTTTCACCCGAGGCCGATACCTGGCTGCTCAGGGCGCTGATGATCTCGGCCTTGCTCTGGGCGATCTCGGTGAACAGGGCCTTCAATTCGGGGTTCTTCACTTCGGTGAGGGCGTGCTCGTAGAAATTCTTGCCGTCACGGGCGATCTCGATCAGATCGTTGAGGGTTTCAGTCGTGCTGGTCATGGCAGTTCTCCGGGGCGAAGGACAGGGGGTGATGGCAGCGCGCGGCGCCGCCATCGTGCCGGGTGTACCGGGCGTTCTTACTGGGCGGCTTTCAGCGCGTCAGCCGATACGGCCTTGACGCCCTTGATGGCCTTGGCTTCCTTGATCGCCAGGTCGCGCTGGGCTTCGGTCGCCACGGTGCCGGACAGGGACACGACACCCTTGTTGGTCTCGACCTTGATCGAGGTGCCCTTGATGTGTTCGTCGGCCAGGAAGGAAGCCTTCACCTTGCTGGTGATCCAGGTGTCGGAAGCGGCTTCTTCGGTCTTGTCCATGGTGTTGTTGGCGGCCAGGGTCATGTTCTGGCTGGTGGCAGCAAAGGCACCGCCGGCCAGCGGCAGGCTCAGTACGGAAGCGGTAACGGCAGCGAGGGCAAAAGTACCGAAAGTCTTTTTCATGAGATGACTCCTGTTTTCCTTGGTTGTACTGCGCTCAGGTCCTGGCAGCAGCGACCTAGATGTAGAGCGCAACGGTGGCGCCGAATTCCGAAACTTGTTAAAGACGTTATTTATCAATGACTTATATAAAATAGATAGAAACAGGAAGCGGGCAAAATGCAATTCGCAGGTGGATAGGCCTGGTAATTTGCACGAGGTCAGACGACTCTTGAGCCTGGATGGGAAGAGTGGCCTGTCAGGGCACCTCACCCGATAAAGCCGGACTTATGGAAAAGATTTCCTCGTGACCAGGCCAGAACTGCCATACCTTTATCCGGTCGAAGCCCAATCGAACCCGACACCTGCGATCGGGCCTTGAGGATCCGGCATGCGGCCTCTTTCTCCTGCGCGCATTGCCCTGGTTTATCTGCTGCTGAGTGCCCTCTGGGTGATCGGCAGCGACGGGCTGCTGTATCTGCTGGTCAGCGATCAGGACAGTGTCTATCTGTGGCACACCCTGAAGGGCCTGGCCTTCATGAGTCTGCTGTCGCTGGTGCTCTATGCATTGCTGCGGCGCCAGGTCAGCTATCGCGAAGGCTTCATCGAAGAGCTGCAGAATCAGCGTGCCACCCAGGATTTCGTCCAGCGCCTGACCAACACCGGTGACTGGCAGCTGACGGCCGATGGTCGCCTGCTCTGCTCCGAACGTGCCCTGTTGATGCTGCACCAGCCCAAGGGCAGCGATCCGCTGGATTTCGCCACCATCGCGGCCTGCGCCCGTGCCGATGACCGCGATCATGTGCACAGCATGCTCGAACGCCTGCAGCACATGCAGGGCCCGCTGAATTTCTCCGCGCATTTCGCCGATGGCCAGGACAGCTGGCGCTGGCTCAACTGGCAAAGCGACTTCGACGAAGCCGGCACCACGCGCGGTGCCCTGGTCGACATCACCAGCCACAAGCTGGCCGAGCAGGCGCTGCAGGACAGCCAGAGACGCTATCGCGAACTGGTCCAGCACCTGCCGCTGGTGGTCTTCGCCAGTGATCACCGTGGCCGCTGGCAGTTTCTTAATCCGGCCTGGGAAGCCCTGACCGGCCAACCCGCCAGCCAGCAACTCAACCACCCCCTGGATCAGGCCTTCCACCCCCAGGATGGGGCCCGGCTGCGCCAGCTGGTGGCCGATTTCGCCGCCGGTCAGCGCCTGCACTGGAATGGTGTGGTACGGCTGCGCCTGTCGGTGGAAAGCCATCGCTGGATGCAGATGGAGCTGCGCGCCGGTCTCGATGGCGAGATCCAGGGCACCCTCACCGACATTCATCACGATTACCAGGCGCAGCAGCTGCAACAGGCCCGCAGCGACGTCCTCGACGATCTGCTCACCGGCCTGCCGCTGGCGGAGATCCAGCAGGGCATCGCCCAGCGGCTGGAACGGATCTATCCGGAGATGCGCGTCGCCCTATTGCTGGACGACCAGGGCGAGCATCTGCGGGTCGCCGCCGCACCGAGCCTGCCACCCGCCTTCCAGGCGGCACTGGAAAGCGTGCCGCGCAGCCACCATGACCAGGGCTGCTGCAGTGCCGTCACCACCAATGCCCCGGTGTTCACCATCGATGTCGAACTGGATCCGGCCTGGCAGAAGCTGCTGCCGGCCGCCCAGGCGGCCGGCATTCGCGGCGCCTGGGCCCTGCCCCTGCAGGACGAGCAGCAGCGCGCCGTGGGCGCCCTGGGCGTCTACTACGGAGAAGCGCGGCTGCCCGAGACGGAAACCCAGGCGCTGATCACCGAATTCACCCGCCTCGCAGTGCTGGCCATCCGGCAACAGCGCGTGGTCCAGGCCCAACGCGCGAGCGAGGCGCGTTACCGCGGCATCTTCGAGCAGGCCTACACCGGCATCATGCTCAGCGACCTGGAAGGTCGCTGGCTGAGCGCCAATCACCACTTCTGCCAGATGCTCGGCTACTCGCAACCGGAATTGCTGCAGAAGGACACCGCCTCGGTGACCCATCCGGACGAGCGCGCCCTGGGCGCCACCCTGCGCAAACAACTGGTCGACACCGGCCAGGACCGCTACACCCTGGAAAAGCGCTATCTGCATCGCAGTGGCCAGCCGGTCTGGGCCAATGTCACCACGCGCCTGATCCGCGACGACCAGGGGGGGCCCCAGTATTTCATCAGCACCGCCCAGGACATCACCCTGCGCAAGCAGCAGGAAGAAAGCCTGCGCCAGGCCGCGGCGATGTTCCAGAACAGTCGCGACGGCCTGCTGCTGCTCGACGAGCGCCGCTGGATCCTGGCGGTGAATCCGGCCTTCGCCCGCCTGCTGGGCGCCCAGGAAGGCACCCTGCTCGGCCAGCGGCTGGGACTGCCCGGCGGCGGTCGCCAGGACCAGCGCTTCTACCGTGAACTCTGGCGCGCGGTGCGCCGCGAGGGCCGCTGGGAGGGCGAACTGCTCTGGCCGCGCCTCGACGGCACTACCTTTCCGGCCTGGACCGCCATCGACACCCTCTACCCCCGGGAAACCCGGCAGTACACGGTCACCGTCAGCGATACCACGCGCCTGCGGGAAAGCGAGGCGCGCCTGAGTCACCTGGCGCATCACGATCCCCTGACCGACCTGCCCAATCGCCTGCTGGCGCGCACCCATCTGGAGCACGCCCTGGCCCTGGCCGAGCCCCAGGAATACCTGGTCGCCGTACTGATCCTCGACTTCGATCATTTCCGCACGGTCAACGAAAGTCACGGCCATGCCCTGGGTGACGAACTGCTGGTGGAATTCGCCGCCCGCCTGCGCGCCCTGCTCAGCGAAGACATCACCCTGGCGCGCATCGGTGGCGACGAGTATCTGGTCATCATCGAGCGGATAGACCGGCCCGAATTCGCCGCCCAGATCGCCCAGGCCATGCTCGGCAAGCTGGAGCAGCCCTTTCACCTCGGCGAGCACGACATCTATCTCAACGCCAGCATCGGCATCAGTCTCTTTCCCGACGATGGCGCCACCGCTGATGACCTCATCCGCAATGCCGACACCGCCATGCACCAGGCCAAGGACCAGGGTCGCGACACCTTCCGCTTCTATACCCAGGCCCTCACCGAGCAGTCGCGGCGGCGGCTGAATCTGGAATCGCGGCTGCGCACGGCGCTCAAGCGCGGTGATTTCGTCCTCTACTACCAGCCGCTGATGAGCGTCAGCACGGCCCAGACCATTGGCGTGGAAGCCCTGGTGCGCTGGCGGGATCCGGAGCTGGGCCTCATCCCGCCCACCGAATTCATTCCGCTGGCCGAAGAGACCGGACTCATCGTGCCGCTGGGCGACTGGATCATCGAAAGCGCCTGCCAGCAGATGCACAGCTGGCTCGCCCAGGGACTGGAGCTGGAGACCCTGGCGATCAACATTTCGCCCCGGCAATTCGCCAAGCGCGACCTGGCCAGCACCATTTCCCGCGCCCTGGCGCGCAGTCGCCTGCCGGCCGAGAATCTGGAACTGGAGATCACCGAAGGCACCCTGATGAACAATGTCGAGGAGGCGCTGCTGTCCCTGGCCACGCTCAAGACCCTGGGGGTGCGCATCGCGGTGGACGACTTCGGCACCGGCTATTCCTCGCTGGCCTACCTGCGCCGCTTCCCCCTGGACAAGCTCAAGATCGACCAGAGCTTCATGCACGAACTGCGCAGCGACAGCGGCACCCACAGCAGCCAGGCCATCGCCGCGGCCATCGTCGCCCTGGGCCAGGGGCTGGATCTCGACGTGCTGGCCGAAGGGGTGGAGACCACCGAGCAGTGGGACATCCTGCGCAAGCTGGGTTGCCAGCAATGCCAGGGTTTCCTGTTCAGTCCGCCACTGCCGCCGGACGAGTTCGAGGCCTGGTATGCCGAACGGCAGAAGGCGCGCGCCTAGCGGCTAAGCGACGAATGTCACGGTATTGCAATCAAAACCGCTCTAGACTCGGGTTTCCACTTTCCGTCTGTCCCCGAGGGTACCAGCATGAAGATCGTGGTTCGTCCCCTGCGCAAGTCCACCACCAGTGCCTGGCAGGTCTGCATCGACAAGCAGGCCATCACCTTCCTCAGCGAAGCCGATGCCCGCAGCTACGTGGCCACGCTGGAGGCGCGCATCGCCGCCCCCATCCGTTGCCGCTGCGCGAAGCGACCACGGCAATGGCCGCGCCGCTCTAGGCCGGCAGCACCCTGACCATTCGTCTTCCGGATCACCCTGGCGCCGCCCGTTCAGCGACGGCCCAGGGCGGTTCACGGCTGTTCTTCGGCGAACGATTGGCTAGCCAGCTATCGAAAATGTAACTTTTGCGGCGTCCGCCCCATCCTACCCCTAGGCCCTGCGTTCGCAGGGGCTCGCTGTCTGATGGATCTGGAACGCCATGCTTGAACTCGCTGCTGCCTTCATCTGCTTCACCTCGCTGCTCACCTACCTCAACTATCGCTTCGTCGGCCTGCCGCCCACCATCGGCGTCATGGTCATCGCGCTGATCTTCTCGGTCGGCCTGCAGAGTCTTTCCTGGCTCGGCTTTCCCGGCCTGGAACACCGCATCGGCGAATTGCTCGGGCAGATCGACTTCAACGACCTGCTGATGAACTGGATGCTCGGCTTCCTGCTGTTCGCCGGCGCCCTGCACGTCAATCTCAAGGACCTGCGCGACTACAAATGGGCCATCGGCGGCCTGGCGACCCTCGGGGTGATCATCTCGACGGTGCTGATCGGCTATCTCAGCCACTGGATCTTCGGCTGGCTGGGCTGGCACGTCGACATCCTCTACTGCCTGATCTTCGGTGCCCTGATCTCTCCGACCGATCCCATCGCCGTACTCGGCATCCTGCGCTCGGCCGGCGCGCCCAAGTCGCTGGAAACCACCATCGTCGGGGAGGCGCTGTTCAATGACGGCGTGGCCGTGGTGGTCTATTCGGTGCTGCTGGGGGTGATCCAGCTGGGCGAGGCGCCCACGGTCAACGCGGCGCTCTGGCTGTTTCTCGAAGAAGCCGGTGGCGGCATCCTGTTCGGCCTGCTGATCGGCTTCGCCTGCTACTGGCTGATGCTGAGTATCGAGCAGCATCAGATCGAGGTGATGCTGTCGCTGGCCCTGGTGATCGGCGGCTCGACGCTGGCCAGCCACCTGCACGTCTCGGGTCCCATCGCCATGGTGGTGGCCGGACTGATCATCGGCAACCTGGGACGAACCAAGGCAATGAGCGACTTCACCCGGCGTTACCTGGACGGCTTCTGGGAGTTGATCGACGAGATCCTCAACGCCCTGCTGTTCGCCCTGATCGGCATGGAGCTGCTGGTACTGCCGTTCAGCTGGGCTCACCTGGGCGCGGCGCTGCTGGTGACCCTGGCGATCCTCTTCGCCCGCTGGATTAGCGTGGCACCGGTGGTGCTGCTCAGCCCGCACTGGCGCAACATGACCCGTGGCACGGCGCGCATCCTCACCTGGGGCGCCCTGCGCGGCGGGGTCTCCGTGGCCCTGGCGCTGAGTCTGCCGGCCGGTCCGGAACGGGATCTGATCCTCGCCCTGACCTACATCGTGGTGCTGGTTTCCATCCTCGGCCAGGGCCTGACCATCGGCCGGGTGGTCAAGAGCGTCACCGGTGGCGCCCCGGTCGCGCGCGACGAGCATCACTGATCGCCGGAAACGAGAAACCCCCGCCATGGCGGGGGTTTCTGGGTACCCGAGCGATCAGCGCGGCAGGTTGCGGCCGGAGAATATCTCGCGCATCTCGTGCTTGAGGCGCTGGGTGATCTGCTGACGCTGTTCGGACGAGAGGCTGCGCGAGGCGTCGCCGAACAGATAGTTGTCCAGCTCGAATTCCTTGAGCAGCATCTTGGTGTGGAACAGGTTGTCCTGATACACGTTCACGTCGGTCATCTGGTAGGCCGCGCGAGTGTCCTCGGACAGGTAGTTCTGGATCGAATTGATCTCGTGGTCGATGAAGTGCTTGCGCCCTTCGATGTCGCGGGTGAAACCGCGCACCCGATAGTCCACGGTGACGATATCCGAGTCGAACTGGTGGATCAGGTAGTTCAGGGCCTTGAGCGGGGAGATCACGCCACAGGTGGAAACGTCGATGTCGACGCGGAAGGTGGCGATGCCGTCGTCCGGATGGATCTCCGGATAGGTGTGCACCGTGATGTGGCTCTTGTCCAGATGGCCGAGAATGGTCTCGCGCAGCGGACCGGGCGACTCCTCGATCTGGCTCTCGGTCGGCTCGACCGGTTGCTCGGAGATCAGGATGGTCACGCTGGCGCCCTGGGGATCGTAATCCTGGCGGGCGATATTGAGGATGTTGGCCCCGATGATATCGACCACGTCGGTCAGGATCTGGGTCAGACGCTCGGCGTCGTATTCCTCGTCGATGTACTGGACATAGGCCTGTTGATCTTCCGACGTCTCGGCGTAGCAGATGTCGTAGATGTTGAAGCTCAAGGTCTTGGTCAGGTTGTTGAAACCATGAAGCCTGAGTTTGCTTTTCACGGTGGTAAAGCTCCCGTCGTGCGGTCTCTGACCGCGGTCCTGAGTGCCCGTCAGTTGCGGATTGCGCAAGCTGCGTAGGGCGGCGAACACCTCTTCGCGATGGCGATTGGCTGTACTTGTCGGGGGCTTGCCCCTTAAGAGCGGCGCATTATGCAGATCGGCAGCGGCTGGGGCCAGAGTCTGCCGGGCCCAGGTGATGAATTGATGTCGGCGGGAAGGGGTGACGCGGAGGGCGACGCCTGGACGGGCGTCGCCTGCAAGAGCATCAGGCGAGTTCGACGAGTTCGTAGCTGTGCGTGATCTCGACGCCGGCCCGACCGAGCATGATGGACGCCGAGCAGTACTTTTCCGCCGACAGCTCGATGGCGCGCTTGACCTGGGCTTCCTTGAGACCACGGCCCTTGACCACGAACTTCAGGTGGATACGGGTGAACACCTTGGGCTCGGTGTCGGCGCGGTCGGCTTCGAGGAAGGCTTCGCAGCTTTCCACCGGTTGCCGCGCCTTGCGCAGGATGCTGACCACGTCGTAGCTGGCGCAGCCGCCCAGGCCGATCAGCACGGTTTCCATCGGCCGCACGCCGAGGTTGCGACCACCGCTTTCCGGCGGGCCGTCCATGACTACCACGTGGCCACTGCCGGATTCACCGAGGAACATGGCCTCGCCTGCCCACTGGATGCGCGCTTTCATCGCTTTCGTCCTACTTATATATGCAAATGGTGATCAGCTTAACATGCTGGATGGCGTAAACTGGGGCGCAGTGAAGGGTTATTCAGCTCGCATTTAAGCTGCGCATGTTCTTATCCGGTCTTTGGATTGGAACCGGCGCAGCCTGTGCATGCACCGGTTCGGACCTCGGTGCCCCCGACTCAGGTTAGCTTTCAACCTCAGGAATCAGCATGGCCGCTATCATCCCACCCGCGAAGTTACAGCACATCGACAAGCTGCTAGCGCACTGCTCGCGTCGCCGCTATACCGCAAAAACCACCATCATCTACGCTGGCGACAACAGCGAAAGCCTATTCTTCATCCTCAAGGGTTCGGTGACCATCCTCATCGAAGACGATGAAGGCCGCGAAATGATCATCGCCTATCTCAATGCCGGGGACTTCTTCGGCGAGATGGGGCTGTTCTCCAAGGAAGGCAGCGAGCCCGAGCGCAGTGCCTGGGTGCGTGCCCGTACCGAGTGCGAAGTCGCCGAGATCAGCTACGGTCAGTTCCGCGAACTGAGCCAGCACGATCCGGACATGCTGTTCTCCCTCGGTCGCCAGATGGCCGAGCGCCTGCGCCAGACTACCCGCAAGGTCGGCGACCTGGCCTTCCTCGACGTCACCGGTCGCGTGGCCCGTACCCTGCTTGACCTGTGCAAGCAGCCCGACGCCATGACCCACCCGGATGGCATGCAGATCAAGATCACCCGTCAGGAAATCGGCCGCATCGTCGGTTGCTCCCGCGAGATGGTCGGTCGCGTGTTGAAGTCCCTCGAAGAACAGGGTCTGGTCCACGTCAAGGGCAAGACCATGGTGGTGTTCGGCACCCGCTGAGCCCGCTTAGCGTGCCCCTGCCAGCAGGCGGGGGCCGCTCCCCCCGCCCATCCTGGCTTCAGTTCTCGACCTGCGGCTGGACCTTCGCGACCCGCACCGTGGCTTTCTCGTCGACGATCTTCTCGTCATTGCCCTTGGCCTTGGGCTCGCCCACGACGAAGTGGAATTCTTCGCCGTGCTTGACCGCGCCATAGAGCACCGCCTTCTCGATCAGCTCGGTACCGCGCAGATGCCGCAGCATCAGCGGATCGCAACGCAGATCGCGATAGAGCGCCAGGCACAGCAGCGCCATCACCACCACGAAGGGTAGCGCGACCACAATGGTCAGATTCTGCAGGCCGTTGAGCGCCGCACCCGGGTTGCCCGGGTCACCGATGGCCAGCATGATCGCCGCCACCGCGCCGGTGAGGGCGCCCCAGAAGATCACCGTGCGCCGCGAAGGCTCGGTAGTGCCGCGCTCGGACAGGGTGCCCATCACCAGGGACGCGGCGTCGGCGCCGGACACGAAGAAGATCGCCACCAGCACCATCACCAGCACCGAGGTCACCGAGACCCAGGGATAGCTGGCCAGCAGGTCGTAGAGGGCGAAGTTGCTGTTCACCGCGCCGTCGACCAGGGTGAAGGCACCCAGGCGCATGGCGTCGATGGCCGCGCCGCCGAAGATGACGAACCAGACCACGCTGACCAGACTCGGCACCAGCAGCACGCCGGTGACGAACTGGCGGATGGTGCGACCGCGACTGATGCGGGCGATGAACATGCCGACAAAGGGCGTCCAGGAAATCCACCAGGCCCAGTAGAACACCGTCCAGCTGGACAGCCAGTTGCCCATGGCCTCGCCACCGCTTGCGCTGGTGCGCGCCATCATCTCCGGCAGGAGGTCGATGTAGTCGCCGATGGCGGTGGGCAGCAGATTGAGCATCAGCAGGGTCGGACCGGCGACGAAGACGAACAGCGCCAGGGCCACCGCCAGCACCATGTTGGTGTTGGACAGCCACTGGATGCCCTTCTCGACCCCGGACACCGCGGAGATGACGAAGGCCACCGTCAGCACCGTGATGATGCTGATGTAGAGCATTTTTCCGGGTTGCTCGATCCAGCCATTGTGTTCGAGTCCGCCGGCGATCTGCAGGGCGCCCAGACCGAGGGAGGCCGCCGAGCCGAACAGGGTGGCGAAGATCGCCATCATGTCGATGACGCGACCGACGGGGCCATTGGCGTGTTCGCCGATCAGGGGGCGAAAGGCCACCGAGATCAGCTGGCTGCGACCGCGCCGATAGGTGCCATAGGCGATGGCCAGTCCGACCACGGCATAGATGGCCCAGGGATGCAGGGTCCAGTGGAACAGCGTGGTCGCCATGGCCACCTGCAGGGCGGCGCTGCTCTGCCCCGCGGCGCCACCGGGCGGCGGATTGAGATAGTGCGACAGCGGTTCGGCGACGCCAAAGAACATCAGGCCGATCCCCATGCCGGCGCTGAACATCATCGCCACCCAGGAGAGGGTGCGGAATTCCGGCTGCTCGTCGTCGCGCCCCAGGGGGATCCGCCCATAGCGACTGGCGGCCAGCCAGATGACGAAGACCACGAAGCCGGTGGAAGTGAGCACGAACAGCCAGCCGAAGTGGGTGATCACCCAGCCTTGGGCGGTGGAGGCGCTGCTGGCCAGGCTGGCCTGGCTGACGAAGCCCCAGATCACGAAGGCCAGCGCGGCGATGCTGGTGACGCCGAAGACTACCCAGTCGGTGGTGCCGGCGAGTCGCCGATCCCGGCGCGACTCCTCGGTCCGGGAGGGATCGGTGACGCTGATATCAAGTGTTTCGCTTTTTTCTTCCGTTGCCATGGTGCTTGCTTGCCCTGGTTATGGATGGCCTGGTGCGGCGGAGCGCTGTCTTGTCCTGCGACAGCCAGCCGTCTCCGCGCCTCGCCACGGTTCAGCGAGTCGGAGGCCATTAACCGGGTTTATTCCGATGGAAACAAAGCCCTGCGTCGGCAGCGGGCACACGGAGGTCGTTCCCGCCACCCGGGGTGGGCGCGAGTCGACATGGATCACCCTGCGGAAAGAAAAAAGCCCCGAGGTTATCCCCGGGGCCTTGTGCGAACGACCGGCGCCTCAGGCGTCTCTGAGCGGGAACCGGCGATCCGGGAAGAACAGACGCTGCAGCTCCTGACCCGGCTCGTCGGCGCGCATGAAGGCTTCGCCGACCAGGAAGGCGCGTACCTCGTTGATCTCCATCAGCTCCACGTCGGCGCGATTGAGGATGCCGCTCTCGGTGATCACCAGGCGATCCTGGGGGATACGCGGCAAGAGATCGAGGGTGGCTTCCAGGCTGACCTCGAAGGTGTGCAGGTTGCGGTTGTTGACCCCCACCAGTGGGGTATCCAGCACCGTCAGGGCGCGCTCCAGCTCGGCGCCGTCATGTACCTCGACCAGGACGTCCAGGCCGACGTCCTTGGCCGTGGCGGCCAGTTCGCCCATCAGGCCGTCGTCCAGCGCGGCGACGATCAGCAGGATGCAGTCGGCGCCGATGGCCCGGGCTTCCACCACCTGGATGGGGTCGACGAGGAAGTCCTTGCGGATCACCGGTAGCTGGCAGGCGGCGCGCGCCTGCTGCAGATAGGCGTTGCCACCCTGGAAGAAGTCCACGTCGGTGAGCACGCTCAGGCAGGTGGCCCCGCCCAGGGCGTAACTGTGGGCGATCTCGGCCGGCACGAAGTGTTCACGGATCACACCCTTGCTCGGCGAGGCCTTCTTCACCTCGGCGATGATCGCTGCCTCCTTGCGCGCCACCTGGGCCTGCAGGGCGCGGGCGAAGCCGCGCGGGGCGTCGGCGGCACGGGCCTGGGCCTCGAGTTCGGCCAGGCTGGTCCGAGCCTTGAGCTGGGCGATCTCCTCGGCCTTGCGGGCCAGGATCTTCTGCAACACGGTTGGCACACTCACGGGCGACCCTCCTCGCGATAGACGGATGTGAAATGGGCGAGCTCGTCCAGCTTTTCCCGGGCCAGGCCGCTGTAGAGCGCATCGTGGGCCAAGAGTACCCCTTCATGCAGGCTGTGGGCGAGATCCGCGGCGTAGAGCGCCGCGCCGGCGTTGAGCACGATCATGTCGGCGGCCTTTTGCCCGGCTTCGGTCTTGCGTCGGCCGAGGGCGTCGCGGATCAGCGCCAGCGAGGCCTCGGGGCCGTCCACTGTGAGGCCGACCAGGGTCTGGCTCTTGATGCCCAGATCCTCCGGCAGCACCTGGTATTCGCTGATGCTGCCGTCCTTGAGTTCGGCGACCCGGGTCGCCGCGGCCAGGCTGAATTCGTCCAGGCCGTCGCGGGAATGCACCACCAGCACATGGTGGCTGCCCAGGCGCTGCAGCACCTCGGCCAGCGGCCGGCACAGCGCGGCGCTGAACACCCCGACCACCTGGTGCCGGACACCGGCCGGATTGGTCAGGGGACCGAGCATGTTGAACAGGGTGCGCAGCCCCAGCGAGCGGCGCGGCCCGGCGGCGTGACGCATGGCGCTGTGGTGCGACTGGGCGAACATGAAGCCGACGCCCACCTGCTCGACGCAGCGGGCGATCTGCGCCGGAGTCAGCTCCAGGTAGATGCCGGCGGCCTCCAGCAGATCGGCGCTGCCGCTCTTGCCGGACACCGCGCGATTGCCGTGCTTGGCGACCTTGCCGCCCGCCGCCGCGACCACGAACACCGAGGCCGAGGAGACGTTGAAGATATTGGCGCCATCGCCACCGGTACCCACCACGTCGACCACGTGGTCGAGGCTCGGCAGCACCACCGGGGTGGCCAGCTCGCGCATCACGCTGACCGCGCCGCAGATCTCGTCGATGGTCTCGCTCTTGATGCGCATACCCATGAGGAAGGCACCGATCTGCGCCTCGTCGGCGCCACCGGTCATGATCTGGCGCATCACCGCCTGCATCTCGGCGACGTTGAGGTCGAGTTGTCCGCTGATGCGATTCAGGGCCTGCTTGATGTCCATCTAGCGCCGCCCTCCCTGCTGCTGGAGAAAGTTGGCCAGCAGATCATGGCCATGTTCGGTAAGGATGGATTCGGGGTGGAACTGCACCCCCTCGATCATGAATTCGCGGTGCCGCAGGCCCATGATCTCGTCCATGCTGCCGTCCGGATGCTGGGTCCAGGCGGTGATCTCCAGGCACTCGGGCAGGGTCTCGCGCTTGACCACCAGCGAATGGTAGCGGGTCACGGTGACGGGATTGGGCAGACCGGCGAAGACGCCTTCGCCGTTGTGGTAGACCGGGCTGGTCTTGCCGTGCATCGGCTCGCGGGCCCGGACCACCTCACCGCCAAAGGCCTGGCCCAGGCTCTGGTGCCCCAGGCAGACGCCCAGCACCGGCAACTTGCCGGCGAAGCGCTCCAGGGTGGCCAGGGAGATGCCCGCCTCGTTGGGCGTGCAGGGACCGGGAGAGACGACGATGCGCTCCGGCGCCAGGTCTTCGAGTGCCTCGACCGGCATCTCGTCGTTGCGCACCACCTTGACCTCGGCGCCCAGCTCGCCCAGGTACTGCACCAGGTTGTAGGTGAAGGAATCGTAGTTATCGAGCATCAGCAGCATGGCGGATCACCCTTGGAATCGATTGCAGCTGTGGAAATGGACTCAGCTTCGCCACGGCGCCGGAAGCGGTTGGCCGGGGGCTGGAACGACAAGGCGGGCCGGACGTACCGGCAAGGGGATGTCAGGCGCGCCAGCGCCAACGGGCGTGGGCCTTGAAGAGAGGCATCGAGAGGGCGGCGCTGCAGGTCACGGGATGGATTCCGACGTGGTTCTTTCCGCACAGTAGCCCAGCCCGCCGCCCGGCGCAACCGCTGGCGGCTCAGGCCTTGAGTCGACCGTAGGCCGCCAGCACCGTCCGCTCGGACTGCACCAGGTAGCTTTCCAAGGCGGCCGTGGCCTCGGCGGGCCTGCCCTCCTCCAGCAGCTCGACGATGGCGACATTCATCTCCAGGTAAGGACCATGGAGGAATTCCGGATCGTTGAGCAGGCCGAAGGCCAGGCGCAACTCGGCGGAGAGCTGGTCGTAGAAGGCCGACAGCCGTGGGCTGTCGGCCAGTTCGACGATAGCTGCGTGGAAGGCCATGTTGCCAGTGCCCACCGCCACCCAGTCCTGGACCGCGCGGGCGCGCTGGGCCGCTGTCACCGCCTCACGCATGTGCAGCGCGCCCGGATGCCGCGGGTAGGCCTTGGCCAGCGCCTGGCATTCGATAAAGCGCCGCACCCGGTAGATGTCGATGATTGAAGCCATGTCGGGTACGCAGACGAACACCCCGCGATTGGGTTCGTGCTTGAGCAGCCCCTCCTGGGTCAGCACCCGGAAGGCCTCGCGCAGGGTATTGCGGGATATCTCCAGGCGCTCTGCCAGCGCCGCCTCGGACAGGCGCTGGCCGGGCTTGAGTTCGCCCGCTACCAATTGGCGGCGGATCTCGGCGGTCACGGATTCGCCGAGGGTACGAATATTGTCGGGCGCAGGGTTCTTCATGGGTTTTCCAGAGCTGGCAGTCGCGCTGCCGATGGTGTCCGAGGCCAAACACTTAGGCAAGGAAACCGGGGTAATGGCGCACCAGCAGGTAGCATCCCTAAGTAGCCGAGTAACAATACAGTGCAAATGAAAGAACTATGACTATATCTTTGTTGAACAATAAGTATCGGTAAAGCCTACAAATAATGGCTTTCCGGTCGGCAGTGGCACAGAGGTTGCCTTAGCCAGGGCATGCCTTCCCGACCAGGACCGCCACCGTGACCCAGACCGCCAGCACTACCCAGGCTTTCACCAAGGACCGCCGAGCTTCACTGATCGCCGCGATCTTCCTGATGGCCACCTCGGCCATCGGCCCCGCCTTCCTCACCCAGACCGCCACCTTCACTGCCACCCTGGGAGCCGCCTTCGCCTTCGGCATTCTCGCCTCCATCCTCATCGACTTCGTGGTGCAGCTGAATGTCTGGCGAATCGTCGCCCTGACCCGTATGCGCGCCTCCGACATCGCCAACGCCGCCCTGCCCGGCAGTGGCTACCTGCTTGCCGTGCTGGTGATCTCTGGTGGCCTGGTATTCAGCCTGGGCAACATCGCTGGCGCCGGCCTGGGCCTGAACGCCCTGCTCGGCTTGGACCCGGCCTGGGGTGGAGCCTTCAGCGCGCTGGTGGCGATAGGCATCTTCCTGTCGCACCGCGCTGGGGTAGCCATGGATCGCATCATGGTGGTCTTGGGCCTGCTCAAGGTGACGCTGATCGTGATCGCCTGCTTCGCCTCCCATCCGCCACTGGGCGAGGCGCTGCGCCAGACCGTCTTCCCCAGCGTCATCAGCTTCACGGCCATCACCACCATCGTCGGCGGCACCGTGGGCGGCTACATCACCTATGCCGGCGCCCACCGCCTGCTGGACCGCGGTACTGTCGGGGTGGAAAACCTCGACGCCGTGTCCAAGGCCGCGCTCAGCGGCATTCTGGTCACTGGCATCGCCCGCTATGTGCTGTTCCTGGCCATCCTCGGGGTGGTCGCCAGCGGCGTGGTGATCGACGTCTCCGGCCAGGCCGCCAACCCGGCCGCCCAGGCGTTCGATGCCAGTCTCGGCGAATACGGCTTGAGGGTGTTCGGCCTAATCCTCTGGGCCGCCGGTATCAGCAGCACCATCGGCGCCGCCTATACCTCCACGACCTTCATCACCGTGTTCTCGCCGAAGCTCAGCGAGCGCGCGCGCAACCTCTTCACCGTGGTCTTCGTACTGATCGCCCTTGCCGTCTATCTGCTGATCGGCAAACCGCCGGCTGCCCTGCTGGTGTTCGCTGGCGGCTTCAACGGCCTGATCCTGCCGATCGGCCTCACGCTGTTCATGTACGTGGGCTGGCGCCGATCCGACCTCATGGAGGGCTACCATTACCCTCGCTGGCTGCTGGTGCTCGGCGCGCTCACCTGTGTGCTGTCGTGGTACCTGGCGATCAAGTCCGCCGGCCCCATCTTCGCTCTCCTCAACGCCGCCTGACCTCGGGAGATCCCTATGCCGACCATCGATCTGAACAGCGACCTGGGCGAAAGCTTCGGCCAGTGGCGGATGGGTGACGATGCCGCCATGCTCGATATTGTCACCAGCGCCAACGTCGCCTGCGGTTTCCACGCCGGCGATCCGGCCGGCATCCTGCGCACCCTGCAGGCGGCCGCCGCCAGGGGGGTCGCCGTGGGTGCCCATGTCGCCTACCCCGACCTGGTGGGCTTCGGTCGGCGCAATCTGGATATTGCCAGCGACGAGCTGAGCGCCGATGTGCTCTACCAGATCGGCGCCCTGCAGGCCCTGGCAAGGGCCGCCGGAACGCGGGTGACCTACGTCAAGCCGCACGGCGCCCTGTACAACACCGTCGCCCAGGACCACCGCCAGGCTCAGGCGGTGATCGCCGCCCTGCGTCAGCTGGACGAGGATCTGGTGCTGGTCTGCCTGGCCGGCTCGCCGCTGCTCGGCTGGGCGCGAGAGGCCGGCCTGACCTGCGTCGCCGAGGCCTTCGCCGATCGCGCCTACACGCCGGAGGGCACCCTGGTATCGCGGCGCCTGCCCGGTGCGGTGCTGCACGATGCCGAACTCATCGCCCAACGCATGCTGCGCTTGGTGCAGGACGGCGTGGTGGAGGCCATCGACGGTAGCCTGACACCCATTGAGGCCGAGTCCATCTGCGTGCACGGCGACAGCCCCGGCGCGGTGGACATGGCGCGTGCCCTGCGTCGCCATCTCGAACGCGCCGGGGTGACGCCCAGCGCCTTCACGGAGGTCCCCTCATGAATCCGCTCAAAGCCGCCCAAGACGCCGCCATCGCCGCCGCCCGCGAGGCACGCGCCCGCTACCGCGACGGCCTGGTCGCCCCCAGTGCCGGCGTCGCCCCCGGCCTGACCCAGGCCAATCTCATCGCCTTGCCGCGCGAATGGGCCTACGACTTCCTGCTTTACGCTCAACGCAATCCCCAGGCCTGCCCGGTGCTGGACGTCATTGACGCCGGCAGCTACGCCACGCCGCTGGCCAAGGGCGCCGACCTGCGCACCGACCTACCGCTGTATCGCGTCTGGCGCGACGGCGTGCTGGCGGAAGAAGTGGCCGACGGCCGCGCCGCCTGGGCCGAGCATGCGGACTTGGTGACCTTCCTAATCGGCTGCAGCTTCACCTTCGAGACCGGCCTGCTGGAAGCCGGCATCGAGATCCGCCACATCACCGACGGCTGCAATGTGCCCATGTACCGCACCAACCGCGCCTGCCGTCCGGCCGGCCGCCTGCATGGCGAAATGGTGGTGTCCATGCGCCCCATTCCCGCCGAGCGGGTCGCCGAAGCGGCCACTATCACCGCTCGCTATCCGGCGGTCCATGGCGCACCGGTCCACATCGGCGAACCGGCGCGCCTGGGCATCTCCGACCTGGCACAGCCGGACTTCGGCGATGCCGTACGCATCGAGCCGGGCGAGATCCCAGTATTCTGGGGTTGCGGTGTCACGCCCCAGGCGGCGGTCATGGCCTCCAAGGTGCCCTTCGCCATCACCCATGCGCCGGGCCACATGTTCATCACCGACGTGCCCGATCGCACCTACCACGTCTAGGAGAAGCCCTTGCGTTTTCTGCCCGTCAACCTGGATGCACTGCTGGTGGAGCTGGCCGATCTCGACGAGACCCTGGCCCTGTTCGACGCCCTGCAGGCCAGGCCGCTCGCAGGGATCGAGGAGGTCGTCCCGGCGGCCCGCACCCTGCTGGTCCAGTTTCGCCCCAGCGCCCTAACAGCGGCCGACCTGGTCGACCATATCGCCGCCCTGCCCCTCGGTGGCGGTGCCCGTGCGGCCGGCAAGCTCGTCGAGATTCCGGTGCACTACAACGGTGAGGACCTGGACGACGTCGCCCAACTGCTCGGCCTGAGCGTGGCCGAGGTGATCCGTCGCCATACCGGCAGCGACTATCAGGTGGCCTTCTGCGGCTTCGCCCCGGGCTTCGGCTATCTGAGCGGCGGGCCAGGCTTTCAGGTGCCACGGCGCTCTTCGCCGCGCACCCGGGTGCCGGCCGGCTCGGTGGCCATCGCCGGCGGTTTCGCCGCCGTCTATCCGCAAGCCAGTCCCGGTGGCTGGCAACTGTTGGGGGTGACGCCCCTGCACCTCTGGGACCTGTCGCGCCCGGAACCGGCCCTGCTCCGTCCCGGCTATCGAGTGCGCTTCCGCGACGCCGGACCACTGCCCGCGGGCGGCCTGCCAGAGACACCGGTTGCAGCCTCCGCCACGCCGGTCACCGCGGACTATCTGGACATCATCACCCCCGGCCTGCGCACCCTGCTGCAAGACCTCGGTCGCCCGGGCCAGACCGGCCAGGGCGTCTCCGCCTCCGGCGCCCTGGATCGGGGCGCCCTGCGCGCGGCCAATCGCGCGGTGGGCAATGAGCCAGGCAGCGGCTGCCTGGAAATCCTGCTGGGTGGCTTCAGCTGCGTTTGCCACGGCCAGGCCTTGGTCGCCGTCACCGGCGCCCCGGCGCCGCTGGAGGTGCTGACCCACGCCGGCCGGCGGCTGCAACCTGCGCCCTATCAGCCCTTCCTCCTGGAAGACGGCGACCGCCTGAGCCTGGGCAGCCCGCCCGCGGGGTTGCGCAGCTACCTGGCACTGCGCGGCGGCTTCGCCGTGGCCCCGGTACTGGGCAGTCTCGCTTTCGATACCCTGGCCAAGGTCGGCCCGGCGCCCCTGGCTGCTGGTGATCGCCTGGGCTTTTATCCCAGGGTCGGCGGTGCCGCCGCGTCCTGCAGCGAAACCGCCCCTCTGGTGCTTCCCAGCGCCGACCAGGAGGTGGTGCTCGACGTGGTCCTCGGTCCGCGCAGCGACTGGTTCACCGCCACCGCACTGGAAACCCTGGCTGGGCAGAGCTGGCGCGTCACGCCCCAGTCCGACCGGGTCGGCATCCGCCTGGCCGGCGAGACGCCCCTGGAGCGCCAGGTATCCGGCGAGCTGCCCAGCGAAGGCACGGCCCTGGGCGCCATCCAGGTGCCGCCCAACGGCCAGCCGGTGCTGTTCCTCGCCGACCATCCGCTCACCGGCGGCTATCCGGTGATCGGCGCCATCGCCAGCCACCACCTGGACCTGGCCGGGCAGATCCCAGTCGGTGCCCGTATCCGCTTCAATCCGCTGGGCCCCTTCGCTGAGCTGCGCCCCAGCGCTTTTCCTGCTGCCGAGAACACTCCATGAAAAAAGTCCTGATCGCCAACCGCGGCGAGATCGCCGTCCGCATCGTCCGCGCCTGCCGCGACTACGGTGTGGCCTCGGTCGCCGTCTACGCCGACGCCGACTTCGATGCCCTCCACGTGCACTTGGCCGACGAGGCCTATGGCCTGGATGGCCAGCGCCCGGCCGAGACCTACCTGGACATCGCCAAGGTGCTGGACGTGGCCCGCCGCGCGGGCGCCGATGCCGTCCACCCGGGCTACGGCTTCCTGTCCGAGCGCGCCGACTTCGCCCGGGCGGTACAGGCGGCCGGCCTGACCTGGATCGGCCCGGACCCGGACACCATCGATGCGTTGGGCGACAAGGTCCAGGCCCGGCGCATCGCCCTGGGCGTCGGCGCCCCCCTGGTGGCCGGCACCGAAGACCCGGTGAACGGCGCCGCCGAGGTGCTGGCCTTCGCCGAGGAGCACGGTCTACCCATCGCCATCAAGGCGGCCTTCGGCGGTGGCGGACGGGGTCTCAAGGTGGCCTGGCGCCTGGACGAGGTTGCCGAGCTGTACGACTCGGCGGTCCGTGAGGCCACCGCCGCCTTCGGCCGCGGCGAATGCTTTGTCGAGCGCTTCCTTGACCGCCCGCGGCACATCGAAGCCCAGGTCCTGGCCGACCGCCATGGCCGGGTCGAGGTAGTGGGCACCCGCGACTGTTCGCTGCAGCGGCGCAACCAGAAGCTGGTGGAAGAGGCGCCCGCGCCTTTCCTCGAAGACGAGCTGCGCCAGCGCATTCACGCCTCCGCGCGAGACATCTGCGCCGCCGCCGGCTATATCGGCGCCGGCACCGTGGAATTCCTGCTGAGCCAGGACGGTACCCTGTCCTTCCTGGAGGTCAACACCCGCCTGCAGGTGGAGCACCCGGTTACCGAGGAAACCTGTGGCCTGGACCTGGTGATCGAACAATTGCGCATCGCCGATGGCCTGCCGCTGTCCTTTACCGAGGTGCCGGCGCCGCGTGGGCATAGCTTCGAATTCCGCATCAATGCCGAGGATCCGGGTCGCGGTTTCCTGCCGACCCCGGGATCCATTACGGCCTTCCGCGCCCCCAGTGGTCCCGGCATCCGCCTGGACAGCGGCGTGGTAGCCGGTTCCCAGGTGGCGCCCAACTTCGACTCCATGATCGCCAAGCTGATCATCACCGGCGCCACCCGCGAGCAGGCCATCGCCCGGGCCCGCCGTGCCCTGGCCGAATTCAGCGTGGAAGGCGTCGCCACGGTACTGCCCTTCCACCAGGCGGTGATGGCCCACGCCGACTTCACCGGGGCGGCTTTCGCTGTGCACACCCGCTGGATCGAGACGGTATTCGCCGAGCAGATCGTCCTGGCACCACGCAGCGAGCCGGCTGACGAAGGCGTGCTGCGCACCTTCGTCGAGATCGACGGCCGCCGCCATGCCCTGGGCCTGCCCACGGCCCTGCTGAGCGGCCTGGCCATGAGCACCCCGGCGGGCGAAACGCCCGCGCCTGCTCCTGCAGCAGACGCCAACGCCCTCACTGCCTCGGTGGCGGGCAACCTGCATGCGTGGCTGGTCGAAGACGGCGCCCAGCTCGAAGCCGGTCAGGTGGTGGCCGTGATGGAAGCGATGAAGATGGAAACCCAGGTCATCGCCCCACGCGCCGGCCGCTTGGCGATCACCCAGGCGGCCGGAGACTACCTGGCGGCTGGGGCCGTCCTGGGGCGGATCGAAGAGGCTTAGCGAGAGGACTTTAGGCGAGGACCTATCGCGGCTACGGGCCACTCCTACAGTAGTTGACGCTTTGTAGGAGCGGCCCATGGCCGCGATCAGCAAAGCACCAGAGTCTTTCAGGAACGGCCGTATCGGCGTACCGCCATGGCCGCAATCCCCACGCGCCTCTAGATCTTGCCTTCCGCCAGCTTCACCGCGCGGAACATGGCGCGACGCTTGTTGAGGGTCTCTTCCCACTCCGCCGCCGGCTGGGAGTCGGCGACGATGCCGCCGCCCGCCTGCACATGCAGCTCGCCGTCCTTGATCACCGCGGTGCGGATGGCGATGGCGGTGTCCATGTTGCCATTCCAGGCCAGGTAGCCCACGGCGCCGCCGTAGATGCCCCGCTTGACCGGCTCCAGTTCGTCGATGATCTCCATGGCGCGGATCTTCGGCGCGCCGGACAGGGTGCCGGCCGGCAGGATGGCGCGCAGGGCGTCCATGGCGCTCAGCTCGGGCTTGAGCCGACCGGTCACGTTGCTGACGATGTGCATCACGTTGGAATAACGCTCGATGACCATCTTCTCGGTCAAGGTCACGCTGCCGGTGGTGGAGACCCGGCCCACGTCGTTGCGCCCCAGGTCGATCAGCATCAGGTGCTCGGCCAGCTCCTTGGCATCGGCCAGCAGATCGCGCTCCAAGGCCAGATCGGCTTCTTCGCTGGCGCCGCGCGGACGGGTCCCGGCGATGGGACGCACGGTGATCTCGCCGTCCTCCACCCGCACCAGCACCTCGGGCGAACTGCCCACCACATGGAAGTCGCCGAAGTTGAAGAAATACATGTAGGGCGTGGGGTTGAAGCAGCGCAACGCCCGATAGAGGTCGATGGGCGCCGCCTGGAAATCAATGGTCATGCGCTGCGAGGGCACCACCTGCATGCAGTCGCCGGCCAGGATGTAGTCCTTGATCCGTACCACCGCATTTTCGTAGTCGTCACGGCTGTAGCTGGAGCGGAAAACCGGCTCGCCAGGCACCTGCATGGCATTGAAGTCCAGGCCCAGACGCGGGGCGATGGGTTGGCGGATGCGCTCGCGCAACGCGGCCAGGCGTGCCTGGCCCTGCTCGTAGGCCTCCGGCTGGATAGGGTCCACCAGCACGATGCAGTGCAGCTTGCCGGCGAGGTTGTCGAACACAACTACCTCGTCCGAGACCATCAGCAGGATGTCCGGGGTACCCAGCGGATCGGGATTGGGCGAGGCACCGAGGCGTTTTTCCACGTAACGCACGCAGTCATAGCCGAAGTAACCCACCAGACCGCCATCGAACTTGGGCAGGTTGGGCACCGCCGGCACGCGATAGCGGGTCTTGAACGCCTCGACGAAGGCCAGCGGATCCTCGGCGGTGCAGGCTTCGAGCTGCCGCTCGCCCTCGTGCACGGTCACCTCATAGCCATGCACGCGCAGCAGCGTCCGGCACGGCAGGCCGATGATCGAATAGCGGCCCCATTTCTCGCCGCCCTGCACCGACTCCAGCAGATAGGAGTTGGGCGCATCGGCCAGCTTGAGATAGAGGGACAGCGGGGTGTCGAAGTCGGCCAGGGTTTCGAAGGCCAGGGGAATGCGGTTATAGCCTTGAGCGGCCAGGCGCAGGAAATCGTCGCGGGTCATGATCAGCCTCGTGGCGAGGAAAACGAAAGGTCGGGTGCACAGCGCGCCGGTCAGATACCGGCCAGGACGAAATCAGGCGCGCCAGCGCCAACGGGCCAGGGCCTTGATGACTTTCATCCATGCTCGCGAGGAGCCTGTGCGGGTGACCACCACGATGCGATCTCTTGCTCTTGAGGCGGGGGGTTGAAGGGCCACGTTAGCCTAGCCGGCGCAGCATGGCAACCGGCCGGCCACCTCGGCGTGCTAGATGAACAGCTCGCGCAGATCGTCGACGACCAGATCCGGCTGCTCCAGGGCGATGGACTCGCCATGGTTGTAGCCATAGCTCAGGGCCACGCAGCGCACCCCCGCGGCACGGGCGGCGCGGATGTCGTTGCGCGAATCGCCGATGAACAGGGCCTGGCCGGCCACCACGCCGGCCTGCTGCATGACCCACAGCAGGCCGGCCGGGTCCGGCTTCTGCTGCGGCAGGGTATCGCCGCCGACGATCCAGTCGAAGTCACCCAGGCCCATGTCGGCCAGGAGCGGCGCGACGAAGCGCTCCGGCTTGTTGGTGATCACCGCCAGGCGCACGCCCAGGGTGCGCAGCAGCGCCAGGCTGTCCAGCACCCCCGGATAGACGCGGGTCAGGGCGTGGCTACCGCCATAGAGCTCCATGAACAGCGCCAGGGCCTCGTCGGCGGCGGCAGCGTCCACGGCGTCGTGCTGCATGTCATCGGCCAGGGCGCGACGCACCAGCACCCGGGCGCCGTTGCCGATCCACAGCCGCACCTTGTCCAGCCCCGCCGGCGCGCGGTCCAGGCGTTCGAGCATGGCGTCCACCGCGGCGGCCAGGTCCGGTGCCGAATCCAGCAGGGTGCCGTCGAGGTCGAACATCACCAGGGCCGGCGGATGCCCGCCACCGAGCCGCACCAGGGCGCTCATACCGAGCGGGCCTTGGCCAGCTCGGCGCGCATCGCCTGGATCACCGCGGCGTAGTCCGCCTGGCCGAAGATGGCCGAGCCGGCGACGAAGGTGTCGGCACCCGCGCGCGCGATCTCGCCGATATTCTTGACGTTGACCCCGCCATCGATCTCGAGCCGGATCGGCCGGCCGGAGGCATCGATCAGGGCGCGCGCCTCGCGCAACTTGTCCAGGGTGCCGGGAATGAATTTCTGGCCGCCAAAGCCGGGGTTGACGCTCATCAGCAGCACCATGTCGATCTTGTCCATCACGTACTTGAGCACGTCCAGCGAGGTGGCCGGATTGAACACCAGGCCGGCCCGGCAGCCGCCATCCTTAATCAGCTGCAGCGAGCGATCGATGTGCTCGGAGGCCTCGGGATGGAAGGTGATGTCGGTGGCGCCGGCCTCGATGAAGTCGCCGATGATGCGATCCACCGGCTTGACCATCAGGTGCACGTCGATGGGCGCGGTGACCCCGTAGTTGCGCAACGCCTTGCAGACCATCGGGCCGATGGTGAGGTTGGGCACATAGTGGTTGTCCATCACGTCGAAATGGACCATGTCGGCACCGGCGGCGAGGACCTTGTCGACTTCCTCGCCCAGGCGGGCGAAATCGGCGGACAGGATCGAGGGGGCGATGGCGAAGGGTTGCATGGGATAGCCTCGGCGAAGGTTGAGGACGGCATTGTAACGGAGATCCGTGTGCGGCTCGGGCGTTCCCGCTGCCCCGACGGGGCGAACGGCGGTAGGCTCGCCAGGGTCAACCGTGCCCCTGTCGAGGATTCCCGTCGATGTCGTCGCCCGCCCTGCTGCCGCTCTGCCTCCTTCTGCTTGGCCTCGCCGCCCCGGTGCGTGCCGAAGAAGCGCCCACCCCGGCGCCGGAACCGCCTGCGGCTCCCACAGCCCTGGCGCCAGCATTGACGCGAAGTCAGGAGCAGCAGCAGGCGCTGATGCGGCAGCTGCCCGCCGAGCAGCAGAAGACCCTGCAGGCCGGCGACGAGTCCTTTCTTGCCCTGCTGGTGCCCGCCGCCCGGGCCAAGGCCAGCGGGACGGTAGTGCTGGTGCCGGGCGACGGCGAATCGGCCGACTGGCCCAATGTGATAGCCCCCGTACGCCAGGAGCTACCCACTTACGGTTGGCAGACCATCAGCCTGAGCCTGCCCGACCCCTATGACCCGGTGGTGGCGATCGAACGCGATACCGCCCCGGCGGACACCGACGCCCAGGTCAACAGCGAGCAGACGGCACCGCCGGTGACCGGTGGCAGCGGCACGGCGCCCGCCGCCCCGACCCAGGCCGAAGCCGGCAGCGGCGAACCGGCCCAGGCGGCGGTCGCGCCGGTCGATCCCCAAGCCGCGGCCAATGCCCAGGCCACCCGGGTGCTGGCCCGCATAGCCGCTGGCATCGACCTGGCACTGCAACAGGGCGCCAACCCCATCGTACTGGTCGGCCACGGCACCGGCGCCTATTGGGCCGCGCGCTATCTGGCGGAAAAGGAACCGGCCGAGGTCAAGCAACTGGTGCTCATCGATGGTCGTGAGCCCCAGGGGCTGCCGCCGCGGCTGGACGCCACCATGGGCAAGACCGATCTGCAGATCGCCGACCTGGTACATGCACCCGGACCGGCCGCCCAACGGCGCAAGGAGCGCGCGGCGCAAAAGGCCAACAAGGGCTATCGGCAGATCGACCTGCCGGTGATTCCCGGCGACCGCGCCGCGGAGCAGGAGCAGACCGTTCGCCGGCTGCGCGCCTGGCTGGATCGCCTGCCACCGGCCGCTAGCGGAAGCCCCGCCGCCTCTTGATCAGCTGATAGGCGGCATGCAGCTCGGCGGTGCGCTGGGCAGCGGCATAGACCGCCGACTGGCCCGCCCCGGCACCGGCCTTCTTGTCGGGGTGGTGGCGGGAGAGCAGCCGCCGATAGGCCTGCTTGACCGTGGCGGCGTCGGCGTCATTGGTAACGCCGAGCAATTGCAGCGCCTTGCGATACTTCTCCTCGCTGCCGGGCTGGCGCGGCGCCGCCTGCACCGGTGGCTGCAGGGCCAGCACCTGGGCTTCGGCCAGACCCATCGCCTGCCCCCAGCCGAGGATCTCGTCGCGGTCCCCAGGGCGCACGCTGCCGCTGATCCAGACCATGCGCCAGCAGGCGCGCAGGATGCCCTCGCTGCGCTCGCTGAGACGCTGCAGGTCGGCCGTCGACGGCAGGGTGCCGCCCTTGCCCTGCTCGAAGGCGGCGATGGCCTTCTTGCGGTCGTCGGCGTCGAGCCCCAGACGCTCGATCTCGCCTTCGGCCTGGCGGATGTGGGCCGTCAGCACCCGACCGCCGCGCTTGGCCAGACGACCGAGCATCTGGAATTGCGCCTGATGTTCGAAGCGCCCGGGGCGCCCCTGCCAGCGTGCCTTCCAGCCCGCCAGGGAAGTCAGCCCCAGCTGGCGTTCGCCGGCATGGGCGAGCAGCGCCACCAGCAGGGCGCCGGGAATGCTGGCCACGGCCCAGCCGGCCAGGAAGCCCAGCACCGTCAGCGGCCAGAACCAGACCTTCAAGAAGCCGTCCCGAACAGCCGCTCCGCTTCCGCCAGCCGCTCCAGGGTGCCCACGTCCACCCAGCGACCGTCCAGCCGCTGGCCCGAGACCTGTCCGGCGGCAATGGCGGGTCGCAACACGTCCACCAGCTTGAAGGCCCCGGCCGTGCGCTCGGCGAACAGCTGCGGATGCAGCACGGCGATGCCGCTGTAGGTGAGCTTTTCCGGGGCATCCAGGGTGATCCCCCGTCCACCAGACCGAAGTCGCCGGCCGGGTGATGCGGCGGGTTGTCGACCAGCACCAGGTGCGCCAGGCGACCGGCTGGCAAGGCCAGGGTGCCGAAGGCGAAATCGGTGCGGATATCGCCGTTGACCAGCACGAAGGGCGCACTGCCCAGCAGCGGCAGCGCGCGGAAGATGCCGCCCCCGGTCTCCAGCGGCTCACCCTCGGCAGAGAAGCGGATGGTGACCCCTAGTTGGCTGCCATCGCCCAGGGCGGCTTCCAGCTGGGCGCCCAGCCAGGCGTGATTGATCACCAGCTCGGAAATGCCTGCCGCGGCCAGTGCCCGGATGTGATGCTCGATCAGCGGCCGGCCGTTCACCTCGATCAGCGGCTTGGGCAGGCTCAGCGTCAACGGTCGCATCCGCTCGCCCTTGCCCGCCGCCAGGATCATGGCCTTCATGCGTCGACCCGCGCGGCGTGCAGCTCGTCGAGCAAGGCGCCGAGATCGGCCAGCTCCGGTCGCCGCGCCACCACGGTACGGATGTAGGCGAGAAAGCGCGGGGTGTCGGCGACGTAGCGCGGCTTGCCGTCGCGATGCCAGATGCGGGCGAAGATGCCCATCACCTTGAGATGGCGCTGCACGCCCATCAGATCCGAGGCGCGCTGGAAGTCGGCGAAGTCGGGCTGCACCGGGATGCCGACGGCACGCGCCTGCTCCCAGTAGCCTAGCAGCCAGCGCTGCACCAGCGGCTCGGGCCAGCTGAGGAAGGCATCCTTGAACAGGCTGGTGATGTCATAGGTCACCGGCCCGATGACCGCATCCTGGAAGTCCAGCACGCCCGGATTGGGCGTGCTCAGCATCAGGTTGCGCGGCATGAAGTCCCGGTGGACCAGCACCTGGGGTTGCGCCAGGGCGCTGTCGATCAATCGGTCGCAGACGGCCTGCCAGCGTTCGAGCTGACTCGCGCTGAAGGTCATGTCCAGTTCGCGACCCACGTACCACTCTGGAAACAGACTCAACTCGCGGGCGAGCAGAGCCCTGTCGTAGAGCGGCAGGCTGCCGTTCGTCGGCTGCTTGCCCTGGAAAGCCAGCAGGGCATCGATGGCCGCCTGGAAATAATCGTCGGCATTGGCCGCATTGATCACCTCCAGATAGGTCAGGGTGCCGAGATCGCTCAGCAGCAGGAATCCCCGCTCCAGATCCTGAGCCAGGATGCGCGGTACATGGACCCCGGCCTCGGCCAGCAGCGCGGCCACCTGGACGAACGGACGGCAGTCCTCCTGCGGCGGCGGCGCATCCATCACGATCAGGCTGCGGCCCTCGCCCGCCCAGCGGAAATAACGGCGAAAACTGGCATCACTGCTGGCCGCGGTCAGGCTACCCTTGGGCACCTCGCCCCAGGCCTGTTCCCGGAAAATTTCCGGTAGAACGGTGGTCAGCCAGTCTTCTATCTGGTTTAAGCGAACATCTTCAGTCATTTACAGCGGATCCCTCGGCCCTAGCCGATGTGCAGGTCATGTTTTATTATCCGCTATCTTTTTGAGCCCATCGAGAGGCCGCGGCCCCTTAATGGCCGGCGTGCAGGACGACTTTAAGGATGGCCGTGAAAACCCCCGCGTTTCGCAGAAAATTTCCCCTCTTGGTAACCGGCAGCCTGCTCGCCATGCAGCCCGTCACCGCCCTTATCGCCGCCCCCGCCGAGCAGTTCAGCTGTAACGCCGGAGCCGGCGGCGGCTGGTCGTGCAACACCCAGGCACCCACCGCGGCCATTCCTCCCCGCCCCAGCAAGGGCGAGACCCAGGGCGTCGCGGCGGAGCCCGCCGCGCGCAAGGGCGATGCTGCCGTGCTGGTGACCGAGAGCAAGGGCCGCGCCCTCAAGTCCCGCAGCGCCGACTACAGCCACCTGGACTGGGTCCCGCGCGATCAGCTGACCCCGGCCCAGTTGGCCGAGACCGGTCCCTACTGCAGCGGTGCCTATGTCGAGCCGCAGCGTCCGGGCATGTACGACGACACCCCGACCGCCAAGGCCCCGACCTATATCTCCGCCAAGGCCTCGCGCTACGAGCAGGAGCAGCAGGTCGCCACCCTGGCCGGTGACGTAGTGCTGCGCCAGGGCGGCATGCAGGTGGAATCCCAGGAAGCCAACCTGCACCAGCTGGAGAATCGCGGCGAGCTCAAGGGCAACGTCAAATTCCGCGACAACGGCCTGCTGATGGTCGGCGACAAGGCCGACATGCAGCTGGACAACGGCCAGGTCCAGGTCGACAACGCCGAATTCGTCATGCACCAGAGCCGCGCCCGTGGCAGCGCGCTCTACGCCAAGCGTGGCGACGACGCCATCATCCGCCTCAAGGATGGCACCTACACCACCTGCGAACCGGGCAGCAACGCCTGGCAGGTCAAGGGCAACACCGTCACCCTGAATCCGGCCACCGGCCTCGGCTACGCGACCAACGCCACGCTGCGAGTCAAGGACATTCCGGTCCTCTATACGCCCTTCATCTACTTCCCGATCGACGACCGTCGGCAGTCCGGTTTCCTGGCGCCCTCGATCAGCACTTCCAGCGACACCGGCTTCGCGATCACCACGCCTTACTACTTCAACCTGGCGCCCAACTATGACGCCACCCTCTATCCGCGCTACATGGCCAAGCACGGCCTGCAGACCGAGGGCGACTTCCGCTACCTGACCCGCAGCAGCGAAGGCGAGGTCTACGGCTCCTACCTCAAGGACACCGACCCGGAGCACGAGGGCGAACCGGAAGCCACCGACAACCGCTGGCTGTACGGCTGGAAGAATCGCAGCGGCCTGGATTCGCGCCTGATGGCCGAGGTGGACTACACCCGCATCAGCGATCCCTACTACTTCCAGGACCTGGACACCGACCTCGGCATCAACAAGCCGACCTACGTCAACCAGCAGGGTCGCCTGACCTACCGCGGCGACACCTTCGTCGCCGGCCTCAACGCCCAGGCCTACCAGCTGGCTACCGTCTCCGACGTGACGCCCTATAACCGCCTGCCGCAGCTGACCCTGAGCGGCGCCCTGCCCTACAACCCGGGCGGCCTGGACTTCACCTACGACACCGAGGCGGTGCGCTTCACCCGCAGCTTCGACGACAACACCTACTTCGACCTGGACGACAACGGCAACCGCACCAACGTGCGCAACCGCCCGGACGTCAACCTGTTCGGCCTGACCCGCGCCGAAGGCAATCGCTACCACGTCGAGCCGGGCATTGCCCGCCCGATGACCGCGTCCTGGGGCTTCCTGACGCCGTCGCTGCGCTATGCCTATACCCGCTACGACCTGGATCTGGACAGCACCGGCCAGAACGACCTGAACTCGCCGCTGGTTGGCGGTAGCCGTCGTGCCGCGGCCGGTTCCAGCGTGACCAGCTTCAACGACAGCCCGACCCGCTCGGTGCCGATCTTCAGCCTCGACAGCGGCCTCTACTTCGACCGCACCTCGAACCTGTTCGGCGAAGGCGGCAAGCAGACCCTGGAACCCCGCGCCAAGTACCTCTACGTACCCAACCGCGACCAGGACGATCTGCCGGTGTTCGATACCGGCGAATACACCTTCAGCTACAGCTCGCTGTGGCGCGACAACCGCTTCACCGGTCGCGACCGCATCGGCGACGCCAACCAGCTGGCCCTGGGTGCCACCAGCCGCTTCATCGAGCCCAACGGCTTCGAGCGCGCCAACGTGAGCTTCGGCCAGCTGTTCTACTTCCGCGACCGCGAAGTGCAGCTGCCCGGCCTGACCAAGGACGACCTGGCCTACGCCCGCAGCCTGGGGCAGAACATCGACAATCCCCAGGCCACCACCTCGCGCTCGCCCTATGCCCTGGCTGGCATGTATCGCTTCAATCGCGACTGGCGCGTGAACGGCGAATTCAACTGGGATCCGACCCTGCACCAGACCGACTCCGGCAGCGTCATGTTCCACTACCAGCCGGAAGCCGAGCCGGGCAAGATCCTCAACGTCGGCTATCGCTATCGTGACAACGTCCGAGTGTTCGATCCGAACTTCGGCCGCTTCACCTACAACAGCGACGACTACAAGGTCGACCAGCACGACATCTCCTTCATCTGGCCGATCGTGCCCCAGTGGTCCGCGATTGCCCGCTGGCAGTTCGACTACAACAAGAGCCGTACCCTCGAAGCCTTCGGTGGCTTCGAATACGACAACTGCTGCTGGAAGCTGCGCCTGATCAGCCGCTACTGGCTCAAGAGCGAAGACGACGTCTTCTACACCGCCCAGAGTTCCGAAGCCGATCGCGGGATCTTCCTGCAGATCGTGCTCAAGGGACTTGGCAACGTCTTCGGCGGCAAGACCGAAGGCTTCCTGGACAGAGGCATTCAAGGCTATCGTGAACGTGAAGACCAAGCTATGTAACGCCCTGCGCCCGCTCGCCCTGGGCGCGGCGCTCGCTCTCTCCCCTCTGGCTCAGGCTGCCGTGGTCCCGCTCGACAAGGTCGTGGCCATCGTCGACAACGACGTGGTCATGCAGAGCCAGCTCGATCAGCGACTCAACGAGGTCAAGCAGAACATCACCCGCCGCGGCGCCGCGGCGCCGCCGGAAAGCGAGCTGCGCCAGCAGGTGCTCGAACGGCTGATCCTGGAAGACATCCAGATGCAGCTGGCCGGGCGCATGGGCGTGAAGATCTCCGACGAAGAGCTCAACCAGGCCGTGGCCACCATCGCCCAGCGCAATGGCCTGAGCGTGGCCGACTTCCGCAAGGCCCTGGCCCGCGACGGTCTCTCCTACGACGCCGCCCGCGAGCAGGTCCGCCGCGAGATGATGATCAGCCGGGTGCGTCAGCGTCAGGTCGGTCAGCGCGTGCAGGTCACCCAGCAGGAGGTGCAGAACTTCCTCGCCTCGGACCTGGGCAAGCTGCAGCTGTCCGAAGAGTATCGCCTGGCCAACATCCTGATCCCGGCAGCGGACAACGCCGGCACCGCCGGTCTCGACGCCGCCGCGCGCCAGGCCCAGGACACCTACAACCAGCTGCGCCAGGGCGCCGACTTCAACCAGCTGGCCATTGCCCGCTCGGCCGGTGACAACGCCCTCGACGGCGGCGAGATCGGCTGGCGCAAGGCTGCCCAGCTGCCCCCGCCCTTCGATCGCCTGATCGGCAGTGTCGGCGTCGGCGGCATCACCCAGCCGGTGCGCGTGCCCGGCGGCTTCGTGATCCTCAAGGTGGAGGAGAAGCGCGGAGGCGAGGCCAGCATCGTCGACGAGGTGCACGTCCGGCACATCCTGCTCAAGCCCAATGCCGTGCGCAGCGACGCCGAGACCCAGCGTCTGGCGGCGCGCCTGCGCGAGCGCATTCAGAACGGCGAAAGCTTCGCCACCCTGGCCAAGAGCTTCTCGGAAGATCCGGGCTCGGCGCTCAATGGCGGCGACCTGGGCTGGATCAATCCGGAATCCCTGGTCCCGGAATTCCGCGAGGTGATGAACAACTCGCCGGTCAACCAGCTGTCGCAGCCATTCCGCACCGCCTTCGGCTGGCACATTCTGGAAGTCCTGGGCCGTCGGGCCACCGACAACACCCAGCAGGCGCGCGAGCAGCAGGCGTTGAATCTCCTGCGTAGCCGCAAGTACGACCAGGAACTGCAGACCTGGTTGCGCCAGATCCGCGACGAAGCCTACGTCGAGATCAAGCAGTAACCCCAAGGCCGCAGGCACCCCCTGCGGCCTTCTTGTTTCCGGAGCCCGCCATGGCCCTGCGCTTCGCCCTGACCTCCGGTGAGCCCGCCGGTATCGGTCCCGACCTCTGTCTGCTGCTGGCCCGCGTGGCCCAGCCCCACGCCCTGATCGCCATCGCCAGCCGCGATCTCCTGGCCGCCCGCGCAATCGAGCTGGGACTCGCCATCGAGCTTATCGAGGTCGCTCCCACGGCCTGGCCCGACCGTCCGGCACCCGCCGGTGCGCTCTATGTCTGGGATACCCCGCTGGGTGCCCCGGTGGTGACCGGCCAGCTCGATACCGCCAATGCCGCCTATGTCCTGGACACCCTGACCCGCGCCGGCCAGGGCTGTCTCGACGGCACCTTTGCCGGGATGATCACCGCGCCGGTGCACAAGGGCGTGATCAACGACGGCGGCGTGGCCTTTTCCGGCCACACCGAATTTCTTGCCGAGCTGACCCATACTCCCCAGGTGGTGATGCTGCTGGCAACGGCCGGCCTGAGAGTGGCCCTGGTCACCACCCATCTGCCACTGCGCGAGGTGCCCGATGCCATCGATCGCCAGACACTGCTGGATGTGACCCGCATCCTGCATGGCGATCTGCAGCGCTATTTCGGTGTGGCGCGGCCGCGCATCCTGGTCTGCGGTCTCAATCCCCATGCCGGCGAAGGTGGTCACCTGGGTCGTGAGGAGATCGAGATCATCGAGCCGGCGCTGGACAGTCTGCGCGCCGAAGGCCTCGACCTCATCGGGCCGCTGCCCGCCGACACCCTCTTCACACCCAAGCACCTCGAGCACTGCGACGCAGTCCTGGCCATGTATCACGACCAGGGCCTGCCGGTGCTCAAGCACAAGGGTTTCGGCGCCGCGGTCAACGTGACCCTGGGTCTGCCGATCATCCGCACCTCGGTCGACCATGGCACCGCCCTCGACCTGGCCGGCAGCGGACGCATCGATACCGGCAGTCTGAAGGTCGCCCTGGAGACCGCCTACAGCATGGCGGCCCATCGCCGTTCGGTGACTTAAGAGGCTGTTCACAGCGCGCGAGCTCAGAGACAAACAAGGCCTGGGCGGCCCCGCAAAAAGCCCTGAGGAAGCGGATCGGACTCGCGGGCGAGTTTACGAAGGGTAAAAGAGCATCTCCGACGGAGCTGGCCTTCCAGGGTCTTTTCAACGCAGTTTGGCCGACGCGCAGCAGGTTATGAACAGGCTCTGAGCGCTCCGGTGACGGTCAAGGGTCTGCTAAACTGGTGGGTCTTTGCCGTCTTGAAATCGCAGGCCCGCTGCCTGCGCCGGAGCACCTGATGACCGAGCTCTACCAACACCGCGCCCGCAAGAGGTTCGGCCAGAACTTCCTGCACGACGCCGGAGTGATCCATCGCATCCTGCGCGCCATCCACGGTCGACCCGGCGAACGCCTGCTGGAAATCGGCCCGGGCCAGGGCGCCCTCACCGAAGGCCTGCTCGGCAGTGGCGCCCGGCTCGACGTCATCGAGCTGGACCAGGACCTGATTCCCCTGCTCCGACTCAAGTTCGGCCTCAATCCGCTGTTCACCCTGCACCAGGGTGACGCCATGAAGTACGACCTCTCCAGCATCGCCGCCGGCGATCGGCTGCGGGTGGTGGGCAACCTGCCCTACAACATCTCCACACCGCTGATCTTCCACCTGCTCAGCTTCGCCGACATCATCGCCGACATGCACTTCATGCTGCAGAAAGAAGTGGTGGAACGGCTGGCCGCGGTGCCCGGCAACGGCGACTGGGGTCGGCTGTCGATCATGGTGCAGTACCACTGCCGTGTGGAACACCTGTTCAACGTCGGTCCGGGTGCCTTCAATCCGCCGCCCAAGGTGGATTCGGCCATCGTGCGCCTGGTGCCCCACACCGAGCGCCCCCACGTGGCGCGCGATCCGGTCCTTCTGGAGCGCGTCGTCCGCGAGGCCTTCGGCCAGCGGCGCAAGACCCTCAGGAACACCCTCAAGGGCACCCTGGACAGCGCCGCCATCGAAGCCGCTGATGTCGACCCGGGGCTGCGCCCCGAACAGCTGGACCTGGCCGCTTATGTACGCCTGGCCAACCAGCTGGCGTCCAGCTGAAGCCCCTCCATCCGTATCTGCCGAGAATCCTCTTGTGACCGAGCCCGATCCGCGCTACCTCATCACCGTGCAGGTCACCACCCGCTACCTGCCCGAACAATCCAGCGCCAGCCAGGAGCGCTACGCCTTCGCCTACGACGTGAGCATCCGCAATGACGGCCGGCTGCCGGCGCAGCTGCTCAGCCGCCACTGGATCATCACCGACGGCAATGGCGAGGCGCAGGAAGTGCGCGGCCCGGGCGTGGTGGGCGAGCAACCGCTGATCGCACCGGGCGAAACCCACAGCTATTCCAGCGGCACCCTGATGCCGACCCAGGTGGGCAGCATGAGGGGCAGCTACCAGATGGTCGCCAGCGATGGCCATACCTTCGAGGCCACCATCCCCACCTTCCGCCTGGCCGTACCCGGCTCGCTGCACTAGGAGTCCCGATGACGCTGTACGCCGTTGGCGACCTGCAAGGTTGCCTCGACCCGCTCAAATGCCTCCTCGACGAGGTCCGCTTCGATCCCGCGCAGGACCGCCTCTGGCTGGTGGGTGATCTGGTCAATCGCGGAACTCAGTCCCTGGAAACCTTGAGATACCTGTACGGGATGCGCGATTCGCTGGTCAGCGTCCTGGGCAATCACGACCTGCACCTGCTGGCAGTGGCCTTGGGCGGCGCCAGGCTGAAGAAGCAGGACACCCTGAGCGACATCCTCGCCGCCCCCGACCGCGACGAGTTGCTGCATTGGCTGCGCCACCTGCCGCTGATGCGGCACGATGCCGGGCGCAACTGCGTGCTGGTCCACGCCGGTCTGCCGCCGCAATGGACGCTGGCCCAGGCCCTGAGCCTGGCCGGCGAAGTGGAAGCCGTATTGCGCGATGACCAGGCCCATGTGCCCTTTCTCGAGCAGATGTATGGCAACGAGCCGGCGCTCTGGCAAGATGAGCTGCAAGGCCAGGAGCGCCTGCGCCTGATCACCAACTACCTGACGCGCATGAGATTCTGCAGCCCGGAAGGTCGCCTGGAATTCAAGAGCAAGGAAGGCCTGGACAGCGCGCCGGCCGGTTTCGCCCCCTGGTTCAGCCACGATCACCGGCTGACCCGCGACGTGCGCATCCTGTTCGGCCACTGGGCCGCGCTCAAGGGTCGCTGCGCGGCGCCCAATGTCGAGGCGCTCGACAGCGGCTGTGTCTGGGGCGGCGACATGACCCTGCTCGACGTCGACGGCAACCGCCGTCATCTCTGCAGTTGCAAGGAGAAGAAATGAGCGAATTCACCTGTATCTCCCCGGAACGGGCGCTGGAACTGCGTAGCGAGGGCGCGCGGATCGTCGACATCCGTGACCCGCACAGCTATGCCACCCTGCACGTCGCCGGCGCCCAGCGTCTCGACAACCAGAACATCCACGACTTCATCGCGGCCGCCGATCTCGACGCGCCGCTGCTGGTGTTCTGCTACCACGGTCACTCCAGTCAGAGCGCGGCGGCCTTTCTGGCCGGCCAGGGCTTCAGCCAGGTCTACAGTGTCGACGGCGGCTTCGAAAACTGGCGTACCCGCTATCCCGAACAGACCGAAAGTGGCGAGGCCCTTTAACACAATGGCTTGACGCTGTGGTTACAAGAATAAACCGAATTGGCTCTTCCACATCTCGCAGATAGGACTATTCTGGAATCAGGCCCTCCGGAAACGGCGGGTTCGATAACCGGCTTTGGACCATCGGTGTAACCACTGGAGATTCGGGGAATTCCAGGGGGACCGTCTCCATCGGTCTCCTTCGTGCGTCTCTCGAAACCCAACCCTACTTCTGCAGGCGGATCGATTAGGCAAGACGACAACGAAGGTATTAGGGACGTTATCTTTCGTCGCCCGGCATGACCGCTCCCCACCGGCAGCAAGGCAAGGCTCCAGGCATCGATTCCAAGCTGGTCCAGGGTATCCAGCGAGGAGACGTCATGAGCATTTTCAGTCACTTCCAGGGGCGTTTTGAAGCGACTCGCCAGGAAGAGTATTCCCTTCAGGAATACCTTGAGATCTGCAAGAAGGATCGTACCGCCTTTGCCAGTGCCGCCGAGCGCATGCTCATGGCCATCGGCGAACCCGAACTGGTGGACACCACCAGCGACTCACGCCTGTCCCGCATCTTTTCCAACAAGGTCATCCGCCGCTACCCTGCCTTTGCCGACTTCCATGGCATGGAAGACTGCATCGAGCAGATCGTGTCCTATTTCCGCCACGCGGCGCAGGGCCTGGAAGAGAAGAAGCAGATCCTCTATCTGCTCGGCCCGGTAGGTGGCGGTAAATCGTCCCTCGCGGAAAAACTCAAGCACCTGATCGAGAAGGTCCCCTTCTACGCCATCAAGGGCTCGCCGGTGTTCGAATCGCCCCTGGGGCTGTTCAATCCCGACGAGGACGGCCAGATCCTCGAAGAGGACTACGGCATTCCCCGCCACTACCTGCGCAGCATCATGTCGCCCTGGGCCGCGAAGCGGCTGCAGGAATTCGGCGGCGACATCAGCAAGTTCCGGGTGGTCAAGCTCTACCCCTCCATCCTCAACCAGATCGCCATCGCCAAGACCGAGCCGGGCGACGAGAACAACCAGGACATCTCCGCCCTGGTGGGCAAGGTGGACATTCGCAAGCTGGAAGAATACCCGCAGAACGATGCGGATGCCTACAGCTACTCCGGCGCCCTGTGCCGCGCCAACCAGGGCCTGATGGAATTCGTGGAGATGTTCAAGGCCCCGATCAAGGTCCTGCACCCCCTGCTGACCGCGACCCAGGAAGGCAACTACAACAGCACCGAGGGCCTCGGCGCGCTGCCCTACAGCGGCATCATCCTGGCCCACTCCAACGAATCCGAGTGGCACACCTTCCGCAACAACAAGAACAACGAGGCCTTCATCGACCGGATCTACATCGTCAAGGTGCCTTACTGCCTGCGCGTCTCCGACGAGATCCACATCTACGACAAGCTGCTGGTCAACAGCTCCCTGGCCAACGCCCATTGCGCGCCGGACACCCTGAAGATGCTGGCCCAGTTCTCGGTGCTCTCGCGCCTCAAGGAACCGGAAAATTCCAACATCTATTCGAAGATGCGCGTCTACGACGGCGAAAACCTCAAGGACACCGATCCCAAGGCCAAGTCGATCCAGGAATACCGCGACAGCGCCGGTGTCGACGAGGGCATGAACGGGCTCTCCACGCGCTTCGCCTTCAAGATCCTCTCGCGGGTGTTCAACTTCGACGCCAACGAGATCGCGGCCAACCCGGTGCACCTGCTTTATGTGCTGGAGCAGCAGATCGAAGCCGAGCAGTTCCCGGCCGAGACCCGCGAGCGCTACATGAGATTCATCAAGGAATACCTGGCGCCGCGCTACGTGGAATTCATCGGCAAGGAGATCCAGACCGCCTACCTCGAGTCCTACAGCGAATACGGCCAGAACATCTTCGACCGCTACGTGCTCTACGCGGATTTCTGGATCCAGGATCAGGAATACCGCGATCCGGAAACCGGCGAGATCCTCAACCGCGCCTCGCTCAACGAGGAACTGGAGAAGATCGAGAAACCGGCCGGCATCAGCAATCCGAAGGATTTCCGCAACGAAATCGTCAACTTCGTGTTGCGCGCCCGTGCCAACAATAACGGCAAAAATCCGAGCTGGCTGTCCTACGAGAAGCTGCGCGCGGTGATCGAGAAGAAGATGTTCTCCAACACCGAGGAGCTCCTGCCGGTCATCAGCTTCAATGCCAAGGCCAGCAAGGAAGACCAGCAGAAGCACAGCGACTTCGTGACCCGCATGGTAGAGCGCGGGTACACCGAGAAGCAGGTACGACTGTTGTCCGAGTGGTATTCACGGGTACGCAAGTCGCAGTAAGGCAGCCTGAGGCTGAGCCCGCGACGACGCGCCAGCTGCGTCGTCGTGGTGTCCTGCAATAGCCCGGAGGGCCTGTATGAGCTATGTCATCGACCGGCGTCTAAACGGCAAGAACAAAAGCACGGTGAACCGCACGCGTTTCCTGCGGCGTTATCGTGAGCACATCAAGAAGGCGGTCGAGGAAGCCGTGAGCCGGCGCTCCATCACCGACATGGAACATGGCGAGCAGATCAGCATTCCTGCCCGCGACATTGACGAGCCCGCCCTCTACCAAGGCAAGGGCGGGCGGCAGACCATCGTCCACCCGGGCAACAAGGAATTCGTCAGCGGCGAACGCATCCCGCGTCCCCAGGGCGGCGGCGGTGGTCAGGGCCAGGGCAAGGCCAGCAACAGTGGCGAAGGCATGGACGAATTCGCCTTCCAGATCACCCAGGACGAATTCCTCGACTTCATGTTCGAGGACCTTGAGCTGCCCAATCTGGTCAAGAAGCAGCTGACCGGCACCGACACCTTCAAGACGGTCCGCGCGGGCATCAGCAACGAGGGCAATCCTGCCCGCATCAACATCATCCGCACCCTGCGCGCCTCCCATGCGCGGCGCATCGCCCTCTCCGGCGGCAGTCGCAACAAGCTGCGCGAAGCCAGGGCGGAGCTGGCGCGGCTGCGGGTGGAGGAACCCGACAACCTGGGCGACATCCAGGCGCTGGAGGCCGAGATCGAGCGGCTGCGCGCGCGCATCGACAAGGTGCCCTTCCTCGACACCTTCGACCTCAAGTACAACCTGCTGTCCAAGCAGCCCAGCCCCAGCTCCAAGGCGGTGATGTTCTGCCTGATGGACGTCTCTGGCTCCATGACCCAGGCCACCAAGGACATCGCCAAGCGCTTCTACATCCTGCTCTACCTGTTTCTCAAGCGGAACTACGAGCGCATCGAGGTGGTGTTCATCCGCCACCACACCAGCGCCAAGGAAGTGGATGAGGAGGAATTCTTCTACTCCCGGGAAACCGGCGGCACCATCGTCTCCAGCGCCCTCAAGCTGATGCAGGAGGTCATGGCCGAGCGCTATCCGGTCAACGAGTGGAATCTCTATGCCGCCCAGGCCTCCGACGGCGACAACTGGAACGACGACTCGCCCATCTGCCGGGAGATCCTGACCAAGCAGATTCTGCCGTTCATGCAGTACTACACCTATGTGGAGATCACCCCGCGCGAGCACCAGGCGCTGTGGTACGAATACGAGAACGTTCGCGGCGCCTTCCCGGACTCCTTCTCGCAGCAGCAGATCGTCTCGGCGGGGATATCTATCCCGTGTTCCGCGAACTGTTCCAGCGGAGACTCGTGTCATGAAACGTGAGCCCATCTCCACCGGCTCGGAATGGACCTTCGAGCTGATCCAGACCTACGACCGGGAGATCGCCCGGATCGCCAAGCGCTATGCGCTGGACACCTACCCCAACCAGATCGAGGTGATCACCGCCGAGCAGATGATGGATGCCTATGCCTCCGTCGGCATGCCCATCGGCTACAACCACTGGTCCTACGGCAAGCACTTCCTGCACACCGAGAAGCACTACAGCCGTGGCCAGATGGGCCTGGCCTACGAGATCGTGATCAATTCCGATCCCTGCATCGCCTACCTCATGGAAGAGAACACCATGACCATGCAGGCGCTGGTGATCGCTCATGCCTGCTACGGTCACAACAGCTTCTTCAAGGGCAACTACCTGTTCCGCACCTGGACCGACGCCAGCTCCATCATCGACTACCTGGTGTTCGCCAAGCAGTACATCACCCAGTGCGAGGAACGCCATGGCATCGATGCCGTGGAAGAACTGCTGGATTCCTGCCATGCGCTGATGAACTACGGGGTGGATCGCTACAAGCGGCCCTACCCCATCTCCGCCGCCGAAGAACGCCAGCGGCAGAAGGAGCGCGAAGAGCAGTTGCAGCGGCAGGTCAACGACCTCTGGCGGACCATTCCCAAGATGGCCGGCAAGGAGTCGCATGACGAAGGGGCGCGCTTCCCCAGCGAACCCCAGGAAAACATCCTCTATTTCGTGGAAAAGCACGCGCCGCTGCTGGAGCCCTGGCAGCGCGAGGTGATCCGCATCGTGCGCAAGATCGCCCAGTACTTCTATCCCCAGCGCCAGACCCAGGTGATGAACGAAGGCTGGGCCACCTTCTGGCACTACACCCTGCTCAACGATCTCTACGACGAGGGCCTGGTCACCGAAGGCTTCATGTTCGAATTCCTGCAATCCCACGCAGGGGTGATCTACCAGCCGGGCTTCGACAGTCCCTACTACAGTGGCATCAACCCCTACACCCTGGGGTTCGCCATGTTCCGCGACATCCGGCGCATCTGCGAGGACCCCACGGAGGAAGACCGCCGCTGGTTCCCCGACATCGCCGGCAGCGACTGGCTGGCAACCGTCACCTTCGCCATGAAGAGCTTCAAGGACGAAAGCTTCATCCTGCAGTACCTCTCGCCCAAGGTGATCCGCGACCTCAAGCTGTTCAGCATCCTCGATGACGACCAGCGCGACGAACTGGAGGTGGCGGCCATCCACGACGACGGCGGCTATCGTCTGATCCGCGAGCAACTCGCCGCCCAGTACAACCTGGGCAATCGCGAGCCCAATGTGCAGATCTGGAACGTGGACCGGCGTGGCGATCGTTCGCTCACCCTTCGCCACTTCCAGCATGACCGCAAGCCGCTGGGCAACTCCACGGACGAGGTGCTCAAGCACCTGCACCGGCTCTGGGGGTTCGACATCCGCCTGGAAAGCATGAGGGGCGAAGATGTCACCCATAGCTTCCAGGTTCCGCCCCGCCACGAGAGCCGCGACCATGACCGGCGTCTGGATCTGGCTTCGCCGATCTGAGCCGAGTCAGGCTTTCGGGCTATCCTAGACCTCCGCAAGGAGGTCTTTTTCTATGCAAATCTACAAGGTGGGCGGCGCCGTGCGCGATCGCCTGCTCGGCCGACCGGTGACCGAAGTCGACTGGGTCGTGGTGGGCGCCACTGCCGAAGCCCTCGCCGCCCAGGGTTATCGTCCCGTGGGCGCCGATTTCCCGGTGTTCCTGCATCCCCGGACCGGCGAGGAATACGCCCTCGCCCGCACCGAACGCAAGAGCGGGCGCGGCTATGGTGGCTTCACCTTCCACGCCGCACCTGACGTCACCCTGGAACAGGATCTGATCCGCCGCGACCTGACCGTCAATGCCATGGCCGAAGACGACGATGGCCAGGTCATCGACCCCTATGGCGGGCGCGCGGATCTTCAGGCGCGCCTGTTGCGTCACGTCTCGCCTGCCTTCGCCGAAGATCCATTGCGCGTGCTGCGCGTCGCCCGTTTCGCCGCCCGCTATTGCAGCCTGGGTTTCCAGGTGGCGCCCGAAACGCTGCTGCTGATGCAGGAGATGGTCGCCAGCGGCGAGCTGGATGCCCTGACCGCCGAGCGGTTGTGTAAGGAAATTTCGCGCGCCCTGCTCGAAGAGCGGCCCGATGTCTTCATCCGGGTGCTGCACGATTGCGGCGCCCTGACTGCGCTGTTGCCGGAGGTGGCTGCCGGGTTCGCTGGCGAGCAGCCCGAGCCGGGCGCCCGGGTCTCTGCCACCCTGCGCCAAAGCGCCGAGGTCCAGGCCTCGCTGAGCGTACGCTGGGCCTGCCTGTTGCTGGACGTACCGGAAGATAAGCACGCTGCCATCAACGCCCGCCTCAAGGTCCCGCGTGATCCCGCCGAGCTGGCATTGCTGCTGGCACGTCATTGGCCCACGGCCCTGCGGGCCCGGCAGCTGACGCCGGAGGCCTGGTTCGAGCTGCTGCAGGGTTTCGATGTGCTGCGCCGCCCGGCGCGCTTCGAGGAATTCCTCCAGGCCTGTGCCTGTGCGGCGGCAGTCAGGACCGAAGAAGGCGAGCCACCGCTGGCCTTGCTGCGTCAAGCGGCCGAGGTGTTGCGTGGAGTCGAGGTCCAACCCCTGGTCGCCCAGGGCTTCAAGGGCGCGGCTCTGGGCGAGGCGCTCAAACAGGCCCGCATCGACGCCCTGGCCCAGCTTTCGTAGGTTGGGTTGAGCACAGCGAAGCCCAACGACCGCTGCGCTATACCCGATCGGCGCTCAGCAAGGCGTCGGGCGTCAACTCCAGCCCCTTCCAGCTGAAAGCCACCGGCCGCAGCACCTGGGTAGTCTGGCCGCGCATTTCTTGCCACAGCTCATCGAGCCGGCGGCCGTTGTCCGGATGCCGCCGCTCGCCGGCCAGCAGGGCCAGCGGCCAGAGCACGAAGGCGTTGCGCAGGATCTCGGCGCGCGGCAGGGTCTGGCCGGCGAACTCGCCGGCCAGGTCGCCATGCAGCAGGATGTCAATGTCCAGCGGCAGGCCCTGGCGATCCGGCGCATAGCGACCGCTGCGGGTTTCGATGGCCTTGAGTCTCTGACTCAGGGCCGCCGGGTCGAGCGCCGTGTCACCCGCCACCACCAGATTGAAGAAGGGCGCACTGCGGATACCCACCGCTTCGCTCTCGAACACCGGCGAGCACTGCATGGCGGTCAGCAGCGTCGCGAGCTCGTCCAGGGCCATGCCCAGATGCTGCTCGCGCTGGATATTGCTGCCCAGCCCCAGATAGACCCGGGTCACGCCTGCCCCCGCTCGATCTCCACGCCCACGCCGCGGGCGGTCGGCACCGCGCCGGGCTTGGTGATGCGCAGGCGCAGCCAGGGCAGCTTGAATTCCGCCTGCAACAGGGCAGCCAGACGCTCGGCAAAGGTCTCCACCAGCTCGAAGGTGGTCTCGTGGGCGAAGGCGGTGATGCGCTCGGCCACCGCCGCATAGTTCAGGGTGTGTTCGAGTTCGTCGTTCGCCGCCGCCGTGCGGATATCCCAGCCCATGGTGAGATCGATGCGCAGGCACTGGCGGATGTCACGCTCCCAGTCATACACCCCTATCACGGTGTCGACCTCGAGTCCCTCGATGAAAACCTTGTCCACTGCCTTTGCCTCGCACCTTTGCCGTGCTCTGTGTGATCGTCGCCGCCGGCCTATCGTCGGGCGGCGGGCTGTCGGTAGAATCGAGCCTTCTCCTGGCGCGGAACCCTACCATGTTCTGGCTGCTGCTCCTGCTGGCCTATCTGCTGGGCTCGCTGTCCTTCGCCGTGCTGCTCAGTCGCCTGTTCGGCACCCGCGACCCGCGTCACGACGGCTCCGGCAATCCCGGTGCCAGCAACATGCTGCGCCTGGCCGGGCGCAAACTGGCGCTGCTGACCCTGGCCGGAGACCTGAGCAAAAGTCTGATTCCCGTGCTCATCGCCCAGCAGCTGGGACTGTCACCCCTGCAGCAGGCCTGGATCGGGCTGGCCGCCGTGGTCGGCCATCTCTATCCGCTGTACTTCCATTTCCGCGGTGGCAAGGGCGTCGCCACGGCAGCCGGGCTGCTACTCGGCCTCTATCCGCCGGCGGCCCTGCTGGGGCTGGTGCTCTGGGCTGCGGTGTTCGCCAGCCTGAGGATCGCCTCCCTGGCATCGCTGGTCGCCGTGCTCGGCATCCTGCCGCTGTTCGCCTGGCAACGTGCGGATCTGCTGGCGCCCATGCTGCTGCTCGCCCTGCTCATCCTGATTCGCCACCGACACAATCTGCGCGCCCTGCGCCAGGGCACCGAGCGTCATTTTTGACCCTGGCGCCGCCCGGGGATTACCCGGCGACGCCCTCCGCCCGTCTCAGAGCGCCGCCAGCTGCTCCATGGGCCAGCGTGCCTTGACGACGATGGCCGGACCCTCCTGCTGGCCGGCCAGCAGGCGCTGGCAACCGGCGTAGGCGATCATGGCGCCGTTGTCGGTGCAGAAGCGCGGCCGCGCATAGAAGACCTGGCCGCCCAGCTCGCCGAGCATCTGCTCCAGGTTCTGCCGCAGCGCCCGGTTGGCACTGACGCCACCGGCGATCACCAGCGACTTGAGCCCGGTCTGCTTCAGCGCGCGCTTGCACTTGATCGCCAGGGTTTCGACCACCGCCGTCTGGAAGGCCAGGGCGATGTCGCACCGGGTCTGCTCGCTGTCGTCACCGGCCGCCCGGCAGCGCTGCCAGGTGGTGAGGGTAAAGGTCTTGAGGCCGCTGAAGCTGAAGTCCAGACCAGGCCGATCGGTCATGGGCCGCGGAAAGACGAACCGCCCCACGACGCCACGCTCGGCCAGACGGGCGATCTCCGGTCCACCGGGATAGCTCAGGCCCAGCAGCTTGGCGGTCTTGTCGAAGGCCTCGCCGGCGGCATCGTCCAGGGATTCGCCCAGCACGCTGTAGCGGCCGATGCCATCGACCCGCACCAGCTGGGTATGGCCACCGGACACCAGCAGGGCGACGAAGGGGAATTGCGGCGGCTGCTCTTCGAGCATGGGCGCCAGCAGATGACCTTCCATATGGTGGACGCCCAGGGCAGGCACGCCCCAGGCCAGCGCCAGCGCCTGGGCGCAGGCCGCACCCACCAGCAGGGCGCCGACCAGGCCGGGGCCGGCGGTATAGGCGATGGCGTCCACGTCCGCGGGACGGCTGCCCGCCTCTTCCAGCACTTCGCGGATCAGCGGCAGCATGCGCTTGACGTGATCGCGCGAGGCCAGCTCCGGTACCACGCCACCGTAGACGCGATGCAGATCGATCTGGCTGAACAGCGCATCGGCCAGCAGGCCGCGCTCGCTGTCGTAGAGGGCGACGCCGGTTTCATCGCAGGACGTTTCCAGTCCCAGAACACGCATGGAGATAAGCCTTCGAGGGTATAGAATGTCAGGCTGCGCATGATAAGCGCCGCTTCCAGCACCGGCCAGCGCTTTTCGTCCGCCGGGGGTTGGCAGCGGGGCAGTTGAAGCGTTACTATCCGCAACCCTTAAAAACCGACGCTTCCCGTGCCCTTTTGCCGCTAGCGTTGGATTAAACCTCGGTAAATTTGAAGGTACGACCTGGATGCCCAACGTCAAAGTCAAAGAAAACGAACCCTTCGACGTAGCGCTGCGTCGTTTCAAGCGTTCCTGCGAGAAGGCCGGTGTACTGGCCGAAGTTCGTAGCCGCGAGTTCTACGAAAAGCCCACCGCCGAGCGCAAGCGTAAAGCTGCCGCCGCGGTCAAGCGCCACGCCAAGAAAGTACAGCGCGAGCAGCGCCGTCGCGAGCGTCTGTACTGAGTTACAGCGCTTCTCTGGCGTCATCAAACAACCCGACCTCTGGTCGGGTTGTCTGTTTCTGGCCTTCCCGCTTCGCCCTGGCGTCCTCTGGCGCAGTGCGGTGCCTCAGAAGTTCGCGCAAGATTTGGCGAGTGATTTTTTGGCCTGGGCAAGGCGCTGCGACGAGTCATAGCAGGGCTATGGCGCGGAGTAGCAACGCCTTCCAGGACGAAAAAGCGCCGCCAAAATTGTGTAGATAACTTCTGAGGCACCGCACTAGACTGCCCTCCTCGCTTCATCCTCCGCTCTTCGCTCCTCTATCCAGACGCTGACCATGGCCGGACTCATCCCGCAAGGCTTCATCGACGACCTGCTCAACCGCACCGACATCGTCGAGGTGGTGGGCGCACGGGTGAAGCTCAAGAAGGCCGGCAAGAACTGGATGGCCTGCTGCCCCTTCCATAACGAGAAGACACCCTCCTTCAGCGTCAGCCCCGACAAGCAGTTCTACTACTGCTTCGGCTGCGGCGCCGGCGGCAACGCCCTGGGCTTCATCATGGACCACGACAACCTCGAATTTCCCGAGGCGGTCGAGGAACTGGCCAAGAAGGCCGGCGTGGACGTGCCACGCGAAGAGAGCGGCGGGCGGCGCAAGCCGCGGCAGCCCACCGACTCGCCGCTCTATCCGCTGCTGGCCGCGGCCGCCGAATTCTATCGCCTGGCGCTGCGCAACCATCCCAAGCGCCAGGCGGCGGTGGACTACCTGAAGAAGCGCGGCCTCACCGGCGAGATCGCCCGGGACTTCGGCCTGGGCTTCGCCCCGCCGGGCTGGGACAACCTGGGCAAGCACCTGGGTGGCGACGACCTGCAGCAGAAGGCCATGCTCGACGCCGGCCTGCTGGTGGAGAACGCCGAGAGCGGCAAGCGCTACGATCGTTTTCGCGACCGGGTGATCTTCCCGATCCGCGACAGCCGGGGCCGGGTGATCGCCTTTGGTGGCCGGGTACTGGGCGACGACAAGCCCAAGTACCTCAACTCGCCGGAAACCCCGGTGTTCCACAAGGGCCAGGAACTCTACGGCCTGTTCGAGGCACGCAAGCACAACCGCGACCTGGACGAGATCCTCGTCGTGGAAGGCTACATGGACGTCATCGCCCTGGCCCAGCAGGGCATCCGCAATGCCGTGGCCACCCTGGGCACCGCCACCAGCGAAGAGCACATCAAGCGGCTGTTCCGCATCGTGCCGAGCATCCTGTTCTGCTTCGACGGCGACCAGGCCGGCCGCAGCGCCGCCTGGCGCGCCCTGGAATCGGCCCTGCCGGTGCTCAAGGATGGCTTCCGGGTGCGCTTCCTGTTCCTGCCCGAAGGCGAGGACCCCGACACCCTGGTGCGCGCCGAGGGGGCGGATGCCTTCCAGGCGCGCTTCGTCCAGCAGGCCCAGCCCCTGGCCGAGTATTTCTTCCAGCAACTGATGATCGAAGCGGACCCGGCCACCCTGGAGGGCAAGGCGCACCTGGCCACCCTGGCGGCGCCGCTGATCGAGAAGATTCCCGGCAACAACCTGCGCCTGCTGATGCGGCAGCGCCTGAGCGAACTCACCGGTCTCGGCAACGACGCCCTGAGCCAGCTGGCACCGTCCGCACCGGCGCAGGATGCGCCTCCCATGGACTATGGCGACTACGCCTACGCCCATGCCGAGGAAGCGCCGGCGCAGCAGCAGTGGACGCCACGCCGCGAGGGCAAGGGCGGGCGCGACGGCAAGGGCTGGAAAAAGGATTTCAACGGCAAGGGCGGCGGCGAGCGCATCCCGCGCCAGCCACCGGTTAAGGTGGAAACCCCGGTGCTGGCCGCGCTACGCAGCCTGCTGCATCACCCGACGCTGGCCCAGGCGGTGCAGGACGCCCGCGACCTGGCCGAGGAAAGCGATCAGTACGCCCAGCTGCTGGTCGCCCTGGTCGAGGCGCTGCAGAAGAAGCCGGGGCAGAGCACCCTGGCGCTCATCGCCCGCTGGCACGGCACCGAACAGGGCCGACTGCTGCGCGCTCTGGCGGAAAAAGAGTGGCTGATTGCCGGCGACAACCTTGAACAACAGTTTTTCGACACCATAACGAGGTTAGCCGCCAGCCAGCGTGATCGCTCGCTGGAGCAACTCCTACGCAAGGCGCGACAGAGCGAACTGAGCTCCGAAGACAAGGACCGCCTACGCGAACTCCTCAGCCGTCCGGCGGGGTCCGTGACCTAACTGGCACGACCACCGTCTAACCGGCTATAATGTTCAGCTATTTTTGCCCGCCTAAGCCTTCAGTGGAAGGGTACCTATGTCCGGAAAAGCGCAACAGCAATCCCGTCTGAAAGAATTGATCGCCCGCGGTCGTGAGCAGGGTTACCTGACTTACGCGGAGGTCAATGACCACCTACCGGAGGATATTTCAGATCCGGAACAGGTGGAAGACATCATCCGCATGATCAATGACATGGGGATCAACGTATTCGAGACCGCGCCGGACGCTGATGCCCTGCTGCTGGCGGAAACCGATACCGACGAAGCCGCCGCCGAAGAAGCCGCCGCCGCCCTGGCCGCAGTGGAAAGCGATGTCGGCCGCACCACCGACCCGGTGCGCATGTACATGCGTGAAATGGGTACCGTGGAACTGCTGACCCGCGAAGGCGAGATCGAGATCGCCAAGCGCATCGAGGAAGGCATCCGCGAAGTCATGGGCGCCATCGCCCAGTTCCCGGGCACCGTCGACTACATCCTCAGCGAATACACCCGCGTCACCACCGAAGGCGGTCGCCTGTCCGACGTCCTCGCCGGCTACATCGATCCCGACGACGGCAGCCTGCCGAACGAGAGCGAGGTCCTGCCCGTCCCGAACAAGGCCACCGATGCCAAGGCCGTGGACGACGAGAAGGACGACGAGGAAGAGAGCGACGACGCCGACGAGGAAGAAGGCGACGGCGGTCCGGATCCGGAAGAGGCTCGCCTGCGCTTCGGCGCAGTCGCCGAGCAGCTGGAAAAGACCAAGAAGGTGCTGAAGAAGCACGGCCGCGACAACGACCACGCTGTGGAAGAATTCGTCGCCCTGGCTCTGCTGTTCTCGCCGATCAAGCTGGTGCCCAAGCAGTACGAAGCCCTGGTGATCCGCGTGCGCGAATCCCTGGAGCGGGTGCGTGGCCTCGAGCGCGCCATCATGCAGCTCGCCGTGCGCGATGCGCGCATGCCGCGCGCCGATTTCCTGCGCCACTTCCCCGGCAACGAGACCAACACCGAATGGACCGCCGGCCTGCTCAAGGGCAAGCCCAAGTACGCCGAAGGTCTCGAGCGTTTCCAGGCCGACATCAAGGCCAAGCAGGCCCAGCTGGCCGAGCTGGAGCGTGACTACGAGCTGAAAGTCTCGCAGATCAAGGACATCAACCGCGCCATGTCCATCGGCGAGGCTAAGGCCCGCCGCGCCAAGAAGGAAATGGTCGAGGCGAACCTGCGCCTGGTGATCTCCATCGCCAAGAAGTACACCAACCGTGGTCTGCAATTCCTCGATCTGATCCAGGAAGGCAACATCGGCCTGATGAAGGCGGTGGACAAGTTCGAATACCGCCGTGGCTACAAGTTCTCCACCTATGCCACCTGGTGGATTCGCCAGGCCATCACCCGCTCCATCGCCGACCAGGCGCGCACCATCCGGATTCCGGTGCACATGATCGAGACGATCAACAAGCTGAACCGGATCTCCCGCCAGATGCTGCAGGAGATGGGGCGCGAGCCGACCCCGGAAGAGCTGGGCGAGCGCATGGAGATGCCCGAGGACAAGATCCGCAAGGTGCTCAAGATCGCCAAGGAGCCGATCTCCATGGAGACGCCTATCGGCGACGACGAGGATTCGCACCTGGGCGATTTCATCGAGGACAGCTCCATGCAGTCCCCGATCGAAGTGGCTACCAGCGAAAGCCTCAAGGAAGCCACCCGCGACGTGCTCTCCGGCCTCACCGCCCGTGAAGCCAAGGTCCTGCGCATGCGTTTCGGCATCGACATGAACACCGACCACACCCTCGAGGAAGTGGGCAAGCAGTTCGACGTCACCCGCGAGCGTATCCGCCAGATCGAAGCCAAGGCCCTGCGCAAGCTGCGCCACCCGTCCCGCAGCGAGCACCTGCGCTCCTTCCTCGACGAGTAAGACGTAGCCGCTGCACCAGAAAACCGGAGCCCAGGCTCCGGTTTTTTTATGCCCGACAAGGGTTTGGCGATCCCCGCCACCCCCGGTATACTCCACCGCGCTATAGGGCCTATAGCTCAGTTGGTTAGAGCAGAGGACTCATAATCCTTTGGTCCACGGTTCAAGTCCGTGTGGGCCCACCATCTTTCAGGAGCCGCGCGTTGCGCGGCTTTTTTGTGTCTGCAAATCGCTCTTCACGCTTTTGGCACTCAGACGTGCAAAAGCGCCAGTATCCCAACCACCACTCCTCCCCCTGCCACCCCATAGACCGCGGCCTGCAGCCAGCGCCTCCGCGTCAGCAGGGTGATGGCGGCCAGGGAGATGGCGACCTGCATCAGCATGGTGGCCTGGGCCCAGCGGTGGTGGCGGTGAAGTTGGGTTTCGCTCAGGGCTTCGTTGGCCATGACCTTTTCCTCCAAGGCTTCGGCCTTGGTGCGGATCTCGGCTTTTTGCTGGGCATAGCGCTGGCTGTCCTGGGTGAAGCGCTGGGCGGTGTCGGGGTTGGTCGCGAGGGCAGCGCCCAGGTCGGCAAGATTCTGCTTTTCGCCCTTGGCCTGGTAGTAGCCCCACTGGTTGGCGGCTTCGGTCTTGGCGATGGCTTCTTCGTTCTTGTAGTAGAGCGCCAGGCTCTCGGCGTTGCCGCCCTGATAGGCGCAGAGGGCGCCTAGCGTCGCCAGGATGGCGGTGGTGACGGCGATGCGGCCGGTGAGGCTGTCGCGGCGATGGGCGCCGTGGGTAACGTGTTCCACCTCGTGGTCGTGGGGGCCGTGGACTTCGTATTCGCTGGACAAGACTCAGCTCCGCTGCGGATTCCTGCGGCGAGGCTAGCCCAGTCGACTTAAGGCCTTCTTAAGACTGGGGCAATCGTGCCTGCAGCCAGCGGCGCAGCGGACCGGCCACCCAGCGCTGCATGGCCAGGCCGAGCAGGACGATGAGCACCAGGTGCAGCGGCAGCATCCAGCCGGGAATAGGGATAGGCAGCGCCAGCACCTCGCCAACGTCTTCGGCCAGGTCTTCGAGGCTGTCGCCGGCCAGGTGCATCCAGCCCAGCAGGGTGCGGGTCCAGGGTTCGAGCACGCCGATCAGTGGGGTGTGGACGGCGAAGATGCACAGCGAGGCCTCGCCGAGGCGCTGGGCCAGGCGGCGCACGCCGGCGCGACCGGGTTCGCCGAAGGTGGCGCAGGCCAGCAGCACCGCGGCCTGGAAGGGCGTCAGCAGGCCATTGTGGACCAGGTAGAACCAGCGGCGGCCATCGCCTTCCAGCAGCAGGGCGCCCAGCCACAGGCCGGTCAGACCGAACAGCAGCAGCGGCACGCGCAGGCGCTGGGTCGTCTCGGCCACCCAGGGCTCTTGCACGGCGCGATAGAGCAGGATGCCGAGCAGGAATTCCGGCAGGCGGATCAGCGGATTGCGGTGGATGACGCCCACGGTGACGGTATCGAAGGCCTGGGCCCAGGTGGCCACCAGCGGGCCGAGCAGATAAAGCCCCCAGAGCACGGCGGCAGCCAGCGCCCAGCGACGCAGGCGCATCAGTCGCGGGCCGAGCAACGGGAACAGCAGGTAGAAGAACAGCAGCGCCGAGATCGACCAGGCGGCGCCGTTGAGCCAGAGAAAGCGCGGTTCCCAGGATTGCAGCAGGAGCAGTTGCAGGAGCACGTGGGTAGTGGCGGCCAGCCAGGACAGCGGCAGCATCTCGTCCAGCGTGCTGCCCTCCTCCAGCTGCAGATAGGGGTGCTGGTTGTAGTAGACCGGCACCCCGTGTTCCAGCCAGGAATCCTGGGACAGCCAGTAGGACAGCCCCAGCGCGACCAGCAGGGTCAGCAGGTGGATGGGATAGAGGTTGCACAGCCGCCGCAGGACGAAGCCACGGGAGCTGCCCTTGAGCGCGCCCTGGCGATCCAGGCTGACGTGGGCCAGCAGGAAACCGGAGAGCAGGAAGAAGGTGCTGGTGGCGAAGAAGCCCATGCCGGCCAGGCGGCGGAAGGCATCCGGCAGATCGCTGTAGAGCCCGCCCAGGTGGTAGACGACCATGTACAGCGCCATGAGGAATCTCAGCCATTCCAGGCCGTAGTAACGGGCAGTGGGGCGGCTTGCGGTTGAAGAGGTCATGGCGGCGGTTTACGGCGAATAAGACCTGATTATAAGCCGCCTGGGCGTAAGCCCTGCCGATGTTCATGACAAAAGCATGACAACCGATTTCCCAAGGTTGCCATGCACCGCTCAGGACGCCGCAGTTCGAAAGTCCTGCCGTGTCTTAAACCGGGACCGCTTCAGCCGGCGAAGGCAGGCTCCGGCAACCCCTGCACGCCGGGGTCCAGGGCGAACAGACCACCCGCCAGCGGCTGATCGCTCAGATCGCCACCCGGACGGATGGAGGTCACGAACAGGGTGTCCAGGTTGCGTCCGCCAAAGGCGCACATGGCCGGCTTCTTGACGGGCACGGCCAGGGAGCGATCGAGGCGGCCGTCGGGCGTGAAGCGATGGATCAGGCCGGCATCGTTGCCGCAGATCCAGTAGCAGCCGTCGACATCCACCGCGGCGCCATCGGGCCGGCCGGGATGGGCGTTCATGTCGACGAACAGCCGCTGGTTGCTGGGTGTGCCCGAGTCGGGATCGTAGTCGAACGCCCAGATCAGCTGGCGGCTGGGATGGGAGTCGGACAGGTAGAGGGTGCGACCATCGGGGCTCAGGGCCAGGCCGTTGGGCACGATGAGGTCGTCCAATAGCAGCCGGGCGCCGTCGCCGGCCGTATGGCTGTAGAGGCGCCCAGCCGGGGCGCCCTGCGCCATGTCCTGCACCATGGTGCCCACCAGGAAGCGGCCCTGGCGATCGCAGCGACCGTCGTTGCATCGCATCGCCGGCTGGGCATGGTCGAGAGTGATCAGGCGCTCGCCGCTGAGTTGGCCGGACGCCTTGGCCTGCAGGGCGAAGAGGCCGCTTTCCAGGCCGGCGAGCCAGCCGCCGCCTGCACGGGCGGCGATGCAGGCGAGCATTTCCGGCGCGCTCCAGCTGTCCAGCACATCTGTCGGGGTCCAGCGCTGCAGCCGTTTGGCCGGGATATCGACCCAGTAGAGCGCCTGTTCGGCAACGTGCCAGACCGGGCACTCCCCTGTGGCGTTGCGGGCATCGACGAGCAATTCGGCAGTCATGGCGGCCCTCCTCAGTCGTCGAAGGGACCGGTGGCGACGAAGGCACCACCCTGGTAGACCATCGACGGATCGTCGGCCGCCGGCATGGGCTGGGCCTCGACCTTGGCGCGGAATTGCTCGGAGTTGTCCTTGGGCTGGAAGCCCAGGTGCGCGGCCAGGCGGTTGTCCCACCAGCTGTCGCGGTTGTCGGAGGCGCCATAGACTATGGTGTGGCCGACGTCGGGGGTGGTCAGGCTGCGCAGGATGAGATCGGTCAGGTCTTCGTAGCTCAGCCAGGTGGCGAGCATGCGGCGATTCTGCGCCTCGGGGAAGGAGGAGCCGATGCGGATGCTCACCGTCTCGATGCCATAGCGATCGAAATAGAAGGTCGCCAGGTCTTCGCCGAAGGCCTTGGACAGGCCGTAGTAGCTGTCCGGACGCTGGGGCACGTTGGCGTCGATGCGCTGGTCCTGGCGATAGAAGCCGATGACATGGTTGGAGCTGGCGAAGACGATGCGCCTCACCCCATGGCGCCGCGCGGCCTCATAGAGATTGAAGGTGCCGCGGATATTGGCTTCGAGGATGGGCTCGAAGGCGTGCTCGGTGGAGATGCCGCCGAAATGCAGGATGGCATCGACGCCTTCCACCAGGGCATGGACGCCAGCCTTGTCCGCCAGGTCGCAGGTCACCACCTCTTCCGCTGGTCCCTGGGCCGCATCCATCGGCGCGATGTCGGACAGCCGCAGGATCTCGGCATGGGGCTTGAGCCGCTGGCGCAGCTCCTTGCCCAGGCCGCCGGCAGCGCCGGTCAGCAGCAGACGATGAAAAGGTGACGAGGAGACTTCGGACATGAGCAGGCGCCTTCTTATGGAGTTATCTGGCAAGAGGTACGACATCCCACCTCTTTTCGCGATTCTCGCGGGCGCCTGGGGTCCTGTCAATGCTGCCTAGGTCGGCAGGCAGGGCAGCCGCAGGCGGAAGGTCGCGCCCTGCCCGGCGATGCTTTCCACGTGCAGGCTGCCATGGTGCGCCTTGACGATCTGGTCGGCGATATAGAGGCCCAGGCCCAAGCCGGCGATATTCTCGGTGCCGCTTGCGCGCTCGAACTGGCGGAAGATCAGCGCCTGGTGCTCCACCGGGATGCCGATGCCATGGTCCTTGACGCTCAACTCCACGTCGGCGCCATCGCTGCGCAGGGAAATCTCCACCGGACGCCCGGCGCCGTATCTCATGGCGTTGGTCAGCAGGTTGGTGATCACCTGCTCGATGCGGAATTCATCCCAGTAGCCGGGCGCCGGGCCTTCCGCGTGCAGCTCCACCGGGCAACCGGCGGCGGCGAATTGCGAGGCGAAGCTGTCGACCACGGTGTTGACCAGGGCGGCGAGGTCGCACTGCGAGGGGCGGATGGACAGCTTGCCGGTGCGGATCCGCGAGATGTCGAGCATGTCGTCGATCAGGTGCACCAGGCGCTGGATCTGCCGCTCGTCACGCTCGGCCATGCCGGCCAGCTTGTCGGGGGTGAAGGCCTCCAGCTTGCCCTTGTCCAGGTACATGCGGCGCAGCTGGGCTTCGAGCATCAGGGTGTTGAGCGGCGTCTTGAGTTCGTGGGAGACCATGGACATGAAGTCGTCGCGGGTGCGGACCGCCTGCTGCAGCTCGACCTGGGTCTGGCGCAATTCGCCGAGCAGGATCTCCTGCTCCTGGCGACTCTGCTCCAGGGCCACCAGTTGCTCGGCCAGGCGCTTGCGGTGCCAGTAGAGATCGACGAAGACCCGGGTCTTGCTCTTGACCGCATGGACATCGAGGGGCTTGTGCAGGAAGTCCACCGCACCGCTCTCGTAGCCCTTGAAGGCGTAGTTGAGGTCGCGGCCGGCGGCGCTGACGAAGACGATGGGGATGTGCCGGGTCTTTTCCAGGCCGCGCATCATCTCCGCCAGTTCGAAGCCGTTCATGCCCGGCATCTGCACATCGAGGATCGCCAGGGCGAATTCGTGCATCAGCAGGAGCTCCAGCGCGGCCTCGGCGGAGCTGGCCTGGAAGATCTCCAGCGCCTCGCTGCGCAGCAGGGCTTCCAGTGCCAGGAGATTCTCCGGCAGGTCGTCTACGAGCAGGAGCTTCGCCTGTTCGACGGGTACTTCAGCCATGGTCGCGTTCCAGCTCGATGAGCAATAGATGGATGCCCGGCACATCCAGCACGAAATCCGGGTGGAATCTCTTCAGCGCCGCCTCGGGCATGGTCGGTACCTCGGCCGACTGCGGCGACTGGACGACGGTGACCGCTCCATTCTGAGCCAGGGCGTGCAGGCCGCTGGCGCCGTCTTGGTTGGCGCCGGTGAGCAGGATGCCGCAGACCTGCTCGCCCAGGGCATCGGCCGCGCTTTCGAACAAGACATCGATGGACGGCCGGGAAAACTGCACCGGCTCGTCGCGTGACAGCGACAGGGTGAAGTCGTCCTCCACCAGCAGGTGATAACCCGGCGGCGCGAAATACAGGCTGCCCGGCAGTATAGCGTCCTTGTCCTCGGCTTCGCGTACCCGCAAGGCCAGTCGCTGCTGAAACAGCTCGGCCAGGCGCGAATTGCGATCGTCCGGCAGGTGCAGCACCACCGCCAGCGGCAGGCGAAAACTGGCCGGCAGGGTCGAAAGCAGGCGCAGCAGCACCTGCAGCCCGCCGGCAGAGGCTCCGATGACGATGAGGCGCAACGGCTTCAGGGGCGGGAACATGCTAGAGCCTGCGGAACAGCCGTTCCTGCTTCACCACCGGCTCGAAGTGGCTGGCGTAGGCGGAGAAGTCCAGCGACTCCTTGCTGCCCAGGCCGAGAAAGCCGCGGTGGCTCAGGGACTCGTGAAACAGGCCGAGCGCCCGATTCTGCAGATTCTTGTTGAAGTAGATGAGCACGTTGCGGCAGGAGACCAGCTGCGTCTCGGAAAAGACGCTGTCGGTGGCCAGGCTGTGGTCGGCGAAGGTCACGTTGGCGATCAGCGACTTGTCGAACAGGGCGCCGTCGTAGGCCGCGGTGTAATAGTCGGAAAAGGCCCGGGTGCCGCCGGCCTTCTGGTAGCTGGCGGTGTAGGCGCGCATCCGCTCCAGCGGAAAGATGCCCTGGCGGGCCTTTTCCATGGAGCGCGGATTGATGTCGGTGGCATAGAAGAGCGTACGGTCGAGCAGCCCTTCCTCTTGGAACAGGATGGCCATGGAGAAGACTTCCTCGCCGGTGCTGCAGCCGGCGATCCATACCTTGAGCGAGGGATAGGTACGCAAGACCGGCACCACCTGCTGGCGCAGGGCGAGGAAGTAGCCTGGATCGCGAAACATCTCGCTCACCGGGATGGTGATGAATTGCAGCAGCTCGGCGAACAGCGCCGGATCACGCAGGACCCGCTCCTGCAGCATAGAGATGCTCGGGCAGTCGAAGCGCGTCAGCGCCTGCAGCACCCGCCGCTTGAGCGAGGCCTTGGAGTAATTGCGGAAGTCGTGGCTGTATCTCAGGAAGATGCCTTCCAGCAGCAACCTCAGCTCGATGTCCTGCAGCCGTTCGCTCATGACCTACAGCCGCTCCAGCGACGGCATCCAGACACGGATCAGCGAGAACAGCCGGTCCAGGTCGATGGGCTTGGCCAGGTAGTCGCTGGCACCGGCGGCGAGGCAGCGCTCCTGGTCATCCTTCATGGCCTTGGCGGTGATGGCGATGATCGGCAGCTTCTTCATGTGCGGCCGCTTGCGGATCTCGCGCATGGCTTCGTAGCCGTCCATCATCGGCATCATGATGTCCATCAGCACCAGGTCGATGGTGTCGCTGTTGTCGAGCTTCTCCAGCGCTTCCAGGCCGTTGCGGGCGATCTCCACCTTGGCGCCCTTCTGCTCCAGGGCACTGGTGAGGGCGAAGATGTTGCGAACGTCGTCATCCACCAGCAGCAGGGTGCGGCCATCGAAGGCCTTTTCGCGGCTGCGGGCGCTTTCCAGCATGCGCTGGCGATCGAGCGGCATGTCGGCCTCGATCTTGTGCAGGAACAGGGTCACCTCGTCGAGCAGTCGCTCCGGCGAGCGCGCACCCTTGATGATGATGGAACGCGAATACTTGAGCAGCGCCGCTTCTTCGTCGCGGGTCAGGCTGCGACCGGTGTAGACGATCACCGGTGGGAAGGAGCAGATGTCTTCGCTGGCCATGCGCTGCAGCAGCTCACCCCCTTCCATGTCGGGCAGCTTGAGGTCGATGACCATGCAGTCGTAGACCTCGTCGCGCAGCAGTTCCAGGGCCTGGCTACCCATCTCCACGGCGGTGATCTCCACATCCACGTCGCCGATCAGCTTGGCGATGCTGTCGCGCTGCAGGGCATCGTCTTCCACCAGCAGCACCCGCTTGATGCCGGCGGCGAACTTGGCTTCCAGCCGGGTGAAGGCCTCACGCAATTCGTCGCGGGTGGTGGGCTTGATGGCGTAGCCGACCGCGCCCATGTGCATGGCCGTCTCGATGCGATCCGAGGCTGAGACCACGTGCACCGGGATGTGCCGGGTCAGGGGATTTTCCTTGAGGCGCTCCAGCACCGTGAGGCCGGAATGATCCGGCAGTCCCATGTCCAGCAGGATGGCGTCGGGGCGGTACTCCAGCGCCGCGGCGAAGCCTTCCTCGGCGCGATGGGCGATCAGGCAGCTGTACTTCAGCTCGTGGGCCAGATCGAAGAGGATCTGCGCGAAGGGCACCTCGTCCTCGATCACCAGCACTCGACGATCCGGATAGGGCCAGCTGTCCCGATCGTCAGCGAAGGCAGCTGCCACAGGCGCCGCTGCCTCGGTGACCGGCGGCGCTGCGGGCGGACGCGGGGTAGCGGCCAGGGTGGCGAGAGGCGCAGGTGCTGCAACCGGCATGGTGGCCTGCGCCGGGGCCATGACCGGCGTCACCGGCAGACCGGGCGCGGCGGCTTCCTGATACTCCAGCGGCAGGCGCAGGGTGAAGGTACTACCCTCGCCCGGCTGGCTGATGACGCCCAGGGCGCCACCCAGCAGCAGCGCCAAGTCGCGGGAGATCGACAGCCCCAGGCCGGTGCCGCCGTAGCGACGGGTAATGGCGCCGTCCGCCTGGCGGAAGGCCTCGAAGATCAGCTCCTGCTGCTCGGCGGCGATGCCGATGCCGGTATCGCTCACGGCGAAGCTGGGCTGGCCGTCTTCCAGCGACAGGCGCAGGGTCACCTGGCCGTGCTCGGTGAACTTGAAGGCGTTGGACAGCAGGTTCTTGAGGATCTGCTCGACCCGCTGGCGATCGCTGAAGAAGGTCGACGGCATCTGCTCGTCCAGCTCCACCACGAAGGCGACGCCCTTGTTCTGGGCCACCGGCTCGAAGGCGGTCTTCAGGGCTTCCACCAGGCGGCGCACGGACATCTGCTCCGGGCGGATCTCCAGCATGCCGGCCTCGACCTTGGAGATGTCGAGGATGTCGTTGATCAGGGTGAGCAGGTCGTTGCCCGCCGAATAGATGGATTCGGCGTAGCGCACCTGCTCGGCACTCAGGTTGCCCACCGGGTTGTCCGCCAGCAGCTTGGACAGGATCAGCGAGCTGTTCAGCGGCGTACGCAATTCGTGGGACATGTTCGCCAGGAATTCGGACTTGTACTGGCTGGCGCGTTCCAGCTCGCGCGCCCGGTCTTCCAGCAGTTGCTGGGCTTCGTTGAGGCGATTGTTGCGGTCGTCCAGCACGTCGCGCTGCTGCAGCAGTTCCTGGGCCTGCTCGGAGAGTTGCTCGTTGGTCTGCTCCAGTTCGGCCTGCTGCTGCTCCAGATGAACCTGGGATTCCTTGAGCGCCTGGGACTGTTCTTCCAGCTCTTCGTTGGCGGTGCGCAGCTCTTCCTGCTGTACCTGGAGCTCTTCGTTGAGTTGCTGGGTTTCCGCCAGCACCTGCTGCAGCCGCTGGCGATAGCGCGCGGCTTCCACCGAGGAACCGATGGAGTCGGCGATCAGGGTCAGCAATTCTTCGTCCTGCGGACGCAGGGCGCGCAGGAAGCCCAGTTCGACCACACCATTCACCCGGCCATCGTTCTCGATGGGCACGATGAGCGCCGCGCTGGCCTGGCGCTCGCCCAGCGCCGAATTGACCTTGAGGTAGTCGAGGGGCAACTGGTCGAGCGCCATTAGGCGACCGTCCAGCACGGCTTGCCCGGCCAGACCCTCGCCCGGAGAAAGGCGCTGGCGCCGGCGACGACCCTCGTCGTCGAGGGCGTAGTCGGCGACGCGCTCCAGGCTGCCGTCGTCGAGCCGTACATAGAGGGCACCGGCCGCGGCACCGAGATAGCGCGCCAGGAATTGCAGGATGCTTTGCCCCAGCGGCGCCAGCGTCGCCTGACCGATGACCGCTTCCGACAGCTGATTCTGGCCGGAGCGGAACCAGCTCTGTCGCTCAAGATTGTCGGTGTGCTCGGCCTGTTGATCGAGCAGCCGGGTGTAGGTCGCGGAAAGCCGCATGAGTTCGCGGCGACCAAAGAAGGCCATGATGCCCGACAGCAGCAGGCTGACGACGAGGAAGGCCGCCACGAACACCACCGTCATGCGGCTGGCCGTCGCGGTACGCTCGGCGCGCATCTGCTCTTCGTAGGCGATGAAGTCGGTGTAGTCGCGGCGGATGCTGTCGATGCGATTCTTCCCCTGGCCATCGCTCAGGGGGGTCTGGAAATCCCCCCCGGTGCGGCGCGCCTCGATCACCTGGCTGGCGTATTGGCGCCACTCTCGGTGTACCGCTTCGATCCGCTCCAGTCGGCGGATCTGCACGGCGCTGTCGCTGACCAGATTCTTCAACTCATCCAGTTGCGGCTCGACATTGGGCAGGGCGCGCTCATAGGGCTGCAGGAACGCGGTATTGCCGCTCAGCAGATAGCCGCGCATCCCGGTTTCCAGATCGACCACCAGGCGGAAGTTGGCGTTGGCCTCGCTGATGACACGGTCGGTGTGCTCGACCCACTGGGTGACCTTCAGCAGGTAATAGATGATGGCGATGAAGAAGATCGCGCTGAAGACACCGATGCTCAGCGGCAGGGAAAGATTGCGCTTGAGGATCTGGCTGAAGTGCTTCTGATCGAGGGGCGACTCGCGATTCATGGGGTCTGAAAGCCTTGTACGGGACAAAACGGTCGGCGACGGCAAAGCCTCGGCCTGCGGGGGGGTGTCGTCACTGACCGTGGCGCAACCGACGGTCGATCAAGGATATCGACACGGGCTGGCCGAAAGGCCTCGAACAGGACCATGGAAGGCGCATCCGCCTAGCACGGACGTCTTGCCCTCCGGCCCCTTTCGCTCCGGTCGGCGCTGACCCCTCGGGTCAACCAGGCGATCGCGGCATTCGGGTCTCGATCAGGCCGCTGGTTCAGCGACGGGCAATCACCCAGACGGCATGAATGATACCCGGAATGTAACCCAGCAGCGTCAGCAGGATGTTCAGCCAGAAGGCGCCGCCGAAGCCGACCTGGAGGAAGACGCCCACGGGCGGCAGGATGATGGCGAAGATAAGGCGGATGAGGTCCATTTCAGGCTCCAGTAGTGGGCAGGCAAGAAGATGCCTCTAAGACTGGCAGGGCCTGAATCAGGTTCCGGCAGGCAATAAAAAACCCCGCCGAAGCGGGGTTTCGCAGACTTAACCCGACATCCTTGTCAGGCCGCCAATCCTTGGCCATCTATCCCTGTAAGTCTCTGCCCGACATCCGTGCCGGGGGGCCATCCTGGCCATATTTCCTTGAAATCATCTGGAGCGCTGGGTACATCCTGTACCGCGATCCGATGGGTGTAGATTACGCAGCTATCAGAGACTAGGCGATGGCTTATCGCGGCGACGTGGTGTAAGCCAAAGCTTACACGACATGGCTTTTTACCTTGCTGGTCAACAGCTTAGAACGCCTCCTCGGCCAGGGCGTAGAGCGGTTGGGCGCCACTGCGCACGGCCGCAGCCAGGCTCAGGGTGCGCGGTAGCAGACGAGCGAAATAGAAACGCGCAGTGGCCAGCTTGGCTTCGGCGAAGGTCGCCTCCTGATCCGCCGCAGCGGCCGCCGCCCGGGCCCAGAGGTAACCATAGGCGACATAGCCGAACAGGTGCAGGTAGTCCACCGAGGCTGCCCCCAGTTCGTGGGGATCGCTGGCGCCGGCCTGCAGCAGCCATTCGGTCGCCCCGTCCAGCTGTTCCAGCGCTTGGCGCAGGGGTGCGGCGAATTCATTGTCCGCCGGCAGACCGCCCAGATAGCCATGGACCTCTTCGCTGAAGGGCCGATAGAGAGTACCGCGGCTGCCGGCCAGCTTGCGGCCGACCAAATCGAGGGCCTGGATGCCGTTGGTGCCTTCGTAGATCTGGGTGATGCGCACGTCGCGCACCAGCTGCTCCTGGCCCCATTCACGGATGTAGCCATGACCGCCGAACACCTGCTGACCGGCGACGCAGAGTTCCAGGCCGAGATCGGTGAGGAAGCCCTTGGCCACCGGGGTGAGCAGCGCCACCAGGGCCTCGGCGCGTTCGCGCTCGACGGGCTCAGGGCTGTACTTGGCGGTGTCGAGCTGCAGGGCGACATAGCTGGAGAACAACCGGCCGCCTTCGTTCAGGGCCTTCATGGTCAGCAGCATGCGCCGCACATCGGGATGGACGATGATGGGATCGGCGTTCTTGGCGGCCTGCTGGATGCCGGCCGGCGACCGACTCTGCAGGCGCTCGCGGGCGTAGGCCAGGGCATTCTGGTAGGAGCGCTCGCTCGAACCCAGGCCCTGGATGCCGACGCCCAGGCGCTCGTAGTTCATCATGGTGAACATGGCGGCCAGGCCCTTGTTGACCTCGCCCACCAGGTAGCCGACCGCGCCGTCGAAGTTCATCACGCAGGTGGCGGCACCCTTGATGCCCATCTTGTGTTCCAGCGAGCCACAGGCCACGGCGTTGCGCGCGCCCAGGGCACCCGCCTCGTCCACCAGGATCTTGGGCACCAGGAACAGCGAGATGCCCCGGGAGCCGGCCGGCGCATCGGGCAGCTTGGCCAGCACCAGATGGATGATGTTCTCGGTGAGGTCGTGCTCGCCGGCGGTGATGAAGATCTTGGTGCCGGTGACCCGGTAGCTGCCGTCGAACTGGGGCTCGGCGCGGGTGCGGATCAGCCCCAGGTCGGTACCGGCATGGGGCTCGGTCAGGCACATGGAGCCGGCCCACTGGCCGCTGTAGAGGTTGGGCAGATAGGCCTGCTTCAGTTCTGCGCTGCCATGGGCGTGCAGGGCCAGGCAGGCACCGGCGCTGAGCATCGGATAGAGGCCGAAGGCCAGGCAGCTGGCGTGCATCATTTCCTCGACCTGGGCAGTGAGCACCTTGGGCATGCCCATGCCGCCGTATTCGGGATCGCCACCGACCCCGACCCAGCCGCCTTCGGCAAAGGCCTGGTAAGCCTGGCGGAAGCCCTGGGGCGTGGTCACTTCGCCGTTTTGCCAGTGGCAGCCTTCCTCATCGGAATTGCGATTGAGGGGCGCCAGTTCCTGGGCGCACAGCTTGCCGGCTTCTTCGAGGATGGCATCGGCGGTCTCGCCGTCCACCACTTCGGCCAGGGCAGGCCACTGACTCCAGCGGTCCCTGACCTTGAGGACGGCATCCAGCACGAAACGGATATCGCGAAGCGGCGGGGTGTAGTCAGCCATGTCGAGTCTCCTCGGAAGGTGTTCTTGTCGGTATGACCCGAGTGTAAGACCGAACCGGAAGGGAGACATAGGTTCATGATCTGACCTGGCGGTCAGCCGATCGGAGGTTCGCGCTGCTGGCTTCTTCGCATGCGTGAAAAAGCGAAAACCCCGCCGGAGCGGGGTTTTCAGTAGAGCGGCGACGGCTTAGTAGCCGAGGGCGAAGTCTTCCTCGGCCAGGGCCATCAGGCTGCCGGCGCCGGCCAGCAGCGCCTCGGCGTGGGCGCGGGTACGGGGCAGCAGGCGCTCGTAGTAGAAGCGCGCGGTGGCCAGCTTGGCCTGGTAGAAGGCGGCCTCGTCGGTGCCGGCGGCCAGCTTCTCGGCCGCGACCCGGGCCATGTCGGCCCAGAAGTAGGCCAGGCAGACATAGCCGGAGTACATCAGGTAGTCGACGGCGGCGGCACCCACCTCCTCGCGATCCTTCATGGCGGCCATGCCGACCTTGAGGGTGAGTTCGCCCCACTCCTTGTTCAGCTTGGCCAGCGGCTCGACGAAGGCCTTGAGTTCGGCGTTTTCGGCGTTGGCCTGACAGAACTTGTGCACCACCTTGGTGAAGGCCTTGAGCGATTCACCCTGGGTCATCAGCACCTTGCGACCCAGCAGGTCGATGGCCTGGATGCCGGTGGTGCCCTCGTAGAGCATGGCGATACGCGCATCGCGCAGGTTCTGCTCCATGCCCCACTCGGCGATGTAGCCGTGGCCGCCATAGATCTGCACGCCGTGGCTGGCCGCCTCGAAACCCACCTCAGTCATGAAGGCCTTGGCGATGGGGGTGAGGAAGGCCATCTGGGTCTCGACCTGCTGCTTCTGCTCCTCGTCCTGGCTGTACTTGAGGATATCCACCAGCTTGGCGGTGTAGTAGATCATCGCCCGGCTGCCCTCGGCGAAGGCCTTCATGGTCAGCAGCATGCGGCGCACGTCGGGGTGCACGATGATGGGATCGGCGGGCTTCTCGGGGGCCTTGGGACCGGTCAGGGATCTCATCTGCAGCCGCTCGCGGGCGTACTTCAGACCGCCCTGGAAGGCCACCTCGGCGTGGGCCAGGCCCTGCAGGGCGGTGCCGATGCGGGCGAAGTTCATGAAGGTGAACATGCAGTTCAGACCGCGATTCGGCGGGCCGATCAGGAAGCCGGTAGCGCCATCGAAGTTCATCACGCAGGTGGCGTTGCCGTGGATGCCCATCTTGTGTTCGAGGGAACCGCAGTGCACGGCGTTGCGCTCGCCGGCCGCGCCGCTGGCGTCGGGCAGGCGCTTGGGCACGATGAACAGCGAGATGCCCTTGGTGCCGGCGGGGGCGTCGGGCAGACGGGCCAGCACGATGTGGACGATGTTCTCGGCCATGTCGTGTTCACCGGCGGAGATGAAGATCTTGGTGCCGGTGATGGCGTAGCTGCCGTCCGCGCGCGGCTCGGCCTTGGTGCGCAGCATGCCCAGGTCGGAACCGCAGTGGGGTTCGGTCAGGCACATGGTGCCGGTCCATTCGCCGGTCACCAGCTTTTCCAGGTAGGTGTGCTTCTGCTCGTCGGTGCCGTGCTGCTCCAGGGTGTTCATGGCGCCGTGGGACAGGCCGGGGTACATGCCCCAGGACCAGTTGGCCTGGCCGACCATTTCCGACAGGGAGATGCCGAGGGACTCGGGCAGGCCCTGGCCACCGTGGGCCGGGTTGTGCGCCAGGCTCGGCCAGCCGCCCTCGACGAACTGGGCATAGGCTTCCTTGAAGCCATCGGGGGTCTTCACCCCCTCTTCGCTCCAGGTGCAGCCCTGCTGGTCGCCGATGCGATTGAGCGGCGCCAGCACCTGTTCGCAGAACTTGGCACCTTCTTCGAGGATGGCGGAGACCATGTCGGGAGTGGCGTCGCCGCAACCGGGCAGGCTCTGGTAGTGCGCGTCATAGCCCAGGAGTTCGTCGCGAACGAAGCGGATGTCCCGCAGGGGGGCTTTGTAATCGGGCATGACTGTTACCTCTTTGCGAATGCTTGTTGTCGAGGGTGGCGGCAGCGTCGCTGCAGACCTTCCGCCAGGGCGTTTAAACAGTTGTTTGAAACTAATGTTCCAGGCCTGCCCTGTCAAGCGTGGCGAGGACGAGTGGAACGACCGGTCAGTCCGCTTCAGCCAGGGCTTCGCGCAGGGCGGCCGCCGTCGTCGGGCGCACCAGCCGCGCCAGTTCCTGGCCGTCCTTGAAGAGGATCAGCGTAGGCCAGAGCTTGACGCGAAAGGAGCGTCCCAGGCGGCGACCGGGGCCGTCCTCGATCTTGAGATGGCGCACGCCGGGGTAGTCCGCGAGCGCCGTGGCCAGCAGCGGCTGGGCGGCACGACAGTGGCCGCACCAGGGTGCGCCGAACTCCAGCAGGGTGACACCCGGCAGGGCGTCGACATCGGTGCGGGCGGGCTCCTTTTCCGCATAGGTGGTCGTCATGGTCATGGCGGGGCTCCTGAAGTCGGTTCCAACGGTGGACAAGTCGCTGGCGGGACTGCTCGGTCACGGGAAAAGGATTAGGGTCGAAGCTGCGGTACGCCCCGATCTCTCGACAATAAAACAAGGCGCTCCATTTCTGCCTCCGTCTCCGCCCTTTCCCGAGGCCCGCCATGAGCCAGACAGCGACTTCCGTTTCACCCGCCACCCTGCGCAAGGTCATCTCCGCCGCGTCCATCGGCAATTTCGTCGAATGGTTCGATTTCGCCCTTTATGGCTTTCTCGCCACCCTGATCGCCGCGCACTTCTTCCCCAGTGGCGATGCCACCGCCGGGCTGCTCAAGACCTTTGCCGTCTTCGCCGTGGCCTTCGCCTTCCGGCCGCTGGGCGGTATCGTCTTCGGCCTGCTGGGTGACCGTATCGGCCGTAAACGGGTCCTGGCGCTGACCATCCTGATCATGGCCGGCGCCACGGCCCTGATCGGCATCCTGCCCAGCTACGCCACCATCGGCATCTGGGCACCCATCCTGCTGACGCTGATCCGTTGCGCTCAGGGCTTTTCCGCCGGCGGCGAATACGCGGGCGCCTGCGCCTACGTGATGGAGCATTCGCCGCGCGATAGACGCGGGCGCTATGGCAGCTTCGTGCCGGTCTCGACCTTTCTCGCCTTCGCCAGCGCGGCCCTGACCGCCTGGGGCCTGGAGCGGCTGCTGGGCGCCGCCACCATGGCCGACTGGGGCTGGCGCATTCCCTTCCTGGCCGCCGCGCCGCTGGGTCTGATCGGCCTCTACCTGCGGCTGAAGCTGGACGAGACCCCGGCCTTCCAGGCCCTGGAAGCCGACCATGAGGTCAGCCATTCGCCGCTGGGCGAGACGCTCAGGCTGCAGGGCCGTTCCATCCTGCGCCTGGGCGCCTTCATTTCGCTGACGGCGCTGTCCTTCTATATGTTCACCACCTACTTCTCCACCTACCTGCAGCTGGCTGGCGGCTTCGACCGGGCCGCGGCGCTGGCCATCAGCCTGATCACCCTGTTCGCCGCCGCAGCCGCCTGCCCGGTGCTGGACGTGTCACCGACCGCATCGGTCGGCGCATGACCACGGTGCTGGCCAGCCTGGTCCTGGCGGTGGGCGTCTATCCGGCGCTGCTGCTGGCCAGCAGTGGCCAGTTCGGCAGCGCCCTGCTGGGTTCGCTGCTGCTGGGCGCCGGAGCGGTACTGTGCAACGTGGTGACGGCGCCGCTGCTCAGCGAGGTCTTCCCGACCCGCACGCGCTACACCGCCGGCGCCATCACCTACAACCTGGCCTACACCATCTTCGGCGGCACCGCCCCGCTGATGGCGACCTGGCTGATCGGCGCCACCGGCAGCAACCTCTCGCCAGCGCTCTACCTGATCCTGATCGCCCTGCTGGGCCTGGTCGGTGGCCTGAGCCTGCCGGAGACCTCCCGGATCGATTTGGACGACGTCAGCGCAGGCGGCGAGGTCAGCTATCGCGCGGTGCGCAGCTAGACCGCTCGTCTCGTGACCGGCACTTCCTCCGGGTCCGTCTGCCGATAGGCAAAAGGCCCGGAGTTTCCCCCATGCCCGCCACTCACGATCTGCAACGCTTCCTCGACGCCCAGGCCGACACCTATGCCACCGCCCTGGCGGAGATCCGCGCCGGGCGCAAGCGCAGCCACTGGATGTGGTTCATCTTTCCGCAGATCCAGGGACTGGGTCGTAGCGAAACGGCACGCCACTACGCCATTGCCTCCCGCGACGAGGCCAGTGCCTACCTCGCACATCCGCTGCTGGGATCGCGCCTGCGGGAGATCACTGCGGCGGCACTGAAGCATCCGGAGCTGTCCGCGACCGCGCTGTTCGGGCAACCGGACGATCTCAAGTTCCACTCCAGCCTCACCCTCTTCGCCGCCGTAGCCGAAGATCCCGAACCCTTTCGCCAGGCGCTGAAGACCTTTTTCGCCGGCCGGCCCGACGAGGCCACCCTGACCCGCCTCTGCTAGCGCCAGAACGCCGGCAGTGCGCCCTCGCGCCCGGTCACCGGATCGCTTGCCGGCAAGGACACCCCGGCGATCAGTCCGACCGAGTGGGCGTGGGCGGCCGGATCGGCGCGCTGGGTGATGAAGTCCTGCTGATCGGGCGGATAGGCGCCCACCACCAGGAAATTTGCACTGGACTGCAGGTTGCGGTGGCCGGTGCCCGCCGGTAGCACCACCACATCACCTGCAGTCACCTCCACATCCTGCCCCTGCTCGCCACCCAGGCGCAGGGTAGCCCGACCGCGCGCCACGCCCAGCACTTCATGGGCATTGGGATGATAGTGATGGTAGCTATAGACGCCGTAGCGCCATTGCGGCGGCCAGGCGTTGTCGGCGAACAGTCGCTCCAGCGCCGCCGCACGGTCGGTCCCTTCCAGAGGAACCTGGCGATAGAGCAGCACGGGCAGGCGGCTATTGGGAATGACGCCGTCGTCGGCGAAATGCAGCTGCTCGGGCTGACCGGCCCCCACTGGCGCGGCCAGGGCCACGGTGGTGGGGGCGAGCCCCAGCACCAGGGAGAGGATGGACAGTGATGGGCGATGCGCCATGCGGGCCTCCAGAGGCTTTGCCAATGGAGGCCCGCCTGCCGCCGGGGTTCAGCGTCCGCGACGAGGGGTCAGGCCAGCCACTCCCGCAACAGTGCCGTGGTCCGTTCCGGCAGCTCCAGTGGCGGCAGGTGGCCGCAGTCGTCCAGCACCACCAGATGCGAGCCCTGGATGCCGGCCGCCATGAGTTCGGCTTCGGCAGGCGGGGTGAGTTGATCCTGGGCGCCGACCACGATGAGGGTGGGCACTTGGACCTGGGCCAGGGTCGGCCGCGAATCGGGGCGGTCGATGATCGACTGCTGCTGGCGCAGGAAGGCCTCCTTGCCCACCGCCTTGCCCATGGCCAGCACGGTATCGGCCACCGGCGTGCCCAGGCGCGAGGCATGGATCAGGCGTGGCAGCAGTTGCGGACTGATGCCGAGAAAGCGACCGCGCTCAGCCAGGTCGAGCATGGCGCGACGCTGGGTGGCACGCTCGGGGGTATCCGGGCTGGCCATGGTGTCGAACAACGCCAGTCGCACTACCCGCTCCGGCGCCTGGCGCAGGATCTCGAAGGCCACATAGCCGCCCATGGACAGGGCGCCCAGGGCGAAACGCGGTGGCGCCTCGGCCAGGACCCGGCGGGCCAGCGCGGCGATGCCAACGTCGCGTGTGAGGTCGGGGATGGACACCGGGCAGGTGTCGGCCAGGTCGGCAGCCTGGGTGGCCCAGAGGCGCTGGTCACAGAGCAGGCCGGGAAGCAGGATCAGGGGTAGCGCGTCGGTAGCTGTCATCACTAAGAACTTGAGAGACACTGCGGAAAACGCGCAGTGTAGCGCGGATCACCAGCGAACCCGGCGGGCTTCGCGGGTTCCAAGGGACATTGCCAAGGATCTGGAAACATCCATGCGTACTGAAGGCTTCTTCGACTGGCTCGGCGCGGCGCTCGGCCAAGTCATCCGTTTTATCATCGACCTGTTCGGCTCGGTCCTGGGCGGCATCGCCGATGCCGTGCACGACTTTCTCCATGGCATGGCGCGCTCCATCGGCATGGACGACTCCTATATCAGCTTCGTGGTCCTGGCCATCGGCCTGCTGCTGCTCTACGCCGCGGTACGGGCCTTCATGGCTCGCTCGATAGTGGGCGGCGTCATCTGGCTGATCCTGGGCCTGATGGTGATGGGCTGGCTGATTCGCGGCTGACTGGTGGCCAGGCCGGCGGCCTGGCACAGTAGGGCTCTCGCTCGGCACGGATGCCGTCATGACCCTACCGTTCTCCTCTGTATTAAAGCGCCACTGGCAACGCCTGCGGCCCGGGACCCACTGCGCCCTCTGCGCCACCTGGCTTCCGCCCGGACTGCCGCTGTGCGAAGGCTGCGACAACGAACTGCCCTGGCTCGGGCCACACTGCCAATGCTGCGCCTTGCCCCTACCGGTAGACGGCCTCCTTTGTGGCAGCTGCCTGGTCAGGCCGCCGGCCTTCGACCAGGTACTGGCGCCCTGGCGCTATGCCTTTCCGGTCGACACCCTGATCAACAGATTCAAGCACCGCGACCAGGGCAGTCTCGGTCGCCTGGCCGGGGCGCTGCTGGCGCGGCATCTGCAGCATCTGTTCGACGAAGGCCAGCCACGCCCGGACCTGCTGCTGCCGGTTCCCCTCTCACCCTTGCGCCTGCGCCAACGCGGCTTCAACCAGGCCGCCCTGCTGGCCAGCTGGCTCGGCAAGACGCTGCAACTGCCGGTGGATGGCAGGTTACTGCAGCGGGTACAGGAGCAACAGAGCCAGCAGGGTCTGAGCGCCAACCAGCGGCGGCGCAATCTCAAGCAGGCCTTCGCCCTGGTGAAGGACGCCCAGCTGCAAGGTCGCCACCTGGCCCTGGTGGACGATGTCCTCACCACCGGCGCCACCGCCGACAGCCTGGCGCGCTTGCTCAAGCGCGCCGGCGCCGGGCGGGTCGACGTCTATTGCCTGGCGCGGACGCCACCACCCGGCGACTAGCCGCTGTCACCAAAACGTCATTTAGTCTGACTAGCCTCGCCTGCACACCGTGAGGGAGCCATGAGCATGCACAACGACCAGACCGATCTCGAACGCCTCGTCCACTTCAGCCGCCGCCGCTTCATCGGCGCCGGCGCCCTGGCCAGCGCGGCCCTGTTCCTGGGCGGTGGCCTGCTCGGTCGCAGCGCCCTGGCCGACGCTGTCAGCGAGGCCACGGGCAATCCCCTGATCGGCTTCGCCAACATCCCGGCCTCCACCGCCGACACCCTGGTGGTGCCGCCCGGCTATCGCGCCAGCGTGCTCATCAGCTGGGGCCAGCCGCTGCACACCGATGGCCCGGCCTTCCGCCCCGATGGCAGCCCCAGCGCCGCCGACCAGGCGGTGCAATTCGGCGACAACAACGACGGCATGGCCTTCTACCCCTTCCCGGACGATCCGGATCGGGCACTGATGGCGATCAACAACGAATACACCAACTACCGCTACCTGCTCAGCCACGGCACGCCGCCCAAGTCCCTGGAAGACACCCGCAAGGCTCAGGCCGCCGAGGGCGTCTCGGTGATCGAGGTGAAGCGCGTGGACGGCCAATGGCACTTCGTCCAGGGCTCGCCCTACAACCGCCGGGTGCACGGCAACACGCCCATCGCCGTCAGCGGTCCGGCTGCCGGCCACGACCTGCTCAAGACCGCCGCCGACCCGGCCGGACGCGAGGTGCTGGGTACCTTCCAGAATTGCTCCAGCGGCGCCACGCCCTGGCATACCTATCTGACCTGCGAAGAGAACTTCACCGACGTCTTCGGCAGTCGCGATGCCAACCTGAAGTTCGATGCGGCCCAGAAGCGCTACAGCGTCAAGCACGCCAGCGTGGAGAACGACTGGCACCTGCACGACGACCGTTTCGACCTGGCGCAGAATCCCAACGAGCTCAATCGCCACGGCTGGATCACCGAGATCGATCCCTTCGATCCCCAGGCCAAGCCGGTCAAGCGCACCGCCCTGGGTCGTTTCAAACACGAGAACGCCGCCCTTACCCGCACCCGCAATGGCCGCGTAGTGGTCTACATGGGTGACGACGAGCGCGGCGAATTCATCTACAAGTTCGTCAGCCGCGATCGCCTGCAGGACGATCCCAAGGCCAATCGCGAGCTGCTCGATCATGGCACCCTCTATGTCGCCCGCTTCGACGAAGGCGACCGTGATCCGAACCGCCCCAAGGGCCGCGGCCAGTGGCTGCCGCTGGTGCATGGCGAGAACGGCCTCACCGCCGCCAACGGCTTCGCCAGCCAGGCCGAGGTGCTCATCCACGCCCGCCAGGCCGGCACCCAGGTCGGCGCCACGCGCATGGACCGTCCGGAGTGGATAGCCGTCAGCCCCAAGGACGGCCAGGTCTATTGCACCCTGACCAATAACACCAAGCGCGGTGAAGACGGCATGCCAGTGGGCGGCCCCAATCCCCGCGCCAACAACCTCTACGGCCAGATCGTGCGCTGGCGCGAGAGCGACGACGATGCCGCGGCCCTGAGCTTCGACTGGGATCTGTTCGTCATCGCCGGCAATCCCAAGGTACACCCGGGCAAGCCGGAAGCAGGCTCGCAGCAGATCAATGCCGAGAACATGTTCAACAGTCCCGACGGCCTGGGCTTCGACGCTGCCGGCCGTTTGTGGGTGCTCACCGACGGCAAGTACAGCAACAAGGGCGACTACGAGGGCATGGGCAACAACCAGATGCTCTGCGCCGATCCGCGCAGCGGCGAGATGCGCCGCTTCCTGGTCGGCCCGGTCGGTTGCGAGGTCACCGGCATGGCCTTCTCGCCGGACTACCGGACGATGTTCGTCGGCATCCAGCACCCCGGCGAGGAAGGCGGCTCCCAATTCCCGGAGCAACGAGCGGATGGTCAGCCCCGTTCCTCGGTGATGGTCATCAGCCGCGAAGACGGCGGTGTGATCGGCGCCTGACCGGCGAGCGGATAGCGCTCGAGCCTTCGCCATGGGGCTCGGGCATGCGCTAGCATCTCCCGGATGCAGGGTGGCAATCGCCATCGTCCCCCGTGACCGAGGAGCGCGCCATGTCTCATCCGTTCGAAAATCTGAGTCCCGACCTGGTCATCGACGCCATCGAAAGCCTGGGCTATCTCAGCGATGCCCGGGTACTGGCGCTCAACAGCTACGAGAATCGCGTCTATCAGATCGGCATCGAAGCCGAGACCCCGCTGATCGCCAAGTTCTATCGGCCGGATCGCTGGACCGATGCGGCCATTCTGGAAGAGCACGCCTTTTCCGCCGAACTGGAAGAGCGCGAGGTGCCCGTGGTCGCGCCCTTGCAGCGCGACGGCCAGACGCTGTTCACCCATGCCGGCTTTCGCTTCGCGCTCTTTCCTCGCCGTGGCGGTCGCGCGCCGGAGCCAGGCGATCTCAACCAGTTGCATCGCCTCGGCCAATTGCTCGGTCGCCTGCATGCGGTGGGCGCCAGCCGACCCTTCCAGCACCGCGAGACGCTGGACGTCCAGGGCTACGGCCATGCCTCTCTGGACACCCTGCTCACCGGCAATTTCATTCCTAAGAGCCTGCTGCCCGCCTATGAATCCGTGGCGCGCGACTTGCTCCTGCGCCTCGACGAACTCTTCGAGAGTGTCAGCTACGACGTCATCCGCCTGCACGGCGACTGCCATCCGGGCAACCTGCTCTGTCGCGATGACGCCTACCATATGGTCGACCTCGACGATTGCCGCCACGGCCCGGCCATGCAGGATCTCTGGATGCTGCTGGCCGGCGATCGCCAGGAGCGGCTGACGCAGTTGTCCGAGCTGATGGATGGCTACGAGGAATTCCACGATTTCCAGCCGCGCGAGCTGGCCCTGATCGAGGGACTGCGCACCCTGCGGCTGATGCACTACAGCGCCTGGCTGGCGCGCCGCTGGGACGATCCGGCCTTTCCCAAGAGCTTTCCCTGGTTCGGCAGCGAACGCTACTGGGGCGACCAGATCCTCACCCTGCGCGAACAGCGCGCTGCGCTGGACGAGGCGCCGTTGCGACTGTTCTAGCCTTTGTGCGACTCAGTGGAAAAGGCTGCGCCGTTTTCCACGCTACAGGCGCCAATGCCCCCTTTCCCCTTGGGAGAGGGCCGGGGTGAGGGTAGGCCCCGCGATGAACTCTTCAATGGAAAAGACTGTGCCGTTTTCCAGGCTACAACACTGATCGCGGCCATGGGCCGCTCTTACCGGAACCTGACCCCCAGGAGCGGCCGCATTGGCGGACCACCATGGCCGCGATCAGACAATGCCTGCCGCCTACGCAGCGGTCGCAGCGGCGCACTGCCATGGCCGCGAGGGCGGGATGCCAGCCTGCCAGAGCTGACGACAGGAAGCCCCACCCATTCCGACATCCCGCAGCCCCTTGAGCTATCCTGCCCGGACAAGAAAGTTGCCTGCCTAAGGATCCCTCATGTCTGCCTTGCGCCAGGGTTACGCCCTGGGCCTTACCGCCTATGGGCTGTGGGGCTTGTTTCCGCTGTTCTTCAAACTGCTGGCGGCCCTGCCGGCGACCGAGATCCTGTTCCAGCGCATCCTCTGGTCCGCCCTGTTCAGCGCCCTCCTGCTGCTCGTCTGGCGCCATCGCGGCTGGTGGGCGGAGTTGCGCGCCCACCCGCGACGGCTGCTCTGGCTGGCGGTGTCCGGCGCGCTGGTGGCCTGCAACTGGCTGGTCTATATCTGGGCGGTCAACAACGCCCACGTGGTCGAGGCCAGCCTGGGCTACTACATCAACCCGCTGGTCAACATCCTGCTCGCCCTGGTGATTCTCGGTGAGCGCCTGCGCCCGCTGCAGTGGATCGCCGTGGGCCTGGCGGTGCTGGGCGTGGCCCAGCAGCTGTGGACCCTGGGGCAACTGCCCTGGGTCTCCCTGGCGCTGGCGCTGAGCTTCGCCTTCTATGGCCTGGTGCGGCGGCAGACGCCGGTGGCCGCGCTGCCGGGCATGGTGGTGGAGAGCTGGATGCTGGTGCCGATCGCCCTGGTCGCGCTGCCACTGCTGACCCCGGGGGTGAGCCTGGAGGCCGAGACCTGGCAGTCCTCGCTGGGCCTGCTGATCGTGCTGGCCGGTCCGGTCACCCTGATTCCCCTGCTGTGCTTCAACGCCGCGGCGCGCAAGCTGCCCTATTCGACGCTGGGCTTCCTGCAGTACCTGGCACCGACCCTGGTGCTGATCCAGGCGGTCTGGCTCTATGGCGAGCCCTTCCCCCGTGAGCGGCTGTTTGCCTTCATCTGCATCTGGACGGGCCTGGCCGTGTTCAGCTTCGATCTCTGGCGCGCCAGCCGCAAGCTCAGAGCGGGCGCAAAGGCGCGCGAGCCAGAGGCAGACAGGGCCTAGGCACTCCCCAAAAAAGACCTGGGACCAGACAGCAGAACGCCCCTCGCAAGGGGCGTCCGGTACCGCGCGGCGCCGATCAGGCTTCGCCGGCGGTCTGCATACGCGCCAGTTCCTGGGCGTAGAGGGCGTCGAAATTCACCGGCTGCAGCATCAGCGCGGGGAAGGAGCCACGCACCACCATGTTGTCCAGCGCCTCACGGGCGTAGGGGAACAGGATGTTGGGGCAGAAGGCGCCCAGGGCATGGGCCATGGAGGCGGCGTCCAGGCCCTTGATCAGGAAGATGCCACCCTGCTGCACTTCGGCGATGAAGGCGGTCTCTTCGTTGTTCTTGACGGTCACGGTCAGGGTCAGCACCACTTCGTGGAAGTCGTCGCCCAGGGTCTTCTGGCGGGTGGCCAGGTCCAGGTTGACGTTGGGCTGCCAGTCCTGACGGAAGATCTCGGGGCTCTTGGGCGCCTCGAAGGACAGGTCGCGGATGTAGATGCGCTGCAGGGAGAACTGAGCGCCGTCTTCCTGGGCGCCATTGGCTTGGTCGGTCATGGTAGGGCCTTGAGTTGTGAGTGTTGGTCAGGCGGACAGCAGCGGATCGAGACGTCCGCTTCGGTCTAGGGCATAGAGCTCGTCGCAACCGCCGACGTGGGTGCTGCCGACCCAGATCTGCGGCACGCTGGTGCGACCGGCCTTGCGGGCCATCTCGCTGCGCAGCGCCGGCTGGCCATCGACGGAGACTTCCCGGTAGGCCACGTTCTTGCGATCGAGCAGGTGCTTGGCTCGATGGCAATAGGGACACCAGGCACTGGTATAGATGACGACGTCAGACATGCGCGGTCTCCAGTGGCCGATGGGGCGGCCACGCTAGGGGTTCACTTCACCAGGGGCAGATTCTCTGCACGCCAGGTGGCGATGCCGCCGTTCAGCCGGGCGGCGGTGAAGCCGGCCTTCTGCAGATCGCCGCACACGGCGCCGGCTTGCTGGCCGGCGCTGTCCACCACGATCAGGGTCTTGGCCTTGTGCTTCTCCAGTAGAGACAGGCTGCTGGCGACTTTCTCCTGAGCGATGTTCAGCGCGCCGACGATATGCCCGGCGGCGAAGTCCTTGCTCGGACGGATATCGAGGACCACGCCCTGCTCGCGGTTGAGCAGGTTGGTGAGTTCGCCGGTGGACAGGCTGCGCCCGCCACGACGGGTCTCGTTGAACAGCATCAGGGCGACGATGGCGAGGAAGGCGGCGACGAGAAGCGGATGATGGGTGGCGAATTCAACCGCCCGACCGATAAATTCCATAATGAAAGAGCTATCCAAGGAGGGCTAAAAATGCTGGCCAGTATACACAGCCCCCCGATGGCGCCATACCCTCGCCGGCCCCGGGTTATCCGCAGGTAACCAGCTCATCTCGAACTGCCTCCTTGGCGGCTTCCGCGGCTCTGCCTAGGCTTGGCTTCCCTTCACTTCCGAGGAATCCAGCCATGACCTCCATCGCCCTGCTCGGCGCCACCGGCAACGTCGGCAGCCGCCTGCTCGACGAAGCCCTCTCCCGCGGCCACCGGGTCACCGCCCTGGTACGGAATCCCGCGCGCCTGGCGGCGCGGCCCGACCTGACGGTGGTCGCCGGTGATGTCACCGATCTGCAGGCCGCCCCGGCCCTGGCCGGTCATGAGGTGCTGATCAGCAGCCTGAGATTCGCCGACCTCGCGCCGAGCGCCCTGGTCGACTTCGCCCGCGCCACCGGCATTCCGCGGCTGCTGATCGTTGGCGGCGCCGCCAGCCTGAATCTGCCGGACGGCTCGCGGCTGTTCGATGCGCCAGCCTTTCCCGCTGAATACCGCAGCGAAGCCGGAGCCGGCATCGCCACCCTGGACACCTTGCGCACGGTGAGCGACCTCGACTGGGTCTTCGTCAGCCCGCAGATGGTCTTCGCGCCCGGCACCCGTACCGGGCGGTTCCGCCTGGACGACGATGCCCTGCTGTTCGACGCGGCCGGCGACAGTCATATCTCCTACGAGGACTTCGCCGTGGCCCTGCTGGACGAGGTCGAACGGCCCGCTCATCACCGCACCCGCTTCACCGTCGGCTATTGAAGTAGAAATGCCCTCTCGTTCGCAGCCTGGCCGCCTGGTCGGGCTGTGAACGCTGAACGGCGTACCTTGCCGTTTTTTTTGCCGGATGTGACGGGCATACTAGGCGCTTCGCCCTAGAAACGTACGACCTCGCATGCGCCGTGTTCTCGCCCTTCTCCTGCTTGCCAGCGTTCTCGCTCCCGCCCTGGCCGACGACCGCGCCGATACCCAGCGGCAGATCGAGCAGACCCGCCGGGAAATCCAGGAGATGCAGAAGGTCCTCAAGCAGGTGCAGGCCGAAAAGTCCGGCGTGCAGAAGCAGCTGCAGGGCACCGAGACCCAGATGGGCGAGCTGGAAAAGCAGGTCGACTCGCTGCAGAAGCAGCTGGAGAACGGCGAAAAAAAGCTGCAAGAGCTGGACGGGCGCAAGAAGAAGCTCGACCAGTCTCGCGCTGAGCAACAACAGCTGATCGCCGTGCAGGTGCGCGCCGCCTACCAGAGCGGCCGCCAGGAATACCTCAAGCTGCTGCTCAACCAGGAGCATCCGGAAAAGGTCAGCCGCACCCTCACCTACTACAACTACCTGAATCGCACCCGCCTGGATCAGCTCGCCAGCTTCAACGACACCCTGCGCGAGTTGCGCGAGGTGGAACAGGGCATCCAGCAGGAACAGGGCGACCTGGTCGCCCGCCGCGAAGACCTGGAAAAGCGGCAGGCGGAGCTCGCCGAGGTGCGCAAGGAGCGCCAGGCGGCGCTGGCCAAGATCAACGCGGACTACCGCGACAAGAGTCGCGAGATCGAGAATCGCGAGCAGGATCAGGCAGCGCTGAACAAGGTGCTCAAGACCATCGAGGAAACCCTCGCGCGCCAGGCCCGCGAAGCCGAGGAAGCCCGGCAGCGACAACTGGCCGAAGCCCGCGCCGCCCAGGCGCGGGAAGCGGCACGGCGCCAGGCGCAAAGCGAGCCGAAAGCCCCGCGCCCCTCGAACGCCCCGGAGCTGGCGGTGTCTAGTGCAGCACCTGCCTATGGCGGCGCCTTCGCCAATGCCCGCGGCAAGCTGCCCTGGCCGGTCGATGGCCGTCTGGTGGCCCGCTTCGGCAGTGCCCGCGGTGACGACCCCCGCGCGAAATGGGACGGTGTCCTGATCGCGGCCGGGGCCGGCACCCGGGTCAAGGCGGTGCACGACGGCCGAGTGGTCTTCGCCGACTGGCTAAGAGGCGCCGGCCAGCTGGTTATCATCGATCATGGGAATGGCTATCTCAGCCTGTACGGACATAATCAGAGCCTGCTCAAGTCTGCGGGTGACGTGGTCAAGGCCGGGGATGCCATCGCGACCGTCGGCGCCAGCGGCGGTCAGGAAGCCTCCGCCTTGTACTTCGCCATCCGCCAACAGGGCCGCCCGACGGACCCGGTCATCTGGTGCCGTGCTCAGGGATAGTGCGACACACCTCGGTTTAGGAGCTGCACATGCCGCATCGCTTTCGTCCCACCGTCCTGGTCCTCGCCCTGCTGTTCAGCGGCGTCGGAGTCGTCCAGGCGCAATCGCCGCAGAGCACGCCGGCTGCGGTGACGCCGGTCGCACCGGGCGCCGCGCCCGCGGCCCCGGCCAGCGCTCCGCTGCCGCTGGACGAGCTGCGCACCTTTGCCGAGGTGTTCGACCGCATCAAGGCGGCCTATGTGGAGCCGGTGTCGGACAAGGTCCTGCTGGAAAACGCCATCAAGGGCATGCTCAGCAACCTGGATCCGCATTCCGCCTATCTGGAACCCAAGGACTTCGCCGAACTGCAGGAAACTACCAGCGGTGAATTCGGCGGTCTGGGCCTGGAAGTCGGCCAGGAGAACGGCTTCATCAAGGTGGTCTCGCCCATCGACGACACCCCGGCGGCCAAGGCGCGCCTGCAACCGGGCGATCTGATCGTCAAGATCGACGGCCAGCCGACCAAGGGCCAGGCCATCAACGAAGCGGTCGACAAGATGCGCGGCAAGCCGGGCAGCCCCATCGTGCTGACCATCGTCCGCGGTGGCGGCCAGCCATTCGACGTCAAGCTGGCGCGGGCGGTGATCAAGGTCAACAGCGTCAAGAGCCAGCTGCTCGAATCCGGCTACGGCCTGCTGCGCATCTCGCAGTTCCAGGTGAATACCGGCGAAGAGACGGTCAAGGCTCTCGCCAAGCTGCGTCAGGAAAACAAGGGCAAGCTCAAGGGCCTGATCCTCGACCTGAGAAACAACCCGGGCGGGGTGCTGCAGTCGGCGGTCGAGGTGGCCGATGCCTTCATGACCCACGGCCTGATCGTCTACACCAAGGGCCGCCTGCCCAATTCCGAATTGCGCTTCTCGGCCGATGCCGCCGATCCCAGCGAGAAGGTGCCCCTGGTGGTGCTGATCAACGGCGGCAGCGCCTCGGCCGCCGAGATCGTCGCCGGCGCCCTGCAGGATTCCAAGCGCGGCATCCTCATGGGCACCGACAGCTTCGGCAAGGGTTCGGTGCAGACGGTGCTGCCGCTCAACAACGACCGGGCGCTCAAGCTCACCACGGCGCTCTACTACACGCCGAGCGGCCGCTCCATCCAGGCCCAGGGCATCACTCCGGACATCGCCGTGGCGCCGGCCAAGGTCACCCCGCAGAGCGGTGGCGACGAATACTTCCGCGAAGCCGATCTGGCCGGTCACCTGGGCAATGGCAATGGCGGCGCCGATCGGCCTACCGGCAGCAAGGCGCCGAACCAGAGTCCACGGCCGCAGGATGACGACTTCCAGCTCTCCCAGGCGCTGTCGCTGCTCAAGGGACTCAACGTCACCCATACCCCGTGAGGGCTGGACGCTGGCTACTGGCCGGGGCGCTCGCCCTGGTCGGCACGCTTGCCCAGGCCGCCACCGCGCAGCTGACCATCGTCATCGACGACCTCGGGCAGAATCCGGCCCGGGATCGTCAGGTCCTGGCACTGCCCGCGCCGGTGGTCCTGGCGATCATCCCCGAGACCCGCTACGCCGCCGAACTGGCCGCCGCCGCCCACCGTGCCGGACGCACCGTGCTGCTGCACCTGCCCATGGACCCGGCCGGCGGTCCCTATGCCTGGCATCCGGAGATGTCTTCGGCCGAACGCCTGCAACGCCTGGACCGTGCGCTGGAGCGGGTACCCGAGGCGGATGGGGTGAACAATCACGAAGGCAGTCGCATGACCGCGGACCGACCGGCCATGGCCGAGTTGATGCAGGTCCTGCAGGAGCGTCACCTGCTGTTTCTCGACAGCCGCACCAGCGCTGCCACCGTGGCTGCGGCGGAAGCCCAGAAGATCGGCCTGGCCAGCGTCTCGCGCGATGTCTTTCTCGACAACGACGCCACTCCGGCGGCGGTGGCGGCCCAGCTGGCCGAAGGCGTGCGGCTGGCCCAGCGCCAGGGCAGCGCGGTGCTGATCGGCCATCCGCACCCGGCAACCCTGGCGGTGCTGGCCCAGCAGTTGCCCCTGCTCAAGGCCCAGGGCGTGGAAGTCATCGACCTGCCGCAGATGATCGCCCTGCGCGCCAACCAGGCCATGCCCGGGCACGGCCGCAGCGGTCGCTATCGCTAGCGACCGGCGGACGGCTTCCAGGCATCAGAGGTAGTTGTTGGTGATGCTGTCGATCACCCCTTCCCTGCGCATCTGTTCCAGGGCCGCCTTGAGGCGTGTCACCACTTCGTCAGGCGTGTCCTTGTTCAGCGCCAGATACTGATCCACCTCGTTGAAGCGAAGCAGCGTCTGCAAGCCGGTCACCCCCTGCTGCTTGGCGAGATAGCGGCCGACGGGATCGGCGGTAGCCCAGATATCGATCTGGCCTTTCACCAATTTGTCGACGTTTTCCTGATCACGCAGGGCGTCGATGACCGGAATGCCCTGGGCGGTCAGCGTCTTGCTGATCACATCGTTGCGATAGGCACCGATGCGATAGCGGGCGGCGTCCTTGAGCGTCTTGATGTCCAGCTTGCTGCCCGGCAGCGCCTGCAGGGTCCAGCTCGAACGGCCGAAGGGTCCCACCCATTTGAACTGATCCTTGCGCGCCTCGGTGTAGGCGACGGAGAAGAGTCCGTAGTTGGGCGTCTCCTGGGTCAGCCGATAGATGCGATCCCAGGGGAAGCGCAGCGAAAGGCTGTACTTGATGCCCGCACGCCTGAACATCTCGCGGACGACATCGGTGGCGATACCGTCGATGGCGTCATCGCGGGCGAAGTTCTTGTCATCGACCGACATGTTGAAGGGAGGGTAATTCTCGGTCAGGAGCACGACCTGATAGTAATCCGGCAGCTCGGCACGGGCCTGGGTCAAGCCCAGCGTGCAACCCAGCAGTACCCCTGCAAGACGCAACCACAGCTTTTGCATTACAACTCCCTGGCGACGCAAGGCCGCATTTTCGAGGTTTCGTCGAGTATCCCTTTACAACGTTCAGCGCTCACTGCGGCTGACCTCACCGCGATCCTCAAGGCTTCGCGGCCCCGTCCAGCTGCCGGGGCCATGCGGAATCCCTGGCACCTCGCGTCCAGACAGGACGCTGGCGAATGCTTACCTCCAGCGCAACTCGCCAGGCGCCCGCCACGCGGCGGCGCACTAGAGATAGTTGTTGGTGATGCTGTCGACCAGGCCTTCGCGGCGCATGGCATCCAGGGCCTGCTGCAGGCGGGTCACCACCTCGTCGGGGGTGTCCTTGTTCAGGGCCAGGTAGAGGTCGGATTCCTGGAAGCTGAGCAGGGTCTGCAGGTTGCTGACGCCCTGCTGCTTGGCCAGGTAGCGGGCGACCACGTCGGTGGTGGCCCAGACGTCGATCTCGCCCTTCTGCAACTTGGCGATGTTCTCCTGATCACGCAGGGCGTCGATGGGGACGATGCCCTTTTCCTGAATCATCAGGCTCACGGCGGAATTCTTGTAGGCACCGACGCGCAGCCGGGCTGCCGTGGCCAGGTCTGGCACCTTGAGGGTGCTGCCGGACAGCGCCATGAACACCTTGCGGGTCTTGCCCAGCGGGCCGACCCACTTGAACAGCGGCAGCCTGGACTCGGTGCGCGACACGGAGAACAGCGCGTAGTTGGGGCTTTCCAGGGTCAGGTTGTAGATGCGATCCCAGGGAAAGCGCAGCGAGAGGTTGTAGTCGATCCCGGCGCGCTTGAACATCTCGCGCACCAGATCGGCGCTGATGCCGTCGATGGCGTCGTCACGCGCGAAGTTCTTGTCGTCCACCGCCATGTTGAAGGGCGGGAAGTTCTCGGTCAGCAGCACCACGCGATAGCCCGCTGGCAATTCCGCCCGGGCTGTCCCCAGGCCAAGGGTGCAACTCAACAGCACGGCGGCGATGGCCAACCAGGACTTGCGCATAGCTCTCTCCTCAGGCGACCGTCCGCGCCGATCGCTCGGCCCGCCGGGATCACAGATATCGATTGAAGATGGTCTGAACCGCGCCGCTCTGGCGCATGTCGTCAAGGGCCTTCTGCAGCTTCTGTACCACCTCGTCGGGGGTCTGCTTGTTCAGCGCCAGGAACAGCTCGCCGCTGTTGAAGCGCAACAGCATCTTGAGTCCGGTCACGTCTTCCTGGCGGGCCAGGTAGCGACCGGCGGGATCACCGGTGGCCCAGACATCGATCTGTCCCTTAACCAGGCGCTGCACGTTTTCCTGATCGCGCAGCGCAAGATCCGGCTGGAAGCCCTGCTGGACGAGACTCTCGGCTATGGCGTCGCCCTTGTAGGCGCCGATCTTTAGCTGCTGCTTGCGGACGTCGTCGAGGCTGCGCAGCTGCAGGTGGCTGTCGGCGCGACCGAGCAGGACCCAGTCATCCGGGCCGATGGGACCGACCCATTTGAACAGGCCCTCGCGCTCCGGCAGCCGGGCGGTGACGAAGACGCCGTGGTCGGGCTGATCCAAGGCCATGCCGTAGATCCGCTCCCAGGGAAATCTCAGGGTGAGGTTGTAGGAGATGCCGGCCCGCTTGCACATCTCGCGGACCATGTCGACGGCGATGCCCTTGAGCTCGCCCTCGCGGGCGAAGTTCTTGCCATCGACGGAGAAGTTGTAGGGCGGGAAGTTTTCCGTCAGCAGCGTCAGCTGATAACCCGCCGGAAGCTCCGCCCTGACCGCGGTGGATACCAGCAGCAAACCGGCCAAGCAGGCCCAGATTCCCTTGCGCACGCCCCTCTCCCTGCCGGCACCGCCGGTGCTTAAGATTTTGTGGAGCGTATCACAATCCCTTTTTCGGCCAGGTACCGTTTAGCCTCGGGAATGGTGCATTCGCCGAAATGGAAGATGCTCGCGGCCAGCACCGCAGAGGCCTTGCCTTCGAGAATGCCGTCGGCCAGGTGCTGCAGATTGCCGACGCCGCCGGAGGCGATCACCGGGATGCCCACCGCCTCGCTGACGGCGCGGGTCACGCCCAGGTCGAAGCCGTTCTTCATGCCGTCCTGGTCCATGCTGGTGAGCAGGATCTCGCCGGCGCCCAGGCCTTCCATCTTCTGCGCCCAGGCCACGGCGTCGAGGCCGGTGGGCTTGCGCCCGCCATGGGTGAAGATCTCCCAGCGCGGGGTTTCGCCGGGGCCGCTGACCCGCTTGGCGTCGATGGCCACCACGATGCACTGGGAACCGAAGCGTGCCGCGGCTTCACCGACGAACTCCGGGGTGAAGACCGCCGCGGTGTTGATCGAGACCTTGTCGGCACCGGCGTTGAGCAGGTTGCGGATGTCCTGCACGGTGCGCACGCCACCGCCCACGGTCAGCGGGATGAACACCTGGCTGGCCATGCGCTCCACCGTGTGCAGGGTGGTATCGCGGCCCTGGTGGCTGGCGGTGATGTCGAGAAAGGTGATCTCGTCGGCGCCCTGCTCGTTGTAGCGGCGGGCGATCTCCACCGGATCACCGGCATCGCGGATGTTCTCGAACTTGACGCCCTTGACCACGCGGCCATTGTCCACGTCCAGGCAGGGGATGATGCGTTTGGCCAGCGCCATGACTGAGTCCTCAGACCTTGAAGTTGTCGCACAGCGCCTGGGCTTCGGCGACGTCGAGGGTGCCCTCGTAGATCGCGCGGCCGGTGATGGCACCGATGATGCCCGGGCTGCGGGCGTCGAGCAGGTTCTGGATGTCACCCAGGTTGTGGATGCCGCCGGAGGCGATCACCGGGATGCTGGTGGCTTCGGCCAGGGCGCGGGTGGCCGGCACGTTGCAGCCCTGCATCATGCCGTCGCGGGCGATGTCGGTGTAGACGATGGCGCTGACGCCGTCGGCTTCGAAGCGACGGGCCAGGTCGGTGACCTGCAGCTCGCTGACCTCGGCCCAGCCGTCGGTGGCGACGAAGCCGTCCTTGGCATCCAGGCCGACGATGACCTTGCCGGGGAAGGCGCGACAGGCCTCAGCGACGAATTCCGGCTGCTTGACCGCCTTGGTACCGATGATCACGTAGCTGACGCCGGCACGCACATAGTGCTCGATGGTCTCCAGCGAGCGGATGCCGCCGCCGATCTGGATCGGCAGGCCGGGATAGCGCCTGGCGATGGCGGTGACCACCTCGCCATTGACCGGCTGGCCTTCGAAGGCGCCGTTGAGATCCACCAGGTGCAGCCGGCGGCAGCCGCCGTCGACCCACTGGGCGGCCATGGCCACGGGATCGTCGGAGAACACGGTGGAATCTTCCATGCGCCCCTGGCGCAGGCGGACACAGGCACCGTCCTTGAGGTCGATGGCGGGGATGATCAGCATGGCAATACCTTGGCTCGGGGGTGAGGGCGATCTAGGGCTTTTCCAGCGCCCAGATGTCGCTTTCCAGGCTGTCGACACGCTCCCTGAGCAGGGTCTGCACGTCGGCAACCGCCTTGTTGTAGTACAGCGGCCCGCACTCGCGGGCGAAGAAATCCAGCAGTTCCTCGACTTCGAACCGTCCCAGGCGGACCTCGAAGCGATCGTCCAGCAGGGTCTGCAAGGCCGTGACCAGGCGCTGGCTCTGCTCGGGCTCGAGCGTCACCAGCGGCGCGGGCGGCTTGCGCGCCATTACCAGCGGCCGTCCCAGGCGAGGAAGTTGGCATAGAGCTGCAGACCGCAGTCGGCGCTCTTCTCGGGGTGGAACTGGGTGGCGAAGCGCGAGCCGTCGGCCAGCGCCGCGGCGAAGTCCAGGCCGTAATGGCCGCGACCGACCACCTGGCGCGGATTGCCGGCCTCGACATAGAAGCTGTGCACGAAATAGAAGCGGGCGCGATCAGGGATGCTGTGCCAGAGCGGATGGTCGAGCACATGGCTGACCTCGTTCCAGCCCATGTGCGGCACCTTGAGGGTCTCGCCCTCTTCCTGCATGCCGCCCGGGAAGCGGCGCACGGCGCCGGGGAACAGGCCGATGCAGTCCACGCCGCCGTTCTCTTCGCTGCGCTGCATCAGCGCCTGCATGCCGACGCAGACGCCGAGGAAGGGCCGGTCCTGGCTGACTTCGCGCACCAGTTCATCGATGCCCTGCCGGCGGATCTCGGCCATGCAGTCGCGGATGGCGCCGACGCCGGGCAGCACGATGCGGTCCGCCTCGCGGATCACCGCGGGATCGCCGGTCACCAGCACCTGGTGGCTACCGGCGTGCTCCAGGGCCTTGGCCACGGAGTGCAGGTTGCCCATGCCATAGTCGATGACGGCTACCGTCTGCATCACAGGCACCCCTTGGTGGAGGGCATGACACCGGCCATGCGCGGATCTTCGCTGAGGGCCATGCGCAGGGCGCGGCCAAAGGCCTTGAACACCGTCTCGATCTGGTGGTGGCTGTTGACGCCGCGCAGGTTGTCGACGTGCAGGGTCACCTGGGCGTGATTGGTGAAGCCCTGGAAGAATTCGAGGAACAGGTCGACGTCCATGCGCCCCACGGTGGCGCGGGTGAAGGGCACGTTCCAGTGCAGCCCGGGTCGGCCGGAGAAGTCGATGACCACCCGCGACAGGGCCTCGTCCAGGGGCACATAGGCATGGCCGTAGCGCTGGATGCCCTTCTTGTCGCCGACGGCCTTGGCGAAGGCCTGGCCGAGGGTGATGCCGATGTCTTCAACCGTGTGATGGTCGTCGATGTGCAGGTCGCCGCGGCAGTGGATATCGAGGTCGATCAGCCCATGGCGGGCGATCTGGTCGAGCATGTGCTCGAGGAAGGGGACCCCGGTGTCGAAGCGCGCTGCGCCCGTGCCGTCCAGATCCAGGGATACCTTGACCTGGGTTTCCAGGGTGTTGCGCTCGACGGTTGCCTTGCGTTCGGCCATAGCCTGCTCCGCGAAAATCGGTGGGCGAAAGGGCCGATATTATAGGGGCGCGGGGGCTGGATCGAAAGCGCGGCGGGACGAGGCGTCCCGCCGCGAGGGGCGCCCGCCTGGGGACGCCGCCCGGTTACCGTCCGGTTCGGCTGCGACTCAGCTGAACAGGGCGGCGGTCTTTTGCAGGGTGATCCAGATGCCCCAGGCCAGCGGGATGCCCACGGCCAGCCAGGCGGCGATGGCCAGCGGCTTGGTCTTGGGATCGGCGCTCCACTCCAGCACCTGGGCGCTGCCGGCGTTGCTGTCATGGCCATTGGCGCGCTCGACGGCGAGTTCGGCCTCGGTCATGAAGTGCTTGTCGGCGACCGGACGCACCAGCAGGTTGCAGATGAAGCCCAGCACCAGCAGACCGGCCAGGATGTACAGGGTGATGTCGTACACCTGGGCGCGGGGATGCCCATACTCAGCTGGTACTCGCGCAGGTAGTTGACCAGCACCGGACCGAAGACGCCGGCGGCAGCCCAGGCGGTGAGCAGGCGACCGTGAATGGCACCGACCATCTGGGTACCGAACAGGTCGGCGAGGTAGGCCGGCACGGTGGCGAAACCGCCGCCGTACATGGACAGGATCAGGCAGAAGGCGAAGACGAACAGCGCCACGCTGCCCAGGTGACCGGTCCAGGGCACGATGGCATAGAGCACGAAGCCCAGGGTGAAGAAGACGAAATAGGTCATCTTGCGGCCGATGTAATCGGAGAAGGATGCCCAGAAGAAGCGACCGCCGATGTTGAACAGGCTCAGCAGGCCGGTGAAGCCGGCGGCGATGGCGGCGATCTGCTTAAGCTGATCGGCGCTGAGTTCACCGTAGGCCAGGCCATTGCCCAGCAGACGGCCACCGAAGACTTCCTGCAGCAGCGGCGAGGCCATGCCGATGATGCCGATGCCGGCGGTCACGTTCAGGCAGAGCACGGCCCAGACCAGCCAGAATTGCGGGATGCCCCAGATCTTGCTCACGTGGACGTGGCGATTGGTGATCATGTTGCTGCCGGCCTTCTTGGTGGACGGCGTCCAGCCCGCGGGCTTCCAGCCGGTCGGCGGTACGCGGTAGCCCAGGGCACCGCTCAGCATGAACACGAAGTAGATCACCGCCATGACCAGGAAGGTCTGCCAGACACCGATTTCGGTGGCCGACGCGAAGTGACGCATCAGGGCGTCGGCCAGGGGTGCACCCACCATGGCGCCGCCACCGAAGCCCATGATGGCCATGCCGGTCGCCATGCCGCGCTTGTCCGGGAACCACTTGATCAGGGTCGACACTGGCGAGATGTAGCCAAGGCCCAGACCGATACCGCCGATCACGCCCGAACCCAGCCACAGCATCCAGATCTGGTGGGTATAGATGCCCAGCGCGGAGATCAGCAGACCACCGCACCAGCACAGGGCCGAGACGACCCCGGCCTTGCGCGGACCGGCGTGTTCCAGCCAGCCACCGAACAGGGCGGCCGAGCAGCCGAGGAAGATGAAGAACAGGGTATAGATCCAGCCGAGCTGGGAGATCTTCCAGTCACAGGTGGCACTGAAGATCTGCTCGAAGAAGCCCATTTCCACCGGGCAGGCCACGGCGGCGGTGATGCCGATTGCCTTGGACAGCGGCAGCCAGAAGACCGAGAAGCCGTAGGCCATGCCGATGCACAGGTGGATGGCCAGGGCGGCCGGCGGGACCAGCCAGCGGTTGAAACCGGGCCGGGCGACGATGCGCTCCTTGGAAAGGAAAGCCGGACGTGCCGAAGCGACACCGCCAGCAGTGAGAGTAGTGCTCATGGGTTCAGCCCTTTTCTAGTGTATTGCGTCCAGGCCGGTGGACATTCCCTGCACGCTTCCCCGTAAACGAGTCAAAGAAACGGCGCCAACCGACCAGAGGTGCGCGACATTAAAGCGCACCCTAGCCAACTGCCAGCCCTGCTCATTTGCCAGGGTACGGGCGGCATCAGCCATCCGACGAAACGGGCGAGTACCACGGCTGTCACAGCGCCGACACCTCGATGTCATCGGGCGCGACCGAGCCCCTATACTGGCCAGTCGCGCCATCGCCCGTCGGAACAGGAATTTCCTCGTCATGAAAGCTTTCGCCAAAGTGCTGGGTATCGTCCTCGTCGGCCTGCTGCTCCTGCTGGTCGCCGTAGGCTTCGCCCTCACCCACCTGGTCGATCCCAACGACTACAAGGACGAGATCCGCCAGCTGGCGCGCGACAAGGCCAACGTCGACCTGCAGCTCAAGGGGGATATCGGCTGGAGTCTGTTCCCCTGGCTGGGCGTCGAACTGCACGATGCCACCCTGGCCAGCGCCGCCACCCCCGATCGACAGCTGGCGCAGGTGCAGCGACTGATCCTCTCGGTCCGCCTGCTGCCGCTGCTGCTGCGCCGCGACCTGGAGATGAGCGACATCAAGATCGACGGTCTGGACCTCACCGCCAGCCGCGATGACCAGGGTCGCACCAACTGGGCCGAGATCGGCCGCCCGGCGCCCAAGGCGGACCCGGGCGCCGCGCCGGCTGATACCGCCACGGGTACCTCGGGCGAGTCGACCACGGGACGCCAGCCGCTCAAGCTCAATGTCGAGAGCCTGACCGTGCGCAATTCCCGGGTCGAATACAGCGATGCCCGCAACGGCGCCCGCTATGCCTTCGAGGGTATCGACCTGGAGACCGGGGCCATCTACGCCGGCACGCCCATTCCCATCAAGCTGGCCGGCACCGCCAGCACCACCCAGCCGCCGGTCAACGCCACCGTGCTGCTCAATGGCAAATTCCGCTTCGATCCGGCCAGCCAGCAGTACGCCCTGGATGATCTCCAGCTGACCGGCGACGCCAGTGGCGAGCCCTTCAACGGCAAGCTGGTCAACTATTCCGCCAGCGGCCAGTTGGCCGTCGACCGCCGCGCCCAGACCGCCGAGTGGACCAGCCTCAAGCTCACCGCCAACGACCTCAAGGCCCTCGGTGATCTCAAGCTGACCGGCCTGGAGAGCGATCCGCAGCTGGCCGGGCGTGTCTCCATCGCCCGCCTGGACTTGCGCGCCTTCCTCGACAGTATCGGCGTCGAATTGCCGGCCATGGCCGATACCAAGACCCTGCAGCGCTTCGAGATGAATGCCCAGGTGCAGGCCAGCCGCAACGCCCTGGCGCTGGACGACTTCAACTTCCAGCTGGACGACAGCACCCTCAAGGGCCGCGTCGCCATCGCCGACATCGCCCGCCGCGCCTTGCGCATCCAGCTCAGCGGCGATCGCCTGGACCTGGATCGCTACCTGCCGGCCAAGGCCGCCGCGGCACGCCAGGCCAATGGCGCGCGCCAGGAAGAGGTCGCCCAGGTCGACGCCATCGCCGCCCAGGGCAACTCGCCGCTGCCCGAGGCGCCGACCCAGCACGCCTGGAGTCAGGAAACCCTGCTGCCGGTGGAGCGCCTGCGCAGCCTGGACGCCGAGGTCGACCTCGGCCTGCAGCACCTGACCCTCAATCGCCTGCCCTTCGAGGGCGCCAGCCTCAAGGCCAGGGCCGCTGACGGCCAACTGCAGCTCAGCGCCCTGGAAGGCGAGCTGTTCGGTGGTCGCTTCGAAGCCAACGGCGCCCTCGACGTGCGCGGCGCCCAGCCGCAACTGATCGCCCGCGAGCGCATCAAGGGCGTACCGGTGGAGCGCATCCTCCAGGCCCAGGGCCAGAAGCCGCCGGTGGAAGGCCAGCTCGATCTGGACGCCGACCTGCGCAGCTCGGGCGCCAGCCAGCGCACCCTGATCGACAACCTGGGCGGTACCGCGCGCTTCGCCCTGCGCAACGGCCAGCTGATCGACGCCAATGTCGAAAGCCAGCTGTGCCAGGGCATCGCCCTGCTCAACCGCAAGCCGCTGGAGCTGCCCCATGCCGGCCAGAACACCCCCTTCCGCCAGTTGAGCGGCAGCCTCAGCATCGTCAACGGCGTGGCCCGCAACCAGGACCTCAGCGTCAGCGTGCCCGGCCTTGCGGTGAAGGGCGCGGGCGACATCGACCTGCGTACCCTCGGCCTGGACTACCGGCTGGGCATCACCGTGCAGGGCGACACCAACGCCGCTTCCGACCCTGGCTGCCAGGTCGGCGAGCGCTATGCGGATATCGAGTGGCCCCTGCAGTGCCGCGGCCCCCTGGAGCTGGGCGCCAAGGCCTGCCGCCTGGATCGCGAGGCCATGGGCCAGATCGTCGCCCGCGCCGCCGGCAATCGTCTGAACGAAAAAATCGAAGAGAAGCTCGGTGATAAGATCAGCCCCGACATCCAGAATGCCATCCGAGGGCTGCTGCAACGTCGATGACTGATGACGACTTTGGTACCGCCGTGCTGGCCTGGTATGACCTGCACGGTCGCAAGGACCTGCCCTGGCAACAGGGCGTGACGCCCTATCGCGTCTGGGTCTCGGAGATCATGCTCCAGCAGACCCAGGTCGCCACCGTCCTGGGTTATTTCGATCGCTTCATGCAGGCGCTCCCTACCGTCGAGGCGCTGGCCGCGGCTGCGGAAGACGAGGTCCTGCACCTCTGGACCGGCCTCGGCTACTACAGCCGCGCGCGCAACCTGCACAAGGCCGCCAAGACCGTGGTGGAGCGTCATGGCGGCGAATTCCCCCGCAGCGTCGAAGCCCTGGCCGAATTGCCCGGCATCGGCCGCTCCACCGCCGGCGCCATCGCCAGTCTGAGCATGGACATCCGCGCCCCGATCCTCGACGGCAACGTCAAACGCGTCCTGGCCCGCTACACCGCCACCGCCGGCTATCCCGGCGAACCCGCCGTGGCCCGCCGCCTATGGGAAGTGGCCGATCGCCTGATGCCCCACGAGCGGGTCGGCCCCTACACCCAGGCGATGATGGACCTGGGCGCCACCCTCTGCACCCGCGGCAAGCCCAGCTGCCTGCTGTGTCCGGTCAAGCCGGGCTGCCGCGCCCATCTGCAGGGCCAGGAAACCGCCTTTCCCACGCCCAAGCCGCGCAAGACCCTGCCACAACGACAGACGCTGATGCCGCTGTTCGTCAACGACGCCAATGCCGTACTCCTGCAGCGTCGCCCCTCGACCGGTCTCTGGGGCGGTCTCTGGGGGCCGCCGGAAGTGGCCGATGCGGCCGAGCTCGAAGCCCTCGCCGAACGCCAGGGCCTGGTCATCGACGAACGTCAGGCGCTGCCCGGCCTGGTGCACACCTTCAGCCACTTCCAGCTGGCCATCGAACCCTGGCTGGTACAGGTGGACCACCGCCAGCACCGCGTGGCCGAGGGCGACTGGCTTTGGTATAACCTCGCCTCCCCGCCGCGCCTGGGCCTTGCCGCCCCGGTGCAGAAACTGCTCAAGCGCGCCGAGCAGGCGCTCAAAGGAGAACCCGCATGACCCGCACCGTGATGTGCCGCAAGCACAAGCAGGAGCTGCCCGCCCTCGATCGCCCGCCCTATCCCGGCGCCAAGGGCGAAGACATCTATCAGCACGTCTCCAAGCAGGCCTGGGAAGAGTGGCAGAAGCACCAGACCATGCTCATCAACGAGCGCCGGCTGAACATGATGAACGCCGAGGATCGCAAGTTCCTGCAGGCCGAGATGGACAAGTTCCTGTCCGGTGAAGACTACGCCCAGGCCGAGGGTTACGTACCTCCCAGCGCCTGAGTCGACGGCTAAGCGCCCGAAAAATCTAAATATTTTTTGGGCTCACTGTTGACACAAGGTCGAGAAACGCTTTTAATGCGCCCCGTTGCCCAGGTAGCTCAGTTGGTAGAGCAGGGGATTGAAAATCCCCGTGTCGGCGGTTCGATTCCGTCCCTGGGCACCAAGACAAGCTTCCGGATCCTGCGGGATCTGGAAATCAGAGAAACCGGCCTAGCGCCGGTTTTTTTGTGCCTGCGATTCTTACCCGCTCGCATCCAAAGGCCGAGCGCGCCCTTCACCTGCCGCTCAGGACGCCTTTGCAGTGACCCGAGCCGTTGGTGCCTGGCCGGAAGAGTCCGAGTGTCGCTTCAGGTGGGTGCTGGAGCCCCGTCCACCGCACCGAGATGGATCGCCAGCCACACCGTAGCGATCGCGGGATCGGTGTAGGTCACCCAGTGCTCGGTATCAGCCGGGATAAACAACGTACTGCCCGGTTCGAGCACCACCTCCCGCCCCTCCAAGGCGATCCGTGCAGCGCCCTTCAGCAGCAGCACCCATTCCTCATGGGCCTGCCGCCAGGGCGCCTCCGCCGGCGTCGTCTGGCCCTGGGAGACGATCCGCTCGATGCGGCAGCCAGGTCGCTCCAGCAGGGAGGTGAACACCTCCGCCGCGGAGGCATCGGGCAGGTCGCGAAACAGATTGAGCATGAAGTTTTCTCGCTGGGCCTCGCGCCAGGGCGCGCTAAGGTCGTCCAGACTGCGCCGGTCCGATCAGACGCTCAAGTCTCGCAGGGATCTGCGTCCCCCAGGAGTCGCCATCGTGGCCTCAGGTGCTCTGCCATTTGCGGTAAAGAGTGCGATCCGCCCGACCTTTTCACGAGGTCGTCCCCCGGCGGTAGAGGATTTCGGCGATGATCGAGCGCAGAAGTGGCAGCCTGTTCAGGACGCCGCTCGACCTTGGCTGGCCATCGGGCGCAGCCAGACCTCGCATAAGGCGCACGGAGGCGCTCACTGCATGCCCATCCCCTCGATTCCCCTTGTCGCTCCCACCCTGCCCGGCGTTCTCGCTCAGGAAGCCGTCGCTCAGCCCGGTCCGCTTGCCGTCGAGCCCACCGCACCCTTCTGGCTCAGACTCCTGAACGGCGTCAGCCTCTGGCTGAACCGGTTGTTTCTCGGCCTGGTCATGGCGCTCATCGGTTTTACCTTATGGCACTGGTGGCAGGGATGAAGCGGCGTCTGGATCAGCTGGAGCTGACCATCCTGATGTGCGGCATCGGTCTCTTGGCCATGGCACTCATCGTCGCCGTGGGCATGCAGGGCCTGGACTGGGCCTGAGCCGGCGGGGCGGCCTTACCGGACCTTTACCTGGCCTGACGTCCGCTGACCGCCAAAGGTGTTTCATGGTGACGCGGCCTATCGAGCGCCGCGAGGAGAGCACCATGGCATCGCGAGCGTCGCTGATTCTGCTGTTGACCGCCACCCTGACCGCCAGCAGCCTGGCTGCCGCCTACGAGGGTCCTGACCAGGGGCAACCCTGGGCAAACCACCCCGCGGTGGTCGCCGAGGGCGGCGAATTCCTGCCGGCAGGCGAATTTCGACGGCATCATCGGCATCACCCCTATTACCGCAGGGATCGCTATCCCTACAGCTATTACCAGCCCTACCCACAACCGGGTTATGGCGCCCCCACTGGCGACCGGTACCGCGGGGCTACTACCCCTACCAGCCGGCCTATGAACCCCGACCCTATTACGGTCCGCCCCGCCATTGGTGAACTGCTTGGCATCACGGCGGCGAGATGATGGCCTTTTGCGATGAGCCACACAGGGAGATGTTTGCCATAGGAGCAGAATGCCATCACCCATTAGGCTTTAGGGCGCTGCCAACATGTATGAGAGAGATGATGTAATCTGCATGGCTTGCCTTGCGACCATGGCTGCGGCCTTCACCGGCTTCATCATGGTGATGGTCCTGCTGTAATCGTCAGATAGACGAAACCCCGCCGAGGCGGGGTTTCGAAGGCGGTATGGCAAGGTCCTAGATAGGACGACTGCCATATTTGCTGTCAGGCTTCTTGGGCGGATCGGCGACTACATTGGCGTCGATCTCCTGAACCCTGCCACCACGGGCCAGGAAGTCCTGCATGGCCTTTTCCAACGCATCCCGCTCGCGCTGCTTGGCTTCCACCGAAGGCAGTTCCTCGGGCTCGACTTCACGCTTCTTCTTGGCCTTGCTCCCGGACGCGGGCGCTTCGCTTTCCCCGCTCTCCTCTTGCTCGGCGTCGTCGGTTGCGGCAGCGAAGTCTTCGTTATCGCCCTCTTCTTCCGCGCCTGTCTCCAGGTCGTCCTGCTCCATATCTTCGTCGCTCATAAACCGCCTCCACAGACTTTGGCAAAATCGGACCGCGCGTTTTGACGCGGCCTCCTAAAAAAAATTCCTGGCTATTCGCCTTGCAGTGTCGCGATCAGGCGCCGTGCGCCACCCTGGTCGCGATGCTCGCCCAGATAGATGCCCTGCCAGGTTCCCAAGGCCAGGCGCCCTGCCTGGACCGGTAGACTCAGGCTGCAGCCGAGCAGACTGCTCTTGAAATGCGCGGGCAGGTCGTCCGGCCCTTCGTAGTCGTGTTCATAACCGGCCTGCCCCTGGGGCACCAGCTGATTGAAGAACCGCTCGAAGTCGCGCCGCACCGCTCCATCGGCATTCTCATTGATGGTCAGCGAGGCCGAGGTGTGCTGCAGCCAGAGGTGCAGCAGGCCGATCCGGCACTCGCCAAGCTCGGGCAGTTGCTCCAGCACCTCAGCGGTGACGAGATGGAAACCACGCGCGCGCGCGCGCAGGGAAAAGCTCCGCTGCAGCCACATGAACAACCCCCGCCGACTGACTGGGCGCGCATTCTAGCGCGACGATCGGAAAAGCAAAGCGGTGATTGCACACCGCTGGCGTGCAGTCTAGACACAGCAGGATGGCGGTTGTTCCAGCCGTATGGCGGACATTAAAAAGGCGCCTCGCGGCGCCTTTTTCCAGAGCGGCGGCTTACAGGTTGTAGCCACGCTCATTGTGCAGGGTGAGGTCCAGACCCACGGTTTCCTCTTCCTCGTTGACTCTCAGACCCATGACCACGTCCAGCACCTTGAGGATCACGAAGGTGACGATACCGGTGTAGACGATGGTGAAGGCCACGCCCTTGAACTGGATGAACAGCTGGGCGCCGATATCGGTGACGGTGCCGAAGCCACCCAGGGACGGGGCGGCGAAGACACCGGTCAGCAGGGCGCCGACGATGCCGCCGATGCCGTGCACGCCGAAGGCGTCCAGGGAGTCGTCGTAGCCAAGCTTGCGCTTGAGGCTGGTGGCGGTGAAGAAGCAGATCACGCCAGCGGCCAGGCCGATGATCAGGGCGCCCATGGGACCGGCAGTACCGGCGGCCGGGGTGATGGCGACCAGACCGGCGACCACGCCGGAGGCGATGCCCAGGGCGCTCGGCTTACCGTGGGTGATCCACTCAGCGAACATCCAGCCCAGGGCGGCAGCGGCGGTGGCGATCTGGGTGGTCAGCATGGCCATGCCGGCCGTGCCGTTGGCAGCGGCGGCGGAACCGGCATTGAAGCCGAACCAGCCGACCCACAGCATGGCGGCACCGACCAGGGTATAGCCCAGGTTGTGCGGAGCCATGGGAGTGGTGGGATAGCCCTTGCGCTTGCCCAGGACCAGGGCCGCGACCAGACCGGCCACACCGGCGTTGATGTGCACCACAGTGCCGCCAGCGAAGTCCAGTACGCCCCAGTCCCACATCAGGCCGCCGTCACCGCTCCAGACCATGTGGGCGATGGGCGCGTAGACGAAGGTGAACCACAGGCCGGTGAAGACCAGCATGGCGGAGAACTTCATGCGCTCGGCGAAGGCACCGACGATCAGCGCCGGGGTGATGATGGCGAAGGTCATCTGGAAGGTGACGAAGACGCTTTCCGGGAACAGGGCGGTGGCCGAGGTCACGGCATCATGTTGCAGACTGGACAGGAAGGCCTTGCCCAGACCGCCGATGAAGGAATTGAAGTTGGTGACGCCTTTCTCCATGCCGGTGGTGTCGAAGGCCAGGCTGTAGCCGTAGACCATCCACAGGATGCTGATGAGACCGGTGATGGCGAAGCACTGCATCATCACCGAGAGGACGTTCTTGGCACGCACCATGCCGCCATAGAACAGCGCGAGACCCGGGATGGTCATGAACAGCACCAGGGCTGTCGAGACCAGCATCCAGGCCGTATCCCCGCTGTTGATGGCTGGTGCCGCAGCCGCTTCCTGGGCCATGGCCAGGCCCGGCAGCGCTACGAAAGACATGAGGGCTCCTAGCCCTGCGTAGGTGCGCAGAGTCATCGTTGTTTCTCCTGGGGCTCGTGTGGGGTTGGGCGGTCGGTTAGCGCGTCAGATGGCGTCTGTGTCGGTTTCGCCGGTGCGGATGCGGATGGCCTGCTCGAGATTCACCACGAAGATCTTGCCGTCACCGATCTTGCCGGTGTTGGCGGCCTTGGTGATGGCCTCGATGACGCGGTCGAGCTGATCGTCGGCGATGGCGACGTCGATCTTGACCTTGGGCAGGAAGTCGACGACGTATTCGGCGCCGCGATAGAGCTCGGTGTGGCCCTTCTGACGGCCAAAGCCCTTGACCTCGGTAACGGTGATGCCTTGCACACCGATCTCGGACAGCGACTCACGCACGTCGTCGAGCTTGAACGGCTTGATGATGGCGGTGACTAGTTTCATGAACTTCTCCCGATTGAGTTGACTGGCCCCAGGAAAACAAACCCCGGCCCAAGTCTAGCGCAGTGACCGTCTGTTTAACCGTTGACGTGGTAATCGCCGTGGTTACGGCAGAAGCGGCCAGAGGGCGCCTCTACCCCATGCGCCTCTGACGCCCGTCTCTGCATCGGCAGTAGCAGAAAGCTTGCCAGGTTTGTGAAGGCGTACGGATTTCGGGCGCCAGCCCGCCTGGCGCGCCTCCTGAAGGGGCAACGCTCGGCCCGGCGGGCAGGACTTTGCACCAACAGCGAACAGCTCTGGCACGGGACTGGCACCAAAGCGGTGCAGAGGCGCTGCCCGGGGTGGCACACCCCGCTGTGCTACACTCGCGCCTTGATCCATTGCAGGGGATAAACCATGTCCACGACCCGTTCGCTGTTCGATTCCCTGACTCAGCAGGCCAGCCGGCTGTTCGGTCAGGACTCGCCGCTACCCAAGGCCGAGATCGAGAGCCAGTTCAAGGCCCTGCTGCAAGGTGCTCTGAGCAAGCTCGATGTGGTCAGCCGTGACGAATTCGATGCCCAGATGGCCGTGCTGGCCCGCACCCGTGCGCGCCTGGAGGCCCTCGAGGCACGCCTGACCGAGCTGGAAAAGCCGCAGACCGCCGAGGTCAAGCCGCCGATCACCCCGGCCACGGACGTCGCGCCCGCCGATTGATCCCCAAGGGCGCGCCAGGATGGTGCAGCCCTGAGTCTGGCGAATCACGATCAAGGAGAGATCATGTCGCTTGCCCTCGTTCATACCCGCGCCCAGGTGGGCGTGGAAGCGCCGCCGGTATTGGTCGAGGCGCACCTGGCCAATGGCCTGCCCGCCCTCACCCTGGTCGGCCTGCCGGAAACCGCCGTCCGCGAAGCCAAGGATCGGGTGCGCAGCGCCATCCTCAATGCCGGCTTCGAATTCCCCAGTCGTCGCATCACCCTCAATCTCGCGCCCGCCGACCTGCCCAAGGACGGTGGTCGCTTCGACCTCGCCCTGGCCATCGGCATCCTCGCCGCCAGCGGACAGCTACCGACGCCGGGCCTCGACGGCTATGAATGCCTGGGTGAGCTGGCCCTGTCGGGCGCGGTGCGGGCGGTGCGCGGCGTGCTGCCTGCGGCGCTGGCGGCCCGAGCCGCCGGCCGCATCCTGGTGGTGCCCCGCGCCAACGCCGAGGAAGCCTGCCTGGCCAGTGGCCTCAGGGTGCTGGCGGTCGATCACCTGCTGGAGTTCGCCGGTCACCTGAGTGGCCAGGCCGTGCTGGCCCCCTATCAGCCCAGCGGCCTGCTGCGGACCCCATTGCCCTATCCCGATCTCGCCGAGGTGCAGGGCCAGCAGGCGGCCAAGCGCGCCCTGGTGGTGGGCGCGGCGGGTGCCCACAATCTCCTGCTGGCCGGTCCACCGGGAACCGGCAAGACCCTGCTCGCCAGTCGCCTGCCAGGGCTGCTGCCGCCCCTGGATGAAGAAGAGGCGCTGCAGGTGGCCGCCATCCATTCGGTGGCCGGCCCCGAGCCGCTGGAACACTGGCCGCAGAGACCCTTTCGCCAGCCGCATCATTCGGCGTCTGGTCCAGCGCTGGTGGGCGGCGGCAGCCGACCCGGTCCCGGCGAGATCACCCTGGCCCACCGCGGCGTGCTGTTTCTCGACGAGTTGCCGGAATTCGATCGCAAGGTACTGGAAGTGCTGCGCGAGCCCCTGGAGAGCGGCGAAATCGTCATCGCCCGGGCGCGGGAACGGGTACGCTTTCCGGCCCGCTTCCAGCTGGTGGCGGCGATGAATCCCTGTCCCTGCGGCTACCTGGGTGACCCCAGCGGCCGCTGCCGCTGCAGCCCGGAGCAGATTCAGCGCTATCGCGGCAAGCTGTCCGGTCCGCTGCTGGACCGTATCGACCTGCACCTGACGGTAGCCCGCGAGCACCTGCGGCTGGGCGCCTCAGCGGCCAATGAGCTCACCACGGCGGAGGCCGCGCGCCAGGTGGCCGACGCCCGCGCCCTCCAGCTGGCGCGCCAGGGGCGACCCAACGCCCTGCTCGGCCTCGATCAACTGCACCAGGTCTGCGCCCTGAGCAAGGCCGATCAGCGTTGGCTGGAGGGCGCGGGCGAACGCCTGAATCTGTCCCTGCGCGCCCTGCACCGGGTGGTCAAGGTGGCCCGCACCCTGGCCGATCTCGCCGGCCAGGCCGAGATCCAGCGGCCACAGCTGGCGGAAGCGCTGCAGTATCGGGCGAGTCACTAGGCGCCGGCAGGCGGGCCGTAGTGTCGCGGCGGCTCCTGCAGGCGATCTCGCAGCGCCTGATTTTCCTGGGCCAGCTCGAAGCACATGGCCCGCCACTGGTGGGCCAGCTCGCGATAATCGTCCCGCTCCGCCCGCAGCGTGGTCAGCATGCGTTCGACGGCCTGCACTGCCTCGTTGGATACGCCCATGACACCCTCCTCTTGTACTGTATTTGCATACAGTAGTCAGAGTATTGCAGCCAGGCAAGGGCCAAGGTACGCAGGAATGAAAAAGGGAGGCCTGAGCCTCCCTTTCGCTGCTGCCGGAACGCGCCGGTCAGTTGAACCGACCGACCTCGGCACTCAGGTCTTCCGCCAGATGACGCAGCTCGCCAGCGGTACCGGCCAGCACCTCGGCGGCATCGCGCTGGGCGGCGTTGTCCACGGCGATCGCCTGGATGTTGCGACTCAGGGCGGTGGCGGTGGTGCTCTGCTCGGCGGTGGCCTGGGCGATGCCGGAGAATTGCTCCACCGCCTCGGCGACCTGCTGGTCGATGCTGCGCAGCGCCTGGGCCACGTCGGCGTTGCGCGCCAGGCCCTGTTCCATCAGGCGATTGCCTTCGTCGATGGCGCCCATGGCACGCTGGGTCTCGCCCTGCACCGCGCCGATCATCTGCGAGATCTCGCGGGTGGCCTCACTGGTGCGACCGGCCAATTGCCGGACTTCATCGGCGACCACGGCGAAGCCGCGGCCCTGCTCGCCGGCCCGGGCCGCTTCGATGGCGGCGTTGAGCGCCAGCAGGTTGGTCTGCTCGGCGATCCCGCTGATGACGCCGATGATGCCGCCAATCTGCTGGGAGCGGCCGTCCAGGCCCTTGATGAGTTCGGCGGTGCTGGCCAGGGAATCGGCGATCTGCTCCAGGGCACCCGAGGCGCCCTGCATGGCCTGAGTCCCGGTGCGGGTCTGCTGGGCGTTTTCCTGCACCAGGCGTTCGGTGCGCTGCATGCCGTCGGCGATGTTCTGGGCGGTGGCGCTGAATTCCTCCACGGCGCTGGCCATGCTGTCGATCTGGCTGGACTGCTCGGCGGAGCGTCTCAGGGTCTGGTCGGAAAGCTGGCTCAGTTGCTGGGAACGCTCGGTGACCGCGCGCGAAGAGCCACGGACCTGCTCAACGGTGGAGGCCAGGGCATCGGCCATCTGGTTGAAGCTCTGGGCGAGTTCGCCGATCTCGTCCTGGCTGCGCGCCTCGACGCGCACGCTGAGCTGACCGCGACCCAGGGCCTGGGCCCGCTCCACCAGTTGGCCCAGCGGCTTCAGCTTGTGGCGCAGCAGGACGACCGAGGCGACCACCGCCAGCACCAGGGCGATCAGGCTGCCGATGGCCAGGCGCAGGCCGACGGCGTGCACCGGGGCGTCCAGCTCGGCCTTGGGCAGGGTGGCGACCACGGTCCAGCCTTCGCCGGCGACCGGCGCGCTGACGCTGAGGAAGTCTTCATTGCCGTCCTGCCAGGTGTGTTCGCGCTGCTTGGGGTCGCTCTTGAGCGCGGCGAGCAGTTCGTCATTCTTTTTCGCATTGGCCGGCGGCACCAGCCAGTTGCCCTGCTCGTCGAGCAGGGCCAGGGAGCCGGTCTCGCCGATGCGCAGCTGGGTCAGCTGGGCCAGCTGCTGGGCCTGGGCGTCGGTGTAGTCGAAGCCGACGAAGAGCACGGCGATGACCTTGCCGCCGCCGTCGCGGACCGGGGTGTACTGGGTCATGTAGGAGCGTCCGAACAGCTGGGCGCGCCCGACGTAGTTCTGACCCTGCAGCAATCCGGCATAGGCCGGGTGCTTGCGATCGAGCTGGGTACCGATGGCGCGGCTGCCGTCCTGCTTCTTCAGCGAGGTGGTGATACGGGTAAAGTCGTCGCCATCGCGGACGAAGATGGTGGCGACGCCACCGGTCAGCCGGGTGAAGTCGTCGACCTGGCTGAAGTCGCTGTTCAGCGCCTGACCGGCGAACAGCAGGGCGGGGGCCGTGGCGCTGCCCAGGGGCAGTCGCTCGCCGGCCAGGCTCAGGCCGCCATCGAAGCGGCGCTCGAACAGGTTGGCCAGCCGTTGGGTGCTGATCTTCAGGGTGCTGAGAAAGGTCTGCTGCTGATCGGAGAGCAGCCGGGCCTCGCTACCCAGGTGCTTGCGCTGGGTGCCTTCGATGGACACGCTCAAGGCATGCAGGGCGAACAGACAGCTGCCGGCGATCACGACAATCAGTACCAGACTGAGGGCCAAGGCAAGTTGTCGGGCGATACTACGACGCGGGGAAATGACCATAGGGGGCTCCAAAGCGCCTACATCCCTGTAGGGCAGTACGAATTTGAGGGCAAGGGCGGTATCAGGGACCGACCGCTCTAGGGCGGTCTTCTTGGCGGTTAACTTTTATTTTATCGGCAGAGGTACGATGAACTAAAGCGAATGACAGCAGTCTGGCGCCTTATTTATGGCGAACGACCTCTGGAAGGCTTTGGGATGCCACTTCCCGTTGCAGGAAATCAGCCAGCTGGCGAAGGCGCGCCTGCCCCGGCGATTGCGCGGCCAGACCAGGTAATAGGCATCACCGCTGGCCACCGCCTCGGGCCAGGGCAAGGCAATGAGTCCGGCCGCCACGTCTTCGGCGAGCATCACCAGATCGCCGATGGAAACCCCGTAGCCACGCGCGGCAGCGGCCATGCCCAGCTCCAGGGTGTCGAACACCTGGCCACCACTCAGGGGCACCGCCTGGGTCAGGCCCATGGCCTGCAGCCAGCGGCGCCAGTCGCGGCGGTCGAAGGTGGGATGCAGCAGTTCTTCCCCTGCAGCCGCGCCAGGTCCCAGGCGCCCTCCCGGGCGGCAGCCGGCGAGCAGACCGGCACCAGCCACTCCTCGAACAGCGGCACCACCTCCCAGTCCACCGGGAAGCGGCCGTCGCCGAGCAGTACCGCGCAATCGAAGGGCTCATGGACGAAGTCGACCCGGTCGCTGGCCATCCAGACGCTGGTGAGCTGGATGTCCAGTTGCGGACTGAGCTGGCGAAAGCGCGCCAGCCGCGCCAGCAGCCAGCGCAGCGACAGGGTGGTGGGCGCCTTGAGTCTCAGGGTGCCCTCGGCCACGGCAAGATTGCCACAGGCCCGCGCCAGCGCCTCGAAGCCCTCGCTCAGCCCCGGCAAGAGCAGCTTGCCGGGCTCGGTCAGCGCCAGCTGACGCCCGGCGCGCTCGAACAGGCGGCAGCCAAAGGTCTCTTCCAGCGTCCGCACATGGCGACTGACCGCACTCTGGGTCAGCGACAACTCCTGGGCCGCGCGGGTGAAGGAGCCGTGGCGAGCGGCGGCCTCGAAGGCGCGCAGGGCATACAGCGGCGGCAGACGCGAGGGGTGCTCGGGCATGACTCAGACTCATGGATGGCATGGTTATTTTCCGATTGTGGGCGGCGCGCCCGCATCCAACAATGAGTTCTTGTCAAACGTCGGCCACCTGCTCAGCGAGATCCACCCATGTCTCTGCCGCGTCTCGAACTGCTCGCGCTGTTGCGTCTCGCCCTGCCCCTGATCGGTGCGCAGCTGGCCTATGTGGCCATGGTCTTCACCGACACCCTGATGATGGGCCGCCTGGGCCCGGCAGCCCTGGCCGGTGGCGGCCTGGGAGCGGCGGTCTACTCCTTCGTCTCGGTGATCTGCGTGGGCGTGATCACCGCGGTGGCCAATCTGGCGGCACTGCGCCGGGGTGCGGGGGATACCGAAGGGGTGGCGGCGGTCACTGCGGCCGGGATCTGGATCGCCGGGGTGCTGGCGCTGCTGGCCGGTACCCTGCTGTGGCATATCGAACCCCTGCTGGCCCTGGCCGGCCAGCCCGAAGAGAGTCGTCAGGCGGCCGGCGTCTTCCTGCGCTGCCTGGCCTTCGCCCTGCCCGGCCATCTGCTGTTCATGACCCTGCGCGGCTTCACCAGTGCTCTGGACCGCCCCGGACCGGTGCTGACCATCGTGCTCGGCGCGGCGCTGCTCAATGCCCTGTTCAACCTGGCGCTGCTGCACGGCTGGGGCGGCCTGCCGCAACCCGGGCTGCCGGGCATCGGCGCGGTGACTGCGGTGGTGATGAATGGCGCGGCTCTGGGCCTGGCGTTGTATATCGCCCGCCATCCGGCCTATGCCGCCTATCCTCTGGGTCGCTATCTGCGCCGCCCGGATCGCCGTGCCCTCGCCGACACCCTCGGCCAGGGCCTGGCGATCAGTGGCACCTATGCGGTGGAGGCCTGCCTGTTCCTGTCGGCGGCGCTGTGCATGGGCGCCCTGGGCGCCACGGCGCTGGCGGCCCATCAGATCGCCAATCAGCTGGTGTACCTGGTGTTCATGTTGCCCGCCGGACTCTCCTATGCCACCAGCATCCGCATCGGCCAGCACCAGGGCGCCGGGCGGCCGCGCGAGGCCCTGCTGGTGGGGCGACTGGCCATCGGCGGCGGCGCCCTGGTGATGCTGGGCATCGCCCTGCTGTTCTGGAGCTTTCCCGGCTGGCTGGTGAGGCTGTTCCTGGCGGATGCGCAGAGCCCGGTGGCGGAGCTGGCACGCCAGCTGGTGCTGATCGCGGCGGTGTTCGTCATCTTCGACGGTACCCAGAGCATCGCCCAGGGTGCGCTGCGGGGTATTCGCCAGGCACGCCTGGGCTTCTACGGCGGATTGCTCTGCTACTGCCTGATCGGCGCCAGCGGTGCCTGGCTGCTGGGCGTCCAGCTGGGTATCGGCCCCCATGGCGTCTGGTGGGGTCTGGCATTCGGACTGGCCTGTGCGGCGCTGCTGCTGACCGGTGCCTTCGAGTGGCTGATGCGGCGGCAGCTGGGCGCGGGCGCTGCGGAGGCTGCGCCGGAGCCGCTGGCCGCGCCGCGCGGCCTGGCGCAAAACGGCTGAGCGCCGCGGCGGCCCAAGCGTTTTACCAAGTGGTCCACTTCTGACCGCTGCGCTAGACTAAAGGCTTTGGGCCACCCCGGCGTTGCGACCGGTGTTCCGGGCCCCAGGATAGCCAGAGATGCAACGTTTCATCGTCGCCGACGACCATCCGCTGTTTCGTGAAGGCCTGGTGCGCATTCTGCGCCAGCTGCAGCCACAGGCGCGGGTGGATCAGGCCGACAGCCTGCAACAGGTCCTGGAACTGGCGCGCCAGGGTGAGCCGCCCAGCGGGCTGCTGCTGGACCTGCTCTATCCTGGCCAGGACCTGAGCTTTTCGCTGCGCGCCCTGCGCCAGGAATTCAAGCGCAGCACCCTGATCGTGGTCTCGATGCTGGAAGACGCCACGGTGATCGAACATATCCTGGCAGCCGGTGTGGACGGCTTCATCGGCAAGGCGCTACCGCCGGCTGCCATGGCCGAGGCGATCGCCGACTGCCTCGCCGGACAACCTGTGGTGCGCTATGCCATGCCGAGCCTGGCCCCGGTCAACCTGACGCCCGATAACCGGGTGCAGGCGCTGACGCCGCGGCAACTGGAGGTGCTCGGCCTGATCACCCAGGGCCTGAGCAACAAGGAGATCGCCCGGATCCTGGCCATCTCGCCCTTTACCGTGCGCATCCATGTCTCCGCCCTGCTGCGTACCCTGGGCGTCAGCAGCCGCGCAGCGGCGGCCGCCTTCGGCGCCAAGGCCGGCCTTGGCTCCCAGCGCTCACTCAGCTAGCCGCGACACGAAAGGCCAGCAGCAGGGCGCGCAATTCCGCCGGTCGCACCGGCTTGGCCAGCACCGGGATCTCGGCGTCGCCCAGCGCCTGCTGGACCTGGGGAATGTCATGGCCGGTCACCACGATGGCCGGGATGCGCCGACCCTGCAGCCGATTGAGATAGGCGATGCAATCGGCACCCGAGGCGCTGCGATCCAGATCGAAATCGGTGATCACCAGGTCGCAACTCACGGCGCCGGAGGGGATGCTGGTGGCAGTGGTGACCTCGCAGCCCCAGCTGCGCAGCAGGGTCGCGGTGGCCAGCAGCACGTTGGCGTCGTCTTCGATGAGCAGGATCCGCCAGCCGGCGAGCAGGTGCTGGGGGCCGCTCACCGACCGTGGGCGCACCTCCAGCGGCAGGGTGGCCAGCGGCAGGCCCTGGAGCGCGACCGCGGTACCGCAGCCGGGGTGCGAACGGATGGTCAGCCGCAACTCGAGCAGGGTGGCGATGCGTTGCACGATGGACAACCCCAGGCCGACGCCCTCGATGTCGCGATCGCGCGTTTCCCGCACCCGATAGAATTCCTCGCACAGGTGCGGCAGGTGCTCGGCGGCGATGCCCGGCCCCTGGTCGTAGACCACCAGGGCGAGCTGGCCCTGGCGGCGGCGCACCGCCAGCAGCAAGGGCTTGCCGGGCGCGTACTTGAGGGCGTTGGACAGCAGATTCTGCAGCGAGGTGAGCAGCAGCGCCGGGTCGCTGTAGACCTGCAGGCCACAGGCACGCCAGCGAATCTCCACCCCGGCCCAGCGCGCCGCCTCGGCGTTCTGCCGCACCAGGTCGCCGAACAGGGTATCCAGATCGACCACCGTGCGCCGCGGACTGACCTGCTTCTGATCGAGGGTGTAGATGTCCAGCAGCGAACGGAACAGCTGCTCGACTCCGAGCAGCGAGCGGTCGATGTTGTCGACCAGCCGCTCCTGATCGGCGCTCAGCTGGCCATCGCGCAAGCAGGCGGTGAACAGGCCGATGGAGTGGATCGGCTGGCGCAGGTCGTGGCTGGCCTGGGCCAGGAAGCGCGCCTTGGCCAGGTTGGCCGCCTGGGTCTCGTGCAGCGAATCCTGGATGCGGGTCAGCAGAAAATACACGTAGCCGGGCACCAGCAGCGCGGTCACCAGCATCATCAGGGCCACCGTGGGATAGCGCTGCAGGAAGGGCATCCCGGCGATGATGGCGGTCAGGGCGGTCAGCGACAGCCCGGTGGCCAGCAGCAGGTAGCCGCGCCCATAGCGCAGGCCGTTGCCCACCGTGACCCAGAGCAGCACGCCGAACAGTGGCAGCAGGGCCTCGCCGCTGGTGATGGAGGAAAAGGTGATGGCGCTGAAGTCCAGGCTCATGGCCAGCAGGCGCCGCCAGGGCTTCACTCCCGGCCGCCGGCGGATCTCGAGGAACAGGCCGACGGCCGCCACGGCGAACAGGGCGTAGCACAGCAGGTTGGCCAGCAGGATGGACGTGTCGAACAGCCCCCAGGCCCAGGCGCCGATGATGTAGGCCGAGGCCGGCAGGATGAAGGCCAAACGGACCTTGGCCTGACCAAGTTCGGGATCGCGGGGGCGGACGCCCAGGGTCTGGGTCGCTGCGTTCATGAGGCCAGATAACCCAGTTGCCAGGCTCGCGGGATCAGGCGAAAGATCACCGCCAGGATGGCGGCCAGGGCCGCGCTGGCGTACCAGGCCGCCAGGCCCAGTCCCGCCTCCAGCGCAGCGCCCAGCACCCCGCCGAGCAGCATGCCCAGCCAGGGCACCAGCTGGATGCGCCAGCCGCGGCGGCGTTCGCCCAGCAGCCAGTGACCCAGGCCGCGTCCGAAACGCGACAGGGCGCCGGTGACATAGGTGAGGCCGATGGGCTGGCCATAGACCTGCTCCACCACCGCATTGACCATGCCCATGGCGAACACCCCGGTCAGCAGCGCCAGGTGGCCCAGGGACAGGCTGGCCGCCAGCCCAAGCAGCAGGGCCAGCAGGCCGAGCAACAGGCAGGCGCGCTGGCGGGTCAGCCGCTGCAGCAGCACACCGCCGGCATTGCCCAGCACGAAGGTGCCGATGGCCAGCGCCAGGTGCCCCGCGGCGGCCCAGCGGCCTGCCGCCACATCGGCAGCGAGACGGGTGGTATTGCCGCTCATGAAGGAAACGAAATCGCCGGTGGCGAGAAAGCCGATGGCATCGGTCATGCCGGCCAGCAGCGACAGGCCGGCGACCAGCGCCAGGCCGACCGCGCCATGCCGTGGTGTCACGGGCGGAAGAGAAGCAGAGGGATTCATGGCAGCCATCCTGGCGCGGCAGCGAAACACGGCTGCCAGTGTGGAACGTCCAGAGTTCCGGCGCCATGGGCGGCCTCCTGGAAGGCGCCCTGGGCTAGACTGATGGACCCGCCTGGCCGGAGGCCTCGTGACCACGCCCCTGTTCGCCCTGGTACTGCTCGCCGCCCTGTTGCACGCCGGCTGGAACGCCCTGCTCAAGATCGGCCTCGATCGCTTTCTCACCGCCAGTCTGATCCAGATCGGCGCCGGTCTTGCCGCCCTGCTGGCGCTGCCCTTCGTCGCCCTGCCGCCTGCCGCGGCCTGGCCCTGGATCGCCCTCTCCGCCCTGCTGCACATCGGCTACAACGCTTTTCTCGCCCGGGCCTATCGCTATGGCGATCTCGGCCAGGTCTATCCCCTCTCCCGCGGCAGCGCGCCGTTGCTGGTCAGTCTGGTGGCCTTTCTCGCCCTCGGCGAACGGCTCTCGCCACCCGCCCTGCTCGGCCTCGGCCTGCTGGTGACCGGGCTCGCCCTGATGGCGCTACTCGGCGCTCGGCGCGGCACGCCACCCAGCCTGGCGCTGCTGGCCTGCGCCTTCACCACCGGCAGCTTCATCGCCGCCTATACCCTGGCCGATGCCCTCGGCGCCCGCGCCAGCGGCAATGCCGTGGCCTATGCCCTCTGGCTGTTCGCGGTCAACGGCGTGGTGGCGGCGCTGGTCCTGCGGCTGAGCCGCGGCGCCGCGGCCTTCGCCGGGCTCGGTCCGCACTGGCGCGCCGGGCTGGCAGGCGGGGTCATGTCGATGCTGGCCTACAGCCTGGTGATCGTCGCCACCACCCAGGCGCCCATCGGCCTGGTCTCGGCACTGCGCGAGACCAGCGTGCTGTTCGCCCTGCTGATCGGGGTCTTCTGGCTGCATGAAAGCCTGCCACTGGGCCGCATCTGCGCCGGCCTGGCCATCGTCGCCGGGGTGGTGGCGATCAAGCTGGCCTGAACGGAGCGCCGCGGGAGCGGCTAAGCTGAGCCTTCTTTCGACCAGGATGGACCCATGGGCAAATCGCTGCGACTCTCGGAAAAATGGTTCAACCGCGGCCTCTGGCTGCTGGCGCTGGTATTCGCCGGCTTTCTCATCGGCCTGGGCGGCACCCTGGTCGGCGATCTGCCCCAGGTGGAGCAGCAGCAGCGTCTAGAAGACTTCATGGACCCCGCCGCCACCGCCGCGGCCCGGGAAGACCAGCGCCAGGCCCAGCTGGCCAGTCGTCAGGCCAGCGACGCCCTGGAACAGGCGCAATTGCGGCAGACCGCGGCCGCGAGCAGCTACCAGGCCAATCGCGAGACCTTCGACAACTGGCTGGCGACCCGCCAGACCACCCAGCGCCCCGAGCAGGATGCCGAACTGATCGCCCGCAGCCGCGCCCTGGACGAACTCAAGGCCGGCGAGCGGGTGGCGGAGCAGGAGGTGGAACGCCAGCAGCAGGCGCTGCTGGATGCCGAGCAGCGCGCCGACAATGCGCAGCGCAGCCTGGCCACCTTCGGTGAGTCGGCGCAGTCGGCCTGGCTGGAGGCGCGCCAGCAGGCCGAGCTGCGGGTCTTTCTCTATCGCCTGGCGTTGACCCTGCCCCTGCTGGCGGTGGCGGCCTGGCTGTTCGTCCGGCAACGCAAGAGCACCTGGTGGCCCTTCGTCTGGGGCTTCATCTTCTTCGCGCTGTTCGCCTTCTTCGTCGAGCTGGTGCCCTATCTACCCAGCTATGGCGGCTATGTGCGCTATCTGGTGGGCATCCTGCTGACCGTCCTGGGCGGGCGCTACGCCATCCGTGCCCTGCAGGACTATCGTGCCCGTCTGGCGCTCAAGGAAGCCCAGCCGGACACCGTGAGGCGTGAAGAGCTGCACTACGACACCGCCCTGGCGCGCCTTGCCAAGGGCGTCTGCCCGGGTTGCGAGCGACCGGTGGACCTCAAGGACCCGGGGATCGACTTCTGCCCCCATTGCGGCATCGGCCTGCACGACCACTGCGGCGCCTGCCAGACCCGCAAGAGCGCCTTCGCACATTTCTGCCACGCCTGTGGGACGGCGGCGCGTGGGCCCGAGCGTCTGGCGGGCGCGCCCTGATGGCGGGCCTCAGGGCTTGTTCGAACTGGCGTTGATGCCCTTCTCGGTGTGCTCGCCGGCGTGCTTGTGCAGCTGGCCGGTGGGGTCCTGCAGCTGGATGACCCTGCCCTGCTGCCAGGCATCGGCGCCGGGGACGACCGTGGGCGTGGGCAGATCGGCGCGGGCGGCCTTGGTCTCGGTGGAGGAGACGCCCAGGCGGCGGTCACGCTCGGCGAGCAGCTTGGGATCGAGCTGGCCATCGGCGGTGAAGCCCATCATCAGCTGGGGCACGCCCAGCGGCAGCTGCAGGTCCTGATCGGTATGCCAGGTGTGCCAGGTCTTGCCGTAGGTATGCACCAGCTTGTCCATCAGCCGGTGCTCGGCCACCTGGGGCACGCCGGGCGCGACCAGCTGACCCGACTTCACCTCGTGCACATGGCTGTGCCAGAGCGCCTGCTCGGCCGCGGGCAGGGTCTTGAACAGCCGCTCGCTGATGATGTACTCGACGCCCATCAGCTTGGCATCGGCGACATTGCCGTCGTAGATCACGCACTGGAACATCTCTTCGCCCAGGACGCTGCAATAGTGGTGAGCTTCCATCTGGCTAGCGGGGTGGCCGTTGTAGAAATGGAAGCCGTCCAGATAGGTGTTGAGGGCGGCGATGGGCGGCTTGCGCTGCAGCACGTCGGCGCCGGCTTCGAGCACTCGGGTATCGGTCTGGGCGGGGGTACCCGGCACCGGTACCGGCGACTGGGTATCATTGGCGGCCTGGGTCAGAGGGGCGCAGGCGAGCAGCAGCAAGGCAGGGAGTCGGCGGGTATTCATGGCGGATTCTCGACGGGAGCTTGCCGAGTTCGAAGGCCGGGCAGACGCCAAGGTTCCACCGCTGCGCTAGGCTCGTCATATGAATGTCATGCAACGGCCATAAATTCGTCATCGTCTGCGCCTGGCCTTTCGGTATAAGCGAAACGCCACCGCCATACCTTTGCACCTCTGGCCTCTTCTCTCTGTCGGGACGACTCAATGAACGCACACAGCTCTCCCTCTGGTCATGCCCTGCGCCGCGTGGTCTTCAACAAGAAGGGCGGTGTCGGCAAGTCCAGCATCGCCTGCAACCTGGCGGCCATCAGCGCCCACGAAGGCTATCGCACCCTGCTGGTGGATCTCGATCCCCAGGCCAACTCCAGCCAGTACCTCACCGGCCAGGTGGGCGACGACCTGCCCCACGGCATCGCCGACTTCTTCAAGCAGACCCTGAGCGGCGGCAAGAAGGCCCAGGCCAACATCCATGCCACCGCCTGGCCGAATCTGGATCTGATCGCCGCCTCCGGCGAGCTGAGCGAGCTGCAGTTCAAGCTCGAAGCCAAGTACAAGATCCAGAAGCTCGCCAAGTACCTCGACAAGCTTGGCGAAGACTATGACCGCATCTACCTGGATACCCCGCCGGCGCTGAACTTCTACAGCATCTCGGCGCTGATCGCCGCCGACCGCTGCCTGATCCCCTTCGACTGCGATGTCTTCGCCCAGCAGGCGCTGTACGACCTGATCGAAGAGCTGGAGGAGATCCGCGAGGACTACAACGAGAAGCTCGTGGTCGAGGGCATCATCATCAACCAGTACCACGCCCAGGCCAGCACCCCGCGCCAGCTGATCGAGGAACTCCAGGCGCGTGATCTGCCGGTACTGGCGGCGCCGCTGATGTCGTCGGTGAAGATGCGCGAATCCCACCAGCAGCATCGTCCGCTGATCCACCTGGACCCAGGCCACAAGCTGACCCGGCAGTACCTGGAGCTGTTCGCCCTGCTGGAAGGCTGAGGGCGCCACAGCGCAAGAACGTTCAAGACGGCGGCGACGCGGTGCGGCACCCTGGGCATCCCCTGCCTTCCGGAGCCCTGCCGATGACCGCTTCCCGCCGCCGCGCCTTCCTCCAGGGCGCCTGGCAGATCATGCCGCTGTCGCTGGCCTGCGCGCCCTGGGGCATCTTGGTCGGCGCCCTGGCCATCGAGACCGGACTCAGCGTGCTGGAAGGCCAGGCCTTTTCCCTGCTGGTGTTCGCCGGGGCGGCGCAACTGGTGGCCCTGGGCATGCTCAAGGCCGGCGCGGGCCTCGCCGCCATCCTGCTGACCACCCTGCTGCTGACCTCCCAGCACCTGCTCTATGGCCTGCACATGAGACGTGTCCTGGCGCCCCAGCCGCTGCCCTGGCGGCTGGGCTTCGGCTTTCTGCTCACCGACGAATTCTTCGCCCTGAACCATGCCGAACAACCGGCCGGCTTCGACCGCTGGCGCGCCCTGGGCATGGGCCTGAGTTTCTATCTGCTGTGGAATCTCTTCACCCTGGCCGGGCTGCTGCTGGGGCGGGTGCTGCCCAATCTGGGCGCCCTGGGCCTGGACTTTTCCATCGCCGCCACCTTCATCGCCCTGGTGGTGCCCCTGGTACGCGACCTGGCCACCGTGGCCTGCGTGCTCATCGCGCTGCTGGTGTCGGTGTGGCTGCATCACCTGCAATGGCAGGGCGCCCTGGTGCTGGGCGGCCTGGCGGGGATGAGCGCGGGCTTCGGGGTGCGCCGCCTGCGGGAGCGCCTGCAATGATCCTTGCCACCGTGCTCGGCATGGCCGTCCTGGTCTTCTGCAATCGCTATCTCTTTCTCGAACCGCGCCTGCCGCTGCGCCTGGGACGCAATCTGCGCACCTTCCTGGAATTCGCCGTGCCCGGGATGCTCACCGCCATCTGCGGCCCCATCCTGTTCTCCGGCGAAAGGACGCTGGCCGCGACCCTGGTCGACCCTTACCTGCTGGCGGCCCTGACCGCGGTGGGGCTGATGCTCTGGACGCGGCGGGTGCTGACCACGGTGATCCTCAGCATGGGCGTGTTCTACCTGCTACGCTGGCTCCTCTAGCGCCAGGATGGAACCGATCGGTGCCACGAGAGAGCCATGAACGGACAACAGGAAAACGCCCGCCTCTGGTCGGCCCGCGGGCTGGGCGGCGTCGAGCTGCTGCACGCCCGCTATCGCCGCCAGCGCTTCGCCCCCCATGTGCACGAAGGCTATGTGCTCACCGTGATCGAGCGCGGCGCCCAGCGCTTTAGCCACCGCGGCGCCGAGCACCTGGCCGCGGCCGGCAGCATGGTGCTGATCAACCCGGACGAGTTGCACACCGGTGCGACAGCGGTCGAGGAAGGCTGGCAGTACCGCGGCTTCTATCCGACGCTGGCGCAGCTGATGCCGGTCTTCGCCGAACTGGGATGCCCGATGGACGCCACCCCGGCCTTCGCCACCAGCGTGCTGCACGATCCCCAGGTGAGTGCGGCCTTCAGCCAGCTGCATCGGTTGGCCGACCATGGCGCCGAGGCGCTGGAGCAGCAGACCGCCTGGCGTGAGGCGCTGCTGTTGCTGTTCGGCCGCCACGCCTGCCTGGGCACTATCCCGCAGCCGGGTCGAGAACCCCTGGCGGTGCAGCGCGCCCGCGAATTGCTCGGCCAGCGGTTGCAGCAACCGCCCAGCCTCGAAGAGCTGGCCCAGGCCGTGGGGCTGTCGCCCTTTCATTTCCTGCGGGTGTTCCGCCGGGCGACGGGCCTGCCGCCCCACGCCTGGCTCAAGCAGCAGCGCCTGACCCGCGCCCAGGGCCTGCTGCGGGCCGACTGGGCGCCCCTGGACGTGGCCCTGCAACTGGGCTTCGCCGACCAGAGTCATCTCACTCGCCAGTTCAAGCAGGCCTACGGGGTGGCACCGGGCGCCTATCGCCGCGCCTGGCACGGCTAGCCGGACACCGACGAACGGTCCTGGCCGCTGAAGCGGCGTGCCAGAGCCCTGCAAGCGGTAACGAGGCCTGGCTGACCGGAGCGCCGGAGAAACTTTTCGTGGTCGCCTCGGGCCTAGTCAGGAAGGGCGCCGGAGCTGCCGGCCGCTCTCCCCTGCCCCTTTGGAGTTACCGGTATGACACTGGAAGAACGCATCCGCCAGCGCGCCTATGAAATCTGGGAACGCGAAGGTCGTCCCCATGGCCAGGATTTCGAGCACTGGTTTCAGGCCAACCGCGAACTGGAAGACCAGCCCGACGACAACCTGACTCAGGTCGGCGGCATCCAGAGCAGCGTCGCCCCGCCGGCACCCAAGCCGCGCAGCCGGTCGCGCAAGAAGGCGACCGCGGGCGACGCCTGAAGCCAGGCGCCCTTACTTGCGGATCATGTCGGCCGCCCGCTGGGTGGCCTCCGAGGTGCGCGTGGCCAGCTTGCGTACCTCGTCCGCCACCACGGCGAAGCCACGGCCGGCTTCACCGGCGCGGGCGGCCTCGATGGCGGCATTGAGCGCCAGCAGGTTGGTCTGGGCAGCGATGCCCTGGATGGAGCCGACGATCTCGGTCACCTTCTGCAGGTTCTCTTCCATGGTGCGGTGCTGGTCTTCCTGGTTGCCGCGCAAGGATTCCTGCTCGTGCAGGGCATGGACATCGGCCAGCGCGCCCACCACCCGCAACGGCGTGCCATCGGCGGTGCGCCGGGTCTGACCACGGGCGCGGAACCAGCGCACCTCGTTGTTCTTCAGCACCAGGCGATAGGTGATGTCGAAGCCGGTGCGGCCGCTGCGGTCATTGATGTGCGCACCGAAGGCCTCCAGTACCCGCTCGCGATCGTCCGGGTAGAGGCGCGAGGCCCAGCTGTCCAGCACATCGGGAAACTCCTGGACGGTCTCGTAACCGAGCAGGTGGCGAAATTGCGGCGACCACCAGAAGGGATTCCTGGGATTGAGCGGATCGCCGGCGATCACCTCCATGTCCCAGAGGCCGTCGTTGAGCATCTCCCGCGCCAACTCGAAACGGGTCAGGGTGACGTCCAGTTCCTGATCGCGCAGGCGCTGGTCATGGATGTCGCGCAGGGAGCCAGCCACCCGCAGCGGTACGCCGCGCTCGTCACGCAGGGTGGCGCCGGTGGCGCGCATCCAGCGGTATTCGCCGGACTTCAGGGCGATGCGATACTGGACATCGAAGGGGGTCTGACCGCTGCGATCCTTCATGTGGGCGGCGAAGGCGTCCAGCACCCAGGCGCTGTCTTCCGGATGCAGGCGCTTGGCCCAGCTGCCGAGTTCGCTGGGAAAATCGCGTTCATCGCGAAAGCCGAGCATGGCGCGGAACTGATCAGACCACCAGAAGGCGTTGCGCGGATTGACCGGATCGCCGGCCACCACCTCCATGTCCCAGAGGCCTTCGCTGGAACCCTGGCTGACCAGCTCGAAGCGGGTCCCCAGGCGCCTGGCCAGCGTCTCGCTTTCGGCCATGCGCGCCGTCAGGGTGGCATTGTCCTGACTCAGCGTCTGCACCTGCTGCTGCAATTCCCGCTGCTGTACCAGCCGCGCCTGCAGCCCCTTGGTCAGGCGTGCCAGGGCAGGATCGCCCTGGAAGCTGCCGCTCTCGGCCAGGGGGGTGACGGTCTCCGTCGCCGCGGCCAGGATATCCAGCGCGCGCATGATCGAGTAGTGCTTGAGCAAGGCCATGATCGAATCCTTAGAGGGAGCAGCCGCGGCAAGGGCTGCGCGCGATCCGAGTCCCTGTATCGGCCTCGCCGCTTCGCTCTTTAGCCCGTTCCAGAGCCTTTTTTCCCTGTCGCCGCTCTGCCGGTCGATTAGCGCCAGTCGTCCAGCAGCCAGACCTCGGGATGATCGTAATGGGCTTCGCCCCGGTGCAGGGTGATGCCCAGGATCTCGCTGCGAAACCCTTCCGCCAGCAGCCAGCGGTAGGCCCCCAGGCGGGCGGTGTTGACGCCGGCCAGCAGGCGCTGCTGGCCATGGTCCCGGGCCAGGCCATCGCAGGCGGCGATCAGCCGGGCGAAGCGCGCCTCGGCCCCCGTACCGGGCAGGACCGCCGCGCACTTCACATAGCAGACCCCGGTGCCCGCCTCGCTGTGGGGCCCGAAATGGCAGACGGCGAAGCCCTCCGCCCGGCCCTGCGCGTCCTGCAGCAGCAGACTCTCGCCGAGTTGCTGTTCACGTACCGCGGCCATCTCGGCGGAAACGTCCAGCCCTGGCGCATTGGCCCGGCCCAGTTCGGCGCAGGACGCCAGCAGCCGGTCGGGCTCGGCCGCCAGGGAAAAGCGCAGCGCCGGCGGCGCCGCCTGTGTTTGCAACGGACGCGCCATCACCGCGGTCAGGGTACGCGGCCAGAAGCCGAAGCCCTGGTAGAGCCCCAGGTGCCGCGGACTGTCGGGAAAGGTGAAGAGTCCGGCATGCACCAGCTGCCAGGCGTCGAGCTGCTCGACCGCGGCGCCCATCAGCGCCTTGGCCACCTTGGCGTCCCAGTAGTCCGGGTGCACCGCCAGCGGGCCGAGGATGCCGTGGCGCCCCCAGCGGGTGACGCAGACGGCGCCGACCAGGCGCTCGCCGTCGAGGGCCTTGAACCAAGCGGTGTGGGGCGCGGCGAAGCGACTGCGCACATAGTCGCGGTCATTCCAGAATTCGCCCGGCTCGGCGGCGCCCATCCAGGTGGCGAACGCCAGGCGCACCACTTCGGTGGTGGCCGGCAGGTCGGCGGCGGTGAGGGGTTCGACACTGAAGGTAGGGCTGGACATGGGGCGGCTCCTGGGCTGTAGGCCTTGGACCCGCCCAGCCGGGGCTTTGCGCCCGGCCGGCAATCGCCGGTTACAGCAGCAGCACCGCCGCCCAGCCGAACAGCAGCATCGGCAGGCTGAAATGCAGGAAGGACGGCACCACGGTGTCCCAGATATGGCTGTGCTGGCCGTCCACATTGAGACCCGAGGTGGGGCCCAGGGTGGAATCCGAGGCTGGCGAACCCGAGTCGCCCAGGGCGCCGGCGGTGCCGATCAGGCAGACGATGGCCAGCGGCGAAAAGCCCAGGTGCAGGCACAGCGGCCCCAGGATGGCGGCGAGGATGGGCACGCTGGAAAAGGACGAGCCGATGCCCAGGGTCACCAGCATGCCCAGCAGCAGGAGCAGCAGCGCGCCCAGGGCGCGGTTGTCACCGATCAGGCCGGCAGCGGTGGCGGCCAGGTCCTTGATCTGGCCGGTGGCGGTCAGCACCTCGGCGAAGCCGCCGGCGGTGAGCATGATGAAGCCGATCACCGCCATCATCTTCGCGCCCTCGCTGAACAGGTCGTCCGCCTCGCGCCAGCGCACCACGCCGGTGGCGGTGAAGACCACGAAGCCGACCAGGGCACCGAGGATCATGGAGTCCAGCCAGAGCTGCACGCCAAAGGCGGCGATCACGGCGACCAGCGCCACCAGCAGGGTGCGGCCGTTGTAGGGGCGGTCGGCCCGCTCGGTGCGCGCCACCAGGTTGAGGTCGTACTGTCGCGGCCGGCGATAGCTGACGAAAACCGCCAGCAGCAGGCCGACCACCATGCCCAGGGCCGGCAGCAGCATGGCGCGACTGGGGTCCACGCCGCTGACGTCGACGCCGGCGCGGGCCACGCTGGCCAGCAGGATGTCGTGCAGATAGAGGCTGCCGAAGCCCACCGGCAGGAACATGTAGGGGGCGATCAGGCCGAAGGTCATGACGCAGGACAGCCGCCGGCGATCCAGCTCCAGGCGCGTCAGCACATAGAGCAGCGGCGGCACCAGCAGCGGGATGAAGGCGATGTGGATGGGCAGGATGTTCTGCGAGGCGATGGATACCGCCAGCAGCAGACCGAGCAGCGCCCAGCGCAGCGAACGTCCGCCCTGGCTGGCCTGCCGCTCCATTAGCGCCAGGGCGCGATCAGCCAGCATGTGCGCCAGCCCGGACTGGCTGATGGCCACGGCGAAGGCGCCCAGCAACGCATAGGAGAGCGCCACCTTGGCGCCATTGCCCAGGCCGGCGTTGAAGGCCAGCAGGGTGCCTTCCAGGCCCAGGCCGCCGACCAGACCACCGGCCACCGCCCCGGCGATCATCGCCACCACCACATGCACCCGGGCCAGACTCAGCATCAGCATGAGTCCTACCGCCACCACCACCGCATTCATCGCCGACTCCGCACCACCAAAAGGGCGCGCACTCTGCCGCAGCCCGGCGCGGGCGTCAAAGGCGCGGGATGGATGGCGCGGCGTCCCGCGTGTCCACAGCAGCCGGGCCGGGCTGCGCATGGAACCCTCCCGGTGGGGACTGCCGGTCGCGGCCGAGGAACAGCCGGCAGGCGTTCCGCCGCCGAGCGGTCCCGCGCGCAGGAAAGCTTCCTGCCCACGCCAGCCCTCTGGAATGAACCTTTCAGCGCCTGGGGGCGTCTGACGCGGACGCTTCCCCGGTCACGCCAAGGATGAACGGCCCATGCAAGACGCCATCGACATGTTGATCACCGCCTTCAGTCCGCACTCCTGCCTGGCCGTCCCGCGGCGCGCCGATCGCACCCTGCTGTTCACCGTCACCGACACGGCCCGCGCGGTCACGGTCACCAAGGCGATTCCCCTGTGCAGCCTGGAATGCACGGCCACCCTGGCCACGGTGATCAAGGATCTGCAGCGCGATCTCGACCGGGCGCTCGGCACCCTGAGCCCGGCAAGCCTCGCCGACCTGCGCCAGCGTGGTCCGAGGGTGCAGCGGTTCGAGAGCTGAGAGGAGTTGGCCGGGGGATTGAGCGTTGGCTGAGTCGCCCTCACCCCAGCCCTCTCCCTGAGGGAGAGGGGGCGCTACGGAGTGAGAGGTAGTTCTGCCGTAGGGTGGATGACGGCGCAGCCTCATCCACCCCTGGCCATGCCGCTCAGCGCCGGCTGGTGCGGGTGCTGACGTCGACCCAGACCGCCAGGACCAGGATGCTGCCCTTGACGATCATCTGCCAGTAGCTGTCCACGTCGAGCATGGACATACCATTGTCCAGACTGGCGATCACCAGGGCGCCGAGCAGGGCGCCGTAGACGGTGCCCGAGCCGCCGCGCATGGAGGTGCCGCCGATGAAGCAGGCGGCGATGGCGTCCAGTTCGCCCATGGTGCCGGCCGAGGGCGAGCCGGCGGCCAGGCGGGCGGTGTTGACCAGACCGGCCAGGGCGCACATCACGCCCATCAGGCCGAAGATGCCGAGCTTGATCGCCTGGACGTTGATGCCCGACAGCCGCGTGGCTTCCAGGTTGCTGCCCACCGCATAGATGCGCCGGCCAAATACCGTCTGGCTGGTGATGTAGCTGAACACCCCGAGCAGCACCAGCAGGATCAGCACCGGCACCGGGATGCCGTCATAGCGGTTGAGGGTCTGGATGAAGGCCACCAGCACCACGCCGATCACCACCACCCGCAGCACGTCGCGCCACAGCGGCGCGAGGGCGAGGCCGAGGGTCTTGCGCTTGCTGCGCTGGCGCCAGGTCAGCACCACGGCCACCGCGAACAGCAGCACGCCCAGGACGCTGCCCACCACCGGCGGCAGATAGCCCTGGCCGAGGTAGACCAGTTCCGGCGACACCGGGGCGACGGTGACGCCGCCGGTGAGACCGAGCAGCACCCCGCGAAAGGCCAGCATGCCGCCCAGGCCGACGATGAACGACGGTATCCCCCGATAGGCGCTCAGGTAGCCGTTGATCAGGCCGATCAGCAGACCGCCGGCGGCCACCGCCAGCAGGGTGATCGGCAGGGGCACGTGGTAGGTGACGTCGAGTATCGCCGCCACCCCGCCGAGCAGGCCGAGTTGCGAGCCCACCGACAGGTCGATCTCGCCGGCGATGATCACCAGCACCATGCCGCAGGCGAGGATGCCGGTGATGGACATCTGCCGCAGCAGGTTGGAGAGGTTGCGCGGGGTAACGAAGCCGCCTTCGGTCTGCCAGCTGAAGAACAGCCAGATCAGGGCCACGGCGATCAGCAGGGCGAGCATCTTGTAACGGGTGAACAGCTGTTTCACGGCGTGCATCAGAAGTGCTCCCGGGCTTGGGCGACCGCCCGTTCGGTGGTACCCAGGGCCGCGGCCAGTACCCGCTCCTGGGTCAGATTCTCATTGGGGAAATCGCCGCGCAGCCGGCCTTCGCCGAGCACCAGTACCCGGTCGGAGACGCCGAGCACCTCGGCCAACTCCGAGGAGACCATGACGATGGCCACGCCCTCCGCCGCGAGCAGGCCGATCAGCCGGTAGATCTCGAACTTGGCGCCGACGTCGACGCCGCGGGTGGGCTCGTCGAGGATCAGCACCTTGGGCCGCGCCAGCAGCATCTTGGCGAGCACCGCCTTCTGCTGGTTGCCGCCGGAGAGGCCGGTGATGGGCAGGAAGGGGCTGCTGGTCTTTAGCTGTAGCCGGGCGATCTCGGTGTCGATGCAGGACAGTTCCGCCTCGCTGTCGATGCGACTCAGGTGGGCGAATCTGTCCAGCACCGTGAGGGTGATGTTCGAGCCCACGCCCAGGTCGGGAATGATGCCCTGGCGCTTGCGATCCTCCGGTACCAAGCAGAGGCCGGCGCGGATGGATTTCAGCGGGGTGCGGGTATCGATGCGCTGGCCATTGAGCCAGACCTCGCCTTCGTAACGGCCGTCGTAGGCACCGAAGATGGCCGAGACCAGTTCGGTGCGCCCGGCGCCCACCAGCCCGGCGATGCCGAGGATCTCGCCGGCGCGCACGGCGAAGGAGACGTCGTCGACGCGCTTGCGCTGGGGATTGTCGACGTCCAGGCAGGTGAAGTGACGCGCCTCGAAGATCACCTCGCCGATCTGGTGGGGGATCTGTGGATAGAGGTTGGTCATGGCGCGGCCGACCATCTGGGTGATGATGCGGTCGACGTCCATCTCGGCCATGGGCGTGGTGGCGATGTGCTTGCCGTCGCGGATCACCGTGATGGTGTCGCAGATGGCCGCCACCTCGTCGAGCTTGTGCGAGATGTAGACGCAGGCCACGCCCTGGGCCTTGAGGTCGCGGATGATGTCCAGCAGCACGGCGATCTCGGAGGTGGTGAGCGCCGAGGTCGGCTCGTCGAGGATCAACAGCCGGGCGTTCTTGTTCAGCGCCTTGGCGATCTCCACCAGTTGCTGCAGACCGCCGCCGTACTGGGACACCGGCAGGGCCACGTTCATGTCCGGCACCTTGAGCCGGCGCATCAGCTCGGCCGAGCGCTGCAGCATGGTCGGGTAGTCCAGCCGCCCGCCGAAGCGACGCGGCTCGTGGCCCATGAAGATGTTCTCGGCCACGGACAGATCGGGTACCAGGGTCAGTTCCTGGTGGATGATGACGATGCCGGCCGCCTCGGATTCGGCGATGGACTGGGCTTCCAGCGGACGCCCGTCCCAGCGGATCTCGCCTTCCCAGGTGCCGTGGGGATAGACCGCCGACAGGACCTTCATCAGGGTGGACTTGCCGGCGCCGTTCTCGCCGCACAGCCCTACGCATTCGCCCGGACGCACCTTGAGATCGATGCCGTCCAGCGCCCGCACCCCGCCAAAGCTCTTGGCGATGCCGTGCATTTCCAGCAGATAGTCGGCCATGGCCGCTCCTTGCCCAGGGGCCGTCCGACGCCAGGCGTCAGACGGCCAGCCGGTGGCCAGTGGTTATTTGCCGTCGATCTGGGCCTGGGTGTAGAAGCCGTCCTTGACCAGCAGGTCGACGTTGGCCTTGGTCAGCTCGGTGGGGGTGAGCAGCAGGGTGTCGACCTTCTTGGTGCCGTTGTCGTAGCTGGAGTTGAAGGCCGGCTTCTCGTTGCGCACCAGTTGCACCGACAGCTTGGCCGCCTCGGAGGCGATCAGCTTGAGCGGCTTGTAGACGGTCATGGTCTGGGTCCCGGCGATCACCCGCTTGATGGCGGCGAGGTCGGCGTCCTGACCGGACACGGCGACCTTGCCGGCCAGCTTCTGCGCGGCCAGGGCCTGGATGGCACCGCCGGCGGTGGCGTCGTTGGAGGCGACGATGCCGTCGATCTTGTTGTCGTTGGCGGTCAGGGCGTTCTCGACAATGGCCAGGGCCTCGGTCGGGTTCCACTCCTTGACCCACTGCTGGCCGACGATCTTGACGTCGCCCTTGTCGATGGCCGGCTGCAGGACCTTCATCTGGCCCTGGCGGAGGATCTTGGCGTTGTTGTCGGTGGGCGCGCCGCCGAGCAGGAAGAAGTTGCCCTTGGGCTGGGCCTTGAGCACGCCACCGGCCTGCATCTCGCCGACCTTCTCGTTATCGAAGGAGATGTAGGCGTCGATGTCGGCGTTGAGGATCAGACGATCATAGGAGATCACCTTGACCCCGGCCTTCTTGGCCTCGGCCACCACGTTGTTCAGCACCGTGGCGTTGAACGGCACGATGACGATGGCATCCACGCCGCGGGAGATCAGGTTCTCGATCTGCGACAGCTGGCGCTGCTCGTTGGCGTCGGCGGATTGCACATAGACCTTGGCGCCGAGTTGCTCGGCGGCGGCGACAAAGTAGTCGCGGTCACGGGCCCAGCGCTCCAGGCGCAGGTCGTCGATGGAGAAACCGATCTTGGGATGCTGGGCGTCGGCCTGGGCGAAACCGGTGGTGCACAGCGCGAGCAGACCGGCGAGCAGGGTCGTCTTGAAATTCATGGTGGCGTCCTTGGTTATTGTTGTTGTGGAGCGAGAGAACGGATTTGAGTGTAACGATTCAGCGCACTTGCACAAGCGGGTCAGGCAGGCTTTTCTGCCGACCCGCTCGCGATCGCTAGCGGTACAGGTAACGGTTGACCACGCCTTCGAGCAGCTCCTGGCGACCGCTCACCGGCTGGGGCGCGAGGCCCTGGCTGAAGGTGTGCTCGGCCAGTTGTTCCAGGCTCAGCTGGCCACCGAGGATGCGCTGACCGAGGGTCTGATCCCAGCCGGCATAACGCTCGGCCTTGAACTTGCCCAGGGGATCGTCCTGCAGGAGCGCCGCGGCGCGCTCCAGCGACAGCGCCAGGGTGTCCATGGCCGCCACGTGGCCATGGAACAGGTCGACGTCGTCCAGGCTCTGGCGCCGCACCTTGGCGTCGAAGTTGAAGCCGCCGCGGGTGAAGCCGCCGCCCTTGAGGATCTCGTAGATCGCCAGGGTCATTTCCTCGACGCTGTTGGGGAACTGGTCGGTGTCCCAACCGTTCTGCGGATCGCCGCGGTTGGCGTCGATGCTGCCGAACACGCCGAGGGCCACGGCGCTGGCGATCTCGTGCTGGAAGCTGTGCCCGGCGAGGGTCGCGTGGTTGGCCTCGATGTTGACCTTGATCTCCTTCTCCAGCCCGAACTGCTGCAGGAAGCCGAAGACGGTGGCCACGTCATAGTCGTACTGGTGCTTGGTGGGCTCCTGGGGCTTGGGCTCGATCAGCAGATCGCCCTGGAAGCCGATGCGGTGCTTGTGCTCCACCACCATGCGCATGAAGCGGCCGAGTTGCTCGCGCTCGCGCTTAAGGTCGGTGTTGAGCAGGGTCTCGTAGCCTTCGCGGCCGCCCCACAGCACATAGTTCTCGCCGCCCAGGCGGTGGGTGGCGTTCATCGCCGTGCAGACCTGGGTGGCGGCGCAGGCGAAGACTTCCGGATCGGGGTTGCTGGCGGCGCCGGCGGCATAGCGCGGGTGGCTGAAGCAGTTGGCGGTGCCCCACAGCAGCTTGAGGCCGGACTCGCTCTGGTGGCGCTCCAAATCGTCCACCAGGCGGGCGAAGTTCTCGCGGTACTCGGTGAAATTGGCGCCTTCGGGGGCGACGTCGGTGTCGTGGAAGCAGTAGTAGTCCACGCCCAGCTTGCTGAAGAATTCGAAGGCGGCGGTGGCCTTGGCGCGGGCCTGCTCCAGGGGCGAACCTGCTGCCTGCCAGGGCCGCTGGAAGGTGCCCTGACCGAAGACATCGCTACCCGGCCAGACAAAGGTGTGCCAGTAGCAGACCGCCATGCGCAGGTGCTCGCGCATGGGCTTGCCCATGACCAGGCGGTCGGCTTCGTAGTGGCGGAAGGCAAGCGGAGAATCGCTGTCGGGCCCGGCGTAGCGGACTTTCTCGACATTGGGGAAATAAGCCATGGCGTTGTCCTTGTTCTTATCTGTCGCACCCGATACGGCGTACCGGTTTGCGTCGATGGTAGCGCCGCCACCCGGGCTGCCTATTGTGAAAATCACCAGAGCCAGGTGCGATTTTGCCGCTTGAGAGGTGGGCTCGCCGGTCGTAGTCTGGAGCCCCGCCCGCGCCTCCTGCCGGAACCCCGCCATGCCCAGCCAGCCGCCCGTCCACCGCGTCGCCCTGCTGTTCAACGGCAGCAAGATCTACGACAGAGGCATCCTCACCGGCATCGGCAACTACCTGAGCGGCACCCGGGCGCGCTGGGATCTGTTCCTCGAAGAGGACTTCCTCTGCCGGCTCAAGGGCATCGAGCGCTGGCAGGGCGACGGCATCATCGCCGACTTCGACGACCCGGCGGTGAGCGCCGCCCTGGCCCACAGCGCGCTGCCGGTGGTGGCCGTCGGCGGCTCCTACGCGGCCCCGACCGACTACCCGCCCGGCATCCCCTACGTGGCCACCGACAATGCCGCCCTGGTGCGCCTGGCCTATGACCACCTGATCGAATCCGGGCTGACCCGCTTCGCCTGCTTCAGCCTGCCCGCCGCCGACACCAATCGCTGGGCCGGCGAGCGCGAGGCAGCCTTTGCCGCCCTGCTCCGCCGCGACGGCCTGCCGGTGGAGATCTATCGGGGCCTGGAGACCAGCGCCCCGCTGTGGGATACGGCGGTGGAACAGCTGATCGCTTGGCTGGAAGCCCTGCCCAAGCCGGTGGGCATCCTCGCCGTCACCGACGCCCGGGCGCGGCAACTCCTGCAGGCCTGTTTCACGGCCGGCATCCCGGTGCCGGAACAGGTGGCGCTGGTGGGCATCGACAACGATCCGCTGGCGCGCACCCTGACCCGCGTGCCCCTGACCTCGGTGATCCAGGGGACCGAGGCCATCGGCCGGGAAGCGGCGCGACTCCTGCACCAGCGCCTGCACGGCGTCGAACTGGGGGCGCCAAGGGTGCTGATCCCGCCGGAGGGCATCAACGTCCAGGCCTCCAGTCGCCACCAGCCGGTGCGGCATCCCCAGGTGATGCGCGCCCTGCACTTCATCCGCCAGTACGCCTGCCAGGGCATCAAGACCGAGCAGGTGGCCAGCTATGTTGGCATCTCCCGCTCGGCCCTGGAGACGTCCTTTCGCCGCGAACTGGGACGCAGCGTCCACGACGAGATTCTCGGCTTCAAGCTGGCCGCTGCGGCCGTGGCGCTGCAGGAAGAGGCCCCGAGTCTGGCCGAGGTCGCCCGGCGTTGCGGTTTCACCTCGGCGCAGTACCTGCACGCGGTGTTTCGCCGGGAGTTCGGCTGTACCCCGCGGCAGTACCAGTCGAATCCCAAACCCCTGGCGAGCGCCCATGAAAAAGCCCGTCCGGAGACGGGCTTTCAGGTAGCTGCCGCGGCTTATTTGCCGACGGTCTGACCCAGGAACCAGGCGCGTTCTTCGGCCTGGTCGATCCACTCTTCCAGCAGGCTGGTGGTGGAGACGTCATTGGCGTCGTCGGTCAGGGTGTGGGTGGTACGCATGTAGGCGGCCAGCGACTGGTTGTCGTCGTGCAGCTCGGTCAGCATCTGGTCCGCCGACAGATCGGTGGCATCGCTGCTGGCCAGGCGCTTGAGTTGCACCATCTGCTCCAGGGAGCGCACGGTGGGCTGGCCGATCTTGCGAGCGCGCTCGGCGATCAGGTCGGTGATGCCGTACAGCTGGGTAGCCTGCTCGTCCAGCAGCAGGTGGTAGTCGCGGAAGTGCGAGCCCTTCATGTGCCAGTGGTAGTTCTTGGTCTTGATGTACAGCGCGAAGACATCGGACAGCAGCACGGCCAGGGCTTCACCTACGGCCTGCTGGTTCTGCAGGGTGGCGTCTTCGCCCTGATGGGCCTTCTGCTTGACGCTGGAAACGGTCTTGAGTTCTTGCTTGGCATTGGCAACGGCCATGAGAGATCTCCTGTCAGGACGTGAAGAGAAAAAGGGGTTCGCCTGGTTGGCGCGAACATCAACGTCTGCAGAAATCGACCGCAGCAGACGAAAAATCGTTCATCGAATTTGCATATCGCCACCCTGGGCATGACGAATGGTTGCCCCTGTTGCGACTGCGTTTCATTGCCCGCCCCAGAGGCCTTCTCCTGCCGCGGCCGCTGCGCTTGTAGCTACTCCTGTAGGTAAAACCGTTTGTCTACTTTGCCGCCAAACCGACGCCGCGTGAGAACTGCTGCTCATTGCGCCCGGTCACCTAAAAGGCAAGGCACACGAACGGTCGCCGAGAACTCTCTGCCGGCCACGACAAGGTTCTGCACACAGGTACCCGCGCATGACGACGCCCCTCAATCCCGCTCAGGGACAACCCTCGCAGACCAAGGACGGTGCTACGGCAGAGGCCCATCTGCACGACCTCAAAGAGGTCGCCAGAGACACGGTGCAGGATGCCAAACAGGAAGGTGCTGCCCAGTACGAACACTATCGGGACACCGCTGCCGACCAGCTCGGTGCCCTTGCACAAAGCGCCCAGGCGGCCGCTGACGAACTTGAAGACAAGGACACCCTGGGCCTGGCGCACTATGTCAGCGACATGGCGCAGAGCCTGACCGGCCTGGCCGAGGATCTGCGTGGCAAGAGCGCCGAGCAGCTGCTGCACCAGGCCGGAACCCTGGCGCGCGACAATCCGGCATTGTTCCTGACCAGCAGCATCGCCATCGGCTTCGGCCTGTCGCGTTTTCTCAAGGCCTCCAGCCAGCCGGACACCGGCAGCAGTTCGCGCGTCAGCGGGCCGGACGAGGTGCCCTCGCTGACCACGCCCGCGGTCGCCGCAGAAAACGAACTGGTGGAGCCAGCGGCCGGTGCCGATGTCATCCACACCAACAACATTCCCAAGGGTCCCGACCTCCATGCGCCGACCACCACCGGCAGCGGCGACCCCCTCGGCGGTGCGGCGATCAATCCGGCGCGTACCGGCAGCAGCCTGAACAGCGGCACCTCATCCAGCCACCTGGATCGTCCCACCCTGAGCGGAGACAAGCAGCCATGATCAACGAGAATCCCACTCCGCGCTCCACCGAAGGCGATACCTCGGTCGTCGGCCTGGTCAAGCAGCTGGTCCACGAGGTACCGGCGCTGTTCACCAAGGAACTGGCACTGGCCAAGGCCGAGCTGGGCGAGTCGCTGCGCACCACCAAGGCCGGTGTGGCCGGGGTCGCGGCCGGCGCCATCGTGCTGCTGGCCGGCTTCATCGTGCTGCTCATGGGCATCGTCTACTTTCTCTCCCAGTACCTCACGCCCTGGGCCGCTGCCCTGCTGGTGGGCGCCGTGGTCATGGTGATCGGTTTCATCATGCTGCAGTCGGGCAAGAAGCAGTTCGAGCCGTCCCACTTCACCCCTGATCGCACCGTCAACAGCCTGCAGAAGGACAAGGACGCCGTACGGAGGGCCGCACAATGAGCATAACCGACCAGATCGATCAGGAATCAAGAAAGAATCCCGAGGAACTCGAACGCGAAATCGACCAGAAGCGCGGGCACATCGAGGACCTGGTGGGCGCGTTGGAAAGCCGCCTGTCCCCAGGCCAGCTGTTCGACCAGGCGCTGTCCTACACCAAGGGCCATGGCGGTGAATTCGCCCATAACCTGGGCAACACCCTCAAGGCCAATCCGGTGCCGGCCGTACTGACCTCGGTGGGTCTGCTGTGGCTGGCGCTGGGGCAGAATCGCACGCCGGCGCCGGCCACCACAGGCACCCCGCTCAAGGACAGGTTGTCCGGTGCGCTGGACTCGGTCGCCGACAGCGCAGGCCATACCCGTGATTCCCTGAACCGTGGCAGTCACGACGTGCGCGACAAGGTCACCGGGCTGGGCGAGAGCGTATCGGTCAAGGCGTCCGAGACCGGGGAGCGGCTGAGCGATAGCGCGGCTCACGCCAAGGACGCCCTGGCCGACCAGGCGCAACAGCTCAAGGGTACCTTCGAGACCCTGCTACGCGAACAGCCACTGGTGGTCGGTGCGCTGGGCATCGCCCTTGGCGCCCTGCTGGGGGCCTCGCTGCCGCGTACCGAGACCGAGGATCGCGCCCTGGGCAAGCACAGCGACAAGCTCACCACCAAGGCCAAGCAGGCGGCTACCAGTGGCTACGAGCAGGTCAAGGCGGCGGGACAGGACGTGGCGAAGGAAGCGCGCCAGGCCAGTCCTGACAGGCGCCAGCAAGGCGGTGCAGGGGTTTCGTCCAGCAACCTGGGTAACGATCCCGATGCGGGGGTCGAGTCGATGGCCGGCTCACCCGCCGCAGGCACTGGCAGTACCCTGGGGTCCACCCAGGCGACCGCAGGCATGAATGTCGGTCGTACCGCGGCCACAGGCAGCACCCCTGGAATGGTAGGCGACGAGAGCGGCATGGCAACCCCACCACGCAGCTTCTGACCGGCAAGACTGCCGGGGTCATCCGATGACCCCAGCCATAGACAGCAAAGGCGCCCGGGTCTGCACCCGGGCGCCTTTGCTTTTTGTGCCCCTGTCAGTAACCCGGATCCGGGTTTTCCTTGGGCTGCTCGGGGCGCTTGTCGTTCTGCGGGCGCTGTTCTTCACCGCCCTGATTGAGTTCCTTGTGGGTCTCGCCGACCTTGCCGGCGTTTTCCGGCTTGTGGTCGAGATCGTCGCGCTTGGCCATGATGCTCACCTCTTGTGGCTGAGTACATTGGGCAACGGGGCGGGGCCAGGGTGCCCCGCTCCCGGCAGATCAACGTAAGGGGGGCGCCATGAACTCCGGCCCCACCGGGTCCTTGACGTGCTCGGCGAGGATGGCGTCGATGGCGGTCAGGTCCTCGGCGGACAGCTGCCAACCGAAGGCTTCGTCAAGGCCCTGCAGTTGCTCAGGCTTACGCGCGCCCCAGAGGGCGATGGTCGGTCCCTGGTCGAGGATCCAGCGCACCGCCAGGGCCAGCATAGACTTGCCATGGCGCTCGCGGGCAAAGGCGGTCAGGGCCTCCACCGCGGCCAGATACTGGGCGAAGCGCGGGGCCTGGAACTTGGGATCGCCCTGGCGCAGGTCGTCGCCATCGAATTGCGTCTGGGCATTCATGCGCCCGGACAGCAGGCCGCGGCACAGCGCGCCATAGGCCAGCACCACCAGGCCATGGCGCTGGGCGTAGGGCAGCACGTCGGCCTCGATGGCGCGTTCGAAGAGGTTGTAGGGCGGCTGCACCGTGGAGGGGTTGGCGAACTGGCGGAAGGCCTCCAGTTGCTCGGGCGAATAATTGCTCACACCGATGGCGAGGATCTTGCCCGCCTGCCGCAGGCGCTCCAGTTCGCGCGCGGTTTCCTCGTGGGGTACCTGGGGATCGGGCCAGTGCACCTGGTAGAGATCGATGCGATCGGTACGCAGACGCCGCAGGGAGTCTTCCACCTCCTGGCGAATGCGCGCGACGCTGGCGTTGCGGCGCACCTCTTCGTTGGGCCATTCCAGGGCCACCTTGGTGGCGATCACCGCCTGGTCACGGATGCCCTCCAGGGCCTTGCCGACGATTTCCTCGGAACGGCCAAAGCCGTACACCGGCGCGGTGTCGATTAGGTTGATGCCGCCCTGCACGGCGCCACGGATGGTCTCGATGGAGCGGGCTTCGTCGGTACCGCCCCACATCCAGCCACCGATGGCCCAGGTGCCGAGGGCGATGCGGGAAACGGGGGTATCGATACCCGGGATGCGTAGGGTTTCAGTCATGGGAAGCTCCAGGCGGGAACGCCAAGTCGGAAGGATCAGCCTTGTGAGGCTAATTCAAAAGGCGTTGAATAGGGCTCAACGAACGCTTGACCCTTATCGCGCGAGGATTGTGCATGCCCACCCTGAATCGCGGCGAACTGGCCGATCTCAATGTCTTCGTCGCCCTGGTCCGGCGGCGCAGCTTTCGCCAGGCCGCCATCGAACTGGGCGTCACCACCTCGGCGCTGAGCCATGCCCTGCGCCAGCTGGAGACCCGGCTGGGGGTCAAGCTGCTCAATCGCACCAGCCGCTCGGTGGTGCCGACCCTGGCCGGCGCGGCGCTGGCGGAAAAGCTCGAACAGGGCTTCGCCCTCATCGGCGAGGCCCTGGGCGAGCTGGACCAGCACCGCGACGCCCCGGTCGGGCGCCTGCGCCTGAGCGTGCCGCGCGATGCGGCGCGGCTGCTGCTGACCCCGACCCTGCCCCGGCTGCTGGCCGCCTATCCGCAGTTGCAACTGGACATCAGCGTCGAGGATCGCCCGGTGGACATCGTTGCCGACGGCCTCGACGCCGGCATCCGCTATGGCGACACCGTGCCCCAGGACATGGTCGCCCTGCCGCTCACCGACGAGTTGCGCTGGATCGTGGTGGGCGCCCCCGCCTACCTCGACCGTCACGGCCGACCGCAGCAGCCGGAGGAGCTTGCCGAGCATCGCTGCGTGCGGCTGCGGCTGGGCAACGGCGCCCTCTATCGCTGGGAGCTGGGCAGCGGCGCCACCACGCGGACGATCGACGTGCCCGGCCCGCTCACGGTCAACGAGACCGAGACCTCGATCCAGGTCGCCCTCGACGGCCTGGCCCTGGCCTATTGCCTGGAGTGGCGAGTGGCCGACGAATTGCGCGACGGTCGCCTGGAGCAGGTGCTGCCCGACTGGACCTCGCCCGGCGCGCCGCTGTGCATCTACTACCCGAGTCGGCGCCAGCCGCCACCCGGCCTGCGCCAGTTGATCGAGGCCCTGCGCCAGAGCTGGACCGGGCGCCACCCCTGAGGACGCGAACCAACCGCCAAGCCCGGGGGTCCCCTGACCACGCCATGATCGCCTGACCGAGGAGGCCCTTTTGCCCACTGCCAACGCCGCCGCAATCGACCTGCCGCTGCCCGTGGAGCGCGAACTCAGCCCCCGGGCGCTGCTCACCGGGGCGTTGCTGGGCATCCTGCTGACCCCGGCCAATGTCTATGCCGGCCTCAAGATCGGCTGGTCGTTCAACATGTCGATCATCGCCCTGCTGGTGAGCTACGGCCTCTGGCATCGCCTGGGTCGCCGCCTGCAGCAACCGGGCTGGACGCTGCACGAGAGCAACATCAACCAGACCGTGGCCTCGGCGGCGGCCAGCATCGTCTCCGGCGGTCTGGTCGCGCCCATCCCGGCCTACACCCTGCTGACCGGCCAGCAATTGCCAACCCTGCCGCTGATGGGCTGGGTGTTCGCGGTGAGCTTTCTCGGCATCTGGGTGGCCTGGTATCTGCGGCCCCTGCTGCTGGCCGATGCCAGCCTGAAATTCCCCGAGGGCCTGGCCACCCTGGAAGCGCTGCGCCAGGTCTATGCCAGCGGTGCCGAAGCCCTGAGCCGCCTGCGGGTGCTGCTGGGCGCCCTGGCGCTGTCGGCGGCGGTCAAGCTGGTGGACAGCTTCGCCTGGACGCTGCCACGGGTCGCGCCCTCGCCGGCCCTGGAACGCCTGACCTTCAGCTTCGATCCCTCGCTGCTGCTGCTCGGCTTCGGCGGCATCATCGGCCTGAGGGTCGGACTGTCGCTGCTGCTCGGCACCCTGCTGGCCTGGGGCGCGGTGGCGCCCTGGCTGCTGGCCAGCGGTATCGCCGCCTTGCCGGCCGGCGCCAGCGGTCCGCAATACGCCTTTCTGGTGCAATGGCTGCTCTGGCCCGGGGTAAGCCTGATGGTCAGCGCCACCCTGGCTGCGCTGGCCGTGCGGCTGATCACCCTGCCCCGCGCCGAACGCCGTCGCCAGGGCTGGCGGCGGCCCCGCGCCTGGCCGCTGGCGCTGCTGCTGGTGGCGGCTCTGCTGGTGGTGGTGCTCCAGGTGCGGCTGTTCGGCATCGATCCCTGGCTGGCGCTGCTGGCCCTGCCCCTGGCGCTGTTTCTCGCCGCCATGGCCGCGCGGGTGGTCGGCGCCACCGGCATCCCGCCCATCGGCGCCATCGGCCAGCTGTCGCAGCTGACCTTCGGCCTGGCGGCTCCCGGGCAGGTCAACATCAACCTGATGGGTGCCAACACCGCCGGCGGCGCGGCGGGCCAGAGCACCGACCTGATGAACGACTTCAAGGTCGGCCAGGCCATCGGCGCGACCCCGGCCAAGCAGGTAGTCGCCCAGTGCCTGGGCATCGCCCTGGGGGCGGTGACCGGGGTGCTTACCTACCGCCTGCTGATTCCCGATCCCCAGGCACTGCTGCTCAGCGCCGCCTGGCCGGCACCGGCGGTGGCCCAGTGGAAGGCGGTGGCGGAGACCCTGACCCAGGGCCTGGGTGCCCTCGATGGCGCCATGCGCCTGGGTATCGTCCTGGGCGCCCTGGTCGGCTTGCTGCTGGGCCTGGCCGAAGCCCTGCTGCCCGACCGCCGCGCGCACTGGCTGCCCAGCTCGGCGGCCCTGGGGCTGGCCTTCATCCTGCCGGCCTCGGTGGCGCTGATGATGACCCTGGGCGCCCTGCTCACCGCCCTGGTGCGCTGGCGGGCGCCGGGCCTGGCCGAGCGCTTCGCCCTGGCCGCCGCGGCCGGCCTCATCGCCGGGGAAAGTCTGGCCGGAGTCGGGGCGGCGTTCTGGCAAATGCTTGCCACCTGAACTGCGACAACGTGTCAACTGGACAATAATTTCCAGACGTAATGTCGCGAACCTTTCAATAACCTTTCAAACCCATGAAATTCGGGGGTTCCGGTCCGATTCAGCTTGCCAGCGCGCTTTTGCAACACATAAGGTTACAAATAGCGCGACCCACCCGCGAGAGGTCTGGGCGCCCTGCGCGAGCTGTCTCCTATAACAAACTCAATCCGAGCTAGCAGTCATGGCCACCACCTCGAAAGCCAAATCCGTCTTCCGCGTCGTCAGCGGAAACTTCCTCGAAATGTACGACTTCATGGTCTATGGCTTCTATGCCACGGCCATCGCCAAGACGTTCTTCCCCGGCGACAACGAACTCGCCTCCCTGATGCTGTCGCTGGCCACCTTCGGCGCCGGCTTCCTGATGCGCCCCCTGGGGGCCATCTTCCTCGGCGCCTACATCGACCGCCACGGGCGTCGCCACGGCCTGATCGTCACCCTGGCGCTGATGGCCCTGGGTACCCTGCTGATCGCCGTGGTGCCGGGCTACGCCACCCTGGGCGTCGCCGCGCCGCTGCTGGTACTGCTCGGCCGCCTGCTGCAAGGCTTTTCCGCCGGCGTCGAACTGGGCGGCGTGTCCGTCTACCTGTCGGAGATCGCCACCCCCGGTCGCAAGGGCTTCTTCGTTTCCTGGCAGTCCGCCAGTCAGCAGGTCGCGGTGGTCTTCGCCGGCGTGCTGGGCGCTCTGCTGAACCATTGGCTGTCGCCCGCCGAGATGGGTGAATGGGGCTGGCGCATTCCCTTCCTGATCGGCTGCCTGATCGTGCCCTTCCTGTTCATCATCCGTCGTTCCCTGGAAGAAAGCCCCGAGTTCGAGGCACGCAAGCATCGGCCGACCTTCGGCGAGACCATGACCTCCATCGGCCAGAACTTCGGCGTGGTGCTGGCGGGTGTGGCCATGGTCTCCATGACCACCGCCTCCTTCTACCTGATCACCGCCTACACCCCGACCTTCGGCCGTCACGAGCTGCACCTGACCGATCTGGACAGCCTGATCGTCACCGCCTGCGTGGGCATCTCCAACTTCATCTGGCTGCCGGTGATGGGCGCCCTGAGCGATCGCGTCGGCCGCCGTCCGCTGCTGATCTTCGCCACCGTGCTGGCCATCCTCACCGCCTACCCGGCGATGATCTGGCTGACCCACGCCCCGGGCTTCTCGCGCCTGCTGATGGTCGAGCTGTGGCTGTCCTTCCTCTATGGCACCTACAACGGTGGCATGGTGGTGGCCCTGACCGAGGTGATGCCGGCCCATGTGCGCACCACCGGCTTCTCCCTGGCCTACAGCCTGGCCACCGCGACCTTCGGCGGTTTCACCCCGATGGTCTGCACCTGGCTGATCCAGGAGACTGGCAACAAGGCCGCCCCCGGCATGTGGCTGACCCTGGCCGCCGTGCTCGGCCTGGTCGCGACCCTGACCCTGTTCAAGGGCAACGCCCAGCCGCGCTTCAAGACCGTAACCGCCTGACAGGGCTGTCGCAGAGCGGCAGGCCCTGCCGCTCTCGCGCCCACCCAGGTCGCTCCGCGCATCGAACTGTCATGACCTTTTGCTATGGTCTAGACCAGATGACCGCATACCGCGGTCGCCGTGCCGGAGCCCGCCGATGCCCACCCTCCCCCGCCTTCTCGCCGGCCTGGCCGGCGGTCTGCTCAGCCTCACCGCTGCCGCCACCGAGCTGACCCACTGGCCGGCCGATGCCGCCCGCCAGCTCGACGCCCTGATCGCCGCCAATGCCAATCAGGGCAACTACGCGGTGTTCGACATGGACAACACCAGCTATCGCTACGACCTAGAAGAGGCCCTGCTGCCCTTCCTGGAGATGAAGGGCGTGCTGACCCGCGACACCCTGGATCCCTCGCTCAAGCTGATCCCCTTCAAGGACGTCGGTGGCCACAAGGAGAGCCTCAACAGCTACTACTACCGGCTGTGCGAGGTCGACGACCTAGTCTGCTACCCCTGGGTCGCCCAGGTGTTCTCCGGCTTCACCCTGCAGCAGCTCAAGGGCTACGTCGACGAACTGATGGCCTACGGCAAGCCGATCCCCGCCACCTACTACGGCAAGGACGACAAGGTGGAGACGGTGGAGATCAACCCGCCCAAGCCCTTCACCGGCCAGCAGGAGCTCTATCGCAAGCTGATGGAGAACGGCATCGAGGTCTATGTGATCAGCGCCGCCCACGAGGAGCTGGTGCGCATGGTGGCCGCCGACCCGCGCTATGGCTATGGCGTGAAACCGGAAAACGTCATCGGCGTCACCACCCTGCTCAAGGACCCGGCCACCGGTGCCCTGACCACCGCCCGCAAGCAGATCGCCGAAGGCAAGTACGATCCCCAGGCCAACCTGAAGCTGCAGGTCACGCCGTATCTCTGGACCCCGGCCACCTGGTTCGCCGGCAAATACGCGGCCATCCTCACCTACATAGATCCCTGGAAGAAACCCATCCTGGTCGGCGGCGACACCCCGGTCAGCGACGGCCCCATGCTGTTCCAGGGCGTGGACGCCGCCAAGAACGGCATCCATCTGTGGATCGACCGCAAGTCCAAGTACCGCACCCAGATCGAGGCGATGATGAAGAGCAACGCCGAGGGCCAGGCCAAGGCCGGCGTGGCGGTGAACGCGGACCAGCACTGGGTGATCGTCAAACCCGAAGACATCCAGTAGGCCGGCGGCGATCGGGCGGGCTAGACTGGAGACTCCTTCTGCCCGCCCTGGAGCCCGCCATGGAACACCTGGTCCTGACCGTCATCGCCCCCGATCGCCCCGGTCTGGTGGAAGCCCTGGCCGACTGCGTGGCCGCCCAGGGCGGCAACTGGCTGGAGAGCCGCATGGCCCACCTGGCCGGCCAGTTCGCCGGCATCCTCTCGGTGGAAGTGGAGCCGGAATTGCGCAACGGCCTGGTGGAGACGTTGCAGCAGCTGGCCATTCCCGGCCTGCGCATCCTGGTCGGCGAACCCGGCCAGCCGGCTGCGGTGGGTGCGCCGCTGGTGCAGCTCGACCTGCTGGGCAACGACCGCGTCGGCATCGTCCGCGACATCACCCGAGCGCTGCATCAGGTGGGCGTCAACGTCGAGCGCCTGTCCACCGAGACCCGCCCGGCACCCATGAGCAGCGAGGCGCTGTTCCACGCCACCGCCCTGCTGGCGCTTCCGGCAGACCTCGAACTCGAAGCCCTGCAAGCCCACCTGGAAACCCTCACCGACGACCTGATGGTGGAGCTCAAGCTCTATCGGCACGGGCATGACCAACACTAAGTAGGCTTCAGAGCGACGATCTATAAAAGCCTATAAAGATCTATAATCGACTTTAATCGCCTTTAAACAGGGAATTGTCGATGCCTGGGCGCTTCTATCACCGCCATGCCATGGCTACCACCTATGCCGCCAAGATCATGGCAGACCCGCTGCATCCCGGTCTGTTTTTGGCAGCGCCCCGGCGAACCGGCAAGACCACCTTCATGCGTGAAGACTTGGCGCCTGCCCTCCAGCTAGCGGGTGCTGAGGTGATCTACGTCGATCTCTGGTCGAATCGACAGACTGATCCGGCCGAGTTAATCAACCAGGCGGTACAGGTGTCCATCGAGCGCAATCTTGGTCTGATCGCCAAGCTGACCAAGCAAAGTGGTGTGGTGAAACTCAAGGTGGGTGGGGTCGAGATAGATACCGGCAGCATCGGCAAAGCCAAGGGCATAACCCTGGCCGCTGCGCTAGCCGCGCTGTCGGATAGTCTCGGCAAGCCGATAGCGCTCATTATCGACGAAGCTCAGCATGCCGTGACCACCACGGCTGGCAGCAATACGCTCTTCGCCCTCAAGGCGGCTCGCGACGAATTGAACGGCTCACACCATCATGGTTTGAGACTTATCTGCACCGGTTCCAGCCGGGACAAGCTGGCGATGCTCAGAAACAGCCGCGATCAAGCCTTCTTCAATGCGCCGCTGGTAAACTTTCCCCATCTCGACAGAGGCTATGTGGACTGGTTCTGCGGGCAGTCCAGGCTCGATTTCGCCCTCGATCCAGAAGTGGTCTGGAGCAAATTCGTCGAAGCGGGCTATCGCCCCGAGGCGATGCAAGCAGCCCGTGAGGTACTCGAATACTCGATGATCGATGATGCTGCAGTGGGCAATGCCGCTTTCGCTGAAGCCGTCGACGAGCATGTGCGAGAGATGTCCGAGAGCGCACTCGCCGTGATTCGCAGCCTCACACCGATTCAAGCGGCCGTACTGAAGGTGATGGCGGTCCAGGGCAAGGACTATGCGCCCTTCGAGCTGGCCACCCTCGGCAAGTATGCAGACATGCTGCGGCTCGCCGGCATGAATGAGGCCCAGGCCCAAGAGGCCGCCTACGCGCAGAATGTACAGCAGGCATTGGCTGCCTTGCAGGAGAAGGCATTGATCTGGAAAGCTGAGCGCGGCGTCTATGCCATCGAGGAACAAGGACTGCCGGACCTCATGCGTAGCGCCGGCATGCTCCCGGACGCTTCGGCAAACTAAGGTGCTCAGCTGACCATCGGGGTGGCGAGCCCTATCGCTCCCGCCCCTTCTCCAGCCGCCGCCGGATGCCCTCGGGACATCGTCCGGCAGTGGCATCCGCCCATCCGCCGGCAGGGCTTCCAGGCCGGCTTCGCCCAGCAGCACCAGCACTTCCTCCTTGAGACGACTCAGGGCAAAGGCCTGCCAGGCCTCGCGTACCGAGGGGAAGAGGTCCAGTTCGTAGTCGAAGGTCCGGATCGGCCGCCGGCTCTCCAGCGCGGCCCGCAAGAGGGGCTGGGCGTGGGGGTGGCGCAACTGGTGCAGAAAGGCTTCGCGCAGTTCCAGGCGATCGTCCTGGGTCAGGCGCGGCAGTGGCAGGTAGCGTTCGGGATCTTCCAGTTCCTCGCGCTCTTCCAGACTGAGGTCGTCCGGATCGAGCAGGCGCAGGGCGCCGCTGGCAAGGTCGAGGAAGTGGGTGCCTCGCTCCCGGCTGTCGAGGGCGGCAGCCAGCAGATCGAGGTCGAGGGTGAGGGGGCGCATGGCAGGACTCCGGCACAGGCGAACAGGAGCGGAGCTCTATCTCCGCTCCTGTTGCGACCCTGGCACCGGAGCTCGCGTTCAGCCCTTCCGCTGATAGGGAAAGAAGCGCCGCTCGCGCAGGTCGTGCTCGATCTGCTCCAGGCTCTTGCCCTTGGTCTCCGGCACCAGTCGCCAGATGAACAGCAGTGCCACCAGGGAAATCCCGGCATAGAGCCAGAAGGTGTGAGCGGCGCCCAGCTTGGTCACCAGACTCAGGGTGGTGAGGGTCACCAGCAGGTCGAAGCCCCAGTGGCTGAAGGCACCGACGCTGGCGCCCTTGCCGCGCACGAACAGCGGATAGACCTCGGCGTTGATCAGCCAGATGCAGACGCCGAAGCCGCCGCAGTTGAGCATCAGGTAGGCGGCCAGGCAGGCTACCACCGTCCAGCGCTCGACATCGGTCTGGGGACCGGCGCCCTGGAACAGGTAGCCCATGATCGCCAGGGCGACGATGGAGCCGGGAATCAGCGTCAGCAGATAGCGGCGGCGACCGATGCGATCCACCAGGAAGCTGCCGACCACGGTCATGATCACCACCAGGATGGTGCTGCAGCCGGTGGCCAGCACCGCGGTCTGATCGGAGAAGCCGGCCTGGGTAAGGATGGTCGGCGCATAGTAGATCAGCGCGTTGTTGCCGGTGATCTGCGAGAACATGGCGATGCCGGCGCCCACCAGCAGGGCCGGTCGGACCCAGGGCGAGAACAGGTCACTCCAGTTGCCTTCCGGCGCGTTACTCACAGTTTTGATCTCGGCCAGTTCGGCCTCGGCCGCGGCCTGGCCGCCGCGGACCCGCTCCAGCACCGCCAGGGCGTCAGCCTCGCGGCCCTTGACCAGCAGCCAGCGCGGGCTTTCCGGCAGCACCGTCATGCCGGCCAGCAGGATCAGCGCCGGCACCAGGCCGAGGCCGAACATCCAGCGCCAGTGCTCGTCCAGGGCGAAGCCGGTGAAGTAGGCCACTGTGATGCCGAACACCACCATGAACTGGAACAGCACCACCAGCTTGCCGCGGTGCTCCGGCGGCGCCACCTCGGCGATATAGACCGGGATGATCTGGGTGGAGCTGCCGGCCGACAGGCCGAGCAGGAAACGCGACAGGATCAGCAGGGTGACGTTGGGCGACAGTGCCGAAAGCACCGAGCCCAGGGCGAACACCAGGGCCACGCCGATGATGGTCTTGCGCCGGCCGAGGCGGTCGGAGATCGGGCCGGTACCGAGGCAGCCGAACAGAGCACCAAAGATGATGGCGCCGGTCACCAGCTGCTTGACGGTGTCGTCCATGGCGAATTCGCGGCCGAGGCCGAGCAGGGCGACGCCGATGATGCCGGTGTCGTAGCCGAACAGCAGGCCACCGAGGGCGGCGATCACGGCGATGAGCACGACCAGCCCCTTGCGCGGGGTGGCCGCCACGGGTGCGGCGAGCGAGGGTGAAGAAGCGAGCATGGGGGAAATCCTTTCTTGTTTTGCCAGGGCAAGGATCGCGGTGGCAACCCGATCCACCCGCGCAGGCGGGCCGTGGGGGAGCATGGCCCAGAGAAAAGCGTGATGCGGCAGGCAGAGAAACGTTAGGTGAATCGTTTCACCTAATGCTGCCAGTTGTAACAGGACTTGTGAAAAGCATCACGAAAGACGCATTGGCAGTGGCCTAGCTGCCAATGGTCAGTTCCTGGAAGCGCTGCTCGGGCAGCGCGGCGGCACCCTGGCCGGGACGCAGCGCCTGGTCGCCCAGGCGCTCGACCAGAAAGTCGATGAACACCTTGAGCTTGGGTGGCAGGTGGCGCGTCGCCGGATAGAGCAGCCAGGCGCCGCCGTGGTAATGCGGCAGAAAGGACCACTCCGGCAGCACCTGGACGATCTCGCCGCGGGCCAGGGCCGCCTGGGCGGTGAACAGTGGCAGGCTGCCGATGCCGATGTGGTTGAGCACCGCGTCCAGCCGCACCCCGGTGTGGTTGGCGGCATAGCGCCCGCGCACGTTGACGTGGACCACCTTGGCGCCCTGGCGGAATTTCCAGCGCGAATCGGCCGGCTCTTCCGCCAGGTAGATGCAGCTGTGCCCGGCCAGATCGCGGGGATGGGCGGGCTGACCGTGCGCGGCCAGGTACTGCGGCGTGGCGCAGAGCAGGTGCTCGATGGTCAGCAACTGGCGGCCCACCAGTCCGGGCGGTGGCCGATCGGTGATGCGGATGGCCAGGTCGACGTTCTCGTCGATCAGATCGACATAGCGGTCCTCCAGCAGCAACTGCACGTCCACCGCCGGGTAGCGCCGCAGGAAATCGGCCATGTGCGGATGGATCACCGTGCTGCCTACCGCCTTGGGCACCGACAGCCGGACGATGCCGGCCGGCGCCTGGTTGAACTGGCCACTGACCTCCAGCACCGCCCGCGCGGCGCCGACCATGTCGCTGCAGCGCCGAAAGACCTCCTCCCCCGCCTCCGACAACCGCAGCTTGCGCGTACTGCGATTGAGCAAGCGTGTGCCCAGGGCCTTCTCCAGGCGTGCCACGCTGCGACTGGTGGAAGACGGGGTCAGACCGAGCTGACGGGCCGCCGCAGAGAAGCTGCCGCTCTCCACCACCCGCACGAAAATGGCCATCTCGCTGAGCAGCGGCAGGGGAAGATTTATGCTCACAGCGCAAAATTCCTTTGGAGAGAGGGTGGATTATCACCCTTGCGTGCGATCTTTAGAATGAGGATGTTTCTCGTTTTCTAGGTAGTAGACGTATGACCGAGCGCCTGTATTTTCTGAGCGACAGCCTGATCGCCGAGGTCGAGGTCCACGCCTGTAGCGCCGCCGAGGACGGTTATATCGTCGAACTGCTGGCCACGCCCTTCCATCCCCAGGGCGGTGGGCAGCCCAGCGACACCGGCTGGATCGGTACCGCCGAGGTGACCCGGGTGGTCCAGGACGGCGACCGCATCCTGCACCACACCACCCGCCCCCTGGCGCCCGGTCGCGTGCTGGCCCGGGTCGACGAAGATCGGCGCCAGCTGCATTCGCGGCTGCATTCGGCCGGGCATCTGCTCGGCCACATCGGCGAGATCCATGGCTGGATACCGGTCAAGGCCCATCACTGGCCGGGCGAAGGCCGCATCGAATTCGTCCCCGGCGAGGATACCGTAGCCTTGGACGTTGAATCCTGGCAGGGCTTCTTCGACGCCCTGGTGGAAGAAGACCTGCCGCTGCACGTCGAGGTGCAGGCCGGTGGCCAGCGCCAGGTGCGCTTTGGCGAGGACGTGGCGCGCTATGCCTGCGGCGGGACCCACGTGCGCTCCCTGCGCGCGGTCGGCGCCCTGAGCGCCCTGGGCGTCAAGGAAAAGAAGGGACGCCTGCTGGTGAGCTACGACATGGCTGGCGCCTGATCAACCGCTCACCTCACCCGCAGAAAGGAAGCGCCATGCTGCTCGAACTCGACGCTCTCGACACCGAGAGCCTGCTCCGTCTCACCGAAGAACGCCTGCTGGCGGTGCGGGTGCGCCGCTTCGTGCCGCGCCCGCTGGCCGACGACCTCGGCCAGCAGATCCTCGGCAACGGCTTCGCCACCTACACCAATGCCCCCAGCATCGGCCGCATCGGCATGGCCTTCTACGAGGCGGAACACCAGCGCGCGCAGATGGACGACTATTTCGCCAGCGTCGCCAGCAACCTGGAAGAATTGCGCCGGCGCTGCCGCCCCTATCTCAATCCCATCGACCTGGTGCGCTGCACCCTCGACGAGGTCTGGCCCGCCGGCGCCCGCCTGCAGACCCTCTGGGGTCGCAAGATGTACGTCGGCCTGTCGCGGGTGGTGAAGCCCGGGGTGCGCTTTCTCGCCCACCACGACATCTTCGCCAAGGACGCGCCGGGCAGCGAGGAAGCCGAAAGCCTGGTCACCCAGCTGGCCTGCAACGTCTACCTGACCATGCCCAGCCGGGGCGGCGAACTGCAGCTCTGGTCACGCGAGCTGGCGCCGGAGGCCTTCGACGCCCTGCGCGGCGACAGCTACGGCATCGAGCCCGACCGGCTCGGTCCGCCCTGCCTGACCATCCGCCCGGAACCGGGCGACCTGATTCTCTTCAATTCCCGCCGCATGCACGCCGTGACGCCAGGCAACGACCAGCCACGGCTGTCGCTGTCGTGCTTCGTGGGCTATCGCGGGGCGGCCGAACCCCTCACGTACTGGAGCTGACATGTCCCCCTACCTGAGCGAATTCCTCGCCCTGGCGACCATCCACTTCCTCGCCGTGCTCGCGCCCGGCCCGGATTTCGCCGTGACCGTGCGGCAGAGCGTGAGATACGGGCGGCTGATCGGCCTGTGCACCGCCCTGGGCATCGGCGCCGGGATCTCGGTCCACGTGCTCTACACCCTGCTCGGCATCGGCGCCCTGATGCACGCCACGCCCTGGCTGCTGGGGGTCGCCAAGGTCGTCGGCGGCGCCTACATCCTCTGGCTGGGCTTCAACCTGATCCGCAGCAAGCCCACCGCCGCGCCGCTGGACGACAGCCAGTGGCAGCAGGCCGACCTGCAGCGGCAGTCGCCCGGCAAGGCCTTCCTCACCGGCTTCCTGACCAACGCCACCAACCCCAAGGCCACCCTGTTCTTCCTGGCCATCTTCACCACCGTGGTCAGCGGCAGTACGCCGCTGACCGTCCAGGGCCTCTATGGCCTGTGGATGTGCGCGGTCAACGCCGGCTGGTTCGCCCTGGTCAGCCTGCTGTTTTCCAGTCCGCGCGTTCGCCAGACCTTTCTGCGCCTGGGCCACTGGTTCGAGCGAACCATGGGCCTGGTGCTGGTTTTCTTCGCCGGTCGACTGCTGTTGTCGGCGCTTTGACGTCAGTCCATTCGTATTGGAGGTCCTCCATGCCCTACGTCCACCGCGCTCCCGCTGGTATTCCCACGGAAAAGTTCGTCGTCCGCCTGCCCGACGGGATGCGTGAACGCATCGCCGCCGTGGCCCGCTCCCATCGGCACAGCATGAACACCGAGATCGTCGCCTGGCTGGAGCGTAGCCTGGTACAGGACGGGGTGCTGGAGCAGCCGCAGGTCGAAGCGGACGACGAGCTGCTCAATGCCAGCGAGCAACTGCTGCTGCAGCGCTTTCGCCAGCTCAACGAGCGTCAGCAGAATGCGCTGATCTCGGTGCTGGAGCTGGAGTTGCCCGTTCCCGTGCACAGCCGCGAAACCGCCTGAGTCCGGCCGGCACCGCCGCGGACGGAACCGGCCGTCGGCAGCAGGGCCGCCCACCAGGCGGCCCTGACGTGCGGCTTTCAAGTATCGATCGGGACGGCCGATGAAGGGGGTCTTCGTTCTCTCTTCCGGAATTCCCATGTCTGTATCCAAAGCCTCCTGGCTGAGCAATCTCGGCATTTCCAAGAAGCTGGCGCTGGGCTTCGGTGCCCTGCTGGTCATGGTGACGGTGGTGGCGCTGTTCGGTTACCTCACCGCCAACACCCTGCTCGACCGCATCACCAAGACGCGCTACAGCGGTCAGCTCAAGGCCGACGTGCTCAACGTCAGGATCGACGAAAAGGCCTACCTGCTCGATCCCAGCGCGGCCAGTGCCACCCGGCAACAGGCCACTCTGGCCAGGGTGACGGAAGACATCGGGCAGGGCCTCACCCTGCTGACCAACCCGGCCAACGTCGCCATCCTGGGCAGCATCCAGCAGGAGATGAAGACCTACCAGGAGCGCTTCGCTGCCCTGCAGCAGGCCAACCAGACCAGCGCCGAGGCGCAGAAGGAACTGACCCGGGTCTCCGACACCGTTACCGAGACCCTCGACCAGCTGTTCGAACTGGTCTTTGCTCCAGGTGGCAGCTACAGCACCGCCGACCTCAAGGCCCTGGCCGAGATGAAGGCGCAGATGGTCGGTGTGCGCCTGGCCATCCGTCGCTTCCTCGGCACTCCCGATGACAGCAAATCCCAGGCGACCCTCAAGGTCATTGACGAGTTGCTCAAGACCCTGGCCAGCGCCCAGAAGCAGATCGATGGCGATACCGCCGCACGCCTCTACAGCGCCACCCAGGACGTGACCCGCTATCGCGCCTTTTTCGAATCCATCGTCGCCCAGAATCGCCAGGCCCAGGCCGCCGTTGCCAGTCTGCAGGAGCAGGGCAACAAGCTGGTGCAGTTGCTGGATCAGCTGGGCGAAGGCCAGCTGAAGTCCGCCGCGGCCGAGCGCCAGGCCGCCCTGCTCAAGCTGCTGCTGAGCAGCCTGATCGCCCTGCTGATCGGCATCGCCGCCGCCTGGCTGATCACCCGCCAGATCACCCAGCCGCTGGCGACCGCCATGGCCATGCTCAAGCGCGTCGCCGCCGGCGATCTCACCCAGCGCAGCGAGGTGAGCCGCCGCGACGAGCTGGGCGAACTGCAACGCACCACCCAGGCCATGGCCGATGACCTGCGTCAGTTGGTCGGTGGCATCGCCAGTGGCGTGGGGCAACTCAGCAGCGCGGCCGACGAACTCTCGGCCTTTGGCGTCCAGACCAGCCGCGGCGCCACCCAGCAGCGCGACGAGATGCATCAGGTGGCCACCGCCATGAACGAGATGGCGGCCACGGTGCACAATGTCGCGCAAAACACCGCCAACGCCTCCAGCGCCGCGCAGAACGCCGACGGCATGGCCCGCGAAGGCAGTCGCACGGTCAAGCGCGCGGCCCAGGAAATCACCCTGGCCGCCGAGGAGGTGCAGGGTCTGGGCGATGCCATGGAGCGCCTGGACGCCGCCAGCGGTCGCATCGGCAGCGTCATCGACGTGATCAAGGCGATCGCCGAGCAGACCAACCTGCTGGCGCTCAACGCCGCCATCGAAGCCGCCCGCGCCGGCGAACAGGGCCGCGGCTTCGCCGTGGTGGCCGACGAGGTCCGCTCCCTGGCGCAACGGACCCAGGAGTCCACCCAGGAAATCGGCGAACTCATCGCCACCCTGCAACAGGGCACCACCGAAGCCAGTGCGCGGATGCAGGCCAGCCGCGACCGCACCCTGGGCACCGTGACCCTGGCCCAGGACGCCGAACGCGCCCTGGAGGTCATCTACCAGGCGGTGGCGGAGATCCAGAATCTCAATCAGCAGATCGCCACCGCGGTGGAAGAGCAGAGCCTGGTCGCCGAGGAGATCAACGGCAACGTGGTCAAGGTCAGCGGCCTGGCCGAGGAATCGGCCACTGCCAACGCCCACGCCGCGGCCTCGGTCAACGAACTGGCCCGCCTGGGCGGCGATCTGCAGCAGATGGTCGCGCGCTTCCGCGTCTGACCCGGGCCGCGCCGGCGCCAGGCACGGGCGCCGGCGGTCTCAGGCTTTCGGCGTCAGCATCTGCCCCTGGATGCCGTCGCCGATCACCAGGAAGTGACCGCCGGCGACATGGTGCAGGGTGCGCAGGCTGTCCTGGCCACGAAAATCCCAGCGTCCCTCGCGAAACACCCGGGTATCGGCCCGGGCGGCGAGCACCTCACCGAGAAACAGGTCGTAGCCTTGCTGGTTGTGCACCTCGGGCAGCACACGGCATTCCAGCCAGGCCACGCAGCCGGCGATCAGCGGCGCGCTGACCTGTTCGCCCGCCAGCGTCTCGATGCCGTAGGCGGCGAACTTGTCCAGCGCGCGACCGCTGGTATTGCCTACCGTCTGCACCAGATCCACCTGGGCGGCGCAGGGCACGCTGAGCACGAAGCTGCCCTCGGCTTCCAGCAATTCGCGGGTCCAGGTCTGCTTGTCGAGCACCACCGCCACCTTGCCCGGCTCGAAATCCACCGCCATGGCCCAGGCCGCGGCCATGACGTTGCGCCGGCCCGCGTGGGCGGCGCTGACCAGCACCGTGGGACCGTGGTTGAGCAGGCGATAGGCCTTGGCCAGGGGGACGGCGGCAAGGGTCGAATTCATGGCTGGACTCCCGCGGTTAAAGCCCCAGGGTAACGCAGCCCTTGCCGTTCGGCGCCGCGCGGGAAAAAAATTGCCGCTTTGCGCCGCGCTCGCCAAACGCCGGGGGACATCAGGGGTCTATCGCCCACTCCCGGTATGGGACCGACAAGAAACCTGCGTTAAGGATGACCTCTATGCCCACTCGCCTGGCTCTCTCCGCCCTGCTGTTCTGCGCCTGCTGTCTCGGCCTGCCGCTGGCCCAAGCACAGACCGCCAGCCCCTCGCACGAGACTTCCGCCACCCAGCCACTCCTCTCCAGCTCCATCAACGACTTCAGCAACGAAGACTGGGATCGTGGCGTCCTGCGCCGGGTGGCCGGCGTGACCATTCCGGCGACCCCGGCCAACGTCGAGGGCTTCATCAGCGGGCGGCAGGTCCAGCTGGGCGATGGCGAGTGGCGTGCCATCACCGAGGTCCAGCGAGTCGGCGACAACCTGGCCGTGTTCGTCGAGGGCCAGCCGCTGGATGCCGAGGCCGTGGGTTATCCCCGGCGCCTGGCGGTGGACGACGCCCCCGGTACCGGGCGCCATCTGCAGCGCCTGCCGGGGCGCTTCAACACCCCGATCAACGACTTCACCAACCAGGACTGGCTCAAGGGCATCTATCGCAAGGCCGCCGGCATTTCCATCCCGGTCACCGAGCGCAATCGCGAGGAATTCAAGCCGGGCGCCATCGTCCGTCTGGCCGACGGCCAGGACTATGCCGTCACCCACGTCAGCGAATTCGGCCGCAGCATGGGCGTGTTCCTCGACAGCCCGGTACTGCCCGGCGAGAAGTACGGCTATCCGCGCCAGCTGACCTTCGTCGCGCCACCGCCCAAGCCCTAAGGGCCTGTTCAAAGTCTCGCGAGCTAGAGCCAAACAAGGCCTAGGCGGCCCCACGAAAAGGCCTGAGGAAGCGGAGTTTATATAGTGTAAATGACCATTCCGAAGGCCTTTGCAACGCAGGTTGGCCGACGCGCAGCAGACTTTGAATCAGGCTCTGACCGCGGGGACTGGCGCTGGTAGAATTCTTGCCCAGCGTCGTCACCCCGGTCCGCCATGTCCAAGCTCAATCCCCGCCAGGCCGAAGCCGTGGCCTACATCAGCGGTCCCCTGCTGGTGCTGGCCGGTGCCGGCTCCGGCAAGACCAGCGTCATCACCCGCAAGATCGCCTACCTGGTGCAGCAGTGTGGCGTCCGCGCCCAGTACATCTGCGCCGTGACCTTCACCAACAAGGCGGCGCGCGAGATGAAGGCGCGGGTGGCCAGCCTGCTGAAAGCCGGCGAAGGCCGCGGCCTGACCGTCTCGACCTTCCACAACCTCGGGCTGAACATCATCCGCCGCGAGTACGTGCACCTGGGCTACAAGCCGGGCTTCTCGATCTTCGACGAGGGCGACATCAAGGCGCTGCTCACCGACATCATGCAGAAGGAATACCAGGGCGACGACGGCCTGGACGAGATCAAGAACTACATTGGCAACTGGAAGAACGACCTCATCCTGCCGGAAGAGGCCCTGGAAAAGGCGCGCACGCCCAAGGAGCAGACCGCCGCGGTGGTCTACCTGCACTACCAGCGCACCCTCAAGGCCTACAACGCGGTCGACTTCGACGACCTCATCCTGATGCCGGTCAAGTTGTTCCAGGAGCATCCCGAGGTGCTGGAGCGCTGGCGCAACCGCATCCGCTACATGCTGGTGGACGAATACCAGGACACCAACACCAGCCAGTACCTGCTGGTGAAGATGCTGGTGCAGGAGCGCGCCCAGTTCACCGTGGTGGGCGACGACGACCAGTCGATCTACGCCTGGCGCGGCGCGCGACCGGAAAACCTGATGCAGCTCAAGGACGACTTCCCCTCGCTCAAGGTGGTGATGCTGGAGCAGAACTACCGCTCCACCAGTCGCATCCTCAGGTGCGCCAACGTGCTCATCGCCAACAACCCCCACGTGTTCGAGAAGCAGCTGTGGAGCGAGATGGGCCACGGCGATCCGATCCGGGTATTGCGCTGCAAGAACGAGGATGGCGAGGCCGAACGCATCGCCCTGGAAATCCTCACGCTGCACCTCAAGACCCAGCGGCCCTACGCGGACTTCGCCATCCTCTATCGCGGCAACCACCAGGCCAAGCTGATGGAGCTCAAGCTCCAGCACCACCAGATTCCCTACCGGCTCTCCGGCGGCACCAGCTTCTTCGCCCGCCAGGAGGTCAAGGACGTGATGTCCTACCTGCGCCTGCTGGTGAATCCGGACGACGACAACGCCTTCCTGCGGGTCATCAACGTGCCGCGCCGGGAGATCGGCTCCACCACCCTGGAAAAGCTCGGCAACTATGCCGGCAGCCGGGATCGCTCGATGTACGCCGCCGCCGACGAGATCGGCCTGGGCGAGCACCTGGACGCCCGCTTCACCGAGCGCCTGGGGCGCTTCAAGCGCTGGATGGACGGGGTCCGCCAGAATTGCGCGGGCGAGGATCCCATCGGCGCCCTGCGTAGCATGGTGATGGACATCGACTACGAGAACTGGATCCGCCAGAACGCCAGCTCCGACAAGGTCGCCGACTTCCGCATGGGCAACGTCTGGTTCCTCCTGGATGCCTTGAAGAACATCCTGGAAAAGGACGAGGACGGCCAGATGACCATCGAGGACGCCATCGCCAAGCTGGTCCTGCGCGACATGCTCGAACGCCAGCAGGAAGAAGAGGAAGGCGCCGACGGGGTGCAGATGATGACCCTGCACGCCTCCAAGGGCCTGGAATTCCCCTATGTGTTCATCATGGGCATGGAAGAGGAAATCCTGCCGCACCGCTCCAGCATCGAGGCCGACACCATCGAGGAGGAACGCCGCCTGGCCTACGTGGGCATCACCCGCGCGCGCCAGACGCTGGCCTTCACCTACGCCACCCGGCGCAAGCAGTATGGCGAGCTGATCGACTGCACCCCCAGTCGCTTCCTCGACGAACTGCCACCCGAGGACCTGCAGTGGGAAGGCCTGGAAGAAGCGCCCCAGGAACAGAAGGCCGCCCGCGGCAACGACGCCCTGGCGGCGATGCGGGCGATGCTGAAGAAGGGCTGAGGATCTCTGCCGGCGCTTACCCTCACCCCAACCCTCTCCCTGAGGGAGAGGGGGCATCCGAAGTCATCCCGGGATTCGCCCCACGCCGAGCAATCCCCTCTCCCCCAGGGAGAGGGTTAGGGTGAGGGCCCGCCCCACGCCAAGCTGACACCCTCACCCCAGCCCTCTCCCGGAGGGAGAGGGAGCACGCGCATGCTGCATCAAGCTTCGGCACACTCCCTCAGGCCCAGGCGCTACACCAACTGCTCCCAGCACTGGAGCAATCCCCTCTCCCTCAGGGAGAGGGTTAGGGTGAGGGCCGCACCACGCCGGACTGACACCCCCTCCTTTCCTACCCCCAAAACGACACCGCCCCCGCTACCGGTCAGGCAGCGGGGGCGGTGGTCTGGCCGCGCCGGGTCTTACTTGGCGAAGCTGGTCACCATGTCGAAGATCGGCTTGGGACGCTTGAGGTCATACATCATTCCGAAGTGGCGCTCGTGGACCACCGAGAGGGTCGGCTCGTCGAGCAGTTCGTAGACGTTGATCTCGGCCACCACGTCCCTGTAGCTGGTGTTGAGCACCGTGAGCATCTGCTTGACGCTGTCGTAGCAGGCCCGATCGCCGTCACGGCCGCCGTCGGTGTTGCCCTGGTAGACGTTGCCGCAGTTCATCTCGTTGAAGAACACCTTGGTCTTGTACTTGTTGGCCATGGCGCGTATCTGGCCCAGGTACATGTCCATCCAGTAGCCCTTGTCGTCGACGTAGGGGTAGTAGTGGAAGCTGATGTAGTCGAAGTTGAAGCCCGATGCCTTGGCCTGGTCGAGGAACCACATGGCCCCATTGCGATCACCCGGGCAACGCGAGGTGGTGGTGCGATCATCCGAGTTGCACGCCATCACGTTGATGGTGGTCTTGAGGTTGGCGCCCAGCTCGTCCGAGGCCTGCTTGATGCCGCGATAGATGCCGACCAGGGTGTTGATGCGATCCTGCGCACCCGCCTTGGCGTAGTCCTGCTCGTTGCCGATCTCCCAGATCTTGATGTCGTTGGCGTAGCGCTTGGCCAGGGTATAGGCCTGCGCCTGGGTCAGCTTGTGGGTGATCACCGGCCGCAGGGTGATGTTGTACTTGCGGGCCAGGGACACCAGCCGATCCAGCTCGGGCAGGTTGGTCACCAGATACTCGCCGGAGCGATAGGTGCGCAGATTGCGCGCCGCCAGTAGCTGCAGGCGGGCCTCCATTTCGGCAGGCGGATAGGCGGCGCTGTTGTCGTGGCCGACCACCCCCAGGGGGATGTTCTTGTAGCCGGTCAACGGCGCCGAGGAGGCGCTGCCACTGGCGACCGGCAGGACCACATTCTGCACCGGTTGCACGCTGGCCGCGGGGGTCGGCGTGGTCGTGGTGGTGCCCTGGGCCAACGCGGTGTTCACCTTCTTGTCGAAGGCGGCCTTGTCGTCGCCCGCGGCGCCACGCATGACCTCCAGTGGCAGGTTGGCGCGCGAGGTGACGCCGTTGGCCAGGCGACTGGTCCAGTAGGCGCTGCCGCTGCTGTCGGCGCTGCGGCCATAGAGGTTCTGGTAGACCTGGTTGACCAGGGCCGCACCGCTCAGCGAGCCATAGAGGGCGGTCGATTCGCCGTTGCCGGCGAAGTTGGCCGCCAGTTGCTCGACGCTCATGTCGCCGGCCAGGCGCGAGGCCCAGTAGTTGAGGCCGCCGGCATCGGCGGCCCGGCCGTAGTAGGCCAGGTAGAGCTGCTCGACGGTGGTCAGCTTGGACGAGGTCGCGGCATTGGCGGCGGTGCCGGTGACGGCGCCAGCCATGGGCGTGCTGCCTGCGGTGGTGCCCGTGGTGCTGGTACCCGTGGCCGGCGCGGCGCCGGTGGTGGTGCCGGTGGTCGCTCCGGTCGTGCCGGTAGCCCCGGTCCCGCCGGTGGTGCCCGCGGTCGCGCCGCCCGTAGCGGTCTCGGTCTTGGCTGGCGTGGCGGCCGTCGGGGTCACCTGCGGACCGATACCGGCGCAGCTGTCCTTGTCCAGGTACTTGGCCAGCACCGCCCACTGCGGACGCTCCTTGCCATTGATCGGCTCGACCGCCTGGTTGTAGGTGCCCCAGCCCGGGCCGGCGGCCCAGTAGGTGGCCGGAATGCAGTTCTGCTTCAGATAGGCCAGCATGCCGTCGAGAATGGGCAACCAGCGCGCATCCGTGTCAGGTACGCCGAAGCCGCCGATGAAGCCGCGCTTGTTGTTGGCCTTGAGCCAGGTGACGAAGGGCTTGAGGCGCTCGACGCCATAGCTGGGCGAGAGGGTCGCCACGTTCAGGCTGGTGTCGAAGAAGGCCTGGGCCATGAAGATCAGGTTGTTGGCCGGGTCCTTGAGCTTGAGCAGCGTATCGTTCCACTGCGGCCAGCGGGTGGTGTCGGCCCAGCCGTTGCCTTCGATGAAGATCGGGTGGGTCGAATCGACCGCGCGCACGCCATCGATGCCGTACTGGGCAGCGGTCGGCCAGTTGCTCACGGCGTCGTGGGGCTCGTTCATGATGTCGTAGCCATAGAGCGCCGCATGGGTGCCCCAGCGCTGAGCGACGCGGGTCATGAGGTTCTGGAAGGCCTCGTAGGGGATTTCGCCCGCGCCGATGACCTTGCCCTGATAGCGGGCGTAGTTGTGCAGATCGAGGATGACCTTGACGCCGTACTTCTGGGCGTAGCCCAGGGTGCGATCGATCAGGCCGGCGTAGGTGGGATCGAGATTGGCCCCCATGGACGATTGCAGGCGCTCCCAGAGGATGGGGAAGCGCACCAGCTTCACGCCCTTGGCGCTCCACTGCTGGAAATGGCTCTCGGCCGGGAAGATGAAGTTGCGGTCGTTGACACCGGGCAGTACTTGGGCGGCGAAGGTGGCGCCGGAGAAGTTGAGACCGACCAGGTCAACGGCCTGGGCGGAGGTGGCAAGCGAAGCGGTGGCGAACAGGGCAGGCAAGAGCAGCGCCTGACGCGGCAGGCGGCGGGAGATGGAGCTAAGGATTGTCATCAAGAAGGAACCAGATAGGCCGAGGTGCGCGATTCGATCCGTGCATCCCACCTCGGTACAGCAGGAAAACTGCCGGGGAAGATCGTTTCCCTAGCACCTGCAAAGCCTAGTGCAAGCGCTAGACCAATAAGAACCCGTGCCATCACGAAGCAGGGGTAAACGCAGCGTTTTGCCAGATGTACGGTGCCGATGATGGCACTTTGTCTACCGCTCGTCGGTGACCATCCGGTCACCCATGAGACCTGTTATCGCGCTGAAGTCAGGTTTGTCCGCTTTCTGACGGCTCAGGGCTTGCCGGCATAGCGGCGGATCAGTTCCATGACCGGTTTTGGGCGGTCCAGGTCGTACATCAGCCCGAAGTGACGCTCATGGGCAATCGGATGGGTCGGCTCGTCGAGCAATTCGTAGACGTTGATCTCGCGAACGATGTCGCGGTAGCGCCCATTGAGTTCGGAAAGGATGGCTTCGAGGCTGTCATGGCAGCCCTGATCGCCCGGCCGGCCGCCATCGGTGGCGCCCTGGTAGATCTCGCCGCAATTGACCTCGTTGAAGAAGATCCGCGTCCGGTACTTTTCCGCCATGGCGCGCATCTGCCCCAGGTAGAGATCCATCCAGCGGCCGCGATCGCGGTAGTGCGGGTAGTAGTGGAAGCTGATGTGGTCGAACGCGAACCCGGCGGCCCGGGCCTGATCGAGAAACCACATGGACCCCAGGCGATCGCCCGGGCAACGGGCCTTGGCGCCCCGGTCGTCGGGGTTGCAGGACATCACGTTGATGGTGGTCTCGAGGCCGGCGTCCAGTTCGTCCGAGGCCCGGCGGATGCCGCGATAGATGTCCACCAGTCGACTGATGCGGATGCCGGCGCCGACCCGCGAATAGTCCTGCTCGTTGCCGATCTCCCAGATCTTGATGTCCTTGGCGTAGCGCTTGGCCAGGGCATAGGCCTGGGCCTGGGTCAGTTGCTGGGTGATCACCGGTCGCAGGGTGATGCGGTACTGGCGGGCCAGGGCCACCAGGCGATCCAGGCGGGGCAGATCCAGCAGCAGGAACTCACCCGAGCGATAGCTGCGCAGGTTGTAGCGGTCGAGCAGTTGCAGGCGCCTTTCCATCTGCGCATCGGGATAGGCGGCGTTGTTGTCGTGGCCGACCACGCCCAGGGGGATGTAGGGCAGGTCGGGCAGGGCGACGGAGTCGGCGGCCCGGACCGGGGCACCCAGGCACAGGGCGGCGACCAGGCCGAACCAGGGCGAAATTCTAGGCATCAGGCGCATCCTTGCAGATAAAAAGAGCAGAGCGGCGGAGCATGGCAAAGTGCCGGCAGCGGCTCAATGCCAAGGGTGTCCAGGCTGCGACCTCCGCCACATCGCCGCAGGTTACAGTAGGTGTCCGTGCGCCGTGCCGAGGACCTGCCCATGACCACTACCCTGCTGCTGGCCCAGGCCTGCAACAATCGCTGGTCTAACCACCGCCTGCTGGCAGCCTGCGCCCTGCTGCCGGTCGCCTTCCTGCGGACGCCCCAACCCGCCGCCTTCTTCGGCTCGCTCTGGGCCCTGCTCGGCCATCTGCTCGATGTCGATCGCTTCTATCTCGATGCGCTGCACGATCAGCCCCGGCCCTACCAGGATACCGACTGGCCTGACCTGGGAGCACTGCGTGCGGCCCAGAGTGCCAGTGACCAGCGCCTCATCTCGCTATGTCGCAACCTCGGTTCCCAGCAACTGACCCAGCTCATCACCCTGCCCCGCGCCAGCGGCCCGGTACGGGAAGGGCGACTGCGCACCCTGCAGCATCTCTTCGTGCACCAGCTGCACCATCGTGGCCAGGCCCACGCCCTGCTCCTGGCCAGCGGCGTGGCGCCGCCGCAACTGGACGAATTCTTTCTCGCCCAGGACGAACCGCTACGCCGGGCGGAGCTGGCGGCCCTGGGGATCAATGAAGGGGAGTTATGGGGGACTGGCTCGTAGTAGCAACTGTCTTTATCGCGGCCATGCCGGTGCGCCGTAGCGACCGCTCCTACAAAAGCATCACCCCTGTAGGAGCGGCCCATGGCCGCGATTCGCTGCTGAAATTCCTATCGCGGCGGCCGATCGCGATCTGTCTTGGAGCGCTGTCGACAAACGCCCACCCGGCCAGCCCCTCTCCCTCCGGGAGAGGGTTGGGGTGAGGGCCGCTCCCCCACCGGCCTCCAGGTAGAAAAGACTGCGCCGTTTTCCACCCTACAGCCGTCTTGCCGCGGGTGCTCAGAAATTCGCCGGCGTGGTCGCGCTGATCAGCCGGGCGGGGGCTTCGAAGGGATTGCGGAAGCGATGCGGGCGGCTGCTTTCGAAGTAGTAGCTGTCGCCGGGTTCGAGGATGTGCACCTCGCCGCCCACGGTCAGCTCCAGGCGGCCTTCCACCACCAGGCCGGCCTCCTCGCCTTCATGGGCGTACATCTCTTCGCCGGTGTCGGCGCCGGGCGGATAGGTCTCGTCGAGAAAGGCCAGGGCGCGACTGGGATGGGCCCGACCGACCAGGCGCATGCGCACGGTGTGGGCGCCACTGGAGATGTCGATGAGCTCATTGGCGCGATAGACCACCTGGGTCGGCGTGTCCTGCTCCAGATCCAGGGAAAAGAATTCCACCAGGGACATGGGGATGCCGGCCAGCACCTTTTTCAGCGAGCTGATGGAGGGACTGACGCTGTTCTTCTCGATCATCGAGATGGTGCTGTTGGTCACCCCGGCACGCTTGGCGAGTTCGCGCTGGGAGAGGCCCTTGAGGGTACGGATGGTTTGCAGGCGGGCACCGACGTCCAAGGTGGGAAAGACTCCTCGAGCAGGCGGGTGAGACGTGGCCAGGCCACGCGCTGAAGGCGTGCCGCGGCACGGTGTTCAGCATCATGGCAACGCTGTTCGAGATTTACAACACCACGACGGACGTGCGGCCCCCGCAAGGCGTTCGCCTGGCGGCGGCAGCGCCCGGAGGCCCTGCCCAGGGCCTAGTCGCGATAGCTGCGCGCCACCCGCTTGAGATTGCACAGCAGCTGGTAGGGGATGGTGTCGCAGCGTTCCGCCAGGTCCGCCACCGACACCTGGCGGCCCCAGAATTCCACCTCGCTGCCCACCCCGGCCTGGGGATGATCGGTGAGGTCGACGGTGAGCATGTCCATGGATACCCGACCGATCAGTTGGCCGGGACGGCCTTCGATGGCCACCGGGGTGCCGTTGGGCGCATGGCGCGGATAGCCATCGGCATAGCCCAGGGCGACCACGCCGACCCGGGTCGGCCCGGCGGTGACGAAGCGCGCGCCATAGCCCACCGGCTCGCCAGCTGGCAGTTCGCGTACGGCGATCACCCGCGAGGTCAGGGTCATCACCGGTTGCAGTCGTTCGGCCGCAGCCTGGGGCGTAGCGAAGGGCGAGACGCCATAGAGCATCAGCCCCGGGCGCACCCAGTCACCGGCCGCCTGGGGCCAGCCTAGGGTCGCCGGCGAATTGCGCAGGCTGGTGGGTCCGGGCAGGCCCTCGGTGGCCGCGCGGAAGGTGGCGATCTGCGTCGCGGTGGCCGGGCTGTCCGGTTCGTCGGCGCGGGCGAAGTGGGTCAGCTTGACGATGCCGCTGACCTTGCCGCTGGCCAGCAGTCGCCGGTAGGCGGCGGCGTAGTCCTGAGGAAAGAAGCCGACCCGGTGCATGCCGGAATCCAGCTTCAGCCAGACCTGCAGCGGCCGCGCCAGAGTGGCCCGCTCCACCGCCTGGAGTTGCCAGTCGGCATGGATCACCGTCCAGAGCTCGTGCTCGGCAATCAGCGGCAATTCGTCGACGCCGAAGAAGCCTTCCAGCAACAGGATGGGCGCACGGATCCCGGCGGCGCGCAGCTCCAGGGCCTCCTCGATGCAAGCCACGGCGAAGCCGTCGGCTTCCTTGGCCAGGGCGCTGGCCACCGCCACGGCGCCATGGCCATAGGCATCGGCCTTGATCACCGCCAGGGCGCGGGCATCGGAGAGTTCAAGTGCCAGGCGATAGTTCTGGCGCAGGGCGGCAAGGTCGATGACGGCGCGGGCGGGACGCATGGGAGGTCTCGGCAGAGAGAGGAAAAGTTGGGAGGCGTTGAAACACCCTCACCCTGGCCCTCTCCCGGAGGGAGAGGGGATGAGGACGCTACGCCTTGACGGCGGCGATGACGTTCATTTCCACCAGGATGTCCGGCTTGGCCAGCTTGGCTTCGACGGTGGTGCGACCCGGGGTGGCGCCCTGGGCGGCCCATTCGTCCCAGGCGCGATTCATGCCCTCGAAGTGCAGGGCGATGTCGCGCAGGAAGATGGTCACCACCAGGATGTGCTGCTTGTCGCTGCCGGCCTCGGCGAGGAATTTGTCGATGTTGGCCAGGGTCTCGCGGGTCTGCTGGTAGATGTCGCCGGAAAAGTCGTCGGCCAGCTGGCCGGCCAGGTAGACGGTGCCGTTGTGGATATTGATTTCGCTGAGGCGGCGATCAGTGTGCAGACGCTGTACGGGCATTGCGCGGGGACTCCTGGGTAGCGGAATAACGGGAGATGTCGAGACCCTCGGCGCTGATCTGCGGCTGCTTGCGGGCGATCAGATCAGCCAGCAGGCGACCGGAGCCGCAGGCCATGGTCCAGCCCAGTGTCCCGTGCCCGGTGTTGAGGAACAGGTTGCGATAGCGGGTGGCGCCGACGATGGGGGTCCCGTCCGGGGTGGCGGGTCGCAGACCGGTCCAGAAGCTGGCCCGGGCAAGGTCGCCGCCGCGAGGATAGAGGTCGCCGGTGATCATTTCCAGGGTCGCGCGGCGGCGCGGATCCAGGTTCAGGTCGAAGCCGCAGATCTCGGCCATGCCGCCGACGCGGATGCGATCGTCGAAGCGGGTGATGGCGACCTTGTAGGTCTCGTCGAGGATGGTCGAGGTCGGCGCCATGGCGGCATCGACGATGGGCACCGTCAGCGAATAGCCCTTGAGCGGATAAACCGGCGCGCGGATGCCCAGGGGCGCCAGCAGCTGTGGCGAATAGCTGCCCAGGGCCAGGACGTAGTGATCGGCGGTGAGCAGTTCGCCATCGACCCTGACGCCGTCGATGCGATCGCCATTGGCGCTGAGTTGCTGGATCTCGGCGCCGAAGCGGAATTCCACGCCCAGGCGGCGGGCCTCCTCGGCCAGGCGATTGGTGAACAGGAAGCAGTCGCCGGTCTGGTCGTTGGGCAGGCGCAGGCCGCCGGCCAGCTTGTGCTTGACCGCCGCCAGCGCCGGTTCGACCCGAGCCACACCGTCGCGGTCGAGCAGCTCGAAGGGCACGCCGGAGCGCTCCAGCACGGCGATGTCCTTGGCCGCGGCCTCCACCTGCTGCTGGGTGCGGAAGATCTGGGTGGTGCCCAGCTGGCGGCCTTCGTAGGCAATGCCGGTGTCCTGGCGCAACTCGTCGAGGCAGTCGCGGCTGTATTCGGACAGCCGCACCATGCGTTCCTTGTTGACCGCATAGCGGGCCGCGGTGCAGTTGCGCAGCATCTGCGCCATCCACAGGTACTGGCTGCTGTCGCCGGTCAGGCGGATGGCCAGAGGCGCGTGCTTCTGGAACAGCCACTTCAGCGCCTTGAGCGGTACGCCGGGCGCGGCCCAGGGCGAGGCATAGCCAGGCGAGACCTGACCGGCGTTGGCATGGCTGGTCTCCAGCGCGGGACCGGCCTGGCGATCGACCACGACCACCTCGAAACCCTGACGGGCCAGATAGTAGGCGCTGGTCGTGCCGATGACGCCGCTACCCAAAACCAGTACACGCATCGCTAGCTCCTGGCCGGCGAGAGGATTTCGCCGGCTTTCCTCGGAATGAAGGCAGATACGGCAAGTATAGAAAGCCGCTCGCAGTGCTAATCACTGAAGAATTGCCTATATTCGGAGTAATTTTCCGGTAAAGACCCCTTTGGCAGAGACCCCCGCGATGCGTACCCATCACCAGGCCAGACGCGAGCTGGACAAGATCGACCGCAACATCCTGCGCATCCTCCAGGACGATGGCCGCATCTCCTTCACCGAGCTGGGCGAACGGGTGGGGCTGTCCACCACGCCCTGCACCGAGCGCGTCCGTCGCCTGGAGCGCGAGGGCATCATCCAGGGCTACAACGCCCGCCTCAATCCGCAGCACCTCAAGGCCGGGCTGCTGGTGTTCGTCGAGCTGAGCCTGGACTACAAGTCCGGCGACACCTTCGAGGAATTCCGCCGCGCCGTGCTCAAGCTGCCCCAGGTGCTGGAATGCCATCTGGTCTCCGGCGAATTCGACTACCTGGTCAAGGCGCGCATCTCCGAGATGGCCTCCTATCGCAAGCTGCTCGGCGACATCCTGCTCAAGCTGCCCCATGTGCGCGAATCCAAGAGCTACATCGTGATGGAAGAGATCAAGGAGACCCTGAGCCTGCCGGTGCCGGACTAACGGCTGGCAACCCCGGAGATCACCGTCTAGGCTGCGGTCTTTCGTCAGATCGCCAAGCAGGCCACGCCATGGATCCCCCCAACGCCAACTCATCACCGCCGCCAATCGCCAGGCCTGGGAGCTGTCGGCGCCGCTCCATGCCCGGGGCGAGGACTGGGAGACTCTGCTGAAACAGGTCCGGCAACCCGGCTTCTCGGTCCTGGATGACTGCCTGACCGCCACCCTCACCGCACTGGACATCCGCGGCCTGAGTTGCGCCCAGGTCGGCTGCAACAACGCCCGCGAATTGCTCTCCCTGGCCAGCCTTGGCGGCCGTCCCGCGCTGGGTATCGACCAGTCGCCGGCCTTTCTCGCCCAGGGCGAGCAGCTGGCCGCGGCGGCGGGCCTGGCGCCGCGACTGGTGGCGGCCGACATCTATGCCCTGCCCGCCGGACTCGGCCAGCACGACCTGGTGCTGATCACCATCGGCGTGCTGAACTGGATGCCCGATCTGCCGGCCTTCTTCGCCGCGGTGCAAGGCCTGCTGGCCCCGGGTGGGCGCCTGGTGATCTACGAGACCCATCCCTTCCTGGAAGTCTTCGAGCCCCAGGCGGATCAGCCGCTGGTGCCGCGCTACAGCTACTTCCGCCGCGAGCCGCTGGTGAGCGACCACCTCATCACCTACGACGGCCTGGATCACGGCCAGGGCGCGCCGAGCTACTGGCACATCCACACCCTGGGCGCCATCGTCACCGCCTGCCTGGATGCCGGCCTGGCGCTGCAACGGCTGGAAGAGCATCCACACTCCAATCGCGAGGTCGACTACGACCTCTATCAAGACCAGGACGCCCAGCTGCCGATGAGTTTCACCTTGGTAGCCGGGCGCCCCGCGGCTTAGGATTGCGCCTTCGCCAGGTCAGCCAGACGTCGCCATGCAGCCCCACGCGCCTTCCTACTACGCCGCCACCGCCAATCTGGAACTGGACTTTCCGTCCCTGGAGGGCGAGGTCCAGGCGGATGTCTGCGTGGTCGGCGGTGGCTTTTCCGGGCTCACTACCGCCCTGGAACTGGCCGAGCGCGGCGCCCGGGTGGTGCTGCTGGAAGCCCGCCGCATCGGCTGGGGCGCCAGCGGCCGCAACGGCGGCCAACTGATCCGCGGCGTCGGCCATGACGTCGAGCAATTCGAACCGGTCGTTGGCACCGAGGGGGTGCGTGAACTCAAGCGCCTGGGCTTCGAGGCGGTGGACCTGGTGCGTCAGCGCATCGCCCGCCACGGCATCGACTGCGCCCTCACCTGGGGCTTCGCCGACCTGGCCAACAAGCCGCGCCACTGGCAGCACCTGCAGGAAGAGCATGCCGCGCTGCAGGCCCTGGGCTATCCCCATCCGCTGCGCCTGGTGCCCAAGGCCCAACTGGCCGAGGTGGTCGGCTCCGACCGCTACCAGGGCGCCCTGGTGGACCAGGGCTCCGGCCACCTGCATCCGCTCAATCTGGCCCTCGGCGAAGCCGCCGCGGCCCGGGCGCTGGGCGTGCAGCTCTTCGAGGACAGCCAGGTCATCCGCCTGGAATACGGCCCCCGGGTGCGCGTCCACACCGCCCGCGGCCGGGTCTCGGCCGAGACCCTGGTGCTCTGCTGCAACGCCTATATCGGCGACCTGCAACCCGATCTCGCCGCCCAGGTCCTGCCGGCCGGCAGCTATGTGATCGCCACCGAGCCGCTCTCGGCCGAACGCGCCGCGCGGCTGCTGCCGGGCAATCGCGCGGTCTGCGACCAGAACGTGGCGGTGGACTACTTCCGCCTCTCCGCCGACCGCCGCCTGCTGTTCGGCGGCGCCTGCCACTACTCCGGACGCGATCCCAGGGACATCGCCGGCTACATGAGGCCGAAGATGCTGGAGGTGTTCCCCGAGCTGGCCGAGGTCCGCATCGACTACGCCTGGGGCGGCATGATCGGCATCGGCGCCAATCGCCTGCCGCAGATCGGCCGGCTGCGCGAGCACCCCAATGTTTTCCATGCCCAGGCCTATGCCGGTCATGGGGTCAACGCCACTCACCTGGCCGGTCACCTGCTGGCCGAGGCCATCCTCGCCCAGTCGGCCGGTTTCGACCTGTTCGCCCGCGTGCCCCATGCGCGCTTTCCCGGCGGTCGCCACCTGAGGTCGCCGCTGCTGGCCCTGGGCATGCTCTGGTATCGCCTCAAGGACAGCCCGTGATCCGCCTGGTCGTACCCCTGCTGCTGGCGCTGCTGGCCGGCTGCGCCACGCCGATTCCGCGCCACGCCTCCCAGGTCCTGCCGGTCGCCGGCACCGCCCTGGACAGCCAGGTGCGCACGGCCGGCGCCACCCATCCGGGCCTGTCGGGTCTGCGTCTGCTGGAAACCAGCACCGACGCCTTCACCGCTCGCGCCGAGCTGATTCGCAAGGCCCAGCGCAGCCTGGACATCCAGTACTACATCGTCCACGACGGCCTCACCACGCGGCTGCTGGTCAACGAACTGCTCAAGGCGGCGGATCGCGGCGTGCGCATCCGTTTTCTCATCGACGACACCAGCAGCGACGGCAACGACTACCAGATCGCCGTGCTGGCGGCCCATCCCAATGTGCAGATCCGCGTCTTCAATCCGCTGCACCTGGGCCGCAGCACCGGTCCGACCCGGGCCCTGGGCCGCCTGGTGGATCTCAACCATCAGCACCGCCGCATGCACAACAAGCTGTGGCTGGCCGACGACAGCGTGGCCATCGTCGGCGGCCGCAACCTGGGTGACGAGTACTTCGATGCCCGCCCGGAGATGAACTTCAGCGATCTCGACCTGCTCGCCGCCGGCCCGGTGGCGCGGCAGCTGGGCACCAGCTTCGACCAGTACTGGAACAGTCCGCTGAGCCAGCCGGCCCGGCGGCTGCGCTGGTTCGCCCCCTCGCCCGCCGCGCTGGTGCGGCTGCGCGCGCGGCTGCATCATTACCTCGACAGCGAACGCACCCGCGACCTGGCGCTGTACAACCGCCTGCGGCGCTACGCCACCGCGCCCCAGCTCGACGGCTGGCTGCAGGAGCTGACCTGGGCCCATGCCCAGGCATTCTGGGATGCGCCGCGCAAGGTGCTGGCCGAGGACGAACCGGACTGGCAGTTGCTGCTCACCCATCAGCTGCAACCGACCCTGGACGGCGCCCAGCACGAACTGCTGCTGGTCTCTTCCTACTTCGTGCCGATGAATCAGGGGGTCGCCTACCTGGGTGGCCTGGCCGCCCGCGGCGTGGACGTCCGGGTGCTGACCAACGCCCTGGAAGCCACCGACGTACCCGCCGTGCACGCCGGCTATGCGCCCTATCGCGCGGCCCTGCTGGCCCAGGGGGTCAGGCTCTATGAGTTGCGCGCCCGCCCGGACCAGAAACGCTCCGCCCTGCCCTACAGTTTTGGCGAATCCGAATCCAGTCTGCACAGCAAGGCCATGGCCATCGATGGGCGCTGGTCCTTCATCGGCTCCTTCAATTTCGATCCGCGCTCGGTGCTGTGGAACACCGAGGTCGGCATCCTGGTGGACAGCCCGGCCCTTACCGGTCGCCTGCGCCAGCTGATGCTGCAGGGCATGGACCCGAGCGTCTCCTATGCGGTCAGGCGCGTCGAGGATCGCGGACAGGTGCGGCTGGAGTGGGTCAGCGAGCGCGACGGCCAGCCCCGGGTGCTGCACCACGAACCGGGCAGCGCCTGGCGGCGCTTCAACGCCTGGGTGGTCAAGGCGGTGGGGCTGGAGCGGATGCTCTAGGCTTCGCCCTCACCCCAATCCTCTCCCGAAGGGAGAGGGGGTTAGCGCGTAGGTTGGGTTGAGACGGCTCCACCGTCGAAGCCCAACAACCAGCACCGTGCCAGCCTTGTTGGGCTCCACTAGCGCTCAATCCAACCTACGACTCCATCAATCTCCCTGCAAAAAATCCGGCAATTGCTCATTTTATGAGCAGTAGTCAACCCAGACTTCGGCTAAGGTCGACCGCACTCACCGGCCCCGCTCCGGCACCCGGCCGCCCCCTGCATCGAGGATCTCCCATGAGCGCTACCGCCCTGCGTCACGACTGGACTCTCGCCGAAGTCCGCGCCCTGTTCCAGCAGCCCTTCAACGACCTGCTGTTCCAGGCCCAGGGCGTGCATCGCCAGCACTTCGATCCCAATCGCGTGCAGGTCTCCACCCTGCTGTCGATCAAGACCGGCGCCTGCCCGGAAGACTGCAAGTACTGCCCCCAGTCCGGTCACTACAACACCGGCCTGGCAAAGGAAAAGCTGATGGAGGTGCAGAAGGTGCTGGAGGCGGCCGCCGAGGCCAAGGCCATCGGCTCCACCCGCTTCTGCATGGGCGCCGCCTGGAAGCACCCGTCCGCCAAGGACATGCCCTATGTCCTGCAGATGGTGCAGGGCGTCAAGGCGCTGGGCCTGGAGACCTGCATGACCCTCGGCCGCCTGGACCAGGAGCAGACCCGCGCCCTGGCCGACGCCGGCCTCGACTACTACAACCACAACCTGGACACCTCGCCGGAGTTCTACGGCAGCATCATCACCACCCGCACCTACGGCGAGCGCCTGCAGACCCTGGCCTACGTCCGCGAAGCCGGGATGAAGATCTGCTCCGGCGGCATCCTCGGCATGGGCGAGTCGGTGGACGACCGCGCCGGCCTGCTGATCCAGCTGGCCAACCTGCCCGAGCATCCCGAGTCGGTACCGATCAACATGCTGGTCAAGGTCCAGGGCACCCCGCTGGCCGACGAGAAGGACGTCGATCCCTTCGACTTCATCCGCACCCTGGCGGTGGCGCGCATCCTCATGCCCAAGTCCCATGTGCGCCTGTCCGCCGGTCGCGAGCAGATGAACGAGCAGATGCAGTCCCTGGCCTTCCTGGCCGGCGCCAACTCCATCTTCTACGGCGAAAAGCTGCTGACCACCGGCAACCCCCAGGCCGACAAGGACATGCAGCTGTTCGCCCGCCTCGGCATCCAGCCCGAAGCCCGCGAAGAGCACGCCGACGAGGTGCACCAGGCCGCCATCGAGCAGGCCCTGGTGGAACAGCGCAACGGCGAACTCTTCTACGACGCCGCCACCGCCTGACCCCGCGCTCCCTCCTGCTCTTCCCCTCCCCCCCTGGGAGAGGGCTGGGGTGAGGGGCCTTGCCACCTGATCGAGAACCCCATGGCCTTCGACCTCGCCGCCCGCCTGGCCCAGCGTCACGCCGAGCACCTCTATCGGCGCCGCCCGCTGCTGGAAGCGCCCCAGGGCCCCGAGGTGGTGGTGGATGGCGAACCCCTGCTGGCCTTCTGCAGCAATGACTACCTGGGCCTGGCCAATCACCCCCAGGTGATCGCCGCCCTGCGCGCGGGCGCCGAGCGCTGGGGGGTGGGGGGTGGCGCCTCGCACCTGGTGATCGGCCACAGCGGTCCGCACCACCAGGTCGAAGAGGCCCTGGCCGAACTCACCGGGCGGCCGCGCGCCCTGCTGTTCTCCACCGGCTACATGGCCAACCTGGCGGCGGTCACCGCCCTGGTCGGGCGTGGCGACACGGTGCTGGAAGACCGCCTCAACCACGCCTCCCTGCTCGATGCCGGCCTGCTCAGCGGCGCGCGTTTCGGCCGCTATCTGCACAACGATCCCGCCAGCCTGGCCACGCGCCTGGCCAAGGCCGAAGGCGACACCCTGGTGGTCACCGACGGGGTCTTCAGCATGGATGGCGATCTGGCCGCCCTGCCCGAACTCTGCCAGGTCGCCCAGCGTCACGGCGCCTGGACCCTGGTGGACGATGCCCACGGCATCGGCACCCTGGGCGCCAGCGGTGGCGGCATCGTCGAGCATTTCGGCCTGGACCAGAGTCAGGTCCCGGTGCTGGTCGGCACCCTGGGCAAGGCCTGCGGCACCGCCGGGGCCTTTGTCGCCGGCAGCGAAGCGCTGATCGAGACCCTGATCCAGTTCGCCCGGCCCTACATCTACACCACCAGCCAGCCGCCGGCGGTGGCCTGCGCCACCCTCGCCGCCCTGCAGCTCGTCCGTGAGGAAGGCTGGCGCCGTGAGCTTCTGCACACTTTGATCCAGAGATTCCGCAGGGGCGCGACGGCTCTCGGCCTGGACCTTATGCTCAGCGCCACGCCGATCCAGCCCATCCTGGTCGGCGACAGCGCGCGCGCCCTCGCACTCTCCGCCGCCCTGCGCCGACGCGGGATCCTGGTCACCGCCATCCGACCGCCCACCGTACCGGCCGGCAGTGCCCGCCTGCGGGTAACCCTGACGGCGGCCCATCGCGAAGCGCACGTGGACCTCTTGCTCGACGCTCTGGCCCAGGCCATGGCCGAATTACCGCCTGACGCGGATAAGTGACCGACCCATGCGCGATACCCTGATCTTGCTGCCCGGCTGGGGCCTGGGCAACGCTCCGCTGGAGCCCCTGCGTGACGAACTCGTCGAGCAGGCACCCTTTCTCGACGTGCTGATCGAACCGCTGCCGACCCTGACCGACACCCAGGCCTGGTTCACCGACCTGGAAGCCCGCATCGCCGAGGGCGGCTGGCTGGCCGGCTGGTCGCTGGGCGGCATGCTCGCCAGCGAATTCACCCTGCGCCGCCCCCAGGGCGTGCACGGCCTCATCACCCTGGCCAGCAATCCCTGCTTCGTCGCCCGCGCCGGCTGGCAGACTGCCATGGCGCGCAGCGTCTTCACCGATTTCTTCGAGGCCTGCTCGCTGGACGCCGACCAGACCCTCAGGCGTTTCACCCTGCTGGTGGCCCAGGGCGCGCGCGACAGCCGCACCCTTGCCCGCCAGTTGCAGGTGACCCTGCCCGAGATCGACCCCGAGGTGGTCATCGCCGGTCTGGAGCTGCTGGCGCGCCTGGACACCCGCGCCGCCCTGCAGGCCTTCAGCGGTCCCCAGCTGCACCTGTTCGGCGCCCATGACGCCCTGGTCCCGGCCAGCGCCGCCCAGGCCCTGCGCGACGAACTGCCCAACGCCCAGGTCGAGGTCCTGGAGCACGCCAGCCATGGCCTGCCCCTGGAGCGCCCGGACGAGGTGGCCACCCGTATCCGTGAATTCATCTATGCAGGACGCGATGGCTGACGTATTGCCCGACAAGCGCCAGGTGGCGCTGTCCTTTTCCCGCGCCGCCGCGCAGTACGACGGCGCCGCCCTGCTGCAGCGCCGGGTTGCCGACGGCCTGCTCGCCCGGCTACCCGTTCTGCATCCGCAACGCTGGCTGGATCTGGGCAGTGGCACCGGCTATTGCAGCCGCGCCCTGGCCCAGCGCCATCCGCAGGCCGAAGGCCTGGCCCTGGACCTGGCGCCCGGCATGCTCCGCCATGCCCGTGCACAGGGCGCCGGTGCCGGCCACTACCTGACCGCCGACGCCGAACGCCTGCCGCTGCGCGACGCCTGCTGCGATCTCGTCCTCTCCAGTCTGGCCCTGCAGTGGTGCCCGGACCTGCCCGCCGTGCTCGCCGAGGCGCGCCGCATCCTGCGGCCAGGCGGTGTGCTGGCCTTCAGCAGCCTGGTCGCCGGCACCCTCGACGAACTGCGCCAGAGCTGGGCCCGGGTGGACGACCAGGTGCACGTCAACCGCTTCCGTCAGCAGGCGGCCTATGCCGCAGCCGCCCAGGCCAGCGGCCTGCAGGTGCTGACGCTGGAGGTCGCACCCGAGCGGCTGCACTTCCCCGATCTGCGCGCCCTGACCCAGCACCTCAAGGCCATCGGCGCACACAACCTCAACCAGGGGCGCCCCCAGGGCCTCACCGGGCGCCAGCGCCTGGCCGCCTTCACCCAGGCCTACGAGGGCCTGCGCGAGCCCGCCGGCCTGCCCGCCACCTACCAGGTGATCCACGTCCTGCTGCGCAAGGAATGACCGCCATGCCCGCCTATTTCGTCACCGGCACCGACACCGAGATCGGCAAGACCACCATCGCCGCCGGGCTGCTGCACCGAGCCCGGCTGCAGGGCCTCGCCACCGCCGGGATCAAGCCGGTGGCCTCCGGGTGCGAGCGCACCGCCGAGGGGCTGCGCAACGGCGATGCCCTGGCGCTGCTCGGCGAGACCTCGCTGCCGCTCGGCTACAGCGACATCAATCCCATCGCCCTGGAACCCGCCATCGCCCCGCACCTGGCGGCCCGCGAAGCCGGCATCGACCTCAGCGTCGCCGCCCTGGCCGCGCCGGTGCGGCGGATCCTGGCGCTGCAGGCCGATTTCAGCCTGGTGGAAGGCGCCGGCGGCTGGCGCGTGCCCCTGGCCGGCCGCGAGTCCCTGTCCGATCTGGCCCGCGAGCTGGGTCTGCCGGTGATCCTGGTGGTGGGGGTACGCCTGGGCTGCATCAACCATGCCCTACTCAGCGCCGAGGCCATCCTCACCGACGGCCTGCCACTGGCCGGCTGGGTGGCCAATCTGGTGGCCCCGGCCACCCTGCGCCTGGACGACAACCTCGCCACCCTGCACGAACGCCTGCCGGCGCCCTGCCTGGGCACGGTGCCGCACCTGGCCGCGGCCACTCCCGCCGCGGTCGCCGCGCACCTGCGCCTGCCGGGCTGATATCAGTCTTTCGGGCGATGGCCGCAGGGCCAGGCCGGCGGCAGACTGCCCTGTCTACCGCTGCCGGATCGCCCCAGTGCCTACCTTCAAGTTCCTGACCTGCCTGGGCCTGCTCGGCCTGACCAGCCATGCCTGGGCGCTGGACAACCAGACCCTCGTGGAGCAGCGCGGCGAGCGCCTCGGCGCCTTCCTTAGCCAGGAACCCGATACCCGCCAGGGCACCCTGGAGGTCAGCCAGAGCGGTCGTGCCAGCCAGGCCTATCTCACCCAGAGCGCCTCCCAGGGCGACCGTACCCGCGTCGAGCAGGGCGGCGTCGGCAACTTCACCAATGTCACCCAGGCGGCCGGCGGTGCGCGTGAGGTCCTCATTGACCAGCGCGAGGCCAGCCAGAGCCACGCCTATGTCTATCAGGGCCATGGCCAGCGCAACACGGTGGACATCGTCCAGCGCGGCCTGCTCGACGAAGCCCTGGTACGCCAGGGCGGTGACGATCAGCGGCTGCGCATCGAGCAGCAGGGCGAGCGCAACGGACTGAATCTGTTCCAGGACGGTCGCGACAGCGCCGCGCGACTCAGGCAGGTGGGCGACGATCATGTCCAGGACGTACTGAGCCTGGGCGCGCGCAACGAGGTCGAGCTGCTGCAGGGCGGCGGTGCCAATCGGGCGGTGGTCGAGCAGCGGGGTAACGACAACCGGGCGACGATTCGCCAGAGCACGCGACAGCAGGACGGGGAGCTGGTCCAGATCGGCCAGCGCAACAGCGCGGCGGTGCAGCAGAACAGCCGCGCCGATCGCCCCCAGAGCGTCAGCGTGCGCCAGCGGGGCGACGACAACGCGGTCCAGGCGAGCGTGACCGGCAATGGCAATCGCCTCGAACTGCAACAGCAGGGCCAGCGCAACAGCGCCGGCGTCCTGATCGGCGGTAACGATTCCCACCTGACCCTGGCTGCCCAGGGCAACGACAACGAGATCAGTGCGGTCTGGGTGGGCGACAACGTCGAACTCGGCGTCGAGCAGGTGGGCGACGGCCATCTCCTGCAGGCGGGGCTGGCCAGCGATGCCCGGGTCAGCGCCAGCCAGCAGGGCGCTGGCCAGTACGCCTCGATCAGTCAGGCAAGCCCAGGCAACGGCCTTGATCTGCGCCAGAGCGGCCAGGGCAACCAGGCGACCATCCGGCAATAGCCGGACACAGGCGGCGACACGGACTGCTGGTTCTTTGGCGTCAAAGCTGCTTCAATAGCCCTTTGACATCACCGTCGAGGACCCTGTCCATGAACGTGACTTCAAGCAATTCGCTCTATGCCGGGGTGCAGGCCTACCAGAACGGTAGCCGCACGGTCGAAAAGGCCGGTGCCGCCCTCGCCTCCCAGACGGCGCGCAACGAGCAGCAAGCCCTGGGCGCGACCACCAACAGCCAGGCCGATCTGGCCAGCGAACTGGTCAATCTGGATGTCGGCAAGTACCAGGCGCTGGCCGGTACCAAGGTCATGCAGACCTCGCAGGAAACCCTGGGCCGGCTGCTCGATACCCGCGCCTGATCAGCCATTCCGTGACTGGAAGGGGCGCCCTGAGAGGCGCCCCTTCTGCGTTCTAGCCCAGGCGGAAACGGGTGGTGTTGGCCGTCAGGGTGCGACTGCCCGCCTCCAGCCCCACCGCCGTGCTCTGTACCGTGCGCGCGTTGCCGAGCAGATCGGCCGCGGCCCCATCGACCTGCTGGATGTTGCCGCTGACCTGATCGGCAGTGACCGCCTGCTGTTCGGCGGCGGTGGCGATCTGCACCAGGGTGTCGGAGACGCCCTGTACCGACTCGGCGATCTCTTCCAGTCGCCGTCCCAGTCCGGTGATCGACTGGGCGTCGCTGGCGGCCTGGCCACAGGCATCCTGCATCAGGGACACGGCCTGGGCCACGGTGCCGCTCAGGCTGCCGACGGTCCCGGCGATCTGCGCCGTGGAGGCCTGGGTGCGCTGCGACAGCGAACGCACCTCATCGGCGACCACCGCGAATCCCCTTCCCTGATCACCCGCCCGGGCCGCCTCGATGGCGGCGTTGAGCGCCAGCAGGTTGGTCTGTTCGGCGATGCCGCGGATGACGTCCACCACCTGCTGGATCTGCCCGGCCTGGGCATTGACCTGGGCCATGGCCGCCGCCGTCTCGTCCAGGCGCTGGTTGAGGCGCTGGATGCTGGCCGTGGTCTGACGACTGTCGCTCTGGCTGGCTTCGGCGATGCCGCGCATCTGCTCGGCACGGCCGGCGGCCTCTTCGCAACTCCGCGCCACGCCCTGGGCGGTGGCGGCCAGTTCGGTGGCGGCGGTGGCGATCTGGGTGATCTGCTGGCGCTGGGCCTCCACGGCGCCCAGCGCCGCCTCGGCCTGCTGACCCAGCTCGCCGGAAGCCGTGCCCACCTGGCGACTCTCCTGTTCGACCGCCTGCAGGCTGCCCCGCAACTGCACCACGGCCAGGTCCAGGGCGCGCCCGATCTCGGCCAGTTCGTCCTGGCCACTCACCTGCGCCGAGCGGGTCAGATCGCCGTCGCGCAGGCCTTCGGCCAGGGTGGTGATGCGCCGGGCGCTGCCACGAATGGCGGCCTGCATGCACAGCAGCAGATAGCAGGTCACCACCAGCAGCAGACCGAAGCCGGCGGCAATGGCGCCAAAGCTGCGCACGGCATCGGCGCCATAGTATTGCAGCCGTTGATCCAGGTTCTTCAGGGTCTGCTGGCGGAAGGTCTGCAGCCCCTGCAGGACGCCGTCCAGGGTGGCTTCGAACTGCTCCGGCCTGAGCGTGATCTCGCCGCCGAATACCCCCTGATCAAGGGTCTTGAGACTGGCGTCCAGTTGGCTGCTGACCTTCTGGTAGTCGTCCTTCCAGCCGGCCATGTCGGCGGGCAGCTTGTTGCCGAGCAGGACGGCGACCTTGGCCAGGCTTTCGCTGGAGTCGCCGACACGCGCGCGCAGGTCGCGCAGCTGCAGGCGGCTCTGCAGGCTGAACTGGCCGGAGACCACACTGGCCTGGCCGACGCTGGCCAGGCGGCCGAGGCGTTCGTACAACTCGACCGACTGGGTGGTGCCGATCTGCATCAGCAGATAGGTTTCCATCCAGGGATCGAGGATGAGGCCGCTGTCTAGGGCGATTTCCTCGCGCAGCGCCTGGACGGCACCGAGGGCGGCGGTGAATCTGTCGTAGCCGTCCGGCCACCAGCCCAGGCCGCGCAGATCCGCGACCTCGAGCCCGGCGAGCGCCTGCTGCAGGGTCTTGAAGCGCGCCTGTACATCCGCGCCGGCCCCTTCGATCCCCAGTTGCTGTTCAAGCAGGGCGAGCCGCTCGCGCCGGCTGTCGTTGCGACTTTCCAGGGCGGCGATGGCGGCCTGAACGGCCGGCGTCTCCTGGCGACTGGTGTCGATCGCCTTCCAGCGCGCGGTCAGGTTGCGCCGGAGGGTGAGTTCTTCCTCCACGGCGTCGAGCCGTTGCAGCAGCCGCACGCCACTGCGCTCGCCACTGACGGTGGCCAGCTTGGCCTGGAAATCGGCGCCCAGCAGCCAGAGACTGACCGCCAGGGGCAGGATGAACAGCACCAGCAGCAGGGCGAACTTGCGGGCGAAGCCGAACTGGCTCAGCACGCGAATCCCCGGTGACAACAAAACACCCATGTTCGACCACTCCTGTGCCAGCCACCGGCAAGCGTCGGCTATCCGTTGCGGATACCTATAGGACGATTTGTCGGCAAACTAACGACTTTCTTGAAAGATAGGGCACAATCGCCGCCCTCCCGTATTCCCAGACCCGGTCCTGTACTCAGGCCCGGGCGTTGCCGTTAAAGGACCGTCCGCGTGGAACGCCTCAAAGCCAAGATTCGCAGCGAAGGCCAAGTACTCTCCGAGCAGGTGCTCAAGGTCGATGCCTTCCTCAACCACCAGATCGATCCGGCGCTGATGCGCGACATCGGTCAGGAGTTCGCCCGCCGCTTCGCCGACGCCGGCATTACTAAGATCGTGACCATCGAAGCCTCGGGGATCGCCCCGGCGGTGCTGACCGGACTGGAGCTGGGCGTGCCGGTGATCTTCGCCCGCAAGCACCAGTCGCTGACCCTGACCGACAATCTACTGGTCGCCAGTGTCTATTCCTTTACCAAGCAGACCGAGAGCACCATAGCCGTCTCGACCATGCATCTGTCGTCCGACGACCGGGTGCTGATCATCGACGACTTCCTTGCCAACGGTAAGGCGGCCAAGGCGCTGATCTCCATCATCGGTCAGGCCGGGGCACAGGTCGCCGGCCTGGGCATCGTCATCGAGAAGTCCTTCCAGGTCGGTCGCGCCGAACTGGATGCCCAGGGCTATCGCGTCGAATCCCTGGCCCGTGTCGCCTCCCTGGCCAATGGTCAGGTCACCTTCGCCGAGTAAGCCATGGCTCAGATACTGCGCATTCTCGGTGCCGATCTCGATCGCACCGAAACCTGGATCCGTTACGACAAGGCCATGTGCCTGGACTGCGTGTCCAGCTGCTGCACCCTGCCGGTGGAGGCCCGCCTGTCCGATCTGATCCGCATGGGCGTGGTGGACGAATTCGAGAAGGGCGAGCCGCTCAAGGACATCGCCAAGCGGCTCAAGAAGGACGGCGTGGTCGAACGCCTCAATGCCAAGACCGGGTTGTTCACCCTGGTGCGGCTGTCCAACAACGACTGCATCTATCTGCATCCCAAGACGCGGCTGTGCACCATCTACGACCAGCGCCCGGAAACCTGCCGCAACCACCCAAGGGTCGGCCCGCGCCCGAACTATTGCGCCTACAAGCCGCAGAAGCTGCGTTAGGCCGCGCTCCCACCGCCATTCAGAGCAGTAGCCTGGAAAACGGCGCAGCCTTTTCCACTGGGCCTCGTGGCGAGGGGCGCCCTCACCCCAACCCTCTCCCTAGGGGAGAGGGGGCTATCCGAGCAGGCGCCCATCTCCATACCCCGGCAAAAGTCGGGATCAGCCCTTTAGCGTGGAAAACCGCGCAGCGTTTTCCACAGGCTCGCTCACCACTACCAGGTGGATAAGGCTGGCGCCGTTATCCACCCTACATACCTGATCACGGCTAGGGCAGCGCTCAGAAATCACCGCTCTCCATTGCCCTTTTCATGTCCGCCCGTTCTTCCAGGCATTCCGGGCCGGCCATGTCGAAGATCCGGCAGACCCAGGGGCGCACCTCGTAGATGCTGCAGTTCATCTGCTCGCGATCCAGGGCCGCGCACCAGCCGTCGTCGAGACGCCTCATGCGGGTGCCGGTCCAGTCTTCCTCGATGTAGCGGGCAGGCACGCCGGCATCGTCGAACAGCAGGACTTCCTGGCGGCAGCACCAGGCCTGACAGCTCTCGCAGGTCACGGTAGGGGTGGAAAGGTCGTGCAGGGGGATGTCGCTCATGTGCGCAGTGTACCGCCCCGGACCGCCCAGCGGTTTCCGGCCGATGGCTGGACCAGTTACCATGCGCGTCCCTGACGGTTGTAACCAGTTGTGACCATGCCCAAGCCCCTTTCTCGCGCAGGAGCCGCCATGACGGCCGCACCCCGCTATCGCTTCTATGTCGTGGTCGCCGTGCTGATCCTGCTGACCTGCGTGGTCGCCGGCCGCATCACCTACCTCAAGCTGATCGACGCCGCCTTCCTCGGCGACCAGGGCGACCGCCGCTCGGTGCGCCACATTCCCATTCCGGTCACCCGCGGCATGATCACCGACCGCAACGGTGCGCCCCTGGCGGTTTCCACCGAGGTGGTGACCATCTGGTGCAATCCGGCCGAGATGCAGGACAGCGCCGACCAGCTGGGGCGCCTGGCCCAGGCCATCCACAAGCCCGAAGCCGAGTTGCGCAACCTGATCCTCGGCCATCCGGAAAAGCACTTCCTCTACCTGGCCCGGGCGCTGTCGCCCATCGACGGCGAGAACATCATGGCCCTCGGCGTTCCCGGGGTCCGCCAGATCAAGGAATACAAGCGCTATTACCCCAGCTCCGACCTGGTGGCCCAGGTGATCGGCATGGTCAACATCGACGGCCATGGCCAGGAGGGGCTGGAACTGGGCTTCGAGGATTGGCTGGCCGGCAAGGGCGGCGTGCGCGAGGTGCTGATCAATCCGCGCGGCTCGGTGGTCAAGAACATCCGCGTGGTGCGCCAGCCGCGACCGAGCAAGGACGTCGCCCTGTCCATCGACCTGCGCCTGCAATTCATCGCCTATCGCGCCCTGCAGACCGCGGTGGAGAAGTTCGGCGCCCAGTCCGGGTCGGCGGTGCTGGTCAATCCCAAGACCGGCCAGATCCTGGCGATGACCAATTTCCCCTCCTACAACCCCAACAACCGCGCCACCCTGCAGATCCCCAACATGCGCAACCGCACCCTGACCGACGCCTTCGAGCCCGGTTCGGTGATCAAGCCGTTCAGCATGTCGGTGGCCCTGGCCTCGGGCAAGTTCAACGAGAACAGCACCGTGGACGTGGCGCCGGGCTGGATGACCATCGACGGCCATACCATCCACGACGTGGCCAAGCGCGGCGTGCTGACCATGACCGGGGTGCTGCTCAACTCGTCCAACATCGGCATGAGCAAGGTGGCCCTGCAGATCGGGCCGCTGCCCATCTACGAGCAGCTCAGCCGGGTCGGCTTCGGCAATCCCCTGGCGCTGGGCTTTCCGGGCGAGAACGCAGGCTACCTGCCCGGCCACACCAAGTGGTCGCAGATCGCCACGGCCAGTATGTCCTTTGGCTACAGCCTGGCGGTCAACGTCGCCGAACTGGCCCAGGCCTACTCGGTGATCGCCAACGATGGCCAGCTGACGCCCCTGACCCTGCTCAAGGACCAGAAGCAGCAGAGTGTCCAGGCCATGGACCCGACCATCGCCCGGCGCATCCGCATGATGCTCAACCACGTGGTGGAAGACGACGGCGGCGTGATCCGCGCCCGGGTGCCCGGCTATCACGTGGCCGGCAAGTCGGGTACCGCGCGCAAGGCCGGCTCCGGCAGCTACACCGAGCACGCCTATCGTTCGATGTTCGTCGGCATGGCGCCGGCGGCCGATCCCAAGCTGGTGCTGGCGGTGATGCTGGATACCCCGACCAAGGAAGGCTACTTCGGCGGCCTGGTCTCGGCGCCGACCTTCAGCGAGATTATGTCCGGCGCCCTGCGCGCCCTGGCCGTGCCGCCGGACAACCTGCCCGACACCAATACCGCCCAGCAGGCGAAGTCCGAGCCGCACCCCCACGGCTAGCCGGGGAACGGCCACAAAAAAAGGGCGACCCCAGGGTCGCCCTTTTGCATGCCGCGCCCGCTGTCAGCGGTGCAGCACGTACTGACCGGTAAAGCGCACCCCATCCTCGCCGCTCTCGGTGACGATGCGCGACTGCAGGGTGATGCGCGCGCGACCGCGGCGGCGGAAGGTGGTCTCGAAACGTTCCCAGGCGCGGGCTTCGGGCGGTTCGCCATAGGCCAGGGCGTCGGCGGTGATGGGCCGCGGATAGCTGATCTGGCCTTCCTGGATGAGGATGTGGCCTTCTTCGATGCCGGCTTCGCGCAGGCGCAGGTACAGCCAGCCCCAGCCGGCCAGCACGGCCACGCAATAGAGACTGCCGCCGAACATGGTGCTGGCGTGGTTGATGTTGGCATCCAGCGGGGCATGCAGCTGCAGGCGCTGCTCGCTCCAGTCGCGGACTTCCAGGCCCAGGGCCTTGGTGATGGGAATATCGTGGTGCAACAGGGATTCGAGGTGACGGCAGTCGCGGCTCATGCCGGGGTCCTTACAGACAGAATTTCACTATCAGGAGCAGACGCAAGCCATGACCCATGGGTCACGTCCTGGCGCCATTGTGCACCAAGGAAGGCCGCTCCGGGGAAATCGCCGCCGGCAGGCGGAAGCGGATACGAGCGCCGCCCAGACTCGACTCGTCGATGGTCAGGCTGCTGCGATAGCCTTCGAGGATGTCCTGCACCACCGCCAGGCCGATGCCCTGCCCGGGGTGCCGGCTGTCCATGCGCATGCCGCGGCGCAGCACGCTTTCGCGCCGTTCGGCTGGGATGCCCGGGCCGTCGTCCTCGATGTCGAGCACCCAGTGCTCGGTATGGCGGCGGGCGCTGACCCGCACCTGGGTCAGGCAGAGCCGATAAGCGTTTTCCAGGAGATTGCCGAACACCTCCAGCATGGCGGCTTCCTCGGCCTGCACCCTTAGATTCGGCGGCAGGTCCATTTCGGCCTGAACGCGTTTCTCGGCATAGACCTTGTCCAGGGTGCTGAACAGGGAGTCCAGCAGCGGCGCCAGTTCCAGCGGCCGGCTGAGCACCGCGCCGCCCTGGCGGGTGGCCCGCTGCAACTGGTACATCACCTGCTGGTTCATGCGCTCGATCTGGGTCTGCAGCGTGCCGACCTCCTGATCCAGCTGCGGCTGCCGGCGCAACTCTTCGGTCACCCCCTGCAACACCGCCAAGGGGGTCTTCAGGCTGTGGGCCAGATCGCCCAGGGTGTCGCGGTAGCGCTCGCGTTGCAGCCGTTCGTGATCGAGCAGGCGGTTGAGCGAGCGGATCAGGCGGCTGATCTCGCTGGGCACGTTCTTTTCGTCGAGCAGCTCGCGCTGGTCGGTTTCCACCGCGTCCAGCTGCTGGCTGAGGCGGCGCAGCGGTCTCAGGCTCCACTGCATGACCAGGGCCAGCAATACCAGCAGCGCACCCAGCACCCCGACCAGCCAGAGAATCACCTGATGCACGAAGGTCGCGCGCAGCCGTTCGTATTCCTCGGCCGGCTGCATGGTGACCACGCTGAAGCCGGCCACCGGCGGATTGCCCAGCAGCACCTCGCGATCGAAGACGAAGAAGCCCTGGCCCTGGTCATCGGTGGCCTTGACCAGCTTGACCCCGCCGCCGTCGAAGGTCGGCCGGTAGTTGGGCCGCTCCTTGATCGCCGAGCGCGAGCGCCAGAGCAGGCGACCGTTCTGGTCGTAGACATAGCCGAGGATCGGCGAACCGGGTCGGTCGAAGACCTCCTCGGCGATCATCTCCGGCATCGCCAGGCGCCCGTCGATGGCCCGCGCCGCGCCGATCAGGGTGTTGGCGTTGGCCTCCAGCCGCGCGGCGACGAAGTTTTCCACGGTACGGTCGAAGGCATTGCGGATCGCCGGCACGATCAGCGCCAGGCAGACGATCACCAGCAGCGCCGCGCTGAGCAGCAGCCGCACGCGAAAGGAACGGATCACTGGCAGCGCTCGGTGAACAGGTAGCCGCGGCCCCGGACCGTTTCGATGGGTTGCATCTGGCAGCTGGCCTCCAGCTTGCGCCGCAGGCGGCCGACCAGCACCTCGATGACGTTGCTGTCGTGCTCGCCGTCATCGTCGTAGAGCTGCTCCATGAGCCGCTCCTTGGTGATCACCTGCTGGTGGTTGCGCATCAGGTATTCCAGCAGCCGGTATTCGTAGGCGGTCAGCTGCAGCGGCTGTTCTTCGTTGAAGGCCTGCTGGCGGCCCAGGTCCAGCTTGAGCGAGCCGGCGCGGATGCTCGGCTGGACGAAGCCCGCCGAGCGGCGCAGCAGCACATTGAGGCGCGCCTCCAGCTCTTCGAACTGGAAGGGCTTGACCACGTAGTCGTCCGCCCCGGCACCGAGGCCCTCGACCTTGTCCTGCCAGCTGCCGCGGGCCGTAAGGATGAGGATCGGCAGGGTGGCGCCCTGGTTTCGCAGCTGACGGATCAGATCAAGGCCGCTCATGCCGGGCAGGCCCAGGTCAATGATGGCGAGATCGTGGTGGAATTCGCGGGCGCTGTAGAGCGCTTCTTCCGCATCGGCCACGGCATTGACGACATGACCGGCTTCACCCAGACGCACCTTGAGGTGGTGGCGCAGCAGGTTTTCGTCTTCGACGACGAGGATCTTCATGCAGACTCCTGAACAGCTAACGGGACTCTCTGTGGCTGCGACCGCACGTAGCTCACGCTGCGCGCAGCGACGCCCCGGCACCGATTATGGCGGCTTTGGCGGGCTGACGGCGAGCGCGGGTGAGGCATGGACGGGGTCACTCACTTTATTCCAGGCAAAAAAAACCTCTCCAGTTGGAGAGGTAAGGAGCACTTCATGGGGATCGGAAACTGCCGTTGGGGGACGGCTCCGTCGCGAGACGGCTACAGGGGACCAGAGCTGACTTGGTGACCCTGCAGTGGAGTTACAAGGATGAACATCGCCAGGTCGGGTCGAAGTGTCCGGACGATCTGCCGTAGCGGGAGCTGCGCTAGGGTGAACATGTCCGGGCGACCTCGGCGTTTCTGATCTGACAGTTGCAGATTAGGCCAATGGCCCTGAACGCTGCCTGAACTCGTCCTGAACGCAAGCTGAACGGCCGCGAAGTGGCCCGAGAGCGACGGATGGCAGCGGTTGCCGATCCGTCGCCCGGCAGGGGTTCAGGGCAGCTTGCCCAGGCAGCCGCCCAGGGTGTCGGCCACGGTCTGCAGGAGCTGGGCATAGCCTTGAGCACCGACCGGGATGCCTGCGCCGAGGGGATCGAGTTCCACCAGGGTCACCGGCAGACCGCTGCTCAGGGTGGTGGCGATCCTTGGCTGCAGCGGCGGCTCGGTGAAGACGCAGGTCGGGCCGGCGGCCTTGAGTTCTTCGCGCATGGCGGCCACGTGACGGGCGCCGGGCTGGACGTCGGCGCCCAGGGCGAAGACGCCACGATGGCTCAGGCCATAGGCTTCCTCGAAATAGTCGAACGCCTCGTGGAAGACGAAATAGGGCTTGCCGGCCAGCGGCGCCAGCTGGGTGCGCAGGCTCTGGTCCTTGGCGGCCAGTGCGCTTTCGAAGGTCTTGAGGTTGGCTGCGTAGCGTTGCGCATTGGCCGGATCGGCCTGGCTCAGGTCGGCGGCCAGCCGGGTGGCGATCACCCGGGCATTGGCCGGGCTCAGCCAGAGATGGGCATCCAGGCTGCCCGGACGATGGTCGTGGTCGTGGGCGTATTCCGGTTCGCCGCCCTGTTCATCACCGTGCTCGTGATCGTGATCGTGATCGTGCTCATCGCCGTGATCGTCGTCATGGGCGTCCGCATGCTCTGCGCCGAAGCGGCGCAGGTGCAGGCCGGGCAATTCCTGGATGGCCAGGTTGGGACCCTGGCGGTCCTTGAGCACCGCCGGCAGGAAGGTCTCCAGATCCGGGCCGATCCAGTAGACCAGGTTGGCCTCGCGCACCTGGCGCAGGTCCGAGGGCCGCAGGGCGTAATGGTGCGGCGAGGCGCCCGGTGGCAGCAGCACGGCCGGCTGGCCGGCGCCGTCCTGGATGGCCGCGGCGATCAGTTGCAGGGGTTTGATGCTGGTCAGCACCTTCACCTCGGCCTGGGCGGGCAGCAGGGTGCAGGCGAGCAGCAGGGAGGCGACGAGGGGTAGGAGGCGCGGCACGTGAAAATCCCGATTCTTAAGAGAGGTGCAATATAATAACGTCCTGGCTCCCAAGGTACTGTTTCATGTCCGACGCCCCCCTGGCCTTCCGGCCCCACGATCATTCGCGCTGCGTCGCCCACGCGCTGGCCGAGGCCGACACACTCTGCAGCCGCGCCGGCGTGCGCCTCACCGACCTGCGCAAGCGGGTGCTGGAGCTGGTCTGGCAAAGCCACAAGCCGCTTGGCGCCTACGACATCCTGGCCGTGCTCAGCGAGCAGGACGGCCGCCGTGCCGCGCCGCCCACCGTCTACCGGGCGCTGGATTTCCTGGTCGAGAACGGCCTGGTGCACCGCATCGCCTCGCTCAACGCCTTCGTTGGCTGCAACCATCCCGGCGAGGCCCATCAGGGCCAGTTCCTGATCTGCCGCAGCTGTCAGGTGAGCATCGAGCTGGAACAGCCGGCGGTGCACCAGGCCATCCTCGACGGCGCCAGCGCCGTGGGCTTCCAGGTGGAAGGCCAGACCGTGGAAGTGGTCGGTCAGTGCGCCGCCTGCCGGAAGCAGGCATGAGCGAGGCGCTGATCCGGCTGCAGGATGTCGGCGTGACCTTTGCCGGCCAGGCGGTGCTCGACCAGGTCAGCCTGACCCTGGACCCCGGCCGCATCGTCACCCTCATCGGCCCCAATGGCGCCGGCAAGACCACCCTGGTGCGCAGCGTGCTCGGCCTGCTCACGCCCGATCGCGGCAGTGTCTGGCGTCGCCCGCGGCTGCGCATCGGCTACATGCCGCAGAAGCTGCAGGTGGATGCCACCCTGCCACTGTCGGTGCTGCGCTTCCTGCGCCTGGTGCCGGGCGTGAATCGCGCCAGTGCCCTGGCCGCCCTGGGTGAAGTGGGCGCCGAGGGCGTCATCGACAGTCCCCTGCAGAGCATTTCCGGCGGCGAGCTGCAGCGGGTGCTGCTGGCCCGCGCGCTGCTTCGCCAGCCCGAGCTGCTGGTGCTCGACGAGCCCGTGCAGGGCGTCGACATCAACGGCCAGAGCGAGCTGTACCGACTGATCGGCCAGTTGCGCGAGCGCCATGGCTGCGGCGTGCTGATGGTCTCCCACGACCTGCATCTGGTGATAGGCGCCACCGACCAGGTGATCTGCCTGAATCGCCACATCTGCTGCTCCGGCCATCCCGAGCAGGTCAGCGGCGATCCGGCCTATCAGGCGCTGTTCGGCCAGAGTGCGCGCAACCTCGCCATCTATCACCATCACCACGATCACGCCCACGACCTGCATGGCAGCGTGGTCAAGACCCCGCATGTCCATGGAGCCCACTGCAAGCATGGCTGATTTCCTGCTGTATGCCCTGCTCGCCGGTCTCGCCCTCGCCCTCGTCGCCGGTCCCCTCGGCTCCTTCGTGGTCTGGCGGCGCATGGCCTATTTCGGCGACACCCTGTCCCACGCCGCCCTGCTCGGGGTCGCCGTGGGCTTCCTGCTGGATGTCAGTCCGACCCTGACCGTCACCGTCGGCTGCCTGGCGCTGGCCGTGGTGCTGGTGGTGCTGCAGCGCCGCCGCGGCCTGGCCGCCGACACCCTGCTGGGCATCCTTGCCCACAGCACCCTGTCGCTGGGCCTGGTGGCGCTGTCGTTCATGCACGAGGTGCGCATCGACCTGATGAGCTACCTGTTCGGCGATCTGCTGGCGGTGGGCCCGGCCGATCTGCGCTGGATCCTTGGCGGCAGCGCCGTGGTGCTGGTGGCCCTGGCCTGCCTGTGGCGTCCGCTGCTGGCCATCACCGTGCACGAGGAGCTGGCCCAGGTCGAAGGCCTGCCGGTAACCTGGATCCGCCTGGCGCTGATGCTGCTGGTGGCCATCGTCATCGCCGTGGCCATGAAGATCGTCGGGGTGCTGCTGATCACCTCGCTGCTGATCATTCCCGCCGCCACCGCCCAGCGCCATGCCCGCAGCCCCGAGCAGATGGCCTGTGGCGCCAGCCTGCTGGGCATGGCCGCGGTCTGCCTGGGCCTGACGCTGTCCTGGTACCAGGACACCCCGGCCGGCCCCTCGGTGGTGGTGGCCGCCGCCGGGATGTTTCTGCTGGGTTACCTCCTGCCCCGCCGCGCCTAGAGACTGCTCAAAGTCTGCTACGCGTCGGCCAGCCGGCGTTGAAAATGGCTTCGGAATGCTCATTTAGCACCACTAAACTCCGCTTCCTCAGCCATTTTAGCCTTGCCTGGCTCTAGCTCGCGAAACTTTGAACGGTGTCCTAGGGCGCCCGCCAGACCGCCTGACTGACATCCACCGCCCGGGGAATCAGCCCCTGGGCCTTGAAGATGTCCGCGGTCCGCTGCTGGGTGGCGATGATCTGCGGCGTCAGCGCCGTCGCGCCATAACCGGTACGCGCCTGCCAGGTGGCGATCACCGTTTCCGGCAGCCCGATCTGGGCAGCCAGGATGCGCGTCACCTCGGGCTTGTGGGCATTGGCCCAGGCGCCCGCCTTGGCCAGTTCCGCCAGCAATAGCCGGATCGCCGCGGGATGGGCGTCGGCGAAACGGCGGGAACCCTCATAGAAGCTGTTGGCGTGCAGCAGTCCCTGGTAGTCGGCGAGCACGCGCACCGGCTGGCTCTGCTGGATGGCCGCGAGATAGGGATCCCAGACCACCCAGGCGTCCACCGAGCCGTTGACGAAGGCGGCGCGGGCATCGGCTGGCGGCAGATAGACCGGCTGGATGTCCTTGAAGCTCAGCCCGGCCTTTTCCAGGGCGGCCACCAGCAGGAAGTTGGCGCTCGAGCCCTTCTGCACCGCCACCTTCCTGCCCTTGAGGCCGGCGACGTCATGGATCGGCGAGGCGGTCGGCACCAGGATGGCCTCCACCGCCTCGCTGGCCGGTTCCGCGCCCAGGTAGACCAGGTCGATCCCGGCCGCCTGGGCGAAGATCGGCGGCGGTGAACCGGTGTAGCCGACGTCGATGCTGCCGGCGTTGAGGGCCTCCAGCAACTGGGGGCCGGCCTGGAATTCGCGCCAGCTCACCTGATAGCCCTGGGCGCCCAGGGCCTGCTCCAGAGTGCCCTGGGCCTTGAGCACCGCCAGCAGACCGCCGCCCTTCTGATAGCCGATGCGCAGGACCTGGTCGGCGGCCTGGGCCGGGGCGAGCATCCCGAGTGCCAGTAGCAGAACGGCGCCCTGCGCCAGCCAGCGTCGGAGAGGGGAGCGAAACATGGCGACCTTCCTGATATTCCATTTGGAAAGGTAAGCGTGACCTACCTAGACCAAAATGTTTAATACGTTTCTCTGCTAAGGCTATGACCGGGCCGGGCAGAGAGAGCAGGCCAAGGTCCGATTGACGCTGGCACCAGGATCGCGCCACCCTGCGCCAGCGGCGGCCACCGGGGCCGTCGCCCCTCTCGGAGCCTGCCATGCCTTTTCTGATCGAGACCTTCGACAAGCCGGACAGCCTGGCCCTGCGCCAGCAGCATCGCCCGGCCCACCTGGATTTCCTGCGCGAGAACGCCGCGGCCCTGCTGGCCTGCGGCGCCAAGCTCAGTGACGATGGCGAGACCGCCAGCGGCAGCGTCTACATCGTCGATGTGGAAACCCGCGCCGAGGCGGAAGCCTTCATCGCCCGCGATCCCTTCACCAGCGCCGGTTTGCCGGGTGAGGTGCGCATCTCCCGCTGGCGCAAGGCGATTCTGGACGGCAAGGCGTTCGTCTAGGTGCTCTCTGGGGCGGCCTGACCGGCCGCCTTCGCCCTACCGCAGATTGGCTTAAGAACACCTTAAGCCTGGCACAATGCCACCTTAATCAACGCCGTTCGCAGCCGTTGCAAGTTCACACTTCCAGGAATCGATTCACAGAAAAGTGATGCAGCGCAAGAAAAGCCGGGCTTTTCCCGCCCTTACCGCAAGGAAGCTAACGAACTAGCCTAAGCTCACCGGGCTCAGATGATCTGATGCGCCGACATCCTTTCCCACTCCCGTGGAAACGCTGTCTCGCTTAGCTAGTACAGAGGACTCAGCATGACCAAGACCACGCCTGAAAAGGATCTGCGCATCGAGACGATTCGCGGACTGGCGCTGTTTCTGATGGTAGCGGGCCATGTCATCGGCAGTTCGTCGACCCTGGGCATGAAGGTGCCCGACGAATCGGTGCTGCGCTATCTCTACGATTCCCTCGTCTATGTCCGGATGCCGCTGTTCACCGCCATCTCCGGCTACGTTTATGCGCTGCGCCCGGTGAATACCGGCAGCGACCTGTCGCGCTTCTACCAAGGCAAGTTCAAACGCATCGGCATTCCCCTGCTGGTGGTGTCGACGCTGTTCTTCGCCTTGCAGATGGCGGTGCCCAACACGAACTACAAGCCGCAGCTGACCGATATTTTCAGCATCTACTTCTTCAGCTACGCACACTTCTGGTTCCTGCAGTCGATCTTCTGCATCTTCGTGGTGATCGCCCTGCTGGAGAAGGCCGGGCTGCTGCTGACCTTGCGCAACTTCGGCCTGGTGTTCGCCGTGGCCCTGGCGGCGTCCTTCGCCTGGGAGAGCTTCCCGGACCTGTTTAGCCTCTACAAGGCGGTGCAGCTGTTTCCCTTCTTCCTGCTGGGGCTGGGTCTCTACCGCTTCGGCGCGCAGCTCATCACCCAACGCAATGTCGTGACCATGGCCGTGGCCCTGGTGATCCTGGTGGCGATCGACCAGGCCTACCTGTTCGAGCTGGTCGATCTCGACGAAGGCGACATGGCCGTGGTGGGCACTGCCCTGGGGCTCGCCGCCATCAGCCTGCTGATCGCCCGCCGCTTCTATTTCAAGCCGCTGGCCTGGCTGGGCTACTTCTCCTTCGAGATCTACCTGTTCCACGTCTTCGGCACCGCCGGTGCGCGCATCGTGCTGAACAAGCTGCAGGTGCACGACGTCTGGGTAGTCTTTACCGTCAGCATGGTCATGGGCCTGTTCCTGCCGGTGGCGCTCAAGCTGGTGCTGGAACGGATCAGTCCGCTGCACTTCCTCAGCGTGGCCTTCTTCGGCGCCAAGACGCGGGTCAACCGCGCCACGCCGCCGCTGCAGAAGAAAGCCGCCGCCTAGGCCGAGCGGCCATGAAAAAAACCCACGCCAAGGCGTGGGTTTTTTATTATCGGCACATCACTCGACGCTGAGGACGACGCGGCCCCGAGTTGGGCACTGCTCCATGCAGCGGTGGGCCTCGACGAACTGCTCGAAGGGAAACACCTGCTTGATCTGCGCCTTGAGCAGGCGATCGCGGGTCAGCTGGTCGATGTGCTGCAGGGCTTCGCGCACCGCGGCGCAATCGGCTTCCAGGCCCATCTCCGGCTGGCCGGTGAAGTCCTGCACGCAGTGGATGTAGAGCTTGAATTTCTTCTTGAAGGCCGCGCAGGCCGGCAGCGGGGTCTGGTTGCCCCCGTTGAGGCCGTAGAGCAGCAGCCGGCCGCGGGGCGCCATGGCCTCGCCGAGCAGCGCCAGTTGCGGACCGCCCAGGGCATCCAGGGCGACGTGCACGCCGACGCCGTCGGTGATGCTGGCGATGCGACTAACCAGATCCTCTTCCTCGGCGGCGATGACCCTTTCCGCACCCAGCTCCCGCAGGTAGTCACGGTCGCCGGCATCGTGGGTACTGGCGATGACCCGGGCACCCAGGGCCTTGGCCAGCTGGATGGAGGCCGGGCCGCAGCAGCGACTGGCATCGGTGATCAGCACCCATTCGCCCGGTTGCAGCCGGGCCTGGTGCATCAGCGCGGTGTAGACGGTGAGCAGCGGGTTGTAGTGCACCGCGGCTTCCACCGGGGTGAGCACGTCCGGGTAGCGCACCAGGGAGGTGGCCGGATAGACCAGGTCGTCGCCATAGGCCGGGTAGCGATTGATGTCGTGGCCCAGGAAGCTGGCCACGCGATCGCCCACCGCCAGGTCGGCCACGCCCTCGCCCAGGGCGGTGACCACCCCGGCCAGCTCGCAGCCGAGACCGGCTGGCGGCACGGCCTGCTCGGGGGCCAGATTCTGCCGCCAGAGCACGTCGTACCAGCTCACGCCGATGGCCTGGACCCGCACCAGCACCTCGCCGGGACCCGCCACGGGCGTGGGTCGGTCGATGCAGGCGAGCACCTCCGGCGGGCCGAATTCGGTGAACTGGATCAGGCGGGACATGGCATTACCTCGCGTTGATGCCAACCCCGGGACGTTTGCCGAGGCGGACTGCTATGACTAGGACTCTAACCAGCCTTCCCTTAGGATTCTATGCATCCCCATCGATAATGGACATCGGGGGTATCGATCCACTCCCTGCCGGGGCCTGAATGAACCGTACCGATCTGCGTCGCGTCGACCTCAACCTGCTCATCGTGTTCGAGACCCTGATGCTCGAGCGCAGCGTCACCCGTGCTGCGGAAAAGCTGTTTCTTGGCCAGCCGGCGATCAGCGCCGCCCTGGCGCGGCTGCGCACCCTGTTCGACGATCCGCTGTTCGTCCGCACCGGGCGCAGCATGGAACCCACCCCGCGGGCCCAGGAGATCGCCGCCCTGCTGTCGCCGGCACTGGACCAGATCTCCAGCGCGGTGAGCCGCACCCAGAGTTTCGAGCCGGCCAGCGCCGACCGGGTATTTCGCGTCGGCCTGTCCGACGACGTCGAATTCGCCCTGCTGCCGCCGCTGCTCAGGCGCATCCGCATCGAGGCACCCGGCACCACCCTGGTGGTGCGGCGGATGAATTACCTGACCGCCGCCGGCATGCTGGCCTCCGGCGAGATCACCGTGGCGGTGGGCTATACCGAGGAATTGCCGGCCAATGCCAAGCGCCGGCCGGTGCGCCGCTTCGGCTTCAAGGTGCTGCGCGCCGACAGTAAGCCCGGGCGCCTGACCCTGGACGAATACTGCGCCCGCCCCCATGCCCTGGTGTCCTATGCCGGCGATCTCACCGGCTATATCGACGAATTGCTCGACAAGCTCGGCCGCCAGCGCCGGGTGGTGCTGGCGGTGCCCCAGTTCAACGGCCTGGGGTCGCTGCTGGCGGAAACCGATCTGCTGGTGATGGTGCCGGACTACACCGCGCGCCTGCTGGCCAGCACCGGTGGCCTGAGGTACGAGGACCCGCCGGAAGAGCTGCGCGACGGCAGCCATGAATTGCCGATGGCCTGGAGCGGCGCCCAGGATCACGATCCCGGCGAGCGCTGGCTGAGGTCGCGCATCCAGATGTTCATTGGCGATCCGGACAGTCTCTAGCGCCCGCCAGTGTCGTGCCTCTGGCCGCCGCGATGCGTCCGACGATCAGGGATAACGATTCCCTCGGCACCGTCCGCACCTTTGGCGCCAGGAACGCCGCCAGGCCCGGCGGCACCGCCCTGTCCCCCGCTACCCCCCTTGCCCGGTAGCGCGCCGCTACCGCCTGCGCCACCTGCACCGCCGGCTCCCCCGTTGCCGGCCAGGAACAGGTATTTAGAATGAGCAGGCGCGGGCGTCGGCAAGACCGGCTGGGCGGCCGTTGCCGCGCTGGCCAGTAGCGCAGTGATCAATACCAGGGCGTGGCTAGATAGCAACATCGTCATCCTCCTGCAGCGGGATCTCGGCCGGAGCCTGGAGACCGTCGCGGCGCGCATGGGCAAGGACAGGGTCTGCAGCCCTGCCACTCTAGCCCAGGGCGAAAGCCGAGCTGAAGCGCTCTAGGCTGCAACTCTACACTGAGCGCCATCACCGGCAGCGATACCTACGGCAAAACCATCACCATCATCGATAAATAAGTTCGAGCCCTTCGATTCGTCGTCGCCCTTGCGCGGCGGCAGACTCGCCTCCCTGACCTCTTTCCACCTCGGGCGGACTCGAACATGGATCTCTTCGCGAAAACCCTCGGCCCCCTGGCCCTGACCTCTACGCTGCTGCTTGCCGCCTGCGGCGATTCCCATCCCCAGGCCAGCGCCGCGCCGCCCGCGCCCAAGGTAAGCGCCGCCGAGGTGCTACGCCAGCCGGTGGTGGAATGGGACGAGGTGACCGGCCGCCTGGAAGCGCCCGAGTCCGTGGTGGTCCGTCCGCGCGTCTCCGGCTACGTCGACCGCGTGCTCTTCCACGAGGGTGCCCGGGTCAAGCGTGGCGACTTGCTGCTGCAGATCGATCCGCGCCCCTTCCAGGCCGAGGTCAAGCGCCTCGAAGCCGAGCTGCAACAGGCCCGCGCCAGCGCCAGTCGCACCGCCGACGAAGCCGCCCGCGGCGAACGCCTGCGCAGCAGCAACGCCATCTCCGCGGAAATCGTCGAGGCTCGCCGCAGCGCCGCCCAAGAAGCCAAGGCCAGCGTCGCCGCCGCCCAGGCACAACTGGATGCCGCGCGCCTGAATCTGGGCTTCACCGAGGTCCGCGCCGCCATCGACGGGCGCGTCGGCCGCGCCGAGGTGACCGCCGGCAACCTGGTCAACGCCGGCGACACCCGCCTCACCACCCTGGTCTCCACCGACAAGGTCTATGCCTATTTCGACGCCGACGAGCGTGTCTTCCTCAAGCAGCAGGCCCTGGCCCGCCAGGGTCAGCGCGGTACGGCCAGCCCGGTCTACATGGCGCTGTCCAACGAGGACGACTTCTCCCATGAAGGCCACATGGACTTCATGGACAACCAGCTCGATCCGCGCACCGGCACCATCCATGGTCGCGCCGTGTTCGACAACGCCGACGGTCGCTTCACCCCGGGGCTCTATGCCCGGCTGCGCCTGGTGGGCAGCGGCACCTACGACGGTACTCTGATCCAGGACGCCGCCGTGGGCACCGACCTGGGCAAGAAATTCGTGCTGGTGGTGGATGGCCAGAGCAAGACGGCCTATCGCACCGTCGACCTGGGTCCGCGCCTGGAAGGCCTGCGCATCGTGCGCAAGGGGCTGGAAGCCGGCGATCGCATCGTGGTCAACGGCCTGCAGCGGGTGCGCCCGGGCATGACCGTCGACGCCCAGTCGGTGCCCATGGCCGATGCCACCACCCTGGCTGCCCTCAAGCGCCAGCGTGACGCGGTCCTCGCCAGCCTGCCGGCGCCTACCCAGCCGCTCAAGGTGGGTAGCCGCTAGATTCCAGGCTCCACCCCGTCCCGTTTCAGACTTTCTCCCGTCCAGGCATCGCGGTATCGCGGTCATGGACCGCTCCCACGATGGCGTCCGTGCCTGTAGGAGCGGCCCATGGCCGGGATGGCTGCGCCTCTGCACGCCTTTCGCTCAAGGACTGCTCCGATGAACTTCTCCCAGTTCTTCATCCGCCGGCCGATCTTCGCCGCCGTGCTCTCGCTGATCATCCTGATCGGCGGGGCCATCTCGCTGTTCCAGCTGCCGATCAGCGAATACCCCGAGGTGGTCCCGCCCACCGTGGTGGTGCGCGCCACCTTTCCCGGCGCCAACCCCAAGGTGATCGGCGAGACCGTCGCCGCGCCCCTGGAGCAGGCCATGAACGGCGTGGAGCACATGCTCTACCTGTCGTCCCAGTCCACCGCCGACGGCAAGCTGACCCTGACCATCACCTTCGCCCTGGGCACCAACCTGGATACCGCCCAGGTGCAGGTGCAGAATCGCGTCACCCGCACCCTGCCCAAGCTGCCGGAAGAGGTGCAGCGCCTCGGCGTGACCGCCGACAAGGCCTCGCCGGACCTGGCGATGGTCGTGCACCTGACCTCGCCGGATCAGCGCTACGACATGCTCTATCTGTCCAACTACGCCCTGATCAACGTCAAGGACGAACTGGCGCGACTGGACGGCGTGGGCGATGTCCAGCTGTTCGGCATGGGCGACTATTCCCTGCGCGTCTGGCTCGATCCGGACAAGGTCGCCTCGCGCGGCCTGACCGCCAGCGACGTGGTCACCGCCATCCGCGAGCAGAATCGCCAGGTCGCCGCCGGTGCCCTCGGCGCGCCGCCGGCCCCGGCAGCACCAGCTTCCAGCTGGCCATCAACACCCAGGGCCGCCTGGTGGATGAGGAGGAATTCGCCAACATCATCGTGCGCGCCGGCAGCGACGGCCAGATCACCCGGCTGCGCGACATCGCCCGCATCGAACTGGGCTCCAACCAGTACGCCCTGAGATCCCTGCTGAACAACCAGCCGGCGGTGGCCATCCCGATCTTCCAGCGCCCCGGCAGCAATGCCATCGACCTGTCCAACCAGGTGCGCGCCAAGATGGCCGAGCTCAAGCAGGGCTTCCCCCAGGGCATGGACTACGAGATCGTCTACGACCCGACCATCTTCGTGCGCGGCTCCATCGAGGCCGTGGTGCACACCCTGTTCGAAGCCATCATCCTGGTGGTGCTGGTGGTGATCCTGTTCCTGCAGACCTGGCGCGCCTCGATCATTCCGCTGGCGGCGGTGCCGGTGTCACTGATCGGCACCTTCGCGGTGATGCACGCCTTCGGCTTCTCGCTCAATGCGCTGTCGCTGTTCGGCCTGGTGCTGGCCATCGGCATCGTGGTGGACGACGCCATCGTGGTGGTGGAAAACGTCGAACGGAACATCGGCCTCGGCCTCGATCCGGTGGCCGCCACCCGGCGCGCCATGGGCGAGGTGACCGGGCCCATCATCGCCACCGCCCTGGTGCTCTGCGCGGTGTTCGTGCCGACCGCCTTCATCTCCGGTCTCACCGGGCAGTTCTATCGCCAGTTCGCCCTGACCATCGCCATCTCCACGGTGATCTCGGCCTTCAACTCCCTGACCCTGTCGCCGGCCCTGGCCGCGGTGCTGCTCAAGGGCCACGACGCGCCCAAGGACCGCTTCTCGCGCCTGCTCGACCGGCTGTTCGGTGGCTGGCTGTTCGCCCCCTTCAACCGCTTCTTCGAAAAAGCCAGCCACGGCTACGTCGGCGCCGTGCGCCGGGTGCTGCGCGGTGGCTCCATCGTGCTGGTGCTCTATGTGGTGCTGCTGGGCCTGACCGGCCTGGGGCTGGTGAAGACGCCGACCGGCTTCGTGCCGCCCCAGGACAAGCAGTACCTGGTGGCCTTCGCCCAGCTGCCCGACGCCGCCACCCTGGATCGCAGCGAAGAGGTCATCCGCCGCATGTCGGCCATCGCCCTCAAGCATCCGGGCGTGGAAAGCACCGTGGCCTTCCCGGGCCTGTCCATCAACGGCTTCACCAACAGCCCCAACAGCGGCATCGTCTTCGTGACCCTCAAGCCCTTCGAGGAGCGCCGTGATCCCTCGCTGTCGGCTGGCGCCATCGCCGCCCAGCTGAACGGCGAATTCGCCGCCATCCAGGAATCCATCATCGCCATCTTCCCGCCGCCACCGGTGCAGGGGCTGGGCAGCATCGGCGGCTTCCGCCTGCAGGTGGAGGACCGCGGCAACCTGGGCTACGAAGAGCTCTACGCCCAGACCCAGAGCGTGCTGGCCAAGGCGCGGCAGCTGCCGGAGCTGGCGCCGGAGTCGCTGTTCACCAGCTACCAGGTCAACGTGCCGCAGATCGATGCCCACATCGATCGCGAGAAGGCCAAGACCCACGGCGTGCCCATCGACGCCATCTTCGACACCCTGCAGGCCTATCTGGGCTCGGTCTACGCCAATGACTTCAACCGCTTCGGCCGTACCTTCCAGGTCAACGTCCAGGCCGACCAGCGCTTCCGCCTGGAGCCCGAGCAGATCGGCCAGCTCAAGGTGCGCAACGACCGCGGCGAGATGGTGCCCCTGTCCACCTTCGTCAAGATCAGCGACACCGCCGGCCCCGATCGGGTGATGCACTACAACGGCTTCCTGACCGCCGAGATCAACGGCGCGCCGGCCCCGGGCTACAGCTCCGGCCAGGCCCAGGCGGCCATCGAGGGGCTGCTCAAGCAGGAGCTGCCCAACGGCATGACCTTCGAGTGGACCGAGCTGACCTACCAGCAGATCCTCTCCGGCAATACCGCCCTGCTGGTGTTCCCGCTCTGCGTGCTGCTGGCCTTCCTGGTGCTGGCCGCCCAGTACGAGAGCTGGAGTCTGCCGCTGGCGGTGATCCTGATCGTGCCCATGACCCTGCTCTCGGCCATCACCGGGGTGATCCTGGCCGGCAGCGACAACAACATCTTCACCCAGATCGGCCTGATCGTATTGGTGGGCCTGGCGTGCAAGAACGCAATCCTCATCGTCGAGTTCGCCAAGGACCAGCAGGCCACCGGCAAGGACCGCGTCGCCGCGGTGCTGGAGGCCTGCCGCCTGCGCCTGAGACCCATCCTGATGACCAGCTTCGCCTTCATCATGGGCGTGGTGCCCCTGGTGACCTCGACCGGTGCCGGCGCCGAGATGCGCCATGCCATGGGCGTCGCGGTGTTCTCCGGGATGCTCGGGGTGACCTTCTTCGGCCTGCTGCTCACGCCGCTGTTCTATGTGCTGGTACGCGCCTTCGTGGAGCGTCGCCAGGCCCGCTCCGCCGTTGCCCAGGAGGCCCAGGCATGAAGGCTTTCGCTCCCCTGCTGCTGGCGCTGGCGGTCTCCGCCTGCGCCGTCGGTCCGCACTACCAGGCGCCCGAGCAGGCGCCCGCGCAACTCAAGGCCAGCCAGCAGCCCGCGGTCTATGACCAGGGTCGCTTCGAGACGCTCTGGTGGCGCCAGTTCGAGGACCCGACCCTCAACGCCCTGGTCGCCAGCAGCCTGGACGGCAACCGCGAATTGCGCGCGGCCTTCGGCCGGCTGCGTGCCGCCCGCGCCCTGCGCGACGACGACGCCAACGATCTCTATCCCACGGTCACCAGTCGCGCCAGCAGCCAGCTCGGCAAGGCCCAGCAGCCCGGCTTCACCGAACAGCGGGTCAACAGCGACCGCTATGACCTGGGCCTGGACATGGCCTGGGAGCTGGACCTGTTCGGTCGCGTCCGCCATACCCTGGAAGCCAGCGATGCCCGCGCCGAAGCCGCGGCCTCCGACCTCGCCGGCCTGCAGGTCAGCCTGATCGCCGAACTGGTGGACGCCTATGGCGACCTGCGCGGCGCCCAACTGCGCGAACGCATCGCCCGTGACAACCTGGGCAATCAGCGCGAGGCGCGCCGCCTGACCGTGACCCTGAGGGACGAAGGCATGGGCAGCGACCTGGACGTGCAGCGCAGCGAGGCACGCCTGGCCGCCACCGAAGCCAGCCTGCCGGAATTCCAGGCCCAGGCCACCCGCGCGCGCAATCGCATCGCCACCCTGCTCGGCCAGCGTCCCGATGCGCTGAGCGTGGATCTCGCGCCCAAGGCCCTGCCGGCCATCGTCAAGCGCCTGCCCATCGGCGATCCCGGCGAGCTGCTGCGCCGCCGGCCGGACGTGGCGGCCGCCGAACGCCGGCTGGCCGCCGCCACCGCCGACGTTGGCGTGGCCACCGCCGACCTCTTCCCGCAGGTCAGTCTCTCGGGCTTTCTCGGCTTTACCGCCGGACGCGGCTCGCAGATCGGCAGCAGTGCCGCCCGCGCCTGGGGCCTTGGCCCGAGCATCAGCTGGGCGGCCTTCGACCTGGGCAGCGTCCGCGCCCGCTTGCGCGGCGCCCGCGCCGGCTCCGACGAGGCCCTGGCCAACTACGAGCAGCAGGTGCTGACCGCCCTGGAAGAGAGTGCCAACGCCTTCAGCGACTATGGCCGTCGCCAGGAGCGCCTGCAGGCGCTGATCCGCCAGTCGGTGGCCAGCCGCGCCGCCGCCGACCAGGCCGAGATCCGCTACCGCGAGGGGGGTACCGACTTCCTGGTGCTGCTCGACGCCCAGCGCGAACGCCTGGCCGCCGAAGACCAGCAGGCCCAGGGCGAAATCGAGCTCTATCGCGGCATCGTCGCCCTCTACAAGGCCCTGGGTGGCGGCTGGGACGTGCAACCCACCCGTCTCGCCCAGGGCAACGCTTCCCCCGCGCCGGCGCGCTAACCGCCGGCGCTTACCCCCGACACGCGTGTTCTCTTGCTCCTTTGGCGTGTCGGGTTTTTTCTTCCGCTACCCGGTGCGGTGCCTTGGGCACCGCACCGGGTAGCCCTCCTCCGCACAGATCTGAGCAAAAGCCCGTCCCAGAGGTCTCAGTGAGACCCGAACAGCGCCCGTCGGACGTTTGCGTCCTGTGCTGGACGCTGCCTGGCTGTTTCCTAATATTTTGTAAGGGAGACGGGGCTAGGATTTTGTGGTCTCTCTTTTATTATCACCTTAGGTTATTAAACCTTCTGTTCTTGTACGAAACTCGAACATCGATTTCTGCGCCTTTCGCCATTCAGGCGATCGCCGCGTGGAGGGATCGAATGCCGCTCGAGGTCTGAGGGAGCCCCATCTACCAACCGCCGTGAGGCGGCTCAGCTAAAGGATGCAGGCATGGTATTGGCGCTGATCATCGCGTTGCCCTTCCTGGGAACACTGCTGTCGCTGGCGACCGATCGCTTCGGCCGGCGCGCCTGCGCCCTGGGCACCGCCGTGGCCCCCGCCCTGGCCCTGGCCCTGCTGGCCACGCAGCTGCCCGCGGTCCTGGACGGCGCCGTGCTGCTGCACCGGGTCGACTGGTTACCGGCGCTGGGGTTGAATCTCAGCCTGCGCCTGGACGGCCTGGGGCTGATGTTCGCGCTGATGATCCTGGTCATCGGCCTGCTGGTGATCCTCTATGCCACCTATTACCTGAGCAAGGATGAAAAGGTCGGGCGCTTCTTCGCCTACCTGCTCTTGTTCATGGGCGCCATGCTGGGCGTGGTGCTGGCGGAGAATCTGCTGCTGCTGATGGTGTTCTGGGAGCTGACCAGCCTGTCGTCCTTCCTCTTGATCGGCTTCTGGAGCCACAGCAAGGAAGCCCGCCAGGGCGCGCGCATGGCGCTGACCGTCACCGGCGGCGGCGGCCTGGCCCTGCTCGCCGGCATCCTCCTGCTCGGCCATATCGTCGGCAGCTTCGAGCTCACCGACGTCCTCGCCGCCGGCCCGCTGATCACCGGCCATGCCCTCTATCCGCTGGCGCTGATCCTGGTGCTGCTCGGTGTCTTCACCAAGTCCGCACAATTCCCCTTCCACTTCTGGCTGCCCCAGGCCATGGCCGCGCCGACGCCGGTCTCGGCCTACCTGCACTCGGCGACCATGGTCAAGGCCGGAGTCTTCCTGCTGGCGCGGCTCTATCCGGCACTGGCCGATTCGGAATGGTGGTTCTACATCGTCACCCTCACCGGCCTCACCACCCTGGTGGTGGGCGCCATCCTGGCGCTGTTCCAGCACGACCTTAAAGGCCTGCTGGCCTACTCCACCATCAGCCACCTGGGCCTGATCACCCTGCTGTTCGGCCTCGACACCCAGCTGTCCACCGTGGCGGCGGTGTTCCACATCCTCAACCACGCCACCTTCAAGGCCTCGCTGTTCATGGCCGCCGGCATCATCGACCACGAGACCGGCAGCCGCGACATGCGCCGCCTGGCCGGACTCTGGCGCTACATGCCGCACACCGCGGTGCTGGCCATGGTCGCCGCCGCGGCCATGGGCGGGGTGCCGCTGCTCAACGGCTTCCTGAGCAAGGAGATGTTCTTCAACGAGACCCTCAACCACGGCCTGTTCGGCAGCTTCAGCTGGATCGTGCCGGCGGTGGCGGTGCTCTACGGGGTCTTCTCGGTGGCCTATTCGCTGCGCTTCATCCACGACGTCTTCTTCAACGGCGAACCGCGCGACCTGCCTCACTATCCGCCCCACGAACCGCCGCGCTACATGAAGATCCCGGTGGAGATCCTGGTGCTGCTCTGCCTGCTGGTGGGCGTGGTGCCGGGCTACACCGTGGCGCCGCTGCTGGCCGCCGGGGCCAGCGCCGCCCTCGGCGGCAGTCTGCCCGACTACAGCCTGTCCATCTGGCACGGCTTCAACACCGCCCTGGTGATGAGCCTCGTCGCCATGGTCGGCGGCGTGCTGGTCTATGCCTTCCGCCAGCCGCTGTTCCGCTGGCAGCAGGGCCTGCCCGACATCGATGCCCTCCAGGTCTTCGAGAAGAGCATGAGTCGGCTGACTGGCTTCGCCCAACGCCTGACCCTCGGCCTGGAAAGCGGCTCGCTGCAGGGCTATATCGCGCTGATGCTGGCTGCCACCCTGGTGCTGCTGGTGGCGGCGCTGTCCGGCCTGGACAGCCTTCACGGCCCGGTGGCCCTGTCGCCCTTCGATCCGCTCACCGCCCTGGGCCTGGGCATCCTGATGCTGACCGCGGTGCTGACGGTGTTCTTCCACCGCAATAGACTCAAGGCGCTGATGACCCTGAGCACCGTGGGGCTGATCGTCTCGCTGCTGTTCGCCCGCTATTCGGCGCCCGACCTGGCGCTGACGCAGTTGTCGGTGGAGGTGGTGACCATCATCCTGCTGGTGCTGGCGCTGTTCTTCATGCCCGATCGCACCCCCATCGAATCCAGCAGCCTGCGCGGCCTGCGCGACGTCCTGCTGGCCGGCGGCCTGGGGCTGCTGGTGGCGCTGCTGGCCTATGCCGTGCTCACCCGGCCCTATACCGGCATTGGCGACTTCTTCCTGGCCAACTCGGTGTCCGGTGGCGGTGGCTACAACGTGGTCAACGTCATCCTGGTGGACTTCCGCGGCTTCGACACCCTCGGCGAGATCACCGTGCTGGCCATCGCCGCGGCGGGCGTCTATGGCCTGCTCAAGCACCTGCACCTGCCGCATCCGCTGGTCGACCCCAAGGGCACGCCCTGGTCGCGCGACAGCCATCCGATGATCCTCAACAACGTGGCCCGGGTGCTGCTGCCGCTGGCGCTGCTGGTATCGGCCTTCATCTTCGTGCGTGGCCACAACCTGCCGGGTGGCGGCTTCATCGCCGGCCTGATCACCGCCATCGCTCTGATCCTGCAGTACGTGGCCCATGGCGTGACCTGGACCCAGCGCCGCCTGCCGATCAGCTACCACGCCCTCTGCGGCCTCGGGGTCCTGATCGCCGCCCTCACCGGGTTGGGCTCGCTGGCGTTCGGCCGGCCCTTCCTGACCACCGCCTTCGACTACTTCGCCATCCCCCTGATCGGCAAGACCGAACTGGCCACCGCGCTGATCTTCGATCTCGGGGTCTACCTCGCCGTCGTCGGCGCCACCCTCCTGATCCTCTCCAACCTGGGCCACGTCAGCCGGGACGAGAAGGACACGGACGGCTCCAGCCAGGAGGTGCTCTAGCATGGAGATCCTGTTCTGCACGGCCCTCGGGGTGCTCACCGCCAGCGGCGTGTACCTGCTGCTCCGGGCGCGCCTCTATCCGGTGGTGCTCGGCCTCACCCTGCTCTCCTACGCGGTCAACCTCTTCCTGTTCGCCATGGGCCGCCTGCGCACCGGCGTGCCGGCGGTGATCGGCAAGGCCGCCGAGCAGGCCGATCCGGTGCCCCAGGCGCTGGTGCTCACCGCCATCGTCATCGGCTTCGCCATGACCGCCTTCGTGGTCGCCCTGTCGCTGCGTGCCCTGGGCGAATTGCGCACCGACCACGTGGATGGCGAGGAGCCGCGCCGATGAAGCACCTGATCATCCTGCCGATCCTCGTGCCGCTGTTCATGGGCGCCCTCCTGCTCATGCGCCCGCGGCTGTCCGCCCGTACCGCGCGCCGGCTATCGCTGCTCGCCACCGCGACCCTGCTGCCACTGGCGCTGCTGCTCCTGCAGCGGGCCGGCAGCGGCCAACTGGAGGTCTATGCCCTCGGCGACTGGCCGGCGCCCTTCGGCATCGTCCTGCTGCTGGATCGCCTGGCCGCGCTGATGCTGTCTACCGTCGCCGTACTGGCCGCGGGCGCGGCGCTCTACGCCTGCCGCGGCGACGACGCGCGCGGTCCGGATTTCCACGCGCTGTTCCAGTTCCAGTTGCTGGGTATCAACGGCGCCTTCCTCACCGGCGACCTGTTCAATCTCTTCGTCTTCTTCGAGATCCTGCTGATCGCCTCCTATGCCCTGCTGGTGCACGGCGCCGGCCCCGCGCGGGTACGCGCCGGCCTGCACTACGTGGTGCTCAACCTGGCGGGCTCGGCGCTGTTCCTGATCGGCATCGGCCTGCTCTACGGCCTGCTCGGTACCCTGAACCTGGCCGACCTCGGCCTGAGGGTCGCCAGCGCCGACCCCGAGCGCGCGCCCCTGTTGGCCGCCGCGGGCTTCCTGCTGCTGGTGGTATTCGGCCTCAAGGGCGCCATCCTGCCGCTGTACTTCTGGCTGCCCAGCGCCTATTCGGCGGCCAGTGCGCCGGTCGCCGCCCTGTTCGCCATCATGACCAAGGTCGGGCTCTACGCCATCGTCCGCGTCTTCCTGCTGGTGTTCGGCGCGGCCGCCGGGCCCCTGGCCCACTACGTGCTGCCCTGGCTCTGGCCACTGGCGGCGGTCACCCTGGCCGCCGGCGTATTCGGTGCCCTGGCCGCCCACCATCTCAAGGCCCTGCTCGGCTACCTGGTGGTCATCTCGGTGGGTATGCTGCTGACCGGCGTGGCCCTGGGCAGCGTCTCCGGCTTGGCCGCCACGCTGTTCTATCTGGTCCACAGCACCTGGATCGCCGGCGCCCTGTTCCTGCTGGCGGATCTCATCGCCCAGCAGCGTGGCGGGCAAGGCGACCTGCTCAAGAGCGGTCCGCCGCTACGTCATCCACGGTTGCTCGGCGGCCTGTTCTTTCTCGGGGCGATCTCCGTTGCCGGCCTGCCGCCCTTCCCCGGCTTTCTCGGCAAGGTGATGCTCTTGCAGGCCACCGGTACCGCCTGGCCGGCACTGATCATCTGGCCGGTGGTGCTGCTCGGCGGGCTGGGCATGCTCATCGCCCTGTCTCGTGCCGGGACCACGCTGTTCTGGCGCGGCAAGGGCGCGACCCTGGACGTGCGCCTCGATCCCGTCCAGCTCGCCGCCACCCTCGGCCTGCTGCTGGGCAGCCCGCTGCTGATGGCGCTGGCGGCGCCGCTGCATGGCTATGTCCTGGAGACCGCCCGGCAACTGCTGGACGTCGCACCCTACTTTGACATCGTCCAGGGGGTTGGCCCATGAAGCGCTGGCGCCTGCTGCCACACCCGCTGCTTACCGTCCTGCTGACCCTAACCTGGCTGCTGCTCAACAACAGCCTGAGTCTCGGCCAGCTGCTGCTGGGCCTGCTGCTCGGCTGGGGCATCCCGTTGCTCTGCCAGGACTTCCTGCTGCACGCCCCTCGCTTGCGCCGTCCCCTGCTCCTGCTGCGCTACATGCTGATGGTGCTGTACGACATCATCGTCGCCAATCTGCACGTCGCGCGGCTGGTGCTGGGCCGGACCGAGGCGCTCAAGCCGGCGTTCATCGAGGTCCCCATCGACATCGAGGACGAATTCCTGCTCACCCTGCTCGCCTGCGTGGTGTCCCTCACCCCCGGCACCGTTTCGTCCGGCCTCAGCGGCGATCGCAAGACCCTGCTGCTGCACGGTCTCGATGTCGCGGACAAGGACGAGGTGATCCGCCAGGTCAAGACGCGCTATGAAGCCCCGCTCAAGGAGATCTTCGAATGCTCACCTACGTGACCCTGCTGTGTATGGGGATGATGGGCGTGGCCGCCGTCCTCAACGTCTATCGCCTGGTGAAGGGACCGGACATCCCGGATCGGGTGCTGGCGCTGGATACGCTCTATATCAATGTCCTGGCGATCATCATCCTGTTCGGCATCTGGCTGGCCACCGACGTCTTCTTCGAAGCGGCGCTGCTCATCGCCGTGACCGGCTTCGTCGGCACCGTGGCGCTGGGCAAGCACATGCTGCATGGCGAAATCATCGACTGAGAACCTATCCCTGATCAGCTGCGCGTCGGCCAAGCGGCGTTGAAAAGACTTTCGGAATGCTCATTTACCATTCGTAAACTCGGGCGCGAGTCCGATCCGCTTCCTCAAGTCTTTTCGCCTTGCTTGGCTCTAGCTCGCAAGATCATGAACAGCTTCTAGAGAGGAAAATCCATGCCCTTCTGGCTCGAACTCCTGATCTGCGCCCTGCTGCTCATCGGCAGCAGCTTCGCCCTTATCGGCGCCATCGGCCTGTACCGGCTGCCGGACTTCTTCATGCGCCTGCACGGTCCGACCAAGGCCACCACCCTGGGCGTGGGCAGCACCATCGTCGCCTCGATGCTGTTCTTCAGCGTCCAGGGCGAGGGCCTCAGCCTGCACGAACTGCTGATCGCCCTGTTCATCTTCATCACCGCGCCGGTCAGCGCCCACATGCTGGCGCGCGCCGCCATCCAGCAGAAGGTCAGGCAGGTCGAGCGTACCGACGGCCGGCCCTGGCGCTAGGACTGGCTACGGCCCGCTCATCGCGCCCGGGCGGTCGGGCTACAGGCGGTCCTAGCGACCGCCGCTGACCTTGCTGAAGTCCTGGCGGCCGAAGGGATTGGGCTGATAGCCCTCGACGCCTTTATTGGCCAGCACCGTCACCGTCGGGTGCGCCAGCGGCAGCCACAGCGCCTGGTCGTGGATGATGCGCTGCGCCTGGTGATACACCGTGGCGCGTGCCATCTGGTCGGACAGGGTCTTGCCCTTGCTGATGGCGCCATCCAGGGTCTTGTCGCAATAGCGGGCGAAATTCAGCCCCGACTGCACCGAGGCGCAGGAGAATTGCGGCGTCAAGTAGTTGTCCGGATCACCGTTGTCGCCGGCCCAGCCCATGAACAGCAGGTCGTGCTCGCCGGTCTTGGCGCGGCGGATCAGTTCGCCCCACTCGATCACCTGGATCTGCGCATCGACGCCGATCTTCTTCAGGTCGGCCTGCAGCATCTGGGCACCCAGTTGCGGATTGGGATTGAGCAGGCTGCCGCTGGGGCGCGTCCAGATGGTGGTCTTGAAGCCGTCCTTGAGGCCCGCCTGGGCCAGCAGCGTCTTGGCCTTGGCCGGGTCATAGGGGTAGGCCGGCACGTCCTTGGCATAGCCCCAGGTGGTGGGCGGATAGACGTTGTCGGCGGCCACCGCGGTGTCCTGGAACACCGCCTTCAGATAGCTCTGCTTGTCGAACGCCAGGTTGATGGCCTGGCGCACCTTGATGTTGTCCAGCGGCGGATGGCTGGTGTTGATGCCGACGAAGGCGGTCATGAAGGCCGGCGTCTGCAGCACCTGCAGGCTCTTGTCCTCCTGGGCGCTCTGCAGATCCTGGGGCTTGGGCGACAGGGCGATCTGGCACTCGCCGCGCTTGAGTCGCTGCAGGCGCACCGCCGAATCCGGGGTGATGGCATAGATCAGCCCATCCAGCTTGGGCTTGCCGGCAAAGTAGTCCGGATTGGCGGCGTAGCGCACCGCGGCATCCTTCTGGTAGCGCTTGAAGACGAAGGGACCGGTGCCTATGGGTTCGTCATTGAGCTGGGCGGTCTTGCCGGCCTTGAGCAACTGCTCGGCGTATTCGGCGGAATAGATGGAGGCGAAGCCCATGCTCAGGGTCGACAAAAAGGTGGCGTCCGGGCTGTTGAGCACGATGCGCACGCCGAGGTCACTGGTCTTTTCCACGCTCTTGATCAGCTTGGGCCACTGCATCGACTGGGCATGGGGATAGCCGCTCTTGGCCACCGCGTGCCAGGGGTGATCCTTTTCCAGCATGCGCTGGAAGCTGAACACCACGTCGTCGGCGGTCAGGGTACGGCTGGGAGTGAAGTAGTCGGTGTGGTGAAACTTCACGTCCGGCCGCAGGGCGAAATCATAGGTCAGGCCGTCGCTCGATACCGTCCAGCTCTGCGCCAGGCTCGGCACCAGCTTGGCTTCGCTGGCGTCGTATTCCACCAGGCGATTCATCAGCACGTCGGCCGAGGCATTGGTGGTGGTCAGGGAGTTGTACTGCACCACGTCGAATCCATCCGGACTGGCTTCGGTACAGACGCTGAGCGTGGCGGCCTGCGCCAGCAGGGGCGCGAAGAGCAGAGGCAAGGCGGCGAGACGCATAGAACGATTCCTTGTGGATCCGAAGTGGGCAAACGGCGCCCGGGTGGCTGGCAACGGCTGACGGGCGCCGCGGGCGGTCGTCTGACGGACGTGGATTGAAAATGGCAGTCGCTCTAAACTAGACCACCCGTCCGTCCGTCACAATGCTTCTGACCGACGAACGGTTGGCATTCCGGCCGGGCTCGCATAGCGCCCGGTGTGCGGGCATTTCATCCGTCGCCCTACCTTGTTATGCCAGAGTACTTCTGGTATAAAACAGCGCTCTTTTTTCGGGGTATGGCCGCTTCAGGTCCCCGGCATTTGCCGGCTCTCCCCGTCAAAACAGGAATCAATACAGTTACAAGCGGCCAACCCATGCCGGGTTTGGCATGAGGTTTATGAGGGCTGAGCCATGTCGAGAGTTTGCCAAGTAACCGGTAAGGGTCCGATTACTGGGAACAACGTTTCCCACGCTAACAACAAAACCCGTCGTCGTTTCCTGCCGAATCTGCAGCACCACCGTTTCTGGGTAGAATCCGAGAAGCGCTTCGTGCGTCTGCGCGTTTCTGCCAAGGGCATGCGTATCATCGACAAGCGCGGTATCGAAACCGTACTGTCCGAGCTGCGTAGCCGCGGCGAAAAATTCTAAGGGGATTCGTCATGCGTGAATTGATCCGTTTGATTTCCAGTGCCGGTACCGGCCACTTCTACACCACTGACAAGAACAAGCGCACCAAGCCCGAAAAGATCGAAATCAAGAAATTCGATCCGGTCGTGCGCAAGCATGTCATGTACAAGGAAGGCAAGATCAAGTAATTGATCGCCCCTTGAACAGGAAACCCGCCTCGGCGGGTTTTTTGTTGTCTGGCGTCTGGCCCGGCGGCGGGCACCGCCGGGCCAGATCAGCGGCTTACTTGAACTGGCCGGTCAGCTCGCGCAGGGCGGCTTCGGCGCCAAGGATCTTCTGCATGCATTCCCGCGCCTTGGTCGGATCGATGCTCAGGCGCGCATAGAGGTCGTCGGGAATCGGCTGGGCCGGGCCGTTGCCGATGCCCTCGGCACGCAGCAGCTGCACGGCGAGGAAGATCAGGTTGGGATAGACCGCCTGCTCGCCTTGGTAGCCCGGATCGCCCTGGAAGCGCAGCGCCGTCACCACCTCTTCGGGCATCTCCCAGCAGCGCATCAGGGCCGCGCCGATCTGCTCGCGGGTGATGCCCAGCAGGTGGTGCTCGACCACCTGGTGATCGAGCTGGCGGTTGGCCTCCAGATGGCGGCAGATCAGCGAGAAGTGCGGCGGAAAGACGTGGGCCAGCACCAGATAGCCGAAGTTGTGCAGCAGGCCGCCGAGATAGGCCAGGCCCATCTCCGGTCGCTCCGCACGCGGCATGGCGCGCGCCAGGCCCTCGATCAGGGCGGCGGTGTAGATGGCCTGCTTCCAGTAGGGCGTCTCGTTCTGCGCCTGGTCGCTGGGCAGGCTCAGGGTCTTGCCCAGGGCCAGGCCCAGGGCCAGGTTGATCACCAGGTCGAAGCCCAGCACCCGCACGATGGCATCTTCCACCGAGCGGATCTTGCCAGGCGCGGCATAGTAGGGCGAGGCGGCCCAGCTGATCACCTGGGCCGCCAGCGCCGGATCTGTCTCCACCACATTGGCCAGGTCGTCCACCGTGGCGTCGGGGTCGACCCGCAGCTTGATGACCTTTTCCGCGGTCTTGGACAGCGGCGGGATTTCCAGCGTCTCTTCCAGGCGCTGCCGGATGCGTCGCGCGGTGAAGGCGGTGGCGGCATGGAGAATTTCCGCCTCGTCGCGCTCCGGTTGCCGCAGATTGGGCTGGATACCGGCCGCCGGGATGCCGAAGCTGCCGGCGGTGGCCTGATTCAGCAGGCGCCTATAGTCAGATGTTTCAACTTCCAGTAGCAGCGAGCGCTCACCGGATTCCAGCAGCAGCCGGGGCGCATCCAGCAGGCGCTCGTCATACAGGCAGGGGGAATTGGTCAGCGACGGCAGCCCTGGCAGGACATCCAGTTCGTAGCGCTCGAGGGTGCGCATCAGCCGCTCCGGCGCCACCACCGCCAGCTGCCGCCCGGTGAATTCCACCAGCCGGCGCAGATCCAGCAACTGATCCTCGGGCAGCAGCACCAGCAGCATGCCGACGCTGTCGCTCAGGAGCACCGTATGCACCCGATTCGCCTGCGGCTGGCGCGTCGTCGCCGGGGTGGGTCGGTAGGCAAGGTTCAACTGGGCAAGCAACTGCTGGATCGAAGGGGGGACTTCAGGGAGGGGCGAAGCGAGCGCTACATCGGTCATGGCATTTTCTTCCTCACGTACACCCTGGAGTATAACCATTCGGCTCCGCAGGTAGCGTCGTCTGTATAAGCTTTGTCAAACCTGGCCGTATTGCTGCCCGTGGCGCAACCAGCGCTCCAGCAGCGGACCGGCATGACTCGGCCAGCGCGCCAGCAATTCCTGGGCGGCATCCCGGACCGCCGGCAGCCAGTGGGCGTCGCGCATCAGGTCGGCCACCTTGAACTGCAGCAGACCGGTCTGGCGGGTCCCCAGCATCTCGCCCGGGCCGCGCAATTCCAGGTCCTTCTCGGCGATGATGAAGCCGTCGTTGGTCTCGCGCATGATAGCCAGCCGCTCGCGACCGATCTGCGACAGCGGCGGATGGAACAGCAGCACGCAATAGCTCACGGCGCTGCCCCGTCCGACGCGCCCGCGCAACTGGTGCAGCTGGGCCAGACCCAGGCGTTCGGGATTCTCGATGATCATCAGACTGGCATTGGGTACATCCACCCCGACCTCGATCACCGTGGTGGCCACCAGCAGTTGCAGATTGCCGGCCTTGAACTCGGCCATTACCGCGGCCTTTTCCGCCGGCTTCATGCGCCCGTGGATCAGCCCGACGTGCAATTCGGCCAGGGCCAGCTGCAATTCTTCGTAGGTGGTCTCGGCCGCCTGGCAGGTGAGTTCCTCGGATTCCTCGATCAGGGTGCAGACCCAGTAGGCCTGGCGCCCTTCGTGACAGGCGGCGCGGACCCGCTCCACCACCTCCTCGCGACGGCTGTCGGTGACGCTCACGGTATTGACCGGCGTCCGTCCCGGCGGCAGCTCGTCGAGCACCGAGGTGTCCAGGTCGGCATAGGCGCTCATGGCCAGGGTGCGCGGGATGGGGGTGGCGGTCATGATCAGCTGGTGCGGTGCCAGGCGGCCGTCGACGCCCTTCTGGCGCAGGGCCAGGCGCTGCTGCACGCCGAAGCGGTGCTGTTCATCGATCACCACCAGCGCCAGGCGGGCGAAGCGTACCTCGTCCTGGAACAGCGCATGGGTGCCCACCACCATGGGCGCCCCGGCGGCGATGCGCTCCAGGGAACTAGCGCGGGCCTTGCCCTTGAGCTTGCCAGCCAGCCAGGCCACCTCGATGTCCAGAGCGGCGAACCAGCGCTGGAAGTTGAGGAAATGCTGCTCGGCGAGGATTTCGGTGGGCGCCATCAGCGCCACCTGGTAGCCGGCCTCGATGGCCTGCAGGGCGGCCAGGGCAGCGACTACCGTCTTGCCCGCGCCCACGTCGCCCTGCACCAGCCGCAACATGGGCTCGGGCTGGGCCAGGTCATGGGCGATCTCGCGGCCGACGCGCTGCTGGGCACCGGTGGGGGTGAAGCCGAGGTTGTCCAGATACAGCTGCGGCAGCCGGCGAGCGGCCGGCAGGGGCACCGCACGCTGGGCGCGCAGGGTTTCGCGCAGGCGCTGCAGGGACAACTGGTGGGTCAGCAATTCTTCGAAGACCAACCGTTCCTGGGCCCAGTGGCGACCCTCGGCCAACTCTTCCAGGTCCGCATCCGGCGGCGGTCGGTGCAGATAGCGCAGGGCATCGGCCAGCGGCCCCAGACGGTAGTGCCCGGCCATCTCCGGCGGCAGCCAGTCGGGCAGGGATTCGGGCCCGAGCCGCTCCAGTGTCTGGGCGCTGAGCTGGCGCAGGCGCAGCTGGGTGAGGCCTTCGGTGGTCGGGTAGATGGGCGTCAGCGTCTGCTCGACCGGCGCCGGGGCGTTCTCGTCCTGGGCGCGGTATTCGGGATGGTAGATCTCCAGGCCCGAGGCGCCGGGGCGCACCTCGCCATAGCAGCGCAGCAGGGTGCCGCGCTTGAGGCCGTCCTTTTGCGCCTGGCTGAAGTGGAAGAATCTCAGCGACAGGGTGCCGCTACCGTCCTGCAGGCGCACCAGCAGGCTGCGCCGACGCCCCATGAGCACCTCGGCGGAGGCGACCATGCCCTCCACCACCGCGTCCTGGCCGGGCCGCAGGGCGCCGATGGGCACGATGCGGGTGCGGTCCTGGTAGCGCAGCGGCAGGTGGAAGAGCACGTCCTGCAGGGTTTCCAGGCCGACCCGCGCGAGTTTCTCCTGCAGGGCGGCGCCGACCCCCTTGAGGGCGGTGACCGGCGTCGCGGCCAGTTCACTCATGCCGGCTGCACGACGCCCTTGGCTTCAGGCCGTGCCACCGAGCACAGGCGGACCGAGTCGGCCAGGACCTCGATGGCCTTGGGCCGCGGAAAGCTGGCGCGCCAGGCGATGGCCACGGTGCGGTAGGGCACCGGCCGCTCGAAGGGCCGTACCTCGATGATCCCGGGGGCATAGTGGTGACTCTCCACCGCCGAGAACGGCAGCACCGAGACGCCCAGGCCCGAGGCCACCATGTGGCGGATGGTTTCCAGCGAAGACGACTCCACCGTGGAATTCTTGTTTTCCTCGTGCTTGCGCACGGTCGGACAGGCTTCCAGGACCTGGTCGCGGAAGCAGTGGCCTTCGCCCAGCAGCAGCAGGCTCTTGTCGCTCAGCTGGTTCTGCGGAATGGTCTTGAGCTTGGTCCAGGGGTGCCGCGCCGGCATCATCACGTAGAAGGGCTCGTCGTACAGCGGCAGGGTCAGGACGTCCGGCTCGTTGAACGGCAGGGCGAGAATGACGGCATCCAGCTCACCGGTGCGCAGCTTGTCGCGCAGCAGGTGGGTGAAGTTTTCCTCGATGTACAGCGGCATCTCCGGCGCCACGCGGTTGAGCTGCGGGATGAGGTGCGGAAAGAGATAGGGCCCGATGGTATAGATGGCGCCGATCTTCAGCGGCGCGGTGAGCTGGTTCTTGCCGGCCTGGGCCAGTTCGCGGATGCCCTGGGCCTGCTCCAGCACCTTCTGCGCCTGGGCGACGATGCCCTCGCCGGTGGGGGTGAGGCGCACGGCACTCTTGCTGCGCTCGAAGATCAGAATGCCCAGCTCGTCCTCGAGCTTCTTGACGCCCACCGACAGCGTCGGCTGGCTGACGTGGCAACGCTCGGCAGCTCGGCCAAAGTGCTGTTCCTGGGCGAGCGTGACGATATAGCGCAGTTCAGTCAGGGTCATAGTCAAATTCCATGGGGTGCCGGCCAATCTTAGCGGCTGTCTCTATCAACGGCCAAGCGCGACGGGCAGCTGCCTGTTCTCCCGGGTTGGACCACAGCCGGGCGCAGGCTACCCTGGCCGTCTGTCCAGGCCTTTGCAGAAGGAAACACCGATGAGCACCATCCTGATCGCCGGTTGCGGCGATGTCGGCAGCCGTCTTGGTCTGCAACTGGTCGCCCAGGGCCATCGCGTCTTCGGCCTCAGACGCAACGTCGCCGCCCTCCCCGCCCAGTTGCTGCCGGTCGCGGGCGATCTGGCCGTCCCCACGCCACCGGCCGCCTGGCCGCGGGAGCCCCTTGACCAGGTGGTCTATGCCACCGCCGCGACCCACCATGACGAAGCCGGCTATCGCGCCGCCTATGTCGATGGCCTGCGCCACCTGCTGGGTTGGCTGGCCGCCTGCGACCAGCATCCGCAACGCCTGCTGTTCGTCTCCAGCAGCGGCGTCTATGCCCAGGGCGATGGCGCCTGGGTCGACGAGACCGCCCCCGCCGAACCCGAGCGCTTTTCCGGGCGCATCCTGCGCGAGGCGGAGGATTTGGCGCTGGGCAGCGGCCTGCCCGCCAGCGTGGTCCGCCTGACCGGTATCTACGGACCGGGCCGCGAGGCGCTGCTGCGCCAGGTGCGCGAGGGCTCCCGGGTGACCCGCGAACCGCCGTTGTATGGCAATCGCATCCATGTCGAGGACGCCGCCGGCCTGCTGGCGCTGCTGCTGCAGCGGGATCGCGAAGGGATCGCCCTGGAAGCGCTCTATCTGGGCGTGGACGACGATCCGGCGCCGCTGGACGAGGTGGTGGACTGGCTGCGGGCGCGCCTGGGCATCACCTTCTGGTCCGACGAAGCCCAGCTGCGCCGCGCCGGCAGCAAGAGGTGCAGCAACGCCCGCGCCCGGGCGCTGGGCTGGACGCCCCGCTACCCCAGCTATCGCGAAGGCTACGCGGCCATTCTCGACCGCTGAAACGACGGAGCCCGGCGATGTGTGGTGCTTGAGAAGTTGACTGCACGATTTTTGGCGGCGCTTTTTCGGCCTGGTCGGCGTTGCCACTCCTTGCCATAGCTCTGCTATGACTCGTCGCGGCGCCTGGCCCAGACCAAAAAATCACTCACCAATTCTTGCGCGAACTTCTCAAACACCACACCGGCCGGGCTCTGGATTCAACTCACGATCCACTCAATCACGCAGGGCTTCACCGCGGGTGGCCTGAAGACGCTCCTCGACCTTGGCGGTGCTCTTCAGGTGCGGCAGGGCTGCCCAGTAGGCGGCGCCCTTCTCGGCGTCGTAGAGGCCCTCCCACTTGGCGATGACCAGCGCGGCCAAGGCGTTGCCGATCACGTTCAGGGCGGTGCGCGCCATGTCCATGATGCGATCCACACCGGCGATGAATGCCAGGCCTTCCAGCGGAATGCCGACGCTGCCCAGGGTGGCCAGGAGCACCACGAAGGAGACGCCCGGTACGCCGGCGATGCCCTTGGAGGTGACCATCAGGGTCAGCACCAGCAGCAGTTGCTGGCTCAGCGACAGGTCGATGCCATAGAGCTGGGCGATGAACAGCGCCGCGATGCTCTGGTAGAGGGTGGAGCCGTCCAGGTTGAAGGAATAGCCGGTGGGCACCACGAAGCTGGTGATGGCCTTGGGCGCGCCATAGGCCTCCATCTTCTCGATGATGCGCGGCAGCACGGTTTCCGAACTGGCGGTGGAATAGGCCAGGATCAGCTCGTCCTTGAGGATGCGGATGATGCGGAAGATCGAGAAGCCGAACAGCTTGGCCACCAGACCCAGCACGCCGAGGGCGAAGAAGCCGATGGCGACATAGACCAGCACCACCAGCTTGGCCAGCGGCAGCAGGGAGGCGAAGCCGAAGTTGGCCACGGTCACCGCGATCAGCGCGAAGACGCCGATGGGGGCGTAGTTCATGATCATGTGGGTGACCTTGAACATGGCCTCGGAAATGCCCTGGAAGACGCGCACCACCGGCTCGCGGGTGGCTTCCGGCAGGGCGCCCAGGCCCAGGCCGAACATCACCGCGAAGAAGATGATCGGCAGCATCTCGCCACGGGCGACGGCGGCGAAGACGTTGGACGGGATCAGGTTGAGGATGGTCGCGATGAAGGCGTGGTCATGCTGCACTTCCGCGGTGGTCTTCTGGTACTGAGAGATGTCGGTGGTGCCCAGGGTGCTCATGTCGATGCCGGCACCGGGTTGCACGCTGTCGGCGAAGAACAGGCCGACGACGATGGCCAGGGTGGTGACGATCTCGAAGTAGAGGATGGTCTTGAGGCCGATGCGACCGAGCTTCTTGGAGTCGCCGACGCCGGCGATGCCGACCACCAGGGTGGCGATGACGATGGGCACCACGATCATCTTGATCAGCCGGATGAAGATGTCGCCGGCCGGCTTGAGGACGTTCGAGATCCACCAGGCCTTCTCGGCGCTGAAGTGATTGAGCAGTGCGCCGACGGCGATCCCCAGCACGAGGCCGATAAGGATCTGCCACGCGAGGCTGAGCTTGGGCTTGGTCATGTACCGACACCTTTGTTCTATTTGGATGGAGTTCGGGACGAACGTCACCGTGCCGGGTCGTGATGCGCAAAGCGCATGCAACGCCAACGTGGAGGGTGCGTTCAGGCTGCGGAAACGGTGCTCGAAAAGGACGAGGAGCACCAAGGCGTCACACTTTTGCCAGAGGGTAACGGGGTATGTCTAATGCCGCTGTCGCCTGCCCTATGCCGTTCCGGCATGAGGGGTCCCGAAAGGGCCGCGCAGCATACAGGCACTGGCGCCTTGCACGCCAGGCATACAGAGGCGCCGCTCATCGCGGCGCCCCATGCACGTCAGCCGTTGAAGGTGGCGGGATCGGGACCGAGGCGCTTGTCCTGATTCAGCCCGGCGATCTGCCGCAGGTCCTCGTCGTCCAGGGTGAAGTCGAAGATCTGCATGTTCTCTTCGATGCGCTTGGGCGTCTTGGATTTGGGGAAGATGATATTGCCGAGCTGGATATGCCAGCGCAGCACCACCTGGGCCGGTGTCTTGCCGTGCTTGGCGGCCAGTTGCTGCAGCACCGGGCTGCCGAGCAGCTCGCCACCCTGGGCCAGCGGACTCCAGGCCTCGGTGGCGATGCCCTTGTAGGTGTTGAAGTCGCGCAACTCCTGCTGCTGCAGCAGCGGATGGCACTCGATCTGGTTGACCACCGGCACCACGCCGGTCTCGGTCAGCAGCGTCTCGATATCGGCCTGACGGAAGTTGGATACGCCGATGGACTTCACCCGACCCTGGTTGCGCAATTCGATCAGCGCCTTCCAGCTGTCGAGGAACAAGCCCTTTTCCGGCAGTGGCCAGTGGATCAGGTAGAGGTCGACATGCTCCAGGCCCAGCTTGGCCAGGCTGGTGTCGAAGGCGCGCAGGGCGCTGTCGTAGCCCTGGTCGGCATTCCACAGCTTGGTGGTGACGAACAGCTCGTCACGCGGCAGACCGGCCTGGGCGATGGCCTTGCCGACACCCTCTTCATTGCCGTAGATGGCAGCGGTATCTATGTGTCGGTAGCCCAGGTCGAGGGCCGTCTTGACCACCTGGGCGGTCTCTTCGGCCGGGGTCTGCCAGACCCCCAGACCAAATTGCGGAATGTGGTGACCGTCGTTGAGCTGAAGACGGGTGATCGCGGACATGCGTCGCTCCTCTGGAATGAGTGGGATACCAGAGGTGTGACTGGTGGCGGTGGCCTTTTGCTCCCGATCAGTCGAGGCGCATGGCTTCGGGCACGCTGTAACTTTCCACCCAGCCCAGCACCGTACGGCCATCCTGCTGCAGCTCGATGCGCTTCCAGCGCTGGAAGGAGCGGGTCTCGATCACCCGCACCTGGGTATCGCCGTCCAGCCGTACCAGGGTGTTGCGCACGCGTTCACGACTGCGGTCATAGACGAAGGGCCACTTGAGGACATCGACCGGGCCGCGCAACATCCAGCCCTGCCCTTCTTCGGCAAAGCGAAAGGACACACCGCCCTCGGCACGGGCCAGGTTGCTGCCCAGCAGCAGCACGGACGCCACGAGCAGTGAGGGGAGGATACGGCGAAGGGTCGAAAGGACATTCGGGGTCATACTGGCCTCGTCTGTAGCACCAAAAAAAACAGCGCCCGAATCGGACGCTGCGAGGGTAGACCCTTTGGTGTGGCAAACGACTGCAGGCTTTGCCCGAGAATGCCAAATGGCCAGCATTCCCGGACAAAACCCTCGCCGCGATGGTCAGGCCGCGCTGAACAGCTTGTGCGGATCGATAACGAATTTCTTCGGTACGCCCGCATCGAACTCGCTGTAGCCGCGCGGGGCCTCGTCCAGGGTGATCACCTGCACGCCGACGATGTCGGCGATCTTGATGCGATCCCACATGATGGCCTGCATCAGCTGGCGGTTGTACTTCATCACCGGGGTCTGGCCGGTGTGGAAGCTGTGGGACTTGGCCCAGCCCAGACCGAAGCGGATGCTCAGGGCACCCTGCTTGGCGGCGGCGTCGACCGCGCCCGGATCGTCGGTGACGTACAGACCGGGGATGCCGATCTTGCCGGCCACCCGCACGATGCCCATCAGCGAGTTCAGCACCGTGGCCGGAGCCTCGCTCTTGGCGCCTTCGTGACCATGGCCACGGGCTTCGAAGCCGACGGCATCCACGGCGCAATCCACTTCCGGCGTGCCCAGCAGCGCGGCGATCTGCTCGTGCAGCGGAGTATCCAGGGACAGGTCGGCGATCTCGAAGCCCTGGGCCTTGGCGTGAGCCAGGCGCACCGGATTGACGTCGCCGACGATGACGACGGCGGCGCCCAGCAGGCGGGCCGAGGCGGCAGCGGCCAGGCCCACGGGGCCGGCACCGGCCACATAGACGCTGGTGCCCGGGCCGACGCCGGCGGTGACGGCGCCGTGGTAGCCGGTGGGCAGGATGTCGGACAGGCAGGTCAGGTCACGGATCTTTTCCATGGCCGCATCGCGATTCGGCAGCTTGAGCAGGTTGAAGTCGGCATAGGGGACCAGCACGTATTCGGCCTGGCCGCCGACCCAGCCGCCCATGTCGACGTAGCCATAGGCACCGCCGGCGCGCGAGGGATTGACGGTCAGGCAGACGCCGGTGTCCTGCTCCTTGCAGGTACGGCAGCGACCGCAGGCGACGTTGAAGGGCACCGAAACCAGATCGCCGACCTTGAGGGTCTCGACGTCACGGCCCGCTTCGATGACCTCACCGGTGATCTCGTGGCCGAGCACCAGGCCTTCGGGCGCGGTGGTCCGGCCACGCACCATGTGCTGGTCGGAACCACAGATATTGGTGGAGACCACGCGCAGGATGACGCCGTGGTCGATACGCTTGCCCTGCGGGGTTTCCATCTTCGGGTAGGGGATGGTCTGCACCTCGACCTTGCCCGCGCCCAGATAGACGACGCCACGATTACCGGACATGTTGCACCTCGCTGTTGTTGTTGGACTGGCTCTAGCGGTTCGAGCCTAGTCCTCGCGAAGCACGGCGTCTGTGGGGATGGCGTTTTTGGCCATGCCGAGGTCGCCCTGGCGGGTCGGCCTGGCGAACCCGTTCACGCCGCCGGTGCGGGCGGCGCGACCGGTCGGGGTCAGGCGGGCGCCAGGGCTGCGGCGCGGCGCTCGCGGCTGAGCAGGTAGCAGCCGATACCCACGCCCAGCAGGGCCAGCCCCATGACGTACCAGGCCGGGCCCAGCGGATGCTCCTTGAGCATCAGGGTGACGACCATGGGCGTCAGGCCGCCGAAGATGGCGTAGGCGACGTTGTAGGAGAACGACAGCCCCGAGAAGCGCACCTTGGGCGGAAAGGCCAGCACCATCACCCGCGGCACGCCGCCGATAACGCCGACCGCCGCACCGGCAAAGGCATAGAGCGGGAACAGCCATTCCGGATGGACCTTCAGACCGGCATAGAGCGACCAGCTGGCCAGCGCCAGGATCAGCCCGCCGACGATGAACACCGGACCGCTGCCGAAGCGATCGGACAGGGCGCCGGAAACGATGCAGCCCAGGGTCAGGAAAACGATGGCCAGACTGTTGGCCTTGAGCGCCATGGCGGCGGAGAAGCCGTACTGGGTCTGCAGCAGGGTCGGGGTCATGAGGATGACCACCACGATGCCGGCGGTGAGCATCCAGGTCAGCAGCATGGACAGGATCACGCTGCTGCGATGGTCGCGCAGCACCGCCTTGAGCGGCACTTCCTCGGCCAGCGACTTGTGGATCGCCAATTCGGCGAACACCGGCGTCTCGTGCAGCCAGCGGCGCAGGTAGACCGAGAACAGGCCGAAGACACCGCCGATGATGAAGGGGAAGCGCCAGGCGTAGTCGGCCACCTCCAGCGGAGTGAAGACGGTATTGATCAGGGTCGCCATCAGCGAGCCGAGCAGAATGCCGAAGGTGAGGCCGGCGGTCAGGGTGCCGCAGGCATAGCCGACGTGCTTGCCGGGGACGTGTTCCGAGACGAACACCCAGGCACCGGGCACCTCGCCGCCGATGGCCGCGCCCTGGATGATGCGCAGCACCAGCAGCAGGATCGGCGCGGCCACGCCGATCTGGGCGTAGGTGGGCATCAGGCCCATGCCCAGGGTCGGCAGCGCCATCATGAAGATGCTCAGAGTGAACATCTTCTTGCGCCCGAGCAGGTCACCGAAGTGGGCCATGATGATGCCGCCCAGCGGGCGTGCCAGGTAACCCGCGGCGAAGATGCCGAAGGTCTGCATCTGCCGCAGCCAGTCGGGCATGTCGGCGGGAAAGAACAGCTTCCCCACCACGGCGGCGAAGAAGACGAAGATGACGAAGTCGTAGAACTCCAGCGCACCGCCCAGGGCGGACAGCGAGAGGGTCTTGTAGTCGTTGCGGCCCAGAGGGCGCGACGTGAGCGGCGCGGAGGCGGATTGCAGTTTCATCGAGGATCCCGGACAAGAGAGGAGCGCAAAGGAAATTCGGCCTCTGGCATCCCTCCGGGTGTAGCGGACAAGACGCGGCCCCGAGTGACCGTCCGCCTGGGGCGGCTGGCAGGGATCGGGCGGGTCGCCGGATGGGCGCCGGACCTGCACCGCGCCGCCTGCGCTCTTGTGGAGCACGGCAGCAGCAGGTCTACCGATCATTACCTGATCATCGGACGTGCACGACCCTCTGGATTGCCTGGCCGTGCACGGTCTCCACGATAGCAAATCTGCAAGGAATTTCCGCTATTCATTCAGTGCCCATTCAGGGCTCATCTGCCGAGCCATGACTGTTCCATGCTGGTGCAAAAGCGGTCGAGCCGCCCTGCCCCAGGCGTTATACTGTAGCCCCCTAACGATCTCCCCAGAGAGATTGGCAGCATTCTTGCGTGCAGATGCTGAACGTTACCTACCTATCCGGGCTCCCGAGGGCCCTGTCATGATCGAAGAGCTCGAACAAGAAGATCCCATCCCCCAGGGCGACCTGGCCATGCAGATCACCGCTCTGCCCCGCGAGACCAACGGCTTCGGCGACATCTACGGCGGCTGGCTGGTGGCCCAGATGGACCTGGCCGGCAGCGCCATGGCCAGTCGCCTGGCGGCTGGCCGCGTGGCCACGGTGGCCATCGACCGCATGGCCTTCATGACGCCGGTGCCCGTGGGCGCACAGCTCTCCTTCTATACCAACACCCTGGAGGTGGGCCGCAGCTCCATCCAGATCCTCATCGAGGTCTGGAGCGACGATCCGCTGTCCAGCGAATGGAGCAAGGTGACCGAGGCGGTGTTCGTCTTTGTCGCCATCGATGGCAGCGGTCGCACCCGGCCGTTGCCCGCGCGGCGCTAGCCCTACCGCTAGGGCTCCTGGGCCAGCGGCGCCTCCCGCACCCTAGTCGGCCGTCCGTGGCGAATGCCTTCGACCTGCGCCAACGCCTGCCGGACCTCGGCGGCGGTGGCCAGCAACCGATAATCGAGGGTGAAGTCGCGCGTGCCGCCGGCTTCGATCCGCGGCACCAGCCCCAGCGCCCGCTGCTGGCCGCGGTTGTAGGAAAAGCTGGTGCCCGGTTCCAAGCCGGTGACATAGCCCTGGGCCGTGGCATCGGTGTTCTTCCACAGGGTGAAGACCGGCAGCTCCCGCACATTGAAGGCCAGCGCCACGCCCTGGTGGGCACTGCGATCGTGCAGCACCGCCAGGCTGCGCCCCTGATCGTCGCCCCAGGGATAGAGGTTGTAGACCGTCTCGCCATAGCCCGGCGTGGGCGCGCGATAGGCCTGCCATTCCCCCAGCTCCTGGCGTGCCCGCGCATCGAAGGGTGACACCTCCCGCACCGGAGCGGCGAACCGGGAGCCCTCGCCGAGCAGCGGCGGACCGAAGTTGCTGTGATAGAGCACCTGGTACTCGGCGGTATGCGCCCCCTGGTTGGTCAGGCGGTCGTGCAGGGTGAAACCGGTGGCCCCCGCGTGGGTAACCAGTTCGGTGTCGATGCGGAAGTTGGCCTGCTTGAAGGCCTCTTCGTGCAGCACGCCCCTGAGGCTGATGCGGTGCGGCGGCTGTTCGTCGATGGTCAGCACCACCTGGCTGGCCGGCAGGTAGCTGGCCCGACCATGCAGGGTCAGCAGTTGCCCCCGGTCCAGGCCCGGATGGCCGACCCACTCGAAACCGGCACGCGCCACCAGTTCGTTGAAGCCTTCCAGCCAGCCCAGGCCATTGCGGCTTTCCAGATTGACGAAGGCCGGATTGACCACCTCGCGTACCGGGGAATCCCAGCCCAGTCGCAGGGTGCCGGCCTGGGCGCGCAAGACGTTCATGCCGCGGGTCGCCACCACGGTGAGTTGCATAGCGCCGGTATCGATCTCGATCAGCACCGAGCCCTCCTGGCGCCCGCCACTCAGGCGGTGCATGCCGACGGTAAAGACCAGGCCATCGCGCAGACCCAGGCGATCGCTGCTGATGCTCCAGTTCTGCACCGGCTTGTCGGGGGCGATGAGGGTGTATTCCCAGGCCGAGACGCTGGCACTGGCAAGAAACAGGAGACAGCCAGACAACAGACGAGCGCGGATCATGGAGTCCCCCCTGGCAGCGCGATCGTCTTGAGTCTAGACCAGCTCGCGCCAGGCTGCAGACCCTGTTCCAGACGCCATCAAAGGTGCGAGACCCGCTCTTCGCGTATAGGTTTGTTCAGGGAAATCAAAGGATTGGGTAAAGACAACCTTTACCATTCAAACGACCGTTCGGTACTTGCCAGGGCAGCGATTTTTGCCGAGGATCGGCTCGTCTCTACCACGGAGTGGACTCCATGAAACCTTCAGCCCTGTTCTTGTTGCTTGCCCTGGCGGGCGTTGCCCCGGCTTATGCGGGCAATACCGAAGCCGGACTCGGCGGCGCCGTGGGTGGTGTGCTCGGTACTCTGGTCGGCCAGCAGGTCGGCGGCAGTACCGGTGCGGCCATCGGTGCCGGCGTGGGCGGTGCAGCAGGTGGTGTACTGGGCGCTGACCGGCGCAATCGGACCGAGGCCGCCATCGGCGGCGGTCTGGGCGCGGCGGGCGGCAACGTGATCGGCAATAGAGTCGGTGGCAGCACCGGTGGCCTGGTGGGTGCGGCCCTGGGTGGCGGTGCCGGCAGTGCCCTGGGCAACAACCTGGGCGACAGCGGTCGCGACGATCGCCGCTATCGCGACCATCCCGGCAAGGGCTGGAAGCACGCCAAGCACAGACACAAGCACTGGGATCGCTAATAGAAACGCCCGGCATTGCCGGGCGTTTTTTATTACGCGCGAAGCTACTGACCGAGATCGCGCAGGCGCTTGCCCTGCATCAGATTGCGTTCGATGCGTTCCAGGGTGACACCCTTGGTTTCCGGTACCAGCAGGAACACCAGGAAGATGAACACCACGTTCAGTCCGGCATAGATCCAGAAGGTGGTGCCCTGCCCCAGGGTGCCCAGCATGGTCAGGAAGGTGGCGCCGACGATCATGTTGGCGATCCAGTTGGTGAAGGTGGAGCAGCCGATGCCGAAGTCGCGGCCCTTGAGCGGCTGGACTTCCGAGCACAGGGTCCAGATCAGCGGACCGGCCGACATGGCGAAGCCGACGATGAAGATCAGCAGCATGACCACGGTAAAGGTCTGCTGACCATGGCTCAGGTTGCCCATGCCGAGCATGGTGCCGACCACGCCCAGGCCCACGGCCATGACCACGAAACCGGTATAGAGGATGGGTTTGCGGCCCCACTTGTCGACCAGGAAGATGGCGATGAAGGTGGCCAGCACGTTGGTCAGACCGACCGCGGCGGTAAACCACATCTGGGCGGCGGTGTCGTAGCCCATGCCTTCGAAGATGCGCGGCGCGTAGTACATCACCACGTTCATGCCGGTGAACTGCTGCACCACCTGCAGGAGTACGCCCAGGCCTACCGAGCGGCGGAAGTTGGGATTCTCCTTAAACAGCGACCAGCCCTTTTGCGGGACCTTGAGCTGCTCTTCGATCTCGGCGACCTCCTGCTGGATGACCTTTTCGTCACCGCGCAGCCGGTGCAGGACCTTGATCGCTTCCTCGCGGCGACCCGCCATGATCAGCCAGCGCGGGCTGTCGGGCAGGGCGAAGACGCCGATCAGGAACAGCACCCCGGGGATGGCGATGATGCCGAGCATCCAGCGCCAGGCTTCGTAGTAGCTGAAGGCGGTGTTGGAGAGGAAGGCGAGCAGGATGCCGGCGGTGATCATCAGCTGGTACAGCGAGATCATCGAGCCACGGATGTTTTCCGGAGCCACCTCGGCCAGGTACAGCGGCGCGGTGAAGGAGGCGATGCCGATGGCCAGGCCGAGCAGGAAGCGGGCGAAGATCAGCATGGTCGGCGAGGTGGCCAGGCCACAGAGGATCGAGCCGATCACGAACAGCACGGCGCCCAGCATCAGCGACTTTTTGCGACCCAGCTTGGCCGACAGCGAGCCGGCGCCGAGGGCGCCCAGGGCGGCACCGGCCATCATGCTGGAGACGATCCATTCGATCACCTGGTCGGAGATCTGGAATTCCTGCTGGATGAATTTGGTGGCGCCGGAAATGACGCCGATGTCGAGGCCGAACATCAGACCGGCCAGGGCGGCCATCAGGCAGGCGAAGATCGCCTTAGGCTGGGCCTTTTCGGTGACGTGACCGTCGGCATTGGTAGTGGTGTTGCTCATGACTGAGGCTCCTCGCTCGCCTTGTGGGCGATCTTGTTGTCGCGGGTCGTTCCGTATCCGCTTGTTACAGACCTGTCCAACGACCCTTGGTTCGGCCGGTGAGAGGCCCTTACCAGAGCCGCGCGGGCTGGGCGTTCACATAGGTGGCATAGAGCGAACCGCCGCCGGTGATGAACAGGCGATTGCCCTTGAGGCCGCCGAATTCGACGTTGGAGACGGTTTCCGGCAGGTGCAGGGTGGCCAGCGGCTGACCGCTCGGATTGAAGACCCGCACGCTGTTCTGCTCGGCCGAGCCGGCCCAGCTGCACCAGAGATTGCCGTCGCTGTCGACGCGGAAACCGTCGATCACGCCCTGCTCCTTGGCATCGATCAGCACCTCGCCGCCGCTCAAGGTGCCGTCATCCTTCAGCGTGAAGGCACGCAGGTGGTTGGGCTTGCCGGGATTGCCGCCGCCAGCGGTGTCGCTGATGTAGAGCCGCTTGCCGTCGGGGGCGAAGGCCAGGCCATTGGGGCGGCCGAAATCCCCCGCCGCCACCGTGGCCTTGCCCTGGGGATCGATGCGATAGACGTTGGTGGGCAGCTCGAATTCGGCCTTGTGGCCCTCGTAGGCGCCGAGGATGCCGTAGCCCGGATCGGTGAACCAGATGGCGCCATCGGCGCCGACCACCACGTCGTTTGGGGCGTTCAGCGGCTTGCCGTCGAAGCGGTCGAGCAGCACCGTGACGCTGCCGTTCAACTCGCGGCGAGTGACGCGGCGGCTGTCGTGCTCGCAGCTGATCAACCGGCCCTCGCGATCACGGGTATGGCCATTGGCGTTGTGGGACTGGTCGTCATAGACGCTGACATGGCCGTCGTCGGCGCTCCAGCGCATCACCCGGGCATTGGGGATGTCGCTGAACAGCAGGCAGCGCCAGTCGGCCATCCATACCGGCCCTTCGGTCCAGAGACCGCCGGACCACAGCCGCTCGACGAAGGCATTGCCCAGGCGGCCCTTGAAGGCCTGGTCGTGGATCTCCCAGGCGGGATCGGGCATGACAATGGGCGGCTTGCCTTCCCAGTTGCGGGTGAGACCAAACTTGTCGTCGGCCAGGGCGCGACTGGCGACCAGACCGGCCGAGGCGGCCAGGGACACGCCAAGAAAGGTGCGGCGGGCGAGAGGCATGAGGAGACTCCTTTGTTGTCGTTATGGGTCCGGCAAGGCCGGTGGCAGAGCGCCTCCGCATCCAGGACGGGAGGCGCCTCCTGCGAGCGCTTCTTTAGTCGCCCTTATTCGGGCAGACGTTCCACCTTGCCCACCACCAGACCGTAGCAGAGGGCGCCGATCAGCGCGGTCACGCCGATGAAGGCGATGGCCGGGGCGAAGCTGCCGTCCTTGACCAGGAAGCCGATGACGATGGGCACGCAGATGGCCGAGAGGTTGCCGATGAAGTTGAACATCCCGCCGGTGAGGCCGATCAGTCGCTCCGGCGCCATGGCCGAGACCATCGACCAGGTGATGGAGGCCAGGCCGTTGCCGAAGAAGGCCAGCGCCAGGCAGGCGATGATCAAGGCGGGCGAGTCGACGAAGTTGGCGCCGACGATGCTGGTGGAGATCAGCAGGCCGCCAATGATCGGCAGTTTGCGCGCCAGGCCCACGGAGGCGCCGCGGCGGACCAGCCAGTCCGACAGCAGGCCCGAGCAGATCACCCCGAGGAAGGCGGCCAGGAACGGCAGCGAGGCGAGAAAGCCGGCCTTGATAAAGTCCATGCCGCGGTATTTCACCAGGTAGGTAGGGAACCAGGTGAGGAAGAACCAGAGGGTGGAGTTGAGGCAGAACTGGCCGATGTAGATGCCCCAGAGCTTGCGCTTGTTGAGCACGCTCCAGAGGTCACGCCATTGGAAGGCGGCGCGGCTGCGATTCTTCTGCTCCAGATCGACCAGACCGCCACCTTCCTGGATCAGCGTGACCTCGGCGGCGTTGGCGCCGCGGAAATCCTTGGGTTCGCGATAGATCCCGTACCAGATGACCGCCCAGAGGAGGCCGACGCCGCCGGTGACGACAAAGACCATGTGCCAGCCAAAGGTCTGCTGCAGGTAGATCAGCACCGGGGTGAGGAAGGCCAGGCCGACGAACTGGCCGGAGGTGTAGAAGCCGATGGCGGTGGCCCGCTCGCGCTCGGGAAACCAGGTGGTGACCACCCGGTTGTTGATCGGATAGGCCGGTGCCTCCAGGGCGCCCACGGCGAGCCGCAGGATGATCAGGCCGATGAAGCTGCCGACGAAACCCAGGCCGATGGTGGCCAGCGACCAGAGCGCGATGGCCACCGGATAGAGGATGCGCGGGGCGACCTTGTCCACCAGCCAGCCCCCGGGGATCTGCATGGCGGCGTAGGTCCAGCCGAAGGCCGAGAGGATCAGCCCCATCTGCACCGGCTCGATGCCCAGGTCCTGCGCCAGGTGCGGCGCGGCGATGGAGAGGTTGCTGCGGTCGAGGTAGTTGATCACCACGGTGACGAACAGCAGCGTCATGATGAAGAAGCGCGCCCGGCTAGGCTTGGCCAGGGTCGGCGCGGCCGCGGCGGCCGCCGGGGAGGCGTGGGTGGGGGTTGGCATGGCTCGGGTCCTGTAATTGACGTTGTGGCGAGCGTTGTTGCGGTCTGGGGTTCAGGGCGCCGCGGCGGCCCTCACCCTGGCCCTCTCCCAAGGGGAGAGGGAATGGTCGGTGCGGTAGTCGAGGCAGGTGCTTCCGCTCTTGCTCCCTCTCCCACAGCGAGAGGGGACGGTCAGTGCGAGCGTCGGGGCCGTAGCTCCTGCTCTTGCCCCCTCTCCCTTGGGGAGAGGGCTGGGTGAGGGAGCAGCGGCGCCAATCTTCGAAAGCAACGCGTCGCGAGCGCAGGCGGAGCAAGGCGAAAGCCGGTGAGAAAGCGGAGTGCACATCGAGTGCATGAGCATTTCGAACCGGCTTTCAACGCCGCTCCGGCAAGCGCAGCAGCGTTGAATCGAAGATTTACCACTCGGCGAAACTGCCATCCTTGTGCCGCCAGATCGGATTGCGCCAGCGATGGCCGACGGCGGCCTGTTCCTTGACGAATTCCTCGTTGACCTCGACGCCCAGCCCCGGCCCCTGAGGGATCTTCACGTGGCCATCGGCGTAGTCGAACACCTCGGGATTCTTGATGTAGTCCAGCAGGTCGTTGCCCTGGTTGTAGTGGATGCCCAGGCTCTGCTCCTGGATGAAGGCGTTGTAGCAGTTGGCATCCAGCTGCAGGTTGACCGCCAGGGCGATGGGGCCGAGCGGGCAATGCAAGGCGATGGCCACGTCATAGGCCTCGGCCATGTTGGCGATCTTGCGCGTCTCGGTGATGCCGCCGGCATGGGACGGATCGGGCTGCAGGATGTCGACGTAGCCTTCCTGGAGGATGCGCTTGAAGTCCCAGCGCGAATACAGTCGCTCGCCCAGGGCGATGGGCGTGTTGCTCATCAGGGCGATCTCCTTGAGCGCCTCATGGTGCTCGCTGAGCACCGGCTCCTCGATGAACATCAGGCGGAACTGCTCCAGCTCCTTCACCAGCACCTTGGCCATGGGCTTGTGCACCCGGCCATGGAAGTCCACGCCGATGCCAAAGTGCGGTCCGCAGGCGTCGCGGATGGCGGCGACATTGGCGATCACCTGGTCGACCTTGTCGTAGGTGTCGACGAACTGCATCTCTTCGCTGGCGTTCATCTTGATGGCGGTGAACCCCTTGGCCTGGCGCTCCAGGGCCTGGGCCGCGGTCTCCGCCGGGCGGTCGCCACCGATCCAGGAATAGACGCGGATGCTGTCGCGCACCTGGCCGCCGAGCAATTCGTGCACCGGGACGCCCAGGGCCTTGCCCTTGATGTCCCACAGCGCCTGGTCGATGCCGGCCAGGGCGCTCATGTGGATGCCGCCGCCGCGATAGAAGCCGCCGCGGTAGAGCACCGTCCAGTGGTCTTCGATGTTGCGCGGGTCCTTGCCGATCAGGTAGTCGGCCAGTTCCTCGACCGCCGCCGCCACGCTGTGGGCGCGGCCTTCCAGCACGGGTTCGCCCCAGCCGTGGATGCCCTCGTCGGTCTCGATTTTGAGAAAGCACCAGCGCGGCGGGACGACATAGGTAGTGAGTTTGGTGATTTTCATGGTGTGGAAATCTCGACAGTAATTATTGGAATCGAGGGATTGAACAGCTCGCGGTCATGGCGGTTCGCCGCTGCGAACGCTCCTACAGGCTCTTGTAGGAGCGGTCCATGACCGCGAGCTTTAAGCGTTCTTTACCGCCTGCCACCCCGCTGCGAAGGCCTGGGCATTGGCGCTGACCTGGGCGGCGTTCAGGCCCGGCTTGTACAGCGCCGAGCCGAGGCCGAAGCCGTTGGCGCCGGCGGCCACGTAGGGGCCCATGTTGTCCGGGGTGATGCCGCCCACCGGCAAGAGCGCCAGCGCCTTGGGAAACACCGCGCGCCAGGCCTTGACCACCGCCGGGCCGAGTTGCTCGGCGGGAAACAGCTTGAGGCTGTCGGCGCCGGCGTCGAGGGCGGCGAAACCTTCCGAGGGGGTGGCCACGCCCGGGGCACTGACCAGGCCGGCAGCCTTGCTGGCACGGATCACCGCCGGGTTGGCGTTGGGCGAGACGATCAGCCGGCCACCGGCGGCGTCCACCTCGGCCACCTGGGCCTCGGTGAGCACGGTGCCGGCGCCGATCAGGCAGCTTTCGCCCAGCTCGGCGGTCAGTCGGCGGATGCTCTCGTAGGGCTGCGGCGAGTTGAGCGGGATCTCGATGACGCGAAAGCCGGCGTCGTACAGGGCACGGCCGACAGCGACGATCTCGTCCGGGGTGACGCCGCGCAGGATGGCGATCAGCGGCAGGTCCTTGAGATAGGGTTCAAGCATGGGAGTCTCCAGTGATGGGGAGCAGGCCGGCGGCCTGGGCCAGGCGCCAGAGCCCGGCCCGGGTGGCCTGCTCCAGCAGGCGGACCTGGTGGATATCGAACAGCGCCAGGGCGTCGCGATAGCGCTGGCAGAGCGTCGCGTCGCCGATCAGCACCAGGGGTGGGCAGGGGGCGCCGGCAAGGGCGGCGACCTGGCTGCGCAGCTCTTCGCCGATCAGCAGGCCGGACAGGTAGTCGAGGCTGTGCGCCGCGCCCAGTTCGCCGGCCAGCACCCGGCTGCGAGCGGTGAAGAGGCGGCCGAACAGGCCCTCGGCCCCGGCATCGCGGGCGGTGACCAGGCCCAGGCGGAAGGCTTCGGCGCTGGCCTCGGGACCGGCTTCGGCAGCCGGACGCCCGAGGATGGAATGCTCGCGCAGGACGGCGAACAGCTCGCCGGTCATGTAGGTGGCGAAGTCGGTCAGGCGACCGTCACGCACCCGCACCCACTTGCTGTGGGTGCCGGGCAATACCAGCAGGGCTTCGGCGGCCAGGTCCGGCTCCAGTTCGAGGGCGCCGAACACCTGGGTTTCCTCGCCGCGCAGGACGTTGGGCAAGGCGCCGCGCTGCATCACCCCGGGGACCAGATGAAGCTCGCCGCAACCGGTGTCCAGGCGCAGCAGGCCGGCGGCCAGGCTGTGGACGTCGGCCGGGCAGTCGGCATAGGGCACCTCGCGCCAGCCACCGCGGCTGCCGACCATGCCGCAGGCGATGGCGGGCAGGTTTGGCCGGGCCTCGCGCCAGTCGCCCACCAGGGTGCGATAGGCCGCGGCGAAGTCGCCATCCGGCACATGCATGATGCCCCAGGGGCGGCTGCGGGTTTCCAGCACGGCGCCCTGGGCGTCGAACAGCTGGGCCCGCAGGGACGAGGTGCCCCAGTCGAGGCCGATGAGGTGCGGGGTGGCGGTCATGCGGGACTCCAGCCGAGTTCGCGGGAAATGGCCCGGGCGCAGGCAGTGACCTCGGGCTGCAGTTCATGCAGCCGCGCCTCGGGCATGTAGGGGATGGCACTGGCCACGCTCAGGGCCGCGACGATGACGCCGTCGGCGCCGCGGATGGGTGCGGCCACGCAGCGGATGCCCAGTTCGTTCTCTTCCAGATCCAGGGCATAGCCCTCGGCGGCGTGGCGCCGCAGCCGCGCGCAATAGTCCGCCCAGGGCAGGAAGTCCTCGCGCAGGCCGGGCTGGCCGGTCCGCCGGGCCACGCCTTCGCCGTAGAGGGCTTCCCACTCGTTTTCGGCGAGATCGAGCATCAGCGCCTTGCCGACCCCGGTCAGCGCCAGCGGCATGCGCAGGCCGACCCGGGATCTCATCTCCAGCCCCCGGCTGCCCGGCAGCTTGTCGAGATAGAGCACGTCGCCACCCTCGCGCACGCCGAGGTGCACGGTGTCGCCACAGTGCTGGGCCAGGCGCTGCAGATGGGGCCGGGCCACACCGGTCAGCGGCAGTTGCTCACGGGCCTGGTAGCCGAGGGCGATGAGATGGCTGCCCAGGATCAGCCGCCCGCCGTCATGGCGCAGATAGCCGGCCTGGGTCAAGGCGGCGACCAGCCGATGGGTGGTGCTGCGGGTGCAGCCGATGGCGGCGCCGACCTGGGCCAGGCTGTCGGCCCCGGCGGCCACGGCTTCGAGCACGGCCAGGCCGCGAAACAGTGCCTGGGCCCCGCTGGGTGCTTCGCCCTTGTTGGAATTGTTGTCGTTCATGGCCTTCACTCTAGAAGCCTCGCGGGCAAATCTCAATATGTGATACGTCATCCCATATTGTGGGATATAAGTTAGATATGACAGCCTTGTCACATAGCTGCAATATTGGCGCTATCTAATGCACGGCACATTGCAAGGACTCGAGAGGCAGAGCGCTCCATGACGGGTAAATCCATCCTGATCGTCGACGATGAGGCGCCCATTCGCGAGATGATCGCCGTGGCCCTGGAAATGGCGGGCTATGAATGCCTGGAGGCGGACAACAGCAAGGACGCCCACGCCCTGATCGTCGATCGCAAGCCCGATCTCATCCTGCTCGACTGGATGCTGCCCGGCACCTCCGGCCTGGAACTGGCCCGCCGCCTCAAGCGCGACGAGCTGACCGACGCCATCCCCATCATCATGCTCACGGCCAAGGGCGACGAGGACAACAAGGTCCAGGGACTGGAAACCGGCGCCGACGACTACATCACCAAGCCCTTCTCGCCCCGCGAGCTGGTGGCGCGCCTGAAAGCCGTGCTGCGCCGCACCGGCCACATGGAGAGCGACGGTCCGCTGGAGGTCAACGGCCTGATCCTCGATCCGATCAGCCACCGGGTGACCATCGACGGCGCCCCCGCCGAGATGGGCCCCACCGAATACCGGCTGCTGCAGTTCTTCATGACCCACCAGGAACGCGCCTACACCCGTGGCCAACTGCTCGATCAGGTCTGGGGCGGCAACGTCTATGTCGAGGAGCGCACCGTGGACGTGCACATCCGCCGCCTGCGCAAGGCCCTCGGCGAGACCTACGAGAACCTGGTACAGACGGTGCGCGGCACCGGGTATCGCTTTTCCACCAAACTCTGACGCGGGATCACCGCCGCCGTGAACATCAACTGGCGCTCCCGTCTGGCCACCCAGCTGGCGACCGTGGTCGCCGGCTGCGCCCTGGCCGGCTGGCCGTTCGGCCATGTCGGCCTGGCGGTGGCCCTGGGACTGGCGGTCTATCTGGCGGTCACCCTCAGGCACCTGCTGCGCCTGCACGCCTGGCTGCTGAGCGAAGCCCCGGGCGCGCCGCCGGAGGCCGAGGGGCTATGGGGCGAGGTGCTCGACCGGCTCTATCGCCGCCAGCGCCACGAACAGCGTCAGCGCGAGGAACTGCTCGCCGTCATCGGCCGTGCCCAGGCCTCCACCGAGGCCCTGCGCGACGCCATCATCCTGGTGGATCGCCACGGCAACCTGGAGTGGTGGAATCGCGCCGCGGAAACCCTGCTCGGCCTGCGCCAGCCTCAGGACCTCGGCCAGCCCATCACCAACCTGGTGCGCCATCCGCGCTTTTCCGACTACTTTCTCGGCGGCGACTACGGTGAGCCGCTGGAACTGGCCTCGCCGCTCAACGACGATGAATACCTGCACATCCTGGTCACCCGCTTCGGCGAAGGCGATCGGCTGCTGCTGGTGCGCGACGTGACCCGCCTCCACCAGCTGGAACAGATGCGCAAGGATTTCGTCGCCAACGTCTCCCACGAGTTGCGCACCCCGCTGACGGTCATCACCGGCTACCTGGAGACCCTGCTGGACAATGCCGACCACGCCACTCCGCGCTGGCGGCGGGCGCTGGGGCAGATGCAGCAGCAGGCCGGACGCATGCAGCACACCATCGACGACCTGCTGCTGCTGGCACGCCTGGAAGCCACCGATTATCCCGCCGACAACCGCCCGGTGGGCCTGGAGCCGCTGCTCGCCTCCATCCTGCAGGATGGCCGTGCCCTGTCCGGCGCCGTGGGCCACCGCCTGAGCCTGGAGTGCGAACCGGGCCTGGCGCTGCTGGGCAGCGAGACCGAATTGCGCAGCTGCTTTTCCAACCTGGTGTTCAATGCCGTCAAGTACAGCCCCGAAGGCGGCGAGGTACGGGTGCGCGCCTGGCAGGACGCCGAGGGTGCCCACGTCGCGGTGCAGGACAACGGGCCCGGCATCGACGCCCGCCACCTACCGCGCCTGACCGAGCGCTTCTATCGCCTCGACGCCAGTCGCGCTTCCAGCACCGGCGGGACGGGCCTGGGCCTGGCCATCGTCAAGCACGTGCTGATCCGCCATCGCGGCGGCCTGGACATCCACAGCGTGCCCGGCGAAGGCAGCTGCTTCACCTGCGATTTCCAGCCCGAACAGATCGCCCAGCGCACCGCTGCCTCGGCCTGAGCCGTCCCCTCCCCGCCGTGCTATCGTCCGGCCATCCCGGTCACGGTCCCCTGTCATGCCTCCAGCCCTGCGCCTGCTGCCGGTCCTGCTGCTCGCCCTGCTCGGCTGCCTGCTGCTGGGCAGTCAGGCCTGGCACCGCGCCGAACAGGCGAGCCTGGCCGAGGCCAGTCTGCTCGGCCAGGAGCAGCTGCGCCTGCATGCCAGCGGCCTGCAGACCCTGATCGACCGCTTTCGCGCCCTGCCGACGGTGCTGGCCCAGGACCCGGAGCTGATCGCCGCGCTCACCACCCCGCCCGATGCCGCCGCCACCGAGCGCCTCAATCTCAAGCTGGAAAGACTCAATACCGCCGCCCAGTCCTCGACCCTGGAGCTGCTGGATCGCAGCGGCCTGGCCATCGGCGCCAGCAACTGGCGGCTGCCCACCAGCTATGTCGGCCACAACTACGGTTTCCGGCCCTATTTTCGCGAGACCCTCGCCGGCGGCAGCGGCCGCTTCTATGCCGTGGGGGTCACCACCGGCATTCCCGGCTATTTCCTCTCCCATGCGGTGCTGGACGCCCAGGGGCGCTTTCTCGGCGCGGTGGTGGTCAAGCTGGAATTCCCGGCCATCGAGGCCCGCTGGGGCGAGCATCCCGAGGTCCTACTGGTGAGCGATGCGCGCGGCGTGGTCTTTGCCGCCAATCGCCCGGCCTGGCGCTATCGCCTGCTGCGCGAGCTGACCCCGGCCGAGCGCGCCGAACTGGCCACCACCCGCCAGTACGACAGGCGCACCCTGCAACTCCTGCCCTATCGCCAGCAGCGGGTGCTCGGCGAGCAGCGCCAGGTGGCCCACATCGAGGCGCCCGAAGGCAGCGCCGACTACCTCTGGGACAGCCTGCCGCTGCCCAGCGAAGGCTGGACCCTGCACCTGCTGCGGCCCACCCGCGACCTGCAGGGTGGCGGCCCGGGCGCGGCGCTGGCCGCCGCCTGCGCCTGGCTGCTGCTGGTCTGCGCCGGTCTCCTGTGGGCGCAACGGCGCCGCCTGCAGCGCCTGCGCCAGCGCAGTCGCCTGGAGCTGGAGCAACTGGTGGAAGCCCGTACCGCGGAACTCCGCACCGCCCAGGACGGCCTGGTGCAGGCCGCCAAGCTGGCCGCCCTGGGGCAGATGTCGGCGGCCCTGGTGCACGAACTCAACCAGCCGCTCACCGCCCAGCGCATGCACCTGGCGAGTCTGCGCCTGCTGCTGGACCACGCTCGGCTGGACGAAGCCCGCGCCGCCCTGGAGCGCCTCGATGGTCTGCTGACCCGCATGAGCGGCCTCACCGCCCATCTCAAGACCTATGCGCGCAAGACCCCCGCCGGCCTGCGTGAACGGGTCGATCTGGCCCGGGTGGTGGACCAGGCGCTGGAATTGCTGGAGGCGCGCCGCGCCGAGCTGGCCGTGGAGCTGATCCTGGAGCTGCCGCGTCCGGCCTGGCTGCTGGGCGATCCCATCCGCCTGGAGCAGGTGCTGGTCAACCTGCTGCGCAACGCCCTGGACGCCGTGGCGGAGCGACCCCGACCGCAGGTCCGGGTCAGCCTCGCGCGCGAGGGCGAACACTGGTTGCTGGCGGTGGCCGACAACGGCGGCGGCATCGCCGCCGAGCACCTTGACCAGGTGTTCGATCCCTTCTTCACCACCAAGCCGGTCGGCGAAGGCCTCGGTCTGGGCCTGGCGGTGTCCTCGGCCATCGTCCAGGCCCAGGGCGGCAGCCTGACGGCCAGCAACGCTGTGGAGGGCGCGGTCTTCGCCTTGCGGCTGCCGGCCGCGCTGGCGTCAGCGGCCTAGCGCACGCAAAGCGTCACCAGCAGGGCGAAGCCCCAGCCGAGCAGCCCGGTCACCAGCAGGGGCGCCGCATCCCAGGGACCGCGGGTGGCATCCAGAAGCGGCAGGCCGACGCCACCGAGCAGGGCGCTGGCAAGGACGCCGGCGAGGATCCGGACCAGTGGCCAGTGGCTGTCGGCCGACTCCTCGGGAGCGGCAGCAAGGGTCTCTTCTTCGGACATGGCAGGGCTCCGCCAGGAAATACAGAGCGCGACCCTAGCCGGGCAACCTGAAGCTGCGATGAAGCGGCGCTTCAGATTGCCTTCAGCTTGACCGCCAAGACTGCATCTCGCATTCCCCTGGAGAGGTCGCGATGCTCGACGTGACTTGGCAGTCCCCGCAAGGTTTTACCCTGGCCGATCGCAGCGGTTCGCTGCTGGCCCGCCTGGAGCCGCTCGAGGCGCCCGGTCGCCAGACGACCGAGGCCTTCATCGGCGCCCGTTTCGCCCTGGAGCATGGCGCCCGCATCAGCCACTTCCTGCCGCTGCTGCTCGCCCTGCGCGATGCCGAAGGCGAGCTGCAGGCGGCGGTGGGCATCCGTCCCGCCCTCGACCAGCCGCTGTTTCTCGAACGCTATCTGCCGCAGCCGGTGGAGACCCACGTGGCGGCGGCGCTCGGCCGGCCGATCGATCGCGCGGAGGTGGTGGAGGTCGGCAATCTGGCGGCGCTGGGCCCTGGCCAGGCGCGTCTGCTGATCGTCGTCACCACCTGGCTGCTGGCCCGCAGCGGCCGGCGCTGGGTCACCTTCACCGGCCCCACCCGCCTGATCAACAGCTTTCATCGCCTTGGTCTGGCGCCCCAGGTACTGGGCGCGGCCGATCCGGCCTGCCTGGGCGCCGAACGCGAGAGCTGGGGCTCCTACTACGCCAACGATCCCCAGGTCTGCGCCGGCGACATCCACCAGGGCTATCACCAGCTGCTGCAGGCCGGCATCTTCGCCCGCCTGGGCCTTCCCACCCTTGGCGAGGAAGACTGCCATGTCGCCTGAAGCCCGCTCCGTCGTCGATTTCTTCACCACCCTGGAACGCCACGCCTGGCACGGCGACCGGCCGGCGCTGATCGGCAGTCACGAGACCTGGAGCTATGCCCGGTTGCTGCAGGAGGTCACCGCCCGCGCCGCCTGGCTGCGCGAGCACGAGATCCAGCGGCTGGCGCTGGACCTGCCCAACGGCCCCGAATTGCTGGCCTGGGACCTGGCCGCCCTGCGCGCCGGGCTGCCCTGCGTGACCCTGCCGGACTTCTTCAGTCCCGCGCAGCGTGCTCACGTCCTGCGCGACTGCGGCGCCGATCTCCTGCTGGGGCGCCCCGAGCGCACCGCGGAATGGGCCGCGGCAGGCTTCACCGCGGGCGCCGGCGGCTGGCAGCGGCCGGCCTCGGCCCGCGCCCCGTTGCCGGCGGACACCGCCAAGCTCACCTATACCTCCGGCACCACCGGCACGCCCAAGGGCGTCTGCCTCAAGGCCGGGCAACTGCTGCGGGTGGCTGCCAGCCTGGAAGCCGTTAGCCGACCGCTGATGCCCGAGCGCCATCAGGTGCTCCTGTCGCTGGGCATCCTGCTGGAAAATCTCGGGGTCTATGCCGCGCTGCTGGCCGGTGCCGAGGTGGTGGTGCTCAAGGGCACCGACCAGGGCGTCAGCGGTTCCGCCGGCATCGACTGGGCACAGCTGGCCGCCTGCCTGCAGCAGCGCCAGCCGCACAGCCTGATCCTCATGCCGCAGCTGTTGCAGGGACTTGTGGAACTGGGCGAGCGTGGCCTGCTGCGCCTGGACCCGCTGCGCTTCGCCGCCGTGGGTGGGGCGCCGCTGAGCGCGGCCCTGCTGACCCGCGCCAGCGCCCTGGGCCTGCCGGTGTTCCAGGGCTATGGCCTGTCGGAATGCGCCTCGGTGGTGGCCCTCAATCGCCCTGACGCCAACCGCCCGGGCAGCGTCGGCCAGCCCCTGCCCCACGTCCGCCTGCGCCTGGCCGCCGACGGCGAGGTGCTGGTCGGCGGCGTCGATTTCGCCGGCTACCTGGGCGAGCCCGGCAGCGCCACCGACGAGGTGGCCACCGGCGATCTCGGCGAATTCGACGCCGACGGCTACCTCTATCTGCGCGGGCGCAAGAAACACCAGTTCAGCCTGGCCTCGGGACGCAACGTCGACCCGGGCTGGATCGAGGCCGAACTCACCCAGGGCGGCCCCATCGCCCAGGCCTATGTCCAGGGCGAAGGCGCCCGGCACCTGGTGGCGCTGCTCTGGCCGCGCCAGCCGGACCTGCCCGACAGCTTTCTCGCCGATCAGGTCGCCTGCCTCAACCAGCGCCTGCCCGATTACGCCCGCATCGGCGCCTGGCGCCGCCTTGCCGAACCCTTCACCCCCGCCAACGGCCTGCTCACCGCGACCGGACGCCTTCGCCGCGACGCCATCCAGGCGCACCACGCGGCCCTGCTCTCGGACCTTCTGGAGATACAAGCATGAGTTTCTTCGCCACCCTGCAAGCCGAAACCGCCGCGGAACGCCAGGCGCTGTTCGAGGTGCCCATCATCCGTGCCGCCCTGAGCGGTGACGTCGCCCTGGAGAGCTATATCGCCTTTCTCGGCCAGGCCTATCACCACGTCCGCCACACCGCGCCGCTGATGATGGCCTGCGGCGCCCGCCTGCCGGCGCGGCTGGAATGGCTGCGCGGCGCGGTCTGCGAATACATCGAGGAGGAATACGGCCACGATCAGTGGATCCTCAATGACATCGCCGCCTGCGGAGGCGACGCCGAGGCCGTGCGCGCCAGCCGCCCCGAGTTGTCCATCGAGCTGATGGTGGCCTATCTCTACGACTTCATCGCCCGCGACAACCCGGTCGGCCTGTTCGGCATGGTCAATGTGCTCGAAGGCACCAGCATCGCCCTGGCCACCCAGGCGGCCGGCGCTATCCGCGGCCAGCTGGGCCTGCCGGCCACCGCCTTCAGCTACCTGGATTCCCACGGCAGCCTCGACCAGGAGCACATGGCGACCTATCGCCAGCTGATGGATCGCCTGGACGATCCGGCCGACCAGGCCGCGGTGATCCGCGTGTCCAAGGTGATCTATCGCCTCTATGCCGACATGTTCCGCGCCCTGCCCGGCGCCGGGCAACCGGAGCAGCGCCATGCAGCTGCCTGACTGCCGCATCCTGCTGACCGGGGCCAGCGGCGGCATCGGCCTGCCGCTGGTGGAACAACTCTGCGCCGGCGGCGCCCAGGTGCTGGCGGTGGCCCGTGACACCCGCGCCCTGCAACCCCTGGCCGAGCGCCTGGGCGGCCGGCTGCGCCTGCTCGACGCCGACCTCACCCGCCGCGCCGATCGCCAGGCGGTGCTGGCCGAGGCCAGTCGCGGCCAGGGTGTCAACGTGCTGCTCAACGCCGCCGGCAGCAACAGCTTCGCCCTGCTCGAAGCCCTCGACGAAGATGCCATCGACAACCTGCTGGCGATCAACATCGGCGCGGCCATCCAGCTGACCCGTCTGCTGCTGCCGCTGCTGCGCCGCCAGCCACGGGCGGTGATCGCCCATGTCGGCTCCACCCTGGGTTCCATCGGCTATCCCGGCTATGCGCCCTATTGCGCCAGCAAGTTCGCCCTGCGCGGCTTCACCCAGGCCCTGCGCCGGGAGCTGGCCGATACCCGCATCCGGGTGCTCTACGTGGCGCCCCGCGCCACCCGCACGGCGATGAACAGTCCGGCGGCCATGGCCGTGAACCAGGCGCTCAAGAGCCAGGTGGACGAACCCGCCATGGTCGCCGGCGCGGTGATCCGCGCACTGGTCGAGGATCGCCAGGAGCTTTATCTCGGCTGGCCGGAAAAGCTCTTCGTCCGTCTCAACGGCCTGCTGCCCGGCCTGGTGGATCGCGCCCTGCGCCGCCAGCTGCCGGTGATCCGCCGCTTCATCGATCCCGCCTTCGCTCCGGAGAAACACCCATGACGTCCCCACGCAAGGCCCTCGGCCTGCTGCTCGCCGCCCTGCTTGCCAGCCCCTTCGCCCTGGCCGACGATGGCCAGCGCCTGGCGCAGATCCAGCAGCGCTGGGCCGAGATCCAGTACCGCCTGCCCAGCACCGAAAAGCCCGCCGCCTTCGAACAGCTGGCCGGCGAGGCCCGCGCCTTCACCCAGGCCGCCCCCCAGTCGGCCCCGGCGCTGATCTGGCAGGGCATCGTGCTCAGCAGCTGGGCCGGCGCCCAGGGCGGACTGGGTGCGCTGCGCAAGGTCAAGGAAGCCCGCACCGACCTGGAACAGGCGCTCAAGCTCGATCCCACGGCGCTGCAGGGGTCCGCCTACACCAGTCTCGCCGCCCTCTACGACCGGGTTCCCGGCTGGCCGATCGCCTTCGGTGACGCCAGCGAAGCCGATCGTCTGCTGCAGCAGGCCCTCGCCCTCAACCCCAACGGTATCGATACCCTATACTTCTGGGGCGACCACCTGTATCGCCAGAAGCGCTATGCCGAAGCCCGCGCCGCCCTGCTCAAGGCGCAGCAGGCCGCGCCCCGCCCCGGACGCGAATTGGCCGACCAGGGACGGCGGGGCGAAATCGCCGCGCTACTCAAGGACGTCGACCAGAAGCTGAAGTGACGAGGCCCCCATGCGCGTGCTGCTGATCGAAGACGATCCCGACCTCGGCGAGGGCATCCGCACCAGTCTGCGGGAAGAGGGCTATACCCTGGACTGGCTCAAGGACGGCGAAAGCGCCGTCCACGCGCTGCGCGAAGAGGGCTTCGACCTGGTGGTGCTGGATCTCGGCCTGCCGCGCCTGGACGGCATCCAGGTGCTGCGCCAGAGCCGCGCCAACGGCCTGACCACCCCGGTGCTGATCCTCACCGCCCGCGACGACACCGAAGACCGGGTCGCCGGCCTCGACGCCGGTGCCGACGACTACCTGGTCAAGCCCTTCGACATCAAGGAACTCAAGGCCCGCCTGCGCGCCCTCCTGCGGCGGCGCAACGGCCCCTCGCAGATCCAGCTCGAAGGTGGCGGCATCGCCCTCGACCCGGCCACCCGCCGGGTCACCTTCGACGGTCAGCCGGTCAACCTCACCCCGCGCGAATACCAGCTGCTGCACGAATTGCTGGCCAATCCGGGCAAGATCTTCAGCCGCGATCGCCTCATGGGGCTGCTCTACGGCTGGGACGAGGGGGTGGAAAGCAACACCCTGGAAGTCCACATCTACAACCTGCGCAAGAAGTTGCGCGCCGACCTGATCCGCACGGTCAGGGGCATCGGTTACCGCCTCGAGTGCCCATGACCTCCATCCGCCGCCGCACCGTCGGCCTGGTGCTCTCGCTGCTGCTGATCGGCACCCTGCTGATCGCCCTGACCAACGTCCACGACAGCCAGCGCGAGATCGGCGAGATCTACGATGCCCAGCTGGCCCAGAGCGCGCGCATCCTGCAGGGCATGCTGCGCGCCGCGCCCCGCGGCGAAGGCCGTCTGGCGCTGCACGCCAGTGTCACCCAGGCCCTGGCCGAAGCCACCGACAGCCCCTATGGCCACAGATACGAGGCCAAGATGGCCTTCCAGGCCTGGAACGCGCGCGGCGACCCCCTGATGCGCTCGCCCAGCGCGCCCATCTTCATCATGCCGACGACCCCGGGTTTCACCGAGCAGACCCTGGAGGGCGAGGCCTGGTATGGCTTTCTGCTGCCCGACCCCGAGCACGACCTGATGCTCTGGGTCGGCGAGCGCGAAGAAGTCCGCGCCGATCTGGTCCGCCGCATCCTGCGCCATACCCTCACCCCGCACCTGATCGGCCTGGTGCTGCTGTCGCTGCTGGCCTGGCTGGCCATCGGCTGGGGCCTGCGGCCGCTGCGGCGCATGGCCGGGCTGATCCGCCACCGCGATCCGGAATCCCTGCAACCGCTGCAGCTCGATCCGCTGCCGCGCGAACTGGAACCCATGCAGGCCGCGCTCAATCGCCTGCTGCTGCAGATCGAACAACTGCTGCAGCGCGAACGCCGCTTCATCGCCGACGCCGCCCACGAACTGCGCACGCCCCTGGCGGTGCTGCGCCTGCATGCGCAGAACGCCCTGTCCGCGCAGACCGCGGCGGCCCGCGACGAGGCGCTGAAATTCGTCGTCAGCGGCACCGATCGGCTGACCCGGGTGGTCAACCAGCTGCTGATCCTGGCCCGGCTGGAACCTCGGCCGAGCTGGAGCGCCGAGCAGCGCTTCGACCTGCGCACCGCCCTCAGTGCCACCCTGGAGGAGCTGGGCCCCTGGATTCTCGACAAGGGCCTGGACCTCAGCCTCGACGCCGAAGCCAGCCAGGCACAGGTCCACGGCGACAGCGCCATGCTGGGCATCGCCCTGCAGAATCTGCTGACCAACGCGGTCAATGTCTCGCCCCCGGCGGCGAGATCCGCGTCCGGCTGGAGATCAGCGCCGGCTGGGCCGAGATCCAGATCCTCGACCAGGGCCCCGGCATTCCAGTGGAGATCCTGCCGCGGCTGTTCGAACGCTTCTACAGCAGCGGGGCGGCCAACGGCGCCGGCCTGGGGCTGTCCATCGTCCAGACCGTCGCCCAGCACCTGGGCGGACGCATCGAACTGGGCAACCGTCCCGAAGGCGGCGCCTGCGCCCGTCTGGGTCTGCCGGTGCTGCCGGGCCCCGGCTAGGGACTCGACCACTCGCCAGCCTTAGGGCAAGGTAGCGGCGCACCGGCCGCGAGAGGACGCCCCCATGCAAGCCCAGGTCTATCTGGTCGACGACGAAGCCAGCATCCGCGAAGCGGTGCGCCAGTGGCTGGAGCTGTCGGGGCATCAGGTACGGCTGTTCGCCCGCGCCGAGGACTGCCTGGTGGCCGTGACGCCGGATTTCGCCGGCGTGGTGGTCAGCGACGTGCGCATGCCCGGCATGGACGGCCTGGCCCTGCTGGACCGGCTGCAGGCGCTGGATCCCGACCTGCCGGTGATCCTGCTCACCGCCCACGGCGACGTCGCCCTGGCGGTCAGCGCCATGCGTCAGGGCGCCTACGATTTCCTGGAAAAGCCCTTCAGCCCCGAGGCACTGCTCGGCGATCTCGGCCGCGCCCTGGAAAAGCGCCGGCTGGTGCTGGAGAACCGCCAGCTGCACCGCCGGGTCGACGACCAGAGCGCCCTCGCCCGTCGGCTGCTCGGCGTCTCGCCCGGCATCGTCCGCCTGCGCCAGCAGATCCTCGACCTGGCACCGACCCCGGTCAACGTGCTCTTGCGCGGCGAGACCGGCAGCGGCAAGGAACTGGTCGCCCGTTGCCTGCACGACTTCGGTCCTCGGGCCGGCAAGGCCTTCGTCGCGCTCAATTGCGCGGCCATCCCCGAGCAGCTGTTCGAGAGCGAATTGTTCGGCCACGAGAGCGGCGCCTTCACCGGTGCCCAGGGCAAGCGCATCGGCAAGCTGGAATACGCCAACGGCGGCACCCTGTTTCTCGACGAGATCGAGAGCATGCCCCTGGCGCAGCAGGTCAAGCTCTTGCGGGTGTTGCAGGAGCAGCGCCTGGAGCGCCTCGGCTCCAACCAGAGCATCGCCCTGGACCTGCGCATCGTCGCCGCCACCAAGCCGGATCTGCTGGAAGAGGCGCGCGCCGGGCGCTTTCGCGAAGACCTGGCCTATCGCCTCAATGTCGCCGAACTGCACCTGCCGCCGCTGCGGGCGCGACGCGAAGACATCCCGCTGCTGTTCGATCACTTCCTCGCCGAGGCCGGCGCCCGCCTGGGGCGCCCGGTCACCCCGCCCGGCGCGGCGCGGCTGGCCCAGCTGCTGGGTCACGGCTGGCCGGGCAACGTCCGGGAACTGGCCAACGCCGCCGAACGCGAGGTGCTCGGCCTGGGCACGCCGGCCGCGGCCCAGGGCCATTCCCTGGCCGATCAGTTGGAAGCCTTCGAGGCCCAGTGCCTGCGCGCCGCCCTGGCCCGCCACGGCGGCGAGATCAAGGCGGTGATGGACGAGTTGCAGCTGCCGCGGCGCACCCTCAACGAGAAGATGCAACGCCATGGCCTGGTGCGCGCCGACTTTCGCGACGACGACTGAGGCGCCATCGGCGGAAATCCGCTCATTGCCCACCGGCTTTCGGCGATCTTTCGCCGATCCGCCCCGGCAAAACCCAGTCAGAATGCGGCTTCGCGACCTGGCACGCGCCCTGCTATAGCCCTTGTCGACGCCCCGAGCGCCCTAATAACAACGACAAGAGGAACACCCCTGTGGATAGCACCGCTACCCTCGCGGCCGGCCAGACCGCGCCCAAGACCACCTCGCAGCGCATCAAGTCCATCTTCAGCGGTTCCGTCGGCAACCTGGTCGAATGGTACGACTGGTACGTCTACGCCGCCTTCTCGCTGTATTTCGCCAAGGCCTTCTTTCCCAAGGGCGACCAGACCGCCCAGCTGCTCAACGTGGCCGCCATCTTTGCCGTGGGCTTTCTCATGCGCCCCATCGGCGGCTGGCTGATGGGCCTCTATGCCGACAAGGCCGGCCGCAAGTCCGCGCTGATGGTCTCGGTGATCATGATGTGCGCCGGCTCCTTGATCATCGCCCTCACCCCCAGCTACACCACCATCGGTGTCGCCGCCCCCATCATGCTGGTGCTGGCGCGGCTGCTGCAGGGCCTCTCGGTGGGCGGTGAATACGGCACCTCCGCCACCTACCTGAGCGAGATGGCGACCAAGGAAAGCCGTGGCTTCTACTCCAGCTTCCAGTACGTCACCCTGATCTCCGGCCAGCTGCTGGCCCTGGCCACCCTGATCGTGCTGCAGCAGACCCTGACCGTCGAACAGCTGGAGAGCTGGGGCTGGCGCATTCCCTTCCTGATCGGCGCCGCCTGCGCCGTGACCGCGCTCTACCTGCGCCGCGGCATGGAAGAGACCAGCTCCTTCAAGAAGGCCGAGAAGCCCAAGGAATCCCTGATGCGCACCCTGGCGCGCCATCCCAAGGAATTCCTCACCGTGGTCGGCCTGACCATGGGTGGCACCCTGGCCTTCTACACCTACACCACCTACATGCAGAAGTACCTGGTCAACTCGGTGGGCATGAGCAAGACCGACGCCACCTCCATCTCGGCGGCGACGCTGTTCCTGTTCATGCTGCTGCAGCCCGTCGTCGGCGCCCTCTCCGATCGTGTCGGCCGGCGCCCGGTGCTGATCGCCTTCGGCGTGCTCGGCACCCTGTTCACCTATCCGATCCTCACCGCCCTGGGTAGCGTCACCAGCTGGTGGGGCGCCTTCGGCCTGATCATGGTGGCGCTTGTGATCGTTAGCTTCTACACCTCGATCAACGCCGTGGTGAAGGCCGAGCTGTTCCCCACCGAGATCCGCGCCCTGGGCGTCGGCCTGCCCTATGCCCTGACCGTGTCCATCTTCGGCGGCACCGCCGAATACCTGGCGCTGTGGTTCAAGAGCATCGGCATGGAAAGCGGCTACTACTGGTACGTGACCGGCTGCATCGCCTGCTCGCTGCTGGTCTACGTCTTCATGAAGGACACCCGCGATCACTCGCGCATCGTCCACGAATAACCGCTCGTCCCTGGGTGCGGGCCTCTCGGTCATTAGATTTGGCCGTCCGGCCCGCACCCCTTTGCCTGGGCTTTGGGGCACGCCATCGTAGCGCCACCGGCAGCGCTCACAACGGTCATTTCGCTGGCCGCTGTGGCGAGTTCGCCCCCTCCTCCCAAGCCCCGGTTACACACTCATGGAAATCGACTACGGTCCCAGCTACGCCAAACTGGGTATCCAGTTTCAATACCAGTGGAGCAGCCTGCTGCGCGATGCCCTGAAGAAACACGGCATCACCGACGCCCAGGCCAAGGCCATCTGCGGCGACTTCGCCTTCGATCTCTCCAAGCTCATCGACGAAGCCGAAATCAAGGCCGACGGCCTCTCCTATCGCCCGGTGATCGCCTTCACCGAGGACGAGGAAACCCTGCTGGTGCAGTCCGCCGAATTCGATTACCACGAAGCGGCCTATGCCACTGCCGCGGCGGCGTTCGAGAAGAAATAAGACGCGGGCACGGGGCCTTGCGCCCTCACCCCAACCCTCTCCCCCAGGGAGAGGGGGTGGTCTGGAGCGGTGCAGGGCTTCTCCTCCAGACATGAGACTCAGTGTCGTTCCAGTGTTACTGCGATAGCGATTCGCGACGCCTGGCCCTGGCGCCCTCACCCCAACGCTCTCCCCAAGGGAGAGGGGGTGGTCTGGAGCGGTGCAGGGCTTCTCCTCCAGACATGAGACTCAGTGTCGTTCCAGTGTTACTGCGATAGCGATTCGCTTAGGCCAATTGAGGCCGTTTCACCTCCTCTCCTTCCAGGTTCGTCGACAAAGCCGAAATCAAGGCCGACGGCCTCTCCTAGCGCCCGGCGATCGCCTTTATCAAGGACTAGGAAACCGTGTTGGTGCAGTCAGCCACCTTTGACTATCACAAAGCGGCCTATGCCACTGCCGCGACAGCGTTCGAGAAGAAGTGGGACTTGCGGGGGCCTGGCGCCCTCACCCCAACCCTCTCCCAGGGAGAGGGGGCGGTCTGGAGCGGTAGCGGGCTCTTCCGCCAGACATGCGTCCTGAAACTGTTTTCAGTGCTACTGCGATAGCGATTCGCAACGCCTGGGCCTGGCGCCCTCACCCCAACCCTCCCCCAAGGGAGAGGGGGCAGTCTGGAGCGGTAGCGGGCTCTTCCGCCAGACATGTGTCTTGAAGCTTTTTTCAGTGTCACTGCGATAGCGGTTCTGACTGTATGACTGTCTTTCAGCGGGTGCTGCTACACAGCTCCGCTTCGCTCCTTATTGCCCCCTCTCCCTTTGGGAGAGGGCCGGGGTGAGGGCAATGCTCTCGCCAACGTATCAGGTAGCTGAGCCGCGCCAACTTCCTCAGCTCAGCGCTCTCGAAAACCTCGTTCCAGAGCCTCGCCAACACTACCTCTCCAGGCGATACTCCCCAGAGCACCTCTCGCCCCGTACCGCCCCCTCTCCCTCCGGGAGAGGGCTGGGGTGAGGGTAACCCCAACGCCAAGCCCCCCAGGGAAAGGATTCCCATGCCCCTCATCACCCATGCTCGCGCCCTGCGCCGGGGCCAGACCGATGCCGAGCGCCTGCTCTGGCAACACCTGCGCGGCAAGCGTCTACAGGGCCATAAATTCCGCCGTCAGCATCCCTATGGCCGCTACATCCTCGACTTCGTTTGCCTGGAAGCACGGCTGGTGATCGAGCTGGATGGCGGCCAGCATCAAGGCACCGCCACTGATCGCGAGCGCGATGCCTAATTGGAGGCCCAGGGCTTCCAGGTCCTGCGCTTCTGGAACCACGACCTCCTGACCCAGCCCGACGCCGTCCTCGAACGCCTGCACACCGCCCTCAGCCAGGCTTGACCTTGGGCTTGCGCGCGCGCGGCGGTGCGCCACCGGGCTTGGCTTTGGCCTTGGTCCCGCCGGTACGCCGCTTCTTCTTCCAGGGCGCGCCCTTGCCCGCCGGCGGCGGACCGCTGATGGTCAGGGTCAGGCCAAGACAGCGCTCCACCTGCTTGCCCATCCAGGCCGACTGCTTGGTGACGAATTCGGCCAGGCTCAGTTCGCCTTCCTGCACCCGATCCAGCGCCTGCTCCCAGAGCGCCGTGGTGCCCGGATCGGCGATGGCCCGGGGCACGGCGTTGATCAGGCCGAAGGCCGCCGGCGTCGCCGCCAGGGCCTTGCCCTGCTTGATCAGGTAGCCGCGGTCCAGCAGGCCCTGGATGATGCTGGCGCGGGTCGCCTCGGTGCCGATGCCGGTGGTGTCCTTGAGCTTCTGCTTGAGCGCCGGATCCTCCACCAGCTTGGCGACATTCTTCATCGCCTTGATCAGATCGCCCTCGGTGAAGGGCTTGGGCGGCTGGGTCAACTGATCCCTGCAGCGCACCTCCACCACCGGATAACGCTCACCCTCGCGCAACTCGGGCAGCGCCTGGGGCGGCGGCGCCTCGCGGCCCTTGGGCGGCGTGAGCGACTCGGGCAAGGCGCGACGCCAGCCTGCTTCCACCAGGCGCTTGCCGGTGGCCCGCAGGCGTTCGCCGCCCGCCTCGAAGTCGGCCTGGGTGCGATCGAATTCGTGCTGTGGCAGAAACTGCGCCAGATAGCGGGCGCGGATCAGGCCATAGACGTTGCGCTCCTGCGGACTCAAGCGCCCCAGGTCGCGGGTTACCTGGGTCGGGATGATGCCGTGGTGGGCGCTGACCTTGGCGTCGTTCCAGGCCCGCGAGCGGCGACTGGCGTCCAGATGGTCGCGCAGGGGGGCGAGGCCGCTATCAGCGCTCAGCAAGGCGGCCAATAGCGCCGGCGCCTCGGCATGCTGGGACAGCGGCAGGAAGCCGCAATCGCTGCGCGGATAGGTGATCAGCTTGTACTTTTCGTAGAGCGCCTGGGCCACGTCCAGGGTCTGTTGGGCGCCGAGATTGAAACGTTTGGAGCAGACCTCCTGCAGGGTGCCCAGATCGAAGGGCAAGGGCGCCGCCTCGCGGATGCGTTCGGTCTTGAGCTTGACCAGCCGCGCCTGCCCGGCCGCGTCGATGGCCCGCGCCGCCGCCTGGGCCACCTCGGGCTTGAGGCAGCGGCCCTGGTCGTCACAGACATCCGCTGGCGGCTGCCACTGGGCCTGGAAGCGACTGCCCGCGGCGTCCAGCATCGCCTCCACGGTCCAGAAGGGCACCGGCACGAAGGCGGCGATGGCGCGATCGCGATCCACCACCAGGCGCAGGGTCGGCGTCTGCACCCGCCCGACCGAGAGCACGCCCTGGTAGCCGGAGCGACGCCCCAGCAGGGTGAACAATCGGCTCATGTTCATGCCGATCAACCAGTCGGCGCGCGAGCGTCCCAGGGCGGACTGATAGAGCCCATAGGTCTCGGCACCGGGCTTGAGCGCGGCCAGGGCGCGGCGGATGGAGACGTCATCCAGCGCCGACAGCCATAGCCGGCGAATCGGCCCCCGATAGCGGCAATGCTCCACCAGCTCGCGGGCAATCATCTCGCCTTCGCGATCGGCGTCGGTGGCGATCACCAGCTCACTGGCCTCGCCGAGCAGGCGCTTGACCGCCTTGAACTGGCTGCCGGTGGTCTTCTTGACCTGCAACTTCCACTGCTCGGGGACGATCGGCAGGTCGTCCAGCGACCAGCGCTTGTAGCGGGCGTCGTAGGCGTCCGGTGGCGCCGTTTCCAGCAGGTGGCCGATGCACCAGGTGACGGTCACACCCTGCCCCTGCAGGCAGCCCTCACCGCGACGGGTAGCACCGAGGACACGGGCGATGTCCTTGGCCTGGGAGGGTTTTTCGCAGAGATACAGCTGCATGGCGGGCGTCACAGGAGGGGAATCGCCACAGGATGCAAAGCGCCAGCGGGCAGCGCAAGAACTAATCTGTATATCCGTACAGAAAGCGGCATTTGCGCAAATTCGCTTAATGGGCCACAGCGCCCGCAGGACGTGGATCACAGCTTGAACGGCTGCTGCCGGGGGAGCGGAATCTTGCCCGTGACGGCCGGTCCTTGGGCTACGGCACTTTCGCCGTCTTTAGCCGAGCTCTGGGAGGCGTCAATGAACACTGTAGCTATGGATCGCGCCACGGCCGAGAGCACCGGCGCCGGAAATTTCGTCGACACCGCCAGCGGCCAGGCCCTGCGGGCCAGCATTGCGGCCATGCGCCGTACCACCAGCCAGGTGCAGCGCATCAACGATCAACTCTGGGAAGTCTGGCCCGACGGCCGTCGCAAGCTGCTGCTGCGCTAGGATCTTCCGCCCGACGCCCTAAGCGGGCGTCGGCGTCTCCAGCGCGGCCAGATAGGTCGCGACCTCGGCCTGGATCCAGGTGGTGAAGCGCTCCTGCTTTTCCGCCGATTCGGCGCGTTCCGGCCAGACCAGCCAGTAGGCATAGGGATAGGGCGCCACCACCGGACTGAGCTGAACCAGGCGACCTTCGTCCAACGCGGCCTGCACCAGGCTGCGTCGCTCCAGTGCCAGCACCTGACCCAGGCGCAAGGCCTCCAGCACCAGATTGGAGTCGTTCACGCTGAGGCCACAGCTGGGCGGGGTCCGTTCCAGGCCGGCGGCCTTGCCCCAGGACTGCCAGGTCTCCTCGGTATGCATCAGCGGCCGGGCCAGGGCCTCGTCCAGATCCCTTGGTAACTGCCCACCCCCATAGTGCGGCGAGGCGACCAGCAGGACTTCGTCCTGAAACAGCTGCAGGGCGGTCAGCCCATCCCACTGACCTTCGCCCATACGCACCCCGATATCCACCATGCCCTGGCGCAGATCCTGGAAATCCATGCTGGTCTGGATGCGGATGTGGTATTCCGGGTGCAGGGCACGAAAACGTGGCAGTCGTGGCAGCAGCCAGTGGGTGGCGAAGGAGGGAAAGGTGGCGAACACCAGTTCGTTGCGGCGTGGCCGGGCCTGCAGCCGCCGCGTGGCTTCGCCCAGATCCTCGAGCAACTGGCGGACCTGCTCGGCATAGACGCGACCGTCACCGGTGACCTCGATCCCGCGCCCCTGGCGCTCGAAGAGCACCATGCCCAGCTGGTGCTCCAGGCCCTTCACCTGCTGGCTCACCGCGGCATGGGTGAGGTGCAATTCGCTGGCGGCCCGGGTCACGCTGCCCAGACGGGCAACCGCTTCGAAGCAGCGCAGGGCATTCAGCGGCGGTACGCGCGACATGTAAGACTTCCTTAACTATTCCGTCAGATTTTCTCGCTGGAAGTAGCTTCCTCGAATCCTTAATGTCTTGTCCAGAGCGGCACCTGGCGTGAAACGCGCAACAGGGGTGACGTTCCACGTGAAACAGGATTCACTCTTTCTGACAGGATGCCCCCATGCAACTCATTGGCATGCTCGACTCCCCTATGTGCGGCGAGTCGCGATCTCCCTGCGCCTGCTGGTACTGCCCTTCGAACTGCGCCAGGTGTCGCTGTTTCGCGAGGTCGAGCGCTTTCGCAGCTTCAATCCGGTGCTCAAGGCGCCCACGCTGATCTGCCTGGACGGTCAGCGGCTGATGGATTCGTCGCTGATTCTGGACTATGCCCAGCACCTTGCCTGCGGCAGTCGGCAATTGTGGCCGAGCGGCCATGCGGCCCGGGCAACCGCCCTCGGTCGCAGCGGCTTGGCGCTGGCCCTGTCCGAGAAAGCGGTGCAGCTGGTGTACGAGCGCGACCTGCGGCCGGAAGAGAAGCGTCATGCGCCCTGGCAGCAGCGGGTGGAGGGACAATTGCGCGCGGCCTGTGGCGCCCTGGACAAGGCCTGGCTGGGCCCACGTCCGCCGCTGGGTGAAGACAGCATCGGCCAGGATGCCATCGATACCGCGGTGGCCTGGACCTTCCTGCACTTCGCCCTGCCGGGACTGATCGAGCGGCGTAACTACCCGACGCTGGAGGCCCTGACCGTCGAAGCGGAGGCGCTGTCGGTGTTTCGGGATTATCCGCTGGCCTGAAAGGCATCGCGGCCATGGGCCGCGATGTTATTGGCGACGGATTACCCGCGGTAATACCGCTGCGGTACGAAGGGGGTCTTGGCGACCTTGACCGGCACCTGCTTGCCGCGCACCACGGCGAACAGCTGGGCATCCAGGGCGGCGAAGTCGCTGTCGACATACCCCATGGCCACCGGCGCCCCCAGGGTCGGGCCGAAGCCGCCACTGGTCACGCGACCGATGCTGGCGCCATTGGCATCCACCAGTTCCGCGCCTTCGCGCACCGGCACCCGCTCCTGCACCAGCAGGCCGACGCGCTTGCGACTCACGCCCTCACGCTGCTCGGTGAAGATGCGCTCGGCACCGGGGAAACCGCCGGCGCGACCGTTGCCTTCACGACGCACCTTGGACAGCGCCCACCCCAGGTTGGCCATCACCGGCGTGGTGCCGGCATCCATGTCGTGACCATAGAGGCAGAGACCGGCTTCCAGGCGCAGGGAGTCGCGCGCACCCAGGCCGATGGCCTCGACTTCCGGCTCGGCCAGCAGATGGCGCGCCAGGGCTTCGGCGGCGGCGCTCGGCACCGAGATCTCGTAACCGTCTTCACCCGTGTAGCCACTGCGGCTGACGATGCAGGGCTGTTCCAGCAGCTTGACGCGGCGGACCTGCATGAAGGTCATCTCGGCCACCTCCGGCGCCAGGCGCGACAGGACCGCGGCGGCCGCAGGGCCCTGCAGGGCCAGCAGGGCGCGATCGAATTGCGGCAGCACCTGGCAGCGATCGCCCAGGTGCTTTTCCAAATGGGCGAGGTCGGCTTCCTTGCAGGCGGCATTGACCACCAGGTAGAGGCAGTCACCCAGGTTGGCGACCATGAGGTCGTCGAGGATGCCGCCGTTGTCGTCGGTCAGCAGGGCATAGCGCTGCATGCCGCTGGGCAGGTCGATGATGTCGACCGGCACCAGGGTCTCCAGGGCCTCGGCGGCCTCTTCGCCTTCGAGCAGGACCTGGCCCATGTGGGACACATCGAACAACCCGGCCTGGGCACGGGTGTGCTGGTGCTCCTTGAGCACGCCGAGCGGGTATTGCACCGGCATCTCGTAGCCGGCGAAGGGCACCATGCGGGCGCCGAGTTCCAGGTGCAGGGCGTGCAGCGAAGTCTTGAGCAGGGACATGGTAGGGCTCCGTGTCGGGTGGCGGTTTGCTCGCTCCTTACAGGAGGAGTGAGCAAACGCTGGGCTATGGGGTCGCGACGTGGGTGATCGGGTCAGCCCTCACCCCGGCCCTCTCCCAGGGGGAGAGGGGGAAGAGCAGCTCTGCTCTCCTCTCCCCTCGGGCGAGGGGCCGGGGGTGAGGGTCAGGCCTCGCCGTAGGCTTCGATCGGCGGGCAGGAGCAGACCAGGTTGCGATCGCCGTAGACGTTGTCGATGCGCGCCACCGGCGGCCAGTACTTGCCGTCCACCAGGCTCGGCAGCGGGAACACCGCCTGCTCGCGGCTGTAGGGGTGGGTCCACTCCCCAGCCAGTTCGCGCGCGGTGTGCGGCGCGTTCTTCAGCGGGTTGTCCTGGGGATCCAGGGTGCCGGCTTCGAGGGCGCGGATCTCTTCGCGGATGGCGATCATGGCGTCGCAGAAGCGATCCAGTTCCTGCTTGGACTCGCTCTCGGTGGGCTCGATCATCAGGGTGCCGGCCACCGGGAAGGACATGGTCGGGGCATGGAAACCGAAGTCGATCAGGCGCTTGGCCACGTCGTCCACGGTCACGCCGCTGCTGTCCTTGAGCGGACGCAGGTCGAGGATGCACTCGTGGGCGACCAGGCCACCGGTGCCGCTATAGAGCACCGGATAGTGCTCTTCCAGTCGGCGGGCGATGTAGTTGGCGCTGAGGATGGCGATCTGCGAGGCGCGGGTCAGACCGGCGCTGCCCATCATCTTCAGGTACATCCAGGAGATCGGCAGGATGCTGGCGCTGCCATAGGCCGCCGCGCAGACCGCGCCTTCCTTGCGTTCCAGCCGGGCATGGCCGGGCAGGAAGGGTGCCAGATGCGCCTTGACGCCAATGGGACCGACACCCGGACCGCCGCCGCCATGGGGGATGCAGAAGGTCTTGTGCAGGTTGAGGTGGGAGACGTCGCCGCCGAACTGGCCCGGGGCGCAGAGACCGACCATGGCATTCATGTTGGCGCCGTCGATATAGACCTGGCCACCATGATCATGGACCACCTGGCAGATCTCGCGGATGGCCTCTTCGAACACCCCGTGGGTGGACGGGTAGGTGATCATCAGCGCGGCCAGGCGTTCGCTGTGCTGCTCGGCCTTGGCGCGCAGGTCGTCGAGATCGACGTTGCCACGCTTGTCGCAGGCCACCACCACCACGCGCATGTCGACCATGCTGGCGGTAGCGGGGTTGGTGCCGTGGGCCGACGCCGGGATCAGGCAGACGTCGCGCTCACCCTGGCCGCGGCTCGCGTGATAGGCGCGAATGGCCAGGAGGCCCGCGTACTCGCCCTGCGAGCCGGCGTTGGGCTGCAGGGAGACGGCGTCGTAGCCGGTCGCGGCGCAGAGCATGGCCTCCAACTCGGTGGTGAGCTGGGCATAGCCCTCGGTCTGGTCGGCCGGGGCGAAGGGGTGGATACCGCCGAACTCGGCCCAGGTGACCGGGATCATCTCGCTGGCGGCGTTGAGCTTCATGGTGCAGGAGCCCAGCGGGATCATGGTGCGATCCAGCGCCAGGTCCTTGTCCGCCAGCTTGCGCAGGTAGCGCATCAGCTCGGTCTCGGATCTATGGCTGGCGAATACCGGATGGGTCAGGAAGGCCGACTGGCGCTGCAGCGCTGCGGGCAACTCCACGCCCTGGGCGTCACCCAGCTCGGCGACCTGGGGCGCGGGCTTGCCGTCGGCCAGGATCTCCAGCAGCGCCTGGACGTCGGCGAGGGTACTGGTCTCGTCCAGGGACACGCCCAGGGCCTCGGCGCTGACGTCGCGCAAATTGTAGCCACGGGCACGGGCGGCCTCGTGCAGGGCGGCGGTGCGCGCGCCGAACACCAGGGTCAGGGTGTCGAAGGCAGTGTGCTGGGTCTCGTGGCCCAGGCGCTGCAGGCCGGCGGCCAGCAGGCTGGTCAGCCGCTGCACCCGGGTGGCGATGCAGGTCAGGCCTTCGGGACCATGGTAGACCGCGTACATGCTGGCGATGTTGGCCAGGAGCACCTGGGCGGTGCAGATGTTGCTGGTGGCCTTCTCGCGGCGGATGTGCTGCTCGCGGGTCTGCAGGGCCAGGCGATAGGCCGGGTGGCCGTGGCGGTCGATGGAGACGCCGACGACGCGACCGGGCATGTCACGCTTGTACTTGTCCTGGGTGGCGAAGTACGCCGCATGGGGGCCGCCGAAACCGAGCGGTACGCCAAAGCGCTGGGCGGTGCCGATGGCCACGTCCGCGCCCAGTTCACCGGGCGGCGTGAGCAGGGTCAGGGCCAGCAGGTCGGCGGCCATGGCCACCAGGGCACCGGCCGCCTGGAAGGCCTGGATGCTCTCCCGGTAGTCACGGATCTCCCCGGTGGTCATCGGATACTGGAACAGCGCGCCGAAGAAGCGGCCGTGATCCTCGATCTCGGTTTCCACGCCCACCACCACCTCGATGCCCAGGGGCTCGGCGCGGGTACGCAGGACGTCGAGGGTCTGCGGATGGCAGTGCACGGAGGCGAAGAAGGCGCTGGCCTTGTTTTTCGCCAGGCGCTTGCAGAAGGTCATGGCCTCGGCGGCGGCGGTGCCCTCGTCCAGCAGCGAGGCGTTGGCCACCGGCATGCCGGTGAGGTCGCCGATCAGCGTCTGGAAGTTGAGCAACGCCTCTAGGCGACCCTGGGAGATCTCCGGCTGGTAGGGAGTGTAGGCGGTGTACCAGGCCGGATTTTCCAGCAGGTTGCGCAGGATCGGCGCCGGGGTGTGGGTGTTGTAGTAGCCCTGGCCGATCAGGCTCTTGAGCAGGCGATTCTTGCCGGCGATGGTGCGCAGCTCGGCCAGGGCGTCGGCCTCGGACAGCCCGGCGGGCAGGTCCAGCACGCTGGTGCCCTTGATGCTCTCGGGATCACCTGGGCGGTCATGGCCTCCAGGGATTCGTAGCCGAGCAGGTTCAGCATGGCGATCTCGTCCAGCTCGCGCGGACCGATATGACGCGGGACGAATTCGTCGGCGGTGCTGAAGGTGTCGTGCAGCGACATGGCGGTCTTACCCCTTGATCAGTTGCTGATAGGCGGCTTCGTCGAGCAGCGCGGCGAAGGCTTCGGCATTGGCGGGCTGGAAGCGAAAGAACCAGCCGGCGTTCAGCGGATCGCTGTTGATGGTTTCGGGCGCATCGTTGAGCGCCTCGTTGACCGCCAGGACCTCGCCGTCCAGCGGCATGGTGATGTTGCTGGCGGCCTTGACCGACTCCAGCACCGCCACTTCATCGCCCTGGGCGTAGCTGCGCAGCTCCGGCAATTGCACGAAGACCAGGTCGCCGAGCGAGTCCTGGGCATAGTCGGTGATGCCAACGGTAATGCTGCCATCGGCTTCCTGACGCAGCCATTCGTGTTCTTCGGTATAGCGCAGACCCATTGCCAGACTCCTGCGGACCTTTGTCCTGATGGATAGATAGGTCTAGCAGTGCAAGGGTAATGCCAGGAATAAAATCCAGTATTTTCAATAATTTAACTAGAAAAGCAGAGTTGCACTGTAACGATATCGTTACGACATTTCACCCCAGACAGCCATATCCGTAACGATTAAAGAACACCGTATCGAAATCGATCCATTAATAGCTGGGCTGTTAGGCCAGGCAGTTCAGCTGCACGATTTTGACTGGAAATTGATCGCCACGGCATGAGGCACGCAGAGCCAAGTGCCTACTTTTATCAGCCAGAAAACAGACGAACTGAATGGTCGGTCTGATCGTTTGCGATAGACACGCCTGCAGCACGCTTCAATGCACTGAACAAGCCTGCAGCTCAGGAGGTAGGCGGTAATTGTTCAGCAGAAAGGGCCGACACTGTTTGGCCCTTTCTTTCATTTTGATCCGACAGGCTCACGTTTTATCAGTAGCGATAGATGCAGAGACCTGAAGGAAAAAATGAATGAGTGCAAGAGTATCAGTGGCCCATTCCGCGTATACCCGCCACCACGTGAGCCGCAACATCATTGAGATCGTAGCCGCCTACCAACTCAATCAGACTGTCTGCGGAATCCACCGAAGGAGGCGCTACGTAACCTGGCTGCGCATCTTGGAAAATATAGGTATTACCGTGGTAGTGAAAAACCGCAGCATTGACCTCCCCTACGGTTTCCTTCGATACAATATCCAAGACGGTGGATATGTCTTTCGCCCCTGCTACTGCGCTGTCTGCAATGGTGGTCACCGCTTCAGGCTTGCCAACAGGAGAGCCGTAAAGAATATAACTATCAGAAATGTCAAATCCTGCTACTTTGACCAGGTTAGCAATGATCGATGCTGATTTCTCAGCACTAGAGGCTGTCGCCTCATAATTGACCAGGTTTCCATTGAAAAGTGTTAGATTTCCGCTGCCCTCACCACTCATAACAATATTAACGCCATGTCCCAGCGAACCATGTGAGGAGGCATTATGAGCGTCTACCCCCTTCACGAAGGACAGATCTACCGTTGCACTACCGTGACGCGCTTCGATATTGACATCTGCTTGCTGGATGATGGCTGTAACGCCAACATTACCGTTACTTGCACTTACGCTAATATCTTTAACACGCGCATGAGCTAACGATGCCACCGAGTCAAACTCTGCAGCCGCAACCGTACTGACATCAGCGCTACCGCTTGCAAACTCGATGGAGTGCAGATAAGCACTGGTACTCCGCCCATCCATGCCTTGCTCGCTGAGTACAACAGAAAGCGATTTGGTAGAATTGGTCGCATCCAAGGTTTCAAGTCTGTCAAAATTTGACAATACGATGGAGCTGGACGCAGAAAATCCGCTATCTGCAATAGCCAAATTCAGATGCTTGATCGTCGAATCAAGGGTAGAACCTCCGGCCACGGTATCCAGTGTTTGCCCGTCGATCCGAGCGACCTTTTCGAGATGGTCGCTGTTAATATTCAGCGTTGTCAGAGAGGCTCTTGCTTCCCTAATAGGAACCGAGCCCTCAACATACTTTGCGAACGCCGCATATTCATCGAAGTCGTCCACATCGATAGTCAGTGAGTGCTTATGGCCGAAACTGTAGACCGTCACATCGTCAATCACACTGCCTTGTGCAGGCGCCGACTTTTTCGATAGGTTCTTCACAATACTCTCCTGGACAATGATTGATCCAGGCGCACTTGGCTCGCCTCGGACTTCAAGAGGTTATCCACCGGGCTACCGAGGGTGCGCCATCGCTTTGAACTACAGGTTACGTAGGTCATTCCTGCGTCAGCAAGGTCTAGTTCAGGTTACAAGAAATGCCTAGAAATTGGTTATTCGACTAGCACAGACTTACTCGAGGTCCTGAAAACGCGAGACTGGTTGAGACGCTCGTCATAAACCAACACATCGGGCACTACAGCGATCGGAAAGTCCTTTCATTCCGACGATTTATAGGCGTATCGAAAACCTGAGCATGTCGTATTTCTGCAATATGTTTTATCAGGATGAAAGCTGTGGTGTTGAGCATGAATCTAGGCATCAGAACGGTCACGCGTCTGATCTGCAGGCTGGTTTCGCTTTGTCATAAAGTCGACCGTGACACCCTTGCCATTGAAGAAGTCGCTCCAGCACTTCCCGTCTAGGACAGGCATGCTGGGACAACAGCTATCGGATGCTGGACGGCCATTACCCGGCAATACGGTTTTCGATCCAAGGTTGCCTCGCGAATGCACCGATGGCATCTACCTCATAGTTACCTGCCATCTATAAATCAATCCTTTCCGCCTAGGCCTTGCACAAGCACGTCCGTGCACCGGGCGAAACGTCGACACGGTCGCGAACTTCCGCCCCGCTTCATCGGACCAACAAGGCACAACAAGACCTCTGCCAAGCGGCTTTGCCCTCTCCCATCCTTGTCTGGAGTCTTTGTCATGGCTGTGAAAACCGTTGCCGATCTGCTCGTCGCCACCCTCGAAGCGGCTGGTGTGGACACCATCTGGGGCCTGCCGGGCGACTCGCTCAACGGCCTCACCGAAAGCCTGCGCAAGCGCGACCGTATCCGCTGGCGCGGCGTGCGGCATGAAGAAGCCGCCGCCTTCGCCGCCAGTGCCGCGGCCGACACCAGCGGGCGTCTGGCGGTCTGCGCCGGCTCCTGCGGTCCGGGCAATCTGCACCTGATCAACGGCCTGTTCGACGCCCAGCGCAGCGGCGCGCCGGTGCTGGCCATCGCCGCCCAGATTCCCTCCAGCGAGATCGGCCTGGGCTATTTCCAGGAAACCCATCCGGAGCGGCTGTTCCGCGATTGCAGCGACTTCTGCGAGGTGGTTTCCCATCCCGAGCAGCTGCCGCGCATTCTCGAGACCGCGATGCGCTCGGCCATTCTCAATCGCTCGGTGTCGGTGGTGGTGATTCCCGGCGACGTGGCCCTGGCCGAGGCGCCGCTCAAGGAAGTCCAGTGGAGCGAGCCGGTGCGTCCGGTGGTGGTCCCGCCGGAGGCCGAACTGGATGCCCTGGCCGAGTTGCTGGCTGGCGAGAAGCGCATCACCCTGCTCTGCGGCGCCGGTTGCGCCGGTGCCCATGCCCAGGTGGTGGCCCTGGCCGAGCGACTGCAGGCGCCGGTGGTCCATGCCCTGCGCGGCAAGGCCCATATCGAGTATTCCAATCCCTATGGCGTGGGCATGACCGGCCTGATCGGCTTTTCGTCCGGCTATCACGCGCTCAAGGAGTGCGACCTGCTGCTGATGCTGGGCAGCAACTTCCCCTATCGCAACTTCTTCCCGGATCACGGTCGGGTGGTGCAGATCGACGTGCGCGGCGCCCACCTGGGCGTGCGTACCCCGCTACTCAAGGGGCTGGTGGGCGATGTCCGCGCCACCCTCGACGCCCTGCTGCCGCGCCTTGCGCCCAACAGCCACAGCCGTTTCCTGGAAAAGGCCCAGCAGCACTACCGCAAGACCCGCGCCGAGCTGGACGAGCTGGCCACTGCCACCGCCGATGGCGAGCCGCTGCATCCGCAGTACCTCACCACCCGCGTCAGCGAACTGGCCGCGGCGGACGCCCTCTTCACCTGCGACGTCGGTACCCCCACGGTGTGGGCGGCGCGCTACCTGGCGATGAATTTCGAACGCAAGCTGGCCGGCTCCTTCAGCCACGGCTCCATGGCCAATGCCCTGCCCCAGGCCATGGGCCTGCAGGCGGCCTATCCCGATCGCCAGGTGGTGGCGCTGGCCGGCGACGGCGGGCTGTCCATGCTGCTGGGCGAGCTGGCGACCCTGGCCAGCGAGAAGCTGCCGGTCAAGGTCATCGTCTACGACAATGCCACCCTGGGTTTCGTCGCCATGGAGATGAAGGCTGCCGGCATGCTCGACGAGACCACCGATCTGGGTGAGGTCGATTTCGCCCGGGTCGCCGAGGCCTGCGGCGTGCGCGGCTGGAAGGTGGAATCGGCCAGTCTGCTCGACGCCACCCTGGAGGAGGCCTTCGCCCACCCCGGCCCGGCGCTGGTGGATGTGCGCATCGCCAAGCAGGAGCTGTCGCTGCCACCGAAGATCGAGGCCGCCCAGGCCAAGGGCTTCAGCCTCTACATGCTGCGCGCGGTGATGAGTGGTCGCGGCAGCGAGGTGGTGGACCTGGCCAAGACCAACGTCCTGCGCTGAGAGCCTATTTAAAGGCTGCTGCGCGTCGGCCAAACTGCGTTGAAAATGGCTTCGGAATGCTCATTTACCACTCGTAAACTCGTTCGCGAGCCCGGTCCGCTTCCTCAGCCATTTTCGCGGGGCCGCCCAGGCCTTGCTTATCTCTAGCTCGCGAGCCTTTAAACAGGCTCTAGAACTTTAACGCCGCGGGATGCCGTAACGCCGCAGGCGCATGGCGATGGCCGAGTGGGAGGTCTGCAGGCGCGCGGCCAGCTGGCGGCTGGACGGATACTGCGGATAGAGCCGCTCCAGCAGCGCCGCCTCGTAGCCCTGGACAGCGGCTTCCAGGGTGCTGACTTCGGTTTCGACCTGCCCCTCCACCGCCGTGCCGGCCAGGTCGAGGTCGTCGACATCGATCTGGCCGCTCTCGCTGATGGCGGCGGCGCGAAAGAGGATGTTCTGCAATTGCCGGACGTTGCCCGGCCAGGCATTGCCCAGCAGCACGCCGTAGGTGGCCGGCGCCAGGCGACACGGCGGTCGACCGATCTGGGCGCAGGCCTGCTGCAGGAAGTGCCGCGCCAGCAGCAGGATGTCCTGGCCACGCTCGCGCAACGCCGGCACCTGCAGGCTGAGTACATTGAGGCGATAGAAGAGGTCCTCGCGGAAGGTACCGGCCGCGACCATGGCCTGCAGATCGCGATGGGTGGCGGCGAGAATCCGCACATTGACCTTGGTTTCCTGGGCTCCGCCAACGCGGCGGAAGCTGCCATCGGAGAGGAATCTCAGCAGCTTGGCCTGCAGATAGGGCGACATCTCGCCGACCTCGTCGAGAAACACCGTGCCCTGGTCGGCCAGCTCCAGCAGGCCCGGCTTGCCGCCGCGCTGGGCCCCGGTGAAGGCGCCCGGGGCATAACCGAACAGTTCGCTCTCGGCCAGGCTCTCCGGCAGGGCCGCGCAGTTCAGCGCCAGAAAGGGCGCCTCGCGCCGCGCACTGGCCGCATGGCAGGCACGCGCCACCAGTTCCTTGCCGGTGCCGGTCTCGCCGAGGATCAGCAGTGGCGCCTCCAGGGCGGCCAGGCGCTGGGCCCGGGCCTTGAGGGTACGGATGGCGGCGCAGTCGCCGAGCAGCGAATCGAAGCCCTCGGGGGTGTCGTGGCGCAGCGCCGAGAGGCGGCCACCGATGCGACTGGGGGCATAGAGGGTCAGCAGCCCGCCGGCCAGTCCGCCCACGGGTTCGCCGATGGGGGTGGCGTCCAGCAACAGCGCCTGGCCGCGCAGCACCACTTCGCGCAGCGGCAGACGAAAGCCCTGGTCCAGCAGCTCACTGGGCAATTCGCTGTCGTTGAAGAGTTCGGCCAGAGTAGTGCCGCTGTCTTCGCCGGCGAGGGCGGCAAAGGCCGGATTGGCCAGCAGGATGCGCCCCTCGCCGTCCACCGCCAGCACCGGATCGGCCATGGCGGCGAGCAGGGCATCGAGTTGCAGGGAGCGTCGCTGGCCCGGCAGGATGTCCACTACCCGCACCGCCTCGACCCCCACCACGGTGAGCAGGGCGGCGCGCAATTCCTCCAGCACCGCTGCGCTCAGGGTCGGCGCATCGATGTAGACATTGGGCGGCACCATCTCCACAGCGTCCAGATTGAGATTGCGGGCACCGAGCAGCGCCAGGACTTCCTGGGTGATGCCGACACGATCGATGAACGACACATGGATACGCATGGAAACCCTGGGGTCTGAAAGCGAAAGGGCTAATGCTACCCAAATGCTCGGGGTAGAATCACTTCTCATTTACCCAGGCGGGACCGCCATGACCAGCAAAGACCCTCTTCTACTCGATCAGCAGCTGTGCTTCGCGCTGTACTCCACCTCGCTGGCCATGACCAAGGTGTACAAGCCGCTGCTCGAAGAGGTGGGGCTGACCTACCCGCAGTACCTGATGATGTTGGTGCTCTGGGAAAACGACCGCCTGCCGCTCAAGGAGCTGGCACGGCGGCTGCACCAGGATTCCGGCGCCCTGACCCCGGTGCTCAAGCGCCTGGAAGCCGAGGGCTACGTGACCCGACAGCGCAATACCGAGGACGAGCGCAACCTGTCCATCGAGCTGACCGAGTCTGGCCGGACCCTGCGCGAGCGGGCCAAGAAGATCAATGGCACCATCGGCGGCTACTGCGCGCTGGGTGACGCCGAGATGACCCGGCTGCGCGAAAATCTGATGACCCTGCGCGCCAAGCTGGAACGTTGATCCTCGCCAACCGCTGCCACTGATCGCCTGCTCCCGAAAATATATTTGCGCGATAACCAATATCGCGATAACTTAAATCCGTACCCGGGCCAGCCCTCTCGCCAACAGCCCGCCCAATTAGTTATCGCGATACACAAATCAGGAGCACACCATGAACATCCTCTACACCGCTTCCGCAACCAGCACTGGTGGCCGCGACGGCCGTTCCATCAGCAGCGACAAGGCCCTGGACGTGCAGCTGTCCACGCCCAAGGAGCTGGGCGGCGCCGGGGGTGCCGGGACCAATCCCGAGCAACTCTTCGCCGCCGGCTACTCGGCCTGCTTCATCGGCGCGCTCAAGTTCGTCGGCGCCAAGGAAAAGATCGCCGTGCCGGCGGACGTCAGCGTGACCGCCCAGGTCGGCATCGGTCCGATCCCCACCGGCTTCGCCCTGGACGTCGAACTCGTCATCAGCCTGCCGGGCCTGGAGCGCGCCGTGGCCGAAGACCTGATCGAGAAGGCCCACCAGGTCTGCCCCTACTCCAACGCCACCCGCGGCAACGTGGACGTGCGTCTGACCCTGGCCTAAGGGTCGCGGTATTACCCAGGCGCTTCAGCCGAGGCGCCCGGTCTTTCCCGTTCGAGGAGTCCTCTGTCATGCGTACCGTCTCTCGTCTGCTTGGCCTTTCCGCGCTCACCCTGGCCCTGGGCAGCGCCTTCGCCGCGCCCCAGCCCGATCCGGCCCTGGAACGCACCACCCAGGGCTTCGTCGATGCGCTGAATGGCAGCGGTGGCCAACCCCTGGAAACCCTGAGTCCCAAGGATGCCCGCGCGGTGCTGTCCGGCGCCCAATCCGGCGTCAAGGTCGATCTCTCAGGGGTCAAGACCAGCGAAAAGACCATCCAGGTCGACGGCAAGCCGCTGCAGCTGACCATCGTCCGCCCGGCGAACGCCAAGGGGCAGACACCGGCCTTCATGTTCTTCCATGGCGGCGGTTGGGTGCTGGGTGACTTCCCCACCCACCAGCGCCTGGTGCGTGACCTGGTGGTGGCCTCCGGTGCCACGGCGGTGTTCGTCAATTACACCCCGAGTCCGGAAGCTCACTTCCCGGTGGCCATCAATCAGGCCTATGCCGCGACGAAATGGGTCGCCGAGCATGGCAAGGAGATCGACGTCGATGGCAGTCGCCTGGCGGTGGCCGGCAACAGCGTCGGCGGCAACATGGCCGCGGTGGTCAGCCTGATGGCCAAGGACAAGGGCACGCCCACGCTGCGCTACCAGGTGCTGTTCTGGCCGGTGACCGATGCCAGCTTCGACAACGGTTCCTACCAGACCTATGCCGAGGGCCGCTTCCTGACCCGCAACATGATGAAGTGGTTCTGGGACAACTACACCACCAGCGAGACCGAGCGCGCCAACGTCTATGCCTCGCCGTTGCGGGCCAGCGAGGCCCAGCTCAAGGGCTTGCCGCCGGCGCTGGTGCAGACCGCCGAGAACGACGTGCTGCGGGACGAAGGCGAGGCCTATGCGCGCAAGCTCAACGCGGCTGGCGTCGAGGTCGTCCAGGTGCGCTACAACGGCATGATCCACGACTACGGGCTGCTCAACGTCCTGGCCAAGGTGCCCGAGGTCCAGGCTGCGCTGACCCAGGCCGGCCAGTTGCTCAAGCAGCATCTGCAGTAAGACCGGGCCTGGTACCCAGGGGGTGGTTCCGTTCGCGGCGCCACCCCCTTTGCGTTTCAGGGTTGCTTGCCCAGGGCGGCGAAGCGCTCCGCCAGCCAGCCATGCAACTGCCGCACGGCGGGCGAGAACTGCCGGCGGTGCGGGCAGAACAGCTGCAGCGGCAACGGCTCGCCGGGCTGCTCGGGCAGCAGGCGCACCAGCCGGCCGCGCTGCAGATCGTCGCGCATGTCCAGCCAGGACTTGTAGACGATGCCCTCCCCGGCCACCGCCCAGCGCCGCACCACCTCGGCGTCGTCGCTCTGCAAGGGTCCGCTGACGGCCACCTGGCGCAGGCCGCCGTCGGCCTGTGGAAAGCTCCACTTGTCATAGGTGCGCCCATGCAGCTGGTAGAGCAGGCAGGCGTGCCTGGACAGGTCGTCCAGGCTGCGCGGCGCCCCCTGGCGGGCCAGATAGGTCGGCGCCGCCGCCAGCAGCCGGCGGTTGTCCGGGGCGAGCGGCAGGGCCACCAGACTGTCATCCTGACTGCGGCCGTAGCGGATGGCGATGTCCACCGGATCGCGATAGACGTCGGCCTGCTGGTCCGAGACGTAGAGCCTGAGCGTCAGGCCGGGATGGCGCTGACGAAACTCGGCCAGCCAGGGCAGCAGGAGATTGCGTCCCAGATCCGAAGGCGCCGCCACCTGCAGCACCCCGCGCAATTCCGGACTCTCCCCCTGCAGCCGCTCGCGCCCCTCGCGCAAGGTCTCCAGCACCTCGCGGGCATAGGGCAGATAGGCCTCGCCCTCGGCGGTCAGGCGCAGGCTGCGGGTCGAGCGGGCGAACAGGCGGATGCCCAGTTCGCGCTCCAGCCGGCCGATGGCGGCGCTCACCTGACCCGGCAACAGGTCTGCCTCGCGAGCGGCACGGGAAAAGCTGCCCAGGGCGGCGGAACGCACGAAGAGGCCGAGGTCGTCGAAGCGGATCATTTTCACTCCTGCAGTGAAGGTGCTATCCGATTCTGCCGCTTTTTCCGGTCGAGCATGAAGACGACCATGGGCCCATGTCTTCTTATCGTACAAAGGAATCCGCCCATGAAAGCCATCATCCACGGTGACACCACCCTCCCCGCCAGCGATCCCCGCGCCCTGCAGGACGCCGTGCTGACCGATCCCACGCCCGAGGCCCATGACCTCCTGGTGGAAGTCCGTGCGGTGTCGGTCAATCCGGTCGACACCAAGGTGCGCCAGGGTCTGGTGCAGCGCGAGTCCAAGGTACTGGGCTGGGACGTCTCCGGCGTGGTGCGGGCCGTGGGCAGCGCCGTCAGCCGCTTCGCCGTGGGTGACGAGGTCTACTATGCCGGCGAGCTGTTCCGCCCCGGCTGCAACAGCGAGCTGCACCTGGTCGACGAACACCTGGCCGGGCACAAGCCCAGGAGTCTGGACCACGCCCAGGCCGCGGCCCTGCCGCTGACCGCCATCACCGCCTGGGAACTGCTGTTCGACCGTCTCGGCGCGACCGAAGGCGGCGGCGCCGGCCAGCAGTTGCTGGTGATGGGCGCGGCAGGCGGCGTCGGTTCCGTGCTGGTGCAGCTGGCCCGCCAGCTCACCGAGCTGACCGTGATCGGTACCGCCTCGCGCCAGGAAACCCAGGACTGGGTGCGCCAGCTGGGTGCCCATCACGTCATCGACCACCACCAGCCCCTGCGGCCCCAGCTCGAAGCCCTGGGTCTGGACGGCGTGACCCTGGTCGCCAGCCTCACCCACACCGATGAGCACTTCACCCAGCTGGTGGATGTCCTGCGGCCCCAGGGCCGTCTCGGCGTGATCGACGATCCGGCGCAACTCGACGTGGTACCGATGAAGGCCAAGTCGCTGTCGCTGCACTGGGAACTGATGTTCACCCGCTCGCTGTTCCAGACCCCGGACAAGGTGCGCCAGCACGAGATCCTCGAACGCGTCGCCGGGCTGATCGACCAGGGCACCCTCAAGACCACCCTGGGCGAGCACCTGGGCCGGATCGATGCCGCCAATCTGCGCCGTGCCCATGCCCGGCTGGAAAGCCACCAGGCCCGCGGCAAGCTCGTGCTGGAGGGTTTCTGATGCCTCGCTGCAGTGCCCTGACCCTCGCCGTCGCCCTGGCCGTGGCTAGCCTCACCGCCCAGGCCGCGCCGCTGCCCCAGGAGCGCACCCTGGGCCAGCTGGAGCCGGTGTTCGCCTTCCAGGACGCCATGCCCACCGGGGTCACCGTCAGCGAGACCGGCCGGATCTTCGTCAACTATCCGCGCTGGGGCGACGCGGTGCCCTTCACCGTGGCCGAACTCAAGGACGGCAAGGCGGTGCCCTACCCGGATGCCGCGTTGAACGTGGAAACGCCCGGTCAGCCGGGCAAGGGTTTCATCAGCGTGCAGAGCGTGGTGGCCGATGGGCGCGGTCACCTCTGGGTGCTGGATACCGCCGCACCGGGCTTTGCCGCGCCCAAGGCCGGCGGCGTCAAGCTGGTGGCCATCGACCTCAAGACCAACAAGGTCGCCAGGACGCTGGTCTTCCCCGCGGCGGTGCTCGAACCCAACAGCTACGTCAACGACGTGCGCTTCGACTTTCGCGTCGGTCGCGCCGGGGTGGCCTATGTCACCGACTCGGCGCCGCCGGGCGGACTGATCGTCCTCGACCTCGCCACCGGCCAGGCCCAGCGCCGCCTGACCGGCGCGCCCCAGGCCAACGTCGATCCCAGCTTCGTCCCGGTGGTGGAAGGCGAGCCGCTGCTGATGCAGCGTCCCGACGGCAGCAAGGTCCGCCCGGCCATCGCCAGCGACGGCATCGCTCTCTCGCCGGACGGCGGCACCCTCTACTTCAGCCCGCTGTCCAGTCGTCATCTCTATGCCGTACCCACCGCCCTGCTGCGTGATCCCAAGGCGAGCGAGGCCCAGGTCCGCGCCGGGGTGCAGGATCTCGGCGAAAAGGGCGCGTCCGACGGACTCGAAGCCGATGCCCAGGGCCGCGTCTATGCCGGCGACTACGAGCACAACGCCGTGCGCCAGCGCCAGGCCGACGGCAGCTGGAAGACCCTGGTCCACGATCCGCGCGTGCTCTGGCCCGACACCTTCAGCATCGGTCCGGACGGCTACCTCTATTTCACCGCCAACCAGCTCCATCGCCAGGCGCAATTCCACGGCGGCCAGGACCTGCGCCAGAAGCCCTACAGCCTGTTCCGCGTCAAGATCGACGCCCAGCCGGCCCCTACCCACTGATCCGATCAGGAGTTATCCATGCAGCTGTCCCAGATCGCCCGTACCCGCTACACCACCAAGGCCTTCGACGGCTCCCGCAGCATCCCGGCCGAACAGGTCGAAGAACTGCTGGAGCTGCTGCGACAAGCGCCTTCCTCGGTCAACTCCCAGCCCTGGCACTTCGTGGTCGCCGCCAGCGCCGAGGCCAGGGCGCGCATCGCCCGTGGCATGCAGAGCCCCTACAACGAACCCAAGGTGTTGCCGGCCTCCCACGTCATCGTGCTCTGCACCCGCCTGGAGATGACCGAAGGCCATCTGGCCCAGGTGCTGGAGCAGGAAGCCCGGGACGGCCGCTTCGCCAAGCCCGAAGCACGCGCCACCCAGGACGGTACCCGCCGTCACTTCGTCGACCTGCATCGTCATGAGCGCCAGGATGTGCAGCATTGGATGGAGAAGCAGACCTACCTGGCGCTAGGCACCCTACTGCTCGGCGCTGCCGCGCTGGGCATCGATGCCACCCCCATGGAAGGCTTCGACGCCAGCAGCCTGGACCAGGAACTCGGCCTGCGTGAACAGGGCTACACGGCCCTGGTGGTGGTCGGCCTGGGCTATCGCGGCGAGAGCGACTTCAACGCCGCCCTGCCCAAGTCCCGCCTGACCCGCGAACAGGTCTTCACCTTCCTGTAACCGCAGAGCACCGTAGCGTGGATAACGGCGCAGCCTTATCCACAGCGCGCCGCCGGTAGCCGCCAGTGGAAAACGCTGGCGAGTTTTCCACGCTACGACGCGCAAGTTGGGTTAAGCCCAACAACGGCAGCAGGTGCCTTCCCGCAGACAGGAAAAAGCCGACCGCTACAAGGGGTCGGCTTTTTCATGTGGGCCTGCTGGGCTTCGACGATGAAGCCGTCCCAGCCCAACAGGCCCAGCCCCCGATCAACCGCCCTTCAGATCCGCCAGGATCGAGAAGGCGCGCAAGCGATCCGCCTGCTCGTAGACATCGCAGGTAAAGATCAGCTCGTCGGCATCGGTCTTTTCCAGCAACAGCTCCAGCCGCTCGCGCACCTTGTCCGGGCCGCCGATCACCGCCATGCCGAGGAGGCTCGATACCGACTCCTTCTCGTGAGGCAACCAGACGCCTTCCATGCTGCGTACCGGCGGTTGCAGGCGCAGGCTGTCGCCGCGGAACAGCGCCAGGATGCGTTGGTAGACGGTGGTGGCCAGGTAATTGGCCTCGTCGTCGCTGTCGGCTGCCACCAGGGGTACCCCGAGCATCACGTAAGGACGATCGAGCACCGCGGACGGCTTGAAGTTCTCGCGATAGAGGCGGATCGCCTCGTGTACATAGCGCGGCGCGAAGTGCGAGGCGAAGGCATAGGGCAGCCCCTTGGCCGCCGCCAGCTGGGCACTGAACAGGCTCGAACCCAGCAGCCAGATCGGCACCTCGGTGCCCACCCCGGGCATGGCGATCACGCCCTGCCCCGGCTGCTGCGGCCCGAAGTAGTGCTGCAGCTCCTCCACGTCCCGCGGGAAGTCGTCGGAGCTGCCCAGGCGGTCGCGCCGCAGGGCATAGGCGGTGCGCTGATCCGAGCCCGGCGCGCGGCCCAGGCCGAGTTCGATGCGGCCCGGATACAGCGAGGCCAGGGTGCCGAACTGCTCGGCCACCACCAGGGGCGCGTGGTTGGGCAGCATGATGCCGCCCGATCCCAGGCGCAGGGTGCTGGTGCCGGCGGCCAGGTAGCCCAGCAGCACGCTGGTCGCGGAGCTGGCGATACCGTCCATGTTGTGGTGCTCGGCGACCCAGTAGCGGGAAAAGCCGAGCTGCTCGACATGGCGCGCCAGGGTCAGGGCATTGTGCAGCGCCTGGGTCGCATCGCCGTCGTCACGGATGGGGACCAGGTCGAGGACCGACAGGGCGGTCTTAGAGAGACGGGTCATCAGGATTCTCCTCGGCGGCCTGATCGTAGGCCGCCCTGTGGCGCTGAATTAAAGGCTGCTTCGCGGAGGCCCAGGCGGCCAGGGCACCCACCGGCACCATCAGACTCTGGCCCAGCTCCGTGAGGGCGTATTCCACCTGGGGCGGCTTGGTCGGCGTCACCGTGCGGGACACCAGGCCATCGCGCTCCAGCTGACGCAGGGTCACGCTGAGCATGCGCTGGGAAATGCCGTCGACCCGCCGGCGCAACTCGTTGAAGCGCAGCGGACCGGGTTCCAGGGTGAAGAGCGTGAGCAAGGACCAGGCATCGCCAATCCGGTCCAGCACGTCCCGGATGGGACAGGCATGGGCATGCAGGCGGCGACGGCTGGAGATACGACTGACCACGGCGTCCATGGCGATCCTCGAAGCAGAACTGGTTCCCAGCCTACGCCTTTCGGGCGGTTATTAAAAGTAACCACCTGTCAGGACTGGTATTGCCGCCTGGGCCAGGGCACAATCCAAGAGGTGGTGACCGTTTTTATTGATTGAACGTTCAATAAAAAATAGTTACCCTCCGAGGCTCCTTCCGCTCTGTTCAGGAGATGCCTCGTGCCCAAGGTCGGGATGCAGCCCATCCGCCGTTCGCAGCTCATTGCCGCGACCCTCGAAGCCGTTGACGAAGTCGGCATGGGCGACGCCAGTATCGCCTTCATCGCCCGCAAGGCCGGCGTCTCCAACGGCATCATCAGCCACTACTTCCAGGACAAGAACGGCCTGCTCGAGGCCACCATGCGGCATCTGATGAATGCCCTGCGCCAGGCCGTGCGCGAACGCCGTGCCGCCCTGCCCGGTGACGACCCGGCCGCCAACCTGCGCGCCATCATCCAGGGCAACTTCGACGATACCCAGGTCAGCGGCCCGGCCATGAAGACCTGGCTGGCCTTCTGGGCCACCAGCATGCACCAGCCCAATCTGCGCCGCCTGCAACGCATCAACGACCTGCGTCTCTACTCCAACCTCTGCTGGCAATTCCGCCGCCTCCTGCCCCACGAACAGGCCCGCGCCTCGGCCCGCGGCCTGGCCGCCATCATCGATGGTCTCTGGCTGCGCGGCGCCCTCTCCGGCGACGCCTTCAACACCCAGCAGGCCCTGCAGATCGCCTACGACTACCTGGACCTGCAACTGGCCAAGGCCTGACCGCTCCCTGACCGCTGCAACCCCGGCCGGTCCGCTCCGGCCGGGGCTCCCCTCCCGCTTTTCCTTAGCCATCCCTCTCTGATCGAAGCGCTCTGGGCCGCCCATCGACCCGTCTCGGCACGCCTGCGAATTTTTCATTGATTGAACGTTCAATAAAAATTAAGTAGACTGGCTTCATCGCTGGCGCAGAGAGACCTTTCTTTCGCGCCCCCTGTGTTCCTTGCGGGTGCCACGGCGCCCGCCCAGCTTGGGAGAACGTCCATGGCCCGTTTCGCCGAACAGCAGCTCTACATTGGTGGCCGTTATGTCGCCGCCACCGGTGGCGCCACCTTCGAAACCCTGAATCCCGCCACCGGCGAGGTGCTCGCCGTGGTGCAGAGCGCCAGCCGCGCTGACGTGGACAAGGCGGTGGCCGCTGCCGCCGAAGGTCAAAAGGTCTGGGCCGCGATGACCGCCATGCAGCGCTCGCGCATCCTGCGCAAGGCCGTGGACATCCTCCGCGAGCGCAACGACGAGCTGGCGCTGCTGGAAACCCTCGACACCGGCAAGGCCCTGTCCGAGACCCAGGCCGTGGACATCGTCACCGGCGCCGACGTGCTCGAGTACTACGCCGGTCTCGTCCCGGCCCTGGAAGGCGAACAGATCCCGCTGCGCGAGACCTCCTTCGTCTATACCCGTCGCGAGCCGCTGGGCGTGGTCGCCGGCATCGGCGCCTGGAACTACCCGATCCAGATCGCCCTGTGGAAGTCCGCCCCGGCCCTGGCCGCCGGCAACGCCATGATCTTCAAGCCCAGCGAAGTCACCCCGCTGACCGCGCTGAAGCTGGCCGAGATCTACACCGAGGCCGGCCTGCCCGCTGGCGTCTTCAACGTGGTCAATGGTGTCGGTCCCGAAGTGGGCGTGGCGCTGACCGAACATCCCGGCATCGAGAAGATCTCCTTTACCGGCGGCGTCGCCACCGGCAAGAAGGTCATGGCCAGCGCCGCCGGCTCGACCCTCAAGGAAGTCACCATGGAACTGGGCGGCAAGTCGCCGCTGATCGTCTGCGACGATGCCGACCTGGAGCGCGCCGCCGACATCGCCGTCATGGCCAACTTCTTCAGCTCCGGCCAGGTCTGCACCAACGGCACCCGCGTCTTCGTGCCCCAGGCGCTCAAGGCCGACTTCGAAGCCAAGGTGGTGGAGCGGGTCAAGCGCATCAAGCTGGGCGATCCCCTGGCCGCCGAGACCAACTTCGGGCCGCTGGTCAGCACCCCGCACATGGAAAAGGTGCTGGGCTACATCGCCCAGGGCCAGGCCGAAGGCGCCCGCCTGCTCACCGGTGGCGAGCGCGTCACCCAGGGCGAACTGGCCAAGGGCAACTTCGTCGCCCCCACCGTCTTCACCGATTGCCGTGACGACATGGCCATCGCCCGCGAAGAAATCTTCGGCCCGGTCATGAGCATCCTGGCCTATGCCGACGAGGACGAGGTGGTGCGCCGCGCCAACGACACCGAGTACGGCCTGGCGGCCGGCGTGGTCACCCGTGACCTGGCCCGTGCCCACCGCATGATCCATCGCCTGGAAGCCGGCATCTGCTGGATCAACACCTGGGGCGAATCCCCCGCCGAGATGCCGGTGGGTGGCTACAAGCACTCCGGCGTCGGTCGCGAGAACGGCCTCACCACCCTCGGCCACTACACCCGCATCAAGTCGGTGCAGGTCGAGTTGGGCGATTACGCCTCGATCTTCTAAGCCGCTCAGGCAGCGCTTTTCTCCCCTCTCCACTGGAGAGGGCCCGGGGCTGGGGCCCGACCCCACCCGCCGTCAGGAGGAGACTTTTTCATGGCACACGAATTCGATTACATCGTCATAGGCGCCGGCTCGGCCGGCAACGTCCTGGCCACCCGGCTGACCGAAGACCAGGACGTGACCGTCCTGCTGCTGGAAGCCGGCGGCCCCGACTACCGCCTGGATTTCCGTACCCAGATGCCGGCCGCCCTCGCCTATCCGCTGCAGGGCAAGCAGTACAACTGGGCCTACCAGACCGAGCCCGAGCCGCACATGGACAACCGCCGGATGGAATGCGGTCGCGGCAAGGGCCTGGGCGGCTCCTCGCTGATCAACGGCATGTGCTACATCCGCGGCAACGCCCTGGACTATGACAACTGGGCGCAACTCGACGGCCTGGACGACTGGACCTACCTCGACTGCCTGCCCTACTTCCGCAAGGCCGAGAAGCGCGATGCCGGTGGCAACGACTGGCACGGCGACGACGGCCCGGTCTCGGTGACCACCGCCAAGCCGAATACCAATCCCCTGTTCGAAGCCATGGTCGAAGCCGGTGTCCAGGCGGGTTATCCGCGCACCGAAGACCTCAACGGCTATCAGCAGGAAGGCTTCGGCCCGATGGACCGCTTCGTCACCCCGAACGGCCGGCGCTCCAGCACCGCCCGCGGCTATCTGGACCAGGCCAAGGGTCGCCCGAACCTGACTATCGTCACCCATGCCACCACCGATCGCATCCTCTTCGAGGGCAAGCGCGCCAACGGCGTCGCCTACATGAAGGGCGATTCCCTGGAAGCCATCACCGTGCGCGCCCGCCGCGAGGTGCTGCTCTGCGCCGGCGCCATCGCCTCGCCGCAGATCCTGCAGCGCTCCGGCGTCGGCCCCGCGCCGCTGCTGCGTCGCTTCGACATTCCGCTGGTCCACGACCTGCCCGGCGTCGGCCAGAATCTACAGGACCACCTGGAGATGTACCTGCAGTACGAGTGCAAGCAGCCGGTCTCGCTGTACCCGGCGCTGAAGTGGTACAACCAGCCGCAGATCGGTCTGGAATGGATGCTCAAGGGCACCGGCCTGGGCGCCAGCAACCACTTCGAGGCGGGCGGTTTCATCCGCTCCAGCGAGGAGTTCGACTGGCCCAACATCCAGTACCACTTCCTGCCGATCGCCATCAATTACAACGGCACCAACGCCATCGAGGCCCATGGCTTCCAGGCCCACGTCGGCTCCATGCGTTCGCCCAGCCGCGGCCGCATCGAACTGACCTCGCGCGATCCGCGCCAGCACCCCAGCATCCTGTTCAACTACATGAGCACCGAACAGGACTGGCGCGAATTCCGCGACGGCATCCGCCTGACCCGCGAGATCATGCAGCAGCCGGCGCTGGACCCCTATCGTGGCGAAGAGATCAATCCGGGCCGTGATTGCGTGACCGACGCCCAGCTGGACGCCTTCGTGCGCTCCCATGCCGAGACCGCCTATCACCCGTCCTGCTCCAACAAGATGGGCACCGACGACATGGCGGTGGTCGACGGCGCCGGTCGCGTGCACGGACTGGAAGGCCTGCGCGTGGTGGACGCCTCCATCATGCCGATCATCGCCACGGGTAACCTCAACGCCCCGACCATCATGATCGCCGAGAAGATCGCCGACAAAATCCGTGGTCGCGCCCCGCTGCCGCGCAGCAATGCCGCCTACTACGTCGCCAACGGCGCCCCGGTACGGGGTACTCCCATGCGCGACGTCAACGGCCAGCGCGCCGCCGAGCCCGTCCCGCAGCGTCGTGACCAACCGGCCGCCTGATCCCAGGCAGCGGAACGCAAGAAGGGCGCCCGCGGGCGCCCTTCTCGTATATGCCTTTCCAGGTGACGACGGGCAGTCCGCTCTTCCCCCTCTCCCTCGGGGTGAGGGCAGCCTGCCCAGCCGCTCACCTCACAGGCAATCCTTCACCGCCGTCAGAATGGTCCGCGGCCGCAGCGGATTGTTGGCCATCTGTTCACGCAGCTGGATGCGCGTACCGCGCGACGCCGACCCGATGTCGATGATGGCCGCCGTGGCGCCCGGCACCTTGCTGTCCACCAGCACGCGCTGCCCACTGCTGCCTTGCGGCTGGACCAGCACGTGCCGACCATCCTTCTCCAGGCCGGTCACCAGGCAGGTGCGATAGTCCTCGGCACTCTTGCCCGTGCGCAGCTCCATGGGCGGATTGCGTTCAAGATTCGCCTGGCTGGTGCAACCGGCCAGGGCAGCGGCCAGGAAGGCCAGGGTTTTGGTTCTCATCAGCGGCTCCTCGCAAGCTCTTTGCGTCATTTTAGCCGCAGCTGGCTTACGTCAGCCTTAACCGTCGCACATCCTTGGTTTACAAGGGCTTTCCCATGGCTATAATGGCGTCCCCTTGCCGGTATAGCTCAGCTGGTAGAGCAACTGACTTGTAATCAGTAGGTCCCGGGTTCGACTCCTGGTGCCGGCACCATCTTCTTCAAGGTCTTGGACAAGCCACCTCTGCCGTGGCTGCCCCCGTCCAGGACCTCTCCCCAATCCTGTCAGTCGCATCCGATCTTCGCTGGTGAAGACCGGATCGATGCTTTGTATCCGTCATTCCCGGATCCTAGCCTCGGCAAATCGGCGGAGAGGTCTACCGCACGCCTCTCCGCCGGAATGTCCGCGGCTAGCGCCCCAGCCGAGCGCCGTAGGTCCGGGAGAGCGCGGCCAGCGAATAGTTCGCGCGCATGAAGGCCTGGGCGTTCGCCGCGCGTCGCTGGGCCTCCGGGCGATCCTCATGGAGGCGGCGCAGCTGGGCCGCTGCCGCGGCGATGGAAGGACTGCCCCAGACGGCACCCGCCACCAGGGTCGGCATTTCGCCCTCCTCGACCGGCACCTCTTCGACCGCGACCAGGAAGCTGGTGGCGTCGCTGCAGAAATCCCGGGGTCCGGAATAGTCGGACACGACGGTGGGCTTGCCCAGCAACATGGCATGGGCGATGCCGTAGCCGAAGCCTTCCGACTTGTGCAGCGAGACGAAGGCATCGCAGCTGTCCAGCAGGCCCCAGTAGTGGCTGGCGGAAAGGTCATGGTCGAGGATGCTGATGCGCTCGTCACCGCCGATGGCCTCCAGCACCCGGTCCCAGTAGCCGCCCTTGTTGCACCAGTGCTCGAAGTCGACGTTCCTGATCTTGAGCACCAGCTTCACGCCCTTCTCAGAGGGGAAGGCGGTCTTGAAGGCCTGCACCACGGAGAGCGGATTCTTTCGGGGTATCGAGCTGTGGAAGTCACCGATCGAGAGAAAGACGAAGTCCTCTTCGGCCAGGCCGATGGCTTTTCGCTCGAACGTCTCGAAGGCTGCGGGCACGGCAATTCCCTTGCCGACGTTGACGATGGGCGTGGCGGTGACGCGGGCATAGATGTCCTGCAGATACGCCGTAGGCACCCAGATTTCATCCATCAGCTCGAGGCCCAGGCCGTGGCTGAGCGGCGGGCTGGAGGTCTCCCAGAGAAAGAAGCCGATCTTGTGCGCCTTCTCCAGCAGATCCGCTGGCAGGCGCGAGCACTCGTAGGGGATGCGGTCGGCGTTGACGTGAAAGATGATCACCGGGCGCTCGACCTCGGTAGCCTCGCGGCATTGCTCTCCACCCAGTTCGAGTTCGTCCTTGTCGACGGAGACGATCGCCGGTCTGATGCCAAGTCCCTTCAGCGCCTCGACGGTCATGCGCAGATTGGCTCCCAGACCGGTCTGGGAGGTATGGCCGATGACGAAGACCTTGTTTTCCAGGGGACAGGTGCCTTCGATCAAGGCGCGCAACCGTTCGGCCAGCCGACCGTGCTCGCGGGTGCCCTTGCCTGGCTGCAGGATCTGCAGTTGCGGATAGCGCCGGTACAGCACCTCCGCCAGCCACTGCCTGGCCACCTCGGTACTGGGCTCGTAGCCCAGCAAGGCCTTGGCCATGACCGATTCGGCCCGTCCCAGGCCAGCGCCGACGTCGCCCCGCCAGTAGTCGAGCCAGGCAGCGGGCAGCAGATCGACGTGAAAGCCCGAGGCGCAGCAGAAAAACACCTTGTTGAAGGTGAATTCCACATAGCGGGCGGCCGAGACCTCGTGGACCCCGGCATCGCGCAACTCTTCGTCCAGGGCGATCCGCCAGTACCAGTTGATGTCGAAGGGCAATCGGGAAGAATCCGGATGGCGTGCCTGCAGCGGTCGGATCAGGCGTTCACCGCACAGCCGCAGAAAGGCCGCGGAGCCGGCATTGGGTGAAGAGATCAGCCGATACAGCAGGTGCAGGTACCCGGACCGGGAGAACAGGTTGTCCTTGTCCACCTCATGCTTCTTCCAGAACAGGAACAGCAGCCTGGAGACGAATTGCTCGGTCACCTCGTCGCTGAAGGCGCAGCCCTGGAGGTAGTCGCTGAGGCCGGCGGACACCGGAAACACCGTGCCGGCCTGCCACTGCTCGCGGAATTCATTGACATACCAGCTCACCAGCTCGGTGCGGCCCTTGAGCGACTGCAGATTCGCCGCCTGACCGAAACGCTCGTAATGGACGTGCTCCATGTACCTGGAAATATAGGCATGGCTGCCGTCGTCCATCCGGCTCAGGATCGAATCCTGCTTGAGGACGGCAGCCGCATTGGAGCGGACCAGGGCATCCCACAGCGGCGTGTGGTAGATGGCCGCCTTCTTCAGCAGCGCTTCATAGGGCGTGATGGTCGTCTTGAGAAACGGCAGGGCACAGCCATTCGCCACGATCTGCGGCACGTTCGACGGACTCGCGCCGGCCAGCTGGGGAATCTGGAAGACCAGGCTGTAGGGTGCCCCGGCCGTTTCCATATGGCGTATCTCGCCGCCGAACTCCAGGCTCAGGGACACGGCCAGGTAGGGATTGCGGATATCCACGGCCCAGCCGACCACGGCATTGTCTTCCGCGAGGGTGAAGCACCCCAGGACCGGCGCCGTCGTCCAGTCCTGCAGCAGCAGCGTCAGCTGCTGCGAATCGCCCAGGTGGGTCGTGCGCGTCAGGCAGAACAGCAGGCGCTCCCAGTTGCTGGTCAGGCCATCGGCAGCCAGCGCCAGGCTGACCAGCGCCTGGGGCAGGCGGCCGAAATCCAGCTTGCGCGCGAGAAATTCCTCGGTGTAGAGAATGCCCAGCACCCACTCGAAAACGCCTTTCTCCACCAGGAAGGCGATGGCGGCCCTGGCTTCCTCGGCATTGGGCAGGCGCCCCAGCAACTGGGTGTAAGCGTTGCGGATCAGGGTCACCTTGCGCAATTCTTCGGGCAGGATGTCGCTGCCGGACAGCTCGTAGAGTCCCGCGTCCTGCATGCAGGTCAGGGCATCTTCCAGGTTGGCGATGACCGGGCTGTTGGTCAGCTCGTACTGGCTGTCCCTGACCACCACGCGGATGGGCTCGAAGGATTTCAGACTGGGCAGGTCGAGGATGAAGCCCTGGCAGCCATCGCTGCCGAGGATGGTCTTCAGATCGGACCTGAAGCGGTTCGCCACCGCGGACGCGATGATCTTGCCGGACTGGATCGCCACGACCTTGACCCGCTCCAGGGGGGCGCCCTTGTCGTAGGCCCAGCCCTCGATGCGCTTGGTGGCGCTGGTATCGACGCACCCGATGAACGTGGTTTCCATGTTGCCTTACCGCCTCTGCTGATCCAGCTCCAAAAGTCTCGCCGCGTAACGCCTGCCCACCGTGTCCGGCGCGAATCCGCTCAGTGTCGAGCCGCGCTCGCGAATGCCCGCCCGGGCGTTCGCCCGGTTTCTCAGCGCCTGCACGGCATCCCGCAGCACAGGCTCGCCCCAGCAGTTGCCCGCGCCTTCGAGATAGTCCGCAGCACAGGTCTGCACCACCGCGCAGGGCACGAGCTCGACCCCGGCGACGCCGGTGCAGAAATCGCGGTTGCCGCCCGCCGCCGAGGCCACCACGTCCAGTCCCAGCAGCAGGGCTTCGGCGATGCCGCGGCCAAAGCCCTCGGCCCGATGCAGGGAAACGAAGCAATCGCAGGCGGCATAGAGCGCCAGGACGTCATCCCTGGCGAGCACCTGGTCGATCAGCACGATGCGCTCATCGCCTGCGGCGAGCGCTTGCAACGCCAGCCAGGCGGCGGGCTCCTTGTCCGCCCGCATGCCTTTCACCACCAGGCCTACCGACAGGTCGTGCTGTGCGAAGGCCTGCTGGAAGGCGCTGATGACGGCAGCGGGATTCTTGCGGCGGAACGAAGAGCCGCCATCGAAGGCAAAGACGAAGTAGTAACGCCCGGGCTCCAGGTCGAACCGCCGGCGCAGCAGCTCTTGCGGCTCAATGGGGGCTACCTGCACGGCCATGGGCATCAGGCAGATCGGCACCGCCGCCGCGGCCGACAGGGCCGTCTCGATGTAGCGGCTCGACGCCCAGACCTCATCGACCAGGGCGAAGCTATGCGCCCAGGCCGCCGGCCAGCGCTGCAGCTCCCAAGGCCAGTAGCCGATGGTGTAGCGGCCGGCCAGGAGGCCGCTGCCTTGCTCGAGATAGACCCGGGCGTGTTCGAGGGCGGTCAGGCAGAAGAGGTTGTAGCGATAGCGCGGCGCCGCGGCGACCCAGGCGGCCACGCTCCGGTCCCCCTCGTCCACCCCCGGGCTCACATTGAGGATGACGAAGGGAATGCCCGCCGCCTCGAGGGCACGCGCGGCCATGCGCAGGTCCTCGCCGATGCCCAGCTCGCCATAGGCGTAGCCGATCAGGTTGACGCCGAACGGCTGGAGCTCGCCTCCCCTGTGCGGGGGCCAGGCCAGGCGATTGGCCCCCAGCAGCGCATCCAGCGCGGTTTCCTGCCGGCCGTTCGAGCTCAGCCACTGTCTGTAGCCGGTCCGGCCCGGTGCGGTGGTCAGGTCGAAGGCCTGCTGCAGATCGCTGCGCGTCGCGTGGAGCAGGCGGGCGAAGCGGGTGTCCTCGATCGCCACCGCGTCCAGCAGGAAGGCCTTCTGCCAGAAGGGAATCTCCAGGCACTCCGGTGCCAGCTCCCGAAAGCCACCGCCAAAGAAGAACCAGGCCAGGGCCGCCCGTTGTGACTGCTCGTCCGCCAGGTCGGTGGCAATGCCCAGGTCGTCGCGCCGCTGGATCAGGGCCAGGATCAGGCGCGACACGCCATCCGACCAGACGGTCGCCGGCAGCGACGCACGCCCGGAGAGTTCGGCCCAGAAGACCTCCAGTTCTCGTAGCGCAGCGTACTCCCGACTGCCCGAGGTGATCAGCCAGCCCAGGTAGGCTCCGCGGGCCGCTTCGTCGTCGAGAGGAAAGCGCGGCTGGAGATCGAGTGGCCGCACCTGCCAGATCAGCAGGAACAGCCGATAGAAGGCGGCCACGCCCGCGACCGCCAGCTGCGGGACCGGCACCCGATAGTAGTCACTGCCGCGCAGGGCCTGCGGGCCCGCCTGCCAGTAGTCGGTCAGGTCGCTGCTCATGTCCGCTGCGGCGCCAGGTCGAGACCGCCGTAGGGTCCCAGGGCCCAGTCCTGGTTCAGCGAGGGACTGTAGAAACGATCCGTCAGTTGCTGCGTCGAGTAGGTTTCGTACAGGGCGCGCTGCTCGCGCTGGGCGCGGGCGGCCTTGTCGGCCGAGCTGTCCTTGCCGCGCGTGGCCGACTCGGCGTGGAGCAATTCGGCAAAGGGGGTCCAGAGCACCTTCAGGCCCAGTGCATCGATGCGCAGGCACAGGTCGACATCGTTGAAGGCCACCGGATAGCGCTGGGCATCCATGCCTTCGAGACCGAGGTAGAGATCGCGCCGCATCAGCAGACAGGCCGTGGTACAGGCGCTCTGCTGACGGGTCAGCTGGTTGAAGCCCAGATAGCCGGGATCCTCGCGCAGCCAGTGGTTGCCGGTATGGGCGGCCAGGCCGTTGATGCCCACCACCACGCCGCCGTGCTGCACCATGCCGTTGCGCCACAGCAGCTTGGCGCCCACGGCGCCGACTTCGGGTCTGGCCGCCAGACTGACCATCTCGCGCAACCAGTCCGGCTGCAGCACCTCGATGTCGTTGTTGATGAATCCCACGTATTCCCCGGTCGCCAGCGCCACCCCGCGGTTGTTGAGGGTGGCGTAGTTGAACGGATAGGGATGCGCCAGCACCTTCACCCCGCGGGCCTGCAGCGCCTGCAGATAGTCCAGCGTCGCCGGATCGTCGCTGCCGTTGTCGATGACGATGACTTCGAGGGCGGGATAGTCGGTCGCTTCCAGCAGGCCTTCCAGGCAGGCCTGCAACAGGCTGAAGGCGTTGCGGGTGGGCACGATCAGACTGACCCTGGGCAGCCGTTCGGGCAGCGCCCAGTGGGCGCGCAGCGCGCCCGGCAGCTGCGCCTGACGACTCAGACAGCTACCCGGACGCAGTCGCTCCAGCAGCCCGTTCAGGCGCTCCAGGCGCTCGGGTTTCTGGCGGTCGCACTCGGCGGGCGTCGCCGGGCAGAGGGCGCTGCGATGGCTGAGCACCTGCGCGACCCGCGCCACCGGCAGCTCGGCGCGCAGGGTCGCCCAGATCAGCGCGGCGACGACCGCCTCGCGGTCACGCGGGGCCTCCGCCGTGCGCTCCAGGGCCTCCAGCGCCGCAAGGATGACCGCGCGGCCGAACAGGGCGGTCTCGGTAAACAGATCCGTCCCCAGATAGAGATCGAAATCCCAGCTGGGCTTGAACCAGGGATTGCCCCGACTGCCATCCGGCTGGTCCTGGTCGCAGTCGGCGAACGCCCAGGCCGCCGGCGGCTCGCCCTCGCCGCCCGCCAGGGCCAGCACCAGCTGATCCAGCGTCTGGGGCCGCAAGCGCGAGCTGAAGGGCAGCAACAGGACCCCGTCCGCCCCCTCGTCGATCAGCTGCCGCAGCGACTCGGCGAAATCGGCCGTGGCGACCCGCTGCCCGCTTGGCGCCAGACGCTGTGCCTGCAGGCTGTCCAGGCAGGCCTGGCGTTCATAGTCCGCTGCCTCGCCATGGAGCAGCACGGCGATCCGCCGGCCCGCTACCTGCTCGGGAAAGGCCGGCGGACGCTGGTGCAGGGCGAACCACTGGGGGTAGTGGCCAAAGCCGGCACTGCGCGGACAACGTTGAGCGTAGTCCTGGGCCAGGCGCAGGGCGAGTTCACGCAGCTCGGGCGCGGCCTGCTCCGGCCAGCCGGCGGCCAGCAGGGCGCCAAGGCCTTCGGCCCGGCAGCAGACGAGGATGGGGCTGCCGGCCAGCGCCCGGCCCTGCGGGTCTTCGATATGGATTTCGTGACGATCGCCATCCGCCAGCGTCCAGGGCAGTTCCAGACGGAAACCGTGATCGGCGTCGGGACGATAGCTGAGGGCGGGGTGCCAGAGGTCGGCGCGACCACGAGCCAGGATCCGATCGGCCAGCCGCGCCCGCACCTCCAGGTGCGTCCCTGGCGTCTCCGCGGACCACAACCAGCCGGTCACCGCCAATCCACCGCCATACCAGACCTGGCTGCCGGGCACGGCCGCCTCGACGGGCGCCTCGCGCAGCAGCTCCAGGGGATCGCCGACACGCGGGCCACCGTTGGCGACGCGCACGACAATCTGGCGCGCGTCGGCCAGCCAGGCGTCGCGCAGCTGCAGGGCAAAGCCGTGAAAACCATCGCCAAGGCAGGGACCGCTTTGATATTCGTCGGCGCGCACCAGGGCCACGCTGGCCCCATCGACGAGCACCTCGAGCGCGAGTCTGAGGTCCGGCTGGGCGAGGTCGCAGGCCCAGCCCTGAAGCACGCCCCCGTGCAACCCTTCGATACGTCCTTCGATACGTCCTTCGATGTTGGCGGCGCCGGACCGAGCAGAATCATTCATGGAGAAAACCGAGAGGAAAGACTTCGTTCAACACGGCCGCCAGGGCTGGCGGCAGTGCACTGAGGCGCTGGGCGCCGGCCTCGTGGGCCACCCGGCCTGCCGGGGCGTGCAAGACCAGCCCGGCGGTACGGGCGCGCTCGGGGCCCACCAGGTGGTGGTCGGAGCCTGTTCCAGACTGAGGACGAGGGTGCATCCCGCCAGCGCTGGCAGCCGCTGCGGCGCGATGCCAGGGACCTCGGGAAGCATCCGGACATTGCCAATGGCCAGCAGCGTTGTTGTCCAGGGTGAGGAATCGCCGAGCAGGAACCGGCACTTCAGGCCGCGCTGCCGACAGCGGCGCAAGACCATCAGCCAGCGCTGCGCCAGGCCCGGTGCCTGCAGAAGATCGCCGATCAGCACATTGCCCAGCTCCGTCCGCGGTGACGCCGGCTCGGCCCTGGGCGCGGCCAGCTGAATGACCGGCACTGCCGGACAACGCAGCTGCAGGGACGTCGTCAGGGCCGCGTAGGGCGTCAGCAGCGCCCTGGCCCGCTGCAGGAACAGCGCAGCGGATTCCAGCAAGGGCGAGGCAAAGTCATCGCTGCCCTGTACCTCATAGGGAATGTTCAACTGCAGGGGCAGCGCCCGCAGCGCATCGGGGCAGTCCGCGGCCTGCAGATAGCGCAACCGCGCCGGAGCCAGCTGCCCCAGATCCTCCAGCAGCAGATCGGCCTGGGCGGGCAAGCGATAGTCCAGCAGCAGAGGCAAGCCGTAGCCATGCAGGCGCAGCTCGATGAGCAACTGGCCGTCGTGCTGCCGATGGGCCAGGGTGCAGGCCGGCGGCTCCCCGCCCGCCAACGCCTGCCGCGCGAAATGGCTGGCCGATGCGACCTGGGCGATGATGCCCGCCGTCGCGATCCGAGGGCCGAGCAAGACCAGGCGCGCGCGCTGCAGACGATCTCGATAGGACCGCAGTGGATCCTGCCGGCGGTAGCGCTCGAAGGCGCGGTCAGCCGCGGGATAGCGCTCGCGCAGCAGCGCATTGTTGAAGGCGACCCGCGCCAGTTTCTCCTGGCCGAAGGAGACCCCACCCTGGTGACCGACGAAGACCCGATGGGCCGCCAGATGCCGCCAGCCACGCTCGCGGGCACGCAGGCACCAGTCGGTCTCTTCGCCATAGCCCCGCTGGAGATGGAGTTCATCGAGCAGGCCGACATCGTCCAGCGCGGAGCGTCTGATATAGAGGCAGAAGCCACAGCCCACCTCGACCTCGGGCGCCGGCTCGTCGCTCGCCGCCGCCTGGGTGTTGAGGACCTCCAGCTCGTCCGCTGTCGGCAGCGGCTGGCCCTCGCAGGGGGCCGGAAAGCTCAGCAGCTCGCCGTTGTTGCTGAACGGCGTGGCGGTCGCGGCGTCCGGGCGCTCCTGGACGGTCCCGCGCAAGAGGTCCAGCCAGGCTCCGGCGACCAGGGTATCGGCGTTGAGCCAGACCACGTCGCGCCGGCCATGCAGCGTCATGCCGCGATTCATGTTCCTGATGAAGCCCAGGTTGACCGGGCGCCGGTGCAGCTCGATGTCACCCGCCGCGGCCAGGGCCTCCAGCGCCTGGATCAGGTGCGCATCGCGGCTGGCATCATCGAGCACGATCAGCTGCATGGGCGTGCGATTGGCCGCCCGGCTGCGCAGGACACTCTCGATGCAGGCCAGGGCGGCCGTCCGCCCCTCATAGACCGGTATCAGCACATCGACGACCGGATCAGGCGCCTGCCCGGACGAGATCGCGGGGGTCGGGACGCTCAAGACACCGGTGGCCAGAGGACTCCCTCTCAGGTCCTGGCCGTCCGGCCACTGCAGCCGCAGGCTTGCGACATCCTCGGTCAGCTGCAGACGAAAGCCGCCATGAGCACCGGCATTGCCCGCCTCCGCCAGGAGCGGACAGGATTGTCTGGCTAGCAGAAGGCTCGGCGCTTGCCCCTCCAGCGTCAGGGTCAACCGGGGGGACTGCCGAAGGTGGCGGGTATCCAGAGCCCAGCCATGGATTTCCCGGCGCAGCGGATCGAATTCCACCTGTCCCCAGCAACCCGGCGGCAGATGCGCGAGCAGCAGACCCAATTCGGCGGCACTGCCGGCATAGGGCAATTCGGCCGCCAGCTGTTCATTCCTGAATCCTGGCAAGGCGATCAGGGCGCGCAGGCGCAGGAGACGGACCGCGGTGGTCGTGCGCGCGGGATTGGCCGGCGCCGACAGCAGGTCGAAGGCAGTCTGGTGTTCACCCTTCGCCAGCAGCACATGGCCCAGCAGGGCCCAGACCTCGCCCTGTGGCCCGAGCCGGGTAGCGGCCTCGGCCAGGGCCAGGAAGGCGTCTTCCAGCCGGCCTTGCTGCAGGGCCTCCAGCCCTTCGGATACCAGGGCCGCCGGACGCTGCTCGGTGATGCGCAGGGCCAGCGCGAGACGCTCGGCGGCGGTCTCCAGGCAACCGGCTTCCCGGAGTGCCTGATAGTCCTCCATGAGCGATGCAGAGCTCAAGATCGAAACTCCCGTGCAAGGGTCCGTAACGACGAGAACCCCCGGCCAGGCGCCGGAGGTTCGCTAGCGGGGATGAGGCGTCAGACCTGGCCAGCGATGACCAGTACCCCGGTGTCGTGCTGCTGGGCCTCTGCCGAGCCGACGATGCTTACCACCACCGAGGCCCGCGAGGCGCCATCGGCCAGGGTGCTTTCCCAGTACGCCAGACCCGCCGCATCGGCGCTGCGGCCGAGCATGTTCTGGTAGAGGGACTGCACGAAGGTCGCGTCGGAGGCGCCGCCCATCTTGTTCTGGTACTCGCTGGAGCCCAGGAAGGCGCCGGCGATGGCCGTCACGTTGCCGCCATTGGCCGCGACGTTGTCCAGCCAGTAGTGGGTACCCGCCTGATCGGCACTGCGGCCGAGCAGGGCTTCGTACATCCGGACCGCGCTCGCCTGCGTTTCGGTGGCGGTCACCGTCAGGGAGTTCTTGCCATCGGCGTCGGTGAAGAAGGTGACGTCCTTCGCCATGACCACGCCCGGTGCGGTGCTGGAGGTGCTGCTCAGGGTGACGGTGCCATCGCTGCCGACCTTGACGCCGTAGTCGGTCAGCTTGCCGGTCACCACCACGACGTCAAAGCCGGCACCGCCGTCGATGGTGTCCTTGCCATTGCCGGCATAGACCACGTCGTTGCCGGCGCCGGTCTTGACGGTGTTGACCCCGCCGTGGAGCACCACGGTGTCATTGCCGCCCGCCAGGGTGATGGTGTCGTTGCCGGCCCCGCCATCGATGTAGGTGCTGACGTTGTCGGTGACCGTGAGCGTGTTGCCGCCGGTCCCACCGACGATGACCCGGCCGAAATCGGCGGTATTGACCGGTGCGTCCTTGATCACCTGCTCGGATTGCGCGGTCTGGGCCGAGGCGCCGAAGGTCACGGTCACGGTGGCCTGGGTGTCGAACACGAAGGCATGGGCATTGGCCAGCGCGTTCGGGATAGTCAGGGTCACCTGGCTACCGCTGGAGCCCAGGTTGTCGAGCAGGACCAGTTGCGGTGCCACGGCTTCGCCGTTGCTGTTGTGGACGGTATTGACGGTGCTGCCGTCGTACTTGGTCACCGCGACGTTGGCGTTGGCACTGGTCGAGCTGTTCAGGCCGAGTACCGAGGAAATGGCTGCCAGGGTATTGGAGCTCAGCGAGCTGGAGGTCAGGGAGTTCTGGACGGATTGAGCGCTGACGGGCTGATCGTATTGCATGGTTAAGTCTCCTGAAGCGCTTCTTCACGAAAGGCGCACATCGAACGGTGGGGGTCATGACCATCCCAGGGAGACTGGTAGCGGCAAGCGTTCATCTCGACGCCAGGGTTGATCGATACGTGCAGCGCGGTCAGGAAGGCATTCGCCGGGGCGACACACTCCTCACCGGGCAAAAGGGGTTGTGGCGCCTGACCGGCAAAACCGGCCCAGGCCTCGAGCCGATAGTCGGCCCGGCGCGGACCGACCAGGGCAATGGCGATCGCGGTGATGGGGAGCTGCCCACTCGGACTGCCGAGAAACTGGCCGGTGGTGACCGCTGGCTGCTGCACGCCGGCGATCTGGCAGGCATAGGCGAGATCGATCCCTTCGGGCCGCCCGGGCCAGTCGATGCAGAAGCCTCCCAGGGGCTGTGCGGTCCTGGGGTCGCCCAGGGTCGAGGCGTGGACGCTCTGGATACCTGGCGCGAAGTGTCCGGTCAGCCTGAGTGCGACGGCTGTCGGCCGGCCCCCGTCGTGGCTGACAACAACCTTCACTGGCGGCGGGCGCAGGATCGCCTCGGAGGTGTCGATACGATCGATCCGGAGATCGATGGTCTGGCAGCCGGCTCCTTGCAACTGATACTCGGTGATCAGCAGCGTCCCGCAGCCGTTCTTGACGCGGATGATCAGGGTATCGCCCAGCCGCGCCAGGGTATTGCGCACCACGCTTTCGCCAGGGAAGAAATCGACGGTGCTCTTGCCGATCAGGGTCGGTTGCAGGCTGATCAGGCAGGGGCGCTCGGCATCGTGCAAGGAGGCATAGCGCGCGATGTACAGGCCCGGCTCCAGGCTCAGCAAGCGAGTCCTGAAGGTGAAGTCCTTCTGATCCTGCACCTGATTAGCCTCGCTACGGTTATGGTCATTAACGCTCAGGGCGCTAAGATCACCCGAAAATTGTGACGAACATCACATTTATCGCGATAAACCGATAAGCGGGCAACGAGCGGTAACAAACGGCTCTTCTTCCAGGTGTAACCAGCCCCCTTTCCACCCAGAAGCCCGTGCTAGAGCGGTATAGACAGACTAAAAAATTGTGACTGGATATGTCCCGTTTTCGCTGCATCCCACTTTCGGCTACCCGGGGAGGCCAACCGCACAATGCGAAGAATGGAGGTATGGAGGCAGGTGGGCCGAGCGCGAGTTGGCGCTTGGGCCAAGGCAGGCGCTCGCTAGCACGTCCAGGCGCTACGGTAGGCGCTCAGGCAGAGGCAGGAAGCGAAAGAGAGAGATCCGGCAGCCGTGCCGGTTGCACCGCAACCAGGGTGTCGTTGCATGGACGCCGACACCCGGTTGCCGCTGCGAGAGATTCAGCCGCGCTCGGCGTCTTCCGGTTTGAGTCCGGTCTTGCGCGTCTCGTCGGGCTTGGGCACGGTCAGCCAGGCATTGATGCGCTGGATGTCGGCATCCTTGAAGTCACCGCTCCAGCGCAGCAGGACCAGCTGGTTGGTGATGAAGTCGTATTGCGCGCGCAGGTAGTCGCGCCGGGCGCTGTACTCCTGGCGCACCGCATTCAGCACGTCCACCGCGGTAGCTGCACCGAAGGAGAAGGACTTCTCGCTCGCCTCGCGCGCCTTGACCGCCGAGTTCAGCGCATTGCGCGATGACTCGATCTTGCTCAGGCTGGCAAAGCTCTTCAGGTAGGCGGTCTTGGTTTCCTTGACCACCTGGCGCCGCACCGCTTCGTAGTCTTCTTCGGCCGATTCCTGGGAGCCATACAGACTGCGCGTCCGGGCGCTCACCGAGCCACCGCTGTAGATCGGAATCTGCAGATTGAGGCTGGCCGAGTAGGTATCGACGACATCCGCGGCGATGACGTTCTCGTAGGCGAAGTCACTGCGTTGCGCCCCGAATTGCAGACTCAGGGTGGGCAGATGGCCGGCCTTGGCCTCACTGACGGCGTACTCGGCCGAATTCAGGGCTTCCTGCTTGGCCTGCAACGCCGGATTGTGATTGATGGCCGACTGCACCCAGTCGGTTTCCGTACCCGGCAACGCGGTAAAGAGGGTGCGGTCATCGATGCGCTTGAAGGGCTGATAGATGTCCCGCCCGACCAGCTCGGCCAGCGCTTCGCGCGTCACCTGGATCTGGTTCTTGGCTTCGATTTCCGCGGTCTTCAGGCTGTCCACCCGCGCGGACAGCTGCAGCTTGTCGGTGATGGTCGCCAACTGCCGGTCGAACAGCGCCGAGACGCTGTCGAGGTTGCGCTGGGTCGCCTGGCGCTCGGCGGTGGCCAGCTCCAGTTCATCCTCGGCCGCCAGGGCGGCGAAGTAGCGCTGGACCACGTCCGCGGCGGACTGGATGCGGGTGTCTTCGGCCAGCGAGCGATACTGCTTGGTGAGCTCACTGTACTTCTTGAAGCCACGCCAGGCGGCCGGGTTATAGATCGCCTGGGTCAGACTCAGGTTGTAGGTCTGACCGTCGTAGAACAGCGTCTGGGGACCTTCGGTGCGCTTGATGCGACTGGTGGAGGCGCCGCCGCTCAGCTGCGGCAGCATCTGACCGAAGGCACCGTCCTGCTGCCCCTGACTGGCCTTGACCTGGGCATCCGCGCCACCGATGCGGGGATCGGATTCCATGGTCTTCTGGTACAGCTGCCAGAGATCCAGGTAGGCCGCCGGCTCATGGGTGGCGACAGGCGCCGCCTGACCCAGCAGCGGCAGGGCCAGACCCAGGGCGAGAAGCAGTCGGGCGGGCTTGAACATCGCCTTACTCCTCGATCATCGAACGCGCCATGGCATTGCGCGCCGGCTTGAGCAGATAGTTGAGCAGGGTACGGGCGCCGGTGTTGATCAGCACCTCGGCCGGCATGCCCGGCACCAGCTCGCGACGACCCAGGTCGGCGCGGCCCTTGTCGGTCAGGGTCACGCGTGCCAGGTAGTAGGGCGCACCGGTCCGCTCGTTGGTGAAACGGTCGGCGGAGATATAGACGACTTCGCCTTCGAGGATGGGGGTGGTGGCGTTCTTGAAGGCGCTGAAGCGCACCTCGGCCAGCTTGCCCAGTTCGATACGGTCGATATCGTTCGGCTGCACCTCGACCTCGACCAGCAGGTCGGCGCCGAGCGGCACGATGTCCAGCAGGTGGGTACCGGGCGCCACGACGCCGCCGATGGTATGCACCGCCAGGCCCATGACCATGCCGTCGACCGGCGCCTTGATCACCGTACGGTTGACGAGATCCTGCAAGGCCCCTACCCGCTCGCGCAGCTCATAGATGCGCGACTGGGTCTCGGCCAGCTTGTTGGCCACGTCGGATTTGAATTTCTGGGTGGTCTGCAGGATCTGCAGCTTGGTTTCCCCCATCTGCACCTTGGCGCGGGCGATGGCCGATTGCTGATCGGCGATCTCGGCCTGCAGGCGCGACAGGTTGCGCTCCTGGTCGCGCAGGCGCTCGTTGTTGACGTAGCCCTGCTTGAGCAGCTCGCTCAGGTCCTTGATCTCGCTGCCATAGGACTGCGAGAGACCCTGCTTGCTCTGGATGATCGCCGAGAAGCCGCGGATCTGCTGCTCGAGCTCGGCGCTCTTGTTCTTGAGGACGTCGATCTCACCCAGGCGCGCATTGCGCTGGGCGATGAAGATCTGCCGTTCGCTGTTGCGGGCTTCCTGGACGCGCTTGTCATCCTCGGGGAAGTCGCTGGTGCCGAAGGTCACGTCGTTGCGATCGTCGCGCTCGGCGATCAATCGCGCTTCCAGCGCCTGGGAGGCGATCAGTTGGCTGCGCGCCGCTTCGAGCTGGGCACGGGCCTGGGTATCGTCCAGGCGCAGCAGGACATCGCCGGCCTTGACGTGGTCACCGTCGTGGACCATCAGCTCCTTGACGATGCCGCCTTCCAGATGCTGCACGGTCTTGCGCGAACTCTTGATGGTCAGATAGCCCTGGGCGAGCACGGCGCTGTCGAGCGGGGCCAGGCCGGCCCAGAGACCGCCCAGGCCAAAGACGACGATCAGGATGATGTAGCCCAGTCGACGGACCGGCTTGTCGGAAATCTTCAGGCCCTCGGCCTCGGCTTCAGCGAGATACTGGGTATTCATCAGGCCATACCTCCCGATTGCTCAGTGCTGCCATCGGTTTTGGGCAGGGACTCGGTTTCAGCAGCGGCAACGGGCGTTGCCGCGGGGCGGCCCTGCAGTTGCGCCAGGACCTGATCACGCTGGCCGGACATGACGATCTGGCCATCGTTCATCACGATGAGGTTGTCGACGTAGGCCAGGACGCTCACGCGGTGGGTCACGATGAACAGCGTCGCGCCGGTCTGCTTGAGGCGCAGCAGCGCCGCGCCCAGGGCCTTCTCGCCCGCCTCGTCGAGGTTGGAGTTGGGCTCGTCCAGCACCACCAGCCGCGGATTGCCATAGACGGCGCGGGCCAGGCCGATGCGCTGACGCTGACCCCCGGAGAGGGCACCGCTATTGGCGCCGATGATGGTGTCGTAGCCCTGGGGCAGGCGCAGGATCATGTCATGCACCCCGGCCAGTTCAGCGGCCTCGACCACGGCCTTGGCATCCACCTGGCCAAAGCGGGCGATGTTGTCGCTGATGCTGCCGTCGAACAGTTCGATGTCCTGCGGCAGGTAGCCAATGTACGGACCGAGTTCCTCGCGCTTCCACTGGGCGATGTCGGCGCCGTCCAGGCGCACCTTGCCGCTCTGCGCCGGCCAGATGCCCAGCAGCGCGCGCGCCAGGGTCGACTTGCCCGCCGCGCTGGCACCGAGAATGCCGACCGAGGCACCCGCGGTGACGTTGAACGAGATGCCCTTGAGGATCGGCTGAAAGGCGCCAGGCGGCGTCAGGATCAGTTGCTCGACCGAGATATTGCCCTTGGGCGCCGGCAGCGACATGCGCGGCGGCTCGGCCTGCACGTTGCGCATCATCTCGTTGAGGCGGGCGTACTGGCCGCGGGCGGAAATGAAGCCTTTCCAGCTGCCGATCATCAGATCGATAGGCGCCAGGGCACGGCCCAGCAGCAGGGAACCGGCGGTCATCAGACCGGGGGTGATCTGGTGGTCGATGACCAGCCAGGCACCCAGGCCGAGGATCAGCGACTGCAGCACCATGCGCAGGGTCTTGGACAGGTTGCTCAGGGCGCCGCCGTGCTCGCTGGCACGCGCCTGCAGGCCCAACACGTGGGTATTGCGCTTGCGCCACTGCTTGAACAGGCTGGGCATCATGCCCATCGAGGCCACCACCTCGGCGTTGCGCAGGTTCTTGCTGGTGAACTGGGTCGCCCGGGCGTTTTCCTGGTTCGCCTCGGCCAGCCGCTTGCCGGTCAGCTTCTCGTTGGCATAGGCCAGGAGGATCAGCAGGATCGCGCCGAGCACGGTGAGGGCGCCGAACAGCGGATGGAAGAAGTACATCACCGCGATGTAGATCGGCAGCCAGGGGGCGTCGAAGAAGGCGAACAGCCCTTGCCCGGTCAGGAATTGGCGCAGGCCGGTCAGGTCATTGAGGGGTTGCGCCGAGGCCTGGGCACCGCCGGTATAAAGCGCCTGCTTGAAGCTGGCGTCATAGAGACGTTCGTTAAGCAACAGATCGAGGCGCGTGGAGACTCGGACCAGAATGCGCGAGCGGATCCACTCGAGGGCGCCATAGGTCGCCATCAGCAGCAGCATGATCAGGGTGAGCATGACCAGCGTGGTGATGCTACTGCTGCTCAGGACACGGTCGTAGACCTGCAGCATGTAGAAGGAAGGGACGAGCAGCAGCAGGTTGATGAAGAGGCTGAAAAAGCCGACCGTTAGAAAGCTGCCCTTGCAGGCAATCAACGCCTGCTCGAGATCTGTCTTGGGTTTGGATTGCATGCAGATACCAGCGGGGACAAGAAGGAACAAAACCGCAGGGTGCGGACTCTATCACAGGTTTTTGAGGGGTGTTCCCCCTACCCGCGGAGCCCGCGATCCTACCCGATGACCGGGGCCAGAGCCTTAAGCCTGCCTTATATCCGGGGTCTCGACGGCATCGCTGGCCGGCAGATGGCGCTGCTGCAGGATGCCCTGGCGGGTGCGCTCCACCAGTTGCAGCGAGGCCTCGCGCCAACCGACCCAGGCCCAGTCCTGCAGCGGACGTGCGGACGGGAAGCTGCCTTCGGCCTCGTAGCGCTCCACCTGAGCGGCCAGGGACGCCGGATCCTGCAGCTGGAAATAGGCCATGAAATCCCCACCCACCTCGCGGAACACGGGGATGTCGCTGGCCATGGCCGGCAAGCCGCGCTGCATGGCTTCCACCAGCGGCAGACCAAAACCCTCCACATAGGAGGGGAATACCAGGGCCCGGGCATTGGCATAGGCGTATTCCAGGCTGGTGTCGTTGGCGCCGTTGAACATGAACAGCCGGCGCTTGTATTCCGGATGGGTCTTGATGCGTTCGATCAGCGCCTCGGTCTTCCAGCCCACCTTGCCGATGATGCACAGGCGCACATCGGCGCCCCGGGCCCAGAGCAGGTCGAAGGCGTCGAGCAGATAGGCGTGGTTCTTGCGCGGCTCGATGGTACTGACCATCAGGTACACCGGGGTCTTGCCGTCGAACAGGCGCTTGACCTCCGGATCGCAGGCGGCACCGCTGCCATTCAGGTCGAGTTCCGAGCCCAACTGGAAGTAGCCGTGCCACTGGCGCTCAGCCGCGGCGCCGCGACGCAGGCGCAGTTCCGCCGCGACTTCCTGGCTGATGGTCTGGGAAATGGCCATGAAGCCGTCCGCGGTGCGGGCGATCCAGTCGAACCACTCATCGAAGACCTTGACCAGGTGGTTGTCGCAGAACTGCGGATGGGTGAGCGGGATCAGGTCGTACATCACCGAGACGATGCCCACTCCACGCGCCTTGAGCGATTCGGCGAGCTTGAAGAAATCGGCATGCCAGGAGGAATCCAGCAACACCAGCTGGTCACCGGGCTCGATGTCCAGAGGGGTGGCACGCTCGGGCTCTTCACCCGCCTGGTAGTCCTGCTCGCGCAGGATGTTCAGCGGCCACTGGATGACCTGGCTGGTCGCCCGGCACGGCCAGTACCACAGCCGGCGCAGCAGCAGGGAGCGGTCGGCGTACGGCAGCTTCTGCTCGACGCGGTCGTGCCAGCGCCAGAAGCGGTCCTGCAGGCGGTCCAGGCGGCCGATCCACTGCCGGCGACGGATCCGGCCCTCGTCGACCTCCAGCGGCTCCAGGCTGTTCACCCGGTAGAGCTGATCGTGCTTCATCATGACCGGAATGCACTCGACCGAGGGCTCCAGGTGCGGCAGCTGCTTGATGACGTTACGCACCACCCGCTGGATACCGGAGTTGTCGGAAGGGTGTTCGTAGACGTAGGTGCATTCGATCAGTAGACGCATGGCAACTCGCAAATCCTCGCTAGACCCGGGCAGGCCTGCCAGAGAAGGGCCGATGGAAGGCCGAAATGAAGGAGCGCCAACCGGAAAACTGCGGGGGCCGGCGTCTGGATCCGTAGGGACAAAATTGGCGGGCGATTATAAGGCCCAGGGCACACAGCGCCCAGCCCGGTCGTCTCGGCAACGTCAGGGCCGGTCATAAAACTGCTACCAGACGTGGACTAATCGTGGTCAGCCCGGATAATGCGTGCCTTTGCGCCAGGGCTGTCCGGGCGGCTAAGAGCGCTGGAAAGGCGTCCGGACCGATTCCTTCGGCAGAGCCTCCCGACGCCCCTCAACCGCCCTCGCGTGAGGGTGCGTTCAACCAGAGCTGTCGAGCACACATGAAGGTCTTCGTTTCCATCAATGTTCTCAAGCCGCCAATGACCGGTATTGGGCGCTATACGCTGCATTTGCTGGAGCAGCTCGTCGATCATCCCGCGGTGGAAGACATCAAGGCCTATGGTGACGACGGCCTCATGGACCGTGCCGCCTTGCGCGCCAAGCTTCAGCGACTGGCCGAAGGTGAAGCGCCATCGCCCACTCGGCTGCGCTACGGTCGGCTCCGGCGGTGGCTCGGGTATCGTCCCTGGCTACGCCGGCTCTACCGGGCACGATTGAACAAAGCCTTTCTCCCTTGGGGTGCGCAGCTGGATGGCTACGTCTATTGGGAACCCGGCTATTTCCTGCTGCCTTTCAAGGGCCCCAGCGTTGCCACGCTCTATGATCTTTCGCACCTTCGTCATCCAGAACTGCATCCCCCGGCGCGCATCGACGAAATGCGGCGTTTGATCCCGCACACCATCGAGGCTTCCACGCGCCTGATCACGATCTCGAAATTCATCCGTAACGATCTGGTCGACACGCTTCAGTTGAAAAAGCCTGTGGACCTGGTCAGCCCCGGAATCGCCGCCGACTTCTTCACCATCACCGATGTCCAGCGACGGGAATGCCGGCAGCACCTGGGCCTCCCAGGGCAGTTCATTCTTTCGGTAGCGACCCTTGAGCCGCGCAAGAATCTCGCACGCCTGCTACGAGCCTTCGAAAGCCTGCCGCCTGCCCTACGCCAGCGTTATCCACTGGTCCTGGCAGGCGCACCCGGCTGGCAGAATTCGGAGCTGGCCGAGCTGATGGCCAGGTTGCAAGAGGCAGGTGAGTTACTGTTCCTCGGCTATGTCGATCAACGCCATATCCCCGCGCTTTATGCCAACGCGACACTGTTGGCATATCCCTCGCTTTATGAAGGCTATGGCATGCCTATCGCTGAAGCCATGGCCGCTGGCTGCCCGGTCCTGACATCCACTGTGAGTTCGATGCCTGAGGTCGCCGGAAACGCTGCGGTATTGGTCGACCCCCTGGATGAGTCATCAATAGCAACGGGGCTCAAGCGTCTGCTAGAGGACGCGGACCTGCGCAACCAACTGACCGAGGCGGGCATCGTTCGTACGCGAGAAATGACTTGGGCCATTCGGGTCGAGGATCTCATCGCCAGCCTTACCGCGGCCGCGCCGTGAGCCCTGCGCATAACCGGCAAGACCTATACGAGAAGAGTTGATGTCTGTTTCCTTGAAGTCCAATACCGCCTGGTACCTGCTGAGTTTCATTGCGCTGTCGGTACTTTATTCCTGCTTCGCCACTCAGGTGCCGCTCAACTCCGACGCTGCATCGGCGCTGCTCGAAGCCCAGGATATCGCCGCCGGCAATCTGCTGCTGAGCGGCTGGAATCTGTCCACGGTCTCGTTCTACTTCACCGAAGTCCTGCCGTATGCGGTGCTGATCAAGGTGTTTGGCTGGCACCTGAGCTGGGCCTATGTGGTGCCCGGGATGCTGCTCGCCGGCGTGGTAGTGGTCGCGGCCCACCTCATCGTTCGCAAGCGCGGTATCGCAGGGCTACCGCCCCTGGTGATCGTGGCCGCACCCGGCTTTTTCGCCAGCAACCTGCTGTTGGTCCCCTGCATCCACATGGGCGCCTACCTGGCAACCTTGCTGGCCTGGTGGCTGGTAGAGACCTACGAAGAGCGCCAGGGTCGTTGGCGGCTGGCCCTGCTGACCCTGTTGCTGGGCCTCGTGCTCTTCAGTGACGACATCGTTCGCTATGTTCTGCTGCTGCCACTGCTCGCTGCCGTGCTGATCAAGGTGCGCCACAATCCGAAACTGTGGTGGGTCATCACCAGCTGCATCGCGGCGGTGCTCCTGGCTAAGCTGCTGGCCCTGATGGTCAAAGCCGCGGGCGGCTTTACCACGCCCGGCTTGCCACCGCTGAGATTCGCAAGCTATGCCGCCCTGTGGCAAAACCTCGAACTTACCTTGCAGGGCATGCTGGCGTTCTTCGACGCCGAGTTCTTCGATCAGCGGATATTTTCACACGGCGGCCTGAGCAAGGCCTTCCATGCCGCGATTGCCTTTGGTTTCTTCGGCGCGCTCTACTGGATCGCCAGGCAGCGACGGGCACTGGATACGCTAAGCACCGGCTGCCTGCTGGGCGCGGCCATCCTGCTGGGCGCCTATGTGCTCAGCAATCTGCCGGTGAACCTGATGACCACGCGTTATCTGGTTCCGGTATTCATCCTCGGCGCTATCGTCCTGGGGCGTCATCTCCTGATTGAACGCAGGATGGTTGTCCTGGGCAGTGGCATTGCCCTCGCCTATGCAGCCACCATTCTGGCCGTGCCGAAGTGGGACTACAGGACACCCAACCGCAGCTTTCCGCTTGCCCAGGTATTGCTCAAGCACAACCTGCAGGACGGTTACGCGACCTTCTGGAATGCCAGCGTCAACGCCGTCGTTTCAGACGCTGAAATCTCACCGATCATTATCGATGCCGAAGGGGCAAAGCCCTTCGACTGGCTATCAAAGCCCGAATGGCACCATAACGGCGGCAGCTTTCTGATCTGCGATACCGAGCAGCAGGTTATCCATGCCATTCGCCAACTTGGCGTGCCGGAACATCAGGAAAAGGTCGATGGCAAATTCCTGCTGATCTGGAAGGGTCCCGTCAGCCTCCAGCGGCCCTGACGAAACCACAATGCGCCGAAGAAGACCGTAACAAGGCGATCAACCGTGCGGTATGTCTTTGGCGCGCCTCGGCCGTCAGGTGATAGTTGGTATCGAAGAAGTCATCCGCCGGGTACATGAAATCCAGCGGTCGCCCCAGATACGTCAAGCCATGCGCGCGGGCCGCTGCAGGGAGGCCCTCATAAAAGGCCCGCTCGACCGGATCGTCATGATAAGCCGGCCGATCGAGCATGGCAGGGGGTACGAACACCGCGCAGCCACCGGCCCTCTCCACCTCCTGGGCAAAGGCCTGCCAGAGCTTCCAGCTGCCACTCAGCGCTGTGGCCTGAGCACCGTAATGCTGGACCGCTGAGTGAAGCGCGCCAGCGAACAGCTCAGGACTACGCTCCTCATGCCGACTCAGGGCCTGGTCGCCCCGCTCATCCAGATGCTGCGCACCATAGAGTCCTGCCACCTGAAAGCCTGCCGGCACGCCGCGATAACCCTGGACCACGCGTTCCAGCGGCGTCATCGCCAGAAGCTTGGCCAGTCGCCAGGGATTCAGGCCATAGCTGACTGGATGGCTCAGCCAGTATTCCAGGTAGACCTGGTTCACTTCGAAGCGATCGTGATAGAGCGGGTACTCCAGCGGCAGCAGTACCCAATCCCCGGGCTTTACCGCCTGACGCGCGTAGATCAGCAGATAGGGACTCAGGATGCCCGCATTGACCCCCAGGTTCACCACAGGCCGGCCGAAGGCCTGCTCGAGCTGGGGTGAGTCGATGCCGAACATGGCACCCGATCCCGCGACTACCACCAGCTTGGGCGCTTGCACACTTGCCGCGCGGGCCAGCTTCTTGGCATAGGCGCCCTCGACCCAGAGGTTGTTGACGAAGGGCCGGCCAAGCTGGCCTGCGACCAGCATGACCCAGGCGACGCCAAAGCACAGGCAACCGATGAATACTCCCAGGAAAAAGCGTCTGGTACGTCGCATGATGATCGCTAGAAATTGAAGTAGAGAAAGGCTCGGTCCGGGCGGGCGAGCATCGCCTTGGCCACCAGCAGCACCAGGATGGCGCCCACCAGACCCCGCCAGATCGGCGACAAACGCAAGGCGATGGTGAACGCACGGGGCGCCACCACGCATACCCCCAGCAGCAGCGGTGCCGCCAGCCAGAGCGAACGATCGAGATGCAGGGCGGATGCTTCCACCAGCAACACCCCCAGCCCAGGCAGACTCGGCCAGCTCCACTGCCCCAGAGCGGTGATCAGGGTCAGGGCATGCGCCAGGTCACTGGCCCGGAACGGGATCCAGGCGAGCATCACCATCACCAGCGTCAAGGCCCAGGCCAGGGGTCCCGGAAGGCGCCAGGGCGAAAGCCAGCGCCAGGCATGATTCAGACAGAGCAACGTGCCGTGGGCGGCGCCCCACAGGATGAATTGCCAGCCAGCGCCGTGCCAGAGTCCGCCCAGGAGCATGGTGATCAGTAGACTCAGCCACTGACGGCCCCGCCCATGGCGGCTGCCGCCCAGGGGAATATAGAGGTAATCCCGCAAAAACCGTGACAGCGAAATATGCCAGCGTCGCCAGAACTCGATGATCGAACGGCTGCGATAGGGAGAGCGGAAGTTGATGGGCAAGCGAATGCCGAACATCAGCCCCAGACCTACCGCCATGTCGGCATAGCCAGAAAAGTCGAAATACAACTGCAGGCCATAACTCAAGGCGGCCAACACAGCCTGGGGCGCAGCCGGCTGGGCCAGGTCGAACAGGCCATCTACGCCGGGCGCCAGGCTGTCGGCGAGCAGCACCTTTTTGGCCAGCCCCAGTACGAACAGCGTCGCGCCGAGTTGCCAATGCCAGGGGCGAGTGGCAAACCCGCGCTCGATCTGCGGTAGCAGGCTGCTCGGGCGGCAGATCGGGCCCGCGATCAGGTGTGGAAAGAAACTCACGCACAGCATGAAGTCGCCCAGCCGCCCCGGCGCCGCCAGCCGGCCGCGGTAGAGATCCACCTGCCAGGCGATCTGCTGGAAGGTGTAGAAGGAAATGGCCAGTGGCAGCACCCATTGGCCGGGCAGACTCAGCCCGGCCATGCCGGCAAAGAAGCCCAGGTACTTGTAATAGGCCAATAGCCCCAGATTGAAGACCAGAGCCCCCACCAGCCAGCGCCGGCTGCGGTGTCGCCATACCTGCACGCCCAGTCCGTAGTTGACCAGCATGGAGGCCAGCAGCAGAAAGAGGTAGCGCCAGTCCCAGAAGGCATAGAACAGCCAGGAGGCTGCCAGGAGAAAGAAGACTGAGCTCTGCCGCCCCAGCCGGCGCACCCCTAGAAAGCCCAGGAAGGCGAGCGGCAGGAAGACCAGCAGGAAGGCGAAAGAGCTGAAGACCATGGCGAGAGTGGCGGCAGTTGGACGAGGGCCGGACGGCGCTGGCGTGAAGCCGGGCACTCTAGCATGAAGCCAAGGCGGCCTGGCGTCAGGGAGCCAGGCCAAACCGCATGTTAGACTTCGCGCCCCTCAGGCTGCCGTGGCGCAGGATCCGCATGCGTGTCCTCCATGTATTCAAGACCTACCTCCCCGATACCCATGGTGGTATCGAGCAGGTGATACGTCAGATGTGCGGCGCGACGCGCACGCTGGGGGTGAGCAATCGGATCCTGACCCTGAGCGAACAGCCCTCCCCTGAATGCATCGAGGTCGAGGGCATTCCGGTGCAGCGGGTGCGCCAGGACGCCAATATCGCCTCTACCGGTCTATCCCTCGCGGCCTTCGGCGCCTTCGCCCGGGCGGCGCGCGACAGCGACGTCATCCACTATCACTTCCCCTGGCCGTTCATGGACGTGCTGCAACTGGCGGTGCGGCCGGGCAAGCCCTATGTGGTCAGCTACCACTCGGATATCGTCAAGCAACGCCATCTGCTGCAACTCTATCGCCCCCTGCAGCGCCACTTCCTGAGTCGCGCCAGCCGGATCATCGTGGCCACCGAGCCCTATAGGCGCAGCAGCCAGGAGTTGCGCGGCCTGGAGGCGCACACCGAGGTCATTCCGTACGGTCTCGACGAAGCCAGCTATCCGGCGCCGTCCCAAGAGTGCCTTGCGCAATGGCGCCAGCGCCTGGGTCCGCGCTTTCTGCTCTTCGTCGGCGTGCTGCGCTATTACAAGGGCCTGCACCTGCTGCTCGACGCCCTCGCCGACCTGGACCTGCCGCTGGCCATCGTTGGCGACGGACCGGAACGGACCGCGCTGGAAGCCCAGGCCCACCGCCTGGGCCTGCGCAACTGCCACTTCCTCGGACGCCTGCCGGAAGAAGACGTGGCGGCGCTCTACCGCCTCGCCGAGACCTTTGTCTTTCCGTCGCACCTGCGCTCGGAAGCCTTCGGCATGGCCCTGCTGGAAGCGGCCATGTACGGCAAGCCGCTGATCAGTTGCGCCATAGGGTCGGGCATGAGCGAGATCAACCGGCACGAACAGACCGGCCTCGATGTGGCGCCCACCTCCGCCGCGATCCGGGAAGCCCTGCTGCGGCTCTGGCAGGCGCCGGAAGAGCGGGCACGTTTCGGCGCCGCCGCGCGCGCCCATTTCGAGCGGCACTTCCAGGCGGATCAGTTGGGTCGACGACTCGCGACGGTCTATGCGCAGGTAGCCCCCGATGCCGCTAGCCCAGGTACGGCAGACGGCTACAGACACCCTCGGTAGACTCTGCCGTTCAATTCATCCTGCCGCGTCCCCGGAGGTCAACCACCCTCATGTCCCTGATGCAGATGCTCAACGACGATCGGCTCAGACCGCTGCGTTTCATCCTGGTGGGCGGCCTTGCCACCCTGGTCCATATCCTGGTCGCAGGCACGCTGCTGGCACTTTTCGCGCTGCAGCCCTATGGAGCCAACCTCGTCGCCTTTCTGGTGGCCTTCGGCGTGTCCTACTGCGGTCACCGCTACCTGACCTTTGCTCGCCAAGGCTCGATCCTGCGCTTCTTCGTCGTGGCGATCGCCGGGTTTGCGCTCAACAATCTGCTCCTGACGGGTCTACTCGCCCTGGGACTGTCTGCGTTCCTGGCGATCGTCGTGGCCACCGCGCTGGTCCCCGTCTTCAGCTATCTGGCTTCTTCGCTTTGGGCTTTCCGATGAAAACGACGCCGCAGCTTTCCCTGGTTGTTCCGGTCTACAACGAAGAATTGGCCATCGGCCTGTTCTACGATGCGGTCTGCCATCATCCCGAGCTCAGCCAGCTGTCGCTGGAGCTGGTCTTTATCAACGATGGCAGCCGTGACGCCACCGCGCAGCAGCTCGACCTGCTGCACGCCCGTGACGAGCGCGTGGTGGTGCTGCATCTTTCCCGTAACTTCGGCAAGGAAGCGGCGCTCTTCGCCGGCATCGAGCACGCGCGGGGGATGCCGTGGTCCCCATCGACGTGGACCTGCAGGATCCCCTGGATGTAGTGCCGCGCCTGCTGGCGCAGTGGCGCGACGGTGCCGACGTGGTCCTGGCCAAGCGGGTCGACCGTAGCAGCGACACGACCTTGAAGCGTTTCACCGCCGAATGCTTCTATCGCCTGCACAACCGGATCACCCATACCCCCATCGAGGAGAATGTCGGTGACTTCCGGCTGATGAGTCGCGAGGTCGTGGAAGCGATCAAGGAGATGCCCGAGCGCAATCTTTTCATGAAGGGCATCCTGTCCTGGGTCGGTTTCGAGACACGCATCGTCGAATACCAGCGTGCCGAACGCAGCGCCGGTACCAGCAAGTTCAACGGCTGGAAGTTGTGGAACCTGGCCCTGGAAGGCATCACGTCCTTCAGCACCCTTCCCTTGCGCCTCTGGACCTATCTAGGCGGCGCCGTGGCCTTGTTCGCTCTGGCCTATGCCGCCCTGATGGTTTTCGAGAAGCTGCTGTATGGCAACCCGGTACCCGGCTACCCCTCGCTGATGACCGCCATCCTCTTTATCGGCGGCGTGCAACTGATCGGCATCGGCGTGCTGGGCGAGTACATCGGCCGCATCTACATCGAGAGCAAGCGCCGGCCACGCTATGTGATCAAGCGCGAACAGAAGCCCCGCGGTACTGCGCAGCAACCGGTGACCGAAAAAGAAACATCGCGTTGAATGCAGGCGCCCGTCAGGGCGCCTCGATCCGGCACACCGTGCCAATGTCTTCTTCGCGGCACCACTGGCCATAGTGCCCGCCCATGGCCTGCTCGATCCGTTCGCGGGAATAGGCATTCTCGCTACGGCCGAAGACGAAGAGCTGGCCAGGCCGCAGGGGCCGATCCAGCACCGCCGCCTTGGTCGCGCAGTCGCCGACCACCCGGGCGATGAAACCGGTGTTGAGCGGCACGGCGTGGAGTGCGGAAAAGTACTGGAGAAACAGCGCATCGAAGGGTTTGCCGCCACAGCCGTAGTTGGGTAGCAGGTGGACCTCGGTCGCCGAGGCGACCCGCGCATCCCAGGTCGCACGGTCATAGTCGAAATGGGGTTGGCGGCTGGCCGCCTCCACCAGGTAACCCCGGTGATGGCGAGTATCGGCGTACTGCACCACGATCAGCGCCAGCAGGGCCAGACGCCAGACACTGGACGCCCGGGTGAGGTAGAAGCCCAGAGCCAGGATCAGCAGGCCATAGCCCACCGGCCAGAAGAACCGTCCCGAGCCCCGGAAGATACGCGCCAGCTGCTTCACGCCGGGTAGCAACGGGTACTCGAAGAGCGCCGTCCCGCCCAGATACACGCGGTTGGATAGCGCATAGAGGGTCAGCCCGATGAAGACCAGCAGCAGCACCCAGTGCTGACGGCACTGCGACAGCAACCAGCGCGGTGCCAGCAGCAGGATGCTCAGCAGCATGGCCAGCAGGCCAACGCCGAGGTAGTTGTGGCCGTCGATCTGCAGCCCGGTCGCATCCAGGACCAAATCGCCGGAGGGCAGGAACACGCTGGGCGCCAGGTGGGTTCCCAGGAACGGCGACAGCAGGTTCATCGAGGATTCGATGTAGCCCACCTCAGCCGGTGGCATGCCCTGGCTGAAACTCAGATAGCCCAGTACGTACAGCACCAGCGCCAGCAGGGGCAGCGGCGCGACCAGGGCCATGGCCACCTTACGCCAGGGGCTGGACTGACGAACGCCAATGGCCAGGGAGGCAGCGCCATACAGCGGATAGAGCATGGCGATCAGATAGGGGTGGATGGTGGCCGACAGCACCAGCAGCGCCGTGCCATAACGCCAGAATTGCCCGGGAACCAGTTGTCCGCGCGATAACCGAGCGTAATGCGCCAGCATCAGGATCATGAGGAATTGCGCATTGAGCGCCGCGTGGGGAATCCGGATCATCAGCGCCGGCATCATCAGCGCGAACAGCGTACCGCCCAGGAGCGCTGCCGGAGTACGGCCGCGAAAGGACGCCGCGGCATAGGCGCCCGCGAGCCCCTGGAGCAGGTAGCAACCCAGCGTCCAGACGCCGAAGTAGTGACTGCCCGGTGGCAGCCAGGGATAGATCACCTTGAACAGGATGGCCGCCAGCGGAATGCTGTCGGTATAGGCCACCGACAGGCCCTCGGGGCGTTGAGCAGCCGGGTATAGAGCAGCGGGAAGCGCCAGCGGTCCTGGACGAAGGCCCACATGCCGGTGATGTGCTGCGTCGGATCGGTGCGGTTGTCGAAGAAGAAGCCCGAGTGACCGGTCAGAAAGTCCCACGGAAAGATGCGCGCGATGTACAGCACCCCCAGCAACAGGGCCAACCCGTAGTAGAGGGTACGGCCCATGGGCCGGTCGAGAACGGCCAGGCGGCCGGTAACAGCAGTCATGAAAGCTCCTGAGCCTTTGAACGATCGCGAACGGCTTGTTGAGCCAGGGCGCGGAACAGCCCGTCGATACGGTTGGAAATGGCTGGCCAGGCGTGACTGCGCAGCCATTCCCCCTGCCGCGCCGGTCGCTGGGCGGCCAGATGCTCACGCAGTCCCGTGGCGATGGCCTGGGCATCGGTACCGGGCAGCCGGTAGACCGCCTCGTCGACGTCCTCGAAGATGTCCAGCGGCGTGCAGAGCACCGGCTTGCCGGCCAGCAGGCCCCAGCGCACCGCAGCGCTGGAAGACTCCTGGGTGTGCTGGTAGGGAAAGACCACCACCTCGGCCAGGCTCAGCCAGGCCAGGGATTCGCGGTCGTCCAGGAAGCGGTCGATCAACCGGGCACGGCCTTCCAGGCCCAGCGCCGCGATCCGCTGGCGGCACTCCTCGGCCAGGGCCGCGCTTTCCGGTACCGGGTACTGGGCGTTGACCAGCAGCAGGTAGAGGTCGTCGTGCTCGGCGGCGACCTCGGCGAAGGCCTCGATCAACTGCAGGATGCCCTTGGGCGGCAGCAAGAAGCCGTAACTGGCCACGATGCGCCGTCCGGCCAGGGCCTGGGCCTCGTCCGGCAGTTCCAGCGCCTGGGGCGGCGGCATCACCCCGTGGGGGAACAGCATCAGGTTGTCGGCCAGGCCAAAGTCCTTGAGGCGATTGAGGTCGTGGCTGCTGTGCACCAGCAGGCGACTGCTCTGGCGCAGCGCCAGGCGCAGTTGCCGCAGGCTGCGGTGATCGCCCGGCCGGTCGAGATCGGCGGTGGAATGGAAGGTAACCAGGGTGCGGATACCGCGCCGATGCACCTCGTGCAGGAAGCGGGCGAAAGGCACCAGGCCGAAGAAGCCGAAGTTGAACTGGATCAGCAGGATGTCCACCGGCTGACGATCGAGGGCCTGCAGCAGATCGTCGAGCGAATCCTGGCCGCCCTGATCCCAGACCCGCTGGATCTCCTGCCCTTCCGGATTGATCAGGGCGACGTGGCGGTTGGCGAACACCTGGGTGGCCGCCAGGGGGCCGGCGATCAGTTGCTGGCTATAGCCGGCGATACCGCAGGCGCTGTTCCAGGTGGTGACGGTGCCGACCCGGGGCTGCGGCTTGCAGGGCGGCAACGCCCGGACCCGGGCGATGGCGGCCTGGGTGCGGCGGGCGACCTGTTCCCAGGTGTAGTCCCGGCGAATCAGGCGGTCGGCCCGCAGCAGGCGCGAGCGCACCAGGGCCTGCCAGCGGCCTTCGCGGCGCGCGGCGGCGAAGTCGGCCAACAGCCGCGCCAAGTGATCGGTATCCGGCTCGGCCCACAGCGAGCCGCTCAGCTGCATGTGGGTCTGGGCGCGGGTAAAGCGGTAATCGATGAGCCAGCTGGTCTCGGGCGTACAGAAATCCGTCTGGCCGCCATAGCCGGTGGTGACCACGGCGCACTCGTGCAGCATGGCTTCGGCCAGGGGCAGGCCGAAGCCCTCGCCGCGACTGGGCGCCACCAGCACATCGGCCCAGACGTAGAGGGCGCGTATCGCCGCCTCGGGCAGATCGAGATTGAACAGCTCGACCGCCGGCGCCGCCGGATGCCGCGCGCGCCAGGCCGCCAGTTCGGCGGCGATATCGTGATGGGGGTTGGGAAAGGTCTTGATGACCAGCACCACGTCATCCGCCGCCGTGAAGGCACGGGCATAGGCGTCGAGCAGGACGTCGACGCCCTTGCGCGGAAAGCAGGACGAGATGTGCAGCAATTTCAGCGTCGTGGTACTGCCGGGCAGCGCCCGACCAAGCAGCGCCGGCTCCGCCGGGGTGCGCAGGATATGATCGGCGCCCAGGCCGACGGTCACCACGGGCACGTCGACGCCATTGTCCTCCAGCACCCGGGTCACATAGGACGACATGCTGGTGACCAGCTGCAGATAGCGATTGAAGCCGGCCACGGCCTCCACCGGCAGCAGGGATTCCTCCCAGCCATAGCAGGACAGCACCCGGACCTCGCCCGCCATGTCGCTCACCCGTGGCGGATAGAGCAGGCGCAACACGGCGGCTGCCGGCTGATCGGCACGGGCATGGGCCGCGGCGCTGGCAGGGTCGGCGGCGAGAAACTCGGGGGACACGGGAATGGGCCCCGGACCTTCGGTCGCTCGCAGCGCCACGCTGGCGCCGATGGCGGCGAAGCCCCGGGCCAGTTCGCGGTTGACCACCGCCAGGCTGTAGCTGCTGTCGAACGGACCTTCCAGGCGCACCTCGACGCGCGCTTGCCGGGGCTGCGGCAGCCGGATTCCGTCCGCCAGCAACTCATCCGCCAGCCAGGCGTAGAAGCCTTCCGCCGTCCAGCGACGGGCCTGATCTTCAGCCCGGCGCTGCACCCCGTAGCGCAACGCCGGATTGTCCATCAGGCGTTGCAGGACATCCGCCGTGTGCGCGGGCGCGGTGGCCGCCAGCGGCCAATAGCCGTCGCCGAGGATTTCGCGCCCTGCCCCGCTCTGGGCATTGCCCACCAGCGGAATGCCCAGCGCCAGCAGGCGCAGCAGCCAGGCCGGATCGGGCCTGGGCTCCAGACTGAATGCCAGGTCCACCGCAGGCAGCGGCTCCTCGGCGCGCAGCACGGTCAACTCCACCCGCTCCATGGCGGCCATGCCAGCCAAAAAGTCGGCGCGCGGCGCCGGCTGCTCATCGCCATAGACGCACAGCCGCCAGGGGGCACCCGGCAACTGAGCCAGCTGCAGCAGTCCGCTGACCGCTTCCGCGTGCTGCAGCTCCAGCGCGTGCACGAGCACGGTGAAGGGACGGGGACGATCCAGATCCAGGGGCGCCGGAACCGGCGGCACCTGCCACTGCAGTTGCTCGACCCGGCGGACCGGCACGGTAACGTCACGGGCATAGAGGGCTTCCAGTACGCCCGGCTCGCCACTCAGGACGCCACGGATGGCGGGCTGTCGGGCAATCACCTCGGCGAGGCCAACGGCCTCCACCTGGGTACCCGGCAAGACCAGGATCCGCCCCTGGCAGCGCGCCAGGCGACGTGCCTGAGCGGATTGCAGCTGGCCGTGCACCAGCAGCACTTCGTCCACGCCGGCGCCGGCATAGTCAGCGAGCGGACGCAGGTCGGCAGGCCCCTCCGCCGGCGGCTCGTCGGTATAGATGTCCGCCGCCAGACCGGCCCGGCGAGCGACGTCACGCAGGCCGAGCAGATAGGTCCAGCCATAGGGTCCGGTCAGGGGCCCCAGGACCCACTGGTGGAAGGTGGCGAGGGGCTGGGTCATGCCGTTTCGGCTCTGAAGGCCGACACGGCATAGTGTTGCCAGGTCAGGGGCTCCGCCTGCTGGCCCTCCAGCAACAACTCGGCTTCCAACGGCCGCTGAATGGCCACCTGGGCGAAGCCCTTGTGCTGGCAGAGAAACTCCAGCAGCGGCGCCGGCAGCGGCCGCTGCCGGGCGGGATCGAGCCAGAAGGCGCAGGCGCTGGACGCCTCGGCGGGATCGAGCGCCTGCAACAGCAGCAGGCCGCCCGGGACCAGGACCCGGAGCGCTTCGTCGAGCAGGGTGGAGAGCTGTGCCATATCCAGTCGATCCGCCAGCTCGAAGGCGCACAGCGCCCCGATGCTGGCTGCCGGCTGTTCGCTCAGCCAGCGCAGAGCCTCGCCCTGCACGACCGGCAGACCCTGGGCCACGGCCTGGGCGACCACTTCGGCATCGGTTTCCACACCGAGGCCGTTGACGCCCTGCGGCAGGTTCGCCAGCCACTGACCGGCGCCACAGTCGAGCTGGACCAGGGGCAGGCCCTGGCGCACCGGCAGGCATTCCTGGACCAGCGGCAGATAGAAGCCGAGCAGGCCGCGCAGGGCCTGTTCGTCCAGGGCGAAATGCTCACGCAGGGTGCGTTCCAGGGCCAGCGGTACGCCGAGCGCGGCGCTTTGCGGCGCCAGCGGCAGGGCCGGTGCGGCTTCGAGTAGATTCAGGCGCATCCGCAGCTCCTGCTCGCCACGATCCAGCTGGGCTTGGGCCTGGGCCAGCTGCGCCTCGACTTGGGCCAATTGGTGCTCCAGCTCGCCCAGGCGCGGCTCGGGCGCCTGATCCTGCAGCACCTGCCAGCGCTGCTGATGCCACTCCAGCAGGTTGCTCTGCTGCTGCAGCAGGATCGCCTGCAAGGCCAGCTGGTTCTGCCAGCGGTAGTAGCGGGCATTGTCGCGCTGCTGCCGCCCCGGCAGGCCGGCCACCTCCAGCATCAGGCTCAGCAGTCGCCCGATCACCGGCACCCGGCGCAGCTTGCGCTTGAGCAGCGCACGGCGCAGTCCCGGCGCGGCGGCGCCATGGCGCTGCCCTTCCGGGCTGAGATGGATGGCCGCCAGCAGATCGAAACGATCCTCGCCGCTGCGCAGCCGGGTCAGGTAGTGGGACAGCCGCTCCGGCTCGATGGGATGCCCGGTCAGGTAGTGATAGGCCGCGCGCACCAGGGCCTCGTCGTCCAGCTCCTGCAGGGCCTCCCAGGTGGGCTCGGCCGGCGCCGCGGCCGGCTGCAGCGCCTGGGTGCGCTGGCGAATGTCGGCGATCAGGTTGGCGAGGTGATCGTCGAGACGGGAAAGATCCAGGTCGGGGCCAGGGGTAGACATCGCGGGGGCGCTCGGTCGGACAGGAGGGAGACGATGGCCAGGCCATCGCGAGGAGACGGCAAGGATACCCGCTCGGGCGCCCTGGATGAACGTCTCCGCCCGTTCCCACCGCCGACACCTCGTCGGCGCCCTGGCAATCGGGGGTCAAGAAAAGCGGGGCCTGGCCGAATCAGCGAGGAGAGACGAAACGATTGAGCCCTGGCACAGGATTTGAAACTGGGCCGGTAAGCGTCAAGAAAGCGCCAAATCTTGGCTGAGGACAGTCGCCAGAATTTTGTAGTTGGCAGGCCGGGCAGGAGCCCGGCGGCAGCACCTATCCCGGTACCCTCATGACCCTTCGCAAAACCCTGGCCGCCCTGGGCGGCATCCTGACCCTTGGCGCCCTGCTGGGCGCTGCCGCCCCCGCGCGTGCCGTGGAGCTGGTCGGCCTCAACCTTTCCGGCGCCGGCTTCGCCAGCCAGGTGCTGCCGGGCCTGAACGAGCGCAACTACATATTTCCGGTGGAGGCCTACTTCCAGCAGTGGAGCGCGCGCGGCGTCAAGCTGGTCCGCTTCCCGATCATCTGGGAACGCCTGCAACCCAGCCTGGGCGGCGCCTTCGATCCGACCTATGCCGGCCTGATCGATCGCACCTTCCTCTATGCGCAGAACCACGGCATCAAGATCATCCTGGATCTGCACAACTACATGAGATACCGCGGCACGGTGATCGGCACCGGCAGCGTCGGCTACAACCACTACCAGGATGTGCTGACCCGCATCGCCCAGCGCTGGAGCAGCCAGGCGTCGCTGTATGGCTACGACATCATGAACGAACCCCACGACGCCACCGCCCAGTGGCCCGTGGCCGCCCAGTACGGCATCAACGGCGTGCGCAGCGTGGACAACGTGCGGCCGATCTTCATCGAGGGCAACGGCTGGGCCGAGGCCACCCGCTGGCCGCAGTGGAACGACTCGCTGCTCGCCCTGCGCGATCCGGTCAACAACCTGATCTTCGAAGCCCACACCTATTTCGACGGTGACGGCGGTGGCGGCAACTATTCCAACACCAGCGCCGCCGCCTATGCGGACGACTATGGCGTGCAGCGGGTTCGGCCCTTCGTGGAATGGCTGAAAAAGAACGGCAAGCGCGGCTTCATCGGCGAATTCGGCATACCGGATAGCGATCCGCGCTGGAACGTGATCATGGACAACATGCTCGCCTACCTGAAGCAGAACTGCATCCCGGCCACCTACTGGGCGGCCGGCCCGGGCTGGGCCAACTACAACATGTCGGTGGAGCCGGTGAACGGCCAGACCCGTCCGCAGTGGCCGACCCTGGCCAAGTACCTGGATGGCAGCAGCTGCAGCACTTTTGGTCCTGGCGCCCAGGCGCCCAAGAGCGCCAGCCAGGCCGATCTCAATGGCATCCAGCAGCTGTACCTGGCGTACATGGGCCGCGCCTCGGATCTGGCCGGCCTGCAGTACTGGGCCAACCGCGTCGCCTCCGGCGAGATGAACGTGGGCCAGATCGCCGCCAGCTTCACCGAAAGCCCCGAATACCGCGGTCAGTACCAAGGCCTGAGCAATGCGGCACTGGTCAGCAAGGTCTACACCAACGTCATCGGCCGCAGCGCCGAAACGGCAGGTCTCAACTACTGGGTCGGCGAGCTGAGCAACGGCAACGTCAAGCCGCAGACCCTGGTGCTGGCCATGGTGCGCGGCCTGGGCGACAGCGACAAGAGCAACTTCGACGCCCGCACCTCGGCGGCCTTCAGCAACATGAAGTGAATCCCCGGCTCCGACCAGGCCTCTGGTGATTCTGACGAACCGCTCTGGAAAGAGGCCAGCGAACTTCGCTAGCCTCTTCTGCCGCCTCGGTGGCGAGCCGCCCTGCCCTCAAGGATGAGATCCCGCTGCCTTGAGAGCCCTGCATGAGTGACCTGTACCGCTCGTTTCCTGCTACCGGCAACCCCGTCGTCGATGGCCAACTGATCGGCAACGCCTGGAACACCCAGGCCCTGACCTATAGTTTCGCCTACGGCGATATCAATCGGAATGGCATCCCCGACTTCAATGAGGGCGACTGGCAGGATTTCTATCGCGAGATCCTGGCCAATGCCAGTGCCTTCACCAACCTGACCTTCACCCAGGTCGCCGAGCCCGGCAACATCAACTTCCGTCTGCGTGAAGGTGGCGGCGGCGAGGCCGGCATTCCGGCGCCCGGCGTGACCAGCGTCGACTCCGTGGTAGGCATCGACCCCAATGTGCCGGGGTCTGCCGCCGTCGTGCGGCTGGGCACCTATTCGGAAACCTGGTTTCACGAACTCGGGCATTCACTGGGACTCAAGCATCCCCACGATGAAAGCAATGGCATCGCGCCCCTGCCGGGCGTGACCGATCCCGCCAGCAAGGGCACCGGCCACCTCAATTCCCAGATCTATTCGGTGATGGGCTACACCTATCCCTTCTGGGGCGAAGACAATCCCTTCACACCGCAGGTGGATTTCGACACCTCGCTCAATGCCCAGCCGGGCTCCTTCGGCGCCCTCGACATCGCGGCGCTGCAAGCCATGTACGGCGCCCGGCGCAGCGCGACGGGCAACGACGTCTATACCTTCAGCGACGATGTCGATGCCAACCGCGGCTATACCACGCTCTGGGATACCGGCGGGATCGACGAGATCCGCTACACCGGCACCAGCCGCGCCAAGCTCGACCTTCGCCCGGCTACCTTACAGGCGGAAGTAGGCGGTGGCGGCTGGCTCTCCACGTCGGAAACCCTGACCGGTGGCTTCACCATCGCCCATGGCGTGCTCATCGAGAACGCCACCGGCGGCCCGGCGGCCGACCTGCTGATCGGCAACGACAGCGGCAACCTGCTCAAGGGCCTGGGTGGCAACGACCGGCTGCAGGGCTTCGCCGGCAATGACATCCTGGAAGGCGGTGATGGCGACGATATCCTGGAGGGCGGCGCCGGCAACGACCAGCTGTTCGGCGGCACTGGCAACGACACGGCCGTCTTCTCCGGCGCGCGCAGCCTTTATTCGATCCTGCAGCAGCTCAATGGCGTGCTGACCTTCACCGACCTGCGCAGTGGCGCCCCGGATGGTCGGGACAGCGTGCTCGGGGTCGAGAACTTCCAGTTCGCCGACGGGGTGCTCAGCCTTGCCGCGCTGAATCCGGGGCAACCCTCGCCCGGGGCTGCGCCGACCCCCACGATTTCCGTGGCCGACCCCAGCATCCCCACCGTCAGCCTCACGCTTCCGGGTCTGTCCGACAACCAGACCGACCTTCTCGTGGCGCTCTATGTCGCGGCCTTCAACCGTGCGCCTGATTTCGCCGGGATCAGCTACTGGTCCGGCGAAGTGAGCAGCCAGACCGGTACCCTGGGCAAGGTAGCCGCCAGCCTCTATGCCGCCGGTCAGCAGAACGGCGAGGCCGGGACCCAGCTCGACAACGGCGCCTACGTGGACTTTCTCTACCAGAATGTCCTGGGTCGCCCCGCCGACGCGGCGGGCCTGGCCTACTGGACGGCCGACCTGGACCAAGGCGCGCCCCGTGACAGCTTCATCGCCACCTACCTCACCGCCGCCCTCGAACACCAGAGCGATGCCACGCACCTGGCCGCCCGCGTCGCCGTGGCCAAGTACGCAGCGCGCCTCGATCAGCAGGGCGAGCGCCCGGATCTTGCCGGCGTCCTCACTACCGTGACCGATGGCCAGTCGGCCCAGGCCCGCATCGATCAGCTTCAACAACAGCATCCGGGCGTCGAACTCACCCAGGGCCAGCCGCTGGTGGGTCTGGTCGGACTGCCCCAGGACCCGCTGTCGAACGCTGTCGTCGGCTGATCCGCACCCGAGCAGGGATGCTCGGCGGTGCCTTTGGCATTTGAGCACAGCGAACGCCGCCGAAGCCTGACCTTCCTGAACCGACGCGATCTCGAAGCCCTCTGGAATGAACCTCTCCTGACCCGGGCGTTCTATTGAATCCCGACAGCGCGCTGTCTCTTCCAAGAGGACCTGTCATGAAAGACGCTATCGATCAGCTCATCGCCGCCTTCGATCCGCACGCCTGCCAGGCGGTAGCGCGCCAGGCGGATCAGAGTCTGGTCTTCACCGTGAACGACAAGGCCCATGGGGCCTCGGTGACCAAGGTCATACCCTGGCGCGCACTGGATTGCCAGACCACCCTGAGCACGGTGATCAAGGATATCCAGCGCGACCTCGACCACAGCACCGGCCATCTCAGCCGGGGCTGCACCCAGGATCTGCAGACTCGCGGGCCACGGATTCGACGCTACCACGACTGAGCCGCCACTATCGCGGTTTCAAATCTGCAGTGCGCAACAGCAGCCTGGTTCGCTAAAGCCAGGGCTGATCGTGCCGATAGCTGGAACATCCAAACAGACAAGGATGTTCCCATGACAGCCCATATCATCATCGAAGACGCAGTAACCCCCCAGCTGCTGACCTCGGCCATCGAGGCCTATGAATTTGATAAGGAGCGCTCTGCGCGTAAGAAAGACGGCCTAGGTAAGATCGAGACCTTCGGGCTGCTCTGGGGTTATTGCATCCCAGCCTTCGATCAGCGGCCAGCGCGGATCGTATGCACCACTGCTACGGTAGAAGTTTCAGCGGATCGCCGTCAGGACTCGGTTGCGCCTAATCTCGATTCAGTGGCTGCCAAGCGGGATATTTTCCGTCGCTACTGGCCGCAGCTCGATCTGGTCGGAACATTCCATTCACACCCTTACGAAAGCCTGGAAGAAGTTCGCTTTAATAAAGGGTGGCGTGGCAGTGAGGGAGACAAAGAGTTCTGGCCTTACTTTCACGAGACCCTGATGCCAGAACTACCCTTGATGGCACATCTAGTGGTTGCAATCTGTGCCCGCCAACGCTCGGCACCATGGGAGGCACCACAACGCTTGGAGGGAACTGAGTTTTCCTCAGGTTACGCTCTTGCCTCAGCTCGTAGACAGTTCTGGCTAAAGGGCTATGTTTCCTTCCCAAGCACTCAGGGACAGGCATGCACGAGCAATGAAGTCGAACTGGATGTAGCGTCTTTTGGCTCAGGCTTCAAATCTTTCGTGTAATTACCGACAGAGATAATCATGTTACTGAACATCGATCGCCATACCAAGGACGCCGTGCGCGCACCTGCACGCACGCTCAAGACATTCGATTTGAGCGAAGAGGATCTTCAAAACATCCTGTTCAAGACATTGGATCGCCTGATTGCCGATGACGAGCTCATCCTGCTCATGGAGTCTCGCAAATGGCAGGAAGAGCCAGATTTGATGGCTGTAGACAAGGATGGAAATCTTTTCATCTTCGAACTCAAGGCCTGGGAATCGCAGAGCTCGAATCTGCTTCAGGTACTGCGTTACGGTCAGATCTTCGGCAGCTCGACCTATCCCGATCTCAACGCGCTGTACCAGCGACAAAATCCCTCCCAAACGTTAGCACAGGCTCATGCGGCGACGTTTGGAATCGCCTTGCCGGAAGAAAAATACAATCAGCGCCAAGTTTTCGTGGTAGTAACCAACGGCGTTGACCATCGAACGCGCGAAGCCATCCGCTATTGGCGCTCTTGCAGCCTGGATGTACGGCCCTGGATTTATCGTGTCTATGAATCGGCACAACCTGGCCAAGTTCAATTGGAAATGGCAGCCTTTCGAACAGGCGATAATCCCTACGAAGATTTGGCAGGTGGTTACTGGCTATTGAACACCAATTACAGCAATAGCCCTTTAGACCACGAAGACATGCTAAAAGAAGGAAAGGCTGCTGCCTACTTCGAGCCATGGAAGCTCAAGATAGAGCGCATCCAACCTGGCGATACAGTGTTTCTCTATCGCTCAGGGAAAGGCATCGTGGGCTGGGGAAAAGCGGACAAGCACCTGCAAAAACGCAACTATCAAGATAGAATCGAAGAGGAGTATCGCCAAGAAGAATACTTTAGGCGATTACTGAATTTCCAACGCCTCAGCCAGCCGATGACTGCCGCGCGCATCAAAGCCATTACCGGCATCAATTATTGCTTTATGACAACCTTGTTCGGCCTGGATGCTGAAAGTGGCGAAAAAATTCGCCAGGCACTTTCCAGCTGATTGCAATCCAGTATAGGAGCGCCTTCTGCATCTTTGGAGCGCAGAAGGCTATCCTCTTCAAAGCTGATACTCGATCCCCTGGGCGATCTGCCCCGAGACCAGCACCCGGTTCTCTGCCGACTCCGACAGGCTGGCCAGCAGGCCCGCCGCGTCCAGCGCGCCGCTTTGCAGTTGCGAGGTCCAGTAATCCAGCCCGGCCTGTTCGGCGGTGCGGCCCAGCACATGGCCGTAGAGACTGGCGACCAGTGCCTGGGGTGCAGGCGAACTGCCATTGAGTGCCTGGAATTCGCTGCTGGCGACGAAACCGGCGGCCACCTGGTACAGGCTGGCGCCGGCATCCATCTTGTCGATCCAATAGCCCAGGCCGGGCTTGTCGGGCGTGCGGTCGAAAGCCGCTTGATAGAGACGATAGGCCTGACCGGCTACGCCTTCGGTATCCAGGGCCAGGCTGCGGTCGGTGAAATGCACGCGTTCGACGTTCTGTAGAACAACGGCGCCGTAATTACCGCCGTCCTCGTTGTACAGCACAGAGGTCTGACCTGGATTGACGGATGCGCTCTTGTAAGAAGCATTTATCGTCAGCTCGTCATGCCCAGTCAGCCCATTGATCACTGGCGCATAAGGTCCCGTATATCCGTGCCAGTCAAAGCTGATGGCGTCGTTCAAGTAGCTGCCATAAGTGAAGCCTTGATCAACAGTAATCGGATTGGACGCCACAGCATTACCTGGCGCCCCATAGAGATACTGCAAGGCCAAGAGATCGAAGGCACCGAGATGCTTGGCACCGCCGGTGTTGTAGGCCATTGCCGTATTAGCTGCCGTAGCCAGCTCGATAGGCAGATAAGGGCCCTTGTCGTATTGGCTGTATTCCCCAGGATGCTTGAGACCCAGTGCATGCCCGGTTTCGTGTACCAGCAACTGCAGACCCGGTAGACGGCTGAGGTCAGCCACCTGGGGCGTCGTCCAGTTGAACCACACCACACTGCCGCCATCCCGAGTATAGGATTCGGCTTGGTGGTCAGGTGATTTGGGCACACCGGCGCGTCCGGAATAGAGGCCGTATTGCAGCAAGCCGCCCTGCTCGACCTCTTGAAAGGTCACGCCGATCTGGCTGGAAAATTCAGTCAGCATCGAGCGCACCGCGGCCTGCTGGCCAGCATCGAGCATGCGGAAATCATCTACCGCGTAGTCACTTGGACCCTGACGCAAAAAGCTGTAGCTGATGACCGCACCCGTGCCGGGCTGGTGGTTGTAAGCCAGGCTGATACGCCCCGGCTCCAGCAGCGCATCGATTCGAATATCTCCGGTAGCCATCGTGTTTCCTCCCTGAAGCAGCCGCCCCCATGGCAGCCACCGCTAGCCTGCCTGTATAGCAAGCCGGGAGAGAAAACGATACGGAGTTCACATTTTGACAGGCAAAAGAAAAGGCCGCGCCGCGTCCGGGTTGGCCTTGAGGAGATGCAAGGAAGGTCGAGGGCTCATGGGCGCCTCGTTATCGGCGATAGGAAACCGAAAATTGACCAAGCGTTCAATCCAGGCACGACGTGCGTGCAAAGGTTTGCTATCCATTTAACGAATTTATTAAGAATTGGGGACTGAGAGATTAATTTGCAATGACAGCCGACGAAAAGCGTTGAGCTGTCAATCGTCAGGATGCCGCAGTTGGAGGGCTGCAGCTCACGCGTGGCGGGCGTTCGGAAGGGTATGCACGGGAGCATTAGTGACATCTGAGAGCATTGGAGATTTTGATGCCCCTGCCAAGTTCAGACCGAAAAGCTGTACTCATTGATCAATGAGTTTGGATGACCTCACGACCTTCACTTGATGTACCCAAGGTGCGACTGAAGGCGTGCTTGCTGTAGGAGACCACAGCCTGAACGGCAACCTATCGAGCATCGCTCAACTCGGATATTCGTACCTAGCTGATGAGATCTTGCTAAGCACCCGTAGTGCATAAACTCATTAGGATAAATCGCCTGACTCGGGCGTAGGCTCTCTATCTTGACGATTAGCTACTTAATTTATTTAAAGCAAAAAAAACGGAGAGCCGAGGCTCTCCGTTTTCACATCACTAACGCGATTAGGCGTGAGCGAAGTTGGCGCTGGTCAGGCCACCGGTGTAGCCGGTCAGCTCGATCAGACCGTCGCCAGCGGTCAGGGTGCTGGAGGCAACAGTTTGGGTCCCAGCTGCGTCGTTCAGAATGTAGGTGTTGCCATTGAACACGAAGGATACTGCAGCAGCAGCAGACGTGTGCGAAGCCAGAGTTTGGGCAGCAGCGTTAGCAGCATCAGCCAGAGTAGCGGATGCAGCAACGGTCTGAGCCTGAGCAGCAGTCAGAGTGTTGATGGCGCCAACGTTGGTGCCCAGAACGATCTTGTCGCCAGCAGCGAAGTCAGTGACCTTGATCAGATCATTGGCGATAGCGGCATTAGCGTCGGACAGGCCAGACTGAGTACCCAGGGTGAAAGAACCAACCAGGTTGGTCAGGGCGCTGACATTCAGAGTGTCGTTACCAGCACCCAGAGTGATGGAAGCAACGTGGTTAACGGTAGCGCTAGTACCAGCAACGCCGTTCAGGTTGACGATGTCGTCACCAGCACCAGCGTTCAGGGTAACGGCCTTGCTACCGGAAGAGATGCCCAGGGTATCGTTGCCCGAGCCACCAGTCAGGCTGGTCACGGAAGTCAGAGTGCTGGCATCAATGGTCAGGCCGACGGTGGAGCCAGAAGCATTGATGGTGGTCAGCGCGTCGGTACCAGTGATGGCAACGGTAGTGCTGGTAGGAGCGGTAGCAGCGCTGGACACATTCAGGGTCAGCGAGCTCAGCACGTCGGTGCTGCCGGCTTCAGTGACGTTGATGGTAGTAGTAGTACCAGTAATGTTTGCAGCGGTACCGGAAGTGCCAGCCAGGGTCAGACCGGTAACGGTGCTAGCATCGCCCAGAGTCAGAGTGGAAGCACCGCTAGCGGCGTTCAGAGCGATGGAAGCGCTGGTGGTACCGTCAGCGAACACTACGGAAGTAGCGTTGGTCAGGTTGGCATCTTGAACAGCGCTGCCATTGATAGCGAAGACCGACTTGTTAGCCAGCTGAGAAGCGGCCAGGGTGTAGAACTGAGCAGCAGTACCGATAGCGGTAGTACCAGCAGTAGCGCCAGTGTAGGTGGCCAGAGTAACGGGAGTAGCAGTGCCGTTCACAGATACAGTGACGGTAGCGGTGCTGTCAGTGAAGGCACCTTTGACGGTAGAACCGGTAGCGGTAGCGGACGAGGCAGCGGTAACCGAAGTAGCGTACTGGATCTTGCTGTCCAGCAGTACGCGGTCGGTACCGGTGGCGCCGTTGGTCAGTGCCAGGGCCAGCTTGTCGACGGTTACGTCGGTGCTGTTGATCCAGTAGTTCAGTTCGTTGCTGGCAGCGGAGCGGCCAAACAGGTTCACGTACAGCTGGTTCACAACTTGAGCGCGGGTCAGGCTGCCGAACGAAGCGGTGTATTCGGGCTGCTGAGCGAAGGAAGCACTGATCTGATCAACAGTAGCGTTGGCTTGAGCGGTCCAGTAAGCCAGGCCAGCTTTTTCAGCGGGACGGCCGAAGTAGGCCAGGTACAGGTTCTGAACTTGGGTAGCGGTAACAGCCATTTCCTTGCATCTCCTAAGATTTTGTCGAATTCGACTTCAGGCCTTCCGTCAATGGATGGGTGCCCGTCGGCCCCGGCCTGTCGCCTCACCCCAACTGCTGGGGCGAAGCCCCCATGATGGGTTTCGTTTCGATAACGGCTTTGTAAAGAGGTTCACATCCAGGATGTGCGTTCGTCGTACAAAGCAGCGGTATCGGCGGCAATCCTACACAGACCTTTGTGACGGGAACAAGCGTTTCTTCAGAGCCTTTCACGCTTTACTCAGATGGATTGATCGTACCGAGACCTATCGGGTCGACATCACCCTGAGTGCGCTGATATAGAGACTAAAGTTCTCAACCTGCTGGCATAGCCGTGGGAATCGTCGTTTAACGGTCACAAACCGCTGTAAAAAGCCATAAATCTGACGCAGACCCTTTTTTCGCTGGCTTTTGCGTCTGGACCATTCGCTCCACTTTTACGACCGTCTGCGATCGACGCCCTACCTCTCCCCTAACCAATGGTCGTGTCTACGGGCGGACGAACGGTCGCACTTCAAGTAGCCATAAGTGGGTTAAAAGCGCTCAAAACCGGCCAAAAGCTGGCCAGATGCCGCTATTAGCCAGCCAAGCTTTTTGCTGCGATCTAGCTTCCGAGCTGCATGCGAAGACGGCTTTGATCAGTTTTTAGCCTGACCCGGCTATCAAAACGTCGCTACTTGTACCTGCCGACTTGCTTCTTATGCGACCGCTTTTCTTTCTGTTCCAAAGCAGCCATTAGAAAATGCAGCTACAGAAGCGCTGCATCCTCGGCATGTTGGGCTTCGCTGCGCTCAGCGCCAACCTACGGGGAGCTGGGGCCGCGTCTGCATCCCGTTAGCTGCAATTCTTTGCACTTAACGGAAGCCTGGATGAGCCTCCGACCATCTTTACCGCTGGCGAAACGAGCGAAGCATTTAATCCTCTTTCCAGACTACTTTTCGTATAGAAGGCACTTTGCCACATCCAGCTTTTTTCATTTAGCGCAACAATCGTGAATCGTATGTCTATTTAGCCGTGATAGGTTTCACAGTCCCTGGGCACTTCGCTCAACTTTCTAGAGGGATGAAAGCTATGGCCGCTTCGGATTACACGAATCAAATCCAACAGATCTATCTCGCCTACCTGGGTCGCCCGGCGGACCCGGCAGGTCTGGCCTACTGGGCCGATCAGGTCGATAGCCAAGGAGGCGATCTGTCGTTGGTGCTTTCCGGTTTTTCCGCGTCGGAAGAGTCCGCAGCCCTGTACGGCGAGATGAGCACCAACCAGACCATCAGCTCGATCTATTCCAATCTGTTCAAGCGCGAAGCCGACGATGCTGGCGCGGCCTACTGGCAGGCGCAGATCGAAAGCGGCGCTGTCGATCAGGCCCAGGCGGCCCTGGCCATTCTGCTGGGCGCCCAGGACTCCGACGTCACGGCGGCCAACAACAAGCTCACCGCCGCCAATGCCTTCACCACCAGCGTCGCGGCGAGCGGTGCGACCGGCTACAGCGATGCGGATGCGCTGGCCGTGGGTCGCAATTTTCTGAGCAACATCGACGCCACCGACGAATCCCTGGCCAATCTCGATACAGCGGTTGCCGCCGCAGTCGCCCAGGCCACGGGCACGGATACCACGCCCACACCCGAGCCGACGCCTGAACCCGAGCCGACTCCGGCCTTCGCCGCCACTTTGGGCCAGGACGGCACCGTGACTTTCGACAATCCAGGCGCAGCCCTGACGGTCGCTCAAGAGAATGGCGGCTTCGTCTTTACCAGCGATGGCAGCTCCTCCACGGTGACAGGCACCATCAACAGCATCACCGTACCGGCCGGTACCACCCTGAGCATCGCCAGTGCCGCTGCGGCCAATATCCAGTTCCCGGGCGAAGGTACCCTTGCCTTGACCGATACCAGCGCTGATGCGGCCGCTCTGACCGCCATCAACAACGCGACTACCAGCAAAATCACCGCCGACGCCCTGACCGCGATCACTGGTGAATTGACCGCTGTGCAAGGCGTACTGGAAGCTATCACCACGGGTACGGAGCTGTCGGCTACTGGCCTGAACAGCGTGACCTTGACCGACAAGCTCACCGCCGGCGCCCTGGATAACGTGGTGTTGGCCAACACTACTACCCTGACCCTAGCGGACGTGGCCGATAACGCCCTGACGCTTACGGATCAGACGGTAGCCGCGGGCAAGACACTGACCATCGATGCATCTGCCGTCACCAGTGCGGTCACTATCGATGGTAGCGCGGAAGCCGATGGCACCCTGGTCCTTAAGGGTGGTTCTGGCGCTGACACCCTGAGCGGTGGCAAGGGTGCGGACATCCTGACTGGGGGCGCAGGTATCGATAATTTCGTCTTCGGCGCGAACAACGCCTCGACCCTCGGTGCCCTGGATACCATCACCGACTACAGAACGGCGAATACGGCCGACACCATCACCCTGCAAGGCGCTACGGTCGTGGCATCCGACCAGGCGACCGTTCAGGACCTGTCGACCGCAGGCAGCCTGGCGGATGCGCTGAACACTGCCGCCACTGGAGCAACGACCGACAACGGCCTGAGCGTCTTCCTCTTCGGGGGCGACACCTATGCCTATGTGGAGACCACCGGCAGCGGTACCACCTATGTGGAGAACGATACGCTGATCAAGCTGGCGGGCACGCCTTTCGCTGCCGGTGACAGCATCGTTGGCCTGGGTATCGCGAACGTCTGATAGCTCGGTAATAAAGAAGCCCCTGCTCCAGCGATGGAGCAGGGGCTTTTTCCATGGGCAGGGTCACGAGGGAATCACGTCGTCGCCAAGCGACTGAGGGCGTAGAGACTTGACCGTGAATCCCGGCCAACCCTGCGGTAGGCAGGCCACCACCTCTTCTTTAGAGATCCTAAGGTGGTGGCAACCCTCACACGCCGAATCAGGCAGCGATAATGAGGTGCTGGCTATCCAAAGCCCCGGTAAAGCCGGTCAGCTCGATCAGGCCGTCGCCAGTCGCTACGCCAGTCGCGGCAGAATGATCGACGAAGAGGTAGGTGTTGCCGTTGAACTGGAACAGAGTGCTATGAGCCTCGGCACCTGAAACGTTGCTAGCCGCCAATTGCAGAGCCTCCGCCAGACTGGCCGCATTGCCGACGGCATCCTGCTGGGTAGCGCTTTGGCGTACCAGACTGCCGGTTGTGGGGTCAGCGAAGACTACCGAGGCATCGAGCTTGTCGGCTGCCGAGAAGTCGGTGACCTTGATCAGACCTCGACCGATAGCCGTATTGGCGCTGGCCACCTGATCGGCATCACCGGTCGCGAAATTGCCCAGGAGATTGCTCAGACCAATCAGCTTGAGCAAGTCATTACCTGCCCCCAGCGTCATGGAGAGGCCATAGCCTGCCGATGGATCACGACCTGCCGCACCTTTGAGTATCAGGGTGTCGTCGCCCGCACCGGCATCGACGGTCAGGGCATTCTTGCCGGACGCCAGCAGCAGCTGGTCATTGCCGCTGCCACTGAGCAGGGTTTTGAGGGAGCCCGGCAGATCCTGGTAGAGCCCGCTGATCTTGAGGTTGGCGGAGGACGCAGAGGCATCGAGCCGACTCAGGGCCGTCATGTCGAAAATCTGGACTTCGGTATCCCCCCCACTGACCTTCAGGGTGAGGCTGGCAAGCTGATCGGTATAGAAGTAATCCTCGGAGATGGTCAGCTGTAAACCCGCCGAAGCTGCGGTTCCCGACAGGGTCAGGGAGGTCAGGGTGTTCGCATCGTCGAAGGTCAGCCCGGTGTGGCCCCGGGCTTCCTGCAAGGTGATCGTGGCATCCGTCACGCCAGCGTGGAAACGCAAGTGTGGCACCGGATTGCCATCGGCCAGCTCGGCAACACCCTGGCTGCCAATGCTGTACTGCGGATTGTCGTCATCGGCGACGAAACTGAAATTGCTGCCATCCAACGGGCCTGTATAGCCCGTCAACTCGACCAGACCATCCCCTACCGTCACGGTGCTACTCAAGGCGTGGTCGAGAAACAGGTAGGTGCTGCCGTGGTACTGAAAAGCCGTACTACGAGCAAGGTTGGCATCGCCAGCGGCATTGTTAGCCGCCAGTTGCAGCGCTTCGGCCAGGGTCGCAGCCGTCTCGATCTGTTGTTGCTGGGCGTCGCTCTGAGCCACGAACTGACCACCAGCGGAGAGTCCGCGGTAGTTGGCACCAAGCTCCAGGCGATCCTCGGAGGTGAAATCGGTCACCTTGACCAGCCCCTGCTGGAGGGCAGCGTTGGCGGCAGCAAGGCTATCTGCCGTACCGAGGTACATCTGCCCCAGATTGCTCAGGGTAAAGAGGCTGAAAGTGTCCTTGCCGTCGCCCAGCGTTACCGAGGTCGTATGCTGGGTGGGCTTGGTGGCGAAATAGACGTCGCTCACCTGAACCGTATCGTTACCCGCTCCAGCCTCTACGACCAGATCCCTGCCACCATGCCTGACGGTCAGGAGGTCATCACCACTGCCCGTGGTCAGCCGCGAGAGGCTGTACGAGTCATCCAGACTCAGCTCCAGACTGCCGCTAGAGGCCGCTCCATCGACGGTTGTGAGGGCATGCCAACTCGAGAGTAACAGTTTGGTTGGTACGGCCCGATCACCGCCACTGATGGCCACGTTCAATTCGGCCAGAGTATGCGGGTATGCCATGTCCGTCAGGAGCATGTATACGTTCGAGTTGGGGGCACTGCTGACGGTCCCCTGCAGCGTAAGGCTGGTCAGCGCATCCATCAGCTGGATTCTTGTACCACCAGCGGCATCGTTCAGCTGGATGGTAGTCGTCGTTGTGCCTTCTGGTAGGCGCACGTTGGTCGTCGAATTGCCCAGACCATCCTGCAAGCCCAGAGCACCGTTGAAGGCGTAGGCATAGGGATCTGCCGCAGGTACGGAAGGCGCCGGGGTAGCCGGCGCAGGTTCGACCGCCGCTACCTGGTTGGCTGCCAGTTGGTAGAACTGACCAAGGGAACCGACTTCGCGGGCGTACTGTTCGAGTGTATAGGTCGTCCCTTCAACGGTGATCGTGAGCTTCGCATCGGTGAAGGCTTCCTTTACCGATGCAATGTCACTGGCATCGCTTTGCGCTGCCGTAATCGCCGCGGCGAATTCGGTCTTGCCATCGAGCAATTCACGGTCGGTGGACTGGGCGCCGTTGACCAGGGCCAGGGCCATGCGGTCCACGCTGATGTCGTCGCTGGCGATCCAGTAGTCCAGCTCGTTGCCCTCGGCCTTGCGACCGAAGAGGTTCTGGTAGAGCTGGGCGACCACTTCTTCACGAGGAAGATCGCCATAGACGGCCTGGTATTCGGGTTGTTCGGCAAAGGAGGCGCTGAGGCCCTCGACGGTCAGGTCCGCCTGGGTACTCCAATAATCGAGGCCGGCTTGCTCGGCCGGGCGGCCGAAATAGGCGATATAGAGATTCTGAATCTGCGATGCGGTAATGGCCATGTCCCTGGTCTCCGGTAGAGGTCGTCAACGACCTCAGGCTGTCCCTAGCTGAAGGTTTGGTTGCTGATGCGAGGCAGTGACCGGTGTGGAAGCGGCCAGGTTTGCTCGGCGATCCGGAGGGAGGATACAAAACAAGTCACGCGGATCACAGAAAAAAGTGAACCAATTCACACTTTTTAGCGGATTCGAGGCTATCCCTTCGCTACCGATTGCCGGGAAAGGGTCGTGTCAGAGCGAGCACGAAAGCGGCATTTTCCGGGCTTCTGGGGCCCGGAAGCCTGCAAGCCTCAAGGCCGCTGGGCGATCACCGCGTAGTCCTGCGGGCCGTAGAACCAGCGGTCGACGTGGCGAGCCACTTCGCTGTCTTCATGCAGGCGATGCTCGGGTTCCACGGCGTTGACCTTGTGGATCTCCACCTGGGCGTAGCCCTTGAACTGCACCAGGAATTCGGTGAAGGCCGGCGGCAACGGGTGGATATGGGTGGGGTCGGTCCAGAAGTAGTTGGCCGAGGTGACGATGTTTTCCGGGTTGGGCGTTTCGAAGAGGATCAGCCCGCCCGGCGCCAGGGCGTGAAGGCAGACATCAAGCAGTTGGTTGAGGCGCTCGAAGCCCAGGTGCTCGATGACGTGGAAGGCGGAGACGGCGCCGATGCTGCCGGCCGGTTGGGCGGCCAGCCAGGCGATGGCATCGGTGTGCTCGGCGGGCAGGCCGCGGGAGCGGCACAGCTCGACGTTGGTGGCATTGAGGTCGATGCCCAGGCGCTCTACCTCAGATGGCAACAGTGCCAGCCACTCGCCCCGGCCACAGCCGATGTCCACCAGCGGCAGTCCGCGAGCCAGAGCCGGGTTGGCGGCGATGGTGGGCAGATAGTAGGACAGCCGCGCGTTGATGGTCTCAGCGCTGCCGCGGAAGCGATCCTCGAAGGCCAGATAGAAGCTGTCGGGCACGGTGCCGCTGGGCAGGTTGCTGGCCGGTGCCTCGGCGGCATCCATCTCGGGTGTCTGGACGGCAGTCGCCAGCGCCGGCTGGGACGCCGCCGCGCGCGGCGCGCTTTCCAGGGCGGTCAGGCGGGCGCGGAGTTCCTGGTTCAGGTTCTCGGCCAGGCGCAGGCGTTCGCGCAGCTCGGCCAGGGCCGGATCGGGCGTGGCCTGGCGGGCGCCAAGCACCTGCTGTTCGGCGCTGAGTACCCGGTAATGCTGCTCGTGGCGCTGGATATGGGCTTCCAGGCGTTCATGCAGGGCCAGGTGGCGCGCGGCGTCGCGCTGCTGGCGCTGGGCATTCGGGCAGCGGCGCAACAGGCTGCCGAGCAATGGCAACTGGCGGCAGCGCCGGCGCAGGCGCGCGCCACGCAGCCCCGCCACCGGAGCGCCGTGGGCACGGCCTTCGGCGGAATCACGCAGGCCGGCCAGCAATTCGAGCTTGTCTTCACCCGCGCGCAGGCGCTGCAGATGATGCGCCAGCCCCTCGGGATCGATCTCGCGACCCAGCAGGTAGGGGTAGGCCGCGCGCAGCAGCGCCTCGCCCTCCAGGTTCAGCAGGGCGTACCAGGGGCGAGTTCGGGACGGGAAGCGGACATGGCAGGGCCTAGGCGGGCTGGGAAACGGGGGTCACGTCGTGCAACCCGGCGGAGAGATCGCAGAGGCCACCGAAGACCGAACCCAGGATGCCGGCCACTTCGAAGCGGATGCAGTTGTCCCGCCAGTGATAGCAGTGGCGGGTATGGTCGGGACCTTCGTGCAGGGCCAGGGTCAGGGTGTACTTGCCCGGGGCGAGGCGCATGGGAAATTCGTAGCGCAGCACCCGCGTTTCGCCCGCGGCCAGCACCAGGGGTACGCCGAGCAGGAAGCTGTTGGTGCCATAGATGTCCTGGCCGAAGCGGTCACGGATCATCATGCCCAGGGTGGCGTCGGGCAGGTGCTCGCGCGCGCTGACGCGGACGTCCAGATGGGCGACGTCACCGCAGGCCAGGGTATCGCTGCCGGAACCCACGCCGCGCAGCACGGCGGATTCGATACGGGCTTCGCCGGTGCCGTAGCCGCTCTCCTCGGCTTCCACTTCCAGCTCTTCGCGGTCGGCGCCGAGCAGCTGGTTGTAGCGATTGACCGCCGCCTCGGGGGTGTCGTCGGCGACCACACGGCCTTCGCTCAGGACGATGCAGCGATCGCAAAGCATCTTCATGGCGTTGAGGTCGTGGGAGATGAAGATGATGGAGCCGCCGGAGGCGCGGAAGGCCTTGATGCGCCTCATGCACTTCTGCTGGAAGTGGCCGTCGCCCACCGACAGGGCTTCATCGACCAGGAAGATGTCCGGATCGGCATGGATGGCGATGGAAAAGGCCAGGCGCATGACCATGCCGGAGGAATAGGTGCGGATGGGCTCGTCGATGAAGCGACCCAGCTCGGAGAACTCGATGATGGCGGCGCGCTTGGCTTCGATCTCTTCGCGGTTCATGCCCAGCAGCAGGCCGTTGCCGAGGATGTTCTGCACCCCGGTGAGATTGCCGTCGAAGCCGGTGCCCAGTTCGAGCAGGCCGGTGACGCGCCCCTTGATGTCGATCTCGCCGCCGTCGGGCAGCAGCACGCCGTTGAGGATCTTGAGCAGGGTGGACTTGCCGGCGCCGTTGCGGCCGAGGATGCCCAGGGTCTCGCCGCTGCGGACCTCGAAGCTGATGTCTTCCAGCGCCACATGGCGGGTGTGGTAGCTGCGGCGGAAGAGGATTTCCTTCAGGCGCAGCGCCGGGCGGCTATAGAGCTTGAATTCCTTGCGTACATGGGAAACGCGGAGCATGACGAAGGCCTGCTAGATGAAGTCGCGGATGTCGCGTTCGAGCTTGCGACCCAGAACGATGCCCAGGCCCAGCAGCACGGCGCCCGCCAGGATCAGGACGCCGATCGCCAGCAGATCCGGCCGGCTCGCCTGGATCAGGGCGGCGCGGTAGGCCTCGACGATGTAATAGAAGGGGTTGGCGGCGAACCAGGGGTGCCAGCGCTCGGGCATGATGGTGATGACATAGACCACCGGGGTCAGCCAGAACCAGAGTTGCATGACCACGCCGACGATCTGGCCGATGTCGCGCAGAAAGACGCTGAGGATGGCGAAGATCAGCCCGAGGGCATAGGCCAGCAGCTGCTGGCAGAGAAAGATCACCGGCCACCAGAGCACGGTGGACGGGAAATGGAAGCCGATGATCGCCAGGAAGGCGACGAAGAAGCCCATGGAGATGGCATAGAGCACCGTCTCGCTGAGCAGGATGTACAGCGGCAGCGACCAGAGCGACAGCCGGACCTTGCCCAGCAGGTGGGCCTTCTCGTGGAACACCTGGGTGATGCGGGTCAGGGTGTTGGAGAAGCAGTTCCAGGCGAGCAGCCCGGTGACCAGGTAGACGCTGTAGCTGTACTGGCCGAGGGACTGCATCCCCATGGCATCCAGGCGCATGCCCATGATGTTGGAGAACACCAGGGTAAAGATGAGGATGTTGACCAGCGGCAGGATGAAGGTCCAGGCCGCGCCGAGTACCGACGCGGAATGGCGATCGATCAGATCCTGCCGAGTGAAGTTGAGGATCAGCGAGTAGTTCATGGGCAGAGATCAGGAACCGGATTGGCGCCAGTCCGCGAGGACCTGGGCGACGAGTGCAGAAGGCTCGATGCGCGGTTGCCAGCCAGTGAGGCGGCGGAGTTCACCGGCATCGCCGACGGCGCGGGCGATATCGCTCGGGCGCAGGCGGGCGGGATCCTGCTCGACCTGGATCGGGCAGGCGGCCTGATCGATCAGGGCGTCGAGCAGTTCCTGGACGCGCAGCGGACGGCCGGAGGCGATGTTGAGCGCGGTGCCGCTGGGGATGTCTTCGCTATGACCCAGCAGCGCCACATAGGCGGCGACCACGTCCTGGACGGCGAGGAAGTCGCGCTGGGCGCTGAGATCGCCGACGCGCAGCACGGGCGGCTGCTCGCCACGCTCGATGGCCGCGATCTGGCTGGCGAAGTCGGTGAGCACATAGCCCTTACCCTGACCCGCGCCACTGTGGTTGAAGGGTCGCGCGCGGATTACCCGCACCCGGGAGGTGGCGGCGAACTGGGCGGCGGCGAGATCGGCAGCGGCCTTGCTCGCGGAATAGGGGTTGAGCGGATGCAGGGGCACCTGCTCATCGACCTCGGCATGGCGCTTGAAGCTGGCGCCATACATGTCGCCGGAACCGATCTGCAGGAATACCGGGGGCTGTTGGAGGGCAGCGGCGGCGGTCAGCAGATTGAGGGTGCCGTGCAGGTTGATCTGCCAGCAGCGCTCGGGCTGGGCGAAACTGCCGGAGACGCTGGCGAAGGCCGCCAGGTTGACAATGGCGGCCGGTTGCAGCTGGTGCACCAGTGCCAGGGTGGCAGCCGTATCGCTCAGGTCGAGGGCATGGCCGACGACCTGTGCCTGGCTTGGCAGCGAGCCGTCACGGCAGGTGCCGTGCAGCTCGGCGGCCGGAAAGGCGGCGGCCAGCGCCGGCAGCAGATGGCTGCCGACGAAGCCGCTGGCGCCGGTAACCAGGACCGGCTGACCGGCGAAATCACGCACGGGCGAGGGGCTTCAGGCGCGCCAAGTCGGCTTCCACCATCTCGGTGATCATCTCTTCGAGGGTGGTGGTGGCCTGCCAGCCCAGCTTGGCGCGGGCCTTGGACGGATCGCCCAGCAGCACGTCGACCTCGGCGGGACGGAAGAAGGCCGGGTCGATGACCAGGTGCTTGTCCATGTCCATGCCGACCACGTCGAAGGCGATGCGGCACATGTCGCGCACGGTGGTGGTACGGCCGGTGGCGATGACGTAGTCGTCGGCGACGTCCTGCTGCAGCATCAGCCACATGGCCTGGACGTAGTCACGGGCATGGCCCCAGTCACGCTTGGCGTCGATGTTGCCCAGGCGCAGTTCGTCCTGCAGGCCGAGCTTGATGCGGGCGACGGCGTCGGTGACCTTGCGGGTCACGAATTCCAGGCCGCGCAGCGGGGACTCGTGGTTGAACAGGATGCCGCTGCAGGAGAACAGGTCGAAGCTCTCGCGGTAGTTGACGGTCATCCAGTGGGCGTAGAGCTTGGCGGCCGCATAGGGCGAGCGCGGGTAGAACGGGGTGGTCTCGCGCTGTTCCGGCTCCTGGATCAGGCCGTACATCTCGGAGGTGGAAGCCTGGTAGCAACGGGCGTCCGGCTTGATCAGACGGGCCGCTTCGAGCACGTTGACGGCGCCGATGCCACTGACCTGACCGGTCAGCAGCGGCTGGTTCCAGGAGGTCTTGACGAAGGACTGGGCGCCCAGGTTGAACACCTCGTCGGGCTGGTATTGCTGGAACAGGCGGATCAGACCCGACAGGTCGAGCAGGTCGCCGTCGATCATCTCGACGTCCTTGGCGATACCCAACCACTCCAGACGTGCCAGGTTGACGTCGGAGGTGCTACGCCGGGGGTTGAGGCCTAGTACCTTGTATCCCTTGCCGAGCAGAAACTGCGCCAGGTAGGCGCCATCCTGGCCAGTGATACCAGTGATCAGAGCAGTTTTTTGGGCCATCGCGATACGGTTCCGAAAGTTATGAGACGAGGTGCGAGCGACTCACACAAAAAAGACCGGCGATGCTACCACAGATATATGGCTGGAAGCGTGCGGTGCTCGGCAGGGCCTGGCATCCGGAAGGCCGATGCCAGGCGGTTGTCTGGGCCGACGAATGCACGGGAAGGGCGCGCCGTGGGGTTTAGAATGTCTCCGCTCAGATACAGGTAGGTCCTCCTGACATGCGCGAAATCACCAGCCGTTCGGCACCCTACAGCAGCATCGTCTATCTCGAATCCATCTTTCCCGATGGTTCCGCCTTCCGCGGCTCGGGCAGCGTGGTCGGCGACAACGACGTGCTCACCGCCAATCATATGGTCTACAACGCCGCGCATGGCGGTTCCGCCGTCCAGGTCATGGTCGCGCCCGGCGCCTTCGTCAATGACGCGACAGGTGCCTGGTCCGCACCGCTGGGTACCTACCTGGCAGACAACTGGTCGAGCAGGGTCGGCAACTGGGACGCCAATGGCGATGGCCTGGTCTCTCCCGCGGAGGCGCAGAACGACCTGACGCTGCTGGGTTTCAACGTCAACCTGAGCGCGGTTACCGGCACCCTCACGCCCACACTGAGCGGCGCCACCTCCTTCGCCGGCACCGTGCTCGGCTATCCGGGTCGGGGCACGGGCCTCATGGAGGACACCGGCACGGCGACCCACTACGACGGCGTCGCCGCCTATCAATTCTCCACCGGACTGGGCAGTGGCGCCTCGGGCGGGCCGCTGCTGGACAGCAGTGGCCACCTGCTCGGCGTGCTGTCTTCGGGCAATACCAGCGACACCCTGTCGACCTACGCCAGCCTGGGCGATGCCGGCAACTGGAAGTGGTACCTGAATGCCAGCATCGACAACGGCAGCGGGGCCGCTGCCGGCTCGCGACCGGTGGGCCTGGGCGTCAACAGCGGCAGCAAGGACGGCGAGTTCTTCTTCCAGGATCGCCTGTCGCTGGATGGCGATCATCGCGGCAGTCTCTATGGCTATGGTGGTGGCGATGTGCTGCGGCTGGAAAACGCGGCGAGCGCCTACAAGTGGCAGGCCGCCGGCAACGTGGTCAGCCTGACCAGCAACAGCGGCGACCTCGCGCTCAACCTGCACGACATCAACCTGCTCAACTTCAGCGATCGCAACCTCTATGTCCTGACCGCCGATCAGGCGCAGATCGCCCGCCTCTACAACGCGGCCTTCCACCGGGTACCGGACTACTCAGGCCTCGACTATTGGATGTACGACCACGCCAAGGGCACGACCAGCCAGACCATTGCCCAGTCCTTCACCGCCTCGAGCGAGTTCAAGGGGCTGTTCTCCGCGGCGGACGATCGCTCCTATGTCACCCAGCTGTATGCCAACGTGCTCGGCCGTACCGGCGAGACCGCCGGGATCGACTACTGGCTGCATGACCTGGGCACCGGGCTGGGCCGCGCCAATGTGTTGCAGTCCTTTTCCGATTCGACGGAAAACCAGGCGCTGACCAGCGGTGCCAATGGCTTCATCCTGCTGGTGGGTCAGAACGAGTGGGCCTAGCCTGAATCTCCGGCGGTTGGGCTTCGACGAAGAGGCCGTCTCAACCCAGCCTGCAACGGCACTTAGGTTGGGCTGAGCGCAGCGAAGCTCAAGGGGGTCAGGTCGCAGCTCCCGTCGAGTGGCTTCGACGAGGGGAAACGAAAGCCGCCCCGTCCCTGCAATCTTTCTGCAACACTCTGCCCGTTAGGCTCCGTCTCCCTTGTCATCAGACGGACCTGCGCCATGCCCACGACCCGTGAAACGATCAGCGCCTATTACCAGAGCATTCTCGGCCGCACTCCGGATGCTGCGGGACTCGATTACTGGACGGCGCAGGTCGACCAGGGCACTGCCAGTCTCGCGCAGGTAGCCACGGGTTTTTCGCTCTCGACCGAAGCGGCCTCCAGCAGGGTGCCTGTCGTCGCCCTCTACCTGAGCAGCTTTGGACGGTTGCCGGATACCGAAGGGCTGCAGTACTGGACCCAGGCACTGCAGAACGGCACACCTCTGGAAGCCATCCAGCAGGCGTTTCTGCAATCGCCGGAGTTCGCCACGATGGCCGCGGGCTCGGCAACGGCCTTTCTGACCGCCGCCTACGAGAATGCCCTGGGGCGGCCCGCCGATGCGGACGGTCTGCAGTTCTGGACCCAGCAACTGGCGGCCGGCACCAGTCGGGCAGCGGTGCTGGCAGCGCTTGCGGATTCGCCGGAAGGTCAGCCCCATGCGCTGGCCAAGGCGCAACTGAGTCTTGCCTATCAGGGGGTCAGTGGCCAGTCGCCGAGCCTGACCGAGTTGAACGACCTCCTGGCGCAACAGGGACAGCAGTCATTGACCGAACTGGTCACCCGCACGACCGAGCGCCTGATCGACAATGCCGCACCCGCCCCTGCGCCTGCCGAGCCACAGCCAGCCATCTTCACCTTCACGCCGGAGGCAGGCACCCAGGCCGGCGCGTCGGATGCGTCCGGGGTCATCCGCTGGGGCCAGTACCTCATCGTCGGCGATGACGAGGGCAATGTGCTCAGGGTTTACGATCAGCACGGTGGCCAGGCGCTCGACGCATTTGACTACGGCAGTGTGCTGGGCCTGAGCGACGAACTGGATTTCGAGGCCATGACCTTTACCGGCAGCCTCGGTACGGAGGGAACCCTGTATCTCACCGGCTCGCACAGCAACAGCAAGAGCGGCAAGGAGGCGCCGGGACGCGAAGCCATCCTGGCCGTGAAGCTGACCACCGACGCCCAGGGCAAACCGGTGTTCGATACCACTGGCATCCAGACCTACAAAGGCCTGGTCGCGGCGCTCGATGCCTGGGATGCCAGTGGCAGCAGTGGCAAAGCGGCGGGCTACTACGGCCTGAAGGTCTCCTCCGCTGCCGGCATCGCGCCCGAGCACGTCAACGGCTTTTCCATCGAAGGCCTGACCACCTCTCCTGACGACAGCCAGCTCTGGCTGGGTTTTCGCGCGCCGCAGCTGGATACCGGATCGCGCGACAAGGCGCTGCTGATTGCCGTGACCAACTATCAGGCCGTGCTGGCCGACAACAGCCTCTCGCCTACCTTCGAGGCCATGGAGCTCAATCTCGGCGGGCGGGGTATCCGCTCCATCGACCGGGCCCTGGATGGCAGTGGCTACCTGATTCTGGCCGGTCCTGCCGGCAGCGCCTCCGCCGCGGTCACCCACGATTTCCGCCTGTTCACCTGGAGTGGTGATCCCGCTACCGCGCCCATCGAACTCGACAACAACCTGGATGCGCTGCTGGCCGCCACCGGGGGCAGTTTCGAGTCCATCGCCTCCCCCACCAGCGTCAGGCCGGGTACCGAGATCCTGCTGCTGCAGGACAATGGCGATACGCTCTGGCAGGGGCAGACGCAGGTATCCAAGGACCTCGACCCGGCGCAGCAGCACTTCCAAGGCAACCTGGTCACCCTGGGTACAGCGGCCGTGGACCTTGCCGCTCCCCTCCTGGTGGCCAGCAGCCCAGCGGTCGATGCGCGGGATGTCCCCACCGGCAGCCGCATCAGTCTGACGTTCGATGAAGGCATCGCGCTGGGCAGCGGCAGCCTCCAGCTGGTGGACCAGGCCGGCACCGTGGTTCAGGTGTTCAAGGCGGGAGATCCGGGCGTCGCGGTCGACTTCAACGTCCTCAATCTGACGCCGACGGACAGGCTGCAGGCGAGCAGCGGCTACCACCTGGAGCTACAACCGGGCGCGCTCGTCGACCATGCGGGCAATGCCGTGGCCGCTCTGGACATCAGCTTCGCGACTGCCGCCAGGCCTCACTACAACCTGTTGATCACCGAGGTCAATTCCAACGCCAAGGGCGGAGATTTCTTCGAGCTGTACAACTACGGCTCTACCAGCATAGATCTCAGCGGCTGGCGCATGACCGACGAAGCCGGTCAGTTCTCCTCCGCGATCACGCTCGACGGCAATAGCGTTCTCGCCGCCGGTGCGACGCTGGTGGTCGCCGATGTGGCTGCGGCGAACCTGAGCGCCTTCAAGACGGCGTGGGGCTTGAGCGGTGCTACCCCAGTGGTCAGCGTCGACGGGCCCGGTCTCGGCAAGGAGGATGCCGTGGTGCTGTTCGACAAGCTGGGCAACGTCGCGGCGGCCTTCAACTATGACCTGACCGCCGTACTTGCCAGTGATGGAACCCTGATCACGACGGCCTCCGCTGGTAGCGGTGCAACGTTCAAGGACGGTCAGCACGCAGGTGCGGCCTACGGTGTCGGCGCTGGTGCCTCGGCCGTCTGGGATGGTCTGTCGACGACCCAACCCACCTATGTCGGCGCAGCGCTCGGCAGGGATGGGGCCTTCGCCCAAGCCGGCGATGCCGCCGCCATCGGCTCACCGGGCATCGTGCTGATCGGGCAGGAGCCGCTTTCGACCGGCGTGGCAGGTTAGGCGGCAGAAAGCGGAGTGCATTCGCCTAGGTCGAACGACGCCGATCGATCTTCCGATTCAGGATGATCGACGTCTGGGTCTGCTTGACCCCTTCGAGGTTGCCGATGCGGTCGAGCAGTTCGTCGAGTTTTTCGTGGGTGGTGCAGCGCAGGAAGGCCAGGTAGTCGAACTGGCCGCTGACCGAGGAGACTTCCTCGACCTCGACCATCTTTTCCAGGGCGCGGATGACGCCGGCGGTGCTGCGCGGCAGGACGCTGATGGCGCAGTAGGCGCGCACGGCGGCCTGTTCCAGTTCGGAGCCCAGGCGCAGGCCGTAGCCCTGGATGATGCCATCGCGCTCCAGGCGCGCCAGGCGGGTGACCACGGTGGTGCGCGCCAGGCCCAGCTGGCGGGCCAGGGTGGCGTTGGAGGCGCGGGCGTTCTGCTGCAGCAGGTGGATGAGCTGCCAGTCGGTCGGATCGAGTTTGGTGAACATCGTGGCTGCCTGCCGGGGGCGGGCGTCGGGGCCGGGGGCCGCCGACGCGGGAGCCGCCATTCTAGGCGGGGCGGCCGAGGGCAGCCAGGGCGGTGTCCAGAGATTCCTGCTGCTGGCGTTCGTACAGCGCCATCTCGTCGAGCACCGGCGCACCCAGGGCGGCTTCGAAGGCGGCGCGATTGCCGCCGCTCTGGTACTCCTGCTGGCTGCCGGCCCCCAGGTTGGACTGGAAGATGCCCGCGGCGCTGACGGGCAGGAAGTCTTCGTAGGTGATGGGATCGGCGAGGAGCTGGCCGGCGGCGATCAGGGCCTCGGGATCGCGGCTATCGCTAGCCGCTTGGCTGCCGGCCACGGCGCGATAGCGGAACCAGGCCAGGCCCTGGCGGCGCAGCTCGTCCCAGTTGTCGGGCAGCGCCTGGAACACCTCGGCCAAGACCGTTGCGTAGTCACTGCCGGCCACCTTGCTGCGCTGGCGGACCTCCTGCAGCAGTTCATCGTAGCGCTGGCGACCGGCCGGGGTGAGGGCGATGCCGCGCTGCTCGATCTCGCCGAAGCGCGCCGTGTGCGAACCCTGGACCTCGCCCTGGAACAGGATGGGTTCTTCCAGCGCCTTGAAGCTGGTCTGGCGCAGCAGGATGGGGCACTGGCGGCGGGGCGGGCCTTCGATGGTTTCCTTGGGTGCGATGCCACGGGCGGGCATCCGCGCCTGGACGGCGTCGATGTCGAGGGTTCGCGGGGTCAGGTGGTTGATGTGCGGGCCCTTGAAACAGACCACGTCGGCGATCAGTCGATGGGCGTCGTGCAGGCGCTGATAGAGGCTGGCGTCGACATTGGCCTCGCGGTGCCAGCGAAAGGTCTCCAGGGCTTCCTGGACGAAGGCATCGGCTTCGGCATCCGTGAGCCCGCCCTGGGCCTCGGCGCGCTCGATCAGCTCCAGCGCGCCCGGGGTGAAAATACGGCGCTCGTTCAGGACCCTTTCGGCCAGCTGGCGCAGCTCGGCGTCTTCGATCAGCTCCAGACGCAGCAGCGAGGTGAAGACGCGAAACGGATTGATCTGCAGGGCGGCCGGCTCGACCGGACGGAAGGCGGTGGAATGCACTGGCACCCCGGCCACGCTGAGGTCGTAGTAGCCGACCGGCCGCATGCCCATCACGGCGAACAGACGACGCAGGGTGGCCAGTTCGGCCGCGGTGCCGACGCGGATGGCACCGTGGCGCTCCAGGTCCAGGCGCTCCGCGGAGTCTCCGGCGAAGCCCGGTTGTCCGGCGTTCACCTCGGCGACCAGTTCCAGCAGGGTGCCGTACTGGGGCACCTCCTGGCGGTACATCGCCGACATGGCCTGGGAAAAGCGGGTGCGGATCAGATCCGGGGAAAGCAGCGACGCGGCGGTCATGGGAGCGGCTCCTGGCTCAGGCTAGAAGCCGATTTCGACATGCCCGCGCGGGCTGCTCAAGCGATCTTTGCTCATTGGATCATTCCCCGGGGGAATGGGCGGACTGCCCTAGTGATCCTTGTGCTGGGTCTTGGGCTTCTTCACATGATCGGCGCCGGTATTGTTGCCCGAACCGCCGCTGGAGCCATTGTCGGCCGCGCCGACGCCGGTGCTGGGCGCTTTCTCCATGCCATGGGTGCTGGTGGGATCGGGCCGCGCGGGGGTGGCCGGGGGATTGGTCGGGCTGGTCTGGGCCAGGGCGGCGCCGGACAGGCCGAGGCCCAGGATCAGGGCGGGAAGCAGGGGAAGCGTGCGCATGGGAGGACTCCTCTGGACGGATTCACTCCCCTTTAGGCACCTCCCGCGCAGGGAGGTGCCGCACCGCGGATCAGCTACCGCTGGTGCTGGTCTTGTGGACCTTCTTGTGCGCCACCTTCTTGTGGTGGGTGGTGGCCTGCTTGCCGGTCTTGGCCGGGCTGCTGCTGGTCGCGGCAGGCGGCGTAGCCGGATCGGCGGGCGCCGTCTGGGCGAAGGCGGCAGAGGTGGCCAGCAGGCCGGCGAGGGTCAGGCAGAGGGTGGTGCTTTTCATGGAAGTCACTCCTTCGGTGGCTGATTGCAGGTTCAGTTAGCCGCCTTTCGCCCGGCAAATCCGTGTCCTCGTCCACAGCCGGGGCCATTGGTAACAAGATATTTCAATCGACTGCCAAGGCGTTAACAGTCTGACGACCTCTTCGCCAGGGTCCCGGCTTGGGCATAATGCCGGGACGCCCCCCTGATCGTAGCCGCGCATGCCCAAGAGTCCTCACCTTCCCAAGCGCCCCCGCTGGAGCAGCCTGCTGCTGCTGGCCCTGGGTCTGACGCTGCTGCTGATTCCGCTGCGCTACGCGGCCCAGCACTATTACGAGGCGCAACTGGGCGAGCAGAACGGCCAGACCCTGGATCTCTATGTCGCCAACCTGCTGGGCACGCTGCGGCGCTACGAGGTGCTGCCGGACCTGCTGGGCGATCTGCCGGTGCTGCGCCATGCCCTGGAAGGCCAGGGCGACAGCACGGCCCAGGACGCCGCCAGCCAGATGCTGGAAGACATCCGCCAGCGCACCGGGGCGGACGTCATCTACCTGATGCAGGACGACGGCACCTGCCTGGCCAGCTCCAACTATCGCCAGGCGGACAGCTTCGTCGGGCGCGACTTCTCCTTCCGGCCCTATTACAAGGCGGCCATGCAGGGCCAGCCAGGGCGCTTCTTCGGTCTCGGCACCACCTCCAGCAAGCGCGGCTACTATTTCGCCGCCGCCGTCCGTGATGGCACGCGGGCCATTGGCGTGGTGGTGGTCAAGGTCGACCTGGACAGCGCGGAAAAGCTCTGGGGCAATGCGCCCGAGCAACTGCTGGTCACCGACGACCTGGGCGTGGTCATCCTCACCTCCCATGACGCCTGGCGCTTTCGCGCCACCCATCCGCTGGACGAACGCCAGCGCGAGCAGGTCAATGCCAACCGGCCCTACCCCACCACCAATCCGGCGCCCCTGACCCTGGTGCCCGGCGACTGGCTGACCCAGACCCGCAATCTCGACGAGGTCGGCTGGAACGCGCAGATCCTGGCGCCGCGGGAGATGGTCGAGCGCCAGGTGCGCAGTGCCCTCTATGTCGGCGCGGCGACCCTGCTGGCGCTGCTGCTGTTGCTGGTGGTCATGACCCTGAGACGGCGCCACTTCATCGAGCGCCTGGCGCTGGATGCCCGGGCCAAGCGTGACCTGGAGCTGAACGTAGAGGAGCGCACCCGCGACCTGCAGACGCTCAACGCGCGGCTGCAGCAGGAGGTGCACGACCGCGAGCAGGCCCAGCGCGAACTCATGCGCGCCCAGGACGAAGCCGTGCAGGCCGGCAAGCTGTCGGCGCTGGGGACCATGTCGGCCAGCATCAGCCACGAACTCAACCAGCCGCTGGCGGCCATCCGCAGCTACACGGAAAACGCCGTCGTATTGCTCGACCACGATCGGCTGGACGATGCCCGCGGCAATCTCAAGCTGATCGGCGAGCTGACCACGCGGATGGCCAACATCATCGCCCACCTCAAGGCCTATGCCCGTGGCGCCCGCCGTGCGCCGGAGAGCGTGGTGCTGCAGGGCGCCCTGGAAGACGCCCTGGCGCTGGTCGCCGCGCGGCGCCGGGCCATGCAGGTGGAGCTGATCCGCGACCTGCCCGATGCGCCGCTGTGGGTGCAGGCCGGCGAAACCCGCCTGCGGCAGATCATCAGCAACCTGCTGAGCAATGCCCTCGACGCCCTCGCGGAAAAGACCAGCACCCGCCGGCTGTGGCTGACCACCAGCATCGACGAGCGCGGCGTGACCCTGATCCTGAGAGACAACGGTCCGGGCTTTTCCAGCGAGGCCCTGGCCCGCGCCCACGAACCCTTCTTCACCACCAAGGCCACCGCCCAGGGCCTCGGCCTGGGCCTGGCGATCTGCGATAACCTGTTGCGGACCCTCGGTGGCCACCTGCACCTGTCCAACCATGGCGACGGTGGCGCCGAGGTACGTCTCTATCTGCTGCACGGCAAGCCGGGGGTCGCCTCGGTGCCCCAGGAAGAAGTCCGCGGTTGACCGTCAGCCCTCTACCTTAGGTCCCAGTCATGAGTGCCCTGCCCCCCTTCGATCCCGCCAGCCAGATCCTGCTGATCGACGACGACGCCCACCTGCGCCTGGCGCTGAGCCAGACCCTGGACCTGGCCGGTTTCAAGGTGACGACCCTGGCTGATGCCCGCGAGCTGGAGCTGGCGGCCGTGCGCGACTGGCCCGGCGTGGTGGTCAGCGACATCCGCATGCCCGGCATCGATGGCCTGGAGTTGCTGGCCCAGCTGCACCAGCGTGACGCCGAATTGCCGGTGGTGCTGATCACCGGCCACGGCGACGTGCCCCTGGCGGTGCAGGCCATGCGCGCCGGCGCCTATGACTTCCTGGAAAAGCCCTTCGCCAACGATGCGCTGATCGACAGCGTGCGCCGCGCCCTGGGCGCCCGCCACCTGGTGCTGGAAAACCGCAGCCTGCGCCTGGCCCTCGCCGAGCGTCATGAACTCCAGACCCGGCTGATCGGCCAGACTCCGGGCATGGCCCGGCTGCGCGACCAGATCGGCGCCCTCGCCGCGACCCAGGCCGATGTGCTCATTCATGGCGAAACGGGCGCCGGCAAGGAGGTGGTGGCCCGCGCCCTGCACGATCTGTCGAATCGTCGCGACGGCCCCTTCGTCGCCATCAACGCCGGCGCCCTGGCCGAATCCGTGGTGGAGAGCGAACTCTTCGGCCATGAACAGGGCGCCTTCACCGGCGCCCAGAAAAGACGCATCGGCAAGTTCGAATACGCCAGCGGCGGCACCCTCTTCCTCGACGAGATCGAGAGCATGAGCCTGGATGTCCAGGTCAAGCTGCTGCGCCTGCTGCAGGAGCGCAAGGTCGAACGCCTCGGCTCCAACCAGCAGATCCCGCTGGACATCCGGGTGGTCGCCGCCACCAAGGAAGACCTGCGCCAGGCCGCCGACCAGGGTCGCTTCCGCGCCGACCTCTACTACCGGCTCAATGTCGCCACCCTGCGCATCCCCGCCCTGCGCGAGCGCAGCGAAGACATCCTGCCGCTGTTCCGCCATTTCGCCCTGGCCGCCGCCCAGCGCCATGGCACGCCGCTGCGCGAAGCCGATGCCGAGCAGCGCGCGGCCCTCATCGCCCACAGCTGGCCGGGCAACGTGCGCGAATTGCAGAACGCCGCCGAGCGCTTCGCCCTGGGGCTGGAGCTGGCGCTGGACAACAGCGCCTATGCGCCCCTGGCGCCCATGACGGCGCCGCCCGTGGCCGCGGCCCCGGTGCTGGCGGCGCCCGCCGCGGCAGACCTGGCCGCCGGACTGGGCGAGCAGGTCGAGGCCTTCGAGCGCGAACTCATCCAGCGCGAGCTGGCCCGACCCCACGCCTCTCTGCGCAGCCTGGCGGAAGCCCTCGGCCTGCCGCGCAAGACGCTGTCCGACAAGCTGCGCAAGCATGACCTGCAATTTACCGGCGGTGCGACGGACGAAGGCGACTAGGCCAAGGTCGGCTGGTCGCGCCTGATCGCGAGTGGCAGAGTGAGGGGCTCAGGCGTCGTGCAACAGGCGTCGTGCAACAGGCGTCGTGCAACACGCATTCGCAAGGAGACCCTCTTGACCTCGCTCATGCTCGCAGAAGCCGCCGCCAGTGGCGCGGCGGTCGCCCGCCAACTGGCGACCATCGACCAGGCCCTGGCGGCCCTGGCCGACGACCTCCGGGCCAATCCGCCACAGCTGGCGCTGACCGTGGCGCGTGGCAGCTCGGACCATGCGGCCAGTTATTTCGCCTACCTGGCGATGGCCCACCTGGGGCTGCCGGTGCTGTCCCTGCCGCCCTCGCTGGTGACCCTGCGCCAGGCGCCGCTGCGCGTCGAAGGCCAGCTCGCCCTGGGCTTTTCCCAGTCCGGACGCAGTCCCGATCTGATCGAGACGCTGTCCGCCCTGGATCGCTACGGCGCCCGTACCGCGGCCCTGGTCAACGAAATCGACTCGCCGCTGGCCCTGGCCTGCCGCCATGCCATCGGCGTGCAGGCCGGTCCCGAACACAGCGTCGCCGCCACCAAGAGCTTCATCGCCACCCTGGCCGCCGCCGCCCGGCTGATCGCCCACTGGCAGAAGGACGAGACCCTGCTTGCCGCTGGAGTCGCCTTGCCCGAGGCCCTGGATCACGCCGCCGAACTGAGCTGGGCGCCGGCCCTGACCGTCCTGCGCGACGCCGAGCGCTGCATGGTGGTCGGCCGCGGGCCGGGCTTCGCCATCGCCCAGGAGGCCGCGCTCAAGCTCAAGGAAACCTCGGCGCTGCAGGGCGAGGCCTTCAGCGGCGCGGAATTGCAGCACGGTCCCCTGGCGCTGGTGGAGCGTGGCTATCCGCTGCTGATCTTTGCCCTGCGCGGCCCCGAACAGGCCGGTCTGCTGCAACTGGCGCGGGACCTGCGCGCACGCGGTGCGCGGGTGCTGCTGGCCGCGCCGGACGAGATCGCCGAGCGCGACCTGCCCCTCGCCGTCGCCGGTCATCCGGACCTGGACGGCCTGCTGGCGATCCAGAGCTTCTATCGCCTGGCCGCACTGCTGGCCGAGGCCAGGGGCCAGGACCCGGACCAGCCGCGCCACCTGCGCAAGGTCACCCTCACCCGCTGAGGCGGCGATCGCTTGTCCAGGCGCTGCCGCTTGCAGAGCGCCTGGATTACCCGCTCCATCCAAAGAGCTAAGTCTTTGGAGCTAGCCGCCGACGGCTGGTCGACGGGTAATCTGCCAAGCGGTCCACAGAGCCGGTAAGTCGCTGGAAATCGGTCAGTTTTTTCTTGTCGCCCCCGGCGATTTGTCTCAGCGTTCGCGCAACGGATGATGAGACAGCCCATATGGACATGCGCGCGATACCTGCGAGCAAGGTCTGCCTGACGACGAGAAACGTCCTCCTGGCAGAACTGCTCAAACCCTTTCTCGAAGAACGCCACGGCATCGAGCTCAGCTGCGCCCGCGAGCTGGAAGCGGCCGGCGAGACCAGCCTGGTGCTGGTCGATCTCGGCAGCGTGCCCGAGGCGCCACTGGAGCGCTGGCTGGAAAGCCTGGCGCCGGCGGTCACCGTGGCCTTTCTCAACGCCAGCCTCGAACAGGCCCTGCCCTGGGTCGAGCGCTTTCCCGCCATCCAGGGCGTGTTCGCCCCCCAGGCCAGTCGCGACCAGCTGCTGCAGGGGCTGGGCGCACTGCTGGCCGGCGAGGACTGGCTGCCCCGCGCCATCCTCGCCCACCTGCTGCGGCGTTCCCGCGAGCGCCCCAGCATCGCCGCCGACGGCCTGACCCGGCGCGAGCGGGAGATCCTCCGGCTGGTCGGGCGCGGGCTGTCCAACGCCGCCATCGGCGAGGCGCTGTGCCTGAGCACCCACACGGTCAAGAGCCACATGCACAACCTGCTGCGCAAGACCGGCGCGGCCAATCGCGCCGAGGCGGCGCTGCGCTTCCATGCCGGGCAGGACCTGCCGGGATGAAGGCAGCCTGGCTGCTGCTCGGCCTGCTGCTGGCCGGACCGCTGCGGGCCGAGGGCGAGCTGATCCAGGGACTGCTGGTGGACAACACCATCTCCCGCTTCGGCCACGACTTCTATCGCCACTTCGCCGACCGCCTGACCGATACCACCGACCTGGACTTCAACCTGGTGGTGCGCGAACGGCCTTCGGCGCGCTGGGGCAGCCTGGTCTGGGTCGAGTACGAGCAGCGGCTGCTCTACCGGCAGTTCATTCCGCCGAACAACAGCGAACTCAAGGATGCCGCCTACGCCGCGGCGGACCAGGTCCACGAGGGCATCACCCGCCGGCGCCTGGAAAATCTGCTGCAGGACACTTTCGACATGGATAAGGACGAGTTATGAACGCGCACGCCTGGAAGGCCCTGCCCCTGCTCTGCACCCTGGGCGTCACCCCGGCCATGGCGACCGAGCTGGTCTACTCGCCGGTGAATCCGTCCTTTGGCGGCAATCCGCTCAATGGCACCTACCTGCTGAACAACGCCACCGCCCAGGATCGCCACAAGGATCCCGACCTGCGCAGCAGCGCCAGCAGCCAGTCGCCCCTGGAACGCTTCACCAGCCAGCTGGAATCGCGGCTGCTGTCCCAGGTGCTGACCGACATCAAGGACGGCAACTCGGGCACGCTGTCCACCGACCAGTTCATCGTCAACATCGTCGACGATTCCGGCAACCTGACCGTGCAGATCACCGACCGCGGGACCGGGGAGATTTCGGAAATCTCCGTCAACGGCTTCAACCAACCCTGAGCACGGATGCCTGCCATGAACGCCTTTTCCCTGGCGGCGGCCCTGACCGCCGCCCTCGTCCTGACCGGCTGCGTGCGCGACCCCATGCCCGCCGAACAGAACGCCGCCCCGACCCTGACGCCGCGCGCCTCCACCTACTATGACCTGCTGGCGCTGCCACCGCCCAAGGGCCCGCTGGTGGCCGCCGTCTACGGCTTCCGCGACCAGACCGGGCAGTACAAGCCCAATCCGGCCAGCTCCTTTTCCACCGCCGTGACCCAGGGCGCCGGCAGCATGCTGGTGGACGCCTTGCAGGCCAGTGGCTGGTTCGTGGTGCTCGAACGCGAGGGCCTGCAGAATCTGCTGACCGAACGCAAGATCATCCGTGCCACCCAGAACAAGCCGGACCTGCCGGAGAATCTGCAGCAGGCGCTGCCGTCGCTGCAGGCGGCCAACCTGCTGCTCGAAGGCGGCGTGGTGGCCTACGACACCAACGTCCGCAGCGGCGGCGAGGGGGCCCGCTACCTGGGCATCGGCCTGTCCGAGGAGTACCGGGTGGATCAGGTCACGGTCAATCTGCGTGCCATCGATACCCGCAGCGGTCGGGTGCTGGCCAATGTCATGACCTCCAAGACCATCTACTCCATCGGCCGCCAGGCCGGGGTCTTCAAGTTCATCGAATTCAAGAAGCTGCTCGAAGCCGAGTCCGGCTACACCACCAACGAGCCGGCGCAGCTGTGCGTGCTCTCGGCCATCGAGGCGGCGGTCGCCCATCTGGTCGCCCAGGGCGTGGAGCGGCGCCTGTGGCTGGTGGCCGACGGTCGCGATCCGCGGGATCCGGCGCTGACCAAGTACCTGGAGCCGACCCGGCGCTAGGGATTAAGCCGCCGGCCCCGCGGGATTCGCTCCCTGGAGCGATAGCGATGGGCCAGGCGGCTCCGGACAATGCCAGGCGGAGAATCTTAGGCAATGACGGTGACAGAGATGCGCAGCCCAACCCGCGGCCTGGCCGTGGTCCTCGCCCTGGCACTCGGCCTGGACACCCTGGCGTCGGCCGCCGATCTCATGGAGACCGGCGACCTGGGTCAGGCCCCAGCGGCCGGGCGCGACGCCGTCATCCGCCAGCTCGGCGTAGGCAACCAGGCGCTCATCGACCAGCGCGGCACCGCGCTGCGCGCCCAGGTCGCCCAGAGCGGCGCCGCCCAGGAAGCCCGCATCCTGCAGGATGGAACGGAACTGAGCGCGGTCATCCTCCAGGGCGGCTACGGCAACGTCGCACGCATCGAGCAGGTCGGCAGCGGCAACCAGGCCGACATCCTGCAACTCGGCGTCCAGGGCAACGCACGCATCGAACAGCACGGCTCGGGCCTGTCCAGCCGCATCGTCCAGTACGGAAGCAACCAGAACACGGTGGTACGTCAGTACCGCTGATGGCACTCATGGAGATCAGACAGATGTTTCTACTCAGGCCCCTGGCCGCCCTGACGCTGGCCCTCGTGGCCACCAACGCCCTCGCCCAGAACAGCACCGCCCTCGTCCAGCAGGACGGCACCAGCGGCACCCTCACCCTGGACCAGAGCGGCGCCGGCAATAGCGCGTCCCTCTATCAGCTGCAGGGCGAAGGCAACGCGATCAGCGTGGTCCAGACCGGCGCCAGCAGCGCCACCATCACCCAGGGCGGCGACATCTACGGCTATGCCCAGGGTAACGTGGCGACCCTGCGCCAGGAAGGCGGCAGCAGCGTCCATAGCCTGGCCCAGGACGGCTTCGGCAACCAGGCCACCATCAGCTCCGTGGGCAGCAACAGCGGCACCCTGGTCCAGTCGGCCTCCAGCGCCCAGCTGACCCTGGAGCAGAACGGCGACAACAACCAGGTGCGTGTCGACCAGAGCGGCGATGCCGTGACGGCCACCCTCGCCCAGTCCGGCACCGACAACCGCATCGACCTGACCCAGCAGGGCTACTCGGTCGACACCGTGGAGCTGACCCAGCGTGGCCAGGCCAATGTCGCCACGGTGCTCTCCTCCGGCAAGTTCAACGAACTGACCTTTACCCAGGACGGCAATCGCAACACCCTGAACGTCGACCAGGCCGGCCGCGGCAATCGCTTCAGCGGCAGCTCCACCGGCGACGACAACCTGGCCAGCGTCACCGTCCAGGGCGACAGCAACCAGACCAGCATCGTCCAGAGCGGCAACGGCAACGAGGCGCGTCTCGACGTCACCAGCGCCATCAGCACGGCCAGCGTCAGCCAGGTCGGCGACAGCAACCGCGCGAGCATCCTGCAGACCTCGGCCAACTTCAACGGCTTCAACGACAGCGCGCGGATCTCGCAGAGCGGCTTCGGCAACAGCGCCACCATCAACCAGCGGTGACGCGCGCCACCTGGCTGCTCGCGGCCCTCCTGCCCCTGGCGGGCGGCGCCGCGGCCAGCGCCCGTCTGGAGTTGCAGCCGCAACCGGCGGGCGCTCAGGTACAGCTGTGCTTTACCGGCGAAGACACACCCCTGAGCTACGAACTCGTCATCGAATTGCACGGACCGGGTGGTGTCGCCCGCACCCGTCAGGCCGGCGCGGCCAGGGGTGACGGTTGCCCGGTCACCACGCGCCTGGGCGCCGCACCGGGCAGTCTGATCGAGGCGACGCTGAGTTGGCAGCGGCAGGGGCAGGCGCAGCCTGTCATCGAGCGACGGCTGCAGCTGTAGCTCAGCGCAAAGGTTCCACGTGGAACCTGGGCTACAGGGTCAGCGGCAATTCCAGCGGGGTCTGCTGCCGCGCCGCCAGGCGCTGCTGGAATTCGGCCGGGTCATGGATCAGCACGTCCTGGCCGGCAAAGGCCTGGGCGGCGATCAGTCGCGACAGCCAGAAGCGCACGCAGGCGACGCGCAGGAGCACCGGCCACAATTCGGCTTCCCGCGGCGTGAAGTGACGATCGGCGGCATAGGCCGCCAGCAGCGCCCGAGCGCGCGGCAGGTCCAGGGCGCCGCTCTCGGTGGAGCACCAGTCGTTCACCGTGATGGCGAGGTCATAGAGCATCCAGCCGGAACTGGCGTTGTAGAAGTCGATGACGCCCGACAGCCGGGGGCCGTCGAACATCACGTTGTCGCGGAACAGGTCGCCGTGCAGATTGGCCTCGGGCAACGGTGGCTGCTCGCTCAGCAGCTCGCGGATCTCCCCCAGGGTGCGCTCCAGCAGCGGCCGGGCCGTGGCGTCCAGGCCCGGCGCCAGGCGCTCGCCTTCGGCCAGCATCCAGGCCAGGCCGCGATCACTGGCGCGCTCGATGCGGCGCTCGCCGGCGGTGGCCCGGTGCAGATGGCCCAGCAGGTGGCCGACTTCGCCGCAATGATGGGGATTGGGCGCACGCTCGTGGCGGCCGGCCAGGCGTGGTTGCAGCAGCGCCGGCTTGCCGGCCAGCTGGCGCAGGGCCTGGCCATCCTGGGTGCGCACCGCATAGGGCACCGGCAGGTCGGCGTCGTGGAGGACATCGAGCAGTTCGATGAAGAACGGCATCTCCGCCACCGGACCGCGCTCCACCAGGGTCAGGACGAATTCGCCGCCTTCCAGGCTGATGAAGTAGTTGGTGTTTTCCGAGCCCTCGGCGATGCCCCGGAAATCCCGCAGCCGGCCCAAACCATAGGGCGCGAGAAAGGCTTCGAGGGTGGGACGATCGAGGGGCGTGAAGACGGACATGACAGGGCCTGGCGGAGGAATGTGCGAGCGGCGCGCAGTTTACCGGTCCAGGCGCCTTGCGCCTACCAGCTGAACAGGCGCCAGCTGGGGACGTGCAGGGTCGGCTTGTCGTTGGCGGCGGTGCTGCTGCCATCGGCGGGCACCAGCTCGTAGGGCGCGCCATGCTTGGGGATTACCCGGGTGGATTGCAGCACCCCGCGGATGCGCGTCTCCTCGATGGTCTGGTCGCCGGCCTGGTAGCGGATCACCTTGATCTCGTCAGGCAGGGGCTTTTCCCCCGGTGGCAGCGGTTCTGCGGCCTGGACCAGCGGCGCCAGCAGCAACGCGGCGAAGAGGAAGCGACGAGCACCCATGGTAACCTTTGACCTTTTGAACGGAGCGAGTGGTCGATTCTAGAACCCGGCCCAGTTGTCGTCGAGACTGGCCGGACAGACGCCGCACACGCCACGACAAAGGTTTAGACCATGAGCCACGCCCCTCTCGTCCTGGTGGACGGTTCCTCCTATCTCTATCGCGCCTTCCATGCCCTGCCGCCGCTGATGACCTCCACCGGCAAGCCGACCGGCGCGGTGAAGGGCGTGCTCAACATGCTGCTCTCGCTGCGCCGCCAGTATCCGGACAGCCTCTTCGCGGTGGTCTTCGACGCCAAGGGCCCGACCTTCCGCGACGAACTCTTCGCCGACTACAAGGCCCAGCGCCCGGCCATGCCCGACGACCTGCGCGGCCAGGTCGAGCCGCTGCACGCCTGCATCCGCGCCCTGGGCCTGCCGCTGCTGGCCGTCGAAGGGGTCGAAGCCGACGACGTCATCGGCACCCTCGCCCGTCATTGCGCCAGCGCCGAGCGCCCGGTGGTGATCTCCACCGGCGACAAGGACATGGCCCAGCTGGTCTGCCCCTATGTCACCCTGGTCAACACCATGAGCGGCAGCGTGCTGGACGTGGAAGGGGTCAGGACCAAGTTCGGCGTCGGTCCCGAGCTGATCATCGACTACCTGGCGCTGATGGGCGACAAGATCGACAACATCCCCGGGGTACCCGGGGTGGGCGAGAAGACCGCCGCCGGCCTGCTCAACGGCATCGGCGGTGGCCTGGATACCCTCTACGCCAACCTCGACGCGGTAGCCGCCCTGCCCCTGCGCGGCGCCAAGTCGCTGGCCGCCAAGCTGGATCAGCATCGCGAGCAGGCCTACCTGTCCTACCAGCTGGCGACCATCAAGCTGGACGTGCCGCTGGAACTGACCTTCGACGAGCTCAAAGTCGGCGAGCCCCATGTGGAAGCCCTGATGGCGCTCTACCAGGAACTGGAATTCAAGTCCTGGCTGGATGACCTGATCCGCGACACCAAGCGCCAGGGCGCTCCCCTGCCGCTGGCCGAGGATGCCGCCACCACCCAGGTAGAAACCCACTACGACACCGTGCTGGAGCAGGCCGACTTCGACGCCTGGCTGGCACGCCTGCAGGCCGCCGACCGCTTCGCCTTCGACACCGAGACCACCAGCGTCGATGCCCAGCGGGCCGAGCTGGTAGGGTTGTCCTTTGCCGTGGCGCCGGGCCAGGCCGCCTATGTGCCGCTGGCCCACAGCTACATGGGCGCGCCGACCCAGCTCGCATTGGAGCCGGTGCTGGCCGCGCTCAAGCCGCTGCTGGAGGACCCGGCCAAGCTCAAGGTCATGCAGCACGGCAAGTACGACCTCAATGTGCTGACCCGCTACGGCATCACGATCCAGGGCATCGCCTTCGACACCATGCTCGAATCCTATGTACTGGACGCCACCGCCACCCGCCACGACATGGACAGCCTGGCGCTCAAGTACCTGGGCCACAGCACCATCCGCTTCGAGGACATCGCCGGCAAGGGCGCCAAGCAGCTGACCTTCGACCAGATCGCCATCGAGCAGGCCGGGCCCTATGCCGCCGAGGATGCCGACGTCACCCTGCGCCTGCACGAGACGCTCTGGCCCAAGCTGGAAGCCATCCCCGGCCTGGCTGGGGTCCTGCGCGACATCGAGATGCCGCTGGTGCCGCCGCTGGCGCGCATCGAGCGCAACGGCGCCCTGGTGGATTCGGCGCTGCTCGGGGTGCAGAGCCGCGAGCTGGGCGAGAAGATGATCGCCCTGGAAAAGGAGGCCTATGAACTGGCCGGCCAGGAATTCAACCTGGGTTCGCCCAAGCAGCTGGGCGAGATCCTCTTCGTCAAGCTGGGCCTGCCGGTGGTCAGCAAGACCGCCTCCGGCCAACCTTCCACCGCCGAGGCGGTGCTGCAGGAACTGGCCGACCAGGACTTCCCGCTGCCCAAGGTGCTGATGCAGTACCGGCAGATGAGCAAGCTCAAGAGCACCTACACCGACAAGCTGCCGCAGCAGATCAATCCGCGTACCGGCCGTATCCATACCAGCTACCACCAGGCGGTGACGGCGACCGGCCGGCTGTCTTCCAGCGACCCGAATCTGCAGAACATCCCGATCCGTACCGCCGAGGGCCGGCGCATCCGCCAGGCCTTCGTCGCGCCGAAAGGCTATCGCCTGCTGGCGGCGGACTATTCTCAGATCGAGTTGCGCATCATGGCTCACCTGGCCCAGGACGAAGGTCTGCTGCACGCCTTCCAGAACGACCTGGACGTGCACCGCGCCACCGCCGCCGAAGTGATGGGTGTGCCGCTGGAAGAGGTCAGCAACGAGGATCGCCGCCGCGCCAAGGCCATCAACTTCGGTCTGATCTATGGCATGAGCGCCTTCGGCCTGGCCAAGCAGATCGGCGTCGGCCGGGCCGAGGCCCAGGCCTACATCGATCGTTATTTCCAGCGCTATCCCGGCGTGCTGGCCTACATGGAGCGCACCCGCGCCCAGGTGGTGGACCAGGGCTATGTGGAGACCCTCTATGGCCGCCGGCTGTACCTGCCGGAAATCCACTCCAAGAACCAGGGCCTGCGTCGCGCCGCCGAGCGGGCGGCGATCAACGCGCCCATGCAGGGCACCGCGGCGGACATCATCAAGCGCGCCATGATCGCCGTGGATGGCTGGCTGCAGTCGACCCCGGAGCTGGATGCCCGGGTGATCCTGCAGGTACACGACGAACTGGTGCTGGAGGTCCGCGAAGACCAGGTGGAGCGCCTGCGCGACGGCCTGCTACCGATGATGAGCGGCGCCGGCGAGCTGGATGTGCCACTGCTGGTGGAGTCGGGGGTGGGTGGCAATTGGGACGAGGCGCACTGATGGGCGCTGGAGGTTGGGATCGTTGGGCTTCGCAGGCTCAGCCCAACCTACGGGTCCTGTCACCCTCGGTCGCGTGGAAAACGGCGTAGCCTTTTCCACCTGAGGATTGAGTGCCAAGGGTACCCTCACCCCGGCCCTCGCCCTGAGGGAGAGGGGCGGTTTGGAGCGTGGCTTTGGCACCGCGACCTCGTAGCGTGGAAAACGGCGCCGCCTTTTCCACCTGAGGATTGAGTGCCAAGGGCACCCTCACCCCGGCCGTCTCCCTGAGGGAGAGGGGGCGGTTTGGAGCGTGGTTTTGGCACCGCGACCTCGTAGCGTGGAAAACGGCGTAGCCTTTTCCACCTGAGGATGGGGCGCCGAAGGTGCCCTCACCCTAGCCCTCTCCCAGAGGGAGAGGGGATACGGCTTCAGCGCACCACGCCTTCCTCGCGCAATACCTTGAAGATGGCGGCCGCTGCCGTTTCCGGGGTCAGGTCCTTGAGGACCTGGCCACCATCGCCGGAGGCCTTGGCCGTGGCGGCCTTGAAGCGGTCGGCGGCGGTCTTGGCCTTGATCACCTTGAGGCGCTTGGGACGGGCCTTGGCCGGTTGCAATTCGCCGTTTTCGAACAGGCTGTCCTGCACGATCTCGATGGTCTCCACCTGCAGCTCGCCACGCCGGGCCGGGCCGAAGGCGCTTTGCCGCGGCGCCGGAGCGGCGCTGTCGACACTGGCGACAAAGGGCAGCCGTACCCGCAGCCGCCGGCGCTGACCGCGCGGCAGGGCTTGCAGTACGGTCGCCTGGCCACCTTCCACGGCTTCCACCGCGGCGAGGCCGACCACCAGCGGCCAGCCGAGGGTCTCGGCTAGCAGATAGGGCAGCAGACCCGAACCTTCGCCGGTTTCCGCCTGGCTGCCGGTCAGTACCAGGCCGGCACCGACCTCGCGCAGGGTCTCACCGAGGGCTGGCAGGGCATCGGCGCCCGCCGGTTGTTCCAGTACGTGCAGGGCCGGCACACCCATGCCCAGATAGCCGCGCAGGGCCTCTTCGGCGGGATCACCGGCGTGCAGGACGCGCAGCTTGTCGCCCACCAGGCGCAGGCCGAGTTCGACGGCGCGGGCATCCTGTTCCGCCCGCCGGGCACGCCCGGAAGTGGGATGGGCGCCAACGGACACCAGGGCCACGACCTTGACGCCGTCCAGCGACGGCAGCTTCTGCTCAAGCGACATCCTGCAACTCCCCTGCCCGCTGTTGTTCGACCAGCCGCGCCAGGGCGGCCAGGATGGCGTCACCGTTGCCGATCACCGACAGATCGGCGCGCTTGACCATGTCGCAACCCGGATTGGTGTTGATGGCGATGACCTTGTCGCAACTGGCGATGCCCTGCAGGTGCTGCACGGCGCCGGAGATGCCCACGGCCAGATAGACCCGGGCGGTGACCCAGGTCCCGGTGGCGCCGACTTGGCGGTTGCGCGGCATATGGCCGTCGTCTACCGCCACCCGCGAGGCGCCCTCGGTGGCGCCCAGTAGCGCGGCGGTGCTGTGGAAGAGATCCCAGTCGCGGATGCCGTTGCCACCGGAGAGGATGAATTCGGCCTCGGCCAGGGGAATCTGCATGGGGTCGACAGCGACCGGGCCGAGGTCCTCGATGCGTGGCAGGTGGCGGGCGATATTGCCGCTCAGGGTTACCGGCAGGACCTCGTGACGGGTCTCGCCGACCGGCTCCGCGCACTCCGGCAGGGCCAGGACCAGCCTCGGCAGCGGCTGCTGCAGATCCTGGCGACCGGCCCCGGCACGGCCGATGACCAGGTTGTCCTTGACCTGCCAGACGCGGGTGGCGGGGCGCTCGTGCAGAGCGGCGCCCAGGCGCCGACCCAGCTCACCGCCACCACTGCGGCTGTCGGGCAGCAGCCAGTGACGCGGCTGCAGTTCGTTGTTCACCGCACGCAGCGCCAGCACCCGCTGTTCGGGGCATAGCCCTGGAATTGCTCGCCGTCCAGATGCAGCAGGCGATCCACCCCGGCGGTATCGAAGGCCGTTTCCTTGACCTCGCCAAAGACCACTGCCAGCACGGCGCCCTCGGCGCCGGCCAGTTGCCGGGCCAGGCCCAGCAGGTCACGGTCATGGGCGGTCAGGCGACCACTGACCAGATCCGGCACCACGGCGATGTAGAAGGCCGGTTCGGCGATCCGGTGCAGCGGCAGCTGTTCTTCCACCGCCTGGGCGGCGCCACGACGACCGCCGCCCTGCTGGGCGCCGCTGCGGTCGATACGCTTGACGCCCTGGGGGCCGACGAAACCGACAGCCGCGGCGTGGGGATTCTTGCGGACCAGGCCGTTGGGCCCCATCCAGCGGCTTTCGGCATCGGCGCTGCTGGCGATGCTCGCATGCAGCGGATGCAGACGGTTGCGCGCGATCCACTCGCGGCGCGGGTCGCGACGAATGATGCTCATGCTGGGCGCTCCGTTTGGAAATGGCAGGTGAGGCGCGCGGTGGGCCCCTCACCCCAGCCCTCTCCCCTGAGGGGAGAGGGGGTAAAAGCGGTGAACACCGGGACTTGTCTGGCACACCTGATCATCCCCTCTCCCCGCGGGGAGAGGGCTAGGGTGAGGGGGCCCCGACGCCCGCTCACGACAGGGCCTCCGCGACCGGCCGCCGTGCGGCGGCCGGCTTGCTGTCCACCGGTGCCTCGACGATGGCCTCGGCCACCAGCTCGGCGATGTCCTTGATCTCCGGGCGCGGGGCGACCACGCCTTCCAGCATCAGGGTGCACTGGGGGCAGCCCACGGCCACCAGCTCGGCGCCGGTTTCCTGGATGTCGGCCATGCGCATGTCGGGAATCCGCTGCTTGCCGGGGATGTCGGTGATCGGCGCGCCGCCGCCACCGCCGCAGCAGCGCGAACGGAAGCCGGAACGCTCCATCTCCTTGACCGCGATGCCCAGCGCCTTGAGCACCGCGCGCGGCGCCTCGTACTCGCCGTTGTAGCGGCCCAGGTAGCAGGGATCATGATAGGTGATGGTGGCGCCCTGCTCGGCCAGGGCGTGCTGGCCCAGGTGCAGGGTGCCGCGGCTGAGCAGGGTCTCGATGAAGGTGCTGTGGTGCTGCACCTGATAGTGGCCACCCAGTTCGCCGTATTCGTTCTTGAGCATGTGGAAGCTGTGGGGATCGCAGGAGACGATGGTCTGGAAGCGATACTTGCCCAGGGTCTCGATGTTGCGCCTGGCCAGTTGCTGGAAGGTCGCCTCGTCCCCCAGACGACGGGCAACGTCACCGCTGTCGCGTTCTTCCAGACCGAGCACGGCGAAGTCCACCTTGGCCGCCTTGAGCACCTTGACGAAGGCGCGCAGGGTGCGCTGGTTGCGCATGTCGAAGGCGCCGTCGCCGACCCAGAACAGCACCTCGGCCTGGCCCTTGTCCTGCATCAGCGGCAGGTCCAGGTCGGCGGCCCAGTTCAGGCGGCCACCAGGGGCGAAGCCGCCGGGGTTGTCGGTGGCGATGAGATTTTCCAGCACCTCGGCGCCCTTGTTCGGCGTCTCGCCGCGTTCCAGGGTCAGGTGCCGACGCATGTCGACGATGGCATCGACGTGCTCGATCATCATCGGGCATTCCTCGACGCAGGCGCGGCAGGTGGTGCAGGACCAGAGGGTCTCGGCGTCCACCAGGGCCTTGCCCTGACGGGCAACGATGGGCAGGTGCGGACCGCCAGCGTGCTCGCCGACCGGCTGGCCGGGATAGGGCGAGCCGAAGTAGCGGGCATCGCTGCCGCCCTTGAGGCCGACCACCATGTCCTGGATCAGCTTCTTGGGGTTGAGCGGCTGGCCGGCGGCGAAGGCCGGGCACATGGCCTCGCAGCGACCGCACTGGACGCAGGCGTCGAAGCCGAGCAGCTGGTTCCAGGTGAAGTCGGCGGGCTTTTCCACACCCAGCGGCGCCTTGGGATCGTGCAGGTCCAGCGCCTTGAGGCCGCTGGAGCGGGCGGCGCTGGCGTTGTGCGGGGTGCTGAAGCGCTCGGCGCGGCGGTGCCAGGCCAGGTGCAGGGCGCCGGCGAAGGCGTGCTTGATGGGACCGCCCCAGGTCATGCCGAGGAACAGCTCGGATACGCCCCAGGCCACGCCCACCGCCAGCACCGCGGCCAGAATCCAGCCACCGAAGTCCGGTGGCAGGATGCCGGCGACCGGCAGGGTGGCGATGAAGAAGCTCGCGGCAAAGGCCAGCAGGCTCTTGGGCAGGCGCATCCAGGGACCCTTGGACAGCCGCGCCGGCGGGTTGCGGCGGCGCTTGGCGACAAACAGGGCACCGGTGAACATGCAGGCGGTGGCCGCCAGCAGCGCCCAGCCGAGGATGCGGCTGTGCAGGCCGAAGCCGTGCACCAGGATGGCCAGCAGCGCCGCCAGGACGAAACCGCCCGCGGTGGCCACGTGGGTCTTGGAGATGTACTTGTCGCGGTCGACCACGTGGTGCAGGTCCACCAGGTAGCGCCGCGGCATCTTCAGCAGCCCGCCGAGCCAGTCGACCTCGGCCGGACGCCCTTGCCGCCAGAGGCTGAAGCGGCGCACGGCGCCGATCACGGTGAGGGCCAGGGCGGCGAAGAGCAGGATGGGGAGGATGGTACTGAGCATTGCGGGTCTCCCTACGGGACCTCGGGTGGCTGCGGATCACCCCCTCTCCCTGGGGAGAAAGCCGAGAGGGGGAGCCCACGTGCACGCCAAGGCGTCAGCGAGGCCCCTCATCCCCGCCCTCTCCCTCAGGGAGAGGGGGCTGTCCGTGCCGACCGGACGTTGCGAACCCTCACGGGGCGTGTCTTAGAAGTCCTTGCACAGGCGCAGGGCGTCGTAGATGGCGGCGTGGGTGTTGCGCTGGGCCACGCAGTCGCCGATCCGGTAGAGCAGGTAGCCGTTGCCGGTCTCGCCGAGCGCCGGCTGTGGCTCGATGGCGAACAGCGCCTCGATGTCCATCTGGCCCTTGTTGCGCGAGTCTTCCTTGAGGGCGTAGTAGAGCCCCTCGTCCGGGCGTACGCCGTTCTCGATGACGACCTGGTCGACCACGCGCTCCTCGCGGGCGCCGGTGTATTCGTTCTCCAGTACCGCGATCTTCTTGTCGCCCTCGGCGTAGACCTTTTCCAGCATCAGGTCGCCGGTCATGATCACTTCCTTGGGATAGAGGCTGCGGTAGTAGGTCGGGAAGGTGGTCCCACCGATGGCCACGCCCGGCTTGATGTCGTCGGTGACGATCTCGACCTGGGCGCCCTTGTCGGCCAGGTAGTCGGCCACCGACATGCCGGTGAATTCGCAGATGGTGTCGTACACCAGCACGTTCTTGCCCGGCTCGACCTTGCCCGAGAGGATGTCCCAGCTGCTGACGACCAGGCCGTCGGCGGCGTGCCAGTGGTCGACCTGTTCCAGGAAGGGATGGCCGCCATTGGCCAGGATGACGATGTCCGGGCGCAGGTCGAGGATGGTCGCCGGATCGGCAGCGGTGCCCAGACGCAGGTCGATGCCCAGGCGCGTCAGCTCCAGCTGGTACCAGCGGGTGATGCCGGCGATCTGGTCGCGCTGCGGCGCGCGGGAGGCCAGGGTGATCTGGCCGCCGAGCTGCTCCTGCTTCTCGAACAGGGTGACGTCATGGCCACGCTCGGCGGAGACGCGCGCGGCCTCCATGCCGGCCGGACCGCCGCCGACGATGACCACCTTGCGCTTGGGCCCGGTGGACTTCTCGATAATGTGCGGCAGGCCCATGTATTCGCGGCTGGTGGCGGCGTTCTGGATGCACAGCACGTCCAGGCCGTTGTACTGGCGGTCGATGCAGTAGTTGGCGCCGACGCACTGACGGATCTGGTCGATCTGGCCCATCTTGATCTTGGTGATCAGGTGCGGATCGGCGATGTGGGCGCGGGTCATGCCGACCATGTCGACGTAGCCGCCCTCCAGGATGCGGGTGGCCTGGTTCGGGTCCTTGATGTTCTGGGCGTGCAGCACCGGCACGTTGACCACTTCCTTGATGCCCGCCGCCAGGTGCAGGAAGGGCTCCGGCGGATAGGTCATGTTGGGGATGACGTTGGCCAGGGTGTTGTGGGTGTCGCAACCCGAGCCGACCACACCGATGAAGTCGAGCATGCCGGTGTCGCTGTAGTACTTGGCGATCTGCTTCATGTCGTCGTGGGACAGACCGTCCGGGTGGAATTCGTCGCCGGTGATGCGCATACCGACGCAGAAGTCGTCACCGACCTCGGCGCGCACGGCCTTGAGCACCTCCATGCCGAATCTCATGCGGTTCTCGAAGCTGCCACCCCATTCGTCGGTGCGCTTGTTGACCCGCGGCGACCAGAACTGGTCGATCATGTGCTGGTGCACGGCGGACAGCTCGACGCCGTCCAGGCCGCCGGCCTTGGCCCGGCGCGCGGCCTGGGCGAAGTTGCCGATCACCCGCCAGATCTCTTCCGGCTCGATGGTCTTGCAGGTGGCGCGGTGCACGGGCTCGCGGATGCCCGACGGCGACATCAGGGTCGGCCAGTGGCCGCCGTCCCAGCGCGAACGACGCCCCATGTGGGTGATCTGGATCATGATCTTGGCGCCGTGCTTGTGCATGGCGTCGGCCAGATTCTGAAAGTGCGGAATGATGCGGTCGGTGGAGAGGTTGACCGAACTCCACCAGTGCTGCGGGCTGTCGATGGCGACCACCGAGGAACCCCCGCAGATGGCCAGGCCGATGCCGCCCTTGGCCTTCTCTTCGTAATACTTGACGTAGCGCTCGGTGGTCATGCCGCCGTCGGTGGCATAGACCTCGGCATGGGCCGTGGAGAGTACGCGGTTGCGGATGGTGAGCTTGCCGATCTGGATCGGCTGGAACATTGCTTCGAAGGCCATGACCTTCTCCTCGATCGGCTGGTGCGCGGTCTTGAGCCGCGCTCTTGCTCTGGGGTGTCGCTGGGGTGGCGGCGAGCGGGTCGGCGGCCACCCGGGGGCGCGGCGTTACTTCGGCCGGGTAACGAACAGGCCGTCGTCGTGGCCTTCTTCGGAACCGCTGTATTCCTGGACGGTGACGGTGCGGATGGCACTGCCCTTGGCGGCCAGGATCTGGTCGATGGCGCCGGAGAACCAGCCGGTGAACATGTAGTCCACCTTGCGATTGACCTTGCCGTAGACGTAGACGAAGGCGGAATGCTTGAGCTTGACCTCGGCGTAGCCGGTGTCCAGGTCGAGCTTCTGGGTCTCGAACAGGCCCCAACCGCGCTGCGACAGGCGCTTCATGTAGTGCTCGAACACCGCGGCGCCATGGATGCCATGGCATTCGGCTTCCTTCTCGCACCAGTGCCAGGCGGACTTATAGCCGGCCTTGTAGAGGATCTCGGCGTACTTGTCGGCGCCCAGGACTTCTTCGATGCCCATGTGGTTGTTGACGAAGAAGTGCCGGGGTACGTACAGCATCGGCAGGGCGTCGGTGGTCCAGACGCCGGTTTCGTCGTCGACCTGGATGGGCATTTCGGGGGCGTGGCTGGCCATGTGTGGAGCTCCGATTCGCTAATACGTATCTAAAAAAAGGTGTGGGTGAATGCCTGTGGAGCCGTAGCGAGCGCGCCGCTGGCAAGGAGCCCCGCAGCGCCAGGTGAGAGCAGTACCGAGGTACGGCGAACCTGGCGCGAGGACGCGACGCCGCTAGCGGTGTGCGCAGTAGGCTCCAGAGGTATTCACTACTCGCCCCAGACTTCGCCGAGGATGCGCATCCAGTTCTCGCCCATGACCTTGCGCACGGTGCGCTCGGGCATGCCGCGCTTGAGCAGGGTCTCGGTCAGGTTGGGGAATTCGCCCACGGTGCGGATGCCCAGCGGGTTGACGATCTTGCCGAAGCTGGTCAGGCGACGGGCGTAGCCCTTGTCGTGGGTCAGCCACTCGAAGAAGTCGTGGCCGTGGCCCTGGGTGAAGTCGGTGCCGATGCCGATGGCGTCTTCGCCCACCAGGTTCATCACGTACTCGATGGCCTCGGCGTAGTCGTCGATGGTCGAGTCGATGCCCTTGGCCAGGAAGGGGGCGAACATGGTCACGCCGACGAAGCCGCCGTGGTCGGCGATGAACTTGAGTTCCGCGTCCGACTTGTTGCGCGGATGCTCTTTCAGGCCGGACGGCAGGCAGTGGGAGTAGCAGACCGGCTTCTTGGATTCGAGGATGACTTCCTCGCTGGTCTTGGAGCCGACGTGGGAGAGGTCGCACATGATGCCGACGCGGTTCATCTCGGCGACGATCTCGCGGCCGAAGCCGGACAGACCGCCGTCGCGCTCGTAGCAGCCGGTGCCCACCAGGTTCTGGGTGTTGTAGCACATCTGCACGATGCCCACGCCGAGCTGCTTGAAGATCTCGACGTAGCCGATCTGGTCTTCGAAGGCATGGGCGTTCTGGAAGCCGAACAGGATGCCGGTCTTGCCCTGGGCCTTGGCCTGGCGGATCTCGGCGGTGGTGCGTACCTGGACCACCAGATCGCTGCACTCGCGGATCAGCTTCTGGCTCGCCGCGATGTTGTTGACCGTCGCCTGGAAGCCCTCCCATACCGAGACGGTGCAGTTGGCGGCGGTCAGGCCACCCTTGCGCATGTCTTCGAAGAGTTCGCGGTTCCACTTGGCGATGATCAGCCCGTCGATGACGATGCTGTCGGCGTGGAGTTCGGTGGCATTCATGACAGGCTCCGGCGTTGGTCTCGCGCCGGAACGGGTGCCGGCGATTCGAGGCCAGCATAGCCCCGGGGTCCTGGCCGACCGGATGCAAAAACGACAGGGGTATCACCAGAAGCGTCAGTGACCGGATCGGCCTACCCCGGCGGCAGGCCCGCGACCGCCGCCGCGGACTCCGGCGCCGACGACCGGTGCGGCCGGTCTTCCCGCGGACTCAGGCCGAAGCGCTGGCGGTAGCAGCGGGAGAAATAGGACGCGGACTCGAAGCCGCAGGCCAGGGCGACGTCCAGCACACTGGCCTCGCCCTGCTGCAGCAGCTGGCGCGCCCGGTCCAGGCGCAGCTGCAGATAGAAGGTGGAGGGGGTCGTCTGCAGATGGAGGCGGAACAGCCGCTCCAGCTGGCGGCGGGTCACCTGGATGCCGGCGGCCAGTTCCAGGGTGCCCAGGGGCGTCTCGGTATGGCGCTCCATGCGCTCCACCACCCGGATCAGCTTGCGGTTGGCGATGCCGTAGCGCTGCGCCACCTGCAGCCGCTGGTGCTCGCGCGGCGGGCGGATGCGCCCGAGCACGAATTGCTCGGAGACCTGCACCGCCAGTGCGCTGCCGTGGCTGCGGCCGATCAGCTCCAGCAGCAGGTCGAGACTGGCCGTGCCGCCGGCGCAGGTGATGCGACCGCGGTCGATCTCGAACAGCTCGCCGGTCACTTCCAGTTGCGGCCAGGCTTCGCGAAAGGCCGCCACCGCCTCCCAGTGCAGGGTGATCCGGTGGCCGTCCAGCAGCCCGGCGCGGGCCAGCACCTGGGCACCGGTGTCGATGCCGCCCAGGGGATGGCCGTGGCGGGCGACCTGGCGCAGCCAGCTGGCGAGGTCGTCGTCGTAATGGGCCAGGGGCTCGAAACCGGCCACCACGAACAGGGTGGTGCCCGGCTCCAGGGCGTCGAGGCCGCCGTCGACATTGACCGACATGCCGTTGCTGGCGGTCACCGCCGCGCCCTCGCGACCGAGGATGCGCCAGCCATAGCTGCCCGGACGAAAGCGATTGGCTACCCGCAGGGGTTCCAGGGTGGCGATGAAGCCCAGGGCGGAAAAGCCGGGCAACAGGAGAAAGGCAAAGGACTGCGGCATGGGTGGGGCGTCCCTGGTAACGATTGGCTTGTGCAAGCAAGAAGGTCGCCAGGGTGCAAATTCCGGTCGTCGGGCTGCACATGACCGCGGGGCGAGGCGCCTAGGGTAGAAGGCAACCGGCAGTCATCCCCGCCCGCCGCCCCAGGGAGTTCGCCATGCCCAACAAGACCCTCAGCACCACCCTCCTCGCCTGCGGCCTGCTGGCCGCCACCCTCGGCAGCGCCCGCGCCGCCGATCCCGACAGCTGCCAGACGGTGCGGATGGGCATTGTCGGCTGGACCGACGTGGTCGCCACCAGTGCCCTGGCCGAGGTCATGCTCGAAGGCCTCGGCTACGGCGTGAAGCCGACCACCGCCTCCCAGCAGATAATCATGGCGGCCATGGGTGACAAGAATCTGGACGTGTTCCTCGGCTACTGGCAGCCGACCATGCAGCCGGTGGTGCAGCCCTTCGTCGACAAGGGCCAGGTCAAGGTGCTGACCCCGCCGCTGCTGGCCGATGCCCAGTCCACCTTCGCGGTACCCGAGTACGTCTACGAGGCGGGCCTGAAGACCTTTGCCGACATCGCCCGCTTCAAGGACAAGCTCGGCGGCAAGATCTACGGCATCGAGCCGGGCAGCGGCGCCAACCGTGGCACTGCCGAAATGATCAAGACCGACCGCTTCGGCCTCAAGGACTTCCAGCTGGTGGAGTCCAGCGAGGCGGGCATGCTCACCGCCGTGCGCCGCGCCGAGAAGCGCAAGGAGTGGATCGTCTTCTTCGGCTGGAAGCCGCACCCGATGAACCTGCAGATCAAGATGCGCTACCTGACCGGCAGCGAAGACGTCTTCGGCCCCAACGAAGGCCAGGCCACGGTCTCGGTGGTCACCACCGCCGACTATCCGCAGCGCTGCCCCAACGTCCAGCGGCTGCTCGGCAATCTGCACATGGACAGTGCCGAGGTCAGTGCCGTGATGGCGCCCATCCTGGAGCGCACCGCGCCCAAGGACGCCGCCCGCGCCTGGCTCAAGAACAACCCGCAACGCCTCGACGCCTTTCTCCAGGGCGTGACCACCCGTACCGGCCAGCCCGCCGCTGCTCTCAAGCTCTGATCGCCCAAGGACAGACCCCATGAACACCGATGTCATCGTCACCTGCGCCCTGACCGGCGCCGGTGATACCGTAGGCCGCAATCCCCATGTCCCCGTTACCCCGGCGCAGATCGCCGCCGCCGCCCTGGAAGCGGCGCGCGCCGGCGCCACCGTGGTGCACGCCCATGTGCGCGATCCCGCTACCGGCAAGCCGAGTCGCGACGTGGCCCTCTATCGCGAGGTGGTCGAGCGCATCCGCGAGGCGGACGCCGAGATCGTCATCAACCTCACCGCCGGCATGGGCGGCGACCTGGAGATCGGGCCGGGCGAGACGCCCACCGACTTCGGTCCCGGCTCGGACCTGGTCGGCCCGCTCACCCGCCTGCTGCACATCGAGGAATTGCGTCCGGACATCTGCACCCTGGATTGCGGCACCCTCAACTTCGGCGATGGCGACTTCATCTATGTCTCCACCCCCGCGCAACTGCGCGCCGGGGCCAGGCGCATCACCGAACTGGGGGTAAAGGCCGAGCTGGAGATCTTCGACACCGGCCACCTCTGGTTCGCCAAGCAGCTGCTCAAGGAGGGGCTGCTGAAGGATCCGCTGTTCCAGCTGTGCCTGGGCATTCCCTGGGGCGCCCCGGCCGACACCACCACCATGAAGGCCATGGTCGACAACCTGCCGGCGGGCGCCTGCTGGGCCGGCTTCGGCATCGGCCGGATGCAGATGCCCATGGCCGCCCAGGCCATGCTGCTGGGCGGCAACGTCCGCGTCGGCCTGGAAGACAATCTCTGGCTGGACCGGGGTGTCCACGCCACCAACGGCAGCCTGGTGGAGCGGGTCATCCAGATCATCGAACGGCTGGGCGGGCGCGCCCTGAGCCCCGCCGAAGGGCGCGACCGCATGCAGCTGGGAGGTGCCCGATGAGCGCCGTCTTCGCCGCCCTCGGCACCGGCGTGATTGGTGCCGGCTGGATCGCCCGCGCCCTGGCCCGCGGCCTTACGGTGCGCGCCTGGGATCCGGCACCCGGCGCCGAGGCCGCCCTGCGCACCCGCCTGGCCAATGCCTGGCCAGCCCTGCAAGCCCAGGGCCTGGCACCCGGTGCCAGCCTGGACCGCCTGAGTTTCCATACCGACCTGGACGCCGCGGTGGCCAACGCCGACGTCATCCAGGAAAGCGCCCCCGAACGCCTGGAGCTCAAGCGCGAACTGCATGCCCAAGTCAGTCGCGCGGCCCGGCCTGACGCCCTGATCTGCTCCAGCACCTCGGGCCTGCTGCCCAGCGACTTCTATGCCGAGGCGCTGCACCCCGAGCGCTGCCTGGTGGGCCATCCGTTCAATCCGGTCTATCTCCTGCCGCTGGTGGAGGTGGTGGGGGGCAGCCAGACCTCGGCGGCCAACCTGGAGCGCGCCGAAGCCTTCTATCGCGAGCTGGGCATGCGACCGCTGCGGGTGCGCAAGGAGGTGCCCGGCTTCATCGCCGATCGCCTGCTCGAAGCGCTCTGGCGCGAAGCCCTGCACCTGGTCAACGACGGCGTCGCCACCACTGGCGAGATCGACGACGCCATCCGCTATGGCGCCGGCCTGCGCTGGTCGTTCATGGGCACCTTCCTGACCTACACCCTGGCCGGCGGCCCGGCGGGCATGCGCCACTTCATGCAGCAATTCGGTCCGGCGCTGAAGCTGCCCTGGACCTACCTGGAAGCCCCGGAGCTGACCGACGGCCTGATCGACGCCGTGGTCGAGGGTACCCAGGCCCAGCAGGGCGATCTGGAACTGGCGGCGCTGGAGCGCTATCGCGACGACTGCCTGCTGGCGGTGCAGGCGGCCATCGCCGACTGCAAGACGCGCCACGGGATTCGGGACTAGGAGCGGCCATGATCATCCATCGCACCGCGGTCGCGCCCGAGTGGGTCGACTATAACGGCCACCTGCGCGACGCCTACTACCTGCTGATCTTCAGCCACGCCAGCGACGCCCTGATGGACGCCATGGGCCTGGACGCCGCCGGCCGCGCCGCCAGCGGGCACTCGCTGTTCACCCTGGAGTGCCACCTCAACTTCCTCCATGAGGTGAAGGCGGACGCCCAGCTGGAGGTGCGGGTGAGATTCCTGGCTCTGGACGCCAAGCGGCTGCACCTGCACTTCGGCCTCCATCACCAGGGCCAGGCCGACCTGCTGGCCGCCTCCGAGCAACTGCTGCTGCACGTCCACCTGGACGGGCCCCGCTCCGCGCCCTTCGCGCCACGGGTGCACGACTGGCTGGCGACCCGGCTGGCGGCGCAGCGGGATGAACCCTGGCCGGAGCATGTCGGGCGGGTCATCGGCCTGCCTCCGCCCCGCCCATGAAGGTACCGCCGCTGTCGACGGACATGGCCGCCTTCGTCGCGGCCAGCCAGGCCTTCGCCACTACCGATCCGGACCTCCAGGCGCAGCGCCAGGCCTATGCGCGGCTCTGCGCCGCCCTGGCGCCGGCTGACTACAGGGGCCTGGCGGTCAGCGATCACCGCGCTGGCGCCGTGCCGTTGCGGCTGGTGGCGCCGCGGGAGTCCGCCGCTGACCGCCCCGCCCTGCTCTATCTGCACGGCGGCGGCTGGATGCTCGGCGACCTGGATTCCCATGGCTTTCTCGCAGCACGGCTGGCGCGACGACTGGGACTGGCGGTGCTGCTGGTGGACTATCGCCTGGCGCCCGAACAGCCCTATCCCGCCGCCCTGGACGATGCCTGCCAGGCCTGGGACTGGTTGCAGCAGCAAGCCTCGACCCTGGGGCTGGACCCGACCCGGCTGGCGGTGGCCGGCGACAGTGCCGGCGGCACTCTCGCTGCCGGCCTGTGCCTGGCGCTGCGGCAGCAGGGGCGTGCCCAGCCGCGGGCCCAGGCATTGATCTATCCCGCGCTGACCGCACGGATGCTGCCCAGCGAACGCCGGCAGGCCCAGGCGCCGCTGCTGAGCGCCGCCGACTGGCGGGCGTGTCTGAATGTCTATCTGCCCCGCCCGGCGGAGCGCCGCGAGCCTCTCGCCCTGCCGTTGCAGGCTGGCAATTTCAGCGGGTTGGCGCCGGCCCTGGTCGCCGTGGCCCAGCGCGATCCCCTGGCCGACCACGGCCGCGCCTATGCCGCTGCCCTGCGTGGCGGCGGAACGCCCTGTCGCCTGTGGCAAGGTGCCGGTCTGTTGCATGGCGCCCTGCGCGCGCGGGGCCGGCGGGCCGAGGCCCTGCGCGAGGCCCTGGAGCGCTTTCTCGCTGGCGAATTGGCCACCCTGCCCGCCGCTGACCTGGCAAAAGACAAAAAAAAACCTCAACCGCTGGAGACGGAAGAGGTTCAAACGCCCTGATGGGCCTCAGTGTGTAACCGGGGGTTGCTCGACTCTGGTGGCGAACAACCGGAAAATGTCGTTGATAGGCGCCATTCTAACGGCGAACCTCGCCCTTGACCCTGCGGCAGATTGTCCGGGCAGGGCGTCGTAATAAATCTACATTGCCTGGGCAGACGGCGAGGCGCTTTCCAAAAACGACATCCGGCTATGCGGCGACGCCAGCCCGGCTTGCCGTCTGCGACACCAGTGGGAGAATCCAAGCATTCCACCGGAGAGGGCAGCACCATGATGATCGCCGACTTGATCGACCAGGACGACTTCCGCGACCGCCTGCGTGCGCTGGGTTTCAACGTGACACCCGCGGCGACCGCGGACGAGGCCTGTCGCCAGGCGGTGACGGGCCTCAACCAGGAACGCGCCCAGGTCCTGCGGCAGCTGATCCAGGAATTGCTGTCGGGCAGCGCGGCGCTGCTGCCGGCGGTGCGCCAGGCCATCGACCAGCAATTGCTGCCGGCCCTGGCCCCGACGCGTGCCTAGCGAACCCTAGGGCCGCAGCAGACTCAGCCGGCCCAGCAGCGGCAACCGCCCCAGGCCTCGCAACGGGGGCGTCAGCAGGCGCTCGCCCTGGCGGGCAAAGGCGGCGGCCAGCGGCGTGTGCAGGCCCAGGCTGATCACCCCCAAGGCCAGGGCAAGTCCGCCGATATAGTCATCCGAGCCCCAGTGGGCGCCGGCCACCAGCCGCGGCAGCATGAACAGCGTGGCCAGCGCGGCCACCACCAGCCGTCGTCCCCCGCGGGTGAAATGCGCCATGAACAGCGCCCAGAGCAGCAGCACCGAGGCATGGTCGCCGGGAAAGCTGGCGCCGGATCTATCCTTCAACTCCCAGCCGTGTTCCAGCCCGGGAAAGCGATCGCTGAGCAGATAGGCGCCGGCGAGCACATCGGACGGACTGGCGTGCTGCAGGCCCGCGGCTTCGATGCCCTTGGTCAGCAGGGTGCGCACGATCAGCAGGATCACCAGCAGACCGACGAAGGCCGCCAGCGCTGGCCGTACCTGCCGGGCCGGATAGGCCCAGCCGCCACGGACCAGCAGCGCCAGCAGGATCAGGCCGACCAGGGCATCCACCGGTCGCAGGCTGAAGAAGGTCCAGAGATAGAGCCAGGCGGTGGACTGCGCCAGCGGGGCATTGAGGGCGTGGAACAACCCGGCGTCGAAGGCCAGCAACTGACTCCGAACGTCAGGGATCAGCCAGAGCAGCAGCAGGCCCAGGGCCAGGCCCTGGCACAGCGCCAGGCGGCGCCACTGCCAGGTGGAAGGGAAGAGTGAAGCGTTCATCGAGGTCTCTTTTCACGAAAATTTCACGAATAGACCCGCTTGACCTCGGTAACGTCACACTTTGTTACAGCCAGATGACGCAACAGTCCTTTGCATCCGCTGACTCAACCCAGGAAGGCCAGGGCCTCGTCTGCGACCAGCTCCGGTAATTCCTCCGCCAGGTAATGGCCACCCGGCAAGGCGCACCCGCTGACCTGGGTGGCCACCTGGCGCCATTCGGCGAGGGGATCGAAACAGCGCCCCACGGTGCCTTCCGCGCCCCAGAGTATTCGCAGCGGCAATTCCAGCCGGCGCCCCGCATCCAGATCGGCCTGGTCATGCGCCAGGTCGATCCCGGCACTGGCCCGGTAGTCCTCGCAGATGCCACGGGCGGTGCCGGGCAGGCTCAGGCAGCGCAGGTATTCGGCCAGCACCTCCGGCGGAAAGGGCGCCAGGCCGGCACTGCGGGTACCCATCACGCCCTTGAGATAGCCTTCCGGATCGGCTTCGATCAACCGCTCGGGCAACGGCGCCGGGCGGATCAGGAAGAACCAGTGCCAATAGGCGCGGGCGAAGGCCTCGTCGGTCTGCCGATACATGGCCAGGGTCGGCGCGATGTCCAGCAGCATCAGCCGCTCCACCGCCGCGGGATGATCCAGCGCCAGGCGATGGGCAACGCGGGCGCCACGGTCGTGGGCCAGCACGGCGAAGCGCTCGTGGCCCAGCAGGCGCATCAGCGCGACGTTGTCCCGCGCCAGGGTGCGCTTGCTGTACGCCTCGGCACCGGCGTCCGGCTTGGCGCTGTCGCCATAGCCGCGCAGGTCGGCGGCCACCAGGGTGAAGCGCTCGGCCAGCCGCGGCGCCACCTTATGCCACATGACATGGGTCTGCGGATGACCATGGAGCAGCAGCAGGGCCGGACCCTGGCCGCCGACGCGGCAATTGAGCTCGACGCCGCCGACGTTCAGCCGCCGCTGTTCGAATCCCGCAAAGAGGCCGTCCATCTCAGGCCAGGGCCGCGGCGATGGCCTGTCCGAGGCTGTCGGTGGTGCCCTGGCCGCCGAGGTCGCGGGTCAGGGGCGCCTGCTCCGGCCCCTGGCGCAGCACGGCCTCGATGGCCGCCACCACGGCAGCGCCGGCTTCGGCGTGGCCGAGATGCTCCAGCATCATGGCGCCGCACCAGATCTGGCCGATGGGATTGGCGATGCCCCGCCCGGCGATATCCGGCGCCGAACCGTGCACCGGCTCGAACAGGCTGGGGAAATTGCGCTCCGGATTGATGTTGGCCGAGGGCGCGATGCCGATGGTGCCGGTGCAGGCCGGGCCCAGGTCGGAGAGGATGTCGCCGAACAGGTTGCTGGCCACCACCACGTCGAACCAGTCCGGGTGCAGGACGAAGTTGGCGGTGAGGATGTCGATGTGGAACTTGTCCACCGCCACCTCCGGATAGGCCTTGCCCATCTCCTCCACGCGCTTGTCCCACCAGGGCATGGTGATGGCGATGCCATTGGACTTGGTGGCCGAGGTCAGCTTCTTGCGTGGCCGCTGCTGGGCCAGGTCGAAGGCGAACTTGAGGATGCGGTCGGTGCCGTGACGGGTCATCACCGTTTCCTGGATCACCACCTCGCGCTCGGTGCCCTCGAACATGATGCCGCCGACGCTGGAATACTCGCCCTCGGTGTTCTCGCGCACCACATAGAAGTCGATGTCACCGGGCTGGCGATTGGCCAGGGGCGCCTTGACCCCGGGCATCAGCCGGCAGGGACGCAGGTTGACGTACTGGTCGAAGCGGCGGCGGAACTGCAGCAGCGAACCCCAGAGGGAGATGTGGTCGGGCACCACGTCCGGCCAGCCGACGGCGCCGAAATAGAGGGCGTCGTAGCCTTTGAGGGTCTCGAACCAGTCGTCCGGCAGCATCTTGCCGTGGGCCTGGTAGTACTCGGCGCTGGCGAAGTCGAAGTGATCCCACTGCAGGGCGATACCGAAACGCTGGGCAGCGGCGTCCAGGACGCGGATGCCTTCGGGCATGACTTCCTTGCCGATGCCGTCTCCGGCGATGACCGCGATCTTGTGGGGCGTGGACGCTTGCATGGGCTTTCTCCGGCAGTCTGGATGGAATGGACCCAGTGTAGTCTCGCGCCGGAGGCGTACAATCCCGCTCCAGGGAAAGCCATTCTTAACCTGGGATCAAGAATCTTGTCCACCGATGACCTTGCCTTCTTCGTCCGCCTGGCTGGCCATCCCAGCCTGACCGCCGCCGCCCGGGAACTGGGCCTGTCGCTGGCGGCGGTGAGCAAGAGACTCACCGCCCTGGAGCGCCGGCTGGGCGTGCAGCTGATCCGCCGCACCACGCGGCGCCTGGACCTGACCCCGGAAGGCCTGCGCTATCTGGAAGGCGCCCGCCCGCTGCTGACCCAGCTGGAAGACCTGGAAGCCGCGGTCGGCCGACCCGATGCGCCTCTCGCCGGGGTGCTCAATCTCAACGCCACCTTCGGCTTCGGCCGCCGGCACCTGGCGCCGCTGCTGTCGGACTTCGCCCGCCGCCATCCCGAACTTGAGCTCAACCTGTACCTCTCCAGCCATCCGGTGAATCTGCTGGACGGTCCCTTCGACCTGGACATCCGCGTCGGCGAACCGCCGGACGCCCGGGTCATCGCCCATCGCCTGCTGGACAATCGCCGCCTGCTTTGCGCTGCCCCCGCCTACCTGGCCCGGGCCGGCGTGCCGGAAAGCGTGGCCGACCTGGCGCGGCACAACTGCCTGGTGCTGCGACAGGACGCGGGCGACTACGCCGTCTGGCGCTTCACCCGGAACGGCGAGCATTTTTCCCAGAAGGTCCGCGGCAGCCTGAGCAGCAACGATGGCGAGGTGGTGGTGCGCCTGGCGCTGGAAGGCCACGGGCTGATCCTGAGATCGGAATGGGACGTGGCCGAGCTGATCGCCAGCGGCGCCCTGGTGCCGCTGCTGACCGATCATGAGGCCTCGGCGGCGGCCATCTATGCGGTGCACCGCCAGCAGCGCCACGTGCCGCGCCGACTGTCCGAACTGATCCGCCATCTGGCGCAGGAGCTGCCCGCGCGGCTGGGACACGGGTGCGGTGTTTCAGAGGTTCGCCCAAGAATTGGCGAGTGATTTCCTGGCGGTTCGGCGTTCCGATTGGGCTGGGCGCCGCGACGAGTCATAGCAGGGCTATGGCGAGGAGTGGCAACGCCGCGCAAGCCGAAAAGGCGCCGCCAAATTGTGCGGTCGACGTCTGAAACACCATACTAGGTTGCACGAATCTTCCAGACCGCCACGGGATCTCACCCTAGACTGGAAAGCCCGCAGAGCCCTTTCTTCTCGCCATGGCCGACGATCACTGGATCCAGCTGCAGCAGGACGCCGAGACCGGCATCGAGACCCTGCGCGCCCATTTCGAGGGCCACGCCTATGACCCGCACTGGCACGACGCCTATCTGGTCGGCTACACCGAGCAGGGCCTGCAGCAATTCCACTGCCGGGGCCAGCGCCACCTGAGTACCCCCGGGCAGGTCTTCCTGCTTGAGCCCGGCGAACTGCACGACGGCCAGGCGCCGGAGGCCGAGGGCTTCACCTACTCCATGCTCTATCTCGATCCCCAGTGGCTGGCGCGCGAGCTGCAGGGGCTGCATGGCGACGCCCGCCCCCTGGGCGAACCCGGCTTCGCCCGGACCCTGGTGGACCAGGCCGAGCTGCATCGCGCCGTGGCCTGGGCCCATGAGGTCCTGAGTCGTCCGGAATTGCGCATCGTCCGCCAGAGCGCCCTCGATGCCCTGCTGCTGCGCCTCCTGCCGCAGCTGCAATGGCGGGCGCCCCAGGCCGGTGATCCACGGCTGCCCCAGGTGGCCCTGCGCGCCCGCGACTTCCTGCAGGCCCATCACCACGAGGACATCGGTCTGGAGGAACTGGCCCAGGCCGCTGGCGTCGACAGATTCCGCCTGACCCGCGCCTTCAAGGCGGCCTTTGGGCTGGCGCCCCATGCCTATCTGGTGCAGCTGCGCCTGTCGCGGGCGCGCCGCCTGCTGGCCGACGGCCTGTCGCCGGCGGAGACCGCCGCCGCCCTGGGCTTCGCCGACCAGAGTCACCTGGGTCGCTGGTTCCGCCGCGCCTATGGCCTGACCCCGGCGGCCTATCGCGCGCGCTGCTCGAATCTTCCAGACCGCTAGCGGCAAGGCTTGCGACCCTGGTGGCTCAGTCCTTCCAGGAGTCTCCCATGTCCCTGTTGCCCTTCCTGCTGTTCGCTCTGGTCGCCTCCATCACCCCCGGACCGACCAATGTGCTCATTCTCGGCCACAGCGCCCGCCACGGTGCCCGAGCCAGCCTGCCGCTGGTGCTGGGCGGCAGCCTGGGCGCGGTGGCCCTGGTGCTGGTGGTGGGTTTCGGTCTCGGCCAGACCCTGGCGCACCATCCGGACTGGCAACGCGGCCTGGCCTGGGCCGGGGTGCTCTGGCTGAGCTGGCTGGCCTGGCAACTGGCCCGCGCCGGAGCGCCCGCGGTGGCGGATGACGGTGCCCGCCTGGGCTTTGGGGGTACCGCCGGGCTGCAGGTGCTCAACCCCAAGAGCTGGAGCATGGCGCTGGCGGTGGTCACCGTCTATGCCGAACCCGGTGCCGATCTCTGGCGGCAGGTGCTGGTGCTGACCCTGGTGTTCCTGCTGGTGTCCGTACCCTGCCTGGGCCTCTGGGCGCTGCTTGGCCGGGTCGCGGCGCATGGCCTGAAATCGACCCGCGCCTGGCGCGGCTTCAACCTGGGGATGGCGGCGCTGCTGCTCGCCTCGGCCTGGGCGACGGTGATCTAGACCGGCATCCCGCCCTGATCGCGAAAGCTGTCCTCCAGGTGCTCCAGCCAGGCGCGTACCGCCGGCAACTGGCCGCGCCTGTGGGCATAGGCGGCCTGCAGGTGGCCGCCGGGCAGCGACCAGTCCGGCAGCAGGCGCTGCAGGCGACCCTCGGCCAGTTCGGTCTCGCAATAGAGCAGCGGCAGCATCGTGTAGCCAAGGCCCGCCAGGGCGGCGGTCTTGCGTACGCTGAAGTCGTCGATGCCCAGTCGGGCTTCCAGCACCAGTTCGCGGCGCTGGCCGGCGGGACCGACCATGCGCAGGTGCACCCGGCGATCCAGCTCCAGGGCGCCGAGCAGCGGGACCCCCAGCAGGGCTTCCGGCGCATCCAGCTGGCGACCGACGAGAAAGGCGGGGGCGGCCACCAGCACCCCGGAGGCTTGGCGCAGGCGGCGCACGATCAGCCCCGGCTCCACGTCGTCGACGTCCCTTACCCGCAGGGCCACGTCGAGGCCCTCGTTGACCACGTCCACCCGCCGATTGACCAGCACCAGCTCCAGCTGCACCTGGGGATAGCGCTGCAGGAAGCGGGTGACGACGTCGGGCAGGTAGTCCTGGGCCAGGGCCACCGGGCAGGACACCCGCAGCGGTCCACGGGGTTCGCTGGACAGACTTGCCGCCGTTTCGGCAGCGTTCTCCGCCTCGCGCAGCAGCGCCTGGCAGTGCACCAGGTAGCGCTCGCCGAGAGTGGTCAGGGTCAGGGTGCGGGTGGTGCGCTGCAGCAGCCGCGCGCCCAGGCGGGTCTCCAGTTCGGCAATGCGCCGGGACAGCCGCGACTTGGGAATGCCCAGCAGGCGCCCGGCGGCAGCGAAACCCCCGGCTTCCACCACCTTGGCGAAGTAGGCGAGATCATTGAGGTCTTGCATGGGCGATTGTCCTATCCATGGGACGAAGCATCGCATTCTAGGCGACTAATCAGCCGATCGTCTTATCGGTAGTCTGGGCTCATCGCGTCGAACCCCATAGGACTACCGCCATGAAACTCTTGCACATCGATTCCAGCATCCTGGGCGATCACTCCGCCTCCCGCGCCCTGAGCGCCAAGGTCGTCGGCGCCCTCAAGGCCGCTACGCCAGGTCTCGAGGTCAGCTACCATGACCTCGCTCACGATTCCCTGGGTCACTTCTCCGCCGCCAGCCTGGCTGCCGGTGCGACCCCGGCCGAGCAGCGCAGCGCCGAGCAACGTGACGAAGCCGAGCGCAACACCCGCGCCCTGCAGGAATTCCTTGCCGCCGACGTGCTGGTGCTGGGTGCGCCCATGTACAACTTCACTATCCCGACCCAGCTCAAGGCCTGGATCGATCGCATCACCGTGGCCGGCACCACCTTCCGCTACGGCGAAGCCGGTCCGGAAGGCCTGTGTGGCGACAAGAAGGCAATCATCGTCGCCACCGCGGGCGGCATCCATGCCGGCAAGCCCACCGGTATCGCCCATGAGGACTATCTGAAGCTGCTGCTGGGCTTCCTCGGCATCACCGATGTCCAGATCGTCCGCGCCGAAGGCCTGGCCTATGGCGACGAAGCCAAGCGCGCGGCCCTGGCCAGCGCCGAACGCCAGATCGCCGACCAGTACGCCTGAGTCCGGACGCCCTCAACCCCGGCCCCTCTCCCTCAGGGAGAGGGAAGCAGAGCGGCCCTCGTCTTTGTAAGGTGAGATTCGGGTACGCCTGAAAACTCCTCACTTCAAAGATCGCGGCAAGCTCTGGAGGCCTGGGGCACCAGCGCTCATCCAACCGCACCGATGCGCTTTTCCCCCTCTCCCTACGGGAGCGGGCCGGGGTAAGGGCAGGCCCCGCCTCAGCTGAATCCCACCACCGGATGCGGCACATAGGGCGCTTCCAGGGCACTGATCTCTTCCTCGCTCAGCTGCAGTTCCAGCGCCGCCACCGCATCCTCCAGGTGCTGCGGCTTGGACGCGCCGACGATGGGCGCGTCGATGCCCGGCTTCTGCAGCAGCCAGGCCAGGGCCACCTGGGCACGCGGCACGCCGCGGGCTTCGGCGATGCGCGCCACGGCGGCGACGATCTGCCGATCGGATTCCTCGCTGGCGGTATAGAGCGTCTTGCCGAAGGCATCGCTTTCGGCGCGCGCGGTGCTGGCGTCCCAGTCACGGGTCAGGCGGCCACGGGCCAGCGGACTCCAGGGGATCACGCCGATGCCGGCATCACGACACAGCGGCAGCATCTCCCGCTCCTCTTCGCGAGCGAGCAGATTGACGTGGTTCTGCATGGTGGCGAATCTCGTCCAGCCATGGCGCTCGGCGGTGTGCAGCGCCTTGGCGAATTGCCAGGCGTACATGCTGCTGGCCCCGATGTGCAGCGCCTTGCCGGCCTTGACCACGTCGTGCAGGGCTTCCAGGGTCTCCTCGATGGGTGTGTGATAGTCCCAGCGATGGATCTGGTAAAGATCGACATAGTCGGTGCCCAGGCGCTGCAGGCTGGCGTCGATGGCGGCGAAGATGGCCTTGCGCGACAGGCCGCCGACATTAGGCTTGTCGCGCAGCGGGAAGTACACCTTGGTCGCCAGCACGATTTCCTCGCGCACGGCATTGGCCTTGAGGAAGCGGCCGACGATCTCTTCGCTGGTGCCGTCGGAGTAGCTGTTGGCGGTGTCGAAGAAGTTGATGCCGAGATCCAGCGCCTTCTTCAGCAGCGGCTGGCTCTGGTCTTCCGGCAGGGTCCAGGGGTGATTGCCGCGCTCGGGGACGCCGTAGGTCATGCAGCCGAGGCAGAGGGGCGAGATCTTCAGACCGGTACGGCCTAGATTGCGGTAGTTCATGGGGGCCTCCAGGGGTGGTCGAAAAGAGTTGACCATGGCGGTCCCGGATCGACTGCAACGAACTTACCGGCTGCTGGCTTGTTCTATATGGATTCGTACCTAACAACCGGAGATGCTCCATGAAGAAATATGCTTCCGCGGTCTGGCAAGGCGGTCTGAAGGATGGCAAAGGCCATATCTCCACCGAGAGCGGCGCGCTCAAGGACAATGCCTACGGTTTCAACACCCGTTTCGAAGGCACGCCAGGCACCAACCCCGAAGAATTGATCGGCGCGGCCCATGCCGGCTGCTTCTCCATGGCCTTCTCCATGCTGCTGGGCCAGAACGGTCTGACCCCCGAGCGGATCGAGACCAAGGCCGACGTGACCCTGGACAAGGTGGGCGACGGCTTCGAGATCACCACCATCGATCTGACCATGAAGGCCAAGATTCCCGGTGCCACCCAGGAGCAGTTCACCACCATCGCCAATCAGGCGAAGGAAGGCTGCCCGGTGTCCAAGGTGCTCAAGGGTGCCAAGATCAACCTGAACGCCACGCTCGAAGGTTAAGGGTCACAGGTGCCTGCCGGTGCCGCCCAGGCATCGGCAACACCCTGTTCCAGAGCTCGTTCGCCGAGACCTTGGCGAGTCGCTAGACTGCTCCGACCCCGCTTTCGGAGAGCACGATGAACGACTCCATCTTCATGACCCTGTTTTCCATCCTCGCCCTGTTGCTGCTGGGCGGCGGTGTCTACGGTTGCGTGATCCTCAACCGCCAGCGCAAGGACATCGAGAAGAACGACAGCGAAGGCTAGGCCGGTCGCCGACCCGCCAGATAGCGCACGCCCTGGGCGCCGAAGACTTCCGAGTGAGGCTCATGGGCGGCCAGGTGAAAGACCTCCCCTGCCGCATAACGACGCTCGCCCGTTGCCGTGCGAATGCGCAGTTCGCCTTCGATGACCAGCGCCTTCGCTTCGAAGGGATGCGCATGGGCTTCCAGGCTGCCCAGGGCTTCGCGCTCGACCAGCACCGGTGGCTGAAAGCCCTCGCGGGCGAGTTGCTTGATGAAGGTGGCCTGGTCCAAGAGCGCTCCTTGAGTTGATGACGATCAACGCCCAGATTAGGAACCCAGTCCAACAGGGGCCAGTGCAATATCGCTATGACAGGGCATGGCTGCCGCTATGGCCGACCGCGCCTGCCGAGACGATGGAAACCTCGGCGACCCGAGGTTCCACGTGGAGCATCAGCGCTCCAGCTTGCGCTCGACCTCGGCGGTCTTGCGCTTGAGCGCTTCGGCTTCCTGCTCCTTGGTCTTGATGTCGGTCGGCGTGATGACCTTGTCGATGGCATCGGTCGGCGTCGATTCCGGCTGCTCCATGTCCTTTTTCACCACATCCACCGGACGGCCCGCCTCATCGAGAGCGGGTTCGTTGGGCGGGGTCTTGCCCAGGTGGGCATCGGAACGCTGGTCAGTCATGGCAGGCTCTCCTCAATAGGGTGTCTCTTTCGAGCGCAACGACCGACAGGGAGTTCGCCCGCCACTCAATTGCGGATGCGAACCCGCTCCAGATAGGCCAGCAGCTGCGCCTGCTCGCTGGCATCCAGCGGCGCGAAGACCGCTTCCAGCGCCTGGGTGCGCGGCACCTGGGCCTGGTCCAGCGCCTGGCGCCCCTGCTCGGTAAGATGGACCAGCAGCGCCCGGCGGTCCTGGGGATGGGGTTCGCGACGGACCAGGCCGTCGCGCTCCAGGGCGTCGAAGGCATCGGTCAGGGTACGGGGCGCATGGCGCAGCTGTTCGGCGACCTCGCCCGGACGGCAGGGCCCCAGGCGTTCCAGCACCTTGAGCACCTTGTAGCGGGCGAAGGAAAGTCCGGAGGCCTTGAGGGTCTCATCCAGTTGTTGGCGCATCTGCCGTTTCAGATCCATCAGGGCTTCGGCAATGGCGGCGGCGGTTGACATGAAAGCTGCTTACCTCGAATATAGTGAGGAACCTCAATGAATGGTACCTCCGCAATGGCGACATCTTTTCACAGCCGCGAGGGCGATGCCAGTGCCCCTCACCTTTTCCAGCGTGTGCGCTTCGACCTCAAGCGGCGTTGGGCGACCGTCGTCCGCCGCAAAGACCTCGGTGGCGACCTGCTACGCCTGACCTTTGGTGGCAGCGATCTAGCCGATTTTCAGAGCGCGGCCTTCGACGAGCACGTAAAGCTGTTCGTCCCCGCCGACACCACCCCGATCCGCGCCGCCAGCCCCGAGCAATTGGTAGGCCGGCACTACACGCCGCGCCACTACGATGCCGCCCGTGGCGAACTGGCCATCGACTTCTATCTGCATGAAGCCGGGGTGCTGACCACCTGGGCGCGTCAGGCGCAGCCCGGTGCCGAGCTGATCATCGGCGGCCCCAAGGGCGCCCTGGTGCCGCCCGAGGACTTCGACTGGTACCTGCTGGCCGGCGACGAGACCGCCCTGCCCGCCATCGCCCGTCGCCTGGAGCAACTGGCCGCCGATGTCCGGGTCCAGGTCGTCGCCGAAGTGGCGCGTCCGGGCCTGGAGATCGCCCTGTCGACGGCCGCCGCCGCCGAGATCCGCTGGGTCTATCGCGAAACCGAGGCCAATGCCCTGGTGCAGGCCCTGGAGCAGCTGGAGTTGCCCGCGGGCGAAGGCTATGCCTGGATCGCCGGTGAAGCCACGCAAGCCCGCGCCGCGCGCCAGGCGCTGCTGGCCAAGGGATTGCCGCGGGACTGGGTCAAGGCGGCCGGCTACTGGAAGCTTGGCGAGAGCGACCAGCACGTGAAGGTCGAAGATTGAGCACCACCGCCGCCGTCGGCGACGGCCTGCCCCTGCCACGCCGCTATCGCGCCGTCGCCGCCCTGCTGCTGGCCATCAGCATGACGGTGCTGGACAGCGGCATCGCCAACCTGGCGCTGCCCAGCATAGCCGAGGCCCTGGACGTCTCGGCCGCCGCGGCGGTCTGGATCGTCAGCGCCTATCAGCTGAGTCTGGTCGCCCTGCTGTTTCCCCTGGCCGCAGTGGCCGAGCGTCTTGGCCTGCGCCCGGTCTTCACGGCCGGGGTCGGGATCTTCGGCCTGGCCTCCCTGGGCTGCGCCCTGGCGCCGGATCTCGCCAGCCTGGTGGCTGCGCGGGCGCTGCAGGGGGTGGGCGCCGCCGCCATCATGTGCGTCAGCGCCGGTATCGTCCGGCTCTCCTATCCACGCGACCGCCTCGGCCGTGGCATCGCCATCAATGCCCTCTGCGTGGCCCTGGGCTCGGCCGCTGCGCCCAGCCTGGGGGCGGCCATCCTGGCGCTGGGTGGCTGGCCCTGGCTGTTCGCCGTCAATGTGCCCGTGGCGCTGCTGATCGCACTGCTGGTGCACAACCTGCCCGACAGCCCCCGCGCGCAGCGCCGCCTCGATCCGTTCAGCGTGCTGCTCAACGCCCTGCTGTTCTGCGCCGGCATCGGCGGTCTCGAACGCCTCGGCGCCGCGCCGTTGCAGGGCGTAGGCCTGCTGCTGCTGGCCGCGGCCAGTCTGCTGTTGCTGGTACGCCGCGAGCGCGGTCTGCCAGCGCCCCTGCTGCCGGTGGACCTGCTGGGGCTGCCGGCCATGCGTCACTCGGTGCTGGCTTCGGTCTGTTCCTTTGCCGCGCAGATGCTCTGCTTTCTCGCCCTGCCCTTCTATCTGCAACACCAGCTCGGGCTGGTGCCCTTGCAGGTAGCCCTGCTGATGCTGGCCTGGCCGCTCACCGTGGCCGTGTCGGCGCAGGTGGCCGGGCGCCTGGCCGACCGCCATCCGCCGCAGCGGCTGTGCATGCTCGGCGGTCTGGGCATCGCCCTGGGACTGGCGGCGGCAGCGGTGATGCCACTGGAGCGCTCGACCGCCCTGCTGATCCCCTGCCTGATCCTCGGCGGCATCGGCTTCGGTTTCTTCCAGGTACCCAACAACAGGATCATGCTGACCGCCGCTCCGGCCGGTCGCAACGGCGCCACCGGCGGCGTCCAGGCCACCGCCCGGCAGACCGGCATGGCCCTGGGCGCCGCGGCCCTGGCGCTGCTGCTGCATCTGGACAACAGCCTGGCCCCGCGGCTGGGGCTGGCCCTGGCGGCAACGCTGGGTCTGGTCGCCGCCTGGTCCAACTGGCGGGCACCGCGCTAGGGCTGCGGTGTCGCCTGGTCGAGCAGCGCCTTGAGCGCCTGCTCACGCTCGGCCGCCGGGCGCTCGCCCAATAGCCGTACCCGCTGGAAGAACGCCGGCCAGTTGCCCGGGTGCTGTCGATAGAGGGCGGCAAAGGCCGGTACCCACTGTTCGTACAGACCATAGGGCACCAGCCGCGCGTTGTTGAGCGGCTGGCTCATCCAGCCATCGAAGCGGCGATCGTCACGCCAGGCCGGGGTCGCGCGCAGCCGCTGGTAATCGCTGCGCAGCTGGGCGAAGCGCCGGGCCTTGGCCGCGCGCCTGGCCGCGGTCGTCAATGGCTGGGCATAGAGCCTGGCCAGGTCTGCGCGAGTGGTCAGCAGCAGCGCGCGGAATTGCTGATAGCGGGCTTCGCGCCCCGTATCGGGTGGCGGCAGGCCGCGATTGGCGCGCCATTGCCGCAGGCCTTCGCCCTCGACGAAGGTGGCATAGGACTCGTTGAAGGCGGTATCGCCGGGCAGATAGAAACGCTGGTGCGCCAGCTCGTGGAAGATCGTGGCCGCCACCTGGTCGTCGTCCCAGCGCAGCATGCTGCTGAGCAGCGGATCGCTGAACCAGCCCAGCGTCGAATAGGCCGGCACGCCGCCGACATAGGTGTCCTGGCCCTGCGCCTGCAGCCGCTGCGCCTCGGCTCGGGCCTTGGCTTCCCGGTAGTAGCCGCGATAGGCCACGCAACCGGCGATGGGAAAGCAGTGGGTGGTGGGCTGGGTGGAGAATTCGGCGGTGGCGAAGACATTCCACAGCACGAAGGGCCGCTTGAGTTCGACGAAACTGCGATAGCTGGCGTTGTCCGGCAGGGCCAGTTCGGCACTGGCGAAGCGGCGGGCCGCCGCCGCGGCGGCGAGGCGTTCGCGCAGGACGGCGGGGCGCGCCGGATCTGCGACGACCGTCGCAATGGGCTCGCGATCACGGATCAGCGCCCACTGGCCCTGTACCATCTGGCCGTAGTACCCGACCGAGGTACAACCGCTCAGTCCGATCACGAGGGACAGCAGCGCCAGCCAGCGGCTCGTGCGTTGCGCAGGCAGGGTGCCTGGCTGGGTGGCGCGCCCTTCCCTGCCCGGAGTTGTAGCCGTCATGCGTAGACTGTGCCTGCTGTTGCCTGTGCTGTTCCTAGGTGGCTGTTCCCTGTGGCCCTTGCCCAAGCCCGATCCGGCACAGGCCTGGATCGATCTGGGCAGCGATGGCAAGGCCAAGCTGGAAGCCCTGCGCGCCGATCGCAAGGATCTCGAAGACAAACGCTACTTCCAGGTCTGGCCAGGGAGCCATGATCTGCAGGTACGCTACCAGTTCGAGGTGCAGCCCACCAACATCGGCGCCCAGGTGGCCGATCCGCTGGCGCGCACCTGCCTGGTGACCCTCAACTACAAGGCCTTCGCCGCGGGCGAGCGCTATCGCCTGGAAGCCGGCCAGACCGGCTGGCGGCCCTGGGCGCGCCTCTATGACGAGCGCAACCAGGAAGTGGCGCGCAGCACTGCCAGTCGTTGCGGCGACGTGTAGACTCGGCTGATCTCCCTGCCGCGAGTCGCCGTCCATGCGTCTGCGCCTGCTGGTCCCTCTGCTGCTACTGCTGGGCGGCTGCACCACGCCGCTGCCCCCTGTGGATCCCCATCAGGCATGGGTCGATCTGGTGCTGCGCGAATCCGCGGTAGGCGCTTCGCTGCTGGCCGAGTCCCAGGACGGCAGGCGTCTCGACGATGGCCGCTATTTCCAGCTCACCCCCGGCAGCCACAGCCTCAAGGTGAGCTATCGCTACGAACTCTATGGCGGCGGTGGCTTCGGTTCGCGCTTCGGCTGGCGGGAACCGCTGCAGATCCAGTGCTATCTGGAACTGGACTACGCGGACTTCCAGGCCGGCCGGCGCTATCGCCTGGAAGCCGAGAACACCTTCGGTCAGGGCGAGATCACCCTCTACGACGGCCCGCGCGAACTGGTGAGTTCCGAACGAGGCATCTGCTCGCCCTTCTGACCCGCGACTGGCCAGGCGGCCAGCACGGTCAGGCAATGGACCGCTAGGCGGGCACGCTGAGCCAGTCGTCCTGGCTGCGGTCCTGGGTGCGGACCACGGGCGGACGACTCTTCTGCTCGCGCAGCTGGCGACTCATGCGCAGGAAATCCTCGCGTTCCATCCAGCGCGGTGCGGGCTGGGCAAGGGACAGAGCTTGGCGAATCCGGGCGAACGGCGACATGGCATTACCCTCTTGGCTAAATACTGTATGCGCAAACAGTACTAAGCCAGGCGGAACTGTACAAGTATCCAGCGGATGAACGGTCTGTCCCCCGGGTCGGGGATCAGTCGTTGCGCTGATAGAGGATCTTGTAGGTCCCGTTGGCGCAGCTGCCCACCACCATGTTGGGATCGCGCACCTCGGCATTGGGGACCGCTTCGAGGGTATAGGCGGTCACCCCGGCCGACTGGATCTTGACCTCGATGTCGGCCTTGAGCTGGTCGCAGGACAGGGGTTCGGCCCGCACGGCGGTGCTCAGCAGGGCGGTGCAGCAGAGTAGCGATAGACGCAGCATGGCGATTTTCCTTGGCGTGATGACCTCTCAGGCTTGGACGCCCGAGCTGTGGCGATGTTCTCAGCGCTGCCCTTTGCTCAGCGAAGCGGTGGAACCTGGAGCCCGAACGGTATTTCCGATGGTCACTCCTTCCAGCGAAGTGCCCCCATGTTCCAGTGGTTGAAAGACAATTCCCAAGTCCTCACGCTCTTCGCCCAGTGCTGCACCCTGGGCGTCTGGGTGCTCTATGCGCAGCTCCTGCTCAACAACTACAAGCGCCAGCGCCAGCCGCGGCTGATCATCAACCGCGGCGCCGGCAAGGGCGTGGGCGCCCTCTGCCTGCTGTCCAACATGAGCGCCGAGCCGGTGTTCATCAACCAGCTCACGGTGATCCTCAAGACCAATCGAGAGACGCTCTACACCGATGTCACCGACATCCGCGAGAGCGGCCAGGATGACTTCGACCCTGATCTGGTGCTGGGCGAGGCGACCCACCAGGGTCCGCTCAACACCGGTGACTTCACCCACATCGGCACCTTCCAGGGCCTGATCCGCCGCGCCGCCGAGCACAACGGCCTGACCCTGGAAAACCACCGGCCGCCCGAGGGCTGGGTATTCGAGGGCCTGGAGATCCGCGCGGTCGCCTTCTATGGTTCGGATCACGATCCCATCGGAGTGCGCCGGCGCTTTCGCCTGGGCCAGCACGACGGCCACTACTGCGCGCTGATCGCCGAGGACTGGCAGACCCAGCAACTGACCTCGCGCCGCCAGCGGCGCATGGTGCAGGACGACTGGATGGTCGACCTGGAACCCAAGGCTCAGCCAAAGAACCAGTAGCAGATCAGGATCGACGCCGTGACCCCGGTGAACTCCGCCAGCAGGGCGCAGCCCACCGCATGGCGGGCGCGCTGGATGCCCACCGCACCGAAGTACACCGCCAGCACATAGAAGGTGGTCTCGGTACTGCCCTGGATGGTCGCCGCCACCAGCGCCGGAAAGCTGTCCACGCCGTGGGTCTGCATGGTCTCGATCAGCAGCGCGCGGGCGGCGCTGCCGGAGAAGGGCTTGACCAGCGCGGTGGGCAGGGCCTCGACGAAGCGGGTGTCCCAGCCAAAGAAGGTCACCGCATGGCGAACGCCTTCAAGGACGGCTTCCAGGGCGCCGGAGGCGCGCAGCACGCCCACTGCGCAGAGCATGGCGACCAGATAGGGCAACAGCGACTTGGCGACGTCGAAGCCTTCCTTGGCGCCTTCGACGAAGGCTTCGTAGACCGGCACCTTGCGCAGGGCGCCAAGGATCATGAACGCCAGGATGATGCCGAACAGGGTCAGGTTGCCGAGCAGCGACGACAACCCGGCCAGCGCGGTGGCGGTCAGGGTGAAGAGAAAGGCGACGAAGGCGCCGAAGGCCAGGGCGCCCCCGCCGATCCAGGCCAGCACCACCGGATCCCAGAGTTTCAGCCGCTGCATGAAGGCCACCGAGAACAGCCCGACCAGGTTGGCGCAGGTATGGGCGAGCAGGATCGGCAGGAACACCAGGGTCGGATCGGTGGCGCCCTGCTGGGCGCGGTACATGAACACCGTTACCGGCAGCAGTGTCAGCGAGGAGGCGTTGAGCACCAGGAAGAGGATCTGCGCATTGCTCGCCGTGGTGCTGCTGGGGTTGAGCTCCTGCAGGGCGCGCATGGCCTTGAGGCCGATGGGCGTGGCGGCGTTGTCCAGGCCCAGGCCGTTGGCGGCGAAGTTGAGGGTGATCAGCCCCAGCGCCGGATGGCCGCGCGGCACCTCGGGCATCAGCCGGGCGAACAGCGGCCCGAGCAATCGCGCCAGGGCGTCCACCAGCCCGGCCTTCTCGGCGATGCGCAGGATGCCGAGCCAGAGGGTCAGGGTGCCGAACAGCAGCACCATGACCTCCACCGACAGCTTGGCCATGGCGAACAGGCTCTCCACCATGGCGGCGAACACCCCGGTGTTGCCGGCCACCAGCCACTGGCCGAAGGCGCTGATCCCGGCAACGATGAAGAAGCCCAGCCACAACCCGTTGAGCATCGCGGTTCTCCCGGCAAAACGGCGATGATAACCGCAGCGTCCGCTCCCTGCAGGGACGCCGTTCAGTCTGTGGTCATCGCCGTCGGGTTATCCTCTGACCTTTCACGCAACCCGCTGGAGTCCGCCCATGCGTCTGTCCGTTCTCGCCCTGCCGCTGGTGCTCGCCGCCAGTCCGGTCTTCGCCTTCAACCTCAACGACGCCGTCAACGCCTACAACGGCGCCAACGGCAACAACAACGCCAAGGCCACCGCCGCCGCGGCGGCCACGCCCCAGGCCCAGGGCCTGCTGCAGGCGCTGACCAGCCAGCTCAACGTCACCCCGCAGCAGGCGGTGGGCGGCACCGGCGCCCTGCTCGGCCTGGCCAAGAATCAGCTGGTGGGCAACGACTATCGCCAGCTGGCCAAGGCCGTGCCAGGCCTGGATCAGCTGGCCGGCGCCAATGCCACTGGCGGCCTGGCGCAACTGGGCGGCCTGGGCAGTCTGCTCGGTGGCGGCGGTCAGGATGCCAAGCAGAGTCCGCTGGGCAGCCTGCTGGGCAATGTCGACAGCCGCCAGGACGTCGACAAGACCTTCAACGCCCTGGGCATGAACAGTGGCATGACCAGCCAGTTCGCCCAGGTGATCCTCGGCTATCTCGGCAAGCAAGGCACCCAGCCCTCCCTGCTGAGCACCCTGGGCAATGTCTGGGGCCTGTGACGGCGGCCCGCGCTGGCTGACCTACGCAGCGGCCGGCGCCGAGCCGGACTACGCCGAGGCGCCGCTCGGCTGGCTTTATGCGGACCGTGGTTCCCTCACCGAACGGCTGACCGCCCTCAGCGATGGACGCTTCGCCGTCGAAATGATCGCCCAGGGCTGGCAACCGCTGCGCCCGGACGAGTGCCAGGCGCTTGAAGTGCCGCCGGCCAGCCCCGGCTGGGTGCGCGAGGTCTGGCTGCGCGGCAATGGCGAAGCCTGGGTCTTCGCCCGCAGCGTGGCGGCGCGCACGGCCCTGGAAGCGGCGGATTTCGACCTGGCGGCGCTGGGCGAGCGGCCGCTCGGGCACTGGCTGTTCCAGGCACCGGCCTTTGTCCGCGGGCCGCTGCAAGCCTGCCGCTATCCACTGGCCTGGCTGCCCGCAGGGGCGGCAACCGCGCCCTGCTGGGCCCGGCGCTCGGTGTTCCGGCGCGGTCCCCTGGCGATCCTGGTGGGCGAGGTCTTTCTGCCGGCCTTCTGGCCTCACGCCGGGCGCGAGGGCTAGGCGGAGCATCACGACGGCAGCGGCGACGCCCCGGGGCCCCTATAATCGCCAGGCCCTTCACCATGCAGCCGTCCGATGAAAAAGAACGCCTCCCGTCCCCGTGATCGCCGTCCTGCCGCGCCGCGCGGCCCCGAGCCCAGCGCCCGGGTGATCGCCACGCGTCCGCGCCGCGAGCGCATCCGCGACTTTGTCCAACTGACCCGGCTGGACCGACCCATCGGTATCTATCTGCTGCTCTGGCCCACCCTCTGGGCGCTGTGGATCGCTGCCGAGGGCGTGCCGAGTCTGAAGAATCTGCTGATCTTCGTGCTCGGCGTGGTGCTGATGCGCTCGGCCGGCTGCGTGATCAACGACTTCGCCGACCGCAACTTCGACGGCCATGTCGCCCGCACCAAGAATCGTCCCCTGGCCACCGGGCGCATCTCGCCCAAGGAAGCCCTGCTGTTCTTTGCCGTGCTGGTGCTGCTCAGCTTCGGCCTGGTGCTCTGCACCAATGCCACCACCGTCTGGCTGTCCTTTGGCGCCCTTGGCGTAGCGGCGCTCTATCCCTTCATGAAGAGATATACCTACTACCCTCAGGCGGTACTGGGTGCGGCCTTTTCCTGGGGCATGCCCATGGCCTTCACCGCCGAGACCGGCGAGTTGCCGGCGGCGGCCTGGCTGCTGTTCGTCGCCAACGTGATCTGGACGGTGGGCTACGACACCTACTACGCCATGGCCGACCGCGAAGACGATCTCAAGATCGGGGTGAAATCCACCGCCATCCTGTTCGGCGACGCCGACCGGGTGATCGTCGCCACCCTGCAGGGCCTGACGCTGTTCTGCCTGGCGCTGGCCGGCGGCCGCTTCGGCCTGGGCCTGCCCTTCTACCTGGGCCTGCTGGTGGCAGCCGGCTGCTTCGCCTGGGAATTCCACGTCACCCGCAACCGTGACCCGCTGGTGTGCTTCAGGGCCTTCCTGCACAACCACTGGGCGGGTCTGGCGATCCTCATCGGGATCATCGCCGATTACGGACTGCGCTGAGCCGGAGCGCCCGCGGCGGCATCGGCCACCACCTCCGGCAGCGCCTCGGGTTGCGCCGCCGGCACCGCCCGGGCCTTCTTGGCCCTGGAGGCCTTGCGGCTCTGCTGCCAGGCCACCGCCAGGCCGCTGGCGCAGATGATGAGGATGCCGATCAGCGCGCCGCTGTCCGGCACATGGCCGAAGACGAGGTAGCCGATGATGCCGGCGGTGACGATCTGGCCGTAGCTGAAGGGCGCCAGCAGCGCCGGCGGCGCATAACGGAAGGCCTGGGTCAGCAGCAGGTGGCCGGACATGCCGAAGAGGCCGAGCAGCGCCAGCATGAAGCCGTGGGTCAGGGTCGGGATCTCCCAGAAGAAGGGCACCACGCTGCTCAGCACCAGGGTATTGATGATGCCGGTGAGAAAGTTGCTGGTGGTGGGGCTGTCGATGCCGCTGAGCAGGCGCGTCAGTAGCTGGTAGAGGCCGAAGCACACCGCCGAGCAGACCGGCAGCAGCACCGCCGGGGTGAACAGCTGGCCGCCCGGCCGCACGATGACCAGCACCCCGATGAAGCCGGCCAGCACCGCCGCCCACTGGCTGCGGGTCACGCTCTCCTTGAGCAGCGGCACCGACAGTGCCGTCACCATCAGCGGGGCGAGAAAGTTGACCGCGGTGGCCTCGGCCATCGGCAGATAGCGCAGCCCGGTAGTGAAGAACAGGCTGCAGCCGATCAGGCACAGCGCCCTGAGCACCTGCAGCCCCGGCCGCTTGGTGCGGATCACCGCCAGCCCCGAGCGCGGGATGAAGATGCCCATCATCAGCAGGGTGTGGGAGAGGTAGCGGGCCCAGACCACCATGACCACCGGATAGAAGCCGGACAGGTACTTGGAGAGGGCATCGTGGGATGCGAACAGCCAGACCGCGAGGCAGATCAGGGCGATGCCCTTGAGCGGCTGGTCGGCGAATCTCAGAGTGGGTCCTGCGGTAGCGCTCATTGGACTCCCGTGGTACTGACGGCGGTCCCTGACCGCCTGCATGATCCGGCCGTCCTGCACGGCGGTCCGTCGGCGTGACCACCGACTCGGGACATGGACCTCGACGCCACCGGAGCGTGCCGTCGAGCAGCCATCCTGTCGCCCTCAGGACCGCGATACCGGGCGATATTTCAATAGCTTACTAACTATGACCCGGCGTGCAGCCCGGTCTCCCCCGAGCTTAGTCCAAGCGCCCCGCCGATCTCAATGCGCTTGGCCGACGACTTCGCTGACGGCCCGCACGAAGGCCTCGTCCGCCTCCAGCGCCCCGGGTATCTGCTCGCGCAGATAGGCCACCCAGGTGCGGATCTTGGCATCCAGGTACTGCCGCGAGGCATAGAGGGCATAGACGTTGAGGCGCTGCAGGCGATAGGCCGGCAGCACTCGCACCAGGCTGCCGTCACGCAGGCCGTCCACCGCCGAATAGAGCGGCAGCACGCCAATCCCCAGCCCCTGGCGCAGGGCCTCGGTCATGGCGTCGCCGACGTTGACCTGGAAGGGGGTCTCGCCGATGCGATAGGTTTCCGGTCCATTGGGGCCGTCGAAGTGCCAGCGGTCGAAGGACACCACCGGACTGATGAATCTCAGGCAGGCGTGATTGGCCAGCTCCGCCGGCGTCTGCGGCTGGCCATGCTCCTGCAGATAGGCCGGCGAGGCGCAGAGGATGCTGTAGGTGTGGCCGATCTGCTGGGAGACGAAGCCGGAGTCGGGCAGCTCCACGGCTACCACGATGGCGAGATCAAAGCCCTCCTCCAGCAGATCGGGGATGCGGTTGGCCATGGTCAGGTCGAAGCGCACCTCGGGGTGCAGGGCGCGATAGCCGGCGATGGCGCGGATCACGTAATGCTGACCGATGCCGGTCATGCTGTGCACCCGCAGCCGCCCTTCGGGCCGCGCCTGGGCGTGCCCGGCCTCGGCTTCGGCCTCCTCGACATAGGCGAGGATCTGCTCGCAGCGCGCCAGGTAGCGCTGGCCGGCTTCGGTCAGGGCGATGCGTCTCGTCGTGCGGTGCAGCAGGCGGGTGCGCAGATGGGTTTCCAGATGGGCCACCGCCCGGGAGACGTGGGCCGTGGTGGTCTGCAGCGTCTGGGCCGCGCCGGTGAAGCTGCCGCTTTCCACCACGGCGACGAAAACGCGCATGTTGTGCAGGGTGTCCATGCCGCCTCGACAGTCGGGAAAAGCGTCATTCTCCATATTATTTCAGTATGTGAAACAAAGATTCGCGGGTTGACGCGCTAATCGACCACCCCGGAATTTTATAGAATCGTTAGCAGCCTAATGGTAACGTCCGCTGACCTCGCGGTTTACGTCCGTCCTCTACAGGCGTCCTCTTCAGTTCCAGCTCATCTCGCCAACCTCGCTGCGCTGCCTCATGCCAGACGCAGGTTTGGCCCTGTTGCCAACGGACCTCCACGTGTCGCCTTCCTCTAGCAGAGTCTGGCCTGCGCTCTCGGTGGTCGCCCTCGCGACCCTGCTGGCCGGCTGTATCGGTACCGGTCACAACGCGCCCCAGGCGCAGCGCCTCGACGACCAGGCGCTGGCCACCGACGGAGCCATCCAGGCCGCCGCCAGCCAGGCCGCCTGGCCCGAGCGCCAGTGGTGGCGCGCCTATGGCGATCCCCAGCTGGATGCCTGGATCAGCGGCGCCCTGGCGGACAACCCGCGCCTGGCCACGGCTGCCGCCCGGGTGCGCCGCGCCGAGTCCCTGGCCGGCCTGGCCGAATCCCGTGAAGCCCTGCAGGTCGAGGGCAAGGGCGCCTTCAAGCGCTACAGCTGGCCCACCGACGGCTTCTATGGCCCGGGCGAGCTGGCCGATCGCACCACCTGGAACAACAATGCCGAACTGGGTCTGAGCTATGCCCTGGACTTCTGGGGCCGCGAACGCGACGCCAGCGCCCAGGCCCTGGACCAGGCCCACCAGGCCGCCGCCGAGGTGCGCGCGGCCGAGCTGGAGCTGACCGGCAACATCGTCCGCAGCTATATCGGCTTCGCCCTGCACCACGACCAGCGCGACATCCTCGCCGCCACCCTGGAGCAGCAGCGGCACCTGGCCGACCTCGCCCAGCGCCAGCTGGACGGCGGCCTCGGCACCCAGTTCGAGGTCAGCCAGGCGCGCGCCCTGCTGCCCGAGACCGAACGCCAGCTGGAAGCCCTGGACGAGACCCTGGCGCTGGATCGCAACCAGCTCGCCGCCCTGGCCGGCAAGGGCCCGGGTGCCGGCGCCCGCCTGCAACGCCCGCGCCTGACCCTGGGCGCGGCACCGCGCCTGCCCAGCGCCCTGCCGCTGGAACTGGTCGGCAAGCGCCCCGACGTGGTGGCGCGTCGCTGGCAGATCGCCGCGGCGGCGAAGGGCGTGGACGTCGCCCGCGCCAGCTTCTATCCCAACATCGACCTGGTGGCCAACGTCGGCCAGTTCCTGACCCTGGGTCGCCTCAGCGAGATGCTGACCCACGCCAAGACCGGCTCCTTCATAGGTCCCGCCTTTTCCTTACCGATCTATGACGGTGGCGCCCTGCGCGGTCGCCTCGGCGCGGAGTCGGCGGCCTACGACGTGGCCGTCAGCGCCTACAACCAGACCCTCGTCGACGCCCTCAAGGACATCTCCGACGCCCTGATCAAGGCCGATTCGGCAGCCCGGCAGGCCACCCTCGCCGACCAGGCCAGCCAGGAGGCCCAGCGCACCTACAACATCGCCCGCGAGGCCTTTCGCCGCGGCCTGACCGACTACCTGCACGTGCTCGACGCCCAGACCCGGCTGTTCGCCCAGCAACGCGTCACCGCCCAGGTGCACGCCCTGCGCCTGGCGGCCCAGGCCGCGGCCCTGGTCGCCCTCGGTGGCGGCGCGGACCTCGAACGCGGCCCGGGCGACCACGACCTAGTGCCGGCGCGCGTCGCCGTCGAGCGAGCCCCCCGATGACTGCCGGCACCGCCACCGGTGCGCCGCTGCGCCAGGCCCTCGGCGCCTGGGCTCGTAGCGATGGCAGCCTCTGGCTGTACCAGGCCAAGGTGCTGCTCGCCGCCAGCCTGACCCTGTGGCTGGCCATGCGCCTGCAACTGCCGCATCCCAGCTCGGCGGTGATCACCGTGTTCATCGTTATGCAGCCGCAGAGTGGCCAGGTGCTGGCCAAGAGCTTCTATCGGGTGATGGGCACTCTGCTGGGACTGGCGGTGATGCTGGTGCTGATCGCCCTGTTCGCCCAGGAACGGGTGCCCTTCCTGATCTTCCTGGCGCTGTGGATCGGCCTCTGCGTGGCCGGCTCGGCGCGCTACCGGGACTTTCGCAGCTATGCCTGCATGCTGGCCGGCTACACCGCCGCGCTGATCGGCATCCCTGCCGCGCTCAATGCCGATACCGCCTTCATGTCGGCGGTGATGCGGGTGCTGGCCATCACCCTGGGCGTGCTCTGCAGCGGCGCGGTGAGCGCGGCGGTCTTTCCGCAGACCAGCGCCACGGCCATGCGCGCGACCCTCTATCGGCGCATGGGTGGCTTCGCCGGACTGGCTGCCGACGTCCTGCGCGGTCGTCTCGACCGTGCCTCCCTGGAGGCTGCCGGAGTACGCCTGGCTGCCGAGGCGGTGGGGCTGGAAAGCCTGCGCAGCGCCTCGGCCTTCGAAGACCCGCACATGCGCATGCGCAGCGGGCGCCTGGCCCGGCTGAACGCCGAATTCATGGGCCTGACTACCCGCCTGCATGCCCTCAGCCGCCTGCTGATGCGCCTGCGCGAGCGCGACGCCCAGTTGCCGCTGGCAGTCCTCGAACGCCTCTGGGCGCCGCTGCTGGAGGCGTTCGAGGAATGGCGTGGCCAGGCCCTTACCGAACGCGCGGCCCTGGCGGCGGCGGCGCGTCTGGAGCAGCTGCACCAGGGTCTGCGGCCGCGCATTCGTGCCCTGCGTGCCGAGTTGCCGCCCCTGAGCGAAGCTGACCAGCGGGACTTCGAGACCGCCGTGGAGCTGCTCTTTCGCTTCACTGGCGAATGGCACGGCTATCTGCAGACCCATGCCTCTCTGACGGCGCCACGCCACAGTCGCGAACAGTGGAAGCCGCGCTTCGTGGCCAAGGCCAATGCCCTGGGCGCAGCGGTCACCGGCCTCCGCAGCGCCTTTCTGGTGCTGGTGCTGGGCGCCTTCTGGATCGCCAGCGCCTATCCCAGCGGCGGCATGCTGGCGCTCAACGCCGCAGCCGTCTCGGCGCTGGCCTCGGCCTCGCCCGATCCCAAGCGCACCGCCCTGCAGATGGCGCTCGGCGCCAGTGGCGGCGTGGTGCTGGGCTTCTTCCTGACCTTCTTCGTCTTTCCCTGGATCAGCGGCCTGCCGCTGCTGCTGCTGACCCTGGCGCCGGTGTTCATGCTGGGCACCTGGATTTCCCTGCGCCCGGGCTGGATGGGCTATGGCCTGGGTTGCCTGGTGTTCTTCTGCTTCACCTCGATTCCCGACAATCCGCCGGTCTACGACACCTACGTCTTCATCAACAACGGCATCGCCGTGGTCCTGTCGATGGTGATCACCGCGGCGGTCTCGGCGGTGCTGCTGCCACCCAACAGCCCCTGGCTGTGGCGCCGCCTGGAGCGTGACCTGCGCCAGCAGCTGGTGCGGGCGGTGAGCGCGCCGTTGCCGCACCTGGCGCCGACCTTCGAAGGCCAGACCCGCGACCTGCTCAACCAGGCCTATGGCGTCAGCGCCGGACGCGGTGAAGCGCAGCGGCGCCTGATCGGCTGGGCCTTCGTGGTGCTGGAGATCGGTCATGCGGTGATCGAACTGCGCCAGTTGCAGGCCCGCCTGCCCGCGACCCCGCGCTATGCCGAGGGCAGCGCCTGGCGCCAGGCCATCCGCGTGCTCGGGCGCGCCTTGGTGCGCCTCTTCCTCAAGCCCGGCGCGGAACATCTGCGGCGGGCGCTGGTGGCAGTGGACGCGGCCCTGCTTGCCGTGGCGACCGTGACCGAACCGCCGGAACTGCCCTATGACGAGTCGCCCCTGCGCCAGGTGCAGAGCGACCTGCATTTCATCCGCAGTGCCCTGCTCGATCCCCAGGGGCCCCTGGCCCGCTATCACGAGATTCCCCATGCCCCGTGAAATCGCCTTCCACGGCCTCTACCTGCCCACCGTGACGGTGCTGTTCCTGGTCGCCGCCCTGCTCGCCTGGGCGCTTGACCGGGTGCTTGCCGCGGTCGGCCTCTACCACGTCGTCTGGCATCCGGCGCTGCTGCGCCTGGCCCTGTTCATCTGCCTCTACTGCGCCCTGGCGCTGTGCGTCTATCGCTAGGACTCCTGCCATGATCCTCAAGAAACTCTTCGGCGTGCTCTTTACCCTGCTGGTGGTCTGCCTGGCGCTGATCCTCGGGCGGCTGCTCTGGGTGCACTACATGAACGATCCCTGGACCCGCGATGGCCGGGTGCGCGCGGAGGTCATCACCATCGCGCCCGACGTGGCGGGTCTGGTGACCGAGATCGCTGTGCGCGACAACCAGTGGGTCAACAAGGGCGACCTGCTGCTGCAGATCGATCCGGAGCACTACGAGATCGCCGTGCATCAGGCCGAGGCCACGGTCGCCGCGCGCAAGGCCACCCTGGCCATGCGCCAGCAGAACGCCCGCCGCCGTGCCGACATCGACAGCCTGGTGGTTTCTCGCGAGAACCGCGAAGACGCCAGCAGCGCCGCCCTGGCCGCCGAGGCGGATCTGCGCCAGGCCCAGGCCCAGCTGGAATCGGTGCGCCTCAATCTCAAGCGCACCCGGGTGCTGGCGCCGGTCGACGGCTACGTCACCAACCTTTCGGTGTTCAAGGGCGATTACGCCGCCGCCGGCGCAGCCAAACTGGCCGTCATCGACGCCCATTCGTTCTGGGTCTATGGCTACTTCGAAGAAACCAAGCTGCCCCACGTGCAGGTGGGAGCGGCAGCCGAGATGCGCCTGATGAGCGGCCAGACGCTGCGCGGACATGTGGAAAGCATCGCCCGCGGCATCTATGACCGGGACAATCCCCAGAGTCGTGAACTCACCGCCGACGTGAATCCCACCTTCAACTGGGTCCGTCTGGCTCAGCGGGTACCGGTGCGCATCGCCCTGGATCCGCTGCCCGAGGGGCTGCTGCTGGCGGCTGGCACCACCTGCACCGTGGTACTGGAAGACGTTCGCGGCGAACGCTCCTGGTGGGACGCCTTCTGGCAGGGCTGAGCTCGCCCCGGACACCCGCCTTTTCACTGCGCCAAAACGACAACACCCCTGACACCGGCAGGTTTCGCTTGAGACGAAACCGGTCGAATTCAGGGGTGTGGTCGTATCCAGCCCAGTCCGCCGCGAGTGCGAAAGTACTCCCTGTACTCTTGGAACCCTCCCTTACTGCAGAGCGTCCCGACCTTGTGGCCCTTGCGTCTCGGATCAGGAGACGACTTCGAGGTTGTCCATTGAATCGGCTTAAAGCTGCAATTCAATGACAGCGCCTCGGCTACCGGTCGTCACGACCGGCAGCCTGTCTCTCATGAGGCTGGCGTCAGGGACGACGACGGCCCATGAAGAACGACACCACGAACAGCACCAGGAACAGCACGAACAGGATCTTGGCGATACTGGTGGCAGTACCGGCGATGCCACCGAAACCCAGGACGCCTGCGATGATCGCGATGATCAGGAAAGTGATAGCCCAGCTCAGCATGGTGTTTCTCCTATGTATTACAAGTGCACTCAGCGGACGACAGCACCTGTCCAGCGAGCAGTGGTTTTATTAGCGAAATCCTGGGTATCCAGACTCGCCATCCGTGGTTCCACAGCGGTCAGATCGAGATCCAGACCGTTGAGGTTGTGCGTCTGATTGAGCGCACGACCCATTATCAAAGCGCTGAGCAACATCCCGATCACAACCGCCGCTGCAGCGAACAACACAATCACCAGCAGCATCCACATCATGGTCATGACCTCAGAATACCCAGCGGGTCTGCTTTACCAGACGGTCACCGTTGGACTGTGCCGGGATGGCTTTGAGTTCCCCACGACCTTGACTTGCCAGCGGCTTGGCTGCGGGCACCATGGCCTGGGCAGCAATGCGGGTAGAGGCGATGAGGGCCTGTTCGCGGCTGACGTCCTGGCCCTGAGGGGCAGCGACGGCGGCGCTGGCGAAGCAAGCGAAGAGCGCAGTACCTACCAAGTGCTTGCGAAGGGTCTGGCTGATCATCGGGTCTCTCCTGCAGTCCGTTGGCCCTAAGGCCGGCTTGCCAAGGAGATTGCAGACTACGTGCCAGCTTTTCGAAAATCTTTTTTATCTTATAAATCAAAAACTTACAGTTTTCACTGGTAGCCGCCACACATGCACCTTGCAAGGTGCAACGCCAGAAGCATTGCGTTTTGCATGATGGCCAGGGGTTGCTTGGATGGCCCCGGTCCGGTCGGCTGCCAGGCGCAACGGCAAATGACCGGATAAAAGTCTTCCCGGGCACCGGGAAAACCGTCTTTTCCCCGTTTTCGCCCCTCCGGGTTGCGATCTGCACGATGCTCGCAGAGGGACGGTCGATAGCCCGATGATCCTGCGGATTGCAACTTGCACGATGTATCATGGACTAACTGCCAGCCCTGTCCTTTAGCGCGTTTCGGCCCTTTGGCCTGGAGTTTTGCCGTCATGGAACAAACCAGCGGTCGCATCCTGCTCGTGGACGACGAAGCCGCCATCCTGCGTACCTTCCGCTTCTGTCTGGAAGACGCCGGCTACAGCGTCGCCACGGCCAACAGCGCGGCCCAGGCCGAAGCCCTGCTGCTACGTCAGGTCTACGACCTCTGCTTTCTCGATCTGCGCCTGGGCGCGGACAACGGTCTGGACGTCCTGCAGCAGATGCGCATCCAGGCGCCCTGGATGCGGGTGGTGATCGTTACCGCCCACTCGGCCATCGACACCGCGGTGGACGCCATGCAGGCCGGCGCCGCCGACTATCTGGTGAAACCCTGCAGTCCCGACCAGTTGCGCATGGCCGCGGCCAAGCAGCTGGAGTTCCGCCAGCTCTCGGCGCGCCTGGAGGCGCTCGAAGGCGAGGTGCGCAAATCCAGCGCCGGTCTCGATTCGCGCAGTCCGACGATGATGAGCATCCTGGAGACCGCCCGGCAGGTCGCCACCACCGATGCCAACGTGCTGATCCTCGGCGAGTCCGGTTCCGGCAAGGGCGAACTGGCTCGCGCCATCCACGCCTGGAGTCGCCGCGCGAAAAAGACCTTCGTCACCATCAACTGCCCCTCGCTGTCCGCCGATCTGATGGAAAGCGAGATGTTCGGCCATACCCGCGGCGCCTTTACCGGGGCCAGCGAGAGCACCCTCGGTCGCGTCAGCCAGGCCGACGGCGGCACCCTCTTCCTCGACGAGATCGGCGACTTCCCCCTGGCCCTGCAGCCCAAGCTGCTGCGCTTCATCCAGGACAAGGAATACGAACGCGTCGGCGATCCGGTGACCCGCCGCGCCGACGTGCGCATCCTCGCCGCCACCAACCGCAACCTGGAACAGATGGTGGCGGAAAACGAATTCCGCGAAGACCTGCTCTATCGCCTCAACGTCATCGTGCTCAACCTGCCGCCGTTGCGCGAGCGCAAGGAAGACATCGTCGATCTCGCCGAGCGTTTCCTCGCCCGCTTCGTCAAGGACTACAACAGACCCGCCCACGGCTTCAGCGAGGCGGCCCTGGACGCCCTGCGCAACTACGGCTGGCCGGGCAACGTCCGCGAGCTGCGCAACGTCATCGAACGCGCGAGCATCATCTGCGGCCAGGACCTGGTGGACGTCAATCACCTGGGCCTGGGTGACAGCCCGGCCACCGGCGGCGCCGCCAGCGCACCGCGGGTCGGCGAGGCGCTGAGCCTGGAGGCCCTGGAGCGCGCACACATCGCCGCGGTGATGGCCACCAGCGAAACCCTCGACCAGGCTGCCAAGACCCTGGGCATCGACGCCTCCACGCTCTATCGAAAACGCAAGCAGTACGGGCTATGAAGCTGCCGATCAAGTTGCACACCCGCCTCTTTCTCAGCATCTCCGCCCTGATCGCCGTAGCCCTCATCGGGCTGCTGGTCGGCCTGGTCAGCGTGCTGCACCTGGCCCGCGAGCAGAGCGTCCAGACCCGCAGCAACCTGGACTTCATCAACCTGACGCTGAACATGCGCCAGGAGCTGAGCAACAGCCTGTTCCAGATGCTCGACGGGGCACCCGATCCGCAGTCACTGGTGGCGGCCCAGCAGCGTTTCCAGGAGTACCTGCAACGGGTCGAGGGCCAGATGCGCAATCCCGAGCAGCTGGCCATCCTGGAAGACGTCAAGCAGCGCTACCAGCGCTTCGCCGACTACCTGCGCTCACCGCCGGCGGGCTATGGCGAGTTGCGCGCCGATCGCGGCTTCCAGCAAACCCTCAATGCGCTGCGCACGCGCATCTACGACCTGCAGCGCAGCTACGTGGTGACCCTGGAGCGCATGCAGGACGAGGCCCATGACCGCGCGGTGATCATCGCCCTGCTGCTGGCGCTGATCGGCGTGGCCATCCTGGTCACCGGGGTGGTGACCGCCAACGGCATCGCCCGGCGCTTCACCGGACCCATCGATGGCCTGGCCAAGGCCGCCGAGCGCATCAGCCAGGGCAACTTCGACGTCCAGCTGCCGACCTCGCAGATCGCCGAATTCACCCTGCTCAGCCGCCGCTTCGGCAACATGGCCCAGGCCCTGCACCGCCTCAGCCAGACCAATGTCGAGGCGCTGGTGGCCGGGCAGCGGCGCCTGCAGGCGGTGCTCGACAGCATCGACTACGGCCTGGTGATCCTCGATCCCCAGGGCAACATCGAACACGCCAATCCGGTGGCCTGCCGCCAGCTGGGCTGGAACGAGAATCACCTGGGTGAATCCCTGATCGCGGCGCTGGAACGTCCGGAAATCGAGGCCAGCGTGCAGCGCGTCCTGGCCGGCGGTGCCCTGGATGCGGCGCCCGAAGACCTGGAGATCCGCGTCGACGACGAGGTGCGGCTGCTGGCCTGGAGTCTGACCCCGGTCAACCACGCCGACGGCCGCAGCGTGGGCGCGCTGATGGTGCTGCGCGATGTCACCGAGCAGCGCGCCTTCGATCGGGTGCGCAACGAATTCGTCCTGCGCGCCTCCCACGAATTGCGCACCCCGGTCACCGGCATGCACATGGCCTTCGGTCTGTTGCGCGAACGCCTCAAGGTGGCGCCGGAATCCCGCGAGGCCTTTCTGCTGCAGACGGTGGACGAGGAAACCCATCGCCTGGTGCAGCTGATCAACGACCTGCTGGACTATTCCCGTCACCAGAGCGGTCTGCAGCGTCCGGAAAAATTGCCGAGCGAGATTGGCGATCTGCTGGAGGCGGCCCGTGCCCGCCACGCCGACGAGGCCCGCGAGCGCGATGTCGAGCTGGCCGTCGAGTTGCTGCACACGCCGCTGCCACGCGTCAGCCTGGACCCCAAGCAACTGGGCCGGGTGTTCGACAACCTGCTGAGCAATGCCCTGCGCCATACCCCGGCGGGCGGCCGTATCGTCATCCAGGCCATGCGCCAGAACGAGCAGCTGCTGATGGCGGTGCAGGACAATGGCGAGGGCATCGCCTACGCCCAGCAGGGCCGGGTGTTCGAGCCCTTCGTACAGATCGGCAGCCAGAAGGGCGGCGCCGGTCTGGGCCTGGCCCTGTGCAAGGAAATCATCCGCCAGCACGGGGGGCGCATCGGCGTCGTCTCCCGCCCCGGTCAGGGCACCCAGATCTTCATGACCCTGCCGACCTGAGCCAGGTCGGCCTCCGCCCACGAGTAGGGTCGCGCCAGTCGGCCCGATCCTGCCAGGACGGATGAAAACGAACGCCCGCTCGGACAGCCCCCTGTCCCTCGGGGAGAGGGTTGGGGTGAGGGCAACAGCCCATCACGACGTCACAGTGGAAAAGGCTGCGCCGTTTTCCACGCTACGGAGCCCAGTGGAATCGCGGCCATGGGCCGCTCCTACAGGTACGTATGCCATTGTAGGAGCGGCCCATGGCCGCGATCAGCAAAACATCAGAACATCAGAACATCAGAACATCAGAATCCTGCCGGATCGGTCGCATCGGCGCACCGCCATGGCCGCGATGAAGACCGTTGCCCTTCTCGTTTACCGCAGCGTCCGCTCCAGCGCCTGGCGCCAGCCGGCATAGAGTTCGGGCACGGCATTGGCGCGGGGTTCGTAACGGCGGCGGGGCCGTTCGAGATCGGCCAGGGCCGCGGCGTCCTGCCACCAGCCCAGGGCGTGGCCGGCCAGGTGGGCGGCGCCCAGCGCCGAGACCTCCGGCGACAGGCTGCAGATCACCGGGCGCTGCAGGAGATCGGCCTGGAATTGCAGCAGCCATTCGTTGCGCGTGGCGCCGCCATCCACCCAGAGTTCGTCCAGGGGCGTCGGACTGTCCTGCTGCATGGCGTCGAAGACGTCGCGAATCTGGTAGGCGATGGCTTCCAGGGCCGCGCGCATCAGGTGCGCCCGCCCGCAATTCTCCGCCAGGCCGCAGAACAGTCCGCGCGCCTCGGCCCGCCAGTGCGGCGCACCGAGGCCACCCAACGCCGGGACGAAGTAGACGCCGCCGTTGTCCGGCAGCGCCGCGGCTTCGGCGGCCAGGGCCTCCAGCTCTCCGGCGCCGCCCAGCAGCCGCGCCGTCCAGCCCACGGCGGCGCCGGTGTGGACGATGTTGCCTTCCAGGGCAAAGGTCGGGGTCTCGCCCAGGCGCCAGGCCAGGGTGGTGGCCAGGCCATGGGCGGAGACCACGGGTTCGGCGATGGGGGTCATCAGCGAGGAGCCGGTACCCAGGGTGGCCTTGACCTTGCCCGGGACGAAACCGCCCTGGCCGAACAGCGCCGCATGGGAATCGCCGATCATCGCCAGGATCGGCAGACCGGCCGGCAGCGGGCCCTGGGCACGGGTCTCGCCGAAGCAGCCGGCACTGGAGCGGATCTCCGGCAGCGCCGCCCGGGGAATGCCGAACAGACCCAGCAGCTGCGGATCCCAGTCACCACCGCGCAGGTCGAGCAACTGGGTACGGGCCGCATTGGCCGCGTCGATGAGAAAGCTCGTGCCACCGCTGAGTTGCCAAAGCAGCCAGCTGTCCACGGTGCCCAGGCAGATCTCGCCGGCGGCGGCGCGGGCCGTGCCGTCGGGAATCTGATCGAGCAGCCAGCGCCACTTGCCGGCGGAAAACATCGGGTCCAGCGCCAGGCCACTGCGCTGCAGGATCAACTCGCCGTGACCGGCGGCGTGCAAGGCTTCGCACTGCGGCTGGGATCTCTTGCACTGCCAGCTCACCAGCGGGCCGAGCAACTGGCCGCTGCTGCGCTCCCAGGCCAGGGCGGATTCACGCTGGTTGCTGATGGCGATGGCCGCCAGGGGGGCGTCCGTCTGGGCCAGGCAATCGCCGATGGCGCCCTGCAGGGCCTGCCAGATGGCCAGGGGATCCTGCTCGGCATAGCCCGCCTGCGGATGCTGGACGGTGAGCGGCCGAGAACCGCGGGCCACGACCCGACCGGCGCGATCCACCAGGATCGCCTTGGCATTGGTGGTGCCCTCGTCGAGGGCGAGGATCAGCGGTTCGGCGGCCATGGCAGCTCCTGTTGTTCTTGTCGTGGCAGACGCCTGAGCCTCAGCGCAGGCGCTGCACCGCAGCAACGATGCCGGCGGCATCGATACCATGCTTGGCGCGGGTCGGCCCGCGGCCACCGGCGGCAGCATACTCGCCATCGGCGATGCCAAGGCGGATCAGCGGCACGCCCAGCGCGGCTTCGGCCATGACCTCGGCGACCAGGCTGCCCACCCCGCCGTTGACGTTGTGCTCTTCCACCGTGACCACCCCGCCGCGAGCGGCGCAAAGGGCTTCCAGCAGCGCCTCGCGCTGCAGCGGACGGATTGACGACAGATTGATCACCTGGGCGCTGATGCCCTGCTCGGCCAGCGACCGCGCGGCCTCCACTGCCTCGTGGACCACCGAGCCCAGGGCCACCAGGCTGACGTCGTGACCCTGGCGCAGCACATCGACCTGACCGGGGACGAAACGGTAGTCGGACCCATGCAGATCGGGCAGCGCCTTGCCGTCCAGGCGGATATAGACCGGACCGTCATGGGCCAGGGCGTGCTCGACGATCTGCCGGCACTCGCGGCCATCGGCCGGCGCATAGATCTCCACGTTACCGAAGCCGCGCATCACGGCGATGTCGTCGAGGCTGTGGTGGGTACTGGCCAGGGGACCATAGCTGGCCCCGGCGTTGAGCCCGAACATCTTGACGTTGGACCTGTTGTAGCAGACGTCCACCTTGACCTGTTCGTTGGCGCGGGAGATCAGAAAGGGCGCGGCGTTGCAGGTCACCGCCACCTTGCCGGCGAGGCCCAGGCCGGCGGCCACCCCGACCAGGGTCTGTTCGGCGATGCCGACGTTGACCAGGCGCTCCGGGAAGCGTTTGACGAAGGGGCCGATCTTGGCCGTGGAGGTGGAGTCGCTGACCACCGGCACCAGGTCGACGCCGGCGTCCACCGCGGCGATGAAGGCCTCGACCATGACGCTGGCGAGATGGGCTTCACCTGGGGTCTGGGTATCAGTGGCCATGGTCGAGTTCCTCCAGTGCAGCGGCGATCTCGTCGCCCTTGGGCACCCGGTGGTGCCATTCAGGTTTGCCTTCGATGAAGGAAACCCCCTTGCCTTTGACGGTATTGGCGATCAGCACCTGGGGCTGGCCGCGGTGTTCGCGCAGGGCTTCCAGGGTCTCCACCAGCTGGGCCACGTCGTTGCCATCGCACTCGACCACATGGAAGCCGAAGGCGCGCCACTTCTCGGCCAGGGGCTCCAGCGGCAGGATCTCGGCGGTGGGACCGGCCAGTTGCAGGCGGTTGTGGTCGACGATCACCGTGAGGTTGTCCAGCCGGTACTTGGCGGCGGTCAGCGCCGACTCCCAGTTGGAGCCCTCGCCCAGTTCGCCGTCACCGGTCAGCACATAGACGCGGCGCGGACTGCCATCTCGTTGGGCGGCCAGGGCGATCCCGGTGGCGACCGGCAGGCCGTGGCCGAGGGCGCCGGTGTTGAGCTCGATGCCAGGGGTCTTCTGCCGCACCGGATGACCCGGCAGGTGGGAGTCGAAATGCTGGTAGGTGTCGAGCCATTCCGGCGGAAAGTAGCCGGCCTCGGCCAGGCAGCAGTAGAGGCCGCCGACGCCATGGCCCTTGCTCTGGATGTAGATGTCGCGCTGGGGATCGGCGAGGCGTTCCGGGGCGACGTCGAGCAGGCGGAAATAGAGGGTGGCGAGGATGTCGGTCTCCGACAGATCCGCCCCGGTATGGCCGCCGGCAGGCGAGCCGGCATTGAGCTGGATGACGCGCCGGCGGATCAGCCGGGCCTTTTCGCGAATCTGCGCGACGTCGTACTGGAACGGATTCATCAGGCGACCCCCTCGGGTATCCGAAGCTGCGATGGAGCAGACGCCTGCCGAGGTTTCAGTGGGCGTCTTATGAATATTTATTCGTCACTGAAAATATATTTATCATTTAGACCCCAATCCGCAGGGCCGTCAATAGCCAGGAAAGGCCATTGGCGATCTGGCGAACGGATAGAATGCGTGGCGGGATGCGGGATTGCCGAAGCCATCGCGTTTGGCAGGCAGCGATGAAAAGGCGCTTGACTTCCATCCGGAACAGGCGGAGTCTGAATTAAAAATCAGGCACGCATAAATATTCAGGCGAGCCGGACACAAGAACAATAACCCCTAGGAGAAGTGTGTGGACGCCAAAGCCCCGACCGCCTCGCCACCCGCCAAGCCCCTCGCTCGCCTGGCACTGCGCCTGCCGCGCAACGTCGGCGGCCCGCTGATCGGGCTGGCGCTGCTGATCGCCGTGTTCTCCTTTGCCTCGGAGTACTTCTTCTCCGTGCGCAACGCCCTCAACATCCTCGATCAGGTAACCGTGCTCGGCATCCTGGCCATCGGCATGACCCTGGTCATCGTCATCGGCGGCATCGACCTGTCGGTGGGTTCGGTGCTGGCCTTCTCCATGATGCTGCTGGGCTGGCTCTACCAGGACATCGGCTGGTCGCTGGGCCTGGCGATTCCTGCCGCCATCCTCGGTGGCCTGGTCTGCGGCCTGGTCTCGGGGCTGCTCATCGCCCGGGCTCGGCTGCCCGCCTTCATCGCCACCCTGACCATGATGTCGGTGGCCCGCGGCCTGGCCAACATCCTCACCGACGGGCGCCAGATCGTCGGCTTTCCGGACTGGTTCACCAACCTGGCCACGGTGCGGCACTTCGGCTTCCTCTCGGTCACCGTCGGGCTGTTCCTGCTGATGCTGCTGGTGGCCTGGGTGTTCCTGCGCTTTCGCGCCGGTGGCCGCAACCTCTATGCCATGGGCGGCAGCGCCGAGGTGGCACGGTTGTCGGGCATCAAGGTGCGCACCATCACCATCTGGATCTATGCCCTGAGTGGCGCCCTGGCGGGCCTGGCCGCGGTGGCCATGGCGGCGCGCCTGGATTCGTCCCAGCCCAGCGCCGGCCTGTCCATGGAGCTGGATGCCATCGCCGCGGTGGTGATCGGCGGCGCCAGCCTCAGCGGCGGCGTCGGCAGCGTCGGTGGCACCCTGGTCGGGGTGCTGATCATCGGCGTGCTGCGCAACGGCCTGAATCTGCTGGGGGTCTCGCCCTTCGTGCAGCAGGTGGTCATCGGCATCGTCATCGCCCTGGCCGTCACCCTGGACACCCTGCGTCGCCGTAACGGGCAGCGCTAGGTCAGATCTGCTTCGTCTCGTCACCGCAGTACAACAATAACAACGGAGTGCCATCCATGCTGACCCCCAAGAAGCTGTTGCTCAGTACCCTGTTCGCCGCCATCACCTGCACCGGCGCCCTCAATGCCCAGGCCAAGGAACTCACCGTGGGCCTGGCCGTGGCCAACCTGCAGGCCGACTTCTTCAATCAGATCAAGCAGGCTGTCGAGGCCGAAGGCAAGGCCAAGGGCATCAAGGTGATCACCGTGGACGCCCAGGGCAACTCGGCGACCCAGGTCAACCAGATCCAGGACCTGATCACCCGCCAGGTCGACGCCCTGATCTACATCCCGGCCGGCGCCACCGCCGCCGGTGTCCCGGTCAAGGCGGCCAAGGCCGCCGGCATCCCGGTGGTGGCGGTGGACCGCAACGCCCCCGACGCCCCGGGTGACACCTTCATCGCCAGCGACAGCGTCGCCGCCGCCCGCACCCTGGCCGAATACGTCGGCAAGGTCACCAACGGCAAGGGCCGCGTCGCCATCCTCCAGGGCCAGATCGGCACCACGCCGGAAAACGATCGCGCCAAGGGCTTTGCCGAAGGCCTGGCCAAGTTTCCCGAGCTGAAGGTGGTCGCCCAGCAGCCCGCCGAGTGGGCCCAGGACAAGGGCTTCGCCGTGGCCCAGGACATGCTCCAGCGCGATCCCAACATCAGCGTATTCTTCGGCCGGGCCGACGCCATGGCCCTGGGTGCCGCCCAGGCGGTCAAGGTCGCCAACCTCGACCATCCGGTGACCATCGTCGGCTTCGACGGCGACGTGGCCGGCCTCAAGGCCGTGGCCGCCGGCACCCTGTCCGCCACCATGACCCAGCAGACCCGCAAGATGGGACGCATGGCCCTGGAATCGGCGGTGGCGCTCAAGGAAGGCAAGCAGGTACCCAAGGAGCAGCTGCAGGAGGCGATCCTGACCACCAAGGATAATGTCGCCCCCTTCATCGAGAACCATCCGTAACGGATCGTCTGGCCAGCGGCGGGTAACGGCCGCCGCCTCCCGCCCCTTATCCAGGTGCCTCCCGAGGGAGGCACAGCTTCTGCTCCCCCTTCGGAGGCCCCATGTCCGCCGTCATGCCCCTGGAACAGCCCGCCGCTCTCAGCCTGAGAAACATCGGCAAGAAATACGCCGGCATCGAGGTGCTGGCCGGGGTGGACGTCGACATCCAGCCGGGTGAGGTCCTGGCCCTGCTCGGCGAGAACGGCGCCGGCAAGTCCACGCTGTCGTCGATCATCGCCGGCCTGGTACCCCCGAGGCCGGTGGGCGCATGACCTGGCTGGGTCGCGACTACGTCCCGGATTCCCCCGGCGCCGCGCTGGCCGCCGGCATCGGCCTGATCCACCAAGAGATCCGCCTGCTGCCGGAGCTGACCATCGCCGAAAACATGTTCGTCGGCCGCCTGCCCATGCACGGCGGGCGCATCGATCGCGCCTTCATGGCAACCGAGGCCCAGCGCCAGCTGGATCGCCTGGGCCTGAAGGTACCCGCCACACGCACCGTGGCCGGCCTCAGCGTGGCTGCCCAGCAACTGGTGGAGATCGCCAAGGCGCTGACCCTCAAGGCACGCCTGCTGATCCTCGACGAGCCCACCGCGGCCCTGGGTGGAGAAGAAACCGAGTTGCTGTTCGCCCAGGTCGAGCGGCTCAAGGCCGAGGGCGTGTCCTTCATCTATATCAGCCATCGCCTGGAAGAGATCGCGCGCATCGCCGACCGGGTGCTGGTCTTGCGCGACGGGCGCCAGATCGCCCTGCACGCCACCGCCCAGGTGCCGGTGCGGCAACTGGTGGAAGAGATGGTCGGGCGCAGCGTGGAACGCATCTTCCCGACCATGGCCGCGCCCGGTACGCAGGAGGTGCTGCGGGTCAAGGATCTCAGCTGCCGCGAGATGCCGCTCAAGCACATCGATTTCGCGGTGCGCGCCGGCGAGGTGTTCGGCGTGGCCGGGGTGGTCGGCGCCGGCCGTACCGAACTGGTCCGCGCCATCGCCGGCGCGGCCGAACAGGTCACCGGCACCCTGGTGCTGGAAGGCCGGATCTGCCGCTTCGCCAGCCCGTGCGAAGCCATCCAGGCCGGCATCGTGCTGGTGCCCGAGGATCGCAAGCAGCAGGGCGTGGTGGTCGACCACGCCATCGAGGAAAACCTCATCTATGGCAACACCGATCTGCTCGCCGCCGGTGGCTGGGTGTCGCCCGGCAAGCTGCGCGCCTTCGCCCGCAAGGCGGTGGCGCGGCTCGGCGTGAAGGGCCAGCCGGAGCAGGCCATCGCCGCCCTCTCGGGTGGCAACCAGCAGAAGGTGATCATCGCCAAGTGGCTGGCGCGCAATCCCAAGGTCTTCATCCTCGACGAACCCACCCGCGGCATCGACGTCGGCGCCCGCGCCGCCATCTACCAGGTGATCGCCGAACTGGCGGCCACCGGCATGGCGGTGATCGTGGTCAGCTCGGACCTCGACGAGGTCCTCGGCCTGTCGCACCGGGTCATGGTGATGAGCCGTGGCCAGCAGATGGGCATTCTCGAACGCGAACAGGCCACTCCGGTGGCCGTGATGGAATTGGCTACCGCCTGACTAGGAGTTTTCCCATGCGTCTCTTCGATCTCGGCGGCCAGACCGCCTTCGTCACCGGTGCCGGCAGCGGCATCGGCCAGGCCATCGCCATCGGTCTCGCCGAGGCCGGGGCCCAGGTGGCCTGCTTCGACCTGCCCGGCAGTCGCGACCTGGCCGGTACCGTCGAGCGTATCCAGGCCCACGGCCGCCGTGCCCTGGCCCTGGAAGGCTCGGTGACCAGCGCCGCCGACCTGGAAGCCGCCGTGGCCCGTACCGAGGCCGAGCTCGGCCCGCTGAGTCTCGCCGTCAACAGCGCCGGCATCGCCAACGCCCAGCCGGCCGAGGAACTGGAACTGGAGCGCTGGCAGCGCATGCTCGACATCAACCTCACTGGGGTGATGCTCAGCTGCCAGGCGCAGGCGCGGGTGATGCTGCCGCGCGGCAAGGGAGCCATCGTCAACATCGCCTCCATGTCCGGCAGCATCGTCAACCGTGGCCTGCTGCAGGCCCACTACAACACCTCCAAGGCCGGCGTCATCCACCTGACCAAGAGCCTGGCGATGGAGTGGGCCGAGCGCGGCATCCGGGTCAACTGCATCAGCCCCGGCTACACCGCCACCCCGATGAACACCCGTCCCGAGGTGGCCGACCAGGTCAAGATCTTCGAGCAGACCACCCCGCTGGGCCGCATGGCCGAGGTGGAGGAAATGGTCGGCCCGGCGATTTTCCTCTGCAGCCCGGCGGCGTCCTTCTGCACCGGCGTCGATCTGATCGTCGATGGTGGTTTCGTCTGCTGGTAACAACCGCTGGCGATCACGCGCGCCGGATCGCCAACCGCCCTAGGAGGTTTCACGTGGAACGTCGCTTCGCTGGTCAAACCGTGGTCATCACCGGCGGTTGCCGCGGCATCGGTGAGGGTATCGCCGAGCGCTTCGGTCGTGAGGGCGCCAACCTGGTGCTGGTCTCCAACGCCGAGCGGGTGCACGACACCGCTGCGCGGCTGGCCACCGAGACCGGTGCCGAGGTGCTGCCGCTGGTGGTGGACATCACCGACGAGGCGGCGGTGGCCGACCTCTATGCCCAGGCCGAGGCCCGCTTCGGTCGCATCGACGTCTCGGTGCAGAACGCCGGGATCATCACCATCGACGCCTTCGACCGCATGCCGCGCGAGGACTTCGATCGCATCCTGCAGGTCAACACCACCGGCGTCTGGCTGTGCTGCCGCGAGGCGGCCAAGCGCATGGTCGCCGCCGGGCGTGGCGGACGCCTGATCAACACCAGCTCCGGCCAGGGTCGCCAGGGCTTCATCTACACGCCGCACTATGCGGCGAGCAAGATGGGCGTCATCGGCATCACCCAGAGTCTGGCCCACGAACTGGCGCGCCATGGCATCACGGTCAACGCCTTCTGCCCGGGCATCATCGAAAGCGAGATGTGGGACTACAACGACCGGGTCTGGGGCGAGATCCTTTCCACCCCGGAAAAGCGCTATGGCCAGGGCGAACTGATGACCGAGTGGGTCGGCAACATTCCCATGAAGCGCGCCGGCACCCCCGCCGACGTGGCCGGCCTGGTGGCCTTCCTCGCCTCGGCGGACGCCGCCTACATCACCGGCCAGGCGATCAACGTGGACGGTGGCCTGATCATGTCCTGAGAAGCTGCTCATAGGCGGCTACGCGTCGGCCAAACGGCGTTGAAAGCCCTTCGGAATGCTCATTTACCACTCGTAAACTCCGCTTCCTCAGGACTTTTCGCCTTGCCTGACGCTAGCTCGCACGCTGACGAGCAGCCTCGGGCAAGGACGCCTGGCCGCAAAAGCCTTGGCGTCCGACGGGAAGCTGGGGGAAAATAGCTGGAAAATGCGCCTTTCTAACAGGTACGTGCCTGCTTTTCGGTGGTTCGTCGCGGCCAGGGGACTTCCCGGTCCGGGCTGGCGGCCGCGAGCGCGGCGTATCCGCTGGTACCGGGAATCTGGATGAGTAACCTCGAAGAACAACGCCTGCTGACCAAGATCGCCTCCCTCTACTACGAAGAGGGACTCAAGCAGTCGCAGATCTCCGAACAGCTCGACCTGTCGCAATCCTTCGTCAGCCGCGCCCTGAGCCGAGCGCTCAAGGAAGGCATCGTGCGCATCTCGGTGCAGCGCCCGCGCAACTTCCATCTGGAACTGGAGCGTCAGCTGCAGCAACGCTACGGCATCCGCCAGGCCATCGTGGTGGAACCCACCGGCGACGACGAAGAGGCCATCAAGCAGGCCATCGGCTCGGCGGCCGCCCACTACCTGGAAACCAGCGTCACCGAGAAGGACCACATCGGCATCTCCTCCTGGAGCTCCACCATCCGCGCCATGGTCGGCCACATGCACCGGGGCAGCAGTCGCCAGGGCGCGACCGAGGTGGTGCAGCTGCTCGGCGGGGTCGGCAACAAGGGCGCCTTCGAGGCCACCCTGCTGACCCAGCAACTGGCCAATCTGCTGGGTTGCCCGGCCTATCTGCTGCCGTCCCAGAGCATCGAGCAGTCACCGGAAAGTCGCCAGCGCATCCTGCAGCTGGACGAGGTGCGCGAGGTGACCGAACGCTTCGCCCGGCTCACCGTGGCGCTGGTCGGCATCGGCGAACTGGAGCCGTCGCAGCTGCTGCGCAACAGCGGCAACTACCATGGCGAGGCCATGCTGGAGGTACTCGCCGCCCGCGGCGCGGTGGGCGACATCTGCCTGAGGTACTTCGATGCCCAGGGCCGGCCGGTGCTGGACGACAGCGAAGAGACGGTGGTCGCGGTGGATCTGCCGCAACTGCTGAAGATCGACCGCGTGGTGGGTCTGGCCGGCGGCCTGCGCAAGGTCAACGCCATTCGCGGCGCGCTACAGGGTGGTTATCTGGATGTCCTGGTGGTCGATCTGCGCACCGCTCTGGCGCTGGTTCCCTGATCGACGCAAGCCGCTGCCAGAAACCGGCTCGAAAACGCGATTTCCTGCCAAACCGTACGTTGCACTTGGAAATCTTTGGCAGCATTCGGCACGGGCTGATCCGTAAGCTGTAGGACGACTGTTCTCTGGATAGCGTCCCATGACCTCTGCGTCTTCGGCTTCGGCCACTGCCCTGCCCCCCTCCCAGCGCGCCGCCGCCCTGTCGGCGCGTCTCGATCGCCTGCCAGCCACCCGCAGCCTGTGGCGCCTGGTGGCGCTGCTGTCCATCGGCGGCTTCTTCGAACTCTACGACCTGTTCCAGACCGCCTACATCAGCCCCGGTCTGTTGCGCGATGGCGTCTTCCAGACCGGCGCGGCCGGGGTGTTCGGCGTCTCCGACCAGGCCGCCTTCGCCGCGGCCACCTTTCTCGGCCTGTTCGTCGGCGCCAGCCTGCTCAGCCCCATCGCCGACCGCTTCGGCCGCCGGGCGATCTTTACCTGGGCGCTGGTCGGCTACACCCTGGCGACCCTGGCCATGGGCCTGCAGACCACCGCCCTGGGGCTGATCGTCCTGCGATTCGTGGTGGGCATCGGCCTGGGCCTGGAGCTGGTGACCATCGACGCCTATCTGTCGGAACTGGTGCCCAAGGCCATGCGCACCTCGGCGTTCGCCTTCGCCTTCGCCCTCCAGTTCCTCTCGGTGCCGGCGGTGGCGTTGCTGTCCTGGTGGCTGGTGCCCCAGGCGCCGCTGGGGATCTCCGGCTGGCGCTGGGTGGTGCTGTCCAGTGCCGTCTTCGCCCTGTTCATCTGGTGGCTGCGCCAGCGCCTGCCCGAATCACCGCGCTGGCTGGCCCAGCAGGGCCGGCTGGACGAGGCCGAACAGGGCGTGGAGCGCCTGGAAGCCGCCTGCCAGGCCGACCGCGGCCAGCCGCTGCCGCCGCCGGCGGCAGTGGTGGAAGAACCTGCGGTAAGCGCGCGCTTCGCGGCGTTGTGGCAACCACCCTATCGGCGCCGGGTGATCATGCTGATCGTCTTCAACCTGTTCCAGGCCATCGGCTTCTTCGGCTTCGGCAACTGGCTGCCGGCGCTGCTCTCCGGCCAGGGCGTGAGCCTGACCCACAGCCTGGGCTATGCCTTCGTCATCACCCTCGCCTATCCGCTGGGGCCGCTGCTGTTCGTGCGCATCGCCAATCGCTTCGAGAACAAGTGGCAGATCGTCGGCTCCGCCCTGGGGACGGTGGGCTTCGGCAGCCTGTTCGCCCTGCAGCAGGGCGCCCTCGGTCTGATCCTCTGTGGCATCGGCATCACCTTCTGCAACGCCTGGCTGACCTTCGCCTTCCACTCCTACCAGGCCGAGCTGTTTCCCACCGCCATCCGCGCCCGGGCGGTGGGCTTCTGCTATTCCTTCAGTCGGCTGTCCACGGTGTTCAGCAGCCTGCTGATCGGCACCCTGCTGGAGCGCCTGGGCACTCCGGGCGTGCTCGCCTTCATCGTCGCCAGCATGCTGATCGTGGTGCTGACCATCGGCCTGTTCGGCCCGCGCACCCGCAACCGGGCGCTGGAGGCCATCGCCCGCTGAAGGATTCCGCGTTCAGAGCCGGAATTGCCGCACCGCACCGCTCAGGTCACCGGCCAGGCGCGCCAGGTCGGTGCTGGCGGCGGCGGTCTGCCCGGCCCCGGCGGCGTTCTGGGTGGACAGGTCGCGAATGCTGGTGAGGTTGCGATCCACCTCGCGGGCCACCTGGGCCTGCTCCTCGGTGGCGGCGGAGATGCTCAGGTTGCGCTCGGTGATCTGCCCGATGTGGCGACCGATCTCGGCCAGGGCCTCGCCGGCGGCCGCGGCCACCTGCAGGCAGACACCAGCCTGCTGATTGCTGGTGGCCATGGCGTCCACCGCCTTGCCGGCGCCGCCCTGGATGGCGCCGATCATGTCTTCGATCTCGCCGGTGGACTGCTGGGTACGGGCCGCCAGGGCGCGCACCTCATCGGCCACCACGGCAAAGCCGCGACCCGCCTCACCGGCACGCGCGGCTTCGATGGCGGCGTTGAGCGCCAGCAGATTGGTCTGCTCGGCGATGCCGCGGATGACGTCGAGCACCCCGCTGATGCGTTGCACCTGGGCGGCCAGGCCGTCGATCTCGCCACTGCTGGAGGTCACGGCGCCATGCAGGGCGTGGATGGTGGTGAGGGTCTCCTCGACCCGGCGCTGACCGAGGTCGGCCGAGGTGCGCGAATCCTGGGCGGCGGCGCTGGCGGCGGCGGCGTTGCGCGCGACCTCCTCCACCGCGGCGGTCATCTGGTTGACGGCGGTGGCCGCCTGGGCCAGTTCGTCATTCTGCCGCTGAATGCCGCGCAGCCCGGTATCGGTGACCGTCGACAGCTCTTCGGAGGTGGATGCCAGGGTGGTGGACGACAGGGTCAGCCGCTCCAGGGTGCCGCGCAGGTTGTCCTGCATCCGCGCCATGGCCGCCAGCAACCGGCCGGGTTCGTCGCGCCCGTCCGGCTCGACGGTCCGGCTGAGGTCGTTGGCGGCGATGCGCTCGGCCACCGCCAAGGCCTTTTCCAGCGGCCCGGTGAGGCTGCGGGTAAAGCGCCAGGCCAGCAGCAGGGTACCGGCCAGGGCCGCCACCATCACCGCCACGGTGATGGCGATGGCGTTGTGGTAGCTGGCCATGGAAGCAGCGGCCAGCCGCGTGACCTTGCCGTCGACCACCCCGGCGAGTTCATTGACGGTAGCGCTCAGGGCATTGCCACTGTGGGCCATCTCGCCGTCCTGCCCGGCCAGCTTGAGCAGCTCGGCGTCGTTCTGGTCGTCCAGCGCCTTGAGATAGCGATTCTGGTTGTTCAGGTAGGTGGCCAGCTGGCCGGTCATCCGGGTGTAGACCTCCCGCCCGGTGTCGGTGAGCAACAGGGCGTCGAACTGGCGCACATGCTGTTCCAGGCTGGCCTTGGCCGCCTCGATGGCCTTGTGCACCGCCTGGGTCTCGGCGTTGGAGCTGGCCAGCATCAGGCCCTGGTTGTGCATGCGCAGACTCAGCAGATCGGCGCGGATCTCGCCGATGGTCTGGACGCTGGGGATGACATTGCCGACGATCTGCTCCTCGCCCTCCTTGATGACGCGATTCTGGCCCAGGGAAAACAGCCCGAGGCCGATCACCAGCAGGGCGAAGAAACCAAAGGCAACCAGGGCCCGCGGGGCGATGTTGAGGGAGCGTAGCTTCACCGGGAAGACCTCGAAAAAATGATTAGCCCCCTCATGATCGGCCAAACGGCGCCAGGCTTTAGGGTTCGCTGGCGCCGGATGAATGTTTTATCGCCTAGGCCTCCCCCGCCTCGCTCAAGCGCGTCTGCGCCAGCCGTTTCGCGCCGGCCACGTCGGCCTTGCCGGTCCCCAGTTTCGGCAGGCTATCCACCGCCAGCCAGGCCGAAGGCAGCAGCAGTCCGCTCACCCCCTGGGCCAGCAGGGTCTTTTCCATCGCCGCGCCGTCCAGGGTGCCGGTATGTAGCACCACGATGCGCTCGCCCTTCCTGGGATCCGGCAGATTGACCGCCTGCAGCTCGATCTCCGGATCGGCCACCGCCTTGGCCAGGGCCTGCTCCACGGCGCCCAGGCTGACCATCTCGCCGCCGATCTTGGCGAAGCGCGAATAGCGGTCGACGATGGTGAGAAAGCCGTCCTCGTCCAGCCGACCCTGGTCGCCGGTCACGTACCAGCGCTCGCCGTCGATCTCGCGGATCGCCTTGGCGGTGCGCTCGGGATCGTTCAGGTAGCCCTGCATCAGTTGCGGCCCGCCGATCAGCACCATGCCGGCCTCGCCGGTGGGCAATTCGGCAAGGGTCTGGGGGTCGACGATCTTGAAGCCGGTCCCCGGCAGCGGCATGCCCACGGTGCCGAGCTTGCCGCCGCGCTGCACCTGCAGGTAGCTCATGTCCAGGGCATCGGGCAGGTTGACCGAGGCCACCGGCGCGGTCTCGGTGGCGCCGTAGCCCTCGTAGATGTCCTGGTTGAACTTGAGCTTGAAGGCCTCGCGCACCGCCGGATCCAGGCGCTCGGCACCGGCCACCACGATGCGCAGACTCTCCAGCATCAGCGGATGCACCTTGGTGTTGCGCACGAACAGCCGCAGGAAGGTCGAGGTGCCGCAGAGCACCGTGGCGCGGTGGGTCGCCACCGCCTTGGCGATGCCAGCCACGTCGGTGGGATCGGCCTGGCAGACCACCGGCACCCCCTCGATCAGCGGCAGGAACTGGGTCACGGTGAGGCCGAAGGCGTGGAACAGCGGCAGCGAGGCCATGAAGACGTCGTCGTCCTGGGTGTTGAGCACGTCCGAGGTCTGCTTGAGATTGGCCATGAGGTTGCTGTGGCTGAGCATCACCCCCTTGGGCGTGCCCTCGCTGCCACTGGAGAAGAGGATCGCGGCGGTGGCCTCGGGATCGTGGGCGCGACTCACCAGCACCTGCAGCATGGCGGTGGGCAACAGCCAGACCGCCAGCCAGTTGGCCAGTAGCTCGGCCTTGCCGATGCCGGCGCGCAACTCCTCCAGATCCACCACCTCGCGTCCGGCCAGCAACTCGTCCACCGGCAGGCCGCGCTTGCGCAGGCGGTCGAGGAAGCGCGTCGAGGTGTAGACGGTACGGATACCGGCCTGGTCCAGGCCGGATGCCAGCGCCTCGGGCGTGGCCGTGTAGTTGAGATTGACCAGGGTCTTGCCGGCCAGCAGCACCGCCATGTTGGCCAGCATGCCGCCGCTGCTGGTGGGCAGCAGCAGGCCGAGATTGGCCTCGGGCCGCTTGCGCATCCGCCGCGCCAGGCAGGCGGCGCCGGTAAGCGCCTGGGCGGCCTTGAGCGGAGCGCCCAGGTCGTCGATCAGCGCCAGGCCATTGGGCCGGCGCTTGACGCTGGCGACCCAGGCATCGGCCAGCGACGGCAGGCCCTGCATGTAGCGCTCCCAGGAGCGGATCGACAACTCGAAGATCCGCCGCTTGAGCACATCGGCCGGAGTGTCCTTGGGCAACGCCTTGCCGAAGGCCACCACCACCTCGCGGTGCAGCGGGCTGTCACGCAGCTCCTTGAGCTTGCTGGAAGAGCGCGAGAACTGGCTGCCCCAGAGGCCGCGCAGGTAGAAGGGCACGATCTGCACCTCGGGACCGACCCGCTCGCAGGCCTTTTCGTAGCCGCGGCGGAATTCGCCGAGCTGACCGGTGCGGCTGATCGCCCCCTCCGGAAACAGGCAGACCACCTCGCCGGCGCTCAGCAGCCCGGCCACCTGCTCCAGCGCCGCGCCGGCGCCGGTACCCTGGGCGATGGGCAGGCAGCCCATGGCCTTGAGGAAGGGCTTCAGGTACCAGCGCTCGTAGATGGCGCGCAGCATCACGAAGCGTACCGGGCGCGGACTGGCGATCTGCACCATGGCCCAGTCCACCCAGCTGATGTGATTGCCCAGCAGCAGCACCCCGCCCTGGGCCGGCAGGTTCTGCAGGCCCTGCACCTGGATGCGGTAGTGCCGGGTGACCATCAGGCCGAGCAGGAAACGCACCAGGCTCTGGGGCAGCTTCCACACCGTGTAGGCGCCGCCGATCAGCGCCACGGCGGCGATCAGCAGCAACAGCCAGCGACTGTCCAGACCGAGCAGGGCGATCACCGCGGTGAGCACCAGAAAGCTCAGCATGGCGACGTTCTGCACCCAGTTGTTGGCCGCCAGCACCGTACCGAGCTGATCCTCGCGGGCATGGAACTGGATCAGGGCGTTGAGCGGGACGATGAACAGCCCGCCCATCAGGCCGATGAAGATGAAGTTGAGCGCATGCACCCAGGCCGAACTGGGCGCCGGCAGCCACCACAGGCCGAGGGCGATGCCCAGGGCGCCCACCGGGATCAGCCCGGTCTCGATGCGCCCGCGGGAGGCCCGGCTGGCCAGCGCCGAGCCGATCGCGATGCCGATGCCGGCGCAGGCCAGGATGCCCTGCAACAGCAGCACGTTGTCGATGCCCAGATGATCCTTGGCATAGGCCGGAAAGCTCGCCAGCAGCACCTGGCCCACCGACCAGAACACCGCCAGGCCGATGATCGACAGGCGGATCACCGGATTCTCGCCGATCACCGCCAGGTTGCGTCGGGCGGTCTGCAGCCGCAGATAGGCATGCCAGTCGAAGGGCTCGCGCGGCCTGGGCTCTTCCAGCAGCGGCAGGCGATAGAGCAGCGCCACCTCGGCCAGGCTGCAGAGCACCAGCAGCCAGCCCAGCGGGGCAATGTCCTGCAGGATCGCATGGGGCGTGGCATGGCCCTCGCCCAGGTGCAGCTGGAAGAAGGCGGTGAAGACCACGGTGCCGGCCAGGATGGCGATGATGGAATTGGCCTGCACCAGGCCATTGCCCTCGGCCAGCCGCTGCTTGCCGAACAGCGCCTTGATGTAGCCGTACTTGGCCGGCGAATAGAAGGTCGCCTGGATGGCCAGCAGGAGCGTCATGGCGAAGGCCAGTTCGAACAGCCCGGCATAGTAGGCCAGGGTGATGCCCAGGGTGATGGCCACCGCCGCCCAGCCGCCAAGGCGCAGCACCCGGACCTTGGCGAAGCGATCGGCCACATGGCCGGAAGGACTGAACAGCAGGATGAAGGGCAACAGCATCATGCCGTTGACCAAGGCGGTCAGCACCACCTGAGTGGAACCGTCATAGACCTTGAACACGGTGTTCTGGATGACGATCTTGTGGCCAAGATCGACGAAGGCGTTGAGAAAGACGGCGATCAGGTAGGGCCAGGCCCCCTTGATCCGGTGCAGCTTGTCCATGCGGAGTCTCTTTCGAGCAGGGGAATCCGTAGCCTGAGTGAGACGCTCTGGCAGCGCAAGCAGCGCCATTGGTCAACAAATATGCGAATCAGGGCTATACAAGCTCGTGAAAGCGAGTATGGTGTGGGCACTGCTACTGCAATAGTTACTCGATACCTGCTTGATGTTGCTTCATTTTCATCTCCTGGCTCGTCTCACTCTCGCATTACAGTCCCGCTAGCGAATGTCTCGCTAACGTGGTTGTTCCCCCTACACCCTGGAGATACTCATGTCCAATCGTGAAAATGGCACCGTCAAGTGGTTCAACGATGAAAAAGGCTACGGCTTCATCACCCCGGAAAGCGGCGCCGACCTGTTCGTGCACTACCGCTCCATCGAAAGCGCCGGCTTCAAGAGCCTGAGCGAAGGCCAGAAGGTCACTTTCGTGGCTGTCAAAGGCCAGAAGGGTATGCAAGCTGACCAGGTTCAAGTCGTCTAACGACTGATCCGGTTGCAGAAAGGCCCCACTTAGGTGGGGCTTTTTCGTTTCTGGGATTTAATGTTTCAGCCGGCTTTACCGCGCTTCACGCCGCCTCTTCTCTTGGGCACCCCAAGATGCAGGCGCGCCCAACGCCCCTTCCAGCAGGGCGAACGCAATCGTTGCGTAAGGGGTCGAGCGGCATGGATGCCGCGAGAGTCGCGAGGGCCAGGGAAGGCCCTTCGCGGCGGGCCCCTGGAGCGACGATGGAGAGAACGGACCCCGGCGCAGCCAGGGCCGGATGGCGGGGCAAGCGTTTTTGGTTACTTTTGTCCGGGGCGCGCAGCCGCGACTGGCAAAAGTGACTCGCCCGAAGGGGCGAAACAAGGGGTGGCCGCAAACCTCGATAATCAGCCAATCAGCCCAGGCATTGGCTCAGCACTTGTCATACGCCCTTTCTAGCGCCTCGTTGAGCGTCCGCAATACCTTCACCCGCGCGAATCTCTTGTCGTTGGCCTCCACCAGCGTCCAGGGCGCGATGGCGGTGCTGGTCTGCACCACCATGTCGTTGACCGCCTGGCTGTAGAGGTCCCACTTGTCCCGGTTGCGCCAGTCGTCCTCGGTGATCTTGAATCGCTTGAAGGGCGTTTCCTCGCGGGCGCGGAAGCGCTCCAGCTGGGTGTCCTGGTCGATGGCCAGCCAGAACTTGGCCAGCACGAGGCCGGCGTCGTGGAGCTGTTCCTCGAAGTCGTTGATCTCGCCATAGGCACGCTGCCAGTCGGCGGCGGAGGTCAGCCCCTCGACCCGCTCCACCAGTACCCGGCCGTACCAGGAACGATCGAAGATGGTGAAATTGCCCTGCCGCGGGATATGCCGCCAGAAGCGCCAGAGATAGGGCTGGGCCAGTTCTTCGTCGCTGGGCGCGGCGACCGGGACGATGCGGTACTGTCGGGGATCCAGGGCACCCGTGACGCGGCGGATGGCGCTGCCCTTGCCAGCGGCATCATTGCCCTCGAAGGCCGCCACCAGGGCATGGCGGCGATACTTCTTGTCGCGCAGCCGCCGCGCCAGCCGGGCCTGCTCGGCGAGCAGCTGGTCGTCGTAATCGGCCTTGTCCAGGCGCTGACTCAGGTCCATGGCCTCCAGCACGCCGCGGCCATCGACCGGCGGCGGCAGCACCGCGGCGGCTTTGCGCTGCTTGCGCGGCTTGTTGGCCAAGGCGCGCTGCAGCGCCTTGAGCAGCACGGTGCCGACGGTCAGGCTGCGAAAGCGCTCGTCGAAACCGGGCACCACGTGCCAGGGGGCATAGTCCTGATGGGTTCGCCGCACCACGCGCTCGCCCTCCTTGACGAAGCGGTCGTAAACCTTGGCCTGGCGCCAGTCCAGCGGACTGAGCTTCCAGCCCAGGCGGGGATCGTTCTTGAGGTGCTTCAGGCGCTGCTTGAGCTGGGGCTTGGAGAGGTGGAACCAGAACTTGAGGATCAGCGCGCCTTCGTCGGCGAGCATGCGCTCGAAACGTTCCGCCTGGCCGATGGCGGCATCTAGCTCGACACGACTGAGTTCCTTGTTGACCCGGCCGTGCAGCATCTGGCTGTACCAGTTGCCAAAGAACACGCCGATCCGCCCCTTGCCCGGCAGGCGCTGCCAGTAGCGCCACGCCGGCGGATGCTGGCGTTCCTCGTGGCTGGGCTGCAGAAAGGTCTCGACACGGATCAGGCGCGGATCCATCCACTCGTTGAGCAGCTTGACGGTCTCGCCCTTGCCCGCCCCCTCGATGCCATTGATCAGCACGATCACCGGGAAGCGGCCTTGGGTCTTGAGTTCGTACTGGGCGGCCAGCAGCGCCTCGCGCAGCTTGGGCAGCTTGGCGTCGTAGGTGGCCTCGTCGAGCAGGTGTTCGTTTTCGGCGGCTTCGAACATCCGGATCTCCTTGCGCGGGTGGTCGGGCAACTATAGCCCTTCTGACCGACCCGGCGGCAGGCGGTGCCCGAGCCGACATCCATGACCGAAATATGACGATTAAATGAAATTTGGCATCTCCCGCTGTTGTAGCGGTCTTCCCACCGTTAGGCTCCCGCGCAGAGCGGGTCTGCAGTCCACCCATAAGGAGAGTTCGATGGCCTTTCGTTTCGATGCGCGGCAACCGGCTGACGAGGAAGTCCGCCGCGTGGTGACGGATCGTCTGGGACAGGCTGAGGCGTCCCTGTCCAGCGGTACCCCCAAGGGCGTGCACGAGACGCGCAAGCGCCTCAAGGAATTGCGCGCCCTCCTGCGGCTGCTGCACGGCGCCCTGGGCAAGCGCGCCTTCGCCAGTCGCAATCGGCGCCTGCGCGATCTCGGGCGCGAGCTGTCCTCGCTGCGTGACAGCGCCGCCCTGGTGGAAAGCTGGGACAAGCTGGGCGAGTCCGATCGCAAGAGATTCGCCTCGCCGGCCATGAAGCGCGTGCGCCAGCGCCTGCAGGAGCGCGCCGACCAGCAGATCGCCGCGGCCAGCGGCCATCCCGCGTTGCTCGAGGCGCTGACCGCCCTGCGTGAGGAGGTGGCCGGCTGGAAACTCGCCGGCAAGGGCTTCGCCCTCTTCGCCCGCGGCCTGGAAGACAACTACAAGGCCGGGCGCCAGGCGCTCAAGACCGCGCGCGACAAGCCCACCGACGATACCCTGCACGACTGGCGCAAGCGGGTGAAGGATCACTGGTATCACACCCAGTTGCTTGCCGCGGCCTGGCCGGCGGAGTTCAAGACGCGGCAGAAGAGCCTCAAGCGTCTTTCGGAATACCTGGGCGACGATCACGACCTAGCGGTGATGCAGCAGCTGTTGGTGGACGAGCCGACCCTGTTCGGCGCCAGCAACACCCGCCTGGCCATCGGCGAAAGCCTGGCCCAGCAGCGCGAGCGGTTGCAGGAGAAGGCCTTTTCCCTGGGCCTGCGCCTCTATCTGGACAAGCCCACGGCCCTTGCCGAGCGCTGGCGCGATCTCTGGCGCCTGGCCAGTCGCCCCTATGTGCCGCGCAAGGTCAAGGGTAGGCCCAAGTCGGCACCGGTCGGGCTGTTGCCGCACCTGGTCGAAGAATCGTCAGTCTAACGCCTGGGCCAGAGGGGATCTGTAGCGTCTGGTGGTGGTCCAACCCTGGGCATACCACCACGACGAGGTCTCGCGATGAAATCCAAGCTGCTCGCTTCCCTGTTTGCCTGTTCCGTCCTGGCCAGCACCGCGGCCCTGGCCGACCAGCCCGGTGCCGACTGGATGCCCATGAACGACGTCAAGTCCAAGCTCATGGAGCAGGGCTACACCTCGATCAGCAAGATCGAAGCCGATGACGGTCAGTGGGAAGGCGAAGGCATGAAGAAAGATGGTATGAAGTACGACTTCCATGCCGACGCCAAGACCGGCAAGATCACCAAGGAAAAGATGGACATGTGATCCCCCGGGGATCCGATCGCGCGGTCGGATCCCTCTCTGCACCTGCCTCTTCCCACGCTTTCCGCCCGGTCGGCCCGTCCTGAGCCGTCTTCTCGTCACCTAGGAACCTTCATGTACAGTACCGCTTTGGTCGAGCTGCTGCGCACCCATGAGCGGCCGCTGCTCGATGCCTGGATCGGCGCCCAGCGCGCGGCCGGCATGCGCATCGACCTGCTCGACGAAACCACCATCCTGGCCAATTCCGCCGAGTTGCTGCGGCGGATCACCGTGGCCGCCGCCCAGGGCCTGGGCAATCTGCGCGAGCCGCACTGGCAGCCGGTACGGGCGCTGCTGGAGCGCTTCTCCTTCGACCAGAGCCGTGCGGGCCTGACGCCCGCGCAGACGGCGACCTTCGTCTTCTCGCTCAAGGAACCGCTGTTCAAGCTGATCCAGAACGAGTGCGACGAGCCGCTCGCCGAGATCTGGGCCGCCACCCGGCTGATCGACGATCTCGGTCTGTACAGCATGGAAAGCTACATGAGCGGCCGCGAGACGGTGATCCGCGAGCAGCAGGAAAGCATGCTGGAACTGTCCACCCCGGTGGTGGAACTGTGGGATGGCATCCTCGCCATCCCGCTGATCGGGGCGCTGGACAGCAACCGCACCCAGGTGGTGATGGAGTCGCTGCTGGAAAAGATCGTCCAGACCGAATCGGACATCGCCATCATCGACATCACCGGCGTGCCCACGGTGGACACCATGGTCGCCCAGCACCTGCTCAAGACGGTGACCGCCGCCCGCCTGATGGGTGCCCAGTGCATCATCAGCGGCATCCGTCCGCAGATCGCCGCCACCATCGTCCACCTGGGCGTGGACCTGGGCGATGTGATCACCAAGGCGTCCCTGGCCGATGCATTCCGCCTGGCCCTGCGCCAGCAGGGCGTGCGCCTGGCCGCCCCGGTAAGGGTCTGAGGAACGCGCCATGATCGAGCGGATTCCGATCCTCAAGCTGGGCCCCTTCCTGCTGCTGAGCATCCAGGTCGACATGCACGACCAGCTGGCGCTGGACCTGCAGGAAGACCTCACTGAGCAGATCGTGCGGCACAAGGCCAAGGGCGTGCTCATCGACATCTCGGCGCTGGAAATCGTCGACTCCTTCATTGGCCGGATGCTGTCCCATATCGCCCAGGTCTCGCGCATCCTCGATGCCAAGGTGATCGTGGTCGGCATGCAACCGGCAGTCGCCATCACCCTGGTGGAGCTGGGGCTGTCGCTGGACGGCATCGCCACGGCGCTGAACATGGAAAAGGGCATGCGCCGACTGGAAGCCATGGTCGCCGCGGACGAATCGCTGGAGGAGTCAGAGGGTGGCGAAGACACAGACGCTTCCACTCCGCCAGGAGACTGACATCGTGCTGATCCGTCAGCAGGTGCGCAAGGTCGCCGAAGCCATCCGCCTGGGCCTGATCTCCCAGACCAAGATCGTCACCGCGGCCAGCGAAATCGCGCGCAACGGCCTGGTCTACGGGCTGGGTGGCGAATGCCTGATCGAGGAGACGCAGCGCGCCGGCAAGCCAGCGATTCGCCTGGTGATCCGTGACCAGGGTCCGGGTATCGCCGATCTCGACCGCGCCATGGTCGACGGCTACACCTCGGGCAAGGGCCTGGGCCTCGGCCTGTCCGGCTCGCGACGGCTGGTGGACGACTTCCACATCGACAGCCAACCCGGCCAGGGCACCACCGTCGAACTCTGGAAATGGCGTTGAACGACCAGCCGTGCAGCCTGGTGCTGCCGGTGACTACCACGGTCCACGTCGATGCCGCCCGGCGCGCCCTGGTCCGGCTGGCCGCCAGCGTCACCACCGATGAAACCCTGCTCGGGCGCCTGACCATCGTCGCCCAGGAGCTGGGCTACAACCTGGTTCGCCATGCCGGGCACGGCGAGCTCCTGGCCACCCTGAGCGGCGAAGGCGTGCTGGATGTCCTGGCGGTGGATCGCGGCCCGGGCATGCATGACGTCGCCCGCTGCCTGAGCGATCACTACAGCACGGCGGCCACCCTGGGTGCCGGTCTGGGGGCGATCCGCCGGCAGTCCGATGTCTTCGACATCCATTCGCGACCGGGCCAGGGTACGGTGGTGCTGGCGCGCTTCCATCTGGCCGGAGTGTCCGGTACCCGGTTGCAGCATGGCGCCCTGTGCACGCCGCACCCCGAGGAACAGGTCTGCGGTGACACCTGGGCGGTCAGCGGACGGCGCCTGCTGGTGTGCGACGGCCTGGGGCATGGCCAGCAGGCCGCCATGGCCAGTCGCCGGGCGCGGGAGGTGTTCCTGCGCCATGGCGCGCACCTGCCGCTGCAGCGGCTGATGGAGAATCTGCACCAGGCGCTGATGGACACCCGCGGCGCCGCCCTGGCGCTGGCCGAGCTGGACCCGGATCAGGGCCAGGTGAGCTTTTGCGGCATCGGCAACATCGCCGGACGCCTGCTCGGCAACACCTCGCGCAGCCTGGTGTCCAACAACGGCACCCTGGGCTACCGGATCGGCCGGATCCAGACCTATACCTACCCCTGGACACCCGGCACCCTGCTGGTGCTGAACTCCGATGGACTGACGTCCAAGGTGGGACTGGCCGAGCACTCCGGGCTCGGGGCGCGGCATCCGGCCTTGATCGCCGCCCTCCTGCACCGTGACTTCCGGCGCTCCGCCGACGATGCCACCGTTTTGGTACTCAAGCATGTCTGACGTCTTGCCCCTGCTGACCCTCGCCCTGCGCAGCGAGCAGGACATCGTGCACTGCCGCCAGGCCGCCAAGCGCCTGGCCGCGGCCCTGGACTGGCCGGTGCTGGAGCAGATCCGCCTGGCCACCGCGGTCTCCGAACTGGCGCGCAACATCCATCAGTACGCCGGCAGCGGTCAGTTCGACTTCGCCCTGCTGCGTGACGAAGGCCAGCGTCTGCGCGGCCTGGAGGTGCGGGCGGTCGACCAGGGCCCAGGCATCGCCGAGATGGAGGCCATCCGCGCGGGCAGCTATCGTTCCAGCACCGGCATGGGCATCGGCCTGCGCGGCGCCCAGCGGCTGTTCGATGACTTCGACATCCAGACCTCCCCTGCCGGCACGCGCATCACTGCCCGCAAGTACCAGGCGCCACGCGCCTTTCCCGAGGCGGCGCTGCTGCAGGCGCTGACGGCTGAATTGCAGGGCAGTCCGCCAGCGGATCCCTATCAGCAGATCCGCCTGCAGAGCGAAGAGCTGCTGCTGACCAACACCGAACTGCAACTGCGCCAGTCGGAACTGGAGGTCACCAACAAGGAACTGGAAAACACCAACCAGGGGGTGGTGGCGCTCTATTCCGAACTGGAAAAGGCCACCCAGGAACTCAAGGAGGCCAGCGAGGCGAAGACGCGCTTCTTCTCCAACATGACCCATGAATTCCGCACCCCGATCAACATCATCGAGAATGTCGCCAAGCTGCTCGCCAGCGGCGTGGACGGGGCGCTCAATGCCGAACAGCAGCGCCAGGTGCGCTTCATCAGCGACGCGGCGCTGGAACTGGCCAACCTGGTCAGCGAGCTGCTGGCCCTGGCCGAGGTGCAGTCCGGACGCCTGACCGTCGTACCCCAGCCCTTTGCCCTGGCGCCCTTCATCGATCGCCTGGAACAGTTCGCCGCGGCCCTGGCGCCGCGCTATCCCCAGGTCAGTTTCAGCGTCGCCCCGCCGCCTGTCGAGGTGCTGCTGGATACCGACGAGAGTCGACTGTTCCAGGTGCTGCGCAACCTGATCTCCAACGCCTTCAAGTACACCCCCCGGGGCCAGGTGCGCATCCAGGTATTCCAGCCGGACGACGCCAGCCTGGAATTCCTGGTGGAAGACAGTGGCATCGGCATCGCCGCCGCGGATCAGCAGAAGATCTTCGAGGAATTCGAGCGCATCCGCTCGCCGCACCTGACCCACATCGAGGGTACCGGCCTGGGCCTGCCCCTCGCCCAGCGCCTGGCCGTGCTGCTTGGTGGCGAGCTGTCCCTCGACAGCGCGATCGGTCGCGGCAGTCGCTTCACCCTGCGTTTGCCACGTCACTACGCCAGCCACCGGGCGGCCGCGCCGGAACCCGATCTCAGCGGCCTCACGGTGCTGGTGATCGAGGACAACGAAGGGGATCGCTATCTGGTCCGCCGCACCCTCGAACGCCTCAATCCGGTCCTGCTGGAGGCCGACAGCGCTCGCAGCAGCCTGGATCGCCTCAATGCCGTGCGCCCGGACATCATCATCCTCGACCTCGACCTGCCCGACATCAACGGCGAGGACCTGCTCGCCAGCATGGACTGGAGCATGCACCGGCGGGTGCTGATCAATACCGCCCAGCCGCTGGACGAGGCGGGTTGCCAGCGGCTGCAGGACTATTGCCACGCCATCCTGTTCAAGCATGCCCCCGATCACGCCGAGCGGCTGCTGGCCGAGGTCTGCGCCCTGGCGCGGAGCCTGTCCGATGACTAGCGCCCTGCGCCGCATCGTCATCATCGACGACACCGAAGCCAATCGCTATGTGCTGCGCAAGATCCTCGTCAGCCAGCGCCACTATGAGGTCCTGGAAGCGGCCAGCGGCGCCGGCGGCCTGGCGCTGATCGACGCATCCGTCGAGCTGGTGATCATCGACGTCAATCTGCCGGACACCACCGGCTTCGAGCTGATCCAGGCCATCGAGCGCAAGTGCGGCTGGGGCCGGTTGCCGGCCATCATCAACATCTCGGCCACCTTCGTCTCCGGCAAGGACAAGGCCCAGGGCTTCAACACCGGGGCCCAGGCCTACCTGACCCACCCGATCAATCCGGAAGAGGTGCTGGCCACCGTTGGCGCCCTGCTCAAGGCCAGCTCCCGGGTCGGGCACATGGAGCAGCAGCGCAATTCAGCCATCGCCCGCAGCGAGAACCTGCAGGCGGAAAAGGTCATGCTCGAACGCTTCATGAGATCGCTCAATCACGACCTGCGCTCGCCACTCACCGCCGCCACCATGGTGGTCAACCTGATGCAGCGCAGTCCGGCGCGGCGTACCGACGATCTGCTGCAGACCCTGCACGACAACCTGCAGCGCATGAACCAGATGATCACCGACGTGCTCGACATCAGTCACATGAGCCTGGGTGGTGGTGTCCGCCTCAGCGGCGATCCGCTGGTGCTGGGTCCGCTGCTGAACGAGGCCGCGGCCAATCTGCAGCTGCAATTCAGCAACCCCCTCGACCTGCAGGTGGAGACGCCGGAGCTGGAGGTTCTATGGGACAGATACGCCTTTCTGCGCATCTTCGACAACCTGGTGCTCAACGCCGCCAAGCACGGCGAGGCGGGGACGCCGATCCGGGTCCGCCAGTGGCTGGCGGATGACCAGGTCATGCTGGAGCTGCGCAACCTTGGGCAGTTTCCCGACGAAGTCCTGGCCAACCTGGCCACGCCCTATTTCATCTCCACCCGCAGCGACAAGCGCGGCTGGGGCCTGGGCCTGCCCATCGTCAAGGCGCTCAGCGAAAGCTTCGGCGGCGAGGTGCGCTTCGCCAACGGCGCGGGCGAGGTGGTCATCACCCTGCACCTGCCGCTGCGGCTGGCCTAGCGACTTTCAGGGTAACGCGCTGTGATAATCCTGGCGCCGGTAGCGTGGAAAACCGCGCAGCGTGTTCCACTGGGGTAAGACGAGGGCCTCGGAGACGTGGACAAGGCTGCGTCGTTGTCCACGCTACGGTGCCACCTCTGGCTGTTGGGCTGCGACGGTGGAGCTGTCTTAGCCCAACCTACGATCGTTAGAGATCGCTTTCTTCGACCTTGCGGACCTTGCTGGCGTCCAGGGTGTAGGACGCCTCGGCCAGGGCGTTGTCGACCGCCTCGGTGTGCAGGGTGCCGATGACCCAGTAGGGCTCGTAGATGTCGGGAAGCGGCACGCCCTTGGGGTAGCGCACCAGCACGATCTGGTTGGGCGGCGGCGGCGGGACGTGGATGCAGGCGCCCGGATAGGGCACCAGGAAGAATTCGCGGAAATTGCCCTTGGCGTCGGTCTCAAGGGGTACCGGAAACCCTCCCAGGCGCACGTTCCTGCCATTCAGGGCAGCCACGGTGCGGGTGGAGTGCATCACCTCGGGCAAGCCACTGTCCTTCTGCTTGAGTCCGCCGGGCGAGCCGAAACCACCAGGGGCCTCGGGGCTGTTGTGGCTGATCTCGGGCATGGTTTCCAGGGCGTGACGATCCTCTGCGGTGAGCAGGTCGAGCCAGTTGGTTTCCGGCGGTTCGCCCTTGGCGGCGTGGGTCAGCAACGGCAGGCTGGCGAGCAGCAGGGTGATGAGCAGTCTGGGCATGGTCGGCGGGTCGGACACAAAAGTCCGAGTGTGCGGCGCGCCAGGTCAGGGGTCCAGCCCCAGGGCCGCAAAGCGGGGCCTCGCCCATGAAAAAGCCCCTGGGTCGACGGGCGACACCAGGGGCAGAAACGCGGTGCTGCGAAGCGGCGTCTTAGAACCTGTTCACGATCTTAGCGACGCTTGGTCACCATGCCGTAGATGAACAGCACGATGATGGCGCCGACCACGGCACCAATGAAGCCTGCGCCTTCACCGGCGCGGTAGATGCCCAGTGCCTGGCCCAGGTAGGTGGCGACCACGGAGCCGACGATGCCCAGGATGATGGTCATGATCCAGCCCATGCTGTCGTCGCCCGGCTTCAGGAAGCGGGCAACCAGGCCGACGATGAGACCGATGATGATGGTTGCGATGATGCCCATGTGAAGAATCCCCTGTTTAAGTGCTGGTAAGACAACGCCGGTCAGCAGGCGTCGTTGTACTCTCCGACCACCGGTGATCCTTCGAGGTTCAGGGAAAAACGGCTTCCGTGTGCGGAAGCCGTTGGGCATCAGTCCTGGATCAGGGCTTCCAGGGCAGCGATGCGGGTCTGCAGGGTTGCCGCATCGGCGCTGCGCAGGGTGGCGTGACCGACCTTGCGCCCGGCCTTGAAGGCCTTGCCGTAGTGGTGCAGGTGGCAGTCTTCCAGGGCGGTGACGGCGGCCACCGGCGGTACCGAGCCGATGAAGTTGACCATGGCGCTTTCACCGACCTTGGCGGTGGAGCCCAGCGGCAGGCCGGCCACGGCGCGCAGGTGGTTCTCGAACTGGCTGCACTCGGCGCCTTCGATGGTCCAGTGCCCGGAGTTGTGCACGCGTGGGGCGATCTCGTTGGCCTTGAGGCCACCCTCGACCTCGAAGAATTCGAAGGCCAGCACGCCGACGTAATCGAGCTGTTCCAGCACGCGGCGGGCATAGTCTTCGGCCAGGGCCTGCAGCGGGTGGTCGGAACTGGCCACCGACAGGCGCAGGATGCCGCTCTCGTGGGTGTTGTGCACCAGCGGATAGCAGGCCACCTCGCCATCACGCCCGCGCACGGTCACCAGGGAGACCTCGCCGGTGAAGGGCACGAAGCCTTCCAGCAGCAGGGGGACGCTGCCCAGTTCGGCGAAGGCGCCGGTGACGTCTTCCGGCTGGCGCAGGACCTTCTGGCCCTTGCCGTCATAGCCCAGGGTGCGGGTCTTGAGTACCGCCGGCAGGCCGATATGGGCCACGGCGGCATCCAGGTCGGCCTGGGAGAGGATGTCGGCGAACGCCGGCGTGGGGATGCCCAGGTCGCGGAACATCGACTTCTCGAACAGGCGATCCCGAGCGATGCGCAGGGCTTCGGCGGACGGATAGACCGGCACGAACTGCGCGAGGAAGGCCACGGTCTCGGCCGGGACGCTCTCGAATTCGAAGGTCACCAGATCGACCTCGTCGGCCAGCTGGCGCAGGTGGTCCGGGTCGCCGTAGTCGGCGCGCAGGTGTTCGCCCAGGGCGGCGGCGCAGGCATCCGGCGCCGGGTCGAGAAAGGCGAAGTTCATGCCCAGCGGCGTGCCAGCCAGGGCGAGCATGCGGCCCAGCTGGCCGCCACCGATGACGCCGATCTTCATGCCTGCTCCCTCGGATCGGGATTGTCCAGCACGGTGCGGGTCTGCTCGTCGCGGAAGGCGTTCAGCCGCTCGTGGTACTCGGGATGCTTGCCGCCGAGGATGCTGGCGGACAGCAGCGCGGCGTTGATGGCGCCGGCCTTGCCGATGGCCAGGGTGGCGACCGGCACACCGGCGGGCATCTGCACGATGGACAGCAGGGAGTCGACGCCCGAGAGCATGGACGACTGCACCGGCACGCCGAGCACCGGCAGGTGGGTCTTGGCGGCGCACATGCCCGGCAGGTGGGCGGCGCCACCGGCGCCGGCGATGATCACCTCGATACCGCGCCCGGCAGCCTCTTCGGCGTACTGGAACAGCAGGTCGGGGGTGCGGTGGGCGGAGACCACCTTCACTTCGTGGGGAATGCCCAGCTTGTCCAGCATGTCGGCGGTGTGGCTCAGGGTGGACCAGTCGGACTTGGAGCCCATGATCACGCCTACGAGTGCGCTCATCGTCGTGCCTCTGAAATGAAGAAGCCACGCGGTGGACGTGGCTTGGGAAATGAGCGGGACAGTATAGACGAAAGCGGGGCGGAGCGTGCCCCTGCACCGGGTATCGCCTGTCGCGTGCAGGACAGGCCATGGCGCCCTTGGGATGGGGGGTGGTGTGGGGTGAAAGGTACGGACCAGAGGGCTGGATGATTCGGGGGGATCGCCTTGAAGAGCGCCCTCACCCCAGCCCTCTCCCGCAAGCGGGAGAGGGAGCGGATTAGCGTAGCTTGAGAGCTCGGGTGTTCCGGTTCCCTGCGGCGACAAGTCATGCTGAAGCGTTGTGTTTATCGCGGCCATGGGCCGCTCCTACAGGTTCAGACACGACTGTAGGAGCGGTCGCTACGGCGCACCGGCATGGCCGCGATTAAGGCAGAGCGGTCGCAGCGGCGAACCACCATAGCCGCGATAAGCCCAGCCTCAGATCCCCACGTCCGACAGTTGCGGGCGGGTTTCCAGGGCCTTGGCCATCAGCCGTTCGACGAAGGCGCGGTCCGCGTCGGGCAGGGCCAGGCGTGGCGGGCGGGTCAGGGCGCTGCCGCGGCCGGCGAGTTCTTCGCAGAGCTTGATGCACTGCACCAGGTCCGGGCGGGCATCCAGGTGCAGCAGCGGCATGAACCATTCGTAGAGCGGCATGGCCTCGGCGAAGCGGCCGGCCTTGGCCAGGCGGAAGATGGTTTCACCTTCGGTGGGGAAGATGTTGGACATGCCCGAGACCCAGCCCTCGGCGCCTACGGCGATGCTTTCCAGCACCACGTCGTCGAGACCGGCGAAGAGCACGAAGCGGTCACCCACCTCGTTGCGCACGTCGATGAAGCGACGGGTATCGCCGGAGGAATCCTTGAAGCAGACGATGTTGTCGACGTCGGCCAGGGAGATGAGAATGTCCGGGGTGACATCGTTCTTGTAGATCGGCGGGTTGTTGTAGACCATCAGCGGCAGGTCGAGGGCGCTGGCCACGCTGCGGAAGTGCGCGGCGGTCTCGTGGGGCTTGGCCGAGTAGACCAGGGCCGGCATGAGCATGATGCCGTCGGCGCCGGCGCGCCCTACCGCCTGGGCGGTGCGGGTGGCATTGAGGCTGGTGAATTCGGCCACGCCGCAGATCACCGGCACGCGACCGCCGGCAGCGTCCTTGGCGACCTCCACCAGGGAGATCTTTTCTTCCAGGGTCAGGGAGGTGTTCTCGCCCACGGTGCCGCACATCACCAGACCGGAGACGCCATCGCGCACCAGATTGCTGATCACGCCATGGGTCTTTTCCAGGTTGACGGAGAAGTCGTCGTTGAATTGGGTGGTGACGGCGGGAAAGACGCCGCTCCAGTTGACGCGGGGAGTGCTCATGCGGGGGTTTCCTCCAGACGGGAACGGGGCTTGAGAGAGTCGCGGTATTGCCGGGGCGACAGGCCGGTGAGACGGCGGAACTGACGGCTGAAGGCGCTGTGGTCGGTATAGCCACAGGCCAGGGCCACTTCGGTGACGGGCAGATCGCGGGCCAGCAGGCGCGAGGCGGCGTCGAGCCGGGCCTTGTGTAGCAACTGCTGGGGCGTGAGGCGCAGGATGCGCTTGCACTGGCGTTCGAGCTGGGAGACCGACAGGCCGACTCTCTGACTCAGTTCGCCCACCGAGAGCGGCTGGGCATAGTGCTCGCGCAGATAGCGATCGACCTCGGCCACCTTGGCGTGGGCCGGGTGATCGGCGGCGGGCGCCTGCAGATCGTGGGAGATGCCGGCCATGCCCATCAGCTGGCCCTGGGCGTCGTGCAGCGGCAGCTTGCGGGTCAGGCACCAGCCCGGGGTACGCCCGGCATAGAGGTGCAATTCCAGCTGGTCATCCAGCGCCAGGCCTTCGCGCAGCACGCGACGATCCTGTTCGGCGTAGGCGCCACCCAGGGGCGCCGGGAAGACTTCCTCGGCGGTCTTGCCGAGCAATTCGCTGACGTCCTCGTAGCCGCAGCGCTGGGCCAGGGTCAGGTTGACCAGCACATAGCGCGCGTCCAGGTCCTTGACGAAGAACACCACGCCGGGGATGGCATCGAGCAGCGGCGCCACCAGACTCAGGCTGGCCAGCAGCGCGGGCAGGTCGGCGGGCCGGGCGCGGCTCAGGGCGTCCAGGTGGGCGGCGGCATTCATCTCTCGTCCTCGGTCAGGGCCAGCAGGCTGTCGATACGGGTGGGTTGCAGGGGAAAGCGCGGCGCCGGGGGCGTCCAGCCCAGCAACATGCGGGTAGCCTGGCCACAGATGCGGCCCTGGCAGGCGCCCATTCCGCAGCGGCTGCGCAGCTTGGCCTGGGTCCAGTCGGCATGGCCGACCAGGGCGCCGAGGGCGACGTCCTCGCAACGGCAGACCAGGGTATCCGGCTGGGCGAGCCGGGCAATGGCCGGATTCAGGGCGAAGGTGCGCGCCAGCTGGGCGGCGAAGCGGCGCCAGGCACGGGCCTCGGTCTGCACGCCAGCGATGGCGTCGAGCTGGTCACTGGCGACCAGGCCGGCGATACGGCCGGTGGCCTGGGCCAGTTCATTGCCGCCGATGCCGGTGCATTCACCGGCGGCCAGGATGTGCGGCTGGCTGGTGCGCTGATGGTCATCCACCGCCACTGCGCCATCCAGGGTCGCGCAGCCCAGGCTCTGCGCCAGTTCGACATTGGGTACCAGGCCGTAGCCACAGGCCAGGCGGTCGCAGGCGACCTCCCAGCGACGGTCGCCCTGGCGCAGGCGCACGGCTTCGAGACGCTCGCTGCCGAGTGCTGCCTCGACCCAGGTGCCGGGGCTATAGCGAGGAGTGGCCAGGGTCAGCGCCTGGCGCAACTTGTTCGGCCAGCGCCAGAGCTGCAGGCCGAATTCGACTAGGGCACGGCGCGCGGCCTGCTCGGCGACCAGGGCGACCCGGGCACCCGCCTGGCGCGCGGTAGCGGCGCTGGCCAGCAGCAGCGGACCGGTGCCGGCGACGACGAGGCGCTCAGCGGCCACTTCCACGCCCCCCTTGATCAGCGCCTGCAAGCCACCGGCGCCGGTCACCCCGGGCAGGGTCCAGCCGGGGAACGGCAGCAGCAGTTCGCGGGCGCCGGTGCAGAGGATGAGGGTATCGAAACTCAGGGTCCGGCTGCCGTGGGCGTCTTCCAGCAGCAGCTGGTGCGATCCCAGGACCGCGGCGACGCGGGTCTGGGTGAGCAGGGTGACGTCCGCCGGCAACTGACCGACTTCGCCGGCGACCTGCCCCCCCGCGCGCGCCAGATCTGGCCGCCGGGCAAGGGATTGTCGTCCAGCAGTATCAAGTTCAGGCCGCGGCCACTGGCGGCGCGGGCGGCGGCGAGACCGGCCGGGCCGGCGCCGATGATGAGCAGGTCGCAGCTCGCGCTATTCATGACAGGCGCTCCACCTGCATGCCGTCCTGGCAGGGGGTCTGGCACGCCAGGCGGCGCACGCCGTCGACCTGCAACCGGCATTCCTGGCAGATGCCCATGCCGCAGAACGGTGCCCGGGCTTCACCGCCTACCGAACGGCGCGCGGCGGGATTGCCGCTCTTGGCCAGCGCGGCGGTGAGCAGGCTGCCGGGACGGATCTCCAGGCGTTCGCCATCGATAAACAGGGTCAGCATACCTGGCTCCTCGGCGTGGTCGCGAAACGCGCCGGTGCGAAGGGTTCCACGTGGAACGTCGAAGGCTCGCCGAATAGCCCCTGGCGATGGCTTCGGCGGTGGCCGGGGCGGTGGTGACGCCCAGGCCTTCGTGACCGACCGCCAGCCACAGACCGGGCTGGTCGGGATGGGCGCCGATCAGCGGCAGGCCATCGGGACTGGCGGCGCGCTGGCCGGTCCAGCCGCGGATCAGCGAGGTATGGGTCAGGCCGGGCAGGAAGTCCAGGGCACGGCGCAGCAGCTGGCCGACCACCGCAGGCTCCACCGCCATGTCCGGACGCTCGAATTGGCGCGACGAGCCGATCAGCAGTTGCCCGGTGGGTCGCGGCTGGACATTGAAGGCCACCGAGGCACCGCTGCTGGCGTGGGCGCTGGCGCCATAGCCAATCTCCACCAGCTGGTGGCGGACCTGCTCGGGATAGCGATCAGTGATCAGCAGATGGCCCTTCTTGGGCACCAGCGGCAGGTCCGGGCAGAGACTGGCGGCTTGCAGGCCGGCGGCGAGCACCACGGCATCGGCGGTCAGCCAGCGACCGTCGTCCAGGCGGACGCGCCGGCCTTCGACCGCCGTCACCCGGGCACGCTGGAATTCGATCAGCGGCGAGCGCTGCAGCAGCCAGGCGGCCACCACCGGCGCATAGAGCAGGCCATCGCCTGGCACCTCCAGACTGCCAGCCAGGGTGGTCAGCGCCGGCTCGGCAGCGGCGGTGGCGGCCGCATTCAAGGGCTGGTTGGCGACGCCCTGGGCGTCCAGACGCTGGCGCTTCGCGTCGATCAGATCCAGCTCGGCTGCGTCGCGCGCCAGCCAAAGGGTGCCGCAGTTGCGGTAGTCGGCGGCGCTCGGCAGCTGGGGCACCAGCTCACGCCAGAGCGCCAGGGAGCGCGCGCTCAGGGTCAATTCGGCGGGGTCGTCGTCCATCACCACCAGGTGGCCCATGCCGGCGGCGGAGGCGCCAGGCAGGCCGGCATCCAGCACCCGCACCCGGCAGCCGCACGCGGCCAGGGCCGCGGCGCAGCTGGCGCCGATGATGCCGGCGCCGACGACGAGGACCTCCGCCACGGACTTCACCCCGGGATACCCCAGGCGAAGGGATCGTCGGCGGCCAGCAGCAGGGTCGCCTCGGCCATGACATGGGCGCGGCCGCGGATCACGGGCAGGATGCGACCCTCGTCGCCGGGCTGATAGTGCGCCTCGAAACGACTGCCGATGACACTGGCCTGCTGCCAGACGGCGCCGGGCGCAAGATCGCCGTCGGCCGCGAGGCACGCCAGCTTGGCGCTGGTGCCGGTGCCGCAGGGCGAGCGGTCATAGGCGCGGCCTGGGCAGAGCACGTAGCTGCGACTGTCGGCGCCGTCCGGATCCTCGGCGAAGAGTTCGATGTGATCGATATGGCCGCCCTGGTCGCCGGTGATGCCAGCGGCTTCCAGCGCGCCCCGCAGGGCCAGGCTGAAGGTGAGCAGGCCGTCGAGGTTGTCGGCGGCGATGCGCTGGCCGTGATCGGCACAGAGAAAGAACCAGTTGCCACCCCAGGCGATGTCGCCGCTGACCGGGCCATGGCTGGGAATCTCCACCTGGACGGCATGGCGATGGCGATAGGCCGGGACGTTGCGCACGCTGACGCTGCCGTCGTCATGCAGGGTGGCGGTGACATCGCCGACCGGGGTCTCGATCAGGTGATCGCCAGGGCCGATCCGGCCGAGATGAGCCAGGGACACCACCAGGCCGATGGTGCCGTGGCCGCACATCCCGAGGTAGCCGACCTCGTTGAAGAACACCACGCCAGCGCTGGCGGCAGGAGATACCGGCTCACAGAGCAGGGCGCCGACCAGCACCTCGTTGCCGCGCGGTTCGCGTATGCAGGCTCGCCGAAAGGCGTCATGCTCGCCGGCCAGCAGGGTGCGGCGCTCGGCCATGCTGCCCTGGCCGAGCTCGGGAAAACCATCGAGGACCAGGCGGGTGGGTTCGCCGCCGGTATGGGAGTCGATGACGCGGATGCGCTGCATGGCTGACCTCCGTGAGAGAGGTGCCAGTGTCGCGCAGACAGGCGCAAAAGGCTTGCAGGACGTCGGCTAACTAAAAGCCGATATCAGCATAGTTGACTACCGTCGATCAGCCGCCGTGGCTTTGACTTTCGAGATGTCGCCAGACCTGCTGCACCAGTCGCTTGCGCAACAGGGCACAGCGGTAGAGGCGGATTTCCAGGCCGACCTGCCAGGCGGCATCGCCACACACGGCCAGTTCGCCGCGGGCCAGCTCCGCCGCCACCGACAGCTGCGGCACCCAGGCCACGCCCAGGCCCTGCAGGGCCATGGTCTTGAGGCTGTCGGCCATGGCGGTTTCGTAGAGGGTGACGGCGCGCAGCTTGCGCTGGCGCAGGAGCAGATTCACCGAACGACCGAGGAAGGCACCGGCGCTGTAGGCCAGCAGCGGAACGCTGCTCTGCCCGTCCAGCTGGAACATCGGTCGGCCTTCGCCATCGGTGGCGCAGACCGGCAGCATGGCGGTGTGCGCCAGGTGCAGCGACGGAAACAGCTCCGGGTCCATCTGCAGCGCGGCATCGGGATCGTGGAAGGCCAGCATCAGGTCACAGGCGCCGTCGCGCAGGGCGTGAATGGCGTCGCCGACGTTGGTGGCCACCAGCCGGCTGGCCAGCGCCAGGCCCTGGCCACGCAGCCCGGCGATCCACTGCGGAAAGAAGCCCAGGGCCAGGGAGTGGGCGGCAGCGAATTGCAGCACCTCGCCCTGCCCGCCTTCCAGGTGATGCAGATGGCGCACCGTCTCGCCCAGTTGCTCCACCACGCTGCGCGCCGTGACCAGAAACAGCTGACCGGCTTCGGTAAGGCTGATCGGAGTATGGGATCGGTCCACCAGGGTCAGGCCGACGCTTTCCTCCAGCGCGCGGATGCGCCGGCTGAAGGCGGGCTGGGTGACGAAACGCTTTTCGGCGGCCTGGGAAAAACTGTGGGTGGCCGCCAGGGCCACGAAGTCTTCCAGCCATTTGAATTCGATGTTCATGGCACCCATACGTCGTCTGATCTCGTGAGGTCACAACCAGAGTTATGCCGATCCGGCATGAGGCTTGGCGGATTGGCATTGGCCGGGATCGGCTGGCAGGCCTAGATTCTAGGGCATCGCGGCGCCTGCCGCTCGATCGAAGCCCAACGCTATCATGTCCGACTCTGCATCATCCGTCCGCCTCGAAAAAGATCTCCTCGGTACCCTCGACGTCCCCGCCGATGCCTACTACGGCATCCAGACCCTGCGCGCCGTGCAGAACTTCCGCCTCTCCGGCGTACCCCTCGGTCACTACCCCAAGCTGGTGGTGGCCCTGGCCATGGTCAAGCAGGCGGCGGCGGACGCCAACCACCGGCTCGGCCATCTGCCGACCGAGAAGCACCAGGCGATCGTTGATGCCTGCTCGCGCATCATTCGCGGCGAATTCCACGACCAGTTCGTGGTGGACATGATCCAGGGCGGGGCCGGCACCTCGACCAACATGAACGCCAACGAGGTGATCGCCAACGTCGCCCTGGAGCTGCTCGGCCACGCCAAGGGCGAGTATCGCCATCTCCACCCGAACAACGACGTCAACATGGCGCAGTCGACCAACGACGCCTACCCCACCGCCATCCGCCTGGGTCTGTTGCTCGGCCATGACGCCCTGCTCGCCAGCCTGGACAGCCTGATCACCGCCTTCGCCGCCAAGGGCGTGGAATTCGCCGAGGTGCTGAAGATGGGTCGCACCCAGCTGCAGGACGCGGTGCCCATGACCCTCGGCCAGGAATTCCATGCCTTCGCCACCACCCTGGGCGAAGACCTGGCGCGCCTCAAGACCCTGGCGCCGGAGCTGCTCACCGAGGTCAACCTGGGCGGTACCGCCATCGGCACCGGCATCAACGCCGACCCCGGCTACCAGCTGCTGGCCGTGCAGCGCCTGGCGGACATCAGCGGCCAGCCGCTCAAGCCCGCCGCCGACCTGATCGAAGCCACCTCGGACATGGGCGCCTTCGTGCTGTTCTCCGGCATGCTCAAGCGCACCGCGGTGAAGCTGTCGAAGATCTGCAACGACCTGCGCCTGCTCTCCAGCGGTCCGCGCACCGGCATCAACGAGATCAACCTGCCGCCGCGTCAGCCGGGCAGCTCGATCATGCCGGGCAAGGTCAATCCGGTGATCCCCGAGGCGGTCAACCAGGTGGCCTTCGAGATCATCGGCAACGACCTGGCGCTGACCCTGGCGGCCGAGGGCGGCCAGCTGCAGCTCAACGTCATGGAGCCGCTGATCGCCTACAAGATCTTCGACTCCATCCGCCTGCTGCAGCGCGCCATGGACATGCTGCGCGAGCACTGCATCACCGGCATCACCGCCAACGTCGAGCACTGCCGCCGTCAGGTGGAGCACTCCATCGGCCTGGTCACCGCGCTCAATCCCTACCTGGGCTACGAGACCTCCACCCGCATCGCCAAGACGGCGCTGGAAACCGGTCGCGGCGTGCTGGAGCTGGTGCGCGAGGAAAATCTGCTGGACGAGGCGACCCTGGACGACATCCTGCGCCCGGAAAACATGATCGCCCCGCGGCTCGTACCGCTGAAGGCCAAGGTCTGAGTCCCGCACGCCAGACCTGAGCGGTAACCGACGGCAACTCCCCGCGGGCGCGGTATCCTTCTTGCCTGGAAGGCTGCCATCGCCCCGGGGAGTTTGCCCATGCGTCAGTCCGGTCTGATCAATCTCAACCTGGTGTCCCTGGTGCTCCAGCAACTGGCGGCCGACACGCCCGCCCGGGCGGCGCCGCTGCTGGCCGGCAGCGGCCTGCGGCTGGACGATCTCGAACAGCCCCATCGACTCATCACCCTGGCCCAGGAACAGCGGGTCATCGCCAACGCCCTGCCGGTCGCCCCGCCCGAACTGGGGCTGCTGCTGGGCTGGCGGCTGCGCGTCTCCGGCTACGGCCTGCTCGGCTATGCCCTGCTCAGCGCCCCGACCCTGGGCGCCGCGTTGCAGGCGGCCCTGGCCCACCAGGGGCTGCTGGGCGCCTATTTCACCCTGCGCCTGGAGCGCCACGGCGAGCTGGCCTGGCTCAGGGCCGACGACCATCCCTTCGCGCCGGAACTGGAGCGCTGCAACGCCGAGTGCTGCCTGGCCTCGCTGCTGGCGATCTGCTGCGACCTCCTCGGTACGCCCCTGCCGCTGGTGCAGGTGGCCTTTCGGCACGCCGAGCCGGCCTATCGCGCGCGCTATGGTGACTGCTTCGGCGCCACACCCCTGGCCTTCAACGCGCCCTTCAACGGCCTGGCCTTTCCCGCTGCCTGGCTTGAGCGCGGGCTGCCCCTGGCCGATCCGGTGACCCATCGCGACGCCCTGGAGCAGTGCGGTCGCCTGGCCCCCGAGCAGGATCGCCAGCGCGCCCTGCTCGCCCGCATCCGCACCCTGCTGGGCGCCGACCTGGCGGCCCCGCCCTCCTTCGCGGCCCTGGCCGGCCACCTCGGCATGGCCCCGCGCAGCCTGCGCCGCCACCTGCAGGCGGGCGGCAGCGGCTATCAGCAACTGCTCGACGAGTTGCGCTTCGAACGGGCGCGCGACCTGCTGGCCCAGGAGCGCCTGCCCATCTATCGCATCGCCGAGGTGATGGGCTTCAGCGAAACCGCCAGCTTCCGCCATGCCTTCCGCCGCTGGAGCGGACAATCGCCGCGGGGGTATCGGCTCTAGCGGCCGGCGTATGCTGAGCGCTCCCCGTCCCCAAGGAGGATTCCCCCATGCCCTCGCTGAAACTGCTCGAAGCGCGCGGCCAACCCACCCAGCAATACCGCCTGCCGGCGGAGAAGTTGCTGGCCGGCGATCCACTGCAGAGCCTCTGGCTCGACTACGAGGATGGCAGCGGTGTCTTCGCCGTTGGCCACTGGCACAGCGAGGTGGGCGCCTGGCGGGTGAACTACACCGAGGAGGAGTACTGCCAGATCCTCGAAGGGGTGAGTCTGGTCACCGATGACCAGGGCCACGCCACCCGGCTCGGTCCCGGCAGCAGCTTCGTCGTGCCGCGCGGCTTCCAGGGCACCTGGGAGGTGCTGGAGCCGACCCTGAAGCGCTTCGTGGTCTACGAAGCCAAGGGCGGTTGATGGTCGACGCCGGGCGCAATCTGGCCGGATCTATCCCCTTTTGGCCGCTGCGCCTCTCGTCGCGGGTCGCCGGGCTGGCAAGAATCAAGGGAGAGCCCGCCGCCCGGAGTCGCCATGCGCATCCACCACAGTCCCGATCACACCCTGCACCACGGTCGCTGCGAATTGATCGATGGCCAGTTGCAGCCCTGTTTCGAAAAACCCCAGCGCGTCGAATTCATCCTCGCCGAGTGTCACCGCCGGCAGCTCGGCGAGGTGGTGGCGCCGAGGGACTTCGGCCGGGCGCCGCTGGCACGCGTCCATAGCGCGGCCTATCTCGACTTTCTCGCCGGCGCCTGGGACGAATGGGCAGCACGCGGCGAGACCGTGGATCTGCTGCCCTATACCTGGCCGGCGCGTACCCTGCGCCAGGTGCTGCCGCCCACCAGCCTGCACGGACGCCTCGGTTACTACAGCTTCGACGGCGGCGCGCCCATCACCGCCGGCACCTGGCAGGCCGCCTACAGCGCCGCCCAGGTGGCCCTGAGTGCCGGGGCCGAGGTCGCCGCGGGCGCGCGCAGCGCCTTCGCCCTCTGCCGCCCGCCGGGCCACCACGCCGCGGCCGATGTCATGGGCGGCTACTGCTATCTGAACAACGCCGCCATCGCCGCCCAGGCCGCCCTCGACGGCGGCGCCCGGCGGGTGGCCATCCTCGATGTCGACTACCACCACGGCAACGGCACCCAGGACATCTTCTATGCGCGCGACGATGTGCTGTTCCTCTCGCTGCACGGCGATCCGGGTTTCGAATTCCCCTTCTTCCTCGGCTATGCCGACGAGACCGGCAGCGGTGCGGGCCAGGGCTTCAACCTCAATCTGCCGCTGCCCGCCGGCAGCGCCTGGGACAGCTGGAGCGCCGCCCTGGAAACAGCGCTGACGCGCGTGCAGGACTATGCCCCGGACCTGCTGCTGGTCTCCCTGGGCGTGGATACCTTCAAGGCCGATCCCATTTCCCAGTTGAGGCTGGAGAGCGACGACTACCTGCGCCTGGGCGAACGCCTGGCGCGGCTCGGCCTGCCGACCCTGTTCGTCATGGAGGGCGGTTACGCCGTGGCGGAGATCGGCATCAACACGGTGAACGTCCTGGCCGCCTTCGACGGCGCCTGATCCCTATCGCGAGGAATCCGACCATGCACAGCCTCCTGCGTCCGCTCACCGCCCTGCTCGGTGGCGCCCTGCTCGCCACCGCCGTCCAGGCCGCCGATCCCGGCGAACTGCGGGTCTACAACTGGGCCGACTACATCCTGCCCGAGACGCCCAAGGACTTCGCCAAGCAGACCGGCATCCGCGTCACCTGGGACACCTTCGACAGCAACGAGTCGCTGGAGGCCAAGCTGCTCACCGGGCGCTCCGGCTATGACCTGGTGATTCCCTCCAACCAGTTCCTGGAAACCCAGATCAAGGCCGGGGTCTTCCAGAAGCTGGACAAGCGCAAGCTGCCCAACTGGCAGAATCTCGATCCGGAGTTGCTCAAGCTGCTGGAGGTCAACGACCCGGGCAACCAGTACGGCGTGCCCTACATGTACGGCACCATCCTCATCGGCTTCAACCCGGCCAAGGTCAAGGCGGCGCTGGGGGCGGACGCACCGGTGGACAGCTGGGACCTGGTGTTCAAGCCGGAGAACATGGCCAAGCTCAAGAGCTGTGGCGTGGCCATGCTGGACTCGCCCTCGGACATCCTGCCGGTGGTACTGCACTACCTGGGCCTGGACCCCAACAGCGCCAACGCCAAGGACTACGAGAAGGCCACGGCGCTGATGCTGAAGATCCGCCCCTACATGGCCTACTTCAATTCCACCAAGTACATGACCGATATCGCCAACGGCGACATCTGCGTGGCGGTGGGCTATTCGGGCAGCTTCTATCAGTTCGGCAACCGGGCCAAGGAAGCCGGCAACGGCGTGGTGGTGGACTGGCGCCTGCCGCGCGAGGGCGCGCCCATCTGGTTCGACACCTGGGCCATTCCGGCCAGCGCCGCCAACGTCGACCAGGCCCATGCCTTCATCAATTACCTGCTCGAACCCAAGGTGATCGCCGGGATCAGCGACTATCTCGGCTACCCCAACGCCAACAAGCCGGGCATGCCGCTGGTGACCGCCGCCATCCGCGACAACCACGACCTGGTGCCCACTCCGGACATGCTCAAGAAGCTCTATGTGGTGCAACCGCTGCCGCAGCCCATCGAGCGGGTGCGGACGCGCGCCTGGAGTCGCATCAAGGCCGGCAACTAGCGACCGCGGCGTTTACGGCCTTCCGAATGGTAGCCAATGGCTACCATTCGGCGGTTACATTCCCGCGTCCGGGAACCCTCTATCGTGCTAAGGGACTTATTGTGCTGAAGTGATCCTCGGATTTTCCCGCCAGGTACGGCATCCATGTCCCTCAGTCTCGCCCTCGCCCGAGCGCTGGCTCGCCCTTTCTGGGCCCTGCGCTTCGAACCGGTATTGGAACGGCATTATCAGCGCGACATCGCCCGTTCGCGCCGGCGGCACCTGCGCATCAGCCTGACCGTGGCCATCCTGGCCTATGCCAGCTTCTCGATCTGGGACTGGATCCTGATGACCAATGCCTTCTGGCTCATCAGCCTGCTCAGCGCACTGGTGGTGGTTGGCGGCGGTCTGGTCTTGCTGGCGCTCAGGCTGATGCCAGCCGAGCATCCGGCACGCGAATGGGTGGGTATCCTGCCCTGTCTGCTGGCCTATGCGCCGCCGCTGCTGGACGTCGAGGCCACCGATGCCGCGCATCGCGCCCTCTGGCTGGCCACCATGCCGTTGATGACCCTCTTCACCAACAGCTGCATCGCCCCGCCCCTGCGCCAGGCGGCGGTACACAGCCTGGTCGCCCTGCTGGCCATCGGCCTGGCCACCCAGATGCACGCCCTGCCTGCCCTGGAGGCGTCGCTGGTCATGACCCTGGCGTTCGCCACCGCGAGCTTCACCCTGCTCAACAACTTCTGGATGGAGCGCGCGCGTCGTCAGGGCTATCTGCTGATCCTGCGCGACCGCCTGCGCAACGAAGAACTGACCGCATCCAATCGCTTCCTGGCACAGCAGTCCGCCACCGACCCCCTGACCGGCGTGGCCAATCGCCGGGCGCTGATGCAGGCCCTGGCCAACGCCCTGGCTCATCCCCCGCCCCGCCCGCTGCTCCTGCTGATGATCGACGTCGATCACTTCAAGGCCTTCAACGATCGCTACGGGCATCCGGCCGGCGATCGCTGCCTGCAACAGGTCGCCACCGCCCTGGCCGACGAGTTGCGCGCCGGTGACTGCCTGGCCCGCTACGGCGGCGAGGAATTCGCCATCCTCTGCACGCCTTCGCGCGAGGAGGATGCCGGCAAGCTGGCACAGCGCCTGCTAGACGCGGTAAGGCGCCTGGAGATCCCCCATCTCGGGCCCCATGCCGGTCCGCGCGTGACGGTGAGTATCGGCGGCGCCTGCGCCCGGCCGGATCACGACTGCGCCGAAACCTTCATCGAAGCCGCCGATCGCCAGCTCTACTGGGCCAAGCAGGCCGGGCGCGACCGCGCCATCCTCGAAGACTGCGATCGCTGCCACCCAGCGATCGAGGAACCCCTCTAGCCCAGGCGATAGACCCGATCGACCAGGGCCACGCTGGCCAGGCGCTGGCGCAGATCCTCGTCCAGACCAGGGTCCTGCCAGTCGTAGAGGCCGATGCGGGCATAGGCCCGACCCCGAGGTGGCCGCGTGCCGAGGTACTCCCAGACCACCCGGGTGCAGGCCGGCTCGCGCCGGTCGGAGGCGCTGACGCCGAGCTTGAGTCCGTTCAGGCGATCGATGCGGTTGCGCGCGCTGGGCAGCAGCACCGTCTGCGACAACTCGTTGCCGGTGAGGGATTCGTAGTCGGTAAAGAACAGCCGGCTTTCCAGGCTCATGGCCAGGCCCAGGTAGCGAAAGCGCGCCTGGCTGGTGGCTTCGTCGCACCGCCGCAGGCGCTCGAAACGCACGTAGCGGAAGACGCCCGCTTCCGCGAACAGCCAGACCAGTCCGCAGAGCACCACACCCGGCGTGGACAGCGACGGATAGTATTCGTGGTAATAGCCCTGGTAGCGCGCCAGGCCTTCCTGACGCTCGCCGAACAGGGCCAGGGCCTGCCCCGCCCAGCCCGTCTCCTGACCAACCGGCGCGCCCAGGCGCGCCGCGAATTGCCGCTGCGGCAGCTGCAGATCGCCCACCGGCAGCCCGAAGAACTCCGCCAGGCGCTGCAGGTTGTAAGGCGACGGACGGCTCTGCCCGTTGAGGTAACGATTGAACTGGGCACGGTTGATGCCGACGGCGCGACAGACGGCGGCAATCGAGCGGTGGCGCTGGCAGAGCAGCTGCAAATTGGCGGAAAAGTCGCTCATGAATCCGGCCCGAGCTTGACAGACGGCCAGAAAACTAGCATCAAGTCGCGCCATTTTGAAGCGAGGCGCGGAATTGTTCACGCCGGTGGGATAGCCGAATCTAGGCGCCCGGTCCGTCTTACTGCCCGTTCCACCCGGACCGACCCGTTCCAGAGCCTGTTGCCGTCGTCTCCCCACGCCGGGGGCAGGCCCTGGCGGGATATTCCACAATAATAGCCCCAAGGCTTGCGAGCCGGCCTTGGAGCATCACTAGCATGCTCGAGGATTCTTCATGCACTACCTAGAAATGCTCAACGACTTCCTGTCCGGCCATGTGCTCATCGTGCTGATCGTCGGCCTGGGCAGCTATTTCACCCTGCGTTCGCGATTCGTCCAGGTGCGCCATTTCCCGCACATGTTCACCGTCTTCAAGGACTCCCTGCGCAACAGCGGCGACGGCCTGAGTTCCTTCCAGGCGCTGATGCTCAGCCTGGCCGGTCGCGTCGGTGCCGGCAACATCGCCGGTGTGGGCCTGGCCGTGACCCTGGGTGGCCCCGGTGCGGTGTTCTGGATGTGGGTGACCGCGCTGGTCGGCATGGCCAGCAGCTTCTTCGAGTGCACCCTGGCGCAGGTCTACAAGCGCGCCGACGGCGACGGCCTCTACATCGGTGGTCCGGCCTATTACATCCAGCACGGCCTCAACAAGCGCTGGATGGCCCTGATCTTCTCGGGCCTGTTGCTGGTGACCTACGGCTTCGCCTTCGTCGGTCTGCAGTCCTTCACCGTGACCCACTCGCTGGAAAACGCCTTCGGCCTGCCGGTGCAGTACACCGGGATCGCCCTGGCCATCCTGCTGGGCCTGGTGTTCATCGGCGGCATCAAGCGCATCGCCGCGGTCTCCGACATCCTGGTGCCGGTCAAGACCCTGGCCTACATCGCCGTCACCCTCTATGTGATCATCACCCAGATCGACCTGGTCCCCGGCACCCTGCTGACCATCGTCAAGAGCGCCTTCGGCCTGGAGCCGGCCTTTGCCGGCCTGCTCGGCGCCGCCATCACCATGGGCGTCAAGCGTGGCGTCTTCGCCAACGAAGCCGGCCTGGGCGCCGCACCCAACGTCGCCGCGGTGGCCGCGGTCAAGCACCCGGCCGCCCAGGGCGTGGTGCAGGCCTTCAGCGTCTTTCTCGACACCTTCGTCATCTGCACCTGTACCGCGCTGCTGATCCTGCTCTCGGGTTTCTACACCCCGGGCTTCGAAGGTGACGGCATCGTCCTGACCCAGAACTCCCTGGCCGCGGTGGTCGGTGACTGGGGCCGCATCTTCATCAGCGTCGCCCTGTCGCTGTTCGTCTTCACCTGCATCCTCTACAACATCTACCTGGGCGAGAACGGCCTGCGCTACCTGCTCGGCCGCGGCAAGGCCGTGCTGCTCGGCTATCGCGGCCTGGTGCTGGTGCTGATCTGCTGGGGCTCGATGCAGAACCTGACCACGGTGTTCGCCTTCGCCGACATCACCATGACCTGCCTGGCCTTCGTCAACCTGATCGCCCTGGCCATGCTGATCAAGGTCGGCATGCGCATCCTCAACGACTACGACGCCCAGCGCCGTGCCGGGGTGGATCAGCCGGTGTTCGATGCCGACCAGTTCCGCGACCTGGACCTGGATCGCCAGGCCTGGCCGGCGCTGGAGCGTCTGGAAGAGACCGTCGCCGAAGCCCGCGCCGCCCAGCCGCGCCAGGCGCACTGACCGCCGCCACCGGGTCGCGCTGACCCGGACCGCGACCGCTTTCCTGCCCCCACCCCGTGTGGGGGCAGTCCTATCAGGAAGTCCCTCATGAGCTCACCCTACCTGCACATCCTCTACACCGGCGGCACCATCGGCATGCAGGCGACCGCCGCCGGCCTGGCCCCCGCCGCTGGTTTCGAGGCGCGCATCGACGCCCTGTTGGCCAGCCGTCCGGAGCTGGACAATCCGGCCTGGCGGCTGCAGGAGCTGCTGCCGCTGATCGACAGCGCCAACATGACCCCCGCCGCCTGGGAGCGCATGGCCCAGGCGATCCTGGCGGCAGCCACCGACCCCGCCTGCCGCGGCGTGCTGGTGCTGCACGGCACCGACACCCTGGCCTACAGCGCCGCCGCCCTGGCCTTCCGGCTGCTGGGCCTGGCCATTCCGGTGCTGCTGACCGGCTCCATGCTGCCGGCCGGCGTGCCGGACAGCGATGCCGACGGCAACCTGGCCGACAGCTTCGCCGCCTTCGCCAGCGGACTGATGCCGGGGGTGCAGGTGCAATTCCATGGCGAACGCCTGCCGGCGGCGCGCTGCACCAAGCAGGCCAGCAGCGGCTGGAAGGCCTTCGTGGAAAGCGCCCGGCCGCGCAGCGGTGACACCCTGGTGGCCACGCCGGCCGCCTTACGCTTCGATCAGCCGCGCCAGCCAGCGCGGGTAGCGGTGCTGCCGCTGTTTCCGGGGATCGACGGTGCCACCCTGCGCGGTCTGGCGGGCAGTGGGGTGCAGGGGCTGGTGCTGGAGTGCTATGGCAGCGGCACGGGTCCGGCGGATGACGCCGACTTCCTCGCCGCCCTCGCCGAATGGCGCGCTGCCGGCGTCCCCGTGGTCGCCCTCAGCCAGGGCGCTCGCGGGACGGTGGAGTTGGGTACCTACGCCGCCGGCAGCGGCCTGGCCGATGCCGGGGTGATCTCCGGCCGCGGCATGACCCGTGAAGCCGCCCTGGGCAAGCTGCACAGCCTGCTCGGCTGCGGCCTGGAGCGCGCGGCGGTGGCCGAGTGGATCGGGCGGAATCTGTGCGAGGAGTTGTGATCTTCGGCTAGGTGCCGGGGCTCCCTCACCCCGGCCCTCTCCCAGGGGGAGAGGGGGCGTTTGGGTAGACGCCGCAGCAAGGCAGTGACTCTGCCAAACCAGGAGTGAGTCCTGCGCACGCTCCAATATCCAACACGCCAAAGCCTATCGGAGCCTCCCCTCTCCCTCTGGGAGAGGGCCAGGGTGAGGGTGCGCTTGAAGCCTGAAAGCCCCAAGTCCTGCGCATCAAACTCCCCTGAGCGCCCCCTCTCCTTCTGGGAGAGGGCCGGGGTGAGGGTGCGCTTGAAGCCTGACAGCCCCAAGTCCTGCGCATCAAACTCCCCTGAGCGCTCCAAGTCCTAACACACCAAACTCTCCTGAGCACCCCCCTCTCCCTCTGGGAGAGGGCCGGGGTGAGGGCCAGCCCGGACGCCTGAGCAGCCCCTACAGCGCCTCGCGCCACAGGCTCACCGCCATCTCGGCCGAGGCGCCCGGCGCCACGCTGAGGACGTCGTCCATCACCCGGGCGGTCTCGATGCAGAGCATGCCGGTCCAGGCGTCGTCGGCGAACTGGCTCAGGCGCGCGGACTTGTCGATCCAGGGATTCCACAGCACCGCCGAATGGCTGTTGCGGGTCTCCACGAACAGCCGGCGCTGCCACTGGGGATCGCGGATCGCCAGGCGTGCCGGCAGGCCGACATAGACCCGGTCGGTCTCGGCGGTGATGGTCGGCTCGCCGTTCTGCCGCTTGCGGGTCCAGCCGTCCAGGCAGTCGTAGTAGTCGGCGTTGGCCAGGCCTTCGATGCCCACCTCACGGACGTCGCTCACGGCGAAATAGGTGTGCAGCGCCTGGCTCAGCACCAGCGGGTGATCTTCCAGATTGCGCACGCTCAGGGTCAGCTCCAGGCGTTCGCCCACACTTAGGCTGAGGGTCAGCTCGGTGGCATGGGGCCAGCCCGGGGTGGTCTCGGCGGAGGTGCGGTGGTGGAAGTCCAGGCGCACCCGGTCGGTGTCCACCTCGACGCCGCCGGCCTGCCAGGCGACCTGGCGCGCCAGGCCGTGGGCCGGGGCGTCCGCAGTGGTGGTGCACATGGCCTGGACCGCGGCCGGATTCTTCAGCAGGTCGCCGAACCAGGGCCAGCAGACCGGGATGCCGCCACGGATCGGGGTACCGGGCTCGAACACGGCTTCCGGATTGCCCCAGACGATGTCCGGCTCGCCGTCGAAGCCGTAGCGCAGCACATGGGCGCCCTGGCAGGCCACCAGGGCTTCGGCCTGGCCGACGCGGATGCGCCAGACGGGCAATTGGCCCAGTTGGATCTGTTCGACGAGGGGGGCAGCGGACATGGGATGACTCCTGGAAAAGGTGAGAGGCGACTGTAGTCCAGTCGAGGATCGGGCTCCAGCCAGCCATGGACAGCGCCGGCGGCAAAATCTTCCAACGCTGGCCGCGTCTCATACCTGAGCAGCAACGCTCGGCTAGACTCCTGGCCTCTGCTCCTCAGGAATGGCTCCCGCATGTCGGCTTTCCCGCGTCTTTCCCTGCTGCTCGGCCTGGGCCTGACCCTGCCGCTCCTGGCCAACGCCGCCAATCCCCTCGACGACGAGATCCGCGCCGCCGCCCGTACGGTGATGGCCGAGCAGGACATTCCGGGCCTGGCCGTGGGTGTCACGGCCCCGGGCCTGCGCCGGCTCTACTACTTCGGCACCGCCGATCGCCGCAGCGGCCAGGCGGTGGACGCGGCCACCCTGTTCGAGATCGGCTCCCTGAGCAAGACCTACACCGCCGCCCTGGGCGGCTACGCGGCGGCGACCGGTCGCCTGCGGCTGGACGAGTCCGCCGCTCAGGTCCGCCCGGCTCTGGCCGGCAGCGCCATCGGCCAGGCCAGCCTGCTGCAGCTGGCCACCTACAGCGCCGGCGGCCTGCCGCTGCAATTTCCCGACGGCGTGACCCGCGACGATCAGACGACGGCCTTCTACCGCGCCTTCCAGCCGCCCTTCCCCGCCGGCAGCCGCCGCCTCTACTCCAATCCCAGCATCGGCCTGTTCGGCGCCCTGGCGGCCCAGCGGCTCGATGAACCCTTCGCCACGGCCTTGCAGCGCCACGTGCTCAAGCCCCTCGGCCTCGGCCATACCTATCTGCAGGTGCCGGCGGCCGAGCAGGCCCACTACGCCTGGGGCCATGGCAGGAACGACCAGCCGCTGCGGGTCAATCCGGGCGCCTATGCCGAAGAGGCCTATGGCATCAAGACCACCGCGGGCGATCTGCTCGCCTTCGTCGAGGCGAATCTGCATCCCGGCCGGTTGCCGGCGCCCCTGGCCAAGGCGCTCGACGCCACCCAGCAGGGCTACTATCGCAGCGGCCCCATGACCCAGGGTCTGGCCTGGGAGGCCTACGCCTATCCGCTGCCCAAGGCCCAGCTGCTGGCCGGCAACACCCCGGCGATGGCCCTGCAGCCGCAACCGCTGGACTGGCAGCACCCGCCACTGCCGGCGAGCGGCGCCCGGTTGTTGAACAAGACCGGCTCCACCAACGGCTTCGGCGCCTATGCGCTGTTCATCCCCGAACGCCAGCTCGGCCTGGTGATCCTGGCCAACCGCAACTACCCGAATGCCGCGCGGATCGAGACGGCCTGGCGGATCCTGCAGCAGCTCGATAGTCGGGCGCAATGAGGTACCCCAATCGCGGCCATGGGCCGCTCCTACAGGGTGTGATGCTTCTGTAGGAGCGGCCGCAGCGGCGGACAGCCATGGCCGCGATAAGGCTTAGGCGCACAGTGCCATGGCGTGGAAAACGGCACAGCCTTTTCCACTGGGAGTTCGCAGCAGGGGGGGCGCCCTCACCCCAGCCCTCTCCCCAGGGGAGCGGGGGCCATCCGAAGTGGCGCTCAACTTCATTGGCGATGACAAGATCAGATCAGTTGCGTGGATGACGGCGCAGCCTCATCCACGAACCCGCACGTCAAACCGCGACCTCAAGCCCCACCCGACTCCTCGCGCCCCTCCACCGGCAGCTCGTGCTCGGTGGCGTAGCCGGCATCGGCCGCCTCCAGCACGCCGTGGGCGATGCTGCAGAACAGCGAATTGACCCGGCGCATGTCGCTGAGCAGGCCCAGGTGCAGGGAGCTGGTCTCGAAGCTCTCCACCACCTGCTGGTGCAGCCGCTCGACATGGGCATGGGCATAGCGCCGCTCCAGCAGGCGGAAGCGCTGCTTGAGCCGACGCAGGCGGCGCGCTGCGTCCAGGTCGCCGGAAAGATAGACCGACAGGCACAGCTTGAGGCTGTCGACCAGCAGCCGGTGCAAGGCAGAGAGTTCGTCCACCCCGGAAGCCGAGAACGAGCGCCGGGCGGCGATCTTCTTGCTGTCGACGTCGCTGGCCATGCGCTCGATCAGATCGCCGGCCTGCTCCAGGTTGATCGCCAGTTCGATGGTCTCCGCCCAGCGCCGGCTGTCGCGCTCGTCCAGGTCGTCGCGCGGCATGCGCGCCAGGTACAGCTTGATCGCCGTGTAGAGGGCGTCGACATCGTCGTCGAGACGGCGCACCTCGCGGGCCAGCTGCTTGTCGCCGGCATTGATCAGCACCAGCAGGTGCTGCAGCATCTGCTCGATGACATCGCCCATGCGCAGGAGCTCGCGGGAGGCATTGGTCAGCGCCAGGGCCGGGGTATCCAGGGCGGCGGTGTCCAGGTGGCGCGGCCGCAGGATGGTCTCGGCGCTGTCCTTGGCCGGCAGCATGGCGGTGCAGAAGCGCGCCAGGGGCCCGGTCAGCGGCAGGAACAGCAGGCAGCGCACCAGGTTGTAGGCGACGTGGAAACCGATCACCACCTCGGCGTCGTTGAAGTCGTAGCCCTGCAGCCAGTCGGCCAGCAGGCCGATCCAGGGCAGCACCAGGATGCAGCCCGCGAGCTTGAACAGCAGGCTGCCCACCGCCACCCGCCGCGCCTCCACGCCCTGCTTGGCCGCGCCCATCAGCGCCAGCACGCCGCTGCCCAGGTTGGCCCCCACCACCAGGCACAGCGCCACCTTGAGCGAGATGACCCCGGAGCCGGCCAGGGTGGCGGTCAGCAGCACCGCCGCCAGGCTGGAATAGGAGACCATGGCGAAGACCGCGCCGGTCAGGGCGTCGAGCAACTGGTCACCGGTCAGTGAAGAGAACAGCACCTTGACCCCGGCCGCATGGGTCATGGGCGAGGCCGCCTCGACGATCAGCTGCAGCGCCAGGATGATCAGCCCCAGGCCGATGGCGACCCGGCCGAGCTGGCCGGCGCGGGTCTGCTTGCGGCCGAGAAAGAACACCACGCCGAGAAAGATCAGCAGCGGCGACAGCCAGGACAGGTCGAAGGTCAGCACCCGCGCCATCAGCGCGGTGCCCACGTCGGCGCCGAGCATGATGGCCAGCGCCGGGGTCAGCGGCACCAGGCCCTGGGCGACAAAGGATGTCACCAGCAGCGCGGTGGCGTTGCTGCTCTGCACCAGGGCGGTGACGGCGATGCCGGAAAGAAAGGCCAGCGGCATGCGCTGCATGCTGCGGCTGAGCACCCGGCGCAGGCTGGCGCCGTATACCCGCAGGATACCGGTGCGCACGATATGGGTGCCCCACACCAGCAGGGCAACGGCGGATAGCAGATTGAGCAGTGTCAGCATCGTGGCGCCCTCCCGGCGCGTGTCCAAGAGCTCCTGGCGAGCTTGTCACAAAATCGTAATGACCGTTCTGCACAGACGCACGAGCCCGAAGGCAGGGCACCTTCGGGCTCGTGGGGACTTGCTGGTTTAGGCGGCGGAGAGCCGGGTCGGTTCCGCCGCGGCGATCAGATCTGCTCCTTGCGCAGCTTGACCGCTTCGCGCGCCTTGGCCTTGCCGCGCAGGCGGATGTTGATGGCTTCCACCGCCAGCGAGAAGGCCATGGCGAAGTAGACGTAGCCCTTGGGCACATGGACTTCGAAGGCTTCGGCGATGAGCACGGTACCGACCACGATCAGGAACGACAGCGCCAGCATCTTCAGGCTCGGGTGCTTGTCGATGAAATTGCTGATGGCACCGGCCGCCAGCATCATCACCAGCACCGCGACGATGATCGCCGCGACCATCACCGGCACGTGGCTGACCATGCCCACCGCGGTGATCACCGAGTCCAGCGAGAAGACGATGTCGATGATGGCGATCTGGATGATGGTGCCGACGAAACCGCCACCCTTCTTCTGGGGCGCGTCCTCGTCGTGCTCGTCCTCGCCTTCCAGGCCTTCGTAGATCTCGGCACTGCTCTTCCACAGCAGGAACAGGCCGCCGAAGAAGAGGATGAGGTCACGCCCGGAGATGCCCTGGCCGAAGACGAAGAACAGGTCGGCGGTGAGGCGCATCACCCAGGTGATGGACAGCAGCAGCAGGATGCGGGTGACCATGGCCAGGGCCAGACCGAAGAAGCGGGTCCGCGCCTGCATGTGCTTGGGCATGCGGCTGACCAGGATGGAGATCATGATGATGTTGTCGATGCCCAGAACGATTTCCAGGGCCGTCAGGGTAAAGAAGGCGACCCAGATTTCCGGGTTGGTCAGCCAGTCCATTGCGAATCCTCTTATAGCTGAGACGCGCTCGGGCGCGCGCTCCAATGGAAAAGGCGCGTCAGGCGACGCGCCATTTTCGAACAGCCGGCAAGGCTAGTCGTACAAATGGTAAAACTCTAGCGGCTGTACAGCGGAAACACACCCAGTAACAAAGCACCGCCCAGCAGGAACATGCAGGTCACGGTCGCCCATTTCAGGGTGAAGCGCTGATGGTCGCCGAACTCCACCTTGGCCAGGCCCACCAGCAGGTAGGTCGAGGGCACCAGGGGGCTGAGCAGGTGCACGGGCTGACCGACGATGGAGGCCCGGGCGATCTCCACCGGACTGATGCCATAGGCCGCGGCGGCCTCGGCCAGCACCGGCAGCACGCCGAAGTAGAAGGCGTCGTTGGAGATGAAGAAGGTGAACGGCAGGCTGACCAGGGCGGTGATCACCGCCATGTACGGACCCAGGGCGTCCGGGATCACCGCCAGCAGGCCCTTGGACATGGCGTCGACCATGCCGGTACCCGAGAGGATGCCGGTGAAGATGCCCGCGGCGAAGATCAGCGAGACCACCGCCAGCACGTTTTCGGCATGGGCGGCGATGCGCTGCTTCTGCATGTTCAGGCAGCGGTAGTTGACGGTCATGGCGATGCCGAAGGCGATCATGAACAGCACCGGCATCGGCAGCACGCCAACGATCAGCGCGGCCATCAGCGCCAGGGTCAGCAGGCCGTTGAACCAGCGCAGGTGCGGGCGGCGGGCCTCGGCGCACTGGGAGACGGTGACGTCGGCGCCTTCGGTCTCGCCGATCTGCAGGATGCCCAGGCGGGCGCGCTCGCTGCGGCCATAGAGGTAGGCGAGGAAGAACAGCCAGGCGATGGCCAGCAGCATGGGCGCGATCATGGGCACGAAGACGTCGGCCGGATCCACGTGCAGGGCACTGGCGGCGCGGGCGGTCGGACCGCCCCAGGGGGTCAGGTTCATCACGCCACTGGAGAGCAGCATCAGGCAGGTCATGATCAGCGGATTCATGCCCAGGCGCTTGTACAGCGGGAACATGGCCGCCACGCAGATCATGTAGGTGGTCGAGCCGTCGCCGTCCAGGGAGACCACCAGGGTCAGGAAGACGGTGCCCATGGCCACCTTGAGCGGATCGCCCTTGACCAGCCTGAGGATCCAGCGCACCGCCGGGTCGAACAGACCGGTGTCGATCATCACGGCGAAGTAGAGGATCGCGAACAGCAGCATCACGCCGGTGGGCGCCAGCTTGCGGATGCCGTCGAGCATCATCGGGCCGAGGGCGTCGAGCTTGACGCTGCCGAGGCTGGCGAATTCGCTGGACAGCGCCCAGGCCAGCACGGCGAAGGCGATCGGCACCATGGTCAGGGCGATCAGCGGAGACAGGCGCTTGGTCATGATCAGGTACATGAAGGTCATGACCATGGCGAAGCCGAGGAAAGTCAGCATGGGAATACCTCTGGATTTTCGCGAAGAGAAGGAGGGTTCAGCCGCGGCGCAGCGGCGCGGAGAGGGCGAAAATCCAGGGGAGACGGGCGCGCGGGGACGCCTGGAGGGACAGATACGACATGGCAAGAATCCTGGTTATTTTTGTAGGCACGTCGCCCGCTCACGGGGGCGGGTCTTGAGCGGATCCTAAGAGGTCAACCTTTCGCCAGCCTTGCGTGGTGGCGAGTGGATGTTGCGGGATGTCACGAAGCCGACACGGACGGCGGCTGTTCGGCTCGCTGCCAGCCCGGGGTGCTCAGGTGCTCGACGAAGAAATCGAGCAGCACCTGGATCTTGGTCGGGCGGCTGCGCGCCGAGGGGGTCACGAAATAGAGGCCGCCACGGGTCAGCTGCCAGTCCGGCAGCAGCTGCACCAGCCGGCCATCGGCCAGGTAGTCGGCGGCGATGAAGTCCGGCAACTCGGCGATGGCCAGGCCTTCCAGCAGCACCGGCAGCAGGGCTTCGGAATTGGTGACGCGCAAGGGACCACGCGGCAGCACGCTTTCCTCGCGACCGTCGTCCCCGCTGAAGCGCCACACCTGGCTGCGCGCCCGGTAGGCGTAGCTCAGGCAGGCATGTTCGGTCAGCTCCTGCGGATGTTGGGGATGGCCATGGCGCTCGACATAGGCCGGCGCCGCCACCAGCAGTTGGCTGACCGCGCAGAGCCGCCGGGCGACCAGCGAGGAGTCGGGCAAGGCGGCGATGCGCAGGGCGGCGTCGAAGCCCTCCGCCACCAGATCCACAGTGGCATCGGACAGGTGCAGATCCACCGTCAGCTGGGGATAGCGACGCAGCAGCTCGGGCAGCAGCGGCGCCACCCAGCGCAGGCCGAAGGCCATGGGCACCGCCAGCCGCACCTGGCCGCGGGGCTGCACGGCGCGCGCCTGGGCAGCGCTTTCGGTCGCCTCCGCCTGGCGATAGAGATCACCGGCCTGGGCGGCCAGCTCGCGGCCGAATTCGGTCAACGCCAACTGCCGCGAGGTGCGATTGAACAGCCGCCCGCCGAGGCGTTCCTCCAGGCGCGTCACCGCCCGCGAGACAGTGGCCACCGACACGCCCAGCACCCGCGCCGCGGCGGCGAAGGAGCCCTCCTCGGCGACCTTGGCGAACATCGCCAAGCCTTCAAAATCCGGCATTCTGCTCATTTCATTTCTGCAACGATGACTTGCCAATCATTCTATTTTGCAGAGAGGACAGGGTCGATAGGCTGACTCCACCTGATCACAACCACTCGGAGATTCAGCCATGACCCTCAAGCTCGCCGACAAGATCGCCCTCGTCACCGGCGCCACCAGCGGCATCGGCCTGGCCGCCGCCAAACTCTTCGCCCAGCAGGGCGCCTATGTCATCCTCACCGGCCGGCGGCAGGCGGAACTGGATGCCGCGGTCGCCCAGGTCGGCAACGCCACCGGCATCGCCGTGGACTCCTCGCGCCTGGACCAGCTCGATGCCCTCTATGCGCGCATCCGCCGCGAGCACGGACGCCTCGACGTGCTCTACGTCAACGCCGGAGGTGGCAGCATGCTGCCCCTCGCCGAGGTGACCGAGGCTCACTACGACGACACCTTCGATCGCAACGTGAAGGGGGTGCTGTTCACCGTGCAGAAGGCCCTGCCGCTGCTGGCGGACCATGCCTCGGTGATCCTGGCCGGCTCCACCGCCGCCAGTACCGGCACCCCGGCCTTCAGCGTCTACGGCGCATCCAAGGCCGCCGTACGCGCCTTCGCCCGCAACTGGATCCTGGAGCTGCAGGGCCGCGGCATCCGCATCAACACCCTGAGCCCGGGTGCCACCCGCACCCCGGGGTTGGTGGAACTGGCCGGTCCGGATGCCGCCCAGCAGCAGGGTCTGCTGGACCACCTGGCCAGCCAGATCCCCTGGGTCGCGTCGGCGAGCCGGAGGAAATCGCCAGGGTTGCCCTGTTCCTGGCCTCCAGCGATTCCAGCTTCGTCAACGGCGCCGAACTCTTCGCCGATGGTGGCCAGGCGCAGGTCTGAACGGCGTCTGGCGGCAAGAAAAAAGCGGACAGCGCCCTGAGCGCTGTCCGCTTTTTTTTGCCGACCGAATGCGGGCGTCAGCCACGCAGTCGCGTGTTGAGCACGGCGATATGCTCCGGGCCGATGCCGCAGCAGCCGCCGATCAGGCTCGCGCCACGCGCCTGCCAGTCCTGGGCGAAGCTCAGGTAGCCGGGCGGATCCAGGTCCGGACGCAGGGGGTCGAGGCCATCATTGGCGGTGGCCTCTTCCGGCTGGGGCGGGAAGGCGTTGGCATAGGCGCCAAAGGGAATCTCGATCCCCGCCGCGGCAAAGGTCGCCCGCGCGGTATCCAGCGCCGCGGCCATCACCTCGGGCTGGCTGCAATTGAATAGCAGCGCTCCGGCGCCCAGTTCCACCGCCAGCTGCGCGGCCGCGGCCACCGGCTCGCCGGATCTCAGCCGTGGGATCTCGTCGACGTCTTCGTCCTTCAGGGTGAAGGACAGCCACAGCGGCTTGCCATCCCCGGGCAGCCCGGCGGCGATGGCACGCACCTCGGCCAGGGAACTCTGGGTTTCCGCCAGCCAGAGATCGACATGGGGCGCCAGGCCGCGGATCAGCGGCTGCAGCACCTCGTCCACCCGCGCCGGCTCGAACAGATCGGGGCGATAGGAGCCGAACAGCGGCGGCAGCGAACCCGCCACCCGCACCGGCTGACCACTGGCCAACACCGCCTGCCGTGCCAGCTGGCCGGCCCGCGCGGCCAGGGCTTCGCCTTCTGCCGCAAAGCGCTCTTCGCCGATATGGAAGGGCACCACCGCATAGCTGTTGCTGGTGATCACCTGGGCACCCGCCTCGATGTAGGAACGATGCACAGCTTCCACCTGCTCGGGCGCCTCGCTCAGGGCCAGGGCCGACCACTCCGGCTGGCGAAAGGGCGCGCCACGGCGCTGCAGCTCACGGCCCATGCCACCGTCGAGCAGAACTAGATTCATGTTGGCCATATAGCTATTTCACTTTTCCTTATAACCAAAACAGAGTTCAATATCGGTTCTCATATCTCTCTAATACCAGGCCCTCTTTCCCTTTGCAAAGGACACCCCCATGAGAACCGCTCTGCTATCGGCCCTCGGCCTGACCCTGGCGCTGGTCGCCACCTCGGCCTCGGCCGGTACCACCCTGGACCGCATCAAGGCCAAGGGCGAGCTGGTCAATGTCCTCATGGAGAGCTATCCGCCCTTCTCCCAGCTCAATGCCCAGAACCAGCTGGAAGGCTTCGACGTGGACGTGGCCAAGGCCGTGGCCGACAAGCTCGGCGTCAAACTGCGCCTGGAAACCCCCTCCTGGGACGTGATCGCCGCCGGTCGCTGGAGCGGTCGCTACGACGTCTGCATCTGCTCCATGACGCCGAGCCAGGCGCGTGCCCAGGTGTTCGATTTCCCGGTCAACTACTACGCCTCGCCAGCGGTGATCGTGGTCAACGCCGGTGACGACCGCATCCACGGTGCCAAGGACCTCTCCGGCAAGAAGGTCGGCGTCACCAGCGCCTCTTCCTATGAGAGCTATCTGAACAAGGACCTGACCATCGAAGGCCAGGAGGACCAGCCGCTGAGCTATCCCTTCGACCAGGTGCAGGTGGTGCCCTTCCCCGACGACAACGTCGCCTTCCAGGACCTGGGCCTGGGCGCCGGCAAGCGCCTGGACGCGGTGCTGACCAACCTGGTGACCGCCCAGCCGCGCCTGGCCCAGGACAGCAAGTTCAAGCTGGCGGGCGCACCGCTCTATGCCGAGCCCAACGCCGTGGCCATCGAGAAGGGTGATGCGGAATTCGCCGCCAAGCTGCGCGAGATCATCGAGGGGCTGCGCCAGGACGGCACCCTGAAGCGGATCTCCGACAAGTGGATCGGTGCCGACATCAGCCAATGAGTCAGTTACCGCCCCCGGTCGAATCGCGTCCGCTGCTGAGCTTTCGTACCCGTGTCTGGCTGACCTGGCTGGCGCTGCTGGCCGGGGCGTGGTCTTCGTGCTCGGCTTCGATCTCAAGTTCGCCAGCGTCTGGCCGCGCCTGCCCAACCTGGTGGGCTGGCGCCTGGGGCCCAACGGCTTCCTGCAGGGCGCGGCCCTGACGCTGTTCCTCAGCCTCAGCTCCATCCTGGTGTCGGTGCTGCTGGGCTTCGCCGCGGCCCTGGGGCGGCTGTCGTCCAGTGCCCTGGCCTATGGCGTGGCGACCTTCTACGCCTCCTTCTTTCGCGGCACCCCGCTGCTGATCCAGATCCTGCTGATCTACCTGGGCCTGCCGCAGATCGGCGTGGTCCCCGGCGCCATCAGCGCCGGCATCCTCGCCCTGTCGCTGAACTACGGCGCCTACCTCAGCGAGATCTTCCGCGCCGGCCTGCTCGGCGTCCCCGCCGGTCAGCGCGAGGCGGCCCGGGCCCTGGGTTTGTCGCCGCGGGTGATCTTCTGGCGCGTCACCCTGCCCCAGGCCATGCGCAGCATCATCCCGCCCACCACCAGCCAGTTCATCTCCATGCTCAAGGACTCCTCCCTGGTCTCGGTGATGGGTGTCTGGGAGGTGATGTTCCTCGCCCAGTCCTATGGCCGCTCCAGCTACCGCTACCTGGAAATGCTCACCACCGCGGCGGTGCTCTACTGGCTGATGTCCCTGGCCATGGAATTCATGCAGTCGCGCCTGGAGCGGCATTATGGGAAGGCGTATCGGGGGCGTTAGCGCCTCCAGCTACGCCTTCCGGGCCATGCTAGCCCTTTGATGCCAAACCCGCTTTCGGTGAATCAGGTCACAACGTCTCTGGAGCAAGCCTCTACCATTCCCTCCTCCTAAATTTTCGCTTCGGAAAGGACTCGTAATGAAGCCTCGTCATCGACTCGCCGTTCTCTGCCTGGGTGGCAGCCTCGCCGTCACGGGCTGCTCCAACATGTCGCAGAACGAATGGCTCAATCAGGAAAACGTCGGCACCGTGGTCGGGGCAGCGGCCGGCATCCTTGTTGGCAGCCAGATCGGTGGTGGCAGTGGCCGTACCGCCGCCATGCTGGCCGGCGCCCTCGCCGGTGGCGCCCTGGGCAAGACCCTTGGGGCCAAGCTCGACCAGCGTGATCGCGAGGCCCTGGCCGTGCAGACGCAAAAGGCGCTGGAGCACGCCCAGGATGGTCAGGTGACCACCTGGACCTCCGACCACAGCGGCGCCACCGCCCGCATCGTGCCGGTGGCGACCGAGACCGAAGCCCGCCAGGTGGCGGTCAAGCGCACGCCCAAGGTGCAGAAGGTCGAGCAGTTGACCCTGCTCAACAAGCCCTATCAGTCGATCAAGTCGGCCAATCTGCGCGCCGCACCCAACGACAATGCCGCCAAGGTCGGCGGACTGCCCACGGGTACGCGCTTCACCGCCCTGGGCCGTACCGGCAACGACTGGATCGCCGTGGGCCGCAAGGGCGTGACCATCGGCTATGTCTACGCGCCCCTGGTGACTCCGGCGACCACTGCCACGCTGGCGACCGCTGGCAAGACCAAGGCTCAACCGGCACCCGCGGTGGATCTGGATACCCTGGACGTGGCCAGCGCCAAGCAGCAGGGCGTGGACCTCGATGCCGCCGATCTCGATGCCGCGCCGGTGCAGGACAAGGTCGCCGCCAAGACCACCTGCCGCACCCTGAACTACAGCCTGAGCCAGGACGGTCAGCAGGATCAGCAGACCACCAAGGCCTGCCAGGCCGCTGACGGTGCCTGGGAACTGATCTAAGGAAGGATGACCATGAAACCCACCCTGCTGGCCCTGACGCTGCTGGCCACGGCCACGGCTGCCCAGGCCGAAAGCACTCGCCTCGCCTATTCCAAGGCCGAAGACGTCGAGGTCTTCGTCGATCACCCTGCAACCGCCTGGTGCGCCCCCGACCTGGCGCTGCGCTTCGTCTATGGCAAGCCTGCCGAGGCCGTGGCCATCGAACGCCTGATGCCCAAGATCGGCGCATTGCTCGGCAAGCAGTGCGACCAGGCCGAACGCCTGACTTGGACGGCGACCGGTACCACCGACGCCCGGCTGAACGGCACGGCCACCAAGGCCACGGCCTGGACGGCGCAAGTACAGAATCCGGCTGCCGTCGCCGCAGCTCCTGCTCCGGCCGCCGTCGAGCCGCCCAAGGCGGCGCCTGAGACGGCAAGGCCCGCCACTCCCCCGGTAGTCCCAGAGGCACCGGCACCCGCAGCTCCGCCGGCCCCGGTTGCTGAGTCGGCACCTGCCGCGCCGGCCAAGGTCGAGCCTGCACCTGCGGCAGCCAAGGCGCCTGTCGGCCAGATCGCCACCGATTTCGATGTCGCCGGCTGGCGCCCGGGCGATGGCGAAGCCGAACTCGCCAAGAGCGACTTCATCACTACCCTCAAGGACAGCCAGGGTTGCGCCTTCAGCGTTCCCTTCAAGGCCGAGGAAGACAGCCGCTACCTGCAGGTTCGCTCCAGTGGTATCCGTTGCGAGAACGGCCTGGCCCAGGGCGAGGGTGAACTCGCCCTGGAGCGGAGCGACGGCAAGCAATTGCAGCACTGGAAGGGTTTCTTCCTCAACGGACTGCCGCTGGACAAGCCCCTGCCGCCGCTGCGCTTTGTCGGCTTCGATAGCCAAAAGCAGGCGCTGTTCCTGCTGGCCAGCGATCCGGCGACCGCCAGCTACAGCCTGCTGCGCCTTGGTCACAGCTATCGCGGCCAGTGGTCGACCAGCGCACCGGATGTGCTGTTCGTGACCGGGAACAGCGAGCAATTCCGGCAGCTCGACCAGATCCGCCCCATCATCGCGAAGACCCAGCAACAGCTCGACGCGCTGGACACGCTGATTCCGCACTTCACCTTCCTGGCCGTGCGCGACTTCACCAAGGGCATCTTTACCCGCCCCTGGAACAGCAACGAATCCAGTCAGGACTTCTGGCTGTATCGCGTCAATGTCGACCGCAACTGGCGCAGCAAGGCCTGGCAGTTCAATCCCGAGCAGGCCACCAACTACCTGTTCATGTGGGACGAGAAGCAGGCGCGCCAGCGCGAGCAGGCCGAGCGCGAGCGTGAACGCGAAGCCCGGCAGGCACGGATGCAGCAGGCGTTCCGTGCCCGTGAGCAGCTCGCCACCTTCGAACGCCTGACCCAGGAAGCGCGCAGCAATCCCCAGGCGCTGCTGGCTCGCCAGGTCAACGACGTGCGCTATACCGCAGGCGGCGGAGGTGGCTATGCCGCCCTGGTCGGCGGCGAGACCCGACCGGTACGCCTGATCGCCAGGGTCACCAAGACGAATAGCGACGGCTGGAGCCTCGACTATCCCTATCCGATCCAGGCGCAGGTACCGGCCGGCATCCCGGCCAAGACCGGCTGGTATGTCCTGAGCGGCACCCTGCAGCTCGATCCGAAGGCGCGTGACGCCGACGACCTGCCCCTGACGCACCTGACGGCCAAGGTCGTGCAGCCCTGTACCAGCGAAGGCTGCAGCGACCTGCGCGATCCCCTGGCGCTGGCACGGGTGCAATTCGAAGATCCCGCCTGGACCCCCGAGGCGGCCCGCCAACAGCTCAAGGATGCCGGTCTCGGCGAGGAGCGCTTCTGATGAAACGGACTCTCAACGTCAAACTCCTGGCCGGTGCGGCGCTGGTCGTGGTGGTCGGTGGCTATTTCGGTCTCAAGGCCTACGCTGCTCATGTCGCCGACGGACGTCTGCGCGACTGGCTGTTCGAACACCACCTGCAGGACCGGATCAGCTGGCAGTCGCTGTCCTCCTCACCGCTGGGTGGCACGATCAAGCTGCACGAGGTGCGCATCAGCGATGGGCCGAGCATCGCCCAGCTGACCCTCTCCGACCTCAAGGACGAACCCGCCCACCGCCGGGCTGATGTCCAGTTCGAAGGCGTGGCCTTTCCGCCCGACGCCAAGGGGCGCTCGACGGCGCTGCACCTGCCTTTGGTTGGCGGTCTGTTGCTCGCCAGCGGACGCGCCGAACTGGCGCCCTTCTCCGGCCGACTGAAATGGAACGTCGAGGATGAGCTGGCCGACATCGGCCTGACCCTGGACCTGCCGGAGCTGTTGGACGTGGACGCGAGCCTGTCGCTGAGCCAGGTCCGCCGCCTGGCCGAAGACCTGAGCGAACTCGCCGACAGTGGCCAGGAGGAGAACCGGCGCGGTCTGCTGTCGCCCTTCGCTCTGCTGGGCGGGCTGCAGCAGGGCGCGCAACGTGCCGAGCTCAAGGGCTTGCAGGTGGACGTCAGGGATCAAGGCTATTTCAAGCGCAGTCTGGCCCTGACCCGCCGCTATCTGCCGCTCGACCCTACCGCGGGCGACTTCGACAAGCAGCGTGACCGGGCGCTGGCCGCGGTGCACCAGCAGCAGCGCAATGACTGCCTGCAGGACTTCAAGAACCTGGGTGCGCGCGGCAGGGACCTCTGCAAGAGCCTGGTCGATCTGGCCGCCGGCGAGGAAGACGGTCTGCGGGTGAGTCTTGCGCCCAAGGAACGCGTGCGTCTGGGCGATACCCTGGCCGTGGCGCTGACCGCGGCCCTGGATCCCGCTGGCGCCTCCGGTCTGCTGGACCGTCTCAATCTGGAGTCGAAAAGTCTCTGACGGCAGCGCTCAGGCCCAGGCTTCCCGCAGCCTGGCCAGCGCCTCGACGATCCGCGTCTCCGGCACCGCCGCGAAGCCCAGCACCAGTCCGGCGCGGGCGTCGGGCGGGGTCGGGCCCTCGGCCAGCCAGTAGCGCGACAGCGCATTGAGTTCCACCCCGACCGCGGCCGCCCGGGTCACCAGCTCGGCTTCGCGGGCCAGGTGGGTGACCGGCAGGCACAGATGCAGGCCGGCCACCGGGACGCCCGGCGGGGCGCAGCCGGCAACCGCTGGCCAGCCGGCCAGCAGGGCATCGCGGCGATTGCGCGCGGCCCGTCGCATGCGGCGGATGTGGCGCTGGAAGTGGCCCTGTTCGATGAAATCGGCCATGACCGTCTGGGTGGCGCTGTCGAGATGGCGGATGCCGGCCCGTTGCAGCTCCAGCAGCGCCGGCAGCAGCGCGGGCGGGGCCACCAGATAGCCCAGGCGCAGGCCGGGAAAGGCGATCTTGGAAAAGGTGCCGACATAGAGCACCCGACCGTGGCGATCCAAGGCGGCCAGGGGCGCCAGCGGCGCGCCCTGGTAGCGGTACTCGCCGTCGTAGTCGTCCTCGACGATCCAGCCGTCGGCCTGCCGCGCCCAGTCCAGCAGCGCCAGGCGGCGCGGCAGGGACAGTACCGCGCCGGTGGGATACTGGTGCGACGGGGTGACATAGACCAGCTGGCAGTCCGGCAGTCCTGCCAGCTGCTCCACCATCAGCCCGGCCCCATCCACCGCAACGCCCTGCAACCGCGCCCCGCCACTCTGCAAGGCCAGACCCGCGGCGCGATAGCCGGGATCCTCCATGGCCGCCCGGGCTCCGGGCGCCAGCAGCAACCGGGCGCAGAGTTCGATGGCCTGCTGGGCGCCGCTGGTGATGAGGATCTGCTCGGGTGCGCAGACCAGGCCCCGCGCCTGGCGCAGGTAGGCACAGAGCAGGCGGCGCAGCCGCGGTTCGCCGCCGGGTTCGCGATAGCCCAGCAGCGCCGGCTCCGGCTGGCGCCAGAAACGCTGTTGCAGCCGCGCCCAGGTGGCGAAGGGAAACAGATCCACCGCCGGCAGGCCGACCCGAAAGGCGCACGGTGCGCCGGGCGGCACACTGGCCGGGGGCACGGGTGTCGTCCTGGCCGTTGCTTCGGGAGCGGCCAGCGCCCGGGTGACGGGCGCGACATAGGTACCGTCACCCAGGCGACTGTCGAGAAAACCCTCGGCCAGGAGCTGCTCGTAGGCGGCGGTCACGGTATTGCGCGAGATCCCCAGCAACCGCGCCAGTTCACGACTGGCCGGCAGCCGTACCCCGGCGGCCAGCTCACCGGCCAGGATGCGCTCGCGCAGGCCCTGGTAGAGCTGGCGCGCCAGGCCCTGACCCGGCTCCAGCAACAGCCCCGACGGCTCGAATCCCAGCATGGATTGGCACCCTGAAAGTCATGGAAATTGGCTCTTACAGGGAGCCAAAGGCGACCTTAGCATGGCTGGACGTCGCTGGAGTTCCTGCCCATGTATCCCAATCCCGCCTTTCGCCTCGAAGACCTGCCCAGGTTGCACCAGCATCTGCGCGATCATGCCCTGGCGCTGCTCATCAGCCAGACCGACGCCGGTCCGCTGGTCAGCCATCTGCCGCTCTGGCTGGCGCCCGACGAGGGTCCCTGTGGCACCCTCTACGGCCATCTGGCGCGCAGCAATCCCCAGGCCCAGGCGCTGGTCGAGGCAGGCCAGGCGCTGGCGGTGTTTCAGGGCCCCCAGGCCTACGTCAGCCCGGCCTTCTATCCCGGCAAGGCCGAACATGGCCGGGTGGTGCCGACCTGGAACTACCAGGCCGTGCACGCCCGCGGCAGCGTCGAGGTGTTCGATGACCCCGAGCGACTGCTACAGCTGCTGGAACGCCTCACCGACCAGCACGAAGCCGGGCGTGCCCGCCCCTGGCAGGTCGCGGATGCGCCCGCGGATTATGTCCAGGGCATGCTGCGCGCCATCCGCGGCCTGCGCCTGCCGCTGGACAGTCTCCAGGGCATCGCCAAGCTCAGCCAGAATCGCAACGCCGCCGATCGCGAAGGCGTCCGCCAGGGACTGGCCGCCAGCCTGGTACCCGGCGACCAGGCGCTGGCCGTCCTGATCCCCTCTCTCGCCTGACCCTGGAGCCACCCATGACCATCCGCCCCCTGAGCGAAGCCGATCACGCCGTCTGGCACGCGTTGTGGCAGGCCTACCTGGCCTTCTACGAGACCCGGCTGCCGGAAACCACCTATGCCCGCACCTGGCAACGGCTGCTTGACCCCGCCCAGCCCCTGCACGGCGCCCTGGCCTGGGACGGCGAGCGCCCCCTGGGCCTGGTGCACTTCATCTATCACCCGTCCTGCTGGACCGAAACCGACTACTGCTACCTGCAGGATCTCTATGTCGCCGAGGATTACCGCGGCGGCGGCCTGGGCCGCGCCCTGATCGAGCACGTCTACGCCCGCGCCGCAGCGGACGGCTGCGACCGGGTGCACTGGCTGACCCAGGAGACCAACTACCCGGGGCGTCAGCTCTATGATCGCATCGCCACCCGCTCCGGTTTCATCCAGTACCGCCACCTGCTGGGAGACAGACCATGACCCCGCTCGACTGGACCCCGGCCCAGCCGCCCCAGCCCCGCTTGCTGCAGGGTCGCCATGTACGTCTGGAACCCCTGAACCCTCAGCGTCACGGCGACGATCTCTGGGAGGCCCTGCACGACCAGGACCCGGCCCTGTGGGACTATCTGCCCTATGGCCCCTTCACCGAGCGGGCGGTCTTCGACACCTGGCTGGCGGGCCTGGCCCAGGGGCGCGATCCCTTGTTCTACGTTGTGGTGGATCCCCGCCATGGCCGCGCCCTGGGGCAACTCAGCCTGATGAGCATCGTCCCCGAACACGGCAGCATCGAGATCGGCCATGTCGCCTTTGGCGGGCGCCTGCAGCGCACGCCCCTGGCCACCGAAGCCTTCTATCTGCTGATGCAGGAAGCCTTCGCCCTCGGCTATCGGCGCCTGGAGTGGAAGTGCGACGACGCCAATGCCCGCTCGAAGCGCGCCGCCGAGCGGCTGGGGATGCGCGCTGAAGGCCTCTTTCGTCAGCACCGGGTGGTCAAGGGCCGCAACCGCGACACCGCCTGGTTCAGCCTGCTGGATCACGAATGGCCCGTGGTGGACGCCGGCTTCCGGCGCTGGCTGGCGGCGGAAAATTTCGATGCCGAAGGGCGCCAGCTCAGCGCCCTGGCTGTAAGCGCCGGACGGACCGGCTGACCCGTCACTCGCCGCGGATATAACCCTCCAGATGGCGAATCAGCTCCGCCTGCTGGACGGTGGTGGCCTTGACCAGATCGCCGATGGACAGCAGCCCGATCAGCTTGCCGTTGCCCATCACCGGCAGGTGGCGCAGGTGGTGGTCGGTCATCATCTGCATGCAGTCGCCCACGGTCTGCTGCGGCAGTACGATGATGACCGCCTCGGTCATGATCTCGCTGACCGGGGTCGCATAGGAGGAACGTCCCTGCAGGGCCACCTTGCGCGCATAGTCTCGCTCGCTGACGATGCCCACCAGCTCGCCGTCGCGCATCACCGGCAGCGCCCCGACGTTCTTTTCCGCCATCAGCCGCAGGGCGTCGAGCACCCAGGCGTCGGGGGCGATGGTGTAGACGTCCTGCTGGGTCTTCAGGGCGAGCAACTGGGCGACGGTTTTCATTGTGGTTCTCCTGAGGTGAGGCGAGCGTGACCGGAAACGCCTGGCAGGGCCGGTCAGCCGATTACATCAGGCCACCTGAACGCCCTTGTCGCCCGAACGACGTCGATCCCGCCACAGGCGCCATGCCAGGGCCAACAGGAAACCGGCCGTCAGCAACACCACCAGGGTGGGCGCCGGCGCGCTGTCCCAGACCAGGCTCAGCAGCACCCCGCCCAGTGCTGCCGTCACGGCCAGCGCGGTGGCCACCAGCAACATCCAGCCAAAGGAGCGGGTCAGCAGGAAGGCGGTGGCGCCGGGGGCGATCAACAGCGCCACCACTGGCACCATGCCCACCGCCTGCAGGGCGCCGACCACGGTCAGGGCGATCAGGCCGAGCAGGCCGTAGTGCAGCAGCCCTACCCGCAGGCCCAGGGCCCGTGCCTGGGCCGCATCGAAGGCCAGCACCAGCAGGTCGCGCCAGCGACAGGCCAGCCCCAGCACCACCAGGGCGGCGATCACCGCCATCTGCCAGAAGGCCTCCGGGGTCACTCCCAGCAGATCGCCGAGCAGGATGTGGTCCAGGTGCAGCTCGGTGGGCAGCCGGGCGTGCAGCACCAGGCCCAGGCCGAACATGCCGGAGAAGACCACGCCCATGAGGGTGTCCTGCTTTACCCGGCTGTGGCGCTTGAGATAGCCGGTGGCCAGGGCGCAACCCAGTCCCGCGACAAAGGCGCCCGCCACCAGCGGCGCGCCCAGCGCCGACGCCAGCACCAGGCCGGGAAACACCGCGTGGGCAATGGCATCGCCCAGCAACGCCCAGCCCTTGAGCACCAGAAAGCAGGACAGCAGTGCCGCGGGCACCGCTACCAGCACGGCCATCAGCAGTGCCTGGCGCATGAAGTCGACTTCCAGGGTCAGCCACAGCCAGTCCATCAGCCCGCCTCCGCCGTCTGCCGCGCCCGCCGGCGGTTGGCCAGCAGGCCGTGACGCGGCGCCAGGACGAAGGCCAGCAGGAAGATCAGGGTCTGCAAGACCACCACGCAGCCACCGGTGGCGCCGTCGAGGAAGTAGCTTAAATAGGTGCCCAGCAGCCCGCTGCCGACGCCGATGGCGACGCTGATCAGCACCACCCGGGAGAAGCGGTCGCTGAGCAGATAGGCCGTCGCCCCCGGCGTCACCACCAGGGCGATGACCAGGAAGGCGCCCACTGTCTGCATCGCCGCCACGGTGCTCAGTGCCAGCAGGGTGAAGAACAGCAGTCGGTATGCCGTGGGATTGAGGCCGCAGGCACGCGCCTGGCCCTCGTCGAAGAACACCAGCAGCAGATCGCGCCACTTGAGCAGCAAAACCAGCAGGGAGAGGGTGGCGATGATCAGCAGCTGGCGACTGGCCTCGGGGGTGATGGCCAGGATGTTGCCGAAGACGATGGTCTGGATGTCCACCGCGACCGGCGCCAGCGAGACCAGGAACAACCCGCCGCCAAAGAAGGCGCTGAAGATCAGCCCGATGATGACGTCTTCCTTGAGCCGGGTGTATTGCCGCAGACCGAGCATGGCCCCGGCCGCCGCGCCACCGGCGAGAAAGGCGCCGAGGGCCAGCGGCAGGCCGAGCAGATAGGCGCCGGCCACGCCGGGCACCACGGCATGGGACAGGGCATCGCCGATCAGCGACCAGCCCTTGAGCATCAGGAAGGCGGAAAGGAAGGCACACAGCCCGCCCACCAGCGCCGCCGCGCCCAGGGCGTTTCTCATGTAGCCGTAGGCCAGGGGTTCCAGCAGCCCTTCCATCAGGCACGCTCCCGGCGCCGCGGCGCCGCCTGGCCCGCCTCGAACAGGCGCAGCGCGCCGCCAAAGGTGCGTTCCAGATTTTCCCGGGTAAAGACCTCGGCCGTCGGTCCCTGGGCCAGCACGGTGCGATCAAGCAATACGGTGCGGTCGCAGAAGCGCTCGATGCTGGCCAGATCATGGGTCGACACCAGCATCGAGCGACCCTCGCCGCGCAGGGCCTGGAGCAATTCGATGATGGCGCGCTCGGAGGTGGCGTCCACCCCGGTGAAGGGTTCGTCCAGCAGGATCACCCGGCTGTCCTGGGCCAGGGCGCGCGCGAGGAAGACCCGCTTCTTCTGGCCGCCGGAGAGTTCGCCGATCTGCCGCTTGCGCAACTCGGTCAGCCCCACCCGGGCCAGGGCGGCGTCCACCGCCTGATGATCGGCGGCGCGGGCCAGGCGCAGGAAATTCATGCGGCCATAGCGACCCATGAGCACCACGTCTTCCACCCGCACCGGAAAGTCCCAGTCCACGTCTTCGCTCTGGGGGACGTAGGCGACGAGGTTGCGCTTGAGCGCCTGGGCCACCGGCAGGTCATCGACCCGTACCTGGCCAGTGCGCAGGGGCACGAAACCCATGATCGCCTTGAACAGCGTCGACTTGCCGCTGCCATTGACGCCCACCAGGGCGGTGATGGAGCCGCCGGGCACCACCAGACTGGCGTCGCGCAGGGCGGTGTGGCCATTGCGATAGGTCACGCCGACCCCGTCGAGGGCGATCATGGCGCCAGCCCCTTGACCAGGGTTTCGGTGGTGACCCGCAGCAGGTCGAGATAGGTGGGCACCGGTCCCTCGGCGGCGCTCAGGGAATCCACATAGAGCACCCCACCGTAGCGGGCGCCGCTCTCCCGTGCCACCTGCTCGGCCGGGGCGGCGGAAACCGTGCTTTCGCTGAACACCGCCGGAATCCGCTCGGCGCGTACCGTCTCGATCACCCGGCGGACCTGCTGCGGCGTGCCCTGGGCATCGGCGTTGATCGGCCAGAGATAGAGCTCCCTGAGCCCCAGGTCGCGCGCCAGGTAGCTGAAGGCGCCCTCACTGGACACCAGCCAGCGTCGCTGTTCGGGAATCGCCTGCAGCTGCTGGCGCAGGGGTTCGAGGGTGGCGGTGATGCGCGTCTTGTAGGCCTCGGCGTTGCGCCGGTAGGTGTCGGCCTGGCCCGGGTCATGCGCCACCAGGGCATCGCGGATGTTGTCGACGTAGATCAGTGCTGCCCGGGGCGACATCCAGGCATGGGGATTGGGCTTGCCGGCATAGGGGCCCTGGGCGATGGCGATGGGCTCGACGCCCCGCGAGACCACCGCGCTGGGCACGTACTTCATGCGGCTGAAGAAGCGCTCGAACCAGAGCTCCAGATTCAGGCCGTTCCACAGCATCAGCTGGGCATCGCGTGTCTTGAGCAGATCGCCCGGGGTGGGCTGGTAGTTGTGGATCTCGGCGCCGGGCTTGGTGATGGATTCCACCCGTGCGGCATCACCCGCCACATTGCGCGCCATGTCGGCGATCACCGTGAAGGTGGTGACTACCTTGAACGGCTCCGCGGCCTGGGCGGCGTTGCCCAGCAGCACTCCCAGCAGACCCGCCAGGGTCCAGCGTCTCGTCTTCTCCAGCATCCGGCCCGCCTCTCGGTGGTTATAGCCTTGGCTAAATTAGATAGCACAACCTATCAGAGGTGCAGGGAGACTTTGTAACCTGGGATGAGAAGGGTCCAGGACAGAGACGAACAGGACAAGGCACCTCGCTCAGCACATAGCGAAGGCGCCTATGAGGGCGGTAGAGGCGAGTGGCCCCTACCTGATCGGCAGGGATCAGTGCGCGGCGTGGACCGTCATGCCGCGAGAGCGCTCGGGCTGGGTCTCCAGTGGGCGACGTTCGGCGTGCCCGTCGAGCAGCTTGTCCAGCAGACCACGCAGGGCGCGTTTCTTGAGATCTTTCAGCATCGCGAATCCTCCCGGGATCGTTATAGCCTTGGCTATATTAAATAGCAGACCCTATCGAGAGGTGTTAGTGCTTTTTCTCAATCAGATAAATAGAGGCGCCCTAAACAGCAGGCGCTAGCGCGCTCGGACGTGCTGTTGCACCATCTGCAGCACGGCAACATCCAGGCGCGTCCGGACATCGCCCACTTCGAGGGCGACCAGGTGGTGTTTCGCGATGGCAGCCGGGAGAGTCTCGACCTGGTGCTCTATGCCACCGGCTATCGCTGGAGTTGCCGCTACGCTGCCGACTACTTCACCTGGCAGCACGGCCGGCCGCAGCTCTACCTGTCCATCTTCAGTCGCGAGCACCGCAACCTGTTCGGCATCGGCTACCTGGAAACCAATTCCAGTGCCTACAAGCTGTTCGACCAGGAAGCCCACCTGATCGCCTGCCACCTGGCCGACCAGCTGCAACGGCCGCACCAGGCGCGCGAATTCCAGGCGCTGATCCAGCAGGACGATCCGGACCTCTCCGGCGGCATCCGCTTCGTCGACTCGCCGCGCCACGCCGTCTACCTGGAGGTGCACGCCCTGCAGACCTACCTGCGCCAGCTGCGCCGCCGGCTGGGCTGGAGCGACCTGACCCCGGGCTATTTCGATCCCCTGCGCCAGGCGCCCGCGCCGCTTCCGGCCAGCCTGGCCACACCGTCCTGAGCGAGCCTGCCCATGAGCGACGTCATCCTGATCACCGGTGCCGCCGGCGGCATCGGTCAATGCCTGGCGCGGCAACTCAGCCACCGGCCCGTCCAGTTGGTCCTGGTGGACCGCGACGCCAGGGGCCTGGCCGCCCTGCGCGCCGAACTGGGCGAAGCCACCCTGACCTACGCCGCCGATCTCTGCGACGAAGACCAGCTCGCCGCCCTGATCGACTTTGTCCAGCAGCGCTGCGGTCGCCTCGACGCCCTGGTCAACAACGCCGCCATCGTTCGCGTCGGCCCCCTGACCGAACGCAGTCCGGCCAGCATTCGCCAGGAGCTCGACATCAACCTGCTGGCGCCCCTGCTGCTCGCGCGCCTGGCCATCCCCTGCTCAGGCGCTCGACCAATGCCCGGCTGGTCACCACCGTGTCCCTGGCGGGCATCTTTCCCACCCCGGAGAGCCCCGTCTATTGCGCCAGCAAGTTCGGCCTGCGCGGCGCCATGCTCGCCCTGGCCCAGGATCTCGCGCCCCAGGGCATCCGCGTCTGCTGTGTCCTGCCGTCGGCCACCGACACCCCGATGCTGCGCCACGAAGCCATCGCCGGCGGCAATGCCCTGCAATTCATGGATCCGCCCCAGTCGCCCCAGACGGTGGCGCGGCTGCTGGCCGGGTGCTGGATCGACCGCGGCTGGAAAGCGCCCCGCGCGCCGGCGAACTCTGGCTGAGCCGGCTGGCGATGCTGGTCCCCGACCTGCTGCCGCGCGTCTTGCCGTTCTTTCAGCGTCGCGGCGAACGCGGTCTGCGCCGCTATCTCAGCGACCTGGAGCAGCGCGGCCTGGCCGAGCGCCACGAGGGCGCCTGGCGCCTGCGCCCGGACGACCGGGCTGAATAGTCTGCTCGCGGAAACAAAAAAGGGGCCCGTAGGCCCCAAGGGAAATCGAAGGGATCTCAGCCTTCGATTTCAATCAGGACTTCACCCGGATTGACCCGATCGCCCTTGGCCACCCGTACCGCGGTGACGGTGCCGGCGATGGGGGACTGGATCTCGGTTTCCATCTTCATGGCTTCGGTGACCAGCACGCCCTGCCCGGCCTTGACCTGATCACCCTCCTTGACCAGCACCTCGACGATGTTGCCCGGCATGGTGGTGCTGACGTCGCCCGGACGCTCCGCCTGACGGCGTCGTTGGCCGCCCTCGGCGACGAACTCACCGCTGGCTTCGAACACCACCTCTTCCGGCACCCCGTCGATGGACAGGTAGAAGTGCCGCTTGCCCTCGCTCTTGAGGCCGATACCGGTGATGTCCACCTGATAGGTCTCGCCATGCACGTCGACGCTGAACGCGGTCGGCACGCCCTGGCCACCCACCGCGGCCACGCCATCGGCCGACGGCATGGGCAGCAGGGCTTCCGGCACCAGGGTCCCGGCGGCGCGCTCCTCGAGGAACTTGCGCCCGATGTCGGGGAACATGGCGAAGGTCATCACGTCCTCTTCGCTCTTGGCCAGGTCGCCGATCTCGGCACGCAGTCGCGCCAGCTCGGGGCTGAGCAGATCGGCCGGACGCACCTCGATCACCTCTTCCTGGCCAATGGCCTGCTTGCGCAGCTGCTCGCAGATGGCGCCCGGTGCCTTGCCGTAGCGGCCCTGCAGATAGAGCTTCACCTCGTTGGTGATGGTCTTGTAGCGCTCGCCGGCCAGCACGTTGAAGAAGGCCTGGGTGCCGACGATCTGCGAGGTCGGGGTCACCAGGGGCGGGTAGCCCAGGTCCTTGCGTACCCGCGGGATCTCTTCCAGCACCTCGTTCATGCGATTGAGGGCGCCCTGCTCGCGCAACTGGTTGGCCAGGTTGGAGATCATGCCGCCCGGTACCTGGTTGACCTGTACCCGGGTGTCGACCCCGGTGAATTCACTCTCGAACTGGTGGTACTTCTTGCGCACCGCATGGAAGTACAGGCCGATCTCCTGCAGCAGTTCCAGGTTCAGGCCGGTGTCGTAGGGCGTGTCGCGCAGGGCCGCGACCATGGACTCGGTCCCCGGGTGGCTGGTGCCCCAGGCCAGGCTGGAGATCGCCGTGTCGATGCGATCGGCGCCGTTTTCCACCGCCTTGAGCTGGCACATGGCGGCCACCCCGGCGGTGTCGTGGGAGTGCACCACCACATCCAGCGTCAGGGCCTCCTTGAGCGCCTTGACCAGCTCGCCGGTGGCATAGGGGGTGAGCAGACCGGCCATGTCCTTGATGGCGATGGAATCCACGCCCAAGTCGGCCATGCGCTTGGCCTGGTCGACGAAGGCCGCCACCGTGTGTACCGGGCTGGTGGTGTAGCAGAGGGTACCCTGGGCGTGCTTGCCGCTGGCCTTGACCGCGCGGATGGCGGTTTCCAGGTTACGCACATCGTTCATGGCATCGAAGATACGGAAGACATCGATGCCATTGGCCGCGGCGCGCTCGACGAAGGCCTCGACCACGTCATCGCTGTAGTGCCGGTAGCCGAGCAGGTTCTGGCCGCGCAGCAGCATCTGGAGCCGGGTGTTGGGCAGGGCCTGGCGCAACTGGCGCAGGCGCTCCCAGGGATCTTCCTTGAGGAAGCGCACGCAGGCGTCGAAGGTGGCGCCGCCCCAGACTTCCAGCGACCAGTAGCCGACCTGGTCGAGCTTGGCGCAGATCGGCAGCATGTCTTCGGTGCGCATGCGGGTCGCCAGCAGCGATTGGTGGGCGTCGCGCAGGATGGTGTCGGTGATCTGGATGCTTTTCATTGTTCTGTCGTCCTTACAGACCGGCGTGGGCGGCGATGGCGGCGGCGATGGCGATGGCCAGGTGCGTCGGGTTGCGCTTGATCGAGTACTGGGTCAGCTCCGGATGGCTTTCCACGAAGCTGGTGTTGAAGCGCCCGCTGCGAAATTCCGGATCGCGCAGGATGGCCTGGTAATAGGGCGCGGTGGTCTTCACCCCCTGCACGCGCATGTCGTCCAGCGCGCGCAGGCCGCGATCCATGGCCTCTTCCCAGGTCAGCGCCCAGACGATCAGCTTGAGGCACATGGAGTCGTAGTACGGCGGGATCACGTAGCCGGTGTAGATGGCCGTGTCGGTGCGCACCCCCGGTCCCCCGGCGCGTAGTAGCGGGTGATCTTGCCGAAGCTCGGCAGGAAGTTGTTCTTCGGGTCCTCGGCATTGATGCGGAACTGCAGGGCGAAACCGCGGTGCAGGACGTCTTCCTGGGCGAAGGACAGCGGCAGCCCCGAGGCGATGCGGATCTGCTCGCGAACGATGTCGATGCCGGTGATTTCCTCGGTGATGGTGTGCTCCACCTGCACCCGGGTGTTCATCTCCATGAAATACACCTCGCCCTCGGCGAGCAGGAATTCCACGGTACCGGCGTTCTCGTAACCCACCGCCTTGGCCGCGCGTACCGCCAGGTCGCCGATATAGGCGCGCTGCTCGGGGGTCAGCTGAGGGCTGGGCGCGATCTCGATCAGCTTCTGGTTGCGCCGCTGGATGGAGCAGTCACGCTCGAACAGGTGCACGGTATTGCCGTGGCTATCGGCGAGGATCTGCGCCTCGATGTGCTTGGGATTGACGATGCACTTCTCGAGAAACACCTCGGCCGAGCCAAAGGCCTTGGTCGCCTCGGAGATCACCCGCGGATAGGCCTGCTCCAGTTCCTCGCGGGAGTTGCAGCGGCGGATACCGCGACCGCCGCCGCCGGAGGTAGCCTTGAGCATCACCGGGTAACCGATACGATCGCCTTCGCGCAGGGCCTCGGCGATGTCCGCCACGTTGCCCTCGGTGCCAGGGGTGCAGGGCACGCCGGCGGCGATCATGCTGCGCCGCGCCTCGGTCTTGTCGCCCATGCGGCGGATGACCTCGGCGGACGGTCCGATGAAGCGAATGCCGCGCTGGGCGCAGATTTCCGCCAGTTCGGCATTCTCGGAAAGGAAGCCGTAACCGGGATGCAAGGCATCGCAGCCGGTTTCCACGGCAAGGTTCACCAGCTTGCGCGGATTGAGATAACCCTCCAGCGGATCGCTGCCGATCCCATGGGCTTCGTCGGCACGTTTCACGTGGAGCGCTTGGCGATCGGCGTCGGAGTAGACCGCCACCGAGCGAATGCCCATCTCGGCACAGGCACGCACGATGCGCACGGCGATCTCGCCCCGATTGGCGATAAGTATCTTCTTGATCACACCTGGCTCCTTGTCTGCTGCAGCGTGCAGCCGCTTGTTATTGCCGGTGACCTGAAGCTACGCCAGGGCTTCTCTTATGGAAAATAAATAATTGTTGGATACTCCATAAGTCATTCCTTATGGATCTCGCCGATGCCTATGCGCAAGCCATTGATGCGACTCACCTTTCGCCAGTTGCAGGTGTTCGAGGCCGTCTGCGAGGCCCGCTCCTACAGCCGGGCGGCCGACATCATGGCGCTGACCCAGCCGGCGGTGAGCCTGCAGGTGCGTCAGCTCGAAGAGGTGGTGGGCGCACCGCTGTTCAACTACCTCAATCGCACCCTCTACCTCACCGAGGCGGGCGAGGCCCTGCGCCAGACCGGTCGCGATCTCTTCGCCCGGCTGGGCAGCCTGGACATGCAGCTGTCGAATCTGCGCGGCGCCCTGCACGGCCAGCTGCGCCTGGGAGTGGAAAGCAGTGCCCAGTACCTGGCGCCGCACCTGTTCAGCCAGTTCCGCGGCAGCCATCCCCAGGTCGACCTGGCGCTGACCGTGGGCAACCATGCCCGGGTGCTGCGTCGATTGACGGAGAATCGCGAAGACGTGGCGCTGATGTCCGGGGTGCCGAGCAACGCGGACCTGGATTTCCTGCCACTGCTGGACAATGCCATCGTCGCCGTGGCGCGTCCCGGCCATGCCCTGGCCGAGCGCAGCGGCCTCAGCCTGCGCGACCTGACGGCCTATCCGCTGCTGGTACGCGAGATCGGCTCCGGCACGCGCCAGGCCTGCGAGGACTACCTCAAGCAGAAGCGCGCGCACTTCGCCGAACAGCTGGAGATCGGCGCCTTCGAAGCGCAACGCGAAGCGGTCCGCGCCGGACTCGGGCTGGCCCTGCTGCCGCGCCAGGCCATTCGCAGCGATCTCGCCGCCGGCAGCCTGGTCGAGCTGGACGTCGCCGAGCTGCCATTGCGCCGTTCCTGGTGCGTGGTCCAGGTGCGCGGCAAGCCGCTGTCGCCAGTGGCCCAGGCCTTCGTCGACTATCTGCGCGGCCAGCGCAGCCTGATCAATGCGTTAGGTATTGCCCTGGAGCCTGCTGCCGGCGCTGGGCCTGGCGCTCGTCCAGCAGCTGATTGAGAAACAGCAGTTCATCGAGTTCCACGGCAAGCCGCTGTTCCTCGGCTCGGGCCTCGATGGCTCGGCGGAATTTCATCCGCCGTTGATCCTGTAGCTTTCTGCGAGTCTTGCTGTCGAGACGAACGCTGGATTGCTGGATGAGAGCGGTCATGCCAATTCCTCCGGGCTGGGATCGGAATGGGCAGCTTCACCCTAACAGGTGACGGTTTGGCGACAGCGAGACGACTATTGGGTGTCGCTGTGCTTGGTCGACTTCGACGACAGCCGCAGACTGCGCAGGCTGCGCTTCACGCTCTTGAGATGCTCGACCAGCGCCGGACCACGGGACATGGCCACGCCCATGGCCAGCACATCGATCACCACCAGGTGGGCGATGCGCGAGGTCAGGGGCACATAGATGTCGGTGTCTTCGTGCACGTCGATGGCGATGTTGACCGTGGACAGGTCGGCCAGCGGCGTTTGCCCCGGGCAGATGGTGATCAGCGCGGCGCCGTTGTCGCGCACCAGATTAGCGGTGATCAGCAGGTCCTTGGAACGCCCCGACTGGGAGATGCAGATGGCGGCGTCGGACGGCGTCAGGGTCGCCGCCGACATGGCCTGCATGTGCGGATCGGAATAGGCGGTGGCGCTGAGCTGCAGGCGAAAGAACTTGTGCTGGGCGTCGTTGGCCACCGAACCCGAGGCGCCGAAGCCGTAGAACATCACCCGCTGGGCCTTGGCGATCGCCTCGATGGCCGTTTCCAGCGCCCGCATGTCCAGGCGCTCGCGCACGTCCATGAGGGTGTGCAGGGTGGTGTCGAAGATCTTCAGGCTGAAGTCTTCCACCGCATCGTTCTCGTGGATGGCGAACTGGCCGAAACTGGCCCCCGCCGCCAGGCTCTGCGCCAGGCGCAGCTTGAGATCCTGGAAGCCATCGCAACCGATGGCCCGGCAGAAACGCACGATGGTGGGCTCGCTCACGCCAACGTTGTGGGCGAGGTCGGCCATGGAGCTGTGCATGACGGCAGCCGGATCCACCATGACCTGCTCGGCGACCTTGAGCTCCGACTTGCGCAGCAGGTGGCGGGATTGAGCAATGTGTTGCATGAGGTTCACAGGCGTATCTCGTCTAGCGGGCGGATGTAGTGCGTCGCACTTATACTACATAACGATCGCCAAGGCTCTTGGTCATTACGATTCAGCACGGTCTTTTTCGCCCTCGCGCCAGCACTTGGTAGTCGCCCGGACAGGCGACTACCTGAGCCCGACCAGCTTTTGAACCGCTCTGCGCAAGGCCTTGCGCAGATTCCCGAGCAGTGGCGCACAGTAGTCCCACCCATGTCTTGTAGTCCTTTTACAAGTCACTGATCAGAAAGGATTTTTCGGTTATGGCACAGCCCTTGTTAAGACCTGGTACCCGGGCCATGAAGCCCTATCACCAGGCAAGGAGAGCACCATGCCAACCCCCGCGTATCTGTCCCTCGAAGGCACCAAGCAAGGCCTGATCACCGCCGGCACCTTTACCGAAGACTCGGTCGGCAACATCTTCCAGGAAGGCCACGAAGACCAGATCCTGGTCCAGGCCTTCAATCACCAGGTGATCATTCCCCGCGATCCCCAGTCGGGTCAGCCCACCGGCCAGCGCGTGCACAAGCCGCTGATGATCACCAAGGTCTTCGACAAGGCCTCGCCGCTGATCTTCAACGCCCTCACCTCCGGCGAACGCCTCGGCAAGTGCCGCCTGGAGTGGTACCGCACCTCGGCCACCGGCACCCAGGAGCACTACTTCACCATCGAGCTGGAGGACGCCATCATCGTCGATGTCCAGTCGCGCATGCCCAACTGCCAGGACCCGAGCATGGCGCACTTCACCCACCTGGAAGACGTCTACTTCACCTACCGCAAGATCGTCTGGACCCACGAGGTCTCCGGCACCTCCGGTTCCGATGACTGGCGCTCGCCGATCGCCGCCTGACGCGCCGCTCCCAAGCCTTCCCCTTATCCCCGGCCAGCCCTGCTGGCCGGGGGTTCGGCTGCCCCGCGCCACCCGCCTCGCCTCCCATCCGTCCGGTTTGGCGCTCCTTCTACCGCATCGGTAGAATGCGGCGATGAATGACGACATCTCCCTGCTGCTCAATTCCCTCAACGATGCCCAGCGTCAGGCCGTGGCCGCGCCCCTGGGTCGCCAACTGGTCCTGGCCGGTGCCGGCTCGGGCAAGACCCGGGTGCTGGTGCACCGCATCGCCTGGCTGATCCAGGTCGAGCGCGCCTCGCCGCACTCTATCCTTTCGGTGACCTTCACCAACAAGGCCGCCGCCGAGATGCGCCACCGCATCGAGCAATTGCTCGGCATGAGTCCCCAGGGCATGTGGGTCGGCACCTTCCACGGCCTCGCGCACCGTCTGCTGCGGGCCCACTGGCAGGAAGCGGGGCTGTCGCAGAATTTCCAGATCCTCGACAGCGACGACCAGCAGCGCATCGTCAAGCGGGTGATCCGCGAGCTGGGCCTCGACGAGCAGCGCTGGCCGGCACGCCAGGCGCAGTGGTTCATCAACGGTCAGAAGGACGAAGGCCTGCGGCCGCAGCATATCCAGGCCGCCGGCGATCTCTTCCTCAGCACCATGCGCAGCATCTACGAAGCCTACGAGGCGGCCTGCGCCCGTGCTGGAGTGATCGACTTCTCCGAGCTGCTGCTGCGCGCCCTGGATCTGTGGCGCAACAATCCCAGCCTGCTGGAACACTACCAGCGGCGTTTCCAGCATCTCCTGGTCGACGAATTCCAGGACACCAACGCCGTCCAGTACGCCTGGCTCAAGCACCTCGCCCAGAACGGCGCCAGCCTCATGGTGGTGGGCGACGACGACCAGTCCATCTATGGCTGGCGCGGCGCCAAGATCGAGAACATCCAGCAGTTCAACGAGGACTTCTCGGCCGAGATCATCCGCCTGGAGCAGAACTACCGTTCCACCGACACCATTCTCAAGGCCGCCAACGGCCTGATCGCCCACAACTTCGGCCGTCTCGGCAAGGAGCTGTGGACCGATACCGGCGAAGGCGAGGCCATCACCCTCTATGCCGGCTTCAACGAGCACGACGAAGCCCGCTACATCGTCGAAACCATCGAGAGCGAGTTCAAGAAGGGCAGCCGGCGCAGCGAGATGGCGATCCTCTACCGCTCCAACGCCCAGTCGCGGGTGCTGGAAGAGGCGCTGCTGCGCGAGAAGATCCCCTATCGCATCTATGGCGGTCTGAGATTCTTCGAGCGCGCCGAGATCAAGAACGCCATGGCCTACCTGCGGCTGATCCAGCATCGCCATGACGACGCGGCTCTGGAGCGGGTGATCAACGTGCCGCCGCGGGGCATCGGCGAGAAGACCGTGGAGGCGCTGCGCAGCGCGGCCCGGGCGCAGAACACCTCACTGTGGCAGGCGCTGCACGACCTGGTCGGCGCCCGCGCGGTGTCGGGTCGCGCCGCCTCGGCGCTCAACGTCTTCGTCGAGCTGGTCGATACCCTGGCCCTCAAGGCCGAGGACCTGTCCCTGCACAACCTGGTGCAGCAGATCATCGAGCAGACCGGCCTGGTCACCTTCCACAAGGAAGAAAAGGGCGAGAAAGGCCAGGCACGGGTGGAAAACCTGGAAGAACTGGTCAGCGCCGCGCGTTCCTTCGATTTCAGCGGTGACGAGGAGATGACGCCCCTGGCGGCTTTCCTCGACCACGCGGCCCTGGAATCCGGGGACACCCAGGCCGACAGCCACGAAGACAGCGTCCAGCTGATGACCCTGCACAGCGCCAAGGGCCTGGAATTCCCCCTGGTGTTCCTCGCCGGCATGGAGGAAGGGCTGTTTCCGCACAAGATGAGCCTGGAGGAACCCGGCCGTCTGGAAGAGGAACGTCGCCTGGCCTATGTGGGTATCACCCGCGCCATGCGCCGCCTGGTGATGAGCTATGCGGAGACCCGCCGTCTCTACGGCAGCGAGACCTACAACAAGGTGTCGCGCTTCGTCCGCGAGGTACCGGACGGCCTGATCCAGGAGGTGCGCCTGTCCAATGCGGTCAAGCAGCCCTTCGCCGGTAGTCGTCCCAACCTCTTCGCCCAGGCGCCGGTGCCGGAAACCACCTTCAGCCTCGGTCAGCCGGTGCGTCATGCCCTGTTTGGCGAAGGCGTCATCCTCAACTACGAGGGCTCCGGCGCCCATGCCCGGGTGCAGGTCAACTTCAAGTCCGAAGGCAGCAAGTGGCTGATGGTGAGCTACGCCAAGCTCGAACCCCTCTAGCGATGACCGCCTCCTGGCTGTTCTGGGCGCTCCTGGCAGCGGCCTTCGCCGCCCTCACGGCCATCTTCGGCAAGCTGGGCGTGGAACACGTCAACGCCGATTTTGCCACCCTGCTGCGCACCCTGGTGGTCGTGGTTGTCCTGGCGGCCATCGTCCTGGCCACCGGGCAGGCGCAACCCCTGGCCGGCATCGCCGGGCGCAGCTATCTGTTCCTGCTGCTCTCGGGCGTGGCCACCGGCCTGTCCTGGCTGTGCTACTACCGGGCGCTCAAGCTGGGCCCGGCGTCGCTGGTGGCGCCAGTGGACAAGCTGAGCGTGGTGCTGGTGGCGATCTTTGGCGTGGCGCTGCTGGGTGAGCGCCTGGACCTGCGCCAGTGGTGCGGCATCGCCGCCATCGGCGGGGGGCGTGCTGCTGCTCGCCTGGCGACCTTGAAGGGGCGCAGGAAAAGGGCCTGACCGCCGGTGGGAGATTGCCGGACGGCAGAAAGCGGCCAAGCCGATTTCCTGCATTGCGCATTCCCTTGCCATCGCCCCGTTCATTCAAACGGGCGACTTAGAGCGATTCTGCCGCGTCGATCCCCAGCCGGCAATGGCAGGATTGCGCAAAAGCGGCCTAATGCTGTCCGCCCTTGTCCTGTTCCAGGGTCTCGATGAAGGCGATCTGCAGCCGCGAATGGACGCGGATGAACCAGCGCCACAGCACCGCGATCACCACCACCGCGACCAGGCCGATCAGCAGCAACAGCTCGCCGCGCGGCAGGATGCTGCTGCTCAGGGCCGCCAGCAGCACCAGGATGCCGGCCAGCGACAGCAGCGGGATCAACTCGCTGACCAGTCGCCGCACCGGCTGCGTATAGCGCCCGGCCTGGTTCTGCCTGACGCTGAGTTCGGCCATCAGCATGGCCAGGGCCTTGAGCTTGCGATAGGCGGCGATCAGGCAGGGCAGCGACAGCAGCAGCGCGCCACCCCAGATGCAGGCCTTCTGCAGATCGGGATCGGCGATCCAGGTACTGAGCCAGCTCGCCAGGCCGCCGGCGAAATAGGCCCCGCCGAGGAAGACGGCGATGACCAGCGACAGGTTGATGCCGACCTGCAGCAGGATGCGCCTCATCATGCCGGCCAGGACCGCCTTCTCGCCCTGGGGCTGGATGCTGCGCAGCCATTCGCCATAGATGCCCAGCACCCGCTGCAGGGGCTGCGGCAGCCAGCGGCCGATCCACAGCGCCAGCGGATCGGCGGCCCTGATCAGATAGGGGGTGAGCAGCGTGGTGACCGCCGACACGGCCACCGCCACCGGATAGAGGAAATGACTGGTGACGCCCAGGGTGATCCCCAGGGTGGCGATGATGAAGGAGAACTCGCCGATCTGCGCCAGACCCATGCCGACCCGCAGCGAAGTCCGGCCGTCGTTGCCGGCGATCAGGGTCCCCAGGCTGCAGGCGAGGATCTTGCCCAGGACCACGGCGACGCTGATCACGGTGATCGGCCAGGCGTATTCCACCAGCACCTTGGGATCGAGCAGCAGGCCGATGGCGACGAAGAAGATGGCGCTGAACATGTCGCGCAGCGGCTCCACCAGCTTTTCGATCTGCAGCAGCTGGCGCGACTCGGCCATGATGGCGCCGATCAGGAAGGCACCCAGCACCACGCTGTACTCCAGCTTGGCCACCAGCAGGCAGAAGCCGAAGCAGAGTCCCAGCACCGTGATCAGCAGCATCTCGTTGCTTTCGAAGGTGGCCACGTAGGCCAGCAGGCGCGGCACCAGCAGGATGCCGATGACCAGGGCCACGATCATGAACAGACTCAGCTTGCCCAGGGTCGAGGCCACCGCACCCGGCTCCACCGAGCCGCTCACCGCCAGCCCCGACAGCAGGGCGATGATGCCGATGCCGAGGATGTCCTCGACGATCAGCACGCCAAAGATCTGCTGGGCGAAGCGCTCGTGCTTCATCTTCAGCTCGTTGAGCGCCTTGACGATGATGGTGGTCGAGGAGATGGCCAGGATGGCGCCGAGGAACAGCGAATCCATGTGCGACCAGCCGAACATCTGCCCCACCTGGTAACCCAGCCAGAGCATCAGGCTGATCTCGAGGAAGGCGGCGATGAAGGCCGTGGCGCCCACCCGGAACAGCTTGCGCAGCGAGAATTCCAGACCGAGGCTGAACATCAGGAAGATGACCCCAACCTCGGCGAGGGTCTTGATGCTTTCTTCGTCGTGGATCAGACCGAATGGCGGGGTGTGGGGTCCGATGATGAAGCCGGCGAGGATATAGCCCAGGACCACGGGCTGCTTGAGGCGATGGAAGAGGATGGTCACCACGCCGGCCACCAGCATGATGACGGCCATGTCCTGGATAAAAGCTAGAGCATGCATCGGCCGGGCCCTCCTCTGACGGGCCGGGCACTCTCCCGACACCTGCGCTGACTGGAGACCAAGACTAGCATCTGCAAACTCTTGTGACGGATTCTGCAAAAATCTGTAATAGATTGATGTGCTTGGAAATTTTCAACGGTCGCAGGCACTTGGCGGCCTGCTTCCAGGGAACGCCGACAGGGCAAAATACCGAAACAATTCACGCTGGCTGTACTTGACCGGGCAGCGCAAGATGTATCCAACACCAGACTCTTCACAGAGAGAACACCACATGCAACGCCTGATGAGCATCTTCATGATCCTGTGCCTGGGCCTCACGCTCAGCCTGGATGCCAATGCCAAACGCATGGGCGCCGGCAAGTCCGCTGGCGCCGCGCCCATCCACCAGACCCGCCAGGCCGCGCCGACCCAGCAGCCGGGCATGGCCGCTCCTGCCGCCGGTGCTGGCGCCGCCGCCGCTGCCCGTCCCAGTGGCGCCTCGCGCTGGCTCGGCCCGCTGGCCGGTATCGCCGCCGGTGGTCTGCTGGCCTCCATGTTCATGGGTGACGGTTTCGAAGGCTTCCAGTTCTTCGACTTCCTGATCCTGGCCCTCATCGCCTTCGTGATCTTCCGCCTGATCGCCCGTCGCAAGCAGCAGGCCGGTCCGCAGCCCGCCGTGGCCGGTCATGCGCCCATGCAGCGCGAGATGCCCAACCAGCCCAGCAATGGCGGTATGTTCGGGGGTGCCGCTGCCGGTGCCGCGCCGGTGATCAACGCACCGAGCTGGTTCAATGCCGAGCGCTTCGTGGCGGCCGGTCGTGATCACTTCATGAGCCTGCAGCAGCACTGGGACGCCAACGAGATGGACAAGATCTCCGAGTTCGTCACCCCGCAGATGCTGCAGTGGCTGCGTGACGAGCGCGCTGCGCTGGGTGAAGGCTTCCAGTCCACCTACATCGAGAACCTGAACGCTACCCTGGACGGTGTCGAGGATCTGCAAGGCAAGACCATCGCCACCATCACCTTCAACGGTGTATCCAAGGAATCGCGCTTCGACCAGGGCCAGCCGTTCAGCGAAAGCTGGCGCATGGAGCGCATGGCCGGCGAGAACCAGCCCTGGCTGCTGGCCGGTATCCGCCAGAACGCCTGATAACGGCGCTTTACCGAAAAGCCCGGCTCTACGCCGGGCTTTTTCATGGGCGCCGCCTGCCGAACATCTCTCGAAACCGCTATCAAGTCCGCACGGAAGCTGCCGTTATCCCGGACTGAACTGCTAACCTTGCGCGCCTCTTTTCCCTTTATCCGGTGCGCATTTCGAGAGAGGCCTGCTATGGAAGACGTCATCGAACGCCTGCGTGAAGAAAACGAACCCGTTCCCGTACCCCTGGAGCTGCCCGACGAAGACCTGCTGGTCGAGATCGAGGAAGAACTGCTCATCAGTCTGCCGCCGGAATTCCGTGAATTCCTGCTGACCGTCAGCGACGTGGTCTATGGCCGTATCGAGCCGGTGACCGTCACCGATCCGCAGTCCCACACCTATCTGCCGGAAGTGGCCGCCACTGCCTGGGACGAAGGCCTGCCACGGGAGTACATTCCCCTCTGCGCCAGCGACGACGGCTACTACTGCGTCAGCCAGGAAGGCGAGGTACTGTTGTGGGAAGACGGCGACCTGACCGACGAATCCTGGGATTCGGTGTGGATCTGGGCGCGCGACGTCTGGCTGGAAGGCTGACCGGGCCGGTACTGAACGACCCCGCCCGACACGGGTCTGGATAAGGCCATCACTCCGGAGGAAGCGTCATGAGCACTCCCGTCGTCCTGATCACCGGCGCTGCGGGCGGCCTCGGCCGCGCCCTGGCGCAACGCTTCGCCCAGAGTCGCTGGCGCGTTGCCGCCGCCGACCGCGATGCCGAGGGCCTGCATGGGCTGAACGGCATCGTCGGCCTGGATTCCAGCGTGACCGCCGATATCTCCAGCGCCGAGGGCTGCCGCTCCCTGGTCAGCAAGGTCATGGCCCGTACCGGGCGCCTGGATGCCCTGATCAATGCCGCGGGCATCTGGCGCGAAGGCGAGGTGGAGACCTTTACCGAGGACGACTACGACCTGGTGATGGCGGTCAATCTCAAGGCCACCTTCTTCATGTGCTCGGCGGCCATCCCCTTCCTCAAGGAAAATCGCGGCGTCATCATCAATGTCGCCAGCGGCGCCGGGCGTCAGCCCATCGCCGGTGCGGCGGCCTATGGTGCCGCCAAGGCGGCGGTGCGCTTCTTCAGCCAGAATTTGGCGGTGGAGCTGGCGCGCGATGGCGTGCGGGTCAACGCCGTCTCGCCAGGTGACATCGACACCCCCATGCTGGACTTCCAGGCTGCCCACTACGGCAGCGGCGATCCGGCAGGCTATCGTCGCAACCTGCTCAATCGCTATCCGCAGGGCGAAACCGCGCGTTTCATCCAGCCGGAAGAGGTGGCCGAGTTCGTCTATTTCCTCTGTCAGCCCCAGGCGGCAGCCATTTCCGGCGCCGACCTGCCCATCGACTTCGGTCTCTCCGCCGGCCGTTGATGGCTGTGACAGACGGCGCCGCTGCGCCGTCTACAGGATTTCCCCTCGAGGATTCGCCCATGGAAGCCGGCAACCACCAGTTGAGCATGACCATCCTGATGACCCCGGACCTGGCCAACTTTTCCGGCAAGGTCCACGGGGGCGCGCTTCTCAAGTATCTCGACGAAGTGGCCTATGCCTGCGCCAGCCGCTATGCCGGGCGCTACGTGGTCACGCTATCGGTGGACCAGGTGATCTTTCGCGAACCTATCCATGTCGGCGAGTTGGTGACCTTTCTCGCCTCGGTGAACTACACCGGGACCACCTCCATGGAGATCGGCATCAAGGTCATCACCGAGAACATCCAGCAACGCTCGGTACGCCATACCAACAGCTGTTTCTTCACCATGGTCGCCGTGGACGAAGACGGCAAATCCTGCCCGGTTCCCCAACTCGAACCGGCGACGACGGACGAGAAGCGACGCTGTGTGCAGGCCCAGCAGCGCCGGCAGATCCGCCGGGAACTTCAAGAGCGCTATCAGGCGCTCAAGGAAACCTTTTGAGTTTTGCCGGTTAGATCGCCGTCGTTCGACGGCATCGGGCTCGGGCTCGGGCTCGGGCAATGCTCGACCATGGCGCGTCCCGTTATCCAGACCTGGAGCGGTCCAGCGAACAGGGACTGCGCGATCTGACGACCTAGCGGCGCTGGATCTTGAAGTTGAAGGTCTTGGTCGCCTTGCGCGGCACGATCTGACCACCGGAGACCCGCGGGGCGAAGCGCCACTCGCCCAGCACCTCGAGCACGGCGCGCTCCAGTTGCTTGTTGGAGGCTTCCAGCACCTGGATGTCGGCCAGTCGACCGTCAGCGGTCACGGTGAACATCACCCGCACCTCGCCACCCACACCGCGACGACGGAGCATTTCCGGGTATTCCGGCGGTGTCATCTTGACCGGCCGGATATCGGCGTCGTCGATGCTGCCGGTAGGCAGACCCGCGGTCTTTGGCGGGCCGGACGGCGCCGCGGCCGGCGCCGGCTGACTGGGTGCAGCGGTGGCCGCAGGCGCGGGTGCCGGTGACGGCGCGGCCTGGGCGACGGGCTCCGGAGCAGGCTCGACCTTTTTCGGCAGCGGCTTCTGCTGGCTGTGTTCGACCGGCTTGGGCTTCGGCTTGGGTTTGGGCTTTTCCACCACTGGCTTGGGCGGCTCCACCGGCTTCGGTGGTTCCACGGGCTTGGGAGGCTCCGGGGGCGGCGGTTCGGGTTGTGGCGGCGGCGGCGCGGGCGGTGCCGGGGTCGGCGCCGGGGGTTCAGGAACCGGTTTGGGCAACTGGATGAAGCTGACCTGCATGGGTTCGTCACCCTTGGCGATCTTCAACTCCGGCGGCGCCTGGACCACCATGAACAGCGCCGCTGCCATGCTGGCATGCATGATCAGCGACAGCGCCGAGGCGGCGCCCCAGCCGCGGCCACGCGGTGGCTGCTCGCCCGGCTCGGCCGCACCGACCGGGGTCAGTACCGGTGTCAGGATCTCTTCGTTACGCTCGGGCATGCGGAACGACAGGATGGTGGCCGAAGGCTCGCTTCGCTCGGCATTGACCCCTGCCACCGGCTCCACGTCGCCGGTCAGGGCGGCCCTGACGGGTCCCTGGACGGATTCCACCTCATCGCCGTCGAAACGTGCAGCGATTACGAGGGGGTCAGGCTTGGCAAGCGACGTCGGAGCCATGGGAGCAATACGCAGAGGAAGTAAATTTAATAATCATTATCATTAACTGAAGAAATTTGGCAACCTCAAATGTCGCGAATGGTCCCGCGCAGCGCCTTTTCGAGAGCCTCTAGATCCGGCCTCTCCTTCAGGATCAGCTCCAGCCGGTTGTCACGCCGCCATGGCGTCGGTTCCCAGCGCCCTTCTCCGGCGAGACCATTGTAGGCCTGCCAGCCGTCCGCCAGTTGCAGGACCGCCTTCAATCTGAGCAGGCCAGGAAGCCCACCCAGCAGGGTCAGCAGCGCCGGCCCATCGAAGCTGTGACTGGAATGCCAGCGCCAACCGACGGCCTGGTGTCCCTCCTGGATATGGCTGAAGCGCAGCGGACGCCCCGGCAGCAGCAGTGCCTGCGGGCTGATGACGGCGCCAGGCTCGGGCAGCTCGCCGCCAGCCGATGGCTCGGCACTTGCCAGGGGCAGTTCGGCCAAGGGGATCCGCCCGCCCTCGGTCCAGTACAGCGGTGTGTCGCCCAGTTGCGCAGGCAGGAGTGTCTGGTCCAGACCGGCGCTCTTGTTGAGCACGACCAGACCGGCCTGCTCCAGCGCCTGTTGCTGGGCCTCCGGCCGGGGCTGGCCTTGCAGCACCTGCCGGGCATCCACTACCCAGATCAGGGGTTGCAGGCTCAGCACCCCGGCCCAGGGCGAGGCCTGGAGTTGCCGATAGAGGCTGGCGGGATGGCCGAGACCGGAGGGCTCGATGAACAGCCGCTGCGGCCGAGCGCGTCGCAACAGCCGTGTGAGGGCCACCTGCAGGGGCACGCCCTGGACGCAGCACAGGCAACCACCCGGGACCTCGGCGATACTCAGGCCCTCGTCGTCCGGGGTCATCAGCGCCGCATCGAGTCCGACCTGACCGAATTCATTGACCAGGATCGCCCACCGTTCATGGGCGGGACGCTGGGCGAACAGCTGGCGGATCAGGGTGGTCTTGCCGGCCCCCAGAGGACCGGCGATCACATGGGTCTTGATATCGGCGAGGCGCATGGCGGGAGGTCGAATGCTAGAGTGGCGATTTGATCGAGGAGAGGGGCTGGAATGTGGCGATCGCTGATCCCGCTGCTGCTGTTGCCGTCACTGGCACTCGCCGATGCCTGCGTGATCCGCAGTCGTCAGGCCAGTGTGGACGTGCAGATCTGCCAGAGCAACATCGATATCCCCGCCCAGCTGTTTCGTGACGGCTTCTGCCAGCCGCAGCTCAAGGGTCAGCAGACCGAGGTGCGCTTCGTCGACCGCTGCCCGGTGGGCGAGATCGGGATCTGCCAGGGTGCGCGCAGCCCGGGTGTGCCCTATCGGCAGGACATCCACTATTACGGTGAGCCCGGCGACGGCCGCTTCCTGGCCGTCGCCTGCAGTCAGCAGAATCAGGGCAGCTGGCGCGTACCCTGAGGTTCCACGTGGAACCGCTTATTCCACGGTTACCGACTTGGCCAGGTTGCGCGGCTGATCCACATCGGTGCCCTTGAACACGGCCACGTGGTAGGACAGCAGCTGCAGCGGGATGGTGTAGAGGATCGGTGACAGGGCATCGTGGATGTGCGGCATGGGCACGATGCGGGTGCCCTCGCCTTCCTCGAAAGCGGCGCGCTCATCGGCGAAGACGATCAGCTGACCACCCCGCGCCCGCACCTCCTGCAGGTTGGACTTGAGCTTTTCCAGCAGCTCGTTGTTGGGCGCCACCGTCACCACCGGCATGTCGGCATCCACCAGCGCCAGCGGACCATGCTTGAGTTCGCCGGCCGGATAGGCCTCGGCGTGGATGTAGGAGATCTCCTTGAGCTTGAGTGCGCCTTCCATCGCCACGGGATACTGCTCGCCCCGCCCCAGGAACAGAGTGTGGTGCTTCTCGGCAAAGGACTCGGCGAGCTTCTCGACGGTCTTGTCCATGGCCAGCGCCTCATCCAGACGCGCCGGCAGCCGGCGCAGCTCGGCCACCAGCTCGGCTTCGACACCGGTATCCAGGCGTTGCTGACAGCGTCCCAGACTCAGGGTCAGCAACAGCAGGGAGACCAGCTGGGTGGTGAAGGCCTTGGTCGAGGCCACACCGATCTCCGGACCGGCCTGGGTCAGGAAGCTCAGCTGGGATTCGCGTACCAGGGAACTGGTCGCCACGTTGCAGATCGCCAGACTGCTCAGATAGCCGGATTGCTTGGCCATGCGTAGCGCGGCCAGGGTATCGGCGGTCTCGCCGGACTGGGAGATGGTGACGAACAGGGTATCCGGGCTGACGGCGACGCGGCGATAGCGGAATTCGCTGGCCACCTCCACTTGGCAGGGAATCCCTACGTATTCCTCGATCCAGTAGCGCGCCACCGAACCGGCGTGGAAGCTGGTGCCACAGGCGACGATCTGCACCTGGCGCACCTTGGCAAACAACGCGGACGCCGAGGGACCAAAGGCCTCGGGCAGCACCTGCCCATCACCCAGCCGCCCTTCCAGGGTGCGTTGGACCACTCTGGGCTGCTCGTGGATCTCCTTGAGCATGAAGTGGCGATAGGCGCCCTTGTCGGCCGCCTCGCTGCCTTCGTGGTACTGCACCGTCTCGCGCTGGACCGGCACGCCGTTCACGTCCCAGAGGTGGACCTGATCCAGGCGGATCTCGGCCACGTCGCCCTCTTCCAGATAAACGAAACGGTCGGTCACCTGACGCAGCGCCAGCTGGTCGGAAGCCAGGTAGTTCTCGCCCAGACCCAGGCCGATCACCAGGGGACTGCCGCTGCGGGTCGCCACCAGGCGATCCGGCTGCTGGCGCCAGACCGCCGCCAGGCCGTAGGCGCCGTGCAGCTCCTTGACCGCTGCCTTGAGCGCCGTGGTCAGGTCGCCGCTGTCCTGCAGTTTGAGGTGCAACAGATGGACGATGACCTCGGTGTCGGTCTGGGAGGTGAAGACATAGCCCTGAGCCTTGAGCTGGGCGCGCAGGGCTTCGTGGTTTTCGATGATGCCGTTGTGCACCACGGCCACGTCACCCTGGGAGAAATGCGGGTGGGCATTGGCCTCGGTGGGCGCACCATGGGTAGCCCAACGGGTGTGGGCGATGCCCAGGCGACCGGCCAGGGGATCGGCCAGCAGCGCCGCTTCCAGCTCGCTGACCTTGCCGATGCGGCGCAGGCGCTGCAACTCGCCCTGGCCATCCAGCAGGGCGAGGCCGGCACTGTCGTAGCCACGGTACTCCAGGCGCTTGAGACCCTCGACCAGAATGGCGGTGATGTTACGCTCGGCAATGGCGCCGACGATTCCACACATGCTTACCTCCCGTTGCCGTCTTATCCACAGCGACCCGGCAGGGCCGCCTGTGGATGACCTGATTGTCTAGTTTTCCACAGGGGCGCAGACCACCTGCACCCCCCGGGTTTCGATTGCCCGGGCTGCCTCGGCGGGCAGGCGCTCATCGGTGATGAGCACGTCCACCCTTTCCCAAGGTAGTTCCAGATTGGGAATTCGCCTGCCCAGCTTGCTCGCTTCGGCCATGACCACCACTTCCCGCGCTACCTCGGCCATCACTCGCGACAGCGACAGATGCTCGTTGAAGGTGGTGGTACCGCGCTCCGGATCGAGACCGTCGGCGCCGATGAACAGCTGGTCGAAGTCGTAGGATCTGAGCACCTGCTCGGCGACCTGGCCCTGGAAGGATTCCGAATGCGGATCCCAGGTGCCGCCGGTCATCAGCAGCATGGGTTCCTGCTCCAGCTCGCGCAGCGCCATGGCCACCTGCAGGGAATTGGTCATGACCACCAGCCCGGGGCGGCGATCGAGCTGGGGAATCAGCGCCGCCGTGGTGCTGCCGCAGTCGATGATGATCCGTGCATGTTCGCGCAGGCGCTGGGCGGCGGCCCGGGCGATGGCCTGCTTGAAGGGCGACGCCTGAGGCGGTGCCTCGACCAGCAGTTCCTGGGGCATGGCCACCGCGCCGCCGTAGCGACGCAGGAGCAGGCCATTGCGCTCGAGGGCGGCCAGATCCTTGCGGATGGTGACCTCGGAGGTCTCCAGCTGACGGGCCAGCCCGTCCACGCTGACCTCGCCCTGCTCCTGAAGCTGGGCGAGGATGGCATGACGGCGCTGCGCGGTATTGCGACGGGTCATAAATTTCGATTCGAAAGATAATTGATCGAATCAAAACCTAATAGCGAGCGGCCGTCAAGTCTTGGGGGCCTTCTTCGGTCGCTGCCAGCCGGTCTTGTTGACCTGCCGGGCCCGCCCCAGCGCCAGGGTATCAGCGGGAACATCTGCCGTGATGACCGAGCCAGCCGCCGTGGTCGCGCCCGCGCCGAGGCTGACCGGAGCCACCAGCGAACTGTTGGAACCCACAAAAACATCCGCACCGATTTCGGTTCGAAACTTGTTAGCGCCGTCATAGTTGCAGGTAATAGTACCCGCGCCTATGTTGCTGCCTGGACCTATGCTGGCATCACCCAGGTAGGTGAGGTGACCGGCCTTGGCGCCATCCTGTAGATGAGCGTTCTTCAGCTCGACGAAGTTGCCCACGTGGGCCTTGCTGCCCAGTTCGCTACCGGGTCGCAGGCGAGCGAAGGGACCGACGTCGGCACCCTCCCCTACCACGGCACCATCCAGATGACTGTTGGCCTTGATGATGGCGCCGCGCTTGAGGACGCTGTCCTTGATCACGCAATTCGGGCCGATGCTCACGCCGTCCTCCAGCACCACCCGACCTTCGAGAATGACATTGACGTCGATGGAGACGTCGCGGCCGGCCTCGACCTGCCCACGCTGATCGAAGCGCAGGGGGTCCAGCAGGGTCACGCCCTGCAGCATCAGGCGCTCGGCGGCGCGTTGCTGGAAGTGCCGCTCCAGCTGAGCCAGTTGCCGGCGATCGTTGGCGCCCTGTACTTCCATGGCATCCGCTGGCTGGCTGGTGGCGATGGTCAGGCCGTCCGCTACCGCGAGGGCGATGACGTCGGTCAGGTAATACTCGCCCTGGGCATTGCTGTTGGACAAGCGGCCCAGCCAATCCGCCAGTCGCCGACCGGGTACCGCAAGAATGCCGGTATTGCCTTCGCGAATGGTGCGCTGGGCGTCGCTGGCGTCCTTGTGCTCGACGATGGCGGTTACCCGCCCCTGGTCATCGCGCAGGATGCGGCCATAGCCGGTGGGATCGTCCAGCTCCACGGTCAGCAGCGCCAGGTGACCGTCATCCACCTGCTGCAGCAGGCGCTGCAGGGTCTCGGTCTGGATCAGGGGAACATCGCCATAGAGGATCAGCACCCGCTCCGCCGTCAGCGCCGGCGCCGCCTGGGCCACGGCATGGCCGGTGCCGAGCTGCTCGGCCTGGACCACGAAGCTCACGTCGTCGGCGGCCAGCTGGCTACGGACCTGGTCGGCGCCATGCCCGATGACGACGTGAATGCCGGCTGGCTGCAATTCATGGGCGCGGTCGAGGACATGCCCCAGCATGCTGCGACCGGCCACGGGATGCAGCACCTTGGGTAGAGCGGATCTCATGCGGGTGCCCTGACCAGCAGCCAGGATGACGATTTCCAGGGACATCGGAACCTCGGAGACAGGAGGAAGGATCGGGCCGGCGACCGAAGGCGACAGGCGCCTTTCGAGTCCGACCACGCGAAGTTTCTCGCCCACTTTTCGGGCGACAAAAGAAAAGGGTAGCCGAAGCTACCCTTGTCGTTACAGCCTGACCTTGCGCTTAGCGCTTGGCCTGCCGCTTGAGCTGCTGGATGGTACGCAGCTGGGCGGCGGCTTCGGCGAGCTGAGTGGCGGCAGCGGTGTAGTCGAACTCCGTGCCCTTGTCGCTCAGGGCTGCCTCGGCGCGCTGCTTGGCTTCCAGAGCGGCAGCTTCGTCGATGTCACCGGCGCGGCTGGCGGTATCGGCCAGCACCTCGACGACATTCGGCTGCACTTCCAGGAAACCACCGGAGATGTAGAACACCTCCTCGACACCCCCGGCCTTGACCAGGCGGATGGGGCCCGGTTTCAGATCGGTGAGCAGCGGCGCATGGCCCGGGGCGATACCCAGATCACCCAGGTGGCCGTGGGCGATGATCATCTCCACCGCGCCGGAGAAGATTTCCCCTTCCGCGCTGACGATGTCGCATTGGACTGTCTTGGCCATAGCGTGCCTCTAAGAGCGCCCGTCGCCGGGCGCGGCAGTTACAGTTTCTTGGCTTTCTCGATGGCTTCGTCGATGCCGCCGACCATGTAGAACGCCTGCTCGGGCAGGTGATCGTAGTCGCCACGCAGGATCCCGGAGAAGCCGGCGATGGTGTCCTTGAGGGACACGTACTTGCCGGGCGAACCGGTGAAGACCTCGGCCACGAAGAACGGCTGGGACAGGAAGCGCTGGATCTTACGAGCACGGGATACCAGCTGCTTGTCGGACTCGGACAGTTCGTCCATGCCCAGGATCGCGATGATGTCCTTCAGCTCCTTGTAGCGCTGCAGCACGTACTGAACACCGCGAGCGGTGTCGTAGTGCTCCTGGCCGATCACGTTCGGGTCCAGCTGGCGCGAGGTGGAGTCCAGGGGATCGACCGCCGGGTAGATACCCAGGGAGGCGATGTCACGGGACAGAACCACGGTGGCGTCCAGGTGGGCGAAGGTGGTCGCCGGGACGGGTCGGTCAAGTCATCGGCAGGGACGTAAACGGCCTGGACGGAGGTGATCGAACCCAGCTTGGTGGAGGTAATGCGCTCCTGCAGGACACCCATCTCCTCGGCCAGGGTCGGCTGGTAGCCCACCGCGGACGGCATACGACCCAGCAGCGCGGACACTTCGGTGCCGGCCAGGGTGTAGCGGTAGATGTTGTCGACGAACAGCAGGACGTCACGGCCTTCGTCACGGAATTTCTCGGCCATGGTCAGACCGGTCAGGGCCACGCGCAGACGGTTGCCCGGCGGCTCGTTCATCTGGCCATAGACCAGGGCGACCTTGTCCAGAACGTTGGAGTCCTTCATCTCGTGGTAGAAGTCGTTCCCTTCACGGGTACGCTCGCCCACGCCGGCGAACACGGAATAACCGCTGTGCTCGATGGCGATGTTACGGATGAGTTCCATCATGTTGACGGTCTTGCCCACGCCGGCGCCACCGAACAGGCCGACCTTGCCGCCCTTGGCGAAGGGGCAGACCAGGTCGATGACCTTGATGCCGGTTTCCAGCAGATCGTTACCACCGGCCTGCTCCGCGTAGGACGGGGCCTTGCGGTGGATTTCCCAGCGCTCTTCCTCGCCGATGGGGCCGGCTTCGTCGATGGGGTTGCCCAGCACGTCCATGATGCGGCCGAGGGTCTTGACGCCGACCGGGACCTTGATGGCCTCGCCGGTGTTGCCCACGTTCAGGCCGCGCTTGAGGCCTTCGGTGCTACCCATGGCGATGGTACGGACCACGCCGTCGCCCAGCTGCTGCTGGACTTCCAGGGTGGTTTCGGCACCCTGCACCTTGAGGGCGTCAAAGACGCGCGGTACCGCGTCGCGCGGGAATTCCACGTCGATCACGGCGCCGATGATTTGTACGATACGTCCGCTACTCATTTCGCGTTCCTCGAATGTTTAAGCTGTCCGTCAGACCGCGGCGGCGCCGCCGACGATTTCCGAAATTTCTTGGGTGATCGCAGCCTGGCGAGCCTTGTTGTAGACCAGCTGCAGGTCCTTGATGAGATCGCCGGCGTTGTCGGTGGCGTTCTTCATCGCGATCATCCGCGCGGCCTGTTCACTGGCAGCGTTCTCGACCACGGCCTGGTACACCTGGGATTCCACGTAGCGCACCAGCAGACCGTCGAGCAGGGTCTTGGCGTCGGGCTCGTAGAGGTAGTCCCAGTGCTTGCCCTGCAGCTCACCGCCCTCGCCCGGCACCAGCGGCACCAGCTGCTGGATGGTCGGCTTCTGGGTCATGGTGTTGACGAAGACGTTGGACACCACGTACAGACGGTCGATACGGCCGTCCAGGTAGGCATCCAGCATCACCTTGATGCTGCCGATCAGATCGCCGATCGCCGGGGCTTCGCCAAGGTGGCTGATGGCCGCGACCACGTTGCCGCCGAAGCTGCGGAAGAAGGAGGCGCCCTTGGCCCCGATCACCGCCAGATCGATTTCCACACCCTTGCCGCGCTGGTCGCTCATGTCGCGGACCAGAGCCTTGAACAGGTTGGTGTTCAGACCACCGGCCAGACCCCGATCGGAGCTGACCACGATGTAACCGACGCGCTTGACCTCGCGTTCCACCATGAAGGCATGGCGGTACTCGGGGTTGGCGTTGGCCAGGTGGCCGATCACAGCGCGGATGCGCTCGGCATAAGGCTTGCTGGCAGCCATGCGGGCCTGAGCCTTACGCATCTTGCTGACCGCAACCTTTTCCATGGCGCTGGTGATCTTCTGTGTGCTTTTGATGCTCGCGATCTTGCCGCGAATCTCTTTTGCGCCTGCCATGTGACACCTATCGGGTTGGCAAACGGGGGCTGGCGCCCCCGTCGCGGCTTACCAGGTTTGCGTGGCCTTGAACTTCTCGATTCCCGCCTTGATGCCGGCGTCGATCTCGTCGTTGAAGTCGCCCTTCACGTTGATCTTGGCCATCAGGTCGGCGTGATCGCGGTTGAAGTAGGCGATCAGGGCCTGCTCGAAGCTACCGATCTTGTCCAGGGACACGTCGCTCAGGAAACCACGCTCGGCGGCATACAGGCTCAGGGACATCTCGGCGATGGACATGGGCGCGTACTGCTTCTGCTTCATCAGCTCGGTGACGCGCTGACCATGCTCGAGCTGCTTGCGGGTGGCTTCGTCCAGGTCCGAGGCGAACTGGGCGAAGGCCGCCAGTTCACGGTACTGGGCCAGCGCGGTACGGATACCGCCGGACAGCTTCTTGATGATCTTGGTCTGGGCCGCACCACCCACACGGGATACCGAGACACCGGCGTTGACCGCCGGGCGGATGCCCGAGTTGAACAGGCCGGCTTCCAGGAAGATCTGGCCGTCGGTGATGGAGATCACGTTGGTCGGAACGAAGGCGGACACGTCGCCGGCCTGGGTCTCGATGATCGGCAGGGCGGTCAGCGAGCCGGTCTTGCCGGTCACGGCGCCGTTGGTGAACTTCTCGACGTAGTCGGCGGAGACGCGGGAAGCGCGCTCGAGCAGACGGCTGTGGAGATAGAACACGTCGCCGGGATAGGCTTCACGACCCGGCGGACGACGCAGCAGCAGGGAGATCTGGCGATAGGCCACGGCCTGCTTGGACAGATCGTCATAGACGATCAGGGCGTCTTCACCGCGGTCGCGGAAGTATTCGCCCATGGTGCAACCCGAGTAGGGCGCGAGGAACTGCAGAGCCGCCGATTCGGACGCACTGGCCGCCACCACGATGGTGTTGTGCAGAGCGCCGTTCTCTTCCAGCTTGCGCACCACGTTGGCGATGGTCGACTGCTTCTGACCAATGGCGACGTAGACGCAGCGGATGCCGCTGTTCTTCTGGTTGATGATGGCATCGATCGCCATGGCGGTCTTGCCGATCTGACGGTCACCGATGATCAGCTCACGCTGACCGCGGCCTACCGGGATCATGGCATCGACGGCTTTGTAGCCGGTCTGCACCGGCTGGTCGACCGACTGACGCCAGATCACGCCCGGTGCGACCTTCTCGACGGCGTCGGTGGCGCTGGCGTTCAGCGGACCCTTGCCATCGATGGGGTTGCCCAGGGCGTCGACGACGCGGCCCAGCAGTTCCGGACCAACCGGGACTTCCAGGATGCGGCCGGTGCACTTGGCGCTCATGCCTTCGGCCAGACCCAGGTAGCTACCCAGGACCACGGCGCCGACGGAGTCCTGCTCCAGGTTCAGCGCCATGCCGTAGATGCCGCCGGGGAATTCGATCATTTCGCCGTACATGACGTCGGCCAGACCGAAGATCCGCACGATACCGTCAGACACGCTGACGATGGTGCCTTCGTTGCGGGCTTGCGAGGTCACGTCGAGCTTGTCGATGCGACCCTTGATGATTTCACTAATTTCGGAAGGATTGAGTTGCTGCATGCTACTGCCCCTTCAAACTCAAGGTTTCAACGCTTCGGCCAGTTGCGCGAGCTTGCCGCGAACGGAGCCATCGATTACCAAGTCGCCGGCGCGGATAACCACACCACCGATCAGGCTCGCATCCTCGGATGCATTTAGTCGCACTTGTCGACCTAGCCTTGCGCTGAGAGCCTTGGCGAGTTTGTCTTGCTGTTCGTCGCTCAGGGCGAAAGCACTGGTGACTTCCGCCTCGATGGATTTTTCCTGCTCGGCCTTGTACGCCTCGTAGATCTCGGCGATGGCCGGGAACAGGTCGATCCGGTTGTTTTCTGCCACGGTCCGAACGAAGTTCTGGGACTGTGCATCCAGCTGATCGCCACATACATCGATGAGCAATCCGGCCTTGGCGTCCGCAGTCAACTGCGGCTGCTGAAGCAGCTGGCGCACGGTCCCATCTTGGGATACCGCGGCGAGCAGCCCTAGCGCGGCCGACCACTGGGTCAGCTGCTGCTGGGACTGTGCGAACTCGAAAGCCGCCTTGGCATAGGGCCGGGCCAGCGTGTTCAGTTCTGCCATTGGTGGCCTCGCTTAGATTTCCGCTGCCAGTCGGTCGACCAACTGGGCATGAGCATTGGCATCAACGGTCGATCCGAGGATCTTCTCGGCGCCGGCCACGGCCAGCACGCCGACGCGAGCACGCAGAGCGTCCTTCGCGGTGTTGATTTCCTGCTCGATTTCCGCCTGAGCCTGCGCCTTGATCCGGTCGCCTTCGGCACGGGCCTTGGCCTGTGCGTCCTCGACGATCTGAGCGGCACGCTTGTTGGCTTGCTCGATGATCTCGGCTGCTTGACCCTTGGCTTCGTTCACTTTCTGGTTGGCTTGCTGCTGTGCCACTTCCAGATCACGAGCCGCGCGGTTGGCAGCGTCAAGGCCATCGGCAATCTTCTTCTCACGCTCACGCAGCGCCGAGATGATCGGCGGCCACACGTACTTCATGCAGAAGAGCACGAAGATGAAGAAGGCAACGGACTGGCCTATCAGGGTTGCATTAATGTTCACGCCAACACCTCGCTCGTTCGTTGTCCATCAGTCCTGCCTACACCCGTGAGGGTGATCAGCCGGCGATCTGACCAACGAAGGGGTTAGCGAAGGTGAAGAACAGGGCGATACCAACACCGATCATGGTCACGGCGTCGAGCAGACCGGCGACGATGAACATCTTGACTTGCAGCATCGGAACCATTTCCGGCTGACGAGCGGCGCCTTCGAGGAACTTGCCACCCAGCAGACCGAAGCCAATGGCGGTACCCAGAGCGCCCAGGCCAATCAGCAGAGCAACGGCGATCGCGGTCAAACCAACTACAGTTTCCATCTTTCCTCCCGACTTTTTTAGTCGTCTTGGTTAAGGTTGAAGCGAAAAAGTTTTCCCAAGTTACCCGGCGGACAACGTCCTCCGGGACTCACGGCAGAACCGCCTCCGGACGCCGTCAGCAGCGTCCGGGGGCCATTCCTTAGTGACTTTCTTCGTGCGCCATCGACAGGTAGACGATGGTCAGCATCATGAAGATGAAGGCCTGCAGGGTGATGATGAGGATGTGGAACACTGCCCACGCCCACTGCAGCACGATACCCAGGCCACCCAGCGCCAGACCGTTGGCGAACATGATGGCGATGAGGATGAAGATCAGCTCGCCAGCATACATGTTGCCGAACAGTCGCAGTGCCAGCGAGATCGGCTTGGCGATCAGGGTGACGAATTCGAGCAGGAAGTTGATCGGGACCAGGATGATCTGCAGCAGCATGTTCTTGCTGCTGAAGGGATGCAGGGTCAGCTCGCCGAAGAAGCCGCCCAGGCCCTTCATCTTGATGCTGTAGAAGATCAGCAGGGCGAACACCGACAGGGCCATGCCCAGGGTGGCGTTCGGGTCGGTGGTGGGCACCACGCGGAAGTAGGTGTGCTCGCCGAACAGCATGCCGGCCACGGACGGCAGCCAGTCCACCGGCACCAGGTCCATCAGGTTCATCAGGAAGATCCAGACGAAGATGGTCAGGGCCAGGGGCGCGATCAGCGGATTCTTGCCGTGGAAGGTGTCGCGGACGCTGCCGTCGACGAATTCGACCAGCACCTCGACGAAGTTCTGCAGGCCGCCGGGCTGACCACTGGTGGCCTTCTTGGCGACGCTGCGGAACAGCACCAGGAAGATCAGGCCGAGGGCGACCGACCAGCCGAGGGTGTCCACGTGGAAGGCCCAGAAGCCCATTTCCTTAGCTTCAGCGGGGGTGTGGGCGAAGCTCCAGCCGTTCACCGGGTGCATACCATAGGTCAGGTTCTGCAGGTGGTGCTGGATGTAGCCCGAAGCGGAGTCTGCTGCCATGTGTGCCTCGAATGCCTTAAGGTCTAGTCGGTTTTTTCAGTAGCAGGGGCGCGCCGGCATTGACCATCAGCGTCAACAGGTAGACGCCGAACAGTGCAGGAGCCGAAAGCGGTTTTACCCCAGCAAACGTCAGTGCAAAGAGCACTGCCGTGAGAATCAGTTTGCCCGCCTCGCCCGAGTAGAAAGAACGGACGATGTCTTGGGCGGCATGGGCGCCACGATAGCGGAACGCCTTGAACGAAAAATACAGATTGGGCAGCCAGGCAATCAGCCCGCCCAACAATCCGGAATAACCGGCGACCTTACCGACGAAGCAATACAAGACAACGGCGGCACACGACGCGACAGCCAGTTGGACGAGCAGCAGGCGAAAGGCAGGCTGGTGATGGAAAGGCAGGCGTTTGGGCGTGCGGCGGTCCATCGGCTCGAAGTCCTCTGGTGTCGGCTTAATAGTTGTTTTCACTGGCATGCTTTGTGCCGACAAAAAGCGGGCAAAGTATAGGGGCGCGTCCAGAGTGGTTCAAGCCACCCCGGACAGATTGCCGTCCAGGCTTGCAGGCATTTGTGTCAGCGAATGTGCGCCAGTACGCCTTGAAGTTCGTCCAAAGAGGTGTAACGGATCACCAGTTGACCCTTGCCTTTTTCACCATGGCGGATCTGCACGTTGGCGCCCAAACGTTCGGCCAGACGCTGCTCCAGCCGACTGATGTCGGGATCGACCACCGCGGCCTTCTCCTCCGGCTCCGCGCCGCTGAGCCACTGGCGCACCAGGGCTTCGGTCTGGCGGACGGTGAGGCCCCGTGCGACAACGTGCCGCGCCCCTTCGGCCTGGCGCGCCTTGGGCAGACCGAGCAGTGCCCGGGCATGGCCCATCTCCAGCTCGCCCCTGGCCAGCATTTCCTTGGCGTCTTCGGCCAGCGCCAGCAGGCGCAGCAGGTTGGTCACGCCCGAGCGCGACTTGCCGACGGCTTCGGCCACCTGGGCCTGGGTCAGTTCGAATTCGTCCTGCAGCCGCTGCAGCGCCATGGCCTCTTCCAGCGGATTGAGATTCTGCCGCTGGATGTTTTCGATCAGCGCCAGGGCGATGGCCACCTGATCGGGCACGTCGCGCACCAGCGCCGGGATACGCTCCAGACCGGCCTGCTGGCTGGCCCGCCAGCGGCGTTCGCCGGCGATGATCTCGTAACGGCCTTCACCGATGGCACGCACCACGATGGGCTGCATCAGCCCCTGGACGCGAATGGAGTTGGCCAGCTCTTCCAGAGCGGTCGGATCCATGTGCCGGCGCGGCTGGTACTTGCCGCGCTGGATGATGTCCAGCGGCAGCGATTGCAGTTCGCTGACCGGGGTGGCGGCAGCCTGCTCCTGCAGGACCTTGACGCTGGCACCGCCGAGCAGGGCGTCGAGACCGCGGCCCAGACCTCGTTTCTTCACAGCCATGGGGATTCCTTAGGCAGTCTTGGCGACGCGAGCCGCCTTGCGCTGACGTTTGACCAGCTCGCTGGCCAGCTCCAGGTAGGCCGCGGCCCCCTTGGAACTCTTGTCGTAGACCAGGGCGGGCATGCCGTAGCTGGGCGCTTCGGCCAGGCGGACGTTGCGCGGAATGATGGTTTCGTAGAGCTCGTCGCCGAAGTGCTGCTTGAGCTGGGCGGCGACGTCGTTGGCCAGGCCGATGCGCGGATCGAACATGGTGCGCAGCAGGCCCTCGATCTTCAGCTGCGGATTCAGCCGCTGGGCGATGTGCTGGATGCTGCCGACCAGATCGGTCAGGCCTTCCAGGGCGAAGTACTCGCACTGCATGGGAATGATCACGCCATCGGCGGCCACCAGGCCGTTGATGGTCAGCATGGACAGCGACGGCGGGCAGTCGATGAGGACGTAGTCGTAGTTGTCCCGCACGGGGGCGAGGGCATCGCGTAGCCGGCTCTCGCGCCCGGTCATCTCCAGCAGCTCGACTTCCGCGGCGGTGACGTCGCGGTTCGAGGGCAGCAGCTGGTAGCCGCCGTGCTCGGAGAAGTGCATGGCGTCGAGCAGGCCGCAGGCCCCGGTGAGGACGTCCAGCACCGAATGCTCGAGGGCGTGCTTGTCCACCCCGCTGCCCATGGTGGCGTTACCCTGGGGATCGAGATCGATCAGCAGCACCTTGCGCCGGTTGGTGGCGGCCAGAGAAGCGGCGAGATTGATGCACGTCGTGGTCTTGCCCACCCCGCCCTTCTGGTTGGCTATCGCGTAAACCTTGGCCATGTACCGCCTTACCCCTCTCCGTTCGTGCGGCGCAGTATCAGCAAGTGCCGCTGGCCTTGGCAACCGGGAACCGCGAGGACGTGCGCCGCCGCAACCCGGAAATCCGCTGGTAGCTTGGCCAGCTCGTCGTCGGGGTGCAGTCCCTTCATCGCCAGCCACTGTGTTTGGTTGTCGCCCAGGTGGCGCGTCCAGGTGGCGAAGTCGTCGATGGCGCTGAACGCCCGCGAGACGATGCCGGTGAAGGGCGCGGCAGGCTGGAAGGCCTCGACGCGGGCGTGGACCACCTCGAGATTGGCCAGGCCCAGCTCGATCTTGGCCTGGGTCAGGAAGCGGGTCTTCTTGCCGTTGCTGTCGAGCAGGGTGAAGCGCGACTCGGGAAAGAGGATCGCCAGGGGAATGCCCGGCATGCCGCCGCCGCTGCCCACGTCCAGCCACTGCCCGGCGCCCACGTGGGGGACGATGCTGAGGCTGTCCAGCAGGTGCCGCGAGACCATCTCGTTGGGATCGCGCACCGCGGTGAGGTTGTAGGCCTTGTTCCACTTGACCAGCAGGTCCAGGTAGCCCAGCAACCGCTCTTCCACGGCGGCGCTCAGGGCCACGCCGAGGGTCTCGGCGCCCTGGCGCAGTTCGTTGGCTTGGATCGCGCTGGCCATCAGGCGCTGTGCTCCAGGCTGCGACCGGCGCTGCGCTTCTTGAGGTGGATCAGCAGCAGCGAGACCGCCGCTGGCGTGACGCCCGGAATGCGCGAGGCCTGCCCCAGGGTCTCGGGACGGGCCTGGGCCAGCTTGTGCTGGATCTCCTTGGACAGTCCGGAGATGGTGGCGTAGTCGAGCTCCGCCGGCAGCGCCACGGCGTCGCTGGCGCGCAGGCGCTGGATCTCGTCCTGCTGGCGATCGATGTAGCCGGCGTACTTGGTCTTGATCTCGATCTGCTCGGCGACCTGGGCCTCGGCCGGTGTCTGACCTACCGCGGCCAGCAGACCGGCATAGTCGATCTCCGGACGAGCCAGCAGATTCTGCAGGTTGTATTCGTGATTGAGCGGCGTGCCGAAGCGCTCGGCCACCGCCGTGCCCTCGGGCGTGCCCGGGCGAATCCAGATCGCCTTGAGACGCTGCTCTTCCAGGGCGATGCCCTCGCGCTTGGCTTCGAACAGCGCCCAGCGCTGGTCGTCCACCAGACCCAGCTCGCGCCCCTTTTCGGTCAGGCGCAGGTCGGCGTTGTCTTCGCGCAGGATCAGCCGGTACTCGGCGCGGGAGGTGAACATCCGGTAGGGCTCCTGGGTGCCCAGGGTGATGAGATCGTCGACCAGCACGCCGAGGTAGGCCTCGTCGCGGCGCGGACACCAGGCTTCACGGCCCTGGGCGCGCAGCGCGGCGTTGGCACCGGCGAGCAGACCCTGGGCGCCGGCTTCTTCGTAACCGGTGGTGCCATTGATCTGGCCGGCGAAGAACAGGCCGGCGATGACCTTGGTTTCCAGGCTGTACTTGAGATCCCGCGGATCGAAGAAATCGTATTCGATGGCGTAGCCGGGTCGCAGGATGTGGGCGTTCTCCAGGCCGCGCATGGAGCGCACCACCTCGAGCTGCACATCGAAGGGCAGCGAGGTGGAGATGCCGTTGGGATAGAGCTCGTGGGTGGTCAGACCCTCGGGTTCGAGAAAGACCTGATGGCTGTCCTTGTCGGCGAAGCGATGGATCTTGTCTTCGATGGACGGACAGTAGCGCGGCCCTACCCCTTCGATCACGCCCGAGTACATGGGCGAACGATCCAGGTTGGCGCGGATGATGTCGTGGGTGCGGGCGTTGGTGTGGGTGATCCAGCAGCTGACCTGCGCCGGATGCTGCTCGCGATTGCCGAGAAAGGACATCACCGGCAGCGGGGTATCCCCTGGCTGCTCGGTCATCACCGAGAAGTCCACCGAGCGGCCGTCGATACGTGGCGGCGTGCCGGTCTTCAGGCGGGAGACCCGCAGCGGCAGTTCCCGCAGGCGCTGGGCCAGGGCGATGGCGGGCGGGTCTCCCGCTCGTCCACCGCTGTGATTCTGCATGCCGATGTGGATAAGACCGCCGAGGAAGGTTCCAGCGGTCAGCACCACGTTGTCGCCATGGAATTTCAGGCCCATCTGGGTGATCACGCCGGCCACCCGATCGCCTTCGACGATGAGGTCGTCACAGGCCTGCTGGAATATCCACAGGTTGGGCTGGTTTTCCAGGGTGTAGCGGATAGCCGCCTTGTACAGCACGCGATCGGCCTGGGCGCGAGTGGCGCGGACGGCAGGTCCCTTGCGGCTGTTGAGAATGCGGAACTGGATGCCGGCGAGATCCGTCGCCGCGGCCATGGCGCCGCCCAGGGCATCGATCTCCTTGACCAGATGGCTCTTGCCGATGCCGCCAATGGCGGGATTGCAGCTCATCTGGCCGAGAGTTTCCACATTATGCGTGAGCAGCAGGGTGCGCACACCCATGCGAGCGGCCGCCAGGGCCGCTTCGGTACCGGCATGGCCGCCACCGATCACGATGACGTCGAAACGGGAAGGAAAGTCCACCACGCACCTCGTGCCTGTTGGCAGGAATTCGAAGGAAAGCCGGCAAGTATAAGGCCTAGGCCAGTCTTGCAGAAGGGGCCCTGGCCAAAAAATGACCAGGCGCCGTGGTAGACGCTCAATATAAACAATAGAGAAGAAAGTTTTAAAAGGACTGATATAGAGCTTATGTATATGCAGGCCCTTTGCTGTGGATAAGCTTATCCAGCCCTTGGCAGGTCTGGGCTGGGGAAAAACTGAACCCGGTGTACGTCTTGTGCTGTGGATGAACACAAGCTATCAGCATCCTGTGGACCCTTTGCCCGCTTATCCACAGTGGCAGTCATGGACAGGTCGTGCACCGATTTATGGGCAGACCTCAGGCGGGGTTATCAACAGGGCTCTGGAAGGGGGAAGTGAGGACAGACAAGGCCTGCATTGCACAGGCCTGCTACAGCGGAGCGGGAGTTACTTGCCGATGCAGAAGCTGGAGAAGATGCGGCCGAGCAGATCGTCGGAGCTGAAGGCACCGGTGATCTCGCCGAGTACCTGCTGAGCCTGGCGCAGATCCTCGGCCAAGAGCTCGCCGGAACCAGCCAGGGTGAGCTGGCGATAGCCGTGGTCCAGGGCGCTGGCCGCCCGCTGCAGGGCATCCAGATGGCGGCGGCGGGCGCTGAAGCCGCCCTCGGTGGTCTGCTCGAAGCCCATGCAGGCCTTGAGATGCTCGCGCAGGGCCTCGACTCCGCCGCCATCGGTGGCGCTGAGGGCGATCTCCACCGGTGCGGTCGACCCCAGCAACCCGGTGGGCTCACCGGTGAGGTCGGCCTTGTTGCGGATCACCGTCAGCTTGTCCAGCGGCGGCCTGGCGCTCAGCAGTTCCGGCCAGAGCGCCTGGGGATCGCGGGCTTCCGGTGCGCTGGCGTCCACCACCAGCAGCACTCGATCGGCTCCGGCGATGGCGTCCAGGGCCCGCTGAACGCCGATCTGTTCCACCCGGTCATCGGTGTCGCGCAGACCGGCCGTATCGACCACGTGCAGCGGCATGCCATCCAGGTGGATATGTTCACGCAGGACATCGCGGGTGGTGCCGGCGATGTCGGTGACGATGGCGGCTTCGCGGCCGGCCAGGGCATTGAGCAGGCTGGACTTGCCGGCATTGGGACGGCCGGCGATCACCACGGTCATGCCGTCACGCAGCAGGGCACCGCGATTGGCTTCGCGACGGACCTCCTGCAATTCGGCCTGGACCCCCTCCAGCAGGCCCTGGACCCGACCGTCGGCGAGGAAGTCGATCTCTTCCTCGGGAAAGTCGATGGCAGCCTCGACGTAGATACGCAGCTGGATGAGTTGCTCGACCAGGCTTTCCACGCGACGGGAGAATTCGCCCTGCAGCGAGCGCAGGGCATTGCGCGCCGCCTGTTCGGTGCTGGCCTCGATGAGGTCGGCGATGGCCTCGGCCTGGGCCAGGTCGAGCTTGTCGTTGAGAAAGGCGCGTTCGCTGAACTCGCCCGGGCGGGCCAGGCGCGCGCCCTCTTCCAGGGTACGGCGCAGGAGCAGGTCGAGGATTACCGGGCCGCCATGGCCCTGGAGTTCCAGCACGTCTTCGCCCGTAAAGGAGTTGGGACCGGGAAAGAACAGCGCGATGCCGGCGTCCAGCACGCTGCCGTCGGCGGCCAGGAAGTTGCCATAGTGGGCATGTCGCGGGGGCAGCTCACGGCCGCAGATCGCCCGCGCCAGGGGGGCGGCGAGGGGCCCGGAGACGCGGACGATACCGACTCCGCCGCGCCCGGTAGCGGTGGCGATGGCGGCGATGCTGTCGGAAGGCAGGGACATGACGATCCTCCAGAAAGCACGACGCCCCAATCAAGGGGCGTCGTGTGGACAGGGTGAGCGGGGTCAGGCCTTCTTGCTGGCCGCCTCGATCTTCCGGGTAATGTACCACTGCTGCAGGATCGACAGGCAGTTGTTGACGATCCAGTACAGCACCAGACCGGCCGGGAACCACAGGAAGAAGAAGGTGAAGATGATCGGCATCATCTTCATGACCTTGGCCTGCATGGGATCCGGCGGTGCCGGGTTGAGCATCTGCTGCACCAGCATGGTGCCGCCCATGATGATCGGCAGGATGAAGAAGGGATCCTTGGCCGACAGGTCGGTGATCCAGAACATCCAGGGCGACTGGCGCATCTCGACGCTTTCCAGCAGCACCCAGTACAGTGCCAGGAACACCGGCATCTGCACCACGATGGGCAGACAGCCACCCAGGGGATTGATCTTCTCCTTGCGGTAGAGCTCCATCATCGCCTGGGACATCTTCTGGCGATCGTCGCCATGCTGTTCCTTCAGCGCCTGCAGTCGCGGGCCGACGGCACGCATGCGGGCCATGGAGCGGTAGCTGGCGGCGGACAGCGGGAAGAACAGCATCTTGATGATGATGGTCAGGACGATGATCGACCAGCCCCAGTTACCCAGGATGCTGTGGATATGCTGCAGCAGCCAGAAGATCGGCTGGGCGATGAACCACAGGAAGCCGTAGTCGACGGTCAGTTCCAGACCGTGGGACAGGGTCTTGAGGTGCTCCTGGATCTTCGGACCGGCATAGAGGGTCAGCGAGGTCTCGCCCTTGCCACCCGCCGGCACGCTGAACTGCGGACCGGTGAAGCCGACGATGTAGTTGCCCTGGGCATCCTTGCGGGTGGTGATCTGGTGCTGCTCGTCCTTGTTCGGCACCCAGGCGGTGACGAAGTAGTGCTGCAGCCAACCGACCCAGCCGCCCTGCACCGCTTCCTGCAGGCGATTCTTGTCCATGTCGCTCATGGACACCTTGCGGTAGGGCTCGGCCGGGGTACCGACCGCGGCGCCCAGGTAGGTGGACACGCCGGTAGCGGTGGTGGCCGAGGGATCGCCGCTCTTGTCACGCTTGAGCTGGGCATAGAGCACGCCGTTCCAGGCGCTGGCGCTCTGGTTGTCGATCAGGTAGCTGACCTGGATCTGGTAGGCGTCCGGGTTGATGCAGGCGATCTTCTTCTGCGCCTTCTCGGCGTCCGAGCAGTCGACCTTCAGGCCCCGGTGGAAGGTGAATCTCTTGATGTAGTCGACGCCATTGGCCTGGTACTTGAGATCCACCACCAGCTGCTGCTGGCCATCGGCGAGCACGTAGCTGGACTGCGCCGAGGTGTACAGCGGACGACCGGCGCTGTTGGCATCGGGACCGTTGGCACCGGTCAGGCCGCTCTGCGCCAGGTAGAGACGCTGGGCGCCGTTGTCGAACAGCATGAAGGGATCGTTGGGATGGTCCTGGCGGCTCGGGTACTGCACCAGGCCGAGCTGGACGATGTCGCCGCCGCGGGGGTCGATGGCCAGATCCAGGACGTCGGTACGCACCTTGATGAGCGCGGTGCTCGGTTGGGCAGCCGCGTTGTCCACCGGGGCAGCTGCCTTGGCATCGGCCGGGACGTCGGTGGGCACGTTGGGGGTATCGCCCGGCAGGACGCTGGTCTGCGTCTTGGCCGTGGGCAGATCGCCTTGGCCGTAGTCCTTGTTCCACTGGAAAACCAGGGTGTAGGACACGATCGCCAAGGCGGCAATGAGTAGCGGGCGCTTGATATCCATGTTTACTCGGCCATCGAAGAGGTCGGGGCTGGGTTCTTTGCGGGAGGAACGGGATCGTATCCGCCTGAGTGCCAGGGATGGCACCGGCACAGTCGCCGTGTGGTCAGCCAGCCACCACGCAGCAGCCCGTGGCACTCGATGGCTTCGAGGGCGTAACCGGAACAGGTCGGATAGAAACGACAGTGACTGGCCATCAAGGGGCTGATGGCATAACGGTAGAAGCGAATCAGCAGCAGGGCCGGTTTACGCATGAGCACCGTCGGGACTGTCAATGGGGTGGGCAATCGTCTTGCTCGCCTGGCGATTGAGACGTTTCCACAGTTGCAGCAGCTGATCGTGCAATTCGGGATTGTCGACCTCGCCGAGTCCCTTGCGGGCGACGAAGACCAGATCGAAGCTGCCGAGGCGGTCCTGATTCAGCCGGAAGGAATCCCGGATGACCCGCTTGATGCGATTGCGCTCGACAGAAAGCTTGACGCTTTTCTTGCCGATGACCAGCCCCAGGCGGGAATGGTCGAGCCCATTGGCATGGGCGAGCAGCAGCAGGTGCTTGCCGGATGCCTTGTGGGTGGGAGAGTCAAAGACCGCCTGGAACTGTTGGGAGCTCAGTAAGCGCCTGTCCCGACCGAAACCCTGACTCACCACCTGACCGGGCAATCAGATCGCCAGACGCTTGCGGCCTTTGGCACGGCGACGGGCGAGAACCTGACGGCCGTTCTTGGTTGCCATACGAGCACGGAAACCGTGGACACGGGCGCGCTTCAGGGTGCTGGGTTGGAAGGTGCGTTTCATGGACTTTTACCTAGGTGAAAGCGGCAAGGCATGAGTGCCCCGCGCAAAGAGACCGGCGATTCTAGAGAAAGCCTCGGTACAGGTCAATTTCCAACCAGCACCGGCTGGCAGACGAGCGCGTAAATAAAATCAACAGGTCAGAAGGTTTTAAAAGACTGTTGAAGTGAATATGTATGGTGCAGCGGTTTTCTGTGGATAGAACGTGGCAGCCTGGGTCCAGCCTGGTCGGAGCGGCAGCGGAAAGTCTGTTTTCAACAGGTGTGCCGAAGGTGGTCAGGCTGTCCAGGAGCTGTGGATAAGCAGAGCTGTTACGCACAGCCGGATTATCCACAGAGAAAAACCCCGGGATGTCCAGAGAGGTCAGACGGCCTTATCCACAGTGCTGACGGTCATATGCCCGGTCGTGACGGTTGAGGCGGCTATCTGCCGGGAAACTGCGCAGTCATGTGGATAACCCAGGTGGGGAGGGATACAATGGGCGTTTGCTCATGGCCCGTCCGGGCCGCTCCAGTTCTTGGGAGACGCTGTGTCGGTCGAACTCTGGCAACGTTGCGTGGATGTGCTGCGCGACGAGTTGCCTTCGCAACAATTCAATACCTGGATCCGGCCACTGCAGGTGGAAGCGGAAGGGGATGAGCTGCGGGTGTTCGCGCCCAACCGCTTCGTGCTCGACTGGGTCAACGAAAAATACCTGGGCCGCCTGCTCGAATTGCTCGAAGAGCATGCCGACGACGGTATCGCCCCGGTGCTGTCCCTGCTGATCGGCAGCAAGCGCAGCAACAAGCCGCGCGCGGTCCAGACGCCGAACAGCCAGAGCGCTCCGCTGCCACCACCGGTGCAGGCGCCGCAACCGATCCAATCGGACATCGTCACCGCGGGCGTCGCCCTGGAAGACGTGACGGCGGAATTGGCCGACGAGCCGGCCGTCAAGACCGAACGTACCGTGCAGGTGGAGGGTGCGCTCAAGCACACCAGCTATCTGAACCGCACCTTCACCTTCGAGAACTTCGTCGAGGGCAAGTCCAACCAGCTGGCCCGCGCGGCGGCCTGGCAGGTGGCGGACAATCCCAAGCACGGGTACAACCCGCTCTTCCTCTATGGCGGCGTGGGTCTGGGCAAGACCCACCTGATGCACGCGGTGGGCAACCACCTGCTCAAGCGCAATCCGAACGCCAAGATCGTCTATCTGCATTCGGAGCGCTTCGTCGCCGACATGGTCAAGGCGCTGCAGCTCAACGCCATCAACGAATTCAAGCGTTTCTACCGCTCGGTGGATGCGCTGCTGATCGATGACATCCAGTTCTTCGCCCGCAAGGAGCGTTCGCAGGAAGAGTTTTTCCACACCTTCAATGCCCTGCTCGAAGGTGGACAACAGGTGATCCTCACCAGCGACCGCTATCCCAAGGAGATCGATGGCCTGGAAGAGCGGCTCAAGTCGCGCTTCGGCTGGGGGCTCACCGTAGCCGTGGAGCCGCCGGAGCTGGAGACGCGGGTCGCGATCCTGATGAAGAAGGCCGACCAGGCCAAGGTCGACCTGCCCCACGACGCCGCCTTCTTCATTGCCCAGCGCATCCGTTCCAACGTGCGGGAACTGGAAGGCGCGCTCAAGCGGGTGATCGCCCATGCCCACTTCATGGGCCGCGACATCACCATCGAGCTGATCCGCGAGTCGCTCAAGGATCTGCTGGCGCTGCAGGACAAGCTGGTCAGCATCGACAACATTCAGCGCACCGCGGCCGAGTACTACAAGATCAAGATCGCCGATCTGCTGTCAAAACGCCGCTCGCGCTCGGTCGCCCGGCCGCGGCAGGTCGCCATGGCGCTGTCCAAGGAACTGACCAACCACAGCCTGCCGGAAATCGGCGACGCCTTTGGCGGACGCGATCACACGACGGTGTTGCATGCCTGTCGCAAGATCGCCGAACTTCGGGAATCCGACGCGGATATCCGCGAGGATTACAAGAACCTGCTGCGTACCCTGACCACCTGACGGACGCGGCCCTGGCAAGGACCTGACCATGCATTTCACCATTCAACGCGAAGCCCTGTTGAAACCGCTGCAGCTGGTGGCCGGTGTCGTGGAACGTCGGCAAACGCTGCCGGTGCTGTCCAACGTACTCCTGGTCGTGGAAGGCCAGCGCCTCTCGCTGACCGGTACCGACCTGGAAGTCGAGCTGGTTGGAAGGGTCGATCTGGAAGAAGCCGCCGAAGCCGGCGAGATCACCGTGCCGGCGCGCAAGCTGATGGACATCTGCAAGAGCCTGCAGCCCGATGCGCTGATCGACATCCGTACCGAGGAGCAGAAGCTGCTGATTCGTGCCGGACGCAGTCGCTTCACCCTGTCCACCCTGCCGGCCAACGACTTCCCCACCGTGGAGGAAGGTCCGGGTTCGCTGAAGTTCAGCATTCCCCAGGGCCGCCTGCGCCGTCTGATCGAGCGCACTGGCTTCGCCATGGCCCAGCAGGACGTGCGCTACTACCTTAACGGCATGCTGCTGGAAGCCAGCACCGGCCGGCTGCGCGCCGTGGCCACCGATGGTCACCGCCTGGCCATGTGCATGCTGGAAGCCGACGTCGACCAGGCCGAGAAGCACCAGGTCATCGTGCCGCGCAAGGGCATCCTGGAGTTGTCGCGCCTGCTCACCGAACCGGAAGAGCCGGTCAACGTGGTCCTGGGCCAGCACCATATCCGCGCCACCACCGGCGACTTCACCTTTACCTCCAAGCTGGTGGACGGCAAGTTCCCCGACTACGAGCGCGTGCTGCCGCGGCATGGCGACAAGCTGGTACTGGGCGAGCGCCAGCATCTGCGCGAAGCCTTCAGCCGCACCGCCATTCTCTCCAACGAGAAGTACCGTGGTATCCGCCTGCAGCTGGAAAACGGCTTCATGAAGATCCAGGCCAACAACCCGGAGCAGGAAGAGGCCGAGGAAGAACTGCAGGTCGACTACGACGGCGGCAGCCTGGAGATCGGTTTCAACGTCAGCTACCTGCTCGACGTGCTCGGCGTGATGACCACCGATCAGGTGCGCATCACCCTGTCCGATTCCAGCAGCAGTGCGCTGTTGCAGGAGGCGGGCAACGACGACTCCTCCTATGTCGTGATGCCGATGCGCCTCTGATCGCCGCTCGATGACGCTGATCCGTTTCAACGCCGACCGCCTGCGCAATCTGCAGGCGGTCGCGCTTCAGCCCTCGCCCCGGGTCAACCTCCTGCATGGCGCCAACGGCAGCGGCAAGACCAGCCTGCTGGAAGCCATCCACCTGCTGGGCCTGGCCCGCTCCTTTCGCAGCACCAAGCTGGCGCCGGTCATCCAGCACGAGCAGGCCAGTTGCACGGTGTTCGGCCAGGTGCGGCTGCCCGGTGGCCAGGATTGCAACCTGGGTATCCAACGCGAGCGCGGCGGTGACTACCAGATCCGCATCAATGGCGAGAATGCCCGTAGCGCGGCGCAACTGGCCGAGGTGCTGCCGCTGCAGCTGATCAATCCCGACGGCTTCCGGCTGCTCGAAGGCAGCCCCAAGATCAGGCGGCAGTTTCTCGACTGGGGCGTGTTCCACGAGGAACAGCGATTTCTACCGCTATGGCAACGCCTGCAAAAGGCGCTCAGGCAGCGAAATCACTGGCTCAGACGTGGTAAAATCGACCCTGCGGCGCAGGCCGCCTGGGATCAGGAACTGGCCCTGGCCAGCGCCGAGATCGATGGCTTTCGCCAGGCCTATATCCAGCGTCTGAAGCCGGAATTCACCGCGGTACTGGCCGAGCTGATCCAGCTCGACGGCCTGACCCTGAGCTACTACCGCGGCTGGGACCGCGAGCGCGATCTGCGCGAGGTGCTGGCGGACAGTCTGCCGCGGGATCTGCAGCTGGGACATACCCAGGCCGGGCCCCAGCGCGCCGACCTGCGCATTCGCATCGGCAACCACAACGCGGCGGACATCCTGTCGCGCGGCCAGCAGAAGCTGGTGGTGTGCGCGTTGCGCATCGCCCAGGGGCGGTTGGTCAACCAGGTCAAGCGGGGCCAGTGCGTCTATCTCATCGACGACCTGCCCTCGGAACTGGACGAGGGACACCGGCTGGCCTTGTGCCGGCTGCTGGAGGCACTGGAGTGCCAAGTCTTCATCACCTGTGTCGAGCGCGAGACGCTACAGGCCGCCTGGCGGCCGGAGACAGAGGTCAGCGTGTTTCACGTGGAACACGGCCATATCAAGCAGACCCACACTAGCGGGAGCCAAGCATGAGCGAGACCAATACCTACGACTCTTCCAGCATCAAGGTGCTGAAGGGACTGGATGCCGTGCGCAAGCGCCCCGGCATGTACATCGGCGACACCGATGACGGCACCGGCCTGCACCACATGGTCTTCGAGGTGGTGGACAACTCCATCGACGAGGCCCTGGCCGGCTTCTGCAGCGAGATCAGCATCACCATCCACATGGATGAATCCATCACCGTGCGCGACAACGGCCGCGGCATCCCGGTGGACATCCACAAGGAAGAAGGCGTCTCGGCGGCCGAAGTCATCATGACCGTGCTGCACGCCGGTGGTAAGTTCGACGACAACACCTACAAGGTGTCCGGCGGCCTGCACGGCGTGGGCGTCTCGGTGGTGAACGCCCTCTCCGAGGAGCTGCGCCTGACCATCCGCCGCGCCGGTCAGCTGTGGGAGCAGGTCTATGTGCACGGCGTACCCCAGGCGCCGCTGGCAGTGATCGGCGAGACCGACACCACCGGTACCCAGGTGCATTTCAAGCCGTCCGCCGAGACCTTCAACAACATCCAGTTCAGCTGGGACATCCTGGCCAAGCGGATTCGCGAACTGTCCTTCCTCAACTCCGGCGTCGGCATCGTCCTGCGTGACGAGCGCAGCGGCAAGGAAGAGCTGTTCAAGTACGAGGGCGGCCTGCGCGCCTTCGTCGACTACCTGAACACCAACAAGACCGCGGTGAACGAGGTATTCCACTTCCAGGTGCAGCGCGAAGACGATGGCGTCGGCGTGGAAGTGGCACTGCAGTGGAACGACAGCTTCAACGAGAACATCCTCTGCTTCACCAACAACATTCCCCAGCGCGATGGCGGCACCCACCTGGCGGGCTTTCGCTCGGCGCTGACACGCAACCTGAACAGCTACATCGAGGCCGAGGGCCTGGCCAAGAAGTTCAAGGTGGCCACCACCGGTGACGACGCCCGTGAAGGCCTGACCGCCATCATCTCGGTCAAGGTGCCGGATCCCAAGTTCTCCTCCCAGACCAAGGACAAGCTGGTCTCCTCCGAGGTGAAGACCGCGGTGGAACAGGAGATGGGCAAGCACTTCTCCGACTTCCTGCTGGAGAACCCCAACGAAGCCAAGGCGGTGGTCGGCAAGATGATCGACGCGGCCCGGGCCCGGGAAGCGGCGCGCAAGGCGCGCGAGATGACCCGCCGCAAGGGCGCCCTGGACATCGCCGGCCTGCCGGGCAAGCTGGCGGACTGCCAGGAGAAGGATCCGGCGCTGTCCGAACTCTACATCGTGGAGGGTGACTCCGCCGGTGGTTCGGCCAAGCAGGGCCGCAACCGGCGCACCCAGGCGATCCTGCCGCTCAAGGGCAAGATCCTCAACGTGGAGAAGGCGCGCTTCGACAAGATGCTCTCCTCCCAGGAGGTGGGCACCCTGATCACCGCGCTGGGCTGCGGCATCGGCCGCGAAGAATTCAACATCGACAAGCTGCGCTACCACAACATCATCATCATGACCGATGCCGATGTGGACGGTTCGCACATCCGTACCCTGCTGCTGACCTTCTTCTTCCGCCAGATGCCGCTGCTGATCGAGCGGGGCTACATCTACATCGCCCAGCCGCCGCTGTACAAGGTGAAGCGTGGCAAGCAGGAGCAGTACATCAAGGACGACGAGGCGATGGAGGAATACCTGACCCAGACCGCCCTGGAAGAGGCCAGCCTGCACGTCAACGAGAACGCCCCGGGCCTGTCCGGCGTGGAACTCGAAAAGCTGGTGAACAGCTATCGCCAGGTGATGAAGACCTTCAAGCGCCTGTCGCGGCTGTATCCGGCCGCCGTCAGCGAACACCTGCTGTACCTGCCGCGGGTCGGTGTCGATCAGCTGGCTGATGAAGCGGCGATGCGTCAGTGGCTGGAAGGCCTTAGCGCGCGCCTGCAGACCTCCGAACGCTCTGGCACTACCTACCGCGTCAGCTTGCGCGAGGACCGCGAGCGAGGCCTATGGCTACCAGAGGTGGAAACCCGCGCCCATGGCCTGTCCAGCTACGTCACCTTCAACCGGGATTTCTTCGGTAGCAACGATTACCGCCTGGTGACCGAGCTGGCCGCCCAGCTGGACAACCTGCTGGAAGAAGGCGCCTATGCCAAGCGCGGTGAACGCCGTCGCCCGGTCAGCACCTTCAAGGAAGCCTGGGAATGGCTGATGAACGAGACCAGCAAGAGATTCAACATCCAGCGCTACAAGGGCCTGGGTGAGATGAATCCGGATCAGCTGTGGGAAACCACCATGGACCCGAACGTGCGCCGCATGCTGCAGGTAACCATCGAGGATGCCGTAGCGGCCGATCAGATCTTCAATACCCTGATGGGCGATCACGTGGAGCCGCGTCGCGACTTCATCGAGAGCAACGCCCTGGCGGTATCGAACCTCGACGTCTGATCGACTGCGGTTATGCACAAGCCCCGCCATGCGGGGCTTTTTTGTGGAAAACATTCTGGCTAGAGAGTCGCGCCGTTTCGTTCCACGACAACGAACGCCGTTCATCTTATAGCCGAAGGTTTTGTGGATAGTTTTCCTCAGCCGCTTTTGATCAACGCCGAAAATATCCGTAAAGGGGCCGTGCCATGCGGCATAGAGACACAGGATATAAAGGACGTTCCTGTGGATAAGCCTGGGAATAAGCTTGTCGGTACTTGTGGATGACGGTCAATCCGCGCTAGCAGCCCAAAATTCGGATGCGCGAAAAGCTTGGCACAGCCTGTGGATAAGTCTGTGGGAAAAGGGAGGAAAAGAGGTGGAAAGAGCCAGGCCTTGCGGCCTGGCGCTCAGGCTACGCAGCGCTCGGCCGGGTCGGCATCGGGCTTGGGGGCCAGGGCCTGCTCGATGAAGGCGAAGCAGCGATTATTGAGATCGACGATGGCGCGGGGATCCTGGCCCTGGGGATGGAGCAGCGGGCCGATGCTGACCTTGATGGTCCCCGGCGACTTGATCCAGGAGCGATTGGGCCAGTAGGCGCCGGCATCGTGGGCGATGGGCAGGATGGGCACGTTGAGGCTGCAGGCCAGGGCGGCGCCACCGCGGGAGAACTTGCCCATCTGACCGTAATCGATGCGGGTGCCCTGGGGAAAGATCAGTACCCAGCAGCCCTGGGCAAGATAACGGCCGCCTTGCTCGGTCAGCTGCTGCAGGGCCAGTTTGCCGTTGTCACGGTCGATGGCGATGGGCTTGAGCAGCGAGAAGGCCCAGCCAAAGAAGGGAATCCTGAGCAATTCGCGCTTGATCACCTGGGAGGTGGGCTCGAACTGGGCGGACAGGAAGAAGGTTTCCCAGGTGCTCTGGTGGTTGGCCACGATCACGCAGGGCTGCGCCGGGACGTTTTCCAGGCCGTCGATCTCGTAGCGGATGCCGCAGATGACCTTGGCCAGCCAGACGGCGAAACCGGTCCAGGCCTTGACCACCAGCCGATAGCGGGCGCGATAGGCCAGGAAGGGCGCGATCAGCAGGCTGACGCAGGACCAGAGGATGCCGCTGGTCCCCAGCAGCACATAGAACAACAGGGTACGCAAGAGCCGCATCAGGGCGCTTCCTCGAGCAGATGATCAGCCACCGCCGCCAGGTCGGCGAAGACCCGGGTACCGGATGGCAAAGGCTTGGCCAGGGTGCGCTCGCCCTTGCCGGTACGCACCAGAAAGGGCGTGCAGCCAAGGGCCATGCCGGCTTCCAGATCGCGCAGGCTGTCGCCCACCACCGGGACACCGCCCAGGTCGGTACGGCCATAGTGGTGGGCGATGGCGCGAAACAGGCCGGGCAGCGGCTTGCGGCAGTCGCAGCCGGCTTCCGGGCCATGGGGGCAGTGGAGGATCAGGTCGACCCGACCGCCCTCCTCCGCCAGCAGCCGCTGCAGTTTCTCGTGCATGGCCGCGAGGTCGTCTTCCGTGAAGTAACCGCGCGCCAGACCGGACTGGTTGGTAGCCACGGCCACCTGCCAACCGGCCCGGTTCAGCCGGGCGATGGCCGCCAGGCTACCGGGCAGCGGTTGCCACTGCGCGGCGCTGCGTACGTAGTCATCGGAATCGACATTGATGACGCCGTCGCGGTCCAGCACGATCAGTTTCATGCCCTAGCCCAGCACCGAGATGTCGGCGATGCCGAGGAACAGGCCACGCAGGTGAGCGAGCAGCGCATAGCGATTGGCGCGGACACGCTCGTCCTCGGCGTTGACCAGCACCTCGTCGAAGAAGGCATCCACCGGCGCGCGCAGACTGGCCAGGCGCTCCAGGGCTGCGCCATAGCGACGGGCTTCGGCCAGGGGCGCGGCATCCCGCTCGGCCTCGGCGATGGCGGCGGCCAGGGTGCGTTCGGCGTCGGTCTCGAACAGGGCGGCATCGGCCTGGGCCGCGACCTGGCCTTCGAACTTGCCGAGCAGGTTGGAGACGCGCTTGTTGGCGGCGGCCAGGGCCTCGGCCTCGGGCAGACGACGGAAGGCCTGCACGGCCTGGACGCGCTGGTCGAAGTCCAGCGCCGAGGCCGGACGCAGGGCGCGTACCGCCAGGTAGGCCGCGGTGTCGACGCCTTCGTCCTCGTAGCGGGCGCGCAAACGGTCGAAGACGAAGTCCAGCACCTGCTCCTGCAGGCCGGCAGCCTTGACCCGCTCGCCATAGCCGGCGATGGCGAAGGCGACGGCGGCTGGCAGATCCAGCTCCAGGCCCTTCTCGATGAGGATGCGCAGCACGCCCAGGGCCTGCCGGCGCAGGGCGAAGGGATCCTTGCTGCCGGTGGGCAACATGCCGATGCCGAAGATGCCGACCAGGGTGTCGAGCTTGTCGGCCAGGGCCACGGCGGCGCCGGTCAGGGTCTTCGGCAGTTCGGCGCCAGCACCGCGCGGCATGTACTGCTCGTTGAGCGCCAGGGCCACGTCTTCGGCCTCGCCGCCTTTCCTGGCGTAGTAGTAGCCGGCGATGCCCTGCATCTCGGGGAATTCGCCAACCATCTCGGTGGCCAGGTCGCACTTGGCGAGCACGCCGGCACGGTGGGCGCGCTCGGCATCACCGCCGATACGCTCGGCGATAAAGGCGGCCAGGGCGGCGAGGCGCTGGGCCTTGTCGTAGACGGTGCCGAGCTGGGCCTGGAAGACCACGTTCTTGAGGCGCTCGTTGAAGCTTTCCAGCGGCTGCTTCTGGTCCTGCTTGAAGAAGAACTCGGCGTCGGTGAGACGGGGGCGGACCACCTTCTCGTTGCCGCTGACGATCTGCGCCGGATCCTTGCTTTCCAGGTTGGCCACGGTGATGAAGCGCGGCAGCAGCTTGCCCTGGGCGTCCAGCAGGCAGAAGTACTTCTGGTTGTCCTGCATGGTGGTGATCAGGGCTTCCTGGGGCACCTCGAGGAAACGTTCCTCGAAGGCGCAGACCAGCGGCACCGGCCATTCCACCAGGGCGGTCACCTCGTCCAGCAGCGCGGGCGGCACCACGGCGCTGCCCTGCTCCGCCGCAGCCAGCTCGGCTACGCGGGATTCGATGAGCTGGCGGCGCTCGGCGAAGTCGGCCAGCACATGGGCGGCGCGCAGGTCGGCGGCGTAGTGGGCCGGGGCGCTGATGCGCACGGCATCGGGATGGTGGAAGCGATGGCCGCGGGACTCACGACCGGCACGGCGGGTGAGGATCTCGCAGTCGATGACCTCATCACCCAGCAGCATCACCAGCCACTGGGTGGGACGGACGAATTCCTCGCGGCGGGCGGCCCAGCGCATGCGCTTGGGAATCGGCAGCTCGGCCAGGGAGGCTTCGACGATGCCGGGCAGCAGGCTGGCCGCCGGCTGCCCAGGAATGCTCTGGGAGAATCTCAGCTTGGGGCCGCTGCGATCGATGGCGCTGATGTCGACGCCACACTTGCGGGCGAAGCCCAGGGCGGCCTGGGTCGGCTGGCCATCGGCGCCAAAGGCGGCCTGGAGCGGCGGGCCGTCCAGATTGACGCTACGCTCGGGCTGCTGGGTCTGCAGGGCTTCAACCAGCACGGCCAGGCGGCGCGGCGCGGCATAGGCGCGGGCGCTGGCATAGCCGAGACCGGCCTGCTTGAGGCCCTTCTCGATGCCGGCGAGAAAGCTGTCGCCCAGGGTCTTGAGTGCCTTGGGTGGCAGTTCTTCGGTACCCAGTTCGACCAGGAAATCCAGAGTGGTGCTCATCATTCGCCCTCCTTGAGCAGCGCCTGGACATCGTCGCGACCCAGGACCTCGTCACGCAGCGCGGGGCTGGCCAGCGGGAAGCCCAGCCGGGCGCGGGCCTTGAAGTAGCCCTGGGCGACGCTGCGTGCCAGGGTGCGCACGCGCAGGATGTAACGCTGGCGCTCGGTCACCGAGATGGCGCGGCGGGCGTCCAGCAGGTTGAAGGTGTGGGAGGCCTTGAGCACCATCTCGTAGGTGGGCAGCGGCAGGTCCAGGGCGATCAGGCGATTGGCCTCGGACTCGTAGAAGTCGAACAGTTCGAACAGCTTGGGCACATTGGCGTGCTCGAAGTTGTAGGTGCTCTGCTCCACTTCGTTCTGGTGGAAGACGTCGCCGTAGGTCACGGTGCCGAAGGGGCCGTCGGCCCAGATCAGGTCGTAGACCGAGTCCACGCCCTGCAGGTACATGGCCAGGCGTTCCAGGCCATAGGTGATCTCGCCGGTCACCGGATAGCACTCGATACCGCCCGCCTGCTGGAAGTAGGTGAACTGGGTGACTTCCATGCCGTTGAGCCAGACTTCCCAGCCCAGACCCCAGGCGCCCAGGGTGGGCGATTCCCAGTTGTCCTCGACGAAGCGTACGTCGTGCACCAGCGGATCCAGGCCGATGGCGGCCAGGGAGCCGAGGTAGAGCTCCTGGAAGTTGTCCGGATTGGGCTTGAGGACCACCTGGAACTGGTAGTAGTGCTGCAGGCGATTGGGGTTCTCGCCATAGCGGCCATCGGTGGGACGGCGGCTGGGCTGCACATAGGCGGCGTTCCAGGTCTCGGGACCGATGGCGCGCAGGAAGGTGGCGGTGTGGAAGGTACCGGCGCCGACTTCCATGTCATAGGGCTGGAGTACCACGCAGCCCTGCTCGGCCCAGTATTGCTGCAAGGCCAGGATCAAGTCTTGGAAGGTGCGCACGGTGGGCTTGGACTGGCTCACGAAAGATACCCGTTCGGCTGCGACGAAAAGCCGGGGAGTATAGCTGAAAGCCGGGGGTGGCCGCATTGGCGGATTAGGGCTGCCTGGCGGTATTGGGCAGAGATGACCGGCTGCGCGCTTTATCGCGGCCATGGGCCGCTCCTACAGGTACGGGTTGGCCTGTAGGAGCGGCCCATGGCCGCGATATAGGTAGCTGCTGCTACGGTAGCAGCGCCTGCAGTCTGTTAGAAACGTGCATTCAGCGCGTTCGCCGTGCTACCCATTCCAGAGGCTGTTATGACTCGCCTCCGCTGGCGCTCAACTGCGCTAAGGTGACGTCTCCCCTCGCCGTCCGAGCCTTCGCCATGCCGCGTTGTTTCTGGTGCACCGCCGATCCGCTGTACATCGAGTATCACGACCATGAATGGGGCGTGCCCCAGCGCGATCCGGCGGTGCTCTTCGAATTTCTCCTGCTGGAAGGCTTCCAGGCCGGACTGTCATGGATCACCGTGCTGAAGAAGCGCGAGCGCTATCGCCAGGTGCTGCATGGCTTCGATCCCGCGCGCTTGGCGCAGCTGAGCGATGCCGAGATCGCCGTGCTGATGCAGGACCCGGGCATCATCCGCAATGGCGCCAAGCTGCGCGCCGCTCGTCAGAATGCCCAGGCCTGGCTGAGACTCGAAGACCCTTCCGGCTGGCTGTGGTCCTTTGTCGGTGGCGCGCCCAGGATCAATCACTTTCGCGATCGCCAGGAGGTGCCGGCGATCACCCCGGAAGCGGAGGCCATGAGCAAGGCGCTCAAGCGGGCCGGTTTCACCTTTGTCGGTCCGACCATCTGCTACGCCTTCATGCAGGCCATGGGTCTGGTGATGGACCATACCCTCGATTGCGACCGCCATGCCGAATTGGCGTCTTCGTCGGCAGAACTGCAGGAAAAGTCGAATGTATAGGCGTCAGTTGGCGCGAACCTTACGCTTTCTTAACGTTTCCGGGACTTGTAGACGCTAAACTGTCGGCGCATTCAGACAGGAGTCCCTCTTTTGGAAAGATTCAAAGGCGCGCTGATGATCGCCTTCCTGCGCCTTTTCGCCCTGCTGCCCTGGCCATTGGTCCAGCGCTTGGGTGGATTCATCGGCTGGTGCATGTGGAAGCTGCCGACCCGCGCCAGCAAGGTTACCCGCATCAACCTCGCCCACTGTTTCCCCGAACTCGACGCCGCCGGCCTGGAGCGGCTGTCGCGCGAGTGCCTGCGTGGCATCGGCAAGACCCTGACCGAGAGCGCCTGCGCCTGGATCTGGTCGCCCCAGCGTTCCCTGCGCCTGGTGCGCGAGGTGGAAGGCATGGACGTCCTGCAGGAAGCCCTGGCCTCCGGCGATGGCGTGGTGGGCATCACCAGCCACCTGGGCAACTGGGAATTGCTCAACCACTTCTATTGCTCCCATGCCAAGCCGATCATCTTCTATCGGCCGCCCAAGCTGAAGGCGGTGGACGACCTGCTCAAGCGCCAGCGGGTCCAGCTGGGCAACCGCGTGGCGCCCTCCACGCCGGAAGGCATCATCAGCGTGATCAAGGAAGTCCGACGCGGCGGCGCCGTGGGGATTCCGGCCGATCCCGAGCCGAGTCGCAGCGCCGGCCTCTTCGTGCCCTTCCTCGGCACCACCGCCCTGACCAGCAAGTTCGTGCCCTCGCTGCTGGCGCGCGGCAAGGCCCGCGGGGTGTTCTTCCATGCCGTGCGCCTGGCAGACGGCAGCGGCTACAAGGTGATCCTGGAGGCCGCGCCGCCGGCCATGTACGACCCGGATCCGGAAGTCTCGGTGGCCGCCATGAGCGAGGTGCTGGCCGGCTACGTACGGCGTTATCCGACCCAGTACATGTGGAGCATGAAGAGGTTCAAGAATCGCCCGGATGGCGAGGAGAAGTGGTACTGAGGTCTTTCACCCGGGTCCTGCCCGGGCGCTGAGGGACAGGCGGTGATCCTATGACCTATCGCTCGGCGCTTCGCCAGGACCGTTCGGTCGGCGCGCGGCTGACAGCCGCTGGGCTTTGCCGGAAGCTGCCCGAACCTCTAGGGAACGCCCAAGCCAGGGAGTCAGGCGATGAATTCGCGCGATCAGCGCCAACATACCCGTACCCCACTCAAGTGTCGGCTGTGGATCGCCTATCCGGATGGCGAGATCGTCGGTGAGACCCGCGACCTGTCCGATGGTGGCGTCTATGTGGTGCATCCCGAGCTGACCCGGCTACCGCAGGGCACCCGCGTGGTCGGCCAGGTACTCGATCTGCCAATCGAGGCGCCCAAGGTGACCATGGAAGTCATGCGCACCGACGCCGACGGCGCGGGCCTCAGGTTCCTGCGCGATCAGGACTGAGCGCGGCGCGCCAGGCGCTTGAGAAACACCGTCATCTCCTTTTCCGCCTGCTTGTCGCCCCTGGCCTGCGCCGCCTGCAGGCCCTGGGTCCAGGCTGCCTCGGCGCTGGCCAGATCGCCGCTCCCCTCATGGGCCTTGCCCAGCAGCTTCCAGGCCGCCGAATAGGCCGGATCGAATTCGACGCAGCGCGCCAGGTGCTCGATCGCCCGCGCGGGCTCCCCGGCATCCAGATAGCCCTTGCCCAGTCCGAACCTGAGCAGGGCGTTGTCCTGGCCGCGAGCGAGCATTTTCTCCAGGGATTCGAGCATGGCGGACTCCGGTAGCAGCGGGAGGGACGGGCCGATTCACGACCCTGAGCCGAACATTCTGCCCCGACTACCGGCAGCCTGGCGATCCGGCACTGAAAATGCCATATGTCAGGTGGACAGGCAGGTTGGTCTGGAACAGGCCTTTTGCCATCATTTTGTGACGTGTTTCACTTTAAGCTGACTGATCTATCGGCGCCTAGGACGGCCGCAGGATCTGATGAAGCTGTTTTCTTCCCTCAGTCGCAAGCTTGTGCGGGACGGTGCCCACATCGTCGACCCGCGTCAGGCAAAGAGCCCCTGGCTGCTGATCCTGACGCTGACATCGCTGCTGACATTCGCTCTGGGCTGCTGGCTGGGGGGTCGGGTTTCGCCTGCCGCAGCTCCGGCCGCCCCTGTCGCTGACACTCCGGGCAGCGCCAGCACACCGGTGGCCCTGGAGCGAATGGGCGTGCTGGTCGGCCGGCTGCAATCGCTGGAGGCCGATACCCAGGCGCTGCAGCGGATGCTGGAGCAGAACAGGCAATTGCGCGACCAGGTGAGCGCTGTCGACCCCAGTCTGCTGGTCGAGCCTTCCGCGCGAGGTGCCCAGGGCGGTGCCTGGCTGCCGGCGCGATCCTGTAACGCCGGTACCGCCAGCCAGGGCTTGCCTCTGCGCATGCTGGGTGCCAGCGAACAGGTAGCGCTCTGCCTGCGTCAACAATTGGATCTGCTGCTGAACCGGGTGGCCAGTCGCAATGCCGCCCTGATGGCGATTCCCTCGCTACGCCCAGTGGAACAGGCCCGTCTGGGATCGCTGTTCGGCAATCGGGTCGATCCCTTTACCGGTCACCTGGCGTTTCATTCCGGTGTCGACTTCGCCGCGCCCACTGGCACCCAGGTACACGCCGCGGCCGGGGGGCGTGTCCAGGTCACGGGCGCCCTGGGTGGCTATGGCAATCGGGTGGAGGTCGCTCACGGCAATGGCCTGGTCACCCGCTATGCCCACCTGAGCCGCATCTTCGTCAAGGAAGGCCAGGTGGTCACCCCCGGGCAACTCCTGGGTGCGGTGGGCTCCACCGGACGCTCGACCGGGCCTCATCTGCATTTCGAGGTCTTGCGTGACGGCCAATTCCTCGACCCCCAGCGCTTTCTTGCCTTGGGCCGACTGGAGCCCGAGCGCGATGGCCAGGCGCGCGACTAGTCGAGCGTCGAGTCGCGAGCTGCTGCGCGGCGAATTTCGCCTGCAGCCGGTCCCGCGACGGCGACTGGCCGGCTGGGTTGGCTTGGGCCTGCTGCTGTTGATACCGCTCGCGTTGCTGGTGGTCGGGCAGCGGATCCACCAGGGATACCAGGCGGAACTGAATCACCTGCAAGCCGAGAATCAGCACCTGCGCGATCGTCTGGCGCAGCAGGCGCTGGATCGGCAAGTGGGCACGGCTGCCGAGCGCCAGCTGACCGAGCGCAACGCTGCTCTGCTGGCGCAGATCGAGCGCCTGACCACGGAGCTGGCCTTTTTCCGTCGCCAGAATCAGAAACCCTAGCTGGAGAGCAGCACGGATGTTCAATAGAAAGAAGGCGGCCCCCCGCCCCGCGGTGAATGGCTTTTCCAGTCTCATCGCCGACAACCTGGCGGTCCAGGGCGACCTGGAATTCAGCGAAGGCCTGAAGATCGACGGGCGGGTGCAGGGCAGCGTCAGCTTCAAGCCGGGCACCACCAGTCTCCTGGCGCTCAGCGTCAATGGTGTGGTGGAAGGTGACGTAAGCAGCTACGACGCCTTGATCGACGGCACCATCGTTGGCGATCTGCGGGTCGAGCATCTGCTGGAACTGCACTCCAATGCCCGGGTGCGCGGCAACATCACCTATCGCCAACTGAGCATGGAGAACGGTGCGGTGGTGGAGGGTACCCTGCGCCGTCTCGACGAGGCCACGCCGGTGCTGGAATTGCCCCAGCCCATCACCACCGCCTTACCTTCGGCGACTAGCGAGCAATCTTGATCAGTTTGCAGTAATAGAAGCCGTCGTGGCCGTCGGGCTGCGGCAGGAGCTGGCGGCCATGGGGCTGGGCGAGGCCCCAGGGGGCGGGGATATCCAGTTCGCGGGCGCCCGGGGTGCGGGCGAGAAAGGCGGCGAGGTTTTCGCTGTTTTCTTCCGGTAGCACCGAACAGGTGGCATAGACCAGGATGCCGCCCACCTCCAGCGTCGGCCAGAGGGCGTCCAGCAGTTCGCCCTGCAGCTGCACCAGGGGCGCGATGTCGCTGGCCTGGCGGGTCAGCTTGATGTCCGGATGGCGGCGGATCACCCCGGTGGCGCTGCAGGGAGCGTCCAGCAGGATGCGCTGGAAGGGCGTGCCGTCCCACCAGTCGGCCACGGCGCGGCCGTCGGCGGCCAGGGTGCGGGCGGTAAGGCCCAAACGGGCCAGATTCTGCTCGACCCGCTGCAGACGGCCGGCATCGGCGTCCAGCGCCACCACCTCGGCCAGCCCCGGTTCGCGTTCCAGCAGGTGGCAGGTCTTGCCACCGGGCGCGGCACAGGCGTCCAGCACCCGCTGGCCGGGTGCCAGCTCCAGGAGTTCAGCGGCCAGCTGGGCTGCTTCGTCCTGCACGCTGAGACGCCCCGTGGCAAAGCCCGGCAGGGCGGTAACGTCCTGGGGCTGCAGCAGGCGGATGCCGTCGGCGCTGAAGGCGCAGGGCACGGCCTCGATGCCGGCGGCGGCCAGATCGGCCAGATAGCTGTCGCGACTGCCCTGACGGCGATTAACCCTGAGAATCAGTGGCGGATGCAGGTTGTTGGCCGTGGCGACGGCTTCCCACTGCTCCGGCCAGCGTGCCTTGAGCGTCTTCTGCAGCCAGCGTGGATGGGCCAGGCGCGCGGCCGGATCATGCTCCAGGCCTGGCAGCAGGCTGTCGTATTCACGCTGGGCGCGGCGCAGCACGGCGTTGAGCAGACCCTTGGCCGAGGATTTCTTCAGTTTGTCGACGCAGCCTACCGTCTCGCCGATGGCGGCATGGGCCGGGATGCGGGTATGGAACAGCTGGTAGAGCCCGATCAGCAGCAGGGCTTCGAGATCGCGGTCGCCGGCCTTGAAGGGTTTTTCCATGAGCTTTTCCGCCAGCAGCGACAGGCGCGGCTGCCAGCGGGCGGTGCCGAAGGCCAGATCCTGGGCCAGGGCGCGGTCACGCGGATCGACCTTGGCCAGTTGCTCGGGCAGGCTGCTGCCCAGGGAGGCACGTCCGGCAAGGACCGCCGCCAGGGCGCGGGTAGCCGCCAGTCGCGGATTCATAGACCCAGCACCTGACCGGGGGCGAAGCGCTCGCGACGGGCGTTATAGAGATCGGCGAAGCCCAGTGGCTTGCCACCGGGCAGCTGCAGGCGGGTCAGGCGCAGGGCACCCTCGCCACAGGCGACCAGCAGGCCGGAGCGATCGGCATCCAGCACCATGCCCGCCACGCCCTGCCCTTCGGCCAGTTCCGCGGCCCAGACCTTGAGTGGCTCGCCGGCCAGGGCGGTGTGGCACAGCGGCCAGGGATCGAAGGCGCGGATACGGCGCTCCAGTTCCGCCGCCGGACTACCCCAGTCCAGCCGGGCCTCGTCCTTGTTGAGCTTGTGGGCGTAGGTGGCCAGGTTGTCGTCCTGCACCTCACCCGGCAGACTCCCGTCGGCCAGACCCGGCAGGGCCTGGACCACGGCAGCGGCGCCCAGGGCGGCCAGGCGATCGTGCAGGCTGCCTCCGGTGTCCGTGGCGGTCAGCGGCGTGGTCACCTTGCTCAGCATGGGGCCGGTATCCAGACCGGCTTCCATGCGCATCACGGTGACCCCGGACTCGGCATCGCCGGCCTCCAGGGCGCGCTGGATGGGCGCGGCGCCGCGCCAGCGCGGCAGCAGCGAGGCATGGCTGTTGATGCAGCCCAGACGGGGGATGTCGAGCACCGCCTGGGGCAGGATCAGGCCGTAGGCCACCACCACCAGCAGATCGGGTTCCAGCGCCGCCAGGGTGGCCTGGGCGGCGGGATCGCGCAGGGTCGGCGGCTGCTGCACGGGGATGCCGTGGCTCAGCGCCAGCTGCTTGACCGGACTCATGGCCAGTTTCTGGCCACGCCCGGCGGGGCGATCCGGCTGGGTGTAGACGGCGGCGATGGGATAACCGGCGTCGATCAGCGCCTGCAGGTGCACGGCGGCGAATTCCGGGGTTCCGGCGAAGACGAGGCGAAGGGATCTGGACATGGCGGACCTGGCGGAAAGGGCGAGCGGCGGACGCCGATGACGCCGTCCGCCAGGGCGATCAGGCCTTGTGGCGCTGCTGCTTTTCGAGCTTCTTCTTGATGCGATCGCGCTTGAGTGGCGACAGATAGTCGACGAACAGCTTGCCGTCGAGGTGATCGATCTCGTGCTGGATGCACACCGCCAGCAGGCCGTCGCACTCCAGCTCGAACGCCTTGCCGTCGCGGTCCAGGGCCTTGACCCGGACGCGCTCGGGGCGGCAGACCTTTTCGTAGAAACCGGGGATCGACAGGCAGCCTTCCTGGTACTCGCCCAGTTCCTGGGTGAGCGGCTCGGCCTCGGGATTGATGAAGACCAAGGGTTCGCTCTTGTCTTCGCTGACGTCGATCACCACCAGGCGACGATGGACGTTGACCTGGGTGGCTGCCAGACCGATGCCGGGCGCTTCGTACATGGTCTCGAACATGTCGTCGATGGTCTGGCGCAGGGCGTCGTCCACCGTGTCGATGGGCTTGGCAACGGTGCGCAGGCGGGGATCGGGGAATTCGAGGATGTCTAGGATCGCCATGGCATTGAGGGCACTTGTGGAATACAGTCAAGGGGCGCTGCTAAGATGCCGCAGCGTTGTTTCCACCCGGCTCGGGCTGGTCCCGAACGGTGGATGACGTCGGTCGACGGGGATGAGCGCCTGCGCCGCCCGGTGCCGACAGAGGTGGCGATCAGGGCACGACTGGGGCGATTCCCCGACGTTTGCGTGAAGACGGTTCTTCAAAGCTAAGTGTAAAGGGATTCGACGCATGAGGAAATCTTTGTTCGCCCTGCTGCTGGTTGCAGGGGGCGCCCTGCAGTCGGCGTACGCAGCGGTCACCCTGCGTCAGGATCACCCGGAAAGCTATACCGTGGTCCGCGGCGATACCCTTTGGGACATCTCCGCCAGATTCCTCAGCAAACCCTGGGAATGGCCGGAGATCTGGCAGGCCAATCCGCAGATCAAGAATCCCCACCTCATCTATCCCGGCGATACCCTGGTGCTGAGCTATGTCGACGGCCAGCCGCGCCTGCAGCTCAACCGCGGCGCCTCGCGCGGCACGGTCAAGCTGTCACCCACGGTGCGCAGCACGCCCATCGCCGAAGCCATCCCGGCCATTCCGCTGGAAGCGGTCAACAGTTTCCTGCTGCAGAATCGCGCCATCGATTCGGCCGAACAATTCCAGGCGGCGCCCTATGTGGTGGCCGGCAACGCCGAGCGCGTGGTGAGCGGCGCTGGCGATCGCATCTATGTGCGCGGCAAGCTGCAACCGGGCGTCTCGGCCTATGGCATCTATCGCCAGGGCAAGACCTATGTCGATCCCAAGACCGGCGCCTTCCTCGGCATCAACGGCGACTTCATCGGCAGCGCCGATCTGGTTACCCAGGAAGGTGACATCGCCACCCTGCGGCTGACCCGGACCACCCAGGAGGTCCGCCTGGGCGACCGGCTGTTCCCCACCGAGGAGCGGCTGGTGAATTCCACCTTCATGCCCAGCGCGCCGGCGCGTGACATCAGCGGCCTGATCCTCGACGTGCCCCGTGGCGTCACCCAGGTCGGCCAGTTCGATGTGGTGACCCTGAACAAGGGCACCCGCGATGGCCTGACCGAAGGCAATGTGCTGGCGGTCAACAAGACCGGCGAGACGGTGCGCGATCGCATCACCGGCGAGCTGGTGAAGATCCCCGACGAGCGCGCCGGCCTGCTGATGGTGTTTCGCACCTACGACAAGATCAGCTACGGCCTGATCCTGACCGCCACCCGCCAGCTGGAAATCATGGACAAGGTGCGCAACCCCTAACCCCTCCCGGGTCGCCAGGACGGCGACCGGCCACCCCTCAAGGATGACACCATGGCCAGCTTCTCCCCTGCCGAGCTGGACGCCCGGCTTCGCCTGCATGCCCTGCCGGAACTCGGCGCGGTGCGCCAGCGCCTGCTGCTGGATGCCTTTGGCAGCGCCGCTGCCGCCCTCAGTGCCCCGCCTCGGCCTGGCGCGCCCTGCGCCTGCCGGCGGTGGCCGCGGATGCCCGTCGCAGCCCGGCGACCCGCGAGCGGGTCGATCAGGCGCTGGCCTGGCTGGACGGCTCCGAACGCCACCTGCTCTGCCTGGGTGACGAGCGCTATCCGGCGTTGCTGGCCGAGATCGCCGATCCACCCCCGCTGCTGTTCGTCGAAGGACAGGTCGCGTTGCTCGAACGGCCGCAACTGGCCCTGGTCGGCAGTCGCCAGGCCAGTGCCCAGGGGCTGGACAATGCCCGGCGTTTCGCCCACAGCCTGGCCGCGGCCGGCTTCTGCATCACCAGTGGCCTGGCGCTGGGCATCGATGGCGCGGCGCATCAGGGCGCCCTGGAGGCCGGCGGTGGCACGGTCGCCGTGCTGGGCACCGGCTTGCGGCAGCTCTATCCGCGCCGGCACCTGGGTCTCGCCCGGCGCCTGCTGGCCGAGGGTGGCGCGCTGGTTTCGGAATTGCCGCTGGACTGCACGCCCCAGGCGGCCAACTTCCCGCGGCGCAACCGGATCATCAGCGGTCTCAGTTTGGGTACCCTGGTGGTGGAGGCCAGCCCCTCCAGCGGTTCGCTGATCACCGCGCGGCTGGCTGCCGAGCAGGGCCGCGAAGTGTTCGCCCTGCCCGGCTCCATCCATCATCCCGGCGCCCGCGGCTGTCATCAGCTGATCCGCGAGGGCGCGCAACTGGTGGAAAGCGTGGAACACATCCTCGACGCCCTGCAGGGCTGGCGCAGCCTGGCCCCGCTCGCCGCGGCCGCGGCAGTGGAGGATCATCCCCTGCTGCGCCACCTGACCGCCGGACTGCTCAACAGCGAAGAGCTGGCGCGGCTCTGCGGCCTGTCGCTGCCGGAGGTCCTGGTCCAGCTGACCGAGCTGGAGCTGGAAGGCCGGGTGGTGGCGCAGCAGGGCAGCTGGAGTCGGCTCGGCTAGCGGCGGATGACTGGCATCGGCAGCGCGCTCGGGTAGACTTCAGGGATTTGGCGGAGGCTAGGCGATGCATAACAGCTGGCGAGTGCGGCAGGCGGCACGAATCGTGCGCGAGGGGGGCGTCCTGGCCTACCCCACCGAGGCCGTCTGGGGCCTGGGCTGCGATCCCTGGGATCAGGCCGCGGTCTATCGCCTGCTGATGCTCAAGCGGCGGCCGATGGAAAAGGGTCTGATCCTGGTGGCCGACAACATCCGCCAGTTCGACTTCCTGCTCCACGATCTGCCCGAGGCCTCCCTGGCCAAGCTGGCCAGCACCTGGCCAGGACCTAACACCTGGCTGGTGCCGCACCACAATCGCCTGCCCGGCTGGGTGACCGGCGCCCACGCCACCGTGGCGTTGCGGGTCTCCGAGCATCCCCTGGTGGGCGAACTCTGCGCCCTGACCGGGCCGCTGATCTCCACTTCGGCCAATCCCGCCGGCCGCCCGGCCGCGCGCACCCGGCTGCGGGTCCAGCAGTACTTTCCCGATAACCTGGACGGCATCCTCATGGGCGAACTGGGCGGGCGCAAGAATCCCAGCGTGATTCGCGACCTGGTGACCGGCAAGGTCTTCCGGCCCTAGGCCCTAGGTCAATCGAGCAGTTGGCGCAGCAACCGCGCCAGCGCATCGATCTGGAACGGCTTGGCCAGCGAGAGCTCGCCATTCGGGGTCGGCCGCTCGGCGTGACCACTGACGAACAGCACCGGCAGCTCCGGCCAGCGCTCGCGCAGACGCCCTGCCAGCTCGGCACCGTCGAGATCCGGCAGGCCGAGATCGGTGATCAGCAGGTCACAGGGCAGATCGCCGTCGACCAGGGTGAGCGCCGCCGAGGCACTGGCGGCGGTGCGCACGCGATAGCCCAGCTCGGTGAGCATCTCGCGTAGCAGCAGTCGCACCGAAACATCGTCTTCCACCAGCAGCAGGCGTTCGCCCCGACTCTGGGCGATGGCCGGCTGGGGCGTGTCGCTCGCCGCCGGCCGCTCGGGTGGGGCGCAGGGCAGCCAGAGGCTGACGCGGGTGCCACTGCCCAATGCGCTCTCCAAGGTCACATGGCCACCCGACTGCTTGATGAAGCCATAGAGCATCGACAGACCCAGGCCGGTGCCCTGGCCAATCGGCTTGGTGGTGAAGAAGGGATCGAAGGCGCGATCCACCACCTCGGCCGGCATGCCGCTACCGGTGTCGGCGATGGTCAGGCGTACGTAATCACCTGGTGGCAGGTCATGCTCGGCGGCCAGGTCGGTGAGGTGATCGACGGCGGTTTCCAGGGTCAGCTGGCCGCCCTCGGGCATGGCATCGCGAGCATTGATCACCAGATTCAGCAGGGCGTTCTCCAGCTGGTTGGTGTCGGTGCGCGCCGGTGGCAACTGCAGCGCGAGGCTGCTGCGCAGGCTGATGCGTTCGCCCAGGGTGCGCTGGAAGAGTTCTTCCAGGGACAGGATCAGGTCATTGACGTTTACCGGCCGTGGATCCAGCGTCTGCCGGCGGGCGAAGGCCAGCAGGCGATGGGTCAGGGCAGCGGCGCGGGTGGCGGATTGCTCGGCGGTGTCCAGGTAGCGCTGCAGGTTGTCGTGGCGCCCCTGATCCAGGCGGCGGCGCAGCAATTCCAGGGAGCCGCTGATGCCGGTGAGCAGGTTGTTGAAGTCATGGGCGATGCCGCCGGTGAGATGGCCGATGGCTTCCATCTTCTGCGCCTGGCGCAGCGCGGCCTCGGCGTTCTGCAGGGCCAGGGCGGCGTCGTGCTCGACGGTGACGTCGCGACCGAAGACATAGATGCGTCCGTCGTGATCGGCGGTGGCCTTCCACATCATGTGGCGCCAGTGACCGTCGCGGGTGCGCAGGCGCCCGGGCAGATCGCTGAGCACCTCGCCGTGGCGCAGGGCGGCCAGGCGCGGAAATACCGGCGGATCGTCCGGATGCTCCAGCGAGGTCGGCGGCTGATGACGCAATTCCTCGTCGTCCCAGCCCAGGGTCCGGCCCCAGGCGGGATTGCGGCTGAGCCAGCGTTGCCCCTGGATGACGCCGAGCAGGTCGTCGGCGACCCGCCACATGCGGTCACGCTCGACGGTGCGTTCGTGGACGCGCTGTTCCAGCAATTCGGCCAGCCGCCGCAGGCGGTGCTCGGCCATGCGGATCTCGCTGACGTCGGTGTGCACGCCCACCCATTCGCAGACCACGCCATTCTCCCGCACCGGCAGGGCACGTACGCTGAAGGTGCGCCATTGACCATCGCGACAGCGCAGGCGGTGCTCGTCGTGGAAATCCACCTGCTGCTGCACCGCCAGGCGCCAGCGACGCAGGGTGCGGGGGGCATCCTCGGGATGCAGGGCATCGGCCCAGCCGTCCTGCTGATACTGCGCATAACTCTGCCCGGTCAGGGTGCTCCAGGCGAGTTGTTCGCCGAGCAGATGGCCCTGGGCGTTGCTGGTCCAGACCACTCCCTGCACTGCCTCCACGGCATTGCGGAAGCGCTGGTTGGACAGGTGCAGCGCGGCTTCGGCCTGCTTGCGCTGGGTGAGATCCACCACCACCAGACTCACCGACAGCGCCTGGCCGACTTCCGACTGCAGCGGTGAGCCGTGCAGGCTGACCCAGACCACCGTGCCGTCGGGGCGCAGGAAGCGCTGGTCCAGCTTGAAGCTGTCGCCCCGCTCGCGCAGGGTGTCGAGGTGGCGCTCCAGGATGGCCCGATCCTCGGGATGGGTCTGGGCCTGCAGGGTCTGCTCCAGCACCCCGACCTCGTTGCGATCGAGCATTTCGCAATAGCGACGATTGGCGAGCAGGATGCGCCCGCGGGCGTCGGTCTGGCAGATGCCGACCGCCGCCTGGTTGATCAGGCTGGCCAGGCGCGCGCTGTGTTCGCGCAGGGCGGTTTCCGCATCGACGCGCTGCTGGACGTCGTCGAACAGGGTGACCGAGGCGATCACCTCGCCGGTGGCGGAGCGGACCGGGGCGCTGGAGACCTCCAGCAGCCGGATGCTGCCGTCGGGTCGCCGATAGCGCATCAACTCGGGCGCCACCGCCTGGCCGTTGCGCAGTACCCGTACCGTGGGATAGTCGTCCACCGCATAGGGCTGGCCATTGGCGTGCAGGGCCCCGATGGCGCCATAGCGTTCGTCCAGCGTCTCGCCGGCCGGACGTCTGCCCAGCAGGATATCGACGCGGTCGTTGAGCATCACCGCTTCTTCGCTGCCGGCCTCGGTGATGGAGATGCCCAGGGGCGCCTGCTGCAGCACGCTGGCCAGCAGCCCCTGTTCCAGCGACAACCGCCGTTCGAGGTGGCGGACCTGGTCCTGGGTCTGCTGCCGCATGAGCAGGGCGCCCAGCAGCAGGGCCAATTGATCCAGCACCAGCCGGGTGTCCGCCTCGACGGCGCCGCCCAGTTGCAGATAGCCCAAGGGCTGAGTGGCAGAACCGAAGGGGATGAGCAACTCACCCACTGGCGGACTGCCCGCCTCGGCGACGGACAGCAGCCGCGCCTGGGGATCGTTGGCCAGGTCCCGCAGGGCCTGGGTGGCGCACAGTCGCAAGGCGGCCAGACCCGTGGTGCCGCCGAGGCGCCGTGACCATTCGCCGAGCGCCTGCAGGCGTTGTGGCAGCTCCCGCTCGGCGCTGCGCCGGGCGGCGAAACGGGCACGACTCGCCGGGGCCTGCCAGACATGCAGCAACCAGCCCACGGCGACATCGGCCCGGCGCAGCGGCACCAGATGCAGGTCGAGGCGTACCAGGTGACCGTCGCGGTGGCGCAGGCCCTGGGTCTGGCAGCGTTCGAGGGCGGTCAGCCAGCCGTCGGCCGGCGGCTCCGGGAGCAGCAGGCCGACGATGGATTCACCGAGCCAGTCCTGCGCCGTCCAGCCCAGCAGCCGGGCGACGTTCGGACACCACTGCCCGATCCGCCCTTCGGCGGTCAGGGTGATGAGCGCCGTGTCCGTGGCGGTGTCGAGCAGGCTGGCGAGGGGGCTGGAGATAGGCATGACGAGGGCAGCGATCCGGCCGATTCTGGAAAGAACGTCGAGGCCGAGGCGACCTGACTGTCCGAGATAGACCGGCGTTTACCCCCGTCGTGCCGCCTGGGTGCGGGAAACTTAATGGCCGTCACGATTTACCCGGCCAGGCATCCGGGTGCTTCGCCTCAGGGCAGCAGGATGGTCGAGCCGCTGGTCTCGCGACCCGACAGCGCCCGGTGCGCCTCCTGCACTTCGGCCAGTGGATAGCGTCGGCCGATGTCCACCTGGATGCGGCCATCGCTGATCAGCTCGAACAGCTGATCGGCCATGTCCTGCAGGGCTTCGGGGGAGGCGGCGTAGGTGGCCAGGGTCGGCCGGGTCACATAGAGCGAGCCCTTCTGCGAGAGAATGCCCAGATTGACCCCGGTGACCGCGCCGGAGGCGTTGCCGAAGCTGACCATGAGACCGCGTGGGGCCAGGCAGTCCAGCGACATCTCCCAGGTGTCCTTGCCGACGCCGTCGTAGACCACCGGCACCTTGGCGCCCTCGGTCAATTCACGGACCCGCGCCGGGACGTCTTCCTGGCGGTAGTCGATCACCGCCCAGGCACCCAGCGCCTTGGCCTTTTCCAGCTTTTCCGGGGAGCCGGCGGTGCCGATCAGACGCACGCCCAGGGCCTTGGCCCACTGGCAGGCCAGGGAGCCGACGCCCCCGGCCGCGGCATGGAACAGCACGGTGTCGCCGGCCTGCAGCGGATAGGTCTGGCGCAGCAGGTATTGCACGGTCAGTCCCTTGAGCATGACGGCGGCGCCCTGTTCGAAGGAGATCGCCTCCGGCAGGTGCACTAGATGCCGTTCGGGCAGCACATGGACCTCGGCATAGGCGCCCAGCGGCCCGGTGGCATAGGCCACGCGGTCGCCGGCCTTGAAGCGGGTGACGGCGCTGCCGACCGCTTCCACCACCCCGGCCCCCTCGGTGCCCAGACCCGAGGGCAGCGCCGGCGGCGGATAGAGGCCGCTGCGGTAATAGGTCTCGATAAAGTTGAGGCCGATGGCGTGGTTGCGCACCTGCACCTCGTCGGGGCCGGGCGCGGCGGGTTCGAAATCCACAAGTTCGAGTACTTCGGGACCACCGGTGCGGCTGAACTGGATGCGCTGGGCCATGCTTGCGTGTCTCCTGGTTGGAGCCCTTGGCCGGGCTCTCTTGGGGTGAGCCTTCATCCAAGCCGCAACCGCGGGCCGCGTCAACCGGTCGGATACGGGTGTTATGCTCTGCGCCCTCCCCGCCTGTTGTGGAAATCCTTGCGATGAATCCCTCCCTGGAGGCCGTCAAGGCCTATCTGCTCGATCTGCAGGAGCGCATCTGCGCCGCACTGGAGGCCGAGGATGGCAGCGCAGCCTTCGCCGAAGACGCCTGGACCCGGCCGACCGGCGGTGGTGGCCGCACCCGGGTGATTGCCGACGGCGCCCTGCTGGAAAAGGGCGGCGTGAACTTCTCCCATGTGCATGGCGACAGCCTGCCGCCCTCGGCCAGCGCCCATCGTCCGGAACTGGCCGGGCGCAGCTTCGAGGCCATGGGTGTCTCCCTGGTCATGCACCCGCGCAATCCCCATATCCCCACGGCTCACGCCAATGTGCGCTTCTTTCTCGCCGAGAAGCCCGGCGAGGCGCCGGTCTGGTGGTTCGGTGGCGGTCTCGACCTCACCCCCTACTACGGCAACGAGGCCGACTGCGTGCACTGGCACCAGGTCTGCCATGACGCCTGCGCGCCCTTCGGCGCCGACGTCTATCCGCGCTACAAGGCCTGGTGCGACCGCTATTTCCATCTTAAGCACCGGGGCGAGCCGCGCGGCATCGGCGGTCTGTTCTTCGACGACCTGAACGATTGGGACTTCGACACCTGCTTCGCCTTCCAGCGCGCCATCGGCGATGCCTTCGTCGACGCCTACCTGCCCATCGTCCAGCGCCGCCGCGACCAGCCCTACGGTCAGGCCGAGCGGGAATTCCAGGCCTATCGCCGCGGCCGCTACGTGGAATTCAACTTGGTCTATGACCGTGGCACCCTGTTCGGCCTGCAGTCCGGCGGGCGCACCGAGTCCATCCTCATGTCGCTGCCGCCCGAGGTGCGCTGGGGCTATGACTGGAAACCCGTGCCCGGCTCGCCGGAAGCGCGGCTGACCGATTTCTTTCTCACCGACCGCGACTGGCTCGCGCTCGCCCCGACGCCCGCAGGATAGAGCCCATGGATCGCTACGCCGTCTTCGGCAATCCCATCGCCCACAGCAAGTCGCCGCTGATCCACAGCCTGTTCGCCGACCAGACCGGGCAGCGCCTGCACTACGGGACGCTGCTGGCGCCGCTGGACGGCTTCAGCGAAAGCGCCCGCAGCTTTTTCCAGAGCGGCCTGGGCGCCAATGTCACGGTGCCCTTCAAGGAAGAGGCCTATCAGCTGTGCGATGAACTCACCCTGCGCGCGCGGCGGGCCGGAGCGGTCAACACCCTCAAGCGCCAGGCCAATGGTCGCCTGCTCGGCGACAACACCGACGGCGCCGGTCTGGTCCGGGATCTCACGGTCAACGCCGGTCTGCAGCTGGCCGGCCAGCGCGTCCTGGTGCTGGGCGCCGGCGGCGCCGTACGCGGGGTGCTGGAGCCGCTGCTGGCCTGCAACCCCGGACAACTGGTGCTGGCCAATCGCACCGAACTCAAGGCGGTGCAACTGGCGCGGGAGTTCGCCGAGCTGGGGACCATCGAGGTGGCCTCCTTCTCCACCCTGAGAGAGCCCTTCGACGTCATCATCAACGGCACCTCGGCCAGTCTCGGTGGCGGTCGCCCGCCCCTGTCGGAGGCGGTTATCGGCCCGCAGACGGTGACCTACGACATGATGTACGGCAAGGATCTCACCCCCTTCAACCGCTGGGCGCAGGACGAGGGTGCCTTCCACACCCTGGACGGCCTGGGCATGCTGGTGGAACAGGCCGCCGAGGCCTTCGAACTCTGGCGCGGCGTGCGTCCCGATGGTGCTCCAGTGCTGGCGGAGCTGAGGCGGCAGCTGGGCTGAGGTCGGGCCTGGGCGGTGTTGGGCTTCGCTGCGCTCAGCGCCAACCTACTGGAGCGTCGTCGTCGTAGGTTGGGCTGAGGCGGTTCTATCGCCGAAGCCCAACGAGCAGGGGCATGAGGCCAGAGATACCGGCCACGCCTGGGCGACGCCGAAGCCGATTTCGACTACCAGGAACATTGCCAGCAAGGGACTGGCGCCCTGGTACAGCGCCCAGGCCTGCCAGAAGGCGAACAGGCCCCTGGCCACGGCGTCGTAGCGTCCCAGCAGCAGAGAAGGCCTGACCAGGCGCAGCACAGACCAGACGCACACCAGGGAGCCCAGCAGATTGCCCAGCAGCAGGGCTTCCGGCGGGAACTCCGCCAGGGGCGCCAGGCCCAGTGCCTGGCCGAGACCGTCGAGCTGCCGCAGCAGCCAGGCGAGACTCCAGGGGGTGGCGAAGGGCGCGGTAACCAGCAGATCATAGAGGGCGCTGGCACGGACCAGCCGCAGATAGGGCGCAAGCTTCCACATGGGCGGACTTCCTTGAACGAGAGGAAGTCCAGTGTCGACCCTGGAGCTAGGTCCAGGGTCAAGGAGAATGGATGCGTATCGGCACCCTCGCCCAGGCCACCGGCCTGAGTCGCGACACCCTGAGATTCTACGAGCGCCAGGGCTGCTCAAGGCGCGGCGGCGGGCCAACGGTTATCGTGACTATCCGCCTGAAGCCGTGGAATGGCTGGGCTACATCCGTACCGCCCAGCGACTGGGTTTCAGCCTGCAGGAAATCGCCGCCAACCTGGAGGACGTCGAGCGCGCTGCCGATCCCGACGCCTATTTGCAGGAACTGCTGCGCGACAAGCTCAGGGTCATCGAGGCGCGCATCGACGAATTGCAGGCGTTGCGTGGGGTGCTGTATTCGCGGCTGGGTGAAGCCTGTCCGCTGCGGGGTTGGCAGATCGCGGCCGACGCGACCGCTCCTAGGGGCTGGGTCATAACAGCTGATCGCGATCGGGTCGGAGATGTGGAAGATGACCCCCCGCTCGGATAGCCCCGTCTTCCTTTGGGAGAGGGTTGGGGTGAGGGCGAGCCTCGCGCCACGAAGTCACCTGTGGAAAAGGCTGCGCCGTTTTCCACGCTACGGCTCTGCAGGCTACTCGGATAGCGCCCTCTCTGGGGTGAGGGCGTGCCCCGCGCCATGAAGTCACCTGTGGAAAAGGCTGCGCCGTTTTCCACGCTACGGCGCTCGCTCTGCGGCTGAGGCGGCTTTGTCTCCGAAGCCAACGAATGCGGACGCCTAGGCACCCTCCTCCCCATAGCCTTCGGCCAGATGCTGGTCCTTGAGCTTCACGTAGTTGCCGGCGCTGTAGGTGAAGAAGGCGCGTTCCTTCTCCTCCAGCGGGCGGATCTGCTTGACCGGGCGGCCGACGTAGAGGTGGCCGCCTTCCAGCCGCTTGCCTGGCGGGACCAGACTGCCGGCGCCGATCACCACGTCGTCCTCCACCACCGCGCCGTCCATGACGATGCTGCCCATGCCCACCAGCACCCGGTCGCCAATCGTGCAGCCGTGCAGGGTCACCTGGTGGCCGACGGTGACGTCGCTGCCGATCAGCAAGGGATAGCCGTCCGGATTGAAGGGGCCGGCGTGGGTGATATGCAGCACGCTGCCGTCCTGGATGCTGGTGCGGGCGCCGATGCGGATGCGATGCATGTCGCCGCGGATCACTGTCAGCGGCCATATCGAGCTGTCTGCGCCGAGCTCGACATCACCGATTACCACCGCGGTGGCATCGACGAAGGCGCGTTCGCCCAGGTGCGGGGTCTTACCCTGGAAGGTCCTTATGGTCACGATAGATACCTTTTCTCGTCGGAAGGGTCTTGAGACCTATTAGGATGGGCTCCATATATAACTGTCAAAGCCATCGCCCCGAGGGGAACGCCGTGAGCGCCAGCAATCCGCTGCTTCAGTCCTACGACCTGCCGCCCTTTTCCGCCATCAAGCCCGAGCACGTCGAGCCGGCCATCGATACCGTCCTGGCCGAGAACCGTGCCGCCCTGGCCAAGTTGCTGGAGACGCAGAAGGAACACCCCACCTGGGCCGGCCTGGTGCTGGCGATGGACGAGCTGAACGATCGGCTGGGCCAGGCCTGGAGCCCCATCGGCCACCTCAACGCCGTGTGCAACAGCGCCGAGCTGCGCGCCGCCTATGAGGCCTGCCTGCCCAAGCTGTCGGCCTATTCCACCGAGATCGGCCAGAACAAGGACCTCTTCCAGGCCTACAGCCGCCTGGCCGAAAGCGAAGAAGCCAAGGGCTTCGACGCCGGCCAGAAGACCACCCTGGAACACGCCCTGCGTGACTTCCGCCTGTCCGGCATCGACCTGCCGCCGGCGGAGCAGCAGCGCTATGCCGCCATCCAGGCGCGCAAGTCCGAGCTGGGCAGCAAGTTTTCCAACCAGTTGCTCGACGCGACGCAGGCCTGGACCAAGCACCTCACCGATGAAGCCGCCCTCGCCGGCCTGCCCGAGTCGGCCAAGGCCCAGCTGCAGGCCGCTGCCCAGGCCAAGGAGCTGGACGGCTGGCTGGTGACCCTGGAATTCCCCAGCTACTACGCGGTGATGACCTACGCCGATGACCGCGCCCTGCGCGAGGAAGTCTATGCCGCCTACGCCACCCGCGCCTCCGAGCAGGGCCCCAACGCCGGCCAGTTCGACAACGGCCCGGTGATGGAGGAATTGCTCGATCTGCGCCAGGAACTGGCGCGCCTGCTGGGCTACGCCAACTATGCCGAGCTGTCGCTGGCCACCAAGATGGCCGAGAGCAGCGACCAGGTCCTGGGTTTCCTGCGCGACCTCGCCGTGCGCTCCAAGCCCTTCGCCCAGCGCGACCTGGAAGAACTGCGTGCCTTCGCCGCCGAACAGGGCGTGCAGGATCTGCAGAGCTGGGACACCGGCTATTTCGCCGAAAAGCTGCGCCAGCAGCGCTATTCGCTGTCCCAAGAGGAGGTCCGCGCCTGGTTCCCGGTGGACAAGGTGCTCTCCGGCCTGTTCGCCACGGTGCAGAAGCTCTATGGCATCGAGATCGCCGAACTGCGCGATTTCGAGAAGTGGCACCCGGACGTGCGCCTGTTCGAGATCAAGGAAAACGGTACCTCCATCGGCCGCTTCTACTTCGATCTCTATGCCCGCGCCAACAAGCGCGGTGGCGCCTGGATGGACGGTGCCCGCGACAAGCGTCGCGATGCCCAGGGCCGGCTGATCGATCCGGTGGCCTACCTGGTCTGCAACTTCACCCCGGCCAGCCCCGGCCAGCCGGCGCTGCTCACCCATGACGAGGTGACCACCCTCTTCCACGAGTTCGGCCACGGCCTGCATCACCTGCTGACCCGCGTCGAGCACGCCAGCGTCTCCGGCATCAACGGCGTGGCCTGGGATGCGGTGGAGCTGCCCAGCCAGTTCATGGAGAACTGGTGCTGGGAGCCCGAGGGCCTGGCGCTGATCTCCGGTCACTACGAGACCGGCGAGCCGCTGCCCCAGGCGCTGCTGGACAAGATGCTGGCGGCTAAGAACTTCCAGTCCGGCCTGATGATGCTGCGCCAGCTGGAATTCTCGCTGTTCGACTTCGAATTGCATGCCAGCCATGGCGACGGCCGCAGCGTGCGCGAGGTGCTGGAAGGCATCCGCGACGAGATCTCCGTGGTACGGCCGCCGGCCTACAACCGCTTTCCCAACAGCTTCGCGCACATCTTCGCCGGCGGTTATGCCGCGGGTTACTACAGCTACAAGTGGGCCGAGGTGCTGTCCGCCGATGCCTTCGCCAAGTTCGAGGAAGAAGGCGTCTTCAATCCGCAAACCGGTCGGGCCTTCCGTGAAGCCATCCTGGCCCGCGGCGGCTCCCAGGCGCCCATGGTGCTGTTCGTCGACTTCCGCGGCCGCGAACCCAGCATCGATGCCCTGCTCCGCCATTCCGGGCTGAGCGAGGAGGCGGCGTGAGCGAGCCGATCCGCAAGAGGTTCATCGCCGGGGCGGTCTGCCCGGCGTGCCAGGCGCAGGACACCCTGAAGATGTGGACCCAGGACGGCACGCCCAACCGCGAGTGCGTCTCCTGCGGCTACAGCGACACCCTGGACGAGCGCGGCAATTCGGTCCCCAAGGAATTGCCGACGCGGGTCAATATCAGTGCGCTCAAGCCCAAGAAGCCCGATCCCAAGGTGCAGGCCGTGCAGTTCTTTCCCAATCCCAAGCTGAAGAAGCCGGAATAGGGAAAGGCGACCTCCAGAAAAGCCGCGCCCGGTCGTCCAGGTGCGGCTTTTCCGTTTCCAGGCTGGAGAAAATCGCTCCGCGCAGAGCTTGAGTGCAGGCGAAAATGGACGTCAGCATAGGGGGGTCCCAGGCTTTATCCACAAAAAGCGGATTCGATAGCCAGCCGATCATCTTTTTAAGGTATTGATAATAAAGAATTTTTATTTGGTCCCTAACAACGTTTGGGGATTTATCATGGAGTTATACCGCTTTTATCCCCGATTTATCCACAGGCTATAAGTCCGGGAATGACCTGGGAGTCTTTTTCAGTAACCAGACTCCAAGTGGATAACCGCTGCCATCGTCTTCTACGAGGAAGCCGCCGATGCGTACCCTTCTTTCCACTGCAGCCCTCTGTCTGATCGGCAATCTGGCCCTGGCCGCGCCTCCGGATCACGGACCCGGCGGGCCCAAGGGTCCGCACGGACCGGGCTGGCAGGAACAGGGTGGCCCCCATGGCCAGGGACCGGGGCCCGGGTCGCGCGGCCAGGGTCGCCCGGGTGCCGGACCGGCCGCCGGTGGGCCGCCGGATCTGGGACCGGCGCGGGAGCGCATCCAGGCACTGCGCGGCCAGATCGGCCGCGGTGGCGACCTGCCGCCAGGACTGCGTCTGGAACGCGGGCACCCTTTGCCTCCCGGGTATGGCCGACCGCTGCCGCCGGGTATCGCCCGCCAGCTGCCGGATTATCCGGGCTACGAATGGCGCCGCCTGGGGACCGACATGGTGCTGGTCGCCGTGGGCACCGGGCTCGTCTACGCCATTCTGCAGGGCGTGCTGGACTAGCCTGACCAATTCTTTTACCGGCAGCCCCCGGACAATGCCGAGTTCACCGCAGGCTCTGGCGCGGCCTCCTCGCGCCGGTTGACCCGACATAGACCGCCAGCGCGCCGGCGCAGGCGATAAATGGCGAAAGGCCTCTGGCACAGTGCCAGCCCGGATTTCAGTAGAATAGCCGCCGCGCACGGCCGCCTTCCGCCTCCAGACGGTAGGGAAACCGGGCCGCTCCGCATCGGTCTCAACGCCCACCGCTCGCCAAGGATTTCCCATGAGAGCTCTGCCCCGTCTGCTGCCGCTGGCCCTGTTCGCCCTGCTCGTGGGGCACAACGCCCCGGCCCGCGCCGAACCCGGTCTGTTCAATCTGCTGGTCGGCAGCTACACCGCGGGCAGCAGCCAGGGGCTGTATGTCTATCGCTTCAACAGCCGCAATGGTCAGATCGATGGCCCGCTGCGCATCGTCAAGGCGTCCAACCCCTCGTTTCTGACCCTGTCGCGGGATGGCCGGACCCTGTTCGCCGTCAACGAGAATGGCCGGGGTTCGAGCGGCGACAGCATCGGGCGGGTCACTTCCTATCGTTTCGAACCCGGCAATGGCCGCCTGCAGCAGATCAGCCAGGTCAAGAGCCTGGGCGACGAGCCGACCCATTCCAGCCTCAGCACCGACGGCAAGTTCCTGTTCGTGGCCAACTACTCCAGCCTGCCGGAGGGCTCGCTGGCGGTGCTGCCGATCCAGGACGGCGGCGTGCTCAGTCCGGTGGCGCAGATCGAATTCCACCAGCCCAGCGAACAGCACCCGCGCCAGCAGTCCAGCCATGTGCACGCGGCGGTGACCACTCCGGACGGCCGCTTCGTCTTCGCCCCGGATCTGGGCGCCGACAAGGTATTCGTCTATCGCTATCTGCCGCAGCAGCCGGAGCGACCGCTGGTGGCCGCCGAGACGCCCTTCGTGCCGGTGCCGGAAGGCAGCGGGCCGCGCCACCTGGTGTTCAGCGCCGATGGCCGCTACGCCTACCTGACCCTGGAGCTGGCCGGTCAGGTGATGGCCTTCGCCCACCAGGACGGCATGCTGCGGCAGTTGCAGAGCTACAGCCTGACGCCCCAGGAATTCACCGGCGAGCGGGATGCCGGGGCCCTGCACCTGTCCGGCGACGGACGTTTCCTCTATGTCGCCAGCCGTGGCACGGACAACCAGCTTGCCGTGTTCGCGGTGAATCCCGACGGTACCCTGACCTTTGTCGAGCGCCATCCGGTCAACGGCCTGTCGCCGCGGGAGTTCGCCATCGATCCGTCCGGGCGGTACCTGCTGGTGGCCAACCAGAAATCCAACCAGCTCAAGGTCTTCGCCCGGGATCCCGACAGCGGCAAGCTCGGCGATGAACTGCAGAGCCTGGACGTCGGTGCTCCGTCCGACCTCAAATTCGTCGCGGTACCCTGATGACCCACTTCGACCGTCTGCACCATGTGGCGCTGATCTGCGCCGACTACGAACGCTCCCGGCACTTCTATACCGAGATCCTCGGGTTGCCGGTGATCGCCGAGACCTATCGCGAGGCCCGGCGCTCCTGGAAGCTGGATCTGGCAGTGGGCACGCATGCCCAGCTGGAGCTGTTCTCCTTTCCCGATGCCCCGCCCAGGCCGTCGCGCCCGGAGGCCCAGGGCCTGCGCCACCTGGCTTTCGCCGTGGCCGACCTGGACGCCACCGTCGCCCACCTGCAGGGCCATGGCGTGGTCACCGAACCGATCCGTACCGACGAGCTGACCGGCAGGAGATTCACCTTTTTCGCCGATCCGGACGATCTGCCACTGGAAGTCTACGAGCGCTGAGTTCGGCTCAGGTCGCCAGCCGTGCGCCGGCCAGGGACTCGCGCGGCATCTCCAGCTCTTCCAGCAGCCAGTCGAGAAAGCGTTGCACCAGCCGCTGGCGCCGCTTGCGCTCGGGCAGGATGGCGTAATAGCCATAGCGCGAGGTGGCCAGTCCGGCGAAGGGGCGACAGAGCAGTTCCTGCCGCAGCAGATCGTCCACCAGGTGGCGCCAGCCGATCGCCAGCCCCTGGCCGGCGATGGCCGCCTGGATCACCAGGGTGTAGTTGTCGAAGCTCAGCACCGCGCCGGACGGCGCCGTGGGCAGGGGCGCCAGGTCCAGCGCCGGCAGCAGGGTCTTCCAGTCGTACCAGCGGCTGTTGGGCGCCGCCTTGAGATGCAGCAGCGGCCACCGCCCCAGCTCCATGGCGGGCAACGGCGGCTGCCGGCCCTGGAGCAGGCGCGGACTGCACACCGGAAAGACCTCTTCGCGAAACAGCGGCCAGGCTTCGCCATGCTTGAAGCGGCCGTCGCCGAAGCCCAGGGTGATGTCGATCTCCGGACCGGGCAGCGGCACCCGGTCACTGGTGACCAGGCTGACGTCCAGCTCCGGGTGGCGGGCATGGAAGCGCGGCAGGCGCGGCAGCAGCCAATAGGCGGCGAAGGCGAAGTCGGTGGCCACCTGCAGGACTTCATGGGCAGGCCGGGCGGTAACCAGCCGCACCCCCTCGTCCAGGGTGGCGAGACCGGCCTCGACGTATTCCTGCAGCAGCCGTCCGGCCTCGGTGAGCAGGATGCCGCGGTGAACCCGGTCGAACAGCCGGACCTGCAGCTGGGCCTCCAGGCGCTTGATCTGCTGACTGATGGCCGGCTGGGTAGTGCCCAGTTCGCTGGCCGCCGCGGTAAAGCTCAGGCGGCGCGCCACCACCTCGAAGGTGCGCAGGCTGTCCAGCGCCAGGGCAGGGCGGTCGGCTGGGAGGGTGGTGTCCAAGAGGGCTTTCCCGTGGCGATCAGACATAAGCCCAGCTTATCCGAAACATCACTCCAGATGGCCTTCACGCAGATTTTTCAGCATCGGATGATGGACTACCCATAAGCAACCCTGATCCTAGCGGAGGCGCTCTTGTCCAAGCCGATGAACATCCTCTTTCTCATGGCCGACCAGATGGCGGCGCCCATCCTGCCGCTGTACGACCCCGCCTCGCCGATCAAGCTGCCGAATCTGCAACGCCTGGCCGAGCGCGCCGTGGTGTTCGATTCCGCCTATTGCAACAGCCCGCTGTGCGCACCCTCGCGCTTCACCCTGGTGAGCGGCCAGCTGCCGTCGAAGATCGGCGGCTACGACAACGCCGCCGATTTCGCCGCCGACATCCCCACCTATGCCCACCACCTGCGGCGCCTGGGCTATCGCACGGCGCTGTCGGGCAAGATGCACTTCTGCGGACCGGACCAGTTGCACGGCTACGAAGAGCGGCTGACCAGCGACATCTATCCCGCCGACTACGGCTGGGCGGTGAACTGGGACGCGGCGGACGTGCGCCCGAGCTGGTACCACAACATGTCCTCGGTGCTGCAGGCCGGACCCTGCGTGCGCACCAACCAGCTGGATTTCGACGAAGAGGTGGTCTTCAAGGCGCGTCAGTACCTCTACGATCACGTGCGTCGCGGCGATGACCAGCCCTTCTGCCTGACCGTGTCCCTGACCCACCCGCACGATCCCTACACCATTCCCCGCGAATTCTGGGACCTGTACAACGAGGTCGACATCCCGCTGCCGGAAGGCGCCATTCCCCAGGCCGAGCAGGACCCCCACAGCCAGCGCCTGCTCAAGGTGATCGATCTGTGGGACAAACCGCTGCCCGAGGCCAAGATCCGCGACGCCCGCCAGGCCTACTACGGTGCCTGCAGCTATGTCGACGCCCAGGTCGGCCATCTGCTCAAGACCCTGGGAGAATGCGGTCTGGCCGACGATACCGTGATCGTCTTTTCCGGCGACCATGGCGACATGCTCGGCGAGCGCGGACTCTGGTACAAGATGCACTGGTTCGAGATGGCCGCGCGGGTACCGCTGCTGATCCACGCGCCCGGCCGTTTCGCCCCGGCGCGGGTGCAGGCCTCGGTATCGACCATGGACCTGCTGCCGACCTTCGTCGAGCTGGCCGGCGGCCAGCTGCCGGAGGAGCTGCCGCTGGACGGTCGCTCGCTGCTGCCGCACCTGGAAGGCCGGGCAGGGCACGATGAGGTCATCGGCGAATACCTGGCCGAGGGCACCGTCAGCCCGCTGCTGATGATTCGTCGCGGCGCCTACAAGTACATCCATTGCGAACTGGATCCGCCGCTGCTGTTCGATCTGCACAACGATCCGCTGGAGCGCGAAAACCTGGCCGCCAGCCCCGACTATGCCGAGCTGCTCGCCAGCTTCCAGGCCGAGGTCCGCCAGCGCTGGGATCTGGCGCGCCTGCACGGCGAGGTGCTGGCCAGCCAGCGGCGGCGGCGCTTCGTCGCGGCGGCCCTGGAGCAGGGCGAGCGGACCAGCTGGGATCACCAGCCCTTCGTCGATGCCAGCCAGCAGTACATGCGCAATCACATCGACCTCGACGACCTGGAGCGTCGCGCCCGCTACCCTCAACCCTGAACCGCTAACTGGAGCACGGCCATGAAACACGGAATCATCGCTACCTTCACGCTGGCCCTGGTCAGCCTGTCGGCCCAGGCCGAGGACCAGGCCTGCGCAACGGTTCGCCTGGCCGATCCGGGCTGGAGCGACATCGCCGCCACCAACGCCCTCACCGGCGCGATCCTGAGTGCGCTGGGCTATACCGGCAAGGTCGAGACCCTGGCGGTGCCGATCATCTACGGCGGCATGCGCAACGGGCAGGTGGATGCCTTCCTCGGCAACTGGATGCCGGCGCAGCAGGCGCACTATGACCAGTTCGTGAAGACCGGGCAGGTCACCGAGCTGGCGCAGAATCTGGTCGGGACCGAATTCACCCTGGCGGTGCCCACCTATGTCTGGGAAGGCGGGGTGAAGAGCTTCGACGACCTGGCCAAGCACGCCGACCAGTTCGGCAAGAAGATCTACGGCATCGGCGCCGGCGCGCCGGCCAACCAGTCGCTGCAGAAGATCATCCAGGACAACGAATTCGGCCTGGGCGGCTGGCAACTGGTGGAGTCCAGCGAGCAGGCCATGCTGTCCCAGGTCGGGCGGGCGGTGAAGCGCGACAAGTGGGTAGTCTTCCTTGGCTGGACGCCGCATCCCATGAACGTCGACTACCCGATCAAGTACCTGACCGGGGGCGACAAGTATTTCGGTACCGCCGGCACGGTGAACACCCTGACGCGCAAGGGCTACGCCGAACAGTGCCCCAATCCGGCCCGGCTGCTGACCAACATGAAGTTCACCCTGGACATGGAAAACGCCGTCATGAGCGCCGCGCGGGACAAGGGCGGCAGCTACGACACCGCCGCCAGGGCCTGGCTCAAGGCCCATCCCCAGGTGCTGGAGCCCTGGTTGCAGGGGGTCACCACCCGCGACGGCCAGCCCGGCCTGCCGGCGGTACAGAAAGCGCTCTGACCGCTAATTCTCCAAGCGCTACTTAAGCCCGAGTCGCCGCGCCAGGCGGGCGAGGTTGGCGCGGTCCAGCCCCAGGGCGGCGGCGGCCAGGGTCCAGTTCTGCCCATGCTGTTCCAGGGCCAGGGTAATGGTCTGCCGCTGGAAGGCCTCCGTGGCTTCGCGCAGGGAGGCGGCGGGCAGGGCGGGATCCTCGTCGGGCAGGGCCGTGCTGCCCAGTGGCAGGCCGAGCTGATCGCTGTCCAGGGTCAGGATGCCGCCGCGTTCCTCGCTGCCGGCATGGGCCTTGAGCGCCGCCCGGCTGATGAGGTGAGAGAGTTCGCGCACGTTGCCCGGCCAGTCGTAGGCCAGCAGGGTCCGTTGCGCCGCGGGGGTCAGCCGGAGGCCGCGCAGGCCCAGGCGGGCGCGATTCTGCTCCAGGTAGAAACCGGCCAGGAGCAGGACGTCGCGGCCACGCTCGCGCATGGCCGGCACGGCCAGCGGATAGACGCTCAGGCGATGGTAGAGATCGGCACGAAAGCGCCCGGCACGCACGCAGTCGGCCAGGTCGCGATTGGTGGCGGCGATGATGCGCACGTCCACCTTGAGATCGCGATCCGAGCCCAGCCGCTGCAACTGGCCGCTCTGCAGCACCCGCAGCAGCTTGGCCTGCACCGTCAGTGGCAATTCGCCGACTTCGTCGAGAAACAGGGTGCCGCCATCGGCCAGTTCGAAGCGCCCGCGGCGTTCGCTGACGGCCCCGGAAAAGGCACCGCGCACATGGCCGAAGAGTTCGCTTTCCACCAGCGCCTCGGGCAGGGCCGCACAGTTGAGGCTGATCAGCGGCCGCTGCTGGCGCAGCGAGCGCGCGTGCACGGCTTCGGCCACCAGCTCCTTGCCGACCCCGGTCTCGCCGGTGATGAGCACGGTCAGATCGCTGGCCGCCACGGTCTCGATCTCCTGGCGCAGGCGCAGGCTGGCCGGACTCTGGCCGATGAGTTCGCGAGGCCGCTGGTGCCCCACCGATTGCTGATAGGCCACGGTCAGCTCGTGCTCGCTGACGATGCGGGCGGAGAGCTGGCCGATGCGCTCGGCGGCGGCCACGGTGGCGGCGGCCAGCCCGGCAAAGGCCGCCAGGGTGGTGAGATCCCCGGGCTGGGCGTTCTGCGCATGCAGCGAATCCAGGGTCAGCAGGCCCCAGAGCTGGTCCTGCACATAGAGTGGACAGCCCAGGCAGTCGTGGACCTCCAGATGCCCCTGCACGCCTTCCACCAGCCCATCGTAGGGATCGGGCAGGTCGCAATCGAGGGCGAAGCGGGTGGGCGCGCGACTCGCCAGCAGCAGCGCCAGGCGCGGGTGCTCGCCGACCTTGAAGCGGCGGCCCAGGGTATCGGCCGCGAGCCCGCGCACCGCTAGGGGCACCAGCACCTCGCCATCCAGGCGCAGCAGGGCCACCGCATCGAAGGGCAGGACCTGGCGCAGGGCGTCGAGCAGGTTGGCATAGCGTTGCTGATCGGGCAGGTCGCGGGCCAGATCCGCCACCAGTGGCACCATGGCTTCGAGCAGGGTGGTACGAGTCAATCTGACCTCGGCGAGTCATAGGGACCTGGTCATTATGACCAGGTGTCCGGATAAAAGACTGATCTAGCGCAGTTTTTCGGTTGGCACGACTCGTGATACGACCAGGGCAGTCCTGTTTGGAGATCCCTGCCATGCTGTCATCCGACCAAAAAGCCATCATCACGGCTACCGTCCCGCTGCTGGAAACCGGCGGTGAATCCCTGACCCGGCATTTCTACGACAAGTTGCTGGGCGACAACCCCGAGATCCGCCCGCTGTTCAACGGCGCCCACCAGGCCAGTGGCGCCCAGGCGCGGGCGCTGGCCCGGGCGGTACTCATGTATGCCCGCTACATCGACCGGCTGGACACCCTGGGACCGCTGGTGGAGCAGATCGTCAACAAGCACGTCTCGCTGCAGGTGCAGCCGGATCACTATCCCCTGGTGGGCATCGCCCTACTACAGAGCATCCGCGAAGTGCTGGGGGCCGAGGTGGCTACCGATGCCGTGATCGACGCCTGGGCCGCCGCCTATGGCCAACTGGCCAATCTGCTGATCGGCGCCGAGGAACACCGCTATGCGGCCCAGGCCGAGGCGCCCGGTGGCTGGCGTGGCGGGCGGCCGTTCCGCATCGCCCGGATCGAGCCGGAAAGCGAAGAGATCAGCTCCTTCTACCTGGAGCCGGTGGACGGCCTGCCCACCAGCATCGCCCAGCCCGGCCAGTACCTGGGGCTGAGTGTGATCCTCGATGGGGTGGAATACCGGCGCAACTATTCGATCTCGGCGGCCAGCGATGGCCGTGGCTACCGGATCAGCGTCAAGCATCAGCCGGGTGGGGTGGTCTCGCGCTTCCTGCACATCGATGCCCATGAAGGCAGCGTACTGCAGGTCTTCGCACCGGCCGGTGAATTCGTCCTGCAGGATTCCACCCGGCCGCTGCTGCTGATCGCCGGCGGGGTCGGCATCACGCCGTTGCTGCCCATGGTGTCGGCGGCGCTGCCCAGCGGGCGACCGATCCAGCTGATCCACTGCACCCGCCACGTCGGGGTGCAGGCCTTCGGCCACTGGCTGGAAGAGCAGGCCGCCCACCATCCGCAATTGCAGCTGTACTTCTGCTACAGCGAGCCGGTGGCGGAAGAGGCCTACGCTTCGCGGCTGGACCGGGCGCGCCTGCAGCGCTGGTTGCCCAAGGGTCGCGACCTGGACGCCTACGTCCTCGGCCCGCAGCCCTTCATGGCCCAGGTGCGGCGTGATCTGCTGGAGCTGGGGGTGCCGGAGCAGCAGATCCGTCACGAGTTCTTTGGTCCCGCCACGGATCTCTGAAAGCAGAAACGCCCACGGTCTGGCGACCGTGGGCGTTTCTTCGAGAGCCAGGGTGCCGTCTCTAAGCGGCGCCCTGCCGTCAGCGACCTAGCGACGCTGGTAGACGATTTCCTTGCTACCACCTTCGCAGCTGCCCACCACCTTGGCGGAGGCGCTGGCGCTGCCCTTGTCCACCACCTCGAGACTGTAGTGCGCTACCTGCTTGGCCTGCAGCTTGGCATCGATATCGGCCTTGACCGTGTCGCACGAGGTGCCAGCGGCGAAAGCACCGCTGCTCAGGGCCAATAAACCGAAGGTAATCACGACTCTACGCATCTTGCCTGTCCTTTTGCGAGGGAGGGAGGTCTTGAGTATCTACTCAGCTGGTTTCGATACGGAAGCCGATCTTCAGGGTGACCTGATAGTGCGCCACCTTTGCGTCCTGGATGTGACCGCGGATTTCACCCACTTCGAACCATTCCAGGTTCTTCACCGACTTGGACGTCTCGGCGAGGGCATTATTAATGGCGTCCTCGACACTGGTGGTGGAAGAGCCAACGATTTCCAGCTTCTTGTAGGTGTGATGATCGGACATGAAAATCTCCTGGGTCAGCAATGACGGGCGCTGCAGCGGATAGCCGGCAACGCGTTGACCGGTGTCGCGGTCGACTCGCCGGGAAGGGTGCTTCTGACATTTGAGGCCGCGAAAGGCCCCGATAAGTTCACTGCCCAGGCTCTCGCCCACCGCTTTGCAGCACTTTCCAACGCCTCGGTAGTCACATTTCCTGAATCCGTCCATCCCAGGAGGTTGTCATGGCCCGTAACACCGATTACCAGGCGTCCATCGCCAGCATCGAGAACGAAATCAACAGCCTGCTCGACTCGCTGGCATCGCTGAAGAAGAACGCTGCACGCGAATCCCGCAGCAGCCTGAATTCCTTCAAGAGCACCGCTCGTGACGCTCTGCATCATTCGGGCGATTCGCTGGAAGAAGTCTATGACGACGTGCGTCGTCTGACCCGCCAGTACGGTCGCGCCGCCAGTGGCGTGGCTCGCGAACATCCCTGGGCCACCGTCGGCATTGCCGCTGGCGTGACCGTCCTGGTCGGCTGGGCACTGCTGCGCGGCGACAACTGATCGTGGCAGCCCAAGGCATCCCAAGGGATGCCTTGGGCGCTAGCGCTCGGCCAGCTCGGTTCTGAGCCAGGCCGCCAACCGCTCCACCCGCTCATCCGCCAGCCGACCCGGCGCCCATAGCGCCAACTCCGCACCGGTCGCGGCGAAGCCCCAGGGCGCAACCAGCCTGCCCGCCTTCAGATCCGCCGCCACCAGTGGCTCCGGCGCGATCGCCACGCCCAATCCCGACAGCGCCGCCTCCAGCAGGTAATAGAGGTGCTCGAAGCCCTGCCCGTAATCCAGCACCGGCGCCTCCAGGCCCTGGGTGGCAAACCACTGTGGCCAGGCCTGGGGCCGTGACAGGGTGTGCAGCAGACGTTCGGCCAGCAAGGCCTGCAGGTCGCCTTCCCTGAGCCGCAGATAGGCCGGGCAGTAGGGACTCAGCACCGGCCCGATGCGCTCGGGCGCCAGGTGATAGGGCAGCACGTCCTGTGGCGGCGCCGTCTCGGTGAACAGCAGGCTGGCGTCCAGGCCGGCGGCGGCCAGCGGGGTGTCGTCGGTACGGGTCGAGAGGTGCAGGTGTAGCTCCGGCAGGTCGCGATTGAGGCGATCCAGCCGTGGAATGAACCAGCGCGCCACCAGGCTGCCTGGGCAGCCCAGCACGAACGGCCCCCGGCGATTGCCGGCCTTGAGTTCGGCGCTCACCTCACGCAAGCGCTCGAAGACCTCGCTACTCACCTCACGCAAGCGCAGCCCCGCCTCGGTCAGCGCCAGCCCCCGGCCTTCGCGGCGAAACAGCGCCACTCCCAGCTGTTCCTCCAGGGCACGGATCTGGCGACTCACGGCGCCATGGGTCACGTGCAGTTCGTCGCCGGCGCGGCTCATGCCACCCAGACGGGCGGTGGCCTCGAAGGCGCGCAGGGCATTCAGCGGGGGCAGGTCGCGGGGATCGCTCATCTGTGAGATTTCCTGACGGGTCATCGCGATCTTATCGATTTATCAGCGGCACTCAAGCAGGTAAGGTAGATCCATCTTTGCAGGAGAATCCCATGACCCAGTTTGCTTATCGCCAGGGCCCCGACGCTCAAGGCATGTTCGGCCAGTTCGGTGGTCGCTATGTCGCCGAAACCCTGATGCCGCTGATCCTCGATCTGCAGCGCGAATACGAGACCGCCATGGAGGATCCGGCGTTTCTCGAGCAGCTGGCCTACTTCCAGCGCGACTACGTCGGTCGGCCCAATCCGCTGTACTTCGCCGAGCGCCTGACCGAGCACTTCGGCGGCGCCAAGATCTATCTCAAGCGCGAAGAGCTGAACCACACCGGCGCGCACAAGATCAACAACTGCATTGGCCAGATCCTGCTGGCCAAGCGCATGGGCAAGACCCGCATCATCGCCGAGACCGGTGCCGGCATGCACGGCGTGGCCACCGCTACCGTCGCCGCGCGCTTCGGCCTGCCCTGCGTCATCTACATGGGCAGCACCGACATCGATCGCCAGCAGGCCAACGTCTTCCGCATGAAGCTGCTGGGCGCCGAGGTGATTCCAGTCACGTCCGGTACCGGCACCCTCAAGGACGCCATGAACGAGGCCCTGCGCGACTGGGTGACCAACGTCGCCGACACCTTCTACCTGATCGGCACAGTGGCCGGTCCGCACCCCTATCCGGCCATGGTCCGCGATTTCCAGGCAGTGATCGGTCGCGAGACCCGCGCGCAGATCCTGGAGAAGGAAGGACGCCTGCCCGACAGCCTGATCGCCTGCGTCGGCGGTGGCTCCAATGCCATGGGCCTGTTCCACGAATTTCTCGATGACCAGGACGTCGCCATCATCGGCGTCGAGGCCGGCGGCCACGGCGTCGACACCGACAAGCATGCCTCCAGCCTCAACGGCGGGGTACCCGGGGTGCTGCACGGTAACCGTACCTTCCTGCTGCAGGACGACGATGGCCAGATCATCGACGCCCACTCCATTTCCGCCGGCCTGGACTATCCCGGCATCGGCCCGGAGCACGCCCACCTGCATGACGTGAAGCGCGTGGAATACGTACCGATCAACGACGACGAGGCGCTCAAGGCCTTCCACCAGACCTGCCGTCTGGAAGGCATCATCCCGGCGCTGGAAACGGCTCACGCCCTGGCCGAGGCCTACAAGCGCGCGCCACACCTGCCCAAGGACCACCTGATGGTGATCTGCCTCTCGGGCCGCGGCGACAAGGACATGCAGACCGTGATGAGTCACCTGGGAGACAAGCTATGAGCCGCCTGGAAACCCGCTTCGCCGCGCTGAAGGCCGAGGGCCGCGCGGCCCTGGTCACCTACACCACCGCCGGCGATCCGGACTACGACACCGCCTTGGCCATCCTCAAGGGGCTGCCGGCGGCCGGTGCCGACGTCATCGAGCTGGGCATGCCCTTCACCGATCCCATGGCTGACGGCCCGGCCATCCAGGCCGCTGCCCTGCGGGCCCTGCAGGCGGGCCAGAATCTGGCCAAGACCCTGGAGATGGTGCGCGACTTCCGCCGCGGGGAAGGCGAGACGCCGCTGGTGCTGATGGGCTACTACAATCCCATCCATCGTTATGGCGTGGAGCGCTTCCTGGCGGAAGCCGCCGAAGCGGGCGTGGATGGCCTGATCGTGGTCGACCTGCCGCCCGAGCACGACGCCGAGCTGGCGCTGCCGGCCCAGGCCGCCGGCATCGACTTCATCCGCCTGACCACTCCGACCACTGATGACGCCCGCCTGCCGCGCGTACTCAACACCAGCTCAGGCTTCGTCTACTACGTGTCCGTCGCTGGCGTGACCGGTGCCGGCTCGGCCACCACCGAGCACGTCGAGGCCGCCGTGGCGCGCCTGCGCCGTTTCACCGACCTGCCCCTGGCCGTCGGCTTCGGCATCCGTACCCCGAGCAGGCGCGGGTGATCGCCCGCATCGCCGATGGTGTGGTGGTGGGCTCGGCGTTCGTCGACCAGATCGCCAAGGCTGCGTCCTCGGGCGCTGCCATCGACGGCGTGCTTGGCCTCTGCAAGCAGCTGTCGGACAGCGTACGCACCGCGCGCTAGGCCTTCGCCAGCTCTCCAAAAGACCGCTTCAGGCGGTCTTTTTTTATGCCTGGACAACCTGCAAGCTGTGCATAACCCTGTGGGCAGTCTGTTCGCTTTCAACGAAGAGCCGCGTGCCAGAAGGGCTGGACGGGTACTCGGCCTGTTGATCGAATCCGTTACGGCTTGATCCGCCGAGTCAGGCTGCGAACACCGGATCGCTTTGCCGTCATTGCCTGACAGGTAAAGGCTGTGGATAAGCCCTGGGCAAGTTGTCAGCAACCGATCAGGCGATTGCTCGGGAAAAATTGCTCAATAAATAGCCAATTCGATCTAGGTCACTCGAACGGCCGAAAGCGGACCCGGCCTCCGGGTTTTCCCACATCTGCTGTGTGCGTGCCTGTGGAAAAGATGTGGGACCTGACCTGTACGCCATGCCTGGCAAGGCCTGCAGAGGATCGTACAAAAAATGATCAATCCACTTTCGGCTGTTTTCCACAACCCACAATAGAGCTGCATAGGGCTGTGGATAGGTTGTTCGTCTAGTGCCAGAGGCCAGAGCTGGCGCGGCTTACAGAGAATCGATCAAATAATGACCAGTTTTTCGGGACATTCCCAAGTCAAGGGATTTCTGCTGCCATCCCAAGGAGTTATCCACGTCTGTTCAGCGCCGGACTCAGCAATCGTCGCTAAAAGCCTTGTGGATAACTCTGTTGATTTTCTGTTTGGAAGCCTGTGCATGACCGATATGGCCTAGCGCAGCGTCACCTGCTGGCGCAGGCCTGCGGCGTGCAGGGTGAAGGCGCATTCCTCGAAGGTGGCCATGCGCATGCGCAGCGGCGGATTGTTGCTGTAGCCGTATTGTTCGGTGGGCATGCCGATGAAATTGGTGTCCAGCTGACTATTGCTGTTGCTGTCGTGGATGACCGATACGGCATAACGCCCGGGCGGCAGCTCGAAGCGCTGCTCCTGGGCACCCGCCTGCGCGGCGAGATGGGCCTGGGCCACCGGTGTCTTGTGCTCCTTCCAGGCCGCTTCGCTGTCGAACACCGCCAGCAGCAGCTGGCCCCCGAGGCGTCGACCGTCTCGACCCGCACCTGCAGTTCGGCGGCGTGCAAGAGACCGCTCAGACAGAGACCAGCGACCAGCAACAGAGACTTCATGGGCATTCCTTCAGCAGGGAGAGGGCGTCAGCCGCAGCAGCTCGGCCGGCTGTTCGAAGAAGAGATCGGGGCGCTGCGCGCGCAGTGTCGCCGGGCAGCCATAGCCCCAGGCCACGGCCGCGCAGCCCAGACCGGCGCGGCGCGCGGCCTGGAGGTCGCGTAGCTCGTCGCCCACATAGAGCGCATCGGCCGGCGCGACACCCTGGCGGCGCAGCAGGCGGGTCAGGCGTCGGGCCTTGCCCAGCAGGGGGATGTCGAATTCGCCAGCGGGGAACAGACGTCCGGCCTGGGGCAGTACCTGGTGGACGGCCGCGGCGGAATTGGAGGTCGCCAGGCCCAGCTGCAGGCCGCTGGCCTGCAAGCGGTCGAGGGTGGCGGGAATCTCGGCGAAGGGCAGGACCTGATCGCCCCGCTGGGCCAGCAGCCGGCGATAGTGCCGGGCGATGCGTGGCACCTGCCAGAGAGGGATCCCCAGGCTGTCGAGCAGACCGATCAGGGAGGCGGCGCGCAGCCGGGGCCACTCGTCGGCGGTTGGCTGGCGAAAGCCATGGGTTCGCGCCAGCTCGCCCAGGCAGCTCAGGAGAAAGGGCAGGCTGTCCGCCAGGGTGCCGTCGAAGTCGAAGATGACGTAGCGATAGCTCATGCGAGAGAGGCGCGGTGGGCGAAGGCGCCAGCGTAGCGGTCGCCTCCCGGTTTTGCCACCGCGACGGGATCCGGCAGGGGTGTCCCTGCCGGACAGGTCACACGCGGAAGCGGCGGATCTGGCCGTTGAGCTCCACTGCCAGCTCGGAGAGCTGCTGGCTGGCGGCGCGGGTCTGTTCGGCACCGGCGGCGGTCTGCACCGACAGATCGCGGATGCGCACCAGGTTGCGATCCACCTCGCGGGCCACCTGGGCCTGCTCTTCGGCGGCGCTGGCGATCACCAGGTTGCGCTCGTCGATGCCCGACACCGACTGGGCGATGGCGGCCAGGGCGGCGTTGGCCGACTGCGCCTGCTCGCGGGTCTGGCGCGCCTGGTCGGCGCTGGTCAGCAAGGCATCGACGGTCTGCCCGGTACCCTGCTGGATGCTGCCGATCATGCCTTCGATCTCGCGGGTGGATTCGCCGGTGCGATGGGCCAGGGCGCGGACCTCGTCGGCGACCACGGCGAAGCCGCGACCGGCGTCACCGGCACGCGCGGCTTCGATGGCGGCGTTGAGCGCCAGCAGGTTGGTCTGTTCAGCGACCGAGCGGATCACGTCCAGCACCTGGCTGATGTTGCGGGTCTGCTCGGCCAGCTGGCGGGCCTGTTCGCTGGCACCCAGCACGTTCTCGGTCAGCACCTCGATGGCGCCCAGGGTATCGCCCAGCTGCCGCTGGCCCTGGCGCGCGGTATCGGCGGCCTGACGCGATTCGGACGAGGTAGAGGTGGCGTTGCCGGCCACTTCGTCCACCGCCTGGCTCATCTCGGTGACGGCGGTGGCCGCCATCTCGATCTCGCTGTTCTGCTGTTGCAGGCCGTGGGCGCTCTCCTGCATGACTGCGGTCATTTCCTCGGCGGCGGAGGCCAGCTGGGTAGCGGAATGGCCCAGGTGCCCCAGGGTGTCGCGCAGATTGGTCTGCATCTGCTGCATGGCCTGCAGCAGCTGGGCGGCTTCGTCGTGACCGCGGGTGTCCAGGGTCTGGGTCAGGTCGCCGCTGGCGATGGTCCGGGCGGCGGCGACGGCCTCGGCGATGGGCCGGGTCATGCTCAGGGTCAGGCGCCAGGCCAGCAGCACGGTCAGACCCAAGGCCAGGGCGATGACCATCCAGGTAATGGAAGTAGCCTGGGCATAGGTGTCGCCGGAGTGCTGGGAGGCCGCCTTGATGTCTTCCTGGTTGATCTTGCGCAGGGCTTCGGTGCGCTCGTTCATCTGCACGCCGAGCTGGGCCATGCTGGTCTGGATCAGGCTGCGGGCCTCGTCGAGCTTGCCGGCGCCGATGAGGTCGGCCAGTTGCGCGGTGTAGCGGACATAGTCGCCATGGATCTGGCGCAGGGCATCGAAGGCCTGGCGCTCGCGATCGCTGCTGACGAGTTTTTCATAGCGACTGAAACCCGCGCCGATGTCGGCATTGATGCTGTCGATCTTCTTGCGCGTGTTGGCGACGGTGGCGGCGTCCGGAATGGCCAGCAGGCGCAGCACCTCGACCCGGGTGCGGGCCAGTTGCAGGGCAAGGTTGTCGGCTTCGACGATGCTAGGCACGTTGTTGGTCTCGATCACCTGACCCTGGGCCCGGATCTGCGACAGTTGCAGCAGGCCGAACAGGCCCAGACTGGCGACGAGGATGGCCAGCAGGCCGAAACACAACACACTGCGAATGGCGAGGGAGAAGGAACGAAAGGTCACGGCGGCAGCCCCGGTGAAGAATGAGGCTCCCTTTAACGGCTAGGGCCGCCGTGACTTGATGGTCATTCGTCTTAAATCTGATCTTCGCGCAGAGGACGGCGACGGGCGAGCAGGGCTGGCCAGTCGCCATCCTCGATCACGGCTAGAACTGGAAGCGCCGCACCTGGCCGCTGAGGGTCGCGGCCAGCGCCGCCAGTTGCTGGCTGGAGGCGCGGGTCTGCTCGGCACCCGCCGCGGTCTGCACCGACACGTCGCGAATGCGTACCAGGTTGCGGTCGACTTCGCGCGCCACCTGGGCCTGTTCTTCGGCAGCGCTGGCGATCACCAGATTGCGCTCGTCGATGCCTGCGACCGACTGGGCGATGACGGCGAGGGCGGCATTGGCGGATTGCGCCTGCTCGCGTGTCTGGCGCGCCTGGTCGGCACTGGTCAGCAAGGCATCGACGGTCTGGCCGGTACCCTGCTGGATGTTGCCGATCATGCCCTCGATCTCACGGGTGGACTCACCGGTGCGATGGGCCAGGGCGCGCACCTCGTCGGCCACCACGGCGAAGCCACGACCGGCCTCGCCCGCGCGCGCCGCTTCGATGGCGGCGTTCAGTGCCAGCAGGTTGGTCTGTTCGGCGACCGAGCGGATCACGTCCAGCACCTGGCTGATGTCACGCGTCTGGGTTTCCAGCTCGCGAGCCCGGGCGCTGGCACCGAGGACCTGCTCGGTGAGGGCCTCGATGGCGGTAAGGGTATCGCCCAGCTGACGTTGCCCCTGAACCGCGGTATCGGCAGCCTGGCGCGAATCATTGGAGGTGGAGGAGGCGTTGCCGGCGACCTCCTCGATCGCCTGGCTCATTTCGGTGACGGCCGTCGCCGCCGACTCGATCTCGTTGTTCTGCTGTTGCAGGCCGGTGGCGCTTTCCTGCATGACCGCGGTCATCTCCTCGGCGGCGGAAGCCAGCTGGCTGGCCGAGTCGCCGATATGCCCCAGGGTCTCGCGCAACTGGCCCTGCATCTGCTGCATGGCCTGCAGCAGCTGCGCCGCCTCGTCGTGGCCACGGCTGTCCAGCGCCTGGGTCAGATCTCCCGTCGCGATGGTGCGGGCCGCCGCTACCGCCTGGGCGATGGGGTTGGCCACGCTGCGCGTCAGGCGCCAGGCCAGCAGGCCGGTGAGGGTGAGGGTTACCAGGATGGCCAGCCAGGTCACGTTGTTGGAGCGCGCATAGGCTTCATCGGCATCCGCGCTGGCGGCGTGAATGTCCTGCTCGACGGCCTGACGGAGCGTCTCTATGCAGGCGTTCATCCGCGTACCCAGCGGACCCATGCTCTGCCGCACCACCTGGCGCGCCTGGTCGAGCTGACCCGCACCGGCCAGATCGGCGATTTGCTGCACGCCCTGCATGTAGCTCTGCTGCACCTGGCGCAATTCGTCCAGCGCGGAGCGGCTCTTCGTCGACAGCAGTTCGTGCTGATAGCGGCCGAAGATGGCCTGGACCTCGGTGCTCAGGCCGTCCAGCTTCTGGCGGGTGCTGGCCAGGGTCTGGGCATCGGGCATGGCCAGCAGACGCAGGGTCTCGATGCGCGTACGGGCCACCAGCAGACTCAGATTGTCGGCCGCGATCAGGGTCGGGATGTAGCGCTGCTCCACCTGATGACCCAATTGACGGATCTCGGACAGCTGATACCAGCCGAAGAGTCCGAGCGCCGCGACGAGGACCGCCAGGATGCCGAAGCACAGCAGGTTGCGGGTAGCGATGGACAAGGATCGAAGAGTCATGACGGCCTGCTGGGAGGAGGGTTCGGAATGCGAACAGGGTCACAACTTTAGGTGATGATTTGGCGAAAAGGCTCTAGGACGGGTGCGGCAAAAGCTCGCACTACAGGAAAGGTCGGACATTTGCAGACTTCCGTGGAGCCCTTGCGGCTCCACGGAAGGATCTTCTCAGCGACTCGTCAGTCGCCGCTGACCTGACGCAGGTGCGCCGCCGGTGCTTCTTCTCCGAGGTTGTTGAGCAGCCGCTCGCTGTACCAGTCGATGAAGTTGATCACGCCGAATTCGTAAGTCTTTGAATAGGGACCCGGCTGATAGGCCTTGGAATTGATGCCGCGCTGGTTCTCCTCGGCCAGCCGGCGATCCTGGTCGTTGGTGGCATCCCAGACCTTGCGCAGGTTGACCGGATCGTAGTCGACGCCCTCCACGGCATCCTTGTGCACCAGCCACTTGGTGGTCACCACGGTCTCGGTCGGACCCAGCGGCCAGACGGTGAAGACGATCATGTGATCGCCCATGCAGTGGTTCCAGGAGTGCGGCAGGTGCAGGATGCGCATGGAGCCCAGGTCCGGGTCCTTGATGCGCCCCATGAGTTTCTTGCAGCCGGGCTTGCCGTCCATGGTCATGGACACGGTGCCGGCGAGCAGCGGCATGCGCACGATGCGGTTGCGCAGGCCGAAGCTGGCATGGGCGTAGGGGATGTTGTCGGCGTCCCAGCGACTGGTGCAGGCGGCGACCTGATCCTTGAACGCCTGGGAGGCGCGCGGATCGGTGACGTCGTCCCACTCCAGCAGGGTATTCAGCAACTCGGGATGGGAGCCGCTGCAGTGGTAGCACTCGCGGTTGTTTTCCAGCACCAGCTTCCAGTTGGCCTGCTCGACCAGGTCGGTGCGCACCGCGACCTTGGCATTCTCCATGTCGTACGGCTCCATGTAGTGCTCGAGCGTACGCAGGAAGTCGTCTATGGCCGGTGGCTCATCGGCCAGGGAGATGAAGATGTAGCCGCCGGCGGTCTTGACGTGGATCGGCTTGAGGTTGAAGTCGGCCATGTTGAAGTCGGCGCCCATCTCGCTGCCGGCGAACAGCAGGCGGCCGTCCAGCTCGTAGGTCCACTGGTGATAGGGGCAGACCAGCTTGGCGACCTTGCCCTTGTCGCTCACGCAGAGGCGCGAACCCCGGTGGCGGCAGACGTTGTGGAAGGCATGCACCTTGCCCTCGGCACCGCGGACCACCAGGATGGGATTGTCACCCAGCTGCAGGGTGATGAAGTTGCCCTTGGTGGGGATCTCGCAGGTCATGCCGGCGATCAGCCATTCCTTGCCGAAGATCTCCTGCATGTCGATCTGGAACAGGCGCTCGTCGTTGTAGAACGGCTGGGGCAGGGAGTAGGTGCGCTCGCGGGTGCGCAGCATCTCGGCCGTGGCCTTGCGGGCCGGATCGAGAGGGTCGCCCAAACTCAAGGTGCTGACGTCCATCGTACATCCTCGTGGCCACCGCGGCGGGTGGCGAAAGTGGTTGGTCACGGTACTGCAAGGCTATTGGCCGACGGGGCAGGGCCGCCGAATGACCCTAGGTTTCGCCCGTCGCGCGCTATTCAGGTTCGGCTTGGGGCGGAGTGTGGGGCCGGAGCCGGGAGGGGGCCTTGCTCATGGGCGACATGGCCGACGCTGTTCACGACGCCCCAGCCCTTGCCACTGCTGGGCCGGTCGCCATCGACATGTGGATGTCGCGATTGGGAAAGTGGCGGTCGTGGGGCCCTCCCAGAATCGCCGCCAATAGCCCCAGTGGCAGTCGAGGTGCGTCATGAATACCTTCCTCAATCCCGTAACCACCCAGACCTGGACCAATGGCCGCCACCCCGTGCGCTGCGTCAAGGTCATCCAGGAAACCTGGGACGTACGCACCTTCTGCTTCACCGCCGAAATCCCGCTGATGTATTTCTTCAAGCCGGGCCAGTTCGTGACCCTGGAGCTTGAGATCGACGGCCGCCAGGTGATGCGCTCCTACACCATCTCCAGCTCGCCCTCGGTGCCCTACAGCTTCTCCATCACCGTCAAGCGCGTGCCGGGTGGCCAGGTGTCCAACTGGCTGCATGACAACCTCAAGGTCGGCGACAACCTGGCGGTGCACGGTCCGGTCGGGCTGTTCAACGCCATCGACTATCCCGCCGACAAGGTGCTCTACCTCTCCGGCGGCGTCGGCATCACCCCGGTGATGTCCATGGCGCGCTGGTTCTACGACACCAATGCCAGCGTCGACATGGTCTTCGTGCACAGCGCCCGTACCCCGCGCGACATCATCTACCAGGGTGAGCTGGAGCACATGGCCGCGCGGATCGACAACTTCGCCCTGAACCTGGTGTGCGAGCGCACCGAGCACGGTGAGTCCTGGGCCGGTTTCCGCGGCTACTTCGACCGCCGCATGCTGGAGCTGATGGCACCGGACTTCCGTGAACGCGAGATCTTCTGCTGCGGCCCCACGCCCTACATGAATGCCGTCAAGGCCATGCTCCGCGAGCTGGACTTCGACATGACCCGCTACCACGAGGAATCCTTTGGCGCGACGCCGCCGGAAGCCAAGGTCGAGGCCGCCGAACAGGCCGAAGCCGCGGCCGACCTGCCGCCGATTCCCCTGGAAGCCCAGTGCCTGATCTCCTTCACCGAGAGCGACAAGAGCGTCAGCATCGGCCCGGGCGAAACCATCCACGGCGCCGCGGCCAAGCTCGGCCTGCACATTCCCAAGGCCTGCGGCATGGGCATCTGCGGCACCTGCAAGGTGCTCAAGAAGAGCGGCGAGGTGGTCATGGACCACAACGGCGGCATCACCGAGGAAGACGAAGCCGAAGGCTACATCCTGTCCTGCTGCAGCATCCCGCAAGGGGATGTGCAGATCGAGTTCTGAGGGCGTAGGTTGGGTTGAGCGCAGCGAAGCCCAACACACCAAAGCGCCAGCTTGAGCCCTGTAGCGTGGGCAACGGCGCAGCCCTGTCCACACTCCTTCACCCGCTAGACTCTAGGCCGACTGCCGCTCGCCGTAGCGCTGCTCCAGATAGGCGATGATGTCGTCCGACTCGTACATCCACACGCTCTGGCTGCCTTCGTCGATCCGCAGGCAGGGCACCTTCACCCGGCCACCGCCCTGTTCCAGCTCGGCGCGCAGTTGCGGGTCCTTCTTGATGTCCTTGAGGCGGATCGGCAGGTTCAGCCGATGCAGCGCCCGCCGCGTCTTCACGCAGAAGGGACAGGCCTGGAACTGATAGAGCGACAGATTCGCCAGCTCCGCCTCGATGGCCGCCTGGGCCTGCTCTGGGCGCTGGAGCTTGCGCGGCCGGGTTACCAGATCCAGGCCGACGATCACCTGGCCGAGGCCGTTGCGTAGCAGATTGATCAACGGGATTCACCTTGAGGGGTCGTTCGAGCCGGGCAGTTTACCCTATCGTCCCAGGGCTGCCGCTCCGCCAGTCGTTACGGAACGTCACCCGCAACGCAGCGCTCTACAAGAGGGATTAATTCCTCGATGGAGACCTGTTGCATGCCGCTGTCTTCCGCAGAGCGCGAAGCCTTTCGCCAGCTCGCTGCCGATCTTCCAGGTGTCGATCTTCCGGTCTATGAACAATTCGCCAAGGACCCGCTGGACCCCATCATCGGTCTGGGCGATCCCGATGCGCCCCTGGGCTTCTTCGGTCGCGATCCGGGGCGGGACGAGGTGAAGTATGGCGAACCCTTCATCGGCAGCGGCGGCCAGATCGCCCGCAAGGTCCTCTACAAACACCTGCACGGCCAGCCCCCGGCCGACTTCGAAGCCACCCGCAGCCTGAGCCAGCAGTTCTTCTGGGCAAACACCGTGCCCTACAAGCCGCTCGGCAACAAAGCCTGGTCGGAACGGGTGAAAAAGACCTTCCACCCCCTGATGCGCCGCCTGCTGATAGAGCATTGGCATGGCACCCAGCTCATCACCCTCGGCCGCGAAGCCTTCCTCTGGTTCGGCATCGGCCAATCCAAGGAAGAACGCGCTCGCCTGGAAGCATTCTGGAAGAGCGAAGACCGCTTCGAAAGCAGCATCGAGGTCACCCTGGAAACGGAGGAGGGCACGCGCAAGACACTGACCCTTTATCCGCTGCCGCATCCCTCGCCGTTGAATCAGACGTGGTACACGAGGTTTCCGGGGTTGTTGGAAAACAGGGCGAAGTTTTTGCTGAGTTAATCTGTATCTATATCGTACGAAAATTCTTCTCTTTGTAATATTTCAAAGGCAAGAGAAGAAATGCTGGTTTCAGAGTTTTCACATTTTATATTGGCAATTCTTTTTCCGTTTGTATAAACAGCAATGCCGGCTGTTTGTATAGAGTTTAATGGGGCGGTGTCTTGTTGGCTTCTCGTAATGTCGTATATGAAATAGCTATATATTCCATTGGTGAATCTGATTCTATTCTCTCCACCTCCTGGGTAAGGGGTGGTACTTAGCTTAAATCCGTATCCGTTGCTTTTTTGAATTTGCGGGTAGGTGAAATCCTTTTTAGCTTCTGTTCCAATGCGATATTGCATTCGATTTTTTGCCTCGTTGACACATAGTGAAGCATTTTTGCTCTTTAAATTGCAGTTAAACAGGCTTATTTCACCTGTACTACATAGGCCTTGATTGGATATTCCGTTCGCATGCGATATGCTATGGAAAAATAATAGTGCCGTTATGCTGAATATTTTCATTTTTGAATATCTAGATGGCTTTTTATTTTTTCTAAGCATTCTGCTCGATCCTTGAATCCGTTCAGTCCGCCATTGATAGCCTTACTTAATGCAATCGCGTTGTCTGCATCGGCGAGCTTATTTGCATTAGCCATATCCCAATATACAAAAGCAGACTCGATACCGTATTGAAGCGAGTCAGTGATTAAGTCGGGCTGTTCCACAAAATCTCTAAGATCGTCAGGATTAGCCCGATTATGGATTTCTGTGTAACGTCTGTAAGTATCTTTACCGGTCAATTGAATAATACCTCGTCCTCTATATTTATATCCATCTCCACTCGATTCATCGCCGTTCCCCATCCTCGAAGAGTAAACGAAATTCAGAAGCGCTTCGGAATTCATCACAAACTTTGACTCTTCTGACCAAAGCCTATCCCGTTGTCTTCCAAAGCTACAGTCGTCATTAGCTTTGGAATAGTTCTTACTGCCACCCTTGCAGCCGAACATCTCTCTCATTCTCCTAGCGCTATATCTTCCATTCTCTGATTTAACAATAAAGCCACTCTCATGGCCAGTCTGAGCTAGAAAATGAGCTATTCTAATTGGTGTGTTGACTTTGAATGCGTTAGCATACTTATTTAGATATGGAAGCACTTTTTCATAGTAGGCGTTGTCATGTCTTGGGCTGATAATTTGTAACATGGCTAGCGTAATTAATTCCTTCTTTTTTTCAATGAAATAGTGAAAAAATCTCTCTGAGTTGAAGTGCCAACATTTGTCTGCATCCAGCTCTCTTATCTTTGTCGATGCAGCATTCCACCAAGACAGATTTTTTATAATTTCCTTTTGTGGTTCCCAGCAATTTTTTTTATTGTTTTCGGCAGGCATCATAACGTCTAAGGAGTCCCATTTTTTCGTATTCCATGCCCACTCGCTCTCATGCTGAATGACCAGTGCCCCTATTTTTTGAAATATCCAAGGATTTATCAGGTTTTTAGTGAGTTCGGAGCTTCTCAAAGCTGCTATAGGAGAAAGTATTCTAGATATTTTTGTAGTAAGTGAGCTTTGCTGGACTTGTTGTATTTCAATTTCGAAGCGTGAGAGCTCTACTTTGGTAAGTTGGCGATTAGCGCAAAGGGAGTAGGCCAGTTTTGCCCTGTATGTAGTAGTCTCTTTAACTAGCTCGTAATCAGGGAAGTCCCACGGACTATGCCGGCTGGTAATAAATTCCTGCTCACAAAGCCATCCCTCTATCGGCCTTCCCTCACCATCCGCCAATAAACCCTTCAGATGCCACCAACGTTGTTCGGATGTACGAATGCCACCCTCATTACGCGCGGCGATCATGATCTTGTCGGCTGCAGGTAGAGCATCGAGTTGACCCTGGCTGAGAATCAGGTCCACCCCCACCTGAACGCCGGGATCGCTGATCCGTGGCGGATGATTGGCATCGATATCGGGCCGGTGAGTGATCAGCTTGCTCGCGCCGGCATGGATCTTCAGCAGTGTCTTGTTGCTTTCCGGCAATCGGGCTGCCCAGGCCCGGCTGCGCTCGATGAAGGCGGGGACATCGTCGCAGCTGAAGGTCTCCAGGTGGATCTGCTGCTGGCTTTCATAAAGGCCAGGGTGACCGAGCAGAGCGCCAGCCTTGATGGGGAAGGGCTGGTCCAGGACTACTACGGTGTTCTGCGCCTTAAGTGCTACTTCGGCTTTTAGGTGGCGGCGGGCAAAAAGCCTGGCCGGAACGGATGAAAAAGACCTTCCACCCCCTGATGCGCCGCCTCCTGATAGAGTAATGGCACGGCACTCAGCTCATCACCCTTTGCAGCGAAGCTTTCTGAAAAAGCGGAGATCGTTTCGACAGCAGCATCGAGCCAGCCTTGGAAACAGAGGAGGACACCCGCGAGACACTGAAGCTCTATCCTCTGCCATATCCGTCGCCGTTTAATCATATATGGTATACGAGATTTCCGGGATTGTTGGATGGCAGGATTGATATTATTCTAAAGCATAAGTAATTTTATAATTATAATGGCTGATGCGTGCCTGTACTATTTTCATTGCTTTATTTTTTATTGTGTAAATGTTTGATTGCTCTCTATTCCTGATTGGATAGAAAACCCTTAAACGCTTCGAGTCGTGAAAGAGACCCTGTTTGGCTTTCAGGGATGCCCAATATCTTGTAATTTCTACCTTTGTTGATAACGATGATGCCGATCTCATAGCTGTTTTCTGTACTCCAGTCTTGATAGACAGAGTATTCAGTACCACTGTTGACGAAAGATATTTCGTAGTTTCCCTTAGGGTCGTTGGACTCTCCTAGCCCTCTTGAATAGCTGTTGTAGAAGAAGTTCTTCCATGACTTGCTATTCAGCAATGTGGGATAGTTAAGTTCTACCTGGTCTAAATTCCCATATCTGTAGATTAGGTAGCTATTTCCAGGGCCTGCACAGATAGAAGCCAGCTTTTTTATTTTGGCTGTTTTAAATGATATAATTATATCTTCTTCTTTTTTGCAGAGGCTTCCCGTTAGGTAGCTAGGTCCGCTCTGAGCAATCGCGCTATTGCATAGATAAACTAGAATTATGCTCGCTATAATCTTAGTTTTTCTTGTATTCATTGTAGAATTTCTCTATGTTTTTTGCGTAGTCTGGATTGGTTTCTTTCCAGTTTTTGCCATTGTGTCCCTGTGCAATTGTTTCGAAGTTTTTGGTTCTCAGTCCCTTTAAGAGTACAGGATTTTTCCTTGCAAACTTTAAAAAGGCTTTGATGTGCTCACCATCCCCCTTTGACATAGCCATCGTAAAATCTTTGACTGTTTCATAGCCGGCTGCCTTGTAATTAAATCCCATTATTTGGAATTTACCCCAAGACGAGGCTTGTAGTGCAGCGTCCTCGTTTAGACGGTATGCGCGGATAAGGCGCTCGTATTGAAATTTTCCTGAAGGTCCATAGGCATCTGTCAGCTGTATCTGCTCTAATGTCCTGGCGTCAATGTAGGTGCCATCTTTTAGCTTTTTAGCTCTTCTATAAGGAGGTCCATAGATATCACTATAGGAACTTCTAATATATTCGTCTTGAGCTAACTTTTTGAAATGATGACGCTCGTACAGAATAGATGGTATTTTTTCTCCATCTATTTCAATGAAAGAAGAGTGGGAGGACTCTTGTCTTGCAATTGCATATACCAAGCCAGGCTCGCATTCCAATTCGATGGCCGCCTCTCTGATGTCTTTGTCTTCTAATTTTTTTTCCTGATACTTTAGTAGAAAATCAAGCTCTACTTTTTCGCCAAAAATAGTCACGACGGGATGTATTCTAGACTTCGAAAAAAGGCTTTCAAAATGGGTAGCTTGAATGTGCCAGCACCTTATGGATTTGGCCAGATGCTCTGCTCGGCTTGCTTGCTGCCACCAAGACAGAGTTTCAATCTTTTTCTTTTCCTCCTCCCAATTTTTGTTTTCTTTTTCCGCGCCTGGAGTCAATAGTTCATCCAGACAGCTCCAGTTGTTGGGGTCCCAGTTCCACTCGCTGTCACAGAGTACTATAGTCTTCTGAAACTTTTGAGCTAGCCAGGGGCTTGAAAGGAGTTTTCTTATTTCATTAGCACTTATTATGCCGTCTTCGTTCTCGTCTACAAATATTCCTAAACTAAAGACTATAGGGCTTTGACTACCTTTGATGATTTCGGACTTGTAGCAGGATTGTTCATCGGTAGTTAAAAGGCCCAAGTTATTCAAGCTATGGGCAAGCCTGGATTTCGGAGTGGTTGAGTCTTGGATCAATTTATAGTCAGTCCATTCCCACGGACTATGCCGACTAGTAATAAACTCCCGCTCACAAAGCCACCCTTCTATCGGCTTCCCTTCACCATCCGCCAACAAACCTTTCAAATGCCACCAACGTTGTTCGGATGTACGAACGCCACCTTCGTTACGCACGGCGATCATGATCTTGTCGGCTGCAGGTAGAGCATCGAGTTGACCCTGGCTGAGAATCAGGTCCACCCCTACCTGAACGCCGGGATCGCTGATCCGTGGCGGATGATTGGCATCGATATCGGGCCGGTGAGTGATCAGCTTGCTCGCGCCGGCATGGATCTTCAGCAGTGTCTTGTCGCTTTCCGGCAATCGGGCTGACCAGGCCCGGCTGCGCTCGATGAAGGCGGGAACATCGTCGCAGCTGAAGGTCTCCAGGTGGATCTGCTGCTGGCCTTCATAAAGGCCAGGGTGACCGAGCAGAGCGCCAGCCTTGATGGGGAAGGGCTGGTCCAGGACTACTACGATGTTCTGTGCCTTGGGCGCGGCTTCCGGTTCGAGGTAGCGGCGAGCGACGTAGCCCAGACTGGTCTGGGTGCGCCTCGGACGAAGGGTCAAGCCGTTGTCGAGGATCTCGATGATCTGGCACCAATCGCCATCTCCGGCAATCCGTATCCGGCTACCGTTGGCGAGTTCGGCCTGGACTGGCTCATTAGCGCGCGGCTCCTGGCGAACATTGAGTTTGCCCCCATGAGTCCGTACACGATAGCGATCATTGCCCCAGAAGGCCGGCCGAGGCAGGGTGGGCTTGGCTTCATAACTTGCCCAGTCCAGCAGGTGCATGTAGAGACTGAAAAAGACCAGCGAAGGTGGCGTCTCGTTGCCATTGGGCAACTGCGGAGCTTCCAGGCGGTGACGGATCAGGACGAAACTGGTGGAGTAGGTCTTGCCCTCCGAATCCGCCTCGTTCGCAAAGCGATGAACCTTGTCGTCGATACGATAGGCGACCACCTCGCCGTCGGCGATGCAATGGATGCGGGACTGATCCAGAAAGGCTGAGGTGCCTTCGTCGAAGTGCACGCCACCATGCCAGAGGCCATTGCTGCCCAAGAGATAGGTGCCACCTCGGGCATGGGCGAGCGCCTGTTGATAGAGCCAGGGATCGGTGACGTCCTGGCCACCCTTCGCTTTGAAGGGATAGGCCCAGTTTTCCACCTTGGGTTGGGGGCTGTAGGGTTGCTGGTCATGCTGCTGTCCTTGGCAGAGGCCGCTTCGCCGCGGCGGGTCCCTTGAATGGCGGGGTCAGACGGAAAAATTGAGCATCCGCTGACGTTTTGCGTCCTGATCCTGGGATTCGTTGGTGAGCGCCAGCTGATTTGGATCGCCAGCCGTGCCCTGCTCGGTAGTCCCGGGTGGTCTTGGCAACTGCAGCGCGATGCCCGAGCCTCGGCCTGGGGATCCGCCGGCATTGAGGCGGGCCAGGGGACCGACCAGGGTGATGCCGCTGGGGTCTAGTTTGATGAAGCTGCCGCCGGCGGTCAGAGTGAGTTCGCTACCGGCTTCGATGACGACACGATCGCCAGCCTTGATATGGATCTCCTGGCCCGCCTCGACGAACTGGCCGGTGCCCAGCTTGAGGTGCTGGCTGCCACTGATGAGCAGGTGATCGCTGGCCTTGACCTCGACCTTGCGCACGCCATGGACCAGACGATGCTCTTCGGCATGCAGCTCGCTGTGGCTGTTGCCATGGATGCGCTGATGACGCTCGTGGCCGATCTCGCTGCGATGGTCGTGGCGGATGTGTTCGTCCCAGTCACGCTGCGCATGGACATGGATTTCCTCCTGTCCCTGGCGATCCTCGATACGCAATTCGTTGTAGCCCCCGCCGCCCGGACTGCTCAGGCTCTTGAAGCAGCTCTGGGTCTTGCTGCCAGGCAGTTGCACAGGGGGCTGGTGCTCGGCGTGGTACAGGCAGCCAAGGACCAGGGGCTGATCGGGATCCCCTTCAAGAAAGCCCACCAGGACCTCCATGCCGATCCGTGGCAGGGCCAGGGCGCCGTGGCGATTGCCGGCCCAGCCACTGGCTACGCGCAACCAGCAACTGGTGCGTTCGTCCGCCTGTCCTTCGCGATCCCAGTGGAACTGCACCTTGACCCGACCCAGGGCATCGCAATGGATCTCTTCTCCAGCCGGGCCAGTGACCACGGCGCTCTGCTGGCCGAGCAGGCGTGGCTTGGGATGCCGGGGCAGGGGACGGAAGGGCAGTTGCCAGGGAATGGCATGAAAGCTATTGCGATAGCCCTGGGTCCAGCCCTCATCGCCTGGCAGCGTCAGCAGTGCCGGAGTGCCCAGGCCTTCTTCCAGTACCTGGGGTTGGCGGCCCTGGTGATCGATTCGGGTGAGCAGCCACAGCTGATTCCAGTCTGCGCGAGGATGCTCGGTCAGCCGTAAGAAGTGACCGCTGGCCAGACGTGGCTCATCGCCGTGGCCCTGGGCGGCCTGGCTGTCGACGCGCAAGGCTTCCAGGCCACGGGCACCGAGTTGCCTGCCGCGGCTGCGATCGCGGAAGCCGGCGGGGAAGCGGTAGCTTTCCAATACAGGCTGCAGATCGAGGTCGCTGCAGGTATCGAGGCGCAACCGCGGCTGCAGGGGATCCTGGTCACGCAGCGTCAACCGGGTGCTGCGCGTCTGCAGTCCGATTTCGAATCCATGAATGACCGGATGATCGGCGACGTGACCGCTACCCGGGTGGTAGGGCGTGGCGGCAAGGCGGGGAAAGCTGGTGGCGTCATCGCCGAACACCAGCAGGACACCGTCAGGCCGGTGCTCGAAGTGGTAGTGGATACCTTCTTCTTCGCAGAGCCGGTTCAGGAAATGCAGGTCGCTCTCGCCGTACTGCACGCAGTAGTCGCGCGCGGGATAGGGTGTCGGACCCAGCGCCAGACGATAGGCACCTTCCAGGATTCCATGTTCTTCGAGTAGTTTGACGAGGATCTGGGGCACCGCCAGGTTCTGGAAGATTCTCGAGTTGGTGCGGTGGGCCAGATAGGCCAGGCGAGGAACCAGTTCGAGGCGATAGCGGGTCAAGCGCTGCCCTGAATCGCCCTGAACGATGGCGCCCAGCAGTCCGTGCATACCGACGTCTGCTGGTCCCAGGCCGAGCCAGGCGGGACGATTGAGCAGGTCTTCCAGCGCCCAGTCGGGCTTTTCGCTGATCACCTCCACCTGCAGGCGATAGGGTTCATTGAGGGCCTCCTGTCCGTGGAACGAAAGCACCTGGAAATCATGGATCAGGCCCGGCAGGGTCAGGGTAAAGCGCGGAGCATTGGCGGGGTTGAACATGAGGTGTCTTCCTGACAGCGAGAGGTTTCACGTGGAACGCCTGAGCAGACGCTGCCACCAGCGCTGTGCCGGCGCGGACGTCTGCCAGGCAGTGCGCCATTCATCAAGATCCTGTTGGCGTCGGGCGGGGTCGATTTCCAGCGCCTTGCGCAAGGCCTCCCAGGCCGCAGCGGGCATGGCCGCCGGCCGCTCAGGTTCGATCTGCAGGCTGCGCGCCTGCTTGGCGCTGAGGCGGCGATAGGGATGCTTGCCGGTAGCCAGCTCGTAGAGCACGCAGGCGCAGGCAAAGAGATCACCCGCCGGGGTCAGCCGTCCCTCATCGAGCAACTCGAAAGCGGCATAGCGCACCGTCCAGGCATTGAAGCGTCCGCGACTCAGCAGCGGCAGACCAGGTAGCAGGTCTTCGCGGGGCTGGCCGAGGCCGAAGTCGAACAGACGCAGACCGCTGTCGGTGAGGATCACGTTGCTGGGCTTGATATCGCCGTGCAGGACGCCGTTGGCGTGGGCGAACTGCAAGGCGTCCAGCAGCGGCAGAGCAACTTCCTGCAGCTCGGTCCAGTCGAGCCCCTCGGGACGATCGCAGAGCAGGGTGTCGAGCGTCGGGCCACGCAAGAGCTCCAGGGTGATGAAGGCGCGCTCGCTGGCGCGGTCGATATCGAAGCCGTGCAGGCGGACGATATGCGGATGACGCAGCCGGACGGTCAGGGCGAACTCCCCGTAGAGCAGGGCATTGGCATCGCTGTATTCGGCGAAATCGTCGTTGAGCACCTTGATCGCGACCTGGGGTACCGGATCGCCATACTGCTCGCGCAACAGGTCGCGCGCGCGGTAGACGGCGCCCATGCCGCCGACGCCCAGCAGGCTTTCCAGTTGGTAGCGTCCGCTCAGCAGTTCGGGCAGCGGAGCCAAATGGCGGGTAACGGGCGTCGCGGTAGGAGCGGCAAAAGCGAAATGGGTGAGGCCGTTGGCGGTGGCTGGATCCTCAGGATTCATTCGGCCTCCTGAGGATGGATGACGATGGCCGTGAGATTGTCGCGCGCGGGCCCCTGCAGCACGCCATCGAGCAGACGCTCCAGGGCCAAGGTCGGTGAAGGCAGGGACAGTGCCGCGCCCAGGGCACGCTCTTCCAGAAAATCATGCAGGCCGTCACTGCTCAGCAGCAGATGATCACCGGCCTGCAACTCGAAGCGGACGATGTCCAGGGCCAAGGCTTGCTGGGCGCCCAGCGCCTGAGTCAGGGCGCGAGCGCCAGGATGGCGGCCTGCCTGACGAGGACTGAGGCCCTCCATGTCGATCAGGCGCTCCAGCAGGCGATGGTCGCGGGTCAACTGGTAGAGCCGGTCGCCACGCCAGAGATAGGCGCGACTGTCGCCCGCCCAGATGCAGGCCGCTGCGCCTTCGGCGATCAACAGCGTCACCACCGTGGTACCGATCAGGCGCTCGGGACCATCGGCCAGCACCGTAAGCTCCTGGGTGAGTCGTCGATTGACGTCGTGGAGCACCCGGCGTACCTGGTCCAGGCGCTGCTCGAGGCTACCGCTCAAGGGCGTCTCGGCCAGGCGCTCGACGACCAGGCGGCTGGCACGCGCGCCTTCCTGGTGGCCACCCAGGCCATCGGCGACAGCCCATAAGCCATCGTTGGGACGCTCCAGCAAGGCATCCTCGTTGTGGGCGCGTACCTTGCCGGGATGGGTGCGGGCGATGCTCAGGGCCGTCACCATCAGAGTCGCTCCGGCAGTTTGAAGCCACGCAGGGTGGCCAGGTCGAAGGGGCTGGGAGAACGCTGACTGGACAGCAGATAGCCGGCATGCCGGCCCTCCAGATCGGCCTGCACCAGCAGCACGTCACGGGCGCTGTGCCGTTGCAGCTTCATTTGGTCCAGCAGGCGGAACAGCGACCAGGCGCTATCGTCCTGCTCCAGGCCGACGCGGCGACCATCTAGCTCCTCCAGTATCAGGGTGGTCCTCAGCGCATCGCTTTGAGGCCAGCGGAAGGTGGCAGCGACGATGGGCCCGTGGCGGTATTCCAGGCGGTCCTTGCCGATATTGAGGTCGGCGCGGGTCAGGCTTGGATCCAGCGAATAGGGCTCGAGCTTGAAGACGATTCCGGGCTCGGCCGGATTCTCGGCAAAGAAGCCGCGTCGAATCTGCTGGGTGCGGCTCATCTGGGCGAGGAAGTCCCGAGACAGCGGCAGGCTGTGGCCATCAATGCTGCGCGCGCGATAGGCGTCGCTCTCGCCGCGAACCACGAAGGGCTTCAGATAGGTCTCGAAAAAGCTGTCGGCGATACCCTGGGTCTTGAAGAATTCGCGGAAATCGACCAGAGAAACATCACTTTTGCTGTCGGCCTTGAATGGATAGCGCCTGTCCAGGCCGTTGTGATAGCTCGTCAGCAATTCACTCTGGTAACGCCCATTGATGTAGTCGTAGGCGCCGGCCAGGATCAGATTCCAGCTGTCGTCGACCAGCAGGCCGAGCCAGCCGTTGACCGGGATGGGCAAGCGACTGGAGGCGTTACGCAGGTTGCTTAGCGCATCGCGATTGCCGGCCATACGCGTCTTGGCCAGCTCGAAGGCGGCCTGCTCCGGTGCGCTGGCATGAGCCAGACCTGCCAGTTGCTGCTGGAGGTCATTGAGTGCGGTCATGGCCGGAGCCAGATCAGCTACTGCAGCGCCCTGGTCATCGAGCAGTCGGTGCAGATTCTCGAAGCGATTCTGCAAGCTTCGCCGCGCGGTGTCCGGCAGGGCTTCGCCCTGGTTGACCACTGCGCTGGCTGGCGCCGCGAGGCGGGTGTTGCTGCGTACTTCCGCCAGGAGTTGCAGCAGCGGCGAGTTGGCCGAGGTCAGCCCGGCGAGGAGAGTGGCGCCCTGGTTGGCGTCGCCCACGGGTTGCAGCGTGATCCGGGCGAGCGCATCGCTCCACTGATTGGCGTAGTCGCGGAAGTAGAGCTGCTCGAGCTCCACCTGCAGATGACGCAGGTCCATGCCGGTGATGCCATCACCATCGCCCAGCACCCAGTTGTCGGCGGCCAGCGCTTGGATCGCGGCCAGGCCTTGGGTGGAAAAGGTCTGCGCATAGCCCTGACGGGTATAGAAACCAGGGATGGGATAGTCGGCGCCTTCGAAGGCCAGTGCCTGGGCGCCCAGATGCTGACTCAGCCGATAGACTGGCAAGCCACTGGCCTGGTCGCGCAGGATGCGATAGACCACTGCGGCGAGGGATTCGCTGCGCAGCACCTGGCGTGCCTGGGCCACCAGCTGAGCATCCACTGGATAGGTGCCGAAGCCCTGCTCCAGCAGCCGCGCCAGATGGGTGTCCAGACTGTTCTGGGTGAGGGCGTCACCGGGATAGCGTTGCGACCAGTCGGCGGCGGCCCAATCGCGCAGGGTGCGGGCGTCGCGGCGTTCGGGCAGTTGCAGCATCAAGTAAGCCCGCAGGTGACGGATCAGCCGCTCCCGATCGCCAAGGCTGCCGCGGATGCGCTCTTCCAGCTGCGCCTTGAGCCGCGGCAGCAGATAGCCGCCGAGGGCCTGGTGATAGGCTGCCTCGGTGACCGGGCGAATGGCCTCTCCCTGATAGAGTCCGGTGCGTTCGCGCAGCGGCGTAGCCTCTGCGGCTGGAAAGACCTGGGTGCCGGCATAGGCGCTGTCCAGTACCGGCAGCACGGCGCGGGCATCGGCATCGACCTTGAGCTGGCTGCGGGCCTGTACTTCGTGCTGCACCAGCTCTCGCAAACGCTCCAGCCGCTCGTGATTGTCCGCGAAGCTGCCGGTCCAGAGCGCCGCACCCAGGGCCAGGCAGGCCAGGGCTGCGGCATAGAGGCCACGCTGCCCCAGCTCAGCCGGCGCAGTTCGCGCTGGTCGAGACCGGCCAGGGATGCCTCGGGAAAGATTACGCGACTGAACAACTGGCGGATGAAGCGTGGCTGGCCGCTGCGGTACTGAGGTAGCAGGCTGCTGGGTAGGCCGAGCTGATCACCGATGCCCTGGGTCTGGGCGTCGAGCTGCTGGTTCAGCGCCGGGGTGCTGGTCAGATAGAAGCCGCGCAACTGGGTCGCGCGCTGGTAGCGATTCCCGGAAAAGGCCAGTTCGACGAACAGGGTGAGGCCATCGCTCAGACGGCCCAGCTGATGGGGGAAATCAAGGATCTGGCCGCGGCGCTGGCCGTCGCGCTCCTGATGGAGACGCGGGATGACCTGGCTATTGAGACGGCGGAGCAGTTCCTCGAACTCCTGGCGTAGCACGCCGGGATCGGTACCGTTCTGGGCTTCACGGAAGGTGGTACCCAGTACCTGCTCGCTTTCCTCGCGAGAGAGGCCGTCGAAGAAGGCGTCGAAACCGGGTAGGCGGTCAGCCTGGGTTAGCACCAGGTAGACGGGCACCTCGACCTTGAGTTCGCGAGCGACCTCGTGCAGGCGGGCGCGCACCTGCCGCGCCAGAAGTTCCAGGGCTACCTCATTGCCACCGACCAATCGCTCCACCGGCAGAGCGATCAAGACGCCGTTGAGCGGTCGGGTCCGTCGTTGGCGACGCAGCAATTGCAGCAGGGTCTGCCAGGCACTGCCGTCCACCGGGGCGTCGCCCTGGGTCAGGTAGCGGCCGGCGGTATCCAGAAGCACACCCTGTTCGGCGAAGTACCAGTCGCAATGGCGGGTACCGCTGACATCGCGAGTCAGTCGCGAACGCTCCGTGTTGAGCGGAAATTCCAGACCGGAGAAGTCCAGCAGCGAAGTCTTGCCGGCCCCCTCCGGACCCAGCAGGAGATAGTGCGGCAGCTCACGCCGCCAGCGCTGACTGCGTCCCCGATAGAGACCGGCGCCATGCAGGGTGCGGTAGGCGTCACGGGCGCGGGAGTGCAGTTCTTGGGCCTCGTCGTCGATGCGCTCGGCGCGCAGCTGATCGTGCTGGCCCTCTTCGGTGGCGAGACGTTGCCGCTGTTTGCGCTGCTGCCAGCCCTGCAGCAGCGCCATGACCAGGCCCCAGGCCAGGAGCAGACCGCCGAGGGTGGCCAGGCGATGGGTGAACGAAGCCCAGGGGCTGTGGCCGGCGAAGGCCACCAGGGGACCGAGGGTCCAGATGAGACCGCCCAGCCCCAGGGTCACCAGCAGGGTCCAGGTCCAGGGACGGCGCAGCATGCGCCCGAGTGCAGTGATGAATCCTTTCATGAGTGCGCTTTCCGTATCAGGCGTGGGGTGGGGCGACCGCTGGCGCGGTGCCGGCAGGACCACCGGGATAGCCTTGCAGCAGGCTGTCGCGCTGCTGTTCCAGCGCCAGACTGAAACCGCCATAGAGGCTGGCGAGGCAGATCAGGGTGAACAGCGCGACCAGCCACCAGGGCACCAGGCGAACCAGCCGCCGTGGCCGGGCATCCAGCCCCTGCCAGTGCGGCGACAACTCGCGCGGAACATCACCGCGCAGCTGGCGGAGTTGCCGATAGAGGCTGTCGCGGATGGCTTCCAGTTCGAGCATGCCGCGTGGCAGCACCCGGTACTTGCCTTCGAAGCCCAGCGCCAGACAGAGGTAGAGCAGCTCCAGCAGGGCGAGGTGCTTGGCCGGATTGCGGCTGAGGCGTTCGAGCAGCAGAAAGAACTTCTCGCCGCCAAAGGTCTCGTTGTGAAAGCTGCTCAGCAGGCTGAACTGCGACCAGTCACCGGCGTTACCCCAAGGAGTGGTGACCACCGCCTCGTCGACCGTAGTGCAGAGGGCATAGCGCGCGGCCATGACCTCGCCGCTGTCGATCCCCTCGGCCAGGGCGCGCTGTTCGAACAGCCGCAGACTGGCGGCCAGGCGCTCCTTGAGCACATGCAGGTCTTGCGCGGCGTAGCTCTGGCGCAGGCGCACCATCTCGGAAAGTAGTGGCGCGGCGGCGCCTATCATGGGGTTGATGCTCAGGTTCAGCGTCTCGCCCGACCGCAGGCGTGCCGCCTGGATCATGCGTTCTTCCAGCTGGGCGTAACGCGGCGGCTCGGCAAAGTCGGTGAGCGGGCTGCGAGGGGTGTCCGGGTCCATGGCATGGCGGCTGAGCACCACGGTCCTGTTGTCCCGGCCAACGTCGTTTGCGGTCTGCATGCTTAGCTCCTGATCGCCCAGAAGGCGAGGTCGAGGCCTGGAAAGGCCCCGGAGACATGAAAGGCGAAGCCGCCGGATTGCTCGAGCTGGGCGATGTCGGTGGCGGTGAGTTCGAGGGCGAAATAGGCCCTGTCGGTATGGAAGGGCAGTTGCCGCGGCGCGACTGGCAGGGGTTTGAGGGCGAGACCTGGCAGGTGCAGGTTCACCAGCTGGCGGATGCGCTCCACTGGTCCCACCTTGAGATGCGCCGGCAGGCGCTGACGCAGTTCCTCGGTGCTGCATTCGGCTCCGACGATGAGCACGAAGCTGGCGGTGGCCAGGAGGCCATGATCCTGCAGGGGCGCGACCTGGATGCCGTACTGACGCTGTTGCAGGGGCAGGTGCAGCGCATGCTGTTCGAGCACCATGGACAGTGCCTGACGCAGTGCCTGGAACAGCGGTGCGAAGCTGCCGGCCTGATCGGCGTGCCGATAGTGCAGATCCAGACCGGGACGTTTGTCGGCCGCCGCGAAGGTGGCCAGTTCGCCGTGCAGGGCGAGCAGTTCGCGAAAGAGGCTGCGGGGATGCAGTTGCTCGTAGTCCAGGCAGTGCCGCAGAACCGCTTCGTGACGATTGACCAGTTGCAGCAGCAGGAAGTCGCCGATCTCCGCGGTGCCCAGGCCACCGGCCTGCCGCAGGCGCTGGGAGAGTACCTCGCCCCGGTGGGCGAGCAGGGAGGCGACCTCCTTGAGACCTGCCAGCAGCGATTCTGCCGCCCGTACCTGGATGACAGAGGGAGTAAAGGCGGTATCCAGCTCCAGGCTACCGTCCGGTGCCACTTCCAGCAGTTGGCAGACTTGCAGGCGGACATAGGCGTCCAGTCGCGGGTGCTCGTCGAGCAGCAGCCGAAAGTCGGGACGTCCGCAGGTGACCGCGCCCGCTTCTCCGAAGTCGGCATGGGAGTCGGCGATCTCGCTGTCGACGCTCAAATAACGGGCGATGACGTCGTCCTGTCCGAGCGAACGGCTCTCCAGGCACTGGCCGCTGGTGAGCGGTAGCGCCAGCCAGATCGCGCTGTCGCGCGTATCGGCCGGTACCTCGAGGGCCAGGGGCTCGCCGTCGCTGCCCAGCTCGAAAAGGGTGCCATCGGGCAGGATGCCACTGGCCTGGCTGACCACCACCTTGCCCATGGCGAGAAACTGGCGATCGAGGATCAGCTCGAAAAAGCCCCAGGCCGGCTCGCCCAGGCGACAGGTGCGGGTCTGCAATTGCTGGGCGTGATAGCGGTCGTTCTGCTGAAAATGCTGCGGCCGGAGCAGCATGCCTTCCTGCCAGATCACCTTGAGTTGCTGCATGGCCTACTCCTTGATCGCTGGAGCGGCCTGGATGCCATCCGCCGCGAAATCCAGCCGGATCTGCGCCAGCGCCGCGGGCCTGAGCTGAATGACCTGCCGCCACTGGCTGCCACCCAGGTTGCGATAGGCACCATAGATGCCAACGTAGCGGCTGGTGTCCTGCACCCGCAGCTTGAGTTCGCGTGACTCTCCAGGTCGCAGCTCGACCTCTTCCTCGGCGACCCAGTCGGGCGCCAGGGTCTGCTTGGCGTTCTCGTAGAGGGAGAAGAATTCGGCGTTCTCGAAGCCGACCGGATTCTTCAGCTCGATCAGGCGCACCACCAGCGGCGAGGGCCGGCCGTTGAGGTCGGGGTTGAGGTCTTCGCCACCTTTCAAGGTCAGGTCGAGACGGGTCGGATCAGGGGTTTTCTGGCTGGTGCAGGCGCCTAGCAGCAGGGTCAGGCCGAGTGCGCCAAGGCGCAGGAGAATGGTCATGTCAGCGTCCTTGCTGGCCGGGGTTGAGGGTTGCGATGAGGCGGACCTGATCGGCGTAGGCCTGAGCGAAGTCCTTGGCGAACAATCGGTCGCGCCAGTCATCATCCTGGCGCAACTCGCGATATTGGCGCTGCCAGGCGCGCCAGAGCTTGGCGTCGCGACCCCAGCGCGGACGACCGCCCTCGCGTTCGAAGCGGGCCTCGCATTGGGCAGGTGCCAGCTGTTCGAGGATGGCCAGCACTGCCTGACGGCTGGCGGCGACCAGGCCTACCTGGTGGGCCTGGAGTTCGCGGCAGGCGCGAAGCAGAGCCTGGTCCGCGGTGAGCTGGCCGGAAACACTGGGGCGCAACAACTGGCCCAGCGCCGCGTCGCCGTCGACCGCGAAGGCCAACGGGTTGTTACCGCTGCTCTGCACCGTGGTGAGCGGCAGCCGCAGTTCATTGCGCGTCTCGTTGCGGGTTCGCAGGCAGCCGTGCAGGCCTTGTATGGCGAGGCGTAGCAGGCGTGCAACCTCTAGTGCCAGGGCTTCACGGGCCTTGTGATCAAGGTCGTTAAGCTCCAGGCCCAAGACCTCACCGAAGTCCTCCCAGAAGACCTGTATCTGCCGCTGCGGAGCGGCCGCCGGGCGCTCGATCGGGGCCGGGCGGCGGCCTCTACCAGGGCAGGAATAGCCAGGCTGTCCAGATCGACCCGGGCATAGTCGCTGCGGGTGCTGTCACTGGCGAAGACATCCAGGCCATCGAGTTCGTCGAGGCCATGGGGGTCGCGACGCTCCAGCGCCTGCAGCGGATCCAGTTCGAGAAAGGCGTCGTCCGGAATCAGTCCATGGGCGCTGGCGGGGACCTGGAAATCATCGGCGAACCCGGCCGGATCGCGAATCAGGCGGGCGGCCAGGACGAAGCTGCCCAGGGCGAAGGTCTGGCCATGCTGGATGCGCCAGGGCTCACCTTTGAGTAGGCGCTGGCCATCGGCAAGCTGGACACCATTGCTGCTCAGGTCAGTGAGGAAATAGTCGCCCTCGCTATAGCTGATACGGGCGTGCTGCTGGGACAGCACTCGCTGAGCATCCGGCAGATACCAGTCGCAGTCTTCGCTGCGGCCAATGAGGCCGCCGACGTGGCGAAAGGTCTTCTGGGTGAGCAATCCGGGTACGTGCGCCCGGCTACCGACCAGATCGAATACCAATTCCATGGTCTTGTCCTGTCCTAGGTGAGGCGGTGAGGTGTCTGGGGTTCGCCCAGGGGGCGATAGTCCTGCAGATCCCTGGACGTCGAGGTGCAGGCCGCCAGGGTGAGCAACGTCATTAGCAGCAGGGCGCGAAGTGGCGTGGGCATGGAGCGATCCTTTAGGAAAGTTGCAGATCGGCGCTGCGGATGCGCAGTCGTTGCAGGCGATAGAGCAGGGTGCGGCGGGGCAGTCCCAATTCCTGCGCGGCCTGGGTCTGGTTACCGCGGTTCTTGCGCAGGCAGTCCACCAGCAGGCCGCGTTCGAGCTGATCCAGGCGCTCGCGCAGCGTCAGGCCAGAGGTACTGGCGACCAGGGTGGTCGGGCGGATGGCAAGGTGCTCGGGCAACAGTTCGTTGCCGTCGCACAAGAGAACGGCGCGCTCCACCAGGCCCTTGAGTTCGCGGACATTGCCGGGAAAGGCATAGCCGGCCAGCAGGTCCAGGGCGGCGCTGGACCAGCGGCAGCGCGAGCGCTGCAGGCAGGCGCAGGCCTGATCGGCGAAGTGCCGGGCCAGTAGTGGCAGATCCTCGCCGCGCTCACGCAGGGGCGGCAGCGGGATGGGAAAGTGCGTGAGGCGATAATAGAGATCCTCACGAAAGGTACCTTGCTCTACCAGCCGCAATAGCTGGCGATGGGTCGCCGCGACGATGCGTACATCGACCCTGTGGGTTTCGGCACTACCCAGCGGACGGACCTCGCCCTCCTGCAGGACGCGCAGCAGCTTGGCCTGCAAGGTCAGCGGCATGTCGCCAATTTCGTCGAGGAACAAGGTCCCGCCATCGGCGGCATCGAACAGACCGGCGCGATCGCGTTCGGCACCGGTAAAGGCACCCTTGCGATAGCCGAAGAGCTCGCTTTCCAGCAGATGCTCGGGCAGGGCCGCGCAGTTCTGCACCACGAAGGGCTGGGTCCGCCGCGAGCCCCGTTCATGAATGGCGCGCGCCACCAGCTCCTTGCCGGTGCCGGTCTCACCGGTCAGCAGCACGGTGATGGGGCTGTGCAGCACCTTGCCGATCAACCGGTGGACCTGCCGCATGGCCCCGCCATCGCCGATCATGCCGAAGCCATCGACTGTGGCCGCGGTTCGCATCGCTGGCGTCGTCGTCAAAGGGGCCGCCTGGGCGCGTTCCAGCAACTGGCTCTGCGCTAGGGCAAAGCGACCGAGCGCCATCAGTGGCTCCGCCTGGCCTTCCAGGTCGCGCCTGGCGCGACTGGCCTGCACCAGGAGCCCTTCGACCTGGCCACCGGGGCCGGCCAGGGGGATGCAGCCGAGACTGCGCCAGTCTTCGCCGGGCAGGAAGGCGGTGTCATGCAGCAGGGGATCCAGCTCGCGCAGGTGCAGACGGCGATTCTGCGTCAGGCAGTATTGCAGCAGGCTTTCCTCTTCCAGGGATAGCGTTTCGCCATTCGGTACGGCGCAACCATCCAGTGCCTGGGCGAGTCGCACCAGCTGGGTGTGGGTAGCATCCAGACGGTAGTACTGCACCAGATCTAGACGAGCCATTCGGCCCAGGCCGCCGACCAAAGCCAGCGCGAGCGCGGCGGGATCTTCACACTGCCCCAATTCGAGCAACAGCAGCAGGAGGACGTCGGGAGTGGTAGGCAGAGTCATGCCGCCACCTCGCAACCCAGTTCGCCTTCGGCATTGATGTCGAGGTGTAGTCGACGCAGGGTCCTGCCCATGGCCAGGGCCTCAAGCAGGTGATCGGTGAGCAGTGGCAGTACCCGCTGCTCCAGTAGCAGATCGATACGCCGGGCACCACTGTCGTCGTCCCGGCAACGTGCAGCCAGATCGTCCAGCAACGCCGGGGCATAGCTGAAGGCGACATGCTGCGCCAGCAGGCGCTGACCGATACCTTCCAGTTTCTGCACCACCAGTTCGCGGAGCAGGTCGCTGTCCAGCGGGTAATAGGGCACGACCCGCAGGCGGGCCAGCAGGGCCGGTTTGAAGTGTCGGGTCAGGATGGGGCGAATGGCTTCTACAAGGCTGGAGACAGCTGGTCTTCCCTCCCGGCACAGCCGCTGGATCTCGCTGCTGGCCAGGTTGGAGGTCAGCAGGAAGAGCACGTTGCGGAAGTCGACCGGCCGGCCCTCGCTGTCGGTGGCCTGGCCACGATCGAAGATCTGGTAGAAGAGGTTGAGCACCTCGGGATCGGCCTTTTCTACCTCATCCAGCAAGACCACCGCATAGGGCTGGCGGCGGACGGCTTCGGTGAGCAGACCTCCTTCGCCATGGCCGACATAGCCGGGTGGCGCGCCGATCAGGCGCGACACGCTGTGCTTCTCGGCGAATTCCGACAGATTGAAGGTGGTCAGAAAGCGTTCGCCGCCATAGAGCAGTTCGGCCAGCGCCCGGGCGGTCTCGGTCTTGCCGACCCCGCTGGGTCCGACCAGCAGGAAGACCCCGATCGGCGCCTCGGGTGCATTGAGGCCCACGGCGGCGGCGCGCAGGGCGCGATCCAAGGTGACCACCGCCTGCTCCTGTCCTAGCAGCCGTTCACGCAGATCGCTGGCGAAGCAGGCGAGGCGCTGGTCGTGGCGCCGGGCGAGCTGGCTCGCCGGAATGCCGGTCCAGGCGCTGATCACCTCGGCCACCAGCTGCGGGCAGACCTCCAGGCTGACCAGGCGCTCGCCCTGGGCTTGCAGCTGCGCCAGTTCGGCCTGGGTGGCGATCAGCGCTGCCTGGCTGCCGGCGGCGCGCAAGGCGAGGATGCGTTCGGCCAGGGCGCACTGCTGCTCCCAGGCGGCTTGCAAGGTGGTGGCCGCCTGGTGATCGGCGGCGAGGCGGATGGCCAGTTCGTCCAGGGTGGCGGTCGCCACCGGCAGGCCGTGAGCGGCATCGCGCTGGGCCGCGGCGAGGGCGCGCTCGGTGGCGGCCAGGCGCTCGCGCAAGTGTTCCAAAGCGGCGGGCGGACTGGCCAGGCTGATGCGCACGCGAGCGCAACAGGTGTCGAGTACGTCTACCGCCTTATCGGGCAATCGGCGCCCGCTGAGATAGCGCGCGGCCAGTTCGGCGGCGGCGACCACGGCATCGTCGCGCAGATAGACGCCGTGGCTTTCGGCATAGGTCGGGGCCAACCCGCGCAGCACGGTGATGGCAGTGGTGACGTCGAATTCGTCCAGCTTCACCGGCTGGAAGCGTCGCGCCAGGGCCGGGTCCTTCTCGAAGTATTTCTTGTACTCTCCCCAGGTGGTGGCGGCGATGGTGCGCAGTTCGCCACGGGCCAGCGCCGGCTTGAGCAGGTTGGCGGCATCCGAACCGCCGGCCGGCCCCCCGGCGCCGATCAGGGTGTGGGCTTCGTCGATGAACAGGACGATGGGCTGGGGTGCTTGGCGCACGGCATCGATCACGCCCTGCAGACGGCGCTCGAACTCGCCCTTGACGCTGGCACCGGCCTGCAGCAAGCCGAGGTCGAGGGTGCGCACCTCGACCCGGCGCAGGCTGTCGGGCACCTCGCTGGCGGCGATGCGCAAGGCCAGGCCCTCGACCAGGGCGGTCTTGCCGACCCCGGCCTCGCCCACCACCAGGGGATTGTTCTTGCGCCGCCGCGCGAGGATGTCCACCAGTTGGCGGATCTCGGCGTCGCGCCCCAGTACCGGGTCCAGGCGCCCGGCGCGGGCCTGGGTGCTGAGGTCGTGGGTGAAGCGACTTAGTGGCGAGTCGTTGGCGACCGCCATGGCCGTCGGCTGCTGCGCCTTGACGTAGTCCAGCAGTTGGGCGGCATCCACCCGCTCCAGCAGATGGCCGTAGCGTGTGCCCAGGTGGCGCTCGGGATGGCGCAGCAGCGCCAGCAACAGGGCGGCGCTGTCCACGGCCGGCTGCTCCAGCTCCAGGTGCGCCAGCAGCACGGCGTCCTGCAGCCACAGCAGCAACTCGGGGCTGAACACCGGATCGCCGCCTTCGCCCGCGGCAGGGCGCGGTTGCAGGGTGGCGGCGAAGGCCCGGTGGTCGATCTCGGTGGCGCTCAGGGCACGCCCGAGCAGGCCATCGGCGCTGTCCAGCAGCTCGGCCAGCAGATCCTCGATGAGGATCTGCTGGCCGCCCCGGCGCACGCAGCGCTGGGCGGCCTGTTCCAGGTCCTGGCGCGTCGCCGCCGCCAGGCTGTTGATGAGGTGTTGCAGGTCCAGGGTGAGCATGTCGATCGTCCTTGATTAACGGTGGCAGGCCAGGGTGACCTGCCCGTCGGCCTGGGTAAGGCCGAGCCAGGTGGTCCAGCCCAGGCGACAGGGGCTGACGGCGCCGAGCCGCCATTCGCGCAACTCGTCCCGGCGCAGGTGCAGGCGCAGGTCGTAGTCCAGCTGGTCGCGCAGGATGAAGCGCAGCAGGGCGCGCAGGGCGGCGTGCTGGGCGCCGGCGGGCAGGAAGGCGTGGAAGGCGTCCCAGTCCAGCTCCAGCAGGTGCAGCCGGAACTTGCCGCCCCGATCGCGCACCTGCACGCCCAGTACCGCCGCCTCGCCGAGGCGGGCGTTGGCCCCGCCGAGCCGGGACTGCTGCTCGGCGGGGATGGCCACTGCGCGCTCCAGGCACTGCTCCAGGCGTAGCGCGGGCTGTGCGAAGTAGTAGCGCAGCACCGCCTCGATTAGCGCCGCCGAGTGCACCTTGAGGCTGAGCAGGCCGAGATAGGGCAAGAGGCGCTTCCAGTTCAGCTCCGGCGCCTGGCGCAGGCTGTTGTCGCCCAGACCGATGAGGCTGAACAGCCGCACCGACAGCTCATCGCGCGCGCCCTTGCGGAAGCGGGCGTGATAGCGGTACTTGCGCCATATCGGCAGCAGCAGCCGATGCAGTCGGTGGTTGAAGAGGTCGAGGAAGTCACGCGTGGTGCTGCCCTGCATGCCGTCGCTGAGTGCCTGTTCGCTGTAGAAGGCCGGCAGCGGCGAGCCACTGCCCATCAAGGCGCCCAGGTTGAGTTGCAGGCGTGCCCGCAGGCCATCGGTGTCCTCGATGAATTCCAGGCGCTCGATATCGCTACCGGGAAAGGCCAGGCTGGGGTTGGCGTGGAACTCCAGCCGCTCATAGAGCTGCTCTTCGGAAAGCACCGGCACCAGGCGGTGCAATTGCAGGAGCACCTGTCCAATCCCCTGGAACAGCGAGTACTCGCGAATGTCGCGACACAGCGCCGAGCGATTCAGATCAGCGGCTGCTGACCTATACGCGGTGTCCATAGATACACCTCTCCCTGCAGGCTGCGAACGCTGAGTTGATGGAAGGAGTTAAGGCTGGCGTAGAGCGCGAAGAACTCATTGAGCACGCTGGCGAACAGGTACAGCTCGCCTTCGCTGCGAAAGCCACTGGCATCCATGTCCAATTGGGTGGCTATGCCGCGGATCGGCAGGCCGCGGTAGAGACGATCCACCGGGCGATGGGTGATGCTCCGCAGTGCGGCCAGGCGCTGGCGGCTGACGCGCTCAGCCTGGCGGTCGTGGTGGCGGGGCAGGTCGTAGCTGGCCAGTACCGTGCGCAGCGCCGCCACGTCGGTGAGCGACAGATAGTTGAGCGACAGATTGGATACCAGCTGCCACAGCCGGTCGCCGGACAGCACCGGCGCATGGCTGGCGGTCGGTGTGGCTAGATTGCGAAAGGCCAGTCCGCCCGGGGTGTTTTCGGTGGGCAGGCACAGATCGCCAGCGCGCAGGCGCTGGGGCAGATTCTGGTTGGTACAGGTCAGCTCGATGGAGAGCGTGTCCTGAGCGGTACCCGGATCGCCAAAGGCCAGATAGGTGTCGATGCCGCTGTGCAGCAGGGCGCTGCGCTGGCGTACGGCATAGTGCGGCCGGCGGCCCTTGCCGCCGAAGTTCAGGTCGTGGGCGAAGGACTCGAAGGGCAAATAGTCGCGATGGCCCAGGCCACCTGGTTGCCAGCCAGTCACCCGCTCCACGGCAAAGACACCCAGATGTTCGCGCCCGTGTCCGGCTGGAAACAGTGGATATTCATCGCGCTTGCCGTCGAGGCGGATCGGTAGGGCGTCATGGCCGAACAGATTGACCACCGGGACGCAGTGCAGCCGAAGATTGTCACGCGTGGGCAGGCGCGGTTGCCGGGCGATTCTGGTGATGTCGAAGCGCAACTCGAGCCCGCGGGTCTGGCGGTGCACCCGCTCTCCCAATGCCTGCAGCCTCGTCAGTCCCTGAATCGAGACGAAGAGAAATTTCTCCGGGAAGGCGAAATATTCCTGCAGGTGGCGATAGCCGCGAAAGGCGTTGGGCGGATAGGGCAGCAGCGCCTCGTCTTCGCCGAAACCCAGCGGTTGGACCTGGTCGCAGGTAAGAGATACCAGGTGCTCGCGGCCTTGGTCGTCAGTCAGCGGCTGGCCGCCGGCGTCCAGCGGCACCAGGCTTAGACCGGCCAGGTTGTGCAGCAGCGCGAGATAAAGATCCTGGCTGAGCGTGGGGTCGCCAGCCAGGTGCAGCGGCAGCTGACGCAGGTCCAGCGCGTCCAGGGTGCCATTGCCGGTGATTTTCAGGCGCAGTGTGAGGCGCGCCCCGCTTCCCTGCTGGGCGAGACTCAGCTCATCCACCCGTAACGGCTGGATGTCGGTGGCGAAGCAGGTACGAAAGCGGCAACTGACCTCGTCCAGCGGCCGGGACTCCACTTCCGTTCCATGTGGAACCTCGATCGCTGCATCTGGTGCAGGCAGGGGATCGAATTCGAGGATGGCGCAGCTCGGCAGGGGCCGCAGATAGTGCGGCCAGAGCAGGTTGAGCAGCGAATGGGTCAACTCCGGCAATTCGTCATCGAGTTTCTGCCGCAGCCGACCGGTAAGGAAGGCAAAGCCTTCCAGCAGGCGTTCGACATCCGGATCCTGACCACCCTGACCGAGAAAGGGCGCCAGGGCGGGATTGCGTTCGGCGAAGCGCACGCCCAGTTGGCGCAACTCTGCCAGTTCGCTCTGATAGTAGTGATTGAAGGACATGCGCCTATCCTTGGCTGACCTTGACCTGACCGCTGCCATCCAGGCTGGCGGTGAATCTGATGGGGCGTCGCTGACCCTCGATCTCGAGCTGACCTTCCAGCGCGAAGGCCAGGGTCGTGCCCTCGCGTGGCAACGGCAGCACCTTCACCCCGGACAAGCGCGGCTCGTAGGTGGCGACGAAGCCCTCGATGGCCAGGCGCGCGCGCTGTAGCGAGTCGTGCAGCGACAACCGCAAATCATTGAGATCGGGCAGTCCGTAGTCCGCCTGGATGGGAACGCTGCCGGCACGGGTGCTGAGCATCTTGGCCAGGTGAACGGCCACCGAGGCGCCCAGGGTGTCGGCGGACGAGCTCCGCTTGGGTGCGGTCCCCGTTCCGGCCAGGCGTTCGAACAGACTGCCGTCGCTCATGGCCCGTTACTCCTTGTCCAGCTTGCCGACCAGCGACAGGGTGAAATCGGCGCCCTGGTACTTGAAGTGCGGGCGTACGCTCAGGCCCACGCGAAACCAGCCCGGATTACCCTCGACATCGCTGACGCGGATGCTGGCCGAGCGCAGCGGCCGGCGTCCGCGCACCTCGGCGCTGGGGTTCTCCTGATCGGCAACGAACTGGCGAATCCACTTGTTGAGCTCCAGCTCGAGGTCGGTGCGCTCCTTGGTGCCACCCAGCTGCTCGCGCTGCAGCACCTTGAGGTAGTGCGCCAGGCGACTGACGATGAACAGATAGGGCAGCTGGGTGCCGAGCTTGTAGTTCAGCTCGGCCGCCCGACCTTCTTCGCTGTTGCCGTAGAACTTGGGTTTCTGCGTCGAGCAGGCGGAAAAGAAGGCGGCGTTGTCACTGCCCTTGCGCATGGTCAGGGCGATGAAGCCGGCATCGGCCAGTTCGTATTCGCGCCGATCGGAGATCAATACCTCGGTGGGAATCTTGGTCTCGATCTCGCCCATGCTTTCGAAGTGGTGCAGCGGCAGGTCTTCTACCGCGCCACCGCTCTGCGGACCGACGATGTTCGGGCACCAGCGATACTTGGCGAAGCTGTGGGTCAGGCGGGTGGCGAAGGCGTAGGCGGTGTTGCCCCAGAGGTAGTGGCCATGGTTCTGGCTGACGTTTTCCCGATAGGCGAAGGTCTTGACCGGATTTTCTTCCGGATCGTAGGGGGTGCGCAGCAGGAAGCGCGGCAGGGTCAGGCCGACGTAGCGAGCGTCTTCCTGTTCGCGAAAGCTCTGCCATTTGGCGAATTGCGGGCCGTCGAAGTGATCCTTGAGGTCCTTGAGGTCGGGCAGGCCAGCGAAGCTCTCCAGGCCGAAGAAGCGCGGACCGGCGGCGGCGATGAAGGGGGCGTGGGCCATGGCGGAGACCGCTGCCACCTGTTGCAGGGTACGGATGTCCGGTGCGGTGGGATCGAAGTCGTAGTTGGCTATGATGGCGCCGACCGGCTCACCACCGAACTGGCCGAATTCGGCGGTATATACATGTTTGTAGAGGCCTGACTGGACGATGTCCGGCGAGTCTTCGAAGTCTTCCAGCAGAGCCTGCTTGGAGACGTTGAGCATCTCGATCTTGTTGTTTTCGCGGAAATCGGTGCGTTCCACCAGCAGGCGCAGGCCGCGCCAGGCCGCCTCCAGAGACTGGAACTCGGCATGGTGCAGGATCTCGTCGACCTGCCGGCTGAGCTTGTCGTCGATCTCGGCGATCATGCGATCGACCAGCGCCTTCTTCACCGGTTGCTGGGCGTTGTGCGGCTTGAGCAACTCCTCAATGAGGGCGGAGATGCCGCGCTTGGCCACACCATAGCCCTCGTCGTGCGGCGCGAGGCGGGTCTCGGCGATGATGCGGTCGAGGATGCCACGATCTTCGACGACGTCGGCAGTCGGTTGCTGGAGCAGGGTAGCGGTCATGGTGGTCTTCCTGATCAGACGTCTTGATTCGGCAGGCCGAGTTCGCCGAGCACCGTGGCCCGAGCGACCGGATCGGCGAGCACCTGTTCGATCGCCTTGCGGAAGGCCGGAGCGTTGCCGAGCGGACCCTTGAGGGCCACCAGGGCGTCACGCAGATCCATCAGCTGCTTGAGTTCCGGAACCTGCTGCACCAGCCGCGCCGGACTGAAATCGGCCATGGCCTTGAGGTCGAGCTGGACAGCCAGGTCGTCCTGGCTGCCGTCCTGCAGGCGATTGGGTACCGCCAGGGTCAGGCCCAGCTGCTGCTTGGCCATGACCTCGTCGAAGTTGTCCTTGTCGACGGCCACCGGCTTGCGATCTTCGAGCTTGCGGTCGTCGATGCGCTGGGTGAAGTCGCCCAGTACCATGAGCTTGAGGGGCAACTCGAGTTCTTCCTCGGTGCCGCCGCTGGCGGGTCGAACCGTGACGTTGATGCGTTCTTTCAGGGCAACCGAGCCTTCTTTGGCCATGTGTTTCTCCTTGGGTGCGAGGTCGAGCCTCAGTCGAGAGCCGCTTCGAGATCGAGGCGGCAGAGTCGCGGACGCAGCTGTTGCAGCTGCGCCCGGCTGTCGGCGGTGGCGGGGAGGGCTTCCAGGCACTGGCGCCGGGCCTGGAGGATTTCCAGCGCCAGCTGCGGCTCCCAACGTCCCAGCAAGGCGCCATGTTCGGCATCCAGCTCGACGAGCTGGAGGTGCGCCAGTTCGAATTGGCGGGCCTGGATGAGCAGCCGGACGCTGGTCAGGTCCCACAGCAGGCGCTGGCGTTCGCCCTGGGCGCTGCGGCGGCCCTGCTGCAGGTGGCGCACGGCGCTTTTGAGGCCGCTTGCGCGCAATTCCACCAGGGCTTTGGCCAGGGCGTCGCCCCAGGCATCCTGGCGCGCCTCGCTTGAGGCAGCGGCGGGTTGCGCCGCCTTTGTCGCCAGGCCGGACAGCCAGAGTCGGGTCTGGGCATCGGCAAAGGGTTGGCCGTCGTGAAAGGCCAGGGCTTCGATGCCTGGCAGACGCTCCAGCAGCAGCTCCAGAGGCCACTCGATTTCTCGGCAGGCCGCCTCGACACCCAGGGTCTGCAGGCACTCCCAGGCCAGTCGCTGGCCATCCAGCCAGAAAGGTGCCCGTGTCAGACTGACCTCCAGCTCGCCGAGCAGCAGGGCAAAGTCGCCCGCGGCCTGGCGTTCCTGGAAATATCTCAGACGATCCGCCGGCAGGCCGCGCAGGCCGGTGACACCCTGGGCATCATGGGCGGGCAGGCTGTCGATGCCGCTCCACAACAAGGCGCGATTCAGCCGCAGGGCGCGGTAATTTCCGATCCGCTGGCGTAGCCACCAGCTGCTGAGCGTGCGGGCGCCTTCCTGTAGCTGGCGCAGCAGGCGGTGGGCGTCCTTGTCCGACTCCGGCGGGCCCTGGAGTGCCTGAGCGGTCGCGGCCGGCGTGGGCGGGAGCGCCGCGGTGGCCGATTCCACCGGAGTGGTGGACTGGACCTGACGACGCCGTTGTTCGTCCAGGCGGCGCACCAACGGCAGCAGCAGCGGGGCGGCTTCATGCAGGCGTGGCTGGAGTAAGGCTTCCAGCTGGCCGAGCTGGAGACTGAAGGTCTGGAGCCAGGACGCTTCCAGGGTAGTCAGGGTGATGGTATCGAAGACACCTTCCAGGCGGAGCTGGAGCCACCCGAGAGCCGCTGCACGGGTACGTTCCTTACGAGGATGAAGATCGTCCCAGTGGGCTTCCAAGAGTCGCTCAAGCAGAGCCAGACCGGCCTCCAGACCAGTCCAGCTCCGAGTGCAGTACAGGGCCCAGGTCAGCCAGGCAGCGACGCGCAGATCCTTGGAGTGCTCCCGCAGAAAAATGGTCGCCTGCTCGGCCGTGGAGTTCCAATCCGGTGTGATGTCGCGATGCAATGTCTGGGTGTTCTGGCAGACCGCTTCAAGTCGCTCGAACTCGGGGCTATAGCGGCTATCTTCCCCGGCGAAGTTGTCCTCAGCAATGGGGTGATCGGCGACCGCTATAAAACGCTGGGCGAGTGAAGATATTAAAGTCATCCATGACCTCGTGGGGTTTGAAGTTCTATTCCTTGAACTTCCTGAGACGGAAATTACTGGAGCGGTTTTCGTCCGATGCTGGGAAGCTAATGGCTCAGCATGTTTGAGATGTGCATCCTAGAGCGGTTTATTTGGATTTGGTAGTAAAAATTTGTGACCGGAAGCTGATTTTTACTGCCGAGTGTTGAATAAAAAATAAGCTTATTTGATGGGGTGACAAAAATTGTCAAATTCAAACCCGAGCAACTGACGATCATCGTCAGTTCTAAGTGGGTAATAGTTTGAGAGTTATAAAGTTAGTCTTTAGTGTGGTCGGAAGTTGCTGATTTATGAAGGTATTAAAGCCAGCCATATTCCGCCATCGACAGCGGCTCCCCATCCCCCACGATGAAGTGATCCAGCACCCGCACATCGACCAGCGCCAGGGCGTCCTTCAGGCGGGTGGTGAGCAGGCGGTCGGCCTGGCTGGGTTCGGCGATGCCGGAGGGGTGGTTGTGGGTGAGGATGACGGCGGCGGCGTTGTGGGCGAGGGCGCGCTTGACCACCTGGCGGGGTAGACGCTGGCACCGTCGATGGTGCCGTGGAACAGGGCTTCGAAGGCCAGCACCCGGTGGCGGGTGTCGAGGAACAGGCAGGCGAAGATTTCGTGGGGTTCGTGGCGCAGACGCGCCTTTAAATAGTCGCGGACCTGCTGGGGGCTTTCCAGCGCCGAGTCGCGCCTGAGCCCTTCGGCCAGGTGGCGGCGGCCCATTTCCAGCACCGCTTGCAGCTGGCTGTACTTGGCCGGGCCGAGGCCGAGGTGGGCGCTGAAGGCGGCGAGGTCGGCTTCCAGCAGGGCCCTCAGGCTGCCGAATTCCCCAAGCAGCTGGCGGGCGAGGTCCACCGCGCTTTTGCCAGCCACGCCGGTGCGTAGAAAAATCGCCAGCAGTTCGGCGTCGGTGAGGGCCTGGGCGCCCTGTGCCAGCAGTTTCTCCCGCGGCCGTTCCTGGGCCGGCCAATCCTTGATGCTCATGGGGCGCTCCCTGTCTGGCGGGGCGCCTGCGTCCTGCAGGCGCTGTGCTATCTTAACCGGATCATTCGCGGGTGCGCGCAGGCCTCGATTGGCCGTGCGATGCCCGTTCTAGACAGTTCGAGAACGGAAAGGCTATATGCAGCGGCTCCATCGTAAACGCATCGTGCTGGGCGTCGGAGGTGGCATCGCCGCTTACAAGAGCGCCGAGCTGGTGCGCCGCCTCAAGGATCAGGGTGCCGAGGTGCGGGTGGTACTGACCCGCGGCGGACGCGAATTCATCACGCCGCTGACCCTCCAGGCACTGTCGGGTCTACCGGTGCATCTTGATCTGCTGGACCCGGCCGCCGAAGCGGCCATGGGGCATATCGAGCTGGCCCGCTGGGCCGATCTGGTGCTGGTCGCGCCGGCCACCGCCGATGTCATGGCGCGCCTGGCCCAGGGCGTGGCGGACGATCTACTCACCACCTTAGTGCTGGCCACCGATGCCCGGGTCGCCCTGGCACCGGCCATGAACCAGGCCATGTGGCGCGATCCGGCCACCCAGGCCAATGCGGAGCTCCTGCGCAGCCGTGGCATCAAGCTGTTCGGCCCGGCCAGCGGCAGCCAGGCCTGTGGCGACGTCGGCCCCGGCCGGATGCTGGAAGCCACCGACCTTGCCCAGCTCGCCGCCGACTGCTTCCAGCGCCTCGACCTGACCGGTCGCCATGTGGTCATCACCGCGGGCCCGACCCAGGAAAATATCGACCCGGTGCGCTACATCACCAACCATAGCTCCGGCCGCATGGGCTTCGCCCTGGCGGAAGCGGCGGCGGAGGCGGGCGCGCGCGTCAGCCTGGTGAGCGGCCCGGTGCATCTGCCAACCCCCGATCGCGTCGAGCGCATCGACGTGATCAGCGCCCGCGACATGCTGGCCGCCTGCGAGGCGCTGATGCCCTGCGACGTGCTCATCGCCTCGGCGGCGGTGGCGGACTATCGCCCCGAGGTCATCGCGCCGCACAAGCTGAAGAAGGACCCCACCCGCGGTGACGGTCTCCTGCTGGAGCTGGTGCGCAACCCGGACATCCTCGCCACCCTGGCGGGGCGCCCGGATCGGCCCTTCAGCGTCGGCTTCGCCGCGGAAACCCAGAATCTGCTGGAGTACGCCCAGCGCAAGTTGCGCGACAAGAATCTCGACCTCATCGTCGCCAACGACGTGGCCAACCCGGCCATCGGCTTCAACAGCGAAGACAACGCGGTCACCGTGATCGACCGTGGCCTGCACGAGATCCGCTTCGAGCAGACCAGCAAGGGCAAGATCGCCCGCCAGCTCATCGCCCTGATTTCCACCCATCTCAAAGATACCGCCCAGAACCATGCATAGCCTTCAAGCCAAGATCCTCGACCCGCGCCTGGGGCGCGATTTCCCGCTGCCGTCCTACGCCACCCCCGGTTCGGCCGGCCTCGACCTGCGCGCCATGCTGCAGGAGGATCTGGTGCTGGAGCCGGGACAGACCGTGCTGATTCCCACCGGGCTCGCCATCCATGTGGCCGATCCGTCGCTGGCGGCGCTGATCCTGCCGCGCTCGGGCCTGGGCCATAAGCACGGCATCGTGCTGGGCAACCTGGTTGGCCTGATCGACTCGGACTACCAGGGTGAGCTGATGGTCTCCTGCTGGAATCGCGGCCAGACCACCTTCACCGTGAGCGTGGGCGAACGTATCGCCCAACTGATGCTCGTACCTGTGGTCCAGGCGCACTTCGATATCGTCGACAGCTTTACCGAGACCGAGCGGGGCGCTGGCGGCTTCGGGCACTCCGGTACCCGCTGACGCCAGACACGCAAGACGCGCCGTGACATAAAGGAGAAGAACGGCATGGCAAGGGGCAAGAACGGCAAGGATGTGCGCAAGGCGGCCCCCCGGGTCGCGGTTTTGCCCGGCCTGGGCGCGGGGCTGCTGCTGGCGCTCGCCGGCCTGCTGCTGGCCGCGCTGCTGCTGTGGTTCCTGGTGTTGCAGCCGCAAGGCGCGCGCAATCAGGAGCACCAGGCGGACCAGGCGCTGCAGGCCCAGGCGGCCTCCCTCAATCAATTGCTGGTCGGCCTGACCCGCCGGCTGCAGGGCGTCGCCGGGGATGCCCTGGTGTTGCAGGCCTTGCAGGGCGATGACCCCGCGGCGCGTGCGGCGGCGGAAAGCCAGCTGCGCGAGCGCCTCGGCGTGGTCGATGTGCTGGTGGTGCCGGCCGGCATGCGCCAGATCGAGGACGATCGCCCCGGTCCCCTCAACTATGCCGCCCTCGATCTGCTCAAGCGCCTGGAAAGCGGCCAGCGGACCCCGCCGGAAGCCTATCGCGTGAGGGATCGCTGGCTGGTCTACAGCGCTCAGCCCATCCGCCGCGGCGATCAGCTGCTCGGCAGCGCCGTGCTGGTGGAAGCACTGCCGGACGTCTTGCAGAGCTTGGCCACGCCGCCGGCGAATGTCGGCCAATGGCGCCTGCTGCAGCAATTCCCCGGCAGCAGTGTGCAGGTGCTGGCCAGTGGCGGCAGCCCCGGTGATCCGGCGCTGATGCGGCGGCTCGCGACCGGCAGTCCGCTGTGGACACTGGAGCTGGCACCCGCCGCCGAGGCCGGTGCCGATACGCCCTTGGGTATTCCGCTGGTGGCGCTGCTGCTGGCGCTGTTTGGCGTGCTGACGGGCTTTTGGCTGTTTTCCCGGGAGCTGTCACGCCGGCTCCGTGACGACGTCCGCAGTCTGACGGCCTATGCCGAGGAACTTGAATCCAATCAGATAGCCAAAAGCCCGACTTTGCGCCTGGCGGTAATGGAACCCGTGGCCAAGTCGACGGCCCGATTGGCCAGCCGATCGGCCGGGTCGTCGCCGGACCTATATGCTGCGGCACCTAGCGATGCCGTGGCCAAGACCCTGGCGGAGTTTGCCGACAGAGGCCGCGCTCAGCAGAGCGAGCCGCTGTTCCAGACCACCGACATCCTCGATATCAGTATCCTCGACGAAGACCAGGATCTCCTGGGATTGGAGAAACCCCCGATGAGCACTACCCCGCAAGCCCCCCAACTCAACGCCAGCATCTTCCGCGCCTACGACATCCGTGGCGTGGTGGGTGACTCCCTGACCGCCGAAGCCGCCTACTGGATCGGGCGCGCCATCGGCTCGGAGAGCCTGGCGCGTGGCGAGCCCAACGTGGCCGTCGGCCGTGACGGCCGCCTGTCCGGCCCCGAGCTGGTCGCCCAACTGATCAAGGGCGTGGCCGACAGCGGCGCCAATGTCAGCGATGTCGGCATGGTGCCGACCCCGGTGCTCTACTACGCAGCCAATGTGCTCGAAGGCAAGTCCGGCGTCATGCTGACCGGCAGCCACAATCCGCCGGACTACAATGGCTTCAAGATCGTCATCGCCGGCGAGACCCTGGCCAACGAATCCATCCAGCGCCTGCGCGAGCGCATCGAGACCGGCGACGTGGCCAGCGGCCAGGGCCAGATCAAGCAGGTCGACGTGCTCAAGAGCTACGCCGACTACATCCGCAACGACGTAGTGCTGGCCAAGAAGCTCAAGGTGGTGGTGGACGCCGGTAACGGTGTCGCCGCGGTCAATGCCCCCCAGCTGATCGAGTCCCTGGGCTGCGAGGTCATTCCGCTGTTCTGCGAGGTGGACGGCAACTTCCCCAACCACCATCCGGATCCGGGCAAGCCCGAGAACCTGGAAGACCTGATCGCCAAGGTCAAGGAAACCGGTGCCGACCTGGGCCTGGCCTTTGACGGCGACGGCGACCGCGTCGGCGTGGTGACCAACGAAGGCAAGATCATCTATCCCGACCAGCTGCTGATGCTGTTCGCCAAGGACGTGGTCTCCCGCAACCCGGGCGCCGACATCATCTTCGACGTCAAATGCACCCGCCGTCTGAACAACCTCATCGCCGGCTACGGCGGTCGTCCCATCATGTGGAAGACCGGCCACTCGCTGATCAAGAAGAAGATGAAGGAAACCGGCGCCCTGCTGGCCGGCGAGATGAGCGGCCACGTGTTCTTCAAGGAACGCTGGTTCGGTTTCGACGACGGCATCTACAGCGCCGTGCGCCTGCTGGAGATCCTCAGCCAGGAGAAGAACAGCGCCCAGCAGGTGTTCGATACCTTCCCGGTAGACATCTCCACCCCGGAGATCAATATCCAGGTGACCGAAGAGAGCAAGTTCGGCATCATCGAAACCCTGCAGCGCGACGCCCAGTGGGGCGATGCCCAGATCACCACCCTGGACGGCGTTCGCGTCGATTACCAGAACGGTTGGGGTCTGGTGCGTGCGTCCAACACCACGCCGGTGCTGGTGCTGCGCTTCGAGGCGGAAACCCTCGAGGAGCTGGAGCGCATCAAGACGGTGTTCCGCAAGCAGCTGCTGGCGGTGGAGCCGGATCTGAATCTGCCGTTCTGACCTCGGGTCAGCGGTAGCACAGAGGGCGCCTAGGCGCCCTTTGTCTTTTCTTAGTCGACCTTGAGAGGTGAGCCATGACCCTGAGCCGCGAGGATGCCTCGCACGTCGCCGAGGTGCTGTCCGAGGCGCTGCCCTATATCCGCCGGTTCGTCGGCAAGACGCTGGTGATCAAGTACGGCGGCAACGCCATGGAGAGCGACGAGCTCAAGGCCGGCTTCGCCCGTGACATCGTGCTGATGAAGGCGGTGGGCATCAACCCGGTGGTGGTGCATGGCGGCGGTCCGCAGATCGGCGACCTGCTCAAGCGCCTGTCCATCGAGAGCCACTTCATCGACGGCATGCGCGTCACCGACGCCCAGACCATGGATGTGGTGGAGATGGTCCTGGGCGGCCAGGTCAACAAGGACATCGTCAACCTGATCAACCGCCATGGCGGCAAGGCCATCGGCCTGACCGGCAAGGATGCGGGCCTGATCCGTGCCACCAAGCTCAAGGTCAGCCGGCAGACGCCGGAGATGACCAAGCCGGAGATCATCGACATCGGCCATGTCGGCGAGGTCACCGGGGTCAACATCGACCTGCTCAACATGCTGGTGCGCGGTGACTTCATCCCGGTCATCGCGCCCATCGGCGTGGGTCCGGACGGTGAGTCCTACAACATCAACGCCGACCTGGTGGCAGGCAAGGTGGCCGAGGCGCTCAAGGCCGAGAAGCTGATGCTGCTGACCAACATCGCCGGCCTGATGGACAAGCAGGGCCAGGTGCTCACCGGGCTGTCCACCGAGCAGGTCAATTCGCTGATCGCCGACGGCACCATCTACGGCGGCATGCTGCCGAAGATCCGCTGCGCGCTGGAAGCGGTGCAGGGCGGGGTGCAGAGCGCCCACATCATCGACGGCCGGGTGCCCAACGCGGTGCTGCTGGAAATCTTCACCGACGTCGGCGTCGGTACGCTGATCTCCAACCGCAAGCGCTGAGCGCTTTCGCGCGGACCCAAAACGGCGCCCCAGGGCGCCGTTTCTATTGCTGGCCCGGACTCACTGCTCCCAGCTGGCCTTGGGCAGGGTCAGGCCGTGCTGGCCGTTGTAGGCCGCCCGCTTGGGCGACTCCCAGTCCTGCAGCAGCGCCTCCTCGACCCGGTAGATCTCCACCCCCAGCGGACGGCAGACCTTGAGCGGGTCCTCGGCATCGGGCCCCCACATCGCCAGGGACAGATCGCCGCCCGGGCAGGTGGACAGGGCGCAGAGCACGTCGATCTCGGCGAAGAATTCCAGGTAGTCGCCGGGCTTGGCCGGGCAGGCCTTCATGAAGTACAGGTCATCGTGGTTGAGGCCGGTGCACTGGAAGATGTTCAGCACATCGTGGACATCGAATTCGGTGAGGCCGTGGGGCAGTACCGCACGGGTCAGATTCGAATGGCAGTGGTGGTGGAAATCCTCGCCGGTGAGCATCTTGTTGACGTAGGGATCGCAGCGGGTGCCGAGCAGGTCATGCAGGCGGCCGCCATGTTCGTCGATGCCATAGCCGGCCAGGCTGTCGTCGGTGATGGTCAGCAGCGGACGCAGGAAGGGCAGGTTGGACCAGAGCCGGTCGTAGGTGCTGACGTGGGCACCCTGCAGTTGCCGGGTGCGCGCGGCCCACATCCGTTCGCGGGATCCTCGGCGTTCCAGACGTTGAAGTCGCCGACCTGAGGCCCGTGCGGGGTGGTGACGCGGAACAGATGGCCGGCGGGGACCTTCCAGGCGCGACCGGTACGGATCGGGATCTCGAATTGCTCGATCAGGGTGCGTCCGTCCTTGCGTTCACGCAGCCGATCATAGAAGGCCTGATCGACCTGCAGGGCGGAGCCCTGGGTGGACTGGTAGGCAGCGGGGTAGTCCTTGTACATGGGAGGTCTCCTCGGTCAGAGCGGCCTGGCTGCGCTGAGCAGATCCAGCAGCCGGTTTTCGGAATCGTCGAGATAGCTGGCCATGGCCTCGCCCGCCGCCTGGCGGTGCCCGGCGGCGAGCAGGTCGTGGATCTGGCGGTCGCGGGTTATCCAGGGCCGCTGGAAGTGCTCCTCGTCGGGCGCGAGGGAAAACAGCAGGCGCATCTGGGCGGCGACGGTGGCGAAGAATTCATCGAACAGCGGACTGCGCAACAGGCCGACGATGTGCTGATGGAAATGCAGGCTATGGGTGCCAAGAGCGCGCCAGTCTTCGCGCGACTGCGCCAGTTCGGCTGCCTCCAGGGCATCCAGCATCCGATCGGACTGGTATTCGCGCAGCAGGCGGCTGGTGAGGATGGCCTGCAGTTCCAGGGTGCGACGCACCTGGAAGATGTCGCGCACCTCGGCCAGGCCCAGGCGCCGCACCATGACCCCCTTGTGGCGAACATAGGTGGCCAGGCCCTCGCGATCCAGCTGGTGCAGGGCTTCGCGGATGGTGTTGCGCGAGGCGTTGTAGGCCTTGACCAGCTCACCCTCGACCAGCGCGGTACCGGGCAGCAGGCGGCCGCCGATGATGTCTTCGCGCATCTCCAGCAGCAGTTGAGCCCCCAGGGACAGCTCGCCCGCATCCTTGCCACTCATGGGTCTTCACGCTCGATTGTTCAACAATGTGTTGGAAACAAGCTTGCACGGCGTGTGCCAGAAATTAGCGGGGAGATTGAGGAAGTCCGTCGCGCTGCCCAGGTGGCGCGAGGTGGAGGTGACCGCAGGTAGCGGGTTTGGCAGGGCTCAGCGATCCGCGGCCTGGGCCGCTTCCAGGCGCTGCATGCGCGCACGGTCGGCGTCGAAGGCAGCGCTGGTGCTGGTGCGCATTTCGGCGTAGCGCTGCAGATCGGTCTGCAGACGCACCTGATCGGCCGCCGCGGCGTCGAGGCGTGCCTGCAGATCCGCCGGGAGCGCCTGGCCATTGCGCTGCTGCACCGCCGCCTGCTCCATCAGCTGGCTTTGCAGCTGACGCGTGGCCTCCAGGTTGGCCTTCTTGATCTGCAGCACGCCGTCCAGCTCGGCCAGCTTGCGCGCCTTGGCGCGGTCGACGTCCTCGACATTGCTGTAGAGCTTGCGCAACTGGCCATCGACCAGGGCCTGCTGGCGCTCGCGCGCCTGGCGATCGAGTTCCGCGGCGGGCAGCGCCGGCGCGACCTTGCGGATCACCCGGCCCTGTTCGTTGAGCACGTCGTAGCCCTTGCCGGCGTACTCCGGCGGCACGCCCTGGCGATCGATGACCAGGGTGCCGTTACGGTCCAGGTAGCGGTACAGCTCGGCCGCCTGGCCGGCCAGCGGCAGGGCGATGAGCAACAGGCTGGCAGCGGCGCGACGTACGACCATGGCCGTCTCTCCTGGGGCTGACGGCTAGATGCCGTATTGGGCGCGATAGTCCTGGACGGCAGGCAGGTGACGCTTGAGCTCGGCATCCTCGGCCAGGTATTCGAGCACCTGATCCAGGGCGACGATGCTGAGCACCGGAATGCCGTAGTCACGCTCGACTTCCTGGATGGCCGACAACTCGCCGCGACCACGCTCCTGGCGATTCAGGGCTATGAGCACCCCGGCCGCGCTGGCACCCTGGCCTTCGATGATCTGCATGACCTCGCGGATGGCGGTGCCGGCGGTGATGACGTCATCGATGATCAGCGCCCGACCGGTCAGGGGCGCGCCCACCAGCAGGCCGCCTTCGCCGTGGTCCTTGGCTTCCTTGCGGTTGAAGCACCAGGGCACGTCGCGGCCATGGTGCTCGACCAGGGCCACCGCCGTGGCCGCGGCCAGGGGGATGCCCTTGTAGGCCGGGCCGAAGAGGACATCGAACGGCAGATTGGCCTGGACCAGCGCATCGGCGTAGCAGCGGCCGAGCTGGGCCAGCGCCGAACCGCTGTGGAACAGGCCGGCGTTGAAGAAATAGGGGCTGATGCGACCCGATTTCAGGGTGAATTCACCAAAGCGCAGAACTCCGCGCTCGATGGCGAAACGAATGAAATTACGCTGGTACGCCTGCATATAAGTCCTTGCGCGGCTTGTATTTAGCTAAACCGGTTTAGCTCGGGTATCATACATCCACGATTTTTTGGGGGCCATTTATGCGGATCATCAGCTTGAACGTCAATGGTATTCAGGACGCTGTGGAGCGGGGCCTGCTGCCTTGGCTCAAGGCGCAGAATGCCGACGTGATCTGCTTGCAGGATACCCGCGCCTCTTCTTACGACATGGACGACCCGGCCTATGCGCTGGAGGGTTACATCCTCTATGCCTGCGACGCCGAAGTGCCGTCCCAGGGCGGTGTCGCGCTCTATACGCGGGTCCAGCCGAAGGCGGTGATCAGCGGCCTGGGCTTCGAGTCCTGCGATCGTTTCGGTCGCTATCTGCAGGCGGACTTCGACAAGGTCAGCATCGCCACCCTGCTGCTGCCTTCGGGCAAGCGCGGCGATGAAGATCTGAACATGAAATTCAAGTTCATGGACGACTTCACCCACTACCTGAACAAGCAGCGCCGCAAGCGCCGCGAGTACATCTATTGCGGCTCGCTGTACGTGGCGCACCAGAAGCAGGACGTGAAGAACTGGCGCGACTGCCAGCAGATCCCCGGTTTCCTGGCCCCCGAGCGCGCCTGGATGGACGAGGTGATCGGCAACATGGGCTACGTGGATGCCCTGCGCGAAGTGAGCCGCGAAGGCGACCAGTTCAGCTGGTGGCCGGACAGCGACCAGGCCGAGCACCTGAATCTGGGCTGGCGCTTCGACTACAACATCCTCACTCCGGGTCTGCGCCGCTTCGTCCGCTCGGCGCGCCTGCCGCGGCAACCGCGCTTCTCCGAGCATGCGCCGCTGATCGTCGACTACGACTGGACTCTGAGCATCTGATCCACGCGGTGCCCGGAAACGAAAAAACCAGCCCAAGGGCTGGTTTTTTGTTGGGCGGCTATTTCACCAGGATCACTGGCAAGGGCACCTGGTGCACCACGCGATGGGCCACCGAGCCGAGCAGCAGGCCACTGAGCGAACCCAGGCCGCGGGTGCCCATGACCACGGTGTCCACCTCCAGGCGCCGCGCCGTCTCGCCGATGGTCTCGGCGATGCCGCCGAAGCCGACGTGGGTCTGAGCCTCGATACCGGCTTCGAGCAGGGCCGGGCGCGCCCTGACCAGGATATCCTCGGCCTTGTCCTGCAGGCTGCCGCGCCACTCGCGCAGGATGCGGTCGTCGAAGGGCGCGCCATAGATCTCCGGCTCGTTCTGCACGTTGAGCAGGTGCAACTCCAGCGTCAGCCCGGCCTTCACCAGGTCGAGGATATAGCGCAGGGCGTTGTCGGCGCTGGGGGAACCATCGTAGGCGACCAGGACAGTGTGCATGGGGCATCTCCACGAGAGGGGTATGCCTTCATGCTAGACCCTGGCTGTCAGGGTCGCTTGATCCCGATCAAGCCCGCAGCCTCAATGGCCCACCCAGTTGCGCGCGCCCTTGGGAATCACTTCGGATTCGTCCAGCTTGCTGGCGAACATGCTCACGGCTTCCACGGCGTCGCTGGCGCCATCGCGGATCTGCACGATCACCGCGCCGGCCTGGTCCGCCAGCTCGACGCCCTTGACCGCGCGCCCCTGGGTACTCTCCATGCTGGCCACCGCCTGCTGGGTTTCGTTGAGAATCCGCCCGATCATCTCGGCAATCTCTGCCGTAGCGCTGCTGGTGCGCCCCGCCAGCTGACGAACCTCGTCGGCGACCACGGCGAAGCCACGGCCCTGGTCACCGGCGCGGGCCGCTTCGATGGCGGCGTTGAGCGCCAGCAGGTTGGTCTGGTCGGCGATGCCGCGGATGGTGTTGACGATGGCGGTGATCTGCTCCGAGCGCTGACCCAGCTGGCCGATCACCTCGGCCGAGGCGCTGACGTTGTGCGCGATCTCGCGCATCTCGCCGGCGGCGGCCTGGATGATCCGGGTGCCGTGCTCGGCGACCTTCTCGGTCTCGGCGGAGATGTGATAGGCCCGCGAGGCGCTGCGGCCGTCGCTTTCGTGCTTTTCCACCCGCTCGCTGATGTCGCTGGCGTACTTGACCACCTTGTACAGCCGGCCGGTGGCGTCGTACACCGGGTTGTAGCTCGCTTCCAGCCAGATCACCCGGCCATGCTTGCCCAGGCGCTTGAACTGGCCGCGAAAGAATTCACCGGCGTTGAGGCGGCGCCAGAAGTCGGCGTATTCGCTGCTGTTGACCAGGGCCGGCTCGCAGAACAGCCGATGCTGCTGGCCCTGGATCTCCTTCAGGCTGTAGCCCAGGGTGGCCAGGAAGTTGTCGTTGGCATCCAGGATGCGTCCGTCCAGGTCGAACTCGATGCGCGCCAGGGCGCGGTCCAGCGCCTTGAGCTTGCTTTGGGCTTCGCTGTCGCGCTCGACCTGGGCGGTGACGTCCAGGGCGTACTTCACCACCTTGGCGATCTTGCCGCTGCTATCGGCCAGCGGGTTGTAGCTGGCTTCCAGCCAGAGCGTACGGCCCTGGGCGTCCAGGCGCTGGAAGGCGCCGGAGACGAAATCGCCACGCTTCAGGCGCGCCCAGAAATCGCCATAGTCGCGACCCTGGACCACGCTGGCCGGGCAGAGACGACGATGGTGCTGGCCGACCAGGGCGTCGGCGCGATAGCCGGTCAGGCGGAGGAAGTTGTCGTTGGCGCGCAGGATGGTGCCGTCGAGATCGAACTCGATCACCGCCATGGAACGCTCCAGGGCCCGGGTCAGGCCCTGATTGGCATGCTGCTCGGCTTCCAGCCGAGCGATGGTCTTCTTTAGATGCGCATTGAACATGGCAGAACTCGCTGGCTGGGGCAAAGGCGTAACCAGCCTATCGGCGCCAATGGAGCCGACTTGATAGGACCCGGCGAACGGCAGAACTCGCCCCTTGAGCGGCTGTCGCAAACGCGCCGGCCCGGGGCGTAAACAGGCATCTTGGGGTCAGGGGCGGGGCCTACCATCGCGGCAAGGGGGTGGTTTTCACCGCCACAGACTTTAGGAGCGCCGCGATGTTCAGCAAGCAGGACCAAATCCAGGGCTACGATGATGCGCTGTTCGCCGCCATGGGCGAGGAAGCGCGGCGCCAGGAGCATCACCTGGAACTGATCGCCTCCGAAAACTACACCAGTCAGCGCGTCATGGAAGCCCAGGGCAGCGTGCTGACCAACAAGTACGCCGAAGGCTATCCGGGCAAGCGCTACTACGGTGGCTGCGAGCATGTCGACAAGGTCGAGCAGCTGGCCATCGAGCGCGCCAAGCAGCTGTTCGGCGCCGACTACGCGAACGTCCAGCCGCACTCCGGCTCCCAGGCCAACTCGGCGGTCTACCTGGCGCTGCTGCAGCCCGGCGACACCATCCTCGGCATGAGCCTGGCCCACGGCGGTCACCTGACCCACGGCGCCAAGGTCAGCTCCTCCGGCAAGCTCTACAACGCGGTGCAGTACGGCATCAACACCGACACCGGGCTGATCGACTACGACGAGGTCGAGCGCCTGGCCCAGGAGCACAAGCCCAAGATGATCGTGGCGGGCTTCTCCGCCTACTCCAAGACCCTGGACTTCCCGCGCTTCCGCGCCATCGCCGACAGCGTGGGTGCCCTGCTGTTCGTCGACATGGCCCACGTGGCCGGTCTGGTCGCCGCCGGTGTCTATCCGAACCCGGTGCCCTTCGCCGACGTGGTGACCACTACCACCCACAAGACCCTGCGCGGCCCCCGTGGCGGCCTGATCCTGTGCAAGGCCAACGCCGACATCGAGAAGAAGCTCAACGCCGCGGTGTTCCCGGGCGCCCAGGGCGGCCCGCTGATGCACGTCATCGCCGGCAAGGCCGTGTGCTTCAAGGAGGCCCTGGAGCCGGGCTTCAAGACCTACCAGCAGCAGGTGATCAGGAACGCCCAGGCCATGGCCGGCGTGTTCAAGGCACGCGGCTACGACGTGGTCTCCGGGGGTACCGACAACCACCTGTTCCTGGTCAGCCTGATCAAGCAGGGCATCACCGGCAAGGACGCGGACGCCGCCCTGGGTCGCGCCTGCATCACCGTGAACAAGAACGCCGTGCCCAACGATCCCCAGTCGCCCTTCGTGACCTCGGGTCTGCGCATCGGTACCCCGGCCCTGACCACCCGTGGCCTGGGCGTCAGCGAAAGCGAACGCGTCGCGGGCTGGATCTGCGACATCCTCGACCACCTCGGCGATGCCGATGTGGAAGCCCAGGTGGCGCGCCAGGTGGCTGCGCTGTGCCGCGACTACCCGGTTTACCGCTAGTCGCCGCACGCCTGACGCAACCCTTATCCAACCCCTTTCCCCCTCGCGGAAAGGGGCGTCGTCTGCAGGAGTCTCCAGATGCAACGCTATTCCGGCTTCGGCCTCTTCAAGCACTCCCTGAGCCATCACGAGAACTGGCAGCGGATGTGGCGCACCCCGACGCCCAAGCCGGTGTACGACGTGGTCATCGTCGGTGGCGGCGGTCACGGCCTCGCCACCGCCTACTACCTCGCCAAGCAGTTCGGCGTGAAGAACGTCGCGGTGATCGAGAAAGGCTGGCTGGGCGGCGGCAACACCGCGCGCAACACCACCATCGTCCGCTCCAACTACCTGTGGGACGAGTCGGCGCACCTCTATGAGCACGCCATGAAGCTGTGGGAAGGCCTGTCCCAGGACCTCAACTACAACGTCATGTTCTCCCAGCGCGGCGTCTACAACCTCTGCCACACCCTGCAGGACATGCGCGATTCCGAGCGTCGGGTCAGCGCCAACCGCCTCAATGGCGTCGACGGCGAACTGCTCGATACCCGCCAGGTGGCCGAGGAGATTCCCTACCTGGACTGCAGCAAGAACACCCGCTATCCGATCTTCGGCGCCACCGTGCAGCGTCGCGGCGGCGTGGCCCGTCACGACGCCGTGGCCTGGGGCTTCGCCCGCGCCGCCGACGCCCTGGGCGTCGACCTGATCCAGCAGACCGAGGTCACCGGCTTCCGCAAGCAGGACGGCAAGGTGATCGGCGTGGAAACCAACCGCGGCTTCATCGGCGCCCGTCGCGTCGGCGTGGTCACCGCCGGCAACTCCGGGCACATGGCCAAGCTGGCCGGTTTCCGCCTGCCGCTGGAGTCCCACCCGCTGCAGGCGCTGGTCTCCGAGCCGATCAAGCCCATCATCGACAGCGTCATCATGTCCAACGCGGTGCACGGCTACATCAGCCAGTCCGACAAGGGCGACCTGGTGATCGGCGCCGGCATCGACAGCTGGGTCGGCTACGGCCAGCGCGGCTCCTACCCGGTGATCGAGCACACCCTGCAGGCGATCGTCGAGATGTTCCCGATCCTCTCGCGGGTGCGCATGAACCGCCAGTGGGGCGGCATCGTCGACACCTCGCCCGACGCCTGCCCGATCATTTCCAAGACCCCGGTGGAAAACCTGTTCTTCAACTGCGGCTGGGGTACCGGCGGCTTCAAGGCCACGCCTGGCTCGGGCAACGTCTTCGCGGCGTCCCTCGCCTCCGGCGAGATGCATCCGCTGGCCAAGCCCTTCTCCATCGACCGTTTCCACACCGGCGCGCTGATCGACGAACACGGCGCAGCGGCCGTCGCGCACTAAGGAGCCCGAGCATGTTGTACATCCATTGCCCCCACTGCGGGGAATTGCGCTCCGAAGAAGAATTCCACGCCGCCGGCGAGGCGCACATCCCGCGTCCGCTGGATCCCGAGGCCTGCAGCGACGCGGAGTGGGGCGATTACATGTTCTTCCGCGACAATCCGCGCGGTCTGCGTCACGAGCTGTGGGTTCATGCTTCGGGCTGCCGCCAGTACTTCAACGCGACCCGTAACACCGAGACCTACGAAATTCTCGAAACCTATCCGATCGGCGAGCAACCCCGCTTCACCGCCGAGCGAGGAGAGCGCACATGAGCCAGGTCCATCGACTCACCCAGGGCGGTCGCCTGGACCGCAGCCAGGCCATCACCTTCACCTTCAACGGTCAGACCTACCAGGGCTTCAAGGGTGACACCCTGGCCTCGGCGCTGCTGGCCAACGGCGTGGACGTGATCGGGCGTAGCTTCAAGTACTCCCGCCCCCGCGGCATCGTTGCCGCCGGTGCCGAAGAGCCCAACGCCATCATGCAGATCGGCGCCACCGAGGCCACCCAGGTGCCCAACGTGCGGGCCACGCAGCAGGCGCTGTACCAGGGCCTGGTCTCCGCCAGCACCAACGGCTGGCCAAGCGTCAACAACGACCTCATGGGCATCCTCGGCAAGGTCGGCGGCAAGATGATGCCGCCCGGCTTCTACTACAAGACCTTCATGTATCCGCAGAACCTGTGGATGACCTACGAGAAGTACATCCGCAAGGCCGCCGGCCTCGGCCGTGCGCCGACCCAGGTCGATCCGGATACCTATGACAACTTCAACCAGCACTGCGACGTGCTGGTGGTGGGCGGTGGCGCTGCCGGTCTGGCCGCGGCGCTGGCCGCCGGTCGCAGCGGTGCGCGGGTGATCCTGGCCGACGAACAGGAAGAATTCGGTGGCAGCCTGCTGGATAGCCGCGAGCGTCTCGACGGCGCCCCGGCCGCCGACTGGGCCGCCAAGGCGGTGGCCGAGCTGCAGGGCCTGGACAACGTGGTCTTGCTGCCGCGCGCCACGGTCAACGGCTACCACGACCATAACTTCCTCACCATCCACGAGCGGCTCACCGATCACCTGGGTGATCGCGCGCCCCATGGCCAGGTGCGGCAGCGCCTGCACCGCGTCCGCGCCACCCGCGTGGTGCTGGCCACCGGCGCCCACGAGCGGCCGCTGGTGTACGCCAACAACGACCTGCCGGGCAACATGGTGGCCGGCGCCGTGTCCACCTACATCCGTCGCTATGCCGTGGCCCCGGGTCAGCGCCTGGTGCTGTCCACCAACAACGATTACGCCTACCGCGTGGCCCTGGACTGGCTCGAAGCCGGTCGCCAGGTGGTGGCCGTGGCCGATGCGCGGCCCAACCCCCGCGGTGCCTGGGTCGAGGAAGTGCGCAAGCGTGGCGTGCGCGTCATGGGCGGTACCGCCGTGAGCGAAGCCCGCGGCAACACCCGCGTGACGGGCGCCAAGATCGCCACCATCGACCTGACCGCCTTCCGCACCCTGGGTGGCGGCGAGTGGGTCGACTGCGACCTCATCGCCACCTCCGGCGGTTACAGCCCGGTGGTCCACCTGGCTTCGCACCTGGGCGGTCGTCCGCAGTGGCGTGAAGACATCCAGGCCTTTGTGCCCGGTCCGGCGCCGCAGAAGCGCGTCTGCGCCGGCGGCGTGAATGGCGTCTTCGCCCTGGGCGATGTCCTCGCCGACGGTTTCGAAGCGGGCGCGACTGCCGCCGCCGAAGCCGGAGCCAAGGTGGTTAGCGGCGAGCTGCCCCAGGCCGAATTCCGCCAGGAAGAGCCGAGTCTGGCGCTGTTCCAGGTGCCCCACGACAAGCCGTCGTCGCGAGCGCCCAAGCAATTCGTCGACCTGCAGAACGATGTGACCGCTGCCGGCATCGAGCTGGCCTGCCGAGAGGGCTTCGAGTCCATCGAGCACGTCAAGCGCTACACCGCCATGGGCTTCGGTACCGACCAGGGCAAGTTGGGCAACATCAATGGTCTGGCCATCGCCGCCCGGGTGCAGAGCAAGGCCATCCCGGAAGTCGGCACCACCATGTTCCGCCCGAACTACACGCCCATCACCTTCGGCGCCATCGCCGGGCGGCATTGTGGCCACCTGTTCGAGCCCAAGCGCTACACCGCGCTGCACGCCTGGCACCTCAAGCAGGGCGCGCTGTTCGAGGACGTTGGCCAGTGGAAGCGCCCCTGGTACTTCCCCAAGGCGGGCGAGGACCTGCACGCCGCGGTCAACCGCGAGTGCCTGGCCGTGCGCCGCAGCGTCGGCCTGCTCGACGCCTCGACCCTGGGCAAGATCGACATCCAGGGCAAGGATGCGCGGGAATTCCTCAATCGCGTCTATACCAACGCCTGGACCAAGCTGGACATCGGCAAGGCCCGCTACGGCCTGATGTGCAAGGAAGACGGCATGGTCTTCGACGACGGCGTCACCGCCTGTCTCGCCGACAACCACTTCCTGATGACCACCACCACCGGCGGCGCCGCGCGCGTCTTCGAATGGCTGGAGCTCTACCACCAGACCGAATGGCCGGAGCTGGAGGTGTACTTCACCTCGGTCACCGATCACTGGGCGACCCTGACCCTGTCCGGTCCCAACAGCCGCAAGCTGCTGGCCAAGCTGACCGACATCGATCTGGACAACGCCGCCTTCCCCTTCATGGCCTGGAAGGAAGGCCAGGTGGGCGGGGTGCCGGCGCGGGTGTTCCGCATCTCCTTCACCGGCGAGCTGTCCTACGAGATCAACGTGCCGGCCAACTACGCCATGGGCGTGCTGGAGCAGGTGGTCGCCGCGGGCAAGGAATTCGACCTGACCCCCTATGGCACCGAGACCATGCACGTGCTGCGGGCGGAGAAGGGCTTCATCATTATCGGTCAGGACACCGATGGTTCGGTCACGCCCCAGGACCTGGGCATGGGCTGGGCGGTGAGCCTGAACAAGAGCTTCTCCTTCATCGGCAAGCGCGGCATGCATCGCGTGGACTGCGTCCGCGAGAATCGCAAGCAACTGGTCGGCCTCAAGCCCCTGGATGCCCGCGACGTCCTGCCGGAAGGCGCGCAACTGGTGTTCGAGCGCAACCAGCCGATCCCCATGGACATGGTCGGTCACGTGACCTCCAGCTACCACAGCGCGACCCTGGGCTACGGCTTCGCCATGGCCATGGTCAAGGGTGGGCTGGGCCGTATGGGCCAGACCGTCTACGCCCCGCTGGCCGATGGCCGCTACATCGCTGCCGAGATCGTCTCGCCGGTGTTCTACGACCCCAAGGGTGAGCGGCAGAACGTCGCCTAACGAGGATAGCGCCCCATGAACAACATCAATGTCTACGACCAATACTCCGCCAAGGCGCGCGCCGAATCCCCGCTGTTCCACGCCGAGTTGAACAAGCTCGTCGGTCGCGGCCCGGCCACCGCCGGGGTGACCCTGCGCGAGCGGGCCCTGCTGGGGCACCTGGTGCTGCGTGGCGACGCCCATGACGAAGGCTTCACCGGCGCCGTGCAGAGCGTGGTCGGCCTGGAAGTGCCCGGTCCGCTGGCGGTTACCCAGAAGGGCGAGAGCTCGCTGCAGTGGCTCGGCCCGGACGAGTGGCTGCTGGTGGTACCCGGTGGCAGCGAGTTCGCCACCGAGCAGGCCCTGCGCCAGGCCCTGGGCGAGCGCCATGTCGCCATCATCAATGTCGGTGGCGGCCAGACGCTGGTCGAGCTCAAGGGACCCAAGGTGCGTGAAGTGCTGATGAAGTCCACCTCCTACGACGTCCATCCGGACAACTTCCCGGTGGGCAAGGCCGTCGGGACGGTGTTCGCCAAGTCCCAGCTGGTGATCCGCCACACGGCGCCGGACACCTGGGAACTGGTGGTGCGCCGCAGCTTCGCCGACTACGTCTGGCTGTGGCTGCAGGACGCGAGCGCCGAGTACGGACTGCGCATCGAGGCCTGATCGGTCGCTGCGTTCAGACGCTCCATCGAACCCGACCTGCGTTGCGCGCAGGTCGGGTTTTGTGATTCTGGCTTCATCTCCATGCAAAGGAATTCATCATGAGCCGCACGCCCGATACCTGGATTCTCACCGCCCAGAGCCCGAGTCGCCTCGGCACCGTGGACGTGGTCACGCGCTATCTGTTCGAGCAAGGCTGCTATGTCACCCAGCACCACAGCTTCGACGATCGCGAAGCCCAGCGCTTCTTCATCCGGGTGGAATTCCAGGTACCCAGCGACTTCAACGAAGGCCTGTTCCGCGTCGGCCTGGACCTGCGCTTCACGCCCTTCGACATGACCTTCGAACTGACCCCGCCCGGCTATAGAGCCAAGGTCGCCATCATGGTCTCCAAGGCCGACCACTGCCTCAACGACCTGCTCTATCGCCAGCGCATCGGCCAGTTGCCCATGGACGTGGTGGCGGTGATCTCCAACCATCCGGATCTGGAGCCCCTGGCGGCCTGGCACGGCATTCCCTATCACCACTTCCCGCTGGATCCCCAGGACAAGCCGGCCCAGGAGGCCAGGGTCTGGCAGGTGCTGCAGGAGACCGGCGCCGAGCTGGTGATCCTCGCGCGCTACATGCAGGTGCTGTCGCCCGAGCTGTGCCGTCGCCTCGATGGCTGGGCGATCAACATCCACCATTCGCTGCTGCCAGGCTTCAAGGGCGCGCGGCCCTATCACCAGGCCTATGCCAAGGGCGTCAAGCTGGTGGGCGCCACGGCGCACTACATCAACAACGATCTGGACGAAGGCCCCATCATCGCCCAGGGCGTCGAGTCGGTGGACCACGCCCACTACGCCGAAGACCTGGTGGCCCGCGGCCGTGACATCGAGTGCCTGACCCTGGCGCGTGGGGTGGGCTATCACCTGGAGCGCCGCGTCTTCCTCAATGCCGGGCGGACGGTGGTGCTCTAGGTCTTCCCGCTACCTCTCCAGGCAGGCTGCGAGATCGCCAAGGCGCTCGCAGCCTGCCTGTCCTGCGCCACCTCGATCATCTTTCCTATCAGCTCAGCGGCGCCCATCGGGCGCTTGCTCAAAGACGCTCGCGCGTCCCTTGGCCGTACCCAGACGAACAGCGTCAGGCTGGGTGATGGCCGGGATAGAGAGGTAGCTATGAATGAGGAGAGGGTGCCGGGATGGGAGCCTGGCTGGCCCTGCCGGCGGGGCAAGCAGGAAAGCGGTACGCACCCGCCTCCGCAGGGAGAGGCGGGCGGCGGGCCAGGCGGTCAGCCCGCCTGGGACAGGGTCGAGCGGACCGCGGGCGGGACGACGTCTTCGCCGGCCTTTTCCAGATTCTTGCCCAGCAGGGCGTGGTAGAGCTCCTTGTCACCGAGGATGCCCACGGCGCGGCCGTCGGTCTCCAGCACCAGCTTGTGCCCGGTGTGGTAGCGGATCTCCAGGGCGTCGCGCATGCGGATATCGGCCGGCGCCAGGGTCGGCTGGCGCTGCAGGCTGGTGACCGGCATGCCCGGGGTCCAGCGTTGCAGGGCCAGGCTCTCGCCGCCGCGGCGCAGGGCCTTGACCGTCTGGTTTTCCAAGGCCAGCCAGATGTCGTGGCTGCGTTCCAGGCAGATCTCGTTGCCCTCGCGGCCGCACTTGTCCAGGCCGCGCATCAGGCTGTAGCCGCTGAGCACGTTGAGCGGATTGGTGTGGGCGACGAAGGTGCGTACGTACTCGTCGGCCGGATTGAGCACGATGTCCTCGGGGCGGCCGTGCTGGATGATGCGACCGTCCTTCATGATGGCGATGTTGGTGCCGATCTTGAGGGCTTCGTCGAGGTCGTGGCTGACGAAGACGATGGTCTTGTTGACCTTAGCCTGCAGCTGCAGCAGTTCGTCCTGCAGTTGCTGGCGGATCAGCGGATCGAGGGCGGAGAAGGGCTCGTCCATCAGCAGGATGTCGGCATCCATGGCCAGGGCGCGGGCCAGGCCGACGCGCTGCTGCATGCCGCCGGAGAGGGAGTCGGGCTTCTTGTTGCGCCACTGGGTCAGGCCGACCAGCTCCAGCTTCTCGTCCACCAGCTTCTTGCGCTCGGCGGCCGAGCGGCCCTGCATTTCCAGGCCGAAGCCGACGTTCTCGGCCACGGTCAGCCAGGGCATCAGCGCGAACTTCTGGAACACCATGGCGATGCGCGTGGTGCGCATGTCCTTGAGCACGGTGGGCGAGCAGTTGGCGATGTCCACTTCACTGCCTTTGTGCTCGATCAGCAGCTTGCCGCGGCTCACGGTGTTGAGGCCGTTGATGCAGCGCAACAGGCTGGACTTGCCCGAGCCGGACAGGCCCATCAGCACGCAGATCTCGCCCTTCTGGACCTCCAGGCAGGCGTCCTCGACACCCAGCACCTGGCCGGTTTCCTGGAGGATCTCGCTGCGACCCTTGCCCTGGTCGAGCAGCTCCAGGGCACGCTTGTTCTGCTTGCCGAAGATGACGTCGACGTGTTCGAAACGTATGGCGGTCATGACTTATTTAACCTCGCGAGGGGCGGGTTGCTTGCATACCCGGTCGAGCAGGATGGCGATCAGGACGATGGACAGGCCGGCTTCGAAGCCCAGGGCGATGTCCGCGGTGTTGAGGGCGTTCACCACCGGCTTGCCGAGGCCGTCGGCGCCCACCAGGGCGGCGATCACCACCATGGACAGCGACAGCATGATGCACTGGGTGATACCGGCGCCAATGCTGGGCATGGCGTGGGGCAGCTCGATGCGGGTCAGCAGCTGCCAGCGCGAGCAGCCGAAGGCCTTGCCGGCGTCCATCAGCTCGGCGGGAACGTCCTGGATGCCCAGGCAGGTCAGGCGGATCGGCGCGGCCACGGCGAAGACCACCGTGGAAATCAGCCCGGGTACCACGCCCAGGCCGAACAGCGTCAGGGTCGGAATCAGATAGACGAAGGTGGGGACCGTCTGCATCAGGTCCAGGACCGGGCGCAGGCCGGTGTAGAACCAGGGCTTGTGCGCGGCGATGATGCCCAGCGGCACGCCCACGGCGATGCACACCAGGGTGGCGAAGACCACCTGGGCCAGGGTTTCCATGGTTTCCTGCCAATACCCCAGGTTGAGGATCAGCAGCAGGGAGATGAGGGCGAAGATCACCAGGCCGATGCTGCGTTGCAGCAGATAGACCCCTACCGCGACCAGGGCAATGAAGGCCAGCGGGTTGAACCACATCAGGCCGGCGGTGAGGCCGTGGATGAGGCCGGACAGCACATCGGAGATCTTGTCGAAGACGCTGGCGCCATGCAGCGTCAGCCAGTCGATGAAATCGGCGATCTGCTGGCCGAGAGGGAGCTTGTGGTCGGTGATTAACATAACGGTGCCCGTCAGGTAGGAGTGGACAGGTCGAAGCACGAGAACCGCTGATTCGTGCTTCGGCTGTGGCAGTACCCGCCCGAACTGGCGCGGGACAGTCGAATGTTAGTGTTCGCTCAGGGGGCCAGGGCGGTCTTCGCCGCCTCCAGCGCAGGCTTGCCATCGCGGGTGGTCACGCCGGCCAGCCACTGGTCGAGCACCTGCGGATGCGCCTTGAGCCAGGCCTTGGCGGCGGCGCTCGCGGCTTGTTTTTCGTTGAGAACCTTGTCCATCAGCTGGTTTTCCATGTCCAGGGTGAAGGACAGGTTGGTCAGCAGCTTGCCCACGTTGGGGCATTCCTGGACGTAGCCCTTGCGGACGTTGGTGTAGATGGTGGCGCCGCCATAGTTGGGACCGAAGACGTCGTCGCCGCCCTGGAGATAGGCCATCTTGAAGCGGGTGTTCATCGGATGGGGTTCCCAGCCGAGGAAGACCACCCACTGCTGGCGCCGCTCGGCGCGCTGAATCTGCGACAGCATCCCGGCCTCGCTGGACTCCACCAGCTTGAACTTGCCGAGGTCGAAGGTGTTCTTGTCGATCATGCCCTGGATCAGGCGATTGCCATCGTTGCCCGGCTCGATGCCGTAGATCTTGCCGTCGAACTTGTCGGCGTTCTTGGCGATGTCGGCGAAGCTCTTGACCCCGGCGTCATAGACGTACTGGGGGACGGCCAGGGTGTACTTGGCGCCCTCCAGGTTGGCGCGCACGGTCTCGACGCTGCCATTGTCGGCATAGGGCTTGATGTCCGCCGCCATGCTCGGCATCCAGTTGCCGAGGAAGACGTCGATGTCCTTGTTCTGCAGGGACTTGTAGGTAACCGGTACGGAGATCATGTTGGTCGTGGTCTGGTAGCCGAGGGCGTGCAGCACCTCGCTGGTCACGGCCGTGGTCACGGTGATGTCGGTCCAGCCGACGTCAGCAAAGCGCACCTTGGCACAGGAAGCCGGCTCGGCCGCCTGAACAGCGAGCGGCGCCAGCAGGGCGGCACTCAAGAGCCAACGGGAACAACCTTTCATGGACACATCTCCTTGCGTTTGGCGGGGTACCTTTCGGTGCGCCCCACGTGTATTTATCTGTAACCCATCCCCCCAGGCTCGCCTACCGCCTGCGTCGCTACCAGTGTACGCGGCGTCGTAACCAGAAGCGGAAATGTCGTATCCAGCGTGAGCCCCAGGGCACGTCCGCGTCCGGCGCGCGGCGGCCGAGCGAGAGAGGCGGGCAGTTGCGCCCTGCGCCGCGGCGGCCCGCTACCCAGAGGTGTCGGCGACGGTTGGAGCGCTCGCGAATCAGTTGGCCAGACTGGCCTTCACCGCGGCGGTGCCCGGCGCGCCGCTGAGGGTGGCGACACCCTTGAGCCAGGCGTCGAGCCGTTCGGGATTGCGCTTGAGCCAGTTGCGCACGGCGCGGCGCGGATTGTCCTTTTCGTTGAGCACCCGATCCATCAGCTGGTTCTCCATGTCCAGGGAAAACTCCAGGTTGCCCAGCAGCCGGGCCACGTTGGGACACTGCTGGGCATAGCCCTTGCGCACCACCGTGTAGACCGTCGCCCCGCCCTGGTTCGGCCCGAAGTAGTCATCGCCGCCGTCGAGGTAGGCCAGCTTGTGCCGGACGTTCATCGGATGGGGTTCCCAGCCGAGAAAGACGATCCACTGGTGGTCCAGCAGCTCCTTCATCCGCACCTGGGTCAGCATGCCCTGTTCGCTGGATTCGTCGAGCCTGAAGTCGCCCAGGCCGAAGGCGTTGCTGGCGATCATCTTCTTGACCAGGGCGTTGCCATCGTTGCCGGGCTCGATGCCGTAGAGGGTGTGGTCGAAACGGTCGGCGAAGCGGGCGATGTCGGCGACGTTCTTCACCCCGGCGTCATAGACGTACTGGGGCACCGCGAGGGTGTAGCGGGCGCCTTGCAGGTTGGCGTGCAGGCGTTCGACCGCCCCCGCATCGACCAGCGGCTGGCTGAGCTTGGCCTGCGCCGGCATCCAGTTGCCGAGAAAGACATCGGCCTCGCCCGCGGCCAGGGCGTCGTAGGTCTGCGGCAGGGACAGGCGCAGCACCTCGGTCTCGTAACCGAGGGCGCTGAGCAGATAGCGGGCCGTGGCGTTGGTGATATTGAGATCCGACCAGCCGACATCGGCCAGGCGCACCTGCTGACAACTCTCGGCCTCGCCCGCCTGCACGGTCGAGCTCAGCAACAGACCGGACAACCACAGCGCTTGGAAGATTTTCATCCTGAACTCCAGGGTTCGCGAAGGGAAGGGCCCGGGCCACTGCACGTACCGGTCCGTCTGGCCCGGGCCTTGGTGGCTTTTCGCCACAAGTAGCCAGAAGGGCGACAGACGGTTGAAACGCCTGACCTACAACCGTGCCCACTGAGTCGCCATGCCACATTTTGGCGCGCGTCGGTTACGCCCTGGTGTTACCGATGGAATACATCTGGCGAAGTGCCATCGGCAAAAGGTCGGTCTCGGACCTGAAAGGTCGCAAATAAAAACCCTAGCTAATCAACGCCATTGAGCGCTGCTGAATGGGTTATTCGCCCCAGACAGCTTGCCCGTGTCGGGGTTCACCCATTTACGGCATGGGAATTGCGACATGACTTATGCGTCCGCGACACATCTTTCGCCCAACGTTGTCCGCCGCACCTCATTAGAGCCCAGCCAAGGGCCCCAGCCTGCGTGAAGGAGATTCAAACCATGTCGCCCATTCCCACCTCGTCACAGGCCCGTGCGATCCAGTCCATCGGCTTTCTGCTGCTGGACAACTTCACGCTCATTTCCCTGGCGTCGGTGGTGGAGCCGCTGCGCATGGCCAACCAGCTGTCGGGTCGGGAACTCTATCGCTGGTGCACCCTGAGTCTGGACGGTCGTCCGGTGCGCGCCAGCGATGGCCTGCAGATCACCCCGGACAGCGCCGTGAGCGCCGCCCCGGTGATGGACATGGTGATCGTCTGCGGCGGCGTGGGCATCCAGCGCAGCGTGTCCCGCGAGCATTGCACCTGGCTGCAGAGCCAGGCGCGCCAGGGCCGCAAGCTGGGCGCGGTCTGTACCGGCAGCTGGGCCCTGGCCCGGGCCGGCCTGCTCGACGGCTACGACTGCAGCGTGCACTGGGAAACCCTGGCGGCCCTGCAGGAAGCCTATCCACGCGTGGTGCTCAGCACCCGGCTATTCACCATCGATCGCAATCGCTGCACCGCTTCGGGCGGTACCGCGCCGATGGACATGATGCTGCACCTGATCGGTCGCGAGCATGGCCGCGAGCTGTCGGCGGCGATCTCGGAAATGTTCATCTACGAACGCATCCGCAACGAGCAGGATCATCAGCGCGTCCCGCTCAAGCACATGCTGGGCACCAATCAGCCCAAGCTGCAGGAAATCGTGGCGCTGATGGAGGCCAACCTCGAAGAGCCCATCGACCTCGACGAACTGGCGGTCTATGTGGACGTGTCCCGGCGCCAGCTGGAACGCCTGTTCCAGAAGTACCTGCATTGCTCGCCGTCGCGCTACTACCTCAAGCTGCGGCTGATCCGCGCCCGGCAGCTGCTCAAGCAGACCACCCTGTCGATCATCGAGGTGGCCTCGGTGTGCGGCTTCGTCTCCACCCCGCACTTCTCCAAGTGCTACCGCGAATACTTCGGCATCCCGCCGCGCGACGAGCGCCAGGGTCCGACCATCCAGCAGCCCATCGCGCTGATGCCGCTGTCCCAGGAGCTGTCGCTGATGCCGGCCTCGTCCGCGCTGGCGGCCCTGAGTCAGGCTCAGGGCGAATCCACCTTCGCCAGTGTGCGGCTGTAAGCCGCCTCCGGCCGCCTAGGTTCTGTACGAAAAGTCGCCGAGCGACGGTCAGGCAAGGCGAAAAACGCTGAGGAAGCGGAGTTTACGAGCGGTAAATGAGCATTCCGAAGCGTTTTCAACGAAGCATCACCGAGCGTAGGCATTTTTCGTACAGAAACTAGCGACTGCTGGGCAGGCTGAGTAGTAGCGCTGCCGTCTGCAAGTCCGGCTGGCCATCGAAACGGCCCGGCCGGTACTTCATCTGGAAGGCGCCGATGACGTCGCGGGTAGCGGCATCGAGCACGCCAGTGCGCGGTACCGCATAACCGATCCGCGCCAGTTGATCCTGGAACCAGGCCGGCGGCGGCAGCACGCCGCCCAGGCTGGTCTGGCGCTGGGCGACCACCGCCGGATCCGGCCAGTTGATCAAGCCTGCTGCGGCCAGCCGCGCCCAGGGAAACAGCGGCCCCGGGTCCTGCTTGCGCCCCGGGGCGATGTCGCTGTGGCCGACGATGGCGCGGCGATCCAGGCCGTGGCGCTGCTCGATGTCCTTGAGCAGCGGAATCAGCGCCTTGATCTGGGCTTCGCTGAAGGGATACCACTGGCGCCCGGCCGGGGTGTCGCGAAAGCCCAGGTTGACCATCTCGATGCCGATGGAGGTGGAGTTGAGCCAGGTGCGGCCTTCCCATTCGCTCACGCCGGCGTGCCAGGCACGGCGATTCTCGTCCACCAGGCGATAGATGGTGCCATCGGTGTCGATCAGGTAGTGGGCGCTGACGCCGGCCTGGGTCAGCAGCTTGAGCGACTGCTGGGAGCCGGCCGCGGTGTAGTGCAGCACGATGTACTGCACCCGGCTGTCCTGATCGCGGGCGGTATAGTCGTCATTGATGCGCGGACCGCTGGAGCAGCCGGCCAGGAGCAGGCCGCAGAGCAGCCAGGGAAGGAGCTTGAAGGGCTTTTGCACGATTACCTCGCGAACGTGGAAGGGGTCAGGCCACATCCAGGCGATCGCGTCCGGCGCGCTTGGCGCGGTAGAGCGCCTGGTCGGCACGCTCGAATACGGTATCGGCATCCTCGCCCGGCGCAAAGGCCGCGAGACCAGCGGACAGGGTGATCACCACCCGTTCGCCCTTGAAATGGAAAGGGCAGGCGGCGACCGCGGCGCGTAGCTGCTCGATCAGGGTGACCCCGCCGGCGACCGGCGTGGCGCCCAGCAGCATGACGAATTCCTCGCCGCCGAAGCGGGCGATGAAGTCGGTCTTGCGCAGGCGGCGCTGCAATTCGCTGGCGATGATCTTGAGCACCTTGTCACCGGCCAGGTGACCGTAGCCGTCGTTGATGCGCTTGAACAGATCGACGTCGAGCACCGCCAGCAGCAGGTCGCCGCCATGGCGTTGCCAGCGGGCCACCTCCAGCTCCAGGCGCTCGCTCCAGGCGGCGCGATTGGGCAGGCCGGTGAGGGGGTCGCAGAGGGCCTTCTGCCGTTGTTCTTCCAGATGGCCGCGATACTGCTGGGCCTCGCGCTCCATGCCGGCGACGCGCTCGGTGAGGGCGCTGAGTCTTTCGCTGGCTTCCTGCTCGCGGGTCTCGCGTTGGCTCTGCTGGTCGGCCAGGCTGGTCAGCAGGCCTTCCAGGCGGCTGTCCAGCGACAGCTTGAGGCTGTCCAGGTCCGTCGCCTCCTGCACCTCGCTCTGCAATTCGCTGACCTGGCCGCGCAGAGCGTCGCCAAAGGCGCGCTCCTGGGTCTGGCCGTCCTGACGCCCGGCGTGGACGTCCTGCAGACCGGTCTGGAAGGCGGCGAGACGCTCATTGAGGCGGCGCAGGTAGAGCTGGAATTCGCTCTGCCCGGAATGGTTGAGGGCCAGCACCAGCACCGACAGGTCATCGAGCACGGGTACCAATTCGTACCAGTTCAGGCTGCCCTGGATGCGTTGGCGCAGGTGTTCGGCCTGGGGCTTGTGGCTGTCCGGCAGCGCCAGGTCGTCGAGCAGCCGCAGCAGGGTGGCTTCCAGATGCGGCGCTATGGCGCTGTAGCCGGGCTCGGGCACCGCGGGCAGGGCATAGGCCGGATCGGCCTGGACTGCCTGGGTCTCTGCTGAGGGCTCAGGCCGCGCGGCGGGCAGACCTTCGACCGGCAGCGGCGGCGGTTCGGGGGTCGCCGGCGTTTCCACCGCTGGCGCAGCGGCTGTCGCCGGCGAGGCGTCTTCTACTGGCGGACTCGACGCCGCCGTCGGCGCCTCTTCCGCGGTCTCGCCACGACCACCCAGCAGGCGCTGCAGGAAACCGGCGCGGGCGGGCTGTTCAGGGTGCAGCTGACTCAGGGCCTGTTGCTGCAGACGACTGAATTCGCCGAGCAGCGCGGGCAGTTCCCCCGGTTGGTCGGCAGCGGCCTGGGCGCGCTTGGCAAAGCCCTTGAGCGCCTTGCGCTGGTCGCGCGGCAATTCCAGGGTCTGCAGCAACCGGCAGAGTTCGGCGAAGGCCTCGGCCACCTGGCGCGCGCGCAATTCCCGGCGCTGCTCGGAGTCGAGCACGGTGCGTTCCAGGCGCGGGATCAGCTTGGCGAGATCGGCGTCGCTGTCGTCACGGCGGAGGATGTCGCGCAATTCGACCAGGCAGGCGTCCACCGCCGCGTCGTTGCCTTCGGCGGCCAGGCTGCTGCGCACGAGGCCTCGACGCACCAGGTCCAGGCGGTTTTCCCACCGGCTTTCCAGGCGCTCGAGATTCTCGAGGCTCTCCAGGTATTTGCTTTTCCAGCGTTCGACGTCCGCGCGCTCCATCCGCCCGCTCCAGAGGCTTGAGGGTGGCCAGCAGGCAGGCGCGACAAGGCGGCCAGCCCACTTGATAGTCGCTAGGGTATCGGCGGTTACGGGGAAAGTTTGAGCAGGACGACCGGAGGCCGCTTGAGAGGGACGAGCTGAAGAGCCGCCGCCGCGGGGCGCGGCGGCGGGTGACGCTTACTTGGCGGCGCGTTCTTTCTGGATCAGGAAGTCGGCGACCTTCAGGGTCTCGTCCGGGCCACCCGAAGAGCCCAGGTCGAAGCGGTACTTGCCATTGACCACCATGGTCGGCACACCGGTGATCTGGTAGGCCATGGCCAGCTTCTTGTCCTTTTCCACCTGCCCCTTCACGGCGAAGGAGTTGTAGGTGCTGAGGAATTTTTCTCGATCCACGCCTTGGGTGGCAAGGAAGTCGGCCATCTCCTCGGGGGTGGCCAGCTTCTTGTGCTCCTTGTGGATGGCAGCGAAGACGGCGTCATGCACCTTGGCTTCCACGCCCATGGCTTCCAGGGTCACGAACAGCTGACCGTGGACGTTCCAGATGCCGCCGAACATGGCCGGCACGCGCTTGAAGGAGACGTCGTCGGGGAGCTTCTTGGACCAGGCGTTGAGGGTGGGCTCGAAGGCGTAGCAGTGCGGGCAGCCGTACCAGAACAGCTCAACCACTTCGATCTTGCCGGGTTCGGACACCGGAACCGGACTGCTCAGTTCGGTGTACTGCTTGCCGGCCTGGATGTCGTCGGCATGGGCGGCCGCGCCGAACAGACTGGCGGCGGCGAACACGGCGGAGAAAAGCAGGTTGCGCATGGGACTACTCCTGGAAGAAGGCACGCCCACCAACCGGGCATGACGGATTGCGGGCATTGTAGCCGGGTGCATCGCCGCGCCTAGTCGCCGCAGCGCCCGAGGCCGGCCATGTTCAGGCTTCGTTCAGGTTACCAGGGGCGCGGCTCTCGCCCGGCGCATCCGATATACTGCTGGCTTTGCCGCGCGCTCGCGAGTACCCCCATGTCCAGCTTCAAGAATCCCATCGTCGGTCTGTGCCAGCAGGCGTCCTTTCTCATCAGCGCCGCCAAGGTCGATCAGTGCCCGTTCGACAACGGTCGCGAAGTGGCCTTCGCCGGTCGCTCCAATGCCGGCAAGTCCAGTGCGCTGAACACCCTGACCCACGCCAACCTGGCGCGTACCTCGAAGACGCCCGGGCGTACCCAGCTGCTCAACTTCTTCACCCTCGACGACGAGCGGCGCCTGGTGGACCTGCCCGGCTACGGCTACGCCAAGGTGCCGATCCCGCTCAAGCAGCACTGGCAGGAGCACCTGGAGGCCTATCTGAGCAGCCGCAATTCGCTCAGCGGCGTGGTGCTGATGATGGATATCCGCCATCCGCTGACCGAATTCGATCGCCTGATGCTGGACTGGGCCCAGGCCAGTTCCATGCCGCTGCACATCCTGCTGACCAAGGCCGACAAGCTGGCCTTCGGTGCCCAGAAGAACGCCCTGCTCAAGGTGCAGCGCGACGTGCGCCAGGGTTGGGGCGATACCGCCAGCATCCAGCTGTTCTCGGCGCCCAAGCGCCAGGGGATAGAGGATGCCCAGCGCGTGCTGGCCAGCTGGCTGGGCCTCGACGAACCCGCCGCCGAGGCATAAAAAAACTCCGGACTTCCATCGGGGGAGGGGAGAAGTCCGGAGTTCAAGACTGGACCGCCAAAGCAGGGGTCCAGCATCTGCCAACACTAAACAGCAAAGGAGCAGAACGGTTATCCGAACCGTTCAGCAATTCAGACGGGGCGCCTTGAGAAAGGTTCGCCCCGCCAGGGAAGAAAGCCGGCGCCCTGACTAGCGGCCGCTGGCGAGCCCCAGACCCTCGTCGGTGCCCAGGTGCACGTTCATGCACTGGACCGCCGCGCCCGCCGCGCCCTTGCCCAGATTGTCCAGCCGCGCCACCAGCGTCATCCGCTCGGCATTGCCGAAGACGAAGAGATCGGCGCGGTTGGTGTCGTTGCTGGCCTGGACGTCGAAGAAGCCATTGTCCAGTTCCTCCTCGGCGGCCACCGGCGCCACGTGAATGAAGGCTTCGCCGTCATAGTGACGGGCCAGCGCCGCCTGCAGGTCGGCGGCAGTGGTACCCGGGCGCAGCTGGCTGGCGTGCAGCGGAATGGTCACCGCCAGACCCTTGAGGAAGGGGCCGACGATGGGGCTGAACACCGGCGCGGCGGCCAGGCCGCTCTGCACGCGCATTTCCGGCAGGTGCTTGTGGCCCTGGCCCATGGCATAGGGACGCGGACTCAGCAGGCGGGCGTCGCCGCCGGCTTCGTACGCGGCGATCATCTGCTTGCCGCCACCGCTGTAGCCGGTCAGGGAAAAGGCCGACAGCGGGGTATCGGGAGCCAGCAGGCCCGCGTCCACCAGCGGCCGGGCCAGCAGGATGAAGCCGGTGGCGTGGCAGCCGGGATTGGCGATGCGCTTGCTGGCGCGCAGCGCCTCGCGCTGACCGGGCGCCAGTTCCGGCAGGCCGTAGGTCCAGCTGCTGTCGGTGCGGAAGGCGGTGCTGGCGTCGATGATGCAGGTGTTGGGATTGGTCACCAGGCTCACCGCTTCGCGGGAGGCGGCATCGGGCAGGCAGAGAAAGGCCACATCGGCGGCATTGAGGAAGCGCGCGCGCTCGGCCGGGTCCTTGCGCTTGCTCTCGTCGATGCGCAGCAGTTCGATGTCCGAACGGCCGGTCAGGTAGTCCAGCAGACGCAGGCCGGTGGTGCCTTCCTGGCCGTCGACGAAAACTTTGAAGCTCATGGCGGTGCCTCTCGCGGATGGGCGCTGAAAGCCTCGATTGTAGCGATTCACGCCGACCAGGGGTACGTCGCGGCAGGAGATACAGTTCGCTCCCGATGAACCGGTGCAGAGTGGCGTCGCAGAGCGATCACCACGGGCATGTTCAGTACAGATAGACCTGCTATGAAGTTGTACGGGTACAGTATTCTCTGGCTGTAAGTGGTCTGCCTGCGCCGTACGGATGAAGCTTGAGGCTCCCTTGCTGCGCTGGAGATCGCCATGGACAGCCGGTCACTGCTTACCTCACCCACAGAATCATCGGGTTTTCGCTGCCGCTTTCACCCACTGCTCGCGCTGCTGGTCCGCTGGCACCGGCGCCTCGTCACACGCCGGCAGTTGCAGCGCCTGGACGCTCGCGCCCTGGCCGACCTGGGGCTGAATCTCGCCGATCAGTACCGGGAAGGCGGCAAACCCTTCTGGCGGGAGTGAAAATCTGCCTCGGGATGCGACTTCCTCGGGCTGGCGGTAGTCTCAGTCAGGCCTATCCAGACGGGAGTCCCCCATGAAAACCCTGCACCTGGGCGCCGCCGCGGCGCTGTTCTGCCTGTCCACCGCCGCCTCGGCGTCGAGCTTCTATGTCACCACCGACATCATCGTCAACGCCATCGATGCGACCTCGGATACCACCTCGTCCATCACCGGCTCCTTCAAGAACGACAAGCTGGTCCAGGAAGCCCGTGACGATGCGGCCACCTACGTCGGCAGCGCCGGCGACATCCGCGGCGTACGCCTGGAAGCGGCGCTGGACCACCTGCGCAGCCAGGCGCCCGAACTGCGTCAGGCCAGCGATGACCAACTGGCCCAGGCGATTCTCGCCATCTGACGCGCAACACCGCGATACCCCCCGTACCCCGTGGCTGCTAGCCCGGAACGGGGGGCTGCGTTAGCCTTGGCGACCATCTGCCACCGGAGGGTCGCCATCCATGTATATCCGTCGTTCTGCCGCGCTGTTGCTCGGTCTCTGTCTTGCCACGCCGGTCCTGGCGTTCGACTCCACCACCGAGGGTCTGGTGAAGACCATCTATGGCACCAGCCAGATCACCACGGCGCCGTTCCAGAACAAGCTGGTCCTCGCAGCGCGCGACGATGCCGCAGCCTTCGTTGCTACCGACGGTGCCCTGCGCGGCGCCCAGCTGGAGGAAACCTTCCGCGCCCTGCGCGCAGCCGATCCGGCGCTGCAGGCTTCCGACCGGGAACTCGCCGCGGCGATTCTGAGTCAGTAGTCCGTTTCAATTCCGTGACATCCCTGGAGTATCCATGCGCCGTTCCCTGCTTATCGCCGCTGCCCTGACCCTGGGCGTTTCGAGCCTGGCTCAGGCCCAGACCCTGGTGGCCACCAGTAACATCGTGGTGCGGGCGCTGCAGCGCAGCATCGACTTCACTTCCGACACCACCACCTCCATCCGCGACGCCAAGATGATCCAGGCCGCGCGTGGTGATGCCGCCAGCTTTGTCGCCAGCGACGGTGACATCCGTGGCGTCCAGCTGGAAGAAGCCTTCCGCAGCCTGCGCGACCAGTTCCCGGCCGCGCGTCAGGCCAACGACCTGCAGCTGGCCCAGGCCATCCTGGCGCTGTGAACAACCGCGCCGGCCGGCTGCGGCAGTGGCTGGTCGGCCTTGCGGCCGGCCTGGCCCTCGGTGGGGCCCAGGCCGCCCTGCACCTCGAACTCGATACCCAGGGCCTGACGCCCGCGCAGATCCAGGCCACCCAGCAGTTGCTGGATGAGGCCCAGGCGTTGCTGCCACCCAAATTCAAGGCGGCGCTGGATGAGCGCATCCCGGTGCGCTGGAGCAGCGAGCTGCTGGAAGAAGCCTATGGCGAGGCGGATCGACGCAACCTGCTGCTCAATCGTCGCCTGCTGCCCAGTCTGGTGGACGGCAGCGACACCCGCATCCAGACCGGTCGCCCCCACGGCACCCAGCACCGCGAACTGCTGGCCACGGTGCTGCACGAGCTGACCCACTTCTATGACCGCGAGCGCGTCTGGACGCCCGAGCAGCGCCAGCTGATCCTTTCCTGTGGCGGCCTGGGGCTGACCTCCGACCAGCTGCCGCTGAAATGCCAGGGCCAGGCCGGGCGCAGCTATACGCTGTCCGATGATCCGCGGCTGCTGGACCTGGCCGGTTGGCAGGTGAAGACGCGCAAGCACGGCAATCGCGAGTCGAAGAATCTCTTCATCGCGCGCAGTCCCGATCTCTATGAAGTCACCAACCCGAAGGAATTCGTGGCGGTGAACATGGAGTACTTCCTGCTCGACCCGAGCTACGCCTGCCGGCGGCCGGCGCTGCAGCGCTACTTCGCCGAGCACTTCGGCTGGTCGCCGGCGCACGATGCCTGTCCGGGGCGCTATCCCTATCTCAACGCCGGCAACGACTTCGGCGAGGCGCCCCTGGGCTGGCTCGATCCGGAGCGGGTCTATGCGGTCGACTACCTGCTGGCCGAGGGCAACGAGCAGGTCATGAGCCGCTGGGGCCACAGCATGCTGCGCCTGGTGGTCTGCGCCCCTGGTCGGCCGCGCGGCCCGGATTGCCGACTGGATCTGCAATACCATCTGGTGCTGTCGTTCCGCGCCTTCGTCAACGACGTCCAGCTCTCCAGCTGGCGCGGCCTGACCGGTTCCTACCCGTCGCGGCTGTTCGTGCTGCCGCTGGCCCAGGTGGTGGACGAGTACACCAAGGTGGAGCTGCGCGGCCTGCAATCCGTGCCGCTCAAGCTGACCCGTCCGGAGATCGCCGACTTCCTCGAACGGACCGCCCAGGTGCACTGGAGCTATGACGGCCAGTACTACTTCGTCACCAACAACTGCGCGGTGGAGACCTTCAAGCTGCTGCACGACGGGGTACCGCGCCTGGCCGACGCCCAGCTCGATGTCATCACCCCGACGGGTCTGATGGATGCCTTGAGGTTCAAGGACCTGGTGGACACCTCGGTACTCGACGATCCGCGCGAGGCCTTGCGGCTGGGCTATCGCTTCGACAGTTTCCGCGAGCGCTTCCAGGCCATGTTCAAGGTGGCCCGGGAGCGCCTCAAGCTGCCCCAGGCGGACGTCGAGGCCTGGCTGGCGCTGACCCCGCAGCAGCGCCGCGAGCAATTTCAGCGCGCCGACCTGCGCGCCAGCGCCGCCTTGCTGCTGCTGGAGCAGGCGGCCTATCGCCGGGCGCTGCTGCAGGCGCAGACCGAGCTCAAGGATCGCTACCTGGGTGAGGACGCGGTGGACAAGGCACGCTTCGGCAAGGCCGGTGGCGCCCTGGAGCAGATCCTCAAGGACAGCGGCTACCTGAGTCGTCCGGCCGAGTTGCTCGGCACTGATGGCTACGGCCTGCCGCAACCGGGGGAGTGGGAGCAGCTGACCGCCGAGAGTCAGAAGCGCCAGGCGCACCTGCGCAGCCTCAGGGACACCCTCAACAACGAGGTCCGCCAGCTGCTTTCGCCAGAGGCCCGCGATGGCCTGGACCTGACCGAAGCCAACCTGGATCTGCTCGGCAAGCACCTGCGCGAGCTGAACAAGGCTAGCGGCGGGTTGGAGTTGAAGTAGGGCGGTCGGGACGTTGTTGGGCTTCGCTGCGCTCAACCCGACCTACGGACCTGCGTAGGTTGGGTTGAGACGGCGCCATCATCGAAGCCCAACAGCCCCGGCAGCCGCTAGCGCTTCGGCGCCTTGCCCTGGGGTTTGGCGGGTGCCGCGGGTTGCGGGCGTTCCAGCAGGGCCAGCAGCTGTTCCGGCGGGACTTCCTGGCCGTTGAGCAACAGCCGCCCGGCGCTGTAATTCAGGGTAGCCACCAGATCCTCGCCTTCGGCCTTGAGCAGGCCGCTGTTGAGGCCGATGCCGGCCAGGGCTTCGGCGGTGGCCTGGGCCTGTTGCTGCATGGCCGGCTGGCTGCGCTGGGCGCCCGCCTGGAACAGGACGCCATCCACCAGGCTGCCCCGCGCCACCGACAGGCGCGCCTCGAGACCTGCCAGCAGTTGGGCCGCGAGTTGCTCCGGTGGCAGATCGTAGGTCGCCGGCTTGGCCAGGGTCAGGTCCAGGCGCAGGCGGTTGCTGCCGCCGGGGGTGTCGAGACGCAGCTCGTCCACCACCAGCTGGGGACGCGCGGCGAGCACATCGCCGAGATGCTGCTGCAGGGTCGCCTGGGTGGTGGGATCGAGACCTTGCTCGGTATCCAGCTGCAGGTGCTGCAGCAGCGCATTGAGCTGAGCCAGCGCCGGGCTGTCGAGATTGCTGTAGTGACTGCGCAGGGTCGCCTTGCCCAGGGTCTGGCCGGCGATATCGAGCTGGCCGAGGCTGGCGTTGAGCGTGCCCGTCAGCTGCTGGCCCTGTTGTTGGGTGTCGCCCTGAAGCTGCAGATCCCGCAACTCGACCGCGGGCTTGCCGGGCATGGCCAGCAGCAGGCGGCCGAGGCGCAGCTGACCCGGGCCGAGCCAGAAGCCATCGGCATTGCGGCGATTGTCGCCGGTCAAGGCGAAGCCTTCGGTCTCCAGCTTGGCCCAGCCCTCCGGCGTGCGCACATTGAGGCTGAATTGGCCGACCGTGCTGTCCAGGCGCAGTCGGCTGGCCTCCATGTCGGTAGCGAAGGTGGCAGTCAGGCCGGAGAAGGCCACCGCGCCCTGGGGCTGGTCCAGGTGCAGGGCGGCCAGGGTCAGACCGCCGTCCACCGTGCGGTCGTAGCCCAGGGTGGCGTCGAGCCGCACGGGTTCGGCGCCCTTGGCCAGGGTGAAGAGATCGGCGGTGAGCGGCGTGCGCGCCAGGGTGAAGCGGTTGACCGCCATGACCGGCGCCAGCTGCAGGGATTTGAGGCGGGTCAGGGGGAAGGGACCGTGCTGGATGTCGTCGAGCACCCGCAGCACTTCCACGGGCGGGCGGTCCTCGGCCTGCACGCTCAGGCTGAAGGTGGCGGTGCTGCTGAAGACACCGCGCTGTAGCTCGACCAGTTGCAGCTGCAAGGGGTACTCGGGCAGTTGCGCCTGCAGGGCCAGCTGGGCCTGGCTCGCGGCCTGGCGCAATTCGCCTTCCAGCCGGGTACCGGTGTACCAGGCGCCGCCCACGGCGGTACCGACGACCACCAGGGTCACGCCGGCGAGGGTGGTAAGTAGCGGTTTCTTCATGGCGACCAAATCCCTTTGTATGAGGCACACGGCGGCGCGCGGCCGATTGGAAGCGGAGTGTACGAGAGCGCCGGGTGGATGCCGAGGGGGAGAGGCCGGGATCGGCTCGCCGGGCCGCAGACTGTGATGGCTTTCCGGCGACGTCGGCGCCGAGTCGACGACCGCGGCGGTGGGTGCTAGCGTGCCGCGATCCCCACTGCCGGAACCTCCGCCATGACCGCTTTCCCGTGTCTGCCTGCCGTTTCCATCCGTTCACTGCCGGGGGTGCCGGCATGAGCAGTCAGCGTCCGGTCGATGGCCTGCAACTTCCCGCCGAACTCCTGGCCCGCGCCGAGGCGCTGCTGGCCCAGGGTGGACGTCGCCTGCTGGGCATCGCGGGCACTCCGGGCGCGGGCAAGTCGACCGTGGCCGAGTTGCTGGCGGCGGCGCTCGGCGAGCGTGCCGTGGTGGTGCCCATGGACGGCTATCACCTGGCCAATCGCGAGCTGGCGCGTCTGGGCCGCGCGCAACGCAAGGGCGCGCCGGACACCTTCGATGCGCGCGGCTATCGTGCCCTGTTGCAGCGCCTGAAGACGCCGGTGGCCGGGGAAACCGTCTATGCGCCGCTGTTCAATCGCGAGATCGAAGAGCCCATTGCCAATGCCATTCCGGTCCACGCCGACACCCAGCTGGTGATCAGCGAGGGCAACTACCTGCTGCTGACGCAGGCGCCCTGGAGCGATGTCGCCGAGGTGTTCGACGAGTGCTGGTATGTGCGCGTCGATCCCGCGGAGCGTCGCGAGCGGCTGGTCGCCCGCCACATGCATTTCGGCCGCAGCCGCGCGGACGCCGAGGCCTGGGTGGAAAGCACCGACGAGCCCAATGCGCGACTGATCGACGGCGATCGGGCGCGGGCGGATCTGGTGGTGGAGTGGCGGGGCTAGGGCACCGGGGACCCGGCTCCGCCTGCGTGTCGCCCGGGGCGCCCTGAAGGGCGGGTCAGAAACCCCCGCCGGCATCCAGCCAGGCCTGCTCCTCCGGCGTATTGAGCCGCCCCAGCGCCCGGTTGCGGTGCGGGAAGCGACCGAAGCGGGCGATCACCTCCAGGTGGGCCTCGGCATAGCGCCGGTAGTGCTCGATGCCCAGGTCCGCGAACAAGGCGAGCGAGCGCTGCTGATCGGCCAGGACTTCGGAGTGCTCGAACGGCAGATAGAAAAAGGCGCGCAACTCGGCTTCGACCTGCTGATCCAGACCGGCGTCGAGCGCCTGTCGCGCTTGCTGCAGGGCCAGGCCGTCGGTGGCGAAGGCGTGGCCGCTGTGGCGGAAGATGTTGCGCGGGATCTGGTCGAGCAGCAGGCACAGGGCCAGGGCGCCTTCGGCACCTTCGATCCAGTCATCGCACTCACGGCGGCTGGCAGCGAAGTGCAAGGCCTCGAAACGCGCGCGGCACTCGGCGTCGAAGGCAGGGCCGCCATTGAACCACTGGCGCCGGCCGGCGGCGCGCCAGAAGGAGACGACTTCGGCTGGATTCATTGCTTGCTCCCTGTCTGATCGGGTTCCACGTGGAACCCCTCAGCCCCGGCCCACATAGGGCATCTTGGTCGCCATCACCGTGAGGGTCTGGACGTTGGCGTCCAGCGGCAGGCTGGCCATGTAGCGGACAGCATCGGCGACGTGCCTGACGTCCATGCGCGGCTCCACGGCGGTGCTGCCATCGGCCTGGAGCACACCGTTGGCCATGCGCTCGGTCATCTCGGTGGCGGCGTTGCCGATATCGATCTGGCCGCAGGCGATATCGAAGGCGCGGCCGTCGAGGGCCAGGGCCTTGGTCAGCCCGGCCACGGCGTGCTTGGTGGCGGTGTAGGGCGCGCTGAAGGGCCTGGGCGTGTGCGCCGAGATGGAGCCGTTGTTGATGATGCGTCCGCCACGGGGTGTCTGCGCGCGCATCAGGGCGAAGGCCGCGCGGCTGCAGAGAAAGACGCCGGTGAGGTTGGTGTTGACCGCCCGATGCCAGGCGTCCAGTTCCAGCTCGTCGATGGGCACCGCCGGGGCACCGACGCCGGCATTGTTGAACAGCAGGTCCAGGCGGCCGTAGGTGTCGCGGATGCGGGCGAACAGCGCCTCGACGCTGGCGGCATCGGTGACGTCGCAGGGTACCGCCAGGGCTTCGCCGCCCTGTTGCCGGGCTTCTTCGGCGAGCGCCTCCAGGGGTTCGGCACGGCGGGCGGCAAGGACCACGCGGAAGCCGTCCTGCAGCAGGCCGAGGGCGACAGCGCGGCCGATGCCCTGGGAGGCACCGGTGACGAGGGCGATGGGGTGGGCGGTGGTCATGGGCGGTCCTTGGGCGGGGGAGGGGCTTCCAAGGCTAGCAGGTAGGGAGGGGTGGTGGGCGGCCCTCACCCTAGCCCTCTCCCGGGGGAGAGGGGATGGTTGCGGTGGATTGGGAGAGGTGGGTAGTCACCCTGGGCGCGTGGACTCAGCGCAGCCTGAAGTCGGTCGCCACCAGGATCGCCTGGCCGGAGGGTCGCGCGCGCAGGCGGTCGAGATAGGCGGCGAGGCGGGGCCGGGTCGTCTGCCAGTGGAGGTCGGGCAGGGGCTCCAGGTAGTCGAGCATGGGCGCCAGCAGGGCGTCGGGTAGGCTGAAGTCGGCGCCACAGAGAAAGCTCTGGTCGCCCAGCTGGCGATCGAGCACGGCCAGGGTTGCGTCGACGTCGGCCAGGGCGCGCTGCTGCTCTTCCAGCGTCCGGAAGGGGGTGGGTCGTGGCCCGGCGACGCGCAGCAGATAGCGGCGGACCAGGCGGGTATCCACGGTGGTGAGCAGGGCGCTGCTCCAGGCGTCCTGCTCCGGATTGCCGCCGCGCTCCGGCGAGAGCCGACGATCGAGATGGCGGCAGATGGCGAGGGTCTCGAAGAGGCGCAGCTCGCCGTCGAGCAGCACCGGTACCTGGCCGAAGGGGTGCAGCGCCAGGTGGGCCTCGCTGTGCCAGGCGATGGCCTGGCCGTCAGGGGCGAGGCCACAGGGGAGCGCCAGGCCCTGTTCCAGGGCATGGAGGCGCACGCTGCGCACCAGGGTGCTGAAGGCGGGACCGAAGAGATAGGGCGTCATGCTGCAGGCTCCTTGCAAAGAAGGCTGCATGCTGGCAAAGGAGACCTTATGTTCAAGAACATAATCTGGAGTAGCCATGGCCTGGCCCCTTGATCAGCGCGAGCAGACCCGCCAGCGCATCCTCGACAGCGCCGCCCGCCTGTTCGCCCTCCGCGGCTTCGATGCGGTCGGACTCGATGACCTGATGGCCGATGCCGGTCTCACCCGCGGCGCCTTCTACCACCACTTCCGCACCAAGACCGAGGTCTATGACCAGGCCCTCGCCCATGCCGCGCGGGTCGGCAGGGCCCGGCTCGACGGTCTCGGTAGCGAAGGCCTCGGACAACTGGTCGAGCATTACCTGAGTCGCGAGCACGCCGAGGGCGAAGCGCTGCGCTGTCCGCTGGCCTTTCTGGCGGCCGATGTCACCCATCGGGAGGCCGCCATCCGTGGCAGCTATACGCGCTTCTTCGCGCGCTTCGTCAGCCGGCTGGAGCGGGATCAGTCGGGACCGCCGGCGCAGCGGCGCGCCCGGGCGCTGCAGCTGGCCACCACCCTGATCGGTGGTGTGGCCCTGGCGCGGGCGCTGGATGACGAGGGCCTGTCCGAGGAACTGCTGGCAGCCTGTCGCCAGGGCGCCCGGGGCCTGCTGGAAGAGGGCGATGATTTGGCAGCGGCGGCCGGCTAGGCGACACTGGCGACTCCTTCGTCCGCCGGAGTCACCCATGCAGATTCGCCCCCTCGCCGCCGCCGATTTCGATCAGGTCTGGCCGCTGATCCAGCAGGTCGCCCAGGCCCGGGAGACCTATGCCTACGACCCGGACATGAGCCGCGACGACGCCTGGCGCCTCTGGGTGGAGCTGCCGCGGGCAACCTTCGTCGCCGAACGCGATGGCCAGATTCTCGGCAGCTACTACCTCAAGGCCAATGCCATGGGCCCGGGCGATCACGTCTGCAATTGCGGCTACATGGTCGCTCCCGCCGCTCGTGGCCAGGGCGTGGCCGGTGCTCTCTGCGAGCACTCCGTGCAGGTGGCTCGCGAACTGGGCTTCCAGGCCATGCAATTCAACTCGGTGGTGGCCAGCAACCAGGTGGCGGTGCGGCTCTGGCAGAAACACGGCTTCGAGATCGTCGGCACCCTGCCTAGGGCCTATCGCCATGCCAGTCTGGGGCTGGTGGATTGCCTGGTGATGTATCGCTGGCTGGCGGACTAGCGCCACTCGCTCAACACGGCCCGCAGCGAGGCCGGCAGCATGGGGCCGTGGCCCAGGCCTTCGAGCACCTCGTAGCGCACCCGGATGCCGGGGAGCTGGCCGAGGCGGTCGGCGAGACGCCGGGTGGCATCGGCAGGGACCTCGCTCTGGAAGTGCGCGGGCAGCTCGCGTTCGGCGCCGCCCTGCAGCAGCACCAGACGGGCCGGATGGGCCTTGAAACGCTCCTTGAGCTGCTCATCACTCTGAGGTAGCACGGTGGGACTCCACCACAGCGAGGGACTCACGGCGTAGCCCTGGGCGAAGGCGTCGGGGCGGGTGAGCAGGGCGTGGAGGACGAACAGCCCGCCCAGGGAATGCCCCCAGAGCGCGCGCTGGCCATGATCCAGGGGCAACTGCCGCGCCACCGCCGGCTCCAGGCGCTCCAGCAGCCAGGCGAGAAAGACGTCGGCGCCACCGGTGGCCAGCTCGCGAAAGCGTTCGCTGGTAGGTGCGGACGGCGTGTAGTCGTAGGCCCGGCCGGGGCCGTCGATGCGCTTGCCGCCCGTGTAGCCCACCGCGACCAGCACGGGCGGATGGGGCCGCTTGGCCAGGGTATCGAGCAACTCGGCGTTCAGCCCGCCCAGGGCGGCGTTGCCGTCGAGCAGATAGAGCACCGGATAGCCGGCGGCCGGTGCCGGGGTGGCGGGTCGGGCGATCCATATCTGGTAGTGGCGGGCGCCATCGACGGAATCCAGCTGGAGTTCGCTGAAGGCATAGCCGTGGCCCGGCTGCTGCAGCACCTGGGCGTCCATGGGCTGATCGATGGGGCGGGCCTGGCCGGGAGCGGTGAGGGCGAGCAGCAGCGGCAGGGCCAGCCAGGCGCTGTGACGGACGGAACGGGGCAAAGGCGGCATCGGCGAACAAGACTCATTTCCAATGGAGCGGTCGAGCCTACCGGTCTCTGCCCCCGCTCGCCATACTGGTCAGGATTTCCCGTTGCCAGGACATCCCATGCATCACCCTCATCTGCTGTTCGATCTCGATGGCACCCTCACCGATTCGCGCCTGGGCATCACCCGGGCGATCCAGGTGGCGCTGCGCGCCGAGGGGGTCGAGGAGCCCGATCTGCGCAGGCTGGAAGTTTTCATCGGTCCGCCGCTGCTGCAGAGCTTCATGACCCACTACGGCTTCGACGAGGCGCGGGCCTGGCGCGCGGTGGAGGCCTATCGAGGGTATTTTCGCGCCACCGGTCTCTATGAGAACGAGGTCTATGCGGGCATCCGCGAGTTGCTGGCCGAGTTGCAGGCGGCCGGACGGCGGCTCTATCTGGTGACGGCCAAGCCGCGGGTGTTCGCCGTGGAGATCCTCAGGCACTTCGCCCTGACGGAATTCTTCACTGCCCTGCATGGCAGCGAGCTGGATGGCACCCGCGCCGACAAGACCGAACTGCTGCATTTCGTGCTGGAAACCGAAGGCCTGGCGCCGGAAAGCTGCCTGATGCTGGGTGACCGCGAGCACGACCTGATCGCCGCCCAGGCCAACGGCGTGGCGGCGGTAGCGCTGGGCTATGGCTTCGGCAGTCGGGAAGAGCTGGAGCGCCAGCGCCCGGCCTTTCACTTCCACAGCGTAGCGGCCCTGCGCCAGGGCTTCGGCCTCTAGCTGGGCGCACCGACCTGCGCGGCGGTGGCCGGCAGGTCGTGGGGCGCGCCGGGGATCAGCCGCAGGTGGCGGTCTGCACCACCAGGCTGGCGCTGGTGGTGATGGTCAGGCGCTGGGAATTGAAGTCCATGGTCATGGGGTCCTGCGGACGGACCACCCGGACGACCTGGGCACCGGCGCGCTGCCGGCCTTCTTCGGCCAGGGCCGGGGAGAGGGCCTTGCCGACCAGATCCTGGACCGCATCGGAGTTGCAACGGCCACTGCTGCTGACGGCGCCGCTCGGGGCCGAGGAGGCCGCCGCCGGGCTGCTCTGGGTTTCGTGCGAGCCGCAACCGGCCAGCAGGGTGAAGAGCGCGGCACCAGCCAGCAGGAGGGAAGTCTTGGAGCTCATGAGTTCGCCTTTTCGATCGTGGGAGAAGGAACCTTAACCCGTACGGGCCTCCTCATGGACCCCTCAAGGGCGGGCATTGTTACAAAGCGCGATACAGAAGACGTTGAGAGACCTGGCTGACCAGTCGTCCCGCAGGAATAAAGTTAATAAAGATAACGTTCGGTAATCGGCCAAATTCGGTCCGGATGGCTTGATCCATTTCTGCCATCGACCATCATCGAGCCAGGGCCAAACCGCCCTCTGGTGACGACAACAACAACAAAGGGACACCCGCCATGTCAGCTCGCTATCCAACCACCCTCCCTCCTGACCGCTACCCGATCCGCGCCCGCTAGGCCCTGATCCGCGCGCCCCGGCGGCGCCTTCCGCTTCCCCAGTCAGGACGGTCATCTCATGTCTTTTTCGCGCTCGCTTCCGGCCCGCGCACGGGCCCGCTCGTGCCTCGCCTTTACCACTCTCGCCTCCTTGCTCGCCAGCCAGGGCCTGCTCGCCGCGCCTTCCACCACCCTGGAAAGCGCCCGGCCCAAGCCGCTCAACAGCCTGGAGACCGCGCGTCCCCTGCCGCCCGGACCGCCACGCTGGGCCGAGGACTATCGCTTTCTCGACGATCCGCAAAAGCGCACCGATCCCTTCGACGAGCTGCGCTACCAGCGCCTCGGCGACTCGGCCTGGCTGCAGACCGGCGGCGAAGCGCGCTATCGCTTCGACAGCATCCGCAATCCGGTCTTTGGCCGGCGCGGAGTGGCCACCGATCACTACATCCAGCAGCGCCTGCAGCTGCACGCCGACCTGCACCTGTTCGACGACGCCGTGCGCGCCTTCGTCCAGCTGGAAAACACCCGCGCCTGGAACAAGGCGCTCTACGGGCCCTACGACCAGAGCCGCACCGAGCTGCACCAGGCCTTCATCGACCTCAACACGCCGCTGGCCGGCGGCAAGCTGATGACCCGCATCGGTCGCCAGGAGCTGGGCTATGGCAACCAGGCCTTCGTCACCTACCGCGACGCCCGCAACATCCGCCTCAACTTCGACGGCCTGCGCCTGGCCTGGAGTCGCCCGGACGGCTACCGGCTGGACGCCTTCGGCCTGAGGCCCGTGGTGACCGGCGAAGACAGCTTCGACGATGGCTCCAACAACGCGGTCAAGTTCTATGGCCTCTACGGCACCCTGCCGCTGGCCGGGCCGCTCAAGCTGGATGTCTACGGCTTCGGCCTGGAGACCGACCAGCGCACCCTGGACGGCCTGACCGGCGCGGAAAAGCGCTACACCGCCGGCTTCCGCCTGTTCGGCAACGCCGGTCCCTGGGACTGGAGCTGGGACCTGGCCGGGCAGGGCGGGCATCTGGCCGGCGCCCAGATCCGCGCCTGGGGCCTGAGCAGCGAAACCGGCTATCGCCTGGGCGGCGCCTGGAAGCCGCGGCTGGCCCTGCGGGTGGACGCCGCCAGCGGCGATCACGGGCTGGGCGACGACCGCGTCGGCACCTTCGATCCGCTCTATCCGAAGAACGGCTTCTATGGCGACTCCGGTCTCACCACCCTGGCCAACCTCTATCTGGTCGGCCCGCTGCTGACCCTGGCGCCGCGGCCGACCCTGCAGCTGGAGAGCGGGCTGTTCGGCGTCTGGCGGCAGAGCACCGAAGACGGCGTCTACCTGCCGGGCATGACCACGGTGCCGGGCACCGCGGCCAGTTCGGCGCGCAAGGCCGGCACCCTCTGGCGCAACAACCTGCGCTGGATGCCCACCGCCAACCTGACCCTGGATCTGGAATACAGCTACTTCCAGGCCGGCGCCGCCGTGCGTCAGGCCGATGGCGACGACACCAGCTTCCTGATGGCCGCCACCACCTTCCGCTTCTGAGGAGTCCACCATGCGCCTGCTCTCGACCGTTCCGCCCGGGGCCCGCCTGACCCTGCTGCTGTGCTTCATCGTCGCCCTGCTGGAGGGCATGGACCTCCAGGCCATGGGCATCGCCGCCCCGGCCATGGCCAAGGCCTTTGGCTTCCAGCCGGGGCAGATGGGCCTGGTGTTCAGCGCCAGCATCCTCGGCCTGCTGCCCGGCGCCTTCATCGGCGGCTGGTGCGCCGATCGCATCGGCCGTAAGAAGGTGCTGATCGCCTGCGTGCTGATCTTCGGGGTCTTCTCGGTGGCCACCGCCCATGTCTGGAGTCTGGAGAGCCTGCTGCTGGCGCGGCTGCTCACCGGCATCGGCCTGGGCGGCGCCCTGCCCAATCTGATCGCGCTGTCCGCCGAGTCGGTGGACGAGCGCGCCCGCGCCACGGCGGTCAGCCTGATGTACTGCGGCGTGCCCCTGGGTGGCGCCCTGGCGGCGGTGGTGGGGCTGCTGGACGTCGGCCGCTGGCAGACGGTGTTTTATGTCGGCGGCCTGGCGCCGCTGCTGGTGGCGCCGCTGCTCGGACGCTACCTGGCGGAGACCGCCGGCTTTCTGCGCAATCGAGGCGGACCTCAGGCGAACGGCTCGCGCGGGGCCTGGCTGGGCGCCATCCCGCTGTCGACCACTCTGCTGCTGTGGCTGGGCTATTTCTTCACCCTCACGGTGATGTACATGCTGCTCAACTGGCTGCCGTCGCTGCTGGTGGGCCAGGGCTTCAGCCGCGGCCAGGCGGTGGGGGTGCAGATCCTCTTCAACCTGGGCGGCGGCATCGGCTCGGTGCTGTTCGGCCTGCTCATGGATCGCTGGCGGCCACGGCTGACGGTGCTGGCCATCTACCTGGGCATCCTGCTGGGGCTGGCCGGGCTGGGTCTGGCCAAGGCCTATCCACTGGTGGCCCTGGCCGGTTTCGCCGCCGGGCTGTTCGTGGTGGGTGGCCAATTGGTGCTCTATGCCCTGGCGCCGCAGCTCTATCCGGCGGCGGTACGGGCAACCGGAACCGGTGCGGCGGTGGCGGTCGGGCGTCTGGGCGCCATGGCCGGACCGCTGCTGGCGGGCCAGGTCCTGGCCCTGGGCGGTGGCGCGGCGACCCTGGTGGTGGCCACCACCCCGGCGGTGCTGGTGGCCGCGGGCGCGGTGCTGGCCCTGCTGCAGCGGCGGACGGCGGCGCCTGCGGCGGCGGCCCGCGCCGAGGCGCCTGGTCATGCGTAACGGCATGAGCGCGCTCTACGACGACGTCCTGCTGCTGGATGGCGTGCGCACGCCCTGGACCGATCTGAATGGCGCCCTGGGGCAGGTATCGCCCACCGACCTGGGCATCGCCGTGGCGCGGGCGCTGCTGGCGCGCGGGCATGCGGCCGGGGCGGTGGATTCCGTGCTGGCCGGCTCGGTGGCCCAGGCCAGCTTCGATGCCTATCTGCTGCCACGCCATATCGGCCTCTATGCCGGGGTGCCCGAGGCGGTGCCGGCGCTGCAGGTGCAACGGGTCTGCGGCACCGGCCTGGAGCTGCTGCGCCAGGCCGGCGATCAGTTGCATAGCGGTCAGGCCAGCCAGGTGCTGTGCGTGGCGGCCGAGTCCATGACCCGCAATCCCATCGCCGCATATACCCACCGCAGCGGCTTTCGCCTCGGCGCGCCGGTGGAATTCCACGACTTTCTCTGGGAGGCGCTCAAGGACCCGGCGACCGGGCTGGACATGATCGCCACCGCCGAGCGTCTGGCGCAGCGCCACGGCATCGCCCGCGAGGCCGTGGATGCCTGGGCGCTGCGCAGTTTCGAGCGGGCCCTGGCAGCCCAGCGCCAGGGCTGGTTCGCGGCAGAGATCGTGCCGGTGGCGGCGGCGCGCTTCGAGGCCGCGGGCCTGGCGCCGCGGGAGTTGCGCCTGCCGCGGGGCTGCGCGGTGGTCGAGCATGACAGCCATCCACGGGAAACCTCGCGGGAGGCCCTGGCACGGCTGACGCCGGTGCATCCGGGCGGGGTCCAGACCGCCGGCAACAGTTGCGCGGTGGCCGACGGCGCCGCCGCCGTGCTGCTGGCGCGGGGCGCGGACGCCGCGTCGGCACGAGCACTGGCCTGGGTGCGCGGCAGTTGCGTGGTAGGCGTGCCGCCGGACGTCATGGGCAGCGGCCCGGTACCGGCCATCCAAAGCCTGCTCGACCGCGCCGGCCTGGCGCTGGAGGCCATCGACCGCCTGGAGATCAACGAAGCCCAGGGCGCCCAGCTGCTGGCGGTGCAGCGCGCCCTGGAGCTGGATCCGGCGCGGCTCAATGTGCATGGCGGCGCCATCGCCCTGGGGCATCCGCTGGCTGCCACCGGCCTGCGCCTGGCCATCACCCTGGCGCGTCAGCTGCGCGCCGAGGGGCTCAGGTACGGGGTAGCGGCGGTGTGCATCGGCGGTGGGCAGGGGATGGCGGTGCTGCTGGAGAATCCGGGGTGGCGGGGATAGGACAGAACACCGGGATTTAGCTCCGTGCCGCACGGCCCCCTCTCCCTTGGGGAGAGGGTTGGGGTGAGGGGTAGGACAGGGCTCCGGTGTGTTGGGCTTCGCTGCGCTCAACCCAACCTACGACGCCTCCACCGGCGGCACGACCAGGGGCGGGAAATGGATGGCCACGCGCAGGCCGTGGCCGCCGGTGGCGGTCGCCAGTTCGATGCCGGCATCATGGGCGGTGGCGATGTCGCGGACGATGGCCAGGCCCAGGCCGGTGCCATGGATGCCGCTGTCGAGGCGATAGAAACGCTCGAAGATCCGCTCGCGCTCCGCCTCGGGAATGCCCGGGCCGTCGTCTTCCACTTCCAGCACCGTGGCCCCGGCCTGGCCGCGCAGCCGCACCGTGACCTGACCGCCACGCGGGCTGTATCTGAGGGCGTTGTCGACCAGGTTGTCGAGCAGGTCGCGCAGCTGGAAGGCATTGCCCTGCACGGTCTGCGGCTCCAGTTCGTAGCCCAGGTCGATGCCGTGGCCATCGGCCTGGGACAGCTGGCTGGGCATGGCTGCGCCGATCAGTTCATCCAGCCGCAGGGGCTCGCGCGGCGGGCTTTCCAGCCGCGCGGTGGCGGCACGGGCCAGGGTCAGCAACTGGTTGGTCTGGCGGGTCATGCGCTCGGTGGCGGCCTGGAGTTGCGCCAGGGCGGCGGCGCTTTCGGCATCGCCGGCATGGCGCTGGCGCAGCCACTGGGTCAGGGTGCTGATGCCGGCCAGCGGGGTGCGCAGCTGGTGGGCCATGTCGTCGAGAAAGGCGCGCTGGTTGCGCGCCCCCTCGCGGATGCGCAGCAGCAGACCGTTGAGCGCGGTGACGAAGGTGCCCAGTTCGCGCGGCGCGCCCTCTTCGCGCAGCGGCGCCAGGTCATCGTAGTGGCGGCTGTCGAGCTGACGCTCCAGCCGTTCCAGGGGCTTGAGGCCCCGGCGTACCGCCCAGAGCAGCTGGGCGGCGATCAGCAGGGCGACCAGGATCTGCACCGCCACCAGAGTCAGCACCATGCGCTGCAGGGCGGCGGTGTGGCGACTCAGGGTCTGGGCCACGCTGGCCACCACCGGTTGCCCGGCCACCACGCCCAGGCGGCCGACCATGAACACCGAGCGATCGTTGATGCGGGTGCGCAGGGCGGTGGTATGGCCGTCGCGCATCTCGTCGGTGATCTCCTGGACCGGCATGGCGGCATCGCCGAACAGCAGCTGGCCGTCGAGGCTGCGCACCGCCAGCCAGACGTGGTCGTGGCTGTTGTGGCGCAGCAGGTAGTCGGCTTCCGTCGGCAGCCACAGGCGGCCGTTGCCATCCACTTCCAGCTGTTCGAGCAGCAGGATCGCCGCATCGGTGAGATCGCCGTCCAGGGCGCTGAAGGCCGGTTTGCGGGCGAACTGGTAGCTGACCACGGCGCCGCCGAGATTGACCAGCAGCACCGGCAGCACCAGCCATTTCAGCAGCCGCCGACGCAGGCTGGGCGCGGTGGCGGTCATGGCGCGGCTTCTTCCAGGCGATAGCCGAAGCCGCGCACGGTGCGGATGCCGACCCCGGAGTCGGCCAGTTTCAACCGTAGCCGCGAGACATAGACCTCCACGGCGTTGTGGGTCAGGTCCTCGCTGCCCCAGGGGGCCAGGGCGTCGATGATCTGCTGCTTGGAGACCACCTTGCCGGCCTGGCGCAGCAGGTGTTCGAGCACCGCCCACTCGCGGGCCGAGAGATCCAGCGGGGTGTCGCCGAGGCGCGCCTGGTGGGCGGCGGTGTCCAGGCGCAGGGCGCCGAGGGCGAGGTCGGCGCTGTTCTGGCCACCGGCGCGGCGGACCAGCGCCTTGATCCGCGCCACCAGCTCGGGCACGGCGAAGGGCTTGACCAGGTAGTCGTCGGCGCCCACCTCGAAGCCGTGCACCCGGTCGTCGATGGCGTCGCGGGCGGTGAGCAGCAGCACCGGCTGGTCGCTGCCACGCTGGCGCAGGCGGCGGACCACCTCGAAGCCGTCCAGGCCACCGGGCAGGCCGATGTCCAGCACCACCACGGCGAAGCGGGTGGTACGCAGCCAGGCGTCGGCCTCGGCGCCGTTGCGCAGGAGGTCGACCTGCATGCCATGGCCTTCCAGGACGCGGCGGATGCCGTCGGCCAGGGTGGCGTCATCTTCGACGAGCAGGATGTGCATGGGGAGTCCTTGGATTCAACGCGGTTCGGTCGCCGTGCCGCCGATTATGCACAGGCTCTCAGCGGGGCAGGGTGCAGAAATCGCCCAGCGCCCGCACCAGGGCCAGGCGGTGGAGAGCATCGGGGTGTGCGGCGGCGAGATGGGCGGCGAGGGCGCGATCCAGCTGCGCCGGGCAGTCCGCGGCGGCGCGCACTTCGCCGGTGGCGGCGAGACCACCGAGCAGCCTGGCCTGGAGTTCGCTCAGCTGGGTTCTGAGTGCCGTTAGGTCCGTCGTGCTGGCGGGCAGCGGCTGTTCGTTGCGCCGCCAGGCCTGCAGCAGGCCGTATTGCACCAGCTTGTTGGCTTCCATCTGGGCGGCGAAAAAGGTCTGGGCGGTGGCCGGGGAGACGCTGGCGGCGGGCGCGGCCTGGGCGACGTCCTGCAGCACCTGGCGTTCGCGGACTTCGTCCAGCACCGGCTTGCCGCTGTCGTGCTTGCTGCGGGCGACCTGATCGGCCAGCGTCAGGCGCTGGGCCATGGCGTCCAGCAGGGCCGGCAGCGGCGCCGCCGCGGCCTGGGCGCCGAGGGCGATACTCAAGAGCGGCAGGGCGAGCCAGCGAACACCCGACATGACGGACCTCCAGGGCAGGGAAAGGGCCCCGAAGCTCGCACGGGGTCGCGGAGTGGTCAAGCTGGCCGGAGCAGGGCGGCTGCGCGGGAATGAGGGAGTGGGGGTGGCCCTCACCCCAGCCCTCTCCCAGGGGGAGAGGGGGCGGAGCGGGCGTCCGGCGTAGGGTGGAAAACCGCGGAGCGTTTTCCACGCGGGTGCCGTGCCTCCGTGGATGAGGCTGCGCCGTCATCCACGCTACGGGATCGACCGCAGGCGGAGCCTGTGGCTTTGGTAGGTTGGGTTGAGACGGCGCCATCGTCGAAGCCCAACACGGCGGAGTCGAGCCTATGCTGGAGCGGCGCCCTCACCCCAGCCCTCTCCCAGGGGGAGAGGGGGCAGAGCGGCGCGGGTGCCGTGCCTCCGTAGATGAGGCTGCGCCGTCATCCACGCTACGGGATCGACCGCAGGCGGTAGGTTCTGGCGGAGTCGAGCCTATGCCGGTGGCTTCGGGCGGAGGGGTTCCCTCACCCCAATCCTCTCCCAGGGGGAGAGGGGGGCGGAGCGAGCGTCCGGCGTAGGGTGGAAAACCGCGGAGCGTTTTCCACGCGGGTGCCGTGCCTCCGTGGATGAGGCTAGGCCTCCTGCGTCGCCCGTACCTCGGCGGTCAGGGCCTGGAGGCGGGTGTCGAGGGCGGTCAGGGCGCCGGCGTCGGCGGCGGTGTCCAGGCTCAGGCGCAGGGCGGCCAGCACCAGCAGCTCGATGGCATCACCGCGGCGGCGATCGCCCTGGATGGCGACCAGTTCGTCGCGCAGGCGGGCGGCGGCCTGTTGCAGGGCGGCGCGGTCGCCTTCGGCCACCTTGAAACGGTAGCGGCGACCAAGCACCTCCACCTCGTCGTCCGCGTTGGCGGTCGTCACTCGACGCTGGCCGCGTGGCGCTGCTCGGCGTCGGCGGCTACCGCCTGCTCGACGGACTGGGCGGAGAGCAGGGCCAGCAGGCCTTCCACGCGCTGGCGGGTGCTGGCACCGTGTTCTTCCTGCTCCAGCAGACTCAGTTGCAGGGTGTCGTTTTCCTCGCGCGCGGCCAGCAGGGCCTGCTCCAGCTCCTGGGTGCGGGCGGTCAGGCGCTGGTTGTGCTGCAGCAGGCCGCGGATGGCGGTTTCCAGTTCGCTCAGGGTGTTGTCCAGCATGGGCGCGGTCGTCTCTCGTGTCAGGTTCGGGACTGCCAAGGCGGCAGGGGTCAGCATTCTAGGCCTCCCACCGACCACCGGCACCCCCTTCGTCACGGGCTAAGCCCTTGTTTTGCCAAGAGGTTCACGGGGGTGGCGAGCGAGCTGACCGGCTGTCAGGCAGTTGTCAGGTTGCGCTAAGGGGCCGTAAGGCAAGACGCCTTAGCCTGGGCTCATCGCGTCGGCTGTCCTGTCCCGGCGCCCCTCGCTTCGGATGAGCCGCCATGACCGATCTGTCCCAGAGCACCGCCCCGCGTCAGCTGGACGAGCCTTTCCTGCCGTTCTCGCGGCCCAGCATCGGCGCCGAGGAAGTGGCCGCGGTGAGCAAGGTGCTGACCTCGGGCTGGATCACCACCGGGCCCCAGGCCAACCTGCTGGAAGAGCGCTTCGCCGATTCGGTGGGCGCCGCCCACGCCGTGGCCCTGTGCTCGGCCACCGCGGCCATGCACGTGACCCTGCTGGCGCTGGACATTGGCCCGGGCGACGAGGTGATCACCCCCTCGCTGACCTGGGTCTCCACCGCCAACATGATCACCCTGATCGGCGCCACCCCGGTGTTCGTCGACGTCGACCGCGACACCCTGATGGTCTCCGCCGAGCAGGTGGCCGCCGCCATCACCCCGCGCACCAAGGCCATCGTGCCGGTGCACTACGCCGGCGCCAGCTGTGACCTGACCCCGCTGCGCGCCCTGGCCCGCGAGCATGGCGTGGCCTTGATCGAGGACGCCGCCCACGCCGCCGGCACCCGCTACCAAGGCGAGTCCATCGGCCAGCGCGGCACCGCCATCTTCAGCTTTCACGCCATCAAGAACCTGACCTGCGCCGAAGGCGGCATGCTGGTGACCGACGACGCCACCCTGGCCGAGCGGGTGCGCCGCTTGAAATTCCACGGCCTGGCGGTGGATGCCTTCGACCGTCACGCCCTGGGCCGCAAGCCCCAGGCCCAGGTGCAGGAGCCCGGCTTCAAGTACAACCTCTCGGACATCCACGCCGCCCTGGCACTGGTACAGCTGGATCGCCTGGGCGACATCAACAGCCGCCGCCGGCTGCTGGCCCAGGCCTACACCCAGCGCCTGGCGCACCTGCCGGTCGCCCCACTTTCGCTGCCCGACTACGCCCAGACCCACGCCTGGCACCTCTACATCCTGCGCATCTGCCCCGAGCGGTGCGGGATGGAGCGCGAAGCCTTCATGGCCGGCCTCAAGGCGCGCGGCATCGGCACCGGCATCCATTTCACCGCCACCCACCTGCACCCCTGGTACCGCGAGCGCTGGCCGGAGCTGGCGCTGCCCAACAGCGAATGGAATTCGGCCCGGCTGTGCTCCATCCCTCTGTTTCCCGACATGACCCTCGCCGACGTCGACCGCGTGGTCGGCGCCATCGAAGACCTGCTGGAGAAAGGCGCATGAAGCCCTATGCCATCGACCGGGTATCCGTGGTGATCCCCGTCTACAACGAAGAAGCCAGCCTGCCGGAACTGCTGCGCCGCACCCGCGCCGCCTGTCGCCTGCTGGATTGCCAGGTGGAGATCATCCTGGTCGACGACGGCAGCCGCGACCGCAGCGCCGAACTGCTGCAGCAGGCCGCCAGCGAGCCGGACAGCCCGGTCGTGGCGGTGCTGCTCAATCGCAACTACGGCCAGCACTCGGCGATCCTCGCCGGCTTCGAACAGGCCCGTGGCGATCTGATCATCACCCTGGACGCCGACCTGCAGAATCCGCCGGAAGAGATCCCGCGCCTGGTGCACACCGCCGCCCAGGGCTACGACGTGGTCGGCACCGTGCGCCAGCAGCGCCAGGATTCCTATCTGCGCACCCTGCCGTCGCGGCTGATCAATCGCGCCGTGCAGCGTTCCACCGGCGTCGCCATGCGCGACTACGGCTGCATGCTGCGCGCCTATCGCCGCCAGGTGGTGCAGTCGATGCTGGCCTGCCACGAGCGCAGCACCTTCATCCCGATCCTGGCCAACAGCTTCGCCCGCCACACCACCGAGATCGAGGTGGCCCACGCCGAGCGCGAACACGGGGATTCCAAGTACGGCTTCCTCAAGCTGATCAACCTGATGTTCGACCTGCTGACCTGCATGACCACCACCCCGCTGCGCATGCTCAGCCTGTTCGGCGGTGGCCTGGCCATCTTCGGCTTCCTCTTCGCCGCACTGCTGCTGGTGCTGCGCGTCACCCACGGCGCCGAGTGGGCGGCCGATGGCGTGTTTTCGCTGTTCGCCGTGCTGTTCATCTTCACTGGGGCTCAGTTCGTCGGCCTTGGTCTGCTCGGAGAGTATCTAGGACGGGTATATCACGATGTTCGCGCCCGGCCCCGGTTCCACGTGGAACAAATAGTTCGCACCTCCACCGTCTCCCCTTCGCCCGCGCCGCTGCGCCAGGTCCAGTAACAGGAAAGCCCCTGATGAAAACCGCCATCGTCTTCGCCTACCACGACATCGGCTGCGCCGGCCTCGCCGCGCTGATCCAGGCCGGCTATCCCATCGCCGCCGTCTTCACCCACCCGGATGACCCGAGCGAGAACCGCTTCTTTGGTTCGGTGGCCCAGCTCTGTGCCCGCCACGGTATCCCGGTGCATGCCCCGGAAGACGTCAATCACCCGATCTGGGTCGAGCGCATCCGCGCCCTGGAGCCGGATTTCATCTTCTCCTTCTACTACCGCAACCTGCTGTCCAACGACGTCCTGGCCTGCGCCAAGCGCGGCGCCTACAACCTGCACGGCTCGCTGCTGCCGCGCTATCGCGGTCGCGCCCCGGCGAACTGGGTACTGGTCAACGGCGAGACCGAGACCGGCGTGACCCTGCATCGCATGGTCCAGCGCGCCGACGCCGGCGCCATCGTCGCCCAGCAGCGCGTCGCCATCGCCGCCGACGACACCGCCCTGACCCTGCACGCCAAGCTGCGCGAAGCCAGCCAGACGCTCTTGCGCGACAGCCTGCCGGCCCTGGCCGAAGGCCGCCTGACCGAGCGCGAGCAGGACGAGAGCCAGGCCACCACCTTTGGCCGCCGCAGCGCCGCCGATGGCGAGCTGGAGTGGAGCCGTCCGGCCGTGGAACTGAATAACCTGGTGCGCGCCGTGACCCAACCCTATCCGGGCGCCTTCGGCTGGATCGGTGATCGCAAGCTGATCGTCTGGAGCGCCCAGGCGCGCCAGGAAGCCCATGACCAGGCCCCCGGCAGCGTGCTGAGCCTGGAGCCGCTGCGCATCGCCTGTGGCGAAGGCGTCCTGGAAATCCAGGCCGGCCAGCTGGGCGACAACGGCCTCTATCTGTCCGGTCCGCAACTGGCCCGCGAAGCCGGCCTGGTGGCCGGTGCCCGCCTGCACCGCCAGGATCGCCGCGCCAAGCGCCGCACCCGGGTGCTGATCCTCGGCGTCAACGGCTTCATCGGCAACCACCTCTCCGAACGCCTGCTGGCCGACGGCGAGTACGAGGTCTATGGCCTGGACATTGGCTCCGACGCCATCGAGCGGCTCAAGGCCGATCCGAATTTCCACTATGTGGAAGGCGACATCTCCATCCACACCGAGTGGCTGGAATACCACATCAAGAAGTGCGACGTGGTGCTGCCGCTGGTGGCCATCGCCACCCCCATCGAATACACCCGCAATCCGCTGCGCGTGTTCGAACTGGACTTCGAGGAAAACCTCAAGATCGTTCGCCACTGCGTGAAGTACGGAAAGCGCGTGATCTTCCCGTCCACCTCCGAGGTGTACGGCATGTGCCAGGACGAGCGCTTCGACGAAGACCGCTCCAACCTGGTGGTCGGCCCGATCAACAAGCAGCGCTGGATCTACTCGGTCTCCAAGCAGCTGCTCGACCGGGTCATCTGGGCCTACGGCGCCAAGGGCCTGAAATTCACCCTGTTCCGCCCGTTCAACTGGATGGGTCCGCGTCTGGATCGTCTGGACTCGGCGCGCATCGGCAGCTCCCGCGCCATCACCCAGCTGATCCTCAACCTGGTGGAAGGCACCCCGATCAAGCTGGTCGACGGCGGCGCCCAGAAGCGCTGCTTCACCGACGTCGACGACGGCATCGAGGCGCTGTTCCGCATCATCGAGAACCAGGGCGGTCGCTGCGACGGCCAGATCATCAACATCGGCAATCCGGACAACGAAGCGAGCATCCGCGAGCTGGCCGAAGAGCTGCTGGCCCAGTTCGAGGCCCATCCGCTGCGCCATGAATTCCCGCCCTTCGCCGGCTTCCGCGAGGTGGAGAGCAAGAGCTTCTATGGCGACGGCTACCAGGACGTGGCCCACCGCAAGCCCAGCGTGGAGAACGCCCGCCGCCTGATCGACTGGCAGCCGAGCACCGCCATGGCCGCCACCGTCGGCAAGACGCTGGACTTCTTCCTGCGCGAAGCCATGGCGCAGCGGGAGGCCTGATGAACACCCTGATCCCGGCCAGCCTGCGCATCGACGTGGACACCTATCGCGGTACCCGCGAAGGGGTACCGCGGCTGCTCGACCTGCTGGACGAAGCCGGGGTCAAGGCCACCTTCTTCTTCAGCGTCGGACCGGACAACATGGGGCGCCACCTCTGGCGCCTGGTGAAGCCCACCTTCCTGTGGAAGATGCTCCGCTCCAAGGCCGCCAGCCTCTACGGCTGGGACATCCTGCTGGCCGGCACCGCCTGGCCGGGTCGGCCGATCGGCCGCGACCTCGGTCACCTGATGCGCGAGACCCGCGCCCGCGGCCACGAGGTCGGGCTGCATGCCTGGGACCACCACGCCTGGCAGGCCCATACCGGCAGCTGGAGCCTGGAGCGCCTGGGCGCCGAATTCGGCCGTGGCCTGCAGGCCCTGGAAGACATCCTCGGTGGCAAGGTGGACTGCTCCGCCGCCGCCGGCTGGCGCGCCGATCCGCGCGTGGTGCTGGCCAAGGAAGCCTTCGGCCTCAGGTACAACAGCGATTGCCGCGGCAGTGCGCTGTTCCGCCCGCGGCTGGGCAACGGCGGCCACGGCACCCCCCAGGTGCCGGTGGACATGCCGACCTTCGACGAGGTGGTCGGTCCGGAGCTGGCCGCCGGTGACTGGAACAACTATCTGCTCAAGCGCTTCCGTCCGGGGGCGCTCAACGTCTACACCCTGCACGCCGAGGTGGAAGGCATCGCCTTCGCCGAGGACTTCCGCGCGCTGCTCAAGGCGGCGCGGGAGGAGGGCGTCCTGTTCCTGACCCTGGGCGACCGCCTGCCGGCCGATCCGCGCCAGTTGCCCGCGGGCAATCTGGTGCGTGGCAGCCTGGCCGGACGCCAGGGCTGGCTGGGCGTGCAGGCATGAGTCGGCGGCGCCTGTGGATGCTGCTGCCGCTGGCGCTGCTGGCCTATGCCTTACCGCTGGCCTGGCGCGGCCTGTGGATTCCGGACGAGTCGCGCTATGCGCAGATCGCCCAGGAACTCTGGCGGCGTGGCGACTGGGTGGTGCCGCACTTCCTCGGCCTGCCGTATTTCGAGAAACCCATCGGCGGCTACTGGACCCAGGCCATCGCCCAGGCCTGGCTCGGTGATTCGCTGTTCAGCGTGCGCCTGGTGCCCTTGCTGGCCAGTCTCGCCACCGCCGCCCTGGTGGCGCGCCTGACCCGGCTGATCTGGCAGGACCGCCCGCTGGCGCTGCTTGCCGGGGTGGTCTATCTGTCCTGCGTGGCCGTGGCGGGGCTGGCCACCTACGTCACCCTCGACGCTCAATTCGCCTTCTGGATGGCGTTGGCGCTGCTCGCCCTCTGGCAGGCCCAGGCCGCCGAAACCCGTAGCGCGGCCCTGGGCCAGTGGGCGCTGCTGGGACTGGCCTGTGGCTGCGGCCTGCTGACCAAGGGCTTTCTCGCCCTGGTGCTGCCGGTGCTGGTGGCCGTGCCCTTCTTCCTCCTGCAGCGGCGCCTGGGCGAGTTGCTCCGCCGCGGCCCCCTGGCGGTGCTGGTGGCGATCCTGGTGGTAGCGCCCTGGGCACTGCTGGTGGCCCGGCGCGACGCGGATTTCTGGAATTTCTTCTTCTGGCACGAGCACATCCAGCGTTTCGCCGGCCAGGATGCCCAGCACGAGCGGCCGTTCTGGTTCTATGGCCCGGTGCTGCTGCTGGCCATCCTGCCCTGGGCCGGCCTCTTGCCGCGTACCCTGGGCCGGACCTGGCAGGAGCGCCGCCATGCCGGTACCGCCTTCCTCGGCATCGCCGTGGTCGGCCAGTTGCTGTTCTTCAGCTTCAGCCGCGGCAAGCTGCCCACCTACCTGCTGCCGACCCTGGCCGCCCTGGTGCCGCTGCTGGCGCGCACCCTGCTGGAGGCGGGCCGGCGCGACGCCACCGGCGCCCTGCGGCTGAACGGCCTGTGCAATCTGCTGCTGGGCCTGGCCGGCGTTGCCGCCCTGCTGATCTATGGCGGTCGCCTCTATGAGAGCGGCGAAGGCCTGACCCGCGCCCTGGCCCTGCTGGCGCCCCTGGCACTGCTGCTGGCCGGCCTGGCCACACTGGTCTGGCCGCGGCGCACCCTGCTGGCGCCGGCCCTGGCGCTCTGGGTGCTGCTGCCGCTGCTGTCCATCGCCCTGCCCAACAGCCTGGTCGACAACAAGCTGCCGAGCAGCTTCATCCAGGCCCAGCTCGGTCATTTCAAGAATGCCGGCCTGCTGGTCAGCAACGACCTCGGCGTGGCCGCCAGCCTGGCCTGGGCCACTCACCGCGACGACGTGGTGCTGGTGGGCGGTCCGGGCGAGCTCAAGTACGGCTTCGCCCGCGAGCCGGCCAGCGGTCGCCTGATCGAAGAGCGCGACCTGGCCGCCTGGCTCGCCGCCCATCGCGACCAGGGTCCGGTGGCCATCCTGCTGCGGGTCGACGGTCCCAGCGATCGTCAGCTGCTCGACAGCCTGCCCGAGCCCGGCGAAAGCATCGCCAGCGAGCGCCTGGTGCTGCTGGTCTATCCGAGGCCGGCGCCATGACCGCCCTCGACGGCCTGCTGATCGCCGTGGTGATCGGCCTCACCTGCGCCGGCCAACTGGGCCAGAAGCGCGCGGTGACCGCCGGCAATGCCCTGGCCGCGCGACTGCGCTCGCCCTGGCTGTGGGGCGCCCTGGTCTGCCTGGGCCTGGCCCTGCTGGTCTGGTGCGCGGTGCTGCAGCGGGTGCCGGTGGGCGTCGCCTATCCCTTGCTCTCGCTCAACACCCTGGCAGTGACCCTGCTGGCGCGCCTGGTGTTCGGCGAGCGGGTGGATGCCCGCGCCTGGTGCGGCTGCCTGTGCATCGTCGCCGGCGCCGCGCTGCTGGGGGGGCAGCTATGAACGGCCTGTTGCCACTCGGCCTGAGCATCCTGCTCACCACCCTCGCGCAACTGTCTCTGCGCGCCGCCCTGGTGCGGCTGCCGGCGATGGCCACATGGCTGAGCACGCCGTCGGCGCTGTTCGGCGCGGCCGGGCTGCTGCTGGCCCTGGGCATCCTCTGCTATGGCCTGTCGCTGCTGGCCTGGCTGGCGGCCCTGGCGCGCCTGCCGCTGGGCCGCGCCTATGCGGCGCTCGGCCTCTCCTACGTCTTCGTTCACCTCGGCGCGGCCTGGCTGCCGGGCGCCGCCGAATCCTTCACCCCCTGGAAAACCCTGGGCGTCGCGCTGGTCGTGGCCGGCGTCGCCCTCGTCGGCGGGCCCCGCGCCAGCGCCGCTCCCACCCTGAGGAATACCCTATGAACATCAGCGTTTTCGGCATCGGCTACGTGGGTCTGGTGCAGGCCGCCGTGCTGGCGGAAGTCGGCCACCAGGTGGTGTGCATGGACATCGATCGCGCCAAGATCGACAAGCTCAAGCGCGGCGAGGTGACCCTCTATGAGCCGGGTCTGGAAGAGCTGGTGCGCAGCAACCTGGCCGCCGGGCGCTTGGTTTTCACCCACGAGGCCGCCGAGGCCGTGGCCCATGGCGCCGTGCAGTTCATCGCCGTCGGCACCCCGCCGGCGGCCGACGGCTCGGCCGATCTGTCCGCCGTCTTCGCCGTGGCCGGAACCATCGCCCGCCTGCGGCGCGAGCCGCTGATCGGCCAGCCGGTGTCCCGCGATCCGCTGCTGGTGGTGAACAAGTCCACCGTGCCGGTGGGCACCGGCGACCGCGTCCGCGCGCTGATCCACGAGGTGCTCGCCGAAGAGGGTCGCACCCTGCACGTGGAGGTGGTCTCCAATCCGGAATTCCTCAAGGAAGGCGCCGCCATCGCCGACTGCAAGAAGCCCGATCGCATCGTGGTGGGCACCGATTCGCCGGTGGCCCGCGACGTGATGCGCGAACTCTATGCGCCCTTCAACCGCAACCATGACCGCATCCAGTGCATGGACCTGCGCAGCGCCGAGCTGGCCAAGTACGCCGCCAACAGCCTCTTGGCGGTCAAGATCAGCTTCATCAACCAGATCGCCGAACTGGCCGAGCACGTCGGCGCCGACATCGAGGCGGTGCGCCAGGCCATCGGCGCCGATCCGCGCATCGGCCACCACTTCATCTACCCGGGCTGCGGCTACGGCGGCTCCTGCTTCCCCAAGGACCTGCAGGCGCTGATCCGCACCGGCGAGGAAAACGCCGTGGAGCTGGATCTGCTGCGCGCCGTGGAAGCCATCAACGTGCGCCAGAAGACCAAGCTGTTCGAGCGCATCAACACCTACTTCGACGGTGACCTGCGCGGCCGTACCTTCGCCCTCTGGGGGCTGGCCTTCAAACCCAACACCGACGACATGCGCGATGCGCCCAGCCGGGTGCTGATGGAGGCCCTCTGGGAGGCCGGCGCCAAGGTGCGCGCCTTCGATCCGGTGGCCATGGCCGAGGCCCAGCGCCTCTATGGCCACGACGAGCGCCTGGCGCTGATGGGCACCCCGAGGCCGCCCTGGCCGGGGCCGATGCCCTGGTCATCTGCACCGAATGGCAGCAGTTCAAGGCACCGGACTTCGATCTGATCGCCCGCCAGCTCAACCAGCCGGTGATCTTCGACGGTCGCAACCTGTTCGATCCCGAGCGCATGGAGCGCCGCGGCATCGAATACTTCGCCATCGGGCGTGGCGCCGCCCTGGGCGGTCCCCAGGTCGCCCGCCGCGTGGATGCCGCCTGATGGTCTCGCCCATGCCCCTGACCCCACGCAGCGCGCCCCTCTACGCGCTGCCGGCGGCCAGTCGCCTGCGCCGCGAAAGCCTGCTGCTCGGGGTGGTCGCCACCCTGATGTTCACCCTCGGCATCTGGAACCAGGCGCCCCAGGGCTTCGACGGTCGCTGGGCGGTCTTCCTCGGCGAGATGTTTCGCCATGGCCCGTCCTTTTTCGCCACCACCTACGGCCAGCCCTATCCGGACTATCCCGGCACCGCCACCTGGCTGAGCTGGCTGGCCGCGCGGGTGATCGGCGCGCCCAATCACCTGGCCAACGTCCTGCCTACCGCCCTGGCCTCGGCCGCGGTGCTGGCGCTGACCTATCGCCTGCTGGCCGACACCCGCCGCGCCTGGGCGCTGCTCACGGTGCTGCTGGTGGCCCTGACCCCGCAATGGCTGGAAAAGGCCCGCGCGGTCTGCCTGGACCAACTGGTCGCCCTGGTGGTGCTGCTCTGCTTCTACCTGCTCCATAGCGCCGATCGCGACGGCCGCCCGCTGCGCCGTCTGCTGGTACTGCCGCTGTTCGCCCTGGGCTTCGCCATCCGCGGCCCGCTGGGGCTGATCGAGCCCTGTGGCGTGGTCTGCCTCTACTGGCTGGTGGTCGCCTGGGGCGAGCCGGCGCGGCGCACCCTCGCCGTGCAGCGCCTGCTGGGCTACGGCCTGGCCGGCCTGGCCTTGCTCGCCCTCGGCTGGTGGACGCTGATCCAGCTGGCCCATCACGAGGGCGGGGCGGACTTCGCCGCTGAGGTCTGGCACATGCAGGTCACTGGCCGACTGGACGAAAGCGGCAAGCCCTTCTGGTTCTATTTGCAGCTGGGGCTGTATCGCTATCTGCCGGTACTGCCGCTGGCGCTGCTGGTGCTGCTGGCCGAGCGCCGTCGTCTGCTGGCCTGGCCGCACACCGCCCAGCGCCGCCTGCTGCTGGGCCTCGCCGGGAGCGGTCTGCTGATCCTGGTCGGGTTGTCCATCCCGCACTTCAAGCGCGCCTACTATGTGGTGCCCATGGTGCCCTTCCTGGCCGCCATCGCCGCCCATGGCCTCCTGCGCGCCGAGGGCTGGTTCCGCCGGGTCGCGCCGCTCTACACAGCGCTGGTGCTGGCGCTGCCCGGGCTGGCGCTGGTGGCCATGCTGGTCTGTCGTCACCTCTGGCAGCGCCATGGCTACTGGCCGGATGTCTCCCTGGCATTGCTGGTACCGGTCTTCGTCGCCCTGCAGCTCGCCGCCCTGGTCAGCTGGCGCCGGCTGCACGGCAACCGCCGCCTGCTCACGCTGAGCGCCCTGGCGCTGGCCGCGCAGTGGCTGATGCTGGTCACGGTGGTGGAGCCGGCCCAGGACCTGCAGTACGACACCCGCGGCTTCGTCCAGCAGGTGGAGGGTCTGCGCCAGCAGCAGCCGGGCCCCCTGGTGTTCTTCGGCCTCGGTCAGGACAGCTGGGCGATCCGCTACATGATGAATCTGGACCACGACGAGCAGCCGATCTTCATCGCCCGGCCGCAGGTCGCGGACCTGGCGCACCTGCCGTCCGGCGCCTGGATCATCCTCGCCCGTGATGACCGTGAATTGCTGGCCAGCACCCCGCTGGCCGATCTCACCCCAGTGCTGGGTCGCCGCCTCAACGGCAATCCCTGTCTGGTGTATCGCCTGCCCTGAGGTACCCGGAGCCGCTCGCCCTAGCGGTCGGCTCCGGCTTCTCGCGACAACTCCAGGATGCGGTTGCGCCCCTGCTCGGCGACCAGGTAATGACCGTCGCCGCGGCGGATCAGGGTCTGCGCCGAGCGCAGGTGTGAGAGCACCGTGACCAGCTGGCCGTCGGGCTGCACCAGCAGCACCCGGGCGCCGTGGGTGGCGTCTTCGGTGATCCACAGGCCGTCGGCCGAGCACTGCACGAAGCCCGGCGCGTCGAGACCCGCGGCGACCAGGGTATCGGTACCCCCGGGCTGCCACTGCTTGACCCAGCCCTTGGCCTTTTCGGTATAGAACAGCCGGCCATCCGGGCAGCGCGCCACCCCTTCGCCTTCTTCCAGGCCGTCGCGCAGCACCGCCAGGCGGCGTTGCAGCGGGTCGTAGCTGAGCAGACGCCCGCGCGGCAGGTCCTCGATGGCATAGAGGGTCTGGCCATCGGTGGCGACGCCCTCGACGTCGTTGCCGTCGAACAGGGCCTGGCGCTGGCCATCGCGCAGGAGAAACACCGGCAGCGGCCCGCCTTCCTGGCTGACCACCAGGCCGCCCTGGAACATGACCAGGCCATCGGGCTTGGACAGTTCGCCCAGCACCGGCTGGCGTTCGCCGCTGGACAGCAGCCGCAGCAGGCTGCCGCGGCGACTGGAGAATTCCTGGGTGACGAACAGGCTGCCATCGGCATCCAGGGCCAGGGCGCTGACCATGGGGATGTCGGCGGCGAATTCCCGATAGCGCCAGCCCTCGGCCGCACTGACCGGATGGAAATGTCGCCAGGCCGGATAGGCAAACCCCGCCGCCAGCACGGCGACGCCCAGCGCCAGACCCTGGCGCCAGCCCAGGCGCGGAACACGTCGCATGGCGACCTCTCGAGGTTGGATAATGACCCTGCAGTCTAGCGGCCCGCACGTGAAGATTCCGTCGCCGGCACCCCGGGTGAGGGTGCCGACGAGGCGGCGCCTCAGACGGTGAGGAAGGCCTCGGTCAGCTTGACCCAGTAACGCGCGCCGACCGGCAGCAGGGCGTCGTTGAAATCGTAGGCCGCGTTGTGCAGGTTGGCGCTCGGGCCATTGCCGACGAACAGGTAGCAACCGGGCACCTGCTGCAGCATGTAGGCGAAGTCCTCGCTGGCCGGGATGGGCGCGAAGGGATGCAGGGCCTCGGCGCCGAAGTGCTCGACCGCCACCTGGCGGGCGAAGGCGGTGGGGCCGTCGTGGTTGACCAGCACCGGATAGCCGCGCTGGTAGTCCAGTTCGGCCGTGGCGCCGAAGCTTTCCGCCTGGGCGCGGACCAGGGCGCCGATACGCTGCTCCAGCAGGTCGCGGGTGCTGTCCTGGAAGGCGCGGATGGTGAGCTTCATCTCCACCGCATCGGGGATGACGTTGGAGGCCTCGCCGCCGTGGATGCTGCCCACGGTGATCACCGCGGTGTCCAGCGGCGCCACGTTGCGCGAGACCACGGTCTGCAGCGCCATCACCGTGGCCGCACTGGCGACGATGGGGTCGACGGCCTTGTCCGGCACCGCGCCGTGGCCGCCCTGGCCGCGGATGCGCAGGAGGGCGGTGTCGGACGAGGCCATGGCGGCGCCGTCGACGAAGCAGAACTTGCCGGTGGGCACACCGGGCATGTTGTGCAGGCCGAACACCTGGTCGCAGGGGAACAGCTCGAAGAGGCCGTCCTGCATCATCTTCAGGGCGCCGCCCAGGCCTTCCTCGGCCGGCTGGAAGATCAGGTGCAGGGTGCCGTCGAAGGCGCGGGTCTCGGCCAGGCAGCGGGCGGCGGTGAGCAGGGTGGTGGTGTGGCCGTCGTGACCGCAGGCATGCATGCGGCCCGGGTGCTGGCTGGCGTAGTCGAGCCCGGTGGTTTCCAGGATCGGCAGGGCGTCCATGTCGGCGCGGATGCCCAGCACCTTGCTGCCGCTGCCGGCGCGCAGGGTGCCAACCACCCCGGTGCCGCCCAGGCCGCGATGGACTTCGTAGCCCCAGCCCGCGAGGGCGGCGGCCACCAGGTCGCTGGTGCGCTGCTCCTGGTAACCCAGTTCGGGATGGCGGTGGATGTCGCGGCGCAGGGCGACCATTTCCGGCAGGTAGCCGGCGATATGACGGGCGGTGGCGTCTTGATCCGCAGCAGTGGCAAGGCTCATGGCGATCTCTCTCAATCCAGGTGGCGTTCGGGATAGCTCAGCAGTGCCAGCCATCCTATCAGCAGCATGACGATCAGGTACCAGGCCGGGGCGAGCGGGCTGCCGGTGGCCTCGATCAGCCAAGTGGCGATGAACTGGGCGGTGCCGCCGAACAGGGTCACCGCCAGGGCGTAGGTCATGGCCAGCCCCGTGGCGCGCACCGGCCGCGGCAGGCCGGCGAGGATCAGCAGCAGCCCGGCGGTCATGTTGACGCTCATGGCGGTGATCACCACGAAGCGGGCGGCGAAGGCCAGGCCCTGGGTGGTGGGGTCATTCAGCCAGACGAAAGCCGGGTAGATGCCCAGCAGGGCCACCGCCAGGCTGACCAGGGCCACCGGCTTGTAGCGCCCGAAGCGATCCAGCAGCAGCCCGGCGGCCAGGGCGGCGGCCATCTGCACGGCGCTGGAGGCCACCCCGGCCAGGTAGGCGCTGGTGGCCGGCAGGCCGACGATGCGGGTCATGTAGGTGGGCATGTAGAACTGCATCAGGTAGGTCAGCAGGGTCGCCGACATCACGATCAGCAGGCCCAGGCCGAAGCGCCGCGGATGCTCGCGCAGAAAGGCGCGCACCGGACCGCCCTCGACCGTGCCGGCGCCGCTCCAGGTCTCGTCCACCTGGCGGCGGATATAGAGGCCGACCGGAATGATCAGCAAGCCGACCAGGAAGGGGATGCGCCAGCCCCAGGCGTGCAGCTCGGTCTCGGACAGGCTGCGGGTGAGCAGGGCGCCCAGGGCGGCGCCGAGCAGGGCACTGCCGCCCTGGCTGATCACCTGCCAGCTGACATGGAAGCCGCGCCGGCCGGGACTGGCCGACTCCAGCAGCAGAGTAGTGGCGGCGCCGATCTCGCCGCCGGCGGAAAAGCCCTGCAGCAGGCGCCCCACGAGCAGGATCAGCGGCGCGGCAAGGCCGATCTGGGCATGGGTCGGGGTAAAGGCGATCAGGGCGCTGCCCAGGCCCATCAGGGTGATGGTCAGCAGCATCGCCTGCTTGCGCCCGTGGCGATCGGCATAGGCGCCCAGCACCATGCTGCCCAGCGGGCGCATGACGAAGCCGACGCCAAACACCCCGACCGCCATCAGCAGCGAGCCATAGGGAGTGTCCGAAGGAAAGTAGAGCTGGCCGATGATGGCGGCGAAAAAGCTGAAGACGGTGAAGTCGAACATCTCCAGGCCGTTGCCGAGACTGGCCGCGGCGATCAGCTTGGCGCGCGAGGGCGTGGCGCCCGCGCTGGCGGGAGTGGCGTCGGCGGGGGAGGAGGACGTCGGAAGAGCCTGGGCCATGGTGCGTTCCTCTGCACTGAGATGAATGCTTAGCTATGCAAATGGTGGTCCGGCCCGCGGAGGCCGCGTGCCTGGGCGGTCGTCGCGGAGCCAGCGGCCAGGTCTGCGCCAAGGTGGTGCAGCGCAGACTCCCTTGCAGCCTAGTCGAACCTGCAGGGGCGGCTGGCGCTGGCTCATAAATCCGTCACAATGCGCGCCTAGAGTGCCGGCTTGCGCCTGAGCGTCGCCGGCCCAGGCCCGTCTCCCATCCTCGCGAGGAATCCGGCATGGACATCAAAGGTCCGCTGACCGCTGTGGCGCTCGCCCTGGCGCTAGGTGGTACGACCGCTCGGGCCGAGGGCGTCGACCCGGCCATCCCCGCCTACCAGAAGGTCAGCGGAATCTCCGGCAATTTGTCGAGCGTGGGCTCCGACACCCTGGCCAACCTGGTCACGCTCTGGGCCGAGAGCTACAAGCGCCAGTATCCCAATCTCAATATCCAGATCCAGGCGGCCGGCTCGTCCACCGCGCCGCCGGCGCTCACCGAGGGCACCGCCGCCATCGGCCCCATGAGTCGCAAGATGAAGGACGCCGAACTCCAGGCCTTCGAGCAGCGTTTCGGCTACCAGCCCACCGCGGTGCCGGTGGCCATCGATGCCCTGGCGATCTTCGTCAACAAGGACAATCCGCTGCGCCAGCTGACCCTGGAACAGGTCGACGCGATCTTTTCCAGCACCCGGCTCTGCGGTGGTCCGCACGAACTCAAGACCTGGGGCGACCTGGGCCTGACCGGCGACTGGGCCAAGCGCCCGATCCAGCGCTTCGGCCGCAATTCGGTGTCGGGCACCTACGGCTACTTCAAGGAAGCGGCGCTGTGCCGTGGCGACTTCCGCGCCAACGTCAACGAACAGCCGGGCTCGGCCTCGGTGGTCCAGGCCATCAGCCAGTCCCTGGGGGCATCGGCTACTCCGGCATCGGCTACCAGACCGCCAGCGTCCATACCCTGGCGCTGGCCCGCCAGGGCACCACCGACTTCGTCGCGGACAACCAGGAGAACACCCTGTCCGGGCGCTATCCCTGGCGCGCTATCTCTACGTCTATGTGAACAAGGCGCCCAATCGCCCGCTCAACCCCTGGAAGGAGAATTCCTGCGGCTGATCCTCTCGCGCAGCGGCCAGGAGGCCGTGGTCAAGGATGGCTATATCCCCTTGCCGGCAGCGGTGGTGCAACAGGCCCTGAAGACCCTGGGCTACTGAGTGCCCAGAGACCCTGCGCCCGCGTCGGGCGTAGCGTCTCTGGCCGCCCATTCGCTGTAACCTTTCTGTCACACGACGTGATTAGGCTCTGCGCCATGATATCCCCGGTACCCCCGTCCCCGCCCGATCCTCGCGGCCCTGCTCGGCTGGACTTCAACACGCCTGCACTACGCCGGCGGCGGCGCTGGCGGGCCCTGCAGGATCGCCTGATACGGGGCTCGGTGCTGGCCGGTGGGCTGGCCGTGCTGGCCACCATCACCCTGATCTTCTTCTATCTGGCCTATGTGGTGCTGCCGCTGCTGCGTGGCGCCAGTCTGGAAGCCCAGCCGCTGCCCCAGCCCGACTGGCTGGCGGCCGCCGGGGTGCCGCTGCTGCTGGGCATCGACGAGCAGAATCGCCTCGGCCTGCATCTTTCCCGGGCCGGCGAGGCCACCTTCTTCACCCTGGCCGACGGCCAGCCGGTCATGCGCGAGCGTCTGCCGCTGCCGCCCGGTGTCACCATCAGCAGCCAGGCCCAGGACGCCCCCCGCGGACTGATCGCCCTGGGCCTGTCCGATGGCCGCGTGCTGGTGGCGCACAAGCGCTATGTCTCCCGCTATCCCCAGGGCACCCGGGTCATCACCCCGGAACTGGACTTTCCCTACGGGCGCGAGCCGCTGGACCTGGGCGCCGCTCGTACGGCCCTGGAGCGGGTCGCCATCGCCGGTGACGAGGACCTGCTGGTGCTGGCCGGCGCCCAGGGCAATCGGGTGACGGCCCTGCGCCTGGCCGGCCTGGCCGCGCCGGTGACCGGTGGCGCGGCCGTTCCCGTGCGTACCTCGCTCACCCTCGGGCCGCTCAACGCCGCGGCCAAGGCGCTCTACCTCGATCCCCGCGGTCGCTGGCTCTATGCCCTCAATGGCCGCGCCCAGGCGGATGTCTTCGACCTGCGCGACGGCAGCCTCAATGGCCACTACAAGCTGCTCGACGCGGCCGACGACGAGGTCACCGCCAGCGCCCAGCTGCTAGGCGGCGTGTCGCTGCTGGTGGGCACCGCCAAGGGTGGCATCGGCCAGTGGTTCATGGTCCGCGGCCAGGACGGCGAACCGGTGCTGAGGCCTATCCGCAGCTTCCAGCTGGGCAGCGCGCCCATCGTCCAGCTGGTGCCGGAGCAGCGGCGCAAGGGCTTCGTGGCGCTGGATGCCACGGGCGAACTGGGGGTCTTCCACAGCACCGCCGGGCGTACCCTGCTGCGCGAGCAGATCGCCCCCGCCGCCGGGGTGCTGGCGCTGTCGCCGCGCGCCGATCGGCTGTTGCTGGAGGAAAATGGCCGGCTGCTCGGCTTCCGCCTGGACAATCCGCACCCGGAAGTCTCCTGGTCGGCGCTGTTGGGCAAGGTCTGGTACGAGAATTACGAAGCCCCGGCGCGGGTCTGGCAATCCAGCGCCGCCACCGCGGACTTCGAACCCAAGCTGAGCCTGGCGCCGCTGACCTTCGGCACCCTCAAGGCGGCCTTCTACGCCATGCTGTTCGCCGCCCCCCTGGCCATCGCCGCGGCGGTCTATACCGCCTACTTCATGGCGCCGCGCATGAGGCGTACGGTCAAGCCGGTCATCGAGCTGATGGAGGCGCTGCCCACGGTGATCCTCGGCTTCTTCGCCGGGCTGTTCCTCGCGCCCTTCGTGGAAAATCACCTGCCGGGGCTGTTCAGCCTGCTGCTGCTCCTGCCGCTGGCGATCTTCGCCGCGGGCTTTGGCTGGTCGCGCCTGCCGCTGAGTCTGCGCGAGCGCATCCCGGAAGGCTGGGAAAGCCTGCTGCTGTTGCCGGTGGTGCTGCTGACCACCGCCCTGGCGCTGTGGCTCAGTCCCTGGCTGGAAACCCTGCTGTTCGCCGGCGACCTGCGCCTCTGGCTGAGCCAGACCCTGGGCATCGCCTACGACCAGCGCAACGCCCTGATCATCGGCCTGGCCATGGGCTTCGCGGTCATTCCCAACATCTTCTCCATCGCCGAAGACGCCATCTACAGCGTGCCGCGCAGCCTGACCCTGGGCTCCCTGGCACTGGGCGCCACCCCCTGGCAGACCCTGGTGCGGGTGGTGCTGCTCACCGCCAGTCCGGGGATCTTCTCGGCGCTGATGATCGGCCTGGGCCGCGCCGTGGGCGAGACCATGATCGTGCTCATGGCCACCGGCAACACCCCGATCATGGATGCCAACCTGTTCGAGGGCATGCGCACCCTGGCGGCCAACATCGCCGTGGAGATGCCCGAATCCGAGGTGGGCGGCACCCATTACCGGCTGCTGTTCCTGGCCGCGCTGGTACTGCTCAGCTTCACCTTCCTGATGAACACCCTGGCCGAACTGATCCGCCAGCGGCTGAGGAAAAAATATGCGGCCCTCTAGCGCCGGCGCGCCGCAACAGCGGGGCATCGGGCAGCGGCGCGCCCTGGGCGCCTGGCTGGGGGGCGGCGCGCCCGGGATCTGGCTCAGCGCCGGCGCCGTGGCCATCGCCGTGCTCATGACCCTGGGCCTGATCGGCATCCTCGCCGTGCGCGGCCTGGCGCATTTCTGGCCGGCCGAGGTGGTGCAGGCGCGCTACACGCCGCCGGGCCTGGAATCGCGCCTGGTGCTCGGCCAGGTGGTGGAGCAGGAGACGATACCGGCCGAGCGGCTGCGCAGCGCCGGGGTGACCCTGCCGCCGGACAGCGGCGAAACCCTGACCCGCGAACTCTTCAAGCTGGGCAATCGCGACCTCTATGGCAGCGATTTCGTCTGGCTGGTCGGCGACTGGCTGCGCGATCGCCAGACCCCGACCGACGCCCTGGTGCTGGAGCGCCGCGAATGGGGCAACTTCTACGGCTATGCACTGGAGGTGCGCGAAGCGGGGCGCCAGGTGGCCAAGGGCGCCGCGGCGGTGCCCGAACTGCAGCGTCGCCTGCTGCGCACCCGCGACCTGAGCGAGCAGCTGGAGCGTCTGGAAAAACAGGACATCGGCAGCGTCAACTACGCCCTGGAGCGGCTGCGCCTGGAAGGCCGCGGCCTGGAACTGGACGGCCGTCTCGACGCCACCGCCCAGGCCGATCTCGCCGCCCGCCGCGCCGAGCTCGAAGCCCGTTACGGCGAGCTGGAGGACCAGCTGGCCAGCCTGCGCCAGGAGCGTCGCCGTGACAGCGTGGTGCTGCGCGACGTCGAGGGCCGCACCCTGGAACTCAATCTCGCGCGCATCGTGCGCGCCTACCAGCCCAACGCCATGGGCCTGGGTGCCAAGCTCGGCTTCTATGGCAGCAAGCTGTGGGAATTTCTCAGCGCCGATCCGCGCGAGGCCAACACCGAGGGTGGCGTCTTCCCGGCCATCTTCGGCACCGTGATGATGACCCTGCTGATGGCGGTGATCGTCACCCCCTTCGGCGTCATCGCCGCCATCTACCTGCGCGAATACGCCCGCCAGGGTCCGCTGACCCGCACCATCCGCATCGCCGTCAACAACCTCGCCGGGGTGCCGGCCATCGTCTATGGCGTCTTCGGCCTGGGCTTCTTCGTCTATCTGCTCGGCGGTTCCCTGGACCAGCTGTTCTTCCAGGCCAGCCTGCCCACGCCGACCTTTGGCACCCCGGGGCTGCTGTGGGCTTCGCTGACCCTGGCGATCCTCGCCGTGCCGGTGGTGATCGTCGCCACCGAAGAGGGCCTGGCGCGCATCCCCCGCAGCATCCGCGAGGGCTCCCTGGCGCTGGGCGCGACCCAGGCCGAGACGCTGTGGAAGGTGGTGCTGCCGCTGGCCAGCCCGGCGCTGATGACCGGGCTCATCCTCGCCGTGGCCCGCGCCGCCGGCGAGGTGGCGCCGCTGATGCTGGTGGGGGTGGTCAAGCTGGCGCCCGCGCTGCCGCTGGACGGCAACTACCCCTATCTGCACCTGGATCAGAAGATCATGCACCTGGGCTTCCACATCTATGACGTCGGCTTCCAGAGCCCCAACGTGGAAGCCGCCCGCCCGCTGGTCTATGCCACCGCGCTGCTGCTGGTGCTGGTGATCGCCGGGCTGAACCTGTCCGCCGTGTTCCTGCGCAACCGGCTGCGCGAAAAATACCGGCTGCTGGAAGAATAGTATGGTCCTTCAGAAGTTGACTACACGATTTTGGCGGCGCTTTTTCGGCGTGGACGGCGTTGCCACTCCTCGCCATAGCCCTGCTATGACTCGTCACGGCGCCTGGCCCCCATCGGAGCGCCGAACCGCCAAAAATCACTCGCCAAATCTCGTGCGAACTTCTGAAGCGCCACACTAGCGCCCGCGGCCGAGGAGACCCCATGCCTTCCGATTCCTCCATCTTCAGAACTGCCGCCGCCTACGCGGCCAGCGCCCAGCCTGCGGCGAGCGAAGGTGGCGTGGCCCTGTCGGTGCCGCGGCTCAATCTGTTCTACGGCAAGAAGCAGGTCTTGCAGGACATCGCCCTGGAGATCCCGCGCCAGCGGGTTACCGCCTTCATCGGCCCCAGCGGTTGCGGCAAGTCGACCCTGCTGCGCTGCTTCAATCGCCTGAACGACCTGGTGGAAGACTGCCGCATCGACGGCGAGATCCTGCTCGACGGCCAGAACATCTATGCCCGCGGCACCGAGATCGCCGAGTTGCGGCGGCGGGTGGGCATGGTGTTCCAGAAGCCCAATCCCTTTCCCAAGAGCATCTACGAGAACGTGGTCTACGGCCTGCGCATCCAGGGCATCAAGCAGAAGCGGGTGCTCGACGAGGCGGTGGAGTGGGCGCTGCACGGCGCGGCACTGTGGGAAGAGGTCAAGGACCGCCTGCACGAGTCGGCCCTGGGGCTCTCCGGCGGCCAGCAGCAGCGCCTGGTGATCGCCCGCACCATCGCCGTGCAGCCCGATGTGCTGCTGCTCGACGAACCCTGCTCGGCGCTGGACCCCATCTCCACCCTCAAGGTGGAAGAGCTGATCCACGAACTGAAACAGCGCTACACCATCGTCATCGTCACCCACAACATGCAGCAGGCGGCGCGGGTGTCCGACTACACCGCCTTCATGTACATGGGCCAGCTGGTCGAACACGGCGATACCGACACCCTCTTCACCAATCCGGCAAAGCGGCAGACCGAAGACTACATCACCGGCCGCTACGGCTAGTTCCAGGCAGGCCGGTGCCCCACCCGGCGACTCGCTCCTCTCAGGCAGGACTGACAGCATGATCAACAAAGAAGGCCACACGCAGCACATCTCCCAGCAATACAACGTCGAACTGGAAGAGGTCCGCAGCCACCTGCTGGCCATGGGCGGTCTGGTGGAAAAGCAGGTCAGCGACGCCGTGCGCGCGGTGATCGACGCCGATGCCGGCCTGGCGCGCCAGGTGCGCACCATCGACGACCAGATCGACATCATGGAACGCGGCATCGACGAGGAATGCTTGCGCATCCTGGCCCGCCGGCAGCCCGCGGCCTCCGACCTGCGCCTGATCATCAGCATCTCCAAGTCGGTGATCGACCTGGAGCGCATTGGCGACGAGGCCTCCAAGATCGCCCGCCGCGCCATCGAGCTGACCGAGGACGGTGAGGCCCCGCGCGGCTACGTCGAAGTCCGCCACATCGGCGAACAGGTGCGCAAGATGGTCCATCAGGCGCTGGACGCCTTCGCTCGCTTCGACGCCGAACTGGCGCTCTCGGTGGCCCAGTACGACAAGCTGATCGATCGTGAATACAAGTCCGCGCTGCGCGAATTGGCCACCTATATGATGGAAGACCCGCGCTCGATCTCGCGGGTGCTGAGCATCATCTGGGTGCTGCGCTCCCTGGAGCGGGTCGGCGACCACGCGCGCAACATCGCCGAACTGGTGATCTACCTGGTGCAGGGCACCGACGTACGGCACATGGGCCTCAAGCGCATGGCCGAAGAGGTCAATCGGTCGCGCGAATGATCCGCCCGGTCACTCCCCCGGTGGCGTCCCGGACCTGCCTGCTATGCTGGAAGACTTGGCATGGAGTGACCGATGAGCAAGTTGAACGTACTGGTGGTGGATGATGCGCCCTTCATTCGCGATCTGATCAAGAAGGGCCTGCGCAACCTGTTTCCCGGGCTGGTGGTGGACGAGGCGGCCGATGGTCGCCGCGCCCAGACGCTGCTCGGCAAGCAGCGCTTCGACCTCATCCTCTGCGACTGGGAAATGCCCGGCATGACCGGTCTGGAACTGCTGAGCTGGTTTCGTGCCCAGCCGGACCACAAGGGCGTGCCCTTCATCATGGTCACCAGCCGCGGCGACAAGGAAAACGTCGTCCAGGCCATCCAGGCCGGGGTGTCCGACTACATGGGCAAACCCTTCTCCAACGAACAGCTGGCGGCCAAGGTCAAGAAGGCCCTGCAGCGCACCGGCAAGCTCGCCGAGTTGCAGGCCGGCGCCCAGCCACGCCCGGCCACCGGCTTCGCCAATGACTCCCTCGGCGCCCTGACCGCCGGCCGCAGCGACGTGGTCCAGCCGGTCGCCGCCCCGGTGGCGGCCCCGGCTGCCACCTCCAGCGCCGCCCTGCTCACCGGCGGCGCGCCGCCGCCACCTGCCCGCGGCAAGCCCGCCGCCAATTTCGGCCAGGGCCAGCTGCGCCTGCCCAACGCCAGCATGGCCTGCCTGATCAAGGCCATCAGCATCAAGGAGGCTTTGCTGGTGGTCCGCCGTGGCGATCCGCTGCCGCAGATCCTGGAAACCGCCGTGCTCGACCTGGAGCAGGGCGAAGATGGAGGCGACGTGGCGCGCCTCAATGGCTATCTGCATTCCCTCAGCGCGGTGGAAGCGACCCCGGCCAGCGAGTGGGTGCAGGTCAACTTCCGCTTCATCGACCGTGACCCGGCCAAGCTCGACTACCTGTCGCGACTGATCGCCAAGGGCACTGCCCAGCGGCACTACGTGCCGGGCGCCTAGGGCAGGGCGGCGCCATGCAGAGGCTGGCACGGAGACTGCTTCGCACTGCGACACCGCGGATTTCTGACGCCTTGCCCATGCCCCTTGCCTGTCGCCTGCTGCTGCTGTCGCTCGTCCTTTCGGGTCCCGCCCTGGCGGCGCCCATCTACAAGTATGTGGATGGCAACGGCGTGGTCACCTACACCGACAAGGCGCAGAAGGGCGCCAAGGTGATGACCTTCAGTGACGACCCCATCGAGCGACTCGACCAGCGGGTCAAGCTGCAGCCGCGGCACTATGCCGGCGGCACGGTACTGGAGGTGCGCAACGACAGCTTCCTGCCGGTGACCGTCACCCTGCGCCTCTCGGCGCTGCAGAATGTCAGCGGGGTGGGCGAGGCGCCCATCCGCAAGGTCCTGCCGGCGCGCAGCCTGACGCGCCTGGCGACCCTGATCGCGCCCGATCCGGGCCGTCCGCAACGCTATACCCCGCAGCTCACCACCCTGATGGGCAGTGCCACCCCGGTCTTCGCCTCCGGTTTCGCCTATCCGCTGCCCTGGCTGGGCGGACCCTTCAACGTCAGCCAGGGCGCCGGCGGTGGTTTCAGCCACAACACGCCCAAGAGTCGCTATGCGGTGGACATCGCCATGCCCGAGGGCACGCCCATCGTGGTCTCGCGCGCCGGTCAGGTGGTGGAGGTGGAGAACGACCAGGATGGGCGCGGCAATCACCCCTCCGGCAACTTCGTGCGCATCCTCCACGACGACGGCACCATGAGTGTCTACCTGCACCTGCAGCGCGGTTCGATCAAGGTCGCCGAAGGCCAGTGGGTGCGCCCGGGCCAGGCGCTGGCGTCTTCCGGCAACACCGGACGCAGCACCGGGCCGCACCTGCACTTCGTGGTCCAGCGCAACACCGGCGAAGCGATCGAATCCATCCCCTTCCGCTTCGCCCAGGCGGTGGACAGCCTGCCGAACTTCGCCGTCGGCGGACCTTGAGCGCCGGGGTCAGCCCTGGGCGTCGAGGTACTCGCTGGGCGAGACGCCCAGTACCCGGCGAAACATCCGGGTAAAGGCCGAGGGCGAAGCATAGCCCAGGTCCAGGGCCACCCGGGTCACCGGCTCGCCGGCGGCCAGTCGCGGCAGGGCCAGCATCAGCCGGGTGTGCTGGCGCCAGGTGGAAAAGCTGGTGCCGGTTTCCTTGAGGAACAGCCGCGCCAGACTGCGCGAGCAGAGGTGCAGCTGCTGCGCCCAAGTCGCCAGTGCCGTGTCGTCGGCGGGATCGGCGTGCAGACTGGTCTGGATGGCCCGCAGGCGCCGGTCGGCCAGCGCCGGCAGGTGCAGGGCGGTCTCTTCGAGAAACACCAGCTCCGCCAGCATCAGCGCCCGTACGTGGCTGCCCAGCTCGGCCTCGCCGTAGGAAGCGCCGCCGCGTCTCAGGCAGCGCAGCAATTCGCGCAGCAGCGGCGAGATGAGCACCATGCGGGTGGCCGCCTGGGGACAGGGCAGGCCGCTCGGCAATTCGATGATCACCACCTGCAGGGTGGCCTCGCCATTGGCCCGCGCCTGGTGCTCGATGCGCGGCGGAATCCAGATCGCCTGCTTGGGCGGTACGTACCAGACCCCTTCGTGGGTGGTGACCTCCAGCACGCCGTTGACCGTGTACATCAGGTGCGCCTGATCGTGCACATGCGGCGGCCACACCTGGCCATGGGCGAAGGTGCTGAGCTGGGACACCAGGGGACCGGCAGGCGGGATGGGGGCATCCGCCACTACGCTCCGCGCTCGGTCGATTGTCTGTTCCTGCATAACAGCTGTCCGTTTCGGTTGGGCCGGGTCCAGGTGCCAGGGCCTAACCTGCAGCACTATGGCCGGAGCATCGGGCGCGCCCAGGGGTGACCCCTCTGCACGCCGCAAACCTGCCTCTCGCGGGAGTGTCGCACAGAACACCCGCCGCTTGGCTGACCTGCCTGAACCATCAGGCCTGTATTGAACTACCGTCCGATCGGTGGCAGCGTGGCACAGGGATTTGAGTGCCACGCTTTTTTATTTGCGTCGATGCTTTGCCAGCGGCTTCACAAAGCCGGGGTTTGGCCGTCGCCCAGTCTGCATGGCTTTGTTAGGTTCTGTCCTTGCCCATCATGGTGGCCCTATGCCATGGACCGACGCCTGACCGCCCTGATCTCCTGCCTGACCCTCGCCCTGGCCATGCCCGCCCCCGCGCCGGCTGCCGAAAAGGCGACCCTGACCAAGACCTCCGCCAAGAGCCCGGCCCGCAAGGGGCAGGTCAAGCTCAAGGTACGCAATGCCAGTGAAGGCCGCATCTTCGAGGTTCGCAACGATTTCGACGTACCCGTGCGGGTCGAGCTGCGCCTGCAGCGCACCGTCAACGTGGCCGGTGCCGAGCGCCCGATCCGCCAGGTCATCGAGCCGCGCTCCACGGTGCAGCTGGCGGTGATCCGCAAGCGCCAGCAGGGCTTTCCCATGCACTTCGAACAGGCCTTCAGCTACAGTCCGCAGCTGCCGGTCGGCACCCTGCCGCCGCTGGCGACGGATGTCGCGGGTGCTGCCGACAACGGCATCGGCTATGGTTACGCCTGGCCCTGGCGCCAGGGTGTCTACTACGTGACCCAGGGCGCGGGCGGCGATTTCAGTCACCACACGCCCAAGGGCCGCTATGCCGTGGACATCGCCATGCCCGAGGGCACGCCGATCAGCGCCGCCCGGGCCGGCACGGTGATCGACGTCGAAAACGGCCAGTTCGGCCATGGTCCCAACCCCTCCGGCAACTTCGTGCGCATCGCCCACGAGGACGGCAGCCAGAGCGCCTACCTGCACCTGCGCCGCGGTTCGGTCAAGGTGCGACCCGGCGAGCGGGTGGAGATCGGCACGCCCCTGGCGGAGTCGGGCAACACCGGTCGCAGCACTGGTCCCCATCTGCATTTCGTCGTCCAGGCCCACACTGGCGGTGAAATGGTCTCCATTCCCTTCCGTTTCGTGCGACCGCTGGCGGCCCTGCCCAACATGGCGCTGGGCGACCGCTGAGTCCGCGCTTAAGGGCGTTCCAGACCGGCTGACGCCACCGGGCCCATCCAGGGCCCAGGCACCCTGTCGCCGGTAGAAATCCCTTGGCAGAAACAGGCCTGGTGGCGTTATGCTATCACCACGCTATTTCCTCCAGGGCGCGGGCTCTACCGCGGCCTTTCCTTCCTTCAGGCTACGGATGCCGCCCCATGAAAGGATTCCTGGCCGCCCTGTGCGCCGGTGGGCGCAATCGGGCTTTGCACCTGCTGGTCCTGCTACTGATCGCCCTCGACGGCCAGGCGCAGGTGCTGCGGCTCGACGATCCGGCGCGCAGCTACGATCCCCGCCCGGCACTGGAGATTCTCAAGGCGCCCGCCAGTCTGACCTTTGCCGAGGCCGCCGCGCGCCCAAGCGGTGGCGAGGACGGCTGGCATGCGCCGGATGAGCTGGAAATGCTGCTCCATGACGGTCGCCAGGGTCTCTGGCTGCGCTTCGCCATCCAGGGCCGCGACGACCAGGCCTGGTGGCTGATTCCGACCTGGCCGGTGCTGGATCGCCTGGACCTGCGCACCCGCGCTGCCGATGGTCGCTGGAGTCCGCTGCAGCGCAGCGGTCTGGCGCTGCCGGCGACGCAACGGGCGCTGCCCGGGCGCCAGCTGATGTTCGCCCTGGCGCCGACCGCGGGCGCCGTGGAGGAGGTCTACCTGCGGCTGGATTCGCGGGAGACCTTCGTCCTGCCGCTGCGCCTGGTCACCCCGGCCACCTATCTGCGCGAGGCCCAGCAGGATGCCTGGCTGGTCGGCAGCTTCTTTGGCTGCCTGATCACCATCCTGCTGCTGACCCTCACGCTGTGGGGTTTCGGCCGCCGCTCGGGCTTTGGCTGGTACGCCCTCTATCTGCTCAGCGTCATCGGCTATCAGGCGGTCACCAGCGGCTATGGCGCCTGGCAACTCTGGCCGGAGAGCCCGGCCTTCGCCCTGCGCGCGCACCTGGCCTTCGCCGCCCTGTGCTTTCTGAGTGGCGGGGTGTTCGTGCGCTATCTGCTCAGTCTCTATCACGGCGGTCGCTGGATCGATTTCGGCAATCGTCTGCTGATCGGCTACTGGAATGTGGCGCTGGTCGTCACGCTGATCTGGCCGGACCTGCTGAGCTTCCAGGAAATGCTCGGCATGATGGCGCTGAGTTGCCTGGGCCTGCTGGGCACCACCACCTACCTGGCGCTGCGCGGCAGCCGCATGGCGCTGTGGTTCAGTGCCGCCTGGGCCCTGCTGTTGCTGGGCAGCGCCATCCAGCTGCTGGCTGTGGCCGGCTGGCTGGCCGCCGACAGTCCGGCCTTCCATGGGCAGATGGCCGGTTTCGCCCTGGGCTTCGTGATGCTGTCGCTGGGGCTCACCGAGGGCCTGAGTCTGCAGCGGCGGGCGCGAATCGAGGCCCAACGGCAGGCCCTGGAAGCCTCCACCGCGCTGGCCCGGGAGCGCGAGGCCTCCTTTGTCGAACTGGAGTTGCGGGTGGCGCTGCGCACCGTGGAGTTGCAGCAGGCCAAGGCTTCCCTGGAACGACTGAATCGCGAATTGCTGCACCAGAGCCAGACCGATCCCCTGACCGGACTCGGCAACCGCCGGCATTTCGAGCGCCTCTTCCAGCAGGAGATCCGCCGCGCCATCCGTGCCGAACTGCCACTGGCGGTGCTGCTGGTGGACATCGATCACTTCAAGGCGGTCAACGACACCCATGGCCACACCCTGGGCGACGAATGCCTGAGGTGTGTGGCCGAGGTGTTGCGCCAGCACGTCCAGCGGGCGGGGGAGGTGGCGGCGCGCTATGGCGGCGAGGAGTTCGTCATCACCCTGCCCGGGAGCGACCAGGTCGCGGCCCGGACGCTGGCGGAGCGCATCCGCAAGGACGTGGCGGCGCTGGAATTGCAGACCGAGCACGGACGCCTGCGGCCGTCGATCAGCATCGGGGTCGCGGTGACCGTGCCGAGCAATCTCGAACACGGCCTGGGGCTCCTGGAAGACGCCGATCGGGCGCTCTATGCGGCCAAGCGCGGCGGGCGCAATCGTGTCTGCCTGAGCGATGGCCTGCCGGCGCTGGGCAGCGGACGCGGCTGAGGCCGCGCGCCCTCAGCGCTCTTCCGGCGGGCGCCGGCGGACGTCCTTGGGGTCCAGCTTGATGACCTTGGCCAGGACGATCTTGGGACCCTTCATCTTCTTGACGATGATGCGCAGCCCTTCGGCCTCCAGCACCGTCTCCTCTTCCGGAACGCGCTTCAGGCTGTCGTAGATCAGCCCGGCCAGGGTCTCGGCCTCGACGTGATCCAGGTCGATGCCCAGCAGCCGCTCGACCTTGAACAGCGGGGTGTCGCCACGCACCAGCAGCTTGCCCGGCTGGTAGGCGACCACGCCGCGCTCGGTCTTGCGGTGTTCGTCCTGGATGTCGCCCACCAGGACCTCGAGCACGTCTTCCATGGTCAGGAAGCCGATGACCTTGTGGTCGGCTTCCTCCACCAGCACGAAGTGCGCGCCGCCGCGGCGGAACTGCTCCAGCAGGTCGGACAGCGGCATGTGCTTGGTCACCCGCTCCAGCGGATGCACCAGGTCGTCGAGGTCGAAGGAGGCGGCTTCACTGTCCAGGCCGGCGATGGCCAGGAGCAGGTCCTTGATGTGCAGCACCCCGGTAAAGGTCTGGCTGTCTTCGTCATAGACCGGGTAGCGGCTGTACTTGGAGCGGCGGATCTGGGTGAGGATCTCGTCCAGGCTGGCCTTGCTGTCCAGGTAGATGAGGTCTTCGCGGGAATTGGCCCAGTCCACCACCTCCAGCTCGCCCAGCTCCACCGCCGAGGCCAGCACCCGGGCGTCCGGGTCGGTGGCGCGGTTGGAGTGCAGGATCAGCTTGAGTTCGTCGCGGCTGTAGTGGTGCTCGTGGTGCGCGCCCGGCTCGCCCTGGCCGGCGATGCGCAGGATGCCGTTGGCGCTGGCGTTGAGCAGCCAGATGGCCGGGTACATCAGCCAGTAGAACAGGTACAGCGGCACCGCCGTCCACAGCGAGAGCAGGTCGGGCTTGCGGATCGCCCAGGACTTGGGCGCCAGCTCGCCGACCACGATGTGCAGGTAGGAGATGATGAAGAACGCCGAGAAGAAGGCGATGCCGTGGATCACCTCGGGACTGCTGACGCCGACGGCGCCGAGCAGGGGTTCGAGCAATTCGGCGAAGGCCGGCTCGCCGACCCAGCCCAGGCCCAGGGAGGCCAGGGTGATGCCGAGCTGGCAGGCGGAGAGGTAGGCGTCGAGCTGGTTGTGCACCTTCTTGAGGATGCGCCCGCGCCAGCCATGCTTCTTGGCGATGGCTTCCACGCGGGTGGCGCGCAGCTTGACCATGGCGAACTCGGCGGCGACGAAGAAGCCGTTGAGCAGCACGAGGAAGAAGGCGAAGAACACGAGGCCGAGATCGGCGAACAACGTCGAGGCGAGACTGGTGGAAGGGTCCATTAGGGCCGAGAGCTGCAGAAAGGTCGGCTAAGCATGGGGCGGGGCAGGGCAGTTGCAAGATGTTGCGCCCGCTGGAGGGACGGGGCGCACCCTGGGCTGACGGACAGTGGCTCTGGCGCCGATGTTTGCCGGCGGGCCTTTTTCGCTAGGTCCAGCCTTCCAGACGCATGGTGGCCCGCACCAGGCGCTGCTCTTCCTGCTCGATCTCGCGCAGGCTGTCCCTGACACTGTGGATGTGCTCGCGGGCGGCGGCATGGGCTTCGTCGGGCAGGCGCTGGCTCACGGCGGCATAGAGGCGGGCATGCTGGGCGTCGATTTCGCGGCGCTGCGGTGGCCGATGATAGAGATTGGCGATGCAGGCGAACACCGAGCCCAGCAGCAGCTCGTTGAGCGATTGCAGGGTGTGCACCAGCACCGGGTTGTGCGAGGCCTCGCTGATCGCCAGGTGGAAGGCGTGGTCGAGGCGGGCGTGGGTTTCCGCCGGCAGGCTGGCCGGATCCTGGCAGGCGGCGCACAGCTCGTCGTAGCGGCGGCCGATGAGCACCAGGTCGGCGGTGGTGGCGCGCAGCGCGGCCAGGCGCGCGGCTTCGCCTTCCAGCAGGGCGCGGACTTCCAGCAGGTCATAGAGGGTGCGCGGCTGGCTGCTGAACAGGTGCAGCAACGGATTCTCCGCCGCCGGCGCCGCCAGGCGGGCGACGAAGCTGCCCTGGCCGTGGCGGGTCTCGATGATGCCACGGGCGCGCAGCAGCCCCAGGCCCTCGCGCAGGGCGGTGCGGGAGACGCCGAGCTTGTCGCACAGGCGGCGCTCGGAGGGCAGCGGCTGGCCGACCTTGAGCACCCCGTCCACCACCAGCCGTTCGATCTGCTGGCTGACGTTCTCGGCGACGGGAAGGCGGGCGACGGGTGCGGACATAAGGATTTCCTGCTGGTATGACCACGAGGTTCCATCCTAGTGAGCCATCAGCCGGATTTGCCGTCAAGCAGGCTGAAACCTGCTAATCCTTTGGTCGAAGAGGGCGTAAAAACTGGTATGACCAGTGTGTTGGGTCATGGACGCCCTGGTCGCAGTCGGGGTACAACAAAGCCTCTCCAGCCAGAACAACAACAAGGGTGGTTACCCGATGAGCCTGGTCTACGACGAACGTCTCGACGGCGCCTTGCCCCGCCCGGACAAGGCGCAACTGCTGCAGCGGTTGCGTGTCGAACTGCCCGAGCACTGCCTGCTGCACGACAGGGAAGACCTCAAGCCCTACGAATGCGATGGCCTGGCGGCCTATCGCACCACGCCGCTGCTGGTGGTGCTGCCGGAAACGGTGGAGCAGGTGCAGGCGACCCTGCGCCTCTGCCATGAGCTGAACGTGCCCCTGGTGGCACGCGGTGCCGGCACCGGTCTCTCCGGTGGCGCCCTGCCACTGGAGCAGGGCGTGCTGCTGGTGATGGCGCGCTTCAATCGCATCCTCGACGTGGACCCCGATGGCCGCCGTGCCCGGGTCCAGCCCGGGGTGCGCAACCTGGCCATCTCCCAGGCCGCGGCGCCCCACGACCTCTACTACGCCCCCGATCCCTCGTCGCAGATCGCCTGTTCCATCGGTGGCAACGTGGCCGAGAACGCCGGCGGCGTGCACTGCCTGAAATACGGCCTGACCGTGCACAACGTGCTGGCGGTGGAGATCGTTACCCTGGAGGGCGAGCGCCTGACCCTGGGCAGCGCCGCCCTGGACAGTCCCGGCTTCGACCTGCTGGCGCTGTTCACCGGCTCCGAGGGCCTGCTCGGCGTCGTGGTGGAGGTGACCGTCAAGCTCCTGCCCAAGCCGCCCTGTGCCCGGGTGGTGATGGCCAGCTTCGCCGACATCGAACGCGCCGGAGCGGCGGTGGCCGACATCATCGCTGCCGGCATCATCCCCGGTGGGCTGGAGATGATGGACAACCTGACCCTGAGAGCCGCCGAGGACTTCATCCACGCCGGCTACCCGGTGGACGCCGCGGCCATCCTGCTCTGCGAGCTGGACGGGGTGGAAGCCGACGTGGCCGCCGACATCGAGCGCGTCAGCAGCCTGCTGGCCGCCGCCGGCGCCACCGAGATCCGCCTGGCCCGCGACGAGGCCGAGCGGCAGAAATTCTGGGCCGGGCGCAAGAATGCCTTTCCCGCGGTGGGGCGGCTGTCGCCCGACTACTACTGCATGGACGGCACCATTCCACGCCGCGCCCTGCCCGAGGTACTGCGCGGCATCGAGGCGCTGTCCGCGGAATACGGCCTGGCGGTGGGAAATGTCTTCCATGCCGGCGACGGCAACCTGCATCCGCTGATTCTCTTCGATGCCAATAGGCCCGGCGAGCTGGAGCAGGCCGAGGCCCTGGGTGGTCGCATCCTCGACCTCTGCGTGGCGGTGGGCGGCACCATCACCGGCGAACATGGCGTGGGTCGGGAAAAGATCAATGCCATGTGCACCCAGTTCCAGTCCGGCGAACTGCTCTTCTTCCACGCGGTGAAGGCCGCCTTCGATGCCCCCGGGCTGCTCAATCCCGGCAAGAACGTGCCGACCCTGCACCGCTGCGCCGAATTCGGTGGCCTGCACGTGCATCGTGGCCAGCTGCCCCACCCCGAACTGGAGCGCTTCTGATGGACAGCCTGGAACTGCTCCTCGACCAGGTCCGCGAGGCCCTGGTCCGTCGCCAGCCGCTGCGCATCCATGGCGGCGACACCAAGGCCCACCTGGGGCGTGCGGTCGAGGGCGAGCCGCTGGACGTCAGCGGCCACCGCGGCCTGGTGCACTACGACCCCACCGAACTGGTGGCCACGGTCCGTACCGGCACGCCGCTGGCCGAACTCGATGCCGCCCTGGCCGAGCGGGGGCAGATGCTGCCCTGCGAGCCGCCACGGCTGGGGGAGGGCGCCACGGTCGGCGGTACCCTGGCCTGCGGCCTCTCCGGTCCGCGCCGGCCCTGGGCCGGCAGCCTGAGGGATTTCGTCCTGGGCACCCGCTTGATCACCGGCACCGGCGAGCACCTGAGATTCGGTGGCGAGGTGATGAAGAATGTCGCCGGCTACGACGTCTCTCGCCTGCTGGCCGGTAGCCAGGGTTGCCTGGGGGTGATCACCGAGGTGTCCTTTAAGGTGCTGCCCAGGCCGCGTTGCAGCCAGAGTCTGAGCCTGGAACTGGACGCCGCGCGCGCCCTGCAGCGCCTCGCCGTCTGGGGCCGCGAAGCCCTGCCGATCTCGGCGGCCTGTCATGACGGGCAGCGGCTGCAGCTGCGCCTGGAGGGCGGCGAGGGCTCGGTGCGCTCGGCCGTTGATCGCCTGGGCGGTGAAGCCCTGGGCGAGGCCTTCTGGGACGAGCTCAACGAACAGCGGCTGGCCTTTTTCGACGACCCCAGGCCGCTGTGGCGGCTGTCGGTACCGGTCAATACCCCGCTGCTGGAGTTGCCCGGCAGCCTCTTGCTGGACTGGGGCGGTGCCCAGTACTGGCTCAAGAGCGATGCCCCGGCCACGGTCCTGCGCGCGATCGCCGAGCGGGCCGGTGGCCATGCGCTGTGCTACACGCCGGACGCCGAGCGCGAGGCCCAGCACCCGCTGCCCGCCGCGCTGCTCGACTATCACCGTCGCCTCAAGGCGCGCCTGGACCCCCAGGGGATCTTCAATCCGGGTCGGCTGTACGCCGGACTGTAGGGGAAAGACATCATGCAAACCAATCTGAGTCCCGCCGCCCGTGAACTGCCCCGTGCCGCCGATGCCGAGCGGGTGCTGCGCAGCTGCGTGCACTGCGGCTTCTGCAACGCCACCTGCCCGACCTACCAGTTGCTCGGCGACGAGCTGGACGGGCCGCGTGGGCGCATCTATCTGATCAAGGGCATGCTCGAAGGCGGCGAGGTCAGCGAGAAGACCCGCGAGCACCTCGACCGCTGCCTCACCTGCCGCAACTGCGAGACCACCTGTCCCTCGGGCGTCTCCTATCACGAATTGCTCGACATCGGCCGCGCCGAGGTGGAGCGCCGGGTGCCGCGGCCGCTGGGCCAACGCCTGCTACGCGCCGGGCTGCGCCAGGTGCTGCCGCAGCCCTGGCTGTTCGGCGCCCTGCTGAAAGGCGGCCAGGCGCTGAAGCCGCTGCTGCCGGCCGGCGTCCAGGCCAAGCTGCCGGCGCGCATCGCCGCCCCGGGCATGCGCCCGGCACCGCGCCATGCCAGGCGCATGCTGATCCTCGAAGGCTGCGTGCAGCCGGGGCTGTCGCCCAATACTAATGCCGCCACCGCGCGGGTGCTGGATCGCTTCGGCATCAGCCTGGACGCCGCGCCCCGCGCCGGTTGCTGTGGCGCGGTGGACTATCACCTCAATGCCCAGGAAGCCGGCCTCGATCGCGCCCGGCGCAATATCGATGCCTGGTGGCCGGCGCTGCAGGGCGGCGCCGAAGCCATCATCCAGACCGCCAGCGGCTGCGGCGCCTTCGTCAAGGAATACGCCAGCCTGTTGAAGGACGACCCGGCCTATGCCGCCAAGGCGCGGGAAGTCTCGGCGCGCACCCGCGACCTGGTGGAGGTGCTGCGCGAGCTGCCGCTGGAAGAGCTGCAGCTGCAGGACACCCCGCGGCTGGCCTTCCATTGCCCCTGCACCCTGCAGCACGCCCAGCGCCTCGGTGGCGCCGTGGAAGACGTCCTGCAGCGCCTCGGCTTTCCGTTGGCGCCGGTGCCGGACGGTCACCTCTGCTGCGGTTCGGCCGGCACCTATTCGCTGACCCAGCCGGACTTGTCGCGGCGGCTGCGCGACGCCAAGCTCGATGCCCTGGAGAGTGGTCACCCCGAGGTGATCGCCACCGCCAACATCGGTTGCCAGAGCCATCTCGACGGCGCCGGGCGCACCCCGGTACGCCACTGGATCGAAATCCTCGACGCGGCCCTGGCCGCTCCGACCCAACCCTTAACCCTGGAGGCCCCATGAACACCAAAGCCGTGCTCACCCTTGCCGAGATCAACACCCTGCTGGCCGCCGGTCGCGCCGAAGCCGAACGCCAGGGCTGGGCCGTGTGCATCGCCGTGGCCGATGACGGCGGCCATCCGCTGGCGCTGTTGCGCCTCGACGGCGCCGCGCCGAACAGCGCCTACATCGCTCCGGAAAAGGCCCGCAGCGCTGCCCTGGCGCGCAAGGAGTCCAAGGTGCTGGAAGAGATGATCAACAACGGCCGCACCGCCTTTCTCAGCGCTCCGCTGATGCAGGGCATGCTCGAAGGCGGGGTACCCATCCTGGTGGACGGCCAGGTGGTGGGCGCGGTTGGCGTCTCCGGCGTCAAGGCGCCGGAAGATGCGCAGGTCGCCAAGGCCGCCATCGCGGCACTGGGTTAACCCTCTCTCGACAGTTTCGTTATCAAGGAAAGCCATCATGACCGACCGCACTACCCTGGGCCGCCTGCAGGTGGCCACCGAACTGCAGCGTTTCATCAACGAGGAAGTGCTGCCCGGCACCGGGCTCGACACCGCCGCCTTCTGGTCGGGCGTGGACACCCTGGTGCACGAGTTGGCGCCGCGCAATCGCGAACTGCTGGCCGAGCGTGATCGCCTGCAGGTGGAGCTGGACACCTGGCACAGCACCCATCCCGGTCCGGTCACCGATCTGCCCGCCTACCAGGCCTTCCTCGAAGGCATCGGCTATCTGCAACCGGTCCCCGGCCAGGTGCAGGCCTCGACGGCCGGCGTCGACCGCGAGATCGCCGAGCAGGCCGGTCCGCAGCTGGTGGTGCCGGTGCTCAACGCCCGCTACGCCCTGAACGCCGCCAACGCGCGCTGGGGTTCGCTGTACGATGCCCTCTATGGCACCGACGCCCTGCCCGAGAGCGAGGGCGCCGAACGCGGCAAGGGCTACAACCCCACCCGCGGTGCCAAGGTGGTGGCCTTCGCCCGCCAGGTGCTGGACGGCGTGGCGCCCCTGGCCAGTGGCTCGCACCGGGACGCCACCGCCTACCGCATCCAGGACGGTCGCCTGGTGGTGGACCTCAGGAGCGGCACCAGCGAACTGGCCGATCCGGCCGCCTTCGTCGGCTACCAGGGCGATGCCGCCGCGCCGTCCGCGGTGCTCTTGCGCCACAACGGCCTGCACCTGGAGATCCAGATCGACCGCGCCAGCACCATCGGCAAGACCGACGCCGCCGGGGTCAAGGACCTGCTCATGGAAGCCGCGGTCAGCACCATCATGGACCTGGAAGACTCCATCGCCGCGGTGGACGCCGCCGACAAGGTCTTGGCCTATCGCAACTGGCTGGGCCTGATGAAGGGCGACCTGGCCGAAGAGGTCAGCAAGGGTGGCGAGACCTTTACCCGGCGCCTCAACCCCGATCGCGAGTACCAGGGCGCCGACGGCCAGCCGCTGAGCCTGCACGGGCGCTCGCTGCTGTTCATCCGCAACGTCGGCCACCTGATGACCAATCCGGCGGTGCTGCTGGAGGACGGTCGCGAGATCCCCGAAGGCATCCTCGACGCCCTGGTCACCGTGACCATCGCCATGCACGACCTCAAGCGCCAGGGCAACTCCCGCAGCGGCTCGGTGTACATCGTCAAACCGAAGATGCACGGCCCGGCCGAGGTGGCCTTCGCCGTGCAGCTGTTCGACCGCGTCGAGGCCCTGCTGGGGCTGCCGGCCAACACCGTCAAGCTGGGCATCATGGACGAGGAGCGCCGCACCAGCGTCAACCTCAAGGCCTGCATTGCCGCCGCCGCGGCGCGGGTGGCTTTCATCAACACCGGCTTCCTCGACCGCACCGGTGACGAGATGCACACCGCCATGCTGGCCGGGCCCATGCTGCGCAAGGGCGACATGAAGACCTCGAAGTGGATCACCGCCTACGAGCGCAACAACGTGCTGGTCGGCCTGGCCTGCGGCCTGCGCGGCAAGGCGCAGATCGGTAAGGGCATGTGGGCCATGCCCGATCTGATGGCGGCCATGCTGGAACAGAAGATCGGTCATCCCAAGGCCGGCGCCAACACCGCCTGGGTACCGTCGCCCACCGCCGCCGTGCTGCACGCGCTGCATTACCATCAGGTCAACGTCCAGCAGGTGCAGCAGGAGCTGGAACGCAGCGACGTCGACGCCGCCCGTGGCGAGTTGCTCGCCGGGCTGCTCAGCGTGCCGGTGGCCGAGTCGCCGGACTGGTCCGCCGAAGCCATCCAGCAGGAACTGGACAACAACTGCCAGGGCATCCTCGGCTACGTGGTGCGCTGGGTCGACCAGGGCGTGGGCTGCTCCAAGGTGCCCGACATCCATGACGTCGGCCTGATGGAAGACCGCGCCACCCTGCGCATCTCCAGCCAGCACATCGCCAACTGGCTGCACCACGGCGTGGTCACGGCCGCACAGGTGGACGAGACCCTGCAGCGCATGGCCAGCGTGGTCGATGGCCAGAACGCCGGCGATGCGCTCTACGAACCCATGGCCGGCCACTTCGACAGCTCCTACGCCTACCGCGCCGCCCGCGACCTCATCTTCAAGGGCCGCGAGCAGCCCAGCGGCTACACCGAGCCGCTGCTGCACGCCTGGCGGTTGAAGAAGAAGGCGGGCGCCTGAGAGGTATGATTCCCAACGCGCGAACGTAGCTTACGGAGTGAACGTTGGAATCCTTGGTCCAGAGCGGTATGCGCCGGCTTGACGGACTTCAGGTCGTTCCCTAGTATGGATCCCAACACGGCCCCTCTCGGCTGACTCACTTAGGTGACGAAGCTGCTGAGGGGTTTTTTATTGCCTGCGTTTTTACCAGTCAGCTTCCCAGCCAGGCTGGGCACCCATACCTGCGATGTTCAGGCCCAGGTGCGATAGTTCCGGGAAACTCAATAGATGCGCCTTGATTCGCTGTGACCACGTAGATCGAGGATTCACGACCTCCAGAAGATGACGGGTCATACACAGCAGTAGGTAGCAAAGCGCCAGAGCATGCACATTGCCTATGAAAGGCTGTGCCCAAGACGCCTCGGCCAGGGAGGGTAGTTTCGGCTGATCAATGATGTTGCGATTCCACAGTCGGCTGTGGTGTGCGCAAACATTGCGTAGATAGTTAAGACTGCGTAACCAGGACGAAAAGACCCGACCGTTCGATAGCCCATACTTGGCTGCGATGGCGTCCTGTTCGGTCTCTTGCAGGCCACTGTACAGCGTGGACATCGTGCCGAAATCCCAAACTTCCGCCGCTATCCAGATCGGCAAGGGCAGCCCGTACTTGTCCTTGCAGTGCCGAATGAAGTCTTCCTTGGAGCGGGCGATCAATTTCGCCTGACGTCCCAGCCAGTCGTGGTGGCGGCTGAGTCCGGTTCGAGGATCAAGCTTGCTGCTGAATTCGCCATGCAATAGTTCGGGGCGCAAGTAGGCAAAGGCATCTCTGGCACCGAGGCAGTAGGTGATGTCGACTCTCAAGCCGACTTCAATGCGCTCCAAGGCATCCAGCGTCAGTAGTCGGAGCTTCTTGTCGAACACATAGAGGTCGACGGCATTCTGAAAGGTGGCACCGACCTTGAAATCGTCCAGCGCCAAGGTAGTGACCTTGGGCTTTTGCGGCTTCTTACCTTTGTCGAGCAATACCAGGGCGCCGCTTCGCTCGCGGAACGCATACCAATAGCCGCTCAGGCGGTAATAGCCGATTCGGCTCAGGTAGTTGAGCGCCAACGTTCTATCGGTGACGGCCAGGCCGCGTCGAGTCAATTGATCCAGTTGGTCATCCACGCTCATCCATGGCTTGGCGTATCCCGACATTGATCAATTCCTTTTGATCAGAAAGCTATGCAGCGGCTTGGCTAGTAGCCTATAGCCCGAGCTGCGCGATTCTTCGGGCCTGCTAGAGGGCGCTCAAGCAGACGTTTTCTGCGAGTAAAAGAAAAGCTTGTAGTACGTTAGCGATCAAGTAGTCCAGGCAGAAGTCCTTTGCCCAGGACGGATCCTCCACCGGAACAACCCCGAGGACCGGCGGTCCTCCGACCACCGCCTCTTCCCTTGCCACTGGCGAATTTTTATACTATCGGGTCCCCCGTTCCCGGGATCATCATCGCCACGAGGAAGACCATGGCCCGCGTTACTGTCGAAGACTGCCTGGACAACGTAGACAACCGATTCGAGCTGGTCATGCTCGCCACCAAGCGCTCGCGCCAGCTGGCCACCGGCGGCAAGGAGCCCAAGGTACCGTGGGACAACGACAAGCCCACCGTTGTCGCCCTGCGCGAAATCGCCGAAGGCCTGGTCGACGAGGAAGTCATCCGTCTGGACGACATCGTCGAAGAAGAGCCGCTGTTTGCCGCTTTCGAAGTCAACGAAGAAGCGGACGGCGAGGCCCTCTAAGCCATGGCCGCCGAGCCTGCGTATGGTGACGCCCGCCCGACCGGCATCGACTTGCTGGCCGAGCGTCTGGCGGACTACCTGACCCCCGACCAGGTCAATCTGGTCAGGCGGGCCTACTACTACGCCGAGCAGGCTCACGATGGGCAGCGCCGCCGCAGCGGCGAGCCCTATGTCACCCATCCGCTGGCCGTCGCCAACATCCTCGCCGACATGCACATGGACCATCAGAGCCTGATGGCGGCCATGCTGCACGACGTGATCGAGGACACTGGTATCGCCAAGGAAGCCCTGGTCGCCCAGTTCGGCGAAACGGTGGCGGAGCTGGTGGACGGGGTCAGCAAGCTGACCCAGATGAAGTTCGAGACCAAGGCCGAGGCCCAGGCGGAGAACTTCCAGAAGATGACCATGGCGATGTCCAAGGACATCCGCGTCATCCTGGTCAAGCTGGCCGACCGGCTGCACAACATGCGCACCCTGGACGCCATGCCGCCGGACAAGAGTCGGCGCATCGCCAAGGAAACCCTGGAAATCTACGCGCCCATCGCCAACCGGCTGGGCATGCACGATTTCTACGTGGAATTCGAGGACCTGGGCTTCCGCGCCATGCACCCGATGCGCGCCGAACGCATCCAGCGGGCGGTCAAGACCGCGCGGGGCAATCGCCGCGAGATCCTCGGCAAGATCCAGGAATCCCTGGCCAACTGCCTGGCCCGCGACGGCCTGGACGGCGAGGTGGTCGGCCGCGAAAAGCACCTGCACAGCATCTACCAGAAGATGCGCGGCAAGCGTAAGTCGTTCAACGAGATCATGGACGTCTACGGCTTCCGCATCATCGTCGACAAGGTCGACACCTGCTACCGGGTACTCGGTGCGGTCCACAACCTCTACAAGCCGTTCCCGGGGCGCTTCAAGGACTACATCGCCATCCCCAAGGCGAACGGCTACCAGTCCCTGCACACCACCCTGTTCGGCATGCACGGCGTGCCCATCGAGATCCAGATCCGCACCCGCGAGATGGAAGAGATGGCCAACAACGGCATCGCCGCCCATGGCCTGTACAAGGCCGGCGGCGACGAGCCGCGCGCCAGCCACCTGCGCGCGCGCCAGTGGGTGAAGGGCATCCTCGAGTTGCAGCAACGCGCGGGCAACTCCCTGGAGTTCATCGAGAACGTGAAGATCGACCTCTTCCCCGACGAGGTCTACGTCTTCACCCCCAAGGGTCGCATCATGGAGCTGCCCAAGGGCTCCACGGCCGTGGACTTCGCCTATGCGGTGCACACCGACGTGGGCAACAGCTGCATCGCCTGCCGCATCAATCGCCGCCTGGCGCCGCTGTCGCAGCCGCTGGGCAGCGGCGAGACGGTGGAGATCGTCACCGCGCCCGGTGCCCGGCCCAATCCGGCCTGGCTCAACTTCGTGGTCACCGGCAAGGCGCGCACCAACATCCGCCACGCGCTCAAGCAGCAGCGGCGTTCCGAGTCCATCAGCCTTGGCGAGCGCCTGCTGAACAAGGCGCTGTCGGGCTTTGGCACCCAGCTGTCGAAGATCTCGCCGATGCGCATCCTCTCGGTACTGGGCGAGTACAAGGGCGTGGTGCTGGAAGACCTGCTCGAAGAGATCGGCCTGGGCAATCGCATGGCCTACGTGGTGGCGCGGCGCCTGGTGTCCGGCAGCGAGCAGGAAGAGCCGCTGGAGCCGCAGCCCGGCACCACGCCGCAGGGTCCGCTGGCCATCCGCGGCTCCGAAGGCCTGGTGATCAGCTACGCCAAGTGCTGCACGCCGATTCCGGGCGATCCCATCGTCGGCCACCTGTCGGCCGGCAAGGGCATGGTGATCCACCTGGAAAACTGTCGGAACATCGCCGAATTCCGGCACAACAGCGAAAAATGCATCGTGCTCAACTGGGCCAAGGACGTCACCGGCGAATTCAGCGTCGAGTTGCGTGTCCAGCTGGAGCACCAGCGCGGCCTGATCGCCGTGCTGGCCAACAACGTCACTGCGGTGGACGCCAACGTCGAGAAGATCGGCATGAACGAGCGCGACGGCCGGGTCAGCGTGGTCCAGCTGGTGGTCAGCGTGCGCGATCGCGTGCACCTGGCGCGGGTGATCAAGAAGCTGCGCACGCTCAAGGGCGTGGCCGGTATCACTCGGGTTCGCAGCTGAGAACCTGCTCACGATCTGCTGCGCGTCGGCCAAACGGCGTTGAAAATGCCTTCGGAATGCTCATTTACCCCTCGTAAACTCCGCTTCCTCAGGCATTTTCGCCTTGTTTGCCTCTAGCTCGCACGATTGTGAACAGGTTCTGAGGTTGCAGCGGGTCGCCACCGGCTTGCAGAATCGGTCCTTTCCCGCACAGGAGCGACCCATGAGCAAGCAAGTGATCCACACCGACAAGGCGCCCGCCGCCATTGGCACCTATTCCCAGGCGATCAAGGTCGGTGACACCGTCTATCTCTCCGGGCAGATCCCGCTCAACCCGACCAGCATGGAGCTGGTGGACGGCTTCGAAGCCCAGGTGGTCCAGGTGTTCGAGAATCTCAAGTCCGTCGCCGAAGCCGCCGGTGGTTCCCTGGCCGACATCGTCAAGCTGAACATCTTCCTGATCGACCTTGCGCATTTCGCCACCGTCAACGAAATCATGGGCCGCTACTTCCAGCAGCCGTATCCGGCGCGCGCTGCCATCGGCGTTGCCGCGCTGCCCAAGGGCTCCCAGGTGGAAATGGACGGGGTGCTGGTGCTGGGTTGATCCCGCACAGGACCCGTAGGTTGGGCTGAGCGCAGCGAAGCCAAGCCAAGCAATAAGCGCGCTGATGGCTCGGCCTGTTGGGCTTCGACGATGGAGCCGTCTCAGCCCAACCTACGGAATCATCGTGGCCCCATCTGAGGGCCGCGATAGCCCAAAAGAAAAAAGCCGACCGTCTCGCGACGGTCGGCTTTTTTCATGCCGGTCTGATCAGGCCGGGATGGACTTGATCTTCGGCATCCGTGCCCAGCAACGGTGCTTGGCGATGGCGGCGAAGAAGTCCTGCTGCACCGCCTTGAAGTCGCCGCCGGTGAGCAGCGCCTCGTCGGGGCTCAGATAGACCGCCTTGAGCAGCTGTTCGGCTTCGCCGGTGAGGGCGATGGCCTTGAGGTGCTTGTAGGCTTCCAGCAGGTAGTGCTTGATCACGCCGTCGTCGAGCATGGCCTTGACGCTCTCGGCGCCGCCCGGCACATAGACCGCGTCCAGCGCTACCGAAGGCATGCCCTCGGCCGAGCCATCCACGGCCACTTCGCTGCCGTCGGCCGCCTTGACCGGGCCGGCGGTGGGGCCAAGCACCTTCACGTGGGCACCTTCGGCCTTGAGCGCCTGCTTGATGGCCACCACTTCGCTGGCGATGACGCCGTCACCCACCAGTACCGCCACCTTGAAGCCCTTGATATTGCCGGACAGCAGGTTGAGCTGGCTCAGCGCCGGCGACTTGTCGATGGACACCTTGCGCGGCTGTACGGTGGGCGCGGTGGGCGGGATCACGCCGATCTTCTTGGCGACCTTCTGCGCCAGTTCCAGATCGATGTTGGCAAGGATCTCGTTGACCTGCCGCTCGCGGATCCACATCCGCTCGACCTTGCCCAGCTCGAAGCTGTAGGCATCGGCGACGTGCGACTGTTCGGCTTCCGACAGGCTGTTGTAGAACAGCGTGGCCTGGGAGAAGTGGTCGCCGAAGGTCTCGCTGCGCTCGCGCACCTTGTGGCCGTCGATACGCTCGTAATAGCTCTCGAAACCGCCATCCTGGGGCGCCGGCGGCGTCTCTTTGGGCCAGCCGCCATCGATGGAGTTGGGCTCGTAGGAGGCACGACCCTTGTCGATGGTCATGCGGTACTTGGCGTCGCGCTGGCCGTTGTGATTCGGCACCACCGGGCGATTGACCGGCAGTTCATGGAAGTTCGGTCCGCCGAGGCGGCTGATCTGGGTGTCGGTGTAGGAGAACAGGCGACCCTGCAGCAGGGGGTCGTTGCTGAAGTCGATGCCGGGCACGACGTGGCCGGGACAGAAGGCGACCTGCTCGGTCTCGGCGAAATAGTTGTCCGGGTTGCGGTTGAGCACCAGCTTGCCCAGGGGCGTGATGGGCACCAGTTCCTCGGGAATGATCTTGGTGGCGTCGAGGATGTCCCAGTCGAACTTGTGCTCGTCTTCCTCGGGGATGATTTGCACGCCGAATTCCCACTCGGGATAGTCACCGGCCTCGATGGCTTCCCAGAGGTCGCGGCGGTGGGCATCGGTGTCCTTGCCGGCCAGTTTCTGGGCTTCGTCCCACACCAGGGAGCGCACGCCACCGGCGGGTTTCAGGTGAATCTTGACGAAGACGCCCTTGCCCGCGGTGTTGATCATGCGGAAGGTGTGGATGCCGAAGCCCTGCATGCTGCGCAGGTTCACCGGGATGGCCCGGTCGGTCATGGTCCAGAGCACCATGTGCGCCGACTCCGACACTAGGGAGACGAAGTCCCAGAAGGTGTCGTGGGCGCTGCCGCCGGTGGGAATCTCGTTGTGCGGCTCGGGCTTCACCGCATGGACGAAGTCGGGAAACTTGATGGCGTCCTGGATGAAGAAGACCGGCATGTTGTTGCCGACCATGTCCCAGTTGCCTTCCTCGGTGTAGAACTTGATGGCGAAGCCGCGCACGTCGCGCACGGTGTCACCGGAACCACGCGGGCCCTGCACGGTGGAGAAGCGCACGAACACCGGGGTCTGGTGGTTGGGGTCGCGGAAGAGGGCGGCCTTGGTCAGGTCGGACCAGTCCTGGTAGGGCTGGAAGTAGCCATAGGCACCGGTGCCACGGGCATGGACGATGCGTTCCGGGATGCGCTCGTGGTCGAAGTGGGTGATCTTCTCCCGCATGATGAAGTCTTCGAGCAGGGAAGGTCCGCGGGTGCCGGCGCGCAGCGAATTCTGGTTGTCGGCGATCTTCACGCCGTGATTGGTACGCAGTGCCTGGCCGGTGGCATCGGAACGGAATTGCTCCAGTTGCTCGATCTTCTTCGAGGTGTTCTGGCGATCCTGGGTGTCGGTACCGGCGAGTTCACTCTTGGGGGCGTAGCCATGGAAAGTCCTCATCAGGCGCCTGGAGGGCGCTCTTTGCGTCCCCTACGGAATGTGGGGCGAATTCAGGCAGTCTTCTAGTGACTCGCGGTCCAGAGCCGGTGTTCCGCTTGGCTGAGACGAGGCGACGGGCTGTTCGCCTGGCGCTCGGCCAGGGTCTTGGCTGGCCATATGCCTTTATTGGCGTAATACCCGACAACAAGTGCTAAGCAGATATAAGCGCGCACGTTAAACTGCGCGGCTGGATCACCATCCTGTTGTCTGACGATACCCACAAGGTTTTTCCATTGATCGAATTCCACGCTGTCCACAAGACGTACCGCACGCGCGGTCGCGAGGTCGCGGCGCTCCAGCCGGTCGACCTGAGGATCGAAGCCGGCGAGATCTTCGGCCTGATCGGCCATTCGGGTGCCGGCAAGAGCACCCTGCTGCGCCTGATCAACCGCCTCGAAGCTCCCAGTGGCGGTCGCCTCCAGGTCGATGGCGCCGAGGTCACCACCCTGGGCTCGACCGAGCTGCGCGATTTCCGCCGTCGCATCGGCATGATCTTCCAGCACTTCAACCTGCTTTCGTCCAAGACCGTGGCGGCCAACGTGGCCTTGCCGCTGGAACTGGCCGGCGGCCGCTCGCGGGCGCAGATCGGCCAGCGGGTCGAGGAACTGCTGGCGCGGGTCGGCCTGTCCGACCAGGCGCGCAAGTACCCGGCGCAACTCTCCGGCGGTCAGAAGCAGCGCGTCGGCATCGCCCGCGCCCTGGCCACCGAGCCGAAGATCCTGCTCTGCGACGAGGCCACCAGCGCCCTCGATCCCCAGACCACCGCCCAGGTGCTGCAACTGCTCGCCGAACTCAATCGCGAGCTGGGTCTGACCATCGTGCTGATCACCCACGAGATGGACGTGATCCGCCGCGTCTGCGATCGCGTCGCCGTGCTCGATGGCGGCGCCGTGGTGGAGCAGGGCACCGTCGCCGATGTCTTCCTGCACCCGCAGCACCCCACCACCCGCCGCTTCGTGTTCGAGGCCGAGCATCAGGACGAGACCGAACTGGCCGACGCCTATGCCCATGTCGAAGGCCGCATCCTGCGGCTGACCTTCCGCGGCGAAGCCACCTATGCACCGCTGCTGGGCCACGTCGCCCGGGAGACCGGTGTGGACTACAGCATTCTCGGCGGGCGCATCGACCGCATCCGGGACGAGCCCTATGGCCAGCTCACCATCGCCCTGGTGGGCGGTGACCTGGACGCCGCCCTGGCTCGCTTCCAGGCCGCCGACGTCACCGTGGAGGTCCTGCGCTGATGGACGAACTCTTCAGCAACATCGACTGGGCCGAGATCTGGCAGGCGACCCAGGACACCCTGGCCATGCTTGGCTGGTCCATGCTCTTCACCCTGATCCTCGGCCTGCCGCTGGGCGTGCTGCTGTTCCTTACCAGCCGTCGCCAGCTGCTGGAACAGCCGCTGGTCTACGGCATCCTCTCCTTCGTGGTCAACGTGCTGCGCTCGGTACCCTTCATCATCCTGCTGATCCTGATGATCCCCATCACGGTCTGGCTGATCGGCACCTCCCTGGGCGTCGAGGGCGCCATTCCGCCGCTGGTGGTGGGCGCCGCGCCCTTCTTTGCCCGGCTGGTGGAGACCGCCCTGCGCGAGGTCGACCGCGGCATCATCGAGGCGACCCAGGCCATGGGCGCCAGTCTCTGGCAGATCGTCACCCGTACCCTGTTGCCCGAGGCCCTGCCCGGGCTGATCGCGGCCACCACCGTCACCGCCATCGCTCTGGTGTCCTACACCGCCATGGCCGGGGTGATCGGCGGCGGCGGCCTCGGCGATCTGGCCATCCGTTTCGGCTACCAGCGCTTCCAGACCGACGTCATGGTGGTCACGGTGCTCTTGCTGCTGGTGCTGGTCCAGGTACTGCAGATGGTCGGCGATCGCCTCGTCGCCCATTTCAGTCGTCGTTGATTCAGGCCTCATCCACTCGAAGGTTTTGCACAAGGAAAATCCCCGATGTCGCTGAAACGTACCCTGCTGTCCCTGGCCTTCGGCCTGGGTGTCGCCACCGCCGCCCAGGCCGCCGAGACCCTGACCGTCGCGGTCAATCCGGTTCCCCATGCGGAGATCCTGGAATTCATCAAGCCGCAGCTGGCCAAGGAAGGCGTGGACCTCAAGATCAAGGTCTTCACCGACTACATCCAGCCCGATCGCCAGACCGATCAGAAGCAGGTGGATGCCAACTACTTCCAGACCAAGCCCTATTACGCCAGCTACCAGAAGAGCAATCCGAGCAGCGACCAGGTGCCGGTGGTGGCGGTGCACGTCGAGCCCTTCGGTGCCTATTCGCAGAAGATCAAGGACATCAAGGAGCTGAAGGACGGCGCCACCGTGGCCATCCCCAACGATCCGAGCAACTCCGGTCGCGCGCTGCTGCTGATCGCCAAGCAGGGTCTGATCACCCTGAAGGATCCGAGCAACGTCACCGCCACCCCGCGTGATGTCGTCGAGAATCCCAAGCACCTCAAGTTCAAGGAACTGGAAGCCGCGACCCTGCCCCGGGTGCTGAACCAGGTCGACCTGGCGCTAATCAACGCCAACTACGCCCTGGAAGCCAAGCTGGTGCCGACCAAGGACGCCCTCTTCATCGAGAGCGGCGAGTCGCCCTACGCCAACCTGCTCTATACCCGCGCCGACAAGGCCAATGACCCGGCCATCCAGAAGCTGGCCAAGGCCCTGACCACCCCCGAGGTGAAGCAATTCATCGAGAAGAAGTACCAGGGCGCCGTCGTTCCCGCCTTCTGAGCCTCAGCTCCACCGCCGTCGACGCCCGCAGAGGCGCCGACGGTTCCACCCCGCTTTAGGAAACTGCCATGAAGAAATTGCTCGCCACCGCCGCCCTGCTGGCCGCCAGCCTGACCGCCCACGCCGCCGAGACCCTCAGCGTCGCCGCCACCCCGGTGCCCCACGCCGAGATCCTCGAATTCGTCAAACCCCAGCTGGCCAAGGAAGGGGTGGACCTGCAGATCAAGGTCTTCACCGACTACGTGCAGCCCAACCTGCAGGTCGCCCAGAAGCGCCTGGACGCCAATTTCTTCCAGCACCAGCCCTACCTGGACGAATTCAACAAGAGCCGTGGCACCGACCTGGTAACCGTCGCCCAGGTGCACGTCGAGCCCTTCGGCATCTACTCGCAGAAGATCAAGAAGCTCGACGAAGTCCGCGAAGGCGCCGTCGTGGCCATCCCCAGCGATGCCACCAATGGCGGCCGCGCCCTGCTGCTGCTGGAGAAGGCCGGGCTGATCAAGCTCAAGGACAGCGCCAACATCCTCGCCACGCCCAAGGACATCGCCGAGAATCCCAAGCAGCTCAAGTTCAAGGAGCTGGAAGCCGCGACCCTGCCGCGCGTGCTGAATCAGGTCGACCTGGCGCTGATCAACACCAACTACGCCCTGGAAGCCAAGCTCAACCCGACCCAGGACGCCCTGCTGCTGGAAGGCAAGGAATCGCCCTACGCCAACATCCTGGTCGCCCGCCCGGACAACAAGGACAGCGACGCCGTGCAGAAGCTGGCCAAGGCGCTGAACACTCCGGCGGTGAAGCAGTTCATCGAAGAGAAGTACAAGGGTGCCGTGGTGCCGGCGTTCTGAGCGCCGCCTGACGCTGCCTGACATGAAAAACGCCGGCCCAGTGCCGGCGTTTTTCATGGGGCTCAGCGGCGTTTCAGAGGTATGACGCCCATTCCCAGACCAAAGGGCCGAAAGACCGCCTGCAGCGTCGCCAGGGTGGGATTGCCTTCGTCCTGCTCCAATTGTCGTAGGGTGCGCAGCGAGATACGGGCCATGCGCGCGAAGTCGGTCTGGGTAAGGCCGGTGATCTCGCGGCGCAGGCGCCGGACACCGGCGCCCAGGCTCAGGCGTCCACTCTGTAATCCCTCACGGATATCATCCAGCGTACGTTGCCGCCGCTCTTGATCGTCAAGACTCATAGCAGCCCTGCCTCGCGCAGATGGCTATCCAGGCGCCGCAGCGGAATTTGCGGATGCTCCCAGGTAGTCTGCGGCAATACCGGTTGCAGTAGGTCCGGCAGGGCACGGAGCACCTCGGCGCTCTTCTTGAGGGCATCCCACAGCCGTTCCGGATCGTCCCACTCGGCCAGTAGCCGACAGGCTGCATGCCAATCGACAACGCCGGCCTGTTCGACGGGCATGGGCCATTTGCTGGTTCGGGTGATGCCTTGTTCGTCCATAACCATGGGGGCGAGGTCGTACAGGGGGGCCAGACGAACACCACGCTCATCGCGCAGGATGGCGGTATTGCGACCGTGGTTGTCACTGTTGCCCAGCAGTTGATTGAGCAGGTCACGCCGCAGGTAATCATCCAGCAGCGCCGGTATCCCCTGGTCCTGATTGGCTGCGCGCCAAACCCTGGTCAGGGCACCGATGGCGTCAAGATGATTCAGATAGCTACCGGGTACCAGAGTGTGAGTCAGGGAATAGAGGGATTCAACGGCCAGACGCTCCACCCCTCGGGGGCTGGTGCAGCGGTCGAAGCGTGGCATCCAGAGGCTGGGACGTCGGCCTTCTTCCAGGGCGAGTCCGCTGGCGGAAACAGTCTCCAGTCCTAGGGCGTTCAGGGCTTGATAGTAGCAGTGCTCGCTGCGCAGGATGTCCTGGTCGGTGGCGCTGGCTCTGTTGCGTGGGAATTTCACCAGCCAATGTCGGCAGGCCAGGTCATCGGGCAGAGTGGCATCCGGATGGAGCAAGCCCTGAGGATCTTCCGCCAGCAGCAGCTTGGGTGCATCGCCACCTGCACCGGTTGCACCGCCGATGGCAGCACCTTGCTCATAGGCATATTCCAGAAAGCCCTGATCGCGAGCGACGACCTGTTCACGGGTAAAGCCCACGGAGAGTGTCTGCGCAGGCTCATCTAGCGACTCACGAATTCGCAGATGGCCGATGGGCGCTGGCGTGCAGCGGGATAACAGCTGAAAGTCGGTCTGAGCAGCTTCCTCTGTGCTCAGTCCAAGGCGAGGGAGCAGAAAACGGCGAGCGGCGCCGGCCGGGAGAATGTCATGGAGAAACGCCGGCCAATGGGGCAGGCGCTCGACCTCCCAGCTCAAAGGCAGGTTAGCGCTCACTGCGGCAGCCGTAGGCGTGCCGAAATCGTCGAGATGATCGCTCAGGTAGGCAGCCAGATAGCTGAGGGTGCAGGCGCCTTGTTGGGGACCTTGCCTGGGATCATCGAAAACCAGGCGCAAGGCATCATGCCAATGCCCGGTCAGATAGGTTTGAACCACCAGCGTACTCACGGACGACCTCCGGCAATATACTGCCGGTGAGTATCAGCTCTTGACGTAATATCGGCAATATAGTGCTGTAGCAACGGTTCTCAGGAATAAAATTAGGCATTAAATTGCCGTTTTAGCGGTAACCGGCACGCTGCCCCGGCGGCTGACGATCACCAGCAGCACGGCGGCGCCGATGGCCATCAGCAGCGGCACGGCATGGCCGGTGAGCCACTGGCTGGCGGCGCCGGTGACCAGCGGACCGACCAGGCAGCCGAGTCCCCAGAGCTGGGCGATGCAGGCATTGGCGCTGACCAGTTCGGCATCGCGATAGCGCTCGCCGACCAGGATCAGCGCCAGGGTGAAGAGACCGCCGGCGGTGGCGCCGAACAGCACCAGCAGCGGCCAGACGCCCGGGGTGTGCAGCAGCAGTGGCAGGGCCAGGCTGACCGCCAGCAGGCCCAGGGTGCAGCCCAGGAACAGCCCCTGGCGTGAGAGGCGGTCGGCGAGCAGCCCCAGCGGCAGTTGCAGCAGGGCATCGCCCACCACCACGGCGCTGACCATGTACAAGGCCAGCTGCTGGCCGAAGCCCTGGTTGAGGGCATAGACCGGCAGCAGGGTAAGGATCATCGCCTCGAAGCAGGCGAACAGCGCCACCGCCCAGGCGATGGCCGGAGCGCCGCGGCAGAAGTCCAGCAGCGCCCGCCAGGCCGCGGTATGGCCGCCGGCCGCCGGCGCACCCCGGCGACCGAGCAGCAGGGTGGCGCCGCCGAGCATGAGCAGGGCACCGAGCCAGAAGCCCTGGTCGCCTTCGGTACCCAGCACCCCCAGCAGCAGCGGGCCGGCCAGCTGGCTCAGGGCATAGCTGCTGCCATAGAGGGCCACCAGGCGGCCGCGCCAGCGATCGGTGATGACCTGGTTCATCCAGCTTTCACCGAGCACGAAGATCAGCGTGAGGATGGCGCCCAGGGCCAGGCGCAGCAGCAGCCACAGCAGATAGCTGGGCAGCAGCGACAGCAGGATCAGCGAGGCGGCGCCCGTCACCAGGCACAGCTGCATCAGCCGCGGTGTGCCGACTCGCGCGGCCAGGCGTCCGGCCAGGCTGGCGCCGGTGAGGATGCCGAGGGCCGGCGAGGCGGCCATGACGCCGATGGCGAAGCTGCCATAGCCCCAGCCCTCCAGCCGCAGCGAGACCAGCGGCATCGACAGGCCGATGGCCAGGCCGACGCTGATGACGCTGCCCAGCACGGCGAAATAGATGGCCCAGGGCATGGGCGCTGATGAGGAATTCATGGGCGCAGCCTAGCTGATGGAGACAGGGGGTGGACAGTCGCCAGGCGCAATCATGGCGCTCCGGGTATCAGTCGGGCTCCGGCACGGTTGGCCTTTGCCAGGCTTTCGCGTAGCGTTCGCGCTACCTGAAGCCGGTTGGGAGATAACAGAACATGCGGAAATGGCAGTGCATCGTGTGCGGCTATATCTATGACGAAGCCCTGGGCTGGCCGGACGACGGCATCGCGCCGGGGACGCGCTGGGAGGATGTGCCCGAGGATTGGCTGTGCCCGGATTGCGGCGTGGGCAAGGGCGACTTCGAGATGATCGCCATCGGCTGATCACCCCGCTCCGCGTCCTCCACGCGGACACAAAAAAGGCATCGCAGAGGCGATGCCTTTTGGCTGCAGCGGCGATCCGTGCCGCCTCATGTTCAGCCTTCGATGCTGTCCTTCAGCGCCTTGCCGGGCTTGAACGCCACCGTGTTGCTCGCACGAATCTTGACCGGCTCGCCAGTCTGGGGATTCTTCCCCATGCGGGCACCGCGGTGACGCGGCAGGAAGGTGCCGAAGCCGACCAGGGTAACGCTGTCCTTGCGGTGCAGCGCATTCGCGATCTCGTCCAACAGCGTGTTGAGCACGACGTTGGCCTGTTCCTTTGGAAGTCCGACTTTTTCAGCGATCACCGTCGCCAATTCAGGCTTGCGCATAGCTACCTCTCGTGGGGTCATTTTTAGCCGTGTGGGCGTCGCATGGCTTTCCTGGCAAAGCGATTACCCCGAGATAGAGGGTGGCCCGACACAAAGATCGTTGGTGCGACAAAAGTCGAACCAGATAGCGTTATAAGGCAAACCCGAGAAGAGCGAAAGTTAATTAGCAGACTATTAGCCGTTGGTAGGATGACCGACGCCAACTTGGGCATTTATCAGTCAATTCAGGCGCTTTTTGTGGACAGAATGTCCACTTTATGGGGTGGCCTTTGCATGTCACTGGGACGCTGCGAGGCTCTGGCAAGCCAGTATCGCGATCAGCGATCGCGCTGGCGGTCCGGCCCTCCGTCGGCGGACCCTGGCGCTGGATGAAGCGTGGCGGAGCGCCGCCTGGCTGCTCCGCCACCCGGATCAGGCCGGTGCCTGGGTCGGCATGACCGGTTGACCCGCCGGTGCCTGGCCTTCCAGGCGCCGCTCCAGTGCCTTGGGCTCGATCACCAGGCGCATGCCATTGCTGGCCTGGGTCCGTCCCCAGTCTTCCAGCAGCTCCATGCAGGCGTGATCGATATAGGAGACGCGCTCCAGGGGCACGTGCAGGGTAGTGCCCGGCTTGACCTGCTCCAGCACCTTGGTCAGCTGGGGCACGCGCAGGAAGGTCGCGGCGCCCACCAGGCGCAGATCGGCCTGGTCCGGCTGGTCTTCGCGATAGGTCAGGCTGACCTTGAGCTGGGCCGCCTTGACCGCCAGGAAGGCGATCGACAGGCCAAAGCCCACCAGCACCCCGGTCAGCAGATCGGTGGCGACGATCATCAGGGCGGTCAGGGCATAGATGACCATGGGCGTCCGGCCATAGCGCTTGAGTCCGGTCAGCGACTTGGGATCGGCCAGCTTGACGCCGGTGAACACCAGCACGCCGGCCAGGCTCGCCACCGGCACCAGCTTGAGCACGAAGGGCAGGGCGGCGACGAAGGCCAGTAGCCAGAGGCCATGCAGGATGGCGGAGGCGCGACTGGTGGCGCCGGCCTGGACATTGGCCGAGCTGCGCACGATGACCCCGGTCATGGGCAGCGCGCCGACGGCGCCGCAGAGCAGATTACCGATCCCCTGGGCACCCAGTTCGCGGTCGAAGTGCGAGCGCGGTCCGTTGTGCATGCGGTCCACCGCGGCGGCCGAGAGCAGGGTCTCGGCGCTGGCAATGAAGGCCAGGGCCAGGGCGGCCACCACCAGTTCGGCGTTGACCAGCATGCCGAGGTCGGCGAAGGTCACCCAGTCGATGGCGTCGGCCAGGTTGTTGGGCACTTCCACCCGGCGGATGTCCAGCGCCAGCCAGAGACTGGCCAGGGTCGCCAGGGTCACGCCGATCAGGGCGCCGGGCAGGAAGCGCAGCGTCTGTGGGCGGAATTTCTCCCACAGCCACATGCTGGCGATGGTCAGCAGCCCGATCAGCGCCGCCTGGGCGCCGCTGCCACTGCCGTTCCACTGGCCCGCCGCGGTGAGGGCGGCGCCCGGGAAGGCCAGCAGGTTGGAAAGACCCGAGGCCGCCGGTTTGGCGTCCAGCATCACATGCAGCTGCGAGAGCACGATGAGGATGCCGATGCCGGCGAGCATGCCGTAGACCACCGCCGGTGAGGTGACGCGGAACCAGGCGCCCAGCCGGGTGAAGCCGGCGATGAGTTGCAGCAGGCCGGCGAGCAGCAGTACCGGGCCCAGCGCCTCGATGCCATGGCGGTTGATCAGGTCGAACACCAGCACCACCAGGCCGGCGGCCGGACCGCTGACCTGCAGCGGCGAGCCGGCGAGAAAGCCGACCACCAGGCCACCGATGATGCCGGTGATGATGCCCTTGGCCGGCGGCATGCCGGAGGCGATGGCGATCCCCATGCACAGCGGCAGGGCGACCAGAAACACTACCAGTGAGGCCAGGGCGTCGCGCGACAGGTTGCGCCCCGGGGTCTGTTGATTGCCAAGCATGGTCCTGGTCCTCCAGCGACTAGGAAAAAGGGTGCCCGCGCGTCATATCACGTCATATGACACGGTTCGGGATTCAGGCGGCTAGCGGCTAGGGTGGGCGATCCCCATGGAGCCCCAAGGTGGGATCGTCCGGCGCAGTGCGCTGTTATGGAGACGGGCCGAGCGACCCGTCTCGGGGCGGCCAGCCGGCGAACCGGCTGGCCGTGGTGGATCAGGCCGGTTGCAGGCGCGGACGCGGGGTGGCGACCGGCATGTTTTCGCCATCCAGGGGCAGGAAGCGCTCCTGCTGGGCGTCGTATGCCTTGATCTCGCTGGTCTCAATGGAATAGACCCAGCCGTGAATCTGCAGCTGACCGCTGGCCAGACGCGACGCTACCGAGGGGTGGGTGCGCAGGTGGACCAGCTGGGCCACCACGTTTTCCTCGGTGAGGAAGCCCAGGGTGCCGCCGTGGCCGCAGTCGCAATGGCCATGGTCTTCGACCACGGTACGGGCGACCTCGGCATGGCGCAGCCAGACCTTTACCGTCGGCATCTTTTCCAGCGGATCGGGATTGAGTACGGCTTTCATGGCGCCGCAGTCGGAGTGGCCGCAGATGATGATGTGCTTCACGCCCAGGGCCACGACCGCGTACTCGATGGCAGTGGACACGCCGCCATTCATCTGGCCATAGGGGGGTACCACGTTGCCGACGTTACGGGTTACGAACAGATCGCCTGGCGAACTCTGGGTGATCAGTTCCGGGACGATGCGCGAGTCGGCGCAGGTGATGAACATGGCCTTGGGCGACTGCGCACTGGCGAGTTTCTTGAACAGCGCTTCCTGTTCGGGAAAGACATCCTGGCGGAAACGCTTGAAACCATCGACCAGCTGCAGGAGGGCCTCGTCGGGTGCGCCGAAGGTATCCGTGTTGTCGCTCATCTGTTTCTGACCTCTTCTCAAGTACGCAATGGCAGCGGCAAGCGCTGGTTAGTGGCTAGACGCCCCTGGCATCGCCTCGATACGCCCCGGCCCTCTGGGGGTGCTGGTGGCTTCATTGTCTGGCGGTCCATCGCGTATCCGGGCAGCGTCCTGGCACCCGGCAGGTCATCTTGGTGACCTCAACCTTAATCCACGCTGAAACAATAGCTCGTGACGGACAACGCAGAAGATATTTCAAACTTATACTGAGATCATCCAGCCATTATCGCTGCACGATCAGCGCTTTTAGACCTTTTATCGGCACGAAGCCGGAATATAGGCGCCGAATCGCGCTTTTCCCCGTGAAGAAAACGTGAATCGCGATAGCCGAACAGATTTCCTTGGCGATCAGGGGCTTGCGAGAGATGTGCAAAAATGTGAACGCAATGCCGCTGGGGGAAATCGAGCGTCTTTCGCCCACTTTGCCTCCGGCCTGTGATCTGCGGCACAGTGCCGCAGCCTAGACCTTTCGCCAGCCTTTCAATAGCTCCGATGCCCTATAGGACAAGGGTTTGCGGCCTTTGCTCGACAGGGGTGGAGAAATCCGGTCCGACAACGGACCTCAGGATTTGCACGGTGCGGTCGATAGCGGGTGCTTTCCAGGCTCAACGGAAACTCTCCATGTCCTTTCGCAATCTCTCTATCGCGCGGCGTGCCACCCTTGGTTTCGCCTTTATCGGTCTGCTCCTGCTGCTGCTCGGCGGCACCGCCCTGGTCAAGATGAACGACATCCGCGCCTCGGGCCTGGCCATCGAAGACCGCGCCATGCCGCGCGTGGCCGCGCTCGACGAGCTGACCGCCCTGACCCTGCGCCTGCGGGTACTTTCCTATCGCTTGCTGCTCAATCGCGAGCCGGAGATCATCGCCAAGACCCAGGCGCTGTTCCAGCAGCGCAATGGCCAGATGCGCGCCGCCCAGCAGCGCTACGAGGCGCTGATCCAGTCTGACGAAGAGCGCACCGCCTACAGCCGCTACGGTCAGTTGATCGCCCAGTACGACGGTCTGCAGCAGCGCATGCTGGCATTTTCCGCCGCCGATCAGCTGGAGCCCCTGCGCCGCCTGCTCAACGAAGACCTGCTGGCCAACTCCGATGCGGTCAATGGCGTGCTCAAGCAACTCACCGACCTGGTGGATCAGCAGACCGCCGCGGCCAACGCCCAGTCCGCTGCCGACTATAGCCATGCCATCCAGTGGCTGGTGCTGCTGCTGGCGGCCACTGCGCTGCTGACCGTGGTCTTCGCCTGGCTGCTGATCCGCAGCATCACCCAGCCCATCGCCCGCGCCGTGCAGGCCGCCGAGGTGATCGCCACCGGCGACCTCAGCCAGGAGATCCACAGCGAAGGCCGCGACGAGGCCGCGCGCCTGCTGCAGGCCATGAAAACCATGCAGGGCCAGCTGCGCCAGACCCTGCAGGGCATCCTTGGCTCGGCCACCCAGCTCGCTTCGGCGGCGGAAGAGCTCAATGCCGTGACCGATGAATCCAGTCGCGGCCTGCAACGCCAGAACGCCGAGATCGAACAGGCCGCCACCGCGGTGAACCAGATGTCGTCGGCGGTGGACGAGGTGGCGCGCAATGCCGTCAATACCTCCCAGGCCTCCCAGGAATCGGCCGGCGTGGCCCGTGACGGCCGCGACCTGGTGCAGGAAACCGTGGGCGCCATCGCCACCATGAGCGACGACGTCCAGCACGGTGCCACCCTGGTGGGCGATCTGGCGGTACAGGTCAACGATATCGGCAAGGTGCTCGACGTGATCCGCAGCGTCGCCGAACAGACCAATCTGCTGGCGCTCAATGCCGCCATCGAGGCGGCGCGCGCCGGTGAAGCGGGTCGCGGCTTCGCCGTGGTGGCCGACGAGGTGCGGGCCCTGGCCCATCGCACCCAGGAGTCGACCCGCGAGATCGAGACCTCCATCGGCACCATCCAGCAGGGCACCGAGCAGGCGGTGGCGGCCATGCGCAGCAGCACCGAGCGGGCCCAGTCGACCCTGGAGGTGGCGCGCGGCGCAGGCCATGCCCTGGAGCGCATCCATGGCGCCATCGGCGGCATCAACGAGCGCAATCTGGTGATCGCCAGCGCGGCGGAAGAGCAGGCCCAGGTGGCCCGCGAAGTGGATCGCAACCTGGTGAACATCCGCGAGTTGTCGGTCCAGACCGCCGCGGGTGCCGAGCAGTCCAGCGCCGCCAGCGCCGAGCTGTCGCGCCTGGCCGTGGACCTCAATGGCCTGGTCACGCGCTTCCGCCTGTGAGCCAGGCGGTTCCGGCCGCTTCGGTGGCCGGACGCTGCGGCCCTAGCCGGGGCCGAGCAGTTGCAGCACGCCGGTCAGCACCACCAGCAGACCCAGGGGCGAGGCGAGAAAGGACAGCAGCAGGCACCTCAGGCGAGGGCCGCGCGGGGTAGGGCAGGTCGTCATGACGTCAGGCAGCTCCGTGGCGAGAACGGGCGCCACGCCTGGCGCCCGGGCCAATTTTCTCCTGTAGCGGCGGCGACGTCATGCCAAGAAAACGTAAAGTTGGGTAAAGCCGCGGCTACCCCGGGACGCCTGTTCCCGGGTAGTCGCCTGGCGGGTCAGACGCGGAAGCGCGCCGCGAGGCCGTGGATCTCGCGGGTCAGTGCGACCAGCTGGCGACTGGAGGTCTCGATCTGGTCGGCGCCGCGCTTGGACACGCCCGCCAGTTCGCGGATGTTGATCAGGTTGCGATCCACCTCCCGCGCCACCTGGGCCTGTTCCTCGGCGGCGCTGGCGATGACCAGGTTGCGCTCGTTGATGTCGCCGATGGCGACGAAGATGTGCTCCAGGCTCTGGCCGGTCCGCTCGGTGGTTTCCAGGGTGGTGCCGGCCAGGGTGTTGCTGCGCTGGATGGCGGTCACCGCCTGACCGGTGCCGGCCTGGATGTTGCCGATCATCTGCTCGATCTCCAGGGTCGACTGGCGGGTGCGCTGGGCCAGGCTGCGCACCTCGTCGGCCACCACGGCGAAGCCACGGCCGGCGTCGCCGGCGCGCGCGGCCTCGATGGCGGCATTGAGCGCCAGCAGGTTGGTCTGCTCGGAGACCGCGCGGATCACGTCCAGCACCTTGCCGATCTGGTTGGCCTGCTGCGCCAGGCTGGCGATCACGGTTTCGCTTTCGTTGACCGTGGTCTGCATGCTCTGCAATTCACTGAGCACCTGGGCTACCTGACCGCGACTGCCAGTGGCCAGGCGATCGGATTCGCGGGCGGTATCCGAGGTGGAGGCGGCATTGCGGGCCACCTCTTCCACGGCGGTGGTCATCTCGGTCACTGCCGTCACGGCCTGTTCCAGTTCCTGCTGTTGCTGATTCAGGGTGCGGTTGCTCTGGGCCGTCACCTCGCCCAGTTCCTGAGCGGCGCTGTCGAGTTGCTCGGCGGTGCGATTGAGCTGGGCCAGGGTGTCGCGCTGGCGGCTCTGCAGGGTGGCGAGGCCGGCGAACAGCTGGCCGATCTCGTCATGGCTGCGCACCTCGATACGGCGGGTCAGATCGCCTTCGCTCATGGCGGCGAAGTGCTCGCCGGCTTCGTTGAGCGGGGCCAGTACCCGGCGGGCGATGAACCAGCCGGAGAGTACCGCCAGCAGCAGGGTCAGACCGACCAGTAGCAGGGTGCGTATCTCGGCTTGCAAGACGCGACTTTCAGAGGCGGCCAGGGTGGCGTCGATACGGCCGGTGATCTCGTCGGTGAAGACCTGGCGGGTGTCAGCGAAGGCCGTGCTGGCCCCCTTGGCCCCATCGCTGATACGGATGTAGCCGGGCAGGTCGCCGGCGCGGCAGGCGGCGATCTGTCCTTCGACGATGACCTTGTAGGCGTCGAAGGCCCTGAGCATGGCTTCGATCTGGCCGCTCAGCTTGGGATCGTCGACGTTGGCCTGCATGTCGGTGATCAGCTTGCGGGCGATGTCCAGCCGCTCCAGCGCCAGCTTCACGCCTTTCTCGGCCTTGGCCGCATCGCCGTTGACCCGGTCGAGCATGGCGGTATGGGAGTTGGCACTGGCGCGGCTGATCCAGGTGGCGGCGTTGTTGACCCGATCCAGTTGCTCCATGGTCAGACTATCCAGATCGCGGATTTGCTGGGCACTGGTCCGGGCGTTGAGCCACCCATACAGGCAAGCCAGCAGCAGGCAGGCGACGAACAGGCTGAGCACGCTGTACATCCCGGTACGAATTCTTGTTGTTTTGTTCATGTTGGGCTCTCTGACGACGTCGCTGGCTGGGGTGCGCAATACGACTTTGGTAAGGCTTTTCGCCAGCAGTACGCCAAAGGCATGAGCAGGCGTCGATGGCCTGGAGCCAGTCGGTATCAGTTAAGCGCCGAAAAGTCGTCGGATGTCTTCAGAAGGACAGGCAGGGCGGGCCCGACGGACGCCGGGCCCGGAGGGATCAGGACAGCGGGGTGAACTGGATGACTTCGACCCAGTAGCCATCGGGGTCCTTGATGAAGGCGATTTCCTTCATGCTGCCGTCGGTCAGGCGCTTCTGGAAGGCCACGCCCAGTTGCTCGAAGCGCTCGCAGGCGGCGCGGATGTCCGGGACCGCCACGCAGGTGTGGCCGAAGCCGCGCGGATCGCTGTTGCCATTGTGGTAGCTGAAGCCGGCATCGTCTTCGGTACCGTGGTTGTGGGTCAGTTCGAGAATGCCCGGGGTGGACTTGCGCCAGTGCTGGCGGGCCTGCGGATCTTCCGGTACCTGGTTGCGATCGACCAGGGCAAGAAAGGTCAGGCTGAACTTGGCGTCCGGGAAGTCCTTGTGATCGACTACGGTGAAACCCAGCACGCGGGTGTAGAAGTCCAGCGAGGTCTCCAGGTTCTTGACCCGCAGCATGGTGTGGTTGAAGACGAACTCGCGGGTGGCGGCGTCGGGCTGGGCGGTCACGCCCGGCAGGTTGTCGAATTGGCTCAGCGACATCAGAGGTCTCCGGTGAAGGGGTGTGGAAATTGGAGAGGCGGCCCCGCGCAACGTTCCCGGCGGGAAAGGCGCCTGGGTGGTCGCTCACGAAAAAGGGCAGGAAGTCTAAAGGCTTCCGGGACCGCTGCCCAAAGCTTCCTGATGCTTTTGGCCGCTGCGCTGTGCGACGAATGGTCGAAACCTCCCGGTTAGAGCCGCAGTCGGATTTTGCAAGCGCACTGCCTGTGCGATCCCAAGGAGACTGATATGAGCAGCACCAGCGACAAGATCAAGGGTACCGCCAAAGAAGTGGCCGGCAAGGTTAAGCAAGGCGTCGGCGAGGCCACCGACAACTCGCGCATGAAAGGCGAGGGTCGTGCCCAGGAAGCCGAAGGCAAACTGCAAAAGAACGTCGGCAAGGGCAAGGAAGCGGTCAAGAACACCATCGACCGCGCCTGAGTCCAGGCTGTACGGAAAAGGCCGCCCCAGGGCGGCCTTTTCTTTTTCCCGTCAGGCCGGATCCAGTTCCGGATAATGGCGGAAGATGCCGTTCTCGCTGAAGGCCAGGCGGCGTGGCGAGGCCAGGTAGGCGGCGATGTTGGGTAGCGCGGCCACCCGCTCGGCCACCGCCAGCACCCGCGGTATCTCCGGCGCCAGCCGCCGCATGGCGTTGGGGAAGGCGTAGGTCAGGCCGGCCACCACCTGGAACAGCGACAGGTCGACATAGGAGCGCCGCTCGCCCACCAGCCAGCTGTCGCCTGCCGGGTTGAAGCCCAGCACCCGCTCGAAATAGCTCAGATAGGTACGGATCCGCTCGCCGGCAAAGGCCTTGGCCCGCCGCCGGGCCTCGTCCTGCTGCTCTTCGTAGGTCAGGGAGATGGCCACCGGATGATGGACGTCGTGGGCCTCGGCGGTGAGGTCGGTGATGGTCAGCTGCAGGCCGTGGACCCAGAAGCGGGATTCTTCATCGGCCGGTACCAGGTCCAGCCGTGGCCCGAGGAACTGGAGGATGTTGGCGACATGGGAGACGACCTCGTCGCCGGCCTTGAGAAAGGGTGGGGCGAAGGGCGGCCGACGGGTCTTCTGGCCTTGCAGGTAGTCCGCCATGGCGGGTATGCCCAGACCTTCGTCCTCCGGGGCATTGCCGACATCCAGATAGCGTGCGCCGGCCTCTTCGAGCGCCAGGCGGACGAATTCGCCGCGGCCCTGGATGCTGGGCCAGTAGTGCAATTCATAACGCATGGAAACCTCCGTCGTCTGCTGGGAATACGGGTCCAGGAGAGCTGACCCCTGGTCCGCTTCGGAGGTTTGCCCGCCGCGCGGCTTTCACGACGAAGCGCACAACCAATTCCCGTCGCTGAGACTCCTATCAACCAGCGGCTCGCGATAAGGACGGTGGGATGACAGGCAACAGCAGGCGGACGGTTCCATGCGCATAGGCATTCTCACCCACGTGAAACACCCGGTACGCCAGCCCTTCGCCGGTGGTCTCGAAGCCTTCACCTACGACATCACCCTGCAACTGCGCGAGCGTGGCCACGCGGTGACGCTGTTCGCCAGTTCGGCCTCGGCGCCGGAGCTGGAGGTGGTGCCCATCCTCGACGACGGCAACTACGGCACGGACGGCTGCCGGCGCAAGCGCAACGTGCTCAGCTCCGAGTACCTCGACGAGCACCACGGCTATCTCGACTGCCTGCAGCGCATCGATGGCCATGGCTTCGACGTCATCTTCAACAATGCCCTGCACTATGTCCCGGTGACCATGTCAGGGCTGATCCGCACGCCCATGCTCACGGTGCTGCACACCCCGCCGTTCTTCGAACTGATCAACGCCATCGGCGAATTGCACAAGCGCGGTGGCGGCCACTACTGCACCGTCTCCCAGGCCAATGCCGACAACTGGGCGCATCTGGCGCCGGCCTGCCACGTGATTCCCAACGGCATCGACCTCGACGCCTGGCGCCCGCGCGCTACGCCGATCGGCGACCATGCCCTCTGGTTCGGCCGCCTGGTGCCGGACAAGGGGCCGCACCTGGCGCTGGATGCCGCGCGCGAGGCCGGCGTACCCCTGCGCCTGGCCGGCCAGGCCACCGACGAGCGCTATTTCCGCCAGGAGATCGCGCCGCGCCTGGGCGAGCAGGCCGTCTACCTCGGGCACCTGGACCGTACCGCCCTGGCGGTCGAAGTCGCCCAGGCCCGTGCGTGCCTGGTCACGCCCTGCTGGGACGAACCCTTCGGCCTGATCGTCGCCGAGGCCCTGGCCTGCGGCACGCCGGTCGCCGCCTTTGCCCGCGGTGCCCTGCCGGAACTGCTCACCGCCGAGACCGGTGCCCTGGCCCCGCCGGGCGATGTGCCGGCCCTGGCGGCGGCCCTGCGCGAAGCCCTGTCGCTGTCCCGTGACGCCTGCCGGGCGCGGGCCGAGGCGCAGTGGAGCCACCGGCTGATGATCGACCGCTACGAGCGCCTGCTCGCCGATGTCGCCGCCGGCCGGGTGGCCCGTGGCTAGACCGCCCGTGACTGAGCTGAACATCGGTTACTACGCCCACCATCATGGCGCCGGCCACGTGACCCGCGCCCTGGCCATCGCCGCTGCTTTCGACGGCCCTTTGACCCTGTTCGGCAGTCGCCTGCCCGAGCAGGTGGCGCTGCCCAACGTCCGGCTCTGTCCGCTGCCGCCCGACGTGGCCCCTGGCGTCGAAGGCGAAGCCTTCGCCTGCCTGCACTATGCGCCACTCGGCGTGGCAGGGTTGCGCGAGCGCATGGGCCTGCTGGTGGACTGGTTCCGCCGCGCCTGGCCCTGCCTGCTGGTGGTCGACGTCTCGGTGGAGGTGGCCCTGCTGGCCCGGCTGTGCGGCGTGCCGACAATCTACCTGCGCCAGCGCGGCAGTCGCTTCGATGCCGCCCACGAACTGGCCTACGCCAGTGCCAGTCGCCTGCTGGCGCCCTATCCGCAATGCCTGGAAGAGCCTGCCACCCCGGCTTCCTGGCGGGCCAAGACCTGCTATGCCGGCAGCCTGTCGCGCTATGCCGGGCCGCAACCCGACCGCCTCCGCGAGCCCGGCACGGTCACCGTCATCGCCGGCCATGGCGGCACCGCTTTCGGTCGCGCGCGGCTGGTCGCGGCGGCCCGGGCCTGTCCCGACTGGCGCTGGACGGTACTGGGTCCGGTGCTGGACGACGCGACCGAGGCGCCGGCCAATCTGAGCTTCCTGGGCAGCGTCGCCGATCCCGCACCCTGGCTGACCCGCGCCGAGCTGGTGGTCGGCTCGGCGGGTGACAGCCTGGTGGCGGAACTGGCCGACCTGCGCTGTCGTTTCCTCTGTCTGCCGGATGCCCGGCCCTTCGACGAGCAACTGTCCACCGGGCGCCTGCTGGCCGCGCAGGGCCTGGCGGTCACCTGCGAAAGCTGGCCCGTCGACGACGCCTGGCCGGAACTGCTGGCCAGGACCCGCGGACTCGATCCCGAGGGCTGGATGGCAGTAAGCGACGGCACGGGTGCCCAGCGCGCCGCTGCCTGTATTCGGCAGGTCGCCCAGGAGGTGCTGGCATGATCGTCCTGACCCTGGTCAAAGGTCGCGAGCGGCAACTGGCCAATCTCATCCGTGGGCTGGAATTGGCACCGACGCCTCCGGCGGCCCTGGTGGTGGTGCAGATGAACGAGCCGCCGCGTGCGCTGCACAGCTTAGGCTTTCCGATTCAGGTGCTTGGCGTGGCAGGCGACGGCATCCTGCCCCTGGCCGCCGCACGCAATGCCGCCGTAGCCGCCGCACCAGGCGAGGACCTGGTGTTTCTCGACGTGGACTGCATCCCCGCGCCCGGATTGCTCGATGCCTATCGCCAGGCGCTGACCACGCGCCCCGAGGCCCTGCACCAGGGCTTCGTCCACTACCTGCCGGCTGGAATCGCGGAAGGCGACTGGACACCGGAGGAGCTGCTCGCCAGCGGTGTCGTCCATCCCCTGCACCGGGAGCGTCCACCGGGCGAGGCGATTCCCCATCCGCTGTTCTGGTCGCTCAACTTCGCCTGTACCCGCGCCACCTTCGGTCGCATCGGCGGCTTCGACGAGGGTTATCGCGGCTATGGCGGCGAGGACACCGACTTCGCCTTTCGCGCCCGCGAGGCGGGGGTGCCCGTCTATCAGGTCGAGGCGCGCGCTTTCCATCAGTACCATCCGACCTATCACCCACCGCTCAATCATTTCGCCAGCATCCTGGAGAACGCCCGGCGCTTCCAGGCGCGCTGGGGGCTGTGGCCCATGGATGGCTGGCTACGCGAATTCGCCGCCGCCGGCTTCATCCGTTTCGATGAAAGCCGCGGGATAGAGGAACTCAGGATGCCCACGGCCGCCGAGATCGCCGCCTGCCGGGATGCCTCGGGTTCCGGCTTCTGACGTCAGGGCGCAACCAACCCGGCTGCTGCCACTCTGAAGGTAGGGCGGACCTGCAAAGCCGCCGGGTGCGGGCCGGGCAGGTCCGCCCCAGGAATCCTTCGTGAGGAACGTTCGTCAGGAGCCGTCATGTCCTTGTTTGCCTTCAGCCTGCGCGGCGTTTCGCCGTTCACCCTCATCAAGCGTGCCGTCCAGGAATTCGTGGCCGACGACATGCCCACCTATGCAGCGGCACTGGCCTACCAGATGCTGTTTTCGCTGTTTCCCTTCCTGCTGTTCCTGATCGCCCTGATCGGTTTCCTGCACCTGCCGGACTTCTTCACCTTCCTGCGCGAACAGGCCGCCTACCTGCTGCCGCCCACCGCCCTGGATACGGTCAATCCCATCATCGACCAGTTGCAGACGCAGAAGGGCGGCCTGCTGTCCTTCAGTATCATCGTCGCGCTCTGGTCCGCGTCCGGTGGCTTCCGCTCGCTGATGACCGCCATGAACAGCGCCTATGACGTGGTGGAAAGCCGTCCGGCCTGGAAGCGCATTCCGCTGTCGGTGCTGCACACCATCGGCCTCGCCGGAATCCTGCTCAGCGCTGCGGCGTTGATGGTGCTCGGGCCCCAGGTGATGAACTGGCTAGCTGCCTACGTGGGGCTGGAGGACTACATGGTGACCCTCTGGGCGCTGATCCGCTGGCCACTGGCGGTGGCCCTGCTGATGATCGCCGTGGCGGCGCTCTACTACGTCACCCCGGACGTGAAGCAGAGCTTCCGCTTCATCACCCCCGGCTCGGTGCTGGCGGTGGTGGTCTGGATCCTGGCATCCCTGGGCTTTGGCTACTATGTGCAGAACTTCGCCAACTACAACGCCACCTACGGCAGCATCGGCGCCATCATCGTGCTGTTGCTGTACTTCTATCTGTCTTCAGCGGTGCTGCTGTTCGGCGCGGAGATCAATGCGGTGATCGAACACCACAGCGACGACGGCAAGGAAAAGGGCGAGAAGACGCCAGGCGATGGGGCGTGGAAGCCGACGAAGAGATTCAGGCGGGGCAGGACGAGGGCGCCCAGCATGAAGGCGTCCTGGGTGAAGCCCGGGTGGTGCAACGACCGAACGGTCGCACCTGAGGTACGGTGGATATCGGCGCCAGCCTTGTCCACCGTTCACCAGCGACCCTGCTTGTGGAAAACGCCAAGCGATTTTCCACGCTACGGGTCTGGGTTTTCGGACTATCGCGGCCATGGCCGCGATCGAAGCAGGACGAAAACGCCTTACTTCGCCTTGCCCTGATTGGCCACCGCGGCCATTTTGGCAGCGACCTCGTCCGGGTCGGCCAGGTAGTAGTGCTTGGTGGGCTTGAGATTCTCGTCGAACTCGTACACCAGCGGCACGCCGTTGGGGATGTTGAGGCTGACGATGTCGCTGTCGGAGATATTGTCCAGGTACTTGATCAGGGCACGCATGGAGTTGCCATGGGCGACCACCAGCACGCGCTGGCCACTGCGGATGGCCGGGGCCAGGACTTCGTTCCAGTAGGGCAGCACGCGCTCGACGCAATCCTTGAGGCATTCGGTGCGCGGCACCTGATCCAGCGACAGACCGGCATAGCGCGGATCGGCGGCCAGGGCCTGCTGCTCCTCGACGCTCTGCTCGGGCGGCGGCACGTCGTAGCTGCGGCGCCAGACCAGTACCTGCTCTTCGCCGTACTTGGCCGCGGTCTCTGACTTGTTGAGGCCGGTCAGGCCACCATAGTGACGCTCATTGAGGCGCCAGTCGCTCACCACCGGCAGCCACATCTGGTCCATGCCTTCCTGCACGTGCCAGAGGGTCCGCACGGCGCGCTTGAGCACCGAGACATGGGCCACGTCAAAGAGGAAGCCGGCGTCCTTGAGCGCTTGGCCGCCTTCGTGGGCCTCGCGGATCCCCTGTTCGGTCAGATCCACATCCGCCCAGCCACTGAAGCGGTTTTCCAGGTTCCACGCCGACTGGCCATGGCGGATGAATACGACTTGCGACATGCGACCTCCATCTTGGGATTCATTGTTTGGCTCACGCCTACGCGAAGCTGTGCCAAACATACCGCAGATGGAGGCTGCCGGCATGGGCATCACGGAAACCGTGATGCGTCCGGCACTCGTGTGGCGCTTCAGGCCACCAGGGCGCGACGGGTACGTTCGATGACGCGTTCCAGCCCGGCCGCAGCGTTGTACTGCTCGGGATAGAGACGCTCGCTGCGACAGGCGACACCGCGCTCGTCGACCACGGTAAAGCTGAAACCGCCCTTGCGCGAAGCCGGGGTGGTGATGCATTGGAACGGTGCAAAGGCCGCTTGAAGGTGTTGCATGGCCGCGATGGCCTGATTTTGAATGTTCATCTGTCTATCCTTGGGACCCACGCTCAGTCGGCGCGGTGAAATAACTCCAGCAACCTCGTACCCATAACGGCCGACGGCTGAATCTCTGGCTGGAGGAAGGCAGCGTGTGGGCAAGATGCCCAGGCATGCAGGTAAGTACTTGGGAAGGCAGGCAACCGGCCGGGCACGAGATTCAGAGGCCAGGGCGGCAGATCCTGAGCAATCGAGGGATCGGTTTGATCTGGGTGACGCTTGTTTCACGCTGCTACAACGAGCGGAAAGGCGTCCAGCGATTGGGGTCAGCTTGGTACTAACCCGATCAAGCTAGCAGGATCGATGCCAGCCGTGCAAGCCCGTCGGTCGGCGACGGGCTTGATGGTCACTAGCGCTCGACGAGCTGCATCCAGGCGGCGGGATAGCGCGTACCGGCCACCTGTTCCGGGGTAAACAGCCGAGCCAATTCGGCGCCCTCGGCTGCGCTCAACTGCACGTCGAGCGCGGCAAGATTCTCCTGCAGATAACGCCGCTGGCGCGTGCCGGGGATAGGGATGATGTCCTCGCCCTGGGCCAGCACCCAGGCCAGGGCCAGCTGGCCGGGCGTGACGCCCTTGGCGCCGGCCAGGGCGCGTACCTGTTCCACCAACGCCAGATTGCGCTGGAAATTCTCGCCCTGGAAGCGCGGACTCAGGCGGTGATAGTCATCCGCGGCGAAATCCTCCGGTGATTTCAGGGCGCCGGTGAGAAAACCGCGGCCGAGGGGGCTATAGGCCACCAGGGCGACTCCCAGTTCGCGGCAGGTGGCGAGCACGCCGTGTTCCTGGGGATCGCGTGACCAGAGCGAAAACTCGCTCTGCAGGGCCGCGATGGGATGGACCTGCTGGGCGCGGATCAGGGTCGCGCTGGAGGCCTCGCTCAGCCCCAGGTAGCGCACCTTGCCGGCCTGCACCAGCTCGGCCATGGCGCCCACCGTGTCTTCGATCGGCACCTCGGGATCGACCCGGTGCTGGTAGTAGAGATCGAGATGCTCGATGCCCAGCCGGCGCAGACTGCCCTCCACCGCCTGACGCACGTAGTCGGGCCGGCCATTCACCCCACGGGTATCAGGATCTTCGCTGCGCACCAGACCGAACTTGCTGGCCAGGAATACCTGCTCGCGGCGTCCGCGCAGGGCTCGGCCCAGCAATTCCTCGTTGTGATGAGGGCCATAGGCATCGGCGGTATCCAGCAGGGTCACGCCGCGTTCCAGGGCCAGGTCCAGGGTGGCCAGGGCCTCGCTCTCGTCGGTGGCGCCATAGAACTCGCTCATGCCCATGCAGCCCAGCCCCATGGCGGATACCTGCGGGCCATTGCGGCCCAGTTGTCGTTGCAACATGACGTACGCTCCGTTCGTGAAAGACCAGGCCAGTCTCGCTATTGAGAGGACGTCAACAAAGCTGCTATCGAGACAGGCAGTATTCGATGGGATTGAAGAGTCTTGGACCGATTGGCAGCCATGCGCGGCTTCGTGCGGATCGTCGAGCGCCGCTCCTTCAGCCGGGCGGCCGCCGATCTTGGCCTGTCACCCGCAATGGCGACCCTGCTGGTGCAGCAGCTGGAAGCCCATCTGGGCGTGACGCTGCTGCATCGCACCACCCGGCGGGTCAGTCCGACCCTGGACGGCGCCGCCTACTACGAGCGCTGCGTCGGCTGGCTGGCCGAGCTGGATGACATCGAAGGCGCCTTCAGCCAGCGGCGGCGTCAGCCACGCGGTCGGCTGCGCGTCGATCTGCCCGGTACCCTGGGGCGGGCGCTGGTGATACCGGCGCTGCCGGACTTCTGTCGCCGCTATCCCGAACTGGAGCTGGTCGTCAGCTCCGACGATCGACCGGTGGACGTGATCGGCGAGGGCATCGACTGCGTGCTGCGCAGCGGACCCCTGCTCGACGAAGGCCTGGCCGACCAGGCGCTCGGCGAGTTGGTGCAGGTGACCTGTGCCAGTCCGGACTACCTGGCGCACCAGGGCCGGCCGGACAGCCTGGCGGATCTCGCCCAGCACCAGCTGGTGCACTACCGCTCCCAGCGCAGCGGTCGTCGGCTGCCCTTCGAATTCCGGCACGAGGGTGAGCTGTACTGCCTGGATCAGCCCGGACGCCTGACCCTCAGCGGCGCCGACGTCTATGTCGGTGCCGCCCTGGCCGGGCTGGGCCTGATCCAGGCGCCGCGCTATCACGTGGCGGCGGATCTGGCGGCCGGCCGGCTGTGCGAAGTCCTGCCCGACCAGCCACCGCCGGACTTGCCGCTGGCGGCGGTCTACCCCCTGGCCAGCCAGACCTCGCCGCGGGTACGCGCCTGGGTCGAGTGGCTGCAGGAGGTGTTCGCCGCCGTGGATCCGGCCTGGCTGCGCCGCTGAAGCGAACGCTATTTACCCGCTTCGCGCGGCTCTGGCTGACCATGACCGAAGGCCTGGCCGAGATCGTCCCCGGAGGTGGTGCGCGTATCGTCGGTACGCCACTTGGCGACCTCGGCGGCGCTGACCGGGGCGGCGTCGTTGCCCCAGCTGGCGCGGATGAAGCTGACCACGTCGGCCACCTGGGCATCGTTCAGGCGCCAGCCGAAGGGCGGCATGACGATCATCGACGGCGCGGTGTGCAGGCCGGGCAGGGTGCCGCCCTTGAGCACGATGTTGATCAGCGAACTGGCATCGGCCGTACGCAGCACCGGATTGCCGGCCAGCGCCGGGAATACCCGGTCGTAACCCTGGCCATCGGTGCGGTGGCAGGCGGCGCAGTTGTCCACATAGACCTGGGCGCCCCGGGCACTGTCATCGCCGCGCCAGAGCGCCGCGGCGGCACGTCCGTCGGCCTGGAAGGGCGCATCGTGCGGATCCCTGGCTGGCAAGGTCTTGAGGTACCGGGCGATGGCCTGCAGGTCGGCGTCGCTCAGGTACTGCAGGCTGTGCTGCACCACCTCGGTCATGCCGCCGAACACGGCGCTGTCGGCGGAGCGCCCGGTCTTGAGGAATTGCACCAGCTGCGCTTCGCTCCAGCGACCCAGGCCGTCGCGCTGGTCGCCGCGCAGATTCTTGGCGATCCAGCCTTCCAGGGGTGCGCTGCCGGCCAGGAAATCCTTGCCATCGGCAGGGGAGAGGGCCTTTTCCTGCATGGTGAAGGCGCGTGGCGTGTGGCAGGCGCCACAGTGGCCGAGGCCTTCCACCAGATAGGCACCACGCGCCACCACCGGATCCTGGTCCGGCGCGGGCTGGAATTGCACCACCTCGGGCGCGAACAGCTGGCGCCAGATCGCCAGGGGCCAGCGCATGGACAGCGGCCAGGGGATATCGCTATCGCGATTGGCCTGCTCGACCGGCGTCACGCCGTGCATGAAGTAGGCATAGAGGGCGCGCATGTCGCCCTCGCTGACCCGGGCATAGGAGGGGTAGGGCATGGCCGGATAGAGGGTATGACCCTCCTTGGCTATACCCTCGCGAATGGCTGCATCGAAGTCGGCATAGCTGTAGGCGCCGATGCCGGTCTGCCGATCCGGGGTGATGTTGGTGGAATAGAGGGTGCCGATGGGCGTCTGCATGGGCAGACCACCGGCGAAGGGCTGGCCGCCCGGCGCCGTGTGGCAGGCCACGCAGTCGCCAGCCCGGGCCAGGTATTCGCCTTTCTTGACCAGCGCCGGGTCAGTCTCTTCGGCGGCCTGGGCCGTCATGGCCAGACCGGCGCCCAGCAGCAGGGTCGCGAGGGTACGGAGGATCATGGGCGCGCCTCTCATGCCTGCACCAGGGGGCCGGGGTTCTTCAGGTATTGCTCGCGGATGGCGCGCGCCGCCCAGTAGGTTAGGGCCGCCACCAGGCCGGTGGGGTTGTAGCCCAAGCCCTGGGGAAAGGCCGAGGCGCCCGGCACGAAGACGTTGTGCACGTCCCAGCTCTGCAGGTAGCGATTGACCGCGCTGGTCTTGGGATCGGTACCCATGATGGCGCCGCCGTTGAGGTGGGTGGTCTGGTAGCTGGCGGTGTTGAAGTGCCCGCCGAACTCCTTGACCGAGACGCTGATGTGCTCGGGGCTCATGGCCTCGGCGATCTTCTTCATCTTGGCCGCCATGAAGCGGGTCATGCGGATGTCGTTGTCCTTCCAGTCGAAGGTCATGCGCAGCAGCGGCTGGCCATAGGCGTCACGGTAGGTGGGGTCCAGGTCCAGGTAGTTGTCGCGATAGGACTGGTGCGCACCGTGGGCGTCCATCGACAGCTGATGGTTGTAGTAGCCGGCCTGGGCCTTTTTCCAGGCACTGCCCCACTGGGGCGTGCCGGGCGGATTGGCTGCCCCGGCGATGGGCCGGGTGCCGGCCTGGTTGACCCACATAGGCGAGCCGCCGACGAAGCCGTGGGGGCCGTGGTCGAAGTTGTCGGCGTTGAAGTCGTCCACCGCCACGCCATTGCCGCCGGCGCCGATGAAGGGATTGGTGTGGTGCTGGTCCTGGCGGAAGAAGGCCTTGATGGTGGCCATGTTCTGGTAGGCGAAGTTGCGCCCGACCACGCCCTCGCCGGTCCTGGGATCATAGGGCTGGCCAATGCCCGACAGCAGCATGAGGCGCACGTTGTTGAACTGGAAGGCGGCGAGGATGACGATGTCGGCCGGCTGTTCCAGCTCCTGGCCCTGGGCGTCCAGGTAGGTCACCCCGGTGGCCTTCTTGCCGGTGCTGTCCAGGTTCACCCGCAGCACATGGGCCTGGCTGCGCAACTCGAAGCGCGGCTCCTGCTTGAGCGCCGGCAGGATGTTGAGATTCGGCGAGGCCTTGGAATACATGTAGCAGACGTAGCCGCTGCAGTAGCCGCAGAAGTTGCAGGGCCCCATCTGGCACCCATAGGGGTTGGTGTAGGGCCCCGAGGTGTTGGCCGAGGGCAGGTTGTAGGGGTGATAACCCACGTCCCGCGCGGCCTTCTCGAACAGTTGCGCCGAGACGGTGTTCTTTTGCGCCGGCAGCGGGAAGTCGCTGGAGCGATCCGCGGCATAGGGGTTGCCGCCCTTGCCGTCGCCTACGACCTGGCCCTTGACGCTCCAGGCGGTGCCCGAGGTGCCAAAGACCTTTTCGGCGAAGTCGAAGTAGGGCTCCAGCTCGCCGTAGCTGACGCCGAAGTCCTGGATGGTCATGCCGTCGGGGATGAATTTCTTGCCGTAGCGTTCTTCATAGTGACTGCGCAGGCGCAGTTCCACCGGATCGACGCGGAAGTGCACCCCCGACCAGTGCAGGCCGGCGCCGCCCACCCCATCGCCGGGCAGGAAGACACCGAGCTGGCGGTTGGGCAGGGCGACATCGTTGACGCTGTGGCGGATGGTGACGGTTTCCTTGGAGACATCGACGAACAGCTTCTTGCGGATGCTGTAGGTGAGTTCGTCGATCACCTGGGGGTAGGAGCCGTCGGGATAGGTGTCGCGGTAGCTGCCGCGCTCTAGGGCTACCACGTCCAGACCGGCCTCGGTCAGTTCCTTGGCCATGATGGCGCCGGTCCAGCCGAAGCCGACGATCACTACCTGCTTGCTGGGCAATACCTTGGCCATCAACCGCGCTCCCCGCGAATGGAGACCGGCGGCAGCGGATAGCGCTCGTCGCGCTCCACCCAGTCCATGAAGTCGGCGCGGGCGCCGGGGAAATTCACCAGCTTCCAGCCGACCAGCTGCTTGTTGCCGCCATGCAGCGGATCGCAATAGAAGCCTTCCTTGGTGTTCTGCAGCAGCTGGGCGAAGAACAGCTTGGCCGGCACGCCCTCGAGCGCGGCGTCACCGCTTTCCAGGGCCTTGAGGGCCACGTCCTGGTAGGCGGGTGCCAGCTCGGCGAAGACCTTGCCGTACTGCTGACGGGTCCAGCGATCCACCGCGGCGATGCCCAGGCGATAGAGGTCCTGGGGTACCAGGCGACTCTGGTAGCCCATCTCCGGTGCAGCATCAATGGCGAAGGGACCCTGCATGTACCAGAGGCCGCCGCGGGCATAGGCGGTCTGCATCTGCCGGTCGATGAATTCCGGCGCCCCGGCCTCCAGCGCGCCCGGGCCGAGTTCGTCCGCCGGAATCAGCCGGGCCACCGCGGCCTGCACGAAGGCCCATTCCTCGGCGTTGAAGAACACCGGTTGATAGTGGTCGGCGCGCGGACTGCTGCCCGGCTTGGCGTCTGTCGTGGATGCGGCCAGGGCCAGGCCCGAGGGGGCACCGCCCGCCAGAGCGACCACGGGAATCAGGCTCAGGGACTTGCGCAGGAAGTCGCGGCGGGCCGGGACGGAATCGTCTGCGGACATGGTCAGGGGTCTCATCAGGTGCCCGACATAAAAACTCAGGGCTTATGGTTAGCTAGCTAATATGTTGGAATATTACCAATATCCACTGGTCGCGGTTACATTTTGTCGCAGCTGTGCAGAGGCCACGCGGCCCGGCAAGTTCCCTCGCTCCCGTCGCGAAGGGAAAAGCGCCTGGGGCGCGGCCTCGGGTGAGCTTGGTGTGGCGAGAACCGGTCGCGACGCTCCAGGCCTGGCGATCTCGCCGTCGTGGGTGGCATTTCCGACCCTGTGGACCAGGTTGCTGGCGCTCAGATCTTGCCTGAGTTACCTAAGGTTCCACCTTTGCAAGCACCATAAGGGTGCAAGTTGCACAAGGTGATACCTAACGAAGCAAGCCAAACGGTCTTGTGCACTTAAAAGAAATCACTTTGCACATCAGATGGTTAGCGCGATAGCTCGCTGGAGCGCCGCTTTTTCGCCGCTTTCCGCGAGGCATTGCACTCTTTGAGTTCGATTTGTGCCGATTTCAGCAGGGATGGCGCGCAAGTTGCACTTGGGAGGCTTTCCGTTGTCAGGTAACACCTTATGTCCAACGTAGAATGCAGCCTCTCTCCGGCGCTCAAACCGCGCCATGTGACCATGTTGTCCATCGCCGGGGTGATCGGTGCCGGCCTGTTCGTCGGCTCCGGTCATGCCATCGCCGCGGCCGGCCCGGCCGTACTGCTGGCCTATGCCCTGGCCGGTACCCTGGTGGTGCTGGTCATGCGCATGCTGGGTGAAATGGCCGTCGCCTCGCCCGATACCGGTTCCTTTTCCTCTTATGCGCAGCAGGGCATCGGTCGCTGGGCCGGCTTCACCATCGGCTGGCTGTACTGGTGGTTCTGGGTGCTGGTGATTCCGCTGGAGGCGGTGGCCGCCGCGGCCATCCTCAGTGCCTGGTTCCCGGCGATCGCCACCTGGCAGTTCGCCCTGATCATCACCGGCATCCTGACCGTGACCAACCTGTTCAGCGTCGCCAAGTACGGCGAGTTCGAATTCTGGTTCGCCCTGCTCAAGGTCATCGCCATCGTCGCCTTCATCGCCCTGGGCGCGGCGGCCCTGGTCGGGGCCCTGCCGGGTCGCGAGGTCAGTGGCCTGAGCAACCTGATGGCCCATACCGGCGGCTTCATGCCCAATGGCTTCGGCGCGGTGCTGGGTGCCCTGCTGACCACCATGTTTAGCTTCATGGGGACCGAGATCGTCACCATCGCCGCCGCCGAGTCCAAGGACCCGTCGCGGCAGATCAGCAGGGCCACCAACTCGGTGATCTGGCGGATCGCGCTGTTCTATCTGGTCTCCATCTTCCTGGTGGTGTCCATGGTGCCCTGGAACGATGCCCAGCTGCCGCTGGTGGGTTCCTATCAGCGTGCCCTGGAGATCCTGTCGATCCCCAACGCCAAGCTGATCGTCGACTGCGTGGTGCTGGTCGCCGTGGCCAGCTGCCTGAACTCGGCGCTCTATACCGCGTCGCGCATGCTCTATTCGCTGGCTCGCCGTGGCGATGCCCCGGCCAAGCTGGGTCGGGCCTCCAGCAGCGGTGTACCGCGAGCTGCGGTGCTGGCCAGTACCGCCGTGGGCTTCCTCACCACCATTGCCAACTACACCATGCCCGAGGCGGTGTTCAGTTTCCTGCTGTCCACCTCCGGTGCCGTCGCCCTGCTGGTCTACCTGGTGATCGCCGTGACCCAGCTGCGCCTGAGACGCAAGCTGATGGCCCGCGGCGAGCAGCTGGAATTCCGCATGTGGCTGTTCCCCTGGCTGACCTGGGCGGTGATCGTCTTCATCGTCGGCGCCCTGACCGTGATGCTGTTCAGCGAAGCCCATCGCTTCGAGATCCTGGCGACCGGTCTGCTGGCACTGGTAGTCGTGGCCATCGGCACCTGGGTCGGCCGTCGCCAGCCTGCCACGCCGAGCCTGGCTGCTGCCGTACGTTGATCACAAGAGGCTTCCGACGTCGCCAGGCGTCGGGAGCGCTCCTTTCTGGAGCACTGAGGCCTTTCCAGGCTGGACAGCGGGTGCGGTAACAGGTAGAACAGCACTCCTGTTTTGTTGGCTAAAGGCCAACTGTACAGCTCAGATTTCCGCGATGTTCCCTCTGGTAACCAAATTTTGCACTGCAATGGTGCAATACGTTACAGAATGACCCAAATTGCAGCAGTACAGTTGCAATTGTGTGCGAGGTGATCCGCGAACCTTTCCCTGTACTGTTACTGGCGGTAGCACTCGTCCGGCGAGACAATGGCGCCATTCGATGACCAGTACCCGTCACAAGCGGGAAGGAAAGCCACCATGGAACGCACCTTCAGTTCCTCGCTGTACAACGCCAAGCCCAGCACCCGTGTTCCCGCTGCCCTGCGCGTTATCTCCACCCTGTCCACCTGGCAGCGTCGCATCGCCAGCCGCAATGAACTGGCCCGCCTGGATACCCGTATGCTGGCTGACGCCGGTATCACCGAGGCCCAGCGCTACCAGGAAATGCACAAGCCGTTCTGGCGCTAAGCCCGGCCGCTGCACAGTTTCCACAAACCCCGCTCCGGCGGGGTTTGTTTTGTCCGCCGTCTGTACGGCAGACAACGAAAAGCCCCGGCATGCCGGGGCTTTTCGTTACCGCCGGGGTGGGCGGTTACTGCATGTTGTTCTGGTTGCGGGCGTCGACCTTGTTGGGCTTGTCGCTCTTGAAGGGCACCTCGGCAGCGCCGTCGGCACCCCCTTTGACGGTAGTCTTGCCCGGCACCTCGGTGGTGGCGGCGCCATTGACGGCCGTGGCGCTCTTGGAAGCATCGGCCGCGAAGACACCCGTGGCCATCGACAGCATCACAGCAGCGGTAGAGGTGATCAGCAGCTTTTTCATGAGTTCGGCCTCGTCGAAATGAACCTGTGAATCTGATAGGGCCCGCACCGCAAGGGCGTCGGGCATCAGCTGCAGACGGACAGGTCCACAGCGCACATATCAGTTGACTGCCGCCCGGAATGCCGGGTTCCAGGGCATTTGTGAACATTTGTGGGCGAGTGGCCGCTCCGGTAGCGGGCGTTTGCACCTGACCGTCGGTGTAGCGCTTCCCAAGTGGCCTCAGGCACCTGACAATTCGTCAGACGAACCCCCTGCGACGCGCGTGGTCAGTTCGCAGATCGCGCCTCTTCCACCAACAAGGACAATCATGAGGGCTCTCCGCCTTGCTCGCTTCTGCCAGGTAACGGCTGCTCTGACCCTGGTAACGCTGTTACCGGGCTGCTCCCAGGAGCAACCTCCCACCGAGGAACGGGCACGGGTGGTGGTGGCGCAGCTGAGTCCGATACGGGACAGCCAGCGCATCCCCTTTACCGGAGACATCCAGGCACGCGTCCAGGCGCCGCTCGGTTTTCGGGTGAGTGGCAAGATCAGCGAGCGGCTGGCGGACGTCGGTGATCGCGTGCGCGAGGGCCAGGTGCTGGCCCGGCTGGACCCCCAGGATCTGCGCAACAACCTGGCCGCCGCCCAGGCCCAGGTGGAGGCCCAGGAAGCCCGCACGCGCCTGGCCCGCGTCGATTTCGAGCGCCAGGCCGCGCTGCTGCCCAAGGGCTACACCAGTCGCAGCCAGTACGACCAGGCCCAGGCCACCCTCGACGGTGCGCGCAGCGCCCTGCAGACCGCCATGGCCCAGCGCGACGATGCGCGCAAGCAGCTCGGCTATACCGAGCTGCGCGCCAGTGCCGCCGGAGTACTGACCGCCCGCCATGCCGAAGCCGGGCAGGTGGTCCAGGCCGGGGCGGCGATCTTCGATCTGGCAGTGAGTGGCGAGCTCGACGCCGTCTTCGATCTCTACGAATCCCTGGCCCGCGAACTCAAGGTCGGTCAGACCCTGCCCGTCGTCCTGCAGGCGCAACCGGCGATCACGACCCAGGGCACCCTGCGCGAGATCGCGCCGACGGTGGCCAGCAGCGGCACGGTGCGCATCAAGGTGCAACTCGATCGACCGCCAGCGGCCATGACCCTGGGCGCGGTGGTCAACGCCCAGCTGGAGGGCGTGGCCGAGCAGGGCTTCGCCCTGCCCTGGACGGCGCTGAATGGCACCACCGATCAACCCGCCGCCTGGCGCCTCAATGACGATGGCCGGGTCAGCCTGCAGCCGCTGCGCATCGAGCGCTATACCCGTGACAGCATCATCGTCAGCGACGGGCTCAAGGCCGGTGACCGCATCGTGGTCGCCGGTGGCCAGGCGCTCAGTCCCGGGCAGAAGGTCGAGCTTGCCGAGCGCTCCGCCTTCAACGAGGTGCGGCCATGAAGCCGCTGCTGCCGCTCTGCCTGCTGCTGGTCCTGGCCGGCTGTTCCGACGACGAGGCCCCGCCGCCGCCGATCCGGCCGGTGGCGACCCTGACCCTCAGTGCCCCGCCGCCCGGGCGCGAGGTCTTCGCCGGCAGCATCCAGGCGCGCTACGAGAGCGTGCTGGGCTTTCGCGTCGGCGGCCGCATGACCCGCCGGCTGCTGGACGTGGGTCAGCCGGTGCGGCGTGGCCAGTTGCTGGCGGCGCTGGATCCCACCGATCAGGACAACGCCCTGCGCAGTCGCCAGGGCCAGACCGCCGATGCCGAAGCCCAGTGGCGTGATGCGCGCAACGATGCGCGGCGCCAGCAGCAGCTGTTCGACCAGGGGGTCGGCTCGCGCTCCCAGCTGGACCAGGCGCTGACCCGGCTGCACACCCTGGAAGCCTCCCGCGAGCAGGCCCAGAGTGCCGAGCGCCAGGCCCGCGACCAGCGCAACTATGCCGAACTCCAGAGTGATTTCGACGGGGTGATCACCGCCTGGCAGGCCGAGGTCGGCCAGGTGGTCTCCGCCGGTCAGCCGGTGGTGCGGGTCGCCCGGCCGGATGTTCGCGAGGCGGTCCTGGATCTGCCGGCCCAGGCCATCGGCCAGCTGACCCCGGGACGTGTCCTGACCGTGCGCATGGCCCTGGATCCCGAGGTGGCGGTGCAGGGCCGGGTGCGCGAGATCGAGCCCCAGGCCGATGCCACCACCCGCACCCGGCGGGTACGCCTGACTCTGGACGAGCCGCCGGCCGCGCTGCGCATCGGCAGCCTGGTGCAGGGCGAGCTGGAGTCGCCACCGGCCGCGGGCCTGCCGCTGCCGACCCAGGCGCTGCGGCGTCAGGATGGCCGGGCCTCGGTGTGGGTGGTGGAAGGCCAGGGCGAGCAGGCGCAGGTACGCCAGCGTCCGGTCGAGGTGCTGCGCGAGGCCGCTGGTCTGGCGTGGATCGGCAAGGGCCTGAAGGTAGGTGAGCGGGTGGTGACGGCAGGGGTGAACAGTCTCGAGGAGGGACAGCGGGTGAAGGATCAGGAGGGCGCTCGGCCATGAAAGGCTTCAACCTGTCGGACTGGGCGCTGCGCCACCAATCCTTCGTCTGGTACCTGATGTTCGTCGCCCTGCTGATGGGCGTCTTCTCCTACATGAAGCTGGGGCGCGAGGAAGATCCGTCCTTTGCCATCAAGACCATGGTCATCCAGACCCGCTGGCCGGGGGCGACCACCGAGGAGACCCTGCGCCAGGTCACCGAGCGGGTGGAAAAGAAGCTCGAAGAACTGGATTCCCTCGACTACACCAAGAGCTTCACCCGGCCGGGGCAGTCCACGGTGTTCGTCTATCTGCGCGACACCACGCCGGCCAAGGCGATTCCCGACATCTGGTACCAGGTGCGCAAGAAGGTCTCGGACATCCAGGGCGAATTCCCCCAGGGCATCCAGGGACCGGCCTTCAACGACGAATTCGGCGACGTCTTCGGCAGCATCTATGCCTTCACCGGCGACGGCTTCAGCATGCGCCAGCTGCGCGACCAGGTGGAGCAGGTGCGCCGCGAGATCCGCAGCGTGCCCGGCATCGGCAAGGTGCAGCTGATCGGCGCGGAGAACGAGGTCATCTACCTGGACTTCTCCACCCGCAAGCTGGCGGCCCTGGGCATCGACCAGCGCCAGGTGATGCAGAGTCTGCAACAGCAGAATGCGGTGACCCCCTCGGGCACCATCGAATCCGGCGCCGAGCGCATCAGCGTGCGCACCAGTGGCGAATTCCGCTCCACCGCCGATCTGGCCGCCGTCAATCTGCGCATCGACGACCGCTTCTATCGGCTCACCGACCTGGCCGACATCCGCAGCGGCTACGCCGATCCGCCCAGTTCGCTGTTTCGCTACAACGGCCAGCCGGCCATCGGCCTGGCCATCGCCATGAGCAGCGGCGGCAATATCCAGACCTTTGGCAAGGCGCTTACCGAGAAGATGCAGGAGCTGACGGCCGACCTGCCGGTGGGCATCGGCGTGCACGTGGTCTCCAACCAGGCGCAGGTGGTGGAAAAGGCCGTCGGCGGCTTTACCCGGGCGCTGTTCGAGGCGGTCATCATCGTACTGGTGGTGAGCTTCATCAGTCTCGGCGTGCGCGCCGGCCTGGTGGTGGCGCTGTCGATCCCCCTGACCCTGGCGCTTGTGTTCGTCTTCATGGAGTACAGCGGTATCACCATGCAGCGGATTTCCCTGGGCGCCCTGATCATCGCCCTCGGTCTGCTGGTGGACGACGCCATGATCACCGTGGAGATGATGGTGACCAAGCGCGAGGAGGGCGAGTCGCTGCACCGCTCGGCGACCTTCGCCTACGAGTCGACCGCCTTTCCCATGCTCACCGGCACCCTGGTGACGGTAGCCGGCTTCGTGCCCATCGGGCTCAATTCCAGCAGCGCCGGCCAGTACACCTTCACTCTGTTCGCGGTGATCGCGGTGGCGCTGCTCCTGTCCTGGATCGTCGCGGTGTTCTTTTCGCCGGTGATCGGCGTGCACATCCTGCCGAAGAAGGTGAAGCAGAAGGACCACGACCAGCCCGGCCGCCTGGCACGCTGGTCCGACGGTCTGCTGCTGGGCGCCATGCGCCACCGCTGGCTGACCATCCTCCTCACGGTGCTGCTGTTCGCCGCGGCGCTGTTCTCGATGAAGTTCGTGCAGAACCAGTTCTTCCCGTCCTCGGATCGACCCGAACTGCTGATCGACTTCAACCTGCCGCAGAACGCCTCCCTCGACGCCACTCGCGCGCAGATGGACAGATTCGAGAAGACCCTGGCCGACGATCCGGACGTGGCCCACTGGAGTTCCTATGTCGGCCAGGGCGCGGTGCGCTTCTATCTGCCGCTGGACCAGCAGCTGGAGAATCCCTTCTATGGCCAGGTGATCCTGGTGGCCAAGGACCTGGAGGCGCGCAATCGCCTGCTGCCCAAGCTCAAGCAGCGGCTGCGCCAGGACTTCGTCGGCCTGTCCGGCTACGTCCAGCCGCTGGAGATGGGTCCGCCGGTGGGCCGGCCGATCCAGTACCGCATCAGTGGCCCCGACGTCGCCGAGGTACGCCGCCAGGCCCTGGCGCTGGCCAGCGTGCTGGGCAAGAGTCCCCAGCTGGGGGACTTCCTCTACGACTGGAACGAGCCGGCGCGGATGCTCAAGGTCGAGGTCAACCAGGACAAGGCGCGGCAGCTGGGCTTCTCGTCCCAGGACGTGGCGCAGATCCTCAATGGCGTGGTGACCGGTACCCCGGTGACCCAGGTACGCGACGACATCTACCTGGTCAACGTGGTGGCGCGGGCCAGCGAGGCCGAGCGGCGCTCGGTGGAAACCCTGGAGAATCTGCAGATCATGACGCCCCAGGGCGTCGCGGTGCCGCTCAAGGCCTTCGCCCGTATCGACTACGCCCTGGAGCAGCCGCTGGTATGGCGCCGCGATCGGCTGCCCACCATCACCCTCAAGGCCTCGATCCTCAGCGAGATCCAGGCGCCGGATCTGGTCAAGCAGCTGCAGCCGGACGTGGATGCCTTCATCGCCAAGCTGCCGCCGCGTTATCAGGTGGCGGTAGGCGGCACGGTGGAGGAGAGCAGCAAGGCCCAGGGCCCGATCGCCGAGGTGGTGCCGCTGATGCTGTTCCTCATGGCCACCTTCCTGATGATCCAGCTGCACAGCATCCGCAAGCTGTTCCTGGTGGCGAGCGTGGCGCCCCTCGGGCTGATCGGCGTGGTGCTGGGCTTGATCCCCTTCGGCCAGCCGCTGGGCTTCGTCGCCATCCTCGGGGTACTGGCGCTGATCGGCATCATCATCCGCAACTCGGTGATCCTGGTGACCCAGATCGACGCCTTCGAGCGTGACGGTCGCTCGCCCTGGGACGCCGTGGTGGAAGCCACCCGGCACCGGCGCCGGCCGATCCTGCTGACCGCCGCGGCGGCCAGCCTGGGCATGATTCCCATCGCCCGCGAGGTGTTCTGGGGGCCGATGGCCTACGCCATGATCGGCGGCATCGTCGCGGCGACCCTGTTGACGCTGCTGTTCCTGCCGGCGCTGTACATCGCCAGCTATCGCATTCGCGAGCCGGGGCGTGAGGAACGATGAGCGAAACGGTAGGGCAAAAAAACGGCCCTCTTGCGGAGGTCTCCAGAGGAGACATCTGCCAGAAGGCCGCAAGGAGCTATCCAAGGAGCCACTGCCGGAGGGAAGGATTCGCGCGGTCAGAATGTCGAATCCACAGCGGCTCACCGCACCACTATCGTGCGTGCGACTTTTTCAATAAAGTGACGGCTTGACGAAACTCCATTGCGAAAAAGGCAATAATGGATATTTTCCAAGGCATGCGCATCTTCGTCCGGGTGGTGGATCTGGGCAGTCTCACGGCTGCCGCCCACACCCTCGCTCTGTCTACCGCCCAGGTGTCGCGCCTGCTGGCGGAACTGGAAAGCCACCTGCAGACCCGCCTGCTGCACCGCACCACCCGGCGCCTGGCGCTGACCGAGGCGGGTGAACGCTACCTCGAACGCTGCCGACGCATCCTGCAGGATGTCGGCGAGGCCGAGGCCGAAGCCAGCGGCGCCCATCTCAAGCCCCATGGCCATCTGCGCCTGCATTCCATGACCGGCCTCGGCACTCAACTGCTGGCGCCCCTGGTGTCACGCTTCTGCGCGCGCTATCCCCATGTCGAGATCGTCATGACGCTCTCGCAGAACCATCCGGCGCTGCTGGAGGATGGGCATGACATCGCCATCACCCTGGACACCGAACTGGCCGATTCGGATTTCGTCGCCCAGCGTCTCGGCGGTGTCTACAGCGTGGTCTGCGCGGCGCCCAGCTACCTGGCGCAGCGTCCGGCACCCAAGGTGCCCGCCGATCTCGCCGAGCACGACTGCCTGCGCCTGATGGATCCGAACTTCTCCGAACGCTGGGTCTTCGCCGGCGAAGACGGCGAGCAGCAGGTCGCGCCGCGCTATGTCTTCCAGGTCAACGTCGCCGAGGCCCTGGCCAGCGTGGCCCGCCAGGGCATGGGCATCTGCCTGCTGCCCAGCTACATCGCGGTCAACTACCTGCGCGATGGCAGTCTGGTACGGCTGCTGCCCAACTTCCGCCTGCGCGAGCGCAATATCCATGCGCTCTATCCCTCGCGGCGCTTTCTCGATGCCAAGATCAAGACCTGGATCGACTTCCTCAAGGAAGAATTGCCCGAGCGCCTGCAGCTGGAGAACCGGGTGCTGGAAGATCAGCGCTACTGGGCCAAGGACTAGGGCCGAGCTTGTTGCAGGTTTTGTAACAGTGATTTAGTTAGCATGCTATTTATTAGGCTGCGTTCTTTACCTAGAATGGTCCTGTACCCCGATGAACACGACCTTTTAGGAGTTCGCCATGAAACGTTCTCTGTCCGCCCTGGTGCTGACCCTTGCCACCCTGACCGCCGCCCAGTTCGCCGCTGCCGACGACAATCCCAGCCTGAGATACAAGCTGGTCGATCAGAATCATGCCGCCATGCAGCACTACAGTGATCAAGCCGCTCCCGCCGCCGACGCGCGTCGCTGAGCCGCTCCGTTTTCGAAAGACCACCCCTCTTTGCTCCTTTGGTCTTTCTCCGCCGCACCCTTCGGGTGCGGCTTTTTTATATCTGCGGCACACTGAGCCCCTGACCTTGTCGAGGTGCTCATGACCGCCATTTCCGCTCAACGACTTGCCGACCTGCGGGCCTTCCTGGCCGAACAGGGCGCCGATGCCTGCCTGATCCCCAGCGCCGATCCCCATCTGTCCGAATACCTGCCGGAACACTGGCAGGGCCGTGCCTGGCTGTCCGGTTTCACCGGCTCCGCCGGGCTGCTGCTGGTGACGCGCCAGGCCGCTGGCGTCTGGACCGACAGCCGCTACTGGGAGCAGGCCACCCAGGAGTTGGCGGACAGCGGCATCGACCTGATGAAGCAGGTCGCCAGCCAGCCCCAGGCCCACCTGCAGTGGCTGGCCGAGCAGGTGCCCGCGGGTGGCACGGTACTGGTGGACGGCCAGGTGCTGTCGCTCGGCGCCGCGGCGGCCCTGCGCCGGGCACTGGAACCCAAGGGTATCCAGCTACGAACCGACCTCGATCCCCTGGCGACGATCTGGACCGGGCGCCCCGCGCTGCCGGCCGCGCCTATCTACGCCCATGCGGCGCCCCATGCGCCCCAGCCGCGCAGCGCCAAGCTCGCCCAGGTGCGCCAAGCAATGGTCGAGGCCGACACCGCCTGGCATTTCATCTCTTCGCTGGACGACATCGCCTGGCTGCTCAACCTGCGCGGCGCGGATGTGCCCTACAACCCGGTGTTCCTCGCCCATCTGCTGCTGAGTCAGGACAGCTGCCAGCTGTTCATCGATCCGGCCAAGGTGCCGGCCGAGCTCCGCGCGGCCCTGGAGGCGGACGGCGTGACCCTGGCCGACTACCACCAGGCCGCCACCGAGCTGGCCAGCCTGCCGGCTGGTAGTCGCCTGCTGGTGGACCCGGCGCGGGTTACCCTGGGGCTGGCCGAGGCCGCGCCCCAGGGCGTCGAGCGGCGCGAGCAGATCAATCCCTCGACCCTGCTCAAGGCCTGCAAGACCGCCGCGGAAGTGGCCCAGGTGCGGACCGCCATGGAAGAGGATGGCGCGGCGCTGTGCGTCTTCTTTGCCCGCTTCGAGGCGGCCCTGGCCCGCGGCGAGCGCCTCACCGAGCTGACCGTGGACGACTGGCTGAGCGAAGCCCGCGCCGCCCGGCCGAATTTCGTCTCCCTGAGCTTCGCCACCATCGCCGGCTTCAATGCCGGCGGCGCCCTGCCGCATTACCGCGCCACCGAGGAGGCCCATGCCGAGCTCCAGGGCGACGGCCTGCTGCTGATCGACAGCGGCGGCCAGTACCTAGGCGGCACCACCGACATCACCCGGGTGGTGCCCATCGGCACCCCCAGCGCCGCCCAGCGCCGCGACTTCACCCTGGTGCTCAAGGGCATGCTGGCGCTGTCGCGAGCGCGCTTCCCGGCCGGCGTCGCCGCACCCATGCTCGATGCCCTGGCGCGCGAGCCGATCTGGGCCGCCGGCATCGACTACGGCCACGGCACCGGGCATGGCGTGGGCTATTTCCTCAATGTGCACGAGGGACCTCAGTCGATTTCCTTCTATGCCACGGTCACCCCGCACCATGTCCTGCGCGAGGGCATGATCACCTCCAACGAACCGGGCATCTATCGGCCCGGCCAGTGGGGCGTGCGGCTGGAAAACCTGCTGCTGTGCACCCGCGCGGAAACCACCGAATTCGGCGATTTCCTGGCCTTCGAGACCCTGACCCTCTGTCCGCTGGACACCCGCTGCCTGGATCTGGCGCTGCTGCGCAGCGACGAGCTGGACTGGCTGGATGGCTATCACGCCGAGGTCCGCCGTCGCGTGCTGCCGCTGGTCGAGGGCGCCGCGCGCGACTGGCTGCTGGCCCGTACCGAACCCGTCGCGAGGACTGCCCGATGAGCAGCAACGCCCAGCAATTCGCCAGTGACAACTATTCCGGCATCTGCCCGGAAGCCTGGGCCGCCATGGCCGCGGCCAACGTCGGCCACGAGACCGCCTACGGCAACGACACCTGGACGGCGCGCGCCGCCGATCGCTTTCGCCAGCTGTTCGAGACCGACTGCGAGGTGTTCTTCGCCTTCAACGGCACCGCGGCCAACTCCCTGGCCCTGGCGGCGCTGTGCCAGAGCTACCACAGCGTGATCTGCTCCGACACCGCCCACGTCGAGACCGACGAATGCGGCGCGCCGGAGTTCTTTTCCAACGGCTCCAAGCTGCTGCTGGCGCCGGCCCATCAGGGCAAGCTGACGCCGGGCGCTATCCAGCAGATCGCCACCAAGCGCGCCGACATCCACTTTCCCAAGCCGCGCGCGGTGACCGTTACCCAGGCCACCGAGGTGGGCACCCTCTATGGCCTCAACGAACTGCAGGCCATCAGCGCCACCTGCCACGACCTCGGCCTGCACCTGCACATGGACGGCTCGCGCTTTTCCAACGCCGTGGCCGGCCTGGGCTGTACGCCGGCCGAGGTGACCTGGAAGGCCGGCGTCGACGTGCTCTGCTTTGGCGGTACCAAGAGCGGCATGGCGGTGGGCGAGGCCATCCTCTTCTTCAATCGCGACCTGGCCGAGGACTTCGAGTACCGCTGCAAGCAGGCTGGCCAGCTGGCGTCCAAGATGAGATTTCTCTCCGCGCCCTGGCTCGGCGTGCTGGAAAACGACACCTGGCTGCGCCACGCCCGCCATGCCAACGCCATGGCCCAGCTGCTCGCCGAGCGCGTGCGCGACGTGCCCGGCGTGGACTTCATGTTCCCGGTGGAAGCCAACTCGGTATTCCTGCAGCTCTCGGAACCGGCGCTGGAATTCCTGCGCAACCGCGGTTGGCGCTTCTACACCTTCATCGGCAGCGGCGGGGCGCGTTTCATGTGCTCCTGGGACACCGAGGAAGCTCGGGTGCTTGAGCTGGCGGCGGATATTCGGACGGCGATGGGCGGGTAGGGCGTATCGCGGCCGCTCCTACAGCAGCCAGATAGCCTGTAGGAGCGGTCGCATCGGCGGACCGCCACGGCCGCGATCAGCTCTGGCACGAGGATTGTCGCAGCCGTGGCGGTGCGCCGATGGGACGGGCCCGACGATCGATCGCGCTCTGGCCAGGGCGGATGGCGCTGAACGCCTGCTCGGCTGACCCCCTCTCCCCCTTGGGAGAGGGCTGGGGTGAGGGTGTCCCTCGCCACCCTGTTCCAGTGGAAAAGGCTACGCCGTTTTCCACGCTACTGCGGCCCGTAGGTTGGGTTGAGACGGTTCTATCGTCGAAGCCCAACATGGCTGGCCCCGAGCAAAGCCTGTTGGGCTTCGCTGCGCTCAACCCAACCTACGGCGGCTCGCGGTGGAAAACGCTGCGCGGTTTTCCACGCTACGGTGTTCTCCGGGGACGCCGCCCGCCCCAACCGTTACCATGGCCGATCTCTTTCCCGTCTCCAGCGATCCATGGCCAAGAAGTCCAGCAAAGTCCTTACTGCCGCGGTCAATCCCGCCGCCCCCACGCTGATCGACGTGGCCCGGGTCGCCGGGGTGTCGCCGATCACCGTCTCGCGGGCGCTGAATCGACCGGAGATCGTCAGCGAGGCGGCGCGCGAGAAGGTGCTGGCGGCGGTGCAGGCTACCGGCTACGTGCCCAATCTGCTGGCCGGCGGTCTGGCCTCCAATCGCAGTCGCCTGGTGGCGCTGTTCGTGCCGACCATCGTCCACTCCATCTTCGCCGAGACCGTCCAGGCGCTGATGGCGCGGCTGTCCCAGGCCGGTTACCAGACCCTGCTGGGCCTGACCGGCTACAGCGCCGAACAGGAAGAGCAGCTGCTGGCCGCGGTGCTGGGGCGCAAGCCCGATGGCATCGTCTTGACCGGTACCCTGCATACCGCCGCCAGTCGCCAGCGCCTGGCCCAGGCCGGCATCCCGGTAGTGGAGTCCTGGGACCTGGGCGAAGACCCGCTGGACATGCAGGTGGGCTTTTCCCATGAAGCCGTTGGTCGGGCCCAGGCCGAGCATCTGCACGCCCGCGGCTATCGGCGCTTCGCCGTGGTCTCGGTGGATGACCCCCGCGCCCTGCGCCGCTGTCGCAGCCTGGTGGCACGGCTGGCCGAGCTGGGCGTGGCGGAACCGCCGCTGGAGATCCTGCCAGCCCCCGCGCTGGTGGAGTCCGGGCGGGCTGGCCTGCGCCAGTTGCTGGCCCGTGACGAGGCCTTCGACGTGGTGGTCTGCAGTTCGGATACCGTCGCCCAGGGCGTCATGGCGGAAGCCGCCAGTCGCGGGCTGCGCCTGCCCGAGGACCTTGCGGTGCTGGGCTTCGGCAATCTTTCCAGCGCCGCCCAGATGCACCCGGCGCTGTCGTCGGTGAGTGTCGAGGGCGATCGCATGGGCACCCTGGCGGCCGAGGCACTGCTGCAGCGTTTCAACGAGGGCGACCAGGGCCGGGAGGCAGTGCGCATCGACACCGGTTTCCATATCATCGACCGCGCCACGACCTGACCGCCGGTCCTGATCTTGTTAGACGTCGTACTTGTATGGTTGCGCAATCATGGCTTAGTCTTGGGCAAACGCAAGGGCTGAGACCGATTGTCGCATCAAGATATGATTGCGCAATCATCCTAGGGTCCGCGCCTTCAATAAAAACAATCACGCAAGAGGGATCCCCATGGATGCCACAAGACCGACCCGGGTGCGCTACCTGATCCTGTTGATGCTGTTCGTCGTGACCACCATCAACTACGCCGATCGCGCCACCATCGCCATCGCCGGCTCCAGCCTGCAGAAAGACCTCGGCATCAGCGCCGTGACCCTCGGCTATATCTTCTCCGCCTTCGGCTGGGCCTATGTGGCCGGGCAGATTCCCGGCGGCTGGCTGCTGGATCGCTTCGGTTCGAAGAAGGTCTATGCCGGCAGCATCTTCTTCTGGTCGTTCTTCACCTTGTTGCAGGGGCTGGTCGGCGGCCTGCCGGTGGCCTGGGCGGTCACCACCCTGTTCATGCTGAGATTCCTGGTCGGGCTGGCCGAGGCGCCGTCCTTCCCGGGCAACGCGCGCATCGTCGCCGCCTGGTTCCCCACCGCCGAACGCGGTACCGCCTCGGCGATCTTCAACTCGGCGCAGTATTTCGCCACCGCGCTGTTCGCGCCGATCATGGGCGGCATCGTCTTCCACTTCGGCTGGGAGCACGTCTTCGTCATCATGGGCGTCCTGGGCATCCTCTTCTCCGGGGTCTGGCTGAAGTACATCCACAATCCCAAGGAGCATCCGCGCATCAACGCCGCGGAGCTGGCGCACATCCGCGACAATGGCGGCCTGGTGGACATGGACAACAGCGCCCGCCAGCGGGATGGCGGGCCGAAGTGGCACTACATCACCCAGTTGCTGACCAACCGCATGATGCTGGGCGTCTACCTCGGCCAGTACTGCATCAACGCCATCACCTATTTCTTCCTGACCTGGTTCCCGGTGTACCTGGTGCAGGAGCGCGGCATGACCATCCTCAAGGCCGGTTTCATCGCCTCGCTGCCGGCGATCTGCGGCTTCATCGGCGGGGTACTCGGCGGGGTGATCTCCGACTACCTGCTGCGCCGCGGCCACTCCCTGACCTTCGCCCGCAAGCTGCCCATCGTCTGCGGCCTGCTGCTCTCCACCAGCATGATCTTCTGCAACTATGTCGACGCCGACTGGATGGTGGTGGGCTTCATGACCCTGGCCTTCTTCGGCAAGGGCATCGGCGCCCTGGGCTGGGCGGTGGTGGCGGATACCTCGCCCAAGCAGATCGCCGGGCTCTCCGGTGGCCTGTTCAATACCTTCGGCAACCTGGCTTCCATCACCACCCCCATCGTCATCGGCTACCTCATCGCCGCCACCGGCTCCTTCAAGTGGGCGCTGGTCTATGTCGGGGCCAATGCCCTGGTGGCCGTGTTCAGCTACCTGTTCATCGTCGGTCGCATCCAGCGCGTCGAGCTGCGGACCGCCGACGGCGAGATCCTGGGCGCGACCCAGCCTGACCCGGCCCGGGCCTGAGCCCCGGCAGAGGATAAGAATATGAACCTGATCGATCACCGTGATTCGCCGCGCTACATCAAGCTCCACCCCCAGGACAACGTCGGGGTGGTGGTCAACGAACCCGGCGTGGCCGCCGGCACCGCCTTCGCCGATGGCCTGACCACCGTCGAGGCCATTCCCCAGAGCCACAAGGTCTCCCTGGTGGATCTTGCGGAGGGCGCCGAGGTGGTGCGCTACGGCGAGGTCATCGGCTACGCCCTGCAGGACGTTCCCGCCGGCAGCTGGATCACCGAAGCCCTGCTGCGCATGCCGGAGCCACCGGCGCTGGACAACCTGCCCAAGGCCACCGCGCCCGGCCAGGTCGGCGAACCCCTGGAAGGCTACACCTTCGAGGGTTTCCGCAATCCGGACGGCAGCGTCGGCACCCGCAACATCCTGGCGGTGACCACCACCGTACAGTGCGTGGTAGGGGTGCTGGACCACTGCGTGGAGCGGGTACGCAAGGAGCTCCTGCCGCGCTACCCCAACGTCGACGACGTGGTGCCGCTGTCCCACAGCTACGGCTGCGGGGTGGCCATCAACGCCCCGGATGCGGTGATCCCCATCCGCACTCTGCACAACATCAGCCGCAACCCCAACTTCGGCGGCCAGGCGCTGGTCATCGGCCTGGGCTGCGAGAAGCTGCAAGCCAGCCAGCTGATGCCGGGCGATGAGCTCACCGCCGGGCAGAACGAAGAGGAGTGGCTGTTCCGCCTGCAGGATTCGGCCAATGGCTTCGCCGGCATGGTCGAGCAGATCCTGGGACTGATCGAGGCACGTCTGGAGGTGCTCAATGGGCGCTGCCGCGAGACGGTGCCGGCTTCCGAGCTGGTGGTGGGCATGCAGTGCGGCGGCAGCGACGCCTTCTCCGGCATCACCGCCAACCCGGCCCTGGGCGTGGCCGCCGATCTGCTGGTGCGCGCCGGCGCCACCGTGATGTTTTCCGAGAACACCGAGGTGCGCGACGGCATCCACCTGCTGACCCCGCGCGCCGCCACCCCCGAGGTGGCCGATGCCCTGATCCGCGAGATGGACTGGTACGACCGCTACCTGGAGCGGGGCATGGCCGATCGCAGTGCCAATACCACCCCTGGCAACAAGAAGGGCGGGCTGAACAACATCGTCGAAAAAGCCATGGGGTCGATCGCCAAGTCGGGTACCAGCCCCATCGCCGGGGTCATCGCACCCGGCGAGAAGATCCGCGGCAAGGGCCTGTACTTCGCTGCCACCCCGGCCAGTGACTTCATCTGCGGCACCCTGCAACTGGCCGCGGGCATGAACCTGCACATCTTCACCACCGGCCGCGGCACCCCCTATGGGCTGTCCATGGTGCCGGTGATCAAGGTCTCGACCCGCACCCAGCTGGCCGAGCGCTGGCCGGACCTGATCGACATCGATGCCGGTCGCGTGGTGAGCGGGCGGCTGTCGCTGGAGGAGATGGGCTGGGAGATCTTCCAGTGCTACCTAGACGTGGCCAGTGGCCGCCGCCAGACCTGGGCCGAGCGCCATCGCCTGCACAACGACCTGGCGCTGTTCAATCCGGCCCCAGTGACCTGATCTATGCGGCAATGAAAAAGGGCCGATCCCTCGCGGGGTCGGCCCTTTTTCATTGCCGCGTGGCGCGGCTCAATCGGTCAGGGCGCTGCCGCTGATCGGTCGCAGGTTTGGCTGGTTGTCGTCTTCCGGATCACGCATCAGCACGTAGCCGAGGATGATGCCGACGAAGAGATTGCCGACGCCGATATCGAAGAGGTCGGTGGTCCAGCCGATCAGGCAGAGGCAGAAGGCGATGGCCAGCAGGGTGTGGCTAAGGCGGTCGGGCGCGGTGTGCAGGCGGATGAACACCGGCAGCTGCATGGCATAGCCGAGGATGCCGACCACGCCGAACACGCACCAGAGATAGACCACGCTGCTGTCGCTGGTGACGAAGAGGTCGATCCCCGGCACGGGGAAGGCGGCCATGGAGCTGCCGAACAAGCCGAAGCCGGCGCCTTCCACGGTCCAGCCATGGCGGCTCATTTCCGCGACGACATTCGGCCAGGTGTTGACCAGGCGATCGTAGAAGGAGGCCAGGCCGCTGTCGCTCATCACCACCAGGGGATCGAAGTCGCGGATCAGGCTCAGCACCGGCAGCAGCATGCCACCCACCACCGCCAGCAGGATCAGCGCATAGGTCGGCCACTGGAAGCGGCGGGTCATCATCAGCGCCAGGGTAAAGGCGAAGGCCGCTGCTGGCGCCTTGCTGGTGGTGAGCAGGATGCCGAAGAAGCCGACCAGGGCGACCACCAGCCAGAGCGTCCTGGAGCGGGCGAATTGCGCGAGGAACAGGCAGTAGACCGCGATCAGCGCCGCCAGCACGTTGGAGACCCGGGCGAAGCCGGCGATCCGGTCCTCTTCACCGGCGACCCACTGGGTATTGCCGGCGATGTCGTTGCCGCCGAGGTTGTAGCTGTAGCCTTTCCAGGGCACCGAGGTGTACTTGTCCAGGGCGATGCCGACCAGGCTGGCGAGCAGCAGCAGGAACATGGCGCGGCCCAGCAGGCGGCGCTGCTTGAGCAATTCGCGGCCGCAGACCAGACCGAACAGCAGCGGGCTGTAGACGAACAGCGAGAACAGCACGTTGTTGAAGGTCCCGCCATGCAGCAGGGCGAGGGCGGCATAGGCCAGCCCGGCGAACAGGCCGACCCAGATCACCCGGGGCAGCTTGACCGTCGCCACCTGCAGGGCGAACAGCGCCAGACAGGCGATCTTGGGCAGATAGACCAGCGCCGAGGCGCCGACCATGTCCAGGGCATAGCGCAGAAAGCCGGAAAAGGTCTCGACCACCAGCAGACCGATGGCCGTCCACACCATGAGGGTGGAATAGCGCCATTCGAGCACACGCTGGAAGGGGGAGGGGGTGGCGGTTGCAACCGACATGATGATCATCCCTGTCTTGATGCCGATGGCGCCGGAGGCCACCAGTCCTGACGTAAGAAGCGAGGACCGTCGGGGCACGCCACCTTGGCGTTATCGACGGACTGCTGACGCAAAAGCGCATAGGCGGGCACGCTACCGCCAGCGACTACCGAAGCCGGTCGCGGCGAGGGCGTGAGAAGTAAGCCGAAGGGATGATAGCGGAGGGCTTCCGGCGCCTGTCAAACGACGCCGGGCCGACTGGAAATCCTCAACGCGGATATCAGAAGCAGGCCACAAAAAGCCCGCTAATTGACCATCCGCCAGGTCAGGGGGTAGCGGTAGTCGCGGCCCTGATTGGCCTTGATGCCGGCGATCACCGTCAGCACGAAGGCCACGCAGGCCACCAGCAGCATCAGCGGAAAACCGATCAGCACCCACACCAGCAGCCAGCAGATCATGTGCAGCAGGGTGACGGTGAGCTGGAAGTTCAGCGCCTCCTTGCCCTGCCGGTCGATGAAGGGGTCGTCCTCGCGCTTGAACTGCCAGACCACCAGCGGACCTATCACGTTACCGACGAAGGGCACCACGAAGCCCAGGAAGGCGGCGTAGTGGCAGAGCATGGCCCAGCGCCGGGCTTCGGCGCTGGGGGCGGGGACGAGATCGTGCATGAGGGCTTCCTTACTCGCTGCGCAGGGCGGCTTGCTGGAGCTCGAACAGGTCGCGCAGGCCACCCTGGGCCAGTTCGAGCATGGCGTTGAGTTCGGCCGGCTGGAAGGGCGCGCCTTCGGCGGTGCCCTGAACCTCGATGAAGCCACCGGCATCGGTCATGATCACGTTGAGATCGGTCTCGGCGGCGGAGTCTTCCAGGTAATCCAGGTCGAGCACCGGGGTGCCCTGATAGATGCCCACGGAGATGGCGGCCACCATCTGCTTGAGCGGATTGCCCTTGAGGCTGCCACGGCGCTTGAGTGCGCCCAGGGCGTCGACCAGGGCCACGCAGGCACCGGTCACCGAGGCGGTGCGGGTACCGCCGTCGGCCTGGATGACGTCGCAGTCGATGTAGATGGTGTTCTCGCCCAGCTTGGACAGGTCGACGGCGGCGCGCAGCGACCGACCGATCAGCCGCTGGATCTCCAGGGTCCGACCGCCCTGCTTGCCCTTGGCGGCTTCACGCTGATTCCGCTCGCCGGTCGCGCGCGGCAGCATGCCGTATTCGGCGGTGAGCCAGCCCTGGCCCTTGCCCTTGAGAAAGCGCGGCACCCCGGCCTCGACGCTGGCGGTGCAGATCACCTTGGTATCGCCGAACTCCACCAGAACCGAACCCTCGGCGTGCTTGGTGTACTGACGGGTGATGCGGATGGGGCGCAGCTGATCGGCGGCGCGGCCACTGGGACGCTTCATTGCGGGCTTCCTGTAAGGCGTAGATATCAGACCCATAGTATAGAGAGCGTCCGGCTCATGCGACACGGATGCATTGGGTCGCTCCGATCAGGTGCGCTAGAATCGTGCGTTTTACATGCGTGGTCGCTCGGGATCGCCCCAGATCCGCGCATCGTCAGACGAGGATCCTGCCATGGTGCACAGCATGACGGCGTTCGCCCGGGTCGAGCGGCCAGGACCCCAGGGCACCCTGAGCTGGGAGTTGCGCTCGGTCAATCACCGCTACCTGGAGCCCCACCTGCGGCTGCCGGAGACCTTTCGCGATCTGGAGTCCGGCGTGCGCGAGGCGCTGCGCCGACGCCTGTCGCGGGGCAAGCTGGAGTGCGTGCTGCGCGAGGAACGCGACGAGAGCGTGGCCCTGCGCATCGATGCCCGCCGGGCCGCGCAGCTGGTGGCCGCTGCCGAAGACATCGCCGCGCTGATCGCGCGTCCGGCCAAGCTCGACCCCCTGGCCGTGCTGGCCTGGCCCGGAGTGCTGGCGGGCGCCGAGGTGGATGGCGCCGAACTCAAGGCCCAGACCCTGGCGCTGTTCGAGGCGGCGCTGGATGAATTGCTCGACGGCCGGCAGCGCGAGGGGCGCGAACTGGCGCGACTGATCGAGGAGCGCCTGGCCCAGGTGCTGGCGGAGGTGGCGACGCTGCGCGCGCTGCTGCCCGAGCTGCTGGCCCTGCAGCGGCGCCGTATCCTCGAGCGCTGCGCCGAGGCAGGCGTCGAGTTCGAACCGTCACGGCTGGAGCAGGAACTGGTGCTGCTGGCGCAGAAGAGCGACGTGGCCGAGGAGCTGGATCGGCTGGAGACCCATGTGGCCGAGGTGCGGCGGGTCCTGGCGGGCAGCGGCGCGGCCGGACGGCGGCTGGATTTCCTCATGCAGGAGCTCAATCGCGAGGCCAATACCCTGGGTTCCAAGGCCATCGACGCCCGTGCCTCTCAGGCGGCCATCAATCTCAAGGTGCTCATCGAACAGATGCGTGAGCAAGTGCAGAACATCGAATAGGCGGACCTTCATGACAGCCCTTCCCGGCACCCTCTACATCGTTTCCGCGCCCTCCGGCGCCGGCAAGACCAGCCTGGTCAAGGCCTTGCTGGACGCCCTGCCCGACATCCGCTTGTCGGTCTCCCACACCACCCGCGCCATGCGCCCGGGTGAAACCGACGGGGTGAACTACCACTTCGTCGATTGCGCGACCTTTACCAACCTGCTCGAGCACGGCGACTTCCTCGAACACGCCGAGGTGTTCGGCAACTATTACGGCACCTCCCAGGCTGCCCTGGAACGTGACCTCGCCGAAGGTCACGACCTGATCCTGGAAATCGACTGGCAGGGCGCCCAGCAGGTCCGCCGCAAGCTGCCCCACGCCCAGTCGATCTTCATCCTGCCGCCGAGCCAGGCCGCGCTGCGCCAGCGCCTGGACAATCGCGGCCAGGACAGCGCCGAAATCATCGAGCGCCGCATGCGCGAGGCGGTGAGCGAGATGAGCCACTATGTCGAGTACGACTACCTGATCATCAACGACGATTTCGCCAGCGCCCTGGAGGACCTCAAGTCGATCTTCCGCACCCGCCAGCTGCGCCTGGATCGCCAGCAGCGCCGCCACGATGACCTGCTGGTGGATCTGCTGGGCTGATACCCGCCTCGCGGCCCGCGCGCTCAGGGCGTGGGCCTGGCTGCTCCGGGTGGCCTCCGGACCGGGCATTCGACTGGTCCTCTAGCAATGAAATATCTGGTTACATTTTTCCTGGGCGTCGCCTCGGGCCGGCGACGGCTGTCGATGTTTTGGCAGTCGCGTTATTTATCTGGTTTTACACAAACAAGATTGACCACTCTTTGACGATCACTGGCTCTAATTAAAGGTAAGGTCGCTTTTTATATGCCTATATAAAAAGATTAAAACAACAGCCTGCTACTTTTGGCTGATCTCTTTCGCTGGATCGCCAATCGTTGCTATTTGTTTAAAGAAACTTTGGCTAGGCTTTTTCTGGACGGCTAGCGAATTTGCCCGCGGGCTAAAGGCGGGCATTTAGCTATCAAGGTCGTTGCTGTTAGCGGTTGTATGATTACCTGAGCACTGTCAGGGGAACAATTATCGGAGCTGACTTCGGTAAACGGCTTCCTGCTGTCCGCGCAAGCTGCCGGGGCCGCGTGGTTGAGCGTTTCGCGGGGGCTTTCGGTATTTCAATAGGACTTTCAGTTGTGACATGACTGTCGTAATAGGAGCGTTCGACATGAACTTTAAACCTGTGGCCACGCTAATGTTAGCAACGCTGTTGGGTACTACCGCCCAGGCAGCAGAGTCTTTGAGTACGGGTCCTTACTTGCGGCTCAAGGTGCTGGGCAATACCGGATTCGTCCTCAATAGATTGAAGGCGGAAGACACCAAGATCGTCACGGGTGGTGAATACGACTATCTGGTGGTCGGGCCCAATGTGCAGGTCGACGGCAACGTCAAGAAGGAGATCAACAACGCCCTCGATCAAGGCAAGCGCGTGATCTTCGACAATCAGCCCGGTCAGCACCTCGCCAGTGAGAACGCGGCCCTGGCGCTGGGCATGACCGTCGAGGCGGATGCCCTGATGGTGAAGAAGCCGGAGAAGGACACTGGCCTGCTGATAACCCCCGTCGATCGGCCCGCGCGCGCCGATGCCCTGTCCGCAAGCAAGGCCCAGAGCAACAAGCAGGACCAGGCGAGCAACACCATCGAAAACGTCTTCGGACTTTGAGGGACCAAAGCCATGAACACCTTCGTGAAATCCACCCTGGTCGGGGCGCTCGGCTTCATTCTTTCGACCGGTCTGGTGCAGGCGGGCGAGTGTTTCACCGACCACACCGAGCCCGTCATCCTGGGTGACGGTTCCCGGGCCTTTTCCACCCAGCAGGCCGCCAAGACCTGGGAGGACTGGATCTGGCGTGGACCGATCTTCCGCTGCTCGAGCACCGGGACCATCGACTGTACCTATACCTGGGGCGAGACCAAGACCTCCAGCTACGGCTGGTCGGTGGGGGTCAAGCTCAACGGGGAAAAGCTGCCCTTCATCGGCAAGTACCTGAGCATCCTCGGCGTCGATGGCAGCTACAAGCAGGATCGCTCGATGAGTACCGCCTTCACCTGGGGCGTGAGGATAGAACCGGGCTATCGGGCGCAACCCATCCAGGTGGTGGAACGGCGCTGGAAGAGCGGCAAGTTCCGCGGTGCCTGGGTACGGACCGGCAGCTGTTCACGAGGCATCTCCAACCCACCCGGGATGCATTGGTACGACTGGGATTCCAAGCGGGTGGTCAGCAGCTGGAGCGGCAGCGTGGAGGTGAGCAGATACGCCACCTACCACGTCTATCGCTAGATCCGGCCCGCGCCAGTGCCGGGTCATGGCGACCCGGCACTGGCTGTGGAAGGGGCGCACGGCCGAACGCTCAGGCAGGCGGCTGCCTACGCTCGTCGAAACCGCTCTTTGGATGGATGGCGGAGGTTGCCTGGCTGACCACACTCAGCACGGGCCGCTCGTGGGCGGCGCCTCCCTTGCAGTACGGTCGATTCCGGCATCTGGCCGGGTTCGCGGCTAGTCGTCCTGCCCCCGGTAGCTGCCACTGGAGCGGAAGACCGTCATGAAGACCCCTACCTTGCTGGCGGCCCTGCTCGCCGGCCTCGCTGCGCCGGCCTTCGCCGTCGAGCAGAGCATCAGCCTGACCCAGGCCGGCAATGACAACCAGGCCACCCTGAATCAGAGCGACGGGCGCGCCAACACCGTCGAGCAACTGCAGCGCGGCGACGGCAATCGCACGACGCTGGAACAGCGCCAGGCCTTCGGTGCCCAGGCGCGGATCGAGCAGACGTCCAGCGGCAACGGCCTGCAGATCGTCCAGCAAGGCAGTAATCAGCAGATCGCCGTGACCCAGCTGGAAAACGGCAACCACTTCGCCGACCTCACCCAGATCGGCGGCGGCGCGGGCAACAGCCTGGAGCTGGAGCAGCGCGGCAATGCGGCTTCCGCCTATCTGCACCAGGCGGGCGATCTCAACGTCCATAGCGTGCGCCAGGCGGGTTTCGGCGGCAACGACCTGCGGGCGACCACTACCGGCGATGGCAACCGGCTGACGGTGGAGCAGCGCAGCGGTGGGGTGGCCGAGGTGGTGCAGACCGGCAACGGTAACGCCGTGCAGCTGACGCAGAACGTGTCCTTCGCCGGCGGCAGCGCCACCTTGCGCCAGCAAGGCGCTGACAACAGTGTGCAGGCGGATCAGCTGACCAGTCGTTATCGCAGTGCCCTGGCGCTGACGCAGACGGGCAATGCGAACCAGGCGACGCTGTCGCAGCGTGCCGGCTTCAGCGACATCACCTTTAGCCAGCAGGGTAACGACAACGAGCTGAGCGCCACCCAGACCGGGTTGGAAGCCCGGATCACCGGCACCAGCGCGGGCGATGCCAACCAGGCGAGCTTCGTCCAGAGCGGCGTGCGGGTGGAGGCGGAGATCCAGCAGCAGGGCAATGGCAACCTGGCGTCCATCACCCAGGACACGGTGCCGGACAGCTTCAGCGGCGCCAGTGCCATGATCAGCCAGACCGGCGACGCCCATTCGGCTGTGATCGACCAGATCGGTTCCACGGCGCGCATCACGCAGAGCGGCTTCGGTAACCAGGCGACGATCCAGCAGCGCTGAAGGGTCGCAGGCTGATCCCGGCCGGGATCAGCCTGATGGGGCTTACAGCTTGATCCAGGTGGCCTTGAGCTCGGTGTACTTGTCGAAGGCGTGCAGGGACTTGTCGCGACCGTTGCCGGACTGCTTGAAGCCGCCGAAGGGCGCGGTCATGTCGCCGCCGTCGTACTGGTTGACCCAGACGCTGCCGGCGCGCAGGGCGCGGGCGGTCTTGTGGGCCTTGGAGATGTCGCGGGTCCAGACCGCGGCGGCCAGGCCGTATTGGGTGTCGTTGGCGATCTGCACGGCTTCTTCGGCGGTGTCGAAGGTGATCACCGAAAGCACCGGGCCGAAGATCTCTTCGCGAGCGATCTTCATGGCGTTGCTCACGCCGTCGAAGATGGTCGGCTCGACATAGACCCCGCCGGTCTCTTCCAGGGTGCGCTTGCCACCGGCCACCAGGGTGGCGCCTTCGGCATGGCCGGCCTCGATGTAGCGCAGCACGGTCTCCAGCTGGGTGGTGTCCACCAGGGCGCCGACGTTGGTCTCGGGGTCCAGCGCATGGCCGGGCTTCCAGCCCTTGAGGGCCTCGACCACCAGCGGCAGGAATTCCTCCTTGATGGAGCGCTCCACCAGCAGGCGCGAACCGGCGGTGCAGACCTCGCCCTGGTTGAAGGCGATGCCGCTGGCGGCCGCCGCGGCGGCGTCCTTGAGGTCGGGGGCATCGGCGAAGACGATGTTGGGGCTCTTGCCGCCGGCTTCCAGCCAGACGCGCTTCATGTTGGATTCGCCGGAATAGGCCAGCAGCTGCTTGGCGACCCGGGTGGAGCCGGTGAAGACGATGGTGTCGACGTCCGGGTGCAGGCCCAGGGCCTTGCCGACCTCATGGCCGTAGCCCGGCAGCACGTTGAACACGCCGGCGGGGATGCCCGCCTGCTGGGCCAGCTGGGCGACGCGGATGGCGGTCAGCGGCGACTTCTCCGAGGGCTTGAGCACCACCGAGTTACCGGTGGCCAGCGCCGGGCCGAGTTTCCAGCAGGCCATCATCAGCGGGAAATTCCAGGGCACCACGGCGGCGACCACGCCAACCGGCTCGCGGGTGACCAGGCCGAGCTGGTCATGGGGCGTGGGGGCGACCTCGTCGTAGAGCTTGTCGATGGCCTCGGCGCTCCAGCGGATGGCATTGGCCGATGCCGGTACGTCGATCCTGAGGGAGTCGCCGATGGGCTTGCCCATGTCCAGGGTTTCCAGCAGCGCCAGCTCTTCGGCGTTGGCCAGCAGCAGGTCGGCGAAGCGGATCAGCACGCGCTTGCGCTGGGCCGGCGCCAGGTGCGCCCAGGTGCCCTTCTGGAAGGCGGCGCGGGCGGCGGCGACGGCCAGGTCGGCGTCGGCGGCGTCACAGCTGGCGACCTTGGCGAGGAAGCGTCCGTCCACCGGACTCAGGCAATCGAAGGTGGCGCCGGCGGCGGCGTCGACATAGGCGCCGTCGATGAAGGCGCGACCTTCCAGGGTGAGACCTTGGAAGCGCTGCTCCCACTCGGCGCGGCTGGGCAAGCTCATGGGTGACTCCTCGCTAATGGCGGTGAGCAGCCACCCTAAACCGGCCCGGAAGGGTTATCAATATATTTGACAGTTAGCCGCCGAGGGCGCCGAAACGTGCGTTTTATCGAACGCTGCGCTGGCGTTGGCGACTCAAGGTCAGGGCCGGGCGGGCCGTGGCCAGGGCGCCGCGCCGTTGCCGGGGCTGGAAGCACTGCTGGGTGAACGGCGCCTCGACGCTGGCGTCCAGGTCATCGAGCCAGCCTTCCACAGCGTCTTCCAGGGCCGCCACGGTGAGCTGCCCCAGCACCTGGTGGGCGATGAGATTGCCCAGGCTGGGCGCCGTCGATTCGCCAGTGGCGCCCCACCAGGCGGCCAGGCGCTGCTGGAGGCCTTCAAGCAGACGATGGAGACGATAGGCCGCGGCCAGCAGCGCCAGGCTGGCGGAAGGCGCCTGGGCCAGTGCCGCCGGGGCGAAACCGGCCAGGGCGCGCTCGAGCACCCCGGCCAGGGGCGCCTCGAAGGCCACCGCCCGCGCCTGCAGCAGCAGGGCTTCGAGGGCATCGGGCACCTTGTCGACATAGGCGCTGGCGAAGCGCTCCAGGGCCGCGCCGCGGGTGGCATCGGCGCTGGTCGTACGCGCCGCCTGGTCGGCAAAGGTACGGCTGGCCTCGCCACTGTCCCGAGCGCGCACCTGGGTGGTCTGGATCACGAGGCGCAAGGCGGCGGTATTCATGGCAGGGTCCTGCAGGGGTGAGCTGTGTTGGACGCCTCCCGGGTGGGCGGGTCACACCGTTCGTCCGGTGCCGGCGGCCGTCAGTGCCGGAGCATGAAGGTGTCGTATTCCAGGTCGTCCAGCACCCGGTCCAGGCGGTGCAGACCCAGCAGCACGCAGCAGGCCAGGGAGACGGTGAAGCCGTAGCCGAAGAAACTCGGACCCAGCTCGATGCTGAGCAGGGTCAGCGCCAGGTTGAGGCCGAGAAACAGGGTGCAGAGCATCAGCACGGTGTCGCGCCGGTCCAGGTAGAAGAAGACGTTGAGCAGGGCCATGAACACCACCTGGATGCTCACGCCCACCACGTCGATGTAGAACAGCGGCAGGTAGTAGTGCGACATGCCAAGCCAGGCCAGCAGCTGCGGCGCCAGCAGGAACACCAGCACCAGGGTCAGGCCCTGGACCTTGCAGATCTCCAGCAGGCCCTGGCGGATGGCCAGGATCATCTGTTCCTTGAGCTGGCTGATGTGCTGCAGGGTCTCGCCGCCGCGCACGGCGTTGAACACCCGCTCGTACCATTCGGCGAAGTCGGTCTCGATGCGCACCAGGAACACCGCCATGCCGGGGATGATGGCGAGGTAGGCGAGAAAGATCGGCAGGTCGTAGAGGATGGAGGCGCGCAGGGGACCGATGACGGCGTCGGAGGTCAGCGGATTGAACCAGAAGACGAATTTGTCGACCCAGATGCCCAGGTTGTAGAACAGCCCGGTGACCAGCAGGCTGAGGAAGATCTGCTTGCGGTCGAGGAAGTCGAAGGCCACCAGGCGATCGGCCGGGTACTCGCGGATGATGTCGTAGAGAAACATGAACAGCAGCGCGGCGTGGCCCAGCAGCAGCGCCATCAGCAGGCCGTTCATGCCGAGAAAGCGCAGCATGAAGGCGGCGGCGATCATGATGGCGTAGCCCAGGGTCATCACCACCAGGATGCGGTTGTAGGCCTTCATCCCCGACAGGAAGATGATCACCAGCCAGAGGTCGCAGAGGGTGACGAAGTTGGCCAGCACCAGCAGCCGGTAGGCGAAGGGCTGGTCGAACAGGGTGGCCAGCAGCACGAAGCCCAGGCCCCCGGCGACCAGGGTCACCAGCAGCAGGATGCCCACCAGATTGGGCAGGATGCTCGTCTGCTTCTCCTCGAACAGCCGGTCCGAGACGAAGCGGGTGAAATACAGCTGCAGACCGCCGGTGAGGATCAGCGAGCTGGCCATGAGGTAGGTCACCGTGACCAGGAATTGCCGGATCAGCACGTTGGGGGTGACGATGCCGGTGGCCAGCACGCCGATCAGCATGACGCTGATGATCGACAGCACCCAGGGCCCCGAACTGATCAGGCCGGCGTAGACATAGGCGCGCAGGGTGGCGGTGTAGGAGTCGCGCGCGAGGATCTTGCGCAGTTCGAAGCCGATACCGGCCATGTCAGAGGCTCCTCCCGATGGCGTCCTGGTAGAGCTCGCGATAGCGTTCTAGCATCAGCGGCTCGGTGTAGTAGCGATTGACCCGGGCCAGCCCGGTGCGCTGCGCAGCCTGCCAGCGACCGGGATTGCGCAGCAGGGCGAGGATGGCGCGGGCGGTGGCCTGGGGATCGGCGATGGCGACCACGCTGCCACCGGTACCCAGGGCGCGGTCCTCGGGGATGGAGCCCTCGATCAGCTCGCGGCAGGAGCCGACGTCGCTGCTCACCACCGGCACGCCGGCGGCCCAGCCTTCGAGGATCACCAGCGGCTGGGCCTCGCTGATGGAGGTCAGCACCATGAGGCCGAGCTTGGGCAGGATGTCGCCGATCTTCTGGAAACCGAGGAATTTCACCTTGCCCTCCAGGCCCAGGCTGGTGACCAGGCTGTGGCATTCGGCGGCGTATTCCTCGTCTTCGTCTTCCGGACCGACCACCCAGGCCTCGGCCTCGGGCATGGCGCTGATCACCCCGCGCATGGCGCGGATGAAGGTCTTGACGTCCTTGATCGGCACCACCCGGCCGAGCAGCCCGACCACCGGCGGCACGCCCTCGGGGCGACGCTCCAGGGCGTCCTGCCACTGGGTGAGGCTGATGCCGTTGGGGATCACCCGGCAGCGTGCGGGATCTGCGCCGTCCTGGATCTGCCGGCGGCGGTTGCCGTCATAGAGCGAGATGATCGGATCGGCGGCCTTGTAGGTGAGCAGACCGATGCGCTCGAAGAAGCGGATCCACAGCCGGCGAATATAGCTGACGTCCACGTCCAGCCCGGTGCGCAGGGCCTCGTCCGGGCCTTCGGCGATCCACTTGGCCTGGGCCAGGTCGATCTTGCGCTCCTTGGTGTAGATGCCGTGCTCGCTGAGCAGGAAGTTGCAGCCCCAGCGCCGCTGCAGGATGGCGCCGAGCATGCCGGCATAGCCGGTGGAGATGGAATGGATCATCCGCGGTCGCGGTAGCCGGCGCGCGGCCTCGGCCAGCATCAGCAGCGGCGCCTGCATGGCGCGCAGGGTCCAGAGGTAGTCGACGAAGGACGGGTCGGTGCAATAGCGCTCGTAGCCCTCGGTGATGGCTTCCCAGCTGGCGCGGCTGTACATGAAGTCGTCCAGGGTCACGCTGCCCTGGGCGAAGGCGTCCACCAGGGCATCGCCCTGGGCGGCGCTGGGCTCGTCGGGGTGGTGCAGGAAGGCGTGCAGATCGCGCAGCAGCTGCACCGGCGCCTGGCGCCGCGGACTGATGGGCGCGCCCTTGGGCACCCAGGAGCCGGCGAGGAAGTGCTCCTCGATGTGCACCACGTTGGGCGGGATGGCGTAGTGGCGCTTCTCGTAGTTCTCGCGCTGACCGCCGATGAAGAATACCGAGAAGGTCAGCTCCGGCAGGCCGAGGATCAGCTGGTTGACCCAGCTCGACACCCCGCCGCGCACATACGGCCAGGTGCCCTCCAGGAGCAGGCAGACATCGGGCGTCACGGTCGCGGCGGGGGCGTCTTTCATAACCAGTACTTCACCAGGGCGGCGAACGGCGGCCGCTTCTTCAGATCCGCCGGCAGGCTGTCGAGCAGCGCCGGGATGACCGCGTAATCGCGGCGCAGAAAGGCGATTTCGGCGCGGAAGGGCGCCAGCTGGGCCAGGGGCACGCCCGCCGCCTCGGCGGCCTGGAAGAATTCCAGGGCGCGCTCGGGCTCGCCCTGTTCCAGGGCAATGCGCCCGGCGAGGATGCGCAGCTCTTCGTTTTCTTCACCGGCCAGGGCCAGTTCGATATGTTCCCGCGCCTGGCCGAGCACGTGGCGCAGGACGCTGCCCTGGGCCAGGCCCAGATAGGCCAGCTCCCAGTAGCCGCGGGCCAGGGTGCCGTGCAGCGCCGGCTGGCGTTCCGCAGGGGTGCTGGCCAGTTCGCCGAGCTGGGTCTCGATGCGCTGGTTGATCTGGCTTTCCTGCTGGTCGAGCATCGAATAGGCGAGCAGGCGTACGTCGTCGGCCGGATCGCGCAGGGCCAGCTTGAGGATGGGAATGGCGTCGCGCCCGGGCATGCGGCGGGTGGCGAAGAGGGCGGTCAGGCGCTTGTCGGTACTGGGTGCATGGCGCAGCACGTCCTGCAGGCCGCCATCGCTGAACAGCATCTCCTCGCGACGCTCCAGCGGGCGGAACGGCAGATTGGGCACGCTGCGCGCTTCCCAGGCGATCTCGCGGCGCTTGCGCGGCAGATAGAGCGCCGGAAAGACCGCGGCGATTACCCCGGCCGCGCCCACCAGCGGAATGAAGAAGGCCAGGGCAAAGAGAAACAGCGGACTCCAGGGCAGCGGGCGCTGATAGCGCCTGGGCAGCAACAGCCAGACGCCACCCGCCAGCAGGGCACTGCCGGCGGCATGGGCGGTGACGAAGGCCAGGGCCGCCGCCGCCACCGGCAGGTTGGCGAACAGCAGCGCCCAGCTGCTGGCCTCGAAGGCGAAGGCGCCGCTAAACAGCCACTTGCTGTTCATGCAGGCCACACTCGTTGAACAGGAAGACGCGCAACTCCTGGGCGCGGGTCTTGGGCAGCAGCTCATGTTCATGGCTGCGCACGCCCAGGCTTTCCAGGGTGCTGTCCTGGCCATGGCGCTCGGCCAGCAGCTGGCGCAGCCGGCGGCGATAGCCTTCCAGGCCATCGGAAGAGGTCAGCGGCAGGAGCACCAGCAGGCAGGGGTGGCCCGCCTGGTTGGTCAGGCGCAGTTGCAGGTCGAGGCCGCGGCGACTGCCCTCCAGCAGTGCCAGGGCGCGCTCGCCACCGTCGGCCTCGGTCATCTCGAAGCAGAACAGACAGGCGGGCAGGGCGTGCTGCTGGGCATCGCGCAGCGAACGCTTGAGATGCTGGGAGAATTGTTGGGCGTCGTCGTCGGCCAGGGCCAGCGCCTGGTGATCGCTGCCGAGCAGGTCGGCGATGTGGCCGGCGAGGATGGTGAGCAGATTAAGGGTGCGTTCGTTGAAGGAAAAGAACGGCATCTGTTCGATGGCCAGCACCGCCAGCAGCCGCTCCTCGGTGTCCAGCAGGGGCACGCAGGCCTGCAATGCCGAATGCTGGGTCTCGCCGCGCTCCAGCAGCGCCTGGCGGATGCTCAGGGTCTCGCCGCGCTCCAGGGTCAGGCGCACCAGCAGGTCATCGGGATCGATGCCGGGCATCTCGCCCTGGCTGGCGAGGGCGCGACGATCCACCCGGCCATTGCCGTCGACCCGGTACAGCCCCGCCACCCGCAGCGAGCCGTACTGGGTCAGCAGGCCGACGATGGGTTCGGCCAGGGCCTGCAGGGCGTCCTGCTCGCGGGGCACCTCGCGCAGCTGGCGGCGCAGGTCCAGCAGGGAGCTGCGCAGGCTGAGGTCGTTGCCGGCGACGCGCTGTTCCAGACGGTCGTGGGAGATGCGCAGGAGGTGGTGGGCGCGGGTGAATTCGTCCAGGCGCAGCTGGCGATAGTCGTTGGCCAGGTCCAGACGTTCCAGGCGGCGATTCCAGAGGTCGCGGAATTCACCCACCAGCATGGCGCTGAGCAGCACGCCGACGATAAAGGACGGCGGGATCTCCTCGTAGGCCGGATAGCCCTGGCGGTGCAGATAGAGCAGCGCCACCACCAGCAGGCTGGCGCTCACCAGGCCGCGCATGAAGCCATAGCGCACGCCCATCAGGATGGGCGCGAAGACCACCCAGGGAAAGGCCAGGCCGACCATCAGCGGGTCTTCCGGCACCAGCCAGAATCCCAGTCCCAGGGCGGCCGCCGTGACCAGCAGGGTTTCCAGCCAGGACAGGCGGCCACTGGCGCGGGGCGCCAGAGTGTAGTCCTTGTGGACGGATTGCAGGGCCATCAGCGCAACTGCAGCTCTTGCGCAGTGCCGCGCAGGACCTTCTGCGCGGTGGCTGCCAGGCTCTCGCGGGACCAGCCGGAGCGGGCGCCGCTGTTGCTCCAGACCACCCGACCGCTGGCCGGCTCGATCACCTGCAGGGTCACGCCCACCGCCGGTTCGCCGTCCAGGCCGTTCTTGTACTGCCACTCGTCGACGCTGCCGGTGAGCACGTATTGCAGATTCTGCTGCCGCGCCCAGTCCAGGGCCGCGCGCTGGCGGGCCTTCTCGTCGTCGCTGGGATTGCCGCCCTGGCTGTCGTCGTAGACCTGCGGGCGGATGCCGCGCTCGCCGAGCACGCTGACCAGGATCTGCGCGGCGCGGTCGCCGGCCATGGGCGCCTGGGCATAGTTGGCCAGGGGCACCAGGCCCCAGCGCACATCCTTGGGCAGGGCCTCGCCGCTGGGACGGGTAAAGCTCGAGCAGCCGGCCAGGAGCACGGTGGCGACACTGGCGACGAGCAGACGCGTGATGTTCATGAGGTCTCTCCCTTGAAGCGGCCTAGCGACCGATTCGATTGCTGTATTGAATGCCCAGGGTGCTGCCGGCCTGACCGCCGCTGCCCTGGGGCGCGGACTGGTAGCCGGCGGTGAACGCCAGTTCGTCGTCGCCGAGCACTACCATGCCCAGGCCGACATTCAAACCGTAGTTGAATTCGCGCTCGGTCCACTGCCAGCCGACCAGGGTGTCCACCAGCCAGCTGTACTGGGGGTGGGTACGGTTGAGCGAACCGGGAATGCCGCGGCGCCAGCTGCTGCCGACATAGAGCTGGCCATAGCGATCCTGCAACAGCTGGGTGCCGCCCAGGGCCTCCAGGTCGGCCACGGTGACCTCGCCGTTCTCGCCACTGCCGGCCAGCGGCTGCAGGTAGCGGGTGACGCTGGCGGGCAGGGTGCTGCGCGCACTGTTCTGCTGGTAGGTGATGCCGCTGCGCACCTGCCAGGTGGGACCTTCGAAGAAGATCATGTGGCTCAGCTCCAGGTTGAAGGCGAAGCCGCTGCCCAGGGCATCGCCGTCCCGACTGGAATAGCGATTGTGCGCCGCCCGCCAGCTCAGCTGGTCGCGTGGCGTGAGGTTGTGGCGACCGGCCAGGCTGACGCTGTCGCGGCGGCCCAGGGCGCGCAGATAGCCGCTCTCGTCGGGTTGCCGGTGCCAGTCCAGGGCCGCTTCGATCTCGGTGTTGCCATCGATGCGCCAGGTGCGGGCGACGCCCAGGCCCAGGCGATTGCTGTCCGACCGCTGGCTGGCGTCGACGGTGGTTTCCAGACCGCCGTCGGCCAGGTTCTTCAGCACCTTGAGCAGCATCTGGTGTTCGTTGCCCAGGGCGTCGGACTTGAGGCCGCTGCTCTCCACGCGATTCTGCTTGAGCTGGACATCGACATAGACGTCATCGCTGAGTCGCCGGGCGGCGCGTACCTCGCTGCCCTGTTCAATCAGGCCGCCATAGTCGCGGCGCTCCCAGCCGGCCTGGACGCCATTGGGCGTGCGCTCGGCCTGTTCGGTGGCCTGGCGCAGCAGCTGCCGCTGGATGACCTCCGGTGGCTCGTCGCTGGCCGCCGTCAGGGCCGCGGCCTGGGCGTCGCCGGCATGGCCGAGGCGCTGCAGCACCTCGACGCGCTGCGCCGGATCCAGATCGCCGGCCGCCAGCAGCTTCTCCAGCTCGCCACGATTCTGCCGGCGCAGGACCTCCTGCAACTGCTCGTACTGGCGCACCTTCAGGCCACGACTCTTGGCCCAGGCCAGCCATTCACTCTTGAGGCCGTCGTCGTTGTTCTGGCTGAGCGCGTCGAGCCACTGGTCGAACCAGAGTTGCAGCATGCTCGGCGAGCCATCCTGCCAGGCGCGCGCCTGGGCCAGCGCCGCCTGGGGGCCGCGCAGGCTGGAGAGCAGCCGCAGGTAGGTGGCATAGCGCTCGGGGTGGCCGGCACCTCGTCGTTGGCCAGGTGCGGCGTGACGGCCTTGCGCAGTCGCAGCGCCGCGTCCTGGTGACCGGCGGCGTCCAGGGCATCGGCGTAGGCGGCCTGCACCAGCCAGTCCTGGGGGTGGGCGTCCAGGTAGCGGCGATACCAGCCGAGCGCCTCTTCCGCCTGGCCCAGCAGCACCAGGCCGCTGCCGAAGGGTAGCCAGAGCACGTCGCTGTCGCGGGCCCGGCCCTTCCAGTCGCGCAGCAGCGTCGCCAGCTCGGTCTGGCGATTCTGGTCGATGAGCAGCCACAGCAGCCGCTCGCGGAAGCGGTCGTCGTCCGGGAAGCGCTGCAAGGCCTTTCGATAGCCTTCTTCGGCCTGGACGACGCGACCACGCTGGAAGTCCAGCCCCGACCGCGCCAGCCAGACGGCGGGATTGTCGGCCGAGGCCGGCTCGCGCGCGGCACTGGCCAGCAGCCGCTCCAGCGCCGCCGTGTCCTTGAGTTGCTCGGCCCATTGCAGGGCGTCGGTCAGGCGCTTCTGGCTCTTGCTCTTTTCCCAGCTCTTTTCCAGCAGGGCCAGGGCCTTGCGCGGCGCCGTGCGCAGATAGATCGCCAGCAGCCGGTCCTCGTCGTTGGCGGCCAGGCCCTTGTCGCTCGCGGCCAGGCGTTCGAAGGCCAGCTGGGCCTCGCCGTCGCGCTCCAGTTCCCAGGCCAGCTCCGCCCGCAGGCGCCAGTAGTCGTCGCCCTGCCGCTGCTTGGCCGGCATGCCCTCGAGCACCTTCCAGGCCTCTTCGGGCTTGAACAACTCCCAGAGGGTGCCGGCCCAGCTCAGATACTCGGCGTTGGTCAGCGGGAATTTCTTGCCGAACGCTGCCCAGCCTGCGGCTTCGGCATCGCCCTGCTCGGTACGGGCCAGCAGTTGCTGCAGCCGCTCCCAGGCCAGGCGCTGCTTGGGCTGACGCCTAATGTAGTCGCGCAGCCAGCGCTCCTCGGCAGCGGGATCGCCCAGGGACTCGTAGGCGAAGATCAGCGCGTCCAGTTCGGTCTTGTCCAGCTGGCGCTGCCGCGACGCCTCGGCCAGCAACTCGACCACCGCATCGAAGCGAAACGCCCGGGCGGCTAGCTTCCAGGCGTGGTCGCGGCGGGCCGGATCGTCCTGGCGTGCCAGCAGGCGCAACCAGAGGTCGAGGGCTTCGTCCATATGCCCGGTCCATTCGCCCAGCTGGGCCAGTTCCGCGAGCAATTTCTCATCGTCCGGGCGCAGGGCCAGCAGCTGATGACCTTCGTTCCAGGCCCGTTCGGTGTCGCCGCGGCCCAGGGCCAGTCGGTAGGCGGCCTCCAGGGCGGCGGGATCGTCCGGTTGCCACTCGCGCCAGCGATCGATCAGCCGCTGGGCCAGATCCAGGCGCCCGCTGCCCTGGGCGGCGGCCACCCCGGCCTGCAGCCAGGCCAGACCGCTGGCATCGGCTTGCAGACGCGGCAGTTCCTGCTCCAGCAGGGCGGCGGCTTCGGCGCCCTGGCCGGCGGCGAGCCAGGCATCGAAGGCCTGGTGCCGGTAGCCCTGGCGCTGTTCGGCCGAATCGGCGAGATCGGCCAGGCGCAGATAGAGACGCGCGGCCTCCTGCTGACGGCCACCGGCCAGACTCCAGCGCGCCGCCTGTTCCAGCCACTGCTGGCGCCGCGGCGGATCACGCCGGGCCAGTTCGACGTAACGCTGCGCCGCCGTGGCCGGATCCGCCAGTTGCAGGGCGCGCTCGGCCACCCGTTGCAGCTGGGGCGTGCTCAGGGTCGCCACGTCCAGGGCGCTCAGGCGTTGCGCCAGGCGTTCGCGATCGGCGTCGGCCAGGCCTTGCGGCTGGGCCTCCGCCTGCAGGATGTCCATTTCCAGGGCGTAGAAGGGCGTCGAGGCCAGGGGCTCGGGCAGCAGTTGCAACTGACGCCGCGCCTCGTCGATGCGCCCCAGGGCGATCAACTGGTCGATCAGCTTCATGCGCAGCCCGGTATCGTCCGGCGTCGCCTTGAGCAGCACCTGCGCGTAGCTGATGGAGACCTGGTCGGCCGGCTCCTCGCCGGGCAGGAAGACCTGCTTGCCGTGAAAGGTCAGCACCAGCACCAGCGCGGTGAGGAGCGCGACCCCCAGCAGTGTCCAACCGCTCAGGAGCCGGGTTTTCTTAGCTGCAGACGATCTCACCGTCACTCACTTGTGTTAGCGGAAGTTTGAACGTCAGCAGTCCGGCCTGTCCTGACTGGCCCTTGTAGCGCTCGCGACCGACCCGTACCTCACAGGCCGAGGCCGCGCGCAGGGTCAGCTCCAGCGGAAATTGCCCGGCGAAGGCGAAGCGGATCCGCGTCGGCGACAGGTAGTCCCATTGCTGCAGCGGGATGTTGGCCTCTTCGAGAGCGGGGGTGGGATCGCGGCTGTCACGCAGGACCAGCCGCGCCTGATCGCCGGCCAGGTGGACATAGCGTCCCTGCGGCAGGTCGCGAACCCCGGCGATGCCCTTCGAGCGCTGCAGATCCGGCCAGCCCAGGCGCGGATCCAGGCGCAGGGTGCGCAGGCCGTCGAGGGCCTTGATCGACCAGCTGCCGTCGTCTTCCCGGGCCAGACTGGCGGTATAGAAGCCCCGCAGGCGACTCAGGTAGTCGCTCATCCACAGCGACAGCGGATGCTCGGCGGCCATGCCCTGGTAGATCTCTTCCATGACCTTGAGCGAAGCCTGCTTGGTGCCCGAGTAGAAGTGGTAGTAGAGATTCAGCCCGCGCAGCCGGCGGGGATGCTCGGTGCGCTCGAAGGTATAGAGCAGATCGCGAAAGCCGTAATAGGGACCACGCCAGAGATTGGTGTAGACGTTCTCGTTGATGATGGGCGCATAGAACTGCAGACCGCCCGGGGTGGGGCGGATGAAGGGGTACAGACCGCTCACCGAGGGCTGCGAGCGGGTGATGTGCGAGTTGCCGCCGTTCACGTTGAGCAGGCCGTTGTCGTAGGCGAGCTTGAGGGTCGCCACATCGGGTTGGGCGTCACCGGACCAGAACACCATCTTCACCGGCTTCTGCGGGGTGGTCAGGCGTTCATTGATATAGCGCGTCGAGCCCACGATCTCCCGGGTGAAATCCACCTTGTCGTAGCCGGGAATCTGCATCATGTAGCCGTACTGGGCTTCGAAGTTCTCGCTCTGCTCGGAGACCGCCGGTTGCCAGAAGAACGGATGGCTGAAGGTGTGGGTGGCCACCTCCACCTTGGGGTCGGCGAACAGGCGGCGGGCGATGGGCTCCAGTTGCGCGGTCAGCTCCGGATAGCGGCCCTTGGGGCCGACCTCGCCTTCGATGATCGAGGCCGAGGTCAGAAAGGGGTGCGGCTGGATGAACCGCTCCAGCACCACCTGGCCGGAAAAGGGCGCGCCCGGAATCTCCGCCTTGGACGCGAAGGCGTCGCCGTCGATGTGCACGGTGGCGATGCGCCGGCCGTTCTCCGTCGTCGGATCGGGTACCGGCAGGGGTGGCAGTTGCAGTGTCTTCGCCGTGAAGGCGAAGGGGTCGATGATCCAGCGACTGGCTTCGGGACCGTCTTCCATGACATAGGGGCCGAAGGCGAAGCCGCCCCAGGAGGCCACGCCCATGGGCACGAAGGTCCCGCCCGGACCGCTCAGGCTGACCACCGGTGTCGGCCCGCCGGGTAGCGTCTGCACGGCGGGCAGATCACGCGTCCGCAACTTGACCGGTGCCTCGAAGTTGCCGGCGAGGGCAGGGTCCGCCACCTTGAGGGTCAGGTTGTCGGGCAGCGGTTTGCGACTGACGCCCAGACCCAGCCGCTTGAGCAGGGCTTCGTTGTCCAGCGGCAGACCGCCGAGGATCAGCAGCGGCGTCTTTTCCTCCAGGCGCTGGCCGATCCAGTCGCTGAAATCCCGCGAATTGGGTGGCGGGCCACTGGTCATCCAGACCACCACCCCGGCATAAAGGGCGCCGGGCCAGGCCGCGGGCAGCGGCTTGGAGGCATCGAAATAGTCCAGGCGATAGCCCTGGTACTCCAGGGCGCTGCCCAGGAAGCGGTGCACCGCCGACTGGCGCAGGGCGCCTTCGCGACCATCGTAGAGCAGCGCCAGCCGGCGTGGCTGCAGGGCCACCGAACTGATGCCCAGGGTGTTGAGATCGGGGGTGGTGATATAGGGCACGTAGCCTTCGTCGCGCAGCCGCTTGGCCAGGCGCCGGGCTTCGTCGCGCTGCTCCGGCGGCAGGTACTCGATGGCGATGACGGGGATGCCGGCACTGCGCGCCGCCTCGATTCGCGGCTTCAGCCAGGCGCGGTCCTGCTCGCTGACCGGGCGATAGGTCTTCTTGGCGGCATCCCAGCCGGCATAGATGGATTCGACCGCCATGGCGGCGGCGACCCCGGGCAATTCGGGTTGCACCTCGAAGCCGCGATTGAAGAACAGCTTGAGCGACGGCTGGCGGCGGTGCAGGTCGGCCAGCAGGCTCTTGAGCGCCAGGCGCTGGCTTTCCCGCTGGTCTTCGGCCACCAGCTGGAAACTGTCGAGGGTATCGAGGAACAGCCCGGTGTAACCGGCCTTGGCCAGTTGGGCGGCGCGTTCGAGCAGATGGGCTCGCCAGACCGGCGACGCCAGGTTCATCACCTGGCTGCCCCAGGCCTTGTTGGCCACCGGGCTGGCACCGGCACTGAGGCCGGCCTTTTCCAGGGCCGCCGCATCGCCGGCGAATTCGCCAATGGACAGATAGGCGAAGGGTTGGGCTCCGGCCTCGTGCAGGGCGCGGACATCGGCGGCGCTGGCATGTCCGGGTTCGAGCACCACCCAGTCGAACTGCGCGAGTTCGGCTACCGGCGGTTTTTCCGCGTACCAGAACGCCACGCTGGCGGGCGCCGCCAGGGCCGTCCCCAAGAGAGACAGATAGCCCAGCAGCCCTACCGTCAGCCTGCGCCACCAACCGAAGCGGGACCTTGCTCTTGTTGCCTTGCCTGACGCCACACCCAGTCCTTAAACGTGCCCAACTTCGGTATCAGGTTAGCTACATTACGCAAAAGCGTGACGAAAAACTGCCTGTGCCAGGCCGAGCGGCAGCAATTATGGGGCTAATAGGTATCGAAATAATTAATCGGCGACGGGCGAGGCCGTCTAGGCAGCGGATTTCAGATTTTTTTGGCGGGGAAAATAGTGCAGAGATGCAGAGGGAGGGTGTAGCAGAACGTCAGAGGAATTACCGTCATGCGCGGCGGTAACCGGCATGACGGCAAGCGAGCGCTATTACTTGAAGCTGCTGTTCAGGCTGGCGCTGGAGGACAGGATGTTGGTGGAACCCAGCAGTTGGCTGACGAAGCGGTTCCAGCGGGTGATACCGGCCGGGCCAACGAAGACCACGTCCTGCGGCTGCAGATGGAAGTTCTGCGCCAGCACATAGGCGGTCGGGTTCTTGGCCGCCAGGTGGAAGACCTGGGCAGTGGCACCCGGCGCCTTCAGATCTTCCGGGCCACGGATGACGTAGACGGCATCGGCGTTGGCGGTTTCCTGCTGGATGCCGCCGGCCTGGCTCAGGGCTTCCATCAGGTTCAGGTTGGTGATCTTGTAGCTGACCGCTGCGGGCGAGCGGACTTCACCGACCACATAGACCTTGCGGGCATCGTTGTAGGGCAGGTGAATGCTGTCACCGTCCTTCAGGTAGATGCCGTACAGCTTGGAATCCTTGCGGTTCAGGCTGTCGGTATCCAGGCGGTATTCCTTGCCGTCGCGGACCAGGGTCACGCCGGTCAGATCGGCACCACCGGTGTTGGCCACGCCAACCTGGCCCAGGGCTTCCACCAGGGTGATGGGCTTGGTGGTCAGAGGAATGGCATCGCCCTTGTTCACCGCACCGGAGACGGTGACCTTCTGGCTGCCGAACTTCAGCACGCTGACGTCGATCTGGGGATTGTCGATGAAGGTGGCCAGACGGCGGGAGATATCGGTGCGGATCTCTTCTAGGGTCTTGCCGGCGGCGCGCACGGTGCCGACGTAGGGGTAGAACAGGGTGCCATCCGGACGTACCAGGCGACCGTTGGCTTCCAGCTGCTGCTGGGCGCCGGACGGAGCGGTCAGTTCGGGGTGATCCCAGACGGTGATGTAGAGCAGGTCGCTCGCACCGACGCGGTAAGCCTGCGGCTTGTAGTCCAGCAGGGGCTTGAGGTCGGGAGCCTTGGACAGGGCCGCGGAATCCTGGCTCATCAGCAGCGAGCTGGTGATCGGGATCAGCTGGACCTTGGTGCCCTGGATGCTCGGATCGCTCTTCAGGTCGTCCTGGTCCAGGTACTGACCCGGGGAGTAGGCACAACCCTGCAGGACGATGCCGGACAGCAAGGCCAGAGCGGTAAATTTGGTTTTCATGTCATTCGTCCTTGATTGCTGATTGAGTGTGAGCAAGAGGAATAAATCGGAAGGTATAAGCAACGAGCCGGTTATTCATGGTGTTCCTTCGCAAGACGCGGCGAGCCTCGACGGTGGACCAGGTTCCAGGTGACCCGTCTGTCCAGCGTACGAGAGAACTCGAGGTCTCAGCTTTTAGTTGTATGAGCACCTGAGTCTGCTGGTCTAGGACTGGCCTTTAGCCATCGAGTTCAGCGCCCCGGGAGCGGAAAAAGGTGACGCCGTTCGAAATCTGTCACATCTCCGCTAACGAGGTCCTATGACTTGGCAGTCATGTTTGTTCAGGTGTTTTTGCAGCAAGGCCGTCTGCGGCTTCTCCGTGCCGTTCTTGGGTTCGATGGCCAGAGGATAGTCGCCCCAGCCCGGACCGGCCGCCCAATAGGCGCTGGGTACGCACTGCTCGCCCAGATAGCTCAGCAGATTGTCCATGGCTTCCAGCCACTGTGGGTGTGCAGGTATCCCATATTCGCCAACGAAGCCGCGCAAATTGTGCTGTTTCAGCCATTCGATGAAGGGGCGGGTTCTTTCCACGCCGATCATGGGATGGACGCCCTTCATGCCCGAGGCGTAATTGCCGCTGGAATCGTCGTCGAAGTAGATATGGGCCTCATAGATGAGGTTGTCCGCCGGATCCTTGATCAGCAGGTCGCCATTCACCTGGGGCCAGCGCTGGGCACTGGACCAGCTGTCGCCGGCGATGAAGATCGGCGTCTTCATGTCGACGCTGCGGATGCTGTCCACGGCCGTCTGGGCCGCGCGGGGCCAGAGACCCTGGGTGTCATGGGGCTCATTCATGACATCGTAGCCGTACAGCGCCGGATGCTTCTGGAAGGTCAGGGCCAGGCGTTTCCAGGCATCGGCGTAGCTGGCGTAGGGCACTTGGGAAGAGCCGATCAGCTGACCGCGATAGCGCGCGTAGTTGTGCATGTCCAGGATCACGCGGATCCCGTACTTGTCGGCGAAATCCAGGGTGCGCTGCAGCAGCGCGACCTGGGCCTGGTCCAGTTCACCGCCCAGCTGGGGTTGCACCCGCTCCCAGAGGAAGGGAAAGCGGATGAAGCGGATGCCCTTGGCCGCGTAGCGGCGGAAGTAATCTTCGGTGGGGTAGAAGTAGTTGGTGCCTTCCACGCCTGGCAGGACCTGGCCGGCAAAGCCGGCGGCCGACATGTTGATGCCGATGAGGTCCACCTTGGCCGTCGCCGACTCGGGCTGAGCCTGGCCATAAAGCGCCGCGGACAACAAGACGGTGGCCAGCAGGCCACCACCGATACGACGTTTCACTCGTGACACGGACAGCACCTCTCGTGTATTGCGGAAATTCGTCTGGGCAGGGCTCCCTCAGGAGCTCTGCTGATAGACCGGCGCGGGTTGCAGCGGCGGTGTGCGCCGGGCGAAGTATTCCAGCGCCAGATAGTCCACGGTCACCCGGATGGTCCAGGCGATGGCGGCGCCCATGATGGAGAAATGCTGGATGCAGACCACCAGCAGACCCAGGTAGGGCAGCAGTTCGGCGAGATGGATCATCGCGGTGGTCCGCGAATGACCGCGGGCCTGGATCTTGGCGAAGGGAATCTGCGCCAGGGCGTTGAAGATGAAGCCCACCACCAGGATGCGCAGGATCTGCGCGGCATCGCCGCCGTACTCCGGGCCCATCCAGACGGTCATGATCCAGGGCGCCAGCGCCAGGATCGGCAGCACCATCGCCAGGCTGATCAGCAACAGGCCCCAGAAGGCCTTGTTGGCCTGGCGCGTAGCGTCCTCACTGCTCTTGCTCAGCAGCGGGAACACCACCCGGGCCACGGCATTGGGGATGATCAGCATCCGCGAGACCGCCTCGGCCGGGGCGGTGTAGAAGGACACGCGGCTGGCACCGACCATGTGCGACAGCACGAAGCGGTCGAAATAGACCATCAGCGGACTGATGATGTTGCTCACCGTCATCCAGCTGCCGAATTTCAACAGCTCCTTGAACACCTCGGCCTTGAAGGTCCGGATGCCTTCCGGGAAATCCTTGTGCAACGGCCAGTAGGCCAGCGCCATGGAGACCACCCGGGCCAGCACCAGGCCGATCACGGTGGCGGAAAAGCTCGGTTCGATCAGTACCGCGATCAGCGGCGCGATCGCCAGCAGACTGTTGGAGAAGGTCCGCAGGATATTGAATTCGCCGAAGCGCTCGTTGCCTTCCAGGTAGGCGAACCAGACCGTCGCCAGCAGGAAGGGCGGGACGCACAGGCTCAGCCAGCGAAAGCCGGCCACGGCATTGTCGAAATGCTCGGGCGAGACGTGCAGCAGACTCACCACCTTGCCCGCGCCGAACCACAGCAGCAGTGTCGCCAGCAGACTCAGGCCGATGACGGCGCCGGTGGCCGTGCCCATGACCAGCCGGTTGCGCTCCTTGTCGCCGTGGTGCATGGCGACGGCGCGGATCACCGCGCGCGACAGGCCGGCATCGAACAGGGTGGCATAGCCGACAATGGCGAAGGCTAGGGTGAACAGGCCGAATTGCTCGACACCGAGCAGGCGCGACAGCACACCCATGGTGGGCAGCGCGATGGCACTGGGAATGACGACACCCAGGATGTTCCAGGTGCTGTTTTTGATCATCGACATCGTGGGGGTGAAAACTCCTTGGGGCCGCCCGGCGGACACCGGGCGGCACGAGGGATCAGACCGGGCGAGCCAGCTGGCTGCTCGGGCGCGGGTAGGGACTGCTGACGTAGGTCTCCGGGACGGACGCGGAGCTGTAGTGGTGCAGCGCGCGCAGGGCCTGGATCACCATCAGGTAGCAGATGGTGGCCTGGAGGTACTCGAAGAAGCCGGCCAGCGGCCAGATCACCAGCTGGGCCAGGGTGGCGGTCACCACGAAGCCGGTATCGGGGTGCAGCATCTTGGCCCAGCGATAGTAGAGGAACAGCGACACCGGGATGATGATGAAGGCCAGGAAGCCGAAGCGGAACAGGGTGCCGAACACCCCGACATCGGAGAGGAAGAAGTACTCGCCGAAATAGGGGATGAAGCCGTTGTTCCACATCAGCGACAGCGAGCCACTCGGCAACCAGTGGTTCTGGCTGAGGTGGGAGAAGATGTAGCCGATGGTCTGCTCACGCACGCCATCGGTGGGACCGTCCTCCACCGACTGGGCATAGAAGTCCAGATTCAGCCCCAGCACCTTCATCAGGTCCGGGAAGATGAAGAAGGGCGACAGCAGCAGCGTAGAGACGCAGATCCAGACGATGGACTTGCTCTTCAGGCAGAACACGGTGAAAACCAGCGCCAGCACGATCAGCTGCCGGGTCTGGGTACCGAACACCAGGGTCAGCAGGAAGACCATGGCCAGCACGATGTGGACGGTCTTGCTGCGCGTCGAGCCATCGATCGGCGAGATGCCCTTGTTCCAGGTCTGGATGCAGTAGAAGTAGGCCAGGCACAGCGCCGGCGCACCGATGGAGGAACGGTCCGGGCGGTCGAAGGAGGACTGTTTGTCACGCAGGTCCGGCAGCACGCCGAACTTGAACATCCAGGCCATCACGGCGGCCAGCAGCGCGGTGATCAGCAGGGCCTTCTCGAATTGCGAGGCGGTCATGTTGCGACCGAGGAACATCAGGGTGGCGAAGCCGAAGCAGAACAGGATCCGCCGCTCCTCGATCAGCCCATAGATCAGCGGCTGGCCGTAGAACAGGAAGGAAAAGACCGCCGGCAACCCGATGAAGACCACCGACGAATAGACGGCGTAGGTCATCAGGATCTTGAATTCGCGCTGCTGGGTGCCAATGCTGGTCAGCAGGTAGAAGAAGGTGAAGGCCATGCAGATGGCCAGATACAGCTCGTTCAGATAGAGGATGCCGACCGGGTTGTGCGGGCTTTCGCCGAACACGTCCAGGTGCAGGATCAGCAACGGGATCAGGAGAACGAAGGAAACGGTACTTTTACGGAGAATGCTCATAGACCTACCCATCCAGACGGGACCACCGGACGGCTTGTCCGGTGGTCATCTTCCTTGCGGCTGAGAACGCTGCGAGGCAGCCACTCAGGTGCGTCGACTGCTGCGTTCCTTGAGATAGATGGGCAGGATGCTCAACGCATCGTGCACGTAACGCTTGGCCAGCCGTTTGGGCTCCGAGCACAGCCGGTGCAGCCATTCCAGCCTGGCTTTCTGCATCCAGCGCGGTGCGCGCTTGACGGTGCCCACGGCGAACAGGATGGACGCGCCGATACACAGGCCGACACCGGTACGCTTGCTGCTGTCGATCTGCCGCGCGAGCTTTTCCTGACGCGGCGCCCCTACGGCATAGAGGATGAACTCCGACGGATTCTGCATCACGAAGTCGACGCATTTCTGCGTCTCCAGCGGATCGTTGATGAAGCCCATCGGCGGGTTGTAGTGCGTCAGCTGGATGTGTGGATACATCCGGCGCAACTTGCCGACGTCATCCTCGCTGGAACCGATCAGCACCACCGACAGGCGCTCGTCGTTGGCCTTGCGCAGGATGCTCAGGGTCAGATCGCTGCCGGTGATGACCTCGGGCACGGCGACGCCCAGCGACTTGAGGATGGGCATCAGGATCCGGCTGTCGCAGATGCGCTTGCCGGCGCGCTGATAGGACTCGCGCATGTCGGCATTGCTCTGCAGCTGCACGACATGGTCGATGTTCGGCGTGACGATGTAGCTGTAGGGCCGATGGATGTCCTGGCTGATCGAGTTCAGCAACTCGTCCTTGGTACCGGTGAAGAAGTCGATACCAAAGGCTTGGGTGCGTAGGTTAGACATGCATCGTCGCTCCCTTGAAGGCGCCCTTGACGCCGGACCAGGCCAGTTTCGGATTCTTGAATTCCTTGAGCACGGTGATGCCGGACAGCAACACGGCGGAGACCAGTGCGTAGGGGGTACCGTGGAACTTGCGATTGAAACGGGTGGCCGCGCGGTTGCGGAAGTAGTGATAGAAGGCGCTACGTCCACCCGAGCTCATGGAGCCGTAATGATAGAGCTGGCTCTCGGGCGAAACCTTAAGGGCGACGCCCTTGCGCTTGGCCTGGTGCTGCCAGTCCACCTCTTCGGAGTACATGAAGTAGGCTTCGTCCATGAATCCGATCTCGGTCAGCAGGCTGGCGCAGAAAGCCATGCTGCACCCCATGATGTAGTCGGGTTCACGGTCCAGCTTGGAGATCTCGCTGACCTCGATGTCCTTGCCCAGCAGCTTGGACTTGCCCAGCAGCGGATAGAGGATGCCGCCGCCGTAGCACTCCAGGCGACCGGTCTGGGAGCTCAGGATCACCGAGCCGACGATGGTCTTGGGCGCGCGCTGCAGTTCGGCCAGCAATGGCGCGAAGGCATCGTCCTTGACGTAGGCGTCGTTGTTGACGACCCAGAAATGCTTGACCGCCAGATTGTCCAGCGCCCAGCGCATGCCGTAGTTGTTGCCACCGGCATAGCCGTCGTTGCGCGGACTGGCGAGCACGGTGACCTGGCTCAGGCCGTTTTCGGCCTGCCAGCGTTGCAGGACGTCGATGGAGCCGTCCTGGGAATCGTTGTCCACCACCACCGTGTGATCGATGGACGGGCAGTGCTTGAGGATGCTCTCCACACAACTGATGGTTTCGTTGGGGGCCTTGTAGTTGAGCACCATGACTACGTTCATTGGCGTGTTCCTATTCTTCAGAATCATCAATCCGGTACAGCGTCGAGATCCAAGGCTGCCAAGCGTGGCCGGGTTCAGGAGCGAACCCTTCGAAATCGCTGTGTGAGGTAGTTTCTTGTTCGATGCGCCTGTACGAATACTGCCGCGATCCCTGAAGGGATTGGCTGGACGGCGCTCAGGCCGTCCAGCCGGGGTCGTGCATCAGCTCTTGGCGTCCTGCTCGTAGGAGTAGTGGTAGTTGCCATAGGAGCCGTAGTTACTGGCCTTGCGTTCGACGGCGTTGAAGATCACGCCCTTGAGCGGAATGCCGTTGAGGTCGAAGCGGCGCTTGGTCGCCTCAAGCTCCTTGACACTGTTCACGCCGAAACGTGCGACGATCAGGCTGGTACCGGCATGACTGCCGATGATGCCGGCCTCGGTCACCGCCAGGATCGGCGGGGTGTCGATGATCACGATGTCGTACAGCTCGCTGAATTTCTTCAGCACGGTGGTGAAGCGAAGGCTCATCAGCAGTTCCGACGGATTCGGCGGGAACTGGCCGCAGGAGACGAAATCCAGGCTGCCGACTTCGGTCTTCTTGATGGCGTCGTTCAGGGCGATGCGGCCACTCAGCAGATCGGACAGGCCGTCCTGCTGCTTGGTGTTCATCAGCTTGTGCAGATAGCCCTTGCGCATGTCGCCGTCGATCAGCAGGACGCGCTGGCCGGACTCGGCGATCACCGCGGCCAGGTTCGAGGACACGAAGGACTTGCCGACGCCCGGGCTGGGACCGGAGATCATCAGGATGTTGTTCTTGGCCTCGATCATGGCGAAGTGCAGGCTGGTACGCAGGCTGCGCAGCGCCTCGGTGCTCAGATCGGTCGGATGGGTGATGGCGGTCAGCGAGGATTCGCCCGGCTGCTTGGTGCCCAGTACCTTGGTGGTGTCCGCCTGGTTCTTGCTGTAGGGGATCGAGGCGTAGACCGGCAGACCGATCTGCTCGATGGCTTCCGGAGTCTCGACACCGCGACGCAGGGTATGACGGGTGTAGACGATGGCCAGGCCGACGATGCCGCCGAGGATGATGGCGACGGCGATGATCAGCGGCTTGTTGGGCGCGGACGGATCGTCGACGTTGGCGTTGGCGTTGTCGATGATGCGGACGCTGCCCACGGTACCGGCGCGAATGACTTCCAGTTCCTGAGCCTTGTTCAGCATCAGCGCATAGGTCTGGCCGGTCACCTCGATGTCGCGGTTCAGACGCAGCAGTTCCTGCTGGGTTTCCGGCAGCACTTCGACGCGCTTCTGCAGCTTGGCGCGCTCGGCCTGGAGTTGGCCCAGCTGGCTCATCAGCGCCTGGTAGGCCGGGTGCTGGCGAGTGAACTTGCGATCCATCTCGGTGCGCTTCAGGTTCAGCTCGGAGATCTGGTTGTCCAGGGCAACGGTCTGTTCCAGGACACCCTTGGTCTCGCTGTCGATATCGACCGACTTCTTGTTGGTCTGGTAGTAGTTCAGCGCGGACTGGGCCTTTTCCAGGTCGGATTTCACGACCGGGATCTGGGCACGCAGGAATTCCAGACTCTGGGTGGACTCGGCGGCGTTGCGATCGATGTTCTGCTGTACGTAGATGTCCGCGACTTCCTGGACGATGGCCTGGGCCTTCAGCGGATCCGCGTCCTGCAGACCGACACCGATGATGCCCGACATCTTGCCGCGCTCACCGGCGACGATGCGACCCTGGTATTCCTGGATGGTCTTGGAAAAACGCTTCTTCATGATGGTGAATTCGGTGCCAGGGCGAGCCTGCAGCGTAGTCACCTTGATCTGGTACCCGGCATTGCTCACCGGCTGGCCGAGGCCACCGTGCAGTACCACTTCGTCGTCGGCATTGAAGACGGTGAAGTTCTGGTTGTCCTCGACCTTCAGCTTCATCGGCTTGTCGAGGTTGCTGTCCGGTACTTCCAGCTGGTCGATGACCAACTTCTCGCCGCCCCAGGCAAAGCTGTTCAGGCCGAGCAGGGGAGAGGCGACGTCAGTTTCATTCTGCGGATCGAAACGACGCGCGACGAAGTTGCCGATCAGCGGGAAGTAGCGCGGCTTGACCTCGATATCCAGCTTGAGGTTCTCGATCGCCTTGCCGATCACGGAGCGCGACTTGAGCAGCTCGATCTCGGTCACCGCCTCGGGCATGGGCGGCGGCATGCCGGTGGACTGATCGGTCAGTCGGGTAACGCCCTTCTTCTCCATTTCGATCTGGATCATGGCGTTGGACGAATACATCGGCGTGGCCAGGATGGCATAGCCGATACCGAGCGCAGCGAAAATGCCGATTACCGACAAGAGTTGCCATTTGTAATCGATCAACATACCGAAGAGTGCGGAGAAGTTGATATCCGACTCATTCTTAACTTCGGGAGTAAAGCGAGGCATCGTGGTCATGAAATTCCTTCTTCCCTATTTGATGTATGGAAGCCAACTGTCTACACAGCGCGTCAAAAGTATTTGGACATTTTGAAACATCTCTTTAGAAAGGCGATAAGGGTCTGGTACTTCTTGATTGCTCAACCATTTCCCGATCAGAAAAACCTTACCCCTGACTTCAGGAGCAATACTTTCGACGGAGCGTGAGTGGAACTCTTCCATGGTCAAAATCAAATCCGCCTTGCGCAGCATCTCTGCATCCGCCTGGCGAGCTTTGTGGGTCGTGAAATCGATGCCGTTCTCCCGTAGTAGTACCTCCTGAGCGGTCTTCTCGATGCCGTGGCCGACCAGCGCCCTGATGCCGGCCGAGCCGACCTGGACGTCACGGCCTTCCAGGGCCTTGGCCAGTAGTGCTTCTGCGACCGGGCTACGGCAGATGTTCCCTTCGCATACAACCAATATCGACTTGATCATTCTTCAAAACCTTCCTGTTGTCCGGACAACAGGTATCGACGGCAGATAGCCCAGCAATCCCCTTGGGAGTTGCTCGCTGCCGATGTAATTAGAGTCAGGAGTCCAGGCTCCAGATCGTCGTGCTGAGCAGTGGGGCCAGCGGCCCCGGCCAGACTCAGTATGCGTTCTTATTGATGAAGCCTTTGAACAGCGTGAGGAAGATGATCTTGACGTCCCACCAGAAGGACCAGTGGTGGATATAGTCCAGATCGAACTCGACGCGTTTCTGCATCTTGTCCAGGGTGTCGGTCTCGCCGCGCCAGCCGTTGACCTGAGCCCAGCCGGTAATGCCGGGCTTCATCTTGTGGCGGAGCATGTAACCCTGCACCAGCTTGCGGTACTGCTCGTTGTGAGCGACGGCATGGGGGCGGGGACCGACGATGGACATTTCGCCGCGGAGTACATTAATGAATTGAGGCAATTCATCGAGAGACGTACGTCGTAAAAATGCACCAAACGGGGTGATGCGGGAGTCATTCTTGGTGGCCTGGGTGACCTTGGCGCCGTTTTCCATGACCTTCATGCTGCGGAATTTCCACACTTCGATCGGCTTGCCGTCCATGCCGTAGCGCTTCTGCTTGAAGAAGATCGGACCGGGCGAGGTGATCTTGATGCCGATGGCGATGGCCAGCATGGGCAGGGAGATCATGGCGAGGATGATCGAAGCCAGCACGATGTCCTCGATACGTTTGACGATATGGCTGGCGCCATCCATCGGGGTATCGAAGATGCTGATGCTGGGCAGGCCGTCCAGGCTTTCGCTGCGGGCGTGCAGCAGGTGGAACATGAAGATGTCCGGGATGATGTACACCGAAGCCGTGGTATCGCTCAGCTCCTGGACCAGCCAGTTGATCTTGCTCTGATCGGCCATGCCCAGGGTGATGTAGACCTTGTCGACCAGGCCGGAGCGGACGTCCTGCATGAGTTGGTCGAGGCCGCCATTCAGCGCAGGGCTGGGCACGCCTTCCTCACCGGTATCCTGGTTGTCGCTATAGAAGCCGGCAATGCGCAGGCCCATCCAGGGCGCCGTGCTGATGGTGTGCGCCAGGCGCTGGGCAACCATGCCGTTGCCGGCGATGGCGACATTGCGGGTATTGATGCCAGCCTTGCGCAGGGAATGCATGATCGAGCGCAGCAGCACGCGATAGCCGCACAGGGTGCCCAGCGTCAGACCCAGCCAGCCCTGCATCACGCCAGGCGTCAGATAGGACTGATCGAAGAAGAAGTAGTCCACCATGAACACGGTCGCGAAGGTCAGCACCCAGTAGGTGGCGATCTTGAGCAGTTCATCGGTGATGCGCTCGCCGCGCCAGGAACCATAGACGTGGTTCAGCTCGGTGAGGAAGTGGAAGATCAGCAAGGACAGGAAGATGACGACCCAATGCTCGGGACGCATGCCGGTGTCCGACGCCCAGGTGCCTGCCACGTAGGCGCTCAGCGTGATCACGGCGAGATCGAGCAGGCGGTGTGCGAGCGAGATTGCCGAGGAATTCGTATGCAAAATGCCGCGTTCTTTCAAATTCATGGTTCCATCCTTGTGCGTATACCGTGCACGAACTTTCAACTGGGCGAGGCAGCTACCAGCGTATGAAATGTTCACTATGGCGCTCTAGGACCGATGACTGACCACCGATCGCTAAATGCCATGATGGCTGTAGCGACGTTAGGACTCGGCACTGATTAAGAGGTTCACACGGTAGAAAGGCCGGACGACGCTGTCGAGTTGCCCCAAATCAGGGCAAATAGCACGCCAGTCGGTCTGCGACGGGGGGAGGGAAGTGAAGAAGGGCGGAGTGCGTCACAACGCGGGCGGACGGCTGGCACACTTCTCTCGCATCAGGGTGCGATGAGTGGCTTGCCCGGGCAGCGGGAGGGGGTAAAACGTTCCGTCGGACTTTAATGCGGGATGCGGAAGTTGTGAGCTGGTTCGCCAAACAATGAGACAGCCAGACCGGTCAGGTCGGGTGTAGGCCAGTCCCTGGCCTGAAACACGCCTCAATGGCGATGGTGGGACTGAAAACTCAGGGGGGAATTGACGGGGAGGCTGGAGATCTTGGAATGCCAGGCTGAGTTTCTCGTGTTGTCGTGCGAGAACAGCAGGAACGACCAGCTGACAAGGAGGGAGGCCACCGCAAGCCAGGGCAGCTGGGCTTGGGCGAAGACGAGGCAACCGGCAACGCCGGTCCAAACGGGCAGGTAGTAGCGCATTTTTGTTATTCCTGCTTTTTTTGCGAGATTGCAACCTAACTATTGTGCAGACTTTGTGAGAAGTCCATCACCAAAAGGTATTTTTTACACTCCTCCGCTCAGATTCCGACAAACGTGCAGGGTAGAGCGGCTGTAGGCCTATACCAAGCGGCGTTTTTCCGCGGTCAGCAGCAGGTTTCGCGGTGTCAGACTGGCGGGACAGAAGGTCCCCAACCTCACACTGTAACCTTGCTCCTGTAGGAACAGCGCCTGGTCCAGCACCAGCCAGAGCTCCAGAGGACGCCGAAACAGACCGGGCAGCAGTTCGAGATTACGAACTTCTGCCAGCCGCTGGAAGCCCCGTTGTTCCCAGAGGGGCCAGTCGATCCCGGTGGGCAGCCGCAATCCCTTGCGCCGCGCCAGTTCCGCACCGAAGGCCGAGAAGGGCTGGCGCAGCCAGTGGCTGGGCAGCGGCGGCGTATTCAGATAGGTATCGCAGCCCCTGATCTCGCGCTGCAGGAGATCGAATCCCAGCCGGCGGGCCATGGACAGGTCTCTGTCCCGCCGCACCCGCTGCCCGCCGGTGACGGTTTCACAGAGGGCCAGGCGCAGGGCTTCCCGGTCCAGCCGCAGCGCCGAGGCCTTGGCCGGCACCGACAGCGGACCATATGCCGCGGCGGCGATGCGGTCATAGCAGCAGGGCGCCAGGGCCAGCTGCTGGCAGCCCCGTTCCGCGGCCACCCTGAGCAGCTGGACGTGCAGGTCGCCGCAGGCGTGCAGAGCGACGGGGGTGTCGCGACTGCCGAGCGGTGCTCCTGCAAGCGGCTGGAGCACATCGGCCTGATAATGGTGCACCGGGGTTCGAGCCCGGTGGCTGAGCCTTTCGCCCTCCTCGACGAGAGCCGCATCGACCTCCAGGCAGACGGCCGGCGCACCCTGATGGGTCAGGTGCCTGGCGAGGTGGCCCTTGCCCGCACACCAGTCGACCCAGCGCTGTACGGGTTGCTGAAAGTCCAGCGTGCGGGCGAAGGCTTCTATCTGCAGCCATTTGCGTCCGGGCACGTCGACTTCCTGCCTGCCAGGCCGATCGCGACCGGGCTGCGCCTGGCGCTCCTCGACCTGACCCAGCGCCAGCGAGGTGGCGGCCAGCGAGCGGAAGGGTTCAGGTGCTTCCAGCAGCTGGGGAGTATTATGGGCCGCCTCGGCCGCTTCCAGACTGCGGGCCCGCAGCCAGCGGGCCAGATCCGGATGGCTCGATTCCCAGGCCAGTTCGCGTTCGACGAAGGGTCTGGGCCGCCACAGGTGCTGATGCCGGGTCAGAAAGAGATCCAGGGCGGTGAAGCGGTCTAGCAAGTCGGCGGCAAGCATGATGGCATTAGGCAATGACGGGATTGGCAGGAAGGCAGGGCCTGGCCACTATTGTCACTTCGCCCAGGCAGACTTGGGTATCGAAATTTCCGGCGCCCGGCTGCGCCAGCTGAGCCTTGCTCGACGACATTCGGACCCTGGCTTCCGGTAGCTGAAGCGCGTGAGGCCGAGCGGTGACCGTGAGTCAGCTTGATGAATCGATTTATCTCAAAGCCGGACATCTGGTCGTGTCACCACTACTTGTCGCGCTAACATTGTCTGTTCGGTATATCCCAGAAGGAAAATCCTATGAAGCCAACCTCCCCGCACAAGCTGCGTCTAGCGTTCAGATCCCTGCTGAAATCGGACAGTTGCTACCACACGGCGTCCGTCTTCGATCCCATGTCGGCGCGCATCGCCAATGATCTCGGTTTCGAAATGGGCATCCTTGGCGGGTCGGTGGCTTCCCTGCAGGTGCTGGCCGCGCCGGACTTCGCCCTGATCACCCTGAGCGAGTTCGTCGAGCAGGCCACGCGCATCGGTCGGGTCGCCCGGCTGCCCATCATCGCCGACGCCGATCATGGCTACGGCAATGCGCTGAACGTGATGCGCACCATCACCGAGCTCGAACGCGCCGGGGTGGCTGCCCTGACCATCGAGGACACCGTGCTGCCGGCCGGCTATGGCCGCAAGTCCACCGACCTGGTGAGCGTCGAGGAAGGCATCGGCAAGATCAAGGGCGCGCTGGAAGCCCGTATCGACGAAGCCCTGAGCATCTTTGCCCGGACCAATGCCACCGAATTGAGCACCGCGGAAGTCATCTCCCGCACCAAGGCCTACGAGGCCGCAGGCGCGGACGGTATCTGCATGGTCGGCATCCGCGATTTCGCGCACCTGGAAGAGATCACCCAGCACCTGAGCGTGCCGGTGATGCTGGTGACCTACGGCAATCCCCAGTTGCGTGACAACGCCCGCCTGGCCAAGGCCGGGGTGCGGGTCGTGGTGAACGGCCATGCCGCCTACTTCGCGGCGATCAAGGCGACCTATGATTGCCTCAGGGAGCAGCGCGACATCACCGCGTCCGACCTGTCCGCATCGGAACTCTCCACCAAGTACTCGACACTGCAGGAGTATCGAGTCTGGGCGCGGGAATTCATGGACGTGAAGGAGTAACCATCAGGCCGTGCTCAGCGAACTCGGCTGCAGGCCCTTGCTGGGAAAGGGCGTCACGATGTCCAGATCCAGGTCGGCGGGCAGGTGCAGGGCGGCGATCCGGGCTTCGACGAAGGCGCGCATTTCCTGACGGAAGCGCTTGGTGGCGAAGCGCTCGGCGTTCTGCCGGCACGCCTGCTGGCTGATCGGTGTTTCCAGGGCCTCGAACTGGCGCACGGCGGCGCATAGCGAGGCAGCGGTCTGCTCCGGATAGAAGACGCCGGTCGGCTGTTGCGTATCCAGGCCGCGCACGGTTTCCAGGACGCCACCCCGGCCATAGGCGATGACGGGGGTACCGCAGGCCTGGGCTTCGATGGGGGTGATGCCGAAATCTTCCTCGGCGGCAAAGACGAAGGCCCGCGCCCGGCGCATGTGATCCAGCAGGCAGTCGAAATCCTGGTAGCCCAGCATGGTGACGTTGGGGCCGGCGACTTCCTTGGCCTTCTCGAATTCGGGGCCGGCGCCGATCACCACCAGCTTCTTGTCGGGCATCGAGCTGAAGGCTTCGACGATCATGGGCATGCGCTTGTAGGGCACCATGCGCGAGGCCGTGAGATAGAAGTCCTCCTTGCCGCCGCTCGGGGTGAAGCGACTGATGTCGACCGGCGGATAGATGACCTTGGCTTCGCGGCGATAGGCCTTGCTGATGCGCCGGGCGATGAAGTGGGAATTGGCGACGAAGGCGTCCACGCCAGCGGCGGTGCGCTGATCCCAGATGCGGACGTAGTGCAGGATGACGCGCGCCAGCTTGCCCTTGAGGCCACGGTCGAGACCGGCTTCCTTGAGGTACTGGTGCTGCAGGTCCCAGGCGTAGCGGATGGGCGAGTGGACGTAGCTGATGTGCAGCTGGTCCGGACCGGTCAGGACGCCCTTGGCCACCGCATGGCTGCTGGAAATGATCAGGTCGTAGCCGGACAGGTCGAGTTGCTCGATGGCGTGCGGCATCAGCGGCAGGTAGGTCTGATAGCGCTTCTTGGCCTGGGGCAGGCGCTGGATGAAGGTGGTGGTCGCCTGCTTGCCCTGCAATTGCGCCCGATCCTCGTCCGAGAGGAAGTCGATCACGCTGAACAGGTCCGCCTCCGGCCAGATGTCGAGCAGTTCGGCAAGCACGCGTTCGGCGCCAGCAAAGGTTACCAACCAATCGTGAACGATGGCGATTTTCATGTCGTCTTCCTTAAGCGTGAAATGAAATCAAGTGCTGGTGCTGATTCATGGAATGCGGGTCTTTCTGGTCACTGCATATCCCCAGGGCAGCCGGGTGATCTCGATGCTGTCCGAAGGGCTGTCGAGCTCGTGCAACTTGATGGTTGGGCTTTGTGCAAAGACGGTGTCTGTTGCAGGCGTTTCGCAAGCAGCGGCGTTATCCGGACATTCCGCGGTCGCTGCCGCGGTGTCGTCCGAGCCGCCTTGCAGTAGGTGGCATTCAGCGACCTGAAGGACGCGCCCGGACGTTCTCGTGTCGTTGTCGAGCGTCAGGGGTACCGAGGAGCGGCTCTGGCCTGCCATGGCGTTGCTTGTCTCTTCCATGAGTTCTTGATCGCTGAATTATTGTTCTGTGGTCGTTTCAGGCGGCCCTGGCCGTGGTCTTCGAGGAGCTCGCCAGGGCGCTGTCCAGCAGGTCGGAGACCTTGCTGGCCGAGGTCTGCCAGTTGAAGCGCTGGATGTTGGCCAGGCCCTTGGCGCGGAGCGCCTCCCTGAGCGGTGCGTCCTGCAGGATGGTGCGCATCGCCTGGGTGATGCTGGCCGTCTCGTAGGGGTCGAAATAGAGGACGCTGTCCTGCAGCACTTCCGGCATGGAGGCGGTATTGGCCGAGATCACCGGGCAGCCGCAGGCCTGGGCTTCGAGGGGCGGGATGCCGAACCCCTCGTAGAGCGACGGAAAGACGAAGGCGGTGGCCTGGCGATACTGGCGCGCCAGTTCGGCATCGTCGATGCGGCCGAGCAGCTTGACCCGCGGATCCCTGGCGGCCAGGGTCGCCAGATCGCTCTGGCCGAACACGGCGTGGCTGTCGCCGACGATACGCAATTCGACCTTGAGGTCCCGCGGCAGGGCGGCGAAGGCTTCCAGCATCCGCGAGAAGTTCTTGTGGTAGCTGGGCGAGGACACCGCCAGCAGATAGGGGGTATCGGCGCTGTCGATTCGCGGCGCCAGGGTGAAGGCGTCGGCGACGGCATTGGGTACGACCGTGATCGAGTCGCTCGGGTAGCGATAGAAGCGCGAGATCTCGTCCCGGGAGAATTCACTCACGGTGATCAGGGCATTCGAGCGCTTGAGCAGCATGGGGATCAGGCAGCGGTACGAGGTGCGGAATTTCCACGAGTAACTCTCGGGAAAGCGCACGTAGTTGATGTCGTGGTGGGTGGCGATCTGGTTGGTATAGAGCAGCGGCGCCGTGCTGCACAGCGACAGCAGCAGGGGGCTGCCCTGGCTCTTCAGCCAGTTCGGCAGGTCCCATTGCTCCCAGCGCTGGCCCTGGCGGGTGCCGATGATCTCGATGTTCAGCCGCTTGGCCACGTCGGGCCTGACGACGCCGGGCGGCGCGACGAAGCGCAGGTCGGATCGCAGCTTCGCCAGCTCCAGCGAGATGCATTCCGCGAAGCGCTGGACGCCGCGAAGATCCTGGGTGATGAAGCGGGAATTGACGATGATCATGATTCTGCCCGTTGCCGTGACCTGGGGTGGATCAGTTGGAAAGCTGTGTGTGAGGTACGTGAAGCTGCTTGGCGGAGCCGTGTTGCGCCTTGCCCAGGACGTCCTCGAAGAGCGCCAGGTACTGGTCGAGCATGGTGTCCATGCTCAGCAGGTCGGCCACCGCGGTGCGACTCAGCAGGCTCAGTCGCTTGCGCAGCTCGGCATCGTCATGCAGGCACTGCAGGGCGCGGCCCAGGGAGTCGCGGTCGTCAGGGTTGCAGAGCAGGCCGTTGACGCCATCGCGGACGATCTCCGGCAGGCCGCCCATGCGGCTGGCGATGACCGGCTTCTGGAAGGCGCAGGCCTCGACGGCGACCATGCCGAAGGGCTCGGCCCACAGCGACGGCGCGACGAAGACGTCGATGTTCTGGTAGAAGGCCTCGGGCTTCTGGTAGCCGACGAAGCTGACCTTTTGCGGATCGGCCATGGCCTTGAGCTGGGTTTCGTAATCCAGCTGGCCCTTGCCGGCGATGGTCAGGGTCGCGTTGAGCGACAGCCGCTGGAACTGCTCGATCAGCCAGCCCACGCCCTTGTTCTCCGACAGGGTGCCCATGTAGCCGAAGCGGACGACGCCGTCCGGACTGGGGGTCGCGGTCTCGGCATTGCTGCCGGCGATCAGGCTGGCGTTATGGATGACCTGGCGCGGAACGCCGCCGAAGTAGCCCTTGTTGACGATGGTATCCAGCAGGTAGCGACTGACGCCGACGACGGCATCCACCTTGGCGGACTGCTCGGCGTGGGGCCGGCGCAGGGCCGCGCAGCTGCCACAGAGTTTCTGGCAGCTCTGGCCCTTCTTGAACAGGGTGTTCTTCGGGCACAGCAGGTACATGTCGTGCAGCACCTGCACGATGGGGACGCCGCTGGCGCGGATCTCGTCCCAGGCCGCGACCGACCAGCCGGACAGGTTGTGGCACACCACCAGGTCCGGCTTTTCCTGTTGCAGCACCTGGCGCAGGGGCGCCCGCATCGCGCTGTTGTACTGGTCGCGAAAGTGCCAGCCGAAGCGCGCCAGCGGACCGGGGCGCTGCTGGGTCAGGGGCCAGTAGAAATTCTTCAGCCCGGCGCGATAGACGCGCACGTCGTTCACCGTCTCCTGCCGCACACCCTGCTCGGGACCGGTCACCAGCACGGCCACGTCGTGACCGCGCTGCTGGAAGCCTTCCACGCTGCGTTGCAGGATGAGCTCCGCGCCACCGCCCACATGGGGCGGATAGAAGCTGTTGAGAAAGAGCAGTTTCATAGCGGATAGCTGCGGTTTATCCCCAGCGCGCCGGTTTCGCCGTCCTGGACCGCCTGCCGGATCAGCGCCAGGCGCTGACGGCTCTTGTCGTCACGGGCGAACCACTTGAGCAGGGTGTGGAAGACGTAGCGGTTGAGGCTGTAAATCGGCCGGGAGCTGGCCCAGACGTTCTTGTCGAACCAGGCCTGGTTGCGCGCGGCGTAGTAGGCACGGAAGTCCGAGCCGGCCTGCAGGTAGTTCTGGTAGACGTTGCTGGTGCCTTCCTTGATGTTCCAGGAGTGCTCCAGTTCTTCGAGCTCCGCCTCGGTGACCATGAACAGCTTTCCGCCGGCCTGGGTGATGCGGTAGGTGTACTCGGTGTCGTCGGAGTAGAGCACCAGCTCGCGCAGGGGCAGGCCGATGCGCTCATAGAGGCTGCGGTGGGCGAGCATGCCGCCATAGGGGGCGAAGGGCAGCTCGACCAGGGCTTCCGGCTGGCCACCGCGCGGACGGCCCCAGGGCAGGCGGCGCCAGATCTTGTAGGGGATGCGGGCCACGTGGAAGCCGAAGTAGCTCGAACGCGGCTGGGTGATCATCCGGGTCGGGATGCACTGGGCGATATCGGCCTGCTGGGTCGGCCGGTAGCCGAGCACGGCGACCTTGTCGCGACCGTGGATGGCGCCGAGTTCGTCGAGGCGACGGTGCAGCACGTCGAGGGCATCGCCCAGGGGCGCGTTGTCGTCGTCCATCATCCAGATATGGGTGGTATCGGTGGCCAGGGCGGCTTCCAGGGCCACGGCGTAACCGTTGGCGGAACCGGTGTTCTCGCTCAGGTTGATCACCTTGACCTGACCGGGCCAGCGGGTTTCGAGGCTATCCAGCGACACCGTGGCCGCATTGCTCACCACGACGACCTGGTGAATGGTGCGTTCGGCCAGGGCACGGGTGACCAGCTGCTCCAGATAGCCGAGGCGATTGCCGTAGGTGACGGTAACGACCGTGGTCTTGCATTGCATGAACAGATTCCTCCAAAGGGCCTTACAGTTCTTGGTCAGGCGCGCAGCCGCTGGTTGACGGTGGCGACTGCCGACAGTTGATCAAGAGCGACGCTGACCCGTTGTTCGCGTTGCAGGATGCGCAGCAGGATGATGGCCCGCTCGTTGCCATCGGCACTCAGGAACACGGCGTCCATTTCCAGCTCCTGGCTGTACTGCACCCGCACGGTCTCACCGGGCTGATGGCTGGGTGCAGGTTCCGCCAGCGCGGCGAGGCGCTGGCGGATGTCGTCGATGATGCCTTCGCTCACGGCCGTCGGCTGGGTGCCGAAACTGACGATCCGATTGACGCCGCGCGTCGAGCGGATGGGGTACCAGTTGTCGTTCACGTCGTTGAGCTGAATGAACAGATACCCCGGGAACAGCGACTCGCTGCCGCTCGCGCGACTTCTGCCGGAGGCCTTGCGCTCGCGCTGGGGCCGGAAGCAGACGTAACCCTGTCTGCTCAGGTTTTCTTCGGCGCGGACTTCCTGATTGGGCTTGGTCTGCACCAGATACCAGTGACCGGCGGGATGGGCGAGCGTCATGGGCGAGTTCCTTCTCTAGGGGCAGTCAGGTGCGGCGGAGCGACGTATCAGGTACGGGGGCCGTATTCGTAGTAGCCGTAGACGCCATCGTCTTCCATGGACGTCGAGGCCTTGCGCTGCACGCCGTTGAGGATGGCGCCCTTGATGGTGATGCCGTTCTGGGCGAAGCGACGACGGGAGTTCTCCACCGCCTTGAGGGTGCTCTGACCGAAACGGGTGACCAGCAGGGTGGTGCCGGCGAGGCGACCCACCAGGGCGGCATCGGTCACCGCCAGGATCGGCGGGGTATCGATGATCACCAGGTCGTAGAGGCTGCCCACTTCGTCCAGCAGACGGGAGAAGTTGGCGTGCATCAGCAGCTCCGAGGGGTTCGGCGCGGCCTGGCCACAGCTGATGATGTCCAGTTGGGCGATACCGCTCGGCACGATGGTTTCACGCAGCTTGCTGCGACCGGTCAGCAGTTCGGACAGGCCGGCTTGCGGTTGCAGGCCGAACACGCGATGCAGATAGCCCTTGCGCATGTCGGCGTCGATCAGCAGCACGCGCTGACCCGACTGGGCGACCACGGTGGCGAGGTTGCTGGAGACGAAGGATTTGCCGACGCCCGGGGTCGGGCTGGAAATCATGATCACCCGGTTCTTGGCTTCCAGCATGGCGAAGTGCAGGCTGGATCTCAGGCTGCGCAGGGATTCCACCGCCAGGTTGGCCGGTTGCACCACGCTCAGCAGGTTGGGTTCGCCGGTACGGGTCTTCTTCTTCAGGCGACGATTCAGGCGCTCCTGGTCCTTGGTGAAGGGCAGGGTGGAATAGACCGGCAGGCCGATCTGTTCGACGGTGTCGGGATTCTCGATGCCCTTCTGGAAGGCCTGGCGGACGAAGACCACCACCACGGAGGTCACCAGACCCAGCAGCAGCGACAGGATCAGCGCGATCTTGCGATTGGTGGCCGGCTCGTCGAGGTTGACGTCGGCGTTGTCGACCAGGCGCACGTTGCCGATGGTGCCGGCGCGGATGATGTCCTGTTCCTGGGCCTGGTTCAGCAGCAGCTGATAGGTCTGGTTGGTGACCTTCATGTCGCGGTTCAGGCGCAGCAGTTCCTGCTGGGTGCTGGGCAGGGCTTCCACCTTGCGCTGCAGGCTGCGTTTTTCCACTTCCAGCTGGGCGAGCTGGTTCAGCAGGGTCTTGTAGCTGGGGTGATCGCGGGTATAGAGGCGATCGTATTCGGCCTGCTTGAGCTTGAGCTGGGAGATGGAGGTGTCGAGGGTGACGATCTTGTCCAGGACGGCCTTGGTTTCCAGGCTGATGTCCACGGAGCGGCTGTTGGTCTGATAGTTGTTCAGGGCCGCTTCGGCGCTTTCCAGATCCTTGCGCACCGCCGGCAGCTGGCCGCGCAGGAAGTCCAGGCGCTGGGCGGCTTCCGCCGAGCTGCGCTCGACGTTCTGCATGACGTACAGGCGGCTGATCTCGGACAGGACGCTCTTAGCCAGGTCGGGATTCTCGTCCGCCAGGGACAGGTAGATGATCCCCGACTCCTTGCCGGCTTCACTGGTCTTGATGCGATTCTGATAGAGCTGCGCGGTGGTGATGACGCGATTGCGGGTCACCTTGAATTCGGTGCCGGGGCGCGCGGTCAGGGTCTTGATCTGCATGCGATAGCCGTTACCGGCGGCCATCTGGCCGACCTGGCCGTCGAGCAGCGGCTGCTTGTCCTTGTCCAGCAGGCGATAGCGACCGTTGCTGCCGGCGACCACCGTCAGGGTCTCGCCGTACATGTCGTCCGGGACGTCGAACTGGAAGACGTCGATCTGCTCGCCGCCCCAGGCGAAGCCGCGCAGTTGCGGCCAGCTGTCCGCCAGCTGACCTGGCTTCTCGGCTTCGTAGTGGCGCCACAGGTAGTGGCCGATCAGCGGGAAGAAGCGCGGCTTGGCCTCGATGTCCAGGCGCAGGTTTTCCACGGTCTTGGTCAGCACCGCGCGCGACTTCAGCAGCTCGATCTCGGCCACGGCCGGCGAGGCCGAATTGGGTCGCACCACGGTCTCGGCAACCGCCGTGAGCGCATTCTTCTTGGGTTCGATCTGGATCATCGCCCCGGCGACGTACTGCGGGGTGGACAGCACGGCGTAGGCGATGCCCACGGCCAGAAAGCCTGCGGTGATGCCCGCGATCAGCTTCTTGTGGTCAAGAAGCGTGAGGGCCATCGTCTTGAGATCCAGATGTTGTTCTTCGTGTTGTTCGAACGAAGAGCGCTGCATGACGGTCATTGGGGTCCCTTCCTTTTAGCTGGATACCTGGCAGCCGGAAAACTGCTCTGTGTAAGTTCAGTAGGTGACGCGTTTGGGGGCGAAGCGTCGGCCGATGTTGAGGGTGATGTTGCTTACCGCCCGCAGAAGCGCCTTGACCTTCTGCGTCGGTGGAATCGAGGACAGCGAAAGACTCAGGACCTGGCGCAGGAAAAAGACATGCAGGTCGCGCTCGCCCAGCCGGTAGTAGTAGTTGGCCAGGCAGTACTGGGTGTGGAGATCCATCTGCAGGCGCTTCTGGCTGGCACGCATGGAAAAGATCCCGCCCTCGTGCACGCGGTAGGCGGCGGGGCGGATCTCGTCCATGAACTTGCCCTTGCCGTGGGCACCGAGCAGCGACCACCAGACGATGTCCATGAGCGCAGCGGTTTCCAGCTCCGGCGGCAGTTCCCGCAGGACATTGCGGAAGCAGGCGGTCAGGGTGGACAGCGGCAGCGCCTTCTTCAGGTCGGTTTCGCTGCGGTCGTAGTGATCCTGGCCACCGAACCGCTGCGGATTGACGATCCCCTTGCTGTTGAAGGCATAGGACGCATGGAAGGTCAGGGCGTAGTCCCGGTTGTTCTCCAGGAAGTCCACCTGCAGCTGCAGCTTGCGCGGATCGTTCCAGTAGTCGTCGCCTTCGCAGTAGGCGATGTAGTCGCCGCGGGCGTGCTGGAACACCGGCATGCCATAGGGCTTGCCCTGGCTGTACTGGTTTTCCTTTTGCAGGATCAGGCGGATCAGCCGGGGATAGCGACTCTCGTAGTCCTTGAGAATTTCCCGGGTGCCATCGGTCGAGGCGTCGTCGTTGACGATGATCTCGAAAGGAAAATCGGTCTGCTGGCGCAGGAAGCCGTCGATGGCCTGGCCGATGTACTCGCGATGGTTGAAGGTCAGGCAGACGATGCTGGCGACCGGCCGACTGCAATTCGTCGGCCAGTTCTTCATGATCTCTGCTTCGGTCCGAGCGTCCATGTCAGATACCTGCTTTGTAGAGTTGGGAAAACAGGCGCGAGCGGGTCTGTTTCGGAGAACAGAGCACGTAGCTCAGCGCCATCAGCACCAGGGTCAGGCCACCGCCCAGGGCGAGGGTGGCCAGGATGGCGAACCGCTCCTGCGGTTGAATCTCTTGGTACAGCAGCTTGCTCAGGCCCACGCCGAGGGCGGTCACCACCACGGCCACCAGCAGGTCCTGGTTCCAGTAGCGCTGCAGATTCGGCGCGAAGCGGCCGTGGACGATCATCGGCCAGATCACGAAGGGGATCAGGCGCATGAAGAACCAGGCCAGCGCTGCGCCATAGGCGCCGTAGTGCAGGACCACCAGGATCACGATGGGCACCGAGATGGCCGCGGATACCAGGCTGTACCAGACGTGCAGGCGCAACTTGCCGTAGGCGTACTGCAGATAGAACTGGAACTGGCTCAGGGCGAGCAGCGCCGAGCCCAGGGCGTACCAGAACAGGATCGGCTCGCTCCAGTGGGCGGAGACCTTGTCGCCGGTCCAGGCAAAGACCAGCGCCTCGCCATGGAAGGCCACCATGGCCGCCAGCGGCAGCAGGATGGCGAAGGCGAAGCGCGCCGCGTTGCGATAGAGCCGTTCCAGTTCGAGCGGTTTGTCCTGGGACACCAGCACCGTCATGCGCGGCAGCAGGGCCTGTACCAGCGGGTTGGTCAGGGTGACGATGCCGGTGGAGATCAGCGCCACCAGGCTGAAGTAGCCGTACTCGGCCAGGGGCAGCGCCTTGGACAGCACCAGCTTGTCGAGCTGGGTCAGGGCGATCCACAGGATCGAGGTGAAGGACATGCTCAGGGCGAAGGGCACGATGGGCTTGACCCGCTGCCAGTCGAAGCCGCTCCACCAGGTGGGGTTGGGCAGCAGGCGATAGGCCTTGAGCGCATAGACCAGCATCTCGAACACGGCGACGAAGGCCTGGAACACGAAGAAGTCCAGCGGCTCCTGGGAAATCCACATCACCAGGATCAGGCCGCCGAAGTAGCGGACGGTGGCGATCAGCACATTGACCAGATTCAGCCAGCCGTGCAGCTCGACCCCCTGGACGCCGCTCTTGTACAGCGTCGACAGCAGGCGGAAGGCGATCATCAGCCCCATCAGGCCGATGCAGTGGGCCACGGTCTCGGTGGGCAGCCCCTGGACGTTGAGCCAGTGACCCGCCATCCACTCCGAGTTCAGCTCGATGGCGACAAAGGCCAGGGTCGCCAGGGGGATGAAGATGAATTCCAGCGAGCGCAGCAGCTGGCCGCGGGTGCGCCCGGCGCCGGTCTGGCCACGGCCATGGGCGACATCGCGCACCAGGGACGCGGAAATGCCGACGTCGAGGAGTTGCAGCCAGGTCTGCAGCACGGCGAAGAAGCCGATCAGACCATAGGTTTCGGCACCCAGATGACCGAGATACATCGGCTGGATCAAGATGCCGATCAGCAGCGCATAGGCTTGGCCGGCATAGTTGATCAGGGTGTTGCGCAACACCGACACTTTCGCGGGACTGGTCATGGGAGATAGCGGGCCAGGGTCAAGTTAGAGCAGGAGAGGAGTCGCCGGGAAAATCCCAGCTCGGCAGCAGCTGTGCCGGGGTGATGAGTGCCCGCAGGGATTCCATGCTGGTCTTTTTCTGCTGCGCGAGGAGCAGGGTGTCGATCAGCAGGTCCTGGGTCGCCTGCGGCAGGTCCGGGTAGAGTGGCACGCAGAGGATGCGGTGACTCAGCTTGCGCGAGACCGGCTTGATCGCCTGGGGCTGCAGGTAGTCCAGGGTTTCCAGCGACGGATAGAAGTAGCGGCGCGGATTGATGCCGACGGCGTTCAGCGCCTTCTTGGTATCCAGCAGACTCGGCTCGTCGCGCAGGGCCACCGGGAAGTAGCTGTAGTTCAGCTGGGTGCCGTAGGTGGGCCGCTGCAGGTCGAAGGCGCCTTGCAGGCGTCTCTCATAGTGCTGACCGATGACGGCGCGGCGGGCCAGGATGTCTTCCAGCTCGTCGAGGATGCACAGCCCCATGGCCGCGGAGACCTCGTTGAGCTTGGCGTTGATGCCCACGCCTTCTATGCGCTCGGCATCGACGATGCCGAAGTTGATCATGCGGCGGACGCGCTCGGCGAGCTCGTCGTCTTCGGTGATGATCGCGCCGCCTTCGATGGTGTGGAACAGCTTGGTGGCGTGGAAGCTGACGGTGGTGATGTCGCCCCACTGCAGGACCGAGCGGCCTTCGAACAGGGTGCCGAAGGCATGGGCGCCGTCGTAGACGACCTTCAGGCCGTGGCGGTTGGCGACCTGCTGCAGGCCGCGCACATCGCAGGGATTGCCGAACACGTGGGTGGCGACGATGGCCGAGGTGTCGTGCTCGATGGCGGCTTCGACGTTGGCCGGATCCAGGTTCCAGGTTTCCGGATGGATGTCGGCGAACACCGGCCGGATCCCTTCCCAGTGCAGGGTGCTGGTGGTGGCGACGAAGCTGAACGGCGTGGTGATGGCGCTGCCGGTCAGGCCCAGGGCGCGGTAGGCGACCTGCAGGGCCAGGGTACCGTTGTTGACCAGGATGATGTTTCTGACGCCCAGGTAGTCGCGCAGACGCTCTTCGAGCTGAGCGTGCAGAGGGCCCTGGTTGGTGATCCAGTTGTTGGCGTAGATCTTGTCGATATACGCCTTGAAGCGTTCCTTATCGCCAAGGTAGGGCTTGGTCACATTGATCATGATCCGGTACCTGCTTATCGAGTCCTTGATACGTGTCGGTTCGGTCAAGCGTGTTCGGCGACCGGACTGGCCGGTTGCCGGAAGGCGGCGCCGGGCTTGTCCAGACGTTCCAGAACCGACTCCAGGGCCTCGCGACTGGCATCGTTGTGGAACTGCCAGACCCCGTAGATGCGTCCGGAAAAGGACGCCTCGCTCCCCAGGCGGGGATCCACTGCCAATCCCGAGCCCAGGCCGAACAGGTGCAGGCCCTTGAGGCGCTGGCCGTGCTGGTCCAGCGGGCTGCCGGCGGCATCGGAGTCCAGACCGCCGCGCAGGGTGCGCAGGGTCAGCGGACGGCCGTCCTGGCAGCGCAGCTCGGGCACGACGGGCTGGTAACCCATGCCCTGCACCAGCAGGGCGGCGCTGTCGAACAGCGTCTGGGCGTTGGCCAGTTGTTCGGCGCTGCCATCCAGTTGCAGCGTCTTGACCTTGACCGGGGTACCGCCGATGCCCTGACCGGCAAGGACCTGGCGGCCGATCTCGTGGGCGCGGTAGCGCAGTCCGCCGGAGCGGTTGACCCGCTTGGAGATGGGGCAGATGTCCTGCAGCGGATCGAAGGCGTAGCCGGCGGCCAGGGCTTCGGCGGCGGTCTCGTAGAACAGCCGGATCGGTGAGCGATGGACCAGGGTCAGTTCGCGCAGACCATCGTGGTGCAGGGCGCTGGCCAGGTTGTCGAGGGCGGAGAAGGCGCTGTGAGAACCCCGACCACGCAGATCGGACCGCCATCCTTGAGGCGGGCCCGATAGCGCTGGCGCAGGGCTTCGGGTTGCAGGCGCAGCAGATTGTCGGAGCTGTCGATCGAGGCACTCTGGGGCAGCTGCAGGCCCATGACCTGGATGCTTTCTTCGAAGCTGTGGCGGGTCTGCTTGCCGCCCAGGTTCAGCACCAGGCTGGAGGTGCGGACGCGGCGGATGGCGCCGGCCTGTTCCAGCCAGACGACATAGCTCGAACCTTCGCAGGTCACTTCGGTGATGCGGGTCTGGCGCCAGGTGGGGATGCCGTACTGGCGTTCGAGCCAGGGCAGGACCAGGCCGGCGGCCTGCTGGAAGAGCTGGCCGACGATGGGCAGCGCCGGTGCTTCCTGGGAATTCAGCTTGAGGTGGCGAAAGGTCGGGGATGCTTGCAGCGGGGCCAGGATGGGCGCCAGCAGCGGATCGCGCAGGCAGTCCAGAAAGACGTCGCTCACCGAGTTGGCGATGATCTGATAGTCACCCAGCTTGCCGGCACCGAGTTCGGTCCCGGCATCGACGATGATGGTGCCGGCCTGGGCAAGTTGCTCCAGAGCACCGCGCTTGATGGCATTGAACAGGAATCCCAGGCCTGCCGGACCGGCACCGCCAATTAGACATCCTAATGTCGATTCCGATAGATCATTCCTTGCCATCGGGGCATCCTCTCTGTGCGCCTTCAAGGCGCAATTAACGTGATTGAAACTGGCTTTCACAGTGCCCGGCAGTCAGCAAAAAATGCAGCGGATCGTTTTAATCTTTATTGACTTAATGACCGTCTGATGAATGTCGGTCAGTACCTGTTTTAACCCTTGCCAATAATTAATCCGCCCGTGTCGGCAGCAGAAGTAAGAGAACTTGCTCGAAGCTGTCTGCCAAGCACTTTCCAAACTAAACCGGGCCAGGCCGTCGATGACGGGGGCAGGCCGAAGTTGGCCTGGCTGAGCCACTTGCCGGCTTGCTGTGGGCAGGGTTGAAGTTGCCTGGGTAAAAAGAATTAAGTCCCGCTCGGGTGACATCCCTGTAGTCCTGCAGGTGCTCGCTGGCACGGTGATCGTCCCCTTCTGTCCAGCACCGGGCATGGCTACCGCACAGGTTTGCCGTGACTTGGGTGGTAACCAGTCCGGTTGGGACATGGCTACCGCACGGGTTTGCACCTGGACGGGATGAACAGAGGGTTATTTACCGATATCAAGACCTGACAATGTTTGAGCAGGGACTTGAGAAGCCATCGGCGAGACGCAGAGGAGGGGGGAGGTAATGCTGTCTTCCCTGACCTGAACGGCGGCTGGTTCAGCGCGCAATCCCAGCGCTACTTCGAACTTGTCGCAATGATTGTCAAAAGGGTTAGCACTGTCAACGCGAGGTCCGGAGGGGAAATCCGGCCAGCGAGACGGCTATCGGCGCTGTTGTTATCAAGGAATCGGCGGCCAAATGAGGTGTGCTTGGCAAAAAATCGCCCAGCCCCGCGGCTTTTGGTGAAGGGGGTCGCAAAGCTTCTGCTGTCGAGGTCGATAAGTGTGACGAATATTTTGGCGATTGGTTAACAAAACCCAGGGGCCTAGTAGACGACCGGCGAGCACGAAAAATCAGCCGTTCAGCATTTGGTATTACTGACTTTACGGCCGGCCTGACCAGCCTTCCAACAGGGAGGGAAGTTCGCTCAGACTGCGGATCTCCGCATCCGGCTTGCCAGGACCCTGCCAGGGGTTCTGCAAGGGGTTGAACCAGACGGCGCGGATACCGGCGCGCTGGGCGCCGGCGACATCGTCCACGGGGTTGTCGCCCACGTGCACGGTGGCGTCGGCCGCGATGCCGGTGAGACGCAGGGCCTCGCGGAAAGGCGTGGGGTCGGGTTTGCCGACGCCCAGCTGCTCGGCATTCAGGGCAAAGCGGAAATAGTCGGCCAGGCCGATGGTCTGCACATCCGCATTGCCATTAGTCAGCACCCCCAGGGTATAGCGATCGGCGAGGCGCTCCAGGGTGGGGTGGACGTCGTCGAACAGGGTGACCTGCTGACGAGCGGCCAGATAGACCGCGAAGCCCGCCTCGGCCAGCTGGGCAGCCTCGGGCTCGACATAGCCGGCATCGAGCAGCGCCTGATGGATGACCCGGCGGCGCATTTCGCTGACCCGGTGCTTGAGACCGGCGTCCTGCTGCAGCAGGTGATCGCGGATCGCCCAGAGATGCTCGACCGGAACGCTGCCCAGCCGCGGTGCGGAGGCGGCGAACCAGTCACGCAGCAGGGCTTCGGCGGAATGGATGACCGGCGCGATTTCCCAGAGGGTATCGTCGAGGTCGAAGGTCACGAGGCGAATCGTCATCGGCTGGCCTTGCGCTTGGCGCGGGGGTGCGCCTTGTCATAGACCTCGGCGAGCTGGCCGAAGTCCAGGTGGGTGTAGATCTGGGTGGTGGCGATGTCGGCGTGGCCGAGCAATTCCTGCACCGCGCGCAGATCGCCGGAGGCGCTGAGCATGTGGCTGGCGAAGCTGTGCCTGAGCATGTGCGGATGCAGGTGCTGGCCCAGTTCGCGCACGCCGGCCTCGCGCACCCGCAACTGTACCGCGCGGGGCGTCAGGCGCAGGCCGCGCTGGCCGATGAACAGGGCGTCGTCGCGCGGTGCGGCCTGCAGCCGGACCTTGAGCCAGGCCTCCAGGGCGTCCCGGGCCTTGCTGCCGATGGGCAGCACCCGCTCCTTGTTGCCCTTGCCGCGCACCTGGACCAGCCCCTGGACCAGGTCCACGTCCGCGAGATCCAGTCCGACCAGCTCGGAGAGGCGCAGTCCGGAGCTGTAGAAGAGTTCCAGCAGCGCCTGATCACGCAGGCCGAGGAAGTCGTCCTCCACGGCGCCATCGAGCAGCTGCATGGAGCGGTCGACGTCGAGCACCTTGGGCAGGGCCTTCTGTGCCTTGGGGGGCGTGAGTCCATGGGCCGGATCCTGGCTGCAGTGGCCTTCGCGGATCAGGTAGAGATAGAAGCCGCGGCAGGCCGACAGCAGCCGCGCCAGGCTGCGACTGGAGGCGCCGGCCCGGTGCAGCTGGGCGATCAGGGCGCGCAGGCGGCGACTGTCCAGGCCGCCCCAGTCGCTCAGGCCTTCGGCTTCGACGAAGGTCAGCAGCTTGCGCAGGTCGCGCCGGTAGCCGTCGAGCGTGTGGGGCGAAACCTGACGCTCCAGCCGCAGGTGGTCGAGATAGGCATCGAGCTGGACCTGCATGCTCCGCTCCCGGGCTCAGCGCACCGTACGCAAGGGGACGGGAAAGCGCGGCAGTACCCGCGCCAGGACTTCCGCCACGTGGCTCAGGAACAGCGTGCCCAGGCTACTGCGATAGTGCTGGGGATCGGGGCTGCCGATCGCCAGGACGCCATGCAGACCCTGATGGGAGAGGGCGGCGACAGCCGCGGAGCCGACCTCTTCCTTGGCCGAATCGCCGAACAAAAAGGCCAGTTCGTGGGCGCGCAGGACACCGCTGGTGGTCTTCTCGCCGCCCAGCAGGCCGCCGATCACCTTTTGTGCTTCGGCGGGCGTGACGCTGCGGCCGACCGGCAGGGGATGCTCGTGGAACAGGATGAGGCCGACGTAGGGCACCTTGAATTCATGGCGCAGGCTGTCCTCGACGGTGCCTATCACCTCTTCGAGGCTGTTGGCGTCGAGCAGGCCGATGATCAGCCGCCGGGTCTTGTCGAACAGCCGGTCGTTGTCCCGCGCCACGTCCATCAGGTGGGTGAGGCGATGGCGCATCTCGCCATTGCGATCGCGCAGCAGACCCAGTTGCCGCTCGACCAGGGAGATGGCGGTGCCCCGCTGGTGGGGGACGCGCATCTCCGCCAGCAGCTCTTCGCGATCGGCGAAGAAGTGCGGATGATCCAGCAGCCAGTCGGCGACCTGGTCCGCGGTCAGTTCGGGGGTGTCGCTCATACTCTTACCTGGCCTTCGTAGACACGGGTGGCCGGACCGGTCATGAGCACCGATTGACCGACGCCGTCCCACTCGATGTTGAGCAGACCGCCCGGCAATTCGATGCTGACCGGCGATTTCAGCCAGCCCTGGCGGATCCCGGCCACGGCGGCGGCGCAGGCGCCGGTGCCGCAGGCACGGGTTTCGCCGACGCCCCGTTCCCAGACCCGCAGGCGGGCGCGCTGGGCGTCGATGATCTGCAGGAAGCCGATGTTGGCCTTTTGCGGAAAGCGCGGATGGCACTCCAGCTTGGGACCGAGGGTGAGCACCGGTGCCTGGTCGACGTCGGCGACCCGCAGCACGCCATGGGGATTGCCCATGGAGACCACCGCCAGCTCGACCGTCTCGCCCTCGACCTGGATGGCATGACTCAGCGTCTCCGCCTCGGCGATGAAGGGAATCTCGGCTGCCTGCAGGCGCGGTGCCCCATGTCGACGCGCACCATGCCATCGCCCTTGAGGTGCAACTCGATGATGCCGTTCTTGGTTTCGACGCGGATCTGCTTCTTGACCGTCAGGCGCTTGTCGAAGACGAAGCGGGCGAAGCAGCGGGCACCGTTGCCACACTGTTCGACCTCGGAGCCATCGGCGTTGAAGATGCGATAGCGAAAGTCCACGTCCGGGGTGCTGGGGGTCTCGACGATCAGCAGCTGGTCGAAGCCGACACCGGTCTTGCGGTCACCCCACAGACGAACGTGCTTGGGCTGGATGTGCGCGTGCTGGCTGATCAGGTCGAGGACCATGAAGTCGTTGCCCAGACCGTGCATCTTGGTGAAGCGCAGTTGCATGGAACTCCCCTCAGGCCGGCAGCCGGCTCTCGCCTGCGAAGAGTTCTTCCAGCGTCTCGCGCCGACGGACCAGGTGCGCCTGGTCGCCATCCACCATCACCTCGGCCGCACGGCCACGGGTGTTGTAGTTGGAACTCATGGTGAAGCCATAGGCCCCGGCGGAGCGGATGGCCAGCAGATCGCCTTCGGCCAGGACCAGCTCGCGGTCCTTGGCGAGGAAGTCGCCGGTCTCGCAGATGGGACCGACCAGGTCGTAGCGGCGGGCGTCGCCCTCGCGCGCGGTCACCGGCTCCACCGCCATCCAGGCCTGGTACAGCGCCGGGCGGATGAGGTCGTTCATCGCCGCGTCGACGATGGCGAAATCCTTGTGGGCGGTGTGCTTGAGGTATTCCACGCGGGTCAGCAGGATGCCGGCGTTGGCGACGATGAAGCGGCCGGGTTCGAACACCAGGGTCAGGTTGCGCCCGACGATGCGTTCGCGGATGGCCTGGATGTAGTCGCCGGCCAGCGGCGGCTGCTCGTCGCGATAGCGCACGCCCAGGCCGCCGCCGAGGTCCAGGTGGCGCAGGACGATACCGCGCTCGGCGAGGCGATCGATCAGCGCCAGCAGGCGGTCGAGGGCATCGAGGAAGGGCGGCAGGGTGGTGAGCTGGGAGCCGATGTGGCAATCCACCCCGAGAATCTGCAGATTCGGCAGCTCGGCGGCGCGGGCGTAGACCGCCTCGGCGTCGGCGATGTCGATGCCGAACTTGTTTTCCTTGAGACCGGTGGAGATGTAGGGGTGGGTACCGGCGTCGACATCGGGATTGACCCGCAACGAGATCGGCGCGACCACACCCAGCTCCGCGGCCACCTGTTGCAGCCGTTCCAGCTCGTCGGTGGATTCGACGTTGAAGCAGTGCACGCCCACTTCCAGGGCGCGGCGCATGTCGTCACGGGTCTTGCCGACCCCGGAGAACACCACCCGGCGCGGATCGCCACCGGCGGCCAGGACGCGTTCCAGTTCGCCACGGGAAACGATGTCGAAGCCGGCGCCGAGGCGGGCCAGGACATTGAGCACGCCGAGGTTGGAGTTGGCCTTGACCGCAAAGCAGACCAGGTGCGGCAGACCGGCCAGCGCATCGGTATAGGCACGGTACTGCCCCTCGATGTGCGCTCGCGAATAGACGTAGGCGGGGGTGCCGAATTCCTGCGCCACAGCGCTCAGGGCTACCCCTTCCGCATGCAGTTCACCTGCACGGACAGCGAAGACTTCCATGGTGGCTCCCTAGAACACGTCGTGGCGGTGTTCTTTGGCGGCTTTCTGGTCGTCGGGCAGGTACAGCGGGCCTTTCTGACCGCAGCCGGCCAGCAGGCAGGCGCAGGCGATGAAGAGGAGAGACAGGCGCTTCATGACGCTAAACCTATGCGAAAAGATGATATTGCACCGAGTATAACGGGGTTGAGCGACTCTTTGACACGCCCGGATGGCTGAAGCGCAGCTGCCGGCAACAGCTGCGACTGGACGCCATCTGGGCGGCCCGCTACCGTGCGGCGATTGTTTCCCTTCTTTCGAGGATCGTCATGAGCCGGCTCAGCGAAGCGCAATTCCATCACCTCGTCGACCAGACCCAGCGCCAGGTCGAAGACGCCTATGACGACAGCGGGCTGGACCTCGATCTGGAAAATGCCGGTGGCGTGCTGACGATCAAGTTCGACAACGGCAGCCAGGTCATCCTCAGCCGCCAGCCCCCGCTGGTGCAGCTCTGGGTGGCGGCGCGGTCGGGTGGCTATCACTTCGACTGGGATGGCCAGAGCTGGATCTGCGACACCTCGTCCGAGACCCTCGGTGCGCTGCTGGTGCGGGTGACCCTTGAGCAGACCGGCGAGAGCGTCGCCCTGCCCGGGGTGTAACGACCTGCGGTCGGTGCGGCTTGACCGCTGCCAAGACCCCTGTGCTAGCGTGACCTGACGGCGCCTTTCGAGCGCCGTTTTCTTTTGCCGCCTCCAAGCGGCTTCCCGCTGGGCGCCCGCCGCCCGTCATCTCCGGTGGTCCGGCCGCCTCGCGCGGTGGGGATCGCACCGTCTTGTCCTCCAGGAGTCCGCCATGCGCCATGCATCGCCCATTACCGTTTCCGCCGTCGATCTGCCCCGTCTCGAAAGGCTGCTCGACGCCCTGCCCGAATTCGGGCCCGTGGCCGAGGCCCTGGACGAGGAACTGGCCCAGGCGCGGGTAGTGGCGCCCGAGGAGATCGGTGCGGTGGTCACCATGAATTCGCGGGTGCGTTGCCGCGAGACCGATACCGGCAAGGAGTACCAGGTGGTGCTGGTCTATCCGGAGGACGCTGGTGGCGAGGGGCGGGTCTCGGTGCTGGCGCCGGCCGGCAGCGCGCTGCTCGGCGCGACGCCCGGCGAGCACCTCAGCTGGCCGGTACCCGGCGGCAAGGAGCAGCAGGTGGAACTGCTGGCGCTGGAGCCGGCCGAGGCCTAGTCGTCCGCGACCTCGGGCAGTTCCGGTAGAGCCCGTAGCAGGCGCTCGTAGTGGGCGCCGTCGAAGGGGCGATCGGCGTCGAGCATGGCGGCGATTTCGTAGGACAGCGCCTGGGCCATCAGCAGCACGGCCTCTTCGCGCTCGTAGCCGACCAGGGTCAGCTTGTTGAGCACGGCCTGGACATAATCCGGCTGGCCAGCGGCGAGCTGGTTCTCCACCGCTTCGATCAGATGGGAGGACACGAAGGATTCTTCGTCATCGGCGTGGTCAATCATGTCTGGATACCTTTTGTTACAGTGCGACCCCTGATTCTGGCCTGGAGTCTTCTCGATGATCACCTGCTATCGCCTGTCCGCCGACGAGCTGGTCGCGCAGCCCTTGTCGCCGGGAGACCCGCTGCCCGCGGATCTGCTCTGGGTCGATCTGCTCGATCCCAGTGAGGCGGAAGAGCGCTATCTGGAGCAGGCACTGGCGATGGACATCCCCACCCGGGAAGAAATCGCCGAGATCGAGGAATCCTCGCGACTCTATCAGACCGACCAGGCCCTGCACCTGACCACCACCGTGGTCAGCGGCTTCAGCGAGCATCAGCCGCAGGCCTCGGTGGTCAATTTCGTGCTGACGCCCGAGTGGCTGGTGACGGTGCGCTACGCCGAACTGGCCGCCTTCAAGACCTTTCTCGGCAAGGCCCAGCAGCAGGCGAGCCAGCACTGCCGCAGCGATGTCATCTTCGCCTCGCTGCTGGACAGCCTGGTGGACCGCGTGGCCGACATCCTCGAATCGGTACAGGCGCATCTCAATCGCCTGGCCAAGGCGGTGTTTCGCGAACCCCTGGACCCCCATCAGGCCAAGCAGCCGAAGACCGACCTGCAATCCATCGTCAAGCAGCTCGGTCGCAGCAACCAGCTGCTGGCGCAGCTCAGCGAGAGTCTGCTGGGCATCAATCGCATCGTTTCCTACCTGCGGCGCGCGGGTGCCACCTGGATCTCCGGCACGGCCAAGACCTGGTTCAAGACGCTGGAACGCGACGTCCGCTCGCTGAGCGATTACCAGGCCAAGATGAACGGCGAGATCGGCTTTCTGCTCGACGCCACCCTGGGCCTGATCAGCGTGGAGCAGAACAACATCGTCAAGGTGTTCACCATCGCCTCGGTGCTGTTCCTGCCACCGACCCTGGTGGGCACCATCTACGGCATGAACTTCAAGGTCATGCCGGAGCTGGACTGGCATTTCGGCTATCCGCTGGCGCTGGGCGCCATGGTGGTCTCGGCGCTGATTCCCTATGCCTGGTTCAAGTTTCGCCGCTGGCTGTAGCCGGCGGCATCCATCGCACCTCGAGGAGGCAAAGCTATGCGTATCGGATTCATCGGTCTGGGTGGCATGGGCCAGGGCATGGCCGCCAATCTGCTCAAGGCGGGCCATGAGATGGTGGTCTGGAATCGCTCTCCGGAGCCGGTCCAGGCTCTGGTCGGGCAGGGTGCCCGCGCGGCAGCGACGCCGGCGGAGGCCTTCGACGTGGAGGTGGTCTTCAGCATCCTGGCCAACGACGCCGCCACTCGCGAGGTGATCCTCAACAGCGGCGCCCTGCAGCAGGCACGGGCCGGACTGGTCCACGTCAGCATGGCCACCCTGTCGGTGGCCCTGGTCGACGAACTGGTCGCGCGCCATGCCGAGGCGGGCGTGGGTTATGTGGCGGCGCCGGTGTTCGGGCGCACCGACGTGGCCGCCAGTGGCCAACTCAACATCGTGGTGGCGGGCGAGCCCGAAGCGATCCAGCGCGTCCAACCACTGCTCGACGTCCTGGGGCGCAAGACCTGGCCGGTGGGCACGGAGCCGCGGCAGGCCAATGTGGTCAAGATCGCCGGCAACTTTATGATCGCCAGCGCCATCGAGACCATGGGCGAAAGTACCGCCCTGGCGCGCAGCTATGGCGTAGAGCCCGCGGCGCTGCTGGATATCCTCACCAGCACCCTGTTCGCCGCGCCGGTGTACCAGAACTACGGCCGCCTGCTGACCGAGCGAAAGTTCTCGCCGGCGGCCTTCAAGCTCAGCCTGGGACTCAAGGACGTCGGCCTGGCCCTGGCGGCCGGTCAGGAAAAGGCGGTACCGCTACCCTTCGCCAGTGTCCTGAGAGACAACTTGCTGGAGGCCGTTGCCCAAGGCGAGGGCGATCTGGACTGGATCGCGCTGGGACAGAGGTCGCACAAGAAGGCCGGGCTCGACTGAGCGCCTGCCTACTTGCAGGCGGTGCCCAGCGCCGCCAGCGACAGCGGGTAGAACTGCAGGTTGTAGCCCGAGGTCTTGGCCTGGCTGCAGCGCTTGGTGCTGTAGAGGCCATAGTCGATGATCATCACCGGTTTCTTCTGGGTGCGGAAGTAGCTGTAGGCGTTGCACTCGGCGTAGTCGTAGCAGCTCTCGTTGAGGGCGAAGTCGAACTTGCCGTAGAGGTTCGGCACCAGGTCCACGGCGTTCTTCAGACCCACCAGCAGACTGCGCCTGTGCGCCTCGTCAGCCAGCCAGTTGAGGAAGTCCAGCTGCTGGGCCTTGGTCAGCTTGAGACCGTTGGGATTGCTGAAGCCGTCGACGTTGTCCGGATCCACGCCCTGGCAACCCTTCTGCACCGCCAGGTCCAGCCGCTTGGCCAGCAAGGCGCGGACGTCGGCACGGCGGATATCCAGCCAGCGTTCGCCCGGCCAGGCGTCCAGCGCCTTGCCCAGGGCGGCCTTGGGATAGAGCGCGGCGTCGGGCCGCCAGTCCTCCCAGGTACCGGCGCTGAAATAGCAGATCACCGTCTTCCCATTGCCCTTCAGGTTGGCGATCACCGTCTTGCTGGTGTCATAGAGATCGATGTCGTAGAGGGTGCGATTGGGCTTTTGCAGCACGCCGTTCAGCTGGACATGCCAGGTGAGCGTCTGTGGCAGCGGTGGTGGCAGGGCGGCCTGGCTGGAAGCCGCGGCGAACATTCCGCAAAGCAGGATGGAACAGGCTGAAAGGCGCATGAGACTTGACTCGAACGGCTGGTCAAGTCTCCAGTATCGGCTGCCGGGTCGCAGTCCTGAGCGCCAGTCGTCGTACCTATCAACGGCTGGTCGGCCGTCGTCTGACCGGCTTTCCGGCCCCCTTGCGCAGAGAGCCCTGGCCTAGAGCCCTTGTCTTCGGCTCAGGCGCCTGCTCGACGGTGGAGTGAGCCCTTACACCCGTTCGCCCTGCCGATGAGCGGCAGGGGCGGGGTCTTCGGCCGGCGGCTTGCACGCCCGCCCGCGGAGCTGCGAGCGAGCAGCGCAGTGGCCGGATCAGCGCTGGGCCAGCAGCGCGCGACCGCGTTGCACGGCGGCGCGGACCTGGGCCGGGGCGGTACCGCCGATATGGTCGCGAGCATTGACCGAACCTTCCAGGGTCAGAACGGCGAAGACGTCCTGCTCGATCTGGTCGCTGAAGCGCCGCAGTTCGTCCAGGCTCATCTCGGCCAGGTCCTTGCCGCTGTCCACGCCGTACTTGACCGCGTGGCCGACGATCTCGTGGCAGTCACGGAAGGGCAGGCCCTTGCGCACCAGGTAGTCGGCGAGGTCGGTGGCGGTGGAGAAGCCACGGCGGGCCGCCTCGCGCATGATCTCGCGCCTGGGCTTGATGGCCGGGACCATGTCGGCGAAGGCCCGCAGGGAGTCGCGCAGGGTGTCGGCGGCGTCGAACAGCGGTTCCTTGTCTTCCTGGTTGTCCTTGTTGTAGGCCAGCGGCTGGCCCTTCATCAGGGTCAGCAGGCCGGTGAGGGCGCCGAACACCCGGCCGGTCTTGCCGCGCACCAGCTCGGGGACGTCCGGGTTCTTCTTCTGCGGCATGATCGAGGAGCCGGTGCAGAAGCGGTCGGGCAGGTCGATGAACTGGAACTGGGCGCTGGTCCAGAGCACCAGTTCTTCGGAGCAGCGCGACAGGTGCATCATCGCCAGGGAGGCCGCGGCGCAGAATTCGATGGCGAAGTCGCGATCCGAGACCCCGTCCAGGGAATTGCCGCCAATGGCCTCGAAGCCCAGCAGTTCGCAGGTGACCTGGCGCTGGATGGGGTAGGTGGTGCCGGCCAGCGCGGCGCTGCCCAGGGGCATGCGGTTGACACGCTTGCGGCAGTCGACCAGGCGCTCGTGGTCGCGGGAAAGCATCTCGAACCAGGCCAGCAGGTGGTGGCCGAAGGTCACCGGTTGCGCGGTCTGCAGGTGGGTGAAGCCGGGCATGATGGTATCGGCTTCGGTCTCGGCCAGTTGCAGCAGGCCTTCCTGCAGACGGTTGAGCTCGACGAGGATGGCGTCGATCTCGTCACGCAGCCACAGGCGGATGTCGGTGGCCACCTGGTCGTTGCGGCTGCGTCCGGTGTGCAGCTTCTTGCCGACCACGCCCAGGCGCTCGGTCAGGCGCGCCTCGATGTTCATGTGCACGTCTTCCAGGTCGACGCGCCACTCGAAGGTGCCGGCCTCGATCTCGCCGCGGATCTCGTCCAGCCCGGCGACGATGGCGTCGCGCTCGGCTTCGCTGAGCACCCCGGCCTGGGTCAGCATGCGGGCATGGGCCTGGCTGCCGAGGATATCGTGGCGATAGAGGCGCTTGTCGAAGTCCACCGAGGCGGTGAAGCGGGCGACGAAGGCGTCGACGGGTTCGCTGAAGCGTCCGCCCCAGGACTGGTTGGTTTTTTCGCTGCTCATGGATCGGCCTGCTGCTGGGCTTGTCGGTAAGGATGAGAAGGGGCCGATGATAGCAGTCCCGAGCGGGCGCCGGCCCGATTCAACGGAGCCGACTTGCCGACGAGTGGTATCTGACCCACACTGCCTCCATGATACTCGAACGCCGCAAAACTCCCCGACCGGTCAAGGTCGACGACTTCTTCGTCCCGGCGCTCTGCGAACCGGAAGCCCTGCTCGTGCTGGTGGTGCTGGCCGAGCTGCTGGTGCTCGTCCTGGTGCTGGCAGAGCCCTTCACCCTGCAGTTCAACTGGATCCGCCTGGCGCTGGTGTCGCTGTTCGTGCAGTGGATCGTGCTGCTGTCGGCGGCGCTGCTCTGTCGCCTGCGGCCCTGGCTGGCACGCCATCGACCGGTGGTGGCGGGCGGCTTCTGCTGCGCCATCGTGGTGGCCCTGACGCTGCTCTGCACCCTGGTGGCCGACTGGCTGCAGCTGGCCGGACCGCTGCAGCGGGTCGGCGAGGTGCGGCTGTACATGAGGCACGCGCTGATCGCCCTGATCATGTCCATGCTGCTGCTGCGCTACTTCTGGCTGCAGAGCCAGTGGCGCCGCCAGCAGCAGGCCGAATTGCAGGCGCGCATCGAGTCGCTGCAGGCGCGCATCCGCCCGCATTTCCTGTTCAACAGCCTGAACAGCATCGCCAGCCTGGTCGCCCTGGACGCCGACAAGGCCGAACGTGCGGTGCTGGACCTGTCGGCGCTGTTTCGCGCCAGCCTGGCCCAGCCGGGCAGCCGGGTACGCTGGTCCGAGGAGCTGGAACTGTCGCGGCGTTATCTGGAGATCGAGCGCCTGCGCCTGGGCGATCGCCTGCAGCTGCAGTGGGACGTGGACGGAGTGCCGGCGGACCTGCCGATTCCCCAGCTGACGCTGCAGCCGCTGCTGGAAAACGCCCTGATCTATGGCGTCGCGCCGCGCATCGAAGGCGGCCTGGTGACCATCTTCGCCACCTACCGGGACGGGGTCTTCGAACTGGTCATCAGCAATCCCTATGACCCGGAGGTGGAGCAGCAGCCACGCCCACCCAAGGGCACCCGTCAAGCTTTAAGCAATATCGAGGCGCGATTGACGGCACTTTTCGGACCAGCTGCGAGTCTCAAAATCGAACGCCGCGACCAGCGGCATACAACGTCTCTTCGCTATCCATGCGAGCGACTCATGCGGGAAGCCTGAGCTTATGAATGTCCTGATCGTCGATGACGAACCCTTGGCGCGCGAGCGTCTGGCCCGTCTGGTGGGGCAACTGGACGGTTATACCGCCCTGGAGCCAACAGCCACCAACGGTGAGGAAGCCCTCGCTTTGGTCGAAAACCTCAAGCCTGACATCGTCCTGCTCGACATCCGCATGCCGGGTCTGGACGGCCTGCAGGTGGCCGCGCGACTCTGCGAGCGCGAATCGCCGCCCGCGGTGATCTTCGTGACCGCCCACGACGAATACGCGCTCGACGCCTTCCAGGTCAGCGCCGTGGGCTATCTGGTCAAGCCGGTGCGGCAGGAAGACCTGGCCGCTGCGCTGAGCAAGGCCCAGCGTCCCAACCGGATGCAGCTGGCTGCCCTGACCAAGCCGCCGGCCAGTGGAGGCCCGGGTCCGCGCAGCCACATCAGCGCGCGCACCCGCAAGGGCATCGAGCTGATCCCGCTGGACGACGTGGTCTACTTCATCGCCGATCACAAGTACGTGACCCTCAGGCATTCCGGCGGCGAAGTGCTGCTGGACGAGCCGCTCAAGGCGCTGGAAGACGAATTCGGCGAGCGCTTCGTGCGCATCCATCGCAATGCGCTGGTTTCCCGCGAGCGCATCGAGCGGTTGCAGCGGACGCCCCTGGGTCACTTCCAGCTGTTCCTCAAGGGCATGAACGGCGACGCCCTGACCGTCAGCCGCCGCCATGTGGCCGGTGTGCGCCGCCTGATGCACAGCATCTGACACGTTCAAGGGCCGACGACCGGTGCGCAGCGCGAAAGCGGCGCCGGTCGATTTGCTATCATGGCCGGCAATCTGACGTCCTGACGTGCCGGTAATGCCCATGCCCCGCGAAATTCGTATCGCCACGCGCCAGAGTGCCCTGGCGCTCTGGCAAGCCAACTTTGTCAAAGATCGCCTCGAAGCGGTGCATCCGGGTCTGCGGGTAAGCCTGCTGCCGATGATCAGTCGTGGAGACAAGCTGCTCGATGCGCCGCTGGCCAAGATCGGTGGCAAGGGCCTGTTCGTCAAGGAACTGGAAAACGCCCTGCTCGACGGCAGCGCCGACATCGCCGTGCACTCCATGAAGGATGTCCCCATGGAGTTTCCTGCAGGCCTCGGCCTGTACGCCATCTGCGAGCGGGAAGACCCGCGCGATGCCTTTGTCTCCAATCGCTACAGCGGTCTTGCCGAATTGCCCCGGGGCAGCGTGGTGGGGACGTCCAGCCTGAGGCGCCAGGCCCAGTTGCTGGCCCTGCGCCCGGATCTCGAGATCCGCTTCCTGCGCGGCAACGTCAATACCCGGCTGGCCAAGCTCGATGCCGACAACTACGACGCCATCATCCTGGCCGCCGCCGGACTGATCCGCCTGGGCTTCGCCGCGCGCATCCGTGAATACCTGACTGTCGAGGACAGCCTGCCGGCAGGTGGCCAGGGCGCCGTGGGCATCGAGTGCCGGACCGACGATGCCGAGGTCCATGCGCTGCTCGAACCCCTGCACCATTTCGACACCGAACGCCGGGTCGCTGCCGAGCGCGCCCTGAATCGCCGTCTCAATGGCGGCTGCCAGGTGCCTATCGCCTGCTATGCCGTGCAGCAGGGCGAGTTGCTCTGGCTGCGCGGTCTGGTCGGCCAGCCCGATGGCGGCCTGCTGCTGCGCGCCGAGGCCCGCGGCCCGCTGAACGATCCCGCCACCCTTGGCGTGGCGGTGGCCGAGGACCTGCTCGCCCAGGGCGCCCAGGACATCCTCGATGCCGTCTACGGGACCAGCGGCGCATCATGAGCGGCTGGCGGCTGCTGCTGACCCGGCCGGCGGAGGAGAATCCACCGCTCGCCGCCGCCCTGGCCCAGGCGGGCATCGCCACTGCCAGCCTGCCCTTGCTGGACTTGCAGCCGCTGGCGGAAACGCCCGCACAGCGCTCGCTCTGGCTCGATCTCGATCGCTATGCCGCCGTACTGGTGGTGAGCAAACCGGCGGCTCGTCTGGGTCTTGCCGCCCTCGATCAGTACTGGCCGCAACCGCCGCTGCAGGCCTGGTTCGCCGTAGGTGCGGCCACCGCCGCCGTGCTCGAAGACTATGGGCTGCTGGTGCACCACCCCCAGCGTGAGGACAGCGAAGGCCTGCTGGCGCTGCCGGCCTTGCAGGAAGCCCTGCAGCGCCCGGAGCCCGAGGTGCTGCTTCTGCGCGGCGAGGGCGGCCGCGACCTGCTGGTCGAAACCCTCACCGCCCGCGGCGCCCGCGTCGAGGTGCTCGAACTCTATCGCCGCCAGTGCCCGCAGTACCCCGCAGGGCAGGTCCTAGAGACCCTGGCAGCGGAACGCCTGAATGCCATCATGGTCAGCAGTGGGCAGGGTTTCGCGCATCTGCAGGCCTGTGCGGGTGCGGATTGGCCCGCGGTGCGCCGTTATCCCCTGCTGGTACCCAGCGCCCGTGTTGCCGAACTGGCTCGCGCCAGCGGCTGCGAACTCATCATCGAGTGCCAGGGCGCCAGCGCCAGTGCCTTGATCGCCGCGCTTGCCCATCACCATCCGGATTGACCCTACAAGGAATTCCCGTGAGCGAAACTCAAGCCCCCCGCGCCGAAGACGTCTCCCCCGATCCAGTCGTGACCCCTGCCTCGCCGCCGCCATCACCGCCACCGGCAGGCGTGCGTCGCAAGGGCTCGGGCAAGACGTCCGGCCTGGCGCTGCTGGCCCTGCTGGTAGCCGCCGGTGGCCTGGGCGTCGGCGGCTGGAGCGTCTGGCAACTGCAGCAGGTGCGTCAGGCCGAGCAGAGCCAGGCCGCCCAGGCCGAGGATCTGCGCAGCCAGCTGCGCCAGCTGGAAAACCGCAACCAGGCGTTGAGTGCCGATCTGGGCCGCCTGCCCTCGGCCAATGAGCTGGAAGAGCGCCGCCGTCAGCTGGCCGAGCTGCAGGGTGACCAGCAGCACCTCGCCGAGCAGTTCAAGGAGGTGGTCGGCCAGAGTCGCCAGGCCTGGCGCCTGACCGAAGCCGAGCACCTGCTGCGCATGGCCACTCTGCGCATGACCGCGCTACAGGATGTGCCCAGTGCCCAGAATCTGCTGCAGGGCGTCGATGACATCCTCAAGGCGCAAAACGATCCGGCCGCCTTCAACGCGCGTCAGCAGGTGGCCAATGCCCAGCAGACCCTGCGCCAGTTGCCCGATCTGGATCGTACCGGGCAGTTCGTCCAGCTGGCCTCGCTGCGTAACCAGGTGCAGAGCCTGGAGCCCCTGCCGCCACGCTTCTCCACCACGGTGGCCGACCAGCCCGGCGTGGAAAAGGCCGCGGTCCCGCCGAGCAATGCGTTGCAGCAATGGTGGCAGGATTTCCGCCAGCGCATCTCCAGCTACTTCCGCATCGACTTTTCCGCCGATCAGCCGATCCGTCCGCTGCTGGCCGAGGAGTCCCTCGCCCAGGTGCGCCTGGCCATGAGCCTGGCGCTGGAGCAGGCGCAGTGGGCCGTGCTCAACGGCAATCAGGAGGTCTATCGGCTCTCCATCGAGCAGGCCGAAGACGTCCTCGCCGCGCACTTCAACAACCAGAATCCCGACAGCCGTGCGGTCAAGCTGCGTCTGCAGGAGCTGGCCGAGCGTCCGGTCACCTTCGAAGCGCCTGACCTGACCCCGGCCCTGACCGCGCTGCAGGCCTACATCGCTCAGCGTCAGCAAATCCAGCCGAACAATGCCGCCGCCGGCGCGGCTCAGGAGAATCGCCCATGAAGCGCCTGTACCTGCTGTTCCTGTTCGCCCTGCTTGTCGGCCTGGGCGTCGCCGTGGTGCTGGCCAAGGAGCCGGGCTACGTCCTGCTGTCCTACAGCAACTTCCGCTACGAATCGAGTCTCTGGGCCTTCCTGGCCATGCTGGTGGCCGCCTGGCTGGCGCTCTACATCCTCAAGCTGGTGCTGGGCGCCCTGGGTCTGACCGGCAAGGTGCTCAATCCCTGGTCGCGGCACAATCGCCAGCGCCGCCTGGAGCAGGCTCGCCACAAGGGGCAGCTGGAACTGGCCGAAGGCAACTGGAGCGGTGCCCTCAAGCATCTGAAAGGCGCCGCCGAGCACGCCGACCAGCCGCTGTTCGTGCTGCTGGGTGCTGCCCGCGCCGCCAACGAGCTGGGTGACCTGGAAGAACGGGATCGCCTGCTGCGCCAGGCCCGCGAGCGCGAGCCCCAGGCCGAACTGGCCATCGGCCTGCAACAGGCGCGACTGCAGATCGACCGGGGCCAATACCTGGAAGCCCGCGACAGCCTGGCGCCGTTGCAGGCCAAGTATCCGAAGAATGGCGAGGTGCTGCTGCAGCTGCAGCGCCTGCAGGTGACCCTGCGCGACTGGCCGGCGCTGATCGCCCTGCTGCCGCAACTGCGCAAGCAGCAGGTGCTGCGGCCCCAGGAGCAGGATGACCTGGAACGCAAGGTCTGGATCGCCACCCTCGACGAGGTTCCCGCCCAGGGCGCGGAATCGGCGGTGGATGCCCAGTGGCAACAGGTGCCCACGGCGCTCAAGGGCGATGCCGCGGTGGTACTGGCCTATGCCCGTCAGCTGCGCGCCATCGGCCGCGACGATCTGGCCGAGGAGGTGCTGCACATTACTCTCAATCGCCAGTGGGACGAGCGCCTGGTGGAGCTCTATGGCCAGCTGCGTCCGCGCGACGCCAGTCGCCCGCTGCACCATGCCGAGGGCTGGCTCAAGGATCGACCCCAGGACGCGGTGCTGCTGCTGGCCCTGGGCCGGCTGTGCATGAACAACCAGCTGTGGGGCAAGGCGCGCGAATATCTGGAGCGCAGCCTGGCGCAGCGGCCGTCCGCGGTCACCGCCGGTGAACTGGCCCGGGTGGCCATCCAGCTGGGCGATGTGAACCGCAGCCAGCAGCTCCTGCAGAGCCAATGGCGCGAGTCCGACGCCCCTTCGCTGCCGACGCCCAGGGTCTGACGGCACGCCTCGTCTGCCCGGGTCCTTGAAAGGTGCCCGGGCTTTCACTACCGTAACGTCCCAATTCCCTGTTGGAGACGGCGCGTCCGTGACTAGTCCCCGCTTCATCTTCCTGTTCATGGCCGCCACCTGCGCGGTGCTCATGGGCGTCGGTCTCTATCTCGAACACGTGGTCGGCCTCGAACCGTGCCCGCTGTGCGTCATGCAACGGATCTTCTTCATCCTGGTCGGGGTGGTGGCGCTGATCGCCGGCATCCAGGCACCGGGCAAGCGTGGGCGGCGCATCTATGGCGTGGTCCTGCTGCTGCTGGCCGCGGCCGGTGCCGCCACCGCCGGCCGCCAGGTCTATCTGCAGACGGTCCCGGCGGAGGAGCTGGCAGCCTGTCTGCCGAGCCTGGACTACATGATGCAGGCGCTGCCCTTCCAGGAGATCATCCGCCTGGTCCTGCACGGCACCGCCGACTGCGCCGAGGTCAACTGGACGCTGTTTGGTCTGAGCATCCCGGAATGGAGCCTGCTGGCCTTCGTGCTGCTCATGGCCCTGAGCCTGGTCAAGGTCTTTCGCCGTCGCTAGTGTGGTGTTTCTGACGTTCGCGCAAGAATGGGCGAGTGAGTTTCGTTCGGTTCGGCGCCCCGAGTGGGCCGGGTGCCGGACGAGTCATGGCAGGGCTGTGGCGGGAGGGGCAACGACGTCCAAGACGGTCCGCCGCTGCGGACAAGAAGCGCCGCCAAAACTGTGTGGTTAACTTCTGAAACGCCACTTTGGCCTTTCTCCGAGCAACGGCACTCGCCTGGCGAGACGATGTCGGTATAGTTCCTGATAACCCCCGGGCGCCTGCGCCCGGACCGTCTCGCCCGTATAGAGAGCTGCCGTCATGCTAGAAACCTGCCGCAATGCCCAGGAACGCTGGGGTGGGGTCCACCAGCTGATCGACCGCTGGCTGATTGCCCGCCGCGAGCTGGTGACCGCCTACGAAACCCTGGACATGGAGCCCCTGCTGGGTCCGGTGCGCGAGGTCGGTGAACTGGAGCGACTCTGCGACATGCTGGTCGACTACATGTCCACCGCGCATTTCGAGATCTACGAGCAACTGGTGGCCGAAGCCCGCGAATTCCAGGACGAGCGCGCCATCGAGTTCGCCGACAGCGTCTATCCGCGCCTGCAGGCGCTGACCGACGCCGCCCTGAACTTCAACGACAGATTCGAGCGCGGGGCCTACCGGGACCCGGGTCTGCTGACCATCGAACTCAAGCTGCTGGGCGAAACCCTGCGCGAGCGCTTCGAGCTGGAAGACTGCCTCATCGAGGTGCTGCACACCTCGCACCAGCAGCCGCGTCTGGCTTCGGTCTAGACGCGGATCATCCGCGCCGCCTCGGCCAGCAGGTCGAGGTCCGCGGCGGCTGCCTCGCGCGGCGCCAGCGCATGCAGCCAGGTCTCCGAGTCCTGAGCAGCGCGACATGGCCAGTGCGCGGCCACGTGGGCCAGGCGAGCGAGCTGTTCACGTTCCGCCGCCAATTCCAGTCCCTTGAGCTGCTCGCGCAGTGCCGCCAGGCTTTCGTCCGCGCCGGACGCGGCCTTCCAGGCCTGCCGTAGCTGGCGCAGTGGACGCACCACCGTGTCCTGCCAGTGCTGCGAGGCGCGCTGCAGCCGCGTCAGGCCGTCACTGTCGCGGGCGCAGGCGCGCCGATCCAGCCAGAGCGCCGTCAGCACCAGGCAGACATCGGCGCCAGCCTCCTGCAGACGCAAACAGGCGCCTTCCACGCCGGGCCGGGCGTATACTGCCAACGCGAATTCCCACAGGTCCTCTTGCATGTCCGCCTCCCCGTTCGTGGGTGGTGGAGCTGCTACACTCCGCCGCCATGATCCGACTACAGAACCTTACTCTACAGCGTGGCCCCAGCGTCTGCTCGAAAGCGCTGAGCTGACCCTGCATCCCGGCCAGAAAGCCGGTCTTATCGGTGCCAATGGTGCCGGCAAATCCAGTCTTTTCGCCCTGCTGCGCGGCCAGCTCGGTGCCGACGCCGGCGACTGCCACATCCCGGCGGCCTGGCGCATCGCCCACATGCGCCAGGAGGTGGACACCCTGGAGCGGCTGGCGGTGGACTATGTGCTGGATGGCGACATCGACTTGCGCCGCATCCAGCGCGAACTGGCAGCCGCCGAAGCGGCCCAGGACGGTAACGCCCTGGGTCGGCTGCACGCCGACTTCGAGGCCGCCGACGGCTATACCGCCGATGCCCGGGCGCGCAAGCTGCTGGCCGGTCTGGGCTTCACCGCCGCGCAGATGGAACGCCAGGTCGGCGATTTCTCCGGTGGCTGGCGGATGCGCCTGAACCTGGCCCAGGCGCTGATGTGCCCTTCGGACCTGCTGCTGCTCGACGAACCTACCAACCACCTGGATCTGGACGCCATCCTCTGGCTGGAAGACTGGCTCAAGGGCTATCCCGGCACCCTGATCCTGATCTCCCACGACCGCGACTTCCTTGATGCCGTGGTCGATCACGTGGTGCACCTGGACCAGCAGAAGCTGGTGCTCTATCGCGGCGGCTATTCCAGCTTCGAGCGCACCCGCGCCGAACGCCTGGCGCAGCAGCAGCAGGCCTATGACAAGCAGCAGGCCCAGCGCGCCCACATGGAGAAGTACATCGCCCGCTTCAAGGCCCAGGCCACCAAGGCGCGCCAGGCACAGAGCCGGATCAAGGCCCTGGAACGCCTGGAAGAGCTGGCGCCGGCCCATGTCGACTCGCCCTTCGAATTCGTCTTCCGCGAGGCGGACAAGCTGTCCAGCCCGCTGCTCGATCTCGCCGAAGGCCGGCTCGGCTATGGCGAGACCACCGTCCTGCACCCGGTCAAGCTGCAGCTGACGCCGGGTGCGCGCATCGGTCTGCTCGGCCCCAACGGCGCCGGCAAGTCGACCCTGATCAAGACCCTGGCCGCCGAGCTGGAACCCCTTGGCGGCCGCCTGCAGCGCGGCGAGAACCTGGCCATCGGCTACTTCGCCCAGCACCAGCTCGATTCCCTGGACGCCAAGGCCAGTCCGCTGCTGCACCTGCAGCGCATCGCCCCCGGCGAGCGCGAGCAGGGTCTGCGTGACTTCCTCGGCGGCTTCGACTTCCGCGGTCCGCGCTGCGACGAGGTGGTGCTGAATTTCTCCGGTGGCGAGAAGGCCCGGCTGGCCCTGGCGCTGATCGCCTGGCAGAAGCCCAACCTGCTGCTGCTGGACGAACCCACCAACCACCTGGACCTGGACATGCGCCTGGCGCTGACCCTGGCGCTGCAGGAGTTCGCCGGGGCGGTGCTGGTGGTCTCCCACGATCGCCATCTGCTCAAGAGCACCACCGACGAATTCCTGCTGGTGGCCGATGGCAAGGTGCAGGCCTTCGACGGCGACCTGGACGACTACAGTCGCTGGCTGGTGGATTTCCGCGCCCGGCAGGAGCCCGTGTCGGACGGCGACGCGGCGGTCGACAAGACCGATCGTAAGGCCCAGCGCCAGGCCGCTGCCGCCCTGCGCCAGCAGCTGGCACCGCTGAAAAAGGCCGCCGACAAGCTGGAAGTCGAGCTGGGCAAGCTGCAGGAAAAGCTCGCCACCCTGGAAGCCCGCCTGGGTGACAGTGGACTCTACGGCGCTTCCCGCAAGGAGGAGCTGCGCCAGGCGCTGGCCGACCAGGCCACGGCCAAGACCCGCGAAGCCGAGCTGGAAGAGCAGTGGCTGGAGGCCCTGGAGCGGCTGGAAGGTCTGCAAGCCGAACTCGAGGGGGCCTGATGACGCAGTGGCTGTACACCTGGCTGCCGGGTTGGGGCGACTACCTGCTGGTGGCCGGTCAGGTGGCCCTGGTGCTGCTGCTCGGCTACGTGCTGCAGCGCATCGTGGCCCGCGCCGTCACCGGCCTGGGCGAACGCTATCCGCTGCCGCCGCAGATCGTCCTCGGGCTGCGCGGCGTCCTGCGCTGGCTGATCATGGGCAGTGCCATCCTGATGGCGCTGGAGCGCTTCGGCGTCTCCGCAGCGGTGCTCTGGACGGCCATTTCCGGTTTCGTCGCGGTGGCCGCGGTGGCCTTCTTCGCCATCTGGAGCGTGCTCTCCAACCTGTTCTGCGCGGTACTGATCTTTACCGTCGGCCCCTTTCGCCTGGGCGATCGCATCGAGGTGCTGGACGCGTCGGACAAGCCGGGCATCAAGGGTCGGGTGGTGGCCATCAACATGCTCTTCGTGACCCTGCAGGAACTGGACGACAACCAGGAAGCCACCCTGGTGCAGATCCCCAATACCCAGTTCTTCCAGAAGTCGGTCCGCCGCTGGCGCGATGCCGATGGCTCCTTCGATTTCCATCTCGACAGGTGAATTCATGAGTCTGCAGGTCTGGACCGGTTTCTTCATTGCCTGCTGGATGATCAGCCTCTCGCCGGGGGCGGGCGCCGTTGCCTCCATGAGCGCAGGCGTCAACCACGGTTTCCGGCGTGGCTACTGGACGGCGCTGGGCCTGCAGCTGGGCCTGGCGCTGCAGATCGCCGTGGTCGCCGTGGGCGTCGGCGCCTTGCTGGCGACCTCGCAGCTGGCCTTTACCCTGATCAAGTGGTTCGGCGTGGCCTATCTCGCCTACCTGGCCATCCGCCAATGGCGCGCCGCGCCGCTGGACCTGGGTGAGCAGCTGGTCGGCGAACGTCTGCCGCCGCGAATCGGCGCCCTGGTCATGCGCGGCTTCCTGGTCAACGTGAGCAATCCCAAGGCACTGATCTTCCTGCTCGCGGTGTTGCCGCAATTCGTCGATCCCCACGCGCCCCTGGCTGCGCAGTATCTGCTCATCGGGGTGACCATGGTCACCGTCGACCTGATCGTGATGGCCGGCTACACCGGTCTGGCCGCGCGGGTGCTGACCCTGCTGCGCACGCCAAGACAGCAGCGCATCACCAACCGGGTATTCGCCAGCCTGTTCCTCGCCGCGGCGGCGTTGCTGTCCACGGTGCGCCGCGCCGCGGTCTGAAGCCGGGCGCTACCAGACCACCGACTGGCCCTGCCAGTCCCAGAAGCTGCCGGTCTCGGCCGGCGTTCGTGCGGCCAGCACCTCCAGCAGCCGTGCTGCCGCATAGGCTGGGGTGAACAGCTTGTCGGCCGGTACCCGGGCCTGGAAGGGCCGGGACAGCGCTGTGTCGGTGGTGCCAGGGTGCAGGGCCAGCACGCAGCTCTGCGGATTGAGCCGGGCAAGTTCGATGCTGGCGCAGCGCAGGCCCTGGTTGAGTGCGGCCTTGGCCATCCGGTAGCCATACCAGCCGCCCAGCTGGTTGTCGCCGATGGAGCCGACCCGCGCCGAGAGCGCGGCGATCTGACAGGGGTGCTGGCCCTTGAGCAGCGGCGTCAGCTGGCGGATCAGCAGCAGCGGCAGCACGGCATTGGCCAGATAGCTTTCCAGCAGTCCGGCCTGGTCCACCTGCGCCAGACTCTTTTCGGCGCGCGCCCGTGTGCCCTGCAACAGACCCGAGGCGCACAGCAGCAGGTCCAGGCGGGGCGTCTCGTCAGCCAGGCGGGCCGCCAGCTCGGGCTCGGCCAGCGGATCGACATCGAGGCGGCGCAGCCGCGGGCCATGGCGCCGCTCCAGCGCGGCCAGACCGGCATGCCCCTCGGCCTGACGGGCGCAGGCCCAGACCCGCGCGACGTCGTCGCGGGCCAGCAACTGGTCGCACAGGGCCAGACCGAGGCCGCCGGTGGCGCCATACACCAGGACCTGGGCGGGCTGCTCCAGGCGTTGCCAGAAGGTCATGGGAGACTCCAGTCAGATCGCTATCCCTGTCGGACCGCGCCGCCACGCTGGGGTGCGCCGCCGCGGCGCGGTATCCTGGGCTTTTGCCGGAGAAATCCCCCGTGATCCTGTGGATCGATGCCGATGCCTGTCCGCGCGCCGCCAAGGAGCTGGTCTGCAAATTCGCCCTCAAGCGCAAGCTGGAGGTGGTGCTGGTGGCTGGCCAGCCACAGATCAAGCCGCCCTTCGCTTGTGTGCGCCTGGTGGTGGTGCCCAGTGGCCCCGACGCCGCCGACGACCATCTGGTCGAGCAGGCGCAGCCCGGTGACCTGGTGATCTGCAGCGACATTCCCCTGGCCGACCGGCTGGTGAAGAAGGGCGTGGTCGCCCTCGATCCGCGTGGTCAGGAATTCGACGAGCGCAACATGGGCCAGCGCCTGGCCATGCGCAATCTGATGACTGATCTACGCGACCAGGGCCAGATGGGCGGCGGCCAGGCCGGCTACGGCGAACGTGATCGCCAGGCCTTCGCCAATGCCCTGGATCGGCTGCTCACTCGCCTCCAGCGCAGCGCTGCTGGCTAGGCACGGAGCCTCGCCTAGGCCGGGACGGCCGCGAGGGCGGGTTGCTGCAGCCAGGTGCGCAGTTGCGGCAACGGCATGGGCCGGCCGAACAGATAGCCCTGCATGAAGTTGCAGCCGTTGGCCTGCAGGAACTGGCGTTGCTCGTTGGTTTCCACCCCTTCGGCGACCACGTTGAGGCCCAGCTTGTGCGCCATGGCGATGATCGCCGCGGCGATGGCCATGTCGTTGCTCTGCTTGGGAATGGTGCGGACGAAGGCGCGATCGACCTTGAGCGAATCCACCGGCAGCCGGCTCAGATAGGCCAGCGATGAATAGCCGCTGCCGAAGTCGTCGATGGACACCCGCACGCCCAGGGTACGGATCTCGCCGAGTACCTCGACGGCCACGTTGAGACTGTGCATCAGGGCGTTCTCGGTCACCTCGAGGATCAGCGCCGACGCCGGCAGGTCCTCGGCCTGCAAGGCCCGGGCGATGGCTTGGGGCAGCAGGCGATCGCTCAGATTCAGTGCCGAGCAATTCACCGAAACGCGCAGCTCCGCATGACCCTCACGGTGCAGCTGGGCGAGATCGGCGCAGGCCTGGCGCATGACCCAGCCATCCAGGTCGGCGATCAGTCCGGTTTCCTCGGCGACGCGCACGAAGCGTTCGGGGCTCAGTGGGCCCAGGACCGGATGCTGCCAGCGCACCAGCGCTTCCAGGGCCACCGCAGCACCGTCCGGATCGACGATGGGCTGATAGGCCACATGCAGGCCACCCTGGGCCAGCGCATGGCGCAGGTCCATCTCCAGGCTGAGCAGGTCGTCGGCATCGCGTTGGAGGTCGGTGGTGAATCTCTGGCTGCGATTGCGTCCGCTGCGCTTGCAGTGGCCAACCGCAAGGCCCGCACTGCGCAGCAACTGGCCGGCGTTGGCGCCGTCCTGGGGATAGTGGGCGATACCCAGGCTGAAGGTCATGGCGATGCGCTGCCCGGCCAGTTCGAAGGGCGGGCGCAACTGCTCCAGCAGGCGCATGGCCAGGGGCTGGCTGTCGCCGCGCTGGCCGAGCGGCAGCAGCAGGCTGAATTCGTCGCCGGCATAGCGGGCCAGCGGCAGGTCGTTGTCGAGCACCGCACGGATCCGCTGCGCCATCTGGATCAGCAATTCATCGCCGAGGGCGTGGCCGAGGCTGTCGTTGATGCGTTTGAAGTGATCGATATCCAGCATCAGCAGGGCGAACTGCTCTCCGGTGCGTGCCTGGCCGATGGCGCGGTCGACGGTCTGGATGAAACTGCCGCCGTTGAGCAGGTGGGTGAGGGGATCGTGCAGGGTGATCTGATCGAGGGTGGTCGAGACCCGCTCCAGCCGCAGGCGCTGGGCATTGAAGCGTTCGCCGGCCCAGGCGGCGAGCAGGCCGACCATGATGATGAACAGGGTGCCGAGGGCGATGCCCATGCCCAGCTCCAGGTGCTGATTCACTTCCGCCAGGCCGTCGGGTTCGAAGCCGATGGGCACGGCGAGGGTGAGGGCGGCCATGCCGGTAAAGTGCATGGAGACGATGGCGAAACCCAGGACCAGGCTCCCCAGCAGGCGCAGCCAGAGGGTCCTGAGGCCGGTCCTGCCGCGCAGGCGGAAGGCCAGCAGCAGGGCGCCCAGGGAGGCCAGGCTGGCGACCACCACCGAGACCATCACCAGCAGCGGATCATAGAGCTGTATGGCGACCGACTGCATGGCCAGCATGCCGGTGTAGTGCATGGTCGCGATGCCCAGGCCGGCGGCCAGGGCCGCGAGCAGGTACTGCGGTGCGGTCAGGGACTCGCGCCCGATCAGGTGCATGACCGTGTAGGACACGGCGACGGCGATCAGCAGCGAGGCCAGGGTCTGTAGGGGCGCATAGTGCACATGGATGCCGATCTTGAACGACAGCATGGCCAGGAAGTGCATCGACCAGATGCCCCCGCCCAGGGCGACGGCGCCGATCAGCTTGGCCAGCTCGCTGCTGCGGCGGGAGCGACTGTTGGTCACCCAGTCGGCCATGGCCAGGGCGGTGTAGCCGGCGGCGCTGGCGATCAGGTACGCCAGGACCACGAGCAGGCTTTCGTACTCGTTGGCAGCCAGGATCTGATGGCCGGGAGGCAGCAGGGTGGAGAAGTTCAGCATGCTCTATCGCCAGCGTGCACACGAGGTTTCGGGAGAGGTTGATGCTCAGGGCATCGGCAGCGGTAGCCGGGCCTTTAATTCGTTCGATGGACGTACCGGTTAGGGGGCTGCCTGCCGTCAGGCCTTGGGCGTGCGGCTGCGGCGCCACAGCCAGAGCAGCAGGCCGATCACCACCAGGCCGCCCAGCACCATCAGTTCATACCGCTTGAGATTGCCCAGCACTCCTTCGAGGACGGCGCCGAAGTGAAAGGCGGCATAACCCAGCACCGTGGCCCAGACGATGGCGCCGATGCCGTTGAGGATCAGGTAGCGCGCCGGCGGATAGCCAGACAGGCCGATCGCCACCGGCATCACCGTGCGCAGGCCGTAGACGAAGCGAAAGCTCAGCACCCAGAGATCCGGATGGCGCCGGATGTGCGCCAGCGCCTTTTCGCCGGCGGCTTCCCACTTGGGTTTGCGCGCCAGCAGCTTGCGCCCATGGCGCCGGCCGAGGAAGTACCAGAGCTGATCGCCGGCATAGCTGCCGCAGAAGGCGACCAGGATGACGGTCTGGATGTTCATGTAGTCGCGGAAGGCCAGGAAACCGGCCAGTACCAGAATGGTTTCGCCCTCGAAAAAGGTGCCGAGAAAAAGGGCGAAATAGCCGAAATCGTGGAGGAATTGTTGGAGCATTCGGCGCTACACGAGGTGAATAAAGATGGCGCAGCCTACCCCGGTTGGCGTCTGGAAAGAAAGTGTGACGGACTTCCGTCCGCCGGGTGCCAGGCGGTCAGGCAGGGATTTCGCTGCGACCCTGTGTCACGCCGGGTCCAGCCGGCGTCTGCCTTGGATAGCACCTATAGGCACTCCATATTGTCATCTGCTGTTACCAATCGGTCATGATTGTGGCCTATAACCCATCACACTGACCCGTGATCCGGGTCTGGGAGTCGATCGTGAGTTTTACCCCCATCAACCGTAGCTACCCTGCCACTCGCATGCGCCGTCAGCGCCGCGACGAGTTTTCCCGTCGCCTGATGCGCGAGCATGTGCTGACGGTGGATGACCTGATCCTGCCGGTCTTCGTGCTCGATGGCGAAGGCCGTCGCGAGGCCATTCCCTCGATGCCCGGCGTGGAGCGGCTGTCCATCGACCTGCTGCTGGAAGAGGCCGCCGAACTGGTGGCGCTGGGGATTCCCGCGGTCGCGCTGTTCCCGGTCACGCCCACCGAGCGCAAGTCGCTGGACGGCGCCGAGGCCTACAACCCCGACGGTATCGCCCAGCGCGCCACCCGTGCCCTGCGCGAGCATTTCCCGGAACTGGGGGTGATCACCGACGTGGCCCTGGATCCCTTCACCACCCACGGCCAGGACGGCATCCTCGACGAGCGCGGCTACGTGCTCAACGACATCTCGGTCGAGGTGCTGGTCAAGCAGGCGCTGTCCCATGCCGCCGCCGGGGCCCAGGTGATCGCGCCCTCGGACATGATGGACGGTCGCATCGGCGCCATCCGCGCCGCCCTGGAAGACGCCGGCTATCACAACGTGCAGATCATGGCCTACTCGGCCAAGTACGCCAGCGCCTACTATGGGCCGTTCCGCGACGCCGTCGGCTCGGCCGCCAATCTGGGCAAGGGCAACAAGGCCACCTACCAGATGGATCCGGGCAACAGCGACGAGGCCCTGCACGAGATCGCCGGCGACCTGGCCGAAGGCGCCGACTCGGTGATGGTCAAGCCGGGCATGCCCTACCTGGACATCGTCCGCCGGGTCCGCGAGGAATTCCGCGTGCCGACCTTCGTGTACCAGGTGAGCGGCGAGTACGCCATGCACATGGCCGCGATCCAGAACGGCTGGCTGTCCGACGCCGTGATCCTCGAATCGCTCCTGGCCTTCAAGCGGGCCGGGGCCAACGGCATCCTCACCTATTTCGCCAAACGCGCCGCCCAACAACTTCGCCAGGGGCCTTCGCGTTCCTAAGGAGCTTCAATGAGTAGCCAGGGTTTCGTCGAAACCGATCTGCAACAGCCCGTCACTGCCGAGTCTCTGGAGACGCCGGAGGAGGCGATCGCGACAGACGTCGAGTCGCAGCCGTCCGCGCCCGTGCTCGAGGTGCCTGCCGCGCCCAGCGTGCCGGCGGCCAACGTGGACGACAGCAGCCTCTATATCCATCGCGAGCTGTCGCAGCTGCAGTTCAACATCCGCGTGCTGGAGCAGGCTCTCGACGAATCCTATCCGCTACTCGAGCGCCTCAAGTTCCTGCTGATCTTTTCCAGCAACCTGGACGAATTCTTCGAGATCCGCGTGGCGGGCTTGAAGAAGCAGATCGCCTTCGCCCGCGAGCAGGCCGGGGCCGATGGCCTGCTGCCGCACCAGGCGCTGGCGCGCATCAGCGACATCGTCCACGGCCAGGTGGACCGGCAGTACGCCATCCTCAACGATGTCCTCTTGCCGGCCCTCGCCGAGCAGCGGATTCGCTTCATCCGCCGTCGTTACTGGGACGTCAAGATCAAGGCCTGGGTGCGCAAGTTCTTCCGCGACGAGATCGCGCCCATCATCACCCCCATCGGCCTGGACCCGACCCATCCCTTCCCGCTGCTGGTGAACAAGAGCCTCAACTTCATCGTCGAGCTGGAGGGCATGGACGCCTTTGGTCGCGACTCGGGTCTGGCCATCATCCCGGCGCCACGCCTGCTGCCGCGGATCATCCGGGTGCCGGAGGAAGTCGCGGGCCCCGGAGACAACTACGTCTTCCTGTCCTCGATGATCCACGCCCACGCCGACGATCTCTTCCCCGGCATGAAGGTCAAGGGCTGCTTCCAGTTCCGCCTGACCCGCAACGCCGATCTCTCGGTGGACACCGAGGATGTCGAAGACCTGGCGCGTGCCCTGCGCGGCGAGCTGTTCTCCCGTCGCTACGGCGATGCGGTGCGGGTCGAGGTGGTGGACATCTGCCCGAAACACCTCACCGACTACCTGCTCAAGCAGTTCAATCTGGGCGAGAGCGAGCTGTACAAGGTCAACGGCCCGGTCAACCTGACCCGGTTGTTCTCCATCACCGGGCTGGACAGCCATCCGGAATTGCAGAGCGCTCCCTTCACGCCGACCATTCCCAAGCTGCTGCAGAAGAAGGACAACCTCTTCAACGTGCTGGGCAAGCTCGATGTGCTGCTGCTGCACCCCTTCGAGTCCTTCACCCCGGTGATCGACCTGATGCGTCAGGCCGCCAAGGACCCCAACGTCCTGGCGATCAAGCAGACGCTCTACCGCAGCGGCGCCAACTCCGAGATCGTCGACGCCCTGGTGGACGCGGCACGCAGTGGCAAGGAGGTGACCGCGGTCATCGAATTGCGCGCGCGCTTCGACGAAGAGTCCAACCTGCAGCTGGCCAGCCGCCTGCAGCAGGCCGGCGCCGTGGTCATCTATGGCGTGGTGGGCTTTAAGACCCACGCCAAGATGATGCTGATCCTGCGCCGCGAGAACGGCGAGCTGCGCCGCTATGCCCACCTGGGCACCGGCAACTACCACGCCGGCAACGCCAAGCTGTACACCGACTACAGCCTGCTGACCGCCGATGTGGCCCTCACCGAGGACGTGCACAAGCTGTTCAACCAGCTGATCGGCATGGGCAAGACCCTGCGCATGAAGAAGCTGTTGCACGCGCCTTTTACCCTGAAAAAGAACCTGCTGGAGATGATCAACCGCGAAGCGTTGGCGGCCAGCGAGGGACGGCCGGCGCAGATCATGGCCAAGGTCAACGGTCTCACCGATGCCAAGGTCATCCGCGCCCTCTACAAGGCCAGCCAGGCCGGGGTGAAGATCGACCTGGTGGTGCGCGGCATGTGCTGCCTGCGCCCCGGTGTCCCGGGCGTGTCCCACAACATCCAGGTGCGCTCCATCATCGGCCGCTTCCTGGAGCACAGCCGCATCTACTACTTCCTCAACGGTGGCGACGAGAAGCTCTATCTCTCCAGCGCCGACTGGATGGAGCGCAACCTCGACATGCGCGTCGAGACCTGCTTCCCGGTGGAAGGCAAGAAACTCATCACCCGGGTCAAGAAGGAGCTGGAAGGCTACCTCACCGACAACACCCAGGCCTGGGTGCTGCAGGAAGACGGCAGCTACGTGCGGCAATCGCCGACCGGCAACCAGAATGCCCGCAGTGTGCAGGCGACGCTGCTGGAGCGGTTGGCCAGCCCGGTGGTGAATACCCGCTGAGACAGTCCGGGCCCATGCCGACGTGGGCCCTGGTCGGTTTCGTAGGTTGGGTTGAGCGGGAGCGAAGCCCAACGTTGAGGGGCGCTTAATTCTGCGCCTTGAGTATTACGGTGCCTTAGCTACTTATCGCGCTTTGCCGGTACCTCTTGTTTCGCCCACCCGGGCGACTCACTTTTCTTTGTTTGCGCAAAGAAAAGTAAGCAAAAGAAAGCGCACCCCAACGTTTCGGCCCTCCGCTACGCTCCGGATACTCTCGTCCCGGCGCCGTGGCAGGGGCACGGCACGAAGGGGCTTCCTGTCCCTCGCGCCTTGCTCGGCGTACTGCCTCGCAACCCCCGCCACGACACCGGAACTCGGCCTCACTGACGGGGACGGAGCACAAGCCTGAGGCTTGGGTGTTCACAGGTGTAGCGTGGAAAACCGCCTAGCGTTTTCCACTGGCGTGTGACGCAGATACCTGTGGACAAGGCTTCGCCGTTGTCCACGCTACGGGCTACGGGCTACGGGCTACGGGCTACGGGCTACGGGCTACGGGTTACGGGTTCTTGTGGCTATTCAACCGACACTTTCAGGCTAGCGAATCGCCCCGTTCAGGAGGGCGAACACCAGTGTCGTGGAGCGGGTCGAGCCGCATGGATGCGGCGAGAGGCCTAACGGGCCATGGACGGCCCGTGCAGGCCGACCCCGGAACGACGCTGGCGTGAGCGAAACGTAGCATAGCGGAGTAACAGCCGCAGGCTGGCCCAAAGGGCGAGCAACGCGAGTCACCCGCAGCGCAGCGGAGGGCCGGATGTCCGGGGCAAGCGGTTTTGGTTACTTTTGTCCGGGGCGCGTAGTCCGGGGCGCGTAGTCCGGGGCGCGCAGCCGCGACTGGCAAAAGTGACTCGCTCGGGAGAGCGAAACAAGAAGTGCCAGCAAGACTTGGTAACCGGCTAGGGCACCAATAGCCTAAAGCGCTGGGCTTCGCTCCCGCTCAGCCCAACCTACGAAAAATCAGCGCACGCTCAACCTGTATCCCACCCGCTCCAGCCACTGCGCCTCCTGCTCGAAGTCGGCCTGGGTCAGGGGGTTCTCCGCCAGCCAGCCATCGGGGAATTGCACGTCCAGACTGCGCTCGCCGGCGCTGAGCTGGACATCCGGAATGCTCTTGTGGCGGATGTGGTGGAAGAGGATGGCATAGCGCAGCAGCAGCGTCAGGCGCAGCAGCGGCTCGCCTTCCGCGCCCAGCTCCTGCAGGCGCTCCAAGGGAATGTTGCGGCGATGGCCGCGTACCAGCAGCGCCAGGGCCTGCTGGTCGCGGCGGGAGAAACCGGGCAGGTCCGAGTGCTCGATCAGGTAGGCGCCATGCTTGTGGTACTGGTAGTGGGCGATGTCCAGGCCGACGCCGTGCAGGCGCGCCGCCCAGCGCAGCAGTTCGGCATGATTCTCGTCGGTCAGGGCCCAGGCCTCGGCGACCTGTGCCAGGGACTTCAGGGCGCGCTTTTCCACCCGTTCGGCATGGCGCTGATCGACGTGGTAGCGCTCGGCCAGGGCGTTGAGGGTACGCTCGCGGACGTCCTCGTGGCTGTGCCGGCCGATCATGTCGTAGAGCACGCCTTCGCGCAGGGCGCCTTCGGAGAGGTGCATCTCCTGCAGCTCCAGGGCCTTGAACAGAGCTTCGAGGATGGCCAGGCCGCCCGGCAGGATGGCGCGTCGATCCGGCTTCACGCCATCGATGTTGAGCAGGTTGATGTCGCCCTGCTTGAGCAGCTTGCGCTTGAGCCACTCGATGCCATCCGGGGTGATCTCGCCATTGCCGCGGCCGGCGGCCTGGATCGCCAGGGCCACCGCGCGGATGGTGCCGGAAGCGCCCAGGGCCTGGTGCCAGCCCATCTCGCGCAGGCCCTGGTCGATGTTCATCAGTTCCAGGCGGGCAGCGGTGTAGGCGCGCGCGTACTGGGCGGCGGTGATCTTGCCGTCGGCGAAGAATCTCTTGGTGAAGCTGACGCAACCCATCTGCAGGCTCTCGCGCTGCAGGGTCTCGAAGCGCTGGCCGATGATGAATTCGGTGCTGCCCCCGCCGATGTCGGTCACCAGGCGGCGTCCGGGCACATCGGGCATGGAGTGGGACACGCCCAGATAGATGAGGCGGGCCTCTTCGCGACCGGAGATAACCTCGACCGCATGGCCGAGCACGGCTTCGGCGCGCTGGATGAATTCGCCGCGGTTGCGCGCTTCGCGCAGGGCGTTGGTGCCCACCACCCGCACGGCGCCGCGCGGCATGCCGGCGATCAGCTGGGCGAAGCGGCGCAGGCAGTCCAGGCCGCGCTGGATGGCCTCTTCGCTGAGCAGACGCGACTCGTCCAGGCCGGCGGCCAGCTGGATCTTTTCGCCCAGTCGCTCAAGGATGCGGATCTCCCCGTGGGAATGGCGCGCCCGGACGATGTGAAAGCTGTTCGAGCCCAGGTCGATGGCGGCGATCAGTTCGTGGGGTTCGGCTGGCGAAGGCTGCATCTGGAGGCTCTCGGCGATAAACCGCGCCATCGTGCCAGCTAGCCGGTGACGGCTTCAAGCGCACAGCGGTTACGGTTGCGCAAAGTGGCAGAAAAAATAGGGTTTTTCCGCCTCAGGAAGCCACCTGGCCGATGAACTGGGCCAGTTCCGGTGTCTGCGGGTGGGCGAACAGCTCCTGGGGAGGACCGCTTTCGTGGACCTTGCCCTGGTGCATGAACACCAGCTTGTCGCCGACCTCGCGGGCGAATCTCATCTCGTGGGTGACCATGATCAGCGTCATGCCCTCGCGGGCCAGCTGCTTGACCACCGCCAGCACCTCGTTGACCAGTTCCGGATCCAGCGCCGAGGTGATTTCGTCACAGAGCAGCACCTTGGGCGACATGGCCAGGGCGCGGGCGATGGCTACCCGCTGCTGCTGACCGCCGGAGAGGCGGTCCGGATAGCTGTCGAATTTCTCCGCCAGGCCGACCCGGTCGAGCATCTGCCGCGCCAGGGCGCGGGCCTCGTCCTTGCTGGTCTTCCTGACCACCTGGGGCGCCAGCATCACGTTCTCGCCCACGGTCAGGTGCGGAAAGAGGTTGAACTGCTGGAAGACCATGCCGACCTTCTGCCGCAGCGAGCGGAGATTGACCCGGGCGGCGTCCAGGTATTCGCCGTCCACCTCGATGACGCCGTCGTTGATGGATTCCAGGCCGTTCAGGGTGCGCAGCAGGGTGCTCTTGCCCGAACCGCTCTTGCCGATGATGGCCACTACCTGGCCTTCCTCGACGGTCAGGTCGATGCCCTTGAGCACATGGTGGTTGCCATAGTGTTTGTGCAGGGCGGTCACTCTAAGCAGCGGCATGCAGTCTCCTTTCCAGCCAGCGTGCGGCCAGCGACAGCGGATAACAGAGGATGAAATAGCCCAGGGCCGCGAGGCCGTAGACGGTGAAGGGCTGGAAGGTGGCATTGGCGAGCATGCCGCCGATCTTGGTCAGCTCGGTGAAGCCGATGATGGAGGTCACCGCGGTACCCTTGACCACCTGCACCGAGAAGCCCACGGTGGGCGCCACGGCGATGCGCAGGGCCTGCGGCAGGATCACGTGGCGCAACTGCTCGAAGCGGCTCATCGCCAGGCTTTCCGAGGCTTCCCACTGACCGTGGGGAATGGCTTCGACGCAGCCCCGCCAGATCTCGGCGAGATAGGCGCTGGTGAACAGGGTCAGGGCCAGGCCGGCGGCCAGCCAGGCGGGGACTTCCAGACCCAGCAGCGACAGGCCGAAGAAGGTCAGGAACAGTTGCATCAGCAGCGGGGTGCCCTGGAACAGCTCGATGTAGCCGCGCGCCAGCAGGCGTAGCGGCCGGAGCGTCGAGTTGCGCGCCAGCAGGACCAGTGCGCTGGCCAGGCCGCCGAAGAGGAAGGCCGCCAGCGACAGCACCAGGGTCAGGCCGAGGCCGCTGGCCAGGCTGCGCAGGATGTCGGCGAGAGTGAAGTCCATCAACGCCTCCTGACGATGAAGAAGACGCCCAGCCAGTGCAGCGCCTGACGCACGCCAATGGCCATGAGCAGATAGATGAGGGTGGTCAGCAGATAGGTTTCGAAGGCGCGGAAGTTGCGCGACTGGATGAAGTTGGCGGCAAAGGTCAGCTCCTCGGTGGAAATCTGCGAGCACACCGCCGAGCCCAGCATCACGATCACCAGCTGGCTCGACAGCGCCGGCCAGACCTTGGCCAGGGCCGGACGCAGGATCACGTAGCGCAGGGTTTCGAAGCGGGTCATGGCCAGGGCCGCCGCCGCTTCCAGCTGGCCCCGCGGTATCGCCTGGATGCCGGCGCGGATGATCTCGGTGGAATAGGCGCCGAGGTTGATGACCATGGCCAGCACCGCCGCCTGGCCGGCTTCGATCCGCACCCCGATGGAGGGCAGGCCGAAGAAGATGAAGAACAGCTGGATCAGGAAGGGCGTATTGCGGATCAGCTCGACGTAGACCCCGAAGGCCTGGGCGAAGGGTTTCAGGCGCCAGGCGCGGCAGGTGGCGCCGACGATGCCGATGAGGATGCCGAAGAAGCCACCGATCACCGTCAGCTCAAGGGTGTAGAGCGCTCCCTTGAGCAGCAGGTCGCTCTGCGCGAGCACGGGCTGGAAGTCGAACTGATACGCCATGGCGCGTCGATCCTCAGAGAGCGGCCGGCAGGGGATCGCCCAGCCATTTTTCGGAGTTCTTGCTCAGGGTGCCGTCGGCGCGGGCCGCATCGATAATGGCATCGACCTTGTCCTTGAGCGCCGGCTCGTTCTTGTTGATGCCCACGTACACCGGCGAGTCCTTGAGCTTGACCTTGAGCACCGGTTCCTTGGCCGGGTTGCGCGCGCCGATCACCTTCATCACCACGCTGCCGCTGGCGATCAGCTCGGACTGCCCGGCCAGGTAGGCGGCGATGGTGGAATTGTTGTCCTCGAAGCGCTTGATCACGCTGTCCTTCGGCGCCACATCGGTGAGCGCCAGGTCTTCAATGGAGCCGCGGGTAACCGAGATCACCTTGCCGGCCAGCTGCTCGGGTGTGCTGATGGCGGCATCCTTGGGACCGAAGACGCCGAGATAGAAGGGCGCATAGGGCTTGCTGAAGTCGATGACCTTTTCCCGGTCGGGATTCTTGCCCAGGCTGGAGATGACCAGGTCGACCTTGCCGGTGGTCAGGAAGGGAATGCGGTTGGTGCTGTTGACCGGGGTGACTTCCAGCTTCACGTTCAGCTTGTCCGCCATCAGTTGCGCGGTGTCGATATCCAGGCCGCGCGGTTTGAGATCGGGTCCGACTGAACCGAAGGGCGGGAAGTCCTGTGGCACGGCGACCTTGAGCACGCCGCGCTGCTGGATATCGGCCAGTTGGTCGGCCTGGGCGGAGGTGTGCAGGGCGGTCAGGCCCAGGGCGAGCAGGGAGAGGGCGGTCCAGCGCTTGAGCATGACGAGACTCCGGAAGCAGGTTGGGATGGCTCTGCCCAGTGCATTTCATGTGCCAGCCGCCTGCCAGGGGGGCGCAAGGGCCGTCAGGCTTGAGGATTGGTCTTACTGGTCTGAACAGTTGCTCACCACAGCCGCCTGCGCTGGCGCTTGCCGTGAGCCGCTTTGGTGCGCGGTTATAGCGGCGTGCTCCGCCTTGGGGCCGCACTTGAAGTCCCTGGAAATTGGGCATAAAAGGCAAGCTTCCGGACTGACTGGCCTGACCACGCCATGCCCCTCGCTGCCACCCGCGCCGTACCCCAATATGCCGTCGACGCCATTCGCCGACTGATCGAGACCGAAGGCTATGCCCCCGGCGCGGCCCTGCCCGCGCAGCGGGAGCTGGCCGAGCGGCTGGGGGTGAGTCGCGCCTCCCTGCGCGAGGCGCTGTCCACCCTGAGCGCCCTGGGCCTGGTCAGCGTCCAGCCCGGGCGCGGCGTCTATGTGCAGGCGGCGACGGGTACGGTGGACGGACACTGGCCCTTCGCCGACGAGGTGACGGCCGCCCATGTCTTCCAGCTGAGATTCGCCCTGGAAGGCTTCGCCGCCGGGCTGGCCGCCGTCACCCTGGGGCCCGCCGACCTGGATCGCCTGGAGGTCAATCTGGCCGCCCTGCACCGGGCGCTGCGGGCCAACGAGCTGGAAGAGGCGGCCGTGCTGGACTTCGACTTCCATCGCCAACTGCTGCTGGCCGCGGACAACCCGGCCATGCTGGCGGTGATCACCAGCAGCCCCGAACGCTTCCACGAGAGCCAGAAGCTGCCCTTCGTGCGCCCCGAGCGGGCCCTGGAAACCTGGCAGGAACACCGGCGCATCCTCAGGGCCCTGAGCCGCCGCTCGCCCGCGGCGGCGCAAAAGGCCATGCGCGAACATATCCGCAATGCGGCCCTGCGCAGTGGAACCCCCTTCACGGTTCCTGCTGTCTAAACAGCGAGCCACGATCGGTGGAACGGTGATCGACCAGGGTTGCAAAGGCGTCGGAAATGCAGCTCAACTCCGCTTTCTCAGGCCTTGTCGCCCGTTTGCCGGATCGTGAACCACCTCTGCCATCAATGCCGGTCATAGCCACCATCAATGTTCGAATGCTTTCGAAGTGACGGCGGCAGGGCTATCATGGCCATACTTCAAGTCGTACCCGAATTCGGAGAGAGTCAATGAGCGAATACATCACCAACGTCAGCGACGCCAGCTTCGAGCAGGACGTGCTGAAGTCCGACAGCCCCGTGCTGGTCGACTACTGGGCCGAATGGTGCGGTCCGTGCAAGATGATTGCGCCGGTTCTGGACGAGATCGCCAAGGACTACCAGGGCAAGCTCAAGGTCTGCAAACTGAACATCGATGAAAACCAGGACACCCCGCCGAAGTACGGCGTGCGCGGCATCCCGACCCTGATGCTGTTCAAGAACGGCGCGGTCGAGGCCACCAAGGTCGGCGCCCTGTCCAAGTCGCAACTGGCCGCCTTCCTCGACGCCAACGTCTGAGGCAGCCAGTCGAAAGCCCCGCCATGCGGGGCTTTTTTATGCCCGGACGGCTGGACGAGTACCCATGCAGGTGCTAGATTCCAGCCACGACCCCATCAGCGGGCCGTCTTCTCATCTGCTGTAGCCGTCAGTTCTCCTCTTCAGAACGCATCCCGCGAAGCTAATCTCGCATCCGGCCGCTCAGCTCGAATCCCTCCTTCGCCTCTTCTCACGTCAACATACGTCTATGAATCTGACCGAACTCAAGCAAAAGCCCATCACGGAACTGTTGGAAATGGCGGATGCCGCGGGCTTGGAAAACATGGCCCGGTCCCGCAAGCAGGACATCATCTTTGCGCTGCTTAAAAAGCACGCCAAGGGTGGCGACGAGATTTCCGGGGATGGCGTGCTGGAGATCCTGCAGGACGGCTTCGGCTTCCTGCGTAGCGCCGACTCCTCCTACCTGGCCGGTCCCGACGACATCTATGTCTCCCCCAGCCAGATCCGCCGCTTCAACCTGCGTACCGGCGACACCATCATCGGCAAGATTCGTCCGCCGAAAGAGGGCGAGCGCTATTTCGCGCTGCTCAAGGTCGACACCATCAACTTCGACCGTCCGGAAAACGCCAAGAACAAGGTGCTGTTCGAGAACCTCACGCCCCTGTTCCCCACCAAGCGCCTGACCATGGAAGCCGGCAACGGCTCCACCGAAGACCTCACCGGTCGGGTCATCGACCTCTGCGCCCCCATCGGCAAGGGTCAGCGCGGGCTGATCGTCGCGCCGCCCAAGGCCGGCAAGACCATCATGCTGCAGAACATCGCGGCCAACATCACCCGCAACAATCCCGAGTGCTACCTCATCGTGCTGCTCATCGACGAGCGTCCCGAGGAAGTGACCGAGATGCAGCGCACCGTGCGCGGTGAAGTGGTGGCCTCCACCTTCGACGAGCCGCCGACCCGCCACGTGCAGGTCGCCGACATGGTGATCGAGAAGGCCAAGCGCCTGGTCGAGCACAAGAAGGATGTGGTCATCCTGCTGGATTCCATCACCCGTCTGGCGCGGGCCTTCAACACCGTGATCCCCAGCTCCGGCAAGGTGCTCACCGGTGGTGTCGACGCCCATGCCCTGGAGAAGCCCAAGCGCTTCTTCGGCGCCGCCCGTAACATCGAGGAAGGCGGCAGCCTGACCATCATCGCTACCGCGCTGGTGGAAACCGGCTCGAAGATGGACGAGGTGATCTACGAGGAATTCAAGGGCACCGGCAACATGGAGCTGCCCCTGGAGCGTCGGATCGCCGAGAAGCGCGTCTTCCCGGCCATCAACATCAACAAGTCCGGCACCCGCCGCGAAGAGTTGCTCACCGACGAGGAAGAGCTGTCGCGCATGTGGATCCTGCGCAAGATCCTGCATCCGATGGACGAGATCGCCGGCATCGAATTCCTCCTCGACAAGTTGCGTCAGACCAAGACCAACAGCGAGTTCTTCGATTCGATGAGGCGCAGCAAGTAAGGCGCAGTCGCATGCAAAGGCCGGGAAATCCCGGCCTTTGGCGTTTCTGGGCCAGTGCTTTCTCGATGCGCGACTCAGGCGGTAGACTGCCAGACTTTCCCCAGCGCCAAGAGGCCGCATGCAATACCGAGATCTGCGTGACTTCATCCGCAGCCTGGAGCAGCGTGGTGAACTGAAGCGCGTGACCGCCCCGGTCTCGCCGATCCTCGAGATGACCGAAATCTGCGACCGGACCCTGCGCAAGCAGGGCCCGGCGTTGCTGTTCGAGAATCCCGTGGGCTTCTCCATGCCCGTGCTGGGCAACCTGTTCGGTACGCCCCAGCGTGTGGCGCTGGGCATGGGCGCCGAGGACGTCGGCGCCTTGCGCGAGATCGGCAAGCTGCTGGCCTTCCTCAAGGAGCCCGAGCCGCCCAAGGGCCTCAAGGACGCCTGGTCGAAGCTGCCGATCTACAAGAAGGTCATCAGCATGGCGCCCAAGGTGGTCAAGGATGCGCCCTGCCAGGAGGTGATCGAGGAGGGCGAGGCGGTCGATCTGGGCAAGTTGCCGATCCAGCACTGCTGGCCGGGCGACGTGGCGCCGCTGATCACCTGGGGCCTGACGGTCACCCGCGGGCCCAACAAGGAACGCCAGAACCTCGGCATCTATCGCCAGCAGGTCATCGGCCGCAACAAGCTGATCATGCGCTGGTTGAGTCACCGGGGCGGTGCCCTGGATTTCCGCGAGTGGTGCCAGAAGCATCCCGGCCAGCCCTACCCGGTGGCCGTGGCCCTGGGCGCTGATCCGGCCACCATCCTCGGCGCGGTCACTCCGGTACCCGACACCCTGTCCGAATACGCCTTTGCCGGCCTGCTGCGCGGCAGTCGCAGCGAACTGATCAAGTGCGTGGGCAACGACCTGCAGGTGCCGGCCAGTGCCGAGATCGTGCTGGAAGGGGTCATCCATCCGGGCGAGACCGCGCCGGAAGGGCCCTATGGCGATCACACCGGCTACTACAACGAGGTCGATACCTTCCCGGTCTTTACCGTGGAGCGCATCACCCGGCGCCGCGATCCCATCTATCACAGTACCTACACCGGGCGTCCGCCGGACGAGCCTGCCATCCTCGGCGTGGCGCTCAACGAAGTCTTCGTGCCCATCCTGCAAAAGCAGTTCCCGGAGATCGTCGACTTCTACCTGCCGCCGGAAGGCTGCTCCTACCGCATGGCGGTGGTGACCATCAAGAAGCAGTACCCCGGCCACGCCAAGCGGGTGATGCTGGGCGTCTGGTCGTTCCTGCGGCAGTTCATGTACACCAAGTTCGTGATCGTCACCGACGACGACATCAATGCCCGCGACTGGAACGACGTCATCTGGGCCGTGACCACGCGCATGGATCCCAAGCGCGACACCGTGATGATCGACAACACCCCCATCGACTACCTGGACTTCGCCTCGCCGATCTCCGGCCTGGGCTCGAAGATGGGCCTGGATGCCACCCACAAGTGGCCGGGCGAAACCACCCGCGAGTGGGGGCGGGCGATCGTCAAGGACGAAGCGGTGGTCAAACGGGTGGACGAGATGTGGTCCAGTCTCGGGATCGACTAACGGAGACGACGATGAAGGTCACCCTGCAGCCCTCGGGTGCGGTACTGCAAACCCAGCCCGGCGAGGCCATCCTGGCCGCCGCGCAGCGCCTCGGCTACAGCGGGCCGCACAGCTGCCGCAACGGCAATTGCCAGCTCTGCGCCGCGCTGCTGGTGGAGGGCCAGGTCGCCCAGCACGGCCAGACCGTCGATCATGGCGAGATCTATGTCTGCGTGGCCGTACCCCTGAGCGACTGCCTGCTGCAGTGGGACGGCGTCCTGGCGCCTGGCGAATTGCCGGTGCGCCAGCTGGCCTGCCAGGTGGTGGCCCTGGACGACGTGGGTGGCGATGTCCGCCGGGTGCGCCTGCGTGCTCCCGCCGGGCGGCCGCCGCGCTATCATGCCGGTCAGTACCTGCTGATCCAGCGCGACGACGGCAAGCAGTCGGCCTTTTCCCTGGCCTCGGCGCCCCATCAGGGGCGTGAGCTGGAATTGCACGTGCTGGCGCGCGAGGCCAGCAGCCAGGCGCTGCTGGCGCAACTGGAAAGCAAGGGTATGGCGCAGGTCGAGTTGCCCTATGGCGACGCCCATCTGGCCGAACTGCCTGAAGGCCCCCTGGTACTAATCGCCGCCGGGACCGGCATGGCCCAGATGCACAGCTTGATCGAAGATGCCCGTACCCGGGGCTTCGCCCATCCGGTGCACCTCTACTGGGGCGTGCGCACGCCGGACGACTTCTATGCCATCGAGGCCTGGGACGCCTGGGCGGAACTGCCCAATCTCACTCTGAACCGGGTGGTGAGCGATGCCTGTGGCTGGGCAGGGCGCTGCGGTCTGCTGCACGAGGTGGTGCGTGCGGATTTCGCCGATCTGAGCGGCCTGCACGTCTATGCCAGCGGCTCGCCGGCGATGGTCTATGCCACCCTGGACGCCCTGGTGGAAGCCGGCATGGACGCGCACCAGATGCGCGCCGACGTCTTCGCCTACGCGCCGCGGGGGTGAGCCTATCGCGGCCGTGCCGGTGCGCCGTAGCGACCGCTCCTACGGGTAAGCTCTACCTGTAGGAGCGGCCCATGGCCGCGATTGATCGAAAAGCACAAAGCGTTTTCGACCAGGACCCAGAGTGGATGAGGCTGTGCCGTCATCCACCCTGGGCAATCGGCGCTACTGCGCCGACTTGGCCACCATGCCGGTGTGTCTCAGGGTCATCGCCAGAAAGACGATGGCCAGGACGCAGGAGCCGATCAGCAGCATGAAGCCGCCATCCCAGCCGAAGTGGTCCACGGTGTAGCCGACCAGGGCGTTGGCCGCGACCGAGCCACCCAGGTAGCCGAACAGCCCGGTGAAGCCCGCGGCGGTGCCGGCGGCCTTCTTGGGTACCAGTTCCAGCGCCTGCAGGCCGATCAGCATCACCGGCCCGTAGATCAGGAAGCCGATGGATACCAGGGCCGCCAGGTCAATGCCGGGATTGCCTTCCGGGTTGAGCCAGTAGACCAGGGTGGCGACCAGCACGCCGAGCATGAACACCACCCCGGTGGCGCCGCGGTTGCCGCGGAACAGCTTGTCCGAGAGCCAGCCGCAGAGCAGGGTCCCGGGGATGCCGGCCCACTCGTAGAAGAAGTAGGCCCAGGAGGTCTTGTCCACCGAGAAGTGCTTGGCTTCCTTGAGATAGGTGGGGGCCCAGTCCAGCACGCCATAGCGCAGCAGATAGACGAAGACGTTGGCCAGGGCGATGTACCAGAGCAGGCGATTCTTCAGCACGTACTCGACGAAGATCTCCTTGGTGGAGAATTCGCGTTCGTGACCTTCGCTGTAGCCCTCGGGGAAGTCCTGTTTCCAGTGTTCCACCGATGGCAGGCCGCAGGACTGCGGGGTGTCGCGCATGGCGATGAAGGCGAAGACCGCTACCGCCAGGGCCACCACGGCCGGGACATAGAAGGCGGCGTGCCAGTCGTTGAACCAGGCCAGGCCAAGCAGGAACAGCGGGCCGATCAGGCCGCCGCCGACGTTGTGGGCGACGTTCCACACCGAGACCACCCCGCCACGCTCCTTCTGCGACCACCAGTGCACCATGGTGCGACCGCTGGGCGGCCAGCCCATGCCCTGGAACCAGCCGTTGAGGAACAGCAGGACGAACATGATGCTGACACTGGAGGTGGCCCAGGGTGCGAATCCGAACAGCAGCATCACCAGCGCCGACATTACCAGCCCGAAGGGCAGGAAGTAGCGCGGATTGGAGCGGTCCGAGACCAGGCCCATGAGGAACTTGGACAGGCCGTAGGCGATGGCCACCGCGGACAGCGCCACGCCCAGTTCACCCCGGCTGTAGCCTTGCTCCACCAGGTAGGGCATGGCCAGCGAGAAGTTCTTGCGCAGCAGGTAGTAGCCGGCATAGCCGATAAAGATCCCGGCGAAGATCTGCCAGCGGAGACGGCGGTAGACGGGATCGATGCGATCGGCGGGCAGCGGCGTGCGATGGGCCGCAGGGGCGAAGATTCCAAGCATGGGAGCCTCGGTATTGTTATAGGTATTAATCGAAAGCGAACATTCCAGGTTCGTTTTCGAATATTACAATGATATTACAGCCTGCATAGGCTTTTCCGCCCTATGGCAGCGAGCGCCAGGATTCCCCCTTGATCTGTGCGGGTTGCGCGCCTAGGGTGGCGCGTCTTTGCTGCCGTTTTCACGAGTCGTCATGCCTGCCTGGAAAGTCCTGTCCTCCCGCGCCCTGAACCTGGCCACCGCCCTGTTCGAACGCTATCCGCGGCTGATCGCCCTGGCCGGCTTCATTTCAGGGATCTGCAGTTTCCTGCTGGTGGACCGGCAGAAGGGCTTCGCCCCGGTGATGGCGGTGATCATGCTGGCGAGCTGGGTCTGGCTGATGCTGGAAAACGTGCTGCGGGGCTGGGTCAGCCGGCGCTTCGGCTGGGAATTGCCGCCACCGCTGCTGCGCTACGCCACCCAGTTGATCCACCAGGAGAGCCTGTTCTTCTGCCTGCCGTTCTTTGCCATCACCACGGCCTGGAACAGCGGCCAGGCGCTGTTCACCGGGCTGATCGGCGCGGCCGCGCTGGTCTCCATCATCGATCCGCTCTACTACAAGGCCCTGGCGCCGCGACGCTGGGTGTTCCTCAGCTACCACACCCTGACGCTGTTCGCAGTGCTGCTCACCGCCCTGCCGATCATCCTGCACCTGACCACCACCCAGAGCTACGAACTGGCCCTGGGCGTCGCCGTGCTGCTGTCATTTCCCAGTCTGGCGGTGGCCTTCCGGGTACGCCTGGGCTGGCGCTGGCTGGGATTGCTGGGTCTGTGCCTGGCCATCGGCGCCTTCGGCTGGCTGGGCCGCGCCTGGGTGCCGCCGGCCACCCTGTGGCTGACCGACATGGGCATGAGCACCAACTTCGACAGCCTCAAGCGCCAGCCCGGCGATGCGGTGAAGAGCCTGAGCAGTGCCCAGCTGCGCGCCCAGGGGCTCTATGCCTTCACCGCCATCAACGCGCCGCGCGGCCTGAACGAGCGCATCTACCATGTCTGGCGCCATGCCGGTCAGGAGGTGGATCGGATTCCGCTGGATATCAGCGGCGGTCGCGAAGCCGGTTATCGCGCCTGGACCCACAAGCAGAACTTCCCCGGCGACGTGACCGGCCGTTGGCAGGTGCAAGTGGTGACGGACGTCGGCCAGGTGATCGGAACCCTCAGGTTCGAGGTGACCCCTTGAATCCCGCTGGCTATGCTGCAGCCATTCACCTCTAGAGGATTCGCCGTGAAAGCCGTCGCTGCCGTTTTGCTGTCCTTCTGCCTGGCCTTCAATGTCTGGGCGAACGAAGAGAAGAAGGAAGGGGAGGCACCCAAGACCGAATTTTACAACCTGACCCCGGCGCTGGTCGGCAACTATGGCAGCGGGCCCAAGCTCAAGTACTACAAGGCCGACATCGCCCTGATGATGACCGGCAAGGAAGCCAAGGATAAGGTGGAGTTCCACGAGCCGCTGATCCGCAATCAGCTGGTGATGCTCTTCGCCCAGCAGACCGACGAAACCCTGGCCGGCGTGGAAGCCCGCGAGAAACTGCGCCAGGAGGCGCTCAAGCAGGTGCAGAGCGTGCTCACCCAGGAGGAGGGCAAGCCGCTGGTGGAAGACCTGCTGTTCAACAACCTGATCATCCAGCCCTGAGGCCGGCGGTCAGCCGCGCGCCGCGGCGACGATCGCTGTCCACTCCGCCGGGCTGACCGGCATCACCGAGAGGCGGTTGCCCTTGCGCAGCAGGGCGAAGTCGGCGAGCGCCGGCAACTGGCGCAGGCGCGGCAGGCTCAGCACCCGCGGAAAGGCCTCGACGAAGGCGACCTGGCGCGCCGTCCAGGGGTTGTTTTCGGCGCTGGCCTTGGGCGCATGGTAGGGGCTTTCAGGGTCCAGGGCGGTAGGGTCCGCGAAGGCCGCGCCGACGATGCGGCCGATGCCGGCGATGCCGGGTTCGGCGCAACTCGAATGGTGAAAGAAGAACAGTTCGTCGGATGCCATGGCGCGCAGGAAGTTACGCGCCTGGTAATTGCGCACCCCGTCCCAGCGCGCCTGGCCCAGGCGTTCCAGGTCGGTTAGCGAGAACTCATCGGGCTCGGATTTCAACAGCCAGCAGGCCACGGTTCGTCTCCTGACGAATGGAGGCTCGGGAGCTTCCAGGAAAGGGTCTGGTCGATTGCAAGGGGCGACCGCTTGTCGCAGAATGCCGCCCATTCCGGATGTAGTCTGATCGTACGCGCTGAGCATAACAGGGCGACGTCCTGTCCTGCCCAAAGGTGCCAGCAAGGGGGTGGCCCAGCTCGATGAAACGCAAACCTGATCTGTTATGGGTGCTGGTCCTGATCTTTACCCTGGGCGTGGTCACCACCGGGTACACCCAGAGTTTCTGGGAACAGCACCAGAGCCAGCAGCAGTACGCCCGCTATGCCAGCGACGTTCAGCCGACGCGGGAAGTCTCTCCCATCCGCTGAGCGTACCAGTCGCCATCGCTCACCACAGCCGCCATGGGCACGTCCCAGGCTGCCAGTGCCAGTCGCTCCACCTTCTGACATTCATGGGCGCAGCCGATCAGCTGCGGACTGTGCCATTGCCGCCGGCGCGCCAGGTAGGCCAGGTTGCGATCATAGAAGCCCTTGCCCATGCCCAGGCGTCCGCCCTGGGGATCAAAGCCCACCAGCGGCATCAGGATCAGCTCCAGGGCCCAGGTCGGCCGACCCAGGCGCCGATCCGGGCGCGGCTCGGCGATGCCGAAGTGATTGCGCACCCAGGATTCGCCGCGACCGACCCGCTGAAAGATCATCGCCGTCCGCGGCCAGCGCGAGAGCACTGGCAGATAGGTGGCCTTGCCGCGGCGCTGGGCTTCTTCGAGCAGTGGACGCGGATCGATCTCGCCATCGCTGGGCAGATAGAAGGCGATATGTCGCGCACGGCGAAACAGCGGATGCTGGGCGAGTCGCCGATAGAGCTGGCGGGCGGCCTGGCGTTGCTGGACAGGGGTAAGGGCGCGACGTCGCTGGCGCAGAAGCTTGCGCAGCGCGGGCCTGCTGAGATCGGGAGAAGGCGGGATGGTCATGGAAAAAAATGAGCTCTCCGGAATGCCGCTGCCGGTGTAGCCCTTGAACCCTTGGTTCAAGGTGGGAGAAGTCGTAGACCTTTAGGCTTTCCGCCGTAGCGGACATGCACACCAGCCTTACGAGCAACCCCCGGGGTGTTGCTTATCGGCTCGGGGACATGACCGACTGGCGCACACACCAGAGAGTGACCTCCAGTATACGCCCCTGAGCCGGGATGCAAACCCCCCTGCCGATCCTCGGCTGGCGGTCAGGCAGTGGTGTCCTGTTCGGTGATCAGCGCCCGGTCGACGCGATCCAGCAGGTCGCGGACCCGCTCGCGAGTGCTGCTGACTTCCAGGCTGACGTCGTCCTGGCGGTGCAGCAGTTCGTGGGTGATGTTGAGGGCGGCCATCACGGCCACGCGGTCGGCGCCGATGACCTTGCCGCTGCCGCGGATCTCGCGCATCTTGCCGTCCAGGTAGCGAGCGGTGCTCTCCAGGTTGGCGCGCTCGTCAGCCGGGCAGCTGATGCGATATTCCTTTTCCATTATCTGGACGGTCACGGTCTCGATGCTCATGAGTCCTGCTCCAAAGCTTTCAGGCGTAAAATCATCGCTTCGACCTTCGATCTGGCCAATTCGTTCTTTTCGATCAACTCGGCGCGCTCCTGGCGCCAGTTGCGCTCGCCCTGGCGCAGTTGTCGATTCTGCCGCTGCAATTCCTCAAGACGCAGGAGCAGGCGCTCCACACGGTCACCGAGGGCTTCCAGATCGGCGTCGAGGGGCGTGTCGCGAGACTCGCGCATGAGGGCTACAGCTCCAGAAGGGTGCAACGAGATTGGCCGCCGGCGGGGTCAGCGCGTAGGATAAGGCTTCATTCTAGCCAGCGCCTCCCCTCGACGCCATGTCCAGCTCAGCATCCGCCTACGCCGCCTTCTCCACCCTGCTCGCCGAGGCCGCTTTGCCGGTCTCGCCTGCCGAACTCCACGGTCACCTGCTCGGGCGGGTCTGTGGGGGCGCGGGCTTCGACGAGAACGACTGGCTGGCCGCGGCCAGCGAGCTGCTCGGTGGCGCGCCGGGCGAGCGTCTGCAGGCGGCACTGTCGGGGCTGCTGGGCATGGTGCAGCAGGAATTCGCCGGCCAGCAGGTGGCCCTGGTGCTGATGCTGCCGCCGGACGAGGTGCCGCTCGCCGAGCGCACCGCTGCCCTGGGCCAGTGGTGCCAGGGCTTCCTGGCCGGTTTCGGACTGTCCGGGCGCACCGGCGAGGTCTCGGGCGAGGCGCGCGAGGTGCTCGAGGACCTGGCGGCCATTGCACAGATCCAGGAACCCGCCGAGGAAGGCGAAGAGGGCGAGAACGACTTCATGGAAGTCACCGAATACCTGCGTGTGGCGCCGCTGCTGCTGTACGGCGAATACGGGCGCGGCCCCCTCCCCGAACCTGCGCCCGTGGTGCACTGAGCGGCCATGCCGCGGATCCACAAGGCCGAATTCGCCCGTCGCCGCCGCGCCCTGATGGCCGAGATCGGCCACGGCGGCATCGCTTTGCTGCCCGCCGCGCCGGTGTGCTTGCGCAATCGCGACATCGAGCAGCCCTATCGCCAGGACAGCGACTTCCAGTACCTCACCGGTTTTCCCGAGCCCGAGGCCCTGGCCGTGCTGATTCCCGGCCGGGCCCACGGTGAATACCTGCTGTTCTGCCGCGAACGGGACGCGGAGCTGGAACGCTGGGAGGGCCGGCGCGCCGGTCAGGAAGGGGCGCTGGCCGACTATGGCGCGGACGATGCCTTTCCCATCGGCGATCTGGACGACATCCTGCCCGGCCTGCTGGAAGGGCGCGAGCGGGTCTACTACGCCATGGGCGCCCATCCGGAATTCGAGCGGCAACTGCTCAACTGGATCGAACTGATCCGCGCCAAGGCCGACCAGGGCGCCTCGCCGCCGCGGGAGCTGCTGGCGCTGGATACCCTGCTGCACGACAGCCGGCTGTACAAGTCGGCCGCCGAGGTGCGCCTGCTCAAGGCCGCCGCCGAATTGACCTGTGCGGCCCACCTGCGTGCCATGCAGGCCTGCCAACCGGGGCTGCGCGAGTATCACCTGGAGGCCGAGCTGGACTACTGCTTCCGCCAGGGCGGGGCCCGACTGGCGGCCTATGGCTCCATCGTTGCCGCCGGGGCCAATGCCTGCGTCATGCACTACCAGGCCAACGATGCGCCCCTGCGCGACGGCGACCTGGTGCTGATCGATGCCGGGTGCGAACTGGAGTGCTATGCCAGCGACGTGACCCGTACCTTTCCGGTCAATGGCCGCTTCTCGCCGGAGCAGCGGCAGCTGTACGACATCGTGCTGGCCGCCAACCAGGCCGCCATTGCCTGCGTGGCGCCCGGGCGGCACTGGAACGAACCCCACGAAGCCACGGTCAGGGTGATCACCGAAGGGCTGTTGGCGCTGGGTCTGCTCCAGGGCGAACTGGACGACCTGATCGAGACGGGCGCCTGTAGGCAGTTCTATATGCACCGTGCTGGTCACTGGCTGGGGCTGGATGTCCATGACGTCGGCGAATACCGCATCGGCGATCAGTGGCGGATGCTGGAGCCGGGCATGGCGCTGACCGTGGAGCCCGGACTGTATATCTCGGTGGAGGCCGAGGTGCCGCGCAAATGGCGCGGCCTGGGTATCCGCATCGAGGACGAGGTGCTGGTGACGCGCAGTGGTTGCGAGGTGCTGACCGCCGGCCTGCCCAAGGCGGCCGCGGAGATCGAAGGCTTGATGGCGGCCGCGCGCGACCGCCGGGAGAACGCTCATGCAACGTCCTGATATCGCCATCATCGGTGGCGGCCTGGTGGGTGCCAGTCTGGCCCTGGCCCTGCAGGCCGGCGCCAAGGCGCGCGGCTGGCGCATCCTGCTGGTGGAGCCCTTCGCCCCCGGCGACACCTATCAGCCCAGCTACGATGCCCGCTCCTCGGCGCTGTCCTACGGCTCGCGGCTGATCTACCAGCGCCTTGGCGTCTGGGATGCCCTGGCCGAACACGCCGAGGCGATCCGCGAGATCCAGGTTTCCGACCAGGGCCGCTTCGGCGTGACCCAGCTGCTCGCCCGCGACGAGAATCTGCCGGCGCTGGGCTATGTGGTGGAGAACGCCTGGATCGGCCAGGTGCTCTGGCAGGCGCTGGATCACGAGGTCGTGGAATGGCGCTGCCCGGCCGAGGTGCGCACGCTCACCGCCGTTGCCGATGGCTATCGCCTGGAGCTGGATGATGGCGACATCCTCGAATGCGGCCTGGCGGTACTGGCCGACGGCGGTCGCTCGGCGCTGCGCGAATCCCTCGGCATCGAGGTGCGGCGGACGGTCTATGAGCAGACCGCGCTGATTGCCAACGTCTCGACCAATCTGGGTCATGGTGGTCGCGCCTTCGAGCGCTTCACCCCCCACGGCCCCCTGGCGCTGCTGCCCCTGCCGGGTCAGCGCAGCGCCCTGGTCTGGACCCAGCCGGATGCCGAGGCGTTGCGCCTGCAACAGGCGCCCGACGCCGTCTTTCTCGCCGAATTGCAGCAGGCGGTGGGCTATCGCCTGGGCAGCTTCACCCAGGTCGGCACCCGCCATGCCTATCCCCTGACCCTGCTGGAAGCCAACGAGCAGATCCGCCCGCACCTGGTGGTCCTGGGCAATGCCGCCCATAGCCTGCACCCCATCGCCGGCCAGGGCTTCAACCTGTCCCTGCGCGATGTCGACAGCCTGGCCGAGTGCCTGCTGGAGAGCGCCGCGGCACCCGGCGACTTCGCCGCCCTGCAGGACTACCTGCAGCGCCAGCGCCTGGACCAGCAGCTGACCATCGGCTTTTCCGATCGCATCACCCGGCTGTTCTCCAACAGCCGGCCCTGGCTCAGTGCCGGACGCAACCTGGGCCTGGTCGGCCTGGAGCTGTGCCCGCCGGCCAAGAGTGCCTTCGCCCGCCAGGCCATGGGCCTGGGTACCCGTCCCTGACCTGCGAGGAGAAACGAGCATGCTGACCCATGCGGATCTGGTGATCGTCGGTGCCGGCATGGTCGGCAGCGCCCTGGCCCTGGCCCTGGCCGACAGCGGCCTGTCGGTGGTGCTGCTCGACCGCGGCCCGCTCACGCCGGGCGCGGTCGAAAGCGACCTGCCCTTCGAACCCCGGGTCAGCGCCCTGTCGCTGGCCAGTCAACGCATCCTGCAACGCCTCGGCGCCTGGGACGGCATCCTCGCGCGCCGCGTCAGTCCCTACCAGGCGATGCACGTCTGGGACGGCTCCGGCACCGGCGCCGTGCATTTCGATGCCGCCAGTGTGCATGCCGAGGTGCTCGGCCATATCGTCGAGAATCGCGTGGTGCAGGATGCCCTGCTCGAACGCCTGGCCGAGGCCAACGTCCTGCTCCTGCCCGAGGCGCGCCTGGAATTGCTGCGTCGCTCCGGCGACCAGTGGCTGGTGCAACTGGCCGGTGATCGCCAGATCCGCGCCCCCCTGGTGGTGGCCGCCGATGGTGCCACCTCCGCCGTACGCCGCCTGGCCGGGCTGGAAACCCGCGAGTGGGACTATCTGCACCATGCCATCGTCACCAGCGTGCGCTGCGCCGAATCGCACCAGCGCACCGCCTGGCAGAGATTCACCGACGACGGCCCGCTGGCCTTCCTGCCGCTGGACCGCGGTGGCGATACCCGCTGGTGCTCCATCGTCTGGTCCTGCACGCCCAAGCAGGGCGAGCGGCTGATGGCCCTGGACGACGCGGCCTTCTGCCAGGCCCTGGGCGAGGCCTTCGAGCAGCGTCTGGGCAAGGTGGAATGCAGCGACACGCGGCTGTGCATCCCGCTGCGCCAGCGCCATGCCAAGCGCTATGTGGAACCTGGCCTGGCACTGATCGGCGATGCCGCCCACGTCATCCACCCGCTGGCCGGGCAGGGCGTCAACCTGGGCTTTCTCGATGCCGCGGTGCTGGCCGAGGAACTGCGCCGTGCCCAGGCGCGCGGTGAATCCATCGCCGAACAGCGGGTGCTGGAACGCTACGAGCGCCGCCGCATGCCGCACAACCTGGCGATGATGGCGGCGATGGAAGGCTTCCAGCGCCTGTTCCAGGACGACCGCCTGCCGCTGCGCTGGCTGCGCAACGCCGCGCTCAAGCAGGTCGATCGCCACTTCGAAGCCAAGGCGCTGTTCGTCCGCCGCGCCCTGGGCCTGTCCGGCGATGTGCCGGAACTGGCCAGGGTCGTGGCCTAGCACCCGCTCACTGTTGCCCGATCACCAGCAGGTGCCGAAGGCGCTTTGAGGTCTGGGCGCTATTGCGCTCCTGGTGTCAGGGGCGCGCGGCGATGGCGGGCTTGGCCGGTGCTCGGGTACCCAGTTGCAGAAGCGCACCTCCCAGGGCACAGCCCGCCATCAGAAAGAAGCAGGAGACGTAGCCGCCCAGGCTGTTCCAGCCGCCCCCGGCGCTGATCAGCCAGCCCATCAGTACCGGTGCGATGCCGCCGCCAATAAACATGGCGGTGGTGATGATGCCATTGGCGGTGGAGGTGGCCGACGGCAATGCGGCATCCGAGGCAACCGCGTAGTAGATGGGCCAAACGGCGTTGGCTACCAGGCCAAACAGCAGCTGTACCAGGATGATCAGGGTGATGCTGCTGGCGAAGTAGAAGGCAGCGACGCTGGCGGCCATCCACAGGCCGCAGATGATCAGGGTGATCTTGCGCCCGATGATGTCCGAGAGGGTTGGCCAGATCAGTTGTCCGAGAATGCCGGTGATGGCGAAGACCACGCTGAGCCCAGCCGACTCGGCCAGCGACAGCTTGGCGATGTTATAGAGGTAGGCCGGCAGTACGATGTTGATGCCCATGTACACCACCTGGGTCAGCAGGGTGTTACCGGCGGTAAGGGCGATGTTGCGGTTGCTTAGGGTCGCGGTGAAGGTGCGCCACGCCTGGCCCTTGGCGACCTGACCGCTGGGGGTGATATCAGGTGGGGTGAGTCCCTTGGCTGCCATGTCCGCATACAGCGCGGTGATTCGCTCGGCGGTGGAATAGCGCGACCAGAACAGCATCAGCGGTACGGCGACGACAAAGGCGAAGAAGAAGACATAGCGCCAGTTGTCCTCACTGAAGGTGGTGAGCACGAAGCTGGCCACCAGGCCGCTGAGCAGCGCGCCGATGGGGTAGCCGGTGTGGTGGGCGCCCAAGGCGAACCCGCGGCGTTCCACCGGCCACCATTCGGCGGTATTGCTTACGCCGACCGGTTCGCCCCAGCCGGCACCCAGGTTCACCCCGATACGCAGGGCGACGAAGCTGGTCAGGCTATGGCTCAGAACCTTGAAGCCGGAGAGAAACGACAGCGCGGTATAGCCCAGCACCAGGGGTACCTGGAAGCGTGCGCGCTTCCAGCCGGCGCCATAGCGGTCGCTCCACATCGCTCCCGGAATATCCAGCAGAGCCAGAGCGAGCATGATCAGGGTGGCGATGGTGCCCCAGTCATCGGGGCTGAGGTTGAAGTGCTTGGAGATAGTGGGCCCCAGGCGCAGGACGATCTCGCGGTCGTAGGCGTTGAGAATCCAGATCAGCCAGCAGACCAGCAGGGAAACCCAGGAATAGCGGTGGATCTGGCGCAGCGAGGCCTTGTTTGCGGTGTGCATGAGTGTGCTCCGGGCGCCGCCGGGCGCCCTGTCAGAACCTGAAGGGTTTGGAAGCGGTGGGAGGGTGGGTCAGGCGGCGAAGCGGCGCTCTGCGATGCCGCGTACGCCCAGGCCGTGAACGGCAAACAGGGCACCGCGCAGCTGACCGTCACCGGGAAAGCGCGGCAGAGGCGGACGTGCCATGGACGTGACGTAGAGGATGTCCAGTTCGGGCCCGCCGAACATGACGCTGGTGACCTTCTTCACCGGCATCTCGATGATCCGCTCCACCTGACCATCGGGGGTGTAGCGCACCAGCTGGCCAGCGTAGACCAGGGCCTGCCAGAGGTAGCCTTCGGCATCCACGGTGGCGCCATCCGCGGCGCCGCCGCCGGAGGTGTCGATCCGGTTGCGCGTGCGCCGCTCGCCTACCGCGCCGGTTGCCGTGTCGTAGGCATAGGCCCACTGCTCGCCGGTCCAGGTATCGGTGAAATACAGGGTGCTGCCATCCGGACTCCAGCAGGGGCCGTTGGAGCAGATGATGCCTTCGTCCAGGACGTGCAGTGACAGGTCCGGATCCAGCCGGTAGAGGCGGCCCGAGGCGCTTTCTTCGCGGGTATCCATGGAGCCGAAAACGAAGCGTCCCTGGCGATCCACCTTGCCGTCGTTGAGTCGGTTGTGTGGCAGGTCGGGCTCGGGCGCGTGGATGAGCGTGAGTTCACCGCTGGTCAGATCCAGGTCGTGGATGCCTTCCTGCAGGGCTACCAAGGCGCGATCGCCGTCGCGGCGCAGGGTCATGGAACCGATTTTCTGGCCGACGTCCCAGGCCCGCAGCTCGCGGCCGTCGGCGGTGCAGCGCAGGATGCGGCCGTCGAAGCTGTCCAGCCAATACAGGCGCTGCTGATTCACGTCCCACAGTGGCCCTTCGCCAAGCGTGGTCTTGAGGTCGGCGACGATCTCGATACGCATGATGTTTTCCCTCTCTGTTGTTGTTTTGCGGGAAGCGTGGTTCGGTGGGCGGGCTAGAAGTCGACGGCGTTGCGTCCCTTCAGTCCCAGGAGCTCGCGGGCTTCATCTGGACTGGCGACCCGGCCACCGAGGGCCTCCACCACGGTACGGATGCGCCGGACCTGGTCGGCGTTGGAGGCGGCCAGCTTGCCCGGACCGTCCCACAGTGAATCCTCCAAACCGACCCGTGCATTGCCGCCCATGGCCAGACCCATGGTCGCCAGCGGTATCTGGTTGCGTCCGGCGCCGAGTACCGACCAGAGATAGTCCGCCCCAAACAGCCGGTCGGCAGTACGGCGCATCTGCATCAGGTCTTCCGGGTGCCCGCCGATGCCGCCGCGCAGGCCGAATACCGACTGGATGAATAGTGGGCGCGGCAGCAGTCCGCGCTCGAGGAAGTGCGCAGCGGTGTAGAGGTGGCCGATGTCGTAGCACTCGATCTCGAAGCGCGTGTGATTCTCGCGGCAGGCCTCGAGAATATGGGCGATGTCGCGGAAGGTGTTGCGGAAGATGCGGTCGTCGCTCTCTTCCAGGTAAGGACGTTCCCAGGCGTGCTGGAAGTCCTTGAAACGGCCGAGCATCTCGTAGAGGCCGAAGTTCATCGAACCCATATTCAGCGATGCCAGCTCGGGCTTGAGCTGCAGCGCCGGTTGCAGGCGCTCCTCCACACCCATGGTCGGAGCGCCGCCAGTGGTGAGGTTGATGATGACGTCGCTTTCCCGCTTGATGCGCGGCAGGAAGCGGCGAAACAGCTCCGGATCCTGCACCGGCCGACCATCCTCGGGATCGCGGGCATGGAGATGGACGATGGCGGCACCGGCTGCCGCGGCGCCCAGGGCGGCGTCGGCAATCTGTTCGGGAGTGACCGGCAGATGCGGCGACATAGATGGAGTATGGATGGCACCGGTAACGGCGCAGGTGATGATGACGGGGCGAGCGTGGGCCATGAGGCGGGTTTCCTGTGAATTGTTGTTGTGGAAACGCTGGGGCTTCAGAGGTACTCGACGTTGCCGTCCACGCTGATCGCCTGGCCGGTGACGTTGCGCGCCGCCGGCGAACAGAGGAACAGCGCCATGGCGGCGACGTCCTCGGCGGTCACCATGCGCCCCAGAGAAATTTTCTTCAGGTATTGCTCGCGCATCTCCGCTTCCGGCAGACCGAGCTGCTCGGCACGGGCGCGGATCACCCCGTCCATACGCGGTCCCTCGACGATACCGGGGAGCAGGGCGTTGACTCGGATGTCGGATGCGCCCAACTCGGCCGCCAGGGACTTCATCATGCCGACGATGGCCCACTTGGTAGCGGCATAGGGCGTACGCCAGGCATAGCCCAGGCGGCCGGCCACCGAAGCGATCTGCAGCAGATGGCCATGGGGCGATTCGCGCAGCAGGGGCACGGCGTGATGGGCAAAGCGGTACTGGGCAGTGAGATTGATGTCCAAGGTGCGCTGCCAGTCGGCTTCGTTGATGTCGTCAATGCCTGCCGTCGGACCGGCGATGCCGGCGTTGTTGACCAGCACATCGAGGCCATCCCAATGGTCGCGTTGCGCAACGAAGACCTGGGCGACGTCCGCAGCCACGGCGACATCCGCACGGGTGGCCAGGGCGGTAGGATGCCGTTCGCGAAAGGCTGCCAGGGCAGTTTCGCTGACGTCGCAGACATGGACCTGGGCACCAGCTTCCAGATAGGCCGTGGCCAGGACTTCGCCGATGCCGGCAGCGCCGCCGGAGATCAGTACCCGCAGGTTGGGGTAGGGGATGAGTCTGTCGAGCACGCTCATGCGCGTTTGCCTCCGTTGCTCTTGGAATTTTCGCGCTGGGCCAGCAGGCGGCCGAGCGAGTCGGCGGCCTGCATGATGTCGTCTGCCACCGCGGCGCGAGCGGCGGCGCCATCGCGGGCCTCCAGGGCAGCGACGATGCGGGCGTGGGCCTCCATGGAGCGGTCGAGGTGGGCTGGCTCGGGTGCCACCAGGGCGAAGCAGGGACCCATGTGCAGCCAGAAGGTCTCCACGGCGGCAACGATCAGGTCGGCGCGGGCGACGGCGTAGATGCGTCGGTGGAACGCGAAGTTGGTCCAGAGGTAGCGAGGCACGTCGTGGTTGTCCACGGCCTGCTGCATGTCCTGGTAGATGCTGCCGATCTGCGTCAGGTCGCTGGCGTCCAGGCGCTGGATGCAGCGCTCTGCCAGCAGGCCTTCCAGGGCGACCCGGGCGTCACGGATCTCGCGCAGGCGCGCTGCCGTCATCATGGGTACACGCAACCGGGCAGTGCCTGATACTTCGAAAGCATTTTCCGCGCTCAGGCGCTGCAGTGCCTCGCGCACGGGCATGGGACTGGAACCCAGGGCCTCGGCCAGACCACGGATGGTGAGTTTCTGCCCCGGTTGAAAGCGGCCACTCATCAGGGCTTCCCGCAGCTGGCGATAGACCTGGTCCTGCAGGGTGGCGCGGGTGACCTGGCGCAGCGCGGGAAAGGCGAGGGGGACGTCGGACATGACCGGCTCCTTTTTATTTTGTGAGATAAAATATGTGATCACAAAATTGCGGTGTCAAGTCTGGATTCGCCGATTTTTAGGTGATGCGGTAATAGGCCGGTGAATCCTGGGGCTGCTACCGAGGGCGGCGAACACCGCTTCAAGTAGCTGATTCAGAGATTCATACGAGACTGGGTGGGTAATTCCGAATTGCTCGACACACCGCAGAAACAGGCGCCGAAACTGACAGGGCGAAATCGGCAGCGATGGCTGTGCCGAGCGAAGGGGCTATGGAGGCGCACGAATACGACTCCGATATCAGGCGGGTAGCCTCTGGGAATCCACTTGGGCCGGCGTGGCTCAGGCGTCGCCCAACGACCCGGCCAGCTCCAGCACCTGTTGCCGCCAGGCGGCCTCGCGGGGCAGGGCGAGGAAGTGCGGGTTGAGGAAGGACTCGCGCATCTCGTAGGTGAGGGGCTGGCCGTCCAGGGTCACGACCTCGCCGCCGGCGCCTTCCAGCACGCCCTGGGCGGCGGCGGTATCCCACTGGGAAGTGGGGGCGAGTCGGGGATAGAAGTCGGCCAGGCCTTCGGCCAGCAGGCAGAACTTGAGCGAGCTGCCGACGCTTACCAGTTTGGGTTCGCCGAAGGTATCGCCCAACCCGTCCATCAGGCGCTGCTGGGCCGGACTGCCGTGGCGGCGGCTGGCGACTACGGTGAAGGCGTCTTCCGGCTGGACGCGCACGCCGATCTCGATGCCGTCTTCGCCCTGGATTCGGAAGGCGCCCAGTTCGCGGCCGCCGCTGAAGCAGACGTCCCGGGTGGGGATGCCGACCACGCCGAAGATCACCTGGCCGCGTTCGACCAGGGCCACGTTGACGGTGAATTCCTCGCTGCCGTCAATGAATTCCTTGGTGCCGTCCAGGGGATCGACCACCCACCAGACGTCCCAGGCGCTGCGCGCCGCGAAGGGGATGTCACAGGCTTCTTCCGACAGCACCGGCACGTCCGGGGTCAGCCGGGCGAGGCCGTCGGCCAGCACCCGGTGGGCGGCGAGGTCGGCGGCGGTCACCGGCGAGTCGTCGCTCTTCTGCCGCACCGCCACGCCCTGGCGCCAGTGGGGCAGGATGGCCGCGCCGGCCTGGCGCACCAGGTCGATGACGTTGAGTACCAGCGGAGCGGTAATGGAAACGGGCGCCATCATGCCGGCAGTTCTCCGCGTTGGGTGAGCAGGTCGCGCACCAGGTAGAGGGCGGCCAGGGCCCGGCCTTCGGAAAAGCGCGGATTCTGCACCAGCTGCGACAGCTCGCGCAGGTCGACGCTGCTGACTTCGAGGGGCTCGGGTTCATCGCCCGGCAGGCGCTCCGGATAGAGGTCGCGGGCCAGCACCACATGGATGCGCTGACTCATGTAGCCGGGGCTCAGCGACAGCGCGGTGAGGTATTCCAGCTGGTGGGCGCCGAACCCCGCCTCTTCCTTGAGTTCGCGATTGGCGGCGTCGAGGATCTCTTCGCCCGGCTCCACCAGGCCCTTGGGCAGCGACAGTTCGTAGTCTTCCACGCCGCCGCAGTATTCCTCGATGAGCAGGGCGCGGGTGGCGTCCTGCAGGGCCACCACCATCACCGCACCGTGACCGGTGCCCTTGTTGGCCAGGCGCTCATAGGTGCGTTCCTCGCCGTTGGCGAAGCGCAACTGCATCTCCTCGACGGTGAACAGGCGGCTCTTGGCCACGATCTGTCGGGCGAGAACAGTGGGTTTCTGGCGCATGGACGGCTCCTGGGCTGGGCGGACGGGTATGATAACCCGCCTGTTACATGATCCGGAGTCACCATGACCCCTCTCGACTGGAGCCGTATCGATACCGTGTTGCTGGACATGGACGGCACCCTGCTCGATCTGCATTTCGACAACCATTTCTGGCTGGAGTACCTGCCGCAGCGCTATGCCGAGCGCCACGGCCAGTCCCTGGCGCTGGCCAAGGCCGAGCTGGAGCCGCTGTTTTTCAGCCACCAGGGCAAGCTGACCTGGTATTGCCTGGACTTCTGGAGCGCCGAGCTGGGTTTTTCCATGCGCGAACTCAAGGAGGAAATCGCCCACCTGATCGCCCTGCGTCCGGATGCCGATACCTTCCTTGCCGCCCTGCAGCGCGCCGGCAAGCGGGTGGCGCTGATCACCAACGCCCACCGCGACTCCCTGTCGCTGAAGCTGGAGCGCATCGAGCTGGCGCCATATTTCGACCGGCTGATCAGCTCCCACGACTATGGCTTCCCCAAGGAAGAACAGCAGTTCTGGCACGCCCTGCAGGCCGACTTCGCCTTCGATCCGGCGCGCACCCTGTTCATCGACGACAACCTGCCGATCCTGCGCAGCGCCCGCGACTACGGGGTCGCCCACCTGCTGGCGATCCACGAGCCGGACAGCCGGCGCGGACCCAAGGACAGCGAGGAATTCGAGGCGGTGCGGGACTATCGGGAGTTGCTGCCAGCCTGAACAAAAGACCCTCACCCCAACCCTCTCCCAGGGGGAGAGGGGGCCAAGCAGGCCAGATCGCGGAGTAGACCGGTGGATATCAAGCAACTGCGCTTTCTCATCGCCCTGGACGAGACGCGGCACTTCGGCCAGGCCGCGGCGCGCTGTCACGTTACCCAGCCGACCCTGTCGATGCGCCTGCGCGGCCTGGAAGACGAGCTGGGGGTGGAGCTGGTGCGTCGCGGGCAGCGCTTCGAGGGCTTCACCGAGGCCGGTCAGCGCATTCTCGCCTGGGCGCGCACCCTGATGGCCGCCCATGACGGGCTCTATGCCGAGGCCCAGGCCTTCCAGGGACAACTGGTGGGCACCCTGCGGGTCGGCCTGGTGCCGTTGGCCAGCTTCGATCCCATGCCGCTGCTGCAGCACCTGCGCCTGCTGCACCCCAAGCTGCATTTCCAGCTGCAGGTGCTGAGCACCGAGCGCATCCTCGAAGCCGTGGCCAGCAATCGCCTGGAGCTGGGCATCTCCTACCTGGAACACCTGGATCCGGCGCGCTTCGACAGCCTGACCCTGACCGAGACGCGCATGGGCCTGCTCTATGACGAGCGGCATTTCAGTTTCGACCAGGTCGCGCTGGACTGGCAGGCGGTGGCCGGGCTGCCTTTGGGCCTGCTGACCGGCGCCATGCATTTCCGTCAATCGGTGGACCACGGCTTTCGCAGCCTGGGGCTGACGCCGCAGCCGGTGCTGGAGACTGATGCCGTCTATCTGCTCTTGCAGGCCGTCAATGCCGGTCTGTGCTGCGCCGTGGTGCCCCTTGCCGGTGGCTTCGATCGTCTTACGCCCCATGCCCGGCTGATTCCCATCGACACGGCCCGCACCCTGGCGCCGCTGGGTTTGCTCATCCGGCGCACCGAACCCCGGTTGGCGGTGGCCGATGCCTGCTTCCAGGCCGTCAAGGCGCTTTATGCCGAGAGTGATAGATAGCGTTTATCAAGGCATCGGTCATAGCGATTAGACGCCTCGGGATGTGCTGGTTAATCTTTGATCTGTGTCAAACCGCCGCAGGTCGTTTTCGCCCATGTCCCAGCAATCGCCAGACCTCGTTGCCGCGCCCCCCGCCGGCTATGCCTTCGCCGAGCTGGAGCAGCCTGCCGTACGGGGCGAACAGCCGCTGGCCGAAGAGGTGGCGCTGGCCATCGCCTACAACGGCATCAGCCATGCGGTGATGATGGCAACCCCGGCCGACGTGGAAGACTACGTGGTCGGTTTCAGCCTCAGCGCCGGCATCGTCGATGCCATCGACGACATCTATGGCATCCAGGTGCGGCGCGTGGGCGAGGCGCTCAATGTCGACGTCGAGATCAGCAGCCGCACCTTCTGGGCGCTCAAGCAGCAGCGCCGCCAGCTGGCCGGGACCAGTGGTTGCGGCCTGTGCGGGGTCGAGGCGCTGGAACAGGCGCTGCCGCAGCTGGATCGACTGCGCAAGGTGCGGCTGCCCCCGGCCGCCCATCTGCATGACCTGCGCCAGCGGATCGATGCTGCCCAGGATCTCGGTCAACGCAGCGGGGCGGTCCATGCCGCGCTGTTCATCGACGCTCAGGGTGAACTGACCCTGTGCCGCGAAGACATCGGCCGCCACAACGCCCTGGACAAGCTGATCGGCGCCCTGCTGCGCCAGCGCCAGCCGGTGCGCGAGGGCTGCGTGGTGGTCACCAGTCGCTGCAGTCTCGAACTCATCCACAAGGCGGTGCGTGCCGGGCTCGCCACCCTCATCACCCTGTCGGCGCCCACCGGGCTCGCCGTGGAATGGGCGCGCCGCCATCGTCTCAATCTGATCCACCTGCCGCACCGGTCGCCACCGCGGGTCTATGCCCCGGCGCCCGTTGCCCCTTGATCCCACAGGTATCGCCATGAACAAACCTCAGCAGTCCTTCAAACCCTATCAAGGCCCCGCCGCCGGCTGGGGCGCCCTGAAGAGCGTGGTGCACTTCTGGCTCGACAGCGGCAACGCCTTCAAGAATCTGCGGACGCTGCTCAAGACCAACCAGGACCACGGCTTCGATTGCCCGGGCTGTGCCTGGGGCGAGGCGCCGGAAAACGGCCTGGTGAAGTTCTGCGAGAACGGCGCCAAGGCGGTCAACTGGGAAGCCACCAAGCGCCGTGTTGATGCGGCCTTCTTCGCTCGCCATAGCGTGACCTCGCTGCAGGAGCAGAGCGACTACTGGCTCGAATACCAGGGTCGGCTGACCGAGCCGCTGCGCTATGACGCCGCCACCGATCGCTATGTGCCCATCGCCTGGGACGCCGCCTTCGCGCTGATCGCCAAGGAGCTCAAGGCCCTGGCCAGCCCCGACGAAGCCGAGTTCTATACCTCGGGTCGCGCCAGCAACGAGGCGGCCTTCCTCTACCAGCTGTTCGTGCGCGCCTATGGCACCAACAATTTCCCCGACTGCTCGAACATGTGCCACGAGGCCAGCGGTGTCGGCCTGGGCCGCAGCATCGGCGTCGGCAAGGGCACCGTGACCTATCACGACCTGGACGAGGCCGATGCCATCTTCGTCATCGGCCAGAATCCCGGCACCAACCACCCGCGCATGATCGAGACCCTGCGCAACGCGGTGAAGCGCGGTGCCCAGGTGGTCTGCTTCAACCCGCTCAAGGAGCGTGGCCTGGAGCGCTTCCAGCATCCGCAGAATCCGCTGGAGATGCTCACCAACGACTCGCGGCCGACCAACACCGCCTATTTCCGTCCGGCTCTGGGCGGTGACATGGCGGCGCTGCGCGGTATCGCCAAGTACCTCCTGCAGTGGGAGCGCGAAGCCGCCGCCAAGGGTGGCAAGCGCATCTTCGACCACGATTTCATCGCCGCCCATACCCTCGGCATGGACGACTACCTGGCCCAGGTCGACGCCACCTCCTGGGAGCTGATCGAGCGCCAGTCGGGGCTGTCGCTGCACGAGATCGAGCAGGCCGCGCGCATGTATGCCCGGGCCGAGAAGGTCATCATCTGCTGGGCCATGGGCATCACCCAGCACCGCCACTCAGTGGCCACGGTGCAGGAGATCGCCAACCTGCAGCTGCTCTGCGGCCAGATCGGCAAGCCTGGCGCCGGTCTCTGTCCGGTGCGCGGCCACAGCAACGTCCAGGGCGACCGCACCATGGGCATCGACGAGAAGGCCCCGGCCTGGCTCAGCGACGCCCTGGCCAAGCGCTTCGCCTTCGAGCCGCCGCGCAACCGTGGTCACAACACCGTGGAGGCCATCGCCGCCATGGAGCAGGGGCAGGCCAAGGTGTTCATCGCCCTGGGCGGCAACTTCGCCCAGGCCACCCCGGACACCCCGCGCACCCACAAGGCGCTGCGCAAATGCCGGCTGACCGTGCACATCGCCACCAAGCTCAACCGCAGCCACCTGGTGACCGGTCGGCAGGCGCTGATCCTGCCCTGCCTGGGTCGTACCGAGACGGACGTGCAGAAGGGCGGCAAGCAGGCCATCACCGTGGAAGACAGCTTCAGCATGGTGCATGCCTCGGCCGGCATCCTGCGGCCGCTGTCGTCGCAGATGAAGTCCGAGCCGGCCATCGTCGCCGGGCTGGCCAAGGCCACCCTGGGCAACCATCCGGTGGACTGGGACTGGCTGATCGAGGACTACGACCGCATCCGCGACCTGATCGCCGACGTCATCCCCGGTTTCCAGGACTTCAATGCCCGGCTGGCCGCGCCCGGTGGCTTCTACTTGGGCAACAAGGCCGGGCGCCGGGAGTGGAACACCGCCACCGGCAAGGCCAATTTCGCCGCCAATGCGCTGCTGCATGACCTGCTGCCGGACGCGGTCCGCCGCCAGGGCATCAAGCCGGATCTGATCCTGCAGACCATGAGATCCCACGACCAGTACAACACCACCATCTACAGCCTCGACGACCGCTATCGCGGCGTGAAGGGCCAGCGCGACGTGGTCTTCGTCAACCAGGCCGATCTGGATCGGCTGGGCGTGGCCGCCGGCGAGAAGGTGGATCTGGTCGCCCTGTGGGACGACGGCATCGAGCGCCGAGTCCGCGGCTTCACCGCGCTGCCGTTCGACATCCCGGTCGGCCAGGCCGCCGGCTACTACCCGGAGACCAATCCGCTGGTGCCCCTTGAGAGCTACGGCGAGGGCAGCTTCACGCCCACTTCCAAGTTCGTCGCCATCAAGGTCGAGAAGGCCAGCGCCGGCAACCGTATCGCCTCGGTGGCCTGAGCAGGGTAGGCTGTCCTCTCGATTCGGGAGGACAGCCATGCAGCGCATCGTTACCTGGCTTGGCGAAGATCCGGTTCGCTGCCAACTGCTTGCCATCCTCGCCGACCTGCAGCTGCCAGATGCCTGGCTGGCTGCAGGCTTCGTGCGCAACCTGGTCTGGGATCGACTGCATGGCCATGCCGAATCGACGCCGCTGGCGGATCTGGATGTCATCCATTTCGACGCGACCGACTGTCGACCCGAGCGGGACAGGTCCATCGAGATGACGCTGGCGGAGCGGGCGCCGGGTCGGCCCTGGTCGGTGAAGAATCAGGCGCGGATGCATCTGCGCAATGACGATCGCCCTTATCGCGACTGCCGGGATGCCATGGCCCATTGGCCTGAGATGGAAACGGCCCTGGCCGCGCGCCTGACCGCCGAAGGTGAGCTCGAAGTCGTCAGTCCCTTCGCCCAGGAAGGGCTCCTGGCCCTGCATCTCACGCCCAATCCCTGGCGGCCCCGGCCGGAAGCCTTTCGCCAGCGGCTCGCGACCAAGGGCTGGCTGGAGCGCTGGCCGCGATTGCAGGTACGAACGGATCGCCTGAACGACGACCAGGGTTGAGCAGCAGCGGCGCTGGGAAAGCGTTCATTGCCAGGAACTCGGCAACACGCCAGGCCTTGCCGCCGTAGTGATATCGAAAGGCCTGTGCAGAAATTATCGAGCGATTCGGTGATAAATACCGGAGTGCCAGGTAGAACTATCTGTTGAGATAAGAGATATCGTTCAACCGATAACAACAGAGAGCAGGTTGTGGAATCCTTGTTTCAAGTTTATGACTGTTGAGGATTCTCTTCGTCCAGAGGCTGACGAACTTCGGTCAGGATGAAGGCTTTATTATTCCCATAATTTCGTAGTTGGTTTTCACTCGATAACCGGGCTTCTTCCGCTGCAGGCTTCTGGCTGGTTGAAGTGTCGCCGAAGTGCATGGACAAGACGCCCCCTGGGCGTCAGGCCTGAACGAGCCCCCGATCATCAATGCCCGAGGTCTTCCGTCCGCGACGAGAGCAGGCCGGGAGTTCGGCGGAACGGGAGCCGAACAGGTATCAGACCCTGAAGCGCGACGTCAGCTCTTGCAGCTGCAGGCTCAGGTTGGCCAGCTCGGTGCTGGAACCGGCGGTTTTCTCGGTGGCGGCTGCGGTCTGGTCGGCGACTTCGTGGACCTTGACCACGCTGCGGCTGATGTTTTCACCGGCCGCGCTCTGCTGCTCGACCGCGGTGGCGATCTGCTCGTTCATGGCCTCGATCTCGCTCACCGCACTGCTGACGCTGCCCAGGACCACGCCCGCCTGGCGGGTCAGGTCGACGCTGTCGCCGGTCAGCTGGATATTGCGGTCCAGGGCGGCGCTCATCTTGTCGGTGCTGCCGTGCAGTCTAGTGATGAGGCTGGCGATCTCGTCGGTGGAGGAGCGCGTACGCTGCGCCAGGCCACGCACCTCGTCGGCGACCACGGCGAAGCCACGGCCCGCTTCACCCGCGCGAGCGGCTTCGATGGCGGCGTTGAGCGCCAGCAGATTGGTCTGCTCGGCGACCGCCTTGATCACGTCCAGCACCCCGCCGATGCGGTCGGCGTCCTGCCTGAGCAACTCCATGGTGGTCTGGGTGCTGTCCACTTCCTGGGCCAGGGTCTGGATCTGGGTGGCGACCTGGTTGACCATCTCGTCACCCTCGCGGGTCTTGAGGGTGGCCTCGCGGGCGGTCGTCGACGCCTGTTCGGCATTGCGCGCCACCTCATTGATGGTGGCGCTCATCTGCTGCATGGCGGTGGCGATCTGCTCGGTCTCCATCTTCTGTGCCGAGGCGCCAGCGCGGGTCTGCTCGGTGATGGCGGAGAGTTCTTCGGCGGCACTGGCGACCTGGATGACGCCATCCTTCTGCTCGCGGATCAGATCGCTCAGATTGACGATCATCAGCTGCATGGCCGCCTGCAACTGGCCGATCTCGTCCTTGCGCGCCGCCTCGATCTGCACGGTCAGGTCGCCGGCAGCGAGCTGCTCCACGGTCGCCAGGGTCTGGCGCAGTGGCGTCACGATGGAGCGGGTAATGATCCAGGCCGCGACCAGGCTGAGCAGTACCGCCAGCAGCAGCCCGCCAAAGAGCATCAGCTTGGCCCCGCGGATATCGTCGAGGCGGAACTGGCTCTGTATCTGTTTCATTTCGTCGGAGGTCTTGAGCAGCACCTGGATATGCTGGTAGAGGCCCTGATTAACCTCCTGGTACGCCTTCTGAATACTGAACAGCTGTTGGACCTGGCGCTGATACTCGTCAAGGAGCCCTGGCAGCTGCTGCAATTCCGGGGTCGAAGGCAGGGTCTTGAGTACCTCGCCGACCCTGTCCAGAGACGCTTGCAAGGCCTCCTGTTGCGGGCCGGCTGACTTGAGTACATAGAGGTGCAGGTGGATCCGCAGCTGCTGCAGCGCCGCCAGCAGGGAAGGCAGCTGGGCGCTGGCCTGATCGCCTTCGCGGTTCAGGACGCCGGACGCCTCCTGCAACCGCTTGTCCAGCATATCGCCCGTGTTGCGCACGTCCTGAAGGGTGGTGGTGCGGTCCTGGGTCACCTTCAGCGTCTGCCGATAGAGGTCACGGTATTCCCTGAGGGTCTGTTCGGTGCGGGCCAGCAGCGCTTTGCTCTCCGGACGTTTGAACAGCGGACGGGCATCCTGCAAGTGCTGTTCGAGGGCATCGATGCCGCTTTTCCAGCGACTGGCCTGATCCGCTTCCGGCAAGATCGCAAAGTCCTTGCGCGCATTGCGCATGTCGCGGGCAAGTAGCCCGATCTGGTTGAACTGTTCGATCAGGTTGCCGCGTCGGCCCAGGGCCTGGATGCCGTTCCAACCGGCATAGGCGATAGCCAGGGTCAGGATGATCAGGACGGTAAAGCCGGAAAACAGCTTCGTACGAACACTCATGTTGCTCATTTTCATGGGGCTATTTCCCAACGTTCGGCGGAAAGTTCCGGGGTTCGAGGAGTGCTGAGGGCGTCGGATTCTAGCCGAGGGTCATGGGGAAAAGTTTGGTATTTACAACATTTAAATAATGGTAAGTCTAATCTTTGTATAAAGGCTTAAAGAGGGATTCCGCTGTTTGCTGGTCCCCAGTATCGGGACTATTGAAGAAGTAGGTTCCTGGCCACGAAGTTCAGGTGAAACGAGTGGTGCCGTTTTAATGGGCTATTTTTTATTAGTCATGCTTTAGTGGTACAGCCAAAGGGTGGGGATCGAGAGGTCCTGGCCTGGACTCGGCAGGGAAGGGCGGCTGGAGGCTTCGTCGCCAGCAGGTGCGGCCCCCCTTGGCGGAGATGAGCGACGCCTCGCGCCCTCATCGGTTGTCTGGCGAACCCTGGAATGCCGTTAGACTCCATAGAAAGGTCATCCGCTTTCCCTCTCCGGCAAGGAATCCCATGTCCACCACGGAGCGTCGCCGCGCCTTTCTGCAGCATCCGGGCTTTTCGCGACTTTTCGCGCCGGGTCGTCTGACCCTGGGTTTTCTGCTGCCGCTGGAAGGCTATCCTGACGATCCCATGCCGACCCTGCGCGACCATGCCCGCCTGGCGCGGCTGGCCGACCAGCTGGGCTTCGCGGCACTCTGGGCGCGCGACGTGCCCTTCTACGATCCCGGTTTCAACGACGCCGGCCAGGTGTTCGAGCCCTTCACCTATCTCGGCTACCTGGCGGGCATCACCCAGCACCTGACCCTGGCCACCGGCAGCGCCGTCATCACCCTGCGCCATCCGCTGCACCTGGCCAAGATGGCGGCCTCGGTCGACCAGTTGAGCGATGGTCGGCTGGTGCTGGGGGTGGCCTCCGGCGATCGTCCGGTGGAGTACCCGGCCTTTGGCCTGGAGAGCGAATTCGAGCGGCGAGGCGAGCGCTTCCGCGATGCCTTCGAGATGTTTCGCCTGGCCGGCGAGACCAATTTTCCCCGGGGTGAATTTCGCCGTTTCGGCGATCTGCAGGGATTGGCCGATCTGGTGCCCAAACCGGTGCACGGCCGCATCCCGGCGCTGGTGACCGGGCGCAGTCGGCAGACGGTGGACTGGATCGCCGCCAAGGCCGATGGCTGGTTCTACTACTTCGTGCCCGCCGAGCACGTCCCGGCCCTGACGCGGGTCTGGCGCGAGGCGCTGGACGAGATCGGCGGGCGCGAGCTGTTCAAGCCCTTCGCCCAGGGGCTGTTCTTCGAACTGGCCAGCGATCCGGCCCAGCCGCCTCGGCCCATCCATGCCGGACTGTCCTGCGGGCGGCGAGCGCTGGTGGACTACCTTGCCCAGTTGCAGGAGGCGGGGGTCAATCACCTGGCGCTCAACCTGCGGCCCTCGCGGCGTCCGGCCAGCGAAGTGGTCCAGGAACTGGGCGAATTCGTCCTGCCGCATTTCCCTTCCCTGGCCTGAAGCCAGCGCCTTGGTGTGAAGCCAGGTAACACTTGCCAGGCTAACGATCGCTCTTCGTCCGGCAGGCTCTCCTCTGCCGGGGGTTCAACCTGGTCGCACCCCTTGGCCTGATCTCTGCATAGCCTTGCGATCTGTTACCCACCCGCTGGTGCAACCAGATCGACGGTAGAGCCTCATGGGTTGCACTTGGTTGCACTTTTATTTCGAGCAGCGCTAAGCTGCGCCGAATTTCGACGCCTTCTTGCTTGAGGACCTGCGCATGGCCACTACCACTACCCTGGGCGTAAAGCTCGACGAAGCCACCCGCGATCGTCTCAAGGAAGCGGCGCGCCGCATTGATCGGACGCCTCACTGGCTGATCAAGCAGGCCATCTACACCTACCTGGAGACCCTGGAAAGCGGCGCGACCCTGGCCGATCTGCAGGGTATCGCCCAGCGTCTGGCCGAGGGCGACAACGAAGCCGTCGAGGCCCTGGCCGATCCGGTATACCAGCCGTTCCTGGAGTTCGCCGAGAGCATCCTGCCGCAGTCCGTGCTGCGCTCGGCCATCACCGCCGCCTATCGCCGGCCGGAAGAAGAGCTGCTGCCGCTGCTGCTGGAACAGGCGCGCCTGCCCGCGGCCCAGGCCAAGGCTACCCACGAACTGGCCCATCGCATCGCCGAGAAGCTGCGCAATGCCAAGGGTGCAACCGGGCGCTCCGGAATGGTGCAGAGTCTGCTCCGCGAGTTCTCGCTGTCCTCCCAGGAGGGCGTGGCCCTGATGTGCCTGGCCGAAGCCCTGTTGCGCATCCCGGACAAGGGCACCCGTGATGCCCTGATCCGCGACAAGATCAGCACCGGCAACTGGCAGCCGCACCTGGGCAACAGCCCGTCGCTGTTCGTCAATGCCGCCACCTGGGGCCTGCTGCTGACCGGTCGCCTGGTGTCGACCCACAACGAGGCCGGCCTCACCAGCTCGCTCAATCGCCTCATCGGCAAGAGCGGCGAGCCGGTGATCCGCAAGGGCGTGGACATGGCCATGCGCCTGATGGGCGAACAGTTCGTCACCGGCGAGACCATCGCCGAGGCCCTGGCCAACGCCAGCAAGTTCGAGGCGAAGGGCTTCCGCTACAGCTACGACATGCTGGGTGAAGCGGCCCTGACCGAGGCCGACGCGCGCCGCTACCTGGCCTCCTACGAGCAGGCCATCCACTCCATCGGCAAGGCCTCCCACGGTCGCGGCATCTACGAAGGCCCGGGCATCTCCATCAAGCTCTCGGCGCTGCATCCGCGCTACAGCCGCGCCCAGTACGACCGGGTGATGAGCGAACTCTACCCGCGCCTGCTGGAACTGACCCTGCTGGCCAAGCGCTACGACATCGGCCTGAACATCGACGCCGAGGAAGCCGATCGCCTGGAGATCTCCCTGGATCTGCTGGAGCGTCTGTCCTTCGAGCCGCAACTGGCCGGCTGGAACGGCATCGGCTTCGTCATCCAGGCCTACCAGAAGCGCTGCCCGCTGGTGATCGACTACCTGATCGACCTGGCCCGGCGCAGCCGTCGCCGCCTGATGATCCGCCTGGTCAAGGGCGCCTACTGGGACAGCGAGATCAAGCGCGCTCAGGTGGAAGGCCTGGAGGGTTATCCGGTCTATACCCGCAAGGTCTACACCGACGTGGCCTACCTGGCCTGCGCTCGCAAGCTGCTGGCCGCGCCGGAAGCCATCTACCCGCAATTCGCCACCCACAACGCCCACACCCTGGCCGCCATCTACCAGCTCGGCGGGCAGAACTATTACCCCGGCCAGTACGAATTCCAGTGCCTGCACGGCATGGGTGAGCCGCTGTACGAGCAGGTGGTGGGCAGCGTCAAGGACGGCAAGCTGGCGCGGCCCTGCCGCATCTATGCCCCGGTGGGCACCCACGAGACGCTGCTGGCCTACCTGGTCCGCCGCCTCCTGGAAAACGGCGCCAACACCTCCTTCGTCAACCGCATCGCCGACCACTCCATCTCCCTCGACGAGCTGGTGGCCGATCCGGTGGTGCAGATCGAGCAGCAGTCCACCAGCGAAGGCGCCATCGGCCTGCCGCATCCGCGCATTCCCCACCCGAGCGCCCTGTACGGTGCCGAGCGTTGCAATTCCAGCGGCCTGGACCTGTCCAGCGAGCACCGCCTGGGTTCGCTGTCGGCCGCGCTGCTGGCCAGTGGCAACACCGCCTGGGAAGCCCGTCCGCTGCTGGGTCGCGCCAGCGAGCCGTCGATTCCGCAGCCGGTGCTCAATCCGGCCGATCGCCGCGACCGTGTCGGCCAGGTCAGCAACGCCACTCGCGCCGATGTCGACATCGCCCTGGAAGAGGCCCTGGCCGCCGCGCCCATCTGGCAATCCACCCCGCCCGAGCAGCGCGCCGCGGCCCTGGATCGCGCCGCCGAACTGATGGAGGCGCAGCTGCAGCCATTGATGGGCCTCCTGGTGCGCGAGGCTGGCAAGACCTACGCCAACGCCATCGCCGAGGTACGCGAGGCAGTGGATTTCCTGCGCTACTACGCCGCCCTGGTGCGCCGTGACTTCGCCAATGACAGCCACCGCCCGCTGGGCCCGGTGGTCTGCATCAGCCCCTGGAACTTCCCCCTGGCCATCTTCAGCGGCCAGATCGCCGCAGCCCTGGCCGCCGGCAACACCGTGCTGGCCAAGCCGGCCGAGCAGACCCCGCTGATCGCCGCCCAGGCCGTGCGTCTGTTGCTGGAAGCCGGCATCCCGAGGGCGTGCTGCAGTTGCTGCCAGGCGAGGGCTCCACCATCGGCGCCGCCCTGGTCAACGATGTGCGGGTCAAGGGCGTGATGTTCACCGGCTCCACCGAGGTAGCCCAGATCCTGGCGCGCAACATCGCCGGACGCCTGGACGCCCAGGGCCGGCCGATCCCGCTGATCGCCGAGACCGGTGGCCAGAACGCCATGATCGTCGACTCCTCGGCGCTGGCCGAGCAGGTGGTGACCGACGTGGTCGCCTCCGCCTTCGACAGCGCCGGCCAGCGCTGCTCGGCCCTGCGCGTGCTCTGCGTGCAGGACGACGTGGCCGATCGCGTGCTGGAAATGCTCAAGGGTGCCATGGCGGAGTGCCGCCTGGGCAACCCGGAGAACCTGGCCATCGACATCGGCCCGGTGATCGACGGCGAGGCCAAGACCACCATCGACAAGCACATCCAGACCCTGAGAGGCAAAGGCCGCCGGGTGCACCAGGGCGGTCGCGTCGAAGGCGACGCCATCCACCGTGGCACCTTCGTCATGCCCACTCTGATCGAGCTGGAAAGCCTGGCCGAATTGGGTCGCGAGGTCTTCGGGCCGGTGCTGCACGTGGTGCGCTATGGCCGCAAGGACCTGGACAAGGTCATCGACCAGATCAATGCCACCGGCTACGGCCTGACCTTTGGCGTCCACACCCGCATCGACGAGACCATCGCCAAGGTGATCGAGCGTGCCCATGCCGGCAACCTCTACGTCAACCGCAACATGGTCGGCGCGGTGGTCGGGGTGCAGCCCTTCGGCGGCGAAGGCCTCTCGGGCACCGGTCCCAAGGCGGGCGGTCCGCTCTACCTCTATCGCCTGCTCAGCACCCGTCCGGATGGCGATCCCGCCGTGGCCCTGGCCAAGGGCAGCACCGGCGAGACCGAATGGCAGGTGCGTGATGCCCTGCGTCAGCAGGCCGGCAATCCGCTGGGCGCCCTGCACGACTGGGCCAGGCAGCAGGGCCTGGGCGAGCTGGAGCAGGCCTGCCTGAGATTCGCCGAAGAATCCCTGAGCGGCCTGACCCGCCTGCTGCCGGGTCCGACCGGCGAGCGCAACAGCTACAGCCTGCTGCCACGTAGCCGGGTGCTGTGCCTGGCGGCCGACGACAGCGATCTGCTGCTGCAACTGGCAGCGGTCATGGCGGTGGGCAGCACGGCGCTGATCGAGGAGGCCCACAAGGCCACCCTGAATCGCCTGCCGCAGGCTGTACGCTCGCGGGTGCAGGTGGCGGCCGACTGGCGCAAGGACGAGGTCGCCTTCGAAGCGGTCCTGCACCATGGCGATTCCGATCAACTGCGCCAGGTCTGCCAGCAGGTGGCCAAGCGCAATGGTCCCATCGTCGGCGTCCAGGGCCTGGCCCGTGGCGAAACCGCCATCCCGCTGGAGCGCCTGCTCATCGAGCGCGCCCTGAGCGTGAACACGGCAGCGGCCGGCGGCAATGCCAGTCTGATGACCATCGGCTAAGGGATGGTCGGGCTGAGCTGAATGTAGCGAAGTCCGACATTCGTGTAGCCGTTGGGCTTCGCCGATGGAGCTGTCTCAACCCAACCTACGGAAATTCATTCGTAGGTTGGGTTGAGCGCAGCCAAGTCCGACAGGCAGGCCATGGCCTCGCTCAGGCGAGACTCCAGCAGGACCTAATACTGCGCCCCATACCCCTCCGGCTCCACTGGAAAGCTGCCATCGTTGGCGGCGATCAGCTTGTTCAGGCGGACCGGGATGGCCTTGGCCGCCGGTACCTTGCTGCCTTCGGCATGGTGCCAAAGCGGGATCAGGGCATTGCATTCCGGGTAGTAGCCGCCACAGGCGCCTTCCGGAATGTTGTAGGGCGTGACCCGCAGCGGTCCCACTTCGCGGCGCACGCCATCGTCGGCCACCGTCGACACCTGCACCTTGTCACCCTCGGCCAGGCCCAGGCGTTCGATGTCGTTGCGATTCATGAAGAGCACCGCCCGGGTGCCCTTCACGCCGCGGAAACGATCGTGATAGCCGTAGATGGTGGTGTTGAACTGGTCGTTGCTGCGCAGCGTCATCAGGGTCAGGACGTCACGCCCGCTCGCGGGCATGTCCGGGTCTTCTTCCAGGCTGCGTGGCACGATGAGATTGGCCTTGCCGGTTTCGGTCTTCCACTCGCGCTTGGCCGCTGGCAGCGGACGATGGAAGCCACCTACCTCCCACATCCGCGCATTGAAGTCGTGGAAGATCTCCGGAAAGGAGAGGGCGATTTCGTCGCGGATCAGGGCATAGTCGGCCACCCAGGCATCCCAGGTGACCTTGGGGTTGTCCGGCAGGGTAGCCTTGGCCAACCCGGCGACGATGGCTGGCTCGGACAGCAACTCACCCTCGGGCGGCTCGGCCGCGCCGCGCCAGCCGTGGATGCAGCCGGTGCTGTCCTCGGTGCTATGGGCCTGTTCCACCTCGTTCTGGCGATCGATCTCGGTCCGCCCCATGCAGGGCAACAGGTAGGCTTTGTCCGCCGGCACCAGATGATTGCGATTGAGCTTGGTGGCGATCTGTACCGACAGGCGCAGGGTGCGCCAGGCAGGCTCCATCAGGCTGGTCTCGGGAATGGCGCGCAGGAAGTTGCCGCCCAGGCCGATGAAGGCCTTTACCGAGCCGTCGAGGATGCCTTCGCAGGCCTCTACGGTATTGCGGCCCTTGTCTTGCGGCGGCGCGAAGCCGAAACGCTCGCCCAGCTGCTTCAACGGCGCCAGTTCCGGTTTTTCGGTGATACCCACGGTACGCTGACCCTGGACATTGGAATGCCCCCGAACCGGACAGATACCGGCACCAGGCTTGCCGAGGTTGCCGCGCAGTAGCAGCAGGTTGGCCAGCATCTGGATGGTTTCCACCCCGTAGCGATGCTGGGTCAGCCCCATGCCATAGATACCGATGACCTTCTGGCAGCGGGCATAGACGGTAGCGGCCGCTTCCAGCGCACTGCGGGTAAGGCCCGACTGGCGCTCCAGCTGCGGCCACTCCTGACGTTGCAGCCATTCGCAGAAGTCGGCGAAGCCATGGCAGTGCTCGGCGATGAAGGCATGATCGAGCACCGCGGCCTGGCCCTGTTCACGGGCCTGGTCATCGGCGGTCAGCAGCGCCTTGCACATGCCGGTAAGGGCCGCCAGGTCGCCACCCGGCTTGAGCTGATGGTACTGGGTGCTGATCTGGGTGGGGTGGTCGGTCAGCATCTCCACCGGCGATTGTGGATTGACGAAGGTTTCCAGGCCACGTTCGCGCAGGGGATTGAAGGTGATGATGGGCGCGCCACGTTTGCGTGCTTCCTGCAGGTCATGCAGCATCCGCGGGCTGTTGCTGCCCGGATTCTGACCAAAGAACAGCAGGCAGTCGGTCTGATCGAAGTCGTCGAGGGTCACGGTGCCCACGGTCACGCCGATGCTCTTGGGCAGGGCCACCGAGGTGCTCTCGTGGCACATGTTGGAACTGTCCGGCAGGTTGTTGGTGCCGTACAGGCGGGCATAGAGCTGATATAGGTAGGAGGTCTCCAGCGCGGCGCGACCCGAGGCGTAGAAGATCACCGAGTCCGGATCCAGCGCCTTGAGTTCGGCGCCGATGTCGGCGAAGGCCTCGACCCAGCTCACCGGCCGATAACGGTCGCTGGCGGCGTCGTAACGCAGGGGGTGGGTCAGGCGTCCGACCTCCTCCAGGTCATAGTCGCGCCAGCCGCGCAGTTCGGTAAGGGAATGGCCGGCGAAGAATTCCGGTCCGCACCTCTTGCTGGTGACCTCCCAGGCAGTGGCCTTGGCGCCGTTCTCACAGAATTCCAGCGGGTGAGGCTTGCCCGGCTTGGCCCAGGCGCAACTCACGCAGGCGAAACCGCCGTGCTTGTTCTGCCTGGCCAGCAGGGCGCCGGACTTGAGCGGCACCCGTTCGCGCAGGACGATCTCGGTCACCGAGCGCGCCGAGCCCCAGCCACCGGAGGGCGCATCGTAGCGTTCAACCTTGGGTTTGCCGATCTTGCTCATGGTGCGCCTCGTGTGACGGTCTGGCGATGTGCCTGTAGGTCATGGGACGGCGCGTCTGGCGGGAAGGTTCTGACGGTCAGCCCGGCGGTGCGGCGAAGTCCAGTTGCCGCCAGCCTTCGTAGACCGCCACGGCCACGGTGTTGGACAGATTGAGGCTGCGGCGATTGGGCAGCATGGGCAGGCGCAGCCGCTGCTCGGGCGGCAGGGACTCCAGCACCTCGGCCGGCAGGCCGCGACTTTCCGGGCCGAACAGCAGCGCATCGCCCGGCGCATAGGCGATCTCGGTGAAGGGATGGCTGGCCTTGGTGGTGAAGGCCAGCAGTCGGGGTGGCTGCAAATCTGCTATACAGGCCGCGAGGCTGGCATGGGTCCGCACGCTGGACCACTCGTGGTAGTCCAAGCCGGCGCGGCGCAATTTCTTGTCGTCCAGCGCAAAGCCCAGTGGCTCGATCAGATGCAGGCGGCAGCCGGTGATGGCGCACAGGCGAATGACGTTGCCGGTATTGGGCGGAATTTCCGGTTGGTAGAGGATGATGTCGAACATGAAGGGCAGGGCGCCTGGCAAAGCGCCTATGGTACTGCGCCACCGCCGCGCCGTCGCGAGCGGGGTAGGGCGATGAACCTCTGGCGCCGGCTGGTCGACTGGCTGTTGCGCGAACAGCGCGCCCGCCGGGAAGAACTGGCGCGGGTGGAGGATCCCGACCTGCTCAAGGCCGAATGGCGCAGCCAGCGCCAGCGCCTGACCCTCTGGCTGGCCTCGGCGGCGCTGGGCGCCGGCCTGTTCGGCATGATCATCGGCCAGCTGGTGTACCAGCGTACCCATCCCGATCCCTGGTCGTCCGAGGCCCGCCGCCCGGTCATCCTGGGGGTGGACAGTCGCCAGGAAGCCGGCCGCTTCGAATTGCTGATCACCGCCGATCGCTCGCTGTTCTACGAACGCTATCGCCCCGACGGCGCCCTCAGCCTGCGCCTGCCCCGCGCCCGCTGGGACGGCGGCGAACGCCAGGGGCGGGTGGCGCGGCCGGGCGGCAGCTTTTCCTGGACGGTACGCCAGGACGGACAGGACCTGAAGATTTTGCTGGTAGGCGTCGGCGGCGCCCTGCAGGCCAGTGATCGTATTGCCGAGGAAGGCGAGGACTGGGTGCTCCACGTCGAGGTCCCGCTGACCCCCTGAAATGCCCCGTTATCAGGCAAAGGGCCGCTGGTTTGCACCAGGGCGGAACGGGATGTGGCGCCGAGTTGCCTAGGTGCTTCATCTGCCACGGCCAATCCCATGGGCTTGGCCGTGGGGTGAAAAGCGCTCTAGCCTGGGGTTCGCGACTTTTCACGGACGAAAAAAAGAGGCCATCACAGTGAGTGATGGCCTCGAGAAGAAAAGAGGGGATTCCCCAGCCTGCCTGTACCGAGGTCCCCAAAAGGGTAGTTACCTAGGATATTGCAGGAGGTGTGCCAAGTTTTGGTTTGGGTGTTTTGGGGGGCTTTGTTACCTGGGTTGAGCGTTAGCGAAGCCCAAACGTCTCGGGTTCGGGCTTGAGGCTGCCTCAGCTGATTATCGCAGTTTGCTGATCGTTTTATTTTCGCCCCCCTCGGGCGAGTCACTTTTGCCAGTCGCGGCTGCGCGCCCCGGACAAAAGTAACCAAAAACGCTGTCCCCACGTTTCGGCCCTCCGCTGCGCTCCGGGTCCCCTCACTCCGGCGCCGCTCCGGGGGCACGGCACGAAGGGGCCTCCTGCCCCTCGCGCCTTGCTCGGCGTCCTGCCTCGCAACCCCCGCCACGACACCGGAACTCGGCCTCACTGACGGGGACGGGGCGCCAGCCTGAGAGTTCGGAGTTCAGGGGGGGGCGTAGCGTGGAAAACCGCGCAGCGTTTTCCACTGTTGGGCACCGACATCATCAGTGGACAAGGCTTCGCCCTTGTCCACGCTATGAGTCGCTTCCGTTTCTTCAACCAACACTTTCAGTCTGGCGAGTCGCCCCGTTCAGGAGGGCGAACGCCAGTGTCGTGGAGTGGGTCGAGCCGCATGGATGCGGTGAGAGGCCTAACGGGCCATGGACGGCCCGTGTAGGCCGACCCCGGAACGGCGCTGGTGTGAGCGAAACGTAGCGCAGCGAAGTAACAGCCGTAGGCTGGCCCGAAGGGCGAGCAACGCGAGTCACCCGGAGCGCAGCGGAGGGCCGGATGGTCGGGGCAAGCGTTTTTGCTTACTTTTGTCCGGGACGCGTAGTCCGGGGCGCGCAGCCGCGACTGAAAAAAGTGAGTCGCCCGAGTGGGCGAAAAAAGAGCTACCAGCAAAACACGATAAGCAGCTAAGGCACCGATATGAAGTTCAAGCCTGGCAATGTTGGGCTTCGCTTACGCTCAACCCAACCTACGGCACCGTCGAGAGCTTCAGTCCTCCCCCTCCTCATCCGGCCCGTCCACCTTCATGCCCAGCTCCTTGATCTTGCGGGTCAGGGTGTTGCGACCCCAGCCCAGCAGGACGGCGGCATCGCGGCGGCGGCCGGCGGTGTGCTTGAGGGCCGTCTCGATCATGATGCGTTCGAAGGCCGGTACGGCGTTGTCCAGCAGGCTGGACTGACCGCGGGTGAGAGCCTGGTCGGCCCACTGGCGCAGCGCCTGTTCCCAGTTGGCGGCGGGAGCGGCGTCCTGGGGCTGGTTGAGCAGCTCCGGCGGCAGGTCGTCGATCAGCACCTCGCGGCTGGAGGCCATCACCGTGATCCAGCGGCAGGTGTTCTCCAGCTGGCGCACGTTACCCTGCCAGGGCAGGCCTTTCATGTACTCCTCGGTCTCGCTGCGCAGGGTCTTGGGTTCCACGGCCAGTTCCTGGGCGGCGCGGGCGAGGAAGTGGCGGGCGAGTGCGGGGATGTCCTCGCGGCGATCGGCCAGGCGCGGGATGTGGATGCGGATGACGTTGAGGCGATGGAACAGGTCTTCGCGGAACTTGCCCTCGCGCACCAGGCCTTCGAGATTCTGGTGGGTGGCGGCGATGATGCGCACGTCCACCTTGACCGGAGTGTGGCCGCCGACGCGATAGAACTCGCCATCGGCCAGTACGCGCAGCAGGCGGGTCTGGGTGTCGGCCGGCATGTCGCCGATCTCGTCGAGGAACAGGGTGCCGCCATCGGCCTGCTCGAAGCGGCCGCGACGCTGGGCGGCGGCGCCGGTGAAGGCGCCTTTCTCGTGGCCGAACAGCTCGGATTCCATCAGGTCCTTGGGGATGGCGGCCATGTTCAGGGCGATGAAGGGCGCCGCGGCGCGCGGACTGTGGCGGTGCAGGGCGTGGGCGACCAGCTCCTTGCCGGTACCGGATTCGCCATTGATCAGCACCGTGATGTTGGAGTGCGAGAGGCGGCCAATCGCGCGGAACACCTCCTGCATCGCCGGCGCCTCGCCGATGATCTCGGGGGTGCGGGTCAGGTGCGCCGGTTCGGCGAATCCCTGCTGCTCCTGGGCGTGCTGCCCAGCGCGCTTGACCAGGGCCACGGCCTCGTCGACGTCGAAGGGCTTGGGTAGGTATTCGAAGGCGCCGCCCTGGTAGGAGGCCACGGCACTGTCCAGGTCGGAATGGGCGGTCATGATGATGACCGGCAGGCGCGGGTGCATCTCGCGGATGCGCGACAGCAGGTCCAGGCCACTGGTCCCCGGCATGCGGATGTCCGAGATCACCACGTCCGGCTGCTGGCGGCCGAGGCGGGTCATGACGCTGTCGGCGCTGTCGAAGGCAACGGTGGTCATGCCCTCCTGTTGCAGGGCTTTTTCCAGGACCCAGCGGATGGAACGGTCGTCGTCGACGATCCAGACGGTCTCCTGACGGCTCATGCGTACTCCTCGTTATTCCAGCGGCAGGAAGATGCTGAAGGCGGTGTGGCCAGGATGGCTTTCACACTCGATCAGCCCCTGGTGCTGGGTGATGATGTTCTGGGTGATGGCGAGCCCGAGGCCGGTGCCGTCGGGGCGACCGCTGACCATGGGATAGAAGATGGTTTCCTGCAGATCCTGGGGGATGCCCGGACCGTTGTCGGTGATCTCCACCTTGCACACCAGGCGATGGCGGTGGTGGCCGATGGTGAACTGACGCAGGGTACGGGTTCTCAGGGTCACCCGGCCCAGGCGCAGTTCGTTCTGCTGGGAGATGGCCTGCATGGCGTTGCGCACGATGTTGAGCACCGCCTGGATCATCTGCTCCCGATCGATCAGCAGGTCGGGAATGCTCGGATCGTAGTCGCGTACCAGGTTGATCAGGCCCTGGCTTTCCGCTTCCACCAGGCTGCAGACCCGTTCGAGCACCTCGTGGACGTTGGTGATGGCGAGCTTCGGCAGCTTGTTGGAGCCGAGCATGCGATCGACCAGATTCCGCAGCCGGTCGGCTTCCTCGATGATGACGTTGGTGTAGTCCTTGAGTGCCTCTTCCGGCAGCTCGCGCGCCAGCAGCTGGGCCGCGCCGCGGATGCCGCCGAGGGGATTCTTGATCTCGTGGGCCAGGCCGCGCACCAGCAGCTTGGTGGTCTCCTGCTTGGAGATCTGCGCCTCTTCCTTGGTGATGCGCAGCAGGCGGTCGCGCGGATGGACTTCCAGCAGCAGCAGGGTGTTGTGGCGATCCAGGATCGGGGTCACCGCATAGTCCACCGTGAGGCTGTTGCCCGAGGTGGAGATCAGCAGCGCCTCGCGCTTGGTGAAGGGGTGGGCATGGTCCACCGCCTGACGCAGTGCCTGCAGGGCCTCGGGCGATTCGGTGAACAGCTCGCTGATGAACTGGCCATGGCTGCGCTGGCCGCTGATGGCCAGCAGCATCTCGGCCGCCGGATTCATGTACTCCAGGCGCAACTCCGCATCGAGCAGGATGACCGCGGTGGTGAGGTTGTCGAGCAAGAGTCGGTGGATGACGTCGGTAGGCATGAGGGGCCACAGCGCTATAGGGACGATAGGAAAATGCAAGAAGCAAACCAAGACGCCCCGAGTTAGGGCAGATGGCTGTAACGTGCACTAACAGCCGCCGCGCGACAGGCGGAACGAAACCGTATTTGTATCAAGATGGTGCACAATGAAAAAGCGCACCAAATAGGTGCGCTAGAGGAAGGGTAGCCAGGATTTCCTGGGTTCGGGCGGTTTCAGGTCCAGTGGGCATTCCGGGCGCTTGCCCCAATCCTTGTCGCCACAGGGATGGGCCAGACGCTTCTGCTCCAGCGAGGGGCGGCGCAGGTGGAAGGGCTGCGCCGGTGTCCGCTCCAGCACGTTGCCATCGGCGGCGAGGATCTCCGCCACCAGACTGTGGCTGCCGCGATCCAGATTGCCCAGGGGAAACACCGGACTGTGCCCGACACCGGCTTCCTTGTCGTCCAGCAGCAGCCGGTAGCTGTGCCCCGGCTGCAACGCCGGCTCGCTGACCAGGCTGACGATGAGTTGCCCTTCCTGATCGATCACCGTGGCATCGGGCTCGGGTACCAGGATGCGCAGCATCTGGTAGCGGAAGGGCGCTGTCTTGGCGGGCCTGGCCGCCGGGGCGGCGGGTGTCGGACTCAGCTTGCGGGTCGGCTGGCCCTGCTGGTTGAGATTGTTGGGCACCGTGAGCGGCACCTGGGTCGCCTTGACGCCCTTGGGTGGCTGGTCGGTGTAGACCCGATTGCCTTCCTTGTCGACATAGCTGTAGACCGCCGCCTGGACAGGCGGCAGCAGGCAGAGCAGCAGCAGGATCAGCAGCGGACGCATCAGCGGGCCGGGCTGTTGACGCTGATGCGCTGCACGGTCACGGTCTTCTCGGCACTGGTCTGGATCACCTCGCCGTTGCCGGACAGCACTTGGGCCGCGAAGCGGTGCTCGCCGCGCTCCAGATTGGCCACGCCGAAGCGGGTGCTCTGACCGGGGCTGCCATAGGGTGCGCCGTCCACCAGCAATTGCAGCGACTGCCCCGGGCCCAGGGCCGGTTCCACGGCTACCCCACCGAGAAGGTGCCGTTGTTGGCGCGGATGGCCTCATCGTCGGGCACATTGACTTCCAGACGGCTGAAGGCCGGGCCGGCAGGGGTCGCCGCCGCAGGCGCACTGGGGATGGGCGGTGCCGGTCGTGGATTGTCCACGGTGTTGGTGGGCGCCACCTGCACCGGCTTGGCATTGGCCGAGGGCTGGTCGCTGAATACCGTGTTGCCTTCGGCATCCACCGACTTGTAGATCGCGGCCTGGGCGGAGCAGGCGAGGCAGAGCAGACAGCAGGCAAGCAGGCGAGGCATGGCGGAATCTCGGCCGGGCGATGGAGATCAAGGGTAGCAGGCGCGTCGTGTGGGCAGGTAGGCAGCTCGGCCGCTCTACGCTGGCGTCGGTCGCGGCGAATTTCCCAGGGCAAAAGAAAAGGCCTCCCGAAGGAGGCCTCTTTCAATTACCGCAGCGGGATCAGACGCTGTAGTACAGGTCGTATTCCAGCGGGTGCACGAAGGTACGCACCTTGATCTCTTCCTCGGACTTCAGCTCGATGTAGGCATCGATGAACTCGTCGGTGAAGACGCCGCCCTTGGTCAGGAACGCGCGACCGGCGTCCAGGGCTTCCAGGGCTTCCTTCAGGCTGCCGCAGACCTGCGGGATCTTCTTGCCTTCTTCCGGCGGCAGATCGTACAGGTTCTTGTCGGCGGCATCGCCGGGGTGGATCTTGTTCTGGATACCGTCCAGGCCGGCCATCAGCAGGGCGGCGAAGCACAGGTAGGGGTTGGCGGCCGGATCCGGGAAGCGGGCTTCGATGCGGCGGGCTTTCGGGCTCGACACATAGGGGATACGGATGGAGGCGGAGCGGTTACGGGCCGAGTAGGCCAGCATGACCGGAGCTTCGAAGCCGGGCACCAGACGCTTGTAGCTGTTGGTGGACGGGTTGGTGAAGCCGTTCAGCGCCTTGCCGTGCTTGATGATGCCGCCGATGAAGTACAGGGCGGTATCGGACAGGCCGGCATAGCCTTCGCCGGCGAAGGTGTTCTTGCCATCTTTGGAGATGGACATGTGCACGTGCATGCCGGAGCCGTTGTCGCCGTACAGGGGCTTGGGCATGAAGGTGGCGGTCTTGCCGTAGGCATCGGCCACGTTGTGCACGACGTACTTCAGGGTCTGGGTCTCGTCGGCCTTCTTGACCAGGGTGTTGAACTGCACACCGATCTCGTTCTGGCCAGCGGTCGCCACTTCGTGGTGGTGGACTTCCACGACCAGGCCCATCTCTTCCAGGGCGTTGCACATGGCGGTACGGATTTCGTGGTCGTGATCGACCGGCGGCACCGGGAAGTAGCCGCCCTTGACGCCCGGACGGTGGCCCTTGTTGCCGGACTCGAAGTCGGCATCGGTATTCCAGGAAGCCTGCTCGGAGAAGATCTTGAACATGGAGCCGGAGATGTCCGACTTGAACTTCACTTCGTCGAAGATGAAGAACTCGGGCTCCGGGCCGACGAACACGGTGTCGCCGATGCCGGTGGACTTCAGGTATTCCTCGGCAGCGCGGGCGATACCACGGGGGTCGCGCTCATAGGGCTGCATGGTGGAGGGTTCGATGATGTCGCAGACCAGGATCAGGGTCGGCTCTTCGGTGAAGGGATCCAGAACGGCGGTGCTGTCGTCGGGCAGCAGGATCATGTCGGAGGCTTCGATGCCTTTCCAGCCGGCGATGGAGGAGCCGTCGAACATCTTGCCATGGGCGAAGAAGTCTTCGTCCAGCGCGTCACGCGCCGGCATGGTGACGTGTTGCTGCTTGCCTTTGGTGTCGGTGAAGCGCAGGTCTACCCACTTCACGTCGTTTTCTTTGATCAGTTGAACAGCCTTCGACATGGTTTCCTCCAGAGGAATTTCGGCCGGGAGCGGTTGGCGGTACTCCCGGTATCAGCTGTGCCCTTGAGGGGCGCTTCCGTACTGCCTGGTCAGCGACCGGCGTTCCACGAAAAGCGCCCTATGCTGGCCCAGGGGCGGCTGCCTCACAAGAGAGCAAGTTGTATGCCAGTGCCCTCAAATGGGCTGGAAGCCCTTCCTGACGCCAGTCGTGCCGTTTTCAGGCCAATCGGCGACGTATCTGCGCACCAAGTTGGTGCTTAAAAATTCATCACTGCACTCAAATGGCGCCTGAGGTGATTTTGTCGGCTGAATTCGAGTGAGTGATGGTTTTCAGGTATGATATTCGCCCTTTTCTTTCGCGTTACCCGCCCCCCGTTTCCCGCTCATGAAGCTCATCATCAAGGTCTTTCCGGAAATCACCATCAAGAGTCGCCCGGTGCGCAAGAATTTCATTCGCCAGCTGGTGAAGAACATTCGTGTCGTGCTGCGCGATCTGGATCCGGATGTCCGCGTGGAAGGGGTCTGGGACAACATCACCCTGGAGACCGCGCTCGCCGAGCCGCGGCTGCTGGCGGAGCTGAAGCAGCGGCTGGCCTGCACCCCTGGCATCGGCCAGTTTCTCGAGGTGCACGAGTATCCGCTGGGCGATTTCGACGCGATTCTCGAGTTGTGCGTCCGCCACTTCGGCGAGCGGGTGCGCGGCAAGGTGTTCTCGGTGCGCTGCAAGCGTGCCGGTCGCCATGACTTCTCCTCGATGGACGTCGAGCGCCATGTCGGCGGTGGCCTGCGCGAACGCTGCGGCGGCGCCGGCATCGCCCTGAAGAATCCCGAGGTGAACGTCCGCCTGGAGATCCGTGACCAGCGGCTGTTCATCATCGACGAGCACCACGAAGGGCTGGGCGGTTATCCGCTGGGCGCCCTGGAGCAGGTGCTGGTGCTGATGTCCGGTGGTTTCGACTCCACCGTGGCGGCCTATCAGATGATGAGACGCGGGATGGTCAGCCATTTCTGCTTCTTCAATCTCGGCGGGCGCGCCCACGAACTGGGCGTGATGGAAGTGGCCCACTATCTCTGGGAGAAGTACGGCCGCTCCCAGCGCGTGCTGTTCATCAGCGTGCCCTTCGAGGAAGTGGTGGGGCAGATCCTCACCCAGTGCGACGACAGCCACATGGGCGTGATCCTCAAGCGCATGATGCTGCGTGCGGCCAGTCGTATCGCCGAGCAGCTGCAGATCGAGGCGCTGGTGACCGGCGAAGCCATCTCCCAGGTCTCCAGCCAGACCCTGACCAACCTGGCGGTGATCGACAAGGCCACCGATACCCTGGTGCTGCGCCCGCTGCTGGCCAGCCACAAGCAGGACATCATCGACACCGCCCAGCGCATCGGCACCGCCGACTTCGCCAAGCACATGCCTGAGTACTGCGGCATCATCTCGGTGAATCCCACCACCAAGGCCAAGGCCCTGCGGGTGGAGCACGAGGAAGGCAAGTTCGATATGGCGGTGCTCGACGCCGCCCTGGAACGCGCGCGCTTCATCACCGTCGACAAGGTGATCGAGGAACTGGGCAAGGACGTGCAGGTGGAAGAGGTGGACCAGCCGCTGCCCGGGCAGGTCGTGGTGGACATTCGCCATCCCGACGCCCAGGAAGACCTGCCGCTGGAGCTGCCCGGCATCGAGGTGCAGACCCTGCCGTTCTTCGCGCTGAACAGCCGTTTCAAGGAACTGGACGAGAATCGCCAGTACCTTCTCTATTGCGACCGCGGGGTGATGAGCCGGCTGCACGCCCATCACCTGCTCACCGAAGGGCACGCCAATGTGCGCGTTTATCGTCCGGCCTAAGCAGCCGGGCCTGCTGGGTGGCAGTATCCGCCACCGCCCTCCCGACCCCTTCTAGCCCTCCGGCCACGTACCGGTCGGCCGCGTTTCGCGCCTTTGCAATCTCCGGCTGTCAGCCTGCTGGCTGAAGCTCCTTCATTTCTATACCGAGAACACCACTGTGATCGAGAATCTCCGCAACATCGCCATCATCGCGCACGTCGACCATGGCAAGACCACCCTCGTCGACAAGCTGCTGCGCCTGTCCGGCACCCTGGACCGCAAAGAAGCGGAAAACGAGCGGGTGATGGACAGCAACGACCAGGAAAAGGAACGTGGCATCACCATCCTGGCCAAGAACACCGCGCTGAAGTGGGGCGACTACAACATCAACATCGTCGACACCCCCGGCCACGCCGACTTCGGTGGCGAGGTGGAGCGCGTGATGTCCATGGTCGACTCCGTGCTGCTGGTGGTCGACGCCCAGGACGGCCCCATGCCGCAGACCCGCTTCGTGACCCAGAAGGCCTTCAAGGCCGGCCTGCGTCCGATCGTGGTGGTCAACAAGATCGACCGTCCCGGCGCGCGTCCGGACTGGGTCATCGACCAGATCTTCGACCTGTTCGACAACCTCGGCGCCACCGATGAGCAGCTGGACTTCCCGATCGTCTACGCCAGCGCCCTGAACGGCATCGCCGGTCTGGACCACGAGAAGATGGACGACAACATGGATGCCCTGTTCCAGGCCATCGTCGACCACGTGCCGGCCCCCAGGTCGATCTGGAAGGTCCCTTCCAGATGCAGATCTCCCAGCTGGACTACAACAGCTTCCTCGGCGTGATCGGCATCGGCCGTATCGCCCGTGGCCGCATCAAGGCCAACACCCCGGTCGTCGCCATCAGCGATGACGGCAGCAAGCGTAACGGTCGTATCCTCAAGATCATGGGCCACTCCGGCCTGCAGCGCGTGGAAGTGGCCGAAGCCGAAGCCGGCGACATCGTCTGCGTCTCGGGCATGGACGAGCTGTTCATCTCCGACACCCTGTGCGATCCGCAGAACGTCGAAGCCCGTCCGCCGCTGACCGTCGACCAGCCCACCGTGAGCATGACCTTCCAGGTCAACGACTCGCCGTTCGCCGGTCGTGAAGGCAAGTTTGTCACCAGCCGCAACATCAAGGACCGGCTGGAGAAGGAACTGCTGCACAACGTGGCCCTGCGCGTCGAGCCGGGCGAGTCGGCCGAGAAATTCAAGGTCTCCGGCCGTGGCGAGCTGCACCTGTCGGTACTGATCGAGAACATGCGCCGCGAAGGCTTCGAGATGGCCGTGGGCCGTCCGGAAGTGGTGATCATCGAGAAGGACGGCGTGAAGCAGGAGCCCTACGAGAACGTCTCCATCGACATCGAAGAGCAGCACCAGGGCTCGGTGATGGAGCAGATGGGTCTGCGCAAGGGCGATCTGACCAACATGATCCCCGATGGCAAGGGCCGTATCCGCCTGGAATACACCATCCCGGCGCGTGGCCTGATCGGCTTCCGTAACAACTTCCTGACCCTGACCTCGGGCAGCGGCATCCTGACCTCGACCTTCAGCCACTACGGTCCGATCAAGGCCGGCGAAGTGACCAACCGTCAGAACGGCGTGCTGGTGTCCATGGCCACCGGTACCGCCCTGACCTACTCGCTGGAAACCCTGCAGAGCCGCGGCAAGCTGTTCCTGGCGCCGGGCGACGAGATCTACGAAGGCCAGCTGTGCGGCATCAACAGCCGTGACAACGACCTGGTGCTCAACCCCACCAAGGGCAAGAAGCTGGACAACATGCGCGCCTCGGGCAAGGACGAAGTCATCGCCCTGGTGCCGCCGATCAAGTTCACCCTCGAGCAGGCGCTGGAATTCATCGCCGACGACGAGCTGGTGGAAGTGACGCCGAAGTCCATCCGTCTGCGCAAGAAGTACCTGAACGAGAACGACCGCAAGCGGTTCGAGCGTTCCAAGGTCTGATCCCGCCCGGGTAGTACAGGAAAGCGCCTTCGGGCGCTTTTTTGTTGGCTGTTTTTTCAGCGCGCGCGACGCGCGGAGCCGGTGGCTCTGCTAGGTTTGGTCTCATGGCCGCGCCACTCCGGACGGCCTCCCTGCAGGATGCTGCCATGCTCAAGACCACCCTCGTCGCCACCTTCACCCTGACCGGTATCTTCGGTTTCGCCACGGCTCAGGCCGCCGGTTGCGGCACGCCGCGCAATGCCTTCGATACCGTCTACTGCGCCAGCAACCTGTTCGCCCAGAGCGACAAGTCGCTGAACCAGACCTATGGCGAGCTGCGCAAGCAGCTGCCGGCCGATCAGCAGGCCGTGCTCAAGCAGCGCCAGCTGGCCTGGATCAAGCAGCGCGACAGCCAGTGCGCCCGCGAGGAGGCCGATGGCTACTTCGTCAATCTGGACTGCGCCGTCAGCCTGACCGACAGCCGCCTGGAGGTGCTCAAGGAACGCCTGCGCGAGTGCGCCAGCACCGGTTGCGAGGCGGGCAAGCTGGGGCAGTGAGGTAGCTGGCGGGACAGGGGTCTCGCCGCTCCCTCACCCCAGCCCTCTCCCAGAGGGAGAGGGGGTTATCCGAGCAGGTGCTCAGCGTCGTCGCCCGGAGAAAATCGTAGCGTGAAAAACGGCGTTAGCCTTTTCCACTGGGGGTTCGCCGCCAGAGAGCCCTCACCCCAACCCTCTCCCCGGGGAGAGGGGGCTATTCGAACGGGTGCTCAGCATCATTGCCCCGGAGAAAATCGTAGCGTGGAAAACGGCGCAGCCTTTTCCACTGGGGAGTCGCCGCCAGAGAGCCCTCACCCCAACCCTCTCCCCGGGGGAGAGGGGGCTATTCGAGCGGGCGCTCAGCATCATTGCCCCGGAGAAAATCGTAGCGTGGAAAACGGCGTTAGCCTTTTCCACTGGGGGTTCGCTGTCAGAGAGCCCTCACCCCAACCCTCTCCCCGGGGAGAGGGGGCTATCCGAGCAGGCGCTCAGCGTTATTGCCCCGGAGAAAACCGTAGCGTGGAAAACGGCGCAGCCTTTTCCACTGGGGTTCGCCGCCAGAGAGCCCTCACCCCAACCCTCTCCCCGGGGGAGAGGGGGCTATCCGAGCGGGCGCTCAGCGTCATTGCCCCGGAGAAAATCGTAGCGTGGAAAACGGCGCAGCCTTTTCCACTGGGGATTCGCCGCCAGAGAGCCCTCAGCCCAACCCTCTCCCCGGGGGAGAGGGGGCTATTCGAACGGGTGCTCAGCGTCGTCGCCCCCACGAGCGCTGCCGCTGGTTAGCAGCAGACTCGACGGTCATGGCGGGCCGCCCTGGTCGAACTATCGACAGCCGTCTGGCATGCCGTCCAGACGGCATGAACGTCCTGCAAGTTTTTGTTCACACCCAGATACAACGTCACAAAAACCGTCTAGCGTGGGGCTACACGCCCTGACGCGTGCTCCGATAACAACAATCAAGGATGCAGGCATGACATCTTTTCTCCGGCAACGCCTGCCGCTGGCCATCGCCCTGGCCACGGCGCTCGCGGCAACCGCCCAGGCGGCTCCCAATCCCTACAGTGGCTTCACCGTGTTCGGCGACAGCCTGCTCGATGCCGGGCAGTTTCCCGACACCGGGGTCAATGGTGCCAGCCTCAGATTCACCAACCGTGTCGGGCCGGGCTACAGCCCGGCCAGCGGCGCGGTGACCGGACCGGTGTCCTCGATGCTGCTCGGCCAGCAACTGGGCTTCGATGTCCGTACCCTGGACGCCTCCACCTCGCTGATCAATCAGCGGATCGGCCTGAGCGATGGCGACAACTGGGCCACGGGCGGCTACACCACGGCGCAGATCCGCGACTCCATCACCGCTCGCAACGGCTCGGTGGTGGCGGTGGGTGGCCTGACCCTGCGCAGCCGGGACGGCTACCTGCCCGGACTTGCCAGCCAGGGCCTGAGTCTGGATCCCAATACCCTGTTCTACATCAGCGGCGGGGGTAACGACTTCCTCCAGGGACTGGTCACCTCGCCGGCCACCGCGGCAGCCGCGGCCAATCGCCTGGGTGACGGCGTCGCTGCGCTGCAGCAGGCCGGCGCCCGCTACATGGTGGTCTGGCTGCTGCCCGACATCGGCCAGACCCCGGCCCTGGCCGGTTCGCCGCAACAGGCGGCCAGCTCGGCCCTGAGCCGGGTCTACAACCAGGCGCTGGTGGCGCGCCTAGCCGGCATCGACGCCCAGATCATCGGCCTCAACGTGCCCCAGCTGCTGGCCGAGGTGGTGGCCGAACCGGGACGCTATGGCCTGGCCAGCGGGCAGAATCTGACCGGCACCTGCTTCAGCGGCGACAGCTGCACCCGCAATGCCACCTATGGCCTGGGCGCGGCGGCGGCCGATCCCAGCCAGCTGCTGTTCAACGATCGCGTCCACCCGACCATCACCGGGCAGCGGCTGATCGCCGACTACGCCTATTCGCTGCTGGCCGCACCCTGGGAGGTCACCCTGCTGCCGGAGATGGCCCAGTCCACCCTCAGGGCGCATCAGGACGGCCTGCACCAGCGCTGGCTGGGCGACTGGCATGCCTGGCAGCCGGTGGGGCGCTGGCAGGGCTATGTGGATACCAGCGCGCGGCGCCTGGACGTCGACGACCAGCGCAGCACTGCCGGCGGCGATGGCAACGGCTACAGCCTGGACCTGGGTGGCAGCTATCGACTCAGCGAGGAATGGCGCCTCGGTGTCGCCGCCGGGGTCGCGCGGCAACACCTGGAACCCGGTGCGGCCGATTCCGACTATCGCCTCAACAGCTATCTGCTCAGCGCCTTCGCCCAGTACCAGGGCGAGCGCCTCTGGGGCGATCTCACCGCCACCGGCGGGCGGCTGGACTACGTCGACCTGAGCCGGCGCTTCGCGCTTGGCCCGACCACCCGCAGCGAGCAGGGCGATACCGACGGCGATCTGCGCGCCCTCTCGGCGCGCCTGGGGTACGACCTGGCAGCGGCCGGCAGTCCCTGGCACCTGAGTCCCTATCTCAGCGCCGACTATGCCCGTGTCCAGGTGGACGGCTACCGGGAGCGCGGCAACGACGCCACGGCGCTGGAATTCTACGACCAGTCGAGTACCTCGCGGCGACTGGGGCTGGGCCTGCAGGGCCGCTGGCAACTCGCACCGGCCACGGCGCTGTTCGCCGATCTGGGCCGTGAGCGGGAATTCGCCGACGGCACTCGCGATGTGACCATGCGCCTGAACAGCGTGCCGGGTCTGGACTACACCCTGGACGGCTACCAGCCCGACAGCGACCGCACCCGCCTGAGTCTGGGCGTGGTCCAGCGGCTGACGCCGGAGCTGACCCTGCGCGGCGGCTACAGCTATGCCGGTGCGGGCGATACCCACCAGCAGGGCGTGGGCCTGGGCCTGTCGCTGGACTTCTAAGCGCAGCTCCACCTGGTAGCGCTCGCTGACCTTGCGCCAGTGAGCGTTATCCCTAGACCCGGCTGGGATCGCCCAGGCGCTGGCGCTGCCAGTCGCGCAACTCGTCCAGACGCCGCGGCGGGCACACCAGAAAACCCTGCAGGAGATCGCACCCGGCCTGTTGCAGGCAGAGCTGCTTGAGTTCGGTGTCCACGCCCTCGGCGATCACCTGGGCATCCCGGGCATGGCAGAAGGCGATGAGCGCAACCAGGCTGGCCTGGTTGCCGGGTTGGCTGAGGCGCTCGACGATGAGCCGGTCAAACTTGATGGTGTCGGCAGGATAGTCGGTGACCTGCTGGATGGAGGTGTAGCCCACACCGAAATCGTCGATGGCCACGCGAAAGCCCTCGGCGCGCAATTCGTGCAGCAGTCCCAGGGTCCGCTCGTTCAACTCGGCGGCGAAGGTCTCGGTGAATTCCAGTTCCAGGTGGGCCGGATCGACGCCGTGGTGGCGCACCCGCTCGCGCAGGTAGGGCACGATGTCGGCCTGATCCAGTTGCGCGGAAGACAGGTTGACGGACAGCACCAGGTCGGTGCCCAGTACCTCTTGCAGCGCGGGATACTCGTGGCAGGCCTGGTCCACGACCCAGCGATCGATCCAGCGGAAATGTCCCTGGCGCTCGGCGATGGGGATGAACTCCGCAGGCGACACGGCGCCGAGGCGGGGCGAATTCCAGCGCAGCAGGGTCTCGGCGGAGCGTACCTGGCCGGCACTGTCGACCGCCGGCATGTAGACCAGGTGAAACTCCTCGTCCGGGTTGAGGTGCCGCAGGTATTCGTCCAGCAGATCCTGGCGGCGCTGGCGCGCGGCCAGCTCCGGAGTGAAATGCACCAGGCGATTGCCGCCTTCGTTCTTGGCCCGCTCCAGGGCCAGATCGGCCTGGGCCAGCAGGTCGGCCAGGTCCAGCGGCGCCTCGGGGGTCGCCAGGCCGATGCTCAGGGTCACCGCATAGCGGCGTTCGCCCACCAGGGTGCCGTTGTCATGGTTCTGCTGCAGCTGCTGGCCCAGGGCGAGGGCATCGGTCGCCGCTGCCGGGCCACGTAGCAGGATGGCGAATTCATCGCCCGCCAGGCGGGTAAACACCAGCTCGTTGTCTGCCTGATAGGCCTCAAGCTGTTGCTGGGTCTGCCGGGCGACGGCCTGCAGCAGTTCATCGCCCACCTCGTGGCTGAATCTATCGTTCACCGACTTGAAATGGTCCAGGCCGAAATAGAGCAGGGCGATACGACGACCGTCCGGCTTGCCCGCCAGCCAGGATTCGCCCATGAGCTGGAAATAGCGGCGGTTGCCGATCTGGGTGAGGACGTCGGTGCGCAAGGCCGTGCGCAATTGCGCCAGGATGGCCAGGTTGTTGTCGTGCAGGCGCTTCATGTTGGCACCCAGGTGGCCGATCTCGCCGGGTTCGTCGCCGGTTTCGAGCGCCTGGCGCTGGCCTTCCAGGACTTCCGTGAGCTGGCTGTCCAGGCGGGCGATGGGCCGGGTGATGTAGCGGCGGATCAGCACGATCAGCACCAGGATGCAGGCCAGGGTCACCAGCAGGCCGCCGCTGAAGTAGGCGATCGCCAGGCGGCGCAACTCCTTGTCCAGGCGTCCCGGGTCCGGGGTCAGGCGTACATAGAGATCAGGCGACAGCCGCTCGATGGCACTGAAGTCGCGGGTGCGGGTAGGCGGTGTCCGGCTGAATTCCAGGGGGGCGCCATAGCTCTGTTCCAGGCTGCGGCGCAGGGCCTCCATCCGGTCCGGGCTGACCGCCAGCTGCAGTGTCATCGCCAGGCCGCGCTGTCCCGGCAGGGGTGGTCCGGCGGTGCTCGGCAGCAGCGAGGTGGTCGCCACCAGCAGTGAACGCCCCTGCTCGTCGAGCAGATAGTCGCGTCGTTCCAGCGGACCGTTCGGCTCCCGCGCCAGGCGTGCGAGCAACTGGCGCTGGACGCCGCTCAACTGGGCGAAGGGATCGCCGCTGCGCTCGTAGTAGTAGGCCAGGCTGAGATCGGGGCGGGCGATCGCCAGGGAGATGTGGCTGGGTGCATCGTCGCCGGCCAGCTGGCGCACCGCCAGTTGCAGCTGGGTACCCAGGGCTTCGTTGCGATAGGGCACCTCGGTCTGCCGCAGGAAATTGCCCAGGGCGGCGCTGTTGGACAGGGCATAGAGCAGGTTGCGGCTGAAGTGGTCGTACTCGCGATAGGTGGTTTCCAGCGCCGCCAGGTCGTGGTTGAGCCGCGAACGTTCGAGGCCGATCACCGCCTCGCGCTGCACGGTGTAGCCCAGCCCCACCAGGGTCAGGCTGCAGAGCAGGGCGACCGGCAGGATCAGCAGCAGGGCGCGCCTATTGAGCGTCATGGCGACCTACCAGAGCGCTGCCGATGCGTTGCCGGGTCTGGAAGGTGTCGGGTGGACCTTCACGAAAGACCTGGCTGCGGGCAAGCACGTCGTCGGGGGGAACAGGCTGGGATCCTGGCGCAGGTCTGCCGGCAGCAGGCGCAGGGCGCCGGCGTTGGGGGTCGCCAGGTACAGTTCCTCGGTCGCCAGCACGGCATTGCGCGGCTCGTTGAGGAAATCAATGAAGCGCCAGGCGGCCGCCTGGTGCCGGGAGTTGCTGAGCAGGGCCACGCAGTCCACCCATAGCAGGCTGCCTTCGCGGGGCGTGACGAAGCGCCAGGGCTGTCCGGGGGTCGCGGCATTGAGCAGGTGCTGGTCGCCGCTGTAGCCCAGGGCCAGCTCGATGCGATCGCTGTAGGCCGGATTGTGCAGGGCGCTGACCACGTACTGATAGGTCAGCACCGCCGGGGCCTGGGCCTTGAGCAGGGCGAAGCTGCGTCGGAGCAGCTCGGGATCGTCGCTGTTGATGGCGGCGCCCAGGGTGATCAGGGGGGCGACCAGCAGATCGTCGTGGTCTTCGAGCATGGCGATATGACCGTGCAGGACCGGCTCCGGCTGCAGCAGCGGCTGCCAGGAAGAAGGCGCCTGGGCCAGGCGATCGCTGCGATAGAGCAGACCCAGGGTGCCCCAGACGTAGGGCACGGCATAGTCGCCGCAACTCTGGCGCCAGCGCGGATCGAGCTCGCGCAGATGCGGCAGGCGCTGAGGGTCGATGCGGGTCAGCAGGCCGTCCTGGCCGAGGCGGGTGGCGCTGACCTCGTTGATCACCACCAGGTCGAGATCGACATCGCCGCGCGCCAGGGTCGCGTCGCGCACGTCACTGCTGTCGAAATGGATTTCCTGCACGGTGGGATGGGCCTTGGCCCAGCGCTGCAGCAGGGTGTCGCTGAAGTAGCCTTCCCAGGTATAGAGCCGCAAGGACTCTGCAGCCGCCACGGGTGACGCGGGCAGCCCGGTAAGCACCAGGCTGCAGACAAGGGGGAGGCAGTAGCGCATGCGGACGACTCGGCGGCAAGGACTGACTTAACTAGGAGGGGCCGAAAGGCCCTGGCGTTCACCCCGGGAACGCCGGGGCTTCTGCCAGTCTAGGAGTCCGCTGGGTATTCGCCAGCCGCGGGCCGTCTATTGCAGGTGCTGGGCCTTGCTCAGTTCTGCAGCGGTGCCACGCCGGCACGCTGATGGGCGCGGGTCCAGGGCTTCTGCTCGTCGGCGAATTTCACCGCCAGCCGCTCCAGCACCCGTTGCGTCGGGGCATTGGTGCCATGCAGCAGCAACAGGGGCAACAGCAGCAGGCTGGCGCCCAGCGCGGCCTGGCGCGGTCTGAGGTTGACCTCCTGGCCCCGCAGCAGCCACAGCAGGCCGCCGCTGGCGGCGTAGCCGATGGGCAGGCCGGTCACCACTTCCGAGATCGAGTGATAGCCCAGCACCACCCGCGAGACGGCGATGAGCAGGGCACAGAGCGCGCCGAGGGCGGCTGCGCTCAGCCGCAGCGGCGGCCGCGCCCGGCTGGCCAGCAGCCAGCCGAGGACCGGCAGCACGCTGCCAACCAGCATGGAGTGGCCGCTGAAGCCGGTGAAGTCCAGGCGGGGGATGCCCAGGCCCCAGCCGAAGAAGGCGATCTTCGACAGGGCAACGCTGAGCCCGGCGGCACCAAACAGCAGCAACCAGAGCAGCGCCGCCCGCGCGGACAGACCGGCCAGCAGCCAGAGCGCGATCAGCACGGCGCAGGGAAGCATCACCGAAGAATCGCCGAAGTTGGTGATGAACAGCCACATGGATAAGCAGACTCCTGGGGAAGACGAGGCATTCTGACCATCAGATGCCCAGAGGTTGCATCGCGCGTGCCAGGCTGTGGACTGGTGCAAGAAAGCGCTGGGATCCCGCGTGCAGACCCAGAAAAAAGCCCCGGCACCAGCGGTGGCGGGGCTGTTTGCCGGGAGGCGTGTTACAGGCCGGCGGCGGCGCGCAGGGCGGCGGCGCGGTCGGTGCGTTCCCAGGTGAAGGTGGTGAAGGTGTCGTCGCCCACGGTGACTTCCTGCGGGTGGCGGCCGAAGTGACCATAGGCCGCGGTGGCCTGGTACATCGGGTGCAGCAGGTCGAGCATGGTGGTGATGGCGTAGGGGCGCAGGTCGAAATGCTCGCGCACCAGCTGCACGATCTTCTCGTCGCTGATCTTGGCGGTGCCGAAGGTGTTGATCGAGATGGAGGTGGGCTGGGCCACGCCGATGGCGTAGGACACCTGAATCTCGCAACGATCGGCCAGGCCGGCGGCGACGATGTTCTTGGCCACGTAGCGACCGGCGTAGGCGGCGCTGCGGTCGACCTTGGACGGGTCCTTGCCGGAGAAGGCGCCACCGCCGTGACGGGCCATGCCGCCGTAGCTGTCGACGATGATCTTGCGGCCGGTCAGACCGCAGTCACCCACCGGGCCGCCGATGATGAACTGGCCGGTCGGGTTGATGTGGAACTGGGTGTCCTTGTGCAGCAGCTCGGCGGGGATGACGTGCTTGACGATCAGCTCCATCACGGCTTCGCGCAGGTCGGCGTACTTGACCTCGGGATTGTGCTGGGTGGACAGCACGATGGCGTCGATGCCGACCACCTTGCCGCCTTCGTAGCGGCAGGTCACCTGGGACTTGGCGTCCGGACGCAGCCAGGGCAGCAGGCCCGACTTGCGTGCCTCGGCCTGACGCTCCACCAGGCGGTGGGAGAAGGTGATGGGCGCGGGCATCAGTACATCGGTCTCGTTGCAGGCATAGCCGAACATCAGGCCCTGGTCGCCGGCGCCCTGGTCTTCCGGCTTGCTGCGATCGACGCCCTGGGCGATATCCACCGACTGCTTGCCGATGATGTTGACGATGCCGCAGGTGGCGCCGTCGAAGCCCACGTCCGAGCTGTCGTAGCCGATGTCGACGATGACGTCGCGCACCAGTTGCTCCAGGTCGACCCAGGCGGAAGTGGTGACCTCACCGGCGACAATGGCCACACCGGTCTTGACCAGGGTCTCGCAGGCCACGCGGGCGTGCTTGTCCTGGGTGATGATGGCGTCGAGCACGGCATCGGAGATCTGGTCGGCGATCTTGTCCGGATGGCCTTCGGACACGGACTCGGAGGTGAACAGGGAATATTCGCTCATCGAATGGTTCCTAAATTACCAGGGGGTAGGGGCCCGCAGGCCGGTCGAGACAGCAGTTTCCTTGCTGGACATGACGCCCTTGAGCGTCGGGTCCGCCCGCCACTGGCCGGTTGGCCTCATGACGGGGTGTTTCCCTGATCCGGGCGCGCGAACTGACGCACCTGGATCTGAAAGCCGTTGCGCAGGCCCAGGTAGAGGCTTTCGCCCGCCTGCAGGCCGGCGGCCTGGGCCCAGCGCGCCAGTTCGTCCTGGTCGAAGCCGAGCCAGAGATCGCCACAGGCCGCGCGTGCCCAGGTCTGGTCGTGGGGGCAGAGGTCGGTGATCACCAGGCTGCCACCCGGTGCCACGCGCCGGGCCAGTTGCTGCAGGGCTTCCGCCGGTGCGGCCAGATGGTGCAGGACCATGTTGAGGACCACGCAGTCGGCCGCGGGCAGCGGCTCGGCGAGGGCGTCGGCCAGTTGCAGTTCGACATGGGCGAGACCATCGCGCTGGCAGCGCTGACGCGCCAGTTCGAGCATGGCCGGGCTGTTGTCCACCGCCACCACCCGGGCGAAGCGCCGCGCCAGGTCCGGCAGGAAGGCGCCGTCGCCCGGGCCCACTTCCAGGGCGCAGCCGCGCGGATCCAGGGCCAGGGCGTCCAGCAGGCTGAGCAGGCCGTCGCGGTACTGCGGCAGACTGGCGATGAGGTCCTGCTGGGCCTGGAATTTTTCCGCCACCCGGGCGAAGAAGTCGCGACTCACCGCCGCGCGCTGGGCATGCACCTCGCCGATCCGCGTCTGCACGGCGCCGGGCAGGGCCAGGCTGTCCACCTCTTCGAGCAGGGCGGCGTGCAGGGCGCCTCCCAGGCTGCCGGGACGCGGCAGGGCGCGGCGATAGAAGATGGCATTGCCCTCGCGGCGGGTGGCCACCAGCTGCGCCTGGGCCAGCACCTTGAGGTGGTGGCTGATGCCGGACTGGCCGGTGGCGAAGATCTGTGCCAGTTCCAGCACGCCGAAAGAGGCGCTGTGCAGGGCGCGCAGGACGTTCAGGCGCAGGGGATCGCCACCGGCCTTGCACAGGGCGGCGAGGGTGTCTCCTGGTTCCTGGCCGAGCGCCGGCACGCGTAGGGGATTCATGGGGCGCTAGTCTAGAGACCCGTCCCGGGCCTCGCAAGAAAAGCATCAAAAAGTTTTGATACTTGTCCGCAGCGGCTGGCCGCGCATACCTTCGCCGAGGAAGGTAAGATGCCCGGGCCTTTTGCTCAGCGGTCTTCGCGGCGTTGCGGTAACGACCGCGAGCCTCGCGCGTCCAACCTGCAGCCCCCTTCCAGGAGCGTCACCGGGTAACCCATGTCCGTCCAGCCACCATCTCCTTCCGCGCCTGCTGCCGGCACGCGCCTGGTGATCTGCGAGCACTGCGATTCGGTGCATCGCCTCGAACCCCTCGCGGTGGGTGAGCGGGCGCATTGTCTGCGCTGTGGCGCCTTGCTCTATCGCGCCAGCCGGCTGGATATCCAGGGTCTGCTGGCGCTGGCGATCGCCGCGGCGGTGCTGTTCGTGATCGCCAATGTCGGGCCGATCCTGCAACTCAGCTTTCGCGGCCTGCACAGCGAGGCGACCCTGCTGGAATCGGTGGTCGCCATGAGTCGCGGCTTCGCCGGACCCATGGCGCTGGTGGTGGCCATGACCCTGTTCGTGGTGCCGCTGCTGCAGATCGTCCTGCTGCTCTGGGTGCTCGGCTTCGCCCAGCTCGGCCGCCGCGCGCCCGGCTTCGCCACGGCCATGGTCACCCTGCATTACCTGCGGCCCTGGAGCATGATCGAGGTCTTCGTGCTCGGCGCCCTGGTGGCGGTGATCAAGCTCGCCGGGCTGCTGCACGTGGTGGTGGGCCTGGGGCTGTTCGGCATGGTCGGGCTGATGGTGGTCCTGCTGATCATCGCCAAGCGCGACCTGCACCCGCTGTGGGACGCCGTCGGGGAGCGCGAGCCGTGACCGCGCCCCAGCTGCCGCGCGCCGACGAACTCGGCCTGTGCCTCTGCCACGTCTGCGGCAAGGTCTGCAGCGCGCCACGCCGGCACAAGGCCGGCTGCCCGCGCTGCGGCTCGGCGCTGCACCGGCGCAAGCCGAACGTCTATGCCAAGACCTGGGCCTATCTGCTCGCCGCGCTGATCCTCTATATCCCGGCCAATACCCTGCCGGTGATGTTCACCGGTACCCTGGGCCGCGGCACGGAAAGCACCATCCTCGAAGGGGTGATCGAATTCTGGGAGAACGGCTCCTGGGGCGTCGCCCTGGTGATCTTCATCGCCAGCGTGGCGGTGCCCTCCATCAAGTTTCTGGTGCTCGGCACCCTGCTGGTGACCTGCCAGCGCCGCAGCGACTGGGCCACCGCCCAGCGTGCCCGGCTCTATCGCTTCGTCGAGCTGATCGGCTACTGGTCGATGCTCGACGTGATCGTGGTGGCCCTGGTCTCGGCGCTGGTGCACTTCGGTGCCCTGAGTTCGGCGGCGCCGCGCCTGGGTATCGTGTTCTTTGGTTTCGTGGTGGTGCTGACGATGCTCGCCGCGATGAGTTTCGATCCCCGCTTGATCTGGGATGCAGAGGTGAACGATGACGGACAGGCATGAACCCGACGCCCTGGCGCCTACCCCCGAGGTACGCCGCAGTCGCTGGAGCGTATCGCTGATCTGGCTGGTGCCCATCGTGGCGGCCCTGATCGGGCTGTCCATGGTGATCCACAGCTGGGCCTCGCGCGGTCCGACCATCACGGTGACCTTTCTCACCGCCGAGGGCCTGGAAGCCGGCAAGACCCAGGTCAAGTACAAGAACGTGGTGATCGGCACCGTCAGCGACATCCAGCTGGCGCCGGATCGCAACCGGGTGATCACCACCATCGAGCTGGAAAAGTCCGCCGAGGGCTTCGCCACCAAGGACGCCCGCTTCTGGGTGGTGCGTCCGCGCTTCGGCGTCAATGGCGTCTCTGGGGTCGACACTCTGGTGTCGGGCGCCTTCATCGGTGCCGACATCGGCGATTCCAGCGAATCCCATCGCGACTTCCGCGGTCTGGAGCAGCCGCCGGCGCTGATCCACGGGGCCTCGGGCAAGAGATTCATCGTCACCGCCGACGACATCGGCTCGCTGGACGTCGGCTCACCGGTCTATTACCGGCGCATCCAGGTCGGCCGGGTGGTGTCCTTCCACCTCAATCCGGATGGCAAGGGTGTCAGCGCCCAGGTCTTCATCGATTCGCCCTACGACCGCTTCGTCACCGCCAACAGCCGCTTCTGGAACGCCAGCGGGGTCGATGTCTCGCTCAGCGCCTCCGGGCTCAAGCTCAATACCCAGTCGCTGGCCACGGTGGTGGCGGGCGGCATCGCCTTCGTCACCCCGAATGGCCGAAGGATCCGCAGGAGGCCCAGGAAGACCAGAGTTTCACCCTGTTCGACGACCAGACCAGCGCCCTGGCCCCGCCGGATGGCGAGCCCTTCTATGTGCGGATGAGATTCCAGCAGTCGCTGCGCGGGCTGTCGACCGGAGCACCGGTGGAATTCCTCGGCATGAACGTCGGCCGGGTGGTGTCCCTGACCCCGACTACGAGGACAGCCAGGATCGCTTCTCGCTGATCGTCGGCGCGGTCATCTATCCCCAGCGGCTGGGTGACGTCGGCAAGCGCATCGAGACCAAGGACCGCGACGGCAAGCTGTTCGCCGGCTGGGTGGCCCGTGGTCTGCGCGCCCAGGCCCGCACCGGCAACCTGCTGACCGGCCAGCTCTACATTTCCGTCGACTTCGTGCCCAATGCGCCCAAGGTGGCCTTCGATCCCCAGGCCAAGCCGCTGTCGATTCCCACCGTCACCGGCAGCTTCGATCGCCTGCAGGAGCAGATGGCCGGCATCGTCAACAAGATCGACAAGATCCCCTTCGATTCCATCGGCAAGAATCTCGACACCAGCCTGGCGCAGCTCAGCGGCACCCTCAAGCAGCTCAACGCCGGCGTCCTGCCGCAACTGACCACCACCCTGATGGGCGTGCAGCAGCTCACCGGCAGCGCCAGCCAGAGCCTGGGCGCCGATTCGCCGGTGCAGCAGAATCTGACCCAGACCCTCGAAGAGATGCAGCGCATGGCGCGTTCCCTGCGCGTGTTCGGCGACTACCTCGGCCGCCATCCGGAATCCCTGATCCGCGGTCTGGTGACCGATCCGCCGCCCAAGTTCGAGCCGGGCTCCCGCGATCCCGCCAAAGGAAAACTGCAATGAAGCGCCTGACCTGCCTGGCTCTGCCCCTGCTGCTGGCCGCCTGTTCATCCAAGGCGCCGCTCAACTACCACACCCTGACCAGCGCCGCGGAACCCGCGTCCCAGGCGCGCACCGCGAATTTCCGCTTCGCCCTGCAAGGCGTCTCGGTCCCGCCGCAGGTGGATCAGCCGCAACTGGTGGTCCGCCAGGGCGACGGCATCGCCCTGCTGGAGAACGAACGCTGGATCGCGCCCCTGGCCGACGAGGTGCGCAGCGCCCTGTCCGCCGACCTGTCCCGGGACCTCGGTACCCTGGACCTGGGCGATGCCCGCGCGGCAGTGGTGCCCCGGTGCTGCGCATCAAGGTGGATCTGCAGCGCTTCGATTCGCAGCCCGGGCGTGGCGTGCAGCAGGACGCGCTCTGGACCCTGCGCCTGGCCGAACCGGGCGGGGAGCGGGTGCTCACCTGTGGCAGCCGGATCAGCCAGCCCGCCGGCGGCTCCTATGCCGAGGTCGTGGCGGCGCACCGCCAGGCCCTGGCGACCCTGGCCAGGCGCATCGAACCGGTGGCACGCGCCTTCGTGGTCGACGGCGCCACGGTCTGCCCGGCGGGCTGAGGCGACCGCGCCGATTGCTGGAAGTGCCCTGGCTGGGCCAGAATAACGGCCCCTTCGCTCTGCCTCTGCCAGGAGACACCGCAATGCCCAGCCGTCGTGATCGAGCCAACGCCATCCGCGCCCTCAGCATGGATGCCGTGCAAAAGGCCAACAGTGGCCACCCCGGCGCCCCCATGGGCATGGCCGACATCGCCGAGGTGCTCTGGCACGATCAGCTCAAGCACAACCCTGGCAATCCCCTGTGGGCCGACCGCGACCGCTTCGTGCTGTCCAACGGCCACGGCTCCATGCTCATCTATTCGCTGCTGCACCTGTCCGGCTACGACCTGTCCATCGACGACCTGAAGAATTTCCGGCAGCTGCACAGCAAGACCCCGGGCCACCCCGAATACGGCTACGCCCCGGGTATCGAGACCACCACCGGCCCCCTGGGTCAGGGCATCGCCAACGCCGTGGGCTTCGCCCTGGCGGAAAAGGTCATGGCCGCCCAGTTCAACCGTGACGGCCACCGGATCGTCGACCACCACACCTACGCCTTCCTCGGCGATGGCTGCATGATGGAAGGCATCTCCCACGAGGTCTGCTCCCTGGCCGGCACCCTGGGCCTGTCCAAGCTGATCGCCTTCTACGACGACAACGGCATCTCCATCGATGGCGAGGTCGAAGGCTGGTTCACCGACGACACCCCCAAGCGCTTCGAGAGCTACGGCTGGCAGGTGATCCGCAACGTCGACGGCCATGACGCCGACGAGATCCGGACCGCCCTGGACACCGCGCGCAAGAGCGACAAGCCCACCCTGATCTGCTGCAAGACCGTGATCGGCTACGGCGCACCGCACAAGCAGGGCAAGGAAGAGTGCCACGGCGCGCCGCTGGGCAACGACGAGATCCAGGCCGCGCGCGAGCTGCTCGGCTGGGCCCATGCGCCCTTCGAGATTCCCGCCGACATCTATGCCGAGTGGAGCGCCAAGGAGCGCGGCGCCGCCGCCGAGGCCGAGTGGAACGAGCGGTTCGCCGCCTACGCCCAGGCCCATCCGCAACTGGCCGCCGAGTTCAAGCGCCGCATGGCCGGTGACCTGCCCGCCGATTTCGCCGAGCGCGCCGCCGCCTTCATCCAGGACGTCGCCAGCAAGGGCGAGACCATCGCCAGCCGCAAGGCCAGCCAGAACGCCCTGCAGTTCTTTGGTCCGCTGCTGCCCGAACTGCTCGGCGGTTCCGCCGACCTGGCCGGCTCCAACCTGACCCTGTGGAAGGGCGCCCAGGGCGTCACCGCCGAAGACGCCAGCGGCAACTATGTCCACTACGGCGTGCGTGAATTCGGCATGAGCGCCATCATGAACGGCGTCGCCCTGCACGGCGGCCTGGTGCCCTACGGCGCCACCTTCCTGATGTTCATGGAATACGCCCGCAACGCGGTGCGCATGTCGGCACTGATGAAGCAGCGGGTGCTCTATGTCTTCACCCACGACTCCATCGGTCTCGGCGAAGACGGCCCCACCCACCAGCCGGTGGAGCAGCTGGCCTCGCTGCGCTACACCCCCAACCTAGACACCTGGCGTCCGGCCGATGCTGTGGAATCCGCCATCGCCTGGACCTCGGCCCTGGAGCGTCGCGACGGTCCCAGCGCGCTGATCTTCTCGCGCCAGAACCTGACCCACAGCGTGCGCGACGCCGCCACCCTGGGCAACGCCGCCCGTGGCGGCTACGTGCTCAAGGACTGCAACGGCGAACCCGAGCTGATCCTCATCGCCACCGGCTCCGAAGTCGGCCTGGCGGTGCAGGCCTATGACCGCCTGACCGCCGAAGGTCGCCAGGTGCGCGTGGTCTCCATGCCCAGCACCAGCGTCTTCGACCGCCAGAGCCCCGAGTACCGCCAGCAGGTCCTGCCGGTGGAAGTCGGCGCGCGCATCGCCATCGAGGCCGGCATCGCCGACTTCTGGTACAAGTACGTCGGTCTCGACGGTCGTATCATCGGCATGCACACCTACGGCGAATCCGCTCCGGCGGCGGCGCTGTTCGAGCACTTCGGCTTCACCCTGGACAATGTCCTGGCGGTGGCCGGCGAGTTGCTGGAAGACTGAGTCCTGTTGCGGTAATCCGAAAAGCCACGCCCAGGCGTGGCTTTTTCGTGTCCGGGATTCGGCACGCGCTCAGGGATTCACCCGGATGCTCGGGCCAGCCAGGGTGACCCCGCCGGCATCCAGCTGCACAAAGCTGCCGCCGGTCCTGAGGGTGAGGCGGGCGCCGGCTTCCAGGACGATCTTCTGGCCACTGTGCAGCCGGATCTCGCTACCGGCCTCGACCAGCAGGCTGCCGTCCAGCCGCAGATGCTGACTCGTGTTTATGTCCAGGTGATCGTCGGCGCGCACCTCGGTGCGGCGTTCGCCCCGGGTGATGCGGTGTTCCTCGGCGTGGAAGGTGCTGTAGCTGTTGCCCCGGATGCGCTGATGGCGCTCGTGGCCGATCTCGCTGCGGTGGTCGTGGCCGATGCGTTCGTCCCAGTCGCGCTGGGCATGCACATGGATTTCCTCCTGGCCCTGGCGATCCTCGCTGCGAATTTCGTTGTAGCCGTGGCCCCCGGGGCTGCTCAGCGTCTTGAAGGTGCTGCGGGTCTGGTCCCTGGGCAGTTCCAGCGGCGGACGCTGCTCGGCGTGGTACAGGCAGCCGATCACCAGCGGCTGATCGGGATCGCCTTCGAGAAAGCCGACCAGTACCTCCATGCCGATCCGCGGCAGGCTCAGGGCGCCGTGGCCGTTACCGGCCCAGCCGCTGGCGACCCGCAGCCAGCAACTGCTGTGCTCATCCGCCTGGCCTTCGCGATCCCAGTGGAATTGCACCTTGATCCGGCCCAGGGCATCGCAGTGGATTTCCTCGCCGGCCGGTCCGGTGACCACGGCGCTCTGGGCGCCCAGCAGCCGGGGTTTGGGATGGCGCAGGGGCAGGCGGAAGGGCAGCGCCCACGGCCGCGCGACAAAGCTGTTGCGATAGCCCTGGGCGAAGCCGTCGGCCGGGATCCGGTCGGTAACGTCTTCCTCCAGGACCTGCAGCTGGCGGCCCTGGTGCTGGATCTCGGTCAACAGCCAGAGCTGATTCCAGTCGGCGCGCGGATGCTGTTCCAGCGGCAGGAAGTGCCCGCTCACCAGGCTGGGCTGGTCGCTCGTGCCCTGGGCCTGGAGGGCGTCGCCCCGCAGACGCTCCAGGCGCCGGCTGCTCAGGCGCTGCCCGCGTGCGCGATCGGTGAAGCGACCGGGAAAGCCATAGTCCTCCAGCGCGGGCTGGGCCGCAGCGTCCGTACTGCTCTGCAGGCGCAGCCGAGGTTGCAGCGGATCGTGATCGCGCAGGAGGCTGGCGCTGCTGCGGATCTGCAGCGCGACCGCCAGGTGACTGATCGCGGGCTCGTCCGCCACCAGGCCGCTGCCGGCTAGATAGCGGGTGGCGCCCAGCTGCGCAAAGCTGGTGGCGTCATCGCCAAAGACCAGCACATGACCGTCGCGACGATGCTGGTGGTGAAAGTGCAGGCCCTCTTCCTCGCAGAGCCGGGTGAGAAAGGCCAGATCGCTCTCTCCGTACTGTACGCAGTAGGCGCGCGGCGGATAGCGCGTCGGTCCCAGGGCGAAGCGATAGTCGCCATCGAGGATGCCGTGCTCCTCGAGGAGCTGCGCGAGGATCTCGGGGACGCTGCGCCCCTGGAAGAGGCGGGAATTGACGCGGTGAGCCAACTGGGCCAGGCGTGGCACCAGCTCGGCTCGATAGCGGGTCAGGCGTCGACCGGAATCGCCCTGGGCCACGGCGGCGAGCTGGCCGTGGATGCCCCGGTCACCTGCACCCAGGGCGAGAAAGGCGGAGCGCTGCAACAGGGACTCCAGCGGCCAGTCCGGGCGCTCGCTGACCAGTTCGAGCTGGAAGCGATAGGGCTGGCCGATGGCTTCGTGGCCGTCGAAGGCGAGCACCTGGAAATCGTGGGCGACGCCATCCAGCGTCAGGGTGAAGGTCGGGGCGTTGGCTGAGCTGGACATCGCATCGCATCCTTGCGAATGGAAAATTCCAGTTTGCGCTACAGGAGTGCACCGGCTCAAGCGCTGGAAGGCGCATGCTAGAGCCTTTTAGCAGGCAGGTTCTGGCGCGGTGGCGGGCTAGGACGCCGCGAAGAGATCCCGCGGCGGTGGCAACGCGCCTTCCAGCTCCAGCAGGAATTGCTTGGTCGGCAGGCCGCCACCAAAGCCGGTCAGGGCGCCGGACGCCCCTATCACCCGGTGGCAGGGCAGCACGATGGGCAGCGGATTGCGGCCATTGGCAGCGCCCACCGCGCGCATCGCCTGGGGTCGGCCGAGGTGGCTGGCGAGCTGACCATAGCTCCAGGTCTGGCCGTGAGGGATCTCCGCCAGGGCCTGCCAGACCGCCAGCTGGAAGGGGGTGCCGCGCGGTGCCAGCGGCAGCTCGAACGTCTGGCGCTGGCCGGCGAAGTACTCGCCGAGCTGCGCGCGGGCCAGGTCGAGGATCGGATGGTCGGCGGCGCTCCAGCTGGCATCGCGCTTGGCCAGGTAGCGATTCTCGGGAAACTCCACCACGCGCAGGCCACTGTCGTCGGCGGCCAGGGTAAGCGTTCCTATGGGGCTGTCCAGCAGGCAGTAGGCGATCATCGGGGCGACTCCATGGCGAGACGGGTGGGTACGGGTTCGGCGGGGGCGTCGGCAGGTGCCTTCCAGGTGGCCTCGCGCCAGACCTGCATCACCCCGTAGGCGCGCCAGGGTCGCCAGGCTTCGGCGCGGGCGTACAGGGCCTTGGCGGTCAGGCGCTCGCCGGGCGGCGCCAGGCGTTTCTGCAACACCAGGTCTTCCACCGGACAGGCATCGGGATGGGCGAGGGCGCGCAGGGCGATGTACTGGGCGGTCCAGGGACCTATGCCCTTGAGCGCGATCCAGCGCCGGGCGAAGTCGTCCAGGGTGCGCCCGGTGTCGAAGTCCACCTCGCCGGTACGCAAGGCCCGGGCCACCGTGCCGAGGGTACCGGCGCGGGCGCGGATCAGGCCGAGGCCGGTGAGGTCTTCCAGGGCGGCATCGGCCAGGGCCTCCACCGTGGGAAAGAAGTGGTGCAGACCGGCTGGCGGACGACTGGCCTCGTGGCCGGGCTCGCCCCAGGGCCGCCCGAAGCGCTGCACCACCCGGGCGGTCATGGTGGTGGCCGCCACCACGCTGACCTGCTGACCGATGACGGCGCGCACGGCGATCTCGAAGCCGTCCCAGCCGCTGGGCAGGCGCAGGCCGGGCCGGCGCGCCACCAGTTCGGCCAGGGTCGGGTCGACGGAAAGGCCCTGGGCGATGGCTTCGGGATCGGCGTCCAGATCGAACATGCGGCGGATGCGTGCCACTGCCGCCTGCAGTTCGCCGGGTGCGGCACCGTGCAATTCCAGGCGCAGCGCCGGCGTGTCGGCATCCCAGACCGAGACGCGCAGCCAGCCCGGCTGTTCGGGCGTGCCAATCACCCGGGCGTAGCTGGTGTCGTCCAGCACCTCCACTCCGGGCAGGGCGTGACCGCGAAGGAAATCCAGCTGGGCGGCAAAATCATAGGGCGGACGATAGGCCAGGCGCAGGACCAGCACCGGCGAAGCCGCGGCCTGGCCCTTGCGCACCTGGCTGGGGGCCAGGTCGTAGGCATCGCGAAAGGCGGTGTTGAAGCGTCTAAGACTGCCGAAGCCGGCGGCCAGGGCCACCTCGGTGATCGGCAGCCGGGTCTCGCTGAGCAATTGCTTGGCGAACAGCAGCCGGCGGGTGGTGAGCACCGCCAGGGGCGCGGCGCCCAGGCGCTCGACGAACAGCCGGCGCAACTGGCGTTCGCTGAGATCGAGGCGGGCGGCGAGGGCGGGCAGACCGCCTTCCTCCAGGCCTTCGTCCATCAGTCGCAGGGCACGCGCCAGGGTGGCGTCACCGCGTTGCCAGTGGCCGCCGGCAGGGGAGAGTTCCGGGCGGCATCTCAGGCAGGGGCGATAGCCGGCGGCCTCGGCGGCCGCGGCGCTGGGGTAGTAGCTGACGTTTTCCGGGCGTGGCGGTTGCGCCGGGCACACCGGTCGGCAGTAGATGCCGGTGGTGAGCACCGCGGTGTAGAACAGGCCATCGAAACGCGGGTCCCGCGCCAGGCGGGCGCGTTCGAAGGCGGGTATATCGGGGAAGGCGTTCATGGCGGCAGGTTAGCACCGCCAGGTAGGGGCGACTGGCCGTTTTCGGACGGGGCCGCTGAGGTAGAGAGCTATCGCGGCCATGGGCGGGCGTCTGATAGAGCAGCTGTGCTATCGCGGCCATGGGCCGCTCCTACAAAAGCAGCGCTGCCCTGTAGGAGCGGCCCATGGCCGCGATAAGCCGTACTACTTATTAGCGTAGTAGCGTGGAAAACGGCGCAGCCTTTTCCACTGGGACTTTGTCGCGAGGGACGCCCTCTCCCCAAGGGAGAGGGGGCTTGCCGGAGCAGCGGGTTGGCTCAGAAATTCCAATCCTCGTCTTCGGTACTCACCGCCTTGCCAATGACATAGGACGAGCCCGAGCCGGAGAAGAAGTCGTGGTTCTCGTCGGCGCTGGGCGACAGGGCGGCGAGGATCGCCGGGCTGACGTCGGTCATGCTGCTGGGGAACAGCGCTTCGAAGCCCAGATTCATAAGCGCCTTGTTGGCGTTGTAGTGGAGGAATTTCTTCACGTCCTCGCTCCAGCCCACGCTGTCGTAGAGGTCCTCGGTGTAGGCCACCTCGTTGTCGTAGAGGTCCTGCAGCAGCTCGTAGGCGAAGTCCTTGACCTGCTGGCGGCGCTCCGGACTTTCCTTGGCCAGGGCCTGCTGGAATTTGTAGCCGATGTAATAGCCGTGCACCGCCTCGTCGCGAATGATCAGGCGGATCAGGTCGGCGGTATTGGTCAGCTTGGCGCGGCTGGACCAGTACATCGGCAGGTAGAAGCCCGAATAGAAGAGGAAGGACTCCAGGAAGACGCTGGCCACCTTGCGCAGCAGCGGGTCCTCGGCGTGGTAGCGCGCCAGGATCAGGTCGGCCTTGGTCTGCAGATAGGGATTCTCCTCGCTCCAGCGATAGGCCTCGTCCACATCCGGCGTCGAGCAGAGGGTGGAAAAGATCGAGCTGTAGGAGCGCGCATGGACCGCCTCCATGAAGCCGATGTTGGCGATCACCGCTTCCTCGTGGGGGTGACGGCATCGGCCAGCAGGGTTGGCGCGCCCACGGCGTTCTGGATGGTGTCCAGCAGGGTCAGGCCGGTGAAGACGCGGATGGTCAGCTGCTGCTCCTTGGGCGTCAGGGTCGCCCAGGAGGGGATGTCGTTGGACAGCGGGATCTTTTCCGGCAGCCAGAAGTTGCCGGTCAGGCGGTTCCACACCTCCAGGTCCTTGTCGTCCTGGATGCGGTTCCAGTTGATGGCGTTGATGAGCTTCAGGCGCGGCGCGTTGACGGGTGCGTTCATGATGATTTCCTCACAGGCTGCAGGACACGCAGCCCTGCACCTCGGTGCCTTCCAGGGCGGCCTGGCGCAGGCGGATGTAATAGAGCGTCTTGATGCCCTTCTTCCAGGCATGGATCTGCGCCCGGTTGATGTCGCGGGTGGTGGCGGTGTCGCGAAAGAACAGCGTCAGCGACAGCCCCTGGTCGACATGGCGGGTGGCCTCGGCATAGGTGTCGATGATCCTTTCCGGGCCGATCTCGTAGGCGTCCTGGTAATACTCCTGGTTATCGTCGGCCAGGTAGGGCGCCGGGTAGTAGACGCGGCCCAGCTTGCCTTCCTTGCGGATCTCCACCTTGGCGACGATGGGATGGATGCTCGAGGTGGAGTGGTTGATGTAGGAGATCGAGCCGGTGGGCGGGATGGCCTGGAGGTTGCGGTTGAACAGCCCGTGCTGCATCACCGAGGCCTTGAGTTCCTGCCAGTCGGCGCGGGTCGGCAGGCGGATTCCGGCGACCTCGAACAACTCGGCCACCCGTGAGGTACGGGGGGTGAAGTCGCCCTCGGTGTACTGGTCGAAATAGGCGCCGCTGGCGTACTTGGAGTCGGCGAAGCCCTGGAAGCTCTGGCCGCGTTCGATGGCCAGGCGATTGGAGGCACGCACCGCGTGGTAGGTGACGGTGTAGAAGTACAGATTGGTGAAATCCAGGCCTTCCGGCGAGCCGTAGTGGATGTGTTCGCGGGCCAGGTAGCCGTGCAGGTTCATCTGGCCCAGGCCGATGGCGTGGGAGGCGGCGTTGCCGGCGGCCACCGAGGGCACGCAGCGGATGTCGCTCATTTCCGAGACCGCGGTGAGGCCGCGGATGGCGGTCTCCACGGTGCGGCCCAGGTCCGGTGAATCCATGGTGCGGGCGATGTTCAGCGAACCCAGGTTGCAGGAGATGTCCTGGCCGATGTGCTCATAACCCAGGTCTTCGTCGAAGCGGCTGGGAGTGTTGACCTGGAGGATCTCCGAGCAGAGGTTGCTCATGTTGATGCGTCCGGCGATTGGGTTGGCGCGATTCACCGTGTCTTCGAACATCAGGTAGGGATAGCCGGACTCGAACTGGATTTCCGCCAGGGTCTGGAAGAATTCCCGGGCGTTGATCTTGCGCTTGCGAATGCGCGCGTCGGCCACCATCTCGGCGTATTTCTCGCTGACGCTGATGTCGGCGAAGGGCACGCCATAGACCCGCTCCACGTCGTAGGGCGAGAAGAGGTACATGTCGGCATTGCGCTTGGCCAGTTCGAAGGTGATGTCCGGGATGACCACGCCGAGGGACAGGGTCTTGATGCGGATCTTCTCGTCGGCGTTCTCGCGCTTGGTGTCGAGGAACCTGAGGATGTCCGGGTGGTGGGCATTGAGATAGACGGCGCCGGCGCCCTGGCGCGATCCCAGCTGGTTGGCATAGGAGAAGGCGTCTTCCAGCAGCTTCATGATCGGAATGATGCCCGAGGACTGGTTCTCAATGCGCTTGATCGGCGCCCCGACCTCGCGCACGTTGCTCAGCAGGAAGGCCACGCCACCACCACGCTTGGACAGCTGCAGCGCTGAATTCACCGCGCGGCCGATGGACTCCATGTTGTCTTCGATGCGCAGGAGGAAGCAGGACACCAGCTCGCCGCGCTGGCGCTTGCCGGCGTTGAGAAAGGTCGGGGTGGCCGGCTGGAAACGGCCGCTGATCATCTCGTCCACCAGGGACTCGGCCAGCTGTTCGTCACCGCGCGCCAGACTCAGGGCAACCATGCACACCCGGTCTTCGTAGCGTTCCAGGTAGCGCTGGCCGTCGAAGGTCTTGAGGGTGTAACTGGTGTAGTACTTGAAGGCGCCGAGAAAGCTCTGGAAGCGGAATTTGTAGGCATAGGCGCGCTCGAACAGCGCCTTCACGAAGGCCGGCGCATATTGCTCCAGCACCGCCGCCTCGTAGTAGCCCTTGTCCACCAGATAGCCGAGTTTCTCGTCCAGGTTATGGAAGAACACCGTGTTCTGGTTGACGTGCTGCAGGAAGTACTGCCGCGCCGCCTGGCGGTCCTTGTCGAGTTGCAGCTCGCCGTTGGGACCATAGAGATTGAGCATGGCATTGAGTGCGTGATAGTCCGCGTCGCTGCCGGTCGGGGTCAGGCCTGCCGTTGCCAAAAGTCGTTCACTCCCGTGCGCACCCGGTCGACATCCTCCGTCGTGCCGAGCAATTCGAATTGGTAGAGCAGGGGCACCGCGCATTTCTGGGCGACGATGCGTCCACCCAGGCAGTAGCCCTCGCCGAAGTTGGTGTTGCCGGCGGCAATGACGCCGCGGATCAGGGCGCGATTGTGCGGATCGTTGAGAAAATGAATCACCGGCTTGGGCACCGCGCCCTTGCTGCCCCCACCGCCATAGGTCGGCAAGACCAAAATGTAGGGCTCGCGGGCCTTGAGCGGTTCGGCGGCGGGATCTTGGGGAATGCGCCGCGCCGGCAGCCCGAGTTTCTCGACGAATCTGTGGGTGTTCTCCGAGGTGCTGGAGAAATACAGCAGCTCGCCCATGGCCCGGGCCTCAGGCCACCAGCTGGCCGAGCTTGTCCGGGCGGAAGCCGGCCCAGTGGTCGTTACCGGCCACTACCACCGGCACCTGGCGATAGCCCAGGGATTCCACGGTCTGGCGCGCCTGGGCGTCCTGCTCGATATCCACCACCTGGTAGGTGATGCCCTGACGGTCCAGGGCACGATAGGTGGCGTTGCACTGCACGCAGGCGGGCTTGCTGTAGATGGTGATGGTCATGGCTGACTCCTGTCCGTAGTGGGGCGAATTCAAAGGAAAAAGCCTGTCGCCAGCCGGCGTTTGCCAGAGCGGCGCGGGTCTTTTCCTTCGAGCGCGGCTTGGGCCTCAAGTTCGGTCCAGATACTACATATGGTGTTTTGTAATTTCTACAACACAACAAGTGGGGTTTTTGATCTGGGTCATGCCTTTGATCTATCGCCCTCGGATGACGGTTTTCGCCAGGCCATGGGCGAAGCGTCAGGTAGCCCCGCAACCCCTGGCACTACCTGCATGGCTTCCCTGCAGACCGCGATCCGTTGTCGCTGCGGCAGGCATGTCGGGCCAGGCGGCGGATTTCTTTCCTGTCTGCCAAGGAGAGCGCCTTTTTGTAGTGCGAAAGTCGACCTGACTACCCTGGCGACTCCCATTCGTCGTCGAACCGCCGCATAATCGGCCTTTCGCTTGCGCCCGGGTCCGTTCACGCATGAGTTCCGCTCGCTATCGCCTCGCTCTCAACGGCTACGGTCGCATCGGTCGTTGCGTGTTGCGTGCGCTGCACGAGCGTGGCGTGGCCACCCAGCTCGCCATCGTCGCCCTAAACGATCTGGCCGACCGGCCCAGCCTGGAATACCTCACCCGCTTCGACTCCACCCATGGCCGCTTTCCCGGCCGGGTCGTGCTGGAGGGTGAGCGCCTGCGCATCGGCGATCAGGCCCTGGAGATCCGCCGCGAAGCTGAGCCCGAGCGGGTGGACTGGCGGGCGCTCGACGTCGATCTGGTGCTGGAATGCTCCGGCGCCTTCAGCACCCGTGCCGAGGCCGGGCGTTTTCTCGCCGCCGGTGCGCCGCGGGTGCTGTTCTCCCAGCCCATGGTCAGCGAGACCGACGTGGACGCCACCGTGGTCTACGGGGTCAACCAGCAGGCCCTGCGCGGTGACGAGACGCTGGTCTCGAATGCCTCCTGCACCACCAACTGCAGCGTCCCGGTGCTGAAACTTTTGCACGAGACCCTGGGTCTGGAGTACGTCTCCATCACCACGATTCACTCGGCCATGAACGACCAGCCCGTGATCGACGCCTACCATGCCGAAGATCTGCGGCGGACGCGTTCCGCGTTCCAGTCGATCATCCCGGTGGCGACCGGCCTGGCGCGTGGCATCGAACGGCTGCTGCCCGAGCTCGGCGGGCGCATCCAGGCCCGCGCCGTGCGCGTACCCACGGTCAACGTCTCCTGCCTGGACATCACCTGCATCGTCGGCCGCGACACCACGGCGCCCGCCCTCAACACCCTGTTGCGTGACGCCGCCCGGAGCGGTCCCCTGGCCGGGCTGATCGACTACACCGAGTTGCCCCACGCCTCCTGCGATTTCAACCACGATCCCCATTCCGCTATCGTCGATGGCAGCCAGACCCGCGTTTCCGGCCCCCGGCTGGTCAATCTGCTGGTGTGGTTCGACAACGAATGGGGCTTCGCCAACCGCATGCTCGACGTCGCCGGCCATTGGCTGCGCATCGCCAAGCCCACCTGAAACAAGCACAACTAAGGGATTGCCTGTATGTCCGTGTTGAAAATGAGCGACCTCGATCTGAAGGGTAAGCGCGTCCTGATTCGCGAAGACCTCAACGTTCCGGTGAAGGAAGGCCAGATCAAGAGCGATGCCCGCCTGGTCGCCGCCCTACCGACCCTCAAGCTGGCCCTGGAAAAGGGTGCCGCGGTGATCGTCTGCTCGCACCTGGGCCGTCCCACCGAGGGCGAATTCAGCGAGGAAAACAGCCTGGCACCGGTCGCCGCCTATCTGAGCAAGGCCCTGGGTCGTGACGTGCCGCTGGTGAAGGACTATCTGAACGGCGTCCAGGTCGAGCCGGGTCAACTGGTATTGCTGGAGAACGTGCGCTTCAACGTGGGCGAGAAAAAGAACGCCGACGAGCTGGCGAAGCACTATGCCGCCCTGTGCGACATCTTCGTCATGGACGCCTTCGGCACCGCCCACCGCGCTGAAGGCTCGACCCACGGCGTGGCCAAGTTCGCCAAGGTTGCCGCGGCCGGTCCGCTGCTGGCCGGCGAGCTGGACGCGCTGGGCAAGGCGCTGGGCAATCCGGCCCGGCCGATGGCAGCCATCGTCGCCGGCTCCAAGGTGTCCACCAAGCTGGACGTGCTCAATTCCCTGGCGCAGATCTGTGACCAGCTGATCGTCGGCGGCGGCATCGCCAACACCTTCCTGGCCGCGGCCGGCTACAAGGTCGGCAAGTCGCTGTACGAAGCCGATCTGGTGGACACCGCCAAGGCCATCGCCGCCAAGGTCAGCGTGCCGCTGCCGGTGGACGTGGTGGTCGCCAAGGAATTCGCCGAGACCGCCGAAGCCGTCACCAAGTCGATCAACGACGTGGCCGACGACGACATGATCCTCGACATCGGCCCGGTCAGCGCCCAGCAATTCGCCGACCTGCTCAAATCGGCCAAGACCATCCTCTGGAACGGTCCGGTCGGCGTCTTCGAATTCGACCAGTTCGGCGAAGGCACCCGCACCCTGGCCCAGGCCATCGCCGACAGCGACGCCTTCTCCATCGCCGGCGGTGGCGACACCCTGGCCGCCATCGACAAATACGGCATCGGCGAGAAGGTCTCCTATATCTCCACCGGTGGTGGCGCCTTCCTCGAATTCGTCGAGGGCAAGGTCCTGCCGGCCGTCGAAGTCCTCCAGCAACGCGCCCAGGAGTAATCGCCATGCGTATGCCGCTGCTCGTCTGTTCCGCTGTCCTGATGCTGGCCGGTTGCGCCGGTGGCAATACCGACAAGGCCTGCGCGGTGTTCGCGCCGCCGCCCGCGGCGGCCGCCACGCCCACGGCGCAGAACGGCGAGCGCGTCGATACGCTCACCGGCAACGCCAGCCGTCCTGCCAGCGGTTGCGCCCAGTGAAGGGGCGCACGCTCGCCCTCGGGCTGCTGAGTCTCGCCCTGCTGGCCGGTTGCGCCGGTCGCGGCGCGCAGCAAACCGGCGGCTGGACCCACTGGGTCTGCGATTCCAAGGCGGCCTTCGACTGGCGCTATGTGGATCGCAGCCAGTCCATCGTCGACCTCAAGCTGGAAGGCGATGGCCTGATCCGCCATCTCAACCGCGAACCGGCCACCGATGGCCAGTCCTATACCGACGGGCTGGTGGCTTTTCACATCCGCGGCGACCAGGGCCTCGTCTACTGGATCGCCAACAACGACCTCATCGGCCGCGGCTGCCGGACGCCTTGAGCGGGCGAATGTCAGCTGAACCGATTAATCCAGGGCGGCCAGGGGTCGGCCGCTTGAACCCTGCCAGCCGCTCATGCAGGCTGGCGCCACCACCGCCTTTGTAGGGAGATAATCACCAATGGCACTCGTCAGCATGCGTCAGCTGCTGGATCACGCCGCCGAATTCGGCTACGGCGTTCCGGCCTTCAACGTCAACAACCTCGAGCAGATGCGCGCCATCATGGAAGCCGCCGACAAGACCGATTCGCCGGTCATCGTCCAGGCCTCCGCCGGTGCCCGCAAGTACGCCGGCGCTCCCTTCCTGCGTCACCTGATCCTGGCCGCGGTGGAAGAATTCCCGCACATCCCGGTGGTCATGCACCAGGACCACGGCACCACTCCCGACATCTGCCAGCGCTCGATCCAGCTGGGCTTCTCCTCGGTGATGATGGACGGCTCGCTGATGGCCGACGGCAAGACGCCGTCCGACTACGACTACAACGTGCGCGTCACCCAGCAGACCGTGGCCTTCGCCCATGCCTGCGGCGTGTCCGTGGAAGGCGAGCTGGGTTGCCTGGGCAGCCTGGAAACCGGCATGGCCGGTGAAGAAGACGGCGTGGGCGCCGAAGGCACCCTGGATCACAGCCAGCTGCTGACCGATCCGGAAGAAGCCGCCCAGTTCGTCAAGGCCACCAAGGTCGATGCCCTGGCCATCGCCATCGGCACCAGCCACGGCGCCTACAAGTTCACCAAGCCGCCGACCGGGGACACCCTGTCGATCCAGCGCATCAAGGAAATCCATGCGCGCATCCCGGACACCCATCTGGTCATGCACGGCTCCAGCTCGGTGCCCCAGGAGTGGCTGAAGATCATCAACGAGTACGGTGGCGACATCAAGGAAACCTACGGCGTGCCGGTCGAAGAGATCGTCGAAGGCATCAAGTACGGGGTCCGCAAGGTCAACATCGACACCGACCTGCGTCTGGCGTCCACCGGTGCCATCCGCGAGTTCATGGCCAAGAACCGCAGCGAGTTCGATCCGCGCAAGTACCTGGCCAAGACCGTGACCGCCATGCGCGAAGTCTGCATCGCCCGTTACGAAGCCTTCGGCACCGCCGGCCAGGCCTCCAAGATCAAGCCGATCTCCCTGGATGCCATGTTCGAGCGTTATGCGCGCGGCGAACTGGATCCCAAGGTCAACTGATCCCGGATGTAGAAAAGGCCCCGTAAGGGGCCTTTTTTTCGCCTGCCGATCGCCTGGAGCCCGAACGGCGGCGTGTTACCCCTTACCGCTCGGTTGCGGTCAGGACCTCTTCCATCCAGGCGACCATGGCGGCGCCGTCCATGCCCAGGCAGACCGTTACCAGCGGATTGCCGGACCAGCGCCCGTCCAGGTAGGCGCGACCCTCGGGCGCGAAGAAGGTCTGGCCTTCCGCCAGGCCTTCGGTACCGACGCTGAGATGGCCGCGCGCGGTGTGGAACAGCTCGGGACGGCGCAGGTAGGCGAGGGCGCAGCTGTCATGGGGATGGCAGCCGTCGATGTCCTTTACGCTGCGGTAGAAGTCCGCATAGAAATCATAGCTGCGCGCGAGCACCTCACCGAGGGCGCCCTGGCGCGCCGCGATGCGCTGCAGGCGGGGCGGGTCGAGGACGGCGCGGTGGGTGGCGTCGAGGCCGACCAGGGTCAGCGGCCAGGGCGCGGCGAAGACCCGCGCCGCGGCATGGGGATCGGAAAAGATGTTGGCTTCGGCCACCGGCGTGACGTTGCCCGGCTCGACGATGGCGCCGCCCATCACCACCACCTCGCGGACGCGCTCGGCGACCGTGGGATCCAGCGCCAGGGCGAGGGCCAGGTTGCCCAGCGGCCCGACCGCCACCAGGGTGATCTCACCCGGTCGCAGGCGGGTCTGCTCGACGATGAAACGCGCGGCGTCCAGGGCGTGGGGCGCCTGGCTCGGCGCGGGGAGCTGCTGATTGCCCAGGCCATCCTGGCCATGCACATGCAGGGCATGGTTGCCGGCCGGCTTGACCAGGGGTTCGGCGACACCCGCGGCGACGGGCGTGTTCCGGCCAGCCAGCTCGGTGAGCAGCAGGGCATTGCGGGTCGCCGTGGTGACCGGCACGTTGCCAAAGGTGGTGGTCAGGCCGATCACCTCGAAGGCGGGATCGGCAAACAACAGGGCGATGGCCTGGGCGTCGTCCACGCCAGGATCGGTATCGAAGATGATGGGAAGGGACAAGAGGCTTTCTCCGGCTCAGATCTCTTCCCAGGCTACCCGAGGGGCGGCGCCCCTTGCTAGCTGGGCAGGTCCAACTCGCCCAATGCATCCGGCTGGTTGCGAAATGCGCGGGCGAAGACCTCGCGATTGCGGGCCATGAACAGACCCAGGTCTTCGCACTGCTTTTCGGCAAGACCGGGTACGGCCTTGTCCAGCACGCTGGCGAGCGACTCGGCCAGCTCCAACATCTTGTCGTGACGATCGGCTTCGGCTTTATCCATGAACAGGCGCTCCGGATCTCGGCTGCTGCGATACAACACTTCGACGGCCATGCGTCACCTCGTTTCTGTATCTGGTTATATATACAGTATTCGGCTTGCGCGGCGATTGCAAGGACTACCGCTCGGCGGTCAGGCGCCAGCCAGTCATGGCAATTTGCCAATCGTTCGACATTTCTGCGTGTCTCTGGAATTGCTTCGGGAAACTTAAGCGCGGAAGCTGGTCTCTGAGTCTGGACCAAACGGGCAGCCCTGCTCGCCATTCTCCGGATTACCTCCGGCTCACGGAACGAGACCGCTCAATGCACGCCTTCCCTATCCGTCTGCGTATTACTGCGCTTGGCCTGTCGTGGCCGACCGAGGTGCGGGCGTGAGTTCGACGCTTATCATCCTGGCCATCACCGTCGCCAGCTTCCTGCTGGGGTTCCTGCGCGACCTGCTGATCGCCCGGCAATTCGGCGTGAGCTGGGAAGCCGACCTGATCTTTGTCGCGCTCATCCTGCCGGTGTTCTTCGAGAGCTTCTTCGGCCTCGCCCTGCGCGATGCCATGATTCCCTATCTGCAACGCATCCGTGACCGCTGCAACGCCCAGTACGAGCAGGTCGGTCGCTGGCTGTACTGGCGCATCGGCCTGTTCGGCCTGCTGCTGTCGGTGATCGGTGTCCTCGCCAGTCCCTGGCTGATGCATGCCCTGGCCCCGGGCTGGAGCGATGAGCAGGTCGAGACCGGCAAGCTGGTCTTCGCCGTCGGCACCCTGCTGATCTGCGTGCAGGCCATGCTCTATTGCCAGGGCGCGCTGCTCAACCTGGATCGCATCTTCATCCTGCCGATGACCCGCACCCTGATGCTCAATCTGGGCGCCATCCTGGCCATCGTCATCCTGCAGCCTAGTGGCATCGCGCTGTTCACCGGCATGCTGCTGCCCCAGGTGCTGCTGATCGTCATCCAGCACCGGCGGCTGGGCTATCTCAGCCAGCGCTCGGTAGCCTTCGAGAAGCCCGAGGGCAGTCCCTTCGCCATGACCTTCGCGCCGGTGCTGCTCGCCGCCGGCGCCCAGCAGGGCTGCATGCTGGCGGAGCGCTTCTTCGCCTCGCTGCTGGCCGAGGGCAATATCACCATGCTGTCCTTCTCCTACCGCATCGTGACCATTCCGCTGACGCTCTATGCGCTGTCCATCCTGGCGATGATCTTTCCCGAGCTGACCCGCAGTTGGAACGAGGGCAATGTCGACAAGTACAGCGCGCTGATGCGCAAGGCGCTGCTCGGCACCCTGCTGTTCCTGGTGCCGGCCGCCGTGGTGCTGTTCAGCTATTCGGAGCCGGTGGTCAAGGTGCTGCTGGAGCGCGGAGCCTTTGGCGCCGAGCAGAGCGCGGCGACCGCGACCCTGGTGGTGGCCTATGCCCTCGGCCTGCCCTGGATGGGCCTGGCCCTGCTGTGGGGGCGTGCCCTGCTGTCGCAGCAGCGCGCCCGCACCTTCCTCTATACAACCCTGGCCAGCTCCTTCATCACCGTGGCACTGGACGCAGCTGTGTACCAGCCGTTCGGCGCCCAGGGGCTGGCCTATTCCTTTACCACCGGGGCCTTCCTGCAGGCCGTGTTCATGGCGCTGGCGCTTTATCGCCACGCCCTGGCGGGACTGCACCTGTCGCTGCTGCTGCGCTGGTTCAGCGCCGGCAGTGCGGTGGCCCTGCTGACTTTCCTGTTGCCCAAGCCGGTCGGCCTGCTGGAGCTGATCGTCAGCATCAGCGTGGCGATGCTGGGCTTCCTGGTGCTGTTGCTGGCGCTGGGCGAACGTGACCTGTTCCGCCGCGGCTATTGGGCGCGCGGTGCTGACGGTGCGGGGCGCGCAGAACCGACGAGTTGAACCGCCGTCACGGTACGGCTAGGAAAAAGGTGGCGATCTGCGGCCATTGGTCGCTATCTGTTACGAAGTCATGAATTTTTGATTTGGCTTCGAGTCGCACGGAAAGATTGATCCCAGTCATAGAATTTCTGATGGAAGCGGTTTTTCCATTTGCAAGAGATCGGACACGCAGTTGGGGTCGGCACTTCGCATGGTGGTCTTGCTCGCCACCGACATTCTCTTTGAAAGGAATCGATCCTATGTCCTCCCAATCCCCTGTCACCCGTATCGGCATCGTCGGTACCGGCATGATCTCGCGCTGCCTGGCCCGGCTCATCAGCCGTCACTATGACGACATGACCGTGACCCGAGTCCTGACCCGCCGGCCCATCGCCACGGTTACCGACTATCCGCTGACCGAGGCGCTCACCCAGTCGGTGGCGGATCTCGTCGATCATTGCGATCTGCTGGTGGAATGCAGTGGCGACCCCTACCACGGTACCGAGATCATCGAGCGCGCGTTCGAGGCCGGCATCAAGGTGGTCACCATCAATGCCGAACTGCAGGTGACGACCGGTTCCTACCTGGCCGGCAAGGGGTTCCTGACCGAGGCCGAGGGCGACCAGCCGGGTTCGCTGGCGGCACTGCACGAAGAAGCCGTGCAGATGGGCTTCAAGCCGCTGGTCTACGGCAACATGAAGGGCTATCTGAACCATAATCCGACGCCGGAAGACATGGCCTACTGGTCCGCGCGCCAGGGCACCAGCGTCGACCAGACCACCTCCTTCACCGATGGCACCAAGGTGCAGATCGAGCAGGTGGTGGTGGGCAACAACTATGGCGCCACCATCACCCGCCAGGGTCTGGAAGGCCTCAACTCGACCAGCCTGCAGGACAGCGCGAACATCCTGGCGCAGATGGCCGAGCAACTGGGCACGCCCATCGTCGATTACGTGATCCCGAGCGGCTACTCCGCGGGTGGCGTCTTCGTCGTCGGTCGTCATGACGAAGACCAGGCCGGTGCCATCGAATACTTCAAGCTGGGCAAGGGTCCGTACTATGTCCTGGTACGCCCCTTCCACCTGTGCTCCCTGGAAGTCGGCAAGACCCTGCGTCGCGTGATCGCCGGCGGCAAGATCCTGCTCAACAACTCCACCACGCCGACCCTGAGCGTGGCCGCCATCATGAAGAAACCCATGGCGGCTGGCGACATCATCGAGCGCGGCATCGGTGGCTACAGCGTGCGCGGCGAAGCGGTGAAGATCGCCGAGTGCCCGGATCACCTGCCGATCGGCCTGCTCAAGCACAGCGTGCTGAAGCGGGCCATGGAGCCGGGTCAGATCGTCACCTTCGACGACGTCGAACTGACGCCCAGCCGCGCCCTGGACATCGTCCTGCAACAGCACCGTGAGGCGATCCATCGCCAGCTGCTGGAAACCCAGCTGAGCGAGGCGACCTGGAACGCAACGGCCGATCTGGCACCGGTGGCACTGCCCAAGGCGGTAGGGGCGGTCCTGTCCTGATTCCGCTGACGCGGAAAGCGAAGGGGCCCTGAGGGCCCCTTTTTCATTGCCCGCCGTTGGCGGCGGCGCGGAGGCGGGCGACGGTCGCGGGCAATTCGTCCATGTGGGCGATCAGGGCGGTGACGCCCAGGGCGCTCAGGGTCTCGCCGTGGCTCGGCGGAATATGGCTGGCGCCGGTGAAGCCGATGACGCGCATGCCGGCGGCCAGGGCCGCACGCACGCCGGTGGCGCTGTCTTCGATCACCAGGCAGCGCTCTGGCGCGACGCCCAGGGTCCTGGCCGCGAGCAGATAGACATCGGGTGCCGGCTTGGGCTGGGCGACCATGTCGGCGCTGAAGATGTGGCCCGCTACCCGCGCCACCAGATCGGCCCGGCGGACCGAGGATTCGACGCTGTGCCTGAGGCTGTTGGAGGCGACCGCCAGCGGCAGATCGATGCTCTCCAGGGCCCGCTTCACCCGGGAATGGGCTCGACGCTGGTGGCGATCAGCGTTTCCGCCTGGGCGCGCAGGTCGCTGAACAGTGCCGGCGGCAGGGTGATGCCGAAGCGCTGTTCGACCAGGGCGAAGATATCCCGGGTGGTCAGGCCGAAGGTGCCGTGCAGCAGGGCCGCGAGTTCAGCGCGCGGTGCATGGGCGGCCAGGCCGTCGAGGACGACCCGTTCGGCGAGGATTTCACTGTCGACCAGCACGCCATCGCAATCGCTGATCAGCAGTTCCACAGGGGTGACGTTCATCGGTATTCCTTGCAGGGGGATTTCAGGGCGGAGCAACGGGCCCGAGGCCTTTCGAGAGCTACGCCAGACTGCGGCGAAGCAGTCTGGCTGCGGTTTTGCAGGGCTGTCCGGGTGGTCGAAAGCCGGCTCGACAGTACCTTGCGCGAGGTGACAAAACAGCCCTTGTCAAAAAGGATTTCGCCCTCCGGAGGGTAATCGCTTTCCAGAAAAATATGGCGTAGAGTTCGAGAACTGTGTTTGCTTGGGTCGCCGTCGATCGTGACCTGAGGCGGTAGGCTCTTCGTCCACCCCTTGCTGCTCGATTCTTGTTACTCCTTGCAACTCAGTACCGGGCGTCTGGTCAATGCAACGCATTACCGCGCCAGCCAGTGTCAATAACAAACTCGTGCTTCCAAGGAGCAACACCCGTCATGTCGAATCGTCAGAACGGTACCGTCAAGTGGTTCAACGAAACCAAAGGCTATGGCTTCATCACTCCCGAGAGCGGTCCGGACGTGTTCGTGCACTTCCGCGCCATCGAAGGCACTGGTTTCAAGACCCTGGCTGAAGGTCAGAAGGTCAGCTTCGAAGTCGTGCAAGGCCAGAAGGGCATGCAGGCAGAGCGCGTACAGGTCGTCTGACACCTGACAGCGCCCGAAGCTCACGAAAAACCCCGGCCAGGCCGGGGTTTTTCGTTTCTGCCGATTGGACCGGCGTGGCCGGCCGCCTCACTCCACGTTCTGCGCGCTCTTTTCAGGCTCGGCCGCCAGCGGCTTGACCCGCCGGCCGGTCTCGCGCGAGGCCTGCAGGAAGATCGCCGCCGCCAGCATCGACAGGGCGCCGACGCTGAGAAAGGTCGCGCGAAAGGCGGACAGCACCTCGGTGTCGCCATAGTCGTCCTGGAAACCGCCCAGCAGGGCGGCTGCGCAGGCGACTCCAAAGCTCATGGCCAGTTGCATCACCACCGACAGCAGGCTGTTGCCGCTGGCTGCCTGCTGGTCGTGCAGATCGATGAGGGTGATGGTGTTCATGGCGGTGAACTGCATGGAGTTCACCGCGCCGAGGATACCCAGGTGGATGAGCAGCCAGACGAAGGGCGTGCCAGGACCGATCAGGGCGAGACTGGCGATCAGGCACCCCAGCAGCAGGGTGTTGCCCACCAGCAGGCGCCGATAGCCGAGCCGCCCGATCAGCGGGCCGGCGATGGGCTTGGCCAGCATCGCCGATAGCGCCAGGGGCATCATCAGCAGCCCGGCCTGGGTCGGCGAATAGCCGAGGCCCACCTGGAACAGCAGCGGGATGAGAAAGGGCAGGGCGCCACTGCCGAGGCGGGCGAAGAGATTGCCGAAGATACCCACCGCGAAGCTGCGGATGCGAAACAGCTCGGCGGAGAACAGCGGCTGGTCGTGGTGCAGGGCGCGCAACCAGTAGGCGACCATGCAGGCCATGCCGCCCATCAGCAGCAGCACCACCCGCACATGGGGCAGGTGCAGTTCGCCGAGGCCTTCCAGGGCGACGCTGATGAGGATCATGGAGGTGCCGAAGAGCAGGAAGCCCAGGCCGTCGAAGCGTTGCGGGAGGGGGCTGCGCAGATCCGGCAGCAGGCGGCGGGTGGCCAGGCAGCCGAGGATGCCCACCGGCAGGTTGATCAGGAAAATCCAGTGCCAGGACACGGCTTCCACCAGCCAGCCGCCTAGTGCCGGGCCCGCCAGGGGACCGATCAGGCCGGGAATGGTGATGAAGCTGAGGATGCGCACCAGCTCGCTGCGCGGATAGACGCGCAGGATCACCAGGCGCCCCACCGGCAGCATCAGCGAACCCCCGAGTCCCTGGATCACCCGGGCGGCGATCAGCAGGTTGAGGCTGGGCGCCAGGGCGCAAAGCAGCGAGCCAAAGGTGAAGAGGGCGATGGCGGTGAAGAAGACGCAGCGACTGCCGAAGCGATCGGAGATCCAGCCGGAGGCCGGAATCAGCAGCGCGACGGTGAGCAGGTAGGCGATCACCACCCCTGCATGCGCAGCGGATTCTCGCCGAGGTCGGCGGCCATGCGCGGCAGGGCGGTGTTGACGATGGTCGCGTCCAGCGACTGCATGAAGAAGGCGACGGCGATCAGCCAGGGAAGCCAGCGGGTCGTGGTGGTATCCAGCGTCGGGGTGGGCATGGGAGATCCTTGTCGAGACAGCCGACTACCCGCTCTCTGACTGTCTGCACGCGGCAGGGTGCCCCGCTCGATCAGCGCGAGCGGGAATCTAGCAGCGCCTCGATCCGCTGGTCCTTCTCTGCCCAGAGCGTGCTGACCCACTGCTGGAAGCCTGCGCGAAATTCCGCATCTTCGCTGTAGTCACCCGCCCAGCGCGCCGGATCCAGAGGTCGCGCGCGAATATCGATGATAACGCGTTTGACGCGTCCGCAGAGCAGGTCCCAGAAGCCGGGCACGCGACCGTCCGGATAGACCAGGGTGACATCCAGCAGGGTGTCCAGCTGCTCGCCCATGGCGGCGAGGACGAAGGCCATGCCGCCGGCCTTGGGCTTGAGCAGGTGGCGATAGGGCGAGTGCTGCTCGGCATGCTTGGCGGCGCTGAAGCGCGTGCCTTCCAGGTAATTGACGATGGTCACTGGCTGGCGGCGGAATTTCTCGCAGGCACGGCGGGTAATGGCCAGGTCCGCGCCCTTGAGTTCCGGGCGGCGGGCCAGTTGGGCGCGGGTGTATCTCTTCATGAAGGGGTAATCCAGGCCCCACCAGGCAAGCCCCAGGAAGGGCACCCAGATGAGCTCCTTCTTCAGGAAGAACTTGAAGTAGGGCACCTTGCCGTTGAAGGTCTCGATGAGCGCGGGGATGTCGACCCAGGACTGGTGGTTGCAGATGACCAGGTAGGAGCTGTCGCGGTTGAGCGTCTCGGTGCCGCGGATGTCCCAGACGGTAGGGGTAAGCCGAGCGAAGATGACCTTGTTGATCTCGGCCCAGGTCTCGGCGATGGCGGTGACCACCCGGGAGCAGAGGTCGCGCAGCGCAACGATGGGCAGCAGCTTGATCAGGGCGAAGGCCAGCAGCGGACCGATCATGACCAGGGTGTTCAGCAGGAGCAGCGCAGAGACGGTGATACCGGTCAGGAGGTGCATGGATTCTCTCGTCTAGAACTTGGGGCGATAGTCTTTGGCGTGACATAGCATTTTGCGATCATCTGCTCTGGATGGCTGCTGCCGATCAGCTGCGAAGTGAACGCCATGCTCAAGAAGGTTACCAGTGCCGAGGTCTGCCTCGGCATGTACATCCACAGATTCGAAGGCAGCTGGATCGACCATCCGTTCTGGAAGGCGCGGTTCCTGCTCCAGGAACCGCGCGACCTGCAGAAGATCCAGGACAGCGCCGTGACCGCGGTGTGGATCGATATCGCCAAGGGGCTGGATTGCCCGCCGCCGGCGGAGTGCCCGCCCGCAGTGGATCCGGTGCTGCTCTCCGAGCCCGTCGCCGCGCCGGCCATTGCTCCCGAGGTGCCCCCAGTCGCCGCTCCGGTCCCGGTTGTCGGCACCGCGCCAGGCGCCGCCCTGAGCTGTCCGCAGGAAATGGCCCAGGCTTCCGCCGTGAGCGCCCACGCCAAGCAGGAGGTGGCGCGGCTGTTCCAGGACGTGCGCCTGGGCCAGGCCATCGAGCTGAGCGAGGTGGCGACCGTGGTCGAGCAGATCTCGGCGTCGGTGCTGCGGCATCCCACGGCGCTGATCAGCCTGACGCGGCTGCGCACGGCCGACGAGTATACCTACATCCATTCGGTGTCGGTCTGTGCCCTCATGACGGCGGTGGCACGGCAGATGGAGCTGCCGGCGGACCAGGTGCAACTGGCTGGCCAGGCCGGCCTGCTGCATGACGTGGGCAAGATGCGCACCCCTCTCGAGGTGCTCAACAAGCCGGGCAAGCTGACCGAGGCGGAATTTGCCGTGATGCAGCGGCATCCCGCGGAGGGCGTCGCCCTGCTGCAGCAGTGGGGTGCGACCGCGGAGGTCATCGACGTCTGCCTGCACCATCATGAGAAATTCGATGGCAGCGGCTATCCCCATGGCCTGGCCGGTACGCAGATCAGTCTGCTGTCACGCATCGCCGCGGTCTGCGACGTCTACGACGCCATCTCCTCGACCCGGCCCTACAAGACCGCCTGGAGTCCCGCCGAAGCGATCCGGCGCATGGCGGAGTGGAAGGGGCATTTCGATCCGCGGGTGTTCCAGGCCTTCGTCAAGACGCTGGGCATCTATCCGATCGGTTCCCTGGTCCGGCTGAGCAACGAGCAGCTGGCGGTGGTGGTCGAGCAGCACCCGGACAGCCTGCTGACCCCGCAGGTGCGGGTGTTCTTTTCCGCCCGCTCGCGTACCCCGCTGCCGCAGCGGCTGCTGGATCTCGCCCGACCACCCGCCGATGAGCGCATCGTGCGGCGGGAGGATCCGGAGGAGTGGGGTTTTCGCAACCTGGAGCGGCTCTGGCAGCAGGCCTAGCGCCGGCTCAGGGGCGGGTCGTCTGCAGCGAGGGGCGCTCGCCGGTACGGGCGTACCAGGCGGCGATGCGCGGGCAGTCGCTGCGCCAGGCGAAGGTGGGGATGCGGAAGTCCAGATAGCCCAGCAGGCAGGCCATGCCCAGGCAGGCCACGTCGAATTCGCCGTCCAGCTCGGCGATCGCCTCGCGCTCGAAGTAGTCCAGCGCCCGGGCGATCTTCTCCTGCTGGTTGTCCAGCCAGAGCTTCCACTGCATGCCCGGCGGGCGCATGAAGCTCTCGTAGCGGATCTGCACCGCGGCTTCCATCATGGCATCGCACAGCGAAGCCAGGGTCAGGCGGCGCCAGCGCTCCGGACCCTGGCGCGGGATCAGCGGGGTGCGCTCGTGCAGGGTGTCCAGGTAATCGAGAATGACGCGACTGTCGTGCAGGCAGGTGCCATCGGCCAGGCGCAGGGCGGGAATCTTGCCAGCCGGATTGGTATCGAGAACATCGCGATTGGGATTGAGCGGCGTCTGCTGGACGATTTCCACTTCCACCTGCTCGATCAGGTCCGTCTCGTGGAGCATCACCACGACTTTGCGACCGAAGGGCGAGGCGGGAGTGTGGTACAGGATCATGGACATGGGCCGGGCTCTCCAGAATGCAGGACTGCATTCGCTTGTGGCGAATCCCTGCACTGTAAGCCCTAGGCCGGCCCGGATAAAAGATGGCCTTGGTCGTAGCTGGCCGGATCAGGCCAGGCCGGGCAGCTCGACGTACACCCCCAGCCCGCGTCCTTGCAGGCCTTCGCCCAGGTGCAGGCTGCCGCCATGGATTTCGACGATACGTTTGACGATGGGCAGGCCCAGGCCGCTGCCGACGTTCTGACCGGCACTCTCGCTGCGGTAGAAACGGGTAAAGATCACCGCCCGCTCTTCCGGGCTGACCCCGGGGCCGCTGTCGCAGACATTGATGCGTACCCGGCCGGGCACGTCCTCGACGACCCGCACCAGTACCTGACCCCCGCTGGGGGTGTAGCGGATGGCGTTGCCCACCAGGTTGGTGAGCAGCACGCTCAGCCAGGTGGGAATGCCGGACAACTTGACCTCCTGATCCTCCAGCACCAGGTCGATGTTCTTCTCGATGGCCAGGGGCGCGAGTTCCGACAGGGTATCCGCCGCCAGCCGGCCGAGATGGACCGGGACGAACTGCTCCTGCAGGGCACCACTGTCCAGGCGGGCCAGGAGCAGGATCTGCTCCATCAGCTGGCTGATGCGTTCGGCGCTGCGGCGCACCTGCACCAGGCCGCGGGCGTGGGCCTGGGGATCGCTGGACCTCAGGGCGACCTGGGTGTGGGTCAGCAAGCTGGCGAGGGGCGTGCGGATCTCGTGGGCGGCGTCGCTGGTCAGGCGCCGCTCGGCTTCCAGGGCGCCGTCCAGGCGCTGCAGCAGGGCGTTGATCTCCTCGACCAGGACCGCGGCTTCCAGGGGAACCTGATTCAGCGCCAGGGGCTCCAGGCGCTGGGCGGAACGCTGCTTGATCTGCGCCGCCAGCTGGCGCAGGGGGTCGAGACCGCGGGTAACGCCGAACCAGATGAGTGCGGCCAGCACTGGCAGGGCCAGCGCCAGGGGAAACAGCGAGCCGAGCAGCAGCAGGTTGGTGGCGCCGCGGCGATCGGCCAGGTTCTCGTAGATCCAGATGCGCCCGTCGCCGCTGCTCAGGCGCAGCACGCGCCAGTGCTGCCCGTCGGCCAGCAGACTGCTGAAACCGGGTGGCTGGTCGGCCAGGCCGGCGGGCGGCGCGGGGGTGCCGAGGCGCTGGTCACCGGCCTGCAGCAGATAGCCCAGGGCGTTGCGGCGCTTGAACAGCGGCAGGTCGGCGATGGCCGTGCGGCTGCGTTCCAGGGCGCGCGCCGCGGGCGGCAGGCTGTGGTCGCCCCCTCGCTCAGGGTGGCCAGGTGCAGGGCGGCCGAGCCGAAGTCGAGCATGTCTTCATCCGCCAGGCGATTCACCTGGCGCAGCACCAGCTGGTAGGTCACCAGGGCGGCGATCAGCCAGCAGGCGAAGATGCCACACAGCAGCAGCGTCAGCAGACGCCGCCGCAGCGAGACGGCCGGGCCGTCGGTCATGGAGCCGGCCGCTCGGGCTGGTCGATGCCGTAGCCGATGCCGCGCACGGTGCGGATCAGGCTGGTGCCGAGCTTGCGCCTGAGGTGATGGATATGGACCTCGATGGCATTGCTCTCGACGTCGCCGTCCCAGCCATAGAGCGCCTGTTCCAGGCGATTGCGCGAGAGCACCTTGCCCATGTTTTCCAGCAGCAGGCGCAGCAGGGCGTATTCGCGCGGTGCCAGTTCGACCGGCTGACCGGCCAGGGTCACCCGGTGGGTGGCCGGATCGACCCGCAGGTCGTTGTGTTCCAGTTGCGGCAGCGCCCGGCCGGCACTGCGCCGGGTAAGGGCGCGCACCCGGGCGAGCAGTTCGTCCAGATCGAAGGGCTTGGTCAGGTAGTCGTCGGCGCCGGTGTCCAGGCCGGTGACCCGGTCGGTGACCTTGTCGCGGGCGGTGAGGATCAGCACCGGGGTGGCGTCGCCGCGCTTGCGCAGGGCGGCCAGGACCTCGAGTCCCGAACGGCGGGGCAGGCCGATGTCGAGCACCACCAGATCGAAGGGATCGGTTTCCAGCGCCGCCTGGGCGGCCTGGCCATCGGTCACCCAATCGACGGTATCGCCTTCCAGCGCCAGACCGGCGCGGATGCCGTCGCCCAGCAGCATGTCGTCTTCGGCCAGCAGTATTCTCATCGGATTTTCCCAGGCGGTTGAGCGGTTGTACCGCTCCGGGCCGGCCTCGGCAAGAGCGGTGACCACCTCCGGGATGGTCAGCCTCCAGCCTAGGCCAAGGCGCTTAAGGGCGGATTAACAACGCTCAGGGGCGCTGGGCGCTGACCCGCCAGAGGGTGTTGCCGACGTCGTCGGCCACCAGCAGGCCGCCACGACCATCGTTGACCACCCCGACCGGCCGCCCCTGAGCTTCCTCCTTGCCATTGAGGAAACCGGTCAGCAGGTCCCGCGGCGGGCCGCTGGGCTTGCCGTCCTGGAAGGGCACGAAGATGACCTTGTAGCCGCTCTTGGGATCACGATTCCAGGAACCGTGCTGGCCGACGAACAGCCCCTGGCGGAAAGCCGTCGGCAACTGGCTGTCGGCGCTGGCGAAGGCGAGGCCCAGGGAGGCCGTATGGGTGCCCAGGGCATAGTCGGGGGTCAGCGCCTTGGCCACCAGATCCGGACGGGGCGGCTGCACCCGGCTGTCCACGGTCTTGCCCCAGTAGCTGTAGGGCCAGCCATAGAAGCCGCCATCCTGCACCGAGGTGGCGTAGTCAGGCACCAGGTCGCTGCCGATCTCGTCGCGCTCGTTGACCACCGTCCACAGCTTGCCGGTGGTGGGCTCCCAGTCCAGGCCATTGGGATTGCGCAGGCCGGTGGCGAACAGGCGCTTCTGGCCACTGGCGCGGTCCAGCTCCCAGATGGCGGCGCGGCCTTGCTCGATGTCCAGACCGTTTTCGCCGACGTTGCTGTTGGAGCCCACGGTGAGATAGAGCTTCCTGCCGTCGCGACTGGCGATGACGTTCTTGGTCCAGTGGTGATTGATGCCGGCCGGCAGGTCGGTGACCGTCACCGGCGGACCTTCCAGGTGAGTCGCCCCGGGGCGGTAGGTGAAGCGCACCAGGGCATCGGCGTTGGCGACATAGAAGTCCTCGCCCACCAGCGCCATGCCGAAGGGCGAATGCAGGTGCTCGGCGAAGACCATGCGGGTCTCGGCGACGCCATCGCCGTCGCCATCGCGCAGCAGGGTGATGCGGTCAGCGCTGGGTACCCCGGCGCCGGCCTTCTTCATGAGCAGGCCGGCGATCCAGTTCTTGATGCCGGGAAAATCATCGCGCCCGGGCGCATTGCTTTCCGCCACCAGCACATCGCCATTGGGCAGCACATAGAGCCAGCGCGGATGGTCCAGCCCACGGGCGAAGGCCTGGACCTGGGTGCCGGGCGCGGCAATGGGCTTGCCGCCCTCGGGCCAACCGATCGCCGGCGCCACGTTGATGGTCGGCAGCAGGGTCTTGTGGGGCTCCGGCAAGGTGGGGGTCGGGCCATACCCGGCTTCGCGCTGCAGCCGCGCGGTCTCGCCGCAGCCGACCAGGATCACGACGGCCAAGGTCAGGGCCAGGGTACGCAAGGGATGGGGCGCGCTCAGGGACATGGCGGGGCTCTCGCGAAGGGCTCGCAGGATAGAGCGCGGCGTCCGGGGAACGTTCCGGGCCCGGTTCTGGAGCACAACAGGCAGGCTCGTTCCGAGCGGTTTTGGAAATGACTCCTTTTGGTCTATCGGTCTTTTTGCGTGCTGCGGCTCCTCACCCGTCCTTTTACGGATACAGAAAGTCGTGCCGATTCAAGGCGTTAGCCTGACTGCGCTGGCGCCTATGGAAAAGTGGCGGCTATCTGACGCGAATTAATGCGTAACCGGCTGTTTTTGCAGGAAAAAATCTCTAAAGCTGGCGGCTGGGACGCCGATAGCTGCCCCAACAATGACGACGAAGTCGCACCCAGTGGCGCCGCAACCGGACGCGGTCGCCTGAGCTCGCCTACGCCAGAACCCGCTAGCTTGCGGGGGCGGGGAGTCTTTCTCTTTCACAGGTGCAGTCATGCAATCCCTTACCCGGCGCTTGCGCCAGTTTTCCCTGCGGCTGGCCGGTACCCTGGCCCTGAGCAGCGCCTTGCTAGGTTCGGTCCAGGCGGTCGAACTGGTCGGCCTCAACTTTTCCGGTGCCGGCTTCGCCAGCCAGGTGCTGCCCGGTCTCAACAACCGCAACTACATCTTCCCCAGCGAACAGCACTTCAAGGACTGGAGCGCCAAGGGCATCAAGCTGGTGCGCTTTCCGATCATCTGGGAGCGCATCCAGCCCAGGCTGAATGCCACGCTGGATCCGGACTATGGCGCCCTGGTCACCCAGACGCTCAACTACGCCCAGAAATACGGCGTCAAGGTGATCCTCGACCTGCACAACTATGCGCGCTATCGCGGCGAGGTCATCGGCGCCGGCAAGGTCAGCTATTTCAACTACTGGGACGTGACCTATCGCCTGGCTTTCCGCTTCGGCAAGCATCCGGCGCTCTTTGGCTACGACATCATGAACGAGCCCCACGATGCCGTGGCCTTCTGGCCGACCGCCGCCCAGCACGGCATCAACGGCATTCGTACCGTGGACAGCGTCCATCCCATCATCGTCGAGGGCAACGGCTGGTCCAGCGCCGCTCGCTGGCCGCAGTGGAACGATCCGTTGCTGGCGCTCAAGGACCCGGCCAACAAGCTGATCTTTTCCGCCCACGTCTACTTCGACAATGACGGCGGCGGCCAGTACGCCAGCAAGGACATGAGCGGTTTCGACCCCATGGTCGGGGTGAATCGCGTCAAGCCCTTCGTCGACTGGCTGAAGAAGAACGGCAAGCAGGGCTACATCGGTGAATTCGGCGTGCCGGACGACGATCCGCGCTGGCTGGTGGCCATGGACAACATGCTGGCCTATCTCAAGCAGCACTGCATTCCGGCCAGCTACTGGGCCGCCGGCCCCGGCTGGGGCAACTACAACCTGGCGGTGGAACCCATCAACGGCGTGGATCGACCCCAGTGGGCGACCCTGAAGAAGTACGTCGACAGCAGCAGCTGCGCCAGCATCGGCCCCAAATAAGCCCGGCCGGCGATGGCGGTCCCCGGGGTCGGCAGGCTACCCTTGCCTTTTAACCGTGCCAGCCCCGAGGACCTCTCATGAGCCAGATTCCCGCCGACCTGCGTTATGCCGCCAGCCACGAATGGGCCCGCCTGGAAGCCGACGGTAGCGTGACCGTCGGCATTTCCGACCACGCCCAGGAAGCCCTGGGCGATGTGGTCTTCATCGAACTGCCGGAAGTCGGCAAGACCCTCGCCGCCGGTGACCAGGCCGGGGTGGTGGAGTCGGTCAAGGCGGCCTCGGACATCTATGTCCCGGTGGGCGGCGAGGTGATCGCCGTCAACGAGGCGCTGGCCGACGCGCCCGAGCAGGTCAATGGCGAGCCCTATGGCGCCTGGTTCTTCAAGCTCAAGCCGCAGGATGCGGCCGAGCTGGACAGGTTGCTCGACGCCGAGGGTTATCGCGCGGCCAGCGAAAGCTGAGGCATCTTTCGCCGCCCGGATTCCAGGCAAAAAAGAACCCCGCCGGCTAAGCCGCGCGGGGTTCTTTTTTGCCTGGACCTTACTGGGTCAGGATACGCATGGCGAGGTCGTTGTCGCTGGCCTGCAGGCCCGGCTCGGCGGCGCGCATGTCGCGCAGCGCGGCTTCCAGGTACGGGCCGCGGATCTGGCCATTGCTGGCCAGGTAGGAGCTGGCGTCGTCCTGGGTGGCGGCGACGATCTTGTGGTCGTCACGGCTGGTGGTATAGAACGAGCCGGAGGTCGCCCCCAGGGTCGCGGCATGCCGCCAGAACCGCGCGTCCGCATTGGCGGCGGTGGTCGCGGCCAGCAGCGGCAGACCGATCAGGGAAACCAGAGCAAGCTTCTTCAGGCGCATGGATGAGATCTCCTTCTTGAGGTCTCCTATAGAGAGCTCAGACGTCCGCTGAGTTCCAGAACTCTGCATCAGCCTAGCGCTGGATCATGCTGTGGATGCGTTCGGCCAGGGCGTCGATGTCGAACGGCTTGATCAGCATGTCCATGTTCTCGCCGAGGAATTCGCCGCGTACCTTGGCGTTCTTGGCATAGCCGGTGATGAACAGCACCTTGAGCTCGGGCCGCCGGCCACGGGCAATCTCGGCGAGCTGGCGACCGTTCATGCCGGGCAGGCCGACATCGCTGATGAGCAGGTCCAGGCGCTGATCGCTCTCGATGATCGGCAGGGCGCCGTCGGCATCGCTGGCCTCCAGGGCGGTGTAGCCCAGTTCGGCGAGCACCTCAAGCACGATCATGCGCACGGCGTATTCGTCTTCCACCACCAGCACGGTCTGGCCGGCCTCGGCACGGGGCGCGACCTTGAGCGTCGGCTGATCGGTGCTGGCCGCCGCCACCTCGGGGTGGCGTGGCAGATAGAGACTGATGGTGGTGCCCTCGCCCTGTTCGGTATCGATGCGCGCGGTGCCGCCGGACTGCTTGACGAAGCCGTAGATCATCGACAGGCCGAGGCCCGTGCCCTGGCCGGCCGGCTTGGTGGTGAAGAAGGGCTCGAAGGCCTTGGCCTTGACCTCCGGTGGCATGCCGGTACCGGTGTCGGCCACGCTCAGCCGGACATAGTCGCCCGGAGTCAGGGATTCGCGCGCGGCCGCCTCGGCGTCCAGGCTGAGGTTGGCGGTGGCGATGCACAGCTCGCCGCCGGCGGGCATGGCGTCGCGACCATTGATGACCAGATTGAGCAGGGCGTTTTCCAGCTGGTGGGTATCGCTGTAGGCGAGCCAGGCGACCGGTGCGAGATCCAGGCGCAGGGCGACGTTTTCGCCCACGGTGCGCACCAGCAGATCCTGCAGCGAAGCGACCAGCTGGTGCACGTCCACCGGCTGCGGATCCAGGGTCTGGCGGCGGGCGAAGGCCAGCAGGCGATGGGTGAGGGCGGCGGCGCGGTCGGCCGAATTGACCGCGGCATTGATGTAGCGGTCCAGGTCCTGGGTGCGGCCGTTGGCGATTCGCAGGCGGATCAGGTCGAGGGCGCCGACGATGCCGGTGAGCATGTTGTTGAAGTCATGGGCGATGCCGCCGGTGAGCTGGCCGATGGCTTCCATCTTCTGCGACTGGCGCAGGGCTTCCTCGGTGCGCTCACGCTCGTAGATTTCGGCGATCAGCCGCGCGTGGCTGCGCCCCAGTTCCTGGGTCCGCTCGGCGATGCGCTGTTCCAGCTGGTCGGTGGTCTGCCGCGCCTCGGTGACGTCCACGCCACAGCCCACCAGACCGTGGAATTCGCCATCGAGCTCCAGGCGCGGGGTGCCTTCCAGGCGCAGCCAGCGCCATTCGCCCTGCGCATTGCGCACCCGCACCTCGGCGCGCAGGGCGCTGTGGGTGGCGACGGCCTGCTTGAAGGCACCTTCGAAGGCCGGACATTCGCTGTCCGGGAGCAGGGCGCTCCAGCCCTGGTCGTGCAGATCGGCGTCGTGCAGATCGAATTCGCTGGCGAAGCGCTGGTTGACGAATTGCAGCTGGCCGTCGGCATCGCAGGCCCAGATCAGCACCGGAGCACTGTCGGCCATGAGGCGGAAGCGGCCCTCGCTCTCGCGCTGGGCGTCCTGGGAGCGCTGCCGGCAGATGGCCGACCAGAGCCGGTCGGTGACGTCGCGCAGGAATTGCACCTCACCTTCCGTCCACAGCCGGGCGCGCTGGTCATGGGCGACGAACAGCGCGCGCAGGCGGCCATCCTCGTAGAGCGGGATGTCGACCAGCGCCGCGATCTCCAGATCGAGCAGGCGCTGGGCATTGGCCTGGGCGCGCGGATCCTGGCTGACATCGTCGATGACCAGGGGCGCTGCGCCGTCTTGGTTGCCCAGGTGGTCGGAGGCGAGCAGCGGATAGGCCAGGGCCTGGTCGAAGCTGCCGTTGGGCGTCCACAGCTGCTGCGGGAAGAAGGCGCCGCTGCTCTCGTCCAGACGGGCATAGCCGACCCGGCGCAGGCCCAGCCGCGTACCGACCAGTTCCAGGGCGGCGGCGACCCCGGCGCTTTCCGGATCGCCTTCGCGCAGGCGATCGCCCAGTTCGATCAGGGCATGCTGGCGGGCCTCGGCTTCGCGGCGCTCCTCGATCTGCCGCCGCAACTGGCGATTGGTCTCGCTGATGCGATCGGCGTCGTGGCGTTCGCGGGTGATGTCGCGCGCGATACCCACCAGTCGCCGGCGCCCACCGGGCTCCAGGCGTTCACGCCCGCGGATGCTCAGCCATACCGGCTCGCCCTGGCGCGAACCTCGTACCCGAAAGGTCAGCCGCAGGTCATAGGCATTGCCACCGCCCTGGATGGCGGCCGTCACATAGGCGCGTACCCGGGGCGCATCGGCCGGATGCAGGGCGTGCAGCAGGGCCGCGCCGCGCATCGTGCAACGACGCTCGCCGGCTCCGACCAGATGGGCGAGGCGGGTATCCCAGCTGATCAGGTCGCGGTCGATGTCATAGTCCCAGACACCGAGGTCGGCGACGTCCATGGCCAGGGCGATGCGCTGCTCGGCCAGGCGCAGAGCGTCGGCCGCGGCGGTGCGTTCGATGACGATGCGGATGCGCTCGGCCACCTCGCGCACCAGGGCCACGTCGCCGATGGTCCAGTGACGCGGCGTATCGGCATAGAGGAACAGCAGACCGACCAGCTGTTCCTCGGCCAGCAGCGGCACCACCAGGCCGGCGCGTACGCCATGGTCCACCAGTTGGGCGCGCATCTCGCCCAGGCGGCTGTCCTGGGCGCTGTCTTCCACGCTGACGATGATGCCGCGGCGCAATTCCTGCACCGCCGAGGTGTGCCAGTGACCCAGGCTGGGCAGGTTGAGACGATGGGTTCGCCCCTGTTCGAGCCAGTCGCTGTCGATGGTCAGGCTGCCGTCGCGACCGACCCGGGCATAGCCGATGCGCTGCACGGCCAGCAGATGGCCGAGGCTGTCGCCCAGCACCGAGGCGACTTCGCCGGTGTGGGTCACGCCATGCAGCAGGTCGCCCAGTTCGAGCAGAAAGCGCTGGCGATCATGGCTGCGGATGCGTTCGCTGAGATCGACGAAGGTGCAGATGGCGCCCTGGACCTCGCCGTCGCGCCAGAGCGGCTGGGCGCGCCATTCCACTGGCAGCAGACTGCCGTCCTCGCGCAGCAGGGCGTCGGCGGACAGGTGCAGGGTGGCGCCTTCGCTGGCGGCGCGCTGCAGCGCCCGGGCGCCATCCTCGCTGCGGGCGGAGCTGAGGCGGGTGTCCAGGCGTTCGCCGAGAATGTCGCGCTCCTCGGGCAGCCCGAGCATCTGCCGGAAGGCGCGGTTGCAGAGGGTGGCGCGCCCTTCGCGATCCAGGGCGCAAAAGCCTTCGTGGGTCGATTCGAGCAGCAGATGGGCAAAGGCCTCGCTCTCCCGCAGCGCCGTTTCCGCCCGCTTGCGGCTGTCGATGTCCTGGGCCACGCCGACCCAGTGCTCGATCTCGCCGCTGGCGTTGGTGAAGGGCATGGTGCGGGTTTCGAACCAGCGGTAGTGGCCCTCGGCGTCGCGCAGCTGCAATTCGAGGCTGCCGGCGACTCTCTGCTCGCGCACCTCGCGCCAGCGCCGCAACAGCTGCGGACGCTGCTGGGGATGGATGGCATCGGTCCAGAGATCGGGATCGGCGACCACGTTGGCCGGACTCAGGCCGCTGTATTCGTACCAGTAGCGATTGGCGTATTCGAAGCTGCCATCGGGCCGCGCGAACCAGATGATCTGCGGATTGACGTCCATCAGGGCGCGGTAGTGGGTTTCGTCGAGGGTGCTGTGCCGCGCCGGCGCCGCCGCCTGCAGCCGGGCCTCGAGCAGGCGCAGCACCTGGCGCGCGAGGCGTTCGAGGCCGGTCAGGCGCGCGGCGCTCAGTTCGCGAGGTTGCCAGTCGAGCACGCAGAGCGTGCCGAGAAAGACGCCTTCGGCCGTCCGCAGCGGGGCCCCGGCATAGAATCTCAGTCCGGCCGGATCCCTTACCAGGGGGTTGTCGATGAAGCGCGGGTCCTGGCTCAGGTCTTCGATCTGCCGCGCTTCCCGGGCAGCGTGCAGGTACTGGCAGAAGGACAGGGCCAGGGGGATTTCCGCCACACCCAGGCCGCGTTCGGCGATGAACAGCTGCTGCTGTTCGCCCAGCAGGTTGACCGCGGCGATGGGGGTTTCGCAAAGGGTGGCGGCCAGCTCCACCAGGTCGTCGAGCGCCGGCTCCGGCTGGCCGTCGAGCAGGCCATAGGCCGCCAGGACCTCCTGGCGACGGCGTCGCTGCTCGGCGTCCTCGGCACCCACGGCAGGGTTCACGACGGTTGTCTGCACGGCTGCTATCCTTGTTCCGCTCGCGGGCTGCTGGGGCCTTAACGTTCGCTCTGGGGCGTGACGCGCAGGACTTCTTCCACGGTGGTGAAGCCGGCGGCGATCTTTTGCGCGCCGGACAGGCGCAGGCTGCGCATGCCTTCCTTGAACGCCTGCCGCCGCAGCGCGGTGATGTCGGTATCCGCCGTCACCAGTTCGCGCAGACTATCGGAGAGGGTGAGGATTTCGTATACCCCGGCACGACCGCGATAGCCGGTGTCGCGACATTCCGGACAACCCACCGGCTGCATGGCGCCGGTCGGCAGCGGCGCGTTCCAGGGCTTGGTGAGCTCCTGCCAGGCGGCCGGGTCCAGCTCGGTGGGCGTCTTGCAGGCCGGACAGAGGGTGCGCACCAGCCGCTGAGCCATGACGCCCAGCACCGTGGCGCGGATCAGGTAGTAGGGCACGCCCAGTTCGATCAGCCGGCTCACCGAGCTGGGGGCGTCGTTGGTGTGCAGGGTGGAAAGTACCAGGTGCCCGGTCAGGGCCGCCTGGATGGCCATCTCGGCGGTTTCCAGGTCGCGGATCTCGCCGATCATGATGATGTCCGGGTCCTGCCGCATCAGCGCCCTGACGCCGCTGGCGAAGGTCACCTCGATGTTGTGCTGCACCTGCATCTGGTTGAAGGCGTCTTCCACCATCTCGATGGGGTCTTCGATGGTGCAGACGTTCACCTCGGGCGTGGCCAGCTGCTTGAGGGTGGTGTACAGCGTGGTGGTCTTGCCCGAACCGGTGGGGCCGGTGACCAGGATGATGCCGTTGGGCTGCCCGGTCATGCCGGCCCAGCGGCGCAGGTCGTCGGCGGAGAAACCGAGCTGGTCGAAGCTCTTGAGCAGCACGTCCGGGTCGAAGATCCGCATCACCAGCTTTTCGCCGAAGGCGGTGGGCATGGTCGACAGGCGCAGTTCGACTTCCTTCTCGCCGGCCATGCGCGTCTTGATCCGGCCGTCCTGGGGCTTGCGTTTCTCGGCGACGTTCATCCGGCCGAGGTTCTTGATCCGGCTGACCACCGCCAGGGTGACCTGGGCGGGGAACTGGTAGACGGTGTGCAGCACCCCGTCGATGCGAAAGCGCACCGCACCCTGTTCGCGGCGCGGCTCGACGTGGATATCACTGGCGCGCTGCTGGAAGGCGTACTGGAACAGCCAGTCGACGATGTTGACGATGTGGGCATCGTTGGCATCCGGCTCGCCATCGGCGGCGCCGAGATTGACCAGCTGCTCGAAGTTGCCGACGCCGCTGGTCTTCTGCTCCACCGCCGAGGCACCGGTGACCGAGCGGGCCAGGCGAAAGAATTCCTGGGTGTAGCGGGTGATGTCCGCGGGGCTGGCCACCACGCGCTTGATCGGCCGCTGCAGCACATGGGTGAGGTTGCTCTCCCAGCTGTGCACGAAGGGCTGGGCGCTGGCCACCGTCACCTCGTCCGGACTCACCGCCACGGCCAGGATCTTGTTGCGCTGGGCGAAGGCGTAGGACATCAGCGGGGTGACCGAGGCCACGTCCACCTTGAGCGGATCGATGCGGTAGAAGGGCTGACCCGAATACTCGGCGAGCCAGCGGGTGAGGCTGTCCAGATCCAGCTTGCGCCCCGGGCGGCTGAGGTCGTCCACGCTTTGCGCCGCGAGGAATTCCAGCGGATGCTGCTGCGGATTGGCCGAGCCACGGCGCAGGAGCAGACACTGCTCGGCGGTCTGCTGATCGATCCGCTGCTGGCTGACCAGCTCGCGCAGGATGTCGCCCAGGTCGAGCCAACGATCAGCGGAAGGGGAAGCTATGGCGGACATCTGGACTCCTTGGAAAGGTGGTCGCACCGGGGTGACACCCGGCGTCTGACCGGGGGCGACCCGCCTGCCGTACCCGCCAGGTTGGTCGCCTCCTCCAGCATAGCGATTTTGTATTAAGGAATCGCTCGCGGCCTTGTGCCATCAGGATGGACGGCCGGATGCGCCAGGCGTTCCCGCCGTCCGGCGGCTCAGGCCAGGGCTTTCCAGGGCGCCAGGCCATAGACCAGGCGCGCCTGTTCGGCGACCCCGGCGAGATCGCCGTGGGCGCTCAGCGGCGCCAGCTTGCCCAGCTCGCCATACAGCCGATCGGCTTCGGGCAGGTCCAGGGCGCCACGCGCCAGGTGCAGCCAGACCTGCATCCGCTCCAGCCGCGGCAGCTGCTGCTGGATCAGCTCGGGTTCGGTGATGGCGCGCAGCAGCGGCAACTCGGCCGCTTCCTGGGCCAGGAAGCGCGGCAGCCATTGGCCGAGGGGCGTCACGCCCTGGCGTTCGCCACGGCCGGTGCGACCCTGGATCCAGGCGCGCTCATGCAGCCAGCGTGCGGCGCGCAGGGAGAACAGGCCCCAGCGCGGCTGTTCCAGTTCGGCGGCGAAGCGCTGCGGTGCCTGGCGGCGGGCCTCCTCGTCGTCCTGGCCGATGGCGGCCAGCGGTCGCCAGTCGGCGAGCAACTCGTCGAGGGCCTGGCGCAGGTCGCGGCTGGTGGCCCGCGGGGCGGCCTGGCCGAGACTGCCGAGCAGAGCGCGCAGGTCGATCAGCTGGTGCACCCAGTCCACCAGTAGGCGCCAGTGGCCGTTCCAGCGATACTGTTCGGCCAGGCGTTGGCTGCCGGCCAGCAGGTGCCAGCCGAGGCGGGCGACGGCCTCGTCCAGCGGCGTCTCGGCGTCCAGTTCCGGCGCGGACAGATAGAGGGTATAGCTCGAGGCATCGTGCAGGCGATAGCCGCGCTCGGCCTTGCTGATGTCGCAGGGCATCAGCGGGAATTCGGCGGCCAGCTGCTCGGCCAGTTCCAGCAGCGCGGCCGGTTCACCCTGGCGCAATTCCAGCTCGACCTCGGCGATGGCCTCGCGCTGGTCGCCGGCACGCACCTCGCCCTGGTCGAGGGCGACCTCGATGATAGTGCGGGCCTTGCCCCGGCCCCAGGCGATTTCCGCGGCGTCGCGGACGAAGTCGGTGTCGAACACCGGCTGCAGGCGGCGCAGGTCCAGGTCGGCCAGCTCCGCCGGCCAGCAGCTGTCGTCGAACAGCGCGGTGTCCAGGGTGGCATCGGCCAGCGGCCATTCCCATTCGTTGCGCTCGGACAGCCCGGCCAGGCTCTGGCCACGGCTCTTGAGCGTCTGGATGAAGCGCTCGCCATCGCGCCGCACGCGCAGGGCGACCTTGGCATGGGCCAGGTCGCGGGTGTCGGTGTCGTAATAGCAGTTGGAGAGTTCGTGGCGCTGCCAGCCCTCCTTGCAGCGCTTCTTCAACAACGGATGAGCGCGCAGGGCGTCGAGGGTGGCCGCACTGGCGCGCAGCTTGATTTCGGTTTCTTTGGCCATTGGAGGATCCTGGCGCCGGAAGAGAACGGTCCGGCTCCGTGCCGAGCGCGTCATGACAACGGACGGCGAGAACGTGGGCGCTAGTTTAGCCCGTCCCGCCCCCCTGGCGCATGAAGGTTTCATCGCGCAGCGGATGGCGCCATGATGGAGGCGTGACCAGGAGACCCCGCATGACCCTGCCCGCGCTGAAAGCTCTGTTCTCGACCCTCATCGCCGAAAGCTCGGTGAGCTGCACCCAGCCGGCGCTGGACCAGTCCAACGCCGGCGTCATCGCCCGCCTGAGCGACTGGTTCGGCGCCCTGGGCTTCGCCTGCGAGACCCAGGAGGTGACCCCGGGCAAGTTCAACCTGATCGCCACCCTGGGCAGCGGGCCGGGCGGCCTGGTGCTGGCCGGCCATACCGATACCGTGCCCTATGACGCGGCGCTCTGGCAGGCCGATCCCCTGCGTCTGCGCGAAGCCGACGATCGCTGGTACGGCCTGGGCAGTTGCGACATGAAGGGCTTCTTCGCGCTGATCCTCGAAGCGGTGCGCGAACTGGATCCGCGCCAGTTGCGCCAGCCGCTGATCGTGCTCGCCACCTGCGACGAGGAATCCTCCATGGACGGCGCCCGGGTGCTGGCCGACGCCGGCCGCCCGCTGGGCCGCGCCGCGGTGATCGGCGAGCCGACCGGACTGCGGCCGATCCGCCTGCACAAGGGCATCCTCATGGAGCGCATCGACATCCTCGGGCAGAGCGGCCATTCCTCCGATCCGAGTCTGGGCCACAGCGCCCTTGAGGCCATGCAGGCGGTGATGGGCGAGCTGCTCGACCTGCGCGCCCAGTGGCAGCGCGAATACCGCAATCCACTGTTCCTGGTGCCCCAGCCGACCCTCAACCTGGGCTGCATCCATGGCGGCGACAACCCTAATCGCATCTGCGGCCAGTGCGCCCTGGAGTTCGACCTGCGCCCGCTGCCGGGCATGCAGCCCGAAGCCCTGCGCCAGGCCATCCGCGGACGGCTGCTGCCGGTTGCCGAACGCTTCGGGGTGCGGATCGACTACCAGCCGCTGTTTCCCGCCGTGCCGCCCTTCGAGCAGCCGGCCGAGGCCGAGCTGGTGCGCCTGGCCGAGCGCCTGACCGGGCACCAAGCCGACGCCGTGGCCTTCGCCACCGAGGCACCCTATCTGCAGGCGATCACCCAGGAGGTGCTGGTCCTCGGTCCCGGCGACATCAGCTGCGCGCACCAGCCCGAGGAACACCTGGCGCTGGCGCGGATCGCGCCCACCGTCAGGCTGCTGCAGCAGCTGATCGGCCACTACTGCCTGGGCGAGGCCGCGGCCGTCCGATGAACAGATCCGCGCGCCCGGCGTGACTTTTTGTAAACTCCAGACGGTCTACTGAGGCTGTCTACCCATCCGCTCCCTGTCGAGGAACCCCGTGCTGCGACGACGCTGAACGCCCTGCCTGCCCTCGTTCACCCTCCCGCCTATCCACCAAGGGTCTTCGTCTCGATGCACGATTACGTCAACTGGCTCCGCCACGCCTCGCCCTATATCAACGCCCACCGCGACGCCACCTTCGTCGTCATGCTGCCCGGTGATGGCGTCGCCCACCCCAACTTCGGCAACATCGTCCACGACCTGGTGCTGCTGCACAGCCTGGGCGTGCGCCTGGTGCTGGTGCACGGCTCCCGTCCGCAGATCGAATCGCGCCTGGCCGCCCGCGGCATCGAACCGCGCTTCTACAACGACCTGCGCATCACCGACGGCCCGACGCTGGAAGCGGTGATCGATGCCGTCGGCAGCCTGCGCAGCGCCATCGAGGCGCGCCTGTCCATGGACATGGCCGCCTCGCCCATGCAGGGCTCGCGGCTGCGGGTCGCCAGCGGCAACCTGGTCACCGCGCGCCCGGTCGGGGTGCAGGACGGCGTCGACTTCCACCACACCGGCGAAGTCCGCCGCATCGACCGCCGTGGCATCGGCCGGCTGCTCGACGAGCGCACCATCGTGCTGCTCTCGCCCCTGGGCTATTCCCCACCGGCGAGACCTTCAACCTGGCCTGCGAAGACGTCGCCATGCGCGCCGCCATCGACCTGGGCGCCGACAAGCTGGTGCTCTACGGTGCCGAACCGGGCCTGCTGGACGAACACGGCGCCCTGATCCGCGAGATCGGCCCGCAGCAGATCCCCACCCATCTGGCGCGCCTGGGCAGCTCCTACCAGGCCGAGCTGCTCGACGCCGCCGCCCAGGCCACCCGCGGCGGTGTGCGGCGCTGCCATATCGTCGGCTACGCCGAAGACGGCGCCCTGCTCACCGAACTCTTCACCCGCGCCGGTAGCGGCACCCTGGTGGCCCAGGAACCCTTCGAGACCCTGCGCGAGGCGACCATCGCCGACGTCGGCGGCCTGATGGAGCTGATCCGCCCGCTGGAAGAGCAGGGCATCCTGGTGCGGCGTTCCCGCGAGGTGCTGGAGCGCGAGATCGAGCAATTCAGCATCGTCGAACGCGAAGGCCTGATCATTGCCTGCGCGGCGCTCTATCCCATCGCCGATTCGGCGGCGGGCGAGCTGGCCTGCCTCGCGGTCAACCCCGACTACCGCCACGGCGGCCGCGGCGACGCCCTGCTGGCGCGCATCGAGCAACGCGCCCGCGAACGCGGCCTCGGCACCCTGTTCGTGCTCACCACCAAGACCGCCCACTGGTTCCGCGAACGCGGCTTCGAACCGAGCGGCGTGGAACGCCTCCCCGCGGCCCGGGCGTCGCTGTATAACTTCCAGCGCAATTCGAAGATCTTCGAGAAGGGCCTGTAAGGGCGCGCTCGTAGGTTGGGCTGAGACGGCTGCATCGTCGAGGCCCAACGCTACCAAGCCGCTCGTCATCGCGGCCATGGGCCGCTCCTACACCTTCTAGGCACACCTGTAGGAGCGGCCCATGGCCGCGATAGCTCCAGTCCGAACCGAAGCCGCTCCAAGGTGTAGCTGGCCCTTCCTGCATCGATACCGGAAGGCGCCCTCATCAACCATCGATTCGTCCGCTGGCGTCTGAAGATGTAGCGTGGAAAACCGCGCAGCGTTTTCCACTGGTGGGCATCGCAGCTATTCGTGGACAAGGCTTCGCCGTTGTCCACGCTACGGGCTACGGGCGGTTCACGGCTCTGCAACCAGAACTTCCAGGCTGGCGAATCGCCGCGAACGCCAGTGCTGTGTAGTGGGTCGAGCCGCAGGGATGCGGCGAGAAGCCTAACGGGCCATGGAAGGCCCGTGTAGGCGACCCCGGAACGGCGCGGCCGCGACTGGCAAAAGTGAGTCGCCCGGGTGGGCGAAACAAGAAACACCAGCAGAGCTCAATGAACAGCTAGGACACCAACAAGCTCTTTGGCACCACAACGTTGGGCTTCGACGATGGAGCCGTCTCAACCCAACCTACCTACACCCCGATCGTCGCCAGAATACTCGCCTGATACGCCGCCACGAAGGTGTCGAAATCCCCCTGGGGCGCCGCCTCGATCTCCGCCTGTTCCTCCAGCGACTGGCGCGCCATCTGTGCATAGCCCTCGCGCTCGCCTTCGTTCAGCGGATGGCTGGCGAAATAGGCCGCATGGGCCTCGCTCTGGCGCAGGCCGAATTCGGCAAAGCTCTCGCCGCGTTCGCGCAACTCCTGCAGCACCCGCGCCGAAGGCGTGAGGCGGACGTCGGCGACCTTCTGCCGCTGTACCGCCACGGCCCGGCGATGGGCATCGCCGCCCAGGCTGGCGTCCAGGGTCTCGGCGCAGCGTTCGATCTGGTCGAGCATCTCCGCCGCCCAGTCGATCATGGTCACCGAGGCGCCATGGCGCTGCAGACGCAGACCGGGCTTGCGGCCTTCACGCACCACGCTGGCGAAGTTGTCGGTGCATTCGCGACACTCGCCGTTGAGTGGCGGGCTGCCTTCCAGGGCGCAATAGAGCAGGAAGGCGTCGAGGAACAGCGCGGTGGTGGTATCGATGCCCAGCGGCAGGAAGGGATCGATGTCCAGGCAGCGCACCTCGATGTACTGCACGCCACGGGCCATCAGCGCCTGCACCGGCCGCTCGCCGCTGCGGGTGACGCGCTTCGGGCGGATGGTGGCGTAATACTCGTTCTCGATCTGCAGGATGTTGGTGTTGAGCTGCACCCACTCGCCGTTCTGGTGGGTACCGATCTCCGCGTAGGGCGGGTAGGGCGTGCCCACCGCGCGTCTCAGACTCTCGGTGTAGGTGGTCAGGTCGTTGTAGTCCGGCGTCAGGCTGGCCTGGGCGTTGCTCTGGTAGCCCAGGTCGCTCATGCGCAGGCTGGTGGCATGGGGCAGGTACAGGGTCCGCTCGTCGAGGGTCTGCAACAGATGCGGCCGGCCACGCAGGAAGCCCGCGTCCAGCGCTGGCGAGGCGCCGAACAGGTACATCAGCAGCCAGCTGTAGCGGCGGAAATTGCGGATCAGGGCGATGTAGCGAGCCGACTGGTAGTCGCGGGCATCGCGGGCGTCACCCTCCTGCTGGCGCAGCAGTTCCCAGGCCGCTTCCGGCAGCGAGAAGTTGTAGTGGATGCCGGCGATGCACTGCATGGTACGGCTGTAGCGCAGGGCCAGGCCGCGGCGATAGACGTGCTTGAGCCGACCGATGTTGGAGCTGCCATAGTCGGCGATGGGGATCTCGTCCTCGGCCGGCAGCCTGCAGGGCATGGAACCGCTCCAGAGGCGCTCGCCATCGAGTTCGGCGACCGCGGCTCGGTGCACCCGATCCAGCGCGTCCAGCACCTCGGGTGTGCGGGTGCCGGTGGGGGTAATGAATTCCAGCAGCGCCTCGGAATAGTCCGTGGTGATCTGCGGGTGGGTCAGGGCCGAGCCCAGCGCCTGGGGATGGGGACGTCGGGACAGGTCGCCACGGGCGTCCACCCGCAGGGTCTCGCGCTCGATGCCGTGCAGGCATTCGGTCAGGAGGGAGGGATCAGCGCCGAGCAGGGCCAGGCGGCGGGACAGGATATCGCTCAAGTTGACTTCCTTTGGCGGTACTCGCCCCGGGCAGGGTAGAAGAAACCGACTGAAATGAGGGTTGCCGGCCAGGGCCGACGCGGGGGCAGCAGTCACTGCTGCGGTCCGGGTTCAAGCCTCAGACCGCAACCCGCTCAGTTGTCTCCCAGCGTAGCTCAGGCAGCGGCAAAGGGCGATATGCGCCGCTTCGCTGCCGCCCGCTCTGGCCGGTCACAGACAGGCGAAGGTCGCCTGGGCCAGGGCGATCAGCTTGTCGCCCTGATGCACCTGGGCCTCCAGCACATGGGTCTTGCGCCCCGGATGGATCACCCGGGCGCGGCAGACCAGTTCGCCGTCGCTGACGCCACGCACGTAGTTGACCTTGCACTCCAGGGTCACGCTGCCGGCCTGGCCGTCGAACAGACTGTGACTGGCCTGGCCCAGGGCCGTGTCGATCAGCGAGAAGATGGCACCGCCGTGGAGCTTGCCGTGCAGGTTGATGAGCCTGTCCTGCACGCTCATGCGCACCTCGGACTCGCCACCCTCCGCCTTGTGGATGGTCATGCCCAGCAGGGTGCTGAAGGCGCTGTCCTTGCCTGCGAGAGATCCGCTCATAGCTATTTCCTCAGTTGCTTGGCATTGGCGAACAGCGACGCCATGGCCTGGTTGGCCGGAGCCGGTTGATTCTGACGCGGTGCGCCCTTGTCGGCGCGGGGCTTGCCACCGTTGCCGCGGGCCTGACCGCCGGGCTTGCCGTCGACCTTCTCGCCGGGAGTGTCGCCCATGCGCATGGACAGGCCCACGCGATTGCGCGGCACGTCCACCTCCATCACCTTGACCTTGACGATGTCGCCCGCCTTGACCACCTCATAGGGGTCCTTGACGAATTTCTCCGACAGCGCACTGATGTGCACCAGGCCGTCCTGGTGCACGCCGATGTCGACGAAGGCGCCAAAGTTGGTGACGTTGGTGATGACGCCCTCCAGCACCATGCCGGGCTTGAGGTCGGAGAGTTTCTCCACGCCGTCCTGGAACACCGCGGTCTTGAATTCCGGGCGCGGGTCGCGACCGGGCTTGTCCAGTTCCTGGAGGATATCGGTCACCGTCGGCAGGCCGAAGCTCTCGTCGGTGAATTTCTTCGGATCCAGGCGCTTGAGAAAGGCCGAGTCGCCGATCAGCGAGCGGATGTCACGGCCGGTGTCGGCCGCGATGCGCTGCACCAGCGGATAGGTCTCCGGGTGCACCGCCGAGGCATCCAGCGGATTGGCGCCGCTCATGACGCGCAGGAAGCCAGCGGCCTGCTCGAAGGTCTTCTCGCCCAGGCGCGGCACCTTCTTCAGCGCCTCGCGGGTGGCGAAGGCACCATTGGCGTCGCGGAACTGCACGATGTTCTGCGCCAGGGTCGCGTTGAGACCGGAGATCCGCGCCAGCAGGGCGGCGGAGGCGGTATTCACGTCCACACCCACGGCGTTCACGCAGTCTTCCACCACGGCATCCAGGCTGCGCGCCAGCTTGAGCTGGGAAACATCGTGCTGGTACTGGCCGACGCCGATGGACTTGGGCTCGATCTTCACCAGCTCGGCCAGCGGATCCTGCAGGCGGCGGGCAATGGACACGGCGCCACGCAGGGAGACGTCCAGGTCGGGGAATTCCCGGGCGGCGAGTTCCGATGCCGAGTACACCGAGGCACCGGCTTCGCTGACCATCACCTTGGTCAGGCCCAGGCCCGGGTACTTGCTGATCAGCTCGCCGGCCAGCTTGTCGCTCTCGCGGCTGGCGGTGCCGTTGCCGATGGCGATCAGGTCCACGCCATGCTTGGTGCAGAGCACGCCGAGGGTGGCCAGGGTCTGGTCCCACTGATTGCGCGGCGCATGGGGATAGACCGTGTCGGTGGCCAGCAGCTTGCCGGTGGCATCCACCACGGCGACCTTGCAGCCGGTGCGCAGACCCGGGTCCAGCGCCAGGGTGGTGCGCGGACCGGCCGGCGCGGCGAGCAGCAGATCGTGCAGGTTGCGGGCGAAGACCGCGATGGCCTCTTCCTCGGCCTTTTCGCGCAACTCGCCGAGCAGATCGGTTTCCAGGGAGGTATAGAGCTTGACCTTCCAGGTCCAGCGCACCACCTCGGCCAGCCATTTGTCCGCGGCGCGGCCCTGGTTCTTCAGGCCGAAGTGCGCGGCGATCAGTCCTTCGCAGGGATGGGCGATGCCCGGGCCTTCTTCGCCGAGCTTGAGCGCGGCGCTGAGGATGCCTTCGTTGCGGCCCCGGAAGATCGCCAGGGCGCGATGCGACGGCACCGCCTTGAAGGACTCGTCATGCTCGAAGTAGTCGCTGAACTTGGCGCCTTCGGTCTCCTTGCCCGGCACCAGGCGCGCGCTGAGGATGGCGTCCTGTTGCAGAACGCCGCGCAGTCGCGCCAGCAGGTTGGCGTCCTCGGCGAAGCGTTCCATGAGGATGTACTTGGCGCCTTCCAGGGCGGCCTTGGTGTCCGCCACGCCCTTGTCCGCATCGACGTAGGCGGCCGCCTCGGTCTCCGGGGTCAGCGTCGGATCCTGCAGCAGGGCGTCGGCCAGCGGGCCCAGGCCGGCTTCCAGGGCGATCTGGCCCTTGGTGCGGCGCTTCTGCTTGTAGGGCAGGTAGAGGTCTTCCAGGCGCGTCTTGGTGTCGGCCAGATTGATCTCGCGGGCCAGTTCGGGAGTCAGCTTGCCCTGCTCCTCGATGGAGGCCAGCACCGCGCCGCGGCGGTCTTCCAGCTCGCGCAGATAGCGCAGCCGCTCTTCGAGATGACGCAGCTGGGTGTCGTCCAGGCTGCCGGTGACTTCCTTGCGATAACGGGCGATGAAGGGCACGGTCGACCCTTCGTCGAGCAGGGCCACGGCGGCGGCGACCTGTTGCGGGCGGGCGCCGAGCTCTTCGGCGATGCGGCTATTGATATCCATCGGGCTACCTGGCTTGCACGAGAAAAAGCGGGCCGCAGTATACCCGAGCCCGCCGGAGCCCTGCCTCCCGTGCCGGCACCGCCGCCCCAGCGTGGGCAAAATCTGCTAACAATGGCCCAATGCCGCGGTCGGATGGCCTACGGCATAATCCAGTGCTAGATCACAAGGAGATATTATGAGCACCCCCGTTGCCCCGGAAGGTGAAAAGATCCTGGTCGTCGACGACGACGCCCGGCTGCGCCGCCTCTTGGAGCGTTTTCTGGCCGAACAGGGTTATCGCGTACGCACGGTCGAAAGTGCCGAACAGATGGACCGCCTGCTGGCCCGCGAGGTCTTCAACCTGGTCGTGCTGGACCTGATGATGCCTGGCGAAGACGGCCTGTCCGCCTGCGGTCGACTGCGCGAGAGCGGCAACCGCATTCCCATCATCATGCTGACCGCCAAGGGCGACGAAGGCAGCCGCATCCAGGGTCTCGACCAGGGCGCCGACGATTACCTGGCCAAACCCTTCAACCCGCTGGAGCTGGTAGCCCGGATCAAGGCCGTGCTGCGCCGTCAGGCCCCGGTGGTACCCGGCGCTCCTGCCGGTACCGACGAGGTGGTGACCTTTGGCGACTACGCCTTGCACCTGGCCACCCGCGAACTCAAGCGCGGCGAAGAGACCCACATGCTCACCACCGGCGAATTCGCCGTGCTCAAGGCACTGGTCGACCACGCCCGCGAGCCGCTGACCCGCGACAAGCTGATGAATCTGGCCCGCGGTCGCGAATGGGATGCCCTGGAGCGCTCCATCGACGTGCAGATCTCGCGCCTGCGCCGGATGATCGAACCCGATCCGTCCAAGCCGCGCTATATCCAGACCGTCTGGGGCGTGGGCTACGTCTTCGTGCCGGACGGCGCCGGCAAGTAAGGCGGGTAGCCGGGGCATCGCGCCCCGGCTAGGGGGTGGCTCAGGCGAACAGGCCTTGATGCACGCCGACCAGCAGGAAGATCCCCAGCAGCGCGCGATAGATGATGAAGGGCCAGGTCGAGAAGCGCTCCAGGAAGCGCATGAGCCCCCAGATCGCCGCAAAGGCCGACAGGCTCGCCACCAGCAATCCCACCAGCAGCAGCGACCAGGCCTCGGCCGGGATGTGCGCGTGCCAGAGCACCACCAGCTCCTTGAGTCCGGCCAGGGCGATGGCCGGCAGGCCGAGCAGGAAGGAGAAGCGCGCGGCTTCCTCGCGACGCAGATTGAGGAACATGGCGGCGGTCAGGGTCGAGCCCGAGCGGGACACGCCCGGAATCAGCGCGCCGACCTGGGCGATCCCCACGATCAGCGCATCGCGCAGGCGCATCTGCGAGATGTCTCTGTTGTGCCGACAGATGCGCTCCGCCAGGGCCAGCAGGGCGGCCATGGCCAGGCAGGCATAGCCGATGACGCTGAGGCCCCGCAGCGGCGAGCCGCAGGCATTGAGCAGGGGCGCCAGCAGCAGGCCGGCGATGCAGATGGGAATGGTCGCCAGCACGATCATCACCGCCAGCAGGAAGTCCGGGCTGTCGAAGTTGCGCTGGCGCACGGCGGCCAGGCTGCCGCGGGTCACGCCGCTGACATCGCGCCAGAAATAGCTGATCACCGCTGCCAGGGCCGCCATCTGCATGGCGGCGGAAAAGGCCGAGCCGGGATCGTGCCAGCCGAGCAGGGCAGGGACCACCCGCATGTGCGCCGTGGACGAAATGGGAAGCAGCTCGGTGATACCCTGCACCACGCCGAGAAAGGCGATCTGCGCGTAGCTGAGCGAAGCGAAGCCGATGTCCAGGCCGGTCTGGCAGATGTCGGACACGAGAGAACTCCAGGTCGAAGGGAAGAAATGGACGAGCAAATGTATCCGAATGTGTCTGTCTCGGGTGGCCTATCTGGACCCCGCAACCCCGGAGGTTGTGATGGCTTTCGCGCCGTTTTGCGCGGAAAGTCCGGGCAATGAAGGCGCCCGGCTGGTTTCCCCAGAGTTTCTTCGCCCGCTCGCTGTGGATGGTCCTGCTCGCGGTGCTGTTTTCCAAGGCGCTGACCCTGGTCTATCTGCTGCTCAATGAGGACGTTCTGGTCGATCGTCAGTACAGCCACGGCGCGGCCCTGACCCTCCGTGCCTACTGGGCCACCCCGGAAACCGAGCGGCCGCGCATCGCCCAGGCCGCCGGCCTGCGCTACGAATCACCCGAGACCGTGCCGGCCGGGGAATACCACTGGCCCTACAGCGAGATCTTCGAGCGCCAGATGAAGCAGGAACTGGGCGAGGAGACCGAGGTGCGGGTGCGGGTCCAGCATGGTCCGGCCATGTGGATCCTGGCGCCCTCCCTGGGGCCGGACTGGATCAAGATCCCGCTCATGGCCCATCCCTTGCGCGGGCAGCACATCTGGAGCGTGCTGGGCTGGTTTTTCGCCATCGGCCTGCTGTCCACCGGCGCCGCCTGGGTCTTCGTCCGGCAACTCAACCAACCGCTGCGCCGCCTGGTGAACGCGGCGCGCGAGCTGGGCAAGGGCCGCAGCGTGCGCTTGCCGGAAACCGATGCACCCAGCGAGATTCAGGACGTCTACCACGCCTTCAACCAGATGGCCGAGGACGTCGAGCAGGCCGGCCGCGAGCGCGAGCTGATGTTGGCCGGGGTCTCCCATGACCTGCGCACGCCCCTGACCCGGCTGCGCCTGGCGGTGGAGCTGATGCCACCGGCCGAGCGCGAAGAGGCCGAGGACATGATCCGCGACATCGAGGACATGAACGCCATCCTCGACCAGTTCCTCGCCTTCGTCCGCGATGGCCGCGACGAACCGCAAGAGCTCACCAATATCAACGAGCTGGCCCGCCAGGTGGTGGCGCCCTACAACCAGGAGGAGGAGCGGGTACGGCTGATGCTGGACGTGCTGCCACCCTTGCCGGTGCGGCGCATCTCCTTCAAGCGGCTGCTGACCAACCTGGTGGAAAACGCCCTGCGCCACGGCGGCGGTGGCGGTATCGAGGTGGTCGGGCAGGTGGCGGGCTCCGCCACGGCGCCCTATGTCGCCCTGAGCGTGATGGATCGCGGTCCCGGCATAGATCCCAAGGACCTGCAGGACATCTTCAATCCCTTCACCCGCGGCAATCGTGCCCGCACCGTCAGCGGTTCCGGGCTGGGCCTGGCGATCGTCAAGCGCATCGCCGCGCAGCACGGCGGCAGCGCCGAACTGCGCAATCGCGAAGGTGGTGGGGTGGAAGCCCGGGTACTGTTGCCCCTGGGCCTGCTGCTCCCGCGCAGCGCCAGCTGACAAGGGACGTTATCGCGGCGTAGGTTGGGCTGAGCGCTGGCGAAGCCCGACACCCCGCGCCCAGACTCCGTCACCCCTTGCCCTTGGTTCGCGTCAGCCCCGGTTCGGCGTTCTTTTCCAGGTACTCGATGATGATCCCGGCCACGTCCTTGCCGGTGGTCTGCTCGATGCCTTCCAGGCCGGGCGAGGAATTGACCTCCATCACCAGCGGGCCGTGATTGGATCTGAGAATATCCACCCCGGCCACGCTCAGACCCATGGCCCGGGCCGCGCGCAGGGCGGTCATGCGTTCCTCGGGGGTGATCTTGATCAGGCTGGCGGTGCCGCCGCGATGCAGATTCGAACGAAATTCCCCCGGCGCCGCCTGGCGCTTCATCGCGGCGATCACCTTGTCGCCGACCACGAAGCAGCGGATGTCCGCGCCACCCGCCTCGCGGATGTATTCCTGCACCATGATGTTCTGCTTGAGCCCCATGAAGGCCTCGATCACCGATTCGGCCGCCTTCTCGGTCTCGCACAGCACCACCCCGATACCCTGGGTGCCTTCCAGCACCTTGATCACCAGAGGGGCGCCGTTGACCATCTGGATCAGGTCCGGCACGTCGTCCGGCGAGTGGGCGAAACCGGTCACCGGCAGGCCGATGCCCTTGCGCGAGAGCAGCTGCAGGGAACGCAGCTTGTCGCGCGAACGGCTGATGGCCACGCTCTCGTTGAGCGGAAAGACACCCTGCATCTCGAATTGGCGCAGCACCGCGCAGCCATAGAAGGTCACCGAGGCACCGATGCGCGGGATGACCGCATCGAAGCCTTCCAGGGGTTTGCCGCGGTAATGGATCTGCGGCTTGTGGCTGGCGATGTTCATGTACGCGCGCAGGGTGTCGACCACGACCACCTCATGGCCGCGGCTGACACCGGCTTCGACCAGGCGCCGGGTGGAATACAGATTGGGATTACGCGAGAGGACGGCGATTTTCATGGGGCACCGGAAGCCGGAGTAAGGGACAACTGGGGTTTGTCTTGCGCATAGGAGACGGCCGGATTCACCAGCAGGCCACCATCGATCAAAGCCTTGGACCCGAGCAGCATGCGATAGCGCATGCTCTTGCGGCAGGCCAGGGTGAATTCCACCGGCCACTGGCACTCGCCCAGGGCCAGCAGGGTACGGATGACATAACGCGTCTGAGCGATGCCATTGGAACTGCGAATGGTCTTCTTCGCCACCAGAGGGGCTTCGCAATGGCGATGACGGGACTGAACCAGCGTCCCCAGGTGCACGGTGAATCTCACCCAGCGTTCCTTGCCGCGCATGAACGGCTGGACTTCCGTTGCATGCAGCGCCGAGGTACTGGCGCCGGTATCGATCTTGGCTCTCAGGCCCACCACGCCCAGACCGGGCAGGGCCACCCATTCACTCAGGCCGATAATGACCGGTTCGGCGGAATTGCTCATCGCTGCTCCTTGAAATCAGTGGCCTCCGCCTAAATGTTGCGGATCAATGAGCTGTTTGAAGGCTGGTTTGGCGAACAGATACCCCTGCATCAGCTCGATGCCGAGGTCACGCAGGCAATCGCGTTCGGCCACGGTCTCCACCCCTTCGGCGATCACCTGGGTACCCAGTTCGCGGCACATGACGATCAGGTTGCGCACGATGGTTCGCCGCACCTGATCCCGGTCGATGTGGCGGATGAGCGCCATGTCGAGCTTGACCAGGTCCGGCTGGAATTCGGCCAGCAGCGTCAGGCCGGAATGACCGGCGCCGAAGTCGTCGATGGCAGTCTTGAAGCCGAATTGCTGATACTCGCGCAGGATGTGCGTCAGATGGTCACTTGCGACGTGTTCGGTTTCCACTGTCTCGAAGATCAGCCGTTCCAGCGGAAAGCCATGCTCGCGCGCGGCAGCCAGCGTACTGCGAATGCACAGTTCCGGGCGGTAGACGGCGTTGGGCAGGAAGTTGATCGACAGACTCTCCTGCATGCCCAGGGCGGCTGCGGTGGCGATGGCCTTGGTGCGGCAAAGCTGGTCGAAGCGATAGCGGTTGCTGTCGGTCACCTGATTGAGCACCGACAGCGCGCCTTCGCCGCCTGGTCCGCGCACCAGTGCTTCCCGGGCGAAGACCGCGCCTTGGCCCAGATCCACGATGGGCTGATAGGCGAAGTCGAAGTCGAAGCCCAGGGGTTCCGACTGCTGGCATCCCGTGCAGCGGGTCTGGCCAGTCAGATCGGAAGGAAAGAATGTGGTCATGGCTCTCCAGAGGCGCGCTTGCAGCGTCGGTCCGATGGTTTAGAGTTCTTGAGAAGAGTCTAAGACCCAACAGGGGGCTTTTTATTCGATGTATGCAGTAGATCACACTGAAGAACGGATGCGCCTCGATAAATGGCTATGGGCCGCGCGTTTTTTCAAGACCCGCGCGCTGGCCAAGGCGGCCCTGGAAGGCGGCAAGATCCAGTGCCGTGGCGAGCGCTGCAAGCCGAGCAAGGAGCCGCGCATCGGTGACGTTCTCACCATCCGTCAGGGCTATGACGAAAAGACGGTAGTGATCGTCGCCCTGTCGCAGAACCGCCGGGGTGCGCCCGAGGCTCAGCAGCTCTACACCGAGACGCCGGAAAGCCTCAAGGCTCGCGAGCAGGCCGCGGCCGCTCGCAAGGCCGGCAACCTCGGCGTGCAGACCGATGGCCGTCCCACCAAGAAGCAGCGGCGCCAGATCCACCAGTTCCGCGAGTACGTCCATCCGTTCGACGACTGAGTTCGTCGCGGTTCGCCGGAGCCTCTCAATGGCCAGGTCCGCTCGCCGGTTCTGGCGTGCGCCGTGAACGCCACGCTTCGCGGCCTCCTTCCTTATATAGGTAGTTCATGACTTCCCACGATTTCACCCAACGTTTCCTGTTTGACGAAACCGATGTCCGCGGCGAACTGGCCACCCTGGATCGCAGCTATGTCGAGGTCCTCGCCAAGCATGCCTATCCGGAGCCCGTGGCCCAGCTACTGGGCGAGCTGCTCGCGGCGGCCGCGCTGCTGTGTGGGACCCTCAAGTTCGAAGGGCTGCTGGTGCTGCAGGCGCGCTCCAGCGGTCCCATCCCGCTGCTCATGGTTGAGTGCTCCAGTGAGCGCGAGGTGCGCGGCATCGCACGCTACGAAGAGGCCGAGATCACCGCGTCCGCCTCCTTGAGCGAGCTCATGCCCGATGGCGTTCTGGCCCTTACCATCGACCCGCGCCATGGTCAGCGCTACCAGGGTATCGTCCCGCTGGAGGGCGCGAATCTGGCTGAGTGCCTGTCCGGCTATTTCGCCACCTCCGAGCAGCTGCCCACCCGTTTCTGGCTGAACGCCGATGGCCGCCGCGCCCGCGGCCTGCTGCTCCAGCAATTGCCGCCGTCGCGGATCAAGGATGCCCAGGCCCGCCAGGACAGCTGGGAGCATGTGGTCACCCTGGCCGATACCCTCACGGCCGAAGAGCTGCTGGGTCTCGACAACGAAGTGATCCTGCACCGCCTGTTCCACGAGGAGAAGGTACGCCTGTTCGACGAGCAGCCAGTGGCCTTCAGCTGCAGCTGCTCCCGTGACCGCGCGGCCAATGCCCTGATCAGCATGGGTCAGCCGGACGTCGAGAGCCTGCTCGACGAACAGGACGGACAAATTCGGGTCGATTGTCAGTTTTGCAATGAACAGCAGGTATTCGACGCCGCCGATATCGCGCAGATTTTTGCGGGCGGCGGCACGCAAACCCCGGGAAATACCCGGCACTAGCCGTTGCAAAAGCCCGAAGGCTTTCTGGCATAATCCCGCAACGTGTAGTTCTGCCGTGTAAGAGCTACAAGCATGAGGAACGGCCCAGGGCCATGGGGAACGAAATGACGAAAGCCAACGTGTATACCGATATCAGCGTCGCGCAGTTAGTGGAAGAGTCCCTGCGACGTGGCGAAGGAGAGCTGGCCGCCAATGGCTCGCTGGTCGTCAAGACGGGGCATCGCACGGGGCGTTCGCCGGTAGATCGCTTTATCGTCGAGGAAGCCTCCACGCGCGATGCCATCCACTGGGGGCCGATCAACCGTGCCTTCCCGGAGGAGAAGTTCGCACCGCTGTGGGAGCGCGTGAGCGCCTACCTGGACGAGCGTGATCAATTCGTCTCCCATGTTCATGTAGGCGCCGATGTAGAGCACTACCTGCCCGTCGTCATGCGTACCGAGACCGCCTGGCACAACCTGTTCGGCCGCTGCCTGTTCATCAATCCGGCCGAATACAATCCCCAGTCCAAGCCGGCCTGGGAGATCATCAACGCGCCCGGGTTCGTCTGTGAGCCCGCGCGTGACGGCACCAATTCCGACGGTACCGTCATCATCAACTTCGCGGCGCGCAAGGTGCTGATCGCCGGTATGCGCTACGCCGGCGAGATGAAGAAGGCCATGTTCTCGGTGCAGAACTTCCTGCTGCCGGAAAAGGACGTGCTGCCGATGCACTGCGCGGCCAACGTAGGCGAGGAGGGTGATGTCACCCTGTTCTTCGGTCTGTCCGGTACCGGCAAGACCACCCTGTCCGCCGACCAGAGCCGCTACCTTATCGGTGACGACGAGCACGGCTGGGGTGTGGGCACCGTCTTCAACATGGAAGGTGGTTGCTACGCCAAGTGCATCGACCTGTCCGAGAAGAACGAGCCGGTCATCTGGAAGGCCATCCAGTTCGGCGCCGTTCTGGAAAACGTGGTTCTGGATCCCCAGACCCGTCACCCTGACTATGCCAACGACAGCCTGACCCAGAACAGCCGGGCGGCCTATCCGCGCGAACTGATCGACAAGCGCGCCGAGCACAACCTGGGTGGCGAGCCCAACGCGGTCATCTTCCTGACCTGCGACCTCACCGGTGTCCTGCCCCCGGTATCCATCCTTAATAATGAGCAGGCGGCCTACCACTTCCTGTCCGGCTACACCGCCCTGGTCGGCTCGACCGAGATGGGTTCCGGTCCTGGCATCAAGTCGACCTTCTCCACCTGCTTCGGCGCACCCTTCTTCCCGCGTCCGGCGGCTGAATACGCCGATCTGCTGATCAAGCGCATCCAGGGCTTTGGCTCCAAGGTGTACCTGGTCAACACCGGTTGGACCGGTGGCGGTTACGGCGTCGGCAAGCGCTTCAACATCCCGACTACCCGTGCGGTCATCGCAGCTATTCAGAGCGGTGCCCTCATCGGTACCGAGACGCGCCACGTCCCGGTCATCAATCTCGACGTCCCGGTTGCCGTTCCCGGCGTGGACAGCGTCCTGCTCAATCCTCGCGACACCTGGCAGGATGGTGCCGCCTATGACGCGGCGGCGCGCGAGCTGGCTGGCAAGTTCGTCGAGAACTTCAAGAAGTTCTCCGGCGTATCCGAAGGCATCCTGGCCGCCGGTCCCCAGCTGTAAGCAGGGCTGGTTGTCTGCAAACAAAGGCCGCCGCTAGGGCGGCCTTTGTTTTTTAAGCTTTTTTTACGTCTTGGGGTTGCATGGTCCGCTGCGATTGCATAAACTGCGCCCGCTTTCGCTGATAACGCTAGCGAGCGATGCGAAAGCATTGATTGTTAAGGAGATTTTAAAAAGATCCTTGACAAGAGGAGGGCAGATGAAGAAAATGCCGCCTCACTTTGGAGGGGTTCCCGAGTGGCCAAAGGGATCAGACTGTAAATCTGACGTCGCAGACTTCGAAGGTTCGAATCCTTCCCCCTCCACCAGATTGTTAGAGCGCTTAGGCTCTGCGGGTATAGTTCAGTGGTAGAACCTCAGCCTTCCAAGCTGATGATGCGGGTTCGATTCCCGCTACCCGCTCCAGTTTGACTGGCAAATGTTTCGCTCATGTAGCTCAGTTGGTAGAGCACACCCTTGGTAAGGGTGAGGTCAGCGGTTCAAATCCGCTCATGAGCTCCATCTTAAAAAGGCAGATATGCAAATATCTGCCTTTGTTTTAATGGCGGCATTGCTTTGCTCAATTCGTGAAGGGAGAGAGTGTCGATGGCTAAAGAAAAGTTTGAACGTAACAAGCCGCACCTGAACGTGGGCACCATCGGTCACGTCGACCATGGCAAGACCACTCTGACCGCTGCGCTGACCAAAGTCTGTGCCGACACCTGGGGCGGTTCCGCTCGTGGTTTCGACCAGATCGACAACGCGCCGGAAGAAAAGGCTCGTGGTATCACCATCAACACCTCCCACGTTGAGTACGACTCGGCGATCCGTCACTACGCGCACGTCGACTGCCCCGGCCACGCCGACTACGTGAAGAACATGATCACCGGTGCTGCCCAGATGGACGGCGCGATCCTGGTTTGCTCGGCTGCTGACGGCCCCATGCCGCAGACCCGCGAGCACATCCTGCTGTCCCGTCAGGTAGGCGTTCCCTACATCGTCGTGTTCCTGAACAAGGCCGACATGGTTGACGACGCCGAGCTGCTGGAACTGGTCGAGATGGAAGTTCGCGATCTGCTGAACACCTACGACTTCCCGGGCGACGACACCCCGATCGTGATCGGCTCCGCGCTGATGGCGCTGAACGGCAACGACGACAACGAAATGGGTACCTCTGCCGTGCGCAAGCTGGTCGAGACCCTGGACTCGTACATCCCCGAGCCCGAGCGTGCCATCGACAAGCCGTTCCTGATGCCGATCGAGGACGTGTTCTCGATCTCCGGTCGCGGCACCGTGGTCACCGGTCGTGTCGAGCGTGGCATCGTCCGCATCCAGGAAGAAGTCGAGATCGTGGGCATCAAGGCCACCGTCAAGACCACCTGCACCGGCGTTGAAATGTTCCGCAAGCTGCTGGACGAAGGCCGTGCTGGCGAGAACGTCGGCGTGCTGCTGCGTGGCACCAAGCGTGAAGACGTGGAGCGTGGCCAGGTTCTGGCCAAGCCGAACACCATCAAGCCGCACACCAAGTTCGAGTGCGAAGTGTACGTGCTGTCCAAGGAAGAAGGCGGTCGTCACACCCCGTTCTTCAAGGGCTACCGTCCGCAGTTCTACTTCCGCACCACCGACGTGACCGGTAACTGCGAGCTGCCGGAAGGCGTCGAGATGGTGATGCCGGGCGACAACATCAAGATGGTTGTCACCCTGATCGCTCCGATCGCGATGGAAGACGGTCTGCGTTTCGCCATCCGTGAAGGCGGTCGTACCGTCGGCGCCGGCGTGGTTGCCAAGATCATCGAGTAATCGATTGATCTTGGTCTGTCAGGTCGGCATAATGGTCGGCCTGATTCAAGTTACAGGCCAGTAGCTCAATTGGCAGAGCGGCGGTCTCCAAAACCGCAGGTTGGGGGTTCGATTCCCTCCTGGCCTGCCAGATTCCCATCTGGCACTCCTTACAGGATTCATGCAATGAGCATCAAGGCGGAAGCCAAAGAGTCGCGCTTCGATGCGCTCAAGTGGCTGGTGGTTGTCGTTCTGGTGGCGATTGGTGTTGTTGCCAATCACTACTTCGCTGCTCAGTCCATCCTGTATCGAGTGGTAGGTCTGTTGGTGCTGGCAGCTGTCGCTGCCTTTATTGCCCTGCAGACCGCCAAGGGGCAAGCCTTCTTTGGCTTGCTGAAAGACGCCCGTACCGAGATTCGCAAGGTTGTCTGGCCTACCCGGCAAGAGACCACTCAGACCACGCTGATCGTGGTTGCGGTGGTGCTCGTGATGGCTTTGTTGTTGTGGGGGCTCGACTCCCTGCTCGGTTGGCTGGTTTCCACGATTGTTGGTTGAAAGGGTTCGCCGTGGCTAAGCGTTGGTACGTCGTGCATGCCTACTCGGGTTACGAGAAGCATGTCATGCGTTCGTTGATCGAGCGCGTCAAGCTGCACGAAATGGAAGACGAGTTCGGCGACATTCTCGTGCCCACCGAAGAAGTGGTGGAAATGCGCAATGGCCAGAAGCGCAAGAGCGAGCGTAAGTTTTTCCCGGGATACGTCCTGGTGCAGATGGAGATGAACGAAGGGACCTGGCACCTGGTCAAGGACACTCCTCGCGTCATGGGCTTCATCGGTGGTACTGCCGACAAGCCGGCCCCCATCACTGATCGTGAAGCGGACGCGATTCTGCGTCGTGTCTCCGACAGCAGCGACAAGCCCAAGCCGAAGACCCTGTTTGAAGCAGGCGAGACGGTTCGGGTGGTGGACGGTCCGTTCGCCGACTTCAATGGCGTTGTCGAAGAAGTCAACTACGAAAAGAGCCGCATCCACGTGGCGGTACTGATCTTTGGTCGGTCGACCCCTGTGGAGCTCGAGTTCAGCCAGGTCGAAAAGGTCTAGGTTGTTCGCATCCCTCACCCCGTAGCCCAGGCTGCGGGGTTTTGTCGTCACTGGGATATAGCAAGTAATTGGGGAGCCCTGCGGGGCGTCGAACCCATCATTGGAGTAGCACATGGCTAAGAAAATTCAGGCTTACATCAAGCTGCAGGTTAAGGCCGCTCAAGCCAACCCGAGCCCGCCAGTCGGTCCGGCGCTGGGTCAGCACGGCGTCAACATCATGGAATTCTGCAAGGCGTTCAACGCCCGCACCCAGGGCATGGAGCCCGGTCTGCCCACCCCGGTGATCATCACCGTGTACAGCGACCGTAGCTTCACCTTCGAAATCAAGAGCACCCCGGCCTCCGTGCTGCTCAAGAAGGCTGCCGGCATCAAGAGCGGTTCCGCTCGTCCCAACAGCCAGAAGGTCGGTACCGTCACCCGCGCCCAGCTGGAAGAGATCGCCAAAGCCAAGAATGCCGATCTCACCGCCGCTGATATGGACGCCGCCGTGCGTACCATCGCCGGTTCCGCTCGTAGCATGGGTCTGAATGTGGAGGGCGTATAATGGCCAAGCTCACTAAGCGTCAAAAGGCTTTCGCCGAAAAAATCCAGGCTGGCAAGCAGTACGGCTTCGAAGAAGCTGCAGCCCTGCTGGCCGAGCTGTCCACCATCAAGTTCAAGGAGTCCATCGACGTCTCCGTGAACCTGGGTGTGGATCCGCGTAAATCCGACCAGGTCGTTCGTGGCGCCACCGTGCTGCCCAATGGCACTGGCAAGTCGGTTCGCGTTGCCGTGTTCACCCAGGGTGCCAACGCCGAAGCTGCGCTGGCTGCCGGTGCCGAACGAGTCGGCATGGACGACCTGGCTGCCGAGATGAAGGGCGGCGACCTGAACTATGACGTGGTCATCGCCTCGCCGGACGCCATGCGTGTTGTCGGTCAGCTGGGCCAGCTGCTCGGCCCGCGCGGTCTGATGCCCAACCCCAAGGTTGGCACCGTGACCCCGGACGTCGCTACCGCCGTCAAGAATGCCAAGGCTGGTCAGGTGCGTTTCCGTACTGACAAGAACGGCATCATCCACGCTTCCGTTGGCAAGATCGATTTCGAGCCCGTGAAGCTGAAGCAGAACGTTGAAGCTCTGCTGGCCGACCTGAAGCGCCTGAAGCCCTCGACCTCCAAGGGCATCTACGTCAAGCGCATCACCCTGAGCTCCACCATGGGCCCGGGTCTGCAGATCGACCAGGCTTCCCTGGAAGCCTAAGCAGGATACAAGTCGCCGTGCCTTCGGGCGCGGCGCCAAGATTGGGGTCCCTGCCTGGCGGGGGCTGTCCAAGACCGTAGGGGACGCAGGTCTTAAACCGGGGAAACCCCAGCCTACGCAGATGGTGCTCCCGATTCGGTTACCGAGTCAGACACCAAAACGCCGCCCAGTCCATCGGGCGAAACGGTAACATCCAGGAGTTAAACCCGTGGCAATCAAACTCGAAGACAAGAAGGCTATCGTCGCTGAAGTCAACGAGGCTGCCCAAGGTGCCCTGTCCGCTGTCGTGGCCGATGCCCGTGGCGTGACTGTGGGTGCCATGACCGGACTCCGTAAAGAGGCCCGCGCGGCTGGTGTCTATGTACGTGTCGTACGTAACACCCTGCTGCGTCGTGCCGTTGAAGGCACGTCTTTCGACGTTCTCAACGACACCTTCAAGGGCCCGACCCTGATCGCGTTCTCCCAGGAGCATCCGGGCGCTGCCGCCCGTATCTTCAAGGATTTCGCCAAGGGTCAGGACAAGTTCGAGATCAAGGCCGCCGCGTTCGAAGGCAAGCTCATCCCGGCTAACCAGATCGACGTACTGGCAACTCTGCCGACCTACGACGAAGCTGTGTCCCAGCTGATGAGTGTCATCCAGGGCGCTACCAGCAAGCTGGCTCGTACCCTCGCCGCCATTCGCGACCAAAAGGAAGCTGCCGCCGCCTAATCGCGCGTGCTGCGTTTCCTGCAAGTCTTTCTTATTATTTGCGGCCTGAAGCCGCACCCTGTTATAGGAATCTAGAGTCATGGCTCTGACCAACGAAGACATCATCAACGCCGTATCCGAAATGTCCGTCATGCAAGTGGTGGAACTGATCAAGGCGATGGAAGAGAAGTTCGGCGTGACCGCCGCTGCCGCCGCTGCCGCTGGCCCGGCTGCTGCCGCTGCCGTCGTCGAAGAGCAGACCGAATTCACCATCATGTTGACCGAAACCGGCGACAAGAAAGTGAACGTCATCAAGGTCGTTCGTGAACTGACCGGTCTGGGCCTGAAAGAAGCCAAGGCTGTCGTTGACGGCGCCCCGGGCGTGGTCAAGGAAGGCGTCTCCAAAGAGGAAGGCGAAGCTGCCAAGAAGGCTCTGGAAGAAGCAGGCGCCAAGGTCGAGCTCAAGTAAGTTCGGTTCTTGCGTCTACAGCCGCAACGTTTCACGTTCGGCTGATGGCTGGTGGCGAACGCCACCGGCCTTTTGCCGTTTTGTACAGAGCGAGCATATCCGCCTGACAAGATGCGCTGTATCCACCTCGCTCTCGGGGTGCGGCAAACCAAGGGTTTGCACGATTTTCCGGCTGCTCCCGTCGGAGAGGCCAAACAAGCTGGTGACCAAGCTGGGGAACGCTGATGGCTTACTCATACACTGAGAAAAAACGTATCCGCAAGGACTTTAGCAAGTTGCCGCACGTCATGGACGTGCCCTATTTGCTGGCTATCCAACTGGATTCGTACCGCGAATTCCTGCAGGCGGGCGCAGGCAAAGACCAGTTCCGCGATATCGGCCTGCATGCGGCCTTCAAGTCCGTTTTCCCGATTATCAGCTATTCCGGCAATGCGGCCCTGGAATACGTCGGCTATCGCCTGGGCGAGCCGGCTTTCGATGTGAAGGAATGCGTCCTGCGCGGCGTGACCTTCGCCGTCCCGCTGCGGGTCAAGGTTCGCCTGATCATTTTCGACCGCGAGTCGTCGAACAAGGCGATCAAGGACATCAAGGAGCAGGAAGTCTACATGGGGGAAATCCCCCTGATGACCGAGAACGGTACCTTCATCATCAATGGTACCGAGCGCGTCATCGTGTCCCAGCTGCACCGCAGCCCGGGCGTGTTCTTCGACCACGACCGCGGCAAGACCCACAGCTCGGGCAAGCTACTGTACTCGGCGCGCATCATTCCCTACCGCGGCTCCTGGCTCGACTTCGAGTTCGATCCCAAGGATGCGGTATTCGTCCGTATCGACCGTCGCCGCAAGCTGCCGGCCTCGGTACTGCTGCGCGCGCTCGGCTACAGCACCGAAGAGGTGCTGGATGCGTTCTATGACACCAACACCTTCCACATCAAGGGTGAGATGCTGACGTTCGAGCTGGTGCCCCAGCGCCTGCGCGGCGACATCGCCAGCTTCGACATCAAGGATGGCAGCGGCAAGGTGATCGTGGAGCAGGGCCGTCGGGTGACCGCTCGCCACATCAACCAGCTGGAAAAATCCGGTCTGAGCGAGCTGGAAGTGCCCTTCGATTACGTCATTGGCCGTACCACCGCCAAGGCTGTCGTGCACCCGTCCACTGGCGAGATCATCGCCGAGTGCAACACCGAACTGACCCTGGACATGCTGGCCAAGATGGCCAAGGCCAATGTCGTGCAGTTCGAGACGCTGTACACCAACGACATCGACTGCGGTCCGTTCATCTCCGATACCCTGAAGATCGACTCCACCGGCAACCAGCTGGAAGCCCTGGTCGAGATCTACCGGATGATGCGTCCCGGCGAGCCGCCGACCAAGGAAGCTGCCGAGACCCTGTTCAACAACCTGTTCTTCAGCGCCGAGCGTTACGACCTGTCCGCTGTCGGCCGCATGAAGTTCAACCGCCGTATCGGTCGCGACGCCATCGAAGGCTCGGGCGTCCTGAGTCGCGAAGACATCGTCGATGTGCTCAAGACTCTGGTCGACATCCGTAACGGCAAGGGCATCGTCGACGACATCGACCACCTGGGTAACCGCCGTGTCCGTTGCGTCGGTGAAATGGCCGAGAACCAGTTCCGCGTGGGCCTGGTGCGGGTAGAGCGTGCCGTCAAGGAACGCCTGTCCATGGCCGAGAGCGAAGGCCTGATGCCGCAGGATCTGATCAACGCCAAGCCCGTGGCCGCCGCGATCAAGGAATTCTTCGGTTCCAGCCAGCTGTCCCAGTTCATGGACCAGAACAACCCGCTGTCGGAGATCACCCACAAGCGCCGCGTCTCCGCACTCGGCCCGGGCGGTCTGACCCGTGAGCGTGCCGGCTTCGAAGTCCGTGACGTACACCCGACGCACTACGGCCGGGTCTGCCCGATCGAAACGCCGGAAGGTCCGAACATCGGCCTGATCAACTCCCTGGCTGCCTATGCCCGCACCAATCAGTACGGCTTCCTCGAAAGCCCGTACCGCATGGTCAAGGACGGCGTGGCCACCGACGAGATCGTCTTCCTGTCGGCCATTGAAGAAGCCAACCATGTGATCGCACAGGCTTCTGCAGGGCTGGACGAGAACAACCGGCTGATCGACGAGCTGGTAGCCGTGCGTCATCTGAACGAATTCACCGTCAAGGCGCCCGAAGACGTCACCCTGATGGACGTTTCGCCCAAGCAGGTCGTCTCCGTCGCCGCCTCGCTGATTCCGTTCCTCGAGCACGACGACGCCAACCGCGCGCTGATGGGTTCCAACATGCAGCGTCAGGCCGTGCCGACCCTGCGTTCGGACAAGCCGCTGGTCGGTACCGGCATGGAGCGCAACGTCGCCCGTGACTCCGGCGTCTGCGTCGTCGCCCGTCGGGGTGGCGTGATCGACTCCGTCGATGCCAGCCGTATCGTGGTGCGCGTCAATGATGACGAAGTCGAGACCGGTGAAGCCGGCGTCGACATCTACAACCTGACCAAGTACACCCGTTCCAACCAGAACACCTGCATCAACCAGCGTCCGCTGGTGAGCAAGGGTGATCAGGTGGCCAAGTTCGACATCCTGGCCGATGGCCCCTCGACCGACATGGGCGAGCTGGCACTGGGTCAGAACATGCGCGTAGCCTTCATGCCCTGGAACGGCTTCAACTTCGAAGACTCCATCTGTCTATCGGAGCGCGTGGTCCAGGAAGATCGCTTCACCACCATCCACATCCAGGAACTAACCTGTGTGGCCCGTGACACCAAGCTCGGCCCGGAGGAAATCACCTCCGACATCCCGAACGTGGGTGAGGCTGCGCTGAACAAGCTGGACGAGGCCGGTATCGTTTACGTCGGTGCCGAAGTCGGTGCCGGTGACATCCTGGTCGGCAAGGTCACGCCCAAGGGCGAAACCCAGCTGACTCCGGAAGAGAAGCTGCTGCGCGCCATCTTCGGCGAGAAGGCCAGCGACGTGAAGGACACCTCCCTGCGTGTGCCCACCGGCACCAAGGGTACCGTCATCGACGTCCAGGTCTTCACCCGTGACGGCGTCGAGCGCGACTCCCGCGCCCTGGCCATCGAGAAGTCCCAGCTCGACGAGATCCGCAAGGATCTGAACGAGGAGTTCCGCATCGTCGAAGGCGCGACCTTCGAGCGTCTTCGTCAGGCCCTGGTCGGTCAGGTCGCCGAAGGCGGCCCGGCGGTCAAGAAGGGTGCCGTCATCACCGACGAGTACCTGAACGGCCTCGAGCGTGGTCAGTGGTTCAAGCTGCGCATGGCGGAAGATGCTCACAACGAGCAGCTGGAAAAGGCCCAGGCCTACCTGTCCGACCGTCGCCAGCTGCTGGATGACAAGTTCGAAGACAAGAAGCGCAAGCTGCAGCAGGGCGATGACCTGGCGCCGGGCGTACTGAAGATCGTCAAGGTCTACCTCGCCATCAAGCGCCGTATCCAGCCGGGCGACAAGATGGCCGGTCGTCACGGTAACAAGGGTGTGGTCTCGGTGATCATGCCGGTCGAAGACATGCCCTACGACGCCAACGGCACGCCGGTGGACATCGTGCTGAATCCGCTGGGCGTACCTTCGCGGATGAACGTCGGTCAGATCCTCGAAACCCACCTGGGCCTCGCGGCCAAGGGCCTGGGCGAGAAGATCAACGTGATGATCGAGGAGCAGCGCAAGGTTGCCGAACTGCGCAGCTTCCTGCACGAGATCTACAACGAGATCGGTGGCCGTCAGGAGAAGCTCGACGACCTGAGCGATAAGGAAGTCCTTGACCTGGCGAAGAACCTGCGTGGCGGTGTGCCCATGGCCACCCCGGTGTTCGACGGTGCCAAGGAAAGCGAGATCAAGGCTATGCTGAAGCTGGCCGATCTGCCGGAGAGTGGCCAGATGCGTCTGTACGACGGCCGCACCGGCAATGCCTTCGAGCGCACCACCACCGTCGGCTACATGTACATGCTCAAGCTGAACCACCTGGTGGACGACAAGATGCACGCCCGTTCCACCGGTTCCTACAGCCTGGTTACCCAGCAGCCGCTGGGTGGTAAGGCGCAGTTCGGTGGTCAGCGTTTCGGGGAGATGGAGGTCTGGGCACTGGAGGCCTATGGCGCGGCTTACACCCTGCAGGAAATGCTGACGGTGAAGTCGGACGATGTGAACGGCCGGACCAAGATGTACAAGAACATCGTGGACGGGGATCACCGCATGGAGGCCGGCATGCCCGAGTCCTTCAACGTACTGATCAAGGAAATCCGCTCGCTCGGCATCGATATCGAACTGGAAACCGAATAACACGAGACCCTAGAGGAGGCGACCGCGCGGCGGTCGCCTCCGGTCCGTGAGGAGGAAAGGCCTTGAAAGACTTGCTCAATCTGTTGAAAAACCAGGGTCAACTCGAGGAGTTCGATGCCATCCGTATCGGTCTGGCCTCGCCCGAGATGATTCGTTCCTGGTCGTTCGGTGAAGTGAAGAAGCCGGAGACCATCAACTACCGTACCTTCAAGCCCGAGCGCGATGGTCTGTTCTGCGCCAAGATATTTGGCCCGGTCAAGGACTACGAGTGCCTGTGCGGAAAGTACAAGCGCCTCAAGCACCGCGGCGTGATCTGCGAGAAGTGCGGCGTGGAAGTCGCCCTGGCCAAGGTGCGCCGCGAGCGCATGGGTCACATCGAGCTGGCTTCGCCCGTCGCCCACATCTGGTTCCTGAAGTCGCTGCCGTCGCGTATCGGCCTGCTGCTGGACATGACCCTGCGTGACATCGAGCGCGTGCTCTATTTCGAGAGCTACGTGGTGATTGATCCGGGCATGACCACCCTCGAGAAGTACCAGCTGCTGAACGACGAGCAGTACTTCGAGGCACTGGAAGAATTCGGTGACGACTTCGACGCCCGCATGGGTGCGGAAGCCGTATTCCAGCTGCTCGGCGCCATTGATCTGGAGCACGAGATCGGTCGCCTGCGCGAAGAGATTCCGCAGACCAACTCCGAGACCAAGATCAAGAAGCTGTCCAAGCGCCTGAAGCTGATGGAAGCCTTCCAGGGTTCCGGCAACAAGCCGGAGTGGATGGTCATGACCGTGCTGCCCGTGCTGCCGCCGGACCTGCGTCCGCTGGTACCGCTGGATGGCGGTCGCTTCGCGACCTCCGACCTGAACGATCTCTATCGTCGCGTCATCAACCGGAACAACCGCCTCAAGCGGCTGCTCGACCTCGCCGCGCCCGACATCATCGTGCGCAACGAGAAGCGCATGCTGCAGGAAGCCGTTGACGCCCTGCTGGACAACGGCCGTCGCGGCCGGGCCATCACCGGCTCCAACAAGCGCCCGCTGAAGTCCCTGGCCGACATGATCAAGGGCAAGCAGGGTCGTTTCCGTCAGAACCTGCTGGGCAAGCGCGTCGACTACTCCGGTCGTTCCGTTATCACCGTGGGCCCGACCCTGCGTCTGCACCAGTGCGGTCTGCCCAAGAAGATGGCGCTGGAGCTGTTCAAGCCGTTCATCTTCGGCAAGCTGGAAGCCCGCGGCATGGCGACCACCATCAAGGCCGCCAAGAAGATGGTCGAGCGCGAACTGCCCGAGGTCTGGGACGTTCTCGCCGAAGTCATCCGCGAACACCCGGTGCTGCTCAACCGCGCCCCGACCCTGCACCGTCTGGGTATCCAGGCGTTCGAGCCGGTCCTCATCGAAGGCAAGGCCATCCAGCTGCACCCGCTGGTCTGCGCCGCGTACAACGCCGACTTCGACGGTGACCAGATGGCCGTGCACGTGCCGCTGACGCTGGAAGCCCAGCTGGAAGCGCGCGCCCTGATGATGTCGACCAACAACATCCTGTCGCCCGCCAACGGCGAGCCGATCATCGTGCCGTCGCAGGACGTGGTGCTGGGTCTGTACTACATGACCCGCGAAGCCATCAACGCCAAGGGCGAAGGCCGCGTGTTCGCCGACCTGCAGGAAGTCGATCGCGTCTTCCGTGCCGGCGAAGCCGCCCTGCATGCCAAGGTCAAGGTGCGCATCAACGAGACCATCCGTCACAAGGACGGCAGCCTGACCAAGAACACCCGCATCGTCGACACCACCGTCGGCCGCGCGCTGCTGTTCCAGGTCGTGCCTGCCGGTCTGCCGTATGACGTGGTCAACCAGTCGATGAAGAAGAAGGCCATCTCCAAGCTGATCAACCACTGCTACCGCGTGGTGGGTCTGAAGGACACCGTCATCTTCGCCGACCAGCTGATGTACACCGGTTTCGCCTATTCGACCCTGTCCGGCGTCTCCATCGGCGTCAACGACTTCGTCATTCCGGATGAGAAGGCGCGCATCATCGATGCTGCCACCGCCGAGGTGAAGGAGATCGAGAGCCAGTACGCCTCCGGCCTGGTGACCCAGGGCGAGAAGTACAACAAGGTGATCGACCTCTGGTCGAAGGCCAACGACGAAGTGTCCAAGGCGATGATGACCAACCTCTCGAAAGAGAAGGTCATCGACCGCGCGGGCAAGGAAGTCGATCAGGAGTCCTTCAACTCCATGTATATGATGGCCGATTCCGGCGCCCGGGGTTCCGCGGCCCAGATTCGTCAGCTCGCCGGCATGCGTGGCCTGATGGCCAAGCCGGACGGCTCCATCATCGAGACGCCCATTACCGCCAACTTCCGTGAAGGCCTGAACGTACTCCAGTACTTCATCTCCACCCACGGTGCCCGTAAGGGTCTCGCGGATACCGCACTGAAGACCGCGAACTCCGGTTACCTGACCCGTCGTCTAGTCGACGTGGCCCAGGACCTGGTGGTGACCGAGGTCGACTGCGGTACCGAGCGCGGCCTGATCATGACCCCGCACATCGAAGGCGGCGACGTGGTCGAGCCCCTGGGTGAGCGCGTGCTGGGTCGAGTCATCGCCCGTGACGTGCCCAAGCCGGGTACCGACGAGATCATCGTGCCGGCCGGCACCCTGGTCGACGAGCGCTGGGTCGAGTTCCTCGAGCTCAACAGCGTCGACGAAGTCGTGGTGCGTTCGCCGATCACCTGCGAAACCCGTCATGGCATCTGCGCCAAGTGCTACGGTCGCGATCTGGCTCGCGGTCATCAGGTCAACATCGGTGAAGCGGTCGGCGTCATCGCCGCCCAGTCCATCGGTGAGCCGGGTACCCAGCTGACCATGCGTACCTTCCACATCGGTGGTGCGGCCAGCCGGACCTCCGCGGCCGACAGCGTCCAGGTCAAGAACGGCGGCGCCATCCGCCTGCACAACCTGAAGCACGTCGAACGTGCCGATGGCGCCCTGGTTGCCGTGTCCCGTTCCGGTGAGCTGGCCATCGCCGACGACTTCGGTCGCGAGCGCGAGCGCTACAAGCTGCCCTACGGTGCAGTGATTTCGGTCAAGGAAGGCGACAAGGTCGACGCTGGCGCCATCGTCGCCAAGTGGGACCCGCACACCCACCCCATCGTCACCGAGATGGACGGTACCGTGGCCTTCGTCGGCATGGAGGAGGGCATCACCATCAAGCGCCAGACCGACGAACTGACCGGTCTGACCAACATCGAGGTGCTCGACGCCAAGGATCGTCCGACGTCCGGCAAGGACATCCGTCCGGCGGTCAAGCTGATCGACGCCAATGGCAAGGACCTGCTGCTGCCGGGTACCGACGTACCGGCCCAGTACTTCCTGCCGCCGAACGCGCTGGTCAACCTGAGCGACGGTGCCAAGGTGCATGTGGGTGACGTTATCGCCCGTATCCCCCAGGAAACCTCCAAGACCCGCGACATCACCGGTGGTCTGCCCCGCGTGGCCGACCTCTTCGAGGCGCGTCGTCCCAAGGAGCCGGCAATCCTGGCGGAGATCAGCGGTACCATCTCCTTTGGCAAGGAAACCAAGGGCAAGCGTCGTCTGGTCATCACCCCGACCGATGGCACCGATCCCTACGAGGAGCTGATTCCGAAGTGGCGCCACCTGAACGTCTTCGAAGGCGAACAGGTAAGCCGCGGCGAAGTCATCTCCGACGGTCCGAGCAACCCGCACGATATCCTGCGTCTGCTGGGTGTCAGCGCGCTGGCCAAGTACATCGTCAACGAGATCCAGGACGTGTACCGTCTGCAGGGCGTGAAGATCAACGACAAGCACATCGAGACCATCCTGCGGCAGATGCTGCGCAAGGTCGAAGTGAGCGACACCGGCGACTCGAGCTTCATCAAGGGCGATCAGGTCGAACTGACCCACGTCCTGGAAGAGAACGAGCAACTGGTGGGCAATGATCGTTTCGTCGCCAAGTACGAGCGCGTCCTGCTGGGTATCACCAAGGCTTCGCTGTCCACCGAGTCCTTCATCTCGGCCGCTTCCTTCCAGGAGACCACCCGTGTCCTGACCGAAGCCGCCGTGACCGGCAAGCGCGACTTCCTGCGCGGCCTGAAGGAAAACGTGGTAGTGGGTCGTCTGATCCCGGCCGGTACCGGTCTGGCCTACCACAGCGAGCGCAAGCGCCAGCGCGAACTCGGCAAGCCGCAGCGCGTGAGCGCCAGCGAGGCCGAAGCCGCCCTGACCGAGGCGCTGAACTCCAGCGCCAGCTGAGTTCGGTAGCAGGTCTCGCTTGACAAAGCCCCCGGCGCCCCAGGCGTCCGGGGGCTTTGTCTTGACTGGAGCGCCCAAGCTCTTTAGACTTTCGTTCCCCGAAAATGGGCAGGACTGACGTTCTGCTATTTCGTTTATGTCGCAAGACAATCAGTGGAGCTATAGATGGCAACTATCAACCAGCTGGTGCGTAGTGCACGCAAGCGTATCGTCGAGAAATCCGACGTGCCTGCGCTGCAAAACTGCCCGCAACGTCGTGGCGTGTGCACCCGCGTGTACACCACCACTCCCAAGAAGCCCAACTCCGCACTGCGGAAGGTCTGCCGTGTACGTCTGACCAACGGCTTCGAAGTCACCTCCTACATCGGCGGTGAAGGTCACAATCTGCAGGAACACAGCGTCGTGCTGATCCGCGGTGGCCGGGTCAAGGATCTGCCGGGTGTGCGTTATCACACCGTGCGCGGCTCGCTGGACACCACCGGTGTGAAGGACCGCAAGCAGGGCCGTTCCAAGTACGGCACCAAGCGTCCGAAGTAATCACCTTTCTTTTTGTTCGAGTCGATAAGAGTAAGGTCGGGCAACGAGTCCCGAGCTAACCTGAAGACCGTTTTGAGGGCTTATCAATGCCAAGACGTCGTGTAGCGGCCAAGCGCGAAATACTTGACGATCCGAAATACGGAAGCCAGATCCTGGCCAAGTTCATGAACCACGTGATGGAGAGCGGCAAGAAAGCCGTTGCCGAGCGTATCGTTTATGGTGCTCTGGACAAGGTCAAAGAGCGTTCCAAGAATGCCGAACCCCTGGAAGTTTTCGAAAAAGCGCTCGACGCCATCGCTCCGCTGGTCGAAGTGAAGTCCCGCCGTGTCGGCGGTGCTACCTACCAGGTGCCGGTTGAGGTTCGTCCTTCCCGTCGTAATGCCCTGGCCATGCGCTGGCTGGTGGACTCCGCGCGCAAGCGTGGTGAGAAGTCCATGGCTCTGCGCCTGGCGGGTGAACTCATGGACGCTTTTGAAGGCAAGGGTGCCGCAGTCAAGAAGCGCGAAGACGTGCATCGCATGGCAGAAGCCAACAAGGCCTTCTCGCACTACCGCTTCTAAGCCTAGCGCTTCCAATCAAGCGAGGACCTTATGGCTCGTACAACCGCTATTAACCGCTATCGGAACATCGGTATCTGCGCCCACGTGGACGCAGGTAAGACGACTACCACCGAGCGGATTCTGTTCTATACCGGCGTGAACCACAAAATGGGTGAGGTTCACGACGGCGCTGCGACCATGGACTGGATGGTGCAGGAGCAGGAGCGTGGTATCACCATCACCTCCGCTGCCACCACCGCGTTCTGGTCCGGTTCGACCAAGCAGTACGACAAGTACCGCGTAAACATCATCGATACCCCCGGCCACGTGGACTTCACCATTGAGGTGGAGCGTTCCCTGCGCGTGCTGGACGGTGCGGTCGTAGTGTTCTGCGGTACCTCCGGTGTCGAGCCCCAGTCCGAAACCGTATGGCGTCAGGCCAACAAGTACGGCGTCCCGCGCATCGTCTACGTCAACAAGATGGACCGTGCCGGTGCCAACTTCCTGCGCGTCGTCGAGCAGATCAAGAAGCGCCTGGGCCACACTCCGGTCCCGGTTCAGCTGGCCATCGGCGCGGAAGAGAACTTCCTGGGCCAGATCGACCTGCTGAAGATGAAGGCCATCTTCTGGAACGATGACGACCAGGGCATGACCTATCGCGAGGAAGACATTCCTGCGGACATGCTGGCCGATGCCGAGCAGTGGCGCTCCAACATGGTCGAGGCTGCGGCCGAAGCCAACGAAGAGCTGATGAACAAGTACCTGGAAGGTGGCGAGCTGTCGATCGACGAGATCAAGGCCGGCCTGCGTCAGCGTACCATCGCCTGCGAAATCGTCCCGGCCGTCTGCGGTTCGTCCTTCAAGAACAAGGGCGTGCCCCTGGTTCTGGACGCCGTGATCGACTTCCTGCCGGCGCCGGTCGAGATTCCCGCGATCAAGGGTACCAACCCGGACAACGAGGAAATCCACGACGAGCGTCACGCAGACGATAACGAGCCCTTCTCGGCTCTGGCGTTCAAGATCGCTACCGACCCCTTCGTGGGTACCTTGACCTTCGCCCGCGTCTACTCGGGTGTACTGAGCTCCGGTGACTCCGTCATCAACTCGGTGAAGGGCAAGAAGGAGCGCGTCGGCCGTATGGTGCAGATGCACGCCAACACCCGTGAAGAGATCAAGGAAGTTCGTGCTGGCGACATCGCCGCCCTGATCGGCATGAAGGACGTCACCACCGGTGACACCCTGTGCTCGATCGAGAAGCCGATCATCCTCGAGCGCATGGACTTCCCGGAGCCGGTGATTTCGGTCGCCGTCGAGCCGAAGACCAAGGCCGACCAGGAAAAGATGGGTATCGCACTGGGCAAGCTGGCTCAGGAAGATCCCTCGTTCCGCGTCAAGACCGACGAAGAGTCCGGTCAGACCATCATCTCCGGCATGGGCGAGCTGCACCTGGACATCCTGGTGGACCGCATGAAGCGCGAATTCGGCGTGGAAGCGAACATCGGTAAGCCTCAGGTCGCCTACCGCGAAACCATCCGCAACACCTGCGAGATCGAAGGCAAGTTCGTTCGCCAGTCGGGTGGTCGTGGCCAGTTCGGTCACTGCTGGATTCGCTTCGCGCCGGCCGACGAAGGTCAGGAAGGTCTGGAGTTCGTCAGCGAAGTCGTGGGTGGTGTGATTCCGAAGGAATACATCCCGGCGATCCAGAAGGGCATCGAAGAGCAGATGAAGAACGGCATCGTTGCCGGCTATCCGCTGCTCGGCCTGAAGGCCGCTGTGTTCGATGGTTCCTACCACGACGTCGACTCCAACGAGATGGCGTTCAAGATCGCCGCCTCCATGGCGACCAAGCAGCTCACCCAGAAGGGTGGTGCCGTGCTGCTCGAGCCGATCATGAAGGTCGAGGTCGTGACCCCGGAAGACTACATGGGCGACGTCATGGGCGACCTGAACCGTCGTCGTGGCCTGATCCAGGGTATGGAAGACACCGTGACCGGCAAGGTCATCCGTGCCGAGGTTCCGCTGGGCGAGATGTTTGGCTACGCTACGGATGTCCGCTCCATGTCTCAGGGTCGCGCAAGCTACTCCATGGAGTTCTCCAAGTACGCCGAAGCTCCGTCGAACATCGCCGAAGCCATCATCAAGAAACAAGCTTAATCAGCGCTTTGACTAGAGGTTTTATCTCGTGGCTAAAGAAAAATTCGAACGTAACAAACCGCACCTGAACGTGGGCACCATCGGTCACGTTGACCATGGCAAGACCACTCTGACCGCTGCGCTGACCAAAGTCTGTGCCGACACCTGGGGCGGTTCCGCTCGTGGTTTCGACCAGATCGACAACGCGCCGGAAGAAAAGGCTCGTGGTATCACCATCAACACCTCCCACGTTGAGTACGACTCGGCGATCCGTCACTACGCGCACGTCGACTGCCCCGGCCACGCCGACTACGTGAAGAACATGATCACCGGTGCTGCCCAGATGGACGGCGCGATCCTGGTTTGCTCGGCTGCTGACGGCCCCATGCCGCAGACCCGCGAGCACATCCTGCTGTCCCGTCAGGTAGGCGTTCCCTACATCGTCGTGTTCCTGAACAAGGCCGACATGGTTGACGACGCCGAGCTGCTGGAACTGGTCGAGATGGAAGTTCGCGATCTGCTGAACACCTACGACTTCCCGGGCGACGACACCCCGATCGTGATCGGCTCCGCGCTGATGGCGCTGAACGGCAACGACGACAACGAAATGGGTACCTCTGCCGTGCGCAAGCTGGTCGAGACCCTGGACTCGTACATCCCCGAGCCCGAGCGTGCCATCGACAAGCCGTTCCTGATGCCGATCGAGGACGTGTTCTCGATCTCCGGTCGCGGCACCGTGGTCACCGGTCGTGTCGAGCGTGGCATCGTCCGCATCCAGGAAGAAGTCGAGATCGTGGGCATCAAGGCCACCGTCAAGACCACCTGCACCGGCGTTGAAATGTTCCGCAAGCTGCTGGACGAAGGCCGTGCTGGCGAGAACGTCGGCGTGCTGCTGCGTGGCACCAAGCGTGAAGACGTGGAGCGTGGCCAGGTTCTGGCCAAGCCGAACACCATCAAGCCGCACACCAAGTTCGAGTGCGAAGTGTACGTGCTGTCCAAGGAAGAAGGCGGTCGTCACACCCCGTTCTTCAAGGGCTACCGTCCGCAGTTCTACTTCCGCACCACCGACGTGACCGGTAACTGCGAGCTGCCGGAAGGCGTCGAGATGGTGATGCCGGGCGACAACATCAAGATGGTTGTCACCCTGATCGCTCCGATCGCGATGGAAGACGGTCTGCGTTTCGCCATCCGTGAAGGCGGTCGTACCGTCGGCGCCGGCGTGGTTGCCAAGATCATCGAGTAATCGATTGATCTGAAACGAAAAAAGGCCCCTCGGGGCCTTTTTTCTTGCCTCGTGAAATTGACAGATGGCAAAAGAGGCGTTCTTGACAGCCGCTGGCGACATCCTTAGAATTGCGCCTCCTTTAATCGGGCACCTTTTTGTCCGAGAGGAAAGCTTGGAGTCTGAGGTCAAATGCAAAATCAACAAATCCGTATTCGGTTGAAGGCTTTTGATCATCGCCTGATCGATCAATCCACCCAGGAAATCGTAGAAACTGCGAAACGTACTGGTGCTCAGGTGCGTGGTCCGATTCCTCTGCCTACCCGCAAGGAACGTTACACAGTGCTGATTTCTCCGCACGTCAACAAGGACGCTCGTGACCAGTACGAAATTCGTACCCACAAGCGTGTGCTCGACATCGTTCAGCCCACCGACAAGACCGTCGATGCGCTGATGAAGCTCGATCTCGCCGCTGGCGTTGAAGTGCAAATCAGCCTCGGCTGAGACCGTCAAGGTTTCAGTCGTGTAACGCTCTGAAATGGGCGGCCATAGCGGGTGAAAGCCCCGTACACTCAAGAGGTTCTCAACATGACGATTGGTTTAGTCGGTCGTAAATGCGGTATGACCCGCGTTTTCACCGAAGAAGGCGTTTCCGTTCCGGTCACGGTCATTGAGATCGAGCCGAATCGCGTAACCCAATTCAAGAGCGAAGAAACCGATGGCTATCGCGCCATTCAGGTAACCGTGGGCGAGCGTCGTGCTTCCCGCGTGACCAAGGCGCAAGCCGGTCACTTCGCCAAGGCCAGCGTTGCTGCTGGTCGTAGCGTCCTCGAATTCCGCCTGGAAGACGGTGAGTACAAGGCAGGTGACGAAGTTACCGTAGCCCTGTTCGAAGCCGGTCAGATGGTTGATGTCACTGGTCAGTCCAAAGGTAAGGGCTACGCCGGTACCATCAAGCGCTGGAACTTCCGTGGTCAGGACAACACCCACGGTAACTCCGTTTCCCACCGTGCACCTGGTTCCATCGGCCAGTGCCAGACTCCTGGTCGAGTGTTCAAGGGCAAGAAAATGTCCGGTCACCTGGGTGCGGAGCGTGTAACCGTTCAGTCGCTGGAAGTCGTGCGTGTAGACGCCGAGCGCAACCTGCTGCTGGTCAAGGGTGCCGTCCCCGGCGCGCCGGGTGGTGACGTGATCGTGCGTCCCGCTGTCAAGGCCCGTGGTTGAGAGGAGAGAGAACATGCAACTCAATGTGAATGGCTCTCAAGCTATCGAAGTCTCTGAGCACACCTTCGGCGGTGAATTCAACGAGACCCTGGTTCACCAGGCAGTCGTCGCCTACATGGCTGGCGGTCGTCAGGGCACCCGTGCCCAGAAGACCCGTTCCGAAGTCCGTGGCGGCGGCAAGAAGCCCTGGCGTCAGAAGGGCAGCGGTCGTGCCCGTGCCGGTACCATCCGCAGCCCCATCTGGCGCTCCGGTGGCGTGGCTTTCGCAGCCAAGCCCCAGGATCACAGCCAGAAGCTGAACAAGAAGATGTACCGCGCTGCACTGCGCTCCATCCTCGCCGAGCTGGTCCGTCTGGATCGTCTGGTCGTGGTTGACGACTTCGCCGTCGATGCGCCCAAGACCAAGACCCTGGTCAGCAAGCTGGACGGCCTGGGCCTGAGCGACGTGCTGATCGTGACCGACGCTGTCGACCAGAATCTGTATCTGGCCGCCCGCAACCTGCCTTTCGTCGACGTGCGTGATGTCCAGGGTTCCGACCCGGTCAGCCTGATCGCCTACGACAAGGTGCTGGTCACTGTGTCCGCCGTGAAGAAATTCGAGGAGCTGCTGGCATGAACCAGGAACGCGTATTCAAAGTGCTGCTTGGCCCGCACATCTCCGAGAAGGCCACCATGCTGGCGGACAGCCAGAAGCAGTTCGTATTCAAGGTTGCCACCGATGCAACCAAGCTGGAAATCAAGAAGGCCGTCGAGCAGCTGTTCGAGGTCAAGGTCCGCAGCGTCAGCACCCTGAACGTCCAGGGCAAGACCAAGCGTACCGCTCGTGGTCTGGGCAAGCGTAACGACTGGAAAAAAGCGTACATCGCGCTCCAGCCGGGCCAGGATCTCGACTTTTCCAGCAGCGCCGAGTAATCAGGGGGCATCATGGCAATCGTAAAATGCAAGCCGACCTCCGCTGGCCGCCGCTTTGTGGTCAAGGTGGTCAACTCCGATCTGCACAAAGGCGCGCCTTACGCTCCTTTGCTGGAGAAGAAGAGCAAGTCCGGCGGCCGTAACAACAATGGTCGTATCACCACTCGCCACATCGGCGGTGGTCACAAGCAGCACTACCGTCTGGTCGATTTCCGTCGCAACAAGGATGGCATCCCTGCCGTCGTTGAGCGTATCGAATACGATCCGAACCGTACTGCACACATCGCTCTGCTGAAGTACGCCGATGGCGAGCGTCGCTACATCATCGCCCCCAAGGGCGTTGCTGCCGGTGACCAGCTGCTGTCCGGCGCTGGCGCGCCCATCAAGGCTGGCAACAACCTGCCGCTGCGTAACGTGCCGGTCGGTAGCACCATCCACGGTATCGAGCTGAAGCCTGGCAAAGGCGCTCAGATCGCTCGCTCCGCGGGTACCTCCGCTCAGCTGGTCGCCCGCGAAGGCGCCTACGTCACCGTGCGTCTGCGCAGCGGTGAAATGCGCAAGGTGCTGTCCGAGTGCCGTGCCACCCTGGGCGAAGTGTCCAACGGTGAGCACAGCCTGCGTTCGCTGGGTAAGGCCGGTGCCACCCGCTGGCGTGGCGTGCGTCCGACCGTTCGTGGTGTTGCCATGAACCCGGTCGATCACCCGCACGGTGGTGGTGAAGGTCGTACTTCCGGTGGCCGTCATCCGGTTTCGCCGTGGGGCGTCAAGACCAAGGGTCTCAAGACGCGCTCCAACAAGCGTACCGACAAGATGATTGTCCGTCGCGGCAAGTAATCAGTAGAGGATTCGACTGTGCCCCGTTCTCTGAAGAAAGGTCCTTTTATCGATCTTCACCTGTTGAAGAAGATCGAAGTTGCGGTGGAAAAGAACGAACGCAAACCGATCAAAACCTGGTCGCGTCGTTCGATGATCCTGCCGCAGATGGTCGGTCTGACCATCGCTGTGCACAACGGTCGTCAACATGTCCCCGTTCTGGTGAACGAAGACATGGTCGGCCACAAACTCGGCGAGTTCGCTGCTACCCGCACCTATCGCGGTCATGCGGCTGACAAGAAAGCCAAGCGTTAAGGGGTAAGGAAGATGGAAGTAGCCGCTAAGCTGTCGGGCGCTCGTATCTCCGCCCAGAAAGCCCGCTTGGTCGCCGACCAGATCCGCGGGAAGAAGGTGGGCGAAGCGCTCAACCTGTTGACTTTCAGCAGCAAGAAAGCCGCTGAAATCATGAAGAAGGTGCTGGAGTCGGCTGTTGCCAACGCCGAGCACAATGAAGGCGCCGATGTGGACGACCTGAAGGTTTCCACTGTCTTCGTAAACGAAGGTCGTTCGCTCAAGCGCATCATGCCGCGTGCCAAAGGTCGTGCTGATCGCATCGTGAAGCGGTCTTGCCATATCACGGTCAAGGTTGCGGACAAGTAACGGAGTCGATCAGATGGGTCAGAAAGTACATCCCAATGGCATTCGCCTGGGTATCGTCAAGGAGCACACTTCGGTCTGGTACGCGGATAAGCGCACTTATGCGGACTATCTGCTGGCCGACCTGAAGGTTCGTGAGTACCTCCAGGACAAACTAAAAAGCGCGTCCGTAAGCCGTATCGATATTCATCGCCCGGCTCAAACCGCACGCATCACCATCCACACCGCCCGTCCCGGTATCGTGATCGGCAAGAAAGGTGAGGATGTCGAGAAGCTGCGTCAGGACCTGACCGCAAGAATGGGTGTGCCCGTGCACATCAACATCGAAGAGATCCGCAAGCCGGAGCTCGACGGTGCCCTGGTTGCGCAGAGCGTTGCGCAGCAGCTTGAGCGTCGTGTGATGTTCCGTCGTGCCATGAAGCGCGCCGTGCAGAACGCGATCCGCATTGGTGCCAAAGGCATCAAGATTCAGGTGAGCGGTCGTCTGGGCGGTGCTGAAATCGCCCGTACCGAGTGGTATCGCGAAGGTCGTGTGCCCCTGCACACCCTGCGTGCCGATATCGACTACGCCACTGCGGAAGCTCACACCACTTACGGTGTGATCGGTGTGAAGGTCTGGATCTTCAAGGGTGAGGTCATTGGTGGCCGCCAGGAAGAGCTCAAGCCCGTCGCCCCGGCTCCGCGCAAAAAAGCTGCTGCTAAGTAAGGAGTACGCAACATGCTGCAACCCAAGCGTACAAAATTCCGCAAGCAGATGACCGGCCACAACCGTGGTCTGGCTCATCGCGGTAGCAAGGTCAGCTTCGGCGAGTACGCGCTGAAGGCTGTCGGCCGTGGCCGTCTGACCGCTCGCCAGATCGAATCCGCACGTCGTGCGCTGACCCGTCACGTAAAGCGTGGCGGCAAGATCTGGATCCGCGTCTTCCCTGACAAGCCTGTCACCAAGAAGCCTCTCGAAGTGCGGATGGGTAAAGGTAAGGGTAGTGTCGAGTACTGGGTAGCCCAGATCCAGCCGGGCAAGGTCCTGTACGAGATCGAGGGTGTTTCCGAGGATCTGGCTCGTCAGGCATTTGCCCTGGCCGCTGCCAAGCTTCCGCTCGAAACCTCCTTTGTTAAGCGGACGGTGATGTGATGAAAGCGAAAGATTTGCGTGAGAAATCCGTAGAGGAGCTGAACGAGCAGCTTCTCAACCTGCTGCGTGACCAGTTCAATCTGCGTATGCAGAAGGCAACTGGCCAGTTGGGTCAGTCTCACATGCTCTCGCAAGTGAAGCGCGACATCGCTCGCGTCAAGACTGTGCTGAACCAGCAGGCAGGTAAGTGATCATGGCTGAAGCTGAAAAAACTGTCCGTACGCTGACCGGCCGAGTGGTCAGCGACAAGATGGACAAAACCGTCACCGTACTGATCGAGCGTCGCGTCAAGCACCCGATCTACGGCAAATACGTGAAGCGTTCCACCAAGCTGCACGCTCACGACGAAACCAATCAGTGCCGCATTGGTGACCTGGTCACCATTCGCGAAACCCGCCCGCTGGCCAAGACCAAGGCGTGGACCCTGGTTGACGTCGTCGAGCGCGCCGTTCAGGTATAAGGGTAGAGAGCCATGATCCAGACTCAATCCATGCTTGACGTCGCCGACAACAGCGGCGCTCGTCGCGTGATGTGCATCAAGGTGCTCGGCGGTTCCCACCGCCGTTACGCCGGCATTGGCGACATCATCAAAGTCACCGTCAAGGAAGCAATTCCGCGCGGCAAGGTGAAGAAAGGTCAGGTGATGACTGCAGTCGTCGTGCGTACCAAGCACGGCGTCCGCCGCACCGACGGTTCCATCATCCGCTTCGACGGCAACGCCGCGGTTCTGCTGAACAACAAGCAAGAGCCGATTGGCACCCGTATCTTTGGGCCGGTGACCCGTGAACTTCGCTCCGAGAAGTTCATGAAGATCGTCTCCCTTGCCCCCGAAGTGCTGTAAGGAGTAGCCGACATGCAAAAGATTCGTCGTGACGACGAGGTAATCGTCATTGCCGGCAAGGACAAGGGCAAGCGTGGCAAGGTGCTGAAGGTGCTCGCCGATGACCGTCTGGTCGTTGGTGGGGTCAACCTGATCAAGCGCCACACCAAGCCCAACCCCATGCTGGGTGTTCAGGGTGGCATCGTAGAGAAAGAAGCTCCTCTGCATGTCTCCAACGTTGCCATTTTCAACTCCGAGACCAACAAGGCTGACCGCGTTGGTTTCAAAGTCGAAGACGGCAAGAAGATTCGTATCTTCAAGTCGACCCAAAAAGCGGTCCAGGCCTGAAGCTGCTAGGTAGATCACCATGGCTCGATTGAAAGAGATTTATCGGAAGGAAATCGCGCCCAAGCTGAAAGAGCAGCTTCAGCTGGGTAACGTGATGGAAGTTCCGCGCATCACCAAGATCACCTTGAACATGGGTCTGGGCGAAGCGGTCGGTGATAAGAAAATCATCGACAACGCTGTAGCTGACCTGGAAAAGATCGCTGGTCAAAAGCCGGTCGTGACTTATGCCCGCAATTCCATTGCTGGCTTCAAGATTCGCGAAGGCTGGCCGATCGGCGTCAAGGTGACCCTGCGTAGCGATCGCATGTATGAATTCCTGGATCGTCTGCTGTCCATCTCCCTGCCGCGCGTGCGTGACTTCCGCGGCCTGAATGCCAAGTCCTTCGATGGTCGTGGCAACTACAGCATGGGCGTGAAAGAGCAGATCATCTTCCCGGAAATCGATTACGACAAGATCGATGCGCTGCGTGGTATGGACATCACCCTGACCACCACCGCTCGTACCGACGAGGAAGGCCGTGCGCTGCTGCGCGCGTTCAACTTCCCGTTCCGTAACTGATTGAGGTCTTCAGATGGCTAAGCAAAGCATGATTAACCGCGAGCTGAAGCGTCAGCAGACGGTTGCCAAGTACGCCAAGAAGCGCGCCGAGCTGAAGGCGACCATCGGTAATGTCAACGCCTCCCCCGAGGACCGTTGGAATGCCCAGGTCGCCCTGCAGAAGCAGCCCCGTGACGCCAGCGCCAGCCGCATGCGTAACCGCTGCCGCCTGACCGGTCGTCCGCATGGCGTGTACCGCAAGTTCGGTCTGTCCCGCATCAAGCTGCGTGAAGCAGCCATGCGCGGTGACGTGCCCGGCCTGGTGAAGGCCAGCTGGTAACAGCTAGCGCCTTTCATCGCGGTAATTGAATCAAGCCCCTTTTGGGGCTTGATTCGTTTCAGGCTGGTCTCTAGAATGCTCGGCTCGCCCGAATCGGCCTATTGCCGAGGGGTGATTTTGAGAGCCGGTAGGCTCAATTTCTGTATTAGGAGCTAATAGCCCATGAGTATGCAGGACCCGTTAGCAGACATGCTAACTCGTATCCGTAATGCCCAGATGGCTGAAAAGGCCGTTGTGAGCATGCCTTCTTCCAAGCTGAAGGCTGCCGTTGCCAAAGTCCTCAAGGACGAAGGTTACATCGCGGATTTTCAGGTCAGCGCGGAATCCAAGCCGTCGCTGTCCATCGAGCTGAAGTACTTCGAAGGCAAGCCTGTCATCGAAGAGCTGAAGCGTAGCAGCCGTCCCGGTCTGCGCCAGTACAAAGCCGTTGACCAGCTGCCGAAAGTGCGTGGCGGTCTGGGCGTGTCGATCGTTTCCACCAACAAAGGTGTGATGACTGATCGCGCAGCCCGTGCTGCTGGTGTTGGCGGCGAAGTGCTCTGCACAGTCTTCTAAGGGGAATCAGCATGTCTCGCGTTGCTAAAAACCCTGTAAGACTGCCTGCAGGCGTCGAAGTTAATCTGGCCGGTCAGGCTCTTTCGATCAAGGGTGCCAAGGGCGCTCTGGAACTGAAGGTCCATCCGTCCGTTGAAGTCACTCAAGAGTCCGGTGAGCTGCGTTTCGCCGCTCGCAATGGCGATCAGCAGACCCGTGCGATGGCCGGCACTACCCGTGCCCTGGTCAACAACATGGTGGTCGGCGTTAGCCAGGGCTTCGAGCGCAAGCTGCAACTGGTCGGTGTGGGCTACAAGGCCCAGGCCAAAGGTCAGGTGCTGAACCTCGCTCTGGGCTTCTCTCACCCCGTGGACTACGACCTGCCGCAAGGCATCACCGCAGAAACCCCCAACCAGACCGAAATCCTGATCAAGGGTATCGACAAGCAGCTGGTCGGCCAGGTTGCGGCTGAGATTCGTGGTTTCCGTCCGCCGGAGCCCTACAAGGGCAAGGGTGTACGGTATGCCGACGAAGTCGTCCACCGTAAAGAAGCCAAGAAAAAGTAGGGCATAGCAAATGACCGTCAAGAAAGAAACCCGACTGCGTCGCGCTCGCAAGGCTCGCCTGAAGATGCGCGAGCTGGAAGTGGTCCGTCTGTGCGTGTACCGCTCTTCCCAGCACATCTATGCCCAGGTCATCGCGGCCGATGGCAGCAAGGTCCTGGCCAGCGCTTCTACGCTGGACAAAGAACTGCGCGAAAGCGCTACCAGCAACGTCGAGGCGGCCAAGAAAGTTGGTCTGCTGGTCGCCGAGCGTGCCAAGGCCGCTGGCGTTACCCAGGTGGCCTTTGATCGTTCTGGCTTCAAGTACCATGGTCGCGTCAAAGCGCTGGCCGACGCTGCTCGTGAAGGCGGGCTGGAGTTCTAAGTCATGGCAAATAACGATCAAAAGCGCGACGAAGGCTATATCGAGAAGCTGGTTCAAGTTAACCGCGTAGCCAAAACCGTGAAAGGCGGCCGTATCTTCGCCTTCACCGCTCTGACCGTGGTTGGCGATGGCAAAGGCCGCGTTGGCTTCGGCCGTGGCAAGGCCCGTGAAGTGCCTGCCGCCATCCAGAAGGCTATGGAAGCTGCTCGCCGCAACATGATCCAGGTGGATCTGAACGGCACCACCCTGCAGTACCCGGTCAAGGCCGCCCATGGCGCCTCCAAGGTGTACATGCAGCCCGCTTCCGACGGTACCGGCATCATCGCCGGTGGTGCCATGCGCGCCGTCCTGGAAGTCGCTGGTGTGCAGAACGTCCTGGCCAAGTGCTACGGCTCCACCAACCCGGTAAACGTTGTGTACGCGACCTTTGAAGGTCTCAAGCACATGCAGGCGCCGGAAGCTGTTGCCGCCAAGCGTGGCAAGAGCGTCGAGGAGATTCTCTGATCATGGCTAACGCAACCGTCAAGGTCACGCTGATCAAGAGCGTCCACGGCCGTCTGGCCAATCACAAGGCTTGCGTCAAGGGTCTCGGCCTGCGTCGCATCGGTCACACCGTCGAAGTTCAGGACACCCCTGAAAATCGCGGCATGATCAACAAGGCCTACTACCTTCTGCGTGTGGAGGGTTAAGTCATGAAACTGAATGATCTGCGTTCCGCTCCCGGCGCTCGCCGCGAGAAGCTGCGTCCCGGTCGTGGTATTGGTAGCGGCCTGGGCAAGACCGGTGGCCGCGGCCACAAGGGTCTGACCTCCCGTTCCGGTGGCAAGGTTGCCCCCGGTTTCGAGGGTGGCCAGCAGCCGCTGCACCGTCGTCTGCCGAAATTCGGCTTCGTCTCGCTGAAAGCCCTGGACCGTGCCGAGGTTCGTACCTCCGAGCTGGCCAAGGTTGATGTCGATGTGGTCGATCTGCAGGCGCTGAAAGACGCCAACGTGATCAGCCGCGACATCAAGCGTGTCAAGGTTGTGCTGTCCGGCGACGTCACTCGTGCCGTCACCCTGAAGGGCATTCGTGCCACCAAGGGCGCACGTGCAGCCATCGAAGCAGCTGGCGGCAAGATCGAGGAATAAATGGCTAAGCAAGGTGCTCTCTCTGCGCTCAGCAAGACCGGTGGTATGTCCGAGCTGTGGACCCGCCTCCGATTCCTGTTCCTGGCGATCATCGTCTACAGGATCGGTGCGCACATCCCTGTTCCGGGTATCAATCCCGATCAGCTGGCCGCACTGTTCAGGCAGAACGAGGGGACCATTCTTAGCCTCTTCAACATGTTCTCTGGCGGTGCGCTGGAGCGGATGAGCATCTTTGCACTGGGGATCATGCCGTACATCTCGGCCTCGATCATCATGCAGCTGCTTACCGCCATCAGCCCACAACTGGAGCAATTGAAGAAAGAGGGTGAGTCTGGTCGTCGCAAGATCAGCCAGTACACCCGTTACGGCACGCTGGTTCTGGCGCTCGTTCAGGCCACCGGGATGTCGGTTGGACTCGCCAGTCAGGGCGTCGCGTTCAGCGTGGGCTTCAGCTTCTATTTCGTCGCTGTCACCACGTTTGTCGCCGGCGCGCTGTTCATGATGTGGCTGGGTGAGCAGATCACCGAGCGCGGTATCGGCAATGGCATCTCGATGCTGATCTTCGCCGGTATCGTCGCGGGCTTGCCCCGCGCCATCGGTCAGTCCTTCGAGTCGGCACGGCAGGGCGATATCAACATCTTCGCGCTGATCATGGTGGGTGTGGTGGCGGTTGCCATCATCGCCTTCGTGGTGTTCATCGAGCGTGGGCAGCGTCGTATTGCCGTGCACTACGCCAAGCGTCAGCAGGGCCGCAAGGTCTTCGCGGCGCAGAACAGCCATCTGCCGCTCAAGGTGAACATGGCTGGGGTCATCCCGGCGATCTTCGCCAGCAGCATCCTGCTGTTCCCGGCATCGCTCGGTTCGTGGTTTGGTCAGTCCGAAGGTCTCGGCTGGTTGCAGGACGTGGCTCAGGCCATCGCTCCCGGTCAGCCGCTGAACATCTTGCTGTTTAGTGCAGGGATCATCTTCTTCTGCTTCTTCTATACAGCGCTGATGTTCAACCCCAAGGACGTGGCCGAGAACCTGAAGAAATCCGGAGCGTTCATTCCGGGTATTCGTCCTGGTGAGCAGTCCGCGCGCTATATCGATGGCGTGCTGACCCGGCTGACCATGTTCGGTGCCCTGTACATGACGGCGGTGTGCTTGTTGCCCCAGTTCCTGGTGGTCGCGGCGAACGTGCCGTTCTATCTCGGTGGGACGTCGTTGCTGATCGTGGTGGTAGTGGTCATGGACTTCATGTCTCAGGTCCAATCCCATCTCGTATCTCATCAATACGAGTCCCTGATGAAGAAAGCCAACCTGAAGGGCTACGGCGGCGGCATGATGCGCTGATCCGTTACCCGTAAGGTTAGAGGAGTTGTCATGAAAGTTCGTGCATCGGTCAAGAAGCTGTGCCGTAACTGCAAGATCATTCGCCGCGAAGGCGTCGTGCGCGTGATCTGCAGCGCTGAACCGCGTCACAAGCAGCGCCAAGGCTGAGTGTGAATCACGCGTCTAACCCGGCAGCTAGTGTGCTGCCGGGTTGATCATTTGTTCCTACAGCGTTAATATCGCGCGCCCTTTTCTTGGCTTCCGGGGCGTCGGTAGCTGTCAATTGGAGTTTTTCTGAATGGCCCGTATTGCAGGCGTCAACATTCCAGATAACAAACACACTGTTATCTCGCTGACCTACATCTATGGTGTCGGTCGCACCACCTCTCAGAAGATCTGCGCGGCCACCGGCATCCAGCCGACCGCCAAGATCAAAGAACTGAGCGACGAGCAGGTCGATCAGCTGCGTAACGAGGTCGCCAAAATCCTCACCGAGGGTGACCTGCGCCGCGAAATCAACATGAACATCAAGCGCCTGATGGATCTGGGTTGCTACCGCGGTCTGCGTCACCGCCGTGGTCTGCCGGTCCGTGGTCAGCGCACCAAGACCAATGCCCGTACCCGTAAGGGCCCGCGCAAGCCGATCCGCAAGTAATCGCATCCGCGAATCGACAGGAATCTAGTCATGGCAAAACCTGCTGCTCGTCCTCGTAAGAAAGTCAAAAAGACAGTGGTTGATGGCATCGCCCACATCCATGCGTCTTTCAACAACACCATCGTGACCATCACCGATCGTCAGGGCAATGCATTGTCCTGGGCGACCTCCGGTGGCTCCGGCTTCCGTGGCTCCCGTAAGAGCACCCCGTTCGCTGCCCAGATTGCAGCCGAACGTGCCGGCCAAGCCGCTCTGGAATATGGTCTGAAGAATCTGGACGTGAACGTCAAAGGTCCCGGCCCCGGCCGCGAGTCCGCTGTTCGCGCCCTGAATGCCTGTGGTTACAAGATCGCCAGCATCACCGACGTGACGCCTATCCCGCATAACGGGTGCCGTCCGCCGAAGAAGCGTCGCGTGTAATAGGAGACAGTGAGAAATGGCTCGTTACATTGGTCCCAAGTGCAAACTGTCCCGCCGCGAAGGCACTGACCTCTTCCTGAAGAGCGGCGCTCGTGCCCTCGACTCGAAGTGCAAGCTGGAAACCGTTCCTGGCCAGCATGGTCAGCGTCGCGGTCGTCTGTCCGACTACGGTCTGCAGCTGCGTGAAAAGCAGAAAGTCCGCCGTATCTATGGCGTCCTCGAGCGTCAGTTCGCCGGTTACTACCAGGAAGCTGCCCGTCGCAAGGGTGCTACCGGTGAAAACCTGCTGCAACTGCTCGAATGCCGTCTGGACAACGTGGTGTATCGCATGGGCTTCGGTGCCACTCGCGCTGAATCGCGCCAGCTGGTCTCCCACAAGTCGATCACCGTCAACGGTCAGACCGTCAACATTCCCTCCTATCAGGTCAAGGTCGGCGACGTCGTCGCGGTCCGTGAAAAGGCCAAAAACCAGCTGCGTATCGCTCAAGCTCTCGAGCTGTGCGGCCAGCGTGGCCGGGTTGAGTGGGTCGAAGTGAGCACCGAGAAAAAGGAAGGCACCTTCAAGAGCGTGCCGGCCCGTGGTGATCTCTCCGCCGACATCAACGAAAACCTGATTGTCGAGCTCTACTCCAAGTAAGGGCTAGAAAGTAGGTGCATCCATGCAGAGTTCGGTAAATGAGTTCCTGACCCCCGCCATATCGATGTGCAGGCGGTTAGTCAGACCCGTGCCAAGATCACCCTCGAGCCTCTCGAGCGTGGTTTCGGCCATACCTTGGGCAACGCGCTGCGGCGTATCCTGTTGTCCTCCATGCCTGGCTGCGCGGTAGTCGAAGCAGAGATCGACGGTGTCCTGCACGAGTACAGCGCCATCGAAGGCGTGCAGGAAGACGTGATCGAGATCCTGCTCAATCTCAAGGGTCTGGCCATCAAGTTGCACGGCCGTGACGAAGTCACCCTGAGCCTGAGCAAGAAAGGTCAGGGGCCGGTTCTGGCCTCTGACATTCAGGTCGATCACGACGTCGAGATCGTCAACGGCGATCACGTCATCGCCCACCTGGCGGACAACGGTTCGCTGAACATGAAGCTGAAAATCGCTCGCGGTCGTGGCTATGAGCCCGCCGACGCGCGTCAGAGCGAAGAAGACGAAACCCGCGCAATCGGTCGTCTCCAGCTCGATGCTACGTTCAGCCCGGTTCGTCGCGTGGCCTATGTGGTGGAAAACGCCCGGGTCGAACAGCGTACCAACCTGGACAAGCTCGTGCTTGACCTGGAAACCAACGGTACCCTGGATCCGGAAGAAGCCATCCGTCGTGCCGCCACTATCCTGCAGCAGCAGCTGGCAGCGTTCGTCGACCTCAAGGGCGACAGCGAGCCGGTCGTGGTCGAGCAGGAAGACGAGATCGATCCGATCCTGCTGCGTCCGGTGGACGATCTGGAACTGACCGTCCGTTCGGCCAACTGCCTCAAGGCGGAGAACATCTACTACATCGGTGACCTGATTCAGCGTACCGAAGTGGAGCTGCTCAAGACCCCGAACCTGGGCAAGAAGTCCCTGACCGAAATCAAGGACGTTCTGGCCTCGCGTGGTCTGTCGCTCGGTATGCGCCTGGACAACTGGCCCCCTGCAAGCCTTAAGAAGGACGACAAGGCTACTGCCTGATCGTCATTGTTCACCGAACGATAGTTTGGGAAGGAATTTCAATCATGCGTCATCGTAAAAGTGGTCGTCATCTGAGCCGCACGAGCGCACATCGCAAGGCCATGTTCCAGAACATGGCTGTGTCGCTGTTCGAGCACGAGCTGATCAAAACTACCCTGCCGAAAGCCAAGGAACTGCGCCGCGTTGCCGAGCCGCTGATCACCCTGGCCAAGGAAGACAGCGTCGCCAACCGTCGTCTGGCTTTCGACCGCACCCGCTCGAAAGCTGCCGTTGGCAAGCTGTTCAACGACCTGGGCAAGCGCTACGCCAACCGTCCGGGTGGCTACCTGCGTATCCTGAAGTGCGGCTTCCGCGCTGGCGACAATGCGCCCATGGCGTACGTCGAGCTGATCGACCGTCCGGTCGGCGGTACCGTGGAACAAGCTGCTGAATAAGTAGCGCTGTTCTGGAAAAAGCCGGGCTCCTGCCCGGCTTTTTCATGCCTGGCGTCTGGCGAAACTGCAGGCAGGACCCTTCTACTTGGATTTTCTATCAGGATGCTAGGATCAATAAATTAGTCCTAAAGTATTGCCTTGGCGATACTTCTCCCACGCGATCAGCAAGCGCTATTCAAGGGAGACAACCTGTGACCGATACCAAGATCCTCACCACCGCCAGCGGTATTCCGGTGGCCGACAACCAGAATTCCCGTACCGCCGGCCCGCGCGGTCCACTGATGCTCGACGACTTCCATCTGATCGAGAAGCTGGCCCACTTCAATCGTGAGGTCATTCCCGAGCGACGCGTGCACGCCAAGGGTTCTGCCGCCTATGGCACCTTTACCGTCACCCAGGACATCACCCATCTCTCCAGCGCCAAGCTGTTCGCCAGCGTCGGCAAGCAGACCGAGACCATCCTGCGCTTTTCCACCGTGGGTGGTGAGCGCGGCTCTGCGGATACCGAGCGCGATCCGCGTGGCTTCGCCCTCAGGTTCTATACCGAAGAAGGCAACTGGGACATCGTCGGCAACAACACCCCGGTGTTCTTCATCCGCGATCCACTCAAGTTTCCCGACTTCATCCACACCCAGAAGCGCGATCCCTGGAGCAATCTGAAGAGTCCGCAGATGATGTGGGACTTCTGGTCGCTGTCGCCGGAATCGCTGCATCAGGTGACCATCCTGTTTTCCGATCGCGGCATTCCGGATGGCTATCGCTTCATGCATGGATTCGGCAGCCATACCTTCAGCCTGATCAATGCCCAGGGCGAACGGCACTTCGTGAAGTTTCACTTCAAGAGCCAGCAGGGGATCAGGAACCTGGCGCCGACCGAGGCCGCACGTCTGGCCGGGAGCGATCCGGACTACAGCCAGCGCGACCTGTTCCAGGCCATCGAGCGCGGCGAATTCCCCCGCTGGAAGCTGTGCATCCAGGTGATGAGCGAGCAGGAAGCGGCCGGTCGCGCCGAAAATCCTTTCGACGTCACCAAGGTCTGGTCGCAGCAGGACTATCCGTTGCAGGAGGTAGGCCTGCTGGAGCTCAATCGCAATCCGCAGAACTACTTCGCCGAGGTGGAGCAGGCGTCCTTCGCGCCAAGCAACGTGGTACCGGGCATCGGCCTATCGCCGGATCGCATGCTGCAAGGACGGGTGTTCGCCTATGCCGATGCCCAGCGCTATCGGGTGGGAACCAACTACCAGCAGTTGCCGGTCAATGCGCCGCGCTGCCCCTATGCCAACAACCAGCGTGACGGGGCCATGAGATTCGATGGCAATGGCGGTTCCCAGCCGAACTACGAGCCCAACAGCTATGGCCATACGCCCAGGCAGGCGCCGCAATATCGTGAGCCGGCGCTGAATTTCGCCGGTCCGGCCGATCGCTACGACCACCGGGTGGACGAGGATTACTACAGTCAGGCCGGTGCGCTGTTCCGCCTGATGAACGCGGGCCAGCAGGCGTTGCTGATCGACAATATCGTCGGTGCCATGGCTTCGGTGACCCGGGATGTCCAGCTACGGCAGATCGGTCATTTTCTCAAGGCCGATCCTGCCTATGGCATGGGTATCGCCAAGGGGCTGGGGATGGATCCCAGCGAAGTGGCCTGACCCAAGGGGTAGAAGGAGCCCGGCGGATGCCGGGCTTTTTTTCGCCGCTAAAAAAGTGCGGGAAAGGCTGCCTCGGACGCCACTTGCGACGTCGCAGTGCTAAGGTTCGCATCAAGCGCGAAAACACGAGGCTCGCTCTCCCGTCATGACTGTGTTTGGAGTGTCTTTGCGCCAGCTCTGGGCGCACGAAAAGGCCAGCTATGGCGTTCGCGTCTTTGTCGCCCTGAGCGGCGCCATGGCCGTCTGCTGGTCGCTGGGCGACCTGCGCGCCTTGTCGCCGGTGTTTCTCGGCATCATCGCCAGCGCCCTCGCGGAAACCGATGACAGCTGGCTGGGCCGCCTCAAGTCCCTCGTGGTCACCCTGCTGTGCTTCGCGGTGGCCGCCTTCGCGGTCGAACTGCTGTTTCCCTATCCCTGGATCTTTGTGGTGGGCCTGGGCCTGGCCACCTTCAGCCTGACCATGCTCGGCGCCATCGGCGAGCGCTACGCGTCCATCGCCCAGGCTACGGTGATCCTGTCGATCTACGCCATGATCGGCGTGGATCAGCGGCTGGGTACCCAGGTGCCGTTGTGGTACGAGCCGGCGCACCTGCTGGCCGGGGCGCTGTGGTACGGCCTGCTCTCGGTGCTCTGGTGCGCGCTGTTCGCCCACCAGCCGGTGCGGCAGAATCTGTCCGCGCTCTATGGCGAACTGGAGACCCTGCTCCGGCTCAAGGCGGAGATGCTCGAACCGGTGCGCGGGGTGGATCTGCATCGGCGGCGGGTGCTGCTGGCCCAGCAGAACGGCAAGGTGGTGCAGGCGCTGAACCAGGCCAAGGCGACCATTCTCAATCGCTTCGGCCGCTCGGGCGGCCGGGCGCACGTTCAGGGCGCTACTTCCGCCTGTATTTCATGGCGCAGGACATCCATGAGCGCGCCAGCTCCTCGCACTATCCCTACAGCGCCCTGACCGAGGCGTTCTTTCACAGCGACATCCTCTTTCGCTGCCAGCGCCTGCTCAAGCTGCAGGCCGCGGCCTGCCGCAACATGGGCGAGGCGATCCGTCTCGGTCAGCCCTTCGAATATGGCCAGCAGAGTCAGCAGGGGCTGACCGATCTGCAGGCCTCGCTGGAGTATCTCAAGCAGCAGCAGAATCCGCGCTGGCGCGGCCTGCTGCGCTCCCTGGACCTGCTCGGGCACAATCTCTCGACCCTGGAGCGGCAATTTTCCGAGGCGGGCAACAGCGACTCGGGGGCGGCGGATCTGGATACCAGTCTGCTGGATCCGGCGGCGCGCTCGTTGCGCGAGGTGTTACAGCGTATCCGCCTGCAGCTGACCCCGACCTCGCTGCTGTTCCGCCATGGCCTGCGCATGGCGCTGGCGCTGATGGCCGGCTATGGGGTGCTGCACCTGATCCACCCGGTCAACGGCTACTGGATCCTGCTGACCACGGTGTTCGTCTGCCGCCCGCAGTACGGGGCGACCCGGGTGCGGCTGGTGCAGCGGATCGTCGGCACGGTAATCGGCCTGTTGCTGGGCAGTGCCTTGCTGGAGCTGTTCGCGCAACCGGAGATCCAGCTGCTGCTGGCGCTGGTCGCCGGTCTGGTGTTCTTCATCACCCGGACCGATCGCTACACCGTCGCCACCGCGGCCATCACCCTGATGGTGCTGTTCTGCTTCAACCAGGTGGGCAACGGTTTCATGCTGATCTGGCCGCGGCTGCTGGACACCCTGCTGGGTTGCCTGATCGCGGTGCTGGCGGTGTTCTTCGTCCTGCCGGACTGGCAGGGGCGCCGCCTGCACCTGGTGATGGCCAACACCCTGCGCACCAACGCCCTCTATCTGCGCCGGTTGCACGAGCAGTACCGCACCGGCAAGCGCGACGACCTCGATTACCGCGTGGCGCGGCGCAACGCCCACAATGCCGATGCGACGCTGTCGGCGGCGCTGGCCAACATGCTGCGCGATCCCGGGCATTTCCGGCGCAACCTGGAAGCGGGCTTTCGCTATCTGGCGTTGTCCAACACCTTGCTGGGTTATCTGTCGGCCTTGGGCGCGCATCGCCGCCAGCTGGAAGCGGCCGAGCACGATGCCCTGGTGGAGCGCGCCGTGACCCGTATCGCCGAGGGCATGGAGACCATAGCCGCCGCGGTGGCGGAGCGGCGCAGTCTGCCGCCTACCGCCGAAGAGGAAAGCAGCCTGGCCGACCAACTGGAAGCCGCGGCGGATGATAACGACGACGGCTATCGACTGGTGTGCACCCAGCTGGCGCTGATCTGCCGGCTGCTACCCAATCTCAAGAGCGCCGCCAACCATACCCTGCGCGAACAAACCCGCGAGGAACCGGCAGCGGTTGCCGCCGGTGCTTGAGCAAGGTTGGCGCGACGCGCTATGTTGACCGATGTCCGTCGAATCTTTCGACGCCTGTTTATGCTGGTTTGAAGGCTGTTCCAACACATGCGTATGCGTCTTCTAGTAGTGGGCGGGGAGAGCGCCCTGGGCAAGGCGCTACTCGCCGCCGGTGCCGAAGCGGGCATCGAATTCGTCGCCCCCGAGACTCCCGCGGAGGGCTGGTACGCTGCCGGACTGACCGAGGTCCTCGACCGGGTACGGCCGGGAGCGGTGATCAATCTCGCCTACTACCGCGACTGGTTGCAGGCCGCAGACTTCGATCCGGCCCTGATGCAGCGCCAGGCGCTGGCCGTGCAGCGCCTGGCAGGCCTCTGCCAGCACTATCAGATTCCGCTGATCCAACCGTCCAGTTATCAGCTGTTCGATGGCTCCCGCGTGGCCGGCTATAGTGAAAAGGATCTTCCGCGGCCCCCCGGGGCGCGTGGCGAAGCGCTCTGGCGGGTCGAGCAACTGGTGCGAGCGCTGTGCCCGATGCATATCCTGCTGCGCCTGGGCTGGGTGCTGGACGACTCCCGCGACGGGCGTCTGGGGCGTCTGCTGCAGCAGCTGGATACCGAGCAGGTGGTGCCGGTGGCGGGCGACCGGCGCGGCAATCCGACCACCGTGGGCGATGCCGCGCGGGTGTTGCTGGCGGTGGTCAAGCAACTCGACTGCGGCGCGCCGCTCTGGGGGACCTATCACTATGGCGCCCAGGAAGCGGTATCGGAATTGGGCCTGGCCGAGACCGTCGCCCAGCTCTGGCAGGAGTTCGACCGGCCGGTGCGCTGCGAATGGCAGGAGGTGACGCACCTCGAGCGCGCGGATGCCGCGGAAGAGCCACAACAGGGGGTGTTGATCAGTCGCAAGCTGCTCAACACCTTTGGAATCAAGGCGCGGCGCTGGCAGCAGGAGCTGCCCGCGCTGTTGCAGGGCTTTCGGCAGGACGAGGTAGGTTTCCATGAGTGATGCGCCCATTCTGATCACTGGCGGTGCCGGTTTCATCGGCTCCCATCTGGCCGACGCGCTGCTGGCGCGGGGCCGGCGGGTGCGGGTGCTGGACGATCTCAGCACCGGCAAGCGCGAGAATCTGCCGCTGGACAACGAACGTATCGAGCTGCGGGTGGGCGACGTGGCTGATACCGCGACGCTGGAAGCCGCGGTGGCCGGCTGCGCAGCGGTGGTGCACCTGGCCGCGGTGGCCTCGGTGCAGGCGTCGGTGGAAGACCCGGTGGGTACCCACCGGGCCAATTTCATCGGCACCCTGAATCTGTGCGAGGCCATGCGCAAGGCTGGCATCAAGCGCGTGGTCTATGCCTCCAGCGCGGCGGTCTATGGCGCCAACGGTCAGGGCCAGGCCATCGACGAAGAGCTGCCCAAGGCGCCCCTGACGCCCTATGCGGCCGACAAACTGGCCGGCGAGTACTACTTCGACTTCTATCGCCGCGAGCACGGGCTGGAGCCGGCGATCTTCCGCTTTTTCAACATCTACGGCCCACGGCAGGATCCGTCTTCGCCCTATTCCGGGGTGATCAGCATCTTTACCGAGCGTGCCCGCCGCCAGACGCCGATCACGGTGTTCGGCGATGGCGAGCAGACCCGCGATTTCGTCTATGTGGCCGATCTGGTGGGCATCCTGGTGCAGGCGCTGGAAGCCACCGAAGTAACGGCCGGGGCGGTGAACGTGGGGCGCGGCGAGACCATCAGCCTGAACGGCCTGCTGGCAGAGATCGGCCAGGTGCTCGGTGGCCTGCCGCAGGTGACCCATCGGGCCGCGCGGGCGGGAGACATCCGCCATTCGAAGGCGGACAACCGTCGTCTGCGCGAGCGTTTCAACTTCAGCCAGCCTACCGCCATGGGCACGGGGTTGGCGGCGCTGCTGCGGGACTAGCAGGCGAGGCCAGGGGCAAGCCCTGGCCTGTTGAGCTGCGCCGCTGGAGCCGTCTCGGCGCCAACCTAAGGCGCGAGTGGCTGGCGGTGGCCTAGAAGCGATAGCCCAGGCCGACCATGTAGACCCAGGGATCCACGTCCAGATCGACCTTGGCGCGGGCGCCGAGGGCGGTGTTGTCGACGTGGGCGGTGGTGGCTATGTCGATGTAGCGGATCTGGGCATTGAGCATCACCCGGTCGGTGAGCATGAGATCGGCACCGACCTGGGCGGACCAGCCCCAGGAGTTGTCGGCGCGGAAATTGTCGAAGCCGGCCGCGCTGGCGCCGCTGCCGACGTGCTCGTCATAGATCCAGGTGTAGTTGAGGCCGGCGCCGACATAGGGCTGGAACGTCGCCTTGGCGTCCAGCGGGTAGTAGACCAGGCTCAGCGTCGGCGGCAGGTGCTTGAGGCTGCCCAGCTTGCCATTGGCGGCGTCGAGCCCGGTGCCCTTGATGTTGACCTGGTGCTCGAAGGGCGTGGCCGCGAGCAATTCGAGGCCCAGGTGGTCGGTCAGCATGTAGGCGACGTTCAGCCCCAGCTGGGTGTCGCTGTCCATGGTCGCCTTGCCGCCCAGATTGGCGCCACTCAGGGCGCCTCTGTCGATCTTGACGTCGGAGCTGCGCTCGTGGGGATCCACGGTGATGGCGCCGGCGCGCAGGATGATGTCGCCGGCCTGGTGGGCCTGGGCGAAGGGGGCGGCCAGCGCGAGGGCGAGCAGGCTGAGACGGAAGAGAGGACGCATGGCGAGGGCTCCGAAGGCATTGAAAAATGGCTCGGAGCAGCCTAGCGAAGCCGGAACGGCGGACTCTTGATCTCGCTCAAGCGCAGGGCAGATCCCTCAGGAGCCGTCGCCCTTGAGGATGTAGGGCTGGATGCGCTGGGCCTGCAGCCAGTAGCCGGCGACGGCCACCTCGCTACGCTGGGTGCCCACGCCCAGGCGGCCTTCCACCCAGTAGGGCAGGTGCAGCTTGGACAGCCAGAGATCGTGGCTGCCCTTGACGTAGACGATCTGGTTGCCGGGCGGCGGCGGTACGTGGATGCAGGCGCCGTAATAGGGGACCAGCAGGAATTCGGTGACTTCGCCCTCTTCGGTGACCATCAGCGGCACCACGTAGCCGGGCAGGCGCACCTCCTGGCCGTCCAGGGCGGCCACCGTTGGCGCGTCCGGCCAGGGCTGGCTGGCGGCCGGGCCGTCTTCGCCGAGGCCGTGGTCGACGCTGCCGGGATTGAAGCGCGGCGCATCGGCCGGCACCAGTTCGCGCCAGGCGAGTTGGCGGGGGTCGGCCTGGGCCCAGGACAGCCAGCAGAGCAACAGCAGGAGCGCCAAGCGCATGGGGAAGCCTCGTCTACAAACGCACGGACAACCCGTCCGTGAGGGCCTGGCGACAGCCGCGCCAGGCCGGAATGCAGCCGAGCACCAGCGCCGCGAGCAGGATACCGCCGAGCAGTTGCCCATCGTAGAGCGAGGGCCAGTCCAGCGGCAATGCCAGGCCGTATTCCGCCAGCAGCCAGGGCCGGCCCAGCGCGATGGCGCCATAGAGCAGCGCCAGCCCGGCGAGACAGCCGGCCAGCGTAAGGGCCAGGGCTTCGGCCAGCAGCAGGCCGAACAGATGACGCGGCTGGGCGCCCACCGAGCGCAGGATGGCCATTTCGCGGCGTCGTTCGTTGAGACTGGCGAGCAGGGCGGTGAGCATGCCCACCAGCCCGGTGAGCACCACGCACAGCGACATCACCAGCAGCGCCTGTTCCGCCGTGCCGAGCAGGCCCCAGAGTTCCTGCAGGGCCACGCCGGGCAGGATGGCCAGCAGCGGCTCGCCACGGTACTCGTTGACCGCGCGTTGCACGGCAAAGGTGGCCACCCGACTCTTGAGGCCGACCAGGGCGGCGGTCAGGTCCTGGGGCGTGAGATCGCGCCGGCGCACCTCGGCGTCGCTCAGCGCAGGACCGGGCATGCCACCGCGCCAGTCCAGGTGCAGGGCGGTCATGCCGCTCAGCGGGATGTGCAGGGTGCGGTCGACGGGGGTACCGGTGGGGGCGAGGATGCCGACCACCGTGAAGGGGTGGTCGCTATGCTCGGTCAGGCTGATGGTGGCGACACCATGGGCCAGCACGACCCTGTCGCCCAGTTGATAGTGCAGCGCCTTGGCCACCTCGGCGCCCAGCACCACCTCGAAGACGTCGTTGAAGGGGCGACCCTGGGCCAGCCGCAGCGGCTGGTTGCGCCCGTAGTGATAGTGGGCGAAGTAGTTGCCGTCGGTACCCAGCACCCGGTAGCCGCGGTGGGAGTCGCCGAGGGACAGCGGGATGGTCCAGGCGACGCGGGGATCGGCGGCGAGCTTCTCGTAGCTCTCCCAGCGGATGTTGTTGGTGGCATTGCCGATGCGGAACACCGAGTAGAGCAGCAGATTGACCGCACCGGAGCGGGCGCCCACCACCAGGTCGGTACCGGCGATGGTGCTGGCGAAGCTGGCCTTGGCCTCGGTGCGCAAGCGTTCGACGCCCAGCAGCAGGGCCACCGAGACGGCGATGGTGAAGACGGTGAGGAGGGCGGTGGCGCGACGATTGCGCAGGCTGGCCCAGGCCAGTGGCAGAAGCGGCATCCTAGGTCTCCGGCCGGGCGGCGTTGAGTTGGGCCAGGGTCAGGTGGCGGTCGAAACGACTGGCCAGACTGCGGTCGTGGCTGACGAACAGCAGGCCGGCGCCGGCGGCGGCGCACTCGGCGAACAGCAGCTGCAGGAAGGCATCGCGGTGATCGGTGTCCAGCGCCGAGGTGGGTTCGTCGGCGATCACCAGCTCCGGCTGGCCGATCAGGGCGCGGGCGGCGGCGACCCGCTGCTGCTGGCCGATGGAGAGTTCGCGGGCTGGACGGCGCGGCAGCGCGGGATCGCTCAGCCCCAGGGCGCAGAGCAGGGTCAGGGCCGCACCCCGCGGATCGCCGTGCCGCGCGGTGGCGCGCTCGCGGCGCAGCGCCGAGAACTGGCAGGGAAGCAGGACGTTGTCCAGCACCGAGAGAAAGGGCAGCAGGTTGAATTGCTGGAAGAGAAAGCCGGTGTGGTCGACGCGAAAGCGGTCGCGCCGGGCGGTGGCGAGCGTCCCCAGGTCCTGACCGAGCAGGCGAACCTGGCCGCGACCGGGGCGCTGCACGCCACCCAGCAGGCCGAGCAGGGTGGTCTTGCCACTGCCCGAAGGGCCTTCGAGAAACAGTGCTTCGCCGGGTGCCAGCTGGAAGTGCCGGATGTCCAGGCATTCCGCCTGGCCCGGCCAGGCGAAGCCGAGGTCCTGGATCTCGACCAGGGGGGCGGCGGTCACGACCGCCTTACCATTTCAGCTGCGGTTGCTTGGCGGTCAGTTCGGCGCCTTGCTGACCGCTGGCGACGATGGCCTGGACCTCGACACTGTGACTGTTGGGGAAGCGGGCGAACCAGCCGGAGAGATCCAGGCTGGCGAGCGCGCCCGGCTTGCTGCAGCTGAAGCTCATGCTGGCGTCCACGTCGAGATGGCCGCTCGCGCTGGCGTCCTTGGCGAACAGCGGGCTGATGGCGCTGGCTTCGGTCAGGCGGCAATCGGCTGCCGCGGGCAGCTTCACCAGCGCCTGGGGATTCTCCAGGCTTTGGCGCAGAGCCGCGACGGCGTCCTCTTCCTGCTGGTTGCGCGGGGCATGTTCGAAGCCCAGCAGATCGGCCGCCGGACTGCGCCATTGCAATTCCAGGCCGGTTTCCGTCTGGGCCAGGTCGAGGTGGGATTCGCCGTGCACATGGGCGCCCAGGGCACCGTGCTCGTGTTCGTCATGGTCACTAGCGGTGCCTTGGGCAAAGGCCGGTTGAGCGAGTGCGGCGGCGAGGCAGAGAGTCAGCAGGGGCAGGCGCATGGATGGCTTCCAGTGGGCGGAAAGGCGCTATGTTATGTTGTTGCATTTGCCTGTCGCAACCTCGGTTTGGCGTCGGCCGATGGCTGTGGGAGCATGGGCCTCTGCACGACGAGGAGAACACCATGGTACGCATTCGCGGAACCATCGGCAGCCAGCCCGTGGATCTCACGGTGGAACTGGAGGAGGCCGACTGGCAGCGCCTGGCCGCGGCCCTGCGGCCGACGGCGGCGTCCCTCCCTGCTGCGGCGGTGGCCGCCGCCCCCAGCGGGCCCAAGTCGGGCGGCGACATGCTCTGGGATCAGGTGGTGAAGTTGCTCAGCCAGGCTGGCCGACTCAGCGGGCCGGACATCCTGGTGGCCCTGGAAAAGCTGACCGGCAATCTGGGTGTGGCCAAGCAGCTGCTGGTACGGCTGAGGCACAGTCCCCAGGTGCGCATGGAGCGGGTGGGGGAGGCGCAGTTCTATATCTGGCAGGGATGAGACTGGGGGTAGGCGAGTGGAAAACGCTGCGCGGTTTTCCACGCTACGAAGGGTCCGCAGCGCCAGGCTGGCGCCGGCTGTGGACAAGGCTGCGCCTGGGGCGACGCAGCCGTTATCAATAGGTGCCTAGTACAGTGCCTGGTACAGGCGGCGGCGATAGGTGGCGACCAGCGGGTGATCGTTGCCCAGCAGATCGAAGACCTGCACCAGGGTCTTGCGCGGCAGGTCGTCACCGTAGCCGCGATTGCGGCGGAACAGGTCCAGCAGACCATCCAGGGCGGGTTCGTATTGCTGGCGGGCCAGTTGTTGCACGGCCAGCTGGTAGGCGGCTTCATCGTCGCCGGCATCGCGCGCCAGGCGACTCTTGAGCTCGGCCACCTCGGGCAGGCTGGCGGCCTGGCGCAGGAAGGTCAGCTGGGCCCGGGCGCCGGCCAGCGCCTGCTTGTGCTCATCGCCCTTGACCGCGTCCAGCACGGCCTGGGCGTCGTCCAGTTCGTTGCGCTCGGCCAGGCAGCGGGCATAGAGGATCAGCGCCAGGGCGTCACTGTTGTCTTCTTCGAGCAGCGCCTTGAGCAGCGCCTCGGCCTCGGCGAAGCGGCCCTCGGCGAACATCGCCTGGGCGGCGTCCAGCGGATCTTCCTCGGCCGGCGGCAAGGCCTGGACATGGGGTTCGAGCAGGGCGCGGATGGCCGATTCGGGCTGGGCGCCGGCGAAGCCGTCCACCGGCTGGCCATCCTTGAACAGCACCACCGTGGGCAGGCTGCGGATGCCGAATCTCATCACCAGTTCCTGCTCGATGTCGCAGTTGACCTTGGCCAGGTGCAGGGCGCCGCCATAGGACTCGGTGATCTTGGCCAGCAGCGGCATCAGCACTTTGCAGGGCGCGCACCACTTGGCCCAGAAGTCCACCAGCACCGGGGTGCTGAAGGAGGCGTCGATGACCTGTTGCTGGAAGGTGTCGAGGGTGGCGTCGAAAATGTAGGGGACCTGGCTCATGGCGGACTCGGCAGACGAAAGATGCACTATAGGTGGGGGCGCCGGGCTTGGAAACAAGGCGGGCCAGCTCAACCTTGATAGAGCGCCACGCGGCGGAATTCGTCCGGCTCGGCCAGATCCGGCAGGGTGCAGGCCTGGAGTTCGGTGATGCGGGTGAAGCCGGGGTGGGCCAGGTCGCGCACCCGCGAGTCGGCCAGCAGGATCCGTTCTGCACGCGTCTGCAGGAGCGCCAGTAGCGGCAGGTTGGCACGGTCGTAGAGCACATCGGCGGCCAGGATGAGATCGAAGCGCTCGGTGCTGGCGTGCAGATCGTCCAGCGTCTCGATCTGCACGGCGTTGGCCCGGGCATTGGCACGGCAGGCTTTCAAGGCCAGCGGATCCAGGTCGCAGCAGACCACCCGCGCCGCGCCGGCCCGCGCGGCGGCGAGTCCGGCGATGCCCGAGCCGCTGCCGAAATCCAGCACCTGGCGCCCGGCGACGTGCTCGGGATGGGCGACGATCCAGCGCGCCAGGGCCAGACCGCTGGCCCAGCAGAAGGCCCAGTAGGGCGGTGCCTCCAGCAGGCGCTGGGTTTCCGCCGGGGAAAAGGCCCGCGCCATATTGGCCGGATCGATCAGCCACAGCGACAGGTCGCTGCCGGGCAATGCCTGCAAGGAGAGGCAGGCGTCGCCCAGCAGGGCGGTCAGGGCGGCAGCGAGATCGGCAGGGGGCGTCACGGGGTCTGGTTCAGCACCAGTTCGCCGAGATTCTGCGTGGTCGGTCCGCCGACATTCACCGGCGGCAGATAGCTGGCCAGTTGCCCGGCCTGGATCAGGCGCGCGTGGAATTCCACCTTGAGATCCGGGCGGGTGGGAAAGATCTCTGGATTGAAGGGCAGGCGGAAGGCCAGGGGCGCGCCCTTGCCGGTCACCGTCTCGCTGGCCAGCAGACGCTGGGGCAGGCCCTTGGCGTTGACCGCCAGCAGCGCGATCTCGACCTGGGCACCCGCCGGGACCAGACCCTGGGCATTGCGCAGCACCCCGGAGATCTCGCGCAGATTGGCCGGAGTGGGGGCACCGACCACCGGAACCGGTTCGTCGGCCGGGGTGGTGGGCTGCGGCGGCGTGGTTTCGGGTGGGCTGGAGCAGGCCGCGAGCAGACCGGTGAAGAGCAGGGGCAGGAGGGCGCGTGGGGTCATGGCGGGATCCGGAGGTCGCGGCCGGCGAGGGCTGCACGGGAGGCTGGAGAGGTCGTCGAACACAGGGCGCTCTTATAGCCCGGCGGCCCCTGGCTGTCGATTCGTCAGGCACCCGGAGGTTCCCGGCAGGGAGTGATCGGGTACCATGAGGGCTTTCCCTTCCGGCGATCGACTCTCTCATGCATTGTCCCTTCTGCGGCGCCCACGACACCAAGGTCACGGATTCCCGGCTGGTCGCGGCCGGTGAGCAGGTGCGCCGGCGACGTGAGTGCCTGGCCTGCCAGGAGCGCTTCACCACCTTCGAGACCGCCGAACTGGTGCTGCCACGGCTGATCAAGCAGGACGGCACCCGCCAGCCCTTCGACGAGGAAAAGTTGCGCGCCGGCATGCAGCGTGCCCTGGAGAAGCGGCCGGTCAGCGTCGAGCGTCTGGAAGAAGCCATCGCCCTGATCAAGCACCGCCTGCGCGCCACTGGCGAGCGCGAGATCCGTTCGCGGGTGGTGGGTGAACTGGTGATGGACGAACTGCGCAAGCTGGACCAGGTGGCCTACATCCGCTTCGCCTCGGTCTATCGGCAATTCCAGGACCTGGCCGAATTCCGCGACGAGATCGAGCGCCTGGCCCAGGATCCGGGCAAGCAGCCGGTATGAGCGCCATGGGGCGCGACGAAGTCTGGATGGCCCGCGCCCTGGCGCTGGCCGCCTGCGGCCGCTACAGCACGGCGCCCAATCCGCGGGTGGGCTGCGTCATCGTCCGCGACGGCCAGGTGGTAGGCGAAGGCTGGCACCGCCAGGCCGGCGGTCCCCATGCCGAGGTGCACGCGCTGCGCCAGGCGGGGGAGGCGGCGCGTGGCGCCACTGCCTATGTGACCCTGGAACCCTGCAGCCATCATGGCCGCACCCCGCCTTGCGCCGATGCCCTGGTAGCCGCCGGCGTGGCCGAGGTGGTGGCGGCCATGACCGATCCCAATCCGCTGGTGGCCGGGCGCGGTCTGGCGCGCCTCTCCGCCGCCGGCATCGCCACCCGCGCCGGAGTGCTGGAAGCCGAGGCACGAGCGCTCAACGCCGGCTTCATCCAGCGCATGCTCACCGGGCGGCCCTTCGTGCGGGTCAAGCTGGCCCTGAGTCTGGATGGCCGCACCGCCATGGCCAATGGCGAAAGCCAGTGGATCACCGGTCCGGCGGCGCGCCAGAGCGTCCAGCGGCTGCGCGCCGAGGCGGGGGTGGTGATCACTGGCGCCGATACCGTGCTGGCCGATGGCGCCCGACTGACCGTGCGTCAGGCGGAACTGGGCCTGAGCGGAGACGAACTGCAACTGGCCACCCTGCGTACGCCGCAGCGGCTGCTGGTGGACGGCCGTGGCCGGGTGCCGCTGGATGCCCCCTTCTTTCAGGCCGGCGCGGCACGGGTCGCCGGTATGGCCGCGGCGGCGCCCGGCTATGCAGCGGCCGGTCACGACTACCTGGCGCTGCCCGGTAGCCAGGGCCAGGTCGATCTGGCGGCCCTGCTGACCCGCCTGGGCAGCGAGCAGGTCAATGACGTCCTGGTGGAAGCCGGGCCGCGTCTGGCCGGTGCCTTCGCCCAGGCCGGGCTGGTCGACGAATATCACCTGTTCCTGGCGCCCAGGTTCCTCGGTTCCAGCGCCCGGCCGCTGCTGGACTGGCCGCTGGTGCACCTGGCCGAGGCCCCGCAGCTGGAGATCCTCAGCGTCACCCCGGTAGGCGCCGACCTGCACCTGATCGCCCGACCGGCCAGGGACACCTGACGCCCCTGGCCCCGCGGCGGCGAACTGTGTTACAAAACCTGCGCTGCCCTCGGGTGGCGAGTTCTCAGGGCGGGGTGCAATTCCCCACCGGCGGTAACGCCCGATAAGTCGGGACGAGCCCGCGAGCGCTCTCTCGTCCTCTGCGGCGGGAGAGGTCAGCAGACCCGGTTGGATTCCGGGGCCGACGGTCATAGTCCGGATGAGAGAGAACGGGATAGCCTCGCCTGGCAGGGGTGCGAGCCCCTCGTCCGTCTGATTTCCCTTCTGTCCGTACGCCCTGTTTTTTCACCGAAACAGGAGTTCGTCGATGTCTAGCTGCACCGCCTTTCTGGCTCTACCTCGCGGAGGCCTGAGCTGATGTTTACCGGAATCATCGAAGCCCTCGGCGAGATCCGCGCGCTCACGCCCAAGGGCGGAGACGTGCGCCTTTATGTCGCCACCGGCAAGCTCGACCTTGCCGACGTCAAGCTCGGCGACAGCATCGCCGTCAACGGAGTCTGCCTTACCGCCGTGGACTTGCCTGGCGACGGCTTCTGGGCCGACGTCAGTCGCGAGACCCTGAGCCTCACCAGCCTGGGCGGCCTCAAGCCCGGCAGCAAGGTCAACCTGGAAAAGGCGCTGATGCCCACCAGTCGCCTCGGCGGCCACCTGGTCAGCGGCCACGTGGACGGCCTCGGCGAAGTGGTCTCCCGCACCGATAATGCCCGCGCCGTGCAGTTTCGCCTGCGTGCCCCGGCCGAGCTGGCCCGCTACATCGCCCTCAAGGGCTCGATCACCGTGGACGGCGTCAGCCTCACGGTGAACGCGGTGGACGGCGCCGAATTCGAGCTGACCATCGTCCCCCACACCCTCGGCGAGACCATCATGGCCGACTACCGCCCCGGTCGGCGGGTGAACCTGGAGGTGGACCTGCTGGCCCGCTACCTGGAGCGCCTGCTACTGGGCGACAAGGCCGCCGAGTCCAGCAAGGGCGGCGTCACCGAAACCTTTCTCGCCGAACACGGCTATCTGCAGCGCTAAGGACGACACCGTGGCACTTTCCAGCATCGAAGACATCATCCAGGACATCCGCGCGGGCAAGATGGTCATCCTCATGGACGACGAGGACCGCGAGAACGAAGGCGACATCATCATCGCCTCCGAATGCGTCACCGCCGAACACATCAACTTCATGGCCCGCCACGCGCGGGGCCTGATCTGCATGCCCATGAGCAAGGGCCTCTGCGAGCGCCTCAACCTGCCGATGATGGCCAGCCGCAACGCCTCCGGCTTCGGCACCAAGTTCACCGTCTCCATCGAGGCCGCCGAGGGCATCAGCACCGGCATCTCCGCCGCCGACCGCGCCCGTACCGTGCAGGCCGCCATCGCCAAGGACGCCAAGGCCGGCGACGTGGTCAGCCCCGGCCACATGTTCCCGCTGATGGCCCAGCCCGGCGGCGTGCTGGCCCGTGCCGGCCATACCGAAGCCGCCTGCGACCTGGCGCGCATGGCCGGTTTCGCCGAGAGCGGGGTGATCTGCGAGGTGATGAACGACGACGGCACCATGGCCCGTCGCGACGAACTCGAAGCCTTCGCCGAGCAGCATGGCCTCAAGGTCGGCACCATCGCCGATCTGATCCACTACCGCCTGCTCCACGAGCACACCGTCAAGCGCATCGACGAGCAGCAGCTGGAGACCGAGCTCGGTCCGTTCAAGCTGGTGACCTACCGCGACGAGGTGGAGGGCGACGTCCACCTGGCGCTGATCCGTGGCGACCTGGCCGGCCAGGAGCTGCCGCTGGTGCGGGTGCACAACATGGATCCGCTGCGCGACCTGCTGCAGGTGCAGCAACCGGGTCGCTGGAGTCTGCGTGGCGCCATGGAGCGCGTGGCCCGCGAGGGCACCGGCGTGGTGCTGCTGCTCGGTCACTCGATCGAGGGCGACGACCTGCTGGCGCATCTGCGCGAGCCGCTGCCGGTGCCCAAGGCGCTGTCCACCTACAGCACCGTCGGTGCCGGTTCGCAGATCCTCCGCGACCTGGGCATTCGTCAGATGCGCCTGCTCAGCTCGCCGATGAAGTTCAACGCCATATCCGGCTTCGACCTGGAAGTAGTAGACTATCTGCCTCCTGAAGAATGACCCTTCCGCCTGGCGCGCCCCGCCCGGGTGGTGCGGCGCGCTTCACCTGGATTTCCACGGACGGCCTGGCACTGCCGGCCGTCCGGCTCTTTGACAACTGGACCCGCACATGAACATCAAGACCTTTGAAGGCACCTTCATCGCTCCCCAGGGCCGCTTCGCCCTGGTGGTCGGTCGTTTCAACAGCTTCGTCGTCGAAAGCCTGCTGCAGGGCGCCATCGACGCCCTGGTGCGTCACGGCATCAAGCCGGACGACCTGACCATCATCCGCGTCCCTGGCGCCTTCGAGATCCCGCTGGCGGTGCAGAAGATCGCCCAGCGCGACGAATTCGACGCCATCATCGCCCTCGGCGCGGTGATCCGTGGCGGCACCCCCCACTTCGAATACGTGGCCGGCGAGTGCACCAAGGGCCTGGCCCAGGTCTCCATGGAATTCGGCGTACCGGTGTCCTTTGGCGTCCTCACCGTCGACTCCATCGAGCAGGCCATCGAGCGCTCCGGCACCAAGGCCGGCAACAAGGGCGCCGAAGCGGCCCTGTCCGCTCTGGAAATGGTCAGCCTGCTGGCGCAGCTGGAGGCCAAGTGAGCGGCGATCTGACTCCGCCCGCGGCCGGCAAGCCCGCGGGCAAGAAGGCCCCCACCGGCAAACTGGCTGCTCGCCGCGAAGCGCGCAGCCTGTCGGTCCAGGCCCTGTACCAGTGGCACATGGCGGGCCAGGCGATCAACGAGATCGAGGCGCAGTTTCGCGTCGACAACGATTTCGCCAAGGTCGACGGCGCCTACTTCCATGAAGTCCTGCATGGCGTCCCGGCCAACAAGAGCGAGATCGACGGTCTGATCCTGCCCTGCCTGGACCGCGCCATGAACGAGGTGGATCCGGTCGAGCTGGCCGTGCTGCGGCTGTCCTGCTACGAGCTGCTCAAGCGCATCGACGTGCCCTACCGGGTGGTGATCAACGAAGGCATCGAGATGGCCAAGATCTTCGGCGCCACCGATGGCCACAAGTTCGTCAACGGCGTGCTGGACAAGCTGGCGCCCAAGCTGCGCAGTGCCGAGTTGCGCGGCAAGCGCTGATTGCCCACGTCGGCATGGGTGAATTCGAACTCATCCGTCGCTATTTCGCCGCGGCGCCCTGCGCTCGCGGCGGTCCCGGCGTGGCGCTGGGCATCGGCGATGACTGCGCGCTGCTGGCACCCGCTCCCGGTGAGCAACTGGCGGTCTCCACCGACACCCTGACCGCCGGGGTGCATTTCCCCGATCCCTGCCCGGATGCCCATGGCCTCGGCCAGCGTGCCCTGGCAGTGAGCGCCAGCGACCTGGCCGCCATGGGCGCCGCGCCCCTGGGTTTCACCCTGGCGTTGACCCTGCCGTCCGTCGAGCCCGCCTGGCTGGAAGGCCTGGCGGCAGGCCTCGCGCAGATGGCCGAACAGTGCGAGCTGCGCCTGGTCGGTGGTGACACCACTCGCGGTCCGCTGTCCCTCACCCTCACGGTCTTCGGCCAGGTGCCGGCCGGCCAGGCGCTGCTGCGCAGCGGTGCCCGCCCGGGCGATCTGCTGTGCCTGGGCGGTGCGCCGGGTGAGGCGGGCGGGGCCTTGCCCTTCGTCCTCGGTCAGCGTGCAGCGGAGGGCGCCGCCAGTCGGCACCTGCTGGCGCGCTACTGGGCACCCCAGCCGCAATTCGAGCTCGGCCTCTGGCTGCGCGGGCGGGCGACGGCGGCCCAGGACGTTTCCGACGGCCTGGTCGCCGATTGCGGCCACATCGCCGCCGCCTCCGGCGTCCGCCTGGTCGTGGAGACGGCGCGGCTGCCGGTGAGTCCTGCGCTGACCGAACTCTTCCCCGCCGACGAGGTGCTGCGCCTGGCCCTGGGCGCCGGCGACGACTACCTGCTGGTCTTCACCCTGCCGCCCGAGCAGGCGCCGGCCCTGGCCGCCGCCTGGCCCCAGGCACAGGTGATCGGGCGGGTCGAGACGGGTAGCGGCGTCCAGGTGCTCGCCGCCGACGGTCAGCCGCTGACGCCGATACACACCGGTTTCCAACATTTCTAGCGCCCTGGCGCGGAGTCCATCCTTGAGCGAACAGCAAGCCCCCGCCCAGCCGGTCCCCTGTCGGTCTGGCGCGATCCCTGGCACTTCCTGGCCTTTGGCCTGGGTTCCGGCACCCTGCCCAAGGCGCCCGGCACCTGGGGGTCACTGATCGCCTTGCCCTTCGTGCCGCTCTGGCAGTTGCTCAGCGGCTGGAGCTATCCGCTGCTGCTGGTGCTGCTCTCCGTGTTCGGCTGCTGGCTGTGCGGCAAGGTCGCCCGGGAGCTGGGCGTGCACGACCACGAGGGCATCGTCTGGGACGAGATGGTCGGCATCTGGATCACCTTCTGGCTGGCGCCTCCGGGCTTGATCTGGCTGCTGGTGGGTTTCGTCGCCTTCCGCGTGCTGGACATCTGCAAGCCCTGGCCAATCCGCTGGCTGGATGTCAATGTCCGCGGCGGCGTCGGCATCATGGTCGACGATGTACTGGCCGGCATCCTCGCCTGGCTGGTGGTTCAGGGATTACACATCGGTTGGGGTCATCTCGTCGGCTGACGAGACGCAGGCCCAAGGAGCAGGGCAGTGAAGAGACTGGGCGCGTGCGGCCTCATCTGGGCCGTCGGTACGCTCGCCTGGGCGCAACCCCAGGTCAGGGTCGTGGGGTTGTTCAATGGCGCCGCGGTGGTCAACGTCAATGGCCAGCGCAAATTGCTGCGAGTCGGCCAGCGCCTGGACGACGTCGAGGTGGTCAGCGCCGATCCCCAGCAGGCGGTGCTGCGTATCGACGGCCGGACCCAGACCTTTGCCCTCGACCGCGAATACAGCGACGGCTACAGCGCTCCGCAGCGCCGAGAATTCAGCGTGCCGCGCAGCAACAACGGTCATTACCAGGTCACCGCCAACGTCAATGGCCGTCCGGTGTCGCTGCTGGTGGACACCGGCGCCACCAGTGTCGCCCTGAGTGGCGCCCAGGCCGATCAGCTGGGCATCAGCTATCGCGACGGCACCCCGGGCTGGGTGGAAACCGCCAGCGGTCATGCCCGCGCCTGGCGCACCACGCTCAAGCAGGTGCGCCTGGGTGATATCGAGGTGGTCGGGGTGGACGCCATGGTCCTGGAGGGCAACTATCCCAGCCAGGGCCTGCTGGGCATGAGTTTCCTCAATCGCGTGGGCTGGCGGGAGGCCCAGGGCATCTTCTACGTGCAGGCACGCTGATAGATCAGCGGGTATCGACGTCATAACCCCTGGCGATGACGCCGGGCCCGGGGAAAAGGTTACAATGTACGTCTTTCCCCGCCAGGAGCCCGCAGGTGTCCGTCGTCTTTGTCGCCGCCTCCCAATTGCCCACCCCCTTCGGCCTGTTCACCATGCACGGTTTCCTCGACGAGACCGATGGCAAGGAGCATGTCGCCCTGACCTTCGGTGACGTGGCCGATGGCGAGCCGGTGCTGGGCCGCCTGCATTCCGAGTGCCTGACCGGCGACGCGCTGTTCAGCATGAGATGCGACTGCGGCTTCCAGCTGGAGGCGGCGCTGCGCGCCATCGCCGAAGCCGGTCGTGGCGTGCTGCTCTATCTGCGTCAGGAAGGGCGTGGCATCGGCCTGCTCAACAAGATCCGCGCCTATGAGCTGCAGGATGCCGGGGCCGATACCGTGGAAGCCAACGAGCGCCTGGGCTTCGGCGCCGACCAGCGCACCTATGCGCTGTGCAAGCCGATGCTCGACCACCTGGGGGTCACTTCGCTGCGCCTGATGACCAACAATCCGCGCAAGGTGAAGGCGCTCGAGGTCCTGGGCATTCCGGTCGCCGAGCGGGTGCCGCTGCAGGAAGGCCTCAATCCGCACAATCGCCGCTATCTGCTGACCAAGGCCGGCAAGCTCGGCCATATGCTCGGCAATCTGCATCAGAACGAAGACGTGGAAAAGGCGCCCTAGGGCGCCTTTTTTCATCTCAGCCTGGCTGCCGCTCAGGCTTCCTTGCGCAGACCGGTCGGCGCTGCCGCAAGGTCCGGGAGGGCCAGGCGCTCGCGGACCGCGCGCTCGATGCCGGCTTCATCAAGGCCGCACTCGGCCAGCATGTCGGCCGGCTTGGCGTGTTCGATGTAGCTGTCCGGCAGGCCCAGGTTGAGCACGGGCTGGACCAGGGCACTGGCCTGCAGGAATTCGTTGACCGCACTGCCGGCGCCGCCCATGACGCTGTTTTCCTCGACGGTGACCAGCAGATCGTGGTCCGCGGCGAACTGGCGGATCAGCGCCTCGTCCAGCGGCTTGACGAATCTCATGTCGGCCACGCTGGCGTCCAGGCGCTCGGCGACCTGCAGGGCCTCGGCCAGTTGCACGCCAAACACCAGGAAGCCGACCTTGGGGCCGCTCTTCAGGCTGGTTTGGCGACGCACCACGCCTTTACCGATAGGCAGGGGTTCCAGGCCCGGGTCGAGGGCGGCGTTGGGGCCGCTGCCACGGGGATAACGCACCGCAGCCGGACCCTGGTGGCGATAGCCGGTGGTAAGCAGGCGGCGCAGCTCGTTCTCGTCGCTGGGCGCCATGATCACCATGCCGGGGATGCAGCGCAGGTAGGACAGGTCGAAGCTGCCGGCGTGGGTAGGGCCGTCTTCGCCCACCAGACCGGCGCGGTCGATGGCGAAGAGCACGTCCAGGTTCTGCACCGCCACGTCGTGGATCAGCTGGTCATAGCCGCGCTGCAGGAAGGTGGAATAGATGGCGACCACCGGCTTCATGCCGTCGCAGGCCAGGCCCGCGGCCAGGGTCACCGCGTGCTGCTCGGCGATGGCCACGTCGAAATAGCGCTCGGGGTAGCGTTCGGCGAAGCGGATCAGGTCGGAGCCTTCCTTCATCGCCGGGGTGATGCCCACCAGCTTGGAATCGGCGGCGGCCATGTCGCACAGCCAGTCGCCAAAGATGTTGGAGTACTTGGGCGCACCCGGGCGCTTGGGCTTGGCGTCCAGCGGCTCCAGCTTGGTGATGGCGTGATAGCCGATGGGATCGGCCTCGGCGATGGACAGGCCCTTGCCCTTGCGGGTGATCACATGGAGGAACTGCGGACCCTTGGCATCGCGCAGGTTGCGCAAGGTGGTGACCAGGGTCGGCAGGTCATGGCCGTCGATGGGGCCGATGTAGTTCCAGCCCAGCTCCTCGAACAGGGTGCCGGGTACCAGCATGCCCTTGGCGGCCTCTTCGGTGCGGCGGGCGATTTCCCAGGCGCCGGGCAGCTTGGACAGGGCCTTCTTGCCGTTCTCGCGCAGGTGCTGGTAGGTACGGCTGGAAAGCAGCCGCGCCAGGTAGTTGGACAGGCCACCGACGTTGCGCGAGATGGACATGTCGTTGTCGTTGAGTACCACCAGCATGTTGGCGCCGGTGTCCGAGGCGTGGTTGAGCGCCTCGAAGGCCATGCCGGCGGTCAGGGCGCCGTCGCCGATCACCGCGACCGACTTGCGCTCGAGCCCCTGCAGCTGGGCGGCGATGGCCATGCCCAGGGCGGCGCCGATGGAGGTGCTGGAGTGACCGACGCCAAAGGTGTCGTACTCGCTCTCGCTGCGGCGCGGGAAGGCGGCCAGGCCGTCCTTCTGGCGCAGGCTGGCCATGCCTTCGCGACGGCCGGTGAGGATCTTGTGCGGATAGGCCTGGTGGCCGACATCCCACACCAGCCGGTCTTCCGGGGTGTTGAAGACGTAGTGCAGGGCCACGGTCAGTTCGATGACACCCAGGCCGGCGCCGAAGTGACCGCCGGTCTGGCCCACGGTCCACAGGAGAAAGGCGCGCAGTTCGTCGGCGACGGCTTCCAGCTCGGCGTCACCGAGCTGGCGCAGCTGGACCGGCGAGTCGATGCGGTCGAGCAGGGGCGTCGCGGGACGCTGGCGGGGAATCTCGTGAAACGTCTTGGGCATCTGGCTGATCACTTTGCGCAGAGAATTAGGCAGTTTACCCGATGCCCGCGTGGCATCCCAACAGCGGGCAGGGCGTCTTGTTATGCCCCTGTGACAACGGACCCGGGGGCAAATGCGGCCCGGGGCACGAGTTTTTCCGCCGGAGGCGCGTCTAGCTACGTCGTTCCACGATGTAGCGGGCCAGGGCGCGCAGGGGTTCGGCCGGAGTGCCAAGCGGCTCGATGGCGGCCAGGGCGGTGTCGCGCAGCTCCAGGGCATAGGCCTTGGCGGCGTCCAGGCCGAGCAGCGCCGGGTAGGTCGGTTTGTCGCGGGCGAGATCGGCGCCCTGGCGTTTGCCCAGGGTCTGGGTATCGCTTTCGATGTCGAGCACGTCGTCCCAGACCTGGAAGGCCAGGCCGATGGCCTCGGCATAACGGGCCAGGGCGTCGCGCTCGGCGGCACCGGCGGCTTCGCTGGCCAGGGCGCCGAGTTGCACGCTGGCGGCGATCAGGGCGCCGGTCTTGTGCAGGTGCATGGTCTCCAGCGCCGGCTGGTCGATGCGCCGGCCGACCGACTCCAGGTCGATGGCCTGGCCGCCGACCATGCCCGCCGGACCGCTGGCGCGCGCCAGTACCGCGATCATCTCCAGTCGCACCGCGGCAGCCTGGGGCGCCGCCAGCAGGGTCTCGAAGGCCAGGGTCTGCAGGCCGTCGCCGGCAAGGATGGCGCAGGCCTCGTCATAGGCCTTGTGGGTGGTGGGCCGGCCGCGGCGCAGGTCGTCATCGTCCATGGCCGGCAGATCGTCGTGGACCAGGGAATAGGCGTGGATCAGCTCCACCGCGCAGGCGGCCTGGTCGGCGCGCGCCGGATCGCCACCCAGGGCTTCGCAGGCGGCATAGACCAGCAACGGCCGTACCCGCTTGCCGCCACCCATGACGCTGTAGGCCATGGCGGCATAGAGCCGGGCGAGTTCGGCGCGGGGGGCGGTGAAGAGCGGGGCAAGGGCGGTATCGACGCGGGTCTGGCAGCGTTGCTGGTAGGCCTCGATCATGCGTCGTCCCCGACCGGGGCGAAGGGGGCGGTGCTGAGTTCGCCGTCCTTTTCCAGCAGGATCTGCACCTTCTGCTCGGCCTGGGCCAGGGCACCCTGGCATTCGCGGGTCAGGCGGATGCCCTGTTCGAAGGCGCCGAGGGAGTCCTCCAGGGACAGCTCGCCGCTCTCCAGGCGTTCCACCAGGGTCTGCAGTTCGGCCAGGGATTGTTCGAAGTCGGGAGCTTTCTTGCGGGCCATCGGGATTCTCGGCAGAGGCGATCGGGTCGCGGGAAGTGGGCAACAGGTTGACCATTGTGCCACAGCCATCGGCGCCGCTTGACGCCGTGCCCGGCCAGGCCCTAGGGTAGCGCTCATGAACACGCGCAGCCGCCAACGCCCCAGCATTATTACCGCCATTACCTGATGGCGGGACAGCGTTAGCTGCGCAACCAGACCCGCCCAAGAGGCGGGTTTGTACTTTCTGACTCCTGGGCCCCGACGAAACACCCCAGGAGCCCGCCATGACCGTCCAGGAACCCGCCACCGATCTCTTGCAGCGCTATGCCCGCAAGATCCTCGAAGCCCCCGTCTACGACGTGGCGATCGAAACGCCCCTGCAACCGGCGCGGGCGCTGTCCGAGCGGCTGGGCTGTCAGGTGCTGCTCAAGCGCGAAGACCTGCAGCCGGTGTTTTCCTTCAAGATCCGCGGCGCCTACACCAAGCTGGCCAGCCTCTCGGCCAGTGAGAAGGCCCGCGGGGTGATCACCGCCAGCGCCGGCAACCACGCCCAGGGCCTGTCCCTCGCGGCCCGTGAGCTGGGCGTGCGGGCGATCATCGTCATGCCGCGCACCACGCCGGAGCTCAAGGTCATCGGCGTGCAATCGCGCGGTGGCGAAGTGGTGCTGCACGGCGACGCCTTTCCCGAGGCCCTGGCCGAGGCGCTGCGCCTGGTCGAGGAGCAGGGCTACACCTTCGTGCCGCCCTATGACGATCCGGACGTCATCGCTGGGCAGGGCACCGTGGCCATGGAGATCCTGCGCCAGCATCCGGGGCGGCTCGATGCCATCTTCGTCCCGGTGGGCGGGGGTGGCCTGATCGCCGGCATCGCCGCCTATGTGAAATACCTGCGGCCCGAGATCAGGATCATCGGCGTCGAACCGGACGACTCCAACTGCCTGCAGCAGGCCATGGCGGCTGGCGAGCGGGTGGTCTTGCCGCGCGTGGGGCTGTTCGCCGATGGCGTGGCCGTGGCCCAGATCGGCCACCATACCTTCGAGATCTGCCGGCGTTATGTCGATGAAGTCATTACCGTCAGCTCGGACGAGATCTGCGCGGCGATCAAGGACATCTACGACGACACCCGCTCCATCACCGAGCCCTCGGGCGCCCTGGGCGTAGCCGGGATCAAGAAGTACGCCGAGCGCGCGGGCTCCGGCGGCCAGGTGCTGGTGGCCATCGATTCCGGTGCCAACATCAACTTCGACCGCTTGCGCCATGTGGCCGAACGCGCCGAACTGGGCGAGCAGCGCGAAGCCATCATCGCCGTGACCATTCCCGAGCGGCCAGGGAGCTTCCGGGCCTTCTGCGAAGCCCTGGGCCGGCGGCAGATCACCGAATTCAACTACCGCTACCACACCGGCGAAGAGGCCCATATCTTCGTTGGCGTCCAGACCCATCCCCAGCGCGATCCGCGCGAGGCCCTGCTGCAGGGGCTGCGCGACCAGGGTTTTCCGGTGCTGGACCTGACCGACAACGAACTGGCCAAGCTGCATATCCGCCATACCGTGGGTGGCCATGCCGCCCGGGTCGGCCAGGAGCAGGTGTTCCGCTTCGAATTTCCCGAGCGCCCCGGCGCGCTGTTCGACTTCCTCGAAAAGCTGGGCGGACGCTGGAACATCAGCATGTTCCATTACCGCAACCACGGCGCGGCGGACGGCCGGGTGTTCGCCGGGCTGGAGGCCAGCCAGGCCGAACGGCCGGAGCTGCTGGCGACGCTGGATGCCATCGGCTATCGCTACTGGGACGAGACCGAGAATCCGGCGTATCGGTTGTTTATCAGGTGAGGAGGTGTTGGGCTTCGCTGCGCTCAGCGCCAACCTACGGGAGCGTACGGGTAGGGTGGATAACGGCGCAGCCTTGTCCACCGTTGGCACCCGTGCGAGCTAGTGGAAAACGCTGCGCGGTTTTCCACGCTACGGAATCCAATCGCCCCCTCTCCCTCTGGGAGAGGGCTGGGGTGAGGGTGGCCAAACGCCAAAATTAAGCTGTTGGGCTTCGCTGCGCTCAGCGCCAACCTACGAGAGCGTACGGGTAGGTGGATAACAGCGCAGCCTTGTCCACCATTGGCACCCGTGCGAGCTAGTGGAAAACGCTGCGCGGTTTTCCACGCTACGGAATCCAATCGCCCCCTCTCCCGCTGGGAGAGGGCTGGGGTGAGGGTGGCCAAACGCCAAAATTAAGCTGTTGGGCTTCGCTGCGCTCAGCGCCAACCTACGAGAGCGTACGGGTAGGTGGATAACAGCGCAGCCTTGTCCACCATTGGCACCCGTGCGAGCTAGTGGAAAACGCTGCGCGGTTTTCCACGCTACGGAATCCAATCGCCCCCTCTCCCGCTGGGAGAGGGCTGGGGTGCGGGTGGCCAAACGCCAAAATTAAGCCGTTGGGCTTCGCTGTGCTCAGCGCCAACCTACGAGAGCTTCAATCCGCGTCATAGCGGGCGCTGAAGGCCCGTACGAAGGCATTGCGTAGGATATTGAAGAAGGCCTGCAACGGGCTGATGTCCTGGTTCTTCACGCTGCCGGACAGGTCGACCCGGGTGGCGAACTGATCGCGGCGCTGATTCTTGAGCAGGGTCTGGGCGGTGCCGACCACGGCTTCCCAGGCGCTTTCCAGAGCGTTCTTGTTGCGATTCTCGACGTCCTGCTGCCAGTCGAAGATGTCGACGTTCTTCATCAGGGGTTTGACGTAGCCGCTGAGCTGGCCATCCACCGCCCTCGCTTCCACCACCACGTCGCCGCTGCCGGCGCGGAAATCGAACTTGCCGTAGGCACGGGCGAAGTCGTTGAGCTTGGGCAGGTCGATGTCGGTCACCCGCAGACGGAAGTCGAAGTCGGTGAAGTTCTTGAAGGGATCGAAACGGGCGCTGGCTTCCAGCGGCGCGCTGCCGAGCACGGCGGCCTTGCCTTCGAAGTGGGCGATGCGTTCGCCCTGGGCGTCGGCGGCGTTGGTCAGGTTGTAGAGGCTGGCGTTGACGTCGGTGGCCGCCAGATTCACCTGGGGCTTGGAGTTGAAGTTGCGAAAGGTCACCCGCCCATTGACCACTCGCACCTCGTCGAGGGTGATGGAGATCAGCTTGTCGACCTGATCCTGCCAGTCGGTGCCTGCACCGGTCTGCGACTGTTCCTTGCGCGTCCCGCCGTCGACGAAGTTGAGTTCGGGTCGATCGAAGACAAGGCGCCCTACAATGGCATGGTCCCGCCACAGCGAACGCCAGCTCACCGCGATGTCGATGCTGGGCGCCTTGAGAAAGGGCACCGGTACCTTGCCGTTGACCTTGACGATCTCCAGCCCCTCGATGCGATAGGCGCCGCGCCACCAGGCCAGGTCCACGTCGGTGATCTGGCCACGATAGTCGCCCATGTCCGCCAGCCTGTCGTTGAGGTAGTGGCGGATCAGCAGCGGTGCGGCCAGGTGCAGGCACAGCAGAAGGACGACCAGGCCGATGAGGAGGTAAAGCGGCAGACGCAGACGACGGGACATGACGGCGACTCGGGGCGGACTCGTCTCCGGTCGACCCTGAGTAACGGCCCTGAGTTTCTCGTGAGTTTGCCTGGCGGCCTGACTCAGGGCGCCGACATGGGCGAAAGGCTCTGCCTGGGCGGCTTGCCTCCGTACCGGTCGTCGCTCCGCTGCGCCTGTTATGCGCTACTCGAACGGCAGGCGCAAAAAAGCCGGCTTGTGGCCGGCTTTAGAGGGCGGGTTGAGCTGATTTTTGGTGAGCCCGGCCCGCCCGGGTTGCCCTTGCCGGGCAGATGAGAAAGAGGCCTGAGGCCTCCGGCGGCGATCGGCAGATGGCGGATCGGCGCAGGGTCGCGGATGGCGACGAGGGGTGCAGGGTAGTCGCTTTGCCGCCGGATAGGAAGCCCGGTGTGCCCGGTGTGACGTCCGGAAACAGAAAAGCCCGGCAAGCCGGGCTTTTCGAAGGAGCGTGGATCAGCCCTTGTAGGCGGCCACGGCCTTGGTGATCTCGGCGCGGGCGGCGTCGGCGTCGCCCCAGCCTTCGACCTTGACCCACTTGCCCTTCTCCAGATCCTTGTAGTTCTCGAAGAAGTGCTTGATCTGCTCCAGCAGCAGCGCCGGCAGGTCGGTGTATTCCTTCACGTCCTTGTACAGGACGCTCAGCTTGTCGTGGGGGACGGCGATCAGCTTGGCGTCACCGCCGGCTTCGTCGGTCATGTGCAGCACGCCGACCGGACGGGCACGGATCACGGCGCCGGGAGCGACCGGGTAGGGGGTCACGACCAGCACGTCGAGGGGATCGCCATCGTCGGCCAGGGTGTTGGGGATGTAGCCGTAGTTGGCCGGGTAGAACATGGGGGTGGCCATGAAACGGTCGACGAAGAGGGCGTCGCTGTCCTTGTCGATCTCGTACTTGATCGGCGCGTGGTTGGCCGGAATCTCGATGGCGACGTAGATGTCGTTCGGCAGGTCTTTGCCGGCGGGAATCTTGCTGTAGCTCATGAACGGGTCCCTCTGGTCGGTTGGGAAAAGTGGCCGGGAGTATAGGCGCTTTCAGATCGGGGTTCGAGCCTCGGACCCCGGGGGTGTCGGCTGTTGCACGCTCGCCAGGCTAGCGGCGAGACGGCTGCGCGGGTCCTGGCGGAACAGCTGCTGCAGCTGTCCGTAGACGGCCGGATAGTGTTCGCCGAGCAGGTCGGGCGCACTGAAGAAATACTCGCAGGCGACGGCGAAGAATTCCTCGGGGCTTTCCGCCGCATAGGGGTCGAGCGAGGTCTCGGCGTCCGGATCGGCGTCGAGCTGGCGATTGAGGTCGTCATAGGCGCCTTGCAGGGCGCTGGTCCAGGCCGCCTGGGGCATGCCTTCGTGCAGCGGCGGCTGGCCGTTGCACAGACCGCCGGCGAGCAGATCGAGGAGGTGGGCGAATTCGTGGATGACCAGGTTGTAGGCCTCCCAGCCACCACTGGCCTGGATGCCGGGCCAGGCCAGCACCACCTGGCCGCGATCCCAGGCTTCGCCGTCGCGTTCCTCGTCCCACTCGTGTTCCAGGCCACCTTCGTCGCGATGGCGCTGCGGGCTGACGAAGGCGTCGGGGTAGACGACGATCTCGCGGACATTGGGATAGAGCGCCGCTTCCGGCAGGTGCAGCAGCGGCAGCAGGGCCTGGGCGGCCAGCAGCAGGCGGTCGCCGTCGTCCAGTTCCAGGCCCTGGAGCAGGGTCAGGCGCTTCTCGGCGAGAAACAGCACGCAGTGCTCGCGCAACCAGGTGTCCTCCGCGGCGCTCAGGCCATCGAGGATCGGCAGGCGCTGACGCAGGCGCGCCCAGAGCTCGTCGGCGATGGCGACCCGCTCCAGCAGGCGCCGTTCGCGCCAGGCGCGCCAGAAACCCAAGGACTCAGACTCCGCTCTGGACCGCGGCGCGCCGGCTCTTGATCAGGCCGAGGATCATCGGCAGCAGGGAGATACCGATGATCGCCAGCACCATCAGGGTGAGATTCTGCTTGATGAAGGGCACGTTGCCGAAGAAGTAGCCCAGGCTCACCAGACCGCCGACCCAGAGCAGCGAGCCGAGCACGCTGTAGGCGAGGAAGTAGGGATAGTGCATGCGGCCCACGCCGGCGACGAAGGGGGCGAAGGTGCGGATGATGGGCAGGAAGCGCGCCAGGGTGATGGTCTTGCCGCCGTGGTGCTCGTAGAAGGCCTGGGTGCGCAGCAGGTAGTCGCGGCGAAAGATCTTGGAATGGGGGTTGCTGAACAGCTTGTCGCCGGCGAAGCGGCCGATCAGGTAGTTGGTGCTGTCGCCCGCCACCGCGGCGAACATCAGCAGGCCGGCGAGCAGATAGGGGTCCATGTCGCCAAGGGCGGAGAGGGCGCCGGCGATGAACAGCAGGGAGTCGCCGGGCAGGAAGGGCATGACCACCAGACCCGTCTCGCAGAAGATCACGGCGAAGAGAATGACGTAGATCCAGGTGCCGTACTGGGCTACCAACCCGCTGAGATAGACGTCGAGGTGCAGGATCAGATCGATCGGGTTGAATTCCATGGGGCGTGCCTACCGTAGTTGCGAGGGTCCGGCGGCGATTATAAGGGCAGCCGGGGCCAGCGTTTGTGGCCTGGTCGAGATCGGCGCCGGGAAAAAACGCCAGCCGCTCAGAGGTCAGGGTAGGCGAAAGGTTCACTCCCGCGCTGGGGCCGACGCGGGAGTGGCGCGCTGGTTCTCAGCCCAGCGCCATGTCGATCACCACCCGACCCTCGATACCGCCGCCGTGCATGCGGGCGAAGATGTCGTTGATGTTCTCCAGCGGCTCGGCGCTCACCGTGGCCTTGACCTTGCCTTCGCCGGCGAAGTCCAGCGCCTCCTGCAGGTCCAGGCGGGTGCCGACGATGGAGCCACGCACCGTGGTGCCGTTGAGCACCATGTCGAAGATCGACAGCGGGAAGTCACCCGGCGGCAGGCCGTTGAGGGCGATGGTGCCGCCGCGGCGGGTCATGCCGATGGCCTGCTCGAAGGCCTTGGGCGACACCGCCGTGACCAGGGCGCCATGGGCGCCGCCGATCTCCTTCTTCAGGTAGGCCGCCGGGTCCTGCTCGCGGGCGTTGACGGTGACCTCGGCGCCCAGGCGGCGGGCGAGGTCGAGCTTCCGGTCGTCCACGTCCACCGCCGCCACGTTCAGGCCCATGGCCCGGGCGTACTGCACCGCCATGTGGCCGAGGCCGCCGATGCCGGAGATCACCACCCAGTTGCCCGGGCGGGTGTCGGTCATCTTCAGGCCCTTGTAGACGGTGACCCCGGCGCAGAGGATGGGCGCGATCTCGACGAAGCCGACGTTGTCCGGCAGGCGGCCGACGTAGCCGGCATCGGCCAGGGTGTATTCGGCGAAGCCGCCGTTCACCGAATAGCCGGTGTTCTGCTGGGATTCGCAGAGGGTCTCCCAACCGCCCAGGCAATGCTCGCAATGACCGCAGGTGGAATACAGCCAGGGCACCCCGACCCGGTCACCTTCCTTGACATGGGTGACCCCGGCGCCCACCGCCACCACATGGCCGACGCCTTCGTGACCGGGGATGAAGGGCGGATTGGGCTTGACCGGCCAATCGCCCTGGGCGGCATGCAGATCGGTGTGGCAGACGCCGCTGGCGGCGATCTTGACCAGTACCTGGCCGGCACCCGGGGTGGGCACCTCGACTTCGCGGAATTCCAGGGGTTTGCCAAAGGCGGTGACGACAGCGGCTTTCATTGTTTTAGGCATGACGAGTCCCTCATGGAGGCATGATGCGTGGATGAAGCCAGACGGGGCCTGCGCCGGGACGCACCTGTCCACCACGGGCGGCCGCTGCGTCTAGCGTCGGCCACCCACGGGGCGGGGGTGTTGATCCAGGTCAGGTGGGAGGCGCGCCCCGACGTCCTGCTGAGGCGCGCGATCCAGGCGTCGTCTTCGCGGAGCGACCTTGACCCCGGGGTAGCGCCAGTGGCGGCCGCACCCCGGGGTCTACAGGTCGCCTCTAGAAGAAGCCCAGCGGATTGATGTCGTAGCTGACCAGCAGATTCTTGGTCTGCTGGTAGTGGTCGAGCATCATCTTGTGGGTTTCACGGCCGACGCCGGATTTCTTGTAGCCGCCGAAGGCGGCGTGGGCGGGATAGAGGTGGTAGCAGTTGGTCCAGACGCGGCCGGCCTTGATGCCGCGGCCCATGCGGTAGGCGCGGTTGATGTCGCGGGTCCAGACGCCCGCGCCGAGGCCGAACTCGGTGTCGTTGGCGATGGCCAGGGCCTCGGCTTCGTCCTTGAAGGTGGTGACGCCGATCACCGGGCCGAAGATCTCTTCCTGGAAGACGCGCATCTTGTTGTGGCCCTTGAGCAGGGTAGGCTGAATGTAATAGCCGCTGGCCAGATCACCCTGCAGTTTCTCGACGTTGCCGCCGGTGAGGAATTCGGCGCCTTCCTCGCGGGCGATCTCCAGGTAGGAGACGATCTTCTCGAATTGCTGCTGGGAAGCCTGGGCACCGACCATGGTCTCGGTGTCCAGCGGATCGCCGCGCTTGATCTGGGCGATCTTCTTCATCACCGCTTCCATGAAGGGGGCGTAGATGGATTCCTGCACCAGGGCGCGCGACGGGCAGGTACAGACCTCGCCCTGGTTGAAGAAGCCCAGTACCAGACCCTCGGCGGCCTTCTCGATGAAGCTCGGCTCGGCCTGCATGATGTCTTCGAAGTAGATGTTGGGCGACTTGCCGCCCAGTTCCACGGTGCTGGGAATGATGTTCTTGGCCGCGCAGGAGAGGATATGCGAACCCACCGGGGTGGAGCCGGTGAAGGCGATCTTGGCGATGCGGGTGCTGGTGGCCAGGGCCTCGCCGGCCTCCTTGCCATAGCCCTGCACCACGTTGAGCACGCCGGGCGGCAGCAGGTCGCCGACCATCTCGACGAACAGGGTGATGGACAGCGGGGTCTGCTCGGCGGGCTTGAGCACCACGCAGTTGCCGGCGGCCAGCGCCGGGGCCAGCTTCCAGGCGGCCATCAGCAGCGGGAAGTTCCAGGGGATGATCTGGCCGACCACGCCCAGCGGCTCGTGGAAATGGTAGCTGGCGGTCTTGTCGTTGATCTCGGCGGCGCTGCCTTCCTGGGCGCGGATGCAGCCGGCGAAGTAGCGGAAGTGATCGGCGGCCAGGGGCACGTCGGCGTTGAGCGTCTCGCGCACCGCCTTGCCGTTGTCCCAGGTCTCGGCGACGGCCAGTTTTTCCAGATTCTGTTCGATGCGGTCGGCGATCTTGAGCAGGATCAGCGAGCGGTCCTGCACCGAGGTGCGGCCCCAGGCATCGGCGGCGGCATGGGCGGCGTCCAGGGCGCGTTCGATGTCGGCGGCGTCGGAGCGGGGGAATTCACCGATCACCGAGCCGTTCACCGGGGAGGTGTTGGTGAAGTACTGGCCTTTCACCGGGGCGACGAATTCGCCGCCGATGTAGTTGCCGTAGCGGGCCTGCAGGGTCAGCAGGGCGTCTTGGGTGCCGGGAGCTGCGTAGCGCATGGTGGGTCTCCTGTTTGTTCTTGTAGGAAGAGCGGCGCTCCGATCCTGAGCAAGGCGCGGGCCAAGTCGGGCGAACCCGCATGGTTGCGGCCTTGCAGTCTTTTCCGGGGAAAGCCGCCAGCTGCCACTGTGACAGAGCTGTCACCCCTTGGCGTGACAGCTTGTCACCTGGGGGTGACAGAGTGCCCAGTCCGCCCGATTTGGCCTATGCTGGAGGCCGCGCAGACGCCCCGCGGAGGACAACGACAATGGCCGCTACCCCGTCCGATCGTCATGCCAGCCAGGTGCTCGAACTCGCCCGCGGCGCCGTCCTCGACGGCCCGGCCAGCGATCCGGCCATCGCCCGCTCCTGGCGGCGCTGTCTCGACGAACACCAGCTGGACCCGGCCGCGCCGGTAGCACCCTGGGTGCTGGAGCGCGCCCGCTTCGACGAGCACCGCCAGCGCCAGCAGCGGGTGCTGCAGATCGCTCGTGGGCAGATGAATTCCCTGCACCAGCAACTGGGCGGCGCCGGCCATGCCGTGCTGCTCACCGATGCCCGCGGGCTGATCCTCGATTGCGTCACCGCCGACGCCGAGCGCGCAACCTTCCAGCAGGCCGGCCTGTGGCTGGGCGCCGACTGGAGCGAGGCCTGCGAGGGCACCAACGGCATCGGCACCTGCGTGGTGGAGCGCCAGGCGCTGACCATCCACCGCGACGAACACTTTCGCAGTCGCCATACCCAGCTGACCTGCTCGGCCAGTCCAGTCTTCGATCCGGCCGGCGAGCTGCTGGCGGTGCTGGACGTCTCCAGCGCCCGCCAGGACGCCTCGCGCCAGGGTCAGTTCCATACCATGGCGCTGGTCAATCTCTCGGCCAAGCTGATCGAGAGCTGCTATTTCCTCGACCGCTACGCCAATGGCTATCTGCTGCGCTTCCATGCCCAGGCGGCCTATGTCGGCCTGCTCAGCGAGGGCCTGCTGGCCTTTGATGAAGAGGGGCGGATCAACGCCGCCAACGAGACCGCGCTGATGCTGCTGGGGCTGGCGCGCAGTGCGGTGCTGGGGCAGCGGATGGAAAGCCTGTTCGAGTTGCGGCAGGACGAGCTGCTGGAGCGCGCCCGCCCGCAACCCAGCGCCTGTTGGGCGTTGCGTGGCCGCCAGGGCCAGGGCTTCCACGGCCTGGTACGCGGTCCTCAGGTACGACCGGTTACCCCGGTGGCGGTGCCCAAGGCGCCCCTGCCCAGCGGCATCTGCCTGGCCGATCCGGCCCTGGCACGGGATTTCACCCGGGCGCTCAAGGTGCTGGAGCGTGACGTGCCGGTGCTGCTGCACGGCGAGACCGGCACCGGCAAGGAAGCCTTCGCCAGCGCCCTGCACCGCGCCAGCAGTCGCGCCGGCCAGGCGTTCGTCGCCCTCAATTGCGCGGCCATCCCGGAAACCCTGATCGAAAGCGAGCTGTTCGGCTATCGCGGCGGCAGCTTCACCGGAGCGCGCAAGGAAGGCATGGCCGGCAAGTTGCAGCAGGCCGATGGCGGCATCCTCTTTCTCGACGAGATCGGCGACATGCCGCTGGCGCTGCAGACCCGGCTGCTCAGAGTGCTGGAAGAGCGCCAGGTGGTCCCGCTCGGCGGCGGGGCGCCGCGCGCCCTGGACCTGCGCCTGGTGAGCGCCAGTCACCGGGACCTGGAGGCCCTGGTGGCGGCCGGCAGCTTTCGCGAAGACCTCTACTATCGCCTGCGCGGCCTGGTAGTGACCCTGCCGGCGCTGCGCGAGCGCAGTGACCGTGGCGAACTGCTCGATCAGCTGCTGGCCGAAGAGGCCCGCGGCGAGGCGATCGACCTCGATCCGGCCGCGCGTGCCTGCCTGCTGGCGCACCCCTGGCCGGGCAATGTCCGCCAGTTGCGTACCGTGCTGCGCACCCTGGTGGCCCTGAGCGAAGATGGCCAGATCGGCCTGGACGAGCTACCCGTCGACTGCCGTGGCGCCCGGCTGCCGCTGCCGTCCAGCGCGGTGCCGGTCGACAGCGCCCGCGAGGAACTGCGTGCGGTGCTGGACGACTGCCACTGGCAGATGACCCGCGCCGCCAAGCGCCTGGGGGTGAGTCGCAACACCCTCTATCGCTGGCTGCACCAGCACGGCCTGCAGCGCCCCCAGGACTAAGAGCCTGTTCAAAGTCTGCTGCGCGTCGGCCAAACGGCGTTGAAAATGGCCTGGAAGGCCAGCCCCGTCGGAATGCTCATTTACTCTTTGTAAACTCGAGCGCGAGTCCGATCCGCTTCCTCAGCTATTTTCGCGGGGCCGCCTAGGCCTTGTTTGACTCTAGCTCGCGAGCCTTTGAGCAGGCTCTAGCGCACCTGCTTGCACAGGTGGGCGATGCAGGGCGAGACGAACAGACTGCCGCGGTAGGCGCCGGCCAGGGTGCGGCTGGCGACCAGGGTCCACAGCAGCGCCAGCAGCAGCACCAGCACGGCGCCCAGGCCAGTAAAGAAGGGCGCCGCCAGGGCTTCGCCCAGGCGCAGGGTGGTCAGGGCATAGACGCCCAGGGGAAAGGTGAAGCCCCACCAGCCCAGGTTGAAGGGCATGCCGTCCCGGGCCTGGCGCTGGGTCACCAGCACCGCCAGCGCCAGCCACCAGAGTCCCAGGCCCCAGAGCAGCAGCGCACCCAGCAGGCCCAGGCCCCGGGCGATCTCGCCAATACCGACCAGGCCATGGGCGGCGAACACCGCGGGCGCAGCGCTGCCCAGCACCAGTAGCCCCAGGGCGCCGGTGGCGATCGGGCCCAGCGCCAGCCAGCTCGACGCGGCCATGCTGGCCGGCGGCAGTTTGTGCAGTGCCAGGCGCAACAGCAGGATCACCAGCAGGCTGAGGGCGACCGGGACCGAATAGGCCCAGAGCACATAGCTGGCGACGAGCACGCTGAATTGCTCGCTGACCGCCAGATGCGGCACCAGCAGGCCACCACTGGCCGCCGCCACCTCCGCGGCCACCACCGGCAGCAGCCAGACGGCGGTCATCTGGTCGATGCGATGCGCCTGGCGGGTAAACATCAGATAGGGGATCAGCACTCCGCAAGCCAGCGCCATGGCCGCATCCAGCCACCAGAGGCCGAGCGCCAGGGGCACCACCGCCGCGCCCCAGCGCGGCAGGCCGAACAGCAACAGGCCGTTGATCAGCGTGGCCAGGCCCATGGGGATGGTGCCGATAAACATCGAGACAGTGGCGTGGGCGAAGATTTCGCGGGCCTCGTCGAAGAACAGCAACCAGCGCGCGGCATAGAGCCCGGAGAACAGACAGAACAGCAGTACAGCGAGCAGCCAGAGGCCCTCGGCGAGGACGGGCAATCCAGGAAACCGCCAGGGACAGGCGGCCAGGGCAAGGGCCAGCACGCCGGTGCCCATGGTCACGGCGAACCAGTTGGGGGTGAACTGGCGGATGACCTCCAGGGGGCGGTCGAGCTGGCTGAAGGGTCTGAGTGCCTGCTCGGGGACAGCGGCGAAAAGCGGCATGGCAGGGCTCCTGAAAGGGAAGGCCTTCAGGCTAAGTCTGCTCGCTTATCATTAAAAATGAATGATTATGAAATATTAAACTATTTGATAGATAAGGCGCTGCCCGTGTTGGGCAGGCAGCGCCCGGGCATCAGGGCTTGGCCACGTGCCAGACCTGATTGACCCCATCACCACTGGTATCGCCCGGCTTGCTGTCCTTGACCCAGGTGTAGAGCGGCTTGCCCTGGTAGGCCCATTGCTGGCTGCCGTCGTCGCGGGTCACCAGGCTGTAGCCATCGGCGGCCTTGGCGCCTGCTGCGGCTGTCAGCGGTGGCCAGTTCTGGGCGCAGGGACCGTTGCAGGCGGACTTGCCCGCGCTGTCCTTGGCGAAGGTGTAGAGCGTCATGCCCTTGCCGTCGACGAGCACCTTGCCCAGGGCGGTGTCGGCGACCTTGGTTGGTGCGGCGGCCAGGGCCAGGCTGGCGAAGGAGAGGGTTGCAGCGGTGATCAGCAGGTGTTTCAGCATGGTCGACCTCTTGTGCTTGTTATCAGGGCGAACGGACCTACGGCGATGCGGGCATCCGGAAAGCCAGGGATGCCTTGCGCACTCTAGTCGAAATCCTGCCGGCCGGGGCGGGCGCAGCGCCGGGTTATCCGCGACGGCCATCGCTCCGGCGGCGCGGCACCCCGTGCTAACCTTGCCGCCGTTAATTCTGCAGCGGAGCCCGCCTGTCATGCACATCCACATCCTCGGTATCTGCGGCACCTTCATGGGGTCGCTCGCGGTGCTGGCCAAGGAAGCCGGCCATCGCGTGACCGGCTCCGATGCCAACGTCTATCCGCCCATGAGCACCCAGCTGGAGGCCCAGGGCATCGAGCTGACCCAGGGTTACGATCCGGCCCAGCTCGATCCGGCGCCGGACCTGGTGGTGATCGGCAACGCCCTGTCGCGCGGCAATCCGGCGGTGGAATACGTGCTGGACCAGGGGCTGCCCTATGTCTCCGGTCCCCAGTGGCTGGCCGAGCACGTCCTGCAGGGTCGCTGGGTGCTGGCGGTCGCCGGGACCCACGGCAAGACCACCACCACCAGCATGCTGGCCTGGGTGCTGGAGCACGCCGGCATGAGTCCGGGCTTTCTCATCGGCGGGGTACCGCAGAATTTCGGCATCTCGGCGCGCCTGGGTGGCACGCCCTTCTTCGTGGTGGAAGCCGACGAATACGACAGCGCCTTCTTCGACAAGAGATCCAAGTTCGTCCACTACCGGCCGCGGACCACCATCCTCAACAACCTGGAATACGATCACGCGGACATCTTTCCGGATCTCGCGGCCATCGAGCGGCAGTTCCACCATCTGGTGCGGACGATTCCCAGCAGCGGCCTGATCATCCACCCCACTGCCGAAACGGCCCTGGTGCGGGTGCTGGAGATGGGCTGCTGGACCCCGGTACAGACCACCGGCGCTGGCGGCCAATGGCAGGCCCGCCTGCTGGCCGAGGACGGCTCGCGCTTCGAGGTGCTGTTCGACGGCGAGGTGCAGGGCACGGTGAACTGGGAACTGACCGGCCAGCACAACGTGGCCAATGCCCTGGCCACCCTGGCGGCGGCTCGTCATGTCGGGGTGGTGCCAAGCATGGGCGTCGCCGCCCTGAGCGAATTCCGTAGCGTGAAGCGGCGCATGGAGAAGGTCGCCGAGGTGCGTGGGGTGACCGTCTACGACGACTTCGCCCACCATCCCACCGCCATCGCCACCACCCTGCAGGGGCTGCGCGCCCGGGTCGGTGGCGAGCGGATCATCGCCGTCATCGAGCCGCGCTCCAATTCCATGAAACTGGGCGCCCACCGTGACGGCCTGCCGGACAGCGTCACCGGCGCCGACAGCGTCATCTGGTACGCCCCGCCGAATCTGGGCTGGGACCTGGCCGGAACGGCCGAGGCCTGCGCCGTACCGGCGGTGGTCTGCGATTCCCTGGACGCCATCATCACGCGGGTCCAGGCCGAGCTGGACGGACCCACCCACGTGGTGATCATGAGCAACGGCGGTTTCGGCGGACTGCACGGCAAGCTGGCCGCGGCCCTGGAGCAGGCATGATGGCCGGCCCGGAACGCATCACCCTGGCGCTGACCGGCGCCTCCGGCTCCCAGTACGGCCTGCGCCTGCTGGACTGCCTGGTGCAGGAGGAGCGCGAGGTGCACTTCCTCATCTCCAAGGCCGCGCAACTGGTGATGGCCACCGAGACCGACGTGGTGCTGCCACCCAAGCCCCAGGCCATGCAGGCCTTTCTCACCGAATACACCGGCGCGGCCCCTGGCCAGGTACGGGTATTCGGCCAGAGCGACTGGATGGCGCCGCCGGCGTCCGGTTCCAGCGCCCCGGCGGCCATGGTGGTCTGCCCCTGTTCCACCGGCACCCTCTCGGCCATCGCCACCGGCGCCAGCAACAACCTCATCGAGCGCGCCGCCGACGTGGCCCTCAAGGAGCGACGGCAGCTGATCCTGGTGCCACGCGAGTCGCCGTTCTCCAGCATCCACCTGGAGAACATGCTCAAGCTGTCCAACCTGGGCGTGACCATCCTGCCGGCTTCGCCGGGCTTCTACCACCAGCCGCAGACCCTCGACGACCTGGTGGACTTCGTGGTGGCGCGCATCCTCAATACCCTGGGCATCCCCCAGGACATGCTGCCGCGCTGGGGCGAACATCACCTGTCCGGCAACGATGACTAGGGCGGTGCGCCTCGGTCTGCTGCTGACGGCCATGCTGCTCCTCGGCGGCTGCGCCACGGCGCGCACCCTGGACGCCGCCAAGCCCGGCGCGCCGGTGGTCTATGCCGGTACCCGGCTGGATCTCTATGCGCTGCAGGGCGGCTGCTGCGCCCAGGAGCGCTTCGGTGCCGAGGCGCCGGCCTGGCCGGTGCTGGACCTGCCCGCCAGCGCCCTGCTCGATACCCTGCTGCTGCCGTTGTCCCTGCCTGCCGCCATCGGTGGGCGGGGCAGTGTGCGTGGCGGCCTCTAGAACGCCTTCAGCAACTCGCCAAGCCTGGCCATGGCCGCCTCGCTGCGGGCGTCCCAGGGATGACCGCAATTGAGTCTGATGCAGTGGCGAAAGCCCTGCTGCGCGGAAAAGATCGGCCCCGGCGCCAGGCTGATGCCCTCGGCCAGGGCCTGGCGGTAGAGCGCCAGGCTGTCCACGCGCTGCGGCAGTTCGAACCAGAGAAAGTAGCCGCCCTGGGGCCGGCTGACGTGGGTGTCGGCGGGAAAATAACGCCGCGCCGCGGCCAGCATGGCCTGGCGCTGGCGGTCGAGACTCAGGCGCAGGCGACGCAGGTGGCGATCGTAGCCGCCGTGCTGCAGATAGTCGGCCAGGGCGGCCTGGGCCGGCATCGAGGGGGTGATGGTGGTCATCAGTCGCAGCCGGGCGACGGCTCCCGCCTGACGACCGGCGGCGATCCAGCCGATCCGATAGCCGGGCGCCAGGCATTTGGAAAAGGAGCCGCAGTGCAGCACCAGGCCGTCGTGGTCGAAGCGCTTGATGGGGCGGTGCGGTTCGCTGCCGCTGTAGAGCTCGGCATAGACGTCGTCTTCCAGTAGCGGCACCTGATGGCGTTGCAGCAGGCCATAGAGGCGCTGCTGGGAGCGGTCGTCGAGACTGACCCCGGTGGGATTCTGCAGGCCGCTCATGAACCAGCAGGCCTTGATCGGCAGGCGGGTCAGGGCCTCTTCCAGGGCATCGAGATTGAGGCCGTGCTCGGGGTCCACCGGGATTTCCACCGCCTTGAGCTGCAGCCGCTCCAGTACCTGCAGGCTGGCGTAGAAGGCCGGACTTTCCACCGCGACCAGATCGCCGGGGCGGGTCAGACTCTGCAGGCCCAGGTTGAGGGCTTCCAGGGCGCCGTGGGTGATCACCAGTTCTTCGCCGACCTCGGGCATGCCGGCCAGGCCGTAGCGCCGGGCGATCTGCCGCCGCAGTTCGGGATGGCCGGGGGTGACGTAGGCGGTGAGATCCTGGGCGGGCAGGTCGCGCAGGCCGTGGGCCATGCTGCGGGCCAGGCGCGCCAGGGGAAAGAGATCGGGGCTGGGAAAGGCCGAGCCGAAGGGGACGATGTCCGAGTCCTGCAGCGACTGCAGCACCGAATAGACCAGGTCGCTTACCGCGACTTCGGTGCCCTCCAGGGGCGCCAGCAGTGGCGCCGCGTCCCGCGCCCGGGCCGGTTCGCGGACGAAATAGCCGGATCGTTCGCGGGCCTCGATCAGCCCGCGACTCTCCAGCAGGTAATAGGCCTGGAACACCGTGGAGGGGCTGATGCCGTGGGTCTGGCTGGCGTTGCGCACCGACGGCAGCCGCTCGCCGGGGGCGAGAACGCCGCGGGTCATCAGGATGGCGAGCTGGTCGGCGAATCTTTCGTAGCGCTTCATGCAGGGCCAGGGCAGGGGAGACCGTCACTATAGCGAGCACGGCGCCATCTGATCCGGTTTTTCCCGTGTCTACCTGCTGCTGTAACGCGAGCGCCTTGGGGCCTAAGCTTTACCCATCCCTTTCTGGCATCCCTCGGAGGCAGCCATGGACGATGGTATCTTCATGATTCTCTTCAGCCTGCTCGCGCTCATCCTGCTCGGCGGCGGCTACTACGCCTGCGTGGTATTGAACAAGGACCGGCGCGACGTGGAAAAGAACGATCAGCTGCGCTGATCGCCCAGGGCGCAGACATCCACCCAGCGCGCCTCGCTGAGGGCGGCCAGCCGCTCCGGCGTGAGGCGCACGCAACTGTGGATGGCACCCGCGGCCGGTAGCACCTCATCGAAGGCTTTCAGCGATTCGTCGCAATAGACCGGCAGCGGGGTGGCCAGCCCGAACGGGCAGACGCCGCCCACCGGATGCCCGGTGAGGCCTTCCACGGTGTCAGCATCGAGCAGCTTGGCCTTGCCACCGAAGGCGGCCTTGAGCTTGCGGTTGTCCAGGCGTGCATCGCCGCGAGCCACCAGCAGCAACAGCTGCTCCCCAACTTTCAGTCCCAGGGTCTTGGCGATCCGCCCCGGTTCCACGCCATGGGCGGCTGCAGCGAGGGTGACGGTCGCGGTACTGGTGGTGGCCTCGAGGATCTCGAGGTCGGGAGCGATGCGGGCGAGGTGCTGGCGGACGGAGTCGAGGCTCATGGGCGTTCCTTGTGTCTAGGTCAGAGCCGACCGTGCCGTGTCAATCGGCTGCTGTCCAGTTTTCGCAGGCCAGATCGGCGACCCGGCTGAACTCCCGCAGATTGTTGCTGACCAGGATCAGCGCCCTGGCGCGGGCATGGGCGGCGATCCACAGATCGTTGTTGCCGATGATCTTGCCCTGGCGCTCCAGCTCGGCGCGGATGGCGCCATAGTGTTCGGCGCATTCCGTATCCAGCTCCAGCACGGCGATCTGCTGGCGGAGCTGTTCCAGGATCGTCCGGGTGCGCTCGGGTTGCTGACTCTTGGCCGCGCCATGACAGAGCTCACCCCAGGTGATCGCAGACATCGCCAGTTCATCGCGACCATGCCGGGCGAAGCGCTCACGGACCTGCGGCGGATTGTGCTTGGCGATGTAGATGCAGATGTTGGTGTCGAGCAGGTAGCGAGCAGGCACTAGAACTCTTCCCGCGCCTGGGGTGGGCTGTCTTCCCGTTCCAGGGTCGCCAATGACAGCGCGGCCAGGGTGTCGAAGATATCGGCGGCATCTGGCCGCAATTCCCGCAGAACGATCTCGTCGCCGCGGCGGAAGATTTCCACCCGATCCGATTCGAAGCGAAATTCCTTGGGCAGGCGCAAGGCCTGGCTGTTACCGGACTTGAACACGCGGGCTTCGGCCATGGATGTCTCCTTGAAGCGTATATACGAGGTAGTATATACGTCTCACTGGAGTGATCAAGCGCCTCTCAACACTCCACGAAGGTCACGGCCAGGCCGCCGCGCGAGGTTTCCTTGTACTTGCTGTGCATGTCCGCGCCGGTTTCCTTCATGGTGCGGATCACCTGGTCGAGGGAGATGAAGTGCTCGCCGTCGCCGCGCAGGGCCATCTGGGCGGCATTGATCGCCTTGACCGCGGCGATGGCGTTGCGCTCGATGCAGGGCACCTGCACCAGGCCGCCGACCGGGTCGCAGGTCAGTCCCAGGTTGTGCTCCAGGCCGATCTCGGCGGCGTTTTCCAGCTGCGCCGGGCTGGCGCCCAGCACCTCGGCCAGGCCGGCGGCGGCCATGGCGCAGGCCGAGCCGACCTCGCCCTGGCAGCCCACCTCGGCGCCGGAGATGGAAGCGTTCTTCTTGCACAGGATGCCGACCGCGGCAGCGGCCAGCATGAAGCGCATCACGTCGTCGTCGCAGGCGTCGGGATTGAATTTCATGTAGTACATCAGCACCGCCGGAATGATCCCGGCCGCGCCATTGGTGGGCGCGGTGACCATGCGCCCGCCGGCGGCGTTTTCCTCGTTCACCGCCAGGGCGAAGAGGTTGACCCATTCCATGGCGGAGAGGGTGGAACCTATGACGTTGGGCTTGCCGATGGCCTGCAGACTCTGGTGCAGGCGGGCGGCGCGCCGGCGCACCTTGAGGCCGCCGGGCAGGATGCCCTCGTTGGCGAGACCGTTCTGCACGCATTCGCGCATCACGCCCCAGATGCGTAGCAGGCCGCTGCGGATCTCTTCCTCGGAGCGCCAGCTCTTCTCGTTGGCCAGCATCAGCTCGGCCACGCCCAGGCCATGGCTGCGGCACAGGTGCAGCAGCTCGGCGCCGCTGGAGAAGTCATAGGGCAGTTCGGTGGTGTCGCTGTCCAGCACGCCGCTGGCGGCCTGGGCGGCGTCCACCACGAAGCCGCCACCGATGGAGTAGTAGGTGGCTTCAGCCACTTCACCGGTGGTGCCAAAGGCGGTCAGGGTCATGGCATTGGGATGGTAGGGCAGGCTTTCGTCCAGCAGCAGCATGTCTTCCTGCCAGTTGAAATGGACCGCCTGGCGGCCGGCCAGCAACAGCGTGCGCTCGTTGCGTAGTACCTCGATGCGCGGTTCGACGGCGGCGGGATCGACGCGATCCGGCCATTCGCCCATCAGACCGATCAGGGTCGCCCGGTCGGTGCCATGGCCGATCCCGGTGGCCGACAGTGAGCCATAGAGGCGCACCTCGACTCGCTTGACCTGTTCCAGCAGACCTTCGTCGACCAGGCGCTGGGCGAAGAGGGCACCGGCCCGCATCGGGCCCACGGTATGGGAACTGGACGGACCCACGCCGATTTTGAACAGGTCGAAGACGCTGATGGCCATGTCGGTAATCCCTGATTGAGCTTGAATGGTCGCCAGACAAGCTGCCGGCGGATGGCTCATAGTGGTGATAAGCCTTCAACTCGCACAAACGAAAGCTTCTAAGCGATCCTTTAGCGGAACTCATCGATGAGCCGGATCCTCAATGCTCAAACCCAGGCCTGGTTGCAGGTGTTCGTCTGCGCCGCTCGGCACCTGTCCTTCACGCGCTGCGCCGAAGAGCTGCATGTGACGCCTGGCGCCATCAGTCAGCAGATGCGCCAGCTGGAAGAGCGCCTGGGCTTCAAGCTGTTTCACCGGGTGGCCCGAGGCCTGGAGCTGACCGCCGAGGGCCAGCGCCTGGCGACCACCCTGAACCAGGCCTATGGGCTGATCGACGCCGAATTGCGCCGCCTCAATGCCGGTCAGTTCGGCGGCGTGGTGCGCCTCAGGTCGATTCCCTCGTTCCTGGGCAAATGGCTGACCCCGCGGCTGCCGCGGCTGCAGGCGCGCTTTCCCGACCTGCAACTGCGGCTGGTGGCCGAAGACAGCAGCTGGTCGCTGCGCGAGGGCGAATTCGACCTGGCCATCGATCTCAACGACGGCAGCTATCCGGGCCTGGCCTCGACGCCGCTGATGGACGAAGAGATCTTTCCGGTCTGCGCGCCCAGCCTGCTGGTGGGGCGACCGCCGCTGGAGCGGCCGGAGGACCTGGAATTCTATCCGCTGCTGCACGACATCACCGCCTGGCGCGGCAGCTACGAATACGCCGAATGGGAGTTCTATCTGGCCAGTATCGGTGCGCCGGCGCTGGATGTGCGGCGGGGGCACACCTTCAATCGCAACCACCTGACCATCGAGGCGGCCATCGCCGGCATGGGCGTCGCCATCGCCCGCCGCGCCCTGATCACCGACGAACTGGCTCGGGGGGTGCTGGTGGTGCCGCCCTTTGGCCGTTCAGTGCCGGCGCACAAGAGGTACATGCTGCTCTATGCCCAGGGCGCCCTGGCCGATCCCCGCCTGCGCGCCCTGCACGACTGGCTGGTGCAGGAAGTCGACCAGATGGTGCTGGCGCAGCCGGCCTGAAGGGCCGTGATAGCCACGTAGCGTGGAAAACGGCGCAATCTTTTCCGTTGGTGAGTTCTTCATGAGGCGCGCCCTCACCCCAGCCCTCTCCCCAAGGGAGAGGGGGCTTTCCGAGCGGTTAAGGGCTTGTGCAGGCTTCGTAGCGTGGAAAACGGCGCAGCCTTTTCCGTTGGTGAGTTCTTTGTGAGGCGCGCCCTCACCCCAGCCCTCTCCCCAAGGGAGAGGGGCTTTCCGAGCGGTTAGGGGCTTGTGCAGGCTTCGTAGCGTGGAAAACGGCGCAGCCTTTTCCACGGGTGAGTTCGTTGTGAGGCGTGCCCTCACCCCAGCCCTCTCCCGGGGGGAGAGGGGGCTATCCGAATGGGGAGTGGCGGTAATAGGTCTTGGAAACGCTTGATCGATCCGTGCGCGGCCTACCCGTAGGAGCGGCCGCATCGGCGGACCGCCATGACCGCGAGGGCTGTAACCCAGCCCCTTGAGCTACGCCTTCAACGTCCCAGCTTGCGCAGCTCGTCCGATTCCACCACCCGCACGCCCTTGCCTTCTTCCAGGGCCAGGCGCCACAGCGCGCGGGCCAGGACGGCGGCTTCGATGCCGTGCCATTTGCCGGGCAGCCATTGCGACAAGGGGGCGGCCAGGCGCTCGCCCAGGCGTTCTTCCTGGCGCTGGCCGATCAGCAGCGACGGTCGCGCCAGGGTCAGTTGCGTCCAGCCCTGGGCACGCAGGGCTTCTTCCAGCTCGCCCTTGACCTTGTTGTAGAAGATCGAGGACTGGGAGTCGGCGCCGATGGCGCTGACCACGATGTAGTGGCGGGCCCCCAGTTCCAGAGCGCGCTGGCCGACCGCCAGGGGCAGGCCGTAATCCACGGCGCGAAAGGCCGCTTCGGAGCCGGCCTGCTTCATGGTGGTGCCCAGGCAGCAGAAGGCCACGTCCAGCGGGCCTTCCAGGGTCGGCAGCAGACTGTTGAGATCACCCACCGGATTGTCCAGCCGGGCGTGCTCCGCCAGCGGACGGCGGGTCGGCGCCAGCACCCGGGGGACCGTCGGCTCGTTGAGGAGGCGGTCGAGCAGGTGTTCGCCGGTCAGGCCAGTGGCGCCGGCGATGAGGGCATGCTGAGGCGTCAGGTACACGGGGCTCTCCTTGTAGCGGCGACCGCTGATGTCAGGTTGGACCTCAGACGTTCCGGTTGTTCGTCAAAGCCCTGGTCGAAGCCGGCAGTCAGCGACTCGCGCGCCAGGCGCGCCACTTCTGCAGGACGGCGGGCGGTGCCCACAGCTGGGGCTCGGACGGATCGAAGCCTTCGGTCTTCTCGCGTACCGACACGGTGTCGCGGGCACGCTGGAAGGCCTGCTCGGGATCGTCGGTGTGCTGGAAGGCCTCGGCGAACAGGGCGCGGCCGAAATAGGTGAAGTCGGCTTCGTCGGTGCAGCCGAAGGAGGTGCGATCGGCCTTGGAAGCGGTCATCACCAGGGTGTGGTCGTCCTGCAGTTGCGGGATGAAGCCGCCGCTGTAGCAGCTGGAGACGATGATCAGCTTGTCGCGGCCGCGCAGGGGCGCGAGCAGACGACCGAGCTCCGCTGCCGGCAGGCTGGAGAGATCCAGGCCCGGCTGGGAGAGCACCAGCTGATGGTCGGCCGAGCCGTGACTGGTCAGGTAGATGAGGATCAGGTCTTCGGGACCGGTGCGCTGGGCCAGCGCCTGCAGGCTCTGGTAGAGATTCTCGCGGGTGGCCAGCGGATGGTCGCTGCGGATGTCCTTGGCGTTGATCAGGTGGACGACGTCGCGGGCGCCCCAGGTGGTGGTCAGGAAGTTGGCCACATAGTTGGCCTCGCGCTGGAACACGCCCTGGCCGCCGTCGCCGGCCAGCACCAGGCCATAGAGCTCGGTGGCGGGGGTGGAGGCGGGAATCTGCTGCAATTCCTGGTCGAGCACCTTGCCCTGATCGAGCAGGGCGCGCTCCAAGGGATCGGCGATGTACTGGCCCTGGTCGTCGCGGATGCGCTTGCCGCCTTCCCAGAGACCCCGTTCCACCTGGCCGTCGGCGCGGGTCAGCACGCCCATGCCGGCATAGACGCCGTCGGCGAAGTTGCCGCGGTAGACGCTGCCGTCGCTGTTGGTGAGCACGCCCTGGCCGTCGAACTTCCAGTTGCGGAAGGCACCGCGATACTGACTGCTGTCGCTGCCGACGAATTCGCCGTTGCCGGTCAGCTCACCGCCACTGAAGCGCCCGCGCCAGAGATCGCCGCCGGCACTGCGATAGACGCCGGCGCCTTCGAACTGGTCGTCGACAAATTCGCCGTCATAGCGATCGCCGCCCGGCTCCTGCCACTGGCCGACGCCGTTGAGGTGGCCGTCGTTGAAGGTGCCGATGGTCTGGGTGCCGTCGCTGTCGAGCTTGGACCCCTGGCCCTGCATGCGGCCGTTGACGAAGCTGCCGTGGTATTCCCAGCCGCTGCTGCTGATCAGGTTGCCCTGGCCATGGTAGAGACCGCGGCGAAAGGTGCCCTGGTAGTAGGTGCCATCGGCAAATTGCTGCTCGCCAGGCCCCTCGGCCAGGCCGTCCTTGAAGCGGCCCTTGAGCCAGTTGCCATTGGGCCACTCGATGCGTCCGCTGCCATTGAGCAGGCCGCTGACGATTTCGCCGGTATAGACCCCGCCATCGGGCAGTCTCACGCTGCTCGCGTTGGGCGCCGCCTGGACAGCGCAGGCCGCCAGCAACAGCGCGGCAAGGGCGAGACGGGGCAGGAGGGCGCTCATAGGTGGGGTCGGCGGGCGCGTTACCGCGCCTCGAGCCGGACCAGGTGACGCTCCAGCGTCGCGGAGTAGGGTTCCAGGAGACGTTCCACGCAACTGGCCCCGGCGGGGCTGGCGATGGTGCGGATACGGGCGCGTTTACGCAGCAGCTCGTCCTCGGCGATGCTCTGCTCGACCAGCAACAGGTTGCGACTGTGGCGACTCAGCGCCTGGGCATTGCGTACGGTGGTGTTTTCCAGCAATTGGGCAAGCTCCAGGCCGGCGAGGCGTTCGCCCTGCGTCAGACCCAGTTGCAGCTGCAGGGTTGCACCGCTGCCGACCACTTCCACCTGCAGCGCATGACCGAGGGCGCGCATGATCTCGCCGCAGCAGAGCGCGCGGGTCAGGTAGTCGTCGTCGTCACTGCGTTCGTGGAAGAGAATCAGGCTGCCGCCGTCCTTGAGGGTGTGGAGTTCGCCATCGTAGAGCTCGGTGGCCTGCTGCAGGCAGTCGCGATAGCGCTCCAGCAGCTGTTCGAGGCGGCTGCGTGGCAGCCGGCTGAGCTGGTCCTGGGCGCCGAGCTGGATGGACAGCACCGCCGAGGTGACGATGTCGGGCTCGGTGGGCACCGCCGGGGCCGGGGTGGGTGGCGGTTCGGTAAAGGACTCAGGCACCAGCTCGGCGAAGGCCTCGGCGTCCGGTTCGCTGTCGGCGCCCGCGGCGGGCGCCTTGCGCGCGGCCGGTTTGGCGGCGGCAGCCTTGCGTGCGGGCGGCTTGACGCTCAGGCCACCCTGCTCGTCGGCGAAGGGATCGTCGTCCTCGGCCTCAGCCACTTCCGCCTTGGGCGGCTTGGGCGGCTTGGGCGGGACCAGGCGACTCTGCAGCTGGCGAGCCAGGTCGCCCAGTTCGTCGAGACGGCCGGCGCCCGGTGCGGGGTCATCGGGATCGCGCAGCCAGACGCGCAGCTCCAGCAGCGGAATCGACAGCTGACGACCGAGCCGCAGGCTGAGAATCAGCGTGAGCGCCAGCAGGATCAGGCCCAGCAGACCCATGTTCTGCAGGCTGATCATCATCGGCTGCTGGAACTGGTCCATGTCCAGCGCCAGGCGCACCTGACCGGCGGTAACGTCCTGGAAGCGGATCGGCGTGCTGTAGATGCCATCGGTGGCGGTCAGCAGGCCCTGGCTCGGGCGCGTGCCGGACTCGGCCAGCACGCGGTTGTCCGGGCTGTAGACCGCGGCATGGGCCACCAGCGGATTGCGCGCCAGGTTGCTCAGCAGCACGTTGAGGCTGAGATTGTCGTTGGCCACCAGCAATTCGGCGGCGGAATTGGCCGTCTGGGTCACCAGGCTCTGGCCGACGGCGTCGGCCTGCTGCTGCATGGCATGGCGGAACTGCATGCTCATGATGCCGGCATAGATCACCAGGGCAGCCGCCACCAGCAGCAGGCTGTGGGAAACGATGCGCAAGGCCACCGGCACACGACGCTGGCGCAGGGCTCGGTAGATCAGCAGGAAGAAATTATCGGGCTTGACGGTCGCGGGGCGGGTCACAGAAATCGTTTCTTTGGACAAAAAATGTGCGGCCAGTATAACCAGCGCGCCAGGGGTGCGAAAACGGCGAATGCAGGGCTTCGCCCGCAAAAGAGGCCGGCGGTGGACTCACTCCGCCAGCCGGTGCCCGCGGCTCGGCACCGCCGAGGCGAAAGGGTAGACTGCGCGCTTTTCCGCGAGGGGATCGCCATGCAAGACGTTATCGGACTCCAGGCCGTGGGCATCCTGCCCGCCGACTGGTTGGCTGCTCTCACCGGCGCCCTGGCCGCGGCCGGTGCCCGGCTGGAATCGCTGCAGCAGCAGGGTCTGGACAACAGTGCCGCAGTGACCCTGCTGGTCAGTCCGGCGAGTGCCGGCGCGGCGCTGGGGCAGGCGCTGCAGGCCCTGGGTCTGCAGGTGGCGCCCCTGGCGCAGCCCGCACCGGAGACCGGCGAAGCCCATGTCCTGACGCTGATGGGCCGCGCCCTGGCCGATCTGCCGCTGACCCGCCTGGCCGCGCTGTGCCGCGAGCAGGGCCTGAACATCCACGCCATCCGCGCCCTGAGCGAGCCGGGCGCGACCGAACGGGCCGCCCTGGAGCTGCGCGTCACCGGCGAGCCCCACGAACCCCAGGCGCTGCGCGCGGGCCTGCTGGCGCTGGCCCAGGAAGGCCAGGCCGACATCGGCTGGCAGCCGGATGAGCTGCAGCGTCAGCATCGCCGGCTGGCGGTGTTCGATATGGACAGCACCCTGATCCAGGCCGAGGTCATCGACGAGCTGGCCAAGGCCGCCGGTATTGGCGAGCGGGTCGCGGCCATCACCGAGCGCGCCATGCGCGGCGAGATCGACTTCCGCGCCAGCTTCACCGAGCGCATGGCGCTGCTGCAGGACCTGTCCGAAGAGGTGCTGGAGGACATCGGTGCCGGGCTGCGCCTGACCGAAGGGGCCGAGCGGCTGTTCGCCGAACTGAAGCGGCTGGGCTACAAGACCGCCATCCTTTCCGGCGGCTTCACCTACTTCGCCCGTCAGGTGCAGGCGCGGCTGGGCATCGACTACGTCTATGCCAACGAACTGGAGATCGTCGACGGCAAGCTGACCGGTCGCGCCGTCGAGCCCATCGTCGATGCCCAGCGCAAGGCCGATCTGCTGCAGGAACTGGCCAGCCGTGAAGGCTTGACGCTGGAGCAGACCATCGCCGTGGGCGATGGCGCCAACGACCTGCCGATGCTGGCCCTGGCCGGTCTGGGTGTGGCCTTCCGCGCCAAGCCGCTGGTGCGCCAGTCCGCGCGCCAGTCGGTAAGCGTGCTGGGCCTGGATGGCGTGCTCTATCTGCTCGGCGTGGAAGATCGCCTGACCCGCGGTTGAGTCCGCGCGCTACGAGTTCCAGGCCGAGCCCTAGTGCTCGGCCTGGAACTCGTAGTCCATCGCCTGGCTGGGCTCCTGCAGGTAGTAGCCCTGGATGAAGTGCACCCCGACCTGCCAGAGCTGGGCCAGCACGCTGGCGCTCTCGACGAAGGGGGCGATGGTCTGGACGTTCTGCGCGCTGAGTTCGGCGACCAGCGCCTTGAGGCGCTCCTGATGGTCCGGTTGCGCCAGGTCCTTGATCAGCTTGCCCGACAGCTTGACGTAATCCGGTACCAGCAGGCGCAGCGCCGCCAGCGGCGGATCGCCGGCGGCAAAACCGCTCAGGGTGACCGGATGACCCTGGCGACGTAGCCGCTGCGCCATGGCCAGGGCCTGCTCCGGCTGGGCCAGCAGGTCTTCTTCGCTGAGCTGGAAGATCACCGCCTCGGCGTCCAGCTGCTGCGCCTGCAGGGTTTCCCGCAGCCAGGGCAACAACTCCAGATCGCCCAGGGTCGCCCCCGAAAGATGCACGAAGATGCGCGTGCCATGACCGCGGGCGCGGTGCTCGCCGAGCTGGCGCATGGCCTGGTGGATCACCCAGCGATCGATCTGGCCGCTCAGGCCGCTGTCGCGGGCGGTGCGGGCGAATTCGGCCGGTGAGACCTCTTCACCCTGGGGATTGATCAGGCGCAGCAGCGCCTCGTAGTACTCGTGGCTGCCGCCGCGTAGGCTGATCACCGGCTGGAACAGCAGGCGGAAGCCGTTCTGCTGCAAGGCCTGCTTGACCATCGCCACCAGATTGCCGCGATTGGCGGCGGCGGCCAGCTCTTCCTGGGGATCGTAGCGTTTGCAGGCATTGCCGCCGCGCTGGGCGACCTGGCGCGCGGAGCGGTGCGCGCGGTCCACCAGGTCGCCGGCGCTCTTGGTATGGCTGTCCAGGCTGACCACGCCGATGGAATAGCTGATGGCCAGGGTGCGCCCGGCCAGGGTCAGCGGCTGGCGCTCCTGACGGCCGAGCAGGCGCTCGAAGGCACTGTCCAGGCTGGCGTCGGCCGCCTGCGGCAGGAGGGCGGTAAAGGCGTCGTCGGCGAAGCGCGACAGGGTCACCAGGGTGCCGAAATGCTCGCGCAGGCGCTCGGCCAGGACCACCAGCAATTCGTCCATGGCGCCTATGCCCAGCTCGGCCACCAGGGTCGGATAGCGATCGATGCTCAGGTAGGCGAAGCTGGCCGGCGCGCCGAGCCGAGCGCGTTCCAGGGCATCCTCGAGCAATTCGAGCATGCGGCTGCGATTGAGCAGACCGGTCAGGATGTCCTGGAAGCGCACCTCGCGCAGCTGTTCCTCGAGGGCCTCGGCGGCCGGGGCCGCGCGTTCCTCGCGCAGGTGCAGCTGCACGCAGGGTTCGTCGAGATAGATGGCCGGCGTCAGGCGCAGGCGCACACCAAGGGTGCTGCCGTCCGGGCGGACGCAGCGGCAGTCCAGTTCGAGGGGGCGGGGATCGTCGCGCAACTGGCGAAAGGCCTCGCGCAGCGCCGGCTGGTCGGCGGCTACGATAAGGTCCATCAGCGGAGTGATTTCGAGGTCTTCCGCGGATGGATAGCCCAGCAGCTCGACATAGGCCGAGTTGACGTGGATATGCAGGCCGTCGTGGACATAGGCGACCGCTTCCACGGCGTTGGCCAGCAGCAGCTGGCAGCGCTGCTCGGCCTCGGCCAGGGCCTGTTCCAGGCGCCGGCGCTCGTGGCGCTCGGCCAGGTTGCCGAGTTCGCGCAGACTGGCCAGCAGCAGGTGTTCGTCGTTGTCGCTGGCGATGCCGTCGCGGGCGCCCAGGCGCAGGGCGTCGAGCACCGCCGCGGGATCGTCCGGTGCCACCCGCTGGATGACGGCGAGCTGGGGTATCCGGCGGCGCAACTGGCGCAGGGCGGCCAGGCTGTCGAGTTCCGGCGAGGGGGGGCGAGGATGGCGAGGTCCCAGGACTGGGACAGTAGTTCGTCGAGACCCGCGGGGTCGGCCAGGCGCTGGGCCCGCGTCGCCCGTCCGGCATTGCGGAACAGGCTGACCAGGCGTTCCGCCTCGTTCTGCGATGCTTCGAGCAGTAACAGGCGGATCGCGCTGTGTTCGGCGGCCATGGTCTATTCGCGCCCTGGCGATAACGATGATTCAGCGAAGCTACAGAGACTTCCACAGCGAGTCAAAGTCTTCTTCCTGACGCGCGCCGCCGCCAGCGGATCCGCCGCTGGGCTGCGTACCGCTCTGCTCCAGCAGGTGATATTCGAAGACGCTGAAGCTGACCGTCATGCTGCGCCGCCGGTCGAGCATGCCGCGCTGCTCGTTGCCCTGCTGATTGATCTGCACCTTGCTGCCTTCCTGGAAGGGCAGTCGCGGCGCGATCAGCGTCGGCGCCTGGTCGATGGCCTTGATCTCCGGCAGGAGCAGGGCACGCAGGTACTGACTGTTCTGCTCGGCCTTGCGCAGCAGCTGCAGTCCACAGGGGCGCGCGGTGGGCGCCAGCAGTTCGACGCCCATCTGGGTCCCGCTGCCGGGCACCTGGCGGACCCAGCGCACCACCGCCGGGCCCCAGTTGTGATCCTCGGGCAGGCGCACGCCGAGCAGTTCGCCGGCCTGCAGTTGCTCGGGCACCTCGCCACTCCAGCTCAGGCAATAGCCGCCCGGACTGTGGTTGACCACCTGCACCGCATGGATCGGAAAGGCGGGACTGGCTGCCTCGCCGTCACCGGGCAGGACGTCGTAGTGGATCTCTTCCAGGTTCTCGGCGCTCCAGTCCAGGGCGTCGGGTGCCTGGGTGTCGGCATCGAAGGCCATTGACCAGACATCGTCCTTGGGCTTGGGCGCAAAGGCGTCCGGCACGACCGCGGCCGACAGGCGCAGGGTGTCGGCGAACACCTGACCACCCGCGAGCTGGTAGTGCAGGGCGCTCATGCCGATGCAGACCTGCACCTGACCCTGGCCGGGCATGCGCTGGAAGGCGCGATCCGCCTCCTGGCCCCAGGCCCCGACGAGGTGTTGCAGCAGATCCAGGGACAGATCACCGTGCACCGGCAGGCGCGCGCGGGGGCGCTGCTCCGGGGCCAGCGCCAGGTAGTCTTCGATGGCCTGCACCAGTTGTTGCGGGGCGAGGCCGAGAAGACCGCTGAGATTGGCTTCGCGCAACAGCGAGCGATAGCGCGGCGGGGCGTCGATCTGCGGCGCCACCACCATCAGGGTGCCGTTCTGCTCGGGACCTTGCAGGCGGATCAGGCTGGCCCAGTCGTCCAGGTGCAGCGTCAGCTGGGCGATGTGGCTCTGGCGCAACTGGTTGCAGCGCGCGGCGCCGAACAGCAGGGCGGCGCCATAGGCCTGGGTGATGGTCTGGCTGCCGTCGCCGGGCAGCAGTTCATCGCGAATCTTCTGGTTGTGCAGCCCGGTGGTCACCGCCAGCCGATAGAGCTGGTGCAGCTCCAGCCAGAGGTTGTCGTGCACCGGGGTGTAGAGCTGGGCGGCGCGGATCAGCGGCCCGAGCAGGGCGCGCAGGGCACGCTGGATGGCGGTCGCCAGCAGCGTGCTGCGTTCGCCACGATCGCTTTCCTCGACCACGATCAGCTTGTAGCCGGCCGCCAGCAGGTTCTGCAGGGCCTGGCAGAGATTGGCCACCTTGCGCGAGCGCTCGTCGAGCACGATGGCCTGGTTGAGCACATGGCGTTCGAGCAGCTGGCAGACCCGCTGCACGTCCGGGCGCAGGGATTCGAGCAGGCGCAGACGCGCTTCCGGCGTCAGGATCAGCCGATTGAGTTCCAGCAGACCCTGGTAGAGCAGCCGGGCGAATTCGCCCAGCTTGGCCCGCGGCAATTGCTCCAGCCAGCGCTTGAGGCCAGCCGGCGTGGCGTCACAAAACGTCAGGCTGCGCTGATCGGGTGTCGGTACCCGCAACATGAGCTGTGGCCTTTTGCTATCCATTCGCCGCGCACACTCCTGTTTCGATGGGCAATGAACCGCGCATCTAGGCGAGAGGCCCTGGCTCGGAAACGGTGGTCAAGGGGGCCGACGTGGTCGGAACCCCCAGCAGTTGCCCCATGTTGACGGTGGACAAGGCGCCGAGTTCAGCGGACCAGTTCACCGCTTCCGGGCCAAACAGCACGATGGCGGTGGAGCCCAGCTTGAAGCGACCCAGCTCGTCGCCGGTGCGCAGGGTGATGGGGGCGCGCGCGGCCTCGTCGTAGGCGAAGCGCTTGAGTTCGCGCTTGGGCGGCGTGACCAGACTGGCCCAGACCGTCTCGATGCTGGCGACGATCATGGCGCCGACCAGGATGACCGCCATGGGCCCCACGGCGGTGTCGAAGATGCACACCACCCGCTCGTTGCGGGCGAACAGCTCGGGCACGTTCTCGGCGGTGAGCTGATTGACCGAGAAAATGCGCCCGGGCACATAGACCATCTCCTTCAGGGTGCCGGTGAGCGGCATGTGCACCCGGTGGTAGTCCTTGGGCGACAGGTAGATGGTGGCGAAATGACCGCCCATGAAGGGCGCGGCGCGCAGGCCGTCGCCGCCGAGCAGCTCCAGCAGGCTGTAGCTGTGGCCCTTGGCCTGGAAGATGCGGCCGTGCTCGATGCGGCCGAGCTGGCTGATGGCACCGTCGCTCGGGCTGACCACCACGTCGGCTGCGGCCGGCAGCGGACGGGCGCCGGGCTTGAGGGCGCGGGTGAAGAAGGCGTTGAAGTTCTCGTAGGCGGTGGGGTCTTCCACCTGGGCCTGGCGCATGTCGACGTCATAGTGACGGACGAACCAGCGGGTCAGCAGATTCTTGAACCAGGGCACCCGGCACTCGGCGAAGCCACCGATCAGCCGCGACAGCAGATGGTGCGGCAGCAGGTGCTGGGCAAGGATGAACAGACGGTCTTGCAGTTTCATGAGAGGTCCTTGGCAATCATTCGATGGGGGTGTCGGGGTGGTTGCCCCATTCGCCCCAGGAGCCGGCATAGGCTTTGACGCGCGGATAGCCCAGGGCCTTGGCCGCGAGATAGGTGAAGCCGGATCGGTGATGGGTCTGGCAGTGGGTGATGATTTCCTTGTCGCGGGTGATGCCCAGGCGCTCCAGTTCGGCGGCCAGGTCTTCACGGATGCGCAACTGGCGCTCGCGATCCATGCCGGCGGTCCACTCGAAGTTGATCGCCCCGGGGATGTGCCCGCCACGGGCGGTCAGCACCTTTTCGCCGCGGTATTCATCGGCGCCCCGGGCGTCCCAGATGGCCAGGTCCTCGGCGCCCAGCCGGCTCTGCAGATAGGCACGGCTGGCGGTGGGCTCCTCGTGCAGGGTCAGGGCGACCGGCGCGCTCGCCGCAGCCGGTACCTCGGTGCTCAGCGGCAGGCCGGCGGCGATCCAGCCCTGGCGTCCGCCGTTGAGGTAGTGATAGTGGCCATGCCCGATGACGTCCAGCAGCCAGATGAAGCGTCCGGCCCAGCCGCCGCCTTCATCGTCATAGACCACGTAGACGGCCTCGTCGCGTTGCCCCAGTTCGCCGAACAGCCGTTCCAGGTCCGCCTGGGCCGGCAGCAGGCCGGGCGCCGGCTTGCTGCCCAGCTGGGTGCGGGCGGGCGCGACATGGCGCGCGCCGGGCAGATGGCCCTCGGCATAGTGGGCGGCGCTGCAGAGATCCACCAGGATGAGTTCGGGCGCATCCAGGCGCGCCGCGAGATCGGCCGGTTCGATCACCAGGGGCAGGGCGGAAAAGGGCATCGCGGATTTCCCGTCGGTCCGTAGCAAAGGTGAAGTGTACCGAGGTTGACCGGCCAGCGTCAGGTCGGTCGTGCCCGCGGACGATTGGCAAAGGTGCCGATGGCGCGCTCGATGCAGGTGAAGGTCTTGTCCAGCGCGGCGCTGCGCCGCGGATCCGCCGGCTGCAGTTCGCTGTCCAGGATCGCCACCAGCACCACCCGTTCGCCAAAGCCCAGGCTGCGCAGCCAGAGCCGCTCGTTGCTGAACAGCCGGCGCAGATCGGCGGGCAGGTGCGGCGCGAAGCGCGCCCGGTTGTCGTCATCGATGCGCAACTGGCCGGGGCTGCCGAACAGCTTGGCCAGCAGCGGATGGCTGGCGATGTCCAGCTGCAGACCGGGGGCGTCGTCCAGGCCATGGTGCAGCTGGACATTGCCCTTCTGGCCGTTGCGATCCGGGGTCAGCAGCAGCAGCCGCGGCAGGCCGCAGGCCACCAGCGCCTGGCGGGCGCAATCGAACAGCTGGGGCAGGGTGGCGAAGGCGCTGGGCGTGTGCAGCAACTGCTCGCAGAGTCCGCGCCAGCGCTGTGCCTGACTCTCGCTGGCGACCTGTACCCGGGGCACCGGCTTGAGGCGCCGTTCGCCCGGTGGCCAGACCAGGCCTTCCGCCGGATGCCAGAGGCCGGGTCGGGCATGGCGCTGGGCATCCTGCACCGCCAGCTCATGGCTGCGACTCTGCACCCGTGCCAGCGGCAGTTGCAGATAGAGGGCGCTGAAACGCTGCCAGCGCAGGGTATGAGGACCATCCCAGGCATGGTGGCTGGCCAGGGCCAGGCCATTGGCCAGCAGGATGGTGTTGCCGGGATGGGTCAGCCAGCGCCGCAGATTGGGGTCGTCGTCGAGGCGCTGCTGCTGTTCGAGGGGATCATCGCCATGGGCGATGTGCAGCGCCCTGACCAGTTGCCGGCGATCCTGGTCCAGCAGGCGATAGCCTTCCACGATCCACTCGGGCAACTGCCAGTGACGGGCCAGCGCCTGGCACAGGCGGATCGCCGGCACGCCGAGCAGTTCGCGCTCGACCTTGAGCGCCGGTTCGCCTTCGCCCAGCACCCGCCGTTCCCACTCCTCGAAGAGTTCCGGATAGCGGGTCGCCAGCGGCCAGAGTGGCGCCAGAAAGAGCAGGGCGGCCAGGCGGATGTCCGGCCACAGCCGCGCCAGGGGCACGCCGAACAGGCCCAGCCCCAGGGTCATGGCGTGCTGGCTGACCAGGCACAGCTGCCGCAGCGGACGCGGCAGGCGCTCCTCGGGCAGGGTCGGCTGGCGGGCGATCAGGTACTCCGCCGGCCCGAGACCGACGCGGCCGAGCACGGCTTCCAGACTGGCGGCCGGATCGCCAAGGCTGGCATGGCCGCGATTGGCCTCGCGCAACAGGGCCAGCGCCAGGGGGGGTGACTCGCAGAGCCGTTCGGCGATCTCATGCAACGCCAGACGGCCATCGGCCAGGGCGCGGCGCAGACGCTCCGCGCTGGCGGTGGCCACCGGCAGGCGTACGCCTTCCAGGTGTTTGACCCAGTCTTCGACGGTGTTCGGGCGGCTGGACATACGACGGTCGCCTTGAAATTTGATGAAAGGCCTTCAGTCCGGGGCGCCGGGTCCGATAAAGGGGACGTGAGGGCAGATCCCCGGCTCAATTTTCCTTAGCACACAGTATTCCCAACCATGGCAAAAATCATCGGCATCATCGTGATATTCGCGGCTGTCCTCGGCGGCTACATCCTCGCGCATGGCAAGATCGCTGCGATCATCCAGCCGCTCGAGGTCCTGATCATCGGCGGTGCCGCCCTGGGGGCCTTTCTGCAGGCCAACCCGGGCAGTACCTTCATGCAGGTGTTCAAGAAGTCGCTGAAGATGTTTGGCAACCGCTTCACCCACGCCTTCTACCTGGACGTGCTCAAGCTGCTCTACGAGATCCTCAACAAAAGCCGGCGCGAGGGCATGATGTCCATCGAGGCGGACGTCGAGGATCCCAAGGCCAGTCCGATCTTCAGCAAGTACCCGAACATCCTCAAGGATGAGCGGATGACCGCCTACGTTGCCGACTACCTGCGGCTGATGTCCTCCGGCAACATGGCCCCCATGAGCTGGAAGGCCTGTTCGACATGGAGCTGGCCGGCATCAAGGAAGAGCTGGAGCATCCGTCCCACGCGGTATCGCGGGTCGCCGACGGCCTGCCCGGCTTCGGCATCGTCGCCGCGGTACTGGGTATCGTGATCACCATGGGCATGCTCGGCGAGGGTGACCAGGCGGCCATCGGTGGCCACGTGGGCGCGGCTCTGGTGGGTACCTTCCTCGGTATTCTCGCCGCCTACGGCTTCTTCGGTCCGCTGGCGACCTGCCTGGAGCACGACGCCAAGGAAGAGCTCAATGTGCTGGAGGCCATCAAGGCCTGCCTGGTCGCCGCCGCCAGCGGCATGCCGCCCACCGTCGCCGTGGAATTCGGCCGCAAGGTGCTGTTTCCGGCGCACCGGCCGTCCTTCAGTGAGCTCGAGCAGGCGATGCGGGGCAGCTGATGGACAACAACCAGCCGATCATCGTCAAGCGCATCAAGAAAAGCGCCGCCGGCCACCATGGCGGCGCCTGGAAGATCGCCTTCGCCGACTTCGCCACCGCCATGATGGCGTTCTTCCTGGTGCTCTGGCTGATGTCCTCGGCCACCCCGGAGCAGAAGAAGGCCATCGCCGGCTACTTCCAGGATCCGATCGGCTTCACCGAAAGTGCCAGCCCCTATGTCATCGATCTGGGCGGCACGCCGACGCCGGCACCTGACCGCACCCTGAATCCCGAGATCCAGGCGCAGCCGGATTCGACCCAGAACAAGGTCAATCCGGACGTGCAGGAGCGCGCCGACCCCAACGATTCCAACCGCGTCGCGCCCGATCCCACCCAGGCGCCCGATCAGTCCGACAAGCGCCAGCCCAACGACGCGGCCCAGCAGCAGAAGGATGCCAGCCAGGCGAAGATGGATCCGAGCCAGGCGGAAAAGATCGCCGAGCAGGTGGACAAGGAACGCCTGGAGCTGTTGCTGCAGGAGTTGCAGAACAAGATCGAGCAGAATCCTGAGCTGCAGAAGTTCAAGGACCAGATCCTGCTGGAGATCACCCAGGACGGCCTGCGCATCCAGATCGTCGATGCCGAGAACCGGCCGATGTTCGATTCCGGCAGTCCGCGGCTGAAGTCCTATTTCGAGGACATCCTGCTGGCCATGGCCGACACCATTCGCCAGGTGCCGAACAAGATCAGCATCAGCGGCCATACCGATGCCGCGCGCTACGCCGGCAAGGGCGACTTCAGCAACTGGGAGTTGTCCGCCGGTCGCGCCAACGCTGCACGCCGGGCGCTGATCGCCGGTGGCTATCCGGAAGAGCAGGTGGCGCGGATCGTCGGCTATGCCTCTTCGGCTCCCTTCGATCGCGAACATCCGCTCAATCCGGTCAACCGCCGCATCGACATCATCGTGCTGACCAAGAAGGCCCAGCAGGCCATCGAGGGCCGCGCCGGTGGCAACCAGGCACCCAAGCCCGCGGCTGGCGCCGCACCGGCGGCGAGCCGCAGCGGAGTCTCCAGTGGCGGCGTCAGCGCCACCGGCAACCTGGCGCAACCCATCAACAACGCGGCTTTCAAGAATCAGGTCAATGCCTTCGATGCCGGCGTCATCCAGAGCAAGCCCTGAAGGGTGGCGGTGATCGATAGGAAAATTCGCTGCTAGCGTTCGGTTTTTTCGTCCGTTGGCCTGCGCAGGGCTGGTTAAGCTGCAAGGGTATTCATGCTGGATCGGGCACCTTGCGCCCTGGCGCGCGGTCTCCCGATCTCCGATTCCCTTGCAGGAGCCTTCCGATGAGCAACGCCTTTATCGACACCATCAAGCGCCGCCGCAGCCAGTACGCGCTGGGCAAGAATCTGCCACTGGCCCAGGACCAGGTCACCGCGCTTATCCAGGAAGCGGTCAAGCTATCGCCCTCCGCCTTCAACTCGCAGAGCTCGCGCGCGGTGATCCTGTTCGGCGCCGAGAGCGACAAGTTCTGGGGCTTCGTCATGCAGGCGCTGCGGCAGATCGTGCCGGCCGACGCCTTCGCCGCCACCGAAGGCAAGATCAACAGCTTCGCGGCCGGCGCCGGCACCGTGCTGTTCTACGAGGATCGGCACGTCGTCGCCGGCCTGCAGGACAAGTATCCCGCCTACGCCGACAACTTCCCCATCTGGTCGGAGCAGGCCAGCGGCATCGCCCAGTTCTCCGTGTGGACGGCCCTGGCCAACGCCGGCATCGGCGCCAGCCTGCAGCACTACAATCCGCTGCCCGACGCCCTGGCCGCCGCCGAGTGGAAACTGCCGGAGACCTGGCACCTGCGCGCGCAGATGCCCTTCGGTTCCAACGAGGGCGACTTCCCGGAGAAGGGCTTCATGGACGACGCCGAGCGCTTCCGCGTCTTTGGCTGATGGTCGTCGACTGATACAAGAAAACGCCGGGCTTGCCCGGCGTTTTGCTTAGTAGCGTGACTCGCCTTCCAGGCTGGCCAGGATGTGCCGGTAACTGGCCATCCGCTGCGGATGGATGTCACCGCGCTCCAGGGCCGCGAGCAGGGCGCAGCCGGGTTCGCGCTCGTGCTTGCAGTCGCGGAAGCGGCAGTGGCCGAGGTAGTCGCCGAATTCCTTGAAGCCGGCTTCGACGTCGTCACGGCTGACGTGGCTGAGGCCGAATTCGCGGATGCCAGGCGAGTCGATCAGATCGCCGCCATCGGGAAAGTGGAAGAGCCGGGCGGTGGTGGTGGTGTGGGTGCCCTTGTTGGTCAGCTCGGACAGCGGCCCGACGCGGGTATCGACGCCCGGCAGCAGGGCGTTCACCAGCGATGACTTGCCCACCCCCGATTGACCGACGAAGACACTGACGTGCTCGTCCAGCTCGCTCTTGAGCTGGTCCATGCTCAGGCCGTTGTGGGCCGAGACTTCCAGCAGCGGATAGTCCAGCTCGCGGTAGACGCCCAGCAGCTCGTCCAGCGCCGGGCCGTTGTGCGCGTCGATCAGGTCGGCCTTGTTGAGCAGCAGCAACGGCTGGATGCCGGCATGCTCGGCGGCCACCAGGTAGCGATCGATAAGGTTGGCGTGAGGCGTGGGCAGCGGGGCGAAGACGATCACCAGGCGGTCGACGTTGGCCGCCACCGGCTTGAGCAGACCGCGCATGTCCGGCCGGCAGATCTCCGAACGCCGCGGCAACTGAGCGACGATGACGCCGTTGCCCTGGAGGCTGGGACGAAACACCACCCGGTCGCCGGTGACCAGGGTCGGCAGGTTGGCGCGCAGGTGACAGCGTTGCAGCTGGCCTTCGTCATCCTCGACCTCCACCTGAACGCCGAAGTGGGCGATCACCAGGCCTTGTTGCTCCGGTCCCAGATCGCCGCCTTCGAGTTCGTCGATCAGCTTGGATTCGCGCTTTTCCGCGCGGGCGGCGCGTTCGGTCTGGATTTTTTCGATCCGCCAGCTCTGGCGACGGGTCAGGTGGCGTTTGGCCATGGGATATCCGCGGGTTTCAGGACCGCTGAGTCTAGCATTGGCCGCCTCTCGCGGATTACCTAAACTTGGCGTACCTCGTCGCTCCGGAGCCCCCATGCTGGCCCATCTCGCCTCGCGCTATCCGCTGTTGCTGGCCGTGCTGGTGCAACTGGCCGCCCTGGTGGTCGCCGTCGTCGGCATCCGCCTGTGGGCCGGCTTCGCCGGCCAGCGCCCCTCGCTGCTGGCGCTGGTCTGCCTGCAGGCGGTACTGGCGGCCCTGCTGGGCGAGCTGCTGGGACTCGCCCGCTGGTGGGTGTTCATCAATGTGCTGTTCGCCCCGGCGCTCTACCTGGTCAGCGGTCGCGGGCTCTCGGCGGGCATCGCCGCGCTCGGCTTCCTGCTGCTCCTGCTGCTGAACTGGAACAGTCTGCGCGAGCGGGTACCGCTCTATCTCACCGGGCGCCAGACCCGCGAGCGGCTGGCCGAATTGCTCGCCGAGCGCGAGCCGACCTTTCGCTTCGTCGACCTCGGCTGTGGCCTGGGCGATACCCTGGTCGATCTGTCCCGGCGCTTTCCCCAGGCCAGCTTCATCGGGGTGGAGACGGCGCCGCTGAGTTTCGCCCTGGCCTGGCTGCGCTGCCTGCCGCGGCGCAATTGCCAGGTGCGCTATCGCGATCTCTGGCGGGTGCAGCTGGGCGAGTTCGACGTCGTCTACTGCTTTCTCTCGCCGGCGCCCATGCCACGCCTGGGCGACAAGGCCCGCACGGAACAGCGGGCCGGCAGCTGGCTGATCAGCAACACCTTCGAGATTCCCGACCAGCCCGCGGATCAGGTGCTGGAGGTAGGCGACCTGCGTGGCAGCCGGCTGCTGCTCTGGCGCCGGTAGGTACGCGGCAGGCGCGCTGCTACACTGGTGCCATCATCAAGGAGTTCACCATGACCGCCCCCAATCCGCAGCACCTGATCTGGATCGACCTGGAAATGACCGGCCTGGATCCGGATCGGGACGTGATCATCGAGATGGCCACCATCGTCACCGACAGCGATCTCAATGTGCTGGCCGAAGGCCCGGTGCTGGCCATCCACCAGTCGGACGAGATCCTGGCCGGCATGGACGAGTGGAACACCCGCCAGCACGGCGGCTCGGGGCTGACTCAGCGGGTGCGCGAGAGCACCGTCGACACCGCCCAGGCCGAGGCCCTGACCCTGGAATTCCTGCAGCAGTGGGTGCCCAAGGGCAAGTCGCCGATCTGCGGCAACAGCATCTGCCAGGATCGCCGCTTCCTCTATCGCCGCATGCCGAAGCTGGAAGCCTATTTCCACTACCGCAACCTGGACGTCTCCACCCTCAAGGAACTGGCCGCGCGTTGGGCGCCCCATGTGCGTGATGGCGTGAAGAAGAGCGGCAGCCACCTGGCGCTGGACGACATCCGCGATTCCATCGCCGAGCTGCGGCACTATCGCGAGCACTTCATCAAGGTCTGACGGCCACCCGTCCGTGCTGCTGTCCATCCTCTATCTGGTCGCGATCACCGCCGAGGCCATGACCGGCGCCCTGTCCGCAGGCCGCCGCGGCATGGACCTGTTCGGCGTGGCGCTGATCGCCAGCGTCACCGCCCTGGGCGGCGGCTCGGTGCGCGACGTCCTGCTGGGGCACTATCCGCTGGGCTGGGTAAAGCACCCGGAGTACCTCGCGCTCACCGTCGGCGCGGGCCTCGCCACCGTGGCCATCGCGCGGGTCATGCGCTATCTGCGCCGGCTGTTCCTGGTGCTCGACGCCCTGGGCCTGGTGGCCTTTACCGTGATCGGCTGCCAGGTGGCCCTGGAGATGGGCCTGAGTCCGGCCATCGTCATCGTCAGCGGCACCCTCACCGGCACCTGCGGTGGCATCCTGCGCGACATCCTCTGCAACGACGTACCCCTGATCCTCCGGCGCGAGCTCTATGCCAGCGTGGCGGTACTCTCTGCCGGCTGCTACCTGCTCTGCCGCCCGTGGCTCGGCGAAGAGCAGGCGCTGCTCATCACCCTGGCCGCGGGGTTGCTGCTGCGCCTGCTGGCGTTGAGATTCAACTGGCAGATGCCGACCTTCACCTATCCGGACGATCCTCACGGTTGAGGCAGTGAGAAATTGCGTGGTATCGCCCTGAAAGGCTTGTCCTAGAGCCTTTTGTGCGGCATTTTTCAGGCCCCAATTACCGATAGGGAGATCGGTCATGTCTGGAAAGCCTGCTGCTCGCCTGGGCGACGCCGTCGCCTGCCCCCAATGCGGTACCACCGCCCTGGTCCAGGGCTCCACCGATGTCGCTTTCGATGGCCTGCCCGCCGCCGCCCTCGGCCATGCCTGCAGCTGTGGCGCCGCCCTGAGCGCCGCGGTCATCCCCACCGTCCTGATCAACGGCCGGCCTGCGGCGGTGCTCGGCAGCCTTACCAGCCATGGCGGCGTGGTGATCGGCGGCTCGGGCAGCGTCATCATCGGCCTGGACGCCGGCGGCGCGCCCAAGGGCGCCTGCGCAAGCCATGCAGGCACTACCGGCCTGGCACCGGGGCAGGGCAAGCCTTCGGCACTGCGCTCCCGGGAGCGACGGGATATCGAGGAGCCTGCCAGCCACCCGGAGAGCGCACCCGTTGCCAGGGATGAAGTCGCCGAACAGGCGGAGCGCCCGCTAGAACAGCGCATCACCCTGCGCATCGGCGTCTTCTTCGACGGCACCGGCAACAACCTCTTCAATGCCGCCACCGGTGCGGCTTGTCGGGCGGAAACCCAAGGGTTTGATGCCGATCAAGCCGAGAGCATCGCTCGTCACTGCCAGGCGTTCATGCGCGATCCGGATAGCAGTTATGCCAATGCCGATACGAACATCGTGCGGTTGTATCGGCTCTATCAAGACGATACTCAGCGTGCCGTCGAGCAGGATGAAAAGTCAGCGGCTATTCCGGTGTATATAGAAGGTATCGGCACTCGAGCCGGGCAACCTGATAGCGCCTTGTCCATGGGGACGGGCTTGGGTGCTAGTGGTGTGCTGAGTTGTGTTCAGACGTTTCCAATCGCGTTCGGTGAGCGCTACGATCAATTCAAGCGCATCAACCCCGATGTCGTGGTTGATGCCATCAAGTTCGATGTTTTTGGCTTTAGTCGCGGCGCCGCGGCCGCACGCCACTTCGCCAACGAGGTGCTCAAGGCCGGCGGCGGTATTGCTGCGACGGGTTTGGCTAAGTGCTTTTCGTGGCAGAGCGCTAAGGTCAGGCTCAACTTCATCGGGCTGTTCGATACCGTAACGGCGGTAGCAGACCCCAGGCGTGGCGACTTTACCCCGACTGATATCACCAACCCTGGCGTCAATCTCTATCTGCCTTCAGGGTGTGCAGACAAGGTGGTGCACCTGGTCGCCCGTGACGAGCACCGGCGCAACTTCGCCCTCACCAGTGTCGCGCCTCAGCATCAAGAGATCGCCCTACCAGGCGCCCATGCCGACCTGGGTGGTGGCTATACTTCCGAGATGACCGAGCGCCTGCTCTTGACGCGACCGCACGCCTCGCGAGAGCGCTATGGCACCGATAGCCAGGCGGCCTGGAGCTATCGCCAAGCCCAGCGTGAGCTGGCGCAGTTGCAACGAGAGCCCTGGTACGACCCAGGTGCCACTACATTGGCAATCGACACCTGGCGTAATAACTTGCCACGTCCCCGCGGCGAGCTGCCGGAAACCGAGGTGATCGCCGCGATTCGCCTGGAACGTCAGGTGCGCGGTGAGCTGTCCTTGGTTTACTTGCATGTGATGCATCGTCTAGCTGTTGCTCATGGTGTAGTCCTTTCCCCGATTCCTAGGTCGGCAGACTTGGCAATTCCTGATGATTTACAAGGTGTCGCGGCTAAGCTGCAAGCCAACGCTCAGGGTGTTCCCCTACATATCGACCAAGCCGAAGCCCGGCTGCTGTTCAGTCGTTATGTGCATCTTTCCGCGCACTGGAACGCGCTATTGGGTAAAGACCTCAGCAACCTTGGCATCTTCTTCGTCAACGCTCCCACGGCCACTGGTCGGCGCAACGTCTATCCCAACCGCCCACAGCCAGGCTATCCCGAATGAGCCGTTGGCTGCTGTGCCTTATCCTTATGCTTGGCCTGGTTGGCTGCCAAACCAATGCCACGCCCAAACCCAAGCTGCCCTATGACGCCTGGTACCTGGGTTTTCTGGCACCCAACTACATGCAGGTCTGGCTGGAACTGGCCAATGTCAGTGACATCGACGGTCGCTTTTTTCCCAATGCTATGGGCGGGGTAGTTGCCATGGGGCAGCCAGCGAGTCTGTCAGCTACCGCCAAGGGCTGGCCTAGGAGAGTCGGTTCGGGCAAAGGCCGCTACATGACCGGGCTGGGTCTGCCTTATATGATCGCTGTGCGCTGGCAATCTCTGGTCGAGCCCCAAACCTATCAGGCGGTATTCGCCATTCCCGTCTGGGCGCGGGATAAAATGCTCGAACGCCTACCAGCAGAGTGCCCCGTCAGTGGTCGCACTTCGGATTACCGCAAGGACCTCACCCTAGGCCTAGCCCCGGGCGGTGTGGTCAAGGTTTGGATCATGGGGCCGTGCCTGGACCCCATTGAGGTCTTGACTCTGCAAGCCGAGGTCGAGCCTAAAGGGCCTGATCAGGGCCGTATGAAGGGTCAATACGCCCTGCCGCTGACTGAGGTCACTAAGGCTTATGTTGCCAAACACGGCGTTCCTTACGGCAGTTGGTGGGCGCCGATTCCCTACACCACAGTAGGGCCATGAAAAGTTGGGCGATGAGTCGCTGGTTGTTGGCTATTGGCCTGCTACTGAGTCTGGCGGGTTGCCAGTCCGGCGCCGCGAACAAACTGCCCTATGACGCCTGGTACCTGGGCTTTCTGGCGCCCAACTATATGGAGGTCTGGCTGGAGCAAGCCAACATTGGCGACAACAGTGGGCGTATCTTTCCCAATGCCATGGGGGGGAGTAGTGTCTTATGGCAAGCCTGAAAATCTGGCGATTCGCGCAGAGGGTTGGCCAGAAAGAATCGGCTCAGGCAAAGGTCGTACTCTGACCGGCCTGGATCTGCCCTATGTCGTATCCCTACGCTGGCAATCCATGGTCGAGCCTCAAACCTATCACGCGCTGTTCACCATCCCTGATTGGGCCAGGGAAAAAATGGTCGAGCGTCTACCAGCCGAGTGTCCGGTCAGTGGTCGCACCTCGGATTATCGCAAGGACCTCACCATCGGCCTGGCGCCCGGCGGGGTGGTGAAAGTCTGGATCATGGGCCCCTGCCTCGATCCCATCGAAGTTCTGACCCTCCAGGCCGAGATCGAACCCAAGGGGCCCTATGGCGGTAAATCCAACGGCAAGTACCGACCGCTGTCGCCGGTGGTCAGAAGCTATGTCGATAAGTACGGCGTGCCCTACGGCAGCTGGTGGGCGCCGATTCCCTACACCACGGTAGGGCCATGAAAAGTTGGGCGATGAGTCGCTGGTTGTTGGCTATTGGCCTGCTACTGAGCCTGGCAGGTTGTCAGTCTGACGCCGCGAACAAGCTGCCCTATGACGCCTGGTACCTGGGTTTTCTAGCACCCAATTACATGGAGGTTTGGTTGGAGCTGGCCAATGTCAGTGACATCGATGGCCGCTTTTTTCCCAATGCCATGGGTGGCGTGGTTGCCATGGGACAGCCCGAGAGTCTGTCGGCGACTGCCAAGGGCTGGCCTAGGAGAATCGGATCGGGCAAAGGCCTCTACATGACCGGTCTGGATCTGCCGTATATGGTAGCGCTGCGTTGGCAATCGATTATTGAGCCTCAAACCTATCAGGTGGTATTCGCCATCCCACCCTGGGCCAGGGAAAAAATGGTCGAGCGTCTACCAGCCGAGTGTCCGGTCAGTGGTCGCACCTCGGATTATCGCAAGGACCTCACCATCGGCCTTGCGCCCGGTGGGGTGGTGAAAGTCTGGATCATGGGCCCCTGCCTGGACCCAATCGAAGTCCTGACCCTCCAGGCCGAGATCGAACCCAAGGGGCCCTATGGCGGTAAATCCAACGGCAAGTACCGACCGCTGTCGCCGGTGGTCAAAAGCTATGTCGACAAGTACGGCGTGCCCTATGGCAGCTGGTGGGCGCCGATTCCCTACACCACGGTAGGGCCATGAAAAGTTGGGCGATGAGTCGCCGGTTGTTAGCTATTGGCCTGCTACTGAGCCTGGCGGGTTGCCAGTCCGGCGCCGCGAACAAGCTGCCCTATGACGCCTGGTACCTGGGCTTTCTGGCGCCTAACTACATGGAAGTTTGGCTGGAGCAAGTCAATATTGGTGATAACAGCGGGCGCATCTTTCCCAATGCCATGAGGGGAGTAGTCGCCATGGGCGAGCCAGCCAGCCTATCGGCTACCGCCAGAGGCTGGCCTAAAAGGATCGGCTCCGGTGCCGGCCGTAACCTAACCGGCTTAGATCTACCCTACGTCGTCTCCTTACGCTGGCAATCCATGGTCGAGCCTCAAACCTATCACGCGCTGTTCACCATCCCTGATTGGGCCAGGGAAAAGATGTTCGAGCGTCTACCAGCCGAGTGTCCGGTCAGTGGTCGCACCTCGGATTATCGCAAGGACCTCACCATCGGCCTGGCGCCCGGCGGGGTGGTCAAGGTCTGGATCATGGGTCCCTGCCTCGATCCCATCGAAGTCATGACCATCCAGGCCGAAATCGAGCTTAAAGGTCCCTACGGAGGCAAATCCAACGGCAAGTACCGACCGCTGTCGTCGGTGGTCAAAAGCTATGTCGATAAGTACGGCGTGCCCTATGGCAGCTGGTGGGCACCAATCCCCTACACCACGGTAGGGCCATGAAAAGTTGGGCGATGAGTCGCTGGTTGTTGGCTATTGGCCTGCTACTGAGCTTGGCGGGTTGTCAGTCTGACACCGCGAACAAGCTGCCCTATGACGCCTGGTACCTCGGCTTTCTGGCGCCTAACTATATGGAGGTCTGGCTGGAGCAGGCCAATATTGGCGACAACAGTGGGCGTATCTTTCCCAATGCCATGGGCGGAGTGGTCGCCATGGGGGAGCCGGCTAGTCTTTCGGCTACCGCCAAAGGTTGGCCCAGGCGAATCGGCTCAGGCAAAGGCCGTACTCTGACCGGCCTGGATCTGCCCTATGTCGTATCCCTACGTTGGCAATCCATGGTCGAGCCTCAAACCTATCACGCACTGTTTACCATCCCCGATTGGGCCAGGGCAAAGATGGTCGAGCGTATCCCGGGCCAGTGTCCGAGCGGCTACCACTTCGACTATCGCGAAGCCCTAACCATCGGCCTGGCGCCCGGCGGGGTGGTCAAGGTCTGGATCATGGGCCCCTGCCTCGATCCCATCGAAGTCCTGACCCTCCAGGCCGAGATCGAATCCAAGGGGCCCTATGGTGGCAAGTCGGGCGGCAAGTACCGACCGCTGTCGCCGGTGGTCAAGCGCTATGTCAACGAGTACGGAGTGCCCTACGGCAGCTGGTGGGCACCGATCCCCTACACCACGGTAGAGCCCTGAACGTCTAGCCTGCCGCTCAGGCCTCGCCGTGCCGCTGCAGCGCCCATTCCACGTGCTCGCGCACCAGGGGCGAAGGATGCTCGCGCTGCAGCTTCAGGGCTTCCACTACCGGGATGCTGGTGGGGGCATTGCCCAGGCCGACGGCCAGATTGCGCAGCCAGCGCTCGTAGCCGGCGCGGCGCAGGGGCGAGCCTTCGGTGCGGCTGAGGAATTCGGCTTCGGTCCAGCGGAACAGTTCGGCCAGGCTGGCGCTGTCCAGGCGGTGGCGCGGCTGGAAATCGCCTTCGGCAGTCGGCTTGGCGAAGCGATTCCAGGGGCAGACCAGCTGGCAGTCGTCGCAGCCGAAGACCCGGTTGCCGATTAGTGGCCGCAGCTCCAGCGGGATGGAGCCCTTGAACTCGATGGTCAGGTAGGAGATGCAGCGCCGGGCGTCGAGCTGATAGGGGCCGACGAAGGCCTGGGTCGGGCAGATATCCAGGCAGGCGCGGCAGGTGCCGCAGTGATCGCGCGGGGTCGGTTCGTCCACCGGCAGGGGCACATCGACGAAGAGTTCGCCGAGAAAGAACCAGCTGCCGGCCTTGCGATTGAGCACCAGGGTGTTCTTGCCGATCCAGCCCAGGCCGGCCTGTTCGGCGATGGCCTTTTCCAGCACCGGCGCACTGTCGACGAAGGCGCGATAGCCGAAGGGGCCGATCTCGCCCTGGATGCGCTCGGCCAGTTGTTGCAGGCGCTTGCGGATCAGCTTGTGGTAGTCGCGGCCCAGGGCATAGCGCGAGACGTAGGCGGCCGCACCGTCGGCCAGGCGCTCGCTCATGCGGGTGTCGCCGGGCAGGTAGTCCATGCGCAGGGAAACCACCCTCAGGGTCCCCGGGACCAGTTCGGCCGGTCGCGAACGTTTGCTGCCGTGCGCGGCCATATAGTCCATCTCGCCGTGGAAACCGGCGGCCAGCCAGCGCTCCAGATGTTCCTCGTGACGTGCCAGATCCAGCCCGGCGATGCCGGTCTGCTGAAAGCCCAATTCCCGACCCCAGGTCTTGATGAGGTCGGCCAGGGCGGCGAGATCGAGAGCGACAGCGGACATCGACGGGAACGCACAGGCAGGAGGGCCGCCTATTTTGCCAGACTCCGGAGGCTTTCCCAGCATGCACGACGAACTGCCGTTCCAGCTCTACAGCGCCCAGCAGGTACGGGATCTCGACGCCCAACTGATCGCCGGCGGTCTGCCCGGTATCGAGTTGATGAGACGCGCGGCGGCCGCCGCCTGGCGCTCGTTACGCCACGGCTGGCCCCATGCCGGCGCCCTCTGCGTGCTGGCCGGCGGCGGCAACAATGCCGGTGACGGCTATCTGGTCGCTGCGCTGGCGCGCAAGGCCGGCTGGCGGGCGCGGGTCTGGCACCTGGCCGAGCCGGCCGGACTCCAGGGCGATGCTGCCCAGGCCCATGCCGAGGCCCTCGCTGCCGGCGTGGATATCCAGCCCTGGCGCGCGGACGCTCCGCTGGAGGGGCTGGTGGTCGATGCCTTGCTGGGCACCGGGCTCAAGGGCGCCGCACGCGAGCCCTATGCCGCGGCCATCGAGCGGATCAACGCCAGCGAACTGCCGGTGGTGGCCATCGACCTGCCGTCCGGACTGGATGCCGACACCGGCGCCGCTGCAGGTCCGCTGGTACGCGCCGACCTGACCATCTCCTTCATCGGTCTCAAGCTGGGGCTGTTCACCGGCAAGGGGCCGGATCACGTCGGCAGTCTGGTATTCGAGCCGCTGATGGAGGAGCCGCAGAATCCTGCTCATGCCACCGCCCAGCGCCTGGCACCCGGCAACCTGCCACGCCTGGCGGCGCGCCCGCTCAATGCGCACAAGGGGCAGTACGGTCATCTGCTGGTGATCGGCGGCGACGAAGGTACTGGTGGCGCAGCCATCATGACCAGCGAGGCGGCGCTGCGCTGCGGCGTGGGCATGCTCAGCCTGGCGACCCGGCCGTCCAATGTGACCGCGGTGCTGGCGCGGCGGCCGGAGGTCATGGTCGCCGGGGTGCACTCCAGTTTCGCCGTGCTGGAGCTGGCCAAGAAGGCCGATGTGCTCGCGGTCGGACCGGGCCTGGGGCAGGGCGCCTGGGGCAAGGCCCTGGCCAGTGCCGCCGCGACGCTGGACGTCGTCCAGGTCTGGGACGCCGATGCCCTCAATCTGCTGGCCGCCGGGGTGGTCGAGGCGCCACGCGGGCCCTGGGTGATGACGCCCCATCCGGGCGAAGCGGCGCGGCTGCTGGAGGTCTCGATCAAGGACATCGAAGCCGATCGTCCCGGCAGCGCCCGCGAACTGGCGCGGCGCTACGGCGGCGTGGCGCTGCTCAAGGGCTTCGGCACCCTGATCGCCCACCCGGACGGGCGCATGGCGCTGTGCGGAGAGGGGCACCCGGCAATGGCCACGGGTGGCCTGGGAGACATTCTCACCGGTATCATCGCCGCCCTGCTGGGGCAGGGGCTGGCGCCCTTCGAGGCCGCCTGTCTGGGCGCCTGGCTGCATGGCCGTGCCGGTGCCGAGTTGGGTCGCCAGGGCCGCGGTCTCGCCGCCAGCGATCTGCCCCCGGTCGCCCGCCAGTTGCTCGAGGAACTCCAGCCATGCCTGAACTGACCCTGCACGCCGCCGATGAAGACGCCATGTATGCCCTGGGTGCCCGCCTGGCCCAGGCCAGCGGCGGTCGCGGCGTGCTCTATCTGCACGGCGATCTGGGTGCCGGCAAGACCACTCTGTCGCGGGGCATCCTGCGCGGTCTCGGCCATGGCGGGGCGGTGAAGAGTCCGACCTTCACCCTGGTCGAACCCTACGAACTGGCCAGCGGTGCGGTCTATCACTTCGACCTCTACCGCCTGGCCGATCCGGAAGAACTGGAATTCATGGGGATTCGCGACTACTTCACACCCGAGGCCTTGTGCCTGGTGGAATGGCCCGAGCGCGGTCAGGGCTTTTTGCCAAAGCCGGACCTGGACATTACCATTACGCCACGCGCCGACGGCCGTGATATACGCCTGGTCAGCCAGGGCGCTCACGGCGAGGCCTGGTGCGCCGCCCTCGCGCCCTAGGCGCCGATCCCTCGTTCTCCAGCTATACGGTCGCAGGCATGCGCAAGCGTTTTTTCAGGTCGGGACTCGGCCTGTTGTTGTTGATTCTCAGCAGTCAGTTGCTGGCCGCCACCCAGATCAAGGGTATGCGCGTCTGGCGCGCGCCCGACAATACCCGTCTGGTGTTCGATCTGACCGGCCCGGTCAAGGCCAGCGTCTTCACCCTCAGTGCCCCGGATCGCATCGTCATCGACCTGTCCGGCGCGCAGCTCGACGGTGGGCTGAACGAAAAGCCGCTGCGCAACACCCCCATCACCGGCCTGCGGGCGGCCCAGCGTTCGCCGGGCGAGGTGCGCCTGGTGCTGGACACCAAGGGTGCCCTGACGCCCAAGAGTTTCACCCTGGCGCCCAACAAGGAATACGGCAATCGCCTGGTGGTCGATCTCTACGACCAGGGCACCGACCCTGCCACCAGCGACATCCCCGCCACGGTCACGCCCAATCTGCCGGCCACCCCGGTGACCCCGGCCCAGCCGGCGACCCGTCTGCCCTCCAGCACCAGTGGCAAGCGCGACGTGGTGGTGGTGATCGACCCCGGTCATGGCGGTGAGGATCCGGGCGCCATCGGCCGCGGCCGGCTGTACGAGAAGAACGTGGTGCTGGCCATCGCCAAGCAGCTGCAGGCCAATCTCAACCGACAGAGGGGCTTTCGCGCCGAGCTGACCCGCACCAGCGACTACTTCATCCCGTTGCGCCAACGACAGGTCATCGCCCGCAAGAAGGGGGCCGACCTGTTCATCTCCATCCATGCCGACTCCGCGCCCAGCGCCAGCGCCGAGGGCGTCACCGTCTTCGCCCTGTCCCAGCGCGGCGCCACCTCCGAGGCAGCGCGCTGGCTGGCCGATGCGGAAAACCGCTCCGACCAGGTCGGCGGGGTGTCGGATGCCCTGGACAACAAGGACCCGATGCTCGCCGGGGTGCTCATGGACCTGTCCATGACAGCCACCGTGGCCTCCAGCCTGGAGGTCGGCCAGACCATCCTCGGTCAGGTCGGACGCGCGACCAAGCTCCTGCATTCGCGGGTGGAGCAGGCGGGTTTCATGGTGCTGAAGTCGCCGGACATCCCCTCGATCCTGGTGGAGACCGGCTTCATCACCAATGCCAACGAGTCGGCCAAGCTGGCCAGTCCGGCGCACCAGGGCCTGCTCGCCCGGCAGATCCAGGCCGGTATCGTGCAGTACTTCCAGCATCGTCCGCCGCCAGGCACCTACCTGGCCTGGCAGCGCGAGCAGCGGGGCGACAAGGTCGGCAGCGTGCGCGGCTTCGATCAGCACCGGGTGCAGCCGGGCGAAAGCCTGAGCCTCATCGCCCGTCGCTATGATGTCGACCTCTCCACGCTGCGCGCCGCCAACGGGCTGCGCGGCAATCGCATCCGCTCCGGTCAGGTGTTGACCATCCCCACCCATGAACTGGCGGCCAGCAATGACTGAACCCCGGCGCATCCAGCTGCTCAGCCCGCGGCTGTCCAACCAGATCGCTGCCGGCGAGGTGGTCGAACGCCCCGCCTCGGTGGCCAAGGAGCTGCTGGAGAACAGCCTGGACGCCGGTGCCCGGCGCATCGATATCGAGGTGGAGCAGGGCGGGGTCAAGCTGCTGCGCATCCGCGACGACGGGCATGGCATCCCGGCGGATGACCTGCACCTGGCCCTGGCGCGCCATGCCACCAGCAAGATCTATCACCTGGACGAACTGGAAAGCGTCACCAGCCTGGGCTTTCGCGGCGAGGCCCTGGCGTCGGTCAGTTCGGTGTCGCGCCTTACCCTGACCTCGCGTTTTCGCGGCGAGGACCAGGCCTGGCAGGTGGAGACCGAAGGCCGCGAGATGCAGCCACGGGTGCAGCCCGCCGCGCATCCCCAGGGCACCTCGGTGGAGGTGCGCGACCTGTTCTTCAATACCCCGGCGCGGCGCAAGTTCCTGCGTGCCGAAAAGACCGAATTCGATCACCTGCAGGAAGTAGTGCGGCGCCTGGCGCTGGCGCGCTTCGACGTGGGTTTTCATCTGCGACACAACGGCAAGAGCGTGCTGGCCCTGCATCCGGCGAGCGATCCCCAGAGTCAGGGGCGGCGAGTCGGCGCGGTCTGCAGCCCGGCCTTTCTCGAACAGGCGCTGCCGCTGGAGCACGAGCGTAACGGTCTGCGCCTGTGGGGCTGGGTCGGCCTGCCGACCTTTTCGCGCAGCCAGGCGGATCTGCAGTACTTCTATGTCAACGGCCGCATGGTGCGCGACAAGCTGGTCGCCCATGCGGTGCGCCAGGCCTATCGCGACGTTCTCTACAACGGCCGCCACCCGGCCTTCGTGCTATTCCTGGAAGTGGATCCGGCGGTGGTGGACGTCAACGTCCATCCCACCAAGCACGAGGTGCGCTTCCGCGACAGCCGCCAGGTGCACGACTTCCTCTACGGCACCCTGCACCGCGCCCTCGGCGATATCCGTCCCGACGACCAGCTCGCCGTGGTGGCGCCCACGGCCCCGGCGCCGCTGAGCGGTCCGGCCGCCGGTGAATTCGGCCCCCAGGGCGAGATGCGCCTGGCCGCCGCCATGTTGCACGACAGCCCTCCGCCGCCGGCCCAGCCCTTCGCCGGTGGCGGCGGGGCGGGTGGTGCCGCGCACTACAGTCCCACCCCGCAGCCCTATGCGGGTGCGCCGGTGGCCGAGGTGCAGAGCGCCTACAAGGCCTTCTTCGCGCCGCTGCCGGAGGGTGCCGAAGCCGCGTCCCTGCCGGTGGAGCAGGGCGACGTGCCACCGCTGGGTTATGCCCTGGCGCAACTCAAGGGCATCTACATCCTCGCCGAGAATGCCCAGGGCCTGATCCTGGTGGACATGCACGCCGCCCACGAGCGCATCACCTACGAGCGGCTCAAGGTGGCCATGGCCAGCGAAGGCCTGCGCGGTCAGCCGCTGCTGGTGCCGGAATCCCTGGCGGTCAGCGAGCGCGAGGCCGATTGCGCCGAAGAGCACGGCCAGTGGTTCGAGCGCCTTGGCTTCGAATTGCAGCGGCTCGGCCCCGAGACCCTGGCCATCCGGCAGATCCCCGCGCTGCTCAAGCAGGCCCAGGCCGCGCGACTGGTGCAGGACGTGCTCGCCGACCTGCTGGACTATGGCACCAGCGATCGCATCCAGGCGCACCTCAACGAATTGCTCGGCACCATGGCCTGCCATGGCTCGGTACGCGCCAACCGGCGGCTGACCCTGCCGGAGATGAATGCCCTGCTGCGCGACATGGAAACCACCGAGCGCAGCGGCCAGTGCAACCACGGTCGCCCCACCTGGGCCCAGCTCAGCCTGGACGACCTGGACAAACTCTTCCTGCGCGGCCGCTGACCGCCCCGCCGTGTCCCGCCCGGCGCCCTTCGAGAATCCCTCATGACCGCCCCCCTGCCGCCCGCCATCTTCCTCATGGGCCCGACCGCCTCCGGCAAGACCGATCTCGCCATCGAACTGGCACGGCTGCTGCCCATAGAGCTGATCAGCGTGGACTCGGCGCTCATCTATCGCGGCATGGACATAGGCACCGCCAAACCTGACGCCGAGCTGCTGGCCGCCCATCCGCACCGGCTGGTGGACATCCGCGATCCCGCCGAGAGCTATTCCGCCGCCGAATTTCGGGCCGATGCCCTGGCGGCCATGGCCGAGATCACCGCGGCCGGACGCATCCCCCTGCTGGTGGGCGGCACCATGCTCTACTTCAAGGCCCTGCTCGAAGGCCTGGCCGACATGCCGGGGGCCGATGCCGGGGTGCGCGCTGAGATCGAGGCGCTGGCGGCCACGGCGGGCTGGGGCGAGATCCATCGGCAACTGGCCGAGGTCGATCCGGTGTCGGCCGCGCGCATCCATCCCAACGACCCCCAGCGGCTCCTGCGCGCCCTCGAGGTGTATCGGGTCAGCGGTCAGTCGATGACCGCGCATCGCGCGCTGCAAATGAGCGCCAATGCCGATTCGAACGGCGCGCCCCAGACGCAATTACCCTATACTGTGGCCCAATTGATCCTGGCGCCCGGTCGGCGTGAGGTGCTCCATGCGCGTATCGCCGAGCGCTTCAATCTGATGCTGGAACAGGGCTTCATCGACGAAGTTTCAGCCTTGCGGGAACGTCCCGATCTGCATCCTGGTCTGCCGTCCATGCGATCCGTAGGCTATCGTCAGGTGTGGGAGTTCCTGGAAGGGGAATGCACGCGGGAAGAGATGGTGGCGCGTGGCGTTGCGGCGACGCGGCAATTGGCGAAGCGGCAGTTGACCTGGTTGCGTGGCTGGCCCGCCGCGCACAGCTTCGACAGCCTGGCTTGTGACAATCTGCCGCGGATCTTGAAATGCCTGGCCGGTGACACCATATCGCTCCACAGCTGAATCGTTTTTGTCCGCGTGTCCATGGTGGGCAGCGGAAACTGGCATGTCGCCAGATCGGTATTTTCATTTCCTTAGGAGAGCGACACGATGTCAAAAGGGCATTCGCTACAAGACCCTTACCTGAACACCCTGCGTAAAGAGCGCGTTCCGGTTTCCATCTATCTCGTCAACGGTATCAAGCTGCAGGGTCAGATCGAGTCCTTCGACCAGTTCGTGATTCTGCTCAAGAACACCGTCAGCCAGATGGTCTACAAGCATGCAATCTCCACCGTGGTGCCGAGCCGCCCGGTCCGTCTGCCCAGCTCCGAGACGAGCGAGTCGGATAGCGAATAAATAACAAGAGGAGCGCCCTGTTGTTCTTCGAGCGTCACGAAGGTGGTGAGCGGGCCATTCTGGTCCATTTGGAAGGCCTGCATCCCGAGGCGCGCGAAGATCCTCAGGAGTTTCTCGAACTCGCGCGATCGGCGGGTGCGGAGACCGTGTCTTTCGTCACGGTGAATCGCAGTCAGCCGACCGCGCGTTATCTCATCGGTACCGGCAAGGTCGAGGAACTGCACGATCAGGTGCACGCCCATGCCGCCGATCTGGTCATCTTCAACCATGACCTCACGCCCAGTCAGGAACGCAACCTCGAAAAAGCCTTCGAGTGCCGCGTCCTCGACCGCACGGGCCTCATTCTCGATATCTTCGCCCAGCGCGCCCGGACCCACGAGGGCAAGCTGCAGGTGGAACTCGCCCAGCTCGAACACATGAGCACGCGGCTGGTACGCGGCTGGACCCACCTCGAACGGCAGAAGGGCGGTATCGGTCTGCGCGGTCCGGGTGAAACCCAGCTGGAGACCGACCGCCGTCTCCTGCGGATCCGCATCCGCCAGATCCGCCAGCGCCTGGACAAGGTGCGCAGCCAGCGCGAGCAGGCCCGTCGTGGGCGTCGGCGGGCCGAGATCCCCTCGGTGTCCCTGGTCGGTTATACCAACGCCGGCAAGTCCACCCTGTTCAACAGCCTCACCGAATCCGGCGTCTATGCGGCCAACCTGCTGTTCGCCACCCTCGACCCCACCCTGCGCCGTCTGGAGCTGCCGGATCTGGGGCCGATCGTGCTGGCCGATACCGTGGGCTTCATCCGCCATCTGCCGCACAAGCTGGTCGAGGCGTTCCGCGCGACCCTGGAGGAATCCAGCAACTCCGACCTCTTGCTGCACGTGATCGATGCCCACGAGGACGATCGCCAGCTGCAGATCGAGCAGGTCGAGGCGGTGCTGCACGAAATCGGCGCCGATGAGCTGCCGATGCTGGAAATCTACAACAAGCTCGATCTGCTCGACGGGGTCGAGCCGCATATCCAGCGCGACGACGAAACCGGACGCCCGATCCGGGTGTGGGTGTCGGCGCGCGAAGGTCGCGGTCTGGAGCTGGTCGGTCAGGCCGTCGCCGAATTGCTTGGCGAGGATCTCTTCGTCGGCGTGCTGCGCCTGCCTCAGCGACATGCCCGGCTGCGCGCGCAGCTGTTCGACCTGGGCGTGGTTCGCCAGGACGATCATGATGACGAAGGCAACATCCTGTTGTCTGTACGAGTACCCCGCGCCGAACTCAATCGACTGCTCAGCCGGGCCGGTGAAGAACCGGAAGTCTTTATCCAGCAACATGTTTTGCAATAAACCCCCGCTCGGCGCTTTTGTTCGGGCAGGGACCATCCGGTAGCATTGGTCGGCGCGCCATTTCGGCGCGTTTTCGCGTTATCAGTAGGGAGAGCGCTATGGCTTGGAACGAGCCCGGTGGCAACTCGAACAATCAAGACCCCTGGGGCGGCCGCAACAACAACGGTGGCGGCAATGGTGGACGCAAGGGGCCGCCGGATCTCGACGAAGCCTTGCGTAAGTTTCAGGACCGCATCAACCGCCTGGTCGGCGGCAAGAAGCGGTCCGGCGGCAGTGGCGGCGACAGTTTCGGCTCGGGTGGTGGCAAGGGCTTGCTGCTCCTGGGCGTACTGCTGGTCGGCGCGCTCTGGCTGTACAACGCCGTCTACGTCGTGGACGAGCAGGAGCAGGCGGTGGTGCTGCGCCTGGGCAAATACCATGAGACGGTAGGGCCCGGCCTGAACATCTACTTCCCGCCCTTCGAGACCAAGTACCAGGAAAACGTGACCCGTGAGCGGGCCTACAGCAAGCAGGGCGCCATGCTGACCCAGGACGAGAACATCGTCGAGGTGCCGCTGACCGTCCAGTACCGCATCACCAACCTCAAGGACTTCGTCCTCAACGTCGACCAGCCCGAGGTCAGCCTGCAGCAGGCGACCGACAGCGCCGTGCGCCACGTGGCCGGCTCCTCGACCATGGATCAGTTGCTGACCGACGGCCGCGAGCAGGTCGCCACCAATGTGCGCGAGCGTCTGCAGCGCTTCCTCGACACCTATGGCACCGGCATCACGGTGACCCAGGTGAACATCCAGAGCGCGGCGGCGCCGCGTGAAGTTCAGGAAGCCTTCGACGACGTGATCCGTGCTCGCGAGGATGAGCAGCGCGAGAAGAACCAGGCCGAAGCCTATGCCAATGGCGTGATCCCCGAGGCTCGCGGTGCTGCCCAGCGCATCATCGAGGAAGCCAACGGCTATCGCGACGAAGTCGTGGCTCGTGCCCAGGGTGATGCCTCGCGCTTCAGCCAGCTGGCGGTCCAGTACGCGGCCAATCCGCAGCTGACCCGCGAGCGTCTGTACATCGAGACGATGCAGGAAGTGCTTGGCCAGTCGAGCAAGATCATGGTCACCGGTCAGGCCGGCCAGAATCTGCTCTATCTGCCGCTCGACAAGCTGATGCAGAACCGTGCCCCGGCACCGACCTCGGCCATCAGCAGCGGTGCTGCCCCGGCGGCATCGAGCGACACGGCGGCCTCGGTCATTCGCAATCTGCCGCAGTCCACCGAAGCGCGTACGAGGGAGAGCCGCTGATGAGCAACAAATCGCTGGCCGCGCTGATCGTCGTGGTCGTTCTGGGCCTTGCGGCCTGGAGCAGTCTGTTCGTGGTGAAGGAGACCGAGCGCGCGGTGATGCTGCGCTTCGGTCGTGTGGTCGAGCCCAACCTGGAGCCCGGTCTGCACTTCAAGATCCCGTACGTCAACCGGGTACGCAAGTTCGATGCCCGCCTGCAGACGCTGGATACCCCGACGCAGCGTTTCCTGACGCTGGAAAAGAAAGCGGTGATGGTCGATGCCTACGCCAAGTGGCGCATCTTCAATGCCGATCGCTACTACACCGCGACTTCGGGCCTCAAGCAGATCGCCGACGAACGCCTGCTGCGCCGCCTGGAAGCGGGACTGCGTGACCAGTTCGGTCGTCGCACCCTGCATGAGGTGGTCTCCGGTGAGCGGGACGCCATGGTCGGTTCGCTGACCGCGGCGCTGAACAAGATGGCCAACCAGGAGCTGGGTATCGAGGTACTGGACGTGCGCGTCAAGGCCATCGACCTGCCCAAGGAAGTCAGTCGCAGCGTCTATGAGCGGATGAGTACCGAGCGCGAACGGGAAGCCCGTGAGCACCGTGCCAAGGGTCGCGAACTGGCCGAAGGCATCCGTGCCGACGCCGATCGTCAGCGCCGCGTGCTGCTGGCCGAAGCCTATCGCCAGGCCGAACAGGCTCGCGGTGAGGGTGATGCCCAGGCGGCCCAGGTGTATTCCCAGGCCTACTCGAAGAATCCGTCGTTCTTCTCCTTCTATCGCAGCCTGCAGGCCTATCGCTCCAGCTTCTCCAGCAAGAGCGATGTCCTGGTGCTGGATCCGAAGAGCGATTTCTTCAAGTATTTCCAGAGTCCGGGGCAGTGAGGTCCGGGATGAACGACGGCTAGGCTTCGCTCGTCGTTCATCCCCGATCGCCGATTTTTTCGTGTTATCATGAATCAGCCGGGGCCATCCCCGGCTTTTTTGCGTCCGTACGAAACCCGTGGAAGGGCGACGCCCTGGCTGATCCGGGTAGCAATCCACGGCAGAGCGGCTTGATCCGGCGGCAGGATTCTCCAGGAATCCACTGCGCCGACCTCGGCAGCCGCGTGCCGATCCATGACATGGAGAAGAGGCCTAATGGCTACGGTAGACCGCTGGCTGCTGCCTGACGGTATCGAGGAAATCCTGCCGCCCGACGCGGCGCGCATCGAAGGCGCTCGGCGCCGGGTGCTGGAACTGTTCCATTGCTGGGGCTACGAGTTCGTCATCACCCCGCACCTGGAATTCCTGGAATCGCTGCTCACCGGCGCGGCCAAGGAGCTGGAGCTGCGCACCTTCAAGGTGACCGATCCCAGTTCCGGTCGCCTCATGGGCTTCCGCTCCGACATCACGCCCCAGGTGGCGCGCATGGAAGCCCATAGCCTCAAGCAGAGCGGCCCAAGCCGACTGTGCTATGCCGGCAGCGTGCTGCATACCCGTCCCCGTGCCCTGTCTACCTCGCGCAGCCCGATCCAGGTCGGCGCCGAGCTCTATGGCGTGCCCGGCAGCGAAGGGGATCTGGAAGTCATCAGCCTGATGCTCGATGTGCTCGAGCAGGCCCAGGTGCCCGATATCCACATGGATCTGGGGCACGTGGGAATCTATCGCGGGCTGTGCCAGGCGGCCGGCATCTCCGGCGCCAGCGAGCAGCAGCTGTTCGATGCCCTGCAGCGCAAGGCGGTGGACGAGATCGGCGAGCTGACCGCCGAGTTGCCCGCCGCCGAGCGCGGCTGGCTGCGTGCCCTGGTCGAGCTCAGCGGCGATGCCGCAGTGCTCGACCAGGCCCGGCAGCGGCTGGCGGGTGCGCCCGCAGGCGTCCTGCAGTCGCTGGACGAGCTGATCGCTCTGGCCGAATCGCTCAGGGGTCGTTTCCCGGGCGTGCCGCTGTATTTCGATCTGGGCGAGCTGCGCGGTTATCACTACCACACCGGGGTGGTCTTCGCCGCCTTCGTGCCGGGCACCGGGCAGTCCATCGCCCAGGGTGGTCGCTATGACAACATCGGTGCCGACTTCGGGCGCTCGCGTCCCGCCACCGGTTTTTCCACCGATCTGAAGACCCTCGTCGAGCTGGGCACCGCCGTGCTCGACGAACCACGTCGCGGCATCTGGGCGCCGGCTGGCCATGCGCCGGTGCTCTGGCAGGCGGTGCGCGAATTGCGCGCCGCGGGCGAGCGGGTGGTCCAGGCCACCGGTCATGACGACGCGGACCAGCTGCACAGCTCGGGTTGCGATCGCCGCCTGGTCGAGCAGCAGGGGGCCTGGGTCGTGGTGCCCTTGAATTCCTAAGCACCGGATCTGGCATCCGGGTGAACGTGAGCATCGTCGGCCTGGCCGACAGAAATCTTCCTGACAGGGGATAAGGTTATGGGTAAGAACGTCGTCGTCCTGGGCACCCAGTGGGGTGATGAGGGCAAGGGCAAGATCGTGGATCTGCTGACCGACCAGGCCGCTGCGGTGGTGCGTTATCAGGGCGGTCACAATGCCGGCCACACGCTGGTCATCGATGGCCAGAAGACCATCCTGCGGCTGATTCCCTCGGGCATCCTGCGCGCGGACACCCAGTGCCTGATCGGCAATGGCGTGGTGCTGTCGCCGGAAGCCCTGTTCAAGGAAGTCGGCGAGCTGGAAGCGCGCGGCGTGCCGGTGCGCGAGCGCCTGCGCATCAGCTCGGCCTGCTCGCTGATCCTGCCCTATCACGTGGCCCTGGATCAGGCGCGTGAGAAGGCCCGTGGCGAAGCCAAGATCGGTACCACCGGTCGCGGCATCGGCCCGGCCTACGAAGACAAGATCGCCCGTCGCGGTCTGCGTGTCGGCGATCTGTTCCACCCGGAGCGTTTCGCGGTCAAGCTCAAGGAAGTGCTGGACTACCACAATTTCGTCCTGCAGAACTACTTCAACGAGCCGCCGGTGGACTTCCAGAAGACCTACGACGAGGCGATGGAGCACGCCAAGGTCATGCAGCCGCTGGTCATGGACGTCGTCAGCCGTCTGCACGAGCTGCGCAAGGCCGGTGAGAACCTGATGTTCGAAGGTGCCCAGGGCACCCTGCTGGACATCGACCACGGCACCTATCCCTTCGTCACCAGTTCCAACACCACCGCCGGTGGCGTGGCGACCGGTTCCGGCGTGGGTCCGCTGTACCTGGACTACATCCTCGGCATCACCAAGGCCTACACCACCCGCGTCGGCTCCGGTCCCTTCCCGACCGAGCTGTTCGACGAGACCGGTGCCTACCTGGCCAAGCAGGGCCATGAATTCGGCTCCGTAACCGGTCGTCCGCGCCGTTGCGGTTGGTTCGACGCCGTCATCCTGCGTCGCTCCATCGAGATCAACAGCATCTCCGGCCTGTGCCTGACCAAGCTGGACGTGCTCGACGGTCTGGAAACCGTGCGCATCTGCACCGGTTACAAGGATGCCGCCGGCAACCTGCTGACCGAGGCGCCCACCGACGCTGACAGCTACACCGGTCTGCAGCCGGTGTACGAGGACATGCCCGGCTGGAGCGAATCCACCGTGGGTGCCCAGAGCCTCGAGGCGCTGCCGGCCAATGCCCAGGCCTACATCCGCCGTATCGCCGAGCTGGTCGAGGCGCCGATCGACATCGTCTCGACCGGTCCGGATCGCAAGGAAACCATCGTGCTGCGCCATCCTTTCGCCTGATGCGTTAAAAGGATGCAGCCTGAAAAGCCCCGCCCCGCGGGGCTTTTCTGTTTTCGGAGTGCGAGAGGCGCTGGTAGGTCGCGGACGGCCGCTGGTCCGAAATGGCCAGCATATTGCTATGACTATTTATCGCTGAGGCTCCAGCTCTTCTCGAGTTGGCCGACAGCCTGTAAATGTCCCTCGCCGCTGGAGACCCCCAATGTCGTTTCTCTTGTCGCTGCTGCGCAGCCGCCTGTTGCTGCCGGTATTCATCAGCCTGTTGCTCGCCGTCGTTCTCCAGGTGGGTCTGGCGCTCTGGCTGACCCAGGATGCGGTGAAGGGCCTGCAGTCCGGTCTGGCCGCACGCCTGTCCGGTGAATCCGAGCAGCTCGCCGATACCCTGCGCCAGGCCGGTGGCGAGGTGGATGGCAGTCTTGCCGAGCTGGCCGGGCAGACCCGCACGCGGCTGGCCGAGGGGCTTGCGCAACGCCTGGCGCGCGAGCGGCAGCAGGTGGGTGAAACCCTGACCGCTACCCTCAAGAGCAATGCGCAGAATCTGGCCGAGTTGCTGGCGGGTGTGGCGCCCAAGGCGATGTGGGATGCCGATGTACCGGCGCTGTCCGATCTGGCGCGCCGGGCGCAGGGCAATCCCGAGGTGCTGTTCGTCGTCTTCCAGGATGCCCAGGGCCAGAATCTGACCCGTTATCTCAATCGTCAGGATGAGCGCGTGGCGCGCCTGCTCGCCATGGGGCAGGGCGAGGGTGCCCTGGCCAAGGTGCTGGATGCGGCGACCCGGGATCCCTCGGTCTATCGCGTGGATGCCTCCATCAGTCCCAACGGCGTGGAAATCGGCAAGGTGGTGGTGGGCTTTTCCACTCAGGTCATCGAGCGTACTGGTGCGGCCCTGGACCAGAGTTTCAAGACCCTGGTCGACGACGCCGGTGGTCTGGTCTCCAGTAGCGTGACGGCAGCCGCCAAGGGCAGTGCCGCGACCCTGGCGACGCGTCTGGAAGGCACCCGCCAGGCCGCCCTGGCCATGAGTCGCAATGCCGGTGAGACGGTTGCTACCCTGGCAGGGGCGCTGCGCTGGCAGATCGCCCTGGGGCTGATCGCTGTTGGCATGGTGATGGTCGTGGCCGTGGCGCTGGTGCTGGGTCGACGGGTGCTGCGCCGGATCGGCGTGCTGCAGCGGGCGCTGGACGATCTGGCGGCCGGGGAGGGGGATCTGACCCGCCGCCTGCAGCTGGGGCAGGGCGATGAGATCCAGGCGTTGGGTGGGGCGGTCGATCGCTTCCTGGCCAAGCTGCAGCCGCTGGTGGGCGAGGCCCATGGCGTCGCCGCACGCACCGGCGAAGAAATCCGCGGCTTGGCCGGCAGCAGCGCCACCGCCGAAGCGGCAGCGCTGCGTCAGCGCGAAGAGGTGGCCCGCAGCCTGGAGGCCTTGTCCGGCATCGCCGCGGAGGCCGAGGGCGAAAGTCTGGCCATGCAGGGCGCGTTGCAGCAGGTGGAAGCCATCCGCAGCTCTGCCCAGAGCAATGCCCGGATCGCCACCGAGGTGGCCGAGGGTATCGAGGGGCTGGTGACCCAGGTCGAGTCGGGTGCCCAGGTGATCGAGCGGCTGGCCGCGCAAAGCGAGCAGATCGAGGTGGTGCTGGACGTGATCCGCGGGATCGCCGAGCAGACCAATTTGCTGGCGCTCAATGCGGCCATTGAGGCGGCCAGGGCCGGCGAGAGCGGGCGTGGCTTCGCGGTGGTCGCCGACGAGGTGCGGGCGCTGGCCAGCAAGACCCAGGAATCCACCGGCAGCATCCGGACGCACATCGCCGGACTGCAGGAAGGGGCGCGCGAGGCGGTCGCCGCCATAGGCGAGGCGCGGCAGCAGGCCAGCAGCGGGTTGGCCGTGCTGCGCGACAGCAAGCGCATCCAGCAGGATGTCCACCGCGCAGTGGATCAGGTGCATGCCAGCATGAGCACGGCTGCCCAGGCCGCCCAGCGCCAGGCGGCGGGTGCCGCGGCGGTGCGTCAGCGAGTCGAGGTCATCCATGGTGAGGCGCTGCGTGCAGCCGAGTCGGTGGCGGCCACTGCGGACAGCAGTCGCACCCTGGCGGAACTGGCCGCTCAGCTGCGCGGCAGTCTGGGACAGTTCAAGGCGTAGGGGAGACCCGCGCCTTTTCGCGGGCAAGAAAAAACCGGCCGAAGCCGGTTTTTCTGTTGCGTCCGATCTGGGATCGTCCGCTTGGTATTGGTGCCCAGGAGAAGACTCGAACTTCCACGGTGTTGCCACCGCTAGGACCTGAACCTAGTGCGTCTACCAATTCCGCCACCTGGGCCTGCAGCGCGACTTCTGATCGCTTCCCGTCACCCTTGCGGGTTTCAGGATTAAAAAACCGGCTAGCGCCGGCTTTTCGTCGACCGATCTGCAAATCGATCGACTATAATGAGTGGTGCCCAGGAGAAGACTCGAACTTCCACGGTGTTGCCACCGCTAGGACCTGAACCTAGTGCGTCTACCAATTCCGCCACCTGGGCACTCAAGGCGATGATTGCTCATCTCCGACGTCGCGATTGCTCACGGCGTCGTGGGGCGGCACTTTACTTAGGGGGCGTTTGCTTGTAAACCCCTGCTGTGAAAAATATTTTTATTGAGCATGCCAGGCTAACTATTGCGCGGTTTTCACGTTTCAATAGGCGTTATGGCAGTTCCTACCGAACCCAGACTTAGAAGGTAACCCCAGACTGATGGCCGATTGGCAATCCCTCGATCCCGAGGCCGCCCGGGAAGCGGAAAAGTACGATAACCCCATTCCGAGTCGCGAACTCATTCTGGCTCATCTCGCCGATCGCGGCGCCCCGGCCACACGGCCCCAGTTGGCCGAGGAATTCGGTCTCGTCACCGAGGACCAGCTCGAAGCCCTGCGGCGGCGCATGCGCGCCATGGAGCGCGATGGTCAGGTGATCTATACCCGCCGCGGCGCCTATGCGCCCATCGACAAGCTGGATCTGGTGCGCGGACGCATTGCCGGCCATCGCGATGGCTTCGGCTTCCTGATCCCCGACGACGGCAGCGACGACCTCTTCCTCAGCCCGGCGCAGATGCGCCTGGTGTTCGACGGTGACATCGCCCTAGCGCGGGTCGCCGGCCACGATCGGCGCGGTCGTCGCGAAGGCGGCCTGGTCGAGGTGGTCACCCGGGCACATGAATCCCTGGTCGGTCGTTTCTTCCAGGAGAGCGGCCTGGCCTACGTGGTGCCGGACAATCCCAAGATCGGCCAGCAGGTGCTGGTGCCCGAAGGCAAGCACGGCGGCGCCGCCCACGGCCAGTTCGTGCAGGTGCGCATCGACGAGTGGCCCACCACCTTCCGCCAGGCCCAGGGCGAAGTGGTCGAGATTCTCGGCGACTACATGGCGCCGGGCATGGAGATCGAGGTGGCGCTGCGCAGCTACGACATCCCCAACGAGTGGCCCAAGGCCGTCGAGAAGGAAGCCGCCAAGCTCAAGCCCGAGGTGGAAGAGAAGGACAAGCAGAAGCGCATCGACCTGCGCCAGTTGCCCTTCGTGACCATCGATGGCGAAGACGCCCGCGACTTCGACGATGCCGTCTATGCCGAGGCCAAGAAGTCCGGTGGCTGGCGGCTCTACGTCGCCATCGCCGACGTCTCCCACTACGTCAAGGTCGGTTCGGCGCTGGACGCCGAGGCGGAAAAGCGCGGCAACTCGGTGTATTTCCCCGAGCGCGTGATCCCCATGCTGCCCGAGGCCCTGTCCAACGGGCTCTGCTCGCTCAATCCCCAGGTGGATCGCCTGGCCATGGTCTGCGAGATGACCATCGCCGCCTCCGGGCGCATGACCGGCTACCAGTTCTACGAAGCGGTCATCCATTCCCACGCGCGCCTGACCTACAACAAGGTCTCCACGGTGCTGGAGCAGCCCAAGTCGGCCGAAGGCAAGCAGTTGCGCAAGCAACTCGGCGAGGTGGTGCCGCACCTGGAGCAGCTCTACAGTCTGTACAGGGTGCTGCTGGCTGCCCGGCATGTCCGCGGGGCCATCGATTTCGACACCCAGGACACCCGCATCGTCTTTGGCGCCGATCGCAAGATCTCCGAGATCCGCCCGACCCAGCGCAACGATGCCCACAAGCTGATCGAGGAATGCATGCTGTGCGCCAACGTGGCCACCGCCAAGTTCCTCGAGAAGCACAAGGTGCCGGCCCTGTACCGGGTACACGATGCGCCACCCCTGGAAAAGCAGACCAATCTGCGGCAGTTCCTCGGTGAGATGGGGCTGTCGCTGACCAAGGGCAAGGCCAACCCGGTGCCGTCGGACTACCAGGCGCTGCTGCAGCAGATCCGCGAGCGGCCGGACTTCCGGCTGATCCAGACGGTGATGCTCAGGTCGCTGAGCCAGGCGGTCTACAGCCCGGACAACAACGGTCACTTCGGTCTCAACTACGAGGCCTATACCCATTTCACCTCGCCGATCCGGCGCTATCCGGATCTGCTGGTGCATCGGGCGATCCGCAGCGTCATCCGCTCCAAGCTGGAGACCAAGCACGTCAAGCGCGCAGGCGCGACGAGCATGGCCAAGGCGCGCATCTATCCCTATGACGAGTTGCGCCTGGATCAGCTCGGCGAGCAGTGCTCCATGACCGAGCGCCGCGCCGACGAAGCCACGCGGGACGTCTCCAACTGGCTCAAGTGCGAGTTCATGAAGGATCGCGTCGGCGAAACCTTTGCCGGCGTCATCACCGCAGTGACCGGCTTCGGCCTGTTCGTCGAATTGTCCGAGGTGTTCGTCGAGGGTCTGGTGCATGTCACCGCGCTGCCCGACGACTACTACCACTTCGACAGCGTCCACCATCGCCTCTCCGGTGAGCGCAGCGGTCGCAGCTATCGCCTGGGCGATCCCCTCGAGGTGGTGGTGGCTCGGGTCGATCTGGACGAGCGCAAGATCGACTTCGTACTGCCGGCTAGTGCCGGGGCGCCACGGGTGCGTGAAGAGCGCGAGCCGCGCAACAAGCGCGACAGCCGTCGCCGCGGTGCGCCAGCGCCAGCACAGGAGCCAAGCGCTGCTCCGGCTGTCGAAGCCTCGGGCGAGCCCGTCTCCCCGGCGCCAGAGCGAGGGTCTCGCCGCTCGCGTAACGGCCGTCGTCGCGGTGCGCCGGCGCAGGAATCGAGCGTTGTCCCGGTTGCCGAGGCTGCGGTCGAGACCGTTTCGGCGAAGCCTGAGCAGCAGCCCGACCCTTCGCGTAACGGCCGTCGTCGCGGTGCGCCGGCGCAGGAATCGAACGTCGTCCCGGTTGCCGAGGCTGCGGTCGAGCCCGTTTCGGCGAAGTCTGAGCAGCAACCCAATTCTTCGCGTAACGGTCGTCGTCGTGGTGCGCCGGCGCAGGAGCAGGGTGTCGCCGCGGCGGTCGAGGCAACACCTGCAAGCGTTTCGCCAGAGTCGGAGTCCGAACCGCGGCGCTCGCGCAGCGCTCGTCGGCGCGCGGCCGCTGCGGGGCGAAAGCAGGACGCCGGGGCGTCTATGCCAGCCTCGGTTGAGGCGACTTCGCCAGAAGCGCCGAAGCAGGACGACCCGTTGCTTGGTAATACCGACGTCAGACGTAGTCGTGCGGTGAAGCAGGCGCTGCTGGCCGAAGCCAAGGTCGAGGGCGGCAAGCCCAAAAACCAAGGCAAGGCCAAGGCCAAGGCCAAAGGTAATAGCGACAAGGGCAAGGCCAGCGACACGGCCAAGAGCCGTACCGCGCCAGCACGTCAGGATAAAGGGGCGGCTGCCGAAGGGGCTGCGGCGGTGGATGCCAAGGTCAAGAAGGCCAAGGCTGCAAGTGCCAAGAAGAAATCGGCAGGCAAGTCCAAGGCCGAAGGCCAGACCAAGGCTGCAGCCAAAGGCAAGACCAAGACCAAGGCGAAGAAACCTCATCGCAAGGGTCAGTCGCGCCCCAAGGATGACGCATGAGCCAGCTGGAAACCGTCTACGGTATCCACGCCGTGGAAGCGCTGTTGCGCTTCCATCCGCGGCGGGTGAAGCAGCTGTGGATCGCCGAAGGGCGGCGTGAGCCGCGGGTCGAGGCCCTGCTGGAGCTGGCCGCCGGTCAGCGTCTGGCGGTGGAAAACAAGCCGCGGGCCTTGCTTGATGAGCTGGCCGAGGGTGTGCACCAGGGCGTGGTGGCCCAGGTCAGTCCGAGCCAGGTCTGGGGCGAAGCCATGCTCGAGGAGTTGCTCGACCGGGCCGAAGGGCCGCCGCTGCTGCTGGTGCTCGATGGCGTGACCGATCCGCACAACCTCGGTGCCTGCCTGCGCAGCGCCGATGCCGCCGGGGCCCTGGCGGTCATCGTGCCCAAGGACAAGTCGGCTACCCTGACCGCGGTGGTGCGCAAGGTGGCCTGTGGTGCTGCCGAGGTGCTGCCGCTAGTGGCTGTCACCAACCTGGCGCGGACCCTGGAAAAGCTGCAGAAGCGTGGCCTGTGGATCGTCGGGACCGCCGGTGAGGCGACCCAGGAGATCTACGATGTCGACATGAGCGGGCCGACCGTGGTGGTCATGGGTGCCGAGGGCAAGGGCATGCGCCGTCTGACCCGCGAGCATTGCGATCATCTGGCTCGGCTGCCCATGGCTGGCAGCGTCAGCAGTCTCAACGTCTCGGTGGCGACCGGGGTCTGCCTGTTCGAGGCCGTGCGTCAAAGACGCGCCTCTGCGCCCCGGTAGTCCACGCCAGGAAACGTCTGGGTACCGACGCAGCACGTATCGCACTATACGAATCGCGTCGCAGTGCGCAGAATACCGGCCTCGCCCCGGAAAAGCCCGGGGCGAGGCCTGTCAACAAGAGGATGCCCGCGTGAGTCAGGAGATCCAAGAGCCGGTAGGCTTGCGAGTGCTGCTCGTCGAAGACGATGCCACGCTGCGCATGCTGACCACCGAAGTCATCGAGGAGCTGGACCATCAGGTCACGGCGGTCGCCTCGGCAGAGGCTGCCCTGGAGTTGCTGCCGCAGCGCGAACACGATGTGCTGTTCACCGATATCGGGCTGGGCGGCATGTCCGGCATCGAATTGACCCGGCGCGCCCTGGCGATGGATCCGACGCTGCGCATCGTCGTCGCCTCGGGTTATGCCTTCGAGCGCGAGCCGGGCATGGAAGCGCGGGTCGGGGTGCTGATCAAGCCCTATGACCTGAACAAGATCCGCCAGGCCCTGGCCGACGTGCAACGCTGAGTGCCTGAGGTTGTCCGGCGGTCGCGCCGGACATGCCTGCGGTTGCGCCCTCCGGCGCCCTTCTCTAGAATGTTGCCCCTTGCCCGGAGTGCGTCCGCATTCCACAGGGCAAGTCATCCGAACTATTCACTCCTTGTCTGACCGCGTTTCCGCGGCAGGCTGCAACCCGTAAGGAGCATTAAATGCGTCATTACGAAGTCGTGTTCCTGGTTCATCCGGACCAGAGCGAACAGGTGGGCGGCATGGTCGAGCGCTACACCAAGGCTATCGAAGAAGACGGTGGCAAAGTCCATCGCCTGGAAGACTGGGGCCGTCGTCAGCTGGCTTACGCCATCGACAACGTTCACAAGGCTCACTATGTACTCATGAACATCGAGTGCAGCGCCAAGGCCCTGGCCGAGCTGGAAGACAACTTCCGCTACAACGACGCCGTGATCCGCAACATGATCCTGCGCCGTGACGAGGCCGTCACCGGTCAATCCGAGATGCTCAAGGCCGAAGAAAACCGCAACGAGCGTCGCGAGCGTCGCGAGCGTCCTGCCGAGTCCGAGTCCGAGTCCGCCGAAGGCAACTCCGACGACGCCGACAGCGCCGAGTAATCTGGATCTAGCGAGGAATCATTGTCATGGCACGTTTCTTCCGTCGTCGTAAGTTCTGCCGTTTCACCGCCGAAGGCGTGAAAGAGATCGACTACAAGGATCTCAACACCCTGAAGGCCTACGTCTCCGAAACCGGCAAGATCGTCCCGAGCCGTATCACTGGCACCAAGGCCAAGTACCAGCGTCAGCTGGGCGCCGCCATCAAGCGTGCCCGTTACCTGGCCCTGCTGCCCTACACCGACAGCCACGGTCGTTGATCGACGCCTGATCACGAATAACGGATAAACACGGCATGCGGCCTCTGGCTGAGTTCATCATGCGCGGCCGTACTCAAGCCACCCTCGTGGTGGTGCTGGGTGCAGTCGTGCCGCTGCTGTACTGGATGACCGCTGCCGGTGGCAGCCTGGTGCTGTTGCGCCGGGGACCTGCCGCGGCGGCCGGGGTGCTGGTCTGGGCCCTGCTGCCGGCGCTGTTCTGGCTGTATCTGGGGGATGCCAGCATCGTGCTGGTGTTGCTGGGTTCGACGCTGCTGGCGGCCATTTTGCGCCAGAGCCTGTCCTGGACACGGGTGTTGTTGGCCAGTGTCCCGCTGGGGTTGGTTTTCGCCCTGGTGCTGGGGCAGGTCTATGCCGAGGGCATCGCGCAACTGGCGGAGGAAATCCGCCGGCTGCTGCCCCAGGTGTTGGGCCCGAGCGCGGCGCAGTTGCCGCCGGAAAAGCAGGCGCAGTTGCAGCAGTTGCTGCTGCCCGTGCTGACCGGCCTGATGGCGGCGTTCTTCCAGATCACCTGCCTGCTGTGCCTGATGCTCGGGCGCTACTGGCAGGCGGCGCTGTACAACCCCCAGGGGTTCGGTCGCGAGTTTCGCGTCCTGCGTATGCGTCCGGCCATCGCGCTCGGCCTCTTGGCCCTGCTGGTGCTGGCGCCGAACCTGGGCAGCGGGCTTGGCCTGCTGACCCCGCTGTGCAGCGTGCCGCTGGCCTTTGCCGGCATCGCCCTGCTGCACGGGCTGGTGGCGGCCAAGCGCCTGGCAGGATTCTGGCTGGTGGGGCTGTACGTGACGCTGCTGCTGTTCGGGCAGCTGATCTATCCGTTGTTGGTGATTCTGGCTGTGATCGATAGCGTGTTCGATTTCCGTGGGCGGTCTGCGCAAGAGCCGCAGGGGCCCGCGGACGGTGAAGGTTAAAAGTTAAGAGGAAAGACTCAATGGATGTCATCCTGCTGGAAAAGATCGCCAACCTGGGCAACCTGGGCGACAAAGTGAACGTCAAGGGCGGCTACGCCCGTAACTTCCTGCTGCCGCAGGGCAAGGCTACCGCAGCCACCGCTGCCAACGTCGAGGCTTTCGAAGCTCGTCGCGCCGAGCTCGAGAAGCAGGCTGCCGAGAAGAAGTCTGAGGCTGACGCCCGTGCCGCCAAGCTGGCTGACCTGACCGTAACCATCGCTGCCAACTCCGGCGACGAAGGCAAGCTGTTCGGTTCCATCGGCACCCGCGACATCGCCGAAGCCGTCAGCGCCGCTGGCGTCGAGCTGGACAAGAGCGAAGTTCGCCTGCCCAACGGCGCGCTGCGCAGCGTTGGCGAATACGATGTCGAAGTGCACCTGCACACCGACGTCGAAGCTACCGTCAAGATCGTCGTCGTCGCTGAATAAGCGCGCCGTCGCCTGACTGGCGGACTTGCGCCCCGGCGCCGGTCTGTCGACAATCGGGCACGTCATTGCCAAGGCAGTGACGTGCCCTTTGTCTTTTCTGCCGTCCAAAAAATCATTTCGCCGCCCGCAATGGGGGCCCAAGACCTGCGCATGAACGAGATTTCCCTGCCCGAGCAGTACGATCTGCAGACCGCTGCCCTCAAGGTCCCGCCGCACTCCATCGAGGCCGAACAGGCCGTGCTGGGTGGTCTGATGCTGGACAACAATGCCTGGGAGCGCGTGCTCGATCAGGTGTCCGATGGCGACTTCTATCGCCACGACCACAGACTTATCTTCCGCGCCGTGGCCCGTCTGGCCGAGCGCAACCAGCCGTTCGACGTGGTGACCCTGTCCGAGCAGCTGGACAACGAAGGCCAGCTGCCCCAGGTGGGCGGCCTGGCCTATTTGGCCGAGCTGGCCAGGAACACCCCCTCGGTGGCCAATATCAAGGCCTATGCGCAGATCGTGCGCGAGCGGGCCACCCTGCGGCAGTTGATCGGCATCAGCGCCGCCATCGCCGACAGTGCCTACAACCCGGAAGGCCGCGGGGCCAACGAGCTGCTCGACGAAGCCGAGCGCAAGATCTTCGAGATCGCCGAGGCCCGCCCGAAATCCGGTGGTCCGGTCGGGGTCAACGACATCCTGACCAAGGCCATCGACCGTATCGACACCCTGTTCAACTCCAGCGAAGCCATCACCGGGGTCTCCACCGGTTTTGCCGATCTGGACGAAAAGACCAGCGGCCTGCAGCCGGCGGACCTGATCATCGTTGCCGGTCGTCCGTCCATGGGCAAGACCACCTTCGCCATGAACCTGGTGGAGAACGCGGTGCTGCGCACCGACAAGGCGGTCCTGGTGTTTTCCCTGGAGATGCCCGCCGACTCCATCGTGCTGCGGATGCTCTCGTCCCTCGGTCGCATCGACCAGACCAAGGTGCGTTCCGGCAAGCTCGACGACGACGACTGGCCGCGGCTGACCTCTGCGGTCAACCTGCTCAACGACCGCAAGCTGTTCATCGACGATACCGCCGGCATCAGTCCTTCGGAAATGCGCGCCCGCACCCGGCGCCTGGTGCGCGAGCACGGCGACCTGGCGCTGATCATGGTGGACTACCTGCAGCTGATGCAGATCGGCGGCAGCAGCGGCGAGAACCGGACCGCCGAGATCTCCGAGATCTCGCGCTCGCTCAAGGGCCTGGCCAAGGAATTCAACTGCCCGGTGGTGGCGCTCTCCCAGCTCAACCGCTCGCTGGAACAGCGGCCGAACAAACGCCCGGTGAACTCCGACCTGCGGGAATCGGGGCCATCGAGCAGGACGCCGACGTCATCATGTTCGTCTACCGGGACGAGGTGTACCACCCGGAGACCGAATACAAGGGCGTGGCGGAAATCATCATCGGCAAGCAGCGTAACGGCCCGATCGGCACCACGCGGCTGGCCTTCATCGGCAAATACACCCGGTTCGAGAATCTCGCGCCCGGCAGCTACGTTTTCGAGGACGAATGATGGTCAAGGACAAGCTGAAGATCGCGGTCCTGCTCGGCGGCACCAGCGAAGAACGCGACGTGTCCATCGCCAGCGGTGCCCAGGTGGTGGCGGCCCTGCGCCGGCGCGGGCACCAGGTGGTGACCGTGGATACCGCCCTGGGCCTGCTCGACGAGGATGCCGAGCGCGCGCTGCTGGAAGCCCGGGTCGGCCTCGAGCCGCCGGAGCGGACCGCCCTGGTGCGGATGCGCGGCCAGGACGCCGGCGCGCTGCTCAGCCGCGCCCAGCTGGGCGACCAGGATCTGCTGTTCCTCGCCCTGCACGGCGGCACCGGCGAGAACGGCACCCTGCAGACCCTGCTCGACCTGGCCGAACTGCGCTACACCGGCAGTGGCCGGGTGGGCAGCGCCGTGGCCATGGACAAGGACCTCAGCAAACGGCTGTTCCGCGCCGCTGGCGTACCCACCGCCGACTGGCTGATGGCGCCGGCAGATGCCGCGACCGTGGCCGCGACCCTGGGTTTTCCGGTGATCGTCAAACCCAGCCAGCAGGGCTCCACCGTGGGCCTGAGCAAGGTCAGCCGCGCCGAAGACCTGCAACCGGCCATCGAGCTGGCGCTGCGCTATGACCGCGAGGTGATGATCGAGCGCTTCGTCGCCGGGCGCGAGCTGACCGTGGGCGTGCTGGGCGACCAGCCGCTGGCGGTGGGCGAGATCGTGCTCGGCCAGAGCGGGGTGTTCGACTACACCAGCAAATACCAGCCCAAGGGCGCGGTGGAGGTGTTTCCGGCCGAGGTCTCGCCCGAGATCGCCGAGGAAGCGCGCCGCCTGGCCCTGGCCGCGCATCGGGCGCTCAAGCTCGACGGCTACAGCCGTGCCGACTTCCGCCTGGACGCCGAGGGGCGGCTCTGGTGCCTGGAGGTCAACACCCTGCCGGGGATGACCGCCACCAGCCTGCTGCCGCAATCGGCGGCGGCCATGGGCATCGACTTCGACGAACTCTGCGAGCGGATCTGCCAGCTGGCCCTGCAGGACTGACCCCCCACGCAGCCGGCGCCGCTATCGCTTCGGGTGGCGGCGGCTGCGTCTCCCGTCGAAGCCGGATTCGGATCCGCCGCCATGCCCCAGACGCTCACCCCGCTGCAGACCCGGGCGCTGTTCTTTTCCGCGCTGCTGCTGTTCGTGCTGCCCTTCATCCTGGTCGACTTCCCCTATGTCGATGACAACTGGCGCATCCAGCTGGAGAACGGTCCGGAGTGGCGGCAGCAGGGGCGGTTGCTTACCGAGGTCTTCTACCGGCTGCTGACCTTCAGCGGCAGCACCCTCAATCTCTTCCCCCTGCCACTGCTGATCGCCTGCGCCGCAGCCGCCTGGGCCCTGACCGACCTGGCCCGCCACTGTTTCGGCGCGCCGCGGCCGACCCAGTGCCTGGCCCTGCTGCCGCTATGGTTCTCGCCGTTCTGGCTGGGCAACCTGACCTACCAGTACGACGGCCCGACTATGGCCCTGAGCCTGGTGGCGGTGATCTATGCGGTGATCTATCGCAGTCGCCATACCACGCTGGCGCTGCTGGTACCGGCGGCGCTGCTGGCGGCGGCCATCGCCTTCTACCAGGTGGCGTTCAATGTCTTCGTCGGCCTCTGCTGCCTGGAGCTGGTCCGCGCGGTGCAGCGCCGCGAGGCGCCCAAGCAGGCGCTGCGGCTGGTGCTGCGCCAGGGCCTGCAGCTGCTGCTGGGTGGCGTGCTCTATTGCCTGACGGCCTACCAGCTGATGGCGACCACGCGGCACGCCGGCGTGGGCGGCCAGGTGCTACCCGAGCTCTGGCACCGGCTGGGCGAGGTGCTGCACAGCGTCGGCTTGCTGGTCACCCCGGGCAATCTCTGGCTGTGGTGGCTGTTTGGCGGGCTGGCCGCGATCGGTTACGGCCTGGGGGCCCTGACCTATGCCCGCGCCTATGGCCGACGGGCGCTGCTGCCCCTGCTGCTGTACGCTGCGACCTTGCCGGTGCTGGCCTTTTGCGTGGCCGGCATCACCCTGCTGTTCAGCGATTTCATCCTCGAAGCCCGCACCCTGATGGGACTGGCGGTCGTCCTGACCCTGGCGCTGCTGCTGGCCCATGATCTGCTGGAGCGATTCCAGCCACGGCTGACCTGGCTGCTGGTGCTGCCGGTGCTGTGGATGCTGTCGCTGGCCTATGTCTATGGCCAGGTGCTGTCGGCGCAGAAGACCTTCGAGCGCGGTTTCGTCCAGGAGCTGCACCACGACCTCAGCAGTCGTCCGGAGCTGCGGCCGCTCAAGCGCCTGCTCTGGACCGGCGGTCCGCTGGAGGTGGCCTGGCTGCCGCTGGCGCAGAAGACCTTCGAGCAGGTGCCGGTGCTACCCTTCATCCTCGGCCTGTCGCCGGGCAACTTCATGATCGCCGAGCGGCTGCTGGACCTGGGGGTGATCGACGATGCCGACAGCGACAGCTGCAGCCAGCGGGTGGCCGTGCCGGGCGCCGCCACGCGGCTGGTGGACAACCGCTTCTACGACATCTGGGCGCTGGGTGAGGACGGCTGCATCATCATGAAGCCGCAGCGACCCTGGGTGCCGTTCGAGTAGCGGGGTAGGTTGGGCTGAGACGGTTCCCTCGTCGAAGCCCAACGAGCGGTGCCTGATGCAGGTATTGGGCTTCGCTCTGCTCAGCCCAACCTGCGGGGGCGAAGGCGATCAGTCCCGGCGCAGCTTGTAGCAGAGGAACAGGAAGGCCAGCCAGACCGGGATGGCGTAGACCGAGACGGCGATGCCGGGGATGCGCAGCATCAGCACCAGGATCATGCCGACGAAGGCCAGGCACAGCCAGTTGACGAAGGGCGACCAGAACGCCGGGAAGTGCGAGGTGCGCCCGGCCTGGCGCTGGGCAGCGCGGAATTTCAGGTGGGTCAGGCTGATCAGCGCCCAGGCGATCACCAGCGAGGCCACCACCAGCGACATCAGCAGCTCCAGGGCATTCTGCGGCAGCAGGTAGTTGACCACCACGCAGAGCAGGGTCACCGCCGAGGACACGGCGATGCCCAGCAGGGGCACGCCCTGGCGATTGGTGCGCAGCAGGGCGCGCGGGGCATCGCCCTGTTCGGCCAGGCCGTAGAGCATGCGGCTGGTGCAGTAGACGCCGCTGTTGTAGACCGACAGCGCCGCGGTCAGCACCACGAAGTTTAGCAGATGGGCGGCGGTGTCGCTGCCGAGCAGGGCGAAGGTCTGCACGAAGGGACTGCCGGCGTAGTCGTCGCCGCCGGCGCCGATGCTGCGCACCAGTTCGTCCCAGGGATGCAGCGACAGCAGGATGGTCAGGGCGCCGACATAGAAGATCAGGATGCGCCAGACCACCTGGTTGATGGCCTTGGGGATCACGGTGCGCGGCTGGTCGGCTTCGGCGGCGGTGATGCCTACCAGCTCCAGGCCGCCAAAGGAAAACATGATGATCGCCAGCACCGCGAACAGGCCGCTCCAGCCGTTGGGCAGGAAGCCGCCATGGTTCCAGAGATTGCTCACCGAGGCCTCGGGGCCACCGCTGCCGCTGACCAGCAGCCAGAGCCCGAAGGCCATCATGCCGAGGATGGCCACCACCTTGATCAGCGCGAACCAGAACTCGGTCTCGCCAAAGGCCTTCACGTTGAACAGGTTGATGGCGTTGACCAGCACGAAGAACACCAGGGCGCTGGCCCAGGTCGGCACCTCGGGCCACCAGTACTGCACGTACTTGCCCACCGCAGTGAGCTCCGACATGCCCACCAGCACATAGAGCACCCAGTAGTTCCAGCCGGAGAGAAAGCCCGGGAAACGGCCCCAGTAGCGACTGGCGAAGTGGCTGAAGGAGCCGGCCACGGGCTCCTCGACGATCATCTCGCCGAGCTGGCGCATGATCAGGAAAGCGATGAAGCCGGCGATGGCATAGCCGAGGATCATCGCCGGACCCGCCGACTTGAGCACCCCGGCCGAGCCGAGGAACAGACCGGTACCGATGGCTCCGCCGAGGGCGATCAGCTGGATATGACGATTCTTCAGGCCGCGCTGCAACTGGCCGGCGGCGGGTTGGGGCTGGGACATGGACGGGGGTGTCTCGGTGGGGAGGGGAGCGGGCGGCTATGGTAGCACTCCTGTCGCCAGGGGCCTGGTCCGGGGCGTTGCCCTCACCCCGGCCTCTCCCGGAGGGAGAGGGGGAAGAGCGTAGCGGGGCAGGGGTCTCCGGTGAGTCTCCCTGCCGGCCCTCTTCCCCTGGAGAGCGGAACGAACAGGTGCCTGAGGTGCTTTTGCCCCCTCTCCCCCGGGGAGAGGGTTGGGGGGAGGGCGAGTCCAGAGCCACCGTCGATAGCCAAAGGCAATCGATGTCCGGGGCTGAACTGGTCATTTTTTGTGCTATTCTTCGCGCCCTCCTGAAAACACCCCTATCCCGGAAGCTGCCATGCAAGCCGCCACGCCGCTGTTCGACTATCCGAAATACTGGGCCGAGTGCTTTGGTCCTGCACCCTTCCTGCCCATGAGTCGGGCGGAGATGGAGCAACTCGGCTGGGACAGCTGCGACATCATCATCGTCACCGGGGACGCCTACGTCGATCACCCGTCCTTTGGCATGGCCATCATTGGCCGGTTGCTGGAGGCCCAGGGCTTCCGCGTGGGCATCATCGCCCAGCCGGACTGGCATTCGAAGGACGACTTCATGAAGCTCGGCGAGCCGAATCTGTTCTTCGGTGTGGCCGCGGGCAACATGGACTCGATGATCAACCGCTACACCGCGGACAAGAAGGTCCGTTCCGACGATGCCTATACCCCGGGCAACGTCGCCGGCAAGCGTCCGGATCGCGCCAGCCTGGTCTACAGCCAGCGCTGCAAGGAAGCCTACAGCCACGTGCCGATCGTGCTCGGTGGCATCGAGGCCTCGCTGCGCCGGATCGCCCACTACGACTACTGGCAGGACAAGGTCCGGCGCTCGATCCTGATGGACGCGACCGCCGACATCCTGCTCTATGGCAACGCCGAGCGGGCGGTGGTCGAGATCGCCCAGCGGCTGTCGCGTGGCGAGCGCGTCGAGGCCATCACCGATGTGCGCGGTACCGCCTTCATCCGGCGTGATACGCCCGCGGGCTGGTTCGAGGTCGACTCGACCCGCATCGATCGACCCGGCCGCGTCGACAAGATCATCAATCCCTACGTGAATACGCAGGACACCGAGGCCTGCGCCATCGAGCAGGCGAAGGGTGAGGTGGAGGACCCCAACGAAGCCAAGGTGGTGCAGCTGCTGGAAAGCCCGCGCATGACCCGCGACAAGACGGTGATCCGCCTGCCGTCCTTCGAGAAGGTGCGCAACGACCCGGTGCTCTATGCCCACGCCAACCGCGTGCTGCACCTGGAAACCAATCCGGGCAACGCCCGCGCGCTGGTGCAGCGGCATGGCGAGGTGGACGTCTGGTTCACGCCGCCGCCCATCCCCATGACCACCGAGGAAATGGACTATGTGTTCGGCATGCCCTATGCGCGCGTGCCGCACCCGGCCTATGGCAAGGAAAAGATCCCGGCCTACGAGATGATCCGTTTCTCGGTCAACATCATGCGCGGCTGCTTTGGTGGCTGCACCTTCTGCTCCATCACCGAGCACGAAGGCCGGATCATCCAGAATCGCTCCCACGACTCGATCATTCGCGAGATCGAGGAGATGCGCGACAAGGTGCCGGGCTTCACCGGCGTGGTCTCGGACCTTGGCGGGCCGACCGCCAACATGTACCGCATAGCCTGCAAGGATCCGGAGATCGAGCGTCACTGCCGCAAGCCGTCGTGCGTGTTCCCCGGTATCTGCGAGAACCTCAATACCGATCACTCCTCGCTGATCGAGCTGTACCGCAAGGCGCGGGCGCTACCGGGGGTGAAGAAGATCCTGATCGCCTCGGGGCTGAGATACGACCTGGCCGTGGAGTCGCCCGAATACGTCAAGGAACTGGTCACCCACCATGTCGGCGGCTACCTGAAGATCGCGCCCGAGCACACCGAGCGCGGTCCGCTGGACAAGATGATGAAGCCCGGCATCGGCAGCTATGACCGCTTCAAGCAGATGTTCGAGAAGTACACCAAGGAGGCGGGCAAGGAGCAGTACCTGATCCCCTACTTCATCGCGGCGCACCCGGGCACCACCGACGAGGACATGATGAACCTCGCGCTGTGGCTCAAGCGCAACGGCTTCCGCGCGGATCAGGTCCAGGCCTTCTATCCCTCGCCGATGGCCACCGCCACGGCCATGTACCATTCGGGCAAGAATCCGCTGCGCAAGGTCACCTACAAGAGCGACGGCGTGACCATCGTCAAGAGCGACCAGCAGCGCCGCCTGCACAAGGCCTTCCTGCGCTACCACGATCCCAGGGGCTGGCCGATGCTGCGCGAGGCGCTCAAGGAGATGGGGCGCGCCGACCTGATCGGGCCGGGCAAGCACCAGTTGATCCCGGCCACCCAGCCGGTGGGCGACGCCGGCTACCAGAGCGCGCGGCGCAAGAATTCCACCCCGGTGGGCAGCAAGAAGGCCGGTACCGGCGGTGGGCGCATCCTCACCCAGCACACCGGCCTGCCGCCCCGCGCCAGCGATGGCAGCAAGGCCTGGGACAAGGGCCAGGAAGGCCAGGCCGCCGGCTACGCCAAGGGCGGTCCGCGCAAGAAATCGCGGCGCCAGCCGAACATGCCGCGCTGAGGCTATCGCGGCCAGGGCAGTCCGCCGAAGCGGTCGCTCCTACGGGGTGCGATGCTTCTGTAGGAGCGGCCCATGGCCGCGATCAAGCCGCTACAAATGTTTAACTGGTCGTTTTCATCTCTCAAGGACGAGCGATGTCATCACGTCATGCGGCGTTGCGCAAGGGTCGTGTTTCTTTGCCCGGCCAGCTGTATCTCCTGACCACGACTACCAGCCAGCGCCAGGCGCTGTTCGCCGATTTCCCCGTGGCATGCACGGTGGCCCGGACCTTTAACGATCCTTGTTTGCTTGATGACGCCAGGCTGCTTGCGTGGGTGTTGATGCCGGATCACGTCCATTGGCTGGTTTCGTTGGGTGAGCGTTTCAGCCTGGACGAGTTGGTCCTGCGCCTAAAGTCGGCCAGTGCACGTCGGGTCAATGCGATCCGCAATACCAAAGGGGCTGTGTGGGCGCCGGCCTATCATGACCACGCTCTAAGAGCCGAAGAAGATGTCCAGGCGGTGGCCCGGTACATCGTTGCCAATCCGGTGCGGGCGGGGCTGGTGAAGCGGGCGGGTGATTATCCGTTTTGGGATGCGGTGTGGTTGTAGATCGTGCCAGGAAAGCTGATCGCGGCCATGGGCCGCTCCTACGGGGCATATCGGAGCCTATAGGAGCGGCCGCATCGGCGGACCGCCATGGCCGCGATATCAGCCGCGCAATTCGGCGAAATGGGCCTGCATGCGGTCGGCGTCGGCGCTGCGGCCGCTGAAGAGTTCGAAGGCCTTGACCGCCTGGAACACGGCCATAGTGCCGCCATCCAGGGTGCGGCAGCCGAGGGCGCGGGCCTGGCGCAGCAGTTCGGTTTCCAGCGGGAAGTAGATGATTTCGGCGACCCAGAGGCCGGGGTGCAGCAGTTCGGCCGGCAGTGGCATGCCGGGCAGCTTGACCATGCCCACCGGCGAGGTGTTGACCAGGCCGTCGGCGGCGGCGACTGCGGCGGCCCGGTCGGTGCCGACCGCGGCGCGCCCGGGGCCGAAGTGGCGGGTCAGGTTGTCCACCAGCGCCTGGGCGCGCTCGGCCTCGACGTCGAAGATGAACAGATGGTCGACGCCCTCGGCGAGCAGGGCGTGGGCCACGGCGCTGCCGGCGCCGCCGGCGCCCAGCTGCACCACCAGGCGCTTGGCCACGTCCGGCAGGCCGCGGCGAAAGCCTTCGGCGAAGCCCAGGCAGTCGGTGTTGTGACCCACGGTGCGGCCGTCGGCCAGCACCACGGTATTCACCGCGCCGATGCCGCGCGCCTCGGGCGAGAGATCGTCGAGCAGCGGGATGATCGCCTGCTTGCAGGGAAAGGTGATGTTGAGGCCGGTGAAGCCGGTGCGCTGGGCGGCCTGCAGCAGCTCGGGCAGGGCGTCGGCAGCGAGGCCGAGGGCATCCAGGTCGATCAGCCGATAGAGGTATCTGAGACCCTGGGCGTCGCCTTCGCGTTCGTGCATGGCGGGCGTCAGCGAGGCCTGGATGCCGGCGCCGATGAGGCCGGCGAGGACGGATTTGGGTGCGGTCATGGAGTCAGTTTCCCTGGTGGGCGATGAGGGCGGCGATGGCGGCGCGATATCCCTGGCTGCCGAGGCCGCAGATGACGCCGACGGCGATGCCCGAGACATAGGAATGATGACGGAAGGCTTCGCGGCGATGCACGTTGGACAGGTGCACCTCGTAGACCGGCAGCTCGCTGGCCACCAGGGCGTCGCGCAAGGCCACCGAGGTGTGGGTCCAGGCGGCGGGATTGATCACCACCCCGGCATAGGCGCCGCGGGCCGCGTGAATCCAGTCGAGCAATTCGCCCTCGTGGTTGGTCTGGCGGAAGTCCACCTCGTAACCCCCGGCGGCGGCGCTCTCGGTACACAGCCGGGCGACGTCGGCCAGGGTCTCGTGGCCGTAGGTGGCGGGCTCGCGGGTGCCGAGCAGATTGAGGTTGGGTCCGTTGAGGACCAGGATGCGGCGGGAGGACATGACAGCCTTCTCTCTTGTTGTCTTGCCGGGCAGGCGCTGCCCGGCACTGGAGAGAAAATGTACCAGCCGGTTAATTCCGTCAATCGAGTCGGTCGGGCGGGTGGCAGGGCAGGCTGCGGAAGCGTTCGATTATCGGCCCTGGTGACTCAGATCGCCACCAGTCCGCGTACCCCCTCGGCCTCCATGTCGACCCCGCGACCGCGCTGGACGATCTCGCCACGGGACATCACCAGGTAGCCGTCGGCCAGTTCGCTGGCAAAGTCGTAGAACTGCTCCACCAGCAGGATGGCCATGTCGCCGCGCTTGGCCAGGTGGGCGATGACGGTGCCGATCTCCTTGATCACCGAGGGCTGGATGCCCTCGGTGGGTTCGTCGAGGATCAGCAGCCGCGGGCGGCTGGCCAGGGCGCGGCCGATGGCCAGCTGCTGCTGCTGGCCGCCGGAGAGGTCGCCGCCGCGACGCTGGCGCATCTGCCGGAGCACGGGGAAGAGTTCGTAGATGGATTCGGGCACCTCGCGGGCTTCCCGGGCGGGAAAGCGCGACAGGCCCATGAGCAGATTTTCCTCGACGGTGAGGCGCGGAAAGATCTCGCGGCCCTGGGGCACGTAGGCGATGCCGGACTGCACCCGCTGATGCGGCTTGCGGGCGGTGATGTCCTGGCCTTCCCAGGTGACGCTGCCGCGCTTGGCCGGGATCAGGCCCATGAGGCAACGCAGCAGGGTGGTCTTGCCGACGCCGTTGCGGCCGAGCAGGCTGGTGACCTCGCCGATGGGGGCCTCGAAGGACAGGCCACGCAGGATGTGGCTGCCGCCGTAGTACTGATGGAGTTCGTTGACCTGGAGCATGGGGGCCTCGGTGGGGCTCGATGTTTGGGGCATCGCGGCCATGGGCCGCTCCTACAGGCGTGGATATCTCCGTAGAAGCGGTCGTGGCGGCGAACCGCCATGGCCGCGATTCATATTCAAACCAGGGCGCTAGCGCCCCAGATACACCTCGATCACCTGGTCGTTGGCCTGGACCTGGTCCAGCGAGCCTTCGGCGAGGACGTGACCCTGGTGCAGCACGGTGACGTGGTCGGCGATGCTGCCGACGAAGCCCATGTCGTGCTCCACCACCATCAGCGAGTGCCGGGGCACCAGCGACTTGAACAGCTCGGCGGTGAATTCGGTCTCGGCGTCGGTCATGCCGGCGACGGGTTCGTCGAGCAGCAGCAGTTGCGGCTCCTGCACCAGCAGCATGCCGATCTCGAGGAATTGCTTCTGGCCGTGGGACAGCAGCCCGGCGGGGCGCCCGCGCGACTCCTGCAGGCGGATGGTGGTGAGCACCTCTTCCAGACGGTCGCGCTGCTCGCCGGAAAGCCGCGCGCGCAGACTGGCCCAGACCGACTTGTCGGTCCGTTGCGCCAGCTCCAGGTTCTCCCAGACGGTCAGGGCCTCGAACACCGTGGGCTTCTGGAATTTGCGGCCGATGCCGGCCTGGGCGATCTGCACCGGTTGCAGGCGGGTCAGGTCGAGGGTCTCGCCGAACCAGGCGCTGCCGCGGTCGGGGCGGGTCTTGCCGGTGATGACGTCCATCATGGTGGTCTTGCCGGCGCCATTGGGGCCGATGATGCAGCGCAATTCACCGACGCCGATGTAGAGATTGAGGTCGCGCAGGGCCTTGAAGCCATCGAAGCTGACCTCAATGCCTTCCAGGCTGAGGATGGTGCCGTGGCGGGTGTCCAGGCCCCTGCCGGCGCGATGGCCGAGACCGCTGGCCTCGGCGCCGATGCCGGGATCAAGCACTTCCGCGGCGGTGGGAGGTATGGGGGCGGCTTTCATGCGTCGCGCTCCTTCTTGATGAGGCCGATCACGCCACGCGGCAGATAGAGGGTGACGACGATGAACAGGGCGCCGAGAAAGAACAGCCAGTATTCGGGAAAGGCTACGGTGAACCAGCTCTTGGCGCCGTTGACGATGCCGGCGCCGAGCACCGGGCCGATCAGGCTGCCGCGTCCGCCGAGGGCGACCCAGATGGCCGCTTCGATGGAGTTGGTCGGGGCCATCTCGCTGGGGTTGATGATGCCCACCTGGGGCACATAGAGGGCGCCGGCCAGGCCGCAGAGCACCGCTGAGAGCACCCAGACGAACAGCTTGAAGCCGCGCGGATCGTAGCCACAGAAGGTCACCCGGTTCTCGGCGTCGCGGATCGCCGTGAGGATGCGGCCGAACTTGCTCTGCGCCAGGCGCCAGCCCAGCCAGAGGCTGGCGGTCAGCAGGGCCACGGTGAGCAGGAAGAGCACCGCGCGGGTGCCCTGGGCGGCCACCGGAAAGCCCAGCAGGGTGGTGAAGCCGGTGAAGCCGTTGTTGCCGCCGAAGCCGGTCTCGTTGCGAAAGAACAGCAGCATGCCGGCAAAGGTCAGCGCCTGGGTCATGATCGAGAAGTAGACGCCCTTGATCTTCGAGCGGAAGGCGAAGAAGCCGAACGCCAGCGCCAGCAGGCCGGGGGCCAGCACCGCCAGGCACAGCGCCCAGAGGAAATGGTCGGTGCCGGCCCAGAACCAGGGATAGCGGGTCCAGGAGAGAAAGCTCATGAAGGGGGGCAGCCCGTCGCCGGCGGCCTGGCGCATGAGGTACATGCCCATGGCGTAGCCGCCGAGGGCGAAGAACAGCCCGTGGCCGAGGGAGAGCATCCCGGCATAGCCCCAGACCAGGTCCAGGGCCAGGGCGACGATGGCGTAGCAGAGGATCTTGCCCACCAGGGTCAGGGTGTAGGCCGAGACCTGGAAGGCATTGTCGGCCGGCAGCAGGGACAGCAGCGGCAGGGCGATCAGCACGGCGAGGGCCAGGCCGAGCACGGCCAGGCTCAGGCGCGGACCGGCCTTCTGCACAGCGGTAAGCGCGAGTGGCTGGTTCAATCGATGACCCTCCCCTTGAGGGCGAACAGGCCCTGGGGCCGCTTCTGGATGAACAGGATGATCAGGCCGAGGATGAGGATCTTGCCCAGCACGGCGCCGATCTGGGGTTCGAGAATCTTGTTGACGATGCCCAGGCCGAAGGCCGCCAGCACGCTGCCGGCCAGTTGGCCGACGCCGCCGAGCACCACCACCAGGAATGAGTCGATGATGTAGCTCTGGCCGAGGTCCGGGCCGACGTTGCCGATCTGTGACAGGGCCACGCCACCGAGGCCGGCAATGCCGGAGCCAAGGCCGAAGGCGAGCATGTCGATGCGCCCGGTGGGGACGCCGCAGCAGGCGGCCATGTTGCGATTCTGGGTCACGGCGCGCACGTTGAGACCCAGCCGGGTCTTGTTCAGCAGGGCCCAGGTCAGGACCAGCACGAAGACCACGAAGCCGAGGATGATCACCCGGTTCCACGGCAGGAGCAGGTTGGGCAGCACCTGGATGCCGCCGGACAGCCAGGCCGGGTTGGCCACCTCGACGTTCTGGGCGCCGAACAGCACCCGCACCGCCTGGATCAGCATCAGGCTGATGCCCCAGGTGGCCAGCAGGGTTTCCAGCGGTCGGCCATAAAGATGGCGGATCACGGTGCGCTCCAGCGTCATGCCGATGGCGGCAGTGACGGCGAAGGCGACCGGCAGTGCCAGCAGCGGATACCAGGCCAGCCACTCGGGGGCCAGGCGTTGCAGGGTCAGCTGCACCATGTAGGTGCTGTAGGCGCCGAGCATCAGCATCTCGCCATGGGCCATGTTGATGACGCCGAGCAGGCCATAGGTGATGGCCAGGCCCAGGGCGGCGAGCAACAGGATGGAGCCCAGCGACAGCCCGGTGAAGGCCTGGCCGAGCAGATCGCCCAGCAGCAGCTTGCGATCCACCTGGGCGAGGCCGGTAGCGGCGGCCTTGCGGACGTCTTCGTTGGCTTCCACCGCGGGATCGAGCAGGGCCTGCAGGCGGGTCTTGGCCTGGGGCTCGCCGGATTCGCCGAGCAGGCGTACCGCGGCCAGGCGCACGGCGGGATCGGGATCGGTCAGCTGCAGGTTGGCCAGGGCGGCGGCGAGGGCGCCTTGCACTTCCTTGTCGGCTTCGCTCTGCAGACGTTTTTCCAGGAAGGCACGCTGCTCGGGCTTGGCCTCCTGGCGCAGGGCCTGGGCGGCGGCCAGGCGTACGCCGGCATCCGTGGACAGCAGCCCGCCGCTGGCCTGGGCAGCGCCGATGAGGATGCGCAGGCGGTTGTTCAGGCGGATCTGCTTGGGCGTGCCGGTCGGCGCCGTGGCCTCACCTTCGGCGGCGCTGTAGCGATCGCCGGTCTTGTAGAAGGGGCGCCTGTCTTCGTCGACATAGAAGCGGCCGTCCTGCAGTGCCTGGAGCACCGGGAGTTGGGCGGGATCAGGCGTGGCGGCCCAGTCCTGCAGCAGTTTGGCCTGGTCGTTGGCGCTGGCGGCGGCCAGTTCGGCGGCGGGACCGGCCTGGGCGGTGCCCACGAGCAGCAACAGCAGGGGCAGAAGAAAAAGGCGTAGGGACATGCTCGGCCTCGTCGATGGGTAAAGGCTCCTGCGCGACGTCTCCCGGGGGAGGGCGGGCGTGGCCTCGTTTCTGGTGCCGGGCACCGGGCATTGTGGCCGGGTGCGCTGGCGAGCCCTCACCCCGGCCCTCTCCCAGAGGGAGAGGGGGAGGAGCGGAGCGGTGGTGGTGCGGGTGTTTCCTGTGGGCTGCGGAACGCCTTTTGCCCTCACCCCAATCCTCTCCCCGAGGGAGAGGGGGGAAGAGCTATTGGCCTCGGCACGGCTTTGGCCCTCAACCCAACCCTCTCCCCGAGGGAGAGGGGGAAGAGCTATTGGCCTCGGCACGGCTTTGGCTCTCAACCCAACCCTCTCCCCAGGGGAGAGGGGGTAGGAGCGGGGTGCCATCTTTCAGGCTTCGCTCCCCCGAGGGGGAAGCGAAGCCTAGGGTGAGGGCTGGCCGTTACTTGCCGCTCTTCACCGGTTCGTCGGACTTCTTGTCGTTGCCGGGGATGTAGGGGCTCCAGGGCTGGGCGCGGACCGGGCCCTCGGTCTGCCAGACGACGTTGAACTGACCGTCGTCCTGGACCTCGCCGATCATCACCGGCTTGTGCAGGTGGTGGTTCTTCTCGTCCATCTTCACGGTGTAGCCGTCCGGTGCGGCGAAGGTCTGGCCGGCCATGGCCTTGCGGACCTTGTCGACGTCGGTGCTGCCGGCCTTTTCCACCGCCTGGGCCCACATGTGGATGCCGACATAGGTGGCTTCCATGGGGTCGTTGGTCACGGCGGTCTGGTAGTTGGGCAGGTTCTTGGCCTTGGCATAGGCCTTCCAGGCCTCGACGAATTTCTTGTTCACCGGGTTATCCAGCGACTCGAAGTAGTTCCAGGCGGCCAGCTGGCCCACCAGCGGCTTGGTGTCGATGCCGCGCAGTTCTTCCTCGCCCACCGAGAAGGCCACCACCGGCACGTCGGTGGCCTTCAGGCCCTGGTTGCCCAGTTCCTTGTAGAAGGGCACGTTGGAGTCGCCGTTGATGGTGGAGACCACCGCGGTCTTGCCGCCGGCGGAGAACTTCTTGATGTTGGCGACGATGGTCTGGTAATCGCTGTGGCCGAAGGGGGTGTAGACCTCTTCGATGTCCTTGTCCTGCACGCCCTTGCTGTGCAGGAAGGATCTGAGAATCTTGTTGGTGGTACGCGGATAGACGTAGTCGGTGCCCAGCAGGAAGAAGCGCTTGGCGCCGCCACCTTCTTCGCTCATCAGGTATTCCACCGCCGGGATGGCCTGCTGGTTCGGCGCCGCGCCGGTGTAGAAGACGTTGGGCGACATCTCTTCGCCTTCGTACTGCACCGGGTAGAACAGCAGGCCGTTGAGTTCTTCATAGACCGGCAGCACCGATTTGCGCGAGACCGAGGTCCAGCAGCCGAAGGTGACCGCGACCTTGTCCTGGGTCACCAGCTGGCGCGCCTTCTCGGCGAACAGCGGCCAGTTGGAGGCCGGGTCCACCACCACGGGTTCCAGCTTCTTGCCCAGTACCCCGCCCTTGGCGTTGATCTCGTCGATGGTCATCAGCGCCATGTCCTTGAGCGAGGTCTCGGAGATGGCCATGGTGCCGGACAGCGAATGCAGGATGCCGACCTTGATGGTGTCCGCGGCGTGGGCGGCACTCCAGGGAAACAGGCCGCTCATGAGCAGGGCGGACGCGGCAAGGGTGGTCTTCAGTAGGGGGCGGCGCTTCATGCGAAAGGCTCCTGAGCGAACGTGCGCTGTTGTTGGGCTGGACTGCGGGCCAGCCAGGGCGCCTTTTCAGGAACTGTGCCAGGCGTCGGCAAGGCGCATGGGGACTGGCGCCTTGCCGCCAGCCGCGGCTACGCGACCAGTTGTCCTGCACCAGCCTGGGGCCGAGCAGTGCCCTCGAATCGCGCCTTTGCACGATGCTGGTGCTCCCGCCTGACGTTGCCTTTTGCGCAACATGAAAGTCCGAATGCCGTATTGGTGGTGATGCCTGGGGCCTCCCATACTCGATCACAAGAGGTCGGCCACCGGGTCGGTCACCGCCAATTCGAAGCAGAGGAACAAGGCATGGGCAGGCAGGTCGGGGTCATCGGACTCGGCAACATGGGCGGCAACATGGCGATCACCCTGGCGCGCAAGGGCGTTGTCGTCACCGGGCTGGATCCCTCCAGCGCCGCCTGCGAGCGGGTCGCTGCCCAGGGCGTGGCCATCGCCGGTGATCTGGCGGCCCTGGCCGCCAGCAGCGACGTCATCGTGCTGTCGCTGCCCAAGGCCGAGCACGTCGAGGCCGTGTGCCTGGGCGAGGCGGGCCTGGTCAGCCGCGTGCGGCCGGGCACTGTGGTGGTCGACACCACCACCTCCACCCCGGAGACCAGCCGCCGGGTAGCGGCGGCCTTTGCCGAGGTCGGTGCCGATTTCCTCGATGCCCCGGTCTCCGGCGGCCCCGCCGGTGCCGCGGCCGGCACCATGACCATGGTCATCGGCGGCAGCGAGGCGGCCCTGGCCAAGGCGCTGCCGGCGCTGGAAGCCATGAGCGCGACCCGGGTGCACATCGGTGCCGTGGGCGCCGGCAACATCGCCAAGATCGCCAACAACCTGCTCGCCGCGGCGCACCTGATCACCACCGCCGAGGCGGTGACCATGGCTGCCCGTGCCGGCGTCGCCCCGGAGAAGCTGCTCGAAGGCATCAATGCCGGTTCCGGGCGCAGCGCCGCCAGCCAGGGCATGTTCCCTACCTGGGTGCTGAACAAGGCCTATGACTCCGGCTTCACCATGGGCCTGATGCGCAAGGACGTGGGCCTGGCCCAGCAGCTCATCGCCGAACTCGGCCTCGACCTGCCGCTGGCCGCGGCCACCGCCCAGGCCTGGAAGGCCAGCGCCGAGACCCTGGCCGATGGCGAGGATTTCTGCGCCATCGCGCGACGCACCAGCGAAGACCTGTTCGGCAAGGGGGAATGATCATGATGAACGCCAAGACACTGGAATTGCTCAAGCCCTTCTGGGGCGACCGCCAGCAGGTCGCAAGCTTTGTGGACGGCGCCTTCGTCGATGGCAGCGGCGAGCGGATCACCGTGCGCAACGCCCATGACGACAGCCCGGCCTACAGCTACCCCGATGCCGACCTGGCCGTGGTCGAGCGCGCCGATACCGCCGCCCGCCGGGCGCGCGAGGAATGGCGCGCCCTGACCGCCCAGGCGCGCGGGCGCATCATCTACCGCGTCGGCGCGCTGATCCGCGAGGAGGCCGAGGCCCTGGCGCAGCTGGAATCGCTGACCGCCAACAAGCCGATCCGCGATGCCCGCGTCGAGGTGCTCAAGGTCGCCGAGATGTTCGAGTACTACGCCGGCTGGGCCGACAAGCTGCATGGCGAAGTCATCCCGGTGCCCACCAGCCACCTCAACTACGTGACCTACGAACCCCTGGGTACGGTGCTGCAGATCACCCCCTGGAATGCGCCGATCTTCACCGGCGGCTGGCAGATCGCCCCGGCCATCACCGCCGGCAACGCGGTGATCCTCAAGCCTTCCGAGCTGACTCCGGTGACCTCGCTGCTGCTGGGCGTGCTGGTGGAACGCGCCGGTGCGCCAAAGGGCCTGGTCAACGTGCTCGCCGGCCAGGGCCATACCGTTGGCCAGCAGGTGATCGCCCACGCCGACATCCGCAAGGTGGTCTTTGTCGGCTCGCCGGCCACCGGTCGGCACATCGCCGCCGCCGCGGCCCAGCGCTGCATCCCGGTGGTGCTGGAGCTGGGTGGCAAGTCGGCTAACATCGTCTTCGAAGACGCCGACCTGGACCTCGCCGTACGCGGCGCCCAGGCGGCGATCTTTTCCGGCGCCGGCCAGAGTTGCGTCTCGGGTTCGCGGCTGCTGGTGCAGGAATCCATCTACGAGCGCTTCATCCAGGCGGTGGCCCGCGCCGCCAGCCAGTTCAAGGTGGGAGATCCGAGCGATCCCGAGACCCAGATCGGCCCGATCCACAACGCCAAGCAATTCGCCCATGTGCGCAACATGGTGGAAGGCGCCCTGGGTGAAGGCGCGCGGCATGTCGCCAATGGCGTCGAGCCGCTGCCCGCCGGAACCGGCTACTACGTCAATCCCACGGTGCTGGCCGGTCACAACGGCCTGAGTTGCGCCCAGGAAGAGATCTTCGGGCCAGTGGTGGTGGCTATCCCGTTCAAGGACGAGGCCGACGCCATCCGTATCGCCAACGACAGCCGCTTCGGCCTGGCCGGGGCGGTCTGGACCCGCGACGTCGGTCGCGCCCACCGGGTGGCCCGGGGCGTGCGCGCCGGTACCTTCTGGGTCAACGGCTACAAGACCATCCACGTCAGCTCGCCCTTCGGCGGCTACGGCGAGAGCGGCTACGGTCGCTCCTCCGGCCTCGACGCCCTGCGCGAATACAGCGAAGTGAAGAGCGTCTGGGTGGAAACCGCCGCGGTGCCCGCCGCTGGCTTCGGCTACGGCGCCAGCCTGGAGTAACAGATGACCATCCATCAAGCCTTGTTGGACGACGCCCGCAGCTGGCGTCGCGATTTCCACGCCCATCCGGAACTGGGTTTCGCCGAGCACCGCACCGCGGCGCGGGTGGCCGAGTTGCTGGAGGGCTTCGGCCTGGAGGTCCATCGTGGCCTCGGTGGGACCGGCGTGGTCGGGGTGCTGCGTCACGGCGAGGGCCCCAGCCTGGGTCTGCGCGCCGACATGGACGCCCTGCCGATGCAGGAGGTGGGGGATGTCCCCCACCGTTCCACCGCCGCCGGGCGCATGCATGCCTGCGGTCATGACGGCCACACCGCCATCCTGCTGGCCACCGCCCGCCACCTGAGCGAAAACCGCGATTTCCGCGGCACCCTCTATTTCGTCTTCCAGCCCGCCGAAGAGAATCTTGGCGGCGCCCAGAAGATGATCGAGGACGGCCTGTTCGAACGCTTTCCCATGGACGCCCTCTACGGCCTGCACAACTGGCCGGGATTGCCAGCCGGGCAGGTGGTGGTCAATCCGGGCGCCATGATGGCCTCGCTGGACACCTTCGCCATCACCCTGACCGGCAAGGGCTGCCATGCGGCCATGCCCGAGCGCGGGCGTGATCCCATCGTCGCCGCGGCGGACCTGATCCTGCAGCTGCAGACCATCGTCGCCCGGCGGATCTCGCCGCTGGCCGCCGCGGTGGTCAGCGTGACCATGCTGGAGGCAGGGGAGGCCATCAACGTCATCCCCGAGGTGGCGCGGCTCAGGGGCACGGTGCGCTGCCTGGATGGCGCGGTGCGCGCCGAGGTGGAGCGGCTGATCGGCGAGATCGTCGCCCAGGCGCCGCTGGCCCAGGGGGTGCGCGGCGAGCTGGAATTCACCCGCGGCTATCCGGTGACCCAGAACCATCCCGAGCAGGCGGCGCGAGTACGTCAGGCGGCGGTGACCGCCTTTGGCGCCGAGCGGGTCAGCGATGGCGTACCGCCGTCCATGGCCTCCGAGGACTTCGCCTTCATGCTGGCGGCGCGCCCGGGGGCCTATCTCTGGCTGGGCGTCGACGGCGCCCAGCCCTCGGCACCGCTGCACAACCCGGCCTATGACTTCAACGACGCCATCATCGAGCCGGCCGTACGGCTGTGGGCCGAGCTGGTGCGCCAGGAGTTGCCGGTCTAAGTCTCTTGCAGCGAGCGCCGCCGACGCTCAGCGAAAGGCGGTCATCTGCTGCACCATGGCCGTGCGCAACTCGTCCGCGGCGCGACTGAGCTTGCGCCCCAGGCGGGTGACCAGTTCGACGTGGGCGCGGGCGAAACCCGGATCGGCCAGGGGCAGGGCGCGCAAGGCGCCGCTGTCCAGTTCCTGGGTGGCGGCGAACAGCGGCAGCAGGGTCACGCCGCCCTGCTGGGCGTAGTGCTTGAGCAGGGCGAAGGTGTTGCAGGTCAGGGTTGGCGCCAGGCGCTGGCCTGCGGCCTGCTCCACGGCGTCGAGCATCTGGCGGATGCCGTAGGAGATATCCGGCAGCGCCAGGCGATGCTCGCCCAGCGCTGCCAAGGTCACGGGGCCCTGTGTCGCGGCCAGCGGATGCTCGGGCGCCACCATGGCATACAGCGGCTGCTCGCGGCTGCCATGTACGCGCAGGTGCGGATCGCGCGGCGGATTGAACACCAGCCCCAGTTGCGCCTCGTCTTCCATTACCTGGCGAATCACCTCGTTGGTGCCCACCACATTGACCCTGACCTCGATCTCCGGATGCCGCGCGGAAAAGTCGCCCAGGCTGCGCGAGAGGTCGCCGATGAAGCCCTCGCCGATGGCCAGCACCACGCGGCCGGTGCGCAGGCCCTGGAGATCGGAGATAGCGTCTCTCAGGCCGTCGAGCTGGGTCTGGCGCTGGCGGAAATAGTCCAGCACCAGACGTCCGGCCTCGGTTGGGGTGATGCCACGGCGGTGGCGCTCGATGAGGTCGACACCCAGCTCCGCCTCGACCTGGGCGATCTGCCGGCTGACCGCGGAAGGGGCGATATCCAGGGCGTCAGCCGCGGCGCGCACGCTGCCCAGGCGCACCGCCTCGACGAAATAATGCAAGCGTTGTTCGTGAATTCCACGCATCCGTGTGTTCTCTTAAAGGCAACGGAAAAGGCCATTTCCAGTATTGGAGAGAGAACAGGCCGCTGTCCATACTCGGGCCAAGACCACGGCCGCCCCGGCCTGGCCAAGGCCCGCGACGCAGAGCTCCGGAACGGCGAGAAGTCCCAGGCGAGACCCTGTCCGCGTCGGGCTTCCTCCCTTCGGCACGCCAGGCGTGCGACCTCGACCAGGCCTCCAGAACGACCGGGTCCTGCTCCCTAGCGGAGCCCTTTTCTGCCCAGCGGGCCTAAGAGCGGCTAACAAAACGTAGCGAGCGGTTGTCAGGCGGGTGCGCGCGGCGCGCAGGAACCGGAGTGTACGAGCGGTACATGAGGATTCCGAGCACTGCACGCACGTGTCTGGCGGACGCGCAGTAGTTTTGTTGGTCGCTCTGAGTCGCTCGCGACTGCCAACCAGACCAACAACCGAGCCCGCGAGCGGGCCGCAGGGGAAGAATGAGCGCCAATCCGACGCTGGCCGTGGGCCAGGACCGAGCCGTCAGCAATACCGTCAGACTCTACATCTGGGCAGCACTGGTGCTGCTGATCGCCGAGCTGATCGGCTCCCTCACCATACCGCTGGGGCCGGGCAAGGTGGTGCTGCTGCCGATGATCTGGGCGCTCTTGCTGGGTGCGGCGGTGGGGCAGGTCGGCAAGCGCATGCCGCTGGGGCTGGGTATCGACCGCGGCGCCCAGGTGCGCTCGGCGGCCATCCTGCAATACGCCTTGCTGGTGTTCATCGCCAAGCTCGGCCTGGTGGTGGGTGGCTCGCTGCCCACGGTGATCGCCGCCGGCTGGGCACTGGCCTTCCAGGAGCTGGGGCATTTCGTCGGCACCATCCTGCTCGGCCTGCCGGTGGCCCTGCTGCTGGGCATCAAGCGCGAGGCCATCGGTGCCACCTTCTCGGTGGGGCGTGAACCGAGCCTGGCGATCATCAGCGAACGCTATGGCATGGACTCCCCGGAAGGTCGCGGCGTGCTCGCCGAGTACCTGACCGGCACCCTGTTCGGCGCGGTGTTCATGGCCATCGTCGCCGGTTTCATCGCCAGCCTGAACATCTTCCACCCCTATTCCCTGGCCATGGGCGCCGGCCTGGGCTCGGGCAGCATCATGGCCGCCGCGGCCGGTGCCATCGCCGCCCAGCAGACCGCCGAGGTGGCCAAGGAGGTCATGGCCCTGGCCGCCGCTGCCAACCTCATCACCCTGACCCTGGGCACCTACTTCACCCTGTTCATCTCCCTGCCGCTGGCGGTCTGGGGCTACCGGGTGATGGAGCCGCGCATCGGCCGTACCACCAAGGCTTCCTTCCAGCAGAGTTCGGTGGATGCCGCCGTGGTGGACGAACCCGTGGAACTTGGCTGGTCGGCACGCTTCAGCGCCTGGCTGGCCTCGGGTGCCCTGGCGCTGCTGGCGACCCTGGTGATGAGCAAGACCCTGCCACCGGCTGCTTTCCTAGGCGTCGCGGTGATGATCCTGGCGGCCTTCGTCGGTGAACTGCTCTGCCAGCTGTTCCGCCGCAAGGTGCCGGCGGTGTGCTGGGTATCGCTGGTGGCCATGTTCCTGACCTCGCCCTGGTGCCCGCTGGCGCCGCAGATCACCGCCGCCCACAACGCGGTCGGCATCATGGCGCTGATCACCCCCATGCTGGCCTTCGCCGGCCTGTCCATCGCCAAGGATATCCCGGCCTTCCGTCGCCTCGGCTGGCGCATCGTGGTGGTTTCGCTGATCGCCAGCTTCGGCACCTTCATCGGCGCGGCCTTCATCGCCGAAGTGTTTCACTGATCCTCGCGCGCACCGGGTCCCCGGTGCGCCGCTTCCCGCTGCCGTATCGCTCCGCCGCTTGATCTCTGCGCTTCCCGCATTTCGTGTCGCAGCTCCCAGCCTTGAGTCCTGGCGGCCCGGTGTCGTCCGTGGGCGATCACCGGCGCTTGAGCTGCGCCCCGAGTTGCAGTATCTATGATGGAAAATTAACAAAAACCGTTAATTTAATAACATCAAGAAAAACGGAGGCGCGCTCGGCATGGGCAAAATCGCGGTCATCGGCAGCAACATGGTCGATCTCATCACCTACATCGAGCGACTGCCCGTGCAGGGCGAGACGCTGGAGGCGCCGGACTTCGCCCTCGGCTGTGGCGGCAAGGGCGCCAACCAGGCGGTCGCCGCGGCCAAGCTGGGCAGCGAGGTGCTGATGGTGACCAAGGTCGGCGACGACCTCTTCGCCGACAACACCCTGGCCAACTTCCGCCGCTTCGGTATCGACACCCGTCACGCGACCCGTGCGCCGGGTCGCTCCAGCGGGGTGGCGCCGATCTTCGTCCAGCCCGACTCGCACAACAGCATCCTCATCGTGAAGGGCGCCAACGCCGCCCTCGGCCCGGCGGACATCCAGGCCGCGGAAGCCGATCTGCGCGATTGCGCGCTGATCGTGCTGCAGCTGGAAATCGCCCTGGAGACGGTCTACGCGGCCATCGACTGCGGCCAGCGCCTGGGCATCCCCGTGCTGCTCAATCCGGCGCCGGCAGTGGCCGACCTGAGCGCCACGCACCTCGCCCGGCTGGATTACTTCGTCCCCAACGAGACCGAACTGGCCCTGGTCAGCGGTCTGCCCGTGCAGGATCGCGAGAGCGCCTTCGCCGCCGCGCGGGTGCTGGCCGGTCGCGGCATCCGCCACGTGGTGGTCACCCTGGGCGCCGCGGGCGCGCTGTACGTGGGCGAGGAGGGCGAATTCAGCCTTCCCGGCCAGCCGGTGGCGGCCATCGACACCACCGGCGCCGGCGATGCCTTCATCGGCTGCTTCGCCCATGGCCGCGTCCAGGGCCTCGGCCTGCGGGACGCCATGCAGCGGGCCGTGGCCTATTCGGCACTGTCGGTCACCGGGCGCGGCACCCAGACCTCCTATCCCGAGGCCGCGGTCTTCGAAGACTACCTCGCGTCCCTGGATCTCTGACGCAAGGTCGGCAATCCCTCACCCTGGCACCCCTACGGAGAACAACAATGAGCCAGTCATCCCTGCGGCCCAGCGCCGACGGCTACTACCTGAACCGCACGCCGTGGTTCGCCTTCATCCTGCTGTGCTGCATCTTCGCGCTCTGGGCCGCCGCGGCGAGCATGAACGACGTGCTCATCGCCCACTTCAAGAAGGCCTTCCTGCTCAGTGACTTCCAGACCGCCTTCGTCCAGTCGGCCTTCTACCTCGGCTATTTCTTCCTGGCCCTGCCGGCCGCGCTGATGGTGCGGCGCTTCAGCTACAAGACGACCATCCTCTTCGGCCTGTTCCTCTACATGGTCGGCTGCCTACTGTTCTTTCCGGCCGCCTCCATGGCCAAGTACGGCATGTTCCTGCTGGCGCTGTTCGTGATCGCCGCCGGGCTGTCCTTCCTGGAGACCGCCTGCAACACCTATTCGACCCTGCTCGGGCCGCGCGAGACCGGCACCCGCCGGCTGAACATCTCCCAGACCTTCCACCCCTTCGGCGCCATGACCGGCGTCTACGTGGGCAGCTTCGTGATGTTCAAGGACGGCGACGCCAGCCAGGCGCAGCTGCTGCAGATGAATCCCGCTGAGGCCGCCGCCCAGCAGCTGCAGATGATCCAGGCCACCCTGACGCCCTACCAGTGGATGATCGGCGTGCTGGTGCTGATCTTCGTGCTGATCGCCTGCACCCGCTATCCGGCCTGCAAGGGCAACGATGCCGTGCGCAGCGAAAGCGACGGTATCGCCGCCAGCCTCGGGCGGCTGCGGCGCAATCCGCGCTTCGTCTTTGGCGTGCTGGCGCAGTTCCTCTATGTCGGCGCCCAGGTCGGCGTCTGGAGCTTCACCATCCGCCTGGCCATGCAGCTCGGCGGCATGAACGAGCGCAGCGCCTCCTGGTTCCTGCTCACCACCTTCGCCGCTTATTTCGTCGGCAAGCTGATCGCCAACCTGCTGATGCGTCGCTGGCATCCGGCCAAGGTGCTGGGCGTCTACGGGGTGCTGTGCATCGCCCTGCTGGCCTACACCATCCTGGTGCCCAACATCACCGCGGTGTACGCCGCCGTGGGCGTGAGCATCTTCCTCGGCCCCTGCTGGCCGACCATCTATGGCCTGACCGTCGACGGCATCGGCCGCGACACCGAATTCGGCGGCTCGCTGCTGGTGATGAGCATCGTCGGCGGCGGGGTGATCCCGATCTTCCAGGGCCTGCTGTCGGACTACACCGGCGGCAACATGCAGCTGGCCTATTCGGTGCCGCTGCTGTGCTTCACGGTGATCGTCGCCTACGCCCTCTATTGCCTGCGTCATCCGGCCAGCGAGCGGCTGCCGGTGGGCGCCGCCCAGACCGCCTGAGGAGGGCACCGCCATGTCCGTACGCCTGCCCCTGCAGCCTGAGCAATTCACCGCGTGCGAGCGTACCCTGCTCGCCAGCGACGCCTTCCAGGTGCGCGCCTGGACCTATCCCTCCGGGGTGCGCGCCCTGGCGCTGGAGAATCGCCGTGGCCGGCTGATCGTACTGCCCTACCAGGGGCAGATGGTCTGGGACGCCAGCTTCGACGGCTGCCGCCTGACCATGCCCGGATTGTTCGACCAGCCGCGGCCAACCCGGCGGATCATCGAGACCTATGGCTGCTTCATGTTCCACGCCGGGGTGCTGCGCAACGGCTGCCCGGCGCCGGAGGACAGCCACGAGCTGCACGGCGAACTGCCCTGCGCGCCGCTGGACGAGGCCTGGCTGGAGCTGGGCCGGGACGCTGAGGGTGACTTCCTGCGCCTGGGCGGTCGCCATGACTACGCCATGGGCTTTGGCGATCGCTATCGCGCCCAGCCCAGGGTGACCCTGAGACCGGACAGCGCCGTGTTCGAGCTGGGCCTGGAAGTGGAAAACCAGGCCGGCCAGCCCATGGACCTGATGTACATGGCGCACATGAACTACGCCTACGTACCTGGCGGCCGCTTCCATGAGCCGCTCGGCGTGGCCCGCACCCGGGTGCGTACCAGCGTGCCGGCCCATGTGCGGCCGACCGCCGACTGGCAGGCCTTCATCGCCGAGCTGGCGGAAGATTCGGAGCGGCTGCGGGTGCTGGATGCGCCCGCGCGCTACCAGCCGGAAATCGTCAGCTTCATCGATGCCCCGGGCACCGACGCGGCGGGGGAAGCGCACTTCCTGCTGGAGCATCCGGACGGCGCCGCCTTCTACACGGCCTATCGCCCGGCGGCCTTGCCCCATGCCACGCGCTGGGTGCTGCACAACCCCGATCAGCAGGTGGCGGCCTTCGTGCTGCCGGCGACCTGTGAGCCGGAGGGCTATCTGGCCGAGACCGCCAAGGGCCAGGTGCAACAGCTGCAGCCGGGTGAACGGCGCGCCTTCAGCGTGCGTACCGGCTATCTCGCCGCCGCCGAGCGCGAGGCGCTGTTGGCGCGCCTGGCCGACCCGGCGCGGATCAGGTAAGCAGTTGCGCGCCGTTCGCCTCGATCCGCTCGCGATAGCTGCGCGGAATGCGCCCGTCGCTGACCACCCCGTCGAAGTCGTCGAGCGCCGCGAAATGCGCGGCGCGCACCACGTCGAACTTGGTATGGTCGACCAGCAGCAGCCGCTGCTGGGCCTGGCGCAGGACCTTCTGCTTGACCTCGACCTCGTTGAAGTTGAAGCAGGTGACGCCGAAGTCCTCGCTCACCCCGGCCGCCGAGACGAAGGCGTGGGTGAGGCGCACGCCGTCGAGCACCCCGGTCTCCAGGCGACTCTCGAAGATCTGGTTCTTGCGCTGGAAGGTCCCGCCGCACACCACCAGGGTGCAGTTGACCTTCTGCTGCAGCTTGAGCAGCACATTGAGCGAGTGGCAGACGGCGGTGAATTCCAGGTCATCGGGAATGAAGTCCACCACGAAGGGCGTGGTGGTCCCGCAATCGAGGAAGACGGTGTCGCCGGCGCGGATCTGCGCCGCGGCCAGCCGACCGATGCGGCGCTTTTCCTCGACCTGGCGCAGGTCCTGTTCCACCACCTGGTAGCCGGGCGCCTCGCTGCCGCCGACATCGCGGGTGACGTGACCGCCGAGCAGACGCAGGCCGTCCGGCGGGAGCCGCAGGTCGCGTCTCAGCGTCATTTCCGAGACACCCAGCAGCTGGGCCATCTCGCGCAGGTGAATGGCGTGCTGATCCTGCAGCGCCTGGTGCATCAGCTTGAGCCGAGCGGCTTTCTTGCTATCCATGAGGGGTGCGCTACGGGAGTCCGACTAGAGGTGCAGGCCGCACCAACCAAGAATTCTGATCCGATCATACGCTACCCGTGCCTGAGGAGGCCCCATGCAGCTTGAACCCGGCGAACTCGCCAAGACCATCGACCACACCCTGCTCGCCGCCGATGCCCGCCGCGCCCAGATCGAGCGCCTGTGCCAGGAGGCGCGTACCCATGGCTTCTACTCGGTGTGCGTGAATTCCGCCCAGGTCCCCCACGCCGCGGCGCAACTGGCCGGCAGTGCGGTCAAGGTCTGCGCGGTGGTGGGCTTTCCGCTCGGCGCCGGGCTGAGCGCGGCCAAGGCCTTCGAAGCCGAGCAGGCCATCGCCGCCGGGGCGGGGGAGATCGACATGGTGCTCAACATCGGCTGGCTCAAGGATGGCCTGCTGGACGAGGTCTCCGCCGACATCGCCGCGGTCCAGGCCGCCTGCGGTGCGGTACCGCTCAAGGTGATCTTGGAGACCGGTCTGCTCGACGAGCCCCAGAAGCGCCAGGCCTGCCGGATCTGTCGCGACCTCGGGGTCGCCTTCGTCAAGACCTCGACCGGTTTCGGCCACGGCGGCGCGACCCTGGAGGATATCCGCCTGATGCGCGAGGAGGTGGGTCCGGAGATGGGCGTCAAGGCCTCCGGTGGCGTGCGCGATCGCGTCACCGCCCAGGCCATGCTGGACGCCGGCGCGACCCGCCTGGGGACCAGTTCCGGCGTGGCCATCGTCAGCGGCGGCGAGGGTGGGGCGGGGTATTAGAGCAGGACGCCTGTAGGTTGGGTTGAGCGCAGCGAAGCCCAACGATGCCGCCTGGTGTTGGGCTTCGGCGGAGGAGCCGCCTCAGCCCAACCTACGCGTGCTACCCCGGTCCTTGCCGATACAGCTTGGAATCCTGGAAATCTCCCGGTGCCAGCACCTCGCCGACCAGGATCAGGGCAGTGCGGCGGAAATCCTTGTCCCGCGCCCGTTCGACGATGTCGGCCAGGGTGCCCTGGATGCTGTCCTGGTCCGGCCAGCTGGCGCGGTGGACGATGGCCACCGGGCAGGCAGGGCCATAGTGCGGCAGGAGGTCGGCGACGATGCGTTCCAGCTGGCCGACGCCGAGGTGGATGGCCAGGGTCGCGCGGTGGCGGGCCAGGTCGGCCAGCGCCTCGCCTTCCGGCATGGCCGTGCGACTGGCATAGCGGGTGAGGATCACCGTCTGGCTGACCCCGGGCAGGGTCAGTTCGCAACCCAGCAGGGCGGCGCAGGCGGCGGTGGCGGTCACGCCGGGAACGATCTCGTAGGGAATGCACAGCGCCTGCAGGCGGCGGATCTGTTCGCCGATGGCGCCATACAGCGAGGGATCGCCGGAATGCACCCGGGCCACGTCCTGGCCGCGGGCATGGGCGGCGGCCAGGTGGCCGACGATGGCCTCCAGGTCCAGGTGGGCGGTGTCGATCACCGTCTCGGCCTGGTGACCCTCCAGCACCGCGGGCGGCACCAGGGAGCCGGCATAGAGGATCACCGGGCACTGGCGGATCAGCCGCTGACCTTTGACGGTGATGAGGTCGGGATCGCCGGGGCCGGCGCCGATGAAATGGACGGTCATGGGATTTCCTCGGCGAGGGCGGTGAGCAGGTCGGTGACACTGGCGAATTCGCGATCGACGCTAGGCAGGGCTGGGCGACGCAGGATCAGTACCGGCAGGCCCCGCTCGCGGGCGACCTGCAGCTTGGGTTGGGTAGCGGCGCTACCACTGTTCTTGCTGATCAGCACATCGAAGTCACCCTGGGCGAAGAGCGCGCGCTCGGCCTCCAGGGCGAAGGGGCCGCGGTCGGCGATGATCCGCGCCCGGACGTGACCGGGATGGGTATCGAGCAGGCGCAGGGTCCAGAACTGCCCGCCGGGAATCTCCTGGAGATGCTCCAGCGGCTCGCGACCCAGGGTGAAGAAGGGGCGGGCGAAGGGTGCCAGGGTTCGCTGCAGCTCGGCCCAGTCGGCCACCTCGCGCCAGTCGTCTTCTGGTCCGGCCTGCCAGCCGGGTCGGCGCAGCGCCCAGCAGGGGAGGCCAGCGTCAGCAGCGGCCCGCGCGGCGTTGTGGCTGATCCGGGCGGCGTAGGGGTGGGTAGCGTCCATCAGCAGGTCGATGCCTTCACTGCGGAGAAAGGCGCTCAGCCCCTCGGCGCCACCATAGCCGCCGACTCGCACCTGGCAGGGCAGGTCCTGAGGCACCCGGCCGAGACCGGCTAGGCTGTAGATCGCCTTCGCCGGCAGTGTGCGGGCGATGGCCAGGGCTTCGGTGGTGCCGCCGAGCAGGAGGATCTTCATGGGCGGTCTTCCGTCAGAGTGGCGGAGGCTTCGTCATGCATGGCGTGCCCTCACCCCCGGCCCCTCTCCCGGGGGGAGAGGGGAGCAAAGCCAGTGCCTGGGATCGAGCGGCGGAATAGGCGTATTGGTCTCGTAGGCGGCTTGCCCGCCGATGATCACAGGGTGCTCAGCAAGCGTCGTGGGCGTCAGCCCGGACACCAGACTTCCAAGCCTCCACCGAACTGCCTCCTCGCCCCTACGGGGAGAGGGCTGGGGTGAGGGGGCCAGGCGCCGCTCACAGTCTTCAGGGATGAAGGAGGCACACCCAATCATCCTCTCTACTTTTGCCGAGCGACGGCCACTCACGGCTTCACCACGTCCAACAAGGTGATGGGCAGCGCCGCGCGCCAGGTGTCGAAGGCGCCCAGTGGCTGGGCCTGGGCCACCTGCAGGCGGGTCAGGTCGCCGCCGTGGCGTTCGCGAAAGGCCACCAAGGCGGCTTCGGTCTGCAGGGTCACGGCGTTGGCGACCAGGCGACCGCCGGGGCGCAGCGCGGTCCAGCAAGCGTCCAGCACGCCCGGCGCGGTAAGCCCACCGCCGATGAAGATGGCGTCCGGGGTGGCCAGACCGGCCAGCGCCTCGGGCGCCTGGCCGGCGACCAGTTGCAGGGCCGGGGCGCCGAGCTGGTCGCGGTTATGAAGGATATGGGCCTGGCGATTGGCGTCGACCTCGATGGCCAGCACCCGGCAGCGGGGATGGCTGCGCGCCCATTCGATGCCGATGGAGCCGCAGCCGGCGCCCACGTCCCACAGCAATTCGCCCGGGCGCGGCGCCAGGCGCGCCAGGGTCACGGCGCGCACGTCTCGCTTGGTCAGCTGGCCGTCGTGGCGATAGGCGCTGTCCGGCAGACCGGGGGTGAGCGGCAGTCCCGCTTCACCGGTCTCGCTCAGGACTTCGATGGCCACCAGGTTGAGCGCTGCCGCCTCCGCCAGCGACCAGTCCTGGGCGCGGCCGCTGATCCGTCGCTCCAGAGGACCGCCCAGGTGCTCCAGCACCTGCAGCTGGCTGGCGCCAAAGCCCTGGTCCACCAGCAGCGCGGCCAGGGCGGCAGGGCTGTTGCCGTCATTGCTCAGTACCAGCAGGCGTGCGCCGGGATGCAGGTGGCGCACCACCCCGGCCAGGGGCCGCGCCACCACCGATATCAACGCCACCTCCTGCAACGGCCAGCCCAGACGAGCCGCGGCCAGGGAGTAGGAGGAGGGCGCCGGCAGCACCTGCAGTTCGTCGGCCGACAGCTGGCGCGAAAGGCTCGCGCCGACGCCGAACAGCATGGGATCGCCGCTGGCCAGCACGCAGACCGGGGTGCCGCGGCGGTCCAGGACCGGGGCCAGGGCGAAGGGTTGCGGCCAGGGCTCGCGGATGGCGCGAAGGCAGGGTGGCAGCAGCGCCAGCTGGCGTGGACCGCCAATGATGACCTGGGCGTCCAGCAGCGCGCGGCGGGCCTGCTTGCCGAGGCCGGGGTAGCCGTCTTCGCCGATACCCACCACGGTCAGCCAGGGGATCATGAACACACCTCATCGAACGTCAGCCGACCGGGCGTTTTCAAGGGGTCGGGCAAAGCGGGCATAATAACGTCTTTCCCCGTTCAGCCCGACCTTCCGCCGTGAATCCTCCTTCTCCCTCCGCCCTCGTCCCGCGGCCTTCGGCCTGTCCGGGGCTGCTGCGCATCGTGCCCGCGCGCGATGGCGGCCTGTGCCGGGTGAAGTTGCCGGGCGGGCGACTCACGGCAGGCCAGGCGCGGGCCATCGCCGCCGCCAGCGAGCGCTGGGCGAACGGGGTACTGGAGCTGACCAACAGGGCCAACCTGCAATTGCGCGGCGTGCGCCCGGACGGCGCCGACGCCCTGGTGGCCGCGCTGCAGGCCGCTGGCCTTGGTCCGGCCGATCCGGCCGCCGACGACGTGCGCAATCTGCTGCTCAGCCCGGCGGCAGGCCGTGATCCTCAGCAGTTGCAGGATGTCCGTCCCCTGGCCGCCGAATTGCTCGCCCTGCTGGAGGGCGACCGCCGACTGCATGGGCTGTCGGCCAAGTTCGCCCTGCAACTGGATGGCGGCGAAGCCCTGGCGCGGCTCGACCATCCCCATGATGTCTGGCTGTCGGCTCGCCCCGAAGGCTACCTGCTCGGTCTCGCCGGTATCCCGCTGGATGCGCCAGTTGGATTGATCGCCCCGGGCCAGGAGGTGGCGACCGTCGCGCGGCTGCTGCATCGCTTTCTCGACCTGGCCGGTCCCGAGCAGGGCCGCCTGCGTCAGCTGCTGGCGCAGCGTCCGGTCGCCGAACTGCTGGCGGGGTTGGATCTGCTGCCGGTTCCGCGCAGCCCACGCGCGGCGGCCGCAACCGCGCTGCGCCTGGGCAGCCATCCCCAGCTTCAGCCGGGTCGCTGCTGGGTCGGCGCCCAGCCCGCCCTGGGCCGACTGCCGGCAACCAGCCTGGCTGCCATCGCCGACCTGGCCGAGCACCTCGGCGAGGGCGCGCTGCACCTGACCCCCTGGCAGGGCCTGCTGCTGCCCGACGTGCCGGTCGACAGGGCCCCCGAGCTGCTCGGCGCTCTGGCCACCCTGGAGCTGACCACCGATCCAGCCGCGCCCCTGGCCCGGCTGATCGCCTGCACCGGCAGCCAGGGCTGCGCCAAGGGCCAGGCCGACACCAAGGGCGATGCCCTGCGCCTGGCCGAGCGGCTGCCGGCGGACGTGGAGGTGCATCTCTCCGGTTGCCCGCGCAGTTGCGCCCTGGCCGGCCAGGCACCCCATACCCTCTTGGCGGTGGCTCCCGGCCGCTATGACCTCTTCGTGCGCGACGCCACCCAGCCCGGTCCGGGCCGGCGGCGCGCCACCCGACTATCCCTCGACGAGGCCGCCGCCTGGCTGGCCCGGAGTCCCAGTGATGCTTGAATACGAACGCGACGGCCAGGCGATCTATCGCCAATCCTTCGCCACCATCCGCGCCGAAGCCGATCTCTCGGCCATCCCCGCCGACCTGGAAAAGCTCGCCGTGCGGGTGATCCACGCCTGCGGCATGGTCGACGTGGTCCAGGACCTGGCCTTTTCCCCGGGTGCCGGCGCGGCCGGTCGCGCGGCCCTGGCGGCCGGCGCGCCCATCCTCTGCGATGCGCGCATGGTCGCCGAGGGCGTCACCCGTACCCGCTTGCCGGCCAACAACCCGGTGATCTGCACCCTGCACGACGAAGGCATTCGCGAACTGGCCTTGGCCCAGGGCAACACCCGTTCGGCGGTGGCCCTGGAGCGCTGGCGGCCGCACCTGGCCGGCAGCGTGGTGGTGATCGGCAACGCCCCCACGGCGCTGTTCTATCTGCTGGAGATGCTCGATGCCGGCGCGCCCAAGCCGGCGCTGATCCTCGGCATGCCGGTGGGCTTCGTCGGCGCCAGGGAGTCCAAGGACGCCCTGGCCGCCGACAGCCGCGGCGTGCCCTATGTCATCGTCCGCGGCCGGCGGGGCGGCAGCGCCATGGCCGCCGCCGCGGTCAACGCCCTGGCCACGGAGGTGGAGTGATGGCGGGCCGCCTGCTCGGCCTGGGCGTCGGCCCCGGCGATCCGGAACTCATCACCGTGAAGGCCCTGCGCCTCCTGCAGGGCGCGCCGGTGGTGGCCTATTTCGTCGCCAAGGCCAAGGCCAACGCGGGCCAGGGCGGCAATGCCTATGGCGTCATCGAGGGCTATCTGCTGGATGGCCAGCAGCGCCTGCCGCTGGTCTATCCGGTGACCACCGAGAAGCTGGCGCCGCCGCTGTCCTACGAGACGGTGATCGCCGACTTCTACGACACCGCCGCCGCCCAGGTGGCCGACCATCTCGACGCCGGTCGCGACGTGGCGGTGATCTGCGAGGGCGATCCCTTCTTCTACGGTTCCTACATGTACCTGCACGACCGCCTGGCCGAGCGCTACGAGGCCCAGGTGGTGCCGGGGGTCTGCTCCATGCTCGGCGGCGTGGCCATGCTCGGCCTGCCGCTGGTCTATCGCAACCAGACCCTCACGGTGCTCTCCGGGGTGCTTTCCGCCGAGGAACTCAAGGCGCGTCTCGCCAGCGCCGACGCGGCCGTGGTGATGAAGCTCGGACGCAACTTCGAGAAGGTGCGCCAGGTGCTGCGCGACCTGGGTCTGGACCAGCGCGCCCGCTACATCGAGCGCGCCACCATGGACAACCAGCGCATCGTCGCGCTGGATGCCGTCGAGCCCATGGCTTCGCCGTATTTCTCGCTGGTGGTGGTGCCGGGGGTGAAATGGAAGGGTTGAGCCCGGCCATCGTCATCCTCGGCCCCGGTGCCCTGGCCACCGCCCGCCGCCTGCAGGCTGGCCTGCCGGGCAGCCTGGTGCACGGCCTGGCCGGGCGGGTCGAGGGCGATGTCAGCTACAGCGCCTTCGGCGACCACCTGCGTAACCTCTATCGCCAGCAGCGCCCGCTGCTGGTGCTCTGCGCCGCCGGCATCGTCATCCGCAGCCTGGCGTCCTTGCTGGATGACAAGACCGCCGAGCCGCCGGTGCTGGCGGTGGCCGAGGACGGCAGCGCCGTGGTGCCGCTGCTGGGCGGCCTGGCCGGTGCCAATCGCCTGGCTCGCCAGTTGGGTACCTTGCTGGACGTGGCCCCGGCCATCACCACCAGCGGTGAACTGAGATTCGGCACCTGCCTGCTCGATCCGCCGGCCGGCTATGCCCTGGCCGATGTCGACGTGGCCAAGCACCGGGTCGCCGATCTGCTGGCCGGCGCCCCGGTACGCATCGAGGGCGAGGCGCCCTGGCTAGATGAGGTGCCCCTGGCCCGCGATCCCGAGGCGCGGCAACGCATCCTGGTCTCGCCCCTGACCAGCGCCGACGACCATACCCTGCTGATCCACCCCCGCGCCGTGCTGGTGGCGGTACGCGCCGATGCCACCGCCGCCGCCATTACCGCGCTGCTCGCCAGCACCGGCTATGCCACCGGGGCCGTGGCGGTGCTGCTGGCTCAGGCGGCCGACATGGCCGCGCCCGGCCTGGCCGAGCTGAGCCAGACGCTGGAGGTGCCGCTGAGATTCGTCGACGCCCGTACCCCGGAATTCGCCCAGGCGGCCGTGGCACGGGCCCAGGCCCAGGGCCTCGCCCTGCACCTGCATGACCGGCCGCTGGACGCCGATGACCTCGGCCAGCGCCGTGGCCGCCTCAGTGTGGTGGGCCTAGGCCCCGGCGCGGCCGAACTCATGGCACCGGTGGTGCGCCGCGCCCTGGACCAGGCCGAGGACGTGCTCGGCTACGCCACCTACGTGCAGATGGCCGGTCCCCTGCGCCCGGACCAGCTGGCCCATGCCAGCGACAATCGCGAAGAACTGCAGCGCGCCCGCCATGCCTTCGAACTGGCCGCCAGCGGGCGCCAGGTGGTGATGGTGTCGTCCGGCGATCCGGGCGTCTTCGCCATGGCCGCCGCGGTGCTGGAGGTGCTGGAGGGCGCCGCCGACCCGCGCTGGGCGGCGGTGGAGCTGGAGATCCTGCCAGGCATCACCGCGGCCATGGCCAGCGCCGCCCTGGCCGGGGCGCCGCTGGGTCACGACTTCTGCCTGATCTCCCTGTCCGACAACCTCAAGCCCTGGACGGTGATCGAGCAGCGCCTGCGCCAGGCCGCCGCGGCGGACCTGGCCATGGCCTTCTACAATCCCATCTCCAAGGCCCGACCGCATCAGCTGGACCGGGCGCTGGACGTCCTGCGCAGCTGCCGCTCGGCAAACACCCCGGTGATCCTCGGTCGCGACATCGGCCGTCCCGGTGGCGGTCTCGAATACACCAGCCTCGGCGCCCTGCGCAGCGAGATGGTGGATTCGCGCACCCTGGTGATCCTCGGCTCCAGCCATACCCGGCGCTTTCCGCGGGCCGACGGCGGCGAATGGGTCTATACCCCGCGCTGGTACGATACGGAATTGTTATAAAGTAACATTTAGTGCTTGAATCCTGGTCGCCGCTGGCTCACCCTCGGCGACCTTTCCGTTCCCTGGCGGGAAGCCGGTGCAACTCCGGCGCGGTCGCGCCACTGTGAGCTTCGCGAGAAGTGAGCCAGACCTTGCCAGGGGACATCCATCATCCACCAGGGACGCGTCATCCCAAGGAGAGTCCATGTTTCGCCATCTTCTGCCGCTGCTCGCCGCCGGCCTGCTGTCCGTAGCCTCCCTTACCGCCCAGGCGGCCACCCCCTATCCGCTGACCATCCACAACTGCGGCCGCGACCTGGTCTTCGAGCGCGCGCCTCAACGCCTGGTCAGTCTGGGCCAGGCCAGTACCGAGTTGCTCTTGCGCCTGGGCGTGGGCGCGCGGCTGGTGGGCACCGGCGTCTGGTTCGGCGGCTTGCCCGCGGACCTGCAGGCGGCGGGCAAGGGCATTCCGCGGCTGGCTGACAACGCCCCCAGCTTCGAAGCCGTGGTCGGCACCCGGCCGGATCTGGTGGCGGCCCAGTACACCTATCACGTCGGACCCGGCGGCGAGGTGGCGGACTTCCCGCGCTTCGCCACGCTGGGCATCTCCGCCTATGTGGCGCCCAGCGATTGCGAGGGCAAGGCGGTGACCGCCGATTCCAACAGCGACGGCAGCCGCAGCGCGCCCTTCGACATGAATCTGGTGACCCGTGAAGCCCAGGAGCTGGCGGCCATCCTCGATGTGCAGCCGGCCGGCAAGCAGCTGGTCGCCGAGCTGGACCGCCGTATCGCCGCCGCTGGCGAGCAGGCCAAGGCGGCCGGGGTCCGGGGGCGTTCGGTGCTGTTCTGGTTTTCCAGTCCGCGGCTGGAAGGGGATCCCTGGGTAGCTGGCAACCTCGGCGCGCCGGCCTGGATCGCCCGCGCCCTGGGCCTGCGCAACGTGGTCGACAGCGCCGAGGAATGGCCGGCGGTGAGCTGGGAGCGCATCGCCAGTCTGGACCCTGACTATATCGTCGTGGCGCGCATGGACCGCCGTCTCTATCCCGCCGATGACGTGGACAAGAAGCTGGCCTTCCTGCGCAGCGATCCCCTGACCCGCGAATTGCGCGCGGTGCGCGAGAACCACCTGCTGGTGGTGGACGCCCCGACCCTCAATCCCTCGCTGCGGGTGGTGGACAGCGTCGAGACCCTGGCCGCCGACCTGGCCAAGCCGCAACCATGAGTCTGCCCCTGGCGGCCGAGGGGGCCCGGCCCTGGCGCTGGCTGCTGGGCCTGGCCGCGGTGCTGGCGCTGGCGGCGAGCGTGGTGCTGGCGGCGTCCTTCGGCGAGATGCCCATCGCACCCCTGACCAGTCTGCAGGCTATCGCCAACGGCCTCGGCCTGGGGCCCTATCCGGTGGAGCGCATCGTCCAGGGCATCGTCTGGGAATACCGCCTCAGTCGTGCCCTGGTGGCCGCCTGCTGCGGCGCCGGCCTGGCGGTCTCCGGCGCCATCCTCCAGGCGCTGCTGCGCAACGCCCTGGCCGAACCCTATGTGCTGGGGCTGTCGGCCGGCGCCTCCACCGGTGCGGTGCTGGTGATGCTGCTGGGCGTTGGGGGCGGCATGCTCGGCGTGTCCCTCGGCGCCTTTCTCGGCGCGGTGCTGGCCTTTACCGTGGTGCTGCCCTTTCTCGGCAGTGGCGGCAGCACCCGCATCATCCTCGCCGGGGTGGCCGCGTCCCAGCTGTTCAATGCCCTGACCACCTATATCGTCGCCACCGCGGCCAATGCCGAGCAGGCACGCAGCGTCATGTTCTGGCTGCTCGGCAGCCTGTCCGGGGTGCGCTGGCCGGACGTCTGGCTGGCCGCCGGGGTGGTGCTCGCTGGCTTGCTGGTGTGCCTGGCCTGCGCCCGGGCGCTGGATGCCTTCGCCTTTGGCGAAGACGCCGCCGCCAGCCTCGGGGTCGCTGTGGGGCCGCTGCGCCTGCTGCTGCTGGCGGTCACCGGCCTGATCACCGCCTGCCTGGTCAGCCTGGTGGGTGCGGTGGGCTTCGTCGGCCTGGTGATCCCCCATGTGGCACGCTTCCTGGTCGGTCCGGGGCATGGCCGGCTGTTGCCCACCTGCGCCCTGATCGGCGCGCTGTTCATGGTGCTGGCCGACATCGTCGCCCGCACCCTGGTGGCCAAGCAGACCCTGCCCATCGGCGTGGTCACCGCCCTGGTCGGTGCGCCGGCCTTCGCCTTCATCCTCTACCGCGCGCGGGAGGTCCGATGAGCCTCGCCGCGCGGAACGTGGCCTGGAGCGCCGGCGGCCAGCCGATCCTCGCCGGGGTGACCCTTGAGGTGCCGCCCGGCGGGGTGCTTGGGTTGCTGGGCCCCAATGGCTCGGGCAAGTCCAGCCTGCTGCGGCTGCTGGCCGGGCTGCGGCGGCCAGAGGAGGGCAACGTCAGTCTCGACGCGGTGCCGCTGGCCGAGTTGCGCCGGCGCGACCTGGCGCGGCGGGTCGCCCTGGTGGAGCAGCAGGCCGGTACCGAGGCCGATCTATCGGTGGCCGAGGTGGTGCGCCTGGGGCGCACGCCCCATCGCGGCCTGCTCGATGCCTGGAGCGCGCGCGACGCCGAGATCTGTCAGCGCGCCCTGGCCCAGGTCGGCCTGGTCGACAAGGCGGCACGGCGCTGGCACAGCCTCTCCGGTGGCGAGCGCCAGCGCGCCCAGATCGCCCGCGCCCTGGCCCAGGAGCCCAGCGAACTGCTGCTGGACGAACCCACCAATCACCTCGACATCCAGCACCAGCTGGAGATCCTCGACCTGGTCCGCCGCCTGCCGGCCACCTGCGTGCTGGCGATCCACGATCTCAATCTGGCCGCGCTGTTCTGCGATCGCCTGGCGGTGCTGCGCGACGGTCGCCTGGTCGCCGAAGGCGCTCCGGCCGTGGTGCTGACCGCCGCGCTGATCCAGCAGGTCTGGGGGGTAAGGGCGCAGGTGACGCTGGACGGCCCCGACGGTCGGCCGACGATCCGCTATCGGCTGGGCTGACGCCGCCGCACCGGGCCGGCCCGCTCTTCGATCGCCTGCCTGAGCTGCGGGCGACCACCCAGCCAGAAGACCGCTTCGGTGGCGATGAACAGCGGGCCGATGGCCAGGCCGGCGAGGTCGTCGAGAAAGGCCGGCTTGCGCCCCTCGTAGTGGTGACCGACGAACTGGATGGCCCAGCCGACCAGGAACAGACCCAGCTCCCAGCCCAGCCAGACGCCCGTGGTCCGGGCCGCCAGCGCGGCACCCAGCCAGAGGGCAAGCCCGAGCAGCACGCTCATCAGCAGCCCCAGCGGCCGATCCAGGCGCAGGTAGAAGACCGCCACCGCCCCGGCCACCGGTACCGCGGGCGACAGCGGCCAGCCGGCGAGGCTGAAGACCGGTCGCGACAGCAGGATGGCCACCGCCAGCACGATCAGCAGGATGCCGGGAAAGTGGCTGACGATGTTGCGCGGATCGCGGTGGTAGCTCGCGTACTGGCTGAGATGATCTTCCAAGGTCTTCATCGGCAGGCATCCAGGCGGCTGGGCGGGAAGCCTCAGCATGCACCGGGAAGACCCTGTGCGTCAGCGGGCACCAGGAGAAATGCGATTGCGATAATCGCCCTCTCGCTCGATAATCGATCAAAAGCCTGCCGAGGACCGGCCAGATGGACGATAACCGCACTGCTCACGCCACCGGCCTGCCGCCACTGGCCGCGCCGCCCATCATTGCCTCGCCGGCCAAGCGCATCGAAGCCTTCACCGGCGACCCGAACTTCATGACCTCCCTGGCCCGCGGCCTGGCGGTCATCCACGCCTTCCAGGAGCGCAAGCGCCAGCTGACCATCGCCCAGATCAGCCATCGCACCGAGATCCCCCGCGCCGCGGTGCGCCGCTGCCTGCATACCCTGATGAAGCTGGGCTACGTCACCACCGACGGCCGCACCTATTCGCTGCTACCCAAGGTGCTGACCCTGGGGCACGCCTATCTGTCGTCGACGCCGCTGGCGGTTACCGCCCAGCCGGTGCTCGATCGCTTGAGCGAGCAACTGCACGAAGCCTGCTCCATGGCCACCCTGGAGGGCGACGAGATCCTCTACATCGCCCGCTCGGCGACGCCGCAGCGACTGATCTCGGTGGACCTCAGCGTCGGCAGCCGGCTGCCGGCCTATTGCACCTCCATGGGCCGCATCCTGCTCGCCGCCCTGGACGATGCCGCCCTGCACGACTACCTGGAGCACGCCGACCTGCAGGCCAAGACCAGCCGCACCCTCTATCAACCGCCGGCGCTCATCGCGTGCCTGGGCCAGGTGCGCCAGCAGGGCTACGTCATCGTCGACCAGGAGCTGGAGGTGGGGCTGAGATCCCTGGCGGTGCCCCTGAGAGACGCCGCCGGCCAGGTGCTGGCGTCGCTCAACGTCGGCACCCACGCCAGTCGGGTCAGTCGCCAGGAACTGGAGACGCGCTTCCTGCCGGTGCTGCTGGCGGCCAGCCAGGAATTGAGCACCCGGCTGTTTCACTAGCGAATCCGGTCGATTATCGGCCATATCGCCGATAATCGAATTGTCAGCTGTTCGGGGTGGGCTTAACGTCGGCGCAGTGGCGCACTACGCCGATAACAACAACACGAGCAGACCACCATGACACAAACCCTCGCGGGCGCCGTGCCCCTGGCCGATTCTTCGGCCACGGCGACAGCCGGCACCCTGGATGTCCAGCACTTCATCAATCGCCAGGCGCTGTCCGCCTACCAGTGGCGCATCGTCGCCCTGTGCTTTCTCATCGTCTTTCTCGACGGCCTCGACACCGCGGCCATGGGCTTCATCGCCCCGGCGCTGTCGGTGGAGTGGGGCATCCCGCGGGCCAGCCTGGGGCCGGTGATGAGCGCGGCCCTGGGCGGCATGGTCTTTGGCGCCCTGGGCTCCGGGCCCCTGGCCGATCGCTTCGGTCGCAAGGGCGTGCTGGTGGTCGCCACCTTCATCTTTGGCGGCTTCAGCCTGCTCTCGGCCTTCAGCGCCAACCTCGAACAGCTGGTGATCCTGAGATTCCTCACCGGGCTGGGCCTGGGCGCCGCCATGCCCAACGCCACCACGCTGCTCTCGGAATACACCCCCGAGCGCCTCAAGTCGCTGCTGGTGACCAGCATGTTCTGCGGCTTCAACCTGGGCATGGCCGGCGGTGGCTTCGTCTCGGCCTGGATGATCCCGGCCTATGGCTGGCACAGCCTGCTGGTGCTGGGCGGCGTGCTGCCGCTGGCGCTGGCCGTGGTGCTGCTGCTCTGGCTGCCGGAATCGGCGCGCTATCTGGTGGTGCACGGCAAGAGCGCCGAGCGCATCCGCCGGGTGCTGGCACCCATCGGCCGCGAGGCCGCCGAGGCCCGGCACTTCGTGGTGCCCGAGCAGAAGTCGGTCAAGACCGGCAACGTCTTCGCGGTGATCTTCAACCGCAACTACAGCGCCGGCACCCTGCTGCTGTGGCTGACCTATTTCATGGGCCTGGTGATCGTCTACCTGCTCACCAGCTGGCTGCCGACGCTGATGCGCGACGCCGGCGCCAGCCTGGAGCAGGCCGCCCTGATCGGCGCGCTGTTCCAGTTCGGCGGGGTGCTCAGCGCGGTGTTCGTCGGCTGGGCCATGGACAGATTCAATCCGCACAAGGTGATCGGCCTGTTCTATGTGCTGGCTGGGATCTTCGCCTATTGCGTGGGCCAGAGCCTGGGCCAGGTCGCCCTGGTCGCCACCCTGGTGCTGGTGGCCGGCATGTGCATCAACGGCGCCCAGTCGGCCATGCCGTCGCTGGCGGCGCGCTACTACCCGACCCATGGCCGCGCCACCGGGGTGTCCTGGATGCTCGGCATCGGCCGCTTCGGCGCCATCACCGGCGCCTGGATGGGCGCGACCCTGCTGGGCCTGGGCTGGACCTTCACCCAGGTGCTCACCGCGCTGCTCCTGCCGGCCGGTCTTGCCGCCCTGGCGGTATTGATCAAGGGCGTGGTCAGCCACGCCGATGCCACCTAGCGTCGACGGCTTCCCCTTTGCCGGTGGCAGGCGCTAGGCGCAGGCGCTGCCACCGCGTAAAGTTGCACCCTTTGCATGCTCCGCAGTCACCCGTCTAGAGCGGGTGCAGACGTCCAAGGGGTTCCATGAAAGGTTTCGCGCGCAGCGGGCAGTGGGCTGTCCGGCTGGTAACGCTTATCGCTTGCTTTCTGATTGCTCCGGCCTTTGCCGAGACCCGCCAGGTCACTGACGTTCTCGGGCGCACGGTGACGATCGAGGCACCGGCCAAGCGGGTGGTGCTGGGCTTCCACTATGGCGACTACCTGGCGGTCGGTGGCGAGCAGGCCTTCGATGCCGTGGTCGGTGTCTCCCGCGGCGCCTGGGAACGCAAGGTGCCGGCCAACTGGGCGCTCAATGTCGCCCACCGACCCTCCCTGGCCAGCCTTCCCGATGTGGGGGAGACGGAAAACAACAGCTTCTCGGTGGAAAAGGTCCTTGCCCTCAAGCCTGATCTGGTGGTGCTGGCCGCCTGGCAATTCCAGGCGCTGGATAGCGAGGTCAAGCGCCTCGAACAACTCGGCATCCCGGTGGTGGCGATCGACTACAACGCCCAGACCCTGGAGCGCCACCTGGCCTCCACCCGCCTGCTCGGCGTCATCACCGGCCAGGAGGCGCGCGCCGCCGAGCTGGCCGACTTCTATGCCAAGGTGGTGGAGGACATCCAGACCCGCATCGCGGCCGCTCATCGTCCGAAGCCGCGGGTCTATGCCGAGTTCGGCAACAAGGGGCCGGCCGAGTACTCCTTCACCTATGGTCGCAACATGTGGGGCGCCATGGTCACCCTGGCCGGTGGCGACAACATCGCCGCGCCCTTCATCCAGTGGTGGGGGGTGATGAATCCGGAACAAGTGCTTATGGCCCAGCCGGAGGTCATCTTCATCTCCGGGCGCGAGGACAACAGCAATCCCACCGCCTTGCCCATGGGCCCTGGCGTCAGCGCCGACGACGCCCGCAGCCACCTGCGCGCCTTCATGCAGCGACCGGGCTGGGCCAATCTGCCGGCGATCCGCGACGGGCGTCTGTATGGCGTCTACCAGGGCGCCTCGCGCAGCCTGGAGGACTTCGCCATGCTGCAGTTCATCGCCAAGCAGCTCTATCCGGATCTGTTCCAGGACGTGGATCCCATGGCCAACTACCGCGACTACTATCGCCGCTACATGCCGATCCAGCCGCAGGGCACCTTCGCCATAGGCCTGACGCCATGAGCGAGGCCGCGAGCGCCAGCCACGGCAACGCCATCGCCGAGCAGCGCGCCCGCGAGCGTCGCCGCTGGCGCGCCTGCGCGGTGTTTCTGCTGTTGACCCTGGCGGCTCTGGTGCTGGACATCGCCACCGGGCCGTCGCTGCTCTCGCCGCTGGAGGTGCTCAAGTCGCTGACCGGGCTTGGCGAGCGGCAGCCGATGACCGACGCCATCGTCCGCGACCTGCGCCTGCCGGTGGCGCTGATGGCCCTGGCGGTGGGCGCCGCCCTCGGTGCGGGCGGGGCGCAGATGCAGACGCTGCTCAACAACCCCATGGCCAGCCCCTACACCCTGGGCATGGCCGCCGCCGCCGGCTGTGGCGCCGCTCTCAGCCTGGCACTGGGCAGCTTCGGCCTGGGCGCGCTGATCGGGGTGCCGCTGGGGGCCTTCGCCTTCGCCATGCTGGCGGCGCTGTTTCTCTTCGCCCTGGCCTCGCTCAAGCGCACCGGCAGCGACACCATCATCCTCGGCGGCATCGCCCTGCTGTTCCTCTTCCAGTCGCTGCTGTCGCTGGTGCAGTTCCTCTCCTCGCCGGAGCTCTCCCAGCAGATCCTCTTCTGGCTGTTCGGCAGCCTCGGCCGCGCCACCTGGACCACCCTGGCCATCGTCGCCGGGGTGACCCTGCTGTGCTGCCTCCTGCTCTTGCGCGATGCCTGGAAACTGGCCGCGCTGCGCCTGGGCGAGGCGCGGGCCGAGAGCCTCGGCGTGGACATCCGCCGCCTGCGCCTCAAGGTGCTGATCCTGGTGGCGGTGATGACCGCCACGGCCACCAGTTTCGTCGGGGTGATCGGCTTCGTCGGCCTGGTCGCGCCCCATATCGCCCGTTGGCAGGTGGGCGAGGATCAGCGCTTCCTGCTGCCGCTGTCGGCCATCTGCGGCGCCCTGATGCTGTCCTCTGCCTCGGTGCTGTCCAAGTCGATCCTGCCCGGGGCGCTGTTTCCGGTGGGCATCGTCACCGCCATCGTGGGAGTGCCCTTCCTGCTATGGCTCATCTTCGCCCCGCGCAGGTCCAGCCCATGATCCGTCTCCATGACCTCGCGCTGAAGCGCGGCGACCGCACCGTGATCTCCGGACTCTGCACCGAGCTGCACGCAGGGCAGGTGCATGTGATCCTCGGCCCCAATGGCACCGGCAAGACCACCCTGCTGCGCGCCCTGGCCGGTGACCTGCCGCTGGCGGCGGGTCATATCGAACGCGGGGAAAGGCGGCTGGTGGCGGGGGCTTCGCTCCGCGCTCAGCGCGAGGGCTGGCGCCAGGGCGTGGCCTATATGCCCCAGGATTCCCATGCCGAGGCGGCGCTGTCGGTGCTGGAGACGGTGGCCATGGGCAGCCTGGAACGGCTGACCCTGCACCTGGACGATGAGCTGCTGGAGCGGGCGCTGGGCAAGCTCGACGAGGTGGGCATCGGCCATCTGGCCTCGCGTCAGCTGGGTGCCCTGAGTGGCGGTCAGCGGCAGCTGGTGTTCTTTGCCCAGGTGCTGATGCGCGAACCCGAGGTGATGCTGCTGGATGAACCGGTCAGCGCCCTGGATCTGCGGCACCAGATCAACCTGCTCGATCGGGTACGCCACGAGACCCGATTGCACAATCAGGTGACCGTGGTGGTGCTGCACGATCTCAACCTGGCCTGCCAGTACGCCGATTCGCTGCTGGTGCTGGTCAACGGTGGCCTGCTGGCCGCCGGCCGACCCGCCGCCATCGTCACCGCCGACCTGCTGGAAGCCACCTACGGCGTGGCGGTGGACATCCTCCACGACCGCCAGGGCCGCCCGGTGGTGCAGCCGCTGACCGGTCAGGCCTTCAGCGAGGCCTGATTTTCAATGGGTCGTAGAGCCTGTTCATAATCTCGCGAGCTAGAGCCAAACAAGGCGAGAAGGCCTGAGGAAGCGGAGTTTACATAGCGTAAATGAGCATTCCGAAGGCCTTCTCAACGCGGTTTGGCCGACGCGCAGCAGATTATGAGCAGGCTCTTAGAAAGTGTAGGTGAAACCGGCCTGTACCGTCCGCGGCTCGCCCGGATAGCTGTAGGCGTTCCAGGAACTCTCGTCGTAGCCCTTGTTGAAGACGTTGCGCACGTCCAGGTTCAGCCGCAGGTGCTCGTCGACCTTGTAGAAGCTCAAGAGGTCGGTGACCGTGTAGCTGTCCATCGTGTAGTCGCTGGCGATGGTCTTCTGGCCTTCGCGCTCACCCACGTACTTGAGGTTGGCACCCAGGCCCAGGCCGCGCAGTGCACCGTCGTGGAATTCGTAGACGTTGAGCAGGTTGACGGCATTGCGCGGGATGTTGGTCAGGCGCGTGCCGCGGGCCAGGGTGTTGTCCTTGGTGACCTCGGCATCGGTGAAGGCGTAGCCGCCGAGGATGCGCCAGTTGGGCGTCAGGTCGCCGGTCACGTTGACTTCGAAGCCGCGGCTGCGCACCTCGCCGGCGGCGACGTTGAAATTCGGATCGACCGGGTCCAGGGTCAGGACGTTTTCCTTGACCGTATGGAAGATCGCCGTGTCGACGCTGAGACGACCGTCCAGCGCCGCCCACTTCATGCCCACCTCGTAGGCCTTGCCTTCCTCGGGATCGAAGCCGCCGCCCAGGCGCGCCGCGCCGGTGTTGGGCTTGAATGACTTGGAGGCGCTGGCATAGAGGGCCAGTTCCGGGGTGAGGTCGTAGCTGACGCCCAGGCGCGGGGTGACGGCGTTGTCGGCGTTGGACCAGCTCTGACCACCGGCGACGAAGTTGTCGTAGTCATGCTCGAAGCGTTCCAGGCGCACGCCACCCAGCACCTTGAAACGCTCGGTAAGGGCGATCTGGTCCTGCACGAAGGCCGCCCAGGTCTTGAGGGTCTCGTGGTCGTGGGTGGGCGTACGGGTCAGGGCCGGACGCGGCTGGCCGAGAACCGGATCGACCAGGTTGACCGGATAGGCGCTGACACTGCCTGGCGAGCGCTGGATGATCGACTGATAGTCGTAGTCTTCCACCTCGATCCCGGTGATCAGGGTGTGGCCGAGGCCGAAGGTGTCGAAGCGACCGGTCACGTTCAGCTGCAGGTCGCGATCGCTCCACTCCAGCTTGCGGTAGTTGAAGTTGCGGCCGAGGGTCACGCCGTCGGCCTGCACGCCGTTGGCTTCCACGGCATTGCCCTTGAGGCTGCCGTCCAGGTACTGGAAGCCGCCGGCCAGGGTCCAGGCGTCGTTCAACTGGTGCTCGAAGCGCAGCTGATAGGCCTCGCTGTCGCTGTGCAGCAGGTTGGTGGTGCCCTTTTCCCAGGCATTGGTGGAGCGACTGGCCTCGGCGCGCTGGGTCAGGTAGTTGGTGCGACCGCGATCCAGCGGGGCGTTGCTGCGGATGATGTCCGCCTCGAACGTGATGAGGGTGGCGTCGGTGGCCTGCCAGCTCAGCACCGGGGCGACTTCGTAGCGCTCGGTGTGCACGTCGTCGCGGAAGGTGTCGCCGCCCTCGGCGATCAGGTTGAGGCGATAGGCCAGGCGGCCGTCCTCGTCCACCGGGCCGGTGGTGTCCAGGGTGCCGCGTTTCTGGCCCTGGTCGGTGAACTGGCTGCCAAGGGTGGTCTTGCGCTCGCCCAGCGGCTGCTTGGTGACCACGTTGAAGGTGCCGCCCGGATCGCTGCGGCCATAGAGGGTCGCGGCCGGTCCGCGCAGGACCTCGACCCGCTCCAGGGTGGCGGCATCCGGCGCGCTGGGATAGCCACGATTCATGGGGAAGCCGTTGCGGAAATACTCGGAGCTGGTGAAGCCGCGCACCGTGTAGCTGGTCAGGCCCTGGCCGCCGAAGTTGTTGCCGCGGCCGACGCCACCGGCCTGGTCCAGCGCCTGTTGCAGGCGGGTGGCGGAGAGGTCGTCGAGGGCTTCGCGGGAGACCACGCTCACCGACTGGGGCGTTTCGTGCAGCGGGGTGTCGGTACGGGTGGCACTGCTGGAACGCTCTGCCTTGTAGCCCTGCACCGGACCGGTGGGTGATTCGGCCGTGCCGACGATGGTGAGGTCGGACAGCGCCTGGGGCGAATCTTCCGTCTGCTCCTGCGCATGACCGGCGAGGGGGAGGGCACAGAGGGGCAGCAGATAGAGAGCAGGGGCCAGCCGGTGCATTGTTATCGTCCTGGGGTTCGGGGAGGCGGATTCTAGAGCGGCTTACAAAGTGGATACAACTGCGAGTCGTTACCGCCTGAGACATATTTTCATCGGACTGGTCGGTTCGTTGGCGACGGCGCGCCCAAATACCGTCGTCGCCAATCGCCGGCAGACATCTGGCGGGCCTGCGCCGGGAGGCGAGCCCGGCACTTTTGCCGTAGCATGCCGCTCCTTTGCCGTCGTGACCGCCCATGAATACCGCCACCCTTGCCCACCTCTCCGCGCTGCTGCTCGCCGCCCTCGATTCGCCACCTGCCGAGGCGCGCCGGCTGGTGCACGGCCGTGGCCGGCTGCTGCCGGGGCTGGAACAACTCACCGTGGACTGGCTGGAAGGCGTGGTGCGGGTAGGGCTGTTTCGCGAATTGCCCGCCGCCGAGCTGGATGCCCTGCGCACGACTCTGACCGTCCTGGGCGAGACCCCGGCGTGGCGCGCCAGCGGCGCCCGCAGCCTGCTCCTGCAGCATCGCTATCGCCTGGACGCGGCCAGCGAGGCGCTGATCGGTGCGCCGGTGGGCGAGCACGTCATCCATGAAGACGGCCTGAAGTTCGGCCTGGACCTCACCCGCCACCAGAACATGGGGCTGTTCCTCGACATGCGCCTGGGCCGCCGCTGGGTGCGCGAGCAGGCCGCCGGTCTGCGCATCCTCAACCTGTTCGCCTACACCTGTGGCTTCTCGGTGGCCGCCCTGGCCGGCGGCGCGGCCCAGGTGGTCAATCTGGACATGGCCCGCGGGCCCCTGACCCGCGGTCGCGAGAACCACCGACTCAATGGCCATGACCTGGGCAAGGTCAGCTTTCTCGGCCACGAACTGTTCAAGTCTTGGGGCAAGGTGCGCAAGCTGGGGCCCTATGACCTGGTGATCGTCGATCCGCCCAGCTTCCAGCAGGGCAGCTTCGCGCTGACCAAGGACTACGCGCGCATCCTGCGCCACCTGCCCGAACTGCTCACCCCCGGTGGCCGGGTGCTGGCCTGCGTCAACGACCCCGGCGTCGGCGCGGATTTCCTCATCGCCGGCATGGCCCAGGAGGCGCCCGGACTGGCCTTCGTCGAGCGCCTGGCCAATCCACCGGAATTCGCCGACGAAGACGCCGAAGGTGGTCTCAAGGTGCTGGTGTTCCAGCAGGACCAGGCGTCGTAGGTTGGGTTGAGCGCCGCGAAGCCCAACGGTGTCCAGGCGCGACCCCGCCTTGTTGGGCTTCAACGATAAAGCCGTCTCAACCCAACCTACGGAATCCGCCCGTAGGTTGGCGCTGAGCGCCGCGAAGCCCAACGGTGCCCAGCCTCGACCCCGGCCCGTTGGGCTTCGACGATGAGGCCGTCTCAACCCAACCTACGGAGCCTGCCCGTAGGTTGGCGCTGAGCACAGCGAAGCCCAACGGTGCTCAGGCGCGACCCCGCCTTGTTGGGCTTCGACGGTGGAGCCGTCTCAACCCAACCTACGAATCCGCCCGCAGGTTGGCGCTGAGCGTAGCGAAGCCCAACAGTCCCCAGGTTCAACTTCAGTTCTTTGGGCTTCGACAGTGGCGCCGGCTCAACCCCACCTGCGCGACGGGGCGCCATTTCATCGGGCGCTCGGTACCACTCGGAGGCCCTGGTGGCGGATGAGCGCAGCAGCAGCCATGCTGTGGCGTTACCTGGAAGGAGCGGCAATGGACGTGCAATGGTGGTACTGGCTGGTGCTGGGCGTCGGCCTGATGCTGAGCGAATTGGTGGTGCCGGCCTTTTTCCTGATCTGGTTCGGCCTGGGCGCCCTGCTGGTCGGCGTGCTGCTGCTGGTACTGCCGGCCCTGGCGCTGGCCGTGCAACTGCTGGTCTGGAGTCTGGCCTCGCTGGTGGCGGTGTTTCTCTGGTTTCGCTATGGCAAGGACCGTGGCAAGCCCGGTGAAGACTGGAGCGCCGACGTCCATCTGGGCGAGATCGGCCTGCTGGTCGCGGCGGTCGGCCCCTTCGCCCGTGGCCGCGTGCGCTTCCAGAAACCCATCCTCGGCAGCGATGAATGGCCCTGCCTGGCCGACGCCGAGATCGCGGCCGGCGAGCGGGTTCGACTGCTCGCCTTCGAAGGCAACCTGGTCAAGGTCGCCCGTCAATCCTGACGTCTTCCATCCATAGGGACATCGTCCATGAGTGTCAGTCTTATCGTCGCCCTGCTGTTGCTGGTCTTCATCGTCGTCACCGTCGCCAAGGGCGTGCGCCTGGTGCCCCAGGGGCAGGAGTGGATCGTCGAGCGCCTCGGCAAGTACCGCACCACCCTCAAGCCCGGGCTGAATTTCCTCATCCCCTACATGGACCAGGTCAGCTACCGCCTCAGTACCAAGGACCTGATCCTCGATGTGCAGCAACAGGAGGTCATCACCCGCGACAATGCGGTGATCCTGGCCAATGCCCTGTGCTTCGCCAAGATCGTCGATCCGGCCAAGGCGGCCTATGGCGTGGAAGACTATGCCCAGGCCATCACCAGCCTGGCGATGACCTCGCTGCGCGCCATCATCGGCGAGATGGAACTGGACCAGGCGCTGTCCTCGCGGGACGAGATCAAGGCGCGGCTGAGGGTCAGCATGGCCGAGCAGACCGTGGACTGGGGCATCACCGTCAAGGCGGTGGAGGTGCAGGAACTCAAGCCGACCCCGTCGATGCAGGCGGCGATGGAAATGCAGGCGGCCGCCGAGCGGGAGCGCAAGGCGGTGGTGACCCGGGCCGAAGGCGCCAAGCAGGCCGCCATCCTGGAGGCCGATGCCCGTCTCGAAGCCGCCAAGCGCGACGGCGTGGCCCAGGTGACCCTGGCGCAGGCCTCCGCCGCCGCCCTGAGCAAGATCTCCGAAGCCGTGGGCAGCGAACCGACGCCGGTGCTCTATCTGCTGGGCGAGCGTTATATCAATGCCATGGAAAAGCTGGCCACCAGCGAGAACGCGAAGACGGTGGTCCTGCCGGCCGATATCCAGCAGACGCTGCGTGGCCTGCTGGGGACCAAGTCCTAGTCCGGCAATTGTCGCGGGCCTGCCCTAGCCCTGCTTCGGCAGGCGCCGATAGAGCTGCTCGACCTTTTCCCGCGCCCAGGGCGTGCGGCGCAGGAAGGTCAGGCTGGATTTGATACTGGGCTCATGGGTGAAGCAGCGCAGCGGGATGCGTCGGCCGAGTTCTTCCCAGCCATGATGCTCCACCAGGCGGGTGAGCAGGGCTTCGAGGGTGATGCCTTCGAGGGAGGTGCGGGGCTTGTCGGACATCGGCTGGGCTCTGGATGAAGGGAGGGCAGTGTAGCCGCTGCAACAGCGCGCCGCGCGTCGAAGCGGTCGACAGTCCACAAACAATGCTGTTCGATAATCGAACTGTTAGTCGATTATCGGATTGTTTGCGTGGGTAGGGCTTTGTAGTCTGGCTCCAGACCGCCGCACCGGGCGGCGCCGACAACAAAGACGCGAGTCGACAATCCATGGCCCAGATCCTGTCCCTGAGCGAAGCCATCCAGCGCTTCGTCCACGATGGCGAGACCGTCGCCCTCGAAGGCTTCACCCATCTCATTCCGACCGCCGCCGCTCACGAGCTGATCCGCCAGAACCGGCGCGACATGACCCTGGTGCGTATGACCCCCGACCTGGTCTATGACCTGCTGATCGGTGCCGGCTGTGCCAAGCGGCTGATCTTCTCCTGGGGCGGCAATCCCGGGGTCGGCTCCCTGCACCGCCTGCGTGATGCGGTGGAAAAGGGCTGGCCGCACAAGCTGGAGATTTCCGAGCACAGCCACGCGGCCCTGGCCAACGCCTATGTCGCCGGCGCCTCCAACCTGCCCTTCGCCGTCCTGCGCGGCTACCAGGGCTCGGACCTGGCCAAGGTCAATCCGGACATCAGGTTCATCGCCTGCCCCTTCACCGGCGAGCAGCTCGCCGCGGTGCCCAGCGTGCGCCCCGACGTCACCGTCATCCATGCGCAGAAGGCCGACCGCCAGGGCAACGTGCTGATCCAGGGCATCCTCGGCGTGCAGAAGGAAGCGGCGCTGGCCGCCCAGCGCTGCATCGTCACCGTGGAGGAGATCGTCGACGACCTCCAGGCGCCAATGAACGCCTGCGTACTGCCGACCTGGGCGCTCAGCGCGGTCTGCGTGGTGCCGGGCGGGGCGCATCCGTCCTATGCCCACGGCTACTACGAGCGGGACAATCGTTTCTACCAGGCCTGGGACCCGATCGCTCGCGACCGCGACACCTTTACCCAGTGGATCGACACCTACATCCGCGGTACCGCGGACTTCGCCGCCTTCCAGGCGAAGCTGGCTGCGGAGGCCTGAATCATGAGCGACTTCACCACCAATGAAATGATGACCGTGGCCGCCGCACGCCGCCTCGGCAATGGCAGCGTCTGCTTCGTCGGCATCGGCCTGCCGTCCACCGCCGCCAACCTGGCACGCCTGACCCATGCGCCGGACGTGGTGCTGATCTACGAATCCGGCCCCATCGGTGCCAAGCCCTCGGTGCTGCCGCTGTCCATCGGCGACGGCGAACTGGCCGAGACCGCCGACACCGTGGTGCCCACCGGCGAGATCTTCCGCTACTGGCTGCAGGGCGGACGCATCGACGTGGGCTTTCTGGGTGCGGCCCAGGTCGACCGCTTCGGCAACATCAACACCACGGTGATCGGCGACTACCACCAGCCCAAGGTTCGCCTGCCGGGCGCCGGCGGCGCGCCGGAGATCGCCGGCTCGGCCAAGGAGGTGCTGATCATCCTCAAGCAGTCGCACCGCAGCTTTGTCGACAAGCTGGCCTTCATCACCTCGGTGGGCTTCGGCGAGGGTGGCGATCATCGCCAGCAGCTGGGTCTGCCGGGCAAGGGGCCGACCGCCATCATCACCGATCTCTGCATCATGGAGCCGGAAGCCGGCACCCACGAATTCGTGGTGACCGCCCTGCATCCCGGAGTGAACCGCGAACAGGTGGTGGCCGCCACCGGCTGGGCCATCCGCTTCGCCGACCAGGTCGCCACCAGCGCGGCGCCGACAGCAACCGAACTCGCGGCCCTGCGTGATCTGCAGGCCCGGACCAATGCCGCCCACGGCGGCCAGAAAGGAGCTGAGGAATGAGTCGCCCCGTCTATATCTGCGACGCCATTCGGACCCCCATCGGCCGGCTCAACGGCGGACTTTCCGCGGTGCGCGCCGATGACCTGGCGGCCATTCCGCTCAAGGCGCTGCAGGAGCGCAATCCCCAGGTGGACTGGACGGCGGTGGACGAGGTGTTCATGGGCTGCGCCAACCAGGCCGGGGAAGACAACCGCAACGTGGCGCGCATGGCAGTGCTGCTGTCGGGACTACCGGAAACGGTGCCGGGCGTGACCCTCAATCGCCTCTGCGCTTCGGGCATGGAGGCGGTGGGCCAGGCCTATCGCGCCATCGCCCTCGGCGAGATGGAGCTGGTGATCGCTGCCGGGGTGGAATCCATGACCCGCGCACCCTATGTGATGGGCAAGGCCGACAGCGCCTTCGGTCGCGGCCAGAAGCTGGAAGACACCACCCTGGGCTGGCGCTTCGTCAATCCGGCGATGAAGGAGACCTACGGCGTCGACAGCATGCCGGTCACCGGCGACAACGTCGCCGCCGACTATGGCGTCAGCCGCGCCGACCAGGACGCCTTCGGCCTGCGCAGCCAGCAGCGCGCCGCGGCGGCCCAGGAATCCGGCTACTACGCCGAGGAAATCGTCCCGGTGACGATCAAGGGCAAGAAGGGCGACCTGGTGGTGGCGCAGGACGAGCATCCGCGTCCGGACACCACCGCAGAAGGCCTGGCCAAGCTCAAGCCGGTCAACGGCCCGGACCGGACCGTGACCGCGGGCAACGCCTCGGGTCTCAACGACGGCGCCTCGGCGATCATCCTGGCCTCGGCGGAAGCGGTGCAGAAGCACGGCCTCACGCCCCGCGCCCGGGTACTGGGCATGGCCAGCGGCGGGGTGGCGCCGCGCATCATGGGCGTCGGTCCGACCCCGGCAGTGCGCAAGCTGCTGCAGCAACTGGACCTGTCCATCGAGGCCTTCGACGTCATCGAGCTCAACGAGGCCTTCGCCGCCCAGGGCATCGCCGTCCTGCGCGAGCTGGGCGTGGCCGACGACAGCCCCAAGGTCAATCCCAATGGCGGCGCCATCGCCCTGGGTCATCCCCTGGGCATGAGCGGCAACCGCCTGGTGCTCACTGCGGTGCACCACTTGGAAAAGACCGGCGGCCGCCTGGGGCTCGCCACCATGTGCGTGGGCGTCGGCCAGGGGCTGGCGCTGGCGGTGGAGCGGGTGGACGGGATCTGAGGCTTTGGCGCTTGGGCGCTTAGGCAATCGCGGCCATGGCGGTCCGCCGATGCGGCCGCTTCTACAAGAGCTCGATGTACTTGTAGGAGCGGCCCATGGCCGCGATAAGCCTCTCACTGCAGAGCGGCTAGGCCGGAAAATCGCCCCGGTTTCACTTCTTCTACGCCCACACTTCCCTGTAACCGCGTGTGTCTCTCCTGGTCCGATGGCGGTAGGCTGTCCCCCGTCCATCCATACCTATAATTAAGGATCTCCATGAGCACTCACCTGCATTACAGCTTCGAGGAGCGCAAGAAGCGCATCTTCGCCATCGTCGGCGCCTCGTCTGGCAACCTGGTGGAATGGTTCGACTTCTACGTCTACGCCTTCTGCTCCATCTACTTTGCCGCCGCCTTCTTCCCGAAGAGCGATCCCACCGTGCAGCTGCTGAGCACCGCCGGCGTCTTTGCCGCGGGCTTCCTGATGCGGCCCCTGGGCGGCTGGATCTTCGGGCGCGTCGCCGACAAGTACGGCCGGCGCACCTCCATGGTCATTTCCATCCTGATGATGGGCGCCGGCTCCCTGGCCATCGCCTGCCTGCCCACCTATGCCAGCATCGGCGTCGCGGCGCCGGCCCTGCTGCTGCTCGCGCGCCTGCTGCAAGGCATCTCGGTGGGTGGTGAATACGGCACCACCGCCACCTACATGAGCGAGGTGGCCCTGCGTGGCCAGCGCGGCTTCTTCGCCTCCTTCCAGTACGTCACCCTGATCGGCGGCCAGCTGCTGGCGGTGCTGGTGGTGGTGATCCTGCAGCAGGTCCTGAGCGATGCCGACCTGCGTGCCTGGGGCTGGCGGATTCCTTTCCTGGTCGGCGCCGCTGCGGCCGTGGTCTCGCTGTTCCTGCGTCGCTCGCTGGAAGAGACCACCACCGCCGAGACCCGCGCCAACAAGGAGGCCGGTACCCTCAGCGGCCTGTTCAAGCACCACAAGGCAGCCTTCTTCACCGTGCTCGGCTATACCGCCGGCGGCTCGCTGATCTTCTATACCTTCACCACCTACATGCAGAAGTACCTGGTCAACACCAGCGGCATGGACGCCAAGACCGCCAGCGCCGTGATGACCTGTGCCCTGCTGGTGTTCATGCTCATGCAGCCGCTGTTCGGTATGCTCTCCGACCGCATCGGCCGGCGCGCCTCCATGCTGCTGTTCGGCGGCCTGGGCACGGTCTGCACTTGGCCGATCCTCACAGCGCTGGCCAGCGTCCAGAGTCCCTTCGTGGCCTTCCTGCTGATCTGCCTGGCCATGGCCATCATCAGCCTCTACACCTCCATCAGCGGTCTGGTGAAGGCGGAGATGTTCCCGCCGGAGGTGCGTGCCCTGGGCGTGGGCCTGTCCTATGCGGTGGCCAATGCCATCTTTGGCGGTTCGGCGGAATTCGTCGCCCTGAGCTTCAAGACCCAGGGGCATGAAGAAGTCTTCTACATCTATGTCTCGGTGATGCTGGCGGTGGCCTTCCTGGTCAGCCTGAGATTGCCGCGGCAGGCCACCTACCTGCATCACGACCACTAGGAGCAACCAACAAAACTACTGCGCGTCCGCCAGGCGGGCGCGTGCAGTGCTCGGAATCCTCATGTACCACTTGTACATTCCGGTTCCTGCGCGCCGCGCGCACCCGCCTGACAACCGCTCGCTACGCTTTGTTGGCCGCTCCGCCACTTGAGGAATCCCCATGTCCAACCTGCTATTCGACGCCTACTTCACCAGCGCCGCCATGCGCGCGGTGTTTTGTGACCACGGCCGACTGCAGGGCATGCTGGACTTCGAAGCGGCCCTGGCGCGCGCCGAGGCAGCGGTGGGGGTGATTCCGCAGACGGCGGTGGCGCCCATCGCCGCCGCCTGCCACGCCGAGCGGTATGACGCGGCCGAGCTGGCCCGGGCCGTGGTCAGCGCCGGCAACTCCGCCATTCCGCTGGTCAAGGCCCTGGGCCGGCAGATCGCCGCCCAGGACCCCGAGGCCGAACGCCATGTGCATCGCGGCGCCACCAGCCAGGACGCCATGGACAGCGGCCTGGTGCTGCAGATCCGCCAGGCGCTGGACCTGCTGGACGCCGACCTGGCGCACCTGGCCGAGGCCCTGGCCATCCAGGCCGAGCGCCATGCCGGTACCGTGCTGGCCGGCCGCACCTGGCTGCAGCACGCGACGCCGGTGACCCTCGGTATGAAGCTGGCCGGAGTGCTGGGCGCCATCACCCGGCATCGCCGGCGCCTGGCCGAACTGCGGCCGCGGGTGCTGGTGCTGCAATTCGGCGGAGCCTCGGGCAGCCTGGCCGCCCTGGGCGATCAGGCCCTGCCGGTGGCCGAGGTCCTGGCCCGGGAGCTGGCGCTGAGCCTGCCGGAGCAACCCTGGCACACCCAGCGCGATCGCCTGGTCGAGGTCGGCGCCTGGCTCGGCCTGGTAGCCGGCAGCCTGGGCAAGCTGGGGCGTGATCTGTCGCTGCTGATGCAGACCGAAGCCGCCGAGGTCTTCGAGCCCTCGGCGCCGGGCAAGGGGGGCTCTTCCACCATGCCGCACAAGCGCAATCCGGTGGGCGCCGCGGTGCTGATCGCCGCCGCCACCCGCGCGCCGGGTATGGTCAGCACCCTGTTTTCCGCCATGCCCCAGGAGCACGAGCGCAGCCTGGGGCTCTGGCACGCCGAGTGGGAGACCCTGCCGGAGCTGTTCTGCCTGGTCTCCGGCGCCCTGCAGCAGGCTCAGGCCATCGTCGCCGGGCTGGAGGTCGACGCCGCGCGCATGCAGGCCAACCTGCAACTGACCCACGGCCTGGTGCTGGCCGAGGCGGTCAGCATCGCCCTGGCCGGACGGCTGGGGCGCGAGGCCGCCCACCACCTGGTGGAGCAGAGCTGCAAGCGCGCCGTCCAGGAGGGGCGCCACCTGCGCCAGGTCCTCGGCGATACCCCGAGGTCACCGCCGAGCTTTCCAGTGCCGAGCTGGATCGACTGCTGGACCCCGCCCATTACCAGGGCCAGGCCCGGGCCTGGGTGGCTCGCGCCCTGGCCGAACACCGCACTTTGCTTGCCCATTCCTAGACCAGAGGACTGCCTGATGCCCAGCGTACGTCTCGCCGATGGCGACCTGAATTACCAACTGGAGGGCCCGCGGGCGCCCCCGTGCTGATCCTGTCCAACTCCCTGGGCACCAACCTGGCCATGTGGGACGACCAGGCCGCCGCCTTCAGCGAGCGCTTTCGCCTGCTGCGCTACGACACCCGCGGCCATGGCGCCTCCCTGGTGACGCCCGGCCCCTATCGCATGGACGGGAACGGTCGCGACGTCCTGGCCCTGGCCGACGCCCTAGGTATCGACCAATTCGCCTTCTGCGGCCTGTCCATGGGCGGCTCCATCGGCCAGTGGCTGGGCATCAACGCCCCGAGCGGGTCACCCGTCTGGTGCTGTGCAACACCGCCGCCAAGATCGGCACCCCCGAGGTGTGGAATACCCGCATCCAGACCGTCGAAGCCGGCGGCGAGCAGGCCATGCGCGACCTGCGCGACGCCTCCATCGGTCGCTGGTTCACCCCTGATTTCGCCAGCGCCGAGCCGGACCGGGTCGACCGCATCGTCGCCATGCTCGCCGGCACCTCGCCCCAGGGTTATGCGGCCAACTGCGCGGCGGTGCGCGATGCCGACTTCCGCGAGGTGTTGGATGCCATCCGTGCGCCGACGCTGATCGTCGCCGGCAGCCACGACGCCGTGACCACCCCGGCCGACGGCCGCTTCCTGCAGGAGCGCATCCCGGGCGCCGAGTACGTCGAGTTTCCCGCCGCCCACCTGTCCAACGTGCAGATGGGCGCTGCCTTTACCCAGCGCGTGCTGGCCTTTCTGAGCGCCTGAAGGAGTCGATCTTGGACGAAAGAGAACGTTATGAAGCCGGCATGCAGGTCCGCCGCGCGGTGCTGGGCGACGCCCACGTCGATCGCAGCCTGGAAAAGCTGACCCCCTTCAACGAAGAATTCCAGGAGATGATCACTCGCCACGCCTGGGGCGACATCTGGACCCGCCCGGGCCTGCCGCGGCACACCCGCAGCCTGATCACCATCGCCATGCTGATCGGCATGAATCGCGAAGGCGAACTCCGCCTGCACCTGCGTGCCGCCCGCAGCAACGGGGTGACACGAGAGGAGCTCAAGGAGCTGATCATGCAGAGCGCCATCTACTGCGGCATCCCGGCGGCCAACGCCACCTTCCACCTGGCGGAGGCGGTGTGGGATGAGTTGGGGGTGGAGTCGTTGGAGGGGTGAGTTTTCCCTTGGGCCCCTTGGATGAAGCCCGCCGGTTTGGATTTGGTGGGCGTTATTGGTTTTGAATGAGGCGTATGGCGTAGGTTGGGTTGAGCGTTAGCGAAGCCCAACATCACGGGGTTAGCCCTCGATACCTGGCTTTGCCTGCTGGTGCCCTAGCTGCTTATCGAAGTCTAGAGGAGGTCCTTGTTTCGCCCCCTCGGGCGAGTCACTTTTGCCAATCGCGGCAAAAGTAACCAAAAACGCTTGCCCCACGTTTCGGCCCTGCGCTGCGCTCCGGGTCCCCTCGCTCCGGTGCCGCTCCAGGGGCACGGCACGAAGGGGCTTCCTGCCCCTCGCGCCTTGCTCGGCGTCCTGCCTCGCATCCCCCTCCGCGACACCTACACTCGGCCTCACTGACGGGGCGGGGCGACAGCCTGAGGCTTGGGTGTTTAAAGGTTTGTAGCGTGGAAAACCGCGTAGCGTTTTCCACTGATACGCATGGCCATGCTTAGTGGACAAGGCTTCGCCGTTGTCCACGCTACGGCTACGGCTACGGCTACGGCTACGGCTACGGCTACGGCTACGGCTACGGCTACGGCTACGGGCTTTTTGTGGCTCTTCAACCAACACTTTCAGGCTAGCGAATCGCCCCGTTCAGGAGGGCGAACGCCAGTGTCGTGGAGTGGGTCGAGCCGCATGGATGCGGCGAGAGGTCCAGTGGGCCATGGACGGCCCATCTGGACCGACCCCGGAACGGCGCTGGTGCGAGCGCACCCGGAGCGAAGCGGAGGGCCGGATGGTCGGGGCAAGCGTTTTTGCTTACTTTTTTCGCGTTTGAAAAAAGTGAGTCGCCCGGGTGGGCGAAACAAAAAGCATGAAGGCGTTTGATAAACAGCTGAGGCACCAATAGGCCAGAGAGTTGGGCTTCGCTATCGCTCAACCCAACCTACAAAAGCGGCCCCCAGCCTAAGACCGAGGGCGTAGGCTTGTTATTTCGCCATCACCCGCGTAATCCGATCCCCCTCGGCATCATCCTGCCCCTTGGCCTTGTTCACCGCGTAGACCACACCCTTGCCATCCACCACCGCGTGGTTGGGATAGGTACCCAGCTCCAGGTTGGCCTTGATGGTGCCGTCCGGGTCGACCACGGTCAGGGTGCCGGCGCCGCGGTTGGTCACGTAGGCCAGGCGCTTGACCGGGTCGAAGGCCACGTTCAGCGCTCCGGCACCGGTAGTGACGTTGTGCAGGGTCTTGCCGGTCTTGGCGTCGACGATCAGCAGGTTGTCGCTGCCCTGGGCGGTGATGAACAGGCGATCGGTCTGGGGATCGTGGGCCACGCCCATGGGGGTCTTGGCGCCCTGGATCGGGAAGACCTTCTCGACCTGCTCGGTCTTGGCGTCGATCACCGCGGCTTCGTTGGTCTTCAGGCTGACGGCATAGAGCTTGTGCACCGCCGGGTCCAGGTGCATGCCGACCACGGCGAACTGCTCGCCGCGCACGCCCGATTCGATGGTGATGTGCTTGCGCACGGCCGGGGTCTTGGCGTCGAAGCTGACGATGTCCGGGGTCATGGCTGCCGAGGCGAAGGCGCGGTCGAGCTTCTCGTCGACCACCACGGTGTGGGCATGGGGCACGAGGCCGGGTTCGAATTGCTTGACCAGACCCAGGTCGCTCTGGCGATAGACCGCCACGGTGTTCTGCCGGGTGTTGGTGGTCCAGACGGTGCCGTTGCGATCGTCCACGCCTACGCCGTAGACGGCGTAGACACCGGCATCCGCGCCGGGGGCGGCCGCCGGGGTGAGCTGGCGTTCGATGGCCAGGTCCTTGGGATCGAGCTTGAGCAGCTGCGAGACCTTGACCGGCGGGCGGCCCACGGCCGAGGTGACGAAGAGGGCGCCGGTCTTGGCGCTGCTGTCCACCTGGTAGAGGCCCGGGACCAGTTTGACCGTGGTGAGGCTATAGGCGTCGGCGCCGGATAGCGGCACTACCGGCGAGACCTTGAGCGGGAAGACCGCGGCGCCCGAGGGCTGGGCGGTGCTGATGACGATGGGGTGCTGGCCGGGGGCGGCGTCTTCGGGGATGCGCAGGGTCGCCTTGAAGTTGCCCTGGGCATCGGCCACGTAGGCGGCGTCGGGGTTGAGCGCTACGCCGCCGCGGGACAGGGTGATCCGCTGACCGGGGGTGAAGCCGCGACCGTCCAGCGCCACCTCGCTACCGGCCAGGATGGCGGTGCCGGTGACGGGGCTGGCCTTGATCTCGCCGTGGTAGTCCGGATCGGGGGCTTCGAAGCTGGAACGCGCCTGGGCGGCTTGCCCACCCAGCGCCAGCAGGGTGGCCAACAAGGTAACGGAAAAGACGCGCCGGCCCTTGGCCGAAGACGCTGGAGCGATGTTCATCAGGGATTCCTTGTAGCGGCGATCAAGATACCCGCGCCAGAGCGCCGGGCGGCAGAGGCCCTCCTGGGCTAAGCCATGTTAAGGCGAAAGCGAAATACTTGCATTTAGATTTGCAAGGTTTAGGCGTGCTCGGCATCCGGGGTGTCGAGGGTGCGCTGCATCAGGCAGGCACCGGCGCCATAGCCGGCCAGCTTGGCCTTGAGCGCCGCATCGGCGGGAACCGGATGATAGTGGTGACGCTGCCAGTAGCCGATGGCACCGGACAGAGACACCAGCCGACCCTGGCGCAGGCGGGCACGCCGGGCCTGGCCCTTGGCATGGCGATAGAGGCGAGCGGCCACGCCCTGGCCCTGGGCCTCGGGGTGCACCGCGCAATCGTGCAGGAACCAGGTGGAAGCCTCGCTCGGCAGCTGCTGCAGGCGAGCCCCCAGCACCGGTGGCAGGCCGTCGTCCCAGGGATAGGCGATCAGATAGCCGCGCAGGCGATCTTCGGCATCGGTCGCCGCCCAGCAGTGCTCCGGGGCGAGCTCCAGGCGATTGACGTAGAAGGCGCGGTCTTCGAGCAGGTCGGCGGGGTAGGTGGCCGCCTGGATATCGAGAACGGCAGGGATATCGGTGGGGCGCAGCGGGCGTATCGAGGGCATGACGACGAGGCGAAAAGGTCCGGCCGGGCAGTATGGTCACTGCCCGGCCGGGAGGCAAATGCCTCGGAGCCGTGGGTGGTGAGTCCCGCTGACAAGCCTGCACCCTGGCACGAGGAACCGGATTCCGCCGACGACCTTGGCATGTCTGGCGCCGCCGCTGGCTTCAAGCCTTGGCGATCAGCCGCGAATTGCGCTCGTTGCGGAATTGCAGGTCCTCGATCCGCTGGGTCGCGGTCTCGGCTTCCTGGCGGGCGGCGAGGATGAGGTCGTGGTGCGGCGACTTGGCGCAGACCGGATCGGCGGTGCGCGCATCGCCGGTGAGCATGAAGGCCTGGCAGCGGCAGCCACCGTAGTCCTTTTCCTTCTCGTCGCAGGAGCGGCAGGGCTCGGGCATCCAGTCGTAGCCGCGGTAGACGTTGAAGCCGAAGGAGTCGTACCAGATGTGCCTGAGGTCCTGCTCCTTCACGTTGGGGAAGGCGATGGGCATCTGCCGGGCGCCGTGGCAGGGCAGGGCGGTGCCGTCCGGCGTGATGGTCAGGAACAGCTTGGCCCAGCCATCCATGCAGGCCTTGGGGCGCTCTTCGTAGTAGTCCGGGGTGACGAAGATCAGCTTGCAGGGATGATTCTCGGCCTTGAGGCGCGCGCGGTACTCGTTCGTGATGCCTTCGGCGCGCTCCAGCTGGGCCCTGGTCGGCAGGAGACCGGCGCGATTGCGCTCGGCCCAGCCATAAAACTGGCAGGTGGCGAGTTCGACGAAGTCGGCCTCCAGGGCCAGGCAGAGGTCGATGATCTGGTCGATGCGATCGATGTTGTGCCTGTGGGTGACGAAGTTGAGCACCATCGGGTAGCCATGGGCCTTGACCGCCTTGGCCATGGCCAGCTTCTGGGCGAAGGCCTTCTTCGAGCCGGCGAGCAGGTTGTTCACCTGTTCGTCGCTGGCCTGGAAGCTGATCTGGATATGGTCCAGGCCGGCTTCCTTGAACTCGGCGATGCGCGCCTCGGTGAGGCCGATGCCGGAGGTGATGAGGTTGGTGTAGTAGCCCAGCCGGCGCGCCTCGCGGATCAGCTCGGCGAGGTCCTGGCGCACCAGGGGTTCGCCCCCGGAGAAGCCGATCTGGGCCGCACCCATCTCCCGTGCCTCGGCCATGACCTTGAACCACTGTTCGGTGGTCAGCTCGCGCCTTTGGGCGGCGAAGTCCAGGGGATTGGAGCAGTAGGGGCACTGCAGCGGGCAGCGATAGGTGACCTCGGCCAGCAGCCACAGGGGCAGGCCAATGCTGGGCGCAGCAACGGTGGGCGGCTGCGGCAACTGCATGGGCGTGCCCGGCAGGCTGGTGTCAGCCGAGCAGGAGCCAGTGCTCGGCACGGGCGACCTCCATGAATTGTTCGACGTCCGCACCCAGTTCGGGAACGCCGGGGAAGCGTTCGTCGAGGGCTTCGATGATGGCGGCCACGTCACGCTGGCCGTCGATCAGCCCGCCGATGGCGGCGGCGCTGTCGTTGAGCTTGATCATGCCCTCGGGATAGAGCAGCACATGGGCGTCCTGCGCCGGCTCGAACTGGAAGCGGTAGCCGGGACGCCAGCGCGGCACCTGGGTGCGGTCGAAGCTCATAGGTCGATTCCTCGGTGCCAGCGACGCTCGGCGGTGACGCTGTGGTAGGGCGGGCGGTGCAGTTCGTAGGCCATGCTCATGGCGTCGAGCATGCTCCAGAGGATGTCCAGCTTGAACTGCAGGATCTCCAGCATGCGCTGCTGGGATTCCCAGGTGGTGTAGTGCTGCAGGGTGATCTGCAGGCCGTGCTCGACGTCGCGCCGCGCCTGGCCCAGGCGGGTGCGGAAGTATTCGTAGCCGGCCGGATCGATCCAGGGGTAGTGCTGTGGCCAGGCGTCCAGCCGCGACTGGTGGATCTGCGGCGCGAACAGCTCGGTCAGGGAGCTGCTGGCGGCCTCCTGCCAGGAGGCGCGGCGAGCGAAGTTGACGTAGGCGTCCACCGCGAAGCGCACCCCCGGCAGCACCAGTTCCTGGGAGAGCACCTGCTCGCGATCCAGGCCGGTGGCCTCGGCCAGGCGCAGCCAGGCCTCGATGCCGCCTTCGCTGCCGGGCTCGCCGTCATGGTCGAGGATGCGCTGCACCCACTCCCGACGGATCTCGCGATCCGGGCAGTTGGCCAGGATGGCGGCGTCCTTGAGCGGGATGTTGACCTGGTAGTAGAAGCGGTTGGCCACCCAGCCCTGGATCTGCTCGCGACTGGCGCGACCCTGGTACATGGCCACGTGATAGGGGTGGTGGATATGGTAGAGGTCGCCCTTGGCGCGCAGGGCGGCTTCGAATTCGGCGGGCGTGAGGGCGTTGGGCATGGCGTTCACAACTCGATGGACATCCCGTCCCAGGCGACTTCCACGCCCTGGCGCGCGACGATGGCGCGTTCGGGGAGTCTTCGTCCAGGATCGGATTGGTGTTGTTGATGTGGATCAGCACCTTGCGCTGGCGTTCGAAGCCGGCCAGCACCTCCAGCATGCCGCCGGGACCGCTTTGCGGCAGGTGGCCCATCTCGGTGCCGGTCCGGGTGCCCACGCCGCGACGCTGCATCTCGTCGTCGGTCCAGAGGGTGCCGTCCACCAGCAGGCAGTCGGCCTGGCCCATCAGCTCCAGCAGGGCGGCGTCCGGCTGGCCCAGGCCCGGGGCGTAGAACAGCTTGCCGCCGGTGCGCCTGTCATGGACCAGCAGCCCCAGGTTGTCGCCCGGGTGCGGATCGTGGCGATGGGGCGAATAGGGCGGCGCGGCGCTGCGCAGCGGAAAGGGCGTGAATTCCAGATTCGGACAGGCCGGAATGGTGAAGCTGCCGCTCAGGGCGATGGGCTGCCAGCTGAGCCCGCCGTTCCAGTGTTCGAGCATGTTGAACAGCGGAAAGCCGGTGGTGAGGTCCTGGTGGACCATCTCGGTGCACCAGACCTGGTGGGGGCAGCCTTCACGCAGGCTGAGCAGGCCGGTGGTGTGGTCGATCTGGCTGTCCAGCAGGACGATGGCGCGGATGCCGGTGTCGCGCAGGGCCCGCGCCGGCTGCAGCGGGGCGAAGCCGGCCAGCTGGGCGCGGATGTCGGGCGAGGCGTTGCACAGGATCCAGTTCACCCCGTCGTCGGACAGGGCGATGGAGGACTGGGTACGGGCCTGGGCCCTGAGGGTGCCCTTGCGGAAGCCGTCGCAATTGGCGCAATTGCAGTTCCACTGGGGAAAGCCACCGCCGGCGGCGGAGCCGAGAATCTGGATATGCATGGGAAAGGCTAAACCTGGAAAAAGTACGCCCCGGCGAACCGGGGCGTGGGGCGCATCAACGGTTGGCGAAGTACATGGTGACTTCGAAGCCGATGCGCAGGTCAGTGTAAGCAGGCTTGGTCCACATGGGAGGTCTCCTCTTTGACTGCGAAAGCCGGATGGATCCGGTCGTCAAGTCTAACAAATGTTATCTAGCTAAGGGTTTTTGCCGCGACGAATCGCTGGCGGTCCGGCGGACATAACTGTCTTACCGATCCTGCAACAGATTGACCGCCGGCAGCGGCCGACGCTCCCGGGAAAGTGTTGAAAGCTATGACATCCAGCCGGATGGCGCGTCGGCATTGGCCAGGGCGAAGCGCGGCGCGTCGCTGGCGATGAGTTGCTGCCAGGCCTGCTGCAGGGCCCTGTCGTCCAGGGCGGCCAGGGCTGCCTGCAAGGGCGAAAGGTCCAGCGTCCCGCTGCGCTGGAAGCCCCACCAGAGGCGCTCGGCCAGAGCTGCGCGCTGAGGGGTGGCGGGGCTGAAGTCGTGCACCAGCTGGCGGATGTTCTGCGCCAGCGGCGCACTCTCGGCCTGAATGGGGGCCAGGCTGTCAGCCAGGCAACCTTCGATTTCCGCCAGGATATCCGCCGCCCGGGCATGGGGTGACTGCACGCCGATCAGCAGGCCGCCGTGATCGCCCAGCTGGCGATAGGCGGAAAACACCGCATAGCCCAGTTGCCGCTCGCTGCGCAGACGCTGGAACAGCGGTCCTTGCAGGCGCGCCGCCAGCAGCCGCCAGGCGGCCTCGGTGGTGGGGCACGCATCGGGTTCCGGGCAGAACAGCAGCAGCGCCTGCTGGGCGTCGGTGCTGGGTTCGGGGTGCCAGTGGCGCCCGGTGAAGCTGGGCGGTTCACCCGGCGGCCCGGCCTGGGGCTGGGGCGGCGGGGTGACGGCAGCCAGGGATGCCTGCGCCGTTTGCGGCAGGCCGCAGGCCAGGGCTTGCCAACGCGGGCCTTCGGCAATCTCCGTCAGCGGCGTGACCGCAGTCAGTCGCTCGGGCAGGACCTTGAGCAGCTGGCGGATCAGCATGGGCTCTGGCGGTACCGCGGGTGCCGGGCTGCCGTTATCCCGCTCCGCTGTCAGGCGGCCGAGCGCCTGCTCCAGCACCGCCGGCAGCGCCGCGGCCCAGCCTTGCAGTCGCAACTCCCAGGGCGCCCCCGGTGGACTCCAGCGCAGGTTCACACCTGCCTCGGCGGCCAGCCGGGGGAGCGCGCCCAGTACCTGGGCATCGGGCGCGACCGGTCCCGGCCCCGGCCATCGCCAGCGCAGGAACAACAGGCCTTCGCGCTGCTGCGGGGCAAGGGCCTGGCTGATCGGCCAGGGTTGCAGCGCCGGGGCGCTCGAAGGTACGGGGTCAACGAGCAAAGGATTGGGCGGTGGCAGGGTAAAGGGAGCGGCGACGGGCGACGCCCGATCCGCTGCATCGGCCAGGCCGGCGGCGAAACCGCTGAGGCGTTCCGGGACCAGTTGCGCGAGCAGCCGCGGCCAGGCGGCCTGGGCGGCGGGCGAGAGGGCCGGTTGTGGCCAGGCGTTTCCTCGTCGATCCAGCCAGAGGCGTTCACCCAGGCGTCTTGCCAGCGCCAGGGCGGGCAGGGTGGCCCAGAGGCGCTGGATACGTTCGGCGTGGCCCTGCTGCAGCGCGGCGAGAGGTGTCTGGCGCAGGGTGTCCAGCCAGGCGAACAGGAGGCTGGTCAGGTGGCCGGGGCTGGCCTGAGGACCAGGTGAGAGATCCAGCTGGAGCAGGCCCTGGCCTGCCTGGCGATAGGGCCAGGCGAGGCTGAGCCGTGCCGCCTGGCCCGCCTGGCGCAGAAGGGCGGGCAGGCCGCCGGGATGGTCGCCGAGCAGCAGGGTCTCCAGCAGCTCCGCCGCTTCCCAGCTGCCGGGCGGCAGGTCGTCGAGAGCGAATTGCAGGGCCAGCCTGGGCGGGGTGGCGGTGATGGTCTGCCAGCGTTCGCCGGTGGCCGGGAGTGGCGGGGGCGTTGCATTTGCGGACGCAGAACCGGATGCCAGGACGGCACCCTGTTCGCGGGCCAGGTCTGCCAGTTCGGCCAGCGATTGTGGCCCGGCCAGCACCAGCAGAGCATTATCGGCGCGGTAGTGCTGGTGCTGGAAAGCGCGCAGCGCCCTTTGGAAGGCAGGGCTCTGCAGCGGCAGGCTATAGCGATTGCCGGCGTGAAAGCCGGCGGCGGGATGGTCCGCGGGCAGGGCGGCCGCCAGGGCCAGGTCGCGGCGGGTATCGGCGCTGCGCGACCATGCGATGAATTCGGCGTGCAGTACCTCGCGCTCGCGGCGCTGGGCGCCTGGTGCCAGCAGCGGTGCGGCGAGCATGTCCAGCAGTCGGGCGAGCCCGGCGGCCAGATGCTCGGGGGCCAGCGCAAAGAAAAAGTCGGTGGTGGTCTCGCGGGTGCTGGCGTTGAGTTCGCCGCCCAGGCGCTGCACCAGCGGCATCAGGCCGTCCGCCGCCGGATAGCGATGGCTGCCGAGAAAGAACAGGTGTTCGAGAAAGTGCGCCAGCCCCGGAAAGGCCCGCGGTGCCTGGTGACTGCCGGCGCCTATGCGGACCAGGGCGGCCGCCTGGGGCAGCTCGGGGTCGTGCAGCAGGGCGACGGCCAGGCCGTTGGCGAGGCGCAGTCGGCGGTGTTGGGAAAGAGAGCTGGGCATGGGGATAGCTTAACCGAGTCCAGGGGAGGGTGATGGAGCGGAGCGTGCCCTCACCCCGACCCTCTCCCTGGGGGAGAGGGGGAAGAGCGAGAGCCGTGCCTGGTTTGGCCCTCACCCCGGCCCTCTCCCCGAGGGAGAGGGGGAGGAGCGGGTGGGGTGCCCGGGTTGGTCCTAACCTTGGCCTTCTGCCGGGAGGAGACGGAGCGTTCGAGGCACGGTCTTGACACTGTAGCGTGGAAAACGGCGCAGCCTTTTCCGCTGGGCCTCAGGTGCCAGGGGCTCTTTTCATAGCAAGAAAAGCCCGGGCGAAAAAAATCCCGGCTGGGCCGGGATTTCGGGGTGGGGCGAGGGGGGTTCCAACAGGATGTCAAAAATGCTCGAAGCATCCTCGCCCCGAACCCTCTCCCGGAGGAGAGGGGAGCTCAGGCGCGGGCGCCCTTACTTCTTCTCGGGCAGGGCGAAGGCCATCACATAGTCACCCTGCTTGGTGCCCAGCGAGCCATGGCCGCCGGCATAGACCAGCACGTACTGGCGACCGTCCTTGCCGGTGTAGGTCATGGGGGTGGTCTGACCACCGGCCGGCAGGCGGCCTTTCCACAGTTCCTTGCCGTTCTTCACGTCATAGGCACGCAGGTACTGGTCCAGGGTGCCGCTGAGGAAGGCCACGCCACCGGCGGTGGTGACGGTGCCGCCCAGGCTGGGCACGCCCATGGGCAGGGGCAGCGGAACCGGCGAGTTGTCGCGCACGGTGCCGTTCTTGTGCTTGTAGACCAGTTTGCCGGTGGTCAGGTCGAGACCTGCCACATAGCCCCAGGCGGGTGCCTGGCAAGGCAGGCCCAGCGGCGACAGGAAGGCCGACAGGATCACGCCGTAGGGCGCGCCCTTGTTGGGCTGGATGCCCTCGGTCTCGCTCTTGCGCGCCGGCTGGTTGGCAATCTCTTCACGCGGCACCAGCTTGGAGGTGAAGGCCATGTAGCTGGGGTTGAGGAAGGCGATCTGGCGCACCGGATCGACCGAGAGGCCGCCCCAGTCGAACACGCCGAAGTTGCCCGGGTAGACGATCGACCCTTGCGTGGACGGCGGGGTGTAGATGCCCTCGTAGCGGTGCTCGCGGAAGGCGATGCGGCACAGCGCCTGGTCGAAGGGCGTACCGCCCCACATGTCGCTTTCCTTGAGGGTCGGCGCGGCCAGGTTGATCGAGGAGACCGGCTGGGTCGGCGAGGTGTGGTCGCCTTCCACCGCGCCCTGGGGCACCGGGGTTTCCTTGATCGGGTAGATGGGCTGACCATTGGTGCGGTCCAGCACATAGATGCTGCCCTGCTTGGTCGAGGCCATCAGCGCGGGTTTCACGCCGCCTTCGGTCTTGATGTCCACCAGGGTCGGCTGACCGCCCACGTCCATGTCCCAGAGGTCATGGTGGGTGAACTGGTAGTTCCAGCGCACCTTGCCGGTGGCGATGTCGAGGGCGACCACGCCGGCGCTGTACTTCTCGGAGGCCGGGGTACGGTCACCGCCCCACTGGTCGGGCATCTGGTTGCCCATGGGCAGATAGACCATGCCGATCTTTTCATCGACGGCCATCATCGACCACATGTTGGGCGAGTTGCGGGTGTAGATGCCATCGGCGGCGATGGGCGCGGTGGCGTCCGGATTGCCGCTGTCCCAGTTCCACACCAGCTTGCCGCTGTGCACGTCGTAGGCGCGGATCACGCCGGACGGCTCGTCGGTGGAGACGTTGTCGGTGACGTGGCCACCGATGATCACCAGGTTGCGGGTCACCGCTGGCGGCGAGGTGGAGTAGTAACCGCCGGGCGTGAAGCTGCCCATGTTGGCGGTCAGGTCGACCTGACCGTTGTCGCCGAAGTCGCTGCATACCTTGCCGGTGTCGGCGTTGATGGCGATCAGGCGGGTGTCGGCGGTGGGCAGGAACAGGCGGCGCGGGCAGCTGCTGGCGGCCGGGGTGCTCTGCTCGTCGACCGGGACGGCACTGCCGTTGGCCAGGCTCTGGCCCGCGGTGGTGGTGCCGGCGTAGGTGGCGTCGTCGTGGTAGGCCACGCCGCGGCAGGTCATGTGCGCCCAGCCCTTGAAGCTGTCGGCGTGCTGGGTGCTCAGCTTGGGATCGAAGCGCCAGATTTCCTTGCCGCTGTCGGGGTCCACGGCGATCACCTGGCTGTGCGGCGTGCAGACATAGAGCTTGCCGTTGACCTTGAGCGGGGTGTTTTCCGCGGTGGTCTCCTGGGGATCGTTCGGGCCGGGGATGTCGCCGGTACGGAAGGTCCAGGCCGGTTGCAGCTCCTTCACGTTGCTGACGTCGATCTGCTTGAGCGGCGAGTAGCGATCACCGAACGCGGTGCGGCCATAGGACGGCCAGTCGCCATCGGCGGCGGTCGGGGCGGCGCTTTCGACGCCAGCGGTATCGCGGCCCAGGTCACCGTCCAGACGGTTGTAGTTGACGAACTGGGCGATCAGGGCGACGACCGCGGCGATTACCAGGGAGCCGACCAGCGGCAGGCCGCCGCTACGGCTGTCCAGCGGACGGCGGAACACCGGGATCAGCAGCACCAGGCCGAGGACGAACCAGAGCGCCAGGCGCGGCACCAGTTGCCACCAGTCGAACTGGACTTCCAGTACGGCCCAGGCGGTGGAGACCACCAGGAAGAAGGCATAGACCCAGACCCCGCTGGCCCGCCGGATGCACAGCAGGTAACCACTCAGGGCGAGCAGCACGCCGCCGCCGAGGTAATACAGGGAGCCCCCGAGGGTGGCCAGTTTGATGCCCAGCCCCAGCAGGGCGAGGCCCAGGAGGATGAACAGGATGCCGAGTAACCTGGCAGGCAGGCCTCCCGGTCTCGCGTTGGAAGTGACAGTCATGGCAGCGCTCGCAATGCAATCGTGAAAAGAGACTTCGACTCGATCGACGACATCGCAAATCGGAACCGCATGCGGATCTGTCGTCTGCTACGTCTGAACCTGTTGTCTGTCTTATTGTTCCACCCCTTCGCCGGCTTCCCTGGCAGGAAGCTAGAGCGGTCGCGCTGAGGCGAAGCGGGGGATGGATCGGGGGCGTCGTCTGAATCGGGCGGGTAGATAGTAAGCTAAGCATTGACTGATGTCACTTCGCGATGACGGAAGGAAGGGACCCGTGGCGCGCCGTGCCTGCTAACATCGCGAGCCGTTTCCGCGATGCCTCCTGCCATGTCCGACGTGCTTGCCCTGGTCCAGGCGACCTTCGACGTCACCGCTCCGGTCTTCGCCCTGGTGCTGCTGGGCTGCGTGCTCAGGCGACTGGGCTGGATCGACACCCCCTTCATCAACACCGCCTCGGCGCTGGTGTTTCGCGCCACCATGCCGACCCTGCTGTTTCTCGGCATCCTCAAGGCCGATCTCGGCGAGGCGCTGCAGCCGCTGCTGCTGGGCTATTTCGCCCTGGCCACGGTGGCGAGTTTCCTGGCCGCCTGGGGCTGGGCGATCTGGCGCTGTCCCCATGCCGATCGCGGGGTCTATGTGCAGGGCGCCTTCCGCGGCAACTGCGGCATCGTCGGCCTGGCCCTGGCGACGACCCAGTACGGCGACTATGGATTGTCGGTGGGCGGGATCATGGCCGGCATGGTCATCCTCTTCTACAACGTGCTTTCGGCCATCGTGCTGGCGATCTACAGTCCGCACCTGGAAGCCAACTGGCGCACCCTCCTGCGCAGCATCCTCGGCAATCCGCTGATCATCGGCATCCTGCTGGCGATTCCCTTCGCCTATTTCCAGTGGCAGCTGCCGCGCTGGCTGGACACCTCGGCGCGCTACTTCGCGGGTCTCACCCTGCCGCTGGCGCTGATGTGCATCGGCGCCACCCTGTCACTGACCTCGCTGCGCGAGAGCAGCGGCCTGGCGCTGGGCGCCAGCCTGTGGAAGATCGTCTGGATTCCGCTGCTGGGCGTGCTGGGCGCCCTGGCGCTGGGCATCCAGGGACCGGCACTGGGCATCCTCTTTCTCTACCTGGGGTGCCCGACGGCCGCCTCGAGCTTCGTCATGGCCCGCGCCGCCGGCAGCAATGCCCAGCTGGCGGCGACCATCGTGGTGCTCAGTACCCTCGGCGGGATGCTGACCACCAACCTGGGCCTGCTCCTGCTGAAAGCATTCAGCCTGCTGTAGGGCGCGCCGGCCAGACATCGGCGTTGTGAGAACGTTTATCGGTTGGCGCCAGCTAAAAGTCAGATTTGAGCGTAATAGTGCGACGTCGCCCGTCCCAGGTCGTCTTGCCCTCTCTATACTTATCGCACTATCTACTTGCGAGGAGAGCGGCTGCTCACTACCCAAGCCCTACGCGTGGTATCCATGAAACGCTCGCTCCAATTCAGCCACAAGATCCTGCTGGCGGCCGCCCTAGTGGTGACCATCGCCCTGGCCGGCTTCGCCAGCTTCAATGCCTATCTGCAGCGTCAGGCGATCACCCAGAGTCTCGAAGCTTCGCTGGGCGAGATCGGGCGCATTACCGCCGGCAACATCGCCTACTGGCTGGACGCGCGGGTCAAGCTGATCGACAGCCAGGCCCAGGCGCTCAGCCGCGACAGCAGCCCGGCCAACGTGGTGGGCCTGCTGGAAGAGAAGCTCTATACCAGCAACTTCGACTCCACCTACCTGGGTGAGGTCGACGGTACCTTCACCGACCGCCCCCATACCCCCATGGAGGCCGGCTACGACGCCCGCCAGCGCGACTGGTACAAGGCTGCGGTCAGCGCCGGCGGCCCCATCCTCACCGAGCCCTATCTCACCGCGCCGCCGCAGAGCTTCCTGTGCATCACCATCGCCGCGCCGGTCCTGCAGAACGGCAAGCTGATCGGCGTGGTGGCTGGCGACCTGGTGATGGACAGCCTGATGAAGATGATCACCTCGCTGGACGCCGGCGGTCTGGGCGAAGCCTTCCTGGTGGACGGTGACGGCAAGATCCTGGTCAGCAGCCACGCCGACCAGGTGCTGAAATCGCTCAAGGAGGTCTTCCCGGAGCAGACGCCGAGCCTGGCCCCCGGTTTCCATCACGTGCTGCAGAACGGCAGCGAGCGCCTGGTGAGCTTTACCCCGGTCGCGGGCCTGCCCTCGGTCAAGTGGTACCTGGCGCTGTCCATCGACCAGGCCAAGGCCTATGCCCCGGTGACCCAGGCACGCAACCTGGCCATCGTCGCCACCCTGGTGGCGGTGGTCGCCATCATCCTGCTGCTGGGCTTGCTGATCCGCGTGCTGCTGCGGCCGCTGCACGACCTGACCCGCGCCATGGACGACATCGCCGAAGGCGAGGGCGACCTGACCCGCCGCCTGCCGGTGCAGTCCCGCGACGAATTCGGCGCCCTGGCGGAAGCCTTCAACCACTTCGTGGCGCGCATCCACACCTCGATCCGCGACGTGGCCCAGAGCACCGGCGAGCTGAATCAGGGCACGCGCCGGGTGCTGGAAGCCTCGCAGTCGTCCATGCAGCAGTCCGATATCCAGGCCCAGCGCACCACCAGCGTCGCCGCGGCGATCAACGAACTGGGCGCCGCCGCCCAGGAGATCGCCCGCAATGCCGCCCATGCCTCCGGCGAGGCCAGCACCGCCCGCGCCCAGGGCGAGGAGGGCCGCGAGGTGCTGGACGAGGCCCTGCACGCCATGCAGGCGCTGTCGGCCAAGATCGGCACCAGTTGCGAACATATCGAGGCGCTCAACGGCAAGGCCGCCAACATCGGCCAGATCCTCGAAGTCATCCGCGGCATCTCCGAACAGACCAACCTGCTGGCGCTCAATGCCGCCATCGAGGCGGCCCGCGCCGGTGAGGCCGGGCGCGGCTTCGCCGTGGTGGCCGACGAGGTGCGCTCCCTGGCCAGCCGCACCCAGAGTTCGGCGCAGCAGATCCAGCAGATGATCGAGGAACTGCAGACCGGCTCGCGCGACGCCGTGGCGCTGATGCAGGAAAGCCAGCGGCAGAGCGCCCACAGCATGCAGGTGGCCAAGAGCGCCGGCGAGCGGCTGGGCAGCGTGACCGAGCGCATCGGCGAGATCGATGGCCAGAACCAGTCGGTGGCCACCGCGACCGAGGAACAGACCTCGGTGGTGGAGACCCTGAACATGGACATCAGCGAGATCAACCTGCTGAACCAGCAGGGCGTCGACAACCTCCAGGCCACCCTGGCGGCCTGTACCGCCCTGGAAGCCGAGGCCGGTCGCCTGCAGCGGCTGGTGGGTGGCTTCCGCATCTAGCGCGGGCCCCCGAAAAGAGGTTGCCGCTCCGCTCAAGTCGTAACGTACGTGCCCGATAACGAGTGACCGCCATGCCCTGAATCCGGCATGGCTCCACCCTGGCCACGGACGCAGACCTGTATGAAGCGACACCTGAAATTCAGCCACAAGATCCTGCTGGTCGCGGCGCTGGTGATCACCACCGCGTTGGCCGCTTCCGCCGGTTTCAATGCCTATCTGCAACGCCAGGCCATCGACCAGAGCCTGAGTGCCAACCTCGCGGAAACCGGCCGGGTCACCGCCGGCAACGTCGCCTACTGGCTGGATGCGCGGGTCAAGCTCATCGAAGGCGAAGCCCAGACCCTGGCACGCGATCGTTCGCCCGACGGCCTGGTCGGTCTGCTGGATCAGAAGATCTACACCGGTACCTTCGATTCCACCTACCTGGGCGAGGTGGACGGTACCTACACCACCCGTCCGCTGCGCACCCTGCCGGCCGGCTACGATCCACGCAAGCGACCCTGGTACGCGGCCGCCACCGCCGCCGGCGCCACGGTGCTGACCCCGCCCTATATCTTCGCCTCTTCCGGCCAGTTGGGCGTGACCATCGCCACCCCGCTGCAGCGCGACGGCCAACTGGCCGGTGTGGTGGCCGGCGACCTCAACCTCTCGGCGCTGGTGGAGATCATCACCTCGCTCAACGTCGGCGGCCTGGGCGAAGCCTTCCTGGTCGACGGCGACGGCAAGGTGCTGGTCAGCAGCCATCCCGAGCAGGTGCTCAAGACCCTCAAGGACGTCTTCCCCGAGCAGACGCCGTCCCTGCAGCCGGGCCTGCATGCCGTCACCCAGAATGGCAGCGAGCGCCTGGTGAGCTTCACCCCGGTCGCGGGCCTGCCCTCGGTCAAGTGGTACCTGGGCCTGTCCATCGACCAGGCCAAGGCCTATGCCCCGGTCACCCAGGCGCGCAACCTGGCCATCGTCGCCACCCTGGTGGCGGTGGTCGCCATCATCCTGTTGCTGGGCTTGCTGATCCGCGTGCTGCTGCGGCCGCTGCACGACCTGACCCGCGCCATGGCCGACATCGCCGAAGGCGAGGGCGATCTGACCCGCCGCCTGCCGGTGCAGGCCCGCGACGAATTCGGCGCCCTGGCCGAGGCCTTCAACAAGTTCGTGGCGCGCATCCACACCTCGATCCGCGACGTGGCCCAGAGCACCGGCGAGCTGAATCAGGGCACGCGCCGGGTGCTGGAGTCATCGCAATCCTCCATGCAGCAGTCGGATCTGCAGGCCCAGCGCACCACCAGCGTGGCCGCCGCCATCAACGAATTGGGCGCCGCCGCCCAGGAGATCGCCCGCAATGCCGCCCATGCCTCGGGCGAGGCCAGCACCGCCCGTGCCCAGGGTGAAGAGGGTCGCGAGGTGCTCGACGAGGCCCTGCACGCCATGCAGGCGCTGTCGGCCAAGATCGGCACCAGTTGCGAGCATATCGAGGCACTCAACGGCAAGACCGCCAACATCGGCCAGATCCTCGAAGTCATCCGTGGCATCTCCGAGCAGACCAACCTGCTGGCGCTCAATGCCGCCATCGAGGCGGCCCGCGCCGGTGAGGCCGGGCGCGGCTTCGCCGTGGTGGCCGACGAGGTGCGCTCCCTGGCCAGCCGCACCCAGAGTTCGGCGCAGCAGATCCAGCAGATGATCGAGGAACTGCAGACCGGCTCGCGCGACGCCGTGGCGCTGATGCAGGAAAGCCAGCGGCAGAGCGCCCACAGCATGCAGGTGGCCAAGAGCGCCGGCGAACGGCTGGGCAGCGTGACCGAGCGCATCGGCGAGATCGACGGCCAGAACCAGTCGGTGGCCACCGCGACCGAGGAGCAGACCTCGGTGGTGGAGACCCTGAACATGGACATCAGCGAGATCAACCTGCTGAACCAGCAGGGTGTCGACAACCTCCAGGCCACCCTGGCGGCCTGTACCGCCCTGGAAGCCGAGGCCGGTCGCCTGCAGCGGCTGGTGGGCGGCTTCCGCATCTAGTCCGCGCGACAGGTCCTTGAAAAGGGAGCGCCGACGTCAGGTCGGCGCTCCCTTTTTGCTGTCCGACAGGTCAGCAAATCGCCCCCGGACACTGATTGGGCCTAGACCACTCGTCAGAAACAGTAAAACTGATTAGCGCGTGAACTTGCTCTGGCCTGCCGCTTTGCGCGGATCGCCCACTGCGCCTCGGCCCGACGACCGATCCGCGGTATCAAGAAAGCCTTTTTTCCCGCCGATGGGCTAGCTGTTACCGCCAGGTCTGGTGGAGGCCCTGCTCCGTCCGCGCTTCCCGCTCCTGGCACCGCCTAACCTACGGCGTGGCACCCTTTGCCACCAGGGGCTTCATGTTCAGCAGGCTGTGCAAATCCTCTCGCGTACGCTGGAGTCTCGGCGTCTTTCTGTTCGGCGTTCTGCTGACCAGCCTGACCATGCGCCATCTGACCGAGCGCAATGAACAGCAGCTGCGCAGCGCCCTGGACGACGTCGCCGATGACGTTCGCGATCAGGTGCTGGATCGGCTGCGCATCTACGAATACAGCCTGATCGGCATGCGTGATGTGGTGGTGGTCGCCGGCGGCAACCTGTCGCGCGAGCTGCTCGGCGATTACGGGCGGGTCCATGACCTGGGCCAGGAGTTTCGCGGTGCCCGTGGCGTCGGCTTCATTCGCCGTGTGCCTCAGGCCGACGAGGCCCGCTTTCTGCGTGAGGCCCGTGCCGACGGCTGGCCCAACTTCAGCATCCGCGCCTTCGCGCCGCACGACGGCGATCGCTACGTCGTCCAGTATCTCGAACCCGCCTGGCGCAATTTGAAGGCCATCGGCCTGGATACGGCCTCCGATCCCACCCGCCGCGAGGCCGCCGTGCTGGCCATGCGGCATGCCGACATCCACCTGACCGGTCCGTTGCAGCTGCAGGCCTCCCAGCCCCCGGAACCGGGCTTTCTGATGCTGCTGCCCATCTACCAGGGCGGGCAGGCGCCGGCCGATCCGATGGCCCGCGAGGTGGCGACCATCGGCTGGTCCTATGTGCCCCTGAGCATCGATGAGATGTTCGGCAGCATGCGCCTGAACATCCCCGGGCTGATCATCCGGCTGAGCGACGTGACCGTTCCCGAGGCCCCCAGCCTCTTCTATCGCCAGGGTGAGGAAGAGGAGCAGGGCGCCGAGGCGCCGACCGAGCGGCGGCTGGTGCAGGAGGTCTATGGCCGCCAATGGCAACTGGCGCTCACCGCCACCCCGACCTTCGTCGCCGCCCAGCACCTCGTCTCGGTGCCGCTGGTGCATCTGTTCGGCAAGCTGTTCAGCCTGCTGGCCGCCGGCCTCACCTTCGCCGTGATGACCACGCGCCAGCGGCGCCGTCAGTATCAGCAGGACCAGGCCAACCTCACCGCGGTGGTGGAAAGCTCGTCCGACGGCATCATCAGCAAGGACCTCCAGGGCGTGGTGCTGAGCTGGAACCACGCGGCGGAAGAGCTGTTCGGCTACAGCGCCAGCGAAGCCGTGGGCCAGCGCCTGCTCGACCTGGTGGTGCCCACCGAGCTGGAGCACGAGGAATGGTCGGTGCTCGCCCGCATCGGCCGCGGCGAGCCGGTGCCGCACTTCGAGACCCGTCGTCAGCACCGCGACGGCCGCCTCATCGATGTCCTGGTCAGCGTCTCGCCCATGCGCGGCCGTGACGGCCGGATCATCGGCGCCTCCAAGACGGTGCGCGACATCTCGCTGCAGAAGGCCGCCCAGGCCGAGATCCTGGCGCTCAATGCCCGGCTGGAAGAGCAGGTGGCCCAGCGCACCGTCGAACTCAGCCAGACCAACCGCCTGCTCGGCGACGTGCTGCGCGCGGCCTCCGAGGTGGGCATCATCGCCACCGACCACGAAGGTCGCATCACCCTGTTCAATGAAGGCGCCGAGCGCCTGCTGGGCTACCGCGCCGCCGAGGTGGTGGGGCTCTGGCAGGCCAGCGACTTCCATCTGCCGGAAGAGTTGGCGACCCAGGGCGCGGCCCTGGAAGCCGAATACGGGCTGCCGGTCGCCGGCTTCCGGGTGCTCGTGGAGCGCTCCGAACGCGCCGGTGCCGACGCCCGCGAGTGGACCTTCGTCCGGCGCGACGGCGAACACCGCGACGTCAGCCTGGTGGTGACCACCATGCGCGATGTCTCTGGCCAGGTCAGCGGCTATCTGGGCATCGCCTCCGATGTCACCGAGCGCAAGGCCGCCGAGCAGGAGCTGGCTGCCAGCCTCGCCCTGACCCGGGCGATCCTGGACACCGCGGTCAGCCCCATCGTCACCGTGGACAGCAATGGCCTGGTGCGCTCCTTCAACCCGGCCGGCGAACGCATCTTCGGCTATCGCGCGGCCGAGGTGATCGGTCAACCCGTCCGCCGGCTGATTCCCGGCTATCTGGCCGGCTACGAGGCGCTGTTCAGCTGCTCGCAGGCGGTGCCCGACGACAATTCCGCTCAACAGGGCCAGGAAATGGAGGGGCGCCGGGCGGACGGCAGTGTCTTCCCGATCACCCTGAGCCTGGGGGTGATGTGGACCGATGGCGAGCGCCTGGCGGTGGCCATCATCGCCGACATCACCGAACAGAGTCGCCAGCGCCAGGCGCTCGTGCAGACCCGCGATCAGCTGACCATGGCCGCCGACGTCGCCCAGCTCGGCATCTGGTGCTGGCAGCCCGACACCGGCCAGGTGCAGTGCAACGAGCGGATGTTCGATCTCTACGAATGGAACGAGGAGCAGCGCACTCGCGGCATCACCTACAACGACTGGCGCGACCGCGTGCACCCCGACGACCTGGGCAGCGCCGAAGAGCGCCTGGGCGCCGCCATGGCCGGACGCGCGGTGTTCGATCCGGTGTTCCGCATCCGCCGTCGGGATGGCTCGCTGCGGCACATCATCGCTGGCGCCCGCACCGAGCGCGATCCGCGCGGCCGGGTGCTGCGGGTGGTGGGCATCAACCGCGACATCACCGAACAGCTGGAGCTGGAACACCGGTTGCGCGAGGAGCGTACCCGCGCCGACCTGGCCAGCCAGGCCAAGTCGTCCTTCCTGGCCAACATGAGCCACGAGATCCGCACCCCGATGAACGCCGTGCTGGGCATGCTGCAACTGCTGCAGCGCACCACGCTCGATGCGCGCCAGGGCGACTACCTGACCAAGGCCCAGCAGGCGGCGCGTTCGCTGCTGGGGCTGCTCAACGACGTGCTGGACTATTCCAAGATCGAAGCCGGCAAGCTGCAGCTGGATGTCCATCCCTTCAGCCTGGAGCAGGTGCTGCGCAACCTGGGCGTGGTGCTCTCCGGCAACAGCGGCGAGAAGAACGTCGAGATCAACTACCACCTGGATGCCGGGCTGCCCACCGCCCTGATCGGCGACAGCCTGCGCCTGCAGCAGATCCTCATCAACCTGGCCGGTAACGCCCTCAAGTTCACCGAGGCGGGGCAGGTGCTGGTCAGCGTGCGCCAGCTGTCGCGCGACGGCGGCCAACTGCGCCTGGAATTCTCGGTACAGGACACCGGCATCGGCATCAGCCCGGCGCACCAGGAGCAGCTGTTCCAGGGCTTCACCCAGGCCGAGGCCTCGATCAGCCGGCGCTTTGGCGGAACTGGCCTGGGCCTGGCCATCTGCAAGCGCCTGGTGGAGCTGATGGATGGCCAGTTGCAGGTGGAAAGCGAGCTTGGGGTGGGCAGCCGCTTCTGGTTCGATGCCGCCCTGGCGGTGGACAGCCAGGGCGAGACCCAGCTGGCGCCGGTATGCCGGCGGGTGCTGCTGGCCGACGACAACACCCTGGTCGGCGAGGTGCTGGTGGAAACCCTAGCCGCCCTCGGCTGGCAGGTGGACCTGGTCACCAGCGGCGCCGCCGCCCTCGCGCGGGTCGTCCAGGCCCAGCAGCAGGCACAGCCCTATGAGGCAGTGCTCATGGATTGGCGCATGCCTGACGGCGATGGCCTGCTGGCGGCCCGACAGCTGCGCGAGCGGCAGGCCGACAACCGACCCAAGGTCATCATGCTCACCGGCTTCGGCCGCGACTTCCTGTCCGAAACCCAGCAGAGCGCCGATGCGCCCTTCGACGACTACCTGACCAAGCCGGTGACCCCGGCGCAGATCGTCGAGGTGGTGGAGCGGGCCCTGGGCGCCGAGATCCCGGCCGGGGTGCACGCCGCCGCGGTGGTCGACGAGAGCCACCGGCTGGCCGGCCTGCGCCTGCTGGTGGTGGAAGACAATGCCCTCAACCGCCAGGTGGCCGCCGAGCTGCTGCTGGCCCAGGGCGCCCAGGTGGAACTGGCCGAGGGTGGACTGGAAGGCGTCGAGCGGGTGCTCTCCGGCGCGCCGCTGGACGTGGTCATCATGGACATGCAGATGCCCGACATCGATGGCCTGGAAGCCACCCGCCGCATCCGCGCCGACGGGCGTTTCCGTACCCTGCCGATCCTGGCGATGACCGCCAATGCCTCCCATACCGACCGCGACGCCTGCCTGGCCGCCGGCATGGACGACCATATCGGCAAGCCCATCGACCTGGAATTGCTGGTCGCCCGCCTGCAGCGCCTGACCGGCCAGGAGGTCAGCGTCGCGCCCGTTGCCGCGCCGGTCGGCGAGGATCGCCAGGTGGAACCCCTGAGTCTCGTCCTGCGCCGCTTCGGTGGCGATGCCCGGCTGTTCGGCTCGCTGCTGGAGCGCTTTGCCGAGGACTCCGTCAGCCTGCTGGAAGGACTCGCCCGAGCCTGGCACGCCGCCGACAGCGAGGCAGCGGTGGCCGTACTACACTCCCTCAAGGGCAGCGCCGGCACCATGGGTGCGCAGCGCCTGGCCGCGCGCGCCGCCGAGGGCGAACGCGCCGGCAAGGCCGGAGCGGGTGTCCCCCCGGAGGTGGCGATGGAACTGACGACCCTGCGACAGCTGCTCGACGAAGCCCTGGTCGAATTGCGCAGCGCCCTGGCCGAGCTCCTGCCACCGCCCGCCATTGCCGCAACCGCAAGCGCAACCCACACCGACCCCCAGGTCGACTGGCGCGCCCGCCTGGACGAACTCGAACAGCTGCTCAGCCAGGGCAATCTCGACGCCCTGGAACTGATCGCCGAGCTGCCCGTGCACTGTCGCGCCGAAGCCCAGGTGCGCTACGACCTCTTGCGCGCCCAGGTCGAGACCCTCGACTTCACCGCGGCGCTCATCACCCTGCCTGATCTGAAGGAAGCCCTATGACTCCGCCGACCGCGCAGGCCGCCGGACGCAGCAAGCCCAAGCTGCTGATCGTCGACGACCAACCGCTGAACATCCGCATCCTCCACGAACTCTTTCGCCAGGATTGCGAGACGCTGATGGCCACCAGCGGCGCCCAGGCCTTGCAACTGGCCCTGGCCCAGCTGCCGGATCTGATCCTGCTCGACGTGATGATGCCCCAGCTCGACGGCCACGAGGTCCTGCGGCGATTGCAGGCCGAGCCCGCCACGGCCGCCATCCCGGTGATCTTCGTCACCGGCCAGGAAGGCCCCGACGAAGAGGTGACCGGCCTGGAACTCGGCGCGGTGGACTTCATCAGCAAGCCGATCAATCCGGTCATCGTCCGCGCCCGGGTGCGCACCCAGCTGACCCTCAAGGCGCAGCGCGACGCCCTGCGCAGCATCGCCCTGGTCGATGGCCTCACCGGCATCGCCAATCGTCGCCAGTTCGACGAGGCGCTGCTGCGTGGCTGGCGCCAGAGTCAGCGCGAAGGCACGCCGTTTTCGCTGATCCTCATGGATATCGATCACTTCAAGGCCTACAACGACCACTATGGCCACCTGGCCGGCGACCAGTGCCTGCGCCAGGTCGCCCAGGCGCTGGGGCAGGGCCTGTTCCGTCCCTATGACCTGCTGGCGCGCTACGGTGGCGAGGAATTCGGCTGCCTGCTGCCCGGGACCGACCTGGAAGGCGCCACCCAGGTCGCCGAGCGGCTGCTGCAGCAGGTGCACGACCAGCGCCTGACCCACGGCTATTCCTCGGTGACCGGCTACGTCACCCTGAGTCTGGGCGTGGCCACCGCGCTACCGCCCACCGCCGTCGATCCGGCCGCCCTGATCACCGCCGCCGATGCCCAGCTCTATGCGGCCAAGCACCAGGGCCGCGCCCGGGTCTGTGCCGCGGAACTGGCTGGCTGAGGCCATCCTTCGTAAGGCCCGTTCGGGTAACGCCGGGTAACAGAGGTCCGGCCTTTATTCGCTGTCTAGTATGGTGTTTCAGAAGTTCGCGCAGGAATTGGCGAGTGCTTTTTGTTCATGGGCTAGGCGCCGGGACGAGTCATGGCAGGGCTATGGCGAGCAGGGGCAACGACGTCCAGGGATAAAAGGCGCCGGCAAAATTGCCTAGATAACTTTTGAAATACCACACTAGGCTGGGCGGCGAGGCGGCAGACTGTCAGACTGCGGGCAGGGATTCTGCCGCCGGTAATCTATGTACGCCTTCACGCAACGCCAGGCCATCTTGGCCAGCTGGATCATCGTCTTCACCGCGCTCTATCTGGTTCTCCCGCTCAAGCTCCTGCCCAGCCTGCTGGCCGGCCTGCTGGTGTACGAACTGGTCAACACCCTGGCCGGGCGCCTGCAGCGGCAAATGCCCGGCGGCGGCGCGCGCTGGCTCGCCGTGGCCCTGCTCGGCGCCCTGGTGGTGAGCCTGCTGACGCTGTTCTTCGTCTGGTTCACCAGCTTCATCATCCAGGAAGTCCAGAACCCCGGACGCCTGCTGGACAAGTTCATGGTGCTCACCGAGCGCGCCCGTGCCCAGTTGCCGCCTTCGCTGGATGCCTACCTGCCGGCCAACGCCGACAGCATGAAGCAGGAGCTGGTGGAATGGGTGCGCGCCCATGTGGCGCAACTGCAGCTGTTCGGTCGCGACGCGGCACGGACCTTCGTCATCGTGCTGATCGGCATGATCCTCGGTGCCATCGTTGCCCTGCAGCCCACCCCCGATCCCGAGCGCCTGCGCCCGCTGTCCGGCGCGCTGCTGGTGCGTCTCGGCCTGGTGGCCCAGGCCTTTCGCAACATCGTCTTCGCCCAGATCAAGATCTCGCTGCTCAACACCACCCTGACCGGCATCTTCCTGCTCGGCGTGTTGCCGCTGTTCGATGTCCATCTGCCGCTGGCCAAGACCCTGGTGATCCTCACCTTCATCCTTGGCCTGCTGCCGGTGATCGGCAACCTGATGTCCAACACCCTGATCTTCATCGCCGGCCTGTCGCTGTCGATCTGGGTCGCGGTGGCGGCGCTGGGCTACCTGATCGCCATCCACAAGCTGGAGTACTTCCTCAACGCCCGTATCGTCGGCGGCCAGATCAGCGCCCGTTCCTGGGAATTGCTGGTGGCCATGCTGGTGTTCGAGGCGGCCTTCGGCCTGCCCGGGCTGGTGGCGGCGCCGGTGTACTACGCCTATCTCAAGAGCGAGTTGAGGGCGGAAGGGCTGGTTTGATGAGCGGTCAGATTCGCGTCCTGGCACTCTGTGTGCTGCGCCAGGGCAAGCGCATCCTGGTGCGCGAGACGCAGGACCCGCAGGATGGCCGAAGCTTTTGCCGCCCCCTGGGCGGTGGCGTGGAATTCGGCGAAACCAGTCTGGCGGCCGTGCGGCGCGAGATGCGCGAGGAACTGGGCGTCGAACTGGCCGAGGTGAGGCTGCTGGGCACCCTGGAATCGCTGTTCAGCTACGCCGGGCGGCCGGGCCACGAGGTGGTGCTGGTCTACGCCGCCGAATTCGTTGATCGGCAGCTCTATGCGCAGACCGAGCTGCCTGGTCAGGAGAGCGATGGTGAAGCCTTCATGGCTACCTGGCGCTCGCTCGATTCCTTCGACGACAGCTGTCGGCTGGTACCCGAAGGCCTGCTGGCGCTTCTCGCTAGCGCTGCCTGAAGCCGCGGCCCCTCACTGACGATCCAGATTCGCCCACATGCGTTGCCAGAAGGCACCGGCCTCCTCATTGATGGCGCGCCAGCGCTGCTCCAGGCGTTCGCGCTCGGGCGTGCCCAGGTCCTCCGGGCAGGCCAGGTAGCGGTCGGCGGCGGCCTGGGCCTCGGCCTGCAGGCGGCGCCATTCGCGCACGTCATCCAGCCAGCAGCGGCCGGTAATGGTTTCGTAGTACTCGTGGGCGATCGCGTCTTTGCTCATAGGGCGTTCCAGGTAGGGGATACAGCCCTAGACCGCACCTTACGCCCGGGGTGCCCGTCTCGGCGGTCAAAGGAGTCCAGGAGGCCGATTCGCCGGGGGCGGCAGGGGTCCGCTCTTCGAGCGCCAGGTGCTGGACAGCAAGAAGCCGCGTCGAGACGCGGCTTCTTGCTGTCCCAGACAGGACTTACTGCCGCGCCAGCACCGTGCTGCGACCGGCCTTGGGCGCGCCCGGCAGGGGGCTCAGGGCGCCGGTTTCCAGCCAGCGGCGCACGCGGGTGGCGTCGGCCATGTGGGTGAACTTGCCGAAGGCGTCCATCACCACGAAGGCCACCGGACGACCGGCCATCACGGTACGCATCACCAGGCAGTGACCGGCCTTGTCGGTGTAGCCGGTCTTGGTCAGCTGCACGCTCCAGTCGGCGTTGTAGACCAGGTGGTTGGTGTTGCGAAAGCCCAGCACATAGTTGGGGTTGTGGAAGGCCTGGGTCTTTTCCGGGGTGGTGCTGAGCTGGCCGAGCAGCGGATAGTGCTCGGTGGCCTTGAGCAGGGTGACCAGGTCACGCGCGGTGGAGACGTTCAGCGGCGACAGGCCGGTGGGTTCGGCGTAGCGGGTGTTTCTCATGCCCAGGGCGCGGGCCTTGGCATTCATGGCGGCGACGAAGGCCCGCTGGCCACCCGGATAGTGATGAGCGAGGCTGGTGGCGGCGCGGTTTTCCGAGGACATCAGCGCCAGTTGCAGCATGTCGCGCCGGGTCAGCTGGCTACCCAGGCGCACCCGCGAGAAGATGCCACGCATGGCCGGATTCTCGCTGATGTCGATGTCGATGGTCTGCTCCAACGGCAGCCGGGCATCGAGCACCACCATGGCGGTCATCAGCTTGGTCACCGAAGCGATGGGGGCGACCTGGTCGGGATTCTGGGAAAAGAGTACCTGGTTGGTCTTGAGGTCGACGACCAGGGCGTGGTTCGAAGCCAGGCGCTGGGCGGTGGCGGCCGCCGCGGCCTTGACCTTCGGTGGGGTCTGGGCCAGGACGGCCGGACTCAGCCCGACCAAGCCAGCCAGCAACAGGCCAGCAAGTTGATGACAGATCTTCACGGTGGCAGCTCTCAAAAGGGGGGCGGGGTTAGAACAACCGCGAACGGCAATGCCCCTTGCAGATCAAGGACATTGCTCAGAGATTTCACGTCTTTTATCACCCGGAATGTCGGCTGGGAATCCGACAAGGCAGCTTTTTACACAGCGCGCTGGCAAAAAGTCACAATAAGTTGCATATGGGCGACGGACGGCGGGGATGGCGGAGCGAAAGGGCGCCCGAGAGGCCTCGGACGCCTTGCCTTTCAGTCGTGGGCTTCCTGGGCGGTGGGGCCGAGCATGCTGCCGGTGACCAGGTAGCGTTCGTGCCAGGCCAGAGCCTCGGGCAGCAGGTGCGGGGTGTGCTTGCCGTGGCTGCCGGCCAGGGCGCGTTCGAAATAATCTTCCAGCGCCGGACGAAAGCTCGGGTGCACGCAGTGCTCCAGGATGGCCCGGGCGCGCTGCTTGGGGCTGAGCATGCGCAGGTCGGCCAGGCCCTGGTCGGTGACGATCACCGAGACATCGTGCTCGGTGTGATCGACGTGACTGACCATGGGCACCAGGGTCGAGATCAGCCCATTCTTGGCCATGCTCGGCGCCATGAACACCGACAGATAGGCGTTGCGGGCGAAGTCGCCGGAGCCGCCGATGCCGTTCATCATCCCGGTGCCCATCTGGTGGGTGGAGTTGACGTTGCCATAGAGGTCGGCTTCGAGCATGCCGTTCAGGGCGATGCAGCCCAGCCGCCGCACCAGTTCCGGATGATTGCTCACGCCCTGCTGGCGCAGGATGATGCGCTGGCGCAGCGACTCGGCGTGCTCGACGAAGCGCTCGATGCCCGCCGGACTCAGGGAAAAGGAGGTGGCCGAGGCCAGCTCCATCTTGCCGCTGATGAGCAGCTCCAGCATGCCGTCCTGGATCACCTCGGTGAAGGCGGTCAGCCCCGCGAACTCGCTCTCGGCCAGACCCTGCATGAAGGCGTTGGCGATGTTGCCGACCCCCGACTGGAGCGGCAGCAGATTGGCCGGGATACGGCCCTGGCGTACCTCGAAGCGCAGAAAGTCCAGCAGGTGCGCGGCGATGGCCTGGGAGGCGGCGTCCGGGGCCTTGAACGGACTGTTGCGGTCGGGGGCATCGGTCTCCACCACGGCCACCACCTTGTCCAGCGGCACCTCCAGATAGGGCGAGCCGATGCGGTCGCCGGGGTGCGCCAGGGGAATCGGCGTGCGGCGGGGCGGCAGGGCGCCGTCGGTGTAGATGTCATGCATGCCGTCCAGGGCGTCGGGCTGCCAGCGATTGACCTCGAGAATCACCGCATCGGCCATGTCCAGCCAGGTCTTGTTGTTGCCCACCGAGGAGGAGGGCACCAGCAGACCGTCTTCGCGAATGGCGGCGATCTCCACCACCGCCACGTCGATCTTGCCGAAGAAGCCATAGCGCACCTTTTCCGCCAGCTGGCCCAGGTGGATGTCCATGTACTCCAGGCCACCGGCGTTGATGCGACTGCGCAACTCCGGATCGGACTGGAAGGGCACCCGCAACTCGATGCCATCGACCCGCGCCAGGGCGCCGTCCAGCTCCGGTGCGGTGGACGCGCCGGTCAGCACCTTGATGCGAAAGGGCTCGCCGGCGCCGTGGCTGACGGTGATGCGCTGGGCCAGGGCGCCCGGCACGGCCTTGGGGTAACCGGCCCCGGTGAAGCCGCTCATGCCCACGGTCATGCCGTGACGAATGAACTGTGCGGCCTGCTCGGCGCTCTGGCGCTTGGCGGCGAAACCGGGATGGCGAATACGGTGGGACATGACGACCTCTGCGGGTGTTATCGAAAGCACACTAAGAATGTGGATTCTACGCCGAAGGGATGCTTAGGTCCCTAAGCAAAAGGTCGGGTGGGCGGGGAAATCTTTGGGAGTGGGGCGTAGGTTGGGTTCGGTAGGTTGGGTTGAGCGCAGCGAAGCCCAACGGTGCCTGGTCATCCCAAACATCGGCATTCGTAGGTTGGTGCTGAGCGTAGCGAAGCCCAACATCGCGAAGGTCGGTCGAAGTGCCTTGGCTTAATGGTGCCCTGGCTGTTTATCGTGGTCTGCTTGTGGCTCTTGTTTCGCCCACCCGGGCGACTCACTTTTTTCAGTCGCTAAAAAAGTAAGCAAAAACGCTTGCCCCGACCATCCGGCCTTCCGCTTCGCTCCAGGTGACTCGCGTTGCTCGCCCTTCGGGCCAGCCTACGGCTGTTACTTCGCTACGCTACGTTTCGCTCACGCCAGCGCCGCTCCGGGGTCGGTCCAGATGGGCCGTCCATGGCCCACTGGACCTCTCGCCGCATCCATGCGGCTCGACCCACTCCACGACGCTGGCGTTCGCCCTGCTGAACGGGGCGAATCGCCAGCCTGAAAGTGTTGGTTGAAGAGCCACGAACAGCTCGTAGCGTGGACAACGGCGAAGCCTTGTCCACTGTTAGTGTAGGTACCTTCCAGTGGAAAACGCTGCGCGGTTTTCCACGCTACGACCTCTGAACCCCGAATTCCCAGGCTTGCGCCCCGCCCCGTCAGTGAGGCCGAGTGCAGGTGTCGCGGAGGGGATATGCGAGGCAGGACGCCGAGCAAGGCGCGAGGGGCAGGAAGCCCCTTCGTGCAGTGCCCCTGGAGCGGCACCGGAGCGAGGGGACCCGGAGCGCAGCGGAGGGCCGAAACGTGGGGCAAGCGTTTTTGGTTACTTTTTTGCGGGGCGCGCAGCCGCGCATGCAAAAAGTAACTCGCCCGGGTGGGCGAAACAAAAGCCCTCAGAGCACTCGATAAACAGCTAGGGCACCCATAACCCTAATCCGTTGGGCTTCGCTATCGCTCAATCCAACCTACGCCGATCCGCCCGGATCACCACGACCCAGGCGTTGGGCACTGAACGCCCAACTACCCCTCACGCCACCATCATGATCCACGGCACCCCGATCCCCAGCAGCACCAGCAGGAACAGCGCGCCGAAAATGGTCCCCAGTCGCCAGTAGTCCGCGCTGGGCAGGTAGCCGCTGCCGTAGTACACCGGGCTCGGCCCGGTGCCGTAGGGCGTGATGATGCCCATCAGCCCCAGCGAGGTGCCCAGCAGCAGGGCGAATACCGGCAGGTCGATGCCGGGGATGCCCATGCCGGCGGCCAGCATCACCGGCAGCAGCGCCGTGGTGTGGGCGGTGGAGCTGGCAAACAGGTAGTGGGCGAGATAGAAGACCGCCACCAGTACCACCATGGCGGTACCGGCGTGGAAGCCGCCCAGGTGGCCGGCGACCCACTGGCCGAACCAGGCGACGAAGCCGACCCGGGTCAGGCCGTCGGCCAGGGCTACCAGGGTGGCGAACCAGGCGAAGGTGTTCCAGGCGGCCTTGTTGCCCAGGGCATCGTTCCAGGTGATGACCTTCAGCAGCAGCATCAGCACGATCACCAGGATGCCCACCAGCGCCGGATCGGCCCAGGCGGCACCAAAGATCCACAGCACCAGGGCACCGATCACCAGGGCCAGTAGCAGCTTTTCATCGCGGGTCAGCGGGCCGAGTGCGGCCAGTTCCTTGGCCGCCCACAGCGGCACCTGGTCGTTGCGCTTGATCTCCGGCGGATACAGCCAGTAGGCCAGCAGCGGCAGCAGGGCCAGCAGCAGGATGCCCATGGGCGCGGCGGCGATGAACCACTGGCCCCAGCTGATGTGCACCTGGGCGGTCTTCTCGATCAGCGCGGCGGCCAGCAGATTGGGGGCGAGGGCAGTGAGGAACAGGGTGCTGGTGACGCAGGTGGAGGAGATCGCCACCCACATCAGGTAGGAACCGATGCGCCGGGCGCTGGGGTCGTTGGGCTTGGAATCGTAGAGCAGCGGCAGGTTGCGGATCACCGGGTAGACGGTGCCGCCGCTGCGCGCGGTGTTGGACGGGGTGAAGGGTGCGAGGGCCAGATCGGCCAGCATCACCGCGTAGCCCAGGGTCAGGGTGCGCCGGCCCATGGCCTTGACCAGCAGCAGGGCGATGCGTCGCCCGAGCCCGGTCTTCTCGTAGCCCAGGGCGAACATGAAGGCGCTGAAGATCAGCCAGACGGTGTTGTTGGAAAAGCCCGCCAGGCCCCATTTCAGCGCCTCCTGGGGGGCGCGAAAGCCCGGTGTCGCCAGCTGCGCCGGACTGAACAGCACCCAGGGCGCCAGCAGGGCCGCCACGGCCACCCCGATCAGGCCGACCACCGCGCCGGGCAGGGGTTCGAGGATCAGTCCCACCACCACGCCGGCGAAGAGGGCGAAGTACAGCCAAGCATGAGCGGGCAGGCCCTCCGGTGCCGGCAGCAGCGCCAGCAGTCCGGTGACGGCGAGGGGCAGCAGGAATTTCCAGGTGGTACGCATCGGGCGCTCGCAGATTCCGGTGGTCTCGGGAAACCGGCCTGGGCCGGGACGGCTGACGGTACTGTGCCAGAGGGCTGCGCGGTCAGCGGCAGCCAGCTTTGCAAAGGCAGGGCTGCTTTCCCAGCGCGCTGGCCGTGGTCATTCGTCGCAGTCCCGCGGTCTTAGGTTCCCTGAGGGCATTCTTTCGCTATCGAGAATGACTTGCAACAACGCGAAGGTGCCGGTCGTTGCCGATTGCGCCCGTCGCTCACCTCGGCGAACAATCGGACTTTCCGCCAACCCTAATAACACGAGGATGACCGCCATGAAGTACCGCCTGGGAGAACACCGTGTCGACGCCCATCCGCACAGCTGGGTCGCGCCTACCGCTGCGGTGATCGGCAAGGTACGCCTGGAAGAGGGCGCCAGCGTCTGGTTCGGCGCGGTGTTGCGTGGCGACAACGAGCTGATCCATATCGGCCCGGACAGCAATGTGCAAGACGGCGCCGTGCTGCACACCGATCCCGGCTCGCCGCTGACCCTGGGGCGTGGCGTCACCGTCGGCCACCAGGCCATGCTGCATGGCTGCGAAATCGGCGACGGCAGCCTGATCGGCATCCACGCCGTGGTGCTCAACGGCGCGCGCATCGGGCGCAACTGCCTGGTGGGCGCCAATGCCCTGGTCACCGAGAACGCGGTGATTCCCGACGGCTCTCTCGTGCTCGGTTCGCCGGCCAAGGTGGTGCGCACCCTGAGCGAGGCCCAGCAGGCGCAGCTGGCGGCCAACGCCCAGGTCTATGTGGCCAATGCGCGGCGCTATCTGGAAGAGTTGTTCGAGCAGGGGGAGTAGGGCGATCGGGAGCCGCGCCCCGCGCTGGATGACCTTCTTCCTCCGAGCAAGGGCTGGGATGAGGGGAAAGCCGCTTCGGTCCGTTGGGCTTCGCTACGCTCAGCCCAACCTACAAGGCAGGTAGCGCCCTGGCCGAAGCCGTAGCGTGGAAAACGGCGCAGCCTTTTCCACCTGAAGAGTTGTTGCCAGACGTGCCCTCACCCCAACCCTCTCCCGGAAGGAGAGGGGGCTGTCCGAGCAAGCGTTTGGGTCTAACGGTCCAGACGGGCCGCGATCCGTTGTCGCCCGGCTATCCGTTAGCGCAGAGCCACCCCCTCTCCCCTTGGGAGAGGGCTGGGGTGAGGGAAAAGCCGCGCCGGTCCGTTGGGCTTCGCTGCGTTCAACCCAACCTACAAGGTAGGCAGAGCGCCCCGGCCGAAGCCGTAGCGTGGAAAACGGCGCAGCCTTTTCCACCTAAAGAGTTGTTGCCAGGCGTGCCCTCACCCCAACCCTCTCCTGGAGGGAGAGGGGGCTGTCCGAGCGAACGTTCGTGTGCAGCGCCAAAGGCAGATTCGCGATTCATTGTCGCCAGGCTATCCGTTAGCGCAGAGCCACCCCCTCTCCCCTTGGGAGAGGGCTGGGGTGAGGGAAAAGCCGCGCCGGTCTATTGGGCTTCGCCGCGCTCAACCTAATACCGGCTGCGTAGCGTGGAAAACGGCGCAGCCTTTTCCACCTGAAGAGTTGTTGCCAGGCGTGCCCTTACCCCAACCCTCTCCCGGAGGGAGAGGGGGCTGTCCGAGCGAACGTTCGTGTGCAGCGCCAAAGGCGAATTCGCGATTCATTGTCGCCAGGCTATCCGCTAGCGCGGAACCACTCCCTCTTCCTGTGGGGGAGGGAAGGCTAGGAACTGATCGCGGCCATGGGCCGCTCCTACAGGTGTTTCCCGGTATGTAGGAGCGGTCGCTACGGCGCACCGGCATGGCCGCGATGAGCATCTACCTCACGGCTTCTCGAACCGATAGAACAGATTGGGCTCGCTGACCACGTACAGCCGGCTCTGGTCGTCCATGGCCACGCCTTCCGCCTGGGGCACGCTGCGGCTCAGGCCGTGCTGGCCGCGCAGCAGTGACAGCGAACTGATCGGCTTGCCGTCGTCGTCCAGTTCCAGCACCAGGCGCGACTGATCCGAGAGCGCCAGCAGGTGGCCGGTGCCGGGGTCGAATTGCAGGCTGGAGAGATCGCGCACGAAAAGGCGGCGATCACGCTGTGGATCCGTGCGCAGCGACAGCGCCTGCAGGCCTTCGAAGGCTTCGCTGCCCAGGCCGTCGATCTCGTAGATGCGTACCGGATCGCTTTCCTTGGCGACGAAGAAGCGCTCGCGGGCCGCGTCATAGGCCAGGCCTTCGTTGCCGCGGTTGTCGCTTTGCACATCGCTGAGGCTGAAGGGGTGGCTGACCTGGCGGTCGTCGACGTCCACCACCCGGGTGTCGGCGCCGATCCGTACCCGCACCAGGCGCTGGCGGCGCTCTTCGCTGATCATGTAGACACCCGGCTTGATGTACTCGATGGCTTCCGGATCGCTGAAGCCCCTGAGCTCCACCTGGCGCAGCAGCCGGCCGTCCAGGTCCAGTTCGAGAAAGCGCGCCGGCTTGTTGGTGACGCTGACCAGGGTGCGGCGATCCGGATCGAAGCTCAGTGCCGAGACATCGGTGATGCCCTCGCCGATGGGGCGGGCTTCGACGGTGACCCGGTAGCTCGGCAGCCACAGCGAACGGGCCTGGCGGCTCTCGGCCTGAAGCTGGCTCTGGACGTTGAACAGGAGCCGCTCGAACAGCCGGTGTTGCTGGGCCACCAGGGTCAGGGCCAGCAGCAGGGCGCCGCCCAGCAAGGCGCCCAGGGTGCGAGGGGAAAGCAGCGGAAACATCGACAGGGTCCTGAGGCGGTAATGCCGCGCAGCCTAAGGGCGCCACCCTGAATTCAAGCTGAATAGGCGCTCATTGCGTCGCTTTGGACACCTTGTGAAACACGTGGAAGAGATTGGGTTCACCAATCAGGTAGAGATTGCCGGCTTCGTCGAGGGCCACGCCTTCCGGTTGCTCCATGGTCGCGTCCAGGCCGTGCAGGCCACGTCTCAGGCTGATGAAGCTGACCGGTTGTCCCTCGGCGGTCAGCTCCACCAGGGTATGGGACTGGTCGGACAACGCCAGTAGGTGCCCGGTGCGCGGATCGACCGCCACCGCGGAGTAGTCGATCACCAGCTGCTTCAGCGGAAAGGGTTGCAGGCTGCCGGTAACGCCGCGGCCGTCGCTGGCCAGGGTGAAGAGGGCGGCCGGGTCGCGCTCCTTGCTGAGGATCAGGCGCTGGTGCCGCCGGTCCCAGGCGATGCCTTCGAAGCCCTTGTTGCCGGCGTCGGGAAAGCCCAGGTCGTGGTGCTCGAAGGTGTTGGCATCCAGCTCCCGGGTGTCGTCCTTCAGCTGGAACAGCGACAGCCGCCGCTGGCGTTCGTCGACGATGGCCAGGCGCCCGTCTTCCAGGGCGGTCACGCCTTCCAGGTTGGAGACGTTGCGGATCGGGATGCGTCTGAGGATGTCGCCGGTCAGGCTCAGCTGCACCAGGTAGGGGGTGCTGCCGGTAACGGCGAAGAGGGTGCGGGTACGGGGGTCGTAGGTGAGATCGGAGGTCTCGGCTTCGGCCAGCCCCGGCAGCTGCTTGCCCTGGATCACCGCCTGGTAGTCCGGCAGCCAGACCGCCTGGGCGCGGATTTCCGGCGGCGTGCGGTATTCCTGCCACCAGAGCAGCGCCCGGTCGTTCCAGTGCCAGACGAAGGTGAGGACGATCAGCACCAGCAGGACGAAGGCGGGAAGGAGGCGCGACAGGATGAGGCGGGGGAGTCTGGACATGCGGGCTCGTACGGCTTCTTGTTATGGCTTGTCTGCAAAGTCGCCGAGCGTAGGCACTTTTCAGGCAAGGCCTGGAGCGTCGTGGCCGCGCCGGCACACCGTCGCCCGGCACCGGCCGGGAGACGGTGGGTGGCGGGGTTATAGCACGCGCGTTTCGAAGCGGCTAACGTCCGGCAGCTCCAGTACCAGGTCATCGCCCACGTTGAGAGGTCCGACACCCACCGGCGTGCCGGTGAGGATGACGTCGCCCGGTTGCAGGGAGAAATGCCCGGCGATGGCCTGGATCAGCGGCAGGATGGGATTGAGCATGTCGTGGCTGTTGCCGTCCTGGCGCACTTCGCCATTGATGGTCAGGCGCACCGGGATGTCGGCCAGGTCCTCGAAGGCATCGCCCGGCACGAAGGGCGCGAGCACGCAGGCGCCGTCGAAGCTCTTGGCGATCTCCCAGGGATAGCCCTTTTCCTTGAGCCGGCTCTGCACCTCTCTGAGGGTCAGGTCCAGGGAAGGGGCGAAGCCGGAGATGGCGTCGCGCACCTCTTCGGTCGACGGCTTCTTCGACAGCGGCTTGCCGATCAGCACGGCGATCTCGGCCTCGTAGTGCACCGAACCCTGGTCGGTGGGGATGGCGAAGCCCTCGGCCACCGGCACCACGCAACTGGCCGGCTTGATGAACAGCAGGGGCTCGGTGGGAACCGGATTGTTCAGCTCCTTGGCGTGCTCGGCGTAGTTGCGGCCGATGCAGACGACCTTGCCCAGGGGGAAGTGGATCTTGGTGCCATCGAGGTACTGGTGCTGGTAGGCCATCTGGTGCTCCTGGTGAGTGGCGTCTGCGGGCGATCTTGACCTCACGATCTTAACCAAAAGCGCGGACCGCGGCGCGGTCCTGGTCGCAAGGCGCTCATGGTCGCCCTGAGAAAGCTTCAGGTCGCAACCGGACCTGCATGCGACGGCTCATGCTAAGATAGCGCCCCCTTTGCCGCTGGCTGAACTGGCCTGCGCCGCGCCGGCATCCTTCTCCCTGGACACTCTGGATTCAACGCAGATGAGCAAGACTTCCCTCGACAAGAGCAAGATCCGCTTCCTTCTCCTGGAAGGCGTCCACCAGTCCGCCGTGGATATCCTGAAGTCCGCGGGTTACAGCAACATCGAGTACGTCACCAGCTCCCTGCCGGATGCCCAGCTCAAGGAAAAGATCGCCGACGCCCACTTCATCGGCATCCGCTCGCGCACCCAGCTCACCGAAGAGGTGTTCGACTGCGCCAAGAAGCTGGTCGCCGTCGGCTGCTTCTGCATCGGCACCAACCAGGTCGACCTGCAGGCCGCCCGCGAGCGCGGCATCGCCGTGTTCAACGCGCCCTATTCCAACACCCGTTCGGTCGCCGAGCTGGTGCTGGCCGAGGCCATCCTGCTGCTGCGCGGCATCCCGGCCAAGAACGCCTCCTGCCACCGTGGCGGCTGGATCAAGAGCGCGGCCAATTCCTTCGAGATCCGTGGCAAGAAGCTGGGCATCATCGGCTACGGCTCCATCGGCACCCAGCTGTCGGTGCTGGCCGAGGGCCTGGGCATGCAGGTGTTCTTCTATGACGTCATCACCAAGCTGCCCCTGGGCAACGCCCAGCAGGTCGGCTCCCTGACCGAACTGCTCGGCATGAGCGACATCGTCACCCTGCACGTGCCGGAAACCCCCGTCACCCAGCTGATGATGGGTGAGCGCGAGATCCGCGCCATCAAGAAGGGCGGCATCCTGATCAACGCCGCCCGCGGCACCGTGGTCGACCTCGACGCCCTGGCCGCCGCCATCAAGGACGAGCACCTGATCGGCGCCGCCATCGACGTCTTCCCGGTGGAGCCGCGCTCCAACAACGACGAATTCGTCTCGCCGCTGCGCGGCCTGGACAACGTCATCCTGACCCCGCACATCGGTGGTTCCACCGCCGAGGCCCAGGCCAACATCGGCCTGGAAGTGGCCGAGAAGCTGGTCAAGTACAGCGACAACGGCACCTCGGTGTCGTCGGTCAACTTCCCCGAAGTGGCCCTGCCGTCGCACCCGGGCAAGCACCGCCTGCTGCACATCCACCAGAACGTGCCGGGCGTGCTGTCGGAGATCAACCGCGTCTTCTCCGAGAGCGGCATCAACATCTCCGGTCAGTACCTGCAGACCGACGAGAAGGTCGGCTACGTGGTGATCGACGTCGACGCCGACTACTCCGACCTGGCTCAGGAAAAGCTGCAGAACATCAAGGGCACCATTCGTTGCCGCGTGCTGTTCTAAGCGTTAATGCACCATGAAAAAGCCCCGGTCGGGTTCGCCTGACCGGGGCTTTTTTGTGGGCTGAGAGCATGGGATCGTTGGGCTTCGCTTCGCTCAACCCAACCTACGGGAGCCCAACGCCGCGTAGTGTGGATAACGGCGCAGCCTTATCCACTGGCCGTGCTTGAGTTCACCTGTGGAAAACGCTGGCGCGATTTTCCACGCTACGGGTGGCTTAGCTGCGCTCCAGGCGCTCCACGCCCTGGGCGGTGCCCAGCAGCAGCACGTCCGCCGGGCGGGCGGCGAAGAGTCCGTTGGCGACCACGCCGACGATGTTGTTGATCTTGGCTTCCAGGCCCACTGGATCGACGATGTGCATATTGTGCACGTCGAGGATGACGTTGCCGTTGTCGGTCACCACGCCGTCGCGGTATTCCGGGTCGCCGCCCAGCTTGACCAGTTCGCGGGCCACATAGCTGCGGGCCATGGGGATAACCTCGACCGGCAGCGGGAATTCGCCGAGCACCTCGACGCGCTTGCTGGCGTCGGCGATGCAGATGAAGGTGCGCGCCACGGCGGCGACGATCTTCTCGCGGGTCAGGGCCGCGCCGCCGCCCTTAATCAGGTTGAGGTGGCCGTCGGCTTCGTCGGCACCGTCCACGTAGAATTCCAGGTGGTTGACACCGTTGAGGTCATAGACGGTGATGCCATGGCTCTTCAGCCGGTCGGCGGTGGCCTGGGAGCTGGCCACGGCGCCGTCGAATTCCAGCTTGTGCTTGGCCAGCAGGTCGATGAAGAAGTTGGCGGTCGAGCCGGTGCCCACGCCGATCACGCTGTCGCGGGAGAGTTGGGGAAGGATGAGGTCGACCGCGGCCTGGGCGACGGCCTGCTTGAGCTGGTCCTGATTCATGGGGGTATCCGCGAAACGGGTGGAGGGTCGCCGATTATAGCCGCTCGGACGGCCTGGCTAACCCACCCGGGGGTGCCCGTAGTAGACTTTTCGCCCCCGCCGCACCTACCGGATCGTCCCGCCGATGCTCGAACAGTACGTGAAGAAGACCCTGCTCGCCCCCGTCTACGACGTGGCGATCGAAACGCCCCTGCAGCCGGCGCGGGCGCTGTCCGAGCGGCTGGGCTGCCAGGTGCTGCTCAAGCGCGAAGACCTGCAGCCGGTGTTTTCCTTCAAGATCCGCGGCGCCTACACCAAGCTGGCCAGCCTCTCGGCCAGCGAGAAGGCCCGCGGGGTGATCACCGCCAGCGCCGGCAACCACGCCCAGGGCCTGTCCCTGGCGGCCCGCGAGCTGGGCGTGCGGGCGATCATCGTCATGCCGCGCACCACGCCGGAGCTCAAGGTCATCGGCGTGCAATCGCGCGGTGGCGAAGTGGTGCTGCACGGCGACGCCTTTCCCGAGGCCCTGGCCGAGGCGCTGCGCCTGGTCGAGGAGCAGGGCTACACCTTCGTGCCGCCCTATGACGATCCGGACGTCATCGCCGGCCAGGGCACCGTGGCCATGGAGATCCTGCGCCAGCATCCCGGTCGGCTCGATGCCATCTTCGTCCCCGTGGGCGGAGGCGGTCTGATCGCCGGCATCGCCGCCTATGTGAAATACCTGCGGCCCGAGATCAGGGTCATCGGCGTCGAACCGGACGACTCCAACTGCCTGCAGCAGGCCATGGCGGCGGGTGAGCGAGTGGTCTTGCCGCGGGTAGGACTGTTCGCCGATGGCGTGGCCGTGGCCCAGATCGGCCACCATACCTTCGAGATCTGCCGGCGTTATGTCGATGAAGTCATTACCGTCAGCTCGGACGAGATCTGCGCGGCGATCAAGGACATCTACGACGACACCCGCTCCATCACCGAGCCCTCGGGCGCCCTGGGCGTGGCCGGGATCAAGAAGTACGCCGAGCGCGCGGGCTCCGGCGGCCAGGTGCTGGTGGCCATCGATTCCGGTGCCAACATCAACTTCGACCGCTTGCGCCATGTGGCCGAACGCGCCGAACTGGGCGAGCAGCGCGAAGCCATCATCGCCGTGACCATTCCCGAGCGGCCAGGGAGCTTCCGGACCTTCTGCGAAGCCCTGGGCCGGCGGCAGATCACCGAATTCAACTACCGCTACCACACCGGCGAAGAGGCCCATATCTTCGTTGGCGTCCAGACCCATCCCCAGCGTGATCCGCGCGAGGACCTGCTGCAGGGGCTGCGCGACCAGGGTTTTCCGGTGCTGGACCTGACCGACAACGAACTGGCCAAGCTGCATATCCGCCATATCGTGGGCGGTCATGCCGCGCGGGTGGGCCAGGAGCAGGTGTTCCGTTTCGAATTCCCCGAGCGACCGGGCGCACTGTTCGACTTCCTCGAAAAGCTGGGCGGACGCTGGAACATCAGCATGTTCCACTACCGCAACCACGGCGCGGCGGACGGCCGGGTGTTCGCCGGGCTGGAAGCCAGCCAGGCCGAACGGCCGGAGCTGCTGGCGACGCTGGATGCCATCGGCTATCGCTACTGGGACGAAACCGAGAATCCGGCGTACCGGTTGTTCCTGGGTTGAGGTCTGGTGGTGTTGGGCTTCGCCAGGCTCAGCGCCAACCTACAGGGGCATACGGGTAGCGTGGATAACGGCGTAGCCTTATCCACCCTTGGTACCGGAGCCCGTCAGTGGAAAAGGCTGCGCCGTTTTCCACGCTACAGAGTTCAACCGCCCCTCTCCCTCCGGGAGAGGGCTGGGGTGAGGGCGGCCAGACACCGCGGCTCCTGCCCGTTGGGCTTAGCTGTGCTCAGCGCCAACCTACGGGTAGGATGCCTTGTCCGCTATTGGCACCGGAGCCCCTCAGTGGAAAAGGCTGCGCCGTTTTCCACGCTACGGTGATGATCGCGGCCATGGGCCGCTCCTACAGGGAATGACGCTGTTGTAGGAGCGGCCGCAGCGGCGAACTGCCATGGTCGCGATGCGCCCACAAGCCCACGCTGGACCAGACCGCCCCTCTCCCTCGGGGAGAGGGCTGGGGTGAGGGTAGCCCCATACCGGAAGGTGCCACCTGCTGGACTTTGCGGCGCCCAGCGCCAAGCTACGGGTAGGGTGGATAACGGCGCAGCCTTATCCACCGTTGGCACCGCAGCTCGTCTGTGGAAAAGGCTGCGCCGTTTTCCACGCTACGGGTAAGCGCAATTGATCGCGGCCATGGGCCGCTCCTACGGTCAAGCCTGTAGGAGCGGCCCATGGCCGCGATTGGTATTTGGCGCAAAAAGTGGAAAACGCTGCGCGGTTTTCCGCGCTACGCGCTGCGGAGCCCAACCGCCCCTTCTCCCTGCGGGAGAGGGTTGGGTGAGGATGACCACGCGCCAGACGCTCGACACCAACCTACGAAGCCAGCGGCTCCACTTGGATATCCGTCAGTCCATGCACCTCCGCCTGGCGCAGGATGGCCGCGGCGGGGGCATCGGCGGGCGGCAGCGCCAGGCTGTTCTCGGCGTCGGCGCGCAGCTGTTCCAGCACCGCCAGGGCGGCTTCGTGCGGGGCGAGACTGGCCTGCGGATGCTCGAGCTCGAGCTGGCGGGACTCGCCGTCCTTGCGGTAGTGGACGCGAAACGTGGGCATGGCGGCGGCCTCTAGGTAGGTCTCTAGAAAGACCCACCCGGCCGCACCGCCGTTCCGAGCTACTTGAGGATGACCAGCTTGCCCTTGAGGGCGACACCGGCCATGAGGGCGCCGGCGTGGCACTCGTAGCGGGTGGGATCGCTCCACTCGTTCTTCTTGTAGTAGCTGGTGATGTCGGTGACCGCATTGGCACCGGCGGCCTTGGCCGCCTCCTGCAGGCGGATCAGCGCCGATTGCAGCACCCAGCGGCAGGCGACCTCGTCGGTCTTGTTGAAGGCGTTGGTCTTCTGGTTGGTGGTGATGCTGGAGTTGACCACCGTGGCCTTGCCCGGCACCGGGTTGCCGGCCAGGTAGAACTTCACGCTGCCATCCAGACGCTTGGCGGCCAGGGCTTCCTGGACGACTTCGGCGAAGGGCAGTTGCAGGGTGGTGTCGCGGGCCTGGGCGGCGCTGGGCAGCAGGGTGGCGAGGCTCAGGGTAAGGGCGAGGGTGGAGGCTAGGGTACGCATGGCGACTTCCTTGTGGTGGTGGGGATGACTGTTTAACCCAGAACGTCCGCGCCGTCAGCCTGGAGAGCGGCGTTCTGCGCTATCGCGCAGGCCACGGGCGGTCATTCCGCGTCGGCTGCGGGGGCGGGCAGCTGCAATTGCCGGCGGATGTCGGCGTCGAGCAGCTGGACCCATTTGTTGTAGTTGCGATGGATGCGTTCGCCGTCGTAGTCGAGGCCGGCGCTGTCGCGGTAGCGGATCTGGTAGCCCTTGGTGCTGTAGGGGATATCGACCCAGGCCTGGTGGCGATCGCGCACCACGATGCTGGCGACCACCAGGCCGGGGCTCTCCTGGCCGACGCTCCAGCCACGGCGTTCGAGGGTGTCGACGATGGCGCGGCGGACATCGGCGGCGTTCTCCGTGCGGTCGGCGGGAAAGACCTCCTGGGGCGTCACCAGGGGCGCGCGGGTGCAGGCCGCCAGGAACAGCAGCGCGGAGACGAGCAGCAGGCGACGCAACATGGGAGTACCTCGGGCTATGGCCATCAGGACCAGCGACGGAAGATCAGCGAGGTGTTGACCCCGCCAAAGGCGAAATTGTTGTTCATCACGTGATCGGTACGCAGGGTCCGCGGTCCGTCACGCAGATAGTCCAGCTCGCCGCACTGGGGGTCCAGGTCATCGAGGTTGAGCGTGGGCACGAACAGCTCCTCGTTCATCATGGCGATGCTGAACCAGGATTCCAGGGCGCCACAGGCACCCAGGGTATGGCCCAGGTAGCTCTTCTGCGAGCTGATGGGCATGCGGGCGCCGAACAGCGCCTGGGTGGCGCGGGTCTCGGCGATGTCGCCCTGTTCGGTGGCGGTGCCGTGACCGTTGACGTAGCCGATGGCCTCCGGCCTCAGCCCGGCGTCTTCCAGGGCCAGCTCCATGGCGCGCTGCATGGTGGCCTGCTCGGGCGGGTGGAATGCTGGCCGTCGGCGTTGCTGCCGAAGCCGACGATCTCGGCGTGGATGTGCGCGCCGCGCGCCAGGGCGTGCTCCAGCTCTTCCAGCACCAGGATGCCGGCGCCTTCGCCGATCACCAGGCCGTCGCGTCCGCGGTCGTAGGGACGCGGCGAGGTGTGGGGGGCGTCGTTGCGCAGGCTGGTGGCATAGAGGGTGTCGAAGACCATGGCCTCGCTGGGGCAGAGTTCTTCGGCGCCGCCCGCCAGCATCAGCGGCAGACGGCCGAACTTGATGGCCTCGTAGGCGTAGCCGATGCCCTGGCTGCCGCTGGTGCAGGCGCTGGAGGTGGGGATCAGCCGGCCCTTGAGGCCAAAGAACAGACTCAGGTTGGCGGCCGCCGTGTGCGGCATCATGCGCACATAGGTGTTGGCATTGAGGCCCACCGCGGCGTCGCTGAGCAGCATGTTGGCCAGCGCCTTGATGTCGTCGGTGCTGCCGGTGGAGGAACCGCAGGCCACGCCCATGCGGCCGTCGGTGATGCGGGCGTCGTCCAGCAGCCCGGCATCGGCCAGGGCGCGCTCGCCGGCGGCCACCGCCAGCTGGGAGACGCGGCCCATGCTGCGCAGTTGCTTGCGCGTCCAGTGGCCGGGCACCTGGAAGTCGACGATGGGTCCACCCAGGCGGGTGTTCATCTCGGTGTAGCGATCCCAGGTGTCCATGCGGCGGATGCCGCTGTGGCCGGCGAGAAAATGGTCGCGGATGGTCGGCCAGTCACTGCCCAGGGCGGTGACGCCGGCCATCCCGGTGATCACGACGCGGCGGCCGTTCATCAGCACAGTCCTCCGTTGACCGCCAGCACCTGGCGGGTGATGTAGCCGGCTTCGGGGGCGAGCAGGAAGGCCACGGCGTGGGCCACCTCCTCGGGGGTGCCCATGCGCCCGGCGGGAATCATTTCGAGGATCTTGTCCACCGGTACGTGCTCATCGAGAATCTCGGTGTCGATCAGCCCCGGGGCCACGCAGTTGACGGTGATCCTGCGCTTGGCCAGCTCCACGGCCAGGGCCTTGGCGGCACCGATCAGCCCCGCCTTGGAGGCGCTGTAGTTGACCTGGCCGCGATTGCCGATCAGTCCGGAGACCGAGGTGATGCAGACGATGCGCCCTGGCGCGCGGCGGCGGATCATCGGCATGACCACCGGGTGCAGGACATTGTAGAAACCGTCGAGATTGGTGCGCAGGACCACGTCCCAGTCTTCCCCGGTCAGCGCCGGAAAGGCGCCGTCGCGGGTCAGGCCGGCGTTGCAGACCACCCCGTAGTAGCCGCCGTGGGCCTCGGTGTCGGCCTCCAGGATGGCGGCGCAGGCGGCGCGGTCGCCGACGTCGAATTGCAGCACCCGGGCCGTGCCGCCCAGGGCCTCGACCTCGGCGCGTACCGCGTCGGCTTCCTCGCGGCGGCTGCGGCAGTGCAGCACCAGGTCGTGCCCGGCGGCGGCCAGGCGCAGGGCGATGGCGCGGCCCAGGCCGCGGCTGGAACCGGTCACCAGGACCGGGGCGGGGGCGACGCTCATGGCGCGGGCTCCTCTAGGTACAGATCCGCCCGGGGCGGACGATAGACGTTCAGTCGGGCGCTGGCCTGGCAGCCAGGGCCCTGCAGGTGGCAGTCGAAGATGGCCATGCCATCGTCGTTTTCCAGCGCCGGCTGGGCGCGGATGCGCAATTCGCCACCGGCGGGAAAGGCCGGCACGTCGCAGGCGAACTGGCGGGTGCCGAGCAGGAAACCCAGGGCCGGGGCCTCGCCACGACGGCGCGCCTGGCAGCCGGCGAAGGCGGCCACGCTCTGGGCCATCAGCTCCACGCCGATCCAGGCCGGCAGGGCGCCCGCGGCATCGGTGAAGAGACCAGGCCTGACCACCAGGCGGGTCTCGATGCCGCCCTCGTCGCAGGCGAGGATCTCGTCGATCAGCAGCATGTCGCCGGCGTGGGGCACCAGCTCGGCAAGGGGCCAGGGGATCATGGCGTGGCTCCGAGGATGAGGCTGACGTTGCTGCCGCCAAAGGCGAAGCTGTTGCTCATGGCATGGCGACGACCGTCCAGGCGACTGTCGGCGTGGGCCAGCGCCAGGCGTGGCAGGGCCGGATCGGCCTGGCCGTCCCAGCGCTGCGGCGGCAGCTGGCCGGCGGGGTTGAGGTGCGGGTCCAGGGTCAGCCAGGCGAAGGCGGCTTCCAGGGCGCCGGCGGCGCCGAGGGTATGGCCGGTCAGCGGTTTGGTCGAGGAGCAGGGCACCCCGGCCGGGAATACCTCATGGGTGGCGTGGCTTTCCATGGCGTCGTTGTGTGGCGTGGCGGTGCCGTGCAGGTTGAGATAACCGATGTCGCCCGGCTGCAGACCGCTGGCGCGCAGGGCCGCCTGCATGGCCTGGACGGCGCCGCGGCCGCTGGGATCGGGGGCGGAGATATGGTGGGCATCGGAGCTGGCGCCGCCGCCGAGCAGGGCGATGGGGCCGGGCTCGCGGGTCAGCAGGAACAGCGCCGCGCCCTCGCCGATGTTGATGCCGCAGCGATTGACCGAGAAGGGATTGCACAGCGACTCGCTGACCGCTTCGAGGGCGGCGAAGCCGTTCAGGGTCAGGCCGCAGAGGCTGTCGACGCCGCCGCAGAGCACGGCATCGCAATGGCCCTGGACCAGCAGCCGACGGGCGCTGAGCAGGGCACGGGCGCTGCTGGTGCAGGCGGTGGACAGGCCGTAGCAGGGGCCGCTCAGGCCCAGGTAGCGGGCAAGGAAATCCGCCGGCGCCACCAGTTCCTGCTGGGCGTACTGATAGCCCTCGGGCAGCTGGCCGCTGCGCTGGTGCACGGCGATGCCCTGGCTGGCCTCGTGAATGCCCGAGGTGCTGGTGCCCAGCACCACGCCGATGCGGGCGGGGCCATGGCGCTCGATGGACTGGCGCACCTGGGGCTCGATCTCGGCCAGGGCCGCCAGCAGGAGCTGGTTGTTGCGACTGAAATAGGGCGTCCAGGCCGCTGGCCAGGCCGGCAGCGGGGCGCTGACGGTGCCCACCGGTGGCTGGCGCGCGGGAATCCAGCCCGGGGTGGGCTGCATGCCCGCCGTGTCGCCGGCGAACAGACCGCGCGCCACCTCGGCCTTGCCCTGGCCCAGGGCGCAGAGCAGCCCCAGGGCGTTCAGGTAGGCGCTCAAGGCGCGGACTCCGGCAGCAAGGTCAGGCGATAGCGCGACCCGTCCGGCGCCTCCAGCTCCAGGCGCTCGGTAGCAGGGTAGCGCACCTGCCAGTCCTTGAGGCGGCGACTGCCGTCGGCGTCCCTGTGCCAGTCGCCCGCGGCATAGGCCCGCGGCAACTGGTCGATCGGGGTCAGGGCGAACAGCAGCACGCTGAAGAAGGTGCGCGCCCGGGGATTGGGCGGCAGCAGGCCGTCGGCGTGCCAGGCGCCGTCGAGCAGCCGCTGGCGCGCCTGGGGCACGCCCAGGGGATCGAACAGCGAAAAGCGCAGGGCCTGACCTTCCGGCTGGATGGCCAGCAGCAGGGCGTCATTGCCCTCGGCGGTCTGACGCTCCACCTGGTAGACGAGGGCGCGCGCCAGCGGGGGCGGATTGCTGGGCAGTGGCGGCTGGCTGGCGCAGGCGGCGAGCAGCAGCAGGCAGGCCAGCGCGAAGACGAACGGACGGGGCAGGGTCATGCAGGATGGGCCGAATTCAGCTGGCAGAGCTCGACAAGCAGGCGCAGGCGCCGCTTGGGCTCCTTGACGAAGGGGTTGCGAAGGTCCCAGGCGTAGCCGGCGAGAATGGCGCAGATCATGCGGCGGATCTCGGGATCGGCGTTCTCGAAATAGATGACGTCCTGGAAGCTGCCATCGTACCAGCCCTCCACATAGGCACGGAACGTATCGACGCCCGCCTTGAGCGGTCGGGCGAATTCGCCCTCCCAGTCCACCGCCTCGCCACGCAGCTGGCGATCCACCAGGGGCGCAGCCAGGCTGGCCGAGCGCAGGGCGATGGTGACGCCCGAGGAAAACACCGGATCGAGGAATTCGGCGGCGTTGCCCAGCAGGGCGAAGCCAGGGCCGTGCAGGCGCTTGACGTTGGCCGCATAGCCGCCCAGTTCGCGCACCGGGGTATCCCAGACCGCATTGTGCAGCACCCGGGCCAGGCTCGGGGTCTCGGCCACCCAGTCGCGCAGACAGGTGGCGAGATCGGGGGCGCGTCCGGCATAGCGCTCGGCGGCGGCCACCACCCCGAGCGAGGTGCGGCCATCGCTGAACGGAATGGTCCAGAACCAGATGTCGCGCAGGGTCGGATGGGTGGTGATGAGGATGCGTTCGCGGTCGAAGCCGGGATCGTCGATGCGATCCTCGACATGGGTGAAGAGGGCGCGACGCACCGGGAAGTCCGAAGGGGCTTCCAGGTCCAGCAGGCGTGGCAGCACCCGCCCGTAGCCGCTAGCGTCGAGCAGGAAGTCGGTGGTCAGCGCATAGGCCTGGCCGTCGTCGCCCAGCACCTCGATCCGGGTCCTTTCACCGCCTTCGCCCAGGGTCACGGCGGTCACCCGCTGGCCGTAGCGGATCGCCACGCCCTGGCGCGCGGCGTCATCGGCGAGGATCTTGTCGAAGGGGCCGCGCTGGACCTGGAAGGTGCTGCGGCCACCGCTATAAGTGTCGCGAAAGTCGAAGTCGGTGTAGCGCTCGCCCCAGGCGAAGGCGGCGCCGACCTTGGTCTGGAAACCGGCGGCCTCGACCGCCGGCAGCATCCCGGCTTCCTCGACGAAGTCCAGGCTGTGGGAGAGCAGGCTCTCGCCGATGGAAAAGCGCGGAAAGTGCTGGGCTTCCAGCACCAGCACCGGATGGCCGCGACGCTTGAGCAGGGCGGCGACCACGGCGCCGGCCGGGCCGGCACCGATGACGACCAGGGGGTGATGTTCAACCATGACGAAGGTCCTTTTCGTGGGAGACGGGGGGCGAAGCCCAAGGCGCCAGCAGGAAGCTGAATACCAGCCCCAGGCTGATGGCCAGGCCGAAGTTGGCGATGGCCGGGGTGCTGCTGAGCATCAGCAGACCGAACGACAGCCAGCTGCCGACGCCGGACAGCAGGCCGCCGAGCAGACTGACCGCCGCGCCGCCGATGGCCTCGTGCATGAGGATGGCGTAGTCCACGCCGATGGCGGTGATGAGCAGCAGGGCGAAGAGGCTGAACAGGGTCAGCGGCTGGCCCAGCCAGCCCAGGCAGGCCAGGGCCGCGAGGGCCGCCAGGAGCGGCAGGCAGACGATGCGTAGCGCCGCGCGGCGACCGAAGGCCCAGAGCAGTAGGAGGAAGATGGCCCCCGAGGCCAGCAGCTTGAGTTCCACCGCCAGGCGCTGGGTATGAAGGAACAGTCCGCGCAATTCGCCGAGGCGATCCACCAGCTGCACCCCGGGCAAACCCTCGGCCACCGTCTGCAGCACCTGGGCGTTGCCCAGCCCTTGCAGGCTGACCAGGCCGGCTGCGTTGCCGTCGGCCGTGCGGCCCAGCCAGAGCGGTCGCCAGGGCTCGCCCAGCGGGCCGGCCAGGGCCTGGTCGAGACTCAGGTCGGGTAGCTGCTGCAATAGCTTGAGTTCGGCGTCCAGCGCCTCGGCCGGTATGCCTACCGCCAGCAGGGGTTGCAGGCGCTCGCCCCAACCGGCCAGGGCCTGGCGCAATTCGGCCTGGGCTGCGGCAGGGGCGACCAGACCACTGAGGGCGCGATAGCCCTGCAGCTGACCCTGACTGACCAGGCTATCCAGGCGCTGCCCCAGGGCGGCCTGGCGGCGCAGCACCTCATCGGCATCCGCCCCGCGCACCAGGAAGAACTGGCTGGTGGGTTGCAGCCCGGTAAGGCGGGCGATGGCCTGGGCTTCGCGGGTCAGGGCCGGGTCTTGGCCAAGCCAGAGGCGCAGATCGTTCTGCAGGTGCAGTTGCCAGACGCCCGCGCCGCAAAAGGCCAGCAGCGCCAGCAGCAGCGGCAGGCTGCCGGTACGCGCCAGCAGGCGCAGCCGCAGGTCGAGCAGGCGCTGCATCAGCCGCAGCGGCGCGGCGGGCGGTGCCAGGTCCAGACGCTGCCACCAGGCCGGCAAGAGGCAGACGGTGGTGAGGTAGGCGCCGATCAGGCCGGCGGCGGAAAACGCCGCCACCTGGGTCAGCGCCGGAAAGGGCGTGCAGGCCAGCGCCAGGTAGCCCAGCAGATTGGTCGCCAGGCTCAGGGACAATCCCGGCAGCGTCTCGCGCAGGATGGCCGTGGCATTCCAGGGGCCGCCCTTCCAGCTCTTGCTCAGGTAGTGCAGCGGATAGTCGGCGGCCACCCCGGTCAGGCTGGCACCGAGGATCAGGGTGAGGGCGTTGATCTGGCCGAACAGCAGCACGCAGGCGGCGCTGCCGGCCAGGAGCGCCACGCCCACCGCCAGCAGGCTGAGCAGTACCCGCCAGCGGCGGAACAGCCCCAGCAGCAGGGCCAGGGTGCCAAGGGTGGCCAGGCCGCCGATCAGCGACATCTCGCGACTGGCGGTGGCCTGGCCGGCGGCGGCGTATCTCAGGCCGCTGGCGGCGAGTAGCTGACCGCCCTCCGCGACCACCTCACGGCGGGCGGCCTCGATCAGGGCTTCCACCCGGGGCGGGGCATCGAAGTCGAAGGCATCGGCGCGGGTACGTGCGCGGATCAGGGCCCAGGTCAGGTCGTCGCCCTGGGTCAGCAGCAGGCCGCTGCCGGCGTCGAATTGCACCTTGCTCGCCGGGGTGAGCTGGCGCTGCAGCAGCAGGCCGAGGCCGAACCAGTCCTGCTCCAGGGGCAGGGCGCCGGCGCCGGCGAAGGGATCAAAGAGGGCCGCGGCGCGGGCCTGTAGATAGCTGTTGGGCGTCTTGAGCAACTCGTCGCGCGCCGGCCCTGGTGCCAACGCCAGGCGGCTGGCCAGGAGTTGCTGGCGCAGACCGGGCAGGTCCGGCGTGAGTTGCCACTGCACCTTCTCGAACAGCGGCTCTCGCGACCAGGCCTGGCCCAGGCGCTCGGTCAGGGCCGGCAGTCGCTCGCGCTGGGGATGGCCGACCAGCAGCAGGACCTCGCGATTGAGCGGCTCGGTCATGCGCGCCTCGGCCTGCAGGGTGAGGGCATCACCGGCGCCCTGGGGCAGCAGCGCCAGCAGGTCGGCGGCCACCGGCGGACCCTGCCGCCACTGCCAGGCGCTGAGCGCCAGCAGGGCGAGCAGGAACAGCAGGAAGGGGCGCTGCAGCCGGGTCACTGGAAGACCGCGCGCTGCTCGGCGCTCAGGGTGTCGCCAGGCTGGCCGTCCAGCTTGAGCAGGCTGCGGTCGCCCTGGGTCTCGCGGATCTCCACCTGTTCGACCAGGGCGCCGCCCTGGATGAGGATGCCGTCGAACACCTGCTTGAGCAGGGCGCCGCGCGGCGTCAGGCGCAGCTGCCAGTGGTTGGCGTCGCCGGTCAGGGCCAGCTCGAAGCCGCGTTCCAGGCCGCTGCGATCACCGCCGAGCACGGCCAGGAACAGTGCGCTCTGGCGCGCGGCCAGGTCGCTGCCGGGCAGGGGCGTCCAGCCCGTCGGCGTCTGCTTGGCGATGGCCCCGGGGGTGATGCGATAGGTCTGCGCCAGCGGCTTTTCCAGCCGCCAGAGCAGGCCCAGGCCGCGGGCCAGGGTGAAGTGACCGCTGCTGGTCAGCGGCTGCGGCAGGGCGCGCAGATAGCGCTGCTGGACGAAGCTGCCCGCGACCGCCGCGGGGCGCGCCAGCTGGGCGGCCAGGTCGTCGAGATCGAAGGCCTGGGCCAGGGGCGCGGCCAGGATGAATAGCAGAGCGATCAGCGTGCGCATGCCAGGGCCCTCTCCACGGCGTCGATGAAGACCCTGGGCGAGGCCAGCTGCATCTCGCGGCTGGCCAGGTCCACGGCGACCTGCACGGTGCTGGCGCGGGTCAGGCGCTCGCCGGTGGCGGCATCGCTGATCAGGTAGTTAAGCTTGAGGCGGTTCTCCCACTCCACCAGATCGGCCTTTACCCGCACGCGCTGCTGAAACAGCAGGGGGCGGATGTAGCGGATCTGCAGGTCGATCACCGGCCAGCCATAGCCGGAGTCGCGCATCTGCAGGTAGTTATGGTCAAGGCGGTCGAGCAGCGCGCAGCGCGCCACCTCCAGGTACTTCACATAATGGCCGTGCCAGGCGATTTCCATCATGTCGACGTCGAAGAAGGGGATCTGCATCTCCACCTCGACCTGCAGGGCACCGGTCTTACGCATAGAGCCTCCAGTGGCGGGCGCGAATCAGGGTCAGGGTCTGGCGCAATTCGGCTTCCAGGGCACGGTCTTCGATCAGCGGCGGGAAGGTCTCGCCCAGCGCGCGGTGCATGGCGGCCAGGGGTGCGGGCGGTTGCCCGCCCTGCTCGCACCTGAGCCAGACGCCCTGCTGGGCGGCCAGCAGGGTGGCGGCGGCCACCTGCTCGGTGAGCTCCAGCACGCGCAGGGCATCGCGGGCGGCGATGGTGCCCATGCTGACCTTGTCCTGGTTGTGGCATTCGGTGGAACGGGAGAAGACGCTGGCCGGCAGGGTGCCCTTGAGCGCCTCGGCGGTCCAGGCGCTGGCGCCGATCTGCACCGCCTTGAAACCATGGTTGAGCATGGCCCGCGCGGCCGGGGCGCCGGAGAGATTGCCCGGCAGGCCGTGGTTATAGCGCGCATCCACCAAGAGAGCGAGCTGGCGGTCGAGCAGGTCGGCGACGTTGGCCACCAGGGTCTTGAGACTGTCCATGGCGCAGGCGATATGGCCGCCATAGAAGTGGCCGCCGTGCAGCACCCGCTCGTCTTCGGCGTCGATCAGCGGATTGTCGTTGGCGCTGTTGAGTTCGGTCTCGATGAACTGGCGCAGCCAGGGCAGGCTGTCGGCCAGTACCCCCAGCACATGGGGCGCGCAGCGCAGCGAATATCTGTCCTGCAGGCGGTGCAGGGGCGCGGCCGGACCCTCTGCGGCCAGATCCGCGCGCAGCCAGGCGGCCACCTGGCCCTGGCCCGGATGGGGCTTGGCGGCGAACAGGCGCTGGTCGAAGTGCTCGGGGTTGCCGGCCAGGGCCACCACATTGAGCGCGGTGATGCGGGTTGCCAGGCGCAGCAGGTACTCGGCGCGGGAGAAGGCCAGGCAGGCCAGGCCGGTCATCACCGCGGTGCCGTTCATCAGCGCCAGGGCTTCCTTGGGTCTGAGCACCAGCGGCGTCCAGCCCAGCTCGGCATGGACGTCCGCCGCTTCCCGTAGCTCATTGCGCCAGAGCACCTGGCGCTCGCCGCAGAGGGCGGCGGCCACATAGGACAGCGGGGTGAGATCGCCGCTGGCGCCCACCGAACCCTCTTCGGGGATCAGCGGCAGGATGTCTTCGCGCAGGAAGGCGGTGAGGCGTTCGAGCAACTCGACGCGCACCCCGGAGACGCCCTGGCACAGCGACTGCAGCCGCGCTGCCAGTACCGCGCGGGTCGCCGCCGCATCCAGATGGCGACCCAGGCCGCAGCCGTGGAAGGTATAGAGCTGACGCGGCAGCGCCTCGACCTGGGCCAGGGGCACGGCGACCACGCAGGAGTCGCCATAGCCGGTGGTGATGCCGTAGACCGAGCCCTCGCGGGCCAGCAGCGACTCGACGAAGCGGGCACCGCGGGCGATGCCGTCGCGAAAGGCGGCGTCGTCCTGCAATTCGGCCTGGGCCCGGCCCTCGGCCAGGGCGACCAGGTCTTCGATGGCGAGGGCTTGGCTACCAAAGCGAACACTAGCGTTCATCGCGACTCCAGAAGGGGTAGAAGTTGAACCACTGCCGCGGCGCCTTGAGGCAATGGGCGGCAAGGCGCTCGGCATAGGCCTGGGCCAGGCCCTGGATGCCGGCGGCGCGCTCCTGGCGACGCCAGGCCGGGGCCGGGGCGAAGTCTTCCAGGTAGAGGTGGTAGCCGTCGGCTTCGCGCAGGCAGAACAGCAGGTTGGTCGGGCAGCGCAGCAGGTGCGCCAGCAGCCAGGGGCCCTGGGGGAAGGGCGCCGGGGCGCCGAGGAAATCCACCTCGACGGTCCGGCCGCCGTGCAGCGGCACCCGGTCACCGGCGATGGCCAGCCATTCGCCGCGCTCCAGGCGCTCGCTGAGCTGCAGCATCACCGCCGGGTCCAGCTCGCTGACCTGGATCAGCCGCAGATCACTGGCGCCGGCTTCCTCCAGCAGGCGATTGAAGGCTTCGGCATGGCGGGTGTGCACCAGCACATTGAGGCGCACCCGCCGCCCCAGCTGGGCCAGGGCGCGACAGACTTCGAGGTTGCCCAGGTGGGCGGTGACCAGGATCTCGCCGCGCGGCGCGTGCATGCGGCTGTGCACCTGATCCGGATCGTGCAGTTGCACCTGATCCAGGCCGAGACGGCCGTTCCAGGCATCGAGCTTGTCCAGCAGGGCTTCGGCGAAGGCCATGAACTGGGCGTAGCCGCTGCGCCAGCTGGGCTGCAGGTCGGGACGACCGCTCCAGCGGGCCAGGCGCTGCTGGTAGTCGCGGATGCCACGGCGGGCGCGGGCGCCGAACAGGAAGAAGTACAGCACGATCAGCCGCAGCAGCGGGGCGATGGCGCGGCGGCCCAGGTGCCGTGCCAGCCAGGCGGTGAGGCGCATCAGCAGGGGGCTGCCACGCTCGCGCTGCTGCGCCCAGTGGCCGCTCACGCGCGCACCCGGCGCCAGAGCAGGCGCGGCGCGCGCAGCAGCATGCCGAAGAACAGCCGGGTGTGCATGCGCGAGATCAGCACGTTGTCCTGCCAGAGGCGAAAGTGCGACCGGCCATCCAGCGGATAGTGCACCCGGGTCGGCCGCCAGCGCATGGGCTGCTCGCGCCAGGCCAGGCGCACCAGGATCTCCGGGTCGAAATCCATGCGCTTGCCCAGGCCGCCGGCGCGGATCACCGCCAGGGTCGGCGCCAGCGGATAGACGCGAAAGCCGCACATGCTGTCGCGGATCGCCAGGGACAGGCTGTTGATCCACACCCAGACATGGGTGAGGTAGCGGGCATAGAGCCGACCCCTGGGCACCGAGTCGTCGAATTGCGGATAGCCGCAGATCAGCGCCTCGGGATAGGCCTGGGCCTCGGCGAGAAAGGCGGCCACGTCGGCCAGGTCGTGCTGGCCGTCGGCGTCCACCTGCAGGGCATGGCTGAAGCCCAGCCGCTGCGCCTCGGCGAGTCCGGCCATCACCGCGCCGCCCTTGCCCTGGTTGACCGGCAGGCGCAGCAGATGGACGTCGGGCTGGGTCGCCAGCTCGTCCATCACCTGGGCGCAGGCGGGGCTGGAGGCGTCGTCCACCAGCACGCAGGGCAGGGCGCGCTGGCGCAGCGCCTGGACCACCAGCGGCAGGGCGTGCTCATGGTCGAACACCGGGATCACCGCGCAGGCCCGAAAGCTCATGGCTGCGCCTCCTTGAGCAGGATGCGCCCGGAAGAGCAGGCCGCGGTGCCCTGGCGAAAGGCGAAGTGCAGCTTGCTGCGGGTGGCGTCGAAGTGGAAGGTCAGGGTCACCCGGTCACCGGGGCGCAGCAGCTGCTGGAATTTCAGCACCTCCATCCCGGCGAAGTCCGCGGGCAGATCCAGGTGCTGGCGGGCCAGGCGCTGGGCCCAGCCGACCTGCACCACCCCGGGCACCACCGGCGCCGTGGGGAAGTGGCCGGAAAAGAACGCCAGGTCCGGGGCGACTTCCAGCTCCAGCCGCCAGCCGTCCGCGGTCCGCTCGACGTCGAGCGGTTCGATCTCCACTGGCCGTGGCTGGGCCAGCAGGCGTTCTACTTCGGCCTGGGCCAGCTTGCCCTGGGCGCTGTAGGGCAGCGCCAGCAGCAGGCGCCAGCGGCGTGGCAGGGCGATGGCCTCGCAATGGCCGACCAGGTGTTCGCGCAACTCGGCCACCAGGGCGCGGCGACCGCCATTGCGCAGCTGGTGCAGGCCGTGTTCGCTCAGGGCGACCAGGGCGCCGAGCAGGGCGCGACCCTGCTGCACCACGCCCAGGCGGACGTCGGCGACGGCGGGATGGTCGAGCAGGCGCGCTTCCAGTGCCGGCAAGGCGATGCGCTTCTCTTCCAGTTTGACGATGCGATCCAGGCGCCCGAGCAGTTCGAAGCGACCGTCATCCAGCAGGCGGACGCCGTCCATGGTCTGCTCGCGCACGCCCTGGGGCAGATAGGGCGAGGTCAGCCAGAGGGCGCCGTCAGCGTCCTGGCCCAGCTTCAGGTCGGCGAAGGCCTGCCAGGGCTGCGGGCCCTGGCGCCAGGCGATGCCGCCGGTCTCGGAGCTGCCATAGACCTCGGTGGGGTACTGGCCGAAACGGACCTGGCAGGCCGTCGCCGCCGCTTCCGGCAGCACGCCGCCAGAGGAAAACACCCGTACCACCTGAGCGAGGATGGCGTCGTCGAGGTTCTCGCCCAGGCGCTTGAGCAGCGCCGGGCTGCTGATCCACACCACACGGCGACCTTCGCGCAGCAGGGCGGCGGTCTCGCGCTGCAGTTCCTCGGTGAAGGGCAGCGCCTGGCGGGCGAAGGGGCGACCGGCGCAGAGCGGCCAGAGCACGCGAAACAGCAGGCCATAGATGTGCTGGGTGGAGACGCTGCCAAGGAAGGTCGCGTCGCCGAGAGAGCCACCCCACAGCCGCTCCAGGGCAGCGACCTCGTTGGCCAGCTGGAACAGCTGCTTGGCGATCAGTTTGGGTTCGCCACTGGAGCCCGAGGTGCTCAGGGTCAGCAGCGGTGCCTGGAGGTCGAGCGCGGCGGGCGCCAGGGGCTCGGCGGCCGTCCAGCCGGCAAGATCGTCGAGCCAGGCATCGAGTCTAGGCATCAGTCGAGCACGGGTGGCGGGCTGGACGTCGGCCGGCAGGATCACCTCGATGCCGGCGCGCCAGGCACCGAGCAGGGCGCAGGCCAGGTCCTCGGCATCGTCCAGATGCAGCGCCAGGCGCTTGAGGCCACTGGCCTGGAAGGCCGCCGCCAGGCTCAGGGCGCGCTGCTTGAGGGCCGCATCCAGCGGGCTCGCGGCGCCCAGCAGGTCGGCGAGAGGGGTGAACGTCATGACAGCCTCCGCACGCGCTGGCGGACCAGCCATTCACCGGCGAACAGCAGGCCCATCAGGCCATAGGCGATGACGCCGGTATAGAGGGTCCACCAGGCCAGCGGCGCCCAGAGCGCCAGGGCGGCGGCGGTGAGCGCATTGAACAGAAAGAACAGGCACCAGACCTGGGTCACCCGGCGGGTGTAGCGCATCGCACGGGGTGGCAGCTCGGGCTCGCGCAGCCGCGCCAGGCGCTCGATCAGCGGCTGGCCGCGCAGCAGGCTCAGGCCGAATACTGCCAGCAGGAAGAGGCTGAGCAGCACCGGATACCAGCGCAGCAGCACGGCGGCGTCGCTCAGGGCCAGCAGCAGGCAGAAGCCCAGGGCGACCAGGGCGGTGCCGCGCTGCAGGCCGTTGAGGCCGGGTTGCAGCAGGCGCAGGCCCCAGAGGGCGCCGAGGCCGGCGGCGAACAGGCGCGGCGAGAGGTGCTGCAGGCCGAAGTAGACGGCGAAGGGATAGGCCAGGCCGAGCAGGAGCAGCAGAGCACTGGCGACCAGGCCCAGGGGGGAGCGGGAAGGCAGGGCACTCATAGGCGGCGGATCAGGCGTCCGCCTGGCTGATGCGATGGACGGCCTCGACCACGTCACCCACGGTGCGCACCTGGCGGAATTGCTCGGCGGCGATCTTGTGCCCGGTCTGGCGGCGCAGGTGGTCGATCAGGTCGACGGCGTCGATGCTGTCGATCTCCAGGTCCTCGTAGAGGTTGGCCTCCAGGGTCACCCGCTCGGGCTCCAGTTCGAAGAGTTCGACCAGGGCGCTGCGCAGGGTCTCGAAGATGGCTTCACGGCTTTGCATGGCAATCTCCTCAGGCGGCGCGCTGGGCGGCGACGAAGGCCGCAAGGGCGTTGACGTTGGCGAAATGGGTGCGGGTGTCCTTGGCTTCGGCGTCGATGCGGATGCCGTAGCGCTTCTGGATCGCCAGGCCCAGCTCCAGGGCGTCCACCGAATCCAGGCCCAGGCCGTCGCCGAACAGGATCTGGTCGTCGCCGATGTCGTCGACGGTGACGTCCTCGAGGCCGAGCGCCTCGATGATCAGGCTTTTGAGCTCAAGGTTGAGATCAGTCATGGTTGCCGGTTTCCTTCAGGTAGAGCTGGTGCAGCTGGTCGTTGAGTTCACGCGACGCCAGCGGCAGCGGCCGCCCGGCGAAGGTGGTGGGGTCGATGTCGGCGCCCACTTCCAGCTGGAAGTCGAAGCGCCGGGAGGGGATGCGATACCAGGGCGTGGCCTTGGTCAGGGTGCTGGGCACCACGCGGATAATGACCGGGGTGATGCAGCGGGCGCCGCGCAGGGCGATGGCCGCGGCGCCACGATGGAAGCGCGGCGGCTCGCCGGGGGTGGTGCGGGTCCCCTCGGGAAAGATGATCAGCGTCTGGCCTTCGCGCAGGGCGTCGGCGGCTTCGTCGAGCATCTCGGCGCTGCCGTTGTTGCTGATATAGCCGGCGGCCTGGATCTGCCGCTTGAGATAGGGGTTCTGCCAAAGGCCCTGCTTGACCACGCAATTGGCGTCGGGCACCAGGCCGATGAGCACCACCACGTCGATCAGCGAGGGATGGTTGGCGATGATCAGCTGGCCCGGACGCCCCAGCCGCTCGTGGCCCTGGATACGCAGGTTCATCACCCGGGTCAGCACCATGAAGGCGACGAAGAAGCGGAACAGCCGGGCATTGGCCCGCCGCGCACGCTGGCGGCGGCGCAGGGGATCGCCCGGCAGGACCAGCAGGAGCGGCAGGATCAGCAGGCGAAAGACCAGGGCGCCGCAGCCGAACACCACGAAGTTGAGTCCCGTGGCCAGCAGTCGATAGCCGTAGTCCAGGCGGTCGCTCATCCGCAGGCCTCCGCCTGCCAGTGCCAGGCGCGCCCGGCATAGGCGAGGTGCAGGGCGCCAGGTGCTTCCAGCAGGCGCAGCAACTCAAGGGCATGGGGCCAGGCACTGGTCGCGGCATCCGCCGGAGCCGGTGCGCCGCTCAGGCCATGGCCGCTGCCAGGGGTGAGCAGCAGGCCCACGGCATAGGGAAAGGGGACATCGTCGATCTGCGGTGCATAGAGCGCCGGCGGCGCCTCTTCGGCGATCACCACCAGCACCCCGCTGGCGCCTTCGGCGAGCAGGGTGCAGGCCTCCAGCACGGCGTGTTCGAGACCGTCGCGGCCGGTGGCCAGGGCATTCATCTCGCTGTGGTCGCCGCGCAGGATCGACCATTGGCCGATGATGGCGTTGTGCACCGAGAGGCTGAACTGGGTCGGGGAGAGCGGCTCGCCGCGAGCCAGTTCCTGGAGGATGGCCAGGGTGCGCGGGGTCTCGCCATGACGCGAGGCAAAGATCAGCGGCAGCGGCTCGCCATGGGCGTCGGCCAGCGGCCAGGCCACCTGGAAGGTCATGCGCGCCAGCCGGCTCAGGCGGCGGCGCTGCATGGCCGGCAGGAAGCTGGCATCGGGTTGGCTGCCGTCGTCCGCCGGACGCCAGGGCGCGGCGCACCACTGCCGCCAGGCGTCCTGGTCGCCAAGACCAGGCGCCCAGGCGCGCCAATCGCTAATCTGGAAGTGCATGTTCACAGCCGAATCTACCCCGGAGCCTTGCGTGCTTGCCGTTTCATCTATCCCTGATGAGCAGGGTATTGCAGCGTTCGGCGCGCATTATCCAAGCGGCTCCCACCCTAGGCAAACATTTGTCTGAACTTTGCGAAGAGGTGACAGTCGCGCCGCCAAGCCAGGGACAGGCTAGCGTGGCGGGAGGCAGAGGGCCCCTTTTCAGGGCACGAAACGCCGCTCCGTGCGACGAGCGGCAGTAGAAACGGCGATTTAGGGAAGAGCGCTGAAGGTAAAGGTGAAGCTGTCGCTGACGGTTATCGCGATCATGGCTGCAGGGGGCCGCTCCACGGGCGTTTCAACCTCAAGGGAGCGGTCGAGGCCTGGCGTCACGCCGCTGGCAACGGCTGTAACCTGGACAGGCGGACCGCCACGGCCAGGGCCGCGAGCAGCAGGGCGCCGATGAACAGGCCGACGCCGGTCCAGCCCCCCAGGTGCCAGCAGACACCGCCCAGGGTGCCAGCCACGCTGGAGCCGGCGTAGTAGCTGAACAGATAGAGCGACGACGCCTGGCCACGCGCCTGGCGCGCCCGCCGCCCCACCCAGCTGCTGGCCACGGAGTGGGCACCGAAGAAGCCGAAGGTGAACAGCAGCATGCCCGGCAGCACCAGCCACAGCGGGGTGAACAGGGTCAGCAGCAGGCCGCACAGCTTGAGCACGATGGCGCCAGCGAATACCTGCCGCCGGCCGAAACGATCGGCCAGACTGCCGAACTTGGCCGAGCTGTAGATCCCGCCAGATAGACCAGCGACAGCACGCCGATCCAGGCCTGGCTCAGGTGATAGGGCTCGGCCAGCAGGCGATAGGCGATGTAGTTGAACAGGGTAACGAAGGCGCCCATCAGCAGGAAGGCTTCCAGGAACAGCCAGGGCAGCCCGGCATCGCGAAAGTGCAGGGCATAGCCGGCGAGCAGGCTGCGTGGCCGCAGCGGCCGTGGCTGAAAGCGCTTCGAAGCCGGCAGGCTGCGCTTGAACAGCACCGCCGCCACCAGCGCCAGCACCCCCAGGGCGCCGAGGGCGATGCGCCAGGAGACGAAATCCACAAGCACCCCGCTGATCACCCGGCCGGACATCCCGCCCAGGGCATTGCCGCTGATATAGAGGCCCATGGCATAGCCCAGGTGTTCGGGATGCACCTCTTCGGCCAGGTAGGTCATGGCCACTGCGGCCACCCCGGCCAGCGACAGCCCGACCAGGGCGCGGGTCACCAGGATGCCGTCCCAGGTGGGCATCAGGGCGCTGAGCAGGGTGAAGCCGCCTGCGGCGAACAGCGCATAGACCATCACCGACTTGCGCCCGATGGCATCGGAGATCGGCCCGGTCACCAGCAGGCCGCAGGCCATGAGGCCGGTGGCCAGGGACAGCGACAGACTGCTGGCGGCAGCAGTGAGGCCAAAGGCCTGGGAAAAGATCGGCATCAGCGGCTGCACGCAATAGAGCAGGGCGAAGGTGGCGAAGCCGCCGCAGAACAGCGCCAGGGCGGTGCGCAGGAATTGCGGCGTCCCCTTTTCGATGAAGGCGTCCGGTGCGTGCTGCGGCTCATTGGCGGCAGGGCGGGTTTCCAGCGGCGGGGCAGGGGGCGTGGCGGACGACCGGGACGTGTTCACAGGTACCTCAAGGCAAGTCTGACCTCATCACCCTAGGCTGGTCGCTGTCATATATCCAATATATTGTCCGTCTCGATTGATAGGTTTTGCGACTCAATGGAGAAGGTATGGAATTGCGACACCTGAGGTACTTCGTGGCGGTGGCTGAAGAACTGCACTTCGGTCGTGCGGCCCAGCGCCTCAACATCTCCCAGCCGCCGCTCAGTCAGCAGATCCAGGCCCTGGAAGCCGAGCTGGACACCCGCCTGCTGGAGCGCACCAACAGACGCGTCGCCCTGACCGATGCTGGCCGGCTGTTTCTCGATGAAGCCCGGCAGATCCTCCTGGCCAGCGAACGCGCCGCCGAACGGGTCCGTCGCGCCGGGCGCGGTGAGACCGGGCAGCTTCAGGTGGGCTTCAGTGCCTCTTCGCCCTTCGTCGCCACCATCCCCAAGACCCTGTTCGCCTATCGCCGCGCCTATCCGGAGGTGCGCCTGCAACTGCAGGAGATGAGCAGCCGCGACCAGATCGACGCCATGCTCGCCGGCAACCTGCAGATCGGCCTGATCCGCCCCATCGAATTGCCCGACGCCCTGGTGGCGGTCGAACTCTTCCGCGAACCCCTGGTGGTCGCCCTGAGACACGACCATCCGCTGGCCCAGCAGGGCAGCGGCCCGCTGCCTCTGGCCGCGCTCGCCGAGGAGCCCTTCGTCTACTTCCCGCGCAGCTTCGGCACCGGCCTCTACGATCAACTACTGACCCTCACCGCCCGCGCCGGCTTCGCCCCGCGCATCGTCCAGGAGGCCAGCGAAGTCCTCATCATCCTCGGCCTGGTCGCCGCCGGCCTCGGCGTCACCGTGCTGCCCGCCACCTACCAACGCACCCAGATGGAAGGGCTGGTGTATCGGGAGCTGGACGATCCCGAGGCGACTTCGGCGGTGTGGTTGCTCAGGCGCCGGGATGAGGTGTCGCCGCAGGCGGAGGCGTTTGTGGGGTTGTTGGTAAGTCAATCATGTTCTAATTAGTTTAGTTGTTGCGGTTAGCAATCATGGCTCGTTTAATAGTCGTTTTAGGCCTCTTTCAGCAAGTTCATTTACTGCTTCGATAACGATGTCAAAGGGGGCTGGGTGCGATTCTTCGTAAGGATTTTTCATGTAATCTAACATTAAATTCATGAAGTTTTTTTTGTGTTGATCGAAGATTTTTACCTTCTTTATATTTTTGGCCGCGTCATAATCGAATCCTTCCGGATCAAACCAGTTTTGATGATCCCTATGGGCAGCCCATATCCACTCATCAGGGAAAAGGCCTTCTATTTCTTTTCCTCCAGGAATGGATGTGTAATCTCTGTCGGGATAAAAGCCACCCTTCGATCCGAAAAATCCCCTCAGATCTTGTGTTGCTCTATCTCCCGCCTCGTCTCCGTCAAAGAGCGAGATTGCAATCACTTCTTTTGAGATGAACTCGTAGTTTGCTCTGAGGAAGCCAGATAGATTTTTGCAGCCGCCAAAGCTAATTATGTTTGTATTGCTTCCAATTACAAGTTTCTTTGAGTGTTTATTTTCGTATGATTTTATTGCGGCTCGAAGATACTCCACATCGGTTTCTCCTTCGACAAAAATATTTATCTGCGAAAGGTTGAAATAGTCGGAAAATCGTACCCCTAGCGCGCTTCGAATGTCAGATGTTGCATGAGATATTGTTTTGTAGGTTTTAAGTGATGTGCTTTTTTCTTTTCTATCAAAAAATACGCCGCTTATTAGTGAGGGGTTGTTAGGAAGAAAGCCCAAACTGTGGGTCGTCTTTACAAGAGTAGAGGCATCTCCGAGTTTTTCAAGAATCATGCAGGCTTTCTGCGCCAATGCCGGATGCATAAAAGTTTCAGGTTCTTCTATGAGCCACACTACGTGATTGTCCTGTTGCTGCTTTGTAACCCACTCAAGCGCCGAAAAAAGAATCGTGGACTGCAGTCCCATTCCTTTTGAATAAATCGAGCTTTTGTTCGCATCGTCGACTTGCAGTTCTAAAGAAGATATCAGGTTTTCTAAAGCGCCTGATGGATAGTCTAGAGTAACTTCCGCTTCGGTAATTCCTGCTTCTGTCAGAGATTGATTCATGCTGATGCTAAGAGAATTGATGCTTTCTCTAATCATTGCATCATATGGCTGAATTGCTTTTGCAATTTCTTTTTTAACTAGTGGCGTTACAAACTCTTTATAGATTTTTTCAACGGATTTTTCAGATGGAATTCTGTAGCATTTAAAGTGATCCAGAATTGAGTCGATTACAAATTTTTGTAATGATAGGTATTCGGTTCTTTTTCGGATGTCTTGTTTTACTCCCGGGAATATCTGATATACGGGTGAGGACTTTCTAAAAACTAGATTTATTGTGAAAGTGTTTGTTATGCCCTCTTGTTTGTGATCAAGAAGCATGCCTTGCATTTTTCTTGCGGCATTTACTATTTCTCTGTCTAGGTTTTTGGATAAATCAAAATCAAATGCGCATGTTAGACTGGTTTGTATTGTTTCTTGATTGAATGGAAGGTCTATTGTGTGATTGTATTTATGGGTATTTTCCGGGCCAGTAAAGAAGTAGTATATGCCTAAAAGGGTGTTTGATTTTCCTGAGTTGTTAGGTCCTACGATCGTAAGTCCATTACTTAAGTCGATTACCTGTTCGGATGTTATGGTTCTTAGGTTTTTTATTCTAAGCTTGGATATTTTCATGATCGTATTTGCGTTTCTGGATGGTTAAGTTAATTTTTTGGGAAAAGGGTGAAGAGGTTTGATAACTCATCACCAACCGATCAATCGCCCGCGTCATCGCCACATACAGCAATCGCGCCTCGTCCGCTTCCGGCTCGCCCTGCTTGGGCATTTCGCCTAGTCCTGGAATCAGTACCAAACCAAACTCCAGCCCTTTGCTGGAGTGCATGCTGACGATCTTCACGCTGTCTTCGGCGTCGTAGAGTTGGGCGCGGCCCTTGTTGCTGGCGCCGGAGCGGTAGGGGATGGCAGCCTTCTTGAGTTCGTATTCGGCCTGGTAGGCCTGGCTGGTGCTGCGGTAGAGGATGGCCATGTCGCTGAGCAGGCGGCCGTTTGCCTGTTCGTCGCGGATGCGGGCGATGAGCAGGTCCCATTCCTCGCGGTCGCTGCCGCACTGGATGAGTTCGGGGAAGGGACCGCGGCGGCCGGCGCTTTCCGGGGCGATCAGGGGCACGCCGTCTTCGCTGGCGTCACGGCTGGTCAGCAGTTCGGTAGCGAAGGCACGGGCGACAGCGAGGATCTCCACCGTGTTGCGGTAGTTGAGCTTGAGGATGGTGGTGCGGCCCTGGGCCTGGATGCCGACGCTGGCGAAGCTGAAGTCCAGCGCCTTCTTGCCGCCCTTACCGCGGTAGATGGCCTGGGCGTCGTCATAGAGCACCAGCAGGGACTGGGTGCTGGGGTCGACCATCTGCACCACCAGCTGGAACCATTCAGGGGCGAAGTCGTGGCCTTCGTCGATCAGCACGGCGCTGTACTGGCCGCGGGGGATCTGGCCGCGGTCGACGCCCTCGATGGTGCGCAGCACGTACTGCTCCATCTTGGCCGCCACCGGCAAGCGGTGGTCCGGCTTGTCCACCTGGTAGGCGGTGAGTATCTCGGCGCACCAGGCATGGAAGTTCTGCACCACCACCCGTTCGCCCAGGCCCTTCTGCTCGATCACCTGGCGCAGGCGCCCGGCCAGGGACTTGTTGTAGCAGAGCACCAGGATGGGTTTGACCGAGACCTTGGCCAGGTGAGCGCAGCGATAGCCGAGGATCATGGTCTTGCCACTGCCGGCGGCGCCGTGGATGACGCGGTGGCCGTCACCCAGGGAGCGCGCCAGCTGTTCCTGCTGCAGGTCCATGACCTTGATCAGGCTGGGCAGCGGCGCCTCGGCAGCGTCGAACAGGCCGAATTGGCCGGGCTGGCTGTTGACCCGTACCTCGGGGTAGAGGTGATAGCGCACCCGGTCGATCTGCGGCAGGGTCAGGGCGCAGGGAAAGACGTGGGGGAACATGTCCCAGAGGCGTTGCTGGAAGGCTTCCGGGTCGGCGGACTCGGTCATCTCGTCCTGGAAGAGCACGCGCTGCGGATCGAGGACGTCGGCGAGGTCGGTCTGCTCGAATTGGCGCCGGGTGATGCCGGTGAGCACCACGCCCCAGCCCCAGGGCATGATCAGCTGGCCCGGATGGGGCGAGCCGGCGCTCTGGCGCAGCAGCGGATCTTTCTTGAGTAGCAGGTCGACTTCGAGGATGTAGGAGCGGGCTTGCAGCAAGGGATTGGCGACGGTCTTCAGGCCGTCCTGGGTATGCAGCCGCACCTTGCCCGGGGTGACGGATTCAAGGGTGGCGAGCTTCCAGTCCTTGACCTCCAGCACCAGGATGCCGCGCCGTGGATGAAGTACGACGAAATCCGGGTAGCGCGCCTTGGGGCCGACCGGGACGTTGCTCCAGCAGAGGTAGTCGTCTTCTAGCAGTTTTTCCAGGCGTTCGGCGAAGCGACGTTCACCGGGGGTATCGAACTGGCACTGGCTGCGAGCGGGGAAGAAGCGGGCCATCGGTCATCCATTCCGAGAGGCGGCAGGGTGCGGTAAAGCGAGACCTGGCGCACAAAAATCCTTTCGTCATACGTTAGTCAGGCAGGTGCGGCGGGTAAAGCGCGAGACGGGTGTTGCCGGGCGATTGGCCGAGTTGGCCGACCGATGGTGGCTGGCAGGTGGCCGGTATTGGGCTGTCTTGGGTGGGATAGCGGTACTTCGGAGTTTGGTTTGCCCTCACCCCGGCCCTCTCCCTGGGGGAGAGGGGGCGTTTGGGGAGGTGCGGTGCCGTGGGGTGTTGGGCTGAGCGCGGCGAAGCCCAACAGGCCCCAGGCCGGCTCAGTAGTAACTACGCATCACCGCGATTCCCGCTTCCAGCACGCCCTGCCATTCCTGGCGCAACGCTGGAGAGAAGTCAGCATCGTGTTGAGCCAGGGTGGCGAGCAGACAGTCGACCCAGAGGTCGTAGAGCTCGGGGTCGATGTCCAGCCTTGCGCGGCAATGGCTTTCGCCAAGCTGACGCAGCTTGGTGGTGGGCATGCCGCGGGCGACGAGTACCAGATTCATGATGCCGTGACGCAGCAGCAGCTTCTGCGCGGCCATGTCGGTGTGGGCGAATTTCTCCCGGACCCGGGGCGAGCTGGCCAGGAAGCGCTGGTAGAAATCATCGAAGAAGGCGGGGCTGGCGCAGCAGCGTCCATAGCTCAGCATCACGTTCTGGGCCGGCAGCATGCGGATTCCTGGGCGGGCATGAAGCGGCGCAGCCTGCCTGGGCGCGGGGCAGGCCGTGTTGATCCGGATCAGGTGACAGCCAGTTTGCCGCCCTGAAACATTTTGAACCAATTCACAGGGCCGCTTCTCTACCCTAGGCGCAGCGGTAGCCGAGAAACCCCTACTCCAGAGGGTCTGGTTCGTCGCGGCGCGACTAACGTCCCCTGGAGAACCCCATGAGTCAGACTCCCCTGCTAATCGGCTTCGTCATCATGTCGCTGGCTTCCCTGGCCATCTATGCCAAGGGTGCGCACCGCGGACCGTTGCGCGGCCATACCCTGGTCCATGCCGCAGTGCCCTTCATCGCCGCCACGGCCTATCTTTCCATGTACCTGGGAGTCGGTAATCTGATCAAGCCCGATGGGAGCATCACCTATCTGGCTCGCTACCTGGACTGGACCTTCACCACGCCGCTGCTGCTGGCCGGGGTGGTCAGCTCGGCCTATCTGGGCGCACGCGAGCAGGAAGGCCAGGCCGGCTTCGTGGCCTCCATCGTCACCCTGGACGTGGTGATGATCGTCACCGGCCTGGTCGCCTCCCTGGCGCCCTACGGCACCCTCAAGTGGGTGTTCTTCGCCTGGTCCTGCGCGGCCTTCGTCGGGGTGCTCTATCTGCTGTGGAAACCGCTGGCGGCCCTGGCTGGGCAGCACGCTGCGATCGGCGCGGCCTATCGCAAGAATGTCGGCTTTCTCAGTGTGCTCTGGCTGATCTATCCGGTGGTCTTCGCCGTGGGTCCCGAGGGGGTCTGGGCGGTGAGCGACGCCGCCACGGTCTGGGTCTTCCTGATCCTCGATGTGCTGGCCAAGGTGGTTTATGCCTTCACCTCGGAGCGCAATCTCAAGGCGGCCCTGGCGCGGCCTGGCGTCTAGGGATGAGCGTGAGCGGGCGCGGCTGGCTGGCGCTGGTGCTGACCGCCGGGCTCGCCAGTCTGGCGAGCGGGGCCGGGCAACTGGCCTATGCCCTGGCGGTAGGCCTGGGTCTGGGCCTGCTGCATGGGGCCAGCGATCTGCGCCTGGTCGCACCCGGGCGGCGCCTCGCCTTTCTCGGCTGCTATCTGGCGACAGCCCTGGCCTGCCTGCTCTGCTGGCAACTGGCGGGCACGGCAGCGCTGCTGCTGTTCCTGCTGCTCTCGGCCTGGCATTTCGCCCATGAAGACGAGCTGTTTCCCAATCGGCTGACCTCGCTGGCCCTGGGGCTGTTCATCATTGGCGGTCCGGCGGTGGTGCACGAAGCCGCCGTCGCCCGGTTGCTGGCTTTGGCCATGGGGCCGGCTGCCTCTCTGGCCCTCGCGGACTGGCTGGCCCGCGTGCTCGCCCTGGGTGGGCTGCTGGCGCTGCCGGTGCTGTTGCTGGCCGCCTGGCAGCAGCGGTGCCCCAGGTTGGCGGTGACGCTGCTGGCCGTGGTGCTGGCGCCGCCGCTGGTGGGGTTCGCCCTGGGCTTCTACCTGCTGCACGCCGCGCCCCAGACCGGGGTGCGCCAACGTTTGTTGGGGGCGGCCACCTTCAAGGCCTATCTGCGTCTGACGTGGCCGATCCTGCTGGGCGCTGCGCTGTTTACCCTGGCCGGTGGCCTGGTGTTCCTGCTGCAGGAGCGCACCGGCATCCGCGCGCTATTCGCCGTGCTGGCTGCCTTCGCCGTGCCGCACATGCTGGTGTTGCCGCGTTTTCTCGAAGCCGGCGTCGAAGCCGCGCCGCGCTCAGGGCCGCAGGTGATTGAGCGGTAGCTCGGTACTGGCCAGGATCTGGTTGAGCACAAAGCTCGACCGCACGCTGGAGACGCCCTCGATGCGCGTCAGGGTGCCCAGCAGCAGCTGCTGGTAGTGCTCCATGTCGGGTACGACGACCTTGAGCTGATAGTCCGCATCCATGCCGGTGACCAGGCAGCACTCCAGCACCTCGGGGCACTGGGCGATGATCGCCTGGAAGTTCTCGAAGCGCTCGGGGGTGTGCCTGTCCATGCCGATCAGCACGAAGGCGGTCAGCGACAGGCCAAGTTTCTTGCGATCCAGCAGGGCGACCTGGCGGGTGATGTAGCCGCTGTCTTCCAGTTGCTTGACCCGGCGTGAGCAGGGTGAGGGCGACAGGCCAATGCGTTCGGCCAGTTCCTGGTTGGAGAGACGCGCATCGCGCTGCAGTTCTGCCAAGATTTTCAGATCGAAGCGATCGAGTTTGTCCATTTTGTGTGCCTTGCGCTAGCCGATTGCGTTCAATCCTAGGTTTGTGGTCATGGATTGCGCAAGAGGCAGGAAAGAAGCTGCACAACGCAACCCGCTGCCGGCAGCAGGGGCGTAAGCTGAACTCAACTTCGATAGCCCGGTAGAGCTGTCCAACGAAGGCGCCCCAGGAGGGCCTTTCGCATCGTCAACGACGGTATCCCGTCCGCGACGCCCGGGCCCGCCCAGGTCACCATTCCTGGTCGATCGCAGCCACCGTCACGAGCGGTGCGAGAGGACAACGAATTCAAGGGGAGGCCGCAAGGTCTCCCCTTTTCTTTTGGGCGGAAGTTTTTGGCGTTTGGCTTACCCTCACCCCGGCCCTCTCCCAGGGGGAGAGGGGCATTTGGGGGAGGTTGGGTGGGAAGAGCATCGCGGCCATGGGCCGCTCCTACCGCGTTACATGCCTGTAGGAGCGGCCGCGTCGGCGGACCGCCATGGCCGCGATCGGGGCTTACGCCTGCCCGGGCGGCTGCTTGTCCACGGTCAGGGGCGCGTCGCTGGCGAGGAATTCCTTGGCCTCCTCTTCGCTGGCCACCGAGGGCGGCGAGCCGCGCAGGGGCTGGCCGGCGGTTTCGCGCACGGTGAGCATGGTCAGGATGCCGATCACCGCCGCGGCCATCATGTAGTAGGCCGGCACCAGGGGGTCGCCGGTCTTTTCCACCAGCCAGGCGGTGACCAGCGGGGTGGTCCCGCCAAACAGCGACACCGAGATGTTGAAGGCGATGGACAGGGCGCTGTAGCGGATCGGGGTGTAGAACAGCGCCGGCAGGGTGGACGGCATGGTGCTGGTGAAGCAGGCCAGGGCCATGCCCAGGAGCATCAGGCCGAGGAAGATCAGCCAGTCGTGGCCGCTGCCGATCAGCTTGAGGCAGGGAATCGCCAGCACCAGGATCGCCAAGCAGGCACCGATGATCATCGGCTTGCGGCCCAGGCGGTCGCTGAAGAAGCCACCGAGGATGTTGAGCGGCATCATCACCACCATGACGATGAGGATCAGCAGCAGGCCCTTGGTCTCTGCATAGCCCATGGTCACGGCCAGGTAGCTGGGCATGTAGGTCAGCAGCATGTAGTCGGTGACGTTGAACACCAGCACCAGGCCGATGCACTTGAGCAGGGCGACGCGATGCAGGGTGAACAGCTCGCGCAGGCTGTGCGCCGGGCCGTCCGCCGCCTTGCCCTCGTTGGCCTCGGTATGAGCCTTGAATGCCGGGGTCTCTTCCAGCTTGAGACGCATGTAGAGGCCGAGCAGGCCGAGCGGGCCGGCGATGAAGAAGGGCACGCGCCAGCCCCAGTCGAGCAGCTGCTCCTGCGTCAGGGCCGCCGTGAGCGCCGTCACCGTTCCCGCGCCGGCGATGTAGCCGGCGAGGGTGCCGAACTCCAGCCAGCTGCCCATGCGTCCGCGGGTCTTGTCGGTGGCGTATTCGGCGATGAAGGTGGCCGCGCCGCCGTATTCCCCCCCGGTGGAGAAGCCCTGCACCACCCGCGCCAGCAGCAGCAGGGCGGGCGCCCAGATGCCGATGCTCTGATAGCTGGGGATGAGGCCGATGCTGAAGGTGCCCAGGGCCATCATGATCATGGTCAGGGCCAGCACCTTCTGGCGACCGTACTTGTCACCCAGGGGGCCAAAGACCATGCCGCCGATGGGGCGAACCAGGAAGGCCACGGTAAAGGTGGCGAAAGTGGCGATCAACTGGGCCGCGGCATCGCCGTCGGGAAAGAAGACCTTGCCGAGGGTTACGGCCAGGTAGCCATAGACGCCGAAATCGAACCACTCCATGGCATTGCCAAGGGCGGCGGCACCGACGGCGCGCTTGACCAGGGAATTGTCGACGATGGTGAGGTCGTCCGGCTTTACCTCATGGCGGCGTTTGAACCAGCCAACGTGATGATGGTGTTTCGACATGTGTTTTCCTCCTTGCGTGGGGCCATAGACCCGAGCGGACCGCTAGAAGTGCGATGACAGAGGGGCAGAAACTTCCCCGCTACCCCCAGGGATCGACCCGGGAATGCCCGAAGCCCGAGATGATTGCAGGCGCGGACGTTCGCTCCGTCCTTGCGGGCTCCGGGTTTCTCGGCGTGCTCTCGGCACCTGCAGTGGCCGTTCGATGGCAGATCGGCGCGGGGCTAACAGCCAGGCTGGGGCAGGGTCCAAGCCTTGGGGTACTCTGGGTCATCCCCTCGTGGAGCCGTGCGATGAAATCGCCTGCCGTGCTGTGTGCGCTTGTCCTTTCCGGCGTTTCCCTGTGGAGCGCCGGGCCCGCCTGGGCCGATAACAACTATCGCCTCGGCGGCGGCTATGTCACGCCCCCGGCGGGCGCCCAGCCGCCGCCGGTCATGCCCCCAGGCAATGCCGGACGCTGGCAGGGCGGCGGTCAGGGTGGCTGGAATGGCGGCCCGCCCGGGCGGGGCGACGGTCCCGGGCGCGGCAATGGTCCGGCCCTGGAGCGCTGGGAGCGCAACGACCCCCCACCACCGCGGCCGGGCTATCAGCCGGCCTGGCAGGATCGACCCGTCCCCGTGCCGCGTCCCGGCTACATGATGCCGGCGCCCGACCAGCCGGGTCGGAACTATCCGCCGCCCCCGCCACCGCGTCCGGAGCGGGATCCGCACTGGGCCGGCCAGCGTCCGGGCTGGGGCGCCAATCCCCAGTGGCGACCGGGTTTCGAGGTGCCGGGCGTGCCGGCCGGCTTCACCCGCGTCTGGTACCGGGACAGCCAGTATTACTATGCCGACGGCTACTGGTATCGACCCCAGGGGCCGCGCTATGTGGTGACCCTGCCGCCGACCGGGGTGCGCGTCAGCGTCCTGCCGGCCTTCGCCGAGACCCTGTGGATGGGCGGCACCACCTACTATTTCGCTGCGGGCAGCTACTACCGCACCGATCCGGGTGGCGGCTTCGTCACCGTCGCCGATCCCAACGTGGCGGCCGTGCCGACCACGACGGCAGCGCCGGCAGGAACGGGTTACGACGCCTATGACGTCACCGCCTATCCCTTGCAGGGGCAGTCGCCGCAGCGCTACGCCACGGATCGCTACGACTGTCGGCGCTACGCCGCCGGAGAGTCGGGCTTCGATCCCGAACGCCCCGGCGCGGTCGCCGATCCCTATCTTGCCCAGCGCTTCCGCCAGGCCTTGGCGGCCTGTCTGGCGGGGCGTGGTTATCGCGTGGAGTAGCCGTCGCCTGGAGTAGCGCTCAGTCGTTGGTCAGTTGCACCAGGGTGAACAGCCCGAAGGGCGGCACGCTGCTGCGACTGGCGCGGCGCAGGTCTTCGCGGGAGAGGATGGAGTCCATGGCGAAGTCCGGGTGCCAGCCAAGCTTGCGCGAGGCCGGCGCCAGGGCTTTTTCCGCCAGCAGCCGCAGGCCGCTCTCGGCCTGGAAGTGATTGACCAGCAGCAGGTGACCGCCCGGCTTCACCACCCGGCGCATCTCCTGCATCAGCTTGCGCGGATTGGGCACCACGGAGGCCACGAACATGGCCACGGCGATATCGAAGGAGCCGGTGGGCAGGCCGGTGTCCTCGGCATTGGCTTCGAGCAGGGCGTCCACCGTGGTGATGGCATCGCGGCCGACCCGCTCCCGGGCCTTGGCCAGCATGTCGGGCGAGAGATCGATGCCGGTGACGCGCTTGTCGGCGCTGTAGTGGGGCAGGGCCAGCCCCGTCCCTACCCCCACTTCCAGTACCCGGGTACCCGCCAGGGCGTTGACCGCCGCCACCGCGCGCTTGCGGCCGGGGGCGGAAACGCCGCCGAACACCCGGTCATAGACATTGGCCCAGCGCCGATAGGCGGAAATGATGGCGGCATTGTCCAGCGCGGAGTGTGGAGCTGAGGTGTCGGCAGTATTCAGCGAGTAATCGATTTTCTTCGAGTCGTGCATAGCGGCCTTGTCATTGTCGGTAGATGAAAGCAGCGGTGTTACGAAGCGAATTCGGCGCGTCGTTTGAGGGTGATAAGTGCGATCTATGGGTGGCTACAGGCGTTGCGCTATTTCGTCGTGCGGATTGAAAGATGGCCTGCCGCTTGGCTGTCTAGGGCCTGCAAGCCAGGCGTAGCGGCTGCTCCAGATAGGGTTGTTACCGTTTTAGAACAATCTAACGGGGTTTGGCTAGTTATGGCTGGTGTTATCTCGCCTGGATGAGAAGTTGGTAGTTTTAATTGTTTTTGATTGTTCGTTCTTTCAATTTAAATATTATTTTATTGTTTGTTCGTTCAATCAAGCTGGTTGTCGGTTTGGGTTAATGAGATTTCCGCGCTGCTGCAGCGGAATAGTTGTGTAATCGTGGTCGTGGGAAGGCAGGTGCGGACGAGCGAAGCGTTTCGCAGATGACGTTGCAGGCTTAAAGGGATCAACATGCACGCCAAAGAGACTGGATGCGGCTTGTCTGCCCTGCATCCCCTATACCTGCTTACCGAAGCCCTTTAGCCTTGATAGGTCTCAAGATCAGACTCGTCGAAAGGCAGGCGCCTCTCCAACAAGAATCCTTGCGATTCGAATGCCATTACCTATCGTTAGGTTATGGGCACGGCAGATCAGACTCTGCTTCCTGCACCTTGAGCGTTGGCTTTGCTGCCGGTCGCCGAGCTTTGCGCAGGTTGAAAATCTGGTGTGCGGTAGTGGTCTAATCGAGCGTGAGGCCGGACATCTTGCTGGGCAACGCCTCTGGCCTGAAGAGCAGTAGCAATGTCGGCCTCGCCGCTGATACAGGTCATCAGGCATATCTTCCGCCAAACCTGGCGCACCTTTTCCAAGCAGAATCCTGATCCCTGAGGTAGCGATGCGAGCACGAGGCTTTACCCTGATCGAGCTGATGATCGTCGTGGCGATCGTTGGCATCCTGGCGGCCATCGCCTATCCCAGCTATCAGAACTATGTGCTGCGCTCCAACCGCAGCGAGGGGCAGGCACTGCTCAACGAGGCGGCAGCGCGGATGGAGCGCTTCTATGCGCAGAACAATGCCTATCCGACCAGTGTAAAAGACCTGAATATCGTCAATACAAAGACCAATGCCGGCAGTGATAGGGTGTTCTCCAGCAGCGGGTACTACGAGTTGACGATTTCAACCAGCGCTGCTGGCAGTGCTGGCTATAGCAGTGATGGTCCCTATGTGCTGACCGCGCAGCCGAAGGGCAGTCAGGAAAAAGATCCCTGTGGCAATCTGATGCTTAACGCTCAAGGCGTCAAAAAGGTATCGAGGGGTGATCCTACCGACTGCTGGCGCTAATCCTCCCGCCCCTGTACCAGGCCGGCATCCCGGTCCTGTTCCACACGATAGCCGCCAAAGCCCAGGGTCACCCGCTGGGTGGCGTCGGGCTTGCCGGCGTCGCGGGCTTCGTGTTCGACCACCAGGCGGTTGAGACGGTTGAGCAGGTGCATGGATTCGTCGTAGGCGGTGCGATAGAGACTTAGGGTCGAGTCCTGGGTCAGGTTGTGGCCGTAGACCACGTGAAAGGTGAAGTCCGGCGCGGCGCGGTCCTGCAGGTAGAGGCGCTCGAAGCCGGCCAGCAGGTCGCCGGTGAAATGGGCCAGCAGCCGCCCCGCGCCTTCCTGACTCTCGGTGCCGCGCAACAGCGAGCGGGGCGTGAGCACCACGCGATCTTCCTCGTCGAGACGGGCGTACCCCTTGCGCAGCCATTCATCCAGCACGGTGCGGGCGCGGACGTCGCTGCCGACGCTGGCGACCAGGGCGTCGAAACTCTGTTCGCCGCCGCGCCGCTGGGTGCGGGGGAGGGGGCGCAGATTGCCCTCGGCATCGAGCAGATCCAGCCGTGAGGTCCAGGCGCTGAGCACCTGCCATTCCAGGCTGGGCGTGCAGGGGGTGCGTTCCGGGCTGGCTTCGCGCAGAGCGCGGACCTCGCGGCGCGGCAGGCCGGTCAGCACCGAGATGCGACTGTCGGAATTGGGCTTGTCGCGCAGCGGTTCGAAATCCTGGGCGACCTCGAAATAGGTCTGGCGCAGCAGGCGATCGAAGGTCTGGTAGGTCACGCCGGAGGCGATGGCGATACGCACCAGCCGACCGATCAGGCTGCGTAGAAGCAAGGGTACCTTGGTGGAAAGCATGGGGGACTCGACGCGGCAGACGCCCGCCCATCTTCGCGGGGGCCCGGGCCCCCGTCAAACCAGCCGGTCACAAAGTGTCGCGGACGCCGCTCAGGCTGTCGTCCGCGGGTCAGGGCGCCGGTTAGCCAGGAGTACCCGATTCGGTCGCGCCGGCCACGTCCGGATCGTCCGGAAACTCTTCCGGCTCCATGTCCGCATAGGGCAGTTCTTCAGGCGGCGGGGTGTTGCTGGGGTTGTCGTAGGTCTTCTGGTCGGCGTCACTCATGGTGGCTCTCCGGGGTGGGTGTAGAGATATCGAACCCCTCTGGGCGGGGCCGTTCCCGAGCAGCTGTCGACAGCGACCTCAGGTCGGCCAGATGGCCAGGGGCCGAACGTCGTTAGCGCGATAGCGGTCCATTGGCTGACCGTCTCCTCCGAATGACGGCACCCGAGGATTCCCGTGATGACCACGCCTACCGCTGTCCATCCGTTGCCGTTCCAGCCCGCCTTCGAACAGGTGCCGGATGATGAAGCCGCCACCATTCGCGAAATGGTGGTGGCCATGAGAGACATCACCGAGACCACCTACGCCAATGGTGGCCATGCCATCCGCAGCGTGCATGCCAAGAGTCATGGTCTGCTCACCGGCCAGGTGACGGTATTGGGCGGCCTGCCGCCGGCCTATGCCCAGGGCGCCTTCGCCGTGCCGGGCAGCTATGCCGCGGTGCTCAGATTCTCGACCAATCCGGGCGATATCCTGGCCGACAGCGTCTCCACCCCGCGGGGCCTCGCGCTCAAGCTGATCGACGTGCCGGGCGAGCGCCTGCCTGGCAGCGAAGGGCAGGTGACCCAGGATTTCGTCATGCAGAATGCCCCGGCCTTTACCGCGCCGGATCCCAAGACCTTTCTCAAGACGCTCAAGCTGCTGGCCAAGACCACTGACCGCGGCGAGGGCCTGAAGAAGGTCGCCTCGGCAGTGTTGCGGGGTACCGAGAAGGTGGTGGAAGCCCTTGGCGGCGAGAGTCCGACGCTGAAGAGCCTGGGTGGCCACCCGGAGACCCATCCGCTCGGCGAAACCTTCTACACCATGGTGCCCTTTCTCTATGGTCCCTATTTCGCCAAGCTCAGTGTGGTCCCGGTGGCGCCCGAGCTGACCGCCCTGACCGATGCCCCGGTCGAGGTCAACGGCAAGCCCGACGGCCTGCGCGAGGCGGTCAATGCCCATTTCGCCCGGCACGGCGGCGTCTGGGAGATCCGCGTGCAGCTGGGCGTCGATATCGAGCAGACGCCCATCGAGGATGCCTCGGTGGTGTGGCCGGAAGATCTCAGTCCCTATGTGACCGTGGCGCGCCTGGAGGTCCAGCCGCAACCGGCCTGGAACGAGGCGCGCTCGCGCGAGGTGGACGACGGCATGGTGTTCAGCCCCTGGCACGGTCTGGCCGCGCATCGCCCGCTGGGCGGCATCATGAGGTCGCGGCAGCCGGCCTACGAGATGTCGTCGCAGTTCCGCAGCGAGCGTAACGGCTGCCCGTTGCACCATCCGCGTGGACCGGTGGAGCTGTAGCCGCGGTACTAGTTGAGCGTGGCGAGCTCGGCGTCGTCGAGTTCGCGGGCGCGTACCGCGGCCGGGCGGCTTACCAGCCCGGCGACATAGCGCTCGAAGTGCGGACGTTTCTCGACGGTGCCAAAGGCCATGCCCCAGGCGAGATGAGCGCCGACATAGACGTCGGCGGCGGTGAAGCGATCATCCACCAGGTACTCGCCCGGGGCCAGGGCGGCGTCGAGGGTGTCGAGCACCTCGTCGAGACTGCCATAGCCCACCGCGCCGCGCTTTTGCGGGTCCTCGGGCAGGACGACGCCCAGCGCCTGGTTGGTGGTGGCGGCCTCCAGCGGACCGGCGGCAAAGAACAGCCAGCGGTAGTAGGCACCGCGCGCCGGATCGCTCAGTGGCGGCGCGAGCCCCGCGGCGGGAAAGGCGTCGGCGAGATAGGCGCAGATGGCGGCGGTCTCGGTCACCACGGCGGCGCCATGGCGCAGCGCCGGTACCTTGCCCATGGGATTGATGGCGCGATAGGCCGGGGATTTCATCGCCGGCCCGTAGTCGACCCGCTGCACCTCGTAGGGTTGTCCGAGCTCCTCCAGCAGCCAGCGCACGATGCGTCCGCGCGACATGGGGTGGGTATAGAGCACAGGCCGGTCGAACATGGTGAAGCTTCCTTGAGTTGTCGTACCCCTTAGCATAGGTAGCCCCTCATCCAGCGTCCATTCACAGGAGCCTGGGTACCCTTCTGCTAAACTGGTAAACCTTTACCAGCCGTTTCACAGGACTCCCGTGCCCTCATCCTTCGCTTCCCTGCCACTGGCCGAGGCCATGCAGGCCAATCTGGCCGAGCTCGGCTACCTGAGCATGACGCCCATCCAGGCGGCCAGCCTGCCCATCATCCTCAAGGGCCAGGACCTCATCGCCCAGGCCAAGACCGGTTCGGGCAAGACGGCGGCCTTTGGCATCGGCTTGCTGACGGGACTCAATCCGCGCTATTTCGGCTGTCAGGCCCTGGTGCTCTGTCCGACCCGCGAACTGGCGGATCAGGTGGCCCGCGAACTGCGCCGCCTGGCGCGCACTACGCCCAACCTGAAGATCCTGACCCTCTGCGGCGGCATGCCGCTGGGGCCGCAGATCGCCTCCCTGGAGCATGGCGCCCAGGTGATCGTCGGCACCCCGGGTCGGGTGCAGGAGCACCTGCGCAAGGGCACCCTGGTGCTGGACGGCCTCAATGTCGCGGTGCTCGACGAAGCCGATCGCATGCTCGATATGGGCTTCATCGAGGCCATCGCCGACATCCTCAGCCAGACCCCGGCACGGCGGCAGACGCTGCTGTTCTCGGCGACCTATCCGGAAGGCATCGAGCGTCTGGCCCAGGACTATCTGCGTGCGCCGCTGCGCATCAGCGTCGAGAGTCAGCACAGCGACACCCAGATCCGTCAGCGCTTCTACGAGATCGCCGCCCCGGACCGCCTCGCCGCCGTGGTGCGCCTGCTCCGGCACCATCGCCCGGCCAGTGCCGTGGCCTTCTGCCAGACCCGTCAGCAGTGCCAGGAGGTGGTCGAGGCGCTGCATGCCCAGCGCATCTCCGCGGCTGCCCTGCATGGCGATCTGGAGCAGCGCGAGCGCGATCAGGTGCTGGCGATGTTCGCCAACCGCAGTCTCTGCGTGCTGGTGGCCACCGACGTGGCGGCCCGCGGCATCGACGTCGCCGGCCTGGAGGCCGTGATCAACGTGGAGCTGTCCCGCGATCCGGCGGTGCACGTGCATCGCATCGGCCGCAGCGGGCGGGCGGGCGAGCAGGGCCTGGCGCTGTCGCTGGTGGCACCGGCCGAGGCCAGCCGCGCCCAGGCCATCGAGGCTCAGCAGGGCTCGCCGCTGGATTGGCAGTCCCTCGGCGCCCTGCGCGATACCCCGGAGCCGCTGGTGCCGACCATGCACACCCTGGCCCTGGCGGCGGGCAAGAAGGACAAGCTGCGCCCCGGCGACATTCTTGGCGCCCTGACCGGCGACGCCGGCCTGCCCGGCGCCAAGATCGGCAAGATCACCCTGTTCGACAACCAGGCCTTCGTCGCCGTGGAGCGCGATATTGCCCGCCAGGCGCTGCAGCGGCTGAGCGAAGGCAAGATCAAGGGCCGGTCGATCAAGGTGCGGATGCTGTAGGGCCAGGGGCGGATACCCTCTGTTGCTACGTCGAATCCCAGCTGTTGGGCTTCGACGGTGGAGCCGTCTCAGCCCAACCTACGGTGCGGCCTGAGGTGTAGCCGTAGCGTGGAAAACGGCGCAGCCTTTTCCACTGGGACTTCGTCGTGAGGCGCGCCCTCACCCCAACCCTCTCCCTGGGGGAGAGGGGGTCGTCCGAATGCCTTGACGTAACTCGGGCTCTTGGGCTTCGACGATGAAGCCGTCTCAATTCAACCTGCCTCAGCCCTCGATCCCCATCCGCCGCCTGGCGCGATGGGAAGAGCCGTTGCGGACGGCCCAGCGCAGCACCGGGGCGGTGGCGCCGATACCGGTACGAATCAGCCGTTTTTGCAACGGGCCCTGGTGGAAACCCAGTTCCGCGCTGGCCCAGTCGGGCAGCAGGTCGATGCCGGCCTGCATCATCAGGGCGCCGAAGGGCTTGGCCAGAGCGCTGGGCGCGGGCGCCTGCAGCAGCACCCGGCAGACCTCGCGGCTGCGTTCGTCGCAGACCAGTTGGGGGCGTATTGCCTGGTAGTAGGCGGCGATCTCCGCTCGCGAGCGGGGCACGTCGGTCGCGCCCAGGCGTTCGGCGACCAGGGCGATCTCGGCGTAGTAGCGATCCTGTTCGGCACCCGGCAGCTGAGGATCGAAATAGCGCAGATAGGCCGCGAGGAAATGGCTGACCTCGGCCACATGGACCCAGGTCAGCAGCACCGGGTCTTCGGCGCTGTAGGGGCGACCGTCGGCGGCCCGGCCGCGGATATGCCGGTGGATGGCCTGGACCCGGGCGATCAGCCGCTCGGCATCGCCGCGGCTGCCGAAGGTGGTGGCGGCGATGAACTGGCCGGTGCGGCGCAGGCGGCCGAGCATGTCTTCGCGAAACTTCGAATGGTCCCAGACCCCGGCCAGGGCCAGCGGGTGCAGGGTCTGCATGAGCAGGGCGGCGACGCCGCCGATCAGCATGCAGGTGAAGTCGCTGTGTACCCGCCAGGGGATGCTGTCAGGCCCGAACAGCCCCGGATCGCCCGGCGGCTGCTCGTAGTCGACTTCGCCCAGGGACAGTCCGGTGAGGCTCATCACCTGCCGCTCGATACGGTTGCGGATCAGTTCCATGGGCTAGCGCGACAGCAGGTAGAGGGCGGCGTACTGCAGCAGCATGATGGTCTTGCCATCCAGCAGCCGACCGTCACGGGCCATGGCCAGGGCCTCGTCGAAGGGCAATTCCAGCAGCTCTATGTCCTCGCCTTCCTCGTGCAGGCCACCGCCGTCGGCGATGCGCTGGTCGGCGCGGTATTCAGCAGCAAAGAAGTGCAGCAACTCGGTCACCGAGCCGGGACTCATGAAGGCGTCGAACAGGTGCTGGACGTTGTCCAGGCGATAGCCGGTCTCTTCCTCGACTTCGGCCTTGATGCGCTCTTCCGGGGCGGCCGCATCGAGCAGGCCGGCGGGGGTCTCCACCAGCAGGCCATCGGCCAGGCCGTTGCCCAGGGTCGGCAGGCGGAACTGGCGGATCAGCAGCACGGTGCGCCGTTCGCGGTCATACAGCAAGATGGTGGCGCCATTGCCGCGGTCGTAGGTCTCGCGGGTCTGGCGTTGCCAGCTGCCGTCGCGGCGCAGGTAGTCGAAGGTGGTCTTTTTCAGCAGGCCCCAGTCGGCGGAAAGGGTCTCGACCTGCTGGATGCGAACGCGCGGGGTATCGGGCATGGGGGCTCGTCTGGACGGGAGGCGTCGGGCCACGGTAGCAGAAGCGGTGCCTTTTTAAGGCACGCGCCGCGACCCCGGGTTGCACCCCGCCGTGAGGACGGCTGATAGCCGACGTCTAGAACCAGCGGTCGTTCTTCTTGCGACCCCGCGTCATGGACGGCAGGATCAGGCCGGCCAGCAGGCCGGCGCCGGCGATACTGCCGCCGTAGACCATGTACTGCATCAGCGCCTGCTTGTTCTCGTTGCCGAGCTTGGCCTGGGTGCTGCGCAATTCCGACTGGGCCTGGGTGAGCTGGGCGTCGAGGTCCTTGCGGCGGCTCTCCAGTTCGTCGATCTGTTTCTTGCGCGAATCCAGGGTCTCCTGCATGCCCTGGACGCGATTCTTCCAGCTGTCGTCGATGGTCTTGAGCTGGCCGCTCAACTCGGCCACCTGCTGTTCCAGCTGCGGCAGGCGCTCGGCCTGGCCGGGCTTGGCCTGCAGGTCGGCATTGGGGATCCAGACGGTGCTGCCGCCTTCGCCGCGCACCTGGCTGTAGTCGCCCTGGGTGCTGATCAGCTCGACCTTCTGCCCGGACTTGAGGGTGCCGACGATGCGATAGCCATCGGTGGGACCACTGCGGACATAGGTGGTCAGGCTGTCGCTGACCCAGCGGGCAGTGCCTTCCTGGGCCACGGCGGTGCCGGCCAGGGAAGCGAGGGAGGCGGCCAGGCAGAGGCCGAGATGCGGGAGGCGGGACAGCAGGCGAGATGGGGACATGGGCATGATCGGGTCTTTATGCATGAGCTGAAAAGATGAAGGCCGTGGTGAACAAGCCGGATTATTGTGGGGCAGTACCCTAGCAAGCTGCCGCGCTCTATCCGCCAACCCGTAGCGCCCGCTGTTCGAGACGGTGAAGCAGTTCAAGCTTTGGCGGCGGAAAGCGACGGCCAGTGTCATCTTGCCGCCATGCGGCGGCAGGCGAAAGCTGCCAGGTCATTCAGGATCTTGCCGGCGGCGCTTCAGAGGCGCTGCAACAGATCCAGACTCAGGGCCGCGAGTGCGCCCAGGCCGGCGCAGCCGAAGGCCAGCGCCTTGCCCCACCAGTGTTTCCAGGCGATGGCGCCAGCCAGCATGCCCACCCCGCAGAGCAGCAGGCCGGACTTGAGATAGAAGTCGGACCAGGCGAGCAGCTGATCGATGAAGTCGAAGAGTTCTTGGAATTCCTGCGGCATGTGGCCTCCTGGCGCGCTGGCGCTATTGAGTCGCCGGGGCCCCGGTCGTTCCCTGGCAGTCCGCCACCAGCAGCCGCTCGGCCGAACCCTGGTCGCCCGGCTGGCTGCCCGCGCGGCCGGCCAGCAGCAGGAACTGGCGGCTGGCATCCCGGCTCGGCAGCGCCACCACCGCCAGCGACAGCCGTGGGTCCGGCAGCGGGTAGGGCGGCTGGCTGGCCAGGGCCTGGAAGAAATCCGCGGGCAGCAACTGGGCTTCGCTCAGCCGCCGCGCCTGATAACGACCGCCCGCCAGCGCCATGGGCAGCGCGCGCCAGTGTTCGTCCAGCTCGGGCACCAGTGGCGAGAGCTGCTCGCGCACCTCGGGCCGCAGGCAGGCCAGGTGCACATGCAGCTGATCCTGGCTGCGCCCGCTGGGGGCATTGAGGGCCAGGGCGATCCGCTCGTCCGCCACCGGCGCCTGGCCCCAGGCGCTCAGGTACCAGCGCTGGCGCCAGGCCAGGCCGAACCAGTTGGGTTGGCCGGGCTGCCAGAGCGCCGGACTCTCCAGTCCGCGCAGGGGCCGCAGGGGTACCAGGATGAAATGCTGTCGCTCACCCGGCGCGCGCAGCACGGCGAAGCCGGGGTCCTTGACCACCTGGCGACAGGGGGTGGCCAGGCCGGTGAGGCGGGCATTGGGTACGCAGAGCCCGGTCGTGACCTGGCGCAGCAGGTCGCGGCTGGCACAGCCCGTCAGCGCCACGCCCAGCATCAGCAGCCACGGCAGGCGCCGCCACGACGAGCGGATGCTGGGCGGCAGCGAACAACTGCGCGAACTGCGCTTCCAATGGCTATCAGGGCAATGCAGCGGGAGATCAGCCATGGCCAATGGTTGGGCCGGAGACGGCGCGGTTCAGGAACAGATCGACAGCACGGTGGACGATGCGGTGCAACGCGCCCGCAGCCGTCTGCACCGAGGCGCGAGCCTCACCCATTGTGAGGAGTGCGGCGACGCCATCCCCGAGGCGCGCCGCCAGGCGGTCCCGGGTGTGCACCTGTGCATCCGCTGCCAGTCCGAGCAGGACGCCGAAGACCAGCGCGCCGGCGGCTACAACCGGCGGGCGAGCAAGGACAGTCAGTTGCGCTAGGGGTGGATGGGGCAGTGGCATGGTGCGGCGACCTGGACAGGGCTGGACGTCTCGCAGGATCGAGGCTGCTAAGGGTTTGTACCATGCGGGCCTCACTCCAGCAGCTGGCATGTGACGTGCCAGCTGCTGGAGTGAGGCCGCCAGCAGGAATCAGTCGGGATGCACCGCATAGCCTCGCAGTCGGTTACCGTCAGGATCGCGTACGACGAAGCTGCGGCCGAACGGCAGGTTGGTTGGCGGTAAAAGCGCTTCGGCGCCCTGCATGCGCCAGCGATCGTACAGCTCATCCACCGCCGGCATGCTGGCCACCTTGAAGCCCAATTCACCCGTCGCGCTTCCCGCGCCAACCGCAGGAACCACGGCTTCCCTTGTCCACAAGCCCAGGGCGAGACCGGACGGAAGCACGAAGAGGGCGAAACCAGGGCCGTCCTCGACCGGGGTGAGGCCAAGCAATTCGGCGTAGAAATTCCGGCTGGTACGGACATCGGCAACATAGAACATCAGACTGGTGCTGTAGTGCATGGCGCATCTCCTCTGTGGTGATGCCGCCCAGTCTAAGGAACCCCACTGCCAGTTTCTGTCAGCATTCAGGCAGGCATGGAACCCTGGCGTTTCATCTGCCTTCGCCAATCTCTGAGCAGGCTCTGACGGCGCTGTGGATAGCGTTCTTCGCAGGCCTTTGCCGAGACGATGCGATCGGCGCGAAAGCTACGGAAGTCTTTACGCAACTCACACCAGCCGAGCAGCACCCGTGCGGCGTCGAAGTAGGCCAGCGCGAAGGGCCAGATGGTGCGCTGGGATTCGCTGTCAGTGGCATCGCGATAAACCAGGGTGAGCTTGGTTTCCTGGCGTATGGCTTGACGCAGGATCGCCGGATCGACCTGGTTGCGGGGTGTTTCCCGACTCGGTCCGATGAGCAGGGTGGTCATGGCCAATTCGTTTTGCAGCTCGCTCGGCAGGACCGCGGAGATCCGTGCCAGGGCATTGCTGGCGGCCGCTGCCAGGCTGCCATCGGTGCGTTCGGCTACCCAGCGCGAGCCGAGGACAAGGGCTTCAAGTTCTTCGGGGTGAACATCAGCGGTGGCAGCAGAAAACCTGGCTTGAGGATATAGCCGACGCCCGGTTCACCCTCGATCGCCGCACCCAGCGCCTGCAGGCTGGCGATGTCGCGGTACAGAGTGCGTAGACTGACTCCCGTTTCTGCGGCCAAGGCGCGGCCACTCACGGCGCGGCGGTGCCTGCGCAAGGCCTGGAGCAGATCGAACAGCCGTTCTGAGCGTGACATCCGCGCAGTTTAATCTGGGAGCAGGTGATGCTCTAGCCGTGGCCAGGCGCGTTTAGGCTTCTTGATAGGGCAGGTCGGCTATAGAAAGTTACCGGGCTGACGCAAAAGCTCGTTGGCCATCTCTCTGAGGCGCGCGATCTCGATCCTTTGCGTCTGTTGCTCCTCTGGCCCAAGGTCTCGCTCGCCATATTCGCGGCTCAGATAGAGGATGGCATCGTTGCCATCCGGGTCGTCGCTGTAACTGGAGTGGGCTGCGATTTCGTTCAGCAGTGCGTGCGAAATCGGCGCAATGTGCACGTGCAGGGAGAAGCCTGCGGAAAAGCCCAGCTTGTAGAAGACCACCCTGTAGGGTGCATAACAGCGCTGCAGAAGTTTCTCGGCGAACCCCAGTTGCTGACCTAATTCGGCCAGACTAGGCGCGTCGAGTGTGTTGAAGTCGCTCACGGCTTGTTGACTGCTCAGGGTCAGAAGACCGGGATACCGAGAGTCCCGCCGATAACCCAGGCGCCAGTGGACTGTCTCGACTATCAGGGTCGCCTCGTGTGTATCCGGCCTTGCAGTCATCGGTACCGCTCTACCTTGGAGAAGGGGACAGTCTACTCAGCTGCGACGCGCGCGGCCGTCCATTGCGCCTGGCTCAGCCGAAACAGCCGATGCGGTCGAAGCGGATGGCTTGGTGGCAGACGCGGATGTTCGAAGTGACCGGCGTCGGCCATCGCCAGCCGGCGCATCACGGCCAGTGACGGCTGATTGGCTGCCGCGGTAAAGGCGACCACTTCGTCGAGTCCGAGAGTGTCGAAGGCGTGGGCCAGGGCCAACTGGGCACCGCGGCTGGCGTAGCCCTTGCCCCAATAGGGGCGATCCAGCCGCCAGCCGATCTCGACCGCAGGTGCAAAAGGAAGATCGGATGACACCGGGCTGATTCCGAGCAAGCCGAGCAGGGCGCCGTCGGTACGGCGCTCCAGCGCCCAGAACCCCCAGCCGCGCTCGGCAATGCCCTGCCGGCAACGCTGGAGCAGCGCATCACTGGCCGCCCGGTCCAGGCAAGCAGGAAAATGCCGCATCACCTCGGGATCGGCATTCAGCCTGGCGAACGCGGCGCCATCCTCCGCTCGCCACTGGCGCAGCCCCAGCTCGACGTCGCCCGGCATCAGGGCGCTGCCGGGATCTGCAGGCCGCGTTGCACTGCCGGGCGGGCGAGGAAGGCGTCGAGGGCGCGACGGACCTTGGGAAAGTCCTGGAAGCCGATCAGGTCGGCCACCTGGTAGACCTCCAGCAGGGCGCGGATCCAGGGGAAGGTGGCGATGTCGACGAGGCTGTAGTCCTCGCCCAGGATCCAGGCGCGGCCCCCGAGCTGACCTTCCAGCACGCCGAGCAGGCGCCGGGCCTCGGTCACGTAGCGGTCGCGGGGGCGCTTGTCTTCGATGTCCTTGCCGGCGAACTTGGTGAAGAAGCCGAGCTGGCCGAACATGGGGCCGATGCCTCCCATCTGGAACATCAGCCACTGGATGGCCTGGTAGCGTTGCGCCGGCGCCTCGGGCAGCAGGCGTCCGGTCTTTTCCGCGAGGTAGAGCAGGATGGCGCCGGATTCGAACAGTCCCAGGGGTTCGCCACCGGGGCCGTCGGGGTCGAGGAGGGCGGGGATCTTGTTGTTGGGGCTCAGGGAGAGGAATTCCGCAGTGTGCTGGTCGTCCTGGCCGAAGTCGATGCGATGCACCTCGTAGGGCAGGCCGAGCTCTTCCAGCAGGATGGCCACCTTGACGCCATTGGGCGTAGGCAGCGAATAGAGTTGCAGGCGCTCGGGATGCCGGGCGGGCCAGCGATGGGTGATGGGGAAGCGCGACAGATCGGCCATGGTGGACTCCGGAAAGGGGGTGGTTCTGGGTGAGACCGGCGAGCGCGGCCCGGGTTGCCGGGTCTTCAGCGAAGCGGAACTTCGCGCGATGCCTACCCCTCCATCTGAGACGTATCCGCCTTCAGCCCCGCACCGAGGATTTCCCATGCTTCCCCACAGTCAGCAGGGCAGCGGTTCGCCCACCTTCGTGCTCATGCACTTTCTCGGCGGCTCGCACCGCACCTGGTTTCCCACCGCGCCCTACCTGGATGGCGAACACCGTTGCGTGGCGCTCAATACGCCAGGCTTCGGCGATGCCGCCGCGGTCGAGGGTTACAGCGTCGCCGAGATGGCCGACCAGGTGGATGCCAGCATCCGTGCCCTGGGCCTGGAGCGTTGCATCCTGGTGGGCCACTCGATGACCGGCAAGGTGGCCGTGGTGCTGGCGGCGCGGCGACCGGAGTATCTGCTCGGGCTGATCCTGGTGGCGCCTTCGCCGCCCGGGCCGCAGCCCATGAGCGAGGCGGATCGCGATGCCCAGCGCGCCTATGGCAAGAGCCGGGCGGAGGCCGAGGCCTTTGTCGACGAATCCAGCGCCCATCGCCTGCCCGATGCCATCCGCGAGGTGGTGATCGCCGATGCCCAGCGGCTGAATCTGCAAGCCTGGCGGGCCTGGGTCGATCATGGCAGTCGGGAGGACTGGAGCGACCGCATCGAGACCCTGGACTATCCGGTGCTGCTGGTCTGCGGCGCCGATGACCAGCAGGTGCCGGGTCCGGACGAACAGCGCCGCACCACCCTGGCGGCCTTCCCCAACAGCCGGCTGCAGGTCATTCCCGGTGCCGGTCACCTGATGCCGCTGCAGACGCCCCAGGCCCTGGCGCGGCTGATGCTCGACTTCGCCCGGGAGCTCTGACCGGTGGATTCGCTGACCCAGGCCGTGCTCGGCGCTACCGTCCAGACCGCACTGCTGGGTCGCTGGCAGGGTCGGCGCGCGATCCTCTATGGCGCCGCCCTGGCCACCCTGCCGGATCTCGATGTGGTCATCGACTACGGCGATGCCGTCAAGGAGATGACCTACCACCGTGGCTTCAGCCATTCGCTGTTCGTGCTGACCGGACTGGCCCTGCTGCTGACCTTGATCTGCAGTCGCTGGCGCGATCCGGGTTACAGCCAGGCACGCCTGTTCCTGACGCTCTGGCTGGTGCTCATTACTCATCCCTTGCTGGATGCCTTCACCACCTATGGCACCCAGCTGTTCTGGCCGCTGCCGACCACCCCGATAGCCTGGTCCAGCGTCTTCATCATCGATCCGCTCTATACCCTGCCGTTGCTGGTGGCGGTACTCGCTGGCCTGGTGATTGGCCCCAGGGGCAGAACCCCTCGGCTGGCCATGGTGGCCCTGCTGCTCTCCACGGCCTATCTGGGTTGGACCCTGGTGGCCAAATATTCCGCCGAGCGCCAGGTACGCCAGGCGCTGGCGGCCCAGGGGCAGGCGGATGCACGCCTGTTCAGCGCGCCGCTGCCCTTCACCAGTCTGCTCTGGCGGGTCATGGTGGATGACGGACCCGAACGCTACCGGGAAACCTGGGTGGGGCTGTTCGACGACCGCCCGCCCACCTTGGTCCCGCTGCCACGCGGGGGCGAACTGGCGCCGATCGTCGCCGACTCGCCGGCCGAACAGCGGCTGCGCTGGTTCACCGACGACTGGCTGCGCTATGACCGCCTGGGCGACGACCTGGTGGTGACCGATCTGCGCCTTGGCGCCACCGGCTACCACAGTTTCCGTTTCGCCCTGGCTCAGCGCGAGGCCAGCGGTTGGCGACTGGTCGCCGAACCCTCGCTGTGGCCGCGCGAGCGCGGCGGTCGCGAACAGCTGGCGGTGGTCTGGCGCAGACTCTGGCACCCGGAGTCGCCGGCACCGGTGGCGGACTGGGCGGCGCGGCTGTCGCGTCTGCCGGACTGACGCCAGGCCTCCAGCAGCAGCCGCCACCAGGGGCGCTGGGCCTCATGCAGGGCGGTATGGCGATCCAGGCCGATATCGGCCAGTTCCCGGTCGGTAAGGTCCGGCAGGCTGCGGCGGGTGGTCAGCTGGCGCTGGAACAGCAGCCAGCAGCCGCTGGCGCGGGTCTGATCGTGAAGGCTGGGGTCTCTGGGCATGGCGTCTCTCCTGGGCTGTCTCCATGCTCCGCCGCTAGCCGCCTCAGGGGCAGACCCAGGCCGGTGGGTTGTCCGCCATACAGCCGCCTTACAGCGTTCGGCTGTATGGTGCAGGGCGTGGCTATCTGTATGGCGCGCCATCCCCGCCTGCGCCGCTATAGTCCGGACATGAATCGCTATCAGCTGCTGGCCGATGCCCTCGGCCGTCGTATCGAACAGGGTCTCTATCGACCGGGCGAGCGCCTGCCGTCGGTGCGCGCCCTGGCCCAGGAGCACGGGGTCAGTCTGGCCACGGTGCAGCAGGCCTATCGGCTGCTGGAGGACCGCGGGCTGGTGGAGCCACGGCCCAAGTCCGGCTATTTCGTCCGCCTGGAAAGACGCGTCATCGAGTTGCCGCGGGTGACCCGCCCGGCGCGCTGGCCGGTGGAGGTGTCCGGCTGGGAGCCAGTGCGCGAGCTGATGACCTCCACCCCGGATTCGGTACGGGTGCAACTCGGCCGCGGCCTGCCGGATACCGAGGCGCCGACCCTGGCCCCCTTGCTGGCCGGCATGGCGCGCCTGGCGCGGCGGCCGGGCAATGCCGGGCTGTCCTACGACAGCATCCAGGGCGTGGTGGCCTTGCGCGAACAGGTGGCCCGGCTGCAGCTGGATGCCGGCTGCGTGCTCACCGCCGATGACATCGTCATCACCAGCGGTGCCCACGAGGCCCTGGCCACGGCCTTGCGCGCCACCTGCCAGGAGGGCGACATCGTCGCGGTGGATTCGCCGACCTTTCACGGGGTGATGCAGACCCTCAAGGGTCAGGGCCTCAAGGCACTGGAGATCCCTACCGATCCGCGCACCGGCATCAGCCTGCCGGCGCTGGAACTGGCCCTGGAGCAATGGCCGGTACGGGCCATCCAGCTCACCCCCAGTTGCAACAATCCCCTGGGCTACTGCATGCCCGAGGCCAACAAGCGCCAGCTGGTGGCCCTGGCGCGCAAGCACGACCTGGCGGTGATCGAAGACGATGTCTATGGCGATCTGCTCTATGGCTATCCGCGGGCGCGAGCGCTCAAGGCCTTCGACGAAGACGATCGGGTAATCCTCTGCAGTTCCTTTTCCAAGACCCTGGCACCCGGTCTCCGGGTTGGCTGGGTGGCGCCCGGGCGCTATGCCGAGCGCATCCTGCACCTCAAGTACATAGGCACCGGCTGTACCGCTCCCCAGCCGCAGCTGGCCATCGCCGAATTCATCGCCGCCGGTCACTACACCGTGCACGTCCGCCGCATGCGCGCCCAGTACCAGCGCAATCGCGACCTGATGAGTGCCTGGGTGCAGCGCTACTTTCCCGCCGGAACCCGGGTCAGCCAGCCCCAGGGCAGCTTCCTGCTGTGGGTGGAGTTGCCCGAGGCCTGCGACAGCCATCGACTCAATCGCGAACTGCTCGCCCAGAGCGTGCAGATCGCCTGCGGCAGCATCTTTTCTGCCTCGGGCAAGTACCGTAACTGCCTGCGCCTGAACTATGCCCAGGCCCAGCGTCCGGGGATCGAGGAGGGCGTGCGGCGCGTGGGCGAGGCCGCCTGCCGCCTGCTCGACGAAGCGCTGCCGCGGTCGCTGGCCCTGCCGGTCTAGCCGAGTTCGGCGATCTCGCTGCAATTGCGCCCGCGATGCTTGGCGCGGTAGAGGGCGGCATCGGCCTGGGCCAGCAGGCGGACCGGGACGCCTTCCGCCAGCCGCGGCGTCACCGCCACGCCGAAGCTGGCGGTGACCGGCAGCGCCTCGGTCGGGCCGACGGCGAAGGGCGCCTCGGCGATGCCGCAGCGCAGGCGCTCGGCCAGTGCCAGGGCGTCGGTCGGCTGGGCTACATCGGCGAGCACGGCGAATTCCTCGCCACCGATCCGGGCGATGCGATCACCGGGACGCAGCAGCTCGCGGCAGCGCTGCGCCAGTTGCTGCAGCAGCAGATCACCGGCGGCGTGCCCGTAGGTGTCGTTGATGCGCTTGAAGTGATCGATATCGAAGGCGATCGCCGCCAGCTGCCCGGCGGTGCGGGTCACCCCCTGCGCCAGCTCGCGTTCGAAGGCGCGTCGATTGGCCAGGCCGGTCAGGTAGTCGGTCTCCGCGCGGACCCCCAGTTCGGCGATCAGGGCATCACGCTCCTCACGCAGCCGGTCGGCCTGCAGTAACTCGTCCTCCAGCTGGGCGAAGGCGGCGAACAGGCTGCGCGGGTCATCTTCGGCCACCGTCCCGAGCGGTCGGGCGCGCCGGCTGAGGCTGAGCAGTCGCTGGGTATTGGCCAGCAGCGGCGTCAGCAGGCGCTGCTTGAGCAACAGTAGACCGGTACCCAGCGCCAGCAGGATGCCCACCGCCGCGGCGATGGTCAGCCACAGCCGCAGCTGGGCCTCGCGTGCCAGGGCATCGGCTTCGTCACGGGCCAGACTCAGCATCTCGTCGCGCAACTCCAGGATGCTGACCATGGTCGGGACATAGCCCTGGGCGAAGCTGGCCGCAGTGGGCGCCGTGCCGGTCGCCAGGGCGGCGAGGGTCTGGTGGTACCAGTCCAGGCCTTCGCCCAGGTAGCGCTTTTGCACATGCAAGAAGCAGTCGTGCTCGGGACGGCCGGGGGCCAGGTTGAGGTTGCTGCGCAAGAGATCCATCAGCTGGTTGATGCGACCCTGGGTCTGCAGCAACTGGACCTGTTCCGCCCCGCTGGGCAGGCGCTGCGCCTGCAGCGCCGGGGTCAGCAGCGAACCCAGGCGTCCGGCGGTGTCGCGCAGACGGGCGGCCAGCTTGGCATTGACCAGGTAGATGGCCACGGCCGGGCTGCGCTGGATGAGGTCGTGCAGGGTGAGGTCGGCGGTGATGAAGTTGCTGTCGAGGGCGCGGAACATACCCTGGACCACGGTGGCGATGTCCTGGGACGGGGGATCGTCCGGCGTCCCCCGGAGGCGCTGGTCGACCCGGGCACGGGCCTGCAGCAGCGTCTGATAGCCGTTTGCCGCCTGCTCGGCGGTCACGCTGCATTGCCGGCAGCCCTGCAACAGCACCTGTAGCCGGGCGAAGCGCTGATCGCTCAGGGCCCGGGCGCGCGCCAGCTCATGGCTATCGCCGCCGCGACCGCCGAGCAGGGCATTGGTCGGGCCACGCTCGGCGGAGACGGCCTCCACCAGCCGCAGCGCCTCCTCGTAGACCGGCAACTGGTCACGGGTCAGGCCCATGCTCATCGAGTTCTCCTGGGCCTGCTGGACGAGCAGGGCCATGCCGCAGGCGGTGGCGAGCGAGGTCACCACCAGCAAGGCATTAATCAGTCGATTGAGATGAGCGGTCAGCAGAAAACGGCCAGACATCAGGCGACACCGAAGCGAGCATGCCCAGGAGGCGAGCCGATTCCGAACAGCGGAGGATTCAGGCTCTCAAGGTGCGCCGATGTTAAAAGGTCTAGCTTTCAAAACGTATACAGCTGGGGCCGGGCGGATTGGTTATTGCGCCAACGGTCATGCCGACAGCACGAGTGGCAGGGCGGCCACGAAACCTCGTCAGGCAGACGGGGTATCGCCCACCCTCTACACTGGCCATTTCGCGAGGTCCTGCCATGCCACCCTGTATCTATCTCGCCGGTCCCGAAGTCTTCCGGCCCGATGCCGTCGCCCAGGGCGACGCGCTCAAGGCGCTGTGCGCCCGTCATGGCTGCACGGGGCTGTTTCCGCTGGACAACGCCCTTCCCCGAGGCTGACCGAACCAGGGGAGCAGGCGGCCTGGATCTATCGGGCGAATCTGGCGCTGATCGAGCAGGCGGATGGCGTCCTGGCCAGCCTGGATTTCTTTCGCGGCGCCGAGCCTGACAGCGGCACCTGTTTCGAGGTGGGCTATGCGGTAGCGCTGGGCAAGCCGGTGGTGGGCTATGTCCCGGAGGCGGGCAGCCTGGCCGAGCGGATTCGTGCGCGACATCCCGAGTGGGTAGGCGTGGGGCTGCTGGACCGTGACGGCTGGACGCTGGAGGAATTCGGTCTGCCGCTGAACCTGATGCTGGCGGTACCGGCCAGCATCGTCGTCGGTGGGCCGGAGGTGGCCCTGGCGGTATTGCGCGAGCGGCTCGGCTAGCGAGTCAGGTGGGTACGACCCTCACCCCGGCCCTCTCCCAGGGGAGAGGGGTGGTTAGCGGTCAGTCCAGTGGAAAAGGCTGCGCCGTTTTCCACGCTACGGAGTTTCGCCCCGTAGGGGAGAGGCGGTCTGAACGGAGTCAGCCGCGTGCCAGGGACGCCAGTTCGTCCAGTCCGCTGTTGCCGTCGGCATAGGCCGCGCGGAAGCTGTCGCGCTGCTGCCAGCGCGCCCAGAAGGCCGCCAGGTGCTCGAAGCGCTCGTCCAGCGGCGTCTGGTTGGTGGGGAACTTGGAGAAGGCGATGGCGGTGCACAGGGTGATGTCGGCAAAGGTCGGCGCCGCGCCGCCCAGCAGCCACTCGCGACCATCCGCCAGGTGCCGATCCACCAGCGCCGCGTGCATCAGGGCTTCCTTGCGGCAATGCTCGCCCCACTGCGGATTGTGGGTCAGCTCCAGCTTGTGGCCGAGGCCTTCGTGCTGCACATGGAACATGGTCACGATGCGATAGAGCACATGGATGAAGATGCGGTCATTCCACATGGCGTCCTGGCCCTGCTCCAGCGGCGTTTCGCCCATTACCTTGCGGCCGGGATAGCTGTTGTCCAGATAGCGGGCGATGGCCGCGCTCTCGGCCAGGTAGCCGCCGTCGGCGAGTTCCAGGGTCGGCGTCTCGCCCCAGGGATTGCGCTTGAGATGCTGCCACTGGCGTTGCTCGCCTTCGGGCGCCATCTTCAGGATGACCTCCTCGAATTGGTCGGCGATGCCCTTTTCCTGGATGAACAGCCGCAGCCGTTGCGGGTTGGGAAAGGCAGATGGCGAGGTGAAGAGACGTAGCTTGGCCATGGAGGACTCCGGAAGGGACAGTGACGAAGCATGTGACTGCGGGCAGTCGTGCCGCGTTCGTACGAGGTGACCAAGGATGCCGGGCCAGGGCCGGGGCGAACAGCCAAGCCGCTGTATGCCCTCCATGCAGAGAGTCGATTGGTCAGGCGGGCGTTCAGCTCACGAGGCTGGCGACGATCCGTTCGCGCAGCCAGGCATGGGCTGGATCGCGGTGCAGGCGTTCGGGCCAGAGCAGCAGCATGTCGAAGCCCAGGATGGCCAGGGGGGCGGCTGGACCTGGAGACCGGGATGGTTCAGGGCGATCTGGGCGGGCAGCAGGGCCACCAGATCGCTGACCAGGAGGACACTGGCCAGGGTGGCGAAGTGGGGCACCGACAGCACCACCCGCCGTTCGCGGCCCTGTTCCGCCAGCAACCGGTCAGTGACGCTGGCGAAGCCGCCACCGCTCGGCGAAACCAGCGCCTGATCCAGTTGGCAGAAGGTTTCCAGGGACACAGGTTGCTGCAGCGCCGGATGGCCGCGCCGGCCCGCCAGCAGATAGTGTTCGGTGAACAGCAGCCGCTGACGCAGACCCGCTGCGGCGGTATCGGCCACGTCCAGCGCCAGGTCCAGGCGATCCCCCTCCAGTTGCTCGGCGAGCAACGCCGGCTTCTTGTCCAGCAGCGCCAGGCGGATGCCGGGCGCCTGCTGGCGCAGGTCAGCCAGCAGCGGGGTGAGCAGGGTGGTGGCACTGTGGTCGCTGGCGGCGATGCGCCAGGTTCGCTCGGCGCGAGCCGGTTCGAAGGGGCGGCCGGTGCCAAGGCCTCGTCCAGGGCTGCCAGCGCCTGGCGCAAGGGTTCACGCAGCGCCGCCGCGCGCGCCGTGGGTCGCATGCCGCGCGGCCCAGGTAGCAGCAGGGGATCGTCCTGCAGCTGGCGCAGCCGACCCAGCTGCAGGCTGACGGTGGGCTGCGCCAGATTCAGGCGGCGCGCGGCGCGGGTGACGTTGAATTCCACCAGGAGGGCGTCGAGAGTCACCAGCAGGTTGAGATCGAGGCGGCGCAAGCTATTGTGCATGGCAATGGCTACTGTTTCGGTAATTCATTTCCAGCATAACTCCGCCGTCACCTAGCCTGGCCACCTTTCCCTCGAGAGGTACGTGCCATGAAGGTCCTGCTGGTCTACGCCCATCCCGAACCCCGATCGCTCAACGGTGCGCTGCGCGACTTCGCCGTGGCCCATCTGCAGGCGGCCGGCCATGAGGTCCAGGTCTCCGATCTCTATGCCCTGCACTGGAAGGCCACCCTGGATGCGGCGGACGCGCCACACCTGGCGCCTGGGGCACGCTTCGATGCGGTCCTGGATTCTCGGCAGGCCTATGCCGCCGGCCAGCAACCGGCGGATATCGCCGCCGAGCAGGCCAAGTTGCTGTGGGCCGATGTGCTGATCCTGCAATTTCCGCTGTGGTGGTTTTCCTTGCCGGCCATCCTCAAGGGCTGGGTGGAACGCGTCTATGCCTGCGGCTTCGCCTATGGCGTCGGCGAGCACAGCGACACTCACTGGGGTGACCGCTATGGCGAAGGCACCCTGGCCGACAAGCGCGCCATGCTGGTGGTGACCTGTGGCGGCTGGGCGTCGCATTACAGCGAGCGCGGCATCAATGGCGCGCTGGATGACATCCTCTTTCCCATCCAGCACGGCATCCTCTTCTATCCCGGCTTCAGCGTGCTACCGCCGTTTCCGGTCTATCGCACGAGCAAGCTGGACGCCGCCGGCTTCGAGCGACTGTGCCAGGCCTATGGGGCACGGCTGGATGGACTGGTCACGGACACGCCCCTGGCGTTCCGGCGGCAGAATGGAGGGGATTACGAGATTCCGGCACTCACCCTGAAGCCCGAGCTGGCGCCGGGGCGGACCGATCTGGGGATTCATCTGCGGGAGGAATGAGGGCTGGCGCGGCCATGGTTTCCATGGCTCGGGGCCCAACGGCGGGGCTGGGCCTTGGGTGGTGTTGGGCTTCGCTGGCGCTCAGCCCAACCTACGAAGCGTCCCTCACCCCAGCCCTCTCCCAGGGGAGAGGGGGCGGTTACATGCGGTGTATGGACTGCAGTGAAGTTGACCTTATCAGTGGAAAACGCTCTGCGGTTTTCCACGCTACGTAGCGAGTCTACCGGGTTGAGCCGTAGGTTGGGTTGAGCGCAGCGAAGCCCAACGGTGCCCAGGATTGAACATCCTCGTTGGGCTTCGACGATGGAGCCGTCTCAACCCAACCTACGTAACTACGACGCTTCAGTGGAAAAGGCTGCGCGGTTTTCCACGCTACAGGCTGTAGGGTGGACGACGGCGCAGCCTCGTCCACGCGAATCATTCAAGGCAAGTCGCCTCAGTTGGCTCTCTTGCTGTCTACCTGATCCAGGCGGCCGCCGCGGAAGGTAAGGAAATGCAGCATGCCGTTCCAGGGACCGTAGGCCCATTCCTCGACGAATTCCACCTGGCGATAGCCATAGCCGTCGGTGACCTGGCGTTCGCCCAGGGGCGTGACGCTCAGCGGCTCGCCGCACTTGCCGCGAACCTCGTGGGTGGTGGAGCCGGTGGAGACCAGGGCGCTGCCGCAACGCAGCGACGCGGCCTGGCTGGTGCCGGTGGCGAGCAGGAGCAGCAACAGCAGGGGGCGCAGATTCATTGGCGCTGGAACTCGATGCGGGTGAGGCGATTGGCTTCGAAGGTGAGGATGTAGTTGGCGCCGTTCTTCGGGCCGTACACCCATTCCTCGATCACCGCCTCGCGGCGTTCGTTGCGGCCCAGTTCGTAGCCCACCAGGTCGCGGTGGGCGGGTTCGCCGCATTTCTGCAGCACTTCGAAGGCGCGATCGCCCCGGCTGACCAGGGCGTTGCCGCACCTCATGGAATCGGCGGCGGCGCCGGTGGCGACCAGCAGGGTGAGGGCGGCGAGTAGGCAACGCATGGGGGTCTCCTGACCGGTCAGAGCACCCGAGCTGCAACTGCGCGGCCGTGGGCGATTCACCGGATTGGGCTTGAGTGCTGACGTCCAGCAGATAGACCCGCTGGGCATCCAGTTTCGCCGTGTCCACCAGATAGGTCTTGATGGCGCCCGCGCGCTGCTGGGCCAGGCTGCGCAGGAGGCCGTCGTTGCCACTCCAGGCTTCGAGCACCGCCTGGCGCAGGCGCGCCGTGCGGGTGGCATCGTCAAGACTATCCCATTCCTGCGGGGGTTGCGCCTGCAGTCGCAGGCGGTACAGGCCTTCCAGCAGGGGCGCGCGCATGGCGGCGGGTACCTGCAACTGGCTGGGATCGGCGGGGACCTTGTCGCCGCGACGCTGCAGCAGGTTGAAGTACTGGGTCTGGAAGTCCTTTTCCAGCTGGCTGGCGGCCAGGGCGCGACCATCGCTGGCGGCGCCGGCATGGCCCCTGACCTCCACCGTCAGCTGCGGCCGCTGGCGCAGGGCCGCGGCCAGTTTGTCCAGCTCGCCGCGGGCCTGGGCCGAGAGCGTGGTGCTGCCGGCGGCGAAGTCGATGGCGCTGAGATCCGCCTCGTGCCCGCCAACCAGTCCCGCCAGCATGCGGAAGGGCGCCTGGACGGCGCGGCTGAGCACATTGCGCAGGGTCTGCCAGACCACCGGCATGACGCTGAAGTTGGGATCAGCGAGATTGCCCGCCACCGGCAGGCGCAGGTCGATGCGACCGTGGCTGTCCTTGAGCAGGGCCACCGCCAGGCGCACCGGCAGGTCAACGGCGTCCTTGCTGTCCACCCGCTCGCCCAGTTCCAGCTGGTCGAGCACCACGTGGTTCTGCGCCTGCAGCCTGCCGTCGTCGATGCGGTATTGCAGGTCCAGGTCGAGGCGCCCCTTGCGCACCGCATAGCCGGCGAACTTGCCGGTGTAGGGCGACAGGGTGGTGAGTTCGACCTGGCGGAAGTAGGCGGTCACGTCCAGTTGCTGCAGGGGATCGAGGGGATCGAGGCGGCCCTTGATCTCCACCGGGGCGAAGCGATCGACCTTGCCGGCGAGGTGGATGTCGGCCGGCTTGGAGGCGGCGGTGTCCAGGGTGCCGATGCCGCCTTCCAGCGACTGGATGTTGGTGGCGAAACCAGGTTTGAGGCTGTTGTCGGCGAAGTCGGCGCTGCCATCCTTGATGGTTACTCCGCCAATGCGGATCTGCAGCGGTGGCGAGCTGTCCTTCGACGCGGTTTTCGGCTGGGGGACCAGCAGGGCGCTGAAGTTGTTGCTGAGGTCTTCGTTGATCACCAGGGTGCCATAGGGCTTTTCCAGGTCGATCTTGTCGATGACCAGCTGTTTGCCAAGGGTGAAGGCGATGCCTTGCAGGTCCAGCAACTGCCAGCGCATGAAGTCCTGCTGGTGCAGGGTGTCGAGCACATGCACCTGGGTGACCTGGGCCGCGCCGCTGACGGTCAGCCCCAGCGGCTCGCCCGGGGCCAGGGCCAGCTTGAGCCGGCTGGCCAGCTGGCCGCTGCGGATCTCCAGGCGCACATAGGGGCTGAGATAGGGCTGGGCCTGGCGCAGGTTGAGTTCGTCGATGCCGACGTCGAAGCTGCCCTGCAGGGGCGTCAGCGCCAGCTGGCCGCTGGCGGTGATGCGGCCGCGATCACCGAGGGTGGTCTTGAGCTCCAGGCCGAAGGGCTTGCTGCTGGCGGTGTCGAAGCCTTTCACCGCCAGGTCCAGGCCGCTGAAATAGAGACTGGCCGGCTCCTGGGGCACGCGGTCCACCAGGTGCAGCTGGTTATCGCTGAGCTGGGCGTCGTCGAGCTTCACGCGCCACGCCGGGCCACTGCTGGGGGCATCGCTGGTGGGGAAGAGCTGCTGCCAGTCGAGCGTGCCGTCCTGCTCGCGATTGCCCCAGGCATCCAGGCCGTTGCCGCGCAGGCGGGCGATGCTGACTTCGCGCTTCTGCAGATCCAGACCGATACCCTCGGCGGCCAGGCGCTTGAAGCTGGCCTTGGGGTCGGCATTCACCGCCTGCACGGCGACGTCGTCCAGCGCCAGGCGGCCTTGACTGAGTTGCAGTTGCAGGGTCTTGCTCAGGTCCAGGCGGTAGTGGGCGCTGGCTTCCAGGCGCCCCTTGCCCAGCGCCAGCGGCAACTGGTTGCGCACATAGGGCCACCAGGGCGCGAGGCTGACGCCCTTGAGGGTCAGGTCGCCTTCGCTGCGCAGCGGCAGGAGATCCAGGCTGCCCTTCCAGGTGAGCTGGCCGCCCTGGGCGGTGGTGGCGGTCATTGCCAGTTGGCCTGGGGTGTCGCCGCTACGGGTGCGGAAATCCTGCAGGGTGGCGTCCAGGGGGGTGAAGGTGGCCTCCACCGGCTGGGCGCCCTGGGCATCGAGGAAATGCAGCCGGCCACCGACCAGGGCAATGCGCTCGATGTGCACCGGGAAGGGCTGGCCGGGCTCCGCCTCCGCCGGGGTCGGCGCGGCGGTGGTGGTGGGGTCGCTGCGCCAGAGCTGGGCCAGATTGACCTGGCCACCCTTGGCGATGCGCAGATCGACCTGGGGCTGGTCGAGGCGCACCTCGGTCAGGTGCAGGGTCCGTCGCCAGAGGCTGTCCCACTGCACATCGGCCGAGAAACCTTCGGCCGCCACCACGGGGTGCTCCGCCGGACCGATCAACAGCTTTTCGGCGTGCAACTGCAGGGTGAAGGGGTTGAAGCTCAGGGCCTGCAGGCTGGCGGGCTGGGTGAAGCGCTCGGCCAGCGCCTGGTTGAGGTAGTGCAGGGCGAGGCGCGGTCCGGCCAGGAATCCGAGCAGACTGTAGAGGGCCAAGAGCACGAGCAGCACGAGGCTCGCTTTCACAATTCTGGGCATGCAGGCATCTAGGACGGCGAAGGTGCCCGGATTATGGCACGGCACCTTCGCCAACGAGGGCGGTGGCCGTCCCAAAAGCACTGCTGGCTATGGGAGTCATCAGGGCCACGACTACAGGAGCGGCTGCAGAATCGCTCACAGTTTCGCCAACCCGGACGAGCGGAGCGGGCGCGCGACCGATCAGTGGTCAGGCGGACGGGAAGGCTTCTGGTAGAGGCGCCGAGGCCTGTGCCGAAGGCTCTAACACGGCACTTTGCCATGATCCGCCCGTCGCTCCGGATTAAGTTTGACTTAAGGACCGCCGACTAGTCTCGCGAACAGGTTGCATTCTCAGGGAGGGGGACACGGCGACGGGCTCAGCGGCTCGCGGCGTGACGACAGGACGGCCAGGGCAACCGCGAATCGAGAAGCCGCGCCGCCGGGAGTCGCAGATGTCCAGTCCGATCCAGCTCCATTCCATCCAGAAGAAGATCCAGTTCCTGCGCACCACCTTCAGCTACGTCGGCTGGTCGCTGTTCGGTCTGCTGCTCTGGGACGTGGCGGTGACGGTGGACGCCATGCTGTTCGTCGACGAGCGCTTCGACCTGCCGCTCACGCCCCTGACCCTGCTGTGCTCGGCGCTGGTGGTGCTGATCAGCTTTCGCAACAGCAGCGCCTATGCCCGCTGGTGGGAGGCGCGGACCCTGTGGGGCGCCATGGTCAACAGCTCGCGCAGCTTCGGCCGCCAGGTGCTGACCCTGATCGACGACCAGGGCAGGGTGCAGAACCGGGTCAAGGCCGTGCTGCTGCGTCGGCACATGGGCTATCTGCATGCCCTGCGCGCCCAGCTCAAGCGCCAGGACCCGGCCCAGGCCGCGGCGCCCTATCTGGCGCGCCACGAATTGGCGTTGGCCGACGGCAGCCTCAACTTCGCCAACGACATCCTTGCCGGCACTGCTGAGCTGATCGCCAGCGAATACCGCCAGGGCCGGCTGGACAGCATCCGCCTGGCGCGGCTGGAAGAGACCCTGGTGGACATGTCCAACTGGCAGGGCGGCATGGAGCGCATCGCCAACACCCCCTTGCCCTATCCCTATGTCTGCTTTCCGCAGCTGTTCAGCTTTCTGTTCTGCATCGCCATGCCGCTGGGCCTGGTCTCGACCCTCGGCTGGTTCACCCCGCTGGTGTCGACCGTGGTCGGCTTCATGTTGCTGGCGCTGGAGCGCATCGGCAGCGATCTGCAGGCGCCCTTCGCCGACAGCCAGCACCAGATCACCATGGACAAGCTGTGCGCCACCATCGAGGCCAACCTCTTGTCGATGCTGCGGCCGCGCAGCGAAGAGGGCAGCGCCGTGGCCCTGGCCCAGCCCGAGGACGACGCCTTTCCAAGCCGACGGGTGGCCTGACCGGCGGCGTTACCCAGGAGGCGTCGGGCCGCCAGGGTGGGAAACGTGCGGAAAGTCCCGCGCCAGAGGCATTTCTTTCCTGAGGGCACGGCACTAGCGCCGCTTCGCTCCGGTCACATTTTGCAATCTCCCCTGGCAGCGGTGGTTGGCTGGGGCCCAGCGGGTCATGCCGTGGGTCGCTGGCGGGCCGGGGCGAGAGGTGCCGTGGGGCCTGCGTCCCGCGACCTATATCTCGCTACGGATGCCCGCTCATGTCCGAAACTCGTTCCCCGACCGCCGGGGCCAGCGCCGAACCCTCTCGCCGCGCGCGCCATGCCCTGGATGCCCTGAACTTCACCCTGGCCGACGTCCGCGACGGCCTGGGGCCCTATCTCGCCATCTACCTGATCGCCGTGCGCGGTCCGGGGGAGGGCTGGAACGAGGCCACCGCCGGTTTCATCATGACCCTGGCCGGCATCGCCGGGCTGATCGCCCAGACTCCGGCCGGCGCCCTGATCGACCGTACCCGCCACAAGCGCCTCATGGTCGGCGTCGCCGCCCTGGTGGTGACCGTCTGCAGCGTGCTGCTGCCCTTCGTCTCCAACTTCTATGTGGTGGCGGCCACCCAGTCGCTGGCCCATGCCGCGGCGGCCATCTTCGCCCCGGCGCTGGCGGCCATCACCCTGGGGATCGTCGGGCCCAAGGCCTTCACCCGGCACATCGGCCGCAACGAAGGCTTCAACCACGCCGGCAACGCCGTCTCGGCGGCGCTGGCCGGTGGCCTGGCCTATTTCTTCGGCCCCACCGTGGTGTTCTGGCTGATGGCGCTGCTGGCGGCGGCCTCCATCGTCGCCATCGTCCGGGTGCCCCAGGACGAGATCGACGATGACCTGGCCCAGGGGCTGGGTGACGAAGTCGGTGCCCGCGACGCCAAGCCGGTGTCGGCCTGGCAGGCGCTGCTGGCCAATCGCAAGTTGCAACTGCTGGCGCTGCTGGCCGCGATCTTCCACCTGGCCAATGCCGCCATGCTGACCTCGGTCGGCCAGCAGCTGACCCATATCGTCGGCAAGGACAGCGCCACCTCGCTGGTGGCCGTCTGCATCGTCGCCGCCCAGTGCGTGATGGTGCCGGTGGCCATCCTGGTGGGGCGCAAGGCCGACGTCTTCGGGCGCAAGCCGATCTTTCTCTTCGCCTTCGCCGTGCTGGCGATCCGTGGCGTGCTCTACACCTTTTCCGACAGCCCCTACTACCTGGTGGCGGTGCAACTGCTCGACGGCATTGGCGCCGGGGTCTATGGCGCCCTGATGCCGGTGATCGTCGCCGACCTGACCCGCGGCAGCGGACGCTTCAACGTCAGCCAGGGCGCCATCGCCACCGCCCAGGGACTGGGCGCGGCGATCAGTGCCACCATCGCCGGGATCATCATCGTCCGCTTCGGCTACGCGGCGGCCTTCACCACCCTGGCGGCCATCGCCGCGGTAGGCTTCGTGCTCTATCTGCTGCTGATGCCGGAGACCCGCGACGAGCACGTCGCCGGGGACGCGGCGCGGTCGAGCGGCTCGGTGGTGGGAGGCTGAAATGACACGCCAGGATGATTTTCTCGCCTTCGCCCATATCGGCGATCTGCACCTGACCACCGCCGAGGCGGACAATGCCCGGGCGCTGCAGACCCTCCTGCAGCGCCTGCGCGGGCGCAGCGAGCTGGATTTCGTCTATCTGCCCGGGGATAACGCCGACAACGGCACCGCGGAGCAGTATCTGTTGCTCAAGCGACTGCTGGACGACTTTCCGCTGCCGGTAACGGTGATCACCGGCGACCACGACATGGAAGGCGGCGATCTCGGGCCCTTCTATGCCGAGTTGCAGGTGCCGCAACTGCCTTATGCCAGGGAGGTGGGCGGCGTGCGTTGCCTGTTCCTCGACATGTGTGGACCGGGCACCGGCGGGCCGGATTTCCGCCTTGGCCGCGAGCAGGTGCAATGGTTGGAGCAGGAGTTGCACCAGGCGACCCGGCTGGAGCAGCACTGCGTGGTCTTCATGCACAGCTATCCGGCGGACCTGCAGGGGCCCGGCGAGGCCGAGCGGGTGGCGCGGCTGCTGCACGAGGGCCCGGTGCGCCTGGTGGAGATCGGTCATACCCACTACAACGAACTGGCCCACGACGGCGGCGTGCTCTATGCCGCCTGCAGATCCACCGGCCAGATCGAGGAAGGCGGTGTAGGATTCGCGCTGGTCACCCTGGACGGTCCGGCGGTGAGCTGGCGCTTTCGCGAATTGCCCGACGGCTGGCCCTGGGTGCAGATCACCGCGCCCGGTGATGCCCGCCTCAACGGCGCCGGTGTGGCCGAGGTCCGCGAGTGCCGGGTGCTGGTGCTGGCCGAGAGCGACCTCACGGCCTGCGAGTGGCAATGCGACGACGGTCCCTGGTGGCCGCTGCAGCCGCTCGGCAAGGGTCGCTATCAGGGGGACCGACCCGTGCCGGAGGGCGTCCGCCGGTTGCAGGTCCGGGTCCGGGATGCGCAGGGCGGCGAAGACCGTGACGAGGTGGAGCTGAGCGGTCATCTCAGCCCCGTCGCCGCGCCCGTCGACTGGGGCTCGGATCGCACCCAACTGGGTGAATGGCGGGCCAGGGGCGTCCTGGGGACCCAGCTGGGACCCAATCGCAATGGCCGCAAATGGTGAGGTCGGCCAGGCCGGTTTCGCGAATCGACTAGAAGGAACAGCGCTTTCATGGGGTCCATCATCACCACTCCCCACGTCCTGACGTGGGTCATCGCCGCCCTGGCCACCCTCGGGGTGGTCTCGCGGCCCTTCGGTCTGCCGGAGGCGCTGTTCGCCGTCGCCGGTGCCGCGCTGCTGGCGCTGTTCGGCCTGTTGCCGCTGGACGGCGTCTGGCACGGCGTCGCCAAGGGCACCGACGTCTATCTGTTCCTCATCGGCATGATGCTGCTGGCCGAGATCGCTCGTAAGGAAGGGCTGTTCGACTGGGTCGCCGGCCACGCGGTGCGTGCGGCCAAGGGATCGGCGCTGCGGCTGTTCGCGCTGGTCTATGGCGTCGGCATCCTGGTCACGGTGTTCCTTTCCAACGACGCCTGCGCCGTGGTGCTGACCCCGGCGGTCTACTACGCCACTCGCGCGGCGAAGGTGAAGAATCCGCTGCCCTATCTGTTCTCCTGCGCCTTCATCGCCAACGCGGCGAGCTTCGTGCTGCCGATCTCCAACCCGGCCAACCTGGTGGTCTTCGCCGAGCACATGCCGGAGCTGAGCCGCTGGCTGGCGCTGTTCACGGTGCCGTCGATCCTGGCCATCGCCGCGACCTTCCTCACCCTCTGGGCGACCCAGGCCAAGGTCCTGCGTGCCGAGCGGTTGTCCGAGGGGGCGCGGTGGAGGCGCTGCCCACCACCGGACGCATCGCCGGCTGCGGTCTGATCCTGACCATCCTGGTCCTGCTCGGCGCCTCGGCGCTGGATCTGGAGCTGGGTCTGCCGACCTTTCTCGCCGGCTTCGCCACCTTCCTGGTGGTGGTGGCCTGCAAGCGTGGCGGCGGCCTGGAGTTGCTCAAGCACATTTCCTGGGGCGTCCTGCCGCTGGTGGCCGGGCTGTTCGTGCTGGTGGAAGCCCTGGAGACCACCGGGGTGCTGCAGGCGCTGGCCAATCAGCTGCAGGCCGTCGCCCAGGCGACGCCGGAGCGCGCCGCCTGGGGCGCCGGGCTGCTGGTGGCCTTTGGCAGCAACCTGGTCAACAACCTGCCGGCCGGCCTGCTGGCCGGGGCGGCGGTGCAGACCGCCCATGTCTCGGAAAAGATCGCCGGCGCCGTGCTGATCGGCATCGACCTCGGGCCGAACCTGTCCATCACCGGCTCCCTGGCGACCCTGCTGTGGCTGGCCGCGCTGCGCCGTGAAGGGCTGTCGGTGAGCTTCTGGCAATTCCTCAAGCTGGGCGCCGTGGTGATGATTCCGGCGCTGGTGCTGGCGCTGGCTGCCTTGATCCATCTCTGACGGACGGTCACGGCTTATCCTCAGGCAAGGCGATTTTTGCCCTCTGCCTGGGGCACTATCGGCATACCTCTGCTACGAAGAGCTGCCCATGGCCATCGCGCGCTACACCGGCTTCGCCCAGGCCCTGCACTGGCTGACCGTCGCCCTGCTGTGCCTGCTGTTGCCCTTCGTCTGGGTGGCGGAAAACTTTCCGCCCGGACCGGTGCGGACCCTCTGGTACCTGCTGCACGAATCCACCGGGATCTCGGTGTTCCTGCTGATCCTGATCCGGCTGACCTGGCGCTGGCGGCATCCGGCGCCGCCGGCCCATCCCCGTGACGGTCGTCTGCTGCGGCTGCTCGCCGCGCTTAACCATGGCCTGCTCTATGCCGTGCTGCTGCTGATGCCGGTGACCGGCTACCTGATGGCCGGCCAGGGCCAGCCGGTACCGGTGTTCGGGCTGTTTTCCCTGCCGGGTTTTCCCCGGCATGAAGCCCTCGGCATCCTCGCCAATCGCATCCATGTGGCTGGTCAGTTCGCCGTCTATGGGCTGGTGGTCCTGCACGTGGCGGCGGTGGTCTGGCATGTGGCGATCCGCCGCGATGGCACCCTGGAGCGGATGTTGCCCGAGCAACGGCCTTAAGGCGTCAGCTCCCTTCCACCCGCTGCCGGTCGCGTTCCAGCAGGGCCGGCAGGGTCTCGCGCAGGTGGTCCACCAGGGTGCGGATCTTGGCGTCGAGAAAGCGCCGCGACGGATAGAGCGCATGGATGTCCAGGGCATAGAGCCGGTGCCCCGGCAGCACGCGCTGCAGGCGGCCACTGGCCAGGCCGGCGACCGCGGCGTACAGCGGCAGGGCGCCGATGCCCAGGCCGCTGGCCACGGCTTCGGCCAGGGCATCGGCGGTGTTGACCTGGAAGGGCGGTCGATCCACCGCCACCTCGGCTATACCCTCCGGTCCTTCCAGCAACCAGCGATCCGGCGCCATGGCGCGATTGACCAGCCGCAGGCAGCGATGCCCGACCAGCTCCGCCGGGGTGGTCGGCCGGCCCTGGCGCTCCAGGTAGGCGGGCGCCGCGCAGAGCACGCTGTGGGTGCTGCCCAGATGCGCCGAATGGAAGGCCGAGTCTGGCAGACCGTCGGCCAGGATCAGCGACAGGTCGTAGCCTTCCTTGAGGATGTCGGTGAAGGTCTTGGTCAGTTGCAGATCCAGGTCGACCTCGGGATAGCGCTCGCCGTAGCCGGCCAGGCTCTGGATCAGGTAGTGCTGGCCGAGGCCGGTCATGGTGTGGATGCGCAGCCGGCCGCGCGGCACGGCCAGGGCGTGGCGGGCCTCGGCATCGGCTTCATCGAGGTCGACGAGGATGCGCTGGCAGCGCACCAGGTAGCGTTGGCCGGCTTCGGTCAGGCGCAACTGGCGGGTGGTGCGGTGCAGCAGCCGGGTCTGCAGGTGCTGCTCCAGCTGGCTGACCGCCCTGGATACATAGGCGGTGGTGAGTTCCAGCTGGCGCGCGGCGGCGGTGAAGCTGCCGGTCTTGGCCACGCAGGCGAAGGCGCGCAGATTGAAGAGATGATCCATGGACGGGGCAGGGCGGTGGAAAGGGCCATTGTGGGCCATTACCCGCCCGTTGGTTAAGGCTCTTTGCTGCCATACCCGGCTTAATCCGGGCGGGCGAGGCTTTCTAGAATGGCCGCCGAGGCGCTGCGCCTCCCCCTTCCGCTCGCTCTCGTCGTTGCCCAGCATGCCTCTCGCCTCACCGCCGCTCGCGCGGCCCGCCGCTGCCTTCTCCCGTACCCGCTGGCCGGGCCGCAACGCCTGGCGCCGTGCCGCTCGCGAATGGGTGCGTACCGATGGCCAGACCTGGGCCTTTATCGCCAAGGCGCTACTGGCCGCGGCCCTGGCGCTGTGGCTGGCCTATCGCCTGGAGCTGCCGCAACCGAGCACGGTGCTGGTCACCGTCTTCATCGTCCTGCAGCCGCAGAGTGGCCAGGTGCTGGCCAAGAGTTTCTATCGCATCCTCGGCAGCCTGGCCGGCCTGACCTTTACCGTGGCCGCCATCGCCCTGTTCGCCCAGGAGCGAGTGCTGCTGCTCGGCGCCCTGGTGCTGTGGATCGGCTATTGCACCCGTGGCGCGGCGCGCTATCGCGACTTTCGCAGCTATGCCTTCCTGCTGGCCGGCTATACCGCCTGCCTGGTCGGACTGCCGGCGGTGGCCCAACCCCAGGGCGCCTTTCTCCAGGCGATCTGGCGTCTGCTGGAGATCGCCCTGGGCATCTGCTGCGCCGGCGTCGTGAGCGTGGCGATCCTGCCGCAGACCACCCGCGGCGTCCTGCGCCGGACCCTGGCGCAGCGCCTGCGCGATTTCCTGGCCATGGCCCATGACGGTCTGCTGGGCCAGCTCGACGGCGAACGCTTCGCCGGGCTCAGTGCGCGTTTCGCTGCCGACTCCGTGGGCTTCGAAAGCCTGCGCAGCGCCAGCGTCTTCGAAGAGCCCTATCTGCGCCGACGCAGCGGACGGCTGGCCGCCCTGGGCAATCGTCTCATGCTGCTCAACACCCGCTTCCATGCCCTTCATCAACTGCTCGACCGTCTGGCCGGACGGCCACCGGCGGTGCGCCAGGCGCTGGCGCCCGCCCTTGGGCTGATCGCCGCCGCCCTGGCGCCGGGCCTGGGTCACCTGCCGGAAGAGCGTGACCTGCGCCGCCTCAGTGAGCGCCTGGCCGGGGAGCGCGAGATGCTGATGACGGCGATCCGCGACGGTCGCCAGCAACTGGGCCAGACAGCGCCTGGCGCCGCAGTCGATCGCCTCGACTACGACACCGCCGCCGAACTGCTCTATCGCTTCGCCGAGGACCTGCACCTGCTGCTGAATACCCAGCTGGAGCTGGACCTGCCGACCAGCACCGCGCCCAAGACGCGCGAGACCTTCACGCCGCTGGCCAGTCGCGCGGTGGCCTGGATGGCCGGGCTGCGCAGCGCCCTGGTGGTGCTGGGCGTGGGACTGTTCTGGATCGAAACCGCCTGGCCGAGTGGCGCGGCCTGCACCCTGGCGGCGGCGCTGATCTCGGCGCTGGCCTCCACCTCGGCCGATCCGCGCCGCTATTGCCTGCAACTGGCCGGTGGCACCCTGGTCGGGGCCCTGGCCGGTGGGCTGCTGCAATTCCAGGTGTTGCCCTGGATCGACGGCTTCGCCCTGTTGCTGCTGGTCCTGATGCCAGTGTCCGCCACTGGCGCCTGGCTGATCACTCGACCCCGGCTGGCGGGCTATGGCACCGGGCTGATGGTCTGGTTCTGTTCGGCGGCGCTGCCGGGCAATCTGCCGCGCTACGACGCCGATGTCTTCTGCAACACCTACCTGGCCTACGGATTGGCCTGCGCGGTGGCGGTGGTAGCCGTCAGCGTGCTCCTGCCGCCCAGCCAGCCCTGGGTCTGGCGCCGGCTGGAAGATGCCCTACGCGAGCGGCTGATCCATGCCATCGGGGCACCCCTGGCCGGTCTGAGTGGCCGCTTCGATTCCGGCTTGCGCGATCTGCTCAACCAGGTGCAGGTGCTTACCGTCGGCCAGCCGGAGGTGCAGCGCCGGCTGCTGCGCTGGACCTTCCTGAGTCTGGAGCTGGGCCACGCCATCATCGAGTTGCGCCTGGAGCAGGCCGCGCTGCCACCCTTGCCTTGGTATCGCCAAGAACGTGCCTGGCGCCTGGCCATTCGCGCCCTGGGACGGGCCCTGGTGCGACTGTTCCGCAAGCCCGACGCCGCCAACCTGGCCCGCGCCCTGGCCGCTGTGGACCACGCCATCACCCTGGCGCACCAGGCCCAGCGCCACCTGGAGCCCAATCCGGGCGACTTCGATCGCTCACCGCTGCGCCGTATCGCCAGCTACCTGCATTTCATCCGCACCTCGCTGCTGGCGCCGGATTCGCCCCTGGCCGGGTACCTGCCGCCGGCCAGGCAACCGGCGCGGGACGAAGGCTGAGCAGCGCTTCTGGAAATATTGGCTAGGCTTACGAACGGGGAGGGCCGTCAGGCCCTCTGCCATGCGACTTTCGGCACAACCAGAACAAGGCCCGCCTGCCCATGCCCGTCCGCTTCGTCCGTCCGCTGCTCTGTTCCGCCAGTTTTCTCCTGACGCCCCTGGCGTCCGCCCAGGAAGCCCCCGGTGCCCCCGGCGCCGGACCCTTCTGGTCCTATTCCGGCAAGACCGGCATCGGTACCAGCTACGAGGCCTATCGCGACGGCGCCTACAGCGACCAGGCCAGCACCGGCCGCGTCTCGCGGGTGTGGTTTTCCCTGGCGCAGGGGGTGGTCACCGAGACCATGCAGGGACTCATCCACGAGGCGCAACTGCGCGAGATGCAGCTGGTGATCCGCGGACCCGACTTCACCCACCTGGAGCGCGACGATACCGACAGCCGCATCGAATACCTGGCCACCGATGCCGCCGGCCGGCCCACCTCGCTGGCCTACAAGATCGTCAACCGCGACCGCCAGGGCCGCTACGAGATCGAAAAGCACATTTTCACCGACCCGGACCAGGACACTCTGGTCATGCGTGTCATCTTTCGCAGCCAGGACCCGCGCATCCAGCCCTATCTCTATGTCGATCCGGCGCTGGCCAACAGCGGCAGCCACGACCGCGCCGCGGTGAAGGGTGGGGTGCTCTACGCCAGCGAAGGCGAGCACGCCCTGGTGGTCAAGGCCAGCCAGCCGCTGCAGACGCCCACCGTGGGCTTCGTCGGCAGCTCCGACGGCCTCGACGACCTGCGCCGCAACGGCAAGCCGACCCAGACCTACAGCAGCACCGGCGACCAGGCCGGCAACGTCGCCATGCTCGCCAAGCTACCGCTCAAGGGCGCCGAGACCACCCTGGACGTGGTGGTGGGCTTCGGCGCCAATCCGCGCCAGGCCGAGGCGGCGGCGGATGCCACCCTGGCCCACGGTTATCAAAAGGTGCTGGCCCACTACAACGGCGAGGGCGACGCCATCGGCTGGCAGGACTACCTCGCCAGCCTCGACCAGCTGCCGCGTCTGCAGGCCCAGGCCGGCGACGGCGGCAAGCTGCTCAACGCCAGCGCCCTGGTGCTCAAGGCCCAGGAAGACAAGACCCACGCCGGCGCCCTGATCGCCTCGCTGTCCAACCCCTGGGGCGAAACGGTGCCGGCGGGCAAGGGCACCACCGGCTACAAGGCGGTCTGGCCACGGGACTTCTACCAGTGCGCCATGGCGCTGCTGGCGCTGGGTGACCGGCAGACGCCCAAGGTCGCCTTCAGCTACCTCAAGCAGGTGCAGGTGGATGCCAATACCGCGCACAAGCCGGCCGACAGCTCCGCCTTCATCCACCAGCAGAAACAGGGCGACGAGGTGCGGGCGCCGGGCGCCACCGGCTGGTTCCTGCAGAAGACCCACGTCGACGGCACCATCGAGTGGGTGGGCGTGCAACTCGACCAGACCGCCATGCCGATCATGCTCGGCTATCGCCTCTGGCAGGGCGGCCTGCTGGGTGACGCCGAGATCGATCGCTGGTACCGCGCCATGCTCAGGCCCGCGGCGGATTTCCTCGCCCGCGACAGCCAGGTCAACCTGGGCTGGAACACCTGGCAGGTCAAGCCGCCGCAGACCCAGCAGGAGCGCTGGGAAGAGCAGTGGGGCTATTCGCCATCCACCACCGCGGCGGTGATCGCCGGTCTCGCCACCGCCAGCGAACTGGCGCGCCATGCCGGCGATGAGGCCAATGCCAGCCGTTACCGCGACACCGCCCGGCGCTATTCCGGCCAGGTGGAAAAGACCATGGCCACCACCCAGGGCAGCCTGGGCGCCGGCAACTACTACCTGCGCATCACCCAGAACGACGATCCCAACGACAAGGGCAAGCTGGTGGACAACAACAGCCGCCCGGGCCTGCCGGAGGACCAGGTGCTGGACGCCGGCTTCCTCGAACTGGTGCGCTACGGCGTGCGGCCGGCGAGCGATCCCCTGGTACAGAAGAGCCTGGCGGTGCTGGACGACGAAGGCCTGCCGGAGAATCTGCGGGTCAAGTACAGCTTCCAGTACCCGGGGGTGAACGGCACCTTCCCCGGCTGGCGGCGCTACGGCAACGATGGCTATGGCGAGAGCGAAAGCTCCGGCATCAATTTCCCCGCCACCGAGCAGCCGGTACCCAACTCCGGACTGCGCGGCCGGGTCTGGCCGATCTTCACCGGCGAACGCGGCCATTACGAGCTGGCGCGTCTGGTCCTGCAGGGCAAGCCGGATGCGGCAGCGCTGGGCAAGCTGCGTGACACCTACGTTCGCGGCCTGGAACTGTTCGCCAACGCCGGCCTGATGCTGCCCGAACAGGTCTGGGACGGCGTAGGTGACAACCGGCGCCACGGCTACACCCAGGGGCAGGGCACCGATTCGGCGACGCCGCTGGCCTGGTCCCATGCCGAATACGTCAAGCTGCTGCGCTCCCTGGCGGACGGCCAGGTATGGGATCGCTACCCGTTGGTGGCGCGGACACTGGCGCCCTGAAGCAAGCCAGTTGTCGGATCGCGAGCGCTGCTAGCGCTCGCGATCCGATAGCAGCTCTGGTCGATTTTGCTTCAGCCAATGCGTGACGTGCTGGAGCAGGATCTCGGCCTGCTGCAAGGCCTCCTGCGCCATCGAATCGCTGACTAGATCGCCCGAGTAGTCGATGACGTTGCGTTGCTTGCGCAAGGTATCCAGTACCAACATCGTCGCTGTATCAAGCTCGATGGTCCGGGGTAGTGACTGGATCATGGTCTGATGGTGACCGGGGCGGCTAGTGAGGGTCCGATAGCCATTGGCCTGAAGCGCTGCGTTCGCGCCCTGCATGATTGCCTTGTAGGCCAGATCGAAGCGGCTTTCGCTGCTCAGTATTGGCAGACAGGCATCGGTCAAGCTGCGTTGCGCTGCCTCCAGCAAGCGCTGGATGCTCGCAGGGTCCGGTGTGATCGCCTCAAGACTCTTGCCGAGCAGATTATCCAGGGTCATCTGTCTTTCCTTGTGACAGGTACGAAGCGTCGCCGATGACGAACACCTTGGGCTTTTCCAGCAGGTCCGTGATGAAGGCTCCTCCTTCCGCCAACAGCCTCTGCCATTCCTCTCGCTGGTATACCTTGGGATTGATCTCGCGCCCAAGCGTCTCCTGACAGGGATAGAGCACTGCCACTGCCTCGCGGAAGGTCACGGTACCCAGGATCATGAGGTCAATATCGCTTCCAGCGCTTGCTTTGCCGCTAGCCATCGAGCCGAAGACGAAAGCTGCCGATATTTGGTCTGCAATGGGGCTCAGCGCCTCGGCTAGAATATCGGTCAGGCCACTGGTCTTGCGCAAGATGCTCGCCAGCTCTTCGAAGATGGGGCACTCCCGATTGGCGCGATAGTGCTGTTGATTACCCACGCGCGTCTTCACGGCCAGACCTGCCGCGACCAGCTTGACGAGCTCACGGCTCAGGGTGCCAGACTGGGTCTCGGTCAAGCGCGCGATTTCGCGCTGATGGTAGCTGCTCTCCGGATGGAGCAGAAGAAGCGCCAGGACCTTGCGGCGATAGTCGGGAAATAGAACGGAAGCAAGGGACATAAGAAATTCGTTTGCTGCCTTTTGGGCTGCAATTGAAGCCTAAAAGGCAGCAAACAGCCAGTGCGATTGCCCTTGATGTATTCCAGCGCCTGAGCAGCCGACCAACGGTAGCGCGTTACCAATGCCTGTGCCAGGGCCGCTGAGCCAGGGCAACGAAACGTCGACCCCAAGGGAACGCCTGTAACAAGACTTGTCTGATGGGCGTTCTCGCGCTTTGCTGAGGCAGCGGATCCTTCCGCTCGTCGCTGTTCTCCTTTCTTTCCGGTCCCTCTGCCCTCGGTCGCGTACCGCGCGGTAGCGTGCCCGGCTGTCGCGCTTTTCTCTCGCTCGCTCCGGCGACCGCTCCGGTGGTCTGGGGGCGGGTCTTTGCCGGTTCCTGTCAAGAAGGTCACGGATATGACTGACGTCGCTCTCCCCATCGCCCTCTACCTGGGCACCCTGGTGCTGCTGGCTTTCGCCCTGCGCCGCAGCCCGCTGCTCACCGAGGAGACCCTGGCACGCTCCTCGCCGCTGGATGCCCTGCGCGGCATCCTCGCCACCGCCGTGGTCTGCCTGCATTTCGTGCTGACCTATCACCTCAAGGCCGAGGGCCAGTGGCGCGAACCCGACAGCGACCTGCTCTACAACATGGGCGTGGTGCCGGTCTCGCTGTTCTTCATGATCACCGGCTACCTGTTCTTCGGAAAGGTCTATCGGCGCACGCCGGACTGGAGCGAACTGCTCCGTTCACGGGTGCTGCGGGTCATGCCGCTGTATCTCTGCGTGGTGGCCGTGGTGGTGCTCTTCACCCTGATCCGCACCCACTTCGTCATCGCCGACGGCCAGCACTTCATGCTCGAACTGCTCAGCTGGGAGCTGTTTTCCGGCTTCAGTCTCAACGGCCTGGAAGAGAGCGGCTGGATGACCGCCGGCGCCCACTGGACGCTGCGCTACGAGGCGCTGTTCTACCTGGCGCTGCCGCTCATCGCCGCGCTGTTCAATCGCCGTGGCTTCGGCCTGCCGCTGCTGGTCTCGGCGCTGCTGGTGGGTGGCCTGGTCGCCGCCGGTTATCACTATCACGTGCTGGGCGCGCGCTTCGGCCTGCTGTTCCTGCTGGGGTTTCTGCCGGTGTTCGTCAAGGTCCATCGGCCGGCGCTGCTGGCACGCCTGCGCACGCCCCTGGTGGCCGCGCTGTCGCTGGCGCTGGTGGCTTACGCCATGACCCAGCCGGACTACAACCTCAGGCAGATGCTGGCGCTGGCGTTGCCCTTCGCCGCCATGGCCGCCGGCAACGACCTCTTCGGCCTGCTGCGCAGTCGCGGCCTCAAGGTGCTGGGCGAGATCAGCTACAGCCTCTATCTCACCCACGGCCTGCTGCTCTACGGCCTCTTCACCCTGCTCAACCTGGGTTCGGTCGAGACCCTGGGTACCGTCGGTTTCATGGCCCTGCTGCCGCCGGTGCTGGTGCTCGCCTGCCTGCTGTCGATGCTCAGCTACCGCTGGATCGAGCGTCCGCTGATGCACCTGGGAAGGGCGCCACGGCCTCGGCACGTGCCGGCGTAAGCGCCGGCGCTGCCCCGGGATACTCCAGCAGAAAGGCCAGTGCCTGGGCGCAGGAGGCTTCCACCTTGAGCGCCAGCAGGTCGTCCGCGCGGGTCCGCCCATAGCCCAGGGCGGCGATGGGCAAGCCGGCGCGGGCCGCGGCCTGGGCGAAGCGAAAGCCGGAATAGACCATCAGCGACGAGCCCACCACCAGCAGCGCATCGGCGCGGCCCAGGTGGGCGAAGGCGCGCTCCACCCGCGCGCCGGGCACGTGTTCGCCAAAGAACACCACGTCCGGCTTGAGCAGAGCCCCGCAGCGTGGGCAGTCGGGCACCCGGAAACTCATGAAGTCCACGCCTTCCAGATCGGCATCGCCATCCGGCGCGGTAGCCGCGTCCAGCGCTAGCCAGTCGCCATTGAGTTCGCCCAGCCACTGCTGGAATTCCTGGCGCGGCAGGCGTAGCTCGCAACCTAGGCAGCGGATCTGGTCGAGGCGGCCGTGCAGGTCGATCACCGCCTCGCTGCCGGCGGCCTGGTGCAGCCGATCGACGTTCTGGGTCAGCAGCATCTCCACCTGGCCACGCCGCTCCAGGGCCGCCAGGGCCTGATGGGTGGCGTTGGGCCGCGCCTGGCAGAAGCGCGGCCAGCCGATCAGGCTGCGCGCCCAGTAGCGGCGGCGCAAGAGTTCGTCGCCGACGAAGGCCTGCAGGGTGACCGGTTGCGGGCGCTTCCAGGCGCCGTCGCGGTCGCGGTAGTCGGGAATGCCGGAATCGGTGCTGCAACCGGCACCGGTGAGCAGGAAGATCCGCTCGTGCCGGGCGATAAAGGACTGGAGCTCGGGCAGGGACATCGGGCACCTGGAGTTGCGGACGATACCCCCAGCTTGGAAAGGGTTATGCCGGGAGGCAAGCCGCAGCTGACGAACGTCCTGCCCGTCGCGCGGCGCTCCGCCCGAAGGCAGCCTTGCTAGAACACCGGGACGTAGATGTAGATCTGCGAATCCTGGGCATCCACCCCGGTGAAGGCCTCGGTGTAGTGCTCGAAGCAGGCGCCCGGGCGGGGTTGCAGGCCGCGCGCCGGCAGCAGCTCGGCGAACAGTCGGCCGAGGCTCTTGGCCACGCTGGGCGCGGTGCCCAGGTGCACGTAGCGGGCATAGCGGCCTTCCGGCAGTTCCTGGCGCACCATGCCGGCGGGCAGGGGCGCGCCCGGCGCGGTGGCCACCGCGGCCAGGTAGTGCATGGCGCCGGCCTGACGCCAGCTCAGGCCATACCATTCGGCGTCGCCTTCGCGGCCGGTGATTTCCCCGGCGCGGTCGGCGAAGCGCCGCCAGAGGGCGGCGATGTCTTCGCCCTGGCCAGGCTCGAACAGCAGACCGGTCACTTCCAGGGCGGGATGGTCGACGATTTCCAGCGACATGGGACAGACTCTCTCGAAGATGCGATGAAGGCCGCCACCTTACTCCAGCGGCGCCTCGCGGTCAGCCTGGGCAGGGCATAAGCGGTCAGGCGAAAGGTCGCAGCGGACCCGTGGCGCCATTCCGGTTCGCCGGGTGTGTTCCTAACGGCTGCCCATTCGGCGAGTGCACCTGCTGCGCCACCCGGGCGCCAGGCTGGGGTTTAGCGGTCCTCGGCAAGCGCCTGGGTCAGCGCCAGGCCCGCCAGGCGCGCGCTGGCCAGCAACCGCTCCGGACTCTGCCCATGGCGGGCACTGGCGGAGAGCCCGGCCATGGTGGTGATGACGAAGTCGGTCAACTCCTGCGCCCGTTCTGGCTTGCAGGCGGCGACCCGGGTGCGGATGAGCGCCTGGGCCGCCTGGTGGTAACGGTCGGCCGCCGCGCGGGCCTGGGGATCGTCGGAATGGGTGCCCTCCAGCACCAGGCAGCCGGCCGCGCGGGGATCGACGGTATAGCTGCGCGCCACCTCTTCCAGCACCTGGGTCAGGACCTCCGCCAGGGATAGCTCGGCCTCCAGGATGTGCTGCAGCAGCACGGCGCCCGTCGCAATGTAGCGATCGAGCACCCGCTGGTAGAGCTCGAGCTTGCTGCCGAAGGCCGCATAGAAGCTCGGCGGCCTGATCCCGAGCGCCTCGGTCAGGTCGGCGACGCTCACCCCGTCGTAGCCCCTTTCATGGAACAGGCGCTGGGCCTGGACGATGGCCTCGTCCGGATCGAAACGGCGGGGCCGCCCACGGGGTGCGGATTTATTTGTAGTGTTCATTACAAAAATACTTTGACAGCAAACGGGAGAGGCTTATTGTAGCACTCACTACATTAATCAGGAGGCAGATCCATGAGCAATTTCGCAGGCAAGAAGATCCTGGTACTAGGTGGCAGTCGCGGCATAGGCGCCGCCATCGTGCGGCGCTTCGCCGCCGAAGGTGCCCGGGTAACCTTTACCTATGCCAGTTCCGCTGACGCCGCCCTGGCCCTCGCCGCGGAGACCGGGAGCACCGCCGAGCTGACCGACAGCGCCGACCGCGACGCGGTGATCGCCCGGGTGCGCGCCTGTGGTCCGCTGGACGTGCTGGTGGTGAATTCCGGCGTGGCGCTGTTCGGCGATGCCCTGGAACAGGAGCCGGACGCCGTCGATCGCCTGCTGCGCATCAATGTCCAGGCGCCCTATCATGCGGCGGTCGAGGCGGCGCGGCAGATGCCGGCAGGCGGGCGGATCATCGTCATCGGCTCGGTGAATGGCGATCGCATGCCGTTGCCCGGCCTGGCCGCCTATGCCATGAGCAAGTCTGCCCTGCAGGGGCTCGCCCGTGGTCTGGCGCGGGACTTCGGTCCGCGCGGCATCACCGTCAACGTGGTGCAGCCCGGCCCCATCGATACCGAGATGAATCCGGCCGATGGCCCCATGAAGGAGCTGATGCACAGCTTCCTGGCGATCAAGCGCCACGGCAGCGCCGACGAGGTGGCCGGCATGGTCGCCTGGCTGTCCGGCCCCGAGGCCGGCTTCGTCACCGGTGCCATGCACACCATCGACGGCGCCTTCGGCGCCTGACCGCGACCCGCGCCGCTATCGCCTGACACCCAGACGATAGCGGCGACTGCCCGTTGTCCGGCTGGCGCACCTAGTGCGCCGGTCCCAATACCTCTTCGGCGATATCCAGCAGCGCCCGCAGCCTGTCCATGTGGCGCAGGTCCTGGTGATAGCCCACCCAGATATCCCGTGACGGAGGACTGCCGAAGCTTTCGATGAGCTGCAATCCTGGCGTCGCATCGCCGAGCGGGCGAGGCAGCACGGCAACCCCCAGTCCCCGGCGGCACATCTGCGCCTGGACGGTTCGACTGGTACTGGTGAAGGCGCGTTGCGCTCCCGGCAGCCGGTCGAGCAACCAGGCGACATCGGGAAAGTGCGCTTGCGCGCTGTTCATGAGGATCAGCCCGACCGCGGCCGTATCCTCCTGCACGGCCAGCGCCGTCTCGGCGGAGCCATAGAGGCCATAGGGCATCCTCAGGAAACGGCGCTGCACGATATCCGGTTCGCTGAAGGGCACCAGGCGAAAGGCCACGTCCGCATCGCGGCGGGAGAGATCCAGCAGTCGATAGCTGGCAATGACCTCGGGTACCACGGCAGGGTGCCGCCGGGTGAGGTCGGCCAGGACCGGCGCCAGAACATAGCCGGCAAACCAGTCCGCCGAAGAGATTCGCAGGATGCCCTCCAGGCGCTGGTGATTACCGGCCAGACGCCGCTCCATGGCCAGGGCCGAGGCTTCCATGGACTCGGCCAGGGCGAATACGGCATCTCCCGAATTCGTGAGGATCAGGCCCTCGCGAGTGCGCCTTAGCAGCGCCTGTCCGGCTTCATCCTCGAGCGTTTTGATCCGTCGACCTACCGTCGGGTGGCTGATGCCCAAGGCTCGCGCGGCCGCGCCATAGGATCCGCCGCGGGCGACGGCCAGAAAGATTCGTACATCGCTCCATTCCATGGCTAATCTACGTTCAAAAATGAACATAAAATATGCAGGAAAGGCAGTCCCCAAACAATATCGTAAGGGCGACCATGGTGGCTCACATCGATTCAGATACGTTGGATTCAGCCAGGGATGTTCGAACTGGCTCCATGCAGGTGAGCAGCTATGGGCAGATTGCTGGATAGGGTTGCGATTGTAACGGGCGCCTCCAAGGGCATCGGCGCGGGTATTGCCCGGCAACTGGCGGCGGACGGCGCCAGGGTCGTCATCAGCTATGCGTCCGACAAGTACGGGGCGGACGCCGTTCTCGCCGACATCGAGGCAGCAGGGGGTACGGCTATCGCGCTACGCGCCGATGTCCGCCAACGGGCCGATATGGAGGCCTTGGTAAAGGCGGCTCTCGAACACTTCGGTCGCCTGGATATCCTGGTGAACAATTCCGGCGTCTATCAGTTCGCCAGGATCGAAGACACCACGGTAGAGCTGTATCGGCTGCAATTCGACATCAATGTGCTCGGACCCCTGCAGCTCATAGGCGCTGCCAGTCCCTATCTGGGCGCCGGCAGCAGCATCATCAACATCAGCTCGAACGTCACCAGCGTCCTGCCGGCGGAAAGCGCCGTCTACAGCGGCACCAAGGGCGCGCTCGATGCGATCACGGGGGTGCTCGCCCGCGAGCTGGGCCCTCGTGGGATTCGCGTGAATGCCGTCAATCCTGGCCTCATCGAAACCGAGGGCACCCGGACCGCCGGCGCCTTGGGCGCGGAATTCCAGGCCTGGAACGAGGCCCGCACCCCACTCGGCCGTATCGGCCATGTACGGGATATCGCCCCCATCGTCGCCTTTCTGGCGTCCGACGATGCCGGCTGGGTCACCGGCGAAGTCATCTTCGGCTCCGGCGGCATGCGCTAGACCAGGCGGTTGCCTGCGCCGCGCGCGCCGATCGCTGACGCCCTGCCAGCTCTAGCCACACTTTCGAGAAATCGCTGCACCTACAGGTCGCGGGCCGGCCACGCCTGCGCGGATCAGGATGCAGCCCGATTAACGGTAAACGTCCATGAACTCATCCCTGTACAAGGTCCAGCCCGACAGCCGTCGCTGGTTCGCGCTGGGCGTGCTGCTGATCGGTACGCTGCTGCCACCGCTCGACTTCTTCATCGTCAATGTGGCGCTCCCGGTGATTCGTTGCGACTTCGCTACCACGTCGGATCTGGCGCAACTGGTGGTCTCCGTCTATGCGACGGCTTATGCGGTCACCCTGATCCTGGGCGGGCGGCTGGGCGACATGTTCGGCCGCAAGCGTGTCTACCTCGGCGGCATGCTGGGCTTTGGTATCGCCTCGGCACTCTGCGGGGTCGCGCCAACGCCAGCCATGCTGATTGCCGGACGGCTGCTGCAGGGCGTGGCGGCTGCCATCATGGCGCCGCAGTCCATGGCCCTGATCCATGCGACCTTCCCCGCGGAAGAGAAGAATCGGGCGCTCGGCCTGTACGGCGCGACCTTCGGACTCGCCGCTGTGCTGGGCCAGCTCTTGAGTGGGGTGCTGATAGAGGCCAATCCCTTCGGATTGGGCTGGCGCAGCATCTTCCTCATCAATCTTCCCGTCATTCTCTGCGCCCTGCCGGCCGCGCTGGTCGTGCTGCGCGAGAGCCGGGCCCGGCAACCGGGCCGGCTGGATGTCATGGGCGCCGGCCTGCTCGCGGCTGGGCTGTTGGCGCTGGTCGTACCCCTGATCGAGGGGCCACGACTGCATTGGCCCTGGTGGTCGCTGCCCCTGCTTATCGTCAGTGCCGGGTTGCTGATCGCCTTCTGGCGCTACGAGCAGCGCAAGGAAGCGGCCGGCGAGACGCCCCTGGTGCTGCCTTCCCTGCTCACCGCCTCCCGGCTCAGACGCACTCTCCTGGCGACCTTTCTGTTCTATGCCCTGGCGCCTTTCTTTCTCATCTTCGCCGTCTACCAGCAGGCCGGTCTGGGTCACGGAGCCCTGACTGCGGGTTGGGCGATCCTGCCCCTGGGGATCGGATTCCTCTGCGGGCCCCTGTGCAGTCCGCATCTTGCCCAACGGCTGGGCGCACGCACCGCCGCCCTTGGCATGGCCCTGGAGGTCCTGGGCCTGATGTTGGCGGCGGCGCTGGCGGGCTTGCCCAGCTGGCTGCCGGTGCCGCTGCTGTTGATCGGCCTGGGTCAGGGCATAGCGCTTCCGGCCCTGGTAAGAATGAACGCGGATCAGGTGGCACCGAGCCTGGCCGGACTCGCCGCCGGCTTGATGAATGCCACCTTGCAGATCAGCGCCGCCGTCGCGGTAGCGCTCATTGGTGGCCTGTTTTTCGCCCTTGCCCCCGATGGCGCTGGCAGGAGAGAGGTGCAGGTCGCCTTTTCCGTTGCCGCCCTGACGATGGGCGGTGCCTTGGCGCTGGCCGCCGTTTTGAGCTGGCCTGGCGCCCCGACGACCGCCTCGCGCGGGGCCTGTGACGCAGAGTGAACAGCGCTTTTCACGGCGCGAGGAGAACAGCATGAGAAAGACCTGGCTCATTACCGGCTGCTCGAGCGGTCTTGGCGGCCATATCGCCGCAACGGCCGCTGCGCGTGGCGACCGCATCGTGGCAACGGCTCGCGATCCCGCCGTACTGCAACCCTTGGCCCGGCAATTTCCGGAGAACCTGAGGGCCGTGCAGCTGGATGTCACCGACCCCCTTTCGGTGGCTGCCGCGCTTGCCTTTGCAGAGCGGGAGTTCGGTGGTCTGGATGTTCTGGTGAACAACGCCGGGATAGGCTTCATCGGTGCCGTGGAGGAGGCCGAGCCCAGCGAATACCGGCCGGTATTCGACGTGAATCTATTCGGCCTGATCGAAACGACCCGCCTGGCGTTGCCTCTCCTGCGTCGGCGGGGCGGCGGCCGTATCGTCAACCTGTCATCCGGGGCAGGGCTCTCGGGAGGACCGGGTTCCGGCTACTACAGCGCGAGCAAGTTTGCGGTCGAGGGCTTTTCCGAGTCGCTGGCCAGGGAAGTGGCACCCTTCGGAATCCGTGTGACTATCGTCGAGCCCGGGCCGTTTCGCACCGATTTTCTCGGGCGCTCCATCGCCATGGCGAACCAGGTGATCCCGGCCTATGCCGACACGGCGGGGCGCCGGCGTGCCTACCGGAACAGCAATGACGGCAGACAGGCGGGAGATCCGCGAAAGGCTGCCGCAGTGATAGTGCAGGCCGTCATGGCGACCGAGCCGCCCTTGCATCTGCCGCTTGGACCGGTCGCCTACGACATCGCGGAGCGCAAGTCGCAGGCGCTGCGCGCTGACATGGCGGCCTGGCGCGACCTCGCCCTGCATACCGACTTCGACTGATCGATCCTGGCGGGGCTGCGATGCCCGTGGCTCCGACCCTTCCACCCACCTCACGGATCATCTCGATCCCTATGCCCAACCCGCGCGAGCGACACGCTCAGCGCGATGAGAGGACAGGGCCGTTTCGCCTGGTGAGTGGATTCCTTGCTCGGCAAGCGTCCTTGCCGTTCCGTAAATGAACACCGCTGGAGTGCTCCATGAGTCATACCTTCCCGGATGCGACTGCCGGCCACTGGCTGCAACGCTACTATTTCATCAGGGCTGCGGTTTCGCTGCTGTGGATCGCGCTGGCGCTCGCCATCGGCCATGAGCAGGGGTGGGCGGGGCCGCTGTTGCTCGTCCTCTACCCCGCCTGGGATGCCCTGGCGAACGTTCTGGATGCCCGCCAGAGCGGCGGCCTGCGGCACAACCCTGCGCAACGGCTCAACGCCGTCGTCAGTCTGGGCGTCGCCGTGGCGATAGGGCTGGCATTGATATTCGGTCCAGGCGCCGCGATTGGGGTGTTCGGGGTCTGGGCCCTGGCCGCTGGGCTTTTCCAGCTGGTCGTGGCGGTACGGCGCTGGCGGACGACCGCTGGCCAGTGGGCGATGATCCTGAGTGGCGCTCAATCCGCCCTGGCGGGTGGCTTCTTCGTCAAGCAAGCGACTGACGGAGTCCCGCTGGATGTTTCCAGCGTGACGCCTTATGTGGCTTTCGGTGCCTGCTACTTCATGGTCTCGGCGGCTTGGCTGGCGGTAGCGAAATGGCGGCGGAGCGCGGCCGGCAAGCGAGCCTGAGGTGGATTGACGCCCTGGTGGGCGTCGATCCAGGCGGCGGCGAAGGACTCAGCCGTAGCGCTTGAACGCCTCGATGGCCAGGCCGTTGCCGATGTTGCCGAAGCGGTCGCCGTCCACCAGGCGGGCGCCGGGGAAGCGTCTGGCCAGGGCCTGGCGCAGCGCCGGGATGCCGCTGGAGCCGCCGGTGAAGAACAGGCTGTCGACCCGCGCGGGATCGAGGTCGGCGCGGGCCAGCAGGTCGTCCACGCCGCGGCTCAGGCGTTCCAGTTGCAGGGCGATGGCGGCGTCGAACAGCGGCCGTTCCAGATCCGCGGCCAGGCCGGTCTCGATGCGATCCAGGCGCAGGGTGCGGCGCCAGTCGTCGGTCAGGGCGATCTTGGCGTCTTCCACCTGGATCGCCAGCCAGTGGCCGGCGCGCTGTTCGATCAGTTTGAACAGCCGATCCATGCAGCGGGTGTCCTGGGCGTCGTATCTCATGTCGCGCAGGCCCAGCACGCTCTTCTTGGCGTAGACGGCGTTGATGGTGTGCCAGGTCGCCAGGTTGATGTAGTGGCTGGTGGGCATGGTGGCGCCGCTCTTCATGGCGCTGCCGTAGCCCAGCAGCGGCATCACCCCTTCCAGACTCAGCTGGCGGTCGAAGTCGGTGCCGCCGACGTGCACGCCGCCGGTGGCGAGGATGTCGCCGGCGCGGTCGGCCAGGTTGCGGCGCTCCGGCGCCAGGCGCACCAGGGAAAAGTCCGAGGTACCACCGCCGATGTCGACGATCAGCACCAGCTCTTCGCGCTCGATGCTGCGCTCGTAGTCGAAGGCGGCGGCAAGGGGTTCGAACTGGAAGGAGATGTCGCTGAAGCCCACCTGGCGCGCCACCGCGGCCAGGGTGTTCTCGGCCTCCTGGTCGGCGACCGGATCGTCATCGACGAAATGCACCGGACGGCCCAGCACCACGGCGTCGAAGGGGCGATCGGCCTGCTGTTCGGCGCGCTGCTTGAGGGTGCCGAGGAACAGGCCGAGCACCTCGGTGAAGGGCAGGGCACTGCCGAGGATGCTGGTCTCGCCCTTGAGCAGGTTGGAGCCGAGCAGACTCTTGAGCGAGCGCAGCAGACGCCCCTCATAGCCTTCCAGGTATTCGTGCAGCGCCTGGCGGCCATAGGCCGGGCGGCGCTCCTCGGCGTTGAAGAAGATCACCGAGGGCAGGGTCGCCTTGCCTTCTTCGAGGGCCAGCAGGACCTCGCCGGAAGGCCTGAGCCAGCCAGCGGTGGAGTTGGAGGTGCCGAAGTCGAGGCCCAGGGCGCGGGCGGGTAGAGCAGCAGACATGTCAGGATCCGTAACGCGAGCAGCCGCGCAGTTTAGCCGAGACACGCGTGCAGGCGAACCCTGGCCGGATGCCAGCAGGGTTGGCCGGTGTCTTTCAGGCCCGCGGCGAGTGCGGGCGGTGATGTCAGCCCTTGCGCGAGCGGTCGCGCGGCTCTTCCACGGTGCAGACATCATCCTGGCAACGCCGACTGCCCTCCGGATGCGGCAGCCAGGTCAGACCCGGGCGCAGCTTGAGAAACAGGCGATAGCCCACTTCCAGCAACGGCCGCAGCGGTCGCCAGCCCAGCGGCCGCGCCCAGTGACCGAGACCGGCGGTGCGCCAGCTCCAGTAGGTGGCGTCCAGGCCCTTGAACCAGCGGCCATCGGCATCCCGGGCATGCAGCAGGTCGAGCATGGCCTGGCGCGGCGGGGCATCGGCCGGCGCCTGCGCGGGGTAGTCCGGCGCGGCCAGGTCCACCAGCTGCAGTTGGCTGGAGTCGGCATGGCGGCGCAGCCAGGCGATCTCGCGGGCGCACAGCGGACAGGCGCCGTCGTGAAAGAGGGTCAGGGGCAGGCGAGGTGCGTGCATCGTGATTTTCCCAGGGGTCTTGCCTATCTGGACCGGCAGGCAGGGCGGCCGTTGCGCTTTCCGCCGAACGGTAAGCGCAACGGCCTCTCGTGGCGAGTCGGAATCAGAGACGCCGGATCACGGCATGGTAAGCAATCTGATAGCGAGGTCGGTATGGATCTGGGAATCAAGGGGCGCGTTGCCCTCATCACGGGTGCCAGCGGTGGCATGGGTCTGGCCACGGCGAAGCTGCTGGCCGAGGAGGGCGTCAAGCTGGTGCTCTCCGACCTGGAGCAGGGCAAGCTGGAAGAGGCGGCCAAGGGCCTGCCAGGCGATACGCTGCTGATCGCCGCCGACATGACCGACCAGGCGGCGGTGGACCAACTGGTGGAGCAGGGCGAGGCCCGCTTCGGCCAGATCGACATCGTAGTGCACACCGCCGGTGTCACCGGCGCCAAGGGCGATCCCCTGGAACTGGCCGATGCCGACTACGAGGAAGCCTGGGCCACCGACTTCTTTTCCGCCGTGCGCGTTGGCCGCGCCGCCATCCCGCGCATGCGCCAGCGCGGCTGGGGTCGCTTCGTCTGCATCACCTCGGAAAACGCCGTCCAGCCCTATTGGGAAGAGGCCGTCTACAACGTGGCCAAGGCCGCCCTGGCCGCCTTCATCAAGAACCTGTCGTACAAGGAGGCGGCCCACGGCGTGCTGTGCAATACCGTGTCGCCGGCCTTCATCGAGACCGGCATGACCGACGGCATGATGGAAAAGCGCGCCAAGGAAAAGGGCGTCTCCTTCGAGGAAGCCATCGAAAGCTTCCTCGACGAAGAGCGGCCCGGCATCGTGCAGAAGCGCCGCGGCAAGGTGGAAGAGGTGGCCGCGGCCATCGCCCTGCTGGTGTCCGAGCGCGGCTCCTTCATCAACGGCAGCAACCTGCGTGTGGATGGCGGTTCGGTCCAGGCGGTGCAGAACTAAGACGGGCGGGGCGGCTCTTCGGCTGTCCCGTTTTCCTGCTGGCGGCGCACAGCTTCTTCCAGGGGAATGAATTCCACCTGGCGATCCTTGACCACCGGCGGCAGGGTGATGCCCATGGAGACATAGATGCTGGTGAACATGTCGATGCCCATGTCCGCCGGCTTCACCCAGTCCACCGGGACATAGAGCAGCCCGCCACCCACCGGCACCGGCGCCGAGGGCACCAGCACGGCGTGATAGTGGCGACCCTCGATGTCGATCACCGCCGGATTGGGCAGCAGCGCCAGCACCGCCACGCCCTTGCCCCCAAAGAAGCACCACACCGGACTCATGGCGCGGATGTCCGCTCCACCTTCCTTGCGGTCAAGCAATTCGACGAAGCGCTCGGCCAGGCCATAGAGCTTGCCCACCACCGGAATGCGGCGAAAGGTCATGTCGGCGAACCAGCCCAGCGGCCGACGCAGCCCCAGCTTGACCGCCAGGCCCAGCGGATAGAGCAGCACCAGCAGCAGCAGGGTGCCGAGGCCATAGGCCGCCAGGGAATTGCCGACGAAGGGATGACCGACCGCCACGAACAACCGGCCCAGGGTGGTGTTGGGTCCGATCAGGCCATTGAGGAAACTGACGATCCAGCCGATCAGCGCCAGGGTCAGTACCAGCGGCAGGAGCAAGAGCAGACCGGCCAGCCAGGTGGAGACGATGCTTTCGATACCGCGGCGAACGAAGGGCATGCAAGAACTCGACGGCTAAAGCGCCATTCTATACGGGCCAGGCGCACCCAGCGTCGGCGCGGGCCGACTTTCTGAGCGCGCCTTCCTCATAGCCAGCGACGATAGAAGGCGGCTTCCTGTTCCAGGGCGTCCGCCTGGTTGACCGCCCGGCGAAAGCCATGGCCCTCGTCGGGATAGCGCCTGACCACCACCGGTATGCCGCGTGCCTCCAGCGCCGCAGCCATGGCATCGGTCTGGGCGGGGACCACCACGGCGTCCTTGAGGCCCTGCAGGAAGATCACCGGCGCCTGGATGCCCTCCGCGTACAGCAACGGGGTGCGTGCCTCGTAGCGCGCGCGATCGGCTTCGGGATCGCCGATCAGCCAGTCCAGGTAGTCGGCCTCGAACTTGTGGGTGGCCTTGGCCAGCGCCAGGGGATCGCTGACGCCATAGAGGCTGGCCCCGGCGCGAAAGACGTCGCGGAAGGCCAGGGCGCAGAGCACCGTATAGCCACCGGCGCTGCCCCCGCGGATAAAGGCGCGCGCCGGGTCCGCCAGGCCCTGGGCGCCCAGGTAGGCGACCACCGCACAGGCATCCTCCACGTCCACTTCGCCCCAGCGCAGGTGCAGCGCCTGGCGATAGGCCCGGCCGTGGCCGCTGCTGCCGCGATAGTTGAGATCGGCCACGGCGAAGCCCTGGCGGACCCAGAACTGGATGCGCGCATCGAACACCGGATAGGTGCAGGAGGTGGGTCCGCCATGGATGCTGACCAGCAGCGGCGGCGGACCCTCGCCCTGCCGTTCCGGCAGATAGAGAAAGCCCTGGGCCTGGCCGTCACCACTGGGATAGCTCAGCGATCGGGGCGCGACGCTGGCGCTGTCGCCGAGGGGCGCGACGCCGCCGGTGACGATCTCCACCGCACCAGTCCGGCGATCGATGGCCAGCACCGCCGAGGGGCGTGTGGGCGCCGCGGCGATGCAGTAGCAATGGCGCTCGTCCAGAGCCAAGCCACGGAAGCGGCTGAAGTCTGTGGCCAGGTGGCGGGTCTCGCCCGCGACCCGGCGCTCGCCAAGCACGCCGAAGCCGTCTTCCTGCCAGGTCGCCAGCCAGCCTTCCGCGGTCGGCAACCAGCTGCTACCGCCCAGCTGCCAGGGCGCCGCCGCGTGATCCGCCGCGGGTGCCTGTTGGGGCGCGAAGCCCTCCGCGGACGCGCACCAGGGCTGCCACCAGCCCTGGCGATCGCTCAGCGCCCAGAGCCGCTGCTCGCTGTCGAACAGCGGTTGTTGCAGCGATTCGTCGGGGTCGGCCGACACGACGGTGGGCGCCCCGGGGCGTCCTGCGGTATCCATCGTCGCCGTCAGCAGCCGGGTGCGGGTCCAGGGCTGGTGCGGTCTGTCCCACTCGATCCAGGCCAGGCGGCGGCCGTCGGCGCTGGTGCGCGGTGCGGCGTAGAAGTCCGCGCCTTCGGCCAGCACCTGGCGCGCGCCACCGGCACGCAGGGCGACCAGGCGATGCCGCGGCGGCTGCTCGCGGCGATCCTCCTCGACCGCCAGCACCTGCTGCCGGACGCCATCCCAATGCAGATCGCCATAGCGCCAGGCCTCGCCCCCGGCCAGCCATTCGGGCGCGCCGCCCTCTCGCGGCTGTCGATAGACCGCCTGGTCGGCTTCATTGACGAACAGCGGTCCCTGATCACCCAGACAGAGGGCGCCGCCGCCGTATTCATAGACCTTGCTGCGCAGGCTGAAGCCCGCCGGCGTGAGGCACCGCGGCGCCGCGCCGGCCTCGCGAACCCAGAGGCGGGTGGCGCCATCGGTGGGGTCGTATTGGCTCCAGTAGAGGCCGCTGGCATCGACCTTGAGTTCGGCGAAGTCGATACCGGCGGCAACGGCCTGGGCTGGCGTGAGCGGGATAGGGGCGGTCATGGCGACTCCAGAGAGGGACACAGCCGTCTAGCCTAGCAGCTGGGTGGGAAGGGCTGGGTGAGGGATACCACGCTGTTGGGCTTCGCTGCGCTCACCCCAACCTACGGGGTATGCGCTGCCTTTCCCCCTCTCCCTCTGGGAGAGGGTTGGGGTGAGGGTGGCTGTATCTTTGGGCTTCGCTGTGCTCAGCCCAACCTACGGGGCGTGCGCTGCCTTTCGCCCTCTCCCCTGGGCGAGGGCTGGAGTGAGGGTGGCTGTATCTTTGGGCTTCGCTGTGCTCAGCCCAACCTACGGGGCGTGCGCTGCCTTTCTCCCTCTCCCCTGGGAGAGGGCTGGAGTGAGGATGGCTGTATCTTTGGGCTTCGCTGCGCTCAGCCCAACCTACGGGGCGCGCCTCGTTTTTCCCCCCTCTCCCTCTGGGAGAGGGCTGGAGTGAGGATGGCTGGATCGTTGGGCTTCGCTGCGCTTCGCTGCGCTCAACCCAACCTACGGGGTATGCGCTGCCTTTCTCCCTCTCCCTCTGGGAGAGGGTTGGGGTGAGGGGCAGTCCGTTCGGCGCCGGTGCTAGAACAGCCCCAGCTGCTGCCCCGGCGGGGCGAACTGGCTGCAGTCCAGGCCCTCGCCCTCGCGGCGCTCCAGGCCGAAGCGTCGGCGGGCCAGGCGAAAGCGCTGGGCCAGCAGTTCGGCGAACTGGCCTTCGCCCTTCATGCGGATGCCGAAGCGGCTGTCGTAGTTCTTCCCGCCGCGCGACTGGCGGATCAGGCTCATGACATGGGCGGCGCGTTCGGAAAAGTGCGTCTGCAGCCATTCCTCGAACAGCTCGACGATTTCCAGGGGCAGCCGCAACAGTGTATAGCCGGCCGAGCGGGCGCCGTGGTCGCGGGCCGCCTCCAGCAGGGCTTCCAGCTCATGGTCGTTGATCATGGGAATCATCGGCGCCAGCAGGGCGCTCACCGGCACTCCGTGCTCGTGCAGCGTGCGCATGGCGCGCAGCCGGGCCTGGGGCGCCGCGGTGCGCGGTTCGAGGATGCGCTTGAGGTCGTCGTCCAGCGTGGTCAGGCTGAAGGCGACGCGCACCAGGTTGCGCTCGGCGAGCTGCACGAAGAGATCCAGGTCGCGCAGGATCAGCGCGCTCTTGGTGATGATCGTCACCGGATGGCGATAGCGCAGCAGGATCTCCAGCGCCTGACGGGTCAGCTGGTACTGCCGCTCGATGGGCTGGTAGCCGTCGGTATTGATGCCCAGGGCGATGGGCTGCGGCTGATAGCCCGGCTTGCTCAGCTCCGCCTCCAGCCGCTCGGCCAGATTGGTCTTGGCGATCAGCTGGGTCTCGAAGTCGATACCGGGCGAGAGGTCCCAGTAGGCATGGGAAGGACGGGCGAAACAGTAGATGCAGCCATGCTCGCAGCCGCGATAGGGATTCACCGAACGATCGAAGCCGACATCCGGCGACTGGTTGCGGCTGATCACCGTCTTGGCCGTTTCCTGGCGCACGCGGGTGGTGAAGGTCAGCGGGGTGGCTTCTTCGTACCAGCCGTCGTGCTCGCTCTCGCTGCGGGTCGCGGCAAAGCGATTGTGCGGATTGCTGGCGGTGCCACGACCCCGTGGCGGGCGTTGGGGCTGGGTCACGGGCAGACCTCGATGGCTGTATTTTTATACAGTATAGGGTCTGGTCGATCCGGGCAAGGGTGCGGCTGCCACCCGGGCAGCCGCACCCTTGTTTCCTACAACACCGAGATCGGGTAGTTGAGGATGATGCGGTTCTCGTCGAAGGAGCCGCTGGCACTGTAGTCGCGTCTCATGCTGGAGTTGCGCCAGCGGATCAGCAGCTTCTTCAGCGGGCCGCTCTGCACCTCGTATTGCACCTCGGATTCGCGACCCCATTCCTTGCCGTCGGTGATGGTGCCGGTGTGCACGTTGTCGCCACTGAGGTAGCGGTTCATCAGGGTCAGACCCGGCACGCCGAAGGCGGCGAAGTTGTGGTCGTAGCGCACCTGCCAGGAGCGCTCCCGGGCGTTGTCGTAGCTGGAGTTGTAGCTGTCGTTGGCCAGGGTGCCGCCACTGGTGCCGTTGACCCTCATCCAGGCGCTGTCGCCGCTGACGCGCTGCAGGCCGACATAGAAGGTACCGCCGCCCTGCTTGGCCGAGAGCAGCGCATAGGCGGTGCGGTTGTCCAGGGCACCGGCGCGGGCGGAGCCGTCGTCGTCGCCGATGAAGTAGCCGAGGTTGGCGCCCAGGGTCCAGCTGCCCACCGGCTGGTAGTGGATCAGGTTGATGAACTTCTGGTTGTAGATGTCTTCGAGCTGGGCGTACCAGAGGCCGATCTGGGTGCGCTTCTCGTTGAACTTGTATTCGCCGCCGACGAAGTTGAAGCGGTCGGAGGTGGCATTGGCGCGGCCCTGCATGAACATGTCTTCCATGCTGGCGTCGTTGCGCGGGCTGTTCTGGCGCATCTGGCCGCCCCAGAGTTCCAGGTTCTGGATCTCGGTGGAGTGGATCTGCGCGCCCTGGAAGGTCTGCGGCAGCGAGCGGCCGTCGTCGGACCTGAGGATCGGCAGCACGGCGAACCACTCGCCGACCTTGATATCGGTCTTGGAGACCTTGGCCTTGGCGGCCACCGCCAGGCGGCCGAAATCCTTGGCCGGTTCGTTGCCGGCATGGGTCGGCAGCAGCTGGGTGCCGTAGGTGCCGGCGCCACCGTCGAGCTTGACCGAATACAGCCCCAGGGCATCGATGCCAAAGCCCACCGGCCCCTGGGTGTAGCCGGAGGTCAGGCCGAAGATGAAGCTCTGGGTCCATTCCTCGGCCTTGTTCTGCGCGGTGTAGGCCGGATCGACGAAGTTGCGATTGAAATAGAAGTTGCGCAGGTTGAGCGTGGCCTTGGTGCCTTCGATGAAACCGTCCGCGGCCCACAGTGGCGTGGTGCTGGCGAGAGCGGCGAAGGCGGCGCAGGCACGGGCGAGCCGGCCGGAAGCGAGTCGAGTGCTCATGGTGTTCCTTGTTCTTGTAGGTAAGGGGTGCCCTGCCGGCGCGGAGGCGGCATCTGACGAGGGCGGGTAGGGCGGTGGTGCGAGGTACGGCTAGGAAGGTGCAGGCGACATGAGGGATTCCTTTCTTATTTGAATTATCGGAAAGCAGCGACCGAGGCGTTCGGTCGAGTAGTTATATGACAACGTATGTCTTACGGCAAGGCTACCAAGGTAGCAGGGCGGAGCCCTCGCCAGGCGAGGGCTCGCGAGGGGTCAGGCGCTGGCCTTGAGGCTGTCCTGACGGGCCGTATCATAGGCGTGCTTGTCCATCTGCAGGGCGCCCGGCTTGCCCAGGTCGCTCATGGGCACCCGGTAGGTTTCCGGCGACAGGTAGGCCGCCAGGGCCGACAGGCAGGTCACGCCGAAGGCCAGGCCACCGACCACCAGCCAGATGTTGTCTGTGCCGGGCGGGGCGACCAGGGCGAACAGGGCCGGCAGCAGGGCGGTGAGCATGGTGCCGATGTTCTGGGCGATGGCCATGGCCGAGACACGGTAGCGGGTCTGGAACTGCTCCGGGTAGAAGCTGGGGAAGACCGCGTTGTAGCCCTGGTAGACCACGCCCCACATCAGCAGCGACATGAGGAAGGCCAGCGGCAGGTTGTGGATGCTGATGGCATAGAGGTAACCGAAGGCCAGCAGACCCGAACCCAGGGCGCCACCGATCATGGTCGGCCGGCGGCCGATGCGGTCGGAGAGGTTGCCGACGAAGGGGATCACCAGCACGGCGACGATGTTGCCCACCACCGGTATCCACAGGTAGACGCTCTTGTCGAAGCCGATGCCATAGGCCGGCTGCACTGCGTAGGCGGCGCCGAAGATGGTGGCCACCACCGGGATGACGTTCATCAGCGCCATCAGCGCGACCAGGATCATGGCCTTCCAACTGGTGGTCAGGGCTTCGCCGATGGGCGAGCGTCTGGTCACGGTGGCGGTGCCGGTCTTGGCTTCTTCCTTGACGAAGGCAGGCGTCTCATGGACCTCGCGACGGATGATGAAGCCGGCCAGCAGGACGAAGGCGCTGAGCAGGAAGGGAATGCGCCAGCCCCAGCTGTTGAAGGCATCGGCGGGCATGAAGTAGGCCAGCGGCAGGAACACCGCGGCGGCCATCACCTGGCCGGCCTGCACCCCCTGCAGGGTAAAGCTCGCATAGTAGCCACGTCGGCCGAAGGGCGCGTGTTCGAGCACCATGGAACTGGCTCCGGAGATCTCGCCGGCCACGGCGAAGCCCTGGATCAGGCGCAGCACCACCAGCAGGATGGGCGCGAGGATGCCGATCTGGTGGTAGGTGGGCAGCAGGCCCACGGCCATGGTGGCGATGCCCATGAGGAACATGCACAGCAGCAGGACGTTCTTGCGACCGCGGGTATCGCCCCAGTGACCGAGCACGAAGGCGCCGACCGGCCGCGCCAGATAGCCGACGCCATAGGTGGCGAGGGAGGCGACGATGGCCATCTTGGGATCGCTGGAGGGGAAGAAGATCTGCGGAAAGATCAGCGCCGCCGCCTGGGCGTAGATGAAGAAGTCGTAGTATTCCAGCGCCGAGCCGATCCAGCCGCTGGCGGTGGCTTTCTTGGCTTGGGAGCCGGGGGTGGGGGAGGCGGTAGTGGCCATGGTTGTCTCCGGAATTTTATTGTCAGGCCAGGAGGATTTCAGCGCCGCGCACGAACTCGCTCGGGTCGCGGGAGCCGAAGATGGAAAGGACGAGAGGACCTAGCCTGGCCGTCGCCGACTGAGCGCGGTGGGACTGCAGACGCGACGGGGCACGCAGGATAACGTGGATAGCTGGGGCATGGACGCACACTCTTGTTTGTCTTGTTATGGTCGACGCGGCGGAAGCGACGAGCGCTGGGCTCTGCGATCCATAGTGCGAGGCGCTGCCGGGCCCGGTCAATTCGCGGGATGACCAAATGTTCGATCAGCGAACAGAAACTAACCGGTTCGTACATAATCCATTGTTGGGCCTCGCGGTGCCACGAATAATCGGTGCCAGACCCGACGAATCCGCGCCACCCGCCCGCATGTCCCGCGGCGTGGCCGTCCAACACAGGAGCACCGGCATGCAGCGTTCCATCGCGACCGTATCCATCAGCGGCACCCTGACCGAGAAGCTCGAGGCCATCGCCGCGGCGGGTTTCGACGGTGTGGAGATCTTCGAGAACGACCTGCTGTATTCCGGGGCCAGCCCGCGGGAGATCCGCCAGCGCGCCCAGGACCTGGGGCTGGCCATCACTCTGTTCCAGCCGTTCCGCGACTTCGAGGGCAATCGCCGCGAGCGCCTGCAGCGCAATCTCGACCGCGCCGAGCGCAAGTTCGACCTCATGCAGGAACTGGGCACCGACCTCATCCTGGTGTGCAGCAACACCGCCGCCGACAGCCTCGGCGACGAACGCCTGATCGCCGACGACCTGCAGCTGCTGGCCGAGCGCGCCGCCCGGCGCGAACTGCGCATCGGTTACGAGGCCCTCGCCTGGGGCCGCCACGTCAACACCTGGCAGCAGGTCTGGCGCCTGGTGAAGGCGGTCGATCATCCCAATCTCGGCGTGCTGCTCGACAGCTTCCACACCCTGTCCATCGGCGGCGATCCGGCGGCCATCGCGCAGATCCCGGGGGACAAGATCTTTTTCGTGCAGATGGCCGATGCGCCGCTGCTGCAGATGGACGTGCTGGAGTGGAGTCGGCATTTCCGCTGCTTCCCGGGGCAGGGCGAATTCGACCTGGCCGGTTTCCTCGCGCCCATCCTGCAGACCGGCTACCAGGGACCGCTGTCGCTGGAGATCTTCAACGACGGTTTCCGCGCCGCCCAGACCCGCGCCACCGCAGCCGATGGTCTGAGATCCCTGCTCTACCTGGAAGAGCAGACCGCCGCGCGGCTGCAGCGCGAGGAGACCCCGGTGGCAGCGCCGCTATTCGCCCCGCCCGAGGCGCCGCGCCTGGAAGGCACCGAATTCCTCGAATTCGCCGTCGACGACGGCCATGGCGCCGAACTGGCGCGCTGGCTGGGCAAGCTGGGCTTCGCCCAGGCCGGCCGGCATCGCTCGAAGAACGTCACCCTGCTGCGCCAGGGCGAGATCAACCTGGTGCTCAACGCCGAACCCTATTCCTTCGGCCACAACTTCTTCGAGGCCCACGGGCCCTCGCTGTGCGCCATGGCCCTGCGCGTGCCGGACAGCCAGGCCGCCCTGGAGCGCGCCCAGCAGTACCGGGCGCAGCCCTATCGCGGCCTGGTCGGCCCCAACGAGCGGGAAATCCCGGCGGTGCGGGCACCGGACGGCAGCCTGATCTATCTCGCCGATCGCGGCGTGGATGGCCGCAGTCTCTACGACACCGACTTCGATGTCAGCGCCGGCGCCAGCGGAGGGCTCGGTCTGACCCATGTCGACCACGTGGCCATCGCCCTGCCGGCCGATGCGCTGGACAGCTGGGTGCTGTTCTACAAGAGCCTGTTCGACTTCAGCGCCGACGACGAGGTGGTGGTCCCGGACCCCTATGGCCTGGTCAAGAGTCGTGCGCTGAAGAATCGCGAGAGCAGCGTGCGCCTGGCGCTGAACATCTCGGAGAATCGCAACACCGCCATCGCCCGGGCACTGTCCAGCTATCGCGGCTCGGGGGTGCATCACATCGCCTTCGCCTGCCAGGACATCTTCCAGGCGGTGGAACAGGCCAAGGCCGCCGGGGTACCCCTGCTGGAGATCCCGATGAACTACTACGACGACCTGGGCGCGCGCTTCGATTTCGACGACGACTTCCTCAGTCGGCTGGCCTACTACAACGTGCTCTACGACCGTGACGCCCAGGGTGGCGAGCTATTCCATGTCTACACCGAGTCCTTCGCCGACCGATTCTTCTTCGAAATCCTCCAGCGCAAGGATTACAGTGGCTACGGCGCGGCCAACAGCCCGGTCCGCCTGGCGGCCATGCTGCAGGCCCACCAGGGCCGTCCGGCGCCCCTGGAATTCTGAGCCAGGCGGGCACCTGCGGGTGCCCGCGCCTCTCCTCCGACAAGAGTCAGCCCGATGCAGGACACCCCGGCGCTCGCGCCTACGCTCCGTACCCCACGCAAGAACAATCCCGAGAAGACCCGCCAGGCCATCCTCGCTGCCGCCGTGGCCGAGTTCGCCGACCTGGGGCTGAGCGGGGCGCGGGTGGACGCCATCGCCGAGCGCACCCATACCTCCAAGCGGATGATCTACTACTACTTCGGCAGCAAGGAGCAGCTCTACCTGACGGTGCTGGAAAAGCTCTACAGCGACGTGCGCGGCAACGAGGCCGAATTGCCACTGGACCGCCTGCCGCCGCTGGAGGCGATTCGCACCCTGGCGGAATTCCTCTTCGAACACCACCGCAGCCACGACGACTTCATCCGCGTGGTGAGCATCGAGAACATCCACCGTGGTCGCCACCTGGCGCAGTCCGAGACCATCTCCAGCCTCAACTCCTCGGCACTGGAGGCCCTGCGCCGCATCCTGGCGCGCGGCGAAGCCAGCGGCGATATCCGCAGCGGACTGGACGCGGTGGATGTGCACCTGCTGATGTGCTCGTTCTGCTTCTATCGCGTCTCCAACCGGCACACCTTCGGCCACATCCACGACATCGACATGGAAGAACCGGCCGTGCTGCGCCGGCACAAGACCATGATCGGCGATGCGATGGTGCGCTACCTGCAGCCGTAGGACATCCATGCGGCCCTCACCCAACCCTCTCCCGGAGGGAGAGGGGGCGTTTGACCGAAGCTTCTAGTCTCCAACATGGATTCGCAGGGTGGAAACCCCGTAGGTTGGGTTGAGACGGCTTCATCGTCGAAGCCCAACACTGCCGGCTACCTCGTATTGGGCTTCGCTGCTCTCAACCCAGCCTACGGAGCACGGAGTCCAATCGCCCCCTCTCCCTCCGGGAGAGGGCCGGGGTGAGGGCAAACCCAGGCACCCCGGCCAAAACCTTTAGAGCACCGGCATGCCGCCCGTCACCGGCAGCATGGCACCGGAGATGTAGCTCGCCTCATCGGACGCAAGCAGCACATAGGCCGGCGCAAGTTCCACCGGCTGGCCAGGGCGACCCAGCGGCGTGCTGCTACCGAATTGCTCAGGTTCGTCCGGCTTCATGGTGCTGACGATCAGCGGCGTCCAGATCGGGCCGGGGGCCACGCTGTTGGCGCGGATGCCCTTATCGCCCAGCAGCTGCGCCAGGCCCGCGGTGAAGTTGGCGATGGCGCCCTTGGTGGCCGAATAGGCCAGCAGGGTCGGCGGGGCGATGTCGGCGTTGATCGACGCGGTGTTGATGATGGAGCCGCCGCGCGGCATGTGCTTCAGCGCCGCCTGGGTGATGCGGAACATGGCATGCATGTTCACGTTGAAGGTATGCACCCATTCCTCGTCAGGGATCTCGTCGAGGCTGTCGCGCACCTGCTGGAAGGCGGCGTTGTTGACCAGCACATCAATGCGGCCAAAGGCCTCGACGGTCTTCTGCACCACGTCCAAACAGGTCTGGCGCTCGGCCAGATCGCCCGGCAGCAGCACGGCCTGGCGCCCGGCCTCGGTGACCAGCCGGGCGGTCTCCTGGGCATCCTCGTGCTCGTCCAGGTAGGCGATGGCGACATCGGCGCCCTCACGGGCGAAGGCGATGGCCACGGCGCGACCGATGCCGCTGTCGGCACCGGTGATCAGGGTCTTCTTGCCCGCCAGGCGACCCGAGCCGCGGTAGCTCGCGGCGCCGCTGTCGGGTTGCGGATCCATGCGTGCTTCGGAACCGGGAAAGGTCTGGGGCTGGGGTTTCAGCGGGGGTTTGGGATGGTCGCTCACGAGCGGGCTCCGGATACGGAAGAAAGAAGGGGCGACCCCGGCCTGTGCCGGGGCGTAGGGCTGGTCAGAGAATCGGCTTGCCGCCGGTGACGGCGATGCGCGCGCCCGAGGTGTAGCTGGATTCGTCCGAGGCCAGCATCACATAGACCGGCGCCAGTTCCACCGGCTGGCCGGGGCGGCCGAGCGGGGTGTTGCCGCCGAATTCCTTGACCTGCTCCGGCGGCATGGTGGCCGGGATCAGCGGAGTCCAGACAGGGCCGGGAGCCACGCTGTTGGCGCGGATGCCCTTCTCGCCGAGTAGCTGAGCCAGGCCGGCGGTGAAGTTGGCGATGGCGCCCTTGGTGGTGGCATAGGCCAGCAGTGTCGGCCGCGGCATGTCCGAATTCACCGAGGTGGTGTTGATGATGGAGCCACCCGGGCCCATGTGCTTTATCGCGGCCTGGGTGATGCGAAACATGGCGGTGATGTTCACATCGAAGGTGTAGACCCACTCGTCGTCGGGAATCTCTTCGAGGGTCTCGTGGGTCATCTGGAAGGCGGCGTTGTTGACCAGCACATCGAGACGGCCGAAGGCGGCCACGGTCTGGTCCACCACTGCCAGGCACTGCTCGCGCTTGGACAGGCAACCCGGCAGCAGCAGCGCCTCGCGGCCGGCTTCGCGCACCAGGCGGGCGGTGTCCTCGGCGTCTTCGTGCTCGTTCAGGTAACTGATGGCGACATCGGCGCCCTCACGGGCGAAGGCGATGGCCACGGCACGGCCAATACCGCTGTCGCCACCGGTGATCAGCGCCTTCTTGCCGGCCAGCCGGCCAGAACCCTTGTAGCTTTGCTCGCCGCAATCCGGTACCGGATTCATGCGCGATTGCAGGCCGGGAACGGCCTGCTGCTGTTCCGGCATCGGGGCTTTGGGGAAATCGGTCATGGAAGAATCCTCGTCGCGGTAACTTTTGCGGGCCTGTCAGTACCGACAGGCCACAAGCGGCGAGGGTTCGAGATCCGGGACGGGCGGTGTACCGGCGCTAGCGGGGTGCCGCTTCGGCCCAGCGCGGCGGCACCGTGGGTTGCCAGGCGGCGAGGGCGTCTAGCAGGGCCGTTGGTGAAGCTTCCACTTGCAGCATGGCGCGATGCGGCGCGGCGACGAAGCCCTGGGCGACCAGGTGATCGAGGAAGCCCTCCAGCTGGGCATAGAAGCCATCGACCTCCAGGAGGCCCATGGGTTTGGCGTGATAGCCGAGCTGACCCCAGGTCCAGACCTCGAAGAGCTCTTCCAGGGTGCCCAGGCCGCCGGGGAGGGCGATGAAGGCATCGGCCAGTTCCGCCATCCGCGCCTTGCGCGCATGCATGCCGTCGACCACTTCCAGGCGGGTGCAGCCGGTATGGCCCAGCTCGGCGGTCTTGAGACTCTGGGGAATGATGCCGATGACTTCGCCACCGGCAGCCAGGGCGGCATCGGCGACCACACCCATCAGGCCGACCTTGCCGCCCCCATAGACCAGGGTGAGGCCGCGCTCGGCGAGGGTGCGCCCGAGGTGCGCCGCGGCTTCGGCGAAGACAGGCGAGGCACCGGGCTTGGCGCCACAGAAGACACAGACGGTTTTCAGCGACATGGGGACTCCTAGGCAGGCAAAGCGCCTAGCCTAGCCGCCCGCTCCGCCGGAGCAAAGCACCCTCATCGCGCGAGGAAAGCGACCTCCGGCGCATTGCCGCTGGCGGCCTGGGCATAGTTGGCGAACAACTCGTGCAGCAGGGCGGTAAGGGTCATGGCGGGCGTCCTTGGCTGGCGGATGATGGAGGGATAGTACCCAGAGCTGAGGCCCGGCGACCTGGCAAAGGTTTCGATGGAGGCGATAGAGCGAAGCCGTGCCCTTGCCATGGCCGCTGGAACCCGCCACCCTCGCATCGGTCTGACTGGCGACTTTCACGCATCCGGAGGGTTCATGAAATCCACGTTTTTTGCCGCCGCACTGTTCGCCGTGGGAAGTACCGGCGCCTGGGCCGCCGACAGCTGTACCACCCAGATCGAAGCCGGCGACCAGATGACCTACAGCCGCGCCTCGATCCAGGTCCCGGCCTCGTGCAAGACCTTTACCGTCGAGCTGATCCACAACGGCAGCCTGCCGAAGAACGTCATGGGCCATAACTGGGTGCTGACCCGCTCCACCGATGCCTCGGCCGTCGACGCCGCCGGCATGAACGCGGGTGAAGACAAGGGCTACCTGCCGGAGGGCGACGAACGCATCATCGCCCACACCCGCATGCTGGGCGGCGGCGAGAAGGACTCCGTGACCTTCGATACCGGGGCTCTGGAAGCGGGCAAGGAATACACCTTCTTCTGTTCCTTCCCGGGGCATTTCGGCTCCATGCGCGGGGTGTTGCAGCGGGGGTAAGGGGAAGGTTGGGTTGTGGCGGTCGACCGTCGCAATCCGACCTCTTGTGCAGAAGACGCCTGTAGGTTGGGTTGAGCGTTAGCGAAGCCCAACATTGCAAGGCCTCACGCTTGTTTAGTAGGTGCCATGGCTGGTTATTGAGTGTTTGGAGAGTTTTTGTTTCGCCCACCCGGGCGAGTTACTTTTTGCAGTCGCCAAAAAAAGTAACCAAAAACGCTTGCCCCACCATCCGGCCTTTCGCTTCGCTCCAGGTCCGCTCACGCCAGCGCCGTTCCGGGGTCGGTCCAGATGGGCCGTCCATGGCCCCCTGGACCTCTCGCCGCATCCATGCGGCTCGACCCACTCCACGGCACTAGCGTTCGCCCTGCTGAACGTGGCGATTCGCTAGCCTGAAAGTGTTGGTTGAAGAACGCGTCACCCGTAGCCCGTAGCCCGTAGCCCGGACAACGGCGAAGCCTTGTCCGCTTTCTCGATCAAGCTCATCAGTGGAAAACGCTGCGCGGTTTTCCACGCTACGAATCGCGATGGCCTCCCTGTAAACGTTCCTAAAATTTCAGGCTGGCGTCCCGTCCCCGTCAGTGAGGCTGAGTGCAGGTGTCACGGAGGGGGATGCGAGGCAGGACGCCCCTTCGTGCCGCGCCCCAGGAGCGGCGCCGGAGCGAGGGGACCCGGAGCGCAGCGCAGGGCCGAAACGTGGGGACAGCGTTTTTGGTTACTTTTGTCCGGGGCGCGCAGCCGCGACTGGCAAAAGTGAGTCGCCCGGGTGGGCGAAACAAAAGCCATCAGGTCACTCGATAATCAGCTAGTGCACTAACAAGCCTTCAATGGCGACGTATTGTTGGGCTTCGCTGGCGCTCAACCCAACCTACGAATCAGGTCACGCCTCGCCATTTACCGGTAGGGCAGCTTCAGCCCTTCGCCAATTCCGCCTCGATGGCCGCCACCAACCGCGGATCATCCGCGGTCACATCCGGCGCGAAGCGCCCCACCACCTCGCCGTCCCGCCCGATCAGGAATTTCTCGAAATTCCACAGCACCTCGGGCTTGGGATTGGGGTTGCCGCCACGGCTCAGCATGCGCTCGCGGAAGGGGCCGTCGCCGGTCGTCTCGGGTTGCGCCTGGGTCAGTTCGGCATAGAGCGGATGCTTGTCTTCACCCACCACGCTGAGCTTGGCGAACATGGGGAATTGCACGCCATAGGTGAGGGTGCAGAATTCCTTGATCTCGGCGTCGCTGCCCGGCTCCTGCTGCTTGAAGTCGTTGGCGGGAAAGCCGAGCACTTCCAGGCCGCGCTCGCGCTGGGCCTCATAGAGGCGTTCCAGGCCTTCGTACTGGCTGGTCAGGCCGCACTTGGAGGCAACGTTCACCACCAGCAGCACCTTGCCCAGGTAGCGCTCCAGGGTCAGGGTTTCGCCGTCGATGGATTGCAGCGGGAGTTTCATCAGGGTCGCGGTCATGGTCGGCTTCCTCGGAAAGAAGCGATCAGCCTAGCGCAAAAACGCCGCCTCGATGGGCGGCGTCGATCGGACGGCTGGGGCTCAGTGCTTGAGCTTGACCACGTCGCCGGAAACGGTGGTGGTGAAACCACTCAGGACGTAGGCCCAGAACCAGTTTTCCTGCACCTGGGCATTGATCAGCGCATCGCCACCGCGGGACTTGATGGCGGCCTGCTGAGCGCGCACGAAGCGGTCGTTCTGCTGGACCGGAATGAAGCCCAGGATCATGAGACCGGTAGCCTTGCCCTCGCCATGACCGACGACGGTGTACTGCGACGGATCCAGGTTCTGCGTCTTCATCGCGGTGCCGGTGCAGCCAGCGACGGCGGCGGCGAGGGCGAAGGAAGCGGCGAGCTTGGCGAAACGTTGCATGGAGTATTCCTTTTCTGATGTGGCAGGGCCGGGCGTCATTTCCCGGTTGGCTGAACTCTAGCAGCGCACCGCCCTGGACGAGCGCCGTTCACCCCGGCGATAGGACCGCTCCTCCCGTTATCAGGTGATAGCACCTCGATCTAAGCCGAAGCGGCCCGAGCTGCTACCATCGCCGCCTTTTCGTCCGGCGGTCGTGTCGGGCGCCGTTCTGGAGACCTCGTGTGAATCTGCCTCTCGTTCTCAACCTCGTCGCCTTCGCCGTGCTGCTCGGCCTGCTGGCGCGTACCCGCAACACCGGCTGGAGCCTGGCCGTGCGCGTCTTCATCGGCCTTGCCCTGGGCGTGGCCTTCGGCCTGGTGCTGCAATTCGTCTACGGGCATGACGCCCCAGTGCTCAAGACCTCCATCGGCTGGTTCAACCTGGTCGGCAACGGCTATGTGCAGCTGCTGCAGATGAGCATCATGCCGCTGGTGTTCGCCTCCATCCTGGCGGCCGTGGCGCGGCTGCGCGAAGCGTCTTCCATGGGGCGCATCAGCCTGCTGACCCTGGGTACGCTGCTGTTCACCACCGCCATCGCCGCCCTGGTCGGGGTGCTGGTCACCTGGCTGTTCGGCCTGAGCGCCGAGGGCCTGGTGCAAGGCGCCCAGGAGACCGCGCGCCTGACCGCCCTGCAGAACAGCTATGTCGGCAAGGTGGCGGATCTGTCGGTGCCGCAGCTGCTGCTGTCCTTCATTCCGAAGAATCCCTTCGCCGATCTCACGGGTGCCAATCCCACCTCCATCATCAGCGTGGTGATCTTCGCCGCCTTCCTCGGCGTCGCCGCCCTGCGCCTGCAGCGCGACGATCCGGTGCGTGGCGAGAAGGTGCTGGCCGGCATCGACGTGCTCCAGGCCTGGGTGATGAAGCTGGTGCGCCTGCTGCTGCAACTCACCCCCTACGGCGTGCTGGCGCTGATGACCAAGATGGTCGCCACCGCCAGTCCCCAGGACGTGCTCAAGCTGGGCACCTTCCTGATCGCCTCCTACCTGGGCCTGGGCATCCTCTTTGGCGTGCATGCGCTGCTGCTGACCCTGAGCGGCCTGTCGCCCGCGCGCTTCTTTCCCAAGGTCTGGCCGGTGCTGAGTTTCGCCTTCACCAGCCGTTCCAGCGCGGCGACCATCCCGCTGAGCATCGAAGCCCAGACCGAGCGCCTCGGCGTGCCCCCGGCCATCGCCAGCTTCGCCGCGTCCTTCGGCGCCACCATCGGCCAGAACGGCTGCGCCGGTCTCTATCCGGCCATGCTGGCGGTGATGGTCGCCCCGACCCTGGGTATCAACCCCTTCGATCCGCTGTGGATCGCCACCCTGGTGGGTATCGTCACCCTGAGTTCGGCGGGCGTGGCCGGCGTAGGTGGCGGTGCTACCTTCGCTGCCCTGATCGTGCTGCCGGCCCTCGGCCTGCCGGTCACCCTGGTGGCGCTGCTGGTGTCCATCGAGCCGCTGATCGACATGGGGCGTACCGCCCTCAACGTCAACGGCTCCATGACCGCCGGCACCCTGACCGCACGCTGGATGGGCCAGCTGGACAAGGCCACCTATGACCGCAACGACCGCGCCGAAGCCCCGGCGGCGCCGATCAGTCGCGGCTGAGTCCGTAGGTTGGGTTGAGCGCAGCGAAGCCCAACGGCGCCCGATGCCTGCTGCGGTGTGCTGGGCTTCGGCGGTGGAGCCGCCTCAGCCCAACCTGCGGGTGCCTAATGTTGACTGGGTACAACGTGGATGGTTGAACCGCGTAGGTTGGCGCTGAGCGCAGCGAAGCCCAACAGGCACGATCTATCCAACAGCCCTGAAAAAGGCTCTAGACTGCGACTTTCCATTCACCAGGGACGGTGATCTTGGACTATCGACGCAGCCGTGCCGCGGGCGGCATCTTCTTTTTCACGCTCAATCTCAACGACCGCTCGGCCACTCTGCTCGTCGACCATATCGGATCGCTCAAGCAGGCCGTGCGCGAGGTGAAGGTCCGGCATCCCTTCGATATCCTCGCCATGGTGGTCCTCCCCGATCACCTGCACGCGCTCTGGCGTCTGCCAGATGACGATGGTGACTATCCGCTGCGTTGGAGCCTGATCAAGGCAGGCTTCTCGCGTCAGTTACCGCCGTTGGAGACGGTGAATCTATCGCGCCGGCTGAAACGCGAACGCGGCGTCTGGCAAAGACGCTATTGGGAGCACCGAATTCGGGACGAGCAGGATCTGCAGCGACATTTCGACTACATCCATTTCAACCCGGTGAAGCACGGCCATGCGCCTAGGGCGGTGGAGTGGCCCCATTCGTCCATTCATCGCTATGTGCGAGCGGGCGTCCTGCCGGTGGATTGGGCAGGACAGCGCGATGAGGACTGGGCGGTGGGCGAGCGGTGAGAGTTGGTCGTGTTGGGCTTCGCTACACTCAGCGCCAACCTACGCGGTTCAACTCTCCACGTCGTGCCAAAGCGACGTTGGAGACCCGTAGGTTGGGTTGAGCGCAGCGAAGTCCAATAGGCCGTGCCTTTGGAACAGGCCTCGTTAGAACAGGAAATACCGCTGCGCCATCGGCAGCACCTCGGCCGGTTCGCACCAGAGCAGCTGGCCATCGGCCTTGACCTGGTAGTTCTGCGGATCGACCTCGATGGTCGGCAGGTAGCCGTTGTGGATGAGGTCGCTCTTCTGCGCGGTGCGGCAACCCTTGACCACCCCGATGCGCTTCTTCAGCCCCAGTTGCTCGGGTACCCCGGCGTCGAAGGCGGCCTGGCTGATGAAGGTCAGGCTGGTGTCGTGGAGCATGCCGGCGTAGCTGCCGAACATCGGGCGGTAGTGCACCGGTTGCGGGGTGGGGATGGAGGCGTTGGCGTCGCCCATCAGGCTGGCCGCGATGGCGCCGCCCTTGAGGATCAGCGTCGGCTTGACGCCGAAGAAGGCCGGGCGCCAGAGCACCAGGTCGGCGAACTTGCCCACCTCGATGGAGCCCACTTCGTGGCTGATGCCATGGGTGATCGCCGGGTTGATGGTGTACTTGGCGATGTAGCGCTTGACCCGGAAATTGTCGTTGCCAGCAGTGTCCTCGGGCAGTGGGCCGCGCTGCTTCTTCATCTTGTCGGCGGTCTGCCAGGTGCGGGTGATGACCTCGCCGACGCGGCCCATGGCCTGGCTGTCGGAACTGATCATGGCGAAGGCGCCGAGGTCGTGGAGGATGTCCTCGGCGGCGATGGTCTCGCGGCGGATGCGACTCTCGGCGAAGGCCACGTCCTCGGCGATGCTCGGGTCCAGGTGGTGGCAGACCATGAGCATGTCCAGGTGCTCGTCGATGGTGTTCTTGGTGAAGGGCCGCGTCGGGTTGGTGGAGCTGGGCAGCACATTGGGGAAGCCGCAGGCCTTGATGATGTCCGGCGCGTGGCCGCCCCCGGCGCCCTCGGTGTGGTAGGTGTGGATGGTGCGACCCTTGAAGGCGCCCAGGGTGGTCTCGACGAAACCGGATTCGTTGAGGGTGTCGGTGTGGATGGCCACCTGGATGTCGAAGCGATCGGCCACCGCCAGGCAGTTGTCGATGGCGGCCGGGGTGGTGCCCCAGTCCTCGTGCAGTTTCAAGCCGATGGCGCCGGCGCGGACCTGCTCTTCCAGCGGCCCGGGCAGGCTGGCGTTGCCCTTGCCGGTGAAGCCGATGTTCATCGGGAAGGCGTCGGCGGCCTTGAGCATCTGCGCCATGTGCCAGGGACCGGGGGTCACGGTGGTGGCATAGGTGCCGGTGGCCGGGCCGGTGCCGCCACCGATCATGGTGGTGGTGCCGCTCATGAGCGCCTCTTCGATCTGCTGCGGGCAGATGAAGTGGATGTGGGAGTCGATGCCACCGGCGGTGAGGATCATGCCCTCGCCGGCGATGACCTCGGTGGCGGCGCCGATGGGCACGCTGACGCCGGGTTGGATATCCGGGTTGCCGGCCTTGCCTATGGCGTGGATGCGGCCCTGCTTGAGGCCGACATCGGCCTTGACGATGCCCCAGTGGTCGACGATCAGCGCATTGGTGATGACGGTATCCACCACCTCGGCCGCCAGCAGCTGGCTCTGGCCCATACCGTCGCGGATGACCTTGCCGCCGCCGAATTTCACTTCTTCGCCGTAGACGGTGTGGTCTTCTTCGACCTCGATCCAGAGCTCGGTATCGGCCAGGCGCACCCGGTCGCCGGTGGTGGGGCCGAACATGTCGGCATAGGCTTGGCGGGAGATTTTCATAGGTGTGAATCCCGAATAAAGGTGGTCCGGTTTGCCCTCACCCCGACCCTCTCCCGGAGGGAGAGGGGAAGAGCGGGTGGCATCCTGTTGCCTCGTGCAGGGAGTTATTCCTGGACGGCAGGGTGTTCTGGTTTGCCCTCACCCCGCCCCTCTCCCAGGGGGAGAGGGGCAAGAGCGGGTGGCATCCTGTTGCCTCGTGCAGGGAGTATTCCTGCACCGCAGGGTGTTCTGTTTTGCCCTCACCCCGCCCCTCTCCCAGGGGGAGAGGGGGAAGGGCGGGTGTTCCGGTTTGGCCTCTCGCTCCGCTCGAGTCTCGCGGAGCAGGAGGAAAGCGCGAAAGGCACGGTGTCTGCTTTCAGCCCCCTCTCCCTGAGGGAGAGGGTTGGGGTGAGGGGGCTTGTCCCTACAACTTCCCCATCACCCGCCCGGCGAAGCCGTAGACGGTGCGCAGGCCGGCCAGCTCGACCAGTTCCACCTCGCGACTCTGGCCTGGTTCGAAGCGCACGGCGGTGCCGGCGGCGATGTTCAGGCGCATGCCGCGGGCCAGGGCGCGATCGAACAGCAGGGCGTCATTGGTCTCGTGGAAGTGGTAGTGGGAGCCCACCTGGATCGGCCGGTCGCCGCTGTTGGCGACGGTCAGGCTCAGGGTGCGGCGGCCGGCGTTGAGTTCGATATCGCCGTCCTGGATCTGGTATTCGCCGGGGATCATGGGCGCTGCTCCAGCATCAGTTGCATGAAGGTGAGATCCAGCCAGCGACCGAACTTGGTGCCGACCTGGGGCATCTGCCCGGTGGTGATGAAGCCCAGGCGCTCGTGCAGGCGGATGGAGGCCTGGTTGCCGCTCTCGATGGCGGCCACCATCACGTGCTTGTCGCAGGCACGGGCGCGCTCGATGAGCATCGTCATCAGGCGCGGGCCGATGCCCTGGCCGCGCTGGTCGGGGTGGATATAGACCGAGTGCTCGACGGTGTGGCGAAAGCCCTCGAAGGGCCGCCAGTCGCCAAAGGAGGCATAGCCCACCACCACGCCGTCGGCATTCTCGGCGACCAGGATGGGGTAGCCCTGGGTGGCGCGCAGGTCGAACCAGGCCTGGCGATTGGCCAGGTCTACCGGGGTCTCGTTCCAGATCGCCGTGGTGTTGCTGACGGCGTCGTTGTAGATGTGCAGCACGGCCGGCAGGTCGGCAGGGATGGCGTCGCGGACGATCAGACTCATGGCGGTCTCCCTAGGCGATCGGCTGGTGGACGGTGACCAGCTTGGTCCCGTCGGGGAAGGTGGCTTCCACCTGGATCTCCGGGATCATCTCCGGAACGCCTTCCATCACTTGGTCGCGGCTCAGCAGGGTGGTGCCATAGTGCATCAGCTCGGCGACGGTGCGACCGTCACGGGCGCCTTCGAGCAGGGCGGCGGAGATCAGCGCCATGGCTTCCGGGTAGTTGAGCTTCACCCCACGCGCCAGGCGGCGTTCGGCCACCAGGCCGGCGGTGAAGATGAGCAGCTTGTCTTTTTCGCGGGGCGTCAGGTCCATGGGTGTTCCGGTTGGCAGGTTCGGTCAAGGAAGGTCGATCATCGCGGCCGTGGGCCGCGCCTACAAGAGTGACGCGGCCTCAGGTGCTCCAGATCCGCGGTGGCACGGCGGCGCGGCCGAGCAGGGCCGGGCGCAGCAGGCGCCAGACCTCGATCAGCCAGGCGCGCGCCTGCAGCGATTCGGCGGCCAGGCAGCGGGCGACCACCAGTCCGGGCAGCTGGGTCAGGTCGCCGCGGACCGCCAGGCCGAGTTCGCGGCAACGCGCCAGGGTATCGGCGTCCAGGGTGCCGGTGATCAGCAGGGTGGCGAACACTGGCTGACCGGCGAGGCCGATGGGCGAGTCCAGCAACCGATCCGCACCGACCAGGCGCTGGCGCTCGTGCCATAGCGGAGTGCCATCGCGACGGATGTCCAGGTGCGCCTGGAACAGCCCCTCGGCGAAGCGCTCGGCACTGGCTGGGCGGCCCAGGGCGACGATGTCCCAGTAGCAGAGGCGAGCGTCGCCCTCCAGCTCGATGCGGGTGGCGAGACGGGCCTGGGCGCCGGAGAAGACGATGGTCTCCTGGGGCAGCCATTCCAGGGTGGCGCCGGCAGCGACGCGCAGGTCGATCTGCTGGTGGGCGGCGCTAGCGGCGCGATACCACTTGGCCGCCCCGGGGCTGGTGAGCTGGGCCCAGGCGGTCGCGCCGACGCTGACGTCGATGTCCAGCCGATCGCCTCCGGCGATGCCACCTGGGGGATGGACGATGATGTGCTGGCAGACCTCGGGACCTTCGGCGTGCAGGTGCTTCTGCACCCGCAAGGGGCCGAGGTGGCGGCGGGTGGTCGGCCGGGTCCAGTCGCCCTGGCGGGCATAGGCCAGCTCCAGGCGCGCCAGCCAGGCGGGGGTGAAGAGGGCAGGGGGCAGGGCAGAGGTCATCGGGTTGGTCGTTGTTCTGGTTGGGCTATTTGGGGAGGGCCTTGCAAGAATCTGACCGGGTGGACATAGGTTGCCTTTCGGCTAGGTATGGTGGAGGTGTTTGGCTGATTCTCGCGTTTTGATGATGCTTATATTTCGCTCACCCAAGCGCACCACCTTCACTGCTTCGGTAGGTTGGCGCTGAGCGGAGCGAAGCCCAACGTTGCGATGGTGCAAAATTTATTGGTTCCTCAGCTGCTTACCGAGCTTTGCTGATCCCTCTTGTTTCGCCCACCCGGGCGAGTCACTTTTGCCAGTCGCGGCAAAAGTAACCAAAAACGCTTGCCCCACCATCCGGCCCTCTGCTGCGCTGCGGGTCCGCTCACGCCAGCGCCGTTCCGGGGTCGGTCCAGATGGGCCGTCCCTGGCCGACTGGACCTCTCGCCGCATCCCTGCGGCTCGACCCACTCCACGACACTGGCGTTCGCCCTCCTGAACTGGGCGATTCGCCAGCCTGAAAGTGTTAGTTGAAGAGCCATAACCGTCCGTAGCGTGGACAACGGCGAAGCCTTGTCCACTGTCCAAGGCCAGACTCACCCGTGGAAATCATTACTGGGGTTTGAGCCTGTTGAAATCGCGCCCATGCCGGTGCGCCGTAGCGACCACTCCTACAAGCTGAGTCCAACCCTGTAGGAGCGGCCCATGGCCGCGATAACACAGTTGCACCTATGGGCGCTGGGCTTCGGCGGTTGATAGCTGTCACAGCCTCAGGCTGGAGTCCCGTCCCCGTCGGTGAGGCCGAAACGTGGGGACAGCGTTTTTGGTTACTTTTGTTCGGGACGCGTAGTCCGGGGCGCGCAGCCGCGATTGGCAAAAGTGACTCGCCCGGGTGGGCGAAACAGAATCTTCCCCCAAATTCGATAAGCAGCCAGAACACCGATAAGCCAGACCTGACGCACCGCTCTGTTGGGCTTCGCTCCGCTCAGCACCAGCCTACGTCAGCCGGTCTTCGGCGCGCCGACCCTTCCCTACGAAATCCCCCGCCACTGCCGCGGACTCACCTGAAACCACCGCCGGAACGCTCGCGAAAAGGCACTCGTCTCCGAATAGCCCAGCAGCGGCGCCAGGTCGCTGACCGGCAGCCGCTGCCGCAGGTAGTGCTGAGCCAGGTCGCGGCGAACGCCCTCGACCAGCGCCGAGAAGCTCGCGCCCTGGTCGCGCAGGCGCCGTTGCAGCTGGCTGGTGGAAAGGTCCAGGCGCTGGGCGATGGACTCCAGGCTGGGCTCGCCCAGGGGCAGCGCCAGGCGCACCGAGGCACGGACCTCTTCGAGCAGCTCCATCTGCGGCAGGCGCTGGCCGAGTTGGCGGATGGCGTCCTGTACCACCAGCAGGAGCAGCGGATCATGGTCGGGCATGGCGCGGTCGCGCAGGTCGGCCTTGGGCACCAGCATGGCGTTGCAGGGCTGGCCGAAGCTGACCGGGGCGTCGAATAGCCGGCGGTGCTCGTGCCAGCCCTCGGGGCGCGGGTGTTCGAACTGCACCGTGCGCGGTGCCCAGGTAGCGCCGAGCACATGGCGCAGCAGGTTGAGCAGCATGCCCAGGGTCAGCTCGGCGTCCTGGCGGCGGGCGACGATGGCGCCGTGGCGTACCTGGTAGTCGAAGCGCCAGCACTCACCGGCGTCCACCAGCTGGATCAGGGTGCTGTGCTGGTGGAAGGGAAAGGCGCCGGCGAAGTTCTGCAGCGCCGCCTCGGCAGTGGGCGAACAGAGCCCCACGTAGCCCAGCAGGCCGAGCATCTGCGGCTTGAACTGCCCGCCGTAGTGCAGGCCGAAATTGTCGCAGCCGGACTGGGCGGCGGCCTCTTCCAGGACCCGGCAGTAGTTGCCCAAGCCGAGGCTCAGCGTCGGGTGCTGCAGCTGTTCGGGATCGATGCCGGCGGTGCCGAAGATGCGGTCGACGTCACCGCCGTGGCTGGTGATGACGGCGTCCAGGCCGCTGGCGGCGGCGGAGAGCACGCCAAGGTTGCGCGACGGTGCGGTCAGGGCGGCAAAGCCGGAGGCGGCCAGGGGCATGGTGCGGGTCCAGGGAGGAGATCGGCATGAATGAAGCAAAGGCTGTGCCCCGGGGTGGAAAGCGGTCCTCCAGTGCGGCTGGAACGCCGAGGCCTTCACGTTATCGAGCGCCTTGGCGTGCTTCATCGCGGGGCGAGTGGTCGGGCATCGCACCAGCGTGGTGCGGTCTCGGGTAGCACCCTGGGAAGAGGGGTAACGCCGACTTGACCCGAGGTCACGGCGACCGTGCCAAGCGGTCAAGTCGGCACGGCCCCGAGCTGTTTAAGCTCGAAAAAGCCGGGCGTCGCGGGATCGCGGTGACCCATTCGGATCACGTCGCTACACGGGGAGTGGCCTGTCATGACCAACGAGAAACTCAAGCCGACCCTCGGCACCCTGCACCTCTGGGGCATCGCCGTGGGGCTGGTGATCTCCGGGGAATACTTCGGCTGGAGCTACGGCTGGGGCGTCGCCGGGACCCTGGGCTTTCTGATCACCGCGCTGGTGGTGGCGGTGATGTACACCTGCTTCATCTTCAGCTTCACCGAACTGACCACCGCCATTCCCCATGCCGGCGGGCCCTTCGCCTACAGCCGGCGCGCCTTCGGTCCTACGGGGGGTACCATCGCCGGCATCGCCACCCTGATCGAATTCGTCTTCGCGCCGCCGGCCATCGCCATGGCCATCGGCGCCTACCTCAACGTGCAGTTTCCCACCCTCGATCCCAAGCTTTGCGCGGTGGCGGCCTATTTCATCTTCATGACGCTGAACATCCTCGGGGTGAGCATCGCCGCCACCTTCGAGCTGGTGGTCACGGTGCTGGCGGTGATCGAGCTCTTGATATTCATGGGGGTAGTGGCGCCGGGCTTCAGCCTGACCAACTTCACCAGCGGTGGCTGGGCTGGCCAGGATCAGTTCTCCCTGGCCGCGGTGGGTGGCATGTTCGCCGCCATTCCCTTCGCCATCTGGTTCTTTCTCGCCATCGAGGGCGCGGCCATGGCCGCCGAGGAAGCCAAGGACCCCAAGCGGACCATTCCCAAGGCTTACATCGCCGGCATCCTCACCCTGGTGACCCTGGCCATCGGCGTGATGATCTTTGCCGGCGGGGTGGGCGACTGGCGCGCCCTGTCCAACATCAACGACCCGCTGCCGCAGGCCATGAAGGGCGTGGTGGGCGAGGGTTCGGTGTGGCTGCACCTGCTGGTGGGCATCGGCCTGTTCGGCCTGGTGGCCAGCTTCCACGGCATCATCCTCGGCTATTCCCGGCAATTCTTCGCCCTGGCTCGTGCCGGCTTCCTGCCCCGCGGCCTGGCCAAGCTGTCGCGCTTCCAGACCCCGCACCGGGCGGTGCTCGCGGGTGGCGTGGTGGGCATCGCCGCCATCTTCAGCGACGGCGTGATCAGCCTGCAGGGCCTGACCCTGACCGCCGCCATGATCACCATGAGCGTGTTCGGCGCCATCGTCATGTACATCATGAGCATGCTCAGTCTGTTCAAGCTGCGCCGTAGCGAGCCGAACCTGGAGCGTACCTTCCGCGCCCCGGGCTATCCGGTGGTGCCGGCCATCGCCCTGGTGCTGGCGGTGGTCTGCCTGGTCGCCATGGTCTGGTACAACCCGGTGATCGCCAGCGTCTTCGTGGTGCTGATGGTGATAGGCGCGCTGGTCTGCGGTCTCAGCCGTAGACAGGGCGACATTGCACCCGACGCTGCCTTCGGCGAGGCCTGAGCAGCGCAACCCGAGGAGGTAGCATGAGCGGTTTCCAGCACAGCGTGGGCGGCCAGACCTGGCGTTTCGCCGATCTCAAGGAGCTGCTGGCCAAGGCCACCCCGGCGCGTTCCGGGGACGTCCTGGCCGGGGTCGCCGCCGGCAGCGACGTGGAGCGGGTGGCGGCGCAGATGGCGCTGGCCGAAGTGCCGCTCAAGCACTTTCTCAGCGAGGCGGTGATCCCTTACGAGGCCGACGAGGTCACCCGGCTGATCCTGGATACGCACGATGCCCAGGCCTTCGCCCCGGTCGCCCACCTCACCGTGGGCGGCTTCCGCGACTGGCTGCTGGGTGCGGCGGCCGACGAGACCAGTCTCGCCGCCCTGGCCCCGGGGCTGACCCCTGAGATGGTGGCCGCGGTGTCCAAGATCATGCGCATCCAGGACCTGATCCTGGTGGCGCAGAAGGTTCGGGTGGTGACCCGCTTTCGCAATACCATCGGCCTGCGTGGACGACTGTCGACCCGGCTGCAGCCCAATCATCCCACCGACGATCCGGCCGGCATCGCCGCCAGCGTTCTCGACGGCCTGCTCTATGGCAACGGCGATGCGGTGATCGGCATCAACCCGGCCACCGACAGCACCAGCGGCATCTGCGAACTGCTGAAGATGCTCGACGCCGTGATCCAGCGCTACGAGATTCCCACCCAGTCCTGCGTGCTGACCCACGTCACCACCAGCATCGCCGCCATCGAGCGCGGCGCGCCGGTGGACCTGGTGTTCCAGTCCATCGCCGGGACCCAGGGCGCCAACGAGAGCTTCGGCATCAGCCTGGCGCTGTTGCAGGAAGGCTACGAGGCCGGGCTGTCGCAACGTCGCGGCAGCCTGGGCGACAACCTCATGTATTTCGAGACCGGGCAGGGCAGCGCCCTCTCGGCGGGGGCCCACCATGGCGTCGACCAGCAGACCTGCGAGGTGCGCGCCTACGCCGTGGCCCGTCAATTCAAACCGCTGCTGGTGAATACCGTGGTCGGCTTCATCGGCCCCGAGTACCTCTATAACGGCAAGCAGATCATCCGCGCCGGGCTGGAGGATCACTTCTGCGGCAAGCTGCTCGGCGTGCCCATGGGTTGCGACATCTGCTACACCAACCATGCCGAGGCCGACCAGGACGACATGGACATGCTGCTGACCCTGCTGGGCGCGGCGGGCATCAACTTCATCATGGGCATCCCGGGGTCGGACGACGTGATGCTCAACTACCAGACCACCTCCTTCCACGACGCCCTCTACGCCCGCCAGGTGCTGGGCTTGCAACCGGCGCCGGAATTCGCCGCCTGGCTCGACCGCCTGGGCATCCTGCGCCTGGAAGACGGCCGCTTTCGCCTGGGCGAGGGCTTGCCGGCGCCGTTCCAGCGGGCGCTGGCGCAGATTTAGGGAGGATCGCGGCCATGGCGGTTTGCCGATGCGGCCTTATCGCGGCCATGGGCCGCTCCTACAGGGATAGATGCTCTCGTAGGAGCGGCCCATGGCCGCGATGAACCTAATAGCTGAGGAGTCTTGCCGATGAAGCCTAACGACACCGCCCGTCCCGACCCCTGGGCCGAATTGCGTCGCCTGACCCCGGCGCGCATCGCCCTGGGCCGCGCCGGCACCAGCCTGCCCACTGCCGCCCAGCTGGACTTCCAGGCCGCCCATGCCCAGGCCCGCGATGCCGTGCACCTGGCCTTCGATCACCAGGCGCTGCGCGAAGGCCTGACTGCCCAAGGCCGCGAGACCCTGGTACTGAAGAGCGCCGCGCCGGATCGCCACACCTATCTGCAACGGCCGGATCTGGGGCGCAAGCTGTCCGCGGAGTCCGCTCGCGAACTCGGCGCCTATGCCGCCGAGCATCCCGAGGGCTTCGACGTCGCCGTAGTCATCGCCGACGGCCTCTCGGCCCTGGCGGTGCATCGCCATGCGCTGCCGTTCCTGGAGCGCCTGGTCGACCAGGCCGGGGCCGAGGACTGGCGCTGGGCACCGGTGACCCTGGTGGAGCAGGGCCGGGTAGCCGTGGGTGATGAAATCGGCGGGCTGCTCAAGGCGCGCCTGCTGGTGATGCTGATCGGCGAGCGCCCTGGTCTGAGTTCGCCCGACAGCCTCGGCCTCTACTTCACCTACGGCCCGCGCCCGGGCCTCAACGACGCCTATCGCAACTGCATCTCCAATGTGCGGCTGGAAGGCCTCGCCTATGGCCTGGCGGCGCACAAGCTGCTCTACCTGATGCGCGAAGCGGATCGCCGCAAGCTCTCCGGCGTGCAACTCAAGGACGAAGCCGAGGTGCCGCTGCTGGAGGGTGACGAGGAGAACGCCCGGATCGGCAACTTCCTTACCGCTCAATGAGCGGGACTGGCCGTCATCCTGCCTTGAGCGTCTTGCGCAGGAAGTACCGCGCAAAGCCCGGCGGATAGTCCGCCAGTTCGCCGAACACCTCGTAGCCCAGCCGCTCGTAGAAGCCGCGGGCCTGGAATTCGTGGGTGTCGAGCCAGGCGCCGTGGCAGCCGCGGGCCAGGGCTTCGGCCTCGGCGCGCCGCAGCAACTCGCGGCCGGCGCCCTGGCCGCGAGCGGCTTCCTCCACCGCCAGCAACTGCACATAGAGCCAGCCATAGCTGGTGTAGCCCCAGAGTCCGCCGAGGGATTCGCCGCCACGGGTCAGGCTGATGACCAGGGCCCGGTAGCCGCTCGGGCCAGCCTGGCTGTCGTTGTAGCGTCTCAGCGGCGCGGCGATGGCCTGGCGCAGGTCTTCGCGCGCTTCGTCGGTCAGGTGGTAGTCCAGTAGCGCTGCGGGCATGGCGATGGTCTCTGGAAGGGTCTGCCCGAGCATAGCGCAGCACCGCTGCGTGACCGCCGGGTTCTGCCGCTTTCGCCGCGCCGGCCTTGGGGTAGCATGACCCTTTGCCCATTTCGCGGGGGAGCCATGGACATACGTGAAGGTCGCGCCCGGGTCGGTGCTCTCGAACTGGCCTATGAGGACTGGGGCGATCCCGCCGATCCGCCGCTGCTGCTGATCATGGGCTTTGGCGCCCAGCTGCTGCTCTGGCCGGAAGGCTTCTGCGAGGCCTTGGTACGCCGGGGCCTGCGGGTGATCCGTTTCGACAATCGCGACGTCGGCCAGTCCTCGCGGCTGAGCTGGCCGGGTGGACGGCCGCCTTCGCTGTGGCCGGTGCTGGGGCGGGCGCAACTGGGCAAGCCCAGTGCGGTGCCCTATCGCCTGGAAGCCATGGCCGCCGATGCGGTCGGGCTGCTCGATCACCTGGGGCTGGAGCGCGCCTTCGTGCTGGGCGGCTCCATGGGCGGCATGATCGCGCAGATCCTCGCCGCCGACTGGCCGCAGCGGGTCGCGCGGCTCGGCATCCTGTTCTCGTCGACCAATCAGCCGCTGTTGCCGCCGCCCTCGTTCAGGCTGCTTGGCAGCCTGCTGCTGCGGCCGCCGACCGATCTGCCGGCGGAAGCGGCGCTCGCCCGGCAGAAGGCCCTGCTGCGCGGTATCGAGAGCCCGCGCTATCGGCAGCGCGAGGTGGATCTCGAACGACTGGTGCAACGGATCCTGGCGCGCGGGGTGGATGTGGACGGGGTGCAGCGGCAGCTGTTCGCCCTGCTCGGCAGCGGCGATCTGCGGCCCTTTGCCCGGCGCATCCAGGCGCCGACCCTGGTGGTCCATGGGGCGCGGGATCCGCTGTTGCGTCCGGCCTGTGGCCGCGCCGTGGCCCGGACCATTCCCGGTGCCCGCTTCGAGTTGATACCCGACATGGCCCACGACCTGCCGGCACCGCTCTGGCCGAGACTGAGCGAGCTGTTCGCCGACTTCTTCCTGGCGCCCTGAGCCGGGCTTCAGCCTCTGAGGCGCGGGCGCAGCCCGTCGATGAGCAGGGTTTCCAGGCCGCGCAGAACCTCGTCGAAGAAGGCTGGATCCTGCAGGGTACGGCCACAGAGTGCCTGCACCTGGACCCTGAAGTCCGCATAGTGTTGGGTGGTGGCCCAGAGGCTGAACATCAGCTGGTACGGGTCCACCGGTGCCAGCCGGCCGGCATCGATCCAGGTACGGATCACCCGGGCCTTCTCGTCTATCAGATCGTGCAGGCTGCCCTGCAATTCCGGCAGCAGCAGCGGCGCGCCCTGGACCATCTCCAGGCAGAACAGCCGGGACTCGGCGGGATAGTCGCGGGACATCTCCAGCTTATGGCGCAGATAGCCGCGCAGGGCGTCGAGGGGATCCTGGTCTTCGCTGAAGGTGCGCAGGGGACTCAGCCAGGTCGCCAGCAACTGGCGCAGCACGGCGACATAGAGCTCTTCCTTGCTGCTGAAATAGTAGAGCAGGTTGGTCTTGGAGACGTCTGCCTGCAGGGCCACCTGATCCAGGCTGGCGCCGTGCAGGCCGAAGCGGGAAAAGATATCGAGCGCGGCGCCGAGGATCTGGGCGCGCTTGGCTTCTATCTGACGCTGCCGGCGTTGCTGGGCGGCAGGGCTGGGTTGACGCGGCTTGCGTGGCGGAGGATCACTGGCCTGACTCACGAACTGCTCCTTGGGCCTTCTTGGACATCTGACGCGGACCGACCGCTGGACGAGCAGGAGGGCCGGCTTCAGGCGCGGTCGTTGAGATTCGCACCTTCCTGGTGACGAATCGTCGGCGGACGCCAGAGGGTAGCGCGCCGGTCTCCAAACTCTAGCATGGCCCGACATCCTGCATGCCCCAGATTCGGGCGCCTTGCACAAACTAGGTGCTCTGATCTGGACCAAATGGTCTGGATATATTTCTAGATTTCCCCCAAGTGTTTGATTGGCTTGAAATTTCAAGACTTGGCAAGCTTTCTGCTCCGATCCTGCAGCCACGGCGCATCTCGATGCGCCTCGATTCCTGACTGCGGGAGAGTGCGAGCGATGAACATCGGTGTCTTCATTCCCATCGGCAACAACGGCTGGCTGCTGTCGGAAAACGCGCCCCAGTACCGGCCCACCTTCGAGCTGAATCGCGAGATCGTGCAGCGCGCCGAGCACTACGGCTTCGACTTCGCCCTGTCGATGATCAAGCTGCGCGGCTTCGGCGGTAAGACCGAATTCTGGGACCACAACCTGGAGTCCTTCACCCTCATGGCCGGGCTGGCGGCGGTGACCTCGCGCATCAAGCTGTTCGCCACCGCCGCGACCCTGACCCTGCCGCCGGCCATCGTCGCGCGGATGGCCGCCACCATCGACTGCATTTCCGGTGGCCGCTTCGGCGTCAATCTGGTCACCGGCTGGCAGAAACCCGAATACAGCCAGATGGGGCTCTGGCCGGGGATGAGTTCTTCGCCAGCCGCTATCAATACCTCGGTGAATACGCCCAGGTGCTGCGCGACCTCTGGGGCACCGGCCAGTCGGATTTCCAGGGCGCGCACTTCCGCATGGAGGACTGCCGGGTCAGTCCCCAACCCCAGGCGCCCATGGAGATCGTCTGCGCCGGGGCGAGCGACGCCGGCCTGGCCTTTGCCGCCGAACACGCCGATTACAGCTTCGTCTTCGGCAAGGGCGTCAACACGCCCAAGGCCTTCGCCCCGGCGGTGGAGCGGCTGCAGGCGGCCACCGCCAAGACCGGGCGCGAGGTCTCTTCCATCGCCCTGTTCATGATCATCGCCGCCGAGACCGACGAGGCCGCCCGCGCCAAGTGGGAGCACTACAAGGCCGGTGCCGACGAGGAGGCCATCGCCTGGCTGGGCGCCCAGGCCGCCGCCGACACCAAGTCCGGCAGCGACACCAACGTGCGGCAGATGGCCGATCCGACCTCGGCGGTCAACATCAACATGGGCACCCTGGTGGGTTCCTTCGCCAGCGTGGCGCGGATGCTCGACGAGATCGCCGAGGTGCCCGGAGCCAGTGGGGTGCTGCTGACCTTCGACGACTTCGTCCAGGGCGTGACCGACTTCGGCGAGCGTATCCAGCCGCTGATGCAGAGCCGTCGTCACGTCGACCTGCTCAAGGAGAGTGCCTGATGAATGCCGTGGAAACCCTGGCGGGCTATGCCTTGCCTGCGAGCGACACCGAAGCCGTGACGCTGCCGGCGCGACCCGAACCGCTGCGGCTCAAGGCCAGCGAGACCGCCCTGATCGTGGTGGACATGCAGAATGCCTATGCCAGCCAGGGTGGCTACCTGGATCTGGCCGGTTTCGATGTCTCGGCCACCGGCCCGGTGATCGAGAACGTCGCTGCGGTGGTGGAGACCGCCCGCGGCGCGGGTATCCAGGTGGTCTGGTTCCAGAATGGCTGGGACCCGGAGTATCGCGAGGCGGGCGGGCCGGGTTCGCCCAACTGGCACAAATCCAATGCCCTCAAGACCATGCGCAAGCGACCCGAACTGCAGGGGCAGCTGCTGGCCAGGGGTGGCTGGGACTATGCCCTGGTCGACCGGCTGCAACCGGCGGCCGCGGACCTGGTGGTGCCCAAGACCCGCTACAGCGGCTTCTACAACACCCACCTGGACAGCCTGCTGCGCGCCCGTGGCATCCGCAATCTGGTGTTCGTCGGCGTGGCCACCAATGTCTGCGTGGAGTCGACCCTGAGGGACGGCTTCTTCCTCGAATACTTCGGCGTCTGCCTGCACGACGCCTGCCATCAGGCCGGGCCTCGTGCGGCCCACGAGGCCGCACTGTTCAACATCGAGACCTTCTTCGGCTGGGTCGCCAGCTGCGCCGACTTCCACACCACCTTCGCCAAGGACTGAGCCACCATGCCCAAGCAAGCCGTGATCCCCGCCGGTACCGGTACCCCCATCGCCCCCTTCGTGCCCGGCAGCCTGGCCGATGGCGTGCTCTATGTCTCCGGCACCCTGCCGTTCGATGCCGAGAACAACGTGGTCCACGTCGGCGACGCCGCCGCCCAGGCACGCCACGTGCTCACCACCATCCAGGGCGTGGTGGAGGCGGCTGGCGGCAGCATGGCCGACGTCACCTTCAACATGATCATGCTCACCGACTGGGCGAACTACGCCGCCATCAACGCGGTGTACGCCGAATTCTTTCCCGGCGAGAAGCCGGCGCGCTATTGCATCCAGTGCGGCCTGGTGAAGCCCGACGCCCTGATCGAGATCGCCAGCATCGCCCATGTCGGCTAGCTCCCGCGCCGTACCTACCCCCTCTCCCTCTGGGAGAGGGCTGGGGTAAGGGAAGCCCCAACCACTGAACCACCGAGGACCGCCCATGCACTTCGAACTCCATGGCCGCCAGGACCCGGCGGCCGAGACCCTGCTGCTCAGCTCCGGGCTGGGCGGCGCCGGGGCCTTCTGGGCGCCGCAGCTGGCGGCCCTCGGCGAAAGATTCCGGGTGGTGGTCTACGACCAGACCGGCACCGGCAGCAGTCCGGCCGACCTGCCGGCGGACTATCGCATCCAGCATATGGCCGAGGACCTGCTGGCCCTGGCCGATCGCCTGGAACTGCGCGAGTGCCTGTTCATGGGCCATGCCCTGGGCGGTCTGGTGGGCCTGCAGGCCAGTCTGCTGCGTCCGGGCCTGATCCGCCGCCAGGTGCTGGTCAATGCCTGGAGTCGACCCAATGCGCATACCGCGCGCTGCTTCGCCCTGCGCCAGCGCCTGCTGCGCGACAGCGGCGCCGCGGCCTATGTCCAGGCCCAGGCGATCTTTCTCTATCCGGCTACCTGGATCGCCGAACACGGCGAGCGCCTGGCCGCCGACGAAGCCCATGCCCTGGCGCACTTCCCCGGCGAGGCCAATGTCCTGCGGCGCATCGGCGCGCTGCTGGCCTTCGACCTGGACGCCGAGCTGGCGTGCATCCCGGTGCCGACCCTGGTGCTGGCCAATCGCGACGATGTCCTGGTGCCCTGGACCTCGTCCCAGCGGCTGGCCGCGGGTCTGCCCCGGGCCAGCTTCCAGTTGCTGGAGTGGGGCGGCCACGCCTCCAGCGTCACCGATTCCGCCACCTTCGACCGGGTGGTGCTCGACTATCTCAGCCAAGATCTGGAGGCGTAACGCCATGTCCGTTGCCCATGCCTTGCCCCTGTCCGCCGCCAGCCCCGCCGCCCCGGTCGAACGCGACCTCTTCCGCGGGGCCATGGCGCGCCTGGGCGCCGCGGTCACCCTCGTCACCACCGATGGTCCGGCCGGCATGGCCGGCTTTACCGCCACCGCCGTGTGCAGCGTCAGCGATACCCCGCCGACCCTGCTGGTCTGCCTCAACCGCAGCGCCTCGGTGCACCCCGCCTTCAGTGCCAACGGCGTGCTCTGCGTCAACGTCCTGGCCGCCGGCCAGCAGGCGCTGGCCAACCTCTTCGGCGGTAAGACCGCCATGGCCGAACGCTTCGCCGCGGCGCGCTGGACCCGCCTCGCCACGGGGCACCGGTGCTGGACGGTGCCCTGGTGGCCTGCGATTGCCGCATCGCCGAGGTGCAGTCGGTGGGTAGCCACGACCTGCTGCTCTGCGAGGTGCTGGGGGTGGCCGAGCCGGGTGGCGAAGGCGGATTGCTGTACTTCGACCGGCGTTATCACGAGCTGGCTTAGCCAGGGCTGCCGGACTTCGGCGCTGGCGCCGTCTCAGCGCCAACCTGCGTCAGAACGTCCGACGAACCCGCTCCTCAGGTGCGCACCAGCAGGGCCTTGTCGCCCCCTTCACGCACCCAGAAGAGCGTCGCCCCGGCCACGGCGGCGGGCATGAACAGGGCGTTCAGGCCGGGCACCAGCAGCGCAAGGTAGGTCACCCCGCCAAAGCCCAGGCAGCGCAGGCGGCGGGTGCGCAGCCAGGCGAGCATGCTGCGGAAATCCAGCTGGTGGTTGTCGGCGGGGAAGTCGATGTACTGCACCGCCATCATCCAGACGCCGAACAGGATCCACAGCGGCGCGGCGATCAGGTTCAGACCGGGGATGAAGGTCAGCACCAGCAGGCCCAGCGCACGCGGCAGGTAGTAGCCCAGCTTGCGCAGTTCACGCTGCAGGGTGCGCGGCACCATGGTGACCAGTTCGGCGAGATTGAACGGCGGGAAATCGTCCTGGCCGCGTACCATGACCTCGACCTTTTCCGCGAGAAAGCCGTTGAAGGGCGCCGCCACCAGGTTGGCCAGCATCGTGAAGGTAAAGAAGATGATCGCCAGCAGCAGGAGCACGAACAGTGGCCAGAGCAGCCATTCGACGAAGCTCGCCCAGGCCGGCAGGCTCGGCATCAGCTGCTCCAGCCAGCCCTCGAAGCCGCGCACGGCAAAGGTGAGGATGGCCGCGTAGAGCAGCAGATTGATGGTGAGCGGGATGACCACGAAGCGGCGCATGCCGGGGCGAGTCACCAGGCGCAGCCCTTCGGCGAAATAGGCGGAGCCGGACAGCGGAGCGACAGCCATGAAGATTCCTGACGGGGAGCGGGAATGCACAGCTTACCTCAGGGCTCGATTGCCGCAGCGGTCGACATAGGCGCGCCCTATGGTCTGGATTTAGAATGGTCGCTTCTGTGGAGGGGCGGTACCCGTTAGGCTGAGCCCCATCCCTGGACCCGGTGTCCGCCTATCGGCGCCGGTCGCGCCGTCGCCAGGAGCGACCGGCGCTGCGGAACGGCTCCGCACGCACACCGGCCGGCATGCCCATGGGGCGCGCCGGCCTCTCTACTCTTAGGTCTGCCGGAGATCCCGGCAGGGAGAATGTCATGTCTGAAGCCAGCACCTCGCGCCATTCGCGCCTCATCATCCTCGGTTCCGGTCCGGCCGGTTATACGGCTGCGGTCTATGCCGCCCGCGCCAACCTCAAGCCGCTACTGATCACCGGCATGCAGATGGGTGGCCAGCTGACCACCACCACCGAGGTCGACAACTGGCCGGGCGATCCCCACGACCTGACCGGTCCGGCGCTGATGGAGCGGATGCGCGAGCACGCCGAGCGCTTCGAGACCGAGATCGTCTTCGACCACATCAATGCCGTGGACTTCGGTGGCAAGCCCTACACCCTCAAGGGTGACAGCGCCACCTACACCTGCGACGCCCTGATCATCGCCACCGGCGCCAGCGCCCGCTACCTGGGCCTGGCCAGCGAAGAGGCCTTCATGGGCAAGGGCGTGTCCGCCTGCGCCACCTGCGACGGCTTCTTCTATCGCAACCGCGAGGTGGCGGTGGTCGGCGGCGGCAACACCGCAGTCGAGGAAGCCCTGTACCTGGCCAACATCGCCAGCAAGGTGACCCTGATCCACCGCCGCGAGACCTTCCGCGCCGAGAAGATCCTGCAGGACAAGCTGCGCGCCCGGGTCGCCGAAGGCAAGATGGCGCTCAAGCTCAACGCCAGCGTCGACGAGGTGCTGGGTGACAACATGGGTGTCACCGGGGTACGGATCAAGAACAACGATGGCAGTACCGAAGAGCTGCAGGTGGCCGGTCTGTTCGTCGCCATCGGCCACACGCCGAACACTGGGCTGTTCGAAGGCCAGCTGGACAGCCACGACGGCTACCTGGTGGTGAAGGGCGGTCGCGAGGCCAATGCCACCGCCACCAACGTACCCGGCGTGTTCGCCGCCGGCGACGTGGCCGACCACACCTATCGCCAGGCCATCACCTCGGCCGGTGCCGGCTGCATGGCCGCCCTGGACGCCGAGCGCTACCTGGACGGCCTGGGCGATCTGCAGGTCCTCTGAGGCTGAGCAGCGTCTGACAAAGAAAACCCCGGCACTGGCCGGGGTTTTTCGTTTTCGGGGCCTTCCGGCGTGCGCCGGGGTCCGGCTTGGCGGCCTTGACGACCCTGCTGGAAATGCAGCGAGCCGCGGCCGATTGGTCGGGGCTCGTGGTTTGGGGTTTTCCCTCACCCCGGCCCTCTCCCAGGGGAGAGGGGGAAGGCGGACCTCTTACTTGCCGTATACCGGCAGGCGGGCGCAGACGGCCTGCACCTTCTCACGCACGGCGTCGATCACGGATTCGTCGCCCATGTTGCCGAGGATGTCGCAGATCCAGCCGGCCAGCTCGCGGCACTCGGTTTCCTGGAAGCCACGGGTGGTGACGGCCGGGGTGCCGATGCGCAGACCGGAGGTGACGAAGGGCGAGCGCGGATCGTTCGGCACCGAGTTCTTGTTCACGGTGATGAAGGCGCGACCCAGGGCGGCGTCCGCGTCCTTGCCGGTGATCTCCTGCTTGATCAGGCTGAGCAGGAACAGGTGGTTGTCGGTGCCGCCGGATACGACGTCGAAGCCGCGCTCGATGAACACGCCGGCCATGGCCTGGGCGTTCTTGATCACCTGCTGCTGGTAGGTCTTGAACTCGGGCTGCAGGGCTTCCTTGAAGCACACCGCCTTGCCGGCGATGACGTGCATCAGCGGACCTCCCTGGGCGCCGGGGAAGACCGCCGAGTTGAGCTTCTTCTCGATGGCTTCGTTGGCCTTGGCCAGGATCAGGCCGCCGCGCGGGCCGCGCAGGGTCTTGTGGGTAGTGCTGGTGACCACGTCGGCGAAGGGTACCGGGTTCGGATAGACACCGGCGGCGACCAGGCCGGCGAAGTGGGCCATGTCGACGAACAGGTAGGCACCCACGGCATCGGCGATGGCGCGGAAGCGGGCGAAGTCCAGCACCTGGGAATAGGCGGAGTAGCCGGCGACGATGACCTTGGGCTGGTGCTCGCGGGCCAGGCGCTCGACTTCGGCGTAGTCGATCAGGCCCTGCTCGTCGATGCCGTACTGCACGGCGTTGTACAGCTTGCCGGAGGAGGACACGGTAGCGCCGTGGGTCAGGTGACCGCCGTGAGCCAGGCTCATGCCGAGGATGGTGTCGCCGGCTTCGATCAGCGCCAGGTACACGGCCGAGTTGGCCTGGGAGCCGGAGTGCGGCTGGACGTTGGCGTAGTCGGCGCCGAACAGCTGCTTGGCGCGGTCGATGGCCAGTTGCTCGACCACGTCGACGTATTCGCAGCCGCCATAGTAGCGCTTGTGGGGATAGCCTTCGGCGTACTTGTTGGTCAGCACGCTGCCCTGGGCTTCCATGACCGCCGGACTGGTGTAGTTTTCCGAAGCGATCAGCTCGATGTGATCTTCCTGACGCTGGGCTTCCTGCTGCATGGCGGCATACAGGTCGGCGTCGAAGCGGGCGAGGGTGGTTTCACGGCTGAACATGGCGGCAGGGTCCCCTGAGGCATGGCGAAGAGCGAGCCCGATCGGGCTCGTGAGGGGCGACATTCTACCCCATCGCGGGAACTCTGAGGTATGAGCGCCGGTCATGCGCCGCCGCCATCGGTCTCATGTCAGGACGGGGAACAGCCCCTGGTGCTCCAGCCGCTCGCGCAGCAGATCCGGCGGCAGCGGACGGTCGAAGAGGAAGCCCTGCACCTCGTCGCAGCCATGGAGGCGCAGGAATTCCAGTTGCGCCGGCTCCTCGACGCCCTCGGCGATCACCGAGAGATTGAGGCTGTGGGCCATGGCGATGATGGCCCGGGCGATCTGCGCATCCTGCTCGCCGTGGGGCAGGCCGTCGACGAAGCTGCGGTCGATCTTGAGGATGTCGATGGGGAACTGCTTGAGGTAGTTGAGCGAGGAATAGCCGGTGCCGAAGTCGTCGACCGCGATGCACAGGCCCAGGCTCTTGAGTTCGCCCAGCAGCTGCAGGGCCTCGCCGACGTCGCGCATCAGGATGCTTTCGGTCAGTTCCAGCTCCAGGCAGGCCGGCGCCAGGCCGGTCTCGGCGAGGATCTCGGCGATGCGCTGGCCGAGCTGGCCATCGCTGAACTGGCGGGCGGAGAGATTCACCGAGACCTTGGGAATGCGCACCCTGGCCGCGTGCCATTCGCGCATCTGCCGGCAGGCTTCGCGAATCACCCAGTCGCCGACCTGGACCACCAGGCCGATCTCTTCCAGCACCGGGATGAATTCCGCCGGCGAGACGTGGCCGCGCACCGGATGCTCCCAGCGCAGCAGGGCCTCGACCCCGGTCAGGCGCCGGTTGTCGCAACGGTACTGCGGCTGGTAGTGCAGGCGGAATTCACCCTGCAGCAGGGCGTGCCGCAGATCGGCTTCCAGTTCCAGGCGCTCCAGGGCGCGGGCGTTCATCTCGGCCTGGTAGAACTGGAAGTTGTTCTTGCCCATCTCCTTGGCGTGGTACATGGCGGTGTCGGCGTTCTTCATCAGCTGGCTGAGTTCATGGCCGTCCTGGGGCGAGAGGGCGATGCCGATGCTGGCGGAGACGAAGAATTCGCGGCCTTCGAGCACGAAGGCCTCGGACAGCTGGGAGAGGATCTGCTCGCCGACGCGGATCGCCTGGGCCAGGGCGACCTCGCGGCTTTCCAGACCGGACAGCAGCAGGGTGAATTCGTCGCCACCCATGCGCGCCACGCTGTCCTCGGTGCCGACGCAGGCGGTCAGGCGCATGGCCACGTCCTTGAGCAGGCGGTCGCCGGCGGCGTGGCCGAGGCTGTCGTTGATCGGCTTGAAGCGGTCGAGGTCGAGGAACATCAGCACCACCCAGCTGCCGTTGTGGCGGCTCTGCTGCAGGGCGTTGTGCAGGCGATCCTGGAACAGGGTGCGGTTGGGCAGCAGGGTCAGGGCGTCGTAGTAGGCCAGGCGGTGGATGCGCCTTTCGCTGGCCTTGCGCTCGCTGATGTCGACGAAGAAGCAGACATAGCTCATCAGGTCGCCGTCGTCGTCGCGGATGGCGGTGATGCCGACCCAGGAGGGGTAGGGCTCGTTGTCCTGGCGGCGCTGCCAGAGTTCGCCTTCCCAGCTCTCCTGGGTGCGCAGCTGCTGCATCACGTGCTGCAGCTGGTTGGCTTCCTGCTTGTCCGCGCAGAGCATCATCGGCTGCTGGTCGAACACCTCTTCGGGACTGAAGCCGGTGATGCGGGTGAAGGTGCGGTTGACCCGCACGATGTAGCCGGCCGGGTCGGTGACCAGGATGGCGCCGGCGGAGTGGTCGAACACCGTGGCCGCCATGCGCATGTCCTTTTCCGTGCGGCGCTGGGCGGAGATGTCGCGGCAGATGCCGAGCAGACCGGCGAAGCGCTCGTGGTCGTCCCATAGCGGCTTGAGGCGCAGCTCGATCTGCAGGGTGTGGCCCTGGGCGTGCAGGCAGTCGAGCAACAGGGGCGCGAAGTGTTCCCGGCGCAACTCGGCCAGGGCGCGCGGATTGTCGAGGCTGCGCAGCAGCCGCTGCAGGGTGCGGCGCACCTCCTGCCACTGGCGCGAGTGCACCACCAGTTCGGCCAGGGTGCGCTGTTGCAGCTCGCCGACGGGATAGCCGAGCAATTCCTCCACCGAGGGACTGATGTAGTTGAGCACCAGCTGGGCGTCGGTGGTGAAGATGACGTCGCTGATGCTTTCCGCCAGCTGCCGGTAGCGATTCTCGCTTTCGCGCAGGCGCTCGCTGGCCCGCACCATGTCGGTGACATCCAGGGCCAGCCCGACCACGCTTGCCGCGGTGCCGTCCGCCGCACGGGCGAGGCGCTGCTCGCGCACGTCGAACCAGCGCCAGCCGCCGTTGCGGTGCTGCCAGCGCAAGAGGCTGCTGCTGGGCTGGTCGGAGAGCGTCGGCCGCATGCTCACCACCCGCTCGTGCAGTTCGAGGTCATCCGGGTGCAGGCGCGCGCGCCCGAGGCTGGCGAAGGCTTCCGGCGGATAGCCGAGCTTGAGGGCCAGCGAACGACTCTCGTAGGTCAGCTCGCCGCTGGCCACGTCATAGGTATAGAGGGTGTCGGGGATGGCGCTGATCAGATTCGACCAGAAGCTGTCGCGCTCGAGCAGGCGCAATTCGCCGAGCTTGCGCTGGGTGATGTCGTTGAGGCTGAGCAGGGTCGCGTCGAGGTGCCGGGGGTCGGCTGGCAGGTGCATGGTCAGCCAGAGGTGCCGTTCGCCCTCGGCAGTGCCGATGCAGGTCTCGAGTTCCAGTACCTGCTGGCCGGAGAGCAGGCCGGCCAGCAGGCGGTATCTCTTGCCACCGAGCTGGACGCGGGAGTCACCCACCAGCCGCGCCCAGGCCTGGTCGAGGTGCTCGATGCCGAGCATTTCCAGGGCGCGCTGGTTGATCTCGGTGATGCGCACCTGGCGGCCCAGGCTATCCAGGACTTCGGGCTCGCGGGCGAACAGCTCCGCCAGTTGCTCGGGGCGCTCCAGGCCGAGGGCCTGCATGTGCGGCTGGACGGCGCTCAGATCCACCACGCAGATGCCGGTGTGCACCCCGTTGAAGATGCTTTCGTAGCGCTGCCGGGTGGTCTGGATGGTCTCCAGGTTGCGCTGCTGTTCGGTGACGTCGCGCAAGACCCAGACGAAGCCATCCTGGGTCTGGGTGCGGTCGCGCAGGACCCGGACACTGGGCTGGCTGTCCGCCAGGGCGTGGCAGCTGACCGCGAAGCGCCGCGGCTGGCCTTCCACCGCCAGGGTGACCAGGGCGCCGCTGTCACGCTCGGCGGCCGTCAGGGCGACCAGCTCGGGCAGCAGGCTGGCGAGGAAGAATTGCTGGGCGTCATTGGCGGCGATGCCCAGCAGCCGCGCGGCAGTGGCGTTGACATGCACCAGGCGACCATCGGCCTGGGTCATGCAGACGGCTTCCTCGATCCCGTTGAGCGCGATGCCGGCCAGGCGCAGGCCGCGTCGCGAGGCGAGGGTCAGGGCGCGCAGGCCACGTTCTTCGCGCAACAGCAAATAGAGCAGGATGACGGCCACCAGGCCGGACAGGCTGAACAGCGCCAGGCGGCCGAAGGAGGCCCCCAGCAGCGTGGTGCCCATGTCTTCGGCGGGATGGCTGCCCACTACCTGCCAGTTGCTGTAGGCCAGCTCCTGGCGTACCTCGTCGACGCTGTTCGCCGCCGGGGCTTCTCCGCCGCGGAACAGCAGGGTGCCCTGGGAGCGATCTTCCAGACGCCAGTCGAGGCCGGACGGTACCCGGGTCGGCCGCCACAGGGGTTCGAGCAGGGGGGCGCTGGTCAGCACCCACCAGCCATTCTGCAGTTGTGGATCGCCGGCCAGCAGCACATAGAGGGGCGCCGCGGTGGCCTGACCGTTGTAGCCGTAACGGAAGTCGGCCTGGCCGGCGCGCGCGATCAGTTGCTGGATGAAGGCGGCGTCCGGCGTATCGCCCAGGCGCGCACTGCGCAGGTTGGCGTTGGCCGGCAGCCAGCGTACCTGTTGCAGTCCGGGAAAGAAGTCCTTGAGGCCGAGCAGCAGATTGGGGGCCAGCGGCAGGGTGGGGTCCAGCGACCAGCGCAGGGTGCTGCGCACCGCCTGGGCCTTGAGCGCCAGCCCGAATTCGACGGTGTTGGCCAGCTGTCGGGTCAGGCCATCCAGCTGTTCGCGCCGCAGCGTCTCGCGCTCGGCCACGCTGGCGAGGGCCTGCCAGAACATCAGGGCCAGCATGGCCACCAGCGAGAGGATCAGCAGACCGCGGGTCAGGCGTCGCGAAGCGGGGGCGAGCGGCTCTTCCGGCAGCGAGGAGGGCGGGCTGTTCACGACGGACTGCGTTCCTGCAGAGGCGATGGCCGTTCGGCTGCGCCCGATTCCGCGGGGCAGGGATGGCCTATGATAAGGGACCGGACGGTGTCTCCGCCGGTTTTTTCCGCGTGATCAGCACCGGCGCTTTCGTCGCGCGGGGTTTCGACAGCGTTCGCTGCTGACGCCATACTGTGTCCCCTGTTTTTCATTCCGGTCCCAAGGTCCCACCATGGCTCAATACGTCTACACCATGCACCGGGTCGGCAAGGTCGTGCCGCCCAAGCGTGAAATCCTCAAGAACATCTCCCTGTCGTTCTTTCCCGGCGCCAAGATCGGCGTGCTCGGTCTGAACGGTGCGGGTAAATCGACGCTGCTGCGCATCATGGCCGGCGTCGATACCGAGATCGAAGGTGAAGCGCGGCCGATGCCCGGTATCAATGTGGGTTATCTGCCGCAGGAACCGAAACTTGATCCCGAGCAGACAGTTCGTGACGTGGTCGAGGAAGCGGTCGGTCAGATCAAGCAGGCCCAGGCCCGGCTGGACGAGGTCTATGCCGCCTACGCCGAGCCGGATGCCGACTTCGACGCCCTGGCCGCCGAGCAGGCCAAGCTGGAAGCCATCCTCCAGGCCGCCGACGGCCACAACCTGGAGCGCCAGCTGGAAGTCGCCGCCGATGCCCTGCGCCTGCCGGCCTGGGACGCCAAGGTCGGCGTGCTCTCCGGTGGCGAGAAGCGCCGCGTTGCGCTGTGTCGCCTGCTGCTGTCGGCCCCCGACATGCTGCTGCTGGACGAACCCACCAACCACCTGGACGCCGACTCGGTGGCCTGGCTGGAGCACTTCCTCCACGACTTCCCCGGGACCGTGGTGGCCATCACCCACGACCGCTACTTCCTCGACAACGTCGCCGGCTGGATCCTGGAACTGGACCGCGGCCAGGGCATCCCCTTCGAAGGCAACTACTCCGGCTGGTTGGAATCCAAGGCCGCGCGCCTGACCCAGGAAGCCAAGCAGGAAGCCGCCCACGCCAAGGCCATGAAGGCCGAACTGGAATGGGTGCGCTCCGGTGCCAAGGCCCGCCAGTCCAAGTCCAAGGCCCGCCTGCAGCGCTTCGAGGAAATGCAGTCCCAGGAATTCCAGAAGCGCAGCGAGACCAACGAGATCTACATCCCCGCCGGTCAGCGCCTGGGCGACAAGGTCATCGAGTTCAAGAACGTCAGCAAGGGCTATGGTGATCGCCTGCTGATCGACGACCTGAGCTTCGTGGTGCCCAAGGGCGCCATCGTCGGCGTCATCGGCGGCAACGGCGCCGGCAAGTCGACTCTGTTCCGCATGATCATGGGCAAGGAGCAGCCGGACGCCGGCAGCATCGAGATCGGCGACACCGTGCAACTGGCCAGCGTCGACCAGAGCCGCGAGAATCTGTCCGACACCAAGACCGTCTGGGAGCAGGTCTCCGACGGCTCCGACGTGATCAAGATCGGCAACTACGAGGTGCCTTCGCGCAGCTACGTGGGTCGCTTCAACTTCAAGGGCGCCGACCAGCAGAAGTTCGTCAAGGACCTCTCCGGCGGTGAGCGCGGTCGTCTGCACCTGGCGCTGACCCTCAAGCAGGGCGGCAACGTGCTGCTGCTGGACGAACCCTCCAACGACCTGGACGTGGAAACCCTGCGCGCCCTGGAAGACGCCCTGCTGGACTTCCCCGGCGCGGCCATCGTGATCTCCCACGATCGCTGGTTCCTCGACCGCATCGCCACCCACATCCTCTCCTACGAGGACGATTCCAACGTGGTGTTCTTCGAAGGCAACTACACCGAGTACGAAGCCGATCGCAAGAAGCGCCTGGGCGAGGCCGCGGCCCAGCCCAAGCGGGTCAAGTACAAGAAGCTGGCCTAAAAAGCTCTCCACGATCTGCTGCGCGTCGGCCAAACGGCGTTGAAAATGCCCTGGGTGGCCAGCCCCGTCGGAATGCTCATTTACCGGTGTGGGCTCCGCTTCCTCAGGGGTTTTCGCAGGGCCGCCTAGGCCTTGTTTGTCTCTAGCTCGCGAGATCGTGAATAGCTTCTCAAGCGCCAAGCGAAACGCCGGCAGGGAAACCTGCCGGCGTTTTCTTTTGTCTCACGCTATATACTTTAGGCTATAACGCCCTGGCGGATCGGATCCGCCGCCCCCAGGATCAGGCCGGGACCCCCAGGATCACATGAGACGCCTTGAACACCGCCGTAGCGGCCACGCCCGGTGCCAGCTGCAGCTCCTGCACCGCGTCACGGGTGACCATGGCCACTACGCGGCTGCCACCGGGCAGGGCGATGACCACCTCGGCGTTGACCGCGCCATCGCTGATGCTCTCCACGGTTCCGGCCAGGCAGTTGCGCGCCGACAGGCGCAGTCCGCTATCGGCGCTCATCACCATCACCCAGGGCGCCTTGACCAGGGCCACCGCCGACGTGCCCGGCGCCAGCTCCAGGCTCTTCACGCTGTCCAGGGTAACCACGGCCACCAGCTCGGTACCGCCGGTCAGGGTAAGGGTCACCTCTGCATTCACCGCGCCTTCGCGCACCTGGCTGACGGTTCCCGGGAAGACATTGCGGGCACTGACCTTCATTGGATATCGCTCCTGAACGTTGGGGAAGAGGCAGAGGGCGCCACTCTAGGTCGGAGCGTTGTAGTCATACAACCCGGACGCCGGGAGTCCCTGACATGAGCGCCTCGCCCTTCATTGCCCATCTGTCGCTGGAAAGCAGTGTCGGCGCCGAGCTGACCCAGACCCGCATTCGTCTGCTGGAGGCCATCGCCGCCACCGGCTCCATCAGCCAGGCGGCCAAGCGGGTGCCACTGTCCTACAAGGCGGCCTGGGACGCGGTGGACCAGATCAACAACCTCTCCGCCCAGCCCCTGGTCGCCCGCAGCACGGGGGTAGCGGTGGCGGCGGCACCCGGCTGACCGCCTATGGCCAGCGGGTGGTGGCCTTCTATCGGGCGCTGGAGCAGCACTACCAGAACACTTTGGACCAGGTGGCGGCCGGACTGGACGAGGCCAGTCGCACCGAAGTGGCCGATTTTCGCCAGTTGCTGCTCAACCTCAACTGGCGCAGCAGCGCCCGCAACCAGTTTTCCGGCGTGGTCGAGGCGCTCGAACAGGGCGATGTGGAAAGCGCCGTGGTGCTGTGCCTGGACGATGCCACGCGACTCACTGCCCTGGTCACCCGCGACAGCGCCGCGCAGCTCGGCCTGGCGCCAGGTCGCGCCGTGGTGGCCCTGGTCAAGGCTTCGGCAGTGCTGATCGGCACCGATCCGGGGCTGCGCCTGTCGGCGCAGAATCTGTGGTGGGGAGAGGTCGAGCGCGTCCATGAGGGACCGATCAACCACGAGGTGGTGCTGGCGCTACCGGCCGGTCGCCGCGTCACCGCCACCCTGACCGCCACTAGCAGTCGCCAGCTGGGACTCGTCCCGGGCCTGGCCGCCTGCGCCTGTTTCAGCGCCGCCAGCGTCCTGCTGATGAGCGCATCCTGACCATCCCAAGGAGCCCGATCCGATGACCACCAGCCGTTCCCGCCTGTTGCTTTCCCTGCTCACCGCGACGCTGGCCGCGCCCGCCCTGGCCGACGAGGTCCAGGTGGCCGTGGCCGCCAATTTCAGCGCACCGCTCAAGGCCATCGGCGAGCAGTTCACCCGGGACACCGGCCATCAGCTGGTGATTTCCAGCGGCGCCACCGGTCAGCTCTACACCCAGATCAGGAATGGCGCCCCCTTTGCGGTCTTCCTCTCCGCCGACGACAGCACCCCGGCCAAGCTGGAAAGCGAGGGCGCGGCGGTCAAGGGCTCGCGCTTCACCTATGCCATCGGCACCCTGGCGCTCTGGTCGCCCAGGACCGGCTACGTGGACAGCGAAGGCGCGGTGCTCAAGCAGAACGCCTTCGCCCACCTGGCCGTGGCCAATCCCAAGACCGCGCCCTATGGCCTGGCCGCCACCCAGGTGCTGGCCAAGCTGGGCCTGACCGAGGCGGTCGCGGCCAAGCGGGTGGAAGGTCAGAACATCACCCAGACCTACCAGTTCGTCGCCACCGGCAATGCCGAGCTGGGTTTCGTTGCCCTGTCGCAGATCTATCAGGACGGCAAGGTCAAGGAAGGCTCGGCCTGGATCGTACCGGCCGAGCTCTATGCGCCGATTCGCCAGGACGCCGTGTTGCTGGACAAGGGCCAGGATCAGCCGGCAGCCAAGGCGCTGCTGGCCTATCTCAAGGGACCCCAGGCGGCCACGGTGCTCAAGGCCTACGGCTACCGGCAGTGATCCCATGAGCCTGAGCGCGGCGGACTGGGCGGCGATCCGCCTGACCCTGGAACTGGCCAGCGTGACCACGCTGCTGCTGCTGGTGCTGGGTACGCCCCTCGCCTGGTGGCTGGCGCGCACCCGCTCCTGGCTCAAGGGGCCGGTCGGTGCCCTGGTGGCCCTGCCGCTGGTGCTACCGCCCACGGTGATCGGCTTCTACCTGCTGCTGGCCATGGGGCCGGAGGGCTGGGTGGGACAGGCGACCTCGGCCCTGGGGCTGGGGCGGTTGCCCTTCACCTTCGCCGGGCTGGTGGTGGGCTCGCTGTGCTATTCGCTGCCCTTCGTGGTGCAGCCGCTGCAGAACGCCTTCGAGGCCATCGGTCCGCGTCCCCTGGAGGCCGCGGCCACCCTGAGGGCCAGTCCCCTGGATACCTTCTTCCACGTGGTGCTGCCGCTGGCGCGGCCGGGCTTCGTCACCGCCGCCATCCTCGGCTTTGCCCATACCGTGGGCGAATTCGGCGTGGTGCTGATGATCGGCGGCAACATTCCCGGGCGGACCCAGGTGGTCTCCACCCAGATCTTCAATCACGTGGAAGCCATGGAGTATCCCCAGGCGCATCTCCTGGCCGGCGGCATGCTGGCCTTTTCCTTCGTGATCCTCCTGCTGCTCTATGGCCGTCGCGGGCGGTCGGCCTGGACATGAGTCTCGCCGCGCGCTTCGAACTGCGGCATGCCGACTTCGTGCTGGCTGTGGACCTCGCCCTGCCAGGCAGCGGCGTCACCGCCCTGTTTGGGCCCTCGGGTTCGGGCAAGACCAGCTGCCTGAGGTGCGTGGCCGGACTCGAACCCGCCGCCCGCGGGCGTCTGGTGGTGGCCGGGGAGACCTGGCAGGACAGCGACCGCGGCCTGTTCCTGCCGCCGCACCGACGCGCCCTGGGCTATGTCTTCCAGGACGCCAATCTGTTCGAGCACCTGGACGTGCGCCGCAACCTGCTGTTCGGCTGGCAGCGGGTCGCGCCGGACGAGCGCTGGCTGGCGCTAGAGCAGGTCATCGAGCTGCTGGGCATCGAGGGACTGCTTTCGCGGATGCCGGCGCGCCTGTCCGGCGGCGAACGCCAGCGGGTCGGCATCGCCCGGGCGCTGCTGACCAGTCCGCGGCTGCTGCTGATGGATGAACCCCTGGCGGCGCTGGACGCCGAGCGCAAGGCGGAGATCCTGCCCTACCTGGAGCGCCTGACCCGTGAGCTGGCGCTGCCGATCCTCTATGTCAGCCATGCCCCCGACGAGGTGGCGCGACTGGCCGATCACCTGGTGCTGCTGGAGCGGGGTCGGGTGCTGGCCAGTGGGCCGACCACCGAGGTACTGGCGCGCCTCGACCTGCCCATCGCCCTGGCCGATGACGCCGGGGTGGTGCTGGAAGGGCGGGTGCTCGGCCATGATCCGGACTACGGCCTGCTCAGCCTGGGCTTGGCCGGCGAGCAGCGCGTGCTGCTGGCCCATGCCCCGCTACCGCCCGGCCAGGCGCTGCGCATCAAGGTACTGGCGCGGGATGTCAGCCTCAGCCTGGAGCGCCAGCACAGCAGCATCCTCAATGTGCTGCCGGCAACCATCGCCGAGATCGCCCCGACCCGTTCGCCGGCCCAGGTGCTGGTGCGCCTGGACCTGGGCGGCGCGGCGCTGCTGGCACGGATCACCCGCTATTCGCTGGAGCGGCTGGCGTTGCAGCCGGGGAGCCGGGTCTGGGCGCAGCTCAAGTCGGTGGCGGTCCTGGCTTGATGCCTTACATAGGCATTCCCATATGTAAGAAAAAACCTCTGCTCTTACATATGGGGACGCATATGTAAGAGCAGGACATCAGCGCATGAACAGGCGGAAATAGCGCTCGAAGAGGAACAGGCGATTGCGTCCATAGCCTGTTGTCTCGACCAGTACGCCTAGCTCTTCGAGCTTACGAATCAGAATATTAGCGCTCTGGTGGGTAACGCCCAGATGCTCGGCTGCTTCGTTCACACTGAGCATGGGGCGCTGGTACAGATACAGCAGTAGACGCTTGGCATTTTCCGCACGGCCACCCAGGGCGAGGATTTGATGCTCGACACCCTGGCGTAACGCCATGATTTCCATGAAGGTGTTCTTGCTGCTGGTGGCGGTCTCGGCAACGGCTGTCAGAAAGAAACGTAGCCAATGGAGTAGGTCGTTGGAGCTGCGGACCACCGTCAAGGCGTCATAGTAGGCACCACGATTGCGTTCGAAGAAGTCGGACAGGTACAACGCGGGCTTATGCAGCAAGCCTTTGTCTACCAGGTAGAGCGTGATCAGCAAGCGACCGATTCGACCGTTGCCGTCTAGGAAAGGGTGGATAGTCTCGAACTGGTAGTGGCTCAGTGCAATACGTATGAGATCGGGTACCAGGATCTGCTCGTTGTGCCAGAACTTCTCCAGATCACCCATCAGCTCAGCGACCTGATCGGGATGAGGGGGCACGAAGACAGCGTTGTTCAGGTTGCTGCCGCCAATCCAGTTTTGCGAGCTGCGAAATTCGCCAGGTAGCTTGTGCGCGCCGCGTACGCCCTGCATCAACACTGCATGGGTCTGTTTGAGCAGGCGAATGGATAGCGGCAAATGCTCCAGGTCGGATACTGCAGTGTTGATGGCCTCGATGTAGTTCTGCACTTCCTGCCAGTCGTCGCGCTTTTCGGGCGCCACTTGTTCCCGACGCATGATGGCTTCGTCCATCTGCGTTTGGGTCCCTTCGATACGACTGGAGGTATTGGCTTCCTTGGCAATGTGCATGCGGATGAAAAGATCCACGTCCGGCACCATCAGGGAAAGTGCATTCAATTCCGCCAGTGACCGAGAGGCTCGCTCCAGAAGGGTATTGAGTTGAGGATCCAGCCATTGCCATTCGCAGTTGATCGGAGCAGGGGAAAAGCTCTTGTATTGATACTGCTGCAGCCAATGGCCGGACACGAACTGTTCGACTTGCATCCTGCGAGGATCCTCATGGCGATTGGGGGCCTGGCTGTACCAGGGAGTAGGAAGAATCCTATTGCAAAGCAAAATGAACGGGTTGAGTAGGGGTATCTGAAGGGACTGCTATCGGCCTGCTCTAGAGCTGGACAGCCGCTCCAGCAGGAAATCCACCAGCACCCTGACCGCCGCTGGCAACTGGCGATCCGGCGGATAGAGCAGCCAGGCGGTGCCCTGGTAGGGGCCGAGGTATTGCCAGTCGGGCAGCACCCGCCGCAGACTGCCGGCGGCCAGGCCGGCTTCGGCGGCGAAGGCCGGCAGGCAGGCGATGCCCAGATCGGCGAGGGTCGCCTCCAGGCGCACGCCGCTGTGGTTGCAGGCCAGGCGGCCGCGCACCGTTACGCTTTCCACCCGGTCGCCACGGCGCAGTTGCCAGCGCTGGTCGCCCGGGGTTTCGCCGAGGTAGAGGCAATCGTGCTCCGCCAGCGCCTGGGGCTGCTGCGGCGTGCCGCGGCGCTGCAGATAGGCCGGGCTGGCGCAGAGCACGAAGTCCATCTCGCGCAGTGGCCGGGCGACGAAGCCGGCGGGTGGCTGCTCGGTGATGCGCACCAGCAGATCCTGGTCGTCGGCGATAGGATCCAGCGGGCGATCGTCCAGGCGCAGTTGCAGATCCACCTGCGGATAGCGCTGGAAGAATTCCGGCAGCAAAGGGGCGATCAGCCGGTAGCCGACCGCCTTGGGCACCGCCAGTCGTACCTGCCCGCGCGGTTCCTCGCTGTGCTGCAGGCCACTGTCCAGCGCCGCACCGGCGGCGGCCAGCAGCTGACGGCAGTGGCCGAGTACCTCGCGGCCGGCTTCGCTCAGCCGCAATTGGCGGGTGGTGCGCTGCAGCAGACGCACCCCCAGCTCCCGTTCCAGCCGCGCGACCTGACGACTGACCGCCGAGGGTGTGGCGTCCATCAGCCGGGCGGCCGCGGTGAAGCTGCCGGTCTCCACCACCTTGGCGAAGGCGACCATGCAGGGCAGCAGGGGAGGGCGCGCAGGAGATCCATGCCGAAGTCCGCCAGAAGCAATAGGGCTGGAAAGGCTGCCATTGCTTCCCCGGGGAACAAGAGCTATGCACGCTGGCGGGCTTATCGTGCTGGTCAGGGGCGGGCACACTGGCGGCCTGATTCAGGGAGAAGCTGTCATGTCGCAACGCCCCACCTTCGGTCTCGCCGAAGGCCTGCTGCTCGCTACCGCCCTGGTCTGGGGACCAGCTACGCCGTGGTCAAGGACGCCGTGATGCTCTATCCGGTGCTCGGCTACCTGGCGCTGCGCTTCTGTCTCACCGCGGCGCTGCTACTGCCAACCCTGAAGGGCGAGGGCCGGCGGGCCTGGCGACCCGGGGTGCCGACCGGGCTGCTGCTATTGGCGATCTTTCTCGCCGAGACCTATGGCGTGGCCCTGACCAGCGCCAGCAACGCCGCCTTTCTCATCAGCCTCTGCGTGGCCCTGACGCCCTTCGCCGAGTGGTGGCTGCTCGGTCAGCGCCCCGAGGCCCGCGCCCTGGGCGCCGCGGGGCTGGCGGTGGCGGGCGCCGGGCTGCTGACCCGTGGGGTGACCCTGAGCTTCAACCTGGGTGACGGCCTGATCCTGCTGGCGGCCGTATTGCGCGCGGTCAATGTCTGCGTGGTGCGTCGGCGTCTGCAGCAGGCCAGTGCCCCGGTGCCGGCCCTGGCGCTGACCGCCGTGCAGACCGGGGTGGTGGGCCTGGCCTGTCTGCTGCTGTTCGCCCTGGGCCCGGGCCTGGCACCGCTGCCCATGCAAGCGGGCTTCTGGCTCGCCACCGGCTACCTGGTGCTGTTCTGCACCCTGGGCGCCTTTCTCGCCCAGAACTTTGCCCTGGGCCGCACCAGCGCCACCCGCGTCGCCCTGCTGATGGGCGCCGAGCCGCTGTTCGGCGCGCTGTTCGCCAGCTTCTGGCTGGACGAACGCCTGGGCCTCTGGGGCTGGCTGGGCGGCCTGCTGATCGTCATCGCCTCGCTGTGGGGGACGTTGCCGCGGCGGACGCCAGACCGTTCGGCCCCGGCTATTCGAACACGATCCGCGGAAAATAGAAGCTGACCACCCAGTTGGGCACGTCGACGATCTCGCTGATGCGCAGATCGCCGCAGACCGAGCAGAGCAGATAGGCCTGCTCCGCCGGCAGGTTGCGGGTCTGCCCGAGCCAGTCGATGGCGCCGCTGACGGCCATCCGCGCCGCGGCCAGCAGGTCGGGTCCGACACCGGTGAAGACCTCGTAACCGGCGCCGTCGAGGTGTCGGGTGACCGGCCCCGGGGTGCTGAAGCGGGGCATGGCCAGCGGTCGCCCCTTGATCAGCTCGAAGGTGGCGGTGACCGCCATGGCGCTCTCGATGGCGGTGCCGCAGACCTCGCCATCGCCTTGGGCGGCATGGGTGTCGCCAATGGAAAACAGCGCCCCGGCGACCTCCACCGGCAGGTAGAGGCTGGTGCCGGCGGCCAGGTCGCGGATATCCAGATTGCCGCCCACCCGTCGCGGCGGCACCACCGAGTGCAGACCCGGCGCCGCGGGCGCCACCCCCAGGGTGCCGGCGAAGGGCTTGAGCGGGACCCGCGCCAGCTCGCCGAAGGCGGCCGGCATCTGACCGCTGCGGTCGTAATGCCAGAGCTGCAGCACCGGGTCCGGAAACTGGTCGGCGAGCAGGCCGAAGCCGGGAATGTTGGCGGTCCAGCCAAAGCCGCTGGGGGTGAAACTGTCCAGCGTCACCTTGAGCACGTCGCCCGGCTCGGCACCCTCGATCCACAGCGGACCGCAGACCGGATTGACCCGCTCGAAGGGCAGGGTGGCGATGTCGGCGGCGCTGGAGTGGCCGTGGAAGTGGCCGTCTGCCGCGTCGCGGCAGGCAAAGCTGACCGTCTCTCCCGGCGCGACCTCCAGCGCCGGGGGAGGCTGTGATCCCAGCCACAATGGCAGTGCTGGCTGTGCAGGGTCTTGATCATCGGGAGCCTCCGCGGCGGGTCTGTGCCTAATGGACGGCGTCGTTCGCCTTGAATTCCGTGGTCCGGCCGCTGAGCCTGAGGAAGGCCAGCACGGCCAGGCCCAGCACCATCCAGCAGCTGCCGCCGACCTTGGCGTAGACGTCGGCGTTGAACAGCACATAGGCGAGGATGATGAAACCGACCAGCGGGACCAGTGCATGCAGCAGCGGGCGACCGGCGCCGCGGTGATGCCAGGCCACTGCCACATGCAGGAGCAGGAAGGCGGTCAGCGCACCGAAGTTGCACATGGAGGCGAGCAGGTTGATCTGGCCGACAAAGAACAGCCCCAGCACCAGGCTCAGGGCCGCCACCAGCAGGATGGCGCGCTGCGGCACTTGGGTCACGGGATGGATCTGCCGCAGGAACTGCGGCATCTGGCGATCACGGGCCATGGCGAACAGCAGGCGCGACGTGGCGGCCTGGGCCACCAGGGCGTTGGCGATGGCGGCGCCGATGGCCACCGCCAGGGCGATCACCACCTGCAGCCAGGGGCCGGCGATCAACCGACCGATCTCGTAGAAGGCGTTGTTCGAGGCATCGGCGTCGGGGTACTGGATCAGGTTGGGTTGCAGCAGGGCGGCCAGCCAGGTCTGCACCATGAACAGCGCGGCCACCAGGGTCAGGGCCAGCAGCGTGGCGCGACCCACTACCCGGCTGCCGCCGCGGGTTTCCTCGGAGAGGGTGGAGATGGCGTCGAAGCCGAGAAAGGACAGCACCGCCACCGACAGCGCGCTGAAGATCAGTGGCAGGGAGAATTCCTGGGGGTTGTACAGCGGCTTCAGGCTCCACTCGGCGCCATTCACGCCGCGGCTGATGGCCAGCGCGGCCAGCACCACGAACACCAGCAGCACCGCCAGCTGGCCGTAGAGGAACAGCCGGTTGGCGCGGGCGGTGGTCTCGATGCCGCGCAGGTTGACCAGGGTGTTGAGGCCGACGAAGAAAACGATCCACAGCGGCTGGGGAATGACCGGGATGACGTTGGCCATGGCGTTGGCGCCGATCACATAGAGCAGGGTGGGCACCAGCAGGTAGTCGAGCAGGATGGCCCAGCCGGCGAGAAAGCCCAGCGCCGGGTGCAGGCCGCGACCGACGTAGGCGTAGACCGAACCGGCCACCGGAAAGGCGCGCGACATCTGCTGGTAGCTGACCGCGGTGAACAGCATGGCGACGAAGCCGATCAGGTAGGTGAGGGGCACCATGCCGTGGCTGGCGTCGAACACCCCGCCAAAGATGGAGAAGGGCGCGATGGGCACCATGAACACCAGGCCGTAGATGAGCAGGTCCTTCAGCCCGAGCTGGCGCTTGAGTTCCTGGGTGTAGCCGAAGCGAGCGAGGTCGGCGGCGTCGCCGGACGGAGCGTGCTGAGTCATGGGGCTTCCTCGAAGGGGCGGGGTAGGCTCGACTCTAGGCCAGGGTGGGGCCTGGCCCCATCCACAAAAGTGCTAGGTTTGCAGCAGGCCGGGGGCGACTGGCAGAGCCTTTGCTTCGCTTTCCCCATCGCCATCAGGGCAGGAGCTCCAAGATGCATGCCGATCTGCTCACCGTCAGCAGCCGCCTCGCCGGGCTGCCCACGCTTGACGCCTGTCTGGATGCCGTCCAGGCCAGTGCCGGCCACCTGGGCTGCAAGGCGCTGATCTACGACTACGCCCCGGTGCCCCTCAGTCACGACGGGGTACTCATCACCCCCTCGGTGTTCAAGGTACGCAACGCCCCGGCGGACATGCAGGCCTTCTGGTGCGAGCGCGGCTACTACCAGATCGACCCGGTGCAGCAATGCGCCAGTCGGCGTGCGGCGCCCTTCGTCTGGTCGTTTCGCAGCGAAACCCGCAGCGCCCTGCGCGAGTACCTGGGTGACAGTCATCGCCCGGTCACCTGCTATGTGCGCGACAGCGGCCTGGCCACCGGGGTGACCGTGCCGCTGCACCTGCCGGGGGGCGCCTTCGCCACCCTGACCGGCATCCTCGATGCCGAGGCCCCGGACGCCGAGGCCGCCGGCGAAGCCTGCCTGGGCGCCTTCCTGGTGCTGGCCCATGCCTTCCAGGCCCGCGCCGACGAATTGCTCGCGCCCGCCGAACGGCGCTGCGGCCAGGTCCGCCTGACACCGCGCGAGCGTGAATGCCTGCAATATTCCGCCAAGGGGCTGACCGCCAAGCGCATCGCCGCGACCCTCAACCGCTCTACCGCCACGGTCAACCTGCACCTCAACTCCGCCGCCCGCAAACTGGGCGCACGCAACCGGGTCGAGGCGGTGGTGCGGGGATTGCACTATCGCCTGGTCGAGGTCTGAGAGCCTGTTCAATGTCTCGCGAGCGAGAGCCAAGCAAGAAGCAAAGGGCTGAGGAAGCGGGTCGGACCCGCGCTCGGGTTCACGAGTGGTAGATGAGCATTCCGACCGGGCTGGCGACCCAGGCCATTTTCAAGGCAGTCTGGCCGACGCGCAGCAGCCGTTGAACAGGCGCTGAGCAACTTGGCCGGATCCGTGGGCCGTTCGACCTTGTGCCACCCCCGCCACGGCCCGACACTGGGGCCTCATCTGCCCAGGAGAGTCCCATGAGCGCTGCCCGTCCTCCCGTCCCGCCGTTCACCCTCGAATCCGCCCAGCAGAAGGTCCGCGCCGCCGAAGATGGCTGGAACAGCCGCGATCCCGCCAAGGTGGCCCTGGCCTACACCGTCGACAGCCGCTGGCGCAATCGCGCCGACTTCCTCCAGGGCCGCGTCGCCATCGAGGCCTTTCTCACCCGCAAGTGGCAGCGCGAGCACGAGTACCGGCTGATCAAGGAACTCTGGGCGCATGACGGCGCGCGCATCGCCGTGCGCTTCGCCTACGAATGGCGGGACGAAGACGGCCAGTGGTACCGCGCCTACGGCAACGAGAACTGGCACTTCGACGACCAGGGCCTGATGGCCGAGCGTCACGCCAGCATCAACGACCTGCCGATCACCGCGGCCGAGCGGCTGTTTCACTGGCCCCAGGGGCGGCGGCCGGATGACCATCCCGGCTTGAGCGACCTGGGTCTCTGACCGGAGGCGGGCGGCTAGCCCGGGCGGGCCTGGTCCTGTACAAGGACCTCTGGCCGCCAGGACCGCAAGACGATGCACTACCGCAACCTGCTCCGCCGCCTCGACCTGGTCTCGCTGCAGCTGCTGCTGGCGGTGCACGAGGAGGGCACCCTGACCCGCGCCGCCGAGCGCGAGATGATCGCCCTGTCCGCCGCCAGCAAGCGCCTGCATGATCTGGAGCGGTCGCTCGACATCGAACTCTTCGAGCGCAACGCCAAGGGCACCACCCTTACCCCGGTCGGCGAGACGCTGCTGCATTACGCCAAGCGCATCCTTGCCGACGTCGAGCGCATCAGCATCGACGTCGGCGAACACCTGCAGGGCGTGCGCGGCTACGTGCGGATGATGGCCAACATCTCCGCCATCATCGAATTCCTCCCGAGGACCTGCAGGCCTTCACCGTCGGCCATCCCCAGGTCAAGATCAGCCTGGACGAGCGACCCAGCGCCGGGGTGGTGAAGGGCGTGCTGGAAGGCGCCGCCGACCTGGGCATCTGCTCCTCGGACACCGACACCCGCGGCCTGCTGGCCGTGCCCTACCGGCAGGACACCCTGGTGGTGGTGATGCGTCCCGATCATCGCCTGGCCGCCCGCGCACGGCTGGCCTTCGCCGAGACCCTGGACGATGACCACGTCGGCCTGCACGCCGACAGCTTCATCAACCTGCGCACCAAGGCCGCCGCCCGCAGTCACGGCAAGGCCTTGCGCCTGCGCATCCATGTACCCGGCTTCGATGCCGTGTGCCGCATGGTGCAGGCGGGTTTCGGGCTGGGCGTGCTGCCGCTGCAGGCCTTCGAACTCATCGGGCGACCGCTCGGACTGATCGCCGCGGCGCTGGATGACGACTGGTCCCAGCGCAGCCTGGCGCTGGTGGTCCGCGACGTCGAGACGCTGTCGCCGGTCAGCCGGCTGCTCTACGACCACCTGCTGGAGGTCTGAATCCGGGTCTTCGCGATTCGCGAAGACCCCTTGCCGAAAGACGTTAACCACCGGCTGCTCTATTGTCCTAGCATCGGCCTCATTCCAATAACAAAGAGGCTCGCCCGCCATGACGGCTCTCACCGGACTCCGTGTCATCGAGATCGGCACGCTCATCGCCGCCCCCTTCGCCGCCCGCCTGCTGGCCGAATTCGGCGCCGAAGTGATCAAGATCGAAGCCCTGGACAAGGGCGATCCCCTGCGCAAGTGGCGCAAGCTGCACGAGGGCACCTCGCTCTGGTGGTACCTGCAGTCGCGCAACAAGAAGTCCCTCGCCCTAAATCTGCGTTCCGCCGAAGGCGTGGCCCTGGTCAAACAGCTGGTCGAGGGCGCCGACGTGCTCATCGAGAATCTGCGCCCGGGCGCCCTGGAAAAGCTCGGCCTGGGCTGGGACGTGCTGCACGCCCTCAATCCCAAGCTCACCCTGGTGCGCATCTCCGGCTACGGCCAGACCGGCCCCTATCGTGATCGCCCCGGCTTCGGTGCCATCGGCGAGGCCATGGGCGGCATCCGCTACACCACCGGTACTCCGGGCGTGCCGCCGGCGCGGGTCGGGGTCAGCCTGGGCGATTCCCTGGCTTCCATGCACGCGGTGATCGGCGCCCTGATGTCGGTGCTGCGGGTCAAGACCGGCCAGGGCGATGGCCAGGTGGTCGACGTCTCCCTGGTCGAGAGCGTGTTCAACGTCATGGAAAGCCTGGTACCCGAATACTCCATGCTCGGCCATGTGCGCGAGCGTACCGGTGGCGCCTTGCCCGGTATCGCCCCGTCCAACACCTATCCCACCGGCGACGGCGGTTTCGTGGTGATCGCCGGCAACAGCGATCCCATCTATGTGCGGCTGATGCAGGCCATCGGCCGACCCGATCTGGCCGAGCGCCCGGACCTGGCGCAGAACGACGGGCGCGCCCGCCACTGCGAGCTGATCGACGAGGCCATCGCCGCCTGGACCGGCAGTCGCGGCATCGACGAGGTGCTGGAGATCCTCGAAGGCGCCGAGGTTCCGGCCGGACGCATCTATTCCGCCGCCGACATCGTCGCCGATCCCCATTACCAGGCGCGGGAGATGCTGCTGGACACCACCCTGCCCGACGGCGCTACCCTGAAGATGCCGGGCATCGTACCCAAGCTGTCGGCCACCCCGGGCCAGGTCAACTGGCAGGGTCCGACCCTCGGTGAGCACACCGATGGCCTGCTGACCGAACTGGGGCTGAGCGAAGCGGATATCCAGCGACTCAGAAAGGGCGGGGTGGTGCAATGAGTAGCGAACGCCTGATCGTCCAGGAAGTCGCGCCCCGTGACGGCTTGCAGATCGAGCCGAGCTGGGTGGAAACCGCCGACAAGATCGCCCTGATCGACGGGCTCTCCGCGCTGGGTTTCTCGCGGATCGAGGCCGGTTCCTTCGTCTCGCCCAAGGCGGTGCCCATGCTGCGCGACGGCGAGGCGGTGTTCCAGGGCATCGCTCGCCGGCCCGGGGTGACCTATGTCGCCCTGGTGCCCAATCTCAAGGGCGCCCAGCGCGCCCTGGCGGCAGGCGCCGACGAGCTGAACCTGGTGCTCTCCGCCAGCCAGACCCACAATCGCGCCAACATGCGCATGAGTTGCGAGCAATCCCTCGCCAGCTTCGCCGAGGTGGTGCAGCTGGCCAAGGGGCAGGCGGTCTCGCTCAACGGCACCGTGGCGACCACCTTCGGTTGCCCCTTCGAAGGGCGCATCGACGAAGGCTGGGTGTTCGAGCTGGTGCAGCGCTATCTGGCGCTGGGCATGACCGGCATCACCCTCGCCGACACCACCGGCATGGCCAATCCGCGACAGGTCGCGCGGATCGTCCGCCAGGTGCTGGAACTGATCCCGGCGTCCGCCCTCACCCTGCATTTCCACAACACCCGCGGCCTGGGCCTGAGCAACGTCCTGGCCGCCTACGAAGCCGGCGCCCGGCGCTTCGACGCCGCCCTCGGTGGCCTCGGTGGCTGCCCCTTCGCCCCGGGCGCCTCCGGCAACATCTGCACCGAGGACCTGGTGAATCTCTGCGCCGAGATCGGCGTGGACACCGGCATCGACCTGCAACGGCTGATCGAGTTGTCGCGCACCCTGCCGGCGCTGCTGGGGCACGACACCCCCGGCCAGGTGGCCAAGGCCGGGCGCAATTGCGATCTGCATCCACCGCCCGCGACCGCTGGCTGAGCCGCACCCGCTTTCATTCGTTCGCCCTGACTACAACAACAAAGGAGCGCCAGTCTGGCCGCTCCCGGGAGACCGCTATGCCCTTATCCGCAACCTCCGCCGCCGCCGTGGCGGCCGCCGAACAGGCCATCGTCCGCAAGGTCGCCTGGCGGCTCATGCCGCTGATCATGATCTGCTACCTGTTCGCCTTCTTCGATCGCATCAACATCAGCTTCGCCAAGTTCCAGCTGCAGGCCGACCTGTCGCTGAGCAACACCGCCTATGGCCTGGGCGCGGGACTCTTCGTGGTGGGCTATGTGCTGTTCGAGGTACCCAGCAACATGATGCTGTACAAGGTCGGCGCTCGGCGCTGGATCGCGCGCATCATGATCTCCTGGGGCATCGCCACGGCGCTGATGATGTTCGTCACCACCGAATGGCAGTTCTATGTGCTGCGCTTCCTCATCGGCGCCATGGAAGCCGGCTTCGCGCCGGGGATCCTCTACTACCTGACGCTGTGGTTTCCGCAGAGCTATCGCGGGCGCATCACCTCGACGCTGTTCCTCGCCTCGGCCTTCGCCGGGCTGATCGGCGCCCCCGTCTCCGGGGTGATCCTCGGCCAGATGGACGGCCTGCTCGGCATTCGCGGCTGGCACTGGCTGTTCCTGGCGGGTGGCATCCCCTGCGTGCTGCTGGGCGTGCTGGTACTGCGCCTGCTGCATGACCGCATCGCCGATGCGCCCTGGCTCAACGCTGACGAGAAGACCTTTCTGGCCAGCCGCATCGCCCGTCATGAAAACAACAGCCATGGCTCGCTGCTGGCGGCGATCCGACTGCCGGGCTTCCTGCTGCTCGCGGTGATCTACTTCCTGATCCAGGTCGCCTCCTATGGCCTCAACTTCTGGGCGCCGCAGCTGATCCGCAGCGCCGGGACCGAGAGCCCCACCCTCATCGGCCTGCTGACCGCCGTGCCCTACGTCTTCGGCGCCATCAGCATGGTGGTGGTGGGCCGGTTGTCGGACGCCAGCGGCGAGCGGCGCAAGTTCGTCTGCGGTCTGGTGATCGCCGGCGCCCTGGGGTTCTTCAGCGCGGGACTCTTCGCCGATCACACCACCTTCCTGATCCTGTCGCTGGCCCTGATGGGCGCCGGCATCATCGCCGCCATCCCGACCTTCTGGTCGCTGCCGCCGAAACTGCTGGCCGGCGCGGGCGCAGGGGCCGCGGGGGGTATCGCCCTGATCAACACCCTGGGGCAGCTCGGTGGCATCGTCAGTCCGGTGATGGTGGGCTACATCAAGGACATGACCGGCAGCACCACTCCGGCGCTCTATCTCATCGGCTGCACCAGTCTGCTGGCCGCCGGCCTGATGTTCTGGGCACTGCCGCAGAGCCTGCGGACCTCGGACAAGATCGGCGCCCGCCAGCCGGAGCCCGCGCCGGTCGAGGATGCCGCGCTGCTGGGTGACAAGCGCTCCCTCAACTCCTGAGGCTAGAGTTCCGGCGCGCGCCAGCGCCGGACCAACCGCAGCACCAGCACGAAGAACACCGGCACGAAGACCAGCGCCAGGGTGGCGCTGAGCATGCCGCCGATCACCCCGGTGCCCACCGCCTGCTGGCTCGCCGAGCTGGCACCGGTGGCCAGGGCCAGGGGCACCACACCGAGAATGAAGGCCAGCGAGGTCATGACGATGGGTCGCAGGCGTAGCCGGGCGGCGCGACAGGTGGCCTGGTGCAGGTCCAGGCCGCCATCGTGCAGGCGCTTGGCGAATTCGATGAGCAGGATGGCGTTCTTCGCCGTGAGACCGATCACCGTGATCAGGCCGACCTTGAAGAAGACGTCGTTGGGCATCCCCCTCAGGGTCACCGCCAGCACCGCGCCGAGCACGCCCAGGGGCACCACCAGCAATACCGCAGTGGGAATCGACCAGCTTTCATAGAGCGCCGCCAGACAGAGGAACACCACCAGCAGCGACAGCCCCAGCAGCACCGGCGCCTGGCCGGCGGAGAGGCGTTCCTGCAGTGACAGCGCCGTCCATTCCAGGGCGAAACCACGCGGCAACTCGGCAGTCAGGCGCTCCAGTTCGGCCATGGCCTCGCCGGTGGTGTGACCGGGCAGCGGTTCGCCGGACAGGCTGATGGCGGGATAGCCGTTGTAGCGCGACAGCTGCGCCGGGCCCTGGGTCCAGTCGGCGCTGACGAAGGCGGACAGCGGCACCATGCGCCCGCGCTCGTTGCGTACCTCCAGGCGCAGCAGGTCGTCCACCTGGCTGCGGCTGCCCAGCTCGGCCTGCACGATCACCTGCTGCATCCGGCCGCGATTGGGGAAGTCGTTGACATAGCTTGAGCCCAGGGCAGTGCCCAGGGTCTCGCCGAGGGCGGCGAAGCCTACCCCCAGGGCGGCGGCCTGGCGGCGATCCACCACCAGCTGCACCTGGGCGCTGTCGGCCAGGGCGGTCTCCCGCACGTAGGCGATGATCGGATTGCCCGCCAGCCGGGCCTGCAACTCATCGCGCGCCGCCTTGAGCGCCGCCTGGCCGCGATTGGACCTGTCCTGCAGGCGCACCTCGAAACCGCTGGAGGTACCCAGGCCTTCCACCGGCGGCGGCAGCACGGCGAAACCCTGGGCTTCGCTCTCGCCGGCCAGGGCGGCGTTGGCGCGCTCGGCGATGGCCGCGGCGGAGTCGGTCGGGCCGCGGGCGGACCAGTCCTTGAGGGTGGTGAAGGCCAGGGCGGCGTTCTGGCCGCTGCCGGAAAAGCTGAAGCCGAGCAGCACGAGGTCGTTGGCCACCCCGGGTTCGGCGGCGTAATGGCGCTCCAGTCGCTCGAGCACCTTGAGGGTGCGCTCCTGGGTGGCGCCGGGCGGCAGCTGGATGTCGGTGATCAGATAACCCTGGTCCTCGGTGGGCAGAAAGGCGCCGGGCAGACGGCCATAGAGCGCCACCAGGGCCACCAGCAGGAGGGCGAACAGCAGGAGATTGGGCAGCAGCCGGCGGATGGCGCGGGCCACCCAGCCTTCGAAGCCGGCGGTCAGCCGCTCGAAGCCCCGGTTGAAGGCGCCAAAGAAGCCGCCGCGGGCATGGGTACCCTGGGGAATCGGCTTGAGCAGGGTGGCGCACAGCGCCGGGGTCAGACTCAGGGCGAGAAAGGCGGAAAGGAGGATGGCCACCGCCATGGATGCCGAGAACTGACGATAGATGACGCCCACCGAGCCGCTCATGAAGGCCATGGGCACGAAGACCGCGGTGAGCACCAGGGTGATGCCGACGATGGCGCCGGAGATCTCGCCCATGGCCTTGCGGGTGGCGGCGCGTGGGTCGAGACCCTCGCTGGCCATCAGCCGCTCGACGTTCTCCACCACCACGATGGCGTCGTCCACCAGGATGCCGATGGCCAGCACCATGCCGAACAGGGTCAGCACATTGATCGAATAGCCTAGCGCCAGGAGCACGGCGCAGGTGCCCAACAGTGCCACCGGCACCACCAGGGTCGGGATCAGGGTGTAGCGCAGATTCTGCAGGAACAGGTACATCACCGCGAACACCAGCGCCATGGCCTCCAGCAGGGTATGGATGACCTGGGTGATGGAGATCTCGACGAAGGGCGCCGTGTCGTAGGGGATGTCGTATTTCATGCCCGGCGGAAAGTACCGGGACAGCTCGGCCAGCTTGGCGCGCACCGCCTTGGCGGTGGCCAGGGCGTTGGCGGTGGGTGCCAGCTGCACCCCGACCGCCACCGAAGGCTTGCCGTCCAGCCGCGTGCCGAAGTTGTAGCTCTGGCTGCCCACCTCGACCCGGGCCACGTCGCCCAGGGTCACGCTGGAGCCATCGGCCCCGGCACGCAGCAGGATGCCGGCGAACTCCGCCGGGTCGCTCAATTGGCCCTTGATCAATACCGGCGCGGTCAGCTCCTGGCCGGCGGGGGCGGGCAATTCGCCAAGGCTGCCGGCCGCTACCTGGACGTTCTGCTCGGCGATGGCGCGGGTCACGTCGGCCGGGGTCAGACCGACCGCCACCAGCCGACTGGGATCGAGCCAGACGCGCAGGGCGTGCTCGGCGCCGAACAGCTGGGCCTTGCCCACCCCGTCCAGGCGGCGCAGTTCGTTGACCACGTTGCGCGCCAGATAGTCGCTCAGCGCGGTGGTGTCGAGGCGCTCATCGGTGGCGGTAAGGGTGACGAACAGCAGATAGCCGGCGGAGGTCTCCTCGATCTGGATGCCCTGCTGGGTGACCGCACGCGGCAGGCGCGGCTCCACCACCTTGAGGCGATTCTGGATGTCCACCTTGGCCAGCTCCGGATCGGTGCCGGGCTGGAAGGTCACGGTCAGGGTGGCGCTGCCCTGGCTGCTGCTGGAGGAAAAGTAGAGCAGATGGTTGACGCCATTGAGCTCCTGCTCGACCAGGCTGACCACGCTCTCGTCCAGGGTCTGCGGCGAGGCGCCCGGATAGCTCAGGGTCAGCTCGATCTGCGGCGGTGCCACGTTGGGATACTGGGCCACCGGCAACTGCGGCAGGGCCAGCAGGCCGGCGAGCAGGATGAACAGCGCCACCACCCAGGCGAACACCGGGCGGTCGATGAAGAAGCTGGCCATCAGCGCACCTCCGCCGCGGTGGCCTGGGCTTCTTCAGGCTCCACCACCAGGCCCGGCTGCGCCTGTTGCAGGCCGGAGAGCAACACCCGCTCACCGGCGGCGAGACCGGACTCCACCACCCAGCGCCCTTCGACTACCGGGCCCAGACGCACCTCGCGCAGGGCCACCCGGTTTTCGGCGTCCACCACCCAGACCTGGGCCCCACCATCGACGCTGCGCTGCACCGCCCGCTGCGCCACGCTCAGGCCCCGGTCGAGGCGCGCCTGCTCCAGGCGCACCCGCACGAAGCTGCCCGGCAGGAGGTCGTGCCGCGGATTGGGAAACTGGCTGCGCAGGGTGATCTGCCCGGTGCTGGCGTCCACCGCCAGATCGGCGAACAGCAGGCGGCCGCTCTCGGGATAGGGGCTGCCGTCCTCCTGCAACAGGGTCACCCGGGCCTGATCCGGCGCCACCTGCTGCAGACGACCGTCCCGCAGCGCATCGCGCAGGGTCTTGAGCTGGCGGGTCGACTGGGTGACATCGGCATGGATGGGGTCCAGTTGCTGGATGATCGCCAGGGGCGTGGCATCGCCCTGGCCGACCAGGGCGCCTTCGGTGACCAGGGCCTTGCCGATGCGCCCGGCGATGGGCGCTTTGACCGTGGCATAGCCCAGGTTCAGTCGCGCCCGCTTGAGCGCTGCCCGGGCCGCTGCCACCTCGGCCTGCGCCTGCAGGCTGGCACCGCGGGCATTGTCCTGCTCCTGGCGACTGATCGCCTCGCTCTCCACCAGCGCCGCATAGCGCTCGGCCAGCCGCTGCGCCTGGAAGGCGCTGGCCTCGGCCTTGCGCAGGGCGGCCGCGGCGCTGTCCACCTCGGCCTGCAGCGGCGCCGGATCGATACGGAACAGCACCTCGCCGGCCTTGACCTCGCTGCCCTCGCGAAACACCCGCTGCAGCACGATGCCGGCGACCCGTGCCCGCACCTCGGCGGTCCGTGGCGCCACCAGGCGGCCACTGAGTTCGCTGGCGATGGCCAGGGGCGTCGGTTGCAGTGTCTCCACCTGCACCCTGGGCGCGGGCGGGGTGGCGGCGTCCGGGGCCGGACGGTCGCAGGCGGCGAGCAGCAGGCAGAGCAGCACGAGGCTGCCGAGGGCAGGGCGGGACAGGGACATCGGGGCTTCCTCCAGAAGAGCGCCATGGTAGGCGTCTCGCTCAAGCCACCCTGTAAACGTCTGTAGGTCTCTTGTGAAAGAGTGTTAAGCCGTGCGCCCGCCCGCCCGGGGCTCGGCTATGCTCGGCACTTGCCCGCCACGAAGACCTGCCGTGATCCCCTTGCTCATCGTCGAAGACGACACCGCCCTGGCCGAGCTCATCGCCACCTACCTGGGCCGCCAGGGCTATGCCGTGACGGTGATCGGTCGCGGCGACGAAGCCCTGGCCGCGGTGCAGCGACTGCGCCCACAGCTGGTGGTGCTCGACGTCATGCTGCCCGGGCTGGACGGCCTGCAGGTCTGTCGCCAGCTGCGCGCGACCCAGCCGAGCCTGCCGATCCTGATGCTCACCGCCCTGGACGACAGCCACGACCAGGTGCTGGGGCTGGAGATCGGCGCCGACGACTACGTCAGCAAGCCCTGCGAGCCGCGGGTGCTGCTGGCACGCATCCGCACCCTGCTACGCCGCTGCCAGCTGGTCGAGGCGCCTGCCGATGACCGTCTGACGATCGGTCAGCTGCAGCTGCTGCCGGGCGAGCGTCAGGTCTGGTGGCGCGACCAGCTGGTGGAGGTGTCGTCCACCGAATTCAACCTGCTGGCGATCCTCATGCGCCATGCCGGCGAGGTACTCAGTCGCGACCAGCTGATCCAGCAATTGCGCGGCATCGAATTCAACGGCGTCGACCGCTCGGTGGATGTGGCCATCTCCAAGCTGCGCCGGCGTTTCGAGGAGCATCCCGGCGAAGCCCGGCGGATCAAGACCGTCTGGGGCAAGGGTTATCTGCTCTCCCGGGCCGAGTGGGACTAGTGTGGTGTCTCAGAAGTTAACTGCACAATTTTGGCGGCGCTTTTTGATTCTGAGCGTCGTTGCCCCTCCTCGCCATAGCCCTGCTATGACTCGTCGCGGCGCCTAGCCCATAAGCAAAAATCACTCGCCAATTCTTGCGCGAACTTCTGAGGCACCACACTTGATGCTCAAGATCCTCGTCCGCCTCTACCTCATCCTGCTGGTGACCTACGGTGCCGCCAGCTACCTGGTGCCCGAGGCGCTGATCAGGGTGTTCGACGAACGTTACAGCCGCTACGCCCTGGAGCAGTTGCACGGCCCGCTCAGCCTGGCGCAGCGCGCCTTCGTCACCACGCCGCCGGAGCGCTGGCCGGCGGTGCAGCAGGAACTGGCCACGGATCTGGCGCCCATCACCCTGCGCCTGGTCGCGCTCGAGGATCCGGTCTTCACCGTTGCCGAGCGCAGGGCGCTCGAAGCCGGCGAGCGGCAGGTGCGCCTGGGCGACTATGGCGAGCCCAGCGCGGCCCTGGTGCCGCTGCCGGCGGCTCAGGTGCTCTGGGTCGGCATCCCCGAGGCACCCACCGACATCGCCCTGACCTACTGGGCCATGAACGCCCTGATCGGCGCCGCGCTGCTGGTCTGTCTCTACGTCTGGCTGAGACCGCACTGGCGTGACCTGGAACGGCTGCGGCGTACCGCGGCGCGCCTGGGCAAGGGCCATCTGGGCGAACGCACCGCCATCTCGCCGCGCTCGGACATCGGCGAGGTAGCGCGGGCCTTTGATGACATGGCCCAGGAGCTGGAGGCGCTGATCGTCCAGCAGCGCGACCTGCTCAACGCCGTCTCCCACGAATTGCGCACACCGCTGTCGCGTCTGGAATTCGGCCTGGCGCTGCTGCAGGCCGATCCTCTGCCCGCCGAGACCCAGCGGCAGCTGGAGCAACTGGTGCGTCACGTTCGCGAACTGGATGCCCTGGTCGACGAATTGCTGTCCTTCGCCCGCCTGCAGAGCAGCCAGCAGCCGCCCGAACGCCTGAATCTGGAACTCGAGGCCTTTCTCGACAGCGTGCTGGCCGACTTCGCCGAGGAGCAGGAGCGCCGCGGACTCGAGGTGCACCTGGACGTGACGCAGGCGCCCAGGCGAGTGGAGCTGGCGCCTCGCCTCACCGCCCGCGCCCTGCAGAATCTGCTCGGCAACGCCCTGCGCTATGGCCAACGCGAGGTCTGGGTAACGGTCCGCGGCGACGGCGAAGAGCTGCTGATCGCGGTCGAGGACGACGGCGAAGGCATTCCCGCGGCGGAGCGCGAACGGGTCTTCGAGCCCTTCTACCGGCTGGATCGCAGTCGCGACCGCGCCACCGGCGGCTTCGGCCTGGGCCTGGCCATCAGCCGTCGCGCGGTGGCAAACCAGGGTGGCCGCCTGGACCTGAGTGCCGGCGCTCGGGGTGGCGCCCGGTTCGAGATCCGCCTGCCGCTGCAGCCGCGCCTGGGGCTCGCCTGAGGCCGCCGCGACCCCTACACTTGGCGCCCCCGCCCGTTTCGGAATCGTCATGGCAGAGCCCTTCGACCGCCAGCCGCTGCAACCCCTGCTCGACCGTATCGCCGCCGCCGCGCCGCGCCATTTCGGCGAAGGCGCGGTGGCCGACTACATCCCGGCCCTGGCCGAAGTGGCACCGGATCAGTTCGGCATCGCCGTCTGCGACGTCAAGGGCCAGGTCTGGCGCGCCGGGGCGGCCGACACGGCCTTTTCCATCCAGTCCATCTCCAAGGTACTCAACCTGGTGATCGCCATGCAGCGCCTGGACGAGCCGGACATCTGGACCCGCGTCGGCCGCGAGCCCTCCGGCCATGCCTTCAATTCCATGGCGCAGCTGGAAGAAGAGAAGGGCGTGCCACGCAATCCCTTCATCAACGCCGGCGCCGTGCAGGTCTGCGAACTGCTGGTGTCGCGCATCATGTCGATCCACTGGATGATGCGCGAGCAGGCGCGGCGCCTGGCCGGCAATCCGGCGATCAACTTCGACGACCGCGTGGCCCGCTCGGAGATGGAGCACAAGGCGCGCAACGCCGCCCTGGCCTATCTGATGAAGGCCTACGGTAATCTCCATAGCGAGGTCGATGACGTCCTCGACGTCTATTTCCACGGCTGCGCCCTGGCGATGAGTTGTGTCGACGTGGCCCGCGCCTTCGCCTTTCTCGCCAACGGCGGGGTCAATCCCCAGGATGGCCAGGCCGTGGTGACGCCCCAGCAGACCCGCCAGCTCAACGCCCTGCTGCTGACCTGCGGCCTCTACGATGCGGCGGGCGACTTCGCCTGGCGTGTCGGCCTGCCGGGCAAGAGCGGGGTAGGGGGTGGCATCGTCGCCATCGTGCCCGGGCAGATGAGCATCTGCGTCTGGTCGCCCCGGCTGGACAGCTACGGCAACTCGGTCGCCGGCCTGCGCGCCCTGGAGACCCTGGTGGAAGGGCTGGGCGTGGCGCCGCTGGGCTAAGAAGCTATTCACGATCTGCTGCGCGTTGGCCAAACGGCGTTGAAAAGCCCCTGGAAGGCCAGCCCCGCCGGAATGCGCATTTACGACGAGTAAACTCGAGCGCGAGCCCGGTCCGCTTCCTCAGGCCTTTTCGCGGGGCCGCCTAGGCCTTGTTTGGCTCTAGCTCGCGAGATCGTGAACAGCTTCTAATAGGCCATGGATAGACTGAGGGTCACCTGGGGCACCACGCCGTCGGTCTCGCCCTCCGGACCGCTCAGGTCGCGCAGGGCGCCGTCGCGATAGAGCGCCAGGGCTTCGGCGCGAGCGCTCCAGCGCGTCTCGCCCCAGCGAAAGGGCTGTTCCAGGGCCAGGCCGGTGCGCGCATAGAGGCGGTCGCCGGAGTCCGCTCCATAGAAGCCGTTCCAGCCCACCCCCAGGGCGCTGGGGAAGCTCAGACGCAGGCCGCTGGCCGAGAGATCCAGGCCTGGTTCCAGGCTGCCCTGGGTGTAGAGACCGCTGTCACCCTGGGTGCGGGTGGTCACCGCAAGTCCCGGGCGCCAGGCGCCCAGGCCCGTATCGGCCTGGTAGGCCAGGGTCAGGCTGGCCTCTTGCGTGGTGGCGGCGACGTCGTTGGGGCTGCTCTTGACCGTGTAGACGAAGCCGACCCTCAGACCCTCGGCCGGTGACACCACCAGGCCCACCAGGTTGTTGCTCTCGTACCAGCGCCGCGGGCTGACCCGTTCCTCGCTGGATGGGCTGTGCAGGCCGTTGCTGCTGCTGAACACCAGCCAGGCATCGGCCACGCCGTCGCTTCCCTGGTGCAGATCCAGCGCGAAGCCCGCCTGCAGGTGCAAGGGGATGCGGTCGAGGCTGGCCGCGTCGTCATCGTAGTTGCCGCGGGAGAAGTCGCCGTTGCGCACGTCCATGCCCAGTTGCGGATGGAAGCGCCCGGAGTTTTCGCTGACCTCCACGCTGCCCAGGGCGGCGTCTTCGCTTTCGATGGAGGGCACGCTGCGCGGCGCGGCGGTGGCCGTCAGAGCCAGACCACCTGCTAACAAGCAGACGCAACGCAGGGGCGAAAAGAAAGGCATGGCGGGTGACTCCGGGGGCGCGGGGCGCTCCGGGCGTGGCGCCATGAGCTATCGGACCGAGCCGTCGCAGAGCGGGTTCCAGGCCCTAGAGCACCGGCGAGAACACCCGTGCCACCCGCATGGCCACCCGCCGCCAGCGGCGCAGGGCGGCGTTGTCCTCGGGGGTGAGTTCGCGGGAGCGACTGAAGTCCTGTTCCAGCATCTTGCGCACCTCCCAGGCGAAGGCGACGTCCATCACCATCACCATGACCTCGAAGTTGAGGCGGAAGGAGCGGTTGTCCAGGTTGGCGCTGCCCACCGCGGCCACGTCCTCGTCGATCAGCACTACCTTCTGGTGCAGGAAGCCCGGTCCGTAGCGGAACACCCGCACCCCGGCATGCACCGCTTCGAAGGCATAGAGATAGGAGGCGGCATAGACCACCTTGTGGTCCGGTCGCGAGGGCAGCAGGATGCGCACGTCGACCCCGCGCAGGGCAGCCAGGCGCAGCGCGGCCGAAACGGCTTCGTCAGGGATGAAATAGGGCGTGGTGATCCAGACCCGGTGGCGCGCCGAGTGGATGGCCTCGACAAAGAACAGCGAGCAGGTCTCCTGGTCGTCCGCCGGCCCGCTGGGTACCACCTGGCAGAGCACGCCGCCCTCTTCGTAGCGTTCCGGCAGCAGCAGGGTGGGCAGCCGCCGGGTGACCCAGTACCAGTCCTGGGCGAAGGTCTCCTGCAGGGTGGCCAGGGCCGGGCCGCGTAATTCCAGGTGGGTATCGCGCCAGGGCGCCAGGGGCGGCTTGAGGCCCATGTATTCGTCACCGACGTTGAGCCCGCCGGTAAAGCCCACCTCGCCATCGACGATGACGATCTTGCGGTGGTTGCGGAAGTTGACCTGGAACCTGTTGATCAACCCGCGTCTGTTGCTGAAGCCCTTCACCTCGCAACCGGCCTCGCGCAGCTTTTCCACATAGGCGCGCGGCAGGGCATGGCTGCCGATGGCGTCGTACAGCAGAAAGACCTGCACCCCGGCGCGGGCCCGGTCGAGCAGGGTGTTCTGCAGGGCCAGGCCGAGGGCGTCGTCGTGGATGATGAAGAACTGCACCAGCACCACCTTCTGTGCACCGCGGATGGCCGTGAGGATGGCGGCGAAGGTTTCCTCGCCGTTGATCAGCAGGCGCACCTGGTTGTTGGCGACGCAGGGGGTACCGGTGAGGGCGGTCATGGCCCTGAGCTTGCGATTGGCCGCGCTGCACTGCTGGGCGGCCATGGCCTCGGCGATCCAGGGCCGCCAGTCCAGCTCGGCGGCCTGCCGCGCCATCTCCTCGTCGGCCTGGCGCCGCGCCTTCACATAGCTGTCGAAGCGCCGCCGGCCAAAGACCAGATAGGGGATCAGGCTGAGGAAGGGCATGAACACCAGCGCCATGGCCCAGGCCATGGCGCCCTGGGCGGTACGCACCGTGATGATGGCGTGGATCGCCGCGCTGATGCCGATCAGTTCGAGGACCAGGGCGATGTAGTGGAGATCGAGGGGCAGGGAAGGCACGCGGGCAGCTCTCGCTCCGGGGTGGATGTCAGAGAGGTTGGACCGCCCTGAGCACCACGAATTTCGGGGTGGCCGCGATCTGTTCGACGCGTCTGAACAGCCGCTTGAGTTTGGCGTGGTAACCCAGGTGGCGATTGCCCACCAGCCAGAGTTCGCCCTGCTCGGTCAGCGCCGCTCGCGCCTGCTGGAACATGCGCCAGGCGAGGAAGTCACCCACCACCTGCTGCTGGTGGAACGGCGGGTTGCAGAGGATCAGGTCCAGCGACCGCGGCGGCTGGTCGGCCAGGCCGTCGGCCGCGCGGATCGCCACCGGCCGGTCGCCGAAGGCCGCGGTCCAGTTCTCCCGTGCCGACTGCACCGCCATGTAGGACTCATCCACCAGGGTGAATTGCGCCTCCGGATTGGCCAGGCCACAGGCCAGTGCCAGCACGCCGTTGCCGCAACCGAGATCGGCTACCCGGGCCTGGCCCAGTTGCTGAGGCAGGTGCGGGAGGAAGGCACGGGTGCCGATATCCAGACCCTCGCGGCAAAAGACGTTGGCGTGGTTGACCAGGGTCAGCGGCGGTGCATCCAGGCGATAACCAGTCGGGTAGGGCGAGGTCACCGCTGGTCGCGCCTCGGGCGTGGCGGTCAGCAGCCGCGCCTTCTTCACCGCCAGCGACGCCTGCACCGGGCCGATATGCCGCTCCAGCAGGTCGCCGGCGGCGCGGGGCAGGTGCTTGAGCATGCCGGCGGCGATCACCCGCGCACCGGGCGCCAGCTGGCCGTGCAGGCGGATCAGTTGTTCCTCCAGCAACGCCAGGGTCTTGGGCACCCGTATCAGCACCAGATCGAAGGGACCGCTGGTCGCCTCGCTGGCCGGGACGAAGGTCACCGCCTCGGCGGCAAGGCCGTTGCGCGCCAGGTTGGCTACCAGCGCCAGGGCCGCCAGGTGCGAGTCGCCACTGGAGGTCACCCGGGCATGAGTGGCGAGGCTGGCGGCCAGGGCGCCGAAGCCGTCGTTGAGCACCAGCACCCGGGCGGCGGGGTCCAGGCCATCCTCCGCGACCTGTTGCAGCAGGTATTCGTCGGCGGCGTCGAAGGCCTGCAGGGGATCGTCGCGGCGTGGTGGCTGGCGGTCGAGTTCGAGGGTGGCGAAGGGCGAGACGAGAGAAGGCATGGTTTCTGTCGGTGTTTATCGGCGGCTCACTGCGGGACAATGGCGCCAGGCAATCGGGAAAAAGAGGCCAGTATGACCGCCACCGAAGACAAGTTCACCCGCGAGACGATCACCGCCGTCTGGCCCTGGAGCGATAACCTCTTCAGCCTGAGGACCACCCGCGACCCGCGCTATCGCTTTCGCGCCGGCCAGTTCGCCCGGCTGGGCGTGCGCAAGGCCGATGGCGACATTGTCTGGCGGGCCTACTCCATGGTCTCGGCACCCCACGACGACTTCCTCGAATTCTTTTCCATCGTGGTGCCGGGCGGCGCCTTCACCAGCGAGCTGAGCCGCCTGCGCGAGGGCGACGAACTGCTGGTGGAAAAGCAGCCCTACGGCTATCTCACCCTGGAGAGATTCGGCGGCGGTCGCGACCTCTGGCTGCTGGCCACCGGCACCGGTCTGGCGCCCTTCCTGTCGATGCTGCAGGAACCCGACACCTGGGAGCGCTTCGAGCGCATCGTGCTGGTCTACAGCGTGCGCGAAGCCCGCGACCTGGCCTACCAGGCCGTCATCCGCGGTTACGGCGAGGTGGAACACCTCGAAGGCCTCACCGACCGCCTGGTCTATGTCCCCGTGGTCACTCGCGAGGAGCATCCCGGCGCCCTGCGTGGCCGCATCACCACCCTGATCGAGAACGGCGAGCTGGAACGCGCCGCCGGCGTCGAACTCTCGCCCGAGCACTCGCGCATCCTCATCTGCGGCAATCCGGAGATGGTCGACGACACCCGCCAGTTGCTCAAGACCCGCGATCTGCAACTGGCCCTGAGTCGCCGACCCGGCCAGGTGGCGGTGGAGAACTACTGGTAGATAGGGTGCGGCGTTTCAGAAGTCACTGCACAATTTTGACGGCGATTTTTGCGTGTACTTCTAAAACACCACACCCGGCGCAGTGGCTTCTTTACGTTTTCTTCACAATTGGAAAAGGTTGGGCCTTTAGTTTTGGGCCCGCCTTGCTCTAGGATCGGAATTTCCAAGGCTACCTTTCGAGTTCCGATGAGCAGTGACAGATCCGAGCCGCCCCCGGCCCCTGTGCCAGGTGCGGCTGACACCCCCTCCCGCCTTATCCCCTCCGTGGCCGTTCGGCCCTTTCAGACGGAGGTCCGCTGCTGATGGAATGGATCGCCGATCCCACCGCCTGGTTGGGACTGCTCACCCTGATCGTCCTGGAAATCGTCCTGGGCATCGACAACCTGGTCTTCATCGCCATCCTCGCCGACAAGCTGCCGCCCGCGCAGCGTGACAGGGCGCGGGTGATCGGCCTGTCGCTGGCGCTGATCATGCGCCTGGGCCTGCTGGCCAGCATTTCCTGGATGGTGACCCTCACCGAACCGCTGTTCGAGGTCTTCGGCAAGGCCTTCTCCGGTCGTGACCTCATCATGCTGTTCGGCGGTATCTTCCTGCTGTTCAAGGCCACCACCGAGTTGCACGAACGGATCGAGGGCCATACCCACAAGACCGGGGGCAATCGCGCCTACGCGGCCTTCTGGCCGGTGGTCGCGCAGATCGTGGTGCTCGACGCCGTGTTCTCGCTGGACGCCGTCATCACCGCCGTGGGCATGGTCGAGCACCTGAGCGTGATGATGATCGCCGTGATCATCTCCATCGGTCTGATGCTGGTGGCGAGCAAGCCGCTGACCGCCTTCGTCAACGCCCACCCCACGGTGATCATGCTGTGCCTGGGCTTCCTGATGATGATCGGTCTGAGCCTGACCGCCGAAGGCCTGGGCTTCCACATTCCCAAGGGCTATCTCTATGCCGCCATCGGCTTCTCGATCCTCATCGAGCTGGCCAACCAGGTGGTGCGCTGGAAGCGCAAGCGCCAGTTGCACGAGCGCCTCGGCATGCGCGAGCGGACCTCCCAGGCCGTGCTGCGCCTGCTGGGCGGTCGCCTGCGCGAAGACGAGGTGGACGAGGACATCGCCGAGTTGATGGACGGCGAGAAGGGCGAAGGCCCGATCTTCGATCGCCGCGAGCGGCTGATGATCAGTGGTGTGCTGCAACTGGGCGAGCGCCCGGTGCGCACGGTGATGACCGCCCGCGCCGACGTCGACATCCTCGATGCCGATGCCGCCCCGGAGCGCCTGCGCGAGCAGTTGCTGGCCTCGGCCCACTCGCGCCTGCCGCTGGTGGTCAACGGCAATATCGATGAACCCCTGGGCTACGTGCACAAGAAGGAGTTGTTCACCGACATCCTGCAGGGGCAGACCCCCGACCTGCGCAATCGCGTACGTACACCCATCCATCTGCCGGCCCAGGCCTCGGTGCTCAGCGCCCTGGAGCAACTGCGTGCGGCCTCGACCCACGTGGCCTTTGTGGTCAACGAGTTCGGCGGCTTCGAAGGTTTGCTGACCCTGACCGACATTCTCGAGGCCATCGCCGGCGAACTGCCGGATGCCAGCGAGGACAGCCTGCCGGAGCTGGAAAAGGTGGAAAACGGCTATCGCGCCAGCGGTGGCCTGACGCTGCATCCACTGGCGCAGCGCACCGGCTTCCAGATCGCCGAAAACGAGGACTACCAAACCCTCGGCGGCCTGGTGGTGGACCTGCTGGGGCGCCTGCCGGTGGCCGGCGATCGCCTGGAATACCAGGGCTGGCAGCTGACGGTGGAGTCGGTCAAGGATCGGCGGATCGGCTGGATCCGCCTGGAGCGACCCGCCTCCTAGCGAGGCGGGCGTTGTGTAAGCCTGTTCAAAGGCTGCGAGCTAGAGTCAAACAAGGCGAAAATGGCTGAGGAAGCGGAGTTTACAAGTCGTAAATGAGCATTCCGACCGGGCTGGCGACCCAGGCCATTTTCAACGCAGGTTGGCCGACGCGCAGCCGCCTTTGAAAGGCTTACAGCGGGTTGACCGGCGGTTCCTGCTTCACCACAGGGGCCACCGTCGGCTGGCTGTTCTGCTCCTTCAGCAGGTCACGGATCTCGGTCAGCAGGACTTGGTCCTTGGTCGGGCCGGACGGGGCGGCCTCCTGATGCAGACGCAGGCGGTTGAGCACCTTGATCGCCATGAAGATGGCGAAGGCGATGATCACGAAGTCGAAGATGGTCTGCAGGAACTTGCCATAGGACATCACCACCGCCGGCTGGTCGCCCATGGCCGCGCGCAGGGTGATCGCCAGCTGCGAGAAATCCACGCCCCCCAGCAACAGGCCCAGTGGCGGCGTGATGATGTCGGCCACGAAGGACGACACGATCTTGCCGAAAGCCGCGCCCAGGATGATGCCGACCGCCAGGTCGACCACGTTGCCTCTCATGGCGAATTTCTTGAACTCGGCAATGATGCTCATGCTGCACTCCTTTGGATGGTTTCGAAGAGACGATAGACGATAGACGATTGTGCTCGCTTCGCTCGGGTTTGGAACCCTGCGAGCGGTCCAGAGGTTCCCCGGCAGCGGCAAATCGCCGCGAAATCGGCAGCTGGTCGTGGCTGTCGCACTTTGTCGAAGGGGCCGGGTCCACCCTTGTACGCCGAGGGCTGCAACCCTCGCGACTTCCACTTCTCGCCCCCAAGGAGCCCCTGATGGTTGCCAAACACGACCTGCACAAAGACTTTCCCGAATACGCCGAGCAGCTGGACAGCCGTCCCCAGACCGATGCGGCCTTTGCCAAGCTGCTGGAAGACTACGCCAAGCTCGACCAGCAGATCCTCGATATGGAGGAGGTGGAAGAATCCAGCGGCGACGAGGAACTGGGTCGCCTGCGGCGCGAACGGGTCCTGCTCAAGGACAAGATCGCTCAACAGCTGAAATACCCGTCCTAGCCGTGCCGGGCTCGGCCCTTGGTGCCGAGCCCACGTTTATGCGATTGGCAAGGGCCGCCGGCGTTGCCATCATGGCCTCCCAGGAGAGGACCGATGACCGACGAAGTGGCGATGTACCAGCAGTGGCACCTGTGGATCACCGAGGCGGCCGTGGAAGCCCAGCGCCGTCGCGTACAACTCGAATTCGCCGAATACAGCCGCCTGCTGGCCAACCTGCAGCTGCTCGAACAGGAGCGCTGGCAGCAGGCATTGCCGGTCTGGCTACGGGGCGACGTGGAGATGGTGTCGACGCTCAAGCACTAGCGCCAGAACCTCGCAGCAGACACTGATGACCAGGCGCTGAACGACCAGCGGTACCTGGCGGTCAATGGGGTACCCCAGGCGAATTTCGCCGGGTGAGCGAGGTTTATCCGGCCTACCTGGCCCTCCCAACGAGGATGTCCCCATGAAGCGTACCGCCCTGATCGCCCTGATGATGTTCGCCGCTGCACCCGTATTCGCCAAGGATCTGTGCGCGGTCCAGCTGCAGAAGCTGGACGATGCCAGCAAGATGAAGACCAACATGATCGGCCCGGGCAGTTCCCAGGCCCAGCAGATCGCCGGTTTCCGCAAGAGCGCCATGGAGGCACAGAAGGCCGGCGACGAGAAGAAGTGCATTGCCCAGGCCAACCAGGCCCTGACCATGCTGCGTCAGCCGGGTGGCGAGGGCAACTAAGGCTCAAGTCCGCTTTTGAGAGAGGCGCGCTCCCCCGGGATCGCGCCTTTTTACTGTCTATGCATCCAGTCGTGATATGCTGGGAATCTTCCTTTCTCGACTGGAGAACTTCGCCATGGCCAAGGCCAAGCGTCTCTACGGCTGCACCGAATGCGGCGCCACCTTTCCCAAGTGGGCGGGTCAGTGCGGCGAGTGCGGTGCCTGGAACACCCTGGTGGAAACCGTCGTCGAGACCTCCGCCGTCCCTTCCGGTCGCGCCGGCTGGGCCGGGGCGCAGGCGACCATCAAGACCCTGGCCGAGGTCAGCGTCGAGGAGACCCCGCGCTTCACCACCGACTCCACCGAACTCGACCGGGTGTTGGGGGGCGGCCTGGTGGATGGCTCCGTGGTGCTGATCGGCGGCGATCCCGGCATCGGCAAGTCCACCATCCTGCTGCAGACCCTCTGCCACCTGGCGGCGCGCATGCCGGCGCTCTATGTCACCGGCGAGGAATCCCAGCAGCAGGTGGCCATGCGCGCCCGCCGCCTGGGGCTGCCGGAAGACAAGCTCAAGGTCATGACCGAGACCTGCATCGAGACCATCGTCGCCACCGCCCGCCAGGAAAAGCCGCGGGTCATGGTGATCGACTCCATCCAGACCATCTTCACCGAACAGCTGCAGTCCGCTCCCGGCGGCGTGGCCCAGGTACGCGAGAGCGCGGCGCTGCTGGTGAGATTCGCCAAGCAGACCGGCACCGCCATCTTCCTGGTCGGCCACGTCACCAAGGAAGGCGCCCTGGCCGGGCCGCGGGTGCTCGAGCACATGGTCGACACCGTGCTCTATTTCGAGGGCGAGTCCGACGGCCGTCTGCGCATGCTGCGAGCGGTCAAGAACCGCTTCGGCGCGGTCAACGAACTGGGCGTGTTCGGCATGACCGACAAGGGCCTCAAGGAGGTCTCCAACCCCTCGGCGATCTTTCTCAACCGTGCCCAGGAAGCGGTGGCCGGCAGCGTGGTCATGGCGACCTGGGAGGGCTCGCGGCCGATGCTGGTAGAGGTGCAGGCCCTGGTGGACACCAGTCACCTGGCCAATCCGCGCCGGGTCACCGTGGGCCTCGACCAGAATCGCCTGGCCATGCTGCTGGCGGTGCTGCACCGCCATGGCAGCATTCCCACCTACGACCAGGACGTCTTCATCAACGTGGTCGGTGGGGTCAAGGTGCTGGAGACGGCGGTGGATCTGGCGCTGATGTCGGCGGTGATCTCCAGCCTGAGAGACCGCGCCCTGCCGCACGACCTGCTGGTGTTCGGCGAGATCGGCCTGTCCGGCGAGATCCGCCCGGTGCCCAGTGGCCAGGAGCGCCTCAAGGAAGCCGCCAAGCATGGCTTCAAGCGTGCCATCGTACCCAAGGGCAATGCTCCCAAGGATCCGCCGCCCGGTCTGCAGGTAGTCGCGGTGACCCGCCTCGAGCAGGCGCTGGATGCGCTCTTCGAATAGCCCTGGGCAGCATTTGTAATATTTTTTAAAACTCTCGGCGGGGCAGGGTGGTCTATCAGGCGCTTCCACGAACCCGGATACCCGCCATGCCTCGTCTGCTCCCGCTTTCCCTGTTCCTTGCCACCCTTGCCACCAGTGGCCTGGTCCAGGCCGCCGATCCCAGCAGCTCCGCCCGGCCAGCCTGGAGGTGGACCAGCTGGAGTGGCAGCATGCCGACGAAGGCAGCGTCTTCAATTGGGATCTGGAGGGCTGGGCGCTGGGCGGTGGTGCCAATCGCCTGGATTTCCGCAGCCAGGGCGAGCGTACCAACGGCCACACCGAGCAAGCCGAGGTGCAGGCGCTCTGGGGGCACAGCCTGGCCAAGGGCTGGGGCAGCGTGGCCGGCATCCGCCAGGATTTCAAACCCGGCTCGCCACAGACCTGGGCGGCCCTGGGCATCCAGGAGCACGATCCCGAGGATCTCGACATCGAGATCACCGCCTTCTTCGGCGAGAACAGCCAGACCTCCCTGCGCCTGGAAGCCGAATACGACTGGGCCCTGACCCAGCGGCTGATCCTCCAGCCCCATACCGAGCTCAACTTCTACGGTCGCAACGACGAGTCCCGCGGCCAGGGCGCCGGCTTTGCCGAAAGCGAGGCAGGCTTGCGCCTGAGATACCAGGTGACCCCGGAGGTCGCGCCCTATGTCGGGGTGTCTTGGAACGCCACCCATGGCAATACCGCCGCCATGGCGCGGGAAGAGGGCGAAGACACCCACGACGCGCGCCTGGTGGTGGGTCTGCATCTGGAGTTCTAAACCCGTTGGACTTCGTTTTCGCTCAACCCAACCTACGAGGCTACCGTGTAGGTTGGGTTGAGACGGCTTCATCGTCGAAGCCCAACAGCCAGGGCTGAGCCTCGCGCTCCGTTGGGCTTCGCTTTCGCTCAACCCAACCTACAAGGCTACCGTTACAGGTTGGGTTGAGATGGCCTCATCGTCGAAGCCCGACAGCCAGGGCTGAGCCTCGCGCCTTGGGTTTCGCTTTCGCTCAACCCAACCCACCCAGGTCGCTCAGGGCGTGCCCAATGCCGCCAGCTCGCGCTCCAGCAGGGTCTCGTCGCCCAGGTTCAGCTCCACCAGGCGGCGCAGGTGGCTGATGGAATCCAGGTCGATCTGGCGGCAGGCGAAGGCCAGCTGCTCGGGAGTTTCCCGCACCAGCTCCACGCCCATGGTCACCTGGGCCTCATCGTTCAGCAGGACGCGCAGTTCATAGGTGGCGCTTGGCTGGGCCGACCAGTCGGCGGGCCGCGCCAGCAGCACGCCCTTGAGCGAGATGTCGTCGACGGGCGCTGCCCACTGGTGCTCACCCTGGTGCAACTGCGCAGGGGCATCGAAGGTGAAGCGGGTAAAGCGGCGACGCTCGTTGGTGTCGTTCATGGAAAGGCTTCCTGAGGTTTCCTGATCACTGTAGACGACCGTGGCCGTCCCGTATCGACTGCGCCTGGAAGGGTAGCCGGCTGCGGCCAGCGGAGCCACAGCGAGAGGGCTCATTGGTCGCCAGGATGCGAGCAGTGGCCTTGGTCAGACGCTGGACGTGCCCTCGGGGCGCCAGCCGTACTCGCGTGCATGGCGGACCAGGTCGGCCGGCTTCTGGATGTCCAGCTTGCGGCGGATGCTCAGGCGATGGGTCTCCACCGTGCGCACGCTGAGCCCCAGTTGCTGGGCCATGGTCTTGTTGTTGAGACCCTGGGCCATCAGCAGCAACACCTGGCGTTCCCGCGGCGTGAGGTCGCCCTCGCTGGCGCCCCCTTCGCCCAGGCGGGCGGCGATGGCGCTGCTGTAGAAGCGGCCGCCGACCGCCAGGGCTTCCACCGCAGCGATGATCTCCTCCGAGGGTGCATCCTTGAGTACATAGCCGGCCGCGCCAACCCGCAGCGAGGTGCTTACGTACTCGCGATTGTCGTACATGCTCAGGATCAGTACCCGGGCGCGGGGTGCGCGCTCGGCGATCAGGGCGGTCAGCTCCAGGCCATTGATGTCCTTGAGGCCGATGTCCACCAGCAGGATGTCCGGATCGAGGCGCGCCAGCAGGTCGAGGGCCTCCGCGCCGCTGCCGGCCTCGCCGACCACGACGAAGCGCTCGATGGTTCCCAGCAGCGCCCGCACGCCGGCGCGGACCAGGGCATGGTCGTCGACCAGGAGGATGCGGATGGGCGTCATGTCGGGCTTTCCTCGTCGGCCGGGAGGTCCGAGCGTAGCAGAACCACGTCGAGGGTCGTGCCGCCGGGTCCGGACTGGATGGCGCAGCGACCCCGAACAGCTCCACCCGCTCGCGGATGTTGCGCAGGCCGATGCCGCCGCTGAGGCGCTCCACCTGGCCGGTATCGAAACCGCGGCCGTCGTCGTGCACAGTCAGGCAGATCCAGCGACCGCGGCGTTGCAGGTCGATGACCACGCGCCGGGCCGCGGCGTGGCGCTCGATGTTGGTCAGCGCCTCCTGGACGATGCGAAACAGGGCGACGTCCATGTCGCCGCCGGCGGGACTGTCGTCCAGGGTCTGCCGATAGTCCACGTCCAGGCCGCTGCGTTGGCGGAATTCCTCCACCAGCTGGCCGAGCGCGGCAGGCAGGCCGAGGGTGTCCAGCAGGGAAGGGTGCAGGTCGTGGGAGATGCGGCGGATCTCGCCGATGGCGGCGGCCAGGCGCTGGGTGCCCTCGCGCAGGGTCTCGCCGGCGTTGGACTTGCCCGCGCCCAGTTCGCGGCTGGCCAGTTCGAACTGGAACTTGATGGACACCAGCAACTGGCTGATGCCGTCGTGCAACTCGCGTGACAGCCGCGACCTTTCCTCTTCCTGGGAAGTGATGAGTCTCTGGGTCAGCTGCTTGAGCTTGCGATCGGCCAGGCGGTGTTCGCTGACGTTGAGCGTCAGGCCACCGGCGAACACCAGCAGCACCGCCACCAGGGCCACCCCGGCGCTGGCCAGCAGGGTGGTGCGGATGCCGGCGGCCACGTCGTGGCGGACCTGGGCGAGGGCGGCGTCCACGTCGTCCAGGTAGAGGCCGGTGCCCAGCACCCAGCCCCAGCGTTGCAGCTGGGTCACGTAGGCGAGCTTTTCCGCCATCTGCCCGCTGGAGGGCTTCTGCCAGCCATAGCGCTGGAAGCCATCGCCCTCCCGGGCGCTCCCGAGCAGCGCCTGGATCACCAGCAGGCCGGTACCGTCGGTCAGTTGCCAGAGATCCCGGCCGACCAGTTCGGGCTGGCGTGGATGCATGAGATTGCGGCCATGCTGGTCGTAGACGAAGAAATAGCCGTCGCTGCCGAAGTTCAGACTGGCCAGCAGCGCCAGTACCTTGGCCTTGGTGTCCTCGTCGTCGCGACCGCTGCCGTACAGCGGCTGGATGGCGCTGACGCCCATCTCCACATAGTTGCGCAACTCGGTCTTCTTGCTGCCGAGGATGCTGTGTTCGAGCAGCCGGGCCTGCTGCTCGCCCAGGCGCTGGCTCTGTTCCAGTACCACCAGGCAGACCGCGGCCACCGCCAGCAGCAGGGGCAGCAGTCCGAGGGCAACCATCTTGTATTTGAGCTGCATCGGCACCTGTCCGGACTGCCCTCTACGTAGAACTACGTAGCGGGCCTTGGGTAGTTCTGCGAATTTCGCTGTCGCGTCGAGCCGCCGATAGTAATATGGCTCCGCTGTGGGCTCTCACAATAACAAGTATCGCCGCGGCCACTGGTGCGCGGCAGGAGAACAAGCATGACCCGAATGGCCAGCCATCTTGCCTGGTTCGCCGTTGCCGTACTGGGCGCCTTCGCGCTGGGTACCGTGGCGCTGAGTCGAGGCGAAGCGATCAACGCCCTCTGGATCGTGGTCGCCGCCGTGGCGATCTACCTCGTTGCCTACCGCTACTACAGCCTGTTCATCGCCACCAAGGTGATGGGGCTCGACGCCAAAAGAGCCACGCCCGCCGTCCTCAACAACGACGGCCTGGACTACGTCCCCACCAACAAGCACATCCTCTTCGGCCACCACTTCGCCGCCATCGCCGGCGCCGGTCCGCTGGTCGGTCCCGTGCTCGCTGCCCAGATGGGCTATCTGCCCGGCACCCTCTGGCTGATCGCCGGGGTGGTCTTCGCCGGCGCGGTGCAGGATTTCGTGGTGCTGTTCCTCTCCACCCGCCGCAACGGTCGCTCCCTGGGCGACATGGTGCGCGAGGAGATGGGGCGCATCCCCGGCACCATCGCCCTGTTCGGCTGCTTCCTGATCATGATCATCATCCTCGCGGTGCTGGCGCTGATCGTGGTCAAGGCCCTGGCCGAGAGTCCCTGGGGCATGTTCACGGTGATCGCCACCCTGCCGATCGCCATGTTCATGGGCGTCTACATGAGATACATCCGCCCCGGGCGCATCGGCGAGATCTCGCTGGTCGGCGTGGTGCTGCTGCTGGCCTCCATCTGGGCCGGTGGCGTGGTCGCCGCCGATCCGGTGTGGGGTCCGGCCTTCACCTTCACCGGCGTGCAGATCACCTGGATGCTGATCGGCTACGGCTTCGTCGCCGCGGTGCTGCCGATCTGGCTGGTGCTGGCGCCGCGTGACTACCTGTCCACCTTCCTCAAGATCGGCACCATCATCGCCCTGGCCATCGGCATCCTGGTGACCATGCCGACGCTCAAGATGCCGGCCCTGACCCAGTTCGTCGACGGCACCGGTCCGGTGTGGAAGGGCACCCTGTTCCCCTTCCTGTTCATCACCATCGCCTGCGGCGCGGTGTCCGGCTTCCATGCCCTGATCAGCTCGGGCACCACGCCCAAGCTGATCGCCAAGGAAACCCACGCCCGCTACATCGGCTACGGCGCCATGCTGATGGAATCCTTCGTCGCCATCATGGCCATGGTCGCCGCCTCGGTGATCGAGCCGGGCGTCTACTTCGCCATGAACAGCCCGGCCGCCGTGGTCGGTGCCGACGTGGTGTCGGTCGCTGCCAAGATCAGCACCTGGGGCTTCGTGGTAACGCCCGAGATGCTGCAGGCCACTGCGACCGAGATCGGCGAGCACACCATCCTGGCCCGTGCCGGTGGCGCTCCGACGCTGGCGGTGGGGATCGCCCAGATCATGCACAACGTGCTGCCGGGCGAGAACACCATGGCCTTCTGGTACCACTTCGCCATCCTGTTCGAAGCGCTGTTCATCCTCACCGCGGTGGATGCCGGTACCCGCGCCGGACGCTTCATGCTGCAGGACCTGCTGGGCAGCTTCGTGCCGGCGCTGAAGAAGACCGACTCCTGGACCGCCAACGTCATCGGCACCGCCGGTTGCGTCGCCCTCTGGGGCTGGCTGCTGTACCAGGGCGTGGTCGATCCGCTGGGCGGCATCAACACCCTCTGGCCGCTGTTCGGCATTTCCAACCAGATGCTCGCCGGTATCGCCCTGATGCTGGGCTCGGTGGTCCTGATCAAGATGAAGCGCCAGCGCTATGTCTGGGTCACCCTGGTACCGGCCGTCTGGCTGCTGATCTGCACCACCACCGCCAGCCTGATCAAGCTGTTCGATTCGAATCCGGCGGTCGGCTTCCTGGCCCTGGCCAAGAAGTACAGCACCGCCATGGCCCAGGGGCAGGTGATCGCCCCGGCCAAGAGCATGGAACAGATGCAGCACATCGTCTTCAACGCCTACACCAACGCCACCCTGTCGGTGCTGTTCCTGGTGGTGGTGATGAGCATCCTGTTCTTTTCCATCAAGGTCGGTCGCGCCGCCCTGGCCAAGCCCGAGCGCAGCGATCGCGAGACCCCCTTCCAGCCGGTAGCGGGTTCCTAAAGGAGCACTCTCATGTTCAATGACCTGGGTCGCATGGGCAAATACCTCGGGCAGGCCGCCAAGATGCTGGTGGGCATGCCCGACTACGACACCTATGTCGAGCACATGCGCGGCAAGCATCCGGACCAGCCGGTGATGAGCTACGAAGCCTTCTTCCGCGAGCGCCAGGAAGCGCGCTACGGTGGCGGCAAGTCCGGCGCCATACGCTGCTGCTGACCCAGGGTCTCCATTGGAACCTGTTCATGATCTGCTGCGCGTCGGCCAAACGGCGTTGAAAAGGCCCTGGAAGGCCAGCCCCGTCGGAATGCTCATTTACCACTCGTAAACTCGAGCGCGAGTCCGATCCGCTTCCTCAGGCCTTTTCGTGGGGCCGCCTAGGCCTTGCTTGGCTCTAGCTCGCGAGATCGTGAGCAGGTTCCAAGGCCGGGCTCCATGCCCGGCCTCTTTCTGTCTGGAGTTTTCCATGCGTGAACCTATTCCCGTCACCGTCCTGACCGGCTTTCTCGGTGCCGGCAAGACCACCCTGCTCAAGCACATCCTGCAGGCCGAGCACGGCCTCAGGATCGCCGTGATCGAAAACGAATTCAGCGCCCTCGACGTCGACGGCGAACTGCTCGAAGACGCCGGCGCCGTGCAGCTGATGAAGGTCGCCAACGGCTGCGTCTGCTGCACCGGCAGCAAGGACCTGGCCTATGCCCTGACCGTGCTGCTGGAGCGGCTGGACAGCGGCGAGCTGGATTTCGAGCGGCTGGTGGTGGAGTGCACGGGTCTCGCCGATCCCGGTCCGGTGGCCCAGACCTTCTTTACCGACGAGCTCCTGCGCGAGCGCTATCTGCTCGACGGGGTGCTGACCCTGGTGGACGCCGTCCACGCCAGCGAGCAACTGAGCGATCCGCTGCTGCAGGCGCAGATCGGGTTCGCCGATCGCCTGCTGCTGACCAAGCTCGATCTGGCCGAGCCGGCCGCCGTCGAAGCGCTGGAGAATCGCCTGCAGCGCATCAACCGCCGCGCGCCGATCCGCCATGTCGACCATGGCCGCATCGACCTGGCCGAGTTGCTGGATATCCGCGGCTTCAACCTGCACGACGAGGACCTGGCGCCACCGACGCTGTTCCGGCCGCTGCGACCGGTGTCGGAAGCCGTCAGTCTCACCGAGCGCATCCAGTCCATCGCCATCCGCGAGTCGCGCCCCTACGACCAGGACAAGATCGGCAAGGTGATGGAGATGCTGCTCGACACCCTCGGCTGCGACCTGCTGCGCTACAAGGGCCTGCTCAACATCGCGGGCGAGGAGCGCCGCCTGCTGTTCCAGGGCGTGCAGCAGATCTATGCCGCCGACTGGGAGCGCGACTGGACGCCGGACGAGGAGCGCGAAAGCCGCGTGGTGCTGATCGGCATGGACCTGCCGGAAGAGCGCATCCGCGCCGCCTTCGAGCGGGCGGTGGCCAAGACCTAGGGGCTTACTCGGTGGCCTGGCCGGTACGACTGGCCAGTCGCTCCAGGGCCGCCTTGAGCTTGGGGTCGCGGATGCCGGCCGCGACTTCGCGCAGGCTGTCGGCGCCGACCTGACTGACCTGGCGCAATGGCCGGACACGGGTGGCGACGCCAGGGTTCGGCTGCATCTTGAATTGCAGGCGCGTCAGCCCGGCGAACTCCGGTGCCTTCTGCAAGAAGCGCAGTAGGCGCGGCTGCTGGTAGCGCAGTCGCGTCGCCCAGTGGGCGTCGTTGACCACCAGCAACAGCGTGCCCTCGCGCCAGCTGGCCACCCGGCAATGAGGTCGGGCGGCGGGTTGCAGCTGCTCTTCCAGCAACTGTTGCAGCCGGCCCAGCCGCTCGGCCTCGCGAAACAGCGCCTTGAGCGGTTTGGCCTGGCGCAGCAGGGCGGCGGGAGCGACGGCGGAGAGGGGGCGAAAGGCCATGCGCAGGACTCGCGATGGGCGAAGAGGAGACGCCGATGGTAACAGATCGCTCTGGCGTCCTGGCGGCCAGGGGGCCGTCGTTCTTTCCTCATCGGCATTTCCGAGTAGAATGCCCGATTACCATCGCGGGACACCGCGGGTTTCAACCCCCGCGCCCAGGCGTCTGGCCAGGCTCTGCAGAGGCCTTGCCGCCCGTTTCGCTCCCCTCATTCCAGCGGAAGAATTCCAGTCGATATGTTTGCGCCTTTGTTGAAGAAATTCTTTGGAAGCAAGAACGAACGAGATGTCAAACGCCTAGGCAAGGTCGTGGTGGCCACCAATGCGTTGGAATCCCAGATTGCCTCCCTGAGCGACGAGCAACTGCGCGCCAAGACCGAGGAATTCAAGCAGCGCGTCGCGCAGGGCGAGTCCCTCGACGTGCTGATGCCCGAGGCCTTCGCCGTGGTCCGCGAGGCCGGCAAGCGGGTCATGGGCATGCGCCACTTCGACGTCCAGCTGATCGGCGGCGCCGCGCTGCACGAAGGCAAGATCGCCGAGATGCGTACCGGTGAGGGCAAGACCCTGGTGGGCACCCTGCCGGTCTATCTCAACGCGCTGTCCGGCAAGGGCGTCCACGTGGTCACGGTGAACGACTACCTGGCCCGCCGCGACGCCAACTGGATGCGGCCGCTGTACGAATTCCTCGGCCTGTCGGTCGGCATCATCCTGCCGTTCCAGCCGCCGGAAGAGAAACGCGCCGCCTATGCCTCGGACATCACCTACGGCACCAACAACGAATTCGGCTTCGACTACCTGCGCGACAACATGGCCTTCAGCATGGCCGAGAAGTACCAGCGCGAGCTGAACTTCGCGGTGGTCGACGAGGTGGACTCCATCCTCATCGACGAAGCCCGGACCCCGCTGATCATCTCCGGCCAGGCCGAAGACAGCTCCGAGCTCTACCAGAAGATCAACCTGCTGATCCCGCGTCTGCAACAGCACATCGAGGAAGAGGAAGGCAATCCGACCCAGGTCGGCCACTACACCATCGATGAAAAGACCCGCCAGGTGGAGATCACCGAGCTGGGTCACCAGTTCATCGAGGAGATGCTCACCGAGACCGGTCTGCTGGCCGAGGGCGAGAGCCTCTACTCCGCGCACAACCTGGGCCTCTTGACCCACGTGTTCGCCGGCCTGCGCGCCCACACCCTGTTCCATCGCAACGTCGAGTACATCGTCCAGCAGGACCAGGTGCTGCTGATCGACGAGCACACCGGCCGGACCATGCCGGGTCGTCGTCTCTCCGAAGGCCTGCACCAGGCCATCGAGGCCAAGGAAGGACTGCCGATCCAGCCCGAGAGCCAGACCCTGGCCTCGACCACCTTCCAGAACTACTTCCGCCTCTACAACAAGCTCGGTGGCATGACCGGCACCGCCGACACCGAGGCCTTCGAATTCCGCCAGATCTACAACCTCGACGTGCTGGTGATCCCGACCCACCGCGAGATCGCCCGTAAGGACTTCAACGACCTGGTCTATCTGACCCAGGCCGAGAAGTACCAGGCCATCATCGAGGACGTGAAGCAGTGCCAGGCCGAAGGCCGTCCGGTGCTGGTGGGTACCGCCTCCATCGAGAGCTCCGAGTACGTCGACCAGCTGCTGACCCAGGCCGGCATCGAGCACAAGGTGCTCAACGCCAAGTACCACGAACGGGAAGCCGAGATCATCGCCCAGGCCGGTCGTCCGGGCGCCGTGACCATCGCCACCAACATGGCCGGTCGTGGTACCGACATCCTGCTCGGCGGCAACTGGGAAGTGGAAGTCGCGGCCCTGGAGAATCCCACCGAGGAGCAGATCGCCGCGATCAAGGCCGCCTGGCAGGCGCGCCACAAGCAGGTCATCGATGCCGGCGGCCTGCACGTGATCGCCTCCGAGCGCCACGAATCCCGCCGGATCGACAACCAGCTGCGCGGTCGTGCCGGCCGCCAGGGCGACCCGGGTTCCAGCCGCTTCTACCTGTCGCTGGAAGACAGCCTGATGCGCATCTTCGCCTCCGACCGGGTGAAGAACTTCATGAAGGCCCTGGGCATGCAGGGTGGCGAGGCCATCGAGCACCGCATGGTCACCAACGCCATCGAGAAGGCGCAGCGCAAGGTCGAGGGTCGCAACTTCGATATCCGCAAGCAGCTGCTGGAATACGATGACGTGGCCAACGAGCAGCGCAAGGTGATTTATCACATGCGCGACACCCTGTTGGAAAACGAAGACGTCGGCGACACCATCAAGGGCTTCCGCGAGGAGACCCTGACCCAGGTGGTCAACGAGCACATCCCGCCGCAGTCGCTGCCCGAACAGTGGGACGTTCCCGGCCTGGAAGCCGAGATCTACAGCGTCTTCGGTCAGCAACTGCCCATCGGCCAATGGCTGGACGAAGACGACAAGCTGTACGAGGACACCCTGCGGGTGAAGATCCTCGAACAGCTCGAAGCCGCCTACCTGGAAAAGGAAGACATGGCCGGTCGCGAAGCCCTGCGCAACTTCGAGAAGCAGATGCTGCTGCGGGTGGTCGACGACCTCTGGAAAGACCACCTCACCACCATGGATCACCTGCGTCACGGCATCCATCTGCGCGGCTACGCCCAGAAGAACCCAAAGCAGGAATACAAGCGCGAGTCCTTCAACCTGTTCCAGGAACTGCTGGACAGCATCAAGCGCGACACCATTCGCGTGCTGTCCCACGTCCAGGTACGCCGGGAAGATCCGGCCGAGGAAGAAGAGCGCATGCGCCGCGAGGCCGAGGCCCTGGCCGAGCGCATGCAGTTCCAGCACGCTGAGGCCCCTTCGCTGGTCGACCCCGAGGTGCTCGAGGACGAGCAGGGCGAGGACACCGTGGTGCCCTTGCAGCCCCAGCGCAATGACCAGAAGATCGGTCGCAACGAGCCGTGCCCCTGTGGCTCCGGCAAGAAGTACAAGCAGTGCCACGGCAAGCTCGACTGAGGGCCGGTCCGGGCAGCCGCGGCGACGGCAACCTGTCGGCATAGGCGCCGACAGGTTGTAAACTCCACCCGCTAGGCTGTCTGCGCCCCTTGCCCAGGCTGGGCGAGGCGAGCGCGGGAAGGCTGCTTTCCACGCCGCGACCGGTTTTCCGCTCGCGGCGTTTCCTTTTCTTTCACTGGAGTTTTCCCATGGCTGTCGGTCTCGGTCCGCTCTCCACGCTGCACCCGGTTCCCGGTTTCGAACTCGGTATCGCCTCCGCCGGCATCAAGCGTCCCGGGCGCAAGGATGTGGTGGTGATGCGCTGTGCCGAAGGCTCCAGCGTGGCCGGGGTCTTCACCCTGAACGCCTTCTGCGCCGCGCCGGTGATCGTCGCCCGCCAGCGCTTTGCCGGTCCCGTGCGCTACCTGCTGACCAACACCGGTAACGCCAACGCCGGTACCGGGCAGCCCGGTCTGGCCGCGGCCGAGCGCACCACCAAGACCCTGGCTACCCTGGCCAGCGTCGGCGAGGAGGCGGTGCTGCCGTTCTCCACCGGGGTGATCGGCGAACCGCTGCCCGTGGAGAAGATCGAAGCCGCGCTGCCGGCCGCCCTGGCCGATCTTGCCGAAGACAACTGGGCCGCTGCCGCCACCGGCATCATGACCACCGACACCCTGCCCAAGGGCGCCAGCCGCCAGTTCCAGGTGGACGGCATCACCGTTACCGTGACCGGTATCAGCAAGGGCGCCGGCATGATCAAGCCGAACATGGCGACCATGCTCGGCTACGTGGCCACCGACGCCAAGGTCGCCCGGGGCCTGCTGCAGGATCTGCTGGCCGACGCCGCCAACCGCTCCTTCAACCGCATCACCATCGATGGCGACACCTCCACCAACGACTGCTGCATGCTGGTGGCCACCGGCCAGGCGGCCATGGCGGAAATCACCCAGCCCAGCGGCGGCGCCTTCGAGCAACTGCGCGAGGCGGTGTTCGCGGTATTCGCCGAACTGGCCCAGGCCATCGTGCGTGACGGCGAGGGTGCCACCAAGTTCGTCACCGTGCAGGTAAATGGTGGCGGCAATGCCCAGGAGTGCCTGGACGTCGGCTACGCCGTGGCCCATTCGCCGCTGATCAAGACCGCGCTGTTCGCCTCCGATCCCAACTGGGGCCGCATCCTCGCCGCCGTCGGCCGGGCCGGCGTGCCCCAGCTGGATGTCAGCCTGATCGACGTCTTCCTTGGCGGCGTGCAGATCTGCCAGCAGGGCGGTCGCGCGGCCACCTATACGGAAGAGCAGGGCGCGCGGGTCATGGCCCAGGCCGAGATCGAGATCCGCATCGAGCTGGGTCGCGGCAGCCACAGCGAGACCATCTGGACCACCGACCTGTCCCACGACTACGTGAAGATCAACGCCGAGTACCGTACCTGACGGCTACCCGACGCCTTGGCGCCCGTTCCGACGGGCGCCTGCGGCGGTCCTCGCGGACCGCATCGTTTCGAGGAATCCCCGCATGTCCCAGCTGCAACTCGTGATCGGCAACAAGAATTTCTCCTCCTGGTCGTTGCGGGCCTGGCTGGCCATGGAGCTCAGCGGCGCCGCCTTCGAGGAGGTGTCGATCCCGCTCTATACCCCCAACAGCCGCGCTCTGCTCAAGGCCCAGTCGCCTACCGGCAAGGTGCCGGTGCTCAAACTGGCCGAGGGCACCATCTGGGATTCCCTGGCCATCGTCGAGTATCTCGCCGAGGCCTATCCCGATGCCGGGCTGTGGCCGACGGACACCCTGGCCCGCGCCCATGCCCGCGCCCTGTGCGCCGAGATGCACAGTGGCTTCCTGGCCCTGCGCCGCGAGCTGCCCATGGATCTGCGTCGCCGCCAGCGGCTGAAGTCGACCACCGCCGAGGCGGTGGAAGACATCCAGCGCATCCAGCGCCTGTGGCGCGAATGCCGCGAGCGCTATGGCCAGCAGGGCCCCTACCTGTTCGGTACGCCGACCATCGCCGATGCCTTCTATGCCCCGGTCGCCAGCCGCTTCCGCAGCTACGGGGTGGAACTGTCGGCCGAGGCGGCCGCCTATGTCGAAACCATCTACGCCTGGCCGGCCTTCCAGCGCTGGCTGGCGGAGGCTGAAACGGAGGAGCAGAGCGCATGACTCGTCTGCATGTCGTCGCGGCGGTGATCCGCGACCCCCAGGGGCAGATCCTTATCGCCCAACGCCCCGCGCACAAGCACCAGGGCGGCCTCTGGGAATTTCCGGGAGGCAAGGTGGAGGCCGGTGAAGCGCCGGCCGTGGCCCTTGCGCGCGAACTGGCCGAAGAGCTGGGTATCCAGGTGACAGCGGCGCGCCCGCTGCTGCAGGTGCGCCACGACTATCCCGACCAGGCGGTACTGCTGGATGTCTGGCAGGTGGACGCCTTCAGCGGCGACGCCCATGGCGCCGAAGGCCAGCCGCTGGCCTGGGTGGCCCCGCGTGACCTGGTCAACTACGACTTCCCGGCGGCCAACCGGCCCATCGTCCAGGCGGCGCGTCTGCCAGACCGCTACCTCATCACCCCTGGCGAATTGACCACTGCGGAATTGCTCAACGGCCTGCACCGGGCCCTGGACAGTGGCATCCGCCTGGTCCAGCTGCGCACGCCGGACAACTTCGATCCGCAGTACCGCGACCTGGCGGGCGACGTCCAGGGGCTCTGCACCGGACGCGCCCAGCTGATGCTCAAGGGACCGCTGGAATGGCTGGGCGATTTTCCTGCCGCCGGCTGGCACCTGACCGCCGAGCAACTGCGTCGTTATGCGCCCAATGGCCGACCCTTCCCGGAGCAGCGCCTGCTGGCGGCTTCCTGCCACGACGCCGAGGAGCTGGCCCTGGCCCAGCAGATGGGGGTGGATTTCATCACCCTGTCGCCGGTGATGCCCACCGCGAGCCATCCCGGCGCCCCGACCCTCGGCTGGGTCAAGGCCCAGCAACTGCTGGCCGACTGCAACCTGCCGGCCTACCTGCTGGGTGGGCTGGGCGATGACGATCTCGCCGGCGCCTGGCAGGCCGGCGCCCAGGGCGTGGCGGCGATCCGCGCGTTCTGGCCTACACCGGCGTAGGTTGGCGCTGAGCGCAGCGAAGCCCAACAGGGATGAACGGAACTCGTGACCCTGGGCTTCGTCGGTAGAGCTATCCCAGCCGCCTGCGAAGCCCAAGAAAAAGCCCGCCAATCGGCGGGCTTTTCCTAACGGCGAAGAAAATTACAGCCGCGGATAGTCGATGTAGCCCACCGGGCCCTTGCTGTAGAAGGTGTCCGGGTGCGGCTCGTTCAGCGCGGCGTCCTGTTCCAGCCGTTGCGGCAGATCCGGGTTGGCGATGAAGGGCACGCCGAAAGCCACGGCATCGGCCTTGCCTTCGTCCAGCCAGGCATTGGCCTTGGCCTTGTCGAATTTCTCGTTGGCGATGTACACGCCACCAAAGGCCGCCTTGAGGTCCGGGCCGAGGCTGTCGCTGCCGGCCGCTTCGCGGATGCAGATGAAGGCGACCTGGCGCTGGCCCAGCTCGCGGGCGACATGGCCAAAGGTGGCGGCAGGGTCGCTGTCGCCCATGGTATGCATGTCGCCACGGGTGGACAGGTGCACGCCGACGCGATCGGCGCCCCAGACATCAATGCAGGCATCGGTCACTTCCAGCAGCAGCCGGGCGCGATTCTCGATGGAGCCGCCATAGTTGTCGGTACGCTGGTTGGTGTCGCTCTGCAGGAACTGGTCGAGCAGATAGCCGTTGGCCCCATGGACCTCGACGCCGTCGAAGCCGGCACGCTTGGCGTTCTCGGCGCCATGCCGATAGGCGGCGACGATGCCGGGGATCTCGGCGGTTTCCAGCGCCCGCGGGGTGACATAGTCACGCTTGGGGCGCAGCAGGCTGACGTGACCCTGGGCGGCGATGGCGCTGGGCGCCACTGGCAGTTCGCCGTCGAGGTAACGGGGATCGGAGATGCGGCCCACATGCCAGAGTTGCAGCACGATGCGGCCACCGGCCTTGTGCACGGCGGTGGTCACCCGTTGCCAGCCGGCCACCTGCGCGTCGGACCAGATGCCGGGGGTGTCGGGATAACCCACGCCCATGGGGTCCACCGAGGTGGCCTCAGTGATGATCAGTCCGGCGGACGCGCGTTGCACGTAGTACTCGACCATCAGGTCGCCCGGGACCCGGCCCGGTTCGGCGCGGCAGCGAGTGAGGGGCGCCATGATGACGCGGTTGGGCAGTTCCAGGGCGCCGATCTTGATCGGCTCGAACAGCTGAGTCATGGCTAGCTCTCTTGATTAGCTGGCGGTCGCCAGGCCGCTCTTGCGGGCCTGGCTGGCGGTCAGCAGGGTGGCGATGAGGGCCAGCAGGGCGAGCCCGCTGGCGGCAAGGGGTACCGCGGTAAGACCCAGGCCGTGGTCGATCACCAGGCCGCCGACCCAGGCGCCGAGGGCATTGCCCACGTTGAAGGCGCCGATGTTGAGGGTCGAGACCAGATTCGGCGCGTCCTTGCCGAAGGTGACCACGTTGATCTGCAGGGCCGGCACGGCGGCGAAGGCGGCCGCGGCCCAGAGGAAGAGAGTGATTTCCGCCGGCAGGAAGGCATGACCGGTCCAGCGCAGCGCGGCGGAGGTCAGCGCCAGGGCGACGAAGATGCCTACCAGGCTGGTAGTCAGGCGCCAGTCGGCCAGGCGGCCGCCGACGAAGTTGCCCAGGGTCAGGCCCAGGCCGATCAGCAGCAGGGTGCCGGTCACGCCGCGCGGCGAGACACCGGTGACTTCCTGCAGCAGCGGCGCCACATAGGTGAAGAGGGCGAACATGGAGGCGGCGAAGAACACCGTCATCGACAGCGCCAGCCAGAAGCCCAGGCCGCGCAGGGCGAGCAGCTCCCGGCGCAGGTCTGCGCGCGGCTGGTTGCGGTCGGCCGGCAGTACCCGCCAGAGCCCGATCAGGGCGACCACGCCGATCATTACCACCGCCCAGAAGGTCGAGCGCCAGCCGGCCGCCTGGCCCAGGGCGGTACCCAGGGGCACGCCCAGCACATTGGCCAGGGTCAGACCGGTGAACATCAGGGCCACCGCCGAGGCGCGGCGATTCTCCGGGACCAGGCTCGCGGCGACGACCGCGCCGATACCGAAGAAGGCGCCATGGCAGAGGGCGGTGACCACCCGCGCCAGCATGAGCATGTTGTAGCCGCTGGCCACCGCGCAGAGCAGGTTGCCGACGATGAAGATGCCCATCAGGGCGAGCAGGGCGCGCTTGCGCGGCCAGTGGGCCGTGGCCAAGGCCATGAAGGGCGCGCCGACGGCTACACCCAGGGCATAGCCGGTGACCAGCCAGCCGGCGCTGGGGATGGACACGCCGAGATCGGCGGCGACGTTGGGCAGCAGGCCCATGATGACGAATTCGGTGGTGCCGATGGCGAAAGCGCTCAGCGCCAGCACGATGAGAGAAGCGGGCATCAGGATTCCTTGCAGACTAGAGTTCGCGAGCGAGACGTTGCACAAAGGCCTGGATGGCGGCCTCGTCGCGTTGATAGAACACCCATTGGCCGATGCGCCGCGTAGTGACCAGGCCGGCCCGGGTCAGTACCGCCAGGTGCGCCGAGACCGTCGACTGCGACAGCCCGGCACGGGCCTCGATCTGCCCGGCGCAGACGCCCGTGCCCAGGTCATGGTCCTGGTGCGGGAAGTACCGCCGGGGATCGCGCAGCCAGTCGAGGATCTGGCGACGCAGAGGATTGGCCAGGGCTTTGAGGATCTCGTCCATCACGGTCGCATCGTCATATTGGGTTGTAGCGAACCTTAGATCGTGAAAAATCGATATGCAAGCTATCCATCTTCGATTCTGCCTATCGTGTGTTTAGAGGCTCACTATCGCGATAAGTGTCCAGGGGCGCCGCTTCGTTCAGTTGCGATTCAGATCACGCGGCTAGAATTGCCGGGTGCGGCCCCATTCGCCGCAATGGATCTTCAAGGAGTAAAGACATGGCGCTGCCCACCCGTATCCTTCTCGCCAGCCTGGCCCTGGCCACCCTGGCTGGATGCGCTTCCCCCAATCCCTACGAAAATCAGGGTCAGGCCAGCGGTGGCACCTCCAACACCGCCAAGTACGGTGGCCTGGGCGCTCTCGCCGGCGCCGTCGCCGGTGCTGCCATCGATCACAATCATCGGGGCAAGGGTGCGCTGATCGGCGCCGCGGCCGTGGGCGCAGCGGCAGCGGGCTATGGCTATTACGCCGACCGCCAGGAAGCCGAATTGCGCCGGCAGATGGAAAACACCGGCGTCGAGGTGCAGCGCCAGGGCGATGACATCAAGCTGATCATGCCCGGCAACATCACCTTCGCCACCGACTCGGCCGACATCGCCAACAGCTTCTACAAGCCGCTGAACGACCTGGCCAATTCCTTCAAGCAGTTCGATCAGAACAGCATCGAGATCGTCGGCTATACCGACAGCACCGGCAGCCGCGCCCATAACGTCGAGTTGTCCCAGCGCCGGGCGCAGAACGTCGCCGGCTACCTGACCGCCCAGGGCGTACCCGCGGCGCGGCTGAGCACCCGCGGCGCCGGTCCCGATGCGCCCATCGCCAGTAACGCCACCGCCGACGGCCGGGCGCAGAATCGTCGCGTCGAGGTCAATCTGCGTCCCCTGCCCGGAGCGACCGGCACCCCCGCCCAGTAATGACCGCTCGTCGCCCGTGAACCGCAGTTTCCACGCCCTCGTGAAGGGCGGCGGAAACTGCTTTTCCATTTTGCGCTCTGATAGACGTCGCAAAGGCCTCCTCCTGTCAAATGGCAGGCGGCAGGCGCCTGTCCGGCTGCTACGCTAGTAGGGTTGGAGCGACACATCGCATAACGGACACGAAGGGAAGGGGTAGCCAGCCGCCCATGGCTGCTGCACGGCGGCAGAAGCCGCGGGGAGAAAAGGCTTGATGGAGTGCCCGTTACCGCAGTCAGAGCAAGGCCCGGTGTTGCTGGTGGTGGACGACCGCCAGGAGAACCTGTTCGCCATGCAGGCCGTGCTGGAGGTCGGAAATTGGCGAGTGATCACCGCTGCCTCGGGTGAGCGTGCCCTGCAACACCTGCTGGACGAAACCGTGGACCTGGTCCTGCTCGACGTCCAGATGCCGATCATGGACGGCTTCGAGGTGGCGCGCATCATGCGCAGCAACCTGCGTACCCGCTTCACCCCGATCATCTTCGTTTCCGCCGAGGCCCACTCCTACGAATCGGTGCTGCGTGGCTATGCCACCGGCGCGGTCGACTATCTGCTCAAGCCCGTCGATCCCAATATCCTCCGCCACAAGGTGCGCTCGCTGCTCGATCACGAGCGCAATCGTCGCGAGTTGCTGCAGGCCACCCAGCAGCTGGAGCTGGCCAAGTCCTTCAGCGACTCGCTGCTCGACAATGCCGCCGAGGGCATCCTCACCGTCAACGAGCAGGGCCGGGTGACCTTCGCCAACGCCGCCATCGCCCGCATGTTGCGCTGCAGCGTCAGTGACCTGGTGCATGCCAACTTCCTCGACTTCCTCGAAGGGGGCAGCGGTCTCGACGACTGGCAGACCTCGCCCTTCATGGAACACTACGACCGCCGCGAGACCTATCGCCTGCACGACGCCCGCCTGCGCACCAATCGCGGCGACAGCCTGCCGGTGGCGCTGTCCTGCGCACCGCTGCCGCGCATGCAGCGGGCCATGGTCATCATCGCCCTGGACATGTCGCGCATGCGCGAGTTGCAGGACCAGCTCGAATCCCAGGCCGTCACCGATGCCCTGACCGGGCTGCTCAATCGCCGCGGCTTCAACCAGACCCTGGAAGCGGCGCTGGCGCGCAGCGGCCGCAACGGCAAGCGCATGGCCGTGCTCTACATCGATCTCGACGGTTTCAAGCGCATCAATGATTCGCTCGGCCACGAGGCCGGGGATCGGGTGCTGTGCATCGTTGCCGAGCAGCTCAAGAGCTGCATGCGCCCCTACGACATCCTGGCCCGCATGGGCGGCGACGAATTCACCGCGCTGCTCGATTCCCTCGAACATCCCGAGGATGCCGCCCGCGTCGCCGAGAAGCTGCTGGAGCTGCTGGCCACGGTGCATCGCATCGACGGCATGGAGGTCAGCCTGGGCGCCAGCATTGGCATCGCCAGCTATCCCGATTGCGGCCATACCGTGGACGGCCTGCTGAGATCCGCCGACATCGCCATGTACGAGGCCAAGCGTGGCGGGCGCCAGCAGTATCGCTTCTTCTCACCGGAAATGAATGGCCGTGCGCGTTCCCGGCTGATGCTAGAAGAAAGCGTGCGCAATGCCATCGACAACAAGGATTTCGTGCTTGCCTACCAGCCGCAGGTCTATCTGCGCGATGGTCGCCTGCGCGGCTTCGAGGCGCTGCTGCGCTGGGAGCACACGGTGGCCGGCAAGGTCTCGCCCAGTGTCTTCATCCCGTTGCTGGAAGAAACCCGGCTGATCAACCGCATCGGTGACTGGATCTTCCGCGAAGGCGCCACCAAGCTGCAGTCCCTGCAGGAGATCTACGGCGACGAACTGTTGCTGAGCATCAACCTCAGCCCCGTGCAGTTCGGCATGCCGCAATTGGCGGAGAGCCTGCGCCAGATCATCGAGACCCATGGGCTGCAACCCAGGCAGCTGGAAATCGAGGTGACCGAGTCGGCGCTGATGCACGACATCGACTACACGCGGGCGCAGCTGTCGCAACTGCGTGCCCTCGGTGTGCGCATCGCGGTGGACGACTTCGGCACCGGCTATTCCTCGCTGGCGTACCTGCGCCACTTCGAGCTGGATACCCTCAAGATCGATCAGCTGTTCATCGCCAACATGCTCGATTCCTCGCGTGACGCCGCCATCGTCAGCACCATCCTCGAGCTGGGCCGCAATCTGGATCTGGAAGTCATCGCCGAAGGCGTGGAGACCCTGGAGCAGCGTGACTGGCTGATCGAGCACGGCTGCGAGATCATGCAGGGCTTCCTGGTTTCCCGACCGCTGAGCGCCGAGGTGACCGGACGCTTCCCCAGCAGGTGGACTGGGCCGCCAAGCGGCCCGAGCCAACGCTCTAGGCGCCCTGAGGGCCTGCGCCAGCAGCGAGCAGCCGCCGTCCATCGGCGCAGGCCGCGGGCCAGGCGACGTGCCAGAGCTGGCGGGACTTCCCGGGCCGGCACCTGGCCAGCCAAACCACGCACGCCACTGAACGAACACCCGTCCGTGCCTTCTTATGCAAGGGCCACAGGCACGGAGTAGGAAGCATGCGGGGCGCCGTCTTTCCATGGCGGGAAAACAACAGGTTCGAATTGCTGGTGGACGGCGGTCGGTTCTTTCCGGCCATGCTCGAATCCATCGCTGGCGCCAGTCGCCAGATCGATGTCGAACTCTATCTGGTGGAAGCCGGCAGCTGCTCCGAGCAACTGCTCGTGGCCCTGACCGAGGCGGCCCGCCGCGGCGTCGCGGTACGCTGCCTGTTCGATGGCTTCGGTACCCTGCGGATGGATGCCGGCTTGCGCCGTCAGCTGGAGGAAGCCGGCGCCGAGCTGCGCGTCTTCAATCCCGTGCGCTTCGGCCACGGCCTGCACAACCTGCACCGCGATCATCGCAAGATCTTCATTATCGACGGCGCGGAAGCCTTCGTCGGTGGTAGCGGCGCGACCGACGACTTCTGGGATCCGGCCAAGAGCGACTGCAACTGGCACGAGGTGATGGTGCGCATCCAGGGGCCGCTGGTGGAAGACTGGCTGGCCCTGTTCGAGCGCCAATGGGAAGCGGTCGGTCGCCGCCGCGCCTGGAAGCCGCGTCCGCGGCGCGGGCGCGAGCGTCCACCGCCACCACCCGCTGCCCAGGAAGGGCAGGGCCGGGTGGCCTATGCCGACGCCCGCCAGCACCGAGACATCCTCCAGGCGCTGATTCGGGCCCTGGTGGGCGGCCAGCAACGCATCTGGTTCGCCACTCCCTATTTCCTGCCGACCTGGCGCGTGCGCTGGGCGCTCAGGCGCGCGGCGCGCCGCGGCGTCGACGTGCGCCTGCTGCTCACCGGTCGGCACACCGATAATCCGCCGGTGCGTTTCGCCGGGCAACGCTACTACCGCAGCCTGTTGCGCGCCGGTGTACGCATCTACGAATACCAGCCGAGATTCATCCACGCCAAGATGGTGCTGGTGGACAACTGGGTCAGTGTCGGCTCCTGCAACTTCGATCACTGGAATCTGAGGTTCAACCTGGAGGCCAATGTCGAAGCGGTGGATCGCGGCCTGAGTCAGGCGGTGGCGGCCAGCTTCGTCAAGGATTTCGCCCAGAGCCGCGAGATCACCCTGGAATTCTGGCGCAGTCGCCCCTGGTGGAGACGGGCGCGCGAATGGCTGTGGGGTTCGCTGGATCGCCTGGTGATCGGTGTACTGGGTCGCGGTTAGCAGCCCCGGTTGTCAGGTGCGGGTAACATAACCGATCCGGCGCTGTTGGCCGGACCCATCGTCCCGCGGACGAGGCCAGACGAGTAACGCCTTAGTGCAGACTTTAGATAAACATCGCTTCATCGGTCTGGAGTGGCTCAGGTTCCTGATGGGTTTCTATGTGGTCGTCTACCACACCATCCATTTCTATCCCGAGCGCAAGACCATCCCCCTGCTGGACGAGATCACCAGCATGGGCTTCTTCGCCACCAGCACCTTCTTCGTGCTCTCCGGCTTTCTGCTCGCCCATGTCTATTGCGGTCGCGGCAGCCTGCGCGAGCCGGCGCGCAGCTTCTGGGTCAAGCGTTTCGCCAATCTCTATCCGATCCACATCTTCGCCCTGCTGCTGGCGATGGCGGTGGTGACCTGGATCGGCAGTCTGGGTATCCCGCCGGGCGCCGCCACGGCCAGTATCCGCTTCGTGGTGTTCGACACCAACGAACCCCTGGCGCGAACCAACCCCGAGCTGTTCCAGCACTTCATGAGCAACGCGGAGCTCGCCTTCAACGCCGTGCTGCAGCTGTTCATGCTGCAGGCGTGGAATCCCTATTACCTGACCTTCAACGCGCCCCTCTGGTCGATCTCGGCGCTGTTCTTCTTTTATCTGACCTTTCCCAAGCTGGCCCCGCGACTGATGACCAGCGAGCGTCCCTGGCAGCTGTTGCTGCTGGTCTGGGTGCTCTATCTGATTCCGCCGCTGCTGGTGATCGCCAACCAGAACTATGGCATGCCCTTCACCGGCCTTCTGCAGCGGGTGCCCCTGTTCCGCTTGCCGGAATTCCTCGCCGGCATCCTGCTGTATGCCGTCTTTCGTCGCCAGCACGCGCGGGGCTGGGCGCCGTCGGAACGGCAGCGGCTGTTGCTGGCGAGCTACCTGATCCTGAGTTTCGCCCTGGGTACGGCACTCTTCACCCATGGGCCCAAGTTCTGGTACTTCCTGTTCCATAACGGCCTGTTCCTGCCGTCGCAACTGATCCTGGTTTATCTGGCCGCGCTGGCTCAGGAACCGGCCAGTGAGCGCATCCGCCACTGGTCGCCGCGACTCGGCGGCGCTTCGCTGTCGATGTTCGCCCTGCATGTGCCCCTGTCGGGGATCTACATGACCCTGGAGCAGCTGATCGGCGGCGATCTCAAGGCCTGTCTGAGCGGCAATCGCGAAGTCTGCATCGCCGCCGCCGGGGCCTATACCAACTCCATCGCCTGGTACTGGCTGTTCCTGCTGTCAGTGGTGGTGCTCTGCGTGCTGTTCCAGGAGCGGCTCGTGGTGCCGACTCGCAAGCGCATTCTCAAGGTGCTGCTGCCGCGCCTGGCGCCGCAGCAGCAGCCGCCCCAGGCTAGCGGCGGAAGCCTTCGGCCATGACGAAGAAGCGCGCATTCAGCGCCGCCAGCGGCGCGCGTAGCTGCTCCAGCTGATCGGCCGCACCGAACACCTCGAAGCGTTCCAGGGTGGCGATGGCCTGGGCCTGCTCCAGCAGATCGCCGACGTTGTCCAGGTGGGCCAGCAGCGCCTGGGCATCGCGATAGCCTTCGCGGCAGCGCGCCGTGGCGCCGTCGTAGCAGAAGCCATAGTAGAGGCAGCCGGGTTCGCTCTGGGTGCGCTGCAGCATGGCCACGCCCAGGCGCTTGAAGGCCTCGAGCTGATCGGGTTGGACGGCGAAGACGGGGGCCAGGCTGCAGACGGAATCGCTGGGAAGAGTGGGCATGGAAACTCCTGGGTCAGGGGTGGTCTCCATGCGACCCCTGCCGAGGGGACGGCGCTCCCGTCAACTGACGGACGTCAGCCGCCGACCTGGGCGATCCAGTCGTTTAGGTTGTAGTAGTTGGTTACCCGCGCCACCTTGCCGTCGCGGATCTCGAAGAAGGCCCCCACCGGCAGGCGATAGGTCTGGCCGTTGGCCGGCGGCAGGCCTTCATCGCTGGCCAGGTACTCGCCATGGATGACGAATTCGGCGGCGGCGCGGCGCCCGCTGGGTTCGGCCATGACGACCAAATCGGTCAGGCGTTCGCGATAGCAGCGATTCATGTGTGCCATGAAGGCCGCGAAGGCGGCCTTGCCCACCTGACGCTCGCCCTGGTTGATGTCGTGGACCACATCATCGGTGAGCAACTCCAGAAAGATGTCCATATCGCCGGCATTGAAGGCGGCGTAGTAGGCGTCGATGAGGTCGGTCGTGGTCATGGCGGTTCCTGTCGTGAACGAAAAAATGGCCTTGCCCGCACATGGTAGGGTGCCGCTACGCGGCCGACATAGCCATTCACGTCTCCTGCTTAACCAGAAGAGTCCATGGACATCCAACTCCTCCACGGCGCTGCCATCACCCCGCTGATTCCCGAACTCGCCACCCTGCGCATCGCGGTCTTTCGCGAATTTCCCTATCTCTACGACGGCACCCTGGCCTACGAGTCCCGCTATCTGCAGACCTACGCCCAGTCGCCTGACAGCCTCTGCGTGCTGGTCAGCGACGCCGGCCGCGTAGTGGGCGCTGCCACCGCCTTGCCGCTGGCGGACGAGACCGCGGAATTCCAGCAGCCCTTCCTCGCCAGTGGCTGGCCAGTGGAGCGGATTTACTACTTTGGTGAGTCCCTGCTACTGCCGACCTACCGCGGCCGGGGACTTGGCCGGCGCTTCTTTGCCGAACGCGAGGCCCGGGCGCGGCAGCTGGGGCGCTTCGCCTGGTGTGCCTTTTGCGCCGTGCAGCGCCCGGACAACCATCCTCGGCGACCGCCGCACTACAGAGCGCCACACAGCCTCTGGCAGCGTCAGGGCTTCACCGAACAGCCGACGCTGACCACCCAGTACCGGTGGCAGGATCTCGACGAAACGTTCGAGTCGCCCAAGCCCATGACCTTCTGGCTAAAGGAGTTGCCATGATCCGCCTCGCCGCCTGTCAATACGCCATCGAGCTGCTGGAGTCCTGGGACGCCTACGCTGCGCACCTGACCGACCTCTGCGAGGAGGCCGCGGCCGCAGGCAGTCAGCTGCTGCTATTGCCTGAATACGCCGGCCTGGTGCTCAGCGGCCAGCTGCCTCCCGACGAGCGCAGCGACCTGCAGGGCTCCATTGCCGGCATCCAGCCCCTGATCTCGGTCTGGCGCGACCTCTGCGAAGGTCTGGCGCGCCGGCTGCAGCTCTATCTGCAACCCGGCTCGCTGCCAGTCCTCGACGACGACGGCCGGTATCGCAACCGGGCCTGGCTGTTCGGCCCCGAGGGCTGCCTGGGCCATCAGGACAAGCTGGTGATGACCCGCTTCGAGCGGGAGGAGTGGCACATCGTCGGCGGCCGCGAAGGCCTGCGGACATTCGATACGGCCCTCGGGCGTCTCGGCATCCTGATCTGCTACGACAGCGAATTCCCGCTGCTGGCCCGCCACTTGGCCGAAGCGGGTGCGGACCTGATCCTGGTACCGAGTTGTACCGATACCGTCGCCGGCTTCCACCGGGTTAGGGTCGGTGCCCAGGCCCGGGCGCTGGAAAACCAGGTCGCCGTGTTGCAGTCGCCGACGGTGGGTTTGGCACCCTGGTCGCCGGCGCTGGACGAAAATGTCGGTCGGGCCGGGCTCTTCGTCCCGCCGGATCGTGGCCTGCCCGCGAACGGCGTGATCGCCCAGAGCGCAGAACTCTGTCCGGACGTCAGCCAGTGGCTCTATGCCGACCTCGATCTGGACGAGGTGCGACGGGTGCGGACCCATGGCCAGGTGTTCATCCGCCATGACTGGCTGGAGCAGTGGCAAGTACTGGAACCCAGGCGCTGAATGAAAAAAGCCCAGCACTGAGCTGGGCTTTTTCGTGGGACGGAATCTAGATCTCGACGGCGAGGCTGTCGGCGATCTTCTTCTGCCACACCTGCGGGCCGGTGATGTGCACCGACTCGCCACGGGTGTCGACGGCCACGGTCACCGGCATGTCCTTCACCTCGAACTCATAGATGGCTTCCATCCCCAGTTCCGGGAAGGCCAGCACCTGGGAGCCCTTGATGGCCTGGGCCACCAGGTAGGCGGCACCGCCGACGGCCATCAGGTACACCGCCTTGTGGTCCTTGATCGCCTCGATGGCGATGGGGCCGCGCTCGGACTTGCCGATCATGCCCAGCAGGCCGGTCTGGTCGAGAATCTGGCGGGTGAACTTGTCCATGCGGGTCGCCGTGGTGGGACCGGCCGGGCCGACCACCTCGTCGCCCACCGGATCGACCGGGCCGACGTAGTAGATGAAGCGACCCTTGAGGTCCACCGGCAGCGACTCGCCCTTGTTGAGCATGTCGACCATGCGCTTGTGGGCCGCATCGCGTCCGGTGAGCATCTTGCCGTTGAGCAGCACGGTCTCGCCCGGCTGCCAGCTCTGCACCTCTTCCGGGGTCAGGGTGTCGAGGTCGACGCGACGGGCGCTCGGACCGGCTTCCCAGACGATTTCCGGATAGGCGTCCAGCGGCGGCGCTTCCAGACTGGCGGGACCGGAGCCGTCCAGCACGAAGTGGGCGTGACGGGTGGCGGCGCAGTTGGGGATCATGCACACCGGCAGGGAGGCGGCGTGGGTCGGGTAGTCCTTGATCTTGACGTCCAGCACCGTGGTCAGGCCGCCCAGGCCCTGGGCACCGATGCCCAGCTGGTTGACCTTGTCGAAGATCTCCAGGCGCAGCTCTTCCAGGCGATTCTGCGGACCGCGGGCCTTCAGCTCATGGATGTCGATCTCGTCCATCAGCGATTCCTTGGCCAGTACCGCGGCCTTTTCGGCGGTGCCGCCGATGCCGATGCCCAGCATGCCCGGCGGGCACCAGCCGGCGCCCATGGTCGGCACGGTCTTGAGCACCCAGTCGACGATGGAATCGGACGGGTTGAGCATGGCCATCTTCGACTTGTTCTCGGAGCCGCCGCCCTTGGCCGCGACATCGATCTCCACGGTATTGCCGGGGACGATCTGGTAGTGGATCACCGCCGGGGTGTTGTCCTTGGTGTTCTTGCGGGCACCGGCCGGGTCGGCCAGGATCGAGGCACGCAGGACGTTTTCCGGCAGGTTGTAGGCGCGTCGGACACCCTCGTTGATCATCTCGTCCAGGCTCAGGGTGGCGCCGTCCCAACGCACGTCCATGCCGACCTTGGCGAAGACGGTGACGATGCCGGTGTCCTGGCAGATCGGCCGATGGCCGGTGGCGCACATCCGCGAGTTGATCAGGATCTGAGCGATGGAATCGCGCGCGGCGGCGGATTCTTCGCGCAGATAGGCCTCGTGCATGGCCTGGATGAAGTCGACGGGGTGGTAATAGGAGATGAACTGCAGGGCGTCGGCAACGCTCTGGATCAGGTCATCCTGCTTGATCACGGTCATGTACGCGCTCCTCTTGGCGGTTTCTTGCGTCTCGGTCACGGGCGGTGGCGAGACGGGCGCGCAATTCGGGTCGCACGGACCGGGCCGCGAAGGAGCCCGATCGGAGGGGTGGCCTGACACACTGAGAAAGGCCCACCCGGCCAGGGCGGCCGACCCGAGAGCGGCGCGGCAGTATAGCCTTTAAGCGGCCGGACGGCACGCCACCTGGGTCGACGGTGGGCGATCAGCGCCTAGCGGCGGTCCAGGGCCGCCGGATTGACCAGATCGGTCGGCTGCTTGCCTTCGAGGGCAGCGATCAGGTTGTCCACCGCGCGTTCGGCCATGGCATAGCGGGTCTCGTGGGTGGCCGAACCTATGTGCGGCAGGGTGACCACATTGGGCAGTTCGAACAGCGGCGAGGCTTCCAGCGGTTCACGGGTATAGACGTCCAGACCCGCGCCGCGGATCTGGCCCTGGCGCAGCGCCTCGATCAGCGCCGGCTCGTCGATGACCGGGCCACGCGCCAGGTTGATCAGGATGGCGCTGGACTTCATCAGCCCCAGTTCGCGTGCGCCGATGAGGCCTTCGGTAGCGGCCGACAGGGGCACCACCAGGCAGACGAAGTCGGCTTCCCTGAGCAGGTCGTCCAGCTCGCGGCGCTGGGCACCCATCTGCTCTTCCAGCTCGGGCTTGGCGCTGTTGGCGGTATAGAGAATCGGCATGTCGAAGCCGAAGTGGCCCCGCTTGGCGATGGCGGCACCGATGCGACCGGCGCCGACGATGCCCAGGGTACGGCCATGGATGTCGGTGCCGAAGTGTTCTTCGCCGATGCCATTGCGCCAGTGTCCGGCCTTGACGAAGGCATCCAGCTCCGGCACCCGCCGGGCGGCGCTCACCAGCAGGGTGAAGCCGAGGTCGGCGGTGGTGTCGGTGAGCACGTCCGGGGTGTTGGTGAGCAGGATGCCGCGCTCGGTCAGGTAGTCCACGTCATAGCTGTCGTAGCCGACCGAGACGCTGGCGATGGCTTCCAGGGTGGTGGCCATTTCCAGCTCCTTCTCGCCCAGCTTGCGACTGGCGCCGATCAGGCCCTGGGCCTTGGCTGCGGCAGCGGCGAAGAGATCGAGGTTGGCACTGAAGGGGATCACCTCGACGGTGAAGTGTTCGCGCAGGCGTTCCACCAGCTGTTCGGGCAGGCGGTTGAAGACCACTACGTGCTTCTTGCTCATCGATACCTCGGCGTGTGGAAAAAGGGGTCAGGCCAGGCCGGCTGCCGCGAAACGCGGCAACGCGGGATGCTGCTCCAGCAGGGCGGCGAGACCCTCGCGGGTGGGCTCCTGATTGAAGTCCAGGCCCAGGGCCTCGCGGTGGATGCCGGTGGCGGCCAGCCACAGACAGTCGATGTCCGCCGCCACCGCGCCGGGCACGTCGGTCACCAGGGAATCCCCGACGAACAGCAGGCGCTGGGCACCGCGGGTGGCCAGTTCCTCGGCTGCGCAGCGGAAGGCATAGGGATCGGGCTTGCCGTACCAGGTGACCTCGCCACCCAGGGCGGCAAAGCGATCGGCCAGCTTGCCGGCCGCATAGAAGGGTAGACCCCCGGACACCACGTTGCGATCCGGATTGGCGCAGAGAAAGGGCTTGTCCAGGGCGGCGGCCAGGGGCGCGAAGCGGGCTTCCAGCTCGTCCTCGGGGAAGCTGCCGACGCCGAGGATGATGGCCGCCTGGTCGATATCCTCGACGAAGCGCGCGCGGATCTCCGCGGGCCAGCCGGCCTGGCCGGTGCCAGGACCGGAGAGGTAGATACCGCCTGCGCGGAATTTCGGATCCTGCTGAAAGGCGTCGATGGCCAACTGACCCGAGGTGGTGATGCCGGCAAAGAGTTCGCGCGGCACGCCCAACTTGCCCAGTTCTTCGACCATGCCGTCCGCATCGCGAGAGGCATTGCTGAGAAACCACACCGGCTTGCCCTCGGCGGCGCGACGCTCCAGCCAGGCGCGGGCACCGGGAAAGGTCTCGTAGCCGTCGATCAGCACGCCCCAGAGGTCGAGGATGAAGCCGTCGTAGGCGGCCAGCGCCTCGTCCAGTTGATCGAGGCGGAGCAGGGTGGGAGCGGTCATGCGGCGGATCCGATGGCGAAAAGGGAAACGACAAGCCTAACCCGTTTTGCCGAGCGGCTGCCGAAAACACAGACACCGGCCTGAGCCGGTGTCTGTTTGGTGCCTGTTGGCAGTGCTTAGCGCGTGGGCGCCTTGCCGGCCTTGGCGACTTCCAGGGCCTGGGTGTCGACGCGGCCGTAGATGTCTTCGAAGCGGACGATGTCGTCTTCGCCCAGGTAGCCACCGGACTGCACTTCGATCAGCTCCAGCGGTACCTTGCCGGGGTTGGCCAGGCGGTGCACGGAGGTCATCGGCAGGTAGGTGGACTGGTTCTCGGTCAGCAGGAAGACCTTGTCGTCACAGGTGACCTCGGCGGTACCGGAGACCACGATCCAGTGCTCGGCACGGTGGTGGTGCATCTGCAGCGACAGCTGAGCGCCCGGCTTGACGGTGATGCGCTTGACCTGGAAGCGCTGGCCCATGTCGATGGAGTCGTAGGAACCCCAGGGACGGAAGACTTCCTGGTGTGCCTTGACCTCGTTGCGGTTCTGCTTCTCGAGGGCGTTGACCAGCTTCTTGACGTCCTGGACCTTGTCCTTGTGGGCGATCATGACCGCGTCCTTGGTTTCCACCACGACCACGTTTTCCAGACCGACCAGGGTCACCAGCTTGCCGTTGCCGTGCACCAGGCAGTTGCGGCTGTCATGCAGGACGACGTCGCCCTTGATGACGTTGCCGTTGTTGTCCTTGGCATGGACGTCCCACAGCGCGGACCAGGAACCGACATCGTTCCAGCCGGCGCTCATGGGCACCACGCAGGCGCGGGTGGTCTTTTCCATCACGGCGTAGTCGATGGAATTGTCCGGGCAGACGGCGAAGGTGGCGGCGTCGATGCTGATGTTGATGCCGTCGATGCTGCTGCGCTCCAGCGCCAGCAGGCAGGTGTCGTAGATATCGGTGTCGTGCTTCTTCAGCTCTTCCAGGAAACGGCTGGCGCGGAACAGGAAGATGCCGCTGTTCCAGCAGTAGTCGCCGGAGGCCACGTATTCGGTGGCGGTGACGGCATCGGGCTTCTCGACGAAGCGCTCGACGCGGGATACGCCCTGGGGCAGACCGTCGTTGGAGCCGGTCTTGATGTAGCCGTAACCGGTCTCGGGCGCGGTGGCCGGAATGCCGAACAGCACCATCTCGCCACGCTCGGCGGCGGCGGCGGCCTGTTGCAGGGCGGCCTTGAATTCGGCTTCGTCCTCGATCACGTGATCGGCGGGCAGCACCAGCATCAGGTCGTCCTTGCCGTCAGCGACCAGTTGCATGGCAGCGATGGCCACGGCCGGCGCGGTGTTGCGACCGAAGGGCTCCATGATCAGCGCCTGCGGCTTGCACTCGACGGCCTTGAGCTGCTCTTCCACCAGGTAACGGTGTTCGGCGTTGCAGACGATGATGGGGCAATCGATGCTGCCCTCGCAGCCCAGGCGATTGATGGTCTCCTGGAACATGGTCTGTTCGCTGGTCAGGGCCAGGAACTGCTTGGGGTAAAGCTTGCGCGAGAGGGGCCAGAGTCGCGAGCCGCTACCACCGGACAGGATGACGGGAATCATGGGCGTTACTCCTTCAGCGTCTGCTGATTTGTGGCCGCTGTCCCTGAGGTCGGGACGAAGCGTCCATGCTTCGAAAGATCAACCGGCCGAAAGGTCGACCGGTACAAATTGAACGTGCGGACTGATTGCCATTGGCCAGCATGACCCGGGGCAAGGACCAGACAAAGACAGAATCAAACGAAAGTGGTTCTCAGCGAATTTTCCTTTTTTCGGAAAGGCAGCGGTTTTGAGAGGTCCGGCAACTTTTCGCGCCTGGAACGTCTCCGCCACGGGGCTGAAACCTTTTTTATTGGAGGGAGATGACAGTCTTTCACGGATGGCGGGCACCGAATGTGACCCTCTAGCCAGTTCGATGGCCCAGCGTGTGGGCAATTGTGCCATCCGTCGATTCGCTCGGCTAATTCGGCGGTGTATCGCGCAGAAACACCAGCTTGTCTGCCGAGGAACGCTCGGTCGAGTAGCGATAACCCTGGTCATCGAAATCGCGCAGGTCGTCCACCGTGGAGACGCGTTGCTTGATCACGTGCCGTGCCATCAGGCCCCGTGCCTTCTTGGCGTAGAAGCTGATGATCTTGTAATCGCCATTCTTGAGATCGCGAAACTCCACATCCACGATCCGGGCCTGCAGGCGCGCCCTGCGCACCGCGCTGAAATACTCGTTCGAGGCCAGATTCAGCAGGACGTCGTCACCCTGGGCCGCAAGATCCGCCTTGAGCCAGTCACTGATACGGTCGCCCCAGAAGGCATAGAGGTCCTTGCCGCGCGGATTGGCGAACTTGGTACCCATCTCCAGGCGATAGGGCTGCATCAGATCCAGCGGACGCAACAGGCCATAGAGTCCGGACAGCATGCGCAGGTGCCGCTGGGCGAAGTCGAAGTCGTCTTCCTCGAAATCCTCGGCGGCCAGGCCGGTGTAGACGTCGCCTTTGAACGCCAGCAGCGCCTGCTTGGCATTCTCCGGTGTGAAATCCGAAGTCCAGCTGCCGAAGCGGGCGACATTGAGCGTGGCGATCTTGTCGGACACCCCCATGAGCGCGGCGACCTCAGCCGGGGCGAGCTGGCGGAGCCCGTCGATCAATTCGCGGGAATGCTCCAGGTATTGCGGCAGGGTATGGCGGGACGTGCTCGGCGGTGTGCTGTAGTCCAGCGTCTTGGCGGGTGAAATCACCATCAGCATCGGCTTGGCTCCTCTTGGCGAGGCGCCATTCTAGAAGTCTCCGCCGCCGGGCTCCAGTGGGCCGTGCCGATGGGATCAATAGGTATTGACCACGTTCCCGGGGCGAGGTTGCCGGGTCAGGCGGCAGGAAACAGGGACGCGCGAAAAAAATCGGGTACGGCCAAAAAAAGCTTTTGTGCCTCAGGTCTTTTGCGTTATTACCGAAGTGTCCGTCGCATCTCCCGGGTCCCGTGCCCTCATGTTGGCCGGTCCGTGAACCCGTTGCTGGAGCGACGGCACCTTTCGCAGCGGAGCGTCGTCTGGCGCTCCGTCGACAGGCTTGCGAGTCAAGCGTTTCTACGAGGTGACCGAGTATGGATGATCACGGACGTTCCCGCCCCACCCAGCCCACCCTCTATGTGCTCGACACCAACGTACTGATCCACGACCCGAACGCGCTGCTCAATTTCGAGGAGCACCACGTTGCCATTCCCATGACGGTCCTGGAGGAACTCGACAAGCTCAAGACCGGCAAGCACAACGTTGCCGCCGAGTGCCGGCAGGCGATCCGCCTGATCGACAGCGTGCTCGCCGAATCCTCGCCCGAGGACGTCGAGCGGGGCGTACCCATTCCCCGCGGCAAGGGCGAGGCCAAGGGGCGACTGTCCATTCTCATGGGCCGTCGCGCCGGCCCCATGGCCTGCCTGCCCGACGACATCAACGACAACCGCATCATCAACCAGCTCGTCGAATTGCGTACCCAGCATCCCCAGGAGCGGGTCGTGCTGGTGACCAAGGACATCAACATGCGCCTCAAGGCGCGTGGCTGCGGCATCGCCGCCGAGGACTACCAGACCGACCAGCTGCTCGACGACGTCTCCCTGCTGTCCCAGGGTTATCACAATCTGCCGGGATCCTTCTGGGATAACGTGAGCAAGGTGGAAAGCCGGCAGGAGCTGGGTCGCGTCTGGCACCGGGTACAGCTGTCGGCCGAGATGCCACCCTTCAACGTCAATGACTTCGTGCTCGACGAACAGGGCTTCGTCGGCTGGGTCAAGGCGGTGCGCGACGGCGAGGTCATCCTGCTCGACATGCATCAGGAACCCCTGATGCACCAGGAAGCCTGGGGGCTGAAACCGCGGGACATCTACCAGGCGCTGGCGCTGTTCGCCCTGCTGGAGCCTGACATTCATCTGGTCAACCTGACCGGCGCGGCAGGCTCGGGCAAGACCATCCTGGCACTGGCCGCGGCCATCGAGCAGACCATGGTCACCAAGAGATACCGGCGGATCATCGCCACTCGCAGCGTTCAGGGCCTGGACGAGGACATCGGCTTCCTGCCCGGCACCGAGGCCGAGAAGATGGAGCCCTGGCTGGGTGCCATTACCGACAACCTCGAAGCTTTGCACATGGACGACCACAACCCCCACGGCAGCGTGGACTACATCCTCAGCAAGGTACCGCTGCAGTTCAAGTCGCTGAACTACATCCGCGGCCGCAGTTTCCAGCAGAGTCTGATCCTCATCGACGAATGCCAGAACCTCACCCCGCACCAGATGAAGACCATCATCACCCGTGCCGGCAGCGGCTCCAAGGTGATCTGTCTGGGTAACCTGGCGCAGATCGATACGCCCTATCTCTCGGCCACCAGCTCCGGCCTCACCTACCTGTCCGAGCGCTTCAAGGGCTTCAACCACGGAGTGCACATCACCCTGCAGGGCGTACCCCGGTCCATCCTCGCCGAATACGCAGAGTCCCATCTGTAAGTGCTAGGGCTTGTCTGAAAAGTAGCCGAGCGAAGGTCAGGCAAGGCAAGAATCCGTGAGGAAGCGGAGTTTACGAGTGGTAAATGAGCATTCCGAACGGATTTTTTTACGCAGCATGACTGAGCGCAGGCACTTTTCAGGCACAGCCCACGATCCCCGTCTGGTCACGGGCGGGGATCAAATCCCCAGTAGCAGGTCTACAATGGCAGGTCCTTTCCAGGAGTCATGCCGTGCTGACCCATCTCGATTCCCAAGGCCGTGCCAACATGGTCGATGTCACCGACAAGCAGGTGACCTTCCGTGAAGCCACCGCCGAAGCCCGGGTGCGCATGCGTCCGGAAACCCTCGACCTGATCCAGAGCGGCGGCCATCCCAAGGGCGACGTCTTCGCCGTGGCGCGTATCGCCGGGATCCAGGCAGCCAAGAAGACCGCCGACCTCATCCCGCTCTGCCATCCGCTGATGCTGACCGGTGTCAAGGTCCAGCTGGTCGCCGAAGCCCCCGATGGGGTACGGATCATCGCCACCTGCAAGCTATCCGGTCAGACCGGCGTGGAGATGGAGGCTTTGACCGCCGCCAGTGTCGCGGCCCTGACCCTCTACGACATGTGCAAGGCGGTCGATCGCGGCATGACCATCGAGGCAGTGCGGCTGCTGGAAAAGAACGGTGGCAAGAGTGGCCACTTCCGCGCCGAGGAGCAGCCCGCATGATCCGCGTGCAATTCTTCGCCCGCTATCGCGAAGTGCTGGGCCTCGCCGAGGACAGCCTCGCCTGGGAGCCTGGGCTGGCCACCGTTGGCGACCTGCGTGAACACCTGGTCCAGCGCGGCGGGATCTGGGCCGAGACCCTGGGCGAGCGCGGTCTGATGTGCGCGCGCAACGAAGAGCTCTGCGGACTGGCCGAGCCGTTGCGCGAGGGTGACGAGGTCGCCTTCTTTCCGACCGTGACCGGAGGTTGAGCATGACGATCCGTGTGCAGGCCGAGGCCTTCGATCCCGGCCAAGAACTCAACGCCCTGCATGCCGCCAACACCGGTATCGGTGCCGTGGTGGGCTTCGTGGGTTACGTGCGGGATTTCAACGACGGCCGGGACGTCGGCGGGTTGTTTCTCGAGCACTTTCCCGGCATGACCGAAAAGGCCCTGGCGCGCATCGTCGAAGAAGCGAACCAGCGCTGGCCGCTGCTCAGGGTCGATATCCTGCATCGCATCGGCCGACTGGAGCCAGGCGAGCCCATCGTCTTCGTCGGTACCGCCAGCGCCCATCGCCAGGCGGCCTTCGAGGCCTGCAATTTCGTGATGGACTATCTCAAGACCCGCGCCCCCTTCTGGAAGAAGGAAGACACCTCCGAGGGACCGCGCTGGGTGGAAGGTCGCGCCAGCGACCAGGATGCCGCAGAGCGTTGGGCGAAGGGGTGATGAGGTAGGGTGGAAAACCGCGTCAGCGTTTTCCACCTGCTGCCTCAAGGCTGGCGGTGGATGAGGTTACGCCGTCATCCACCCTGCGACGGATTACTTCCAACAGCTGGCAATCACCGCGCGTGCACGCCGGTAACACTTATCGCGGCCATGGGCCGCTCCTACAGGGGCGCGATACAGGTGTAGGAGCGGCCCATGGCCGCGATAAGAGAGGTTCAGCAAGCGGTCGCGTTGATAGGCCGCTTAGAGTGGCGTTCCAACGCGTCTGCCTCAACGCTGCCGCGGCACCGGCTTGAGCAACTCGGCTGGCGGCATCTCGCAACCGATCTTGCGGCCCAGCAGGGCTTCAATGGGCGGCAGGGCGAAGGAGTCGTCCTCGCCGGCAAAGCTGATGGAAGTACCGGTGGCGCCGGCACGACCGGTACGGCCGATGCGGTGCACGTAGTCGTCCGGGTCTTCCGGCAGGGTGAAGTTGATCACGTGGCTGATGCCGTCGACGTGGATGCCGCGGCCGGCCACGTCGGTGGCTACCAGCACGCGGATCTTGCCGGCACGGAAGCCTTCCAGGGTCTTGATGCGCTTGTGTTGAGGCACATCGCCGGACATCTGGGCGGCGCTGATGCCGTCCTTGGTCAGGCGCTCCTCGATGCGGCGCACCTCGTCACGCCGGTTGGCGAACACCATCACCCGCTCCCAGTTGTTCTGGGCGACCAAGTTGTAGAGCAGGCGGTACTTGTCGCTGGAGGACACGGCATAGACGTGCTGCTCGACGGTGTCGCTGGCCACGTTTTCCGGCTCGATCTCGACGATGGCCGGATCGGTGGTCCACTGCCGCGCCAGATTCATCACGTCGTCGGTGAAGGTGGCGGAGAACAGCAGGGTCTGGCGTTCGCTCTTGGGCGGGGTCTGGCGAATGATCTGGCGAACCTGGGGGATGAAGCCCATGTCCAGCATGCGGTCGGCCTCGTCCAGCACCATGACCTCGACCATGTCCAGGTGCACCTCGCCGCGCTGGTTGAAGTCAAGCAGACGGCCCGGGGTGGCGACCAGGATGTCGCAGTAGCGCGCTTCGAGCTGCTTGAGCTGCTTGTCGAAGTCCATGCCGCCGACAAAGCTCATGACGTTGAGCCCGGTGTACTTGGCCAGGTCCAGGGCGTCGTTGGCGATCTGCACCACCAGTTCGCGGGTCGGCGCGATGATCAGCGCCCGTGGCTCGCCCATGTATCTTTCCTTGGGCGGCGGCGTGGTCAGCAGCTGGGTGATCGTCGAGATCAGGAAGGCGGCGGTCTTGCCGGTGCCGGTCTGGGCACGGCCGATGGCGTCCTTGCCCTTGAGGGTGAAGCCCAGTACTTCCGCCTGGATCGGCGTGCAGTAGGGAAAGCCAAGGTCATGGATGCCGTGCATCAGCCGCGGATCCAGCTTGAAGTCATGGAAGCGCTTCTTGCCTTCCTGCGGTTCGACCGCGAAGTCTTCCAGTTTCCAGGTGTCGACCGGCTTGGGCTTGCGCGGGCTGCGCTCGCGGCGCGGCTTGGCGGATTTTTCCGCCTGGGCGCGAGGTTCCTGTTTTTCGGCCTGGGCACGCGGCTCCTGGCTACGGGATTCGCCTGAGGTGCGCGGTTTGCGTGGCACACGCTCGGCCTGAGGCTCGGGCGCGATGGGTGCAGGAGAGGAGGGGGCTGCAGGAGCGACGCTGGGGGTAGCTTGGGGCGCAGGGGAGGGAGTCGGCTGAGCGACCTCCTGATCCTTGCCCAGAAATTTTTTGAGTGCCTTGAGCACGGAGGGTCTCGATCATCGAAAGCGGAATGAGACCGCAGTGTAAAGCAACCGACGTGCCCGGCAACAACTACCTGCCGAACGCAGGCGCAATCCGGTCAGCCACTGATCCGATTGCGCCCGGCATCCTTGGCCTGGTAGAGCGATTTGTCCGCACGTCCGACCAGTTCATCCAGGGAGTCGGCCTTGCGCATCTGCGCCAGGCCGATGGAGACGGTGACCCCCGGCAGCCTGCCGCAGGGCGAATAGAAGTCCTTGATCTCCGCCAGGCTCTGGCGCAGGCGCTCGGCGATGGCGATCGCTTCGTCGCGATCGATTTCCGGCAGCAGGATGACGAACTCTTCACCGCCATAGCGCGCCATGCTGTCCTTGGGCCGCAGCTGGTCGCGCAGGGTGTTGGCGACCAGGCACAGGGCATAGTCGCCCGCCAGGTGGCCATGGGTATCGTTGTAGCGCTTGAAGTGATCGACATCCAGCATCAGCAGGCTCAGCGGCTGCCGGTTGAAGGCGCAACGGGTGCTTTCGCGCTCGAACAGCTGCTCGAGACGCCGACGGTTGAAGAGGCCGGTCAGGGTGTCGACGTTGGCGTTGCGTTCGGTGTCGACGATGAGCTGATTGCCACGACGCATCCGCTCGCAGAGGATGCCGAGCAGGTTGTGCATGGCCTTGGAAGAGCGTTCGATCAGCTCCAGCACCAGGTCGCGATGCAGGCAGAGCACCAGGGTATCGGCTTCGGCGATGACATGGGCGCTGGGCCGCTCGCTGTCCATGAAGCTGATTTCGCCCGAGCACTCACCCGGACCGAGCAGATAGATGGGCGGATTTTCCGGCGAACCCAGGTGGACCCGCAGGCGACCTTCCAGCACGAGGTACATGTACTGGTTGATCATGGCGGGCGAGAGCAGGCACTCACCGGCGACCAGGCTGCGGGTGGCCGAGCGGGCGATCAGGGCTTCCAGCAGATGGGTCTCCACGCCCTTGAACAGGCGCAGGTCCTTCAGGGAAGCGACCGGGACTTCGGCCAGCCAGGCCGACAAGGGGGCGGCCATCAAAGGATCACCCCGGGGGCTGAAAGGAAAACTCGGGCCATAGCTGCTCCATGCACATCACGACCTTCAGGCACCCCTACTGGACCGGATGGGTACCCCAAAGTTCGTTCGCTTTGCCCTTTCCAGGCCTCCCTTCGCCCCCAGATTCCGCAAATTGTCGACCGGTTTCCAAAAACGAAGCGGTCCGCTGATTCGCGCTTTATTTTCCGCCGAGACGTGCCAGCAGCCAGTCCCGGATATCCTGGATTTCCGCCGGAATCACCTCGTGGCGCATGGGATAACTGTGCCAGAGCGCTTCCACGCCCGCGGCCACCAGCGCCTCGTAGGCGGCGCGCCCGAGGGCCAGGGGAACCACATCGTCCTGGTCGCCATGCAGGCACAGCGCCGGGGTCGCCCCACCGCGATTGACCTGGGCGTCTTCGAAGCTGGGCGCGTAGGTCGACAGCGCCATGACCCCACCCAGGGTGGGGCAGGAGGTGTTGTAGGCGGTATGCAACACCACGGCGCCACCCTGGGAGAAACCGGCCAGCACGATGCGTTCGGCGGGAATGCCCTGGGCCTGCTGGGTCTCGATCAGGCCTCGTACCGTGGTGGCCGATGTTTCCAGCTGGGCGCGGTCGATGGCCCGGGCAGGATTCATGGCCAGGATGTCGTACCAGGAGGGCATGGCCCAGCCGCCATTGATGGTGACCGCCTGGGTCGGTGCCTGGGGCAGGACGAAACGGGTCGAGCTCAGGCTGCGCTGCAACAATTCGGCAACGGGTTCGAAGTCATGCTGGGTTGCCCCCAGGCCATGCAACCAAATGACGCAGCTATCGGCGGTTCCGCTGGGCGATTCCAGCACAAGAGGCGAATTTTCCAAGGCTTTGCTCCAGTTTGGTGCCACTAAAAATGGGTGTGGTAACAGATGGTGCACAAAATGCGTGTCGCATTTTCGTAATTTAGTTGTCCGGCTTTTTGCTCGAAGTCTCGCGATTGCCGGGTTTGAGCCAAGTGAGCATCTGTCGCATTCACTGGTCCGCAAATTGCCTCATCTAGGCTGCGGCCAGGTAGTGCACTAACAGGTAACACTGACTCACTGCTTCGTCATGCCTTCCAGTGCGTCTCCTTCTTCCCTTGATGAAGGACGCCCAGGGATCGGGTGGGCGGGTTCCACGGCAATCAGGCGAGAGACATCGTGCTGCCGTGCGACTGGAACGTAATTCATAAACAAAGTGGAGCTTATCGATGAAGATGGTGAAGTCTACCCTGGCAATTCTGACCACCGCCGCTGCTCTTGGCCTGTCCGGCATGGCTCACGCAGGCGCTACCCTGGATGCGGTGAAGAACAAAGGTTTCGTGCAATGCGGCGTCAGCGATGGCCTGCCGGGCTTCTCCTACACCGATTCCAAGGGTGACTACAAGGGCATCGACGTCGACGTCTGCCGCGCCGTGGCCGCTGCGGTCTTCGGTGACTCCACCAAGGTTCGTTTCACTCCCCTGACCGCCAAGGAGCGCTTCACCGCGCTGCAATCCGGCGAGATCGACGTGCTGTCGCGCAACACCACCTGGACCAGCTCCCGCGATGGCGGCATGGGCCTGATCTTCGCCGGGGTCACCTACTATGACGGCCAGGGCTTCCTGGTGAACAAGAAGCTGGGTGTGAAGAGCGCCAAGGAACTGGACGGCGCCACCGTGTGCATCCAGGCCGGTACCACCACCGAACTCAACCTGGCCGACTACTTCCGTTCCAACGGCATGAAGTTCACCCCCATCACCTACAGCACCTCGGACGAGAGCGCCAAGTCGCTGGAAGCGGGTCGTTGTGACGTCCTGACCTCCGACCAGTCGCAGCTGTACGCCCAGCGCAACAAGCTGTCCAAGCCCGACGACTATGTCGTGCTGCCCGAGGTGATCTCCAAGGAGCCCCTGGCACCGGCCGTCCGTCGTGGTGACGAGGACTGGCTGACCGTGGTCAAGTGGTCGCTGTTCGCCCTGGTCAACGCCGAAGAGCTGGGTCTGACCTCCGCCAACGTCGAGGCCCAGGCCAAGGACTCCAAGAACCCTGACGTACGTCGTCTGCTGGGTGCCGATGGCGAATTCGGCAAGGATCTGAAGCTGCCGAAAGACTGGGCGGTGCAAATCGTCAAGCAGGTCGGCAACTACGGCGAAGTCTTCGAGCGCAACGTCGGCATGGGCAGCGATCTGAAGATCAAGCGTGGCCTCAACGCCCTGTGGAATGCAGGCGGTCTGCAGTACGCCCCGCCGGTCCGTTGATCTCGGCGCCTTAGTCGCCGACCACCTTCCGGATGTGCAGATTCTCGCCCTGCAGCGTTCCCCGCGCTGTGGGGCGAGAATTTAATGAGGCTTCTAGTAGATGCAAAACGTTAGCAAACCGTCCTCGCCGGTCCGTGGGTCTCTGCTCACCGATCCGCAGGCACGCTCCTGGCTGTTCCAGATCGTGGCCGTGATCGCCGTTGTGGCCTTCGGCTGGTTCCTGTTCACCAACACCCAGGCCAATCTCGCCAACCGGGGTATCACCTCCGGCTTCGGCTTCCTGAACAATACCGCCGGCTTCGGCATTCCCCAGCACCTGATTCCCTACAGCGAAGGCGACACCTACGGGCGGGTCTTCCTGGTCGGACTGCTCAACACCCTGCTGGTGTCGGTCATCGGTATCTTCCTGGCGACCATCATCGGTTTCACCGTGGGTGTGGCCCGGCTGTCGAACAACTGGCTGCTGCGCAAGGTCGCCACGGTCTACATCGAGACCTTCCGCAACATTCCCCCGCTGCTGCTGATCTTCTTCTTCTATTTCGCCGTGCTCGCGCCCCTGCCAGGTCCGCGCCAGAGTCTGAGCCTGGGCGAAGCCTTCTTCGTCAACAACCGCGGTCTGTACATGCCCGCGCCGATCGCCGATGCCGGGTTCCTGCCCGGCTTGATCGCGCTGCTGATCGCCATCGTCGCCAGCGTGGTGGTGGTGCGCTGGGCGCGCAAACGGCGGCATGCCACGGGCCAGCGCTTCCCGGTGCTGTGGACCGTACTGGCGCTGCTGATCGGGATCCCGCTGCTGGCGGCCCTGGTCTTCGGCAGGCCGTTGCACTGGGAGGTGCCGGAACTGCAGGGCTTCAACCTGCGCGGCGGCTGGGTGATCATCCCCGAGCTGGTGTCCCTGGCGCTGGCCCTGTCGGTCTACACCGCGGCCTTCATCGGCGAGACGGTGCGTGGCGGCATCCAGGCGGTCAGCCACGGTCAGACCGAGGCGGCCAGTTCGCTGGGGCTGCGTCCGGGGCTGACCCTGCGGCTGGTGATCATTCCCCAGGCCTTGCGGGTGATCATTCCGCCGCTGACCAACCAGTATCTGAACCTGATGAAGAACTCGTCGCTGGGTGCCGCCGTCGGCTATCCGGAGATGGTGGCGCTGTTCGCCGGCACCGTTCTGAACCAGACCGGTCAGGCCATCGAGACCATGGCCATCACCATGAGCGTCTACCTGGCCATCAGCATCAGCATCAGCATCCTGATGAACTGGTACAACAAGCGCATCGCGCTGATCGAGCGTTAAGGAGCGCGTATGAGTAACCAGACCCATACTTTCAAACCGGACCTGCCGCCGCCGCCTTCCAGCGTCGGTGTCCTGGCCTGGATTCGGGGCAACCTGTTTTCCAGCATCGGCAATACCCTCCTGACCCTGTTCGGTCTCTACCTCGTCTGGCTGATCGTGCCGCCGGTGGTGAACTGGGCCTTCATCAATGCCACCTGGAGCGGCAGCACCCGTGCCGATTGCGTGCCAGGCGGTGCCTGCTGGGTGTTCATCAAGGAGCGCTTCGGGCAGTTCATGTACGGCTTCTACCCTGGCGATCAGCGCTGGCGCGTGGATCTGACCGTGGTGATCGCCGTGATCGGGGCGATTCCGCTGTTTCTCGACAGCTTCAAGCACAAGGCCCGCTACGGCCTGGCCCTGCTGGTGATCTATCCGCTGGTGGCCTTCTGGCTGCTGTATGGCGGTCTCGGTCTGCGCGTGGTGCCCTCCAGCGAGTGGGGCGGCCTGATGCTGACCGTGGTGATCGCCGCGGTAGGCATCGTCGGCGCCTTGCCGCTGGGCATCCTGCTGGCCCTGGGGCGCCGCTCCAAGCTGCCGGCGATCAAGGTCATCTGCGTGACCATGATCGAGTTCTGGCGGGGGATCCCGCTGATCACGGTGCTGTTCCTGTCGTCGGTGATGCTGCCGCTGTTCCTGCCCGATGGCATGAACCTGGACAAGCTGTTGCGCGCCATCGTCATGGTGATCATCTTCGAGGCGGCCTATATCGCCGAGGTGGTGCGAGGTGGCATGCAGGCCATTCCCAAGGGGCAGTACGAAGCCGCTGCGGCCATGGGCCTGGGCTACTGGCGGACCACCGGCCTGGTGATCCTGCCGCAGGCGCTCAAGCTGGTGATCCCGGGCATCGTCAACACCTTCATCGCGCTGTTCAAGGATTCGAGCCTGGTGGTCATCATCGGCCTGTTCGACCTGCTCAACAGCATCAAGCGCGCCACCTCCGACCCGGCCTGGCCTGGTCTGTCCACCGAAGGCTATGTGTTCGCCGCCCTGGTCTTCTGGATTTTCTGTTTCGCCATGTCCAGCTACTCCGCCCGCCTGGAGCGCAAGCTGAACACCGGCCACAAGCGTTAGGAGTCAATAGATGAATGTAAGCAACAAGCAGCCGGTCGACAGCAGCAAGGTCATGATCCAGCTCAAGGACGTGAACAAGTGGTACGGCCAGTTCCACGTGCTCAAGGACATCAACCTGACCGTTACCCAGGGCGAGCGTATCGTGCTGTGCGGGCCGTCCGGCTCGGGCAAGTCCACCACCATCCGCTGCATCAATCGCCTGGAAGAGCACCAGAAGGGCCAGATCATCGTCGACGGTACCGAGCTGACCAACGATCTCAAGCAGATCGAGACCATTCGCAGCGAAGTCGGCATGGTGTTCCAGCACTTCAACCTCTTCCCGCACCTGACCGTGTTGCAGAACTGCACCCTGGCGCCCATGTGGGTGCGCAAGCTGCCGAAGAAGCAGGCCGAAGAGATCGCCATGCACTACCTGCAGCGGGTGCGCATTCCCGAGCAGGCCAACAAGTTTCCGGGCCAGCTGTCCGGCGGCCAGCAGCAGCGCGTGGCCATCGCCCGGGCGCTGTGCATGCAGCCGCGCATCATGCTGTTCGATGAGCCGACCTCGGCGCTCGATCCGGAAATGGTGAAGGAGGTGCTGGACACCATGATCGGCCTGGCCCAGGACGGCATGACCATGCTCTGCGTGACCCACGAGATGGGCTTTGCCCGCACCGTGGCCAACCGGGTGATCTTCATGGACAAGGGCGAGATCGTCGAACAGGCCGCGCCGGACCAGTTCTTCGACAACCCGCAGAACGAGCGCACGCGGCTCTTCCTCGGCCAGATCCTGCACTAGGAAGCGACCGGGGCGGACGTGCTCCGCCCCGGTCGTCCTGCGAACCCAGTCACGGGCGTTCGGCGGGAAGGCGGGCAAAGGACAGCAAGGCGCGGTATCCTCAATGTTTGGCGCCCGGTTTCCGGGGTCGGCGGTCAAGGCCCGCCTTGCCGTTCACCGGCTTCATTGTCGATTTCGTAGCGTATTGCCAGAACAGGCGGTGCGCTGGACAGTCGAAGCCGTCATCATAGAGAGACGCCCGTGAACTCCATTTCCCATCCGCTCATGCTGACAAAAGCCAAGGCCTGGGGCGCCCATGCGGTGACCTCCAGTGGTGTGATCCTCGCGCTCCTGGCGCTGCTCGCTCTGGTCGACGGTCAACCCAAGGGTTGCCTGATGTGGCTCGGCATCGCCCTGCTCGTCGACGGGCTCGACGGTACCCTGGCGCGCAAGTTCGAAGTCAAGCGGGTCCTGCCCCATTTCGACGGCTCGGCGCTGGACCTGGTGGTCGACTACCTGACCTATGTGTTCATTCCGGCGATCTTCATCTATCGCTTCGTTCCCTTGCCGCCGCACTTCGAGCTGGTGGCGGTGGGCATCATCCTATTGTCGTCGCTGTTCTGTTTCTGCAATGTGAACATGAAGAGCGCCGACAACTATTTCGTCGGCTTTCCCGCGGCCTGGAATGTGGTGGCGCTGTATTTCTACGTGCTGGACCTGGCGCCCTGGTTCAGCATGGCGGTGGTGCTGGTGCTGGCCGCCCTGACCCTGACCCGGGTCAAGTTCCTGCATCCCTTCCGCGTGCGCCAGCTGATGGCCTTGAACATCGCCGTGACCTCCATCTGGCTGCTCAGCAGCGCCATGATGGTGTTCGTGCATCCCGACAAGCCGCTGTGGCTGATGGTCCTCTGGTTCGCCAGCGGCATCTATTTCGTCGGCGTGTGCGTCTGGCGTACCGCCCGGGAGTGGTTCGCCTGACGGTGAGCGACGACCCCCTGCCACCCGCGCGCACCTGGTATGTCTACCTGGTGCGCGCCGAGAATCAGGCGCTCTATTGCGGCATCAGCGATGATCCCGAGCGCCGTTTCGCCCAGCACCGCAGTGGCCGCGGTGCCCGCTTCTTCGCTTCCAGCCCGGCCCAGGCGCTGGTCTATGTGGAAGCCTGCGGCGACAAGTCGACCGCCCTGCGCCGCGAAATCCAGATCAAGAAGCTACCCAAACGAGCCAAGGAAGCCCTGGTGCTGGCCCTGTCCGGCACCTCGCCCGTGGCTGATTCAGGAGTGCTGTCATGTCCGAGCTGATTCTGCATCACTATTGGCAATCGCCCTTCGCCGAGAAGGCGCGCCTGCTGCTGGGTTTCAAGGGGCTGGCCTGGCGTTCAGTGATCATTCCGCGGATGCTACCCAAGCCCGAGCTGGTGGCGCTCACCGGCGGCTATCGCAAGACCCCGGTGCTGCAGGTGGGGGCCGATGTCTATTGCGACACGGCGCTGATCGCCCGCCGACTGGAGGCGGAGAAGGCGGTACCGGCGCTGTTTCCGGAGGGTCAGGAAGCGGTCGTGGCCGCCTTTGCCGGCTGGGCGGATTCGGTACTGTTCCAGCATGCGGTGGCGCTGATGTTCCAGCCGGAGATCATGGGGCCGCGCCTGGCCAGCCTGCCGCCGGAGCAGGCCCAGGCCTTCATGGATGACCGCAAGGCGCTGTTCAGTGGTGGCAGCCTGAGTCGTCTGACACCCGAGCAGGCCCGGCAACAGCTGCCAACCCTGCTGACCCGGCTGGAAACCCAGCTCGGGCGCAGCGCTGGCGAATTCCTGTTTGGCGCGCCTTCGCTGGCCGACATCGCCCTGGCGCACAACTTCTGGTTTCTCAAGAGCACACCACAACTGGCGCCCCTGATCGACGAGCGTCCCGAGATCGCCGCCTGGTTCGCCCGGGTGCTGGGGTTCGGTCATGGTACCCATGAGGAACTCGGCGCCGCCGAGGCGCTGGAGATCGCCAGGACCGCGGAGCCGCTGGCCTTGCCGAGCGACCAGGCCGTTGCCGTGGAAGGCTTCGCTTGGGGTGACCGGGTGAGCGTGGCGGCGACCGACTATGGGGTGGATCCCGTGGTGGGCGAGCTGGTGCATGCCGACAGCGAAGCCCTGGTGATCCGTCGCCACGACGCGCAACTGGGGGCGCTCCAGGTGCATTTCCCGCGACTGAATTTTCGCGTCAGCGCCGCAGGCTAGTGAGCCTGGAATGCAAAACGGCGCCCTGGGGCGCCGTTTTGCATTCCAGGGCCGACCGCTCAGTCGGGGCGACGCATGCGGAACAGCGCGGCCTCGGTGATCTCGAAATAGTCGGCCGGGCCACCGCCGCGCACGATGGGGCGGGCAGCCGCGGTCTGGTAGATGCCATCCTTGAGCAGGCGCTTGTCGATATGGGCGGCGACTACCTCGCCCAGCACCAGCCACTGATCCAGTTCATCTCCGGCGGCGGTCTTGAGGCGGACGACTTGGCTCAGCTTGCACTCGAAGGCCACCTGGGCCCGAGCGACACGCGGCACCTTGACGACACTGGAGGGCGCGGGTTCGAGGCCAGCCAAGGCGAATTCGTCCACTTCGGGCCCGACCATGGCGCTGCTGGTGTTCATCTCCTCGGCCAGTTCACGGGTGGCCAGGTTCCAGACGAACTCGCCGGTGCGCTCGATATTGGCCACGCTGTCCTTGTAGCCCTGGCTGGAAAAGCCGATCAGCGGGGGCTTGTAGTTGAAGGCATTGAAGAAGCTGTAGGGCGCCAGGTTGAGAACGCCGCTTTCGCTATGGGAGGAGATCCAGCCGATGGGACGGGGCGCGATGATGGCGTTGAAGGGGTCATGGGGCAGGCCGTGGCCCTGGCTGGGTTCGTAGGAGTGGTAATCGATGCTCATCGGGATTCCTTCAGGGGGTGAGTTCCAGGATCTCGGCCTGGAGCTGGCCGGCATCCAGGGTCAGGCGGCCGACGCTGATCGGCAGCCGAAAGCGCCGCGGGCCAGCGCTGCCGGGATTTATGTAGAGTACGCCAGCACGCTCTTCGATCAGCGGCTTGTGCGAATGGCCGCTGACCACCACCCGCACCGTGGCACCGGCGGCCGCCAGATCCAGCTCGGGCAGGATGTGCAGCATATGGATGTCGACGTCGGCCAGGGTCAGGGTGACGCGCTCCGGGATGTCGTCGGCCCAGGGCAGGTCGTCGTTGTTGCCGCGGACCACCGCCAGCGGTGCCAGCTCGCGCAGGGCGTCGAGGATGTCGGGCTTGCCGATGTCTCCGGCGTGCAGGATGAAGTCGCTGCCGGCCAGGGCTTCCAGCGCCTGGGGCCGCAGCAGGCCATGGGTATCGGCGATCAGGCCGACGCGATAGGGGCGAGGTGCGGTGGCTAGGGGGGCATTCATGGGGGCTCGGTGTCTCTCAAGGCCGTCAGCGGGATCGCCATCGATCACGGGGCTGACGCTTCAGTTGAGAGGTGTCCGGACCCTCAGGAGTTCTATACGGAAGCGAAACGCTGGGCGGTGGTCCGCGCGAATCGAGGAACGGCTGTCCTGACCCAGACCCAGCGCGCCGTAGCGCACGGCTGAGCAAAGGCTGGCGGCAGAGACGCCTCGTCGAGGAGCGTCCGGTAGGGCGCCTTCACGGGACCGAAGCTGCTAGAGGTCGAGCACCAGATTGGACGTGGGCCTGCTGCAGCACAGCAGTCGCAACCCGCGGTCGATCTCGCGCTGGCGAATGCCACCGGCATGCCGCATCTCCACCTGGCCTTCGAGCAGGGCCGTCTTGCAGGTACCACAGAGGCCTTGCCCACAGGAGGAGGGCACGATGACACCCGCGCGCCTGGCGGCGCTGAGCACTGTCTGGTCGCCCGCCATGCTGAACACCTTGCCCGAGCGGGCCAGGGTGACAGTGAACAGGGCCTCGCCGACCGCGGTAGGCGCGATTTCGGCGGGGGCCGCCGGACTGCCGATCGTGAAGCTCTCCTGGTGAAAGTGGGCAAGATCGAAGCCGCGTTCCTGCAGGGTGCGCTGGACGGCGTCCATGTAGCCCTGGGGGCCACAGATAAAGACCTCCCGTTCGCGGAAGTCCGGCACCAGTCGCTCCAGCAGGGGCAGATCCAGACGGCCGAGCGGGCCCTGCCAGTCCGCTTCGGCGCCGGGTGCCTCGCAGATGGCGAAGACCCTGAGGCCAGGTTGTGTGGCCTGCAGGTGCGCCAGTTCGTCGCGGAAGATGATGTCCCGGGGGGTACGGGCACTGTGGACGAAGGCGATGTCCGGATCGCTACCCAGGTCGAAGGCGGCGCGCGTCATGGCCATCAGCGGCGTGACCCCCGAGCCGGCGGACAGATAGAGCAACCTGCGCACCGGATGTCCGACCGGGGTAAAGATGCCTGCCGGGCCGGAAGCCTGCAGCCGGCTGCCAACCTCCAGGTGATCGTGCAGCCAGTTCGACACCGGCCCGCCGGGTACGCGCTTGACGGTGATGGCAAGGCTGAAGGGGCGGGTCGGCGTGGAGGACAGGGTGTAGCAGCGCGACAGCCGCTGGCCGTCGATGGTCAGCGACAGGGTGATGAACTGACCCGGCTCGAAGGCGAGGGCCACGAAGTCGGGACAGCGAAAGACGAAGGTCTTGACGTCGGCGGTCTCGACCCGAATGGCGCAGCATTCGAGGGTCTTCTGTTCGGCACTGCTCCAGGCCGCGCCGAACGCCGACCAGGTCCGGGCGTCGTTGAAGCGGCTGCCTTGCGCGGTGGCCAAGGGGGTGAGCGCGGTCATGGTCATTCCTCACACCCCGTGGGCCGCGAGGCGGGCGGCGTACCAGCGGGTGAATTGCTCGACGTAGGTCTCGGTGAAGGTCGAGAAGGGGCCGGGCACGTAGGCGGGATCCTGGGTGCCGCGCTGGGTGAGGGCGACGAGCCCGGCGTCCTGCAGATTGGTCGCCTGCCAGACCTCGATCAGGGTCTGGAGGTCGTAGTCGACGCCTTCCACGGCCTCGGCATGGACCAGCCACTTGGTCCTGACCAGGGTCTGGTCCGGGCCGAGCGGGATGAGGTAGGAGACCACGGCGTGATCGCTCATCACGTGGGTCCAGGAGTTATGGGTCCAGAAATGCACATCGCCCAGGTCGCGGCGCTGCAGGTCGCCCAGCAGCCGGGTACAGGCCACGCGGGTGGTCAGGGTCTGGGATTCGCCGTGGTTGGCGATGACCAGGCGCTGCGAGCGGAACTGGGTGACGCTGTCTTCTTCCAGGTGCTCCACGGCGGCGCAGAGATGGCCCTGGTCTTCCCAGTCCTGCCGGGCCGCGGCATTCTTCGCCTGATACTCCGCCAGGGCCTGGAGCGATTCCGGACTCATGCCGTCGGTGCAGACGCCGAAGTCTTCCGGCAGGAAGGAGGCGTTCAATTCCGGATGGCCCGCAGCACAGTGATAACACTCGCGATTGTTCTCGATCACCAGCTTCCAGTTGCCGTTCTCGATGATCTCGCTCTCGTGGGCGATCTTGCTGAGCTGCAGGGCGTAGGGTGCGAAGCGGGACGTCATCTCGGACGCGAGCGTAGCGATGTCCTGGGGTGGGTCTTCGCTCAGGCAGACCAGGATATGGGCACCCACTACCCGTACCGCCACCGGCAGGAGGCTGCGACAGCTGGCGTCGAAGTCCTGGCCCATGTGCGCGGCATGCTTCAGTTGGCCGTCGAGGTCGTAGGTCCACTGGTGATAGGGGCAGACCAGCATGCCCACGGTGGACTTGCCCGCCTCCCTGAGCCGCGCGCCCCGGTGCCGGCAGACGTTGCGAAAGGCCCGGATGTTCTCGTCGTCGTCGCGCACCAGGATGATGGAGGCCTTGCCGATGTCGAGGGTGGAGACATCGCCCGGCTCGGGGATGTCCGCGGTCACGCCGACCACGATCCAGTGCCGGTTGTAGAAGATCTCGAGGTCCGTGGCGAAGACGTCTTGCCGGCCATACAGCTCGCCGGGTAGACCATGACCCGGCTGGCGCTGGGCGAGCAGCTCGCGATGGCTCTTGGCAGGGGCGTTATCCATGGGGCACCTCAGGGGAGACGTTGGCCGGGGGTAGGTGGCCGCAGTATCGAAGCGCCCCTGGAAGGGGTCAACGCGCTTTATTGTTAAGCTGGCATGAGTCTGGGTTATGCGATGTAACCCTTGATCTAGAGCGGTCCATGGGCGCCTGGCTCGTCGCGCAGCCAGGTCGGCAGCAGCTCGCCCACCACCGACTGGCGACCATGGGGCACCACCAGGTAATAGGCATCGCGCGGCTTGACGATGAAGTCCGTCACCCGGACCAGTTGGCCGTCCGCCAGCAGTGGGGCGACCAGACGCTGCCAGCCCAGGGCGATCCCAAGGCCCTGGGTCGCCGCCCGGATGGTGTCGGCATAGTGGGTACAGCGCAGGCCGATGCGCAGCCGTGGTGGGGTATGGTCCAGGGCGCGGAACCAGGTGCTCCAGGTCATCCAGCCTTCCAGCGTGGCGTCCGAGTCGATCAGCGGACTCTGGTAGAGGTCCGCGATGGAGTGCGGTGCGGCATGGCTCACCAGCCACTCGGGTGCGCAGACCGGAAAGACCTCTTCGTCGAACAGCAGGGTGGCCGTGCCATCATCCCAGCTGCCATCGCCGTAGCGGATGGCCAGATCGGCCTCGCGATGCAGCGGCGGGACCAGGCGCAGCTGGAGATCGGGCAGCAGTGCCTGCAAGGCCGGCAGGCGGGGCATGATCCGCAGATGGGAGAAGGCGCTGGTACAGGCCAGGACGATTTCCTGCTCGGCCTGGCCGTCGAGAATCTTGTCGAAGGTCGCCGCGATGCGCTGCAGGGAATCACCCATGACCAGAAACAGCGCGCTGCCGTCGGGGGTAAGCTGGATGGCACGGTGCAGGCGGTGGAACAGGCGGGTATCCAGCAGTTCTTCCAGGAAGCGGATCTGCTTGCTGACTGCGGCCTGGGTCACCCCGAGTTCCTGGGCGGCCAGGGTGAAGCTGCCAAGGCGAGCGGCAGCCTCGAAGACCAGCAGGGCGTTCATGGACGGGATGAGCCGGCGATAGCCTTTGGAACGTCGCATGGATTCGGAGCGCTGCATGGGAGCCTGCCTTCGCCGGGGCTATGCCTTCAGTCCCGATTCGTCACGGCGGACGCCGTCGAGAAGCAGGAATCCACCTGGGTGCGCAGAGAAAAGCGCGGTGCTGTACAGTTGCTGGACAGTATTGCACGGGATAAGCGGTTGATGGCGCGACAGAGCAAGGCGCGGGACAGGGAAAAGGCCGCCGACAGTGGCTGGCGCGGCTCGGCCGATGGCTGGCTGGAGGCAGCCTACGAGGCCCTGAAGGAATCCGGCATCGATGGCGTCAAGGTGATGCCGCTCGCCAAGCGTCTGAAGCTGTCGCGTACCAGCTTCTACTGGTTCTTCGAGGATCGGGAGCAGCTGCTGGCCGCGCTGCTCGATCGCTGGCGCGACAAGAACACCGGCAATCTGATCCGGCAATGCGAGAGCTATGCGGAAAGCATCGCCGAGGCGATCCTCAATGTCTTCGAGTGCTGGTTGAACGCCGAGCTGTTCGACTCCCAGTTCGAGTTCGCGGTACGCAGCTGGGCGCTGCAATCCGCGGAAGTGACGGAGGCCATCGCCCTTGCCGATCGCACGCGCATGGCGGCGCTTTCCAGCATGTTCCAGCGCTTCGGCTACGACGCCGATGCGGCCGACACCCGGGCGCGGACGCTGTACCTGACGCAGATCGGCTATATCTCGATGAAGACCGCCGAGGGGCTGACCGAACGCTTCCGGCGCATTCCGCACTACACCAGCATCTTTACCGGTGAGCGCCCCACCCAGCGTGAACTCGACCGCTTCTTTGGCAAGTTCGGTTATGCCGAAGCCGAGCCCGGGGTCTTCGTGCCGCTCAGCGAGACCTTCCGCCAGGCGCCGGCAGCGGGCGAGCTCTAGGTCTGTAGGCAGCTAGCCCTGGCCGGCGACCAGGGCGGCTCGCTGGGCTACAGATCCTTCATCAGGCGCAGCGCATCGTAGATCGCCGCATGGGTATTGCGCGCGGCCACGGCATCGCCGATACGGAACAGCTGGAAGCGCCCGGCCGGGTTGGTGACGAGGTTCTGCGGCTTGCCGGCGATCAGGTCCTGGTGCTCCACGGCGCCGTCGTTCTTCGACTGTGGTCGCAGCTCGAAATAGAGATCGTCCAGTGGCACGGTCCCGTGGTTCACCACCACCTGATCGATCACGCGTTCCTTGTGCACCGGGCCGTAGTCGCTCTTGAAGGTGGCGACCAGCCGACCTTCGCGCCGTGCGACCCGGTCGACGCGGTAGGTCACCGTGAAGGTCACGTCGAGATCCTGCAGCGTCCTCATGTAGGGCACCAGGTTCATGGCCATGACTTCCGCGGAAAAGGCCCGATCCGGGGTGACGATCTCCACCTGGGCGCCGCTCCTGGCGATGACCTCGGCGGCCTGCAGGGCGGCATGATCGCCGGCGTCGTCGAAGATCAGCACCTGACGACCGGGTTTGACGTCGCCGGAGATGATGTCCCAGGTCGAGACGGTGAGGTCGTTGCCCTGGCTGAGGATCTCGGTGTGGGGCAGGCCGCCGGTGGCGACGATCACCACGTCGGGTTCTTCGGCCAGCACCGTGTCGGCCTCGGCCCAGGTGTTGAAGGCGAATTCCACGCCCAGACGGTCGCACTGGGCCATGCGCCAGTCGATGATGCTGATCATCTCGCGCCGCCGTTCGCTCTGGGCGGTCAGGCGGATCTGGCCGCCGGGGCGATCGGCGGCTTCGAACACCTTGACGCGGTGGCCACGCTCCCCGGCTACCCGCGCCGCTTCCAGGCCGGCCGGGCCGGTACCTATGATCACCACCTTGCGCGGCAGCGCCGCCCTGGGGATGTCGTGCGGCATGGTGGTCTCGCGGCCGGTGGCGGCGTTGTGGATGCAATAGGCCGCGCCCCCCTGGTAGATGCGATCCAGGCAATAGTTGGCGCCGACGCAGGGGCGGATCTCTTCTTCGCGCTTCTCGATGATCTTGCGCACGATATGCGGATCGGTCATGTGCGCCCGGGTCATGCCGATCATGTCGACCTTGCCCGAGGCGATGGCGTGGCGCGCGGTGGCGACGTCGGGAATCTTCGCGGCGTGGAAGGTCGGAAAGCCGGTGGCCGAGCGGATTTCACCGGCGAAATCCAGGTGCGGCGAATTGCGCATGCCCTGGATCGGGATGACGTCGGTCAGGCCGGCATCGGTTTCGATATGGCCGCGGATCACGTTGAGGAAATCCACCAGGCCACTGTCCTTGAGCAGTCGGGAGATGGTCATGCCGTCGTTGGCGTCGATGCCGCCGGGCAGGGTCTCGTCGCCGGTGTAGCGAATGCCCACCAGGAAGTCTTCGCCGCAGCGCTGGCGAATGCCGCGCAGGATCTCGAAGGTGAAGCGCATGCGATTTTCCAGCGAGCCGCCATAGGGGCCGTCCAGGGTATTGGTCAGCGGCGACCAGAACTGATCCATCAGATGGCCGTAGGCCTGCAGCTCCAGGCCGTCGAGGCCGGCGTACTTCATGCGCTCGGCGGCGTCGACGTAGTCCTTGATGATGCGCTCGATATCCCAGTCTTCGATCTGCTTGGGGAAGGCCCGGTGCGCCGGCTCGCGCTCGTGGGAGGGCGACACCACCGGCAGCCAGTCCGCCTTGTCCCAGCGGGTGCGGCGGCCCAGGTGGGTGAGCTGGATCATCACCGCCGCGCCATGCTCATGGCATTCGTCCGTCAGGTCCCGCAGCCAGCCCACCACCTCGTCCTTCCAGGCCAGCACGTTGTTGAACACCGGCGGGCTGTCGCGGGAAACGGCCGCCGACCCGGCCGTCATGGTCAGGGCGACCCCGGCCTTGGCGCGCTCGACGTGATAGGCGCGGTACAGCGCCTTGGGCATGCCGTCCTCGGGATAGGCCGGCTCGTGGGACGTGGTGATGATGCGATTGCGCAGGGTCAGGTGCTTGAGCTGGTACGGCTGCAGGAGCGGATCGGTGGACATCTCGGGCTCTCCGGGCTGAAGACATCAGGCGTGTTTTCACTCAATCTGGGGTGAATGTACATTAGTGTCAATAAATAAATCCATCGTGTACATTTCTCTTGCCGACGACGCCGAGCCATGGCTAGGATTGGCCCATCTCAGGTGGTAGCCACGGCCCCAGGGGCCCCAGGAGAGACGATGAAAGTGCTGGTCGCGGTGAAGCGCGCCATCGATCCGAACATCAAGGTGCGGGTGAAGACCGACGGTTCCGACGTCGAGCTGGCAGGCGTCAAGATGGCCTTGAATCCCTTCTGCGAAATCGCCGTCGAGGAAGCCATCCGCCTCAAGGAGAGGGGCATCGCCCAGGAGGTCGTGGTGGTGACGGTCGGCGGCAGCGCCGCGCAGGAGCAATTGCGCGTGGCCCTGGCCCTGGGAGCGGATCGAGCGCTGCTGGTGGAGCTGCCGGGCCCCCTGGAACCCTTGAACGTGGCCAAGGCGCTGACCCGGGTCGTCGAGCGCGAGCGTCCGGACCTGGTGCTGTTCGGCAAGCAGGCCATCGACCAGGAAAACAGCCAGACCGGCCAGATGCTGGCGCAACTCGCCGGCCTGCCCCAGGCCACCTGCGCCTCGTCGCTGAGCCATGCGGCGGGTGAATGGATCGTCGAGCGTGAGATCGATGGCGGGCGCCAGACCGTCGCGCTGCGCTCACCCGCGGTCGTGACCTGCGATCTGCGGCTCAACGAGCCCCGCTATGCCTCGCTGCCCGCGATCATGAAGGCCAAGAAGAAGCCGCTGGAGATGCTTGACGGCACGGCGCTGGGCATCGCGACCAAGACGCATACCCGCTTGCTGGGCGTGCAGCCTCCCATCCAGCGCTCAGCCGGCATCCGGGTCCAGTCCGTCGATGAACTGGTGAGTCACCTCAAACAGCGTGCGGGAGTGCTCTGATGGCTACCTTGATCCTCGCCGAACAGCACCAGGGCCAGCTCAAGGCTGGCACGGCGAACGTTGTCATGGCGGCCAGGGAGCTGGCGCAGCCCATCGAGTTGCTGTTGATCGGGCCAGGTGCTGCCGCGGCGGCGGAGCAGGCGGCGGCCCTGGTTGGGGTGGACCGGGTGCTGGTGGTCGAGACCGCCGCGCCGTGCGCCCCGGAAAGCCAGGCCGAGCTGATCGCCGGGCTGGCGGGCCGGCAGCCCGGGCAGTTGTTGGCCGAGGCCAGCGTCCAGGGGCGTAGCGTCCTGCCGCGGGTGGCAGCCTTGCTGGATGTGGGGATGATCGCCGAGGTCATCGGCATCGACAGCCCGACCGTGTTCCGCCGGCCGATCTATGCCGGCAGTGCCATCGCCCGAATCGAATCCCTCGATGAGGTGCAGGTCCTGACGATTCGCGCGTCCGCCTTCGCCCCGGCGGAGCAGGGGGAGCCGACTTGCCCGATCGTGCGCCTGGAACAGGCGTTGCTACCGGCGGCGAGCCGCGTCGTCAGCGAGGTGCTCAGCACCAGCGCACGGCCCGAGCTGGGCAGTGCCCGCGTGGTGGTATCCGGCGGGCGTGGTCTGGGCAGCCGGGAGAACTTCGCCCTGGTCGAGCGGGTGGCCGATCGACTGGGTGGCGCCGTCGGGGCCTCGCGCGCCGCGGTGGATGCCGGCTTTGCCGGCAACGACCTGCAGGTGGGCCAGACCGGCAAGCATGTCGCGCCCGATCTCTATGTGGCCGTGGGGATCAGCGGCGCCATCCAGCATCTGGCGGGCATGAGCGGTTCCAAGGTCATCGTCGCCATCAACCAGGATGCCGAGGCGCCCATCACCCAGGTGGCCGACTACACCCTGGTGGCCGATCTGTTCCAGGCCCTGCCGGACCTGGAGCGGGCGCTCTAGCGGACGCTTTCTACTCAACAACAACACGTTCTTCGCCTTGAGACTGCCAGCAACAACAACACTACAAACGCCGGAGATAGAGCTGATGAATGTTGCACAGAACATGAAGCGCAAGGTGCTGGGTCTGGTCGCCGTGGTGGGCCTGACGATCGCCAGCCAGGTAGTCCAGGCCGCCCAGGGACCGGTCCGCATTGGCTGGGTCAACTGGTCGGACGCGGAAATCACCGCGAAGCTTGCCCAGGTCGCCATCGAAGACCAGCTGAAGTTGCCGGTGAAGCTGGTGCAGGCTGACATCGGCATCCAGTTCCAGGCCATGGCCAATGGCAGTATCGATCTCATTCCCATGGTCTGGTTGCCCACCACTCATGCGGTGTTCGTCGACAAGCACAAGGACAGGCTCACCGATCTGGGCGTGCTCTACGAGGGCAAGCTGGGGATGGCGGTGCCGGAGTCCGTTCCCCAGGGCGAACTCTCCAGTATCGAGGACCTGAAGAAGCCGGAAGTGCGAGCCAAGCTCGACGGCAAGATCCTTTCCTCGGAAGTCGGCAATGGCCAGTACAAACTGACCGAGAAGGCCTTCGACGTCTATCAGCTCAAGGGCTACAAGATCGTCGCTTCGTCCGAAGTCGGCATGCTCACCGAGATGGATCGCAATCTGAAGCGCGGCAAGTGGTCGGTGATCAATGCCTGGAGTCCGCACTGGATGTTTTCCAAGTGGAAGCTGCGCTATCTCGACGATCCCAAGGGGGTCTTCGGCACGGCGGAGCAGATCCATGCCATGGCGCGCAAGGAATTTCCGGCCGAGTACCCGCAGGTTGCCACCTTCTTCGCCCACTACCACCTGCCGGCCGGCGACTTGCAGCAGCTGATGCTCCAGGCGCGTGACAGTTCCGCCGACAAGGTCGTGGCCGATTACTACGCGGCCCACAAGCAGCTGTTCAGCGAGATGTTCAACGCGAAGAACTGAGGCGCCTCGGAGCGACCGGAACGCCCCTGTCCCGCAGGTGCGTCCGGGTCGTTCCCGCTCAGGACGTTGCCAGGACGTCCAGGGCACGTGCGCGTGATAGCGGCTGGCGCATGAGCTGGCTCAGCACCGCGGTGGCGCGCTCCCGCTGGCAAGCCACGACGCCGACCACCCGGTCTTCGGCCAGCAGCAGGGCGACGAAGGTCTGGTCGCCCAGGCTACCGTCGAGGTGCATGTCGTCCCACTGGCGGGGATGACCGAGGTATTCGTAGCGCTTGCCGTGATGCAGGGTCCAGAAGAAGGGCACGTCCGCGTAGCGTTCGGCGTGGCCGAGCAGATTGCGCGCCGCCAGGCGGCCGTGTTGCTGGGCCAGGCGCCAGTGTTCAATGCGGGTCGGCTGACCGGCAAAGGGAAAGGTGGCCAGATCGCCAACGGCGTAGAGGCCCGCGGCGGCCTGGAGCTGGGTATCCACCGGGACGCTGCCGTCTTCGGCCAGGGGTAGATTGGCCAGGAAGGCGGTCGCCGGGGCGATGCCGGTACCCACCAGGACCAGGTCGGCGGGCAGGTGGGTGCCGTCCTTGAGGCTGACCTGGCGCACCTGGTCGTCGCCGGCAAAGCCCACCACCTCGCTGGGAGCATGGAAGGTCACGCCATTGGCTTCATGCAGGGTCTTGAAATGCTGGCCGAGGGTCTCGCCCATCTGCTTGACGAAGGGCAGGGAAGCGGGGGCGACCACGTCCACCGCCAGGCCCTGCTTGCGCAGGGCGGAGGCGGCTTCCAGGCCGATGAAGCTGGCGCCGACGATCACCACGCGGCCTTCTTCAGGCAGATTGGCCAGGATGGCGGCCGCGTCGGCGCGGGTCCGCAGCAGGTGGACGCCCTTGAGCTCGGCACCGGGCACGTCAAGGGGCCTGGGTTCGCCGCCGGTGGCGAGCACGCAGCCGTCGTAGTTCAGGGTCTGGCCGTTGGCGAGTTCCAGCTGGCGGACCTGGGGATCCAGGCGCGTCACCTCGACGTGCAGGCGTTCGATGCGCTGCTGGCGGAAGAAGTCGGCCTCGCGCAGCGGTGGAGCTTCATCGGGGGCCTTGTCGCCCTGGAGGACGAATTTGGACAGGGCGGTCCGGTCATAGGGTTCACCCGGTTCGCGGCCGATCAGCAGCAGGCGGCCGCCAAAGCCGAATTCTCGCAGGGCCGCCGCTACGGCGGTGCCCGCGGCGCCCGCACCGATGACGATGAACAGGCGATCGTCGGACTGGGGCTCCGCCGTCTGCGCGGGCAGGGGCTCGGTCCCGACCAGCACCTCGCCGTCGCGCACGTCCACCGGATAGCGTTGCAAGGCATCCAGCGCCGGCGGTTCGCAGAGGCGGCCATCGTCGACGGCGAAACTCGCCTTGTGCCAGGGACAGACCAGGCGGCCCTGGCAGACCGCGCCCTCGGCCAGCGGCGCGCCGGCGTGAGGGCACTGCGCCTGGAAGGCACGTACCTCGTCACCGACGCGCAGCAGCAGGATTGCGGTGCCTTCGATCTCGACCGCGGTACCGCGGTCTTCGCGCAGGTCGGCAAGGTGCGCGACCGGGTGCATGGTTTTCATGGTGGACTCCGGCGCCGTCTGGGGCGCTCTCTCGAATCAGGCTCAGCAGATTCGAGAGGGCGCAGCGGCGCCGGGTTCCGCTCAGGGGGCGGGCGGCAACGGATGACGGTGCGGAACGTCGGGTGCGTCCAGCGGATCGGCGTGGACCAGCACCTCGGCCTGGGGATACTCGGCGCGGATGGCGGCTTCCACCTCATCGCACAGCACATGGGCACGGGACAGGCTCATCTCGCCCGGCAGCTCCAGGTGCAGTTGCACGAACCAGTGATTGCCGGAGAGGCGGGTGCGCAGGTCATGGGCACCTTCCACCCCCGGAACCTGGCAGGCCAGCTGCAGCATGTGCTCGCTGATGTCGGCGGGCAGTTCCTGGTCCATCAGCACGCCAAAGGAGTCGCGGGCGATGCCGTAGGCGCTCCAGAGGATGTAGAGGGCGATGGCCAGGCCGAACAGCGGATCCAGCCAGTACCAGCCGAAGCCGGTCAGCGCCAGGGCGATCAGGATGCCGACATTGAGCAGCAGGTCGGAGCGATAGTGCAGGGCGTCGGCGCGGACCACCGTGGAGTCGGTGAGGCGGATGACGTGCTGCTGGTAGGCCACCAGCACGGCGGTCAGGGCCAGGGAAAACAGGGTGACGGCGATGCCCAGGGCATGGGCACCCAGGGGTTCGGGTTGCTGCAGCCGCCCGATGGCCTGCCAGGCGATGAGCACGGCGCTGACGCCGATGAAGACCGCCTGGGCGATGCCGGCCAGGGACTCGGCCTTGCCATGGCCATAGCGGTGGTCGTCGTCCGCCGGCTTGAGGGCGTAGTGCACCGCCAGCAGGTTGAACACCGAGGCCAGGCCATCGAGCAGCGAGTCGGTCAGGCCGGCGAGCAGGCTGACCGAGCCGCTGAACCACCAGGCCACGGCCTTGGCCAGGATCAGCGTCGTCGCCACCGCCACCGAGGCGGCAGTGGCGCGACGCAGGAGCCGCTCGGTGCCGTGCGGGTCGCTCATCAGGCGCGCGGGGCGAGGCCCAGGCTGGCGAGCTGCTCGTTGCTGCCGCTGCGCTGCAGCAGGCGCGGATCGTCCAGCGGCAGGTTGTGGCCGGTGGCCTGCTGGATAATGGCCTTGAGGCGCGCGCGATCGACGCTGCCATCCGGGTTGACCGCCTTGTTCAGCTCGCTGGGATCAACCTCGGCGCGCTTGTTGTCGGGCAGGTAGATGGCGCCGGTGGCGAAGTCCACGCCAAAGGCGATCAGGCCGGGAATGATGTAGAACAGCAGGCCGATGGCATCGAGGGCGACGATGCCCGGATCGATCCGGCCACTGCCGGTGATCTGGCCGCGGCGCTCGGGATAGAACAGCGAACCGCAAGCGGTCAGCTGGGTGAACAGGGCTGCGGCGAGGACGCCACACACCGCGCGGGTACGCATCGACATAGACAACCTCCGGTTGGATGAGGCCGCCACTATAGCGGCCGGAATCACGGCGGGCGAGACGCTTTGGAGCGACAAACAAAACTACTGCGCGTCTGCCATACAGGCGCGTGCAGTGCTCGGAATCCTCATGTACCACTCGTACACTGCGGTTCCTGCGCGCCGCGCGCACCTGCCTGACAGCCGCTCGCTACATTTTGTTAGCCGCTCTTATACTGCCCGCCCCGTTGAGACCACCGGCCGTGCCCAATGACGCCCTTGCCCATCGATGTTGTCCTGCCCGAGCTGCGCCAGGCCCTCGCCCACCGCGATGACTGCGTGCTGGAAGCGCCGCCGGGGGCCGGCAAGACCACCCGGGTGCCCCTGGCGCTGTTGCATGAGCCCTGGCTGGCCGGTCAGCGCATCCTGCTGCTGGAGCCGCGCCGGCTGGCGGCGCGCGCCGCCGCCGAGCGCCTGGCCGCGGAACTGGGCGAAGGCGTTGGCGAGACGGTGGGCTATCGCATCCGCCTGGAAAGCCGGGTAGGCCCGCGCACCCGCATCGAGGTGGTCACCGAGGGCATCCTCACCCGACGGCTGCAGGACGATCCGGCGCTGGAGGGCGTCGGCCTGGTGATCTTCGACGAATTCCACGAGCGCAGCCTGGACGCCGACCTGGCCCTGGCGCTGACCCTGAGCGGCCGCGAGCTGCTGCGTGACACCCCGCTCAAGCTGCTGGTGATGTCGGCAACCCTGGAAGGCGAACGCCTGGCTGCCTTGCTGGGCGGAGCGCCGGTGGTGCGCAGCGAAGGGCGCATGTTTCCGGTGACGACCCGCTGGAGCCGACCGCTCGGCCAGGACGAACGCCTGGAGGCGCGGGTGGCCGCCACGGTGCTGCAGGCACTGGACGAGGAGACCGGCAGCCTGCTGGTCTTTCTGCCCGGCCAGGCGGAGATCCGCCGCACTGCCGAGCGCCTGGCGGAGCAACTGCCCGCGGGGGTATTGCTCTGTCCGCTGCACGGCGAGCTGGAGCTGGCCGCCCAGCGCGCGGCCATCGAGCCGGCGCCGGCGGGTACGCGCAAGGTGGTGCTGGCCACCAACATCGCCGAGACCAGCCTGACCATCGAAGGGGTGCGGGTGGTGGTGGACGCGGGCCTTGCGCGCGTGCCGGCCTTCGATCCCGGCAGCGGCATGACCCGCCTGACCACCCGCCGCATCTCCCGTGCCTCGGCGACCCAGCGCCAGGGTCGCGCCGGCCGCCTGGAACCGGGGGTCTGCTATCGACTCTGGTCGGAAGAGCTGCATCAGCAGCTGCCGGCCTATGACAGCGCCGAGATCCTCCAGGCCGATCTGGCCGGTCTGGCCCTGCAACTGGCGCGCTGGGGCATGAACGCCGAGGAGCTGGCCTGGCTCGATCCCCCGCCCGCTGCCGCCCTCGCCCAGGCCCGCGATCTGCTGCTGCGGTTGGGCGCCCTGGACGACCAGGGCGTGCTCACGCCTCACGGCCAGGCCATGAGCGGCCTGCCGGCCCATCCGCGGCTGGCCCACCTGCTGTTGCGCGGTCAGGCCTGGGGCCTGGCCGAGCGTGCCTGCGAGATCGCCGCGCTGCTGGGCGAGCGCGACCTGACCCCGGGGCAGGGCGCCGATCTGCACACCCGTCTCCTGCTGCTGGCGGGCGAAGGCCGGGGGCCGCGCGGCGGCGTGGCGCGCATTCGTCAGCTGATCCGCCAGTATCGCGGCCTGTTGCGCGGCCCGGCCGGGCAGCCGGTGGCCGATCCCGAACACCCGCGCTGGACCGGCGCTTTGCTGGCCTGCGCCTATCCGGATCGCATCGCCCAGCAGCGCAAGGCCGGCGGCCAGGACTATCGCCTGGCCAATGGCCGGGCCGCCAGCTTTGGCGAGCCGGATGGGCTGATGAAATCGCCCTGGCTGGTGGTGGCCGACCTGGGCAGTCGCCAGGGGCAGCGCGAAGAGCGCATCTACCTCGCCGCCGAACTGGATCCGGCGCTGTTCGAAGGGCCGCTGGCCGAGCAGGTGGTGAGTCACGACGAACTGGACTGGGATGAACGCGAGGGGGTGCTGCGTGCGGAACGCCAGCGGCGGATCGGCCAACTGGTGCTGAGTCGCGAGCCGCTGAAGAATCTGGACGCCGCCGCCCGCAGCCGGGCGCTGCTCGGGCTGGTGCGGCGCAAGGGCCTGGAGTTGCTGCCCTGGACGCCGGACTTGCGCCAGTGGCAGGCGCGGGTGGCGCTGCTGCGCCAGCTGGACCTGCAGCAGAAGCAGACGAGCGACTGGCCGGATGTGAGCGACGCCGCCCTGCTGGTCAGCCTGGAAGACTGGCTGCTGCCCTATCTGGAGCGCGTCACCCGGCTGGCCCACTTCGCCACTCTGGACCTGGCCACCATGCTGCAGGGCCTGCTGCCCTGGCCGCTGCCGCGGCAATTGGACGAGCTGGCGCCGCGCAGCCTGGCGGTGCCCTCCGGTTCCAGCATCCGCCTGGACTACAGCGAGCAGCCGCCGGTGCTGGCGGTACGGCTGCAGGAGCTGTTCGGCCTGGCCGACACCCCGCGCCTCGCCGGTGGACGACTGGCGGTCAAGCTGCACCTGCTCTCGCCCGCGCGGCGACCGGTGCAGGTCACCCAGGACCTGGCCAGTTTCTGGGCCAATACCTATGGCGAGGTGAAGAAGGATCTCAAGGGTCGCTATCCCAAGCACTACTGGCCGGACGATCCCTTGATCGCCGAACCCACGGCGCGAGCCAAGCCGCGGGGAACCTGACCGAAGCCTCGAGCGGAACCGCCTGGACGTAGGCCCGACCTGACTGGCCTGGCGTTCCGCACGCTCAACCGTTGCTGCCGGCCGGACGCTTTCGCAGATGATTGGTGGGCAGGGCCGTGGTGTATTTCACCTGGCTCAGGGCAAAGCTCGATCTGATGCTGGCCACGACGGGGATGGACGTCAGGCAGTCGAGCAGGAGCGTCTGGTATTTGCTCAGGTCTTCGCTCACCACCCGCAACATGAAGTCCGCCTCGCCGCTCATGAGGTAGCACTCCATCACTTCCGGGCGCTCCTTGATCGCATTGGTGAAGATCTCCAGGGACTGCTTGTCCTGAAGCTTGAGCGACACATGCACGAAGACGTTGATGGCCAGGTTGAGCGCTGCCGGATCGACCAGCGTCACAGCGCCGCGCAGGACGCCACGCTCCTTCATTTCCGCGACGCGTCGCCAGCAGGGTGAAGCGGAAAGGCCCACGATGTCGGCCAGCTCCGCATTGCTGAGCTCCGCATTTTCCTGAAGCGCATCGAGGATACGCAGGCTGGCCTCATCGAGCGTCGCTCGGCTCATGGTGAGATTTTCCTATGCTGCTCATTTTGTGGGTAGAACTTACCTATCTTCTCTTTTTAGAGGAACAGATAGGTGCGTTTTTTCGCTGGTATCGCCGCATCATGACCCTGGGAAATCTGCTTGCGACAGGGTGGCACCATGAGCGTTTCAATCCAGCATCTGGCGAAAAGCCGCATCAAGGGCCGGGGCATCTCCTCCACCTACCTGTGCCTGGGACTCATGGTGCTGCTGTGGGGCAGTAGCTGGCCGGTGACGAAGCTTGCCCTGCACAGCGTGCCGCCGCTCTGGCTGGCGACCCTCAGATTCGCCAGTGCCGCGCTCTGCCTGTTCGCCTATCTCGGCGTGCGCGGGCAACTCAGGCGGCCCACCCGGCAGGACCTGCCCATCGTCGCCAGCGTTGGCCTGTTGCAGATGATGACCTTTACCGGACTCGGCATGGTGGCGATGGTGCATGTCGACACCAGCAAGGCCGTGCTCCTGGCCTACACCACGCCGCTGTGGTGCGTGGTCGTGGCCTGGGTGCTGTTTCGTGAAGTGCCGACCCGGCTGCAGCTTGCCGGGCTGCTGGTGGGGATGGCGGGCGTCGTCGCGGTCTGCTCCCCTGGAGAGCTCGACTGGACGCAGCCGGACACCCTCGTGGGGGCGGCCTTCCTGCTGCTGGCGGCGGTGAGCTGGGCGTTCGTCATCCTGCATGTGAAGCGCCACCGCTGGGTAACCCCGGCCCTGCTCCTGGCGCCCTGGCAGATGCTGTTGGCCACCATTCCCCTAGCCATTGCCGCCTACCTCGTCGAGGGGCCGCCGGTCGCCATCGTCTGGGATCGAACGCTGGTCGAGGCACTGTTGTTCATCGGTCCGATCGCGACGTCGGCCTGCTTCGTCATCTCGGCGGAGCATGGGCGGAGGATCTCCACGTTCGGCATGTCGAATTTCACCCTGGGGGTGCCGCTCGTGGGTACCGCCTTCTCCTGTCTGGCGTTTGGCGCGACCGTCTCCCCGCTGTTTCTCACCGGGCTCGGTCTGGTGATCCTGGGGGTCGGGGTCTCGGCCCTGGCTACGCGGACCGGCCGTCGCTAGCGGGGTGTCTCCGCAGTCGCCAGCACATCGTTGGCTGGACGCCTGCGGCCACGCAGCCAGGGAGCCCCAGCTACCCCACAGGGTCACTGGGTCTGCCAGGCCTTCTGCAGGTTGGACCAGAAGGCCCCGCCATCCTTGAAGGGTACGTTTGCCGCGCCAAAGTCATAGCTGTTCAGGGTGTTCTTGGCGGGTACCGGCATCCGGCTCCAGCTGATCAGTGGCTGGCTGCGCCCCATGTCGTTGGTGGCATCGGGAGAGTGGTCGGCGAAGCCCTTGTAGGTCGCATGATAGGTGACCTTGGGATGGACGCCCTGGGCGAGATAGCCGCTGCGGCCGCGCCAGACGGGGGGATTGAAGTTCACCTGATATTTGCCGTGGGTGGAATAGTCTATCTTCAATATGGGCGAGCCGACTTTGCACTCATTGGTCCAGACGACGATATCTTCCCAGTCATGGCGATGACCGCCGGCGGCGCCCAGATAGTTCGGCGGCTGATCCTTGGGGAAATACCAGGAATACATGATCGCGCAGTGTTTGAAGTATTCGGCCATGCGCGAATAGACCTGGCCATTGGTGCCGCGACAATGCCCATCCGGAGCGCCCGAGGGATGCAGGCCGCCGCTGACATTGCCCGCGGAATCCACCGCCGGATAGTTGTTGCAGGAGTCCGGACCGTCGGCAATCATCGGCTGATAGTAGTATTCGACGGCGGTGGCGTCGGCACGGATCTGTTGTACCTGATCGTGGTTGATAACGGCGGCGAATACCGGTGACGTCAGGCAGAGTGTCGTGGATACCATCAATAGCGAGATCTTACTGCTCATGAAGAATCTCTCCGCTAAGTAGTAGGGCTGGCGTTCATTCGAAGATGGGGTGCTTGCCGAAAGTTGCTGTATCGGCAACCAAGTCGAACTTGGTCCGCTGGGATTTTCCCTGGCGCGCTTGTTGATTTTATTTAACGGCGGTGACACTTGAATGGCAGGTGCGGCCTAAGAAAGGGAGCGTTGGCATAAGGCGACAGGGGGATGACCGATCTGCATGAGTGCAGGTCATTTCCACTGAACGCCCTCCGTCCGAAAAGCCCGGTCGCGACCGCCGCGCCGGAACCAAGCGGCCGCCGCCCCCGGTCTGAATGCAGACGGGCACTGCCTGCCCGTCCAACCGGAGCGACCCCCATGGCCGACAAGACCCTGCACGACCTTTCCAAAGCGATGCGCGATCTGGATTTCTGCATGCTGACCACCGGCACCGGGCGTTTGACCAGCCGGCCGATGAGCAACAACGGCGACGTCGAATATGACGGGGACTCCTGGTTCTATGCCTACGAGGACTCGGCCAAGATCCGCGACATCGAGCAGGATCCGGCGGTGGGGCTGAGCTTCAGCGAGGGCAAGAGTCTGCTCGGCAAGCCCGGCCTCTTCATCGGCATCGAAGGGCATGCCGAGCTGATCCGCGACAAGGCGCAATTCGAGGCGCACTGGACCAAGAGTCTGGACCGCTGGTTTCTCCAGGGTACCGACACGCCCGGCATGATCCTCATCAAGGTGCATGCCGAGCGCGTGCGTTACTGGGATGGGGAGGAAGAGGGCGAGCTGCGCCCCTAGGCTTTGTCTGAAAGGTGCCTGCACTCGGTCATGCTGCGTTAAAAATCTGTTCGGAATGCTCATTTACCATTCGTAAACTCCGCTTCCTCACAGATTTTTGCCTTGCCTGACCTTCGTTCGACGACCTTTCAAACAAGCCTAAAAGCAGGTCGCGAAGGTCTCCACGACCTGCAGACCTTCGTCGACGATGCAGCCCTGGCGCCACTTGTCGAAGGTCAGGCAGGGGTGCGAGGTGCCCAGGGCCATGATGTCGCCGATGGCCAGTGCGGTCCCCGGGGCGACGACCATGAAGGCGTGCTGGTCCATTATGGCCGTGACCGTGCAGCCGCTGACATCGATGGCTTCAGCTGCAGTCTGGCCGGGCCGGTAGCGGCGCAGCGGCAGCGGCAGGCCGGCATCGTGGGCGATGTCGCGCTTGCCCAGGGCCAGGATGGCGAAACCGGGTTCGGGCAGGGATTGCACGTGAGCCCAGACCTCCAGCGCCGGTTGCAGACCCTCGTTCAGACCGGTGCGGGCCAGGACGCCACGCTGGGCCTCGCGATAGATCCCATGGTCATGGACCACATAGCTGCCGGGCCGCATGACGGCGAGAAAGCGCTCGCGCACTTCCAGCTGGTCGAAGGCGGCGGCGATCAGGTCGTACCAGGCCGAACCCGAAGCGGTGACGATGGGGCGGTCGAGGGCGAAGGCGCCTTGGCCGCGCAGTTCCTCCGCCAAGCGCACCAGGGAATCGGCGAAGGCGCGGATGTCGGTGGCCGCCTCGGCGCCGTGGATCACCCCCTCGTAACCTTCGATGCCGGTCAGGCGCAGCGCCGGTTGCCCGGCGATGGCCCGGGCCAGTTCTCGTACCTCGGCTTCGCTGCGGCAACCACAACGGCCGCCGGGTACGCCGTATTCGATCATCACCTGCAGCGCCAGCCCCCGTGCGCCAAAGAAGGCGCCCAGGGCGGTGACCTGGTCGGGATGATCCACCAGGCAATGGAAGTCGAAGTCCGGATCGGCGGCGAGCAGCTCGGCGATCAGCGCCATGTTGGGCGCCCCCACCAGCTGGTTGGCCATCAGCACCCGGCGTACGCCCTGGGCCTGGGCGGCGCGGGTCTGCACCGCGGTGGCCAGGGTCATGCCCCAGGCGCCGGCGGCGAGCTGGCGCTGGAAAAGTGCCGGGGCCATGCTGGTCTTGCCGTGGGGCGCCAATTCGGCACCGCGGTCGCTGGCGAAGGCCTGCATCCAGGCGATGTTGTGGTCGAGCGCAGCCTGGTGGATGACCAGGGCGGGCAGGGCGATGTCGCTGAGCAGGCTGGCGCCAGGCGTGGTGGCGCCCTTCTCGGGAGCTTTGAGGATGGTCATGGATTCTCCTGGCCGCCCAGGCGCTGGGACAGGCGGCGGGCGCTGTCGACCAGCACCTGGCGGTACTCGGCATGGTGGGCCTGGGCGTCGGCGCGGGGCGCTACTATGCACAGGGTGGCGATGCTCAGGCCGCTGGCGTCCTGCACCGGGGCGGCGAAGCAGTGGGTGTAGGTGTCGGCGATGCTGTCGAAGGAAAAGAAGCCTTCGGCGCAGGCGCTGCGGATCTCGGCGATAAAGGTCGCCGGGGGCAGGCGGCTGCCGTCGGGCAGGATGAAGTCGTCCGGATCGATCAGGGCGAGGATCTCGGCATCGCTCAGATGACCGAGCAGCAGTCGCCCGGACGCGGTCCAGGGAATGGGCGCGTCTTCGCCGACATTGGACGAGATGCGAAAGGCGCGGGCGCCTTCCTTCATCAGCGAGACGGTGTACTTGCGGCCGTTGAGCTGGCACAGCTGGGCGGTCTCGCGGGTCTGGGCGACGATGTCGTCCAGCAGCAGTCCGGCCTCGCGGGCCAGATCGAAGTGGCGCAGGTGCGCCTGGCCGAGAAAGTACAGCTCGCGGCCTAGATAGACCTGGCCGTCGCGGCCCACGGCATCGAGCATGTGCCGCTCCAGCAGCAGGCCGACCAGGTCGTAGACGGTGGACTTGGGAATGCCCAGGCCCGCGGCGATCTCGTTGGGGCGCAGCGGCCGACCCACCCGCTTGAGGTGATCGAGGATGTCGAAGGCGCGGTCCAGGCCGCGGGCTCGTTGGCGGGTAGGTTCGGTCATCTGTGCGGTTTGTCTCAGGCCTTGGGTTTGTAGGCGATGCAGTCGATCTCGACCTTGCAGTCCACCATCATGGAGGATTGCACGCAGGCGCGCGCCGGGGCATGGCCGGCGAAGTACTCGGCGAACACCTTGTTGAAGCTCCAGAAGTCGCGCGGATCGTCCAGCCAGACGCCGGCCCGCACCACGTGCTCCAGACCGTAGCCGGCTTCGTGCAGGATGGCGATCAGATTCTGCATGGTCTTGTGGGTCTGGGCGACGATGCCGCCGTCGATGATCTCGCCATTCTCCATGGCCACCTGGCCGGAGACGTGCAGCCAGCCATCGGCTTCCACCGCACGGGCGAAGGGCAGGGGTTGGCCGCCTGCGCCGCGTTCGCCGGCGCCGTATCGGGTGATGCTCATAAGGGTGCTCCTGTAGCGGGGGAAGGATTCAGAAGGAGGTCCGGCCGAGAAATTCGGCGAGACGGGTGGAACGGGGGCGCTCGAAGAGTTCGCGGGGCGGGCCCTGCTCCTCGATGCGGCCCTGGCTCATGAAGACGATGCGATCGGACACCTCGTAGGCGAATCTCATCTCGTGGGTCACCAGCAGCATGGTCATGCCGTCCTGGGCCAGGTCCTTGATCACCGCCAGCACCTCGCCGACCAGCTCCGGGTCCAGCGCCGAGGTGGGTTCGTCGAACAGCATCAGGCTGGGATTCATGGCGATGGCGCGGGCGATGGCCACCCGCTGCTGCTGACCGCCGGAGAGTTGGCCGGGATGATGGTCGCGTCTTTCGATCAGGCCGACCCGGCGCAGCCACTGTTCACCCAGGGCGATGGCTTCGTCCTTGCCCATCTTCTTGACCTTGCGCAGGCCGAGGGTGACGTTTTCCAGGGCGGTGAGGTGGGGAAACAGATTGAATTGCTGGAAGGCCATGCCGGTGAGCGAGCGCTGGCGGGCGATCTCGCGCTCCGGTAGGCGCTGGCGGCGACCGCCTTCCTCGCGGTAGCCGATGGCCTCGCCGGCCAGCTGGATGCTGCCACCCTGGAAGTCTTCCAGCAGGTTGACGCAGCGCAGCAGGGTGGTCTTGCCCGAGCCGCTGGAGCCGATCAGGGTGACCACGTCACCGCGGTCCAGGGACAGGTCGATGCCCTTGAGCACCTCGGTGGCGCCGAAACTCTTGTGCAGGCCGTTGATGCTCAACAGCGGGGCGTTGGCGTCGGTCATGGCAGGGTCACCCGTTTTTCCAGATAGCGGCCGAGCCGCTCGATGGCGAAGTTGATGAGAAAGAACAGCAGCCCGGCGAACAGATAGAACTGCAGGGTCATGAAGGTGCGGGCGATGACCTGCTGGCTGCTCAGCAGCAACTCGGCCACGCCGATCACCGAGAGCAGGGTGGAGGCCTTGACGATCTCGGTGGAGGCATTGACCCAGGTCGGCAGGATCTGGCGCAGCGCCTGGGGCAGCAGCACCTCCTTGAGACTCTGGGCGAAGGTCAGGCCGATGGCCTTGGCCGCCTCGTGCTGGCCACGGGGGATGGCCTGCAGGGCGCCGCGGACGATCTCCGCCACGTGGGAGCCGCAGAACAGCAGCAGCGCCGCGGTGCCGGCCTGGAAGGGCGTGGGCCGCAGACCCAGCGCCGGCGCCATGTAGTAGCAGGCCAGCACCAGCACGAACACCGGGGTGCCGCGGATCAAGTCGGCATAGAGGCGAAAGGGCAGGCGCAGCGGCCAGCGGCCATAGGTCAGCGCCAGGCCGCCGAGGGTGCCGAGCAGGGTGCCGCCGAGCACCGCCAGCACCGAGCAGGCCAGGGTGGTGGCGAAACCGGCGGCCAGGGTCTGGCGCGCGTTCCACAATTCCAGGAACCAGGAGGGGGCTTCGTACACGATCGGGCTCCTAGCGGGTCAGGCTCAGGCGTCGCTCCAGCTGGCGCAGCAGCAGGGCGATGACGTAGCAGGTGAGGATGTAGAGGGCGCTGGTCACCAGCCAGGTCTCGATGACCCGGTAGCTTTCCAGGTTGATCTTGCGCGCCTGGTAGGTCAGCTCCGGCACGGCGATGGCCGCCGCCAGGGAGGTGTCCTTGAACAGCGAGATGAAGCTGTTGGAAAGCGACGGCAGCACGTTGCGCAGCATCACCGGAATGATGACGTAGGCCTTGATCTGCCACTCGCGCAGGCCGATGGCCAGGCCCGCCTCGCGCTGGCCCTTGGGAATGGCCATGAGCCCGCCGCGAAACACTTCGGCCAGGTAGGCCCCGGCATAGAGCGCCAGGGTGATGAGAAAGGAGCTGAGCTTGTCCAGGCGGATGCCGACGCTGGGCAGGGCGAAGTACAGCAGGAGGATCAGCACCAGGATCGGGGTGTTGCGCACCAGGGTGACATAGCCCCCGCCAGCCAGCGCAGCGCCCGCACTGGCGAGAGCAGGGCGAAGGCGGTGGCCAGGCCGATCAGGCAGCCGATGGCGATGCCCACCAGCGCCAGCTGCAGGCCGAGGGCGAGCCCGGCCAGCAAATGGTCCAGGTTCTGCCACACGGGGGCGAAGTTGAGGGTGTAGTTCATGCTCGACGTCTACCTAGAGGGCGCGGACAGGCCGCGCCGGGGCCAGGATCACTTGAACTCGACGGGGAAGCCGATCGCCGGGGAGGGCAGCTCGACGCCGAACCACTTCTTGAAGGACGCCTGATAGGTGGGGAATTCCACACCGGTCATGGCCTCGTGCAGGGCGGTGTTGACGAAGTTCAGCCAGTCCTGATCGCCGCGCTTGACCGCGCAGGCGTAGGTCTGGGGACTCCAGGCGTAGTCGGGCGAGCGGTAGCGGCCGGGATTCTGGGTCATCAGGTACTTGACCGAGGACTGGTCGGTGGCCACGGCGTCGGCGCGGCCGGTGCCCAGGGCCTGGTAGAGCAGGTCGACGCTGTCGTACTGGTCGACCTTGGCGCCGGGCAGCGCCTGGTGCACCAGTTCCTCGGCATAGACGTTCTGCAGCACGGCCACGGTCAGGTCGCCCTTGGCCGCCTTGAGGTCGTCGATCTGCTGGTAGCGGCTGTTGGCCGGCAGGAGCAGGGCCACGCCTTCGCGGTAGTAGGGCAGGGTGAAGGCCACCTGCTGGGCGCGGCTGGCGGTCACGGTGATGAACTGGCAGCTGATGTCGACCTTGTCGGTGAGCAGGTTGGGGATGCGCGCATCCGAGCCCTGGACGACGAATTCGACCTTTTCCGGATCGTTGAACAGGCCCTTGGCGATGACCTTGGAGATATCGATATCGAAGCCTTGCAACTTGCCGTCGGCGCCCTGGAAGTGCCACGGCGCATTGGTGCTGCCGGTGCCCACGACCAGATGGCCGCGCTTGAGCACGTCATCCAGCTTGGCCGCCTGGGCGCCGGTCATGGCGACCAGGCCGACCAGCAGCGCCAGCGTTTTCCACCCCTTCGTCTTGCCTGTCATCGCATGTCTCCTTTTCCGTTATAGCGGAAGTATGTTCGTAACAACGGAATAGATTGCAGCGACTGTGCCAGCTATTCGCATGACGTTGCAAATCAAGGGCTTGGCACGGGGGACAGGCAGCCGAAGGGGTTCCCGGTGCGCCAAGGGGCACCGGGAGGTGGCGGAAGGTAACGGGGATGCACCAGCTGGAGGCGTTACCTGGTAGCGCTCAGGCGGAACGTGGGAAGGTCGACCGCAGATCCCCGGCGCGCGGCAGGAAGCGACCATGACGCTCGCCAATGGCTTGCCCCGGTGCATAGGCCAGTTGCCCATTCACCCAGACCGCTTCGATGCCTTCGGCAGGCCGTTGCGGCTCGCTGAAGTCGGCCACGTCGCGGATGCGGGCGGGGTCGAACAGCACCAGATCGGCCTGGGCGCCGGGCTCGATCAGGCCGCGACCCGCCAAGCCGAAGCGGGCGGCGGAGAGGCCGGTCATCTTGTGCACGGCGGTGTGCAAGGGAAAGAGGCCGAGGTCGCGGCTGAAGTGACCGAGCACCCGCGGGAAGGCGCCCCAGAGTCGCGGATGGGGGAAGGGGTCCTCGGGCAGGCCATCGGAGCCGATCATGCTCAGCGGATGGGCGAGGATGAGGCGCACGTCGGCTTCGCTCATGCCGTAGTAGACGGCACCGGCCGGTTGCAGGCGGCGGGCGGTGGCCTGCAGGTCCAGGCCCCAGTCGGCGGCGATGGCGGCCAGGTCGCGGCCGCCGCACTCGGGATGCGGGGTGGACCAGGTGATGGTGATGCGGTGGCGGTCGGTGACCTGCCTGAGATCCAGGGTGGAGGAGCTGGCGGCATAGGGATAGCAGTCGCAGCCGACCGGCTGGCCGTGGGCGGCCCGCGCCAGAGCGCCGAGCAACTCCGGCGCGCGGCCCCAGTTGTCCACCCCGGCGCACTTGAAGTGGGACACCACCACCGGCGCCCGGGCCTGGCGACCGATGTCCAGGGCTTCGTCCAGGGCCTCGTGCACCGCGGCGAATTCGCTGCGCAAATGGGTGGCATAGAGTCCGCCCACGGCGTCCAGCTCGGCGGCCAGCTCCGCCACCTCCGCGGTTGGCGCCGCCATGGCGGAGGCGTAGGCCAGGCCGGTGGAGAGCCCCAGAGCGCCAGCGGCCAGGCTGTCGCGCAGTTCGGCGCGCATGGCAGCGATCTCGGCAGGGGTGGCGGCACGCTGGAGATCGTCCAGGTGATTGCTGCGCAGCGCCGTGTGCCCGACCAGGGCGGCGACGTTGACGCCGGGGCGGGCCTGCTCCACCGCCGCGCGATAGGCAGTAAAGGTGGGATAGCTGAAGGCCGCGGCCGGGCCCAGCAGATTCAGCGGATCCGGCGGCTCGCCACGCAACCGCACCGGGGCGGCGCTGATGCCGCAGTTGCCGACCACCACGGTGGTGACCCCCTGACTGAGCTTGGGCAGTTGCTCAGGGCGGCGGATGACCATGGTGTCGTCATGGGTATGGACATCGATGAAGCCGGGCGCCAGCGCCAGGCCGCGGCCATCGCGGACCTCCCGTGCCGGTTGCCCGGCCAACTGACCGAGTGCCTGGATACGCTCGCCGGCAATCGCCACGTCGAGAACCCGGCCCGGACGGTCGCGACCATCCAGCACAAGGGCATTGAGAATCACTACATCATACATGCCAGAGCCATCCTACAACCGTTGGGAGACGCCTTTCGACCGTTGAGTGGCAAAGGGCCATATAAGCGAGACGGCAGGCCGATAGCGATAGAACTGTTACAGAAAACTCTGTCTATTAGGTCACAAATTGGGCGGTACAGCCCGAGTGACCCCTCCTGCCGCCCGTGAGCTCGCCATGAATCTGTTGACCCCTGTCGTAAGCCTAATGAATCGCCTGAGATTCCCCGCCAAATTCGCCTGCCTGGCGGCCATCATCCTAGTGCCCCTGGTGTTTCTCAGCGTCTATCTCTATCAGGATATCCAGGAACAGCGGGCCGGCCTGGCCCAGGAAATCGACGGTCAGCGCTATCTGACGCAACTGGCGCCCATCGCTCGCCTGAGCATGCTGCAGCGCGCCCTGACCAAACGGCTCCAGGATGGCGATGCCTCGGCCCAGCAGGATTGGCAGAACAACCGTGACAACCTGCTCAAGGCCTATGACGATCTCGGCCGGCTGGATCGCGAACTCGGCACCCAGCTTGAAACCGGCGACCGCCTGAGCAAGTTGCGGCAGGGCGTCGAGCGCCTGCTGCAGGGAACCTCGGGCACCGCGCTGGAGGTATTCGAAGCCTGGAACCAGCAACTGATCCAGACGCTGAACTTCTTCTATTACGTCTCGGCCACCTCAGGGCTGGCGCTGGATTCGGACTACACCAGTCTCTTTCTTATCGACATCAGCTCCGTGCGTCTGCCGCGGGAAATCAACCTCATCGGCCAGCTGCGTGGCCTGGCTACCGGTCTGAGCGCCACCAACAGCTTCGATCCGGCCAGTCTCAACGTGGCGCGCGGGGTGGTGCGCCAGGAGCGGCAGACCGCCGACGAACTGGAGCAGGGCCTTAGACTCCTGGCGCGCCAAGCGCCGGAACTGGCGCAGCGCCTCAAGGGTTCCCTGGCCCAGGCGGCGGATGACTACGCCAATTTCCGTCAGGGCATGCTGTCCGCCATGAATGGCGAGGGCAAGGTCGACGGACGCGCCCTGGGGGCCCAAGGCAATGCCGTGGTCGCGCGCTACTTCAAGGTGCAGGAGGAAACGCAGGGGGTTCTCTCCCAGATGCTGGCCGAGCGGCTGGCCCATGCGACCACGCTGCGCAATCTGGTCGTGGGCCTGATCCTGGGTGCCCTGCTGCTGCTGGCCTACACCTTCGCCGGCATCTACCAGGCCATGCGCCTGGGGATCGCCGAACTGGTCGGGGTGACCGCCGCCGCCGCCCAGGGCGATCTGAGTCGCCGCGCCGCCCTGCACGGGCGTGACGAGATCGCCGACATCGGCCGTAGCCTGAACGCGATGCTGGAGGCCTTCGGTCGCTCGCTGCGCGAGGTGGATCAGGCCTCCAGCGCGGTGGCCGAGGCCTCGGGGTCCCTGGCCGGCTCCATCGGCCAGGCCCGTTCGACCATGCAGACGCAACAGGGCGAGACCGATCAGGTGGCCACCGCCATCACCGAGATGACCGCCAGCGTGGCGGACGTCGCCAACAACACCGAAGGCGCCGTGGCCGCGGCCCAGCAGGCCGATCAGGCCACCCGGGAAGGCACCCGGGTGATGCAGCAGACGCAACAGGCCATCGAGGCCCTGGCCGCCGAGGTGGACCTCAGCGCCACCAAGGTCGCGGCCCTGGAAACCCACAGCCAGGCCATCGGCGGGGTCATCGCGGTGATCCGCACCATCGCCGAGCAGACCAACCTGCTGGCGCTCAACGCCGCCATCGAGGCCGCTCGGGCCGGCGAGCAGGGCCGCGGCTTCGCCGTGGTGGCCGACGAGGTCCGCACCCTGGCCTCGCGCACCCAGACCTCCACCGAGGAAATCCGCCGCATCATCGAGCAGTTGCAGGCCGCCACCGGCGAGGCCGTCGGGCAGATGCAGGCCAGCCGCGGCCATGCCCTGACCGGCGTCGCGGCGGCCGAGCAGGCCAGCGTCAGCCTGACCAGCATCGGCGCCGCGGTGGAGCGCATCGTCGACGTCAACGTGCAGATCGCCAGTGCCGCGGAACAGCAGGCGGCGGTCTCTGAAGACATCAACCGCAACACCACCGGCATCCGCGCCAGCACCCTGCAGGTCCTGACCGGTATCGAGTCCGATGCCGGCACCGCCGAGCGTCTCGCCGGTCTCTCCCAGGACCTGCGCGGCATCGTTTCGCGCTTTCGCCTCAGCGCCTGAGGGCGCCGCTCATCGGCGAGGGTTAGGTCGGACTTTACAACACGGCAGCTGCGGATAACTGTATAAATAGACAGTTATCCGCAGGAGCGCCTTGTCATGTCCGTTACCGTCCTGGGTTGCCTGGAGTCGTCCGAGACCCGGCTGCCGCTCTATGATTTTCGCCTGCCGTGCGGCTTTCCCTCGCCGGCCCAGGATCATCTGGAGCGCCAGGTCTCGCTGGACGAACTGGTCGACCTGCGCGCGCCCCACACCTATGTCATCCAGGTCAGTGGCGACAGCATGACCGGCGCCGGGATCTTTGCCGGCGATCTGGTGATCGTCGATCGCGCCAGGCCGGCACGGGTCGGCGACATCGTGGTGGCGGTGCGCGATCGCGAACCCACCCTCAAGCGCCTCGGCCGGCGCGGCGCCCATTTCGTCCTGCTGGCGGAAAATCCCGCCTATGCGCCCCTGGTCATCGGCGAGCGCGACGACTTCGAGGTCTGGGGCGTCGCCACCCACAGCCTGAGGCGCTTCGGCCATGGCTGAGTCGGTGCTGGCGCTGATCGACTGCAACGCCTTCTATTGCAGTTGCGAGCGGGTCTTCCGCCCCGATCTCGCGCAGCGGCCGGTGGTGGTGCTGTCGAACAACGACGGCTGCGTGATCGCCCGCTCGGCCGAGGCCAAGCGCCTGGGCATCGCCATGGCCGCGCCCTGGTTCCAGGTCCGCGAACTGGCCCGGCGCGGCGAGGTCGAGGCCTTCAGTTCCAACTACGCCCTCTATGGCGATCTCAGCGATCGGGTGATGCGCACCCTGGCGACCCTGGTGCCGCGCCTGGAGCGCTACAGCATCGACGAGGTGTTCGCCGATCTGGCCGGCCTGCCCGAACCCCTGGATGCCCTCGGCCAGCGCCTGCAGGCGCGGGTGCAGAAGTGGACGGGTATCCCGGTCAGCGTCGGCATCGCCGGCACCAAGACCCTGGCCAAGCTGGCCAATGCCGCCGCCAAGCGCTGGCCGGCGCGCACCGGCGGGGTGCTGGATCTGCGCGACCCGGCAGTGCACGACTGGGTGCTCAAGCATTCGCCCATCGAAGACGTCTGGGGGGTCGGCCGACGCCTGGCCGCGCGCCTGCGCGGGGAGGGCATTACCACGGCCTGGGAGTTGGCCGGGCAGGACGCCTGGTCGCTGCGCCAGCGCTACAGCGTGGTGCTGGAAAAGACCGCACGGGAATTGCGCGGACTGGCCTGCCTGAGCCTGGAGGAACTGGAAGCGCCACGGCAGACGATCTGCAGCAGTCGCATGTTCGGGCGCCGCCAGTACCAGTTCGGCGCCCTGGCCGAGGCGGTGGCCAGCTACACCGCCCGCGCCGCGGAAAAGCTGCGCGCCCAGGGCTCGCTCTGTCGCACCCTGAGGGTCAGTATCCAGACCGGCATGCACGGCGCCGACGACGGCCGCTACGCCAATGCCGCCCTGCTCAACCTGCCGGCGCCCAGCGACGACACCCGGGTGCTCAACGACCAGGCCCAGGCGGGCCTGCGCGAGATCTTTCGCGACGGCTTCGGCTATGCCAAGGCCGAGGTGCTGCTGCTCGATCTCTGCGGCCGTGGCGAGGTGGCGGCGGATCTCTTCGCCGCCGCCCCGGATCCGGCCGCTGCGCGGCTGATGGCGACCCTGGACGCCATCAACGGCCGGTTCGGTCGCGAGACCCTGAGACCGGCACGGATTCCGCGCGATCCCGCCTGGCAGATGCGCCGCGACCTGCTCAGCCCGCGCTACACCACCCGGCGCGATGAACTCTGGACGGTGGGCTGAGCGCCCAGCGCCAGTCTAGCCGGCGCGTACCGCCCGCCGCCCGCGCCACCAGTAGCCCACGCCCAGCAGCAGGAACCACAGCGGACTGGCCAGCAGCGCCTGGCGGGTGTCGTCCTGCAGGGTCAGCAGGACCAGCACCGCGGCGAAGAAGGCCAGCACCCCGTAGCACACCCAGCGTCCGCCGGGCAGGCGAAAGGCCGAGGCGGCATGGCGCTCCGGACGGTTGCGGCGGTACGCCAGCCAGGCCAGCAGGATCAGCGACCAGACGAACATGAACAGCACCGCGGCCAGGGTGGTGACCAGGGTGAAGGCGGTGACCAGGTTGGGGATCAGGTAGATCAGCACCGTACCCAGCAGCAGGCACAGGCAGGACAGCACCAGCCCGCGCGCCGGCACCGCCGCCCGCGAAAGGCGGGTGAGGCCGCGTGGCGCATGACCTTCGCGGGCCAGGCCATAGAGCATCCGGCTGGTGGAGAAGATGCCGCTGTTGGCCGAGGAGGTGGCCGAGGTCAGCACCACGAAATTGATCAGGCTGGCGGCCATGGGCACGCCGGCCAGCACGAAGAGTTCGACGAAGGGGCTCTTGTCCGGCACCACCTGGCGCCAGGGCGTCACCGCCATGATCACCACCAGCGCCAGCACATAGAACACCAGGATGCGCAGCGGAATGGAATTGATCGCCCGCGGCAGGTTGCGTCGCGGATCGGCGGTTTCGGCGGCGGTGGTACCCACCAGTTCGATGCCGACGAAGGCGAAGACGGCGATCTGGAAACCGGCGAAGAAACCGCCCAGCCCCATGGGAAAGACGCCGCCGTCGTTCCACAGATTGGCCAGGCTGGCGACGTTGCCCGAGGGCGACTGGAAGCCCCAGAGCACCAGGCCGAAGCCGGTGACGATCAGCGCGCAGATGGCGACGATCTTGATCAGCGCGAACCAGAACTCCAGCTCGCCGAACAGCCGCACGGTGACCAGGTTGAGCCCCAGCAGGAGCAGCACGCAGAGCAGCGCCGGGATCCAGGGGGCGAGGCCTGGAAGCCAGAACTGGGCATAGGCGGCGATGGCGATGACATCGGCGATGGCGGTGACGATCCAGCAGAACCAGTAGGTCCAGCCGCAGAAGAAGCCGGCCCAGGGGCCGAGCAGATCGGTGCAGAAGTCGATGAAGGACTTGTAGTCCAGGTCCGACAGCAGCAGTTCGCCCAGGGCGCGCATGACAAAGAACAGGGCGCTGCCGATGATCAGATAGACCAGCAGGATCGAGGGGCCGGCCAGGGCGATGGTCTTGCCCGAGCCCATGAACAGGCCGGTGCCGATGGCGCCGCCGATGGCGATCAGTTGCAGATGGCGATTGGACAGGCTGCGTTGCAGCCCCTCGGGCGGGGTGGAAGACGCGGACATGACGAGCGGATACCTGACAGCGACAGCGGGGGCCACACGGTAAGAGATGCACGGCGGACGTGCCAGTCGTTTCACCGGGACAGCATGCCGCAGGGCCGGCCTGCCACTGATGGGGGCGGCGGCGCCGTCGGTCACCTGGAACTCTGGCAGGCAGGCTCGTACCTGCCTATCATGGCCATCCGGGCTCCTGCAGCGGACCCGGACGGCCACGAGATCCCTCAGTGCCTCTGCCAGTGAGTCGTCCCTTGTCCTATCTCGAAAGTTTCGCCTGGGAAACCACGCCACTGGGCGCGCGCGCCAGCTGGCCCGTGGCCCTCCGGACTACCTACGACCTGCTGATGGCGTCCCCCTTCGCCATGTGCGCCACCTGGGGCGCGGAGCAGACGCTGATCTACAACCAGGCTTACGCCCCCTTTCTCGGCGCGCGACATCCTGCCGCATTGGGGCAGCCGATCGATAAGGTCTGGGCGGAACTGTGGGACGAGATCGCGCCGCTGATCGAGCGGACGCTGTCCGGCGAGGCACTGCACTTCGTCGACAAGCACTTCGTGATGACCCGCAACGGCTATCCCGAGGACACCTACTGGAGCTTTTCCTACAGCCCGCTGCGTGACGGTGAGGCCATCGTCGGCATGCTCAACATAACCACCGAGACCACTGCCGGCGTCCAGGCCCACCACCAGCGCGATGTGGCCGAGGCCGCCCTGCGCCGGCACAACTTGACCCTCGAACAGGAACTCTCGGCGCGCATCGACGAGCGCGACAGCGCGCGCGCCGCGGAGAGCAGCGTGCTGGCCGCCGCCGAGCGTGTACAACTGGCCCTCGCCGCCGGTGCCATCATCGGCACTTGGTACTGGGACCTGCCCACCGACAGATTCACCGTCGACGAGGCCTTCGCCATCAACTTCGGCCTCGACCCGGCGCTGGGCCGCGATGGCCTGAGCCTGGCGCAGGTGGTGGCCACCGTCCACCCGGACGACCAGGCCGGCCTGGCCGCGGCCATCGCCGACGTCATCGCGCGCGGTGGGCGCTATGCCCACCAGTACCGGGTCCGCCGCAGCGACGGCCGCTACTACTGGCTGGAGGCCAACGGCCACGTCGAACTGGCTCCGGACGGTACCCCGCTGCGCTTCCCCGGCGTGCTGCTGGACGTGGATGCCCGGCGTGCCCTGGCCGACGAGCGCGACCGTGCCCTGGCGGAGTTGCGCGACCTGACCGCCACCCTGGAGCAGCGCGTCGAAGAGCGCACCGAGGAACTGCGCCGCTCGGAAGAAGCCCTGCGCCAGTCGCAGAAGATGGAAGCGGTCGGCCAGCTCACCGGCGGCCTGGCCCATGATTTCAACAACCTGCTCGCGGGGATCTCCGGCAGCCTCGACCTCATGAGTCTGCGCATCGGCCAGGGGCGCTTCACCGAGCTGGAAAAATACCTGTTGGCCGCCCAGGGCAGCGCCAAGCGCGCCGCGGCCCTGACCCACCGGCTGCTGGCCTTCGCCCGCCGCCAGACCTTGGCCCCGGAGGCCACGGTGGTCAACCAGCTGGTGGGCGGCATGCTCGACCTGGTGCAGCGCACCGTGGGGCCGGCCATCCAGGTGCACTTCACCAGTCTGCCGGACGACCAGCCCTTGCTGGTGGACCAGTCCCAGCTGGAAAACGCCCTGCTCAATCTGTGCATCAACGCGCGCGACGCCATGCCCAAGGGCGGGCGTATCCTCATCGCCGCCAGTCATCGCACCCTCGGCGAAGGGGACAGCCGCGATTTCGAACTGGCCCCCGGGCGCTATCTGCACCTGAGCGTGACCGATACCGGCAGCGGCATGCCGCCGGAGGTCGCCGCCAAGGCCTTCGAACCCTTCTTCACCACCAAGCCGATGGGGCAGGGCACGGGCCTTGGGCTGTCGATGATCTATGGCTTCGCCCGCCAGTCGGGCGGCCAGCTGCGGCTGCGCTCGATGCCAGGCGAAGGCACTACGGTCTGCCTTTACCTGCCCCTGCGACCGGTGGGGCGACCATGCGGCTCGCCTCTGGCAGCGGGCCAGCCCGGTCTGCTGGAAGGTGCCCATGCCACGGTGCTGGTGGTCGACGACGAACCCACGGTGCGCATGCTGGTGACCGATCTGCTGCGCGAACTGGGCTACGTCATCATCGAGGCCGCCGACGGCGCCGGCGGCCTGGAAGTGCTGCACTCCGATGCCCGTATCGATCTGCTGGTCACCGACGTCGGCCTGCCCGGCGGCATGAACGGTCGCCAGCTGGCCGACGCCGCCCGGGTCCAGCGTCCGGCACTCAAGGTGCTGTTCATCACCGGCTTCGCCGAAACCTCGCTGCTCAGCGACGGCCACCTGGAGCCCGGCATGGCGATCCTCACCAAGCCCTTCGCGGTGGAGGCCCTGGCGCAGCGGGTGAGGAGCCTGGTAGCGGGGTAGGTTTCGCGCACGCAAAACCCCTTGGCAGAGCCCGGAAACGCAACGGCCCCCAATCAGCGTGTCCGCAAGGACTGATTGGAGGCCGCCTGAAATCTGGAGCGGGCGAAGGGAATCGAACCCTCGTCATGAGCTTGGGAAACTGCTCCGCCTAGAATCTCAGGCTGATTCATGAAGTGTCAGATTGGCGCTGGAAGCCAGTAGAATCGCGGGCTTCCATACCCTTGGGCTGTCTCACCTCGTCTCAGGCGAAACCACCTTGATTCCGGCGAACGGCCCCCAGAAACGGACCCCAAACATGCTGACGGAAAAGCAGATCCGCGCACTCAAGCCGCGAGAGAAGGAGTACTCGGTTTCAGACGGCCGCACTGCCCGGGGCGAGGGTGTCCTGGTGCTCCGGGTGCGGCCCAATGGCTCCAAGGAGTTCTATTACCAGCGCCGGATCGGCGAGCAGAAGAGCAAGCGCAAGCTGGGTAACTGGCCGGCATTGACGCTGACGGATGCGCGCGATCGCTGCCGGGACGAAAAGGAGCTGGTGGCGGCCGCTGGCACTTTCCAGGAGCTGCTGGATTCGTATCTGGCGAAGCTGGAAGGGGAGGGGGCGGCCTCGGCTGGTAATGTGGCCTGGTCGTTTCGGCATTACGTCTGCGAGCCATTCCCGGGACTGGTGAAGCGGCCGGCATCGCTGATCGGTCCTGCGGACATTCGGGACATCATCAGCCGGATGATCGATAACGGCGTCACTACCTACTGCAACCGAGTGCGATCGCAGCTGCACGCAGCGTTCCAGGCGGGACTTGAGCAGGAATACAACCCGCGTAGCTATCTGCAGGTGAAGGTGCGCTTCGGCCTGCAGAGCAATCCAGTGGCCAGCATCCCAGTGCAAGAGGACTGGGAGCAGCCTGGAGACCGGGCGTTGTCGAAGGTCGAACTCCGGACGCTCTGGCAGCTGCTGCCGGAGAAGTTGTCTCTTACCACCGCCGAGCTGCTCCGCTTCCTCATCGCCGCCGGAGGTCAGCGGCCGGAGCAGCTGCTCGCGTCTGATCGATCGATGTACCACGACGACCACCTGGTGATTCGCAGCGCGAAGGGCCGGGTCCAGGGGGAGCGGCAGTTGCACGTGGTGCCGTTCAACGAGCCGATGCGTCAGGTGCTGCACACGATGGACGAGATCGATGAGCAGAGTACCTATCCGTTCCAGGGCCGGGTCCTGGGCCAGCCGCTCAACGTGCAGTCACTGTCCAGGGCGGTGACAAAGCTCTATCAGCGGCATGAGAAGGCATTCGCCGGGCCGTTCACGCTGCGCGACCTGCGACGGACCTGCAAGACGCTGATGGCCAGCGCCGGGCTGAGCAAGGAGTTGCGGGACCGGATCCAAGGGCACGCCTTTAACGACGTATCGTCGAAGCACTATGACCGCTATGACTACTTCGAGGAAAAGCGGGCCGGTCTGCAGGTGTGGGCTGAGTGGTTGGAGCGGAACGTCAGCAAGTAAAAGGGGCTGCTCACGCAGCCCCGCCTTGCCATCTCATCGGGTCGCTCTGCCATCCGGCAATGGCCGACTCACGCCAGCCGACCCGACCAGGGGTAATGTTGACCGGCGGCGGAAACTGGCTGGCCTTCACCAGTCGCCAGATGGTGGCGCGCGAGAGAGAGGTCACCGCGACCACCTCTTCCTCGCGCAGAAATCTATCCAGCTTGCTGGCCATTGGTCTCTTCCTCACGTAGGCGCCGGTACTGACGGCGCATCTCTTGAATCAGGTTCTCAGCCGCGGCAGCGCCGCGATGCTTGGTGATGGTTGCCCGCAACTCTTGGACCCGCTCGGGCGAACTGTAGCCCTTACCGATCCAGGCGCGCGCCTCGGCCTCGAGGAGCTGTTGGACGTCCTCGATCGGCATTACCTGACCTGCTGATCAGTGGGCTGCTGGTAGGAATGCTCCAGCGATGCCACTCGGCTGGCTTCGGCCTTGGCGCAGTCCAAGCGGAGGGCATGGACGGACAAGGCCTGGATCAGCTGGTGGGCTTCGTGGCGGGCGTCGTGCAGGGCGTGGTGGCGGATGCCCTCGAAGTCGCGCAGCTTGGCGGCGGGGTACAGGTCCAGCAGGGTCCGCAGATCTCGCTCCTCACGGTGGTGCCAGGGCACCAGGTTGTCGCCGATACGGTAGGCGTTGCCCAAAATGATGCAGTCGAAACTTGGGCTGTTGCCCCAGATCCGCCGTTCCACGTCGGCGAGATAGCCGTCCTGGTCGGCTTTAGGCGTCGATTGCTGCAGCAGCCAGGCGGAGAAGAGCAGCAGCGCGGCCCGGATGTCGTCCCGATCGCGGCTGCCGTCGATCTCGGCCCGGGCCTCGGGCGACTGCTGCCACCACCATTCGATGGTTTCGCTGTCAGGCACGGCGCCGCGGGCGATGGCGGATTCCAGGTCGACGCGGCTGTAGAACTCGCCGGCGATCGCCGCGGTGGCGGTGCCGGCACCGGTCACGGCAACGGCGCCGATGGACAGGATCGGGGCGTTGTTGCACTGGCCGAGGGTTTCCAGGTCGATGACGATGTCGATGCGGTGCTTCATGCGCTTGCTCCGGTGTGCTGCTGGGCCGGCTTGGCCAGGGTGGTTTCGATGACCTCGGCGTCCTCGGCGGTCAGGGCGCCGAGGGTGTTGGCCATGCTGGCCAGGGCGAGGAGGTGGATGCGATCGCCGCTGGAGCGGCTGACCTGGTAGCGGATGACCGCCTCGCCCAGCAGGGCGGTGGCCTGGCAGCGTTGCACCAGGGCCGGGTGGAGCGTGATAGGCTGAGCATTGCTACTGCGCTGGTTTACGTTAGGCATGATGTTTCTCCAGTGGTGGTGGTCGGCCTGGGCGAGTTGGCGCTCCCCAGGCCTCTTTCTTTCCGGCGTCCCTTCAGCGGATCCGGACCTTCTCTCCTCGATCACGAACAGTTGGGCGCTCCCGGCCCTCAAGCTGCCTCCCGGTTGTAGTCGCGGCGGGCGGCGTCGTAGTGGCTGGGCAGGATCTCCTCCGCACCGTCGATCCAGCCAGCGCTGGGCTTGCCTGCGGCGACGTTGGCCAGGTGCTTGTCCTGGTCGATGCAGAAGCCCAGGCAGAAGTAGGCTGAGCCGTGCTGGGTGAAGAACAGGCCGCCGCTGAGCAGCAGGTTGCCGGTGTTCACGCCCAGGCGATCCCAGAACGCATGCACGTCGAGCGACGCCGGGCAGTGCTCCTGCCACAGCTGGACCAGACGCTGGTGCTCGACCTGGAGGGCTTCGCGCTCCGCCTTGGGCATGCCCTTGGCCGTCTTCGGCTTGACGCGCAGGCGACGGAAGCCCCACTGATCAGGTCGGCACCAGTGGACGTCCAGCTCCTGGCCTCCCTTGAGCTTTATGCCGCCGGGCATGACGTCGGTCGTGGAGCGCAGCAGGGCGACCTCACCGCGGAAAGCCTCGCCCAGACGATCAGCAGCGAGCCGCAGGGCTTGGCGCTGGTTGAAGCAGTCCTGGACGATGGCGACGACTGCAGGGTCTGTGGAGCGGTAGTGGTATTGCTGCATGGTGTCTCTCCTTGGGGGGGGCAGATCAGGGCTTGAAGTGCCAGCACTTCACGTTGGGTTCTTTCTTCTCGCTCAGGGGGTTGCGCAGCATTTCGCGGGTGCGAATCGCGCTGGACGTGGAAACGTTGATGCCCAGGAGCTTGTGCCGGCGGCAGTCGGGCAGCATGCGGCGCAGGGTGTTGAGGTCCGGGATCTTCTGCTTGAACTCAGCGGCCTTCTCAGCGAACTGGTTGAGGTTGATGGCGATGAGGTCGTCGGGCTTCTTGGCGTGATTGACCATGGCGTGGTCGCCGCGCGATTCCAGGTAGTCGTACACGGCCCAGAATTCGTCCAGCTCGGCTGGATCGGCGCTGATCGCGCTCTGGCGCTCCATGGCCATCTGCAGCAGCTGCTGATCACAGGCAGCCAGGTGGGTCTCGCTCAGCGGCAGGATCAGGGCCAGGCAGTCCACCAGGGCCAGGATCATGGCGTGGTTCTTCACCACCCGGGCCGAGCGCAGGGCGCTCATCTTGCGCAGCCGCTGACGGTGGTGCGGGTAGCGCTCGGCGAATAGGGCCATGACCTGGGGCTCGGCCTTGATGGCCTTGACCAGGAAGTGGCTCAGCTCCTCGATCTCCATCAGGTTGATGGCGTCCGCGGCCGCGCTGCTGGCCTCGGTGATCTTGGGCTTGGTGAAGTGCAGCTTCACGATCCGCGAGAGGATGGCTTCGTGGCCCGTCACCGGCGCGTTCTGGCTGATGACGATGGTCCCGCGGAAAGGCGGCTCGTAGGTTTCGTTGGTGTTGTTCTTGACGCCGCGGGTCCGCAGCAGACCGCCGCCGAAGAAGTCCTTCAGCTCGTCCCAGTCAAAGCTCTTGGTGTTGGCGGCATCGCTGTTGCGGTCGCCCTCGAGGAGCACGACCGGCATGCCGGCAACCTGGCCCATGGCGCGGCTGCGGCCAGAGGCCGAGCCCTTGGTCGGGTCGAAACCTTCGTAGTTTCGGCCGAACAGCTTCCAGATGAAGACCAGTAGGGTGGACTTGCCGGCGTCGGGCTCGCCAGTCACTTCCAGGAAGGGAAAGCTCTCGTATTGGCCGCGGATCTGCTCGGCGAACAGGGAGCCGAACCAGTAGGTGAGGGTGATCAGGCCCTTGGCACCGAAGCATAGCCAGAGCTTGGGCAACCAGTCTTCGCGGTAGCCGGTGCTATCGGGCTGCGCCTTGATCTTCAACAGCGACGGGGACTTCACCCGGCGCTTGCCCAGCTCGAAGTAGTCCTCGCTGTTGGCCTTGACCACGTTGCCGTTGTGGCAGGCGATGTCGTTGAAGATGTAGGCCTGGTGGTCCTTGCTGTAGCCCATGAAGTCGATGGTCTCGACGGTCTTCACGCCCTCGGTTTGGGTGATGACGATCTGGTCCAGGTGCTTCTGGGTGCCGAGCCAGGTGGCGCCGGCGTGCAAGAGCTTGGCCTTGAATTCACCGCTCGAGGCCATCTGCTTGGGCGTGAAGGCCAGCTTCTCGGCCGGGCCGTCGTGGGGCGGGTTGACGCGGAGGTAGTACCAGGCCTCACCGGTGGATTCGCTGATCTGCTTGTAGAGGGTCTCGAAGTTGCAGTTGGCCAGCAACTTGAGCGAGCAGACGTTCTCCAGGGCGCGGCGGCGGGCGCTGTTCTCGTTGAGCATCCGGTCCTCGGGCTCGTCGCTGTCCAGGATGGCGCGCTGCTCTTCGTCCAGCTTGCTGAGGTCGAACTTGGCCCAGTACATGCGGTTGCCGAAGTCGAAGTAGAACTCGCTGCTCGCTTCCTCGAAGCCGTAGATCCGCAGCGCCTTCTCCTTGGGGGAGTCGGCCAGCAGCAGGGTGCCTTGGTGGTGGGCGATCTCCAGGTCTCGCTCAATGCGGTCTTTGCGCTTGTCCTCTTTCTCGAACATCCAGCGCTGGTGCAGATCGTTCCAGTCGACCTTGCGGCCACCTGGTTGCGGAATCTGAGCGGCTTCCTGGTTGCGATAGCCGAGGTCCTTGGCCAGGCGTACCCACTTGCGGATGTTCTCCCTGGCGGTCGGCTCGTTATCCAGGGCCCAGACCAGTTTCGGCAGCTTGGGGCCGCGGGTACGGGCCAGCTCCTTGAGGGCTTCCTCAGGGAAGGGCGCGCTCGACATCATGGAGACGGCCGGGATGCCGTGATGCAGCAGGGCGATGGCGTCGAAGATCCCCTCGACGATCCACAGCTCCTGGACCAGCAGCAGGTCAACGGTCGGCGGCACCCAGAGCTTGCCCTTGTAGCTCCAGGCCGGCTTGAAGCGGGCTTTCTTGCTACCGAAGCGATTCGGGCGATCGATCAGCCGTTCCCAGTAGCCGCCGGCGGGCATTTCGAAGCGCACGGTGGCCGAGCCGATGTCGAGGTCGCGGTCCCAGTAGTTCTCCTGGGTGTACCAGCCTTTGATCAAGCCCAGATCGAAGCCGCGGGCGAACTGGAGGTAGCCATCGGCACTAGCGGCCGGGGCGTCGTTGGTGGGCTTGAAGCGCTCGGACCAGTCCTCGAACAGGTCGCTATAGAGCTCCTTGACGTGCCAGGTCTGGCCACACTTCGCCTCGCGGCCGCACTTCACCACCCAGGGATTGGCGTGGCTGGTGAAGAGCTCGGTCTTGTGGCACGCCGGGCAGGTGCCCTTGCGCATGTAGTCCGTGCCGTTGATGTGCCGCAGGCCGAGGTCAGCCTCGAGGCGCTGCAGCACGTCGGCGCGGAGCTGGTGATCCATTTGGTACATGCTCAGAACTCCGCCGCGCGGCCGGTACCGAGGTCGCGCACCAGGCGCAGGTCACCGCCCTCATGGCGTTCGGCGTCGGTGGCCAGGATGTTCAAGGCGCGGGCGAGCTCGCGCAGCTCGGCAGGGGTCCAGAAGTCTTCCTTGCCCAGGGCGCCGTCATTGGAAACGACCAGGGGCTGGCCGGCGTTGCGGTGAAGGGTGACATCGAGCTGGCGGCGCATCAGTTGGCCTCCTGGGTGGCGAGCTGAGCGCGGATCAAGCGGGCGGTCTGGTCGGCGGCGAGCTGGGAGGGGAAGCGGCGGAGGATGGCGGCGCGGCGGTTGGTGAGGTCCTCGATACGCACGTAGCGGGGCTCACCCCAGTGCTGCTGGACGGTGTAGTCGGCTCGGCCTTGAAGCCAGCGGGCGAAGGCTTCGGCGGCTTCGGCCGGCAGCTCGAGGTGGACGTTGAGGGTGTTCGGCATGATGTTTCTCGCTGCAAAAAGGCGCAGTTCACCCATACCCACGCAAGGCGGGCATGGATCAGGTATTCAGGGGCTTAGCGGGAGGCGTTCTGTCGCGTGCCGGGGTCTTCGTCGATCAGGGCGTCGAAGATCTCCACGACCGGAATGCAGTAGCGCAGGCCAGTGGCCGGGTTGACCAGGACAACGACGTCGCCGGTGCTGGCATCGATGTCCAGGAAGCGGTGGCCCTTGAGGGCTTCGAGTTGATCACTGGCACGAGCGACCAAGCGCTCGGCGGTGTGCTGGGGCACGCCCATCAGCTGCAGGTGCGCGGCGGCGGCATCCTGCAGGGCCTGGCTGCGGCCGAGGTGCTTTGCTTCGTGGTTGCGCAGGTAGGCCAGGGCAGCAGCCTGCATGGTGTCGAGGTAGTCGGCGGGGTGGTTGGTGGTGGTCACGATGCGATGTCCTCTCTGACGTGCTGCTGCTGGTCTTCCTCGATCTCGTCCTGGAGCAAACTCAGCTGCTCTTCGCGGATGACCAAGTTGTTCTCGTACACCTTCTGCGCCATGGCGTTGAGGTGGCTGGTGCTGGGTGGTAACTCGCAAGCCGGCGCATTCGGCAATCCACTTGGGCTGGCCAGGTGGGTCAGCTCGGTATGGGCGTAAAACGATGCGCTGCAGGGCGCGAAGTGACACTGGAATACCTGCTGTCGCAGGAACACGTGGGCAAACCAGCTGGTCCGGCAGACCAGGGGCGCACCGCAGAAGCAGCACCAGAACTGCCCCTTCTTCTGTTTCTTGAACAAAGCCATCTATCTTCCCTGCCGCCTGTGGCGGCTCCGGCCTGGCCGGTTTCTGGCGCTCCGCGCCGACTACGTGCCCGCTGTCCTAGCAGGCTTTCAGGGTTCGCCGTCAGGCTAGTGTTTTGGGCCCGTTGCCTTGGCCGCGTGCAGCGTGATCACCGCCCAGACCTCTTCCTCGCGTGCCGCCATATGCCGGCGATGCGCGCCGAGGATCTGCTCGATCTCCTTCGCATCAATGACGCCGTCCTCGAGCGCCTGGCCGATGATCTGGTCCACCAGGCCACGCTTGACGGCGGTCTTCACCGAGCGGGCGTAGAGGTCCAGGTTGTCCAGGTCGCCGATCTCGGCCTGGCGCACGAAAAAGCCGCCGTACTGATAGGCCAGGTAGTCCACCAGGTGGGTGGTGCCGGTCTCCTGCTCGAGCAGCAGGATCTGGGCGTCACTCAGCGGGCGGCAGCCGGCGGTCTCGTAGGCGTGGTTATCGAATTTTTTGAGCGGCAGGCCGAGGCGGGCTGCGGCGCATTCGCGACCACCGGGATATGCACAGATCACGGCACTGATGACCTGGCGGCGGGTTTCTAGGGCAGGGCGTTTCATCTTCCAGTATCTCCCTGGGCCAGCTGGCCCTACAGTTGCGCCGCATTGGCAGTCGGGATCTCGCCCTGCTTGATACCGAGTAGAACTGCCGCACGGTGCGACTCGCCCCGGCGACCTTTCTTGCGGCCGTTGAGCAGGTCGCTGACCAGATTTTTATTTAGCGAATGGGTACGGCAGAACTCGGCTAGGGATATGCCCGCTCGGTCCAGCTTGGCGCGGGCTTGCTCAGGGGTAAGAGGGGCGGGCATAGTGTTCATCTGTGTTCAATCGTGTTCATTCGATGCTGATTATGCACCCGAGCGGACGCATGTCAAAGGAATTTGTGTGCAAGCGCGTGCATTAGGCGACAGATTGCGCCAAGAAAGAGACCGCCTGCAGTTGACGCAGGATGAATTAGGTCAACTGGGCGGCGTGAATCGAAACTCGCAAGGAAAGTACGAGAAGGGAGAACGGAATCCTGATTCCGTATACCTGGAGGCCGTCGCTGCAGCAGGCGTCGACGTGCTTTACGTGCTGACCGGGAAGCGCCAGCCTTTGGAAGAAGTTGCCCTTGCTCCAGATGAGCAGGAAGTCGTCACCTACTACAGGGGAATGTCCGACGTCAGCAAAGATGCTGTTCGCCGAATGACCTTCGCCCTCGCCGCTCAGGACGGCGCACTGGACTCCGGCAAGGCGTAAGCCCTGTCGGCCCCGGCCATGGGGGCCGGGAAGCACGGATTCCACAAGGAGCAGTTCCATGACCCATCACCATCGCTCGCTCGCGAGCTGCCTCCCTGCCTCCTTTTCAGGAGGTGTCGCATGGCGCTGACGCCCTGTAAGACCTGTAGCCACCAGGTGGCGCCGACGGCCAAGGTTTGCCCTGGTTGCGGGGTCAAGAACCCAGGTATCCGTCTGAAGCACTACTTCTACGGCCTGGCGTTCATCACGGTCGCGGGTTGGTTTTTCATCAAGGTTCTGGGTGCGCCGTCCACAGCAGATCGCGAGAAGATCACGGCAGAAGAGTACGGCCAGGAATGGCCCTTTACCGTGCCTGCCGTGCTACTGGATTGCGAGCCACCGGCTTATACCGTCGTGCTCGTTGGCGACACCACCTACGCCGTCAATGGCTCGGCACGATCCAAGGCAGCGAAGATGGGCTGGCATGATCTGACCGAGATCTGGCGCGACGATCCAAAATCGGTTGGCACTGGCACGACTTGGAAAGTCCCGATACCTACTGAGATGATCCAGCGAGCGCTTGCCCGCTGCCCTAAGCCCTGATCTACAAGCCCGGCCTCTACGCCGGGCTTTTCGTATTAAGTAACCCTTAAGGGTTGGCGACCTACGTCACAAAATGTACTGTATACAAATACAGTAATGTGAGGGGCATGCAACCATGGAGCAGGTGAGTTACACCCAGGCTGAGCCGCGACAACGTCGAGAAGACGCTGTGCGCCTGGTGGAAGTCGAGCGAGAAATGCTTGATGCCTTCCGTCACCTTTCCAGCGCCGATCAGGGGCGCATCCTGCTGTTGACGCGCAGCCTGCGCTGGGCTGCCGGTCCCTTACCTCCCCGCCCGTAGACACCACTCGTCGCTTCGTCTGTTGACCTCTCTCTAAAGCCAGCACCTATACTGTTTAAATGTACAGTATCAGGGTGCCATCATGGACGCTTTCAAGACACGGGGTCGCAGACTCGCGCAGCTCGCGCTCTCCCAGGCGCGGTTGAAGATCACCGGCTTCCAGAGCCCGGCCGAGGATCACGCGCAGCTGCCACTCTCGATCGATGAGGCGATTGGCTGGGGCGCACCCAACCTCTGGCTCTGGTTGGTGAACAGCGAGGCCCTCGCGGGGCTGAGCATCCATCAGGGTGACGTCCTGGTCGTGGACCGTGCCGGCGATGTCGAGCCCGGGCGAGCGGTGATCGTGGTGGCCGACTGTGAGCACCGGCTCTGCACGGTGCTGACCACCCAGGAGCGGCAGCAGCTGCTAGCGACGATAGGGCGTGATGGCCACCCGCGGCCTCTGGACTTGATCGGCGAAGTGGAGCTCTGGGGCGTGGTGGACTTCCTGATGCGAGACCTTCGGCCATGAGCGTCTACGCGTTGATCGACTGCAACTCCTTCTACTGCAGCTGCGAGCGGCTGTTCCGGCCAGAGCTGAACGGGCGGCCGGTGGTGGTGCTGTCGAACAACGATGGATGTGTGATCGCCCGAAGCCGCGAAGCCAAAGCCCTGGGCATCGGCATGGGCGTGCCGTACTTCCAGAATCGGGCCTTCCTGCGCCAGCACAACGTTGCTGTCTTCAGCTCCAATTACGAACTCTATGCTGACGTCTCGAATCGAGTGATGCGGACCATCCAAGGCATGGTGCCGGACCTGGAGGTGTACTCCATCGACGAATGCTGGGCGGATCTCACTGGTATGCCGGGCGACCTCGACGCGCTCGGCCGGGAGATCCAGGCGCGGGTTCGGCGCTGGGTCGGCATCCCGGTCGGCGTGGGAATCTCGACGACCAAGACACTGGCCAAGCTGGCCCAGTGGGCCGGCAAGACCTGGCGCGCGACGGGAGGGGTAGTGGACCTCACCGACTCGCTTCGGCAGGGGCGCCTGCTGCCGCTGGCACCAGCGGGTGATGTGTGGGGCGTGGGCCGCAAGCTGACCACTCGGCTGCAGGGGCTCGGGATCACCACGGCCGAGGAGCTGGCCCGGGCCGACCTACGGATGCTGCGCAAGGAGTTCTCCCGCGTCCTGGAGCGGACGGCGCGAGAGCTACGCGGCGAGCAGTGGATGCGCCTGCATGAAGCACCGCCGCTGAAGAAGGAGATCATCAGCTCGCGGATGTTCGGCCACCGGGTGTACCGCCTCGAAGCGCTACGCGAGGCGATGGCCACCTATGTGACCCGGGCTGCCGAGAAGCTGCGCGAGCAGGGGTCGCTGTGCTCCACGCTGCTGGTGAGCATTCAGACAGGCCAGCACGAACCCGAGGAGCGCCGCTACTACCGCAGCATCGGTATCCAGTTGGCGCACCCGACTGATGACACGCGCACTCTGGTGCAGGCCGCGCTGGCCGGACTGGACCCGATCTATCGCGAGGGCTACGCCTACTCGAAGTGCGCGGTGGTGCTGGGCAGCATCGTCCAGACGGACGAATTCACCCCGGATCTCTTCGCCCCGGCCGGGCAGGGACGACCCAGCGAGCTGATGCAGGTGGTGGACCGGATCAACGCGCGGTACGGGCGGGCGGCGCTGCACGTAGGGCGGGTTCCCGCCGATCCGGGCTGGCAGATGCGGCGGGAGCTATTGTCGCGGGGGTATACGACGCGGTGGGGGAGTTACCGCGGGCGGGGTAAATTTTATTTAACCCGATATTAACGACTGCCCAGTTAAGCAGCCGGTGCCAATATAAGCTGTTGAATGTCGTCGATACGAGCTAAGCATCTTAGCTTGTGATCCTCGACATCTTCGGCACAGAATCCCGAGTTCAACTGATAATCTGCATCGCATCTTCTTTCGTGAAGCGTGCGCAGGGAAATTCCAAGCTTGCGGATCATCCTACGGCGATCCATATCCTTCCCAAGGTCTTGAGAAAGCAGCTCCCGCAATTTCGCGTGAGAAGGTCCTGGTATGGCGCTTGGGGAGGGGTGTAGTTGTTTTCAGCGAAATCGTAAGCGTAGTGATAGAGGCTGTAGTACATCCGAGATATCGCGTTGCGATACTTTATCTCAGTGTCCGCGTCCTCACATAGACGAACAGCTTCCTGCTGGATTTCGTTAAGATTAACTGACAATTTCGAACTCCTTTCGATTGTCTTCAGCCGGAAACCTGCGGAAGCTAAAAGAAAGCTTTTCCCAGGACTCTATATTTAGATCTTCAGCGATAAAATCATGTAGCTCTTCATTCATTTCGAACAAAGTTTTACCGTCCGCGTTTACAGCGAACATTGCATGCAAGATGCCCTGCCCACCGAAATTACCTTGCCTGTGAGTAAAGGACATCAATGCAAGATTACGTCGCTTTGCAATTTCCTCGACCTTGGCTGAAACGGCCTGAAGATCTTTACTGGAGATCTTTAGGCGCTCTGCTATATCGGCATACTGGAGAGCGGCGTTCATGTAGGGCAACTCCTCAAATGGAACTTCAGGCAGCTTGTCCTTGCACTCGTATACTACATCCGGAAGGAGTTCTATTCTTCCGGTAAGTAGTATCAAGTTAAGCAGGTATCCAATGGCTGCGAGGGAGCGCGGAGAAAGTTTGACAGCTTTGTAAAAGTAGTCAACGGATTCTCCATAATGCAAAAATTTCTTTAGAGAGACGCCATAATTACAATGGACTTGTGAGTTGTGAGGCGCTGCTGCAATAGACTGCCTATGTGCCTTATTGCATGCCGCCTCGTTTTCAGAGATTGCGTATAAAATACCTTCCAGCATCAAGCCTGATACAAGGTTGATCGCTTTAATCTCGGAGATTTCACGCTCAAAAGCTTTAATTTCGAATTGAGTGATTGGCTCACTACGCTCAACTGTTGCTACTAGTCTGTCATGTAAACTACTAGCTTTCGTTTTGAGCTGTACCATCAAACCTCCGGTCGGCTTCCGTTGCCTGGTATTGACTGTCTGTGTGCCTTTGTGATATGGCGAGCGACAGATATAACATAGTTTAGGTGACTAAAGGTTCATTGTCATTAACTGTGCTGATATACAGCCTGTCGGCCGACCAAGCGTATCTATAGGACTTATCCATGTAGCGGTCGTTCTCCGGAAAGCTTTAATCAGCGTTCGGATTGCAGGGTTTTCGCCCATTCCCGCTCCACAGCTCGCTTCGCCGTCGCCTTGGTGGCGTACAGGTGCCGCAGCCGCCGCGGCTTGCTCTGGTCGCCCTCGGTGAGTGTGTGCTCCTTGCCGGTCTTGGGGTCGCGGTAGTAGGCGATGATCCCGGTGTAGTCGCCTTGGATCTCGTCGACCAGGTCGGCGACCAGGTCCTCCGGCAGCTTGGCTTCGAGCTCCAGGCGTGTGGTGTAGCCGCCGTCCGCCGTGAGGCTGTGCTGCACGTTGCCCCCGTACCAGATGATGGCGTCGATCTCGGCCTTCATGCCCTGCAGGGTGTAGGTGAGCTCGGGCACGAGCTCAGGCCGGCCCAGGGCGAGCTGGTAGGTGAGGGTGGCGGTACCGCGCTGCAGGCGGTTCCACTCGGCCCGGGCGGCGCGCAGCGCGGAGAGCTCGTCAGTGTAGGTGTGGCGTAGGTCTTTCACGTTCTCGCCGCCGCCGGCGATGGCCTCCTTCTTTTTCGCGCTGTTGACGTCGTAGTAGAAGGCGCGGACGGCGTCGTAGCTCTCGCGGTCGGCCTGCAGGTAGCTGTGTTGGTCGCCGTCCTTGCGGGTGAGGGTGACGTGGCCCAGATCGGCACCGCTGACCGACTTGCCACCGCCGGCCGGGAGGAACAGCAGCCGGCCCGCTTTCACGGTGGCCACCGCGTCATAGTCCTCGCCCAGGCGAGTCAGCAGGTTGGCGTCCGATTCGCCCGTCTGATCCAGCTGCAGGACCTGCTGCGCCTCGAGGTCGGGCGCGATGAGCGGGGCGAGGCCCTGGCGCGCGGCCAGGACGCGCAGCACGGCGCCCAGGGTGGTGGCGCTGTAGCTCTGGTCCCGTTTGGTCTTGAGGCCCTTGCGCAGGTCGGCGCTGCGGGCGTGGATGCTCAGCACGTCGGGAGCGCCGCTGTGCTCCGTCTCGTCGACGATGTAGCTGCCCTTGTCGATCAGTCCGGTGGTGGACCAGCCCAGCCAGAGGCGAATCTTGGCGCCCCGGGGCGGGATGGCCAGCAGGCCGTCGTGGTCGGACAGCACCAGGCTCAGCTGGTCGGCCTCGAGGCCGCGGTTGTCCGTCAGGTCCAGGCTGATCAGCCGCGGCGCGATGAGGGCGCTGATGTCCTTGCCGTCGACCAGGATCTGGTAGCGCGCCTGGGCATAGGTAGCGCCCTGCACCAGGTCGCGGCCGAGGGTGCGCAGCTGGCCAGTGGCGGTGTCGAGCAGCTCCTGGATCACAGCAGTTTCCTCAGCAGAGTGCCCATGCCGGCCATGCTGGCGCCGAGCAGCTCGCGTCCTGTGTCGTCGTCAACGCGCTTCAGGGCGATGCTGAACTCGATGCGGCGCGGGGTGCCGTCCGAGAAGAAGAGCGTCTTGGTCTCGGTGATGCTCTCGATGACCCAGAGCCCGTAGATCCGCCCGCTGCCCTCGATCAGCGGCCAGGCGCCGCCGGTACCGGCCATGTAGCGCAGCACGTCCAGGCTGCTGGGCGTGCCGGCGAGCTCCGGGGCGAGCCAGCCGGGCAGGGTGATGCTGTCGTCGCCCTTGCCCAAGAACTGGCGCGCCGGCGCGGCGCCCACGCGGGAGCTGCTGGCGTGGCGGTAGTCGGTCTGCCGCTGCAGCTCCTGGTAGGCGAGGGTATAGAGGCTGAAGATGAAATTGCCGAGGGCCATCATCATGGTGGTCAGGTCCTGTCCTTGAGGCTACTGCGGCCGCGGGCGGCCTTCTGGCTCTCGATGCGGGCCAGGACGGCCTGGACCTCGCGGGCGATTGCCTGGGCGTCCATACCGGCACCAGCGTTGATGGTGATGTTGTAGACGTCACCGCCCGCCGGGGCAGCAGGGGCTGCAGCGGACATCGCGGGTCGGTCGTCGAAGGTGATGCCGTTGGCCAGCGCGGGCGTGGCGGCGGTACCGATCCCCAGGGCGACCGCGCCGGCGCTGGCGATGCGCTTAGCGGTGTCGGCGATCTGGGCCAACGGACTACCCTCCCCCTTGCCCAGGCCGATGGCCAGGCCCTGCATGGTGAACTCGCCCAAGGAGGCGAAGACGCGGGACGGCGAGTGGATGTCCAGCTTCTCCTTGAAGAAGTTGATCGCGCTCTCGCCGGCGCCCATGACGGCGTTTTTCACCGCGCCCAGGCCGCTGGTGATGCCGTTGACCAGGCCCTGCATCATCATGCCGCCGAGTTCGGTGAATTTGGCCGGGAGCTCGAAGCCGAAGTAGTTCATCACCGCCGCGAAGGCCCGGTAGAAGAGGCCGATCGGCGAGAAGTCCAGGATCAGCTTAGCGATTCCGGTAATACCACCACTGGCCCCCAGCTTCATCTCCTCCCAGATCCCTTTAAACCACGGCGCAATGGTGCTCCAGTTGGCGTAGAGCAGGGTACCCGCGGTGACCAGGCCGAAGATGACGGCGGCGATGGGGTTGGCCATCACGACGGCGCCGAGCAGCCGGAAGCCTGCGGCCACCAGGGGCAGGGCGCCCTTGCCGAGGTTGAACAGCAGGCCGATCAGGTTCGGCAGGCGGATACCGACCTGGGCGAGCATGAAGCGCAGCGCCAGGAAGGGACCCAGCACGCCAGCCAGCCCCAGGGCAACGGTGCCGAAGGCGATCGACACGGCTGAAAGCACCGCGGCCACCTTGACCAGGTTGCCGGCTAGAGTGGGATTGGCCTCGGCCCAGGCGCCCGTGGCGGAGGCAGCATCGGTCAGCCAGGTGATGATTTCCTTGAGCTGGGGCGCGACTGACGCCCCGAACTGAGCTTGAGCGTTGGTGAAGCTACCGGTCGCGGCATCCCAGAGGTTGGTCACAGTCTTGAGCTGCTCGTTGACGCGCATCTGCAGGTCCGCCTGGGCCTTCATCTTGCCCTGGACTTCCTGGTAGCCGGCCAGGCCCTTGGACATCATGGTGTTGAGCGCGGTCAGGGTCTCGGAGTCGTCACCGAAGACCTGTTTCAGCACGCCCAGGCGGGTCTCGGTGTTGAGGCCCTTGAGCTTGTCCAGCTGAGCGTAGAGCTTCTCCATGCCGCCGAATTCGCCCTTGCCGTCGGTGAAGTCCAGCTTGATGCCCTTGTCCTTGAGGCCCTTGTTGGCCTTGCCGACCTTGTCCGTATCCATGCCCATCTGAAAGATCTTGCGCAGGGCGTTGCCCGCAGCGCCGCCCTCCATGCCGGTCTGGTCGAGCTGGATCAGCAGAGGGGCCAGGGCGTTGGCCGCCTCGAGACCTTCCTTCTTGATGATGTCCAGCGCCGGACTGATCTTGCTGAAGCCCTCGAGCATGTTGTTGGAGTCGACGCCCAGGTAGAAGCCGCGCTGGATGGTATCCATCAGGCCCATGAGGTCCTTCTCGCTGGTGCGGGTGGCGTCCTGCATCTTGGACGCGAACTCCGCGGCCTCGGTAACTGGCATCTTGAGTTGGACGCCCAGGTAGGCCGAGGCCTCGCCCATGCCGCCGAGGATGGTCTTGGCCGACATCCCCTGGCGCACCAGCATGGTCATCATTTCCTGGAATTCGGCGGTGGTACCGGGTAGGCGATCGCCCAGGCGCGTGGCCAGGTCGGAGATCTGCTTGAAGGATTCAGGGACCGAGCCGTCGCTCAGCATCAGCGAGGCGCGCAGCTGGGTGGCGGCGTCCTCGGCCGGGGCGAAGGCCTTGATCATGCCCAGTACCGGGCCGCCGATCGCGGCGCCGGTGGCAGCCGAGCTAGCGCCGGCCATGGCGGCGTTGCCGGCGAGCTCCTGGCCGCGCTTGAGCTTGCCGCGGGCGCTGGCCAGCTTCTCCTGGGTGCGATTGAGGCGCTCGAGCTTGCCCCGCTGAGTGTCGATCGCCGCATTGGCGCTGGTGATCTGCGCCTGCAGCCGCGACTGGGCGCCGCCGAGGTCGCGGGTATCCACGCCACTGGCGCGCATGATCGGCAGCAGGCGCTGCAGCTCAGTGCGCTGGGCGGTGTGCTTGGCCTGCAGCTTGTCGACGGCAGCGGCCGCGTTGGCGAAGGTCTTCTGGAAGGCAGCGGACGGGGCGTCCATCGCCTTGAGCTGCTCGCGGTAGGACCGCAGCTTCTCCTGACCCTTGGCCAGGGCCTCGGCGCTCAGGCGCACGGCCTCGCGCTGGCGCTGGTAGGCGCTGATGTCTTGCTGCTGCTGGTTGAGCTCCTTGACCCGGTCCCGGGCAGCCTTGAGCGCCCGGGCGGTCGCGTTGCCGCCCCGGCGATGCGTTTGAGCGGGGCCGTGACCTTGTCCAGGGCGGACAGGAGGACGCGGATCTGCAGGTCATTGGCCATCGGGGGAGACTCGCTTGCGGGCGCGTTCGCGCCAGTCCATCAGTTCGGAAACGCTCAACTGGTCGAGCTGAGCGGGGTGCCAGTGGAAGGTGATGGCGAGATCCGCCATCGCATCCTCTACGTGGCGGGGAAGAGATCCGCCTTCATGGACTTCTTGAGCAAAAAACTGGCGACGACACTCCCGGCGTCGACCAGGTCGGCGGGATCCATGGCGCGGACCTCGGCCTCGGTGAGGGTCGGGGTGCTGATACGCGGGATCACGCGGACGATGGCGTTGACGTCCATCTGCAGCAGGTCGGACAGGGTGATGCCGCGCAGGGCGCCGGCGTTGGGCTTGCGCAGGGCAATCTGGGCGATGGTGGTCGCGCCGCGGACGATGGGCTGGTCCAGGACGACTACGTTTTCCGGTACCGGCTGCGGCGCGTTGTGGCTGTGGCTGCCGGCCTGGTCGAGGCTGATGGGGTGGGTGTGGTCGCCTGCAGGAACGGCGTTGGTGGTGTCGCTCATGGTGGTACTCCAGGTAATAGGCTTGGGAGATCAGGTGGCCCGCCGAAGCGGGCTGGAAAAGGGGAGGGATCAGATGCCGAGCGAGGCGCGCTGCTTGGCCAGGCGGTCTTCACCGCCGACGTTCTCGATGAAGTTGAGGAGGTCGATCTCGATCACGGTCTCGCCGTCCACGATCAGCTTGTAGTAGCTGCCGGCGGTGGTGATCTTGTGCTCGGTGTCCTCGCCGGCGCTGGCTTCACCCATCTCGATGGATTCGTGGCGGCCGCGGACGACGATCTCGACGGCGGTCTCTTCGCCGGTGTCGTCCTGCTGGTAGCTGCCGGTGAAGCGCAGGGGCACGGCTGCGGCGCCCACGGCTCCGAATTGCTTGAGGACGGTGAGGTCCAGGCCGCCGAGGGTCCATTCCAGCTGGATACCGTCGTCGGACATACCCAGGTCAGCCTTGACGGGGCCGTTCATGCCGGCGCCGCGGAAGGCTTCCATCTTGCGGCCGAGGGTCGGCAGGGTGACGGACTTGGCGACGCCCAGGTAGGAGTGGCCGTCGTTGAAAAGCATCATGTTCTTGAGTTTGCGGGGCATGGCCATGGGGGCAGCTCTCCAGAGGGCGCCCGTAGGGGCGCCGGGTGATCAGGATCAGGCGTTTACGCGGGTCGCGAAGTCGGCTAGGTAGCGGTCGGTGATGCGCTGGCGCAGGGTCATGTCTTCCAGCGGCGGGACGGGGGTGTAGTCGTAGTCGAGCCACAACTTGCCGGCCTTGAGGGTGCTGGAAGCGTTGGCGTCGGCGTCGTACCAGCACTCGCCGCCCAGCAGGTAGCCCTGGCGGGTCAGCTCGCGGAACTTGGCGTTGATGCCCTCGACGATGTCGCGCACCAGGCTGGGGTGCATCGGGCGATCCACGGCCCAGAAATGCGCCTCGGCCATGGTGTCTGCCAGCACCTGGGCGGTGCGGGTGTAGTTCTCGAAAGTGAAGAGCGCGTCGTCGCTGCAGGTGCGCGAGCCCCAGAAGCGGTAGCCCTCGTGGTTGATCAGCGTGGTGATCTGGTTGCCGTTGAGGTAGTCGCTGTCGGTGGCGGTGTTCTGCAGGTCCCAGAAGACATCCTTGGAAACGCCGGTGACGCCGGCCACAGCGACGTTGGACAGGGTCTTGTGCCAGCCCGTCTCCTGGTCGATCTGGGCACGCAGGCCCAGGGCGCGTGCGGTGGCGGCCGCGGTGACGGTCTTGTTGTCGGTGGTGGACCAGGCCAGGAAGTCAGGCCAGTGGAGCATCAGCTCGCGGGCGCTGAACTGGGTGCGGTAGGCGACGGCCTCTTCCTTGGTAGCGCAGCCATAGCAGCTGGCGTAGACGAAGGCGCGCAGCTGCTTGGCGATCGGCAGCAGGGCGGTGGTCACGGCCTGGGTGTCGAGCCCGGGAATGCCCAGGATGCGCGGCGTCACGCCGAGCTTGGCCTTGGCTGCGAGCAGGGCCTTCATGCCGGTGTATCTGCCGGCGACCACGCCGCCGATCAGGTTGGATTGCAGCTCCGCCGCGCTAGCGCCGTCTGCAACCCGGACCACGACCACGACGGGCTTGGACTGGTCGGCGATCGCCTGCAGCGAGGGGGCCAGGGTGCCCTTGGTGCCGGCCTTGCCGACAGCGGCCTGGACGTTGGTCAGCAGGACGGGCGTATCGAGCGGAAAGCTAGCGGCATCGGCATCGCTGCCGGTGCAAACCATGCCGATGACGGCCGTGGAAACGGTGGAAATGGAGCGGGTGCCTTGATTGATCTCGAGGACACGCACGCCGTGATGGAAGTCAGCCATGGAGGGTAAGCCTGCGCAGGTGGGTAGGTGACGCTGCACAGGCTGGCGGATCCGCGCGCGCGGGTCGCGGGGCGGGGTTTGTAGCGGGCGCCGCTACACAATCAGGCGGCGGTGATGAGGCTCGCCACGTCCGGGTTGGCGGCGAGGAAGGTCTTGAGCTTGTCGACCGGATCTTCAGCGTCGAAGGCCTTGGGTCGGTTGACCAGACGCCAGGTGGTGCCGTCCCAGCGCGGCCACTGGCTGTCCTCCCAGGTGGCGGGCGGCGGCGTTTCCACGCAGCGCGCCGGCAGGTGGTAGACGCCGGGCTCGAGCGGGGACTCATCGGCGGAGGTCTGGCCCTGGTAGAAGCCGGCCTGGTCGGTTTGATAGACGATTTTGTCCATGGGTTGCCTCAGTACTTGATGATGGCCAGCAGCGCGATATTGCGCGGGCGCGCCTCGCTGCCGCCGCTTGGGTCAATGGTGACGACGTGGGTGTGGTCGCCGTTGGTGGTGGTGTTGTAGTTGGTGTCGCGGTCGGTGAAGTTGTTGCCGCCGGACAGGCCGCTGCTGCTGGTCTCGGCAGTATCGGTGTTGGTGTAGACGTGGGAATGCGCGCCGGCCTGGGCCGTCTTGCCGGTGTGGGTGTGCTCCAGGTTCTGGCTCAACTGGCCGGTACCCATGCCGCGGCCTTTATCGATCCCGCGGCCGTCGTCCAGGCACCGGATGAATTCGCCGCGCAGATCCGGCAGGTTGAAGGTGGTGAAGCCATCACCCGCGCCGTGATAGGTGCCCAGGGCGGCGAATAGCTCGGCGTAGGCGGTACGCGAGATCGCCGCGCCGTTGGCCTTGAACCAGCCGGCCGGGGCGGTCGTGCCGGCGAAGTAGCCGACCGTGCCTGCCGGTACCCGGGCGATCAGGGCGTCCACCTCGGTCTTGCTGTAGAGCTCCAGATTGGCCCGAGCCTTGGCCTTGTCCGGTACGTCGGCCAGGTTCTGGGTCTTCATCAGCGGATCAAAGAAGGTGCCGAGCGGGTCGTTCTGGGCGAGGACTATCTTGGTGCCGGCGGCGTAGCTGCTGGTGAGCTTGAGCGCGGTGCTGCTGGTCGCGGTCCATTCCTCGCCGGCGCGCAGCCGGGTACCGGCCACATAGACCGCCAGGCCCACGGTGGTGGTCTTGGCCAGGTTGACCACGGTCTGATTGGCGGCCAGCGTCTGGACCTCCTCGATCGAGCGCACCACCACGTTGGTTTCAGTAGGATCTTCCCAGCCGTATTCGCCGGGGCCGTTGCCCCACTTGGCCAGCACCTGACGCACGGTCCCGCCAGGAATGATCAAGGCCTTGGCGAAGGTGTTGAGCACCCAGGTGTGGCTGGCCACCGCCAGATTCGGGTCCACCTGCAGGTTGATCACCGAGGCATTCGAGGCCAGGAATTGCACGCGCAGCACGGCGTCCGAATAGGCGCCCTCGCCGGGCAGCGGCTTGTAGGTGTCTGGCAGGTTGCCGACCACGAACAGGCTGCCCTGGTCGTCGAAGAGACCGACCTCACGCAGGGTGAAGCCGCCGGTCGCAGCCGGGATCACGATCTCGGCGATGAAGCCGCGAGGCTCGTCAGGGTCCTGGTAGACGCGGTTAATGGTGGTGCGATAGCGCTCGCGCACCAGCTGGGTCATGCCCTCAGCCGGGGTCACCAGGTTGCCATTGCCATCGCCCACGGCGGCCTGGGTCAGGTTGATGGCGACGCCGGCAGCCTCGGCCTGGGCCAGGCGCTTGAGCCCGTAGGCAGTGTGTATCGTGTGGAAGTCCATAATCAGCCCTTGCTGCCGGTGTGGTAATGACTGGCCCCGCCGAGGCGTGGCCCGATCCAGAAAATGAAGGCCCGCCAGCGCGCTTCGCCCTCAGCCCGACAGGCGCGGTACAGCACCGCGTCCGCCGCAGCCCGGGGCAACTGGCCGGTGCGGTAGAGGAAGTCGTGGACGAAGGCGGCCAGCACGGCGTAGCCAGCCAGGACGGCGTAGATGCCGGTGGCAGCGATGCTGGTCCACAGCAGCGGATCCGCGAAGGCCTGCAGGGGCAGCAGCAGGGCACAGACCGCGCCGGCGGCCCAGGCCAGGGCGGCCAGGATCAGGGCCCAGCGCGCGACCTCACGTAGAAAGAGGATCGACGCCAGGTCGCTGCGCTCGCCCACGGGAACGACGATCCGGCCATAGACGGGGTCGACGAAGACCAGCGGCTCGACCAGCTCCCAGGTCCAGCGGTCCACCTGGCGCATGGCCGGGCGGTTCTCGAAGTAGCCCTTGCTCATACCGGCCACCACTTGTCCGCGGCGAAGTCCTGGGGGATGGGCGCCATCGCCTTGAGGTCGCTGCCAGCCTGCACCAGTGCGCTCTTGCGGGCCGTGGCGGCCTGGCCCAGGGCGAGGGCTGTCTGGGCATCCATCGGCACGCGGGTATTGTCGGCGGCGATCCAGAAGAAGTCCTTGGCTGCGTCCGCCCAGCGCAGCTCGCCGGCCTTAGCGCCGTTGATGATGGCTGCGAGTGCGTTGTTCATGGCGCCCAGGATGTTTTCCCGGTCGCCAGCCTCGCGGGTCTGGTAGTGCTTGCCCTGGAACTCGAAGCCCAGCTCGACGCGACGATCCCGCTCGGCGTCGACCTGGTCAGCGGTGACCACTGGCAGCGGCTGCTCAGGCACCTTGTCGGCGGCGATCCAGCCCTGACCGTTCCAGACGGCCACCTGGCCAGCCTTGAGCTTGGGCGGTGGGGTCGGCGTGCTGCGCTCGGGGATGCCCGCCATAGGGTCGGCCTGGATGTATCCAGCCAGGACGCCATCGGCGCCCCATTGGTAAAGGGTGATGGTGTCCATGGTCATTTGGCCTTGATGAAGTTGGCGAAGGGCGCCGGTTGGGTAGCGGCCTTGGGGACCTTGAAAAGGGTTTTCACGTCGTACGACGGATTGCACCTCACAACGTCGCCACTACTGCCGCCGAATGCGATCCAGCCATATTGGCCGTCAGTCACTACGAAGTTCGGCCACGTTGTCTGCGCGCCGGGCCCGGTGCTGGCTCCGAATACCGTTCCAGAGAAAATAGCCGCTGCTCCAGCAGCCGAAATGCCGACGGTCAGCCTTAGATTGGAGCCGGTGTAACACATGAACCAGCAGAGGCCGCGGTCGTCGGTATCCCAGCCGTAGGGGGCTGGCTGGCGGAATACTGGCCGACTGACGACCAGGTAAGGCCATCAATGGAAACCGCGTAGTAGCTGTACTGGTTGCTGCTGTTCCAGCACACGGCCACGAATACGCCGTTTCCATAGGTCACGATTGTCTGGCCGTTATATGCAGCCAGTAGCGAGATTTGCGTCCAGGTCTCGCCATTGTCGGTCGAGCGCAATCCTATGCCGTTGCTTTGCGCGGACATGATCCACAGGCCGTTTCGATTGGTCGAAAGCTTGAACGGCGCGTAAGGGAGGGCGATCCGCGTCCAGGTCAGACCGTTATCCTTCGACTTGAGGATAAAACTCTGATTCGACGGGGAGCAGGCGATCCAAGTCCCCTTTCTGTCACAGACGATGCTGGTGCATTGGCCGACAATGCCCGCCGCAGACGTGATCGACGTCCAGGTAAGGCCGTTATCCACGCTGCGCAGGAATCCATTACTGCCAACGGTGATCCAGACCCCAGCCTTGTCGGTATCTATCCCCTGGGCTTGGCCGTCCGTGATGGACAAAATCTTGGTGAAGCTGGCGCCGCCGTCCGCGCTCCGCATGATTCCCTGAGACGACGTCGATACGGCGGCGCAAATTACGCCGTCCTTGCCCAAGGCCACACTGAGAATGCCTTGCACAACTCCGCCGGTCTTGGGCCAGGCCCCATTACCGGTTGCGTCAGCGTCCAGCAAGCCAAGCTTCTGGAACAGGTCGGGGTAGCTGGCCTGCAGATAGTTTGCCCCGTCGGGAATCCATGTTGCGTCCGGGGCACCGCGGACGGTCGTCAGGACGTCGCCGATTGCGGGCTTCCAGTAGGTGCCAACCAGCGCTTCTGCCCAGCCCTTCGTGGCCGCGTGGAGCGGATCGGTCGGCGCACCTGCCAGCTTGAGCGCGCCGGTCATGGTGCCGCCGCCCTTGGCGAGCTTGGCGGTATCCAGGTCAGTGATGGCCTTCGCGTTGTCGGCGATTCCCTTCGCCTGGTTGGTCAAGGCAGCATCGACCGTGACCGTACCGAACCCAATCAGCTTCGCGCCGCCGGTGCCCTTGAGGGTGTCGGCCGTAGAGCTGGCCGCGGCGATCGCAGCCGCAAGACGGGAGACGACGCTTGGCAGCGTCTCCACCTTCTTGCCGTCGACGGTGATGTAGTAGCCCGCGGCGTTGCCGTTGGCGAAGTCGGCGATACGCGCCTCATTCCCCCGGAAGCGAGTGATTACCTCGGGTAGGGTCAAGTCAGCCATTTTTCAGTTCCAGCGCCTGGACCAGGTCCACGTTGGTGAGTTGGTGCAGCCCGGATTCAGCCAGGACGAAGCCAGGCTCCAGGGCGGCGTATTGGGTGTCGGAGGGGCGGACCGTCAGCTCGAAGCCGGCCGCGGTGACGGCGCCACGGTAGGCGCGGGTCTTGGTGGCGACGCGGAGCTCGATGGTGTCCAGGTGCGAGCGCAGGTTCTTGGCTGCCTCGACGACGGGCATGAAGCGCAGCGCGCTGCTGTTGGGCACGCCGATCTGGTCGACGTCGATCAGCAGGCGGAAGGTGCCGGGCTTGCCCGGCGGATCCTGCTGGTACCACTCCTGGACGCGGATCGGGAAACCCAGGGCGGCCAGGGCGTCCTTGATGGCGCCGAAGGTGCCCTTGGTGCGGTGGACCTGGATGCTCGCGCGGATGGTCTGGCGCTTCTGGTTCTCGCTCCACAGCGGATCCCAGGCGTCGACGGATAGGGCCCAGGCGAGCCAGGGCAGCTGCTCGGCCGGGGCGGTATTCGGGTCCCAGACCGACCGGGTGGGTACCGGCACGTCGCTGATGGCGCTACCGGTTTCGGCCAGGCGCCGCTCCAGGTCCGTGCTGTTGGGTGGCAGCAGCTCAGACATTGGTGGCCCCTGCCACGGTCAGGGTGACGCCGGTCAAGTTGCTGGCTTCGCCATTGCCCAGCACCAGGCTGGCGGCGGGCTTGGTGAGCTTGACCGCCTGGACGCCGGACTGGTGCAGGGCCTTGTAAAGGCCGGACAGGGCGACGTCATAGCCGATCTTTTTCACGCTGGCGGCATAGTCCTCGACCGCCTTGTAGGCGGCGGCGACCACGACATCGGAATCCGGACCGTCGTAGAGGGTGAGCTCGGCGTTGACCTGGTAGTCCACGATGTTGGCCGACAGCACGGTCACCTTGTCGGTGAGCGGCCGGACTTTCTCGGCGTTGAGGGCTGCGGTGACCTTGGCCAGCAGCTCGGGCGAGGCCAGGCCGGTGCCCAGGCGCGAGAGCACGTAGATGGTCACCTGGGTCGGCGCGGGGCTGATGGCCTGGACGTCGCGGACGTTGCCATCGGCGGACAGGCCGTGGAACACGTAGCTGCCCTGGCTGCCGGCGGTGGTGTAGCCCTCGGGCGACAGCTGGATCCGCGCGCGGAAGTCGTCGTCGGATTCGTAGACGGCAGCGGTGGGCGGCACGGCGTTGGGATTGGCGGCCTTGAGCAGCAGGCGGGTCACGCTGAAATTGGCGCCCAGCTGGTCCAGGTCGGTGCCCACGGCGAAGGCGAGCATCACGCCGCGGGTGGCATCGTTGACCCGCTGGCGGAGCACCAACTCGCGATAGGCGTTCTCCTGGAGCAGTTTGTTGACCGGATCCGACTCCAGGGCCAGGCGCTCGCGGATCGCCGCGCGCTCGGCCGCGGGGTAGAGGCTGATGAGGCGCTCCTTGCGGGTGGTGAGCAGGGTCTCGAAGTCCAGGGTCTCGACGATAGTCGGGGCCGGCAGCTGGCTGAGGTCGATGGGGCTGAAGGTGTCGACCATTACAGGCCTCCCAGGGTGAGCGGTGCGCGCAGGCTGACGGCGGCGTCGTTGACGGTGCTGTAGCCCTCGAGGTCAACGAAGGCCTGGCCCGGGGCGTCGCCCAGGCTGATGCCGATGTAGGTGAGGTTGAGGCGGGGCTCCCAGCGCAGCAGGGCAGTCACGGCGGTGGCCTTGGCCTGCAGGGCGAGGGCGGGATTGAGCGGCTGGTCGAGCAGGCTGAACAGGTCGCAGCCGTAGGCGCGGCGCATGGTCCGCGTGCCGATCGGCGTGGTGAGGATGTCGGCCACCGACTGCTGCAGGTGCTCGAGCTCGGTGACGGTCAGGCCAGTGGATCGGTTCATGCCGTGGGCGCTCCGGTCTTGCCGCTGCCGGTCTGCACGCCGCCGTGCGGATGCTTGACCAGGCTGATGCCGGCGGCGACCACGTCCACGCTGACGGTCACCTTGCCGGTGACGGTCTGGTTGCCGGTCTGGGTGTAGTCGCCCTGGTGGTTGATCGGGCCGACGATGTTGATGCCGCCGGTGCTGGTCAGATCGGTGACGCCACCCTCGGGCAGGACGGCCCGCAGGCGATGGGCTTCGCTGTCGTACTCGACGACGGCGCCGTCTGGGTAGGTGCGGCGGTGCAGGCCGGCGCGATCGCCGTTGGCAGGGATGAGGGCGCTGAACAGGCCGGTAATGGCGATGCCCTGGGCGGTCTGGCCGCTGGGGCTGAAAACAACAACCTGCTCGCCTACGGTGGGCGGATCCCAGTCGCGCGTAGTGCCAGCACGCAGGGCGGCCCAGGGCAACCAGCCAGTCAGCAGGTCGCCGCTCTGAACCCGAACCCGGGCAGGGCGTTTGTCTTGGAGGCTGCCATGGTCGACCTCGGCAACGGTGCCGAGGCGGATCAGGTTCTCGATGAGGCGGGAGAGGGCGGCGATGTCGGTCATGCCGCGGAGGATGGCCGTACCTGCTGAATGTAGCAGCTGCCGATATTTGTATGAGTAAGAGCTACAAGACAGGCTACGATATTGCTGATGCTAGGCCTAGATCAGCGCTAGGTGAGAATTTTTAGATGTTAGCCTGGATGCAAACATAAAGAGCTTAATGTATGGATAAATTTTTACCTCTACTAAACTTAATAGGGACGTTATTTTTGACGGCTATTATTAATAGGTTTATTTCTTCATTTCGCATTCGTCAGTTGTATTTATCTTGTGATGATTGCATGTCATGCTATGAGAAAGAGGTTTCAGGGTGCACGCTCACGCTAACCATAGTGAATAAAGGGAAAGACAAAGAGGAGAAAGTAAAAATACGGTTTCCTTCGGTTAATGTAATTCAGGTTATCTCTGTTTCCGCAGGAGGTGTAACAGCGGAGGGGAATGAAATTTTCGTTGATCGAGTCTTGCCAGATGAAACTGTTAAGATGGTGGTGTACGTTGACGATTTTGACTTCAAAAAGAAGGCGTCTAGGCCAAGCATAAAGTCTTCTGACGCTAATGGAAAAGTATTTAATAAGAGAGGCAGTATTCCTCCGAGTGTGGGGCCGACTGTCCGATTTTTGTCATTCTGTTTGGCTTTATTCATACTTGCTTTTTATCTAGGTTATACCGGGCGCGATCCTTTTTCTATTTACTATGGCGTAAGGTATTCTTATTTAACCGATGCTGGAGTGAATTTTAAATTTTATACCGACAATGCTCTTGTATCGGAGGGGACTAAGAGTTCCCCGACCTTAGAGCTACTCCCAGCTAGGCGTGAAGGATCGAAAATTATTTTCCCACTTAGCATAAGGAATCCTTTCAAAACACCTATCTACGCAAATCTGTCTGGCACAGAGTCGACGTCGGATTTCTGGGAAAGACGTGAACAGCTTAAAAGAAAGGGGGGTAATCCTGATACAGATCCTGAAATTTTGATGTTTAGGAGAAGAATTTGGCTGAGCGATTGGGAAAGTGCAATAGGAAAAGTTGAGAAGAAAATTGAGCCCGGCCAGACGGCCATTCTAAGTTTGGAAAGAGTTGCAACGCCTGACGCGGAATTGAAAAATCTCAAGATCGACCTGAGAGTCGATGGTGAAGACAATAAAGGAAAGGTGTTCAAGGATCATTATACTTATGTTCCGGCTGATTCTCCTAGTGCGAGGAATATAGTGGACATGATAAAAGCGACAGGGAACTAATTGCATTCGCTATGAATGGTTAAATAGGCTCAGATGGTCGAGAAGTAATAGCCGTAAGTTGCCTATGTCTTCATCTGCGAATCCAAGTAGCCTACGTCTTGCATAGCGGACCTCAGGGGCCCCACGCTCGGCGCGGTCTTTCAGGGCGTACTGGTGGACGCGGGCGATGCGGGAGACGCGGCCGGCAAAGCCGATCACCGCCTGTTGAGGCGAACCTTTGGCCTTGAGGTAGCGGGCCATCTTGAGCTTCTCGAACATGCGCCGCTTGATGCGGCCCTTCTTGCCACGCAGATCCCTCGGCTTGCGTGCCTCGAACGGCGAGCCATCCGGGTTCACCTGGGCGCGGATTCGCTGCTGCTGGCTGCGGCGCAGCTGCTGGGCAGCCTTGCGGGCCAGTTGAGCCCGGCCGCGGCCGTCGAGCTTCTGCAGCAGCGGCGAGAGCCAGGTCTCCAGCGCCTCGAGGTCAGCCACGGCTGCGGCCCGGCTGCGGTGTCTCCAGGGCGAGGGCGTCGCCAGCGGATCCGGACTTCCACTCGGCCAGCAGCTCGCCACCGGCGAAGACCTGCCAGGTACCGGGCTCCTGGTATTCGGTGTATTTCGATTCTGGAACGTGGCTCAGCTGATAGGTGCCGTCTGGCTGGCTCTTGACGACCACGCGCTCGGTGAGGGGAAGGGTGATCGCAAGATCCACCTTAGAGTTGTCCAGGATGTCGGCCTCGAAGCCGATGCCCTGGGCAGATTTGTCCAGGTTGACCAGGAGCTCAGACTGGTTCGTCCGGACCCAGGCCAGCAGCGGCAGCATCACGGCGTCCGGGTGGCCGGCGAAGTCGGTCAGGATGATCTGCAGCTCGTAGCCGTACTCCCAGGACAGGCTGGCTGCGGCGGTGCAGCGTAGCTTGCCCTTGTCGATGAAGACCAGCAGCCGGTCAGGGCTGTGGCGCAGCTCAGGGACGGCGGCGAGCAGGTGAGCGCGAAGGCTTTCGGGCTTGTTCATGGGTGGGCCTGCTGGGCGTCATAGACCATATCGACCTGGGCCGCGCAGTCGGCCCAGGCAGCTTCCAGCGCCTCGCTGTCGTCCAGGAGCTCGCCGTTATTGCGCGGGTGGGTCGACGGCAGCTGGCAGCGCGTTACCACTGGACAGCCACTCACGGTAAGCCGTGGCTCCGGTGAGGACGGGCCGCTGGCGCAGCCGGCGAGCAGCAGCAGGCAGAGGCTGGCCAGCCCAAGCCTTGAGTTCAGCGTTTTCATGTTCGAGCTCCTGGATTCGGCGCCGGCGGACATCGATCTCGCGGCGCAGGTCTTTCTGGGTGGTCTGCAGCTGGGCCTGGGCGGCCCGCTGCTCGGTGAGGGTGTCGGTGAGGTGGTCGCGCTCGCCGGTCAGCTGGGTGACCTGGTCCTCAGCGGCCTCGCGCTTCTGATTGGCCTGGTCGATGCGCAGGCCCTGCGCATAGAGGGTCAGGCACAGCACGGCGATCGTGAGGGCCAGGGCCAGCGCGAAGAGCGCCTTCTCCTTCCAGCTGATCATTGGCGGTACCAGCCAGCGCGGTTCATCGCCGCCTGGTCCAGGTGCTCGAGCTCGCCGATCACCACGACAGCCCGCACGCCTGGCTTGGCGGTCTGGATGGCTTCACAGAGACGCTCGGCCTCCTCGAAGGACGCGCCGGCCGGCAGGATGAAGACCTCCCCATCCTGCGGCTCCAGGCGCTGCACGTCAGTGACGGGTGTCATGCGGCGTCCTTAGCCGGGGCGGCGGCGCTGTAGCGGGCGAAGGCGCGCTCGAGCTTCACGTCGTACAGGTTGCGGGCGTAGGCCGGGCCGTTGTAGCCGCGGGCGAAGTCCGCCCATTTTCCGGCCTTGAGGGCCTTGAGCAGCGCAGGCTCCGCCTTGACGAAGCGGACGAAGGCGTCGAGCTGCTCGGCTTCGCTGGTCTGCAGGCGGGTGACGAAGTCCTGGACGCTGGCATAGCCCAGGTCTTGCCAGTGGTAGCCCATGACCTGGAACAGGCCCCAGCTGCACGACTCTAGCGCGCAGGCCTCGTCGATCTGCCGGGCCGAGGTCAGGCGCTGCCACTCGGCCGCACCGCCGACGTAGCCGCCGGACTTCGGGTTGATCAGGTTCGGGTTGAGGGCTGCCAGACGATCGGCCTCGGCCTGGCCGTGGGCCTTGACCAGGCGCTGATAGAAGACGTGGCGCTCGAACAGGATCACCACCCTGCCGTTGTCCAGGAAGCCTTCGCCCTTCGACTCGACCTCATTGACCGCCTGAACGGTCGCGACGGGGACGCCCAGGGTCTTGGCGGCGTGCTCGAGGTCGGCGAATCCCAGGTGCAGCGGGTCGCGCTTGCCCAGTAGGGCAGCGAAGGTCTTCGGGCCGGCGATGCCATCGGCCACCAGGCCGACAGAGCGCTGGAAGTCTTCGACGGCGTGCTCGGTGCCTTCGTCATAGTCGCCGTCCAGGTCGACGGAGAAGCCAGACGCGGCCAGGGCTTTCTGCAGGTCGCGCACGGCCAGGCCGTGGGCGCCGATGATCAGGATCTTGGGCTGGTTCATTGCGTTTCTACCTTGCGTTCGACGAAGCGTTTAGCCGCGGCGCGAGTACCCTCGACGCCCAGCAGTCCGATGATTCCGCCCCAGAAGGGGCCGGTGCTGGCAGGTATGCCCAGCAGGGAAAGGCCGTGGCTTGCGGCCAGGGCCAGGGCGCCGCAGAGGGGCGCCTCGAGCAGCACGCGGCGCAGGGTGCCGCCGCTGTAGGCGATCCGCAGGCCCGCGATGACGCAGGCGACCAGGCCGGCGTAGAGCGCGGGCCAGTTGTGTTCGAGCCAGGCGGCGAGCCAGGCCCAGGTGTCGGGACGGTCGGGCATGATGTTTCTCGTCTAGTCCCAGAGGCTGACCGGCTGTTGCGCGGCAATGCCGGCAGTGGCCTGGGCGGGGGCGTCTGGCAAGGTGATAGGGGTGCCGATCGGCAGAATGGGGCCCAGCTCCGCCAGGCCCGGGTTGGCTTCGAGCGCGGTCTCGGTGACGTCCTGGGTGCGCCCGTAGTGCCGCAGGCAGATCCGGTCCAGGGTGTCGCCTTGCTGGGCGCGCACGACGGTGGCCATCAGATGAGCTCCACGGTGGTCCGGGCCAGGCCCAGAAAGTCGCGGACGGCCCAGCGCTGATCGCGGCGGTAGTCGTCGATGGTGGGGGTCTCCGCCTCGGCGTCCTTGTCGCCCTTGGCGGTGCTGTCGTAGCTGCGGTACCGCTCGGCGACCTCGGCCGCGGTGGCGGCATCGATCGCACGCAGGTACAGGTGAGCACGCTCGCTGACGCCGTCGATCAGCAGCCCGGGCACAGCGGCCAGGGTGGCGTAGCCGGTGGTGACCTGGGCGAAGCGGTAGCCGGCGAGTTCGCGGTTGACGGCGATGGCTGCGGCAATCACTGCTGCCTTGAGCTTTTCAGTGCTGACGCTGCTGTCGATCCGCAACCGCGCGCGGACCTGGTCCAGCTCGATCGCCGGCCAGAAAGGGTCGGACACCACCTGACCGCTGGCGACGGTGCCGCCTGCAACGAATCCGCTCATGGTGCTGCTCTCGAATGGGTCGCCGGTGGTCGGGGCTTCACGGTCCAAGGCTAGGCCTGGCCGATCCGCCCCGAGCCGGCGGGGTTGCGGGGGACCGCTCGGTTAGCCACCAGAGGCGGCATGTTTCTTGGCCAGGCGCTCGGCCCGTTCCAGGTCTTTCTTGCCGCCGCAGCGGTCGTGCAGGCTGATGGCGCGCTGCAGGGCAGCGATGCCGCGAGCCAGCTGACCCTCGGCGCCCGGCCGCTCTTCATCGATGCCCTCGAGCTCGGCCCGGCCGATGGCCAGATAGAGCTTGGCGCGCGCCTCGTCGGGCATGTCTTGCTCGGCGGTGAGCGCGTCGGTGTAGAACAGGAGGTCCGGCTCGAACGGCTGACCGGCTTTCTGGGCGTTGAGAGCGGCGGTGGCCACCTCTTCAGCGATCAGGCAGCCGGTGGTCCGGGCGAAGCGATCCGGCATCACCAGGCCGTGCTTGAGCACGTAGGCAGCGATGTGGAGCGCGCCCCAGAAGTCGCCGGCATCGATGCGCCAGATCATCACGGTGACCAGCACCTCGTCCTGGGCACCATTGCCGCCCTCGAGCACGCCGCTGACGTAGTCGGCATAGGCGCCGAGCAGCTGCCGCTTGAGCTCGGCCTTGGCCTGGGTGGATTGCACCTGCTTGAGTCGCAGCCGGTCCTGCAGCAGCTGGGCCAGCTGCTGCTCGTACACGGTGCGGCCCGCCATGCTGTCGGCCGGCCCGACAGCTGCAGCGGCGAGTGCCGCTGCAGCTGCTAGGAAGTGCCGTTTCGCGGGAGAGGAGGCCATGGCTTAAACGCCCGTCACGATGTTTTCGACCAGGCAGCCGAAGCCGTAGTCTTCGACCACGTAGGCGTCGTTGCTCGACTCGTAGTTCTCGATGCGGTTTTTCTCCGGCGCTTCCTTGACGAAGCGGCGGCGGCCGCCGGTCTGGTAGTAGAGCGACAGGTTCTGCAGCGAGGTGATGAAGAGCGCGTTGTCGGGGATGTAGGGCACCTCGACCGGCTGCAGGCCACCCATACGGTTGGCAGCCAAGATCACGTCAGTGGCCAGCTTCTCGGACGCCGGCTGCTCCTTGTTCACCAGCGGGAAGTACTTGTCGTGGACCAGGTCGCGACCGACGATGACTACCAGGCCCGGATCCTTGCGGTGCCAGGGGTCGATCAGGTTGCTGATCACGTCGTATACCAGCGAGTCCAGGTTGTTGTAGTCGGCAGCATCGCCAGCGCCGATGACGATCTTGCCCGCGGCCTTGCCCGTCTTCAGCACGCGCTGGGGCGCGTTGTTGCGGTACTGCTGCAGCCAGCCGATGTTGACGTCCTGCAGCAGAGGGTTGGTGGCGCGGTTGGTGGTGGCCGCAGCGCTGGTGCCATTGAAGCCGATCATCAGGCGGTCCAGGGCCTGGCGCTTGACGATGGCGTCACGCAGGCGCGCCTGGAAGTCCGGGAACTTGGCCCAGGCATCCAGCAGGGAGTAGGGGATTGCAGTGTCGAAGTCGGTCTTCTCGCACTTGTAATCCGCCTTATCGGTGCTGGACACGTCGCGGGGGCTACGGCTGGCGGTGCCTGTGGTGTCGGTACGGCTGGCGATGGTGCCGGAGACGCCCAGACCGACCTTTTGGCCGAGCAGCTCGTCGACGGGAATGTTGTTGATCTTGCTCAGGAAGTCGCTGGACTCCTGGATGCGGGTTTCCAGCTTTTGCTGGACGGTGGGGTCGACGGCGAAGGTCGCGCTCGCCGAGGACACACCACTCAGGGCGGCGACTTGGTCCAGGTATTGGTTGAACAGGGCACGGGTATCGTTACGCATGGATCTCTCCGGGAAAGTGAACGGCTGATCAGCAGTCGGTCAGGTTCTGGCCATCGCCGCCGGTGACCGGAGGGCGCTTGGGTTGGTTGGGGTCTTGGGTCTGGCTGAGCTGCACCTGCAGGGCGGTGAATTCGGCCTGCAGTTGGGCATGCTTGCCGGCCAGCTCGGCGAAAGCGGTTTCGGCGTTGGTGAAGCGGCTGTCCTGCTCGCGGACGTGCTCGGCCACCGCGGTGACGGCGGCGCCGAACTGGGCGAACTCGCCCTGGGTCTGCGCTTCCTTGCCCTTGAGCAGCTCGGTCACCTTGGCGAAGAGCAGGGCGCCCAGGCTGGGCTTGTCCTCGACTTCGGCGAAGGTCAGGACGGTCTCTTCGGCCACGGTGAAAAGGTTGTCCGCGTGCAGCTTGCGGCTGGCATAGGGATTGGCCGCCGGATTGGCCGCGGCGAAGGACAGCACGTCGGTGCCCAGGCTGGCCGGGCTGTCGGTGATGCCCAAGCCGACCAGGTAAGCGGCGCCGGTGTCGGCGAATTTGGGCGAGATCTCGACCGAGGTGTAGATCTTCTGCTTGGCCTTGTTCAGGGCCACCAGGTCGGCGGTGGGCTCGATCTGGGCGAAGAGGGCTAGCTTTTTCTGGCCGTTGATCTCGACCTCTTCGGCCTTCACCGCGATCACGTCGCCGTAGGCCTTGAAGGGGCTGTCCGCCACGCTGCTGCGGATGTGCTCCATCCAAATGCGAGCGCCGTAGGTCTTGGGGTTGTAGCTGGCCGCGGCCTGCTCGATCCAGGCGCGCTCGATCTGGCGGCCATCGCTGGTAGCGCCTTCGACGGCGACACGGAAGAAAGGAGAGCGGAGTTTGGGGGTCTTGGGGTCGGCCATGCCGGGGATCCTCAGAGGCTTAGCGGGAGTGCTTGGGCGATGAGGGGCATGGTCGGGACGCGCGCGCGTCCCAGCAACGAGGGGGTTTTGTAGGCGCGCGCGGTACACGGTCGCGCGCTATGGAGGAGGGGATCAGGGCGGCAGTCTGGCGGCCATGAAAAGCCTATCCGATTCCTCGCCCCTGCCAAGCCCGGCCGAAACGCCGGCGGCCGCTCCGTCCACCGACCTGCTGATGGACGTGCGTCGGCGCGCCAAGCATCTGTACTGGATGGGCTGGAGGGTGACGGAAATCGCCGAGGCGATCGGCGAAAAGGAAAAGACCGTCCACAGCTGGAAGGCCCGGGACGAATGGGATCGGGCGGACAACGTCGAGCGGATCGGCGGCGCCCTGGAGGCGCGCCTGGTGCAGCTGATCCTCAAGGACGGCAAGACCGGCGGCGACTTCAAGGAGATCGATCTACTCCACCGCCAGCTGGAACGCCAGGCACGGATCCAGCGCTTCCAGGGCGGCGGTACCGAGGCCGAGCTCAATCCCAAGCTGGACAACCGCAATGCCGGGCCGAAGAAGAAGGCGGCGCGCAACGAATTCACCGAGGAGCAGATCGAGGCCCTTGAGAGCGCCTTCCGCGACCAGTGCTTTGGGTACCAGCTCGACTGGTACCGGGCAGGCCAGCAGCGGACCCGCGCCATCCTCAAGAGCCGGCAGATCGGTGCGACCTACTACTTCGCCCGCGAGGCCTTCCTGGACGCCCTGATCACCGGGCGCAACCAGATCTTCCTGTCGGCCAGCAAGAACCAGGCGCATATCTTCAAGGCGTATATTCAGGCCTTCGCCCGGGAGGTCTGTGGCGTCGATGTGACTGGCGATCCGATCATCCTGGCCAACGGCGCCGAGCTGCACTTCCTGGGTACCAATGCCCGCACTGCCCAGGGCTACCACGGCAACTTCTACTTCGACGAATTCTTCTGGACGTTCCGCTTCGAGGAGCTGAACAAGGTGGCCAGCGGCATGGCTATGCAGAAGCAATACCGCCGGACCTACTTCTCGACGCCGAGCTCCATGGCCCATGAGGCCTATACCTTCTGGACTGGGGAGCGCTTCAACAAGGGCAAGCCGGTCGCCCAGCACCTTAAGCTGGACGTCTCCCATGAGGCCCTGCAGGAGGGCCGGCTCTGCGAGGACCGGATCTGGCGGCAGATCGTCACCATCCTGGACGCCGAGTCCCGTGGCTGCGACCTGTTCGACCTGGAGGAGCTCAAGCTTGAGTACTCGGCCGAGGCCTTCCAGAACCTGCTGATGTGCCAGTTCGTCGACGACGGCGCGAGCATCTTCCCCCTGGCCATGCTGCAGCCCTGCATGGTGGACAGCTGGGTCGAGTGGGCCGAGGACTACAAACCCTTCGCCAGCCGACCGCTGGGCGAACGCCCGGTCTGGGTCGGCTATGACCCCGCCGAGACCGGCGACACCGCCGGCCTGGTGGTGGTCGCGCCGCCGCTGGTACCGGGCGGCAAGTTCCGCGTGCTCGAGCGCCACCAGTTCCGCGGCATGGACTTCGCCGCCCAGGCTGAGGCGATCCGCCAGGTCTGCCAGCGCTACTGGGTGACCTATATCGGCATCGATGTCACCGGCATGGGCAGCGGCGTGGCCCAGCTGGTGCGCCAGTTCTTCCCGAACCTGACCACCTTCAGCTACTCGCCCGAGGTCAAGACCCGCCTGGTGCTCAAGGCCTACGACGTGATCAAGAACGGCCGGCTCGAATTCGACGCTGGCTGGACCGACGTCGCCCAGTCGCTCATGGCCATTCGCAAGACCACCACCGCCAGCGGCCGCCAGTTCACCTACACGGCCGGACGCAACGACACCACAGGCCACGCGGATCTCGCGTGGGCCCTCTTTCATGCCCTGCACAACGAGCCGCTGGAAGGGCAGACCGCCCGCAATACCGGCGTCATGGAGATTTTCTGATGAGCGAATCCACCGAGCTGGCCGTTTCGACGCCCGGCCCTATCGAGGCCTTTACCTTCGGCGACCCCATGCCGGTGCTGGAAGGGCGCGAGGTCTTCGACTACCTGGAATGCTGGTTCAACGGCCGCTACTACGACCCGCCGCTATCGCTCGACGGCCTGGCCAAGGCCACGCGGGCCAGCGTCTATCTGGACTCCGGTCTCAAGTTCAAGCGCAACATGCTGGCCCGCACCTTCATCCCGCATCGCCTGCTGAGCCGTGCGGCGTTCGAGCAGTTCGCCCTGGACTGGCTCTGGTCGGGCAATGCGTACCTGGAGCGCCGGCAGTCGCGCCTGGGCACGCCGGTCAGTCTGCAGCCGGTGCTGGCCAAGTACATGCGCCGCGGCGAGGACAACCGCTTCTTCCAGGTGCGCGGGTGGCGAGACGAGCACGAATTCACCCCGGGCACCATCTGCCACCTGCGCGAGGCCGACATCAACCAGGAGATCTACGGCATGCCCGAGTGGCTCGCGGCCATGCAGTCTGCGCTGCTGAACGAGTCGGCCACGCTGTTCCGCCGGAAGTACTACAACAACGGCAGTCACGCCGGCTTCATCTTCTACATGACCGACCCGGCGCAGAAGGAGGAGGACATCGACAACGTCCGCACCGCGCTGCGCCAGTCCAAGGGCCCCGGCAACTTCCGCAACCTCTTCGTCTATGCCCCGGGCGGCAAGAAAGACGGCATCCAGCTGATCCCGGTCAGCGAGGTGGCGGCGAAGGACGAATTCAACTCGATCAAGGGCATCACCCGCGACGACATGCTCGCCGGCCTGCGGATCCCGCCGCAGCTGATGGGCATCGTGCCGCAGAACGCCGGTGGCTTCGGCTCGATCCGCGATGCCGCCCTGGTGTACGCCGCCAATGAGCTGGAGCCGCTGCAGGCTCGCCTGGCCCAGGTCAACGAATGGTTGGGAGAGGAGGTGATCCGCTTCCGGGAGTATGAAATTTCACAACTTCCGTAGCAATTGAATGTATGTAAAAGCCGCCCGGAGGCGGCTTTTTTTATTTCTTCTCGCGTGGCGGTGGCGGGGGGGTCTTATGCGGGTCGTGATCTCTAACGAAGCGCGGGGCCGGTGGCGGTGGAGGTGGCGGTTTCTGCTGGCTCATTTCTTAATGTCCTCTTTGGTACAAGTGAAGGGTGCCGAACGAAAGCATTGCCAAAAAGAATGTTAGTGCAACGTTTGTTGCCATGTTAGAGAAATATGCAGCTCGTTTATCATTATTCCTAGTGTTGACGGTTGTGCAGTCAACGTAGAAGCGGATGATGATTTCTCTGAAATGGGCCTGAGCATCGTCTTGACTCTCGCCGTGTGTCTCGAAGTGCCGCTGTAGATCCTGTCGATGGTCCTCCAGCGCGGACAGGTCGGGAAGTAGGGCGTCATAGTCTCGCAGCTGCCAGGTTCTCCAGAAATACCAAGCGCTGCGCACTGCTGTGATCATGCAGCAAAGGTAGAATATCCAGAAGAGCACCCCGTACATTCCGTCGCTATACGGTGGGGCTTTCTCCAGCATCGTCGACAAGAGAGAGCTCAGGGTGACAATGATAGCCAATGGAAGGCTTAGACGTGATATTAGCTTTTCTTTCCTTTCTAGCTCGAAGAAATAAAGCTTCTCATATAGCGCTATTCGGTCTTTTGTATCCATTCAAAATTCCTGCTCAGGACATCTATTTCTGACACGTCTCGACCGATTGTAATTGTCCGGTCAGAAAAGCGGATCTCGCCAAGTATAGGGCCGCCCTGGTCGTATGGATCCGCAATACCCGCTTTGAATGTGACACAAAGACACTGGCCATTTCCAGATACGAGCCGGTATGTGCCATTCAACAGATTCATCGTCGACCTCCAGTGGTCTTGGGCAGGCTGACCCTATCGTAGCTGGAGGCCTCCAGCGCGGGTTGCCTACCCCTACACAATCCGCATCGCTCTGAACCAATTCGGTACCCGTCCGGCGCGTCGTGACGCCAGTCTTTGAGCTCCAAACCATGGAGTCAAATCATGCACCTGCACTACTGCAAATTGATCAACGCACACGTCCAGATCTCGGAGTACTACCTGGCCGCCAGCGGGATCGGGAGTGAAGACGTAGAGGAGGAGGTTGACTACCTCTGTGACCACGACGAGGAATGCTTCGGCTGCCCCCATCGGGACACTGAAGGGTGCCGCTTGAGGGAACTGTAGTCCGGCGAGCCAGGAGACGACGGCGGCGCACATGCTGCACCCAGCGCGCGCCGTCGTCCCCCCGCCACGCCCGCGGTCTAAATGTGTCGCTTTTTCTGCAGCCCTGCACCTGGGCCTATTCCGCGCCGCTACTGGGGCTGTACGGGAGTTGGCAGGCCTTAAAAACCCTGCGAATCCCTGCACCACCAGCCTTTTTTCAGACGGCCGAATGCAGCCCTAGGCCGATGAGTGCTTGAGGACTTTTTCAGGTCGACGAAAAAAGTGGGTTACCGAGGGTAGAGGGGTCGATTGACAGGGCTCTAGGCCGCGTCGTTGCTGGGTTTCGTCGGTAACCTGGAGGAGGTTACTTGAGGTTTTTTCCGAGGTTACTTTTTCTGGAACCGCTCTAGAACAAGGGTTTCAGCCTGGAGGGAAGTAACCTGCCTGGAAAGTTACTAATAACCTCAAATAACCTGAAAAAAACTTTTGGCTAAACCTCTGAAAGCCTTGTCTGGCAAGGGATAGAGGATGATTAGAAAAAAAAGTAACCTCAGTAACCTACTTTTTTCGCCAACCTGAAAAATTGCTTTCGCTATCGGGGGAGGGATTCACGGCCGAGACTCTCGCCGTCACTCTCTAACGCTCTGACAGTCTCTCTGCCACTTGGACAGATACGGACCCCAAAACGGCCCCCAGCACTTCCGCGTAACGCTGATGCAGCCCTGAAAGCCGCATGGAATCTGGAGCGGGCGAAGGGAATCGAACCCTCGTCATGAGCTTGGGAAGCTCAGGTAATGCCATTATACGACGCCCGCGTGGGGTGCCTTTGTACCAGAAGCCTGCCTCCGGGTGAAGAGGCGGGAGTGGTCCGGCTGTTTCGTGGTCCAACGGACAGGACCGCACGCTGCGGTGATCGGGGACCTTTGTCCCCTAGAGGAGGAGGTCGCGCATGTCTCGTTATCCGGGCACCTACCAGGGAGTGATTCCCCCCTACATTCTTGGCCGCATCATCGATCATGGCGACGAACACCAGCGTTCCTGCGCCCTGACCACCCTGAGCCACGTCCAGAGTCTGCTGCACAATCCCGGTCGGCCCGGGGTGCGCCAGGCGCCGATCGGGCCGCTGCCGCGTACCGATGACGCCAGTCCGCAGCGCAGCATCTTCGATGCCGGCAATGCCATGCAGCTGCCCGGGCGCCTGGTGCGTCAGGAAGGCCAGCCGGCGCTGAGCGATGTGGCGGTGGACGAGGCCTACGACTACCTGGGCGCCACCTTCACCTTCTTCAACGAGGTCTTCGGGCGCAATTCCATCGATGGCCAGGGCCTGCCGCTGGCCGGCACCGTCCACTATGGCCAGGACTATCAGAATGCCTTCTGGAACGGCGAGCAGATGGTGTTCGGCGATGGCGACGGCGAGATCTTCAATCGATTCACCATCGCCCTCGACGTCATTGCCCACGAACTGGTGCACGGCGTCACCGAGAGCGAGGCGGGGCTGGTGTACTTCAACCAGTCCGGCGCACTCAACGAGTCGGTCTCCGATGTCTTCGGCATCCTGGTCAAGCAGTACAAGCTCAAGCAGACCGCCGCCGAGGCGGACTGGATCATCGGTGCCGGGTTGCTGACCAAGAAGATCAAGGGCAAGGGCCTGAGGTCGATGGCCGAACCGGGCACTGCCTACGATGATCCGACCCTGGGCAAGGATCCCCAGCCTGGCCATATGCGCGACTACATCGAGACCCGCGAAGACAATGGCGGTGTCCACCTCAATTCGGGCATTCCCAACCGGGCCTTCTACCTGGCCGCGCTGGCCCTGGGCGGTCACGCCTGGGAAAAGGCCGGGCCGATCTGGTACGACACCCTTTGCGACAGCCGCCTGGCCAACGATGCGGATTTCGCTGCCTTCGCCCGCTTGACGGTCTCCAACGCCGGTCGTCGCTTCGGCGCCGAGTCGGCCGAGGTCCGTGCGGTCGAGGAGGCCTGGGCGGGCGTGGGTGTCACCCTTAGCTAGAGGAGCAAGGCGATGCGCGAACTTCCCCCGCTGGGCAAGGACACCGTGGTGCGGCTCTCGCGACAGGGGGGCTTCGCCCCCTTGCATGCGTTGAGCAAGCCGCGGGAGATCGAATTCGGCCAGTACGACAGCGCCCAGCGCGGGCGCATCTGCTCGGTGCTGGAACGCTGCCTGCCGGAATCTGGCGAACCGACCCAGGTCGGGCGCGGCGATCAGCGCTACTTCAAGGTGGAGCTGCGCTTTCGCCCGCAACCTGCCGAGCAGGAAGACGAACTGACCCTGCTGATCCCCGAAGACCGGGCGCCCAGTGAGTTGGTGCGGCTCTGGGACAAGGGGTTGGTGGAGTAGCGCTTTTCAACGGAGCCTCACCGCGCACAGGCTCTGTTCGTATAGAACCTCAGGGAACCGACCAGACCTCGCCCGGCGCCAGTGTCCGGAACGCCGCGTCCGCCAGACCATGCAGGGCCCGGGCATGGGCCAGGTCGCGGGGCGGGGCGAATTGTCCTTCGTCGCTCAGGGAAAAGGTGCCGAAGTGGATACCCAGGCTGCTGGCCGCGCCCAGCGCCTGATGGGCACGTACCGCATCGTCGGGATTCAGGTGGCTGTCCTGCATGAACCAGCGCGGTTCGTAGGCACCGATGGGCAGGGCGGCGAAGCGCGGTGCGCCCAGGCGTTCGCGGATCTGCGCGAAATGCGGGCCCCAGCCGGTGTCGCCGGCGAAATAGACCGGTCCGCTCGGCGCTTCCAGCACGAAGCCACCCCACAGCCGTCGATTGGTGTCGAAGCGGCTGCGCGCCGACCAGTGCTGGCCCGGTACCAGGTGCAGACGCAGGCCCTCCTTGAGCGGCAGGCTCTGCCACCAATCCAGTTCGCTGACGGTGACGAAGCCGGTCTCGCGGCGGATCAGCTCGGCGTTGCCCAGGGGCGTCACCACCGGCGTCAGGGGCGCGCGCTCGGCCAGGCGCCGCAGGGTCGCCAGATCCATATGGTCGTAGTGGCTGTGGCTGACGAAGATCAGATCCAGCGGCGGCAGGTCATCCAGGGCCACGCCGGGGGCGTGATAGCGTCGCGGACCGATGAAGCTGAAGGGGCTGACCCGCTCCGACCAGACCGGGTCGGCGAGGATGTTGAGGCCCTGATGCTGGATCAGCAGGGTGGCATGGTTGACGAAGGTCACCCGTAATTCGCCGCCCTCGACCCGGGCCGCTGGCCGCGTCGGCACGGCCGGCCCTTCCTGCCAGGTCCATTCCGGCCGGGTGCGGGTGAACTGCCATTTCAGCACCGTCCAGAGACTCTTGTCCTCGCGCGGCGCCAGGTTGTGGAAGCGCTCGCCGTCGAAGTGGTCGGTGCGCGGGCCTTCGTAGGCCGACGAGGCGCAACCGGCCAGGGTGAGCAGGTGGATCAGCCACAGCGGACGAAAGATGCGCATGGGACCTCGGACGAATAGACTGGATGGCCCAGATTACCCCTAAGAGCCTATTCAAAGTCTGCTGCGCGTCGGCCAAACGGCGTTGAAAAGGTCCTGGATCGCCAGCCCGGTCGGAATGCTCATTTACTTTTGTAAAATCGAGCGCGAGTACGATCCGCTTCCTCAGACATTTTCGCCTTGTTTGGCTCTAGCTCGCGAGCCTTTGAACAGGCCCTTACTAGCCGCCGTCGATCCCCATGTCGCGAAATACCCGTTCCACCCCCGGCCAGCGGCCCCGTCGCCAGGCCAAGGCGCCGCCGGTCACGCCGCGGCTGCTGCTGCTCAACAAGCCCTTCGATGTGCTCACCCAGTTCGCCGACGCCGATGGCCACGCGACCCTGAAGGCCTACGTCGTGGTACCGGGTGTCTATCCGGCTGGCCGTCTGGATCGTGACAGCGAAGGCCTGCTCCTGCTGACCAACGATGGCCAGCTGCAGGCGCGCATCGCCGATCCCCGGCACAAGCTGCCCAAGACCTACTGGGCCCAGGTGGAAGGCACCCCCAGCGAAGCGCAATTGCAGTGCCTGCGCCAGGGGGTCGAACTCAATGACGGCCCCACGCTGCCGGCCGAAGCGCGCCTGCTGGCCGAGCCGCCGGTGCTCTGGGAGCGCGATCCGCCGGTGCGCTTTCGCAAGAGCGTGCCGACCGCCTGGATCGAGCTGACCATCCGCGAAGGGCGCAATCGCCAGGTGCGGCGCATGACCGCCGCGGTGGGCCTGCCGACCCTGCGCCTGGTGCGCGTACGCATCGGCCCCTGGACGCTGGACGACCTGGCGCCGGGGCAATGGCGCGAGGTACCGGCGCAGCTCTAGCGCCGCAGCTCAATCCTGCCGCTGGCTGGCGGCCTCCTGCAGATCGCCGGCGATGTCGGCGAGGCGGCGACTGACCTCTTTCAGGACCTGTGGATCGATCGCGCGCGCGGGCTGACCCGGTTCGGTCAGCAGCTGACTGGCCAGCAGGGCGCTCAGGGCGCTGACCTCGCTGGCCTGATGACGCAGCTCGTGGGTGTGCTGGACGGCGGCGTCGCGCAGGAGATTGGTGCTGAGGGTCAGGCGGCCCAGTTCGTCATCGCGCCCGCCGGGCAGGCGCTCGCCGAAGCGCCCGCGCGCCAGCAGCCCCAGTTGTCGGGCGCAGGTCACCAGCGGATCCACCAGCCGCCGCTCCACCAGCCTGACCCCCAGGAACAGCAGGCCGCCGCCACAGAGCAGCAGGGCCAGGCCGGCGAGCAGGATGTCGCGCTGGGCCTCGGCGCGGATGGTGGCGATCTGCGCGGCGGTACGGCCGTGCAGTTCATCGACCAGGGCGGCGAAGCCTTCGGCGGTCTCGCGGTCGATACCGCGGACCTCGGCATCGCCGCGGCGTGGATCGCGGTCATGGGCGAGATAGGCGGCATGGCCGGCGCGATAGCGCTCGCCCAGACGCCCGTGCTGGGTCCGCAGCGCCTGGAGTCGCGGTTGCAACTCGGGGTCGACGCGGGTGGCCAGCTGTTGCAGTCGCTGATCGACCTCGGCTTCGCGGGTTAGAAAGGCCTGCCAATAGCGCTCGGCGGTGTCGGCATCGCCACCGCGCAGGAGAAAGTTCTTCCACTCCTGCACCTGGATCTTGAAGGTCAGGTGGGTGTCGTCGATCTCCACCAGCCGCTCCAGCGGGCCCTCGATCAGGTGCTGGTAGCGGTGCAGTTCGCGGGAAAGTAGGGCGAAGCCGGCCAGGGCGATCAGCAGCATCAGCAGCAGACTGCCGCCGAACAGGAGCAGGCTCTGGCTGCGGAGCGAGCGGGCGAAGGGCATAGGGACTCTCGACAGGAAACGCAGAGCCGCAGCTTAGGGCGCTCGCCGGGCGAAGGCCAGCCTCAGGTCGAGACCAGCAACTGCACCGCGACGGCAAACATCACCCCGGCCACCAGCAGATCGATCAGTCGCCACACCCCCGGACGGGCCAGGTAGGGTGCGGCCCAGGCCGCGCCCAGGGCAAGTCCGAAAAACCACAGCATGGAGGCGGTGGCGGCGCCGAACACATAGGCCAGGGGCGCGGCCTGCTGGCTGCCCAGGGAGCCCACCAGCAGCACCGTGTCCAGATAGACATGGGGATTGAGCAGGGAGACGGCCGCCGCGGCGAGCAATGCCTGCCGCCGGCTGCGCGGACTCGTGGTCTCCAGCTTGTCGATGGCCGCCGGCCGCCAGGCCCGGCGTAGCGCCTGGGCGCCGTACCAGAGCAGAAAGGCCGCGCCGCCCCAGCGCAGGATGTCCACCAGCAGCGGGCTGTGCTGGATCAGCGCGGCCAGGCCCAGCACGCCGGCGGCCACCAGGATCACGTCGCAGGTGAGGCAGAAGGCGGCGATGGCCAGATGGTGCTCGCGGCGCAGCCCCTGAGCCAGCAGATAGGTGTTCTGGGCGCCCAGCGCCATGATGAGACTGGCCATGGTCAGCAGGCCGGTAAAGTAGCTGTTCATTGCAAGGGTGTCGCCTTGTTGTCCAGGAATGGCTGCCACCTTGCCGGGTCTGGGTGTATAAGAAAAACCAATATTCCTTATGCAGCATTAGCTGAATCGATGATCGACTACAAGTTGCTGGAAGCCCTGGCGGTGGTGGTGGAAGAGGGCGGCTTCGAGCGGGCGGCGCGCCGGCTGGGCCTGTCGCAATCGGCGGTGTCCCAGCGCATCAAGTTGCTCGAAGCCCGGGTAGGCCAGGCGGTGCTGGTGCGGGAGACACCGCCCCAGCCTACCGCGCCGGGTCTGCGGCTGTTGCGCCATATCCAGCAGGTCCGGCTGCTGGAAGCCGATCTGGGCAGCGAGGTGCCGGGACTGGCTGAAGAAGCGCCGCAGCGGCTCCGTATCGCCCTGAACGCCGACAGCCTGGCCAGCTGGTGGCCGGCCGCGGTCGGCCCCTGGCTGGTGGAGCAGGGGCTGCTGCTGGATCTGGTGGTAGAGGATCAGGACGTGGTGCTGCGCCGTATGCGCGCGGGCGAGGTGGCGGCCTGCCTCTGCGCCAGCGGTCAGCCCCTGGCGGGCGCCCGGGTGCGATCCTTGGGCGCCATGCGTTATCGCGCCGTGGCCAGTCCGGATTTCTGTGCCCGCTGGCTGACAGGGCGGCCGATCGCCCAGGCCCTGGTGCGCGCGCCCGCCATCGTCTTCGGTCCGGACGACCGCCTGCAGCACCGCTATCTGGAGCAGCTCGGTGTCACCGCGCCCTTCGACTACCACCTCTGCCCGTCCGCCGAAGGTTTCCAGCAGATGGCCCTCAGTGGTATCGGTTGGGGTCTGCTGCCCGATATCCAGAGTGCGGCCGCCCTGGCCAGTGGTGCCCTGGTGGATCTGGCGCCCGGTCACTGGGTGGATGTCCCGCTGTTCTGGCATCACTGGCGTAATGGCGGTGTCGCCCTGCAGGCGCTGACCCGCCATCTGGAGGGCGTCGCCGGTCAGTGGCTGGTGCGCGACTAGCGGCGCCTGTCGAAGGCTTTGGTTACACTGGTCCCTGGGTCGCCCTCGGCGACCGCGGACAGGTTCGGGAATCCCAGCGACATGCGTATCTTGATCACGGGCGCCAGCGAGGCGCTCGGTGCGGGTCTGGCCTGCGATCTGCTCGACCGCGGCCAACTGGTGCGGGTGCACGGCCGCCCCGGCGCGACCCTGGACGCCCTGGTCGAACGCGGCGCCGACTACCACCCGGCCTTGCTCGACCAGCCCGCGCAGGTGGTGGCGCTGTGCGACGACATCGACGCCATCGCCCACTGCACCGACGTGGCCGGCGTGCCGAGCGCCGCCGATCTGGATCATGGTCAGGTGCTGATCGAAGCCGCCCTGCAGCAGCAGGTCGCGCAATTCGTCTATGTGTCGTCCGCGCGCCTCTACGAAAGCGGCGGCGAAGCGCTCAAGGAAGACCAGGTGCCGGCCAAGCCCAGGAGCCGCGAGGCCCAGCGCCGTCTGCAACTGGAGCGCCTGGCCCTGGCCGCCGGTGAATTCGGCCCCCAGGTCACGGTGTTGCGGCCGGCCCAGGTGCTCGGCCTGGCCGATCGCGACTGGGCGCGCTGGTTGCTGGAGCGGGCCAAGGCCAGGCAGCTGGGACGCAGCGGCAACGGTCTCAATCGCTGGGACTTCACCAGCGCCGGCAACCTGCGCAAGGCCCTGGTGACCTTGCTGCTCAGGCAACCCGCCGCCACCCACGGCAAGGTCTTCAACCTCAGCGATGGCCAGCCCCTGGTGTGCTGGGACGCGATCAACTTCCTGCTGCGCCGCTTCGAGCTGCCGCCAGTCGTCGAGCGCAAGGCCTTCGATCCCCGGCGCCTCTATGCCCGCTTGCGCACCCCGGGTCATGAATCCTGCTGGCCCGAGTTGCTCGACAGCGCCTTCACCCTGGACATCCGCGCCGCCCAGGAGGCCTTCGGCTACCTGCCCGAGGCCAGTTCCTGGAGCGCCCTGGAAGAATATCGCCCGCGGGCGCCCCAGGCCCATAGCGGAGCGGTCTAGCGGCAATCCTCAGCGCACCCAGGGCAGGGCATGCTGGCGCTTTGCTATCGACGCAGACTGCGTTTCGGCGCACGCTCCCGGGGCCAATCCGCGTGCCGGCTGCCTCGCGTCCATGGCGACGGCCGTTATACTGGCCGCGATTCCGTCTTCCTGCCTCTGCTCACAGGTCTGCCATGCGCAACGATCTTCTCGATGAAATGGATAACGTCCCGAGTCTGACTCCGGAGCGCGACGATCGCCGTCCCGGCAGTCGGCGTCCGGTCGAAGCCGAAGAGGTCTATCGCGAACCCGCTGCCGGTCACTCCCGCCCGGTACGCCGCGGGCCCTCCACCGCGCCGCTGTGGGTGCTGGTCGCGGCCCTGACCCTGGCCCTGGCCGGGGTCGCCTGGTGGAGTCATCAGCAACTGGTGCTGATGCAGGAGCAGGTGGTGGCCACCCAGGAAAACTTCGCGCGCATCAGCGAAGACGCCCAGGGTCGCCTGAGGGACATCTCCGGCAAGCTGGTGGAGAGTGAATCCTCCGGCACCACCAGTCGCGAGGCCCTGCTGCTGCAGGTCAAGACGCTGCAGACCAAGGTCGCCGAACTCACCCGCCAGCAGCAGGGGGTGACGGACAACCAGCAGGCCCAGGACAACCGTCTGCAGAACCTCTCCACCGCGGTGCAGACGGTGCAGACCGGCAGCGACGAGGTGGATACCCGGCTCAAGGCCCTGGCCGAGGAGCAGACCACACTGAAGAACGGCCTGGCGCAGACCGCCAGCCTGAGCGAGCAGGTGGCCAGCCTCAATGCGCAGAACAAGGCGCTGCAGGCCGACATCGCCGCGCTGAAGAAACCCAGCGCCCAGAACCAGGCGCTTGGCGAGATGCAGCAGGACCTGCTGGTATTGCGCAGCGAACTGGACGCCCGCCCGGTGGGCCCGGACAGCAAGGAATTCGACGCCTTCCGCCTGCAGACCACCCGCAACATCACCACCCTGCAGACCCAAGTGCAGAATCTGCAGCAGCAGATCAGCGCCGGGGCGCGTTGATCGGATCGATCTCGTTGCGCTGCCACTCCTGCGGCCAGAGTTCGCCATCGAGCTGATCGAGCCGGCGCTGCAGGACCTTCTGCTTGAATACCTCGAGGATCTCCACCAGCACCTCGTCCAGGGCATTGTCCTGGGCGCCGCTGGGCAGACTCTGATCGAAGCCGTGATCGGCCAGGCGACTGGCCAGGGCGCGGAAGTCGCGGGTGCGCAGACTGGCCGCCGCTTCCCGGACCAGGCCGTTGACGATATCGGTGAGCACCCCGTCCAGGGTGTCGGCCAGGCGCTCACCCATGGGCAGACGCTTGAGCCGGGCCAAGTCGGGATTCTCGTCCAGGGCGCCCTGCACCACGTCGCCGACCAGGCGTTCCAGGGTGGCGCGATTCTGGCTGTAGCCCTGTTCCACCATTGCCTGGATGCGCAGCGCCATGCCGTCGATCAGCCGCTGCTTGCGCGGGCGGATGACGCGGTCGATCACGCTCTGGGAGAAGTCGTCGCGGGTGTTGAGTTCGTCCTGCAATTCGCCGCAGATCTTGATCATCACCCGATCCGAAAGGTCTTCCATGAGCAGCTGGTAGTAGTGGTTGAACAGCCGATAGGGCCGCCAGCCGCGCATGTCGATCAGCCCCAGGCGCTGCAGGCGCAGGAGCAGCGAGACGATGCGCAGCGCCCGCAGCAGGCGGAAGCCGCCCAGGGGAATGCAGCCGAGCACGTCGTACCAGTGGATGAAGGGATAGTGGTACCAGCGGGCATGGCGGCGCTCGACCACCGCCACCAGCCAGCCGAGCAGCACATCGGCGAGGAAGAAGGCGACGAACACCAGGTCGATGCGGGTGAAATGGGCATGGATGCGTTCGCCATAGAAGGCGTGGAAGCCGGGCAGCACCGCGGCCAGGGCCTGGTTGAGCGGTCCCAGGGCATAGAGGCTGTCGAACAGGATCAGCGCCAGGTTCACGCAGACCAGGATCAGGATCAGGCCGTCCCACAGCGCCAGCAGGCCCTCGTGGCGGCGCGGTGGTGGCGCGGCGGGTGCGGCCGGCGCGCTCATGGCCGTGCGGCCTGCCAGAGCACCTCGCTCAGCCCCTGGCGCCGAGCGACGATTCGGGCGGCGACGAACAGCAGGTCGGACAGCCGATTGAGATAGGGCAGGCCCTGGCCTTCCAGCGGCTCCACCGCGTGCAGGCTGCGGCAGCGCCGCTCGGCACTGCGGGCCAGGGTGCGGCAGACATGGGCCTGGGCCACGGCGCGCGAGCCGCCGGGCAGGATGAAGTTCTCCAGCGGCCCCAGTTCGGCGTTCCAGTGATCGATGGCGCCTTCCAGGCGCTCGATCTCCACCGGCTGCAGGGCGCGATAGCTGGGCATGGCCAATTCACCACCGAGATCGAACAGCCGGTGCTGGCAGGGTGCCAGGGCGTCGCTCACCTCGGCCAGGCGGGTATCGTCCGCCAGCTCGGCGAGCAGCAGACCCAGGGCACTGTTGAGTTCGTCCACCGCGCCGATGGCCTCGATGCGCGGATGATCCTTGGGTACCCGGCTGCCGTCGGCCAGGCCGGTATCGCCGGCGTCGCCCTGGCGGGTGTAGATCTCAGTAAGGCGAAAACCCATGGCGCAGCTCCTGATGAGGTTCTAAGGGCTTGTCTGAGAAGTCGCCGAGCGACGGTCAGGCAAGGCAAAAATCGGTGAGGAAGCGGAGTTCACGAAGAGTAAATGAGCATTCCGACCGGGCTGGCGATCCAGGTGATTTTTAACGCAGCATGGCCGAGCACAGGCACTTTTCAGACAAGCCTAGGCTGTGTCGAAGTCGGCCTGGATGAGCGGCAGGCGCAGGGTGAAGCAGGTCCCTACGCCGGGCGTGGAGTGCACCTCCATCTGCCCCTTGTGGTTGTTGGTGATGATGAAGTACGACACCGACAGGCCCAGACCGGTGCCCTGGCCCACCTCCTTGGTGGTGAAGAAGGGCTCGAAGATGCGCTTGCAGATATCCTCGGGGATACCGATGCCGTTGTCTTCCACCTGGATCTCCGCCCAGCCGCCGCGCAGCCTGGTGCGCAAGGTGATGCGGCCGTATTCGCCTTCTTCCTCGTCGTCGCGCAGGTGGATAGCCTGGGCGGCGTTCTTCAGCAGGTTGAGCAGCACCTGCTCCAGTTCATTGCCGATCACCGGCACCGGCCCCAGTGCCGGATCGAATTCGCGGATGATCGACAGGGTGCGGAAGTCGAAGCCTTCCGCCAGGTCGAAGTCGTTGCCGGCGATCTCGATGGCCTGGTCGATCAGCGGCGGCAATTCGCTGGCTTCCATCTTGCGATTGCTGCGCCGGCTGAAGGCCAGCATGTGGCTGACGATCTTGGCCGCGCGGCTGCCGGCCTGGTGGATGCCGTCGAGCAGCCGCGGGATCTGCCGGCTTTCCAGGTAGCAATTCACCGCATTGAGTTCGACGCCGGATTCGGCGGCCTGCTCGAGATTCTTCGGCAATTCCGGCGACAGCCGGCGGCGGATGTTCTGCACGTTGTGCAGGATGGCGCCCAGGGGATTGTTGATCTCGTGGGCCATGCCGGCGGCCAGGCCGCCCACCGAGAGCATCTTTTCCGACTGCACCATCATCTCTTCCATGTTGAGGCGCTGGGTGATGTCGTCGATGCGGATCACCACGCCGCGCCCGGCGCCGCCCATCAGCGGGTAGAAGGTCAGGGTGTAGTGGCGCGGGGTATCGGTCAGCGCCCAGGTCACCCGCTCCACCTTCTCCACCCGCAGCAATTCGGCGGTGCGACTCAATTGCGGCAGGAACGGCTTGAGCGAGGGAAAGGCAAGAAACACCGGCTGGTTCAGGGCTTCGTCCAACTGGGTGCCGGAGAGGTGGGTGGCTTCCTGATTCCACTGGGTCACGTAGAACTGCTCGTCCACCGCGATCAGCGCCGAGGGCATGGAATCGATGATGCTGTTGAGGTAGTTCTGGAAGCCGGTGAGCTTCTTCTCGATCTTGCCGCGGACCTGTACCTCCAGTTCCAGCTTGCGGTTGGAGCGGCGCGTCTCCTCGGCCAGGCTCTGGGCCTGCAGCACGGCGTACTGGGCGTCGTCGCGGGCGCGCTTGAGTTGCTGCTCGCGGCCCTGGATGCGGCCGAGCATGGTGTTGAAGGATTCCGCCAGGCGACCCAGTTCGTCTTCGCTGCCCTTGCTGGCGCGCAGCGAGTAGTTTTCCTCGCGGGTCACCTGGCGGGAAAGTTCTTCCAGCTCGCGGATCGGCAGGGTGATGAGTCGCTTGATCTGTCGCGCCACCACCAGCCAGAGCAGGATGCTGAAGGTCAGGATCGCCAGGCTGGCGGTCAGGGTGCCGCGGTAGAAGGCGCCCGGCAGCTCGCTGCTGGCCACCAGCAGCAGATGCCCGGGCGGGCCCTCGGGGCGCGGCAGTTCCACCAGCAGGTTGGTGCGGAATTCCCGCAGGCGCCAGGTCTGCAGCTCTTCGAAGCGCGCGGGTACCTGCAGGCGATCGCCGTTGTGCAACTCGGCCAGGCGCTGGCCCTGGCTGTCGTAGACCGCGGCCAGGCGCAGCGGCGCATAGCCGTCCAGCTGGCGCAACTGCACCTGGGCCGCCTCCGGCGAGGCCAGCACCTCGCGACTGAGCACCGGGCTGGCGAACAGCCGGCCCAGGGTCTGCAGCGCCTGGGGCGCCACGCTTTCCTGGGAGATCCAGTAGGCGGCACTGATGAAGGTCACGTTGGCCACCACCAGCACCGCGATCATCATCACCAGCAGGGCGGCCAGCAACTTGCGGCCGACCGGGAGATTCTTCAGGCGTTTGGCGAGGATCATGGCGCAGCCGCGGCAACAGGGAAGCGGGCAGGGTAGCCCGCAGCTAGTCCTCGGGCAATCCGCGCTCCGCGAGCCGGGTCCGCAACCGCTGCTGGAGGTCCGTCAGATGCGGCACCGGCAGGCGCAGCCGTCCGGCGATCGGCAGGGCATGACCGAGCAGATGGCTCACCTCGGTGCGCTGGCCGCGCACCACGTCCTGCAGCATGGAAGAGCGGTTGTTGGCGGTGGCGGCGATCACCGCCTCGACCTCCTGCTGCAGCCCCTGGGCCGCCGGGGCGAGGCCCATGGCTTCCAGCAGGGCCGCGAGTTCGTCGCAGAGCGCCGCTACCTCCGCTGCGTGCTGGCGCAGCTCGCCGTTGCGGCAGCGATGCAGCACGGTCAGCGGATTGATGGCGCAGTTGATCGCCAGCTTGCGCCACAGCCGGGCGTCGATGTCTTCGGTCCAGCGCATCGGGAAACCCAGCTGGGTAAGGGTGTCCAGCCAGGGCGGCGGGGTATGGCTGCCGAGCTGGTCGCCGATCCAGATCTGCCCGGCGCCGGCCGCCATCACATGGAAGTCGGTCTCGCGATAGGCCCCCTCGGTGGTGCTGGCTCTCAGGCAGCGCGCCCGCGGGACCCGGGCGGCCACGGCATCCTGGCTGCCCAGGCCGTTCTGCAGCAGCAGGATCTCGGCCTCCGGTTCCAGGCGCGCGGCGACGCTGGCGATGGCTTCTTCGGCGTCATAGCTCTTGCAGGCGAGGATCAGGCGGCGGATCGGATTGCCGGCCTCGGGCGTCTCGGCCGGCAGCGGATAGAGGCTGGTGGTGTCGCCTTCGCTGAGTTGCAGTCCGCCGCCGGCGCGATACTGCGCCAGGCGTGTACGGTCACGCAGGATCAGCCGGACCGGTTCGCCACCGCGAAACAGCCGCGCCGCCCAGAGTCCGCCGAGACTGCCGGCACCCAGTACGTGCCAGCTCACAACTGTGACTCCAGGGTGGATTCGCGGGGCATGGTTGGATTCCTGCAAGGCTAGGGTCAGTCGTTATAATGGTCGGTCATGCCGCAGCGTCAAGGCTGCCCCATCGCAACCGAGGAGAAAATCCATGCCTTCCTTCGACGTGGTATCGGAGCTGGACAAGCACGAAGTCACCAATGCCGTCGACAACGCCATCAAGGACCTTGATCGCCGCTACGACCTGCGCGGCAAGGGCAGCTTCGAAGCCAAGGACCTGACGGTGACTCTCACCGCCGATGCCGACTTCCAGCTCGAACAGATGCTGGAGATCCTCAAGGTCAACCTGGCCAAGCGCAAGATCGACGTCCAGTGCCTGGAGGTCAAGGATGCCTATGCCTCCGGCAAGTCCGTCAAGCAGGAGACCGTCCTGCGCGAGGGGATCGACAAGGAGCTGGCGAAGAAGATCGTCGCCCTGATCAAGGACAGCAAGATCAAGGTTCAGGCCGCCATCCAGGGCGAGCAGGTGCGCATCACCGGCAAGAAGCGCGACGAGTTGCAGGAGGTCATCGCCCTGCTGCGCGGCCAGTCCCTGGACATGCCGCTGCAATACCAGAACTTCCGTGATTGAGCTGACTCCCTTTAGGGTCGCCGCCGAGCGCGGCGGCATCTGACTGAAGAGGTAACAGGAGACGCCGTTTGGATATCGAAAACCAATACAACCACCTGCTGGCGATGACCGCGGGCTGGCTGCCCATTGTCCTGCAGTATTCCGGCCGGGTGCTGCTGGCGCTGCTGACCCTGGCCATCGGCTGGTGGTTGATCAATAAGGTCTCGGCCAAGGCCAGCGGCCTGGCGGCCCACCATGGCGCCGACCCGGCGCTGCTGAGTTTCCTCGGCAGCCTGGTCAGCATCATCCTCAAGATCCTGCTGGCGGTCAGCGCGGCGTCCATGATCGGCATCGCCACGACCTCCTTTGTCGCCATCATCGGTGCGGCCGGTCTGGCCGTGGGTCTGGCACTGCAGGGCAGCCTGTCGAATTTTGCCGGCGGTGTGCTGATCCTGACCTTCCGCCCCTTTCGCGTCGGTGAATTCATCGAAGCCCAAGGCGTGATGGGGACGGTGAATTCCATCCAGATCTTCCACACCATCCTGCTGACCGGGGACAACAAGACCGTCACCATCCCCAACGGCAATCTGTCCAACGGCATCATCACCAACTACTCGCGCCAGCCCAAGCGCAAGGTGATCTTCGATGTCGGCGTGGATTACGAGGCCGATCTGCAGAAGGGCCGCGAGGTGCTGCTGGCGCTGGCGGAAGACTCGCGGGTGCATCGGGATCCGGCCGCCGAGGTGGTGGTATCGGCCCTGGGCGACAGCGCCATCACCCTGTCGCTGCGCTTCTGGACCGACAGCGGCGACTACTGGCCGCTGATGTTCATGCTCAACGAGCAGGTCCGCGACCGTCTGGGCGCGGTGGGTATCGGCATTCCCTTCCCGCAGCGGGTGGTGCACTTCGCCAACACTGCACCGGTCGCTGAGGCGCAGGGCGAGTCCAGCCCCGCCGCCTAGGTCCCGCTCAGCTCCCGCCGGTCTTGACGACGGCGGGATCGCGCCGCTGACGCAGCCAGAGCACGGCGATCAGCAGCAGCGTCGGCACCCCCATCAGCGCGGTCAGTGAGAAGAACGAGCTGTAGCCGACGTGCTCGACCATGGCCCCCGAATAGCCACCCAGCAGGCGCGGCAACAGCAGCATCAGCGAGCTGAGCATGGCGTACTGGGTGGCCGAGAATCTGAGGTTGGTCAGACTCGACAGGTAGGCGACAAAGGCCGAGGTGGCCATGCCGCCACTGACGTTGTCGGCGCAGATCGTGGCGATCAGCAGCGGCACGTTGGCGCCGGTGGAAGCGATCACCACGAACAGCAGATTGGTCAGCGCCGAAGCGGCGCCGCCGAGGAAAAGGATCGGCAGGATGCCTACCCGGGTGATCAGCACACCGCCCAGGCCCGCGCCGAACAGGGTCATGAACACCCCGAAGATCTTGCTGACCCCTGCGATGGTTTCCTTGCTGTAGCCCACGTCGATATAGAAGACGCTGGCCATCACCCCCATGACCGTGTCGGACAGCCGATAGGTGGAGATCAGGCCGAGCAGCAGCAGCGCCTGCCACTGGTAGCGCTGGATGAATTCGGTGATGGGCGTCAGCACCGGTGCCATCAGCCGGCGCCCCGGCGCGGTCAGGCACAGCCAGACGATCAGGCCGTACATCAGACCGCGCGGCCAGTAGCCGCCGGCCAGGGCCGACAGGCCGCCGGTGGCGGCCACGATCAGCACGATCAGCAGGATCACCGAGACCATCTGGTGGACGAAGTCGAAGCGTGGCAGTTCTTCGGCATTGGCCGCATCGCGCAACCGCAGGGGCTCGCGCATGCGGCGCATGAGATCGCTCAGCGGCTTGGAGCAATAGCGGCCCCAGGGCGACAGGCAGCCGACGATGAACAGGCTGTAGAGCAGGGCGCGTGGCCAGGCCTGGGCGATGGCGGCATTGATGGCGGCGGGGATGGAGATCAGCATCACCAGCAGCAGGGCAACCGCCACCAGCTGGTGATTGAAGCCGAAGCGCGATTCCGCCATGGCCATGGGCGCTACCGGCTCGGGTTCGCGAATCAGCACGCTGGTCACCAGGCCCGGCAGCACCAGGAGGGCGAACAGCATGTAGGTGGTGGCCCAGGCGCTCTGGCTGTAGCCCAACCGGGACGAGCCCAGCTCCTCGGCGAGAAACAGCGCGCCGGCGCTGGCCAGCAGGGCGGCGATGCGATAGCCGGTCATGTAGCAGGCGGCCAGGGCGGCCTGGCGATCGTCGTCGGCGATTTCCAGGCGATAGGCGTCCACGGCGATGTCCTGGGTGGCCGAGGCAAAGGCCACCAGCACGGCCAGGGCGATGAGTTGCTCCAGGTGCTGCTGCGGATTGCACAGCGCCATGCCGATCAATCCCAGGCCCACCAGGATCTGCGACAGCACCAGCCAGGAGCGTCGCCGCCCGAGCTTGCCGATCAGCGGCAGCTTCCACAGGTCGAGCATGGGTGACCAGACCCACTTGAAGGCATAGGCCAGGCCGATCCAGCTGGCATAGCCGATGGTCTCGCGACTCACGCCCGCTTCGCGCAGCCAGACCGACAGGGTGGAAAACACCAGCATGGCTGGCAAGCCCGCAGCGAAACCCAGCAGCAGCAGGGCCAGGCAGGCCTTTGACTTGTAGGTGGTGACGGCTTCACGCCAGAAACGTGCAAACATGCCCTTGGGCTCGGAAAAAACGCGCACTCTACTCGACACTCTCAGCTGGATTCCACCGGTACCGACGCATGTCCACCCGGTCCTCGTGCAGCAGTACACCCTCGGCCCGCAGCCGCTCGCGTTGCTCCCGGCCAGAGGGGCTGTCCTGGGTCAGGCTCGGCCGGCCATCCGCCGCGATCACCCGATGCCAGGGCAGGGCACTGCCCTCCGGCAGACGCCCCAGCACCCAGCCCACCCAGCGGGCTCCGCGACCGAGCCCGGCGAGTTCCGCCAACTGGCCATAGCTGACCACCCGCCCCGCGGGAATGGCGGCCAGTGCCAGGAAGACGGCCTGGCGACGGGATTCGAGGGGAGGGGGTGCACGCATGACGCCCTGCTGCTCCGGGGGAGAAGAGTGCCAGTGTGCCGAAAAGTTTGGTTACGGTGGTGCTGAAACGTGTCGAGCTGCCGCATTCTCCCAAGACGTCCGACCTTTGGGCAGTATTTCCGGAAACTTGCCTAACTTTTACCCAGGAACGGTTGCGCGAGCCTCTGGCACCCGGATAATCGCGCCCCTCTCGTTTCGTTACCTTTCCACCCAAGTCCACCCAAAGGTGTCCTGGTGCCCATGCGTTTTCGATTGCTCTCCTCGCTCGCGCTGTTGTCACTCGCCTCCTTCGCCCATGCCGACACCGTCTGGCTCAAGAATGGCGATCGTCTGACCGGAACCATCAAGCTGCTGGACAGCAAGAAGCTGCTCTTGCAGACCGAATACGGCGGCAACATTCCCCTGTCCTGGGACAAGATCAAGACGCTGCAGCGTGACAAGCCCGTCATCGTCCAGCGCGGCAAGTACGAACCCGATTTCCCGGTGGAAAGCCTCAAGCCGGCCGACGACGGCCAGGTGGTGGTCACCACCACCGATGGCCAGCAGACCGTCCCCCTGGCCAGCATCACCCAGATCGTGCCGCCGCGGCCCTTCCTGCGCGACTTCGCCTGGAAAGGCAACATCGACGCCGGCCTGGACTACATCAGCTCCTCCGAGGACAGCCAGAAGTACGACATCGACTTCAAGACCCAGGCGCGGCATGGCATGTGGCGGCACAACGCCAACGGCAGCTACGACCGCTACAAGGCCAACGATACCGTCTCGACCAACAAGTACGATCTGCAATACGCCCTGGATCGCTTCTTCGACGAGAAATTCTTCTGGCAGGGCCGCGCCGAATACAAGCGCGACTGGATCCAGGCGCTGGCCAAGCAGCGGACCCTGGGTACCGGTCCCGGTTACCAGTTCTGGGACAACGAACTGGGTGCCTTCTCGCTCACCGGGCTGCTCAACCACAATCGCTACCAGTATGCCGACGGCGGCTCCGACCAGTTCCTCTCGGCGAGCATGAAGTGGGACTACAACCGCTATCTGTACGGTCAGACCATCCAGTTCTTCACCACGGGTGAACTGGGTCGTCCGCTGGACAACACCGCCAACTTCACCTTCGACGGCGATGTCGGCCTGAGATACAAGGTGACCAACTGGGCGTCGCTGAACCTCAAGGCGTCCAAGGAACTGACCAGCGGTGCCGAGGGCAACGTCAACCAGACCGAGTACACCGCCGGTGTCGGCGTGTCCTGGTAACCCGATATTTCCCTGACCCTGTGCAACCCCCTCAAGGCCGCGACTTTCGCGGCCTTGTCGTTTGTGCCGGGCGCCTGGCGGCGACCTTGAAATCGGCTCGACCGCCTCCATCTCCTGTCTTTCAACCGGCTTCCACCGTGAAGGACCTGAGATGCGCGTGACCGCCTTACTCTTCTTGCTGTTTCCCTTTGTGGAACTGGCCGTACTCATCAAGATCGGCAGCGAAATCGGCGTGCTCGCCACCTTCGCCCTGCTGCTGCTGAGCTTTCTGGTCGGCGTCGCCCTGCTGCGTGTCGCCGGCTTCACCACCCTCTGGCGCATCCGCATGCGCCTGGCCCAGGGGCAGATGCCCGAGCAGGAAGTCATCCAGGGCCTGACCCTGGCGATCGCCGGCGCCCTGCTGATCTTCCCGGGCTTCATCAGCGACGTTCTGGCGCTCGTCTGCCTCTTGCCGGTGACCCGCAAGGCCCTACTGGGCGCGGTGATCGGCCGGGTGACCCGGCGCAATCCCGGCGCCCAGGGCTATCAGCCGGGCGCCGGTCAGGGCGCGCCTCATCGCCCCGAGGTGATCGAGGGTGAAGTGGTGCACCGTGACGAGCAAAAACGCTAAAAATTTTGTCCTCCGCCCTTGAAATGCCTGGCGACAACCTCATGTAGCGGACACCGCAAGGTTGTCGCCGCAAGGCGAGCAGGTTTCGCGTCCTGTCATGCACGGGGCGCACCCGGCGCAGCCGGTAAAAACAAACTGCCGATGCAGTCATCGGCGCTGGAAACACTTAGAACTTTGGGAGATACGACAATGGCGCTTCGTCCTCTGCATGATCGCGTTGTGATTCGTCGCAGCGAAGAAGAGACCAAATCCGCTGGCGGCATCGTGCTGCCGGGCTCGGCTGCCGAAAAGCCGAACCGCGGTGAAGTGGTTGCCGTAGGCACTGGACGCGTGCTGGACAACGGCGACGTCCGTGCTCCGGCGGTGAAAGTGGGTGACAAGGTGGTTTTCGGTCCCTATTCCGGCAGCAACGCCATCAAGGTCGATGGCGAAGAACTGCTGGTGATGGCTGAGTCCGAAATCCTGGCCGTTATCGAAGGCTGATCCCCGCTCACTTTTCGAATTTCTTAGAGGAAACAGAACATGGCTGCAAAAGACGTCAAATTCGGTGACTCCGCGCGCAAGAAGCTGCTGACCGGTGTCAACACCCTGGCCGACGCGGTCAAGGCCACCCTGGGCCCGAAAGGCCGTAACGTGGTTCTGGAGCGTAGCTTCGGTGCTCCCCTGATCACCAAGGACGGCGTGTCCGTCGCCAAGGAGATCGAGCTCAAGGATCGCATCGAGAACATCGGCGCCCAGCTGGTGAAAGACGTGGCCTCCAAGGCCAACGACGCTGCCGGCGACGGCACCACCACCGCCACCGTGCTGGCCCAGGCCATTGTCACCGAAGGCCTGAAGTCCGTGGCCGCCGGCCTGAACCCGATGGATCTGAAGCGCGGCATCGACAAGGCCACCGCTGCCGTCGTCGCCGAGCTGAAGAACCTGTCCAAGCCCTGCGCCGACAGCAAGGCCATCGCCCAGGTAGGCACCATCTCCGCCAACTCCGACGAAAGCATCGGCAACATCATCGCCGAAGCCATGGAGAAGGTTGGTAAGGAAGGCGTCATCACCGTCGAAGAAGGCTCGGGCCTGGAAAACGAACTGTCCGTCGTCGAAGGCATGCAGTTCGACCGTGGCTACCTGTCGCCCTACTTCATCAACAAGCCCGACACCATGTCGGCCGAGCTGGACAGCCCGCTGCTGCTGCTGGTCGACAAGAAGATCTCCAACATCCGCGAACTGCTGCCGGTGCTGGAATCTGTCGCCAAGGCCGGTCGCCCGCTGCTGATCGTCGCCGAAGACGTCGAAGGCGAAGCCCTGGCCACCCTGGTGGTCAACAACATGCGCGGTATCGTCAAGGTCGCTGCCGTCAAGGCGCCGGGCTTCGGTGATCGTCGCAAGGCCATGCTGCAGGACATCGCCATCCTGACCGGCGGTACCGTCATCTCCGAAGAAGTCGGTCTGAGCCTGGAAAGCACCACCCTGGAGCACCTGGGTCAAGCCAAGCGTGTGGTCCTGAACAAGGAAAACACCACCGTCATCGACGGCGCTGGCGTGGAAGTCGACATCCAGGCCCGCATCAAGCAGATCCGTGCCCAGGTCGAAGAAACCTCTTCCGACTACGACAAAGAGAAGCTGCAAGAGCGTCTGGCCAAGCTGGCCGGCGGTGTTGCCGTGATCAAGGTTGGCGCTGCCACCGAAGTTGAGATGAAAGAGAAGAAAGCCCGCGTTGAAGACGCCCTGCACGCTACCCGCGCTGCCGTGGAAGAAGGCGTGGTGCCTGGCGGCGGTGTCGCCCTGGTGCGTGCCCTGGACGCGCTGAAGGACCTGAAAGGCATCAACGAAGAGCAGAACGCCGGTATCAACATCCTGCGTCGCGCCGTCGAAGCCCCGCTGCGCCAGATCGTGGCCAACGCCGGTGACGAAGCCTCCGTCGTGCTGGACAAGGTCAAGCAGGGCAGCGGCAACTACGGCTACAACGCCGCCACTGGCGAATACGGCGACATGCTGGAATTCGGCATCATTGACCCGGCCAAGGTGACCCGCAGCGCGCTGCAGGCCGCTTCCTCCATCGCCGGTCTGCTGATCACCACCGAAGCCATCGTGGCCGAGCTGCCGAAAGACGACTCCGCTCCGGCCATGCCCGACATGGGCGGCATGGGTGGCATGGGCGGCATGATGTAACACCCGCTCCGGCCCCCGGGCCGAGCCCAACCCCGGTGCTCCTCGCGGACACCGGGGTTTTTTATGGCCGGTCGCCGGCCCGCCCGCGCTGGTCGAGGCCGCCGGGGCCGGTTAGGCTCTGTGCCGAACAGACGACAACGAGGCCCGCGGTGGGCTCGGGCAAGAGGTCAGCGACATGCGTATCCTGGTGGTGGAAGACAACCGCGACATCCTCAGCAATCTGCTGGACTACCTCAGTCTCAAGGGCTACAGCGTGGATTGCGCCCAGGATGGGCTGTCGGGCCTGCACCTGGCCGCGACCGAGCACTATGACCTGCTGATCCTCGACATCATGCTGCCCGGCATCGATGGCTACACCCTCTGCCAGCGGCTGCGCCAGGATGCCCGCCGCGACACCCCGGTGATCATGCTCACCGCCCGCGATCAACTCGACGATCGTCTGGAAGGCTTTCGCTCCGGCGCCGACGACTATCTGGTCAAGCCCTTCGCCCTATCCGAACTAGCCGCCCGCGTCGAGGCGGTCATGCGCCGGGCCAAGGGCGGCGGGCGGCGGCAGCTGCAGGTCGCCGATCTCAGCTATGACCTCGACACCCTGGAGGTCAGTCGCGCCGGCAAGGCGCTCAAGCTCAATCCCATCGGCCTCAAGATTCTCGCCCTGCTGATGCAGAAGTCGCCCCATGTGGTGCGGCGCGAGGTGCTGGAGGAAGCGGTATGGGGCGAGGACTACCCTGACAGTGACAGCCTGCGCAGCCACGTCCACCAGTTGCGCCAGGTGATCGACAAGCCCTTCGAGCAGCCGCTGCTGCGCACCATTCACGGCGTGGGCTACAAACTGGTCGAGCAGGACTAGCCATGGAATATCACCTGAGCCTGTCGCGACGGATCGTCATCGCCTTCGTGCTGATGACCTTTCTGGTGGGTGGCGTCTTTGCCCTGGGGATCGTCGCCGCGGTGCATACCGTCGAGGAACGCCTGATCTCCACCGATCTGCACAATGAACTGGAGCGCATGGTGCAGCGCGACATGAAGCGCGGCGGCCAGCCGGTGCTGGACCCGGACATGCGCCTGTATTTCGTGCCTCTCACCGAGGTGGCACAGCTGCCAGCGCACCTGCGCGAGCTGCCGGCCGGCTTCAGTGAAGTGGAGGAGGATCAACAGTACTTCTATGCCTATGTGGCCGAGCTGGAGGGCAATCACTTCGTCCTGCTGCAGAACCAGAGCGATTTCGAGGCGCGCGAACGCCTGCTCTACAAGGTGGTGCTGGTCGGCTTCCTGATCAGCGTGGCCCTGGCCTGGCTGCTGGGCTGGGCCCTGGCGCGGCGGGTGATCGCCCCGGTCGTACGGCTGGCGCGTCAGGTGCGCCGGCGTGACCAGTTGCTCGATGTAACCCCGCCCCTGGCGCCGGACTACGCCAAGGACGAGGTCGGCGAGCTGGCCGGGGCCTTCGACGATGCCCTGGAGCGCCTGCGTGCTGCCCTGGCCCGGGAACGGCTGTTCACCAGTGACGTCAGCCACGAATTGCGTACTCCGCTGATGGTGATCAATTCCTCCTGCGAATTGCTCGAGGCCACGCCGGATCTGCCAGCGCGGGCGAAGGGTCCGCTGGAACGGATGACCCGTGCGGCGCGGGAGATGCAGGAACTGGTGCAGACCTTTCTGGCCCTGGCGCGCAACCAGGGCGACAACGACACCCAGGCCCCGCGGGCCACCCTGGCCGACGTGGCGCGGCGGCAAACGCAGGAGTGGCAGGCGGCGGTGGAAGCCAAGGGCCTGCAGTGGCGGCTGAGCGTGGCGCCGGGGGCTGACCAGGCGCTCTGGCACGAGCCCTTTCTGCGCTCGGTAATGAGCAATCTGTTGCGCAATGCGCTGCATTACACCGAGCGGGGTTATATCGGCCTGCGTGTCGGGACGGACGGTTTCGTGGTGGAAGACAGCGGCGTCGGCATCCCCGAGGAGCAGCGCGAGGCGATGTTCCAGCCCTTCGTGCGGGGCGCGGAGGGGCGTGGCGAGGGCCTCGGGCTGGGCTTGTCGCTGGTGCGCAGGATCTGCCAGCTGCAGGGCTGGCACGTGAACCTGGGTGAAAGCACGGCGGGCGGTTGCCGCTTCGAGATAGCACTCGGCACCGACAGACTAGCGGACTGAGGTTACAGAAATTTCACAAAGGCTTGACCGGGGTTTGACAGGGGGCCGGGTAGGGTGGCGGCACTTCTCCACTCCCTCAGGAGCCGCCTCCGTGAAAGCGCCCATCGACCTGCCCTTTTCGCAAAAGTACGACGCCGACCACGCCCGCCAGTATTACCTGAAGCATCAGGACGGTCTGGCCCGGCGTCTGTCCAACTGGCGCGACCAGCAACTGGCGCGGCAGGCCCTGAGCATCGCCGGCCAACCCAATCTGGTGCTGGATCTGCCCAGTGGGGCAGGGCGCTTCTGGCCGCTGCTGGCGGAAAAGCGCAATCGCCTGATCATCGGTGCCGATTACTCGGAAAACATGCTGGCCACCGCCCGCGATCAGCAGCCGGCGGACGTCGTGGCCCGAGTGAAGACGCTACAGACGTCGGCTTTCGCTATCGACCTGTCTGACAATTCTGTAGATTGCATTTTCTGTATGCGCTTGTTTCACCATGTGGGCGAATCGGCGGACCGACTGGCACTGCTGCAGGAGTTCCACCGGGTGACCCGCGACAGTGTCATCCTGTCGTTGTGGGTGGATGGCAACTTCAAGGCCTGGCGGCGTCAGGCGCTGGAGCGCCGTCGCAAGGCCCAGGGCCGCGACCGTGGCGGTTATCAGAACAGATTCATCGTCGAGCGCAGCCAGTTCGAGGCGGAGGTCGCCCAGGCCGGCTTCGTCGTCGACCGCGCTCTGGATTTCCTGCCGGGCTATGCCATGTGGCGGGTCTATGTCCTGCGCAAGGCCAATTGAAGCTATCTAGAATAAGAGAGGCAGCTGATGGGAGCCGTAACGCAAGGCGAAGAGCGTTTCGATCGCTGGTGGAACACCGCGGGTGATTGGGTGGAAGCCCCCAACGTCCGCCGCGGTGGCGAAAGCGGTGTTCAGCGCCTGCAGCTGCCCGACGGTACCCTGGCCTACGTCAAGCGCCAGGTCGGCCATCTCTATCGCAGCCTGCGTCATCCCCTGGGACGTCCCACCGCTCTGCGCGAGCGCGATGCGCTGATCGCCTTTCGCGACCTGGGCATTCAGGTTCCCGAACTACTGTTCTGCGATGCCCAGCATGCCCAGGGCGGCTGGCGCGCGCTGCTGGTGAGCGCCGCTCTGGAAGGCTATCAGGACCTCGATCAGTGGTACGCCGAAGGTGGCGGCCAGTCTCTCAGCGAAGCCGAGCACGAGCGTTTCCTGACCACCCTGGGCGAGGTGCTGGCGCGCATGCATCGGCACCGCTGGCAACACGGTTGCCTCTATCCCAAGCACATCTTCGTGGCCGAACGAGTCGGCCCTCAGGGCAAGGAATTCTCCGTCGCCCTGCTCGATCTGGAGAAATGTCGCCAGCGCATCGGTATAGACACGGCCGCCCGTCGGGATATGCTGCAATTACGCCGCCATTCGTCGTGGAATGCTGCGCAATGGCGAACTCTCCTCTACGTTTACCAACAGGCGTTGGGACGGAAGATCAGAGGGTTAGAGCCATGACTTCACAAATTACTCGAGGTTTGCTGATCGCGGCTTTCTGTGGGGTCACCACATTGGCCTATGCGAGCTGGCTACGGCCGGCGGCGGTGGTGGTCGGCAGTGAAGGCCTCGAGTATTGCCAGACGCCGGTGGCTCGCAGCCTGACCACCTCCAGCACGGGTAGCCAGGACCTGCTGCTGTTTCTCTTCGGCATGACCCAGACCCACAACCGCTAGGCCCTCGGGCGGTCAAGCGCCTTTCGCTTCCTCGGCAAGTTGGGCATCCTGTCGTCTGACTTCTAGCTGCCGAGCCCCCGCCGATGATGGCCGATAGTTTTTCCGAGCAGGCCGTGCAAAGCCTGCTGGACACCGACTTCTACAAGCTCACCATGATGCAGGCCGTCCTGCACAACTATCCCAATGCGGAAGTCGAGTGGGCCTTTCGCTGCCGCAACGACGAAGACCTGCGGCCCTATCACGCGGCCATCCAGGCCGAGATCGATGCCCTCGCCGATGTCGCCATCAGCGACGGTCAGCTGGCCTTTCTCGAGCGCATCCCCTTCATCACCCCGGACTTCATCCGCTTCCTGCGGCTATTTCGCTTCAATCCGTCCTATGTGTTTCTGGGCGAGGAAGAAGGGCGCTTCACCCTGACCCTGAAAGGTCCCTGGCTGCACCTGATCCTGTTCGAGGTGCCGATCCTGGCGCTGATCAGCGAGGTGCGCAATCGCCAACGCCATGCCGATCTGCCGCTGCAGGTGGCGCAGGATCAGCTCTATCGCAAGTTCGACTGGCTGGCACGAGAGGCGGGCGCCGATGAACTGGCCGAGTTCAAGATGGCCGACTTCGGCACCCGGCGGCGTTTCTCCTATGGGGTGCAGGAGATGGTGGTGCGCAGCCTGAGGGACGACTTCCCCGGTCGCTTCGTTGGCACCAGCAACGTGCACCTGGCCTGGAAGCTGGATGTCGCGCCCCTGGGCACCATGGCCCACGAGTGGCTGATGGCGCACCAGCAACTGGGGCCGCGACTGATCGACAGCCAGATCTCCGCCCTCGACTGCTGGGTGCGCGAGTATCGCGGCCAGCTCGGTATCGCCCTGACCGACACCATCACCATGGATGCCTTCCTGCGCGATTTCGATCTCTACTTCGCCAAGCTGTTCGACGGCCTGCGGCATGACAGCGGCGATCCCCTGCAGTGGGCGGAAAAGGCCATCGCCCACTACCAGCAGCTGGGCATAGATCCCCTGACCAAGACCCTGGTGTTCTCCGACTCGCTCAACCTTGAAAAGGCCCTGGCACTGTTTCGCGCCCTGCGCGAGCGGATCAACGTGAGCTTCGGCATCGGCACCCATTTCACCTGCGACATCCCCGGGGTGCAGCCGATGAACATGGTGCTCAAGATGAGTCGCTGCAACGGCCAGCCGGTGGCCAAGATATCCGACGCCCCGGGCAAGGCCCAGGGCGGTGAGCCGGACTTCCTGCATTATCTGCGGCACGTCTTCCAGGTCAACGGCGCCTGAGTTCGGACGCCTTGCCAGGGCCGGCTCTCAGGACGAGCAGCTGATCTCCAAGTGCTTGCCCCAATCCGGCGGCCGCTGGGCGAAGCGCTCGCGTCCCGGCTGGGCCTCGAAGGGGCGTGACAGCACCTCGTGCAGCAGGCGCACCTCGCGGTAGTCGCCCGCTTCGGCCTGCTCGATGGCCTGCTGGGCCAGGTAATTGCGCAGCACATACAGCGGATTGACCGCATTCATGCGCGTGGTGCGGTCGGCTGCGGTACCGCCTTCAGCCTCCAGGCGCGCGCGATAGGCCTGGCCCCAGTCGTCGAAACCGCGCAGGTCGATGAAGTCCTCGCGCACCCGGGCCAACGCCGCGGCAGGTTCGTCTTCGCCCAGGTGACGGAAGAACAGGTGATAGTCCACGCCGCCCTGCTGCATAAGGGCCAGCAGGCGCTCGACCAGTTCCTGGTCTTCTTCCCGCGCGTCCTGCAGACCCAGCCGACGGCGCATCAGGTCGAGATAGTGCGCCTGGTACAGCGGCAGGAAGAGGGCGATGCTCTCCTGCAGCGTCTCCACCGCCACCTTGGGCGTCAGCGCCTGGGCCAGGGCCGCCAGGTTCCAGTGGGCAATGGGCACCTGGTTGCTGTAGGAGTAGCGCCCGGTGTGATCGGAGTGATTGCAGATGAACTGGGCGTCGAAGTCGTCGAGAAAGGCGAAGGGGCCGAAATCGAAGGTGAGCCCCAGGATCGAGAAATTGTCGGTGTTCATCACCCCGTGGCAGAAGCCATAGGCCTGCCAGTGGGCGATCAGCCGGGCGTTGCGCTCCACCACCTCGCGGAACAGCGCGGCCCAGGGCTCAGGCGTCGTCAGCAATTCGGGGAAGTGCGCGGCCAGCACATGCTCGCCCAGCTGCTCCAGCAGCTGATGTTGGCGGGTGTAGTAGAAGTATTCGAAATGGCCGAAGCGCACGTGGCTGGGCGCCATACGCAGCAGGGTGGCGCCGGTTTCCAGTCGTTCGCGCACCACCTGGGTGGCGGAGCCGATCACGCACAACGCCCGGGTGGTGGGGATGCCCAGGGCGTGCAGGGCCTCGGAAGCGAGGAATTCGCGGATGGAGGAGCGCAGCACGGCGCGGCCGTCGCCCATGCGCGAGAAGGGTGTGAGACCGGCGCCCTTGAGGTGCAGGTCCCAGTGTTCGCCGCGGTCGTTGACCGCCTCGCCCAGCAGTAGGCCGCGGCCATCGCCGAGGCGGGGTTGTAGGAGCCGAACTGATGGCCGGAATAGACCATGGCCCGGGGTTCGGCGCTGTCCCAGAGCTGGGCCCCGGCGAACACCTGGGTGAATTCGGGCGTCTCGGCCACTGCCGGGTCCAGGTCCAGCAGCGCCATCGCTGCCGGCGAGGCGACCACCAGCCGCGGATCGTCCAGCGGCCGGGGGTCGATATGGGTGGAGAAGTCATCGCCCAGGCGGGCGAATCTGTTGTCGAAGGTCAGGTCGAGCAGCTGTTTCATGGGTATCCCAGGGGCTGTAGAGCCTGTTCATAATCTCGCGAGCTAGAGCCAAATAAGGCGAAAATGGCGGAGGAAGCGGATCGGACTCGCGCTCGAGTTTACGAGTGGTAAATGAGCATTCCGAAGCCATTTTCAACGCAGTTTGGCCGACGCGCAGCAGATTATGGACAGGCTCTTGGGGGCCGTCAGGCCTTGGATGGCTTGGGATCCTCGGCCTCCTGCTGGGCATCCCCTTCAGATAGGAGAGGCTTTTTGCCCAGTTGTTTCTCCGCTCCGTGGCGATTCTTCAGGGTGATTTCCATCTGCGGCGTCGACAGCAGGTTGATGCCGGCCTCGCGCAGCAGCTGGTCGACCCGGCGAATCAGCTCGTCGGTGGCGGCGCTGCGATCGCCTAGTTCCCGGACATAGATGCGCAATTCGTGATCGAGGGTGGTGGCGCCATAGTGGGTGACGAACAGCGAGGGTTCGGGGTCGTGCAGGACGCGAGCATTCTCCTTTACCGCCTGCATGATCAGCTGTTGCGCCTGGGCCAGGTCGCTGCCGCGATTGACCCCGAAGGTCAGCACGATACGGGTGACGGTGTCGGTCAGCGTCCAGTTGATCAGCTGGCTGGTGACGAAGGTCTTGTTCGGCACCACCACCGACTTGCGGTCGGCGTCGGTGATATGGGTGGCGCGGATGCGGATCTTGTTCACCGTACCGGTCACGTTGCCGATGGTGATGAGATCGCCGACGCGCACCGGGCGCTCGAAGAGGATGATCAGACCGGAGATGAAGTTACCGAAGATCTCCTGCAGACCGAAACCCAGACCGACCGAAAGGGCGGTGGCCAGCCACTGCAGCTTGTCCCAGCTCACCCCCAGGGTCGCCAGGGTGGTCACGGTGCCGAAGCCGACGATGACATAGGACAGCAGGGTGGTGGTGGCGTAGGCGCTGCCCTGGGCCAGATTCAGGCGTGACAGCACCAGCACCTCTAGCAGGCCAGGCAGGTTGCGCGCCAGGGCGACGGTGAGGCCGGCGATCACCAGGGCGATGATGAACACCCGCAGCGTCAGGGGGACCTGGGTGGCGGCGGCGCCGGTGCCGCTGGTGTACTGGTAGAGGGTGACGTTGTCCAGGTAGGAGAACACCGCCACCACGTCGGCCCAGACCAGGTAGAGGACGCCGAGGAAGGCCAGCAGCAGGGTCAGGCGCAACAGCCGCGAGGACTGCTGGTTGACCTGTTCCATGTCCAGGGTCGGCTCCTGCACCACCTCGACGCCCTCGGCGTCTTCCTGCTGCGCCTGGCGCTTCTGGATGGCGCGCTGGTAGGCCAGGCGCCGCGCGGCCACGCTCAGGCCGCGGGCCAGGGTGGCTTCGAGGATGATCCAGGCCATCAGCACATAGAGGGTGTCCACCAGGCGATCGGTGAGCTTGAGCGCCGTGTAGTAGTAGCCGAAGAGCACGGCGAAGAACAGCACGGCCGGAATGGCGGTGATCATCAGGCCGAGCAGCAGGCGGAAGAACGGCAGGCGCTCGCGGGCGGTGGCATTGAGCAGGGAGCGACCGAGCATCCAGGCCAGGCTGGCATAGGCGACCAGGACGATGAGGATGCCGAGGACGTCGTCGGCGAGGCCAGCCAGCTGGCGCTCGGCGATGGCCACCACCGCCATCAGCGCCAGGGCCAGCAGCCCCACCCGTCTGACCAGCCGGCGCAACGACTGCGCCTGGGGCCGGGCCCAGCGGAAATGGGTCTCGGCCACGCCGCCGGAGGCCAGCAGGCGATACACCGTGTAGAACACCAGCCAGCCGGCGGCGATTTCCAGCAGCGCCGCGCCGATGGCGGCGTTGACCCCGCGTTCGTCACCTTCCAGGGCCACGCCGCCCAGCCAGAGCACCAGGCTCGCCGGCAGGCCCAGCAGGATGGTGAGCAGGATCGCCTGGGGCGTGTGCAACTGGCTGTCGCGCTGATAGTGGCCGATGTCCTGGTTGAGCTTGTGGACCCGGCCATAGAGGCGTGGGCGCTGCCAGATCAGGGTGGCGAAGGCCAGCACCAGCGGCAGCAGCAGCAGCGGGCGCTCGGCCAGGCCGACATAGAGTTCATGCAGGCTGGAGCCCCAGGGCACGTCGCGCAGCTGCTGCAGCAGCTTGCGCGGCGCGGTCTTGACCCAGTTCCAGTCCAGCGGCTTGTTGCTGGGAATCCAGAACATCTGCTCGTCGAGGGTGCCGCGCAGGCTGGTGATGGTGCTGCGCAGCTGGTTCTGGTTGAGCTGCAGATCGATGGATTCGCTGAGCAGGGCATTGAGTTCGGTGTTGAGGCGCTCCTGCAGTTCGCTGCGGGTCTTGAGCAGGTCGAGCAGTTGCTGACGCAGCTGCGGGGTGGCCTTTTCCGGCGGCTGCTGGGCCAGCAGATTGTCGACGTAGCCTTCCGGATTGGCGATCTGGGCGCGCTGCTGATTGAGTTCGAACTGATAGAGGCGCAGATCGGCGATGTCGTCGGTGAGGTCCTTGTTGACCTTGACCGAGGGCAGTGCCGCCCGCTGCTGATAGAGCAGCTTGGACAGCAGCACGCTGCCCTTGAGCACGCCGATCTGCTGCTCCATGTTCTCGGTGGTCTGCTTGAGCTGGTCCAGCTGCTGACGCGACTCGAGATTGCGGCGGTTGAGGTCGTTGAGGCGATCGGTGGCGCGCAGCAGGTAGTCCGACAGCTGCAGATTGAGCCCGGTCTCCTGGGACAGCACATCGTCCCCGGCGGTCTTTTCCGATTCGCGGGAGGCTTCGGCCAGGGTCTTTTCCGATTGCTGGCGGCGCTTGCCGCTGATCAGCGTCTGCAGGTCCAGGGTCTCCTGCTCGTAGCGCTTGACCTGTTCGGTGAAGAGTTCGCGGCGGATGGCCCCCAGATCCTGCAGCACGCTGTTGCCGCCCAGTTCCTGGCGCAGCAGCTGGATCTGCGCATTGGCGGCCGCCTGTTCCGCCAGCAACTGACCGCGTCGCTCGGGCGTAATTGGCTTGGCGTTCTCGCGCCCGTTCTTGAGCAGATCGGCGATCTGCTGCAGGCGCGTCTGCAGATTGGCAATGTCCACCTGGGCGCGTTCGGGACGGGTCTGGGCATTGATCACCAGACTGTTGGCCGCATTGAGGTCGTCCTGCACGCTGTTGAGCGCCAGGCTGGTCTCGCTCAGACGCTGCTCCAGGGCCTGGGGCGTGGCGCCGGCATAGCGCTGTTCGGCCGGTTTGATAGGCTCGGCGCGCAGTCGCGCCAGTTGCCGCTGGGCATCCTTGATCTGCTGCGGCGCCTGGGCCAGCTGCTGGCGCAGATCGGCCAGCTGCTTGACGTACTGGTCACGCTGATCGAGCAGCTTGAGGGTCTGCTGCAGACTGTCCTGGGCGGCGCTCTGCTCGGGGCGGGCAGCTTGCGATCGGCCAGCCCGGTCAGATTCTGCTGCACCTGCTGGGCATCCGGCGGCCCGGAATCCTGAGCCACGGCGGGAAGGGTGAACAGGCAACCGCAGAGAGCGGCGGCGCGAAGCAGAGCGGACAGGCGGTGCATGCGGCGGGCGTCGGGCAGTGGAAAGGCGCGAGGTTAAAGCCAGGCTGCCATGGGCGCAAGATAGCGCTTTCCAGGGCGCGAACCCTGTTCATCCACCGTTAAAGAAAGAGCGCGGGCCCGCTGCTGCGGCCTTCGGGAAACTTCACGCCGACCTTGCGCACGCGCTTGTTCTCGATGGCCGCGACGATCCAGACCAGGCCATTCCATTCCACCAGGTCGCCGACGATGGGTTCGCCGCCGATCTCGTGGGTGATGAAGCTGCCGAGGCGCTGGTTGCCGTCCACCTCGCCCAGTTGCAGGCCGTACAGCGCGGCCACGGCGCTGAGTTCGGCGTCGGCTTCCAGGACGAAGTCGCCGAAGAATCTCTGGGTCTGCTGCGGTGCCTGGCTGAACAGCCGGCCGAGGGCCGGCAGATCGTGCTCGTGGCCGACCACACAGAGGATGTCGCCGGCTTCCAGGGTGGTACTGCCGGAGGGGTGCAGCAGGGTCTCGCCGCGGAACAGCGCGGCGATACGGGTGCCTTCGGGCATCTTCAGCTCGCGCAGGGCGGCGCCGATGCACCATTTCTCGGCGCCCAGGCGATAGATGAACAGCTCCCATTCGCTGGTCGGATGGACCTGCAGGCCGGCGCGGGAGAAAGGCGCCGGCTCCGGTGGCACCGTCACCTTGAGCAGCTTGGCGGCCAGCGGCAGGCTGGAGCCCTGCACCAGCAGCGACACCAGCACGATGAAGAAGGCCACGTTGAAGAACAGCTGGGCCTGGGGCAGCCCGGCCATCATTGGGAACACCGCCAGGATGATCGGGACCGCGCCACGCAGCCCGACCCAGGCGATAAAGGCCTTTTCCCGGTCGTGGAAGGCGCGGAAGGGCAGCAGGCCGATGGCCACCGACAGCGGGCGGGCGACCAGGATCATCCACAGGGCAAGGCCGAGGGCGGGCAGGGCGATGGGCAGCAGGTTGTGCGGCTCCACCAGCAGGCCCAGCACCAGGAACATGCCGATCTGCGCCAGCCAGGCCATGCCGTCGAGCATGTGCAGCATGCCGTGGCGACTGCGGATCGGCAGATTGCCCATCAGCAGACCGGCCAGGTAGACCGCGAGGATGCCACTGCCATGGGCGGTGTTGGTCAGGGCGAAGATCAGCAGGCCACCGCTGATGGCCAGTAGTGGATAGAGGCCGTCGGCGAGATGGATGCGATTGATCAGCTGCAGCAGCAGCCAGCCGCCGCCCAGGCCGATCACCCCGCCGATGGCGAATTCGCTGACGAAATGCCCGAGCAGGCTCCAGGAAAAGCCGCTCTGGCCGCTGGCGAGCATCTCGATCAGGGTGACGGTGAGAAACACCGCCATGGGATCGTTGCTGCCCGATTCGATTTCCAGACTGGCGGTGACCCGTTCGTTGAGGCCCCGGCCGCCGAGCAGGGAAAACACCGCCGCAGCGTCGGTGGAGCCGACGATGGCGCCGATCAGCAGGCCCTGCAGCAGGCTGAGATCGAACAGCCAGGCGGCGGCGACCCCGGTCAGGCCGGTGGTGATCATCACCCCCACGGTGGCGAGCGACAGCGCCGGCCAGAGCGCCACCCGGAAACTCGACACCCGGGTGCGCATGCCGCCGTCGAGCAGGATCACCGCCAGCGCCAGGTTGCCCACCAGGTAGGCCATCGGATAGTTGTCGAAGGCGATGTGACCGGGACCGTCGATGCCGGCGAACATGCCGACCACCAGGAAGATCACCAGAATCGGGATGCCGACCCGCGAGGAAATCGAGCTGACCAGAATCGACAGGCCGATCAGCACCGCACCGATCAAGAACAAGCTGTTGATGGTGACAGCGTCCAAGCGTGACTCCTGGGGTAAAGAATTGAAGAACCTGGGGATTTAACCCGCTGGGTGGCCGGGGTGTCAAAGCGCGACGCCGCTGGCGCCCGAGGAAGACGGTACACTGTAGGGCTGACGCTGGAGTATCCCATGAATTACCGACACGCCTTCCACGCCGGCAATCACGCCGATGTCTTCAAGCACGCCACCCTGTTGCGCCTGGCCGCGCTGCTGGCGCGCAAGGAGACGCCCTTCGCCTATCTGGACAGCCATTCCGGCGTCGGTCGCTATGACCTGGCCGGCGATCAGGCCAGTCGTACCGACGAATGGCGCGAAGGCATCGGACGGCTGTGGGCCCTGGAGTCCGCGCCGGCGGCCTTCGTCGGTTATCGCGAGGCGGTGGCGGCGCTCAATCCCGACGGCGCGCTGCGCTACTACCCCGGTTCGCCCGAGCTGATGCGCCAGGCCCTGCGTCCCCAGGATCGCCTGCTGCTCAACGAGCTGCACCCGGAGGATGGCCGCCTGCTCAAGGAAAACATGGCTCGCGATCGCCGGGTCGCGGTGCATCAGAAGGATGGCTGGCTGCTGCCGCGGGCGCTGCTGCCGGTCCCCGAACGCCGGGCCTTGCTGCTGATCGATCCGCCCTTCGAGAAGGCCGACGAGCTGGAGCGTTGCGTCAAGGCGGTCGCGGAGGCCATCGGCCGGATGCGCCAGACGGTGATTATGCTCTGGTATCCGATCAAGGATCGCCGCCAGCTCCGACGCTTTCATGCCGGTCTGCAGGCCAGCGGCGCGCCCAAGCTGCTCAATGTCGAATTGCTGATCCGTGCGGCGGACGATGCCACCCGGCTCAATGGCTCGGGGTTGGCCATCGTCAATCCGCCATGGGGACTGGAAGAAGAGTTGCGCGACCTGCTGCCCTGGCTGGCCGAGCATCTGGCCCAGGGCGAAGGCAGCTGGCGGCTGGACTGGCTGATCGCGGAATAGCGAGGCCCGGCGCTGTTGGGCTTCGCTGCGCTCAACCCAACCTACGGGAAAGGTTGGCGTAGGTTGGATCGAGGCGGCTCTACCGCCGACGCCCGACAAAGAGAGCCGCGGCAGCGGCTCGGGATCAGACCGCCAGGCTGGGCGGCAGGCAGACGCCGGTGCCGGCCAGGCCGCAATAGCCGTTGGGATTCTTCGCCAGATACTGCTGGTGATAGGCCTCGGCGTAGTAGAAGGGCGGCAGCGGGGCGATCTCGGTGGTGATCTCGCCATAACCGGCCTCGGCCAGTTGGGCCTGGAAGGCGGCCTGGCTGGCTTCGAAGGCTTCCTGCTGATTGTCGTCGGTGTAATACAGCGCCGAGCGATACTGGGTGCCGACGTCGTTGCCCTGGCGCATGCCCTGGGTCGGATCGTGGGCTTCCCAGAAGATCTTCAGCAGCGCCTCCAGCGAGGTCTGGGCCGGATCGAACACCACCAGCACCACCTCGGTATGACCGGTCAGGCCGGAGCACACCTCTTCGTAGGTCGGATTGGGGGTATGGCCGCCGGCATAGCCGGCCGCGGTGGTCCAGACGCCTGGCTGTTGCCAGAAGCGCCGCTCGACGCCCCAGAAGCAGCCCATGCCCACCACCAGACTCTGCAGACCGGTGGGGAAGGGGCCTTGCAACGGATTGCCGTTGACATAGTGGGCCGCGGGCACGGCCATGGCCGTCTCCCGGCCGGGCAGGGCCTGCTCGGCGGCGGGCAGATGAGTCTTCTTGGTCAGGATTTCGGAACGCAGGACCATGGGATACCTCGTGGGAAAGGGCCAGGCGAAAAGCTCAGTGTACGCAAAATCGCAGCAGCGGGGTCGAGTCCGCGCGGCGGGTCAGCGCGTCGGCAGGTAACGCGCCAGGGCGGCGTCGAGCTGATCGGCCGGGATGGGCTTGTCGAACAGATAGCCCTGGCCGATATCGCAGCGATGGTGGCGCAGGAAAGCCAGCTGTTCGGTCGTCTCGATGCCCTCGGCAACCACCTGCAGCCGCAGGTTGTGGGCCATGGCGATCACCGCGGAGGTGATTTCCATGTCGTCCTGGTTGTCCGGGATGTCCTTGATGAAACTCCTGTCGATCTTGATGACGTCGATGGGGAATTTTTTCAAGTAGCTGAGCGACGAATAGCCGGTGCCGAAGTCATCCATCGCCAGGCTCATGCCCAGGCGCTTGAGGGCTTCGAGGGTGTTGCGGGTGGCGTCGGTGGCATCCAGCAGGAGGCTTTCGGTCAGTTCCAGCTCCAGACGCTTGGGCGCGATGCCCTCCTCGTCGAGGATGGTGACGAAGGACTGCACCAGGTCGGGATCGGTGAACTGCTTGGGCGACAGGTTGATGGCGATCTGCAGATCGTCGAAGCCGGCGGCGTCGAGGCGATGCAGCTGGCGGCAGACCTCGCGGATGACCCATTTGCCGATGGGCACGATGAGCCCGGTTTCCTCGGCGATGCTGATGAACTGGTCCGGGCGGATCATGCCCTTTTCCGGGTGCTGCCAGCGGATCAGGGCTTCCAGGCCGAGCAGCTTGGCGCGTTTCAGGCAGACCTTGGGCTGGTAGTGCACCAGCAGTTCGTTCTGTTCCAGGGCTCGGCGCAGGTTGTTCTGCACGAACAGCTTGTTGCTGGCTTCGGCGATCAGCGCCTCGGTGAACACCTGGACCTGATGGCCGCCGGTGGCCTTGGCTCTGTGCAGGGCGAGGCCGGCGTGCTTGATCAGGGTCTGCGGATCGGTCTCGTGCGGCCGCGCGGTGGTCAGGCCGATCGAGCAGCTGATCAGGGTCGGGTGGCCTTCCACATAGAGTGGCGGATCCAGGGCCACCAGGGTGTCGCGGGCCAGGCTGTCAGCGGCGACCGCATCCATGCCTTCGAGCAGCACGGCGAATTCGTTGCTGGCGATGCGGGCGATCAGTGCGCCCTTGCCCAGGGCGCTGCGCAGGCGCCGGGCCAGACCCACCAGCAACTGGTCGCCGATGCGATGACCGAGGCTGTCGTTGACTCTCTTGAAATTGTCGACGTCCACCAGCAGCAGCGAGTGTTCGCGGCTTGGACTGGACTGCTCCAGGCGCGCTTCCAGGCGGGCGATGAAGTGGCTGCGGTTGGCCAGCCCGGTGAGGCTGTCGCGAAACACCAGTTCGTCGTTGTGCTGCTGGGCGAAGCGGGTCTTGCTGGTGTCCTGGAAGATGCCCAGATAGCCCTGCAGGTCGCCATTGGGCTGCTGGATCTTGGACAGCGACAGCTGGCCCCAGTAGGTCTCGCCGTCGCGACGATAGCAGCGCAGTTCGCCTTGCCAGCTGTCCTGGTGCGCCAACCGCTGCCAGGCTTCGTAGAGCAGCTCGCCCCAGTTTTCCAGGGCTGGCAGGGATTCGACGTGCAGGCCCTGCAGCTTGCCGATGGGGTAGCCGGTGATCCGCGCGAAGCTGTCGGTGGCGTGCTCCAGGCAACCGCTGGCATCCAGCAGCAGGAAGGCATCGTTGCTGGCCTCCATCACCCGGGTCAGGGGATGGGCGACCTTGGGCAGGCGCTCCGGCTGCTGGAGGAGGGCGGCCAGGCACTCGGCCAGGCTGCGGGCGAAGGCGACGTCCTCGGCTTCCCAGGTGGCCGCGTGGTCCCGGCGCAGGCAGAGCAGACCGATCAGCTGATTGTCATGCAGCAGCGCCACGTCCAGCGCCGTTCCGCCCCCGGTATGGGGCGGGTGCAGCACCTGACTGGCGTCTTCGATCACGCCCTGCTCGCGCAACCGGCGCCGATGGTCGCTGCACAGCGTTGGCAGGCGCTCTTCCTTGCACAGGGTGACGAGGCCATTGCCCTCGTAACGCCACAGGCTGAGTTCGTCCGCGGCAAAGGCGGCCGGGCCCTCGGCGCGCAGCAATTGTACCAGTTCGTCGTCGACCGGTGCCTGGCGCAGAGCCAGCCGGGACAGTTCGAGCAGCAGGGTCTGCCGCGCCTGGGCCATCCCCAGCCGTTGCTGGCTGTGGTCCTGGCTGTCCTGCAGGAGCGCCAGGGTGGAGCGCAGGGCCAGGTTGTGGGCTTCCCATTCGCCGGCCAGGCCGTCGTCGTTCATCACTCGCAGCAGATAGCCGCGCAGCAGGGGGCGGCCATGGCGCTGCAGGCTTTCGCCCACCTCGACCACCTGGTACGGAGCCGCAGGGGAGTGGAACAGGTAGCGCACCTGATAGCTGCCGTGCTCGGCGAGTTGCAGCTGGATGTCTTCGTGCAGGCGATGACGGACGCTGGGCTCCATCAGGCTGGCATAGGGGGCATCGATGAGCGAGCACAGCGCCTGGGCAGGCAGGCCAAGGCTGGCTTCACAGCGGGAATCGAGATAGAGCATCGCCCAGGAGGCTTCATTCAGACGCTCGAAACGCAGCAAGCCCAATCGGGCAGGAGCGCTGAGCGCGCCCGCCTGATCGGCTACCGCGGCATCGGCAGCATCGGAGTGAATACTCATGCGAGGGTCCGCGTCCTTGTGAAGACGGAAAGATGTCCTAGGTTTATCGGAAAGGACAGACAAATCATTAATCCTTTTTCCTCTCCGCCTCGCCAGCACCCTGGGATGGCTGTCAAGGTTGCCCGATAGAGGTCGGCCCATGCAAGGGGCGGCGCTCGGGGCGCCCATCCTACCTTTTTCCTGGATCTTTCGGTTGATCTGGCAGCAAAAACCCCGCCTGAGCGGGGTTCTTGCGCTACACCAGAAGACGGTAGCGGGAAGCCGTTACCATCCTGTGGCGGCTTACAGCAGCAGGCCGCGGATTTCCGCCAGCAGATCGCCCAGGCGCTTGGTGAAGCGCGCGGCGGCCGCCCCGTTGATCACGCGGTGATCGTAGGACAGCGACAGCGGCAGCATCAGGCGCGGCTGGAAGGCCTTGCCGTCCCAGACCGGCTGCATGCTGGCCTTGGACACCCCGAGGATCGCCACTTCCGGAGCATTGACGATCGGCGTGAAGCCGGTACCGCCGATGTGACCCAGGCTGGAGATGGTGAAGCAGGCGCCCTGCATGTCGTCACCGCTGAGCTTCTTGGTCCGCGCCTTTTCCGCCAGCTGGGCGGCTTCGGCGGCGAGTTGCAGGAGGCTCTTCTGGTCGACGTTGCGGATGACCGGGACCAGCAGGCCGTCCGGGGTGTCCACGGCGAAGCCGATGTGCACGTACTTCTTGCGGATCACCGCCTTGCCGCTGGGGCCAGGGAGGCGTTGAAGTCCGGCAGTTCCCTGAGCACATGGGCGCAGGCCTTGAGCAGGAACGGCAGGATGGTCAGCTTGACGCCGGCCTTTTCCGCCACGGCTTTCTGGCCGACCCGGAAGGCTTCCAGATCGGTCACGTCGGACTGGTCGAACTGGGTAACGTGGGGCACGTTCAGCCAGCTGCGATGCAGGTTGTTGGCACCGACCTGCATGAGGCGCGTCATCGGCACCTCTTCGATCTCGCCGAACTTGCTGAAGTCCACGGTGGGGATCGGCGGGATGCCGGCGCCACCGGTGACGCCCGCGGCCGCGGCCGGAGCCGCCTTGCTCTTCTGCAGCTGATCCTTGACGTAGGTCTGGACGTCTTCCTTGAGGATGCGACCCTTGGGACCGGTCGGGGTGACCTCGCCCAGATCGACACCGAACTCCCGGGCGACCATGCGCACGGCCGGACCGGCATGGACCTTCTTGCCCTTGCCGGCGGCAGGGGCGCTGGCGGGAGCGGCGGCCTTGGCCGGAGCCTCGGCTTTCTTCTCGGATGCCTGAGCGCTGGCGGCGGCATTGCCGGCAGCCGGCTTGGCCGCCTGCTTGGGCGCGGCACCGGCCACCTTCAGGGTCAGGATCAGATCGCCGGTCTTGGCCTGGTCATTGACCTTGATGGCGACGCTTTCCACCACGCCCGCCTTGGGCGCCGGAATTTCCATGCTGGCCTTGTCGGACTCCAGCACGATCAGCGACTGCTCGGCCTTGACCTGGTCACCGGCCTTGACCAGCACCTCGATGACGTTGGCACTGCCGGTGGAGCCGATGTCGGGGACCTTGATCTCCTCGACCGATTCACCGGCCGGCTCGGCGGCGGCTTCCTCGTGCAGCTCGGGCTCGGCGGCTTCCTTGGCGGGCTTGTCGCCGGCCTTGGATTCGACGCTCTTGCTCGGCTTGGCATTGGCGGAGCCCTTGAGGACCAGGATCAGATCGCCGGTGCCCACTTCGTCGCCGACCTTGACGGAAACGCTCTCCACCACGCCGGCGGCGGGGGAGGGGATTTCCATGCTGGCCTTGTCGGATTCCAGGGTGATCAGCGTCTGCTCGGCGGCGATGGTGTCGCCGGGCTTGACCGCCACCTCGATGATGCTGGCCTTGCCGCTGGAGCCGATGTCCGGAACGTGAATTTCCTGAGACTCGCCTTCGCCAGCGGACGCCGAAGCGTCCTCGTCGCCGGCCGGCGTCGGGGTTTCGCTTTCCTCGACCTGGGTCTGCTTGGACTCGGCCTTGGGCTCGGCGGCGGGTTCGCTGCCGCTGGCGGCGTCCTCGCCTTCCAGGTCGATCAGCAGATCACCGGTCTTGAGGGTGTCGCCGACCTTGATGTGCAGGGCGGCGATCTTGCCAGCCTTGGGGGCCGGAATCTCCATGCTGGCCTTGTCGGACTCCAGCACCACCAGGCTCTGTTCGGCCTCGACGGTATCGCCGACCTTCACCAGCAGCTCGATGACTTCGCCGTCGCCACTGCCGATGTCGGGTACGCGGATGGTCTCGCTCACAGTTGTTTCCTCTTATCCGTGTGCCGCATCAGCAATCCAGGGGATTGCGCTTCTCGGTGTCGATGCCGAACTTGGTGATGGCGTCGGCCACGACCTTGCGTTCCAGCTTGCCTTGGTTGGCCAGCGCCTGCAGAGCGGCGACGGCGACCCAGCGACGGTCGACCTCGAAATGATCACGCAGCTTCTTGCGGCTGTCGCTGCGACCGAAGCCGTCGGTACCCAGCACCTGGAATTCGGTGGGGACCCACTGGCGGATCTGGTCGGCGAACAGCTTCATGTAGTCGGTGGAGGCGATGACCGGACCCTGGCGCTCGCCCAGGCACTGCTCGACGTAGGTCAGGCGGCGCTCTTCCAGCGGGTGCAGGCGGTTCCAGCGGTCGACGGCCAGGCCTTCGCGGCGCAGTTCGTTGAAGCTGGTGACGCTCCAGATGTCGGCGCCGACACCCATCTCGCGCAGGAGGCTCGCAGCCGCGCGGACCTCGTTGAGGATGGTGCCCGAGCCCAGCAGCTGGACGCGGTGCTTGAAGTCGCCTTGTTCTTCTTCCAGCAGGTACATGCCCTTGATGATGCCTTCCTCGACACCCTGGGGCATGGCCGGCTGCTGGTAGTTCTCGTTCATCACGGTGATGTAGTAGAAGACGCTCTGCTGCAGTTCCATCATCTGATGGATGCCTTCGCGCATGATCACCGCCAGCTCGTAGGCATAGGTGGGATCGTAGCTGCGGCAGTTGGGGATGGTGCCAGCCAGGATGTGGCTGTGACCGTCCTCGTGCTGCAGACCTTCACCGTTCAGGGTGGTACGGCCGGAGGTGCCGCCCAGCAGGAAGCCGCGGGTCTGGGCATCGCCCGCCGCCCAGGCCAGGTCGCCGATACGCTGGAAGCCGAACATCGAATAGAAGATGTAGACCGGCAGCATGGGCTGGTTGTAGTTGCTGTAGGCGGTACCGGCGGCGATGAAGGAGGACATGGCGCCGGCCTCGTTGAGGCCTTCTTGGAGGATCTGGCCGTCCTTCTCTTCGCGGTAGTACATCACCTGGTCGCGATCGACCGGCTCATAGAGCTGACCGTGGGGCGAGTAGATGCCCAGCTGGCGGAACATGCCTTCCATGCCGAAGGTACGGGCCTCGTCGGCGAGGATGGGCACGATGCGCTTGCCCAGGTCCTTGTCCTTGACCAGTTGCGACAGGATGCGGCCGAAGGCCATGGTGGTGGAGATCTCGCGATCGCCGGAGCCGTCCAGCACCGCCTTCAGGGTTTCCAGGGGCGGGGTGGGGATGCTCAGGCTGCGCGCGCGACGCTGGGGCAGGTGACCGCCCAGGGACTCGCGACGGCTCATCAGGTACTTCATCTCGGCACTGTCGTCGGCCGGACGATAGAAGGGCAGTTCGCTGAGCTGGGAATCGTTCAGCGGGATGTCGAAGCGATCGCGGAATTTCTTCAGCGACTCCACATCCACCTTCTTGGTGTTGTGCGCGGTGTTCTTGGCTTCGCCCGCACCGGTGCCGTAGCCCTTGATGGTCTTGGCCAGGATGACGGTGGGCTGGCCCTTGTGGTTGACCGCCTGGTGGTAGGCCGCATAGACCTTGTAGGGGTCGTGACCGCCACGGTTGAGCTTCCAGATCTCGTCGTCGGACAGGTCCTCGACCATCTTGAGCAGCTCGGGGTTGGCGCCGAAGAAGTGCTTGCGCACATAGGCACCGTCCTTGGCCTTGTAGTTCTGGTATTCACCATCGACCACGGCGTCCATGCGCTGCTGCATGCGGCCTTCGGTGTCGCGGGCGAACAGCGGATCCCACATGCGGCCCCAGAGGACCTTGGTGACGTTCCAGTCGGCGCCACGGAAGATGCCTTCCAGTTCCTGGACGATCTTGCCGTTGCCACGGACCGGGCCGTCGAGGCGCTGCAGGTTGCAGTTGATGACGAAGATCAGATTGTCGAGGTTCTCGCGGCCGGCCAGGGAGATGGCGCCCAGGGTTTCCGGCTCGTCGCACTCGCCGTCGCCGATGAAGCACCAGACCTTCTGCTTGCCGGCGGGGATGTAGCCGCGGTTCTCCAGGTACTTCATGAAGCGGGCCTGGTAGATGGCGGTGATCGGACCCAGACCCATGGACACGGTCGGGAACTGCCAGAAGTCGGGCATCAGGTGCGGGTGCGGGTAGCTCGACAGGCCCTTGCCGTCCACTTCCTGGCGGAAGTTGTTCATCTGGTCTTCGGAGAGGCGGCCTTCCAGGAAGGCACGGGCGTAGACGCCGGGGGACGCGTGGCCCTGGTAGTAGATCAGGTCGCCGCCGTGCTCTTCGTTGGGCGCCTTCCAGAAATAGTTGAAGCCGATGTCATAGAGGGTGGCGCTGGAGGCGAAGGTGGAGATGTGACCACCCAGATCCGGATCCTTGAGGTTGGCGCGCATGACCATCGCCAGGGCGTTCCAGCGAACCAGCGAGCGGATGCGTCGCTCCATGAACAGGTCGCCCGGCATGTGGGCTTCCCGGGTCACTGGAATGGTGTTGCGATAGGGGGTATTGATGGAGTAGGGCAGCTGGGTACCACTGCGGGTAGCCAGTTCGCCCATGCGGGTCATCAGATAATGAACGCGCTCCTCGCCTTCGTGGTCGAGGACGGACTCCAGGGCGTCCAGCCATTCCTGGGTTTCGACGGGATCGAGATCTTGCATGGCTTGCTCCAGGGCGGAAAGGCTTCCAAAATCGGTCGCCTCAGGGTCGCCGCCGGCCTCTTGGGGCAGCGAAAATTCTTGGATTTATGACCGGACGGTTCCGATCGGCGTGTAGTTTTACTACAAATTCAAATCCGTTTCAGCTCCGAGCTGTAATGCGATAAAAAACAATTCGACGTTTGTCGAACGCGCTGCTCGAGGGCTCGCGAACTCCGAACCGCGGACGAGAAAACGGTTCCCGCTCGGACCAGGTGGTCCGTCGGAATGTCCCGGGTAGGGGGTTCGCGGCAGGGTGGTGGGGTTCGACCGTCCCTGCGCAGGACTGCCCATGATACCCCTCCTTCGTCCCGAACTGCCTCCGACTCTTGTCGCCTGTGCCGAGCTCGCCGACCGGCGTCTGGCCGACGCCCTGTCCCCGCTGCCCGCGGCGGCGGCCCGCCAGGCGAACTGGCCCGCGCCGCTGCGCGCCGAGTGGCGGCGGGTGGCCGCCCTCAGCGATTTCGTCGTCGAGCAGTTCTGCCGCCTGCCCGAGCCTTGCCTGGCGCTGGTCGACAGCGGCGATCTGGAGCTGTCGCTGGCGCCGGGGGCGATGGCGCAGCGCCTGCGCGAGGCCCTGACCGACTGCCCGGACGAAGCCGAATTGGGGCGCCGGCTGCGGCGTTTTCGCATGCTGCAGCAGGTGCGCGTCGTCTGGCGCGACCTGACCCGGCGCGCCGATCTGGTGGAGACCTGTCGGGACCTCAGCGACCTGGCCGACGCCTGCATCGACCAGGCCTGCGCCTGGCTCTATGCCCAGCAGTGCGGCCAGTTCGGCGTGCCGACCGGGCGCCACAGCGGTCAGCCCCAGCAGCTGGTGGTGCTGGGCATGGGCAAACTGGGTGCGGGAGAGCTGAATCTGTCCTCCGATATCGACCTGATCTTCGCCTATGGCGAGGGCGGGGAGACGCGCGGCGCGCGGCGCGAGCAGGACAACCAGGAATTCTTCACCCGCCTCGGACAACGCCTGATCAAGGCGCTGGACGCCACCACGGTGGAGGGCTTCGTCTTTCGCGTCGACATGCGCCTGCGGCCCTATGGCAGCGCCGGCGCCCTGGTGCTGAGCTTTGCCGCCATGGAGCTCTATTACCAGGACCAGGGCCGCGACTGGGAACGCTACGCCATGATCAAGGCACGGGTGGTCGGCGGCGACCAGGCCAGCGGCGCCGAGCTGCTGACCCTGCTGCGGCCCTTCGTCTATCGGCGCTATCTGGATTTCTCCGCCATCGAAGCCCTGCGCAGCATGAAGCAGCTGATCCGCCAGGAGGTGCGCCGGCGCGGCATGACCGACAACGTCAAGCTGGGCGCGGGCGGCATCCGCGAAGTGGAATTCATCGCCCAGGCCTACCAGCTGATCCACGGCGGGCGCGATCCGGCACTGCAGCAGCGCCCGCTGCTCGGGGTACTGACCAGTCTGCGCGAGCGCGACTATCTGCCGGCCGCGGCCGAAGCGGAGCTCCGCGAGGGCTATTGCTTCCTGCGCTATGTGGAGCACGGGCTGCAGGCCATCGCCGACCAGCAGACCCAGACCCTGCCAGTGGACCCTCAGGGTCGGGCGCGGGTGGCCTTCCTCATGGGGTATGCCGACTGGGATGACTTCAGCGCGGCGCTCGACGGCTGGCGCAGCCGCATCGACTGGCACTTCCAGCAGACCATCGCCGATCCAGAGGAGGAGACCCAGAGCGCCGAGCTGGAAGACAGCTGGCTGCCGCTGTGGGAAGACCTGCTCGACCCCGAGGAGTCCCTGGCGCGACTGCGCGCGGCGGGCTTCCAGGCGCCGGAGCAGGCGCTGGAATTGCTGGCCAGTCTGCGGGCCAGCGGCCAGGTGCGGGCCATGCAGCGCGCCGGTCGCGAGCGCCTGGATGCCTTCATGCCACGGCTGCTGGATGCGGTCAGCGCCGACGAGCAGCCCGATCGGGCGCTGGAGCGGGTGCTGCCGCTGGTGGAAGCCGTGGCGCGACGCTCCGCCTACCTGGTCCTGCTCAGCGAGAATCCGCCGGCCCTGGCGCGGCTGCTGGAGCTCTGCGGCGCCAGTGCCTGGGTGGCCGAACAGATCACCCGCTATCCGGCGCTGCTCGACGAATTGCTCAACGAGGGCCGGCTCTATCATCCGCCGCAGAAACCGGAGCTGGCCGCCGAATTGCGCGAGCGCCTGATGCGCCTGCCCGAAGAGGATCTGGAGCAGCAGATGGACGTGCTGCGTCACTTCAAGCGCGCCCACAGCCTGCGGGTGGCGGCGGCGGAGATCGCCGGGAGCCTGCCGCTGATGAAGGTCAGCGACTATCTCACCTGGCTCGCCGAGGTGATCCTCGAAGAGGTCTTCGGCCTGGCCTGGCGCCAGCTGGTGCAGCGCCATGGCACGCCGCAGCGACGCGACGGCTCGCCCTGCCAGCCGGACTTCGTCATCGTCGGCTACGGCAAGGTCGGCGGCATCGAGCTCGGCCATGGTTCGGATCTCGATCTGGTGTTCATCCACGATGCCGATCCCCTGGCCGAGACCGATGGCGCCAAGCCCATGGATGGCGCCCAGTTCTTCAATCGCCTCGGCCAGCGCATCATCCATCTGCTCACCACCACTACCCCGGTGGGCACCCTCTACGAGGTGGACATGCGCCTGCGGCCGTCCGGCGCGGCGGGGCTGCTGGTGAGCTCGCTGGAGGCCTTCGAGCGCTACCAGCAGAGCGAGGCCTGGACCTGGGAGCACCAGGCGCTGGTGCGCGCGCGGGTGGTGGCAGGTTGCCCGCGGCTTGGCGAGCGCTTCGACGCGGTGCGGGCGCGCATCCTCGGTCGGCAGCGGGAGCTGGCGACCCTGCAGGCCGACGTGGCCGGCATGCGCGACAAGATGCTCGACAACCTCGGCACCGCGGTGACCGCCGGCGGACTGGGGCCGAACGCGCGCCGGCCGGAGCAGCGCTTCGACCTCAAGCAGGATGCCGGCGGTATCGTCGATATCGAATTTATGGTCCAATATGCCGTTCTGGCCTGGTCGTGGCAGCATCCCGAATTGCTGCGTTTTCCCGACAACATCCGCATCCTGGAATCCCTCGAAGCGGCTGGTCTGGTACCGGCCACGGACGCCATTGCCCTGCGCGAAGCCTACAAGGTCTACCGCGCCGCGCTGCACCGCCTGGTGCTGCAGAAGCAGCCGGGCAAGGTGCCGGCCGACGGCTTTCTCGCCGAGCGCGACGAAGTGCGCCGTATCTGGCACGGCCTGGGGCTGGACACGCCGTCCGGCAATCCGGCCACCTTTTAGGCCGTTATCAGTAAGGAGAGGCAAGATGTCGATGTCCGTGCGCGAGCTTTCGATCAGGCCGGGCCTGAGGGAGTGGGAGTCGGCCACCCGCTAGGTGCCGATCGCCTTCCAGCATGAATATTCTGATCATCGGACCCAGTTGGGTCGGCGACATGGTGATGGCGCAGACCCTCTTCGTCTGCCTCAAGCGCCAGCATCCCGACTGCCAGATCGACGTCCTCGCCCCCGAGTGGAGTCGCCCGCTGCTCGAGCGCATGCCCGAGGTGCGCGAAGCCCTGAGCTTTCCCCTCGGCCACGGCGCCTTCGAGCTGGCCACCCGCCGGCGCATCGGCCAGCAGCTGCGCGGTCGCTATGACCAGGCGATCCTGTTGCCCAACTCGCTGAAGTCGGCGCTGGTGCCCTATTTCGCCGGCATCCCCAAGCGTACCGGTTGGCGCGGCGAGATGAGATTCGGCCTGCTCAACGACATCCGCACCCTCGACAAGGCGCGCTATCCGCTGATGATCGAGCGCTTCATGGCGCTGGCTTACGCGCCCGGTGCGGAGTTGCCCAAACCCTATCCCAAGCCACGGCTGGCCATCGACCCGGCCAGCCGTGACGCCGCCCTGGAGCGCTTCGGCCTGAGCCTGGACCGGCCGGTGCTGGCGCTCTGCCCGGGCGCCGAATTCGGCGAGGCCAAGCGCTGGCCGGCCGAGCACTACGCCGCCGTGGCCGATGCCCGGCTGCGTCAGGGCTGGCAGGTCTGGCTGTTCGGCTCGCAGAAGGACGCCCCCGGTGGCGAAGAGATCCGCGAGTGGGTCACCCCCGGTTTCGAGGAAGATGTCTACAACCTCGCCGGGCGTACTTCCCTGGCCGAGGCCATCGACCTGCTTTCCTGTGCCAGTGCGGTCATCAGCAACGATTCCGGTCTGATGCACGTGGCCGCCGCCCTGGATCGCCCGCTGGTGGCGGTCTATGGCTCCACCTCGCCGGGCTTCACGCCGCCGCTGGCCAGCCAGGTCGAGGTGGTGCGCCTGGGGCTGGAGTGCAGTCCCTGCTTCGACCGTACCTGCCGCTTCGGCCATTACGATTGCCTGCGCCTGCTGCAGCCGAGCCTGGTGCAGGAGGCGCTTGGCCGCCTGGTCGCCGATCCGGTCGAGGTGGGCTAGATGCGCGTGCTGCTGATCAAGACCTCCTCCCTTGGCGATGTCATCCATACCCTGCCGGCCCTGACCGATGCGGCGCGGGCCATCCCGGCATCTGCTTCGACTGGGTGGTGGAGGAGGGCTTCGCCGAGATTCCCGCCTGGCACCCGGCCGTGAGCCAGGTGATCCCGGTGGCCCTGCGCCGCTGGCGCAAGCAGCCCTTTTCCGCCTGGGCCAGTGGCGAGTGGGGCGAATTCAAGGCGCGCGTGCGCGAGCAGCGCTATGACCGGGTGATCGATGCCCAGGGCCTGCTCAAGAGCGCCTGGCTGACCCGCTACGCCGAGGCGCCGGTGGCCGGTCTCGACCGCAACTCCGCCCGCGAGCCCCTGGCCAGCCGCTTCTATGACGAGCGCTATCATGTCGCCAAGGGGCAGCACGCCCTGGAGCGGATCCGCCAGCTGTTCGCCCAGGCCCTGGACTATCCGCTGCCGGCGGGCGTGGGTGACTACGGCCTGGATCGGCAACGCCTGGCCGGCACCAACGAGACGCCCTATGTGGTGTTCCTGCACGGCACCACCTGGGTCAGCAAGCACTGGCCCGAGGCCCACTGGCGCGAATTGGCCGAGCGCATGAGCCAACTGGACTGGCCGGTGCGACTGTTGTGGGGCAACGAGGCGGAACATGCCCGAGCCGAACGCATCGCCGACGGCCTGGATGGCGTCCAGGTGCTGCCGCGACTGAATCTCGCCGGGGTGGCCAAGGTGCTGGCCGGCGCCCGTGCCTGCGTGGCGGTGGATACCGGCCTCGGCCATCTGGCCGCGGCCCTGGACGTGCCCACCGTGTCGCTCTATGGCCCGACCAGTCCGAAGAAGGTCGGCGCCTATGGCCGCTCTCAGGTGCACCTGAGCGCCGTGGGGCTGGACGGCACCGACGAGCCGCGCGATCAGCCCGCGGCCAGTCTCGCCGCCCTGACCCCGGAGCGGGTTGAACTGGAACTGGAAACCCTGCTGTTGGAAGACCTCCCCGCATGACCCTGGCTTTCGTGCTCTACAAGTACTTTCCCTTTGGCGGCCTGCAGCGGGACTTCCTGCGCATCGCCCAGGAGTGCCAGCGCCGGGGCCATGCCATCCGCGTCTACACCCTGATCTGGGAAGGCCCGGTGCCGGAGGGCTTCGACGTGCGGGTGGCCAGGGTCAGCGCCCTGTTCAATCACCGGCGCAACGAGAAATTCCACGCCTGGCTGCAGGCCGACCTCGCCCGCGATCCGGTGGACCGGGTGATCGGCTTCAACAAGATGCCGGGGCTGGACGTCTATTACGCCGCCGATCCCTGCTTCGAGGACAAGGCCCAGACCCTGCGCAATCCGCTGTATCGCCAGTGGGGTCGCTATCGCCATTTCGCCGAATACGAGCGCGCGGTGTTCGCGCCCGAGTCGTCGACCGAGATCCTGATGATCTCCGAGGTGCAGCAGCCGCTGTTCGTCAAGCACTACGGCACGCCGACGCCGCGCTTCCACCTCCTGCCGCCGGGCATCGCCGCCGATCGTCGCGCGCCGGCCAACGCCGCCGAGATCCGCGCCGACTTCCGGCGCGAATTCGGGCTGGAGGAGGGCGAGCTGCTGCTGGTGCAGATCGGTTCCGGCTTCAAGACCAAGGGCCTGGATCGCAGCCTGCGCGCCCTGGCCTCTTTGCCCAAGGAGTTGCGCAAGCGCACCCGGCTGTTCGCCATCGGCCAGGACGATCCCAAGCCCTTCCTGCTGCAGGCCAAGGCGCTGGGCGTGAGCGAGCGGGTCGAGATCCTCAAGGGGCGCAGCGACATCCCGCGCTTCCTGCTCGGCGCCGATCTGCTGATCCATCCGGCCTACAACGAAAATACCGGCACCGTGCTGCTGGAGGCGCTGGTCGCCGGGCTGCCGGTGCTGGTCACCGATGTCTGCGGCTATGCCCACTACATCGACGAGGCCCGCGCCGGCGCGGTGGTGCCGTCGCCCTTCGTCCAGGAGACCCTGGACCGGATGCTCGCCGAGCTGCTGGCCGATCCCGAGCGCCGCGCGGTGCAGGGCCGCAATGGCCTGGCCTTCGCCGCCAGCGCCGATCTCTATTCGCTGCCCGAACGCGCCGCCGATGTCATCCTGGGGTGGCATGACCCTGCAATTGCGTGAGCCCTTCGCCAGCCGCTGGGCCGGCCAGGATCCCTTCGTCGCCGTGGAGGCCCTGCAGGGCCAGGTCTATCGCGAGCTGGACGGACGCCGCACCCTGCGCACCGAGGTGGCCGGTCGTGGCTACTTCGTCAAGATCCACCGCGGCATCGGCTGGGGCGAGATCGCCAAGAATCTGCTGCAGGCCAAGCAGCCGGTGCTGGGTGCGCGCCAGGAATGGCAGGCCATCGAGCGGCTGCACCAGGTCGGCGTGCCGACCATGACCGCGGTGGCCTTCGGCGAGCGCGGCGCCAATCCGGCGACCCAGCACTCCTTCATCATCACCGAGGAGCTGGCGCCCACCGTCAGTCTCGAAGACTTCAGCCTCGACTGGGTCCGCCAGCCCCCGAGCCCCTGCTCAAGCGGGCGCTGATCGCCGAGGTGGCGCGCATGACCGGGGCCATGCACCGGGCGGGCGTCAACCATCGCGATTGCTACATCTGCCATTTCCTGCTCGACACCGCCCAGCCGGTCACCGTGGCCAATCTGCGACTGTGGCTGATCGACCTGCACCGCGCCCAGTGCCGCACCCAGGTGCCCCGGCGCTGGCGCGACAAGGACCTGGCCGGGCTGTATTTCTCCGCCCTGGGCATCGGCCTGACGCAGCGCGACTTCCTGCGCTTCCTGCAGGGCTACTTCCAGCGGCCGCTGCGCGAGATCCTGCGCGACGAGGCGCCGCTGCTGGCGCGTCTGGAACGCAAGGCCGCCGCCTTGCTGGAGCGCAAGGAACGCTACGGGGACCGGCTCTGATGGCTGACTGGCGCATCGATTCCAGCGTTGCCCACCTGCCCGAATTCGCCACCCTGGAAGCGGTGTTCGCCCTCGACGGCGAACGCCTGACCAGCGATCCGCTGTCGGAAGTGGTGCGCATCGAGCGCGACGGCATCCGCTACTACGTCAAGCGCTACCACGGCGCCGGCAAGGGGCTGCGGCGCTATGTCGGGCGGCCGCGGGTCAAGGCCGAATGGCAGAATCTCAAGCGTTTCGCCAAGTGGGGCATCGCCACCGCGCCGGTGGTGGCCTGGGGATGGAGCGCTCGCCCCGGGGCTTCGCCCGCGGCGCCATGATCACCCGCGAGATTCCCGACACCCTGGACCTCGCCGAGCTGGCCAGGCGCGAGGATCCGCGGCTGCGCGACCGGGTGTGGGTGGACAACGTCAGCCGTCAGCTGGCCGCGGCGACCCGTACCCTGCACGACCACCATTTCGTCCATAACGATCTCAAGTGGCGCAACCTGCTGGTGGATGGTCAGGGCGTGCTCTATCTCATCGACTGCCCGGCCGGCGCCTTCTGGGTCGGCCACTGGCTGCGCTGGCGCATCGTCAAGGACCTGGCCTGCCTGGACAAGGTGGCCAAGTACCAGCTGTCGCGCACCCAGCGCCTCAGGTTCTATCTGCAATACCGCGGTCGCGCGCGCCTCAGCGACAACGACAAGGGGCGCATCCGCGAGGTACTGGACTATTTCAAGGGCGGGAATGAACGAGGTGTGGGCGGCCGAGGATCGGGCCGTGCTGGCCGGCCAGGGCCTGGACAGCTTCGCGGCGCTGTGGGCGCTGGAGCTGACCGCGGTGGACGAACCCAACCAGGGACGCGGCGGTTTCAGCCAGGTGTTTCGCCTGGACGTTGGCGGCCATGGCTACTACCTCAAGCGCCAGCGCGACTACCTGACCCGCACCCTGGCCCGCCCGCTTGGCGAGCCGACCTTCGCCCGCGAGAGTCGCAACATCCGCCGCTACGCCGAGCGCGGCATCCCGTCGCTGGAGCTGGCCTATTACGGCGAGCGCCGCGATGACCAGGGCTGGCGCGCCATCCTGCTGACCCGGGCGCTGGATGACTGGCGCGATCTCGACAGCTGGCTGCGTGTCTGGGCGCACCTGGCTCCCGAGGAGCGCCAGGCGGTGCTGGTCGCCGTTGGCGAACTGGCTCGCCAGCTGCACGGCGCCGGCCAGGTGCACGGCTGCTTCTATCCCAAGCATCTGTTCCTGCAGCGTCAGGGCGAAGGCCTGGCCGCGCGGCTGATCGATCTGGAAAAGACCCGGCCGCTGCTGTTCGGCCGGCGCGATCGCCTGCGCGATCTCGAACCCCTGCTGCGCCGCGCGCCGCAATGGAGCGAGCAGGACATCGCCCGCCTGCTGGCGAGTTATCTGGACCAGCCGCTGGACAGCGTCGCCGTGCGCGACTGGAGTCGGCGTCTGGCCGGGCGTCGCCGCCACAAGGAGCGCAAGGCATGACCCTGGAGCAACTGACCAAGGCCGGTCGTGCGCCGACCCTGCCGTTGCGCATCGAACTGCCCAGTGGCGAGTTGGAACTGCTGTCGCTGCTCAGGGTGCTGCCCGGTCAGCGCTATGTCGGCGAGGCCCGCTGGCAGGGCCGGCGGGTGCTGGCCAAGCTGCTGGTCGGCGAGCGCGCGAGTCGGCAATTCGCCCGCGAGCGCGAGGGGTGCCGCCTGCTGGCGGCCGCCGCGGCGCCGACCCCCACGCTGCTGGAGAGCGGCGAGGCGAGCGGGCAGGGCGCCTGGCTGGTGTTCGACTTCATCGAGGCGGCGCCCAGCGTCGAGCAGCTCTGGCAGCCGCTCGTCACCGAGCCGCCCCTGTCGCCGGCACAGGACGCGTTGCTCGGCGCGGCCCTCGCCACCCTGGCGCGGCTGCATGCCCAGGGGCTCTGGCAAGCCGATCTGCACCTGGACAACCTGCTGGTCAAGGACGGCGCCGCCCTGGTCATAGACGCGGCGGACATCCAGGCCGAGACCGTCGGCCAGCCGCTGTCCCAGGCGCGGGTGCAGGAGAATCTGGCGGTGTTCTTCGCCCAGTTGCCGGCCGCCCTGGATGCTCAGCTGGAAGAGCTGCTGATCCACTACCTGCTGGTCAATGCCGAACACGCCCTGCGCCTGGAAGCTCTGCTGGCGCGTATCGCCGAGATCCGCCGCTGGCGCCTGGCCGACTACCTGAAGAAGAGCGGCCGGGAATGCACCCTGTTCGCCGTCACCCGCAGCGCCTTTGGCCTGATCGCCGTGCGGCGCACCTGGCTGAGTCGCCTGGAAGGCCTGCTGGCCGATCCCGACGCCGCCCTGGCCGGCCTGCCGACCTTCAAGGACGGCGGCGCCGCCACCGTGGCCCGCGTGCAGTGGCAGGACCAGGACCTGGTGCTCAAGAGATACAACATCAAGGGCTTCGGCCATTGGCTGACGCGCTTCTGGCGACCGAGCCGAGCCTGGCACAGCTGGCGCGAGGGCATCGGCTGCGATTCCTCGGCATTCCCACTCCCGAGCCGCTGGCCGTGCGCGAGCGCCGCTTTCTCGGCCTGCGCGGGCGCGCCTATCTGGTCACGCCCTTCGTCGACGGACCCAATCTGCTGGAGCGCTTCGCGCCCTATGTGCAGTCGGCGCCGCCTGCGGTCGAGCTGGAGGCCTTGCTGGCGCTGGTCGAGGCCCTGCGTCGCGAGCGCCTCGGCCATGGCGATTTCAAGGGCACCAACCTGATCTGGCATGAAGGTCGCTGGCTGGTGATCGACCTCGACGCCCTCCAGGCCCATGGCAGCGACCGTGCCTACGCCGCCGCCTATGCCCGCGACCGCGCCCGGCTGTTGCGCAACTGGCCGGCCGACAGCGCCCTGCATCGCCTGCTCGACGAGCGCCTGCCGCCAGCCTGAGCGCCGACCCGCCATCTGTACCGGGGCTGAATCGCCGTGCGCTAGGCCCCGCTCCGGCGTGCGGCCATTACCCGTGGCCTGCCTGAACGGCTATAATTCGCCGTTTTTGAGGCGAGGCGGGCCTGCAGCGGCCTCGCGAAACCCCGGCGAACTCCTCTGGCTTCGCCCTGTACAGAGGCTTTACCTGTGTCCCTGACCGTCCTTGGCCTGTCCGGCGCCCTCAGCCACGATCCCTCCGCCGCGCTCTATATCGACGGCAAGCTGATCGCCGCGGTGGAAGAAGAACGCTTCGTGCGCGACAAGCATGCCAAGAATCGCATGCCCTACGAGTCGGCCAAGTTCTGCCTGGAACAGGCCGGGATCAGCCCCGCCGATGTCGACGTGGTGGCCATTCCCTATGCGCCCATCAGTCTCTTCGGCGAAGCCCGCTGGCACTACGCCAAGCGCTATGCCTACGCCCCGGATCGCGCCCTGGACGCCATCCTGTTCGGCAATCGTCGCTACCACCGCTACCAGAAGCGCATCGAGTGGTGCCTGGTGCAGCTCGGCTTCGACCTGAAGAAGGTCAAGCTGGAAGCCGTCGAGCACCACCTGGCCCATGCCTCCAGTGCCTACCACTGCTCGGGTTTCAGCGAAAAGACCGCGATCCTTGGCATCGATGGCAAGGGCGAGTACGCCACCACCTTCTTCGGCTACGGCGAGAACGGCAAGATCCACAAGATCAAGGAGTTCTACGACCCGGACTCCCTGGGTGGCCTCTATGGCGCCCTCACCGAATTCCTCGGCTTCGAGATGCTCGACGGCGAATTCAAGGTCATGGGCATGGCGCCCTATGGCGATGCCAGCAAGTACGATTTCTCGCGCCTGGCGAAATTCGAGAACGGCGAGCTGATCATCAACACCGACTACGCCAACGTCATCGGCTTCCGCCGCTACAAGGAAAAGGGCAAGGGCTACTACTTCTCGCCCAAGCTGATCGAGTGGCTGGGACCCAAGCGTGAAGGCGACATCGCCGACGATCCCTACATCCACTATGCCGCCAGCATGCAGGCGCTGTTCGAACGCCTGGCGCTGGAGATGATGGACTACTACCTGGGCGACATCATCCGCCAGACCGGCAAGCTCGCCTTTGCCGGCGGCTGCGCGCTCAACGTCAAGCTCAACCAGAAGATCATCGCCCGTCCCGAGGTCAAGGAGCTGTTCGTCCAGCCCGCCTCGGGCGACGCCGGCACCGCCGTCGGCGCTGCCGCCTACGTCTCCCACGCCCGTGGCGTGCCGGTGGAGAAGATGGAGCACGTCTATCTCGGCCCCGGCTACAGCAACGAAGACGTCATCGCCGCCTGCGCCCGCCATCCCAACGCACCCAAGTGGGAGCGGATCGACAACATGCCCCAGCGCATCGCCGAGATCATGGTGGCCGGCAATCCGGTGGCCTGGTTCCAGGGTCGCCTGGAATTCGGTCCGCGCGCCCTGGGCGGTCGCTCCATCATCGGCTGCCCCAGCGTGCCGGGCGTGGCCGATCGCATCAACGCCCAGATCAAGTTCCGCGAGCGCTGGCGGCCCTTCTGCCCGTCCATGCTCGATACCGTGGCGCCGCAGATGCTCAAGGTCGACCATCCCTCGCCCTTCATGACCTTTACCTTCGAGGTCAACGAGGAATGGAAGAGCCGGGTGCCCGAGGTGGTCCACGAAGACGGCACCTCCCGCGCCCAGGTGCTGGAGCGCCGGCATAATCCGTGCTGGTACGACCTCATGGTCGAGCTGGAAAAGCTCACCGGCAACGGCGTCTCCCTCAATACCTCGCTCAACCGCCGCGGCGAACCCATGGTCTGCTCGCCCACCGATGCCCTGAACATGTTCTTCGGCTCGGACCTGCAGTACCTGATCATGGAAGACGTCCTGGTGATCAAGGAGGGGGCCGGCCTATGACGCGTTCCGCCGAACCGCGGGTGCTGCAGTTCTGTCATGGCTACGACGGTCCCTTCCTCGACTGCGCCCGCCAGACCGCCAGCCTCTTCGCGGGCAGCGGCTATCGCGTCACCACGGTCTTTCTCACCGGCACGGCCGATGCCGAGGTGGCCGCCGGCTGCGGTAGCGACGAGGTGCTGTTCCTCGAGTATTCCTCCAAGGACGTGCGGGGCCTCAAGCTCGGCGCCATCCAGGCGCTGCGCGAGATCGTCCGCTCGCGCGGTATCCGCTTCGTCATCGCCCATAGATTCAAGCCGATCTGGATCGCCTGCCTGGCCACCAATCTGCCGGTGATCGGCGTCCACCATGCCTTTGGCGACTACGACCGGCTCGGCCGGCGGCTGTTCGCCAAGCTGATGAGCAAGCGCCTGACCCTGCTGGGCGTCTCCGACGCGGTACGCGACGAGTTGCGCCAGCGCCTCAAGGACTGGCCGGCCGAGCGCATCGAGACCCTCTACAACCGTCTGGACGTCGAGGCGGTGGAACGCGAACTGCTGCCGGCCGACGAGGCCCGCGCCGGGCTCAAGCTGCCCCAGGACGCCTGGATCGTCGGCAACGTCGGTCGCCTGCATCCGGACAAGGACCAGGCCACCCTGCTGCGCGGCTTCGCCGCCGCCCTGCCGAATCTGCCGGCCAATGCCCTGCTGGCGCTCCTCGGCAAGGGCCGCCTGGAAGAAGACCTCAAGGACCTGGCCCGCGAACTGGCGATCGCCGACCGGGTGCTGTTCCTTGGTCAGGTAGACGGCGCCCGGCGCTATTTCAAGGCTTTCGACGTCTTCGCCCTGAGTTCCGACCACGAGCCCTTCGGCATGGTCCTGCTGGAGGCCATGGCCGCCGGCGTCCCGCTGATCGCCACTTCCTGCGGTGGCGCGCGGGAGATCGTCGAGGGGGTCGGCTTCCTCTTTCCCCTCGGCGACGCCGAAGCCCTCGGCCAGGGCCTGCAGCACCTCGGCCGCCTGGCGCCGAGCCAGAGACGCGCCTGCGTGCAGCACATGCGCGAGCGCCTGGCCGAACGCTTCTCCGACGAGGCCGTGCGCCGTGACTTCTGGCGCCTGCCGATGGTCGCCGCCTTCAAGGCCCCGGCGCCGTGAAAGTCCTGTTCCTGGTCCAGAAGGAGCAACGCATCCTGCTGGACCACTTCTATGCCAGCATCGCCGCCCACTGCGAGTGCGACCTGCGCTGGCTGAGTGACGAGGAACAGGCCGATCTGCGCGGCTATTTCCGCCGCGCGGTGCCCCAGCCCGAGCAATACGATCGCATCCTGCTTTTTCTCAGATTCAAGAAGCAGCTCAGGCAGGTCGCCTTCATCCGCAGCCTGCCCAATCTGGTGGAGCTGGAGCACGACGCCTACCAGAATTTCATCCCCTGCAAGTACACCGGCAAATTCAGCCGCTACTACCGGGCCATGCCCCACGTCAGGGTGCTGGTCTCCGGCGCCGGCGTGGCGCGGCGGCTGCAGGAGGAGGGGGTGGACGCCCACTTCGTGCCCAAGGGCTACGACGACAGCCGGCTGCGCGACCTGGGGCTCGAACGCGACATCGAACTGGGCTTCGTCGGCAGCCTCGGCAGCGTGGCCTACAGCGGGCGCAAGCAATTGCTGGAAGACCTGGCCAAGGTCGAGCCGCTGCTGATCACCAAGACCCGCTCGGGCGACGAATACCTGCAGACCCTCAACCGCATCCGCTACTTCGTTGGCGCCGATGTCGGCATGGGCGAATACATGATCAAGAACTTCGAGGCCATGGCCTGCGGCTGCGTGCTCTTCACCTTCGATCAGGGTGAAGAGGAGAACCGCGCCCTGGGTTTCGCGGATGGCGTCAACGTGGTGCTCTATCGCTCGCTGGACGAGTTGCGCGAGAAACTCGCCCGGCTGCGCGGCGATCCGGCGCACGCCGCGACCATCGCCAGGGCTGGAGAGGCCCTGGCGCGTCACTCTTTCGCTTTCGGCCACTTGGGTGAGCGCATCGTTTCGGCTATAACCCCAGCGCTGCGACCGGCAGTCGCTCCGGGGTTCCTGCACCGCCTGCTCGGCAGGCTGGGACGCTGATGCGCTGCCCGAGGTCCGGCTTTCGACTCAACTGGCAGAAAGGGTAGAACGTGCAGTTTTCCGCCGACAGCGACATCTCCGTGGTCGTCACCAGTTGCGGGCGCTTCGACCTGCTGCGGCAGACGCTGGCGACCTTCGACGAATTCAACACCGCGCCCATCCGCCGCGTCTTCATCACCGAAGATTCCGGTGACGAGGCGGTACGCGACTGCATCCCCGCCCATTGGCGCGAACACACCGAGTTCATCGTCAACAATCCCAAGCTTGGCCAGATGCGCAGTGTCGACGCCGCCTATGCCCGGGTCGAGACCAGCTGGATCTTCCACTGCGAAGACGACTGGGCCTTCTATCGCCCGGGCTTCATCGAGGACTCCCAGGCGCTGCTGGAGGCCGATCCCCAGGCGCTGCAGGTCTGGCTGCGCAGCCATGCCCATGACCTGGCGATCCACAGCCCCTACGTCTATCTCAAGTCGCGGCAGGTGCATGCCGGTATTGCCTTTTACGAAGTCGGCTCGCACAAGCCCGAATGGCAGGGCTTTTCCTTCAATCCCGGTCTGCGCCGGCGCGCCGACTACCTGCTGCACGCCCCCTATGGCGACCTGAGCGGCGAGAAGGAACTGTCCCGGCGCTATGCCGACGCCCAGCGCCACGCGCTGATCCTGGAAAACGATGCCGTGCTGCATACCGGCTTCGGCCAGCACGTGGTCAGCGACAAGGACCGCAACGACAAGCAGAAGCGCCGGCGGATGGAACGCATCAAACTGGCACTGGCCTTCCTGGTCGGCGCACTCCTGGGAGCCCTGTTGTGGTGACACCCTTGCTCGATCGCCTGCAGCAGAGTCGTTATTTCACCCTGGCGGTGCTGGTGTTCATGGCCGCCTACCTGTGCATCCCCACGGCCAAGTGGATCAACAGCTACTTCTATGCGGCGATCGCCCTGCCGGCGCTGATCCTCTTCGTGCTGCGGCCGCGGCTGATCGACTGGCGCTCGCCGCTGCTGCTGCTCTGGCTGGTGTTTCTCGCCTGGTTCATCGTGCCGGGGGCACGGGCCGAAGAGGGGCAGTTCTTCAAGCACATCCTCTATGTGCTGCTGTTCGTGCTGACCGTGGCCTGCCTGGTGGATGGCGACTTCTTTCGTCGCCCCGGCCTCGTACGCCTGGCCTTCTGGGTGGTCTGCGCCTATGCCGTGGGCTCCAGCCTGGTGTTCTGGCTGACCGGCCACTATGCCGTCGGCCAGCGGGTCATCCACCTGCCGGGACGCATCTCCAATCCCATCTATGTGAGCATCTGGATGGTCTGCCTGGGCGGCCTGGCCGCGCCCAGCTGGATCCGCGAGCGGCGCTGGATCGAGTTGCTGGCGGCGGTGGTGGTCAGCATCGTCGGCATCTCCTTCGCCCTGCAGACCCGTACCGGCCTGGTGGGCATCGGCTTCCTGGCCGCCCTCGGCGTGCTCTTCGCCTTTCCGCGCTTTCCGCTGCGCACCCTGGCGCTGGTCGTGCTGGTCAGTGCCCTGATCGCCGGAGTGGTCCAGGTGGTGCATACCGAAGCCTGGTTCGTCGCCTTCTGGGGCCGGGCGGATTCCGGACGCATCGAGCTGTTCCACTTCATGATCAAGGACTGGGAGTCCTGCGGCTGGTGGCTGGGCTGCGGCCTGGGTTACCAGAGTCACGACCTGCTGCATGGCACCGAGGCCATCCAGCACCCGCACAACATCTTCGTCTCCTTCGGCATCTACACCGGCCTGGTGTCGCTGCTGATCTTCGGCGTGCTGATGCTGGCCAGCCTGGGCGCGGCTCTGCGCCAGCGCGATCCCTGGGGACTTTATCTGGCCGTGGCCCTGCTGATGCTCAATTTCGACGGCGCCAAGCTGATCGGCAATCCGGACGAGTTGTGGCCGCTGGTGCTGTTGCCCGCGGCGATGATCGTCGGCGCCGAGGTGCAACGCCGGCGCAAGCTGGCGCTGGGACAGGCGGTGCCGGTCCAGTCCTGATCTAGTCCTGCAGCTGCCGGTCGAGTTCGCGCCAGTCCAGGGGCTGGCGGCAGGCTTCGGCATAGGCCCTGAGGAAGGGTTCGCGACCGGGTTCGAACAGCCAGTCGCGGTCTTCGCCGTAGCGCAGCAGGTGATGGAAGTTGCGCACCCGCAGGCGCAGCGGCAGACGCCGCGCATGACAGCGCAGATCGGCAATGTCGATCAGGCCCAGTTCGCCTTCTGGCGTCTGCACCACGTTGCCCAGGTGCAGCGAGCGGAAGTAGACGCCACTGTCGTGCAATTCGGCGATGAAGCGACCCAGGGCGGGGCGCAGCGCCGCGGCCTCGTCCGAGGTGCGCAGCTGGCGCAGGGTGGCGCCCGGCAGCGGGCTGTAGTGCACCAGATCGCGCTGCAGCGAGGCGGCGCGATAGACCTCCAGCACCTGCGGACAGGGAATGCCGCGCTCGGCCAGTTGGCGGGCGTTGTCGGCAAAGCGCTGGGCATAGGGAAACAGCGCCGCCGAGGTCAGCAGCCGCTTGCGGCGAAAGAGCTTGAGATAGCTGCCATCGGTGAGGCGCAGGACCTTGTCGCCATGGTGATCGGCTTCCACTACCTGGGCGGCGTCGCGCAGTTCGAGATAGCGCGAATGTTCGAGAGGCTTCATGCAGGACCCGTCAACGTCAGGGCGTGCATGTTACCCGAAGGTGGCAGGCTGTGAAGTGACCCCTGCGACCTATCCGGCCGCTTGTTGCTAGAATCAGATTTTTGCCGGCAGCTTTACATGCGCCCCACACGCCAACTCCTGTATTTCGTCTACGGCGGTGCCCAGGCCTATCGGCAGGAGCTGAAGTTCAGCCTGCTCAGCGCCCTGCACTGGCGGCAGGGCCAGGACATCGCCCTCCGTATCCTGACCGATCGGCCGCAGGACTATCGCGGCTGGCCGGCGGAAGTAGTGGCCATCGAGGCCGCGACGCTCAGGGAGTGGCAGGGGCAGCACGGCTATCTGCACCGCAGCAAGGCCTGCGCCATCGCCTGGGCCCTGCCGCGGGCCGACAGGACGCTGTTCCTGGACAGCGACACCGTGGTCCAGGCGCCGCTGGCGTCGTTGTTTGACGGCATCGACAGCGGACGCGGGCTGCTGGACATCGAGGAGTGGTCCTGGCGCAAGGCCCGTACCCGCCCGGAATTCGCCCGCTTCGCAGCAGCCCTGGCCGCGCGTGGCCAGGAGCCGGCGGAAGAGACCCGGCTCTACAACAGCGGCGTCTGTGGTCTGGCGCGGGTCCATCTGCCGCGGGTCGAGCAGGCCATCGCCCTGATCGACGACTGGCACGGCCACGACGAGGAGGTCCATACCCTGGAGCAGATCGCCCTGTCGTTCAGCCTGGCGGATCTGGCCATCGGCGAGGCGCGTGGCCCCGTGCGCCACTACTACGCGGAAAAGCGCTTTCTGCACTTCATGCTGGCGCACTTCTTCGAGCGCTATGGCGAGGACTTTTCGCCGGCGCTGCAGCAGCACTGGCAGGAGGTGCCCCTGACCAAGCCGCTGCCCGATGTCTGGACCCGGTTGCGGGTGAAATGGCAACTGGCCGGCCTGGACAAGCAGCGGGCGAGCCTGGGACGCAAGCTGCTCTATGGCTGCCTGGCGCCCCAGGACAGCTATGCCCGTGCCTGTCGGCATGTCTGGTGGGAGCGGGCGCTGAGCGAGCGTCTCGGCGGCGGCGATCGCCAGGCCTTCGCCGAAGGCATCTGGCCCAACGACCTGCCGCGTCCGCACCTGGCCGACGAAGCCGGCGCGGCCCTCGACTATCTGCGCAAGCGGGTGCGCGGCTAGGCCGCGATCCCCAGGGAAGTCCATGCGAACGCTCTTTCTCGTCGTCCTCTATGGCTTGCGTCCCGCGGAGTCGGCCACCCTCGACAGCCTGCTGGCCCAGCCCCCTGCCAGCCTGCCGGCCGACAGCGCCCTGCTGGTCTGGAACAACGGCCCCCGGACGCTGGAGGACGCAGAGCGCCAGGCGCTGCTGGCGGCCCCGGGTTGGACGACGGTCCTGATCGAGGAAGACCTCGGCAATCCGCCCCTGAGTCGGGTCTACAACCAGGCACTGCGGCTGGGCGCCGAGCGCCTGGTGATCTTCGACCAGGACACCGTGGTGGACGGGCGCTTTCTGCAGGCGCTTGGCCAGGACGCCGAGTTGCTGGTACCCCTGGTGCTGGGGGCGGGCACCATCCGCTATCCCCACCAGTACAAGGCGGTGGTGACCGCAGAGGGACTCCTGGATCCCCAGGCCACCGTGACCATCAGTTCGGGCCTGTGCCTGACGCAGGGCCTGGCCGCGCGTATTGCGGCCCGCCACGGCGATGTCTTCGACGAGCGCTTCGCCCTCTATGGCGTCGACGTGTCCTTTTTCCTGCGGGTGCAGGCGCTGGCGCGGGACGAGCCGGTGGCGCTGCGCTGCGCGGGCATCCTCGACCATTCGCTGTCCGAACTGGAAGCGGAAACCCCGGCCCAGCGGCGCTTTCGCGACATCGAGAAGTTCTATGTCGCCCTGCTGCTGCGCCTGCACTACAAGGGCGCCTCGCGCGGCAAGGTGCTGCGCTACCTGGGGCGGCAGCTGTTGGGCAATCGGCCGTATTTGTACAGCGTGCTGCCGCAGATGCTGCGGACCATCCTCAGCGGGCGCCATCCCCGGGCGTAGCGCCCGGCAGCGGACGGATCACCGCCTCGTGGCGACTGTAGTAGAGGCTGTCGGCGGGGATGTCGCGCATCACCAGGGCGCCGGCGCCAACCACCACGTTGTCGCCGATGGTCAGGTGGTCGCCGACGATGCAGACGTGGGCGCCAAGGCTGACATTGTCGCCAATGAAGATGCCGACCAGTTGCGCCGGATCGTCGCTCTTGATGCCGATGGTGGTGTGCTGGCGGATCATCACGTTGCGGCCGATCACCGCCAGATTCGACACGCAGATACCCATGCGATGGGGCAGGCGCAGCCCGGGGCCGATACGGGCGCCCAGCAGGATCTCGATATTGTGCCGACGGATCAGCCGGCGATTGATCCGCTCCGCCAGCTTGCGGTAGTTGAGCAGGCCGCGCGGGCGGCAGTAGAGGAATTGCGCCAGGCGATACCAGAACAGGAAGCTCGGACTCTCTCCCGCGGTGACGCGCCGGAGCAGACGCTTGAGTCGCAAGGGCTTGCCGGGTGCGTCCAGCACCTCCAGGCGCCAGTAATCCTTGAGTTCGGCGAAGGTGGCGATCAGCGGCGGCATGATAGGTGTTCCGGGGCGGGGGAGGGCAAGCCTGGGCTCTGTACGAAAAGAGTCTGCGCTCGGTGATGCTTCGTTGAAAAAGACATGCGGAATGCTCATTTACCGCTCATAGACTCCGCTTCCTCGGCCTTTTTCGCCTCGCCTGACCTTCGCTCGACGACTTTTCGTGCAGAGCCTAGCGGAAAATCCCGCCGCTGGGTCGGCGGCGGGTGCGTGTTAACATGGCGCTTTTGCGTCACGACGAGACCATGAGCCAAGACTCCCCTGCGCAGACCTCCAGTCTGAAGATCTATTTCCGCCTGCTCGGCTACGTGCGGCCCTACATCGGCATGTTCGCCCTGAGTATCGTCGGCTTTCTGATCTTCGCCTCCACCCAGCCGATGCTGGCGGGCATCCTCAAGTACTTCGTCGATGGCCTGAACAACCCCAACGCCTCCATGTTCCCGGGCTGGCCCATCGTCGGTGGCCTGCACCTGGTGCAGGCGGTGCCGCTGATGATCATCCTGATCGCCGCCTGGCAGGGGGTCGGTTCCTTTCTCGGCAACTACTTCCTGGCGCGGGTCTCCCTCGGCCTGGTGCACGACCTGCGGGTGGCGCTGTTCAACCACATGCTGCGCCTGCCCAATCGCTACTTCGATGCCAACAACTCGGGTCACCTGATCTCGCGCATCACCTTCAACGTCACCATGGTGACCGGCGCCGCCACCGAGGCGATCAAGGTGGTGATCCGCGAAGGCATGACCGTGGTCTTCCTGTTCGCCTCGCTGCTGTGGATGAACTGGAAGCTGACCCTGGTGATGGTGGCCATCCTGCCGCTGATCGCCCTGATGGTGACCAGCGCCAGTCGCAAGTTCCGCAAGCAGAGCAGCAAGATCCAGTCGGCCATGGGCGACGTCACCCACATCACCTCCGAGGCCATCCAGGGCTATCGGGTGGTGCGCAGCTTCGGCGGCGAGACCTACGAGCAACGGCGCTTCCTCGATTCCAGTCTGGCCAACACCGACAAGCAGCTGACCATGACCAAGACCGGCGCGGTCTATACGCCCATGCTGCAGCTGGTCATCTATTCCGCCATGGCGGTGCTGATGTTCCTGGTGCTCTGGCTGCGCGGCGAAGCCTCCGCCGGCGACCTGGTGGCCTACATCACCATGGCCGGCCTGCTGCCCAAGCCGATCCGCCAGCTCTCCGAGGTCAGCTCCACCATCCAGCGCGGCGTGGCCGGTGCGGAAAGCATCTTCGAGCAGCTCGACGAGCCCGCCGAACGCGATGAAGGCCGTGAAGAACGCGAGCGCGTCCAGGGTCGGCTGGAGGTGCGCAATCTGACCTTCCGCTACCCGGGCACCGACAAGCCGGTGCTGGAAGGCATCGACTTCGTCGCCGAGCCCGGCCAGATGGTGGCCCTGGTGGGCCGTTCCGGCAGCGGCAAGTCGACCCTGGCCAACCTCATCCCCCGTTTCTACCAGCACGAGCAGGGCGAGATCCTCCTCGACGGCCTGGAGATCCAGGACTATCGGCTGACCAACCTGCGCCGGCACATCGCCCTGGTGACCCAGCACGTCACCCTGTTCAACGACAGCGTCACCAACAACATCGCCTATGGCGATCTGGCCGGGGCGCCGATGGAGCAGGTCAGGGCGGCGGCCGAGGCGGCCTATGCCGACGAATTCATCCAGCGCCTGCCGCAACTGTACGACACCCAGGTCGGCGAGAACGGCGTGCTGCTCTCCGGCGGCCAGCGCCAGCGCCTGGCCATCGCCCGGGCATTGCTGAAGAACGCGCCGCTGCTGATCCTCGACGAAGCCACCTCGGCGCTGGACACCGAATCCGAGCGCCACATCCAGGCGGCGCTGGACCGGGTCATGCAGGGCCGGACCACCCTGGTGATCGCCCACCGCCTCTCCACCATCGAGAAGGCCGACCTGATTCTGGTGATGGACCATGGCCGCATCGTCGAGCGCGGCAGCCACAGTGAGCTGCTGGCGCTGAACGGCTACTATGCGCGCCTGCACGCCAAGCAATTCGAGGAGGTCGTGCCGCCGGCGCCGACGATCGAATGCTGAATAGATTCCGTTTCTGGCGTGAGCGCGGCTGGACGACCATTTCCGCCGCCGACTACGCCGCCGCCTGGCAACGCCATGGCGGCAGCGTCGCCAGCCACCCCGAGGTGGTCGACCGGCTGGCCGGACTGGCCGGCATCCCGGTGCGCTACCTGGGCTGGCCTGGTGCGGATGGCCTGCAGGCCGCGGTGCCCTGCTGGGGGCGCGAGCTGGCGCTGTCGCGTACGGTGCTGAAGAAGCGCCGCCAGCGTGCCCTGTTCGACCTGGGCAACGCCGAGATCATCCTGCCCGCCGCCTCGGGTAGCGCGGCGCCCCTGCGGCAGCGCGCCCGCTATCTGTCGCCCCTGTGCGACGAGCGTTTCGCCGGTCTGCGCCGGCAGAGCGAAGAACTGGCCATGCTCCGCGAGCCGGAAGCCTGGTCGAAGAAATTCCGCTACAACCAGCGTCGCGAGCAGCGCCTGTTCGAAGACGCCGGTGGGCGCGTGGTCCCCATGGCCGAGCTGGACAGCACCGAGCAGGCACGGATCTATGCCGAGCTGTTCGAGGCGCGCTGGGGCTTCGAGGTGCCGGGCAAGGCCCGGCTGGCCGAGGTGTTCGGCCTGCTGCGGGACTTCATGACCGGCTCGCTGCTCATGCTCGGCGAACGTCCGGTGGCGATCCAGGTGCTCTATCGGGTGGAGGCGCCCGAATGGATCAGCGTCGAATACGTCAACGGCGGTGTCGATCCGGCTGCCAGCGACCTGAGTCCCGGCAGCGTCCTCACCTATCTGAACACCCAGGCCGCCTGGCAGGATGCCCGCGCCCTCGGCAAGGCGTTGCGCTATTCCTTCGGCCGTGCCGATCGCGACTACAAGGACCGCTGGTGCCACCGCGTCACCGTCTTCGAGAGCTGAGATGACCGCCCGCAAACAAACCCTGCTCAAGCGTCACCGCCGTCACAAGCGGCTGGTCCTGGCGGTCATCGCCGTCGTGCTGCTCGGTTGCCTGGCGCTCGGGCCCTGGTGGAGCGCGCCGCTGCTGGCGCTGCTGGTCTGGCTCGGCCACGAGGCCTGGTTCGCCGATCACCTGTTCTATTCGCCGCGCGACAACTACAGCTACCAGTTCCCCGCCGACACCTTGGTGCTGGGCCTGCATCTGGAGCACGGTCGACTGGCCGCGGTGGAATTGCCGCCGGGCGAGCTGACGCTGTTCCTGGAAGGTCGGCTGCGGGCCGGCTGGCTTGGTCGCCTGCTGGATCCCCGGGTGCACCTGCGCGCCGGTGACGAAGGCGATCGCCAGGACTTCGAGCGCGGCGTGGCCGGGCGGCGCTATGTCAATCTCAGTGGCTACGCCGAAGCCCTGCGGCGTGGCGAGTTGCACCTCTGGACGCGCTTCTGCCGGTTGCAGGGCGAGTTGCGTCTGCACGTCTTCGCCCAGCCGGATTTCCGCAGCAAGAGCGTCATGGTCATCGCGCCCCACGCCGACGACGCCGAACTGGCGGCGTTCGGCCTCTACAGCCAGGCGCGGGAAGCCAGCATCGTCACCCTGACCCAGGGCGAGATCGAGGCCGGGCACTATCAGCGCCTGGGCCTCGATCGCCAGGCCGCGGCCCGGCTCAAGGGGCGGCTGCGCACCTGGGACAGCCTGGTCACGCCGCTGTGGGGTGGGGTACCGCCGGAGCGCTGCGTGCAGTTGGGTTACTACTGCCTGCAATTGCCGGCCATGCGCCAGGCGCCGGAAGACACCTTCGGCTCTCGCGAGTCCGGCGACAGCGATGTGCATAGCGCCCGGCGCCACAATCCCCTGCAACTGCCCGGCGATGTCGACGGCGCCCCCACCTGGCGCAATCTGGTGGCCGATCTGGTGGCCCTGCTGGAGCACTTCCGTCCCGAGGTGGTGGTGCTGCCGCATCCGCAGATCGATCCCCATGCCGATCACGTGGCCAGTACCCAGGCCCTGCGCGAAGCCCTGACGTTGAGCCAGTGGCAGCCCGAACTCGAACTGCTCTACGCCAACCACCTGCACGACAACGACCGCTGGCCCATGGGCCCGGCCGAAGGCGGCATCGCCCTGCCGCCGGCCATCGAGACGCCCGCGCCCCTGGTGCCCTGGAGTCCGCTGCTGACCCCCGAGCGACGGCTGGACAAGGCCATGGCCCTGGGTATGCAGCACGACCTGCTGGTGCCGCTGCCGGCGAAGAAACGCCTGCGTCGGGCCATCCAGTGGCTGCTGGCCGGACGCCGCTGGCCGCGCACCGGCGAAGACGAGTTCTTTCGCAAGGCCGTACGCCGTCACGAGCTGTTCTGGATAAGCCGCCGCGACGAGCTCTGAACCCGGCGTCTCCCGCCGGCAGGCGCTTTCGGGGCGCCTTGGCCCCTATGCTATGATCGCCGCCATTTTCGCGCTTTGGAGCCTGTCCCTATGAAGCTGACCATGCCTCGCTTCGATCTCGCGCCGGTCCTGGTGGTCGGCGACGTGATGCTCGACCGCTACTGGCACGGCACCACCTCGCGGATTTCCCCCGAGGCGCCGGTACCCGTGGTGCGCGTCGACCAGCACGAGGATCGTCCCGGTGGCGCGGCCAACGTCGCCCTCAACATCGCCGCCCTGGGCGCGCCGGCCTATCTGGTCGGCGTCACCGGCCAGGACGAAGCGGCCGATGCCCTCACCGACAGCCTGAGAGCGGCCCATGTGCAGGTGCGCTTCCAGCGCATCGCCCAGCAGCCGACCATCGTCAAGTTGCGCATCATGAGTCGCCATCAGCAACTGATCCGGGTCGACTTCGAAGAGCCCTTCGACACCGATGCCCAGGCGCTGGCCTCGGACACCGCCGCCATGCTGGCCGGGGTCAAGGTGCTGGTGCTGTCCGACTACGGCAAGGGCGCCCTGAAGAATCACCAGGCCCTCATCCAGCTGGCGCGGGCGCGCAACATCCCGGTGCTGGCCGATCCCAAGGGCAAGGACTTTTCCATCTATCGCGGCGCCAGCCTGATCACGCCGAATCTCTCTGAATTCGAAGCCATCGTCGGCGTCTGCGCCGACGACGCCGAGCTGGTCGCCAAGGGCAGCGAACTGATGGCGCGCCTGGATCTGGGGGCGCTGCTGGTGACCCGCGGCGAGCACGGCATGACCCTGCTGCGTCCCGCTCAGCCGGCCGTGCATCTGCCCGCGCGTGCGCGCGAAGTGTTCGATGTCACCGGCGCGGGCGACACCGTGATCTCCACCCTGGCCGCTGCCCTGGCCGCCGGTGAAGACCTGCCCCAGGCCGTGGGGCTGGCCAACCTGGCTGCCGGGATCGTCGTCGGCAAGCTGGGTACCGCCGCCATCAGCGCCCCCGAGCTGCGGCGCGCGGTGCAGCGTTCGGAAGGCTCCGAGCGCGGCGTCCTGACCCTGGAACAGCTGCAGCTGGCCATCGAGGACGCCCGCGCCCACGGCGAGAAGATCGTCTTCACCAACGGCTGCTTCGACATCCTCCACGCCGGTCACGTGACCTACCTGGAACAGGCGCGGGCCCAGGGCGATCGCCTGATCGTGGCGGTCAACGACGACGCCTCCGTGACCCGCCTCAAGGGCCCGGGCCGGCCGATCAACAGCGTCGACCGGCGCATGGCGGTACTCGCCGGCCTCGGCGCGGTGGACTGGGTCATCCCCTTCAGCGAGAACACCCCGGAGCGCCTGCTGGAGCAGGTGCGTCCGGATGTGCTGGTCAAGGGTGGTGACTACAAGAGCGTCGAAGAGGTGGTCGGCGCCCAGATCGTGCAGGCCTATGGTGGCGAGGTACGCATCCTCGGCCTGGTGGAAAACAGCTCCACCACCGCCATCGTCGAGCGGATCCGCAACCGTACCTGAGCGCGGACTCCCGGGTTAAGCTGGGCGCAGAATCGCTACGGAGCTGCGCCATGTCCTCGACGCCCCTGCTGATCCTTGGTACTGCCGTTTCTGCCGACCCGAACACCGCCCCGCACGCGGGCCAACCGCTCGGTCATCCGCTCAAGCTGGCCAATCGGCACGGTCTGATCGCCGGCGCCACCGGCACCGGCAAGACCGTGACCCTGCAGCGCCTCGCCGAAGCCTTCAGCGACGCTGGCGTCGCCGTTTTCGCCGCCGACATCAAGGGCGATCTCTGCGGCCTCGGCGCGGCCGGCGCGCCTCAGGGCAAGCTGGCCGAGCGCATCACCGCCCAGGGTCTGCCGCACCAGCCCCGGGCCTATCCGGTCACCCTCTGGGACGTCGACGGCAAACGCGGTCATCCGCTGCGTACCACCCTGAGCGAGATGGGCCCGCTGCTGCTGGGCAATCTGCTGGAGTTGACCGACAGCCAGCAGGCCGCCTTGCACGCCGCCTTCAAGGTGGCCGATCGCGAAGGCCTGCTGCTGCTCGATCTCAAGGACCTCAAGGCCGTCCTCAATCACCTGCGCGAACAGCCCGAGGCCCTGGGCGAAGACCGCGCGCTGTTCGCCGGCGCCTCGGCCCAGGCGCTGCTGCGCCGGCTGGCGACCCTGGAACAGCAGGGCGCCGAGGCCTTCTTCGGCGAGCCGGCGCTGCAGCTGGAAGACGTGCTGCGCCCGGAGGCCGACGGCCGCGGACGCATTCATCTGCTCGACGCCAGTCGCCTGGTGCACGAGGCGCCCAAGGTCTATGCCACCTTCCTGATCTGGCTGCTGGCCGAGTTGTTCGAGCAACTGCCCGAGCGTGGCGATGCCGATAAGGCGGTGCTGGCGCTGTTCTTCGACGAGGCCCATCTGCTGTTTGGCGACACCCCCAAGGCCCTGCGCGATCGCCTGGAGCAGGTGGTGCGACTGATCCGCTCCAAGGGCGTTGGCGTCTATTTCGTCACCCAGTCGCCCAGCGACCTGCCGGACGCCATCCTCGCCCAGCTGGGATTGCGCATCCAGCACGGCTTGCGCGCCTTCACCGCCCGGGAGCAGAAGGCCCTGCGCGCGGTGGCCGACGGCTTCCGGCCCAATCCGGCGTTCGACAGCCTGCAGGTGCTGACCGAGCTAGGCATCGGTGAGGCCCTGGTGGGTAGCCTGGAAGACAAGGGCACGCCGGCGATGGTCCAGCGCATGGCCATCGCCCCGCCGCAATCCCGGGTCGGGCCGCTGAGCGAAGCCGAGCGCCAGGCGCTGATCCGCCAGTCGCCCCAGGCAGGTCGCTATGACCGGGCCGTGGATCGCGAATCGGCCTGCGAGATCCTGCGCGAGCGTCAGGCCGAGCGGGTACCGGCGGAGGCGCCGGCAGCGGCACGGACCAAGGCCGGGCAGGGCGGTGCCCTCGGCGATCTGGTGGGCGAACTCGCGGGAAATGCGCTCAGGAGCGCGGCTCGCCAGGCGGCCAATCAGCTCGGACGGCAGCTGGTTCGGGGGTTGCTTGGCTCCCTGCTGGGTGGCAAGCGCCGCTAGCCGGACCGCAGGCAAAAAAAGACCCCGCCTGGGCGGGGTCCTTGAGCTTCACGCAGTCATTACATGCGCGGGGCGACGGGGTTGGCATCGTTGGAGATGGTCACTTCCACGCGACGGTTCAGGGCGCGGTCGGAGGCGTTGCTGTTGCTGGCCACCGGGAAGGCCTTGCCATAGCCACGGGTCTGGATGCGGCTCGGCTCGACACCGGCGCTGACCAGGGCGGTCTGGATGGCCTGGGCGCGACGCTCGGACAGCTGCTGGTTGTAGGAGTCACTGCCGACGCTGTCGGTATAACCCTCGACGATCACCTTGCGCTCGGGATTCTGCTTCAGGTACTCGGCCAGCTTCTGGGCATTGGCGTAGCCCTGGGGCTTGAGTTCGGCCTTGTTGAAGTCGAACAGCACATTGCCGAAGGTCACCACGGTGCCGCGCTCGGTCTGCTTGGCCTGCAGGGCGTCCTGCAGCTGCTTGAGCTGGGCGGTACGGGCGTCCAGGCGGGCCTGGGTGCGCTCGGCATCGACATTCTGCATCTGGGCTTCGGTCATGCGCAGCTTGATGGTCTGCATGGCCGTCTGGATGCGCTGGTTGGTCAGGTAGGCCAGCTGGTCGACGGTCTTCTCGTTTTCACCGTCCTTGTAGGCCTTCTCGGCCTTCTGCAGCCAGGCACCGGCGTCCTTGGTTTCCAGGGCGGCCAGCTGGGCGGCCTGAGGCTGGGATTCCAGCGCCGAGTAGTCGGACTTGGCCTGTTCCAGATTCGGGTTGGGCGGCGTGGAGCAGGCGGCCAGGGCCAGGCTGAGCAGCGACACGGCAGGGATCAGAATGTGTTTACGCATGATGGTCGTCCTTTGAATTCGTGAAGGGAGGAAAGGGGCGGTCGCTTACTGCTGGACCTTCTTCTGCAGGTTCTGCTGGAGCTGCAGGTTGATCTGACCTTCCTCACGGATCTGCTGGATGCTGTTCTGGGCATCCTTGAGTGCGGCGTCGGCCTTGGCGGCCTGGGTCTTGCGAGTGGCCAGGCGGGCATCCCACTCGGCCTGCTCGGCCAGTTGCTTGGCTTCGTCGTACTTCTCGTTGGAGAGGGCGGTCTGGGCCTGGGTCCACTTGTCCTGGGCCGACTTGGTCTCGATGGGGGCGAACTGGTTGCCACCGGAGCTCACCGCCTCGTTGACGGCGGACTGGGTCACGGCCATCTGGGCGGTCGGCGGATTGCCGGCGCAACCGGCCAGCAACAGCGAGCTGCCCAGGGCAAGGGCTGCAAGTTTCAGGGTGCAGGCTTTGGAAAGGGACTTTTGGGCAGTGGCACTCTTCATGGATTCAAGCTCCGTTGTTGATCCGAAAAGCGCGCCGCCGGCACGGGCAGGGCGGGCGCCTGGTCAGTTGAAAGCCGCACGTGGAAGCAAGTCCGATCCGTCCCCAAGGGGCCGTGACGGGTACTGGTAACCAGCCCTCGTCCAGCGCTGCGGTCTGACTCTGTGACCGCTCATCCGGCAAAAATGTTCACTGGCTATCGAATTTCGCCATGCGCGGAGGCCCTTGGCAGAGCGGTAGCGGCGTAGGTAAAGCTGCAGGTCGGCGGCTAGCCGGCCGTTTCGGACTGCAGGCGATGCAGGTGCTTGCGCGCCAGTTCCAGGAAGCGCGGCGTGGTGCCGGCATCGGCATAGAGGGGGTCGCCGAGTTCATCGGTGGCCACCACTTCCTCGCCCTGCACGTAGGGGAAACTGGCTTCCAGTTCTTCGAAGGCGGCCGCCAGCAACTCGCCGAGCAGGGCTTCGGGCGTGCGCTGGGGATAGAGTTCGCAGAGCGCCTCGAGACGGGCCGCGGTCTCGACTTCCAGGTCGAGGCGGTAGCTGCGGGTGGTGCCGGAGGTGGTGGCCTGCTGCTCCCATTGGTGAGCGAGTTCGCGAATCTTCATGAGCATCTCCCGTGGCTTAGGCAAAGGTCGGATATTCAGGTTGAGCGAGGCTGGGCACCCTGCAACAGCCGGGGCTTGCAACCGTGACAGCAGGGTGCTGTCCTCTGCGCTAGACCGCAGCGGTTGCCGTGAGGTCCGAACCGGTACTTTCGAGGAGCACGAGATGGTGGAAATCGACGTTCGCCTGCGCGAGCAGGTGCGGTTGCTGGGCGATCTGCTGGGGCAGACCATCGCCGACCAGCATGGCGCGGCCTTTCTCGACAAGATCGAGCGGATCCGCAAGGGCGCCAAGGCCGCCCGTGGCGGCTCCGCGGAGGGTGCCCGCCAACTGGGCGACACCCTGGATACCCTGGCCGAAGACGAGCTGCTGCCAGTGGCGCGGGCCTTCAGCCATTTTCTCAACCTGGCCAACATCGCCGAGGAATATCATCGGGTCAGACGGCGCACCGAGGACGAGCCGCCACCCTTCGAGCAGCAGGTGCTGCCGGAATTGCTGGAGCGTCTGGGCGCGGCCGGGCACTCCGGCCAGGCGCTGGCCGAGCGGGTCGCGGCGCTGGACATCGATCTGGTGCTGACCGCTCACCCCACCGAGGTCTCCCGGCGCACCCTGATCCAGAAATACGACGAGATCAGTGCGCAACTGGCGGCCCTCGATCATCGCGACCTCACCGCTGCCGAGGTGGCCGCCATCGAGGCACGGCTGCGCCGGCTGATCGCCGAGGCCTGGCACACCGAAGAGATCCGCCGCCAGCGCCCGACGCCGGTGGACGAAGCCAAGTGGGGCTTCGCGGTGATCGAGAATTCGCTCTGGCAGGCGATACCCAGTCTGCTGCGCAAGCTGGATGCCGGCCTGCAGGAACGCACCGGCCAGCGGCTGCCGCTGACGGCGGCGCCGGTGCGCTTCTCGTCCTGGATGGGGGGCGACCGCGACGGCAATCCCAATGTCACCGCCGCCATTACCCGCGAGGTGCTTCTGCTGGCGCGCTGGATGGCCGCCGATCTCTATCTGCGCGATGTCGACCGGCTCGCCGCCGAGCTGTCCATGCAGGCGGCGAGTCCGGCCCTGCGCGAGCAGGCCGGCGATCACCCGGAACCCTATCGCAAGGTGCTCAAGGTGCTGCGCGAACGGCTGCAGATCACCCGCAGCTGGGCAGCCCATGCCATCACCGATCCCCATGCCGGCGCCCGCCATGTCCTCAGCGACAACGCCGAGCTGATCGCGCCGCTGCAGCTGTGCTACGACTCCCTGCAGCGCTGTGGCCTGGGGGTCATCGCCGACGGCTCCCTGCTCGATACCCTGCGCCGGGCCCGCACCTTCGGTCTCTATCTGGTCCGCCTGGACATCCGCCAGGACGCCGCGCGCCATGCCGCGGCCCTGGCCGATATCTGCCGCTACCTAGACCTCGGCGACTATGCCGCCTGGAGCGAGGCGCAGCGTCTGGAATTCCTCCGCGGCGAACTCGGCAGCCGGCGTCCCCTGCTGCCGCTGGACGCCGAGCTGGAGGCCGATACCCGGGAGGTGCTCGCCACCTGCCGCGTCATCGCCGCCTCACCGCCCGATGCCCTGGGCTCCTACGTCATCTCCATGGCCGGTGCCGCATCCGACGTCCTCGCCGTGCAGCTGCTGCTGCGCGAGTGCGGGGTGCGCCAGCCGATGCGCGTGGTGCCGCTGTTCGAGACCCTCGACGATCTGGATCACGCCGGCACGGCCATCGCCAGCCTGCTCGATCTGCCCGACTATCGCGAGCGTCTGGCCGGTCCCCAGGAGGTCATGATCGGCTATTCCGACTCGGCCAAGGACGCCGGCACTCTTGCTGCGGCCTGGGCCCAGTACCGTGCCCAGGAAGCCCTGGTGGACATCTGCGCCAGCCGTGGCGTGGAGTTGCTGCTGTTCCATGGCCGCGGTGGTACCGTGGGGCGTGGCGGTGGCCCGGCTCACGCGGCCATTCTCTCGCAACCGCCGGGCTCGGTGGCCGGGCGCTTCCGCACCACCGAACAGGGCGAGATGATCCGCTTCAAGTTCGGTCAGCCAGCCATCGCCGAGCAGAATCTGGCGCTGTACCTGGGCGCCGTGCTGGAGGCCACCCTGTTGCCGCCACCGGCACCCGAGCCGGCCTGGCGCGAGCAGATGGATCGCCTGGCCCGCGACAGCCTGCAGGCCTATCGCGGGGTGGTGCGCGAGGATCCGCATTTCGTCAGCTATTTCCGGCAGGCCACGCCCGAGCAGGAGCTGGGCCGCTTGCCCCTGGGCAGTCGCCCGGCCAAGCGCCGCGAAGGCGGCGTGGAAAGCCTCAGGGCCATCCCCTGGATCTTTGCCTGGACCCAGACCCGGCTGATGCTGCCGGCCTGGCTCGGCTGGGAAAGGGCGCTGGAAGAAGCCGAGCGCCGTGGCGAATCGCCGCTTTTGCGCGAGATGCGCGAGCGCTGGCCGTTCTTCCAGACGCGCATCGACATGCTCGAAATGGTGCTGGCCAAGGCCGAGGCCGAACTGGCGCGGCTCTATGACCAACGCCTGGTGGAAGCCGATCTGCAGGTGCTCGGCAGCCAGTTGCGCGAGCGGCTGCGCCAGGCCGGGGTGGCGGTCCTGCGCCTGACCGGACAGGCCGAATTGCTCGAGCACCATCCGGAAACCCTGGTGTTCATCGCCGTGCGCAATACCTATCTCGATCCGCTGCATCTGCTGCAGATCGAGTTGCTGGCCCGCGCGCGAGCGGCGGGCGAAAGCCAGCCGGCCGCACTCGATCAGGCCCTGCTGGTGAGCGTGGCCGGGATCGCCGCCGGACTGCGCAATACCGGTTGAACAGACTGTCGCTTTTGCCGGGGTCCGCCGTCGTCTGGACGGCCCCGGCACCTGCGACGCTTGGTAACTTGTGCGGCCAGGGGGCGCTGTGTATGGTTGGTCCCTTTGGCCGTCTCGTGTCGTCGACAACAATCATCGCGACAGCGCCCCGCGCGGGCTGCCAGTCCGAGACCATTCTAAGGAGCAACAGATGCGCGTAATCCTGCTGGGAGCGCCCGGTGCCGGCAAAGGTACTCAGGCCCGGTTCATCACTGAGAAATTCGGCATTCCGCAGGTTTCCACCGGCGACATGCTGCGTGCCGCGGTCAAGGCCGGCACGCCCCTGGGCCTGCAGGTCAAGGACATCATGGACAACGGCGGCCTGGTCTCCGACGAGATCATCATCGCCCTGATCAGCGAACGCATCCTCGACGCCGATTGCGCCAAGGGATTCCTGTTCGACGGCTTCCCGCGCACCATTCCCCAGGCCGAGGCCCTCGAAGCCGCGGGCGTCAAGATCGACCACGTGCTGGAAATCGCCGTCGACGACGAGGAAATCGTCCAGCGCCTGTCCGGTCGCCGCGTGCACCCGGGTTCGGGCCGCGTCTATCACGTCGAGCACAATCCGCCGAAGGTCGCCGACACCGACGACCTGACCGGCGAGCCGCTGGTACAGCGCGAAGACGACCGCGAAGCCACCATTCGCAAGCGTCTGGACCTCTATCATTCCCAGACCAAGCCGCTGGTGGATTTCTACCAGAAGCTGGGCGCCGCCCAGGGCACGCCGAAGTGCAGCCGCATCGAGGGCGTGGGTTCGGTGGATGCCATCACCGCCAAGGTGCTGCAGGCCCTGAACTAAACGCCGGTAACGGCCGCCTGTGCCTGCAGGCGGTCCGGTCAAGGCGCCGTCCTGGCGTCATGACCGATGGGCGGGTCCCCTCGCGTCCCGTCTTCCTCTAGAATGCGCAGCCCTTTTCCTCGTCGCGGATTCGCCCCCATGTCCATCCTGCTCGCCCTCGACACCGCCACCGAAGCCTGTTCGGTCGCCTTGCATCTGGGCGACGAGATCATCCATCGCTACGAGATCGCGCCACGCCTGCATGCCCAGCGGGTCCTGCCCATGGTGCAGGAGCTGTTGGCCGAGACCGGTCTGAGTCTGGCGCAGGTGGACGCCATCGCCTTCGGTCGCGGTCCGGGCGCCTTCACCGGCGTGCGCATCGCCATCGGCGTGGTGCAGGGCCTGGCCTTCGGTCTGGAGCGACCGGTGCTGCCGGTGTCGAATCTGGCGATCATCGCCCAGCGCGCCTGGCGCGAGCGTGGCGTGACCCAGGTGGCCGCGGCCATTGATGCGCGCATGGACGAGGTCTACTGGGGTTGCTATCGCCTCGCCGGCGACGCCATGGTGCTGGCGGGGACGGAAGCCGTGCTGGCCCCCGAAGCCGTCGTCCTGCCGGCTGCCGCCACCGGCGACTGGTTCGGTGCCGGCACCGGGTGGGGTTACGGCGATCGCATGGCCGTGCCCCTGATCGAGCGGGATGCCAGCCTGTTGCCCCATGCGCAGGATCTGGCGGTGCTGGCGGCCTCGGCCTGGCAGCGCGGCGAAGCCGTGTCGGCCGAATCCGAAGCGGCGCAACCCGTCTATCTGCGTGATCGGGTCGCCACTCCCAAGCAGTCGGTCTGACGTCAGGAAACCCGACGTAATAGTCTGACGTCCAAGCTATGTATGCCGCTCGTCCGCCGGTCGCGACGGGCGTCCGGCCCTTGATTGTCATAGCTTTCGACCCTACTTAGAGTAGTGCCATCCGTTCGGGACCTGCCATGCGCATTGACAGCGGCTATTCCTCCTCTGCTTATCCCCTGAATCGTTCCTCGCGCGCGGTCACGCCCGTACGCGAGGTGGCGAAGGACGAGGACGCCCGTCAGAACGCCATCGCCCGCGAGGCCACGGGTAATTCCCGGTCCGACGTCGCGCCCGTCCGCCGCGTCGAGGCGACCGGGGCAACCGATACCGGCAACGGCGGTGGCAATGGCCTGGTGCTCAGCGAGCGGGAAGGGCGCTTCGCCAGTCAGCTCACCGCGCGTGCGCAACAGGCGCTGGCCAGCTACGGCAGCACCGCCGCCCTCGGCGCCGAGGCGGACGGCTCCTCCAGCGTCGTGGGCCTCGATCTCTACGCCTGATGCTGCCGTACTTTCTCGGCTGCCCTTCCTGGAGCGACAACGCCTGGCGTGAAAGCCTCTACCACGGCCTGCGCCCGGGTGATTTCCTGCCGCGCTACGCCCAGGTGTTCAATGCCGTGGAAGGCAATACCACCTTCTATGCCTGGCCAGCGGCGGACACCATCCGCCGCTGGGCCGAGCTGATGCCTGCCGACTTTCGCTTCTGCGCCAAGTTTCCCCGCGACATCAGCCATGCCGAGGATCTGCGCGTGCAACTCGCCAGCGCACGCACCTTTCTCGACTTGCTGGCGCCCCTGGGCGAGCGGGCCAGTCCGCTGTGGCTGCAGTTGCCCGCCGGCTTCGGGCCCGATCGGCTCAAGGAACTGCAGGTCTTTCTCTCGGCCATGGCGCCGCGTTGCGCCCTGGCCGTGGAGGTCCGGCACCTGGCCTTTTTCGACAAGGGCGAGTCCGAGCGGGCCTTGAACCGCCTGCTCATGGACTTGGGCGTGGAGCGCGTCGGCCTGGATTCGGCTGCCCTGTTCAGCGCCGATCCGAGCGAGCCGGCCGTGCGCCTGGCCCAGGCCAAGAAACCGCGGGTACCGGCGCGTGCCCTGGCATTCAGCGAGCATCCCCAGGTGCGCTTCATCGGCCGCCTGGAGCTCGCTGCCAACGACTATTACCTGGCCAAGTGGGTCACCCGGGTAGCCGACTGGATCGAGGCGGGCAAGGTGCCCTATGTCTTCCTGCACACCCCGGACAACCGCCAGGCGCCCGAGCTGGCCCTGAGATTCCACGCCCAGCTGCGCGAGCGCCTGTCCTGCTTGCCCGCATTGCCCGAGTTGAGCACCGCCGATACCGAACAACTCGGCCTGCTCTAGTCCGCGCCGTCCACCGCGATACGTTTGGCGACGTTTTCGCCGGCATTCCCGTGGTCCGCTCCGGTCAGATGAAGTCTCTCGCTTGACGATCCCCTTCGGCGCGCCGCATGAAAGCCAGACACCTGCTCGGTCTCGTCATCCTGCTCTATGGCGGTCTGCACACCGCCTTTGACCAGGGCTGGCTGCGCATTCCGCCTGCCTACAACCCCTGGGTGCCGCTGGACATCCAGGCACCCACCACTGCCGTCACCCGACTCAAGCTCTGGCGCCTGCAGGCCGATGCCGACTATTGCGCGGCGTCCCTGGCCACCTCGGCGCTCAACTATCGCGAATTACGTGGCAATGCCGGTTCGGCCGACTGCCCGCTGGAGCGGACGGTGCGCATCCAGCGCGGCGAAGGGGTAAGACTCAGCGGCAGCTTCCTCGCCAGCTGTCCCCTGGCCGTCAGCTTCGCGCTGTTCGAGCGGCAGGCCCTGCAGCCGGCGGCCGAAGCCGTCTATGGCCAGCGGGTGGCCGAGGTGGAGCACTATGGCAGCTTTGCCTGCCGCAACATCTATGGCCGCGCCAGCGGCCGGCGCAGTCAGCACGCCGCGGCCAACGCCCTGGACATCGCCGGACTGCGCCTGGCCGATGGCCGCCGCATCAGCGTGACGCGGGACTGGAAGGGCGATCCCCAGGCCCAACGCTTCCTGCGGCTGGTACGCGATGGGGCTTGCCGGTCCTTCAATACCACCCTGGGACCGGACTACAACGCGGCGCACCGCGATCATTTCCATGTCGACATGGGTGGCTTTCGCGTCTGCCGGTAGAATGGCCGGTCCTTTCGCCAGCGAGTCGCCCATGTCCACCGCCCGCCCCGCGCTTATCGTCGAAGCCCTGGAACCCGCCTTCACCGAGGCCGCCGCTGCCTGGGCCGCGCGCCTTGACCTGCCCCTGGGCACCGCCACGACCGAGGAATTCGCCCTGCAGGTCGGTATTCAGGGCCTGCAACTGGTGCAGCGCGGCCCGGAGGCACCGGGTCCGGTACGGGTGGACTTCGTCGAGGGCGCGGCGGCGCACAGGCGCAAGTTCGGCGGTGGCGCCGGCCAGATGATCGCCAAGGCGGTCGGAGTCGGACCCGGCGTGCGCCCGCGCGTGCTCGACGCCACCGCGGGTCTGGGCCGCGACGCCTTCGTGCTGGCGACCCTGGGCTGCACGGTGACGCTGGTCGAGCGCCAGCCGCTGATCGCCGCCCTGCTCGAAGACGGCCTTGCCCGCGCCGCGCGGGATCATGAAGCGGCCGGCATCGCCGCCCTGATGACCCTGGTGCAGGCCGACTCCACCGCCTACCTGCAAGGCGGGGAAGGCGAGGCGCCCGAGGTGATCTACCTGGATCCCATGTTCCCGCACCGCGACAAGAGCGCCCTGGTGAAGAAGGAGATGCGCCTGTTCCGGCCGCTGGTGGGCGACGACCTGGACGCCCCGGCACTGCTGGCCGCGGCCCTGGCCCTCGCCAGTCACCGGGTGGTGGTCAAGCGCCCGCGCAAGGCGCCGGCCATCGAGGGGGTGAAGCCGGGCTATGTGCTGGAAGGCAAATCCAGCCGCTACGACATCTATCCGAAGAAGAGCTTCAAGTCCTCCTAGAGCAGCTAACAACCCTACTGCGCGTCCGCCAGACGGGCGCGTGCAGTGCTCGGAATCCTCATGTACCGCTCGTACACTCGTGCGCGAGCCCGGTGCGGTTCCTGCGCGCCGCGCGCACCCGCCTGACAGCCGCTCGCTACGTTTTTTTAGCCGCCCTGAACGAAAACGCCCGCGGGCGGAAGGACTCCGGCCGCGGGCGCTGGTGTCACCGACTTCAGACGGTCGCGGGCTTGGGCGCGCGACGCTTGCGCCAGGCCCGGTAGAAGGGCAGGGCCACCATCAGGATGCAGACGATCCAGATGACCTGGCTGATGCCGCTCTGCCAGAGAATGCCCACGTCGCCGTTGGAGATCGACAGCGCGCGTCTCAGGCTGGTCTCCATCAGCTCGCCGAGGATGAAGCCCAGCAGCAGCGGCGAGAGGGGGAAGTCCAGCTTGCGCATGATGTAGCCGAAGATGCCCACGCAGACCATCAGCACCAGATCGAAGGTGGTGGCGTGCACCGCGTAGACGCCGATGCCGGTGATGATGGCGATGGCCGGGGCCAGCGACCAGTTCGGCACATCGAGGATCTTGGTGAACATCTTCACCATGGGCACGTTGAGGATGAGCAGCATCACGTTGGCGATGAACAGCGAAGCGATCAGGCCCCACACCAGATTCGGCTCGTTCTGGAACAGCAGCGGGCCGGGGGTGATGTTGTACAGGGTCAGGGCGCCGATCATCACCGCGGTGGTGCCCGAGCCGGGGATGCCCAGGGTCAGCATGGGAATCATGTTGCCGCACACCGCCGCGCCGATGGCGGTTTCCGGCGCGGCCAGGCCACGCAGGTCACCTTTGCCGAACTTGCCATCGGCACCCGCCAGACGCTTCTCGGTGGTGTAGGCCAGGGCGCTGGCCAGGGTCGCGCCAGCACCTGGCAGGACGCCGATGATGAAGCCGCTCACCGAACTGCGCATGTTGACCATGAATACGCTGCGGGCTTCGCGCACGTTGAACAGCATGCGCCCGGTGGCCTTAACCGCGACCTGGCCATGATGGGTCTGCTCCAGCAGCAGGAGCAGTTCGCTCACCGAGAACAGCCCCAGCACCAGGATCACGAAGTCGATGCCGTCGGCCAGGTGCACGTTGTCGAAGGTGAAGCGATAGACGCCGCTGTTGGCATCGATGCCCACGGAGGCGATGGCCAGGCCGAAGAGCGCGGCGACCAGGGTCTTGACCGGCTTCTCGGCGGCCATGCCGGAGAGGCTGAGGATGGCCAGGGCCATCAGCGCGAAGTATTCCGCCGGACCGAAGGCGATCGCCCACTTGGCCAGCAGCGGCGAGAACAGCACCATGCCGCAGGTGGCGATGAAGGCACCGATGAAGGAGCTCCAGGCCGACAGCGACAGGGCCACGCCCGCCATCCCTTGCCGTGCCAGCGGATAGCCGTCCAGACAGGTCATCATGGTCGCGGCTTCGCCGGGGATGTTCAGCAGGATCGAAGAGATCCGGCCGCCGTATTCGCAGCCCAGATAGACCGCCGCCAGCAGGATCAGCGACGTCTCCGGCGGCAGGCCCAGGGCGAAGGCCACCGGGATCAGCAGGGCGATGCCGTTGATCGGCCCGAGACCCGGCAGCAGACCCACCACGGTGCCGATCAGGGTGCCGATCAGCGCCACGATCAGGTTGGTCGGCGTCATGGCGACGCCAAAGCCCTGCATCAGAAAATTCAAGGTTTCCATGTCAGCCTTCCAGGAATTCCAGCACGCCAAGGGGTAGGGGGACTTCCATCACCCGGTCGAACAGCACATAGAGACTTATCGAGAGCAGCAGGCTGACCAGGGCACAGGGCATCAGGCGACCGCCATAGAGCAGGCCGCACAGGGTGGCGGTAAGGAAGGCGCTCAAGGGGAAGCCCAGCGGCTGGAAGGTCAGGGCGTAGCCCAGCAGGATGACGCAGCAGGCCACCACCTTGCGCAGCGACGAGGCGTCCAGCGGCTTCTGGTCTTCGCCATCGCCGATCGGCGTGGGGCGGATGATCAGATAGGCGAGGCCCAGGCTCATCAGCCCGAACATCAGCATCGGATAGGCCCGCGGACCGACCGGTTCGTAGGAGAAGGGCGCCTGGTAATCCCGGGCGATGAACAGCATGACGAGTCCGGCCACCAGCCAGACCGCCATGAAGGCGCGTTGGAAGATCATGTCGACATCCTCGAAGGCGCCCGGAGGGGCGCCAGGGGCGGGGGCTCTGTTACTGGATCAGGCCGAATTCCTTGGCCATGCCGCGATAGCGCGCGACTTCCTTCTGCACATAGGCGTCCAGTTCGGAACCGGTCATGGCGAAGGGGAAGAGCTCGCGCTGATCACGCAGCTTGGCGAAGTCGTCGGACGCCAGCAGCTTGTCGAAGCTGGCTTTCCACCAGTTGTACTGCTCGTCGGTGACCTTCGGGCCGACATAGAAGCCGCGGACCACCGGCCAGACGATGTCGTAGCCCTGCTCACGTGCGGTGGGGATGTCCTTCATCGCCGGTTCGTCGAAACGCTGCTCGGCGAAGACCGCCAGGAGGCGCATGTTGCCGGCCTCGACATGGGGCATGGAGTCGGAGATGTCGGTGCTGCCGACCTGGATGTGGCCGCCCAGCAGCGCGGTGGCGATCTCGCCGCCACCTTCCAGGGCCACGTAGCGCAGGTCCTTGGGATTGATGCCGGCGGCCTTGGCGATCAGCGCCGTCTGCATCCAGTCCTGGCTGCCGACGGTGCCGCCGGAACCTATAACCACCTTGCTCGGATCCTTCTTCAGCGCCTCGACCAGATCACCCAGGGTCTTGTAGGGCGAATCGGCCTTGACCGCGATGGCACCGTAGCTGGCACCCACCGCCGCCAGCCAGCGCACGGCCTTCTCGTCGAAGCGACCGAACTTGCCCTGGGCCAGGTTCAGCAGCGAACCGCTGGAGAAGGCGACGATGGTGTCGCCATCCGCCGGACGCTGAGCCACCACGGTGTTGTAGGCCACCGCGCCGACGCCGCCGGGCATGTAGGTCACGCGCATGGGCCTGTCCAGCAGCTTGGCTTCCACCAGGCCGCTCTGGGCCAGCTTGCAGGTCAGGTCGAAGCCACCACCCGGCGAGGCTGGGGCGATGCATTCGGGACGCTTGGGTTCGGCCATGGCCTGGGCGGACAGCAGCATGGAGACGGCCAGGGTCAGGGTGAGGGTGCGCAAGGTGGTGCTCATCGACGTCTTCCTTTTGTTGTTATTTCAGAAGCTGACAGGCGGACACGGCTCAGGCTCGCCATGGCGGCGATCGTTCGGAGAGGTAGCACGGGAGCACGTGGAGCTGCGCGAGGGCGAGCATGGATGTCGTTCCGCTTGTTATTGTTGTTGGCCAACCAGGGGTGGCGCTTGGGCAAGCATCATGCGGTTCTGGGACCGCTACCTTTCACTCTAGACCGCCAAGCTTTCAACAGCCTTTCAGTCGTGAAAGGCAACGAATGTGCGGGGCGGGCAACGGGTCAAGGGGCCACTATCCGGTAAACTCGGGCCTTTTAGGCAGGAGCTGTCAGCGTGCGCATCCTACTGGTCGAAGATCATCCGCCTCTGGCCGAAAGCGTCGCCCAGGCGCTCAAGAGTGCCGGGCTCAACGTCGATCTGCTCAACGATGGCGTGGCCGCCGACCTGGCCCTGCAGAGTGAAAGCTATGCCCTGGCCATTCTCGACGTCGGCCTGCCGCGCATGGATGGCTTCGAGGTGCTGGCGCGCCTGCGCGAGCGCGGCGATCGCCTGCCGGTGCTGATGCTCACCGCCCGTGGCGAGGTCAAGGACCGGGTGCAGGGCCTCAATCTTGGCGCCGACGACTACCTGGCCAAGCCCTTCGAACTCACCGAGCTGGAAGCCCGGGTCAAGGCCCTGCTGCGCCGCAGCGTGCTGGGCGGCGATCGCCAGCAGCGCTGCGGTCCGCTGATCTACGACCTCAATACCTCGCGCTTCACCCTGGGCGAGGAGGCGCTGTCGCTCACCTCCCGCGAGCACGCCGTGCTGGCTGCGCTGATCGCCCGTCCCGGACGGGTCATGAGCAAGGAGCAACTCGCCGCCCAGGTCTTCGGTCTGGACGAAGAGGCCAGTCCCGAGGCCATCGAGATCTATGTCCACCGCCTGCGCAAGAAGCTGGAAGCCGGCGCGGTACGCATCGTCACCTTTCGCGGCCTGGGCTATCTGCTGGAAGAACAGCATGGCTGAAGTGGCGAAGGCGGCGGGCAGCCTGCGTGGCCGCCTGCTGCTGCGAATGGTCATCCTGCTTGCGGTGATCCTGGCGATCAGCAGTCTGGCGGCCTATCTCAATGGCCGGCGCCTGGCCGACGTGGCCTATGACCGGACGCTGCTGGCTTCGGCCCGGACCATCGCCGCGGGCCTGTCGGCGTCCAACGGCACCCTGCGCGCCGATGTGCCCTACATCGCCCTGGACAATTTCGCCTACGACAACGTGGGGCGCATCTTCTACCAGGTGCTGGATACCCGTGGCCGGCTGATCTCCGGCTACGAAGAGATCCCGCCCCCGCCGCCGGGCGCCCCCCTGACCCGCGACTATCCGGCCCTGGCGCGCTTCTACAACAGCACCTATCGCGGCAAAGACGTGCGGGTGGTCAGCCTGGCCCAGCCGGTCAGCCAGCCGGATCTCACCGGCATGGCCGAGATCCGCGTCGCTGAGACCGCCGAAGCTCGCGAGGAGGTGGCCCGCAGTCTGCTCACCGACACCCTGATCCGCCTCGGGCTGATGGGGCTGGGTGCCATCCTGCTGGTGTGGATGGCGGTCGGCGCCGCCCTGCGGCCCCTGGAGCGCCTGCGCCAGGCCGTGGAAGAGCGTGGGGTGGACGACCTGCGCCCGCTGCCCGAGGTGCGGGCGCCCCAGGAACTGCTGCCCTTGGTGCATGCCCTGGAGGGCTTCACCCTGCGCCTGCGCCGGCTGTTCGAGCGCCAGGCCGACTTCATCGCCAACGCCGCCCACGAATTGCGCACCCCGCTGGCGGCGATCAAGGCGCGAGTCGAACTGGGCCTGCGTGAACGCGAGCCCCAGGCCTGGTACGCCACCCTGGAAGAGACCCGCGCGAGCACCGATCGCCTGGCGCGCCTGGCCAACCAGCTGCTGTCGCTGGCACGCATCGAGAGCGGCGCCCAGGCCATCGCCGAGGGTGGCGCCGAACGGCTGGAGCTCAGCGAACTGGCCAGGGAGCTGGCCATGGCGCTGGCGCCGCTGACCCATGCCAAGGGCGTCGCCCTGGCCTTCGAGCCCTTCGCCAAGGCGCCGGTGATCGGTGAGCCGACGCTGCTCAACGAGCTGCTCTGCAACCTGGTGGAAAACGCCCTGGCCCACAGCCAGCCAGGTGGCAACATCGTGGTGCGGGTGCTGGCGCCGGCGGTGCTGGAAGTCGAGGATGACGGTCCCGGCATTCCGGCCAATGCGCGGGTCAAGGTCTTCGAGCGCTTTCAGCGCCTGGATCCGCAGTCCGGGGGCGCCGGTCTGGGGTTGGCCATCGTCGGGGAGATCTGCGCCGCCCACCGCGCGCGTATCCAGTTGCTGGACGGCGCGCTTGGCGGGCTACGGGTGCGGGTCGAATTTCCCGCCGAGGAAGCCTAGGCCTTGTCTAAAAGTGCCGGACCTTCGCTAGGCGACGTTTCAGCCAAGCCCGATGCTCAGCCGAGCAGGGTGCGCGACTGTTCCACCGCGTCCCAGAAGGACTGATCCTGGGCGGGATCGGGCTGGTTGTTCAGCCCCAGGCGGACGCCGGCCGGCAGCGTCTGCACCGCGATCTCCTGCTGACCCTGGCGCTGCGCGTGCAGCTGGGTAGCGATCTGCACGATATCGGCATAGTCGGCCGCCGCGGGCTGGCGTTCCAGCACCAGATACTCCCGGGGCACGCAGGCGATGTCGGCCGGGAAGTCCCAGACCTTGAGAATGCGTTCACCGATCTGCGGATGGATGCGCGCCGTCACCTGGTCGAGGGTGATGGCGTTGGCCAGCAGCTCTTCCTGTTCTTCGGCATAGGTGAGGATCGGCAGCACGCCGATCTGGTGCACCAAGCCGGCGAGCAGGGCGCGGTCGGCCATCAGGCGCGTGTACTTCTTGCACAGCGCATGGCTGATGGCGGCGATCTCGGTGCCCTGGCTCCAGACCTCGCGCATCTTGCGATCCACGGCGTCGCTGGTGGCCTGGAACATCTGCTGCATGGCCAGGCCCGTGGCCAGGTTCGCCGTGTAGTTGATGCCCAGGCGCCCGACCGCCATCTGCAGGTCGGTGATCTCCTTGCTGGTGCGCAGCAGCGGGCTGTTGACCACCTTGATCAGGCGCGCGGTCAGGGCGGCGTCCATGGCGATCACCCGGCTCAGCTCGGCGACACCCACGTTGGGGTCTTCGGCCGCTTCTCTGACCTTCAGCGCCACCTCGGGAAGGGTGGGCAGCACCACGCGATCCGTGTCTATCGCGTGCAGAAGATCCTGGACAACTTTTTCGGCAAGAGGAGTCATGACGTACCTGTGTGAGGAGCGGAAAAGGCGATCCCAACCTTCAGCGCTTTATTTCACGATCGCTATCGAGTGAGTAGGGCAAATCGAGTAAACGGCAGTTTGGCCCGCCCGAGCTGCCCACCGAGACGCGTCCATCCTCGGCGGCATCGCCCTGCAGCACCGCCAGGAATTCGCAGCCCTCGGCGCTAGACGCGGCGAGCACCACCTCGCCCACGCTGCTGCCATGCACCGGCGAGAACAGCTCGGTACCCACGGCGGGGGTCTGGTCGCTGCCGGCGAGCCGATAGAGGCGCCGCTTGAGCTTGCCCAGGTACTGCATGCGGGCGACGATCTCCTGGCCGGTGTAGCAGCCCTTGCGAAAGCTCACGCCATCCAGCGCCTGCAGATTGATCATCTGCGGGACGAACAGCTCGCGGGTCGCGCCGAACACCTGGCCCACGCCGGCCCGCACCTGGGCCAGCAGCCACTCATCGAGCGCGACCTCCGGCAAGGCTGGCGCCGCTGCGTCCACGGCGCGCCAGGTCTCGACCCGGCCATCCTCCAGCCGCAGGGCGAAGCCGCCATCGAGCGGCGCCACGGCATTGGCCTGGTCACCCAGCACGACGTCGGGATAGGCGCTGGCGAAACCGGCGGCAGAGAGCCCCAGGCGTTGCCAGTGGCTGCTTTCATCGGTCAGCGTCGACTTGGAGAAGACCGCATACTTCTTCAGATCGGTCAGCAAGGGCTCGACCAGCTCCGCGGCCATCGCCAGCAGATAGCCGTCGGCCTGCTTGACGATGCGGAAGCTGGACACCAGGCGCCCCTTGGGCGTGCAGCGACCCCCCAGGCCGGCCTGGTCGTCAGCGAGATAGTTGAGGTTGCAGGTCACCTGCCCCTGGAGAAACTTGGTCGCATCGACTCCGCGGAGGGCCAGGACGCCTTCGTGGGTCAAGCGGCAGAAATACGGCGAGTCGGCCATTGCGGCAGCAGCTCCGTGTCGAGTGAAGCCGCTCATCATAGGCGTGCCCGGGGTGAATGTCAGGCGCACTGCGCGGCGGGGCGCTTCGGGCTTATACTGCGCCGATTGTCGCAGGAGTCCCCATGAGTACCGAAGCTACCGAACTCAACAGATTGTACTGGCACAGCCGTCGCGGCATGCTGGAACTGGATGTATTGCTGGTGCCCTTCGTCAAGGAGGTCTATTCCTCCCTGGGCGCGGAAGACCAGGCACGCTATCGCAAGCTGCTCGAGTGCGAGGATCAGGACATGTTCCACTGGTTCATGCAGCGTGGCGAACCGGAAGACGCCGATCTGCAGCTCATCGTGCGCATGATCCTGGACCGTGTCCAGCCGGCTTGAGCCCTTCGAATGCCGCTGGAGCGCCTCTGCCGGCCTCCTCCGGCTGCACGCCCTGGCCGCCTTCGGCGCGGGGATCTGCCCCTGGCTGGCGGCCATTCCCTGGACGCTCAAGCCCCTGCTGACGCTACTGGTGTTCTGGTCCTGGCAGCGCGTGCGCCAGCGCCAGCTCCAGCAGCGCTACCCGGGCGTGCCACGGCGGCTGCGGCATGGCGCCGAGGGGTGGCAGCTCTGGTCGCCAGCGACCGGCTGGCAGGCCATCCAGGTGCGCCCGGACAGCCTGGCGCTAGCGCGGCTGGTGGTGCTGCGTTATCGGGTGCCGGACGAAAGACGCACCCGCAGTCTCTGCGTCGCGCGCGACAGCCTCACCGCGGACGCCCATCGCCGCCTGAGAGTCAGGCTTCGCTTCGCGCCGCGCCGGTTCGCGGCACCAGAATAGTGTCCCGGGCCGTGCTGGCAAGTTGCGGATAGTCCAGGGTGAAGTGCAGGCCGCGACTCTCCTGGCGGGCGAGGGCGCTTTCGATGATCAGCTCCGCGACCTGTGCCAGGTTGCGCAATTCGATCAGATCGCGGCTGACCCGGTAATTGCTGTAGAACTCGTCGATCTCGTCCATCAGCAGCCGAATCCGATGGCGGGCGCGCACCAGTCGCTTGGTGGTGCGCACGATGCCGACATAGTCCCACATGAAGCGCCGCAATTCGTCCCAGTTGTGCGCGATCACCACGTCCTCGTCCGAGTCCGTCACCTGGCTGGCATCCCAGTCGGGCAGGTCGCGCGGCATGGCGATCTCGGCCTCTTGCGCCTGGATGTCCAGTGCCGCCGAGCGTGCGTAGACGAAGCACTCCAGCAATGAATTGCTGGCCATGCGATTGGCGCCATGCAGACCGGTACAGCTGGTTTCGCCGATGGCGTAGAGGCCGGCGAGATCCGAGCGCCCGTGCTCATCGACGCGCACCCCGCCACAGGTGTAGTGCGCGGCCGGTACCACGGGGATCGGATCGCGGGTGATGTCGATGCCCAGTTCCAGGCAGCGGCGATAGACCGTCGGGAAGTGCTCCTGCACGAAGTCCGCCGGCTTGTGGCTGATGTCGAGAAAGACGCAGTCGATGCCCAGGCGCTTCATCTCGTGATCGATGGCCCGCGCCACCACGTCGCGCGGTGCCAGGTCGGCGCGGGGGTCGAAGCGCGGCATGAAACGCTCGCCATCGGGCAGGCGCAATACGGCCCCCTCGCCACGCAGGGCTTCGGTGATCAGGAAGCTCCGCGCATGGGGGTGATAGAGGCAGGTAGGATGGAACTGGTTGAATTCCAGATTGGCTACCGAGCAGCCGGCGCGCCAGGCCATGGCGATGCCGTCACCGCTGGCGCTGTCCTGGTTGGTGCTATAGAGGTAGGCCTTGCTGGCGCCACCAGTGGCCAGCACCGTGAAACGCGCGTGCAAGGTATCCACCTGGTCGCTGGTGCGGTCGAGCACATAGGCGCCCAGGCAGCGCGTACCCTGCCGGCCGAGTTTTTCCGTGGTGATCAGATCCACCGCCACGCGCTGGCTGAGCAGCTGGATATTGGGACGGCCTTCCGCGGTCCGCAGCAGGGTGTCGAAGATCGCCATGCCGGTGGCATCGGCGGCGTGAATGATGCGTCTGTGGCTGTGGCCGCCTTCCCGGGTCAGGTGAAAGCCCAGGCCACCCTTGGCGCCGTCCTGCTCGCGGGTGAAGGGTACGCCCTGGTCGATCAGCCACTGCATGGCCTCGCGGCTGTGCTCGACGGTGAAGCGCACGGCGGCTTCGTCACACAGCCCGGCGCCCGCGACTAGGGTATCCTGCACGTGCGCCTCGACGGTATCGCCCTCGTCCAGCACGGCGGCGACACCCCCCTGCGCCCAGTAGGTCGAGCCATGCGCCAACTCGCCCTTGCTCAGCACCGCGATCGACAGCGTCGCGGGCAGATTGAGCGCAAGCGTCAGGCCTGCGGCGCCACTGCCGATTACCAGGACATCGAATTCCAGATGACGCGCCATGACGTTTCCTTCTCACCGAGACGGCGAGTATAGGAACACGGCGACTGACGGCATAGCCATCGATGGCAAGGGGGCAGGGAACTCGCGGGCGTCAAACGGGGTCTATGTACAGATAATCGCTCATCCGTGCGGCCGGAGTGCCTGGACGAGAATGGGCCATCTGCCAAAGCTAAATCAGTGATACCCAGGAGCGATTAGCAGCCATTTCAGTGCTCGCTCATCAACTGCTGTGGAGGGGAGAAACTTCGTGCAACAGCCCAGTCTAGCAGCGCGCGTCGATAGTGAAGGCAAGGACGATACCGAGCTGCAAGCCAAGGATAGCAAGCAAGTCCTGCCCACTCAGGAGCAGGATCAACAACTGGTCGAGCGCGTACAGCGCGGCGACAAGCGTGCCTTTGACCTGCTGGTGCTCAAGTATCAGCACAAGATTCTCGGTCTGATCGTGCGTTTCGTCCACGATACCCAGGAAGCCCAGGACGTCGCTCAGGAGGCTTTTATCAAAGCCTATCGTGCCCTCGGGAACTTCCGTGGCGATAGTGCTTTCTACACCTGGCTCTATCGCATCGCCATCAACACGGCAAAGAACCATCTGGTTGCCCGGGGTCGTCGTCCACCGGATAGCGACGTCAGTGCCGAAGATGCGGAATTTTATGAAGGCGACCATGCTCTAAAGGATATCGAGTCCCCGGAGCGGTCCCTTTTGCGGGATGAGATCGAGGCCACCGTGCATCGGACCATCCAGCAACTCCCGGAAGATCTGCGCACCGCGCTGACTCTTCGCGAGTTCGAAGGCCTCAGCTACGAGGACATTGCCAATGTTATGCAATGTCCGGTGGGAACGGTCCGGTCCCGGATTTTCCGGGCTCGGGAAGCGATAGACAAAGCATTGCAGCCCCTGCTGCGTGATGCATAGACAGCGGCGACAGCTTTTAGAGAGGTAATACGTATGAGTCGTGAAGCCCTGCTGGAATCCCTGTCCGCTGTTATGGATAACGAAGCGGACGAATTCGAAACCCGGCGCGTCATCGCCGAGGTCAGCAAGGACCCGGAATTGCGCGCCACCTGGTCGCGCTACGCCATGGTCAGCGCCGTGATTCGCGGTGAGCCCATGCTGCCGAATCTGGATATCGCCAAAGGCGTCACCACCACGCTGGAGCGTGATGAGGTCGCCACAGCGCCAGTAGCAGCACCTGTTGCCGCTCAGGCGAGCAAGGGTCGTTGGTCGAGCCTGGGTCGTGTCGCGGTCGCTGCGTCCGTGACCTTCGCCGTACTGGCAGGCGTGCGGATGTACAACCAGTCCGACGTCTCCACCCAGGGTCTGGCCCAGCAGGCGCCGAGCCAGCTGACCGTGCCACAACCCGCACGTAGCCCGGCTGTATTGGCCAGCTTCAGCGAAGAAAGCACCAAGGCCAACGCCCAGGTCAAGGCTGATCAGCCTGCAGCAGGTGAAAAGCAGGACGCTCCTGCCCAGCGCTGATCCGCTGGCTTCACCTCGAAACGGCGCCCGGAGCCCAGCTCCAGGCGCCGTTTTTTTTGCCCTGGAGATTTTCGACCAGGTCGCAAAAAAGCTTCGAAAGCTATCGTTCAGCAAGGGCGTGGTATTTCTGCTGCCAGTCGTCACTGACAGTGCCTCCGATCCCGGAAAGGCAGGTCGCCAGCGATGTGTTCAAGTCATTGGATAGAGTGGAGCTGCATGCGCATGCGCAATCTAAAGCATTACACGGCTGCCCTGATGGGGCTCTGGCTGATGGGAATGACGGCCATGGCCCGGGCCGATCTGCCGGATTTCACCGGGCTGGTCGAGGCGGCATCTCCCGCGGTCGTCAACATCAGCACCCGGCAGAAAATTCCCGAAGGTCGCGGCGCCGGCGCCATGACCATGCCCGACCTGGAAGGCCTGCCACCGGGTATCCGTGAATTCTTCGAGCGCAGCATTCCGCAGATGCCGCGCAGTCCCCGGGGCAAGCAGGAGCAGGCCCAGTCGCTGGGTTCCGGCTTCATCATCTCGCCCGATGGCTACATCCTGACCAACAATCATGTGGTCGCCGATGCCGACGAGATCCTGGTGCGCCTGTCCGACCGCAGCGACCATACCGCCAAACTGATCGGCGCGGATCCCCGCACCGATGTGGCCCTGCTGAAGATCGACGCGAAGGACCTGCCTACCCTCAAGCTGGGCAACTCCGACCAGCTCAAGGTGGGTGAATGGGTGCTGGCCATCGGCTCACCCTTCGGCTTCGATCATTCGGTCACCGCCGGCATTGTCAGCGCCAAGGGTCGCAGCCTGCCCAATGAAAGCTACGTCCCCTTCATCCAGACCGACGTAGCCATCAACCCGGGCAACTCCGGCGGCCCCCTGTTCAACCTCAAGGGGGAAGTGGTCGGGATCAACTCGCAGATCTTCACCCGCTCCGGGGGCTTCATGGGGCTGTCCTTCGCCATCCCGATCGACGTCGCCATGAACGTGGCCAATCAGCTCAAGACCGAAGGCAAGGTCAGTCGCGGCTGGCTCGGCGTGGTCATCCAGGAAGTGGACAAGGACCTTGCCGAATCCTTCGGCCTGGATCGTCCGGCGGGTGCCCTGGTCGCCCAGACCCTGGACGACGGTCCCGCCGCCAAGAGCGGCATCAAGGTGGGTGACGTCATCCTCTCGGTCAATGGTCAGAAGATCGAGGAGTCCGCCGACCTGCCGCACCTGATCGGCAACCTCAAGCCGGGTGCCAAGGCCGACATGGAGATCATCCGCGAAGGCAAGCGGCAGAACCTCAGCGTTACCGTGGGCGACATGCCGAAGGATGACCAGGCCGCTTCCGGTGGCGAGCGTGGCTCCGACCGCGCCAGCAATCGCCTGGGCATCGCCGTCGCCAATCTGACGCCCGAGCAGAAGAAGACCCTGGATATCCAGGGCGGTGTGGTCATCAACAAGTTGAGTGGCGACGGTCCCGCTGCGGCCATCGGCCTGCGTCCGGGCGATGTCATCACCCACCTGAACAACCAGCCGATCGAATCGGCCCCGGCCTTCGAGAAGATCACCTCGGCGCTGCCGGCGGGTCGTTCCATCTCGATGCGCGTGGTGCGCGACGGTCGCGCCAGCTTCATCACCTTCAAGCTGCCGGGCAAGTAACGGCAAGGCAGGCGCGTAGGGGCGGGCGACCGCCCCTTCTTTTTGTCCGCTCGAACGGCGCGAGTCCCCTTGTTTGCCGCATTCAGGTAAACTCCCCCGCTATTTTCCCGGCGGATGTTCCGCCGCTGGCTATTCGAGTGCTGATTCGTGAGTGATCTGAGCCATATCCGCAATTTCTCCATCATCGCCCACATCGATCACGGCAAGTCGACGCTTGCGGATCGGTTCATCCAGATGTGTGGTGGTTTGAGCGACCGAGAAATGGAGGCCCAGGTCCTGGATTCCATGGATCTCGAGCGTGAGCGCGGCATCACCATCAAGGCCCACAGCGTTACGCTGTACTACAAGGCCGAAGACGGTAAGACCTACCAGCTCAACTTCATCGATACCCCTGGCCACGTCGACTTCACCTATGAGGTCAGCCGCTCGCTGGCCGCCTGCGAAGGCGCGCTGCTGGTGGTGGACGCGGGGCAGGGCGTGGAAGCCCAGTCGGTCGCCAACTGCTACACCGCCATCGAGCAGGGCCTCGAGGTCATGCCGGTGTTGAACAAGATGGATCTGCCCCAGGCCGATCCGGACAAGGTCAAGGCCGAGATCGAGCACATCATCGGCATCGATGCCACCGACGCCGTGCCCTGCAGTGCCAAGAGCGGCATGGGCGTACCCGAGGTGCTCGAACAACTGGTCAAGGTCATTCCGCCGCCGGAAGGCGAGATCGACGCACCGCTGCAGGCCCTGATCATCGACTCCTGGTTCGACAACTACCTGGGCGTCGTCTCGCTGGTGCGCGTCAAGCACGGTCGGGTCAAGAAGGGCGACAAGATCCTGGTCAAGTCCACCGGCAAGGTGCACCAGGTCGACAGCGTCGGTGTCTTCTCGCCCAAGCACACCGAGATGCCTGACCTGAAGGCCGGTGAAGTAGGCTTCATCATCGCCGGCATCAAGGAAATCCTCGGTGCTCCGGTCGGTGACACCCTGACCCTCAGCGCCACCCCTGACGTGGCCATGCTGCCGGGCTTCCAGCGGGTCAAGCCGCAGGTCTACGCCGGTCTGTTCCCGGTCAGCTCCGACGACTTCGAGGACTTCCGCGAAGCGCTGCAGAAGCTCACCCTCAACGACGCGGCCCTGCAATACGAGCCGGAAAGCTCCGAGGCCCTCGGCTTCGGCTTCCGCATCGGCTTCCTCGGCATGCTGCACATGGAGATCATCCAGGAGCGCCTGGAGCGCGAATATGATCTCGACCTCATCACCACGGCGCCGACCGTGGTCTTCGAGGTGGTGCTCAAGGATGGCAGCACCATCTATGTCGACAACCCCTCGAAACTGCCGGACCTGGCCTCCGTCGCCGAGATGCGCGAGCCCATCGTCCGCGCCAACATCCTGGTACCCCAGGAGCACCTGGGCAACGTCATCACCCTCTGCATTGAAAAGCGTGGCGTCCAGCGCGACATGCAGTTCCTCAGCAGCCAGGTGCAGGTCAGCTACGACCTGCCGATGAACGAGGTGGTACTGGACTTCTTCGACCGCCTGAAGTCGGTGAGTCGCGGCTATGCGTCGCTCGATTACAGCTTCGATCGCTTCGAGGCGGCCAGCCTGGTCAAGCTCGACGTCCTCATCAACGGCGAGAAGGTCGACGCCCTGGCCCTGATCGTCCATCGCGACAAGGCGCACTACAAGGGTCGCGCCCTGACCGAGAAGATGAAGGAGCTGATCCCGCGGCAGATGTTCGACGTGGCGATCCAGGCAGCCATTGGCGGTCAGATCGTCGCCCGCACCACCGTCAAGGCGCTGCGCAAGAACGTCCTGGCCAAATGCTATGGCGGTGACGTCTCCCGTAAGCGCAAGCTGCTGGAAAAGCAGAAGGCGGGCAAGAAACGCATGAAGCAGGTTGGTAGCGTAGAGATTCCTCAAGAGGCCTTCCTGGCCGTGCTCAAGGTGGATAGCTGAAGCCCATGTCCTGGAACTTCCCTCTGTTGCTGGTTCTCGCGGTCGCCGTCTGCGGCGCCCTGGCGCTCATCGATCTGCTGGTGCTCGCACCGCGTCGTCGCAAGGCGATCCAGACCTACGGGCAGCAGGTCAGCGAGCCTGATCCCGTGGTCCTGGAGCAGTTGAACAAGGAACCGGCGCTGGTCGAGTACGGGAAGTCCTTCTTTCCCGTCCTGGCCATCGTGCTGATCCTGAGATCCTTCCTGGTGGAGCCGTTCCAGATTCCTTCGGGCTCCATGAAGCCGACCCTGGAAGTGGGCGACTTCATCCTGGTGAACAAATTCGCCTACGGCATCCGCCTGCCGGTGATCGATCTCAAGGTCATCCCGATCGGTGATCCGCAGCGTGGCGACGTCATGGTGTTCCGCTATCCCAGCGATCCCAGCGTCAACTACATCAAGCGCGTGATCGGCGTGCCGGGCGATACCATCCGCTATACCAGCGACAAGCAGCTGTACATCAACGGCCAGCGCGTCAGCGAGGAGCTGGTAGGCGACGAGCCGGGTTCGCTGGGCAGCGTCAAGCTGTTCAAGGAACAACTGGGCAAGGCCGAACACCTGATCCGCGAGGAGATGACCCGCTATCGCATGGAGCCCGACCACGAGTGGAAGGTGCCGGCCGGTCACTACTTCATGATGGGTGACAACCGCGACAACTCCAACGACAGTCGCTACTGGGACGATCCCAACATTCCCCGTGATCTGCTGGGCATGGTTCCCGACCGCAACATCGTCGGCAAGGCCTTCGCCGTCTGGCTGAGCTGGCCGGAGCCCAAGCTGCAGAGCATGCCCACCCTGTCTCGCGTAGGTATCATCAGATGAATGAACGCAGAGTGCCCGGTCTCCCGTCGCGTCAGCAGGGTCTGTCGTTTCTCGGTGGTCTGCTCGGACTCTGCGTCATCGCCTTCCTGGCCAGCACGGCCATGAAACTCGTTCCGCATTACCTGGACTACAATGCTCTGACCAAGGTCATCGAATCCATCGGCGACAACCCCGATAACCAGATTCGCAGCGTGTCCGACGTCTACAGCTACGTGGGGAAGGGTATGCAGGTGAACGACATCCGTGATCTCGATCTGCAAAAGGCCATGCGCGTCGAAGCCGACGGCAACCACCTGCAGATCCACCTCGACTATGAAAAACGTGAACACCTGATCCGCAACATCGATCTGGTCGTTCGTTTCAATCGTGATTTCCGTATAAATCTCCCGTGACTTTATCTCTAGATCGCCTCGAGCGTCGGCTGGGTTATACCTTCCAGGACCCGGACCTGATGCTGCTCGCCCTCACGCACCGCAGCTTTGCCGGTCGCAACAACGAACGCCTGGAATTTCTCGGCGACGCCATCCTCAACTTCATCATTGGCGAAGCCCTCTACGATCACTTCCCCCAGGCCCGCGAAGGCCAGCTGTCCCGCTTGCGGGCCAAGCTGGTGAAAGGCGAGACCCTGGCGCTGCTGGCCCGCAGCTTCGAACTCGGTGACTACCTGCGCCTGGGTTCCGGTGAGCTGAAGAGCGGCGGCTTTCGTCGCGAATCCATTCTCGCCGATGCCATGGAAGCCCTGATCGGCGGCATCTATCTGGATGCCGGCATGGACGCGGCGAAAGACCGGGTCATGGCCTGGCTGGGTCCGCAACTTCGCGAGCTGACGCCGGTGGATACCAACAAGGATCCCAAGACGCGGCTGCAGGAGTTTCTCCAGGCGCGCGCCTGCGACCTGCCGCGCTACGAGGTGGTCGCCATCGAAGGAGAGCCCCATTGCCGGGTCTTCTTCGTCGAATGCGAGATCGCCATGCTCAACGAAAAGACGACGGGGCAGGGCGCCAGTCGCCGCATCGCCGAACAGATAGCGGCCTCGGCGGCCTTGATCGCCCTGGGCGTGGAGAATGGTCATGAATGATGAGCTGAAGGCATCGCGCTGCGGCTACGTAGCCATCGTGGGTCGCCCCAACGTTGGCAAGTCCACGCTGCTCAACCATATCCTGGGGCAGAAGCTGGCCATCACCTCGCGCAAGCCGCAGACCACCCGGCACAACATGCTTGGCATCAAGACCGAGGGTGAGGTCCAGACCATCTATGTGGATACCCCCGGTCTGCACAAGGAAAACCAGAAGGCGCTCAACCGCTTCATGAACAAGACGGCCGTCACCGCCCTGCGCGATGTGGACGTCGTGGTGTTCGTGGTCGATCGCACCCGCTGGACCGACGAAGACCAGATGGTGCTGGAGCGAGTGCGCTTCGTGAAGTGCCCGGTGCTGCTTGCCGTCAACAAGATGGATCGCCTGGAAGACAAGGCCGACATGCTGCCGCACCTGCAATGGCTGCAGGAGCAGTTGCCGGAAGCCGCGCTCATTCCCATCTCCGCCCAGCATGGTCACAATCTCGACGCCCTCGAAGAGCTGGTCGCCGAACGTCTGCCGGAAGGTGACCACTTCTTCCCCGAGGACCAGATCACCGACAGATCCAGCCGCTTTCTCGCGGCCGAGCTGATCCGGGAAAAGATCATGCGCCAGCTGGGGGCGGAGTTGCCCTATCAGGTCGCGGTCGAGATCGAGGAATTCAAGTACGACAACGGCGTGCTGCACATCCACGGCCTGATTCTGGTCGAGCGTGATGGCCAGAAGAAGATCCTCATCGGCCAGGCCGGCGAGCGCATCAAGCGGATCGGCCAGGAAGCCCGCCACGACATGGAAACCCTGTTCGACGCCAAGGTCATGCTCAACCTCTGGGTCAAGGTCAAAGGCGGTTGGTCCGATGACGAGCGTGCCCTGCGCTCTCTGGGTTACTCCGACCTCTAGCGATGCAGGCGTCCGAGCCGCTGTTCGTCCTGCATTCGCGCCCCTACCGGGAAAGCAGTGCGCTGGTGGATGTGTTCGGCGCCTTTGGCCGGGTCCGTACCGTATTGCGCGCGGCCCGCTCCCGCTCCGGGAGTCTGGCCAGACCCTTCATTCCACTCGAGGCCCAGCTCAGCGGGCGAGGGGAGTTGAAGAATCTGCAGAAGGTGGCGGCCCTGGCGCCGCCCTTTCTGCTTCAGGGACAGGCCCTTTTCAGTGGCTTCTATCTCAACGAACTGCTGGTCCGGCTGCTACCCGCCGAAGATCCCTATCCCGCCCTCTTCGAACTCTATGGTCTGACCCTGGCCGCCCTGGTCCAGGGCCGTCCGGTCGAACCCCTGTTGCGTACCTTCGAATGGCGTCTGCTTGATCTGCTGGGCTACGGTTTTTCGCTGGCCCAGGCCCTGGATGGTCGGGCCATCGAAGCCCAGCGTCTCTATCGCTTCATTCCGGATCAGGGCTTCGAGCCCGTCGACGAGGTTCGCCCGGGCTGTCTGGCCGGCGCGGAAATCCTGGCACTGGATCGCGGCGAATGGGACGATCCCACGGTAGTCCGCGCTGCCAAGCGCCTGATGCGCCAGGCCCTGGCGCCGCACCTGGGCAGCAAACCCCTGATGAGTCGCGAATTGTTCGCCAAGCCAAGTGAATAAGCCATGAAAGAGTTCAGTCGTGTTCTGTTGGGCGTCAACATCGATCATGTCGCCACCCTGCGCCAGGCTCGGGGTACGAGATATCCCGACCCGGTCAAGGCGGCACTGGACGCCGAGGAAGCAGGAGCGGATGGCATCACCCTGCACCTGCGTGAGGACCGTCGCCATATCCAGGAGCGGGATGTCCGCCTGCTGCGCGACCTCCTGCAGACCCGCATGAATCTCGAAGTCGCCCTGACCCCCGAGATGCTGGCATTCGCTCGGGAGATCCGCCCGGAGCATGTCTGCCTGGTGCCCGAACGGCGGGAAGAGCTGACTACCGAAGGTGGCCTGGATGTGCTGGGGCAGGTCCAGCGCATCCGCGATGCCATTGCCGCGCTGCCCGCTTCGGAAGTGTCCCTCTTTATAGACCCGGATCTGCAGCAGATTCAGGCGGCCAAGGACTGCGGCGCCCCGGTGATCGAACTGCACACCGGTCGCTATGCCGAGGCTGATACCCAGCACGAGCAGACCCTGGAGCTGCAGCGCCTGGCCAAGGCCGTGGAATTCGCCACCGGCCTCGGGCTGGTGGTCAATGCAGGCCATGGCCTGCACTACCACAATGTTCAGCCGATCGCGGCCCTGCCAGGTATCAACGAGCTGAACATCGGTCACGCCATCGTCGCCCAGGCAGTCTTCGTCGGCTTCAAGCAGGCGGTCAGGGACATGGCCGAATTGATCCGCTGCAACTCGGCCGTAAAATAACTGTTGACCTGTTCCGAAACTCCCCTATAATGCGCCCC
>NZ_CP017024.1:2640000-3787500 GCF_014522265.1 Pseudomonas oryzihabitans
AGCGTCCTTGGATGCCAGCGAGATTGCTTGGGGTTATATGGTCAAGTGAAGAAGCGCATACGGTGGATGCCTTGGCAGTCAGAGGCGATGAAAGACGTGATAGCCTGCGATAAGCTTCGGTGAGGTGGCAAATGACCTGTGACCCGGAGATCTCTGAATGGGGAAACCCACCTAGCATAAGCTGGGTATCTTAACCTGAATCCATAGGGTTAAGAGGCGAACCAGGGGAACTGAAACATCTAAGTACCCTGAGGAAAAGAAATCAACCGAGATTCCCTTAGTAGTGGCGAGCGAACGGGGACCAGCCCTTAAGTTGATTTGAGAGTAGCGGAACGCTTTGGAAAAGGCGGCCATAGTGGGTGATAGCCCTGTACGCGAAACGCTCTTATCAATGAAATCGAGTAGGACGGGGCACGAGAAACCCTGTCTGAATATGGGGGGACCATCCTCCAAGGCTAAATACTCCTGACTGACCGATAGTGAACCAGTACCGTGAGGGAAAGGCGAAAAGAACCCCGGAGAGGGGAGTGAAATAGAACCTGAAACCGTATGCGTACAAGCAGTGGGAGCCTACTTTGTTAGGTGACTGCGTACCTTTTGTATAATGGGTCAGCGACTTATTTTCAGTGGCGAGCTTAACCGAATAGGGGAGGCGTAGCGAAAGCGAGTCTTAATAGGGCGTTTAGTCGCTGGGAATAGACCCGAAACCGGGCGATCTATCCATGAGCAGGTTGAAGGTTAGGTAACACTGACTGGAGGACCGAACCCACTTCCGTTGAAAAGGCAGGGGATGACTTGTGGATCGGAGTGAAAGGCTAATCAAGCTCGGAGATAGCTGGTTCTCCTCGAAAGCTATTTAGGTAGCGCCTCATGTATCACTCTGGGGGGTAGAGCACTGTTTCGGCTAGGGGGTCATCCCGACTTACCAAACCGATGCAAACTCCGAATACCCAGAAGTGCCGAGCATGGGAGACACACGGCGGGTGCTAACGTCCGTCGTGAAAAGGGAAACAACCCAGACCGTCAGCTAAGGTCCCAAAGTCCTGGTTAAGTGGTAAACGATGTGGGAAGGCTTAGACAGCTAGGAGGTTGGCTTAGAAGCAGCCACCCTTTAAAGAAAGCGTAATAGCTCACTAGTCGAGTCGGCCTGCGCGGAAGATGTAACGGGGCTCAAACCAGGCACCGAAGCTACGGGTATCACCTTTGGTGATGCGGTAGAGGAGCGTTCTGTAAGCCTGTGAAGGTGAGTTGAGAAGCTTGCTGGAGGTATCAGAAGTGCGAATGCTGACATGAGTAACGACAATGCGAGTGAAAAACTCGCACGCCGAAAGACCAAGGGTTCCTGCGCAACGTTAATCGACGCAGGGTGAGTCGGTCCCTAAGGCGAGGCTGAAAGGCGTAGTCGATGGGAAACGGGTTAATATTCCCGTACTTCTAGTTACTGCGATGGGGGGACGGAGAAGGCTAGGCCAGCTTGGCGTTGGTTGTCCAAGTTTAAGGTGGTAGGCTGACTGTTTAGGTAAATCCGGACAGTTAAGGCCGAGAGCTGATGACGATCCTTCTTTTAGAAGGAGAAGTGGTTGATGCCATGCTTCCAGGAAAAGCCTCTAAGCTTCAGGTAACTAGGAACCGTACCCCAAACCGACACAGGTGGTCGGGTAGAGAATACCAAGGCGCTTGAGAGAACTCGGGTGAAGGAACTAGGCAAAATGGCACCGTAACTTCGGGAGAAGGTGCGCCGGTGAGGGTGAAGGGTTTACCCCGTAAGCTCATGCCGGTCGAAGATACCAGGCCGCTGCGACTGTTTATTAAAAACACAGCACTCTGCAAACACGAAAGTGGACGTATAGGGTGTGACGCCTGCCCGGTGCCGGAAGGTTAATTGATGGGGTTAGCGCAAGCGAAGCTCTTGATCGAAGCCCCGGTAAACGGCGGCCGTAACTATAACGGTCCTAAGGTAGCGAAATTCCTTGTCGGGTAAGTTCCGACCTGCACGAATGGCGTAACGATGGCGGCGCTGTCTCCACCCGAGACTCAGTGAAATTGAAATCGCTGTGAAGATGCAGTGTATCCGCGGCTAGACGGAAAGACCCCGTGAACCTTTACTGTAGCTTTGCACTGGACTTTGAGCTTGCTTGTGTAGGATAGGTGGGAGGCTTTGAAGCGTGGACGCCAGTCTGCGTGGAGCCATCCTTGAAATACCACCCTGGCAATCTTGAGGTTCTAACTCTGGTCCGTTATCCGGATCGAGGACAGTGTATGGTGGGCAGTTTGACTGGGGCGGTCTCCTCCTAAAGAGTAACGGAGGAGTACGAAGGTGCGCTCAGACCGGTCGGAAATCGGTCGTAGAGTATAAAGGCAAAAGCGCGCTTGACTGCGAGACAGACACGTCGAGCAGGTACGAAAGTAGGTCTTAGTGATCCGGTGGTTCTGTATGGAAGGGCCATCGCTCAACGGATAAAAGGTACTCCGGGGATAACAGGCTGATACCGCCCAAGAGTTCATATCGACGGCGGTGTTTGGCACCTCGATGTCGGCTCATCACATCCTGGGGCTGAAGCCGGTCCCAAGGGTATGGCTGTTCGCCATTTAAAGTGGTACGCGAGCTGGGTTTAGAACGTCGTGAGACAGTTCGGTCCCTATCTGCCGTGGACGTTTGAGATTTGAGAGGGGCTGCTCCTAGTACGAGAGGACCGGAGTGGACGAACCTCTGGTGTTCCGGTTGTCACGCCAGTGGCATTGCCGGGTAGCTATGTTCGGAAGAGATAACCGCTGAAAGCATCTAAGCGGGAAACTTGCCTCAAGATGAGATCTCACTGGAGCCTTGAGCTTCCTGAAGGGCCGTCGAAGACTACGACGTTGATAGGTCGGGTGTGTAAGCGCTGTGAGGCGTTGAGCTAACCGATACTAATTGCCCGTGAGGCTTGACCATATAACACCCAAACAATCTGACCGCGTGTCAGAGCGTGAGGAAGACGACGCCGAAAACGGCGCGTGGGTTCGCAAGACCCAAGACGAGTTGTCTACTTCGATCACAGACCCAATTGGGCCAGCCAGGCAGCCTCATCGCCTGGTCAGCCAACCGAATTGCTTGACGAACATAGAGCATTGGAACCACCTGATCCCTTCCCGAACTCAGAAGTGAAACGATGCATCGCCGATGGTAGTGTGGGGTTTCCCCATGTGAGAGTAGGTCATCGTCAAGCGCCTAACACCCAGCACCCCCGCTCAGTTCACTCTGGCGGGGGTGTTGTCTTTGGGGCGGAAGAAAGTCGAACGGAGTCTGGGAATGCCGTTGCTGAAACTGCTGAGTGATGGAAAATTTCATTCCGGCGTCGAGCTTGGTGAGGCCTTGGGCGTCTCCAGAAGTGCCATCTGGAAGCGGCTGAAGACGCTGGAAGATGACCTGGGCGTCGAGGTGTTCAAGGTGCCGGGCCGGGGTTACCGCCTGGAAGAGCCCCTGTCGCTGCTCGATGCCGAGCGGATCGCCCAAGAGGGCGGTTGGCCGGTAGCGGTCCTGGCTTCCATCGACTCCACCAATGCCGAAGCGCAACGGCGTCTGCATCAGCAATTGCCTCCATTCGCCTTGCTGGCCGAGCATCAGCAGGCTGGCCGCGGCCGTCGTGGGCGCGCCTGGGTCAGTCCCTATGGCAAGAATCTTTATCTCACCGCCGTGGTATCCAGTCAGGGCGGGATCCAGAAGCTGCAGGCCCTGAGCCTGACCATGGGCCTGGCGGTCATCAGGACGCTGCAACAGTTGGGCGTCGAGGATGCCTGCCTGAAGTGGCCCAACGACGTCCTGGTGCGTGGCCGCAAGCTGGCCGGCATCCTCATCGAATTGTCGGGTGATCCGCAGGACGTCTGTCAGGCCATCATCGGCATCGGTATAAACGTCAACATGCGTCTGGCCGACAACATCGATCAGCCCTGGATCTCCATGGCCGAAGCCCTGGGTGGTCTGCAGGATCGCAACCAGGTTGCCAGCCTGCTGCTCCGGGAGATCGATAACCTGTGGCAGATTCACCGCCAGGCCGGATTCGCCGCCCTGCGCGACGAGTGGGAGCGTTATCATGGCTGGCAAGGTCGAGCGGTAACCCTGTCTTCGGGGGTTCGCTGTATTCAGGGCACAGTGGCAGGAGTTGCCGAAGATGGGGCTATCCTCATGCATGTAGACGGTCAGCCACAGGCCTTCAGCGGTGGCGAATTGAGCCTGAGCCTAGATCATGATTCTTGAACTCGATTGCGGTAACAGCCTGATCAAGTGGCGGCTGCTTGCCGCCGGCGCCGAAGTGGCCGCTACGGGCATTGTCGACAGCGACGAGGGCCTGGTGGCTGCGTTGTCCCAGCCCGATACACCGCCACTGGCGGCTTGTCGCCTGGTCAGCGTGCGCAGCGACGAAGAGACCCAGGAGCTCAAGGAGCGGCTGACCGCTACCTTCGGCATTCCCTGTCACCAGGCCGTCCCGGTCGAGGCCTGGAATGGCGTACGTAATGGCTATCGTGATTATCAGCGCCTGGGCATGGATCGCTGGCTGGTGATCCTGGCCGCGGTACGGCTGGCCGAGGGCAAGGCGTGCGTGGTCCTGGATCTGGGCACCGCGGTCACGGCCGATCTGGTCGACGCCCAGGGCGAGCATCAGGGAGGGTTCATCTGTCCGGGGATTCCGTTGATGCGTCGGGAACTGCAGACCCATACCCGGCGGATCCGCTACGATCCACATTGGGCCAGTGGTGAACGCTACGAGGCACCAGGACGCACGACCAGCGAGGCCGTGGAGCGTGGGTGTCTGTACATGCTCAAGGGATTCGTCCGTACCCAGTACGAACTGGCTCAGGAGATGTTCGCCGAAGGTTGCGAGATCTTTCTGACCGGGGGTGACGCGGAACTGGTCAAACATGTCGTTCCGGGCGCGCGAATCGTGCCCGATATGGTGTTTGCTGGATTGGCTTTGGCGTGTCCGCTCGAGAACGAATGATGCGTTGGTTGTTTCTGCTATTGGTGGTACTGAACGTTTTCTACTACATATGGCACCAACAGCAGGTGCCATTGCTGGGTAAGGAAATCGCCCCTCTGGCGCTGTACAAAGGCGAGCGTGAAAACATTCGCCTGTTGAACGAGACGGCATCTGGTGACGCTGCACGGCGTCAGTGACGGCGGTACCCTTCGATGAGGAGCGAAGATGCTGACGCTAGGTAATCTCAGCCTGTTACTGGGCGCAGTCGGCATTGGCCTGTGGTTCTGGCACGCCCACGGCATTCGCGAACGGGCGCTGTTGCTGGCCGAGCAGGAGTGTCGTCGCCGCAAGGTCATGCTGCTCGATGGCGCCGTGGCCTTTTCCCGCTTTCGCTGGCTGGCCGATGCCAAGGGGCGCAAGCGCCTGGCGCGGTTGTTCGCCTTCGAGTTCACCGTGACGGGCGAAGAGCGGTTCGATGCCTCTCTGGCCCTGTTCGGCAAGACCCTGGCCAAGGTCGAGTTCGCGCCCTTCCTGGTACCCGAGGTCGAGCGCCCGGCGGCAGATTCGGTGGTGGCTTCGGCCCCTGCCTATCAGGCCAAGCCCGAACACGGCCAGGTGGTCTATCTGGATCAATGGCGGCAGCGCCAGCGTACCGAGACCAGCAGGCGCCAAGAGCCGGAGTGATTTCCGGCGCTATCTCCTAAAGCTTTTCCTTCCGTAGTCCCGACGATCAGCTCCGGCTGGTCCGTTCCGGCTTTCCGCTTCTTTTCATGTGATCCCTGATGTTCAGCCCTCTCGTTACCTTTCCTGCACTCTATTTCGCCACTCTCCTGATGCTGGCCGGCTCCGGCCTCTTCACCACCTATATCGGTCTGAGACTGACCGGCGAGGGGGCGGGGGATCTGTGGACCGGCGCCCTGATGGCGGCCTACTACTTCGGACTGGTCTGCGGTGGCAAGTTCGGTCATCGGCTGATCGCCAGCGTCGGCCACATCCGTTCCTATGTGGCCTGCGCGGGCGCAGCGACCGTCACCGTGCTGATCCACGCGCTGATCGACGACCTGAACGTCTGGATCGCGCTGAGATTCATCATGGGCGTGGTGATGATGAATCAATACATGGTGATCGAGAGCTGGCTCAACGAGCAGGCGGAGAATCATCAGCGCGGCAAGGTGTTCGCCGGCTACATGGTGGCGGTGGACCTGGGGCTGGTGATCGGTCAGGCGCTACTGGCCTGGCATCCGCAACTCGACTACAAGCCGCTGCTGCTGGTCGCCATCTGCTTCGCCTCCTGCCTGATTCCCCTGGCCATGACCCGCCGGGTGCACCCGGCCAAGCTGGTGGCGGCACCGCTGGAGATCCGTTTCTTCTGGCAGCGGGTACCCCAGTCGCTGGTCACCATCTTTACCGCGGGCCTGCTGGTGGGCGGCTTCTATGGCCTGGCGCCGGTATTCGCCAGTCGCAGTGGCCTGGATACGGCGCAGTCGAGCTTCTATGTGGGGTTGTGCATCGTCGCGGGCTTCTGTGCCCAGTGGCCGCTGGGCTGGCTGTCGGATCGCCTCGATCGCTGCAAGCTGATCCGCGCCAATGCGGTGTTGCTGTGCCTGGCGGCGGTGCCGCTGTGGGGGCTGATCAGCTTGCCCTATCCCTGGCTGCTGGCCGCGGGCTTCGTCTCGGGAATGCTGCTGTTCACCCTCTACCCGCTGGCCACGGCCTTCGCCAACGACCACGTCGAGCCCGAGCGGCGCGTGGAATTGTCGGCGATGCTGCTGACCACCTATGGCGTCGGTGCCTGTATCGGGCCGCTGCTGGCCGGTGCGGCGATGGAGCATTTCGGCCCCGGCACCTTCTATGTGCTGACCTCGGCCTATGCGCTGATCCTGATCGTCTTCGTGCAGCCCCGGTTCGTCAGTGGCGAGCACCGGCTGGACGCGGCACCGTTGCATCACGTGGCCATGCCGGATTCCGTCAGTCCGATGGCAGCGGCGCTGGATCCGCGCATCGACGAGGTGCCGCAGGAGATGGTGGTGGAGGCCCCCGCCAGCATTGGGCCGGGTAGCGAGAAGACCTGATTAGGCGAGCCCGGCGCAAGGCCGGGCAGGAAGGGACGGGTAGGGCTCAGGCCTGACGGGTCTGGCCGGCCCTGATCAGGCGGTCGAGGGTCTGGGCGGAGCCATTTTCGGCCAGGGCGTCATCCTGCAGGCGATGCTGCTGGCGGTCGATCAGCCGACCCATGGGGCGCTGGCTGGATTCTTCGGCCACTGCATCGTCACCGAGACGCTGTTGCTGGTCTTCGATCACCTGTCCCATGGGGCGCAGGCTGGATTCCTCGGCGATCCGACGTTCCTGCAGCTGGCGTTGCTGCTGCTTGATGACCCCACCCAGGGGACGCAGGCTGGATTCTTCGGCCAGGGTACGTTGCTGCAGGCGCTGCTGCTGTTGCTTGATCAGCTGGCCCAGTGGGCGTTGGCTGGATTCCTCGGCGATCTGGGTGGCAGCGTTCGGGGTGAAGGCGAAGTCCTGGGCGAAGGTGTTAAGAGCCAGGGCGGTCAGGGCGAAACCGAAGGCGATACGCAGGTTCATGGTGGTGTCCTCTGGGGAAACTGTGCTGGAGTGCGTTCAGTATCCCGAGCAGGACCGCCCAGAAAAAATAGACTGGCCAGATAGTGACTATCAGCGCCGTCGATGCCTTTCAGAAAGTCTCTAGCTTCCCGTCGATGATTGCTCCTTTTCCGCTTCGCTCAGGTGAGCGCCGCCGAACAGTTCGCGCAAGGCGGCGGCGTAGTCGCGCGTGCCTATCACCATGCTGTTGGAGTGAGTCCCGCCGGGGATCAGCAGCAGGCGCTTGGGCGGCCGGGCCGCCGCATAGAGAGCCTCGCTGAAGCGAGGAGGCACATAGCGATCGTCGCCACCGTGGACGATGAGCACCGGGATATGGATGTCCGGGATCTTGTCCAGGGAATCGAATTTCTCCGACATCAGCCAGCGCAGGGGAAAGCGGGTGTCGACCACTGCCGTGGCGGCATCGGCCAGGGTGGTGAAGGTGGACTCGATGATCAGACCGGCCGCGGCGGGGTAGTCGCCGGTGGGATTCCCGTCGCGGGCGATGCGCCAGGCCAGGTCCACCGCCACGGCGCCGCCCAGGGAGTGGCCATAGAGGTATCTCTTGCGGGGATCGGGCTGCAAGCTCTGCAAGTACTTCCAGGCGACCCGGGCATCCTGGTAGACGCTGCGTTCGGAGGGCACGTCGCCCGGACTTTCGCCAAAGCCGCGATAGTCGATGGCCAGCACCGAATAGCCGAGTTGCCGCAGGGTGGCGATGCGCCGGACCTGGGCGGTGAGATTCCAGCGGGTGCCGTGCAGATAGAGAAGGGTGGGGGCGTCTGGCCGGCGGGCGGGCCACCACCAGGCGTGCAGGTAGTCGGTGCCGGTCAGGCCGTCCGGCACTGGCAGGTTGAACTGGCGGACGCCTTCCGGCACGCCGGTGAACCAGCTGGCATTGCCCGGTTCAATGCTGAACACCCACTGGCGTTCGCGATAGGCCAGTTCCGAGCAGCCATAGGGGACCCCGACCCCGACCAGCAGGGTGACGAAGAGCAGCGGGATCAGGCGGCGGCGGAGCAGGGTGGCGAGGGACATGGCTTTCTCTGGATACCGGAAGACGCAGGGTAGGGGCATCCGTCGCCTGGCGCGAACCCCCGTTTCGGTTGGACAGTCATCCTAGAGACAGCGACTGCAGTGACCCCCAATCCGAGGTGAGCCATGAGTGCGACGGCCAAGAAGAGCGATCCCGAACTCTGGGAAAAGGTGAAGAAAGAGATTACCAAGGGCGACAAGGGCGGCAAGCCCGGTCAATGGTCGGCGCGCAAGGCGCAACTGGCCTCCCAGGAGTACCAGAAGCGCGGTGGTGAATACCAGGGCGGCAAGGGCAAGGACAATCATCTGCAGCAGTGGACCGACGAGAAGTGGGACACCCGCTCCGGCAAGAAATCCGAGGACACCGGCGAACGCTATCTGCCGGAAAAGGCCCGGGACTCCCTGAGCAAGGAAGAGTACCAGCGCACCACGGCCAAGAAGCGCCGTGACACGCGCCGGGGCCAGCAGCATTCCAAGCAACCCGCCGATGTGGCACGCAAGACGGCCGCGGCGCGTGAGTCGGGCCTGGCCGGCCTGACCAAGGACGAGCTGATGAAACGAGCGGCGCGCCGCGAGGTGCGGGGGCGTTCGCGCATGAAGAAAGACGAACTGGTCAAAGCGTTGCAAAAGGCAGGTGAAAAATGAGCACCAAGAAGGCTTCCAACGACGACAAGAAAGACGACAAGAAAGAGGTACGCAGCGAGTTCAAGCAGGTGGTCAACATGACCCCGAGTCAGCTGCGTAAATGGCTCAGTGGCGACACCAGCAAGGGCGTGGGCATGACCAAGGGTGGCAAGAAGGTCACGGCGGCCAACGATGGCAAGGCGGTCGGCCATGCCATGGGCGAACGCATCCTGGAGCTCAAGGGCAAGCGTCAGGCTGAGCTGGAAGACGATGACTACCAGGCCATGCGCAAGGTCATCGGCTATGTGCATCGCCATCTCAAGCAGCGACCGGACGGCGACATAGAAGACTCGCGCTGGCGCAAGTCGCTGATGAACTGGGGTCACGACCCCCTGCGCGACAAGCGCAGCGCCTGATCCCGACGAACCGCAGCCCAGGCTGCGGTTTTTCTTTGGCAGAGAGTGACTGGCCGAATTTGTGGGCAACTGTGACGCCGCAGCGCGGACACAAAGGAGTAGGGTAGCCGCCTATCTATCTGAACGCGTTCAAGGAGTTGTCGATGGCACCCCGGGATCTGTTGCTGGCACTGGTCGTCATCCTGGCCTGGGGGGTGAACTTCGTGGTCATCAAGGTTGGCCTGCATGGCGTGCCGCCCATGCTGCTGGGAGCCCTGAGATTCTGCCTGGCGGCCTTTCCGGCCATCCTCTTCGTGCGCCGCCCCAGGTCTCCTGGCGATTGCTGCTGGCCTACGGCCTGACCATTTCCCTGGGCCAGTTCGCCTTTCTGTTCTCGGCCATGTACGTGGGCATGCCGGCGGGCCTGGCCTCGCTGGTCTTGCAGGCCCAGGCCTTCTTTACCCTGGCCTTCGCCGCGACCTTCCTCGGGGAAAAGGTGCGCCGGGCGAGTCTGGCCGGGCTGCTGGTGGCGGCGCTCGGCCTGCTGCTGATCGGCACCGAACATGGCGTCACCATGACCCTGGCCGGTTTCCTGCTGACCCTGGCGGCGGCGGCCATGTGGGGGCTGGGCAACATCGTCACCAAGAAGATCGGCAAGGTGGACATGCTCGGTCTGGTGGTCTGGGGCAGCCTGATTCCGCCCATTCCCTTCTTCATCCTCTCGCTGCTGCTGGAAGGCCCGCAACAGATCACCACGGCGCTGACGTCGCTGTCGGGCGGGTCGGTCTTTGCCATCGTCTACCTGGCCTTTATCGCCACCCTGGTCGGTTATGGCATCTGGAGCCGGCTGCTGTCGCGTTATCCGGCCGGCCAGGTGGCGCCCTTTTCGCTGCTGGTGCCGGTGGTGGGGCTGAGTTCGGCCGCCGTGCTGCTGGGTGAGCAGATGACCGTTCAGCAGGAAGTGGGCGGCGTGGCAGTCATGCTCGGGCTGTTGATCAATGTCTTTGGCGGCCGCTGGCTGGATGCCCGGAGCAAGGCGTCGCCCGGTGCATGATATTGCACGATCATAAATGATTGTGCATGATGTGCTGGTCCTCTTGGAGTATCAGCATGAATGCAGCAGCCGTCCACCTTCCCGAAGAACGCCAGGCCGCGATCCTGGCCCTGTTGCGCGAACAAGGCCGGGTCCTGTCGGCTGAACTGGCCGCGACCTGGGGCATTTCCGAAGACAGCGTGCGTCGCGACCTGCGCGAACTGGCCCGCCAGGGCCTGTGCCGTCGGGTGTACGGTGGGGCGCTCTCGCTGCTGACGCCGCCGGAGGCGCTGCCGGCGCGTATCGGTCAGGACGAGGCGGCCAAGCAGACACTCGGGCAGGCCGCGGCCAGGCTGGCGCAACGGGGGCAATTGCTGCTGCTGGACGCCGGCTCGACCAACCTGGCCATCGCCCAGGCGCTGCCCATGGATCTCGACCTGACCGTGGCCACCAATGCACCGGTGATCGCTGCGGCACTGCTGCAGCGCCCGGGGATCCGGGTGTTGATGATCGGCGGCCTGGCCACGCCGGAGTCGGGTGCCTGTCTGGGCGCCCGGGCGCTGCGTGACCTGCGTGGCGTGCGCGCCGACCTGGCCTTTCTCGGGACCTGCGCCCTGGCGGTGGAGACCGGCGTGACCGGCTTCGACCTGGAAGAAGCCGAATTCAAGGTGGCCGTGGCCGAGCAGAGCAGCCAGGTCGCCGTCGCGGTGACCGCCGAGAAGCTCGACAGCGTGGCCTTCTATCACGTGCTCCGACTCGATCAGCTGAACCATCTGGTGCTGGAACCGGGGCTGAGCGAGGAGCGCCTGCAGCCCTATCGTGACGCCGGGCTGCAGCTGCATTCGCTCGATCGCTAGACTCGCGTCCAAGGATCGCCATGACTTCTGCCGTATTGCGGCGCCAACGCCGCGCCACCTTTACCGTCTTTCTCGCCAACGGTTGCGGAATCGGCGGCTGGGCGGCGGCCATTCCCGAACTCAAGCGCGATCTGCTGCTGGGCGACGGTCAGTTGAGTCTGGTGCTGCTGGCGGTCGCCCTGGGCGCCCTGCTGACCATGCCCTTCGCCGGGGTGCTGGTGCCGCGCCTGGGCGGGACCGGACGCCTCACCCGCCTGAGCATCCTGGCCTTCGTGCTGGTGCTGAGCTGGCCCGGGGTGGCACCGTCCCTGGGCTGGCTGCTGCCCTGCGCGCTGCTGCTCGGCGCCTGTAACGGGCTGATCGACGTGGCCATGAACGCCCATGCCAGCGATGTCGAAAGCCGCTGGAACGGCCCGCTGATGTCGTCCTTCCACGCCGCCTTCAGCCTGGGCGGATTTCTCGGCGCCGGCCTGGGGGCGCTGGTGCTGCACCTGGGCGCCTCGGCGCTGGCGGTGCTGCTGACTGCTGCCCTGGTGGCGCTGCTGCTGGCGCTGCCCGCCGCCCTGGCCCTGGACGAAGGTGATCGCAGTCCGGTGAGTCAGGCCCTGCGGCTGCCGGATCGGCGGGTCCTGGCGCTGGGACTGATCGCCCTGGGCTGCCTGATGCTGGAGGGCGCCATGACCGACTGGAGCGCCGTCTACCTGGGCCAGGTGGGCGGCGCGAGTCCGGTGGTGGCGACCCTGGGCTATGCGGCCTTTTCGCTGACCATGCTGGTGGGACGGCTGTTCGGCGACGGTATCCGCGGCCGCTTCGGTGGTCCCCAGGTGATCGTTGGCGGGGCCCTGCTGGCGACCCTGGGACTGGCGCTGGCGGTCCTTCTGCCGGCGCCCTGGACCGCGATCCTGGGCTTCGCGCTGGTCGGCCTGGGGCTGTCCAATGTGGTGCCCGCAGCCTTCAGCGCCTCTGGCCAGGTGGCCGAGACGCCGGCTGCGGGTATCGCCATGACCGCCACGGCCGGCTATCTCGGTTTCCTGCTCGGCCCACCGCTGATCGGCGCCGTGGCGGGGCAGGTGGGCCTGCGTGGCAGTCTGCTGCTGCTGACTCTGATCGGGGTGGCGGTGGCACTGCTCGCCCTGCGCCAACGCACGGCATGATGGCTGTCCAGGGAACCCCGCTGCGCTGAGCAGACCCAAGAGGGAACGGAAATCCAAGGAGGCGGCCATGACGCGCCCACGCAAGATCCTCGCCTGGCTGCTGGGAATCATCCTGCTGCTGTTCGTCCTGCTGGTGGTGGTGCTGGCCACCTTCGACTGGAATAGGCTCAAGCCGACCCTCAACGAGCAGGTGTCGAGCGCCCTGCACCGGCCCTTCGCCATCGAGGGCAACCTGGGGGTGGTCTGGCACCGCGAGCCGGATCAAGGCGGTTGGCGCGCCTGGATTCCCTGGCCGCACATCGCCGCCGAAGACCTGACCCTGGGCAATCCGGAGTGGGCGAAGGAAAAGACGTTCGTTCACCTCGACCGGGTGCAGTTGCGGATCTCGCCGCTGGCCCTGCTGGCCAAGCAGATCTATATCCCGCGCATCGACCTCAGCGGACCGGTGGTCAATGCCCAGCGACTCGCCGATGGCCGCAACAGCTGGACCTTCGCGACCGCCGAGAAGGACCCCAAGGCCGAGCCTTCGGCCTGGACCGTCGACATCGGCACCATCGGCTTCGACGCCGGCCAGGTCGGCTTCGACGATGCCCAGACCGCTACCCGGCTGCGCGCGCGGATCACCTCCCTGGACGCTCCTATCGCCTATGCCGATCTGGTGGGCAAGCAGGGCACTTCGCGCCAGCGCTCCAACGTCAGGCAGACCCAGTCCTTCCAGTTCGCCCTGGCGGTAGAGGGCAGCTACAAGCAGGTGCCGGTCAGCGGCCGTGGCCAGATCGGTGGCCTGCTGGCGCTGCAGGACGCCGATGTGCCTTTCCCCATCCAGCTCGATGCCCGGGCGGGCGAAACCCGTGTTCAGGTCTTTGGCACCCTGACCGATCCGCGGCGCCTGGGCGCCCTGGATCTGCACCTGGTGCTGGAAGGCAAGAGCCTGGCGCAGCTCTATCCGCTGACCGGGGTCACCCTGCCGGAGACGGCACCCTATGCCACCGACGGCCATCTCACGGTCAAGCTCAACGATCCGGCGGGCGCCCGCTTCAGCTATGAAGACTTCAATGGCCGGGTCGGCAAGAGCGATCTGCATGGCGAGGTGCTGTTCACCGGCGGCAAGCCGCGACCCAAGCTCAGTGGCACCCTGCGCTCCGATCAGTTGCTGTTCGAGGACCTGGCCCCGCTGATCGGTGCCGATACCAAGGAGCAGCAGGTGGCCAAGGGCGAGACCAGCCAGCAGCCGGCGGACAAGGCGCTGCCGGTCTCCGAATTCCGCACCGAGCGCTGGCGTGCCATGGATGCCGATGTGCGCTTCACCGGCAAGCGCATCGTGCAGAACGCGCAGCTGCCGATCACCGATCTGAATACCCATGTGCGCCTGACCGATGGGGTGCTGCTGCTCGATCCCCTGCGCTTCGGCGTGGCCGGGGCGATCTGAACACCACGGTGCGCCTGGAAGGCGACAAGACGCCGCTGCAGGGGCGGGTCGATCTGCACGTGCGGCGGGTCAAGCTGAACCAGCTGTTCCCCACCGTGGAGGCCATGAAGCGCAGCATGGGCGAGCTCAATGGCGATGCCACCCTGAGTGGCACCGGCAACTCGGTGGCGGCGCTGCTTGGCACCAGCAACGGCGAACTCAAGCTGCTGATGAACGACGGCCGTATCAGCCGCAGCCTGATGGAGCTGGCCGGACTCAATGTCGGCAACTACCTGGTCGATCGGCTGTTCGGCGATGACGAGGTGGAAATCAACTGTGCGGTCGCCGACCTCGACTTCAAGAAGGGCCTGGTGCAGCCCCAGGTCTTCGTGCTCGACACCGAAAACGCCCTGATCAACATCACCGGCACCATCAACCTGGCGAGCGAGCGCCTGGATCTTACCGTCGATCCGCACAGCAAGGGCCTGCGCATCTTCTCGCTGCGCTCGCCGCTCTATGTGCGCGGCACCCTGAAGAGTCCCTCGCCGGGGGTCAAGGCATTGCCATTGGCGGCCCGCGGCGCGGCGGCGGCACTGCTCGCCACCTTCGCAGCGCCGGCCGCCGGTCTGCTGGCACTGGTGGCGCCCAGCAACGAGCAGGGCGCCCAGTGCAGCGCCCTGTTGCAGCAGATGCGGGCAGGGCGTTGAGCTCGTGCGCCAGAGCCGGTTCGCGGTACTTGACAGACGACCGTTCGGCGGCGTCTGACGGGCGGAAAAGAACCGCTCTGGTTGCCCAGGCTCTATAGAAATAACCCGAGTCGGGCAGCCTTTTCGCGGAGATCCCTCATGCGTGACGACACCGATAGCCACTACGAAATCCACTACAAATTGCTGGGCGAAAGCTATACCGACCGTATCAGCAACCTGGACGTACCCATCACCGACGTGGTCCGCGAACTGGCCTGCCGGCACCTGGACGCGATCAACGACGAGCGCTTCCACCTCGCCGACATCGAGTCCGGTCAGGCGCTGGTGGCACTGCACGATGTCTCCATCCATCGCGTCGCACCGGAAGCCCCATGAAACGCCTGCTGAGCGGTGGATTGCTGACCATGACCCTGCTGGGCCTTGCGGCCTGCTCCACCGAGACGGTGGTGACCCTGCAGGACGGTACCCAGTACATCACCGAAGATAGGCCCAACACCAAGACGGCCGATGGCTTCTATGAATTCACCGATGTGGCGGGTCGTCATGTGCGGGTGAAGGCAGGCGATGTCGCCACCATCAAAGCGGAAGACTAGGCCTTGCCTGACCTTCGTTCGGTGACCTTTCAAACAAGTCCTTCCCAGGAGACTGCCATGCCCCGCGGCGACAAATCCACGTACAGCGACAAGCAGGTACGCAAGGCCGAGCACATCGAGGAGAGCTACGAGAAAAAAGGCGTCTCCAAGGATGAAGCCGAGGCGCGGGCCTGGGCGACGGTGAACAAGCAGTCCGGCGGTGGCGAACAGAGTGGCTCCGGCAAGTCCAAGAGCGGTACCGCCAAGCGCGCGGATCGCAAGGATTCCGCTCGGCGTGCGGTGGCGACCAGGCAGGGCCAGTCGCCCAACAGCGGTCGTGCCGCGGCGCGACGTTCGCCTGGCAGCAGCACCTCGCTAAGCGACATGACTCGCGATGAGCTGGTCAGGAAGGCGGCCGAGCAGAACGTTCGCGGTCGGTCGCGAATGAAGAAAGACGAGTTGATTCGTGCCTTGAGTTGAGGCATTGGAGATACAAAAAAGCCAGACAGTGTCCGGCTTTTGTCTGCCTGGCGTTCAGCTGGGCAGCAGACGGCAGGTGAGGCTCTTGATGTAGCGAGTCTCCGGGATGGCCGGGTGCACCGGGTGATCCGGGCCCTGGGCACCGCGTTCGAGGATCTGCAGGTTGCGATCCAGATGGCGGGCGCTGCCGAGCAGGATGTTCTGCAGGTCGTCTTCGGGCAGGTGCATGGAGCAGGAGGCGCTGACCAGGATGCCGTCTTTGTTCAGCAGGCGCATGGCCTGTTCGTTGAGACGACGGTAGGCGGCCTCGCCATTCTTCAGGTCCTTGCGCTTCTTGATGAAGGCCGGCGGGTCGGCCACGATGACGTCGAATTTCTCTTCGCCGGCCTTGAGTTCCTTGAGCGCCTCGAAGACATCGCCCTCGACGCACACCAGCTTTTCCGCCAGGCCGTTGAGGGTGGCATTGCGCTCCACGCCGTCGAGGGCGAAGCCCGAAGCGTCCACGCACATGACCTCGCTGGCGCCGAAGGCCGCAGCCTGCACGCCCCAGCCGCCGATGTAGCTGAACAGATCAAGCACCCGCTTGCCTTCGACATAGGGCGCCAGGCGCGCACGGTTCAGGCGGTGGTCATAGAACCAGCCGGTCTTCTGGCCTTCGCGGACCGGCGCCTCGAAGCGCACGCCGTTCTCTTCCAGCGCCACCCAGTCGGGGACCTCGCCGTAGGCCACTTCCACGTAGCTGGAGAGGCCTTCGGCGGCGCGGGCGCTACCATCGTTCTTCCAGAGCACGCCCTGAGGTTTGAACACCTGCAGCAGGGCGGCGAGGATGGCGTCGCGCTGGCGCTCCATGGTGGCGGAAGCGATCTGCACCACCAGGATGTCGTTGAAGCGATCCACCACCAGGCCGGGCAGGAAGTCCGAATCGCCGTAGACCAGGCGATAGCAGTGGCTGCCGAACAGCCGCTCACGCAGGCTCAGGGCGACCTTGAAACGGTGCACCAGCAGCGACTTGTCCAGCGGGTAGCCGGTGTCGCGGGAGAACAGGCGGGCGCAGATCAGGTTGTTGGGCGACAGCGCTACCAGGCCCAGCGGTTTGCCGCTGGTGGTTTCCAGGATGGCCTGGTCGCCCGGCTCGAAGGCGGTGAGCGGGGTGGCGACGACGTCCACCTCGTTGCTGTACACCCAGAGGTGCCCGGCGCGCAGACGGCGGTCGGCATTGGCTTTGAGGCGCAGGCGGGGCAGGGTCATGAAGGTCTCCGGCGAAGGGGGCAAAAGCGCGGAATTATAGCGCAAAGCCACCTGCCTGGGCCGGCCGTCAGTCCCGCTGGCTGACCTCGATATCGCTCAGCCCGGCTTCCTGGGCGCGACGGGCGATGCTCGGCTGGGCATGGTGCTCCCAGGGCGCATCGACCACCACCTGGGGTTCCTCGACGTGCTTGATGAGCAACTGCAGCAGCGCTTCTTCCTCGGTGACCGGCGCGAAGCTCTCCAGCTCGTGGGTAAGGGGCTCGCCATTGAGGCGATAGCGGATCTGGTAGTGGTGCAGGGTCTGCATGGGGGTGCCTCGGTAGCGGGGGGATAACCGATGGACCCCGCGAGGCGGCAGCGGTTGCGTCAGCCCCCCAGGCTATCGAGGATCGGGCAGTCTGGGCTGGCGTCGCCATGGCAGCAGGACACCAGCTCGCCCAGGGTGCTGCGCAGGCGGGTCAGTTCGCCGATCTTCTGGTCGAGCTCGGCGATGTGTCGCTTGGCCAGCGCCTTGACGTCGGCACTGGCACGCTGCCGGTCCTGCCAGAGGCTGAGCAGCTGGCGGATCTCCTCCAGGCTGAAGCCCAGCTCCCGCGAGCGGCGGACGAAGGCCAGCACCCGCAGGTCTTCGGCGCCGTACTGGCGATAGCCGCTGTCGGTACGCCCGGCGGGCGCTAGCAGGCCGATGCGCTCGTAGTAGCGCAGCATCTTGGCGGTAAGGCCACTGGCCTTGGCGGCCTGACCGATATTCATGACAGGGAGTCTCCGGACGGGCGCCAGCGGCCGAGCAGCAGGGCATTGGCCAGGACACTGACGCTGGAAAAGGCCATGGCGGCGCCGGCATAGACCGGATCGAGCAGACCCAGGGCGGCCAGCGGCAGGCCGATGACATTGTAGACGAAGGCCCAGAACAGATTCTGGCGGATCTTGCGCTGGGTGCGCCGGGCGATGTCCAGTGCCGCCACCACCTGGCGCGGATTCTCCTGCAGCAGGGTGATGCCGGCCGCATGGCGCGCGGCGGCGGTACCCGAACCCATGGCGATGCCCAGTTCGGCGGCGGCCAGCGCCGGGGCGTCGTTGAGGCCGTCGCCGACCATGGCGACGCCGCCCCTGCTCGCCTGCAGCCGGGCCACCACGGCGGCCTTGTCGGCAGGCAACACCTCGGCCTCCCACTGCTCGATGCCCAGAGCGGTAGCCACCTGGCGGGCGCTGCCGCGGTTGTCACCGGTCAGCAGCCAGCTGTCGATGCCGTCGCGGCGCAGCCGGGCGATGGCCTCGGCAGCACCCGGACGGATCTCGTCGCCAAAGGCCAGCAGCCCCAGGACCTGCGGTCGGCTGCCAGTTTCCACCAGCCACGATAGGGTCAGTCCCTGATCTTCCCAGGCGCGGGCGGCGTCGGCCAGGGGGCCGGCGTCCAGCTGTTGTTCGGCCAGCAGGCGCGCATTGCCCAGCAGCAGGGAGCGCTCCTGCCAGATACCCTGGAGGCCACGGCCGGGCAGGGCGCGCACGTCCCGGGCGGGCAGGGTGTCCAGACCGCGGTCGCGACAGGCCAGGAGGACCGCCGCGGCCAGGGGATGCTCGCTGCCGCGTTGCAGACTGCCGGCCAGGCTCAGCAATTCGGCTTCCTCGATGCCGGGTGCCGTGGCCAGCTGGCGCAGGCGCAACTGGCCGGCGGTCAGGGTGCCGGTCTTGTCGAAGACCACGCTGGTGATGCCCTGGGCGCGCTCCAGGGTCTCGGCGTCCTTGATCAGGATGCCGTGGCGCGCCGCCACTCCGGTGCCGGCCATAAGGGCGGCGGGGGTGGCCAGCCCGAGGGCGCAAGGGCAGGCGATGACCAGTACCGCCACGGCGGCGAGCAGACTGGGCTCCAGGGCGTGGCCGCTCAGCAGCCAGCCGAGCAGGGTGACCAGGGCCAGGGCCACCACCACCGGGACGAACACCCGGCTGATGCGATCCACCAGCTGCTGGATGGGTGCCTTGGTGGCCTGGGCGTCTTCCACCAGGCGGATGATGCCGGCCAGCACCGTCTCGCCACCCAGGGCGGTGACCTCGATCTGCAGATTGCCCTCGCCGTTGATGGCGCCCCCCACCACCTCGTCGCCGGGACCCTTGGCGACCGGGCGGCTTTCACCGGTGAGCAGGGCTTCGTCGACCTGGCTCTCACCCTGCAGGATGCGGCCGTCGGCGGGGATGCGTTCGCCCGGACGCAGCTGCAGGCGATCGCCCAGGCGCAGGCGATTCAGGGCGACTTCCTCTTCCTCGCCGTTCGCATCGAGGCGCCGGGCGCTTTCCGGGCGCAGGGCTTCCAGGGCGCGCAGCGCCGCGCCGGTGCGGCGCTTGGCGCGGGTTTCCAGGTATTTGCCCAGGCGCACCAGGGCGATGACCATGGCCGCCGTCTCGAAATAGAGGTGCGGGCTACCCTTGACCAGCCAGAGATAGAGACTCAGGCCAAAGGCGGCGCTGGTGCCCAGGGCGACCAGCACATCCATGTTGCCGCTGCGCGCGCGCAGGGCATGCCAGGCGCCGCGATAGAAGCGCGCGCCGACGAGGAACTGCACCGGCGTCGCCAGCAGGAATTGCAGCCAGGCGGGCGGCATCAGGTGCCAGCCGAAGGGCGTCAGCAGCATGGGCAGGATCAGTGGCGCGGCCAGCAGCAGCGCCAGGGCCAGCTCCAGACCCTCCCAGGGCACACCCTGACGGGCCGGCGCTGAACGCTCGTCTTCGGCGTGGCGATCCTCGGCGCCGTAGCCGGCGGCTTCCACCGCGGCGATCAGGGCTGGCGTCTCGACCGCGGCCAGGGTCTTTACCCGGGCTCTTTCGCTGGCCAGGTTGACCTCGGCGGCCAGCACCCCGGGCACCGTACGCAGGACCTTTTCGATCCGACCGGCGCAGTTGGCGCAGCTCATGCCGGACAGCGCCAGGTCATGCTCGACCTCGGCCACCTGGTAGCCAGCCGCGCTGACCGCCTCGGCCAGCGCCGGCGCCGCGTCGACCGGCGCGCTGACGCGGGCCTTTTCGCTGGCCAGGTTGACACCGGCCGCGCTGACCGCCGGGACCTTCTGCAAGGCGCGCTCGACCCGACCGGCGCAGGCCGCGCAGGTCATGCCACTGATGGAGAGTTCGAATTCGTGCATGGGCACCTCCTGAGCTCAGTGTTGACCTTGACCTCGGGTCAAGGTCAACACTGGAACCCGAGCCTGGCGCTGGCGTCAGGAGAAAGAGGTCAAGACCGACAGGAGCAGACCATGCATGTCATCAAGGTGATTGGAATGAGTTGCGCCCATTGCGTGAGCGCCATCGAATCCGCGGTGCTCAAGGTGGACAGCCGCGCCCGGGTGGAGGTGGACCTGCAGGCGGGCGAGGTGCGCATCGACAGCGTCGAGGTGAATGCGCCCTTCCGCCAGGCCATCGAGCAGGCGGGCTATACCGTCGCCGACTGAGTCCAGTCGCGCACGATGGCACGGAAGAAGGTGGTGAACACCTGATCGGCGGCCAGCAGCGGGGCGAAGGTCTGTTCGTCGCGCAGCAGATCGGAGAGGGTGCCGAGAAACAGGCTGTGCAGCATACGGCTGGCCAGCTGCGGCGTCACGCCCGGTTGCAGGCGGGCGGCCTGGGCGGTGAAGAGGGCGTCGGTGATGCGGATGAACTGCCGCAGGAACTGCAGATCGCGCTCCTCGGCCTCGCGCAACTCTTCGGTGAATTCGCAGCGGTGCAGCAGGATGGTCATCACCCGCTGCTCCCGGCCGGGCTGGGTGAATTTCGCCATGCCTTCGATGCACAGTTTGAACAGCCGCTGCAGGCTGTCTTCCTCGCCGTCGACGCGCAGGCGCTCGGTCAGTTCGTCGGCCGGGATCCTTATCTGGCTAAGCATTTCGTGGAACAGGTGGGCCTTGTTCTGGAAATGCCAGTACACTGCACCCCGGGTGACGCCGCATTCGCGGGCGATCATTTCCAGGCTGGTACGTGCCACGCCATTGGTCAGGAACAGGGCTTCCGCCGCATCGAGAATGGCTTGGCGGGTCTGTTCGGCTTCTTCTTTCGTACGACGCATGGGTGATCTGACTGGCAGTGGGTCTGCCACGCAGTCTAGCTCGCCTCGCCGCTTTTACAAACATGATTGTATGTAACTGCGTGACATTTCCGCTTCCATCGGATCAGGCTTCATGACCTTTCGCTTATTGTTGATTCTCGGGGCCCTCTCGGCCTTCGCTCCCTTCGCCATCGACATGTACCTGCCCAGCTTCCCCTCGCTGGCACGGTCGTTCGCCACCGATATCGAACACGTGCAGCTGAGTCTGGCGGTGTATTTCGCCGGTCTTGCCAGCGGCCAGCTGTTCTATGGCCCCCTGGCAGACCGCTTCGGCCGCCGCCTGCCGCTGCTGATCGGCATCGGCCTGTTCTGCCTGGCCTCGCTGGGCTGTGCCCTGGCGCCCAACCTGCCCTGGCTGATCGCCGCGCGCTTCGTCCAGGCCCTGGGCGGTTGCGCCGGCATGGTGATCGCGCGGGCCGTGGTACGCGATCTCTGCGAGCCGATGGCCGCGGCGCGGGCCTTTTCGCAGATCATGCTGGTGACCGGGATCGCCCCCATCATCGCGCCCTTTGCCGGCAGCCTGCTGCTCAGCACCTTTGGCTGGCAGGCGATCTTCGTCAGCCTGGCGCTGTTCGCCGCCGCCTGCGGCACCGCGGTGGCGCTCTGGCTGCCCGAATCCCTGCCGGCGCACCATCCGCGGCCGCCGCTGCGGGGGGCCTTGCGCAACTACCTGCGGCTGCTGCGCGATCGCACCTTCATCGGCCACACCCTCACCGGCGGCATCGCCATGGCCGGAATGTTCGCCTACATCTCCGGTTCGCCCTTCGTGCTGATCGAACTCTATGGCGTCAAACCCGAGCACTACGGCTGGGTATTCGGCCTCAACGCCGCCGGCTTCATCCTGCTCGGACAGCTCAATGCCCGCCTGGTGGTCCGCCAGGGCCCGGCCTTCTGGCTGCGGCGCGCGGTGGTGGCCTATGCCGCGGCGGGACTGGTCCTGCTGCTGGTCGGCGCCTTCCAGCCCAAGGCGCTGCCGGTGCTGATGATCCCGCTGTTCTGCGCCATCGCCCTGCTCGGCGGCATCGTGCCCAATGCCTCGGCCTGTGCCCTGGCCGGGCAGGGCGCCAATGCCGGCAGTGCCTCGGCGCTGATGGGCAGCCTGCAATTCATCCTGGCGGCGCTGGCTTCCAGCAGCGTGGGCGCCCTGCACAACGGCACCGTGGTGCCCATGTGCGCGGTGCTGGCGCTCTGCGCGGTGGCGACCGCGCTGATGGCGCGCTGGACCCACAGATCCACAGCCGTCTGAGGTAGAGTGGATTTTTCCCGGCGCGGCAGGTCAGATAGGCGAACCCTCATCCTTCCAGGGACGCCGACATGACCTTTGCCTACTGGTGCATCTTCCTCGTCTACCTCGTGCCCTATGGCGCGGCCTACTACGCCAAGTTCAAGGGCAGCGGTTTCACGCCCGAGGACAATCGGGATCCGCGCAGCTTTCTCGGCAAGCTGGAGGGTGCCCGGGCGCGGGCCAACGCTGCCCAGCAGAATGCCTTCGAGATCAATCCGCTGTTCGCCGCGGCGGTAATCGTCGCCCACGTCACCGGTGGCGCCGACCAGGGCACCATCAACTTCTGGGCCTTCCTCTTCCTGCTGAGCCGCATCGCCTATACTTGGCTGTATATCCGTGACCACGCCACCCGCCGTTCGCTGGCCTGGGTCGGCGGGATATTTTGCTGCCTCTGCCTGTTCATCGCCGCGGCCTGAGTGCAACGTCGCTGCCGGTCTTGACCGGCAGCGACGGCTGTAGCTTCATTAGCGCCCTGTCTTTCCCGGCTGGCCGCCTGCATGACGTCTCCTTCGCCCGCCCAGCAGGTGCTGGGGCACTTCGCCGAGCTCGCCCAGGGCCGCGGCTATACCCTGGATGCAGCGCAGCAGGCCGCCATCGAGCGTTTTGCCCGGCTCGCCGACGAACTCCTGCGCCCGCGCCTGTTCCGTCGCCAGGCGCCGCGCAGTCTCTATCTCTGGGGCCCGGTAGGGCGCGGCAAGAGCTTTCTGCTGGACGGTTTCTTCGCCGCCCTGCCATTCGCCGAGAAGCGCCGGGTGCACTTCCATGCCTTCTTTCGTGAACTGCACGAGCGGATGTTTCGCCAGCCGCCGGGTGGCGATGCCCTGGCCGCCAGCTTGGACGAACTGCTCGCAGGTTGCCGACTGCTCTGTTTCGATGAATTCCATGTGCATGACATCGGCGACGCCATGCTCATCACCCGGCTGTTCAAGGCGCTGTTCAGCCGCAGCGTGGTGCTGATCACCACCTCCAACTATCCGCCGGAAGGATTGCTGCCCAATCCGCTCTACCACGAGCGCTTCCTGCCGGCGATCCGGTTGATCGAGACGCGCATGGACATCCTCGCGGTGGCCGGTACCCAGGACTATCGCGGCGCCAGTCCTGCCGAGCCCGATCCCTTCGGTATCGGCGCCTATCTCTGGCCGGGCAGCCTGGAACAGCGCCAGGCGCTGGGGCTGCCGCCGCTGGCGGAGACCCGGATCGAGGTGCCGGTAGGCCATCGCAGCCTGCCCGCCATCAGCGCCGCGGAGGGGCTGCTGCACTTCAGCTTCGCCGATCTCTGCGAAGGCCCCACCGCGGTCCTCGACTACCTGACCCTGAGCGAAACCTGGCAGCGCTGGCTGCTCGATGCCGTGCCGCCGCTGCGCGACGCCAGCCCCGCCGCCCGCCAGCGCTTCATCAACCTGGTGGACGTGCTCTACGACCGTCGCCTGGCGCTGTTCCTGGTCAGCACCGCGCCCCTCGACGAGACCCTGGCCGACAGCGAGATCGCCGACATGTCGCGGACGCGCAGCCGGCTATCCCAGCTGCGGCAGATCGGGCCGGACTAGCACTGTACGAAAAGTGCCTGCGCTCGGCGACCTTTCATACAGAGCCTAGCGCTCGGCCTTCAGCTTCGCACTGCCCAGGTGCCAGCGGCGCTGCTCGGCCGAGGCGCCGTCGACGTCGTTGACCCGGCGTAGCTGATAGCGGCCGCTGAAGGTCTGGCGGGTACCGTCGGCGAGGCGCGCCTTGACCGTCACCGGGATGCTGACATAGCTCGAACCCGCCGCACCCTCGACCGGGCCAGGTTGACCGAGGGTCACCTGGACGCTGCGAGTCCTGGCATAGCCCTGGCGGAATTTCTCGTAGCTGTTGCCGGGCTGGCCGTCGCTTCCCCATAGCTGCCAGGCGGTGCCGTAGTCCCGCGCATCCAGCGCCCGGTAGTAACGCCGGACCACGGCCGCCGCCGCCTCGGCGCTGCTGGGCAGCGGACCGCAACCGGGTTCCTTGGCCGCCTCGCCATCGCCGAACAGGGCGCAGCTGCGGGCGATCTCGTCCTGCATCAGGGCGCAGCTGTTGGCCGCGTTGCAGGGCGGTCGCGTGGCGGGGGAAAGCGCTCGGCAGGTGGTGGCCAGGGCCTGAGCGGGCCGCTGCCCGATTTCCTGGGCGCAACTGCGCGGTGAAGGCCCGGTGGCAGCCAGGGCGCCGGTGACGAGGGACAGCAGCAGGGGGCAGAGCAGCCAGCGCGGGGACATCGGCGAGATCCTTGAGCAAAGTCCCAGCCTAGCAGGGCAGGGACGACGTGGAAAAAAGCCCGCGACGGTCATCCGTCGTCTGGCCACCTCGCTGACGTAAAAGCGTCATGTGGCCGGCGCAGGATAGGCAAATCCCGTGTCGGAGTTCGCCCCATGCCTTCGTCCAGTCCAGTCGCCTCCCTGTCACCGCTGTCCCATCCCCTGCACAGTTCGCGCAAGCCTGGTCCGCTGCGGATCGTGCTGTTCATCGCGCTGCTGCTGACCGGTCTGGCGGTAACCCTCGGCGGTATCCACAACGATGTCAGCGATGCCCAGTCGCCGCCCACCACCTGGCTGCCCTTCGCCGGTCTGGTGCTGGCGCTGGTGATCGCCCTCGGCTTCGAATTCGTCAATGGCTTCCACGACACCGCCAACGCCGTGGCCACCGTCATCTACACCCACTCGCTGCCGCCCAATGCGGCGGTGCTCTGGTCCGGCTTCTGCAACTTCCTCGGGGTGCTGTTCTCCAGCGGTGCGGTGGCCTTCAGCGTCATCGCCCTGCTGCCGGTGGATCTGGTGGTGGAAATGGGCGCGGGCAAGGGCTTCGCCATGATCTTCGCCCTGCTGATCGCCGCCATCATCTGGAATCTCGGTACCTGGTGGCTGGGCTTGCCGGCGTCGTCCTCCCATACCCTGATCGGCTCCATCATCGGGGTCGGTCTGATGCATGCCTGGCTGGGTGGGATGGATGGCAGCAGCGGCGTGGACTGGGGCCAGGTGGCCAAGGTCGGCTATGCGCTGCTGTTCTCGCCGCTGATCGGCTTCGCCTGCGCCGCGCTGCTGCTGGTGCTGCTCAAACGGATCGTGCGCGACCAGACGCTCTACCAGGAGCCGAAGAGCGCCGAGCCGCCGCCGCCGTGGATCCGCGGCCTGCTGATCCTGACCTGCACCGGGGTGTCCTTCGCCCATGGCTCCAACGACGGCCAGAAGGGCATGGGCCTGATCATGCTGATCCTGGTCGGCGCCCTGCCGACCGCCTATGCGCTCAACCGAGCCGTGCCGGCCACGGCCACGCCAGCCTTCGCCGCCGTCGCCGAGGTCACCGCCAGCGGCCTGCGCCAGGCGGCGCCCCAGGCCGCACCGGCCGATCCCCACGGGGTGCTGCTGGAATTCGTGCGCAAGCGGCAGAGCAACCCCGAGGTGCTGCCCGCGCTGGCGGCCATCACCGACGACATCGCCCGCGAGGTGCGCCAGTACGGCGCGCTCAACAACGTGCCGGCGCAGAGCATGCCCAACGTGCGCAACGCCATGTACCTGGCCTCGGAATCCATCCGCCTGCTGGAAAAGGAGCACCTGCCGGGGCTGGCGCCCAAGGCGCAGGAGGATCTCAAGGAGTTCAAGCGGCAGATCGACCAGGCCACCCGTTTCATCCCGCTGTGGGTCAAGGTGGCAGTGGCCATCGCCCTGGGGCTGGGGACCCTGGTCGGCTGGCGGCGCATCGTCATCACCGTCGGCGAGCGTATCGGCAAGACCCACCTGACCTATGCCCAGGGCGCCTCGGCCGAACTGGTGGCCATGGGCACCATTGGCGCGGCGGACGCCTTCGGCCTGCCGGTCTCCACCACCCATGTGCTGTCGTCCGGGGTGGCCGGGACCATGGCCGCCAACGGCTCCGGACTGCAGTGGGCGACGGTACGCAATCTGGCGCTGGCCTGGGTGCTCACCCTGCCGGTGGCCATGGCGCTGTCCGCGTCACTCTACTGGCTGCTGGTGCACCTGTTCTAAGAGCCTGTTCAAAATCTGCTGCGCGTCGGCCAAACTGTGTTGAAAATGGCCTGGAAGGCCAGCCCCGTCGGAATGCTCATTTACCACTCGTAAACCCGAGCGCGGGTCCGATCCGCTTCCTCAGCTATTTTCGCGGGGCCGCCCAGGCCTTGTTTGTCTCTAGCTCGCGAGATTTTAACCAGGCTCTGACACGGCTTCGGTCAGGCAGCGGCGGAATAGCGCCACGGCCGGCAGGTCGCGCCCGGCGTGGCGAGCGATGATCTGCAGTTCGCGGTGGAAGGTGAGGGGGCCCAGGGACAGCCGGCGCACCCGGGGATGCTCCAGCCAGAGGCCGGCGCAGGGCACCAGGGCCACGCCCAGGCCGTGTTCCACCATCTTGACGATGGCATCGAGTTCGTCCAGTTCGAGCATCTGGCGCACCGCCAGCCGCTGCTCGCGCAGAAAGGCGCTGACCCGGCGCCCGCCAAAGGAGTGGCGGTCGTAGCGGATGAAGGGCTGGGTTTCCAGCAGCAGGCGCGGATCATCGCCGGGCAGGTCCGGCGGCGCGATCAGCACGAAGGGTTCCTGCAGCAGGGTGGTGGCGTGCAGCTCCTTGGGCAGTTCGAAGGGCGGGCGGATGAGGATGGCCAGATCCAGCTCGCCGGCATCCACCTGGCTGAGCAGCGCCAGGGATACGCCCGGCACCAGCCGCGGTTCCAGGCGTGGCGCCTGCTGGCGCAGCCGTACCAGGGTGCCGGGCAGCAGGCCGGTCTGGACGCTGGCGATGGCGCCGATGCGCAATTCGCCCTGGATCTCGTCACCGGCGCCGGCCATGCGCGCATAGGTGGCGAGGATCTCTTCGGCCAGCGGCAGGGCCCGGCGACCGGCGGCATTGAGCAGGGCGCTGCGACCATTGCGGTCGAACAGGCTCACGCCCAGATTCTGTTCCAGGGTGCGGATCTGGGCGCTCACCGCCGAGGGCGTGAGGCCCACGTGCAGACCGGCCGCGGCAAAACTGCCATGGCGGGCCACGGCAAGCAGGGTCTTGAGTTCGCGAAGCATGATGGTGGCCTGAAGTCAGGAGAGGCCACTGTAGCGAGCCCCAAAATTTTTGTCGCTCGGGGCAGTAAAATACGCTTTATGCACAGGAAAACCTGGGGTGAGAATGGCTGCATTCCCCCTCAGCAGGATTTCCCAGCATGGCCCTGTCGCCCTTTCACCTCGCCATTCCCGTCTACGATCTGGCCGCCGCCCGGCACTTCTACGGCGATGTCTTCGGCCTCGCCGAAGGTCGCTCCAGTGATCACTGGGTCGACTTCGACTTCTATGGCCATCAGCTGGTGATCCACGAGCACCCCAAGACCGCGTCCCAGGACGAGGCCCATACCAACGCCGTGGACGGGCACAACGTGCCGGTACCGCACTTCGGCATCGTGCTGGGCTGGGACGAGTGGGAAGCCCTGGCCGAGCGTCTGCGCGCCCGGGAAACCCGGTTCGTCATCGAGCCCTATATCCGCTTCCAGGGCCAGGTCGGCGAGCAGGCCACCATGTTTCTCTTCGACCCCTGCGGCAATGCCCTGGAGTTCAAGGCCTTCAAGGACATGAGCCAGCTGTTCGCCAAATAGGGCGACTCGGCAGGTCTGATGTCACGCAACCTAGGCAAAAGACGCGGCAGCGGCCATCCTTGTAGCCTTGCCCGTCGCCCGGTTGCCGTCATGAATGCCCGCCAGCCCTTTCTCGACCCCTATCACCAGACCATCCGCCAGCTGTCCGATCGCATCGTCGCGGCCCAGGCGCCGATCCGCATCCTCGATGCGGTGAAGTGGGACGACGGGGTGCGCCAGGGTTTCCTGGAGGGCAAGGGCAAGCGCCTGCCGGCGGTCGATCGCGCCTTCTACGAGGGACGCCCGCTGGGCTTCGACGGCGATGCGCTCAAGGGCGAATTCCAGAGCATCGAGCGCGAGGTCACCCGCCAGCTCGGCCAGTTCAATCCGGTCGGCCAGATCATGAGGCGCATGTGCCGCGAATACCGCATGGTGATCCGCATGCTGCAGGCGCGCGGTACCCCGGATTTCGGCCTGATCTCCCAGGAGCTCTATGGCGCGGCCTCGGACGCCTTCCATGCCGGCGATCCGACCCTGGCCGACCTGGGCATGATGATGTCCAGCTACCTGGACAACATCGCCCATCGCGGCGCCCTGGAAGACGAACCCAAGACCCTCACCGCCAAGGACGCCGTACCCATCCTGCAGGCGCGCCTCAATCGGGTGTTCGGTGAGACGGAAGGCACCATCCGGGTGTTCGAATCCGATGGCATCGTCGCCGACGCCGCGGCCGGCGCCGACTATATCAAGGTGCGCGCCGACGCCCTGTTCAACGAACGCGACGTCCGTGCGCTGGAGGTCCACGAGGGCCTGGTGCACGTCGGCACCACCCTCAATGGCCAGAACCAGCCGATCTGCACCTTCCTGGCCAAGGGCCCGCCATCGTCCACCGTGACCCAGGAAGGCCTGGCGATCCTCATGGAGGTGATCGCCTTCGCCTCCTATCCGACCCGGCTGCGCAAGCTGACCAATCGCACCCGCGCCATCCACCTGGCCGAGGACGGCGCCGATTTCCTCGAGGTGTTCCGCTTCTTCCAGGAGCAGGGCTACGACCTGGAGTCGGGCTACCAGAACGCCAGCCGGGTGTTTCGCGGCTCGACGCCGACGGGGCTGCCCTTCACCAAGGACCTGTCCTATCTCAAGGGCTTCATCCTGATCTACAACTACATCCAGCTGGCGGTGCGCAAGGGCAAGCTGGAGCAGATCCCGCTGCTGTTCTGCGGCAAGACCACCCTGGAAGACATGCGCATCCTGCGCCAGCTGGTGGATGAAGGCGTGGTGGTGCCGCCCAAGTACCTGCCGGCGCAATTCCAGGACCTCAACGCCCTGGCGGCCTGGATGTGCTTCTCCAACTTCCTCAACCACCTGAGCCTGGATCGGATCGAGGCGGATTACGCCAATATCCTCTAAGAGTCTGCTCAGGCGCTGATATGAAAAAGCCCCGGCAGGCCGGGGCTTTTTCGTTTCAAGGCGTCGTGGGCGTCACTCGCCCTTGAAGGCCGCCGCGATGCTCGGCTCGCTGTCACCCGCGCGCGAATCAGTCGAACGCTCCGGCACGAAGGCCAGGGCGCGATTGAGGGCGCCGCAGGCTTCCAGGCCGCTGGCGCGGGCGATGGCTTCGGCCACGGCGCTGCCGGGAATGGTCTCGTCGCGCAGCAGCTGGTCGGTGATGTCGTCCAGCGCCGGCTTGAGTTCGGTGATCAGCGCCAGGCAGCGGTGATCCAGGCTGTGCAGCAGCTGATCGGCAGAGGCGATGCTGGGCCCGGCGTCGAACTCGATGCCGGCGTCGCGCAGGGCCTGCAGGCTGAGCAGCGAGCCGCTCGGGCCCATGCCCAGGGAGGCGACCATGGACAGCGCCAGCTTGGAGGCTTCCTGCAGATCCTGGGCGGCACCCGAGGAGACCTCGTTGAAGTACAGCTGCTCGGCGCAACGACCGGCCAGCAGCATCTGGATGCGGCCTTCGAGTTCCGACTTCAGGTGCAGGCGCTTGTCTTCGGTGGGGGTGATCAGGGTCACGCCCAGGGCCTGGCCACGGGGCAGCAGGGTGACCTTTTCCACCCGACCGACGTTGAGCACCGCGGCGACCAGGGCGTGACCGGCTTCGTGTACGGCGATGCGGGTGCGCTCGGCCGAACCCAGCGGGGTGACGCCGACCGGTTGCTCGCCGATGCGGCAGGTCTCGATGGCCTCGACGAAGTGCGCCATGGTCACGGCGCTGGCGTTCTCGCGCGCGGCCAGCAGGGCGGCGTGGTTGCTGATGTAGGCGATGGCCGCCGGGGTCAGGCCCACGGTGCCGCGGGAGAGGGCGGCCAGGTCCAGCTCGCCTGCGCAGGGCAGCTTGCCGGCATAGAGTTCGAACAGCGCACGGCGGTCTTCCAGACTCGGCAGCGGCACGGCGATGGTGCGGTCGAAGCGACCTTCGCGGCGCAGCGCCGGATCCAGGGAATCGGCGAAGTTGGTGGCGCCCAGCACCAGCACGCCGCTGGTGCCGTCGAAGCCGTCCAGCTCGGTGAGGAACTGGTTGATGATGCGGTTGGCCTCGGCATCGCTGGAGCGCGACTGCTCGGCGCGGCGGCCGATGCCGTCGATCTCGTCGATGAAGATGATGCAGGGCGCCTTCTTGCGCGCGGTGCGGAACAGCGACTTGACCTTCTGGATGCCGACCCCGAAGAACATCGAGGAGAAGTCGCTACCGGTCACCTGGATGAAGTGGGCGTTGCACTCGGTGGCCAGGGCCTTGGCCAGCTGGGTCTTGCCGGTGCCGGGCTCGCCGGTCAGCAGCACGCCCTTGGGCGGACGGGCACCCAGGGCGGCGAAGGCCTTGGGATTGCGCAGGCAGGTGGTGACGTCTTCCAGCGCCCGCTTGGCTTCGGCGGCGCCGACCACATCCTTGAAGGAGATGCCGGTGCCCTTGCGATGCAGCTTGAAGGGGCTGGCGAATCTCAGGGCCAGGGGGGTGGCCAGCAACAGCAGGAGCAGGTAGCCCGGCAGGTTGATCAGCAGGGCGTCGAGCCAGGGATGACGCTGCCCGGATTCGCTCCAGGTGGCCACCGGGAACAGCGGTTCGGCCTGGGTGGCGTAGTCGGCCAGCAGGCGATCGGCGATGCGCCCGCCGTTGTCGGCCACGGCGTAGTGCTCGCCGCGATTGGTGTCTATGTAGAGGGTGTGATCACCGATCACGGCGCCGGTGATGGCCTTGGCGCGCAGATCGCCCAGCAGCACGGAGAGATCACGTGGCTGCTGGGTCCAGTGTTCGGGAGCCTGCTGCACGCTGGCGAGCATGGCGGTGGCGGTAGGCGCCGGCGTGCTGGGCGTGAGCCACAGCCAGCAGGCCAGGCTGAGGACGGTGACGAGGGCCAGGGCGCCGGCGATGAGCAGGCGCGGATATTTGGAAACGACGGACTTCTTCATTCACATACCGTTAGGGTAGGAGCGACATCGGACGCGGACTCCCGGATTATCGGCCTGTGGCGAAAAGGGTGAACCTCAGTTCCCCGGAAAACGATGAGTGGACTCACCATCCGTCGAGTAGCGTCACACTTTCGGTCTTTTTCGCGGTCCGCAAGACCCTGTTGTTTTGCCGCAGATGTCAGGAGTCAACGCATCCATGCCCAATCCCATCGACTGTCGCGACGGTCTCGCCGCGTTGCCGCCGGTGCTGCTCGAACACCTGCGCCAGGCCGACGAGGTGCTGGTCCTGACCGGTGCCGGCGTGTCGGCGGAAAGCGGCATCGCCACCTTTCGCGAGGCCCTGACCGGGCTCTGGGCGCGCTTCGATCCGGCGCAACTGGCCACGGCCGAAGCCTTCGTCGAGGATCCGGTGCGGGTCTGGAGCTGGTACGAGTGGCGACGTGCCCAGGTGCTGGCGGCCCAGCCCAATCCCGCGCATCGTGCCCTGGCGGACTGGGGCCGGCAGCACGGGCGGTTGCGCCTGGTCACCCAGAATGTCGACGACCTGCACGAGCGCGCGGGCAGTCGCGAGGTGATTCATCTGCACGGCAGCCTGCATGCGCCGCGCTGCTTCGCGTGTGCGCGGCCCTTGGCAGCGCCGGCGTTGCCGGAATCGGCGGAGCAACTCGTGGCGCCGCCGCTCTGTCCCGCCTGTGGCGGTCTGGCCCGGCCTGGGGTGGTCTGGTTCGGCGAGGCTTTACCGGCAGAGGCCCTGGCCAGCGCCTGGGCCCTGGCCGAGCGCTGTGACCTCTGCCTGGTGGTCGGTACTTCGGGGCTGGTGCAGCCGGCGGCCAGTCTGCCCGGGGTGGCGCGCCAGCAGGGCGCCACGGTGGTGCGCATCGATCCGCAGCCGGCGGCGGATTTCAAGGGTGACTGGCAGCTGCTGGGCGCAGCCGGGATGATTCTGCCGGCGCTGCTGGAGCGCCTCTAGCCTTTAGTGCAGCGCCTGGCCACCGGTCCCCAGGGCATCCAGGGTGCGCTTGAGGGCGGTGTAAGCCTGACGCTGCTCGTCGTCTTCGGTCAGCAGGCCGTCGAACAGGGTGGCGACCAGCGCCGGATCCTGGGCGACGAAGCGGTCGATCAGGACGTCGTTGTCCTGGCGCCCGGCGGTGATCAGCAGCACGGCGAGCTGGGCGACATAGCGCGCCGCCAGCGGATAGGCCTTGAGAAAGACCTTGAAGGGCGCATCGGCCAGTCCCGGCGCGAAACCCTTGGCCAGGCCCTGCTGGGCCGCGGCGATGGCCTGGCGGACGGCGTCCTGCCAGTTGCCGGCGGTCACCGCGCCCGCCGGCAGGGCGCGGCGCATCTGGCCGAGCAGGCTGTTGAGGAAGATGCGGCGGTTGGTCTGGTAATCGTCGTCGGTATCGAGCAATTCGCGGCGAATGCGGACCAGGACGCGATCGTCCTCGGCGTCGGCGGTCACCGCCTGCTTGAAGGCCAGGGTCAGTTCGCGGTCCAGCAGGCCGGGCTTGCGACCTTCCAGCTCGGCCTGCAGCAACGGACCGCTGGAGTCGGCGAAGAAGAAGCGCTCGGCGTGGGGCGCCAGGCGTTCGCGCAGGCGCGGCCAGAGCTCCGCCGCGAACAGTTGCTCGGCCGTGCTGCCGGAAACGATGACGCGGTGCTGCGGCGCCTCGGCCAGATAGTCGAACAGCGCGGGGGTATCGAGCGCGGTGCGATCGACGATGAGGTAACGGTGCTTCACGGCAACTCCTGAATGCGACGGCCGCACCTGTCGGGGTGCGGCGGGATGGCCGTTAGTCTATAGGAAGGCGGGAACGCTTGGCCCGGGCTTTGGCCTAATCAACCAGGGTGCAGCCCGCGACACCCTTCCTTTCGCGGCCGGAGGACACCAAGATGCGCAAGACCCCGCTGATCCTTGCCCTGAGCGCTGCCCTGGCCCTGGTGGCCGGTCCCAGCCTGGCCGCCAGCAGCAACAACGACGCCGGGGTGACCGGCAACGGCATCGGCGCCCCGGGCAGCTCCAACACCAGCAACAGAGACAGCGCGGACGATACCTCCAGCGCCACGCCGTCCACCCAGAAGAAGGCCGACAAGACACCTGCCACCAAGGGCCAGGGCAGCCAGCAGAAGCGCGTGCTTAACGATTGATGGTCAAACAAAAGGCGCCTCTCGGGGCGCCTTTTTTCGATCGCAGCCTGTGACGGCGGAAAAGTCTCAGCAGGCGCGGGTGTAGCGGACCTGCCAGTCGAGTCGCTCATGGGTAGCCCGCTCGATACGGGCGCGACTGTCGCAGATGAAGGCTTCCAACAGGGAGTTGTCCAGCAGATCGACCCGCGCGATGCGGCGTTGCAGGAGCGCCGTACCATTGGGCGCATAGACCTCGACGTTGAAGGTCGCCTGATCCTGGGCGGTCATGGCGCACAGCATCGGTTGAAAAGCGCCCTTGATAATGGTGTTCGCATCCGTGAACTTCAGCGGCTCGGCCATCGCAATCACTCCTGTCAGCTATAACGCTTCGACCGATTCTTGGGCGACCCGTTCGACTTTTGCCATGACCGGCTGGCAGATTTGTGATGCAGGCGGTGGCGCTGCCCGTGCAGGGGACGGCCGGTCAGTTGATCAGGGTACCGAAGGCCTTGTCCGCCTCTATCACCTCGGGCAGTTCGCGCAGTAGAAGCTCCAGATCCACGCCTTCCAGCAGCGGATTGGCCAGCGCCGCCTTGGCCTGGTCGTTGATGCCGCCGTGCCGCCGCAGGACAAAGGAAATCAGGCGCGCCTGGGCAACCATGCGCGCCGGAGCGGAATCCTCGGGCGCATCCTGGGGATGCAGCTGGTAGGCGATGGCATGCTGGATCACCACCGGCAGCTGCCAGCGGCGGGCCAGCTCGGCGCCCACCTCCGGATAGCCGAAGCCGATGGCCTGGTCGGCCGGCACCGGGGCGCGCTGCTCGGCGTCGATGCGCACGGCGATGTCGGGTGCCGCGGTCCTGATCAGCAACTCGCCGATGCTGTGCAGCATGCCGCAGGTGAAGGCGGTCTCGGGATCGGCACCGGCCTGGCGGGCGAGGACGCGGCAGATGCTGGCAACATCGAAGCTGTGCTGCCAGAAGTCCCGCGGATCGAAGCTGGGGTTGTGGCGGAAGGCCGCGGTCACCGCCGAGGCCAGCACCAGGGTGCGCAGGGCGTCGAAGCCCAGGCGGATGGCGGCGCCTTCGATGCTGGTGGACGGTCGCACGCCGCGAAAACGCACCGAGTTGGCCAGGCGCAGGACCTTGGCCGAGAGCACCGGATCCAGCGCCAGGTTGCGGGCGACGTCTTCGATGCTGCTGTTGGGATCGTCGAACTGCTGGATCAGCTCCTGAGCCACCTTGGGAATGCTGGGAAGGGTATGCAGGTGATCGAACAGAGCATCGATTTCCATGATGGCGCCTGGTTTGTTCTATACCGAAGGTGGGAACTGATAAGTCGCTGAAAGCATGAACGACGGCCCGGGCGCTGCCAAGCCTAGCCGAGAATCCGCAGCGATGAGCTTAGCGGGCCGGGCGCTGCGGGTTGCAGGATGAGCTGACCGGTGGCGTCATTTCGCCGCCGTCCGTTGGCTCGATCCGTGCGCGGCCGTGGTCCTATGCGTTCCAGTGATGGGCGAAGCGATAACCAGACGTCTATTGTCTTGCTTGAGTCCGCTTTCCGCCGACGACGGGCCACGAATGGGATAGCATCCAGTGATATCAGTTGGCCACTAAATTTGGCGTTCGAGTTGTGCAATGACTTATCAGACTCACATTCGCCAGATGCTGCAGTTGCCCAATGTGCTGGCGCAGAGCACCGGCATCCTGGGCTGGTTGATCAGTGTGCTGATCAACCCCTTCCTGACCGCCGGGGTACCGGCCTGGGGCTGGCTGGCTTTTGCCGGCATGATCGGCTCCTGCCTGGCCATGACCACCGCCCGCCGTTTCGCCGTCTGGCGCCTGTTCGCCCTGGTATTCGTGCTGTTCGAGGCCCTGGCCTTTCGCTTCCAGATCCTCGGCATGGGCGAGGCTGGCCATGCCTGGATGATTCCCATGGCCATCGTCATCATCCTCGGCTCGACCATTCTGTTTTCCCATGTGCTCGACTACGGCATCGCCGCCGCGGCGGTCTGGTTGCTGCTGTTCTATGGCGAACTGGACACCATCACCGCGGCGGCCCTGCCGCTGTTCGTGGTCATGCTGGGGGCCAGCCTGGCATTGGGGCTGTTGCTCAATGCCACCTTCGTCCGCATCGTCGCCAGCACCCTGGAACTCAAGGAAAGCTATCGGCTGCAGGCGGAAACCGATGCCCTCACCGGGATCAGCAACCGCCGCGCACTGATGCTGGACATGGAGCAGGTCTGCCGAGAGGGATCGCCGTCCTGGTATTTCGTCATGCTCGACATCGACGACTTCAAGCGGATCAACGACAGATTCGGCCACGACGTGGGGGACCAGGTGCTCAGAGAGATGGCCGTTACCCTGGGTAGGCACTTCCCGGGTGGACGCTTCGGACGCCTGGGCGGCGAGGAATTCGGCGTGCTGTTGCAGGCCGAGGATGAGCGCCAGCTGGCGCAGCGACTGCAGGCGCTGCTGGACGATATCCGCAGCAGCACCTGTACCGGCAGCTGTTTTTCCTTCAGCGCCGGGGTGGCGCGCCTCGCCCCGGGCTATCAGCCCTCGGAGCTGCTCAAGCAGGCCGATGGCGAGCTCTATCAGGCCAAGCGCGCCGGCAAGGACCGGGTGCACTACCGCGGCGGCATGATCTGCGGCTAGGCCCGTCCGCACGGCGCCCGGGCCACGCCTAGAGCCCCTGATCTTCCAGCGGCGGATGGGTGCGATTGCGGCCCAGGTGCTTGGCGCGGTAGAGCGCGGCATCGGCGCTGGCCAGCAGGTCGGCGGGCTGGGGCGGCGGGGTCTGGCCGGGCGGCTGGACGGCGATGCCGAGACTGACGGTGATGCGGCCGAAGGGACTGGTGGCATGGGCCACCTCCAGTACCTGCAGGCGTTCCTGGACCGTGGCGGCCACCCGCTGGGCGCCGCTTTCGTCGCAGTTGGGCAGCAGCAGGACCATCTCCTCACCGCCGTAGCGCGCCGCCAGATCGCCCGGGCGGCGCGCCGCCGAGGCCACCACGCCGGCCACTGCCTGCAGACAGCGATCGCCCGCGGGGTGGCCGTAGTGGTCGTTGTAGGCCTTGAAGTGATCGATGTCGATCATCAGCAGGCTGAGCGACTGGGCGTTGCGTTGCGCCCGGGCCAGCTCCACTGGCAGCAGGTTGTCGAACTGCCGACGATTGCCCAGCCCGGTCAGGCTGTCCTTTAGCGTCAGCAGGTGCAACTCGTCATGGGCCTGGCGCAGGGCCACGGCGCTGCGTTCGCCGGCGCGGATCTCGCGCAGCAGGCTGAAGCCGAAAACCAGCATGCCGACGATGATGAGGCCCACCACCGTCACCGATCTCAGCATGTCCTGGCGCCAGCTGGCGAGGATGTCGCTCCGGGAGATACCGGCCAGCGCCACCAGCGGATAGCCTTCCAGATGCTGGAAGGCATAGAGGCGTTCACGGCCGTCGAGCATGGCGCGCACTAGGGCGGTACCGCTGGGGGCCTGGGTCACGTACTGGCGAAACAGCGTGCTGCTGGCCAGCGGGGTGCCGACGTGCTCGGGTACATAGGGCCGGCGGACCATCAGGGTGCCATCGTCCTGCGCCAGGGTGATGGCGCCGCGGGCGTCCAGTTTGAAGCGCTCGTAGTAGTCGACGAAGTACTGCAGGCGGATGGTGGCCAGCAGGACACCGGCGAAGCGACCGTCGCGGTCTTCCAGCCGGCGTGATACCGGGATGATCAACTCGTGGGTGCTGCGACTCTCGATCACCGTGCCGACGTGCAGTACGTCGGCGGCGTGCTGGCGGTGAAACTGGAAATACTCGCGATCGGCATTGTTGGCCCGGGGCGGCTCGCTGCTCTTGTCGGTCACCCGCCATTCGCCATCGCGACCGTAGATGAACAGCCCGTGCAGTTGCGGCAGGAGGGCGGCCTGGCGCGCCAGCAGGCGATGCACCCGGGGGCGGTCCAGGTGATCGAGGGGTTGATCCTCCAGGCGGTCGCGGATGCTGACCAGCAGCGAATCCGCTTCCTTGATGGCGTCGTCGGCATGCTGCGCCGCCGCCAGGGCGATGTTGCCGACGTCGCTGCGCGCGCTGGCGAAGGCGTTCTGGTAGTTGCGCCATACCTGCCAGGACTCCAGTGCCAGGATCACCGCGACGGCACAGACCAGCAGCCACAGTGCCCGGCGCTGGGTGGCCGGGTTGCGCGGCGGGAGGGGGGTATCGTCGGCGTCGACCATGGCGGGAAAGCTTCCTCGTCCTCGGTGTGCAGGAGACCGCGCGCCGGGCGATTCAGGCCACTACACGGGGATAAAAGTCAGACAAGTCTACAGTTTCGTCGGAATCTTGCAGAGCGTACGAATCCTCGCGCCACAGCTGTGGTCACTAGCGATATAGCTGTCCTTGGGATGGCGCCCAGCCAACTGCCCGACCGGGAGGTCAAAGATGTCGCAGATCGCCGAACAGATCGTCGAAGACGCCATGCAGCGCATCGAGGAGAACGAGCCGCAGCATGCCGCCGATCCCGTGCGCAACTTTTCCCTGACCCTGACCGATCCTGCGGAGATCCGGGTCGGCGCGGAAATCTACTTTCTCTTCGAACAGCGCCTCAAGGGGTTCTATCCGGACGCCCGGGTAGTAGTGCGCGGCCATGCCGCCGAGGGCTACAACATCACCGCCCAGGTCGAGCGTCGTCGCTCGGCCTGATGGCCGCGCCCTCAGCTCGTGCTAGCTGGGGGCCAGCTTGACCAGTTGCCGGGCCAGCAACGGCCCGGTCAGCACCACCCCGATCAGGCGCAACGCCTGCATGGCCAGCACCAGGCCGACATCGGCATGGGCATCCACCGCGATGATGGCCATGGAATCCAGTCCGCCCGGACTGGTCGCCAGGTAGGCGGTAAGAAAGTCCACGTGCATCAGCTTCGCCATCAGCAGGGCCGAGAAGGCACAGAGCGCGATCAGCAGCAGTGAGGCGAAGATCATCTTGGGCAGGGCGCGCCAGACATAGGCGACCGTGGCCCGGTCGAATCTCAGGCCGACATAGCAGCCCATGGCGCCATAGGCCGCCGCGAGCAGCAGATGGGGCAGGGTGATGTCCAGCCAGCCGTTGAGTTGCAGCAGGGTGCCCAGGGCGATCGGCAGCAGCAGGGCACCGGCAGGAAACAGCCGGCCGCCCAGCCAGCTGCCGGCGAGGGCCACCGCCAGGGTCAGCGCCAGGTTGAAGGCGAAGTGGCCGTCCAGGCTGACCACCGTCGCCTGGTGCCCGGTGCCGCTGCCTTCGGCGCCCAGCAACCGGCCGACCAGGGCACTGATCAGCACCACGCAGACCACCCGGACATATTGCATGGTGGCGACGATGCGGGGGTCGGCACCGTATTCCTCGGCCATGGCCACCATGGCGGCCGCGGCGCCAGGCGTGGTGCCCCAGGCAGCGGTACTGCCGGGCAGACCACCGAAGCGCACCAGCAGGGCGCCGGTGAGCAGGCTGAGCAGCACGGTCAGGGCGGTGGCCAGCAGCATCACCGGCCAGTGTTCGGCGACCGTGAGCAGCACCGCAGCGGTCATGGCATGGGCGATCAGGCAGCCCACCACGCCCTGGCCGGTCTGGAACAGCCGCCGTGGCAGGCGAATGGTGGCGCCGCAGACGCCAAAGCCGATGGCCACCAGCATGGGGCCGAGAAAGAGCGCCGCGGGTACTTGCAGCCAGCTGAGTCCGCCGCCGACCAGAGCGGAGCAGAGGATCAGGGCCAGCCATTGCAGCAGTGGAGGGTAGGGCGAGGGGGCAGGCGGGGTGGGCAAGGCGGTCTCCGGACGGCGGGGGACCGGCGCAGCGTACCGACCCCGGGGCCGACACGGGGTCGACCCTGGAGACGATTATACGACCTTTGTCGCTTTCAATGGCCTTTCAGTCACTGAAAAAACCGTTGGCTAGCGTACTAGGTGCAGGAACTGCAGATGGCGTTCGTACTGGTCGAGCATGTCGTTGAGGATCTGCTCGCGGTTGTAGCCCACCAGGTCGTAGTCCTGGCTGCCTTCGGTGAGGTGCACCTCGGCGCGGTAGTAGCGCCGATTCTTCAGGTGCAGGCCGCCGATGCCGGCGCGGGCAAAGGAGGGCGTGAAGTAGCCCTGCATGATCACCTGGTAGATGAAGGGGTGCTCTTCGCCATGGCCGATGATGAGTTGCAGGTTGGCGTTGGTGGCGTCGAATTGGGTCTCCACCACCAGGCCCTTCTCCCGCGAGACCTCGACCATCTCTTCCATGGCTGGCCGCACGGTACTGTCCATGAAGCGATAGACCTCGTCCCGCGAAGGGAAGTACACCGCCTGGGACAGCCGCTGGCGCCAGCCGCCATGGCGGGCCTTGCCGTTGGTCGCCACCGGCGCCAGCGAATGCAGCCGCGCCCGCTGGCGCTGGGATTCCAGGTGCAGCGCCTTGTGCAGCCCCCACATCATCAGCAGCACCACCACCGAGAAGGGGAGCGAGGTCAGCACCACCGCGGATTTCAGCGCATCCATGCTGCCGGCGAACAGCAGGCCGCCCGTGACCAGGGCCACGGCCGCGCCCCAGAACACCCGCAACCACTTGGGACCGTCTTCATCGGCCTCGCCGCCGGTGGACGACAGGGTCGAGAGCACCACGGTGCCGGAATCGGCCGAGGTGACGAAGAAGACGAAGCTCACCAGCACGGCGACGCTGATCACCACGCGGCTGGCCGGATAGGTTTCCAGCACCTGATAGAAGACCATGGCCGGATCGGTGAGAGCGGTCTGCGCCAGGCCGGTCATGCCCTGGCCGAGGACCAGCTCTAGGGCGCTGTTGCCGAAGATCGACAGCCAGGCCAGGGTGAAGCCCAGCGGGATGAACAGCACGCCGAAGACGAATTCGCGGATGGTGCGACCGCGCGAGATGCGCGCGATGAATAGCCCGACGAAGGGCGCCCAGGCGATCCACCAGGCCCAGTAGAACACCGTCCAGCCACCCAGCCAGTCGGACGGCTCGTCATAGGCATAGAGATCGAAGCTCTTGCCCGGCAAGGCCGAGAGATAGTCGCCGATGTTCTGGATCAGGGTGTTGAGCAGGTGCTGGGTCGGACCGGCGAACAGCACGAACAGCAGCAGGGCGACGGCCAGCACCATGTTGATGTCGGACATGATGCGCACGCCCTTGTCGACACCGGACACGGCCACGGCGATGGCCGCGCCCATCATCAGCACGATGAGGATCAGTTGCACCCAGTGGCTGTGGCTGATGCCGAACAGGTAGTCGAGGCCGGCATTGAGGTGCAGCACCCCGAAGCCCAGGTCGGCGCCGAGGCCGAAAATGGTGGCGATGATGCCGAAGGCGTCCACGGCGTGGCCGATGGGCCCGTTGATGCGCTTGCCGATCAGCGGATAGAGCGCCGAACGCAGGGCCAGCGGCAGGTTGTGGCGATAGGCGAAGTAGGCCAGGGCCATGGCCACCAGGGCGAACACGCCCCAGCCGTGCAGGCCCCAGTGCAGGAAGAGAATCTGCATGGCCTGGCGCGCGGCTGCCGGATTGCCGCCTTCACCGGCCGGGGGCTGGGCGAAGTGGGTCAGGGGTTCGGATACGCAAAAGAAGAACAGGGTGATGCTGATGCCCGCGGCGAACAGCATGCCGGCCCAGGACAGATAGCTGAACTCGGGTTGGTCGTGGTCGGCACCGAGCTTGATCTTGCCGTAGCCGGACAGCGCGGTGACCACCACGAACACCAGATAGAGCGACATGGCCAGCAGGTAGTACCAGCCGACCGTATTGGCGGCCCAGGTCTGGGCCTGCAGCAGCCAGGCGCCGGCCTGCTCGGGACGGCCGATGACCACCAGGGAAAACAGCAGGATCACTGCGGCCGCACAATAGAAGGCGGGAGGATTCAGCTTTACGGTGCCGGATGAGGGCGTTGCACTCATGAGGACTCCTTGCAGACTGCCAAAGGGAGAATGCTTTTTTAATTGATCGTTCGATTAAAAAAGAATACCACAGGAGGTCCCCGAGGTGAACGCTTCGAGTCAGCGAGGCGTTGAAAGTTGCCGCTTAGAGGGCTTGCTTATGCCGGTGGTCGACTTTGGTCGAGCCAGGGCCGAATGGTCAGAACCGTGACCTCTTGGCAAAGTCTGTTGGGTATGACTCAGGCATCTTCTCCCTTCGGCTCCTATCGTCCACTACTGCTTCTGGTAGAGGACGAACCCTTGCTGCGGGAATTGGCTACCGAGGCCCTGGAGTCGCTGGTGGACCTCCAGGTGGTGGCGATGTCGACCGCCGATGCGGCGCTGAGCTATCTGGAACAGAACGGTGCCCGCATCGACGTGCTCTTCACCGACGTGCGCATGCCGGGACGCCTGGATGGCGAGGCCCTGGCCCAACTGGTCGCTCAGCGCTGGCCGCACATCCCGGTGATCCTCACCTCCGGCGATCGCTTGACCGTTCCCCGCGGCGCCGGCCGCACCCGCTTCATGCCCAAGCCCTGGCATATCGACGACATGGCCAATTGCGTCAACGAGGTGCTGGGGCAGAGTCGGGTGGCGTGAGGAGGCGGTTGAAAAGTCGGGACCTATGGCCGACTATTCGAGGGCTGATCCAGCTTGAGTCATGCCATGCGACCTTCCTTAGCCCTAGACCTCAAACGCGCAGTAATACGAGACGCTGCAGCGCGTTTTCGCGTGGCCAATCCGCGGGTATTTGGCTCTGTCCTGGACGGTACCGATCAGGACGGCAGCGATCTCGATCTGCTGGTAGACGCATTGCCGGGGGCGACACTGTTTGATCTGGGAGGCCTGCAGGATGAGCTGGAGGAGTTGCTGGGCGTTCCTGTGGATCTGGTGACCCCTGCCGATCTGCCCGGATCTTTTCGCACTCAGGTCCTGCTGGCAGCACGACCGATATGAATCGCACAGCGGACTATCTGGTTCATATGCAACAGGCGGCCGGCGAAGCCGTAGGCTTTATCGAGGGCCTCACTCGGGAAGACTTCCTCGAGGACCGCCGGACACAGCAAGCGGTGGTCATGAGCCTGATCATCATTGGCGAAGCGGCGACCAAGATCATGATCGCGGACGAGGCTTTCACCCAAATGCATCCGCACCTTCCATGGCGCAGCATGAGGGGTATGCGCAACCGTATCGCCCATGGCTATTTCCACATCGATCTCGATGTCGTCTGGGAAACCGTCGTTACCGCTCTACCGGAGCTTCTGGAGCAACTGCGTTTGTTACCGGGAAAGTAGCCTGGTAGCTCGCTGTGCCCTCACCCCAACCCTCTCCCAGGGGGAGAGGGGGCTGTCCGAGCGGGTTTCCTGCTTTATCAGCTCCAGCGAGCAAGATCGCGATCCGCTATCGGGCGGGCACCCGCAGGGGCGGCCGCATCGAGGACCGCCATGGCTGCATCGGCTCGCCCTACGGCTGCCATTGCGGATCCTTGCCGCTCAGCTTGCGATCGAGGAAGAAGGCGGTGCTGATCAGGGCCAGGTGCGACAGGGCCTGGGGCAGGTTGCCGAGGGGATAGCCGCGCTTGTCCAGTTCCTCGGCGTACAGGCCCAGCGGATTGGCGTAGCCCAACAGCTTTTCGAACTCCAGGTGGGCTTCGTCGACACGACCGGCGCGGGCCAGGCATTCGACGTACCAGAAGGAGCAGGCGACAAAGGCGCCTTCTTCACCCTTGAGGTTGTCCGCCGGGGTGTCGACCGGGTTGTAGCGGCGGATCATGCCGTCGTAGGCCAGGTTGGTCTTGATGGCGTCGAGGGTGGACAGCCACATGGGGTCGGTGGCGCTGACGAAGCGTACCAGGGGCATCAGCAGCAGGGCGGCGTCCAGACTCTTGCCGTGGCGGGTCGAGGTGAAATGACCCAGTTCGGCGTTCCAGAAGTTGTCCCAGATGTCTTCCTGGATGGCGGCGCGCGCGGCGTACCAGCGTTCATAGGGCATCGGCAGCGAGCGCTTGACCGACAGCCGCATGGCGCGGTCGATGGCTACCCAGCACATCAGCCGTGAATGCAGGAAGTGCTCGGGATCGCCGCGCATCTCCCAGATACCGGCATCGGGCTGGTTCCAGTGTTCGCAGACGTGATCGATCATCCGCACCACGTCCTTCCAGCCATGGTGGGAGATGGCTTCGCCATACTTGTTGGACAGGTAGATGGCGTCCATCAGCTCGCCGTAGATGTCCAGCTGGACCTGCTTGTAGGCCTCGTTGCCGATGCGCACCGGACTCGAGTTTGCATAGCCCGCCAGGTGGTCGAGGGTTTCCTCGGGCAGGTCCAGCCCGCCGTCCAGGCGATACATGATCTGCAGCTTTTCCGGGGCGTTGTGGCTGTTTTCCACGCACTGGCCCACCCAGTGGGTGAAATCCTTGGCTTCCTGGGTGTAGCCCAGGCGCATGAAGGCGTAGACGGTAAAGGAGGCGTCGCGGATCCAGGAGGCGCGATAGTCCCAGTTGCGCTCGCCACCCAGTGCCTCGGGCAGGCTGAAGGTGGCGGCCGCGGCGATGGAGCCGTGCTTGCAGGAGGTCAGCAGCTTCAGCGCCAGGGCCGAGCGGGTGACCATCTCGCGCCAGCGCCCCTGGTAATGGCTCTTGGCGGCCCAGGAAGTCCAGTAGGAGAGGGTGTCCTCGAAGCAGAGATCGCTCTGGCCGGCGACGACCTTGTCGTCTTCCTTGCAGCCAAAGACGAAATCCAGTTGCTCACCCTGTTCCAGTTCGAACTCGGCCGATGCGGCATTGCCGTCGACCCGCAGGGTGACGCTTGACGCCAGGCGCAGGGTCGGCTGGCCAGCGGCCTCGAACAGGGCGCCGCCGTCCACCAGGCGGGCGCGGGTCTCGGCGCGGGCATAGTCGTGGGCCGGCGCGCAGACCAGGCGGAAGCGGCAGCGGCCGGCCACCACCTGTACGCGGCGGACGATACGCGGCTTGGTATCTTCGCTGCTGCACACCGGCATCAGGTCGGTGATCTCGGCGACCCCTTCCGCCGACAGCCAGCGGGTCTGCAGGATGTTGGTATCCGGCAGGTAGAGCTGTTGCTCGCGGGCGTCTTCCCAGACCGGCGCCAGGCTGAAATAGCCGGCCTTTTCCGAGTCGAGCAGGGCGGCGAACACCGAGGGGCTGTCCAGATTCGGCCAGCAGAAGTGGTCGATGGTGCCGTCGGTGGCGACCAGGGCGCAGGTACGCAGGTCGCCGATGACACCATGGGCGCCGATACTGCGACGACCCTGTACGGAGGTGGAATCAGCCATTGTCTTCGAATCCCGGATAGAGGCACATGCCGCCGTCGACGAACAGGGTGGTGCCGACGATGTAGTCGGCCAGGTCGCTGGCGAGAAAGACCGCCGCGTTGCCCACGTCGTCGACATGGCCGACGCGCTTGTAGGGGATCAGCCTGAGCAGTTCGCGGGCCTTGGCCTCGTCGCCGGTCACCTCTTCATTGATGGCGGTGGCGATGGCGCCCGGGGCGATGCTGTTGACGCGGATGCCCTCGGCGGCGACTTCCTGGGCCAGGCTGCGCATCAGCAGATTGACCCCGCCCTTGGAGGCGGCGTAGTTGACGTGTCCAGCCCAGGGAATGACCTCGTGCACCGAGCTCATGTGGATGATCTTGCCGAGGGCGCGGGAAATGTTCTCGTCGCGGCCCTGCTTGCGGAACTGGCGGATCGCCGCCTGGGCGCAGAGAAATTGGCCGGTAAGGTTGGTGTTGATCACCGTGTTCCAGTCCTTGAGGGACATGTCGGCCACCGCCGCGTCCTTTTGCAGACCGGAGTTGGCGACCAGGATGTCCAGGCGGCCGAAGGCTTCCAGGGTGCGCTCGAACAGGGCCTTGACCGCGTCCTCGTCGCCGACGTCACCGCCCACGGCGATGGCGCGGCCTCCGGCGTCCTGGATGCGCCTGGCCAGTTCTTCGGCAGGTTCGGCGTGGGAGTGGTAGTTGATGGCGACGGCGGCACCGGCCTTGCCCAGGGCTTCGGCAACGGCGGCGCCGATCCCGGAGCTGCCGCCGGTGACCAGGGCGACCTGGCCGTTGAGGGAAAGCTGCATGTCCAGACTCCTGCGCAGAAAAGGTGTCTGACTGCTGACCGTTGCGCTCGCGTCTAGGTTCAGCCCGCGAGCGTTGCCGGATGTTCAGGCACGGGTGGTGCGGAACAGACTCATGCGGCGTTCCAGGTCTTCGGCCAGCTCCGCCAGCTGACGACTGGCCCCGGCGATCTGCTGCGACCCACTGGCGGTTTCCAGGGTGGCCGCGTGGATGCGATTGATGTTTTCGTTGACCTCTTCGGCCACGGCGGTCTGTTGCGCCGCGGCGGTGGCGATCTGCGCATTCATGGCGTTCACCGAGCCGACGTCCGCCTGGATGGCTGTCAGGGCCGCGACGGCGCGCTGGGTCAGCTCGGCGGTCTCGTGGGCCTGGCCGCGACTCTCTTCCATCTGCGCCGCGGCGCGTCCGGCACCTTCCTGCAGGGTGGCGATCATGCCGCGGATCTCGCGGGTCGATTCCTGGGTACGGGTCGCCAGGTTGCGGACCTCATCGGCCACCACGGCGAAACCGCGGCCCTGCTCTCCGGCGCGGGCGGCCTCGATGGCGGCATTCAGCGCCAGCAGGTTGGTCTGCTCGGCGATGCCGTTGATGACGGCGACGATGTTCTCGATGCTGGCGCTGTCGCTGGAGACCTGCTGCACGGTGACGCTGGCCTGCTCCAGGGCCTGCACCAGCTGACCGATGGCCTGGCCGGAGCTGGCGACCAGCCGGTTGCCGGTGTCCACCTGGGCACTGGCATTGCCGGTGGCCTGGGCGGCCTGGGCCGCGTAGCCGGCGACCTCGCCGATGGTGGCGGCCAGCTCGGTGACGGCGGCGGCCATGTGCTGGGCCTGGTTGGACTGCACATCGGTGTGGCGCTGGTTGGTCTGGGCGGTGTCCTGCAACTGGGCGGCAGCGGCGGCGACCGAACTGGCGGTATGGCGGACCTGGACGATGGTCTCGCCCAGGTGCGCGGTGGCGCTGCCCAGGGTGCCCATCACGCTGTCCGGATGACGGGTGGCGGGGCGCTCGTCCAGGTGCCCCTCGGCCAGCCGGCGGATGGCGGCGGCCACGACATGGGGTTCGCCGCCCAGGGTCGCGCCCATCTGGCGGATGATCAGGATGGAGACGGTCACGCTCAGCAGCAGGGCGAGGGCGCAGGTCACCAGCATCAGCCAGCGGAAGCCACCGGCGATGCCGCGGACCTCGGCCAGATGGCCGCTGGCGATGGCTTCCTCATGATCGATGAGCGCATTGATGCGCTTGAGCCACTCGACATAGGCCGGCGAAACGCGCTCCAGCAGGAACATCCGGGCGCCTTCCAGATCACCGGCCTGGCGCAGTTGCAGCAGGCGATCGGTCAGCGGCAGGGCGGTGCCTTCTATGTCCTTGATGGCCGCCAGCAGGCGCTGTTCCTCGGCAGTGGCGCCCTGGCTGGCATACAGCTGATCCATGGGCTCGGCGGACTGGCGATAGAAGGCCTTGAGGCGATCGATGTCGGCCAGGCGGCTGGCCAGAGGCGCGGCGTCGTGGATCAGTACCGTATCGCGAATGGCGATGGCGCGGTCGTGTACGCTGCCGCGGAAGTTGATGGCGTAACGCTGCTTGACGCTGGCGCCCTGGCTGACGGCGGTCAGGGTGTCATCGATGACGCCGACCCGCTGGACGCCGACGAGGGTGATCAGCAGCATCAGCACCAGGATCAGGCCGAAGCCCAGGCCCAGGCGGGCGGCCATGGAAAGAGGGGTGCGCATGGGAACCTCAGGAATCTATCGGAATGTGATATGGATCACATTTTGTGGTAAAGGTTTGCGCGATAACTCTTTTCCGGGGCGAGCGGTCATGGCCTCGGGATGAGTGGCCGTGCCAGAGCGACTGGCCAGGATTCAACCGTCGTCGCGTGGCTCCGTCAGCCGGTCGCGCCTGGCCAGGCCCGGGAACAGCTTCATCCAGACCCCGGTGATCACCAGGGTGCCGACGCCGCCCAGCACCACCGCCGGCACGGTGCCGAAGAAGTGCGCAGTGACCCCCGATTCGAATTCGCCGAGCTGGTTGGAGGCGCCGATGAACAGCCCGTTGACCGCACTGACCCGGCCGCGCATGGCATCCGGGGTTTCCAGCTGCACGAAGGAGCTGCGGATCACCACGCTGACCATGTCGGCGGCGCCCAGCACCACCAGGGTGGCCAGCGAGAACCACAGCGAGGTGGATAGCCCGAAGGCGATGGTGGCGACGCCGAACAGCGCCACCGAACCGAACATGATGCGGCCCACGTGACGATTGAGGCTGACGTAGGCGAGCAGAAAGGACATGCCCAGGGCGCCCACCGCGGGTGCCGAGCGCAGCAGGCCAAGGCCCCAGGGCCCGGTGAGCAGGATGTCGGCGGCGAACACCGGGAGCAGGGCGGTGGCGCCGCCCAGCAGCACGGCGAACAGATCCAGGGAGATGGCGCCGAGTACGTCCGGGCGACTCCTGATGAAGCGGATGCCGGCCAGCAGGTTGTTCAGGGTCGGCTTTTCCTTCTGGCTGGGCGTCTGCCGCGCCGGCAGGCTGGAGACCAGCAGGATGGCGATGCCATAGAGCACCAGCGCCGGGCCATAGACCCAGGCGGCGCCCAGGGCATAGAGCAGCCCGCCCAGAGCCGGGGCGATGATGGTGGCGCCCTGCATGGCCGAGGCCGCCGCGGCGATGGCGCGGGGAAAGATCGAAGGCGGCACGATGTTGGGCAGCAGCGCCTGGGTGGTGGGCTGCTCGAAGGCGCGGGCGGTGCCCAGGCAGAACGCCAGGATGAAGATCAGTTCGCGGGTTACCGCGTGATTGAGGCTGCCCACCAGCAGCACCAGGGCGATCAGTCCCTGGCCGGTCTGGCAGAGGGCGGCGACCCGACGGCGGTCGTAGCGATCGGCGACATGTCCGGTGTGCAGCATGAACAGCACCCGCGGCAGGAATTCCACCAGCCCCACCAGGCCGAGGTCGAGCACGTTGCCGGTGAGGGAATAGAGGTGCCAGCCGATGGCGACGGTGAGCATCTGGAAACTGCCGGCGGTACAGATGCGGGCGAACCAGAAGGCGACGAAGGGACGGTGGTGACGCAGCTGCAGGGTATCGCCGGACATGACTGGGGCTCGCGAGGGCAGAGGCGGCATCTTAAGCCACCCCGAGGCTGATCGTCATACAACTGCGGGGTGCGACAGCCTGCCCGATGCGACATCGAACCACGTAAGCAAATGTATCGAGGAGGACTATCCTAAAGCCTGACGTTGATCCACGTCAGCTTCCGACCTGGTCCTTTGGGCTAGCGGCGGCGGCGCCTTTTTAGCGTCCCGCTCGAACCCCAGGCGACGCCGGAGGTTCGAACCTCGGTCAGCGTCAACTCGACCGGCTGCTCTCGACGGCCGGCGTGCCTGAGAGGAATAGCTATGTTCGGCCTCGAAGCCCTGGATCTCGCCCGGATCCAGTTCGCCTTCACCGTGTCCTTCCACATCGTCTTTCCGGCGCTGTCCATCGGTACCGCGAGCTTTCTTGCCGTGCTCGAAGGGCTGTGGCTGAAGACCGACAACCACGTCTACAAGGATCTGTATCATTTCTGGCTGAAGATCTTCGCGATCTTCTTCGGCATGGGCGTGGTGTCCGGTCTGGTGATGGCCTACGAGTTCGGCACTAACTGGAGCGGCTTCGCCGACTATGCCGGCGCCGTGACCGGCCCGCTGCTGACCTACGAGGTGCTCACCGCCTTCTTCATCGAGGCCGGCTTCCTCGGCGTCATGCTGTTCGGCTGGAATCGCGTGGGCCGCGGCCTGCACTTCTTCTCGACGGTGATGGTGGCGATCGGCACCCTGATGTCGACCTTCTGGATCCTGGCCTCCAACAGCTGGATGCACACCCCGAGCGGCTACGAGATCGTCGATGGGCGCATCGTCCCGGTGGATTGGCTGGCGGTGATCTTCAACCCGTCGTTCCCCTTCCGCTGGGCGCACATGACCATCGCCGCCTACCTGTCGGTGGCCTTCCTGGTCGGCGCCTCGGCGGCCTGGCACCTGCTGCGTGGCAACGACAACCCGGCGGTGCGCAAGATGTTTTCCATGGCCATGTGGATGGCCCTGCTGGTAGCCCCCATCCAGGCCTTCGTCGGCGACGCCCACGGCCTCAACACCCTGGAGCACCAGCCGGCCAAGATCGCCGCGATGGAAGGCCACTGGGAGAACCCCCCAGGCGAGGCGACCCCGCTGATCCTGTTCGGCTGGCCGGACATGGAGCGCGAGGAAACCCGCTTCAAGCTGGAGATCCCGGTGCTCGGCAGCCTGATCCTCAAGCACAGCCTCACCGAGCCGATCCCGGCGCTCAAGGACTTCCCCAAGGAAGACCGGCCGCCGGCCTATGTGGTGTTCTGGTCGTTCCGCATCATGGTCGCCCTCGGCATGCTGATGATCGCCGCCGGCCTGTGGAGCGCCTGGCTGCGCTGGCGCGGCAAACTGTTCGAGACCCGCGGCTTCCTGCGCCTGGTCACCTGCATGGGGCCGGTCGGCCTCATCGCCCTGCTGGCCGGCTGGTTCACCACCGAGGTGGGCCGCCAGCCGTGGATCGTCTACGGCCTCCTGCGCACCAAGGACGGGGTGTCCAACCACAGCGTCACCCAGCTGAGCATCACCCTGGTGGCCTTCGTGGTGGTCTACTTCGCCGTGTTCGGCATCGGCACCCTCTATGCGCTGCGCATGATCGGCAAGGGTCCGCACACCGGTGAAGGCGACCTGCCCACCTCCGGCGGCCCGGGCACCGATCGTCATCCCAAGCGTCCGCTGTCCGGCGCCGATGGCGGCCTGGAAGAAGACAATCCCAATGACCAGCTGACCGGAGACCGCACATGAACGGCATCCCTGGCATCGACCTCCCGCTGATCTGGGCGATCATCATCATTTTCGGCCTCATGATGTACGTGGTCATGGACGGCTTCGACCTGGGCATCGGCATCCTCTTCCCCTTCGTCAAGGGCAAGGAAGATCGCGACGTCATGATGAACACCGTGGCGCCCATCTGGGACGGCAACGAGACCTGGCTGGTGCTCGGCGGGGCGGGGCTCTATGGCGCCTTCCCGCTGGCCTACGCGGTGATCCTGCCGGCGCTCTACCTGCCGCTGATCTTCATGCTGATCGGCCTGATCTTCCGCGGCGTGGCCTTCGAATTCCGCTTCAAGGTCCAGGAAGGCAAGGAAGCCCTGTGGGACAAGTCCTTCATCTTCGGCTCGCTACTGGCCAGCTTCTGTCAGGGCGTGGCCCTGGGCGCCTTCATCGAAGGCTTCCCGGTGGAGAATCGGCAGTATGTCGGCGGTCCGCTGGACTGGCTGACGCCCTTCTCGATGTTCTGCGGCCTGGGCGTCATCGCCGCCTATGCGCTGCTGGGCAGCACCTGGCTGATCATGAAGACCGAGGGCCCGCTGCAGGCCACCATGCGTCGCCTGACCAAGCCGCTGCTGTTCCTGCTGCTGGCCTTTACCGCGGTGGTGAGCATCTGGACCCCGCTGAGCCAGGCGGCCATCTCCGCCCGCTGGTTCAGCATGCCCAATCTGGTCTGGTTCCTGCCGGTGCCGATCCTGGTGGGCGTGGTGACCCTGGCCCTGCTGCGCGCCATCCTGCGCGAGGACTCGCACCACGCGCCCTTCCTGCTGACCCTGGCGCTGATCTTCCTCGGCTACAGCGGTCTGGGCATCAGCCTCTGGCCGAACATCATCCCGCCGGGCGTTTCCATCTGGGAGGCCTCGTCGCCGCCGCAGAGCCAGCTGTTCCTGCTCATCGGCACCCTGTTCATCATTCCGATCACCCTGATGTACACCTTCTGGGGCTACTACGTGTTCCGCGGCAAGGTCCGCGCGGGGGAGGGCTACCACTGATGGTCGGCCGCTCGCGCGAACCCAATCCCGCCGATAACAAGCCGCTCTGGCAGCGGCTCGCCTGGATGGCCGCCATCTGGGCCTGCAGCCTGGTAGCACTCGGCGTGGTGGCCTGGGTGCTGAGATTGGTGCTGACGGCGGCGGGGCTCAAGTCGCACTGACCCTTCCGTGTGTTGGTAGATGAGGCTGCGCCGTCATCCACCCTACGCAGGGCACGATCCTGTGCTGGAAAGCTACCCTTTACGCCAGACGCCCCTCTCCCGCTTGCGGGGGAGGGTTGGGGTGGGTCAACCTGCCGAGCTGATTTGCGGTGTGCTCGGTAGGCTTTTGTTCCGCCCTCGCCGGGCGGGTTACTTTTTTCAGTCGCAAAAAAAGTAACCAAAAACGCTCGCCCTGGTCATCCGGCCCTACGCTGCGCTCCGGGTCCCCTCGCTCCGCCGCTCTTCCGCCGGGCCGCCGTCGAAGGGCCGTCCTGGCCCTCGACGCCTTTCGCGGCATCCCTGCCGCTCACCCGCCTCCAGAGTGGCTGCGTTCGGCCTACTGAACAGGGCGCTTGGGTGCCGGCTGAAAGTGTCTTTTTAAAAGGCTGATCAGTTCTTCTCTTCTCTTTTCTTCTCTTCCCTTCTCTTCACATGTTTCTTGGCGGCACTGATTCAGTAGATCAGCAGGTTTGGAACGCAGGTCTGCTCTATGACGCCCAACTCTCAGCCGGCACCCCAGTGCCCCGTTTGGCCGGTCGAACGGCAGTGTCGCGGAAGTGGGTGAGCGGCATGGATGCCGCGAAAGAGGCCGAGGGCCAGGACGGCCCTTCGGCCACGGCCCGCTGGAGCGGCGCTGACGTGAGGGCATCCTGCGCAAGGCGCAGGACCGGCCAGTCGGGGCGAGCGTTTTTGGTTACTTTTTTGGCAATTGAAAAAAGTGACCCGCCCGGCGGGGCGGAACAAGGATCGTCAGCAGATTCCTAAAATCAGCTTGGCGGCCTGAGCAAAAGCACTACCCCCACCCCAACCCTCCCCCGCAAGCGGGAGAGGGGGCAGTCCGGCGTGAACGGGTCAAACGCCGCGCATCAGCCGCGGAGCTGATTAAAACTGCAACGCAGCCCACTCCCCAAACCTACAACTTTTCCCAGTTATCCCGCTCCCGCCCGCCCGCTAGCCTGACTCCGTTCCCATCGCGACGAGGAAGGCATCCATGCAGGTTCAAGAAGGCTACGCCGATTTCCAAGGCCACCAGACCTGGTACCGGGTCACCGGTGAGCTGGCCAGCGGGCGATTACCGCTGGTGGTGGCCCACGGCGGTCCCGGTTGCACCCATGACTATGTCGACAGCTTCAAGGACCTGGCCGAGCACGGCTGGCCGGTGGTGCATTACGACCAGCTGGGCAATGGCCGTTCCACCCACCTGCGCGGCATCGATCCGGGATTCTGGACGGTGGAGCTGTTTCTCGACGAGCTGAACAACCTGCTGCGCCACCTGGGTATCGGCCAATACGCGCTGCTCGGCCAATCCTGGGGCGGAATGCTGGCTGCCGAGCACGGGGTGCGTCAGCCTGCAGGACTGCGGGGGCTGATCATTGCCAATTCGCCTGCGTCGATGGCGCTCTGGCGCGCGGCTGCAGCAGGGCTGCGGGCCGAGTTGCCGTCCGCGGTGCAGGCCACCCTGGAGCGCCACGAGGCCGCCGGCACCACCGACTCGCCCGAGTATCGCGCCGCCAGCCAGGTCTTCTATGACCGCCATGTCTGCCGGGTGCAGCCGCTGCCGGCCGAGGTGGTGCGGACCTTCGCCGCCATCGACGCCGATCCCACCGTCTATCACGCCATGAACGGTCCTACCGAGTTCCATGTGATCGGCAGTCTGCGGGACTGGAGCGTGATCGAGCGGCTGGCGCGGATCCAGGTGTCGACGCTACTGATCTCCGGGCGTCACGACGAGGCCACGCCGGCCTGCGTGGAGCCCTTCGACCGGCTCATCCCGGACGTGCGCTGGCGCATCTTCGAGAATTCCAGCCACATGCCCCACGTGGAAGAACGCGAGGCCTGCATGGCCACCGTGGCGGACTTTCTCGCCGAGGTGGAGCGCGGTTAGGCCTCGGCGTCGAGGGCCGCAGCGATCTCGTCGATGCGGGTCTGGCGGTCGTCGGCCTGCAGGCGCGACCGCGGATTGAGCGCTGACCATTCCGGATGGGCTCGGGCCACCTGCACGGCGGCGGGCAGCTTGCCTTCGCGCCAGCGCTGCTCGTCAGGCGCGGCCACTTCGATGGCACCTTGGGCGGCGTGGCCGCGGATTTCCAGCGCCGCCAGCAGCTGACGCTGCCGCAGCGCCAGCAGGCGCAGCACGGCATCGTCGATGGACAGTTCCCGTCCGCCGCGCAGCTTGCCGAACAGCCGCCGGCCATAGTGGCCGCCGGTCTGGGCCAGGCCACCGGCCAGGGCGCCCAGTACCGTGGCGGCGCCCAGGGTCAGGCCGCCGGCGAGCAGGTCCAGACCGACCCCTGCAGCCGCCCCGGCCGCCACGCCGCCGCCCAGGCGGATGCCGAGCAGGCGCAGGGTTTCCGGATTGAACAGGTCATCGCCCCAGCGGCCGTCCAGCAGCGGCAGGTCGCTGGCATGGGCATCGCCCGGGCGAAAGCCGAACAGCCGCAGGAGTTCTTCCACACAGCGTTGTTCACGGGTGCGCAGGGCGTCGCGCAACTCGGCGGTCGCGGTACTGACCTCGGCTTCGCCCGGCGCCACGCTGCGCCGGGCGGCGGCGGCGTCCACCAGCAATTCGGCGATCAGCCGCACGCCTTGCTGATGGCGGCGGCGGGCCTGCTCGGCATGGTCGGCGATCAGCCGTTGCAGCGCCGGACGGCCGCTTTCCAGCAGGGTCGCCAGGCTTTCGTAGAGACGCGCCTCGCCATCCGCGGGCGGGGCGACGCTGTCGAAGCGCACCAGGGCGTGCAGGCCGAGACGGGCCAGGATGGCGCGCCAGTCGTCGGCGCGGTGACCGTCGGCGGCGACGAAATTGAGCACCGGCACCAGCGGCCGCCCGCAACCAGCCAGCACCGCCAGTTCGTCGCGGTACTTGGCCAGCACCGGCTCGCGGGCGTCGATCACATAGAGCCCGGCATCGGAGGCGCGCAGCTGGCGGATCACCTTGGCCTCCTGCTCGAATCTCTGGCGTGCTTCCACGCTGTCGAGAAAGCGATCGAGCAGGGTGGCGGCGTCCAGGCGTTCGCCGGGTCTTTCCAGTTGCTCCAGGTAGTCGCGCAGGGCGATGGCGTCTTCCAGGCCGGGGGTATCGTAGAGCTCCAGCAGGGCCTCGCCGTCCACCGACAATCGGGCACCCTCGACATGGCGGGTGGTGCTGGGACGATGGGAGACCTCGCCGAAGTCGATGTCGCGGGTCAGGGTGCGCAGCAGTGAGGTCTTGCCGACATTGGTGTGACCGACCAGCGCCAGGCGCAGGGGGCCGCTCATGGATTCGTCTCCAGCCAGGCCAGTTCTTCGAGATCGCCGGCGCAGTGTGCCAGACGCAGGGCGTCCAGCGCATGCCGCCAGTTGTCCAGGCGGACCGGATCGAGCTTGCTGCCCAGGGGCGCGGGCAACAGCCAGACGCGGGTCGCCGTGGCACAGCGCGACAATTCTGCCAGCAAGGCCAGGGTACCGCGATCCGGCGACCGGCGCGGATCGCAGGCGATCAGCAGGCGGCGCGCCGGATAGCGGGTCAGCTGTTCGAGCAGATGGCGCCGGCCCTGGCCATCGTCAAGGATGCCGGCATCGCGCACGCCCTCGGGCAGCGGCGGCGGCCAGGTATGGTCGGTGAGTTCGATGCCCACCAGCAGCGCCTCGTCGCCGATGCGGGCGAGACCGCCGGCGTCCTGCGGGGGCAGGTGGGCGGGGGCGGCGTCGTTGATGCCCAGACGTTCGCTGGTGGGCAGCAGGCGTTCGCGCAGTTGCAGATAGCCCGGGCGCTCGACGTCCAGCCGCAGCCGTTGGCGACCGCGTCGCCAGCGCCACAGGCAGAGCAGGGTCAGCAGCAGCCGTGGCAGCAGGCCATAGACCAGTACCACGCCCAGCAGCCAGCCGGCCCAGGCCTGACGTGCCGTCGCCAGGGGGCTGGCGGCATCGCCACTGGCGGCGATGCTGGCCGGATCGGGCAGCGGAAAACCCAGCAGCTGGGGCAGGGCGCCGAGTACCTGGGTGAGCAGCACGAAGGTGTCGCTGCCAAGCAGGGTGGTCTCCCAGACGAACAGATAGCTGCGCCCGGAAAGCAGCGCCAGCAGGGTCGCCAGGGCGCTGCCGAGGATCAGCAGCCAGAGACCGTGTACCAGCCCGCCCAGCGCCCAGGGCAGCAGACGGGCGCGGCCGAGCAGCCCGACCAGCGCGGGCCCCAGGTGCAGGGCCCGGGCATCGCGCGCCAGGCGGCCGGAGAGCCACAGCCAGAGGCGCGCCAGCGGCGAGGCCAGCTGGCGGCCGCCGCCCAGCAGGCCGAGGGTCCAGACCAGCAGGCTGAGCAGATTGAGCCCGAGCAGACTGCCCAGCGCCCAGAACACATTGACCGGGCGACTTCCATCACCCAGGGCCCCGGCGGCGAGTCCCGCGCCGCAGAACAGCGCGACGATGCCCAGCAGCCAGGCGGCCAGCAGCGCACCCTGGCGCCAGCGGCGCCGCGCCGCCAGCAGGCCGTCGCGCTGGCCGAGCAGACGGGCGCGCGTCACCAGCCGCGACTCGAAGGGGCCACCGGCCGCACGCGCCTGGCGATTGGCCTCGGCGTCTTCCAGCGGGCCGCTGTCTTCCTCGGTCAGGCGCAGGGCTTCGGTGAGCCAGAGATCCTCGAAGGCGGGAGAGGGGAGTGCGGTCACGCGTCGACGCCCTTGCGGCAAAGACGCCGAGCATAGTCCCTGGCGCCCTGGCTGTTAACGCCTCTGTTATGCTCTGTCACCATGAAAACCTCTCTTCCCCTGAGCCTGATCGTCGCCGTGGCCGACAACGGCGTCATCGGCATCGACAATCGTCTCCCCTGGCACCTGCCGGCGGAGCTCAAATATTTCAAGGCCGTGACCCTCGGCAAGCCGCTGGTCATGGGTCGCAAGACCTGGGATTCCTTGGGCCGCCCGTTGCCGGGCCGGCTGAATCTGGTGGTCTCCCGTCAGACTGATCTGGTGGCCGAAGGTGCCGAGGTACGGACCTCGCTGGCCGCTGCCGTGGAGCGCGCCGAGGCCTGGGCCCGGGAGCGCGAGGCCAGCGAGATCATGCTGATCGGTGGCGCCCAGCTGTTCGCCGAAGCCCTGCCGGTGGCCCAGCGCCTTTACCTGACCCGGGTCGCCCTGGCGCCGGCCGGGGATGTGTTCTTTCCCGATTGGCAGGAGGCGGAGTGGGAGCTTGTCTCGCGCCAGGAACATGCGGCCGAGGACGACCGTCCGGCCTATGCCTGCGAGGTCTGGGAGCGCCGGGCCTAGGGGCGGTCGCCTGCAGCCTTCCCGCCTGGCTCCGGTCATTGTTTCGACCTTAAGTAAAACCTAAGACGGGTATGGCATAAAGACGCTGAGGCAGGCCGCCTGGGCGGCCGGAGGGCACGACCATGAGGGCGATCGACAGCCAGACTTCGACGGCAATGGCAGGGACTCAGCCTGCCAATCCGAGCGTTACCGCCAGTCAGGGCGCATCCGCCAGTGACTCCACCAGCGCGGGGGAATCCCAGCCGGCACCGATGTGGCGGTGGATCTGTCGCCCGCCACCCAGCTCATAGCCGGATTGCTGCCGGGCCAGTCGAACGGTAACAGCGATCTCGATGGCTTCATGCAGATCCTCCAGCAGCAGATCCGCAGCCAGGGCACCGATGCCGCCGTGCTCGGCGAACTGCCCCAGGCTGCCAGTGCCGACCGCGTGCAATTGGCCAAGCAGGCGGCCAACCACCTGCTGGTGAGCTATTACCATGACGACAGTCGCTATGCCGACGCCTCCACCCAGGATCCCTTCGCCAATCTGGACAGCGACAGCCTGACCCGGATCGCCAGTGACGATTCCGGCACCTTTACTTCGGCTGAGCGTCAGCTGGCCTATTTCGAAGGGGCGCAGCGCGGTACCGATGGCGCCAACGTGGCCTTCTCCGGTCTCTCCCCGCAGGCGCAGGGGTCCGCTTCCTGGAACTGGGCACCTGCCGCCACCGAGGATTCCGGCATCCTCGGGACCCTGAATCCGGGCGCACCGGACTGGCAGTCGGGTCAGTTGAACACCCAGCTCATCGATGGCCTGAGCGCTGGCGGGGTGGCGACTGCGGCGGCTCAGGAAACGGCCGCGTTGGCGGCGCCGACCCTTGGCGTCACCACCGGGGCGGATGGCGCACCCCAATGGACGACGCAACCGTCAGACGGGCAGGACGCCGAAGCGAGCACCGCGCTGGATGGCAGCATCCTCACCCAGATGACCGGCGCGACGGCGGCGCCTTCGCTGTCGCTCTATCGCCAGATCGCCGCCTTTGGTTGAGTGGCGCTGTTGGGCTAAGACCTGTCTGTTGGGCTTCGACGATGGAGCCGTCTCAGCCCAACCTACGCGGTCGGTAGGTTGGCGCTGAGCGCAGCGAAGCCCAACATCGTGGCGCTCAGGTCTGTCTTTTGGGCTTCGACAATGGAGTCGTCTCAACCCAACCTACGTCAGAGCGGTAGGTTGGCGCTGAGCGCAGCGAAGCCCAACGCCAAGATGCCCTCAGATCGCCCGCAGCTTCTTCGCCGGCAGGTAGTCGCGGTGGACGCGCTCTTCCACCAGGTACAGCCAGCAGGGGCCTTCCACCTGGGGAAAGAGGCGCACTTCCTGGATGCTGCTGGGCTTGGGTTCGCCATTGCCGACCTGCACGGCCACCGTCTGGCCCAGACGGAAGCGCGGGACCACGCCGGCGTCCACCACGCTCTGCTCGGCCTTGGTCGCCGGACGGCCCAGGTACTCGCCCAGGTCCACCGGACCGGAGGGGCCTTCGGCGACGGTGTCCACATGGAAGCTGTAGGCGGTGGCCAGGCCTTCGTCACCACCGTGGATCTCGCCCTGCTTGATGCGCGACACGGCCTGGTCAAGGGCAGCGTCGAGCGTCAGTTCGTTGTTCGATTGCAAGGTGATGACGATGCGGCGTTCGAAGGGGTACTGGCTCATGGTTTCGACTTTTTCGGCAGATAGGGAAAAGAAGGGACATCTTGTGCCCCCTTTGGCCGGCCGCTGTCCAGCCGGGGGCGCCCGATCGGTGATCGCGTTTGCAACCCCAGGTGTCCAGCGGCCCGGCGGTCACCGGGGCCTGGCTGAAAAGTGCCTGCGCTCGGCCAGGCTGCGTTGAAAAGTCGTTCCGAGCGCTCATCTACTGCTCGTAAACTCCGCTTCCTCGCGAATTTTCGCCTTGCCTGACCTTCGCGCGGCGACTTTTCGGACCAAGCCTAGTCATTGCGCCGCTTGAGCTGGTCTTTCAGCTGGGTCGGCACCTCGCGAATGATCAGCAGATCCTGGCCTTCGTCGTATTCGATGCGCGAGCCCAGCAGGTGCGCCTCGAAGCTGATCGACAGCCCCTCGGCACGGCCGGTGAAGCGGCGGAATTGATTGAGGGTGCGCTTGTCCGCCGGGATCTCCGGGGCCAGACCGTAATCCTTGTTGCGGATGTAGTCGTAGAAGGCGCGTGGTGCCTGGTCATCCATCAGCTCGGAGAGGGCGTCCAGGGCCATGGGCTCGCCGCGCTTGGCCTGGCTGCTGGCGTAGTCCACCAGGGTGTCGGTCTTTTCCTTGGCGGCTTCTTCCGGCAGGTCCTCGCTTTCCACGTAGTCGCTGAAAGCCTTGAGCAGGGTGCGGGTCTCGCCCTTGGCGTCGACGCCTTCCTGGCAGCCGATGAAGTCGCGGAAGTAATCCGAGACCTTCTTGCCGCCCTTGCCGCGAATGAAGGAGATGTACTGGCGCGACTGCTTGTTGTTGCGCCATTCCGAGAGGTTGATGCGCGCCGCCAAGTGCAGCTGGCCCAGGTCCAGGTGCTTGGCCGGGGCCACTTCCAGACTCTCGGTGACGGTCACCCCCTCGCTGTGGTGCAGCAGGGCGATGCTCAGGTAGTCGGTCATGCCCTGCTGGTACTGGGCGAACAGCACATGGCCGCCGGTGGAAAGGTTGCTGCTCTCCATCAGCCCCTTGAGGTGCTCCACCGCCTGGCGACTGAAGGCGACGAAGTCCTGCTCGCCTTCCAGGTAGGCATGGAGCCAGCCGCTCAAGGGATAGGCGCCGGATTCCTCGTGGAACAGGCCCCAGGCCTTGTTGGGCTTGGCGTTGTAGCTGTCGTTGAGATCGGCCAGCAGATTCTCGATGGCCTGGGAGTCGGCCAGTTCGGCGTCCCGCGCGTGCAGGGTCGCGGGCTGGCCGTCGGGCTTCTTGTCGATCAGATGGACGATGGCGTGACGGATCGGCATGACGGCCTCGGGTAACGGAGAAAAGTCCGCCAGTCTAACGCCCCCGCGCCCTGGCGGGCAGGCCCTGGGCGCCGCAGGCTCAGCGCGCCGCCGTGGCCTGCTTTTCCTGCAGCGCGTTGCCCAGGTGGCGGGTCATGAAGACCGCGGCTTCTTCACGGCGATCCTCGAGCAGCAGGTCGATCAGCTCCAGGTGCTCCTGGCAGCGGCGCTGGGCCTGCTCGCGATCCACCGACTTCTGGTATTCGATCAAGCGGCGCAGGCGATTGAGCCGGCGCAGTGCATCGAGGATGAAGGCATTGCCCGAGCAGCGGGCGATGGTCTCGTGCAGGCGGGTGTTGGCGTCGAAGATCTCCGCGGGCGAGGCCTCGAACACCCGGCCTGCGGCCAGCAGCGCCTGCTCGTCGCGGCAGCGCCGCAATTCGCCGGCATCCAGGGTGAAGCCGGCGTCGCGGATGCCGGCCGGCTCGATCAGCAGGCGGAAGGCATAGCTCTGGGCATAGGCGTCTGGCGAGGTGAGACCTTCGACGAAGCTCCAGCCGTAGCCCGGCAGGCGCTCGGCCCAGCCTTCCTGGACGATGCGCCTGAGGATATCGGCCAGTTGCCCACGGGTGACCTGGTAGCGGCGGATCAGCTCGTTTTCCGTGACCTTGAGCGGCAATTCGCCCTCGATGCGGTCGCGGGCGATGGTCAGGTACAGGCGTTCGCTGGCGGACACCTCTTCGCGCGCCTGGGGGGTGGCGTCCAGGGCCGCGGCGGCCACGGCGAAACCGCCCTCGGGATGCCGCGCCAGCAGGCTCTGGTCGGCCATCTGCTGCAGGGCGCTGCGCACCGGCGAGCGCGACACCCGCAGCCGCTCGGCCAGGGCGCGCTCGGGCAGCCGGGTGCCGACCGCCAGCTGGTGCGAGGCGATGTAGGTGAGGATGTCGGGAATCAGTTGGGAGGCGAGGGTGGTGCCCATGGCAGCGCTGGCGAGTCGATCGGAAAGATCCGGGATGCTAGCACGGGACCCGCCGGGCGCAGCCGGCGGGTCCCGCGGGCGAGCGCTCAGTCGCCGCTCGGGCTGACGTCCATGTCCTTGAGCTTAACCAGCCGGCTGCCGTGCTTGCAGCGATAGCCCAGCCAGACGGCGAGAAACAGCGGCAGGCTGATGTAGGTGGCGGCCAGGCCCAGCCAGTCGACGCCGTGCGGCCCGAACAGGGCGGCATAGTTCTGCCCCAGGGTGATCACCAGGCAGAGGGCGAAGGCCAGCAGCGGCCCGAAGGGAAACAGCTTGGCACGGTAGGGCAGGTCTTCCAGCCGGCGACCCTGGGCCAGGTAGCCCTGGCGGAAGCGATGGTGGGACACGGCGATGCCCAGCCAGGCGATGAAGCCGCACATGCCCGAGGTGTTGAGCAGCCAGCCATAGAGCGCCTTGTCGCCCACCAGGGAGGTGAAGAAGCACAGGGCGCCCACCGCGGTGGTGGCCAGCAGGGCGTTGCGCGGCACGCCATTGCGCGAGACGCGGGCGAACAGCCGCGGCGCCTTGCCCTGTTCGGCCAGGCTGTGCAGCATCCGCGTCGAGGCGTACATGCCCGAGGTGCCGGCGGAGAGCACCGCCGAGAGGATCACCGCGTTCATCAGGCTGGCGGCGAAGGCCAGGCCGGCGCGTTCGAACAGCAGGGTGAACGGCGAGACGGAGACGTCGGTGGCATCGTTCTGCAGCAGGCGCGGATCGGTATAGGGGATCAGCATGCCGATGACGAAGATCGCCAGCACATAGAACATCAGGATGCGCCAGAACACCTGGCGGATGGCGATGGGCACGTTCTTGCGCGGATTTTCCGATTCGCCGGCGGCGATGCCGATCAGCTCGGTGCCCTGGAAGGAAAAGCCGGCGATCATGGCCACCCCGACCATGGCCTGCAGGCCGCCGACGAAGGGCGCCTCGCCCTGGGTGAACACGGACAGGCCTGGCGGCTCGATGCCGCTGAAGATGCCGAGGATGGCGGCCAGGCCCAGGCCGATGAAGACCACCACGGTGGCCACCTTGATCAGCGCGAACCAGAATTCGCTCTCGCCGAAGCCGCGCACCGACACCGCATTGAGCAGGAACATCAGCGCGAGGAACAGTGCGCTCCAGATCAGCCCGGGCACCTCGGGAAACCAGAAGCCCATCACCAGTTGCGCCGCCACCAGTTCGGCGGCGATGGTCACCGCCCAGTTGTACCAGTAGTTCCAGCCGAGGGCGAAGCCGAAGCCGTCCTCGACGAAGCGACTGCCATAGATGGAGAAGGAACCCGACACCGGCTGGTAGGCGGCCATCTCGCCGAGGCTGGTCATGAGGAAGTAGACCATCAGGCCGATCAGCGCATAGGCCGCCAGGGCGCCGCCCGGGCCGGCAGTGGCCACGGTGGCGCCGGAGGCGACGAACAGCCCGGTGCCGATGGAGCCGCCGATGGCGATCATGTTGAGGTGGCGGGGCTTGAGCCGGCGCTGCAGACTCGGAGAGGCGGTGGACATGGGAATTCCAGCTGGCAGTTTAACGGGGGCCGGCGCTGGCTCTGGCGGCCAGTCGCGGTCGTCGAATGAAGGGTGGTGTGCGGAACGCCCGCGGCCGTCGGCGCGGGCAGCGCCAAAAAAGCCGCGAAGCTTAGCAGGCCAAGGGCGCCAGGTGGGATGGCGGTCGTCGGTGCGCGGCCGGGCGAGGAAGCCAGCACGGCCGTTCTGGCTACGGGAGGCGGTACAGGGCAAGCGCTAGCCGGCGTGATCAGCGCAGCAGCGAACGGCGGACCGCCGCCACGTCTTCAGCCAGGATACTGAGGTCGAGCGCGGCCAGGCAGGGGAGGACGGTCCGCTGCGCTGCGGCAGCGGACCGGGTAGCGTCTTTAGCCCGAGATCAGGACGCGTCGATCCAGATGGTCTTGATCTCGGTGTACTGGTCGTGGGCCCACAGCGACTTGTCGCGCCCGCCGAACCCCGACTCCTTGTAGCCGCCGAAGGGGGTGGAGGCATCGCCCTCGCCGAAGCAGTTGACGGTGACGATGCCGGCACGGATGCCGCGAGCCAGCTTGATGGCATTGCGCAGGTTGCCGGTGTAGGCCGAGGCGGCCAGGCCGTAGGCGGTGTCGTTGGCCAGCTCCAGGGCTTCGTCGAGGGTATCGAAGGGGGTCACGCTCAGCACCGGGCCGAAGATCTCCTCGCGGAACAGGCGGCTGTCACGCGCCACGCCGTCGACGATGGTCGGCTCCACATAGACGCCATCGCGGGTCGCGCCACCGGTCACCACCTTGAGCTGCTGCTCGCTGGCGTGCTCCAGGTAGGAACGGACCTTGTCGAAATGCGCCTTGCTGACCATGGAACCCAGGCGGTTCTCCGGGTCCAGCGGGTCGCCCAGCTGCCAGTCCTGCAGGTGGACCTGGACGCGCTCCAGCAGGGCATCCTTGACCTCGCGATGGACGATCAGCCGCGACGATGCCGAGCAGTTCTCGCCCATGTTCCAGAAGGCGCCATTGACCACGTGCTGGGCGACCTGGTCGAGATCCTCGACGTCGTTCATCACCACGGCGGGGTTCTTGCCGCCCAGTTCCAGGACGATGCGCTTGAGATTGGATTCGGCGGCGTACTTGAGGAACAGCCGACCGGTGTCGGTGGAGCCGGTAAAGCTGACCGCGGCGATGTCCGGATGCCGGCCGATGGGTTCGCCGGCCTCCTTGCCACTGCCGGGCACCACGTTGAACACGCCGGCCGGCACCCCGGCCTGGTGGGCCAGCTCGGCTACCCGCAGGGCACTGAGGGTGGTCTCCTTGGCCGGCTTGACCACGATGGAGCAGCCAGCGGCCAGCGAGGGACCGATCTTCCAGGCCAGCATCAGCAGCGGGAAGTTCCAGGGTAGTACCAGGCCGACCACGCCGATGGGCTCGCGTACCACCATGGCCAGGGCGCCGGCGCCGGTGGGGGCGGTGGCGTCGTAGATCTTGTCGATCAGCTCGGCGTGCCAGCGCAGGGTGTTGATGGTCTCCGGTACGTCGATGGTCTGGCACTCGCGCACCGGCTTGCCACTGTCGAGGCTCTCCACCACCGCCAGTTCATGGGCGTGTTCTTCCAGCAGGGCGGCGAATTTCTGCAGCACGGCCTTGCGCGCGGAAGGGTGCAGACCGCTCCAGCGACCGTCTTCGAAGGCGGTCTTGGCGGCGGCTACGGCGGCGTCCACGTCGGCGGCGCCACAGGCGGCCACCTGCGCCAGTTCAGCGCCAGTGGCGGGGTTGGTGGTGACGAAGGTCTGGCCGCTCCGGGTGGCGACGAAGGCGCCATCGATAAAGGCCTGGGTGCGCAGCTCGACGGTGGCGGCGAGGTCGGCGTAGGCGGCTTTGCTCAGCAGATCGGTCATGGTCAGGCTCCCTGGACGATACGGGCGACGTTGCTCTTCAGCGCGGTGATCACCTGCGCCAGTTCGGCTTGCTCGGCTGCGGTCATGCCTTTGAGCGGGGCACGCACGCCGCCGTTGGGCAGGCCGGCGAGTTCGCAGCCGTACTTGATCGACTGCACGAACTTGCCGCCTTCGAGGTAATCCATCAGCGGCAGCATGGCCGCCATGATCCGGCGCCCCTTGGCGAAGTCCTGCTCCAGCACGCAGGCCTGGTAGAGCGCCACGTGCTCGTGCGGCACGAAGTTGGAGCCGGCGCAGACCCAGCTGCGCGCGCCCCAGGCGAAGAATTCCAGGGCCTGGTCGTCCCAGCCGCAGGAAAGCTGCAGGTCCGGGCGCTTGACCGCGTGGCGGTGCAGACTCGCCATGTCGCCGCTGCTTTCCTTGATCGACTGGACGTTGCGGCAGCCGGCGATGGCGGCGAAGAAGTCCTCGCCCATGGCCACGTTCATCCGCCCCGGATAGTTGTAGAGCATGATCGGCAGGTCGGCGGCGCGATCCACCGTCAGTACGTGCTCGGCGATCTCCTGCTGGGTCGGCAGGGCATAGGGCGGGGTGCCGACCAGCAGGGCATCAGCCCCGTGCTCACGGGCGGCCTGGGCGAACTGCACCGAATCCTCGGTACGGATGGCGCCGGTGCCGATCACCAGTGGCAGGCGCTGGCCCACCACGTCGCAGGCCTGGGCGATCAGCGCCAGGCGCTCCTCGCCGCTGTGGGCGTAGTACTCGCCGGTGGAACCGCCGACCACGATGCCGTGCACCTTGGACTCGATCAGGTATTCCAGGACCTGGGCGAAACCGGCCTGGTCGATGGCGCCGTCCGCCTTGAGCGGGGTGATGGCCGGGGTATAGATGCCGTCGAAGTTCATGGGTGGAGCCTCCAGAGGTTGCACGGATGTCAGCGGGGAGGGCGCGGCCGTCAGCTTTCGCAGCCGGCGCGGTACTGTCCCCACAAGAGGTTGAAATTGACGCCGGCCGAGAGGAACGGCTGCGGTGGGTTGGCATTGGGCCCGGGCGCGGCGAGCAGGAAATCGATCAGTTCGTCGCGCTCGCCGGCCAGCCAGTTGGCGAGCAGCTTGCCGGTGGCAGTACCGCGGGTGACCCCCAGGCCGTTGCAGCCCAGGGCGCCATAGACGTTGGGGGCCAGCTGGCCGAAGAAGCCGTTGTGGTTGCGGGTCATGGCCAGGGCGCCACCCCAGGTGTACTCGAAGGTCACCTTGGGCAGCATGGGAAAGCGGCGGGCGAAGGAGGCCTGGTGACGCTGCAGCACCCGCTGCAAATGCTTGGGATTGCTGCGGCCATCGGGGTTGAAGCTGAAGCTGTTGCGGATCAGCAGGCGCTGGTCGGGGGTACGCCGCACCGTGGTGCCGAAGGGATCGGCGGGGATGGCACCCCAGAAGGGCTTGCCGCCCAGCAGCGCCTGCTCGTCGGGCGTCAACCGCCGCGTGAGACTGCCGTAGGTGAAGATCGGCAGCATGCGCCCCTGCAGGAAGCCGAAGTGCTGGCCGAAGGAATTGTTGGCCAGCACCAGTTTGCCGGCGGTGATACGGCCAGCGGCATGCCGCAGCTCGGGGCGCGGACCGTAGTCCACGTCCAGGATCGGCGTGCGCTCGAAGAGCGTGACATTGGTCGGTAGATTCTCGGCCAAACCCTTGACCAGGGCGCTGGGCTGGATCAGCACCGCGCCAGGGGTATAGAGCGCCCGCTGATAGAAGTCCGTGCCCAGGTGCTCGGGCAGGGTCTCGCGTTCGATCATCTGGTAGGGCTGGTCGAGCTTGTCCAGGCCGCGCCGGTAAGCGTCGAGCACTGCCAGGCCGCGTTCCTCGACGGCGGCCTGATACTTGCCGCAGGCCTGCAGCTGGCAATCGATGCCGTAGCGTTCGACCTGCCGGCGCAGGTAGGCCTGGCCACTCAGGTTCAGCTTGAGCACGGTGCGGGCGATGCCGATGTCGCCGATGTAGTCCTCGGCGCCGATGTCATGGGGCAGGTCGATGGCGAAGCCGGCATTGCGCCCGGCCGGGCCCAGACCGACCTCCTGCGCCTCCACCAGGATCACCTCGTCGTCCGGGAACTTCAGCGCCAGCTGCCGCGCGGCAGCGAGACCGGTGAAACCGGCGCCGACCACCACCCAGGGCGCCTCGCTATGACCGCGATGGCTGGGCCGGGGCGTGCGCGGGGCACTGGTGTGGTACCAGCCACAGGTGTTGTCGTCGGCGGGCAGGGCTTGGACTTTCATGGTGCGCAACCGTCTCTGGTGAAGCGTCTGGCCTGAACGCGAGGCGCACAGGGCTTGCCCGCCTCCCGGGGAGGCAGGATGTCGCTTGAGGTCGTTCAGGACCGGGCCGCGGGCTCAGGCCGTTCAGGCCCGGCGGTCCGGTACGTCGTGGTGGCGCTGTGCCCGACTACTGCCCGGTCACGGCGCGCTGGCGCCGTCTAGGCGATCACTTCTGGCCAGCGGCGCGGGCGTCCGCCAGCCAGCCGTCCCACTCGGCCTGGTGCGCCTTGATCCACTCGGCGGCCTGACGCTTGATGTCGTCCAGCGATTTCTCGCCGTTCTGCATCTTGAGGTTCTGGGCGCTTTCGTCGGCGGTGGCGATCTTCAGCTCCGAGAGGAACTTGACCGCGGCGGGGTTCTTCCTGGCGAAGTCCTTGTTGATCACCGCCACGACGTTGTCGATGGGAGCGCCCAGGTTCTTGCCCTCGAAGGTGGTGTTCACGTCGTTCTTGCCGTCGGGCAGCGAGGTGAAGGGCACTGGTAGCCAGACAACGTCCCGGCCTTCCACCAGCACGCTGGAGATCCACTGCGGCACCCAGGTGTAGTAGAAGATCGGCTTGCCGTCCTTGTAGCGCTGGATGGTGTCGGCCATCAGCGCGAAATAGGAGCCGCGGTTGTCGGTGACGGTGTCGTTCAGGCCATAGGCCTTGAGCTGGTGCTCGACGATCACCTCGCAGCCCCAGCCGGGGTTGCAGCCGGTAAGGTCGGCCTTGCCGTCGCCATTGCTGTCGAACAGCTTGGCGATTTCCGGCTTCTTGAAGTCCGAGATGTCCTTGATGTGGTACTGGTCGGCGGTCTTCTTGTCGATCATGAAGCCCTGCAGCACGCCTGGCATCACGTTACCGGCCTTGACCATGGTGTCGTCGCCGCCGGCCTTGTCATAGAAGGCCTGGTGCATGTGTTCCCACATGTGCACGGTGAAGTCGGCGTCGCCATAGGACAGCGCCAGGAACAGCGCCGGATAGTCGGTTTCCTTGGGGGCCTTGACGTCGTAGCCCAGCGCCTTGAGGCCGGCGATGGCGATCTCGCCGCGAAAGCGTTCTTCGGCGATGGTGGGGAAAATCGGCGTGACTTTCACCCCGGCGCCGGGGTGGTCGGCGCTAGCGGCATGGACGGCGCCGCTCAGGGCCAGACCCAGGAGGGAGGCGGCGAAGCCGGTCAGGAGCGCTTTTTTGCATGCGGAAAGATTCATGGAGCACCTGTCGTTGTGAGTTGATGTTCTGCGGTGAAAGGCAGGTTCAAGGCGTAACCGGCTGCGGCAGCGCTTTTTTCTTGCCGACCAGACGCACCACCAGGCCGACCGGGCCGCTGTGGTACCAGCGCTGACCGGTGGCCAGGTGGGCGCTGCGCTCGCCCATGGCCTGGGTGAAGCGATCGAGAAAGATCGCCAGCAGCACCAGGCCGATACCGCCGACGCTGGCCAGGCCCATGTCCAGGCGACCGATGCCGCTGAGGACCATGAGGCCGAGGCCGCCGACCGAGATCATCGAGGCCACCACCACCATCGACAGCGCCAGCATCAGGGTCTGGTTGACCCCGGCCATGATGGTCGGCGCGGCCAGCGGCAGCTGGACCTTGACCAGCATCTGCCAGGGCGTGCAGCCGAAGGCACGGGCGGCTTCGATCTTGTCTTCCGGCACCTGGCGGATGCCCAGATTGGTCAGGCGCACCAGCGGTGCCAGCGAGAAGATGATGGTGACGATGACCCCCGGCACGTTGCCGATGCCGAACAGCATCACCACCGGCACCAGGTAGACGAAGGCGGGCAGCGTCTGCATGGCGTCCAGCAGCGGGCGGATGCACATTTCCAGGCGGTTGCTGCGGGCGCTGAGGATGCCCAGCGGGATGCCGATCACCGCGCAGAACACCAGGGAGGTGAGCACCAGGGCGAGGGTGACCATGGCATCGTTCCACACGCCGATCAGCCCCAGGGCGGTGAGCATGGCCAGGGTCAGAATGCCGATGCGGCGACCGCCGATCTGCCAGCCGAGCAGGGCGGCCAGCAGGATGAACACGGTCGGCGGCACCGACATCAGCGCGGCCTGGATGCCGTCCAGGACCTGGTCCACTGGCCAGCGGATGGAGCGGAACACCTCGCGGAAGTTGTGCACCAGGTAGCGCAGCGCGGCTTCCACCCAGGAGCCCACCGGAACGGTGATCGTCTTGAAGGGATCGAGAATGCTGAAATCGGACATGAGCGGGGCCTCCGGCGCGCCTGCGCGCCCTCAACAAAGGAAAACAGCGATCAGTGGCCGCCGAGATAGCTCAGCAGGCGACCCTGGGAGATGCAGCCCTGATAGGCGCCGGCGGCGTCCACGACCGGCACGGGCGCACTGGCGCGGGCCACGGTGCCGAAGATGTCCCTGATCGGCGTGTCCGCCGTGATCGGGGTTTCGCGACCGGGCCTATAGGTGATCTGCGCATCCCGCTGGGCGATGTCGCCGGCCTTGAGGATGCGGCTGGCGTCGAAGCCGTTGAAGAAGGTGCGCACGTAGTCGTTGGCCGGCTGGCACAGCAACTGGCGCGGGGTACCGATCTGCACCACCCGGCCGCCTTCCATGATGGCGATGCGATGGCCGATGCGGACCGCTTCCTCGATGTCGTGGGAGATGAAGATGATGGTGCGGTCCTGTTGCTGCTGCAGCTTGATCAGCTCGCCCTGCATCTCGTGGCGGATCAGCGGATCGAGGGCCGAGAAGGCTTCGTCCATCAGCAGGATGGCTGGATCGTTGGCCAGCGCCCGGGCCAGGCCCACGCGCTGCTGCATGCCACCGGAGAGCTGGTGCGGATAGCAGTTTTCCTGGCCGGCCAGGCCGACCTGGCGCAGCGCGGTGACAGAGCGGCTGTTGCGCTCCTTTTCGGCGACGCCGCTGATCTGCAGACCGAAGCCGACGTTGTCCAGCACCGTCATATGCGGCATCAGGGCGAAGGACTGGAACACCATGCCCATGTCCTTGCGGCGGACCTGCAACAGGTCCTTGTCACTGAGGCCGGTGATTTCCCGGCCGTTGAGGAAGATGGTGCCAGCGGTGGGTTCGATGAGGCGATTGAACAGCCGCACCATGGTCGACTTGCCCGAGCCGGACAGTCCCATGATCACGAAGATCTCGCCGCGCATGACCGAGAAGCTGGCGTCGAAGACCCCGATGACCTGGCCGGTCTTCTCGAACACCTCCGCCTTGGAAGCCCCCGCCCTGACCAGTGCCATGGCGGTGTCCGCCTGAGAGCCGAACACCTTGTAGATGTTGCGGACCGAGATGATTTCGTCGGAGCGTGTCATGCCATGCCTCCTTCGCGCCCAGCACAGGCAGTCACCACCGCTGTGCAGTTCTGATTGATGAGAGATGCTGGGCAGAGGAAATGGGGGTCTGTCTTCACGACGGCGGTCCCTTCTTGTTGTTCTGGTGGCCCTCGGAACGGGGCTTTTCAGCAAATCTATAAGCTGACCCCGGGCAAATCCAACAACATTTCCAGCCCTGATTTGATAACGTCACGTTATGATTTCGCTGAGCGCGCCAGAGGTGTCGCCGTGAAATATGCCTGGCGTCTCCAAAGGCTCCAAGGTCGCGCGGCCATGGCCAATACTGTTTGTCCGCCCCTTTTCCGTCCGTCGAGAGTTGCGATGTCCAAAGCCGTCGATCCCGATACGCTGCTGCTGAAAATGCCTTCGTTGCGCGCGGTGAAGGCCTTTGTCGCGGCGGCCAAGTACGCAAGTTTCACCCGCGCCGCCGAGGCGCTGTGCGTGTCCCAGGCGGCGATCAGTCGACAGATCCGCGAGTTGGAGGGCTATCTCGGGGCTCAGTTGTTCAGCCGGGTCGGGCGCGCGGTGGCGCTGACCCCGGCGGGCGAACTGTTCTTCGATGCGGCCCAGTTATCCTTCGTCAACATCGCCCAGGCCGCCGAACGCATCCGCAGCAACCAGACCGCCCGGCACATGCTCACCCTGTGCTGCTCGCCGGCGTTCTCGGCACTGTGGTTGTCCCAGCACCTGCCGGATTTCTTCGCCAGCCACCCCGAGATCGAACTGAATCTGGTCACCACCCAGAATTTCCTGGCCATGGAGCCGGGGGTGCAGCCGGACGCCTTCATCACCAAGATGCCCAAGGTGCGCGACGGCTATCGCAGCACGGCGCTGTTCCACGACATCATCTATCCGGTGTGCTCTCCGCTGTATCTCGAACGCCATCCGCAGATCCGCACCCTCGAAGGGGTACGCGACGCGGCCCTGCTCAACCTCAGTCCCTACGGTCGCTCCCAGGTGGCCGAGCACGTCGACTGGGGCGTCTGGCTGGCCTTCCAGGGCATCGATCTGGACGAGCGTCCGGCCGGGCGTCCGCCGCTGTTCAATGCCAACGACTACAACCTGATCATCGGCATGGTGCTGACGCACCAGGGCATCAGCCTGGGCTGGAATCACCTGGTGGCGGCGCTGCTGGAACAGGGCCAGCTGGTGCGGCCGATCCAGGAGCAGGTAGTCCTGCGCAACAGCCGCCACTACCTGTCGATCCGCGAGGAAATGGAAGACAGCGAGGCGGTGCGGCGCTTCCAGCAGTGGCTGCTCGGCCGTCTCGGCCGGGCGCCCGCCTGACCTGCGGTTATCCTTTGCCCGGCGAAAAAGTCGTTGGAGCCAGCGCCCGACCCTGACTCATTGTCTGTTGCCGGCCAACCTCGGCAGCCAACAACAAGGGAGTCCGCGGATGTCGCCCTACGCCTTTTGCCAAGCCCTCACCCTCGACCAGGTACCGCGCCCTAGCCGGGCCATCCTGCAGAAGAGCCTGCTGGACATCCTCGGCACCCTGGCCGTGGCGGTGTCCAATGCCACCGGTCAGACGCTCTATGGCTATGCGCGCAAGCACTATCCCGGTGGCGAATTCATGAGCCGCCTGCCTTTCGATGGCACCCCGGTGAATCTGCTGGGCGCGGCTTGGGCGGGAGGGTTCACCGCCGACAGCCTGGACGCCCACGAGGGGCACTTCACCTCCAAGGGCCATGCCGCACCGCGGTCCCGGCACTGCTGGCGCTGGCCGATGCCCTGCACGCCCAGGGCCGCCGTATCAGCGGCCGCGACCTGCCCGAAGCCCTCTGCCTCGGCTACGAAACCGGCCCGCGCGCTGTACAGCGATCCCGAGGTCTGTCGCCAGGACCTCGAACGACTCTGGCATCGCGACTGGATCTTCGCCGGCCACACCTTCGAGATCGCCAAGCCCAGCCAGTATCTCACTCTGCAGATCGGCGACTACCCGGTGGCGGTGATGCGCCGCAAGGACGGTCAGGTGCGGGCCTTCCATAACGCCTGTCGCCGTCGCGGTGCCAAGGTCTGCGAGCGCGAGCAGGGCAAGGTTGCCAAGCGGGTCTGCCCCTATCACAGGTGGACCTACGAACCGGACGGCAGCCTGCTGTTCGCCGGCAAGGTGAACGCTGATTTCGACAGGACCCTGGTCGCTGGCGACATGATGGGCGGCGGTTCTCCCGCCAAGTGGGAACGCGGCTTTGGGCTAGGATGGGCCCGAGGCAAGGAGCGGGGCGGTAGGACGTGATCGATTCGAGAACCTTTGGCAGCGGTATCCAGGGCAAGAACTACCTGCAGTTGCAGTCGACGCGGCCGCGGCCGGAATTTTCCCGGCTGGTCGGCTTCATCCTGCTTGATCACTTTTCCCTGCCGTCCTTCACCCAGGCGCTGGATACCCTGGTCACCGCCAACCTGCTGGCCGCCGGGACCTTCGCTACCCGGACCTACAGCCCGACCGGCGCCGAGGTGCTCAGTGACCTCGGCATCGTCATCCGTCCGGACGGCGACTACCGCGCCGCGGAGAGCGCCCGCTTCGATCTGCTGGTGGTCTGTGGTGGCCTGCGGACGCCGCTGGAGCTGGACCCGCGGCTCAAGGCGCTGCTGCTGCGCGCGGCCAAGCAGCAGGTGACCCTCTGCGGCCTGTGGAACGGCGCCTGGCAACTGGGTCAGGCCGGGATGCTGGACGGCTATCGCTGCGCCATCCATCCCGAGCAGCGCAGCGCCTTCAGCGAACGGGTGCGCGGTTGCAAGACCTCCGCGGAAAGCCATGTGCTGGATCGCGATCGCCTCACCGCGGCCAGTCCCAGCGGCGCCTTCCATCTCTTTCTCGAATGGATCGGCGCCCAGTGCGGCAGCGCCCTGGCCGATGGCCTGGTCAACATTCTGGCCTTCGAGGAGTCGCGCTTTCGCCAGGTCAATCCGACGCTCAAGGTGCAGATGACCCCGCCATTGCGCGAGGTGGTGACCCTGATGGAGGCCAACATCGAGGAGCCCCTCACCATCGAGCAACTGTGCGACTACGCCGGCCGCTCGCGGCGCCAGGTCGAGCGGCTGTTTCGCGAGCAGCTCGATACCGCGCCCATGCGTTATTACCTGGAGCTCCGCATCACCGAGGGCCGCCGCCTGCTGCAGCATTCCACCCTGTCGGTGCTGGAGGTGGCGGTGGCCTGCGGCTTCACCTCGGTCACCCACTTCAGCAAGAGATATTCGGCCTACTTCGGCTATCCGCCGTCCAAGGAGCGGCGGTTGAAGTACTGAGCCGCCTGGCGCTGCGCTTGGGGCAAAGCGCAGAGGGCGCGCCCCAGAGCGTTTCGTCGGCGCACAGGAACGGCTGCCTGCCGTCCCGCTCGAAGCCTTATCCCGGCGCGACACGGCTTGCCTGACGCGGCGACGGATAACCTGATGACCTACCGAGCGAGGATGTCCCATGACTGACCCACGTAACGTCGCCCACGACAAGAAAGTGCAGCAGGAAAAGAAGCATCAGGGCGAGGACATCGCACCCGATGCCGAGCACGCGCCGCAACCGGGCAAGAAACCCGCGCTCAAGGACCACGACGAGCAGGCCGACGACAAAGCCTGACCCTCTGCCAGCCTCGCAGCACGCGAGGCCTCCCGGTGCTGACGACCGTCAGTATCGCACCTTCCCGCCAGAGTCAGCTGCCCGATGCCAGCGCCGGCTCCGGCTGCCGGGGCCGCTCCGCCGCATTCAGGCACAGCAAGCCCGCCAGGGCGAACAGCAGGCCGAGCAGCATGCCCGGCGCCAGCGGCTCGTCGAAACAGGCCCAGGCCCACAGCAGCGCCACTGGCGGACTCAGGTAGAGCGCGCCACTCACCGCCTGGGGGCTGCCCTGGCGCAGGCACAGCCAGTAGAGGCCGAAGCCGAGCAGGGTCGGGATCAACAACCAGAGCACCGCCAGGGCGAAGCCGAGGGTCAGCGGTGGGGTCAGCGGACCTTCCACCCCGGCCACCCCCAGCATGACCAGACTGCTGGCCGCCAGCTGGATGAACAGCTGCGTCCGCAACGCCAGTCGGCTCGGCGGCACGCGACTCTGCACCAGGGTCGCCAGCGCCAGGGCCAGGGCGCTGCCCAGCGGCAGGGCGTAGGCCCAGCCGGGGGCCACGCCCAGTCCCACGCCCGCGCCGGTGGCCAGCAGGACGCCCGTCAGGCCCAGGCCCAGGCCGAGCCACTGGCGCCCGTTGGTGCGCTGGCCCGGCAGCAGGCAGCAACCCAGGGCCACCAGCAGCGGCGACAGATCCGACAGCAGCGCCGCCAGCCCGGGTGAGACGCCCAGTTCGATGGCCTTGGCGGCCGGCCCTGCCGCTCCGGCGAAGGCCAGCACGCCGATGCCCGCCTGCTGGCCGATGATCTTCAGCGGCAATCGCCGCACCTCGGCCCAGGCGAAGGGCAGCAGCAGCACGGCGGCCAGCAGCAGGCGCCAGAAGGTCACCAGCAGGGTAGGGGCCTGGTCCGCTGCGTAGCGATAACCAACGAAACCGGCGCTCCAGCACAGCACCAGGGCGAGCTGGCGCAGCAGCGGGGAAGACAGGATGGCAGGCATGGCCGGGCTCCAGATGACGGGATGCCTTGAGCCTGGCCCAGGGTAGTAATACACTCAAACGACATTATCGGTAGCGATGGTTCGATAAAAACGCATCATGCCTGCACCTCTCGATATCGACGTCCTGCGTACCTTCCACACCATCGTGCGGCTGGGGCAGTTTCGCGCCGCCTCCTTGCAGCTCAATCGCAGTCCTTCGACGGTGAGCAGCCAGATCCGCCGACTGGAGGAGCAGACCGGCGGCCGGCTGTTCGAGCGCGACAACCAGGCGGTGACCCTGACCCCGCTCGGGCGCCGCGTGCTGCTGGAGACCGCCGACCTGCTGCAGGCCCATGACCGCATCCTCGCCGGTCTCACCGGCCAGCCGGTGGTGGGCGAGGTGCGCCTGGGCGTGGCCGAGGACTATGCCGCCCGCCTGCTCAAGGCCGTGCTGCCGCGCTTGCAGGGCGAGCATCCCGGGATCGTCCTGCAGGTGCTGACCGGCAACAGCAGCCAGCTCCGGCGCTGGCTCGGCCAGGGACTGCTGGACCTGGCGCTGCTGGTGGGACCGCCCCGCACCGATCGGGCGGACGGCCAGAGGTTCGGCCATACCCAGCCGGTGTGGGTCGCCGGTCCCGGGCTGCAACTGAGCCCGAACGCCAGCGTGCCCCTGGCGCTGCACGGCGAAGGCTGCAGCTATCGCGAACTGGGCATCGACCTGCTGATCCGCCAGGGCCGGCGCTGGCATGCGGTGGTGACCAGCGCCGCCTCTTCGGCATTGGAAGCGGCGGTCGAACTGGGCCAGGCCGTGGCCATCACCGACCGGGCGCGCATGACCCCGCCGATGCGTGAACTGAAGCCGGAGGAGGGCTTTGCGCAACTGCCGGTGCACGAGCTGCGGCTGGCCTCGCCGCCCGGTGAGCGCAGCCCCGCCTGCGCCTCTCTGGCCGGGCTGATCGCCGAGGACTTTCGCCTCTAGCCAGGCGGCGCGAGGTTTGACCGGGCGACCGTGCAGCCACTAAGGTGCCGACCCTGGCGCGCGACCTGCCGCCTGTCGATTCGTCGTTCCGCCTGGAACGGACACCTCCCGAGACCACTCGGACCCTCTGCGACCGCCTGAGCTGTTGCCTCCCGAGATACCCGGGATCGGCCCCTACATCCGGCCCGCTACCGCCGCTCCTGTCCGCTTTTTCTGGAATATCCCGCTGTCATGACTGCCCCACCCGCCATCCCTCGTCTCATCTATCTGCTGGCCCTGACCATCTTCGCGCTGACCACCGCCGAATTCATGGTGGCCGGCATGATGCCGGCGCTGGCCGCCGATCTCGGCGTCTCCATCGGCCAGATCGGCTATCTGATTTCCTGGTATGCCCTGGGCATGGCCCTGGGCGGCCCGCCGCTGACCCTGTTGCTGCTGGCCCTGCGCTTGGCGGAAAAATCGGCGCTGCTGTGGCTGCTGACGCTCTATCTGGTAGGCGCCGTGGTCGCCGCACTGGCGGCCAGCTATCCGGTGATGGCGGCGGGGCGGGTGCTCATGGGCATCGCCAGCTCCGCCAGCATCGGCCTGTGCCTGACCCTGGGCGCCAACCTGGTCACGCCGGATCGCCGCGGCCGGGCGGCCTCGCTGATCCTGTCCGGCCTCATGCTGGCGCCGGTATTCGGAGTGCCGGGCACGGTGCTGATCGAGCAACTGGCCGGCTGGCGCGCCAGCTTCTGGGCGGTCGCCCTGCTGGCGGCCTGCTGCACCCTGCTGGTCGGCCTGTGCGTGCCGCGCACGCCGGCGCGCGTGGCCGGGCAGTTGGGCGGTGAACTGCGCACCCTGGTCAGCGCCCGGCTCTGGGCGGCCTACCTCACCAGCGGCCTGATCATCGGCGCGACCTTCGCCGGTTTCAGCTACTTCTCGCCCATCCTCATCCAGGTGACGGGCTTCGCGTCCACCACCATTCCCTGGTTGCTGATGGGGTACGGCCTCGCCAACGTGCTGGGCAATCTGCTGGTGGGCCGCCTGGCCGATCGCTACACCCTCAAGGTGCAGGGCGTCGGGCTGGCGGTGCTGGCGCTGGGCTTCGCCCTGTTCGTCAGCTGCGCCGAGAATGCCGCGGCCAGCCTCCTGGCCCTGGCGCTGATCGGCCTGACCGGAGTGGCGCTCAACCCGGCCATGGTCGCCCGGGTCATGGCCGCGGCCACCCCGGGGCCCCTGGTCAACACCCTGCATACCTCGGTGATCACCGCGGGCCTGGCAGTGGGGGCCTGGGCCGGCGGCGCGGCCATCGATGCCGGCCAGGGCCTGCGCGCGCCCCTGTGGGTTGGCCTGGGAATGGCGCTGCTGGGTGTGCTGAGCCTGGTGCCCAGCCTGGTGCAGCGGCTGACCCTGGCGCCGCCGCCCGCGAGTCGCTGCTAGCGCCTGGCAGCTGGCCGCGCCAGGCTGCCGCCGCGCTGCCAGGGGTTTTGCCCGCGAAAGGCTCTACGACGGTCCTTTCGGGAGGATCGTGCGTGCTGTCTTCGCTGTAGCCTGACTGTCATCTCTGCCTGGCATGTTGCCTTTCGAACAGGAAGGCGCGATTTCGCGCCTTCGATCCTCAGGCTATCGATAAGGGCGGCACAGACATGCAGGCTTCGCTTCGCGGTATGACGTTGGGATTGGTACTCGGGCTGGTGAGTAGCGGCCCGGTGTGGGCGGCGACGCCCATTCCCTTCTGGCATTCAATGGATGCGGAGCTTGGCAAGGAGGTCGATTCCCTGGCCCAGCGCTTCAACCAGGCGCACCCGGAATTCCAGGTACAGCCGGTGTACAAGGGTGACTACGAGCAGAATCTGGCCGCTGGCATCGCGGCCTTCCGGACCGGCAAGCCGCCGGCCATTCTGCAGGTCTACGAGGTGGGCACCGCGACCATGATGGCCTCCCGGGCCATCGAGCCGGTCTACCAGGTGTTCAAGGACGCGGGCCTGAAGCTGGATGAAGCGGGCTTCGTACCCACCGTCGCCAGCTACTACAGCGACGCCAAGACCGGTCAACTGCTGTCCATGCCGTTCAACAGTTCCACCCCGGTGCTCTACTACAACAAGGCCGCCTTCAAGCAGGCCGGCCTCGATCCGGAAGCGCCGCCCAAGACCTGGAAGGACCTGGCGGAGGACAGCGCCAAGCTGCGCGCCGCCGGTCTCAAGTGCGGCTACACCAGCGGTTGGCAGAGCTGGGTGCAGCTGGAAAACTTCAGCGCCTGGAACGGCCTGCCCTTCGCCAGCCGGGACAACGGCTACCTGGGGACCGATGCCGTGCTGGACTTCAACCAGGCGCCCCAGGTCAAGCACATCGCCCTGTTGCAGGAGATGGGCAAGCGCGGTGACTTCACCTACGTCGGCCGCAAGGACGAACCCACGGAGAAGTTCTACAACGGCGACTGCGCCATGCTGACCACCTCGTCCGGCTCGCTGGCCAACATCCGCCACTACGCCAAGTTCGACTTCGGCGTGGCCATGATGCCCTACGACGGCGACCTCAAGGGCGCTCCCCAGAACGCCATCATCGGCGGCGCCAGCCTCTGGGTGTTCAAGGGTCAGGATGCCGCGGTGAAGCGCGGCGTGGCCGAATTCCTCGCCTTCCTGGCGCAGCCGGAGATCGCCGCCGAATGGCACCAGCAGACCGGCTACCTGCCGATCACCAAGGCGGCCTACGACCTGACCCGCGAGCAGGGCTTCTACAGCAAGAATCCGGGGGCGGACATCGCCACCCGGCAGATGCTGAACAAGCCGCCACTGGCCTTCACCAAGGGCCTGCGCCTGGGCAACATGCCGCAGATCCGCGCGGTGATCGACGAAGAGCTGGAAAGCGTCTGGACCGGCAAGCAGGCCCCGCAACAGGCGCTGGATACTGCCGTGCAGCGCGGCAACGTGCTGTTGCGCCGCTTCGAGAAATCCACCCAGTAAGCCTGGGGTCCGCCCTGGCGGCGCCTGCCGACGAGTGCCGGCGCCGCTCCTCTTTTCGCGACGATGCGTGCGCCCATGTCCACATCCCGTCAGGTCTTTCCTTCCGGCTGGCTGCCCTATGCGCTGCTCGCGCCGCAGCTGGCGATCACCGCCGTGTTCTTTCTCTGGCCCGCCGGCAAGACGCTCTGGTACTCGTTGCAGAGCGTCGATCCCTTCGGCCTGTCCAGCCAGTTCGTCGGCCTCGACAACTTCCGTCAGCTGTTCCAGGACCCGCTGTATCTGGCCTCCTTCTGGACCACCCTGACCTTCAGCGCCCTGGTGACCGGCTGCGGCCTGCTGGTGTCCCTGGTCCTCGCGGCCCTGGTCGATCTGGTGGTGCGTGGCAGCCGGATCTACCAGACCCTGCTGCTGCTGCCCTATGCGGTGGCCCCGGCCATCGCCGCGGTGTTGTGGATCTTTCTGTTCAACCCCGGTCTCGGTCTGCTCACCCTGTTGCTGGAGCGCTACGGCTATCACTGGAACCACGCCCAGAATGCCGGTCAGGCGCTGTTCCTGGTGGTGCTCGCTTCGGTGTGGAAGCAGATCAGCTACAACTTCCTGTTCTTCTTCGCCGCGCTGCAATCCATCCCGCGCTCGCTGCTGGAAGCTGCCGCCATCGACGGCGCCGGGCCGCTGCGCCGCTTCCTGCAGCTGTCGCTGCCGCTGATCGCGCCGGTCAGCTTCTTCCTGCTGGTGGTCAACCTGGTCTACGCCTTCTTCGACACCTTTCCGGTGATCGACGCGGCCACCGGCGGCGGGCCGGTGCAGGCCACCACCACCCTGATCTACAAGATCTATCGCGAGGGCTTCACCGGACTCGATCTCGCCGCCTCCGCCGCCCAGTCGGTGGTGCTGATGCTGCTGGTTATCGTGCTCACGGTGGTGCAATTCCGCTACGTCGAACGCCGGGTGCGCTATCAATGATCGAGAATCGTCGCGGGCTGACGCTGCTGTGCCACCTGATGCTGGTACTGGGCATCGGCGTCATCCTCTTTCCGCTCTATGTGGCCTTTGTGGCCGCCACCCTCGACGACCGGGCGGTGTTCGCCACGCCCATGAGCCTGATTCCGGGGCGCCATCTCTGGGACAACCTCAGCCTGATCTGGACCCAGGGCGTGAGCAACAGCACCGCACCCTTCTGGCTGCTGCTGCTCAACAGCTTCCTGATGGCGCTGGGCATCACCCTGGGCAAGCTGTCGGTCTCCATCCTCTCGGCCTTCGCCATCGTCTGGTTCCGCTTTCCGCTGCGCACCCTGGCTTTCTGGCTGATCTTCATCACCCTGATGCTGCCGGTGGAGGTGCGCATCTTTCCCACCGTGGACACCATCGGCCACCTGGGAATGCTGGACAGCTACGCCGGTCTGACCCTGCCGCTGATAGCCTCGGCCACCGCCACCTTCCTGTTCCGCCAGTTCTTTCTGACGCTGCCCGAGGAGTTGCTCGAAGCGGCGCGCATCGATGGCGCCTCGCCGCTGCGCTTCTTCCGCGACATCGTCCTGCCGCTGTCGCGGACCAACCTGGCGGCGCTGTTCGTCATCACCTTCATCTACGGCTGGAACCAGTACCTCTGGCCGCTGCTGATCGTCAGCAACCCCGACCTCGGCACGGCCGTGGCGGGCATTCGCGGCATGCTCTCGCTCGGCGAGCGGGTGCCGCAATGGAACCAGGTGATGGCAGCCATGCTGCTCACCCTGATCCCGCCGGTGGCGGTGGTAATGGTCATGCAACGCGCCTTCGTGCGCGGTCTGGTGGATAGCGAAAAGTAACCATGGCAAACCTCGAACTCAGGACCGTTTCCAAGAGCTGGAACGGCGGCAAGACCCAGGTCATCCAGCCCCTCGATCTGCAGGTGGCGGATGGCGAATTCATCGTACTGGTGGGGCCTTCGGGCTGCGGCAAGTCCACCCTGCTGCGGCTGGTGGCCGGGCTGGAGCGGGTCAGCGCCGGCAGTATCCATATCGGTGGCCGGGACGTCACCGCGCTGGAACCCAAGGCGCGCGGCATCGCCATGGTGTTCCAGAACTACGCCCTCTATCCGCACATGAGCGTGGCCGAGAATCTGGCCTGGGGTCTCAAGATCGCCGGTCTCGGCCGTGCCGAGATCGCCACCCGGGTCAAGGAGGCGGCGCGCATCCTGGAGCTCGATGGCCTGCTCGAACGGCGGCCGCGAGAGCTGTCCGGCGGCCAGCGCCAGCGGGTGGCCATGGGCCGCGCCCTGGTGCGTGATCCGGCGGTGTTCCTGTTCGACGAGCCGCTCTCCAACCTGGACGCCAAGCTGCGGGTGCAGATGCGCCTGGAATTGCAGCAGCTGCACCAGCGGCTCAATACCACCAGCCTCTATGTCACCCATGACCAGGTGGAGGCCATGACCCTGGCCCAGCGCGTGGTGGTCATGCAGGCGGGGGTGGTCGAGCAGCTCGGCACCCCGGTGGAGGTCTACGAACGTCCGGCCACGCGCTTCGTCGCCAGCTTCATCGGCAGTCCGGCGATGAATCTGCTGGACGGCCAGGTCGACGCCGCTGGCAGCCACTGCGAAGTGCCGGGCGGTCTGCGCCTGCCGCTGGGACCGGGCTATCGCCATCTGGCCGGACGCCCGGTCTGCCTGGGCATCCGGCCCGAGCACCTGCAGCCCTGCAGCGTGTCGGAGCAGGGCCTGCCCCTGGTGGTCGGCACCCTGGAAATCCTTGGCGCCGACAACCTGGCGCATGGGCGCTGGGGCGAGCAGGCGCTGGTGGTGCGCCTGCCCCATCAGCAGCGGCCGGCGCCGGGCCACGTCCTGCAGCTACGCGCGCCGGAGGAGCACCTGCACCTGTTCGACGCCGCCTCCGGTCAGCGCCTCGATCCCCGGCGCTAGGCACGCCGGTCCGGTCAGGGCGCGGGGCGGTTTCCCTCAGGCGCCCTGGAGAGGATACTGCGCCCTTTGCCGCTCTGACCGCCGATACCCATGGAAAACCTCCCGCTGTTCGATCTGCCCGCCGCTGCCCCCGAGGAAAAACCCAAGCCCAGACGTGTTCGAAAGTCTGCTTCCGCGAGCGGCCTGCGCCTGCTGCACACCTCCGACTGGCACCTGGGGCAGCATTTCCTCGGGCGCACCCGCGAGGCCGAGCATCGCGCCTTTCTCGCCTGGCTGGTCGACCAGGTGGCGGAGCAGGCGGTGGACGTGGTGCTGGTGGCGGGGGACATCTTCGACACCGCCACGCCACCGAGCTATGCCCGCGAGCTGTACAACGGCTTCATCGTCGCCCTGCGCGGTACCGGCGCCAGCCTGGTGGTGCTCGGCGGCAACCATGATTCCGCCGCGGTGCTGGCGGAATCCCGCGAGTTGCTGGCCTGCCTGGACACCCGGGTGATCCCCTGCGTCAGCGAGACGCCAGCCGACCAGCTGCTGGAATTGCGCCGCCGCGACGGCGAGATCGGCGCACTGCTCTGCGGCATTCCCTTCGTGCGGCCGCGTGACGTGGTGCAGAGCCAGGCCGGACAGAGCGCCGAGGAAAAGCGCCAGGCGCTGCAACAGGCCATCCAGGGGCACTATGCCGAGTTATACGCTCTGGCCGAAGCGCGCCGCGCCGAACTGGGCGTTGCCCTGCCGATCATCGCCACCGGCCATCTGACCACCGTGGGCGCCAGCACCAGCGAGTCGGTGCGGGAGATCTACGTCGGCAGCCTCGATGCCTTTCCCACCAGCGCCTTTCCGCCGGCGGACTACATCGCCCTCGGCCATATCCATCGCCCCCAGCGGGTCGGCGGCCTGGAGCAGGTGCGCTACAGCGGCTCGCCGCTGTGCCTCAGCTTCGATGAGGAACGCGCCAAGGAAGTCCTGCTGGTGGAGTTCGGCGCGACCCTGGAGCGGGTGACGCCCGTGGCGGTGCCCTGTTTCCAGCCGCTGGCCGTGGTGCAGGGCACCCTCGACACCCTGGGCGCCGCCCTGGTCGAGGCAGCGGCCGACGGCCGCCCCGAGTGCCCGGTGTGGACCGAGGTGGTGGTGGCCGGTGACGACTACCTGGCCGATCTGCAGCCGCGCATCTCCGCGCTGGTGGCCGAGTTGCCGCTGGAGGTGCTGCGGGTCAGGCGCGCGCGCAGCGCCATCGCGCCCACCCTGCAGGGTACCCAGCGCGAAACGCTGGAAGAGCTCAGCCCGCTCGACGTCTTCAGCCAGCGCCTGGCCGGGGAGACCCTGGACGACGACCTGCGTATCCGCCTGGAAGGCCTTTACCGCGAGGTTCTCGGCGAGTTGCCTGCCTGATCGCAGCGAAACGCGTCCATCGGACGGTATTTCTCCTCCGGAACAAGGCCCGCTGCCCCGGGGTCACCCTCTCTATGTAGCCCATACCGGAGGAGACCCCATGCACGACCTGTCGCAACCCCTCGCCGCCACGCGTCACGCACGTTCCGACAACCAAGTTCCCAATGTCCAGGGCACCGAACGCCTGGTGTCCCTGCTTGGCGGTGGTCTGCTGATCCTTGGCGGCCTGCGCCGCGGTGGCCTCACCGGCTGCGTGAAGCTGGCGCTGGGCGCCATGGCCCTCAGTCGCGGCGTCCGCCAGCGTTGCGAGTTCAAGGCCGCGCTGCAGCCATCACCTTTCGAACAGGCCCTGGCCGAGCGCTGGGGCTGGCGCAATCCCACTGCCATCCAGCGCAGCGTCACCATCGCCAAGCCGCGTGAGGAGGTGTTCGCCTACTGCACCGACCTGCAGCACCTGCGCGCGCTGCTGCCCTTCGTCGACCGCATCGAGCTGGGCGCCGATGGCGACAGTCACTGGCATGCCTCCGGTCCCCTGGGGCGCACCCTGAGCTGGACGCTGGAGCAGAGCGAGCGCCGCGAGAACGAATTCCTGCTGTGGAGCACCGTGCCCGGCACCTTCATGGCGCACAAGGCCAGTCTGACCTTCAGCGACGCACCCCAGGGCCGCGGTACCCTGGTCCAGGCCGTACTGGCCTGCGAAGCCCCGGTCGGCCTGCTCGGTCATGCCGTCACCGAAGGGATCAGCCGCTTCACCGGCAAGGCGGTCAATCTCGGCCTGCGCCGGCTCAAGCAGCAACTGGAAACCGGCGAGATCGCCACCCCCGAGGTCTCCCGCAGCGGTCGCCCGTTGGCGCCGCCTCATCCGCCGGTGACTCGCCCGGCCGACGAACCCCAGGCCGACATCAATGCCGGCCTGGGCACTCATGCGAGGTCCGAATAATGCGTGCCCTGACCTGGCAAGCCCCCAATCGTCTGCAGGTGGAAACCGTCCCGGACCCGGAGATCCTCAATCCGCGCGACGCCATCGTGCGCATCATCATGTCCTCGGTGTGCGGTTCGGACCTGCACCTGCTGGGCGGCTACGTCCCGGCGATGAAGCCTGGCGACATCATCGGCCATGAATTCCTCGGCGAGATCGTCGAACTGGGCAGCAGCCTGCGTAACCAGGGCCTGGCCGTTGGCGACCGGGTGGTGACCGTCTCCATCATCGGTTGCGGTGACTGCGAGCACTGCCAGCGCGAGGATTACAACTGCTGCGACAACAGCAACCCCAAGCCCGAGATGACCGAGCTGGCCTATGGGCAGCCCTGTTCCGGCATCTTCGGCTACAGCCATGCCTTCGGCGGCTATGCCGGCAGCCACGCCACCTACGTGCGGGTGCCCTATGCCGACGTCAATCTGTTCAAGGTGCCTGACGGCGTCAGCGATGCCCAGGCGGTGTTCGTGTCCGATGCCGTGCCCACCGGCTACTACGCTGCCGACATCGCCGACATCCAGCCTGGCGATACCGTGGCGGTCTGGGGGTGTGGCGGCGTTGGCCAGATGGCCATTCGCAGCGCCTACCTGCTGGGCGCCGAGCGGGTGATCGCCATCGATCGCTTCAGCGATCGCCTGCAGCTGGCGGCCGAGAAGGCCGGCGCCATCGTCCTCGATTACGAGACCACCAACATCCATGAGGCGCTGCTGGAGCTGACCGGTGGCCGTGGCCCGGATCGCTGCATCGATTGCGTCGGCATGGAGGCCCACGGTACCCAGGTCGACTATGCCTACGACAAGACCAAGCAGCTGCTGCGCCTGCATACCGAGCGCGGATCGGCGCTGCGCCAGGCCATCCGTGCCTGTCGCAAGGGCGGTACGGTGTCGGTGATCGGCGTCTATGGCGGGGTGATCGACAAGTTTCCCATGGGCGCCATCGTCAACAAGGCCCTGACCCTGAGATCGGGCCAGCAGCCGGGGCAGCGCTATGTGGAGCGGCTGTTCGAACACATCCAGAAGGGCGAGCTGGATCCGTCTTACCTGCTCACCCATCCGATGAGCCTGGAAGAGTCGCCCTACGGCTACGAGCTGTTCAAGTCCAAGGACAGGAACTGCATGAGGGCGGTGTTCATGCCGTGAGGGGCAGCCCGGCGATCCCAGGATCGGCGGGCTCTTTATCCGCTAGACCAGCCAGGTCGCCAGCGGCTGCCACAGCGCGGCGACCTTGTGGCCGCCACTGCAGCTGACCAGCGCCAGGGTGCCCACACCGACCAGCAGGGGCATGCCGAGGAAATCGAAGGGAGAGAGGGGCGAGCGCACGACGGATCCTCCGGGAAACGTGATTGCAGAGCGATACCTTGCAGTTGAGAGCGGGGGGCGAAGCAAGTTCAGCGGTGGGCACGACCTTAGGTCGAGTGGTCGGTTGGCATGGGCGAGCGGGCCCAACAATGCCAGAATTGGCGGTTCGCCGAGTCGTCCTGGAAAAGCCCGATGAAGATCCTCACCCTGCGCCTGAAGAACCTCAATTCCCTCAAGGGTGAGTGGAAGATCGACTTCACCGCCGAACCCTTCGCCAGCAGTGGCCTGTTCGCCATCACCGGACCGACCGGGGCGGGCAAGACCACCCTGCTGGACGCCATCTGCCTGGCGCTCTATCACCGCACGCCGCGCATGAGCAAGGTGGGTGGGGAGAGCAACGAACTCATGACCCGCCATACCGGCGACTGCCTCGCCGAGGTGGAATTCGCCGTGCGTGGCGAGCGCTATCGGGCCTTCTGGAGCCAGCGACGCGCCCGCGACCGCGCCGATGGCGCCCTGCAGCCACCCAAGGTGGAATTGGCCAGGCTCGACGGCAGCATCCTCGCCGAAAAGACCGGCGACAAGCTCAGACTTACCGAGGAACTCACCGGCCTCGACTTCGAGCGCTTCACCCGCTCCATGCTGCTGGCCCAAGGGGGCTTCGCCGCCTTTTTGGAAGCCAGTGCCAGCCAGCGTGCCGAACTGCTGGAAGAGCTGACTGGCACCGCCGTGTACGGGCAGATCTCCCAGCGGGTGTTCGAGCGCGCGCGGGAGGCCAAGGGCGTCCTGGACGGCCTGCGCCAGCGCGTCGCCGGGGTCGAGGTGCTGGACGCCGAACGCCGCCAGGCGCTGGCCGCCGAGGGCAGCGGCCTGGCGCAGCGCGAAGAGCGACTGGGCGCAGACCTCAAGACCTGGCAGGCCCAGCGCCAGTGGCTGTCCGCCGTGGAGCAGACGGCGGCGGACGAGCAGCAGGCCCAGGCGCGCCTGGCCACCGCGCAGCAGGCCTGGGAGGCCGCCGAGCCGCAACGTCAGCGGCTGGCGGCGGCCGAACCGGCGGCCCGGTTGCTGCCCGTCGAGCAGGCCTGGCGCGAAGCCGCGGCGCGGGAACAGCGCAGCCGGGATGAACTGGCACAGCTCGATCAGAGGATCCAGACCCTGGCCAGTCGCCGCGATGCCGCCCTGGCCCAGGCCCTGGGGGCCAGTGGCGAACAACTGCGCCAGGCCGAGGCGGAGCAGGCGCAGGCGCTGGACGAACAGCAGCATCTGGAACTGAGCCTGGCTGAGCGCAGTGGTCATGCCGAACTTGGCGAACGCCTGGGCGACTGGCGCAGCCAGCTGGCCCTGCGCGATGAACGAGCCGAGGCCCTGGCGCGCCTAACGCGGCGCCAGCAGGAGCAGACCCGGCAGCTGCAGCTGCTGGCCGAGGAACGCGAAGCCCAGCAGGAGGCGTTGACGCGGGCACGCGAGCAGGCCGCCCAGGCCCAGGCGACGGAGCAGGCCCAGCGCGAACGCTGGCAGGCCGCGCTGGACGGCCGCGACGAAAAGGCCTGGCGTGCCCTCTGGCAGGCCACGCTGGGCCGGGTCAACGAGGTGGATCAGCTGGATCAGCTGGTCGAGCGCCGGCGCCAGCTGCAGACCCAGGTGGAGCGTCTGGCCCGCAGCCAGGATGAGCGTCAGCGCCAGCATGGCGATCACCAGGTGCGCCTGGACGCCCTGCGCGGGCGCTATCGCGAGGTGGCCCAGCAGGTGCGCGAGCGCGAGAAGCTGCTCGAACAGGAAAGGGTCATCCGCAGTCTCGAGGCCCAGCGCGCCGAATTGCAGCCCGACGAACCCTGTCCGCTGTGCGGTTCCCGTGATCACCCCGCGGTGGCCGACTATGCCGCGCTGGACGTCTCCGCCACCCAGACCGCCCTGCAGGACGCCAAGACCGAACTGGAGCGCCTGACCCAGGAGGGCAAGGAGCTCAGCGAAGCCCTGGCCGCGCTCAAGGCGCAACTGGATCAGGCCACCGAACAGCAGACCGAGGCCAGTCAGCAGCTGGAGCAACTGGGCGAACTCTGGCGTCAGCGTTGCACGGCCCTGGGTGCCGATCCTGAGGTGCCTGGCGCGGTGGCCGAATTGCGCCGCCGTCAGGACCAGGAGCTGGCGCGCATCCAGCAGGTGCTCGCCACCCTGGATGGCCTGCGTCAGCAAGGCGAGGAAGGCCGCAACGAAGCCCAGCGCCTGGCGCGTCAACAGGCCGATGCCGAACAGCGCCAGGCGCTGGCCGAGGCGGCCTGGGAGCGAGCGCGCCAAAGTCTGGCGGAGGGTGCCAGGGAACAGCGGGAGGCCGAGGCGCAACAGGCCACGGCAGAGCGCCAGTTGGGCGCGGAGCTGGCGCGCTGGGGACATGAGGTGCCCAGTCGTGCCGGCGAATGGCTGACGCTGCGCGAGCAGGAGTGGCGCCGCTGGCAGGCCGATCGCCAGCGAGCGCAGGAACTGCAGCAGCACCTGAAGGACATTGCCCAGCGCCTGGCCACCCTCGTGCCGCTGGTCGAGACCTGGCGCCAGCGCGCCGGCGAGGTCGCCGCCGTCCCGGTAGCGCCGGAGGCCGCTGCGGCCGTGCTCGCGGAGGCGACCGCGACCTGGGAAGACTGCCGTGAGCAGGGTGCGGCGCTGCAGGGCAGCCACCAGGCGCTGCACGAGCGACTGGCGGGCGAGGTGCAGCTGGCCAGCGAAGCCGGCGTCCGTTGGCAGACCGCTCTGGCCGCCAGCGCCTTCGCCGACGCCGACGCCTGGCGCGCCGCACAACTGGACGACCACGAGCACAGCGCTCTGACGCTGGAGCGCACCCGTCTCGAGACCGGTCTGACCGAGGCGCGCGCTCTGGCCGGTGCGGCGCAGGAACGCCTGAACACCCTGAACGCCGAGCCGCAGACCGAGCGCAGCGCCGCCGAGCTGGATGCCGAACTGGCCGCCGCCGGCGCCGAATTGCGCGCCCTGGGCCAGCGCCAGGGCGAGGTCAACGCCGCCCTGCGCGAAGACGAGCGCCGCCGCGATGGTCTGCAGGCCCTGCTCGGCGAGATCGCCGCCCAGGAACGCGATCACGACCTCTGGCAGCACCTCAACGGCCTGATCGGCTCGGCCGACGGCGCCAAATTCCGCAAGTTCGCCCAGGGCCTGACCCTGGATCACCTGGTGCATCTCGCCAATGGTCAGCTGATGCGCCTGCACGGTCGCTATCGACTCTTCCGGCGCCAGGCCGCCGAGCTGGAATTGCAGATCCTCGACACCTGGCAGGCCGATGCCCTGCGCGACATCCGTACCCTCTCCGGTGGCGAGAGCTTTTTGGTGAGCCTGGCCCTGGCGCTGGCCCTGTCGGATCTGGTCAGCCAGCGCACCGGCATCGACTCGCTGTTTCTCGACGAAGGCTTCGGTACCCTCGATGGCGAGACCCTGGAGGTCGCCCTGAATGCCCTCGATCAGCTCAATGCCAGCGGCAAGACCATCGGCATCATCAGCCACGTGGAGGCGCTCAAGGAGCGCATCCCGGTGCAGCTCAAGGTGCGCAAGGGCGTCGGTCTGGGCCATAGCGGTCTGGAGCGGCGCTATGCCGTGGAGAAAAACGCGACCGAGTGAGTAATTTTTCCGGCGCAGTGGTCGAAGCCCAGCGCGAAGCGAAACGATGAAACTGTTAACGTAGACAGGTTCGCCGTTTCTGCTGGCGTTATGACATCTCCTTTTCCTACCGGCCACCTACCCACCATGTCCCAATTCCTTGCCGTCGGCCTGTTCGAATACGATCCCAGCCGCGCCGAGTGGCGCGCGGATGCCGCCTGTGCGGCCATGCTGGAACGGGACGCCGAGGCGCTGGCCCGGGGTCTTTCGCCCGCCGAGCTGCTCAGCGGGCTGCAGAGTCGCAGCGCACCGCCCGAGGGGCTGCTGCCCGCCGCGGGCCAGGTCTGGGAGGCCTGGCGCCAGGGCACCGATGGCCAGTTGCGCTGCCTGCAATTCCAGCGGCGCGAGGCCGGTGGCGTACTGCTCGACATCACCGCGCAGCGACGCCATGAAGCCGAGCTCTGGCAGGGCGAGGCCTTCAAGCGCAGCGTCATGGTCTGCAGCGTCGACTGCATCAAGCTGATCGATCTGGAAGGGCGTCTGGAATACATGAATCCGGGCGGCCTGGTGGTCATGGAGATCGACGACTTCATTCCCTTCCAGGGCCGTCCCTGGGCCGAACTCTGGCCCGAAGGGCAGCGCCATGAGGTGACCGCCGCCATCGAGGCGGCGCGGCAGGGCGGCATCGGGCGCTTCACCGGGCTGGCACCCACGGCGAAGGGCACCCGGCGCTGGTGGGACGTGGTGGTCACGCCGATCCTGGGCGATGACGGCCAGCCCCTGAGATTCCTCTCCATTTCCCGCGATGTCAGCGAAGCCGTCCACACTCGCGAAGCCCTGGACGAACTCAATCGCAACCTCGAGGAGCGCATCGAGATACGCAGCCAGGAGCTGATGGCCCTGGAAGAGGAGCTGCGCCAGGCGCAGAAGATGGAGGCCATCGGCCAACTCACCGGCGGCATCGCCCACGACTTCAACAACCTGCTGACCGGCATCGTCGGCTCGCTCGATCTGATGCGTCGCCGGGTGCAGCAGGGGCGCATCCAGGAGCTGGAGCGCTACCTGGACACCGCCACCCGCTCGGCCGAGAACGCCGCGGCCCTGACCCAGCGCCTGCTGGCCTTTGCCCGCCGTCAGGTACTCGAACCCCGCCCGGTGGATGCCGGCCAACTGGTGCAGGGCATGCACGAATTGCTGCGTCACAGCCTGGGCAAGAAGATCCGCAAGGACGTCCAGCTCGACGCCGACCTCTGGCTGCTGCACTGCGATCCGCATCAGCTGGAAAACGCCATCCTCAACCTGGCCATCAATGCCCGCGATGCCATGCCCGAGGGCGGCAACCTGAGCATCCGCGTGGACAATGTCAGCGGACCGCTCAGCATCGGCCTGCCGATCGAGACGGTGGCCGGTGATTTCGTCCGTATCCAGGTCTGCGATACCGGCACCGGCATGGACGCCGATACCCTCAAGCGCGCCTGTGAACCCTTCTTCACCACCAAGCCCAGCGGGCGTGGCACCGGACTCGGGCTGTCGATGATCTATGGCTTCGTCCGCCAATCGGGTGGTCAGGTGGAGATCCATTCGGTGGTGGGCGAGGGCACCTGCATCAGCCTCTATCTACCGCGGCTACTGGCTCAGCCCGTGGTGGAGCCCGCGCCCAGCGAAGCCGAAGGTCCGGTCCTGCCGGAGGTCTCCGGTGACTGCGCGCTGATCGTCGAAGAAGAGCGTGAAGTCCGCGTCATCATCGGCGAGGTGCTGGCGGAGCTGGGTTACACGCCCCTGGCGGTGGCCGACAGCGCCACCGCCGTGGCCCTCATCGCCTCGGGCAGCCTGCGTATCGATCTGCTGGTGACCAGTCTCGGCCTCTCCGGGCTGGACGGCCGGCAACTGGCCGAGCAGGCGCGGGCCACCAGCCCCGGGCTGCCGGTGCTCTATCTGTCCGGTCAGGCGGACCCGGCGTCCCTGCCGGAACTGGCGGAAGAGGGCGTCGAACTCATTGGCAAGCCCTTCGGTCTCGAAGAGCTGGCACGCTGCGTAAGGCGTCTGCGTCCGGGCGGCTGAGCCGATTGCGGCGAACTGTCGCGGCGCTCCAGGGTCGATCCTTTCGTGTCGCAACGTCCGTTGCGGCTGCTGTCGTGTCGACAAGAAAAGGAGCGCTTCATGAAACGCCTGCCACCTGCGCCACCCGCGCGGATGCTCGTCCTGTCCCTGTCCATCGCCTTTCTCGCCGCCTGCGCCCATGAGGGCAGCAAGCCGGAAACCCCGACCTGGAGTTGGCGCGACGCCAGCAACGCCCGCGCCGTGCCGCCGGACCAGGCCTATCCCGAGCTGTTCGCCGCCGTGCAGCAGGGCAAGCTGTTCAGCGACCAGAAGCATTTCGTCGATGCCCTGCCCAAGCGCAATCCGGCCGACATCCGCCAGGATTACCTGGCCCAGCGCGACAAGCCGGGCTTCGACCTCAAGGCCTTTGTCAGCGCCAACTTCGAAGAATCCGATCCGATCAAGGCCGCACCGCCCAAGGCGGGGGCCGACCTGCCGACCCACGTCAAGGATCTCTGGCCGGTGCTGACCCGCCACTACGAAGAGGTGCCGGCCTACAGCAGCCTGCTGCCGCTGCCCAAGCCCTATGTGGTGCCGGGTGGACGCTTCCGCGAGGTCTACTACTGGGATTCCTACTTCACCATGCTGGGACTGGCCAAGGACGGGCGCACCGACCTGGTCCGCGACATGGTGGACAACTTCGCCCATGAGATCGACGTCTACGGCCACATCCCCAACGGCAATCGCAGCTACTACCTGAGTCGCTCGCAGCCGCCGTTCTTCGCCTACATGGTCGATCTGCAGGCCAGCCTGGAAGGCGACTCCGCCTATCGCCGCTACCTGCCGCAACTGCAGAAGGAATACGCCTACTGGATGGCCGGGGCCGAAGGCCTGCAACCGGGCCAGGCCAATGCCCATGTGGTCAGGCTGGCCGACGGCACCCTGCTCAATCGCTACTGGGATGCTCGCGATACCCCGCGCCAGGAGTCCTACCTGGAAGACCTGGCCACCGCCGCCCAGGCCAAGGGCCGACCGGCCGGCGAGGTCTATCGCGATCTGCGCGCCGGAGCCGAGAGTGGCTGGGACTTCTCCTCGCGCTGGCTGGGCGATGGCAAGACCCTGGCGACCATCCGCACCACCGCCATTGCCCCGGTGGACCTGAACAGCCTGCTCTATCACCTGGAACAGACCATCGCCAAGGCCTGCGAGAAGACCGGCGAGGCCAGTTGCGTCCAGGCCTACAGCCAGAAGGCCAAGACCCGCCAACAGGCCATCGACCGCTACCTGTGGAATCCGGCCGGTTACTACACCGACTTCGACTGGCAGGCCAAGCGCCGTACCGACAAGGTTTCCGCCGCTACCCTGTTCCCGCTGTTCGTCGGTCTTGCCAGCCAGAGCAGCGCCGACCAGACCGCCGCGACCGTGGCCAACCAGCTGCTGCGTCCGGGCGGTATCGCCACCACCACGGTCAAGACCGGCCAGCAGTGGGACGAACCCAATGGCTGGGCACCGCTGCAGTGGGTGGCCGTGGACGGCCTGCGTCGCTACCAGCAGGACAAGCTGGCCGCCGACATTGGCACCCGCTTCCTGACCCAGGTGCAGAACCTCTACGCCCGCGAGCAGAAGCTGGTGGAGAAATACGACCTCACCGGCGGCCAGGGCGGCGGCGGCGGCGAGTACGAGCTGCAGGACGGCTTCGGCTGGACCAATGGCGTCACGCTCAAGCTGCTCGAACTCTACAAACCGCAACCCGGCGCGAAATAAGGCCAAAGAAAAGGTCCGCCACGGCGGACCTTTTTCATGGTGTGAAAGTTTTCGGCTTGGGCTTCGCTACGCTCAACCCAACCTACGGGCCGCTCTTTCCCCTTTCTCTCCGGGAGAGGGCCGCGGTGAGGGCAAGCCCTACGCCAGATCCATCCGAGTACTGACTCTAGATTTCACAGCGGATCGACTGGCGGGGCATCGTCCTCGTCGGCCGGCAACTCCGCCGGATGCAGCCCCTCCGGATCTTCGTCCTCGGGCAACGGCAGGATGGCTTTCATCAACTGTACTCCGAATTGCGCGGATTCTTCTGCGGCAGGCGTTCCTCGACCGGCTTGTCATCCGGATCTTCGCCCACGGGCTCTTCGGGATCGGGCGCAATGTCCGGATCGATGTCCAGGTCATCGGGGTTTTCCTTGATCTGATCGTTCATGCGGCCTCCGCGAGTGGTTGTTAAGCGTTGGGCATAGCCCTCCACGCGAAGTTCGCCACCGGCGATCAGCGATAGCCTCTGGCCTGCAGATCGAACAGCTGGGCATAGCGGCCGCCGCTCGCCAGCAGCTGCTCGTGATCCCCTCGCTCGCGGATCTCGCCGCCTTCCAGCACCAGGATCTGATCGGCATTGCGCACGCTGGAGAAACGGTGCGAGATCAGCAGGGTCATGCGCTGCTGCGCCTGGGCGCGAAAGCGCTCGAAGATCACCGCCTCGGCGGCGGCGTCCAGCGCGGCGGTGGGTTCGTCCAGCACCAGGATGTCGGCGTCTTCGCGCATATAGGCGCGTGACAGGGCAATCTTCTGCCACTGCCCGCCGGACAACTCCTGACCGCCCATGAACCAGCGTCCGAGCTGGGTCTCGTAACCCTCGCGCAGACCGGCGATGACTTCGTCGGCCAGGCCCTGTTCGGCCGCCTTGCGCCAGCGCGCCCCGTCGTTGAAGGCCGTGGTGTCGCCGACCCCCAGATTTTCGCCAGCGGTGAGCTGGTAGCGGATGAAATCCTGGAAGATGACACCAATGCGCCTGTGCAGGGCGGCCGGCTGCCACTCTTGCAGATCGCTGCCATCGAGCAGGATGCGTCCCTGGGTAGGCGCATGCAGCCGGGTCAGCAGCTTGATCAGGGTGGTCTTGCCCGAGCCGTTGGCGCCCACCAGGGCCAGGCTCTGGCCCGGCGCCAGGTGAAAGCTGATGTCCTTGAGCGTCGGTGCGGTCGCGCCCGGATAGGTGAAGCCGACCCCGTCGAATCTCAGGCCATCTCCGGGCTGGCTGCCGGCCGTGAGGCTGCCGCCCTCGGCGCTGGTCGGCTGGCCCAGGTAGTCGTAGAGATTGCTCAGGTAGAGGCTGTCTTCGTAGAGTCCGCCAAGGGCCGTCAGGCTGGCGCTGACCGCGGCCTGGCCCTGGCGGAACAGGGTGAGATAGAGGGTCATCTGGCCCAGGCTCAGACGCCCGCGCACGGTATCGAGCACCACCCAGGCATAGGCGGCATAGAAGGCGAGGGTGCCCAGCAGGCCAAAGACGAAACCCCAGCCGTCACGTCTCAGGGTCAGGCGACGGTCCTCGGCATAGAGCTTGGTGAAGGTGGTGCGATAGCGCTCCAGCAGCAGCGGCGCCAGGCCGAACAGCTTGACCTCCTTGATGTAGGCCTCGTGGGAAAGCAGTGTCTCCAGGTAGGTCTGGCGGCGCGTCTCGGGTGCACGCCGACTGAACAGGCGAAAGGCATCGCCGGAAAAGCGCGCCTCGGCCAGAAACACCGGCAGGGCACCCACCACCAGCAGCAACAGCGCCCAGGGCGAGAAATGCACCAGCAGCACGGCGAAGCTGACGAGCGAGATCAGGTTCTGCAGCAGGGTCAGGGACTTGGTCACCAACGCCAGGGGCCGGATGGACGCCTCGCGCCGGGCCCGCACCAGCTTGTCGTAGAAATCCGCGTCTTCGAATTGTGCCAGCGACAGGGTCTGGGCCTTTTCCAGGATCAGCAGATTCACGGTCTGCCCGAGGCGTACCCGCAGTAGCGATTGCTGCACCGACAGCAGCCGCTGGGCTCCCGCCAGGGCGGCCAGCACCCCGGCTTCGGCCAGCACGAACTTCAGCACTGGCCACAGCGGCGCCTGGCCCTGCTCGGCATGCAGCCGCATGGCCGCCACCACGGCATCGACGATGCGCTGCCCGAGCCAGGCGGCCAGGGCCGGCAGCAGGCCGGCGACCAGGGTGGCCAGAACCAGGCCGATCATCAGCGCGGGAGAGGTACTCCAGACCAGGCCGGCAGCGCGGCGCATCTGCTGTTGCACGATAGCGAAGGAAGTCGAGAGGGCCATGGCGGATCTTCGGCGAGGTTCAGTATTAGTCGAGGCGGCGGTCGCCGTGTTCCCGAGGCTATGGCAAAAGGCTTACACGCCCTGGTGTCACCTGGCCATGTTGCCGCCCCGGCGGGCTGCGTAATCTACACCTATCAGCGGCGCAGGATGCGCAGCCTTGAGGTCACGGATGAAGACCAGGCCAGGATGGCGCCTGACAGGACGTTGGGATGGTCGCAACAAAGAACCCGCTTCGGCGGGTTTTTTGTTGGGCGCAATTTGAGGCCGGCAGGCGGACCGGGCAGGGTATGGCAAAAGGCTTACACGCACTGGTGTCACCTGGCCATGTTGCCATCTCGGCGGGCTGCGTAATCTACACCTATCAGCGGCGCAGGATGCGCAGCTCTGAGGTCACGGATGAAGACCAGGCCAGGATGGCGCCTGACAGGATGTTGGGATGGTCGCAACAAAGAACCCGCTTCGGCGGGTTTTTTGTTGGGCGCAATTTGAGGCCGGCAGGCGGACCGGGCAGGGTATGGCAAAAGGCTTACACGCCCTGGTGTCACCTGGCCATGTTGCCATCTCGGCGGGCTGCGTAATCTACACCTATCAGCGGCGCAGGATGCGCAGCCTTGAGGTCACGGATGAAGACCAGGCCAGGATGGCGCCTGACAGGACGTTGGGATGGTCGCAACAAAGAACCCGCTTCGGCGGGTTTTTTGTTGGGCGTGATTCAGGATCGGCGGGCGCACCGGGCAGGGGATGGCGAAACGCTTACACGCACTGGTGTCACCTGGCCATGTTGCCATCTCGGCGGGCTGCGTAATCTACACCTATCAGCGGCGCAGGATGCGAAGCTCTGAGGTCACGGATGAAGACCAGGCCAGGATGGCGCCTGACAGGACGTTGGGATGGTCGCAACAAAGAACCCGCTTCGGCGGGTTTTTTGTTGGGCGCGATTCAAGGACAGCGGGCGATTAAGGTCCGGGTTCCGCAGCGATGCGGTTGCGACCGGCGTTCTTGGCCGCATAGAGCGCCCGGTCGGCGCCTTCGGTGAGGGTGTAGGCATCCATCCCGGTCCTGTAGGTAGCGATACCAACGCTCAGGGTCACCGCGCGCCGTGACCAGGCATGGTTGGCGACGGCAGCCCGACAACGCTCGGCCACCAAGTGGGCCGCGGTGAGATCGGCACCCGACAGCAGGATGGCGAATTCCTCGCCGCCGTAGCGAAAGCAGGCGTCATTGTCGCGACAGCTTTGTAGCAGCAGCTGACTGACCGTCTGCAATGCGGTATCACCGGCCTGGTGGCCAAAGGCGTCGTTGTAGGTCTTGAAGTGATCGACGTCGATCAGCAGCATGGACAACGGCGTGCCCTGGTCCTCGGCGCGCCGCAGATGCTCCGCCAGGCGCAGGTCGAAGGCGCGTCTGTTGAACAGACCGGTCAGGGCATCGGTGACGCTGCGTTGCTCGGCGGCCTGCATCATGTCCAGCAGTTGGCGCTGCGAGGCCTCCAGCATGTGCTGTTGCTCGATATGCTCGGTGACGTCCACCGACAGCCCCGCCAGGGCGATGCCCTGCCGCGTGACCAGGGGAAACTTGTAGGACTGCCAGAAGAGGCGTCGACCATCCGGGGCCGTCATGCGCTCGACGAGTCGACTCGGCTTGAGTTCGTTCATCACCTGCTCGTCGACCTGGCGGAAACGTGGCGCCGCCTCTGGCCAGATGGTGAAGTCGTCCTGGCCGAGGACCTCGTCACGGGTCAGTTCCAGCTGCTGCAGGAAGGGCTCGTTGACATAGCGGTAGCGCCAGTCGCGGTCCTTGATGTAGGCGATGAAGGGCCCGTTGTTCATGAAGGCGGAAAAGTTGATGTCCAGCTCTTCCAGCTGGCGCAGGGTCTCGCGCTGTTGCAGCAGGATGATGACCTGCCGAGCCAGCCGTTGCAGGTTGTCGACCTGAGCCGCCTCGAACCGCCGGACCCGGTCGTCCATCACGCAGAGGGTGCCGAGGGCGACCCCGTGCCGGTCGAGCAGGGGAATGCCCAGGTAGGCGCGCATCCGTTCCAGCCCGGGTGCCGCCCTCAGGTGTGAAACGCGCGGGTCCCTCTGCAGATCCTCCACCAGAAAAGGCTGGCGAGGGGTGCGGATCGCCAGGTGGCAGAGCGAGGCGTCGGCCGGTACCTCGGCCACCGTCATGCCCTGGCAGGCCTTGAACCAGAGACGCTGCCGATCGGCCAGGGTGATGAAGGCCACCGGCGCCCGGGTCAGTTGGCAGGCCAGGGCGACGATGTCCTCGTAGGCGGCTTCGACACCGCTATCGAGAATCTGCAGCTCGCTCAGGGCGTGGAGACGCTGGGCGTCATCGGGGTGAGTCATGCGGGCTCGCGAAGGCGGGGTCTCTGGCTAGAGCATAGTATCCAGGGCGACAGAGGAAAACTGTAGCCTTGCTGCAGTTCGCCCAGGCGCCGGTCGCTCCCGGCGCCTGGGCGTTAGCGGACTAGCGGCGGGGTTGCAGCAGCAGCGCCACCAGGGCGCTCCAGCCGGTCTGGTGGGAGGCCCGAGTCCGCGGCCGTTTTCGCCGTGGAAATACTCGTGGAACAGCACCAGGTCGCGACTGCGCGGATCGTTCTGCAGTTGTGGATAGTCGACCATGCTCGGGCGTTTGCCGTCGGCGTCCTTGAGGAACAGCCGCGTCAGGCGCTGGCTGAGGCCGTCGGCGACCTCTTCCAGATTGGCCAGGTAGCCGGAGCCGCTGGGGTATTCCACCGAGAAACTGTCGGCGTAGTAACGGTGGAACTCGTGCAGCGACTCGATGAGCATGTAGTTGATCGGCATCCACAGTGGCCCGCGCCAGTTGGAGTTGCCGCCATAGAGGCGCGAATCCGATTCCCCCGGTTGATAGCGGGCGCTGAGCAGGTTGCCGTCGGCCTGGCGCATCTCGAAGGGTTGCTGTTCGTGGGCCTTGGACAGCGAGCGGATGCCGTATTCGGAGAGGAATTCGTTGTCATCCAGCATGCGCTTGAGCAGCAGCTTGGTACGGTGGCCGCGCAGCAGCGAGAGCAGGAATCTATTGCCCTGGCCGGGTTCGGTCCAGCGCGAGACCAATCGGGCGAGATCCGGCCGCTGGCGCAGGAAGCCGCGCAGTCGTCCGCCGAGGCCGGGGAGGCCCTCGTGCTCGCGCTGTTCCAGCACCTGCACCGCGAACAGCGGGATGAGGCCGACGATGGACCTCAGGCGCAACGGCTCGGCACTGCCATCCGCCTTGTGCAGGACGTCGTAGAAGAATTCGTCCTGTTCGTCCCAGAGGCCGTCTTCGCGATCATCGCTGTGGTTGATGGCGCCGGCGATGTGCAGGAAGTGCTCGAAGAACTTCACCCCCAGATCGACGTACACCGGATTTTCCTTGGCCAGCTCCAGGGCGATGCGCATCAGGTCCAGCGCATAGGCGGCCATCCAGGCGGTGCCGTCGGCCTGGTCCAGGTGATAGCCCTCCGGCAGGGGGGCCGAGCGGTCGAAGAGGGCGATGTTGTCCAGGCCGAGGAAACCGCCCTGGAAGATGTTGCGACCCTCGGTGTCCTTGCGGTTGATCCACCAGGAGAAATTCAGCAGCAGCTTGTGGAAGACGCGTTCGAGAAAGACCCGGTCGCCCACCCCGGTCAGAGACTTTTCCTGCAGGTAGACGTGCCAGGTGGCCCAGGCATGCACCGGCGGATTGGCGTCCTCGAAATTCCACTCGTAGGCCGGCAGCTGGCCATTGGGATGCATGAATCTGTCCTTCACCAGCAGCAGCAGCTGCTGCTTGGCGAAACCGGGATCGATCAGGGCGTAGGCCACCGCCTGGAAGGCCAGGTCCCAGGAGGCGTACCAGGGGTACTCCCATTTGTCCGGCATGGAGACGATGTCGAAATTGAGCAGGTGGCGCCAGTGGCCGTTGCGGATGCGCTGGCGCTGCGCCGGCGGCGTCGGCTGGGCCGGATCGCCATCGAGCCAGCGATTGACCTCGAAGTAGTAGAGCTGCTTGGACCAGAGCAGGCCGGCCAGGGCCTGGCGCTGCACCAGGCGCGCATCGGGATCGGCGATCTTTTCCTGCAGGGCGGCAAAGAAGGCATCGGCCTCGGCGATGCGCTCGGCAAAGATCGCATCGGCATCCACCGACAGCGCATTGGTCGGCGCCAGGCGCAGGTAGACCACGGTCTTGGCGCCACCCTCCAGCTCCACGGCGAAATGAGCGGCCGCCTTGCTGCCGAAGTCGCGGCGGATCGCCTCGCGGGCGCCGCGCACCACGTAGTCGTTGATGCCGTCCTTGAAGGGGCCCTCGGCGGCTTCACCGGTCAGGCGCGGCAGGTTGGTTTCGTTGTTGCAGAACAGCCACTCGGCCTCGCGCGGGCCCCAGGCGCTGACCACCAGGTCGGGCCGGTCGAAATAGCTGGCCCGGACCTGGTCGCCTTCCAGGCTGAGCATGGAGCGCGGCGGGGTGCCGGTCCAGGCCCAGGTGTTGCGAGACCAGATCTGCGGCAGCACTCGCAGGCTGGCGCGCTCGGTCCCGCGGTTTTCCACGGTGACCCGCATGAGAATGTCGTCGGGGGTGTGCTTGGCGTATTCGACGGTGACGTCGAAATAGCGATCCTCGGCGAAGACGCCGGTATCGAGGATCTCGTATTCGCGATCCTCCAGGCCGCGTCGGGCGTTTTCCTCAGTGAGCTGGGCATAGGGAAAGGCGGCGTGGGGATACTTGTAGAGCATCTTCTGGTAGGCATGGCTCGGTACCCCGTCCAGGTAGAAGTACAGCTCCTTGACGTCCTCGCCATGGTTGCCTTCGGCGTTGGTCAGGCCGAACAGCCGTTCCTTGAGGAAGGGATCGCGCTCGTTCCACAGGGCGATGCCCAGGCACCATTGCTGAGCCTTGTCGCAGAAACCGGCGAGGCCGTCTTCGCCCCAGCGATAGGCGCGGCTGCGCGCATGGTCATGGGGGAAGTAGCGCCAGGCGTCGCCATCGGCGCTGTAGTCTTCACGGACCGTGGCCCACTGGCGCTCGCTCAGGTAGGGCCCCCACTGCCGCCAGGCGGCGGCATCGGTATCAGCCAGGCGCTGGCCTTCTCGGGTATGCAGGATGCCCGGGGCGGGATGTGCCGTCATCGTGTCTCCAGATTCAGGTAACGGTTAAGGCTCGAGGATAGATCACCATTGTGGCGTGCAACGACCTGCCTTGGCGTATCGCTGCAGTTTTTAGTGCCTGTCTGACCGGAAAAAATTCACGCCGTTGCGGTTTTCGTCACAGGGCCTGAGCGGGCGCAAGGGCTCTATCCCGGGCAAGCGGCGGACGAAAAAAAGCCCCACGCCGGGTCGGGGTGGGGCCTTCTGGTCATCGCGAAGCGCCCGCCGCTCGCGCAGCGGGCCTGGCAGCGATCTACAGCGCCATGTCGTTGGCGGCCTTTTCGGCGCGCGGGGCGCTGGCGGTGGCCTTGGCGTTCTCGGTGCCGGTGGCGACCGGCGGGGTGGCCAGTTGCAGGACTTCGGCGGTGTAGTTCCACTCCTGCTGCACGCGCGCCGGGTCGCTGTTCAGCTTGGTGCCGTAGCTGGGCACGATCTGGTGCAGCTTGGCTTGCCACTCCGGGGTCGCGACCTTGTCCTTGAACACCTTCTCCAGCACGCTCAGCATGATGGGCGCGGCGGTCGAGGCACCCGGGGAGGCGCCCAGCAGGCCGGCGATGCTGCCGTCCTTGGCCGCGACGATCTCGGTGCCCAGCTTCAGCACGCCACCCTTGTCTGCGTCGCGCTTGATGATCTGCACGCGCTGACCGGCCTGCCACAGGCGCCAGTCTTCCTTCTTGGCGTTGGGGAAGTACTCGCGCAGGGCGGCCATGCGGTCGTCATCCGACAGCATCAGCTGACCGGCGAGGTATTCCACCAGCGGGTACTCGGCCACGCCCACGCGGACCATCGGCCAGGCGTTGTGGGTGTTGGTGCTGGTAAGCAGGTCCAGGTAGGAACCCTGCTTGAGGAACTTGGTGGAGAAGGTGGCGAAGGGCCCGAACAGGATCACGCGCTTGCCGTCGAGCATGCGGGTGTCCAGGTGCGGTACCGACATCGGCGGTGCGCCCACCGACGCCTTGCCGTAGGCCTTGGCCAGGTGCTGCTGGGCGATCTCGGGGTTGTCGGTGACCAGGAAGGAACCACCCACCGGGAAGCCGGCGTAGTCGTTGGCTTCGGGGATGCCCGACTTCTGCAGCAGGTGCAGGGCACCGCCGCCGGCGCCGATGAAGACGAACTTGGCGTCGGTTTCGGTCTTCTTGCCGTCCTTGAGGTTCTTGTACTCCACGCGCCAGCTGCCGTCGGCATTGCGGGTGATGTTCTCGACTTCGCTGGACAGGTTCAGCTTGAAGTTCGGCTTGGACTGCAGGTTGGCGGCGAACTGGCGGGTGATCTCACCGAAGTTGACGTCGGTGCCCAGCGGACTCCAGGTGGCGGCGATCTTCTGCTTGGGATCGCGACCTTCCATCATCAGCGGAACCCACTGTTTGATCTGCGCGGGATCTTCGGAGAACTGCATGCCGGAGAACAGCGGGCTGGCCTTGAGCGCCTCGTAGCGCTTCTTCAGGAAGGCGATGTTCTCGTCACCCCAGACGAAGCTCATGTGCGGGGTGCTGTTGATGAAGCTCTTCGGGTCCTTGAGGACACCGTTCTTGACCTGCCAGGACCAGAATTGACGGGAGATCTGGAAGGCTTCGTTGATCTCGATGGCCTTGGCGATGGTGACCTTGCCGTCCTTGTCTTCCGGGGTGTAGTTCAGCTCGGCCAGGGCGGAGTGGCCGGTACCGGCATTGTTCCAGCCGTTGGAGCTCTCGTCGGCGACCTGGTCCAGGCGCTCGACCATTTCCATGGTCCAGTTCGGCTCCAGCTCGTTCAGCCAGATGCCCAGGGTGGAGCTCATGATGCCGCCGCCGATCAGCAGGACGTCGACCTTCTTGGTGTCTTCGGCCTGTGCGGTGCCCAGGGCGGAGGCGATGGCGACGCCGAGCAGCGCGCCAGTCATTTTCTTCAGCATGTGATCTCTCGTTCGATAGAAGCTGGGTCTGCTTATCGAGTTTCGGTGCGGTGCGGCACCATGGCACATGGGGGGATGTGCAGTGGGCAAGGCAGAATGCAGCCGGAAACACGCAAGGGCAGGTTCTTTTCCCTCCACCGCCCCTCTCTCATGAGTCACCGGAGGAGTCGGAGCAAAAACGCAAGACGCGGCCTTGGCAGCGGCTGACCGGAGACAGAGGTCTCGGGCGCGGCTGCGTGCGCGTGGCGTAATTGTTGCCGGACATTTTAAAGGGAAGGGTTAGGGCTGCCTAGCCCGTAATTCATTGGCTTTGCCTATTAGCCTTTAGTCTAATCCTTTGTGACGACAGTCAAAGTCCCGCCAGCTGCCGCTCCGGGCGAACCGGAGCGGTCTGGACGGCTTTCCGCGAGCAGCCGGCGGCACCGACGAAAGCGGCCGGAAAGCCGCCGGAGGGTCGTCGTTCAAGTGTGGAGAGGTCGATCAGGCGAAGCGCCAGGCGAGGAAGCGACTCTGCTTCTGGCCCTGGGCCATGGCCACCACGCGACTTTCACTGACCTGTTCGCGGCGCAGTGCCGCCTGCAACGGCGGCAGATTGTTGACCTTGGACACCAGACAGGTGAACCAGCCGACCTGACCGGCAAAGGCGCGACTCTCGCGGATCATCCGCTCGACAAAGACGGCCTCGCCCCCGGGGCACCAGAGTTCAGCCGCCTGGCCGCCGAAATTGAGCAGGGGTACCTGCTTGCCGGTGGTCTTGCCCAGGTTCTTCCACTTGCGCCGGCTGCCGCGCACGGCATCGTCGGGGCTGGCATGGAAGGGCGGATTGCACAGGGTGGCGGCGTAGCGCTCACCGGGTTGCAGGATACCGGCGAATATGGCCTGGGGATCCGGCTGGCGGCGCAACTCGATGGCGGCGGCGCAATCCGCATTGGCCGCCAGGGTGCGGCCGAAGGCAGCCAGCGCCGCCGGGGCGATGTCGCTGCCAACGAAATGCCAGCCGTACTCCTTGAAGCCGATCAGCGGATAGACGCCATTGGCGCCCGTACCCACGTCCAGCAAGCGCGTCGTCGCACCCCGGGGAATCCGGCCGCCATTGCCCTCGGCCAGCAGGTCGGCCAGGTGGTGCAGGTAATCCGCCCGGCCGGGAATCGGTGGGCAGAGGAAATCGGCGGGGATGTCCCAATCGCGCACGCCATGGTGCAGCGCCAGTAACGCGCGGTTGAGCGCGCGGACGGCCTGGGGATCGGTGAAGTCGATGGACAGATTGCCCCGCGGCGTCGGCGCCACGAACGGCCTGAGCGCCGGGCTCGTGCGCATCAGCGCTGGAAAGTCGTAGCTGCCCTGGTGGCGATTGCGTGGATGCAGGGGCGCAGGGCGGCCAGGAAGGGGGCGGCGGGGCGAGGTCATGAAGGCAGGCAGGGTGGAAAAGGGGCGGCGAGCCTAGCACAGCCACCCTTTTAGAGCCTGTTTTAAGTCTCGTGAGCCAGGTACAAACAAGGCGAAAATGCCTGAGGAAGCGGAGTTTACAGTCGGTAAATGAGCATTCCGAAGGCATTTTCAACGCCGTTTGCTCGACGCGCAGCAGACTTTAAACAGGCTATACGGCTCACGCGGGCGTCGGGGCGTCTTCCGGCAGCACGCCGATCTCGCGCAGGTTGCGCCAGAAGGCGGCAGGGATGAGCGCCCGTAGCAGTTCGGCGTTCTGCCAGGCCCGCTCCGGTGTGCTGCTGCCGGGAATGGTGGCGGCCACCGTGGGATGGGCCAGGCAGAACTGCAGGGCCGCGGCGCGGATGTCCACCCCGTGATCCTGGCAGACGCCCTCGATCAACTCGACCTTGCGGCGCAGTGCCGGCTCGGCTTCGGCGTAGTCGTAGTGCTTGCCACCGGCGAGCAGGCCGGAATTGTAGGGCCCGCCCACCACGATGCCCACGCCGCGGCGTTCGCATTCGGGAAAGAGCGTGTCCAGGGCTTCGCGATGATCCAGCAGGGAATAGCGACCGGCCAGCAGGAAGGCATCGGGATCGCTCTGCTCCAGCGCCAGGCGGCAGGGTTCCACCAGGTTGACGCCCAGGCCCCAGCCCAGGATCAGCCCTTCCTCGCGCATCTCGGTGAGGGCCTTGGCCGCACCCTGCATGGCCTGGGCGAAGTAGTCGCGCCAGGCCGGGCCATGCTGGTCCTCGGACAGATCGTGGATCCAGACCAGATCGAGGCGGTCGGTCTTGAGGCGTTCCAGACTGGCCTCGATGGAGCGGCGGGCGCCGTCGGCGGAATAGTCGAGCACCCGCTTGAAGGGCAGTTCGTTGACGAACGGCGGCGCATTTTCCGGCCGGTCGGCCGGTTCCAGCAGGCGGCCGACCTTGCTGCAGAGGACGAAGTCGTCGCGCGGCTTGTCGGCCAGCACCTCGGCAAAACGTCGCTCCGACAGCCCGGCGCCATAGTGGGGCGAGGTGTCATAGAGGCGGATGCCGGCGTCCCAGGCGGCTTCGAGCGTCGCCCGGGCGTCGGCGTCGCCTACCTCGCGGAACATGTTGCCCAGCGGGGCGCCGCCAAAGCCGAGGGAGGGGATGTCGATACGCATGGGAAGTCTCCAGGGTGGTGCGTGTCTGCATCCCGACCGATGTCCCCAGACTCCTGTTCCCCTAGTCCGCCGGACGTAGCAGGGCCACCTCGGCGCAGGTGAGCGGACGATAGGCACCCTCGGCCAGGGCGGAATCCAGCGCCAGCTCGCCGATGCGGTCGCGATGCAGGGCGATGACCTCGATGCCGAAGCGGCCGAACATGCGCTTGACCTGGTGATAGCGGCCTTCGACCAGGGTCAGGAAAGCGCTGTGGTCGTCCAGCAACTCCAGCTGCGCCGGTTGGGTGGTGAGGTCCTCATAGGCGAAGTAGAGCCCTTCGGCGAAGGCGGCCACCAGCTGCGGCGGGATGACCTCGGCGGTGGTGACCCGGTAGCGCTTGGTCTGCCTGTGACGCGGATGACTGAGGCCGCGTGACCACTGGCCATCGTTGGTGAGCAGCAGCAGGCCGGTGGTGTTGAAGTCCAGCCGTCCGGCCAGGTGCAGATCGGCGCGCTGGTCCGGGGCGAGGCAGTCCAGCACCGTGGCATGGCGGGCGTCGACGGTGGCGCTCACGCAGCCGCGCGGCTTGTGCAGCATCAGGTAGCGACCGCCGGGGCCGTCCTGCAGCAGGCGCTCGTCGGCCTCGATGCGGTCGAAGGCGAACACCTCCTGCTCGGCCCGCAGGGTGGTGGTGCCGTTGACCCTTACCCGGCCCTCGGCGAGCAGGCGCCGCCCTAGTTGCCGGCCCAGCTCGGGTCGGTTGCCCAGCCAGCGGTCCAGGCGCATCAGCGAGGTTCGCTCGCGACGCCTGCCGCGCAGGCCGGACAGAGGCAGCGGCGATCGCGCTCTTGCGCGGGCAGGCGGTCCAGGACGGCGGGATCGATCGGCGTCTGCAGGCACCAGCAGTCGCGGATCTCGCCCCCGGCCGCCAGGAAGCAGCTGTTGGCCTGGCCGCACAGCGGGCAGCGGGTGGGATCGAAGGGGATGGGCGATGCGGCCATGGTGATCTCGTCGGGCGAAGCGGGCGGCAGAGTACCGGGAATTGCGACCTGGGTAACGTCCGCTACGCTGGGGGTCTGCGTACTGTCGCAACCAGGGTGCAAGCTGCATCCTAGCTCCGATCGTCGGACCACCCGAGGAACCCATGACAATAACTGCTCTGCGCACCCTGATCCGTACCCTCATTCCCGGCACCCTGCTGGTCAGCCAACTGGCCCTGGCCACCGAAGCCGATGTCGGCCAGACCCTGGCCCGCCAGGCCGGCATTCCCTGGCCGGCGGTGATCGCCCATCGCGGCGCCTCCTTCGACGCCCCCGAATCCACCGCGCCGGCCTACCTGGTGGCGCGGGAACTGGGCGCCGACTACCTGGAGCTCGACCTGCAGCGCACCAGGGACGGCCAGCTCATCGCCCTGCACGACGACACCCTGGAACGTACCACCGATGTCGCCAAGCGCTTCCCCGACCGCGCCAAGGCCCCGGTCAGCCAGTTCACCCTGGCCGAACTCAAGTCGCTGGACGCCGGCAGCTGGTTCAACCAGGCCCATCCCGACCGCGCCCGGCCAAAGTTCGCCGGACTCAGGATCCTTACCCTCGACGAGGTCATCGACATCGCCGAAGGCGGTCGCAACAAGCCGGGTCTCTACATCGAAACCAAGCAACCCAAGCTGTTTCCGGGTATCGAGCGCGACCTCAAGGCCAAGCTGACCCAGCGCGGCTGGCTCGGCAAGCCCAAGCCGGGTGCCACCGGCGTCGCCGCCATGCCCGGGCGGGTGATCCTGCAGACCTTCGAGAAGAGCAGCCTGGAGCTGTTGCAGAAGGAGATGCCGAAGACGCCGAAGATCCTGCTGCTGTGGCTGGGCGACGACTACATCCCGGCCAAGCCCGGGCCGAGCTACGCCGAGTCGGGCGAGGCCAGCAAGGCGGCCTACTACGCCAAGCAGCAGGTGCGCTCCGAAGGCGATTTCACCGCCTGGATCGAGTGGGCCAAGGCCCATGGCGCCATCGGCATCGGCCCCTCGGCGGCCCTGGAGGAGGGTGGCGACCAGAGCTATGCGGACCTGGTGAAGCCCTGGATGAACGACGTCGCCCACGAGCGGGGTCTGCTGGTGCATGCCTATACGGTGGACTCGGCGGTGGACTACGCGCGTCTCGCGCCCCGTGGCGTGGATGGCTTCTTCAGCAATCGCGCCGCCGAATTGCTGAAGTTCTATGAGCGTCCGGCCAAGCAGGCACCCGGTGCCCTGCTCAAGCAGCTGGGTTATTGAGTCCAGGCGGGGAGGCCTGCCGGTCTCCCCGTCGCCAACGGAGGCCTCCTCATGTCCCGCCATGCCTTCAACGGTGCCAAGCTGGCGCTGCTCTGCGCTGAGCAGATCCTGGTCTATCAGCGCGATGACAAGCCCGACATCCCCTGGCCGGCCCTCTGGGACCTGCCCGGCGGTGGTCGCGAAGACGGCGAGACGCCCGAGCGCTGCGCCCTGCGCGAGCTGGAAGAAGAATTCGGCCTGGTGCTGGACGAGGCGCGGCTGACCTGGGGGCGTTGCTATCCGCCGCGCCAACCCGGCTATCTGCCCAGCTGGCTGTTCGCCGGGCAGTTGCATTCCGCCGAACTCGCCGCCATCCGCTTTGGCGACGAAGGCCAGCACTGGCAGCTGATGAGCATCGCCGACTTCCTTGCCCATCCCCAAGGGGTGCCCCATCTGCAGGCGCGGCTGCAGGACTACCTGGGCGAGCGGGCGGAGAACGGACCGGCGTCTCTTAATCCCGGCTGAATGAATGCGCGATAACCGGGCGCGGCGCCTGGCCAGGGCTTAAGCTTTGTCCAGGCCCATCCGGGCCGTTCTGGAGATATCCCCCATGCGCCATTTCCTCTTGGCGTCGCTCTGTGCCCTGACCTTCACCGGCTGCACCGTCTACGACACGTCCCCGCGCTATTACAGCCGTCCGGCCCCTCCTGCGGCGGTCTTCTACGGCACGCCAGCCTATCCGCCGCCCGCGGTCATCGTGCGGCCCTATGGCTATGGCTACTACTATCGACCGGCACCGCCACCACCGCCTCACTGGGGTCCGGGTCCCGGCTGGGGACCGCCGGGCTGGGGGCCGCGTCCGGGTTATGGTCCGCCCGGCTGGGGCCCGCGCTACGGTCCGCGCTGGTAGCGGGTTTGACAGGGGCAGCCGGCTTTTCTAGGGTGCTGCCCTTGTCTTGACCAGGAAGCCTCGAATCGTGGACGACGATCGCATCAAGCTCGACCCTCAATGGAAAGCCGCGCTGCGCGACGAATTCGAGCAGCCCTACATGCGTCAGCTGAGCGAATTCCTCAGGCGCGAGAAGGCGGCGGGCAAGGTCATCCATCCGCCCGGGCCGTTGATCTTCAATGCCCTCAATACCACCCCTCTGGATCAGGTCAGGGTGGTCATCCTCGGCCAGGACCCCTATCACGGTCCGGGTCAGGCCCATGGGCTGAGCTTCTCGGTGCAGCCTGGGGGTACCGGCGCCGCCGTCGCTGCAGAATATCTTCAAGGAACTCAAGCGCGACCTGAACCTGCCCATTCCCAACCACGGCTATCTGCAGCACTGGGCCGAGCAGGGCGTGCTGTTGCTCAATACCTCGCTGACCGTGGAACAGGCCAACGCCGGTTCCCACGCCAAGGCCGGTTGGCAGAGATTCACCGATCGCATCATCGAGGTGGTCAGCGCCGAGCGGGAGAACCTGGTGTTCCTGCTCTGGGGCAGCCATGCCCAGAGCAAGCAGACGCTCATCGATCCCCAGAAGCACCTGATCCTCAAGTCGGCGCATCCCTCGCCGCTGTCGGCCCACCGCGGTTTCATCGGCAACGGCCACTTCGGCCGCACCAACGAATTCCTGCGCAACGCCGGCCTCACCCCTATCGACTGGGCGCTGCCACCGCTGGCGTAGGAGGGCGCAGCCGGCCACGACCCTCGCGGTCAGGTCGCCCCTGCCGCGACTGTCCGAGACGGGCGCCGGTGGCACTGCAGGCACCAGCTCGTCCCGAGCATGAGCAGGAGGGTCGCCAGGGATTCCAGGCGAGTAGGCCAGCGCCCGCTCCAGAGAAAGCCATAGGTCAGCGAGGCCAGGGTCTCGATGACGATGGCCTGACCACTCAGGGTCAGGGGTAGCCGGCGGCTGGCCTGATTCCAGCAGGCGCCGCCGATGACCGAGGCAAGCAGCGCCACGCCGGCAGCCACCAGCAGCGGCTGCAGCCAGTCCGCCGGTGCCCGCAACGCCAGCTCTTCTCCCAGCAACCAGGGTGCGACCAGCAGTGCCTGGGCACCGGTCATCCCGCCCAGCAGCAGGCTCCAATCGTGGGCGCCGATCGGCGTCCTGGTCAGAAAGCGCGTGTTGACCACCGCGAACCAGCTCCAGGCCAGCAGGGCGCCACAGGCGCACAGCAGGCCCAGGGCAGGCCGCTCGCCAACCGCGGTGGTGGTCAGCGTCTCGTAGCTGATCAGGACCACGCCGAGCAGCGCGCAGCAGAGCGATGGCCAGAGGCGACCGAATCCCACAGCGCCCGCGTCGCGCTGCCCGGCCAGGGCCGCCAGCAGCGGGATGAGGCCGACGATCAGGGTGGTCGCCGCGATACCGGCCTGCTTCACGCCCACGCCGACCAGGGTGTAGTAGCCCAGGTTGCCGATCAGGCTGAGCCAGAACAGGCGCGTGCCGTCGGCCCAGGTCAGCTGCCTGCGCCGTCGGCGCCAGCAGAGCAGCAACAGCCCGAGTGACACCAGTCCGTAGCAGAGAAAGCGCAGCACGGCGAATTGGGCGCCGCTCAGGTCAGGGACCAGCGCCGGGGCCAGAAAGATCACGCCCCAGCACAGGCCTGCCGCCAGCCCGTAGCCGATACCCACTGCCGACAGTTCTCGTTCCTGCATCGCGCCGTCTCCACCGATTCGACACCAGTGTGGTGACGGCGACCTGGACCGGTCTTGCGCGAGACTGCGGGGTTTTTTACCTGGACTGCGTACCTGGACTGCCTACCCCGGCAGTCGCTGACCGCGCCGCCAGGCGGCCGGGCTGATGCCCTGGCGGCGGGTCATGGCGCGGGTCAGGGCGGCCTGGTCGGAAAAGCCGACGCGCAGGGCGATGTCGGCGATGGGCAGGCAGCTGTCGGCGAGCCAGCGCTGCGCCTGGCGCAACCGCAGGTCGGTGAGCCAGGCCTGGGGCGTCTGGGCGAAACGCTGGTGGAACAGCAGGTGCAGCCGAGTCAGCCCCAGGCCCGCCAGGCGGGCCATGGCCGCATTGTTCCAGTCCCCCGCGGGCTGAGCCTCCACCTGGACCAGCAGGCGGTCGAAGGCCGCGCTGGCGGTCGCGGCGGTGAGCGAGGCGAGCAGCAGACGGGTGAGTTCGGGCGCGTGTTGGTCGAGGGTGTCAGGCGAGGTCAGCTCGGCGAAGGCGATCAGCTGGCGGGTCGCAGGCGGAATCGCCAGGCCCGGCTGCCGTAACGCGCGATCCAGGAGCGGAGCAGGCAACCAGTCGGCCGCGCAGTCGATCACCAGAAAGCGGCTGCCTGGCTCGGATTGCTGGGCATAACCGCAATCGGGCGCCACCAGGGCCGCGAGACCGGTATGCAACCGCGTCCCGCTACGCCCGGCGAGCTCCAGCTCCATGCCGCCCTGGATGGGCAGCACCAGCTGCGCGAAGGCATGGGCATGGGGCTGGTGTTCGCCCTGATAGCGCTTGATGGCGAGACGGGGAGTCAAGGCGCACCTCGGTGGCGAAGCGGGGGGTCGAGAGCCTTGATCCTAGCATGCCGCCCCGGGCCCTACGGACCTCAACGCACCGGCTGCAGCGGTAACTCCACTTCGCCACCATTGCTCAGGTCCACGGCCACCGGCTCCTGGGTCAGATACAGCGGGCGACCGCCGAGCAGGATGCGCCCGCTGAGCAGATAGCGCTCGCCGCTCTTGACCTTGGCCGGGGCGTAGTCAAGGCGGAAGGGCACCTGGCCGGGCTGCTTGACGAACAGGGTGCGCTGGGCCAGGCGACCGGCAGGGGTGTCGCCGGCACTGGCGCTGTAGAGGCTGACGGTAAGCTTGGCGGTGGGCGGCACCGGCTCGTTGGCGGTAAAGGTGGCCTGGCCGCTGAGGCTGGTCATGCTCGGCTGGGCCGGCACGCTAGGCGTGGTGGTCTGCGGCTGCTCGGTGGGCGGCAGCGGCTGGCCAGCGGGCGGCGGTGGCGTCGCGGGACCGGGGCGCAGCCCGCTACAGGCGCTGAGCAGCAGCGAGGTGGCGAGCAGGGTGGCGATTCTTTTCATGGGTAGATCCTGGACTGAAATCGACTGCTGTGACCCATGGACGCCGGCTTAGTTGCCGGCGACCGCAGGGGATTCGGGATCCGGCAGGTCGGGCGCATCGGGTCGGTCCAGCGCCACCTGACGAATCGACAGGCGGATCTCCGCCGGCAGCACCCGCTTGCCGGCGCCTTCGGCCAGTTCGCCGAGCAATTCGTGATGGCCCAGGGTGCCGTCGTCGGCCTTGCGCAGCACACCCTCGGCCAGTAGCGTCTGGATGAAGTGGCGAAACAGCGACTTGTCGAAGAATTCCGGCGCATTGAGGCCATGCAGCACCGAAAGCCGCTGGGCCATCACGGTGCAGAGTTCTTCCAGTTGCGGCGCGGTCAGGCTGTTCTGGCCGTGGTTGAGGATCAGCGCGGTGGTCATGTAGTAGCGCTGCAGGGTCTGCAGGATGGCCCGCGCCAGCAGGGTGAGGCGGACGAATTGCCGCGAGCTGGGCGCTGCACGCACGAAGACGTCGTCCTCGATGCGCAGCAGGCCGCGCTCCACCATGGCCTCCAGCCAGCCGTCCAGCACCAGCGGCAGCTCCTCGCGCTCCCAGTGGATGAACAGCTCGGCCTGCAGATAGGGATAGAGCGCCAGGGCGAATCTGTGGATCAGCTCGCGGGTCATGCGCCCGGTGTTCTGGAAGAAACTGGCGATCAGCGCCGGGATGGCGAAGAGGTGCAGGACATTGTTGCGGTAGTAGGTCATCAGCACCGCGTTCTGCTCGTCCAGGTAGAGGATGCGTCCCAGAGCGTCCTGCTGCTCGGAGAGGAAACCCAGGGCGCGCACCTCTTCGATGATCGCCTGGCCGTCGCCCTCGGGCAGGGTGACGCTGGTGGAGTAGGGCACCCGCTTCAGCAGATCCAGATAGAGGTCGATGGCGCGTACCAGGGCGCCTTCGTCGAGCGCCTGGCGGTTGGTCGAGAGCAGCGCCAGGGCCACCAGGTTGACCGGGGTGACGGCCGCCGCGGCATTGATGCGGCGGACCACCCGCTCGCCCAGTTCGTGGGTGACCGAATTGAACCAGGCGGGCTTCAGGTCTTCGTCGAGGGGTTCGTCGCGCCAGCCCGGACGGCGGGCATCGAGGAAGCCTTGCAGCGGGATGGGCTCGCCGAAGTTGACCCAGACCCGACCGAAGCGCTGGCGCAGGGCGCCAAAGACCTTGACCAGGTCGAAGATGGATTCCTTCTTCTTAGACGCGCCGCGCAACTCGCCCAGGTAGGTGCGGCCCTCGAAGACCTTCTCGTAGCCGATGTACACCGGTACGAAGACGATAGGGCGCCGCGAATCGCGGAGGAAGCTGCGCAGGGTCATGGCCAGCATGCCGGTGCGTGGCTGCAGGGTCCGTCCGGTGCGCGAGCGACCGCCCTCGACGAAGTATTCGGTGGAGAAGCCGCGGCTGAACAGGCTGTGCAGGTATTCGTTGAACACCGCCGCATAGAGGGCGTTGCCCTTGAAGCTGCGCCTCATGAAGAAGGCCCCGCCACGGCGCAGGATGTTGCCCACCACCGGCATGTCCAGGTTGATGCCGGCGGCGATGTGCGGCGGGGTCAGGCCGTTCTGGAACAGCAGGTAGGACAGCAGCAGGTAGTCGATGTGGCTGCGGTGGCAGGGGACGTAGACCACGGTATGACCGGGCGCCATCTCCTGGATCCGCTCGATGTGGCTGACCGTGACGCCGTCATAGATGCTGTTCCAGAACCAGCGCAGGCCGACGTCCAGGCAGCGCACCACCGGATAGGAGAAGTCCGAGGCGATCTCGCGCGCATAGTGCGCCGCCTCGTCTTCGATGCGCCCGGGGGTAGCCTTGCGCTGGGCAATCTCGTGGGCGATGGTCGCCCGTACCTGGGGCGCGCGGAGCAGGCCGCGCAACAGGGTACGGCGGTGCGACAGGTCCGGGCCGATCACCGCCTGGCGCACGTTGCGGAAGTGGATGCGCAGCTGCCGCATCACCAGGCGCTCCAGGCGTTGCGGATCGGGACGCTGGCTGGCCAGTTCGCCCAGCGACAGCGGCTTGGAGAATTGCACCCGGGTCAGCCGGCCCAGCACCAGGATGCGCGCCAGCTTGCGCAGCCGTCCGGTCACCACCCAGTTGTCCGCCCAGAGCAGTTTCCAGGGACTGGTCTCGCGATCCGGCGACTGGCCCCAGAAGACGCTGACCGGTACCAGCTGGACGTCTTCCAGCTGCTGCTCGGTCACCGCGGCCACCACCCGGCGCAGGGTAGGGGGTACCGAGCGCCGGGCGGGGCGCCCGCGCCAGTTCGCCTTGCCGGTGGCGTTGAAGTAGGCCAGTGGCTCTGTCTTGCTACCCAGCACCAGCGGGCGTAGCGGTCGCGGCAGGCCGGCCTTGCGGCATTCCCGGTCGAGCACCGCCAGATCGCTCAACGAGGCCTCGGGGAGGACATAGAGCACCGGCCTGGCGGGATCGATGCGGCTGAGCAGGCTGGCCGCCTGGGTGGTCTCGGAGCGGACCCAGAGATAGAGCAGGCGCTTGAGCAGCGAGAAGGCCAGCAGGCGCAGCGGCGAACGGGTCATGGAGGGCTACCGGAGTGACGGGGCGGCAGTGTGCCGGATGGCCTGGCGGGCGTAAAACCGCCCGTGTTGTTCTCTCTTCGACCCGGCAGTCGGCGGCTTGTCCCCGTTGTCGAAAAAATGCCGCTCAGATCGTCGAAAACCCGGCGTTGGCGCGGCTTTCAGCCATGCTGGCACTTTGCGTAAAGAACGTTGCTTTTGCCGGGAAAGCTATGCTTTATAAGGCATCGGCAGGTTCTTGCCGATGGTCGGAATCGGGCTGCCAGCCTGGCGACCGGTCCGGCGAGCGATCTGTACCGATACAACAAAGCAACCCGAGCGCCCAGCTTGTGGCGAGCGGGGATAGGAAATCCAGAAAGCTTCGGAGAGATGTGATGGGTGAGCAACGCGAAACCGGGACCGTCAAGTGGTTCAATGACGCCAAGGGATATGGATTCATTCAACGCGAAGGCGGTGCCGACGTGTTCGTTCACTACCGCGCCATCCGCGGTGAAGGTCATCGTTCCCTGAACGAAGGCCAGCAGGTGGAGTTTTCGGTGATCGAGGGCCAGAAGGGTCTCCAGGCCGAAGACGTCGCCCAGGTCTAGATCCGTTGCGCGAGGAGCGCAAGGCTCCTCGCGCCTTCAGTTCACTCGGTGCGCCAGACGATCTCTTCGACGCCCGCGTCCGTCACCTTCAGCCAGCGATCGGCGGCTTCTTCCTCTTCTTCCTCGCTCCAGCCGCTCGGGGCGCAGCGCACCTGTACCTGGAGGGCTGCATAGGCATCGCGGGCGCAGGCCAGGTCATCCACCCAGGGCGACACATCGCTTTCCAGCAGCAGGCTGTGCCACTTGCCGACTGCCTTCGGCAGCCAGGTCACCGGAATCGACTCGCCGCCATAGCGCAGGGTGCATTTGAAGGTCTGTCCGTGCGCCTGCCAGACGCAGGGCATGGCGAACACCTGTTCGAGCCAGGCCGAGATGGCGTCCTGATCGACGTCCTTGAGGTAGATTTCGATATCGGGCTGGCGCATGGGGCTTAGGCTCCGGATTTGATGATCCAATCGTAACGTACTGCCACCCGCACCTCGAAGGGCTCGGCCAGGACCCGCTCGCGGCGCTCGGCGTTGACGCGCCAGCCGTGGGGCGTCATGGCCAGCAGGTCTTCGCGGGTCTGGCGCTCGGCCAGTGGCAGCACGAATTCGAGCCCCTCGCTGTGAGCCAGTTCCAGGTCCGGCGGCAGATCCTGGAGGTGCTTGTCTTCGGCATAGTCGCGCACCTCGTCATAGAGCCGCTGGCGCAGCTCCAGCAGGTGGGCGCTGGCCGGCCCCAGGCGCAGGATGCCGCCGCCGGGTGTCAGCACGCGCCGGGCTTCGCTCCAGTCGATGGGGCTGAAGACGCTGGCCAGCAGCTGGCAACTGGCGTCCGGCAGCGGCAGGCGCGCCATGCTCGCCACCAGCCAGGTCAGCGCCGGGGTACGCCGGCAGGCGCGGCGCACCGCCTCGCGGGAGATGTCCAGGGCATAGCCGTCGGCGGCGGGCAGGGCCTGGGCCAGGCGCGCGGTATAGAAGCCTTCACCGCAGCCCACGTCGATCCAGCGCCGGGGCGCGCGTTCGGCGGCCAGGTGCGCCAGGCGCTCGGCCAGGGGCGCATAGTGGCCGGCATCGAGAAAGCGTCGGCGTGCCTCGACCATGGCGGCGTTGTCGCCCGGGTCCAGGCTCTTCTTGTGTTGCACCGGCAAGAGATTCAGATAGCCCTGGCGGGCGCGGTCGAAGCGATGGCCTGCGGCGCAACCGACGCCACCCTCGAGTTCGCCCAGCGGGGCCTGGCAGAGCGGACAGGTCAGCTTCATGCCAGCAACCGTACCAGGGTGCCGTAGTACACCTCGGTCAGCAGATCCAGGTCGCTGGCCAGGACGTGCTCGTCCACCTGGTGAATGGTGGCGTTGACCGGACCCAGTTCCACCACCTGGGCGCCCAGGGTGGCGATGAAGCGACCATCCGAGGTGCCGCCGCTGGTGGAGGCTTCGGGGCGATAGCCGGTGACCGCTTCCACGCTGGCCGAGACGGCGTCGAGCAGGTCGCCCGGCTCGGTGAGGAAGGGCAGGCCGGACAGTGACCAGTCGATGTGCCAGTCCAGGCCGTGGCGATCAAGGATGGCCTCTACGCGGGCCTGCAGGCCTTCCACCGTGGATTCGGTGGAGAAACGGAAGTTGAACAGCGCCTGCAGTTCGCCCGGCACCACGTTGCCGGCGCCAGTGCCGGAATTGAGGTTGGAAATCTGGAAGCTGGTGGGCGGGAAGAAGGTGTTGCCCGCATCCCACTGCTCGGCGGCCAGATCCGCCAGGGCCTGGGCCACCAGGTGGATGGGGTTGCGTGCGAGGTGCGGATAGGCCACATGACCCTGCTTGCCGCGCACGGTCAGGCGGCCGTTGAGCGAGCCACGGCGTCCGTTCTTGACCACGTCCCCCAGCAGGCGGGTGCTGGAGGGTTCGCCGACGATGCACCAGTCCAGGCGCTCGCCACGCGCGCGCAGGCGCTCCACCACGGCGCGGGTGCCGTGCAGGGCCGGGCCTTCCTCGTCGCTGGTGATGAGGAAGGCGATGGCGCCATGGTGATCGGGATGGTCGGCAACGAAGCGCTCCACGGCGATGATCATGCTCGCCAGGCTGCCCTTCATGTCGGCGGCGCCCCGACCGCGCAGCATGCCGTCGGCATCCACATGGGCATTGAAGGGGGCCTGCTGCCACGCCTCCAGCGGGCCGGTGGGCACCACGTCGGTGTGACCGGCGAAGCACAGCACCGGACCCTCGCCGCCACGGCGCGCCCAGAAGTTGTCCACCTCTTCGATGCGCAGGGGTTCGAGGGCGAAGCCCAGGCGCTCCAGGCGCTGCATCATCAGGGCCTGGCAGCCTTCGTCCAGCGGCGTGACCGAAGCCCGGCCGATCAGGTCGCAGGCGAGTTCCAGGGTGGGGGTGAGGGCGGTGGTCATGGCGGGTCCCGGGAGGCGGCTAGGGTTCAAGGGGGAGCGGTATGGTAAAGGAAAACCTATACTGTGGCTTTTGTGGAAAGCCTTCATGACGTTCGATGAACAACGCTTCGGCGGGATCGCCCGGCTCTATGGGCAGGAGGCCGTCGAGCGCCTGGCCGCCAGCCACGTCGCCGTGGTCGGCATCGGTGGGGTGGGTTCCTGGGCCGCCGAGGCCCTGGCGCGCAGCGGCGTCGGTCGTATCAGCCTGTTCGATCTGGACGACGTCTGCGTCAGCAACACCAATCGCCAGGTGCATGCGCTGGAAGGGCAGGTGGGGCGGCCCAAGGTCACGGTGATGGCCGAGCGCATCCAGGCCATCAACCCGGCCTGCGCGGTCAAGGCGGTGGCGGACTTCGTCACCCGCGAGACCATGGCCGACTACATCACCGAAGAACTCGACTTGGTGCTGGACTGCATCGACAGCGTGGCCTCCAAGGCGGCGCTGATCGCCTGGTGCAAGAGACGCAAGATCGCCATCGTCACCACCGGCGGCGCCGGCGGTCAGATCGATCCCACCCAGATCCAGGTGGTCGACCTCAATCGCACCTACAACGACCCCCTGGCCTCGCGGGTGCGCTCGCTGCTGCGCCGCGACTACGGCTTCTCGCGCAATCCCAGCCGCCACTACAGCGTGCCCTGCGTCTTTTCCACCGAGCAGCTGCGCTATCCCAAGCCGGACGGCAGCGTCTGCCAGCAGAAGAGTTTCGTCGGCGAAGGCGTCCGCCTGGACTGCGCCGGCGGCTTCGGCGCGGTGATGATGGTCACTGCCACCTTCGGCATGGTCGCCGCGGCTCGCGCCGTGGACAAGTTGATCCAGAAGCCCAGGGGGTAGGGCTTTTCGTCGGTTGGGTGGAACTCGGCGAAGCCCAACCTACGTTCAGCTGTGTAGATACCGTCTTCGCCCCTCAGTGTGCAATCGCTAAAGCAGGGTCGAAAGGCTTGCCCGATTTGAGCACGCCATAGGCGATGGTCAGCAGCTTGCGCATGGCGGCGCAGACGGTTTGTTTACCTTTCTTCCCTCTGGTTTTCAGACGCTCGGCTTGCGCCTTGATAGCCGGGTTGTAGGTCAGCGCCACGACGGCGGGTAGGTATAGCGCACTTCGTAAGCGGACCGATCCCATGCGCGAGATGCCGGTATGGCCGCGGTAAAGACCTGATTCCTATAGGCGTGGGTTCAAACCGGCAAAGGCGGTCACGGCGCGGGCATCAGCGAAGCGACCGATATCGCCGAGCTCCGCCAGGATCAGGGCGGCGGTCTTGTCGGCGATGCCGTCTATGCTCACCAGCAGATCACGTTTGCCGCTCAGGTCCGGGTCATCGTCGATATGCCGTTTGATCTGTTCGAGCGTCCAGGCGATCTGCTCATCGAGCCGCTGCACGACCGCTCGAATCGAGTCCTGGACCTTTTCCGGGCTGACCTCGAGCCGATTGAGCTCCATCTGCCGTAGCGATTGGAGATCCTCCAGGCGCCGGGTCAGCGCGCGAAGCGTGCGGATGGACACAGGCTCGGGTGCCAGGCCCGCAGGCTGTCTTCATGCCGCTGGCCATAGGTGGCGATCAGCTTGGCGTCGAGTTTGTCCGTCTTGCTGCGCTGCAACTGGCTTTGCGCATAGCGAGCGATCTGTGCCGGATTGAGCACGGCGATTCGGTAGCCCAGCGCATGGAAATGCTCGGCGAGCGCTTCGTGATAGGTGCCCGTGGCCTCCATCACGATCCAAGCGCCTGGCTCGGCATGCTGTTGCAGCCAGTCGGCAAAGACCGCGAAGCCTGACGGATCGTTGCTCAGCCTGCCCTTGGTCCGGTGCTTGCCATTGGATTGCAGGACCGCCAGATCGAAGCTGCGCTTGGCGATATCAACACCGATTACGGCCATGATGTCTCCTCCTTCAGATGCGACACGATCACGTCATCCCGTCCAACCTTGTGCAATACGAGCTCTGGAGGCTCTAGATACCGTTCGGACTCGGGGATGGGTGTGGAGGAGGCAGCCTATCTACGTTGCAAGCTCAAAGGCTTAAGGGTGGACACGGCCTGCCATCCTCCCCCGATGATCAGTCGGGGACTATGCCCCCTGAGGAGGCTGTCGTCGAGATACAAGGGTGGACAACGGCGCAGCCTTGTCCACGCGGGAGGGTGCCGGAGGTTGCCGGTGGAAAACGCTGGCGCGGTTTTCCACGCTACGAGGGTTCGAGCGCGGCGGCCCTCACATATCCTGGGGCGTTTCCCGGGCGGGGCGGTCGTCGGCGATGGCGGGGACGTGCAGGCCGGTCTTGGCCAGTTGCTGACCTTCCATCTGCGGCTGGGTGGTCCAGGTGAGGATGTCGTAATAACGGCGCACGTTCTGCACGAATTCCACCGTCTCGCCGCCGCGGGCATAGCCGTAGCGGGTCTTGCTGTACCACTGCTTCTGCGCCAGGCGCGGCAGCATCTTCTTCACGTCCAGCCAGCGATCCGGATCCAGGCCCTGGGATTCGGCCAGCCGGCGGGCGTCGAGGATATGGGCGATGCCGATGTTGTAGGTGGCCAGGGCGAACCAGGTGCGATCCGGTTCGTGGATGCTGTCGGGCAACTCGTCGCGGATCTGGTCGAAGTACTTGGCGCCGCCGGTGATGCTCTGCTCCGGATCCAGGCGGTTGGCGACGCCCATGGCCTGGGCCGTGTTGTTGGTCAGCATCATCAGGCCGCGCACCCCGGTCTTGGAGGTGGCGTCCGGGGTCCATAGCGACTCCTGGTAGCCCATGGCGGCGAGCAGGCGCCAGTCCAGCTGATGCTTCTGCGCCACCTTGCGGAAGTGCTTCTCGTACTTGGGCAGGCGTTCCTGCAGGTGCTGGGCGAAGGTGTAGGCGCCCACATAGCCAAGGACGTCAACGTGACCGTAGTAGCGCTCCTTGAGCTGCTGCAGGGTGCCGTCGCGGCGGACCTTGTCCAGGTAGGCGTTGACCGCATCGAGCAGGCTGTTGTCCTCCCCGGGTTGCAGGGCCCAGGCCTGGCCCTGGTTGTCGCCCAGGTCGAAGGCCACCCGCACGTTGGGAAAGTACACCTGGTTCATGGCCAGTTCGTTGGAATCCACCAGGGTCAGGTCGATCTGGCCTTCGTCGACCATGCGCAACAGGTCGCTGACCTCCACCTGATCGGATTCGTCGAAGGTGAGTCCCGCTACCTGAGCCTGCAACGCCCTGAGCTGCTGCGCCTGGCTGCTGCCCTTGAGCACCAGGATGCGCTTGCCGACCAGATCCTTGGGCGTGCTGGGGCGGACGGTGCCGTTGCGGTATATGACCTGGGGCACCACGTCCAGATAGCTGCGGGAAAATTTCAGATTCTGGCGATTGACCGAGGGCGTGAGGCCGGCCGCGGCGATCACCGGGCCGTCCGGCGCGGTCAGGCGATTGAAGAGGTCGTCGAGGTTGTCGGCGGTGCTGATTTCCAGGCGCACCTTGAGGGATTCGGCGAAGCCCTTGACCAGTTCGTATTCGAAACCGGTCTCGCCGTTGCGGTCCTGGAAGTAGGTCGCCGGACTGTTGCGCGTCACCACGCGCAGCACACCCGCCTGCTGCACCTGCTCCAGCGCGGTCGGCTTGGGCGGCGCAGGCACGTCGGCCTTCCCGCAGCTTATGAGCAAGGCGAGGAAGGGCAGGGTAAGCCAGGCGAATCGCTTGAAGGCTCTATTCAAATGGGCTAGCTCGGCCATACGGCATCAAAACGGCACTGGCGCCTTGCTGACGCGCCTCATCGGTCGGCCCCTCCGGGCACTCGTTATGGTCGGGACGCTCCGCGCCACCGGTCCGGCCAAAGGCTCTATCCTGAGCCCAATGGGGAGCCGCGTCCATGGGGCGCGGCAGGCCGTAACGGCGGGCAGTATACGCGAGAAGTGGCACAGCGCCCATTTTATACATACAAGAGTGGTGGTAAGGCTGCATGAACCCTCGTCGCCGGAAGGTGTCCCCGGCGCGCCTTTAGGCTAGAATGCACGGCCCCAAAGTGACTTGGCCCCGAGGCTGTCCCCGATGCTGATCCTGCGCGGCGCTCCCGCTCTTTCTTCGTTCCGTCACGGCAAACTTCTCGACCAGCTGACTCGCCTGGTTCCCGGTGTCTCCGGGCTCTATGCCGAGTTCGTTCATTTCGCCGAAGTCGCCGGCACCCTGAGCGCGGAGGAAGAGGGCATCCTCGGCCGACTGCTGCAATACGGCCCCAGCGTCCCCCAGCAGGAACCCAGCGGCGCGCTGTTCCTCATCGTGCCCCGCCTGGGCACCATCTCGCCCTGGTCGAGCAAGGCCACCGACATCGCCCACAACTGTGGCCTGGCGCAGATCGAGCGCCTGGAGCGCGGCGTGGCCTACTATGTCGCCGGCGAACTGGACGCCGCTGCCCACGCGCAGCTGGCCGCCGCCCTGCATGACCGCATGACCCAGCGCGTGCTGCCGACCCTGGACGCCGCCGCCGACATCTTCAGCCATGCCACGCCCAGGCCGCTCACCGCGGTGGACGTGCTCGGCGGTGGTCACGCTGCCCTGGAGCAGGCCAATCTCGAGCTGGGCCTGGCCCTGGCCGATGACGAGATCGACTACCTGGTCAAGAGCTTCACCGCCCTGGGGCGCAATCCCCATGACATCGAACTCATGATGTTCGCCCAGGCCAACTCCGAGCACTGCCGGCACAAGATCTTCAATGCCAGCTGGGACCTCGACGGCGAGAGCCAGGAGAAGTCGCTGTTCGGCATGATCAAGAACACCTTTGAGCTGAACCGCGCCGGCGTGCTGTCCGCCTACAAGGACAACGCCGCGGTCATGGAAGGCTTCACCGCCGGGCGCTTCTACCCCGACGCCGAGTCCCGCGAGTACGGCGCGCACAGCCAGCCCGTGCACATCCTGATGAAGGTGGAGACCCACAACCACCCGACCGCCATCGCCCCCTTCCCCGGCGCCTCCACCGGTTCCGGCGGCGAGATCCGCGACGAAGGTGCCACCGGTCGCGGCTCCAAGCCCAAGGCGGGCCTGACCGGCTTCACCGTCTCCAACCTGAACATCCCCGGTTTCGCGCAGCCCTGGGAACAGCCCTACGGCAAGCCCGAGCGCATCGTCACCCCGCTGGACATCATGATCGAAGGCCCGCTGGGTGGCGCCGCCTTCAACAACGAATTCGGTCGCCCGGCCCTGGCCGGCTACTTCCGCACCTTCGAGCAGCAGGTCGAGACCCCCCGCGGTCCCGAGGTGCGCGGCTATCACAAGCCGATCATGCTCGCCGGCGGCCTGGGCAACATCCGCGCCGACCACGTGCAGAAGGGCGACATCTCGGTGGGCGGCAAGCTCATCGTGCTGGGCGGTCCGGCCATGCTGATCGGCCTGGGCGGCGGCGCGGCCTCGTCCATGTCCACCGGCGCCAGCTCCGCCGACCTGGATTTCGCCTCGGTGCAGCGCGAGAACCCGGAAATGGAGCGCCGCTGCCAGGAGGTCATCGACCGCTGCTGGCAGCTGGGTGAAAACAACCCCATCACCTTCATCCATGACGTGGGTGCGGGCGGCCTGTCCAATGCCTTCCCCGAGCTGGTCAACGATGCCGGTCGCGGTGGTCGTTTCGAATTGCGCAACGTGCCCAATGACGAGCCGGGCATGAGTCCGCTGGAGATCTGGTGCAACGAGTCCCAGGAGCGCTACGTGCTCTCCGTGGACGCCGAGAACTTCGAGACCTTCAAGGCCATCTGCGAACGCGAGCGTTGCCCCTTCGCCGTGGTCGGCGAAGCCACCGAGGAGCGCCAACTGACCGTGGCCGACAGCCACTTCGGCAACAACGCCGTGGACATGCCGCTGGACGTCCTGCTCGGCAAGCCGCCGCGCATGCACCGCAGCGCCACCCGGGAAGCCGAACTGGGCGACGCCTTCGACGGCGCCGGCCTGGACCTGACCGAGTCGGTGGAGCGCGTCCTGCGCCACCCGGCCGTGGCCAGCAAGAGCTTCCTGATCACCATCGGCGACCGCACCATCACCGGCCTGGTCGCCCGCGACCAGATGGTCGGCCCCTGGCAGGTGCCGGTGGCCGACTGCGCCGTGACCGCCACCAGCTTCGACGTCCACACCGGCGAAGCCATGGCCATGGGCGAGCGCACCCCGCTGGCGCTGCTCGACGCGCCTGCTTCCGGCCGCATGGCCATCGGCGAGACCATCACCAACCTGGCCGCCGCGCGCATCGAGAAGCTCGGCGACATCAAGCTGTCCGCCAACTGGATGGCCGCTGCTGGCCACCCCGGCGAAGACGCGCGTCTCTATGAAACCGTCAGGGCGGTGGGCATGGAGCTGTGCCCGCAGCTGGGCATCACCATCCCGGTCGGCAAGGACTCCATGTCCATGAAGACCCGCTGGCAGGACGGTGGCGAAGACAAGAGCGTCACCGCGCCGCTGTCGCTGGTGATCACCGGCTTCGCCCCGGTGCAGGACATCCGTCGCACCCTGACCCCCCAGCTGCGCCTGGACAAGGGCCAGACCGACCTGATCCTCATCGATCTGGGTCGCGGCCAGAATCGCCTGGGCGGCTCCATCCTCGCCCAGACCCACGGCAAGCTCGGCCAGCAGGCCCCCGACGTCGACCAGGCCGAAGACCTCAAGGCCTTCTTCGCGGTGATCCAGGGTCTCAATCAGGACGGCCTGCTGCTGGCCTACCACGACCGTTCCGACGGTGGCCTCATCACCACGGTGGTGGAAATGGCCTTCGCCGGTCACTGCGGCCTGGCCCTGCGCCTGGACGCCTTGGCCGCTGACCGTGACGAGCTGACCCGCGCGCTGTTCGCCGAAGAACTGGGTGCCGTCATCCAGGTGCCCCAGGACTTCACCCACGAGGTGCTGGCCCAGTTCAGCGCGGCCGGTCTGGAAGACTGCGTGGCGGTGATCGGCAACCCGGTCAACGGCTACGAGATCAACATCCACTACCACGACGAGCACCTCTACCGGGCCGAGCGGCGCATGCTGCAGCGCGTCTGGAGCGAGACCAGCTTCCAGATCCAGCGCCTGCGCGACAACGCCGAGTGCGCCCAGCAGGAATTCGATGCCCTGCTGGAAGAGGATCATCCGGGTCTGTCGGCCAAGCTGGCCTACGACCCCAACGAAGACATCTGCGCCCCCTACATCAAGAAGGGCGTGCGGCCGCAGGTCGCCATCCTGCGCGAGCAGGGCGTCAACGGTCAGGTGGAGATGGGCGCGGCCTTCGATCGCGCCGGTTTCGCCGCCATCGACGTGCACATGAGCGACATCCTTTCCGGTCGCATCGACCTGGCGGACTTCAAGGGCGTGGTCGCCTGTGGCGGCTTCTCCTATGGCGACGTCCTCGGCGCCGGCGGTGGCTGGGCCAAGTCCATCCTGTTCAATGCCCGTGCCCGTGACGGCTTCCAGCAGTTCTTCGAGCGCACCGACACCTTCACCCTGGGCGTGTGCAATGGCTGCCAGATGGTCGCCAACTTGCGCGAGCTGGTGCCTGGCAGCGAATTCTGGCCGCGCTTCGTGCGCAACCGCTCCGAGCAGTTCGAGGCGCGGGTGGCCATGGTCCAGGTGCAGGATTCGCCCTCGCTGTTCCTCGCCGGCATGGCCGGGTCGCGGCTGCCCATCGCCATCGCCCACGGCGAAGGCTTCGCCGAGTATCCGGACCAGCAGGCGCTGGTCGCCGCTGACGTCTCCGGCACCGTGGCGCTGCGCTATGTCGATGGCCACAGCAAGGTCACCGAGACCTATCCGGCCAACCCCAACGGCTCGCCGCTGGGCATCACTGGGCTGTCCAGCCAGGACGGTCGCGTCCTGCTGATGATGCCGCACCCCGAGCGCTGCTTCCGGGCCGTGCAGAACTCCTGGATTCCCGCCGACTGGCAGGGCGAGGACGGCGGCTGGATGCGCCTGTTCCGCAATGCGCGGATCTGGGTGGACTGAGGGTTCGGCGTCTGGCCAGGCTTGCTCGACCTGCGGTCGGGTGAGCCTGGCTCATAGGCTCTCTTCCAAACCGACGGCGAGCCACCCGGCATCCGCCGCTGCGCTCTTACCCCCTCTCCCTCAGGGAGAGGGCTGGGGTGAGGGCCACCCAGCCGGAGAGCGCCACCATGCTCAAACTCTGCTTCTATGTCCCGACTCCCACCTGGAAGCCGTCAAGCAGGCGATCTTCGCCGTGGGCGCTGGCCGCATCGGCCTGTACGACAGCTGCTGCTGGCAGGTCCAGGGCCTCGGCCAGTTCCGTCCACTGCCAGGCAGCCAGCCGCACCTGGGCGAGCAGGGCAGTCTCGAACGGGTGGAGGAATGGCGTGTGGAGCTGGTGCTGGCCGACGAACAGATCGCCCGCCAGGCCGTGGCGGCGCTCAAGGCGGCGCATCCCTATGAGACGCCGGCCTATGACGTGGTGCAGGTGCTGGATTTCTAGCCGTCAGGGATAACCCAGAACCGTCCTGATCCGCGGCAATTCACGCTCGACCCAGCGCGGATCCACCGCGCCCCAGTCGCGGATCTCGTAGCCACCGGCGTTATTGCGCGCGCCTTCGCCCTGCACGAACTGACAGTCGATATCCAGATCGGCCAGCGCCAGCAGGGTGTCCTGGGCCGTGCGCCTTGGCATCCCGGTAGCGGCCATCAACGCCGGCACGCTGGTGGCGGTGCCGCTGGACACCAGCCAGGCCACATAGAGCCGGCGATAGAAGCTGGTCTTGGTCTTGCTCACGTCCATGAAAATCTTCCGGTCAAGAAAAAGCCCACCGCGAGGGTGGGCTTCAGGGGCATCAGAGGGTGGCGATGCGCTGCCGCTGTTCCACCAGCTTGGCCAGGGCCTGTTCGGCTTCGGCCAGTTTGGCGCGCTCCTTCTCCAGCACCTCGGCCGGGGCCTTGGCGACGAAGCCTTCATTGGCCAGCTTGCCGCCGACGCGCTTGACCTCGCCCTCCAGGCGGCCGATCTCCTTGTCCAGGCGCGTAAGTTCCGCGTCCTTGTCGATCAGGCCGGCCATGGGCACCAGCACTTCCATCTCGCCCACCAGGGTGGTGGCGGACATCGGCGCTTCCTCGCCGGCGGCCAGGACGCGGACCGATTCCAGCTTGGCCAGCTTGTTCAGCAGCGGCTCGAAGTCGGCCAGGCGGCGCTGGTCCTCGGCACTGGCATTGGCGACGATGATGTCGATGCGCTTGGCCATGGAGATCTTCATCTCGCCACGGATCTGCCGTACGCCCAGCATCAGCGCCTTGACCCACTCGATGTCGCCTTCGGCGGCGGCATCGATGCGCGCCTCGTTGGCCACCGGCCAGGGTTGCAGCATCAGGGTCTCGCCCTGGACACCGGCCGGCGCCTTGAGGCGCTGCCAGATTTCCTCAGTGATGAAGGGCATGAAGGGATGCGCCAGGCGCAGCACCACTTCCAGTACCCGCGCCAGGGTGCGACGGGTGCCGCGCTGACGCTCGATGGAGGCGTTCTCGTCCCACAGCACCGGCTTGACCAGTTCCAGGTACCAGGCGCAGTACTCGTCCCAGACGAATTCGTAGAGCGCCTGGGTGGCCAGGTCGAAACGGAAGGCGTCGAGCTGACGGGTCACCTCGGCCTCGGTGCGTTGCAGCTGGGAGATGATCCAGCGATCCACCGAGGACAGCTCGACCGGTTCGTCGTTGACGCCGGTATCCTGGCCCTCGACGTTCTCCATGACGAAGTTCGCCGCGTTCCACAGCTTGTTGCAGAAGTTGCGGTAGCCCTCGACGCGACCCATGTCGAACTTGACGTCGCGGCCGGTGGTGGCCAGGGAGCAGAAGGTGAATCTCAGGGCATCGGTGCCGTAGCTGGCGATGCCGTCCGGGAATTCGGCGCGGGTCTGCTTGGCGATCTTCTCGGCCAGCTTGGGCTGCATCAGGCCGCTGGTGCGCTTCTCCAGCAGGGTGTCCAGGTCGATGCCGTCGACGATGTCCAGCGGGTCGAGCACGTTGCCTTTGGACTTGGACATCTTCTGGCCCTGGCCATCGCGCACCAGGCCATGGACGTAGACGGTCTTGAACGGGATCTGCCCGGTCAGGTGGGTGGACAGCATGATCATCCGGGCGACCCAGAAGAAGATGATGTCGAAGCCGGTCACCAGCACGTCGGTGGGGTGGAAGGTCTTCAGCGCCTCGGTCTGCTCGGGCCAGCCCAGGGTGGAGAAGGTCCACAGGCCTGAGCTGAACCAGGTGTCCAGCACGTCGTCGTCCTGACGCAGGGCGATGTCACCCAGGTTGTGCTTGGCGCGTACCTCGGCCTCGTCGCGACCGACGTAGACGTTGCCGGCCTGGTCGTACCAGGCGGGAATGCGGTGGCCCCACCAGAGCTGGCGGCTGATGCACCAGTCCTGGATGTCGCGCATCCAGCTGAAGTACATGTTCTCGTACTGCTTGGGCACGAATTGCACCTCGCCGCTCTCGACGACGGCGATGGCCTTCTCGGCCAGGGGCTTGGTGGAAACGTACCACTGGTCGGTCAGCCAGGGCTCGATCACGGTGCCGGAACGGTCGCCCTTGGGCACCTTGAGGGCGTGGTCGTCGATCTTTTCCAGGCGGCCGGCGGCCTCCAGGTCGGCGACGATGCGCTTGCGCGCCTCGAAGCGGTCCAGCCCGGCGTAGGCGGCGGGGAGGGTGGCGTCGAACATGCCGTTGACGCTGCCGTCCAGGTTGAACACCTGGGCGCCGGGGAGGACGGCCGCGTCGGCATCGAAGATGTTGATCAGCGGCAGGTTGTGTCGCTTGCCGACTTCATAGTCGTTGAAGTCGTGGGCCGGGGTGATCTTGACGCAGCCGGTGCCGAATTCGGGGTCGCAGTAGTCGTCGCCGACAATGGGGATGCGCCGGCCCACCAGGGGCAGCTCGACGTACTGGCCGATCAGATCCTTGTAGCGCGGGTCTTCCGGGTGCACGGCCACGGCGGCGTCGCCCAGCAGGGTCTCGGGGCGGGTGGTGGCGACCACCAGATGGTCCATGCCCTCGGCGGTGCGGGCGCCATCGGCCAGCGGATAGCGCAGGTGCCAGAGGTGACCCTTCTCGTCATGGCTTTCCACTTCCAGGTCGGAAATGGCGGTGTGCAGCTTGGTGTCCCAGTTGACAAGGCGCTTGCCGCGATAGATCAGGCCGTCCTCGTGCAGGCGCACGAAGGCTTCCTTGACCGCCTCGGAGAGGCCCTCGTCCATGGTGAAGCGCTCGCGCGACCAGTCCACCGAGGAGCCCAGGCGGCGGATCTGCCGGCTGATATTGCCCCCGGATTCGTTCTTCCATTCCCAGACCTTCTCCAGGAATTTCTCCCGGCCCAGGTCATGGCGCGACAGGCCCTCGGCGCCGATGCGGCGTTCCACCAGCATCTGGGTGGCGATGCCGGCGTGGTCCGTGCCCGGCTGCCAGAGGGTGTTGCGACCCTGCATGCGGCGGAAGCGGATCAGGGCGTCCATGATGGCGTTGTTGAAGCCATGGCCCATGTGCAGGCTGCCGGTCACGTTCGGCGGCGGGATCATGATGGTGTAGGGCTCGCCCGACCCCTGGGGCGCGAAATGGCCCTGGCGTTCCCAGGTCTGGTACCAGGAGGTTTCGATGGCGTGCGGCTGGTAGGTCTTGTCCATGGAGGGGGCTTTTGTCGCTGGAAGAGGAAAGCCTCCGAGTATAGCGACTCCGGCCCGCCGACGGCAGGGCGCCTTGGCGCCCCGCGCTCAGGGACGCTGCAGCAGTTCTTCCAGCCGCTGCTGGAGACGGCGCTGCAATTCGGCCTCCAGGCGTGGCAACTGCTCGTCGAGCAGTTCCTGAAGAATGGCCGGTGCTTCCTGGCGCAGGCGCACCTGGGCCAGGTCTTCATGGGGCGCGCTGGGCGTCACCTCTTCGATCACGTCCGGCACGATCTGGTCGAGCAGCGGCGGAATGGCCTTGAGCCGCTCAGCGCTGGGCGCGATGACATCGGAGAGGATGGGAATGCCATCGGCGCTGCTCGGATGGACCGTGTTACGGCTCTTGTCGAGCACCTGGCGGATGGCTTCGAGGTCTTGCAGGACGTGCGCGGGAGGCTTGGTGCTGGTCATGAAATCAGACACGTGACAGCTGATGGTCCTGTAGAGCATAGCCAAGCTTGCGGTAGAAGCGAAAACCTTCGCGCATCGCCTGGCGGACTTCGGGGCTTCGACGACCACTTCGGCGATCCGAGCGAAACCCGCATGGCAGGGCGGCGGCGCCAGACTGAGGTTGATCAGCAGCTCACCCCTCTGCTCGGCGGGCGTGGTCAGGCCGAGCACCACCGGGCTGTCGCTGGATGTTTCCGCAAGATCATGGGGAATGAAGCTGTCCGGGCGGAAGGCCCACAGCTGGTCATCCAGGCGCTGGCGCTGCTCGGCGTCGGCGAAGTGCACATAGACCGGCATGCCCTGCTTCCAGGCCTTGTCCACCAGCCGACAGGCGAAGGCCAGCCGCGCCGCGGGATCGGTGGAAGGCAGAACATAGAAGTCGACACGGGTCATGGCGGATCACGAAGAAGGGGAGGGAAACGGCAAGGCCGCGACGTAGGGCGTCGCGGCCTTGGGCAGAGGCTTAGGCCTCGGCGGTGCGGTCGAGCAGGTACTGCACCAGCAGCGGGACCGGACGACCGGTGGCGGCCTTGTCCTTGCCGCCGCTGATCCAGGCGGTACCGGCCACGTCCAGGTGCACCCAGGGATAGGCCTTGGCGTAGCGCGCCAGGAAGCAGCCCGCGGTGATGGTGCCGGCCTTGGGGCCGCCGATGTTGGCCATGTCGGCGAAGGGACTGTCCAGCTGCTCCTGGTATTCGTCGTGCAGCGGCAGTTGCCAGACGCGGTCGTCGGCGCGATCGCCGGCCTGCTTGACCTGGTCGATCAGGGCGTCGTCGTTGCCCATCAGGCCCGAGACCAGCGAACCCAGCGCGGTGATGCAGGCGCCGGTGAGGGTGGCGATGTCGATCACCGCCTTGGGCTGGAAGCGCTCGGCGTAGGTGAGGGTATCGCACAGCACCAGGCGGCCTTCGGCGTCGGTGTTTAGGATCTCGATGGTCTGGCCGCTCATGCTGGTGACGATGTCACCCGGACGGGTAGCGGTGCCGCTGGGCATGTTCTCGGCCAGGGCCAGGAGGCCCACCACGTTGATCGCCGGCTTGAGCTCCATGAGGGCGCGGAAGGTGCCCAGGACGCTGGCGGCGCCGCACATGTCGTACTTCATCTCGTCCATGCCGGCGCTGGGCTTGATGCTGATGCCGCCGGTGTCGAAGGTGATGCCCTTGCCGACCAGGGTGTAGGGCTGGGCATTCTTGGACCCGCCCTTGTATTGCAGCACCACCAGGCGCGGCGGCTGGGCGCTGCCCTGGGCCACGGCGAGGAAGGAACCCATGCCCAATTCGCGCATCTTCTTCTCGTCGAGCACCTCGACGGAGAGGCCGGCGTCCTTGAACTGCTTGCCCAGGACCTTGGCCTGATCGGCGACATAGACCGGATTGCAGACGTTTGGCGGCAGGTTGCCGAAGTCCTTGGCGTAGGCGGTGCCGTGGGTGATCGCCAGGGCATGGGCCAGGGCACGCTCGGCCTCCGGCTGGGAGGCCTTGGTGGTGACCAGGGTCAGCTTCTTCAGCGGCCGCGGCTCGGCCTTCTTGCTCTTGAAGCGGTCGAAGACGTAATCGCCATCGGCCAGGGTCTCGGCCAGCAGGCGCAGGCGGGCGTAGCCGTCGCGATTCTTGACCGGCACATCGCCCAGGGCGATGGCGGCGTCGCTGCCGCCCAGGCTCTTGAGCACGCCCAGGGCGCCACTGGCCAGCTTGCGGTACTGACGGTCGGAAAGGCCTTCGGTAGCGCCGCTACCCACCAGCAGCACGCGCTCGGCCTTGATACCGGAAAGATTGGTAAGCAGCAGGGTCTGGCCGGCCTTGCCGGCGATGTCGCCGCGCTTGACGGCCGCGCTCAGGGCGCCGGAAGTGGCAGCGTCCACGGCGCTGGCCGCTGCGTCGAGCGCACCGCCTTCACCGACGGCCACGACCAGCGTGGCGGTTTTCAGGGTTTCCGGACGAGCGTTTTTGACGACGAATTCCATTAGGAGAAGCTCCCCAAGACAAACACATGAGTTCGCAGGATATAATGCGGGGCTTTCGCCAGGGCCTTTCCCGGCGATCGGCCTTCAACGGGTGGGCCTTGCAACGCAAGCCATGCAGCCGAGCTAGTGTGAGCGTTCGCGCCAGAGCCTGACAACCCTGGAGAATCCTGTTTGATCGTCTTCCGCTATCTGTCTCGAGAAGTTCTCACCACCCTCGGTGCGGTCAGTGCCGTGCTGCTGGTGATCATCATGAGCGGCCGCTTCATCAAGTACCTGGCCCAGGCGGCCCAGGGCCTGCTGGATCCGGGTGTGCTGCTGCTCATCATGGCCTACCGCATTCCGGGCTTCCTGCAGCTGATCCTGCCGCTGGGGCTCTTTCTCGGCTTCCTGCTGGCCTATGGCCGACTGTACCTGGATAGCGAGATGACCGTGCTCACCGCCACCGGCCTGAGTCCGCGCCGCCTGCTGGCCTACAGCATGGCGCCCGCCGCGCTGGTGGCCCTGGTGGTCGCCTGGCTGAGTCTGTCGCTGGCGCCCCTGGGCGTGCAGAAGGTCACCACCATCCTCAACCAGCAGGACGCCATGACCGAGTTCGACACCCTCGAACCCGGCCGCTTCCAGTCGCTGCGGGACAACTCGCGGGTCACCTACACCGAGCGCCTCTCGGCGGATCGCAGTCAGCTGGGCGGCGTCTTCATTTCCGAGCGCAATACCTCCACCGTGGGTGGCAAGGACCGTGGCGTAGGCGTGCTGGTGGCCGACACCGGCCGGCAGGAAATTCACCCGGACGGCAGTCGCTACCTGATCCTGCAGAACGGCTTCCGCTACGACGGCGTCCCCGGCCAGGCCGACTACCGCGCGGTGCAGTACGACACCTATGGCGTGCTCCTGCCCAAGCCCGCGGTCAGCGAGGACATTAGCGAGCGTGACGCCGTCACCACCGGCGAACTCATGCGCAGCAACGAGCTGCAGTATCGCGGCGAACTGCAATGGCGGCTGTCGCTGCCGATCCTGGTGTTCATCGTGACCCTCATCGCCGTGCCCCTGGCCAAGGTCAATCCGCGCCAGGGCCGCTTCCTCAAGCTGCTGCCGGCGATCCTGCTGTACATGGCCTACCTGTCGCTGCTGATCGCCGCCCGCGGTGCCCTGGACAAGGGCCGCCTGCCGCCGGCCATCGGTCTGTGGGGCGTGCACCTGCTGTTCCTGGTGCTGGGCCTGCTGCTGGCCTTCTGGGAACCGCTCACGGCGCGTCTGCGCGGTCGCAAGCCGGAGGTAGCGGCATGAACAAGCTCGACTGGTACATAGGGCGCACCGTCTTCGTCAGCATCCTCTCGGTGCTGGGCGTGATCGTCGGTCTGGCCCTGCTGTTCGCCTTCATCGACCAGCTGGGCGACTTCGACGACAACTACGGCGTCGCCGAGGCCCTCAAGTTCGTCCTGCTCACCACGCCGCGGCGGGCCTACGAGATGCTGCCCATGGCTGCGCTCATCGGCTGCCTGATCGGCCTGGGCACCCTGGCCAGCAGCAGCGAGCTGATCGTGATGCGCGCCGCCGGCGTTTCCCTGGGACGCATCGTCTGGGCGGTGATGAAGCCGATGTTCGTGCTGCTCATCGCCGGCATCCTGGTCGGCGAGTACGTGGCGCCCTGGTCGGAGAACCTGGCGCAGAGCGGTCGCGCCCTGGCGCAAAGCGCTGGCAAGGCGCAGAGCTCGCGGCACGGCCTCTGGCATCGCCAGGGCCACGAGTACACCCACGTCAACGCCGTGCAACCCAACGGCCTGCTGCTGGGCGTGACGCGCTACGAATTCGACGACAATCGCCACCTGCTGCAATCCAGCTTCGCCCAGCGCGGTATCTATCGTGGCGATCACTGGGAGCTGGAAAACGTCAGCATCACCGACTTCGGCAATCGCCAGACCAGCGTCCGCCAGGAGCCCAAGGTGATCTGGAACGTCGAGCTGACCCCGCAGGTGCTCGACACCGTGATCATGGAGCCGGATGCGCTGTCGATCTCCGGGCTGTGGTGGTACATCCACTACCTGGCCGACCAGGGTCTGAGCAACAAGAGCTACTGGCTGGCGTTCTGGTCGAAGATCTTCCAGCCGCTGGTGACCGCCGCCCTGGTGCTGATGGCGATCTCCTTCATCTTCGGCCCGCTGCGCTCGGTGACCCTGGGTCAGCGGATCTTCACCGGCGTGATCATCGGCTTCGCCCTGCGGATCTTCCAGGACCTGCTGGGACCGTCCAGCCTGGTATTCGGCTTTTCGCCGCTGCTGGCCGTGCTGGCGCCGGCGCTGCTCTGCGCCGTGGCTGGGGTGCTGTTGCTGCGACGGGCCGGCTAGCGCCGCCCGGCGGCGCCGCTCGCTAGGCGGCGCCCTTGCTCGCTGCCGGCTGCGGCTGCAACCAGCCGGCGTGCGCTTCGCAGAAGTTCAGGATCCGCTGCACCCGGCGGATCTGATCCCGGTGGCGGCATTCGCCCACCACGGTACGCACCAGCAGATCGACGTTCTGCATGTGGATCAGGCGCAGATCCGCGCTCATGTCGGGGCAGGCTTCCATCTCGTCAATGCGCGTCTCGCAACGCGAGAGCAGCCGCTCGATGAAGGCCGGAGAGAAGCGGGCGGGGGCTGGGCCGTTTCCAGGTCCTTGACCGCCACCTGGGAGAGGGGGGAGAGCGTTTCCATGCACAAGATCTCGCGTCCGTATCGATGTCTTACTATTGCATGCTTTGCCCCTGCGTTTCAGCTGCCGGTGGTCAGCTGGCTATCCGGTCATTTGCGGGGCTCAGCGCGGATGTCCGGGCACTTCTGTCGCCACGTCGAGCAGCGCTGAACGCGCCTTAAGATAAGACTGCTTCTGCTGCAAGTCGGCCGGATGATCGATGGTGAGCCCGGCCAGATAGCTCTGCCAGGCGGCCAGATAGGCCTTCTGCGCATTGCGCAGCAGTCGATCCTGGCCGGCGGGTAACTGGTCCGTAGCAGACTTCTCTTCGGCAGCGGCCCGGGTCTGGCAACTGCTCAGCCGCTGACGAAAGTCCGCCAGCCGCCCTTGCTCGCCCGCCAGGCGAGCGTTGTTGCCATGCAGCACCAGCAATTCGCAACCATAGAGCGCACTGTGCAACCGGGCCTGCAGCGTCCAGCTGGGCGAGCGATCCAGGTCGATAGCTGCACCGGCTGGCTGGGCCGGTTGCTGCACGGCGCAGCCACCCAGGATCAGCAGTAGGACGAGCAGCAGGGGAGGGCTCAGACGCATCTTCCGGTCTCGGTAAGCCTTTGGCAGGCGCCAGCCTAGTGGTAACGCTGCCATTCCCGATACTTGTCCATCAGATAGTTGCCGACAGGCTGCCGCTTCTGGCAGTCCTCGCCGCTCAGCGGACTCGGCTCGCAAAGCGGGCCGGCATCGCTGTAGTGACTGCAGCCGGACAGCAGTAGCGCAAGGCCAAGCAATATCCATTTCAAAAGGCATCCTTCCCTACGATGAAAGCGGGAGTGGGGTGATCAAGAGCGTGCCCGATCAGTGGGAGTCGGCGCATTGGAAGGTACAGGAACCGCACTTAATGCAATGCTGCGTACCTTCGGAATTCGTCCAATCTGTATCGCTTGGCCGTCTTGCCGCCCGGGTAACATACCCTTCCTGCCCCGGGTAATGGCCGTCATGCAACTGAGCGACATTCCATTCGGGACCACTGACTGGTCGAAAATCGAACCTGTAGTCCATGTGGGAACGACCGGCTTGGCGCTTTGGCGTACCTGCCAGTTTGGGGCAATACGAGTCCGCATGGTCGAGTACAGTGAGGGTTACCTTGCCGATCACTGGTGCAGCAAGGGACACATCCTGCTTTGCCTGGAGGGTCGGCTGGATACCGAGCTGGCCGATGGTCGCGTCTTCACCTTGACCGCCGGCATGAGTTACCAGGTGGCCGACAATGCAGAGGCTCACAGATCCTCGACCGCGATTGGGGCTAGGTTATTCGTCTTGGATTGAGGCTCGTATCGACGCCGCGACCAGGGCGCACCAGGCACAAAAAAACCGCCTCAAGGGGCGGTTTCTTCAGTTTCCATGCCTTTCAGAGGCGGCCTGGAAGGTACAACTTGGTGCCCCGGGGGAGACTCGAACTCCCACTCCTTTCGGAAACGGATTTTGAATCCGCCGCGTCTACCGGTTCCGCCACCGGGGCAATGGCGGCGGAGTATAGGGACGCGGGCAGGCCCGGTCAATCCAAAGTGCTTTGGTGAAAAAGGTCGCTTCCGGTAAGCTGTGCGGCCTTTCGAGATCTACCTGCCATGCACGTCGCCGACTTCCATTTCGACCTCCCCGAATCCCTCATCGCCCGTCATCCGCTGGCCGAGCGCCGCGGCAGTCGATTGCTGGTGCTCGACGGCCCCAGCGGTGAGCTGAGTCATCGCCACTTCGCCGATCTGCTGGGTTATCTGCGACCCGGCGACCTGATGGTGTTCAACGACACCCGGGTGATACCCGCGCGGCTGTTCGGCCAGAAGGCCAGTGGCGGCAAGCTGGAGATCCTGGTGGAGCGGGTGCTGGACGAAGAGCGGGTGTTGGCCCATGTGCGTTCCAGCAAGTCGCCCAAGCCGGGCAGCCGCCTCCTCATCGACGGCGGCGCCGAGGCCGAGATGGTGGCGCGCCACGAGGCGCTGTTCGAATTGAAGTTCGCCGAGCCGGTGCTGCCGCTGCTGGAGCGGGTCGGTCACATGCCGCTGCCGCCCTATATCGACCGGCCCGACGAAGCCGAGGATCGCGAGCGCTACCAGACCGTCTATGCGCGCAATGCCGGCGCCGTGGCCGCGCCCACCGCCGGGTTGCACTTCGACGAGCCGCTGTTGGAGGCCATCCGCGCCAAGGGCGTGGCGACCGCCTTCGTCACCCTGCACGTCGGTGCCGGTACCTTCCAGCCGGTGCGGGTGGAAAAGATCGAAGACCACCACATGCACCGCGAGTGGCTGCAGGTCGACCAGGCCGTGGTGGATGCCGTGGCCGCCTGTCGCGCCCGTGGCGGCCGGGTGGTCGCGGTCGGCACCACCAGCGTGCGTTCGCTGGAAAGCTCTGCCCGTGACGGCGAGCTCAAGGCCTTCGCTGGCGAGACGGACATCTTTCTCTATCCCGGCCGGCCCTTCCACGTGGTCGATGCGCTGGTGACCAACTTCCACCTGCCCGAGTCGACCCTGCTGATGCTGGTGTCGGCCTTCGCCGGTTACCGCGAGACCATGGCCGCCTATGCCACGGCCGTGGCCGAGGGCTATCGCTTCTTCAGTTATGGCGACGCCATGTTCATCACCCGCAATCCCGGGGCCCAGGGCCCGGAGAGCTGATATGAGTTTCATGAATTTCGAATTGCTGGCCACCGAGGGCAAGGCCCGTCGCGGTCGCCTGACCTTTCCCCGCGGCGTGGTCGAGACCCCGGCCTTCATGCCGGTCGGTACCTACGGCACGGTCAAGGGCATGCTGCCCGACAGCGTCGCCGATATCGGTGCCCAGATCATCCTCGGCAACACCTTCCATCTCTGGCTACGGCCTGGGACCGAGGTGATCCAGCGCCATGGCGACCTGCACGACTTCATGCAGTGGCAGGGGCCGATCCTCACCGATTCCGGCGGCTTCCAGGTGTTCAGCCTGGGCGCGCTGCGCAAGATCAAGGAGGAGGGCGTCTACTTCGCCTCGCCGGTGGACGGCGCCAAGGTCTTCATGGGCCCCGAGGAATCCATGGCGGTGCAACGCGCCCTGGGCTCGGACATCGTGATGATCTTCGACGAGTGCACGCCCTATCCGGCGGACTTCGACACCGCGCGTCGTTCCATGGAACTGTCGCTGCGCTGGGCCAAGCGCTCCCGCGAAGCCCATGGCGACAATCCCTCGGCGCTGTTCGGCATCGTCCAGGGCGGCATGCACGAAGAACTGCGCCTGAGATCCCTGGAGGGGCTGGAAGGCATCGGCTTCGACGGCTATGCCATCGGCGGCCTGTCGGTGGGCGAGCCCAAGGAAGAGATGATCCGGGTGCTGGACTTCCTGCCACCGCACCTGCCGGCGGACAAGCCGCGCTACCTGATGGGCGTGGGCAAGCCGGAAGACCTGGTGGAAGGCGTACGCCGCGGCGTCGACATGTTCGACTGCGTGATGCCCACCCGCAACGCCCGCAACGGCCATCTGTTCATCGATACCGGCGTGCTCAAGCTGCGCAACGCCGTGCACCGTCACGACGAGACGCCGCTGGATCCCACCTGCGACTGTTACACCTGCAAACATTTCTCCCGGGCCTATCTGCACCATCTGGATAAATGCGGGGAAATGCTGGGGAGTATGCTGAATACGATCCACAACCTGCGGTATTACCAGCGCGTGATGGCCGGTTTGCGCCAGGCTATCCAAGAGGGTAAATTGGCCGACTTTGTGGACGCCTTCTATGCACGGCGCGGCCTGCCTACGCCGCCGCTCGACCGCTGAAAGCCTCTGTCCGATCGTCCAGGCGAAACGGCGCTCGCGCGTCCTTCGCCGGGTGCGTGACCGGGGTCCCGAGGCGGTCGGAACGGCTGCGAGCGACCCCCGGCATCTCTTCTTTTTCCGTCATCCAACTCTGCAAGGAGTAGTGCAATGAGTTTTCTGATTTCCACGGCCCAGGCCCAGGAAGCTGCCGCGCCGGCCGCCAACGCTGCACCGGGAGGTGAATACATTCAGTTCATCTTCCTGATCGGCTTCGTGGTGATCTTCTATTTCCTGATCTGGCGTCCCCAGGCCAAGCGCACCAAGGATCACAAGAACCTGATCGGCGGCCTGCAGAAGGGTGACGAAGTGGTGACCACCGGTGGTATCGCCGGCCGCATCAACAAGGTCACCGACGAGTTCGTGGTGCTGGAAGTGTCCGACAACGTCGAACTGAAATTCCAGAAGGGCGCCATCGCCGCGACCCTGCCGAAAGGCACCCTGAAGGCGCTCTGAGCCTTCCTCAATCTAGCTAACACCGGGGCGCGCAAGGCGCCCCGCCTTTATCTCGGGCGGTGTCATGCTCAACAAATATCCCCTCTGGAAGTACCTGCTGATCCTGGCCGTACTGGTCGTGGGCGCCATCTATTCGGTTCCTAATCTGTACCCCGACGATCCGGCCCTGCAGATCAGCGCTTCCAGCACCGAACGCGCGGTGACCCCCGCCGAGGTCCAGCGTGTAGACGCGGCCCTGGCGCAGGCGAAGCTCGCCGTGAAGTCCAGTGATCTCAACGCCAATGGCAGCCGGGTGCTGATCCGCCTGACGCGCGCCGATGATCAGCTGCCGGCCCAGGAAGTGGTCCGTCGTACCCTCGGCGACGACTTCGTGGTCGCCCTGAACCTGGCTCCTACCACGCCGCAGTGGCTGCGCAAGCTGGGCGCCAGCCCCATGAAGCTCGGCCTGGACCTGTCCGGCGGTGTGCACTTCCTGCTGGCGGTTGACATGGACAAGGCCGTGGATGCGCGCCTGAAGGTCTATGACAACGAGGTCAAGACCCTGCTGCGTCGCGAGAAGGTGCGCTATCGCAGCATGCCCGACCAGAACGGTGCCCTGCAGCTGGGCTTTACCGACGCCGCCGACCTGCAGCAGGCGCAGAGCCTGATCCGCAAGAACTACGCTGATTTCGAGCTGACCACCGATACCCGGGGCGACCTGCAGGTGCTGCGTCTGCAGCTGACCGAGGCCAAGTTGCGCGAGATCCGCAACTATGCCGTCACCCAGAACCTGACCACGGTGCGCAACCGGGTCAACGAACTGGGCGTGGCCGAGCCGCTGGTGCAGCGTCAGGGCGCCGACCGCATCGTGGTCGAGCTGCCGGGCGTGCAGGACACCGCCGAAGCCAAGCGCATCCTCGGCAAGACCGCCAACCTGGAATTCCGCCTGGCCGCCACCGCGGACACCCCGCGGGCCTCCACCGAGAGCTTCGAATTCCGCGAGCCCGGTCGCCCGGCGGTGCCGCTGGAGCGTAACGTCATCATCACCGGTGACCAGGTCACCGACGCCTCGGCCAGCTTCGACGAAAACGGCCGGCCCCAGGTCAACATCCGTCTGGATGGCCATGGCGGCGATCTGATCAACCGCGCTACCCGCAGCAACGTCGGCCGCAGCATGGCGGTGGTGTTCATCGAGCAGCGTCCGGTCACCCGCTACACCACCCAGACCGTGGATGGCGTGCAGAAGGAAGTGGCGGTGCCCGGCTTCGAGGAAGAGCGGCGCATCATCAGCCTGGCGACCATCCAGTCGGCCCTGGGCAACAGCTTCCGCATCACTGGCCTGAACGGTTCGGGCGAAGCCTCGGAACTGGCGCTGCTGCTGCGTGCCGGTGGCCTGGCCGCACCCATGTACTTCGCCGAAGAACGCACCCTCGGCCCGAGCCTGGGCGCCGACAACATCGAGAAGGGCATCGACGCCTCGCTGTGGGGCATGGTCTTCGTCTCGCTGTTCCTGATTGCCATCTACCGCTTCTTCGGGCTGCTGGCGACCATCGCCCTGGGCTTCAACATGGTCTTGCTGATGGCCTTGATGTCCATCCTGCATGCCACCCTGACCCTGCCGGGTATCGCCGGTATCGTCCTGACCATGGGCCAGGCGGTGGACGCCAACGTGCTGATCTTCTCGCGGATCCGCGAAGAGATCGCCAACGGCATGCCGATCCAGCGCGCCATCCATGAGGGCTTCAGTCGCGCCTTCACGGCGATTCTGGACTCCAACCTGACGACCCTGCTGGTGGGCGCCATCCTGTTCGCCATGGGCACCGGGCCGGTCAAGGGCTTCGCCGTGACCATGTCGCTGGGTATCTTCACCTCCCTGTTCACCGCCATCTTCGTGACCCGTGCCATGGTCAACCTGATTTATGGCGGCCGGAACGTCAAGAAGCTGTGGATTTGAGGACGCGGCGATGAAAAAGACCATCAATTTCATGGGCGTACGCAATATCGCGTTCGCCATCACCGCCCTCCTGACCGTTCTGGCGTTGTTCAGCTGGTTCTATAAGGGACTGAACTTCGGCCTGGATTTCACCGGCGGTACCCTGATCGAGCTGCGCTACGAGCAGCCCGCCGACCTTGGCAAGATCCGTCAGGAATTGCAGGGCGCCGGCTTCGGAGAAGCCGTGGTGCAGAGTTTCGGCGCCACCACCGATGTGCTGGTACGGATGCCGGGTGACAACCCGCAGCTGGGTCAGCAGGTGACCGGCGCGCTGCAGAAGGCGAGCACCGAGCGCTTTTCCCTGACCCGCACCGAGTTCGTCGGTCCGCAGGTGGGCGCGGAGCTACGTGACCAGGGCGGCCTGGGCATGCTGCTGGCCCTGGGCGGGGTGCTGCTCTACGTGGCCTTCCGCTTCCAGTGGAAGTTCGCCGTGGGCGCCATCATTTCGCTGGTGCACGACGTGGTGGTGACCCTGGGTCTGTTGTCGTTCTTCCAGATCACCTTCGACCTGACGGTGCTGGCAGCGGTCCTGGCCATCATCGGCTACTCGCTCAATGACACCATCGTGGTGTTCGACCGGGTGCGGGAAAACTTCCGGGTGCTGCGCAAGGCCAGTCTGATCGAGAACATCAACGTCTCGACCACCCAGACCCTGCTGCGTACCCTGGCGACCTCGATCTCGACCCTGCTGGCCGTGGCGGCGCTGCTGTTCTTTGGCGGCGACAACCTGTTCGGCTTCTCGCTGGCGCTGTTCATCGGCGTGCTGGCCGGTACCTACTCGTCGATCTATATCGCCAACGTGGTGCTGATCTGGCTGGACCTGAAGAGCGAAGACCTGATCCCGCCGCAAGCCAAGGAACTCGACGAGCGTCCCTGATGTCCCAGGCATGGCAAAGGGCCAGGTGCCCGCTATGACAGAGTAGTCAGGAGGTTGTAGTGAACAAGTCGATGCTCGTAGGTACGGTTCTGGGAGCCATCGTCGCCACCGCAGGTGGCGCCGTGGCGTACAGTTTCGTCGACCGCGGGCCTCAGTACGCCGAGGTCGTCGCCGTCCAGCCGGTCAAGGAAACGGTCAAGACCCCGCGCGAGGTCTGCAAGGAGGTCGCGGTAACTCACCGTCGGCCGGTTCAGGACCAGCACCAGATCGCCGGGACCGCCGTAGGCGCGGTCGTCGGCGGTCTGCTGGGCAACCAGGTCGGCAACGGCAGCGGCAAGACCCTGGCGACCATCGCCGGTGCCGTTGGCGGTGGTTACGCCGGCAACAAGGGTCAGGAATACATGCAGAACCGCGACACCTACACCACCAGCCAGACCCGCTGCAGCACGGTCAATGATAGCAAGGACCAGGTGGTCGGCTATGACGTTAAGTACCTGCTGGATGGCAAGATCGGCCAGGTCCGCATGGACCACGAGCCGGGCAAGCAGCTGGAAGTGAAGAACGGCCAGGTGCTGGCCAGCCAGTGATCCGCGCCAGCGGCTGAAGTCCCCAGGGCTTCAGGTACAAAAAACCCGCTACCAGGCAACTGGTAGCGGGTTTTTTGTTGGCGCTCGCGCGGTGATTCGAGAGGGCTGTCGCTCCGGCCGAGCGCGCCGGGCGCCCTGGCCGGTGCCATCACTCAGACGGCGGGGCGGGGGGTTTCTGCTTTGGGCCGAAGCCACCGCCGGGCGGAGATCCACGCCGGCGCCTCGAACAGACCGTTGATGCCGCGCGCTTCCAGCAGCTTGGCGATGGCCACCGGCACCAGGATGCCGAAGGCGCAGCCGGCGACGATATGCAGCAGGCCGTCGTTGATATGCAGGCCCTTGCTCAGGATGATGCGGGCGCCGCTGCCGCTCAGTACGTGCATCACGTAGATCGGCATGGACAGCGCGCCCAGGGTGAGTACCCATTGCAGCGGCCGCTGCGCCAGCACCATGCAGGTGGCGCTGACGAAGACGATGCCGTTCAGCGCCAGCACCAGGGTGGCCAGGCCGCGATCGGTGTAGACCAGGCCCAGCAGGCCGTGGAACCAGTATTCGAGCACCACGAACAGCAGACCCGAACCCAGCATCACGCGGCCGGCCTGCTCCTCGATGGCCTGCTTGAAGTTGTTGAACCAGACACCGAAGGCGAAGAACACGAAGTTCTGCGCGGTGAAGGTGAAGAAGAAGTCTTCCGGGCCGGCGTTCTGGAACAGATAGACCAAGGCGCCAAAGGCGAACACGGCGAAGAAGGCCAGCGGCTTGGCCCAGCGATAGGCGAGCATGGCCAGGCAGAACACCAGGAACAGCGCATAGAGGAACCAGAACTGCTGGCGTGGCTCCCAGACCGTCAGGACTTCGCTGAAGCTCACGCCGCCGTTGGTGTAGCGCGACATCAGCGCCTCCACCGAACCCTGCAGCAGCGACCACACCAGGAAGGGATAGACGATGGTGTCGATCTTGTTCACCAGCAGGCCGCCGGTACCGCGCTTGACGAAGGAGTTGTAGAAGAACAGGCCGGACAGGAAGAAGAACAGCGGCATGTGGAAGCTGTAGATGACGCTGTCCACCAGGCCGTGGAATTCGGCGTCCTGCAGGATGCCGGCGTTGAGCAGGCCGCGGACGACATGGCCATAGACGACCAGCACGATGCCTATGGCTTTCGCATAGTCGACCCAGAGATTGCGAGTGTTCATTGAATGATCCTTTTCAAAAGAGAACCTGTGCAGCTGAGGCCAAAGCACTGGGGCGAACGAAAGCAGGGACGCTGCGGCGCCAGGGCGCGCGTGGCGACAGGTTCGGTCATGGTAGGACTCCCGAAGGAACGACGTCCGTAAGTAGCCGGTTACAGGAAGGGGCTCCTTGCCCGCGTTCTGACCGTGGCTATCTGCCATTGTTCATGGCCTGTTTCCGGCGATGCGTGACCGGGACGACACTTTGGCCGCCCGAGGGGCAATTGTCCGACGAGCTGTAACCGGATGTTTAAAGGGAATCTTTGACGTACTGCAGCTGCTTCTCCTTGAGCAGGGGCTCGTAGCGCGGCGAGGTATAGATCAGCAGGACCTGCTTCTTGCGCGCCGCCTGGGCGCTGAACTTGTAGACGACGGTGTCGTGATCGAAGGCCAGATAGGCCTGGGCGTCGTCGTCCTGGTTCAGACGCTCGAAGGCGGCGGCCGACGACTGGGAGGAGGGTTTGCCGTACTTCTGGGTGAGGCCTTCGGCAATTAGAAAGGACTGCGCCAGGGGCGTGACGATGGACAGGCGCAGGAAGCGGCCATCGATGAAGAAGGCGCCGGCCTCGACCTTTTCACCGGCGAAGCCGAGGTCAGTGCATTCGAAATACTCGACGCCGACCACATCGATCTTGCGCGGCTGGAAGGTGCAGAGCTTTTTCGCCAGAAAGGCCTTCTGGTCGGTGCCGAAGGCAATGCTGGCGTAGCCGTCCACGGCCCTGGCCGGCGCGGGGACGAGCACCAGCAGCGCCAACAGGGGCGCAAGGAGAGGCGACAGGTAGGACCTGACGGTCATGGTGATCTGGATTCCCTTCACGAAGGCCCGCAGGCCCACTCAACCCGACGGATGCTAAGAGCTCCGCCGGGGCTTTGCCACCGCTGTCGACGGCTTTTGTCGAGGGGTTCAGGGTTGGCGTCAGGCGATGCCGGGCGGAATCTGATCCTTGCCGTAATCCTTGAGCTTTTCCAGATTTTCCGGCTTCTGGTGCTCGGGGACGTCGTCGCCGTCGGCGGGGGTGTCCAGGGGTTCCTGATCGCGGGTGTCTTCGCTCATGGCAGCGCTCTCGGCAGGGGATGTCCGACTTTGAGGGGAGCGCCGCCCCGGCGGTTCCGCAGGATCAGCCGCCGCCGTCGTCGCTGAGCCAGCCTTCGCGGCGGGCCAGGCGCCAGGCGAGCAGCGCGGAGATCAGGCCACGCAGCGCCATGAAAGCGAGAAAGGCCAGCCACAGGCCGTGATTGCCGAGGCCGCGCAGCAGGCCGCCGAGCGGCAGCGCCAGTAGCAGGGCCAGCAGCATCGAGTTGCGCATCTCCCGGGCGCGGGTGGCGCCGATGAAGAGGCCGTCCAGCAGGTAGCTGACCATGGCGATCAGCGGCAGCACGGCCAGATAGGGCAGGTAGGCGTGGGCCGCCTGGCGCACCTCGGCGATGTCGCTCTGCAGGGCGACGAACAGATCGCCGCCGAGGGCGAAAGCCAGGGCGAAGCCGAGGCTGGCCAGCAGCGACCAGCCGCCGGCGATCACCAGCACCCGGCGCAGAGTGGCGCCTTCGCGGGCGCCGAGGGCATGACCGGCCAGGGCCTCCACCGCATGGGCGAGGCCGTCGAGGGCGAAGGCGGTGACCAGCAGGCCATTGAGCAGCAGGGCGTTGACCGCCACCGTGGTCTCGCCCAGCTGGGCGCCCTGGGCGGCGAACAGCAGGAATACCGCCTGCAGCGCCAGGGAGCGAATGAAGATGTCGCGATTGACCGCCAGCAGCGGCCGCCAGCTGGCGAGGCGACGCAGCGCCAGGCGGTCGATCCGGCCGGGCCACAGCCGCAGACGGCGCAGCACCAGCCAGAGGCCGAGCAGCATGCCGCTCCATTCCGCCAGGACCGAAGCCAGCGCGATGCCCTGTACCCCGGCGCCGAGGCCGAGCACGAAGCCGGTCACCAGCAGCAGATTCAGGGCATTGGTGGTGAGCAGCAGCACCAGCGGCGTGCGCGCATCCTGGGTGCCGAGCAGCCAGCCGATCACCGCGTAGCTGAGCAGCGCGGCAGGCAGGCCGAGCAGGCGCAGGTGCAGGAAGCGCGCGGCCAGGTCGGCGAAGGCGGGATCCAGGCCGAGCCAGCCGAACAGCGGTTCCAGCGCCAGGCTGGCGGCCAGCAGCAGGAGCAGCGACAGGCCCAGCCCGAGAAGGCCGGCCTGCAGGAGAATCTGGCGCAGGGCGGCGCCATCGCGCCGCCCGCTGGCCTGGGCGGCGAAACCGGTGGTGCCCATGCGCAGGAAGCCGAGGATGCCGAGCAGGGCGGTGTAGAAGGCGCCGCCCATGGCCACCGCGGCGAGCTGGCGGGCTTCGGGCAGATGGCCGGCGATGGCGCTGTCGACCAGGGTCACCAGCGGCACGCTGAGATTGGACAGGATCATCGGCGCGGCCAGGGCCCAGACGCGACGGTGCAGCAGGGGATGACGCCAGTCGGCAAGCAGGGTGGACATGGGCTAATCGCAGCGGCGGCGGAGGGCGCATTGTAGGCCAGCCGGACCGGGTGGTCCTCCGCCGCCGCGCCTGCGGGTGTCAGTCCAGTTGCCCGCCACCTTCGCGCAGGTCCGCCTGGGTGGTCGCCGCGCAGGTGAGCGCCAGGCGCAGGCCGGCGACCAGGGTCTCCAGGGCCATGGACGGCGCCCCGGGCTGGTGTGCGGCCTGGGCCGGCAGGTAGGGGATGTGGATGAAGCCACCGCGTACCCCGCTGCCCTGCAGGCGATGCTGCAGGCCGTAGAAGACGTGGTTGCAGACGAAGGTGCCGGCGGTCTGGGACACCGCTGCGGGGATGCCGGCGTCGCGCAGGACCCGGGTCATGGCCTTGATCGGCAGGGTGCTGAAGTAGGCCGCGGGGCCGCCGGCCACCACCGGCTCGTCGATCGGCTGGCGCCCGGCATTGTCGGGAATGCGGGCATCGTCGACATTGATGGCGATGCGTTCCAGCGACAGCTCGGCTCGCCCGCCGGCCTGGCCGACCGCCACCACCAGGGTCGGGCGATGGCGGTCGAGCAGCTCATCCAGGACCCGGAGCGCCGCGCCGAATGCGGTCGGCAGCTGCGCCGCGACCACCGGTAGATCGCCGAGACATTCGCCATCCAGGCGGCGCACGGCTTCCCAGGAGGGGTTGAGGGCCTCGCCGCCAAAGGGGGCGAAACCGGTGAGCAACAGGGTCATGGGACCTCACATCAGCAGATAGAGCAGCACCACGTTGCAGGCCAGCACCGCCAGGGCGGTGGGGACCTGGGCCTTGATCACGGCGTTTTTGTCGTCCAGTTCCAGCAGGGCCGCCGGGACGATGTTGAAGTTGGCCGCCATGGGCGTCATCAGGGTGCCGCAGTAGCCGGAGAACATGCCGATGGCGGCCATCACCGCCGGATCGGCATGGTAGACACCCACCAGCACCGGCACGCCGATGCCGCCGGTCATCACCGGGAAGGCGGCGAAGCCGTTGCCCATGATGACGGTGAAGGCGGCCATGCCCACCACATAGACCACCACCGCCACCAGGCGCAGATCGAGGGCCACGTAGGCGGTGGCCAGATGCGCCACCGCCTTGCCGACGCCGGCGTCGGTGAAGACCAGGCCGAGCATGGCCAGGGCCTGGGGCAGCACCAGCGACCAGCCCAGGGCATCGGTCAGGCGGCGCGACTCGCGCATCGCCTGGATCGGGGTGTCACGGGTCAGCCAGCAGGCCAGCGCCAGGGCCACCAGCGCGCCCAGGCCGAGGGAGACGAAGGTGACGTTCTTGGGATCGAGCAGTGGCAGGCCGGCGATCTGCACGTCCTTGAGCAGCACGCTGCCGATCACCGTCACCACGGGAATCGCCAGGGCCGGAATGAACAGGCGATTGCCCAGGCGGCCGGCGCTGGCACGGGTCTCGCGTTCCGGGCGCGTCACGTGGTGACCACTGCCCACCGCGCCGCAGCCGGCCAGCACCGCCATCAGCAGCACCCCGGCGCCCACCCAGGCCGGCGGCAGGCGATCGCCGATCAGGAAGACCAGGCTGAACAGGCCCCAGAACAGGCCGCTGGTCCAGCGCTTGGGATGCTGACGATCGGCCAGGGTCATGACCGCGGTCAGCGCCAGGATGGCGCCGGCCAGCCAGAACAGATACTGGATCGACAGGATCATGGCTGCACCTCCTTGCGCGCGGTCAGCTCGCGATAGAGCTGGCGATCGAAGCGGTGCAGGCGCAGGGCATGGATGAAGAAGGCGCAGAGCGCCGTGGGAATGCCCCAGAGGGCAATGTGCAGGGGTTCGACATCGAGTCCGGCGCCGAGCAGAAAGGTGTGCATCAGGGCGATGGCGCCAAAGGCGACAAAGATGTCCTCGCCAAAGAACAGCCCGACGTTGTCGGTGGCGGCGCAAAAGGCCAGCAGCCGCTGGCGCAGGGCCTCGGGCAGGCGGCCGTGGATCTTTTCGGCGGTGCCTTCGGCCATGGGCGCCAGCAGCGGCCGCACCATCTGCGGATGGCCGCCGAGGCTGGTCAGCCCCAGGGCGGCGGTGGTCTCGCGGACGAAGAGATAGAAGATCAGCAGACGACCGACGGTGGCGTTGCGAAAGCGCGCGATCCAGTTCTGCGCATGCAGGCGCAGGCCGTGGCGTTCGAGCAGGCCGATCACCGCCAGCGGCAGCAGGATGATCAGCGGCAGGGCGCGCGCCTTGATGAAGCCGGTGCCGATGGCGGCGAGCAGCGCCTCGGGGCTGAACTGGGCGGCGATCCCGGTGGCCACGGCGGCCAGGGCGACCACCAGCAGCGGATTGAATCTCAGCACGAAGCCGACCACGATGACCAGCACGCCCAGCAGCGGCCAGAGGTTGACGGTGGTTTGCATGGGTGGATGTCTCCAGCGGGTCCACCGCGCTCCGGGCAGACGGTGCGGCGGACGGTAGGAAGCCGCGGACGGCTTCGGCTGATCCAGGCAGTGCCCCAGGCACGGCTCGTTATTGTTGTCAGGCGTCATGTGGCATAACGCCGGCTGGCATCTTTCGCCGCCGGTGGAGGTGGCGTCCAGCAAATAAAACTGTTCGCCGCCGATAGGGAAAAGCGGGGCAGACAAGGCTGCTGGTGGGGGTAAAGTGGCGGGACAGCCTTGTCGAGGTCCCCATGAATCTGCGCTTTCTCGATACCTTCGTCTGGGTCGCCCGGCTGGGCAGTTTCCGTCTGACGGCGGAAAAGCTGTCCACCACCCAGGCTGCCATCTCCAGTCGCATCGCCGTGCTGGAGAGCGAACTGGGCGTGCAGCTGTTCCTGCGCGATTCCCGCGGTGTGAGTCTGACCGCCGAGGGTCATCGGGTACTGGGCTACGCCGAGCGGATGCTGGCCACCCAGCGCGAGCTGCACGAGGCCCTGGGCCATGGCCAGACCCTGGAGGGCCGCCTGCGCATCGGCGTGATGGATACGGTGATCCACAGCTGGCTGGATCAGCTGATCGCCGCCGTCACCCAGAGCTATCCGGCCATCGAGCTGGAGCTGACCGCGGACACGGCGCTGAATCTGGCCGAGCAACTGGCGCGGGGGCAGCTCGACCTGATCTTTCAGACCGATCTGCTGCGCGCCGAGGGCATCCGCAATCTGCACCTCGCCAGCTATCCGGTGCGCTGGCTGGTGGCCAGTGACAGTCATCTGGCGCGACCCTACGCCAATCTGGCCGAACTGGCTGGCGAGCGCCTGATCACCTTTTCCCGCCATTCGCGACCGCACCAGGACATCCTCGGCCTCTTGCAGCGCGAGGGCATCGCCGAACCACGGGTCTGCTGCATCAACTCGGTGGCGGCCATCATCAAGCTGATGGGCGAGGGCTTCGGCATCGGCGCCCTGCCGCCGGCCCTGGTGATCGAGGAATTGGCCCGTGGCAGCCTGATGCCCTTGCCACTGGCCGGGCCGCCGCCCTTCGATGTCCAGGCCAGCTGGCATGGCGGCGCTGGCCTGGCGCTGAGCGAGGCGGTGGTGGCCCTGAGCCAGACGGTGGTGGCCGACTGGTGTACGCGGCTGGGCCCGGAGCGCGCCTTGCCGGTGCTGGTCTAGCCCGGGTGTTTCAACGGCTTCTTATCGCCAGCGCCCGGAATCTTTTGTTGGACAGCGGCGCCCTGGCTTTCCGACACTCCAGCTACTTCCTCAGAGGATCCTGTCATGTCCGCTCGCCTGCTCCTCAATTGCGATTCCGGTGAAAGCTACGGTGCCTGGTCCATGGGCGACGACGCCCATGCCATTCCCCTGGTCGACCAGGCCAACCTGGCCTGCGGCTTCCACGCCGCCGATCCCCTGACCATGCAGCGCGCCGTGACCCTGGCGGTGGCCAATGACGTGCAGATCGGCGCCCATCCGGCCTATCCCGATCTGGTGGGTTTCGGTCGGCGGCCCATGGCCTGCACCCCGGCCGAGGTGGAAGCCATGATCCTCTACCAGATCGGCGCCCTGGACGCCTTCTGTCGCGCCGCAGGCGTGCGCGTCGAGTACGTGAAGCCCCATGGCGCCCTCTACAACGCCCTGGTCAAGGATGATGCCCTGCTCACCGCCGCGCTCGCTGCCTGCGCCCGCTATCGCCAGGGGCTACCGCTGATGGTGCTGGCCAAGGCCGACAATGACCGCGAGCGCCGACTGGCCGAAGCCGCCGGGGTGCCGTTGCTGCTGGAAGCCTTCGCCGATCGCGCCTATCTGGCCGACGGTTCCCTGGCGCCGCGTGGCCAGGCCGGCGCCGTTCACCATGACCCCGAGCGCATCCTGGCCCAGGCCGTCGCCATCGCCCGCGGTGAAGACTTTCCCGGCTTCGATGGCCAGCCCATGCGGCTGCAGGCCGACAGCCTCTGCGTGCATGGCGACAATGCCGAATCCCTGGCAGTGCTGCGTCGGCTGCGCGCCGCACTGGATGCCCTATGATCGTCGGCAAACCCTTTGGCGTCGCGGCGCTGCTGCTCGAGCTGGCCGAGCATCCCGACGCCGAGCTGCCCCCGCGTATCGCCCGCCTGGGCGAACGGATTCGCCAGCGCTTCGGCCTGGCGGTGACCGATCTGGTGGCGGGCTGGACCAGCCTGCTGGTGCACTACGATCCCCTGCAACTGACCCTGGTCGAGCTGCAGGCCGGCCTCGCCCCCCTGCTGGCCGACTGGCCGGGCGCCGCGCAGGCGGGCGAGGGCGGGCGCCTGCACGAGGTGCCGACGCTCTATGCCGGACCCGATCTGGCCGAGGTGGCCGAGCGCTGTGGCCTGAGCGCGGCCGAGGTCATTGGCCTCCACAGTGGGCGTGACTATCAGGTGGGCGCCATCGGCTTCATGCCGGGCTTCGCCTTTCTCGGCGAGCTGGACGAGCGCCTGGCGCTGCCCCGGCGCAGCACGCCGCGTACCAGCGTGCCCGCCGGCAGTCTGGCCATCGCCGAGCGCCAGACCGCGGTCTATCCGCAGGCCTCGCCGGGCGGCTGGAATCTCATCGGCCGCTGCCTGTGGACGGTCTTCGATGCCCAGGCAGAACCGCCGTGCCTGCTGGCGCCCGGGGATCGGGTGCGCTTCGTCCCGGTGGACGAAGCCGCCTTTCGCGCCCAGGGAGGTCAGTCATGAGCGGTCTCAAGGTCATCAAGTCCGGTCCCCTGACCCTGTTGCAGGACCTGGGGCGCCAGGGCTGGCAACACCTGGGCGTGGCGCCCTCGGGGCCCATGGACGGCCATGCCGCGCGCTGGGCCAATCGGCTGGTGGGCAATCCGGTAACGGCGCCGCTGCTGGAGATCGCCCTGGGCGGTGCCGAATTCGAAAGCGAGACCGACACCTGGCTGGCGCTGACCGGTGCGCCGCTGGACGCCCGGCTGGATGGCGAGCCGCTGCCGGCCTGGTCGTGCTTTCCGGTACAGGCCGGCGCGCGCTTGCGCCTGGGCTTCGCCCAGGCCGGACAGCGCGCCTACCTGGCCGCCGCCGGTGGCGGTTTCCAGGCGCCGGCGACCCTGGGCAGCGTGGCCAGCAATCGCCGCGAAGGCCTGGGCGGGCTGGAGGGCAGGGGCGCGCCGCTCGCGGCCGGTCAGCGGCTGACCTGTGCGGCGGTGAGCGAGCTGCATAGCCACGGCTGCGGTCCGGCTGCGCGCTTCGTGCCGGACTATCGCCAGGTGCCGACGTTGAGGGTGATCCTTGGCGGCGACGCCGAGGCCTTCGGACCGGCGCAGCAGCAGGCGCTGTTCACGCAACCCTGGCGGATCAGTCCGCAATCCGATCGCATGGGTATCCGCCTGGCTGGCGACGTACCCCTGGCGCCGCCCCGCCGCCAGTGGTCGTTGGGGGTGGTGACCGGTGCCATCCAGGTACCGCCCGACGGCCAGCCCATCGTGCTCATGGCCGATCGCCAGACCATGGGCGGCTATCCGCTGCTGGGCTTCATCCATCCACTGGACCTGGCGCGCCTGGCCCAGTGCCCGGCCCATCACGAGGTTCGCTTCGCCCCGGTGGAACTGGCCGTGGCCCAGGCCGAGTGGCGGCGTTTCCTGGCCTTCTTCGGGGGTTGAACACGCAGTCGGTCACGGCTGAGGAATCTTGTCCGCTTCGATGAGTCGCACGCTCAGGGGCGACGCCGACTTCCCTTTCTCGGCGTCTGGCTTGAAACTTGCCTCACACGTCCCCCTGTGACGACCGACAAGAAGGAGCTGGAACCGGCGATGAAAACTCCCAAACGCATCGAGCCGTTGATCGAGGACGGCTTGGTCGATGAGGTGATACGGCCCCTGATGAGTGGCAAGGAGGCGGCGGTCTACGTGGTGCGCTGCGGCAGCCAGGTGCGCTGCGCCAAGGTCTACAAGGAGGCCGACAAGCGCAGCTTCCGCCAGGCCGCCGAGTACCAGGAGGGGCGCAAGGTGCGTGGCAGTCGGGAAAACCGCGCCATGGCCAAGGGCTCCAAGTTCGGTCGGCGCGAGCGCGAGGACAACTGGCAGAACGCCGAGGTGACGGCGCTCTATCGCCTGGCCGACGCCGGGGTACGGGTACCCAAGCCCCACGACTTCCTCGACGGTGTGCTGCTGATGGACCTGGTCACCGACGGCAATGGCGAGGCCGCGCCGCGACTCAACGACGTGACCCTCACCGCCGAGGAAGCACTGCGCTATCACGAGCTGATGATCGGCCAGATCGTGCGCATGCTCTGCGCCGGACTGGTCCACGGTGACCTTTCCGAATTCAACGTGCTGCTGGCCGAGGACGGCCCGGTCATCATCGACCTGCCCCAGGCGGTGGACGCGGCCGGCAACAACCACGCCTTCCGCCTGCTGGCGCGGGATGTGGAGAACATGGCGCTCTACTTTGGCCGCTTCGCGCCTGAGTTGCGCACGACCCGCTATGCGCCGGAGATGTGGGCGCTGTTCGAGAAGGGCGAGTTGTTCGCCAATACCCGCCTGACCGGCGAGTTCGCCGAGCGCGAAGACCAGGCCGATGTCCATGCGGTGATGCGCGAGATCGAGGCGGCGCGGCGTGACGAGGAACGACGGCAGGCGGCGCGTCGCGAACAGGATGAGCCCAGCGTGCGCGAAGAGCCGCCGCCGCCCTGGCTAAGCTGATCGTGAAGCAGAACGATTAGCGCTGCGATGAGACGAACGGCCCCAGTGGTCGGGCGATGAACGGCGTCCTCTGGGCGCCGGCGCGCTAAACTGGGCACTGAACAGCACAGGACTCTTTTCATGCAAGGCCATCCGGACGTCATCAACTACCTCAACCAGCTGCTGCGCGGCGAGCTGGCGGCGCGCGACCAGTACTTCATCCATTCGCGGATGTACGAGGACTGGGGCCTGATGCGCCTGTACGAGCGGATCGGCCACGAGATGGAGGAGGAAACCCAGCACGCCGATGCGCTGCTGCGCCGCATCCTGTTCCTCGAAGGCACGCCGGACATGCGTCCCAATGCCATTACTGTCGGCCAGACCGTACCGGAAATGCTGCGCGCCGACCTGGCGCTGGAATACGAGGTACGGGAAGCCCTGGCCCAGGGCGTGGCCCTGTGCAACCAGCACAAGGACTTCGTCACCCGCGAGATCCTGGTGGTGCAGCTGGAAGACACCGAGGAAGATCATGCCTACTGGCTGGAGCAGCAGCTGGGCCTGATCGACAAGATCGGCCTGCAGAACTACCTGCAATCGCAGATGAAGGGCGGCACCACGCCCCATGGTGCCGGCCTCTAGCATCGGCTGAGCGGCGCCACCAGGCGTCGCTCAGGACGTGCGGGCGTCGCCCTCCGGCGCTCGCGGCAGATAGAGCGAGATGCAGGTCCCCACGCCAGGCGTGGTATCGACCTGGATCTGGCCACCCGACTGGTGCACGAAGCCATGCACCATGGACAGGCCCAATCCGGTGCCTTGACCCGGTGGCTTGGTGGTAAAGAAGGGATCGAAGATCCGTTCCAGGATCTCCGGCACGATGCCGCTACCGGTGTCGCTTACCTTGACCCGCACATAGTCTCCTGCAGGCAGATCGTCCGGTCGCTCGGGCGCGTCCTCGGGCAGATTGGCCGTGGACAACCGCAGCTGTCCTCCCTGGGGCATGGCATCCCGGGCATTGATCGCCAGGTTGAGCAGGGCGCTTTCCAGTTGCACCGCATCGATCACCGTGGACCACAGCGGTTCCGCTGGCTCGGCCTGGACGTCGATCGCCGGGCCGACGCTGCGGCGGATCAATTCCTCCATGGCCAGCATCAGCTCGTTGACGTCGGTGGGCTTGGGTTCCAGGGTCTGCCGCCGGGAAAAGGCCAGCAGCCGCTGGGTCAGGGAGGCGGCGCGTGCGGCATAGGCCTGGGCGCCACCGAGCAGCCGGTCGAGCTGGTCGGTACGCTGCTGCTGCAGACGGCGCTCGATCAGTTCCAGGCTGCCGATGATGCCGGCCAGCAGGTTGTTGAAGTCATGGGCGATGCCACCGGTCAACTGGCCGATGGCTTCCATCTTTTGCGCCTGATGCAGCGCCTGCTGCGCCTGGGTCAGCTCGGCGGTGCGCTCGATGACGCGCTGTTCGAGGGTCTCGTTGGCGGTACGCACCGCCTGGAACAACTGGGCCTGCTCGATGGCGATGGCCGCGCGAGCGGCCAGGGCCGCCATCAGTCGTTCGTGGCGAAGGCTGAAACGCCCTGGTTCGGCATGGCCGAAGAAGAGTCCACCCAGCACCGTCCCGTCACGGGCCACCACGGCGACGGCCAGATAGCTGCGCACCGGCGGACGTCCAGGCGGCAGGCCCTGGTGCAGTGCGGACTGGCCATAGCGCGGATCGGTAGCCACATCGTCGGCTCGCACCACGCCCGCGTTCTCCAGGGTGGGGGCGAACATGGCCGTGGCGCCGGGCTCGCCAAGGCACTCGAAATCGACGCGCTCGGCACCGGATAGGGTGAAGAGACGCAGGGAGCCGCCGTCCTCGGCGGCCTGATGACTGAAATAGGCGCCGAAGCGGGCGCCCGTCAATTCCACCCCGGCATCGGTCACGGTCTGCACCAGATGCGCCAGATCCAGCTCGCTGGCCAGTTCCGTGTCGATGCGCTTGAGGGCTTCCAGGGTGCGGGTTTCCTCGCGCAACTCGGCTTCGGCCTGCTTGCGGTCGCTGATGTCGACCAGGAATTCGAAGGCGCTGCCATCAGGCAGGCGCTTGGCGGCCACGAGAGCCCAGCCGGTCGAGTCGTCGCGGCGTCGATAGCAACGCTCCTCGGGCGGCGCCTGAGCATCGGCGCGTGGCAGTCTCGGTGCCGGCCAGGCGATGCGCCCGGCAGCCAGGTCCGCGCGGTCATGGCCGCTCATGCGCAGGAAGGCGTCATTGGCATCGATCAGCCGCCCTTCGGCATCGAAGCAGAGGGCGCCCACCGTCTCGATTTCCAGGGCGGTGCGAAAGCGTCGTTCGCTGGCTTCCAGGGCAGCCCGGGCCAGATGGGCCTCGGTGACGTCCTGCCCCTGGCAGAAGATGCCGATCACCTGACCGGTTTCGTCGGTCAGGGGTTCGTAGATGAAATCCAGATACAGGGTGCGGACCGGTTCGCCCACGGTCTCCAGGCGCAGGGGCTGGTGCTCGGCGACAAAGCGGCGACCGCTGCGATAGACCTGTTCGAGCCACTCGAGGTAGCCCTGACTCTGCAATTCGGGAAAGACTTCGCGCACCGTGAGGCCTTCACGGGGCCGGCCATCGAACAGGCGGCTGTAGGCGACATTGACGAAGTCGAAGACGTGGTCCGGCCCGCGCACGATGGCGACGAAGCCGGGCGCCTGCTCGAACATCCGCCGCTGGCGCGCGGCCTCGGCGGCGCGCCGCCGCTCGTCGAGGATGCGCTGGGTGGTCTCGTGGCCCTGGTTGAAGATCCCGGCGATCTCGCCGCCCTCACCGCGAATCGGCGTGAAGCTGTAGTTCCAGTAGGTCTCGCTGGCCACGCCCTGGCGCACCATCGGCAGCAACTGGTCGAAGACCGAAAAGCCCTGGCCGCTGCTCAGGACCTGCTCGAACTGCGGTCCGACCACCGGCCAGATGTCCTGCCAGACCTCCTGGGCGGGACGTCCGAAGGCCCAGGGGTGGCGTTCCGCGGGAATCGGTGCCCAGGCATCGTTGTAGAGCAGCAGCAGGTCGGGGCCCCAGTAGATGGCGGTGGGAAAGCTGGAGTTCAGGCAGATACTCAGTGCCGAGCGCAGCGATTGCGGCCACTGCGACGGCGGGCCCAGGGGCGAATCCGACCAGTCGTGGGTGCGCAAGCGGGCACCCATCTCGCCGCCGCCGGCGAGAAAGTCCAGTTCGTTCCAGTCGGCAATCTGCGCTGCCATCTATCGAGCCTCCCCCGGCCACTTCTGCAATTCCAGGCGTTCAGACCACAAGAGAGACGGAACTGCAGGAACCTGAGCGGATTTTTTGGCTAGCGGCGGCCTTACAGCCGGGGCGCATAGCGCTCGATGGCCGCTGGCAGGGCCCAGCCGGCGGCGAAGGCCAGTACCAGCACAACCAGTGGCAGCAGCACCCACCAGGTCCGCGTCGGAATCGGCTCCAGGCGATTGCCGCCGGTCTTCTGCAGCAGCGCCAGGCTCAGGCCGCAGAAGCCCCCGGCGAGCAGGGCACCGGCGAGGACGTCGGTGGGCCAGTGCACGCCTAGGTAGACGCGGCTGAGGGCGATGAGTACCGCTGGCATGGCAGCGATCACCAGCCAGGCGAGGCGCCCGCGCGGACCATAGCGGCGCCCGACGAGGATGCCCAGGGTCAGGAAGAAGGCGAAGGAGGCCGAGCTGTGGCCGCTGGGCAGGCTGTAGGTGGTCAGCGGCTCGGCGAGCACGTCGGGGCGGGCACGGGCCAGCAGGTTCTTCAACTGGCCGTTGGCCAGGGCGGTCCCCAGGGTGGTGCCCAGGGCGAACAGCAGCGGGCGCCACTGGCGGTAGGCGGCCAGCACCAGGATCAGCACGGCGGCCAGGATCAGCTGGGTGCGGAAATCGCCCATGCGGGTGATGACCACGGCGACCAGGTTGAGCCAGCCTTCGCGATGCTCCTGGACCAGCGCCATCAGGCCTTCGTCGAAGGCGCGCAGGTGGTGCCAGCCGAACAGCAGCGCCAGCAGCCCGGCCAGGCAGAGGGCGCCGCTGATCAGCGTGGTGCCGGCGCGCTCGCGCCAGGCGCCATGGGCCACCACCGTCAGCAGCACCGCGGCGCCACCGAAGACGATGCCGGCCTGTTGCCAGAAGCCCTCCGGCAGCGGCAGGCGGAAGGCCGCGCCGGTCACCCAGCCCGGGCCGAGATAGGCGATGGACCAGCCGGCGGCGGCCACCAGGCTGACGCTGACGAATTTGACCAGGGGCATGTCGAGCATGCCGGCGATCAGCGGCAGCAGCGGGCGCAGCGGACCGATGAAACGACCCACCAGCAGACTGGCTACGCCGTATCTGTGGATGAAGCCCTCGGCCGAGCCGATCCATTCCGGATGGGTGCGCAGTCCGGGCAGGCGGCGGATGCCTTCATGGAAGCGCCGACCGATGAAATAGGACACCGCGTCGCCGAGGATGCCGCCGAGAAAGCCCAGCAGCAGGGTATCGAAGAGGTTGAGCGCGCCATTGCCGGCGGCGATGGCCACGGCGAACAGGATCACCGTGCCGGGTACCACCAGCCCGGCCAGGGCCAGGCACTCGAGAAAGGAGATGATGAAGATGGCCACGCCCAGCCACTGGTGGTGCTGGTTGATCCACTGGGTCAGGCCGTCTAGCAGTTCCGTCATCGAAAGGCTTCCTGGGGCTGGGGGTTGCGTCCTCAGACCCATGGGGAAAGCCTTGGTTGCCTCAAGGACGCGGATCGAGACGCAACGCCTCGGGGCCGGGGGATTGTAAATCGCGCTCGGGAATTTCCCAGACCAATAACTGTGGCGGGGTTTGTCGGAAGGCGGGACTGGCGAAGTAGTCGCGCGCCGCGCCGGCGAAATGCCCGCCATCCTTGGCGAAGCGCCCGACGCTGGCGCCCAGGGCCTGCTCCAGGAACGGCAGGAAATTGGAATTGCGCGAGAAGGAAGTGCCGATCACCGCGACGTTGGGCAGGTCGCCATGTCCATGCGAAAGATCTGCGCCATGCCGCGGGCCCAGCGGATGCGCTGGGCGATGTGGCGCGACAGGCTTTCGGTGGCCAGACCGGCGGCCTGGGGAATGCCTAGGTAGGCGGTGTTGTAGCCGAGCCGGTTGAGCTTGAGCGCGGTGTGGGCGTCCTCGGTCACCGTCTCGGTGGCCACGCCGCCGACCTCTTCCAGCATGGTGCGGCGGATCACCGCGCAGGAGCCGCAGAAGAAGGTGGCGTTCCACAGGTCGTTGCCATCCTGCACCAGGCCGTAGAACAGCTCGCCCTCGTTGGGCACGGTGCGAAAGGTCTTGAGATTCTTCTCGAAGGGATCGGGGGAAAAGAAGAAGTGCGGGGTCTGCAGCATGGCCAGCTGCGGGTCCTTGAGGAACCAGCCCAGGCAGACCTGCAGGAAGGAACGCGTCGGCACGTGGTCGGCATCGAAGATGGCGATGTATTCGCCGTCGGTGACCTTCAGCGCCGCATTGAGATTGCCGGCCTTGGCATGCTCGTTGTTCTCGCGCACCAGGTAGGAGACGCCGGCGGTCGCGCAGAAGTGGCGGAAGTCCTCGCGACGGCCGTCGTCGAGCACGTGCACCCGCAGCTTGTCGCGTGGCCAGTCGATGGCCTGGGCCGCCAGGATCGACAGCTTCACGATGCTCAGGGCTTCGTTGTAGGTGGGGATGAAAACGTCCACGGTGGGCCAGGTGGCCGGATCAGCCGGCAGCGGGACCGGGGTGCGGCGCAGCGGCCAGATGGTCTGCAGATAGCCGAACACCAGCACCGCCAGGGCATAGAGTTCGGCGGCCACCAGCCCGTAGCCGAGCACCATCTCCAGCGGCGTCTCGAAGCCCAGGGTGCTGGTCAGGCGCCAGTAGAGGTAGCGCAGTGACGCCAGCAGCGACAAGAGGACCAGCGCGATCACCGGCAGCCGCCCGGGCAGCCGGCGCAGCAGCAGGGCCGCGCCGAAGCAGCCGATGGCGAACAGCGCCTGCTCTTCCAGTGCCAGGGGCACGCTCACCAGTAGAACGCCCAGCAACGCGGCGGCTGTCCAGGCCAGCAGTTGCAGCCACAAAGGCGCCGCTGGCGGGGTGGACGTTGCCTCGGCAGCACGCGCCGCGCGGCGCTGGCGAACCTGTTCCAGGCGGTCGAGAAAGCTCATGGCTAGGCGCGCGCGGCGTGCAGCGCGGGCGAGCGGCGATCGCCCAGCAATTCCTCGCCCAGCTCGGCCAGGCCGCGTGCCCAGGCATCCTGGACGCTGGCCAGGCCCTGGCCCAGCGCCAGGGCCTGTTCCAGGTCGGGGCTTTCCGGCAGAACACCCAGCAGGCGTTCGCCCCAGGAGTGCGCCACGATGGCGGCGATATCCTGGCTCAGGGGCCGGGCGGGATCGACCCGGTTGAGCAGGTGCAGCGGAGTGACCTGACCGCTGCAGCGCTGCCACTGGCGTTCGAGGCGCGGCAGACTGGCGTAGCCGGTCGCATCCGCGGTCGTTACCCCCAGGATCCGGGTGGCCAGGGCCATGGCCTGACGACTCAGAGGCGTCGAGCCGGTGGGGCAATCGAGGATCACCAGGGTATCGGCCGGGACGTCCAGCGCCTGCAGGCGTCGGGTCAGCCACTGGGTGTCGGTGGCCAGGGCCTGTTCCAGGGCCTGGAGATCCAGCTCGTCGGGAGCACCGAAGGGCACCAGGCGCAGGCAGTCGTCCACCGCCAGACAGACGGAGAGCGGCGCCCTGATCGAGCCGGTGGTGGACGAAGCTTCCTGCAGCAACAGCGAAGACAGCACGTTCTGGCTATCCAGCTCCACCAGCAGCACCGGTTGACCGCTGCGGCTCAGCGTCTGGGCCAGCCCCGCGGCGATGACCGTCTTGCCCGTGCCGCCGCGCGCCGACATCAACGCCAGGACCGGATTGGCCAGTGGCGGCAACGCGCGACTCAGCGCCTGATCCAGGGCGACGACCGCCTGGCTGGCCTGGCGGCTGCTATGCAGCTGCGCCAGCTCTCGCGACAGCGGAGGCAGGGCGCCCGGTTCCGCCTGGCTGGCCGCCTCGGCCATCGTGATGACCGGTTCGCCCTGGGCGCTCGGCACGATCTGTGGCTGCGGCTGCGGCTGTGGCTGTGGCTGTGGCTGCGACGCGGCCGGCGGGGTCGCTTCGTGCAGCGCCGGCTCGGCTGTTTCGAACTCATGGTAACGCTGGGGATCACCGCCGAAGGAGCGGAACAGATTGGCAATATCCAGCGAACGGACCATGGCGGATTCCGAAAAGGTGAAGGGTCTGGGCAGGTGCTTGACGTCAAAATTATGGCTAAAAGCCATCAGGTGTCATTTTTTGCGGATACTGTCACGCGGAGTTCGTGACGCACCAATTGAAAATGCGTATGCGGGCATTGAGGCGGAGCGAACGGATAGTCTCGCTTTTTAGCGCCGGTTCACTTCAATGTTTAGATCACCTCAAGCAGCCGTCAACGTCACGCCTGGCGCCGTGCGGACGAAAGGCGTGGCCCGGGGACGGGGCGGTCGCGGGGGCGACGAGCGTGGGGACGAGCGGTTGTTTCGGCGGCAACGGACCGCGTGCCGAGGCAAAAAAAGGCCCGCGGGTGCGGGCCTTTTTCCTTATTCCTCGTTGCGCGAGCGGTAGGGCTGCGGCCGCGAGAGTTGCGGTCGGCCTTCCTGCTCTTCGAAGAAGTAGCGCAGATAGAGGTTGCCGTTGACGTCGCGCTCGTCCTGGGAATTGTCCATGCCCAGGCGACCGCCCAGGGCGAACTGCCCGCTGAGGCGGTATTCGCCATTGGCGGAGAGGCTGTAGGCCACGCCGGTCTTGCTCTTGCTGCCGTATTGGCCTTCGCCGGCGGCTTCCGCGGCCGCCTGCAGGGCAGCGTCGTCCGGATAGCGATCCGCGGCGTCCTGGCGAATGGTCTGCACGCCCAGCATGCCCTGCACCTGATAGGCCCAGAGATCGCCCCGCTGTGCCCACACCAGGGGTACGCCGATGGCGAAGTAGCGCTGCGGGCTGAAGTAGCCGCCATGACCGTAGGTCAGGTGGTTCTGGTTGTTGTCATAGCCGATCGCGGTGGCCGAGAGGCCCACGGTGAACAGGCTGTCCGGGCCATTGCGCAGGTAGTAGTAGACGCCGGTGCCGATCTCGAAGCGGTCGTTGTCCTTGACGTCATGACCGGTCAGACGATGGGCCGCGCCGTAGATGTAGGAGCCGTAACGACCATCGTCGTATCTCAGCCGCGCCAGGCCGCCATTGGCGGTGACGCCGCCCCACTCCTGGCCGGTACGCGGATCGCGGATGCCGCCGTAGGACGCCAGGGAATCGGTCACCGAACGCCGCGACACGCTCAGGGCATAGAGCAGGTTCTCGCTGAGGCTGCTCAGCGGACGTTCCAGGGTCGCGCCGCCGACCACGGTGCTGTATCTCAGGCCCACCGGCGAGACGCCGATGTCGCCCTTGAGCCCGCGCCCGGCATCTTCCACGGCGATGGATGCCGCCACGCCGTTTTCCTTCTGGCTGCCGTCGCTGCTGCTGTCGTTGATGCGGGTCGGGGTGACGCGCACGGCCAGGCGCTGGTCGCCGGCGGGGAAGGAGATCTCCAGCGGTGCGCTGACGGTGGTCTGGCGCGAACTGCCGCTGGGATCGTAGCTGCGTACGCTCAGACCCTGGGTGATGCGGATGCTGCGCTCGCGCTGCAGCTGGCCGAGGATCTGCTCGGTGGCCAGGCTGCTCGACAGGCTGCTGGTAGGTACCACGGACAGGTCGTTGAAGGGGTTGTTGGCAGCCTTCTGCGCCTGCAGCGGATCGCTCCAGGCGTAGTCGCCGCCGGCGGCGTTGCCACCCGCGGCGGCCGGAACGGCGGCCAGGGCGTCATCGCTGCGGGTCTGCCCGGGCAGGGTGGCGAAGGGATTGTCACTGGCGCCGGCGGCGCGGGCCGCGGACTCGCGATCCTTGCGCTCCACCTGCACCACTTGCTCCAGCAGGCCGGTCGCGGTGCCGGCCATGCCGATGTCGCGGTAGAGCAGGGCGGCGCGGCGCAGCACCAGGGGATCGCTCTGGCCGAGTTTGACCGCCTGGTCCAGGTACTGGCGGGCGGTGACGCTGTCCTGGGACTTGGCGGCGATTTCGGCGGCGCCCAGATAGAGCTCGGCGTCCTTCGGCTGGTCGCTGAGCACGTCGCGATAGAGCTGGCGGGCCTTCTGGGTGTCGCCGCTGGCCAGGTACATGCGTGCCAGGGCGGCCTGGGCGGCCTTGTCGTCGGGACGGGCCTTGAGCGCCGGCGCCAGGGTGTCGTAGGCGGCAGCCAGCTTGCCCTGGTCGGTGAGGCGATCGGCCTGACGAATGCGGTAGCGGGCGAGGAGGTCGTCGTACTGCTGCTTCTCGCCGCTGTCGAGCACCACCCCCTGCAGGTCGCGCAGGACATTGCCCACGGTCTGGTCCTGGTTCAGCTGCAGCTGGATGCTGGCGTAGTGCAGCTGCATGGCGGGTGCCGGGCGGGTATCGCCGGTGATCATCGGCTTGAGCAGGGCCAGGCCGTGCTCGGGATCGCCGGCGGTGGCGAAGGCTTCGGCCAGGTCGCCGATCAGATCCGGATTGCGGCCGGCGCGGGCTTCCAGGCGCTGCATCAGGCTGCGCGCTTCCTCGCGGCGACCCTGCTTGGCCAGGGCCACGGTTTCGGCCAGTTGTTCGTTGAAGGTGATGCGCGCGGCCAGGGCGTTCATGTCCGGCGAACGCTGCGCCTGGGGAATGCGCATCAGGGTCTGCATGGCGCGCGGGTATTCACCCAGCTCGTTGGACAGCAGGGCGCTGGCATAGAGCACCTCGGGGCGCTGGGCGCCATCCTTGACCAGGCTGTCCACCAGATCGCGGGCGGCGCGCGGCCGGCCCTGACGAACCTCCAGGCGGGCCTGGGCCAGGCGCAGCCAGGGATCTTCCGGGGCTTCCTTGCGCGCCTGTTCGAGCAGCCGCGAGGCGCCCTGCAGATCGCCCCGCGCTTCGGCGGCTTCGGCTTCCTGCATGGCCTGGCCGGCGCGCAGGCGATCCAGGCCCTTGATCGGGCTCTTGGCGCTCGGCTGCAGATTCTTGGTGAGTTGCAGGGCTTCTTCGGTGCGGCCCAGCTCGTTGAGCGCGGCGATGCGCCCATAGTAGGCGTCGACGTTGGCCGGCTCGCGCATCAGCACCTGGCGGTAGGTGGCCTCGGCCAGTTCCCATTGGCGTTTCTGGCTCTGGATGCCGGCGAGGAACAGCTGCGCCTCGACCGCTTCGGGCTTTAGCCGGATGGCTTCCACGCTGAGATCCCGCGCCTGGTCCAGCTCGCGTTTGTTCTCGGCCGCGTGGGCGCGTTCCAGCAGGTGATGGTAGCGCGCCTCGTCCAGCGCCGGCTGCCAGGTCTTGCCCCCTTTCTGCACGGCCTGGGTCAGCAACTGCTCGGCATCGGTCCAGCGCTGCTGCGCCAGGCGGGCACTGCCCAGCTTGCCCAGGGCATCCGGATCCTGGGGCGTCTTCTTCAGCTGGGCTTCCAGCGCCTGGACGGCGGCCGCGGTCGGCGCGGCGTCGGCAGCGGCGGCCCAGGTCGCGTCGGCATGGATCAGCAGGGCGAGCAGACCAAGGGACAAGGTGAGGTGCTTGGGCATGGTTCTTTCCGTGAAGGCTGGTAGGCGTCGCTGCAGCACCTGGCGCAGAGCTGGAACGATTTCGGCTATTAGGGAATAGCTGAACGCAAGCTGAACGGCAAATACAGCCGGGGATGATTCCCGACAGGCCGTGGCGAGTCAACCAAATAGCGCAGACGAATGCCACCGCCAGGCCCCCCGGCGCTGGCCGCGCAGGGCCCGGCGACGCTATACTCTGCGGCTTTCCCACCGTCTTCCGCAGGCCGCCGACCATGACCGAGTCCGTCTCCGCCTACATGACCCGTCTTGGCCAGGCTGCCCGTACTGCGTCGCGGGTCCTCGCTCGTACGTCCACCGGCCAGAAGAACCTGGCGCTGAACGCCATTGCAGATGCCTTGGGTGCCGATCGCGAAGCGCTGGTCGCCGCCAATGCCGAGGATGTCGCGGCCGCTACGGCTGCTGGACTCGAGTCGGCACTGCTTGATCGCCTGACGCTGACGCCGGCGCGGATCGACGCGATGATCAACGGCCTCAAGCAGGTTGCCGCCCTGCCGGATCCGGTAGGCGCCGTTCGTGACCTGAGCGCTCGGCCGTCCGGGATCCAGATTGGCAAGATGCGCGTGCCGCTGGGGGTCATCGGCATCATCTATGAATCCCGGCCCAACGTGACGATCGACGCGGCCAGTCTCTGCCTGAAATCGGGCAACGCAACCATCCTACGCGGTGGTTCCGAAGCCATTCGCTCGAATCGCGCCATCGCCGCCTGCATTCAGAAAGGGCTGGCCGAGGTCGGCTTGCCCGCCGCTGCAGTCCAGGTAGTTGAGACCACCGACCGGGCTGCCGTCGGCGCCCTGATCACCATGCCCGAGTTCGTCGACGTCATCGTGCCGCGGGGTGGCAAGAATCTGATCGAGCGCATCAGCAACGATGCCCGCGTCCCGGTGATCAAGCACCTCGACGGAATCTGCCACGTCTATGTCGACGAGGCTGCTGACCTTGCCAAGGCCGAGTCCATTGCCTTCAACGCCAAGTGCTACCGCTATGGCATCTGCGGTGCCATGGAAACGCTGCTGGTCGATGCCAAGGTGGCCGAGGCCTTCCTGCCGGCCATGGCGCGCCGCTTCGAAGAGAGGGGCGTGGAGTTGCGGGGCTGCGAGCCTACGCGGGACCTGATCCAGGCCCTGCCCGCCACCGAGGCCGACTGGTCCACCGAATATCTGGCGCCCATCCTGTCCATCCGCATCGTCGATGGTCTGGACCGGGCGATCGAGCACATCAACCACTACGGCTCCCATCACACCGATGCGATCGTGACGGAAAGTCTCGGCCGTTCGCGGCGCTTCCTGGCCGAAGTCGATTCCAGTTCGGTCATGATCAATGCGCCGACCTGTTTCGCCGACGGCTTCGAATACGGCCTGGGCGCCGAGATCGGCATCTCCACCGACAAGCTGCACGCCCGCGGCCCGGTGGGCCTGGAAGGCCTGACCAGCGAGAAATACGTGGTCTTCGGCGACGGTCACGTCCGTAGCTGATGAGCAGCCTGCCCACCCGCATCGGCCTGTTCGGCGGTACCTTCGATCCGGTGCACATCGGTCATCTGCGCGCGGCGCTGGAGGTGGCCGAGGCGCTGACGCTGGACGAACTGCGGCTGATCCCCAGCGCCCGGCCGCCCCATCGCGAGGCGCCCAGCGTCTCCGCCGAGGATCGCCTGGCGATGGTGCGACTGGCGGTGGCCGACGTCGCGACCCTGGTGGTCGATGACCGGGAACTGCGCCGGACGCGCCACTCCTATACCATAGAGACCCTGGAAAGCCTGCGCGCCGAACTCGGCGATGAGGTGCAGCTGTTGCTCATGCTGGGTTGGGACGCCTTCTGCGGCCTGCCGGGCTGGCACCGCTGGCGCGAATTGCTGGAGCTGTGCCACATCCTGGTCCTGCAACGACCCGACGCCGACAGCGAGCCCTGCCAGGAATTGCGCGATTTCCTGGCGGCGCGCAGTCAGCCCGATCCCCAGGCCCTGAAGGGACCGGGCGGGCAGATCACCTTTATCTGGCAGAACCCGCTCGCGGTGTCCGCCACCCAGATCCGCGGCCTCCTGGCCACCGGGAAGTCCATCCGCTTCCTGGTGCCCGATGCCGTGCTTGATTACATCCGGACGCACGGCCTCTATCCGGCGTCCTCCGAACCGAGGTAAGAGTTACACCATGCAAAGCGAACAACTCGTCCAGGTGGCCATCGCCGCCCTGGAAGACATGAAGGCCCAGGACATCATCTCCCTGGACGTCCGTGAGAAGACCAGCGTGACCGATATCATGGTCATCGCCAGCGGCACCTCCAGCCGCCACGTCAAGTCGCTGGCCGACAACGTGCTGGAAAAGGTCAAGCAGCAGGGCGTACGCCCGCTGGGCAGCGAAGGCCTGGAAGGCGGTGAATGGGCGTTGCTCGACCTGGGTGACGTGGTCGTCCACGTGATGCTGCCGACCACCCGCGAGTTCTATGACCTCGAGCGCCTCTGGCGCGGTGCCGAGCAGAGCCGCGCCGCCCACGGCGAATAACGCCGGTGCGCCTGCGTCTCATCGCCGTCGGCTCGCGCATGCCGCGCTGGGTCGAAGAGGGTTGGCACGAGTACGTCAAGCGTCTGCCACCGGAACTGCCGCTGGAACTCGTCGAGATCCCGCTGCAGACCCGTGGCAAGAACGCCGACGTCGCCCGGCTGATCCGCCAGGAGGGTGAGGCCATGCTGGCCAAGGTGCAACCGGGCGAACGCGTGGTGACCCTGGAGGTCACCGGCAAGCCCTGGAGCACCGAGCAACTGGCTGAAACACTCCAGCAGTGGCGCCTGGAAGCCCGCACCGTCAACCTCATGGTCGGCGGTCCCGAGGGTCTCGCGCCCGAGGTGCAGGCGCGCAGTGAACAGCGCTGGTCGCTCTCGCCGCTGACCCTGCCGCATCCGCTGGTGCGCATCCTCGTCGGTGAGCAGCTCTATCGCGCCTGGACCGTACTGGCCGGCCATCCGTATCACAAGTAGTCCGTACCTGCGATGTCGCAACCCATACGCCTCAAGGACCACGAGAAAGACGCTCAGCTCGTCCGCGCCCGCGTGACGGTCGGGGCGGTGCTCTTTCTCGTGCTCGCCTGCGTACTGGTGGCGCGCATGTACTACCTGCAGGTCATCCAGCACGACTACCACTCGACCCTGTCGGAAAACAACCGGGTCCATGTCCAGCCGATCCCGCCCACCCGTGGCCTGATCTACGACCGCAACGGCATCATCGTCGCCGACAACCGCCCCAGCTTCAGCCTGACCATCACCCGCGAGCGGGCCGACAACTGGCGGCAGACCCTCGATACCCTGGTGCAGGTGCTCGGCCTGACCGAGGAAGATCGCGAGCTGTTCGAGAAGCGCATGAAGCAGGGCCGGCGTCCCTTTGAGCCGGTGCCGGTGCTGTTCGAGCTGACCGAGGAGCAGATCGCCAAGATCGCCGTCAACCAGTTCCGCCTGCCCGGGGTCGAGGTGACGGCGCAACTGGTGCGTCATTATCCCATGGGCGAGCACTTCGCCCATTCGGTGGGTTATGTCGGGCGGATCAACGAACAGGAGCTCAAGCGCCTGGATCCGGTCAACTACAGCGGCACCCACCACATCGGCAAGACCGGCGTGGAGCGCTTCTACGAGCCCGAGCTGCACGGCGAGGTGGGCTACGAAGAGGTGGAGACCAATGCCCGCGGCCGGGTGCTGCGGGTACTCAATCGCACCGACCCCAAGCCGGGCAAGGACATCGTCCTGACCATCGATTCGCGCCTGCAGGCCGCCGCCGAAGCCGCCCTGGGTGGGCGCCGTGGCGCCATCGTCGCCATCCAGCCCAAGACCGGCGAGGTGCTGGCCATGGTCAGCCAGCCGAGCTACGACCCCAATCCCTTCGTCACCGGGATCAGCTTCAAGGAATATTCCGAGCTGCGCGACTCCATCGATCGCCCGCTCTACAACCGGGTGCTGCGCGGCCTCTATCCACCCGGTTCGACCATCAAGCCGGCGGTGGCCATCGCCGGTCTCGACAGCGGCGCCACCACGCCCCAGGCGCGGGTCTTCGATCCGGGCTACTACGAGTTGCCCAACTACGATCACAAGTACCGCAACTGGAACCACGGCGGCGACGGCTACGTGGATCTGGACATGGCGCTGATGAGATCCAACGACACCTACTTCTACGATCTCGCCCACAAGATCGGCATCGATCGCCTCTCCGAGTACATGGGCAAGTTCGGTCTCGGCCAGAAGGTCTCCCTGGACATGTTCGAGGAGGCACCGGGCCTGATGCCCTCGCGCCAGTGGAAGCGTGCCACCCGCCGCCAGGCCTGGTTCCCCGGCGAGACGCTGATCCTCGGGATCGGCCAGGGCTACATGCAGACCACGCCACTGCAGCTGGCCCAGGTCACCACCCTGATCGCCAACCATGGCAAGTGGATCCGTCCGCACCTCGCCAGGACCCTCGATGGCCAGCCGCCGGTGGACAGCAATCCCATGCCCGACATCGAGCTCAGGGACCCGACCTACTGGGACAGGGCCGTCCACGGCATGGAAATGGTGGTGCAGAATCCGCGCGGCACCGCCCACAAGATCAATGTCGGCGCCCAGTACCGCATCGCCGGCAAGAGCGGTACCGCCCAGGTGGTCGCCATTCGCCAGAACGAGAAGTACAACTCGGCGGCGCTCAAGGAGCGGCACCGCGACCACGCCCTGTTCGTCGCCTTCGCCCCGGCCGACAATCCGCAGATCGCCGTGGCGGTGATGGTCGAGAACGGCGAGTCGGGCAGCGGCGTGGCCGCCCCGGTGGTGCGCCAGGTACTGGATGCCTGGCTGCTTGATGACCAGGGCCATCTCAAGGCCGAGTACGCCAAGCCCACTACCGCCGCGGCCACCGCCGCCGCGACCAAGGTGCAGCCATGAGTCTTGCTCCCAACTTCGATCGCACCATCCCCGAAGGGGACGTGATGAAGCGGCGCGCCACCCTGCTGCAGCGCCTGCACATCGACGGGCCGCTGCTGATCCTGCTGCTGATGCTGGGGGCGACTGGTCTGTTCGTCCTCTATTCCGCGGGCGGGCGCAATCTCGACCTGCTGTTCAAGCAGGCCAGCTCCTTCGGCCTCGGGCTGGTGGCCATGGCCGTCGTCGCCCAGCTCGAACCGCGTTTCATGGCACGCTGGGTGCCCCTCGGCTACGTGATCGGCGTGGCCCTGCTGGTGGTGGTGGACGTCATGGGCCACAACGCCATGGGTGCCACCCGCTGGATCAACATTCCCGGGGTCATCCGCTTCCAGCCGTCGGAATTCATGAAGCTGCTGATGCCCATGATGATGGCCTGGTACCTGTCCAAGCGCAGCCTGCCGCCCAACTTCAAGCACAGCCTGATCAGCCTGTCGCTGGTGGTGGTGCCCTTCGTGCTGATCCTCGACCAGCCCGATCTCGGCACCGCCATGCTGGTACTGGCCTCGGGCGGCTTCGTGCTGTTCGTCGGCGGCCTGCAGTGGCGCTGGCTGATCGGCGCGGTGAGCGCCGCGGTGCCCATGGCAGTGGCCATGTGGTTCTTTGTCCTGCACGATTACCAGAAGCGCCGGATCCTGACCTTCCTCGATCCGGAGATGGATCCGCTGGGCGCCGGCTGGAACATCATCCAGTCCAAGGCCGCCATCGGCTCGGGCGGGGTGTTCGGCAAGGGCTGGCTGCTGGGTACCCAGTCTCATCTGGATTTTTTGCCGGAAAGTCACACGGACTTTATCATTGCCGTCCTCGGCGAAGAGTTCGGCATGGTCGGCGTCTGCCTGCTGCTGGTGCTGTATCTGCTGCTGATCGGTCGCGGCCTGACCATCACGGTGCAGGCCCAGACGTTGTTCGGCAAGTTGCTCGCCGGCGGCGTGACCATGACCTTCTTCGTCTATGTCTTCGTCAACATCGGCATGGTCAGCGGGCTCTTGCCCGTGGTGGGCGTACCGCTGCCATTCATCAGCTATGGCGGCACCTCGGTGGTCACCTTGTTCACCGGGTTCGGAGTTTTGATGTCGATCCACACGCACCGCAAGTGGATCGCCCAGGTTTAACACGCAACAAAGAAGGGTTAGATGCCGACAATGGGATGGATGCGTCGCTGCCTGCTGAGCCTCGGGCTCGCGGGGGCGATGGGCGTGACGACCGGCGTCGTCGCGGGTGACTACGACGCGGCACCGCTGACGCGCGACTTCATCGCCGAGATGAGTCAGAGCTATGGCTTCGCCCCGGAACAGCTGCAGGCGCTGTTCGGCGAGGTCGAGCGCAAGCAGGCCATCCTCGACGCCATCTCGCGACCGGCCGAGCGGGTCAAGCCCTGGAGCGAATACCGGCCCATCTTCATCACCGATCGGCGCATCGCCCAGGGTGTCGACTTCTGGAAGGCCCACGAAGAAGCCCTGGCCCGCGCCGAGCGCGAATACGACGTGCCGGCCCAGTTCATCGTCGCCATCATCGGCGTGGAAACCTTCTACGGTCGCAACACCGGCAACTACCGGGTGCTGGACGCGCTCTCGACCCTGGCCTTCGACTATCCGCCCCGCGCGCCCTTCTTCCGCAGCCAACTGCGCGAATTCCTGCTATTGGCCCGCGAACAGCAGGTCGATCCGCTCAGCCTCACCGGTTCCTATGCCGGCGCCATGGGCCTGCCGCAATTCATGCCGGGCAGCTTCCGTGCCTATGCGGTGGACTTCGACGGCGACGGCCACATCAACATCTGGTCCGATCCCACCGACGCCATCGGCAGCGTGGCCAACTACTTCAAGCGCCACGGCTGGTCCGGTCGCGGACCGACCGCCATCCGCGCCCAGGTCAGTGGCGAGCGGGTGGAGGAGGGCGTGGTGGCCGGGATCGAGCCGGTCAAGAGCGTCGCCGAGCTGCGCGCCCTGGGCTGGAACGCCCAAGACCCTGCCCTGCGTGACGATTTGCGTGTAACCTCGTTCCGCCTCGACGGAGACAAGGGACCGGAGTACTGGATGGGCCTGCCCAATTTCTACGCCATTACCCGATACAACCGCAGCGTCATGTACGCCATGGCGGTGACCGATCTGGCGAACGCCATCGCCGAGCGCCATGCCGCGGAGGGTGCCAAGCCGTGATGCGCCTGACTGCCCTGGCGCGCCTGGCCGGTTGCCTGGGCGTCGGCCTGCTGCTGGTGAGCTGCTCCAGCCAGGCGCCCAAGCCGACCAGCAAGGGCGTGGCCGGGCCGGGCGGCTACCTGCGTCCGCACCGTGACGGCGCGCCCTGGTGGGACGTGGACGTCAGCCGGATCCCCGACGCCGTGCCCATGCCCTACAACGGGCCGCTGAAGAACAATCCCTACACCGTGCTGGGCAAGACCTATTTCCCGCTGACCGATTCGCGCAACTACCGGGTGACCGGCACCGCCTCCTGGTACGGCACCAAGTTCCACGGTCAGGCCACCGCCAACGGCGAGACCTACGACCTCTACGGCATGACCGCGGCGCACAAGACCCTGCCGCTGCCCAGCTATGTGCGGGTCACCAACCTGGACAACGGCCGCAGCGTCATCCTGCGCGTCAACGACCGCGGTCCCTTCTATTCCGACCGGGTCATCGACCTGTCCTTCGCCGCCGCCAAGAAGCTCGGCTACGCCGAGATCGGCACCGCCCGGGTCAGCGTCGAAGGCATAGATCCGCAGCAGTACTGGGCCCAGCGTGGCCAGGCGGTGCCCATGGTGCTGGCCCAGCCGCGCCAGGCACCGGTGGCCCAGAAGACCACCGAGACCCAGACCTTCGGCGCCATCGAGACTTACACGCCACCGGTCAACCAGCATGCCGAGCCGGTGACGCCCGCGGCCGTCGACGCAAAAAAAAACGTTTCTGCCCCAGCCGCTGGGCTCTATCTGCAGGTGGCGGCCTTCGCCAATCCGGACGCTGCGGAATTGCTCAAGGACAAGCTCAGCGACCTGACCGGTGCCCCGGTGTTCATCAGTTCGACGGTGCGCAACCAGCAGACCTTGCATCGGGTCCGCCTCGGACCGGTCCAGCCGGCTGAGGTCTCCCAGCTCCAGAACAGCGTACGCGTGGCCCGCCTGGGTCAGGCGTCTCTCGTGCAACCGGATTGAAGCAGGGATGCTTCATGACGCCCAGTCGCCGGCCCCAGCCGTCGTGATCCGCCTCGCGCGGATCGACGTGGACCGAGCGGTCTGGGTCCGCTGCTCCTGCCATACCCCAACCTTTCAGAGATTCGGATGACAATCGCAAAACTCGCTCGACGCCTGCTCCTCCTAGTAACGATCGCCTGTGTCCCGGCCGTCTGGGCGGCCGAGACAATGGTTCCGGCAGCGCCCCAGCTGGCCGCCAAGGCCTGGATTCTCATGGATGCCAACAGCGGCGCCGTGCTCACCGAATCCAACTCCGACCAGCGCCTGCCGCCGGCCAGCCTGACCAAGCTGATGACCGCCTACATCGCCACCCTGGAAATCAACCGGGGGCGCATCAAGGAATCGGACATGGTCACCGTCAGCGAGCACGCCTGGCGTACCGGCGGTTCGCGGATGTTCATCAAGGTCGGCACCCAGGTGTCGGTCGGTGACCTGCTGCACGGCATCATCATCCAGTCCGGCAACGACGCCAGCGTCGCCCTGGCCGAGCACATCGCCGGCAGCGAAGACGCCTTCGCCGACATGATGAACACCACCGCGCAGAAGCTGGGCATGCAGAACACCCACTTCATGGACGCCACCGGCCTGCCGGATCCGAATCACTATTCCTCGGCCCATGACATGGCCATCCTGGCGCGCGCCATCATCAATGCCGATGCCCAGCACTACGCCATCTATTCCCAGAAGGAATTCTTCTGGAACAACATCAAGCAGCCCAACCGCAACCTGCTGCTGTGGCGCGACAAGACCGTCGACGGCCTGAAGACCGGCCACACCGACGAAGCCGGCTACTGCCTGGTGGCCTCGGCCGTGCGCGATGGCATGCGCCTGGTCGCCGTGGTGTTCGGCACCAACAGCGAACAGGCCCGCGCCGCCGAGACCCAGAAGCTGCTGACCTACGGTTTCCGCTTCTTCGAAACCCAGTCCTTCTACAAGAAGGGCACCGAGCTGGCCAAGGCGCCGGTATGGAAGGGGGACACCCGCGAAGTCCAGGCCGGTCTGGCCAACGACCTGACCATGACCCTGCCGCGCGGCCAGGCCAAGAAGCTGCACGCCGAGATGGTGCTCAATCCGCAGCTGATCGCACCCATCGCCCAGGGCCAGGTGATCGGCAAGGTCGAGGTGAAGCTGGATGACAAGGTGGTGCACACCGCCGACCTGGTTGCCCTGCAGCCGGTCGAGGAGGGTGGCCTCTTCCGTCGCCTGTGGGATAGCATTCGCCTGTTCTTCTACGGCTTGTTCAACTGATCCGTCACCCTGCAAAGGCCCGCATCCGCGGGCCTTTCACCCCCTGCCGACAGCGATCGGCCTGGAAGTCCGCATGACCGAAGACGTTCAACCCCCAAAGATCGAATTTCCCTGCCCGCGCTATCCCATCAAGGTGATCGGCGATGCCGGTGCCGACTTCGCCGAGCTGGTGCTCGACATCGTCCAGCGCCATGCACCGGATCTGGAGCGCGACACCCTGGTGACCCGCGACAGTCGTAACGGCCGTTTCCTCTCCGTACAGGTGCTCATCACCGCCACCGGCGTGGATCAGCTGCAGGCCATCCACCAGGATCTGCGCGCCACCGGCCGCGTGCACATGGTGATCTGATGAGCACTCCCGCCCCGGCCAGCCTGGGCGTGCGCCGCTGGGGCCTGCGGCCCTACGAGGCGACCCTGGAGGCCATGCGCCGCTTCACCGACGAGCGCGGCCCCGCGACCCCCGACGAACTCTGGCTGCTGCAGCACCCCGCGGTGTTCACCCAGGGGCAGGCCGGCAAGCCCGAGCACCTGCTCGCCGTGGGTGACATTCCGGTGGTGCAGGTCGATCGCGGCGGCCAGGTCACGTACCATGGTCCCGGTCAGCTCATCGCCTATGTGCTGCTGGATGTTCGCCGCAAGGGCCTGGGCGTGCGAGAATTGGTCAGTGCCATGGAAGACAGCCTGATCGCGCTGCTCGCCGACTGGGGCGTGCAGGCCGCGGCCCGGGCCGATGCGCCGGGTGTCTATGTGGATGGCGCCAAGATCGCCTCCCTGGGCCTGCGCATCCGCAATGGCCGGTCCTTCCACGGCCTGGCGCTCAACGTTGACATGGATCTGGCACCCTTCCGCCGGATCAACCCCTGCGGTTATGCCGGCCTGGCCATGACCCAGCTCCGCGATCTGGTGACCGGGCCACTAGCTTTCGACGAGGTCCGCGAGTCTCTGGTCCGTCACCTGAGTCTGCGCCTGGGCTACCCCGAACCGATCACCCTGGAATCGGATTGACATGACCACTACAGTACAAGACAGCGTCCAGACCCTTACCCCGCCCGCCCGCCCCAGCAAGGTGGAAGCCGGCGTCAAGCTGCGCGGCGCCGAAAAGGTCGCACGCATCCCGGTAAAGATCATTCCCACCGAGGAGCTGCCGCGCAAGCCGGACTGGATCCGCGTGCGCATCCCGGTCACCCCCGAGGTCGAGCGCATCAAGCAGCTGCTGCGCAAGCACAAGCTGCACAGTGTCTGCGAAGAGGCCTCCTGCCCGAACCTGGGCGAGTGCTTCTCCGGTGGCACCGCCACCTTCATGATCATGGGTGACATCTGCACCCGTCGCTGCCCCTTCTGCGACGTCGGCCACGGCCGACCGAAGCCGCTGGACGTGGACGAGCCGAAGAACCTGGCGGTGGCCATCGCCGACCTGGGTCTGAAGTACGTGGTCATCACCTCGGTGGACCGCGACGACCTGCGCGACGGCGGTGCCCAGCACTTCGTCGACTGCCTGCGCGAGATCCGCAAACTGACCCCCGGCATCCAGCTGGAGACCCTGGTGCCGGACTATCGCGGTCGCATGGACGTCGCCCTGGCCATCACCGAGCAGGAGCCGCCGGATGTCTTCAACCACAACCTGGAGACCGTGCCGCGCCTGTACAAGGCGGCGCGCCCGGGTTCGGACTTCGAGTGGTCGCTGGACCTGCTGCAGAACTTCAAGAAGCGCGTGCCCCACGTGCCGACCAAGTCCGGCCTGATGCTGGGCCTGGGCGAGACCGACGAGGAAGTCATCGAGGTCATGCAGCGCATGCGCGAGCACGAGATCGACATGCTGACCCTCGGCCAGTACCTGCAGCCTTCGCGCAACCACCTGCCGGTGCAGCGTTTCGTCCATCCGGATACTTTCGCCTGGTTTGCCGAGGAAGGCGCCAGGATGGGCTTCAAGAACGTGGCCTCGGGTCCGCTGGTGCGTTCCTCGTACCATGCCGACCAGCAGGCGCACGGCGCCAAGAAGATCAGCTGATCCTTGCGTCGCAATGGAAAAAGGGCAGCCACTGGCTGCCCTTTTTTGTGGATAGACACCTTCACCCCCGCCAATCCGTTCTCAGCGCCCTCTCCCTGGGGAGAGGGTTGGGGTGAGGGCGCGCGCCGTCAGCCGCGCAGCACGCCATCCACCAGCGCCTTGGCTTCTTCCTGGATGCGGCCCAGGTGGGCTTCGCCCTCGAAGCTTTCCGCGTAGATCTTGTAGACGTCCTCGGTGCCCGAGGGACGGGCAGCGAACCAGCCGTTCTCGGTGACCACCTTGAGGCCACCGATGGCGGCGCCATTGCCGGGGGCTTCGGTAAGGATGGCGGTGATCGGCTGGCCGGCCAGCTCCTTGGCGGTGACCTGGGCGGCGGACAGCTTGCCGAGACGGGCCTTCTGCTCGCGGTCGGCGGCGGCGTCGATGCGTTGGTAGACCGGTGCGCCGAAGCGCTCGGTAAGGGCCTGGTAGCGCTCGCCCGGGTCCTTGCCGGTCACGGCGGTGATCTCCGCGGCCAACAGGCCGAGGATGAGGCCGTCCTTGTCGGTGGACCAGGCGCCGCCGGCCTTGCGCAGGAAGGACGCGCCGGCGGACTCCTCGCCACCGAAGCCCAGGCTGCCGTCCAGCAGGCCGTCGACGAACCACTTGAAGCCTACCGGCACTTCCACCACCTGGCGGCCGATGCCCTGGGCGACGCGGTCGATCATCGAGGAGGACACCAGGGTCTTGCCGATGCCGGCCTGCGGGCTCCACTGCGGACGGTGGGTGAAGAGGTATTCGATGGCCACCGCCAGGTAGTGGTTGGGATTGAGCAGGCCCACCGAGCGGGCGACGATGCCGTGGCGGTCATGGTCGGTGTCGCAGGCGAAGGAGACGTCGAATCTGTCCTTGTTCTCGATCAGGCCGGCCATGGCGTGGGGCGAGCTGCAGTCCATGCGGATCTTGCCGTCCCAATCCAGGCGCATGAAGCGGAAGGTCTGGTCGATGCGGGTGGACAGCACCTCCAGCGGCAGGCCATAGCGCTCGGCGATGCGCGGCCAGTAGTGCACCCCGGCGCCGCCGAGGGGATCGACGCCAAAGGTCAGGCCGGAGCCGCGGATGGCATCCAGGTCGATGACCTGGCCCAGGCCGCCGACATAGCTGTCGAGGAAGTCGAACTTATGGGTGGTGGACGCCTTGAGCGCCTGGCGGTAATCCATCCGCCTGACGCCGTCGAGACCGGCCACCAGCAGGGCATTGGCGCGGTCCTGAATACTCTTGGTGACGTTGGTGTCGGCCGGGCCGCCATTGGTGGGGTTGTACTTGAAGCCGCCATCGGCCGGCGGATTGTGCGACGGGGTGATGACGATGCCATCGGCCAGGCCCGAGCTGCGGCCGGCGTTGTATTCGAGGATGGCGTTGGACAGCGCCGGGGTGGGCGTATAGCCCGGCTCGCCGTTGGTCTCGGCGCAGCCGGCGTCGATGCGCACTTCCACGCCGTTGGCGGCGAGCACTTCCAGGGCGGAGATGAAGGCCGGCTCGGACAGCGCATGGGTGTCCATGCCCATGAACAGCGGGCCGTCGACGCCCTGGGCCTTACGGTATTCGCAGATGGCCTGGGTGATGGCGAGGATGTGCCATTCGTTGAAGCTGCCCTTGAGCGAGGAACCGCGGTGCCCGGAGGTGCCAAAGGCGACCTGCTGACCCGGATCGCTGGGATCGGGGCGATCGCTGTAGTAGCGTGCCACCAGGCGCGGCAGGTGGGTCAGGGTATTCTCGTCGGGGAGGCGTCCTGCGTTGGGAGCGAGCGTCATGAAAGCGTCCTGTATACGTCGGAAAGAGGCAGCGGTCAGGCACAAGGCCGGGTCGAAGGGGCGCCGTGGCACGGCGACCCTTCAATTACGCCCATAGACCCTGCTGCCCGTCGAAGGTGCAGCCTACACCGGCTGTACCTGACAGCACTGTGACGGATTCAGCCAAGATAGCCCAGGCGCAGCAGATAATGCAGGACGGCGTAGGCTCCCAATAGCAGCAATCCAGCAAAGAACAGCCGGCGGAACAGGCGCTCATCGAGACGCTGACGCACGCGCTGGCCCAGTCCCATGCCCAGGAGGGCCGGGAGCAGCAACAGGCTGGAAGTACCCAGGCGCTCGACCGCCAGTCCGTTCTGCCACCAGAGGCCCACCAGCAGGGCCAGGGTGGCGACGGTAAAGCTCAGCCCCAGGGCCTCGATCAGCTGTTCCTTGTCCAGCGCCAGACTCTGCAGATAGGGCACCGCCGGCAGCACGAAGACGCCGGTCATGCCGGTGATCAGACCCGTGACGAAACCCGCCAGCGGAGCGACCTTCCCTTCATGACGACCGGGCGCGGGCAGGCGCCAGCCCGTCCAGCCGATCAGGCCGTAGGCGACCAGCACCGCACCGAGCGCGGCGGCGAGTCCGGCGCCATCGCTCCCGGTCAGCAGCGGGATGCTGAGCAGGGTGCCCGGCACCAGGGCCAGTTGCAGCGGCAACAGGCGTTTGACGCTCTGCCAGGGCGCGGGGCCGGCGCAGAATTGCCATATATTGGTGAGCAGGGACGGGATCAACAGCAGGGCAGCGGCTTCGGCCGGGGTCATCAGCAGCGCCAGCAGACTCATGGCGACGGTGGGCAGGCCCAGGCCGAGCACACCCTTGGTCAGTCCCGCCAGCACGAAGATCAGGGTACAGAACAGCATGGTCATGGTCGTCTCCTCGGGTGGAGGCGTTACCATGGGCTCCAGGACCCTGGGTGAGAAGCCGGGATTGGCGAAGGCTGCCTAAGGTCCATACAGAGGCTTTGAGGCGATGCGCTACGACCTGCTCGACCTGCGGCTGTTCCTCCATGTCGTGGAAGCGCGCAGCATCACCCTGGGCGCCGAACGGAGCCACCTGGCGCTGCCTTCCGCCAGTGGCCGCATCAAGGCCCTGGAAGACAGCCTGGGAACGCTGCTGCTGATCCGCCACGCGCGTGGCGTACGCCCCACGCCGGCCGGCCTGACCCTGGAGCGCCATGCCCGGGCGATCCTGCTGCGGTTGGACGAGATGGCCCAGGATCTTGCCGGCGCGGTGGCGGACAGCCGCACGCGGGTGCGGCTGTTGGGCAACGGCGCCGCGGTGATGGAGCATCTGGATGACCCCCTGGCCGCTTTCCTCCAGGCGCAGCCCAGGGTGGACGTGGAAGTCGAGGAGCTGCCCAGCTCACGCATAGTGCTGGCGCTCCGCGAAGGTCGCGCCGACCTGGGAATCTTCGTGGCGGCGCCGGGTTTGGAGGATCTGCAGATCCAACCCTTTCGCGATGATCCCCTGGTGCTGGTCGCTGCGCCGGGTAGCCTGCCTTTGCCGGATGGCGAGGCGGTCGATTTCGCACGACTGCTCGAGCAGCCCTTCGTCGGCCTGTCTCGCGGCAATGCCCTGCAGCTCCATGTGGAAGCCCAGGCGGCGCAGTGGGGCCGGGAGCTGGCGATCCGCATTCGGGTACCGAGTCCGATCCAGGCCTGCGCTCTGGTCGCCCGCGGCTTGGGCCTGGCGATCCTGCCGGCCGCCAGTCTGCTCCGGGCAGGACCGGGCGTGGCGCTGGTCAGCCACCCGCTGCGCGATGCCTGGGCGCGTCGCGAACTGGTGGTGGGCTGCCGGGACGGCAACGAGCTGTCGCCGGCGGCGGCAGCCTTGCTGGAGGTGCTGGTGGAGACCGGAAGGGAGGGTGTCGACGCAGGCTGATCGGCGACCCGGTCTCGGTTGAGACACGGATCGCCGGCAGGCGTCAGCCGCGCAGTTTGTCCAGCAGCTGATGGTTGGGATAGCCGTCGGCCGGCCAGCCCTGGGACTGCTGGTAGGCGCGGATGGCCTTGCGGGTATTGGCGCCGATGATGCCGTCGGCGCTGCCCGGATCCAGGCCCAGCGCGGCCAGGCGCTGCTGCAGTTCGACGCGCTCGCTGCGGCTCAGCGGCAGATCGTCGGTGGGCCAGTTGCCGGCGATCTGGCCGGCGTCGCGATAGCGCTCCGAGAGCAGCGCCACGCCCAGGGCATAGGAGCTAGTGTTGTTGTACTTGAGGATGGTGCGGAAATTGTTGAACACCAGGAAGGCCGGGCCGCGATGGCCGGCGGGCAGCAGCAGCGAAGCGCTGTCGCTCGGCTGGGCGGCCGGTTGCGGCAGGCCGAGGCCCTGGATGCCCAGGGCGTTCCACTCGGCCAGGCTCTTGCGCACGCCCATGTCGGCCAGGCTGTAGTCGAAGTTGGCCGGCACCCGGACCTCGTAGCCCCAGGGCTTGCCGTCCTGCCAGCCGGAGGCCTTGAGGTAGTTGGCGGTGGAGGCCAGGGCATCGGCGGTGGAGCCCCAGATGTCGCGGCGACCGTCGCCGTCGAAGTCCACCGCGTACTGGTCGTAGGTGGTGGGGATGAACTGGGTCTGGCCCATGGCGCCGGCCCAGGAGCCGATCATGCGGTCGGCGGTGACGTCACCGTGCTGCAGGATGCCGAGGGCGGCGATGAGCTGGTCCTGGGCGAAGTCCGGGCGGCGACCTTCGTAGGCGAGGGTGGCCAGGGAGCGGATGACGCCCTTGTTGCCCATGTTGTTGCCGTAGTTGCTCTCCATGCCCCAGAAGGCGACCAGGCGCGCCGGCTCGATGCCGTAGCGGGCTTCCAGGGAGGCCAGCAGCCCGGCCTGCTGGATCAGCAGACTCTTGCCATTGCGCACCCGCAGGGGCGAGACGGCGGATTCCAGGTATTCCCAGACCGGCTTGGTGAATTCCGGCTGGCTGCGATCGGCGGCGATCACCGCCGGGTCGGGTTGCACGCCAATGAAGGCCTGGTCGAAGGTGGCGGCGGATATGCCCCGGCCCAGGGCCAGGGCGCGGAAACGGCTACGCCACTGCTCGAAGCTTTCCTCCGGTTGCGGCATGGCCTCGGCCGCCGAAGCGGGGGCGTTCGCCGCGGGTGCGGGTTTGGACGAGGAGGGCGAAGAGGGCGCCGCGGTGGGCGTCGTCGGAGTCTGGGCGCAGGCGGCCAGGGCGGCGGTCAGCAGGGTGACCAGGGTTCCGGCGAGGAGGCCGCCGGTCTTGAATCCGCGGGTTTTCCCGAATTGCATCTGTCTCCACCGGACGTCTAGGCAGGAAGGCTCACCTTAGCACGGCCCGGGTCCCGACGTCTGTCAGGCGTCTGCACGCGGCTTTCAGGCGGCCAGAAAGACCGAAGCCTTCTCGTCTTGCAACGAGAAGGCTTCGCGGCGGTAGCTGCCTTTGCCCTTGGCGGGCTTTTCCCGGCGGGCGCGATAACGGGGATCGCTGACGAGGACCTTGGCCTTGTTGGGCCGCGGCTGTATTTCTTGGCCATGGTGCGGGCTCCGAGTGATGGGGGTTCCCCCTTGATGGGGACGCGCCAGTCTATTGCAAGGGCCGTGGATTGCAAGGCCCGCCAGCGCTAGGACCTGGGCAGGGTCAGTCGCTTGCCGGCGAGCGTCAGCGCCAGGCTGGCCAGGGTCAGCCAGACCTCGCCGGGCGCCTGGCCCTTGATCTGTTCGTCGGCGACCTGGGCCTCGCGCAGCAGGGCTTCCAGTCGGCGGGCACCCTGGCGCTGCAGGGCGCGGCTGACCAGCGGACGACGCTTGTCCCATACCGGTGGCTTGACCTGGGTGAAGGCGCGTTCCAGCGGCGTGCCGCTTTCCTGCAGATGGGCCAGGTTGGCCAGCAGGCGCAGTTCCCGGGCCAGGGCCCAGAGCACCACGGCTGCTTCCACGCCTTCGCCGCGCAGGCCTTCGAGAATGCGCAGGGCGTGCTCCGCATCGCCGGCCAGGGCGGCGTCCAGCAGGCCGAAGACGTCGTAGCGGGCACTGTCGGCCACCGAGGCGCGTACGGTCTCGGCATCCACCTGGGAGCCTTCGATGAGCAGGCGGAGCTTTTCGATCTCCTGCGCCGCGGCCAGCAGGTTGCCTTCCACCCGCTCGGCGATCAGCTCGACGGCTTCGGGGGTGGCGGCCAGCCCCAGGCGCGACAGGCGCTGGTTGATCCACTGCGGTAACTGCGCCAGTTCCACCGGCCAGATCTGCACGAATTGCGCCTGCGGGTGCTCCAGCAGGGCCTTGGCCCACTTGGTCTTCTGCGCGGCGGCGTCCAGGCGCGGCAGGCTGATCAGCAGCAGAGTGTCCTCGGCCGGGCGGGCGAGGTAGTCGAGCAGGGCGGCGGAGCCCTTGTCGCCGGGCTTGCCGGTGGGCAGGCGCAATTCGAGGATGCGTTTCTGGGCAAACAGGGAAAGGCTGGCGCCGGCCTCGTAGAGGCGGCCCCAGTCGAAGCCGGCATCGACGTCGAAGACCTCGCGCTCGTCGAAAGCCTGGGCGCGAGCCGCGCCGCGAATGGCGTCGCTGGCTTCCTGGCAGAGCAGGGGCTCATCGCCACTGACCGCATAGACGGCGGCCAGCGAGCCCTGGAGCTGCTTACCGAGCTGGTTGGCGTTGAGTTTCATGCTGAACCGGAATGGCAAACCGGAGCCTTGCGGCTCCGGGTGCGGCGCTTAGCGCGCGGGGGTGGGGATGTCGATCGGCGACTGCTGCGGCGGGGCGGACTCGCGGGCACGGCGGTCGGCGTCGGCCTTGGCGGCGGCACGGGCATCGGCGTCGCGCTGCAGCTTCTCCAGGCGCTCCGGTGTCAGGGCCTGCAGGCGGGCGGCCAGCTGCTGCACCAGTTCGCGGCGCATCTCGCGACGCAGCTGGTCCTTCTGCTGCTCGGAACCGACGATGTTGTTCTGGTCGGTCACGTAGTAGCGCTGGGTTTCCAGGTAGTCGCTGACCAGCACCGCCTGGTTCTTGCCGACGATGGTATAGGGCTGACGGGTGGTCAGCTCGACCTCGGCACTGCGGGCGCCGCTGGTGTAGCTGGCGGTGCGCTCGCTCTGGGCTTCGCCGCCCAGATCCAGGGTGTAGGGCGCGCCCGAGCCGATCCGCACATGGGCGTCCTCGAGCATGTCGCGCACGTCCTTGACGGTCTGGCCATAGGCGTCGCGCGCCGTCAGGTTCAGCTCGTTCACGGTCAGGCGGGTTTCGCCGGTGCCACGCAGCTGGAAGCCGCAGGCGGTCAGCAGGGTCGCCAGGCCGACTACCGCAAGGCCGGGGAGAATCCGTTTCTTCATCTGTTGTCTGCTCCGTTCGCGTGTCTTAGTTGGCGACGATGTTGACCAGTTTACCCGGGACCACGACCACCTTGCGGATGGTCAGGCCCTCGGTGAAGCGTGCCACGTTCTCGTTGGCGCGGGCGGCGGCCTCGATGGCCTCGCGGCTGGCATCGGCCGGTACTTCGATCTGGCCGCGCAGCTTGCCGTTCACCTGGATGACGATCTGCAGACTGTCCTGCACCAGGGCGCTTTCGTCCACCTGCGGCCAGCGGGCGTCGATGACCGCATCGCTGTGGCCCAGCTGCTGCCAGAGACCGTGGGCGATGTGCGGGGTGATGGGGGCCAGCAGCAGGGTGACGGCCTCCAGGCCCTCCTGCAGCAGACGGCGATCGGTGTCGCTGTCCTGGGCGGCCTTTTCCAGCACGTTCATCAGGGTCATGACCGCGGCGATGGCGGTGTTGAACTTGTGGTGCTGACCGATATCCTGGCTGGCCTGGCGGATGGCCAGGTGGATGGCGCGACGCACCTCCTTCTGGGCCGGCGATAGCTCGCCGAGGGCGCCGGCGCTCGGCAGGCCCTGGGTGACGTGGGCCTGGGCCAGACGCCAGACGCGGCGTAGGAAGCGGCTCGCGCCCTCGACGCCGGAATCGGACCATTCCAGACTCATGTCCGGCGGCGAGGCGAACATCATGAACAGCCGGCAGGTGTCGGCGCCGTACTGGTCGATCATCGCCTGGGGATCGACGCCGTTGTTCTTCGACTTGGACATCTTCTCGACGCCGCCGATTTCCACCGGCTGGCCGTCGCTCTTCAGGCGCGCGCCGATCACCTTGGCCTTGGCATCGCGCTCCACCTCGACATCGGCCGGGTTGAACCAGTCCTTGCTGCCGTTGGGCAGGGTGCGGTAGTAGGTCTCGGCCACCACCATGCCCTGGGTCAGCAGATTCTCGAAGGGTTCGTCGGAATCGATCAGGCCCTGGTCGCGCATCAGCTTGTGGAAGAAGCGCGAATAGAGCAGGTGCAGGATGGCGTGCTCGATGCCGCCGATGTACTGGTCGACGGGCAGCCAGTAGTTGGCCTCTTCCTTGTCCAGCATGCCGCCGGTGAAGTTCGGCGAGGCATAGCGGGCGAAGTACCAGGAGCTTTCGACGAAGGTGTCCATGGTGTCGGTCTCGCGACGGGCCGGCTGGCCGTTGCGCGGATCGACGGTCTCGTAGAATTCCGGCATGCGCGCCAGGGGCGAGCCGGCGCCGTCCGGCACCACGTCCTCGGGCAGCACCACCGGCAGCAGGTCGGCCGGGACCGGGATGTCGATGCCGTCGTCACCATGGATGATCGGGATCGGGCAGCCCCAGTAGCGCTGGCGGCTGATGCCCCAGTCGCGCAGGCGGAACTGGGTGCGCGGCTGACCCAGGCCCTTGGCCTGCAGATCGGCGCCGATGGCGTCGAAGGCGGCGTCGTAGGCGAGGTTGTCATAGGCGCCGGAATTGATCAGGAAGCCTTCCTTGCTGCCGTACCAGTCCTTCCACTGCACCGGGTCGAACTGGTAGCGCTCGTATTCCGCGGGGCTGAAGTCGTCCGGATTGGCCAGCACGCGAGTGGCCTCTGCGGTATCCACCACCTGGACGATGGGCAACTGGTACTTGTTGGCGAATTCGAAGTCACGCTCGTCGTGACCGGGCACGGCCATGACCGCGCCATCGCCGTAGTGCATCAGCACATAGTTGGCGACCCACACCGGCAGGCGCGCGTCGGTCAGCGGATGGCGGACGAACAGGCCGGTGTCCAGGCCCTTCTTCTCCTGGGTGGCGATGTCGGCTTCGGCGACGCCGCCGCGCTTGCACTCGTCGATGAAGGCCTGCAGCTCGGCGTTGCCCTGGGCGGCCTGGGTGGCCAGCGGGTGTTCGGCGGCCACGGCGACATAGGTGGCGCCGAGCAGGGTGTCGGGGCGGGTGGTGAAGACCTTCAGGGTGCCTTCGGCGCCGATGCTGTCCTGGTCATAGGGGAATTGCACCTCCATGCCGCGGGACTTGCCGATCCAGTTGCGCTGCATGGTCTTGACCTGCTCGGGCCAGCCGGGCAGGCCGTCGAGGGAGGTCAGCAACTCTTCCGCATAGTCGGTGATGCGGAAGTAGTACATGGGGATCTCGCGCTTCTCGATCAGCGCACCGCTGCGCCAGCCGCGGCCGTCGATGACCTGCTCGTTGGCCAGTACGGTCTGGTCCACCGGGTCCCAGTTCACCGTACCGTTCTTGCGGTAGATGATGCCCTTCTCGAACAGCTGGGTGAACAGCCACTGCTCCCAGCGATAGTAGTCGGGCTTGCAGGTGGTGACCTCGCGGGACCAGTCGATCGCCAGGCCCAGGCTCTGCAGCTGGGACTTCATGTAGGCGATGTTCTCGTAGGTCCACTTGGCCGGGGCCACGCCGTTCTTCATGGCGGCGTTTTCCGCGGGCATGCCGAAGGCGTCCCAGCCCATGGGCTGCAGGACGTTCTTGCCCAGCATCCGCTGGTAGCGGGCAATGACGTCACCGATGGTGTAGTTGCGCACGTGCCCCATGTGCAGCTTGCCGCTGGGGTAGGGGAACATCGACAGGCAGTAGAACTTCTCCTGGCCCGGGCGCATGGTGGCCTTGAAGGACAGATTCTGGTCCCAGAAGGACTGGGCGGCGGCTTCTATTTCGCGGGGCTGATAGTGTTCGTGCATGGGCGTGTCGAGGGCTGCAGAGGCGTTTGATCGAGCCGCCAAGCATACATGACCCCCGAGCGCGGGGAAATGTCCCGGTCCGCCGCTTGTTTCGCACTCTGGGGGAGGCAGGGTTGGAAGGGCCGTACTAGGCTGTTCAAACGTCCGTTCAATTACCCGGGAGGATGATCGCCATCATGGGAAAGTTTCGACGCGAGTCCGAAAAGCTGCCCGTCGACGTGCGCCTGCAACGGCGCCTGGCGCTGGCGCTGGATGAGGCGGTGACCCAGGAACGCCTCTATGACAGTGCCAACGGGGAAGTCGAGGTGCAGGGCCTGAGTCCGGCCGAATATGCCCTGGTCAAGCGCTGGCTGGCGCGCCATCAGGCAGCCGATGCCGCCCTGGCCTGTTGCCTGGGCTGTGGCCGGGTCCAGCCGGCGGGGCCTTCTGTACTCAGTGTCAGGGTCGACAACTGCTGGTCGAGGGTTCTTCTGCCCCGGTTGGCGCTCCCCTACACTAGGCGCCGCCGCGACCCGGAGGTCGCCCCCGACCGGAGGGACCATGGGTCTGCGCTATTTCTTCAAGCAACTGCTGCTGCCACCGGGCGGCCTGCTGCTGCTCCTGCTACTGGGCTGGTGGTTGCGCCGGCGTTATCCGCGCCTGGGCCTGGCCTGTTTCCTGGGTGGTCTGCTGGGCCTCTGGGCCAGCACCCTGCCGGTCGTGGTGGAGACGGGTGGGCGCTTGCTGGAGCGCGATGCCGCGCTGCCTGAGGCGCGCTGGGCGACGCTTGCCCAGCAGGCCGACGCCATCGTGGTGCTGGGTGCCGGTCGCGAAGTGGACGATCCGGGCTGGGCGGGCGATGCCGCCAGCCATCTGGCCGTGGAGCGGCTGCGCTATGCGGCGCGGCTGGCCAAGGCCAGCGGCCTGCCGGTGCTGATCACCGGGGGCTCGCCCCATGACCGCCCACTAAGCGAGGCGGCGCTGATGACCGAGGTGATGGAGCGCGACCTGGGGGTGCCGGTGCGCTGGCAGGAAGGCGCCAGTCGCACCACCTGGGAAAACGCCACCCTGAGTGCGCCGCTGCTGCGCGAGGCCGGGGTGAAACGGGTGGTGCTGGTGACCCAGGCCTATCACATGGCCCGTTCGCGCTGGTGTTTCGAACGGCAGGGCCTGCAGGTGGTGGCCGCGCCCATGGGCTTCATCGGTATCGCCAATGCCCGGCCCTTCGGTGGCTGGCTGCCGGAGGCCAAGGCGGTCGAGCAGACCGCCCAGTTGCTCAACGAGGCCGCCGGGCTGCTGCTCTATCCGCTCGCCTATCGCTGAGTCACCACCAGCGGCGCCTCTTCCGGACGATCCTGCCGACGCAGCAGCAGGCCCCACAGCAGCACCAGGGCGGAAAAGATCGCCAGTGGCCAGAGGCGGTAGTGCAGATAGGGCGTCAGGCCATCCATGGGTACCACGCTGCCTTGTAGCACGCCGACCTGGAAGGCCGGGATCTGCCGGCTGATGCGACCGAAGGGGTCGACCAGGGCGGTGATGCCATCGTTGGTGACCCGCACCAGCCAGCGACCGCTTTCCAGGGCCCGCATCTGCGCCATCTGCAGGTGCTGCTGCGGACCGATGGACTTGCCGAACCAGGTGTCGTTGCTGATGGTGAGCAGCAGCTGACTCTGGGCCGCCATGCTGGCGACGAATTCCGGATAGACCACCTCGTAGCAGATATAGGGCGCCACGCGATAGCCCTTCACCAGCAGCGGCTCCTGCTGCTCGGGACCGCGGACGAAGTCGGACATGGGCAGATCGAAGAAGCCGATCAGGCCACGCAGGTATTCCTGCAGCGGCACGTATTCGCCGAAGGGCACCAGCTTCTGCTTGTAGTAGGTGCCAGAGCCATTGCCGACCGCGGTGATGCTGTTGAAGTAACGCGAATCGCCGTCGGCGTCGCGTTCGCGGGCGGGCAGGCCGGTCACCAAGGCGCCGCCATGGGCGGCCACCTGGGCACCTTCGGCGGCAAGGAAGTCACTGACGTATTCGCGCAGCACGGGAATGGCGTTTTCCGGCCAGACCACCAGGTCGGCGTCGGTCTGCTCGGCGGTGCGGTCGCGATAGAGCGCCAGGGTGGCGCGGGCGTGGTCGGGATTCCACTTGAGTTCCTGGGCGATGTTGCCCTGGACCCCGGCGACCTTGAGCGGCGCGCCCGCAGGTTGGGTCCAGACCTGGCCCTTGAAGACATCGCCGGCGACCCAGGGCAGGGCCACCAGCACCAGGCTCGCGACCAGGGCGAGTGGCCGCATGATCAGGCGTGGGGCGTTGACCAGCAGCGCCGCGGTAAAGGCCAGCGCGGCCGAGATCAGCCAGACGCCGCCCAGCGGTGCCAGGCCCTGCAGGGGGCCGCTGAGCTGGCTGTAACCCAGCAGCAGCCAGGGAAAGCCGGTGAGCGCCCAGCTGCGGAACAGCTCCAGGGCGAACCACAGGCCGGCAAAGGTCAGGGCGTCGCCCAGGGGCGCCTGGTTGCGTCTCAGGCACAGTGCCCAGAGCCCGGCGGGCAGGGCGAAGAACAGGGCGATGCCGGCGCAGAAGCCTACGGTGAGAAACAGCGCCAGGGGCACCGGCGCGGCACCGTAGGTGTGGATGCTGACGTAGATCCAGCTGGTGCCGGCGAGAAAGGCGCCGAAGCCGTAGCACCAGCCGCGCAGCAGGGCGCGCCAGGCACCGAGACCCTTGAGGCCCAGGTAGAAGAGAGCGACGGACAGCAGTGCCAGTGGCCAGATGGTGAAAGGGGCCAGCGCCAGGGGCGTGAGGGCACCAGCGAAGAGCGCGAGAAGGTTGCCCTTCCAGCCGGGTTGAGAGATCCAGCGCATCGAAAATCCTTGGTCCGATCGAGGCTGCGCAAGCTTACTCGTCGCCGCGAGGGAGTGCCAAAGGCGTGTGCGGGGGAGCGAGCTGGATCGCAGTTGGAGAGGGGGATGGAGCTTGTCGCGGCGCGAGCGTCCCGTAGGTTGGGTTGAGACGGCTCCCTCGTCGAAGCCCAACGGTATCGACCTCGAAGCAAGGCCTGTTGGGCTTCGCTGCGCTCAACCCAACCTACGGAGGGCCGTAGGTTGAGACCGACCCTCGCCCCAGCTCTCTCCCGGAGGGAGAGGGGGCAAGAGCGGCTAGCGGTTGACCGGGGTGACGCGCAGCAGGTGGATGCGGCGGCCGTCGGCGTTGAGCACGCGGAAGCGGAAGTCGTCGATCACCGTTTCCTCGTTGCGCTTGGGCAGGTGACCCAGGCGATTCATCACCAGGCCACCGGCGGTGTCGGCCTCGGCATCGGCGAAACGGGTCTCCAGGGTCTCGTTGAGCGTCTCTATGGGGGTGAGCGCCTTGACCACGAAGTCGCCGTTGGGCAACGACTTGATGAAGCTCTCTTCCTCCACGTCGTGCTCGTCCTCGATCTCGCCGACGATCTGTTCCAGCACGTCCTCGATGGTCACCAGGCCGGCGACGCCGCCGTATTCGTCCACCACGATGGCCATGTGGCTGTGGGTCGAGCGAAATTCCCGCAGCAGCACGTTGAGGCGCTTGGATTCGGGCACGAAGGTGGCCGGGCGCAAGGCCGTCTTGAAGTCGAAGACCCGCGCCTGGTCCAGCAGCAGCGGCAGCAGGTCCTTGGCCAGCAGCAGGCCGAGCACGTCGTCGGGGCCGTCGCCGATCACCGGATAGCGGGAATGCGCCGCCTCGATCACCGCCGGCAGGAATTCCGCCGGGGTCTGCTGGGCGCGGATGCTGATGATCTGCGAGCGCGGCACCATGATGTCGCGCACCTGCAGGTCGGCCACCGAGATGGCGCCCTCGACGATGGACAGCACTTCGCTGTCGAGCACCTTGTTCTCATGCGCCTCGCGCAGCAGTTCCAGCAGTTCCTGGCGACTCTTGGGTTCATGGGCAAAGGCCTGGACGATGCGTTCCAGCCAGGAACGATGCCCAGTGCCTGATCGATCTTCGTTCATGTGTCTGTCATTCACCGTAGGGATCGGGGTAGCCCAGTTCAGCGAGCAATTGGCGTTCCAGTTCTTCCATCTCCTCGGCTTCGTCATCGTCCAGATGATCGTAGCCGAGCAGGTGCAGGCAGCCGTGGATGACCAGGTGCGCCCAGTGCGCCGCGGCGGGCTTGCCTTGCTCGGCGGCCTCGCGGGCCACCACGGGGGCGCAGATCACCAGATCGCCGAGCAGGGGGATGTCGAGGAATTCGTCCGGCACGTCGGCCGGAAAGGACAGCACGTTGGTGGCGTAGTCCTTGTGCCGCCAGGTGCGATTCAGCTCGCGGCCTTCGTCTTCGTCCACCAGGCGGATGGTGAGTTCCGAGTCGCCCTGGCGGGCGCGCAGGGCCAGTTCACACCAGCGGCGTAAGTCCGGCTCCTCGGGGAGGTCGGCCGCCTCGCTGGCGACCTGGACGTCCAGCTCAATCGCCATGGCGATCCTCTCCCTGAGCACGCGGCTTGTCCTGCAGCGCCTCGAAGCGGTCGTAGGCCTCGACGATGCGCTGCACCAGCGGGTGGCGCACCACGTCCTTGGATTCGAAGTGGGTGAAGCCGATGCCGGGCACGTCGCGGAGGACCTCGATGACGTGCTTGAGGCCCGACTTGGTGCCGCGCGGCAGGTCGACCTGGGTGACGTCACCGGTGATCACCGCGGTGGAGCCGAAGCCGATCCGGGTCAGGAACATCTTCATCTGCTCGAGGGTGGTGTTCTGACTTTCGTCGAGAATGATGAAGCTATTGTTGAGGGTGCGGCCGCGCATGTAGGCCAGCGGCGCGACCTCGATGACCTGGCGCTCGATGAGCTTGGCCACCTGCTCGAAGCCGAGCATCTCGTAGAGGGCGTCGTACAGCGGGCGCAGGTAGGGGTCGATCTTCTGCGCCAGGTCGCCGGGCAGGAAGCCGAGCTTCTCGCCGGCTTCCACCGCCGGGCGCACCAGCAGGATGCGACGGATCTGCTCGCGCTCCAGGGCGTCCACGGCGCAGGCCACGGCCAGATAGGTCTTGCCGGTACCGGCCGGGCCTATGCCGAAATTGATGTCGTGATCGAGGATCGACTTGACGTAGCGCTGCTGGTTGGCGCCACGCGGGCGGATCATGCCCTTCTTGGTGCGCAGGGCCACGCTGGTGTCGCCACCGCTGCGGTGCTCTTCCTGGAGGGCTTCCAGGCCGGATTCCTGCAGATAGAGGTGGACCAGTTCCGGGGCCACCGCGGTGCCGCTGGCGGTCTCGCGATAGAGGCGCTGCAGGAGGTTCTGGGCCGCGCGGGTGCGCTCGGGATCGCCGACCAGTTCGAACTGGTTGCCGCGATTGCGGATCTCGATGCCGAGGCGGCGTTCGAGCTGGCGCAGATTTTCATCGAGCTGGCCGCACAGGTTGGCGAAACGGTCGGCATCGAAGGGTTCGAGGGTGAAATGCTGGAGCGTCTGGGGGGTATTCAAGGTGTGCTGGGAAACCCTTTGGATTGGCTTTACGAAAACTTGACGTAGCTTGAGAGTAACCTGCGTCGCGCCCTTGGCAAAGGGCGCGTGCGACCATCCATCAGGCCAGCGCGACGGCGACGGGCGGGCGCGCACCGCTGGCGACGGGGGCCAGCAGGGTGCCGCGCAGGGAGTGCGGCAGGGCCTCGTCGATGTGCACCTGGACGAACTGGCCGATCAGGCTGGCATCGCTGCAGCGGAAGTTGACGATGCGGTTGTTCTCGGTGCGACCCTGCAGCATGCCGGGATCGCGCTTGGAGAAATCGCTGACCAGGATGGTCTGGACGCTGCCGGCCATGCGCCGGCTGATCTCGAAGCCCTGCTGGTGGATGCGCGTCTGCAGGATCTGCAAGCGCTGCTTCTTGAGCTCGTCGGGGGTGTCGTCGACCAGATCGGCCGCCGGGGTGCCGGGGCGGGCGCTGTAGATGAAGGAGAAGGAGAAGTCGAAACCGACGTCCTCGATCAGCTTCATGGTCTGTTCGAAGTCTTTCTCGGTCTCGCCGGGGAAGCCGACGATGAAGTCCGAGCTGATGCAGATGTCGGGTACCGCCGCCTTGAGCCGGCGGATGCGCGACTTGTATTCCAGCGCCGTGTGGTTGCGCTTCATGGCCGCCAAGATGCGATCCGAACCGGCCTGCACCGGCAGGTGGACGAATTTCACCAGCTCCGGGATCTCGGCGTGGGCCTGGATCAGGGCGTCGGAGAATTCCAGCGGGTGCGAGGTGGTGTAGCGGATGCGGTCGATGCCGTCCACCGCCGCCACCACATAGAGCAGTTCGGCGAAGTCGGCGATGCGCCCGTCGCCGGTGGCGCCACGATAGCCGTTGACGTTCTGGCCCAGCAGGGTCACCTCGCGCACGCCGTGCTCGGCGAGGTGGATGATCTCGGCGAGGACGTCGTCCAGCGGCCGACTGACCTCTTCGCCGCGGGTATAGGGCACCACGCAGAAGGTGCAGTACTTGCTGCAGCCTTCCATGATGGAGACGAAGGCGCTGGGTCCGTCGATGCGCGGCTCGGGCAGGCGGTCGAACTTCTCGATCTCGGGGAAGGAGATGTCCACCTGGGGCGCCCGGGTGGTGCGCGCGGCGTCGATCATCTCCGGCAGGCGATGCAGGGTCTGGGGCCCGAAGACCACGTCGACATAGGGGGCGCGGTCACGGATGGCAGCGCCTTCCTGGCTGGCCACGCAGCCGCCGACGCCGATCACCAGGTCGGGATTCTCCAGCTTGAGTTCGCGCCAGCGACCGAGCTGGGAAAACACCTTTTCCTGCGCCTTCTCGCGGATCGAGCAGGTGTTGAGCAGGATGACGTCGGCCTCGGCCGGATTCTGGGTGACTTCCAGCGGCTCCCGTTCGCCGAGCAGGTCGACCATGCGCGACGAATCGTATTCGTTCATCTGGCAGCCATGGGTTTCGATATAGAGCTTCTTGGACATGCGCGGCAGGGAGTCGGTGGCGAGTGGACCGCGCATTATAATGATGGCCTTCCGCACGGGGAAGAGCCGCCCGGAAGGCGGTCGGCCTAGGCCTGGGCAGCGCCCTCCGGCAGCCGGGCGATGACCTTGATCTCGAAGCGAAAGCCGGCCAGCCAGGTGGCGCCGACCGCGGTCACCGTCGGGTAGGGTGCCGTGCCCCAGTGCTCCAGCAGCACCGGCCAGATCCGTTCGAAGCTGGCTTCGGCATCGACCATGAACAGGGTGACGTCCACCACGTCGGCAAAGGCGGCGCCGGCCGCGGCAAGGACGGCGTCGAGGTTGGCGAAGGCCAGGCGGACCTGGTCTTCCAGCTCCGGCTCGGGCGAACCGTCGGCGCGGCTGCCGACCTGCCCCGAGACGAAGAGAAAGCCGTTGGAACGGATGGCCGGCGAATAGCGGTGCTGTTCGTAGAGGGCGTGGCGCTGGGCGGGAAAGACGACGTCGCGGGTCATGATGGGGCTCCGGTAAGGATCGCTGGAGCCACCTTAGGCGCCGTCCGCCAGGGGATAAACCCGGCCAGGCGGTCAGCATTGTTTGTACAATCCAAACAATCCCCTGTTCAGGAATCGGCATGGATCTGTTCGCCGCGATGCAGACCTTCGTGCGGGTGGTGGAAGCCGGCAGCTTCACCCGCGCGGCCGAGACCCTCGGCCATAGCCGCACCCGCGTCACCCAGCAGGTGCAGCAGCTGGAAGCGCACCTGCAGGTGCGCCTGCTCAATCGCACCACCCGGCAGGTGCAGGTCACCGCCGACGGCGCGGCCTATTACGACCGCTGCCTGGGCGTGCTGGCGGCGGTGGACGATGCCGAGACGGGGCTTTCGGTGGCCACCCGCACGCCCCGTGGCCGCCTGCGGGTGGACGTGCCCAGTCCGCTGGCGCGGCTGATCCTGATCCCGGCCCTGCCGGACTTCTTCCAGCGCTATCCGGACATCCAGCTGGAGCTGGGTGTCAGCGATCGCCAGGTGGATCTGATCGGCGACAACGTCGATTGCGTGATCTGTGGCGGGCGCATCCGCGAGCAGTATCTGGTGGCCCGGCCGCTCGGCGCGCTGCGGCTGGGTTGCTATGCCGCGCCGGCCTACCTTGCCACCCAGGGCACGCCGGTTCATCCCGCCGAGCTGGCCGAGACGCCACACCGGGTGGTGCGGTTTCTTTGGGGGGCGGGCAAGGGCTTTCCCTACGCCCTGCAACGAGGTGTCGAGCGTCTGGAGCTGCAGAGCCGGCACAGCCTGGAGGTGGACGACGGCAACGCCTGCCTGGCGGCGGGACAGGCCGGCCTCGGGGTGGTCTGCCTGCCGCATTACCTGGCGGCAGCGGCCATCGCCCGTGGCGAACTGGTCAGGCTGTTCGCGGACTGGCAGGTGGCGCCCATGCCGCTGTATCTGGCCTTCGCGCCCAATCGTCACGTCAGCGCCAAGTTGCGGGTCTTCATCGACTGGGTGAGCGCGCTGGTCGCCGAGCGGGCCTGGCTGGAAACCCCAGGCGACGGCTGACGGGAGTCGAGGCCGGCGTGCTATGCTCGCCGCCCTCTTTTCACCGTCGAAACCCGCCTCCGCCATGAGCTCATCCCCCAGCAAGCCGGCCATCTATAAGGTCATCTTCGTCAACCAGGGCCAGGTCTTCGAGATCTACGCCAAGCAGATCTTCCAGAGCGATCTCTGGGGCTTCCTGGAGATCGAGGAGCTGGTGTTCGGCGAGCGCACCCAGGTGGTGGTGGATCCGAGCGAGGAAAAGCTCAAGGCGCAATTCGAAGGCGTGGTGCGCAGCTTCGTGCCCATGCACTCGATCATCCGCATCGACGAGGTGGAGCGCCTGGGCCAGCCCAAGATCAGCGAAGCCAAGGGCGGCACCAACGTCATGCCGTTTCCCATGCCCATGCCCGACAAGCCCTGAGAACCTGCCCAAAGTCCGCTGCGCGTCGGCCAAATGGCGTTGAAAATGGCTTCGGAATGCTCATTTACTACTTGTAAACTCCGCTTCCTCAGCCATTTCCGCCTTGTTTGTCTCTAGCTCGCAAGACTTTGAACAGGCTCTGCCGGGCTCGCCGTCAGTTCTGCGGCGGCTGGAAGGGATTAAGGTTGCCCGCGGTCTGCATGTCCTGCAGATAGTCGCGGAAGATCTGGCCCAGCACCTGGGTGGCCATCTCCAGCTCGTCACGGCGCATCTGGGCGCTGACCAGGTCGGCGGTATCCATGGCTTCGTCGTTGCCGTTGATGGCGGCCATCTTCAGCACGATGTAGGCCTGGATGTTGTTGGGCGGTACGCCCTCGCCGCGAAAGAACATGGTGCCAAGGCGATTCTGCGCATCGGCATTGCCCTTGAGCGAGGCCTGCTCGAACCACTGACGCGCCTGGTTGAGATCCTTCGGTGTCTGCTTGCCTTCGTAGTAGAAGTCGCCGAGTTCGTACTGCGCCTGGGAATCGCCGTCGTGGGCGATCTGCTGGCAGCGGGCGATCGCCTGCGCCAGGGCTTCGTTGGCGAGATTCAGGTTGCAACGGCTGGTGCTGGGGACGAGCAGCGAATTGCCGCCGGCCAGGGCGGCCAGGGGCATCAGAATCAGGGCTGCGCACAGGGTACGACCAGCGCGGTGCATGAAGCGCCTCCACAAGCGAGGCAGGTTCGGAGAACCCGGTCGGCGAAACGCGCCGACATCTCATTATGGGTCAAGCCGACGCACGCTTTCAAAACCTTTACGCGCAACGGCGGAACTTTTTTACCCGTGACGCCGGCCACTCAACTAGGTGTGAGGCCGGCAGGGCAGAGAGGTTCCACCAGCGAGACGAACGACACCTGTCAGACGAGTCCTAGTCCTTGAAGGTGGCTAAGGCGCGCTCGGCGGCGTCCAGGGTGATGCGCAATTCCTCGTCGCCGTGGGCGATGGAAGTGAAGCCGGCTTCGAAGGCACTGGGCGCCAGGTAGACGCCACCGTCCAGCATCAGGTGGAAGAAGCGCTTGAATCTCTCGCTATCGCTGGCCATGACATCGCTGAAGGTGACGATGTCTTCGGCGCCGCTGAAGTAGAGACCGAACATCCCGCCCGCCTGGGTGGTGACGAAGGGCACACCGGCGGCATCGGCGCGGTCCTGCAGGCCTTGCAGCATCCGCGTGGTGTAGTCGGTCAGCTCGGCGTGGAAGCCGGGACGGCGGATCAGTTGCAGGGTGGTGAGGCCGGCGGCCATGGCCAGTGGATTGCCCGACAGGGTGCCGGCCTGGTAGACCGGGCCGAGCGGGGCGATCTTTTCCATGATCTCGCGCTTGCCGCCAAAGCAGCCCACCGGCATGCCGCCGCCGACGATCTTGCCGAAGGTGGTCAGGTCCGGACGTATGCCGTAGTGCGCCTGGGCGCCGCCCAGCGCGACGCGGAAGCCGGTCATGACCTCGTCGAAGATCAGCACCACGCCGTAGCGGTCGCAGAGGTGGCGCAGCCCTTCCAGGAAGCCTGGCGCGGGCGGTACGCAGTTCATGTTGCCGGCCACCGGCTCGACGATGATGCAGGCGATCTGGTCGCCGACGTTCGCCAGGGTTTCTTCCACTTCGCCCAGGTCGTTGTAGGCCAGGGTCAGGGTGTGCTGCGCGAAGGCCGCCGGGACGCCGGGGGAGCTGGGCACGCCCAGGGTCAGGGCGCCGGAGCCGGCCTTGACCAGCAGGCTGTCGGAGTGGCCGTGGTAGCAGCCCTCGAACTTGATGATGGTGTCGCGCCCGGTGTAGCCGCGCGCCAGGCGGATGGCGCTCATGGTGGCCTCGGTGCCGGAGCTGACCATGCGCACCATTTCCATGGACGGCACGATCTCGCAGATGAGGTCGGCCATGGTGGTTTCCAGGGCGGTCGGCGCGCCATAGGAGAGGCCGTGTTCCAGCTGGCGGCGCACGGCCTCCAGCACGTCCGGATGGCTGTGGCCGAGGATCATCGGACCCCAGGAACCGACGTAGTCGACATAGCGCTTGTCATCCTCGTCGACGATGTAGGCGCCCTGGGCGTGCTTGAAGAACAGCGGCGTGCCGCCGACGCTCTTGAAGGCGCGGACCGGCGAGTTGACGCCACCGGGGATGTGGCGCTGGGCTTGGTCGAAGAGTTGCGCGGAGCGGGACATAGAGGTCTCCTTGAACGGGATCAGGCCGCGAACAGCCGGGCGAAGGCGCGCGCGCGGCGCTCCACCTCGCCCGCGTTGGCGGCGGCAAACAGACTGTGGACGACGGCGAGCAGATCGACGCCGTGGGCGAGCAGGTGCGGGGCGTTGTCCAGGGTGACACCGCCGATGGCGCAGACGGGCAGGGCGAAGTGGCGGCGGGCCTGGTCGAGCAATTCCAGGGGCGCCGGCGGGGCATCCGGCTTGGTGCTGGAGGCGAAGAATCGGCCGAAGGCCAGGTAGCTGACACCGGCCTGGACTGCAGCCTCGGCCAGTTGCAGGCTGGCGTGACAGGTGCCGCCGAGAATCGCCTCCGCGCCCAGTGCGGCGCGGGCCGCGACCAGGGAGCCGTCTTGCTGGCCCAGGTGCAGGCCGACGCCCAGCTGGCGGGCCAGAGCGAGGTCGTCATTGATGATCAGGTTGGCGCCATGCTGCCGGCAGAGCTCGGCCAGGGCGGCGGCTTCGTCCTGGCGGCGGCTGGCGTCGCCTGACTTGTCGCGGTACTGCACCAGCCGGGCTCCGCCCTGCAGCGCTGCTTCGACATAGGGCAGCAGGCGACCCTCGGCGAGCAGGGCGCTATCGGTGATGGCATAGAGGCCGCGCAACGGGCTCATGAGCAGAAGTCCAGCGGCAGGCGGCGTGGCACGTACTGGCCGCGCCCGGGGCGCTCGGCGTCTCTCAGGGTGCGCCAGGTGTAGTCCAGGGCGCTGCGCACCGCGCTGGGCAGGGCTTCGCCCAGCGCCAGGCGCCCGGCCAGGGTGCTGGCCAGGGTGCAGCCGGAGCCGTGGTAGCTGCCGGGCAGGCGCTGGCAGACGTGGGTCTCGCAGCCACCGGCACGGTCATAGAGGCGGTTGTGCACCTCGTGTTCCTCGCCATGACCGCCGGTGATCAGCAGGTGGGCGCAGAAGGGCAGCAGGCGCTCGGCGCACTGCTCCGGCGTGCCTTCGGGCAACTCGGCGAGGATGCGCGCCTCGGGCAGGTTGGGGGTGGCGATGGTGGCGCGCGGCAGCAGCCGCTCGCGGATGGCGTAGCCGACCTCGTCCTTGCCCAGGGCGCCGCCGCCACCGGCGCGCAGCACCGGATCGCAGACCAGGGGAACGCCGGGCAGGGACTCCATGATCTCCAGCACCGTCTCGACCATCTCCACCGAACCGAGCATGCCCAGCTTGACCGCCGCCACCGGCAGGTCGGCGATGATCGCCCGGGCCTGGGCCAGCACCCACTCGCGATCCAGCACCCGGAAGTCATGCACGTCAACGGTGTCCTGCACGGTCAGGGCAGTGACCGCCGGGGCGGCATGGCAGCCCTGGGCGAGCAGGGCTTCGATGTCGGCCTGCAGCCCGGCGCCACCACTCGGATCGTGGCCGGACAGGCAGAGGACGACGGGACGTTGGGGTTCGAGGGTCATGGACGTCAGCCTAGCAAAGGGAAAAGGGGCGCAGCGGCCGGGTGCCGCAGGGAGTGGCACCCTACAACGACCTCGCGCCCCGCGCCACCCGTTGACATGGGACCCGGATCGGGACGAAGGAACTCCGCGGCCGGTTGGGTAGCCGATATACTGCACCTTTGCTCGGGTAAGGCGGTTCTATGGCGTTGTGGCGGTTGTTGCGTGATTTCTTCCTGCGCCAACGGCGTGCCTACGGGACTGCCATCCTCTGCCTGCTGGGCGTCGGCCTGCTCAACCTGACGCTGCCCTGGTGGATCGGCAAGGCCATCGACGCCCTGCGCGCCGGCGAGCTGGATCAGACCGGCCTGCTCTGGCGCGTCGCCCTGATCGTGGCGGTCGGCTGTGGCCTCTATGTGCTCCGCTATCAGTGGCGGGTGCGCCTGTTCGGCACCTCCTACCAGGTCGGCGTGGAGCTGCGCGACGCCTTCTTCGCCAAGCTGGCGCGGCTGGACCCCGGCTTCTTCCAGTCCAGTCGCACCGGTGACCTGCTGGCCCGCGCCACCCAGGACATCGACGCCGTGGAGACCGCGGCCGGCGAAGGGGTGCTGGCCAGTTTCGATGGCATGCTGACCCTGCTGCTGGTACTGCTGGCCATGTTCATCGGCATCGATGCGCCCCTGGCCGCCCTGGCGCTCCTGCCCTTTCCCTTCATGGCCTGGGGCTTCTATCGCGTGGCGCAGCGGGTGCAGCAGCGCTTCGGCCTGGCGCTGGCGGGCTTTTCCGCCCTCAACGACCGTACCCAGGAGGCCCTGAGCGGCCTGCGCATGCTGCGCCAGCATGCCCTGATCGAAGCCGAGCTGGACGATTTCGACGCCCGCGCCCGCAGCGTGGCCAAGGCCGACTACCAGGTACAGCGCACCGAGGCGCGCTACGAGCCGATCATCTTCGTCGCCCTGAGCCTCGCCACCCTGCTGACCCTGGTCATGGGCAGCTGGCGCTATCTCGACGGCCATATCACCCTGGGCCAGCTGACCAGTTTCAGCCTCTATCTGGTGCAGTTGATCTGGCCGATGTTCGCCATCGGCTGGTGCCTCAATCTGTTGCAGCGCGGCGAAGCCGGGGCGCGGCGCCTGGAGGAGGTGTTCGCGGTCACCGAGCGCATCCGCGACGAGGGCACCCAGACGCCGCCGGACCAGGCGGATCTGTCGGTCTACATTCCGGCCTTCACCTATCCCCAGGCGCGCCAGCCGGCGCTACGGGACGTGGTCATCGACCTGCCCGCGGGCGATACCCTGGGTATCGTCGGCGCCACCGGCAGCGGCAAGAGCACCTTGCTCCGCCTGCTGCTGCGCCAGTTTCCGCTGGAGCAGGGCTGTATCCGCCTGGGCGGGGTGCCGCTGGAAGACTATCGGCTGGCCGACCTGCGTGCCCAGTTCGCCTATGTACCCCAGGATCCCTTCCTGTTCGCCCGCACCCTGGGTGAGAACGTCGCCCTCAGCCGCCCGGATGCCACGGCTGGGGAAATCCGCGAAGCCCTGGATGCCGCCGCCTTCGGCACCGACCTGGCGGCGCTGCCGCAAGGGTTGGATACCCCGGTGGGTGAGCGGGGCTTGACCCTCTCGGGTGGCCAGCGCCAGCGCGTGGCCCTGGCCCGGGCGCTGCTCTCGCCAGCGCCCGTGCTGCTGCTGGACGACACCCTCTCGGCAGTGGATACCGCCACCGAGGCCCGGCTGCTGCGTACCCTGGCGGGGCTGCAAGGCCGGACCACCCTGATCGTCAGCCACCGCCTCTCGGCCGTGCAGCACGCCGACGAGATCATCGTCCTCGACCAGGGCAGCCTGGTGGAGCGGGGCCGCCATGGCGAGCTGCTCGCCGCCGGCGGTCTCTATGCCCGACTCTGGAATCTGCAGCAGGCGGAGGAGGCCAGCCAATGACCAGGACCCGCGTGCTTTCCCTGCTGCTCAAGCCGGTACTCGCCAATCCGCGCAAACTGGCCGGCACCCTGGCGATCCTGGTCGTGGCGACGCTGTTCGACGTGCTGGGTCCCTGGCTGACCAAGCACTACCTCGACAACTACCTGGTGCCCCATGACCTGCGCCTCTGGCCGCTGGTGGGCCTGGTCGCCGCCTATGTGGTTTCCCAGGGGCTGGCCGCCTATGGCCGTTACCTGCAATCGCTACGCTTCGCCGAGATCGCCATGGACGTGGTGCTCCTGCAGCGGCGGCGACTGTTCCGCCATGTGCTGAGCCTGCCGCAGAGCTTTCATGATCGCACCGCCACCGGCGAGCTGGTGGCGCGAGTCACCAATGACACCGATGCCCTGCGCGAACTCTATGTGGCCTTTCTCGGCAACATGGTCGGCAACATCGTGCTGCTGATCGGCATCCTGGTGGCCATGGCGCTCTTGGACGTTCGCCTGATGGCCATCGCCGTGCTGCTGATTCCGGCCGCGGTGCTGATCGTCTGGGCCTACCAGCGATACAGCGGCGCGGCGGCCATGGAGGTGCGGATGCTACGCGCCGAGCAGAGCGCCCGGCTGGGCGAGGCCATCGGCGGCATGGGTCTCTTGCAGGCCTTCAACCAGACCGAACGCTTCCGCCAGGATTTCCAGCGCCTCAATCAGGCGCAGTACGGCGCCCGCATGCGCACCATCCGCGTTTCCGGCCTGCTGCTGCGCTCGGCGCTGGACCTGGTCAGCGTGGCGGTCCTGGCGGTACTGCTGCTGGTCTACGGCCTGGGTCATCTGCAGGGAGGTGCCGAAATCGGCGTGCTCTATGCCTTCGTCACCTACCTGGGCCGGGTGACCGAGCCGCTGATGGACATCACCCAGAGATTCAACCTGTTCCAGCAGGCCTCGGTGGCTGGCACGCGCCTGCTGCACCTGCTGGAGGAAAAACCAGCGTTGAGCGGCGAGGACGACCGGCCCATCGAGACCGCGCACTTCCATCTCGACGCCGTGCGTTTTCGCCATGCCGGCGCGGGGCACGACACCCTGCACGGCATCGACCTGGACATCCCCCCGGGGACCTTTCTCGGTATCGTCGGCCCCACTGGCAGCGGCAAGTCGACCCTGCTCGACCTCTTCGCCGGACTGCAGCCGGTCACCGGCGGCAGCCTCTGCCTGGACGGGCGCGAGCTGGGCAGCCTTACCCCGGAAGTGCTGGGCGCCGCCCTGGCCAGCGTGCCCCAGGAGCCCTTCATCCGTTCCACCAGTCTCAGGGACAACCTGCTGCTGGGCAGCCAGGTATCGGATGAGCGCCTGCGCGAGGCCCTGGCCGCGGCCCATATGGACGACCTGGTGGCGCGCCTGCCGGAAGGCCTGGATACCCTGCTGGGCGAGCGTGGCTTCACCCTGTCCACCGGCGAGCGGCAACTGCTGGCGCTGGCCCGGGCGCTGCTGCGCGAACCCAAGGTGCTCTTGCTCGACGAGGCCACCGCCAGCATCGACAGCGCCACCGAGGCGCGGCTGCAGGGGGCGCTGGACGAGTTGCGTGGCCAGGTCACCCTGATCGTGGTGGCGCACCGGTTGTCCACCATCCGCCATGCCGATCGCATCCTGGTGCTGCGTGATGGCCGCAAGGTGGAGGAGGGCAGTCACGAGGCCTTGCTGCAGCGGCCCGACGGCCATTATCGCCGGCTGTGGGAACAGCATGCCCAGGGTGACAAACCCCTATGAGCCGTCACAGCCGTTGTCAACCAGGGGTGTTAGGGTGTCAGCTATAGCCAGCGCCCCAACAAGGAAACCTGCATGACCTCCGTATCCGAGGATTTCACCGCCGTTGCCACCGCCAGCGAGGCGGTCGACCGTCTTGCGGCTCTGCACGACGAGGCCACCCAGGCCCTGGGTGCCGCCCTCAAGCGCTATCTCAAGGATCGCGTCGAACCCAGCGCCGCCGAGCGCGAGCTGTTCCGCTACCCCGAGATCCGCATTCGCTATCGTGCTCCCGGCGTGCCGCCGGCCACCACCCGCGCCTACGCCAAGATCCAGCTGCCCGGCACCTATGTCGCCACCGTGACCCATCCGGCGGCCTTTCGCGGCTATCTGCTGGAGCAGCTCGAGCCGCTGATGCGCGACTACGACCTCCAGGTCGAGATCGGTCGCAGTCGCCAGGACATTCCCTACCCCTATGTGGTGGAGCAGGGCGACGAACTGGCCGGTAGCGGCGTGACCGCCGCCGAGCTGGCGCGGGTCTTTCCCAGCACCGATCTCTCCGCCGCCCACGACGACATCGCCGACGGCCACTACGACTGGGAGCGCATCGATCCGCTGCCGCTGGCCTTGTTCGATGCCGCCCGCACCGACTTCTCGCTGAGACGCATCGTCCACTACACCGGCAGCGACTGGCGCCACGTGCAGCCCTGGATCCTGCTGACCAACTACCATCGCTACGTCGACCAGTTCATCCAGCACGGCCTGGAACAGCTGCGCAGCGATCCGCGCTTCGAGCGCCTGGTGCTGCCGGGCAACGTCATCATCGAACGCGACATGGACCCCACCGAGGCCCAGGCGGTCATCGCCGCCATCGCCTGGCACCGCTTCCAGATGCCGGCCTACCACCTGATCGCCGGTGATGGGCATGGCGTCACCCTGGTCAACATCGGCGTCGGCCCGTCCAACGCCAAAAACATCACCGATCACCTGGCGGTGCTGCGTCCGCACTGCTGGCTGATGATCGGCCACTGTGGCGGCCTGCGGCAGTCGCAGACCATCGGCGACTACGTGCTGGCCCACGCCTACATGAGACGCGACGGCATCCTCGACCGTGTGGTGCCACCGCACATCCCCATCCCGGCGCTGGCCGAGGTGCAGGTGGCGCTGCAGGAAGCCGCCGCCAGCGTCACCGGCGAACGCGGGAGGCGCTCAAGCGTCGCCTGCGCACCGGTACGGTACTGACCTACGACGACCGCAACTGGGAGCTGCGCTGGGCCCAGGAACGCCCGCTGATCAACCTGGCGCGCGCGGTGGCGGTGGACATGGAAAGCGGCACCATCGCCGCCCAGGGCTATCGCCTGCGGGTACCCTACGGCACCCTGCTGTGCGTGTCCGACAAGCCCCTGCACAGCGAGATCAAGCTGCCGGGCTCGGCCAACGCCTTCTATGCCCGCGCGGTGAGCCAGCACCTGGCCATCGGCATCGCCGCCCTGGACCAGCTGCGCACCCAGCTCGACTCCCTGCACTCGCGCAAGCTGCGCAGCTTCGACGAGCCGCCGTTCCGCTAAGGCGCTGGGGTTGGGGTTGGGCGTGTTGGGCTTCGTTGCGCTCAACCCAACCTACGGCGAGGCGCCTGAATCGAAGGTGGCCTGGCATCGCTCGGATGACCCCCTCTCCCCCTGGGAGAGGGTTGGGGTGAGGGCGTACTCAGGCACCGAACGCCCCAGTGGAAAAGGCTGCGCCGTTTTCCACGCTAGGGTGCCATGCCCGCGATGACGCAACTCCATCGCCAACGCCCGACGATGACGTCGTCCGGCCTCCTGATTTCCCCCTGTCATCGCCCTCCAGGAACATCTCGGCGCCCGCTCCGGTCGGTTGCAGGAGAGGGGTGAGTCCGCACGCGTCACCGTTCGGTAAAGATCATGGATTTAACATTGATCTTCAGGGCGTCTGGCCCTAAAGTTCGCGCCCGAACGTCCATGCTGGAAACGATCCATCCGGCTCAAGTACCGACGACGAGACAGCGAGGTCAACGCCAGTACGCGTTGACCTTTTTGCTTTCGGCGATGTGCCTTGGGAAGTAGGCGAACCAAAGTGGGGAAACGGATTAGGCGTTCAGAACACCCCCTCCTTCAATTTGTTCTGCCCATCGGGAGTCCGACGCATGTCCATCAAGGTCGAAGATTACTATTCTCGCGAAACCTTCCAGAAGATGAAGGCCTTCGCCGACCAGCAGGAAACCCCCTTCGTCGTCATCGACACCGCCACCATCGGCCGGGCCTATGACGATCTCGTTGGCAACTTCCCGTTCGCCAAGATCTATTACGCGGTCAAGGCCAACCCGGCCATCGAGATCACCGAGTTGCTGCGCGACAAGGGCTCGAACTTCGACATCGCCTCCATCTACGAGCTGGACAAGGTGCTGTCCACCGGTGTCGAGCCGGAGCGCATCAGCTACGGCAACACCATCAAGAAATCCAAGGACATCCGCTACTTCTACGAGAAGGGCGTGCGCATGTTCGCCACCGACTCCGAGGCTGACCTGCGCAACATCGCCAAGGCCGCCCCGGGCTCGCGCATCTATGTGCGGATCCTCACCGAAGGCTCCAACTCCGCCGACTGGCCGCTGTCGCGCAAGTTCGGCTGCCAGCCCGACATGGCCCTGGACCTGCTGATCCTGGCCCGTCAGCTGGGCCTGGAGCCCTATGGCATCTCCTTCCACGTCGGCAGCCAGCAGCGCGACATCGACGTCTGGGACGCCGCCATCGCCAAGGTCAAGGTGATCTTCGAGCGCCTCAAGGAAGAAGACGGCATCACCCTGAAGATGATCAACATGGGCGGTGGCTTCCCGGCCAACTACATCCATCGCACCAACAGCCTGGAGACTTATGCCGAGGAGATCATCCGCTTCCTCAAGGAAGACTTCGGCGACGAGCTGCCGGAAATCATCCTGGAGCCGGGCCGTTCGCTGATCTCCAACGCCGGCATCCTGGTCAGCGAAGTGGTGCTGGTGGCGCGCAAGTCGCGTACCGCCGTGGAGCGCTGGGTCTACACCGACGTGGGCAAGTTCTCCGGCCTGATCGAAACCATGGACGAATCTATCAAGTTCCCGATCTGGACCGAGAAGAAGGGCGAGATGGAAGAAGTCGTTATCGCCGGTCCTACCTGTGACAGCGCCGACATCATGTACGAGCACTACAAGTACGGCCTGCCGCTGAACCTGGCCAGCGGTGACCGCCTGTACTGGCTGTCCACCGGTGCCTACACCACCAGCTACAGCGCGGTGGAATTCAACGGCTTCCCGCCGCTGAAGGCCTTTTACCTCTAAGGGCTTTCCGCGTCGATCGAGCCCGCGTCCCGTCAGGGACGCGGGCTTTTTCATGGCTGGTGAAAAGCGCTGTGTCAGACGCTTTTCCGGATTGTTAAGAATAATTTACATTCGCTATGGATTTGATAATCGTTTGCAAATAGAATCGCGCCGCATTCACATAAGGAGGCGGCTCGCCATCATGTCCAAGGAAATGTCCTCGCTGTCCCAGCGTCGTTTGCTGGTTTCTACCTTCAGTGTCGCCGTCGCTTCGCTGTCCCTCGGGGCGCAGGCCCAGGACGCCAAGGAGCCGGTGACCCGACTGGAAAGTCTGACCATCGAAGGTCAGGCGCAGCAGGAAGGCTTCAAGGCCGAGCAGTCCGCCTCGCGCAAGTACACCGCGCCCCTGCTGGACACCCCGCAGACCGTGACGGTGGTGCCGGCGCAGGTCATCCAGGATCAGCAGGCTCTGAGTCTGAGATCGGTGCTGTCCAACGTGTCCGGCATCACCTTCAACGCCGGCGAGGGTGGTGGCGGCTCCGGCGACAGCATCAATATCCGCGGCTTCAGCGCCAACTCGAACATCCAGATCGATGGCCTGCGCGACAGCACCCAGACCAACCGCACCGACACCTTCAACCTGGAATCGGTCGAGGTCATCAAGGGCCCCAATTCGGTGTTCGGCGGCGCCGGCACCACCGGTGGCTCCATCAACCTGATCAGCAAGAAGCCCCAGGAGCGCCAGTTCACCCGCATCGGCGCGGGCCTCGGCACCGACAGCTATCGCCGCCTGACCCTGGACACTAACCAGCCGCTGCAGGGCGTGGGCACCGACAGCGCCTTCCGGCTGAACCTGATGGCCCACGAGAACGATGTGCCCGGCCGCGACCAGATCGATCGCGAGCGCTGGGGCATCGCGCCGTCGCTGGCCCTGGGCCTGTCGGACGATACCCGCCTGACCCTGAGCTACTTCCACCAGACCGACAACAACCAGCCCGACTACGGGGTGCCGGCGCTCAACGGCAAGCGCCTGGGCGGGGTGGATCGCGATGCCTATTTCGGCTTCCAGAACATCGACAAGGAAGACATCAACAACAATGTCTTCACCGTGGAGCTGGAGCATCGCTTCAACGACAACCTGAGTCTGCAGAACCTGACCCGCTACAGCCGCATCGAGCGCGACGTGGTGATCTCGGCGTCCCACGTCAACCTGGGTGGCGTCGCCGCGGGCCGCTATCGCCCGGCCGGTCCCCAGGGCTATGGCCGCGATGTGACCTCGGAGATGTGGATCAACCAGACCAACCTGACCGGCAACGTCGACACCTTCGGCCTGGGGCATTCCTTCGTGCTGGGCGCCGAGTTCTCCCGCGAGGACTACGACCGCGACACCTACAGCTATGGCCTGACCTTCCCCGCCGCCGGCTACTCCCTGGCCGCCCCGCCGGAGCGCTATGACGGCGCCACCGACAAGCAGACCTCGGCCATCGCCAACAACGTGCTGACCGACAAGGCGCTCTATGCCTTCGACACCATCGCCCTCAACGACTACTGGGACGTGAACCTGGGTCTGCGCTACGACTGGTTCGACGGCGACAGCGATACCACCCCGGTCGCCAACGGCGTGCGCGGCAGCAAGACCCGCCTGAGTGCCGATGACGCCAAGCTGAGCGGGCGCGCCGGCCTGGTGTTCAAGCCGGCGCCGAACGGCCGGGTCTATGTGGCCTATGGCACCTCCTTCAATCCCTCGGCGGAAAGCCTGACCTCCACCGGCGCCGGCCTGAGCGCGGCCAACCAGGATCTGGGTCCGGAAAAGAACAAGACCTGGGAACTGGGCACCAAGTGGGAATTCCTCGACAAGCGCCTGGAGCTGGACGGCGCCCTGTTCCGCGTCGAGAAGAGCAATGCCCGGGAGACCCTGGCCGATGGCAGCACCGCCCTGGCCGGCAAGCAGCGCGTGCAGGGCATCGAACTGGGCGCCACCGGGCGGATCACCCCGCAGTGGAATGTCTACGCCAACTTCACCTTCCTCGACAGCGAGACGCTCAAGGCCGCCGACACCCTGGACGGGCGCAATCGCGAAGGCCAGGCCCTGGCCAACACCCCGCCGCGCTCGCTCAATCTCTGGACCACCTATGAGCTGCCGGCGGGTTGGCGGGTGGGCTATGGCGCCCGCTATGTCAGCGAGCGCAACGTCACCTCCAGCAACGACGGCGCCAAGCTCGACGACTACTGGCTGCACAACGCCATGGTCGGCTATCGCGTCAATCGCAACGTCGACCTGCAACTCAACGTCAACAACGTCTTCGACAAGGACTATGTGGAGCGGGTGCGCTCGCAACTGGGCGTGAGCACGAGGTCGTCGGCCATCGAATACGGCGATGCCCGTTCCGCCATCCTGACCGCGACCTACAGCTTCTGAGGTCGCCTGCAGCAACCAAAGCCCTGCCTGCGCAGGGCTTTCGGCGTTAGAGGGAATCACCATGATGATCAGCGTTCCGGGCGTGCTGACGCCCGAGCAGGTAGGGGAGTGCCGCCAGCGGCTGGAGGCGGCGGCCTGGGCCAATGGCCGGCACACGGCCGGTTTCCAGTCGGCCATGGCCAAGGACAATCTGCAGCTGCCGGCGGACGAGCCGGCGGCGCGCGCGGTGGGCGAGCTGATCCAGCAGGCGCTGGCGCGGCATCCGCTGTTCGTCGCCGCGGCGCTGCCGGCACGGGTGTTTCCGCCGCTGTTCAATCGCTACCAGGGCGGCCAGTCCTTTGGCCTGCACGTGGACAATGCCCTGCGGCCGCTGCCGGATGGCAGCGGCTACCTGCGCACCGATCTGTCGGCCACGCTGTTCTTCTGCGAGCCGGACGAATACGACGGGGGCGAACTGGTGGTGGAAGACACCTATGGCGCCCACAGCGTCAAGCTGGCGGCGGGCGATCTGATCCTCTATCCGGCCAGCAGCCTGCACCGGGTGCTGCCGGTCACCCGAGGCGCGCGGCTGTGTTCCTTCTTCTGGATCCAGAGCCTGGTGCGCGATGCCGGTCAGCGCGGCCAGCTGTTCGAACTCGACCAGGGCATCCAGCGAGCGGCCGCCGAGCTGGGGCAGGGCCATGAGGCCTGCCTGCAGCTGACCGGCGTCTATCACAACCTCCTGCGCCAATGGGCTCAGCCCTGATCCGCAGAGGCCTCTTCCAGCTGCACAGCCTGCTGGGCCTGGCCGCAGGTCTGGTGCTGGTGGTGCTGGGCGTGACGGGGGCGCTCTACAGCTTTCAGCTGGAGTTGCTGGAGCTGCTCAATCCGCCGCCGACCGCCGCGACGCCGGATCGGCGTCCGCTGACGCTGCCGGAGGTGCGGCAGCGCCTGCTCGCTCCGGGCCAGGAATTGAGCTTCGTCTCCAGCATGGCCGGGGAGGGCTACGGCCTGCTCGGCCTGGCACCGGTGAAGGGTCAGGGCCGGGGCGAGGTGCAGCTGTTCGATCGCTACACGGGCGAAGTACTGACGGCGCCTCGCGGCCAGGGGTTCTTTCGCCTGATCCTGGACCTGCACCGCTCCCTGGCCCTGGGGCCGGTCGGCAAGGCCCTGACCGGCGCCGCCACCCTGATCCTGCTGGTGCTCTGTCTGTCCGGCCTCTACCTGCGCTGGCCGCGCCAGGTTCGGCGCTGGCGCACCTGGCTGACCCTGGACTGGCGGCGCCAGGGGCGCAGTTTCCATTGGGACCTGCACGCCGTGGCCGGCACCTGGTGCCTGCTGCTCTATCTGCTGGCGGCTCTGACCGGCCTCTACTGGTCGTACGGCTGGTACCGTGATGCCGGCGAGCGCCTGCTGGGCGCCGCCCCGGAGCCCCGGATCTCGGGGGTGGTGGCGCGCCAGGACGTGGACCTGGACGCGCTCTGGCGAAGCTTTCGGCAGGAGACCGGCGGACGGGTGGAAGGCTACGGCCTGCTGCTGCCCAATCCGGCGCGCAAGGTCAGCCATCCCACCCTCTGGTACCTGCCCGACGATGCCGAGCATGTCCGTGCCCTCAATCGCATCGTCTTCGACAGCGCGGGGCGGGTGCTCGATCATCGCCGCTACCGCGAGCAGCCGCTGGGCGCTCGGTTGCTGCTCAGCGTCTATGCCCTGCATTCGGGCGAATACTTCGGCCTGGCGGGGCGGGTGGCCCTGCTGCTCGCCAGCCTGGCCATGCCGCTGTTCATGGTGACCGGGCTCTGGCTCTATCTGGATCGCCGGCGCAAACGCCGCCAGGCGCGCCAGGCGCAAAGCGGGCTGACACCGGCCGCGGCGGGCGCCGCCGACTGGCTGATCGGCTACGCCAGCCAGAGTGGCCAGGGCGAGGCGCTGGCCTGGCAGGCCGCCAGCCAGTTGCAGGCGGCGGGACTGAGCGCCGAGGTGGTCGCGCTGGGGCGGCTCTCGGTCGAGCGGCTGCAGCGGGCCACCCGGGCGCTGTTCGTCGTCGCCACCCACGGCGACGGCGAGGCCCCGGATGCCGCGCGCGGCTTCGAGCGACGTCTGCTGACCCAGGCAGCCGCGCTGCCGGGCCTGAACTATGGGCTGCTGGCCCTGGGCGACCGGCGCTATCCGGCCTACTGCGCCTTCGCCCAACGGCTGGATACCTGGCTGGGTGGGCAGGGCGCCCGGCCGCTGTTCGCCCCGGTGGAGGTGGACAATGGCGACGCCCAGGCGCTTGCGCTCTGGCAGGCTCAGCTCCAGGCCCTGGGCGCCGCGCGTGCCGAGGCACCGCCCGAGCGTCCGCTGCAGTCCTGGCAACTGGCGTCGGTGCAGCGGCTCAATGCCGGCAGCCCCGGTGGAGCGGTCTTCGAGCTGCAGCTGTTGCCACCGCCCGGGAGCAGCTGGGCACCCGGCGATATTCTCGAGATCGCGCCACGCCAGCGTGCCGAACGGGTGGCGGCCTGGCTGTCGTCCCTGGGTCTGGCTGCGGACAGTGTGGTGACGCGCGAGGGCTTCACCCAGACCCTCGCCGTGGCCCTGGAAACCCTGCTGCTGCCGGAAGACCAGACCGCGCTGCGGGGGCTGGACGCCCAGGCCCTGCTCGACACCCTGAAGCCCCTCGCCGTGCGCCAGTACTCGATCGCCTCGCTGCCCGGCGAAGGGCCGTTGCGGCTGCTGGTGCGCCAGGCGCGCCAGGCGGATGGCCGCCTGGGCATCGCCTCCGGTTGGCTGACCACGGCGCTGCAGCCGGGTGACGTCGTGGAGGCGCGGCTCCGCGTCCATCCCGGCTTCCGACCACCGCTGGACGAGCGCCCGCTGATCCTGATCGCCGCCGGGACCGGCCTCGCGGGTGTACGCCCGCTGCTGGCGGCCCGTATCGCTGCCGGGCACAGGCGCAACTGGCTGCTCTTTGGCGAACGCACGGCAGCGCACGATGATTTCTACGGCACTGAATTGCAGGCCTGGCAGGCACGGGGCGAACTGGCCGGGCTGGACCGGGTGTTCTCGCGGGACGGCGACGGCTATGTGCAGGACCGCCTGCGGGCGCAGCGCGAAAGGCTGCCGGACTGGTTGGCGGCCGATGCCGTGATCATGGTCTGCGGCAGCCTGCCGGGCCTGGGGCGCGGCGTCCAGACCACGCTGCAGGCGCTGCTTGGCGAGGCCGAGGTCCAGCGCCTGATCGATCAAGACCGCTACCGCCGCGATCTCTATTAGGCCTGGACCTAGGCGCGGGCGATGCACCAGACGCCGGCACCGATCAGCACCACGCCGGCCAGCTTGCCGAGGGTCACCGGATCCTGGCGAAAGCCGGCCCAGCCGAAGTGATCCAGGCTCAGCGACATGGCCAGCTGCCCGGCGATCACCAGCGCCATGAACAGGGTGGCGCCGATGCGCGGACCGGCGAAGGCGGCCATGGCGATAAAGAACATCCCCAGCAGGCCGCCGCACCAGTGCCACCAGTGCAATTCGCGCAGGGCACCCAGGGTGGGGACGCCACGCTGCCAGAGGGTCAGGCCCAGCAGGGCGAGCAGGCCGACCATGAAGGAAATGGACGCCGCGGCGAAGACGCTGCCGAGGTGCCGGGCCAGTTGGCCGTTGATGCCGGCTTGCAGCGGCAGGCAGGCACCGGCGATGAAGGGCAGGACGAGCAGCCACCAGACGGGCATCGACAGGACTCCAGGTGAAAGGGGGCGCGCAGTATGCCCCAGGGTTGGGCGAAACAGTCGTGGCGACGATTTCCGGTAGCTGTCCCTGCCGCCTGTATTCAGCCGAAGGCCCCCGCAGGGGGCCGTGTCAGCGCGGATTCAGGGATGATCGCTGGGGACTGGACGACGAGGGCTGGGCGAGGGTGGCCCTGCCGCTCACTGCCTAGAAACCGTCGATGGGAATCTTCAGGTAACGGCGGCCATTGGCCTCGGCCGGCGGCAGGGTGCCGGCGCGGATGTTCACCTGGATGGCCGGCAGGATCAGCGTCGGCATGGACAGGGTGGCGTCGCGGCGGGTACGCAGGGCGACGAAAGCGTCTTCGTCCACGCCATCGCGGACGTGGACGTTGAGGGCGCGCTCTTCACCCACGGTGGTCTCGTGGCGCGCTTCGCGGCCGGCGGGCGGATAGTCGTGGCACAGATAGAGGCGGGTGGCCTCGGGCAGGGTCAGCAGCCGGCGGATCGAACGATAGAGGTCGCGGGCGCTGCCACCCGGGAAGTCGCACCGCGCCGAGCCGACATCGGGCATGAACAGGGTGTCGCCGACGAAGACATGGTCTTCCTCCACCTGGTAGGCCATGTCGGCCGGGGTGTGGCCGGGCACGTGCAGGGCGCGGGCGCTCAGGGCACCGATATGGAAGACCTCGTCGGGCTGGAACAGGTGATCGAACTGGGAGCCGTCGAGGCGGAATTCCGCTTCCAGGTTGAAGACGTCCTTGAAGGCGCCCTGGACGCGGCGGATGCCTTCGCCGATGGCGATGCGGCCGCCCAGCTGCCGCCTTAGATAGGGCGCGGCGGAGAGGTGGTCGGCGTGGGCATGGGTCTCCAGCAGCCACTCCACGGTCAGCCCCTGGTCGCGCACGAAGCGGGCGACGCGATCCGCCGACAGGGTGGCGGTGCGGCCCGAATGCGGATCGTAGTCCAGCACCGAGTCGACGATGGCGCAGCGGCTGCCGGGTGCCTCGTAGATCACATAGGTGAAGGTGGACGTGGTGGCGTCGAAGAAGGGTTCGATGCGCGGAGTCATGACCGGGCCTCGTGAAGAGATGGGATGTCCCACCTTAACACGGGGCTCCGCCGCTCCGCGGCGTGCCTCGTCGCCGCAGGTCCGACCCGGCCTAGTAGCGCGCCTGCTGCATCTCCCTCAGGCGACTCAGGGTGCGGCGGAAGGGGAATTCCAGAAAGCCGCGGGTGTACAGCTGCTCCAGGGGCACGGCGGCGTCCAGGTAGAGCGGGCGGCGGCGGTCGTAGGCTTCGTCGACCAGGGCGATGAAGCGGCGCACGGCGTCGTCCTGGGGCGCCAGGCGGGGCAGTTCGCGGTCGCCGGCGAGGACCCTCGTCGCGCCGTCTTCGGTGCCGCGGGCGATACGGCCTGCGCGGGGATCGCCGGACAGGCAGGGGACGTTGCCCAGCAACAGGGCGGGGAAGCGGGTACAGAGATCGATGTAGTCGGTGGTGGCCCAGGCGCCCTGGCAGAGCACGGCGAAGTCCAGCCAGATCGCGCTGGAGGCCCGCTGCACCACGGGCAGGGGGCGCTCGCCGAGGATCAGGGGCGCGGTCGTCACGGCTTCCCCCGGGGTGAGGCGGGCAAAGGTCGTGGCGAGGGCGGTGGGATCGTCCACCCAGAAGCGCTGTTCGGCTTGGCCTTCGTGCAGGCGGTGGTCCTGGCCGCCGTCCACCTCCAGCACGTCCAGTCGCGCCTGCAGCGCGGCGATGGCGGGCAGCAGGCGCTCGCGATTGAAGCCGCCGGCATAGAGCTGCTCGGGCGGCTGGTTGGAGGTGACCACCAGCACCAGGCCCTGGTCCAGCAGTGCGCGCAACAGGCCGCCCACCAGGATGGCGTCGCCGATGTCGCTGACGAAGAGTTCGTCGAAGCACAGCACCCGCACCTCGGCAGCCAGTTCCCGGGCCAGCACCTGCAGGGGATCGCGGGTGCCGCTGAGCTGGAACTGCCGCTGGTGCACCCAGCGCATGAAGTGATGGAAGTGCTGGCGGCGGGCGGGCACCGGCAGGCTGGTGTGGAACAGGTCCAGCAGCCAGGTCTTGCCACGCCCCACCGGTCCCCAGAGATAGAGACCGCGTGCCGGACGCCCGGCCAGCAGGTCGGCGTGACAGGCGTCCAGCTGGCGCGCAGCGGCTTCCTGAGCGACATCGGGCAGGCGGTCGCCCTGGGCCAGGGCCCGGCGGTAGGCGGCGAGGGGGGAAAGGGCATTGGACATGGCCGCCACTCTAGCGCCCGTGCTGGCAGCAGACCATGCCCCGGCGGAATGACGTGAGTCCTTTATAGCGTTTGAAGGCCGGCCGCGGCGGTTCGATAGTGCGAGACGACCCTGCCGGACGCCGCCGGCACCCGCTTTCATCTCTGCCTGGAGCCCTGTCATGGCCGCCGATTCGACCCTGCACCTCGCCCACTGCCTCGCTTCCGTGGGCGTCTCCGAGATCCTCAAGATCACCGAGCGGGCCAACGCCCTGCGCCGCCAGGGCGCCGATCTGCTGGTGCTGGGTGCGGGCGAGCCGGACTTCGATACCCCGGAGCATATCAAGGAAGCGGCGATCCAGGCCATCCGCGCCGGCCAGACCAAGTACACGGTGCTGGACGGCAGTCCGGCGCTCAAGGAGGCCATCCGCCGCAAGTTCGCGCGGGAGAACGACCTGGTGTTCGCCCAAGACGAGGTGACCGCCTCGGCCGGTGCCAAGCAGGTGATCTTCAACGCCATGATGGCGACCCTGGACGCGGGTGACGAGGTGATCATCCCCGCGCCCTTCTGGGTGACCTATGCCGACATCGTCACCATCCTCGGCGGCACGCCGGTGGTGCTGCCGTGCCGTGAGGAGGATGGCTTCCGCCTGACCGCCGCGGCCCTGGAGGCGGCGATCACCCCGCGCACCCGCTGGGTGATGCTCAACTCGCCGTCCAACCCCTCGGGGGCGGCCTATGGCGAGGAACACTATCGCCCGCTGCTGGAGGTGCTGCTGCGCCATCCGCAGGTCTGGCTGATGGTCGACGACATGTACGAGCACATCCTCTACGACGGCTTTCGCTTCGTCACCCCGGCGGCGCTGGAGCCACGGCTGCGCGAGCGGACCCTGACCATCAACGGCGTCTCCAAGGCCTATGCCATGACCGGTTGGCGCCTGGGCTATGCCGGTGGACCCAAGGCGCTGATCCAGGCCATGGCCAGTGTGCAGAGCCAGGTGACCTCCTGCCCCTGCTCGGTCAGCCAGGCCGCGGCCATCGCCGCCCTGGATGGGCCGCAGGGCATCGTGCGCGAGCGCTGCGAACTGTTCCGCGAGCGACGGGATCTGGTGGTGGATGCCTTGAACGCGGTGCCGGGTCTGTCGGCGCGGCGGCCCGAGGGGGCCTTCTATGTCTACGCCAGTTGCGCGGGGATATTGGGTCGGCGGACGCCGGGCGGGGAGGTGATCGACAGCGACACGGCCTTTGCCCGCTACCTCATGGATGAGGGCGGGGTGGCGGTGGTGCCAGGCTCGGCCTTTGGCCTGGCGCCTTACTTCCGGGTTTCCTACGCCACCTCGCACGAGGTGCTGGAGGAAGCCTGCCGCCGGATCGCCGAAGCGACCCGGCGGCTGCTGGCCTGATCAGCCGGCCGGCGGAGCGGGGGGCGCCGGCGGTTGGGCACCCGGGGCGACCGGCTGGCCGCCGGGGGGCGGGGGCGGCGGCAGACGACCGGGGCCGCGGGGTGCCGGCGGGGTGTCCAGGGTCTGCAGCGAGTTGGCGTCGGCGCCCACGGCGCTGACCCGGAAGGCACGTCCCTGGGCATTGGCCACCAGCTCGCCGCGCACTGCCACGTTCTGACCCGGCTTGAGCAGGGCTTGCAGGCGCAGGGCTTCATGGGGCGGCAGGCGCAGGGCGGTACCGTCCTGCAGCAGGGCGCCGTTCACGTCGCCACGGGGACCGTGCAGCAGCTGGACGATCTGGCCCTGGAGGCTGTCGCCATCGCGCTCGGCGCCAGGTGCCGGGGGCGCCGGCGGACGGCGACCGCCCACGCGATCCGGGCCTTCATCGGTGACCGTCTTGCCGGTCTGGACATTGGTCAGGGACACCGCCTGGACCAGTGGCAGGCTGGCGGCGCGCAGGCCGGCGACGTTGATGCTGTCACCCGGCTTGAAGGTGGCGGCCAGTTGCTCGGACAGGTGCGGCGGGGTGTTGACCTCGGTGCCGTCGGCCAGGATCAGGCCATCGATATCGCCCCGGGGATTGAGCAGGAACTGCTTGAGCTGGCCCTGCTGGGTGGGAATCTGGGCGCTGGCCGCGGTGGTGGTGGCGGTGCTGCCGGCGGGTGCGGTCTGTGCCAGGACGAGGCCGCTGACGGACAGCAGGGCGAAGGTCCCGATCACGAGGGTTTGGGTCTTGGTAGGCATGGATGACTCCTGCGGTGGTTGACAATTAGGCTATTGCAGGGCCTGTGCCAACTTTTATTTTATATATAAATCAATAGGTTGAGATTTTCAGCGATCATCCGGGCCAGGCATTGCGTCCGTCTGGCGGACAGGTCTGTCGGCAAAGCGGACAGCCTAGGCGGGGCTGTCGTCTGCACCGACACCCAGGCCCAGCCGACTGAGCTTGGTATAGAGCAACTGGCGATGGATACCCAGGCGGCGGGCCGCTTCGGCGCGATTGCCATTGCTGCGCTGCAGGGCGCGCTCGATCAGCAGGCGTTCCAGGCGCGCGGTGGCCTCGGCCAGGGTCTCCTCCGGCCAGCTGGCGTCGATGGCTAACTCATCCGGCGTCTCGCCCTGCAGGAAGGCCAGGTCGGCGGCGACGATGCGTTCGCCCTGGGCCAGGGTCGCGGCGCGCTGGATGGCGTTGCGCAATTCCCGCACGTTGCCGGGCCAGGAGTGGCGCAGCAGCAGGGCGGCGGCATCGTCCGCCAGCACGCGACCGCTGGCGGCGAGGAAGTGCTCGGCCAGCGGCAGGATGTCGGCCCGCCGCTCGCGCAGGGCCGGCAGGTGGATGGGCACTACGTGCAGGCGATAGAAGAGGTCCTCGCGGAAGTCGCCACTGGCGACGCGCTGGGCCAGGTCGCGGTGGGTGGCCGCTACCAGCCGTACGTCCAGCCGTACCGGTGCGCCACCCACCGGCGTCACCTCGCGTTCCTGCAGGGCGCGGAGGATCTTGGCCTGCATCGGCAGCGGCATGTCGCCGATCTCGTCGAGAAAGAGGGTGCCGCCCTGGGCTTCGCGAAAGGCACCGAGGCGATTGGCGGTGGCGCCGCTGAAGGCGCCGCGCACATGGCCGAAGAGTTCGCTTTCCAGCAGGTCCGGCGGGATGGCGGCGCAGTTGACCGCCACGAAGGGCGCCCCGCGTCGCTTGCCGTGCTCGTGGATGGCGCGGGCCACCAGTTCCTTGCCGGTGCCGGTCTCGCCGGTGACCAGCACCGTGGCCTCGCTGTCCACCAGGCGGCCGATGGTCTTCTGCACCTGGCGCAGGGCGTCGCTGCCGCCCACCAGCGTATGGCCTTCGACCGCAGCCGGCGGCACGCTGGCCGGGCCGCGCTGGGCGGTCATCCCGGCCAGCACCCGGATCAGTTCTTCGCGGCCGATGGGCTTGGTGAGGTGGTCGAAGGCGCCCAGGCGCATGGCCTCGATGGTGTTGCCGGCGCTGGCGAAGGCGGTCAGCACCGTGACCGCCGGCGGCTCGGGGCGGACGCGAATGCGCGCCAGTACCTCCAGGCCATCCAGCCCGGGCATGCGCAGGTCGAGCAGCACGGCGTCCACCGGTTCCTGCGCCAGGCGCTGCAGGCCCGCTTCGCCCCCGTCGGCCTGCAGCACCCGGTAGCCCTGGTCCGCGGCGGTTTCCGCCAGGGCGTCGCGCAGACCGGCGTCGTCATCGATGATCAGCAGGGTTGGCATGGCAGGAGGATCTCGAAGCGAGTGGGGACGGAGGGTTCGATCAGGCGCGCCTCGCCGCCGTGGGCGCGGGCGGTCTCGCGGACCAGGGCCAGGCCCAGGCCGGTGCCTTCGGGGCGACCGGTGACGAAGGGCTCGAAGAGCTGGCCGCGCAACTCGGCAGGTGGTCCCTGGCCTGCGTCTTCCACCGCCAGCACCAGCCAGTCGCCACGGCGGCTGGCGTCGAGACGGATCTCGCTGGCGGCCGGGGCGGCCTGCAGGGCGTTGAGCAGCAGGTTGTCCAGGGCGCGGGCCAGGGCGTCGCGATCGAAATAGCCCTGCTCGACGGCCACCCTGGCGGTCAGGCGGATGCCGCGCTGGGCGGCCTGGTCTTCGTGACCGGCCAGCACCTCGCGGCAGAAGACCGGCAATTCGATGGCGGTCGGTTGCAGGTGCAGCGGCTGGGTGAGGTCGAGCAGGCGGCGCAGCAGGCGGTCGAGGCGGGTGACCTGCAGCAGGATGGCGTCCAGCGCGCGCTGCTGACGGCCGCTGTCGCCGGCCAGGGCGTTCTCGGCCTTGAGGCGCATGGCGGCCAGCGGATTGCGGATCTCGTGGGCGACCCCGGCGGCCACCCGACCAAGGGCGGCCAGCCGTTCACTGGCGTGGACCTGGGTGGTCAGCCGCTGGGCCTCGTCCCGTGCCTGGGTCAGGCGCTGCCCGGCCTGGTTGAGCGCCGCCAGCACCCGATCCAGCTCGCGTTCGCCGGTGAGGGCGAGGGTGGGCAGGTCGTGGCTGGCGCTGGCGCCCAGATCTCGCTCGACTCGCGCGACATGCCGCGACCACTGCCAGGTGAGCCGCCCGAGCAGCAGGGTCGCGGCGAGCATGGCCAGCAGCAGCAGGCCCAGGCCCAGTTTCAGCTGGCGCTGACCGCTGCCCTCGGCGAAGGTCAGGCGGGTCAGGGTCCAGGCGGCGAGATCGGGGATGGGGCCGGACAGCGGGCAGGCGGCGACCAGCACCGTGGCGCCGTCCGCGCTGAAGCTGTCGCTCAGGCTGCGTGCCTCGGCCAGGGTCGCGGCGGAGAGATCGGCCAGGTGCTGGCGTTCGGCGGCGGTCATGGAGAAGGGACTGGCATCGGCCAGGAGCCCCGCCTGCTGCTGCCAGAGACCGCCGGCCATGCCGCGATAACGCAGCAGGGCGACACTGGCCACGCCGGCGAGACTGCGCTGCAGGGCCGGATCGGCGAGGCCAGCGGTAGGGCCGGACCAGCCATTGCTGTAGAAACGATAGCTGCTGGCGATGGCCTGGCAGGCCTGCTCGGCTTCCACCGTGGCCTGGCCGAGCTGGGCGCTTTCCGATTGGCGCAGCAGCAGGATCATCAGCCAGCCGACCCCGACGGCCATGCCGCCGAGCATCAGCAGCAGGGCAATCAGACGACTGCGCAGCGATCCGAACATGGGCTTTCTCTTCCAGGCCTTGGCCTGGATAGAGTGCCACACCCTGGCGGAGTTCGAGTGCCAGCGCGGGGGTCAGGCGCGCCGGCCGAATTCCGCTTCCTGCGCCGTCCAGCCGGGTACCCGCTCGCTCAGGGACAGCCCGAGACCCGGACGGGTCGGTACCTCCATCCGCCCGTCACGGGTTTCCAGGCGTTCGTTGAACAGCGGCTCCAGCCATTCGAAGTGTTCCACCCAGGGCTCGGTGGGATAGGTGGCGGCCAGGTGCACGTGCAATTCCATGGCGAAGTGCGGTGCCAGCATCACGCCGGCCTGCTCGGCCAGGGCGGCCACCTTGAGGAAGGGCGTGATGCCACCGACCCGTGGCGCGTCGGGCATCAGGAAGTCGGCACCGCGCAGGCGGATGAATTCCTGGTGCTCGGCGATGCTGGTCAGCATCTCGCCAGTGGCGATGGGGGTGTCGAAGGCCGCGGCCAGGGCGGCGTGGCCCTCGGCGTCGTAGCAGTCCAGTGGCTCCTCGATCCAGATCAGGTTGAATTCCTCGAAGCGCCGGCACATACGCTGGGCGGTGGGTCGGTCCCATTGCTGGTTGGCGTCGACCATCAGCGGGAAGCTGTCGCCCAGGTGGCGGCGCACGCGGGCGACGCGCTCAAGGTCCAGGGCGCAGTCGGGCTGGCCGACCTTGAGCTTGATGCCGCCGATGCCTTTTTCCCGGGAGAGGTCGGTGTTCACCAACAACTGCTCCAGCGGCGTATGCAGGAAGCCGCCGGAGGTGTTGTAGCAGCGCACCGAGTCGCGCTGAGCACCCAGCAGGCGTGCCAGGGAGAGGTTGGCGCGACGGGCCTTGAGGTCCCAGAGGGCCACGTCGAAGGCGCCGATGGTCTGGGTAGCGAGACCGCTGCGACCTACCGAGGCGCCGGCCCAGCAGAGCTTGGTCCAGAGCTTCTGGATGTCGCTGGGATTCTCGTCGAGCAGCACCGGGGCAATTTCATGGGCGTGGGCGAACTGGCCGGGGCCACCGGCGCGCTTGGAATAGCTGAAGCCCAGGCCGCGCTGGCCGTCGCGGGTTTCGATCTCGACGAAGAGGATGGCGATCTCGGTCATCGGCTTCTGCCGGCCGGTGAGCACCTTGGCGTCGCTGATGGGGGTGGCCAGCGGCAGGAACACGGAAGCCAGGCGGACCCAGACGATGCGGTCCTGGTCGGCGCTGTAGGCGTTATCGGACATGGGGATGCTCCAGGGTGAGGAATCAGGGACGGGTGGCAGGCAGGGCGGCGTCGGCGGTGGCGGCTGGCTCGTCATTGAGTTCACCGAGGTCCAGGCGCTTGAGCGGGCCGACGATGACCAGGTAGGAGAAGGCGCCGAGCAGGCCCATGGCGGCGACGTAGGTGAGGGCCACGTCGAAGGAGCCGAGCTGGTTGATCATCAGGCCGATGGCCAGCGGGGTGACGATGCTGGCGATGTTGCCGCAGAAGTTGAAGAGGGCGCCGCTCACGCCCATGGCGCGCTTGGGCGAGACATCGCCGACGATGCACCAGCCGAGGTTGCCCACGCCCTTGGCGAAGAAGGCGATGGACATCACCAGGGTGACCAGGGCGATGGACTGGGTGTAGTTGGCCACCACGATGCTGCTGGAAAGCAGCAGGCCGACGATGATCGGCGTCTTGCGCGCGGCGGTGAGGCTGTAGCCGCGGCGCAGCATGCCGTCCGACCAGAGTCCGCCGAGAACGCCGCCCAGGCAGCCGGCCACCGGCGGGATGGCGGCGATCAGGCCGACCTTGAGCATCGTCAGCCCCTTGGCCTCGACCAGGTAGGTGGGAAACCAGGTGAGAAAGAACCAGGTGATGGTGGTCAGGCAGAATTGCCCCAGGTAGATGCCCAGCATCATGCGATTGCCGCTGATGGCCTTGAAGGTGCGCCAGCTGAAGGGCGCCCGGGTGTCGCCCAGATCGGGCAGGCCGCCACCGGCTTCGATATGGTCCAGTTCGCTCTGGCTGACACGCCTGTCGTGCCGGGGCTCCTGCACGGTGGCGAACCACAGCAGGCCGATGAGGATGCCGGCGCCGCCGGTCCAGAAGAACACGTGCTCCCAGCCGAACTGGTTGAGCAGGATCACCATCAGTGGCGTGAACACCGCCAGGGCGAAGTACTGCGCCGACTGGAAGATGGCGGTGGCCAGGCCACGCTCCTGGCGCGGGAACCACATCACCGTGAGACGGTTGTTGGCCGGAAAGGCCGGCGACTCGGCCACGCCCATGAGAAAGCGCAGCACGAACAGCGCCAGCAGCGCCGAGGAGAAGAATTCGACGTAGCCCTGCAGGAAGGTCAGTACCGACCAGAGAATCAGGCTGGCGCCCAGCACCAGCCGCGAGCCGAAGCGATCGAGCACGATGCCGCCGGGAATCTGCATGGCGGTGTAGGCCCAGCCGAAGGCCGAGAAGGCGAGACCCATGGCCACGGCGTCGAAACCGAGGTCGTGACGCAGGGCCGGCGCGGCGATGGAGAGGGTGGCGCGGTCGACGTAGTTGAATACCGTCACCAGAAAGATCATCGCCAGGACGAGATAGCGAACGCGAGTGCGCCGCGACGGCTTAGGGGAAGTGCGCATTGTTATTGTCCTTTTCAGCGGGCAAAGCCGGCGGCGAGGCCGGCACCTGCGGGAGGACGCTAAGCTGATTACGCAATCATTCAAGCGTCAGCGCGTACTCTCGCGCATGATCAGTTCGAAGCCGGTATCCCGTTGCCGCGGCGCCTCGGCGCCCGCCAGACGGGCGAGCAGGGCCGTGGCGGCATGGGTGCCCATCGCGGCGCCGCGCACGTCCACGGTGCTCAGCGCCGGGATCAGATGGGCGGCGCTGGCCAGGTTGCCGAAGCCCATCACGGCCAGCTCTTCCGGTATTTGCAAGTCGCGGGCATGGGCTTCGGCCAGCACCCCGTGGGCGAGGGTGTCGGAGCTGCAGACCACCACCTCGGGGCGGGCGCCAGCGGCGAGCAGGCGGGCCAGGCCCTGGCGACCCAGTGCCGGGGTGGCCGGCGGCGGCAGGCTGACATCGGCTGGCGCGGTCAGTCCGTGGATGGCCAGTTCGTCACGGAAAGCATCGCGGCGCAGCCGTCCGCGGGGATCGTCCAGGGTCAGGCTGGCGAAGTGGCGATAGCCGCGCGCCAGCAGCTCCCGGGCGACGGCCTGGCCCACCGCGACATGGGAAAAGCCCACCAGCATGTCCAGCGGTCGCTCACCCTGGTCCCAGCACTCCACCAGCGGAATGCCGGCCTGTGACAGGCGCAGTCGGCTGGCGGCCGTATGCAGGGTACCGGTCAGCACCATGGCGTCGGGGCGGCGGCGCAGCAAGGCGTCCAGCAGCCGCTCCTCGCGTTCGGCGGAATAGTCGGTCAGGCCCAGCAGGGTCTGGTGGCCGGCCTCGGTCAGGGTCTGCATGAGCGCCTGCACGGTGTCGGCGAAGATGGAATTGACGATGGTGGGCACCAGGATGGCGATCAGCCGACCCTCCAGGGGCGCGCTGCCGGTGGTAAGCATGGCCGGCTGGTAGCCGCTCTCGCGCACCGCGCGAAAGACCTTTTCGCGCAGCGCCGGCCGGACGATCTCCGGCTGGTTGAGGGTGCGCGAAACGGTGATCGGCGAGACCCCGGCCAGGCGGGCCACGTCCTTTAGGGTCGGTGGCTTGCCAGTGGAACGACCAGGCCAGGACGGGGCGTTGCGATCACCGGACAAGAGCGACTCCGCGACAGGAGAGGGAATGCCCGATTCTGCCGAGTCATACGATGACTCTCAAGGTGAACGAGCCACAGACGTACAAGCCAGCGCCGGGCGTGCTGGCTAGCCTGGGTCTCCTTCTCGAAGCCTGACAGGTGTCCCTTGGAAATCGTCCTCTATGCCCTGAGCGTCATGTACAGCCCCGGTCCGGTCAACGCCCTGGGGCTGAACGCCGGTCTGCGCGGCCAGGCCCGGCGGGCGCTGGGTTTCTATGCCGGGGTGGGCTGCGCCATGCTGCTCCTGTTTCTGGTCCTGGGCTATGCCGGTGCGGTCCTGGTCTCGGGGGCGCTGCTGCCGTGGCTGGCGCTCCTGGGCGGTGGCTATTGCCTGTACCTCGGCTATCGCATTGCCCGGGCCGCGCCGCCGACGGCGGCGGGAGAGGAGGAGGGCGCCGCAACGCGGCTGACCTTCGCCCGCGGCTTCCTGATCCAGGGGCTCAATCCCAAGGGCTGGCTGGCGGTGCTGCCCATCGCCACGGTGATGTTCCCGGCGGCTCAGGTGACCGGTGGCAAGATCGCCCTCTGGTCGCTGCCCCTGGCCCTGTCGGCGGGCGGCGCCCCGGCCAGCTACGCCTTGCTTGGCGCGCTGCTCGGACGTTACCTGGTGCAAGGACGTGGCTTGCGCGGGGTGAATCTGCTGCTGGGGCTGAGTCTGGTCGGCTGCGCCCTGCTGCTGTTCCACGATGCCTGGCGCGGTCTGCTAGGCTGAGCGCCGGAGGAGTCGCCATGAGTACCCAGATCGAATTGCCCGGTGCCACGGACTGGGTACGCCACGCTCCGGCCTTCGATGAGCTGGAGTCCATCGAGGCCTTTTTCAGCGGCCACGCCTTCAATCCCCATCGTCATGCGACCTATGCCATCGGTCGTACCCTGGCCGGGGTGCAGAGCTTTTCCTATCGCGGCGCCAAGGCCAGCAGCCTGCCGGGCGAGACCATGGTCTTCCACCCGGACGAGGTCCACGACGGTCGCGCCGGCGCCGCCTGCGGCTTTCGCTATCGGATGCTCTATGTACCGCCGGCCCTGGTGCAGGACATCCTTGGCGGGCGGCCCTTGCCCTTCCATCGTGAGGGTGTCTCCCTGGATCCGCGCCTGGCACGGGCCACCGATGCGGTGTTCGCCACCCTTGACGAGCACCCCGATGCCCTGGGGCGCGACGATGCCCTCTATGGCCTGGTCGCTACCCTGGCCGAGGTTTGCCAGACCTGGCCCAGTCGCGGTCGGGTCGATTTCGCCGCGGCGCTGCGCGCTCGCGAATACCTGGAGGACAACCTCGATCAGGCCGTCACCCTGGACGACCTGGCCCGTTGCGCTGGCCGTGACCGCTGGAGTCTGACCCGGGATTTTCGCGCCTACTTCGGTACCAGTCCGCATCGCTACCTGACCCTGCGCCGCCTGGACCGGGTACGGCTGCACGTGCGCCTGGGGCTGGGGCTGGCCGACGCGGCCGTGGCGGCGGGCTTCTACGACCAGAGTCACATGACGAAACATTTCCGCCAGGCCTTCGGCATGGCGCCAGCCCGCTGGTTTCGTGGGCTGGCCAGACCGCCCGCCGTGTCTGCCACGGCTAGCGCACCCGGCCCTTAGCGCCCTAGCGATTGGAGCGCTAGCGCTCAGCGGCATGCGTCGTTCCAGAAGCGTCGCCAGCGAAACGATTCAGGCCGAGGGCAGTCAACCTGTGCGCACTTCATGAACAGGAGCTCAGTCTATGAACGGCCAAGGAGAATCCGCCGCTCGCAACACCTTCAGTCCCCCCGTGTTCTGGACCTCGACCGGCATCCTGCTGGCCCTGGTGCTCTACGCCAGCGTTTTCCAGGCCAATGCCCAGGAGGTGTTCGGGACGGTCCAGACCTGGATCATCGGCAATCTCAGCTGGTTCTACATTCTCGCGGTGGCCATCATCCTCGGCACTGTGGTCTTCCTGGGCGTCAGCCGTTACGGCGACATCAAGCTCGGACCAGACCACAGCGAGCCCGATTACAGCAGCACCACCTGGTTCGCCATGCTGTTCTCGGCGGGCATGGGCATCGGCCTGATGTTCTTTGGCGTCGCCGAGCCGGTGATGCACTTTCTCTCGCCGCCGGTAGGCGCTGGCGGTGGTGTCGATGCCGCCCGCGAGGCGATGAAGATCACCTTCTTCCACTGGGGCCTGCACGCCTGGGCGATTTACGCCATCGTCGCCCTGATCCTCGCCTATTTCAGCTATCGCCATGGCCTGCCCCTGACCCTGAGATCGGCGCTCTATCCGCTGATCGGCGAACGCATCTATGGTCCCATCGGCCATGCGGTGGACATCTTCGCCATCATCGGTACCGTACTGGGCGTCGCCACTTCCCTTGGCTTTGGCGTGGCCCAGATCAACACCGGGCTCAACGCGCTGTTTGGCATTCCGATTTCAGTACCGGTGCAGATCGTGCTGATCATCGTTACCACCGCCCTGGCCACCCTGTCCGTGGCGACCGGTCTGGACAAGGGCGTCCGTCGGTTGTCCGAGCTGAACCTGGGGCTCGCGCTGCTGCTGATGGTCTCGGTGATCGTGCTCGGCCCCACCGTGCTGATCCTGCAGACCTTCGTGCAGAACACCGGCGGCTATCTCAGCGAGATCGTCAGCCGCACCCTGAACCTCAATGCCTACCAACCCACCGACTGGATCGGCGGCTGGACGCTGTTCTATTGGGGCTGGTGGCTGGCCTGGTCGCCCTTCGTTGGGCTGTTCATCGCGCGCATCTCGCGCGGCCGGACCATCCGCGAATTCGTCTCCGGTGTGCTGCTGGTACCAGCCGGGTTCACCCTGCTGTGGATGACCGTGTTCGGCAACACCGCCATTCACATGATCCTCACCGACGGCTTCACCGATCTCGCCGCCGCGGTAAACAAGGACAGCTCCCTGGCGCTATTTGCCTTCCTGGAGCACTTCCCGCTGCACAGCGTGATTTCCATGGTGGCCATCGTCATGGTGGTGGTGTTCTTCGTCACCTCGGCCGACTCGGGCGCCATGGTGGTGGACATGCTGGCCTCCGGTGGCCAGGACAAGACACCGGTCTGGCAGCGGGTGTTCTGGGCCTCCAGCATGGGGCTGGTGGCCATCGCTTTGCTCCTGGCCGGTGGCCTCAAGGCGCTGCAGACCGCCACCATCGCCAGTGCGCTGCCGTTCACCATCGCGTTGCTGTTCAGCATGCGCGGACTGCTCAAGGCACTCAAGCTGGACGCCACCAAGCGCGGTCTGCGGCATCAGGCGCTGAGCATCTCGCCACCCACCATGAGATCGCCCGGAGGCTGGCAGCGCCGGCTGCGCGGTCTGGCGATGTTCCCGCGACGCAGTCATGTGGTGCGCTTCATCGGCGAGGTGGCCAAGCCGGCCTGCCTGGCGGTGGCCGAGGAATGGCGCAAGCAGGGTTATATCTGCAGCGTCGAAGACCGTGACGATGGCGGCGTACGCCTGAGGGTCGGCCCGGCCGATCAGCCGGAGTTCGTCTACCAGGTAAGACCCCACGCCTACGCCATGCCCAGTTTCGTCATGGGCAGCGAGCCGAACGAGGAGCGCAAGTACTTCCGTGCCCAGGTCTATCTGCGCGAGGGGGGCCAGGACCATGACGTCATGGGCTGGTCGCGCGAGGACGTCATCGGCGACATCCTCGACCAGTACGAACGCCACATGCATTTCCTGCATCTGGTGGGCTGAGAACCTGTCCACGATCTGCTGCGCGTCGGCCAAACTGCGTTGAAAATGCCTTCGGAATGCTCATTTACCACTCGTAAACTCCGCTTCCTCAGGCATTTTCGCCTTGTTTGTCTCTAGCTCGCGAGATCGTGAACAGGTTCTGAAACGAAAAAGCCGGGCGCAGTGCCCGGCTTTTTCATGGTGCGGCGTCCGGGTCACTTCACCCGGAAGCGCCGGACCACCGCGATCAGCTGCTCGTTGGACGACTGCACCGCCGCGGTGCTCTCGGCGGTGCGCTGCCCGCTGGTGACCAGATCGTCGACGATATGGCGTACGGCGACCATGTTCTGGTTGATCTCACCGGCCACCGCGCTCTGCTCCTCGGCGGCCGCGGCGATCTGGGTCGACAGGTCGCTGATGCGCACCACCGAACCGCTCATCTCGTCCAGGCCGTCGGTGACCTCACGGGTCTTCTCGGCGGTGCTCTGGCAACTGGTCTTGGTCACTTCCATGGCCGCGACCGCGGAACTCACGCCCTGCTGCAAGCGGCTGAGCATCTCGTTGATCTCGGCGGTGCTCTGCTGGGTGCGTCCGGCCAGGGCGCGCACCTCGTCAGCCACTACCGCGAAGCCACGCCCCTGCTCGCCGGCCCGGGCCGCCTCGATGGCGGCGTTGAGCGCCAGCAGGTTGGTCTGGCCGGCGATCTCGCCGATCACCCCAAGGACATCGTTGATGCGCTGGGCATCGCTCTGCATGGCCTGCACCTTGAGGGTGGCGTCTTCCACCTGGTCGACCAGGGCGAACACGCTGGCGGAGGCCTGTTGAACCACGGCGCGCGATCGCTCGGCCTGGCCGTTGGCGGCCTGGGTGAGGGAGGCGGTATCGCTGGCACTGCGGGCCACGGAGTCGGAGGTGGCGCTCATCTCGGTGATGGCCGTCACCGCCTGGTCGGTTTCGCTGGCATGGCGGGCCAGGATGGCACCGTTCTGCTGGGCCTGGCCGTGCAGTTGCTTGAGGCCGGTGTCGATGCGGTCGGTGGCGTCGCCCACCTCGCCGATCAGTCGCTGCAGATAGCCGATGAAGCCGTTGACCGCGCCGGCCACCGCATCCACCTCGTCCTTGCCGTGCACCGGGATGCGTCGGGTCAGGTCGGCATCGCCTGCCGAGAGCGATTCGATATTGCGTTGCAGCAGACCCAGGCGACCCATCAGCTTGCCGAGCGCCAGCACCATGATGCCCACCAGCAGCAGGACCAGCGGCAGCTGGATCGCCGCCAGGGTCTTGAGGATGCCGGTGTTGGTCGCCGCGATGAGCGAGGTGGGCAGCGCCGTGGCCAGCAGCCAGGGCGTGCCGGCCAGCGGGCGCAGGAAGAAGGTGTGGGGCGTGCCGTGCTCGTCGACATAGGTGTCGCGCACCACCGCCTCACCCTTGAGCTTGCCGAGGTTCTGCTGGATGGCGGCCACGAAGGGCGAACGGGCGGCATAGGCCGAGACGTTGTTCAGGATCTGCGAATCGCCGAGTTCGCTGAGGTTGCTGAGGATCTTGCCGTCGGCCTCGACGATCATCATGTCGGTGTCGTCGAGTTCCTTGCGCAGGCTGTCCACCAGGGGATTGAAGAAGCCCAGGGTGAGGTCGATGGTCGAGACGCCAAAGGCCTTGCCGTCGCGCTGGATGGCCATGGCGCAGTTGGTGCGCGGCTCGGCGCTGGCGGCGTCCTTGTAGGCGGCGGCCCAGACGCACTGGCCGGCGGGCCCCTTGAGGCCGGCCTGGAACCAGGGCTGCTCCCAGTAGTTGAGCGACTCGGGGGAGTTCCAGTGGGTGTTGACGATCAGCTTGCCGCCGGCATCGCGGTGATAGAAGGTGCTGAACTTGTCGCGCCCCTGCTCGCGCTGGTTGGGCAGCGGCCAGATGCCGCCGCCGAACACCTTGGCATCGCCGTACTGGTCCACCAGGCCGGGCAGTACCCGGTCGATGGCGGCGCTGTCCAGCAGCGGCACGGTCTGGGTGATGGAGCGCTGCTGCGCCTGGATCTGGTTGAGTTCGCGATAGATGCGGGTGCCCACCTCGTTGACGCGGGTCAGCACGGCGGATTCACCGGCGGCGACCAGGTCCGGGGTCACCCACAGGCGGATGCCGATGACGGTGGCCGCGAGGGTCGCGCCGATGAAGCCCAGGAAGATCAGGGTGTAGCGGGTCCGAATGGTGTTCAAGGCCATGGTGTCGCTCCTGCGGTTACAGCGTCTTTCACGCTGCGAAAGGCATCCTTGGCGGTGTTCTGAACAGGGATGTCAGAGCCTTATCGGCGTGCGATGTGTGACCTTTAGTCGCAGAGGGGTCGAGATATCAAATCGCCATTCCGGTCGTGGCGTGACCTGCTAGCCGCTTTTTAGTCAGAGGATTGCGCCGTGCAGCGATCAGGATCGCAAGGCGCGTAGCTCGCCCTGCCAGACGCCTGCGTGCCGGCGGACGATCACCAGGCAGGGGCCGTCTCCTGGCGCCGCGACCAGGCACTGGCCATCGGTCTGCCAGAATGCACTGCGACCCACGCAGGCATAGCCGCCGGTGGGCGCGCCGTGGTTGGCCATGAGCACGGCCATGTTCAGCCGCCGGGCATGGCCGGCCAGCAATGCGCTGTCGGCGGGATAGCCGGTCGGACCTATCACCGCCGAGACCAGGTAGAGATCGGCGCCCTGGACGCGAGCGGCATCGGCATGGGCCGGGTGATTGCTGTCGGCGCAGATGGCCAGGGCGGCCTTTACGTCCCGTACCTCCAGCAAATCCCCACCATTACCGGGGACGAAGGGCGGTGTCTCGCCCGGATGCAGGTATTGCTTGGTGTGGACGCGACAGCGGCCATCGGCGCCGAGGATCAGCGCACCGATCTGCAGCCCCGTCGGACCCTGGATCGGCGCCCCGACCACGGCCGTGAGCCCGGCCACACGGCAGGCCTCGCGCAGGGGCCGCAGGCGTGCATCGGCACCGTCCAGCGTCAGCGCTGCCGCCAGGGTCGGTTCATAGCCGGTCAGGGACAGTTCCGGAAACAGCAGGAGCTCCACCCCGGCGTCGGCCGCCGCGGCGATGAGGTCGAGATGGGTGCGCAGATTGGCGGCGAGATCGCCGGCGATCGAAACGGACTGGGCGGCGGCCAGGGTAAGGGTGGGCATCGAGACTCCAGAGCAAGCGGCAGCGACCGGGCGATCCGGGCCCGTCCACCGCGGGTGTTGGGGCGTCCAGCTGGGGGGCACGATAGCTCCGTGCTACCCGAATACGCTGGGTTGCCTGCCGGTTATACCGCTATCGCTACCTCTCAGTATTTGGCGCGGAAGCGCCTCGCTATAGTCGGGCCGTCTATCAATTTCAAGAATAACAGGACGGGTCATGGCGATAATCAACTATGTAACGGAGATCCGCTTCGGCGCCGGCTGCGCGGCCGAACTGGCCGAGGTCAACGCGCGGCTGGGCTTCCAGCGACCGCTGATCGTCACCGACCGGGGCGTGGTGGCAGCCGGTCTCATCGAGCAGCTGATGGCGCTCAATCCCCTGGCCGCCTACCAGGTGTTCGACGCCACCCCGGCCAATCCCACCGAGGCCGCCACCCGCGAGGGCGTCGCCTGTTTTCGGGACGCGGAATGCGACGGCATCATTGCCGTCGGCGGCGGGTCGCCCATCGACCTGGCCAAGGCCATCGCCGTGTCCGCGCGTCATCCGGGACCGCTGAAACAGTTCGCCGTCATCGAGGGCGGCCTGGCGCGCATTACCGCGGCGACGGTGCCCATCGTGGCCATTCCGACCACCGCCGGCACCGGCAGCGAGGTGGGACGTGGGGCCATCATCATTCTCGATGATGGCCGCAAGGTCGGCATCCTCTCGCCCCATGTCATCCCGCGGGTGGCCATCTGCGACCCCCTGCTGACGCTCAGCCTGCCGCCGCACCTGACCGCCGCCACGGGCATGGACGCGGTGGCCCACTGTATCGAGACCTTTCTCGCGCCCGGCTTCAATCCGCCGGCCGAGGGCATCGCGCTGGACGGCCTGCGCCGGGCCTGGCGCCATCTGGAGCTGGCGTTCAACGAACCGGACAATCTGGAAGCCCGTACCCAGATGCTCAGCGCCTCGCTGCAGGGGGCGCTGGCCTTCCAGAAGGGGCTGGGCTGCGTGCACAGCCTGAGTCACTCGCTGGGTGGCATCGATCCGCGGCTGCACCATGGCACCCTCAACGCGGTCCTGCTGCCGGCCGTGGTGGCCTTCAACCGGAGCGCGGAATCGGTGATCCGCGACGAGAAACTCGAACGCCTGGCGCAGGCCATGCAACTGCCGGCGCAACTGTCGGTGGAGCAGGCGCTGGCGCACAAGGCCGAAGCCCTGCGGCTGCCGACGGGACTGGCGCAGATGGGCGTCGACCCGGGACTCATCCCGCGCATCGTCAGCGGCGCCCTGGCCGATCACAGCCACAAGACCAATCCCCGGGAAGCCTCGGCGGAGGACTATGCCCAACTGATCAGGGCCTCGCTCTGAGGCCCTGTCGTCCGTAGCGGAAAGCCCTTCCGCTGCAGTGTCGTCCGCCGTCCTGCCTTGCGCCCCGACTCGTTCCGGGCGGGCAATGGGCTGCGGATGACCGACGACTGCCCTGCAACACCCTCGCGACAATCACAACAATTAAAGGACGCGAAACATCATGGCCCATCCCAGTACCAGCGCATCCCCGGTGCCGTTCGATCCGCTCTACCGCAAGGTCGCCTGGCGCGTGTTGCCCCTGCTGCTGCTCGGCTACATCATCGCCTATCTCGATCGGGTCAATGTCGGCTTCGCCAAGCTCGCCATGCTCAGCGACCTCGGCCTGTCCGACGCGGCCTATGGCCTGGGCGCCGGCATCTTCTTCATCGGCTACTTCATCTTCGAAGTCCCCAGCAACCTGATGCTGCATCGCGTCGGCGCCAAGCTGTGGATCGCGCGCATCATGATCACCTGGGGCCTGGTCTCGTCGCTGATGGCCTTCACCGGGCCCGTCGCCCAGTGGCTGGGCATCAGCCACGAGCTGACCTTCTACGGCTTGAGGTTCCTGCTCGGCGTCTGCGAGGCGGGCTTCTTCCCCGGGGTCATCCTCTACCTGACCTACTGGTTTCCCTCGGCGCTGCACAGCCGCATGATGGCCATCGTCATCCTCGGCAACCCGGTGTCCTTCATCTTCGGTGGTCCGCTCAGCGGCGCCATCATGTACTACATGGGCGGCGGCAGCCTGCTGGCCGGCTGGCAGTGGATGTTCGTCATCGAGGCCGTACCGGCCGTGGTGGTCGGGGTGGTGGTGCTCTGCCTGCTGGACAACGGCATCCAGGATGCCAAGTGGCTGAACGTGCAGGAAAAGGCCGAGCTCACCCGGCGCCTCGCCGTGGAGGCCGCGGAAAAGCCCCGCATCGCCCTGAAGCGCCTGTATGCCCTGCCCATCATCTGGCTGCTGACCGGCATCTACGTCCTGCTGATGCTCGGCAACTACGGCATCAATTTCTGGGTGCCGACCATCATCAGGAACGCCGGGGTGGCCTCGGTCCTGGACATCGGTCTCATCACCGCCATTCCCTATGTGTTCGGCGCGCTGACCATGGTCTGGATCACCCGTCTTGCCCAGCGCACGGGTAACCAGCGCGCCTATGGCGCCCTGATGTCGGTGCTGGCCGGTATCGGCCTGATCCTCTGCGCGGCCTTTCCCCAGCACCTCCTGCTGATGATCCTGGGGGTCGCCTTCGCCGTGGGTGGCAGCCTGAGCGCCATCGCGCTGTTCTGGGGGCTGCCCGGCGCCTTCCTGCAGGGCGCCGCGGCCGCGGCCGGCATCGCCATCATCAACTCCTTCGGCAACCTGGGCGGCTTCGCCGGCCCCTATCTGCTGGGCCTGCTGACCACCCTGTTCGGCTCGGCGCAAGGGGGGCTGATGCTGCTCGGGGGTTGCCTGCTGGTGTGCGCGGCGCTGATGCTGTGGGTGACCCGACGCCCCGGTCAGTCGACCACCGGGCTGCTGGCCGAGTAGCCACGCCGGGATAGCCGCGCGTTTTCGAGCGGAAGCGACCGCCGTTCGCTTCCGCTTTCCTTGTCAGTGAAGAGGACGTCATGGATCTGGTCAGCGAGTTGCAAACCATCGTCGGGCGGCGCCATGTCCTGCAGGGCGACGCCGCGACCCGACGCTTCCGCCTGGGAATCCGCTATGGCGGCGGAGCGGTGCTCGCCGTGGTCCAGCCCGGCACCCTGCTGGAGATGTGGCGGGTGCTGCAGCGTTGCCACGGCGCCGGGACCATCATCATCTGTCAGGCGGCCAACACCGGTCTGACCGGCGGCTCCACCCCGGTGGCCGAGGGCTACGACCGGCCGGTGGTGCTGATCAACACCCTGCGCCTGACCCGCCTGGTCCTGCTGCGCCAGGGCGAGCAGGTGCTGTCCCAGCCAGGCGTGACCCTGAGCCAGTTGGAGACGACGCTGAAACCCCTGGGGCGCGAGCCCCATTCGGTGATCGGCTCGACCTGCATCGGCGCCTCCGTCACCGGTGGCGTCTGCAACAATTCCGGCGGCTCGCTGATCCGTCGCGGACCGGCCTTTACCCAGCTGTCGCTGTTCGCCCGCATCGACGAGGCCGGGCAACTGCAACTGGTCAACCATCTGGGCCTGGCGCTGGGCGACACCCCCGAGGAGATCCTCACCCGGCTCGACGAGGGCCGCTTCGACGACAGCGCCGTGCAGGACCCGGTCGGGGCCATGGCCTCCGATCGCGAATACGCCCGCCATGTCCGCGACGTGACCTCGGCCACCCCGGCCCGCTACAACGCCGATCCGCGGCGGCTGTACGAGGCGTCGGGCTCGGCGGGCAAGCTCGCCGTGTTCGCCCTGCGCCTGGATACCTTTGCCGCCGATCGCAATACCCGGGTGTTCTACATCGGTTCCAATCGAGCGGCTGACCTGGAAGCCATCCGCCGGCACATCCTGGTCAATTTCGCCTCTCTGCCGATTGCCGGCGAGTACATGCACCGCACGGCCTATGAGCTCAGTCGCACCTACGGCAAGGATCTGTTCCTGTTCATCCAGCGTTGCGGTGCGCAGCGGGTACCCCAGGCCTTTGCCTGGAAGACCCGCTTCGATGCCCTGAGCGAACGCCTGGGCCTGGGCGCCCAGCTCGGCGACCGACTCCTGCAACGCCTCGCCGCGCCGCTGCCCGAGCATCTGCCAGCGCGGCTCAACGCGTTCGCCGAGCGCTTCGAGCATCACCTGCTGCTCAAGATGGGCGAAGAGGGCATCGACGAGGCGCGCGCCTATCTGCAGGCCTGGCTGCCCAGCGCGGACGCGGACTTCATCGAGTGCGACGCGGAGGAGGGCAACGCCGCCTTCCTCAATCGCTTCGCGGTCGGCAATGCCATCAACCGCTACCGCGCGGTGCACCGGGACAGCGTGGAAGACATCCTCGCCCTGGATATCGCCCTGCCGCGCAACACCCAGGACTGGTTCGAGACCCTGCCGCCGGAGCTGGCGGAGCAGATCGAGGTGACCATGTATTGCGGGCACTTCTTCTGCCACGTGCTGCACCAGGAGTACCTGGTGAAGAAGGGGCACGACTGCGCGGCTCTCAAGCGGCGCCTGCTGGACCTGCTGGATGCCCGCGGCGCCCGCTATCCGGCCGAGCACAATGTCGGCCACCTCTACGCCGCGGCGCCGGAACTGGAGCGGCACTATCGCCAGCTCGATCCGACCAACGCCTTCAATCCCGGCATCGGGCAGCTGACGCGGCGCCATCGCTGGCAGGAGGACTGCTGCGCGGAGCACTCCAGCGACGCCATCGCCGCGGCGGCGAAGGCGGCCCGAGCGGCGCCTGCGGAGACGAGTCGCACGTCCTGAACGGGAGTGCCGGGCGGCTCAGTTTTCCTGCTGGATCGCGTAGAGCGATTCCACCAGCAGCGCGAACGCCGGGTTCTGCTGAGCGCTGCGCCGCGAGACCAGCTCATAGGGTTCGCTAGGGGACCTGAGCTGCAGCGGCAGGCGACTGACCAGGCCATGCTGGCAGACATAGTCCGCCACCTCGACCGAGACCAGGGCCACCAGCCGAGGATTGCGGCTCAGCAGCGACAGGGTGGTCAGCGCCGAGGTGGTCTCGATCAGGTGCAGCGGAAACGGCAGCTGGGCTTCGAAGAACTCGTGCTCCAAGGTGCGGCGCATGGGCATGTTGGCCCGATAGACCACCCAGCGACTGTCCGATAGATCCTGCAGCTCGACTCGCTCGCGCTGAGCCGCCGGATGGGAGGCATGGGCGATGACCGCGAGGGACTCGTCCTTGATGACCAGGGCGTCGTAGGCAGTAGGCTTGTCGCTCACCGATAGCCGGCAGATGGCGGCATCCAGCCGCCCCTGATCGACCAGGCCGAGCAGACTCTCGCTGGTGTCCTCCACCACCTCGATCGACAGCCGCGGCTGCAGCTCCAGCAGCCGGGAAATGGCGTGGGTGAGCAGGGGGACGGCGCCCATGATGGTGCCGATGGCCAACTTGCCGCCCGAGCCACTGGCGATGGTGTGCAGCTCATGGCGCAGATTGTCCAGGTCGGCCTGGATCAGGCGGGCGAAGCGAATGGCGCAGGTGCCCGCCGGGGTCGGCAGCAGGCCGCGGTTGGTGCGCAGGAACAATTCCACTCCCAGGGTGGACTCCAGCTCCTTGAGCGCCTTGCTGGCGCCTGGCTGCGTGAGCCCCAGGCCTTCCGCGGCGTTGAGCAGTGAACCCTTTTCCGCCAGGGCGATGAGCAGGCGCAGCTGCTTGGCGTGCAGGCGCGACATGATGGTGTTGAGGCTGGCGAGATTCTTCATTGACTGAACGTTATACCGCAGTGGCTGCGATCACATCCTCAACAATAAACAGCGGGTACGAGGCCTGACCCGATTCGTTGGGCTTCGGCGATAGAACCGCCTCAACCCAACCTACGGGGCTGTGTAGGTTGGGTTGAGCGCCAGCGAAGCCCAACGGACCGGCGTCAAGGCGCGCATCCGGTCCCTCACCCCAACCCTCTCCCGGAGGGAGAGGGGGCGGCAAAGGCGCGAAGGGAGGCAGCGGCACTGAGAGGCACGCTTTTACCCTCCCGAAGGGAGAGGTTAGCGTTCAAGGCGCGCAGGGAGGCAGGACGGTATCAGGGGGCACGCTTCTACCCCTCTCCCTTTGGGAGAGGGTTGGGGTGAGGGCGTAAGGGAGGCGGGGCGGTATCAGCAGGATGCCGGCTTCTACCCCCTCTCCCTCTGGGAGAGGGTTGGGGTGAGGGATGATCCCCATTAGAGCAGTGTAAAACTCCCCTCGCGCACCCGCTCCGAATCCAGGCCGACCATCACCTTGAATTCGCCCGGTTCCGAGACCAGCTTGAGGTCGTTGTTGTAGAAGCGCAGGTCCGCCTCGGTGATGGGGAAGTCCAGCTCGCGGCTTTCGCCCGGTTGCAGCATCACCTTCTGGAAGCCCTTGAGCTCCTTGACCGGTCGCGCCAGGGAGGCGGTCACGTCGTGCAGGTAGAGCTGCACGACGGTGGCGCCGGCGCGGGTGCCGGTGTTCTTGACCGTGACCTTGGCAGTCAGGGTGTCGCCCTTCTTCAGGGTGGCGCTGGACAGCTGCGGCGCCGAGACGTCGAAGGTGGTGTAGCTCAGGCCGTAACCGAAGGGGTAGAGCGGGCCGTTGACGATGTCGAAGTAGCGCGAGGTGTACTTGTTCGGCTTGGCCGCATCGAAGGGGCGACCGCTGCTCAGGTGGTTGTAGTACAGCGGCACCTGGCCCACTTCGCGGGGAAAGGTCATGGTCAGCTTGCCGGAGGGGTTGTGGTCGCCAAACAGCACATCGGCCACGGCGTTGCCGCCCTCGGTGCCGGGGAACCAGGCTTCCAGCAGCGCACTGGCCTGCTCCTGTTCCCATTCCAGCGCCAGCGGGCGGCCGTTCATCAGCACCAGCACCAGCGGCTTGCCGGTGGCCTTGAGCGCCTTGATCAGCTCGCGCTGGGTGTCGGGCACGCTGATGCGGGCGCGACTGGAGGCCTCGTGGGCCATGCCCTGGGATTCGCCGACCACGGCCACCACCACCTCGGCCTGGCGCGCGGTGGCCACGGCTTCGGCGATCAGCTCGCTGGCACTGCGCGGATCCACCGCGACCGCCGGTTCATAGGAGTTCAGATAGGCCAGCACATCGCGGTCGTCCAGCAGGTTGGCGCCCTTGGCATAGAGCACCTTGCCCTGACCGGCCACGGCGTTTTCCAGGCCGCGGCGGATGGAGACGGCCTGGGCGGCCACGCCGGCGGCGGACCAGTTGCCCATGACGTCGCGTGGACTGTCGGCCAGCGGACCGACCACCGCCAGGGTGGCGCCCTTGCGCAGCGGCAGCACGGCCTTTTCGTTCTTCAGCAGCACCAGGCTCTCGCGGGCCACCTGGCGCGCCTCGGCGCGGTGCAGGCGCGATTCGGCGTTGGTGTCGACCGGATCCTGGCCCTGCAGGCGGCGATAGGGATCGTCGAACAGGCCCAGGCGGTACTTGGTCAGCAGCATGTCGCGCACGGCCTGGTCGATCTCGGCCTGGGTCACCTTGCCGGCGGCCAGCAGGGCGGGCAGCTGCTTGCCATAGACGTCGTCGTGCATGTTCAGCTCGACGCCGGCCTTGAGCGCCTGTTCGGCGGCGTCGCGGGTATCCCTGGCCACGCCGTGCAGCACCAGTTCGTTGATGGCGCCGTGATCGCTGATCAACAGGCCCTGGTAGTTCCAGTCCTTGCGCAAGAGGTCCTGCAGCAGCCAGCGATTGGCCGTGGCCGGCACGCCATTGATGCTGTTCAGCGCCACCATCACCGCGCCGGCTCCGGCCTCGGCGGCGGCGCGATAGGGCGGCAGGTAGTCCTGCATGAGCCGCTGCGGACTCATGTCGACGTTGCTGTAGTCACGTCCGGCTTCCACGGCGCCATAGCCGCCGAAGTGCTTGATGCTGGCCATCAGGCTGTCGGGGGCGCGCAGGTCGTCGCCCTGGTAGGCGTGCACCAGGGTGGCGCCGATGCGCGAGGTCAGCCAGGTGTCTTCGCCGAAGGTTTCCGAGGCACGGCCCCAGCGCGGTTCGCGGGTGACGTCGACGGTGGGGGAAAAGGTCAGGTCGAGGCCATCGGCTGCCGCTTCCAGGGCGGAGATGCGCCCGCTGGTGGCGATGGCGTCGAGATTCCAGGTGCTGGCCAGGCCCAGGTTGATGGGGAAGATGGTGCGCATGCCGTGGATGACGTCATAGGCATAGAACAGCGGGATCTTCAGCCGGCTGTGCACGACCTGGTCCTGCATCTGGCGGATGTCGGGGCGGGTCACGGTGTTGAACATGGCGCCCACCTTGCCGGCGCGGATGTCCGCCATGATGGCTTCCTTGGGATAGTCCGGCCCGACGCTCACCAGGTTGAGCTGGCCGATCTTTTCCTCCAGGGTCATCTTCGCCAGCAGGGCGTCGACATAGGCGCGCGCCGGATCCTGGTTCTGCGCCGGGGCGAGGGTGGCGCTGACCGCCAGTCCCAGGCCGAGCATGAGTGCGGTGAGGCGTGGTGCGTTCAACATCGTCCCCAATTCCCTGTGCGTACTTTCTCGTTGTTCTTGAGCACCCTTGTGCCGAGGGGATTGTACAGCCGCGACGCCGGGAAGCGGAGCCGTTGACGGCCGGCGGCAAGGCCGGTCGTCAGGGGCGTGGGAGCGGGGGGCGAAGAGCTAGAAACGCGGCTTGCGGGTTTCCCAGTCCGGCTGGTACTTGCGCATCTGGCGCACGTCGTCGCGGCTGCGGATGTCGATGGCGAGGAATTGCTCGTGCAGCTTGGCGAGCTGGTCCTGATCCAGCTCCACACCCAGGCCGGGGGCGTCGCTGATCGCCACGCAGCCGTTGCGGATCGGCAGCTTGCCGCCCTGGATGACCTCTTCGTCCTCTTCCTGCCAGGGATAGTGGGTGTCGCAGGCATAGGCCAGGTTGGGTACCGCGGCGGCCACGTGGGTCATGGCCATGAGGCTGATGCCCAGGTGCGAGTTGGAGTGCATGGAGACGCCCAGGCCGAAGGTGTCGCACATCCGCGCGAGGATCTGGGTGTCCCTGAGGCCGCCCCAGTAGTGGTGGTCGGCGAGCACGATCTGCACGCTGTTCTGGGCCACGCTGCGGCGGAATTCGTCGAAGTCGGTGACCACCATGTTGGTGGCCAGGGGGATGCCGGTGCGCCGGTGCAGTTCGGCCATGCCGTCGAGGCCCGGGGTCGGATCCTCGTAGTACTGCAGGTCGTCCTTCAGCACCTCGGCGATGCGCAGGGACGTTTCCAGCGACCAGTTGCCGTTGGGGTCGATACGCAGCGGTGCCTCGGGAAAGGCCTGGCGCAGCGCCTTGATGCAGGCCGCTTCGTGATCCGGGCCAAGCAGGGTGCCGGCCTTGAGCTTGATGCTCTGGAAGCCGTTCTCCTCGATCATCCGCGCCGCCTGGGCCACCACCTGCTCGGGGCTGATGGCTTCGCCCCAGCGATCGGGCTTGTAGGGCGCATCGATATGCTCGGCGTACTTGAGGAACAGGTAGGCGCTGAAGGGCACCTCGCGGCGCACCGCACCGCCCAGCAGCTCGACCAGGGGAATGCCCAGGGAGCGTGCCTGCAGATCGAGGAAGGCCACTTCGAAGGCGGAATAGGCGTTGGCCACCTGCTTGCTCGGATGGGAGCCGGGCGCCAGCTCGGCACCGGCCACCACGCCACCGGCGAGGCTGGCGACGGTCGTCACCACCCGCGCACGCAGGCCATTTAGGTCCCAGGCGGAGAGCCCGACCAGGCTGCTTTCCATGGCCTTGAGTACCGCCAGCACCGGGGCGTCGCCATAGCTCTCGCCGAGACCGATGTGGCCGTTGTCGCCCTCCACCTCAATGATGGATCTCAGCGCATAGGGTTCATGGATGCCGCTGGCGTTGAGCAGCGGGGCATCGCGAAAGGCGATGGGGGTGACGGTGATCCGTTTGATCTTCACGCTCAGACTCCTGGATTTGTCATTGTGGTGGTCTTTGTCAGTCATCGTATGACTAGTGGTCGGGATCTTCAACCGAAAGAAGTGCCAAGATCCTGATGGCATGACCGCATATCGCATCGGGGTTGCCCGCTCCGGTCGGGGCTGGATAAATAGCCAGCCGCCACCTCATTCGTCCGTTTCGCATGAAAGCTCCGCTCGAAGATCCCTTCTACTATCTGCACAACTTCCAGCGGGTACTGGACTGGGTCGCCCTGCGCTATCCCGACCTGCTCGACGACCGCGAGCAGGCCTTCATCGCCGCCTTCGCCGACCTGCCGCAGCCTTCGCGGGCCCTGCTGGTGCGCCTGGTGATGCGCAAGGGCGAGGTGTTCCGCGCCAGCAAGCTGGTCTATGGCGAGATCGGCTGCCCCCGCGCCGCGGCGACCCCCCTGGTGGGGCTCGGCTGGCTGCTGGCCGATCCGGAATTGCACCTGATCGAACTCTTCGCCCTGCTGCGCAAGGAAGAACTGCTCGGCTGTTTCGGCGCCCGCCTGCCCAAGGCCGGCCGCAAGGAAGACTGGCTGGCGCGCCTGGAAGCCGAACAGGCCACGCCCCTGGCCTTCAGCGGCTGGGCCGGCACCGTGCCCGAGCTGGTGGAGGAGGGCGTCTGGCGGCTGACGCTGATGGATCTCTGCGATCGCCTGCGTCTGCTGTTCTTTGGCAACCTGCACCAGGACTGGACTGACTTCGTGCTGGCCGACCTGGGAATCTTCCAATACGAGACGGTGGCCTTCAGCGCCGAATCCCGCGCCTTCGGTCAGCGCCAGGAGGTGGATGCCTATCTGCACATCCAGCGCTGCCGGCAGGCGCTGCGCGACGGGCTGCCGGCCGCCGAGCTGCTGCCGTTGCTGCCCGCCGAGCGCTTCGCCAACACCTGGCTGGAGTTGCGTCGCGGCAAGCTGCTCCACGAACTGGCGCAGCACCACGAACGCCTCGGCGAACTGGCCCAGGCGCAGGCGCTCTACGCCGCCTCGGCGCATCCCGAATCGCGCATCCGCGCCCTGCGCATGCTCGAACGGCTGGAGGACTGGTCCGCCGCCCAGGCACTGGCGGAAGCCATCGTCGCCGCGCCGGCCCATGACGCCGAACGCCAGCAGGTGGCGCGCATCCTGCCGCGGCTGGTGCGCAAGCAGGGTGGGCCGCCCAACAGGCGCCGCCCGGCCAGTCCGGTGGAGCGGCTCGATTTCGAACTGGTCAACGACGGCCTGCGCCGGGTCGAGTGGCTGGTGCGCGAGCACCTGGGCCGCGACGAGGCGCCGGTGCACTATGTGGAAAACACCCTGCTCACCAGCCTGTTCGGGCTGCTGTGCTGGGACGCCATCTTCCTCGCCATCCCCGGCGCCTTCTTCCACCCCTATCAGCGCGAGCCCGCCGATCTGCGCCTGCCGGGCTTTCGCGAGCGACGGGCCGAGGCCTTCGCCGCCTGCCTGGCGCGGCTGGACGACGGCTCCTATCCAGCGGTGATCCGCGAACGCTTCGCCAGCAAGCGCGGCCTGGCCTCGCCCTTCGTCGCCTGGGGCATCCTCGGCAGCGAACTGCTCGACCAGGCCCTGGCCTGCCTGCCGGCGCGACACCTGCGGCTGTGCTTCGAACGGCTGCTGGAGGATCCGGAAAACAATCGTACCGGCTTGCCCGACCTGATCCAGTTCTGGCCGGCGGACGGCCGCTACCGGATGATCGAGGTCAAGGGCCCCGGCGACCGCCTGCAGGACAACCAGCGCCGCTGGCTGGACTTCTTCGCCGCCCATGACATCCCGGTCAGCGTCTGCCACGTGCAGTGGCAGGTGGCCGCGACCTCCGCATGAGCTATCGCATCGCCGTTCGCGCCCTCTGCGAATTCACCGCCAAGGCCGGCGACCTGGATCTCAGGTTCACCCCGTCGCCCACCGCCCTGGAAGGCATCGAAGGCCACCAGCGGGTGGCGGCGCGGCGCGGTCCCGGCTATGAGTGCGAGGTCAGCCTGCAGGGCGATTTCGAGGATCTGCAGGTGCGTGGTCGCGCCGACGGCTTCGATGCCGCTGCCAATCGCCTGGAGGAGATCAAGACCCACAGGGGCAGCCTGGAACGCCAGCCGGGCAACCATCGCCACCTGCACTGGGCCCAGGCCAAGGTCTATGGGCATCTGCTCTGCCAGAGCCGCGCGCTGGCGGAGCTGACCCTGGCGCTGGTCTATTTCGATATCGGCACGGGCGCCGAGACCGTCTTCACCGAGCAGTGGACGGCCGCGGACCTGGCCGCGCATTTCGAGCTGCAGTGTTCGCACTTTCTCGCCTGGGCGCGCCAGGAACTGGCCCATCGCGCCGCGCGCGATACGGCGCTGGCGACCCTGGCCTTTCCCCATCCCGACTTTCGCCACGGCCAGCGGCTCCTGGCGGAGGCCGTCTACAAGGCCGCCAGCGTCGGCTGCTGCCTGCTGGCCCAGGCGCCCACCGGCATCGGCAAGACGGTGGGCACCCTGTTCCCGCTGCTCAAGGCCATGCCGCGGCAGAACCTGGACCGGCTGTTCTTCCTGGCCGCCAAGACCCCTGGCCGCGCCCTGGCCCTGCACGGTCTCGATACCCTGGACGCGCCGGTGCGGGTGCTGGAGCTGGTGGCGCGGGACAAGGCCTGCGAGCACCCGGAGCTGGCCTGCCATGGCGAGTCCTGTCCGCTGGCCCGTGGCTTCTATGACCGGCTGCCGGCCGCGCGCACCGCGGCCCTGGCCGAACCCACGCAACTGACCCGGGCACGGGTGCGGGAGACGGCCCTGGCCCATCAGGTCTGCCCCTACTACCTGGCCCAGGAACTGGCGCGCTGGAGCGACGTGGTGGTGGGCGACTACAACTACTATTTCGACGGCAGCGCCATGCTCCATGCCCTGGCCCAGACCCAGGAGTGGCGGGTCGGGGTGCTGGTGGACGAAGCCCACAACCTGCTCGACCGCGCCCGTGGCATGTACAGCGCCAGTCTCGACCAGCGTCGCCTGGCGGCGGGCAAGGCGGTGGCGCCGCCGGCCATCGCCAAGGGCCTGCAGACGCTCAATCGCGAATGGAATCGCCTGCACAAGGAACAGCAGGTCGACTACCAGGTGCAGGCGGAATTGCCCGCTGCCTTCCTGACCGCCCTGCAACGGGTGGTGGGTCTGCTCACCGAGCATTTCGGCGAATCCGGGCAGCCACCGGCGCCGGAGCTGCAGACGCTGTTCTTCGACCTGCTGCAGTTCATGCGCCTGGGCGAGACCTTTGGCGATCACTCGCTGTTCGACGTCACCCTGCTCAAGGGCCGCGGCAAGGCGCAGTCGCAACTCAATCTGCGCAACCTGGTGCCGGCGCCCTTCGTCGGTCCGCGGCTGGCGGCGGCGCACAGCTGCACCCTGTTCTCGGCCACCCTGATTCCCCAGCATTTTCACCGCGACCTGCTCGGGGTCCCGGCCGGCAGTGCCTGGGTCGATGTCGCCTCGCCCTTCGCCGCCGAGCAGCTGGAGGTGCGCCTGGTGCGGCTCTCCACCCGCTACGCCGACCGCGCCGCCTCCCGCGCACCCATCGCCGCCCTGATCGCCAGTCGCTATCGCCAGCGACCAGGCAACTACCTGGCCTTCTTCAGCAGCTTCGACTACCTCGACCAGGTGGCCGAGGCCCTCGCCGAACTGGCGCCCGACGTGCCCCAGTGGCGCCAGTTCCGCGGCATGGACGAGGCCGCCCGCCAGGCCTTTCTCGAGCGTTTCCAGGCCGACGGCCGCGGCATCGGCTTCGCCGTGCTCGGTGGCAGCTTTGGCGAGGGTATCGACCTGCCCGGCGACCGCCTGATCGGCGCCTTCGTCGCCACCCTGGGCCTGCCCCAGCTCAATCCGGTCAACGAACAGCTGCGCCAGCGCCTGCAGCGGCGCTTCGGCGACGGCTATCGCTACGCCTACCTCTATCCGGGCCTGCAAAAGGTCATCCAGGCCGCCGGCCGGGTGATCCGCACCGTGCAGGACCGCGGCTGCCTCTACCTCATTGATGACCGATTCACCCAGCCCGAGGTCAGGGCGCTGCTGCCGACCTGGTGGCAGGTGGAGGAGGGCGCGGTGCCCACGGGCGAACCTGCGCCCGCTTGAAGGCTACCGTGGTCATGGCCGCCCGCCGATGCAACTGATCCTATGGCACTCCGGTGTTTTGTTGATCGCGGCCATGGGCCGCTCCTACGATTACATCGAGCCTGTAGGAGCAACTGCCTTAGCCGTTATAGGGGTGCACCAGTTGTAGAGCCGTAGCGTGGAAAACGGCGCAGCCTTTTCCACTGGGGACTTCGTGGCGAGGGCGCCCCACCCCAACCCTCTCCCGAGGGGAGAGGGAGCCATCCACGCAGGCGGTCATCTCCATCATCGAGCCTGTAGGAGCGGCCCATGGCCGCGATCACCGTACAGCCGTCGCTTAGGCCTCCGGCGTCTCCTCGCAAAACCTCAATCTGTTGCCAAAGGGATCGGCGATCTCCATCACCAGGCCCCAGGGCAAGGCCTCGATGCCCGGGCGGGCGAAGCCATAGTTCCTGGCCAGCAACTCGGCCTGGAAGGCGCGGATGCCGGTCATTCGGACGAAGACCGTCGAGCCCGGGCAGGCGTCGCCGTGGTGACCGGACAGGTGGAGGCGCAGGCCGGCGCGCTCGACTTCGGCGTAGAGCGGCAATCCCGGCTCGAAGCGATGCTCCCAGACCAGGCGGAAACCCAGGAAGTGGCAGTAGAATTCACGCGCCTTTTCGTCATCGAAGATGCGCAGGATGGGGCTGGGTTGCCCGAAGGTGATGGCGGCATTGGCCATGAGCGGTCTCCAGGGGCGCGAGAGGAATGTCGATGATGCCCATTCCACCGCGTCCGGCAACCCGAAGTGTGATCCGGAAAGCTTTGGTAACCGCTCTGGCAGGCCAGAGCGTGCGCTAGGCGGCAGTTCACCGGTGCGATGGCGAACCTATCCGGGTATCGTGCATTCTTTTCCTTTCTGGCGGTTCGGCTGGACCGAATCTTTCATCCTTTGTGACCAAGGTTGATCCATGCAGCGTAGACACCTGCTCAAAGCGTCCCTGGCCCTGGCGGCCTACACCGGCATTCCCTCCACCGGGCTGTTCGCCCTCCAGGCCTTTGCCAATCCGGCCAATGGCGATGGCCAGGCCTTCGATTTCGACTGGCTCAAGCAGCACGCCAAGGAGCTGGCCGGCCAGGCCTACCAGCCCACCGCCCAGAAACTGCCCGACACCCTGGCGAACATGACGCCCCAGCAGTTCAATGCCATCGGCTACGATGCCCAGCATTCGCTCTGGCACGACCTCAAGGGCCAGCTGGACATACAGTTCTTCCATGTCGGCATGGGCTTCAAGACGCCGGTACGGATGTATTCGGTGGACCCCAAGACCAACGAGGCCAAGGAAGTCCACTTCCGCCCCGAGTTGTTCAACTACAACGACAGCGGCGTCGACAAGAGCCAGCTCAAGGGCGACCTGGGCTTTGCCGGCTTCAAGCTGTTCAAGGCGCCGCACCTGGCCCAGTACGACATCGTCTCCTTCCTCGGCGCCAGCTACTTCCGCGCCGTGGACAAGACCCGCCAGTACGGCCTCTCGGCCCGCGGCCTGGCCATCGACACCTATGCCGATCGGCCCGAGGAATTCCCCGACTTCACCAAGTTCTGGTTCGTCACCCCGAACAAGAACAGCACCCGTTTCGTGGTCTATGCGCTGCTGGATTCGCCCAGCGCCACCGGGGCCTATCGCTTCGACATCGACTGCCTGAACGACCGGGTGGTGATGGACGTGGACGCCAACGTCAACGCCCGCCGCGACATCAAGCAACTGGGCATCGCGCCCATGACCAGCATGTTCGGCTGCGGCACCCACGAGCGCCAGACCTGCAATACCTACCATCCGCAGATCCACGACTCCGACCGCCTGGCCATGTGGAAGGGCAACGGCGAGTGGATCTGCCGCCCGCTGAACAATCCGCCCAAGCTGCAGTTCAACGCCTTCAAGGACGACAGTCCCAAGGGCTTCGGCCTGGTGCAGACCGATCACGAATTCGAGAGCTACCAGGACGTCATGGTCCGCTACGATCGCCGGCCGAGTCTGTGGGTCGAGCCCACCTCCGCCTGGGGCGAGGGTGCCATCCAGCTGCTGGAGATCCCCACCACCGGCGAGACCCTGGACAACATCGTGGCCTTCTGGGCGCCGGCCGAAACCATCACCGCCGGCAAGTCGCTGCACTATGGCTACAAGCTGCACTGGAGTGCGCTGCCGCCGGTAAGCACGCCGCTGGCGCGGGTCAATGCCACCCGCTCCGGGATCGGCGGCTTCCCCGAGGGCTGGGCGCCCGGTGAGCACTGGCCCAAGGTCTGGGCACGGCGCTTCGCCATCGATTTCAACGGCGGCGGCCTGTCTTTCCTGCCCGAGGGTACCGGCATCGAGCCGGTGGTGACCGTCACCGACGGCAAGGTGCAGGATTTCCACGTGCTCAAGATCGACGAGATCGGCGGCTACCGGGTGATCTTCGACTGGTACCCCACCAGCGACAAGGCCGATCCGGTGCAGATGCGCGCCTTCATCCGCACCCAGGACCGCGCCCTGAGCGAAACCTGGCTGTACCAGTACTTCCCGCCGGCCGCTGACCAGCGCCGTTATCCGGACTGGAAGCAGTCCTAAGCGACGGCTGGGAAAAGCCGCTGTGCCTCTCCGGCACAGCGGCTTTTTTATGCCCGGAGCAAGGGCGCAAAGCCTGACAGGTCGCGGTGATCAGTCGGCCAGTACCACCTGGTTGCGCCCTGCGCGCTTGGCCCGGTAGAGGGCCGCATCGGCCAGGCCGTAGGCGAGCTCGAAGTCGGTGCCCGGCTGGTTGATGCTGAGGCCGAAGCTGGCCGTCACCGGCGCCGTGCCGGTCGTCTCCCGGGCGATGCGCAGGCGCAGGCATTCGGTCATGGCCAGGGCCTCGTCCCGTGCCAGGGTCGGCAGCAGCACGGTGAATTCCTCGCCGCCCACCCGACCGACGATGGCCGGCGCCTGGACCAGCTCCTGCAGGCAGCGGGCGATGGCCTGGATCACTCGATCGCCGGCGGGATGGCCGAAGTCGTCGTTGATGCGTTTGAAGTGATCGATGTCCAGCACGATCATGGCGCCGCCCCGCTGTCGCAGCGCCTGGCCGGCCTGGTCGATCACCGCGCCGCGATTGAGCATCCCGGTGAGGGCGTCGTGGGTGGCGCGGTATTCCAGCTGCTGGCTGAGGGTCTGCAACTGCTGGTTAAGGGCGTTCATCTCGCGTTCGGCGCGATCGCTGCGGGCAATCAGCCGGCGGGTCTCGCGCATCAGGCGTTCGAAATGCAGCGTCAGGTCGCCCAGGGCGGCGCGGTAGCGTTCGGCATCGGCGTCGTCGGCCACATAGAGGGCGCGCGCCGCCTGCAGCACCCCGGCTTCCTGCTCGAACAGGTCGGGACCCGCTTCAACCGGGCTGCAGCGCCTGACGCTGGCGGTCATGCCGGTAGCTCGGGATGCTCGACGAACGTCAGCGCCTGGAAGTCCAGTCGCAGCTCTTCGCCGAATTCCTGGATGGTCTCGTCCTCGGCATCGTAGTACCAGTGCAACTCCACCTGGTTGCCGGCCTGGGCCGCCTGGTCCAGGGCGTCGAACAGGGTGAACAGCATCTTGGTGCTGGAGCTGTTGAAGTAGGCCAGGGCTACGTGCACCCGGATGTTGGCGTCCTGGCACTGGTCGAGATAGGCCCGCAGCGACTCGATCACCGGCAGGTAGAAGGCCGCGGCGTTTTCCGGAAAGGATTCGCCCTTAAGCCAGAGCTCCGCCTCGGCGAAACGGAAGTCCACTTCCGGAGAGGTGGCGGTGGGCGCGATGAACACGGTGTCCATACGAGGTCGGAGTCCCATGTCAGATGATGGCTTTCAGGCAGAACAGGGTGGTGCCCGGCGTCTGCGTGGAGGGATGGAAGGCGAATTCCAGGGGTGCGCTGGCATCGCGCGCCATGGTCAGGAAGCCGAGGCCGGCGCCCTTGCTGTCGGCCGGGGTCTCGGCGCGCAGGGATTCGCGATAGGCCTGCTTGATCTGCTCCAGGGACATGCTGCACAGCGGCTCGAGCCGTGCGCGCAGGGCGTCGACCTTGTCGCTGACGATGGGGTTGGCACAGAGCATCTGGTAGTTGCCGTCCTGGCGGGTGATACAGACCGAACCCTGACCCAGCTTGGCGTCCGCCAGGGCGTCCGGGGGCAGGGCATCGGCGGAATAGTGCAGGACGTTCTGTGACAATTCGATGAACGAGGAGAACAGCTTGCGCCGGGTGGCGCTGCTGATCCCTTCGAATTCCAGTTGCAGCTTCACCACCTCGGCCATGGCGGCGACGATGCCATGGGAGAAATAGCCGCGGTGATAGAAGATCACGTGCTGCTGCTGGGCAATTTCGAGAAAGGCGCCGTTCGTGGGAAAGGAAGCGGTCATGTCGGTCAGGCCACGCGGATGCAGAGAAAGGTGAGGTCATCGCGACGCAGTTCGTCGCCCTGCCAGCGGGCGAGGTCCGCGCTGAGCTGTGCACAGAAGGCCGCGGTGGGCGCCGTGCGCGACTCGCTCAGCCGGGCCAGGGCGCGGCGCTTGCCGAAGGAGGTGCGCCGCGGACCGCCGATCTGGTCGATCAGGCCATCGGTGGTGGCGAACAGCAGGCTGCCCGGTTGCAGCGGCAGGGTGGTGGCCGGCCAGCACTGGTCGAGCGGGCTGTCGGCGTAGCCGATGCCCAGGCGCAGCGGCGCCAGGGTCAGGACCTCCGCGGCGTCGGGTGCCAGGAGGTGGAGGGGCATGCGGGCGCCGGCGTAGGTCAGGCTGTGGCTGTGTCTATCCACCCAGAAACAGGCCAGGTCCAGGCCGTCGTTGGATTCGGAGATGCCGCCGGACTGTCCCAGCATCGCCTTGACGCTGCCGTTGATCGCCGCCAGCAGCGCCGAGGGATCGCGCGGTCCCAGCTGTTGCAGGGCCTGGGTCAGGGACGCCGAGGCGATCAGGGTCATGAAGGCGCCGGGCACGCCGTGGCCGGTGCAGTCGGCGATGGCGCCGAACCAGCCGTCCTCGTGCTGGGCGAAGTGATAGAAGTCGCCGCCGACCACGTCGCGCGGCTGCCAGACCAGGGTGGCGTCCTGCTCCATCACCGCCAGGGCCTCGCGCGAGCTGCGCAGCATGGCGCGCTGAATGACGCTGGCATACTCGATGCTGTGCATGATCTGGCGATTCTTCTCGGCCTGCAGGTCCGCGACCATGCGCATCAGCTGCACACCCAGGCCGAGTCCGACGAAGCGACCCTCGCGGGTGACGATGAAGCCGTCGGCCAGGGCCTTTTCGCCCACCTCGACGGTGCGCCGGGTCAGCTCCTCGATGGACAGGGCGGCGTCCACCACCAGCGGCTCCTTGTCCATGAAGGCGATGCAGCTCTTGCGATCGTAGACTTCGCGGTGATACGGCTTGCTCATCTGCGAGAGAAAGATGTCGCGGTTGATCAGCCCGATCGGCCGGTCGTGCTCGATCACCGCGAGACTGGTGATCTCGCGGCGCTCGTTGAACAGCTCCATGACCATGGCGTTGGTGTGCTCGGCCTCGACCGCGGGCCACTGGGTGCAGAGGTCGAGGGCGCAGCCCTGGCTGGGACGGGAAGAGGTACGCGAGGAGGACAGGGGAGCGGACGACATCGATACGAATCCGTTCTCGGAAGGTCGATGCAGCCTAGGGGCTCCGTATTGAGCTTTGATGACAGAAGCTGGCCAGGCGCCAGCACGGAGTGGCGCCCGGTCAGGGGGATGGCGTCAGCCGGTCAGGATGCCCAGGGCGGCGCGGGTGAAGGGCGGGGGTGGCACGGCGTTGAGCACCGCACCCTGCAGCTGCAGACCGCTGTGGGCGAACTGGCGCTGGGTCGCCTCGATTTCCTTGGCCGTGTTGCAACCGTAGCGCGACACCAGCAGGCAGGTGCCAGCCTGGGCGGCCAGCAGCACGGCATCGGTCACCGCCAGCACCGGCGGGGTGTCGAGGATGACCAGCTCGTAGTCCTGCTGCAGACCGCGCAGCAGTTCGGTACAGCGCGCACTCATCAGCAATTCGGCCGGATTCGGCGGGCGGATGCCCCCCACCAGACAGTCCAGGCCGGGTATCGCCGAGGGCTGGATCGCCTGCTCGGGCGTCGCCAGTCCCGCCAGCACCTCGGCGAGGCCCGGGCGGCGGGCCAGCTGCAGGCGCCGGTGCAGGCGCCCGCGCCGCAGGTCGGCATCCACCAGCAGCACCCGCATTCCGCCTTCGGCCAATACCCGCGCCAGTTGCACGGCCACCGACGACTTGCCGGCGGCAGGGCTGGCACTGGTGATCAGCAGCAGATCGTTGCGCGCCTCGGTGCGGGCGAAGGCCAGGCTGGTCCGCAGGATCCGCAGGGCTTCCTGGTAGCCGCTGTCGAGCGAGGTCTGCAGTGGCCCGCCGACCTGGCGACTCGGCGCCAGCGGCAGTTGCGCCAGCACCGGCAGGCCGAGGTCTTCCAGGCCCTCGGCGTCTTCGATGCCGCGCTCGAGACTGGCGCGCAGATAGACCCAGGCGGCGCCGGCCAGGCAGCCGAAGAGCAGGGCGCTGAGGATCAGCAGGGGCTTCTTGGGATAGACCGGGGCGATCTGGGTGTAGGCGCTGTCGATGATGCGCACATCGCTCACCGTGCCGGCGCGCACCACCGACAATTCCTGGATGCGCTTGCTGATCAGTGCATAGACCTTGTCCGCCGCCTCCACGTCGCGCTGCAGGCGCAGCACCTCCTGCTGGGTCTGCGGCAACTTGGCCAGGCGCTGCTGCAGGGCCTGACGCTCGCCGTTGAGCACCTGGCGGCGCGCCAGCAGGCCCTGGTAGAGCGGATGGGTGGGAGTGAAGCGCAGGGCCAGGCCCAGGCGCTCCATTTCCAGGGCCGATAGCTGGGCGTCGAGCTCCACCGCCTGGCTCAGCAGGCTGCGTCCCTCCGCGCCGATGGCGATGGAGCCCCGTTGCCGCTGGTAGCGGTCCAGGGCCTGGCGACCTGCAGTCAGGCGCTGGTTCACCTGCGGCAGTTCCTGGCGCAGGAAGGCCAGCTGCTGGGTGGATTCATCGGCGTTGCGGGTCACGTCCTGGCGCACATAGGCCTCGGTGATGCCGCGCAGGATGCGTTGCGCCCTGAGCGGATCGGTGTCCTGCAGCTGGATCGAGAGGATGCCCGAGCGCTTGCCGCGCTCGCTGACCATGAGCCGTTCCTGCAGCGCCTGGATGGTCACGCCACGACGCTGCTTGACCAGGATGAATTCGGTGCCCGGATAGGCGTGCAGCTGGGCGATGTCCAGGCGCAGCTCGCCGGCGCTGGCCGGCTCGCCCAGCCGACCCTCCAGCAGCCGCTTGCCCTGGGCATCGCTCAGCAGGAAGCGATCCGGGGCCTCGGCGGTGAGGGTGAGTGGCTGGCCATAGAGGGCATCGGGCACGCTCAGGCTGGCGATGGTCAGCTGCTCGCCGCCCCAGCCGAACTGCTTGAGGCCGAACAGCGGCGGGGCGACGGCCCCACCGGCTCGCTCGTGACGCCGGGCCAGCCAGTCGCCCAGCAGCGGCAGGCGCCGCGGGGTGACGCTCAGGTCCAGGCCCTCGGCGTCCACGACCTCGCCGACCACCCGCCGCGAGGTGAGCAGCTGCATTTCGGTGACGGCTTCCGGCGGTGGCATGGGCCGGCCATTGTCGGATTCGTCCAGACGCACGATGCCGCGCTGGTATTCGATCTGCACCGTCGCCACCGCCTGATAGCGCGGCGCGGCCAGCTGGGTATAGGCCACGCCCAGCAGGGTGCAGAGGGCAATGCAGACGAGCAGGCTGCGGCGATGGCGCCAGAGGGCGGCGCAGTAGCGGGCGAAGCCGATGTCCGCCGCCTGGGTGGCAGCGGGTAGCGAGTGATGCGACTGGTCCATGCAGGAGCGGGCCTTGGGCAGGTACGGAGGAGGACAGCCGTCGCGGCCGCGCGCTGTCGAGGAGACACCGCGCGGCGAACCGGGGGCGAAATCGTCACGCCAGGCAGGGCACAGCTTGGAACACCAGGCGCTGGATCAGGGATCCGCACCTTGTCGGCTGGAGTGCTGCGTCGACTCTAAGCGAAAGCAAAAGCCAAAAATGTGACACTCCATGCAGAACGTGACAGATGCCCGCTTGGCAGTCTCAAGGTGCTAAGGCAGTCTTCTTCGCGACCTGTCGTGTCTCCGGACGACAAGCCCTGGCTTGCGCCGGGTTTTCCGGAGCCGCTGGTGCCCTGCCGAGGCTGGCGGGCGCACCCGGGTATCAGATGCAAACGCCGCTGCCTTCCGGCAACGGCGTGTTCCTGACGGCTTCTTGAATGTAGTCAGCGGTTGAAGCCCGGTTACCCGCCCATGCGCCGCTTGGCCTGCGTGGGCGGTCTTGCACCGGCTGTACCAGGCCTGCGGAAGATGGCGCCTGGTTCTTCACTGCCCTGGACGGCGTTCTCGACTGCATGGCTGTCAGGAGACAGGACAATGAGCGTGGTATCTGACGTTACCCATCCCGGGGTCCGGGTGGGACGGTGGCCGTTCTGGCTGGGCGGTCTGGCGGTCGGCCTGCTGTTATTGCTGGCCCTGCTGTGGCGCCTGCCGGATTTCCGCGACGGCACCGGGGCGCAGAATCTCGAAGCCAGCTATCACGTCCTGCTCAGCCTCAATGCCCTGGACGAGTCCGGCGTGGCCCGGCACTGGTGGTTGCCCACGGTGACCCTGGGTGGCAGTCACGACAAGCAGGTGTCCTGGGGCGCGACCATTCCCACCCACAGCGGCGACTATGTCTACACCAGCTTCAGCAGCTACGGCTTCCTCGCGCCCTATTTCGGTCTCAAGGCCGCGGGTCTGACGCCTTCGCTGCACAGCCTCGCGCTGTTCAACGCCGCCCTTGGCGCCCTGACCGCGCTATTGCTGTTTCGCCTGCTCTACCTGGTGCTGCGCAGCCATGGCGCCAGCCGCGGCCTGGCCGCCACGAGCGCGGTGCTGGGCTGCCTGATCGCGATCTTCAGCCGCGAGGCGCTGCTCTCCCAGGGCCTGCTCTACTGGGTGCAGAGTTTCTACCAGGTGCTGCTGCTGGCCAGTCTGCTGACCTTCTTCCACTACCTGCGGGCGCCGGCTGGCCAGCGCAACCGCCTGGGCTGGCTGCTGGCCGGCCTGGTCTGCTTCGGCGCCCTGACCGAATGGACCGGCTACGTCTTTGGCGGTGGACTGGTCGCGCTGTTCTGGCTGCAGCACCGGCACCTGCCGGAAGGCCGGCGGATGGCCTGGCGCCTGGCCTTCGCCACGGCGCTGGCTGGCCTGCTGGTGCTGTTGCACTACAGCCTGGCGGCGGGTCTGTTGCCGACGCTCAAGGCCTTTGCCCGACGCTTTCTCGCCCGCAGCCCGAACAATGCCCACCTGACCGACTTCTTCACCGGCTACGGGCTGTCCTTCGGCCTGTTCCTGGCCGCGGTGGCCATCGCCCTGGGGGTGCTGCTCTGGAAGCGCAAGTCGCTGAACTGGCCGCGCAGCACCGCGCTGCTGCTGGTCGCCGCCAGCGTGCCGCTGCTGGAGAATCTGCTGCTGCTGCAGCACGCCACCCAATTTTCCTTCGATCGCCTCAAGTTCATCTTTCCCGCCGCGCTGCTGCTCGGCCTGGCCTTCCTGGCGCTGAAGACCCCAGGGCGTGCGGTGCTCGCCGTGGTGCTGGTGGCCGCGGCCCTGCAGAACGGCCAGACCTATCGCCAGGACCTCGCCGGCTATGCCGGCTGGGGCGCCATCGACCGGCAGAACCAGGCGCTGGTGAGTCTGGTGAAAGGCCAGGTCGCGCTGGATTGCACCCTCATCGCCACCGACATGACGGTGCGCGGCTACGCCAACCTGCTGTTCCACCGCAGCATCCACGAATTGCAGCGCCAGCCGCTGGACTACCACGGCGAGCCGGGCGCCTGCGGCGGGCTCTATCTGGAAGGCCGGGAATTCCGCGTCGACCTGCCGGAATACACCCGCGCCCGCCTGAGTCTGGCGGACGGCCGCCAGCTGACCTACGCCAAGGTCGAGGGTGACTGGCGCCTGCAATGAACGCCTTATCCATGAACACGCTGCGAGGAAACCGGGCATGCCGGGTACGCTGATCAATCGACTGAGTTTTCTGGCCCTGGGTGGCCTGATGGTCCTGCAGTTCGGCGTCTTCGAACAGAGCCCGACCAACCCGGTGGGCATCCGCTACGTGGGCGAGCTGTACCTGGCGATCTGCCTGGGTTTCTTCGCGCTCTTCACCCTGAGCACCTGGCATCGGCCGCAGCGCGACTACCGGCTGCTGATGGGCTTCTGCCTGTTTTCCACGGCGATGTTCGTCGGCCTGCCGGCGGTGTTCGCCCAGCTGTTCTGGGGCCAGCCGCTGGTCTACGGCCTCATCGAGGAGCGGCGCGTGCTCTACTGCTTCAGCGCCTTCCTGGTCCTGTACCTGGCCAAGCGACTGAATGCCGTGCAGTTCGAGAATCTGATCATCCTGGTCGGACTGCTCTCGGCACTGCTGTGCTGGCTGTCCTACTTCAAGATGCTGCCGGACCTGCGCGACGAGGTGAAGGACCTCAGCCGCCCCGGACGGGCCTCCACGGGGGCGGGCGCCATCTTCTTCGGCTACTTCATCTGCATCTACTTCGCCGGTCGCGGGCGTTCCTTCATCGACGGGCAGTTGCGGCCCAAGCTGAGGCACGGCCTGCTGGCGCTGTTCTTCCTGGCGACCATCGTGGTGGTGTTGCAGACCCGCCAGCTGATCGTGGTCTGCCTGGTGTTCACCATCCTCGCCCTGCGCGCGCGCCTGGTCGGACCGGCGCTGTTCGGCGCCATCATCATCGCGCCGCTGATCCTCTATCCACACCTGCTGGAAACCCTCGGCTTCAACCTGGATTTCTATGCGCGCTCGGTGCAGGAAGGCCCCACCGACAACGTCCGGGAAACCACCATTTCCCAGATCATCAACCACCTGCAGCTGTACAACGGCTTGCCCAGCGGCAGCCTCAGCCTGATGTGGAACGATGGCTTCAAGCCGATCTTCGGCGACTACTTCTTCCTCTCCGATGTCGGCATCTTCGGCACCGTGTTCCGCTTCGGCTTCCTGTCGATCCTGGTGATTCCCATCGGCCTGGCGGTCCACTACCTGGTGGCGCGCAAGCTGAGCCGCGACCTGGAATTCACCCTGGCGGTGTTTCTCGCCTTCATGACCATCTGGCCGCTGCAGGGACTGTTCGAATACCAGGGCACCGCGGCCCTGCTCTTTGTCATGCAGGCGCTGAAGACCTACCACGGCGCGCCCCAGTACGGGGTGGTGAGCCTGCCGGAGCGACCGGGGGCGCTGCCGCCCGGTCGCCAGGTCTTGCCGGTCTAGCAGCCGGTCAGGCGTTCGACGCGGCGTTCGCCGGGAAAGAAGAAGGGGCGCAGGCGCACGCCCAGGCTGTTGCCGAAGAAGGCGGCCACCAGCCACAGCCAGCCATGCAGGCTGCCCGAGGCGATGCCGCTGAAGTAGGCGCCGATGTTGCAGCCATAGGCCAGCCGCGCGCCGTAGCCCAGCAGCAGGCCGCCGAGCACCGCCGCCACCAGTGACCGCGCGGGGATGCGCAGGCTGGGGCGAAGCGCCCGGCGAGGCCCGCGGCGGCCAGGGCGCCCAGCATGATGCCAAGGTTCATCACGCTGGTGACGTCGAACCAGAAGGGCTCGGCCAGCGCCCGCGCATTGGCCGGTTGCTGCCAGAAGGCCCAGGCGGAGACGTCCAGCCCGAGCAGACCGGCACCCTTGGCGCCCCAGAGCGCGAAGGCCGAGGTGACGCCCCAGGGGCGACCGGCCAGGGCCAGGGTGACGAAGTTCAGTATCGCCAGGGCGATGGCGCCCCAGACCAGCGGCCAGTTGCCGCGCAGCAGGCGTGCCGCGCCCTGGTGTTCGCCGGGGACCGTGGCTTCCAGTCTGCCGTGGCGACGGCGCTCCAGCACCACCGAGATCCAGGCGATCAGGGCGAAGGCCGCCAGGCTGACCAGGATGCCGGGCAGCACGCCCAGGCTGGTCACCAGGGAGGTGGGCGGCAGGCTGGGCAGGGCGAACCACCAGCCCAGGTGCTGGGTGGCGATCAGCGAACCGATGACGAAGAACAGCAGGGTCACCAGCATCCGCGCATTGCCGCCGCCGGCGGTGAACAGGGTGCCGGAGGCGCAGCCACCGCCCAGTTGCATGCCGATGCCGAACAGGAAGGCGCCGATCACCACCGAGGTGGACAGCGGCGAGACATTGCCGCGCACCGCCTCGCCGAACAGACTGCCGGCGCCGAGGGCGGGAAAGAACAGCAGCACCGCCAGGGCCAGCATCACCATCTGAGCGCGCAGGCCGGCACCGCGACGGTCGAGGATGAACACCCGCCAGGCCGAGGTGAAGCCAAAGGCGGCGTGGTAGAGGGTCAGGCCCAGGGCGCCGCCGAGCAGTAGCAGCAGGGCCTGACGACCGCCCACGGCCTGGTTGAGAAAGACCATGCCCACGGCCAGCAGGCAGGTCGCCCACAGGGCTGCCCAGGGCAGGCGAGGAGAGGAGAGCGTAGAGGTCTGCTGCATCATGGTTCCGGTAGCTTCGAACTAAAGTCCGACTATTTTAGTGGGACTTGTTCGGGAATCCCAGCGGACATCTGCTGCTGGTTGAATGAAAAGGTTACATCGATATAACCAGAGGTTATTGGCCGGGCATTACAGCCATTTGCTCGGCGTTGTGGTCAAAGCGGCCAAAGGAATCTTCCGGAGTTACCGTGTCCGCTGCTGTCGCCCTGTCCGCTTCCGCTTTGCCCACCCTGTCGCGGCTGCGCGGCTGGACTGCCCTCGTCGCTGCACTGGTCCTGGCCGGTTGCAGCCTGACGCCGACCTCCCAGGGGCCCACGCGCTCGCCGGCCGAGGTGCGCGCCGAGTTGCTGCGGCTGTTGCCCGCCAGCGTGGCGGATCGGCAGGGCTGGGCCAGCGATATCCAGACCGCCTTCAGCGCCCAGGGTCTCGAGCCCTCGACGGACAACCTCTGCGCGGTGCTGGCGGTGGCGGAGCAGGAATCCACCTACCAGGCCGATCCGCCGGTGCCGGGGCTGGGGCGGATCGCCCGGGAGGAGATCGATAGACGCGCGGCGCGGGCCTATGTCCCCCAACTGCTGGTGCGCACCGCGCTCAACCTCAAGTCGCCCAGCGGCAAGACCTACGCCCAGCGCCTGGACAGTGCCCGTACCGAGCGCGAGCTGAGTCTGATCTTCGAGGACTTCATCGTCATGGTGCCCCTGGGCGGCCAGCTGTTCGGGCGCTTCAATCCGGTACGCACCGGCGGACCCATGCAGGTCAGCATCGACTTCGCCGAGGCCCATGCCCGCGGCTATCCCTATGACCGCGACGGGTCCATCCGCCACGAGGTGTTCAGCCGCCGGGGTGGTCTCTATTTCGGCACCGCGCACCTGCTCGGCTATCCGGCGGACTATTCCACGCCGCTGTATCGCTTCGCCGATTTCAACGCCGGCTGGTACGCCAGTCGCAATGCCGCCTTCCAGAGCGCGGTGAGCCGGGCCACGGGGCTGAAGCTGGCGCTGGATGGCGATCTGGTGGTGCCCGGCTCGCGCACCCAGGGCGAGACCGAGCGCGCGGTCAATCGCCTGGCGCCGGCCCTGGGCATGAGCGACATCGCCATCCGCCATGACCTGGAAGCGGGTGAGTCCGAGGACTTCGCCAAGACCGATCTCTATGCCAAGGTCTATGCCCTGGCCGAGCGCAAGACCGGTCGCAGCCTGCCGCGCGCCATGCTGCCGGGCATCACCCTGGAAAGCCCCAAAATCACCCGGACCCTGACCACCGCCTGGTTCGCCCAGCGGGTGGAGGAACGTTGGCAGCGCTGCCGGGGCCGTGCCTCGCGCTGAGCGGGCAGGGGGCCGAACGGCGTTTTCCAGGTGACGAGGGTCGGGCCCGGGGATGGCAATTGGCCAGACTATTCGCCTACCATGGGGAGATGAAGCGGCCTCGCGCCGTGCGGTTCTGGTGTAGTCCCTAGAGGTCCAGATGACCGATATCCCCGGCTCCCGGTTGACGCTGATCGTCGACCAGCCCACCCCCACGGCCCGCCATCGGCTGCCGCCCCGCGAACAGGCCAAGGCCCTGCGCCTGCTGCGCACCCTGGGCCTCGAAGCCGATACCCCGCCGGAACTGGTGCTGGCCTGGCTGGAGCGCCGCGATGGCGGCTGCTCGCTGCCGGAAGCGGCGCGCCAGATCGGCCTGGGCAACTGGCTGGGGATCACCACCAGCCTGGCCGATCTCACCCAGAATCTGGCGCGCTTCGAAGCGGCCTACGCCCTGGACAGCGTGCTCGACTCCCTGAACGTCCTGGTCGAGCAATCGCCGCCGGAGTCCCGCTAGCCGCTAGAGGCCGGCACCGCGGATGTTGACGTAGAGGCTGTAGAGCGAGTGGGAGCCGGCCATGAACAGCCGGTTGCCTTCCGGGCCGCCAAAGCACAGGTTGGGGCAGCGTTCCGGCAGGTGGATGTGGCCCAGCGCCTTGCCGCTGGGATCGAACACCCGCACGCCATCGAGGGCTTCGGGCTTGGCCGCCGGCGCGCCACTGCTGCCCCAGCCGCACCAGAGATTGCCCGCCACGTCGCACTTGATGCCATCCAGGGCGCCGTATTCCAGCGCCTCGATGTGCTTGCGGCGCTCGCCCAGGCTGCCGTCGTCCTTGACCGTATAGGCCCACACCAGGCGATTGGGCTTGGCGCGGCCCTCGACCACATAGAGCAGCTTCTCGTCCGGCGAGAAGGTCAGGCCGTTGGGACCGTTGAGATCGCCGATCACCCGGGTCACCGCCAGACTCTCGCCGTCGATGCGATAGACCCCGTCGGGCTGCTCGGTCTTGACCCGATGGCCCTCGTAGTCGCTGTTGGCCTGGAACGGCGGATCGCTGAACCAGATGGAGCCGTCACCCTTGACCACCACGTCGTTGGGCGAGTTGAAGGGCTTGCCTTCGAAGTTATCGGCCAGCACCGTCAGGCGCCCGTCGTGCTCGGTGCGGGTGACCCGCCGGCCGAGACCGTGGGTGGTCGAGCCTTCACAGGCGATCAGCCGACCCTGGCGGTCGCGGGTCAGGCCGTTGGCGAAATTCGACTGGGCGCGATAGGTGTCCAGCCGGCCGCTGACCTCATCCCAGCGCACGATGCGGTTGTTGGGGATGTCGCTCATCAGCAGGTAGTTGCCGTCGCCGATCCATACCGGCCCTTCGGCCCAGCGCAGACCGGTGGCCAGGCGCTCGACGCTGGCGTTGAACAGCCGCAATTCCAGGAAGCGGTCGTCGAGGATCTCGATCAGCGGATCGGGATAGCGTTGGCTCAGGGGTTCGGCGGCGCGGGCGAGGGTGGGTAGCGCGAGGGCCGCGCTGCAGATGAGGCCGCCCTGAAGCAGACGACGACGCGACAGCGGCCGGGCGAGCCCCGGGGAAGAGTCATGCATGGTGCAGGTCCTTGATTGTTATTGTTCAGACGAGGCTATGCGGATCGACCTGCGGCAGCAGACCAATCGTCTGACATCATATGTCTTGTGACGCAGGGCGCCAACCCGGGATCCGCGCTACTCGGCGTCCAGCACCAGGCAGGTACGGCCACGGCCCTGGCGCTTGGCCTGATAGAGGCGCCGGTCGGCTTCGTGCAGAAAGCCTTCGAGGTCATTGGCGAGGCCACTGAAGACCCCAGCGCTGAACGACAGTGGCGGGGCGCCGGGGGCATAGGTCTGGGCGTGGCAGTAGCGGCGCAGCAGGTCCAGCGCCTGCAGCAGCTGCTCCGGGGGCAGGCGGCTGACCAGGGCGAATTCCTCGCCGCCGAGGCGGCCGGTCAGGTCCTGGGGCAGGGTGCGAGCCAGTGCCTGGGCAAAGACCACCAGGGCGCTGTCACCGCTGGCGTGGCCGTGCTCGTCGTTGATGCGCTTGAAGTGATCCAGGTCGAGCATGGCCACGCTCAGCGAGTGGCCCTCGCGTTCGGCCTGGCGGAACAGCTCCTGGGCCTGATCCTGGAAGGCGCGCCTGTTGCGCAGTCCGGTAAGGGAATCGTACTGGGCGGCATGGGTGAGGGCGCGCATGAGGTCCCGCCGCTCCAGGGTCGAGACCACCCGGCAGTTGAGCTCCTCGGGGCAGAAGGGCTTGCGCAGGAAATCGTCGGCGCCCTGCTTGATGAACTTGGCGCTGAGCGAGCCCTTTTCGTCGGCCGACAGGCCGATGATGCTGAGGTCGTGGCGGCGCAGCTTCTGCCGCAGCAGCTGCACCAGTTCGAAGCCGCTGAGGCCGGGCATGCTGTGGTCCACCACCAGCAGATCGATGTCCGGCTGCTCCTGCAGCAGGCGCAGGGCCTCGTTGCCGTCGCAGGCGTCCAGCAGCTGGTAGCGGTGTGGCGTCAGCACGTGGCGGATGTAGTTGCGGGTGGCGTCGGAGTCCTCGGCGATGAGGATCTTGACCGCGGTGTTGCTGTCCAGCCGGCGCAGCAGCCGGAAGGCGAATTCGTAGGAGTACTGGCTTTCCTTGAGCACGTAGTCGACCACGCCCTTGGTCAGCAGATCATCGCGCCGGCGTTCGTCGTAGGAGCCGCTGAGAACGATGCAGGGCAGGCGATAGCGCAGCACCAGATCGACGCTTTCGCCATTGGGCGCATCGGGCAGGTTGAGGTCCACCAGGGCGGCAAAGAACAGATTGGCCGAGGTTTCCAGCATCAGCTCGGCTTCGGCCAGGGTGGCACAGAATACCGGCTCGAAATCGCGCTGCTGACGAAAGAGGTGCGCCAGAATCTTGAGGACCATGGGGCTGTCTTCGATGACCAGGATGGAGCGCACCGGTAACTCCTGCAGGACAAGGATCGGCCGAGAGCCGGCCTGGCGTCAGATGAAGCGATCATTCGCCTAGGCGTATCGGCCAAAGGATCGGCGACTTGAATGGTCGCCGATCCTTGGCGTTTCAGCTGTCCGGCAGGCCTTCCAGGGGGCGCTGCCGGGGCAGGCGCAGGGCGTCGTCGCGCGGCAGCGGACGGCTCAGCAGGTTGCCCTGTACCTTGTCCACCTGCAGTGCCTTGAGCGTCGCCAGTTCGGCGAGGGTTTCCACGCCCTCGGCGATCACCTCCTTGCGGGTCTCGCGGGCGAAGGCAATGATCGCCGAAGCCAGCGCCCGGCGTTCGGCGTCGCTGTCGATGTCACGGACCAGACTCATGTCCAGCTTGATCATGTCCGGCCGCAGCCTGAGGATGTGCCTCAGGCTCGAATAGCCGGCGCCGGCATCGTCGATGGCCAGGCGCACGCCCTGGGCCCGTAGCGGTTGCAGCTGGGCATGGAGGGCGGCGTAGTCGTCGACCTCGGCGTGCTCGGTGATTTCCAGCACCAGCCGGCCCGGCGGATTGCCCGCCAGCAGCGCGGGCAGGCGGCCGGCCAGGATGGTCTGCGGTGAACAGTTCATGGTCAGGTAGGTATCGTCCGGCAGGCTCTGCAACCCTTGCAGTGCATAGCGCATGGCGCTTTCTTCGAGTTCGTCGCCCAGGCCCACCGCCGTGGCCTCGGAAAACCACAGATCCGGACTGCGCTGCGGCGGGCAATGGAAGCGCGACAGGGATTCCCAGCCAGCGATACGCAGATCGGCGAGATGATAGATCGGCTGGTAGACGATGCTGGGTTGGTGGGCGGCCACCGCCCCCTGGATGCGCTCGCGCATCTCCACCTGGCCGCGGCGGCTGGAGACGTCCAGGCTGAGGCGATCGGCCACCAGCTCGGCGAAGGTCCGCACCAGTTCCAGGTCTCGGGGACTGAGGGTTGGATCGGGCTGGTACTTGAAGCAGCAGAAGGTGCCATAGAGCTCGCCGTCGTTGAGTCGCACGGGCACGCTCAGGTGCGCGCCGATGGGCACGGCGCGGGTCTCCGGAATCAGCCGGGTGGCGCCGACGGCCCGGGTGTCGGGGATGAGTTCGGGGAGATGGCCGGTGACCACCTGCTGGCAATAGCCCTGGCTGAGCGGCAGGGCATCGCCGGCCTTGATCGGCGCATCGGGCACGGCATCGACATTGCGAAAGACCCGGTCCTGCTGGCGAAATTCGGCCAGGAAGGCCACGTCCATGTTCAGATGGGTACGCAGCGCGTGCAGCACCTTGTCGATGCAGCCCTGGCTGCTCAGGTTGCCGGTATCCAGGCCAACCACGTCCAACAACTCGGTACCTGATTCCCTCATGTCCTCACTCCCGGGAAACTGCGACCTGAACCAGTGTAGAGCCTGGAATGAATTTGTCAGTCAAATGACCTCATCCGTTCGGCTTAACCCTGTTCGGCGTACCAGGCCTCGAAGGCGGGCAGGGCCATGGGGCGGGCCAGCAGATAGCCCTGAACCTCGTCGCAGCCGGCTTCCTGCAGGAAGGCCAATACCTCTGGCGTCTCTATCCCCTCGGCAACGCTGCGATAGCCGAGTTTGCCGATCAGCGCCAGCAGCGCCCTGACCACCTCCTGCTTGCGCGGATCCTGGGGCAGGTCGTGGATCAGCGAGCGGTCGAGCTTGACGCTGGTGACCGGCAATTCGTAGAGATAGGCGAAGTTGCTGTAGCCGCTGCCGAAGTCGTCGATGGCGATCTCCACACCCAGCTCGCGCAGGGCATGCAGCTGGGCGATGGCCTCCGGATTGCGTCTGAGCCATTCGCCTTCGGTGATCTCCACCTCCAGCCGGCGGGGATCGACGCCCTCGCGCCGGCAGGTCTCGCGCAGCAGTTCGACCAGGTCGCCCTCGTCGAAATCCCGTGGCGACAGGTTGAGCGACAGTCGCCCCTGATAGCGATTGTCCCAGTGCGCCAGCTGGCTGACGGCGGTACGGATCACCCAGCGGGTGACGCTGTGGATCAGGGCGGTCTTCTCTATCGCCGGAATGAAGTCGCCGGGCGCGATGGGGCCGAGTTGCGGGTGGGTCCAGCGTAACAGGGCTTCGGCGCTGCGCAGTCGGCGTCCGGGCAGGGCCAGGCGTGGCTGGAAGGCCAGGCTGAAGTCGCCGCGCTCCAGGGACTCGGGAATCTGCCGGACCAGCTGGAAGATGCGCTGGAAGGCCTCGTCCTGCGGACGCTCGTAGACGACCCAGTGACGACTGCTCAGCGTAGCCTGATCGACCGCCACCATGGCCTTGCGCAGCAGGTCACGGACTTCGCCCGAGTCGAGCAGGAAGGGCACCACACCGGCCTTGACCGGTGGATCGATGGGAATGCGGTCGGCCTGGACCGGCATCCGCAACTGGGCGATGAGCGCATCGAGCAGCGGCGGATAATCGCAGTCCTCCGGCAGCAGGAAGGCAAATCTCTTGGTGTCCACGTGATAGACCTTGGCCCGGTCCTTCAGGGCGTCGCACAGGCGCAGGGCCAGGCTGCGCAGGAAGGTCTCGAAGGGCCACATGCCCTGGGCCAGGATCAGCTGCTCCTTCCAGTGGGTCTCCAGCGGATCCACCAGCACCAGCAGGCGCCCCTCGTCGGGCTGGAATTCGGCCAACTGAGCGACATCGGCCTGGAACTGCTGACGATTGGGCAGGCCGCTGACCGGATCGCGACGGCGCAGGTGCTGGCGCAGGGCGATGAGCCTCATCACCTGGGCGGCGAAATCGTCCAGGCGCTTGCGTTCCGCGACCGTCAGTTCGCGCGGCTGGCTGTCGAGGATGCACAGACTGCCGATCGCATAACCGCCCTCGGTGACCAGGGTCGAGCCGGCATAGAAGCGCACATGGGGTGCGCGGACCACCAGGGGGTTATGGCTGAAGCGGGTATCGCAGCAGGCATCGTTGATCTCCATCCGGCCATTCTCGGCCCGGATGGTGTGGGCGCAGAAGGCATCCTCGATGGGCATCTGCGCCAGGTCGAAGCCAACGCGGGCCTTGAACCACTGACGGTCGCGGTCCACCAGACTGATCAGCGCGGTCGGCACATTGAAGCTGCTGGCGACCAGCTCGCAGAGTCGATCAAATTCCTCCGCCGGCGCCGAATCCAGCAGCTCCAGGGCGTGCAGGGCGTTGAGGCGGTCATCTTCGTACTTCAGTGAATCGGCCATCAGGCTATCTCGGGAATGTCGATGAGCCTTGTGCGAGCAACAAGCACATCCTGGAAGAACTGCCGCCACCCGAGCCAGGCGGGTGCAGCAAACGAGAGGCAGGTCTGTGGAGGTATCGGCAAAAAATCGTAAGACTTTAGCCGTTTCGTCTCGCCTGCCAGTCTGGAACCTTAGCGCGGCTGCACGTCGGGTGCGAGCCCTGGTCGAAGAGGTATCCCTGCCGAGTAGCGACCATGACCCTGACCTGCCTGTTCGACATCAACGAAACCGTGCTCGACCTGTCCGCGCTGGATGGCCTGTTCACCGAGCTGTTCGGTGACCCCCGGAGCCGCACGCTGTGGTTCGCCCAGACCCTGCAGAACGCCATGACCGCCGAGCTCTGTGGCCGGCACGCGCCCTTCGAGGCCCAGGGCCAGGCGGCGCTGGAGATGATCGGCGCACGACTCGGACGGACGCTGACGGCCGCTGACAGACAGCGTGTGGCCAAGGCCCTGCAGGCGCTGCCCGCCCACGCCGATGTCCGAGCCGGGCTCGATTTCGCCCGGGCGCAGGGGGTGCGTTGCATCGCCTTTTCCAACAACGCGCGCGCCGCCACCCAGGCGCAGCTGGCCTACGCCGACCTGAGCGACGCCTTCGCCGGCATCCTCTCGGCCGAAGACGCCGGTGCCAGCAAACCCGCCACGGCGGCCTATCGCCAGGCCGCCGTCAGCCTGGATCAGCCGGCCGAACAGCTGTGGCTGGTCGCCGTCCATGCCTGGGACATCGCCGGCGCCCAGGCGGCCGGTTTCAAAGGTGCCCTGTTGCAGCGGCAGGCCGAGCAGGTGGCCAACCCCCTTGCGCCGCCCGCGGTGACCGCCGGCACCCTGCAAGAGGCAGTGGCGCGCATTCTGGCGCACGAGGGCCGCAGCCAGCGGCCCGGCGTGCTAACGTCCGCGCCATCACCGGCGGGTGCCGGGTTTTCAAGACAGTGAGAGTCGCTTTCCCATGACGGATACCCTTGCCCGGCTGCGCGCCGGCGAACTGGCCGGGGCCACGCGCCTGACCCTGCGTGCCGACCTGACCGAATTCCCCGAAGAGATCTTCAGCCTGGCCGACAGCCTGGAAATCCTCGACCTGTCGGGCAATCGGCTGACCCGCCTGCCCGCCGACCTGGGCCGGCTGCACCGCTTACGCATTCTCTTCTGCTCGGGCAATCCCTTCACCGAATTGCCCGAGGTGCTCGGCACGCTACCCAGGCTGGAAATGATCGGCTTCAAGGCCTGCCAGCTGGAGCGGGTGAGCGCTGCGGCCCTGCCGCCGCGCCTGCGCTGGCTGATCCTCACCGACAACCGCATCGCCGAGCTACCCGCCGCCCTGGGTGAGCGCCCCGCCTTGCAGAAACTGATGCTGGCCGGCAACCAGTTGCAGAGCCTGCCGCCGTCCATGGCCGACCTGCACCAGCTGGAACTGCTGCGGCTGTCGGCGAATCGCTTCGCGGCGCTGCCCCCGGCCATCCTCGATCTGCCGCGGCTGACCTGGCTGGCCTATGGCGACAATCCCCTGGGGGCCGAGCGCGAGCGCGCGGTGCGCACCCAGGCGGCGCGGCAACAACGCATCGCCTGGAGCGACCTGGTGCTGGGCGAGCGGCTGGGGGAGGGCGCCTCCGGCATCATCCATCAGGCGCGCTGGCAGTCGCCCACGGGGCCGCGCGAGGTCGCCGTCAAGCTGTTCAAGGGCAGCATGACCAGCGATGGAACCCCGGAAAGCGAAAGCGCCGCCAGCCTCAGTGCCGGCACCCATCCCTGGCTGATCGGCGCCCTCGGTGATCTGGCCGAGCATCCCGAGCAGCGCAGTGGCCTGGTGCTGGAGCTGGTGGAGCCGGCCTTCGGCAACCTGGCCGGTCCGCCGAGCTTCACCACCTGCAGCCGTGACGTCTATCCGGAAGACACCCGCTTCACCGCCCGCGCCGTGCGCAGCATGGCGGGCGGCATGGCCAGCGCCCTGGCGCACCTGCACGGGCATGGCCTGGTCCACGGCGACTTCTATGCCCACAACATCCTCTGGGACGGTGGCGCGCGCTGCCTGCTGGGCGACTTCGGCGGCGCCTCGCTGCTGCCCGAGGACCGGACGCAGGCCGCGCGGCTGCAACGCTTCGAAAGTCGCGCCTTCGGTATCCTGCTGGAGGAGTGGCTGACGCGTTGCAGCGAGCCCGTGGATCCGGCGCTGGCGGCCCTGGCCGCGCAGTGCCAGCAGCCCACGCTCGATGCGCGTCCGCTGCTGGCCGAGGTGGCGCAGCGGCTGCACGGCTAGCCCTGGGTCTCGTCCAGCGCCCAGTCCACGGCGGCCAGGGCGTGCAGTCGCGTGGTGTCGAACAGCGGCACCGCGCTGTCGCCCTGGTCCACCAGCAGCATGATCTCGGTGCAGCCGAGCACGATGCCCTCGGCGCCCTGGGCGACCAGCTCGGCGATGATCGCGCGATAGGCTGCCCGCGATTCGGGGCGCACCTCGCCACGTACCAGCTCGTCATAGATGATGCGGTGCACGATCTGGCGCGCGGCCGCGTCAGGCACCACCACTTCCAGGCCGAAGCGCTCGGTCAGCCGCTCGCGATAGAAAGCCTGCTCCATGGTGAAGGCGGTGCCCAGCAGGCCGACGGTCCGCAGGCCCCGGGCGCGGATCGCCGCACCCGTGGGGTCGGCGATGTGCAGCAGCGGCAAGGTCGTGGCCGCCTCGATCTCCGCCGCCAGGCAGTGCATGGTGTTGGTACAGAGCACCAGCGCCTCGGCACCACCGGCGGCCAGTTGCCGCGCATGGTCCTGCAAGCGCTGACCCAGCGCCGTCCAGTCGCCGGCATGCTGCAGCGCGGCGATCTCGGCGAAATCCACCGACAGCAGCAGGCAGGCCGCCGAATGACTGCCGCCCAGCCGGCGCCGGACCTCTTCGTTGAGGATGCGATAGTAGTGCGCCGAGCTTTCCCAGCTCATGCCGCCCAGCAGGCCCAGGGTGCGCATGGTCGTTCTCATAGTGATTGGCGAACGGGCATCTTGGCGTCTGTTTAAGCGGTGCGTGAGGATCAGTAGGCCGGAGATCGAGCAGTACAGTGAGCGGCCTGGTAAGCCGCAAAAAAGTCGAGGGGATCGGCGGGTGGTTTCCCGATGGAGCTGTGGCGGATGCTGACCCGAGGCCTTGAACGGCAGGTCAGGAAAAGCAGATAGGGAGCGCCCGACTCCTGGTTCGTCCAGGCAGAAGATGAACGCCCAGGGTCATGGCAAGGTGGCGCGCGCTCAGGATGGCGAATGTGTTTTCAGCCAATCCTTGAGCGCGGCATCCATGCGGGTCTGCCAGCCTGAACCCGTCGCGCGGAAGGCGTCGACAACGTGCGGGGAAAGCCGAATGGTGATGCGCTCCTTGGTGACGCTGGCTTGGGGGCGGCCACGACGCAGCTTGGCTTGCAAGGTCACCGGCAATGCACCGATGCGCACCGATTGCTCGACTTTTTCGTCGGTCCACTCCGGGTTTTCCACGTCGATCAATTCAGGATTGAGTGGCTTGCTCATAGCGTTTTACCTCGCGATTGTTTGCCTTGCGGAAGCTGATGACCCGGATGCCAGTGGCGGTTTCGGTGAACACCACGGCGTGCACCCGGCGCGCAATCAGGCCCAGGGCCGAATACCGTACTTCCGGATAGATCCTCCGGTCATCGACCCAGATCAGCGCCGTTTCGAAGTCGAAGTTGGCAACCCCTTCGAAGCTCAGTCCACGAGCGGCGATGTTGGCGATGTTCTTGGCCGGATCGAAGCTTATGTCCATGATTTATTGTATGTACATTAATTGAGGCCGGCAAGACGTCCTTGTACAGCGGATCCCACGGTAGGTGAGGCGGTCTGCCGCTAACGTCGACGAGCCTGGAGGAGGTGGCCTCGATAGCCGTCGAACATGGCTGACATCGTCCGCTCCAGCGCTTGGATACGAGCCCTTATGTCATCAGTGCCCGTGGCACACCCCACGTGCGCAAGCTACGCTTCGAGAGGCCACTCCCGGCCCTTGGAGGTGATCGTCATGCTCAAAGCTCTGTTCGCCGCGGTAGCCCTGACCCTCTTCGCAGCCGCCAGCGTCCAGGCGGCACCCTGCCGGGATGCCCACGGCAAGTTCGTCAAATGCGACACCACCAAGACCAAGGCCGCGCAATGCAAGGATGCCAAGGGCAAGTTCGCCAAGTGCGGTACGCCCGGAGCCACGCCGGTCAACTAGAGGCGGCCAGCCGGACGTCAGGCAGGGTCTTGGTCATGACGCCTCGCCTGACGTCGCCACCTGCGCCTGCCAGCGCCCCGGCGCAAGGGCCGCTAGTCCTTTTCCGCCGACCCCGGCTCCGACCAGGCGCGATGGCGCTCGGCCTTCTGCGCCTCGCTTTCCACCCGATTGAGCACCTCGCCCTCGTGCTGGACTTCGGGGCCGCCGCCATAGACATGGTCGAGGCCCTGCATCAGCGCGGCGTAGCCTTGGGCGGCCACCTGCACCGGATCGTTCTTGGGCCCGGCGCCGACGCTGGTGTCGTCTTCGCCGGCGCGGTGGAAGAAGTTGGTGTCGGTCTGGCCGGGCATGAGTACCGTGAGGGTCACGCCACTGTCCTTGAGTTCGTTGCGCAGGGCGAAGGCGAAGGAGTTGATGAAGGCCTTGGAAGCACCGTAGACGGCCTCGAAGGGAATCGGCGCCGTGGCCGAGATGGACGACGTGAAGAGCACCCGGCCACGGCCGGCGGCGACCATCTCCGGCAACACTAGCTTGGCCAGGTGCACGGTGGACATGACATTGAGCTGGATCAGCGCCATCTCGTCTTCCAGCCGCGTCTGGCCGACGAAGGCGCCGCCCAGGCCGACCCCGGCGTTGAGTACCACGACGTCCAGCGGCCGCCCCTGGCGGCGCAGGAATCTATAGGTCTCTTCCACGCCCACGGCGGTGCGCAGGTCAGCCGCATGACTCCAGACCTTGACTCCCAGGGCGCGCAATTCACGCTCGGCGGCGTCAAGGCCGTCGCCGCGGGAAACCAGCAGCAGATCATGGCCATGGCGGGCCAGCTGCTTGGCCAGTTCGAAGCCGATGCCGCTGGAGGCACCGGTAACGGCGGCCAGTGGCCGGGTAACATTGCTCATGCTGAAATCCTCTGCAGACCTGGTGTAGCTGGGATCGTCGCGGAGAGCTGGTGCTCCCCGCGGCCGACGGTTGACCCCTGACGGCATGGCATAATCGCCAGGCCGTGTAGAGGAGACAAGCGATGCAACCCGCGGATCTGGACGCCCTGGTGACCTGGACCATGCCCTATGGCAAGTACGCCGGCCGCCTGCTGGCCGACCTGCCGGGCCACTACCTCAACTGGTTCGCCCGCAGCGGCTTTCCACCTGGCGAGCTGGGCCGGTTATTGGCGCTGATGCAGGAGATCGACCACAACGGCCTCAAGCCGCTGCTCGATCCGCTGCGCCGCCGGCGCTAGTCCGCCAGGCGACGCATGTCGATATGGGGAATCCCGTCCTCGTCGTACACCGCTGAGCAGGGCGTGAAGCCATAGCGGCCATAGTAGGCCTGCAGATGAGCCTGGGCGGAGAGAAACAGCGAGCGCCCGGGCCAGCGCTCGGCGCAGACGCGCAGGGCTTCCCCCAGCAGCAGGTGCCCCAGCCCGCTGCCGCGGCCCTCGGGGGCGACGATCACCCGGCCGATCACCACGTCCTCGCGTACTGCCCCGAGCAGGCGCAGGTAGGCGTGCAACTGGTCGTCCCGCCAGCCGAACAGGTGCCAGACATCCGCTGCCAGATCCAGGCCATCGGCGTCGGGATAGATGCACTGCTGCTCCACCACGAACACCCGGGCGCGCAGCACCAGGGCGGCATAGAGCTCGGCGGTGGTCAGCGCTGGCGCGGCGCGGCAGCTCCACTGGAGGGTCATGGTCAGTCCTTGCGGCGGCCGGACAGCATGCGGAAGCGGTTGCGGTTGAGCAGCACGTAGCCGGTCAGCTGCAATCCCGCTGCGAACAGCAGGCTGCGCATGGCACCGGGTTCGGTGGGACGCGGACCCTGGTAGAGGCCATAGAGGGAGAAGGCCACGCCCAGCAGGCCAAGGATGAAGAAGACCAGGCCGATCTTGGTCAGGCGGGGGAGGTTGCGCAGATTCATGGGCATATCGTCAGAGGCGAAGGCCGCCACGCTAACCGTCCGCGCCGGGCTTGTCGAGCCGATAGGCAGGCGCGACGGACTGGTCTAACGTGGCTTGATGACCCCTGCAGCGGGAGAGCGTCCATGTTCAGCCATGTACAGCTAGGTGCGCGCGATCTGGAGCGCCTGATCGAATTCTACGACAGCGTCTTGCACGAACTCGGGCTGGTGCGCATGCCGGCGGAAGACGACGGTGGCCCGCCCGGGTGTGGCTGGCAGCGGCCGGGGCGGGAGTGGCCGCAATTCTATGTGCAGCTGCCGTTCAACGGCCTGCCGGCCTCCTGGGGCAATGGCGTCCAGGTGAGCTTTGCCGCGCCTAGTCCCGCGGCCGTGGAGGGGGCCTGGCATCGCGCCCTGCAACTGGGCGGCAGCGACGAGGGTGCGCCGGGCATCCGAGCGGGCTACGGACCGGACTTCTATGCCGCCTATTGCCGGGACCCGGAGGGCAACAAGCTGTGTTTCGTCCACGCCGAGGGATTGGCCGCCGCCTGCGACTAGCGTGTGGTCCGGCGATCCGGCGATCCGATGGTCAGACGTTGGCCGCCAGGGCGACTGCGTCGGTACGGGCGGCCATGATGAAGTCGTTGCGGTGCAGGCCGCCGATGTTGTGCGTCCACCAGCTCACCGTCACCGCGCCCCATTCGGTGAGCAGGGCCGGGTGATGGTCCTCGTCCTGGGCCTCGCGGCCGACGCGGTTGGTGAAGTCCAGGGCCTCGAGGAAGTTGCCGAAGGCATAGCGGCGTTCCAGCCGCGCAATCCCCTCGCGTTCCACCAGCGTCCAGCCGGGGACGGCCTTGAGCAATTCGCTGCTGGCGGCCGCGCTCAGGGCCGGCTCGCTGGAGCGGCAGGGGACGCAATGAGAGTGGGCGAGATCGGCCATGGGGCGCTCCTTGGGAAAGAAAGTCACGAAAGGGCAAGGGTAACAGACCCGCCGGTCAGCTCCCGGCGCCCCGTCCGACCATGGTCGAATGGTCCGAAACCGGTGCGCGCCGTACAACGGAAGGCAACAAGAACAACAGTTTCCCGCCGAGGAGATCGTCCCATGAGTGCCGCCTTCTACCCGGTCCGCGCGGAAGTCGCTTCCCGGACCCTGACCGATGAAGTCACCTATCGCCGGCTGTACCAGCAGTCCATCCTCAACCCCGATGGCTTCTGGCGCGAGCAGGCCCAGCGCCTGGATTGGATCAAGCCCTTCAGCCGGGTCAAGCAGACCTCCTTCGACGATCATCGCGTCGACATCCAGTGGTTCGCCGATGGCACCCTGAACGCCTCCTACAATTGCCTGGATCGCCACCTGGAAACCCGCGGCGACCAGACCGCCATCATCTGGGAAGGCGACGATCCGGCCGACAGCCGCCACATCACCTACCGCGAACTGCATCGCGAGGTCTGCCAGTTGGCCAACGCCCTGCGCGGCCAGGACATCCACCGCGGCGACGTGGTGACCATTTACATGCCGATGATTCCCGAGGCCGTGGTGGCCATGCTGGCCTGCGCCCGCATCGGCGCGGTGCACTCGGTGGTGTTCGGCGGCTTCTCCCCGAATCCCTGGCCGGCCGCATCAGCGACTGCCAGTCCAAGCTGGTCATCACCGCCGACGAAGGCGTGCGCGGCGGTCGCAAGATCCCGCTCAAGGCCAACGTCGACGAGGCCCTGACCAATCCGGCCACCTATTCGGTGCGCAAGGTGATCGTCTGCAAGCGCACCGGCGCCGACATCGCCTGGCACCGCCACCGCGACGTCTGGTACGAGGACATCACCTCGGTGGCGCCGGAACATTGCGAGCCCAAGGAGATGTCCGCCGAGGCGCCGCTGTTCATCCTCTATACCTCCGGTTCCACCGGCAAGCCCAAGGGCATCCTGCACACCACCGGCGGCTACCTGACCTATGCCGCCCTGACCCACGAGCGGGTCTTCGACTATCGCCCCGGCGAGGTCTACTGGTGCACCGCCGACGTCGGCTGGATCACCGGCCACAGCTACATCGTCTACGGCCCCCTGGCCAACGGCGCCACCACCCTGCTGTTCGAGGGCGTGCCCAACTACCCGGACGTCACCCGCATGGGCCAGGTGGTGGACAAGCACCAGGTCAACGTCCTCTACACCGCCCCCACCGCCATCCGCGCCATGATGGCCCAGGGCGATGCGGCCATGCGCGGCGTCGACGGCAGCAGCCTGCGCCTGCTCGGTTCGGTGGGCGAGCCCATCAACCCCGAGGCCTGGCACTGGTACTACAAGACCGTGGGCCAGGAGCGCTGCCCCATCGTCGACACCTGGTGGCAGACCGAGACCGGCGGCATCCTCATCAGCCCGCTGCCGGGCGCCATCGGCCAGAAGCCCGGTTCGGCGACCCGTCCCTTCTTCGGCATCCAGCCGGCGCTGGTGGACAACGAGGGCAACCTGCTCGACGGCGCCGTGGAAGGCAACCTGGTGATCCTCGATTCCTGGCCGGGCCAGTCGCGCTCCATCTATGGCGACCACGACCGCTTCGTCGACACCTACTTCAAGACCTTCAAGGGCATGTACTTCACCGGTGACGGTGCCCGCCGCGACGAGGACGGCTACTACTGGATCACCGGTCGCGTCGACGACGTGCTCAACGTCTCCGGCCACCGCATGGGCACCGCCGAGATCGAGAGCGCCCTGGTGGCCCATCCCAAGGTGGCCGAGGCCGCGGTGGTGGGCATGCCCCACGACCTCAAGGGCCAGGGCATCTATGTCTACGTCACCCTCAACCAGGGCGAGGAGGGCAACGAAGCCCTGCGCCAGGAGCTCAAGCAGTGGGTGCGCAAGGAAATCGGCCCCATCGCCACCCCCGATGTGATCCAGTGGGCGCCGGGTCTGCCCAAGACCCGCTCCGGCAAGATCATGCGGCGGATCCTGCGCAAGATCGCCGTGGGCGAATACGACTCGCTCGGCGACATCTCCACCCTGGCCGACCCGGGCGTGGTGCAGCATCTGGTCGGGACCCATCAGCAGATGAGCCAGGCCGTCGCCTGATCCGGCTGCCTCAGCGACCGCCCGCTATCGTCCAGGTAGCGGGCGGTTTCTTTTTTGGCGGTCCTGTAAGGACGTGTCGCCAGGGTAGAAGCCGCCGCCGTTGCGCTGGCGCTAGAATCGCGCCAGCCGGCGGGCCGCAGGGCACTCCGGTCCGCTACCCGGGGCAAAGGCCGGGACAGGGGCAGCGCTCCGGCGTACCATGCGTGCCACCCCACAAGGGTTTCATGGCGCGCGGGCCCCGGATCGGTCGCCCCCGCCGCTCTCGACAGGAAGCCAGACGTTAGATGACCATCCGCATCGCCTTTCTGCTGTGGCCCGACGTTCGTCCGCTGACCGTGGGCCTGGTCGAGGAAGCGCTGGAACTCGCCTCGCGCCATTCGAGCGATACGCCCTACGAGGTGCGCTTTCTGCAGGCCGGCAGCGAGTTGCAGCCGCGACTGCCGGGTGGCCACTGGGAAGGGCAGCTGGAACGCCTGGATCGGCTCTTCGTGCTGGCCGACGAACCCTCGCCGCCGCTGCCGCCACCGCTGGTCGCGGCCCTGCGCCAGACCGCCCGGGCCGGTGTGGTGATGGGCGGTTTTTCCGCTGGCGTGCACATCCTCGCCCAGCTCGGGCTGCTCGACGGTCATCGCGCCGCCGTGCATTGGCGCTGGCTGGAGGAATTCAGCGAGCAATTTCCCAAGGTCATCGCCACCCACCACCTCTACGAGTGGGACCGCGATCGCCTGACCGCCTGTGGCGGCCTGGCCATCCTCGATCTGCTGCTGGCCATGATCGGCCGTGACCGCGACGCCGAGCAGGCCGGCACCATCGCCGAGGAGCTGATCGTCGAGCGGCTGCGCGAAGGCAGCGAGCGACAGCGCATTCCGCTGAAGAATCGCCTGGGGTCGAGTCATCCCAAGCTGACCCAGGCGGTGATGCTGATGGAGGCCAACATCGAAGAGCCCCTCACCACCGACGAGATCGCCCAACACGTCTGCGTCTCCCGCCGGCAGCTGGAGCGGATCTTCAAGCAATACCTGGCCCGTGTACCCAGCCAGTACTACCTGGAGTTGCGGCTGAACCGGGCGCGCAAGATGCTCACCCAGACCAGCAAGTCGATCATCCAGATCGGCCTGTCCTGCGGCTTCTCGTCGGGACCGCATTTCTCCAGCGCCTATCGCAACTTCTTTGGCGTCACCCCCCGCGACGACCGCAACCAGCGGCGTGGCGCGGCGGGCGAGGGCAGCATGGTGGCCGAGCGCTAGGCGCCGAGCCCCTGCCGATTCAGCTCAGCGACTCGGTCGCCAGTTCGTCCAGCCAGGCGCCCAGCTGGTCGGCCGGCAGGGGCGCGCCGCAATGGAAGCCCTGGATCTCGTCCGCCGGCAGGTGCTGCAGCTGGCGCAGGTGCTCGGCGTCTTCCACCCCCTTGAGGGTCACCCTTAGTCCCAGCGAGCGGCCGAGATCGATCATGGCCCGCACCAGGGCGCTGTCTTCCGGCGCCTGATGGTGGCGGGCGATGAGGCTGCGATCCAGGCGGATGCCGTCCAGCGGATAGCGGCGCAGATAGGCCAGGGAGCAGAGGCCGGAACCGAAGTCGTCCAGGCACAGGCGTACGCCCAGGCCCTTGAGCGCGCCCAGGGTGTTGGCCACGTCGGCGGCCGGATCCAGCAGGGTGCGTTCGGTGAGTTCCAGCTCCAGGCGCGAGGCCGCCAGGCCGCTCTGGTAGAGCGCCTCGGCCACGGTCTGCACCGGATCTTCGTTGGCGTGGAATTGCTGCGGCGACAGATTGACCGACACCGAAAGTCGTTCCGGCCAGCCCTGGGCATCGTGGCAGGCGGTCTCCAGCACCCAGCGTCCCAGGCGCTGGCCGAGGCCGGCGTCCTCGGCCAGGGTCAGGAAGTCCAGCGGCTCCAGCAGCCCCTGGGTCGGATGCTCCCAGCGCACCAGCGCCTCGAAGCCACGCAGGCTGCCATCGGTCAGGCAACGCCGCGGCTGGTAGTAGAGGCTGAGGCGGTCATCGCGCAGGGCCTGGCGCAGGTCCTGCTCCAGGTGCCGGCGCAGCAGCACCTGCTCGTTCATGGCTGGCTCGTGGAAGCGCCAGGTGCCGCGGCCAGCGGCCTTGGCCTGGTAGAGGGCGATATCGGCCAGGCGCAGCAGTTCCGCCGGGATGCCGGTATCCCGCGGCGCCAGGGCCACGCCCAGGCTGCTGCCGATGAAGACCCGCTGCTGGCCGAGGCGGAAGGGTTGGCGCAACTGCTCCACCAGCCGTCGACAGAGGTCGGCGATGGCGCCCGGGTCGCGATCGCCGCTGAGCACCACGCAGAATTCATCGCCGCCCAGGCGGGCCACCAGGTCGGTGGCGGTCACGTTCTGCCGCAGGCGCTGCGCCGCTTCCTGCAGGACCTGATCGCCGGCGGCATGGCCGAGGGCGTCGTTGACCGTCTTGAATCTATCCAGGTCCAGGCTGATCAGCGCCAGGGGCCGCGGCTCCGGTCCTTCCAGGTGGGTGGCGAGAAACTGGTGCAGGCGATGGCGATTGGGCAGGCCGGTCAGGGGATCGTGCCAGGACAGGTGCTGGACCTGGGCCAGGGCCTCGATCTCGTCGGTGAGGTCGGTGACGGTGCCGCGATAGCCACCCTCGGGAATGGCCCGGGCGGCGACCCGACAGGTGCGTTCGCGGCCGTTGCCGTCCAGGTAGTGACAGACCAGCGGCGGCCGCGGCTTGCGGTCGTGCGCCTGGCCGGCGAGCCAGTGCGCCAGGGTGTCGGCATGGGGCGTCAGGAGTTCGTTGAGCGGTCGCCCCAGCCAGCGGTTGGTGGCTTCCCCGGTGACTTCGGCGAAGCGATCCGAGACATAGACCAGGCGCAGGGTGGAGTCGACCTCCCACAGCCAGTCCGAGGTGGCCTCGGCGATGTCGCGGAAGCGCCGCTCACCGATGGCCAGTTCGCTGCGACTGGCCAGCAGGTCATCGTACTGGGCATCCAGCTGGCGCATCGACAGCAGCGCCTGGCGAAACAGCCAGATCAGCCCCAGCAGCAGGATCAGCACCCCACCGCCGAACAGCGGCAGGGTCTGCTGCATCAGCCACAATCCCGGTCGCGGCGGGCGCCAGGTCAGCTGATAGCCGGAGCCGGGCAGTTGCCAGCTGGCACGGCTGCCAGCCGGGTCGGTGGTGATGCTCAGCGGCGGCAGGTTGTTGGCTTCGCTCAGGGCGGCCAGCCGGGCGGGACTCAGCACATTGACGAAGACCAGTACCGAGGCCGGCGCCTCCTGGGGGCGGACGCCGGCATGATCGCCCGGGGTGATGGCGGCGGCGGCCACCAGCGCCGGCATCCCGGCCACGGTCAGCACACCGGACACGCTGCCGGCGCGGGCGTCGGCGCTGCGTGCCGCTGCCAGCAGGCCGGCGATGTCGCCCTGCAGCCAGGGCGTAGCGGGATCGGCCAGTTGGCCATTGAGCAGGCGATAGCGGGGGCGGTCCTGGCCGTCGAATACCAGCACCCCTTCGTAGCCATAGACGCGGTACAGCGATTCGCCGAGGTTGCCCTGGTCGTAGGCCCAGTCGGGGTCCAGTTCCTGATGCAGGCGGCGATAGGCCTCGTCCCATTTGCTGTAGTCGATCAGGTTGCGGGCGACCTCTTCGTCGAGGCGGGTAAAGGTGCGACCGATCGCGCGTTCGGTGTGCTGGGCGACGGTGGCATCCTGGCGCACGGCATTGTCGACCAGCAGATAGCAACCCAGGCCGATAAGGCCGAGGAGCAGTACGCAGAGCGCCGGGAACAGCCGCAGGAGGACGGTATGGCCCCGCCGACGCGGTAAGGCGCTGCGGGACGCGGGAGATGTTGGCATGCCTGGACCCTGGCTGGATGAGCGTTCCTGTGGCTTCGCTCGGCGCGACCCGGAGGTGGCCAAGCGAAGCGGATGAAGCCTTGCCGTCGCTAGACTAGCCCCTGGGGGCGCACGACGCTAAACGTAAAGCGGAAGATGCCAAGGGGATCGCGCTAAGCATCGCGCGAACGCCCGACTTAGGTGGGGTTGCCGGCACCACCGTAGAAGGCACAGCCCTGCCAGGTCTGGCCATTGATGCGCAATTCGGCCTGCAGTGACTGCACGGTGCCGGTCCGGCCATCCACGCAGCGCCGGGGATTGATCCACAGCTCGACCTTCTCGCCATTGGCCTCGGTGGACAGGGCGCGCATGCCGCCGGGCAATTCTTCCTGCACGAAGGGCAGGGCGCGGCGCTGTTGGCCGGCGGTACTGACCAGCATGCCCTGGTTGCTGACCTGGACGCTCCAGTCCGGTCCATGGCCACCGGCATTCATGGCGGTACGCTTGAAGTTGGGATCGCTGCAGCCCGGACCGCTGTACTGCACGCGGTAGACGTCGGTGACGGCGAACACGCCCTGGGCGCCATCGCGACCGCCGGACTTGAGCTTGCCGCGCAGATCGGCGAACAGCGAAGCGGCACCGCTGTCGGCGGCCAGTTCATGGGCATCGCGCAGGATGGCGGTGTTGTTGGCGTCGGTGACGTCGAAGAAGCGCTGTTCCTGGCAGGGGCGGAACAGCAGCTGGTCACCGTTCCAGCGCAGATCGCCCTGCAGGCGCTCGCCGCCCGGTGCACGCGGGGTGTCGTCGCTCTGGAACAGGCTGCAGCCGCCGAGGAGGCCGAGCAGGGCAAGGGGAAAGATGGCACGCGGCGCAGGCATCGCAGGACTCCGACTGAGGTGGGCACACGTTACTCAGACAGCGCCGCGAGCTCAAGGACTTACCAGACGCGATAAGTCTTGCCGGTTTCCCGCCCTTCCACGCTGCGTTCGTAGGCCAGGGTAGCCTCGGCCCCCGATACCGCCTTGAAGCCGCGGAAGAAATCGCCGTAGTGCCCCAGCGATTCCTCCAGCACCGTCGGACTCACGGCATTGATCCGCTGACCCCGCGGCAGCTCGATGGCCGCGCCGCGGACGAAGCCCTCCAGGGCGGCATTGACCATGGCCGCCGAGCTGCCCTGAGCGATGGGCTGTTCGCTGAGGATGCCGGTGGTCAGGGTAAAGGAGGCACCCTCGGCCGCCTGGGTCTGGCCCAGCAGCACCAGATTGACCTGGCCCATCAGCTTGTCCTGCAGGCCCTTCTGATAGGCCTCGGGCGTCATCTCGGTGAAGGGGGCGAAGGTCACCGACCCCACCGCGCTGACCAGGGCGTCGAAGCGCCCGACCTGGGCGAACAGGGCGCGGATGGAATCCGCTTGGGTGATGTCGACCTGCAGATCGCCGGATTGGCGGCCAACGCGGATCAGCTCGTGGCGGTTGCCCAGGCGTTCGGCGATGGCGCTGCCCAGGGTACCGCTGGCACCGACGAGGATGATTTTCATGAGGCGACTCCGTGAAGGGAAGGAGTCTCCAGCCTAGAATGGCGCATTGCCCTGATAAATCACCTGAATGGCAATCCAGTGTTTCCCGGAGGAAACGATGCAGGACGATTTCGCCGATCTCGCCGCCTTCGCCATCCTCTGTGAAAGCGGCAGCTTCACCCGCGCCGCCGAGCGCCTGGGCTGCAGCAAGGGGCAATTGTCGAAGCGCATCCGGGCGCTGGAGGTGCGCCTGGAGACCCGCCTGCTGCACCGTACCACCCGACGTCTCGATCCCACCCCTGCCGGACGCGCCCTGCTGCCCGAGGCGCAGGCCCTGGTGCGCCAGCGCGAGCGGGCCCTGCAGAGCGTGGCCCGCCTGCAGGAGGAGGCAGCCGGGCCGGTACGCCTGACCGTTCCGGTGTCCCTGGGCTACACCTTTTTCGAGGTGCTGCTGGCCTGTCGCGCCACCCATCCCGCCATCCAGCTGGACCTGGTGCTGGACAACGGCTATCGCGACCTGGTGGCCGAGGGTTTCGACCTGGCGATTCGCGCCCGGCTGGACCCGGACGAACGTCTGGTCGCGCGACCGCTGTTCGCCATGCAGGAGGTGACCTGCGCGGCACCCGCCTATCTGGCCGGGCGCGAGGTCCCCCAGGCGCCCGAGGAGCTGCTCGGCCACCGCTGCCTGGTCAACAGCCACTATGCCAAGGGAGAGGTCTGGCTCTATCACCGCGAGCACCGACTCGACCGCGTGCAGGTAATCCCCAGCCTGGCCTGCAATCACTACAGCCTGCTCAAGCAGGCCGCCCTGGCCGGGCAGGGTATCGCCCGGCTGCCCTCGTTCATGGTGCACGAGGAGCTGGCCAGTGGCGCCCTGGTCTGGCTGCTCAGGGACTGGCGCACCCCCAGCCAGCCGCTGTTTCTGGTGCATCCCTACCAGGGTGGCCTGCCCAAGCGAACACGGGTGGTGGCGGAAGCCCTGAGCGACTGGTTCGAGCGTAGTCGGCAGCGCCTGGAGGCGTTGGGGTAGCGGAGCCGATGAGCTGAACGCTGGTGCGGATAGCTCCCTCTCCCCGCGGGAGAGGGCTTGGGTGAGGGCACTCTTCGCCAGGAAGCCCCGGTGGAAAAGGCTGCGCCGTTTTCCACGCTACGGTGCTGTTGGGCTTCGACGGTGGAGCCAACTTACGTGGCGCACAGATAGCCCCCTCTCCCTGCGGGAGAGGGCTGGGGTGAGGGCACTCTTCGCCAGGAAGTCCCAGTGGAAAAGGCTGCGCCGTTTTCCACGCTACGGTGCTGTTGGGCTTCGACGATGGAGCCAACCTACGTGGCGCACAGATAGCTCCCTCTCCCCGCGGGAGAGGGCTGGGGTGAGGGCACCCTTCGCCAGGACGCCCCGGTGGAAAAGGCTGCGCCGTTTTCCACGCTACGGTGCTGTTGGGCTTCGACGATGGAGCCGTCTCAACCCAACCTACGTGGCGCACGGATAGCCCCCTCTCCCTGCGGGAGAGGGCTGGGGTGAGGGCACCCTTCGCCAGGAAGCCCCGGTGGAAAAGGCTGCGCCGCTTTCCACGCTACGGTGCTGTTGGTCGAGGCATGTGGGGCGGCGACGGGGTGACTCAACCGCCCAGATAGGCCTTGCGCACGTCCGGGTTGGCCAGCAGCTCGGCGCCGCTGTCCTGCATGACGATGCGGCCGTTCTCCAGCACGTAGCCGCGGTCGGCCAGTTTGAGTGCCTGGTTGGCGTTCTGCTCGACCAGGAACACCGTCACCCCATCCTGGCGCAGCTGTTCGATGATCTCGAAGATCTGCTGGATGATGATGGGCGCCAGGCCCAGCGACGGCTCGTCGAGCAGCAGCAGGCGCGGCTCGCTCATCATCGCCCGGCCGATGGCGAGCATCTGCTGCTCGCCGCCGGACATGGTGCCGGCGCGCTGGGCATAGCGCTCCTTGAGGCGCGGGAAGAGGCCGAGGACCTTCTCCAGCTGGCGGTCGTAGGCGTGCTTGTCGGTGAAGAAGCCGCCCATGGCCAGGTTCTCCTCCACGGTCAGACGGGCGAATACCCGGCGACCCTCGGGCACCACCGCGATGCCCTTGCGCATGATCTGCGCGGTTTCCTGGCCGACCAGCTCCTCGCCTTCGTAGCGGATGCTGCCGCCGTGGGCCCGCGGGGTACCGCAGAGGGTCATCAGCAGGGTGGACTTGCCGGCCCCGTTGGCGCCGATCAGGGTGACGATCTCGCCCCGGTTCACCTGCACGCTGACGCCATGCAGCGCCTGGATCTTGCCGTAGAAGGTGGAGACGTTGTCGAACTGCAGCATGGTGGTCTCCATCAGGATTCGCCCAGGTAGGCCTTGATCACGTCGGGGTTGTTGCGGATCTGCTCCGGCGTCCCGTCGGCCAGGGGGGTGCCCTGGTTGATCACCACGATGTGGTCGGAAATGCTCATCACCAGGTGCATGTCGTGCTCGATCAGGAGCACGGTCACGCCGTGCTCGGCGCGCAGCAGCGCGATGAGCGCCTTGAGGTCCTCGGTCTCGCGCGGGTTGAGGCCGGCGGCCGGCTCGTCGAGCATGAGGATCTGCGGGCGGGTCATCATGCAGCGGGCGATTTCCAGGCGGCGCTGCTGGCCGTAGGCGAGGTTGCCGGCGTTGCGGTTGGCGAATTCGGTGAGGTTGACCTGCTCCAGCCAGAAGCGCGCATAGTCCATGGCCTCGGCTTCGCTCTTGCGAAAGGCCGGGGTCTTGAACAGCCCGGCCAGGAAGCCGGTGTTGAGGTGGCGGTGCTGGGCCACCAGCAGGTTCTCCACCGCGGTCATTTCCTTGAACAGGCGGACGTTCTGGAAGGTGCGCACCACGCCCTTGCGGGCGATCTTGTGCCCGGGCAGTCCCTGGATGGCTTCGCCATTGAGCAGGATCTCGCCGCCGCTGGGCCGGTAGAAGCCGGTCAGGCAGTTGAACACCGTGGTCTTGCCGGCGCCATTGGGGCCGATCAGCGAGACCACCTGGCCCTGTTCCACGCGGATGTTGACGCCGTTGACGGCCAGCAGGCCGCCGAATCTCATGGATAGGCCGGAGACATCGAGAAGGGCTTGGCTCATTTGTGCAACTCCAGGTGCGGGCGTTGCATCGGGAGCAGGCCTTGCGGACGCCAGATCATCATCACGACCATCAGCAGGCCGAACATCAACATGCGGTATTCGCTGAATTCGCGCATCAGCTCCGGCAGCAGGATCATCACGATGGCCGCGAGGATCACGCCGAGCTGGGAGCCCATGCCGCCCAGCACCACGATAGCCAGGATGATGGCCGATTCGATGAAGGTGAAGGATTCCGGCGACACCAGGCCCTGGCGCGCGGCGAAGAAGCTGCCGGCGAAACCGGCGAAGCAGGCGCCCAGGGTAAAGGCCGAGAGCTTGATCAGCGTGGGATTTAGACCCAGGGCGCGGCAGGCGATCTCGTCTTCGCGCAGGGCTTCCCAGGCGCGCCCGATGGGCATGCGCAGGAGGCGGTTGATCACGAACAGGGTCAGCAGCACCAGCAGCAGGGCGATCAGATAGAGGAAGATCACCTTGTATTCGGAGTTGTAGGGGATGCCGAAATACTCGTGGAAGGGCGTCATGCCCTCCGGCGCCCGGCGTTCGAAGGTCAGGCCGAACAGGGTCGGTTTTTCGATGCCGCTGATGCCGTTGGGGCCGCCGGTCCACTGGGTGAGGTTGCGCAAGAGGATGCGGATGATCTCGCCGAAGCCCAGGGTGACGATGGCCAGGTAGTCGCCGCGCAGGCGCAGCACCGGGAAACCGAGCAGGAAGCCGAACAGCGCCGCCATCAGCCCCGCCAGCGGCAGGCAGACCCAGAAGCCCAGGCCGTAGTAGTGGGAGAGCATGGCGTAGGTGTAGGCGCCGACGGCATAGAAGCCGACGTAGCCCAGGTCGAGCAGACCGGCCAACCCCACCACGATGTTCAGGCCGAGGCCGAGCATCACGTAGATGAGGATCAGGGTGGCGATGTCCACCGCGCCGCGCGAGCCGTAGAAGGGCCACACCAGGGCGATCAGCACCAGGCCGAGGATCACCCAGCGCTGGGTCTTGGGTTCGGTGAGCTTGGTGCCCAGGCCGGTGGCCGGCAGCTGCAGGCCGCCATTGCGGCGCCAGCCGGCGGTGAGCGGGTCACGCACCAGTTGCCAGACGAACATCAGTACCGCAGCCAGGGCCACGATCCAGAGGGTGCGCGGCGGGGCGCCGTGCACTTCCAGGTTGACGCCTACCGTCTCCAGCTTGAGGCCGAGGATGGGATAGGCGACGGCCAGCACCAGCAGGGCGCTGAAGAAGGCGGTTCGCAGACGGGCACTCATACCTTTTCCACCTCCGGGCGACCGAGGATGCCGGTGGGGCGGAACAGCAGCACCAGCACCAGCAGACTGAAGGCCACCACGTCCTTGTACTGGTCACCGAAGACGTCGGCGCCAAAGGCCTCGGCCACGCCCAGCACCAGGCCGCCGAGCATGGCGCCGGGGATGCTGCCGATGCCGCCGAGCACGGCGGCGGTGAAGGCCTTGATACCGGCCAGGAAACCCAGACTCGGATTGATCACGCCGTACTGGATGCCCAGCAGCACCGCGGCCACGGCGGCGAGGGTGGCGCCGATGACGAAGGTCAGGGCGATGATGCCGTTGGTGTTGATGCCCAGCAGGTTGGCCATCTTGATGTCCTCGGCGCAGGCGCGGCAGGCGCGGCCCAGGCGGGAGCGGGAGATGAACCAGGTGAGGCCGAACATGGTGAGCAGGGTGACGATGAAGATCAGCACCTGCACATAGGAGATCACCACGCCGTTCATGGCGTCGGTGCCGATGATGAAGTTGCCCGGCAGCAGGTTGGGGATCGACTTGTCCTTGGAATCCTGGGCCAGCAGCACCCAGTTCTGCAGGAAGATCGACATGCCGATCGCCGAGATCAGCGGGATCAGCCGGTTACCGCCACGCAGGGGGCGATAGGCGATGCGTTCGATGCTGTAGCCGTAGGCACTGGCGATGATGATGCTGGCGCCAAAGGCGGCGAGCATGACGATGGGCAGGCTGTGGATACCCAGCATGGCCAGGCCGGCGATGGCGATGAAGGCCACATAGGAGCCGATCATGTACACCTCGCCATGGGCGAAGTTGATCATGCCGATGATGCCGTAGACCATGGTGTAGCCGATGGCGATCAGCGCATAGGTGCTGCCGACCGTGAGGCCGTTCACCAGCTGTTGCAGGTAGTGGTAGAACTCGGGCATGGGTGTCTCCAGGGGACCTTGGTGCACTTCTGGTGCGGGTCCCAGGCCTCGGATGGAGGCGGATAAACGAAGCCCACCGCCGTTGGCGGTGGGCTCCGGTGTTACAGGCAGGGCTTACTTGGCTTCAGTCTTGGTGCCGTCGGCGTGCCATTCGTAGACCACGAACTCGAAGTTCTTCAGGTCGCCTTTCTCGTCGAACGCCAACTCACCGGTGGGGGTGTTGAAGGTGTTGCTGCGCAGTGCCTTGGCCACGTCCTCGGGCTTCTCGTCGCCCGCCTTCTCGATGCCTTCGGCGATGACCTGCACGGCGGCGTAGGAGGGGAACACGAAGGGACCGCTCGCATCCTGCTTCTTGTCCTTGAACGCCTGCACCAAGGCCTGGTTCTTGGGATCCTGGTCGAAGGAGCGCGGCAGGGTGACCAGCAGGCCTTCGGAGGCCTTGCCGGCGATGGCGGAGATGGAGCTGTTGCCCACGCCTTCCGGACCCATGAACTTGGCGGTCAGGCCCTTCTCGGCCGCCTGACGCAGGATCAGGCCCAGCTCGGGGTGGTAGCCGCCGTAGTAGACGAAGTCGACGTTGGCCTGCTTGAGCTTGGCGATCAGCGAGGAGAAATCCTTGTCGCCGGAGTTGATGCCCTCGAACACGGCGACCTTGACGCCGGCCTTGTCCAGGGTCTGCTTGACCGCGGTGGCGATGCCTTCGCCGTACTGCTGCTTGTCGTGGATGACCGCGACGATCTTCGGCTTGACGTGCTCGACGATGAACTTGCCGGCGGTCGGGCCCTGCATGTTGTCCAGGCCGATGGTGCGGAAGATCAGCTTGTAGCCACGGCTGGTGATGTCGGGGCTGGTGGCCGCCGGGGTCACCATCAGGATGCCTTCGTCCTCATAGATGTCTGAGGCGGGCTGGGTGGAGCTGGAGCAGAGGTGGCCGACAACGAACTTAACGCCATCGTTGACGATCTTGTTGGCAACCGCCACGGCCTGCTTGGGATCGCAGGCGTCGTCGTAGATCACGCCTTCGAGCTGCTTGCCCTTGACGCCGCCGGCCTTGTTGATCTGCTCGATGGCCATCTGGGCACCAATGAACTCCATGTCACCGTACTGGGCGACCGGACCGGTCTTGGGGCCGGCCAGACCGATCTTCAGGGTGTCGGCTGCCAGGGTGTGGCTGGCCATGCCGGCCAGGGCCAGGGCCGCGACCAGGCGGGAGAAACGCAGAGTTGCCTTTTTCATGAGTGCTCCACTCGGAATGCTTTTATTAATGAGGCAGTTGGAAGCGAAAATGTGCCGATTTTGTTCTTTATGACGCGCCGCGCAGTTTAATCACCGTCTGTTCGTCTTGGAAAGCTGGCGACGACAACTTGTCGGATCTGTGGCCCGTGCGTCCGGGCGCTCGGCAAGCGGGGAGGGCAACGGTAGAATCCGCCCTTTTCGCGAGGCCCGCACCATGACCGATCACGCAACGCGCTACGCCACCCTGCTCGGGCAGACCGCCGCCATCGGCTGGGAAGAATTGCAACCGCATTTTGCGCGGGGCGTGCTGCTGGAAGTGGCGCCCGAGCTGGACCTGATCGAAGCGGCCATCGCCGTGACCCAGGACGAGGCCGCCCGGGTGGGTCTGTGGCTGCAGCAGGGCCAGCTGGCCAAGGTCGACGAAGACCGCGCAAGGCGCCGGCTGGAAGCGCCCGAGGTGCCCCTGTGGGCGGTGGTGGTGGCGCCCTGGGTGCTGATGCAGGAGCGTCCGGCCGAGCGCTGAAACGCAAGGGCCCGCGCAAGGCGGGCCGTTGTTGACGGGGTGGCTCAGCGTTCGCTGTCGAGATCGCGCAGCTGGTGTTCGCCGTAGCGATCGCCAGCCACGGCGTCCGGTGGCAGCAGGCGTTCCAGTTCGGCGCGATCCGCAGCGCTCAGCGTCACCTCCAGCGCCCCGAGGGATTCGTCGAGCTGACCGCGGCGGCGGGCACCGACCAGCGGCACGATGTCGTCGCCCTGGGCGGCGACCCAGGCCACCGCCAGTCGGGCCGGGGTGGTGCCCCGGTGTTCGGCGAACTGCTTGAGGCCTGCCACCAGCGCCAGGTTTTTCTCCACGTTGCCCGGCTGGAAGCGCGGACTATGAGCGCGGAAGTCGCCGCTGCCCGAGGGTTGGCGCCAGTGACCGCTGAGCAGGCCACGGGAGAGCACGCCATAGGCGGTGATGCCGATGCCCAGTTCGCGGCAGGTTGGCAGGATCTCCGCCTCGATGCCGCGCGAGACCAGCGAATACTCGATCTGCAGGTCGCAGACCGGATGTACCGCGGCGGCCCGCCGCAGGGTCTGGGCGCCCACCTCGGAAAGGCCGATATGGCGGATGTAGCCGGCCTGCACCAGCTCGGCGAGGGCGCCCATGGTGTCCTCGATGGGCACCTGGCGATCCAGCCGTGCCGGGCGATAGATGTCGATGTGGTCCACACCCAGGCGCTTGAGGCTGTAGGCGACGAAATTCTTGATCGCCGCCGGCCGGGTGTCGTAGCCCAGCCACTCGCCGCCCGGACCGCGCAGGGCGCCGAACTTGACGCTGATCAGCGCCTGGTCGCGTCGACCGCGCAGGGCTTCGCCCAGGAGCAGTTCGTTGTGGCCCATGCCATAGAAGTCACCGGTGTCGAACAGGGTGACGCCGCGTTCGAGGGCCGCCTGGACCGTGGCGATGGCCTCGCCACGGTCGGCGCTGCCATAGAGATCGGACATGCCCATGCAGCCCAGACCAAGGCTCGATACTAGGGGGCCCTGCTGGCCCAAGCGACGCTGTTGCATGAGGGATTCCTCGTCAGGTGAATGAGGCTTCACTCTAGCCAGGATGACGCTGTGCGATAATCCGGTCTCGACACAACGACCTGTTCGCTCAGCCGTACAATGGAGGCGCCTTGAATCTGGATGACCTGGCGGCCTTCGCCGCCGTGGCCGAGGCCCGCAGCTTTCGTGGCGCCGCCTATGTGCGCGGTGTGGCGGCGTCTTCGCTGAGCGATGCGGTGCGGCGGCTGGAGCGGGAACTGGATGTCCGGCTGCTGCACCGCACCACCCGCAGCGTGACGCCCACCGCGGCCGGCCAGCGTCTGCTGGAGCGCCTCACCCCCGCGCTGCGCGAGGTGCGCGGCGCGCTGGACGCCATCAATGCCGAGGGCGAGAGTCCGGTGGGGAGCCTGAGACTCAATGTGCCCACCATCGTCGCCCGCGTGCTGCTGCCGCCGCTGATCGGCCCCTTCCTGGCCCGGCATCCGGGCATTCGCCTGGAGGTGGTGGCCGAGGACCGGCTGATCGACGTGCTCGCCGCGGGTTTCGATGCCGGGGTGCGCTACGACGAGCACCTGGAGGCGGACATGATCAGCGTGCGACTGGGCCCAGTCACCCAGAGATTCGCCGTGGCCGGAACCCCTGCCTACCTGGAACGGCACGGCGTACCAACACACCCCGCCGACCTGGTCCGGCATTCCTGCATCGGGCATCGCTTCGCCAGCGGCCTGGTGGCGCAGTGGAGCTTCGAGCGCGGCAGCGAGGTCAGCAACGTCACGCCGGGCAGTCGCCTGCTGGCCTCTGCGCTCGACCTGGAGCTGCAGGCCGCCCTCGACGGCGTCGGCCTGATCTATTCCTTCGCCGACTATCTGGCCGAGCCCCTGGCCGACGGTCGCCTGGTGGAAGTGCTGGCGGACTGGTCCACGTCCTTTCCCGGTCCGCGGCTCTACTATGCGGATCGCCGCCAGCTGCCGGCCCCGCTGCGGGCCTTCGTGGCCTTCTTGCGCGAGCGTCACGGCTAGGCGATCGCGCGGGGCGCCGCTACCCTGAGCGCCAGTCCGCCGCCTGGAGCCGCCATGACGTCCCTGTTCATCCGCCTGGTACCGTGCCCATGATCATCGGCACCGCCGGTCACATCGACCATGGCAAGACCGCCCTGATCCAGGCCCTCACCGGGGTCGCCGGTGACCGCCGCCGCGAGGAACAGGCGCGCGGCATCACCATCGACCTGGGCTATGTCTATGCCGATCTGGGCGACGGCGGTCTCACCGGTTTCATCGACGTCCCCGGTCACGAGCGCTTCGTGCACAACATGCTGGCGGGCGCCAGCGGCCTGGATCTGGCCCTGCTGGTGGTGGCAGCCGACGACGGCGTCATGCCGCAGACCCGCGAGCACCTGGCGATCCTCGAATTGCTCGGCATTCCCCGGCTGCTGGTGGCCCTGACCAAGGCCGATCGGGTGGATGCCGAGCGACTGGCCCAGGTGCGTCAGGACGTCAGTGCGCTGCTGGCCGCCGGCCCCTTTGCCGGAGCGCCGCTGTATCCGGTGGCCAGCCCCAGCGGCGTGGGCATCCCCGAATTGCGCGCCGCCTTGCTCGCGGCCCTGGGCCAGGTGCGCCAGCGCAACGCCCGCGGCAGCTTTCGCCTGGCGGTGGACCGGGTGTTCAGCGTCGCCGGGGCCGGGGTGGTGGTCACCGGTACTGCCTTTGCCGGCCAGGTGGCCGTCGGCGACGAACTCATCCTCACCCCGCGCGGCCAGCGCCTGCGGGTGCGGGGGCTGCATGCCCAGAACCGCGCGGCGGAAACCGCCCAGGCCGGCCAGCGGGTGTCCCTCAATCTCGCCGGTGAGCGGCTGAGCACCGACAGCCTCGCCCGCGGTGACTGGCTGGTGGCCGAGGCGCTGCATGCGCCCACCACCCGTATCGACGTGGAGCTACGACTGCTGCCCGGCGAGGCGCGCAACCTGGCGCACTGGACGCCGGTGCACGTGCACCTAGGCGCCCAGGATCTCACCGGTCGCGTCGCCCTGCTGGAAGGCGACAGCCTCGCCCCGGGCGCCACGACCCTGGCGCAGCTGGTGCTCAATGCGCCGCTGCACGGGGTGCATGGCGATCGCCTGGTGCTGCGCGACCAGTCTGCCCAGCGCACCCTGGGCGGCGCCCGGCTGCTCGATCCCTTCGCCCCGGCGCGCCATCGCCGTACGCCCCAGCGCCTGGCCCAACTCCAGGCCCTGCGTCGGGGCGGTCTGGAGGAGGCGCTGCCCGAACTCCTGGCCCAGGCCGACGGCGGTCTCGATCCGCGACTGCTGGCGCGGCAGTTCAACCGCCCCGAAGGCGACTGGCAATTGCCCGCCGACACCCTGAGGGTGGAGACGCGGGTCGGCCCGCGGCTGTTCGCGGCGGCGCTGTGGCAGGCGGCGCTCGAGCGCCTGGGCGCGGCGCTGGCGACCTTTCACCAAGAACAACCCGACGAGCTGGGTCCCGATCGGGATCGCCTCCGCCGCATCGCCGCGCCGGAACTGGAGCGGACGGTCTATTTGGCCCTGCTGGAGACGGCCCTGGCCGAGGGGCGATTGCAGAGCAGCGGTCCCTGGCTGCACCTGCCCGATCACCGGGTTCGCCTCACCGAGGCGGAGGAGGGGCTCAAGACCCGCCTCTGGCCGCTGCTGGAGGCCCAACGCTTCGATCCGCCCTGGACTCGTGATCTGGCCAGGAGTCTGGATCAGCCCGAGGCCGAGGTGCGGCTGCTGCTGCGCAAGCTGGCCCGGCTGGGGGAACTGACCCAGGTGGTCAGGGATCTCTTCTATCCCCAGGCGAGTCTGGAAGCCGCGGCCGGCGAGGCATTGCGCCTGGAGCGCGAAGCGGGGATCATTCGCGCCGCGGCCTTTCGCGATGCCCTCGGCATCGGTCGCAAGCGCAGCATCCAGATCCTCGAATGCCTGGATCGCATCGGTTTCACCCGTCGCTTCGGCGACGAGCGCCGGGTCCGCCCGGACAGCGCCTGGGCCCGCGCGGCCGAGGGCTAGCGCAACAGAGGAAGGCAATCACGCCCGGTGGCGTGGCCGGGCTTCAAACCCGGTTGGGGACGGCAGCCGTTCCCGGGTGGGTTCGACTCCCACTGCCTTCCGCCATTTCCCGCCGTCAGTGCCCATCCGTCTGGTGATGGATCACCGCGCCCTCCCGTTGCAACTCCTGCAGAAACCACTCGGCCGCCCAGAGGTGTTCGGGCATATAGAGACCCGCCGGCAGGGGTTCACCGCCCGCCAGGCCCAGCACCCGCTCCAGCGACAGCACCAGCCCGAGGGCGGTCAGCGAGGCCTGCCCCTGGTTGAATTCCAGCACGGCGCGTGCGCCGGTGGTCTGGCCGTCCCTTTCACCGCTCACCCTGACCGCGATCTCGGCCGCTGTTTCCGCGCCCCGCCGCCGGCTGGAGGACTCGCCCATGGCGATGTCGAAGCGGAGCTCCGGGGCGGCGGTGGCGGCCCGGAGACTGAGCAGATCGATGGAGCCGAAGGCCGTGGCGGCCAGCGTGCGACCGTCCAGCGCCGTGACGCTGCCCTGCAGGTCGGCACCGCTCAGCCAGGCGCGGCGTCCATGATGGAAGGCCAGGGCAGCGGGTGCCGTGCTGTGCACCCGCTCCATGTCCTCCCAGGCCAGGGGACCGGCCGGGTCCGCCTCATCCAGCAAGACCTCTATACCGATGGCCGCGACCCGGGTGAAGCGGCGGGCGAGATCGAGTGCCAGCGCCAGGGCGGCGCCCGAGGCCCAGTGGCTGGACAGCACCAGGGCATGGGCGGCGGGGCGGTGCATGAACTGGGCGACCTCCGGCCCCAGTTCGGTGACGCCGGTGTTGGCATTGAGATAGGGGATGCCCAGGTGCTGGGCGAGGCGCAAGCCGTGCAGGGCCTGATCCGGTGCCAGCATGATCATGGCTGCCGGGGTGAGCGCGGGGTCCAGTCCCAGCCCCGGCTGGTCGAGATCCAGGCGCACCGCCCGGGCCTGGCTGGCGGCCTGGGCGACATCCTCGGCCGTGGCGAGGTTGCGGCCGCCGACCAGCAGCGGCCAGTCAGGCTGGCGCTGGCGGAACCAGTGGACGGCCTGGCGGCCTACCGTGCCCGAACCGCCGGCAAAGAGTATGGGTTGCAGTGGCATGATGCTGTCCTCTTCGTTGCAGTGCTGAGGTTCCGGAGACCGCACAGCCGATTGCCACGGGCTGTTATCCGCATTAACCTACCATGTGTAGGTTCCAGTTCAGGATTAACCTACCTTTAGTAGGTTTGCAAGAAGACGTGACCAATGGCAGCGCGATCCATCCCTGAAAAACCGGTCTCCGAAGGGACCGGACGGCGTCTCTCCAAGGCAGCCCGGCGTCAGCAATTGCTGGACACGGCGCGGGTCATCGTTCGGGAAGAAGGTGCGGATCGCCTGACCCTGGGCTATCTGGCCGTGCAGGCGGGCGTCTCCAAACCGGTCGTCTACGAGCATTTCGGTACCCGCTCGGGGCTGCTCATCGAGCTCTATCGCTGGCTCGATCTGGCGCAGATGGATGCCTTTCGCCAGGCCATGACCGCCCGGCAGCAGGGCTCCGAAGAAGCCACCGCGGCGCTGGCCGAGGGCTACATCCGCTGCGTGACCGACATGCAGGGTGAAGTCGGCGTAGTGGCGGCGGCGCTGGCGGGGAGCGAGGAAAAGACCGCGGTGTACCAGGAGTTGCTGGAACATGGCACCCAGATGGTGACGGCGGTGCTCACGCCGCACAGCAAAAGATCCACCGCGGAGTTGCAGGTGTCCTGCATCGGTCTGGTCGGCGCCGGCGAGGCCCTGGCCGCGGCCGTGGTGCGCGGGGCGCTGGGCGAGCGCGAGGCCATCGAGGCCTTCACCCGCCTGGTGCGCGCGGTGCTGTAGCCGGCGGCGCTAGTAGACGTCCTTCAGATAGCGCTTCTGTTCGCTCATCCCGCGCAGGTACTCGCTGGCGGCCTCGTCGCTGAGATGGCCATGGGTCGCCACCACCTGGCGCAGGGCCTGGTCGACGTCCTTGGCCATGCGGCTGGCGTCGCCGCAGACATAGACGCGGGCGCCGTCCTGCAGCCAGCGCCAGACGTCGGCACCGCGTTCGCGCAGCCGATCCTGCACATAGATCTTTTCGGCCTGGTCGCGGGAGAAGGCCAGGCTCAGTTCGTTCAGCAGGCCATCGCGCTGGAAGGCTTCCAGTTCGTCGCGGTAGTAGAAGTCGTGGGCGGCGTGCTGCTCGCCAAAGAACAGCCAGTTGCGGCCCTGGTCGCCCCGGGTGCGGCGCTCGTGAAGAAAGCCGCGGAAGGGCGCGATGCCGGTGCCGGGGCCGATCATGATCAGCGGGACGTCGCCCTGGTCCGGCAGGCGGAAATGGCGCGAAGGCTGGATATGCACCTCGGTGGCGGCCTCGCCCAGGCGGTCGGCGAGAAAGCTGGAGGCCACGCCCTTGCGCTTACCGTAGCGCACCGCCGAGACGGTGAGGTGCACTTGGCCGGCATGGGCCAGGGGGCTGGAGGCGATGGAGTAGAGGCGCGGCTGCAGGCGCTTGAGGCTGCCGAGCAACTCGCGGGCGTCGTGGCGGGCGGGAAAGCGGGCCAGTACATCGGCCAGTTGCCGGCCCCAGAGCCAGCGCTTGAGTTCGTCCCGGTCGCCCAGCAGGGCGCGGCACTCGGCACTGCCGCTGCGCTCGGCGATCAGCGCCAGGGTCTCGGGGTTGGGGCGGGCGATCTCGTAGTGTTCGCTCAGCGCCTGGCGCAGCGACAGCTCGCCGACCTTGGCCACGGCGACCGGTTGTTCGCCGTCCAGTCCGGCGAGGGCGAGGACCTCCTCGACCAGCTCCGGGCAGTTGCGCGCCCTCACGCTCAGGGCGTCGCCAGCCTCGTAGGCCAGCGGTTGCTGGGTCTCGAAACCGAATAGCCGCACCTCCTTGTTGGACCCGGCACTGTTGAGTCTCTGGTTGATGACCAGCCGCGCGGACACCGCCGTCGGGCGGCTGGTCGTGGCTGAACTGGCGATAGGCACGTGCTCGGCCTGAGGTGCCAGTTGCGCCTGCAGGGCGGTCAGCCAGGCGTCGGCGCCGTCGAGGCCATCGGCGTCGCAGTCCAGGCGCGGGCAGAGGCGCCGGGCGCCGAGGTCGGCCAGGCGGGCGTCGAGGCGCTGGCCATGGCCGCAGAATTGCTCGTAGGTGGAATCGCCCAGGGCCAGCACGGCGTAGTCCAGTTCGGCCAGGGAGGCGTCGAGGCGATTGAGACCCTGCCAGAAGGCCTGGCCATTGTCCGGCGCTTCGCCATCGCCAAAGGTGCTGCTCACCAGCAGGACGCGACGGGCACCGGTCAGGCGTTCCACGGCATAGGCGGCCATGTCGTGCAGCTCCACGCTGAGACCGGCCTGGCACAGGCGGGCGACGCAGCGTTCGGCCAGGGCTTCGGCGTTGCCGGTCTGGGAGGCCCAGAGCACCACCAGATCGGCCGGCGCGGTGGAGGCCATGGCCAGGCCGGCGGCCTGGCGTTCCGGCAGGCGGCTGAACAAGCCGGCGAGGAGGCCGTCGAGCCAGAGGCGGGTGTCGGCGGCCAGCGGCGCCTGGGCCGGCAGGCAGGGCACGCCCTGGGTCGCGCCGTCGCGCAGACCGTCCATGAAGCCGGCCAGGTAGGTGCGTTCGGCCGCGCTGAACTGGGGCCGTACCGCAGTCGCGACCCCGGTGAGCTCGGCCAGCCGCGCCAGGGCAGGCAGCCGGGCGCTCTCCCTGACAGGCTCGTCGGCCGGCAGCTGGCGATGGGGAATGGTGGCGACGCGGGTCAGGCGCACCGCGCAGACCTTGAGTTCCGGTTGCAGCGAGAGCGGATCGACGGCGTCGCTGGTGACGGCGTTGATGGCCAGCTCGCTGCCCTGGACGTCGGCCCAGTGAAAGGGCGCGAAGCAGTTGCCGGGCTGGACCCGGTCGCTGATGGTCACCGGCAGCACCGCGCGGCCGCGGCGTGAGGTGATCTCCAGGCGGTCGCCCTGCGCCAGGCCCAGGGCCTCGGCGTCCTGGGGATGCACCTCCACGAAGGGCGCCGGATTGAGGCGGTTCAGGGCGGCGATCTTGCCGGTCTTGGTGAGCGTATGCCACTGGTGCTGCAGACGCCCGGTGTTGAGCACGAAGGGGTAGTCGGCATCGGGCAGCTCGGCCGGGTCCAGGTGCGGGCGGGCGAAGAATTGCGCCTTGCCTCTGGGGGTGGCGAAGTTGAGTGCGGTCGGTTCGCCGGTTTCGTCCAGGCGCAGGGTCTGGCTGCGGCCGTCGTTGCGATAGCGGATCGGCTGGCGCGGATCGCTCTCTGCGCTGGGGCAGGGCCATTGCAGCGGCGTCTCGCGCAGCCGGGCATGGCTGGCGCCGCGGATGTCGTAGCCGGTCTGGGGGTTGTGGAATTGCCGGATCTCGTCGAACACCTCGGCGGCCGAGGCGTAGCTGAAGTGTTCGCCATAGCCCAGGGCGCAGGCCACGTCGGCGATGATCCGCCAGTCGGCGCGGGCCGCGCCGGGCGGGGTGACGGCCTGGGGTGCCAGGGTCAGGTTGCGCTCGGAATTGATCATGACCCCGTCGGCCTCGGCCCAGAGCGCGGCGGGCAGGAGGATGTCGGCGTAGCTGTTGGTCTCGGTGTCGAGAAAGGCGTCCTGGGTGATCACCAGTTCGGCGGCCTGCAACCCGCGGATGACCGTCTCGCGATTGGCCACGCTGGCCACCGGGTTGGTGCAGATGATCCAGCAGGCCTTTACGGTGCCGGCGGCCAGGTCCTCGAACAGGGCGACGGTGCCCTGGCCCAGGCGGGTATGCAGGGTGCCTTCGGGGATGCCCCAGGCCCGCTCGACGAAGGTGCGGTCGGCGGCGGACAGCAGGCTGCGCTGGCCGGGCAGGCCGGGCCCCATGTAGCCCATCTCGCGCCCGCCCATGGCATTGGGCTGGCCGGTCAGGGAAAAGGGACCGCTGCCGGGGCGGCAGATCTTGCCGGTGGCCAGGTGCAGGTTGCACAGGGCATTGGTGCTCCAGGTGCCGTGGGTGCTCTGGTTCAGGCCCATGGTCCAGAGGCTGGTCCATTCGCCGGCCTCGCCGATCCAGCGCGCGGCGGTGCGGATGTCCGCCTCGGTCAGCCCGGTCCCCGCGGCCACCCGTGCCGGACTGTAGTCGGCAAGAAACTCGGGCATGGCCGCCCAACCTTCGGTATGGGCGGCGATAAAGGCTTCGTCTACATGGCCCTCGGCGTGCAGCAGATGCAGCAGGCCGTTGAGCAGCAGCAGATCGGTGCCCGGACGCAGTTGCAGGAAGAGATCGGCCTTCTCGGCGGTGGCGGTGCGCCGCGGATCTATCACGATCAGCTTGGCGCCGCGCTTGACCCGATCCAGCAGCCGCAGAAAGAGGATGGGATGACAGTCGGCCATGTTGGCGCCGCTGACCAGGAAGAGGTCGGCGCGATCGAGGTCGTCATAGGAGCCGGGCGGACCGTCGGCGCCGAGGGACAGCTTGTAACCGGTGCCGGCACTGGCCATGCACAGGCGGGAATTGGATTCGAGCTGGTTGGTGCCGATGAAACCCCGCGCCAGCTTGCTCGCCAGGTACTGGGCTTCCAGCGACAGCTGCCCGGACACATAGAAGGCGATGGCGTCGGGTCCGTCGCGGTCGAGGATGGCGCGCAGGCGTTCGGCGGTGGCGGCGATGGCCTGCTCCAGCCCGGTCTGCACCGGTTCGTGGGAACGGTCGTGGCGGACATAGGCCTGCTCCATGCGTCCGCTGTCCACCAGCGCCTGGTGGCTGGTGCTGCCCTTGGTGCAGAGCCGACCGCGATTGGCGGGGTGGTCGCGATCGCCGCTGACCTTGGTGATCCGACCGTCTTCCACCTGCATGACGATCCCGCAGCCGACGCCGCAGTAGGGGCAGACGCTCTTGATGTGGGTAGTGGCCATGGCAAGGATCCTTCGAAAACCAGAAAGCGAAAAGGCGCCGGTCGCGCTCCCCGGAGGGAGGCGAACACGGCGCCTTTGTCGTGAAAGGAAGCGATCGGCGTTGACCGCTCCATGCTGAAGATTTAGCAAGGCTCGCGCCAGCTTGGCCCGGCGCGCGCGGGGGCGCATTCCTACTGCTCTGGCGGGGTGCCGGTGGCGCTGGCCGAGGCCACGGCGGTGGGGGTCGCGATGCGCCGTGACGGGGCAGGCCGGCCCGCTCTTGCACCGTTGTGGTTCTGCTCGGCGGGCGTTCGGACAGCCTCCGGCAAGCCACTCGGCAGGCCGCAGCCCGCGCCAGCGGCGGATCTTCGGGCGATCAGGCGGAACTGGCACAGCCGATGCAAAAGCCCTGACAGACCCGCACATTCGGGTCGCCCGGTCGATCAACGGCGATCGACAGCCACCGCAGGCGACGGGCATGGAGCAGAGCCAAGGGCTCCTCCCTACCAGAACAGGCAAAGGCGCCTGAGACCGCAAGGTTTCAGGCGCCTTTTTATTTGCCGCGAATCAACCTGATTGGCCTCGGCCGGGGGATAGCCTCCATGAACAGCATCGTGACCCGCAAAGAACGCCTGATCGTCGTCGGCAACGGCATGGTCGGCCATCACCTCGTCGAGCAGCTGCTGGCGGCCGGCGCCCTGGACCACTACGAGATCCATGTCTTCGGCGAAGAGCGTCAGCGCGCCTATGACCGGGTCCATCTCTCCGAGTACTTCGCCGGTCGCGACGCCGAATCCCTGGCCATGAGCGAAGCCGGCCTCTATGCCGTGCCCGGCCTGGTGCTGCACCTGGGCTGCGCGGTGACCGCCATCGACCGCGAGCAGCGCGAGGTACTGACGCCCGAGGGTGCCTTTGGCTACGACCGCCTGGTACTGGCCACCGGCTCCTATCCCTTCGTGCCGCCCATCGAGGGCGCCGAAGGCGACTCGCGCCTGGTCTATCGCACCCTGGACGACCTGGACACCATCCGCCTGGCCGCCGCCAGGGCGCGCCGCGGCGTGGTGGTGGGCGGCGGCCTGCTCGGCCTGGAAGCGGCCAATGCGCTGAAATCCCTGGGTCTGGAGGCCCATGTGGTGGAATTCGCCCCGCGGCTGATGCCGGTGCAGCTGGATGACCTCGGCGGCGCCGCGCTCAGGCAGCGCATCGAGGACCTGGGCGTGGGCGTGCATCTGTCCAAGGCCACCCAGAACATCACCGCCGGCAGCGAGTATCGCTACCGCATGAACTTCGCCGGCGAGGATTTCCTCGAGACCGACCTGATCCTGTTTTCCGCCGGCATCCGGCCCCAGGACGCCCTGGCCCGCAACTGCGGCCTGGAACTCGGCGCCCGCGGCGGGGTGGCGGTGGACAACGGCTGCCTGACCAGCGATCCCTTCATCCATGCCATCGGCGAATGCGCCGCCTGGAACGGCAGCATCTTCGGCTTGGTCGCCCCGGGCTACCAGATGGCGCGCCTGGTGGCCGCCACCCTCTGCCATGGCCAGGCCACGCCCTTCACCGGCGCCGACATGTCCACCAAGCTCAAGCTGCTGGGCGTGGACGTGGGCTCCATCGGCGATGCCCACGGCGCCACCCCCGGGGCGCGCAGCTATCGCTACATCGACGAAGCCAGCGCCAGCTACCGCCGCCTGGTGGTCTCCGCCGACGGCAAGCACGTCCTCGGCGCCGTGCTGGTGGGCGACAACAGCTACTACGACACCCTGCTGCAATACGCCCAGAACGGCATCCCGCTGCCCCAGGATCCGGCCAGCCTGATCATGCCGGTGGGCGAGGGCGCCCCGACCCTGGGCGCCGATGCCCTGCCGGCCACAGCGACCCTCTGCTCCTGCCACAACGTCACCAAGGGCGCGGTCTGCGCCGCCATCGACGCCGGCTGCACCGACCTCGCCGGCATCAAGAGCTGCACCAAGGCCGCCACCGGTTGCGGCGGCTGCGCGGCACTGGTCAAGCAGGTGTTCGAGCACGAGCTGATCGCCCGCGGCGTCGAGGTCGACAAGAGTCTCTGCGAACACTTCGCCCACACCCGCCAGGAGCTCTATCACCTGGTGCGGGTTGAAGGCATCCAGAGTTTCGACGAGCTCCTGGCGCGCCACGGCCGCGGCCAGCATGGTTGCGACATCTGCAAGCCGGCGGTAGCCAACGTCCTGGCCTCCTGTTGGAACGCCCCCATTACCGATCCGCACCTGGTGCCGCTGCAGGACACCAACGACACCTTCATGGCCAACATGCAGAAGAACGGTACCTATTCGGTGGTACCGCGCATCCCGGGCGGCGAGATCAGCCCGGAAGGCCTGATCGCCATCGGCCAGGTGGCGAAGAAATACGATCTCTACACCAAGATCACCGGCGGCCAGCGCATCGACCTCTTTGGCGCCCAGTTGCACGAGCTGCCGGACATCTGGGGCGAGCTGATCGCCGCCGGCTTCGAGACCGGTCATGCCTACGGCAAGTCCACCCGCACGGTGAAGAGCTGCGTGGGCAGTACCTGGTGCCGCTACGGGGTGCAGGACAGCGTCAAGATGGCGCTGGACATCGAGCACCGCTACAAGGGCCTGCGCGCGCCCCACAAGCTCAAGTTCGCCGTCAGCGGCTGCACCCGCGAATGCGCCGAGGCGCAAAGCAAGGACATCGGCGTGATCGCCACCGAGAACGGCTGGAATCTCTATGTCTGCGGCAATGGCGGCATGCGCCCGCGCCACGCCGAGCTGTTCGCCACCGACCTGGATGACGAAACCCTGATCCGCTACATCGACCGGCTGCTGATGTTCTACATCCGCACCGCCGACCGTCTGCAGCGCACCTCGGTGTGGCGCGAGTCGCTGGAGGGCGGGCTGGACTACCTCAAGCAGGTGATCATCGAGGACAGCCTGGGCCTGGGCGCCGAACTGGAAGCCCAGATGCAGCTGGTGGTAGATCGCTACGAATGCGAATGGGCCAACGCCCTGAACGATCCCGACAAGCTCAAGCGCTTCCGTACCTTCGTCAACCAGCGCGGCAACGACCCGGACATCCACTTCGTCAAGGAGCGCGGCCAGCGCCGGCCGGCGCGTCACCACGAACTTCAGCTCATCACCGTTACCGAGGAGGCTTGACCATGACTCAGACCAATACCGCCCGCGCCCTGGAGCCCCGCTGGCAACCCCTGTGCAGCCTGGCCGACCTGGTGCCCCAGTCCGGCGTGGTGGCCCTGCACGAGGGTGAGCAGGTAGCGCTGTTCTACCTGCCGGAAACCGCGCAGAAGGTCTTTGCCGTGGGCAATCGCGATCCCAAGTCCGGCGCCAACGTCATCGGCCGCGGCATCGTCGGCCAACTGGGCGCGGATCTGGTGATCGCCTCGCCGCTGTACAAGCAGCACTTCCGGCTGGCGGACGGCGGCTGCCTGGAGTATCCCGAGCAGGCCCTGCCCACCTGGACGGTGCGGCTGAATGGCGAGCGAGTGGAGATCGCCTGAGGCGGCTTGGCCCTCACCCCAACCCGCTCCCGGAGGGAGAGGGGCGGTCCGGAGTGGGGCGGGCTTCGCACGTAGCCTGGACAACGGCGCAGCCTTGTCCGGGAATAGCTGACGCAATACCAAGTGACCCTCACCCCAACCCTCTGCCGGAGGGAGAGAGGACGGTCCGGAGCGGGGCGGGGCTTCGCGCGTAGCCTGGACAACGGCGCCGGCTTGTCCGGGTTCCCCGCCGAATACCGCTATCCCCATTGTTGCAGCTGCCGCAGTGCAGCTTTGCGCAATCGGGACCTGCGCCGGGCGGCGAAATGACTGCCGGGGGACGATACTCAAGGAGCGGGGACGCTGTCTGCCGATCCTGGTCATCGTCCCGCCGGAGGTCACCATGCGCCTGACAAGAACAATTCGCTCCGCGCTGTTCATCGCCCTGCTCTCGGCCCTGGCCGCTATCGCCCTGTTGGAGGGCTGGCGCGCGCAACCGGTGGGCGAACTCACCCTGCGCGCCGATCCGGTCTGTACCCACGGATATGCACCCTATGGCTGCTATCCGGTTCCGGCCCGAGGCGGCGATCTGGGGTGGCTGGAGCGCCTCTAGGTCGTCAACCCGCCTGCAGGTCGGTTGCCAGCAGCGCTGCCAGCTCGCGGTCAGTCAAAGAGGGACCGACCAGGGCCCCTTGGACCTCATCGCAATGCTGCGCCTGCAGCCAGGCCAACTGGCCGGGCGTCTCCACGCCCGTTGCCGTCACCCTGAGGCCCAGGGTTCGTCCCAGGCCAATCAGAGCCTGGACGATGGCGGCATCGACCTGCTGGTCTTCCAGGTGCGCGACCAGTCGGCTATCCAGGCTGATGCCATCCAGCACGGGGTGGCGCAGCGCCTCCAGGGCGCTTGAACCTCGGCCGAAGTCGGCCAGACTCAGGCGCACGCCCAGCGCCTTGAGCGCCTCGAGCAGCATCAACATCGGGGCGCTGTCTGCCTGCGACAGCGCCTCGGGCAGTTGCAGCTCCAGGCGTTCCGCTGCCAGGCCGCTCGTCTGCAAGGCGCGGGCGACCGCCGCCACCAGGGCCTCGCCATCGGCGAACGGACGTGCGGACAGATTGATGATCAGCCGCAGTGGCGCGGGCCAGGTCGCGGCAGCGTGACAGGCGTTGTCCAGCAACCAGAATTCCAGGGGAACGCTGAGTCCGGTCTCCTCGGCCAGGGGCAGGAGGACCTCCGGCGGTAGCAGGCCGCGCTGCGGGTGGGCCCAGTGCAGCCGGACCTCGATGGCGTTCAGCCGACCCTCGGCGGCGCTCCGCCGAGGCAGGTAACCCAGGCGCAGCTGGTCGAGCGCCAGCGCCTGGCGCAGCTCCTGTTCCAGGTCACGCCGCTGGCTGAGCTGGGCGTCCATCGCCGGGGCATGGAAGCACCAGCCGTTGCGGCCCGCGGCCTTGGCCTGGTACAGCGCGATATCCGCCAGGCGCAGCAGGTCCTCGACCTGGCTGGCCTGCTCCGGCGCCTGGGCGATGCCGATGCTGGTGCCGACGCTGACCGACTGTTCCTCCAGCAGGATGGGTCGGCCGATGGCATTCACCAGCCGCGCACAGATCTGGTCGACGGTCGCCACATCCAGGTGACCGAGCAGCACCACGATGAATTCGTCGCCGCCCAGGCGCGCCACCAGGCCGCCAGGTCTCAGACTGGCCTGCAGACGCCGGGCGATTTCCTGCAGCACCCGATCGCCGGCGGCGTGGCCGAGGCTGTCGTTGACCGGCTTGAAACGATCCAGGTCCAGGCTGAGCAGCGTCAGCGGGGTCCTGGCTTGCGTCAACTTGCGCGCCAGGTAGTGCTGCAATTGCAGGCGATTGGCCAGGCCGGTCAGGCTGTCGTGTTGCGACAGGTGTTCGATTTCCGCCTGGGCATTGACCGCGGCGGTGATGTCACTGGCGGTGCCGCGAAAGCCAGCGTCCTTGGGCAGCGGTCGGGCGGTGATCTCGCAGACCCGGGAGTGACCCAGGCGGTCGCGATAATGGCAGCGCAGCACCTGGCGCTCGTCGAGCTGGCGGGCATTGCCCTGGAGCCAGGCAGCCAGCGGGGTCGTCTCGCTGCTGAACAGCTCCGCCAGCAGCCGCCCGAGCCAACTGCCGGGCGTATGCCCGGTGATGCGGGCGAAGCGTTCGGACAGATAGGTGATGCGGCCCGCGGCATCGCTTTCCCACAGCCAGTCGGAGGCGGCCTCGGCGAGTTCGCGAAAGCGCCTTTCGCTGCGACTCAGTTCGGCCTGGCTGGCGATCAGGGCATCGAACTGTTGGTCGAGTTGCCGCGCCGAATTCAGCGCATGGCGGATCAGCAGGGCCAGCACCAGCCCGAGCAGCAGCACCCCGGCCAGAAAGACCGGCAGGGTGCGGTGCAGGAGCTGGGCGCCGGGTTGCGGCGGTTGCCAGTTGAGCAGCAGCGGTGAATCCAGGAAGCGCAGCGTTTCATGATCGACCAGGGGCACCCGCGACGCCTCGAGTCGCGGCAAGCCATAGGTATCGCTGAGATGGGCCAGGGTGTCCGGATCGAGCACGTTGACGAACAGCATCACCGACGGGGCGCCGGGACCCGGGGCCACGCTGTAGCTCGCGCCGGGCGTGATGGTGGCCGCGGCGACCAGCGCCGGGACACCACCCACGCTCAGCACCCGTACCAGGCTCTCGGTCTCGCCAGGACGCTGGCGGGTGGCCGCCAGCAGGCCGGCCAGATCGCCTTCGAGCCATTGCGCCGCCGCGCGCTCCGTCGGCCGGCCATCGATCACCGCATAGACGGTACGATCCTGCGGATCCAGCACGAAGACCCCGTTGTAGCCATAGAGCTCATAGGGGATGTCGCCGACGTTGCGCTCGTCGTTGGCCCAGAAGAGGTCGACCGCCAGGTGCAGGTGCTTGTAGGCCTCACCCCACTTGGCGTAGTTGATGATGTTGTGGCCGATCTCGTTTTCGACCTGCACCAGAGTGCGGTCGATGTAGGTCCGGGCGCGTTGCTGGACGTCGGCGTCCTGGCTGGTGGCGGTCCTGATCAGCAGGTAGCAGCCGAGGCCGAGCAGGATCGGCAGGGCGCAGATGACCGGAAAGAGGCGCAGCAGCAGGTTGTGGCTGCGGCGGGTGGCGATGGGCGTGGACGGCATGGTGAACCTGGGCGGTGCTGGACGACGGTCAGGATTCCCGCGAGGTGGCCAAGGACGGCGCGAGGGGTGCCTGGCCAGCGGCCATTATCCGCCACCCTCACCCAGCCGTCTGCTCGCGGCCTGACCAGGGGCAGCGCTGAGCTGCCCGGACGGTCGACCGTTCAAGGCCGCGGTGGATAGCTGACCAGCAGCTCGTTGATCAGACGGCTGAAGGCGGCGCTGCGTTGGCTGGGCGTGGCGTTCTGATCGTCCAGCAGGCGCTCTTCGCTGGCACGCCAGACCAGCTTGCCGTCACGGCCATCGAGCATGTCGAGCTGGACCGTCATCACCGGGTAGGTGACGGTCTGGGTGCGCACATAGCTTGGTCCCCAGGGGCCGGGACCCCAGGCGGAGCCCCAGGGACCGCCCCAGCCCGGACCCCAGTAGGGATCGGCATAGCTGTAGCTCTGCTGGCGCTGGTCGAGGATCACATAGAGCTTGAGCTTCAGATCCGGGCGCGTGCCCGCCGCCGCTGGGCGCAGCCCGCGCTGGTCGAGGCCGCTGCTCACCGAATCGCGCAGGCGCTGCTCGGTGAGATCGCTGCGCACCCGCGGATCGTTGGGGCGGTACTCGATGGCCGGGTCCGCCCAGCCCCAGCTGCGATAGGCGGCGAAATCACGGCTGGCGTCATAGTCCAGATTGCGCGGGCCGCGCTCTGCGCAGGCTGCCAGCAAGAGGACCGCAAGCAGCAGGAGACAACGTTTCATGGGCGATCCTCTGAGGTGAGCGCGCTAGTCTGCTTGGACTGGCTTAAGGGCCACTTATCCCTTCAGCTCGGCGGATAGTTGGCCAGCAGGCGGCGGGTGGTCTCGCGCAGGGTGCGCGCGCGTTCGCCGCTGTTGCCGTTGCTGGCCTGCTCGGCGGCCGAGTGCCAGAGCACCTGGCCGGTGGCGGGATCGAGCAATTCCACCTCCAGCACGTCGACCAGGAAGGTCCGGGTGCGGGTCCGCGCCTGGCCGACCGTGGCGCCATAGCCGGGGCCGTAGCCATAGGGCCCGTAGCCGCCGTAGCCGTAGCTGGTGTCGTAGTAGTCGGTGTATTGCTCGCTGCGCTGCTGCTGGGTCAGGCGGGCGCGTACCTGCAGATCGGCGCGGGCACCGCCGATGGCGGGCCGCAAGCCGCGCTGGTCGAGACCATCGGCCACCGCCTGCTGCACGGTCTGGCCATCCAGGCCGCCGCTGACCACCGCGGCGCCCGGTGCCCAGCTCCAGGTGCGATAGCGACTCCAGTCACGCGGTGCCGGCGGATAGGCCGCCGGATCCTGCTGCGGCAATACCGGGAGCGACGCCTCTGGCAGGCTGCTGGCGACATAGGGATTGGGCGTCTGGCAACCGGCCAGGGCGAGCAGCGCGAGCGACAGGCAGAGCAGGGGGTGACGCATGACCGGTTCCTCGGAGGAATGCTGGCCAGAGCATACCGCGCCCTACGTCATCCTGCCTTAGCTTGGCAGAGCCAATGCAGATAGCGCCCCAGGCCCGCGAAAGCCGGGTGCCGTCGGTGGGCCAGTTCCATGGCCACCAGCTCCTCGCCGTCGGCACGGGTCTGGAATTCCGGCGGCATGTAGTCGTGAAAGACCCGGACGCCACTGCGCGCCCGAACCTGCCAGTCTGCCGCCAGCCAGGCCTCGACCTCGCGCGGATCAAGCGGCCGTTGCGGCGTCAGGCCGCGTTGGCCCGCGCCGGCGTAGTCACCCTGCCGGAGTTTGCGAAAATGCCCCTTGAGCAGGTTGCGATAGATCAGGGCGTCGCGGTTGTAGAAGGCCAGCGACAGCCAGCCGTCCGGGGCCAGGCAGCGTTGCAGCGTAGGCAGGATCGCCGGGGGCGTCTCCAGCCATTCCAGCACCGCGTGGCAGAGCACCAGGTCGAAGGGCTCGGCGAAGGCGGGCAACTCCTGCCAGGGCAGCGCCAGCCAGTCGGCGTCGAGTCCGGCGGCGGCGAACGCCTCCTGGGCCCCGGCCAGCATGGGCGCCGAGGGCTCGGCCAGGGTCACGGCATGGCCCTGCTGCGCCAGCCAGAGACTCATGTGGCCGAGCCCGGCGCCGATGTCCAGCACCCGCAGCGGCCGCGCGGGCAGTACCTCGGCCAGATCCGCCTGCAGCACGGCCAGGCGGATGGCGCCCTTGGTGCCGCCATAGATGTTGGCGGCGAAACGGGTGGCGCGGTCGTCGAAGAAGGTATCGGTCACGGCAGGAAACGCCTCTCGTTGTCGGCCAGCTTGGCCAGCACCGCCTGCTCCACGTCCAGCTCCAGTTCGCTGCCCAGTTGCAGCAGATAGAGCAGCACGTCGGCGATTTCCTGGCCGGCGTGTTCGCGCTCGGCGGCGCTCAAGGTGCGGGCTTCGGCATCGCTCTTCCACTGGAAGATCTCCACCAGCTCGGCCATCTCGACGCTGGCGGCCATCGCCAGATTCTTGGGATTGTGATAGCGGCGCCAGGCGTTGGCATCGCGGATCGCGTGCAGGCGGGTGAGCAGGGCAGGGAGGTCCATGGGCGTCCGGGGGTCGACAAAACGCCATTCTCCCATGGCGAGACGGCTGTCGTCCGCCGGCCTGCGCGACAGCCTGACGCCGCTGTTCTACCCTGGGGCCCATCACCGACACCCTGGTTGCTGGAGCCCTGATGAAATCTTGCCTGACCGGACTGGGCTTGGCCCTGCTGTTGACCACTGGCGTCGCCCATGCCGAAAAGCTGCTCTTGGAGGGCACCCTGGGCCAGGTCCGAGTGGTGGTGGAGGTCGATTCCACCGCCAACGACGAAGCCTATGGCCGCTACTTCTACGACCGCTATCGCCGCGACCTGCGCCTGAGCGGTCCGGCGCAATCGGGCGACCGGCTCAAGCTGGAGGAGGGTGCGCCCTGGCAGGACGGTCCCAAGGCCAGCTGGTCACTGACGCGCGGCAAGGATGGTTCCTGGACCGGCACCTGGAGCGGTGCCGGCAAGACCCTGCCGCTCGCCCTGGCGCCGCTGCAACCGGGGCAGTCCGCGGCAGCGGATCGCTATCGGCAGAAATTGCGCCAGGGCGATCCCTATGAGTATCGCCGCCTGCAGGGACTCAGGCTGGAACAGGGCGAGCGCCAGACCTTCATGGGCCGGGGCCTGCGCTGGTGGCGCGAGCCGGTCTCGGGCATGCGGCTGTTCACCGTGGAGGGTGCCAGCGAGGCAGCCAATGCCGTACTGCGCGAACGCCTCTGGGCGGAGGTCGATGCCCACCTGAGCTGCATCGGCACTGACGGCGAGCACAGCCTGGAGGTGACCCCGCAGCTGCTCAGCGAGCGGGTGCTCAGCGTCAATCTGTTCAGCCAGTACAGCTGCAGCGGCGCGGCTCACCCGGATTTCGGCAGCGCGCCCCTGACCCTGGATCTGCAGACCGGCGAGGAGCTGGCGCTGGAGGATTTTCTCTGGTTGGGCCACGGCCAGCCGATTCGTCCGCAGCCGGAGGATCGCTATTCCCAGGCCCTGGCAGACTATAGGCAACAGACCCTGGCGCCCTGGGTGATCCGGCTGTTCACCCGCCTGTATCCGCAACTGATGCAGGCGCCCGCCGACGGCGACGGCTGCGACTATCGTAGCGCCGACGTCTGGCAATTCGCGCCCTGGTACCTGACGCCCAAGGGCCTCTATCTCGGCCCGACCTTCTTCCGCGCCGCCCGCAACTGCGACGAACCCGGCGGCACCCTGGTGCCCTACGCCGAAGTCCGCAAGCATCCGGGGCCGCTGGTGGACCTCCTGCCCCGCTGACGTAGGTTGGAGCTGAGCGCAGCGAAGCCCAACAGCGCCGCCTGCCTCGAAGGTCTGGCTGCCCAGTAGCAGCACCATGACCAGCTAGGCGGTTCAGCTGCGCCTAACGCTGGTGCCGATCGGTGGCTTTTCCTACTTCCGCAAGAGCTTTTGCAGCCGGGCGTGCTGCCAGAGGGCGATCCTGTCGCGCAGGAAGAAGGTCTGGATGCCACGACCCAGCAACAGGATTCCCCAGATGGCGGCGACCCACAGGGACCAGTGGCTGTCAGGCGAGGTCGCGCGATTGAGCACATAGAGAAAGACACAGATGACCATGCCGCGCAGCACCTGCCAATAGAAGCCGATCTCGGCGGCGACCTGTTCACGGGCATTCGCGATTCGCTCGTCTGCAGCGGATCCCACTGCTTGAGTGGCTTGACCTGTCAGGTCGGCAACGCTGATTTCCAGAACGGCAGCCAGGGCGCTCAGGGTCTCCAGACTGGCCTGCTCGCCATTTTCGATGCGTTGCACCGTACGGGTGCTTATGCCCGCGAGTTCAGCGAGCTGCTCTTGCGACCACGCTCGGGCCAGGCGGTGTTCCTTGATTTTGTTGGGCAGTTGCATCTCGGTTTCTCCAGCGGTGGTGGACGAGCAAAAGCCTAGCCGCAAGGCCCTCTGTCCGACACGACGACAACCCGACAGCAGCCTGACAGCGAGGTGACAGGGACCTGACGGCCTCGCTGACAGGGAAGAGCGGAAGCCCGTCTCCTGACAGGGTCTTCCCTGTCCATCCACTCTACACCGGCTACACGCGGTGAAAACCGTCCAGGGATTTCCACAGCAGGTTCGGCTCCGCGGGGTAAGGCTGCGCCGTTACCCACCCTACGATCAGCCGTGAGCCCGTAGCGTGGAAAACCGCAGGGGTTCTCCATTGGACGTTGAGTATCGGCAGCGGACAGGGCTTCGCCGCCTTCCACCCTAGTCGTCGGCGATCAGCCGCTTGCCCAGGGTGACGACCTCGGCCTCGGCATAGCCCAGGGCCGCATAGAAGCCGAGGATCGCCGCATTGTCCCGGCGCACCATCAGCTGCAGCTTGGGACAGCCGCGTTCGCTCAGCAGCTGTTCGGCGGTCGCCACCAGCCGCCGGGCATGGCCGCGGCGCTGATGCTCCGGGGCAACTGCGAGGTAATAGAGCCAGCCGCGATGACCGTCGGTGCCGACCATGGCGCTGGCCATGAGGGTGCCGTCCGCTTCGCCCACCAGGAACAACTCGGGTTGTTCGGCGAGCTTGCGCTGGATGTCGCGGTAGGGATCGTTCCAGGGGCGAGTCAGTCCGCAGGCCTGCCACAGATTGATCACGGCCTCGGTGTCGGCGGACTGGAAGGGGCGGATGTGCATGGGGCGGGATCTCCATCGCGGCCATGGCGGTGCGCCGTAGCGACCGCTCCTACAGGTTACGGTACACCCTGTAGGAGCGGCCCATGGCCACGATCAGCTTTTCCAGCTAGAGAAAGTTCTCCGCATAGTGGCAGGCCACCTGGCGGGCTTCCACGTTGCGCAACGCCGGGACCTCGGTCTTGCACTTCTCCGTCGCATAGGGGCAGCGACGGTGGAAGACGCAACCGGGTGGCGGATCCAGCGGGTTGGGCAGCTCGCCCTGGATGCGGATGCGCGGCTTGCTCGGGTCCGGGTGCAGACTCGGGGTGGCCGACAGCAGCATCTGGGTATAGGGATGCAGGGGCCGCTCGAACAGCAGGTCGCGGCTGGTCTTTTCGACGATGCAGCCCAGGTACATCACCATCACTTCATCGGCGATGTGGCGCACCACCGACAGGTTGTGGGAGATGAACACATAGGCGGTCCGGTACTGCTGCTGCAGATCCATGAACAGGTTGAGCACCTGCGCCTGGATGGACACGTCCAGCGCCGAGGTCGGCTCGTCCGCCACCAGCACCTTGGGCTGCAGCATCATGGCGCGGGCTACGGCGATGCGCTGGCGCTGGCCACCGGAGAACATGTGCGGATAGCGCTGGTAGTGCTCCGGCCGCAAGCCCACCTGCTGCATCATCGCCTGTACCTTCTCGCGCCTTTCGGTGCGGGAGAGGCTGGTGTTGATCTGCAGCGGCTCGGCCAGCTGGTCGCCGATCTTGCGGCGTGGATTGAGCGAGGCATAGGGATTCTGGAACACCATCTGCACCTCGCGGCGCAGTTCCTTGCGGCGGGCGGCGTCGGCGTTTGCCACGTCCTGACCGCCGATGACCAGGCTGCCGGCGGTGGGCTGCTCGATCAGGGTCAGGGCGCGGGCCAGGGTCGACTTGCCACAACCCGACTCACCCACCACGGCCAGGGTGCGCCCGGCCTGAAGGTCGAAGGAGACGCCGTTGAGCGCCTTGACCGTGGCGTTGTCCTTGAACAGGCCGCGGGAGATTTGATAGTGCTGGGTCAGGCCCTTGGCTTCGAGCACGAGGTGCTCGGGCGCCTGCTCCGGGGTGGTGGAGCGGGCGAGGACGGTGGCTTCAGACGGCGCCATGGCGATCCTCCGGCAACTGGCTGGGACGTTGATGTTCGGGCAGCACCGCAGGCGCCTCGCCCGGGGCGACGTTGCGCGGGAAGAAGCAGCGCACCGCACCACGGTCGTAGGGCTCCAGCGCCGGACGCTCCTGGCAGCGCGGCTGCACATAGGGGCAGCGCGGGCTCAGCAGGCAGCCGGCGGGCCGGTCGTAGCGACCGGGAACGATGCCGGGCAGGGTGTGCAGGCGGTCCGTCTGGCTGTGCTCGGGAATGGCCGCCAGCAGGGCTTCGGTATAGGGGTGGGCGGGGGCGTCGAACAGGGTCGGCACCACGCCTTTCTCCACCGCCTGGCCGGCGTACATCACCACCACGCGCTGGGCGGTCTCGGCCACCACGGCGAGGTCGTGGGTGATGAGGATCAGGCCCATGCCCTCGTCGCGCTGCAGATTGACCAGCAGCTCCATGATCTGCGCCTGGATGGTCACGTCCAGGGCGGTGGTGGGTTCGTCGGCAATCAAGAGGCGCGGCTCGGCGGCGATGGCCATGGCGATGGCGACGCGCTGGCTCATGCCCCCGGACAGCTGGTGCGGATAGGCGCCCAGGCGACTGGCCGCGGCCGGGATCTCGACCTTTTCCAGCAGCTCCAGGGCGCGCTGGCGAGCGGCGCGACCCTTGAGGCCCAGGTGCTGGCGGATCACCTCTTCCAGCTGGAAGCCCACGGTGTAGCTGGGGTTGAGCGCCGTCATCGGGTCCTGGAAGACCATCGACAGCTCCTTGCCGATCAGATGTCGCCGGCGGCGGCCCTTGAGGCTGAGCAGGTCCTGGCCGTCGAAGGCCAGGCGGTCGGCGGTGATGCGGCCGGGGTGATCGATCAGGCCCATCACGGCCATCATGGTCACCGACTTGCCGGAGCCGGATTCACCGACGATGGCGACGATCTCGCCCTGATCCACGGTGAGATCGAGGCCTTCCACCACCGGCGGGGCGTCGGTGCCGCCGAAGCGCACCGAGAGGTTCTGGATTTCGAGGAGGCTCATGACTGCACCTTCAGACGCGGATCGAGGGCATCGCGCAGGCCGTCGCCCATCAGGTTGATGGCCAGCACGGTGAAGAGGATGGCGAGACCCGGTAGGGTCACCACCCACCAGGCGCGCTCGATGTAGTCGCGGGCCGAGGCCAGCATGGTGCCCCACTCGGGGGTGGGCGGCTGCACGCCGAGGCCGAGGAAGCCCAGGGCGGCGGCATCGAGGATCGCCGAGGAAAAGCTCAGGGTCGCCTGGACGATCAGCGGCGCCATGCAGTTGGGCAGCACGCTGACGAACATCAGCCGCAGGGTACCGGCGCCGGCCAGCCGCGAGGCGGTGACATAGTCGCGATGCAGTTCGCCCATCACCGCGGCGCGGGTCAGGCGGACATAGGAGGGCAGCGAGACGATGGCGATGGCCACCACGGTGTTGATCAGGCCTGGGCCGAGGATGGCGACGATGGCCACGGCCAGCAGCAGCGAGGGCAGCGCCAGCATGATGTCCATCAGGCGCATGATCACCGGACCGGCACGGTTGGGCGAGAAGCCGGCGACCAGCCCGAGCAGGATGCCGGGGATCAGCGAGAAGACCACCGAGGCCAGGCCGATCAGCAGCGACAGCCGGGCGCCATGGATCAGCCGGCTGAGCAGGTCACGTCCCAGCTCGTCGGTGCCCAGGGGGAACTGGCTGTTGCCACCGTCCAGCCACAGCGGCGGGGTGAGCATGAAGTCGCGGAACTGCTCGCTGGGCGCATGGGGTGCGACCCAGGGCGCGAAGAGCGCGCAGAACACCACGATGACCATGAAGATCAGCCCGCCGAGGGCGCCCTTGTTGCGGGCGAAGGCGTGCCAGAACTCCTTGAAGGGAGAGGGATAGAGGGCGCTCGGGTCTTGAGCGGCCGGGGTGTTTACCGTTGTCATAGGCTCTGTCCGTATGGGCGCATCAACGCTGGTGGCGGATGCGCGGATTGACCAGGCCGTAGAGGATGTCCACGACGAAATTGACCAGGATGACCAGGGTGGCGATCAGCAGGATGCCGTTCTGCACCACCGGATAGTCCCGGGCGCCGATGGCCTCGATCAGCCACTTGCCGATGCCGGGCCAGGAAAAGATGGTCTCGGTGAGCACCGCGCCGGAGAGCAGGCTGCCGACCTGCAGGCCGAGCACCGTCAGCACCGGGATCAGGGCGTTGCGCAGGGCGTGGACGAAGACCACCCGCCCCGGCGACAGGCCCTTGGCGCGAGCGGTGCGCACATAGTCCTCACGCAGGACCTCGAGCATGGCCGAGCGGGTCATGCGGGCGATCACCGCCAGGGGGATGGTGCCCACCACGATGGCCGGCAGGATCAGGTGCTTGAGGGCATCGACGAAGGCGCCGGGCTCGTCGGAGAGCAGGGTGTCGATGAGCATGAAGCCGGTGCGCGGCGGGATGTCGTAGAGCAGGTCCAGGCGACCGGAAACCGGGGTCCAGCCGAGCTGCACGGAGAACAGCATGATCAGCAGCAGGCCCCACCAGAAGATCGGCATGGAATAGCCGGTCAGGGCCACGCCCATCACCCCGTGGTCCACCGTGGTGCCGCGCCTGAGGGCGGCGATGATGCCGGCCAGCACACCGAAGACCGTGGCGAACAGCATGGCCGCCACCGAGAGTTCCAGGGTGGCCGGGAACAGGGTCAGGAATTCGTCCCAGACCCCGACGCGACTGCGCAGGGATTCGCCTAGGTTGCCCTGGGCAAGGTTGCCGATGTAGTCGAAATACTGCTGGTACAGGGGCTTGTCGAGGCCCAGGCGGTGCATGGCTTCGGCGTGCATCTGCGGATCGACGCGGCGTTCGCCCATCATGACCTCCACCGGATCGCCGGGGATGAGGCGGATCAGGGCGAAGGTCAGCAGGGTGACGCCAAAGAACGTCGGTATCAGCAGCCCGAAGCGACGGGCGATGAAGGCGAGCATCGGAGGGGGTATCTCCTCTTGAGGCTGATCAAGACGGCGCGAGTACATGCCCGGCCGCGTTTTTAAGTGAGAGCCCGCGCAAAAGCTAATGAGCTTTTGATCTGACTCTCAGACCTTGTGGGTCTGGATTCATCCCTGACGAGACCATCCTGGTCCGCAACGAACGACACCTGCGGACAGCAGGCTCGTTCGGTCCTACGAATAGGTTCGAAGAGCGCTCTGGAGCAAGGCTCCAAACCCGGCAGACTACCACGTTGCCACGGGCGTCGATATCCTCGACACGGCCCGGGCTTCGCCGGTGTTCGCAGCGCGATCCCGGCCAGATGCCGGACACTGCGTGGAAGCCGCCGGGTCCCGCCATTACAGCAGGTTGAACGGCAGGGTGGAGACCAGGCGCAATTCCTTGACGTTGCCGTCGACCTGGTTCTGGCTGGCGCGGTGATCGGTCAGCAGCAGGCGGAAGCGACTGTCCTTGAGCGCGCCCTGCTGCACCTTGTAGGTGGTGACCAGGCCGATCTCATGGTGCTTCTCGCCATCCTGCTGCAGGACCTCGGCATAGTTGGCGTACTTGCCGGCGCCGGCATCATAGTGGGTGCCGTCGATGTCCCAGCCCTTGGCGTACCAGACACCGGTGCTCAGGCCGGGCACGCCGAAGTAGCTCCAGTCGGTCTCGTAGCGGATCTGCAGCGACTTCTCGTTGGGGCCGTTGTAGTCCGAGACCAGGGAGTTGGCCAGGTAGATGGCCGCGGTCTCGTGGGCGTAGTCGAAGTACTCGTTGCCGTCGATCTGCTGGTAGGCCAGGGTCAGGCTGTGGGCCTGGTGGCTGCCGGTGAACGCCAGGCTCCAGGCGGTGTTGTCGATGTCACCAGCCTTGGCGCTGCCGGCATCGACGGTGCGGTAGGCGTTGGCCACCGCCTTCCAGGCGAAGGTATCAAGAGAACCGCCGGCCTGGGTGACGCTCAGGAAGTACTGATTCCAGACGTCCTCGAAGTTGGCGCCATAGACGCTGACTTCCCAGCCCTGGGGCAGCTTGTAGTTGCCACCGAGAAAGCTCAGGCGGTCGGCGGTGACCTCGCGGGTACCGTACTCGGTGGTCCACTTCTCGTCGCCGGCACCAGTCCGCGGACTGACGCGGGTGAAGCTGCCACCCTGCAGCGAGAGGTTGTCCCATTCGTCGCTGGTCAGGGCGAAGCCGTCGAAACCGGAGGGGAAGGGCCGGTTGTCGTTGTAGCTGATCACCGGGGTGTCGAGCATGAACCGGCCGATCTTGAGCTCGGTGTTGGAGACGCGGAAGCGCGCATCGGCGATGCCCAGCTTGGACCACTCGGCATGGCCCTCGCCCTCGGCGTTGGCCAGGGTGCGGTTGCCGCCGCCACCGATCTGACCCTTGCCCCGCTCCAGGTTGGTGGCCTGATAGCCGGCCACGTCGATACCGAAGCCCACCGGGCCCTGGGTGTAGCCGGAGCTGTACTTGAGCGCGGTGGCCTGGACCCAGGTATTGCGCGAGTGGGTGCGCACCCGGGTGCCGTTCTTGCTGTAGCTGAAGATCGGATCGGAGCTGGTCTCGCGGGCAAAGAAGTTGCGCGTGGTCAGGGTCAGGCTGTCGTCGGCGAAAAAGCCCTTGGCGCCTGCCTGGCCCTTCACCGGCTTCTGCACGTTGGGCAGGGTCTGGACCTCGTTGGCGTAGCTGGGATCTTCCGGCGCCGGGGACTGGGCGTGGGCGGTCAGGGCCAGGGTGAGCAGGGAGAGGGCGAGGCCTCCCCGGTGGACGTTGGTCATCAGGTGTGCTCCAAAGCGGTCGTTTTTTCTGTTATCTGGGCGTTTTCCGGCACGGCCGAACCCGTCGCGCCGAAACACGGCGCGAGGCGGGAAAGGTCGAGGGACGGGCCGCCCGGGCCCGGTCGCTTACGGCATCAGTTGCCGATCAGTCGAGGGTCACCGTGGAGAAGTCGTAGACCCCCAGCGGACTCTGCACATAGCCCTGCACCTTGGGTTGCAGGACATCGGTGAACAGCGGGTGCGCCAGCGGAATCCAGGGCATCTGCTGGTGGAAGATCTGCTGGGCCTGCTCGTAGAGCGCGGTACGCTGGGCCGGGTCGTTGATGCGCTTGGCCTTTTCGATGGCGTCGTTGAAGGCCTTGTCGCACCAGAAGGCGCGGTTCTCGCCGCCCTGCACCGCGGCGCAGCTCAGGTTGTTGGTGAGGAAGTTGTCCGGATCCCCGTTGTCGCCGGTCCAGCTCATCATCATCAGGTCGTGCTCGCCGGCCTTGGTGCGCTTGACGAACTCGCCCCACTCGAACTGGGTGATCTCGGCCTTGATGCCGATCTTGGCCAGGTCGCCCTGGATCAGCTGGGCCACCAGGGCCGGACTGCCGCCGGGGCCGGTACCGGTGCTGATGTAGTACTTGAGGGTGAAGCCATCGGCGTAGCCGGCTTCCTTGAGCAGCGCCTTGGCCTTTTCCAGGTCATGGGGCCAGGCCTTGATGTCCTTGGCGTAGCCCAGCAGCGAAGAGGGATAGGGATTGATCGCCGCCTTGGCGCCGCCTTCGCCGAACACCGTCTTCAGGTAGTTCTGCTGATCGAAGGCCATGGCGATGGCCTGGCGCACCCGCACGTCGCTCAGCGCCTTGTGCTTGGTGTTCATCGCCAGGTAGGAGGTGGTCTGGCTTTCCACCTGGGCCAGCTTGAGGCTCTTGTCCTGCTTGAGCATCGGCACGTCCTGCGGTTTCACCGTCAGGCCGATCTGGCATTCGTTGTTGCGTACCCGCTGGATGCGCACATTGGGGTCCAGGGTCACCGCCAGCACCAGGCCATCCATCTGCGGCTTCTTGCCGAAGTAGTCCGGATTGACCTTGTAGCGGGTGTTGGAATCCTTGGCATAGCGCTGGAAGACGAAGGGACCGGTGCCGATGGGCTTCTGGTTGATGTCGTCGGTCTTCTTGCTGGCCAGCAGGCTGTCGGCGTATTCCTTGGACAGGATCGAACCGAAGGCCATCGCCAGGTCGGCGAGGAAGGGCGCCTCGGGCTGGTTGAGGGTGAAGCGCACGTGGCTGTCGTCCACCTTGTCGATGGACTTGATCAGGCTGCCCATCTCCATGGCCGCCGCATAGGGATAGCCGCTGGGGGAGAGGTTGTACCAGGGATTGTTCTTGTCGAGCATGCGCTCGAAGCTGAACACCACGTCGTCGGCGTTGAAATCACGCGTCGGCTTGAAGTAGTCGGTGGTGTGGAATTTCACCCCCTGGCGCAGGGCGAAGGTGTACTGCAGGCCATCGGGGGAGACCTCCCAGCTTTCGGCCAGGCCCGGCTCCAGCTCGGCGGTGCCCTGCTTGAATTCCACCAGGCGGTTGTACAGCGGCGTGGCCGAGGCATTGAAGGTATAGCCGGAGGTGTAGCGACCCGGATCGAAGCCTTCCGGATTGGCCTCGGTGCAGACCACCAGGGGCCGGGCCAGGGCGGCATTGGCCGTCAGGCAGAGGAGGGCGGCGAGAGACAGCGAGAATAGCGGTTTGGACACGGAAGGCTCCTCGTGAAGGCCCGCAGGGCGGGCCGGACAGAATCAGCGGTCGAGGCTTACGCCATAGAAACCGGTGACGCCAAAGGGATTGATCTTGAAGCCCTGCACTTCTTTGCGCATGGGCTGGGACACCACCGAGTGGGCCATGGGGCTCACCGGCATCTGCTGGCGAATGAGCTGCTGCGCCTGCTCGTAGAGCCGGGTGCGTTCGGCGCGATCGTTGCTGGTCTTGGCCTTCTGGATGAGGGCGTCGTAGTCCTTGTCGCACCAGCGCGCATAGTTGCTGCCGCCGATGGCGCTGCAGCCGTAGAGCACGCCCAGCCAGTTGTCCGGATCGCCGTTGTCGCCGGTCCAGCCATAGGTCAGCACATCGTGTTCGCCAGCCTTGGCGCGCTTGATGTACTCACCCCATTCGTAGCTGACGATCTTGGCCTTGATGCCGACCTTGGCCCAATCCTGCTGGATCATCTGCGCCGACTGGCGGGCGTTGGGATTGGAGGCGCGCTGCACCGTCATGGCCCAGAGCGCGATCTCGGTGCCGTCCTTGATCCCCGCCTGCTTGAGCAGCGCGCGGGCCTTGGTCGGATCATAGGGCGCGCCCTTGATATTCTTGTCGTAGGACCACTGATTCGGCGGGATCACGTTCTGCGCGACCTGACCGGCGCCCTGGAACACGGTGTCGACGATGGCCTGCTTGTTGATGGCCATGTCCAGGGCACGCCGCACCTCGGGCTTGTCCAGCGGCGGGTGCTGGACGTTGTAGGCAAGGAAGCCGACGTTGAAGCCCGGCTGCTGCAGGACCTTGAGGTTGGCATCCTGCTTCATCTCCACCAGGTCCGCCGGACGCGCATAGCCGCTGACCTGGCACTCGTTGGCCTTGAGCTTCTGCAGGCGGGTGGCGGCGTCGGGGGTGATGGCGAAGATCAGGTTGTCGAGCTTGACGTCCTCGGGCTTCCAGTAGTCCGGATTGCCCTTGAAGCGGATCACCGCATCCTTCTGGTAGCGGCTGAAGACGAAGGGGCCGGTGCCGATGGGCTGCTGGTTGAGCAGCTCCGGCTTGCCCTCCTTGAGCAACTGCGCGGCGTACTCCGCCGACTGGATGGAGGCGAAGCTCATGGCCAGGTCGGCGGCGAAGGCGGCATCGACCTTGTTCAGGGTGAAGACCACGGTGTGGTCGTCGACCTTGGCCACCTTGGCGATGTTCTGGTCCAGCCCCATGTCGGTGAAGTAGGGGAATTCCGTGGGGTAGGCCTTACGGAACGGCTGCTCCTTGTCGAGCATGCGCTGGAAGGTGAAGACCACGTCGTCGGCAGTGAAGTCGCGGGTGGGCTTGAAGTAGTCGGTGGTATGGAATTTCACGCCCTGGCGCAGGTGGAAGGTATAGGTCCTGCCATCCGCGCTCACGTCCCATTTGGTAGCCAGGCCCGGCTCCAGGGTGGTACCGCCACGCTGGAACTGCACCAGGCGGTTGAAGACGGTTTCCGCGGAGGCATCGAATTCGGTGCCCGAGGTGTATTGCGCCGGATCGAAACCGGCCGGGCTGGCTTCCGAGCAATAGACGAGATTGCTCGCCGCCTGGGCGAGCGGAGCACAGGCGAGCAGGCTCGCCGCCAGCAACGAGTAGGCGTAGGGAAGGCGCATGGGTCTCACTCCATCAGTCAAATGAACGGCCAGGGCCGGGAGTCTGGCTCCCAGCCTTGGCCAAGAGGCTTCACTTGCTGACGCTGACGCCGTAGAACTCGTTCAACCCGAAGGGGCTGATCTTGTAGTCCTGGACTTCCTTGCGCATCGGCATGTAGACCGTGGAATGCGCGATGGGCGTCATGGGTACCTGCTGCTTGAGCACCTGCTGGGCCTGTTCGTAGAGCTTGGTGCGCTCGCCCTGGTCGGTCACGCGCTTGGCCTTGACCACCAGGTCCTCGAACGGCTGGTAGCACCAGCGGGAGAAGTTGTTGCCACCGATGGCCTTGCAGCCGAAGAGGGTCGCCAGCCAGTTGTCGGGGTCGCCGTTGTCGCCGCTCCAGCCGATCAGCATGATGTCCTGCTCGCCGCTCTTGGAGCGCTTGATGTACTCGCCCCATTCGTAGCTGACGATCTTGGTCTTGACGCCGATCTTGGCCCAGTCCTGCTGCAGCATCTCTGCCATCAGGCGCGCATTGGGATTATAGGGACGCTGCACCGGCATGGCCCAGAGGGTAAGTTCGGTGCCTTCCTTGAAGCCGGCTTCCTTGAGCAGGGCCTTGGCCTTTTCCGGATCGTAGGGCGCGTCCTTGATGGACTTGTCGTAGGACCACTGGGTCGGCGGCATGGCGTTGACCGCCACCTGGCCGGCGCCCTGGTAGACGGCGTTGATGATGGCCTCCTTGTTGACGGCCATGTCCATCGCCTGACGCACCTTGAGCTTCGCCAGATCGCCATGTTCGACGTTGTAGGAGATGTAGCCCAGGTTGAAGCCCGGCTGCGACGGCAGCTTGAGATTCGGGTCCTTCTTCAGGCCGTCCAGGTCCGCCGGACGCGGATAGACGGTGATCTGGCACTCGCCGGCCTTGAGCTTCTGCATCCGTACCGAAGGATCGGTGTTGATGGAGAAGATCAGGTTGTCCACCTTGGGCCCATCGACCTTGTCCCAGTAGTCCGGGTTGGCCTTGTAGCGGATCACCGCATCCTTCTGGTAGCGGCTGAAGACGAAGGGACCGGTGCCGATCGGCTTCTGGTTGATCTCGGCAGCCTTGCCGGCCTTGAGCAGCTTGTCGGCGTATTCGGCCGACTGGATCGACGGGAAGGGCATCGCCAGGTTCTGCAGGAAGGCGGCGTCCACTTCGTTGAGGGTCATGCGCACCGTGTAGTCGTCGACCTTTTCCACCTTGGCGATGTTCTGGTCGAGGCCCATGTCGGTGAAGTAGGGGAATTCGGTGGGGTAGGCCTTACGGAACGGATTGTCCTTGTCCAGCATGCGCTGGAAGGTGAAGAGGACGTCATCGGCATCGAAGTCGCGGGTCGGCTTGAAGTAGTCCGTGGTGTGGAATTTCACGCCCTTGCGCAGGTGGAAGGTGTACACCTTGCCGTCTTCGCTGATGTCCCAGCTCTCCGCCAGACCCGGCTTGACCTGGGTACCGCCGCGCTCGAACTGGGTCAGCTTGTTGAAGATGGTTTCCGCCGACGCATCGAAATCGGTGCCAGTGGTGTATTGCGCCGGATCGAAACCGGCCGGGCTGCCTTCGGAGCAGAACACCAGGTTGGTTGCCTGGGCCAGGGGTGCGCCGGCCAGCAGACCGGAAGCGAAGAGGGCAGCGAGTACGTTCTTGTGCATGGAGACCTCATGTCGGGGACGGCGCAACACGATGTGGCGTTGCGAAACAGAATGCCGATGTCTTGTGGACAGATGAGCCCACATGCACAGCTTATGCCCATGTCCATAGCTCAGGCGAGCTATTGACCCTGAGCGACCCAAACAGGAAACAGATGTCGCAAAGATGTAAGACGAGGTATCACGACGGGAAGGCAGTGCGCACCAAAAGTGCGCACCGATACAGCGTTGTTACTTTTCTGCCCTAGATCAGGGCATCTGTACCTCGATGGTACCGCCCGCAGTCACTTCGACGGTGGTGGTACCGGGGGCAACGTCCGGAGTCACGGCATCGCTGGCAGCTTTCATCGCCGACATGCGCAGCATCGGCAGCGGCTGGGGTACGCCACTGGTGCCCAGGTCCAGGTTGACGATGCGATAGCCCGAGCCACCCAGGGCTTCGGTGGCCAGCTGGGCACGCGCCTTGAAGGCGGCCACGGCGTCCTTGAACAGGGCATCCTCCTGCTGCTTGCGGGTGCCATCGGCAATGGTGAATTGCAGGTTGCCCATCTTCAGGTTGCCCAGCAACTCGCCGGTCAGCTTGGACAGGGCAGCGAAGTCGGCGCTTTCCAGACGCAGTTCGCCGCGCTCGCGCCAGGCATTGATGGCGCGGCCCTGGTCTTCGTAGACCGGGTAAGTGTTGCGATTGCCCAGGGAAACGTCCACGCCGGCGACCTTGCGCGCCTGTTCCAGGGCGGCGTTGAGGGTCTTGGTGGTGTCGCTGGCCAGGGCCGCCGGATCCTGGCCCTGGCTTTCGGTGTAGAGCATGACCTGCATGCGGTCGCGCGGCACCTCACGACTGACCTCGGCCCTCAGGCTGATCTGGTTGTAGCGCGCTTCGTCGGCCTGGGCGCCGGTGGCGAGCAGGGTACTGAACAGGGCGGCGCCCAGCACGAGCGGGCGTAGGGAAGGGGTCATGGTGTTCTCCTGGTTGGCAGTACGACAGCGGTGTGACCGCGGACCCGGCGGATGGTGCGTCGCTTTGCCGCGTCGGCGGCTGCGGACGGATACCCATCGCTATAATGCCAAGTCTGCTCTGACCGGCAGGTCCCTCGGGGCTGCCGTCTCGATCGTTTCTTGCGCCTGGAACCTCGCATGTTCTCCTTGCCCGTTCAATGGTTGTCCGCCAATCGCCAGAATCTCGGGCGCCTGGTCCTTATCCGCGTGCTGGTACTGGCCGCCCAGGCCGGCTCGGTGGGTATCGCCCGGCTGTCGGGCATCGTCCAGCTGCCCTGGACGGCCCTGGCCATCACTCTGGGCGTCTCGGCGGTGCTCTGCCTGTTCGCCGCCCTGCGGCTGACCCGCCCCTGGCCGGTCACCGAGCAGGAGTACGCCGCGCACCTGGGTTGCGACCTGGCCATTCACAGCGCCCTGCTGTATTTCGCCGGCGGACCCACCAACCCCTTCGCCTCCTATTACCTGGTGCCCCTGACCATCGCCGCGGCCACGCTGCCCTGGCTCTATACCCTGGTGCTGGCGGCCCTGACCCTGGCGGTCTTCTCGCTGATGCTGCTGTCCTACGAGCCGCTGCACCTGCTGGTGGCCAACGATGGCGCGGTGCTCAGCTACGGCATGTGGCTGAGCTTCGCTCTGTCCGCCGCCGTCATCACCCTGTTCGTCGCGCGCATGGCCACCGCCCTGCGCGAGCAGGAAAGCCTGCAGGCCCAGCGCCGCGAGCAGGCCATGCGCGATCAGCAACTGCTGGCCGTGGCCACCCAGGCCGCCGGCGCCGCCCACGAGTTGAGCACGCCGCTGTCCACCATGAGCGTGCTGCTCAAGGAGCTGCAGCAGGAGTACGCCGGCCAGCCGACCCTGAGCGAAGACCTGGCGCTGTTGCAGGCCCAGGTCGGGCAGTGCAAGCAGACCCTGCAGCAACTGGTACGCGCCGCCGAAGCGGACCGCCGCCAGACGGTGCAGGAGCAGACCGCCGTGGAATGGCTGGAGGCGACCATGGATCGCTGGCACCTGATGCGACCGGAAGCCACCTACAGCTTCGAGGTGGTCAGTCTGGGCACGCCGCCGCGCCTGACGCCGCCGGTCGAACTTACCCAGGCACTGCTGAATCTACTCAACAACGCCGCCGACGCCTGCCCGGAAAACCTGGCCATCCGTCTGCACTGGGACGCCCGCGAATTGTGCCTGTCGATTCGTGATCACGGTGCCGGAGTGCCCCTGGCCATTGCCGAGCAGCTCGGCAAGCCCTTCTTTACTACCAAGGGCAAGGGCTTCGGCCTGGGCCTGTTTCTCAGCCAGGCCAGCGTCACCCGCGCCGGCGGCACGGTGAAGCTCTACAATCACGAAGAAGGCGGCACCCTGACCGAATTGCGCCTGCCGCGGCACTACGCCCTGGCGTGAATGCCTGGAGAATTCTATGACTGACGACCTCAACAGCGGTTTCGACGACCAGCCCCACATCCTGCTGGTCGACGACGATCCCACCTTTACCCGGGTGATGGCCCGCGCCATGGACCGCCGCGGTCTGCGCGTGTCCATCGCCGACAGCGCCGAGGAAGGCCTGCAACTGGCCAAGGAAGACCTGCCGGACTACGCCGTGCTCGACCTGAAGATGGAAGGCGACTCGGGGCTGGTGCTGCTGCCCCAGCTGCTGGAGCTGCATCCGGAGATGCGCGTGGTGATCCTCACCGGCTACTCCAGCATCGCCACCGCGGTGGAAGCCATCAAGCGCGGCGCCACCAACTACCTGTGCAAGCCGGCCGATGCCGACGACGTCCTGGCTGGCCTGCTCGCCCAGCACGCCGATCTCGACACCCTGGTGCCGGACAATCCCATGTCGGTGGACCGCCTGCAGTGGGAGCACATCCAGCGGGTGCTGTCCGAGCACGAAGGCAACATCTCGGCGACCGCACGCGCCCTGGGCATGCATCGCCGTACTCTGCAGCGCAAGTTGCAGAAGCGTCCGGTCCGCCGCTGAGAACCTATTCAAAGTCGGCTGCGCGTCGGCCAATCAGCGTTGAAAAGACCTTCGGAATGCTCATTTGACACTCGTAAACCCGAGCGCGGGTCCGATCCGCTTCCTCAGGTCTTTTTGCCTTGTTTGGCTTTAGCGCGCGACTTTGAACAGGCTCTTTCTGCTCGCCATCGCCCACGGTAGCGTGGGCGACAAACTGTTACATTGTTTCAGTCAGAATTCATTCAGGCTTTCCGGCATAGGCTGTGCAAGCGTCTCCTTGAGCAGTCCCTGAGAGTCCGAGCATGTCCGAATCCGCCGTACCCGTGCCCTCCGTCTACGGTGCTTCCCGTGGGCATTTCCTGGCCCGCGTCTGGGCCCTGATCACCCCCTACTGGCGCAGCGAAGAGAAAGGCAAGGCCTGGCTCCTGCTGTCCGTGGTCATCGCCCTGTCCCTCGCCGGGGTCGGCCTGTCGGTGGCCCTGAACACCTGGTACCGCTACTTCTACGATGCCCTGCAGAATCGCGATCTGGCCGCCTTCATCCGGCTGATGCTGTACTTCTGCGGACTGGCCGCCACCGCCATCCTGCTGGCCGTGTACCGCCTCTATCTGACCCAGGCGCTGACCATCAACTGGCGGCGCTGGCTGACCGAAAAGCACTTCGGCCTCTGGCTGTCGGATCGCAACTACTACCAGCTGGAACGCGAAGGCGGCGCCGATAACCCCGACCAGCGCCTCACCGAAGACATCCGCGACTTCGCCGACACCACCCTGAGCCTTGGGCTGGGCTTCATCCGTACGGTGGTCAGCCTGGTGTCCTTCAGCGTCATCCTGTTCGGCATCTCCGGCGACATCACCCTGTTCGGCATCACCATCCCGGCCTATATGTTCTGGGCCGCGCTGATCTACGCCACCATCGGCACCTGGCTGACCCATCTGATCGGCCGGCGACTGATCGGCCTCTACAACCAGCAGCAACGCTATGAAGCCGACCTGCGCTTCGGCCTGATCCGCGTCCGCGAAAAGGCCGAGAGCGTGGCGCTGTTCCGCGGCGAAGCCAACGAGCACCGGCGCCTGCTGGATCGCTTCGGCTACGTCTGGGGCAACTACCACCTGGTGATGAACTACACCAAGCGGCTGACCTTCTTCACCGCCGGCTACAGCCAGATCGCCATCATCGCCGGCTTCGTGCTGGCCGCGCCGCGCTATTTCTCCGGCAAGATCCAGCTGGGCGACCTGATGCAGATCAACTCGGCCTTCGGCAATGTCCAGGAGAGTCTCAGCTGGTTCGTCGACGCCTATGTCAGCCTGGCCGGCTGGCGCGCCGTCTCCGACCGTCTGCTGACCTTTCGCGAGACCATGGCCGAATTCAGCCAGGAGGCCGACATCCTGGTGCCCCATGCCAGTGACAGCGACCTGATCCTGGAAGGGCTTTCCCTGGGCGCCGCCGGCCGGTTGCTGCTGCATCCCACCGATCTGCGCATCGCCCGTGGCGAACACCTGCTGATCGAAGGTGCCTCGGGCAGTGGCAAGAGCACCCTGTTGCGGGCCCTCGCCGGACTCTGGCGGCAAGGGCAGGGCGGTATCGCCGTACCGCCGGGGCGCCAGCTGTTCCTGCCGCAGCAACCCTATCTGCCCATTGGCACCCTGCGCGAAGCCCTGGCCTATCCGCAACCCGTGGCGGCCTACAGTGACGAGCGCCTGACCGAAGTCCTGCGGCACTGTCGCCTGGATCACCTGGTGGAGCACCTCGACGAAAGCCGTCATTGGGAACGTACCCTGTCGCCGGGCGAGCAGCAGCGCGTCGCCCTGGCCCGGGCGCTGCTCTATGCACCCGACTGGCTGTTTCTCGACGAAGCCAGCTCGGCGCTGAGCGAAGCGGACGAGCGCGCGCTCTATGAGCGCCTGCTGGCGGAGAACCCCGGCCTGACCCTGGTCAGCGTCGGCCATCGTCCGAGTCTGCGCGCCTACCACCGTCGCCACCTGCTGCTGGAGGGGCAAGAGTTGCGTCCTAGAGCGGTCGGCGAGGCATCCTGATATGGACTAAGCGGTCTAAATCGGGCGTTTGGGAGGAGGGGGGTGCTATGATTCCAGAGTCCCTTCAATCGGTACGAGAATCCATGTCAGCACCCACCGTATCCCGCCCCCGAAAAAGACCCCGTAGCCTGGCAGAAGAGGTCGTCGGGGTGCTGATTCAGCAGATCGGCGACGGCCAATTCCAGCCCGGCGACAAGCTTCCCACCGAGTCGGCCATCATGCAGGCCCAGGGCGTGAGCCGCACCGTGGTGCGCGAGGCCATTTCCCGACTGCAGGCCGGTGGCTATGTGGAGACTCGCCACGGCATCGGCACCTTTGTGCTGGAGCGGCGCCCCGAGTCGCCGCTGCCGATCGATCCGGCCACCATCACCACCCTCAAGGACGTGCTGGCGATGCTCGAGTTGCGCATCAGCCTGGAAGTCGAGGCCGCCGGCCTGGCCGCCCAGCGCCGCTCGGCCGAGCAACTGCAGGCCATGTGGGCGTTGCTGGAAGCCATGCGTACCGGCGTCGAGCAGCCCGATCGTGCGGTGAGCGCCGACCTGGAGCTGCATCTGCTGATCGCCAGCTCGACCGGCAATCGCTATTTCAGCGACATCATGAGCTACCTGGGCACGGTGCTGATTCCCCGGACCCGCCTCAATTCCGCCTATCTCGCCCACGATGACCAGCAGCTCTACCAGCGTCGTCTGGATGCCGAGCACGAAGCCATCCTCCAGGCCATCGAAGACGGCAACCTGGAAGCGGCTCGCGCAGCCATGCGTCTGCACCTGAGCAACAGCCGCGAGCGCCTGAGACGCGCTCACGAAGAAATGGAGCGCCAGGCGGAAGAGGTCTGAAACGGGGCTGGAGCGTCTTGAGGAGCATTTTTCTGGTTGGGGCTTGCCCCTTCCATAAAAGAGGTTGTACGATGACTTACAACAGGTAGCGGACCTGCCGCACCTCAGTCCAACCTATGCCGAGGCACTCAAGATGACTCCACAAGAACTCAAACACGTCCTCTCTTCCGGTCTGCTGTCCTTCCCGCTGACCGACTTCGATGCCAACGGCGACTTCCGCCCCGATACCTATGCCAAGCGCCTGGAGTGGCTAGCTCCCTATGGCGCGACCGCGCTGTTCGCCGCCGGCGGCACCGGTGAATTCTTCTCGCTGGAAGCCAGCGAATACAGCGGCGTCATCAAGACCGCGGTGGACACCTGCCAGGGCAGCGTGCCGATCCTCGCCGGTGTCGGTGGCTCCACCCGCCAGGCCATCGCCTATGCCCAGGAAGCCGAACGGCTGGGCGCCAAGGGCCTGCTGCTGCTGCCGCACTACCTGACCGAAGCCAGCCAGGACGGCGTGGCCGCCCATGTCGAAGCCGTCTGCAAGTCGGTCAAGATCGGCGTGGTGGTCTACAACCGCAACGTCTGCCGCCTGCAGCCCCATCACCTGGAGCAACTGGCCGAGCGCTGCCCGAATCTGATCGGCTACAAGGACGGCCTGGGCGACATCGAACTGATGGTCGCCATTCGCCGTCGCCTGGGCGATCGCTTCAGCTACCTGGGCGGCCTGCCCACCGCCGAAGTCTATGCCGCCGCCTACAAGGCGCTGGGCGTGCCGGTCTATTCCTCGGCCGTGTTCAACTTCGTGCCCAAGACCGCCGTGCAATTCTACGAGGCCATCGCCCGTGACGATCACGAGGCGGTCGGCAAGCTGATCGACGACTTCTTCCTGCCATATCTGGAAATCCGCAACCGTTGCGCCGGCTATGCCGTCAGCATCGTCAAGGCGGGCGCCAAGATCGCCGGCTACGACGCCGGTCCCGTGCGGACTCCGCTGACCGATCTCAAGCGGGACGAATACGAGCAGCTGGCCGCGCTGATGGACAAGCTCGGTCCGCAGTAAGGTCTGCTACCCGGGAGGTGCTCCGGCATCTCTCCTCCCGTTGCACAACCCGCGGCCAGTCGCTTGGTCGCGGGCTTTTTTTTGCCCGCTCGCCGGGGTTGGCAGACCTTCGGCAGCACGCGGCAAAAGGCGATCGGCTTAAGCTATCGCTAAGGACCGGGTGCGAGTCTGAGCAGACCAGCGCGCCTGAGCGTGAAGCCGGGCAGGGTGGCGCTCCAGCCCTTTCCTGAGCAACGCTTCGCTTGGAGGTCCCCGCCATGAGCGCCGCCCTGCTGTATCTCGCCCTGGCTGCAGCCCCCGGACACACGACCTGCCTGGCGGCAAGACCGCCCTCGGCCGCGGCGCTGGCGCAGGCGGTCAGTCATCCTCCCGCGGCCGAGCCCCAGGCGCTGCCGGTCCTCCATACCGCAGGCACCCTGCCGCATACCGGCATCCACGACCAGTCCGCCGCGGCGGTACGGGATTTCGGCTACATGCTCGATCTGGCGCTGGCCTGGCGGGACAGTCGCGATGCCGCGGCCCTGGCGCGCCTGGCCAGCTATCTCGATGCCTGGCTGCCAGGGTATCGGCCCAGCTTCCAGCCCATCGACGAGACCAATCTGAGCAATCTCATCGTCGCCTATCAGCTGACCGCGGCGGACCTACCCGCCGCGACGGCTCGGCGTTCCCGCGCCTTCATCAAGACCCTGGCCGAGGGTTATCTGCAGCAGATGGCGGCGCATCGGGGGGATGCCCACGGCGTCTGGAGCAACAACTGGCAGAGTCACAGGATCAAATTGGCGACCCTGGCCGCCGGCGCGCTGGACGATCCGGCGCTGTTCGCCCGGGCGCGGGCGGCCTTCGTGGCGCAGCTGTCGGTCAATCTCAAGCCCGATGGCGAGGTGCTGGACTTCGGCGAGCGCGATGCCCTGCACTATGTCGTCTACGACCTCGAACCCCTGGTGCTGGCGGCGGCGGTGGCCCAGGGTCGCGGCGAGGACTGGTTGCACCTGCCAGGCGCTGAAGGCCAGACCCTGGCCAGGGCGCTCGACTGGCTGCTGCCCTATGCGCAGGGCCAGCGCAGCCACGAGGAGTTCCGCAATACGACGGTACGCTTCGATGTGCAGCGTGCCCAGGCCGGGCTGCCCGGCTATTCAGGCACCTGGCAGCCCCGGGGCGCCAGAAACCTGTACTGGTCGGCCAGTCTGCTCGATCCGCGCTATGCGTCCATCGCCCGCCAGCTCGCTGCGGCACCGCCGCGGCTGCTGTGGGCCTATGCCCCGGCCTGTCAGGGCTAGCGCCCCTATCAGTCCAGGCTGCGGATGCTGACCCGGGAGGTGCCGTCGGCCACCATATCGAGCCGATCGGCCGCGCTGCGCGACAGGTCGATCAGGCGTCGACGAACCGTCGGGCCGCGATCGTTGATGCGCACCACCACGCTGCGGCCGTTGGCCAGATTGGTGACTTGGACGCGGGTGCCGAAGGGCAGGGTGCGGTGGGCGGCGGTCAGGGCGCCAGGGTCGTATTTTTCACCGCTGGCGGTACGGCGACCGGCGTGCCACTTGGAGTAGAAGGACGCCATGCCGGTGTCCTGATAGTCATGGGCAGCGCTGGAGGACAGCGTGGGCGGGAAGCTTTCCTGACTGGCGCAACCGGCGAACAGCAGGACCAGCGACAGCAGTCCGGCACAGTGGATCCTATGCATCTCGATGCCTCCTGGCAAAACGACCGGCAGCAGCTTAAGGGCTCGCACCGAGGCTGTCAGCCCCGGTCCGTAACCCCGTACGACTGCCGTCAGCCTTCCAGTTTCTGCTTGAGCAGCTGGTTGACCTGGCCGGGGTTGGCCTTGCCCTTGGAGGCCTTCATCGCCTGGCCGACAAAGAAGCCGAACATCTTGCCGCGCTTGGCTTCGTCGCTGGCGCGGTATTGCTCGACCTGGGCGGCATTGGCCACCAGGACCTCGTCCAGCATCGCCTCGATGGCACCGCTGTCGGTGACCTGCTTGAGACCCTTGGCTTCGATGATGGCATCGGCGCTCGCGCCTTCGCCGGCGGCCAGCGCCTCGAACACCATCTTGGCGATCTTGCCGGAGATGGTGTCGTCCTTGATGCGCAGGATCAGGCCGCCCAGCTGGGCCGCGCTCACCGGCGCCTGGGCGATGTCCAGGTCCTGCTTGTTGAGCAGGCTCGACAATTCGCCCATCACCCAGTTGGCCGCCAGCTTGGCGTCGCCGCTCACCTGCTGGACTTCCTCGAAGTAGTCGGCCAGTTCGCGGCTGGCGGACAGCACGCTGGCGTCATAGACCGACAGCCCGTACTCGCTCTGGAAGCGATCGCGCTTCTCGGTCGGCAGCTCGGGCAGCTGACTGCGCACCTCGGCCAGGAAGGCCGGCTCGATCACCACCGGCAAGAGGTCGGGGCAGGGGAAGTAGCGGTAGTCGTTGGCTTCTTCCTTGCTCCGCATGGAGCGGGTCTCGTCCTTGTTGGGATCGTACAGGCGGGTTTCCTGCACCACCTTGCCGCCGTCCTCGAGGAGTTCGATCTGGCGCTGAACCTCGTGGTTGATGGCCTTCTCGATGAAGCGGAAGGAGTTGACGTTCTTGATCTCGGCGCGGGTACCGAAGGCCTCCTGGCCCTTGGGGCGCACCGAGACGTTGCAGTCGCAACGCAGCGAACCCTCGGCCATGTTGCCGTCGCAGATGCCCAGGTAGCGCACCAGGGCATGGATGGCCTTGACGTAGGCCACGGCTTCCTTGGCGCTGCGGATGTCCGGCTCGGAGACGATCTCCAGCAGCGGCGTGCCGGCGCGGTTCAGGTCGATGCCGCTCATGCCGTGGAAGTCTTCGTGCAGGCTCTTGCCGGCGTCTTCTTCCAAGTGCGCGCGGGTGATGCCGATGCGCTTGACGGTGCCGTCTTCCAGGGTGATGTCCAGGTGCCCCTTGCCGACGATGGGATGATCCATCTGGCTGGTCTGGTAGCCCTTGGGCAGGTCCGGGTAGAAGTAGTTCTTGCGCGCGAAGACGTTGCGCTCGGCGATCTCGGCATCGATGGCCAGGCCGAACTTGCAGGCCATGCGCACGGCCTCGGCGTTGAGCACCGGCAGGGTGCCGGGCATGCCGAGGTCGACCAGGCTGGCGTGGGCGTTGGGCTCGGCGCCGAAGCTGGTGGCGCTGCCGGAGAAAATCTTCGATTGAGTGCTGAGCTGAGCGTGGATCTCAAGCCCGATCACGGTTTCCCATTGCATGTCTCTATCCTTCCTCAGAAGCCGCTCGGCGCCTGGCGATGCCAGTCGCTGACCTGCTGGTACTGGTGGGCGACGTTGAGCAGACGGCCTTCCTGGAAATAGTTGCCGAGCAGTTGCACGCCCACCGGCAGGCCGTCGACGAAGCCGGCCGGCATCGACAGGCCGGGAATGCCGGCGAGGTTGGCGGCGATGGTGTAGAGGTCTTCGAGATAGGCGGAGACCGGGTCGTTGCTCTTCTCGCCGAGTTTCCAGGCCAGGTTCGGCGTGGTCGGGCCGAGGATGACGTCGACCTCGGCGAAGGCCGCGACGAAGTCGTTCTTGATCAGCCGGCGGATGCGCTGGGCCTTGAGGTAGTAGGCGTCGTAATAACCGGCCGACAGGGCATAGGTACCGACCATGATGCGGCGCTTCACCTCGGCGCCGAAGCCTTCGCCACGGGATCTCTTGTAGAGATCTTCCAGATTGACCGGATTCTCGCAGCGATAGCCGAAGCGCACGCCGTCGAAGCGTGACAGGTTGGAACTGGCTTCGGCCGGGGCGATGACGTAGTAGGCCGGAATCGCGTGCTGCAGGGTGGGCAGCGAGATGTCCTTGACGGTGGCGCCGAGCTTCTTGAGCGCCTCGACCACGGCCAGCACCTTCTCGCCGATGCGGGCGTCCAGGCCGGCACCGAAGTATTCCCGCGGCAGACCGATGCGCAGGCCGCTCAGCGGCTGCTGCAGGGCCGCCTGGTAGTCGTCCACCGGCTGGTCGACGCTGGTGGAGTCCTTGGGGTCGAAACCGGCCATGGCCTGCAGCAGCAGGGCGCAATCCTCGGCAGTGCGCGCCAGCGGGCCGCCCTGATCGAGGCTGGAGGCGTAGGCGATCATGCCCCAGCGCGAGACGCGGCCGTAGGTGGGCTTGATGCCGGTGAGGTTGGTCAGGGCCGCCGGCTGGCGAATCGAGCCGCCGGTGTCGGTGCCGGTGGCGGCCGGCAGCAGGCGCGCGGCCACGGCCGCGGCGGAGCCACCGGAAGAGCCGCCCGGTACCCGGGTGACGTCCCAGGGATTCTTCACCGGACCGTAGTGGCTGGATTCGTTGGCCGAACCCATGGCGAATTCGTCCATGTTCAGCTTGCCGAGGGAGACGGCGCCAGCCGCGGCCAGTCGCTCCACCACGGTGGCGTCATAGGGCGCCTTGAAGCCGGTGAGGATCTTCGAGCCGCAGCTGGTCAGCACCCCCTGGGTGCAGAACAGATCCTTGTGGGCGAGAGGCGCACCGAGCAGGGCGCCGTTTTCGCCGGCGGCGCGCCGCGCGTCGGCAGCCCGCGCCTGGGCCAGCGCCTGGTCGGTGGTCACGGTGATGAAGCTGTTGAGCCGGGGGTCGAGCTGTTCGATCCGCTGCAGCAGGCCGCGGGTCAGTTCCTCGGCGGAAAAATCCTTGGCGGCCAGGGCGGCAGCGATTTCGGTCAGGGTCAGCTGATGCATGTCGTGTCTCACTCGATCACCTTGGGAACCAGGTACAGGCCGGCTTCCACGGCCGGGGCGATGGCCTGGTAGGCCTCGCGCCGGTCGTCTTCGGTGGCCTGGTCGGGTCGCAGGCGCTGGGTGGCTTCCAGCGGGTGGGCGAGGGGGGCGATACCCGTGGTATCCACGGCCTGCATCTGGTCGACGAGGCCGAGGATGTCGTTGAGGGTGGCGGTGGTAGCGGCGAGATCCGCCTCATCGAGACCCAGGCGGGCCAGGTGAGCGATCTTTTCGACGTCGGTGCGTTCGAGCGCCATCGGCTTCTCCAAGCAGGAAGGCGGCGTGACCCGGTTGGCGGCCGCGTATGCTGGAGACGGGCTGGGCGGGTCGGGCGCCGCGTTGAACAGGGGCTTAACGGCCCGGAAAAGCTCTCAATCTAGCATATCGGCGCCTTGCCCTAAATCCCTGCGATTGTTAGAGTCTGCCGCACTTTTTTACCCGCACGTTTGTCCTGTCGCGTGCCTGCTTGTCACCGCCTAGGGTCACCTCATGTTCAAGAAATTGCGTGGCATGTTCTCCAGCGATCTGTCGATCGACCTGGGAACCGCCAACACCCTGATTTATGTCCGCGAGCGTGGCATCGTGCTCAACGAGCCGTCGGTCGTCGCCATCCGTACCCATGGCAACCAGAAGAGCGTCGTCGCCGTCGGTACCGACGCCAAGCGCATGCTCGGTCGGACGCCGGGCAACATTGCCGCCATCCGCCCGATGAAGGACGGCGTCATCGCCGACTTCAGCGTCTGCGAAAAGATGTTGCAATACTTTATCAACAAGGTGCACGAGAACAGCTTCCTGCAGCCCAGTCCGCGGGTGCTGATCTGCGTGCCCTGCAAGTCGACCCAGGTCGAGCGCCGCGCCATTCGCGAATCCGCGCTGGGCGCCGGTGCCCGTGAGGTGTTCCTGATCGAGGAGCCGATGGCCGCGGCCATTGGCGCCGGTCTGCCGGTCGAGGAAGCCCATGGCTCCATGGTCGTCGACATCGGTGGCGGCACTACCGAGATCGCCCTGATCTCGCTGAACGGCGTGGTCTATGCCGAATCCGTCCGCGTCGGCGGCGATCGCTTCGACGAAGCCATCGTCACCTACGTGCGTCGCAACTACGGCAGCCTGATCGGCGAATCCACCGCCGAGCGCATCAAGCAGGAAATCGGTACCGCCTACCCGGGCGGCGAGGTCCGCGAGATCGACGTCCGTGGCCGCAACCTGGCCGAAGGCGTACCGCGCAGCTTCACCCTCAATTCCACCGAGGTGCTCGAAGCCATGCAGGAGTCCCTGGCGACCATCGTCCAGGCGGTCAAGAGCTGCCTGGAGCAGTCGCCGCCGGAGCTGGCCTCCGACATCGCCGAGCGTGGCCTGGTGCTGACCGGTGGTGGCGCCCTGCTGCGCGACCTGGACAAGCTGCTGTCGCTGGAAACCGGCCTGCCGGTGATCGTCGCCGAAGACCCGCTGACCTGCGTGGCCCGTGGCGGCGGCAAGGCGCTGGACATGATGGATCGCCACGCCATGGACCTGCTGTCCACCGAATAAGGCAGTTCCAGGCTACAGGCCCCGCTCCGGCCGCCCCTGGCGGCCGGAGCGCCGGGCGCGTTCTGCGAGGAACTCACCATCAAGCCGATTTTCAGCAAAAGCCCGGCGCTGGGCATTCGTCTGCTGATCCTGGCCGCCCTTTCGGTGGGTGTCATGGTCACCGACGCGCGCTTCGACTACCTGAAACCGGTACGCAGCGAACTGGCGCTGGTCCTCTCGCCCCTCTATGAGGTGGCGGGTTTTCCCCTGCGCGCCTGGGAAGGCGTCAGCGACCAGTTTTCCAGCCGCACCGAACTGATGGCGGAAAACGAGCGGCTCAAGGCCGAGCAACTGCTGCTGCAGCGCCGTCTGCAGAAACTCGCCGCCCTCACCGAGCAGAACGTGCGCCTGCGCGAGCTGCTCAATTCCGCCGCTCTGGTGGACGACAAGGTGCTGGTCGGCGAACTGATCGGCGTCGACCCCAATCCTTATACTCACCGCATCATCATCGATAAGGGCGCGAAGGACGGCGTCTTCGTCGGCCAGCCGGTGCTCGACGCCAGCGGCCTGATGGGCCAGGTGGTGGAGGTGATGCCCTATTCGGCGCGGGTGCTGCTGCTCACCGACGTGACCCACAGCATTCCGGTGCAGGTCAATCGCAACGGCCTGCGCGCCATCGCCGTCGGCACCGGCAATCCCGAGCGGCTGGAACTGCGCTATGTGGCCGACACCGCCGACATCAAGGAAGGCGACCTGCTGGTGAGTTCCGGCCTGGGCCAGCGCTTCCCGGCGGGCTATCCGGTGGCCACCGTCTCCAAGGTGATCCACGACTCGGGGCAACCCTTCGCCGTGGTGCGCGCCATTCCCACCGCCAAGCTCAATCGCAGTCGTTACATGCTGCTGGTGTTCAGCGATACCCGCACACCCGAGCAGCGCGCCAACGACGCCGCCGAGGCCCAGGAGGCCGCCGATCGCCACGCGGCCCAGCGCCCGGCCGCGCCGGCGAATCCGCCGCCGGCGGCCGCCAATGTCACGCCGGCGCCCGGCACCGGTAGTCGCAGCGCGACGCCGGCCAAGCCGCCCGCGGGCCAGGGCAGCAGCTCGGCCCATCCCGCCACGCCGACCAAGCCACCCGCGAACGCGAGCGGCAGCGCGGCGCATCCGGCGACACCGGCCAAGCCGCCGGCGCAGGGCGCGACCGCCACGCCGAGCCATCCGGCCGCTAACGCCGCTCAACCGCAGCGCCGGGTCCAGCAACCCGCGCCGGAACTGCCGGACGAGGGTGATCGTTGATGGCTTTGCGCATCGGCCACAACGGGTGGGTGATCTGGCTCACCCTGTTGGTCGGGTTGCTGCTGTCCGTCGTGCCCATGCCCGAGTTCATGGAGATCGGCCGGCCGCTGTGGCTGGCGATGCTGCTGACCTTCTGGACCCTGACCCTGCCGCACCGTGTCGGCCTGTTCACCGCCTGGACGATGGGCATCGCCGAAGACGTGCTCTACGGCAACCTGCTGGGCCAGACCGCCCTGGTGCTGAGCCTGGTGGTCTTTCTGGTGCGCTCCCTGGCGCAGCGACTGCGGGCCTTTCCCATCTGGCAGCAGAGCTTCGTGCTGCTGGTGGTCTACGGCATCGCCCAATTGCTGGCGCTGTGGCTCAACGCCCTGGCCGGCAGCCGGCCACCGACCCTGGTGTTTCTCACCCCCTCGCTGGTCAGCGCGCTGCTCTGGCCGTGGATCTACCTGCTGCTCCGCGGGCTGCGCCTCAGATTCGGCGTCAACTAAGCTGGTTTCACCTGCAACAGGCTGGCATTCTCCCGTCATCCCCCCGCCGTCTGGTTGTTGTCGATGTCCCAGCTCTACCTCGCCTCCGCTTCGCCCCGCCGCGCCGAACTGCTCGAACAGATCGGCGTGGCCTTCCAGAAGGTCGTCGCAACGGTGGACGAAACCCCGCATCCGGGGGAGGCGGCGGACGCCTATGTCGAACGCCTGGCGCGGGCCAAGGCAGCCATGGGCCGACAGGTGCTGGGCGGTGCCTCCGCCGGCTGCGTGCTGGGCGCCGATACCTGTGTGGTGCTCGATGACCAGCTGCTCGGCAAACCCCGGGATCGCGCCGACGCCCTGGCCATGCTCGCCGCTCTCAGCGGACGCCGGCACCGGGTGGTGACCGGCGTCGCCGTCGCCGATGGCGAGCGCTGCCTGAGTCGCGTGGTGTCCGCCGAGGTGGAATTCCGCCCCCTGGCGCCCGGCGAGGCCGAACGCTACTGGGACACCGGCGAGCCGGCCGACAAGGCCGGCAGCTACGCCATCCAGGGCGCCGGCGCGGTCTTCGTGCGCGGCCTGACGGGTAGTTACAGCGCCGTGGTAGGGCTGCCGCTGTGCGAGACCGCGGAACTGCTGAGCGCTTTCGCCATCCCTTGTTGGCGGTCTGTCTGACGGCCGAATATCCCGTGCTGAGGCGCCTGGCGCCACGGTCCCCTTTCTGCCCTTCCACGTTGTCCAAGAGTCCTCCATGAGCGAAGAGATCCTCATCAACATCACTCCCATGGAGTCCCGTGTCGCCGTCGTGGAAAACGGTGTGCTGCAGGAGGTGCACGTCGAGCGCACCCTGAGACGCGGCATCGTCGGCAACATCTATCGCGGGCGGGTGGTGCGGGTGCTGCCGGGCATGCAGGCGGCCTTCATCGACATCGGCCTGGCGCGGGCGGCCTTCATCCATGCCGCCGAGATCTCCCAGCGCGAGGGTGCGGCGGTGGAAAGCATCAACGCCCTGGTACGCGAGGGCCAGACGCTGGTGGTGCAGGTCACCAAGGATCCCATAGGCACCAAGGGCGCCCGCCTCACCACCCACCTGTCGATTCCCTCGCGCTACCTGGTCTACATGCCGCGTACCTCCCACGTCGGCATCTCGCTGAAGATCGAGGACGAAGCCGAGCGCGAGCGGCTCAAGGCGATCATGGCGCGCTGCGTGGAGAGCGAGGGCATCGAGCACGAGGGCGGCTTCATCCTGCGCACCGCCGCCGAGGCGGCGCGCGAAGAAGACATCCTCGCCGACATCCGCTACCTGCGACGGCTCTGGCAGCAGATTTCCGGCAACCTCCAGGGACCGACGCCGGTGCCCATCTACGAAGACCTGACCCTGGCCCTGCGCGCCCTGCGCGATCTGGTCGGGACGCGCACGGAAAAGATCCGCGTCGACAGTCGCGAGAATTTCCAGCGCATCGGCCAGTTCGTCGAGGAGCTGATGCCTGAGGTGGCGACGCGGCTGGAGCACTATCCGGGCGAGCGGCCGATCTTCGACCTCTATGGCGTGGAAGACGAGATCCAGAAGGCCCTGGAGCGCAAGGTGCTGCTCAAGTCCGGTGGCTATCTGGTGATCGACCCCACCGAGGCCATGACCACCATCGATGTCAACACCGGCGCCTTCGTCGGCCATCGCAATCTGGAAGAGACCATCTTCAAGACCAATCTGGAGGCGGCCACCGCCATCGCCCGCCAGCTGCGGCTGCGCAATCTCGGCGGCATCATCATCATCGACTTCATCGACATGGAAGACGAAGAGCACCAGCGCCAGGTGATCCGTACCCTGGAAAAGCAGCTCGAACGCGACCATGCCAAGACCAACATCATCGGCATCACCGAACTGGGCCTCTTGCAGATGACCCGCAAGCGCACCCGCGAGAGCCTGTCCCAGGTGCTCTGCGAGCCCTGCGCCAACTGCCAGGGGCGCGGCATCCTGCGCACCGCCGAGACCATCTGCTACGAGATCTTCCGCGAGATCCTGCGCGAGGCGCGGGCCTACCAGGCCAATTCCTACCTGGTGCTGGCCAACCAGAAGGTGGTGGATCGGCTGCTGGACGAGGAATCGGGCAACGTCGCCGATCTCGAGGCCTTTATCGGCCGCACCGTCAAATTCCAGGTCGAGACCATGTATTCCCAGGAGCAGTACGATGTCGTGCTGCTCTAGGTCCGGGTCTTGATATCCCTGCTCAAACGCGGCGCGCTGGGTCTGGCGCTGCTGGTGCTCGTCCTGTTGACGCTCTACCTCGGCCTGGGGCGGTTGCTCATGCCCTGGGTCGGCGAATACCGCAACGAAGTCGAGTCGCGCGCTGCGGCGGCGCTCGGCGAGCCGGTGCGCCTGGGCCGACTCGAAGGACGCTGGGCCCGCTGGAATCCGGTGCTGATCCTGCGCGATCTGTCTCTGGGACGCGGCGAGGGCATGGTGCAGCTGGATCATCTCCAGGTGGTGCCGGATGTCTTCGGCAGCCTCTGGCATCGCCAACTGCGACTCAAGTCCGTGCAGGTTGATGGCGTCCATCTGGTCCTGCAGGAGGACGCCCAAGGGCACTGGCAATTGCGCGGCCTGCCGCCGCGAGCGCCGGATGCCAAGCCCTTCGATCCGGGTCCGCTGCTCGATGGCCTGGCGCGTCTGGGGCATGCCAGTCTGCTGGACAGCCAGCTCAGCCTGATTCCCCAGCAGGGTTCGCCGGTAACCCTGAGGTACGCCGAGGCCAGTCTGTCCAGGCAGCTCAGTGGCGCCTTGGAACTGGCGACCCGTTTCCGGCTGCCCGACGGTGGCACGGTAGCGGCGCACTTCACCGCCATGCCGCGTCCCGAAGACTGGCGTGCCAGCACCGTCGAAGGCTATCTCAGCCTGCCCGCCAGCGATTGGTCCCGCTGGGTGCCGGCGGCCCTGACCCGGCAGTGGCAACTGCGGCGTGTCCAGGCGGCAGGCGAGCTCTGGTTCGCCTGGGCCGAAGGTCGACTGGAGCGCTCCCACCTGCGGCTGAAGGCGGATGAATTGACGCTCGCCTACGCCGATCATCCGCCGGTGCGCCTGCAGGCCCTGACCCTGGACGCCGACCAGCAGGCCGGCGACGCCAGCCAGTACCGTGGGGCCCTGGCGCTTAAGGCCCAGCTCGACGGCAAGCCGCTGGAGGCCCGCTATGGCCTGGGCTATGACAGCACCGCCCAGCACCTGCAGGTGCGCGGCGACCAGCTGGATCTCAGGCAGGCCGCCAGGCTGGCGCGGGACCTGGCGCCCCTGCCGGCACCGGTTGCCCAGGCGCTCCAGGCCCTGGCGCCCCATGGCCAGCTGCGCAACCTCAATGCCGACTTCTATCCGCAGAAGCCGCTGCGCGAGCGCCTTTCCTATGCAGCCAACCTGGATCGCGTGGGCTTTGCCGCCTATCACGGTGCCCCGTCCGCCGAGGGCGTCACCGGCAGCCTGAGCGGTAGCCTGGGCGGTGGCGAATTGCGTCTGGATACCACCGACTTCATGCTGCACCTGAGCGATCTCTTTCCCGAACCCTGGCGCTATCGCACCGCCAGGGCGCGGCTGACCTGGAGTCTCGACGACCAGCGCTTCACCCTGGGCAGTGCCCTGATGCAGGTCACCGGCCCGGAAGGCGCTGCCAGTGGCGACATGCATATCCAGCTCGGCTTGCATCCCGAGGTGGACAGCTACATGGACCTGCGCGTCGGCCTCAAGGATGGCGACGCCAGCTACACCCGCAAGTACCTGCCGACCAAACTGCCGGCCACGGATTTCAGCCCGGAGCTGGCCCAGTGGCTGAGCACCGCCATCGTCGGCGGCCGCATCGACGAAGGCATCTACCAGTACCAGGGATCGCTGCGCCACGGCTCGCCGGCGCACTCGCGCACCATGAGTCTGTTCTTCCGGGTGCACGACGCCCAGTTGGCCTATCAGCCTGGCTGGCCCGCCCTGCGCGAGGCGCGCGGCGATGTCTTCATCGAAAGCGATGGGGTCAAGGTGCAGGTCCCCGAAGGACGCATCCTCGACACCCGGGTCAGGGACGTCGAGGCGCGCATTCCGCTGCTGCACGATGGCAGCGCGCCGCACCTGCGGCTCAGCGCGCGACTCGACAGCAGCGTGCGCGATGGACTGAAGATCCTCCAGGAAACGCCGCTGCCGACCGCCAAGGTCTTTGCCGGCTGGAAGGGCGAGGGCGCGCTCGCCAACAGCAGCCTGAACCTGGACATCCCCCTGGCCAAGGGGCAGCCACCGGTGGTGGTGGTCGAGCTGACGCCGGACAAGGCGCGCCTGGAACTGGCCGATCCCCCGCTGACCCTCACCGAGCTGCGCGGCACCTTCCGCTACGACACCCGCAGCGGCCTCAGTGCCCCCGACATCCAGGCGCGGGTCTTCGACCAGCCCATTCGCGGTCAGGCGCTGGCCGAGGGCAAACCCGACGATCCGCGCACCCGGCTGGTGGTGGACGGCCGGGTCGACGTCGACCAGCTGGCGCGCTGGCTGGGCAGCGAAGGACGACCCATCCCGGCGCGTGGCCTGCTCGGCTATCGCCTCGGCCTGACCCTGGCCGAGCACAGCGAACTGGCGGTCACCTCGGATCTGCGCGGGGTGGCCATCGATCTGCCGGCGCCCTTCGGCAAGAATGCCGACGAGGCACGTGACGGCTTCTTCAGCCTGGCGCTCAACGACGGCGAGCGGCGGGTGGAGGCGACCTACAAGGGCCTCGCCGATGCCGTGCTGCTGCTCGATCCCAAGGCCATCGCCAAGGGCCGCGGCGAGATCGTGCTGGGCGGCGGCACCGCCAATCTGCCCACCGCCGCCGGCTACGACCTGCGCGGGCAACTGGCGGAATTCGACCTGGCTGCCTGGCAGGACATCTACCAGCGCTATGGCAAGGCGGGGAGCGGCGGCAGTGCAGGGCAGGGCGGTGGCAACACCCTGGATGTCTCCAGCCTCGGGCGGGGCGATCTCAACTTCGGGCGCTTCCTGGCCTTCGGGCAACAGATCGACAACCTGCGCCTCACCTATGAACCCCAGGGCAGTGCCTGGCAACTCGGCCTGGCCAGCCAGACCATCGCCGGCCAGGTGCGCATCCCGCGCCAGACCGGCCAGCCGATCGACATCAACCTGCAGCACCTGCGCATCCCCCAGACGCCGGCGGACCCCTCGGTGGAAAGCGAGGCGCCGCGCCCCGATCCGCTGGCCGACGTCGATCCGCGCAGCCTGCCGGCGCTGAATCTGGTCATCGATCGCCTGGAGCTGGGCGGCCGTCTGGTGGGTGCCCAGCGCCTGCAGCTCAGGCCTTCGCCCTCAGGCGCCAACTTCAACGCCCTGGATCTCGACCTGCGGGGCCTCAAGGTGCAGGGCGCGCTGCGCTGGGAAGGTGCGCCGGGCGCGACCCACAGCTACTACCAGGGCCGCCTCGCCGGCGGCAATATCGCCGATATCCTGCTGGGCTGGAATTTCGCCTCCAGCGTCACCAGTCGCGATTTCCGCCTGGATGCCCGGGTCGACTGGCCCGGCTCGCCAGCCTATGTCGCCCTGGCCCGCCTCAATGGCAGCCTCGATGCCCGCTTCAATGACGGCCAGTTGCGCCAGGTGGAAGGCACGGCCTCGGCGCTGCGCATCTTCGGTCTGCTCAATTTCGAATCCATCCGCCGCCGCCTGCGGCTGGATTTCTCCGATCTGTTCGGCAAGGGCCTGAGCTACGACAGCATCACCGGGGTGCTCGACGCCCAGCAGGGGGCCTTCCGCACCCGCAAGCCCATCAGCCTCAGCGGGCCGGGTGCCGAGATGAGTCTGCAGGGCCTGCTGGACATGGCCAGCAACCGGGTCGATGCCAACCTCAAGGTGGGGCTGCCGGTCAGCAACTCCCTGCCGCTGGCCGCGCTGATCGCCGGGGCACCGGCCATCGGTGGCGCGCTGTTCATCGTCGATCGACTGATCGGCGATCGCATCACGCGCATGGCCAGCATCAACTACCACATCGAAGGCCCCTGGCAGAATCCGACCATGACCACGGGCAAGCGCGATTGAGCATTGCCCTGCGGCCGCACCGCTGCTTAGGATGGACGCTCCCTTCTGGAGTGCCTGCATGTCCATAGCCATCCTGCAGATGGTCAGCGGCCCCGCGGTGGCGGCCAATCTGCGCGCCGCCGAGCGACTGCTCGAACGCGCTGCCGGAGCGGGCGCGCGCCTGGCGGTGCTGCCGGAAAACTTCGTCGCCATCGGCCATCCGGCCCCCGCCGAGCTGGCGCGGGCCGAGGCGCTGGGGCAGGGCGAGATCCTGCCCTGGCTCTCCAGTCGGGCGCGCGAACTGGGGCTCTGGTTGCTCGCCGGTACCCTGCCGCTGCTGCCCGACGGTGCCACCGAGGGCAAGCCGTGTGCCTGTTCGCTGCTGTTCGACGACCAAGGTCGCCGCGTCGCCCGCTATGACAAGCTGCACCTCTTCGATGCCGACGTCAGCGACAGCCAGGGCAGCTATCGGGAATCCGACCACTATGCCGCCGGTGAGACCCTCACGGTGGTGGATACCCCGGTCGGCCGCCTGGGCCTGAGCGTCTGCTACGACCTGCGCTTTCCCGAACTCTACAGCGCCCTGCGCGCTGCCGGTGCGGAGCTGATCAGTGCCCCCTCGGCCTTTACCGTGCCCACCGGCCAGGCCCATTGGGAGCTGCTGCTGCGCGCCCGGGCGGTGGAGACCCACAGCTACCTGCTGGGCGCTGCCCAGGGCGGTGTCCACGCCAATGGCCGCACGACTTGGGGCCACGCCATGGCCGTGGATCCCTGGGGCGAGGTGCTTGCCGTCCAGGCCAGCGGCGAGGCCGTGCTGCTCATCGAGCGCGATGCCGAGCGCCAGGCCCAATTGCGCCAGCGAATGCCCGTCACCCAGCACCGCCGCTTCCTGCCGGCGCGCCTGGCCGAACGGCAATGACGGCCATTGGTCTTTTGCATCAGGGCCCCGAGACTTCCGCGAGTAGGCTAGAGGCCAGGTCGCGACCCTTTCATCGTTCCGACGCCCCTGGTGGCGTCGTCTGGAGTTTCCATGAGTGATTACCTGAATAGCGTCGGCTCGGCCCTGCTGGGCCCCGGCGGACTCGCGGTGGACGATCTGCAACCCGTGCTGCAGCGTCTGGCCGGACCCGGCATCGACGCCGCCGACCTGTATTTCCAGAGCATCGTCTCTGAGTCCTGGCTGCTGGAAGACGGCATCGTCAAGGAAGGCGGCTTCCACCTCGACCAGGGCGTCGGGGTGCGGGCGCTGTCCGGCGAGAAGACCGGTTTCGCCTACAGCAACGCCATTACCGGCGAGGCCCTGGATCTGGCCGCCCAGGCCGCGCGTTCCATCTCCCGCAGCGGTGCCGAAGGCCAGGTCCAGGCGTTTCGCGCGGTGGAGCCGGCGCAGCGGCTCTATGGCCAGGACAATCCCCTCGAAGTGCTGGATCGCGCCACCAAGGTCACCTTCCTGAAGCAGCTGGACGAGGCGACCCGCGCCCTGGATCCGCGCATCCAGCAGGTCACCATCAGCCTGGCCGGGGTCTGGGAGCGCACCCTGGTGGCCGCGGTCGACGGCACCCTCGCTGCCGACGTACGCCCGCTGGTCCGCCTGGGCGTCAGTGTCATCGTCGAGCAGAACGGCCGCCGCGAGCGCGGCAACAGCGGCGGCGGCGGTCGCTGCGACTACCGCTATTTCCAGCGTGACGACCGCGCCCTGGGCTATGCCCGCGAAGCGGTGCGCCAGGCGCTGGTCAATCTCGAAGCCACCGCGGCCCCGGCGGGCACCCTGCCGGTGGTGCTGGGGGCCGGCTGGTCCGGCGTGCTGCTGCACGAGGCGGTCGGCCATGGCCTGGAAGGCGACTTCAACCGCAAGGGCAGCTCCAACTACAGCGGCCAGCTCGGTCGCCAGGTGGCGTCCTCGCTGTGCACCATCGTCGACGACGGTACCCTGCCGGATCGTCGCGGCTCCCTGTCCATCGACGACGAGGGCACGCCCAGCGGCTACAACGTGCTGATCGAGAACGGCATCCTCAAGGGCTACATGCAGGACAAGCTCAACGCCCGGCTGATGGGCGTGGCGCCCACCGGCAACGGTCGCCGCGAATCCTATGCGCACCTGCCCATGCCGCGCATGACCAACACCTACATGCTGGCCGGCCAGAGCGATCCGGCCGAGATCATCGCCTCGGTGGAGAAGGGCATCTATTGCGCCAGCCTGGGCGGCGGTCAGGTGGACATCACCAGCGGCAAGTTCGTCTTCACCACCAACGAGGCCTATCTGATCGAGAACGGCAAGCTCGGTCGCCCGGTGAAGGGCGCCACCCTGATCGGCAACGGCCCCGAGGTCATGAATCGGGTGTCCATGGTCGGCAACGACCTGGCGCTGGATGCGGGGGTAGGGACCTGCGGCAAGGACGGCCAGTCACTGCCGGTGGGCGTGGGTCAGCCGACCCTGAAGATCGATGCCATCACCGTGGGCGGCACCGGCGCCTGATGCAGGCGCCGGCCGTGGCCATCGCGGACAGGGACCTAGCGCAGACCGCGCTGGCTCTCGTCGAGGGTGCGGATGTACTTGAACACCTTGCGCGCCGCCGCGGGCGGCTTGTTGTGCGCGGCCTCGTGCTGGGCATGCCGCACCAGCCCGCGCAGATGCTGGCGGTCGGTTTCCGGATAGAGCGCCACGAAGGCTTCCAGGGCCTGGTCGCCCTCGGCGATCAGGCGGTCGCGCCAGCGCTCCAGGGCGTGGAAGCGCTCGTTGTACTGCCGCGTCGAGGTGTCCATCTGGTCGGCCAGGGCCAGGATGGCTTCCAGGTCCTGGTCGCGCATCAGCTTGCCCAGGTACTGGACATGCCTTTTGCGCGCGATGTGCGTCTTGTGCTTGGGCGCCTCGGCCAGGGCCTTGCGCAACGGATCGGTCAGCGGAAGGCGGTCCAGCTGCTCGGCCGGCAGACCGGCCAGGCGTTCGCCCAGATCCTGCAGCGCATGCAGCTCGCGCTTGACCTGTGTCTTGCTCTTTTCGCCCAGCGGCGCGTCGTCGTCGTAAGAATCAACCATGAACTATGGGGTCCAGCTAAGAATGGGCGCCATCATAACGAGTTGCCGCACGGTTGTCCGGCCTGGCCGGCGCCGTCCGTAAGGAGAACGTCATGAATCGCAACGCCGCCGTGGGTCCCGCTGCGCTCCCCGAATTGCGCGAACAGGTCGAGGCCATCCTGGCCGAGGCCCGGCGCCAGGGCGCCAGTGCCGGTGAAGTGGCCGTATCGGTCGACCAGGGCCTGTCCACCTCGGTCCGCAAGGGCGAGGTGGAAACGGTCGAATTCAATCGCGACCAGGGCTTTGGCATCACCCTCTATGCCGGTCAGCGCAAGGGCTCGGCCAGTACCTCCGCCACCGGTCCCGAGGCGATCCGCGAAACCGTGGCTGCGGCCCTGGCCATCGCCAAGCACACCTCCGAGGATCCCTGTGCGGGCCTGGCCGACGCCGAGCTGATGGCGCGCGGCGAGTTGCCCGATCTCGATCTCTATCATCCCTGGGACATCACCCCCGAGCAGGCCATCGAGCAGGCCCTGGCCTGTGAGGCGGCGGCCTATGCCGCCGACAGTCGCATCGGCAACGCCGACGGCACCACCCTCAATACCCACCAGGGCTGTCGGGTGTACGGCAACAGCCACGGCTTCGTCGGCGGCTATGCCAGCACCCGCCACAGCCTGAGCTGCGTGATGATCGCCGGCAGTGGCGAGGCCATGCAGCGCGACTACTACTACGACGTCAACCGGATCGGCAGCGAGTTGATGAGTGCCGAGGAAATCGGCCGCCGCGCCGCCGAGCGCGCCGTGAGCCGCCTGGGCGCGCGGCCGGTGCCCACCGCCAAGGTCCCGGTGCTGTTTTCCCCGGAAATGGCGGCCGGTCTGTTCGGCACCTTTCTCGCCGCCATCTCCGGCGGCAACCTCTATCGCAAGTCGTCCTTCCTCGAAGGCGCCCTGGGCCAGCAGGTGTTTCCCGACTGGCTGACCCTGGACGAGCGGCCGCACCTGCCGCGCGCCCTGGGCAGTGCCGCCTTCGACGGCGAGGGCCTGGCCACCTACGCCAAGCCCTTCGTCGAGAATGGCCGCCTGGTCTCCTATGTGCTCGGCAGCTATTCCGCACGCAAGCTGGGCATGCAGAGCACGGCCAATGCCGGCGGCGTGCACAACCTCCATGTCAGCCACGGCTCGGCGGGCCAGGCCGAACTGATCCGGCAGATGGGCACCGGCTTCCTGGTCACGGAAATGATGGGGCAGGGCACCAACCTGGTCACCGGCGACTATTCCCGTGGCGCGGGCGGCTTCTGGGTCGAGAATGGCGAGATCCAGTTTCCGGTCCAGGAGGTCACCATCGCCGGGCGGCTGGGCGACATGTTCCGCCAGATCCTGGCGGTGGGCAGCGACGTGGAACGCCGCGGCAGTCTGCGCACCGGCTCGGTGTTGATCGATGGCATGACCCTGGCGGGCAGCTAGTGCAGGTCACCGCAGACGTCGTGGAAAGGAAAATCCTGTCGAACGGGAGACAGCCCACCCCGTTACTCGTTAGTATCCTAGCAATGCACTAGGACATAGCCGTGCGGTCGAATCTGCTGACCGGACGGCCCAGGCTTCAGACGGTGCGCCGTGGCGCACCAGCCGTACACCCCATCGCCCAAGGGCAATGGGTCCTTACCAAAGCCACCATGGAGACAATCCGCATGCCGCATACTCTGCCTCAGCTGCCCTACGCCTACGACGCGCTGGAACCGCACGTCGATGCCCAGACCATGGAAATCCACCATACCAAGCATCACCAGACCTACATCAACAACCTGAACGCGGCGCTGGAAGGCACCGAGTTCGCCAACCTGTCGGCCGAAGACGTGGTTCGCCAGCTGGACAAGCTGCCCCAGGACAAGCGCGGCGCCGTGCAGAACAACGGTGGCGGCCATGCCAACCACAGCCTGTTCTGGACCGTGATGGCCCCCAACGCCGGTGGCAAGCCCGAAGGCGCCCTGGCCGAAGCCATCGAGTCCCAGCTGGGCGGCTTCGATGCCTTCAAGGAAGCCTTCACCAAGGCTGCCCTGACCCGCTTCGGCAGTGGCTGGGCCTGGCTGAGCGTCACCCCCGAGAAGAAGCTGGTGGTCGAGAGCACCGGTAACCAGGACAGCCCGCTGATGACCGGCAACACCCCGATCCTCGGCCTGGACGTCTGGGAGCACGCCTACTACCTGCGCTACCAGAACCGCCGTCCCGAGTACATCGGCGCCTTCTTCAACGTCATCAACTGGCCGGAAGTGACCCGTCGCTACGAAGCGGCGCTGAACGCCTGAGTCGACGCCCAATAAAAAAGCCGCCCTCGGGCGGCTTTTTTATTGGGCGATGCTGGAGGAGGGCCGATCACTCACCTTCGTCGAAGTAGTTGTTGATCAGCTCGACCAGGGCGCGCATGGCCTCGTCGCTCTGTTCACCCTCGGTTTCCAGTTGCAGCACCGTGCCCTTGCCAGCGGCCAGCATCATGACCGCCATGATGCTCTTGCCATCCACGGGCGGCTCGCCACTGCGGCCGACACGAATGCTGGCAGGATAGCGGCCGGCCACGCCGACGAACTTGGCAGCCGCACGGGCGTGCAGGCCCAGCTTGTTGATGATGGTGATCTGTTGGGCAGGCATTGAGTCTGTCCTTGTCGAAACAAAACGGGCGTCAGAGATCGCGGTGACGAATCTGGACGTTCTTGAGCAGGTCTTTGAGTTCGCGACCCAGGCGATCGGCCAGATAGACCGAACGGTGGTGACCACCGGTACAGCCAATGGCCACGGTCACATAGGACCTGTTGTTGGCGGCAAAACGCGGCAGCCACTTCACCAGGTAATCGCGGATGTCATTGTACAGGGTCTCTACCTCGGGCTGTTGCTCGAGATAGTCGCGTACCGGCGCATCCAGTCCGGAAAAGTCGCGCAGGTCCGGTTTCCAGTAGGGATTGGGCAGGAAGCGCACATCGAACACCATGTCCGCGTCCACCGGCAGCCCGCGCTTGAAGCCAAAGGATTCCACCAGGTAGGCGGTACCGGGCTCCGGCGCGTTCAGCAGGCGCAACTTGAGGATGTCACGCAGCTGATAGAGATTCAGGTGGGTGGTGTCGATCTTCAGGTCGGACAGGTCGGCGATGGGCGACAGCAGCACCTGCTCGTCATGGATAGCTTCGGCCAGGGACCTTTCCTGGTTCGACAGCGGATGCCGGCGGCGCGTCTCGGAAAAGCGCTTGAGCAGCGCCTGGTCATCGGCATCCAAGTAGAGGACGTCGCAGCGGATGTTGCGACTGCGCACCTGTTCGAGCAATTCGGGAAAGCGTTGCAACTGACTGGGCAGGTTGCGCGCATCGATGGACAGGGCGACCTTGGGCTGGGGGCGCTCCATGTCGGTCAGCGCATGCTGGGCCAGATCGGGCAGCAGACTGGCCGGCAGGTTGTCGATGCAATAGAAGCCATTGTCCTCAAGCACGTTGAGCGCCGTACTCTTGCCCGACCCGGAACGTCCGCTCACGATGATGAGGTGCATGTCAGTGTCCGCTCTGGGCCTCGACGACGATCTGATAGAGCGCCTGGCTATCCCTGGCCTTGCGCAGCCGCTCGCGGATGTCGGCGCGATCAAGGATGCCGGCGATCTGGCGCAGCAGGGTGAGGTGCTGCTCGGTGGCGGCTTCCGGGACCAGCAGGACGAACACCAGGTCTACCGGAGCGCCGTCCAGGGAATCGAAGTCCACCGGTTGCTGCAGGTGGAAGAGCACGCACAGCGGTTGTTGCAGACCCGCCAGGCGGCAGTGGGGAATGGCAATGCCATTGCCGAAACCGGTCGAGCCCAGGCGCTCGCGCGCCATCAGGCATTCATGGATGTGCGCCGCGTCGTGGCCGGGCAGTTCCTGCGCGGCCAGTTCGGCAATGCGCTCCAGTACAGCGGCTTTGCTGCCACCCGGCGCACCCGTCTGGGTGCGGCCGGGGGTCAGGATGTTTTCGAGTCTGATCATAAAGCGGCGATCGAAACCTCAGCGGACGCCGACGCCCTGCTGGCGTTCGATCGATTTTTCCTTGTGTTTAATCAATTGGCGGTCGAGCTTGTCGGCCAGGAGATCGATGGCGGCATACATGTCGTCGTGCTCGGCATTGGCAACCACCGCGGCGCCGGCGACGTGCAGGGTGGCTTCGGCTTTCTGCTTGAGCTTGTCCACTTCCAGGATGACCTGGACGTTGGTGATACGGTCGAAGTGCCGTTCGAGGCGGGCGAGTTTCTCGCCGATGTAGTCACGCAGGGCTTCTGTCACTTCAAGCTGATGGCCACTGATGTTGACTTGCATACCGCTTCTCCTTATTGCCGGGCTGCGATCGGCGAAGCTGCTCGCCGACATGACAAGGATCGAACGAAGCACGGTCACACATCAGGACGCGTCAGATGAGACGCTTGCGTTCGCTGGACGGAGCGATACCCAGGGATTCCCGATACTTAGCCACCGTGCGACGAGCGACTTGTATACCTTGCGATTCCAGTAAACCAGCGATCTTGCTGTCACTCAACGGCTTTTTCGCGTTTTCCGCCGCCACCAATTTCTTGATGATCGCGCGGATCGCGGTGGAGGAGCATTCGCCCCCCTCGGCGGTGCTGACGTGGCTGGAGAAGAAATACTTGAGTTCGTAGATGCCACGCGGGGTGTGCATGAACTTCTGGGTGGTCACCCGGGAGATGGTCGACTCATGCATGCCTACCGCCTCGGCGATGTCATGCAGGACCAGCGGCTTCATCGCCTCTTCGCCGTATTCGAGAAAACCGCGCTGGTGCTCGACGATCTGGGTCGCCACCTTCATCAGGGTCTCGTTGCGGCTCTGCAGGCTCTTGATGAACCAGCGCGCTTCCTGCAGCTGGTTGCGCATGTAGGTGTTGTCGGCGCTGCTGTCGGCGCGCTTGACGAAGCCGGCGTACTGGGGATTGACCCGCAGACGCGGCACGGCTTCCTGATTGAGCTCCACCAGCCAGCGCTCGTTGTGCTTGCGGACGATGACGTCCGGCACCACGTATTCGGCTTCGCCGGATTCGATCTGCGAGCCGGGGCGCGGATGCAGGGTCTGGATCAGTTCGATGACGGGCTTGAGCTCGTCTTCCTTGATCTTCATGCGCCGCATCAGCTGCGCATAGTCGCGGCTGCCGAGCAGATCGAGATAGTCACTGACCAGGCGCCTGGCCTCGCCGAGCAGGGGGAGATTGGCCGGTAGCTGGGCCAGCTGGATCAGCAGGCATTCGCGCAGATTGCGGGCGGCGACGCCGGCCGGCTCGAATTGCTGGACGCGTCTGAGCACCACCTCGACTTCATCGAGATCGACTTCCAGCTCGGGATCCAGCGAGGCATGGATGTCTTCGAGGCTTTCCTGCAGATAGCCGTCGGTGTCGATGCCGTCGATGATCGCCACGGCGATCAGGCGATCGAGATCCGACATGGGCGCCAGGTTGAGTTGCCAGAGCAGGTGGGTCTGCAGGCTCTCGCCCGCCGAGGTGCGGGTGGTGAAGTCCCACTCGTCGTCGTCATTGCTGGGCAGGCTGCTGGCGCTGGTCTGGTAGATGTCTTCCCAGGCGGTATCGACCGGCAGCTCGCTGTCGCTGGGAATACGCTCGCTCCATTCGGAGTCGTCGGCCATCTCGTTGACGGCGACCGAGGTTTCCTTGAAGGTGGTTTCCAGGTTGCCCGCGCCCGAGCTCTCATCGCCTTCGCTCGAGGCTTCGCTCTGGTCGAAGTCTTCACCTTCTTCCTGGCGTTCCAGCATCGGATTGGATTCCAGGGCTTCCTGGATTTCCTGCTGCAAGTCGAGCGTCGAGAGCTGAAGCAGACGTATGGCTTGTTGCAGCTGCGGCGTCATCGTCAGCTGCTGGCCCATCTTGAGGACTAGCGATGGTTTCATGGCTGCGGAAATACACCTTGTCTACCGACGCGAACAGCGCCACCGAACCTCGCGAACCCTGCGAGCGTTAGCAAATTATATGCCTTGTTTCCCCGGGTTTGCCTAGAGGCGGAATTCGTGGCCCAGATAGACTTCCTTGACCAGATCGTTGGCGAGGACTTCCTCGGCGGTACCCTCGGCGATGAGCTGGCCGTCGTTGACGATGTAGGCCGTTTCGCAGATGGTCAGGGTTTCCCGGACATTGTGGTCGGTGATGAGCACACCGATGCCCTTGGCCTTGAGGTGGCGAATGATCTGCTTGATGTCGCCCACCGAGATGGGGTCCACGCCGGCGAAGGGTTCGTCCAGCAGGATGAACTTGGGTGCGGTGGCCAGGGCGCGAGCGATCTCGACGCGACGTCTTTCGCCACCCGACAGGCTCATGCCGCGATTGTCGCGGATATGGGTGATGTGGAATTCCTGCAGCAGGCTTTCCAGTTCGCGCAGGCGACCGGCCTTGTCCAGATCCTTGCGGGTTTCCAGGATGCCGAGGATGTTGTCGGCCACAGTCAGCTTGCGAAAGATCGAGGCTTCCTGCGGCAGGTAGCCGATCCCGGCGCGGGCCCGGCCATGCATGGGCAGGGCGGTGACATCCTGATCGTCGATCAGCACGCGACCCTGATCGGCCTTGACCAGGCCGACGATCATGTAGAAACAGGTGGTCTTGCCGGCGCCGTTCGGACCGAGCAGGCCGACGATCTGACCGCTGTCGATGCTGACGCTGACGTCGCGAACGACCTGACGACCCTTGTAGCTCTTGGCCAGATGCTGGGCTTTGAGCGTGACCGTCATTGTCCCTGCCCCGACTGCTGCTGATCCTTGGGCTGGATGACCATGTCGATGCGCGGCCGCGGCGTGGTGACCTTGCTGCCGTTGGCGCGCCCGGCGTTGACGATCTGGCGCTGGGTGTCGTAGACGATCTTCTCGCCTTCGAAGGTGTTGCCCTGTTGGACCACCTTGGCCTGATCGATCAGGATGATGCGATTTTCCTGGGCGAAATACTGGATCGTCAGACCATAGGCCTTGACGATGTCCTTGTCTGCCGAGGGCTTCTGCTCGTAGTAGGCCGGTTTGCCCACTGCGGTGGCGACCTTGATGTTGCCCTGATTGTCCTGGGTCAAGGTCACCGTGTTGCCGGTGATCTTCATGCTGCCCTGGGTGATGACCACGTCTCCGCGGTACACGGCCACGCCCTGCTTGTCGTCGAGCTCGGCGCTGTCGGCCTGCACGCGGATCGGCTGGGTGCGATCGGTCGGCAGGGCCCAAGCCGCGGCACTGCCAAAGGTGGCGCCGAGGGTGAACAGGAAGGGGAGGGTTTTAACGAACCTCATGCTGGCCTCTTACGTTGGACAGCAGGAGCATTCTGCCGTCTTCTAGATACGCTTTCATGCCATTGGCCGTGGTCACCCCATTGGCGGCCTCGATTCTAACGGCTTGCTCGGTTTGCGCATATTGTTTGTCAGGAAAGACGGTCATGCGGGTGGTGGTCAACACCACCGGGCGGCCTTTTTCATCGGTACGCTCGACACGCACGTCATCGATCAGCTCCGCCTGACTGCCACCGGGGGCGACCTCGGCGCGGGCACTGCGAATGTGCCAGGGATAGTCGGTGCCGCGAAAGGCCAGCATGTCGGGCCGGGTCACCAGGGTGACGTCGGTCGCCTTGACGTGTTCGCTGCGCTCCGCCTTGAGTTCGTACTGGATCTTGCCGTCCAGGCGATACTGGATCGTCCGGGTATTGAGGGCATAGCCGTCGATGGCGCTGTCTTGCGGGGTCGACGAGGCCGGAGCATCGACGAAGCGCTGCGGCAGGATGTTCCAGTAGCCGATCGCGATGAGCGCGGCGGCGATCAGGACCAACAGCACGGGGCGGCGCAAGCTGCGAAACATGAGGGTACCTGTGGTGGGCCGCACCAGGGGCGGCGGGTTGAACACGAGATTGCGGCGTATTAGTCGGGCAGTATAACCCGGCCTACAGCACCCCGGCGCGTAGCAGGTCACCCATGTTGAGGGCGCCGATCGGCCGGTGCTCGTCATCGATCACCACCAGCGCGTTGATCTTGTGCTCTTCCATGATCTTCAACGCCTCGGCGGCGAGTATCTGCGCCCTGGCGGTTCGACCGCCACGGGTCATCACGGTTGCGATCGCCGTGGTGCGCACGTCGATGCCGCGATCCAGGGCGCGACGCAGATCGCCGTCGGTGAAGATACCGGCCAGACGACCATCGGTGGCGAGCACGCTGGTCATGCCCAGCCCCTTGCGCGACATCTCCAGCAGGGCATCGGAGACCAGGGTGTCTTCGCTGACCTGCGGCAGGTCGGCGCCGGCATGCATGACGTTTTCCACCTTGAGCAGCAGGCGCCGACCCAGGGCGCCACCCGGATGGGAGAAGGCGAAATCCTCGGCGGTGAAGCCGCGGGCCTCGAGCAGGGCGATGGCCAGGGCGTCGCCCAGTACCAGGGCGACGGTGGTGGAGGAGGTGGGCGCCAGATTGAGCGGGCAGGCCTCAGTGGCCACGCTGGTATCCAGGTTGACGTCCGCGGCCTTGGCCAGCGGCGAGGCCGGATTGCCGGCAAAGCTGATCAGCGGGACGCCAAGGCGCTTGATCAGCGGCAGCAGGGTCAGGATCTCGCTGGAGGTGCCCGACTGGGAGATGGCGATGATGACGTCATCGCGGGTGATCATGCCCATGTCGCCATGGCTGGCTTCGGCCGGGTGTACGAAGAAGGCCGGACTGCCGGTGCTGGCCAGGGTCGCGGCGATCTTGTTGCCGACATGCCCGGATTTGCCCATGCCCAGGACCACGATGCGCCCACGGCAGGCGAGCAGGTGGCGACAGGCGGCGGCAAAGCTTTCGTCGATGCGTTCGCCCAGGGCGGCCACGGCCGCTCGCTCTACATCTATGGTGCGCTTGGCGGAAGCGATGAAATCTATTGAGTCGGGCATGGGTCAGAAGGCAGGTGACGGGACAATCGGAAATTATATGCGCAAAGCCGCGACACTCAGCAACGCCGCCCGCAGTTCAGGAGTCACATCGGCAACGAATGCTATAGTGCCGCCCTTTTGCCGGGGTCGCCGAACGCGAGAGCCGCGTGCCCTGAAGCGGCGGAGCGGCGTCTCCCTGCACAGAGTTGAACCTTAGGAGTCTCGATGACCGTCGATAGCCCGTACGCCGTGGAGCTAAAGGGCGTTTCCTTCAAGCGCGGCACGCGTCTCATCTACGACCGGGTCGATATCCGCATCCCGCGGGGCAAGGTCACCGGGATCATGGGACCGTCCGGCAGTGGCAAGACCACCCTGTTGCGCCTCATCGCTGCCCAGTTGCGACCGAGCAGTGGCGAGATCTGGGTCAATGGCGCCAACCTGCCGCAGTTGTCCCGGGGTGAGCTGTTCGACATGCGCCGGCAGATGGGCGTGCTGTTCCAGAGCGGCGCGCTGTTCACCGATCTCGATGTGTTCGAGAACGTGGCCTTTCCACTGCGCGTGCACACCAAGCTGCCCGAAGAGATGATCCGCGACATCGTCCTGCTCAAGCTGCAGGCGGTGGGCCTGCGCGGTGCCGTCGAGCTGATGCCGGACGAGCTGTCCGGCGGCATGAAGCGTCGGGTCGCCCTGGCGCGGGCCATCGCCCTGGATCCGCAGATCCTCATGTACGACGAGCCCTTCGTCGGCCAGGACCCCATTGCCATGGGCGTGCTGGTACGGCTCATCCGCCTGCTCAACCAGGCGCTCGGACTGACCAGCATCGTGGTCTCCCACGACCTGGCCGAGACGGCCAGCATCGCCGACTACCTCTATGTGGTCGGCGATACCAAGGTGCTGGGGCAGGGCACGCCGAAGGAGCTGCGCGAATCGCCCGATCCGCGGGTTCGCCAGTTCATGCAGGGCATCCCCGATGGCCCGGTACCCTTCCACTACGCCGCGCCTGATCTGCGCGATGCCTTGCTGGGGAAACACTGATGCGTAAGGTCTCCGCCGTGGAGCGGATTCGTCGGCTGGGCAAGGCCGGGCTGGACGTCGTGGCGGCCATTGGCCGCTCGGTCATCGTCCTGCTCCTGGCAGTGTTCGGTCGCGGTGGCGTGGGCAGCGGCCTGCAGCTGCTGGGCAAGCAACTCTATTCCGTGGGCGTGATGTCACTGCCCATCATCGTGGTGTCGGGCTTCTTCATCGGCATGGTGATCGCCCTGCAGGGCTACAACATCTTGGTCAAGTACGGCTCCGAGCAGGCGGTAGGGCAGATGGTCGCCCTCACGCTGCTGCGCGAGCTGGGCCCGGTGGTGACGGCCTTGCTGTTCGCCGGTCGGGCCGGTTCCGCGCTGACCGCCGAGATCGGCAACATGAAATCCACCGAGCAGCTGTCCAGCCTGGAAATGATCGGCGTGGATCCGCTCAAGTACATCGTCGCGCCGCGTTTCTGGGCCGGCTTCATTTCCATGCCCTTGCTGGCCGCCATGTTCAATGTGGTGGGTATCTGGGGCGCGGCCATGGTCGCTATCGACTGGCTCGGCGTTTACGACGGCTCCTTCTGGGCCACCATGCAGAACAGCGTGATGCTCAGTGACGTGCTCAATGGCGTGATCAAGAGCCTGGTGTTCGCCTTCGTGGTGACCTGGGTCGCCGTCTTCCAGGGGTATGACTGCGAGCCGACCTCCGAAGGCATCGGTCGCGCCACCACCCGTACCGTCGTCTATGCGTCGCTTGCCGTGCTCGGCCTCGACTTCATTCTTACCGCCCTGATGTTTGGAGATCTCTGATGCAAACCCGCACCCAGGAAATCGGTGTCGGACTCTTCCTGCTGGCCGGCGTGCTCGCATTGCTGCTGCTGGCGCTGCGGGTAAGCGGTCTGACGATGAGCGACCATCACGATACCTACAAGGTCTATGCCTACTTCGACAACATCGCCGGTCTCACCGTGAGATCGCGGGTGACCATGTCGGGCGTGACCATCGGCAAGGTCACCGCCATCGATCTCGACCGCAACAGCTACCGGGGTCGGGTCACCATGCAGATCGACAAGCAGGTGGACAATCTGCCGACCGACTCCATCGCCTCGATCCTGACTGCCGGCCTGCTCGGCGAGAAATACATCGGCATCAGCGTGGGCGGGGACGAACAGGTGCTCAAGGAAGGCTCGACCATTCGAGATACACAATCCTCCCTGGTTCTCGAAGACCTGATCGGCAAATTCCTGCTCAATTCGGTCAATAAAGACTCTTCCGCCAATAAATGATGAGAGGCTTCTCCATGCTCAAGCTACTTCGTCACGGAGTGATCGCGATCCTGGCCCTGCTGCCCCTGGTGTCCCAGGCGGCACCCTCGGCCCACGACGTGATCCAGCAGACCACCAGCACGCTGCTCAGCGATCTCGAGGCCAATCGCGACAAGTATCGCAGCAGTCCGGAAGCCTTCTACGAGTCGCTCAACAACATCCTCGGCCCGGTGGTGGATGCCGAAGGCATCTCGCGCAGCATCATGACCGTGCGCTATAGCCGCAGCGCCTCGCCCGAGCAGATGACGCGCTTCCAGGAAAACTTCAAGCGCAGCCTGATGCAGTTCTATGGCAACGCGCTGCTGGAGTACAACAACCAGGGTATCCGGGTACTGCCCGAAGGTCCGTCCGATGGTCCCGATCGCACCAGCGTGGGCATGGAGGTCAAGGGCAACAACGGCGCCGTCTACCCGGTGCAGTACAGCATGGTCAAGCAGGGCAATGACTGGAAGGTGCGCAATGTCATCATCAATGGTCTGAATCTCGGCAAGCTGTTCCGCGACCAGTTCGCCCAGGCGATGCAGGAAAACGGCAACGACCTGGACAAGACCATCAACAACTGGGCGGGCACCGTGGCCAAGGCCAAGGATTCTCCCGAGGCCCAGAAGGCCAAGGTCGGTTCGTGAGTCGCGCCGCCATCACCCGCGAGGGCGCCCGGCTGCAGCTGTCGGGCGTACTCGATCACGCCAGTGTGCCGTCCCTGCGCGAGCAAGGTCGTACCCTGATCGCCCAGGGCAGCGGTCCGCTGGTGCTGGACTGCGCTGGCGTTGAACATTCCAACAGCGCCGGCCTGGCGCTGTTGCTGGCCTGGTTGCGCGATGCCCAGGCCGCAGGGTGCTCGCTGACCATCGCTGGCCTGCCCTCCGAGTTGCGGCAGATCGCCGAGGTCTCGGATGCCCTCGAACTGCTGCCCCTGGCGGACGACGCTCACGGGTAACGGTCATCGCAGTCGCCGTACAGCCGGTTTTTTTGTATGATCGCCGGCTGTACTAGATTGCCGAGGTGCCGCCATGCAGGCCCAAGAAGTCAAAAGCCTCCTTGAGGCAAAACTGGCCGATACCCAGGTCGAAGTGGAAGGCGAGGGCTGCAATTTCCAGCTCTACCTGATCAGCGACGAGCTCCAGGCACTCAGCCCGGTCAAGCGTCAGCAGCAGGTCTACTCCCATCTCCAGCCGCAGATCGCCGATGGCAGCATCCATGCTGTCACCATGAAATTCTTCACCCGTGCTGCCTGGGCCGAACGCGCCTGATTCGCAGCGCCGAGAACTCGCTATGGACAAACTGATCATTACCGGCGGCAACTGCCTGAACGGTGAAATTCGCATTTCCGGGGCCAAGAACTCCGCCCTGCCGATCCTCGCCGCGACCCTGCTCGCCGACACCCCGGTGACCATCGCCAACCTGCCGCACCTGCACGACATCACCACCATGATCGAGCTGTTCGGCCGAATGGGCGTCCAGCCGGTGATCGGTGAAAAGCTCAATGTCGAGGTGGATGCGTCCAGCATCAAGACCCTGGTCGCGCCCTATGAACTGGTCAAGACCATGCGCGCCTCGATCCTGGTGCTGGGTCCGATGGTCGCGCGCTTCGGCGAAGCGGAAGTCGCCCTGCCCGGCGGTTGCGCCATCGGCTCGCGTCCGGTCGATCTGCACCTGCGCGGCCTGGAGGCCATGGGTGCCAAGATCACCGTCGAAGGCGGCTACATCAAGGCCAAGGCGCCGGCCGGTGGCCTGCGTGGTGCCCACTACTATTTCGATACCGTCAGCGTGACCGGTACCGAGAACGTGCTGATGGCCGCCACCCTGGCCAAGGGTCGCAGCGTCATCCAGAACGCCGCTCGCGAGCCCGAGGTCGTCGATCTGGCCAACTGCCTGATCGCCATGGGTGCCAACATCCAGGGCGCCGGTACCGACACCATCACCGTGGAAGGCGTCGAGCGCCTGGGCGGCGCCACCTATTCGGTGCTGCCGGACCGCATTGAGACCGGCAGCTACCTGGTCGCCGCCGCTGCCACCCGCGGTCGCGTCAAGCTCAAGGACACCGATCCGACCATCCTCGAGGCCGTGCTGGCCAAGCTGGAAGAGGCCGGTGCCCACATCTCGACCGGCAGCAACTGGATCGAGCTGGACATGAAGGGCAATCGCCCCCGCGCGGTCAACATCCGCACGGCGCCCTACCCGGCGTTCCCCACCGACATGCAGGCCCAGTTCATCTCCATGAACGCCGTCGCCGAAGGCACCGGTACCGTGGTCGAGACCATCTTCGAGAACCGCTTCATGCACGTTCACGAGATGGTGCGCATGGGCGCCAACATCGCCATCGAAGGCAATGCCGCCATCGTCACCGGCGTCCAGCGCCTCAAGGCCGCCCCGGTCATGGCGACCGACCTGCGCGCCTCGGCGAGCCTGGTCATCGCGGCCCTGGTGGCCGAAGGCGATACCCTGATCGATCGCATCTACCACATCGACCGCGGCTACGAATGCATCGAGGAGAAATTCCAGCTGCTCGGTGCCAAGATCCGTCGTACGCCCAAGTAAGGACCTCCGATGCTGACCATCGCCCTGTCCAAGGGCCGTATCCTCGACGACACCCTGCCGCTGCTGGCAGCGGCGGGGATCGCGCCGACCGAGAATCCGGACAAGAGCCGCAAGCTCATCATCCCGACCACCCAGGACGATGTGCGCCTGCTCATCGTCCGCGCCACCGACGTGCCCACCTACGTGGAGCATGGCGCCGCGGACCTGGGCGTGGCCGGCAAGGACGTGCTGATGGAATACGGCGGCGATGGTCTCTATGAGCCGCTGGACCTGCGCATCGCCCGCTGCAAGCTGATGACCGCGGGTGCCGTGGGCGCTCCGGCGCCGCGTGGCCGGCTGCGGGTGGCGACTAAGTTCGTCAATGTCGCCAAGCGCTACTATGCCGAGCAGGGCCGCCAGGTCGACATCATCAAGCTGTACGGCTCCATGGAGCTGGCACCGCTGGTGGGGCTGGCCGACAAGATCATCGACGTGGTCGACACCGGCAATACCCTCAAGGCCAACGGTCTCGAACCCCAGGAGCTGATCGCCCACATCAGCTCGCGCTTGATCGTCAACAAGGCCTCGATGAAGATGCAGCACGGTCGTATCCAGGCGCTCATCGAGACCCTGCGCCAGGCCGTCGAGGTGCGAGGCGCCTGAGAACCTGTTCAAAGCCTGCTGCGCGTCGGCCAAACTACGTTGAAAATGGCTTCGGAATGCTCATTTACCACTCGTAAACTCCGCTTCCTCAGCCACTTTTGCCTTGTTTGTCTCTAGCTCGCGAGACTTTGAACAGGCTCTGGGTCCTGGCCGGCAGGTTGATGCCGGCCCGGACCGCTTCCATCCCTCCAGCTTCGCCTATCCGTGCCATAGCCAAATTGTCGGGCGCCCACACGGAGCCGGCTGTTACTCTCGGGCGCCCCTTTCGCTCTCCTGAAGAGGATCCGCCATGACCGCTCCGCTCGCCATCCGCCGACTCGCCGCCGCCGCTCCGGATTTCGCCGAGCATCTGGATCATCTGCTGAGCTGGGAAGGGGTGTCCGACGCCGACATCAACCAGCGGGTCCTGGCGATCATCGCCGACGTGCGCCACCAGGGCGACGCCGCGCTGCTCGAATACACCCGCCGCTTCGATGGCGTCGAGGCGACCGCCATGAGCGATCTCATCCTGCCGCGCGCGCGCCTGGAAGAAGCCCTGACCCGCATCACGCCGGAGCAGCGCACCGCGCTGGAAGCCGCCGCCGAGCGCGTCCGTCGTTATCATGAAAAGCAGCGCCAGGATTCCTGGCAGTACCAGGAGGCCGATGGCACCGTGCTCGGCCAGCAGGTCACCCCGCTGGATCGTGCCGGTCTCTATGTGCCGGGGGGCAAGGCCTCCTATCCGTCCTCGGTGCTGATGAACGCCATCCCCGCCAAGGTCGCCGGTGTGCGCGAGGTGGTCATGGTGGTGCCGACGCCCCGCGGCGAGGTCAACGAACTGGTGCTGGCCGCTGCGGCCCTGGCCGGTGTCGATCGCGTCTTCACCATTGGCGGCGCCCAGGCCGTGGCCGCCCTCGCCTATGGCACCGAAAGCGTACCGCCGGTGGACAAGATCGTCGGTCCCGGCAACATCTATGTCGCCACCGCCAAGCGCCACGTGTTCGGCAAGGTCGGCATCGACATGATCGCCGGCCCATCGGAGATCCTGGTGGTCTGCGATGGCCAGACCGATCCCGACTGGATCGCCATGGACCTGTTCTCCCAGGCCGAGCACGACGAGGACGCCCAGGCCATCCTGGTTAGTCCGGACGCCGCCTTCCTCGACGCCGTGGCGGCCAGCATCGCTCGCCTGCTGCCGGAGATGGAGCGCGCCGACATCATCCGCGCCTCCCTGGAAAGGCGGGGTGCCCTGATCCAGGTTACCGACATGGCCCAGGCCATCGAGGTGGCCAATCGCATCGCCCCCGAACACCTGGAACTGTCCGTCGCCGAGCCCGAGCAATGGCTGCCCAAGATCCGCCACGCCGGCGCCATCTTCATGGGTCGCTACACCGCCGAGGCCCTGGGCGACTACTGCGCCGGTCCCAACCATGTACTACCGACGTCGGGCACCGCGCGCTTCTCCTCGCCCCTGGGCGTATACGACTTCCAGAAGCGTTCCTCGATCATCCACTGCTCGGCCGCTGGCGCTTCCGCGCTGGGCCGGGTCGCCTCGGTCCTGGCGCGTGGCGAGTCCCTGACCGCCCACGCCCGCAGCGCCGAATACCGCATTCAGGAGGAGCAGGCATGAGCGAACTCTGGAGTCCCTTCGTCAAGAATCTGGTGCCCTATGTACCCGGTGAGCAGCCCAGGCTGACCAACCTGGTCAAGCTCAACACCAACGAGAATCCCTACGGTCCGTCGCCGCGGGCGCTGGACGCCATCCGCGCCGCAGCCACCGACGACCTGCGCCTCTATCCCGACCCCAACGGCCAGGCGCTGAAGGACGCCGTCGCCCGCTACTACGGCATCCAGAGCGACCAGGTGTTTGTCGGCAACGGCTCGGACGAGGTGCTGGCGCACATCTTCCTGGGGCTGTTCGGCCATGGCCGACCCGTGCTGTTCCCGGACATCAGCTACAGCTTCTATCCGGTCTATTGCGGCCTCTACGACATCGCCTTCGAGACCCCGGCGCTGGACGAGGATTTCCAGATCGTCCCCGAGGACTATCTGCGCCCCAATGGCGGCATCATCTTCCCCAACCCCAATGCACCGACCGGCAGCGCCCTGGCGCTGGACGCCATCGAGCGCATCGTCGCCGGCAATCCGACCTCGGTGGTGGTGGTGGACGAAGCCTATGTCGACTTCGGGGCGGAGTCGGCGGTTGCCCTGATCGAGCGCCATGCCAATCTGGTGGTGACCCAGACGCTGTCCAAGTCCCGTTCCCTGGCCGGTCTGCGGGTAGGCCTGGCCATGGGTCAGGCGCCGCTGATGGAGGCCCTGGAGCGGATCAAGAACAGCTTCAACTCCTATCCGCTGGATCGCCTGGCCCTGGCCGGCGCGACCGCTGCCTTCGAGGATCGCGCCTATTTCGACGAGACCTGCCGGCAGGTGGTCGAAAGTCGCGAAGCCCTGGTCGGCCAGTTGCTGGAGCGCGGCTTCGAAGTCCTGCCCTCGGCCGCCAACTTCATCTTCGCCCGTCATGTGCAGAAGGGCGGGGCGGTGCTGGCCGCGGGCTTGCGCGAGCATGGCGTCATCGTGCGCCACTTCAGCCGTCCCGAACGCATCGCCGACTTCCTGCGCATCACCATTGGTACGCCCGTGCAGAATCAGGCGTTGATCACGGCCCTCGATACCCTCTGAGCTTAGGCTCTGTTCGAAAAGTTGCCGAGCGATGGTCAAGCGAGGCGAAAAGCGCTGATGAAGCGGAGTTTACGAATGGTAAAAGAGCATTCCGAAGCGCTTTTCAACGAAGCATCACCGAGCGTAGGCACTTTACGTATAGAGCCTAGCGTGCCTTCTCCATCAAGGGACGCAGCCCGACGGTAACCTTGACCTGCACGGTCTTGTCCTGGCGCAGCACCTCGATGGGGATGCTGTCGCCGGGTTGCTTGCGGGCGATCTGGTTCATCGCCAGCCGGCCGTCCCTGATCGGTTGGCCGGCCAGCTTGACCAGCACGTCGCCGGCACGCAGACCGCCCTTGTGCGCCGGTCCTTCCGGATCGATATCGGTCACCACGATGCCCTGGTCGACCTTGAGGCCGTAGGTCTTGACCAGCTCTGGCGTGATGACTTCCACTGCCACCCCCAGCCAGCCGCGGATAACCTGGCCATGCTGGATGATCGAGCGCATGACCTCCATGGCCAGCTTGATCGGGATGGCGAAGCCGATGCCCTGGGAGCCGCCGGAAAGGATGGCGGTGTTGATGCCGATCAGATTGCCGTTGGCATCCACCAGCGCTCCGCCCGAATTGCCCAGGTTGATCGCCGCATCGGTCTGGATGAAGTCCTCGTAGGTATTGAGACCCAGCTGGTTGCGGCCGGTGGCGCTGATGATGCCCATGGTCACCGTCTGGCCGACGCCGAAGGGATTGCCGATGGCCAGCACCACGTCGCCGATGCGGATGGCGGTCGAATCGCCCACCGAAATGGCCGGCAGGTTGGGCAGGTCGATCTTGAGCACGGCGAGGTCCGTGGCTGGATCGTTGCCGATCAGCTTGGCCAGGGTCTGACGCCCGTCGGCGAGCGCCACCACGATGGATTCGGCATCGAGGGTCACGTGGTTGTTGGTCAGCAGATAACCGTCATGGCTCATCAGCACGGCCGAGCCCAGGCTGAGCTCCTCCACCGGTTTGGTCACACCCTTGCGGTCACTGGCCGTGTCACCGGCCTTGCCCGGCTTGGCCGCCTTGGTCGAACGCAGCGACACCACCGCTGGCGCGGCGCGACTCGCCGCGTCGGCATAGGAGACCGGTCCCTGCTGGCGCGAATGCGCGGGCGCCTGGGCCGCCTCGAACAGCGGCGGCTGGGCGGGCAGGCCGAGCCATTGCGGATAGCGCTGCATGATCAGGGCTGCAACGAGCAGACCGCACAGCACGGGCCAGCCGAGATAACGCAAAGCCTTGTACATCGATCACATCCTTGAATTTGTCCACCCGGGGTGCGCCGGATAAGCTGGTGGGCATTATAAGGAGCGGCGCCACCCGAAGACACGCTGTGGCGCCGCCAGTGAGGAGGTAAGCCGTCCGTGACCCTGTCCCTTGATCAATTGGTGGAGACCGCCGATCGCTACCTGGAATCGGCCCGGATCCAGGATTATTGCCCCAATGGCCTGCAGGTCCAGGGCCGCGAGCAGGTGCGTCTGCTGGTCAGTGGCGTCACCGCCTCCCAGCAGCTGCTGGACGCCGCCGTGGCGGCCGGGGCCGATGCCATCCTGGTGCACCATGGCTATTTCTGGAAAAACGAAGATGCCCGCCTCATCGGCATGAAGCACCGGCGGATCAAGACGCTGCTGAGCCACGACATCAGCCTGCTGGCCTACCACCTGCCGCTGGACGTCCATCCCGAGGTGGGCAACAACGTCCAGCTGGGTCGCCGCCTGGGTCTGCAGGATATCCGGCCGCTGCCGGGTGACGCCAAGGGACTGATCTGGCAGGGCGAGTTGCCGCAGGCGCAATCCGCCGTCGACTTCGCTCGGCGGGTGGCGGACGTGCTGCAACGCGGGCCGCTGGTGGTCGATGGCGGACGGTCGATCCGGCGCCTGGCCTGGTGCACCGGCGGTGCCCAGGGCTACATCGATCAGGCCATTGCCGCGGGAGTGGATGCCTATCTCACCGGTGAGGTGTCCGAGCAGACGGTGCACAGTGCCCGCGAGAACGGGGTGAGTTTCTTTGCCGCCGGCCACCATGCCACCGAGCGCTACGGGGTCCAGGCGCTGGGCGACTTTCTGGCCGCGCAGCTGGGCATCGAGCATCGCTTCATCGACTGCGACAATCCCGCCTGAGCGTCATAAGCATATAACTTCTGGATCTAGATGGCCTGGCGGGCCATAACCGTTGCCTATGGTAAGGTTGAGGTTCGTCCACGGCCCGCTCTGTCCGGTGTGTCCAGTCGACTGGATGCCGCAACGGACATCTCCTAGGCCACCTTTCTGCAATCGTGAGTAGCCATGCTCGACAAACAGACGCACCTCAAACAGCTTGAGGCGGAAAGCATCCACATCATCCGTGAAGTGGCCGCCGAGTTCGACAACCCGGTCATGCTGTATTCCATCGGCAAGGATTCGGCCGTGATGCTGCACCTGGCCCGCAAGGCCTTCTTTCCCGGCAAGCTGCCGTTCCCGGTACTCCACGTGGACACCGGCTGGAAATTCCAGGCCATGTACGAATTCCGCGATCGCATGGTCGCCGACATGGGGCTCGATCTGCTGGTGCACAAGAATCCGGAAGGGGTCGCCCAGGGCATCAATCCCTTCACCCATGGCAGCGCCAAGCACACCGACATCATGAAGACCCAGGGCCTCAAGCAGGCGCTGGACAAGTACGGCTTTGACGCGGCCTTCGGCGGCGCGCGCCGCGACGAGGAGAAGTCTCGCGCCAAGGAGCGCGTCTATTCCTTCCGCGACAGCAAGCACCGCTGGGATCCCAAGAACCAGCGTCCCGAGCTGTGGAACATCTACAACGGCAAGACCAACAAGGGCGAGTCGATCCGCGTCTTTCCGCTGTCTAACTGGACGGAGCTGGACATCTGGCAGTACATCTATCTCGAAGGCATCCCGATCGTGCCGCTGTACTTCGCCGCCGAGCGCGAGGTGATCGAGAAGAACGGCACCCTGCTCATGATCGACGACGACCGCATCCTCGAACACCTCTCGCCCGAGGAGAAGGCACGCATCCACAAGCGCCAGGTGCGCTTCCGTACCCTCGGCTGCTACCCCCTGACCGGCGCGGTGGAGTCCCAGGCGACCACGCTGACGGACATCATCCAGGAGATGCTGCTCACCCGCACCTCCGAACGCCAGGGCCGGGTCATCGACCACGATGGCGCCGGATCCATGGAAGAGAAGAAACGTCAGGGGTATTTCTAAGATGTCGCACCAATCCGATCTGATCGGCCAGGACATCCTGGCCTACCTCGCGCAGCACGAACGCAAGGAGCTGCTGCGCTTCCTCACCTGCGGCAATGTCGACGACGGCAAGAGCACCCTGATCGGGCGCCTGCTGCACGACTCCAAGATGATCTACGAGGATCACCTGGAAGCCATCACCCGCGATTCCAAGAAGGTGGGGACCACCGGCGAAGAGGTCGACCTGGCGCTGCTGGTGGACGGCCTGCAGGCCGAGCGCGAACAGGGCATCACCATCGATGTGGCCTATCGCTATTTCTCCACCGCCAAGCGCAAGTTCATCATCGCTGACACCCCCGGCCATGAGCAGTACACCCGCAACATGGCCACCGGTGCCTCCACCTGCGACCTGGCGATCATCCTGGTCGACGCCCGCTACGGCATCCAGACCCAGACCCGCCGGCACAGCTACATCGCCTCGCTGCTGGGTATCAAGCACATCGTGGTCGCCATCAACAAGATGGACCTGCTGGGCTTCGACGAAGCGGTGTTCGAGCGTATCAAGGACGACTACCTGGCCTTCGCCCAACGCATCGAGCTGAACGCCAAGGACATCCATTTCGTGCCCATGTCGGCGCTCAAGGGCGACAACGTGGTCAATCGCAGCGAGCAGACGCCCTGGTACAGCGGCAAGCCTCTGATGGAGATCCTCGAAAGCGTCGAGATCGCTGCGGATCGCAACCTCGACGACCTGCGCTTCCCGGTGCAGTACGTCAACCGGCCCAACCTCAACTTCCGCGGGTTCGCCGGGACCCTGGCCTCGGGCGTGGTCACCAAGGGCGATGCCGTGGTGGTCCTGCCGTCGGGCAAGGGCAGCCGGGTCAAGTCCATCGTCACCTACGAAGGTGAGCTGGAGCAGGCGGGTCCTGGCCAGGCGGTGACCCTGACCATGGAAGACGAGATCGACATCTCCCGTGGCGATGTCCTGGTGCATGCCGACAATCGTCCGCAGGTGACCGACAGCTTCGAGGCCATGCTGGTGTGGATGGCCGAAGAGCCCATGCGCCCGGGCAAGAAGTACGACATCAAGCGGGCCACCAGCTATGTGCCGGGTTCGCTGCCGAGCATCGTGCACACGGTGGACGTCAACACCCTGGAGCACGGCGCGGCCAGCGAACTCAAGCTCAACGAGATCGGCCGGGTCAAGGTGGCCCTGGATACCGCCATCGCCCTGGACGGCTATGGCGTCAACCGCACCACCGGTGCCTTCATCGTCATCGATCGCCTGACCAATGGCACCGTGGGCGCCGGCATGATCATCGCCGAACCGGTGGGCGCTACCGGTCACGGCCAGGGCGCGCATCAGTTGCACGTCGCCACCAGCGAGCGGGCGGCGCGTTTCGGTCAGCAGCCCACCACGGTGCTCTTTACCGGTCTTTCCGGTGCCGGCAAGACCACCCTGGCCTATGCGCTGGAGCGTCGGCTGTTCGATGCCGGGCGTGCGGTCTTCGTGCTGGACGGCCAGAATCTGCGCCACGACCTGAACAAGGGGCTGCCGCAGGATCGCGCCGGTCGTCGCGAGAACTGGTTGCGCGCCGCCCAGGTGGCCCGCCAGTTCAACGAGGCTGGCCTGATCGCCCTGGCTGCCTTCGTTGCACCCGATGCCGAGGGCCGGGCCCAGGCCCAGGCGCTGATCGGCGCCGAGCGGCTGCTGACCGTGCATGTCAAGGCATCGCCCAAGGCCTGTGCCGAGCGCGATCCCCAGGGGCTCTATGCCGCGGGTGGTGACAATATCCCGGGCATCTCCTTCGCCTACGATTCCCCGGAAGACGCCGATCTGGTGCTCGACACCGAGCAGCTGTCGGTGGAGGAGGGCGTCCAGCAGATCCTCGACGTCCTGCGTCGGCGTCAGGTGATCTAGGGCGTTCAGTCATGAAAAAACCCGCCTCTCGGCGGGTTTTTTCATGGGCCTTTACCAGCGCGGGGGCGGGCCGTAATAGTAGGCGCCAGGCGGCGGGCCGTAGTACACGGGGCGCGGCTCCACCACGCGATATTCGTAGACCGGTGCCGGTTCGTAATAGACCACGCGCGGCGGAGGCGGCGGCGGTGGCCCTTCGACATAGACTGGCTCGCGGGCGTAGGAATGGGAGACGATGGCTCCGCCAACCACGGCGCCCACTACGGCACCGAGAAAGGCCGGACCGGGGCCACGACCGTGGGCGGACGCCTGACCGGCGATGGCGAGGCAACCGGCAAGCACCACGACTTGAGTGATGCGACGTAGCATGATCATTCTCCTGCAACCCGGGGATATGAAACCGGGTATGTCTATCAGACCGCAAGGGCGGCGAGTCGCCTAGATCGACACGGGTAAAGTTTGGGTAAAACCAAATACGGGGACATCAGTCCCAACAACTCGAGGTCGACGTGTCCCCACTCCCGCGGGATGCATCTCCTGTATCTGGTACCGCGACCGGTACCCTGACCACGAGACCACCGTGCAGATTCTCTATACCGCTCTGATCCTCCTGCTGATGGTGGGTGCCACCCGTCTCAGCGTCCATCTCATTCCCATACCGCTGCCCCTGATCCAGGTGGTGGTTGGCGCCTTGCTCGCCTGGCCCACCCTGGGGCTGCATGTCGCCCTGGACCCCGAACTCTTCCTGCTGCTGTTCATCCCGGCATTGCTGTTCTCCGATGGCTGGCGCATGCCCAAGCGGGAGTTCTGGCGCCTGCGCCGACCGATCTTCGTCCTGGCCTTCGGCCTGGTGTTCCTCACGGTGCTGGGCGCCGGCTGGTTCCTGCACTGGATGTTGCACCTGCCCTGGGCGGTGGCCTTCGCCCTGGCGGCGGTACTGTCGCCCACCGATGCCGTGGCGGTCTCCAGCATCGTCCGCGGCCGGCTGCCCAGCGCCCTGCTGCACGTCATCCAGGGCGAGGCCCTGCTCAATGACGCCTCGGGTCTGGTGACCTTCAAGTTCGCCGTGGCGGCGGCCCTGACCGGCGCCTTTTCGCTGAGCCAGGCCAGTCTGGAATTCGTCATCGTCGCGGTGGGCGGCGTACTGGTCGGCGGGGTGCTGAGCTGGCTGGTCGGCCAAGCGCGCGCCTGGATGGTGGTGAAGCGCGGCTGGAGCGACGCCGCGCCCCATGTCGTCTTCATGCTGTTGCTGCCCTTCGCCGCCTATGTGCTGGCGGAGCGACTGGGCGTTTCCGGCATCCTGTCCGCCGTGGCCGCCGGAATGATGCAGAGCCGGGTCGACATGCTGCCCCGCCAGACCGCTACCCGCCTGCTCAATCACAGCGTCTGGGGGCTGGTGGAGTTCGCCTTCAACGGCCTGGTGTTCCTGATCCTAGGTCTGCAGCTGCCCGACATCCTGGCGGCCGCGCTGCCGGCCTCCCAGGCGCTCTGGCCGGCCGCGGGCTGGCTGATGCTCTATGTGCTGGGTGCCTACGGGGTGATCATGGCCATTCGCTTCGGGGTCATCCTCGGCTACTGGCACCTGACCCAGCCTGGCAGCGGGCCCATCACCATCGCGGGCGACCCCCGCCTGATCGCCGCCATCGCCTCGCTCAGCGGGGTGCGCGGCGCCGTGACCCTGGCCGGTGTGCTCTCGCTGCCGCTGATGCTTTCGGATGGCACGCCCTTTCCCCTGCGTGACATCCTGGTGTTCATCGCCGCGGGCGTGATCCTGCTGTCACTGGTGGTGGCGAGCATCGGGATTCCGTTGCTACTGGCGCGCTTGCCGGAGCAGTCCAATGACCTGCTGGAGCGGGAGCGTTGCGAGGTGCGAATCAATGCCGCCCGAGCCGCCATAGCGGCGCTGGAAGACGTGGCATCGAGCGATGCCGACGAGCCGGCGCGGGCCGCGCTGCAGGCGGAGATCAAAGCCGGCATCATCGCCGAATTCCGCGACGAGCTGAGTTCCGCCGATGACAGCGAGGATGCCCGTTCCCTGGCGCGGCTGAGGGATACCCTGGATGGCGAGCTGCGCCTGCTCGCCATCCGCGCCCAGCGCCGCGAACTCTATAGGTTGCGTATCGCCGGGGTGATCGATGACCTGGTGGTCAGCGAATTCCTGCGTGAGCTGGACATCCAGGAGACCGCGCTGATGCGCGATCAGGGCAACCGCTAGCCCTGGCAGAAGCGGCGGATGCGCTCCGCCGCCTCCACGCACTCGGCCAGGGGCGCGACCAGCGCCATGCGGATCCGACCGGCGCCCGGATTGACGCCCGCGACGTCCCGCGACAGGTAGGAGCCCGGCACCACGGTCACGTGTTCGCGGGCGAACAGATCGCGGGCGAAGGCTTCGTCATCGCCCGGTGTCCGGGCCCAGAGATAGAAGCCACCATCCGGCAGCGACACTTCCAGGTTGCCCTGCAGGATATCCAGCACGGCGGCGAATTTCTGCCGATAGAGCTCGCGGTTCTCACGGACATGGGACTCGTCGCGCCAGGCCACGGCACTGGCCTTCTGCACCTGCACCGGCATGGCGCAGCCGTGGTAGGTGCGATAGAGCAGGAAGCGCTTGAGAATGGCGGCATCGCCCGCGACGAAGCCCGATCTCATGCCCGGCAGATTGGAGCGCTTGGACAGGCTGTGGAAGACCACGCAGCGGGCGAAGTCGCTGCGACCCAGTTCGGCGCAGGCGGTAAGCAGGCCGGGCGGAGGGCTGGCTTCGTCGAAATAGAGTTCGCTGTAGCACTCGTCGGCGGCGATCACGAAGTCATAGCGATCGGCCAGGGCGATGAGCTTTTTCAGCGTCGCCACCGGCAGCAGGGCACCGGTAGGGTTGCCGGGTGAGCACAGGAACAGCAGCTGGCAGCGCTGCCAGACCGCGTCCGGCACACTGTCGAAATCGGGATTGAAGCCCTTGTCCGCCAGGCACGGCAGGTAGTGGGGCTCGGCGCCGGCGAGCAGGGCCGCGCCTTCGTAGATCTGATAGAAGGGGTTGGGACTCAGCACCAGACCCGCCTGGCTGCGATCCACCACCGCCTGGGTAAAGGAGAACAGCGCCTCCCGGGTACCGGTCACCGGCAGCACGTGACGCGCCGGATCCAGCCAGCCCGCGGGTACGCCAAAGCGCTGGCCGGCCCAGCTGGCGATGGCCTCGCGCAACTCGGCGATGCCAAGGGTGGTTGGGTAGACCGCCAGCTGATCCAGGTTGGCGGTCAGGGCCTCGGCGACGAAGGCCGGTGACGGGTGCTTGGGCTCGCCGATCGACAACGGAATCGGCTTGAGCGCCGCCGGCGGGGTCACGCCAGCGAGGAGGGCGCGCAGCTTCTCGAACGGATAGGGCTGCAGCAGGTCGAGGGTGGGATTCATCGTCGGGTGGTCCTTCGTTCGAGGCGTTAGATCAGGGAGCTAGATGCTGATACGACTGAGCGGCGGCGTCTGGCTGTCCGGCTCGCGCAGCTGTTTGATCAGGGCCTGCTGCAGGGCGCTGCACAGGCCGGGATCCGCCAGCGGACGACCCTCGGCGTCGGTGACGTAGAAGACGTCTTCCACGCGTTCGCCGAGGGTGGCGATCTTGGCGTTGAGCACGGACAGGTCGAAGTCGAGGAAGATCCGCCCCACCCGCGCCAGCAGTCCGGGTCGATCCGGTGCCGTCAGTTCGATCAGGCTCGCCGAGCGCGTGGTGTCGGTGTAGATGTTCACCTGGGGCGAGAAGGCGAAATGCTTGAGCTGGCGGGTCACGCGGCGGTTGATGATGCTCGGGTATTCCTCGGGATGCTTGAGCGCCTCGATCAGGCCGCCGCGGATCTGGGCAATCCGCGCGGGATTGTTGCCGATCGAGCCACCATCGGTATCCAGCACGATGTAGGTGTCCAGGGTGAACTGGCTGCTGGAGGTGATGATGCGCGCGTCCTGAATGTTCAGGTTGAGCTGGTCCATCACCGCCACGGTCACCGCGAAGAAATCGTGCTGGTCCGCGGCATAGATGAAGATCTGGGTGCCACCTTCGGAATCGCGCTGGGTGGTCTCGCGGATCAGCACCAGCGGCTCGGCGGTATCGCCATGGCCGAGGATGGCCTCGGTGTGCCAGGCGACGTCCAGCGCGGTATGTCGCAGGAAATAGGTGTCGCCCAGCTGCGACCAAAGCTGCTCGGCGTCATCGGCATCGATGCCGCGCCGCATCAGGGTGTCCAGCGCCGATTGCTGGGTGCTGCGGATCTGCTCTTCGCGATTGACCGGATTTTCCAGGCCGCGCCGCAGGGCGCGCTTGGTCTCGGTATAGAGCTGGCGCAGCAGGGTCGCGCGCCAGGAATTCCACAGCGACGGATTGGTCGCGGTGATGTCGGCCACGGTGAGGACGTACAGATAGTCCAGGTGGGTGTGATCTCCGACCGTCAGGGCGAAATCGTGGATCACCTGCGGGTCGGAGAGATCCTTGCGCTGGGCGGTGGTGGACATCACCAGGTGATTGCGCACCAGCCAGCTGACCAGGCGGGTATCCCATTCCGGCAGCTGGTGGCGCCGGCCGAAGGCTTCGACGTCTGCCGCGCCCAGTTCCGAGTGATCGCCACCCCGGCCCTTGGCGATGTCGTGGTAGAGCCCGGCGATGTAGATCAGCTCCGGCTTGGGCAGCTTGTGGATCACCCGCGTCGCCAGCGGATACTTTTCCGCCAGGACGTCGTAACTCATCTTGCGCAGATGCTTGATGAGATTGAGGGTGTGGGCGTCGACCGTATAGATGTGGAAGAGGTCATGCTGCATCTGGCCGACGATCTGGCCGAATTCGGGCAGGTAGAGTCCCAGCAGGCCGTAGCGATTCATCCGCCGCAGGTTGCGATGGATGCCGGATTCGCTCTTGAGCAGTTCGATGAAGAGGCTGGTGTTGCGGATGTCCTGGCGAAAGGCATCGTCGATGAGGTGACGGCTGTCGCGCAGCAGACGGATGGTGCCGGCACTAGGTCCCTTGATCGCGGGATTCTGCGCCAGCAGCACGAACAGCTCCATCAGCGCGAAGGGGGTGCGCAGGAATACCTGGGGGTGCACCACCTCCAGGTAACCGTTGCGGATCTGGAATCTGTTGTTGAGCGGGGTCACCGCCACCGGTACCTGCTCGTCGCGCAGATTCACTTCCTCGAAGTGCTGCATGACCACATCGCTGAGCTGGGACACGTCCATCACCACCCGGTAGTACTTCTGCATGAAGCGCTCTACCGCCAGCTTGGCGTCGTTGTCCTCGTAGCCGAGCAGGCTGGCGATGCGCCGCTGGTGGTCGAACAGCAGCCGATCCTCGGCGCGCCCGGCCAGCATGTGCAGGGCATAGCGGACCTTCCACAGGTATTCCTGCGCCGAGATCAGCAGGCTGCATTCGCTTTCGGTCAGGAAGCCCTGGCCTACCAGCGCCTGCAGGTTGAGGGTGCCGAACTGCCGCCGGGCGATCCACAGCAGCGTCTGGATGTCGCGCAAGCCGCCGGGCGAACCCTTCACGTTGGGTTCGAGGTTGTATTCGGTGTCGTTGTACTTGGCGTGCCGCGCACTCTGCTCGGCGCGCTTGGCCAGATAGAAGGCGCGTCCCGGCCAGAGGTGCTCGACACTCGTGGCCGCCAGCATCGCCTGGCGCAGGTGCTCGGGGCCGGCGAGGGTACGGCTTTCCATCAGGTTGGTGATCACCGTCAGGTCGGCCAGGGCTTCGGTGGTGCATTCGCGCAGGGATCTGACGCTCTGCCCCACGGCCAGGCCCACGTCCCACAGCAGGGTCAGGAAGCCCTCGATGGATTCGCGGAAGCGTTCCTGTTCCTCCTCGGCCAGCAGGATCAGCAGGTCGATGTCCGAGTGCGGATGCAGCTCACCGCGGCCATAGCCGCCCACCGCGAGCAGGGCGATGCCATCCTCCGGCCAACTGAAGCGATTCCAGGCGGCGATCAGCATCTGGTCGATGAACCAGGCGCGATCCTCGACCAGCCGGCGCACGCTGCGGCCCGCCATGAAGCGGGCATCGAGAGTGGCGTTCGCGGCCCGGATGAATTTCTTGAAGGCCGCGAGAGGGCTGGCTTTCAGCGAAAGCTCAGCCTGGAACTGACCGGCGTCGAACAACTCCGAATCGACCTGGGGCATGGGCGCTCACTCACGCAGAAACGCGGGGAAAGGTTTCGTCCTTGCGCAGGGTCAGGATCTCGTAACCCTCTTCGGTGACCAGCACCGTGTGTTCCCACTGCGCGGACAACTTGCGGTCCTTGGTGATGGCGGTCCAGCCATCGCCCAGCAGGCGGGTCTCGTAGCGGCCCTGGTTGATCATCGGCTCGATGGTGAAGATCATCCCGGCCTGCAGTTCGAGGCCCGTGCCGGCACGGCCGTAGTGCACCACCTGCGGCTCCTCGTGGAAGCCCTTGCCGATCCCGTGGCCGCAGTATTCGCGAACCACCGAGAAGCCGTTCTTCTCGGCGTGCTTCTGGATCACTTCGCCGATATCGCCCAGCCGCGCGCCGGGGCGCACCAGGTCGATGCCCTTGTAGAGGCATTCCTGGGTGACCTGGCAGAGCCGGTCGGCCCACTCGGGCACGTCGCCCACCAGGTACATCTTGCTGGTGTCGCCGTGGTAGCCATCTTTGATGACGGTGATGTCCACGTTCATGATGTCGCCGCTCTTGAGCGGCTTGTCATTGGGAATGCCGTGGCAGACCACGTGGTTCAGCGAGGTGCAGATGGATTTCGGATAGCCCTTGTAGTTCAGCGGGGCGGGGATGGCCTGCTGCACGTTGACGATGTAGTCGTGGGCCAGCCGATCCAGTTCTTCGGTGGTGATGCCGGGACGCACGTGTTCGTCCAGCATTTCGAGCACTTCGGCGGCCAACTGGCCGGCGATGCGCATCTTGGCGATGTCTTCAGGGGTCTTGAGGATGACGGTCATCGGAAATCTCTAGGTATCACGCCGGGTGTCAGCTTTCGATCCGCTATTCTATCAGAGCCGGCGCCCGCGCTGTGGCTGCCGGCGGTACCCCGGACCTCCGGCATGCGGCAATCGCCGCTGGTGGTATCCGGCAGGGCGTGATATAAAGTCGCGCGCTTTTTCGGGGCTATGCCCTTCAGCGCTCCCAACCCCACACACGCATCGACACGATGACCTGGGTGCTTCCCGATGGGAAGTTGGTCATTGGGATGCGTGGAGGCCCAACCCGACTACGAGGAACATCTAAATGTCTCAAGTCTCCATGCGTGACATGCTGAAAGCCGGCGTGCATTTCGGCCACCAAACCCGTTACTGGAACCCGAAGATGGGCAAGTACATCTTCGGCGCGCGTAACAAGATCCACATCATCAACCTCGAAAAGACCCTGCCGATGTTCAACGAGGCCCTGACCTTCGTTGAGCGCCTGGCGTCCGGCAAGAACAAGATCCTGTTCGTCGGCACCAAGCGCGCCGCCGGCAAGATCGTTCGCGAAGAAGCCGCGCGTTGCGGTCAGCCCTTCGTTGATCATCGCTGGTTGGGCGGCATGCTGACCAACTACAAGACCATCCGTGCCTCGATCAAGCGTCTGCGTGATCTGGAAGTCCAGTCCCAGGACGGTACTTTCGACAAGCTGACCAAGAAAGAAGCCCTGATGCGTACCCGCGACCTCGAAAAGCTCGAGCGCAGCCTGGGCGGTATCAAGGACATGGGCGGTCTGCCGGATGCCCTGTTCGTGGTCGACGTTGACCACGAGCGCATCGCCATCACCGAAGCCAACAAGCTGGGCATCCCGGTCATCGGCGTCGTCGATACCAACAGCAGCCCGGAAGGTGTTGACTACATCATCCCCGGCAACGATGACGCCTTCCGCGCCGTTACTCTGTACCTGAGCAGCGTTGCCGATGCCGTGATCCGTGGCGGCAGCAATGGCGGTGCCAACGAGCAATTCGTCGAAGAACCCGCTGCCGAAGCCGTCGAGGGCTGAGCATTTCGACCCTAGGGTCGAGCGGTTCGACGTGCGAGAAGGGGGCCTAGCCCCCTTTTTGCCTACTGGCGTTTCATTGGCTCCGCCTGCGTGCGGAGTGACCTCGAAACCGATTCAAGAGGATTTCAAACATGGCAGAAATCACTGCAGCCCTGGTCAAAGAACTGCGCGAGCGCACCGGCCAAGGCATGATGGATTGCAAGAAGGCCCTGACCGCTGCCGGTGGCGACATCGAGAAAGCCATCGACGACATGCGTGCCGCTGGCGCCATCAAGGCTGCCAAGAAAGCCGGTAACGTGGCTGCCGAAGGTTCCATCGCGGTCAAGGTCGCTGACGACCACAAGGCTGCCGTCATCATCGAAGTCAATTCCCAGACCGATTTCCTGGCTCTGCAGGACGACTTCAAGGGCTTCGTCGCCGCCAGCCTGGACAAGGCCTTCGCCGAGAAGATGAGCGATGCCGCTCCGCTGATCGCCGCTCAGGAAAGCGCCCGTGAAGCGCTGGTCGCCAAGTGCGGCGAGAACGTCAACATCCGTCGCCTGACCCGTGTCGAAGGCGATGTCGTTGGCGCCTACCTCCATGGTCACCGCATCGGTGTGGTCGTTACCCTGCAGGGTGGCACCGCCGAACTGGCCAAGGAAATCGCCATGCACGTCGCGGCGAGCAATCCTCAGTTCCTGAATCCCTCCCAGGTTTCCGAAGAAGCTGTCGCCAAGGAAAAGGAAATTTTCCTGGCGCTGAATGCCGACAAGATCGCCGGCAAGCCGGAAAACATCGTGGAGAACATGGTCAAGGGTCGTATCAACAAGTTCCTGGCCGAAGCCAGCCTGGTTGAGCAGCCTTTCATCAAGGATCCGGAAGTCAAGGTCGGTGAGCTGGCCAAGAAGGCCGGTGCCGAAATCGTTTCCTTCGTGCGTTACGAAGTAGGCGAAGGCATCGAGAAGGCTGAAGTCGACTTCGCTGCCGAAGTCGCTGCCCAGCTGGCTGCCAGCAAGCAGTAAGACCGGCATCCGCCGTTGACCAGGAGGCCGCCCGCTTCGAGCGCGCGGCCTCTTTGTCAAATTGGAAGGAAGGTCTGATTTCTGGTCTTCCAAGGAGTTTTTTGCCGATTGGAGTGAACGCAACTGCGGTTGCGCTTTCCTATCGCAGGATCAAAATCCCCCGCACATGTTCATCGCCACAGGAGAGAGTGAATGGCACAGCAGATGAGTGGTCGCCAACCCCGTTACAAGCGTATTCTGCTGAAGCTCAGTGGCGAAGCCCTGATGGGAAGTGAAGACTTCGGGATCGATCCGAAGGTGCTGGATCGCATGTCGCTGGAGATCGGCCAACTGGTGGGCATCGGTGTCCAGGTCGGTCTGGTGATTGGCGGTGGCAACCTGTTCCGCGGTGCGGCGCTGTCCGCCGTGGGTATGGACCGGGTGACCGGCGACCACATGGGCATGCTGGCTACCGTGATGAACGCCCTGGCCATGCGCGACGCCTTGGAGCGTTCCAACATTCCTGCCACGGTGATGTCCGCCATTTCCATGGTCGGCGTGACCGACCAGTACGACCGCCGCAAGGCCCTGCGTCAGTTGAAGGACGGCGAAGTCGTCATCTTCTCCGCCGGTACCGGCAATCCGTTCTTTACCACCGATTCCGCCGCCTGCCTGCGGGCCATCGAGGTCGAAGCCGATCTGGTGCTCAAGGCCACGAAGGTGGATGGTGTATACACGGCAGATCCCTTCAAGGATCCCAACGCCGAAAAATTCGAGCGTCTGACCTACGACGAGGTGCTCGACCGCAAGCTGGGTGTCATGGATCTCACGGCCATCTGTCTCTGCCGTGATCACAACATGCCCTTGCGGGTTTTCAACATGAACAAGCCCGGCGCCCTGCTCAATATCGTGGTGGGCGGAGGTGAGGGCACCCTGATCGAGGAGGGAGCAGCATGATCAACGAGATCAAGAAGGATGCGCAGACGCGCATGACCAAGACCCTGGAAGCCCTGGGCCACGCCTTTGCCAAGATCCGTACCGGACGCGCTCATCCGAGCATTCTGGATAGCGTCATGGTGTCCTACTACGGCAGCGATACCCCGCTGCGTCAGGTGGCCAACGTCACCGTCGAGGATTCGCGGACCCTGGCCCTGAGCGTGTTCGACAAGAGCATGATCCAGGCGGTCGAGAAGGCCATCATGACCTCCGACCTGGGCCTCAACCCGGCCACCGCCGGTACCACCATTCGCGTGCCGATGCCGGCGCTGACCGAAGAGACCCGCAAGGGCTTCACCAAGCAGGCGCGCTCCGAGGCCGAGCAGGCGCGCGTTTCCGTGCGCAACATCCGCCGCGATGCCCTGGCTCAGCTCAAGGATCTGCTCAAGGAAAAGGAAATCAGTGAAGACGAGGATCGTCGCGCTCAGGATGAAGTCCAGAAGCTGACTGATAAATTCGTCGCCGAGGTGGACAAGGCTCTGGAGGCCAAGGAAGCCGACTTGATGGCTGTTTGACAACGGTTGGGATGTAACATGGGCATGAGCAAGCCAGGCAAGGTGGTGCCGCGTCACGTGGCGATCATCATGGATGGGAACAATCGCTGGGCGCGCCGACGGTTGCTGCCGGGCGTCGCCGGTCACAAGGCCGGAGTGGACGCCGTGCGCGCGGTCATCGAGGTGTGTGGCGATGCGGGCGTCGAGGTGCTGACGCTGTTCGCCTTCTCCAGCGAGAACTGGCGGCGTCCGGCCGACGAGGTCGGCGCTCTGATGGAGCTCTTCCTTTCCGCCCTGCGGCGGGAGGCCAAGAAGCTGCACCAGAACGGCATCCGGCTGCGCATCATCGGCGATCGCTCGCTGTTCCATCCGGAACTGCAGGCAGCCATGGCGGAAGTCGAGGCACTCACTGCCCATCACACCCGGTTCGTGCTGCAGATTGCCGCGAACTACGGGGGGCAGTGGGACATCACCCAGGCCGCCCAGCAGCTGGCGCTGCAGGTTCAGCAGGGCACGCTGCAGCCGGGTGAGATCACTTCCGAGCTGTTGCAAGGCCGTCTGGCGACGGCCGACCTGCCACTGCCCGATCTGTGCATCCGCACCGGCGGCGAGCGGCGGGTGAGCAACTTCCTGCTCTGGCAGATTGCCTATGCCGAGCTGTATTTCTCCGACCTGTTCTGGCCGGACTTCAAGCACGAGGCCATGCGTGCCGCGCTGGCCGACTTCGCCACCCGCCAGCGGCGGTTCGGTCGGACCTGCGAACAGGTGGAAGCGGAGCTACGCGCCTAATGTTGAAGCAGCGAGTTATCACGGCGATGGTGCTCCTGCCCATCGCCCTGGCCGGATTTTTCTGGCTGGAAGGGGCGACCTTCGCCCTGTTCATCGGTGCGGTCGTGGTCCTGGGTGCCTGGGAGTGGGCGCGCCTGGCGGGGCTGGAAACCCAGCCGCTGCGTTGCGCCTATGCCGCCGTGATCGCGCTGGCGCTGCTGCTCTGCTGGTGGTTGCCCGGCGGTGCTCATGGGCTGCTGTTCATCAGTCTGGCCTGGTGGCTCTATGCGACCGTGCTGGTGCTTACCTATCCCGACAGCGCCCGGGCCTGGCAGGCTTCCTGGCGGCGTCTGCTGATCGGTCTGGTGGTGCTGGTTCCGGCCTGGCAGGGGCTGATGCTGCTCAAGGCGGCACCGGGTGGCAATCTGCTGATTCTCGAAGTGATGATGCTGGTGTGGCTGGCCGACATCTTCGCCTATTTCTCCGGGCGGGCCTTCGGCAAGCGCAAGCTGGCGCCGGCCGTGAGTCCGGGCAAAAGCTGGGAAGGCCTCTACGGCGGCCTGGCCGCCGCGCTGGTGGCGACCCTGGTGCTCGGCCTGGTGCGTGGCTGGGGGCTGGGTGATCTCTTGCAGGCGCTCATCGGCGCCGCCTGCGTGGTGCTGATCTCCGTGGTCGGCGATCTCACCGAGAGCATGTTCAAGCGCCAGGCCGGACTCAAGGACAGCAGTCAGCTGCTGCCCGGACACGGTGGCGTGCTGGATCGCATCGACAGCCTTACGGCTGCCGTTCCGTTGTTTGCCCTGCTGCTCTGGTGGGCTGGCTGGGGTGTTCAGTGAGTCTCCAGCAGCTTTGCGTGCTGGGTGCGACCGGCTCCATCGGCGCCAGCACCCTGGATGTCGTGGCCCGGTATCCCGATCGCTATCGAATCTTCGCCCTCAGCGGACATCGTCGGCTGCAGGAGCTGGCTGACCTTTGCCGGCGTTTCCAGCCGATCTATGCGGCCGTGCCTGACCAGGCCTCCGCCGAGCAGTTGGCTGGCCTGCTGCAGGATGTCGAGCAGCGCCCGAGATCCTCGTGGGGGAGGGTGGCCTGGAGGCTATCGCGGCTCATCCGGAGGTCGATACCGTCATGGCGGCGATCGTCGGCGCAGCGGGTCTGAAGCCGACGTTGGCTGCGGTCAAGGCCGGCAAGCGCGTGCTGCTGGCCAACAAGGAAGCCCTGGTCATGAGCGGCGCGCTCTTCATCGAGGCGGTGCAGGCCAGTGGCGCGACCCTGCTGCCCATCGACAGCGAGCACAATGCGATTTTCCAGTGCCTGGCCGATCCGGCGACGCCGGGGTTGGCTCGTAAGGGTGTGCGCCGAATCTTGCTCACGGCCTCGGGCGGTCCGTTCCGTGAGACACCGGCCGAAGAGCTGATCGGCGTGACACCGGACCAGGCCTGTGCCCATCCCAAGTGGTCGATGGGGCGCAAGATTTCGGTGGATTCGGCCACCCTGATGAACAAGGGGCTGGAGCTGATCGAGGCCTGCTGGCTGTTCGAGGCGATGCCGGAGCAGGTCGAGGTGGTTATCCATCCGCAGAGCGTGATCCATTCGCTGGTGGACTACGTGGATGGGTCAGTGCTGGCCCAGCTGGGCAATCCCGATATGCGCACGCCGATCGCCCATGCCCTGGCCTGGCCCGAGCGGATCGACTCCGGTGTTGCGGCGCTGGATCTGTTCGAGATCGGCCGCCTCGACTTCGAGCGGCCCGACGAAGAGCGCTTTCCCTGTCTGCGCCTGGCGCGAGAGGCGGCTCAGGCGGGCGGTTGCATGCCGGCGACGCTCAACGCGGCCAACGAGATCGCCGTCGAAGCCTTTCTCGAAGGGCGGCTGGGCTTCACCGAGATCCCCCTGCTGATCGAAGCGGTCCTCAAGGGTGTCGAGCCCGGTGCGGCCACTGATCTCGCTGCGGTCTTCGCGGCCGACAACACCGCTCGGCGGCTGGCTGGGGAGTGGCTGTCGAGACGCTGATCCCGCGCCTCGACACCTGGCCTGCGAGTCCGCAGAATCTGCACACTGAGGTAGCGGAGGCAGCCAATGTCCATCCTTTATACGATACTGGGAACCCTGATCGCCCTGGGCGTGCTGGTGACCATCCACGAGTATGGCCATTTCTGGACGGCGCGCCGTTGCGGCGTCAAGGTCCTGCGTTTTTCCGTAGGTTTCGGCAAGCCGCTGTTGCGCTGGCACGACCGTCAAGGCACCGAATTCGTGGTGGCCGCGATCCCGCTGGGCGGTTACGTGAAGATGCTGGACGAGCGCGAAGCGCCGGTGGTGCCCGAAGAGCAGCATGCGGCCTTCAATCGCAAGACGGTCCGTCAGCGTATCGCCATCGTCGCCGCCGGACCGATCGCCAATTTCCTGCTCGCCATCCTGTTCTTCTGGCTGCTGGCCATGCTTGGCTCCCAGCAGCCGCGCCCGGTCGTGGGAGCGATCGCGCCCGATACTCCGGCTGCCACTGCGGGCATTCCCGTCGGCGCAGAGTTGACCGCGGTCGATGATGCGGCGGTAGACAGCTGGTCGGCGGTCAATCTGCGGCTGGTCGATCGCCTGGGTGAAAGCGGTCCGCTGCGCCTGAGCTACCGGGTGCCGGGCACCACCGCCGAACAGAGCAGCGTCATCCAGCTCGATGCCTGGTTGCGTGGTGCGGAAGATCCCGATCCGATCCAGGCCCTGGGCCTGAAACCCTGGCGACCGCAGATTCCGGCGGTCTTCGCTGAGCTCGATCCGGCCGGCCCGGCGAAAGCGGCCGGCCTGCAGGCGGGAGACCGCCTGATCGCCCTGAACGATACTTCCATCGGTGACTGGCAACAGGCCGTGGACTGGGTACGGGCGCATCCCGGTCAGCAGGTCAGGCTGACCTATGAGCGCGAGGGCCAGCAACGGGACCTGACCCTGCGCCTGGGCGCGCGGCGCGTCGATTCCACCGAGAGCGGTTACCTCGGTGCGGGTGTGGCCCCGGTCAAGTGGCCAGCGGAAATGGTTCGCGAAATCAGCTATGGACCCGTGGCTGCCGTAGGCGAAGGTATCGGCCGAACCTGGCAGATGAGCGTGCTGACGCTGGTTTCCCTGAAGAAGATGCTCTTGGGAGAGCTGTCGGTAAAAAACTTGAGCGGGCCGATAACCATTGCTAAAGTGGCGGGCGCTTCAGCTCAGTCAGGCCTGGGGGATTTCCTCAATTTTCTGGCGTACCTGAGCATAAGCCTGGGGGTTCTGAATCTGTTGCCTATCCCTGTGCTCGACGGTGGTCATCTGGTCTTCTACTTCGTCGAGTGGATTCGCGGGCGGCCCTTGTCCGAGCGTGTACAGACATGGGGCATGCAGATCGGTATTAGCCTCGTCGTGGGTGTGATGCTGCTGGCCTTGGTCAATGACCTCGGTCGCCTCTGACACTCTGCTGATTGCCGAATCTGCCGCCCAGTGCGGCAGATTCTTTATTTGCCAGTTGGAATAAAAGGGACTCATGAAACGCCTGCTGCTACCTGCGGTAATAGCCGCGCTGATGATCGGCGAGGTACACGCCGAGTCCTTCACCATCTCCGATATCCGCGTCAACGGACTGCAACGAGTATCGTCCGGCAGCGTCTTCGGTGCCCTGCCGCTCAACGTCGGCGAGTCCGTCGACGACAACAAGTTGGCCGAAGCCTCGCGCTCGCTCTTCCGTACCGGATTCTTCCAGGACATCCAGCTGGGTCGTGACGGTAACGTCCTGGTCGTGAACCTGGTCGAGCGTCCCTCCATTTCCAGCATCACCCTGGAAGGCAACAAGGCGATCTCCAGCGACGACCTGATGAAGGGTCTCAAGCAGGCCGGCCTCGCCGAAGGCGAGATCTTCCAGCGTGCGACGCTGGAAGGCGTGCGCAATGAATTGCTGCGCCAGTACGTCGCCCAGGGCCGTTATTCGGCCAGCATCGACGCCGAAGTGGTGCCTCAGCCCCGTAATCGGGTGCAGCTGAAGATCACCATCAACGAGGGCGAGGTCGCGACCATCTCCCACGTCAACGTGGTGGGCAACACGGTCTTCCCCGAAGATGACCTCACCTCGCTGTTCGAGCTCAAGCCGAGCAACTGGTTGTCGTTCTTCCGTAACGATGACAAGTACTCCCGGGAAAAGTTGTCAGGTGACCTCGAGCGCCTGCGCTCCTATTACCTGGATCGTGGCTACATCAACATGGACATCACCTCGACCCAGGTGTCCATCACGCCCGACAAGAAGCACGTCTACATCACCGTCAACGTCAACGAAGGGCAGAAGTACACCGTTCGTGAAGTCAAGCTGTCCGGCGACCTCAAGGTGCCGGAGGAAGAGCTGCGCAAACTGATGCTGGTCCAGCCTGGCCAGGTCTTCTCGCGCAAGGTCATGACCAGCACCTCGGATCTGATCACCCGCCGATTGGGCAACGAAGGCTATACCTTCGCCAACGTCAATGGTCTGCCCGAGCCCCATGACGACGATCACAGCGTGTCCCTGACCTATGTGGTCGATCCGGGCAAGCGTGCCTACGTCAATCGCATTAACTTCCGCGGCAACACCAAGACCGAGGACGAGGTGCTGCGTCGCGAGATGCGTCAGATGGAAGGCGGTTGGGCTTCCACCTATCTCATCGACCAGTCCAAGACCCGCCTCGAGCGCCTGGGCTACTTCAAGGAAGTCAAGGTCGAGACGCCCCAGGTACCGGGCACCGACGACATGGTCGACGTCAACTACAACGTCGAAGAGCAGCCGTCGGGCTCCATCACCGCCAGCATCGGCTTCGCTCAGAGCGCCGGTCTGATCCTCGGTGGTTCCATCAGCCAGAACAACTTCCTGGGCACCGGCAACCAGGTCAGCATCGGTCTGACCCGTTCCCAGTACCAGAGTCGCTACAACTTCAGCTTCACCGATCCCTACTTCACGCCGGACGGCGTCAGCCTGGGCTACAACATCTTCTATCGCAGCACCGACTACAGCAAACTGTACGACAGTGACGTCTCCTACTACTCGATCAACAGCCTGGGTACCGGTGTCACCCTGGGCTATCCGATCAGCGAGACCTCGCGCCTGACCTATGGTCTGAGCGTGCAGAACGACGAGATCAACCCCGGTACCTACAGTGCCGACGAGATCTACGATTTCGTCGAGCGCGAAGGGGACAACTTCACCAACTTCAAGGCCAGCATCGGCTGGTCGAGCTCGACGCTGAACCGTGGCGTCCTGCCGACCCGTGGCGCCTCTCAGAGCATGACCGGCCAGATCACCATCCCGGGTAGCGACCTGAGCTTCTACAAGCTCGACTATCGCGGCCAGCTGTTCACTCCGCTGACCGACAATACGGCGCTGCGCTTCCACACCGAGCTGGGCTATGGCGACAGCTATGGCAGTACCGACGGCCTGCCGTTCTATGAGAACTACTACGCGGGTGGCTTCAACTCGGTACGGGGCTTCGAGGACAGCAGCCTGGGTCCGCGGACTACACCGCCACGAATCAATCCAGCGACTGGTCAGACCAACTATGGGCCTCAGGGGCAGGGTTATCGTGACCGTGATAAGTCAGAGGCATTCGGTGGCAACGTCCTGATCACAGGCGGCGTGGAATACCTCTTCCCTCTGCCGTTCGTGAAGGATCAGAAATCGCTGCGTACCGTGTTGTTCTGGGACGTGGGTAATGTGTTCTCGACGGGCAACTGCTACAAGGCGGCTGATGGCGTCGGCGGTACATCGAATTGCGGAGATATCAGCCTCTCCAACATGGCCAGCTCCGTTGGCGTCGGCGTGACCTGGGTTACCGCCCTGGGCCCGCTGAGCTTCAGCCTGGGCGTCCCGGTCAAGAAGCCGACCAACTCCGATCCGCAGGTCTTCCAGTTCTCGCTGGGTCAGACGTTCTGACCCAGGCAACACCTTTGCGCTTTACGCAGGAGTCAACTGTGCACAAGTACACTCGTTACGCTCTGTTCGCTGCCGTTCTCGTTGCCGCTCCGGTCTTCGCCGATACCAAGATCGCTGTCCTGAACTACCAGATGGCCCTGCTGGAATCCGATGCCGCCAAGAAGTACGCGGTGGATTCCGAGAAGAAGTTCGGTCCCCAGCTGAACAAGCTCAAGGGTCTGGAAAGCTCCGCCAAGGACATTCAGGACAAGCTCAACAAGGGCGGTGACAAGCTGGCCCAGGCCGAGCGTAGCCGTCTGGAGAACGACTTCCGCCAGAAGGCCCGTGACTTCCAGTTCCAGTCCAAGGAACTCAACGACGCCAAGGCCGCCTCGGATCGCGACATGCTCAAGCTGCTCAAGCCGCGCCTGGACAAGGCCGTGGAAGAGGTGCTGAAGAAGGGTGACTACGATCTGGTGCTCGAACGTGGCGCCGTGGTTGACGTGAAGCCGCAATACGACATCACGCGCCAGGTCATCGAGCGCATGAACGCGGGTCGTTGATGAGTCATAGCACCTTTACGCTGGGCGAACTGGCGCAGTGGCTGGAAAGCCGCCAGTTGACCGTGGAATTGCGCGGTTCGTCCGAGCGCCTGGTCACCGGTCTGGCTACCCTGCCCGAGGCCGGTCCCGACCAGTTGAGTTTTCTCGCCAATCCGCAGTACCGCCGTTACCTGGCCGATACCCAGGCCGGGGCCGTGCTGCTGACGGACAAGGACGCCGACGGCTATGCCGGCGATGCCCTGATCCTGGCGAATCCCTATCTGGCCTACGCGCGGCTTTCCCACCTGTTCGATCGCAAACCGCGCAGCGCGGCCGGTATTCATCCGACTGCACTGGTCGCGGCGGATGCCCAGGTCGATCCGACCGCGGCCATTGGTCCCTATGTGGTGATCGAGGCGCAGGCATGCATCGGCGCAGGTGTCAGTCTCGGTGCTCACTGCGTGGTGGGTGCGCGCAGCGTCATCGGCGCCGATAGCTGGCTGGCGCCGCGGGTCACGCTCTATCACGACGTAACCATCGGTGCGCGCGCCGTCGTGCAGTCCGGGGCCGTGATCGGCGCCGAGGGCTTCGGCTTCGCCAACGAGCGTGGCCAGTGGCAGAAGATCGCCCAGCTGGGTGGCGTGCTGATCGGCGACGACGTCGAGATCGGTGCCAATACCACCATCGACCGCGGCGCCCTGGCGAACACGGTCATCAGCGATGGCGTCAAGCTCGACAACCAGATCATGATCGCGCACAACGTCCAGGTCGGTGAGCACACCGCCATGGCCGCCTGCGTCGGCATCTCTGGCAGTACCAAGATCGGCAAACACTGCACCATCGCCGGCGGCGTGGGCATGGTCGGTCATATCGAGGTGTGCGATCACGTGTTCGTTACCGGTATGACCATGGTGACCCGCTCGATTACCGAGCCTGGCGCCTATTCCTCCGGCACGGCCATGCAGCCGGCCGGTGAATGGAAGAAGAGCGCCGCGCGGATTCGTCACCTCGACGACATGGCCCGCCGTCTGCAACATCTGGAAAAAATCGTTGCTACCGTGACCTCGCGGGATGACGCTGCTTCTGATGCTTGATTCTGCATCGGATGTTCCCCCTTTCTTAACAGGCCTTCCCCGACCATGATGGACATCAACGAGATCCGTGAATATCTCCCGCATCGCTATCCCTTTCTGTTGGTGGATCGCGTGCTGGAGCTGGATATCGAAGCCAAGCGCATTCGCGCCTACAAGAACGTCAGCATCAACGAGCCGTTCTTCACCGGCCATTTTCCCCAGCACCCGATCATGCCGGGCGTGCTGATCGTCGAGGCCATGGCGCAGGCCGCTGGCGTGCTCGGCTTTAAGATGATGAATTCCTCGCCGGCCGATGGCACCCTGTACTACTTCGTCGGATCGGATAAGCTGCGTTTTCGCCAGCCGGTGACGCCGGGTGATCAGCTGATGCTCGACGCTCGCTTCATCAGCACCAAGCGCGGTATCTGGAAGTTCGAATGCCACGCCAGTGTGGACGACAAGCCGGTCTGCTCGGCTGAAATCATCTGTGCGGAACGCAAGCTATGACGTTGATTGACCCCAGGGCTATCGTCGACCCCAAGGCACGGCTCGCTGCCGATGTCCAGGTCGGCCCCTGGTCGATCATCGGGCCCGATGTCGAGCTTGGCGAGGGGACCGTCGTCGGTCCTCACGTCATCCTCAAGGGGCCGACCGTGATCGGGCGTCACAATCGTATCTTCCAGTTCTCGTCCATCGGTGAGGACACCCCTGACCTCAAGTATCAGGGCGAACCGACCCGGCTGCGGATCGGCGATCACAATACCATCCGTGAAGGGGTCACCATCCATCGCGGTACCGTGCAGGATCGGGAAGAGACGACTATTGGCGATCACAATCTGCTGATGGCCTATGTGCACATCGGGCATGACAGCGTGATTGGCAATCACTGCATCCTGGTCAACAACACGGCCCTTGCCGGGCACGTGCATGTCGATGACTGGGCGATCCTGTCCGGCTATACCCTGGTGCATCAGTTCTGCCGCATCGGCGCCCACAGCTTTTCCGGCATGGGCACGGCCATTGGCAAGGATGTACCGGCCTATGTCACGGTGTTCGGCAATCCGGCGGAAGCCCGCAGCATGAACTTCGAAGGCATGCGGCGGCGGGGTTTCTCGGCCGAAGCCATCAAGGAATTGCGCCGCGCCTACAAGGTGGTCTACCGCCAGGGCCTGACCGTCGATGACGCCCTGCGCGAGCTGGAGCCGGTGGCTCAGCAGTTTCCCGAGGTGGCGGTGTTCCGCGATTCCATTCTGAGTGCGACGCGTGGCATCACCCGCTGAGTTCGCCCAGCGCCCGCTGCGCGTGGCGCTGGTGGCCGGGGAGGCGTCGGGTGATCTGCTGGGCGCCGGCCTGATGCAGGCGTTGCGCGAGCAGCACCCGAATATCTCCTTCATGGGGGTGGGCGGTCCGCGGATGGAAGCCGAGGGCCTGGTGTCCGAATTTCCCATGGAACGCCTGGCGGTCATGGGGCTGGTCGAGGTGCTCGGCCGCCTGCGCGAACTCCTGGGGCGGCGCAAGGCGCTGATCGCTCAGTTGCTCGACGCCCGTCCCGATGTCTTCATCGGTATCGACGCCCCGGATTTCGTCCTCGAGATCGAAGCCCAGCTGCATCGCGCGGGCATTCCCGCCGTGCATTACGTCAGCCCCTCGGTCTGGGCCTGGCGGCAGAAGCGCGTATTGAAGATCCGCGATGGCTGCGACCTGATGCTGACCCTGTTCCCCTTCGAGGCGCGCTTCTACGAAGAACAGCAGGTGCCGGTGCGCTTCGTCGGCCATCCGCTGGCCGATACCATTCCCTTGGACAGCGACCGGCTGGCGGCCCGGCAGGCCCTGGGGCTGCCGCAAGACGGTCAGGTCGTCGCCCTGCTGCCCGGCAGTCGCGGTGGCGAAGTAGGGCGCCTCGGTGCGCTGTTTCTCGACGCCGCCGCTCAGTTGCTGGCCGTACGTCCTAACGTGCGCTTCGTGTTGCCCTGTGCCAATGCCGCGCGGCGGGCGCAGGTGGAGCAGTTGCTGGAAGGGCGGCCGCCTTTGCCGCTGCTGCTAACCGATGGCCGTTCCCATGAGGTGCTGGCCGCCTGCGACGGCGTGCTGATCGCCTCGGGCACAGCCACCCTGGAGACACTATTGTTCAAGCGACCCATGGTGGTCGCCTATCGAGTGGCGCCCCTGACCTATCTGATTCTCAAGCAGCTGGTGAAGAGTCCCTACATTTCGCTGCCGAACCTGCTGGCCGGGCGCAAGCTGGTGCCCGAGCTGATCCAGCACGAGGCGACGCCGGAACGGCTGGTGGCCGAGCTCCTGCCGTTGCTGGAACAGCCACAGCAGCAGACCGATAGCTTCGCGGCCATCCATCACAGCCTGAGGCGCGATGCCTCGGTAGAGGCGGCCGCTGCCGTGCTGGATCTCCTGCGGTCGCGCAGCTGATGCAGCTGGGTCTGGACTTCAACCTGGTCGAGGCACTGGTCGCCGGGGTGGATGAAGTCGGCCGCGGTCCGCTGTGCGGCGCCGTGGTCACGGCCGCGGTGATCCTCGATCCGGGCAAGCCCATTCTTGGGCTGAACGATTCGAAGAAGCTGTCGCTGGCGCGCCGCGAAGCCCTGTTCGACGAGATCCAGGAAAAGGCCCTGGCCTGGTGCGTGGCCCGTGCCGAGGTCGCCGAGATCGACCAGTTGAACATCCTGCACGCTACCATGCTGGCCATGCAGCGCGCGGTGGAAGGCCTGCAGGTGCAGCCGCGGCTGGCCCTGATCGATGGCAATCGCTGTCCCAAGCTGGCGGTGCCCAGTTCGCCGGTGGTGAAGGGCGACAGCCAGGTCCCGGCGATCGCTGCGGCCTCCATCCTGGCCAAGGTGAGTCGCGATCGCGAGATGCAGGTGCTGGACGCCCTCTATCCGGGCTATGGCCTGGCCGGGCACAAGGGCTATCCCACCGCCGAGCACCTGGATGCGCTCAGGCGCCTGGGGCCCACGCCCATCCACCGGCGTTCCTTCGCGCCGGTGCGTGACGCCTGGCACGCCCTCGAGACCCAGGCCTCCACCCAGATCATCGCGACCTACTGACGGCCGTCGCGGCGGTCTGACCCCGGGTCGACAATCCAGTACAATCTCGCGCCTCATGCATCAAGGGGTCTCTGCCATGTCCGCATCCTTCGTCCACCTGCGTCTGCACACGGAATACTCCCTGGTCGACGGGATCGTGCGGGTGAAGGGGCTGGTAAAGGCCGCCGAAGCGGCCGGAATGCCGGCCGTGGCGGTGACCGACCAGGGCAACCTCTGTTCCCTGGTCAAGTTCTACAAGGCCGCCATGGGCGCCGGGATCAAGCCTATCGCCGGCGCCGACATCTGGCTGGCCGGTCGCGATGGCGATGCGCCGCTGAGCCGCATGACCCTGCTGGTCATGAACGCCAAGGGTTATCGCAACCTCACCGAGCTGCTGTCGCGGGGCTTCCAGGAAGGTCAGCAGGATGGCCAGATCGTCATCCAGCGCGACTGGGTGAAGGCTGCCAGCGAAGGCCTGATCGCCCTTTCCGGCTCCAAGGAGGGCGAGGTCGGCCTGGCGCTGCTCGAAGGCGATCTGGCCCTGGCCGATCAGCTGTTCGCGGAATGGCAGCAGGTCTTCCAGGATCGCTTCTATCTGGAAGTACAGCGCACCGAGCGCGTCGGTGACGAAGAGCACCTGCATGCCGCCGTGGCCCTGGCCGATCGCTGCGGTGGCGCCCTGGTGGCGACCAACGACGTGCGCTTTCTCAAGGCCGAGGATTTCGAGGCCCACGAGACCCGTGTCTGCATCGGCGAGGGCCGCCCGCTGGATGATCCTCGTCGCGAGCGCAAGTACAGCGACCAGCAGTACCTGAAGTCGGCGGCCGAGATGGCCGAGCTGTTCAGCGACCTGCCCGAGGCGCTGGAAAATACCGTCGAGATCGCCAAGCGCTGCAACATCGAGATCCAGCTGGGCAAGTATTTCCTGCCCAACTTCCCGATTCCCAACGGGATGACCATCAACGACTACCTGCGCCATGTGTCCTTCGAGGGCCTGGAAGAGCGCCTGGCCGTGCTCTGGCCGCGCGAGACCACGCCGAACTACGAAGAGAAGCGCCAGGAGTATGTCGACCGACTCAACTTCGAGCTCGACATCATCATCCAGATGGGCTTCCCCGGTTACTTCCTCATCGTGATGGACTTCATCAAGTGGGCGAAGAACAACGGCGTGCCGGTCGGCCCCGGCCGGGGCTCGGGTGCCGGCTCCCTGGTGGCCTATGTGCTCAAGATCACCGACCTCGATCCGCTGGCCTACGACCTGCTGTTCGAGCGCTTCCTCAACCCCGAACGGATCTCCATGCCCGACTTCGACGTCGACTTCTGCATGGACGGTCGCGACCGGGTGATCGAGTACGTGGCCGACCTGTATGGCCGCGAGGCGGTGAGCCAGATCATCACCTTCGGCACCATGGCGGCCAAGGCGGTGGTGCGCGACGTGGCGCGGGTGCAGGGCAAGTCCTATGGCCTGGCCGATCGCCTGTCGAAGATGATCCCCTTCGAAGTGGGCATGACCCTGCAGAAGGCCTTCGAACAGGAAGAGGTGCTGCGCGACTTCCTGGCGACCGACGAGGACGCCAAGGAAATCTGGGACATGGCCCTGAAGCTGGAAGGCATCACCCGCGGCACCGGCAAGCACGCCGGGGGCGTGGTGATCGCGCCGACCAAGCTGACCGACTTCTCGCCCATCGCCTGCGACGAGGACGGCAACGGCCTGGTGACCCAGTTCGACAAGGACGACGTCGAGCAGGCCGGCCTGGTTAAGTTCGACTTCCTCGGTCTGCGTACCCTGACCATCATCAAGTGGGCGCTGGAGACCATCAACCGCACGGAAGTGGAGGAGGGGCGCGAGCCGCTCAACATCGACTTCATCCCGTTGGACGACAAGCCGACCTACGCCCTGCTGCAGAAGGCCGAGACCACCGCCGTCTTCCAACTTGAATCCCGCGGCATGAAGGAGCTGATCAAGAAGCTCAAGCCGGACTGCCTGGAAGACCTCATCGCCCTGGTGGCGCTGTTCCGCCCCGGTCCGCTGCAGTCCGGCATGGTGGACGACTTCATCAACCGCAAGCACGGCCGCGCCGAGTTGGCCTATCCGCATCCGGACTACCAGTACGACGGCCTGCAGCCGGTGCTGGCGCCCACCTACGGCATTATCCTCTACCAGGAACAGGTGATGCAGATCGCCCAGGTCATGGGCGGCTACACCCTGGGCCAGGCGGACATGCTGCGCCGGGCCATGGGCAAGAAGAAGCCCGAGGAGATGGCCAAGCAGCGCGGCGGCTTCATCGAGGGCTGCGCCAATAACGGCATCGATGGCGAGCTGGCGGGCAACATCTTCGACCTGGTGGAGAAATTCGCCGGTTACGGCTTCAACAAGTCGCACTCGGCCGCCTACGGCCTGGTTTCCTACCAGACCGCCTGGTTGAAGACTCACTATCCGGCGCCCTTCATGGCCGCGGTGCTGTCGGCGGACATGCACAACACCGACAAGGTGGTGATCCTCATCGAGGAATGCCGCCACATGAAACTGCGCATCGACACGCCGGACGTGAACATCTCCGAGTTCAAGTTCACCGTGAACGAGGGCGGACGCATCGTCTACGGCCTGGGCGCCATCAAGGGCGTGGGCGAGGGGCCGGTGGAGGCCATCGTCGAGGCGCGTGCCGAGGGGCCCTTCAAGGACCTCTTCGATTTCTGCGCGCGGGTGGATCTCAAGCGTATCAACAAGCGCACTCTGGAAGCCCTGATCCGTTCCGGTGCCCTGGACCGCCTGGGGCCGCACTATCACGATGAGCTCAAGGCCTATCAGGCGACCATCGACCAGAATCGCGCCGTACTGCTGGCGGCCATGGAAGAGGCCATCGCCTCGGCCGAGCAGACCGCCCGCAGTCACAACAGTGGTCACGTGGATCTCTTTGGTGGCGTCTTTGCCGAACCCGAGGCCGACGTCTATGCCAACCACCGGCGCGCCCGCGAGCTCAATCTCAAGGAGCGTCTGCGCGGGGAAAAGGAAACCCTGGGGCTGTACCTGACCGGCCACCCCATCGAGGAATACGAAGGCGAGGTCCGGCGGCTGGCGCGTCAGCGCATCGTCGACCTCAAGCCCTCGCGCGAAACCCAGACCGTGGCCGGTCTGATCGTCAACCTGCGGGTGATGAAGAACAAGCGCGGCGACAAGATGGGCTTCGTCACCCTGGACGATCGCTCCGGGCGCATCGAAGCCTCGCTGTTCGCCGAAGCCTTCAATGCCGCCCAGGCGCTGTTGCAGACCGATGCCCTGGTGATCGTCGAGGGCGAGGTCAGCCAGGACGATTTCTCCGGTGGCCTGCGCCTGCGCGCCAAGCGCGTGCTGGGGCTGGAAGAAGCCCGGACCGCTCTGGCGGAAAGCCTCAGGATCGCCGTGCGCAGCGAGGCGCTGGCCGGCGATCGGCTGCGCTGGCTGGGCGAGTTGTGCGGTCGCCATCGCGGCGCCTGTCCGGTCACTATCGACTACCAGGGGCCCACCGCGCGGGCGCTGCTGCAGTTCGGCGAGAACTACCGGATCGACCCGGCCGATGGCCTGATTCAAACCCTGCGTGACCAGTTCGGCAGGGAGAACGTCTTTCTGAACTATCGTTAAGTCCGAGCGCCTCGTGCGCTCCGTCCCAACCCTCGCCAGCGGCGGGTGCCGGTGATGTGGCAGGAGTCTCGACCTGTCCCGTCCGATCCCTTAAGGTAGGCGCCCCGGCCCCTGGCTCTAGATTGTAATAACGGATGCCCATGAACCCGAACTATCTCGATTTCGAACAGCCTATCGCCGATCTCCAGGCCAAGATCGAAGAACTTCGACTGGTCGGTAACGACAATGCGCTGAACATCAGTGACGAGATCGCCCGGTTGCAGGAGAAGAGTCAGGCGCTCACCAAGAGCATCTTCAGCGACCTGTCCAGCTGGCAGGTGGCTCGTCTGGCCCGGCATCCGCTGCGTCCCTATACCCTCGACTACATCAGCTATCTGTTCAGCGATTTCGAAGAGCTGCACGGTGACCGCCACTTCGCCGACGATCCAGCCATCGTCGGTGGCATCGCCCGCCTGGAAGGTCGTCCGGTGATGATCATCGGTCACCAGAAGGGCCGTGAGGTACGCGAGAAGGTCCGCCGCAACTTCGGTATGCCGCGTCCGGAAGGCTATCGCAAGGCCTGCCGCCTGATGGAAATGGCCGAACGCTTCAAGATGCCGATCCTGACCTTTATCGACACCCCCGGGGCCTACCCGGGCATCGACGCCGAAGAGCGCGGTCAGAGCGAGGCGATCGCCTGGAACCTGCGGGTCATGGCGCGCCTCAAGACCCCCATCATCGCCACCGTGATCGGCGAGGGTGGTTCCGGTGGCGCCCTGGCCATCGGCGTCTGCGATCAGCTGAACATGCTGCAGCACTCCACCTACTCGGTGATCTCGCCGGAAGGTTGCGCCTCCATTCTGTGGAAGACCGCCGAAAAGGCCCCCGATGCCGCCGAGGCCATGGGCATCACCGCCGAGCGGCTGAAGAGCCTGAACATCGTCGACCAGGTGATCGACGAGCCCCTGGGCGGTGCCCATCGCGATCCCCAGACCATGGCCAACAGCCTGCGCAGCGCACTGCTGGAGCAGCTGGATGAACTCAAGGACTACGACCTGCCGGCGCTGCTGGATCGTCGTTACAAGCGCCTGATGAGCTACGGCATTTCCTGATACCGCGGCCATGAGTCTGCTGGACCGGCTGCACGCCCGCCTGGAGCGGCAGCCGCCCACCCGTCACTGGCGAGTGGGCTTCTCCGGCGGACTCGACTCCACCGTTCTCCTGCACCTCTGCGCGCGATTGCGCGCGCGCGGCCTGCTGGTCGACCTGCAGGCGGTGCATGTGCACCACGGCCTGCAGGCCGCGGCGGATGCCTGGGTCGCGCATTGCACCCGGGTCTGCCAAGGGCTGGCCATTCCTCTCGCTATCCTGCACGTCCGCACCGATGGCGCCGCCAGTCTTGAGCGAGCCGCCCGCGAAGCGCGCTATGCCGCCTTCGCCCGGGTGCTGCCGGAGGATGGCTGCCTGGTGCTGGGCCAGCATCGTGACGATCAGCTGGAGACCCTGTTGCAGCGGCTGGTACGTGGCGCGGGTGTGAAGGGCCTCGCCGGCATGCCGGAGACCCGATCGCTGGCGGCCGGTCGCCTCTGGCGCCCGTTGCTGGACGAGCCCCGCGCCGCACTGCTGGCCTATGCCGAAGCCGAAGGGCTGGACTGGATCGAAGACCCCAGCAATGCCGATACCGGGCTGGATCGCAATTACCTGAGACACAAGGTGCTGCCACGGTTGCGCCAGCGCTGGCCAGGGGTCGATCAGGTCATGGCGCGCAGCGCCCGTCACCTGGCCGAAGCCGACGAACTGCTCGGCGAACTGGCCAGCCTGGATCTGCAGCAGGCCCGGCTCGTCGCCCAACCCTTCCCCTGGATTCCCTTGCCCAGTCTGGCCCTGGCGCCCTTGCAGCGCTTGAGCGAGGCCCGCCAGCGCAATGCCCTGCGTGCCTGGCTGGCTGCGCTGACGCGCCAGCCCGACAGCGCCCATTGGGCCGGCTGGCAGGCGGTGCGCGAGGCGGGCACGGCCAGCGATCCCGTCTGGCGCCTCGAAGGCGGCAGTGTGCGCCGTGGAGCCGGGCGGATCTGGTGGGTGCCGGACGCCTGGCAGGTCATGCCCTCTCCCCAGCCGGTCGCCGCTCGGGTCGGCACCCTGGAACTGAGGGGCAATGGCCGCCTGATCTTTACCGGGCAGGCCGTCGAAGCCGGCTGGCGAATCGGCTATCGCCAGGGCGGCGAGCGACTGGTCGTACCCGGTCGCGGCAGTCGCGATCTCAAGCGCCTGCTCAACGAGCGGGAGGTCCCGCCTTTCCTGCGCGGCCGTTTGCCGCTGCTCTGGCGAGGCGACGAACTGCTGGCCGTGGCCAATCTGCCCGGCCTGAGTGCTCTGCCAGGGGGAGGGCGGCTTGAGTGGCAGCCCGCAGACGGCATGGGTGGGTTTGAGCTGGGATGACCTTTAGGCTAGACTACGCTCCCGTCTTATACCGCATTTTCCGCTCGCTCCGAGTGGACGGTGTGCATTGGTCCGGCGCCAGGCCGACCGCTCTCGCTTTCATCGGCGGCTCTCCGCCTCAACGCAGATTCTAGGAATTTTCATGACGCGCTTTATTTTCGTCACGGGCGGTGTTGTTTCTTCTTTGGGGAAAGGCATCGCCTCGGCTTCCCTGGGCGCCATTCTGGAAGCGAGAGGGCTGAAGGTCACCATGCTCAAGCTGGATCCCTACATCAACGTGGATCCCGGCACCATGAGTCCCTTCCAGCACGGCGAGGTGTTCGTCACCCATGACGGCGCCGAGACCGACCTGGACCTAGGTCACTACGAGCGGTTCATCCGCACCACCGTGACCCAGAACAACAACTTCACCACCGGTCGCATCTACATGGACGTGCTACGCAAGGAGCGTCGCGGCGACTACCTGGGCGCCACCGTGCAGGTGATCCCGCACATCACCGACGAGATCAAGAGACGCATCATCAAGGGCGCCGGCGATGCCGACGTGGCCCTGGTGGAGATCGGCGGTACCGTCGGCGACATCGAGTCGCAGCCCTTCCTCGAAGCCATCCGCCAGTTGCGGGTGGAGATCGGGGCGCGCCGCGCCATGCTGATGCACCTGACCCTGGTGCCCTATATCGCCACCGCCGGCGAGACCAAGACCAAGCCGACCCAGCATTCGGTCAAGGAGCTGCGCTCCATCGGCCTGCAGCCCGATGTGCTGATCTGCCGGTCCGACCACACCGTCGACAGCTCCTCGCGTCGCAAGATCGCGCTCTTCACCAACGTCGAAGAGCGCGCGGTCATCTCCCTGGAAGACGTCGACACCATCTACCGCATTCCCTCCGTGCTGCACGCCCAGGGCCTGGACGAGTTCGTCATCGAGCGCTTCGGCCTGGAGTGCAAGCCGGCCGATCTGTCCGAGTGGGATCGCGTGGTGGACGCCAAGCTCAACCCCGCGCAGGAAGTCACCATCGCCATGGTCGGCAAGTACATGGAACTGCTCGACGCCTACAAGTCGCTGATCGAGGCCATGACCCACGCCGGCATCCAGAGCCGCACCAAGGTCAACCTGCGCTATATCGATTCCGAGCACATCGAGCAGCAGGGCACCCATCTGCTCAAGGGCGTGGACGCCATCCTGGTTCCCGGCGGCTTCGGCCTGCGCGGCGTGGAAGGCAAGATCGCCACCGTGCAGTACGCTCGCGAGAACAAGATTCCCTACCTGGGCATCTGCCTGGGCATGCAGGTGGCGGTCATCGAATTCGCCCGTAACGTGCTGGGCTGGAAAGACGCCAATTCCACCGAATTCGACAAGGCCAGCGGGCACCCGGTGGTCGGCCTGATCACCGAGTGGCAGGACGCCACCGGCGCCACCGAGATCCGCACCGAAGGCTCGGATCTGGGTGGCACCATGCGTCTGGGCGCCCAGGAGTGCCAGCTGAGCGAAGGCACCCTGGTGCACGACTGCTACGGCCAGGACGTCATCGTCGAGCGCCATCGTCACCGCTACGAGGTCAACAACAACCTGCTGCCGCAGATCCAGGCCGCCGGCCTGAAGATCTCCGGTCGCTCGGGCGACGGCGCCCTGGTGGAGGTGGTGGAAGCCCCGGACCATCCCTGGTTCGTCGCCTGCCAGTTCCACCCGGAGTTCACCTCCACCCCGCGTGACGGCCATCCGCTGTTCAGCGGCTTCGTCAACGCCGCCCTGCGTTACGCCAAGAAGGATTGAGCATGACCGTGCAGAAGATCGTCCGCGCCGGCAACATCGAGATCGCCAACGACAAGCCCTTCGTGCTGTTCGGCGGCATGAACGTGCTGGAATCCCGTGACCTGGCCATGCAGGTCTGCGAGCAATACGTCAAGGTGACCGAGAAGCTGGGCATCCCCTATGTCTTCAAGGCCAGCTTCGACAAGGCCAACCGCTCCTCGGTGACCAGCTATCGCGGTCCGGGCATGGAAGCCGGCCTGCGCATCTTCGAAGAGCTCAAGGCCACCTTCGGCATGCCGGTGATCACCGACGTCCACGAGCCCTATCAGGCGGCTCCGGTGGCGGCGGTGTGCGATATCATCCAGCTGCCGGCCTTTCTCTCGCGGCAGACCGACCTGGTGGTGGCCATGGCCAAGACCGACGCCGTGATCAACATCAAGAAGGCGCAGTTCCTCGCGCCCCAGGAGATGAAGCACATCCTCGCCAAGTGCGAAGAAGCCGGCAACGACCAGTTGATCCTCTGCGAGCGGGGCTCCTCCTTCGGCTACAACAACCTGGTGGTCGACATGCTCGGCTTCGGCGTCATGAAGAGCTTCGGCTACCCGGTGTTCTTCGACGTGACCCATGCCCTGCAGATGCCGGGCGGTCGCGCCGATTCCGCCGGCGGCCGCCGCGCTCAGGTCACCGACCTGGCCAAGGCGGGCATGAGCCAGGGCCTGGCCGGTCTGTTCCTCGAAGCCCATCCGGATCCCGAACATGCCAAGTGCGACGGCCCCTGTGCCCTGCGCCTGGAGAAGCTGGAGCCCTTCCTGGCCCAGCTCAAGGCGCTGGACGAGCTGGTGAAGTCGTTCACGCCGATCGAAACTGCCTAAGCGGCGGCTGAACCAAAAGGCCCAGGCGCAGCCGAAGGCTGATCCGTCAATGACCGGTAACATGGAGATCGATACAAAAATGGCTAACATCGTCGACATCAAGGGACGTGAAGTCCTGGATTCCCGCGGCAACCCCACCGTTGAAGCGGACGTTATCCTGGACAATGGTATCGTCGGTCGCGCCACCGCGCCGTCCGGCGCGTCCACCGGTTCGCGCGAGGCACTGGAGCTGCGCGACGGCGACAAGAGCCGTTATTTGGGCAAGGGCGTGCTGAAGGCCGTGGGCAACATCAACGGCCCGATCCGTGACCTGCTGCTGGGCAAGGATCCGAGCGACCAGAAGGCCCTGGACCGCGCCATGATCGAGCTGGACGGTACCGAGAACAAGGCCAAGCTGGGCGCCAACGCCATCCTGGCCGTGTCCCTGGCGGCCGCCAAGGCCGCTGCCGAAGACCAGGACCTGCCGCTCTACGCCCACATCGCCAACCTGAACGGTACCCCCGGTCAGTACTCCATGCCGGTGCCGATGATGAACATCATCAATGGCGGCGAACATGCCGACAACAACGTCGACATCCAGGAATTCATGGTCCAGCCGGTCGGCGCCAAGAGCTTTGCCGACGCCCTGCGCGTGGGTGCCGAGATCTTCCATCACCTCAAAGCCGTGCTCAAGGCTCGGGGCCTGAGCACCTCCGTGGGTGACGAAGGCGGCTTCGCGCCGAACCTGGCTTCCAACGCCGACGCCCTGGCCGCCATCGCCGAAGCGGTGAAGAATGCCGGCTACGCGCTGGGCACCGACGTGACCCTGGCCCTGGACTGCGCTTCCAGCGAATTCTACAAGGACGGCCAGTACGACCTGTCCGGCGAGGGCAAGGCCTTCGACGCCAACGGTTTCGCCGACTACCTGGCCGGGCTGACCGAGCAATTCCCGATCATCTCCATCGAAGATGGCATGGACGAGTCCGACTGGGCCGGCTGGAAGGCGCTGACCGACAAGATCGGCAGCAAGGTGCAGCTGGTGGGCGACGACCTGTTCGTCACCAACACCAAGATCCTCAAGGAAGGCATCGAGAAGGGCATCGGTAACTCGATCCTGATCAAGTTCAATCAGATCGGCTCCCTGACCGAGACCCTGGAAGCCATCCAGATGGCCAAGGCCGCCGGCTACACGGCGGTGATCTCCCACCGCAGCGGCGAGACCGAAGACTCCACCATCGCCGATCTGGCCGTGGGCACCGCCGCCGGTCAGATCAAGACCGGGTCGCTGTGCCGCTCCGATCGCGTCTCCAAGTACAACCAGCTGCTGCGCATCGAAGAGCAGCTGGGTGCCAAGGCGCCTTACCGCGGCCGTGCCGAGTTCCGCAGCTAAGGGCTGCGCGACCGGGGAGGTGCTGACTCAGGTCAGCGCCTCCCGCCACGTCCGACGGACCACAGGATAGATGCCCAGTTTACAAGCGTAGAGCTGGGCTTCTATCCTGTTTTCGTCTCTGCCGCCGCCTTTGCGGCATCCGCCGTCCGCGAATCCGTTATCTCCCATGCGAAGTCCCTACTGGCTGTTCCCCTTCCTGCTCCTGCTGCTCGGCGGTCTTCAGTATCGCCTGTGGGTCGGTGATGGCAGCTTCGCCCAGGTGCGCGAACTCAAGCAGCAGATTGCCGACCAGAATGGTGAGAACAAGCGCCTGCTGGAGCGCAACGAGATCCTCGAAGCCGAGGTCGTCGAGCTCAAGAAAGGCATGGAGACCGTCGAGGAGCGTGCCCGCCACGAACTCGGCATGGTCAAACAAGGCGAAACCCTCTTCCTGCAATCCAAATAATGTCCCTCCTGCCTTCCTTCTGGGCGGTCATCCCCGCCGCGGGCGTGGGTGCGCGGATGCGTGCCGACCGACCCAAGCAATACCTCGACCTGTGCGGCCGCAGTCTGCTGGAGCGCACCCTCGACTGTTTTCTCGACCACCCGCGCCTGCGCGGCCTGGCGGTGAGCCTGGCGCCGGAAGACCCCTGGTGGCCGACGCTGGCCTGCGCCCGCGATGCCCGCATCCTGCGCGCACCGGGCGGTCGCGAGCGCGCCGACTCGGTACTCGGTGGCCTGCTGCTGCTGAGCGAGCAGGGCGCCACCGACGGCGACTGGGTGCTGGTGCACGATGCCGCGCGACCCAATCTCTGTCGCGAGGATCTGGACCGGCTGCTGGCCGAACTGGCCCAGGACCCGGTGGGTGGCCTCCTGGGCGTGCCGGCACGGGATACCCTCAAGCGCGTTGGCCGCGATGGCCGGGTGAGCGAAACCGTGGATCGCAGCCAGGTCTGGCTGGCCTATACGCCGCAGATGTTTCGCCTCGGTGCCCTGCGTGACGCCCTGAGCGCCGGCCTGGCTGCGGGCGCTGCCATCACCGATGAGGCGTCGGCGATGGAATGGGCCGGTCATGCGCCGCGCCTGGTCGAAGGCCGCGCGGACAACATCAAGGTCACCACCCCCGAAGACCTGCAGCGGCTGCAACAGGTCTTCGCCGAGGCCTAGGACCCAGGCCCGCAGTGGCCCATCGCTGAAAAGACTCGCTCGCTGCGCTCAATCCACTGGGTGGCGAGCCCCTGGGCGCGGGGTGCCCAGGCCCTGCTTGAGGTGTTCCACCAGCAGGCGAATCTTCGGCGAGAGAAAGCGCCGCTGCGGATAAAGCGCCCAGACCGCGCTATTGGGCGGCTGACGATTGTCCAGCAGGGCGCGCAGCTCGCCGCGGGCCAGATGCGGCTGCACGTAGTAATCCGGCAGCTGGCAGAGGCCGAAGCCACGCAGGGCAGCGTCGAGCACCGCCTGGCCGCTGTTGCAGCGCCAGGAGCCCTGGACCCGGTGCAGCACCTCGCGCTCGTTTTCGCGAAAGCTCCAGATATCGCTGGTACCCACCAGGCAACGATGGCGACTCAACTCGGACAGGGTATGGGGCGCACCGAAGCGCTCCAGATAGCTCGGCGCGGCGCACAGATAGAGCTCCCGTGGTGCCAGGCGCGTCGCTACCAGACGCGAGTCGGCCAGGCGGCCCAGGCGGATGGCCAGATCGTAGCCCTCGTGCAGCAGGTCGACGGTGCGGTTGGTCAGGTCCAGTTCCAGACTCACCTCGGGATGGCGGGCGAGAAAATCGTTGACCAGGGGCACGACGAAGCGTTCGCCATAGGTCACGGCGCAGGTCATGCGGATCAGCCCCTTGGGCTGGCTGGAGAGATCGCTGACCTCGCGCAGGGCTTCGTCGCGTGCCTCCTGCAGGCGGCGGCAGTGCTGGAGAAATGTGTGACCGGCTTCGGTGAGGGCGACGCTGCGGGTGCTGCGATAGAGCAGACGCGCCTGCAGACGCTCCTCCAGCCTTGCCACCTGACGGCTGACGTGGGACGTGGAGGTGCCCAGGCGATCGGCGGCCTGACCAAAGTGCAGGGTGTTCGCCACCGCGACGAACTCATCGATACCCTCCCAACCCATCATTGTTTCCCTGTGGCAAAAATGAATTCCAGTATGCCCGATTGTTCCAGGATTTCTGGCGTCTAAACTGATCACCTCGTTTTTTCGTCCTACTGGAGTCGAGCATGATCAAGTCCCGCGCCGCCGTAGCCTTCGCGCCCAATGAGCCCCTGAAGATCGTCGAAGTGGACGTCGAGCCGCCCAAGGCCGGTGAGGTGCTGATCCGCATCGTCGCCACCGGCGTCTGCCACACCGACGCCTACACCCTGTCCGGCCAGGACTCCGAGGGGGTCTTTCCCTGCATCCTCGGTCACGAAGGCGGTGGCATCGTCGAGGCGGTGGGCGAGGGCGTGACCTCGGTCGCCGTGGGCGATCACGTCATCCCGCTGTACACCGCCGAATGCGGCCAGTGCAAATTCTGTAAATCCGGCAAGACCAACCTGTGCAGCTCGGTGCGCGCGACCCAGGGCAAGGGCCTGATGCCCGACGGCACCACCCGCTTCTCCTACAACGGCGAGCCGATCTACCACTACATGGGCTGCTCGACCTTCTCCGAGTACACGGTGCTGCCGGAGGTCTCGGTGGCCAAGATCCCTGCTGAGGCACCCTTGGAAAAGGTCTGCCTGCTGGGCTGTGGCGTGACCACCGGCATCGGCGCCGTGCTCAACACCGCCAAGGTGGAAGAGGGCGCCACCGTTGCGGTCTTCGGTCTGGGTGGCATCGGTCTGGCCGCCATCATCGGCGCCAAGATGGCCAAGGCCAGCCGCATCATCGCAATCGACATCAATCCCTCGAAGTTCGACATCGCCCGCGAACTGGGCGCCACCGACTTCGTCAATCCCAAGGATCACCAGAAGCCGATCCAGGAGGTCATCGTCGAGCTGACCGACGGCGGCGTCGACTACAGCTTCGAATGCGTCGGCAACGTCAACCTGATGCGTGCGGCCCTGGAATGCTGCCACAAGGGCTGGGGCGAGTCGGTGATCATCGGCGTGGCCGGGGCTGGCCAGGAGATCAGCACCCGGCCGTTCCAGCTGGTGACCGGTCGCGTCTGGCGCGGCAGCGCCTTCGGCGGCGTCAAGGGCCGCAGCGAGCTGCCCGGCTATGTGCGCAAGGCGCAGAGCGGCGAGATCCCGCTGGACACCTTCATCACCCACACCATGGGCCTGGAGCAGATCAACGAGGCCTTCGAGCTGATGCACGAAGGCAAGAGCATCCGCACCGTCGTCCATTACTGATCACCAGGCGGGCGCCCAGGGGCGCCCCCTGTTCGGGAGATGACCATGAGTCTCGAACTGCTCTCCAGCAACAAGAGTTTCGGCGGCTGGCACAAGCGCTATCGCCATCGCGCGCGCAGTCTCGACTGCGACATGACCTTTGCCGTCTACCTGCCGCCGCAGGCGGAAGCCCGTAGCGACCTGCCGGTGCTCTACTGGCTGTCGGGGCTGACCTGCACCGACGAGAACTTCATGCAGAAAGCTGGCGCCCAGCGCCTGGCGGCCGAGCTGGGCCTGGTGCTGGTGGCGCCGGACACCAGTCCGCGCGGCGAAGGCGTACCGGACGACCCCGAAAAGGCCTGGGACTTCGGCCTGGGCGCCGGCTTCTACATCAATGCCACCCAGCAGCCCTGGGCCAAGCATTACCGCATGCACGACTATGTGGTGGAGGAGCTGCCGGCGCTGATCGAGGCCAACTTCCCGGTCTCGGATCGCCGCGGCGTCAGCGGTCATTCCATGGGCGGCCACGGGGCCCTGATCTGCGCCCTGCGGCATCCGGGTCGCTATCGTTCGGTGTCGGCCTTCTCGCCCATCGTCAATCCGCTGGATTGTCCCTGGGGGCACAAGGCGTTCTCCCACTACCTGGGTGACGACCGCAGCAGCTGGGCGGAGTGGGATGCCTGCGCGCTGCTGGCCAAGGCCGAGGAGCGCCTGCCGCTGCTGGTCGACCAGGGTGAGCAGGACAGCTTCCTCGCCGAACAGCTCAAGCCCCAGGCCCTGCAGCGGGCGGCGGAAGCCACGGGTCATCCGCTGGAACTGCGGCTGCAGCCAGGCTATGACCACAGCTATTTCTTCGTCGCCAGCTTCATCGACGACCACCTGCGGCATCACGCGGCGGCCCTGTCGACCTCGTAAGGGCGACGGCGCCTGTCCACAGCCGGTAGAATCGACGCCCTGTCATTTTCCAGGGCGTCTCTGTTCATGCGCATAGGTCACGGTTTCGACGTTCACGCCTTTGGCGAGGGCGACTTCATTACCCTCGGTGGCATTCGTATTCCCCACCACCACGGCCTGGTTGCCCACTCCGATGGCGACGTGCTGCTGCATGCCCTGGCCGATGCCCTGCTGGGTGCGGCCGCCCTGGGCGACATCGGCAAGCATTTCCCCGATACCGATCCGCGCTTCAAGGGCGCCGACAGCCGGGTGCTCCTGCGCCATGTGGTCGAGCTGGTCCGTGAACAGGGCTGGAAGGTCGGTAACGTCGACGGCACCATCGCCGCCCAGGCGCCCAAGATGGCGCCGCACATTGAGGCCATGCGCCAGGCCATCGCCGAGGACCTGCAGGTCGAGCTGGGCCAGGTCAACGTCAAGGCCACCACCACCGAGCGTCTGGGTTTCGTCGGGCGCGAAGAGGGCATCGCCGTGCACGCCGTGGCCCTGCTGTTGCCACTATGACCGAAGACCAGCTGCTCGGGCCGCGCGCCCATGGCGAGCCCTGCGGCCAGGCGATTCTCAAGGCCAGTGCCGAGGACTTTCAGGTGGACGAGGTGCTGGACATCCCGCTGAGCGGTGATGGCGAGCACCTCTGGCTGTGGGTCGAGAAGCGCGGCCTCAACACCGAGGAAGCCGTGCGCCGCCTGGCGCGTGCCGCCGGGGTGCCGCAGCGGGCGATCAGCTACGCCGGCCTCAAGGATCGCCAGGCCCTGACCCGCCAGTGGTTCAGCCTGCACCTGCCCGGCAAGGCCGATCCGGACCTGGCGGCCGCCTGCGACGAGACGCTGGTGATCCTCCAGCAGGGTCGGCACCGGCGCAAGCTGCAGCGGGGCGCCCATGCCGCCAATGGCTTCCGCCTGCGCCTGACCGGGCTCCAGGCCGATGCCGCGCTGCTGGAGGCGCGGCTGCAGGCCATCGCTACCGGCGGCGTACCCAACTATTTCGGCCCGCAGCGCTTCGGCTACCAGGGCGGCAATCTGGCCGACGCCCAGGCGTGTGCTCGCGAGCAGCGTCTGCCCGAACAGCGCAACCGGCGTTCACGGACGCTGTCCGCCGCGCGCAGCTGGCTGTTCAATCAGGTGCTGGCCGAACGGATCGCCGACAACTCCTGGAATCAGGCGCAGGAGGGCGATCTGCTGGCCTTCACCGACAGCCGCAGCCACTTTCCGGCGACCGCCGCCGATCTGGCGGATCCGCGCCTGGCGGCGCTCGATCTGCACCCCACGGGCCCGCTGTGGGGCGCCGGTGAATCCCTGGTGCAGGGTCCGGCCGCGGCCCTGGAACAGGAGGTGGCCAGGGCCGCCGGAGAGCTGCCCGCCTGGCTGGCCGGTGCCGGCCTCTCGCATGAACGGCGCATCCTGCGCCTCCCCATCGGCGGCCTGACGTGGCATTATCCCGCTCCTGACATTCTGCAACTCGAATTCGTCCTGCCGGCCGGCTGTTTTGCCACCGCAGTGGTTCGCGAGCTGGTAACGCTTGGCGAGGCAGGGCAGACGGAACATCCATGCGACTTCTGATCGCCAACGACGATGGGGTGCTGGCCCCCGGTATCGCCGCGCTGCATGCCGCGCTCTCCGCCCGTGCGGACTACGAGTGCCAGGTAGTCGCGCCGCTCTATGACATGAGCGGCGTGAGCAGTGCCCTGACGCTGGACCGCCCCCTGCATCCGCAGCGCCTGCCCAACGGCTTCCTGGGCGTCAACGGCACGCCTACCGATTGCGTTCACCTCGGCCTCAATGGCCTGTTGGAAGCTACGCCGGACATGGTGGTGGCCGGGATCAACCTGGGCGCCAATCTTGGCGACGACGTCCTCTATTCCGGTACCGTGGCCGCGGCCATGGAAGGGCGTTTTCTCAACCGCCCGGCGCTGGCCTTCTCGCTGGTGTCGCGCAGTGCCGACAACATGGCGGTCGCGACCGAGATCGCCGCCCGTATCGTGGCCTTGCACGAGCGCTTCGATCTGCCGCCGCGCACCGTCCTCAACGTCAACATCCCGGATCTGCCGCTTGCGCAGATCAAGGGGCTGCAGCTGACCCGTCTGGGTCATCGCGCCCAGGCCAAGCCGCCGGTGCGCGAGGTCAATCCGCGTGGCAAGGCGGGCTACTGGATCTCGGTTTCCGGCGATGCGGTGGATGGCGGACCGGGCACCGACTTCCATGCCGTGCTGGAAGGCTATGTCTCGGTGACGCCACTGCAGTTCGATCGCACCTTCCGCGAGGGTTTCGCCGGCCTGCAGGCACTGACGGAGCTGCTGGCATGACTCAGGGGCAAGAGCATATGCAAAGACACGGCATCGGCATGACCTCCCAGCGCACCCGGGAGCGCCTCATCCAGCGCCTCTACGAAGAGGGGCTGTCCAACGCCCAGGTGCTGGAGGTGATCCGCCGTACGCCGCGTCACCTGTTCGTCGACGAGGCCCTGGCCCATCGCGCCTACGAAGACACGGCGCTGCCCATCGGCCACAACCAGACCATTTCCCAGCCGTTCATGGTGGCGCGCATGACCGAGCTGCTGCTCGCCGGCGGTCCGCTGGACAAGGTCATGGAGATCGGCACCGGCTCCGGCTACCAGACCGCCATCTTGGCGCAGACCGTGGAGCGGGTGTTTTCCGTGGAGCGCATCCAGTCGCTGCAGGACAGAGCCAAGGAGCGTCTGCTCGAACTCAATCTGCGCAACGTGGTGTTTCGCTGGGGCGATGGCTGGGAAGGCTGGCCGGCGCTGGCGCCCTACAACGGCATCATCGTCACCGCCGCGGCGCGGGAAGTGCCCCAGGCGCTGCTCGACCAGCTGGCACCCGGCGGTCGCCTGGTGATCCCGGTAGGCGTCGACGAGGAGCAGAAGCTCCTGCTGATCGTGCGCGAAGCCGAAGGCTTCGTCCGCCACGAACTCAATGCCGTCCGTTTCGTGCCCCTGCTCAATGGACCCCTGGCCCAGTGAGCGACAGGGAACGTTACCCCGGTACCGCGCTCCAAGGCTGCCTGGCGGCTGCGGCCGCTTGAGGCCGGCGGGATGGCCGGACGGTAGATGATCAGACTCTGCGGGAGGAACGGGTGAAGGCCCGAGCGCAAGGATTTCCAGGACGAGGGCGTTCAGGCTGGCTGGCGGGGATGCTCGTGGCTCTGCTGCTGGCGGGCTGTTCGAGCAACGGCTCGCGAGCGCCGGTGGTCGACCGCGGCGATGGCCGCAGCAGCGTACCCCAGGTCACTTCCGGGCAGTATCGCGTCAAGCGCGGTGACACCCTGTTCTCCATCGCCTCCCGCAATGGTTGGGAATGGCGTGCCCTGGCAGCCCAGAACGGCCTCGGGGCACCCTATGTCATCCATGTCGGCCAGGTCATCCGTTTCGGCAGCGGTTCCAGCGCCAGTGGTTCCAGTCGCATCATCCGTCGACCGGCCACGGTAGCTTCTGCTCCGGCACCCGGCACTCCGGTGGCGACACCAGTGCCCATCCTGCCGCCCGTCACCTCCAGTCCCACTGTCGCCACCCCGGTGGTGACCCCCAATCTGCCCGCCGCGCCCCCGCCGACGCCGGTAACGCCCGCTCAGACGCCGACCCGTGATGTCCCCAATCCGCATCCGGTTGGGCCTGGCCGACGAAAGGTACGTTGATCAGCCGCTTCTCGGCCAGCAGCAGCCTAAACAAGGGAATAGACATCGCCGGGCAGGAAGGTCAGCCCGTGATGGCCGCTGCCGACGGTACCGTGGTCTATGCGGGAAATGGTCTACGGGGTTATGGTGAACTGGTTATCGTCAAACACAGCGAAACCTACGTTAGTGCCTACGGTCACAATCGTAGGTTGATGGTTCGGGAAGGTGAGCGTGTCAAGATAGGGCAGACGATTGCCGAGATGGGTTCGACCGGGACTGATCGGGTCAAGCTCCATTTCGAGATTCGCCGTCAGGGCAAGCCGGTGGATCCCTTGCAGTTTTTGCCCAATCGCTGATTCGCTAGGCGCCGACTCGATCCCGCAGCTTTTTTGGGGCGAGTCATGGCGCATCGGCAACGTATCGATACGCCCTGGCTCGAAGCGCAGACGAGCAAGGGTTACTCAAGATGATCCAGAACAAACAAGAAACCGAGTACGACCTCGGCGATGATGTCCTGCTTCTCGATTCCAATCCCTTCGGTGAGGAATCCGCCGATTCAGCCATGACCAAGGCGCTCTCCGGGCGCGGCAATCAGGTCTTGCGGGGGGCGAAACTGGCCGACTACGGCCGAGCGCTCGACGCTACCCAGCTCTATCTCAACGAAATCGGCTTTTCGCCGCTGCTGTCACCAGCGGAGGAAGTGCATTTCGCCCGTCTTGCCCAGCGTGGCGATCCTGCCGGTCGCAAGCGCATGATCGAAAGCAACCTGCGCCTGGTGGTGAAGATCGCTCGACGCTACATCAATCGCGGTCTGTCGCTGCTCGATTTGATCGAGGAGGGCAATCTCGGCCTGATTCGCGCGGTGGAGAAATTCGATCCCGAGCGAGGTTTCCGATTCTCCACCTATGCCACCTGGTGGATCCGGCAGACCATCGAGCGGGCGATCATGAATCAGACCCGCACCATTCGCCTGCCGATCCATGTGGTCAAGGAACTCAACCTGCATCTGCGCGCCGCGCGCGAACTGACCCAGAAGCTCGACCACGAGCCTTCACCCGAGGAAATCGCCGCCCTGCTGGAAAAGCCGGTAGCGGACGTCAAGCGGGTGATGGGCCTGAACGAGCGGATCAGCTCGGTTGACATGGTCCTCGGCCCCGATTCCGACAAGACCCTGCTCGACACCCTGACCGACGACCGCCCCACCGATCCCTGCGAATTGCTGCAGGATTCGGATCTCAACCAGAGCATCGACCAGTGGCTGCTGGAGCTGCCGGAAAAGCAGCGCGAGGTCGTGGTGCGTCGCTTCGGCCTGCGTGGTCATGAAGCCTGCACCCTGGAAGAGGTCGGGCAGGAGATAGGGCTCACCCGCGAGCGGGTCCGGCAGATCCAGGTCGAGGCGCTCAAGCGGTTGCGCGAGATTTTCGAGCGCAATGGCCTGTCCAGTGACTCGCTGTTCTGAACATGCCTAGCTGAATGTCAGCCAAACGGAGCCCGGATTTATCCGGGCTTTTTTCTGCGTGTCGTTGTAAGCCAAGGCTTACAGTCCGCGTAAGCATGCATCGCTTCAGGCTGCCGGAAAGTATCGCTTGAGCAGCTCGACCAATAGCCAAGTGCTTGCCGCGTAACGTTTTTTTGTTTCGAGGGGCGTGCTTAGCGAGTTCGCCGTGACCGACTGTGGCAGATTGCCAGCCTTCGGCAGAAGCGTACTATCGGCGCTGTGTCTGGGACGACGCGGATCGGCAGGAAGCGGATCGGGAACACCTCGGGACGAGGTTCACCAGGACGGTGACAGGATTACAGGGACAGGGACGAAGGGGGCGGAGCGATCCGCCCCCTTTTTTTTTGGCCTGGATTTCCAGGCGCGGCCTAGCGCTCGAGCTGGGCGAGCTTGCCGGTCTTGCCATCCCATTCGGCCGCGTCGGGCAGGGCTTCCTTCTTCTCGGTGATGTTCGGCCAGATGTTGGCCAGCTCACTGTTGAGTTCGATGAAGGCTTCCTGGCCGGCCGGTACCTCGTCTTCCGAGAAGATCGCCTGGGCCGGGCACTCGGGCTCGCACAGGGCGCAGTCGATGCACTCGTCCGGGTGAATTACCAGGAAGTTGGGGCCTTCGTAGAAGCAGTCCACCGGGCAGACTTCCACGCAGTCGGTATATTTGCATTTGATGCAGTTGTCAGTGACGACGAAGGTCATCTGCTCGTTCTCCTCAGGCTAAGGCGGCGGATTCTAGCAGCATTGCCGGAACCCTCGTATCCGTTAACTCAGATACGCTTTTTCCATTCGTAGATAAGCTCCATGGCCCGTCTGGGTGTGATGTCGTCCGGCTGCAGGCGTTCCAGTTCCTCGATGAGAGGATGGGTGGCGCTGGCGAACAGATCGGCCTGCAACGGACGACCCTTGGCCGGCGCGCTTACCGGCAGGGGGGCACCCACCTCACCGTTGAAACTGGCCGCTTCCAGGCGGGCGAGATGCTCCCGCGCGCGCAGGATGACGTCCTCTGGCACGCCGGCCAGTTGGGCCACGGCCAGGCCATAGCTCTGGCTGGCCGGACCGGGCAGCACATGGTGCAGGAAGACGATGCGGTCGTTGTGCTCGGTGGCGTTGAGGTGGACGTTGGCCACGCTCGGCTGGCCTTCCGGCAGCACGGTCAGCTCGAAGTAATGGGTGGCGAACAGCGTCCAGGCGCGCAGGCGCGCCAGTTGCTCGGCGGCGGCCCAGGCCAGGGACAGGCCGTCGAAGGTACTGGTGCCGCGGCCGACCTCGTCCATCAGCACCAGGCTGTGTTCGCTGGCGTTGTGCAGGATGTTGGCGGTCTCGCTCATCTCCACCATGAAGGTGGAGCGGCCACCGGCCAGGTCGTCGCTGGAGCCGATGCGGGTGAAGATGCGATCCACCAGGGACAGCTCGCAACTCGCCGCCGGGACGAAGCTGCCGACATGGGCCAGCAGCACGATCAGCGCGGTCTGGCGCATGTAGGTGGACTTGCCGCCCATGTTCGGGCCGGTGATCACCAGCATGCGGGTGTCGTTGTCGAGGGTGACGTCGTTGGCGACGAAGGGCGTTTCCAGCACCTGCTCCACCACCGGGTGACGTCCCTGGCCGATTTTCAGGCAGGGCTCCGCGACGAAGCGCGGCTTGTTCAGGTCCAGGTTGAGGGCGCGCTCGGCGAAGTTGGCCAGGACGTCCAGTTCGGCCAGGGCCGCGGCGCTGTCCTGCAAGGGCGCCAGGTGACCGATGAGTTCCTCCAGCAGCGCCTCGTAGAGGGCCTTTTCCCGCGCCAGGGCGCGACTCTGGGCCGACAGCGCCTTGTCTTCGAAGGCCTTGAGCTCCGGGGTGATGAAGCGCTCGGCGCCCTTGAGGGTCTGGCGGCGGATGTAGTCGGCCGGTGCCGACTCGGCCTGGCGGCTGGGGATCTCGATGAAATAGCCGTGGACGCGGTTGTAGCCGACCTTGAGGCCTTGCAGGCCGGTGCGGGCCTTTTCCCGGGCCTCCAGGTCCATGAGGAACTGGCCGGCGTTTTCGCTCAGGGTCTGCAGCTCGTCCAGCTCGCTGTCGTAGCCGCGCTTGATGACGCCGCCGTCGCGGATCACCGCCGGCGGATTGTCGATGATGGCGCGAGCCAGGGTCGCAGCCAGTTCCGGATAGGTCTTGATGCTTTTGGCCAGGTCGAGCAGGTGCGGGGCGATCATCTGCGTCAACCCCTCCTGCAGCGCCGGCAGCGCGGCCAGGGCGTCTCTCAGGCGCGCGAGGTCGCGCGGGCGGGCGTTGCGCAGGCCGATACGGGCGAGGATGCGCTCCAGGTCGCCGATGTCCTTGAGTTGCGGCTGCAGCGTCTCGAAGCGATAGCCTTCCAGCAGGCAGGTGATGGCGTCCTGGCGCGCCTCGATCACCGCGCGATTGCGCAGCGGCCGATTCAGCCAGCGGGTCAGCAGACGACTGCCCATGGCGGTCTGACAGCGGTCCACCACCGACTGCAGGGTGTTGTCGCGGCCACCGGCCAGGTTGACGTCCAGCTCCAGGTTGCGGCGGCTGGCGCCGTCGAGGATGACGGTGTCGTCCAGGCGCTCGTGCCTGAGGCTGCGCAGGTGCGGCAGGGCGGTGCGCTGGGTTTCCTTGGCATAGGCCAGCAGGCAGCCGGCGGCGCCGAGGGCCAGGCCCAGCTTGTCGCAGCCGAAGCCCTTGAGGTCGCCGGTACCGAATTGCTGGCAGAGACTCTTGAGCGCCGAATCGCAGTCGAAGTCCCAGGGCGCCCGGCGGCGCACGCCGCGGCGCTTCTCGGCGGGAAGGCCGGCGGGCCAGTCGTCGGGGATCAGCAGCTCGGCGGGATTGAGACGATCAAGCTCGGCCAGCAGGGTCTCCCAGCCGGCCAGTTCCTGCACGGTGAAGCGGCCGCTGGCGATGTCCAGCACGGCCAGGCCGAACAGGCGCTCGTCGCCCAGCACGGCGGTCAGCAGGTTGTCGCGGCGCTCGTCCAGCAGCGCTTCGTCACTGACGGTGCCAGGGGTGATGATGCGCACCACCTGGCGTTCCACCGGGCCCTTGCTGGTGGCGGGGTCGCCGATCTGCTCGCAGATCACCACGGATTCGCCGAGCTTGACCAGCTTGGCCAGGTAGCCTTCGGCGGAGTGGAAGGGGATGCCGGCCATGGGGATGGACTTGCCGGCCGAGGCGCCGCGGGCGGTCAGGGTGATGTCGAGCAACTTGGCGGCACGCCGGGCGTCGTCATAGAACAGCTCGTAGAAATCGCCCATGCGATAGAACAGCAGCTGCTCGGGATGCTGATGCTTGATCTTGAGGTACTGTTGCATCATGGGCGTGTGCGCGGAGAGATCGCTCATGCGGGTGTTTCGATCCGGTTGCCTGTGGATAGCCGCGTATTGTCCACCAACTGGCGGCGTTTGTCGGCCCCGCTCGGCTCAGTGCAGCGGTATCAGGCCTGCGGCCCTTGTTCGCGGGCAGCCAGCAGCTGATCGATGCGGGCCATCAGCCGTTCCAGGGTGAAAGGCTTGGCCAGCACCTCGACATCTGGAACAGGCAAGGCCTCGCCAGGCAGGTTTGCCTCGGCATAGCCGGTGATCAACAGGGTCATCAGACCCGGGCGGCGTTCCCGGGCCAGGGCGGCGAGCTGGCAGCCACTCAGCCCGCCCGGCAGGCCGACATCGGCAATCAGCAAGTCCAGCGAGATATCCGATTCCAGTACCTGCAGCGCCGCGGCGGCATCGGGTGCCTCCAGGGTATGGATGCGATGTTCGCGCAGGGCTTCGTCCACCAGCATGCGCACCAGAGGTTCGTCGTCCACCACCAGGACGGTCATGCCGTCGGGATAGCGCAGCGCTGGAGCCGACGGCGTCTCCACTGACGACGCTGAAGGCTCCACCAGGCGCGGCAGATAGAGGGTCACGGTGGTGCCTTGGCCGGGTGCCGAGGCGATATGGGCGACCCCGCCGGATTGCCTGGCGAAGCCATAGATCATCGACAGGCCAAGCCCGGTGCCCATGCCCACCGGCTTGGTGGTGAAGAAGGGATCGAAGGCCCGCGCCAGCACCGCGGGCGGCATCCCGGAACCGGTGTCGAGCACTGCCAGGGTCACATAGTCGCCAGCCGGCAATTCCAGCGCGGCGGCCTGGGCGTCGTTGAGTCGGCGATTGGCGGTGACGATGCGCAGCATCCCGCCCTCGGGCATGGCATCCCGGGCGTTGATGCACAGGTTGAGCAGGGCGTTCTCCAGCTGATGGGGATCGCACAGGGTGAGATTCAACGCCTCCGCCAGTTCGATATGGATCTCGATCTGGGGGCCGACCGACCGGCGGATGAGTTCCTCCATGCCCAGCACCAGTGCGTTGGTCTGGGTGGCCGAAGGATCCAGCGCCTGGCGACGGGAAAAGGCGAGCAGGCGGTGGGTCAGGGCCGCGGCGCGCTCGGCGGCACCCTTGGCGCCACTGGCATAGCGCTCGAGATCGGTGAAGCGGCCTTGTTCGAGTCTCAGACTGAGCATGTCCAGACTGCCGATCACACCGGTCAGCAGGTTGTTGAAGTCATGAGCGATGCCTCCGGTCAGCTGGCCCACGGCTTCCATCTTCTGGCTCTGGCGCAGCTGTTCCTCGGTCTGGCGCAGGGCTTCCTGTTGCTCACGGATGGCGGTGACTTCGCGCACCGCAGAATAGATGAGGCCATCCTGCAACACCGAATTCCACGACAACCAGCGATAGCCGCCTTCTCGATGCCGATAGCGATTCTCGAAGCCGAACACCGGTTCGCCGTGCTTCAGGCGTTCCAGGGCCGCCTCGGTGCGGGCGCGATCCTCGACATGCACGAAGGCCATGAAAGGCTCGTGGCGCAACTGCTCTTCGCTCCAGCCCAGGGTGCTGGTCCAGGCTGGATTAAGGTCCAGCAGCTGGCCCTCCAGGGTCGCCGTACAGAGCAGATCGGGGCTGGCCTGCCAGATCAGATCACGCTGGCGGGTGCGCAGGGTGACCTGTTCGCCGAGATTGCCGGCGAAGCGATAGAGGGACTCCAGGCTGCGGCGCTGGGCCGCGCAGACCACCGCCATGATGACGTTGACCAGCACGAACAGCGCATGGGACACCCAGCGTTCCGAGAACAGTGCGAAATAGGCGGGTGCCTTGACGAAGAGGGTCTCGGCCAGCAGCACCGACAACAGGGTGGCGAAGATGCCGGGACCCAGGCCGAACCAGAAGGCCGCGGCCATGATGAAGGGAATGAACAGCAGATAGGGCAGGCTGTCGATGCCCAGGCTCAGGCGGATTCCGGCCGCGATGGCGATCAGCAGGGTAGCGCCCAGAAAGCGCAAGGAAGCCGGCGTCTCCCGCGGGACCAGCTTGAGCAGCCGGCCGAGCAGGGTATGGGTGGCAATGGGCACTGGCGCTAGACCTCGGGGCGCTGATCGCTCACGGTATCGAACGGGTCACGACCGGCAGGCCGGCTCAGGTGCCCTCGTGCCGCTCGAATTCCTCGACTGCGCGTACCACGCCAGCGTTGTCCGCCGCCGTGCTGCGGGCCTGGCGCTCGAAGGCGGTGGCCAGCTCATTGACCAGTTGCAGCAGACGCGGGATGTCGCCGCTGCGTTCGGCATCGGCGGCCTGCTCGCGCACGCGGTTGACGAAGGCTTGGGGATCGTCGAAGGCGGTCATGGGGCGTTCTCCGTTGTGATGATACTTGTCTGACCACAAATGACGGCCAAGGCTCACTCGCGCCGCGTCCAGGCCTGCGGATTGACCAGATTTGCCGGTCGCTGACCGCCCAGGGCGGCCAGTAGGTTGTCCACCGCGCAACGGGCCATGGCCTCGCGCGTCTCCCGGGTCGCCGAGCCCAGGTGCGGCGTGGGCACCACGTTGGGCAGCTGCAGCAGGGGCGAGTCCGGCGCCACGGGTTCCCGATCGAAGACGTCCAGCCCGGCGCCACGCAGCCGGCCTTCCTGCAAGGCGGCGATCAGGGCGGCTTCATCGATGACCGGGCCGCGCGAGACGTTGATCAGGATGGCGTGGGGCGGCAACCGGGCCAGTTCGGCGGCGCCCAGCAGGTGATGGGTCTCGTCGCTCAGGGGTACGGTGATGCAGAGGAAGTCGCAGCTCGCCAGCAACTCGGGCAGCGGCAGGAAGCGCGCGCCGAAGCGCTCGTCCACCTCGGGCTTGGCGGCGTGGGCGGTGTAGTTGACCTGCATGCCGAAACCCAGGTGGGCGCGGCGGGCGATGGCCTGGCCGATGCGGCCCATGCCCACCAGGCCCAGGGTCTTGCCATGGACGTCGCAACCGAAATGCGCCTCGCCCAGACTGGCCTGCCACTGGCCGGCGCGGACCCAGTCCGCCAGTTCGACAATGCGCCGCGCGGTGGCCAGCAACAGGGCGAAGGCGGCATCGGCGACGCTTTCGGTGAGCACATCCGGGGTGTTGCAGAGCAGGATGCCACGCCGCTCCAGATAGGGCAGGTCATAGCTGTCGAAGCCGACCGAGACGCTGGCGATGGCTTCCAGCCGGGGAGCCAGGTCCAGCAGTTCGGGCGTCAGCTTGTAGCTGGAGCCGAGCAGCCCCTGGGCCTCGGGCAGGCGTTCGCGCAGGCGGGCCTCCCCGCCCGGCGCCTTGACGTCGACGTATTCCAGATCGAAGGCTTCGTCCAGTCGCGCGGTCAGCGCCGGCGACAGGGCCTTGTAGTGGATCACCTTCTTTTTCATGGACAGCGCTTCCTCTAGTGACTGGTGGCGGGCTTGAGCGCCGCGGCGCGGGTGACCTGTTCCTGGCGCAGCAGCAGGGTCAGGACCACGGCCACCAGCAGGGCGCCGCCCATGAAGCCGAAGGACGCGCCGGGACCACCGGTCACGCCGTTGAGATAGCCCACCAGGTAGGAACCGGCAAAGGAGCCCAGGGCGCCCATGCTGTTGATCAGCGCCATGGCGCCGCCGGCGACGTTGCCAGGCAGGATCTCCGGAACGATGGCGAAGAAGGGGCCGTAGGGGGCGTACATGCAGGCACCGGCGACCACCAGCAGGGCATAGGACCACCAGAAGTGCTGGGTGCCGAGGGCGAAGGAGCCGAGGAAGGCCAGGGCGGCGATCAGCAGCGGCGGCCAGACGAACAGCTTGCGATTCTGCATGCGGTCCGAGGCCCAGGACACCCCGAGCATGGCCAGTACCGCGGCCAGATAGGGCAGCGAAGACAGCCAGCCGGCCTGAACGATGTCCAGATGGGCGCCCTGGCGCAGGATCGACGGCAACCAGATGACGAAGCCATAGACGCCGATGCTCCAGCAGAAATACTGCAGCGACAGGAGGATGACCTTGGGCGAACGGAAGGCTTCGGCGTAGTTCTTGACCGGCTTCATGCCCTGCTGCTCGGCCTTCAGCGCCTCTTCCAGGCGGGCCTTTTCGTCAGCGGCGAGCCACTTGGCATCCTTGGGCCGCTCGGCGGCCAGGCGCCACCAGATGAAGGCCCAGATCACCGCCGGCAGGCCTTCGATGATGAACATCCAGCGCCAGTCCAGGGCATGGATCAGATAACCCGAGACCACCGACATCCAGAGGATGGTCACCGGATTGCCGAGGATCAGAAAGGTATTGGCCCGGGAACGCTCACGCTTGGTGAACCAGTGGCAGAGATAGACCAGCATCGCCGGCATCACCGCCGCCTCGACGACGCCGAGCAGGAAGCGGATGGCGATCAGCAGGGTGACGTTGGGTACCAAGCCGGTCAGGGTCGCCAGACCGCCCCAGGCGATCAGGCTCCAGAAGATCAGTCGCTTGACGCTGCGCTTCTCGGCATAGATGGCGCCGGGCACCTGGAAGAAGAAGTAGCCGAGAAAGAACAGCGCGCCGAGCAGCGAGGACATCGCCGGGGTGATGCCCAGGTCGTCGGCCATGCCCGAGGCCGCGGCGAAGCCGTAGTTGGCCCGGTCGAGATAGGCCAGGCTGTAGGTGATGAAGACCACCGGCATCAGATACCACCAGCGGCGTGGAGCGAGAGGGGAAGCGTTCATGGGGTCACCTGCTTGATTGTTCTTGTCAGGGGGTTGGCGTCGATCAGGGGAGTTCGTGGCGGTAGGGCAATCCTTCCATGTCACCGACCACCTGCACGGCGCGGGCGCCGATCCAGTTGCCGCGGGCGACGGCGGCGGCGACATCGAGACCGTCGAGCAGGGCGCTGACGAAGCCGGTGGCGAAGCCATCGCCGGCGCCAACGGTGTCGACCACCTCGGCCACCGCTACGCCGGGGACCTCGCCCTCGGCGTCGGGCGTGCGCCAGTAGCCACCCTCGGGGCCGAGCTTGATGGCCACGGCCTTGGCGCCGCGATCCAGGTAGAAGGCGGCGATGTCCGCCGGGGTGTCGTAGCCGGTCAGCAGCCGGCCCTCGGCCAGGCCGGGCAGCACCCAGTCGGCCAGGGCGGCGAGGTCATTGAGTTCGCGGCGCATCTGGTCTTCGCTGTCCCACAGCGACGGCCGCAGATTGGGGTCGAAGGAGATGCTGCGGCCAGCGTCGCGCATGGCCTGCAACAGGTGGCGGCTGAAGGCGCGGGCGCTGGGCGAAAGGGCAGGTGGAATACCGGTGGCGTGCAGGTGGCGCGCCTGCAGCAGGCTGGGGTCGAAGTCTTCTTCGATGTTGAGGTGGCTGGCGGCCGAGCCGCGGCGGAAGTACTCCACCACCGGATCGCTGCCATCGGTGGCGCGGGACTTGAGCTGGAAGCCGGTGGGGTGCCGGGGATCGACGGTGAGGCGGCGGCAGTCCAGGCCCTCGGCCTCGAGACTGGCGCGCACGAAGCGGCCAAAGGAATCATCGCCCACCCGCGACAGCCAGGCGACCTTGAAGCCCAGGCGACTCAGGCCGATGGCCACGTTGTTGTCGGCGCCGGCGATGCGCTTGCCGAACTGGTCGACCGTGGCCAGCTCGCCCGGCGTCTCGGCGACGAACATGGTCATGGTTTCGCCAAAGGCGAGGATGTCGATGTCAGCCATGCCGGCGCTCCTCCCGGATCTGCCCATCCAGGGTGCGTAGCGCCGCTACCTGGCGGCGGGTCTCGGCCAGCAGATCCGCCCCCATCAGCGGAAATTCGATGGCGCGGCGCAGGCCGCTGGGGAAGTGCGCCATCAGGCCCTGCCAGGCCAGCAGGTCGGCGGCTTCCGGCGGTACGGCGTGCAGGCCACCGGCCCGCCGGCGCACCGCCTTGCAATGCAGGTAGCGGACGTCGGGGCCGAGCAGGCGAGCAGCCTGCAAAGGGTCTTCGTCCTGCCAGCGCCAGTTGCCGACGTCGAAGGTCAGCGCCACCGGCAACTGGATTGCCCGGGCCGCCTGGATGAAGGCGCGCAGTGGCTCGACCCGGCCGCCCTGGGCGGTCTGGTCGTTTTCCACCAGCAGCTGTGGGCCGTCGCCCGTCAGCAGGCTGGCGAGCGGCGCCAGATCGGCCGCCGCGCGGTAGTGCCCGAGGGACACCTTGAGTGTATCGGCGCCCAGCAGGCGGGCTTCCGCGAGGGCCGAGGGCAGACGTGGCGAGAGGGCCGCGCCGGCGTCGGGCCAGAGTTCGAGGGGGACCGAATAGACACAGCCCAGACCAACTGCCTGGATGGCGGCGCCCAGGGCGGCGAAATCGGGCGCCTCGGTAAAGAGTTCGGCGCGGATTTCCACATGGGTGGCGCCCGCGGCGGCGATCAGGTCGAGCCAGGCGGCCTGACCCTGGGTACGGACCCCGTTGGCACCAAAGGCCGAGGTGGTGATGGCGATCTCCGGTGGCATTGTTGTTCTCCTGAAACCGGTTTCAACAAAAGACGAGCAAAAGGGCGAAAGGTGCCTCTAGGTTCGGGCGCGAGTCGACTGACGGATGCGCAATTCCGCGCCGAAGGTCTGCTGCACCGGGGCGCTGCGATCCCCGTCGATCCGCCGCTGCAACCGCTCGAAGGCGGCTATGCCCAGGGCATGGGTCGGCTGGGCGAGGGCGCTGATGCCGCCACCCACCAGGGGAAACCAGTCGAGGTCGTCGAGAGCGAGCAGGCCGAGGCGTTCGAACAGGGGTTCGCCTAGGGCCTGCAGCGCCAGGGTCGTCGCCAGGGTCGCCACGCCATTGGCGGTGAGCAGCGCCTTGGGGCCGGGTCCGGGGCTGGCGAGAAAGGCGGCCAGTGCCGTCTGCAAGGCCAGGGCATCGTCGGCCTGGGCGCAATGCCCGCCACGACAGCCAGGATGGTCGGCCAGGGCCGCGTCGAAGGCCGTCAGCCGCTGGCGGCGGGAGCTGGTGCCGTCCAGAGGTTCGCTGACCAGCAACAGGTCGCGATACCCCTGACACTGCAGGTGGGCCACGCCTTCGGCGATGGCCTGGTGGTTGTCGAGGCCGACCAGATCGGCCTCGACGCCCGGCAGTTCGCGATCCAGCAGCACCAGCGGCAGGCGGCTGCCCAGGTGGCGCAGGTCGGCGGCGTGCTGGCCAAAGGTGTTCACGATCAGGCCTTCGATGCTGTAGGACTGCAGCGCGGCCAGTTGCTGGCGCTCCTGGCGGGCGTCCTGGTCGGTGTTGCAGATCAGCAGCGAATAGCCCTGCTGGCGGCAGGCGGTTTCCACGCCATGCATCACCGCGGTGGAGTAGGGATTGAGCAGATCGGCCACCAGCATCCCGATCAGGCGGCTGCGACCGCGCTTGAGGCCACGGGCCATCTGGTTGGGCTGGAAATCGAGGGCGACCACGGCCTGCTCGATACGCGCGGCGAGGGAATCGGACAGCAGGCGGCGATCGTCGCTGATGTAGCGAGACACGCTGGCCTTGGACACGCCGGCGGCGGCGGCCACTTCGGCGATGGTCGCACGGGTGGCGCGCGGACCGGGGAGAAAGACATCGTTCATGGCGTACCGCTGTTAGGATTTTGTAGGTGCCTGAAACCGGTTTCAGTAAATCTTTTCTCACGCGGACCGGCAAGCCGGTCTAAGGTGCAGGCCGACCAGTGGTCGCCGCAGGCGGTCGCTGGCCGCGGTCACCTTTTATGTTCTCCTTTGCACAGGAAGGTCTCGATGGACTCCCTCGACAGTCTCGCCCAACAACTGGGTGAAGCCCTGCAGGCGGCCGGCGCCCAGGTCACCACTGCCGAATCCTGCACCGGTGGCGGCATCGCCGAGGCGATCACCCGCGTCGCCGGCAGCTCGGCCTGGTTCGAGGCCGGCTTCGTCACCTACTCCAACCGCCAGAAGACCCTGCAACTGGGCGTGCCCGAGGCGCTGTTCGAGCAGGTCGGCGCGGTCAGTGAGGAGGTGGTGGCGGCCATGGCGCTGGGCGCGCAACAGCGTGCCGGTGCCCGCTTCGCGGTCGCGGTGAGCGGTATCGCCGGGCCGGGCGGCGCGGTGCCGGGCAAGCCGGTCGGTACCGTCTGGCTGGCCTGGCGCGACGGCGAAAAATTGCACACCGAACGGCAGGTATTTGCGGGTGATCGCGCCGCCGTTCGCCAGCAGACCCAGGTCCGCGCGCTGGAGGTTTTATTGGCCTTCCTGACCGAGGAAAAAGGCCCTCAGGTGTAGCAACCAGGGGGTGAATATGGTTTAATACTGTTCACTTATACAGGTATCCACGGCCGTCTGGCCCTTTTTTCTCCGAGAGGAATCTAATGGACGACAACAAAAAGCGTGCCCTGGCCGCGGCCTTGGGACAGATCGAAAAGCAATTCGGCAAGGGCACCGTGATGCGCATGGGCGATCACGAGCGCCAGGCCATTCCGGCGATTTCCACCGGCTCCCTGGGCCTGGACATCGCCCTTGGCATCGGTGGTCTGCCCAAGGGCCGGATCGTCGAAATCTACGGTCCCGAGTCCTCGGGCAAGACCACCCTGACCCTGTCGGTCATCGCCCAGGCCCAGAAGCAGGGCGCCACCTGCGCCTTCGTCGACGCCGAACATGCCCTGGATCCGGACTACGCCGGCAAGCTGGGCGTCAATGTCGACGACCTGCTGGTGTCCCAGCCGGATACCGGTGAACAGGCCCTGGAAATCACCGACATGCTGGTGCGCTCTAACGCCGTCGACGTCATCATCGTCGACTCCGTGGCCGCTCTGGTGCCCAAGGCCGAGATCGAAGGCGAGATGGGTGACATGCACGTGGGCCTGCAGGCGCGCCTGATGTCCCAGGCGCTGCGCAAGATCACCGGCAACATCAAGAACGCCAACTGCCTGGTCATCTTCATCAACCAGATCCGCATGAAGATCGGGGTGATGTTCGGCAACCCCGAGACCACCACCGGCGGTAACGCCCTGAAGTTCTATTCGTCGGTCCGCCTGGACATCCGTCGCATCGGCGCGGTGAAGGAAGGCGACGAGGTGATCGGCAGCGAAACCCGCGTCAAGGTGGTCAAGAACAAGGTGGCACCGCCGTTCCGCCAGGCCGAGTTCCAGATCCTCTATGGCAAGGGTATCTACCTGAACGGCGAGATCATCGATCTGGGCGTGCAGCTGGGTCTGATCGAGAAGTCGGGTGCCTGGTACAGCTACCAGGGCAGCAAGATCGGCCAGGGCAAGGGTAACGCTGCCAAGTTCCTGGAAGACAATCCCGAGATCAAGGGCGCCGTGGACAAGGCGATCCGCGAAAAGCTGCTGAGCCAGCCGACCAATCAGAAAGCCGAAGTGGCTGCTGAAGAAGGCGCTGACGTCGATCTCTGATCGCCTGCCAGTGTTCCAGACGACCCCCGCCCCGTGCGGGGGTTTTCGTATGAGGAGGATCACCCTTGGGCAATCCGCTGGATACCACCGCTGCCATCCGTTTCGCTGCCATGGATCTGCTGGCGCGTCGCGAGCATGGCCGTGAAGAGCTGTCGCGCAAGCTGCGTCGGCGCGGGGCCGAGGAGGAACTGCTCGGTCCGGTGCTGGATCGCCTGGCCGAGGATGGCCTGCTCGATGAAAGTCGCTATCTGGAGAGCTATATCGCCAGCCGTGCCCGCTCCGGTTACGGGCCCATGCGCATCCGCGAGGAACTGGGCCAGCGTGGCCTGAAAAGAGAGCAGGTGGAGATGGCCCTGCGCGAAGCGGACGTGGACTGGCAGGCGCAGCTGGAAGAGGTATGGCGCCGGAAATTCGGTACGCCGCCGGCCGACGCCAAGGAGCGTGCCAAGCAGGGGCGTTTCCTGGCCTACCGAGGCTATGCCATGGACGGGATCAACCGGGTGCTGAGTCGGCGGTAGTGGGGTGTGGCTTGCGGTGTTGGGCTTCGCTGTGATCAGCGCCAGCCTGCAGGTCCATCCCGCCCAAGGTGAGTGATTGATTGCGGGAAATGAACGCGCGCACGACTAACCCCCTCTCCCTGAGGAAGAGGGTTGGGGTGAGGGGGTGCTTCGCGGTGATGCCGAATGGAAAGGAGGCGCCATTTTCCGTGCGTTTGCCAGGACACGAATCGAGTTCAGAGCCATCGCGGCCATGGGCCGCTCCTACAGTCAAATCAGTGTCTGTAAGAGCGGCCCATGGCCGCGATGGCAGCGATCACTTCGGTCCCGCACCGCAGGTTCGCGCTGAGCACAGTGGAGCCTAGCATCGGTTCTGGTGTTGGATATCGTTGGGCTTCGCTGCGCTCAACCGAACCTACGGGAGAGTGCTGCAGGTTGGGTTGAGACGGCCCCATCGTCGAAGCCCAACATGGCGGCAGAGTCTGGATAGGTTGGGCTTCGCAGTGCTCAGCGCCAACCTACGTGACTGCCCAATGCTCCGGCCGATTGAGTTCGTCCACCAGTTCGCGCAGACGACCGTAGTGACGGCCATGGAAGTCGAAGGCGAGGCGCGTCAGATGGGCGAATTCCGCTTCGTCGGGCTGGCCTTCCCCGGGCGCCAGCTGGGTGAAGCCCGGGGTCCGGCAGAGGTCGCCGAAATCCGTTGCCAGGCGCTCAAGACAGGCCGGTGTCAGGGCGTGCTTGAGGCGGATATGCAACAGGCCGTCACGTCGGCGGGTGGAGTGGTAGTTGCCATAGAAGTGCTCGATCTCGGCGGCGGCGGCTTCCGGTGAGCGTACCAGCCTGACCAGCTTGAGATCGGCTGGCAGGATGTAGCCTTCCTCCAGCAGATTGCGCTGCAGATAGGCCAGGGTGTCGTCCCAGAAGTGGCCGTCGGGGGTGTCCAGCAGGACCAGCGGCACCAGCGGACTCTTGCCGGTCTGGATCAGGGTGAGCACCTCGAAGGTCTCGTCCAGGGTGCCGAAACCGCCGGGGCAGAGCACCAGGGCATCCGCCTCCTTGAGAAAGAACAGCTTGCGCACATAGAAGAAGTGAAAGGACAGCAGGTGATCCGTGCCCTCGATGGTGGGATTGGCGCGCTGTTCGAAAGGCAGGGTGATGTTGAAGCCGAGACTGGCCTCGGGCCCTGCGCCTTCGTGGGCCGCGCCCATGATGCCGGCGCCGCCGCCGGTGATGACCATCATGTCGCGGCGGGCCAGGGCACTGCCCAGTTCGCGGGCGAGGGCATAGAGGCCATGATCGATGCGGGTCCGCGCCGAGCCGAACACCGTGACCTTGCGTCGCCGGCGGAAACGCTCGAGGGTGCGGAAGGCCTGCTCCAGCTCCTTGAGGGTCTGCAACATGATCTTGGCGTCCCAGCGTGCCGGATTGGTCTGCGCCATGCGCACCACCGTCACCAGCATCTCGCGGTAGAGGCCCAGGTTGGGACTGCCGCCCGGGAGGGCGTGCTCCAGCAATTCGTCGATGCGCTGACCGAGGTCGGCGGCGCTGGGCTCCACGTGGCGGGCCAGGTAGCTGTCGTCGCTGTCCTCGGTCATGGCCGCGGTCTCCGCTTACTTGCCCAGGCCGCAGTCGGCCGCCTGGAAGCGCTCGACCATGACCGGCTTGTTGGTCTGGTATTCGGTGAAGTCATAGACCAGGGTGGCGCCACGGGCCAGCAGCTGGCGATAACCATTGTTTTGGCAGACGCTTTCGGCGAGCTGTACCCGCACCGTGGCCGGATTCTCGCGCATGCGGGCGGCATGGGCCGGGCGGACGCTGAGGTTGTTGATCAGCTGCTTGCCCTGCACGGTATAGCCGCGGTCGAGGATGTCTTCGTTGATGGCGCGGGGCGTGCCCTGGCTGCTCTCGGTCGCCACCTTGCGCAGCATCTGGTTGAGCTCGTGGTCCTTGAGCGACTCGGCCGCCTGGACGGTGAAGGGCAGGGCGAGGGTCAGGGCGAGCAAAGCAAAACGAGGCATCGTGTTCTCCAGCGTAGAGGAGCCCGTTTCGACCGTGGTCGCGGGCGGGGGTTCGCAGGGCGTCTGCGCAGGGTAACCTGCCTGGCCGCCGCGGGCATCCCGATCGCTCTGGTAAACTGCGCTTTTGCCCCGCGAGCCCGGCATGACCCCGATCAGCGACACCCCTCTGCATGCCGTGGCCCGTCTGCGCCAGGAGCGCCTGGCGCGCAGCATCAAGCCCTTCATCGCCCGTGGCTCGCGCATGGCGCGCTGCCCGAATTGCCGCCTGGCACCCAGCCACTGCCTCTGCGACCTGCGTCCCCTGCGCCAGACCCACGCCGGCATGTGCCTGCTGATGCACGACGTCGAGCCGCTCAAGCCGAGCAACACCGGTTGGCTGATCGCCGACGTGGTGGCCGACACCCATGCCTTCGGCTGGAGTCGCACGGCGGTGGATCCGGGGCTGCCGGCATTGCTCGCGCAGCCGGAATGGCAACCGCTGCTGGTGTTTCCCGGCGAGTACGCCGCGCCCGAGCGGGTGGTCGAGAGCCTGCCGCTGGCGCCCGGTCAGCGCCCGCTGTTCGTGCTGCTGGATGCCACCTGGACCGAGGCGCGCAAGATGTTTCGCAAGAGTCCCTATCTGGACCGCCTGCCGGTGCTGAGCTTCCAGCCCAACGCCCTGTCGCGCTATCGCCTGCGGCGCTCGACCCGGGGCGAGCACCTGTGCACCGCCGAGGTCGCCGCCCTGTGCCTGGAACTGGCCGGCGAGGCACCGGCCGGTCGGTTGCTGGAGGCCTATCTGGATGTCTTCAGCGAGCGCTACCTGGACGCCAAGCATCACCTGCCGCTGGCGGCGGACAGCCCGGCCAGCCGGCAACTGAAGGCCCTGCGAGATTAGTTGACCGGCTTGATCTCCACCGGCGCCTGGCGCGGCCAGAGCTGGGCCGCGAGCATGCCGGCGAACATCAGGCCGCAGCCCAGGTAGCCACGACCGCTGAGGGCCTCGCCCAGCAGCCAGGCACCGAAGAAGGCGGCGAACACCGCCTCCAGGGAAAAGATCACCGCCGCATGGGAGGCGATGGCGCCGCGCTGGGCGAACACCTGCAGGGTGTAGCCGATGCCGGCGGCGATCACGCCGCCATAGAGCAGCTCGGGCAGGGCGAGGACGATCCCGGTCGACTGGATCGGCTCGAAAGCCAGTGCCAGCGCCAGGCTGAGCACGGCGCAGACGCCGAATTGCAGGATCGACAGCACCGTGGCGTCGTGGCGACTGGAATAGTGCCCCACCAGCAGCACATGGATCCCCCAGGCCAGGGCGCCGGCCAGTTGCAGCAGATCGCCCGAGGCCACGTGGAAGTTGTCGCCGATGCTCAGCAGCCCCATGCCGACCACCGCCAGGCTGGCGCCGATCCAGGTGCCCAGGTGGCTGCGCTGGCCGAGCAGCAGCCCCAGTAGCGGCACCACGATGACATAGAGGCCGGTGATGAAGCCGGAATTGGTCACGCTGGTGAACAGCAGGCCGACCTGCTGCAGGTTGATGCCCAGGGTCAGTACCAGGCCCATCAGCAGGCCGCCCTTGAAGGTGTCGCGGGTCAGACGCTGCTGGCGGCCGCGGCGGCGCAGGAACAGGAGCAGCGGGACCAGGGTGAGGGCGCCCAGGGCGAATCTCAGGCCGGTATAGAGAAAGGGACCGATGTGCTCCATGCCGCCGGTCTGGGCGATGAAGGCGCTACCCCAGATGAGGGCGGTGAGCAGCATGAGCAGATCGGCACGCAGGGCGGCGCTGGGCATGGGACGTCTCTTGGGCAAAACGGCAACTGTGCCGCAAACCGCAGGGCCTTGCCTACCGTCCGCGGTCCGCCCGGCCTTGCCCCCGTCCGCGCCGTTCGGCATGCTTGCGTGCAGCCCGTGCGCCAGCTACCTGGTCGACGTGGGCGCTCACGACAACAAGGAAAGCTACACCATGGCGGCTGCCTACCAGATACTGATCGCCGACGATCATCCGCTGTTTCGCAGCGCGCTGCAGCAGGCCCTGACCCTGGGCCTGGGCGCCCAGGCACGGCTCACCGAGGTGGCCGACATCGCCGAACTCCAGGCCTGCCTGGCCGAGCGCACCGACTGGGATCTGGTCCTGCTCGATCTCAACATGCCCGGCGCCTATGGCTTTTCCGGACTGGTCCTCCTGCGGGGCCAGTATCCCCAGGTGCCGGTGGTGATGATCTCGGCCCAGGAGGAACCGGCGGTGGTGCAGCGCGCCCGGGAATTCGGCGCCAGTGGCTTCATTCCCAAGTCCAGCGATCTGAGCACCCTGCAGCAGGCGGTCAGTCAGGTGCTGGATGGCGATACCTGGTGGCCGCCCCAGGTGGAAGGCGCTCCCGCCCTGAGCGAGGAAGCCAAGGCCGCCAGCGCCGGACTCGCCAGTCTCACCCCCCAGCAATTCCGGGTGCTGACCATGCTCTGCGAAGGCCTGCTCAACAAGCAGATCGCCTTCGAGCTCAATGTCTCCGAGGCCACGGTCAAGGCCCATGCCACGGCCATCTTCCGCAAGCTCGGCGTCCGCACCCGCACCCAGGCGGCGCTGCTGCTGCAGCAACTGGAGAGCACCTCCAGCTGACCCAGGCGCTGTCGGCGCCTGAACCGGGCGCGACCCTCGACTTTCACTTTCTGGCAGCTGCCGTCCATCCGGATCGGCGGTTCGCCCCTGCTGGATGGAGCTTTCGGTGATCTCTCCCTACAAAGGCAAGACCGGCCTGCGCCGGGTCATCAATGCCACCGGCTATTCCCTGGCCGGCCTGCGCACGGCCTTTCGCCAGGAAGCGGCCTTTCGTTCGCTGGTGATGCTCAATGTGGTGCTGGTGCCCCTGGCCTTCTGGCTGGACGTCAGTCGCGGCGAGCGGGCGTTGCTGGTGGCGGTCTGCCTGCTGTCGCTGGTGGTCGAACTGTTCAACGCGGCCATCGAGGCGGTGGTGGACCGCATTTCCCTGGATTGGCACGAACTGTCGAAGAACGCCAAGGATCTGGGCAGCGCTGCGCAGTTCGTGGCCATGATCATCATCGCCGTGGTCTGGGGCATCGTCCTGCTCGGGTGAGCAGGACCCCGGTCAGAGGGTAGCGCCCAGGGTGGCACCCGCCGTGGTGTCATCCGCGGCCAGGCCCTGTTCCAGCACGCTGGGCTGGGCCGAGTGGATGACCTTGTGGATGAAGTGCAGCTTGGCGATCACCGGGGCGGGCAGGGCGAAGGGATAGAAGTCCGGCTGGCCCATGCTGCGCGACAGCTCGTTGAGCATGGCCGCCAATTCGATCCAGGCATTGGCGAAGCCGAGGAATTCGTCGTCGCTGCGATCCTCGGCCTCGTACAGCGCCTCGCGGGTGAACGGCTGGAAGTCCAGCTGCAGGCTGCCGGCGTTCATGCCCAGGCTGGCGGCGGTGGCCAGGGTGTCCATCATGTGCAGGTAGTGCGCCCAGGTTTCCGCCCAGTCCTCCCAGGGGTGCATGGTGGCGTAGGCGCTGACGTACTGGCTCTCCCAGCCTGGCGGTGCGCCCTGCTCGTAGTGGTGCTGGAGCGCCTGGCCATAGTCGGCGCGTTCGTCACCGAACAGGGCGCGGAAGGGTTCTTCCCAGTCGGTGCCGGCGACCAGGCGATCGAAGTAGTAGTGGCCGACCTCGTGGCGGAAGTGCCCGAGCAGGGTGCGATAGGGTTCGTGCATGTCGGCGCGGACCTTTTCCCGGTGGGCATCGTCCGCTTCGAGGATGTTCAGGGTGATGAGGCCATTGGCGTGCCCGGTGGTGGGGGTGCCGGTGGCATCGGGGGCGAGGAAGTCGAAGGCGAGGCCGTGCTCGGCATCCACGGTCTGGGGGATCACCTGCAGCCCCAGGCCCAGCAACTGGGCGACCAGTTGCCGCTTGGCCAGCTCCAGCTTGCGCCAGCGCTCGCCGTTGCCGTCGAAGGACAGGTCCGGGATGGTGTGATTGAGCTGGCAGGCCACGCAGAAGTTTTCTCCCGAGTCGGCCGGTACCAGCCAGTTGCAGGCGGCGGGCATGTCCAGGTTGGCGCAGCGGCGATAGAGCGCGCTGGTCGCCTCGGGCAGTTGCCAGAGGCCGCCTTCGCCCGGCAGCAGCGCCGTCGGCGTGCCCTGGTCCGGGGCGTAACCCAGGGCGTTGCCGCAGGCCAGGCACTCGCTGTTGGGAAAGAAGATGGCCTGGCCGCAGGTGCAGTTGGCGACCTTGCGCTGGACGGGCAGGGCGCGCAGGGCGTTGCGTTGCTGACGATTCGAGCTGTAGCTTCCGAGAAAATTGCGCATGGGGCTGATACCTGGCGAGAGCGGCCGCGTCGGACGTCGGCGGAGCGCCGGCGTCTTGCTAGCGGATTAGTAGAGCGGCTCGACCCGGGAGTTCCGGGTTGTTCGTCGCCTGGGACGGCCGGCGAGGGCTCTGGGATCGGCTCCCGCACCGGGCGACGCGCCACAGGCAGCGGCGGCCAGCGTTAGCGGTGGCGCATCCCGACGCACATCACTACCCTAGGTTACCGGTCGCGACCGGCGCGTGCGGTCCGGCGTGCCCGTCGAGGCGACCTCTCCGAACCTGCTCGCGCACCCTGTCAGCCGTCCTCCGACCATGCCCCCGAACGCTTCCCGCAATGCCAGTGACATGACCGGCAGCTACCACGAACTCTGGAGTCCGCGGGGTGGCGTGCGGCCGCCCTGGCGCCGCTTCTACGGCCATCTGGCCGGACTGCGACCCGCGCAGCTCGATCAGCGCCAGGCGTTGATCGCCCGGCAGATCCAGGAAAACGGCGTGACCTACAATGTCTATGCCGATCCCAAGGGCAGCGACCGGCCCTGGGCACTGGACCTGCTGCCGCAACTGATCTCGGCGGAGGAGTGGGCGCCCCTGGCGGCGGGCGTGGCGCAGCGGGCGCGTCTGCTGAACCGGGTACTGGGCGATCTCTATGGCGAACAGCGGCTGCTGCACGAGCGGCTGCTGCCGCCGGAGCTGGTGTTCGGCCACAACAACTTCCTCTGGGCCTGCCAGGGAATGCGCCCGCCGGGCGATACCTGGCTGCACGTCTATGCGGTGGATCTGGCGCGCGCGCCCGATGGCCGCTGGTGGGTGCTGGCCGATCGCACCCAGGCGCCCTCCGGCGCCGGCTATGCCCTGGAAAACCGCCACATCGTGGCGCGGGCCTTTCCCGAGTTGCACCGCGATCTGCAGGTCCAGCCACTCAATGGCTACTTCCAGGCCCTGCAGCGCACCCTGAGCACCGGCCTGGACACCGGCGAGGAGGCACCGCTGGCGGTGCTGCTGACGCCGGGACGCTACAACGAGACCTACTTCGAGCACCTCTACCAGGCCCGGCAACTGGGCTTTCCGCTGGTGGAAGGCCAGGACCTCACGGTGCGCGACGCCTGCCTCTATCTGAAGACCCTGAGCGGGCTGAGGCGCGTCCACGCGGTGTTCCGCCGGCTGGACGACGACTTCTGCGATCCGCTGGAATTGCGCACCGATTCGGCGCTGGGCGTACCCGGCCTGCTGGAAGCGGTGCGCAGGGGCAACGTCATCATGGCCAATGCCCTGGGCAGCGGCTTGCTGGAGTCGCCCGGCCTGCTGGGCTTTCTGCCCGGCGTCTGCCAGGCGCTGCTCGGCGAGACCCTGGCGCTGCCCTCCGTCGCCACCTGGTGGTGCGGCGAGACACCGGTGCGGGAAGCGGCCCTGGCGCGGCTGGCGGAGCTGGTGATCAAGCCGGCCTATCCGGCCCAGGGCTTCGAGCCGGTGTTCGGCAAGGCGCTGGATGCCGCGGGACTGGCCGATCTGCGCGCGCGCATCCTGGCCACGCCCCATGCCTATGTGGCCCAGGAGCGTATCCAGCTGTCCCAGGCGCCGGTCTGGCAGGGCGGCAGTCTGCAGTCGCGCGCCATCGGCATGCGCGTCTATGCGGTGGCCAGCGAGGACGGCTACTGGGTGATGCCCGGCGGTCTGACCCGGGTCGCCCACGAGGGCGCCGCGGTGGTGTCCATGCAGCGCGGCGGGTCGAGCAAGGACACCTGGGTGCTGGGTGGCAGTCGCGGCGCCGCCGAGGTGCCCGGAGCGCGGGTGCTGGGGGTACGCGACCTGGTGCGCAAGGACCCCTTCCTACCCTCGCGTACCGCCGAGAATCTGTTCTGGTACGGTCGCTACAGCGAGCGCTGCGAGGATGCCGCGCGCCTGCTGCGGATCGTCCTGAGTCGCCACCTCGATGCCGATGACGGCGGGCCGGCGGTGCAGTCGGCCATCGATCTGGCCACGGCCCTGGAATTGCTGCCGGCGGGTGGCCGGCTGGCGGAGCAACTGCGCGCGGCCCTGGGGCCGGGTGACTTTCCCAGCGGCCTGGGCGCCAATCTGCAGCGCCTGCATTGGGCCGCGGCCCAGGTGCGTGGCCGGCTGTCGCCGGAGAACTGGCGCGCCATCCGCGAGGTGGAGCGTGAGGCCCATGGCCTGGGCCAGGTCGGCAGCGAGCCGGGCGAGGCGCTGCAGAGTCTCAACCGCCTGGTGATGGCGCTGGCGGCGGTGGCCGGCTTCACCTTCGACGACATGACCCATGACGAGAGCTGGCGCTTCCTGATGATCGGCCGGCGCATCGAGCGGGTGCAATTCCTCGCCGGCAGCCTGGCGCACTTTCTCGAAGGCGGCGCCACCTGGGACGCGGCCGGCCTGGAATGGCTGCTGGAACTGGGCAACAGCATCATCACCTATCGGTCGCGCTACCAGGCGGCGCCCCAGCTGATCCCGGTGCTGGACCTGCTGATGCTGCACGAGCACAACCCCTATTCGATCCGCTTCCAGCTGCATGCGCTGATCAACGCCGTGGAGCACCTGGAACGCTACTACGGCCTGCCCCGCGATCCGGCGCTGCACGATGCCTACGATCGCCTGCGCCGCTTCGACCTTGCGACCCTGGAGAACACCCTGTTCGGCGACGCCGGTCGGGTCGAGGTGCAGCAGGGGCTGGCGCGCCTGCTGCGGCAGGTCGCCGAGGCCAGCAGCCAGCTGTCCGAGCGGGTCATCTATCGCTGCTTCGCCCATGTCGACGCCGTCAGCCAGCGCACGGTGTCCATGTGATGAACCAGGTCCGCTATCGCATCCAGCACGACACCCACTATCGCTACGCGACGCCGGTGTCGCTGTCGCAGCAGCTGCTGCATCTGTTGCCGCGCGACTGCGCCTGGCAACGCTGCCTGTCCCAACAGTTGGTGATCCTGCCGCAGCCGACCCAGCGCCAGGACGCCTGGGACGCCTTCGGCAACCCGCTGACGCGATTGTCCTTCGAGCGACCCCACGACGAACTCTATGTCGGCACCGAGCTGGAAGTGGAGGTGGATTCCCGCGCCGGTCTCAGGCTGGCGGATTCGCCCGCTTGGGAGGGGGTCCGTGACGGCCTGCGCTATCCCGCCGCCCAGGTATCGCTGGACGTCCATCACTTCCGCTTCGAATCCCCGGCGGTGCCGCTGGACGGCATCTTCGCCCGCTTCGCCGAGGAGTGTTTCCCACCGGGCCGTCCCCTGTTGCTGGGCTGCCGGGCGCTGATGGAAAAGATCCACCGCGAATTCCGCTTCGATGCCACCGCCACCCAGGTGGCGACACCCCTGCGCGAGGTGCTGGAGCACCGCCATGGCGTCTGCCAGGACTTCGCCCACCTGATGCTGGCCTGCCTGCGTGGCCTGGGGCTGGTGGCGCGCTACGTCAGCGGCTATCTGCTGACCCGGCCGCCACCCGGCAAGCCGCGGCTGATCGGCGCCGATGCCTCCCACGCCTGGGTCAGCGTGCATTGCCCGCTGCAGGGCTGGGTCGACTTCGATCCCACCAACGACGTCCTGCCGGACCTGGAACACATCACCCTGGCCTGGGGCCGCGACTTCACCGACGTCTCGCCGCTGCGCGGGGTGATCCTCGGCGGCGGCGATCACGATCCGGTGGTCGAGGTGACGGTAACGCCGCTGTAGCGTGTTTGGCTTGGCAGGAACTCCAGCTAAGGAACACCTACCTACAGCACCGTAGCGTGGAAAACGGCGCAGCCTTTTCATCTGGGACTGCGTGGCGAGGGGCGCCCTCACCCCAGCCCTTTCCCGCGGGGAGAGGGGGGTGTCGGAGCAGGCGTTCAGCTCTGTCACTCCTGGCGAGACCGCGATCGACTGTCGCACGCGCTTGTAGAGGCGGCTCTGGCTGTGGCGCTTTTCCAGATAGCGCCCCAGGTGCCGCCGGCCTGCGCTGAGTCATGGCAACAGGCGAATCGCCCCTGTGTCTCCGCATATGTCTTATTGTCTATACAAAATGACTGTCGTCTTTCCCCGGAACCGAGCTCCGTTGCCTTGTCATTAGCATTCCGCTGGCTTCGTAAATAGGGAGCAGCTCTGCCTGCTTGACGATCGATCGACTCTGGATTAAATGTATATACATTAACCGGAGAGGTCACCATGTCCGTCGCTACCCAACCGCTGCTCTGGCGCCACGTCACCCTGTTCGATGGTCTCCAGACCTGGCCCGCGCCCATGGCCGTGCGGGTGGACGCTGGCCGCATCACGGGTCTTTGGCCGGAAGCCGACTTCCAGCCCGCGCTGGGCGAGGGGGCCGAGCTGGCCGGGGAGGGCGGGGTCATGACGCCCGGGCTGGTGGATTGCCACACCCACCTGGTCCATGCCGGCCAGCGCGCCGGGGAATTCGAGCAGCGGCTGGAGGGGACGAGCTACGCCGAGATCGCCCGTGCCGGTGGTGGCATCCTCGGCACGGTGCGCGCGACGCGGGCGGCCAGCGAGGCCGAATTATTCGCCGTCGCCCGACCGCGCTTGCAGGCGCTGATCGATGAGGGCGTCACCACCGTCGAGATCAAGTCCGGCTACGGCCTGACGGTGGCCGACGAACTCAAGCTGCTGCGGGTCGCCCGCCAATTGGGCGAGGCGCTGCCGGTCCGGGTGATCACCACGCTGCTGGGCGCCCATGCCGTGCCGCCGGAATTTCAGGGCGATGCCGACGGCTATGTCGAGCTGGTCTGCCAGGAGATGATCCCGGCCGCGGTGGCCGAAGGGCTGGCCGATGCGGTGGACGTCTTCTGCGAGGGGATCGCCTTTTCGCCGGCCCAGTGCGAAAGAGTCTTCCAGGCGGCGCACGCGCACGGTCTGCCGATCAAGGCCCATGCCGAACAGCTGTCCAACCTGGGCGGCAGCGCCCTGGCCGCGCGCCTGGGCGCCTTGTCGGCGGACCATGTTGAGTATCTCGACGAAGCCGGGGTGCGCGCCCTGGCGGCCGCCGGCACCGTCGCCGTGCTGCTGCCCGGCGCCTTCCTGATGCTGGGCGAGACTCAACATCCACCGGTCGAACTGCTGCGTCGCCACGGGGTGCCCATGGCGCTGGCCAGTGACGCCAATCCCGGCACCTCGCCGCTCTATCTGCCTACCCTGATCGCGCACCTGGGCTGCACCCTGTTTCGCCTCACGCCCCGCGAGGCCCTGGCCGGCATGACCGCCCACGCCGCCCAGGCCCTGGGGCGCCCGGAGCTGGGCCGCATCCAGGCGGGCGCCCCGGCGGAGCTCTGCTTGTGGGACGTCGGTCAGCCGGCGGAGCTGGCCTATGAGGTACGTCCGGGCCGCCTGCGTCAGCGCGTCTTCGGCGGCGAGGTGCAGCATGTTCGCTGATCGCCAGACCCTGGAGCTCTGGACTGGCCGTACCGATCCGGAAGCCGATGCCTTGCGCTGGCACCAGCGCATCGAGCCGCTGGCTGCGGACAGCGCGCCCGGCGTGGCCCTGCTGGGCTTCGCCTGTGACGAGGGCGTGCGGCGCAACCAGGGTCGCCCCGGCGCTGCCGAGGGTCCTGGCGCCCTGCGGCGTGCCCTGGCCAATGTCGCCTGGCAACGCCAGGGCCCGGCCTATGACGCCGGTGATATCCGCTGCGCCGACGGTGATCTGGACGGCGCCCAGCAGCGCCTGGCCGAGGGTGTGTGCCTCTTGCTGGAGGCCGGTCACCTGCCGCTGGTACTGGGCGGCGGTCATGAGGTGGCCTGGGCCAGTTGGTCGGGCCTGGCGCTGCACCTGGCCAGGACCCTGCCCAAGCCGCGCATCGGCATCGTCAATTTCGACGCCCACCTGGACCTGCGCGATCCGACTCGGGGCCCCACCTCCGGCACGCCCTTCGCCCAGATCGCCGCGCACTGCGCCACCCATGGCTGGCCTTTCCGCTATGCCTGCCTGGGCCTGAGCCTGGCGGCCAATACCCGCACGCTGCTCAGGCGTGCCGCCGAGCTGGACGTGCTGATCCGCGAAGACCACGAGATCCGCGAAGGCAGCCTGGAGCGCATTGGCGCCGAACTGGACGCCTTCGCGGCTCGCTGCGATGCCCTCTATCTGACCTTCGACCTGGATGTGCTGCCCGCGGGCGAGGCGCCGGGGGTCAGCGCCCCCGCCGCCCATGGCGTGAGCCTTGCGCTGCTGGAACCCCTGATCCGCCGGCTCAAGGCCAGCGGCAAGTTGCGCCTGGCCGATGTGGCCGAACTCAATCCCGCGCTCGACCAGGACGGCCGCACGGCCCGGGTCGCGGCGCGGCTGATCCATACCCTGGCACTGGACCTCTAGGGCCTGCCGCGAACAACAAGAGAGGAAGATTCCATGACCCGCTTTCGTAGAGGTGAGATCCGCGCCCCCCGCGGCACCCAGCTCAATGCCAGGAGCTGGCTGACCGAGGCGCCGCTGCGCATGCTGATGAACAATCTCGATCCCGCGGTCGCGGAAAATCCCGAGGAGCTGGTGGTCTACGGTGGCATCGGCCGGGCGGCGCGCGATTGGGAAAGCTACGACCGCATCGTCGCCACCCTCAAGGAACTGGGCGACGACGAGACCCTGCTGGTGCAATCGGGCAAGCCGGTGGGGGTATTCAGGACCCACGCCGACGCGCCGCGGGTGCTGATCGCCAACTCCAACCTGGTACCGCACTGGGCCAGCTGGGAGCACTTCAACGAACTGGATGCCAAGGGCCTGGCCATGTACGGCCAGATGACCGCCGGCAGCTGGATCTACATCGGCAGCCAGGGCATCGTCCAGGGTACCTACGAGACCTTTGTCGAGGCCGGGCGTCAGCATTACCAGGGTGACCTGCGTGGCCGCTGGGTGCTCACCGCCGGTCTCGGCGGCATGGGCGGTGCCCAGCCGCTGGCCGCGACCCTGGCCGGCGCCTGTTCGCTGAACATCGAATGCCAGCAGAGCCGTATCGACTTCCGCCTCAAGACCCGCTATGTGGACGAACAGGCCAGCGACCTGGACGACGCCCTGGCGCGCATCGCCCGGCACACCGCCGCCGGTGCCGCGGTCTCCGTCGCCCTGCTGGGCAACGCCGCCGAGATCCTGCCCGAACTGGTCCGCCGCGGCGTGCGCCCGGATATGGTCACCGACCAGACCAGCGCCCACGACCCCCTCAACGGCTATCTGCCGATCGGCTGGACCTGGGCCGAGTACCGGGATCGTGCAGTCACCGATCCGGCGGGGGTGGTCACGGCCGCCAAGCAGTCCATGGCCGTGCACGTCCAGGCCATGCTCGACTTCCAGAAGCGCGGCGTCCCGACCTTCGACTACGGCAACAACATCCGTCAGATGGCCCAGGAAGCCGGCGTCGCCGATGCCTTCGCCTTCCCGGGCTTTGTCCCGGCCTATATCCGCCCGCTGTTCTGCCGCGGCATCGGCCCCTTCCGCTGGGCCGCGCTGTCGGGCGATCCCGAGGACATCCAGCGCACCGACGCCAAGGTCAAGGAGCTGATCCCCGACGATGCCCACCTGCACCGCTGGCTGGACATGGCCCGCGAGCGCATCGCCTTCCAGGGCTTGCCGGCACGCATCTGCTGGGTCGGCCTGGGCCAGCGGGCCAGGCTGGGCCTGGCCTTCAACGAGATGGTGCGCAGCGGCGAACTCAAGGCGCCCATCGTCATCGGTCGCGACCACCTGGACTCCGGCTCGGTGGCCAGCCCCAACCGCGAGACCGAGGCCATGCAGGACGGCTCCGATGCCGTCTCCGACTGGCCGCTGCTCAATGCCCTGCTCAATACCGCCAGCGGTGCCACCTGGGTCTCACTGCACCACGGTGGCGGGGTGGGGATGGGCTTCTCCCAGCACTCCGGCATGGTCATCGTCTGCGACGGCAGCGACGCCGCCGCGGCCCGTATCGCCCGGGTCCTGCACAACGACCCGGCCACCGGGGTGATGCGTCACGCCGACGCCGGCTACGACATTGCCATCGACTGTGCCCGCGAGCAGGGCCTGAATCTGCCCATGATCAAGAGTTGAGCGTCCTGACGCCGGTGGTAGCACCGGCGTCCCGTTCCCGACAACAACAAGAGCGCCGACCTTCGGCGCCGTGGAGCGTGAACCATGCCCAAGGCCAACACCCCCCTGATCGAGCGGCGCTCGATCGACTTCATTCCCGAGACCGAGCGGCACGGTCGGCTCTACAGCCAGTTCACCCTCTGGCTGGGCGCCAACCTGCAGATCACCGCCATCGTCACCGGTGCCCTCGCCGTGGTGCTGGGAGGTGATGTCTTCTGGTCGTTGATCGGGCTGTTCATCGGCCAGTTGCTGGGCGGTGGGGTGATGGCGCTGCATGCCGTCCAGGGCCCCCGGCTCGGCCTCCCGCAGATGATCTCCAGCCGGGTGCAGTTCGGCGTCTATGGCGCGGCGATTCCCATCGTGCTGGTGTGCCTGATGTACCTGGGCTTCACCGCCACGGGCACCGTGCTGTCCGGCCAGGCGATCGCCCAGCTGGCCGGCATCAGCGACAGTGCCGGCATCCTGGTCTTCGCCACCTGCATCGTGGTGGCCACGGTCCTCGGCTACCGGGTGATCCACTGGGTCGGTCGACTGGCCAGCGTCCTGGGCATCCTCGCCTTCTGCTACCTGTTCGCCCGGTTGATCAGCCTGGGCGACCTGGGCGACCTGGGCGCCTTGCTGCAGATCCGCCACTTCAGCTGGGCGTCCTTTCTACTGGCCGTGTCCCTGGCCGCTTCCTGGCAGATCGCCTATGGCCCCTATGTGGCGGACTATTCCCGTTATCTGCCGAGCGCTACTTCGAGCTGGAAAACCTTTGCCGCCGTGGGGGCCGGTTCGATACTCGGCGCCCAGGCGGCCATGATCCTCGGCGTGCTGGCTGCAGCCTTGGCGAACGGCCAGTTCGCCGGGCGCGAGGTGGCCTATATCGTCGGCCTTGGCGGCAGTGGTGTTACCGCGGCGCTGCTGTACTTCAGCATCGCCTTTGGCAAGATCACCATCTCCACGCTCAATTCCTATGGCAGCTTCATGTGCATCGCCACGGTGATCAGTGGCTTTCGCGGTCATCTGGAGGTGTCGCGGCTCCAGCGGCTGTTCTTCGTGCTCGCCATCGTCGGCGCCGCCACCCTGGTGGCGCTGCTTGGCCAGCGGGAATTCCTCGGCGCCTTCAAGTCATTCATCCTCTTCCTGCTGACCTTCTTCACGCCCTGGAGCGCGGTCAACCTGGTGGACTACTACGCCGTCAACCACGGCCGCTACGACCTGGCCGCCCTGGCTGATCCTGACGGGCGCTACGGTCGCTGGAATCGGGCCGGCCTGCTCGCCTACGGCGTCGGGGTGCTGATCCAGCTGCCGTTCCTCTCGACCAAACTCTACACCGGCCCGCTGGTGGCGCATCTGGGCGGCGTGGACATCTCCTGGATCATCGGCCTGCTGGTGCCGGCGGTCCTCTACTACCTGCTGGCCCGTCGCCAACCACTGCCGAACACGCGCCCGGCGGCAATCTGAATTTCTCGATCAACGCCGACACCTGCGGTGTGCGGCTCTGGAGTCCTAGATGAACACCCTGACCCTGAAACCTGGCACCCTCGATCTGACCCAGCTGCGCCAGGCCTATCAGCAGCCGCTGCGCGTCGAGCTCGATCCGGCGGCCTATCCGGCCATCGATGCCAGCGTGGCCTGCGTGGAAAACATCCTGGCCGAAGGCCGGACCGCCTATGGCATCAACACCGGCTTCGGCCTGCTGGCCTCGACGCGGATCGCGCCGGCGGATCTGGAAAAGCTGCAGCGCTCCCTGGTGCTGTCCCATGCCGCCGGGGTGGGCGAGGCGCTGGACGACGACCTGGTGCGGCTGATCCTGCTGCTCAAGGTCAACAGCCTGGCCCGTGGCTTTTCCGCCATCCGCCGCCAGGTCATCGAAGCCCTGATCGGCCTGATCAATGCCGAGGTCTATCCGCACATTCCGCTCAAGGGTTCGGTAGGGGCCTCCGGTGACCTGGCGCCGCTGGCGCACCTGTCGCTGGTGCTGATCGGCGAGAGCAAGGCGCGCTACCGGGGCCAGTGGCTGCCGGCCCGCGAGGCGCTGGCGGTGGCGGGTCTCGAACCCATAACCCTGGCCGCCAAGGAGGGCCTGGCGCTGCTCAATGGCACCCAGGTGTCCACCGCCTATGCCTTGCGCGGGCTGTTCGAGGGCGAAGACCTGTTCGCCGCGGCCACGGTCTGCGGCGGCCTGAGCGTCGAGGCCATGCTCGGTTCCCGGGCGCCCTTCGATGCGCGCATCCATGCCGCGCGGGGCCAGCGCGGCCAGATCGACGTGGCCGTGGCCTATCGCGAGCTGCTCACTGACAGCAGCGAGGTCTCCCGTTGCCATGCCAACTGCGACAAGGTCCAGGATCCCTATTCGCTGCGTTGCCAGCCCCAGGTGATGGGTGCCTGCCTGACCCAGTTGCGCCAGGCCGCCGAGGTCTTGGAGGTGGAAGCCAACGCCGTGTCCGACAACCCCCTGGTATTCGCCGAGGAGGGCGACGTCATCTCCGGTGGCAACTTCCACGCCGAGCCGGTGGCCATGGCCGCCGACAACCTGGCCCTGGCGCTGGCCGAGATCGGTGCCCTGTCGGAGCGGCGCACCTCGCTGATGATGGACCGACACATGTCCCAGCTGCCGCCTTTCCTGGTGGAGAACGGCGGGGTCAATTCCGGCTTCATGATCGCCCAGGTCACCGCCGCGGCCCTGGCCAGCGACAACAAGGCCCTGGCCCATCCGGCCAGCGTCGACAGCCTGCCCACCTCGGCCAACCAGGAAGACCACGTCTCCATGGCGCCCAATGCCGGCAAGCGACTGTGGGCCATGGCCGAGAACGTGCGCGGCATCCTCGCCATCGAGTGGCTGGGCGCCTGCCAGGGCCTGGACTTCCGTCACGGCCTTAAGAGTTCGGAGCGCCTGGAAAGGGCGCGCAGCCTGTTGCGCGAGCAGGTGCCCTACTACCAGGAAGACCGCTTCTTCGCCCCCGACATCGAGGCCGCCAGCGCATTGCTGGCCAGCGGCTGCCTGAACGCGCTGGTCACGCCGCGGCTGCTGCCCAGTCTCTGAGAGGGACGCGGTCCGGCAGCCAGAACGCCGGACCGCGCGTTATCATCGGCGTCCCATTTTTCGGCCTGGAGTTCGCGTGAGCAGCACGACACCCCCGCGCTACAAGGTGATCGAGGACTTCCTGCTCGAACGCATCCAGGGTGGTGCCTACCCGGTGCATCACCAGATTCCCACCGAGGAGCAGCTGGCGCGGGATTTCGCCGTCAGCCGCATGACCGCCAACAAGGCCATCACCCGCCTGGTGCAGCAGGGCTACCTGATGCGCCAGGCGGGGCTCGGCACCTTCGTCATCGAGCGCAAGGCCGAATCCTCGCTGCACGAGGTGATGAACATCGCCGCCGAGGTACGCGCCCGGGGGCATGCGTATTCCAACGAGGTGCTGCGCAGCGAGGCCATCGCCGCCGACGACGAGGTGGCCTTGCGCCTGGGGCTGCGGATCGGCAGCCAGGTGTTCCACAGCATCCTGGTGCATCGCGAGAACGGCCTGCCCATCCAGTTGGAAGATCGTTACGTCAATCCGCGCTGGGTGCCGCACTACCTGGAAAGCGATTTCAGCCGCCAGACCCCCAACGAGGTGCTGGTGGCCAGCTGTCCGATCAGCGATGTGGAGCACATCGTCGAGGCGGTACTGGCCAATGCCCAGACCGCACTCTGGCTGGATATCGCCGAAGGCGCGGCCTGCCTGTCGATGATCCGCCGGACCTGGTCGGACGAACACCTGGTCAGCTATGTGCGGCTGCTGCATCCGGGCGACAGGTACAAGCTGAGTTCAACGACCCGGCATCGCTGAGGGGCGTGGAGTGGGGAGGGGTGTTGGGCTTCGCTGCGCTCAGCCCAACCTACGAGACTGCCCCCTCTCCCTCTGGGAGAGGGTTGGGGTGAGGGTGTTGTGAGTTGGCAGCGGGTGTTGGGCTTCGCGGTGCTCAGCCCAACCTACGAGACTGCCCCCTCTCCCCCTGGGAGAGGGTTGGGGTGAGGGTAGCCCCTGCAGCCAGCGATCAGAGCTTGCCCACCAGCGCCACGGCGTCCTGTTTGGCCTGGTCGCGTGAAGCCTGGTCGACCTCGGCACCGAACAGGGTCTTTTCCACCACCACGGTATGCATCCGGTCGATGCCGACCATCTCGCACCAGGTGCGCAGATAGGATTCCTGGTGCTCCTGGCGATCCAGGGCCGCACCGCGCGCGGCGATCACCAGCGCCTGGCGACCGCCGAGCAGGCCATTGAGGCCGCGCTCGTCGAAGGTGAACAGCAGGTCCTTCTGGCTGACCACGTCGAACAGTTGCTTGAGCTTGTAGGGGATGCCGAAATTCCAGCAGGGCACGCCGAACACCAGCACATCGGCGGCCTTGAAGCGCTGTGCCAGCGCCTTGGCCACTGTCCAGGCGTGCGCCTGCTCGGCGCTGAGGGACTCGCCCTGGATGCCGGCGTACTTGGCGTCGAGGATGGGACCGTCGAATTCCGGCAGGTCGCAATGCCAGGCATCGAGGGTATCCACCTCGGCGTCGGGATGTTCGCCCTGCCAGGCCTGGATGAAGGCGGTGGCGACTTCCAGCGAGGCGGAGCGATCCTGGCGGGGCGAACCTATCACGTGCAACAGACGAGGCATGGCAGATCCTTGGATGATGGGGATTGCGATAACTATAAGCGTCTCGCTGGGGTGCGCCAGCCTCGAAGGGGGTATGCCGATGGATGGTCTGAAGGGATTCTCGGCCTGACAAACCGTGTTGGGCGGACCCTCACCCCAGCCCTCTCCCGGAGGGAGAGGGCTGGGGTGAGCGGGAGGCTGCATTCCACGCGTTCGGGATGGACCCAGGTGGAAAACACTGCGCGATTTTCCACGCTGCGGCTGCGATTTGGGGCGGGCCCTCACCCCAACCCTCTCCCAGGGGGAGAGGGGGTGGTCTGGCGCGTACGGGAGGCTGCATTCCACGCGTTCCGCATAGGCACAGGCGGAAAACGCTGCGCGATTTTCCACGCTGCGGCTGCGATTTGGGGCGGGTCCTCACCCCAGCCCTCTCCCGGAAGGAGAGGGGCAGCCTGGCGCAGGAGGGAGGCTGCACTCCACGCATTCGGCATTGGCACAGCGCTGTAGAGTGGACAACGGCGTAGCCTTGTCCACGCGTTCGGCGTCGCCCAGGCGGAAAACGCTACGGCTGGGTGAGGAAGGCTCCGTAGGTTGGGTTGAGCGCAGCGAAGCCCAACAGCTACCCAGCCCACCTCAAGCCGAGCCGGCCTCCGTGCGCAGTGCCGGGCCGCGCAGGCCGAGCAGGGTGTCCAGCAGCAGGAACAGCAGCAGGCTGCCGCCCAGCACCGGCAGGCACAGACCGATCAGCAGGGCCGTCGCCGGCACCAGCAGACGCGGCAGCGGCGACAGCTGCCGCCATAGGACGAGCAGCCCGGGTTGCGCCGGATCGCGGCTGGGCCGGCGGCGCCACCAGAGCAGATAGCCCCAGACGGTCATCACCAGCAGGCCGAGGGCGATGGCCGCCAGCACCAGCTGGTTGGCCAGGCCGAACAGCACGCCCATGTGGGCATCGATGCCCCAGCGGGTCAGCTTGGCCGGCAGCGAGTACTGGGCGAAGCGCACCTGATCGATCACCTTGAAGCTGGTCGGGTCGACGGCGACGGCATCCACCCGGGTCGGCCAGCGCCGGTCGATCTCGCTGACCGTCCAGGCCTTGTCGGCACTGCGGGCCGGGCGGATCTCCAGTTTGCCGGCGTCGATGCCGGCGGCGCGGGCGCTGGCCAGTACCCGGTCGAAGGTGGCCGGATCCAGAGCCGGCCCATGGCCATGTGCATGGCGCCATGGTGATCGGCGTGCTCGTCATGGGCCATAGTGGGTGTCGGCGCGGTGCCTAGGGCAGTCTTCACGCCTGGCGTGGACCAGCCGTAGTGGGCGCGCAGCACGCCGATGTTGTCGCCGGCGAAGCGCGACCAGGTCAGGCCGGTGGCGGAGAGGAACAGCAGGCCACCCAGCAGCCAGACGCCGGTGCTGGCGTGCAGGCCGCGCAGGCCCCGGGCCGGGCGGCGCTGGCGGCGGCGTGCCAGCCACAGGGTCAGCCCGCCGAGGGCCGCGACCCACAGCCAGGAGGCGGCCAGCTCGCTGTAGAGACGACCGGGCTCGCCCAGAAGCAGGCTGCGGTGGAACTGGTCGATGGTGGTGCGCAGCGGCAGGATGCCGCTGGTGCCATAGACCGCCAGATCGCCGCGGATGGCGCCGGTGACCGGGTCGATGAACAGCGCTCGATGGGTCGACTCGCCCAGCGCCGGATCATTGAACATCACCCGGGTGGTATCGCCCTCGGCAGGGGCCGGGCGCACCGCGCCCAGGGTCAGGGTGGGACCTACCGCGGCCTGGGCGATATGGACCTGCTCGGCCAGCGGCAGGGGCTTGCCACGGCTGGGGGTGTGCAGGGCCTCGGCATAGAGGTGCGCCTCGAGTTGCGGCGTGAGGGCATAGATCAGGCCGCTGGCGGCGGCCACCAGCAGGAAGGGACCGACGAACAGACCGATGAGAAAATGCAGCCGCGCCAGCAGCTGCAGCAGCGGCCCCGGCGTCTTGGCGGCCGGAACGGAGGGGTGCGAAGTCATAGCGTTCACCACGGAGCGACGCGCAGCCAGCGAGAGGCCACGCGCGGGATTACGAAAAAGGAGGACAGCCGTCTTTCGTCGCCGGAGTGTCAGGGGGCCTGGGGATGGAGCGTGGAGCGTCGTGCGCGCGGTGGCGGCGGCAGGGCGCTCTGGTAGCGAGGACGATGAGGATCGCCGGGGCGCAGCAGCCACTGCAGCACGACGGCGGCCAGCGTGGCGAGGAACAGGGTGGCGGCGAAGACGCAATCACCCGTGGGGGAAAGGGTGGTCACGCTGCCGCTCGGCAGTCCCGCATGCATGCCGGCCATGTCACCCTGGGCGGTCTGGGCGTGCAGACCGTGATGGTGCTCGTGTGCCTGGGTAAGGGGCGGCAGGACCGGCAGGGTCAAGCGCGCCAGCATCTGACCGTGGCCCAGGGCGCAGACGAGTCCGTTCAGCAGGATGCAGGCGAGCAGCATCCAGGCGAGCGAGGCGCGCGGTGAACGGACGGTTTTCATGGCGAGGGACTGTATCATCGTCGCGGGCGGCGCACAGCCCGGCCGGCGCGGCCCTGCGCCGAAATGTCGCGCCCCTGCCACTGCCAGAGAGACGCACAGGACCATGAGCGAAGCGCCACCCATTACCCTCGAACGGCTCACCGTGGCAGATGACGAGACGCTGAGCTTTTTGCTGGCGAGCTATCACGAGCTGTTCGGTAGCCGGGTCGAGGCGACGGCCGTACCCCGGGATCTACGGCGCTTCGCCGACCACTATGGCGCGGGTCATGGCTGCCTGCTGATCGCCCGGGGCGCCGCCGGAGAGCCCCTCGGCAGCATCGGCTACCGGCCCTACGACCGGCGCTTTGCCCAGCTGGCCTATCCCGGCGAGCGGGTGGTGGAGGTGGTCCGGCTGTTCGTGGTGCCCCGGCAGCGGCGCCAGGGCCTGGCGCGGCGGCTGTTCGCAGCGCTGCTGACCCAGGCGCGGCGCGATACCGTGGAGCGCCTCTACCTGCACACCCATCCCTTCCTGCCCGGGGCCGAAGCCTTCTGGCTGGACCAGGGCTTCCGAGTCGTCGCGCGGGAGTCGGCCTTGCCCTGGCAGACCCTCCATCTGGACCGATGGCTGGACAGCCCTCAGGCGTCCGCCGGCCCCGACAGAGCAGATAGGTGTCCATGATCCAGCCGTGTTCTTCGCGCGCAGCGCTGCGCACTCGGTGGATCTCCTCGGCTACCTCCTGCAGCGGACCGGCGATGAGGATCTCGTCCGCCGTACCGACGTAGGCACCCCAGTAGATATGCAGACCGGGCTCGTCCAGGCGGCGATAGGCTTCGTGGGAATCGAGCATCACCACCAGGCTGTCCAGGTGCGCGGGGAAGCGCTCCAGGCGCCGGCCGGGGGTGATCTCCAGGGCCTGGCCGATGCGATTGAGCGGCACCCGGTGGCGCGCGGCCAGGGCCTGGACGCTGGAGATGCCGGGGATCACCTCGTAGTCGAAGTCCAGCCGGCCTTCGCGCCTGATCGCCGCCAGGATGCGCAGGGTGCTGTCGTACAGCGCCGGATCGCCCCAGACCAGGAAGGCGCCGCATTCGTCGTCCGCCAGCTCGTGCTCGATCATCTCCACCATCAGCGCCTGCTTGGCGGCGTTGAGGTCGTCCACCGCCTGGCGATAGTCGCCTTCGCGGCGGCGCTCGGGGATGGGCGCGGTGACGAACCGATAGTCCGCCTGGCGGATGTGGCGGGCGCAGATGGTTTCGCGCAGGTGGATCAGGCTGTCCTTTTCCGTGCCCTTGTCGAACAGGAAGAAGGTACTGGCGCGATTGAGGGCGGCGACGGCCTGGAGGGTGAGGTAGTCGGGATCGCCAGCGCCGATGCCGATGACCAGCAGGGTTTTCATGGGGTGGCCTCGAAGGAAAGAGCGGCGCCCAGTGTAACGGGGGATGTCTTCTCCGTAGAGACTCGGGCAATCGTCATGCTAGTTTCGACCGGTTTGCCTGCTGCCAGGCAGGGATGGACAGGATCAAGGAGGACAGGGGCGTGACGATGACGGCGAGCTGGCGACGGATACCCCGCGGGGTCTGGATTCTGGGTGGGGTGAGCATGTTCATGGATATCTCCTCGGAGATGATCCACAGCCTGCTGCCGCTGTTCCTGGCCACCGGCCTGGGCCTGAGCGTGCTCTATATCGGCATCCTCGAAGGGGTGGCCGAGGCGACCGCGCTCATCACCAAGATCTTTTCCGGCGTCATCAGCGACTACCTGGGCAAGCGCAAGGGCCTGGCGGTGCTGGGCTATGGCCTGGGCGCCTTGAGCAAGCCGCTGTTCGCCCTGGCCAGCGGTGCCGGCCTGGTGTTCGGCGCGCGCTTCATGGATCGCATCGGCAAGGGCATCCGCGGGGCGCCGCGCGACGCCCTGGTGGCCGACGTCACGCCGCCGGAGATCCGCGGCGCCGCCTATGGCCTGCGCCAGTCGCTGGACACCTTCGGCGCCTTTCTCGGTCCGCTGCTGGCGGTGGGGCTGATGCTGCTCTGGGCCAACGATTTCCGCGCGGTGTTCTGGGTGGCGGTGATCCCGGCCTTTATCGCCGTGGCCCTGCTGTATTTCGGGCTGGATGAGCCCCAGGCGGCCATCGTCCAGGCACGCACCAATCCGCTCACTCGCAGTCAGCTGCGCAAACTGCCGGCGGCCTTCTGGCAGGTGGCGCTGCTCGGCGGCGTCTTCACCCTGGCGCGCTTCAGCGAGGCCTTCCTGGTGCTCAAGGCCGAGCAGGTGGGCGTGCCCCTGGCGCTGGTGCCGCTGGTGATGGTGGGCATGCAGCTGGTGTTCTCGCTGTCGGCCTATCCGCTGGGGGCGCTGTCCGACCGGGTCAGCCATCGCGCGCTGCTGGCCTGGGGCCTGGTGCTGCTGATCCTGGCCGACCTGGCCCTGGCCTTCAGCAGCAGCTGGACCGGTCTGGCGCTGGGCGTCCTGCTCTGGGGCCTGCACATGGGCATGACCCAGGGCCTGCTCGCCGCCATGGTCGCCCGCACCGCCCCGGCCGAATTGCGCGGTACCGCCTTCGGCCTGTTCAACTTGGTCAGCGGCATCGCCCTGCTGCTGGCCAGCAGCATTGCCGGTGCGCTCTGGCACTTCCTCGGCTCCGCCGCCACCTTCCAGTTCGGTGCCCTGGCGGCGACGCTGACGCTGCTGGTGCTGGCAGCCTGTCGCCGCAGCGTGGCACCGCTGGCAGGCTAGTCGAACAGGGGGCGCAGATAGGGCGCCGTGGGACTGGCGGGGTCGTCCGCCACCGCCCGGGGCGTGCCGCAGGCGACGATGCGGCCGCCCGCGGTGCCGGCACCGGGACCGATGTCGATCAGCCAGTCGCTGCCGGCCACCACCTGCAGGTTGTGTTCCACCAGCACCACCGTGTTGCCTTCGTCGACCAGGCCGTGCAGCTGGCGCATCAGGCGCTCCACGTCGGCCGGGTGCAGACCGGTAGTGGGTTCGTCCAGCACATAGAGGGTGGTGCCTCGGCTGGTGCGCTGCAGTTCGGTGGCCAGCTTGATGCGCTGGGCCTCGCCGCCGGAGAGTTCGGTGGCCGGCTGGCCCAGGCGCAGATAGCCCAGGCCGATGTCGGCCAGCACCCGCAGCGCGCGCGCCACCGGGGCTTCCTCGGCGAAGAAGGCCAGGGCCTCGTCCACCGTCAGATGCAGCACCTCGGCGATGGTCTTGCCCTGCCAGCGCACCTCCAGGGTCTCGGGGTTGTAGCGCGCGCCCTGACAGGTGGGGCAGGCGGCGTAGACGCTGGGCATGAACAGCAGTTCGACGCTGACGAAGCCCTCGCCCTCGCAGGTCGGGCAGCGGCCCTTGGCGACGTTGAAGGAAAAGCGTCCGGCGTCGAAGCCGCGTTCCTGGGCCTCGGGGTGGCGGCGAACAGCTTGCGCACCCCGTCGAACAGGCCGGTGTAGGTGGCCAGGTTGGAGCGTGGGGTGCGGCCGATGGGCTTCTGGTCCACCGGTACCAGCCGACGGATGCCGCCGAGGCCATCGACCACCTGGCCGGTGGTGGCGGGCAGGGCATCGCCGTCCAGTTCCGGGGCCTCGTCGCCATCTTCGGCGGCGCGCTGGCCCAGGTCGGCGCCCACCAGTTCCAGCAGCGCCTGGCTGACCAGGCTGGATTTGCCCGAACCGGAAACGCCGGTCACCGCCGTCAGGCAGCCCAGGGGGAAGGCGGCGTCCAGGCCCTGCAGGTTGTTGCGGGTGACCCCGGCCAGCCGCAGCCAGCCCTGGGGTTCACGGGGCGGCCGGGTCTCGCGTTGCGGCGCGGCGAACAGATAGCGCGCCGTCACCGACTCCTCGACCTCGGCCAGACCGGCGGGCGGGCCGCTGTAGAGTACCCGGCCACCGCCTTCGCCGGCCGCGGGACCGACATCCACCAGCCAGTCGGCACGCTTCATGGTGGCCAGGTCGTGCTCCACCACGAACAGCGAATTGCCCTGGGCCTTGAGGCCGTCGAGGGCTTCCAGCAGCGACTCGCCATCGGCCGGATGCAGACCGGCGGAGGGTTCGTCCAGCACATAGACCCCCCGAACAACTGGGACACCAGCTGGGTCGCCAGGCGCAACCGCTGCAATTCGCCGGAGGAGAGGGTGGTGGTGCTACGTTCCAGCGCCAGGTAACCGAGGCCGAGGCGAGTCAGGGTCTGCAGCCGTTCCAGCAATTCGGTGGCCATGCGTTGGGCGGCCAGGCGCTTTTCCGGGGAAAGATCGGGGGTACGGCGCACGTCCGGGGCACTGGCGTGATCGCTGCCGCCGGCGGCCTTGCGCCGGGCGCGATCCTGCTTGCCGGCCTTGGCGTCCAGCACGCGGCCATCCTTCGCCTCGTCGAAATCGCCGGCAGCGACCCGACGCAGCAGCACGGTGAGGTCGTCCAGCGGCAGCCGCGACAACTCGCCGATGTCCAGGCCGGCGAAGGTCACCGAGAGCGCCGCCCGGGTCAGCCGCTTGCCGTTGCACAGCGGGCAGGTCTGGCCGATCATGAAGCGCGCCGCGCGCTGCTTCATCTTGGCGCTCTGGGAGTTGGCGAAGGTGTGCAGCACATGGCGCCGCGCCCCGGTGTAGGTACCCTGGTAGCTTGGCTCGGCCTTGCGCTTGAGCGCGGCGCGGGTCTGCTCGGGGTGAGGCCGGCATAGACCGGCACCGTGGGCTGCTCCTCGGTGAAGAGGATCCAGTCGCGCTGCTGTTGCGGCAGGTCGCGCCAGGGGATGTCGACGTCATAGCCCAGGGTGACCAGGATATCGCGCAGATTCTGCCCGCCCCAGGCGGTGGGCCAGGCGGCAATGGCGCGCTGGCGGATGGTCAGCGAGGGGTCCGGCACCATGGAGGCCTCGGTCACCTCGTAGACCCGGCCCAGGCCGTGGCACTCCGGGCAGGCACCCTGGGGCGTGTTGGGCGAGAAGTCCTCGGCATAGAGCATCGGCTGGTCGGCGGGGTAGCGCCCGGCGCGGGAGTAGAGCATGCGCACCAGGCTGGACAGCCCGGTCACGCTGCCCATGGACGAGCGACTGCTGGGCTGGCCACGCTGCTGCTGCAGGGCCACCGCCGGTGGCAGGCCTTCGATGGCCTCCACCTGGGGCACCCCGACCTGGTCGATCAGCCGCCGCGCATAGGGCGCCACGGATTCGAAATAGCGCCGCTGGGCCTCGGCATAGAGGGTGCCGAAGGCCAGCGACGACTTGCCCGAGCCCGACACCCCGGTAAAGACCACCAGGGCATCGCGGGGGATATCCACGTCGACGTTCTTCAGATTGTGCTCGCGGGCACCGCGGACGGAGACGAAACCGGGACGGGGAGAGGAGGGCATGACGGGCGGAAACCTTGTCTGAGAGCGTGCAGATTCGGACCGCGGCACGGCGCAAAGGATCGCCGGGCGATGGCGGACGACGGGACGGAGGTCTCGGCGGCCGCCTGCCCAGTCTCAGAAGTTGTAGCTGACCGACAGCGTCGCGTTGCGTGGCGCACCGTAGTTGCCACTGGTGGCGTTGTTGTACAGCGACAGCAGGTATTTGCGGTCGGTGAGGTTGTTGAGATTGAGCTGGGTGCTCCAGTGCTCGTCGAAATCGTAGCTGCCCAGCACATCCACCAGCGCGTAGGCGTTCTGGCGGATGCGGCTGTTGTTGTCATTCTCGATACCGCTCTGCCATCTCAGCCGCGCGCCGACCTTGGCCTGGGGCAGGCCTGGCAGGCGATAGGTCGCCAGGCCTCGCAGGCTGTGGCTGGGCACGAATTTGCGCGCCCGCTCGCCGTCCGCGTCGTCGATACGGACATAGGTGTAACCGGCCAGCAGGTCCAGACCGGGCAGCGCCTCGCCGGAGACCTGCAGTTCCAGGCCATGGCTCTGGTAGTCGGTGGTGTCATAGAGATAGCGCGAACCGGCGAGCACCGAGGTGGCGGCCACGTTGCGCTGCGTGGTCTTGAACACCGCGGCAGTCAGGCTCAGGCGATCGTCGAGCAGGTCGCCCTTGATGCCCGCTTCCAGGCTCTTGCCCTCCAGCGGATCGAGTAGCCGGCCATCCAGGCCGAAACTGTGTTGCGGGCTGAAGATCCTGGTCCAGCTGGCATAGAGACTCCACTGCGGATTCAGGTCGTAGACCAGGCCGGTATAGGGGGTGACCTCGCCATGGGCACGGGTGTAGTAGTCGTCGCCATAGCTCAGGCCGCTGGCATCGGCGCTGAGCATCCGCGCACCGACGATCCAGTGCAGGTCGTCGATCAGGTTGAAGCGGGCGCCGGCGAACAGGCTCTTCTGGCGATCGATGAAGTCCTGGGTATGGCCGCTGTCGTCGGTGTATTGCAGCGACGGCTCGGGGACGCCGGCCAGGGAGCCGGAGAGGGTGGTGGGGTAGTAGCCGTCCTCGGCGAGGATCTTTTCGCGCAATTTCTGGTGGGTCCGGCCGTAGCTGGCGCCCAGGGTGAGTTCGTGGTCGCGGCCGAACAGTTCGAAGGGACCGGACAGCCTGGCCTCGCCGATCAGCTGGTGCGCCTTGCTGGCGGAGTGGTCGCCGAAGGCAGTGGCGTCGTCGCCGCTGACTCGGAAGATGTAGTACATGTCGGCGTTCTGCCGCTCGGTGACGCCGGTCGCCGTGAGGGTACCCTGCCAGCCGTTGCCGAAGTCGTGGGTGAATTCACCGAAGACACGCTGGGTATCCAGATTCCAGTAGGTCCAGTCCTGGCCGATGCTGGAACTGCGACGGCCGTAGTGCAGCGGAGCGCCGTTCGCGTCGGCCAGCGGCAGGTTGCCCCAGGAGCTGCCGTTGGCGTCGCTGTTGTGCTGGGAGAAACCCAGGGTCAGGGTGTCGGCGTCGCTGAGGTCGAAGGCCACCAGACCGGCCGCTATGTTCTTTTCATGGCCATAGCGATCCAGCCAGGAATTGCCCTTGTCGTGGGCGTAGATGAAGCGTCCGCGCACGTTGCCGGTCTCGGTCAGGGGGCCGGAGACATCGGCATCCACCCGACGGTTGTCCCAGGAACCGACGCTGGCGCCGAGCCTGGCCTGGAACTCGGCGGTGGGCCGCTTGCGGACGAAGTTGACCGCCGCGGAGGGATTGCCGGTGCCGCTCATCAGGCCATTGGCCCCGTGCAGGACGTCCACCTGCTCGTATTCCGCCAGATCCTGGTCGCCCACCAGGGTGGTGCTGACGAAGGGCATGCCCATGCCGTCGTACTGGAAGCTGTTGATGTCGAAGCCGCGCGAGGTAAACTGGGTGCGGTCGGTCTCGGTCTGCTCGACGGTCACCGACGGGGCGGCGCGCAGGGCTTCCTTGATGCTCTGCAGGCGGAAATCCTCGACCTGGTCGCGGGTCAGGGTGGTGATCGCCTGGGGCGTCTGGCGTTCGCTCAGTCCCAGGCGCGTGGTGCTGGTGCTGACCGGGCGCCGGTAGCCGACATCGGCGCCGCCGCCTGCGGCACTGGCCTGAATGACGGTCTCGGGCATCGCGAGGGCGGCCTCGGCGCTACCACCTTCCAGGGCGTAGATACCGGCACCGCGTTCGCTCCAGCGATAGCCGCTGCCACGCAGCAGGTGCTCGAAGCCCTGGTCGAGGGTATAGCGGCCCTGCAGCCCCGGACTGCTGCGACCGGCCAGCGGCGCCGGATCGAACACCAGCTGGACCCCGGCCGTGGCGGCGAAGCGGGCCAGTACCGCGTTCAGCGGACCCGCGGGAATCCGGTAGTCACGCCCCTCCGCGGCGGCCAGGGCCGGCAGGGGCAGCAGGGCCAGTCCGGCACCGGCCAGGGGCACGCCCTGCAGGGCGACGGCCAGGATCAACGGAGTGAAGCGTCGGGTGCCGGGTTGCTGCCGGTGGATCTTTGCCATGTCGTGTTGCCGTCCTCTAAAGCGCACCAGGCGCGGGCTGCCACCGCTCCCCATGAGGGTGTCTGCAGCTATCCCGGACGAGCGCGGAAAAGTGCTCAGGGGGCGGGGACTTTTTTCGGCGACGTCGTTGACGTTCAGGGGGCGCCCACCGCCACCCAGTAGCGGGTGCGACGGGTGATGCGGATCGGCAGGGTGCGTTGCAGCGCCAGCAGGGCCTGGTCGGTATCGTCCAGTGACAGGGCGCCGGACACCCGCAGCCCGGCGACGGCCGGGTCGCAGCGCAGCAGGCCTGGGCGATGGCGACCCAGTTCTGCCAGCACCTCGTCCAGCGGGCGGTCGTGGGCGACCAGCATGCCGCGCGTCCAGAGGCTGGCATCCTCGTCTACCGAGGCAAGGCGCCGCACGCCGTAGGCATCGAACCAGGCCTGTTGCCCGGCAGCCAGCCGTACGGCAGCGCCCCGTTGCGGACGCAGCTCCACGCCGTGGGCGAAGACCGCGACCCGGCACAGCGCCTCTTCCAACCGCACGCTGAAACGGGTGCCCAGGGCCTCGATCCCGCCTTGTGCCAGGTCGATCACGAAGGGTCGGCGCGGCACGACCGGATCGGCATGGGTGGTCACCAGCACCTCGCCCCGTCGCAGGTGCAGGCGGCGGGTGCCTTCGTCGAAGCGTACGTCCAGGGCAGAGTCGCTGTTCAGCACCAATTGGCTGCCATCGGCGAGTAGCAGGGAGCGCCGCTCGCCGATGGCGGTCGTCAGCTCGGCACCCAGCGTATCCAGTCGCAGGGTGCGCAGGGCCAGCCAGCTGCTGGGAGCCCCCACCAGCAGGGCGGTGAGCAGGCGCAGGGTGCGCCGCCGGCTGAAGGCCCGGTCACCTGCGCGGCATAGCGCCTGCTGACCGATATCCAGCGGAACGCTGGCGAAGGTACCCATGACCCGCTCGGCCCGTGCCCAGGCTGCGCGATGGGCCTCGCTCTGCGCTCGCCAGCACTCGAAGGCCTGGCGCTGCGCCTCGTCGGCGTCGTCGAAGTTCAGCGTGAGTAGCCACTCGGCCGCTTCTTCGAGCAGCTGCGACGCGGGAGGACTCATGCTTCGCCGGCCACCAGGCAAGCCACCAGGGCGCGCTGGATGTAGCGACGTACGGTGATCACCGCCAGATCCAGCCGCACGGCGATTTCGGCCAGGGTCAACCGCTGGAATTGCGCCAGCAGGAAGGCTTCCCGTACCGGGCCGGGCAGGCCGTCGAGCATGGCATCGATGCGCAGCAGGGCGTCGACGATCAGCCAGTGCGTCTCTGGCGAAGGCACCTGGGCCTCAGGGAGATGGGCGATGGCTTCGCGATAGGCGCGCTCCACCTCCTGGTGTCGCCAGAGGTCGATCACCAGCCCCTTGGCCACCTGCACCAGATAGCGCCGCGAGTCCTCACGCAGCGGCAGCCGTCCGGAGCTGAGGATGCGCAGATAGGTGTCCTGGGCGATGTCCGCCGCATCCGGCGCGTTGCCCAGCCGCCCGCGCAGCCAGCCGCTGAGCCAGCCGTGATGATCGCGATAGAGCCGATCCAGGGCGACGGTGGGCGAGCCGGAAGACAGGGCAGGGCGCATGGAAGATCCTTGGCGCGAGCGCCGGTCTTAAATGATAAAGCGTCTCATTTTAGTTAAAGCCTGAAGGGCGCACAATGCGTGATCGAGCGGATCGACGAAGCGGGCAGGTGGTCGAGGGTCAGGTGGGCTCCGCCTGCCGCTCCAGGGTTGGACCGGTCAGGCCGCTGGAGAAAGGGCGGGAGGGAGAAGCGCGGCCCGAGGCGGTTAGCCTTGGGCCGGTCTCACGGTGGCCTCAATCCTGCGCATGCTCCAGGGCATAGGCGCGGCAGTGGGCCAGGTAGCCCATCTCGTGGGCGCCCACCAGTTGCACCACGCTGCTCCACAGCCAGGAGGGCGCATCCAGGGTGCGGGTGCGATTGCGCTGCAGATCGCTCATCCACTCGACGCGGGTGGCCAAGTCCATCTGCCGGGCGTGGGCGCGGCCGACCACCCGGGCCAGGTAGGCCGCGGCGCTCATGGCTTCGCGGGCGCTGAGTTCGTCCAGTTCCAGCTTGAGATCCTGGGGCAGCAATTCGCGGATGAAGAAGGAGTGATCCAGCAGGCGCACCGCCAGCATGCGATTGCCGAGGGCCGGGGAGAGCTGGCGGGCGCCTTCCACCACCCGCTTGCCGTTGTCGCGGGGCATGGTGGCATGGGCCACGCGCGGAGCGGCGGCGGCCACCGCCTGCTTGACGTCGATCAGGCAGTAGTCCTGGTCATCGCCATCGTCCACGCCCAGCAGCACGGCGTAGCGGCGCAGGCCCAGGGAGCTGCAGCCCTTGACCCAGTAGGCACTGTCGAGCAGTTCGACGCGGCTGTCGTGGCTGCGGCCCTTGAGCGAGGTCACCAGGGCATGGATGCCCGGCGTCTCGCACAACTCGGCGATGGCCTGGCGCTCGGCCTTGCTCAGCTGCCAGAAGTGCTTGCCCAGCGGCAGCTTGGGTCGAGTGTTTTCCATGCGCTCCTTGGCCAGGTGCTTCCAAGTGCGCTGCACCGCGCTGCGCATGCCGGCCTTGACCTGGGCCGGCCGCGGCACCTCGCGCTCGAGATCGTCCTCGAAGGCTATCTCGTAGCCGCGCATCATCTCTTCGAGCATCCGCGCCGTGGTCACCCCCGGCAGGTCGGAACCGCGCGCCGCGGTGGCCAGCGACAGCGCCAGGCGCACCAGGTCATGGGCCGGATTGCCGACCACGGTCTGGTCCAGGTCGCGGATGTTGACGTCGGTGGAACCGTGCAGGTCGCCGGTGGGGCCCAGGTTGCCGGCATGGCAGTCGCCGCAGATCCATACCGCCGGCCCATTGGGCAGGTTGCGGCCGGGCTGGCTGTGCAGCCACTCGTAGAACTGCACCGTGCTGCCGCGCACATAGGCGTGGGCGGAACGGGCCATTTTCAGATTGCGCAGTTGGTTGAGGCGGGGGAGACGATCGACGGGACGCGGGGTTTTCATGCAGGGCGCAGGCCTTGAGGGAGACGCCTTTGTGACCGTTGCGCTGGATGAATGTTGCGAGGTGTTTCGGCAAGTCGATCCCGGCCAGGTGCCGGGATCTAGGGGACAGGCTACGGGGAGGCCTGGCGCTAGCAGCGGAACTGGCTGATCTGGCGATTCAGGTCGTTGGCCAGGGCGTCCAGGGACACCGCGGTCTGCACCGTCTCGCCGATGGCTTCGCTGTTCTGCTGGGCCATCTGCGCCAGACGCTCCACGGTACGGGCGACGTCGTGGCTGGCAGCGGTCTGCTCGCGCAGGGCCAGGGAGATCTGGTTGACCACCCGCACCACCTTGTCCGAGGCGGTGTTGATGCTGACCACCGCCTCACCCGCCTGGTTGGCCAGGTCGACCCCGCCATTGACCTGGCGGACGCCCACCTCCATGTCGCTCATGGCCGCCTGGGTCGCCGCCTGGATCTTCTCGATCATGGCGGCGATCTCCTGGGTGGAATTGGTGGTGCGTTGCGCCAGCTGGCGCACCTCGTCGGCCACCACGGCGAAGCCGCGTCCCTGTTCGCCGGCCCGCGCCGCCTCGATGGCGGCATTCAGCGCCAGCAGGTTGGTCTGGTCGGCGATGCCCTTGATCACGCTGACGATGGAGGACACCCGCTCGGAATGCTCGCCCAGTTCGCCGATGCGGGTGGCCGAGGACTGCACGGTACCGGCGATGGATCTCATACTGTCCACCGAGGCCTGGATGGTCTGGCCGCCATCCTGGGCCAGCCGGCCCGACTGGCTGGAGAGGTCATGAGCCTCCCCGGCATTGTCCGAGACATGGTTGATGCTGACGGTCAGCTCTTCCACGGTAGCCGCCATGCTGGAGGCGGCGCTGGACTGTTCCTGGGCGGCGGCGGACAGCTGCTGGGAATTGGCCGAGATGCTATGGGAGGCGGCGACCAGGTGATCGGTGCCCTGCTTGATCCCCTGGATCATGCCGCGCAGCTTGTCCTGCATCTGGGCGAAGGCGGTCAGCAACTGGCCCAGTTCGTCGCGCCCGCCAGCGGGAATCGGTGAATCCAGTTGGCCGGCGGCGATGGTACGGGCGACGGCGACGGTCTGGGCCAGCCGGCCCACGATGGTGCGGGTCAGCGACCAGGCGATGCCCAGCGCCAGCAGGGTAGCGAGCACGCCGCCACTGATCAGGATCGTCAGGGCCTGCTGCTTGGCGTCGTCCATCGACTGGGTGCGGCCGTCCAGCAGGCGATTCTCGCGGGTCTTGAGCTGTGCCAGCAATTCGCGCATGCCATCCATCCTGCCCTTGTCCTGGGCGGTGGCGATGCGCGCGGTCAGAGCGTCCAGCGGCTGGGTACCGGCATTGACCTGCCGGCGCAGGGCCAGGATCTGCTGCACGGACTCAGAGTTCCACTGCTGCTTGGCCTGGCCCAGCTGAGCCAGGCCGGCCTGCTGCTCAGGGTTGTCGCGGGTGAGTTGAGTGAGTTCCTGCAACTGCTCGGCGAACTGCTGCTCGCCCTTGTTCAGGGGATCGAGAAATTCTTCCTTGCCGGTCAGGGCGAAACCGCGCATCCCGGTTTCCATGTTGACCAGCGCCAGCAGGGCCGCATCCGAATCCTGCAGGACGTGGTAGGAATGGATGTTCTGCCGGACAGCCTGGTTGACCTGGTTGAAGCCCTGCCAGGCCGCCAGGATCAGCGCCAGGATGATGACCAGAATGGCACCGAAGCCGAGTCTGAGTTTGTTCGCGATGGTCAGCTGTTGCAGCATGGAAAGGCCTCACGCGCCAGGTTGTCGACTCACGCCCAGGGGGCAACGTTTGGGGTACAGCAAGCTAGCGGAGGGGAACGCGACTGATCCGTGTCTTGCGTCGACGGTGGGGACGCGTGGCTCCTGATAGTGCCGATACCGCGGATGACTCCAGTCGCGCCGCGCCTAGCCGAATGCAGGCCGAAAAAGGCCGGTATTCCGCGCGAGAGTGGCAGGCTAGAGCCTCCGAGCCTGGTCTTTGAGCGGACCCTCCTGAAAAAGTTTTGTGTGACGCAATAAACATTTTTGCGCTTCGCAGAGGCGCTGGCGGACGGTCCGCCGCAAAGGACAGGCGCGAAGAAGGTGCCGTCAGCGTTCCAGGCGGGCCAGCCGGCGAGCCAGTTCGCCGGCTTCCACCGCGCTGGCGACATTGGTGAACCCCAGCAGCAGCCCCTGGGCCTGGGGCGTTTCCAGATACCAGCGCGACAGGGCCTGAACCCCCAGGCCGTCGGCCCGGGCGGCCTCCGCCCAGCGGCGATCACCGCCCTGCGGCAGGCGCGCCAGCAGGTGCAGCCCGCCGGCCTGCAGGTCGATCCGCACCGCGTCACCCAGGCTGTTCGCCAGTGCCTCGGCCAGCCACTGGCGGCGCTGTCGGTAGAGACTGCGCATACGGTTGAGATGGCGGGCGAAATGCCCTTCTTCCAGAAAGCTCGCCACCGTGGCCTGCAGCAGCAGGGGCGCATGGTTGTGCAGCCGGTCGGCGCTGCGACCGAAGGCGGCGACCTGCGCGGGCGGTACCACCAGGTAGGCGAGGCGCAGACCGGGAAACAGCACCTTGCTGAAGGTCCCGGTGTAGAGCACCCGACCGCCGTCATCCAGGCTCTTGAGCGCGGGCAGCGGCTTGCCCTGGTAGCGGTATTCGCTATCGTAGTCGTCCTCGATGATCCAGGTGTTCTGCCGCATCGCCCAGTTCAGCAGTGCCAGCCGCCGAGGCAGGGCGAGGGACACGCCCAGCGGACTCTGGTGACTGGGGGTGACCAGGGCGCACCGGGCGGCCGGGGCCCGGGCGAGACCGGCGGCGACGTCCAGTCCCGCCGCGTCCACGGGCACCGGCACCAGATCCAGGCCGGCGCCCTGCAGCGCCTGGCGGGCGATGAAATAGCCGGGCTCCTCGAACCAGCAGGCGTCGCCAGGTGCCAGCAGCGTCTGGACGACCAGGTCCAGGCAGGCGCGATAGCCCGCGCAGACGAACACCTGCTCCGGACGACAGGCAATCCCGCGGGACAGGCCCAGGTAGGTGGCGATGCCGGCGCGCAGACCGGCGTGACCCCGGGCATCGGGATAGATCAGTCCTTCCAGGCCCTGGCTGCGCAACTGCCGCGCGGCGAGGCGCGTCCAGCCTTTGCGTGGAAAGGCGTCCAGCGCCGGCAGGCCCAGCTGCAGGGGCAGCGGCGCGCCACCGGCATGAATCGCCGCGGCGTCCGGTGAGGAGGGTACGGCCGGTGCTGGAGCGGCCGGGCAACGCCACTGGGGCGAGACGATGGTCCCGGCCGGACCGCGCGGCAGCAGAAAGCCTTCGGCGATCAGCTGCTGATAGGCCATCTCCACCGTCCCCCGGGCCACGTTCAGCTCCGCCGCAAGGGCGCGCACCGCAGGCACCCGGTCACCGGGTCGCAGGCGCCCTTCGTCCAGCGCCTGGCGAAAGCGCTGATAGAGCTGCCGGTAGAGCGGCAAGGCGAGGCGACTGTCGAGGGCAGCGGTGAGGGTCATGGCCTGGTCGTTTGTATCTTTCTTGGCTCTATAGCCTAGGCCATCGGCTGCCTAGAGTGGGTCATCTTTCCCGGAGACAGCCGTCATGCCCCTGACCTTCCAGCCTTTGTTGCCCGATCATCCGCTGTGCCTGGCCAGCCTGACGCTGATGCGGATATTGCGCCCGCATCTGGACGATGCCGAACGTTACCAGGCGCAACTCCAGCGCCAGGCGGCCCAGGGCTACCGGCTGCTGGCCGCCCTAGAGGAGGGCGAGGTGGTCGGCCTGGCCGGGTATCGCGAGCTGGAGAATCTGCTCTACGGCCGCTTCCTCTATGTCGATGATCTGGTCGTGCAGCCGGCCCGTCAGCGCGACGGCCTGGGTGGACGGCTGCTGGCGGCGGTCCGCAGTGAAGCCCTGGATCGCGGCTGCTCCCACCTGATCCTGGATACCGGTCTGCACATGCCGCTGGCCCAGCGCTTCTATTTCCGCCAGGGCCTGCTCGCCCGCGGCCTGCATTTCGCCGAGCGGCTGACGGGGGCGGTGACGCCATGAAGACCGCCCTCCATGTCAACGCCAGCCCACGTCCGGCCACCTCCCAGGGCTATCGGCTGGCCGGTGAACTCCGGGCCGCGCTGAGGCTGAGCTGGCCTCGCCTGGAAGTACTGGAGCGGGATCTGGCCGCCATGCCGCTGCCGCCGCTGAGCACCGACTATGCCGAGGCCCTGACCCGGCGCACGCCACCGCAGGCAGCGGTATTCACCCTGTCCGAAGCCCTCATTGGCGAACTGGAGGCCAGCGACCTGCTGCTGATCAATACGCCGTTGCACAACTTCACCCTGCCTGCGGCGCTCAAGCTATGGCTCGACTACGTGCTGCGCATCGGCCGCACCTTCGCGTCCACCGCGGAGGGCAAGCGCGGTCTGCTGGCAGACCGGCCGGTCTACCTGCTGGTCGGCTCGGGTGGTCATCACCGTGGCCCCCAGGCGCGGCAGCCGGACTTCCTCACCTCCTACCTGCGCCATGCCCTGGGCACGCTGGGGCTGTTCGACCTGCACTTCATCTATCTGGAAGGCCTGGTCGGCGACCCGGCTGAGGTGGCTGACACCCTGGCGTCTGTCCGTGAACAACTCTCCCGCGAGGTGCCATTCCGCGCGCTCGCCAACCCTGTGACCGCTACCCGGAGTAAACCATGAGCCAACTGCGACTGCCGTTTTCCACCCTTTCACCCGCCGCCTACCAGGGCCTGATCGCCACGGGCCAGGCCCTGGCGCAGAGTTCGCTGGGCCTGGAACTGGTGGAGCTGATCTATCTGCGCATCTCCCAGATCAATGGCTGCGCCTTCTGCCTGGGCAAGCACGCCGAAACCCTGCGCGAGCAGGGCGTCAGCCAGGCCAAGCTGGATCGTCTGGCCGGCTGGCGCATCAGCAACCTCTTCGATGCCCGCGAGCGCGCTGCCCTGGAATGGGCCGAGACCCTGACCGCTGTCGCCGAGAAGGGCGCCCCCGACGCGCTCTACGAACCACTCAAGGCGCAGTTCAGCGACGCGGAAATCGCCGACCTGACCTTCGCGGTGGCGCTGATGAATGCTTTCAACCGGCTGGCAGTGGGGATGCGCCTCTAGGCGAAGGCAGGCCGCAGCGAAGGACGATTTCCGGACTTCGCTGCGCTCCCGGCAGGCAGGGCGCTCGGCAGTCGGAGTCAATGACGGGCGCTCACCGGCCAGGCCGGGCCCGGGCTATACTGGGCCTTTCTACCCGACTACCCAGGTGCAGCATGGCTACCGATACCTCGAAGCTGGATCGAATCCTCGCCGAGACCCAGCGCGAGCGCGAACGCGGCTACCGTGACAAGGCGCTGAAGATGTATCCCCACGTCTGCGGTCGCTGCGCCCGCGAGTTCGCCGGCAAGCGCCTGAGCGAACTGACCGTGCACCATCGTGACCACAACCACGACAACAATCCCCAGGACGGCTCCAACTGGGAGTTGCTCTGCCTGTACTGCCACGACAACGAGCACAGCCGCTACACCGATCAGCAGTACTTCAGCGACAGCTCGCTGAGCACGCCCAAGGTGGCCCAGGCCACCCACAACCCCTTCGCCGGGCTGGCCGGGCTGCTGAAAAAGGACTGAGTGCGCGGCGATCAAGGCAGGTCGCCCTGCCTTAAGCCGATCTTAAGTCTCACGCTCTAGCGTTTCAGGTCTTTGGCCGGTTGCCGACCTGGGAGCGAGCAGGGATGAGACGTTCGAACGTTGCGAAGCGATTGTCCGCCGGGGCCTTGGCCTTGCTGGCCGCAGGCTGCCTGACGGAGGCCTCCGCCGAGATGACCGTCATCCGCGGAGAAGGCTCTGCTGCCAGTGCCGACACCGCGTCGGTGTACTTCAACAGCGGTATCAGCGACCGCTCGGTCAGCTCCCTGCTGGCTGCCCTGAGCGACATCGCCCTCAAGTATCCCGCGACCAAGAACGTCAATCTCTACCTCAACAGCCCTGGCGGCAGCATGGAGGCGGGCTATGTCGCCTACGAGTTCATCCGCCACTATCCGCTGCACATCAATACCATCGACGCCGCTGCGACGGATTCATCCGCCACCATGATCTATTGCGCGGCCGAAGATCGTTATGCCGCGCCACTCGCCAGCTTTCTCCTGCATCCGGCCGCGGCGGCCATCGCCGTCAACGGCTACATGAAGCCGGACCAGGCCAAGCAGGCGTTCGAGGACGTCGAGCGTGAGAACCTCAAGTTCCGCGAGATCTACAAGGGCTGTCTCAAGCTGACCCCGGAGGAGCTCACCACCCTGCTGTCCTCCGAAAGCAACAGACGACGATTGGGCTACGACGCAGCCAAGGACATCGGTTTGATCACCCGGACGCCGGACCGGTTGCCGCGTGGGATCGACCGGGCTACCTACCTTGTCAGCGATGGCGGTAGCCGGTGAGGGCAGGTTGACGCCCAGCCACACCGGCGGGCACGGTCTACAAGCGCTCGTTCTTTCGTGATACCCTCGGCGCATGCATTTCCCTTCCCGCGACTGGCAACCCAGTCCCCCATAGCTCGCGCCTCCCTCGTCCTTGCCTCGCTGCAAGGACCTCTGCCGTCCTGTCGCGCCCGCGACGTGGCGGCTGCCAACCCTGGAATTCACGCCTGATCCGGCGTCTGCCACTCGCTTGACGGGTCAGGCACAGGTGCGAGTTGTCTATGTTGAATACCCTCAGAACACATTGGTTTTCCAATGTGAAGAACGATGTATTGTCCGGATTGGTCGTCGCCCTGGCGCTGATCCCCGAAGCCATCGCCTTTTCCATCATCGCCGGACTCGATCCCAAGGTGGGGCTCTATGCCTCCTTCTGCATCGCCGTGGTGATCGCCTTCGTCGGCGGTCGCCCCGGGATGATCTCGGCGGCTACCGGCGCCATGGCGCTGCTGATGGTGACCCTGGTCAAGGAGCACGGCCTGCAGTATCTGCTCGCCGCGACCCTGTTGACCGGGGTGCTGCAGATCGCCGCCGGCTACCTGCGTCTGGGCGCGCTGATGCGCTTCGTGTCCCGTTCCGTGGTGACGGGCTTCGTCAACGCCCTGGCGATCCTGATCTTCCTGGCCCAGTTGCCCGAGCTGACCCATGTCGGCTGGGAGGTCTACGCCATGACCGCCGCCGGGTTGGGCATCATCTATCTGTTCCCGCTGCTGCCGATGGTGGGCCGGCTGCTGCCGTCGCCGCTGGTGTGCATCCTGGTGCTGACGGGCGTCTCCCTTGCCCTGGGGCTGGATATCCGCACGGTGGGTGACATGGGACAGCTGCCCGATACCCTTCCGGTGCTGCTCTGGCCCCAGGTGCCACTGACCCTCGACACCCTGCTGATCATCCTGCCCTATTCCCTGGCACTGGCCGTGGTGGGGCTGCTGGAGTCGCTGATGACGGCCACCATCGTCGACGACATCACCGACACGCCCAGCGACAAGAATCGCGAGTGCAAGGGGCAGGGGATCGCCAACATCGCCGCCGGCCTGCTGGGCGGCATGGCGGGCTGCGCCATGATCGGCCAGTCGGTGATCAACATGAAATCCGGCGGGCGAACCCGGCTGTCCACCCTCTGTGCGGGTGTCTTCCTGCTGCTGATGGTGGTGTTCCTTGGCGACTGGCTCGCGCGGATCCCCATGGCGGCGCTGGTCGCGGTGATGATCATGGTGTCCATCGGCACCTTCAGCTGGGATTCGATCCGCAATCTGCGGCGCCATCCGCTCTCCACCAACCTGGTGATGGTGGCCACCGTGGTGGTCGTGGTCGCTACCCACAACCTGGCGCTCGGCGTGCTGGTCGGGGTCTTGCTGGCCTCGCTGTTCTTCGCCAACAAGGTGGGGCACCAGCTGAGGCTGACGTCCCGTCTGGAAGCGCCCGGCATTCGTGTCTACGAGGTGCGTGGCCAGGTGTTCTTCTCGTCCACCGCGGCCTTCATCGACGCCTTCGACTTCAAGGAGGTGCTGGACGAGGTCCGCATCGATCTCAAGGCGGCCCAGTTCTGGGACATCACCGCCGTCGCCGCCCTGGACAAGGTCGTGCTCAGGTATCGCCGGGAAGGCGTGACCGTGCAGGTCCTCGACCTCGACCAGGCCAGCGCGACCCTGGTCGATCGCTTCGGCATCCACGACAAGCCGGGGGCCTGCAGTGAACTGCTGGGCCACTGAGGAGAGACACCTATGAGCAAGATCATCGCCTGTATCGACGGCTCGCCCCTGGCGGGCAGCGTCTGCGACCACAGCGCTTGGCTGGCCCACCGCCTAACGCTACCCATCACCCTGCTGCATGTCCTGGAACGCAGCCTCTATCCGAGCTCACCCGACACCAGCGGCGCCATCGGTCTCGGCTCGCGCGAGCACCTGCTCGAAGAGCTGGCCCGCCTGGACGAGCAGCGTGCCCGTCTGGCGCGGGCTGACGGCGCGGCGCTGCTGGATGGGGCTCTGCAGCGGTTGCGCGAGCGAGGCATGGCGGCGGTCCCAACGACGCTCCAGCGCCATGACTATCTGGCGGATACCCTGCACGAGCTGGAGGCGGAGCTGGGTGTGCTGGTGATCGGCAAGCGCGGGCAGCATTCTGGCAGTCGTGGCATCGGCAGCCAGCTGGAAACGGTGGTGCGGACGCTGCACAAACCCATCCTGGTCTGCGCTACCGACTTCACCGAGCCCCGGCGCTTTCTGGTCGCCTACGATGGCAGCGAAGCCACCCATCAGGGCTTGTTGCGTGTCGCGAAGAGCCTGCTGTTGTCTGGGCTCGAAGGCGAGATCCTGCAGGTCGGCGACGCCACTCCGGCCCGGCTGGCCGGACTGGAAGCCGCCGCGGATCTCTTGAGGTCCTGTGGCAGTGTGGTGACGACGCAGCTCGTTCCCGGGCATCCGGAAGAGGTGATTCCCAATCGGGTCCAGGCTACCCGGGCCGATCTGCTGGTGATGGGCGCCTACAGCCATTCCGCCGCCAGGCGCTTCCTGTTGGGCAGTCAGACCTCTCACATGCTGCGGCACACCGACATCAACATCCTGGTACTGCGCGCCTGAGCGCGCGGCCCTGGTCAGGATCGCGACCAGGGCCCTGGCCGGATTTCGGCTGCAAGGCCTGTTCGAGAAAGTCGATGAAGGCCCGCACCTTGCCGGTCAGTGCCGAGCGTTCGGCGACGCAGGCATAGATATCCATGGCTTCCGACCGGGCCGACGTGACGCCCTGGCCCTCTGCGCCGAACAGCGGTACCAGCTGCCCGCCCTCGATCAGCGGCAGGGCGACGAAGTCCGCCAGGCGCGCGATGCCACCACCGTTCACCGCGATCTGCGCCAGCATGTCGATGTCGTCGCAGACGAAGCCGGGGCGCGTGGCCGCCTCGAAGACCTGGCCGTCGCGCTCGAACCGCCAGGGCAGATAGCGACCGTCGGTAGGGTAGCGAAACAGCAGGCAGGCGTGCTGCTGCAGGTCTTCCGGAGTGTGTGGCGTGCCCGCGTGCGCCAGATACGCGGGCGCCGCGCAGAACAGGAAGGCGCGGGACGCGATGCGCCGGGCGACCAGGCTGTCGCTGAGCTGCGCCTTGATCCTCAGGCTGACGTCTATCTGTTCCAGGCGATGATCCAGGCGCCGATCGGAGCCGATCAGTTCGATGTCGATGCCGGGATAGCGGCGCTTGAATGTCGGCAGCAGCGGCGCCAGCAGATGCCGGCCGAAGGCGGCGGTGGTCGCCACTCGCAGCGCGCCCTGGGGTTCGCTTTCCAGGGTCACCGACTGGGCGGCGCTCTCGACCTCCTGCGGGATGTACCGGACCTTGTCGAAATAGCGGGCGCCGCTTTCCGTCATGGCCAGGCGGCGCGTGGTCCGCGACAGCAGGCGCACGCCCAGATGGGCCTCCAGCCGGGTCAGGCTCTGACTCACCGCGGCCGCACTCAGGCCCAGGCCGCGGGCAGCCCCGGCGATGCTGCCGGCTTCCACGACCTTGATGTAGGTACTGATCAAACCCAGGATGTCCACGAGATTCCTGTCGGTGTATTCGTTGATTTCTGTTGAAGGTGAACCAACGACGAGGCGGCTACCGGCCGGTTCCGGTGCTTGTTAGCTTGGCCTCGCTCATCCACCAGAGACTAGCCGATGAATTCCCAGACTCCAGCGCTTCCCGCCAGACGACGCCTGCCCAAGGGTGTGACGCCCTATGTGTTTGCGCTCTATATGTCGACCATCATGGCCTTGCTGATGTGCCTGGTGATCACCCTGGCTGAGTTCGGGTTCGATGCCCATTACTTGAGGAATGTGATGAATGCCTATCAGGTGGCGATGCCTTCGGCGTTCGTCTGCGTGTTGCTGGTGCGACCGCTGGTGGCGCGACTGGTCGCCCTGACCGTACAGGCCTGAGGCGTCCGCTGTGGCGCTCGCCGCTGTTCGTCGATTACCCGCGTTCGCGCCGGGCCAGCCAGACCAGGACCGCGAGCCAGCAGACGCCCGCGGCGTAATTGAGGCGCTGGTACAGGCCGAAGCCCTGGCCGTCGGTGACCGCTCCGGCCATCAGGGCCGCGGTGACCAGCGCCATGCCGGTACAGAGGATCGAGAAGCAGGCAAAGCCCGGCGAGGCCAGCAGGCGCCTGCCGAGCCAGCCCCAGAGTGCGCTGGCGAGGGTCAGCGACAGGAACATCACCAGGCCCGCCAGGTTGTGCAGCGCTTGCGAGCGCGACGGCTGCACCGGGGCGCAGCCCTGGTCGCACGGAAAAAGCCCGGTGGCGAAGCTGGCCAGGCCATGCAGCAGGATCAGGGCTGCACTCAGGCAGGCCAAGCGCGATCTGCGAAAGCGCCGGACCAGACCCAGGCCGACCAGCACGAAGAGCACTCCGAGCGGCATGTTGTTGATCCAGGCGGAAAAGCCCTGCGTGGGGGCATCGACTGCACCCAGCCGACTCAAGGCATGGTCCATATGGCTATAGCCGGGATAGGCCAGGGCGGTCAGTCCTACACCGATCGCCAACCAGACAGGAATCACCAGACCCATGCCCAGCAGAACCCGGTCGGTCCTGTTCAAGGTGGACGTCCTCGTCATCATGGCGCGCGCTTCCTGGGTCTCGAGATCCGCTCATGCTAGGAGGCGCTGGCGGCGAGCGTTACCGATTTTTTTGCAAGGCAGCTTGCCCAGGCGTCATCCTGTGCCGTTCCGCTGCCAAGGATGACCGCTGATGACTAGACGCCTGCCCAGCACCACGGCGCTGGTGGCCCTGGAAGCGGCCGCCCGCCATCTCAGTTTCGCCAAGGCCGCGCAGGAGCTGGCACTGAGTGAGGGCGCGATCAGCCGGCAGATCGCCAAGCTGTAGGCTGCTCTGGGCGTCCGGTTGTTCAATCGGGTCGGCAATCGCGTCGAGCTTTCCGCCGCCGGTGCCGGCTATGCCACTCATATGCGCACTGCGCTCGCCGACATCGAGCGCCATACCCAGCAACTGATCGCCCAGGCCCGCGGCGCCACGGCACTGGAAATCGGCGTTATCCCGACCCTGGCCGGTCGCTGGCTGATTCCCCTGCTGGCGCGCTTCCGCGAGCGCCATCCGGACATCGAGGTCAACCTCCGTGAGCGGACGCAGCCCTTTGCCCTGGAAGACAGCGGTCTGCATGCCGCGATCAACTACGAGCATCCGAGCTGGCAGAGCCTGAGGGTGCAACGGCTGTTCGAGGCGCAACTGGTGGCGGTCTGTCATCCCCGTCTGGCTGACCAGCCTCCCGTCAGTCTGCCGCTGTTGCACAAGCGGGAGAGCCCGCACAGCTGGACCCGCTATGCCGCACTTGCAGGGCTATCCCTGGGCGCCCCGACGGCTGGCCCCACCTATGATCGTTACTCGCTGCTGATCGAGGCCGCCAAGGCCGGCTTCGGCATGGCCCTGGTACCTGAGCACTACATCGAGGAAGAGCTGGTCGCCGGGCGGCTCCAGGCGCCGTGGCCGGTCCTGCCGGAACTGCGCGAACGCTATGTGCTGGTCACCCGTCCAGCGGAGGAGAGCGATCCGGCGCTGGCAAACTTCGAGCGGTGGTTGCTGGAAGAGGCGAGAGTGAGGTGAAAGAAATCCAGCCGTAGGTTGGGCCGAGACAGCTCCACCGTCGAAGCCCGACGATTCAGCGTTCATCCGACAGGTGTTGGGCTTCGCTGCGCTCGGCCCAACCTACCTTCTGTGCCGCGTTTTCCTTCCCGCTGCAAGTCCATCCCAGGCGCCCCTCTCCCTTGGGGAGAGGGGCGGGGTGAGGGGAACGAGCGTCCGTCAGGATCACACCTTGAAGCGCGCCGTCATCTCCTGCAGGCGTACGCCGATGCGGGCCAGCTCCATGCTCGAGGAAGCCGTCTCTTCACTGGCGGCGGCGGTCTGATCGGAGATGTCGCGGACGTTGGTGACATTGCGGCTGATCTCTTCGCCAGCCGAACTCTGCTGCTCGGCGGCGCAGGCGATCTGTTCGTTCATCGACTCGATGTCCTTCACCGAGCGGGTGATGCGCTTGAGCATCTCGCCCGCCTCGCGCGACAGGCCGACGCTGCTTTCGGTCAGTTGCACATTGTGGTCGAGCACCGTGCCCATGCGGTCGGTGCTCTGATGCAGACCGGTGATGAGCTGAGCGATCTCGTCCGTCGAGGAGCGGGTGCGCTGGGCCAGACCGCGGACCTCGTCGGCGACCACGGCGAAGCCGCGTCCCGCCTCGCCGGCGCGGGCGGCTTCGATGGCGGCATTGAGCGCCAGCAGATTGGTCTGCTCGGAAACCGCCTTGATCACGTCGAGCACGCCGCCGATGCTGTCGGCATGGCCGCGCAGGGTGGCCATGGCCGTCTTGGTCGATTCCATTTCCCGGGCCAGCACCTCGATCTGGTCGACCGCCTTGCTCACCGACTGCTCGCCCTGCAGGGCCTGGTGACTGGCTTCCAGCGCGGACTTGGCCGCGTTCCCGGCGTTGCGCGCCACCTCGTGGGTGGTGGCGGTCATCTCCTGCATGGCGGTGGCGATCTGGTCGGTCTCGACCTTTTGCGCTTGCACGCCAGCGCTGGTCTGTTCGGTGACCGCCGACAGCTGCTCGGCGGCACTGGCCACCTGGACCACACCGTCGCGTACCTCGCCGATCAGGCGGCGCAGGTTGCCGGTCATGCCTTGCATGCTGGTCTGCAGGGCGCCCAGTTCATCCTTGCGGGTGACCTGCTGCTGATGGGTGAAATCACCGTTGGCGACCTGCTCGGCCAAGGCCACGGTGTCCTGCAAGGGCTTGACGATGGAACGGGTGATCAGCCAGGCACAGGCCAGGCCCAGGGCGATGGCGACGGCCAGCCAGATCAGCAGCAGCTGACGGGCACCGGCCACGTCGGCCGTGCGGAATTCCTGCTGGATGCCGGTGAGCTTGTCGGCGATGCCGAGCAGGGTGGTGATGGTCGTGGTGATACCGCCCTGCGCCTGATCCACCTGCGCCTGCGCGGCCACCAGCTGATCGAGACGCTGCCCGTAGCCGGAGATTTCACCGACGAGCTTTTGCACGGTCTCGGTCGACAACGCCGTGGCGCCGAGCGCCTTGGCCTGGGTGAGGGCGGTATTGACTGAGGTGCGCGCGGTCTGCTCGCTGTCCTTGCCGGGTGCGGTGGCGTAGCCACGGAAATCGACCCTCATCCGCTGCACACCGATGAAGAGCGTCGCCAGCTGCTGGCGATCGGCAGGACGACCGGTCTCGCCATTCGCCTCTTCGGCCAATGTCAGCAACTGGGCATTGGCTGCCTCTGCCGCGCTGCTGGCGATCTTGCGGATGGATTCCCGCTCGCGGGTGGCGGTGATCGTCTGGTTGTAGAACTCGCGATAGCGTTTGAGCGCGGCCCCGGCCTCGTCTAGCAAGGCCTTGTTCGCCGGCGAGTTGAAGTGTGGAAGGATGGCCTGCAGCTGGCCTTCGGTCTTGTCCAGGGCGGCAAGCCACTTGGCCGCCTGGGCGTCATCGGCCTTGGTGAAATACACCAGCCGTTCGATGCGCATGTCGCGGGCCAGGGTGCTGTAGCCGGCGATATCGTTCATGCGCTCGCTGCGATCGCGCAGGGTATCGGTGGCCGACCAGCCGGTGTAGGCCACCAGCAGGATCATGCCGATGAGCAGGGCGAAGCCAAGGCCCAGCTTGGCCCTGACGCTTATATTGCTTAATGGATTCCAGCCAACTTGCTGCATGTGGACTACCTGGATAGCGGAGCGTTGGAAGGTGCGGGCCTGGAGACCTCGCGCCTCGTGCTTCGCGGTTACGGCAGCCTCTTTCGATTCGTCAACCGCCCGGCAGGACCGGTCGGTGCGAAGGGGCGCTTGGCCGCTGGTGCGGGTAACCACGGATTGGCCCCAAGGAATCGTCGGGTCTTTGGCGCTCGATCCGCCACCGCGCCGAGGGGATGGCAGGCGACAGCGAGGGCTCAAGGACGGGCATATCCATGGCTACGATTCTTAAGGCCTGCTTAATAGAACGCGAATCGCCGTAATATTCGAATCTGGACGATAGGCTGCGTGATTACCTGGATATTCGGCAGTATCCGGAGTAATCACATGTCGTATCTGTTTGTTTTTACTGGGTTTTCCCGTCTATTAGTTTGACGATATGAGTGGTGGATTGAGGGTCCGGAGAGGACGGGGTATTTCCTTCGGCCGCAATGAAAAACGCCCCGGCCTGGAGGCCGGGGCGTCAATTGGATCGTTGGGCTAACCGATCAGACCGCCGCGCTGCGTTCCTTGATGTCCTGGTGCAGGATGCGGTCGTTCTCGGAGTAGTCCACCGGGCAGTCGATGACGTGGACGCCAGGGGTGTCCAGGCAGTGCTGCACCAGCGGCGCGAAGGCGGCCGCGCTTTCCACGCGATGGCCATGGGCGCCGTAGCTTTCGGCGTAGCGGACGAAGTCCGGATTGCCGTAGTCCAGGCCGAAGTCCTCGAAGCCCATCTGCGCCTGCTTCCAGCGGATCATGCCGTAGCCGTCGTCGCGCAGGATGATGACCACCAGGTTCATCTTCAGGCGTACCGCGGTTTCCAGTTCCTGGCTGTTCATCATGAAGCCGCCGTCGCCGCACACCGCCACGATGGGGGTGCCGGGATGCACCAGGCGCGCGGCCATGGCCGACGGCAGGCCGGCGCCCATGGTGGCCAGGGCGTTGTCCAGCAGCACCGTGTTGGGCATGTAGGCCTTGTAGTTGCGGGCGAACCAGATCTTGTAGATGCCGTTGTCCAGGGCGACGATGCCGTCGGACGGCAGCACGTTGCGCAGGTCGGCCACCAGGCGCTGCGGATAGACCGGGAAGCGGTCATCGGTGGCGCCTTCGGCGACATGGGCCTCGTTGGCTTCGCGGATGTGCAGCAGGCGGTCGAAGTCCCAGGTGGGCTGGACCTCGATGCGCTCCTTGATCTCCCAGATGGCGTTGGCGATGTCGCCGACCACCTCGACCTGGGGGAAGTACACCGGATCGACTTCGGCGGAGCGGAAGTTGATGTGGATGACCTCGGTGCCGCCCCGGGTCATGAAGAACGGCGGCTTCTCGATCACATCGTGGCCGATGTTGACGATGAGGTCGGCGGACTCCAGGGCGCGGTGCACGAAGTCACCGGCGGAGAGGGCGGCGTTGCCCAGGAAGCGCGGGTGGCGCTCGTCGACCACGCCCTTGCCGAGCTGGGTGGTGACGAAGGGGATGCCGGTCTTCTCGATCAGCTGCCGCAGCACCCGCGCGGTCATCTTGCGGTTGGTGCCGGCGCCCAGCACCAGCACCGGGCTGCGGGCGTTTTCCAGCTTGGAGACGGCGGCGGCGATGGCCTTGGCTTCGGCGACCGGACGACGGCTCAGGCTCGGCGGGACCGGCAGGCTCTCGGTGTGCTCGTCGGCGATGTCTTCCGGCAGTTCCAGGTGCACGGAGCCGGGCTTTTCTTCCTCGGCGAGGCGGAAGGCCTCGCGGATGCGCGACGGGATGTTGTCGGCGGAGGCGAACTGGTGGGTGTACTTGGTGAGCGGTGCCATCATGCGGCACACGTCGAGAATCTGGAAACGCCCCTGCTTGGATTTCTTGATCGGCTTCTGGCCGGTCAGCATCAGCATCGGCATGCCGCCCAGGTAGGCGTAGGCGCCGGCGGTGACCAGGTTGGTGGCGCCTGGACCAAGGGTGGAAAGGCAGACACCGGTCTTGCCGGTGAAGCGGCCGTAGGTGGCGGCCATGAAGCCGGCGGACTGCTCGTGGCGAGTCAGGATCAGCTTGATCTGCGAGGAGCGCCGCAGGGATTCCAGCAGGTCCAGGTTCTCTTCGCCGGGAATGCCGAAGATGTATTCCACACCCTCGTTTTCCAGGCAGCGAACGACCAGATCGGAGGCCTTCATCATGAGTGTCGTGTTCCTTGTAGGGTGGGTGGCGAGCGCCTGAAGCGCCTCCTCTATGAGGCGCGGCGGTCACTGTACTCAGGAACGGCGAAACATTTCAAAACAAGGAACCACCCAGTTTTACTTCTGTGACGAAAGGCCGCAGCGGAAACGATTCAGGCGACGCAGCGCTGCAGCGAGGCCCGGGCGTGGCGCAGGTGCAGGCCGGCGAACAGCAGGCCCAGCGCGGCGATCACCAGGGCCGGTTGCAAGTTGCCGGCAAAATGACTGCTGGCTGCGCCGAGCAGCGGACCGACGAGTTGGCCGCTGGCGAAGCTGGCGGTCAGCACCCCGGCATTGCGCTGCGGCGTGGCCGGTGCCAACTCGCGGCCGTACTGCATCACCAGCTGCATGCAGGCGAGGAAAGGGCCACCGCAGAGCAGCACACCGAGGAACAGCGCCAGGCTGCCCGGCAGGAGGCAGAGCAGCACACCCGCGGCCTGCAGCCAGAGGGTGGCGATCAGCCAGCGGCGGGTATCGGTGCCCGGGCGTCTCAGGCTGACCAGCACCACGCCCAGCGCCGCCGCCAGGCCATAGCCGGGCCAGAAGAGGTCGGCCTGCCACTGGCCGTGGAAGCGGCTGGCGGCCATCTGCGAAAGGAAGGTCGCCGGCAGGATGTAGCCGACGCCTACCAGGCCATAGGCCAGGATCAAACGATTGAAGGCGGGTGAGCGCTTGGCCGGCGCCGCGGCGGTGTTGGGTAGCGGGGTGGCCGGACCGCGCCGCGGCAGCAGGGGCAGCAGGGCCAGGGTGGCCACGCTGGCAAGCAGGCCGTAGCTCAGCCACAGCTGGTTGGAATCGCCACCCAGGCGATTGCTGACCAGGGCCATTAGCCCGCTGATGAGAATGCCTACTCCGGGCCCGGTAAAGACCAGGGCGCCCAGGCGTGGCCGGCCGGCTTCGGCGGCCAGGGGCTGGCTCAGACCGGTCACCATCACCAGTACCCAGGCGCTGGCCAGGCCGGTGCCGAAGCGCAGTAGCGCCTGGGCGGCCAGGCCATCGGCCAGCAGGGAAGCCAGGGTCAGGCCGGCGCAGAGCCAGAGTCCTCCGACCAGACGCGCATGGGTCCGACGGGCGAAGAGCGCGTCCAGGGCGCCGAGCAGATAGCCCAGGTAGTTGGCCGCGGCCAGCAGGCTGGCGCCGGTGAGGTCGATCTGACCCTCGGCGATCAGGTGGGGCAGGGCGGGGGTAAGGGCGAAGCGGCCGATGCCCATGGCGGTGGCCAGGGCCAGCAGGCAGGCCAGCAGGCGGGTAGTGGCGGTCATCGCAGGACTCCAGTAGCGAGCGGATGAGTACAGCCTAGGCCTTGAAGTTGATCAATAAAAACGAATAATAGAGAAATAGATGTTCAGCTAAAGAGAAAGGTGGTGATCCATGGAGTTCGCAGAGCTACGCATCTTCCAGGCGGTGGCCGAGGAAGGTTCCCTGGTGAAGGCCGCCGAGCGACTCAACCGGGTGCCGTCCAATCTCTCCACGCGCCTACGCCAGCTGGAAGACAAGCTGGGGGTGGAGCTGTTCCTGCGCGAACGCCAGCGGCTGCACCTGACCGCCGCCGGCCACCGAATGCTGGACTACGCCCATCGCCTGTTCGCCCTGGCCGACGAGGCGCGCAGCGCGGTGCAGGGCGGCGAGCCGGCCGGTACCTTCGTCCTGGGGTCCATGTTCAGCACCGCGGCCATCCATCTGCCAGGGCTGCTGGCGCGCTATCACCAGCGCTATCCCAAGGTGAATCTGCAGGTGCACAGTGGCCCCAGCGGCGAACTGGTGGAAGGCTTGCTGGCCGGTCGCCTGGACGCCGCCCTGGTGGACGGCCCGGCGCCCGACGCGGCGCTGGAAGGCCAGCCCTGGTTCGAGGAGCGGCTGGTGCTGATCACCGGGCTGGAACTCGGTCCGGTGCGTTCACCTGCCGACGTGGCGGGACGCCCGGTGTTCGGCTTTCGCGCCGGCTGCTCCTATAGACGCTACCTGGACACCTGGTACGCCGCGGCGGGGGTGCCTAGCGGACCGGTGATGGAGATCGAGTCCTACCACAGCATGCTGGCCTGCGTGATCACCGGCGGGGTGGCGCTGATGCCGGAATCCATGCTCGACAGCCTGCCCGGCCGCGAGCGGGTGCAGCGTCATCCGATCCAGGCGCGCTTCGCCCAGGCCACCACCTGGCTGATGTGGCGCAAGGGCCGTGAGGGGGCCAATCTGCGCAGCTGGCTGGAGTTGCGCGAGAGCCTGCAGACCGACCGCGAAGCTGTTGCTTTGGTGTGATGATTGCCCGATCCTAGGCGGCGGACTCCTACCGTCTACCGAGGACGATCATGATAAGAATAGCCATCGTCGGTTTGGGCAAGATCGCCCGTGACCAGCACCTGCCGGCGCTCGCCGCCAATTCCGACTACGAGCTGGTCGCCGTGGCCAGCCGCAACGCCCAGCTCGACGGCGTCGCCCACTATCCCAGCCTGAGCGCCCTGCTCGAAGACGGCCCGGCGATCGACGCCGTGTCGCTCTGCGCGCCAGCGGCGGTACGTTACGAACAGGCCCGCGAGGCCCTGGCGGCGGGCAAGCACGTGATGCTGGAAAAACCGCCGGGGGCGACCCTGAGTGAAGTGGAAGCCCTGACGCGGCAGGCCGAGATGGCGGGTCTGTCGCTGTTCGCCACCTGGCATTCCCGCCATGCCCAGGGCGTCCAGCCAGCCCGCGAATGGCTGGAAGGCAAGCGCATCCAGGCGGTGCGGATCGAGTGGAAGGAAGACGTGCGCGTCTGGCATCCGGGTCAGGCCTGGATCTGGGAGCCGGGCGGCATGGGCGTCTTCGATCCGGGCATCAATGCCCTGTCCATCGTCACCGCCATCCTGCCACGGCCGTTCTTTCTCAAGGAGGCGACGCTGCAGGTGCCCGGCAACTGCCAGACCCCGGTGGCCGCGCAACTGGCCTTCGTCGACAGCGCCGGCGTGCCCATCGCCGCCGACTTCGACTTCCTGCAGACCGGTCCCCAGACCTGGGACATCCATGTCGACACCGATGGCGGTCGCCTGACCCTGAGCAAGGGCGGCAGCGAGCTGTACCTGGACGGGCAACTGAGCCACCAGGGCCCGGACCGGGAGTACGCCGGCCTCTATGCCCGCTTCGCCGAGCTGGTGGCCCAGAACCGCTCCGATGTGGACGTGGCCCCGCTGCGCCATGTGGCGGATGCCTTCCTCTATGGCCGTCGCGAGACGGTGGCGGAGTTTCATGAGTAGGGCGACCCTCACCCCGGCCCTCTCCCCGAGGGAGAGGGGGCGTCATGATGGGCTCTTGTAGGTTGGGCTGAGCGCAGCGAAGCCCAACGCTACCCGGGCCTGTTGGGCTTCGACGATAGGGCCGTCTCAGCCCAACCTACGGGTTGGCGGTCCCCTCACCCCAACCCTCTCCCGGAGGGAGAGGGGCGTTCGAACCAGGCGTAGGGTGGAAAACGGCGCAGCCTTTTCCGCGTGCGGTATCTCGTAGGTTGGGCTGAGCGCAGCGAAGCCCAACGCTGCCCGGGCCCGTTGGGCTGCGACGATAGGGCCGTCTCAGCCCAACCTACGGGTTAGCGGTCCCCTCATCCCAACCCTCTCCCGGAGGGAGAGGGAGCGTTCGGACCAGGCGTAGGGTGGAAAACGGCGCAGCCTTTTCCGCCTGCGGTATCTCGTAGGTTGGGCTGAGCGCAGCGAAGCCCAACGCTGCCCGGGCCTGTTGGGCTTCGACGATGGAGCCGTCTCAGCCCAACCTACGGGTTGGCGGCCCCCTCACTCCAACCTGATCCTCGAGGGAGAGAGTGCGCTTGGACCAGGTGTAGGGTGGAAAACGGCGCAGCCTTTTCCACGCGGGCTAGCTCGATGCTCAACGCCGCTCCAGCAATACCCCACTTTCCATATGGTGCGTCCAGGGGAACTGGTCGAACAGGGCGCAGCAGGTGATGCGGTGGGTGTCCTGCAACTGGGCGATGTTCTCGGCCAGGGTCTCCGGATTGCAGGAAATATAGAGGATGCGCTCGAAGCGGCGGGTCAGCTCGCAGGTGTCGGGGTCCATGCCGGCGCGGGGCGGGTCGACGAAGACGGTGCCGAACTGGTAGCTCTTGAGATCCACGCCGGCCAGGCGGCGGAAGGGACGGACCTCGTTGAGCGCCTGGGTCAGTTCTTCGGCGGAGAGACGCACCAGGGTGACGTTGTCCACGCCATTGCTGGCCAGGTTGTGCAGGGCGGCGTTGACCGAGGTCTTGCTCACCTCGGTGGCCAGTACCTTACGGACCCGGCTGGCCAGCGGCAGGGTGAAGTTGCCGTTGCCGCAATAGAGCTCCAGCAGATCGTCGTCGCGCTCGCCCAGGGCGGTATGGGCCCAGCTCAGCATCTTCTGGTTGACGGTGCCATTGGGCTGGGTGAAGCCGCCCTCGGGTTGGAGATAGCGGTAGGTCGTCCCGGCCACCTCCAGTTCTTCGAGCACATGGTCACGCCCGATCACCAGGCGCTGGCCGCGGGAGCGACCGATCAGGCTGACGCCCAGGTCGGCGGCCAGGCGCTCGGCGGCGGCTTGCCAGGCGGCGTCCAGGGGGCGGTGGTAGGCCAGGGTGATCAGGGCGTCGCCACTCAGGGTGGTGAGGAATTCCACCTGGAACAGCTTGAACGACAGTGCCACGTCCGCCTGCCAGCCGGCCTTGAGGCGCGGCATCAGATCGTTGATGCGCTGGCTGGCGATGGGGAAGGCCTCGATGAGGATCGGCGTGCGCTTGTCGCCCGGGGCGAACATGGCGTAGTGGCGTTCCTCGTTCTCCCGCCACAGGCGGAATTCGGCGCGCAGCCGGTAGTGCTGCAGCGGCGAGGCGAAGACCTCCGGCTCGGGGGCCTGGAAAGGCGCCAGCAGTTCGCGCAGGCGGTTGGCCTTGGCGTCGAGTTGAGCCTGGTAGTCGGCGGGAACGAAGGAGGGTTGGGACATGGTAGATCCGGAGCAGGGTGGGGCGGGGAGACCTCGGGCCGGAGCCCCGAGGGGAGGGGTCAGGCGTTGAACCAGCCCAGCTTGATGACGAACAGGATCGACAGCACGATCAGCGCCGAATTCAGCTCGCGGGTACGGCCGGAGAGCAGCTTGATGACCGTCCAGGTGATGAAGCCGAAGGCGATGCCGTTGGCGATGGAATAGGTCAGCGGCATGGCCAGGGCGGTGACCAGCACCGGGGCGGCGGTGGTCAGGTCGTCCCACTCGATCTCGGCCAGGCCCGAGGTCATCAGCACGGCGATGAAGAACAGCGCCGGGGCGGTGGCGAAGGCTGGCACGCTACCCGCGAGGGGAGCGAAGAACAGCGCCAGCAGGAACAGCACCGCGACCACCACGGCGGTGAGGCCGGTACGCCCGCCCGCGGAAACGCCGGCGGCGGATTCGATGTAGCTGGTGGTGGTGGAGGTGCCCAGCAGCGAGCCGAACATGGCGGCGGAGCTGTCGGCGATCAGGGCGCGGCCCATCTTCGGCAGATGGCCGTCCTTGCCCATCAGGCCGGCGCGCTTGGCCACGCCGATCAGGGTGCCGGAGTTGTCGAACAGGTCGACGAACAGGAAGGCGAAGATGACGCTGATCAGGCCGACGTCCAGGGCGCCCCGGATGTCCAGCTGCAGGAAGGTCGGTGCCAGCGACGGCGGCATGGAGACCAGGCCGCCGAAGGCGCTGACGCCCAGGGCGATGGCGATCACGGTGATCACCAGGATGCCGATCAGCACCGCGCCGGTGACCTTGCGCGCTTCGAGCACGACGATCAGGAAGAAGCCGAGGATGGCCAGCAGCGGACCCGGCTTGGACAGGTCGCCCAGGCCCACCAGGGTCGCCGGATTACCCACCACGATGCCGGCGGTCTGCAGGGCGATCAGCGCCAGGAACAGGCCGATGCCGGCGGCGATGCCCGAGCGCAGCGGGAGCGGGATGCTGTTGATGATCCATTCGCGGATGCGAAAGATCGACAGCAGGAAGAACATCAGCGCCGAGAGGAATACCGCGCCCAGGGCCACCTGCCAGGTATGGCCCAGGTGCAGGACCACGGTGTAGGTGAAGAAGGCGTTGAGGCCCATGCCCGGGGCGAGGGCGATGGGGTAGTTGGCGATGAGTCCCATGAGCGCCGAGCCGATGGCGGCGGCCAGGCAGGTGGCGACGAAGATCGCGCCCTTGTCCATGCCGGTGGCGCCGAGGATGCTCGGGTTGACGAACAGGATGTAGGCCATGGCCAGGAAGGTGGTGACCCCGGCCAGCAGTTCGGTGCGGACAGAGGTGTTGTGGGCCTTGAGTTGGAAGAGTCTTTCCAGCATGGGATGCCTCGTGCGCGCCGGTCTGATCGGAAAAAGGCGCGCATCATAACAGGTCGGTAAACACGGGTAAGACGCTAAGCCCTAACCCCCAATCGACATCGCCTGGAGCCCTGTCCGCCTGGTCAACTTTCAGAGGTATGACCGCTGACCGAATCGCCTGCGTTGCGGACCAGGCGGAAGGCATCCAGGGTGCTCAGGATGCCGAGCACGGCCACTATGCAAAAGGCTAGCCGAAAGTCCGCCAGTTGCGGGTCGAGGTGGCCGTGCCAGTCCATCGAGGCGCGTAGCAGCAGGGCGGCGATGGCCACGCCCAGGCCCATGGCCAGCTGGAAATTGGTGCTGAACAGGGTGGAGGCATGGCTCAGCCGCGACTTGGGGATGTCGGCGAAGGCCAGGGCATTGCTGGCGGTGAACTGCAGCGAGCGGAACACCCCGCTGAAGAACAGCAGGAGCAGGATCGCCGGCAAGGGCCAGTCCGGAGTGAGCAGGCCACAGGCCAGCAGGCTGAACGCGCTGAGCAGGCCGTTGACGGTCAGGATGGTGCGCAGGCCGAAGCGGCGCATGGTGGCGGTGGTGAAGGGCTTGGCCGCCAGGTTGCCGGCGAACAGTGCCAGGAGCAGCAGGCCGGCCTGGAAGGCGTCCAGGCCAAAGGCCAGCTGGAACAGCAGGGGCAGCAGGAAGGGCGCCGTGGCGATGGTGACGCGGAACAGGCCGCCACCGAGGATGGCCGCGCGGTAGGTGGGGATGCGCAGTGTGCCAAAATCGATCAGCGGGCGTTCGATCCGGGTCATGTGGCGCACCGCCTTGGTGCCGAGGATCAGCCCTATGCCCATCCAGGCCAGGTTGGCGCCCAGGCTGCCATGGTTCTGGCCGAGGCGCTCCACGCCCCACATGAAGGCCACGCAGGCGCCGCCCAGCAGCAGGAAGCCGCGCCAGTCCAGCGGATGGCGCTGGGTCGGCAGGTCGGCGGGCACCAGGCGCCAGGCCAGCAGCAGGGCGATCAAGCCCAGCGGCAGGTTGAGGTAGAAGATCCAGCGCCAGTCGGCATAGGTGGTGATCAGGCCGCCCAGGGGCGGGCCGAGCACAGGGGCCACCAGGCCCGGCCAGGTGATGAGGGCGATGGCGCGCACCAACTCGTGCTTTTCGGTGACCTGCAGGACCACCAGACGCCCCACGGGCACCATCAGGGCGCCGCCGAGCCCCTGGAGGATACGCGCGGCGATGAAGTGTTCGAGGGACAGGGCCATGCCGCAGAGCAGCGAGGCCAGGGTGAAGACGCCGATGGCCAGGGTGAAGACCGGGCGGGGACCGAAGCGCTCGGCGATCCAGCCACTCACCGGGATGCCCACGGCGATCGCCAGCAGATAGGCGCTGATGCCCAGGTTGAGGTCCACCGGCTCGCGGCCGAAGGACAGGGCCATCTGCGGCAGCGCCGTGGCGATCACCGTGGCGTCCAGGTTTTCCATGAAAAAGGTGAAGCTCACCAGGCCGGCGAGAAGCTTCCAGCGTTCCAAGGGCTGCACCTCTGGGCAGGGGGGGTGGGCTACTCTGCCTGAGGTGTCGCAAGGCGCGCCAGCCCTGGCTTGCCGATAAAAAGTCAAAGGATTCACCACCCTGTTCGGACGGGCTGCTAAAGTCGAGAAGAAACAGGTTCGATAATTGTCATCGCCACGAGGAAACCGTTGCATGAAGGACGTGACCGACAGCCACATCGTGGCCATGGCGGAAGCCCGGCGCCTGCTTGAACGGGGTAGCCAGGCCAAGCGTCAGCACCAGCGCTATTTCCTCAACTTCCTCACCTTGCGCCAGGAAGCCTCGCGACTCAGTCAGCAGTCCTATCGGCTGAGCTGCGCGCTGGACGCCTTTTCCACCGAGCGCTCGCGCCAGTTGCCGCGGGTGCTGACCCTGGTAAAGGCCGACCGGGACGAACGGTTGTAAGGCCAGCAGCGCAACCGTAGGTATTCGTGGAGCTTTTTCTCCGGCCCCAGGGTCAAAACCTCGAACGCAGAGGAGAAACACCCCATGACCAAGCAATCACTGCTCTCCCTGGCGCTGGGCGCCGTCGTCCTGACCGGAGCCCTGCATGTCCAGGCCGCGCCCGAATCCATGACCCCGACCAAGCCGGCCGCCGACAAGGCCGCTTCGGAGCCCACCAGCTCGCAGTACCAGAACAAGGTCAACAAGAAGGACGCCAGTCAGAGCGATGAGGCGGTCACCCACGACCCTGATCATCCTACCTTTGAACTCGAAGAGGGTGGCCGGGCGCCGCGCAAGTACATCCGTGACGAGTACGTGATCAAGGATTTCAAGAAGCATGGTCTGGAGCAGCCGGGCGAAGACAGCCAATGGGTCAAGATCGGCTCCGACTATGTGCTGATCAAGCGCAGCAATGCGGTGATCGACAAGATCGTCAAAGCCAAACAGTGATCCACCATGACCGGGGCCGGCCCTCGGCCCCGGTGGCATTCAGGGTGTCCAGTCGCCAGGCTGAAGCACCCCTTCTGGAGTTTTTGCATGACCAGTGAAATCCATGTCGTCGCCATTCTGCAGGCCAAACCCGGTCAGGCCGAGGCTGTCGAAAACGCCATGCGTGCCATCGTCGCGCCGTCCCGCGCCGAAGCCGCCTGTCACTTCTATACCCCGCACCGCGATCCGAGCCATGCAGGTCGCTATGTCTTCGTCGAACGCTGGGCCAGTCGCGAAGCCCTGGCCGAGCACGAGCAAACCCCTCACTTCAAGCAGTTGCTGAGCGATCTGGACGGTCTACTCGTCGACGCGCCGCAGGTCATGATCCTCGAGGAATTGCCGCTGGCCTGAGCCGCCGACATGCCGTTGTCACCTGCCTGAGCCACCCTGGCCTCTTTTCCTGGAGGCCAGGATGAGTACCTCTCGACGTCAAGCGCTGGGCCTGCTCGGCCTGGGTCTGAGCGCACCCTGGTTCGCCGGTTGCAGCGCTCGCACGCCACAGCCGGATCCCTTCACCCTGGGCGTCGCCAGTGGTGATCCTGCTACCGACGGCTTCGTCATCTGGACCCGCCTGGCGCCCGATCCGCTGGCCGAGGACGGCCTGGGCGGTCTGCATGGTCCGGTCAAGGCTGGGTGGGAAGTGGCCCTGGATCCGGGGCTGCGCCAGGTGGTGCAGCGCGGAGTGATCCAGGCACAGCCACAGTCTGCTTTCTGCCTGTCCATCCCCCTGACCGGTCTGCTGGCGGGACGGCCCTACTGGTACCGTTTCACCGCGCTGGGCCACCAGAGTCGTATCGGGCGCGCCACTACGCTACCGCCGTCAGCCAGCGCTCCGCAGCGGCTGAAGCTGGTGGCCGCTTCCTGCTCCCACTATGAGAAGGGCTTCTTCAGCGCCTATCGGCACATGGCGGACGAACAGGCGGATCTGGCGCTGTTCCTCGGGGACTATATCTACGAGGCCAACGTGCCCCTGCTGCTGCCGGCCGTGCGTCGGCATGGCCTGCCGGAAGCCCGGGACCTGGCCAGTTACCGCCGGCGCCATGCGCTGTACCGCACCGATCCCGATCTGCAGTACCTGCACGCCAATGTCACCAGTCTCATGACCTGGGACGACCACGAGGTGCAGAACGACTATTCCGGTCCCTGGGCGGCGGACCCCAGGGTCAGTCTGGCTGCCTTCGCCGCGCGGCGGCAGGCTGCCTACCAGGCTTTTCGCGAACATGCGCCGCTGCGCGGGTGGCGGACCCAGGGCAGCGCGCTGCGCCTCTATGACCGGTGGCGCTTCGGTGACCTGGCGGAGATCCATCTGCTCGATGGTCGGCAATACCGCAGCGAACCGGCCTGCACGACGCCCAGGACCCGCGGTGGCCAGCTGGTCGCCCCGGATTGCCCGGGTCTGCGCGACGCCGCGCGCAGCATGCTCGGGCAGGCGCAGGAGCGCTGGCTGCTGGATGGCTTTCGCCACAATGCCACCCGCTGGAATCTGATCGCCCAGGATCTCCTGCTGGCACCCCTGCGGCAGCGCCTGCCGGAGGGCGATCCGGCGCGCTGGACCGATGGCTGGGACGGCTATCCGGCGACTCGCGAGCGGCTGCTCGCGGCCATGGCTGACAGCCGCCTGGCTAATCCGGTAACCCTGGGCGGGGACATCCATTCCTTCTGGGTGACGGACCTGCACCGCGAGCCGGAAGACGAGCGGAGCCCGGTGGTGGCGAGCGAATTCGTCGGCACCTCCATCACCTCTGACGGACCGGACTACCGCCGTTTCCAGGCGCTGTTGCCGGAGAATCCCCAGGTGCGCTTCTTCGACAGCCGGGAGCGTGGCTATCTGGCCCTGGAGCTGACGCGGGAACGGTTGCAGGTGGACCTGCGCACCATCAGTGATCGAACGCGCCCGGATGCCGGACGCGGCACCCGGGCAAGCTTTGTGGTGGAGGCGGGGCGGCCAGGGGCCGTCCCTGCCTGAGAGCCTGCTCCAAAGCTGCTGCGCGTCGGCCAATCTGCGTTGAAAATGGCTTCGGAATGCTCATTTACCCTACGTAAACTCTGCTTCCTCAGCTATTTTCGCGGGGCCGCCTAGGCCTTGCTTGGCTCTAGCTCGCTAGCCTTGGAACAGGCTCTGCGGGGCTCAGACGAACAGCGACAGCAGCATGATGAAGGCCAGGGCCACCACCGAGAGGATGGTTTCCATCATCGACCAGGTCTTGAAGGTCTCGGCCACGGTCATGTTGAAGTACTGCTTCACCAGCCAGAAGCCGGCGTCGTTGACGTGGGAGAGGATCACCGAACCGGCACCGGCGGCCAGTACCAGCAATTCCTTGTTCACACCGGGGATCAGCGCCACCACGGGGGCGACGATGCCGGCGCCGGTGATGGTCGCCACGGTGGCGGAACCGGTGGCCACGCGGATCACCGCTGCCACCAGCCAGGTCAGCAGGATCGGCGAGATCTGCGTCTGCACCGCCAGGTTGCCAATCACCTCACCCACGCCGCTGGCCACCAGCATCTGCTTGAAACCACCGCCGGCGCCGACGATCAGCACGATGGCCGCCACTGGCGCCAGGCTCTGGTCGAGCAGCTTGACGATCTTCTCGCGAGAGAAGCCGCAGGCGGTGCCGAAGCTGTAGAAGCTCAGCAGCAGGGCGGCGAGCAGGGCGGTGATGGGGTGGCCGATGAAGTCCATCCAGATGCGGAAGTGGTTGTCGGCGGCGAAGAAGATGTCGGCGAAGGCCTTGAGCAGCATCAGGATCACCGGCAGCAGCACGGTGAAGACGGTGATGCCGAAGCCCGGCAGATTGCGGTTGTCGGTCTCCTGGGCGATCTGGGCGACCAGTTCGGGGTTGGCCGAACCGGGGATGCGCTTGGAGATCCAGGCACCGAAGAGGGGACCGGCGATCATGGCGGTGGGCAGGCCGACCAGCAGGCCATAGAAGATGGTCTTGCCGATGTCGGCACCGAACACCCCGACCGCCAGCAGCGGACCCGGGTGCGGCGGCACCAGGCCGTGTACGGCGGACAGGCCGGCCAGCAGCGGGATGCCCAGCTTGACCAGCGACAGCCCGGTCCGGCGGGCGACGATGAACACCAGGGGTGCCAGCAGCACGAAGCCGATCTCGAAGAACAGCGGGATGCCCACCAGGAAGGCGGCGAACATCATCGCCCAGTGCACGCGCTTGATGCCGAAGGCGCGGATCAGCGTCTGGGCGATCTGGTCGGCGCCGCCGGAATCGGCCATCAGCTTGCCGAGCATGGTGCCCAGGCCGAGCAGGATGCCGACGAAGCCGAGTACGCCGCCGAAGCCGTCCTGGAAGGATTTCATGACCTTTTCCACCGGCATGCCGGAGGTCAGGCCGAGAAAGCCCGAGGCGATGGTCAGGGCGATGAAGGGATGGACCTTGAACTTGGTGATCAGCAGCACCAGGCCGATGATGGTGACCAGGGCGTCGAGCAGAAGGAAGCTGTTGTGGTCCATGCCGAACATGGCGCCTCTCCTATTGTTGTTGTGGGCGTTGCGGGTGATTGGATTGGAATGGGTAGCGCTGTCTCGTCAGGCCGGCTGGGCCAGGCGCGCCGAGGTGTTCCACCAGGCCGACACCTGGGTGCCGATGGCGGGCAGGCTGTCGCGTGCATCCACTACCAGCGTAGCCGGTTCACCGTGGGGTGCTTCGAGGGCGGCGAACTGGCTGTCGATCAGGCTGGCGGGCATGAAGTGCCCCGGACGATTGGCGACGCGCTGGGCGGCGGTCTCGCGGGTCAGTTCGAGAAAGACGAAGCCGAGACCGGGCACGGCCTGGCGCAGCTGGTCGCGATAGCGGCGCTTGAGCGCCGAGCAGGTGAGCACCGGGCGTTCGCCGGCGGCCACCGCAGCGGCCAGTTCTTCACCGAGGCGGGTCAGCCAGCCAGCGCGATCTTGGTCGTCGAGGGGGATGCCGGCGCTCATCTTGGTGATGTTGGCGGCGGGGTGGAAGGCGTCGCCTTCGATCAGGCGGCCACCGTCCTGCTCGGCAATGGTCGCGCCGACGCTGCTCTTGCCGCAGCCTGCGACGCCCATGACCACCAGCGCGGGAATGGGAGTGTTCATCGTCACCTCCGGTCTGGAGACAGCGCTACCCCGAAAAAGGAAAAAGGTAGCGGTTTCCAGTTCTTGTCGATCTTGTTAGGCCGAATGCCGACGTGTCCCGGAGGGGCACGCCAGGCTTGTAGTGTCTGGTGAGACAGCGCTACCTTAGGCGCGTTCTCCGTCTCTGACAAGCCTGAAACCATAACAATGAATCGAACGGGTTCTCGTAGTTCCGGTCGGCCCACCCTTACCGAGGTGGCGCTGCAGGCCGGTGTTTCCCCCATCACGGCCTCGCGTGCCCTGCGCGGTGTCGCCAGCGTGGCACCCGAGCTGGTCACCCGCGTGCAGGAAGCTGCCGCGCGCCTTGGCTATGTCACCAATCCGGCCGCCCGCGCCCTGGCCTCCGCCCAGGGGCATTCGGTGGTGGTGCTGGTCCCCTCGCTGTCCAATCATCTGTTCATCGAGCCGCTGGAGGCCATCCACGAGGTCCTGCGCCCCCGTGGCCTGGAAGTGCTGATCGGCAACTATCACTACGATCCCGTGGAAGAGGAAAAGCTGATCCGCAACTACCTGGCCTATCAGCCCCGGGGACTGCTGCTGACCGGCTTTGACCGTACCGATGCCGCACGCCAGCTGCTGGCTGCTAGCGGGGTGCCGCGGGTGCACATGATGGAGCTGGATCCGGCGGGGTCGGTGCCCAGCGTCGGCTTTTCCCAGCACGCCGCCGGCGCCGCCGCGGCGCGGCACCTGCTGGCGGCAGGGCGCAGATGCCTGGGCTATGTCGCGGCCCAGCTCGACCCGCGGGCGCTGGCCCGGGGCGAGGGCTTTCGCGAGGTGCTGCGCGCGGCGGGCTGCTATGACCCGAGTCTGGACGTGCTGGATCCGCAGCCGTCATCCGTGGGCCTGGGCGCCCGCCAGTTCCGCGAACTGCTGGCCCGCCGGCCGGAGGTCGATGGCCTGTTCTTCTGCAACGACGACCTGGCCCAGGGTGCGCTGTTCGAGGCCCAGCGGCTGGGCATTGCCATCCCCGCGCGGATCTCGGTGCTGGGCTTCAACGACCTGCCCGGCTCGGCGCATACCGTGCCCCGGCTCACCTCCATCCAGACCCCCCGCGCCGCGGTAGGGCGCCAGGCCGCGACCCTGTTGCTGGGGCTGCTCGACGGCCGCAGCCAACCGACCTGCGTGGATCTGGGATTCGAGCTGGTGAGTCGGGAGAGTGTGTAGGGCTGGTCGCTCGCGTCGGATCATCGCGGCCATGGGCCGCTCCTACAGGTACCGATCTCTCCTGTGGGAGCGGCCCATGGCCGCGATAGGACAGTTACTCGCAGTAGGTGTCGATGTCTCCATTGGGAGCAGCTTTCTTATCGCCTGAGCCATCGAAAACGAGCATCCGCTCCAAGCGCCTGCTCTCCCTCCTGGGAAGGGCGGGTGTGAGGCAAGTCCTCGCGGCTGGCCTCTCGTGAAAAAGGCTACGCCGTTTTCCACGCTACGGCGCTGCGTGGATCTGGGATTCGAGTTGGTGAGCCGCGAGAGCGTGTAGGGACCCTCGTCGAAGCTTCAGGTCGGCGATGGGGTCTGTTGGGCTTCGCTGTGCTCAGCCCAAGCTACAGGGGCCTGCGCGGTGGCCGCCGACCGCTCCGCTAACCCCCTCTCCCCCTGGGAAAGGGCAGGGGTGAGGGTGCTGGTCCATCGCACTCATGGTCGCGATCGCGCGGCAGCCAACCCTACCGCAACGCCTTGGCCAGAATCCGCGATTGCCCCTGGAAATCCTGGCGGGCATAGAAGGCCTGGGCGTCCTCGTTGAACTCCATCACCTCCAGGCGCAATTCGTCGACGTCGTTGTCCCGGGCCCAGGCTTCCACGGCTTCCAGCAGCCGCGCACCCACGCCCTGCCGTCTGTGGCTGGCAGACACCACCAGGGTGCCGATCCGGCAGAGGATCAGCGGCTGCAGAAAGGAAATCGAGCGGGTATCGGACAGTCGAGCGGTGACGAAGCCGACCAGTTCGTCGCTGGCGTCAGCGACGAACAGCACCCCGTCTTCCGGCTCCAGCTGGGCAGCCCAGTAGTCCTGGTCGCGCCAGCCGCCGGAGGGCTTGGCGAAGGTCGCCGGCGCCTGCCGGTGATGCTGCTCGGCGAGTTGTTCGGCCAGCCGGCAGATGGCGGCGAGGTCGGTGACGAAGGCGGGGCGGATACGCAAGAGCGGTGCTCGCAAGAGGATTCAGCCGTTCACCTTACGCCGCACGGTGCGGCTCAGGAAGTCTCGACATCCAGCTGCCGGTACCAGTCGGCATAGGGGGTGTTCCGGGCCATCCGCCGGTTGTAGTCGGGGGCGCCATCGGTCCACCAGACCGGTCCGCGCTCGCCCAGGGCGTGCTTGGCGGCGTCCACCGCGGCGCGTGCGCTGCGCAGGGCGGCCTCGTCACCCTGGCGCTTGGCTGCGCCCACCTGGCGGCGCGCATCCATCAGCTCATGGGTCAGGGCGTCGCGGCGATCGGCGGGCAGGCTGGGATCAGTGCAGCGCCAGAGCCGGCCCCTGACCACGAAGTAGCGTCCGTCCGGGGTGGTGGGATAGCGCATGGCAGGAACCCCTTGGTCAGTCGTCGATGTCGAGCAGGGCGCGGCAATCCGGGTAGTTCGAGCAGGCCCAGAATTCCCGCCCCTGGTGGCGACCGCTGCGCGCTCGACGGCGGACCATGGGCGCCTGGCACTCCGGGCATTCCGGCGCCAGCGCCTGGCTCGGGGGCGCTACCCGGGTGCGCGGACGGCGCCCGCCGAACACGGCATCGCGTACGGCGGTGGCGGAATAGCGCGCCGCCGCGGGAATCTCCACCAGGCGCAACTGGGCGGCCTCGCACACCGACCTCACGAAGCGATCGCGCTGCTGGCGATGGCGCTGCAGGTGCGACCTGTCGTTGAGTTCGACCACGGCGTGCACGGCGAGGTCGTCACGCCGGCAGATGGCGAAGTCGAAGTGCTTGCAGTTGATACGGTTCTGCGCGATCAGATAGCGGCGGCGGTCGCGCAGCGGCAGGGTCTGGACCACATCGGCGATGCGCACCTTGCCGAACACCCGGTAGTCGTCGCCCACGGCTTCGTCGAGCACGGCGAGAAAGGCCTGTTCGGCGGGAGTGAAGAGGGCTTCGACCTGGCGATAGGGAAAGGCGGCCTGGCGCCGGCGCTGCCACCACCACAGCGCCCCCAGAAGCAGCAGTCCGGCCGGGACCAGCAGGGGCAGGTAACGCTCGTACATCTCGAACTCCAACAGCGGGGCGCCATGATAGTGAGTTCCGGCGCCGGACAGCAGCAGTGGCGACGAAGCGTCAGTCGCGCCGCGGTAGTTGCCGTTGCAGATCGTCCAGCCGCAGCAGGGTCACCGACTTCAGACAACTCAGATACTGCAGCTGCTGCATGGTGCCCTGGAAACCCCGCGCCGCGGTGGCGCAGCGGGGGGCGCGATCGTCCTGCCAGAGTCGTTGCAGGCGTTCGAAGGCAGGTCGTTGTTCAGTGGAGAGGCCCGCCAGCCGGCGCCCGTAGACGTCGGCCAGCCGGGCTTCGGCCACGGCCAGGTCCTGGCTGGCGCAGGCCGCCAGCTGCGCCTCGCTGCCCTGGCGATCGCAGGTGCCCGGGGCCTGTTCGGCGGCCAGGGCAGCGGTCGAGAGCAGCAGGGCGAGCAGGGCGGACAGGCGACAGGTGATCATGCAGGCTGACTATTGCAAGGGCAGGCCGCCTAGACTGCCGTAAAAGCCCGGCGCTCACCAGGCGCCGCCGGTCTCCTGCGGTTCGCCCTGGGTCTCGCGGAATTGACGGATCTGCACCAGCAGCCAGTCGATCCAGCGCTGTACCGGCGCGTCCACCGCGCCCTTGGGCAACACCAGGAAGTAGGCCTGGGCCGACAGCTGGTCGAACCGATCCGGCAGCGGGCGGACCAGGGCTCCGCTGGCCAGCAGGCGCTGGGCCAGCACGCCGCCGCCGAGCGCCACGCCCTTGCCGGCGGCTGCCTGTTGCAGGGCCATGCCGCTCAGTGAATAGCGCGGACCGCGCAGACTGTCGCCCAGGGGCACCTGCTGGCTGGCGAACCAGTCCTGCCAGGCGTTGGACCGGCTGCTGGGGCGACCCGAACGCCAGCCGCCGGGCCATTCGGCATGCAGCAGCGGATAATCCAGCAAGGCGGCGGGCCCTGCCAGCGGCGCCGGGATCAGCGCCGGGCTGCACACCGGAAAGATCCATTCGCGCAGCAGCAGGCGCGTCTCGCCGTCCTGCCAGTCGCCGCGGCCATAGCGGATCGCCGCCTGGGCACCGCCCTCGGTGCCAAGGGGCACGATGGCGGACGAGGCGTCGAGAAAGACCTCGATATCCGGATGCTGGCGCTGGAAGTCTTCCAGCCGCGGCAACAGCCATTCCTGACCAAAGGTAGGGGGCGCGCTGACGGTCAGGACGCAGCTCTTGATCCGTGCCCGGGCGACCGCGCGGGTCAGGCCATCGAGGTGCGGCGCGATCTCCCCGGCCAGGGCGCGACCCTGGGCGGTGAGCCGTACGCCCTGGGGCAGGCGTTCGAACAACGGCTGTCCCAGTTCGGCTTCGAGCAGGCGGATCTGCCGGCTGATGGCACCGGCCGTGACATGCAACTCGTCCGCGGCCTTGGCGAAGTGCTGGTGTCGCGCAGCGGCGGCAAAGGCGCGCAGGGCGTTGAGGGGGAGGGCAGTGGTCACTGCTGAGCCTTAATTTTCCTGAGCCTGACGCCCATTAAACATCGTTTGTCCGACCTGTTCAGCCACGGTCATCCTGCAGGCTCACTTTTTTCCTGGAACGATGCCCATGCGCAAGGAGCTCGACCTCCCCGCCGTGCTGGTCATGCTGGTGCTCTGCCTGGTCTGGGGCCTGCAGCAGACGGCGATCAAGGCCATCGCCGAGCAGGTGGACCCCTTGCTGCAGATCGGCTGGCGTTCGCTGCTGGCGGCCGGGCTGCTCTATGGCCTGGCGCGCTGGCGCGGCATCCGCTGCCTGGGCCGTGACCGGACGCTGATTCCCGGGCTGCTCGCCGGTTCGCTGTTCGCCCTGGAGTTCCTCTGCATGGCGGTGGGCCTGAAGTACACCAGCGCCGCGCACATGGTGGTGTTCATCTACACGGCGCCGCTGTTCGCCGCCTGTGGCCTGCACTGGCTGGTGCCCGGCGAGCGGCTGTCGGGGCGCCAGTGGCTGGGCATACTGCTGGCGGCCAGTGGCGTGGCCTGCGCCTTCCTGATCGGCAAACCGAGCGGCGGCACCAGCTGGCAGGGCGATCTGATCGGCCTGGTCGGCGGTGCCGCCTGGGGCGCCACCACGGTGCTGATCCGCCGCAGCGCCCTGGCCGAGGCGCCGCCGCTGCGCACCCTGTTCTATCAACTCGGGGTGACCGGGGTGGTGCTGCTGGCGCTGGCCCTGCCGCTCGGCAAGCGCCTGGATCTGGCCGGGCTGGATTTCCTGGCCTGGTCGAGTCTGGCCTTCCAGGTGTTCATCGTCGCCGGCATCAGTCTGCTGGGCTGGTTCGTGCTGCTCAGTCGCTATCGCGCGGCGCCCCTGGGCGTGCTGACCCTGCTGACGCCGCTGTTCGGTGTACTGATGGGCGTCTGGCTGCTGGGCGAGACCCCGGGACCGGGATTTCTCGCCGGCGCGGCCCTGGTGCTCAGCGGCCTGCTGATCGTCAGCTATCCTTCCCGCTCGCGAGTCGCGTCCCGCTGACTCGCCTGGCCCTGAGCGTCCGATGTCGTCCACTCCGCTGAATCCCTGGTTGCTGCGCCTCATCCCCCTGGTGTTCCTGGCCCTGTGGTCCGCCGGTTTCGCCGTGTCCAAGGTGGGCCTGGCCTATGCGCCCCCCTTCACCCTGTTGGCGATGCGCTATGCCCTGGCTTTCAGCGTGCTGCTGATCGCCTTCCTGGTCCTGCGTCCGCCGCTGCCGCGCACCCGGCGGGAATGGGCGAATCTGGCGGTGGTGGGCTTTCTCATCCAGGGCGTCTATTTTGGCATGAGCTATGGCGCCCTGGTGATGGGTGCCTCGGCCAACGTGGTGGCCATGGTCGCCTCGTTGCAACCCATCTTGGTGGCTCTGGGCGCGCCCCTGCTGGTGGGCGAGCGGGTGGCGCCGCTGCAGTGGCTGGGACTGGCCCTGGGACTGCTCGGCGCCATCGGGGTGATCGTGGCGCGCGCCAGCGTCGCCGTGGAATCCCTGTTCGGCATCTGCCTGGCGGTGGGTGCCTTGCTGGGTATGACCAGTGCCGTGCTCTACGAAAAGCGCCTGGGCGTGGCCCAGCATCCGGTCACCAACAACCTGGTGCAGTACAGCGTCGGCCTGGTGTGTTGCGCGCCCCTGGCGCTGCTGTTCGAGCATAGCCCGGTGCACTGGGCGCCGGCCTTCATCGGTGCCCTGGCCTATCTGGTGCTGGCCAACTCGCTCTTGGCCATCAGCCTGCTGGTGTGGATGATCCGCGCCGGCGAGGCGGCGCGGGTCAGTGCGCTGTTCTTCTGCGTGCCGCCGGGCGCCGCCCTGAGCGCCTGGCTGCTGCTGGGCGAAACGCTGCCGCCCCTGGCCTGGGTGGCCATGGTCATCGCCATCGGCGGGGTGCTGCTGGCAACGCGGGCGGGAAGCAAGGCGGCGCGCTGAACCGCGCCGCCTGCCGCTAGGCCGTCTTGAGTCCGGCCAGCACCTTGTCCACCGTCAGCGGATAGTCGCGGATGCGCACCCCGCAGGCGTTGTAGACGGCGTTGGTGAGGGCGGCTCCGGCGCCGCAGATGCCCAGTTCGCCGACGCCCTTGATCTTCAGCGGATTGGCCTTGTCATCCACTTCCGGCAGGAAATGGGCTTCGATGGCCGGGATGTCCAGATGGCAGGGGTAGTGGTAGTCGGCCAGGTCATGATTGACGAAGTGGCCGTGGCGGGTATCGATTACCCCATCTTCGTGCAGGGCGCTGCCCACCCCCCAGATCATCCCGCCAAGCATCTGCGAATGGGCGGTCTTCTCGTTGAGGATGCGCCCCGCAGCGAACACCCCGAGCATGCGCCGCAGGCGGATTTCGCCGGTGAGGGCGTGCACCCCCACCTCGGCGAAGAAGGCCCCGTAGCCCTGCTGGGAATAGTCCTTGAGCGTCTGCCCCGGCGTGATCTCGCCGATGGCCTGGAGATCGTGCTCGCGCGCCAGTTCGGCGAGGTCGCGACTGCCGTTGTCGGCGATCAGCCGGCCACCGACGAAGCGGGCGCTGGCCGGATCGAGGCCCGCCGCTTGCGCCGCCTTCAGGCGCAGGTTCTCGCAGGCGACATAGACCGAGGAGCCGGAACTGGCCGCGCCAAAGGAGCCGCCGGAGCCGGCCCCGGCCGGATCGTCGCTGTCGCCCAGCAGCACCTTGACCCGCTCCACCGGCAAGCCGAGCGACTCGCCGGCGATCTGCGCCAGGATGGTGTAGGTCCCGGTGCCGATATCGGTCATCGAGGTCTTCACCGTGGCCGTACCGTCCGCTTCCAGGCGGACCCCGGCCTGGGACGGCCTGAGCATGTTGGCGCGACTGGCCGCGGCCATGCCCATGCCGATCAGCCAGTCGCCGTCGCGCACCTGACCGGGCTTGGCATTGCGTTTGGTCCAGCCGAAGCGGCGGGCGCCGTCCTGCATGCACTCCACCAGCTTGCGGGAGGAGAAGGGGATGTGCTTTTCCGGGTCCTGGCTGGGTTCGTTGCGGATGCGCAGCTCGATGGGATCGAGCGCGAGCATGACCGCCAGCTCGTCCATGGCGCTTTCGCTGGCAAGCATCCCCACGGCTTCGCCGGGCGCCCGGCAGGAGCCGGACTCGGGCAGATCCAGCTCGACCATGCGGTGCGCTACCAGGCGGTCATCGCCGGCATAGAGGGTACGCGAGGACAGGCCGGTGGGTTCGTAGTAGGTCAGGCCACGAGCGGAATGGGACCAGCCCTCGTGGGCCATCGCCTGGATACGGCCATCGCGGTCGGTACCCAGGCGGATGCGCTGCACGGTGGCCGAGCGGTGATCGGTGATCTGGAACATCTGCTGGCGGGTGAGGGTGACCTTGACCGGCCGGCCGATGGCGCGGGCGGCCATGGCGCCGATCAGGGCATCGGCATAGATCGGCAACTTGCCGCCGAAGCCGCCACCGATATAACGCGCCACGATGCGCACCTTGTCCTTGGGCAGCTGCAGCGTATTGGCCACGCAACTCTGCGCCTGCTCGACGAATTGGGTTGAGCAATAGATCGTCACCCGGTCGCCGTCCCACTGGGCGAGACTGGCGTGGGGCTCCATCTGCGCATGGATGTGGTAGGGCGTGGTGTAGCGCTCGTCGAGCTTGACGGGCGCCCGGGCAAAGGCGGCATCCACATCGCCCGAGGCGGTGTCGGTGGGCTGATCGGCATCCGGCGGCTTCACCGCCTGTCCGAGGTTGGCGGCCAGGTCGAAGACGCCCGGCTCGGCCGCGTAGTCGATCTCCACCAGGGCCGCCGCCAGGCGCGCCTCCTCGAAGGTCTCGGCCACCACGAAGGCCACGGGTTCGCCGAAATAGCGCACCTGGTCGCTGTCCAGGTAGGGCTTGGGCCGGGTGAAGCGGCCGCTGTTGTCCGGCTCGCGGGCGGCCTGGCGCGGCGCATTGCGATAGGTCAGCACGCTGAGCACACCGGGCGCGCTCTCCGCAGCCGAGGTGTCCAGGCGCCGGATGCGGCCCTTGGCGATGGTGGCGCCGACGATGAAGCCGTAGGCGACGCGATCGTTGCGGAATTCGAAGCTGTAGGGCGCCTGGCCGGTGACCTTGAGCAGGCCGTCAACGCGATCGATGGGCTTGCCGATCAGGCCGCCGCGATTCTCATCGATCAGGTTGCGGCCAGCGGGTTCATTCATTTCCATGCTGCTGTCCTCAGGCCTGTTGGCGAGCGTCGGCCACCCCGGCGCGCAGGATGCGACGGGTCAGCTCGAGTTTGAAATCGTTGTGGCCATAGCCCCGGGCTCCGGCGAGCAGGGCATCACCCACGGCCGCCAGATCGCTGTCCAGGGTCTGGCCGGCAAAGGCCCGGTCGGCCGCCGCCACCCGCCAGGGCTTGTGCGCCAGGCCGCCGAACGCCGCGCGACCGCTGCGAATACGCGTGCCGTCCAGCTCGACGATGGCCGCCATGGACACCAGGGCAAAGGCATAGGAAGCGCGATCGCGCACCTTGCGATAGACCTGGATGCCGGGCGGTGGCGGCGGCAGGGTCACGGCGGTGATGAGTTCGCCGGGTTGCAGCACCGTCTCGATCTGCGGGGTGTCACCAGGCAGGCGATGGAAGTCGGCGATAGGAATGCGCCGGGTGCGGCCAGTGGCTTCCCGGGTTTCCACGGTGGCGTCCAGCACCCGCATGGCCACCGCCATGTCGGAGGGATGCACGGCGATGCACTGGTCGCTGGCGCCGATCACCGCGTTCATCCGATTGAAGCCGCCCAGGGCCGCACAACCGCTGCCGGGTTGGCGTTTGTTGCAGGGCATGGCGGTGTTGTAGAAGTAGGAGCAACGGGTGCGCTGCAGGAGGTTGCCGCCGGTGGTGGCCTTGTTGCGCAATTGCGCCGAGGCGCCGGCCAGCAGCGCACGGGAGAGCACCGGATAGCGCTCCCGTACCCGGGGGTCGGCGGCCAGGGTGGAATTGCGCACCAGAGTACCGATGCGCAGGCCACCCTCCTGGGTGGCGCTGATCTGGTCCAGCTGCAGGCGATTGATGTCCAGCACCTGGCTGGGTGTTTCGATCTCCAGCTTCATCAGGTCCAGCAGATTGGTGCCCCCGGCGATGAAGCGGCTGCCGGCCTGGGCGCCCTGGCGGCTGGCATCGGCTTCGGTCTGCACGCGTTGATAGTCGAAGACCCTCATGCCTGGCCCCCCGCCATCTGGATGGCCGCAACGATGTTGGGATAGGCACTGCAGCGGCAGAGGTTGCCGCTCATGCGCTCGCGGATTTCTTCTTCGCTCAGCCGCATCGGCTCGTCGAGGCGCGTCGAGACGTGGCTGGGCATGCCGGCCTTGACCTCGTCCAGCAGGGCGACCGCCGAGCAGATCTGCCCCGGGGTGCAATAGCCGCACTGGAAGCCGTCCTTGGCCAGGAAGGCCGCCTGCATGGGATGCAGGCGCTCGGCGTTGCCCAGGCCTTCGATGGTGGTGATGGTGTCGCCTTCGTGCATGGCCGCCAGGCTCAGGCAGCTATTGATGCGCTGGCCGTTCACCAGCACCGTGCAGGCGCCGCACTGGCCATGGTCGCAGCCCTTCTTGGTGCCCGTGAGGTGCAGGTCCTCGCGCAGGGCATCGAGGAGGGTGGTACGGCTGTCGACCTTGAGCCTGCGCACCTCGCCATTGATCTGCAGGGTCAGCGGCAGCAGTTGCGGCAGCCGCGCGGCGATGGCCTGGGGCGTCAGGGGTGCGCCACCACTGGCCTGGGCGAAGGTGTAGCCGGGAATGGCGCTGGTCGCCACCAGCACCGCGGAGGTGCCGAGAAACTGCCGCCGCGACAGGCGCCAGCGTGCATCGGAGTCGGAAGCCATGGTCGGATTCTCATCGTTAGGGCACATCACGGGAGTTCTGATGACTACCCCGGTGGCAGTGGGGTTCAGGCCACTGGGCTGCTGGCATGAACAGGCGCCATACCGAATATGTCCTGACGCCGAGGAAAGGCTCTGGATCGGGAATCTCACCGTTTCGCTGAGCGGCTTTCAACGTTACGTTGAATACCGCTGGGCAGGGGTGCTGAACCGGTTCCGGTCGGGGACAGTCCCTTACCTGAGGTGGCCCTTCGCTGCCACCGCCTATTCCGACCACGGGGGCAATCTGCACCCCGCGGCTTTAACCGTGAGGTCCGCCATGAACGCCACCCCCGCGCGCCAGGTTCAGCCCCTGGCCGAACCCGAGTCCCATACCATCGCCCTGACCCTCAATGGCAAGCAGCTGCAATTGGCCGTGGAGCCCTGGACTACCTTGCTTGATCTGCTGCGCGACCACCTCGACCTGACCGGCACCAAGAAGGGTTGCGATCATGGTCAGTGCGGCGCCTGCACCGTGCTGGTCAATGGCACCCGCATCAACAGCTGTCTGGCCCTGGCGGTCATGCAGGACGGCGCCGAGGTCACCACCGTCGAGGGCCTGGCCCAGGGCGACCAGCTGCACCCCATGCAGGCCGCCTTCGTTGCCGAAGATGCCTTCCAGTGCGGCTATTGCACCCCTGGGCAGATCTGCTCGGCGATCGGCATGCTCAAGGAAGGCCACGCCCACAGCGAGGCCGAGGTGGCCGAGCAGATGAGCGGCAACCTCTGCCGCTGCGGGGCCTATCGGAACATCCGTGCCGCCATCGAGCGGGCGCGTCCGGATTGCCAGCAAGGGGAGGGCCGCGAATGAACCGCTTCGGTTATGCCAAGCCCAACGCCGTGCCCGATGCCATTCGCCAGCATGGCCCCCAGACCCACTTCATCGCCGGCGGCACCAATCTGCTGGACCTGATGAAGGAAAACGTCGAGCGCCCCGAGCAACTGATCGACGTCAACGGTCTGCCCCTGCGCGAGGTCGAGACCACCGCCGAAGGCGGTCTGCGCATCGGTGCCCTGGTCAAGAACGCCGAGGTGGCCTACCACCCCGAGGTGCAGCGTCGCTATCCGCTGCTGGCCAAGGCCATCCTCGCCGGCGCTTCCCCGCAATTGCGCAACATGGCCTCCACCGGCGGCAACCTGCTGCAGCGCACCCGCTGCTATTACTTCTATGACGTGGGCACCCCCTGCAACAAGCGCGAACCCGGCTCCGGCTGCGGCGCTCGTGAAGGGCAGAATCGCATCCACGCCATCCTCGGCCACAGCGAGCAGTGCATCGCCACCCATCCCTCGGACATGTGCGTGGCCCTGGCTGCCCTGGAAGCCCGGGTCGAGGTGAGCGGTCCGAACGGCGAGCGGGTCATCGACTTCGCCGATTTCCACCGCCTGCCCGGCGACACTCCCGAGCGAGACACCCACCTCGCCGCCGACGAACTCATCACCGCCGTGACTCTGCCCGCCGAGAGCCTGGCCGCCCACAGCGCCTACCTGAAGATCCGCGACCGCGCCTCCTATGCCTTCGCCCTGGTCTCGGTCGCGGCAGCCCTGGAGCTGGATGGCGAGCGCATCAAGCAGGTCCGTGTCGCCCTGGGCGGCGTGGCCCACAAGCCGTGGCGGCTGCCGGAGGCCGAACAGGCATTGATCGGCCAGGTGGCGGACAAGGCGGCCTTCGGCCAGCTGGCCGATCGTCTGCTGCAAGGCGCCCAGGGCTTCGCCCATAACAGCTTCAAGATCGAACTGGCACGGCGCGCCATCGTGCGTGCCCTTACCGAAGCCGCCGGAGGTACCCTGCAATGACCGTCGTCCATCTGCAAAAAGCCGTTCCCCGCGTCGATGGTCCGCTCAAGGTCACCGGCCAGGCACTGTATGCCGGCGAATTCAGCGTGCCGGATCTGGCCTTTGGTTTCGTGGTCAACGCCACCATCACCAAGGGTCGCCTGCTCGGCCTGGACGTCAGCGAAGCCCTGGCCCAGCCCGGTGTCATCGAGGTGCTCAGCCACCTCAATCGACCCAAGATGGCCAGCTACGACGAGAGCTATACCGACATGGATGCGGCTGACGGCAAGCCCTTTCGGCCGTTGTACAACGACCGCATCCTCTACAGTGGCCAGCCCATCGCCCTGGTAGTGGCCGAGACCTTCGAGGCCGCGCGCCACGCTGCCGCGCTGATCCGTGCCCAATACAGCGAAGAGGAGCACGCCACCGACCTGGCCCAGGCTCGCGACCAGGCCCACGAAGCACCCATGGAGTTGCCGGAGAATCGGGGTAACGCCCCGGCAGCCTGGGCCGCGGCGCCTACCCGCATCGAAGCCGAATACCACTCCGCGGCGGAATTCCATAACCCCATGGAGATGCATGCCTCCACCGTCATCTACCACAAGGACGGCAAGTTGACGGTGCACGACAAGACCCAGGGTGTGCAGAACAGCGCCCAGTTCGTCAGCAGCATCTTCGGCCTGGGCGAGGGCGACGTGAAGGTCATCTCGCCCTTCGTCGGTGGCGCCTTCGGTTCCGGTCTGCGTCCGCAATACCAGCTGGTGCTGGCGACCATGGCCGCGCTGCAGCTCAAGCGCTCGGTGCGGGTGACCCTGACCCGCCAGCAGATGTTTACCTTCGGCTATCGTCCCGAGACCTATCAGCAGATCAAGCTGGCCTGCGACAGCGACGGCAAGCTGCAGGCCATCGACCACAGCGCCCTCGGCATCACCTCGCGCTTCGAAGACTTCACCGAAATGGTGCTGGTCTGGTCGGCGTCGCTCTATGCCTGTCCCAACGTCAAGCTGGCCTATCAACTGGCCGCGCTGGACGTCTACACCCCGCTGGACATGCGCGCTCCCGGCGCGGTGCTGGGTGTCTATGCGCTGGAAAGCGCCATGGACGAACTGGCCTATGCCGCCGACATCGATCCGCTGGAATTGCGCATCCGCAACTTCACCGACACGGATCCGGCCAAGGGCAAGCCCTATTCCAGCAAGGAACTGCTGGAATGCTATCGCCAGGCGGCCGAGCGTTTCGGCTGGGAACAGCGCAGCATGGCGCCGCGTTCCATGCGCGACGGCAACCAGCTGGTGGGCTGGGGCATGGCCACCGGGGTCTGGGAAGCCATGCAACAACCTGCCACCGCCAAGGCGGTGATGAACATCGACGGCAGCCTGGTGGTGGCCAGTGCCACGGCCGACATTGGCACCGGCACCTATACGGTGATGACCCAGATCGCCGCCGAGAACCTCGGTCTGCCGCTGGACAAGGTGACCTTCAAGCTCGGTGATTCCACTCTGCCCAAGGCACCCCTCGAAGGCGGTTCCTTTACCGTGTCTTCGGTGGGCACCGCCGTGAAACTGGCCTGCGACCAGCTGCGTCAGCAACTGCTGGATACGGCAAAGGAGATGGACGACTCCCCGCTGGCCGAGGCCGAACTGGAGCAGGTGGTGTTCGCCGATGGCGGCATCAGTCTCAAGACCGATCCGGCCCAGCGCGTCGACTTCACCGCCATCCTCAAGGCTTCGGGTTCGCCGTCCATGGAAACCCTGGCCAGCGCCGAGCCGGCGGAAGAGCGCGACAACTACACCACCGGTACCCACTCGGCGGTGTTCGTCGAGGTCAAGGTCGACGAAGACTTCGGCAGCGTCCAGATCAGTCGCGTGGTCACCGCGGTGGCCGCCGGCCGCATCCTCAATCTCAAGACCGGCGAGAACCAGGTAGCCGGTGGGATCGTCTGGGGCATCGGCATGGGCCTGCAGGAAGAGGGGATGATGGACACCCACGAAGGTCGCTGGATGAACCACAGCCTCGCCGAATACCACTTCCCGGTGCAGGCCGATATCCAGCAGCTGGAGGTGATCTTCGTCGAGGAGCACGACGAGATCGTCAATCCGCTGGGCGCCAAGGGCATTGGCGAGATCGGTATCGTCGGGGTGGCGGCAGCCATCGCCAACGCCATCTTCCACGCCACCGGCAAGCGGGTCCGGGATCTGCCCATCACCCTGGACAAGGTCTTCGCCGACGAGCTGCTGCACTAAGGGCGAGGTTGGGGCCATGTTGGGGTTCGACGATAAAGCCGTCTCAGCCCAACCTACGGGACACTGACCTATGCCAGACCACCCCCTCTCCCCCTGGGAGAGGGCTGGGGTTAGGGATGCCGAGCACACCGTTGGGCCAGGTGATGTTGGGCTTGGCTACGCTCAATCCATCCTACCGCAGCCCCTCGCTCCGCCCTGAAACGAAAAAGGCCCGCCTCCAAGAGACGGGCCTTTTTCAGGCAGTCGGTAAAAAGGTCTTTCGACTCACTGGGCGTGCGACGCGCTTTCGTGTTCGATCTGCTCCTTGTACTCCAGGGCATCGGCTTCGCTCTGGTAGACGCCGACCAATTCCCCTTCCTGTTTCACGTCCCACAGATGCATGCCCAGGCCACGGGCTTCGCGGGACATATGGTCTTCGTCACGTTCGGTTACGGTAATGGTCATGCTGTATCTCCTTGGTCGAGCCCGCACTACGGCAGGGCTTGAAAACCCATACTAGAGCGTTTCGCTTCAGGACCAAGGCGTATCTCGGCAACAAGTCGTTACAACTTCTGCGACAATCTGTCGCGCCTGCGGTTGTCGTCCGGCGGCGGCATCATCGCCTTGGGCCGCTCCTGCAGGATCAGCACGTGTGTAGGAGCGGCCCATGGCCGCGATAGGCACCTCTGTAAAACGCCAGAAGAGGGCTGCTGGATGCGCACCGCCTTCCTGCTGAGACAGCAACCACGCCTGCTTGGTGGATAAAGGAAAACGCCCTCCGAAGAGGGCGTTTTGCCTGCAGACCTGATCAGTTGGCGCCTTTCACCGTGCGCCCGTTGACCGAGCCTTCCTTGAGGCTGGTCTGGTATTCCTTGCCGTCGCTCTCCTGCTGGTAGAGACGCACCAGCAGATAGTCCCAGTCCTTGGCGAACCACAGTTCGGTCTTGCGGCTGCTCTTGGTGGGATCACGCACGCGCTCCACCTTGATGGCATCGAACAGGCCCAGCGGGGTGCGGATGCGCTCCGGACCGATGACCCGGAAGTCGTAGGTGTCGATGCTGTCGCCGTCGACGATCTGGTAGCTCATGCTCTTCTTGCCGTCGGCCACGTCCTGCTGCAGCTTGAGCTGATAGGTCGACTTGTCCAGCAGACCGCGATCCAGGGGCAGGCTGACCGGATCGTCCTTGTCCTTACCGGTGACCTTCTTGGCGGCCCAGTCGAAGGTCAGCTCGCTCTCGCGGCTCTTGCCCAGCCCGCTGCGCTTGTACTGGTAGGTGTCCGGCAGGAAGGCTTCGCCTTCGTGGCGGAAGGTGCTGGACTCGTTGAGGCCGGCTACCAGCATGGAGGCTTCGAACTTCAGCTCCCAGCGACCATCGGCTTCTTTCTCCAGCGAGCGTTCGGCCGAGCCGCTGACCGGCATCTGCTTCCAGTCGGCGGTGTAGCTGGCCGTGAACGGCTGCAGGTCGAAGGCGAAGGCCGAGGCACTGCAGAGGGTGGCCAATAGGAACAACAGACGTCGCATCAGTTTCTCCTTGGATCAGGAAAGGGAGGCCGCGGCCGTCAGCGACGGCAATGTGGCCCCGGTAGGCGGCAGTGCCTCGCCATCGAGCTCGGCACCCAGGGTACCCAGCCGCAGACGACCTTCGGCGAACAACCGCACGGCCACAGGATAAAGGAGGTGCTCGGCGGCGTGTACCCGTGTCGCGAGGCTCTCCGCCGTATCTTCGGCCCGTACCGGCACCCGCGACTGCAGGACGACCGGACCGCCATCCAGTTCTTCGGTGACGAAGTGCACGCTGCAGCCGTGCCAGGCATCGCCGGCATCGAGGGCGCGCTGGTGGGTGTGCAGGCCCTTGTACAGGGGCAGCAGCGAGGGATGGATATTGAGCAGGCGACCCTGGTAGCGCCGCACGAAGGCGGGCGTGAGGATGCGCATGAAGCCGGCCAGGACCACCAGATCGGCGCCCTGGGCGTCGATGGCGGCCGCCAGGGCCGCATCGAAGCTGTCGCGATCGCCGTGTTCGCGGTGATCGATCACCCGGGTGGCAATCCCGGCCTGGCGGGCCCGCTCCAGGCCATAGGCCTCGGCGCGGTTGGCGATCACCGCCGCGATCCGCACGGGCGGCGTCGCGGCGTCGAGCAGGGCTTGCAGGTTGCTGCCGTGGCCGGAGATGAGCACCACCACGGCGCAGTCGGCAGGGCTCATCCGTGCTGTTTCAGATTGTTCAGCACGACCTGGTCGGCGCCCTCGGCGGCCTGTTCGATACGGCCGATGACCCAGGGCTGCTCGCCCTCGGTACGCAGCACCTGCAGGGCGCCTTCGACCTGATCCTGGGCCACGCAGATGACCATGCCCACGCCGCAGTTCAGCACGCGGTGCATCTCGGTCTCGTCGACGTTGCCCTGCTGCTGCAGCCAGTCGAATACCGCCGGACGCTGCCAGCTGGCCACGTCGAGCACCGCCTGGGCACCCTCGGGCAGCACGCGCGGGATGTTGTCGAGCAGACCGCCACCGGTGATGTGGGCCATGGCCTTGATCGCGCCGGTGTCCTTGATCAGCTTGAGCAGCGGCTTCACATAGATGCGGGTGGGCGCCATCAGCAGTTCGGTCAGCGGCTGGCCGTCGAGCTGGATGTTCTCGATGTCGGCGCCGGCCACCTCGATGATCTTGCGGATCAGCGAATAGCCGTTGGAGTGCGGGCCGGAGGAGGGCAGGGCGATCAGGGCGTCGCCGGTGGCCACCTTGGAACCGTCGATGATCTCGGACTTTTCCACCACGCCGACGCAGAAGCCGGCCAGGTCGTAGTCTTCGCCTTCGTACATGCCGGGCATCTCGGCGGTCTCGCCACCCACCAGGGAGCAGCCGGCCTGTTCGCAACCGGTACCGATGCCGGTCACCACCTGGGCAGCGACGTCGACATTGAGCTTGCCGGTGGCGTAGTAGTCGAGGAAGAACAGCGGCTCGGCACCGCAGACCACCAGGTCGTTGACGCACATGGCGACCAGGTCGATGCCGATGCTGTCGTGCTTGGCCAGGTTCATGGCCAGGCGCAGCTTGGTACCGACGCCGTCGGTGCCGGAGACCAGTACCGGCTGGCGATAGCCTGCCGGGATCTCGCACAGGGCACCGAAGCCCCCCAGGCCGCCCATGACTTCCGGGCGGGCGGTGCGCTTGGCGACGCCCTTGATGCGTTCTACCAGAGCCTCACCGGCGTCGATGTCTACACCGGCGTCCTTGTAGCTCAGCTGGGGTTGTTTGCTCATGAATCCTGGCCTTTGGCTAATGGCGAAACGAGCCGGCTGGCGCCAGCCGGCAATGAGGCGGGCGATTTTACCAGAAGCCGTGCCAAAGCACGCGGCCGGCCGCGGCCTCCGGTCCGCGCGGCGATGGCACCCGGCCAGCCTGCCGTGGTCTGAGCCTGGTCGCCCATCCGTTCGCCGGGCGGGCAGTCTCCGTCGCTACCTTCTGCGCAGCCCGCGACCCAGTGCCCTTGCTCGCGGATCGGGCGGCTTTTAAGGTATGCCCCTTGCCCTTTCTATGGAATCGCCATGCGCCGTCTCGTCCTTCCGTTGCTCGCTTCGCTGCTGGTCCTGAGTCCGCTCGCCCGCGCCGAGGTGGTGGACAACCTCTACCAGGTCCGCGAGCCGGTGACCTCGCAACAACCGGACGAGCGCAATGCCGCCCTCAAGCGCGCCCTGCAGGTGCTGGCCGGACGCCTGACCGGCAATCCCCAGGCCGGCCAGACCCCGGGTCTTGCCAGTGCCCTGGCGGTGCCCGAATCCCTGATCAGCCAGTACAGCTATGACGCCGGCCCGCCGGAGGTGCTGGTGGCCAACTTCGACCCGGCCGCTACCGAGCGTGCCCTGGGCCAGGCGGGGCTCTCGGTATGGGGCGCCAATCGTCCGGTGGTGATGATCTGGTGGCTCAACGACGCCGACAGCGGGGCGACCCTGGTGGGTGATGGCCAGCCCGCCAGCACCGGCGTCCAGCGTGGCGCCCAGCGCGCCGGCCTGCCGATCCGCCTGCCGCTGGCCGATCTCAACGAGCAACTGGCCGGCACCGCCGCCAACATCGACGCCAGCGACCCGACCGCCCTGCGCCAGGCCTCCGAGCGCTATGGCGCCAATGCCCTGCTGGCGGTGCACGCCAAGCCCCAGGGCAATGGCTGGCAGGCCCAGTGGCGCCTGTGGAACAACGGCGCCGCGGAGCAGGGCAGCAGCCAGGCGGCCGATCAGGACGCCCTGGCGGCTGCGGTATTGCAGGACGTGGCCGCGCGCCTGTCGAAGAAATTCGTCTCCCGCCCGGGCACCACCCAGCCGCTGACCCTGGTGGCCGACAATTCCAACTTCGAGCGTTATGCCCAGCTGCAGAAAGTCCTGGAGCCCCTGTCGAGCCGCCTGGTCAAGGTCGAGGGGACTCAGCTGACCTACGACCTCACTGCCAATCCGGACCAGTTGCAGGCGCAACTCGGTCTTGCCGGGCTGCAGCCCGCCTCGGCGCCGGCCGCCAATGCTGCGCCTGCCACTCCGCCAGCTGCGACCCCGGGCACGCCCGTCGACGCCACGGCCACGCCGAACGCGCCTGCGGCCCAGCCGGCCCCATCCGCTCAGCCGGCGCGTACCACCCTGTATTTCCGCTGGCCATGAGGGCCGACACCCAAGACTGAAGCGGCTGCTGCGAGGGACCCGGGATTTGGTTAGACTTGGCGCCCTCGCGAAACTGCCAAGAGCCGTTCGAGCTGGCATGATGCCTTTACAGCTGCCCCTGGGCATTCGTCTGCGTGACGACGCCACCTTCGTCAATTACTACCCTGGCGCCAATGCCGCGGCGCTCGGCTATGTCGAGCGTCTCTGTGATGCGGACGCCGGCTGGACGGAAAGTCTGATCTATCTCTGGGGCGGCGCGGGCGCCGGTCGCAGCCATCTGATGCAGGCCGCCTGTCACCGCCTGGAGGAACTGGGCGAGCGCGCCATCTACCTGCCCATGGGCGAACTGGCCGACTACGGCGTCGAGCTGTTCGACAACCTCGAGCAGTGCGAGCTGGTCTGCCTCGACGATCTCGACGCCCTGGCCGGCCAGCGACGCTGGGAAGAGGCGCTCTTCCACCTGTTCAATCGTCTGCGTGATGCCGGCAAGCGGCTGCTGATCTCCAGCACCGCGGCGCCGCGGCAATTGCCGGTGCAGCTGGCCGATCTCAAGTCGCGGCTGACCCTGGCGCTGGTCTTCCAGTTGCGCCCGCTGTCCGACGAAGACAAGCTGCGCGCCCTGCAGCTGCGGGCTTCCCGCCGTGGCCTGCACCTGACCGACGAGGTCGGCCGCTTCATCCTCTCACGCAATACCCGCAGCATGGACGCCCTGTTCGACATGCTCGAACGTCTGGATCAGGCGTCACTGCAGGCGCGACGCAAGCTCACCATTCCCTTCGTCAAGGAAATCATGGGCTGGTAGCCGCGCCGGCTCCTACTTCTTCTGCAAGCGACCCGCCAGGGTCGCCAGGCGCTTGCCCAGGGCCCGGCACAGCGCCGTCTCCTGTTCGTCCAGTGCGCGCTTGCCATCCGCCCCGGCGAAATGACTCGGGCCATAGGGCGTACCGCCCCCCCTGGTTTCCAGCAGGGCGCTCTCGCTGTAGGGCAGGCCGGTGATAAGCATGCCGTGATGCAGCAGCGGCAGGGCCATGGACAGCAGCGTGCTCTCCTGACCACCGTGCAGGCTGGCGGTGGAGGTGAAGACGCCGGCGGGCTTGTCCACCAGGGCACCGGTCAGCCAGAGGCTGTTGGTGCCGTCGAGAAAATACTTCATGGCGGCGGCCATGTTGCCGTAGCGCGTCGGGCTGCCCAGGGCGAGTGCCGCGCAGTCGCGCAGATCATCGAGGGTGGCATAGACCGCACCCTGCTCGGGCACTGCCGGGGCAACAGCAGCGCACTCGGCGGACACCGCCGGCACGGTACGCAGGCGCGCGGCCATGCCGGCCATCTCGACCCCGCGTGCAACCTGGCGAGCCATCTCGGCGGTGGCGCCATGGCGGCTGTAGTAGAGCACCAGGACGTAGGCTTCGGGGGTCATTGCAGGATCTCCAGGACACGCTCGGGGGACGACCGACGACGGCGCGTTCGCCGCACACGGCGATGGGTCTTTCGATCAGCTTGGGATGGGCGGCCATGGCCGCGATCAGGGCTTCTTCGTCCAGCGCCGGATCGGCCAGGTTCAATTCGCGATAGGCCTCCTCGCCGGTACGCAGTAACTGGCGCGCCTCCAGGCCCAGCTTGCCGAGCAGCTCGCGCAAGGCGCTGGCATCCGGCGGCGCCTCCAGGTAGGGCACCACCGACACGGCTAGCTCGCGGCTTTGCAGCAGCTCAAGCGCTGCCCGCGATTTCGAGCAGCGAGGGTTGTGATAGAGGACGATTTCACTCATGGGCTGATCCATAGAAGGTAAGATGCCCATTGTAGCGGGTTGGCGAGGACTGCCGCGCCAGCCCTTGACCGTGCCTTTCGAGGAACCGCCAATGCCGGCCCGCTTGCGTGAACTGCTGTCCTTCGTTCGCTACCTCGCCGACCGCTTCATCGAGGATCGCGCGCCCAACAACGCCGCGGCCCTGACCTACACCACGCTGTTCGCCGTGGTTCCGGTGATGACCGTGACCTTCGCCATGCTCTCGGCGATACCCGCCTTCCAGGGCACCGAAGTGCAGATCCAGGCCTTCATCTTCCGCAATTTCGTGCCCTCCACCGGGGCGACCCTGGAGGAATACCTGCGCAACTTCATCGAGCAGGCCCGGCACCTGACCTGGCTGGGCGTGGCCCTCTTGGCGGTGACGTCTTTCTTCATGCTGGTGACGGTGGAAAAGACCTTCAACGACATCTGGCGCGTGCGTATTCCGCGGCGCGGGGTCTCCAGCTTCCTGCTCTACTGGGCCGTGCTCAGCCTGGGGCCCCTGCTGCTGGGCGCCGGCTTCGCCATGAGCACTTACCTGGCCTCGGTGGCTCTGGTGTTCGGCTCCTACGGCATGTCCGGCGCCCAGGCGCTGCTAAAGGTCACGCCGCTGCTGTTCAGCATCGCCGCCTTCACCCTGATGTACGCGGCCGTGCCCAACACCCGGGTCCCGCTGCGCCACGCGCTGATCGGCGGGGCCCTGACCGGGGTGCTGTTCGAGGCGGCCAAGAGTCTGTTCGGTCTCTATGTCTTCTACTTTCCCGGCTACCAGCTGATCTATGGCGCCTTCGCCACGGTGCCGCTGTTCCTGGTCTGGATCTATGTCTGCTGGCTGATCGTGCTGCTGGGCGCGGAGGTGGTCTGCAGCCTGTCCACCACCCATCACTGGCGCCGCGCGCCCTTGCCGGCCTTCTTCATCCTGCTCGCGGTGCTGCGGGCCTTTCTGGAGCGCCAGCAGAGCGGCTCCAGCCTGCACCTGGGACGGCTGCACCAGGCCGGCTGGAAGCTGCCGGAGCATGAATGGCACGCGGTGCTGGCCTTCCTGCAACAGGAACGCCTGGTGTGCCAGAACGACAGCGGCCACTGGGTGCTCTGCCGCGATCTGCATGGCTATGCGCTACTGGACCTGCTGGATCGCGCGCCCTGGGCGCCTCCCGCACCGGACTGCTGGCCGCCCGCCGAACGTTTTCCCGGTGACTGGTATCCGCAGCTACGGGACGCCTTCGCGCGGCTGCAGGCACAGCGTCATGAACTGCTGGCCGGGAGCGTGGCCCACTGGCTCAAGGTCGCGCCGGCGCTGGAAGAAAGGAGCGCCCCGCGATGATGGATAGAGCGGCGCGTCACGGCCTGATCAGTGGCCGCGTACAGGGCGTCTACTACCGCGAGAGCACGCGGCAGGAAGCGCAGCGCCTGGGCATCACCGGCTGGGTGCGAAATCTGGCGGATGGCCGGGTGGAGTGCCACCTGGAGGGTTCGGTCGAGGCACTTGCCCAGCTGGAACGCTGGCTCTGGCAGGGGCCGGCAGCGGCCCGGGTGACCGGGGTGGTGCTGGAGGAGGTGGCCTGTGAAGGCTTCACCGACTTCCAGGTCAGGCGCACGGACGCCTGACCTGAAGCGGTAGTCCTCAGCGGGCCTTGAGGAAGTCGACGATCTCGGCCAGGGCGATGTTCTGGCTGTCGCTGTCGGTACGGCCCTTGTATTCGACCAGACCTTCATTGAGGCCGCGCTCACCGACCACCAGGCGGTGGGGGATGCCGATCAGCTCCATGTCGGCGAACTTCACACCGGGGCTGGTCTTCTTGTCACGGTCGTCCAGCAGCACATCGAAGCCGGCGGCCTTCAGTTCGGCATAGAGGCGATCGGTCGCGTCCTTCACCGCGGCGTTCTCGTACTTCATCGGCACCAGGGCGACGTTGAACGGTGCCAGGGCAGCCGGCCAGCGGATGCCACGCTCGTCGTGGTTCTGCTCGATGGCGGCGGCGACCACGCGGGACACGCCGATGCCGTAGCAACCCATGGTGAGCAGGGTAGGCTTGCCTTCCTCGCCCAGGACCGACAGCTTCATGGCCTCGCTGTACTTGGTGCCCAGCTGGAAGATATGGCCCACTTCGATGCCGCGCTTGATCACCAGGGTACCCTGGCCATCCGGGCTCGGATCGCCCGCCACCACATTGCGCAGGTCGGCGACCTGGGGCAGCGGCAGATCGCGCTCCCAGTTGACGCCGAAGTAGTGCTTGTCTTCCTGGTTGGCGCCGATGCCGAAGTCGCTCATCAGGGCGACCGAGCGATCAACGATGCAGGGAATCGACAGATTCATCGGGCCCAGGGAGCCAGGGCTGGCACCGATGGCCGCGCGGATCTCGGGCTCGGTGGCGAACACCAGGGGGCTGGCGACTTCCGGCAGGTTGGCCGCCTTGATCTCGTTCAGTTCGTGATCGCCACGCACCACCAGGGCGACCAGCTTGCCTTCCTCGGCCCCGCGTACAACCAGGGTCTTCACGGTCTTCTCGATGGCCAGACCGAATTTCTCCACCAGATCGGCGATGGTCTTGGTGTCGGGGGTATCGACCAGACGCAACTCTTCGCTGGCGGCACCGCGCGCGGTTTCCCGCGGCAGGGCCTCGGCCTTCTCGATGTTGGCGGCGTAGTCGGAGCTGTCGCTGAAGGCGATGTCGTCTTCACCGGAGCCGGCCAGCACATGGAATTCGTGGGAACCGCTGCCACCGATGGAGCCGTTGTCGGCCTGCACCGGACGGAAGTTCAGGCCCAGGCGGCTGAAGACGTTGCAGTACGCCTGGTACATGGCGTCGTAGGTTTGCTGCAGCGACGCCTGGTTCAGGTGGAAGGAGTAGGCGTCCTTCATCACGAATTCGCGGCCGCGCATCAGGCCGAAGCGCGGGCGGATCTCGTCACGGAACTTGGTCTGGATCTGGTACAGATTGATCGGCAGCTGCTTGTAGCTGTTCAACTCGTTGCGCATCAGATCGGTGATGACTTCCTCGTGGGTCGGGCCCACGCAGAAATCGCGCTGATGACGATCCTTCAGGCGCAGCAGCTCGGGGCCGTACTGCTCCCAGCGACCGGATTCCTGCCACAGCTCGGCGGGCTGGATCGCCGGCATCAGCACCTCCAGGGCGCCGGTGGCGTTCATCTCCTCACGCACCACGGCTTCCACCTTGCGCAGCACGCGCAGGCCCAGCGGCAGCCAGGTATAGAGGCCGGAGGCCAGCTTGCGGATCATGCCGGCACGCAGCAGCAGCTGGTGGCTGATCACCACGGCATCGGAAGGGGTTTCTTTGAGGGTGGACAGCAGGAACTGGCTGGTACGCATGGCTAGGCGGTCTGTCGGCATCGAGACGGGACCGGCATTGTACGGCGGGGTGGGGCAGGGCGTACAGGGACGCGGGTGGCACCGACTAAGGGTCGGAAAAGAACAGCCCGGCGAATGCCGGGCTGCTGGATCGTGCGAGTGACGCTGGCCTCTATCAGAGGATGTTCAGCGGGTACTCGGTGATCAGGCGGAACTCGTTGACGGTGCCGCCGGTGCTGGCGTCGCCACGGTGCCAGGCTTGACGGACGCGGAAGGACAGGTCCTTGGCCGGGCCGCTCTGCAGGACATACTTGGCTTCGACGTTGGTCTCGCGCTCTTTGTCGCCGTCCTGGTAACCAATGTTGGCGTATTGAGTGCTGGCCTTGGGTGCGTCGATGTCATGGCCGTAGATGTAACGGGCCATGAAGCTCAGGCCAGGCACGCCCAGGGTCGCCATGTTCAGGTCGTAGCGCGCCTGCCAGGACTTCTCGCCGGAGGCGTTGAAGTCGGAGTACTGGATGGAGTTGGCCAGGAAGATACTGTCGCCACCGTTACCAGTGTTGGCACCTTTGCCACCGACGCCGACGTAGTCGAACGGCGCATCGCTGCTCACACCCTGGTAGGCCAGAGTGAAGGTGTGGGCATCGATGCTGTAGGCGGCGGCCAGCGAGTAGGCGTTGTTGGAGAAGTCGCCCAGCTTGGCGCTGCCGGTGTCTTTGGTGTGGTAGTAGTTGAAGTCGAAGGTCAGCGCCTGGTTGGCCGCCAGCGGCTGCACGAAGTTGACGTTGGCGTAGTACTGGTTCCACAGGTCTTCCAGACGGCCATAGTACAGCGACGCACTTAGCTGATCGTTGATCTTGTACTTGCCACCCAGGTAGTCGCCGGAACTGGAAGTGATGCCAGAAGCGTAGGTCGAGCCCAGGTTGCCGTCGTGGTAGGTGTTGGTGCGGTCACGCGCAGCGGTGATGTGGCCAGCTTCCAGGAACAGGTTCTCGATTTCTTCGCTGGTCAGCATGAAGCCGGTAGCGGTCTGCGGGAACAGGCGGCTGCCACCCACGGCGAAGACCGGGGAGGTGGGCTGCACGTTGCCGTACTTCAGGACGGTGTTGGAGACGCGCAGTTTCACTGCGGCGCCAGCGGTGGAGTACTCGTCCTTGTTGCGACCGTCGCTGTCGATCTGCAGGTTGCCGGAACCGACGTGGCCGCGGCCGCCGTCCAGTTTCAGGCCCAGGTAGCCGAAGGCATCCACACCGACACCCACGGTGCCCTGGGTGAAGCCCGATGCGTAGTTCATCAGGAAGCCATGGCTCCAATCTTTACGATCGTTGGCGCCGTTCTTGAGATCCCGGTTGAAGTAGTAGTTGCGGTTCAACAGGGTCAGCTTGCTGTCTTCGACAAAGCCCTTGGATTCGGACTGCTGGTCGGCGAAAGCCAGTTGAGTGGTCCCTGCGGCTACGGCCAGGGCGAGAATGCTCCACTTCATCGCTTGCATCAGAAATGCTCCTTTGGGTTGAAAGTCAGCCATCGTGTCAGCCGTGGCTGTTTGTTCTAATGGCGGCACATATAGCACCTCTCTCGGAGGGGCGATAGGCTTCATCAAAATTTTGCGTGTGATGAGCGGATTAACCGTGACTCTTAAGAAAGCTCTTTAAGAGTTCCCGTCCGATCGTCGTACCCGGATCGTGATAGCAAAAAGCGTGCACAAATCCCCAAGCGCCGAGCCCACCTGTCTATCACTAGGCCATTCCCCGGGTGACGGGCAGTTTCGGGCGGGTTGATTGCACCTTTGTGACACCAAAGGTTTCACGTTCCCCAAGCCGTGCACACTTTTAGTGCTGACTGGTGTTAGCAGGAGATGAGATGTTCCAAATAGATCCACGACTCGCCGGCGATTCCCTGGAAGTGACGTCCTTGACGCTGTGCCAGGTATTGCTGCTGAACGATCGCCGCTATGACTGGCTGGTGCTGGTGCCGCGGCGCGAAGGTGTTACCGAGGTCCTCGACCTGTCACCCCAGGACCAGGTGCAACTGTGGCGAGAGGTGACACTTGTTGCCCAGGTGTTGCGTAACGCTCACCCTGACCGCAAATTGAACATCGGCGCCCTGGGTAACGTTGTCCGGCAGTTGCACCTGCATGTCCTGCTGCGGCAGGAAGGTGATCCGGCCTGGCCCGGCCCGGTGTGGGGGCACTCGCCACGCGAGCCCTATACCGCGGAAGCCGGTCGTGCCGCTACGGAACGCTGGCGAGCGCTGCTCGAACAGGAGGCACAGGCATGACCCTCGAAGAACGTATCGCCGATCTGGAGATGCGCCAGGCGTTCCAGGACGACACCATCCAGACGCTGAACGACATCATCGTCGAGCAGCAGCGGACGCTGGATCGCTGCGCGGCGCAGATCCGCATGCTGGCCGAACGCCAGGCGGAGTTGCAGAGCGCAGGCGGTGGCGGCATGCCGGACGAAGCCCCGCCGCCGCACTATTGAGATCCGTTCCGCAGCTGAATCTTGTTGTCGCCCTGACGTACGTGCGCAGGCGGCTTTGCCGGCTACTCTAGCGGCACTGCATCCTTGCACTTTTTTGGTGCAGTCCGGCCTCGTCCCTTGTGGAACTCGCTCCGGGAGAGGCCTGTCCTCTGCGGAGCGAAGCCCACAGCACCTTCAGGACGGAGTACGGTTATGGCGTTTTTCACCGCTGCCAGCCAAGCGGATTTCCAACAACAACTCAAGAATGCCCTCGCGGCCCATGTCGAAGGCGATACCCTCGAACAACTGGATCGCTTCACCGCCCAGTTCTTCGGCATCGTCCCGCTGGAAGAACTCACCCAGCGTCGGCTGTCCGATCTGGTCGGCTGCGTGCTGTCGGCCTGGCGCCTGCTGGACGTCTTCGATCCGGCCGAGCCGCGGGTGCAGGTCTTCAATCCGGATTACGAGCGGCACGGCTGGCAATCGAGCCACACCGTGGTCGAGGTGCTGCACGCCGATTCCCCCTTCCTGGTGGATTCGGTGCGGATGGAGCTCAACCGCCAGGGCTATAGCGTCCATACCTTGCAGAACAGTGTCCTCAGCGTGCGCCGGGATGCCCAGGGTCGCCTGCTCGAGTTGCTGCCCAAGGGCCAGCAGGGCGAAGGGGTCACCCGCGAAGCCCTGATGTTCCTCGAGATCGACCGCTGTGCGGCCGCCACCGAGTTGCGCACCCTGGAGGCGGCGCTGCAGGAGATCCTCGGCGAGGTCCGGTTGACCGTTGGTGACTTCGCGGCCATGAAGGCCAAGGTCGCCGATCTGCTGACCTGGCTGGATCGGCGTCCGGCCGGTGTGGAGGAGGGTGAACTGGCCGAGGTGAAGGCCTTCCTCGACTGGCTGCGCAACGACAGATTCACCTTCCTCGGCTACGAGGAATTCACTGTCGAAGGCGATGGCGAGACGGCGATTCAGCGCTATGTGCCCGAGTCCCTGCTGGGGCTGTCGCGCCGCCTGCGTGGCCGGCCCGAGACCGCCGAGATCACCCTGTCCGGTGATCCGCTGCGCTATCTGCGCGAGCCGGTGCTGCTGTCCTTCGCCAAGGCGGCCGACCCGAGCCGGGTGCATCGCCCGGCCTATCCCGATTTCGTTTCCCTGCGCGAGGTGGATGCCAGCGGCCGGGTGGTGCGCGAGCACCGCTTCATGGGCCTCTATACCTCCAGCGTCTACAACGACAGCGTGCGGGAGATTCCCTATATCCGCCGCAAGGTCGACGAGGTGCGTCGCCGCGCCGACTTCGACAGCAGCGCCCACCTCGGCAAGGAACTGGCCCAGGTCCTCGAAGGCCTGCCGCGGGACGATCTGTTCCAGACCCCGGTGGACGATCTGTTCAGCACGGCCATGGCCATCGTGCAGATCCAGGAACGCAGCAAGGTCCGCGTCTTCCTGCGCCGCGATCCCTATGGTCAGTTCTTTTACTGCCTGGCCTATGTGCCGCGCGACATCTACTCCACCGAAGTGCGCCAGCGCATGCAGCAGATCCTCATGGATCGCCTGCATGGCACTGACTGCGAATTCTGGACCTTCTTCTCCGAATCCGTGCTGGCGCGGGTGCAGTTCATCCTGAGGGTCGATCCGCTGCAGCCGCAGGACGTCGATCCGGCGCGCCTGGAGCAGGAGATGGTGCAGGCCTGTCGCAGCTGGAAGGACGACTTCGCCAGCCTGATGGTGGACAGCTTCGGCGAAGCCCAGGGCACCTCCATCCTGGCCGACTATCCGCTGGGCTTCCCGGCCGGCTATCGCGAGCGCTTCGCGCCACACCTGGCCGTGGTGGACATGCGTCACCTGCTGGACCTGAAGGACGATCGCCGTCTGGCCATGGGCTTCTACCAGCCGCTGACCCAGGCCGGCGACAACATCCTGCACTGCAAGCTCTACCACGCCGATACGCCCCTGGCGCTGTCGGACGTCTTGCCGATCCTGGAAAATCTCGGTCTGCGCGTGCTCGGCGAATTCCCCTACGAGCTGCGTCATCGCAATGGCCGCCGCTACTGGATCCACGATTTCGCCTTCACCACCGTGGCCGGCCTGGAGCTGGACCTGCAGCAACTCAACGATACCTTCCAGGACGCCTTCGTCCAGGTGGTGGACGGCCAGGCGGAAAACGACAGCTTCAACCGCCTGGTACTGACCGCCGGGCTGCCCTGGCGGGACGTCGCGGTGCTGCGTGCCTATGCGCGCTATCTCAAGCAGATCCGCATCGGCTTCGACATCGGCTACATCGCCGCCACCCTCAATGCCCACGTCGACATCGCCCGGGAGCTGGTGCGGCTGTTCCGCATGAAGTTCTACCTGGCACGGCGCATGACCAGCGAGGACCTGGACGACAAGCAGCAGCGTCTGGAGCAGGCCATCCTCAGCGCCCTCGACGATGTGGCGGTGCTCAACGAAGACCGCATCCTGCGGCGCTATCTGGACCTGATCAAGGCGACCCTGAGAACCAACGTGTTCCAGACCGACGCCGCCGGCAAGCCCAAGGCCTACTTCAGCTTCAAGCTCGATCCCAAGGCCATTCCCGAGCTGCCGCGCCCGGTGCCGCGCTACGAGATCTTCGTCTACAGCCCGCGCGTGGAAGGGGTGCACCTGAGATTCGGCAACGTCGCCCGCGGCGGCTTGCGCTGGTCGGATCGCGAGGAAGACTACCGCACCGAGGTGCTGGGCCTGGTCAAGGCGCAGCAGGTCAAGAACTCGGTGATCGTCCCCGTGGGTGCCAAGGGCGGCTTCGTGCCGCGGCGTCTGCCGACCGGTGGCTCCCGTGACGATATCCAGGCCGAAGCCATCGCCTGCTACCGCATCTTCATCAGTGGCCTGCTGGACATCACCGACAACCTCAAGGATGGCGAGGTGGTCCCGCCGGCTGCGGTGGTGCGCTACGACGGCGACGATCCCTACCTGGTGGTGGCGGCCGACAAGGGCACCGCGACCTTCTCCGACATCGCCAACGGCATCGCCCAGGACTACGGTTTCTGGCTCGACGACGCCTTCGCCTCCGGTGGCTCGGCGGGCTATGACCACAAGAAGATGGGCATCACCTCACGGGGCGCCTGGGTCAGCGTGCAGCGCCACTTCCGCGAGCGCGGCATCGATGTGCAGACCGATCCGGTCACCGTGGTGGGCATCGGCGACATGGCCGGCGACGTCTTCGGCAACGGTCTGCTGCGTTCGCGCAGCCTGGAGCTGGTGGCGGCCTTCAACCACCTGCACATCTTCATCGATCCCAATCCGGATGCCGAACGCAGCTATGTCGAGCGCGAGCGGCTGTTCAACCTGCCACGTTCGAGCTGGACCGACTATGACACCAGCCTGATCTCCCAGGGCGGCGGCATCTTCCCGCGCAGTGCCAAGCGTATCGCCATCAGCCCCGAGATGAAGGCGCGCTTCGATCTGCAGGCCGATCACCTGACGCCCAACGAGCTGATCAACGCGCTGCTCAAGGCACCGGTCGATCTGATCTGGAACGGCGGCATCGGCACCTACGTGAAGGCCAGCTTCGAAACCCATGCCGATATCGGCGACAAGGCCAACGACGGTCTGCGCGTGGACGGCTGCGACCTGCGCGCCAAGGTGATCGGCGAGGGTGGCAACCTGGGCATGAGCCAGCTGGCACGGGTGGAATTCGGCCTGCACGGCGGCGCCTGCAACACCGACTTCATCGACAACGCCGGTGGCGTGGACTGCTCCGACCACGAGGTCAACATCAAGATCCTGCTGGGCGACGTGGTCTCCGCCGGCGACATGACCGTCAAGCAGCGCAACACGCTGATGGGCGAGATGACCGACGAGGTCGGCGAGCTGGTGGTCGCCAACAACTACATGCAGACCGGTGCCCTGTCCCTGGCGGAATATCGGGCGCGGACCCACCTGGCCGAATACCAGCGGCTGATCGTGGATCTCGAGGGTCGCGGCAAGCTGGATCGTACGCTGGAATTCCTGCCCAGCGACGAGGTGCTGGCCGAGCGCGCCGCCAAGGGGCAGGGGTTGACCCGTTCCGAGCTGTCGGTGCTGATTTCCTACAGCAAGATCGACCTCAAGGAACAGTTGCTGGCCTCTTCGATGCCGGACGACGAATACCTCGCCCGGGACATGCAGGGCGCCTTCCCGCAGCGCCTGACCGAGCAATTCCCCGAGGCGATGGCGCGCCATCGCCTCAAGCGCGAGATCGTCGCCAACCAGATCGCCAACGACCTGATCAACCACATGGGCATCACCTTCGTGCAGCGCCTGTGCGAGTCCACCGGCATGAGCGCGGCCGATGTCGCCCGCGCCTATGTGGTGATGCGCGATGTGCTGCACCTGCCGCATTGGTGGCGTCAGGTGGAGGCCCTGGATCATCAGGTGCCGGCCGAATTGCAGTTGCGCCTGATGAGCGAGCTGATGCGCCTGGGGCGGCGGGCGACCCGCTGGTTCCTGCGCAGCCATCGCAGTGGCCTGGACGCGGGCGCCGTGGCGGCCTTCTTCGGGCCACGCATCGCCGCGCTGGGCGTACGGCTGGACGAGCTGCTGCAGGGCGAACCGCGCCAGGACTGGGAAGAGCGCTTCCGCGCCTACACCGAGGCGGGCGTGCCTGAACTGCTGGCACGGGTCGTCGCCGGGACCAACCACATCTATACCCTGTTGCCGGTGATCCAGGCCGCGGAGGTCACCGCCCAGGATCCGCTGGAGGTGGCGGGCACCTGGTTCGCGGCGGGTGATGTGCTGGATCTGGCCTGGTATCAGCAGCAGCTCAACCAGTTGCCGGTCGCCAATGCCTGGCAGGCCCTGGCCCGCGAGGCGTTCCGCGACGAGGTGGATCTCCAGCAACGCACCATCACCATCGGCATGCTCAACTTGAGCGAGGCGCCCAGCGATCCGGAAGCCCGGCTGTCGCTATGGCTGGAGCGTCACCGGGCGGCGGTGGAACGCTGGCGCGGTCTGCTGGTGGATCTGCGCAATGCCAGCGGTCAGGACTATGCGATGTACAGCGTCGCCAGTCGTGAACTGGCGGATCTGGCCAGCAGCAGCGTCTGAGGTGGCGGGCAGGCGCGAGCGGTTGGCGCGGCTGCCCTGATCCGCTAGAGCGACAAAAAAGGCGGCGTGCCCCTAGGAACGCCGCCTTCTTTGTGCCTGGATCAGCTCAGGGTTTCGGCTGGGTCGAGGGTGCCTTGAGGGCGCTCAGCCCTTGCAGGAGCGCCTGGTGAAAGCGTTCCGGTGCCTGCATCTGCGGCGCATGGCCCAGGTCCGGGAATTCCACCAGGGTCGCCTGGGGAATGCGCTGCGCCGCCGCCTTGCCCAGTTCGGGATAGTGGCCCAGCTGCGCCTTGAGGGCGGCCGGCGCCGCATCCTTGCCGATGGCGGTGGTATCGCGCTGGCCGATCAGCAGCAGGGTCGGCATGCGCAGCCGCTCGAATTCGTAGACCACCGGCTGGCTGTAGATCATGTCGTAGATCAGGGCGGAGTTCCACGCCACCCGCTCCTTGCCCGGTCCCTCGTTGAGACCCGCGAGCATGTCCACCCAGCGATCGTAGGCGGGAGACCATTGGCCGGCGTAATAGGTGCTGCGCTCGTAGTCGCGGATGGCGGCGGCCGAGGTCTTGAGCTCCCGGGCATACCACTGGTCGACGCTGCGATAGGGCACGCCCAGCGCCTTCCAGTCTTCCAGGCCGATGGGATTGACCAATACCAGCTGCTCGGTGGCCTCGGGATAGAGGAGGGCGTAGCGGGTCGCGAGCATGCCGCCGGTCGAATGACCGATCAGGGTCGCCCGGGCGACGCCCAAGTGGTCGAGCAGGGCGCGGGTGTTGGCGGCCAGTTGCTGGAAGCTGTATTGATAGTGCGCCGGTTTGCTCGACTTGCAGAAGCCGATCTGGTCCGGCGCCACGATCCGATAGCCGGCAGCGCTCAGCACCTGGATGCTTTGCGCCCAGGTACCGGCGCAGAAGTTCTTGCCGTGCAGCAGGACCAGGGTCCGCCCGTTCGGTTTTCCGCTCGGCGCGACGTCGAGATAGGCCATTTCCAGAGGCTGTCGCTGGGAGTCGAAGCTGAAGGTCCTGACCGGGTAGTCGTAGGCGAAGCCTTCGAGACGTTCGCCATAGACGGGCGCCGCCTGGCTGAGCGGACTCAGCAGCAGGGCGGCCAGGGGGAGGGCGAGGCGCAGGGACATGGGCAGGATCCTGGGGCTAAACCAGTTCCGACCGGACGCCGGTGGAGAAGATTCCGGATCGCGCCTCGAACCCTGTCGGCCTTGCTGCGGGTGTCCGGGCTGCGGGCCGTTTCGCTTCGCCTCCCGCCCCGGGTCTGATAGTCTGGATGACCTTTGTTTCCAATTCGGCGCACCGCTTTCCCTGCGCTTCTTCCCGATCACACGAGGTTCCCGGTTTGGCGCTCGAGTCACCTTCCAAGACGCAGCCCGACGCTCTGGCCGATTGTGCCAATGAGCCGATCCACATTCCCGGCAGTATCCAGGAACATGGCTTCCTGTTCGCCGTGGAAGAGCCGGATCTGCGCATTGTCCAGGCCAGCGCCAACGTGCGCGAGTACCTTGGCGTCGCCGTGGAGGATGTACTGGGTCGCACGCTTGGCGAATTGCTGCCGGGGTGCGATCTGCCGGCCATGCTCGGGGCCCTGACCCAGGAAGAGCAGAATCCCATCTATCAGGGCGACGTCACCCTGGGGCCGCAGCGGCAGACCTTCGCGCTGTTCATGCATCGCTTCGGTGGGGTGCTGATCGTCGAATTCGAGGCGCCGGTGGACAGCCGGCTCGGCCTCAATACCCTCTATCCCATGGTGCGGGTGTTCATCGAGCAGTTGCACCAGGCCGAAACCGTGGATGCCATCGCCACGCTCGCGGTGCGCGAAGCCAAGCGCATCTCCGGCTTCGACCACACCATGATCTATCGCTTCGACGAAGAAGGTCACGGACAGGTGCTGGCCGAGGAGTGCGATCCCGGCGTACCCAGCTATCTGGGGCTGAGATTTCCCGCCTCGGACATCCCGGCCCAGGCCCGCCGCCTGTACCTGGCCAACCGCATCCGGGTGATCGGCAACGCCTACTACCAGCCGTCGCCGCTGCAGCCGCAGACCAATCCGCTGACCGGCCAGCCGCTCGACCTCAGCTTCGCGCAACTGCGCAGCGTGTCGCCGGTGCACCTGCAGTACATGAGAAACATGGGCACCCTGGCCTCCATGTCGGTTTCCATCGTGGTCGGCGGCCGTCTCTGGGGTCTGGTGCTCTGTCACGATCGCCAGCCGCAGCGGGTATCCTTCCAGACGCGGACCGCCTGCGAGCTGTTCGGTCGGGTGCTGTCGCTGCAGATCGATGCCGCCGAGACCCACGCGGAATCCGATCGTCGGCTGGCGCTGCGTCAAGCCATGGTGCAGATGCTCTCGACCATGGCCGACCGCGACAGCGTCTGCCAGGGACTGCTGGAGCTGCCCCAGGTCTATCTGGATTTCGCCCGGGCACAGGGCGCCGCCATCATTTCCTCCGACGGCACCGAGCTGATCGGCCAGGCGCCGCCGCGCGACGTGGTGGATAGCCTGGTCGAGTGGTTGTCGGTCAACGTCAAGGATCACTACGTCACCGACAACCTGGCCAAGGACATCGCCGCGCTGCCACAGCTGGCCCAGTATGCGGCCGGGGTGCTTGCCGTACCCATTTCCGAATTGCATTCCCACTATCTGATCTGGTTTCGCAGCGAGCTGGTGCAGGTGGTCAACTGGGCCGGGCGGCCAGCCAAGCAGGAAGGCAGCGACGGACGCCTGTCGCCCCGACAGAGTTTCGTGCTCTGGCAGGAGACGGTCCGCGGCCTGTCGCTACCCTGGTCGCCGCTCGAGCTGGAAAGCGCCATCGAATTGCGCAATGCGGTGCGCGGGATCGTCCTGCGCAAGGCCGAGGAGATGGCCGAGCTGGCCGAGGAGCTGCAACGCAGCAACAAGGAACTGGCGGCCTTCTCCTACAGCGTGTCCCACGACCTGCGTGCGCCGCTGCGCCACATCGCCGGCTATGCCGAGCTGCTGGGCGACATCGAAGGCGGCAAGCTGTCGGACCGGGGGCGGCGCTTCCTGGAAAACATCGGGTCGTCGGCGCGCTTCGCCGGCAGCCTGGTCGACAACCTGCTGAGCTTTTCGCAGATGGGGCGGGCGGCGATCCGCTATTCCGACGTCAATCTGACCGCCCTGGTGGAAGCCATTCGCGAAGAGATGGCCCCGGACTATGCCGAGCGGCAGGTGGAGTGGCACATCGGCCCCCTGCCTGTCGTCATCGCCGATGCCGCCTTCGTCCATCTCGCCTTGCGCAACCTGCTGGCCAATGCCATCAAATACAGTCGCTACGAAGAACCGGCGGTGATCGAGATCGGCACCTTGCCGAGCGATTCCGAGGACATCATCTTTGTTCGGGACAACGGTGTCGGTTTCAACATGGACTATGTCGGCAAGCTGTTCGGCGTCTTCCAACGCCTGCACCATGCCGATGAATTCGAAGGGGTCGGCATCGGTCTGGCCAGTGTCAGACGCATCATCGAGCGTCATGACGGTCGGGTCTGGGCCGAGGGTGCCATCGGCGAGGGCGCTACCTTCTTTTTCGCCCTTCCCAAACAACGTCCGTCCCCGGTACACAAAAGGTAGTTCTGTTCATGCTCAAACCCATTGTGCTGGTCGAAGACAATCCGCACGATCTGGAGCTCACCCTGGTGGCTCTGGAGCGCAGCCAGCTGGCCAACGATGTCGTGGTCCTGCGTGACGGTGCCGAAGCGGTCAATTATCTGCTCAGGCGCGAACCCCATGCCGATCGCGAGCCGGGCAATCCCGCCGTGATGCTGCTGGATCTCAAACTGCCCAAGGTCGATGGCCTGGAAGTGCTCGAACTGATTCGTCGGACGCCTGAGCTGTGCAGTATTCCCGTGGTCATGCTGACTTCATCACGGGAAGAGCCGGATCTGGAGAAGGCCTACGAGCTGGGCGTAAACGCCTACGTGGTCAAGCCGGTCGAGTTTCGTGATTTCGTCGCCGCGATCAGCGACCTCGGCGTATTCTGGGCCGTGCTCAATGAGCCGCCGCCAGGATCGCGTCGTGTCACCAGGCGCATTGGCCGCTAGCGAGTGAAGATCAGTGCATCCGCATCCAGTCATCCGCGACCGGCCGATATGCGCGATCCGGCTTCCCTGAGTGAACAGATTCAAGGCCGACGTCCGTTTATGCCGCTCTCGAAACAGATCAAGATCCTGCTGGTAGAGGACAGCAAGCTCGATGCCGAGCTGATCCTGATCGAGCTGGAAAGGCACGGCTTCGAGCTGCAATCCAAGATCGTCTATGAACGTACCGGTCTGACCCTTGCGCTGAGCCAGCAGACCTACGACATCATTCTTTCCGACATCATCCTGCCGGGCTTCTCCGGTGCCGAGGCCCTGCGCGTGGCGCGGGCGCTGACGCCGGAAACCCCCTTCATCTTCGTCTCGGGCATCTTCGGTGAAGTGCACGCGGTGGAGATGATGCGCCTGGGCGCCAACGACTATGTGCTCAAGCAGAGCATGGAGCTCTTGGCCAAGGCGGTCGAGCGGGCACTGCTGGTAGTGCACGAGCGCCGCGAGCGGCGCCGCGCCGAAGAGGCCCTGCACAGCCTGGAAGTCAGGTCCCGCCTGGCCATGGACGCCTCCCGGCTGGGCATGTGGGAGTATCTGCCGGCCAGCCGTACGCTGGTCTGGGACGAGCGCTGCAAGGCCATGTTCGGCCTGCCGGCCGATGCGGTGGTCGATCTCGAGGTGTTCGCCCGCCTGTGCGGCAGCGATGGCCTCGAACGCTTTCTCGATACGGTCCGCCAGGCGGGCGCCGACGAGCGCGACGACGACTACCGCAGCGAATACCGCATCCGCCTCGATGATGGCGCCCAGCGCTGGGTCGAGACCCGCGGCCAGCCCTTCTTCGATGCCGGCGTCTGCACCCGCTTCCTTGGCGTGATGCTCGACATCACCCAGCAGCGCGATGCCGCGGAGAAACTCGAACGACTCAACGTCAGTCTCGGCGAGCGCGTCGAGGAGCGTACCCGCGAGCGCGATCGGACCTGGGATCTCACCCGCGATCTGCTGCTGGTGTGCAAACCCGACGGTACCCTGGTAGCGCTCAACCCGGCCTGGGAAGAAAATCTGGGCTGGTCGCGGGTGGAGCTGCTCGATTCCTCGCTGCTGGCGCTGGTGCATCCCGACGAGCGCTTCATCACCGACAACGAACTCAAGCAGCTGGCCACCGGTGCGACCAGTCAGCGCTTCGTCAATCGTATCCGCCACCGCGACGGCAGCTATCGCTGGATTTCCTGGACGGCGGTGCCGGATGCCGGCATGACCTACTGCTCCGGACGGGACATCTCCTCGGAGGTCCTGGCGATGGAAGAACTGGCCGCGGCGAATCGCCAGTTGCGCGAGCAGATCGACGAGCGCGAGCGGGTGGAAGACACCCTGCAGCAAATGCAGCGCCTGGAGGCCGTGGGTCAGCTCACCGCCGGCGTGGCCCATGACTTCAACAACCTGCTCACCGTGGTGCTCAGCAGTGCCAGCTTCCTCGAGCGGGATCTAGCGCGCCTCGAAGCGAGCGACAAGACCCAGGGGCGGGTGCAGAACATCCGCGAAGCGGGCGAGCGGGGCGCCAAGCTCACCGCCCAGCTGCTGGCCTTCTCCCGCCGTCAGCGTCTGGCGCCCAAGCCGGTCAAGCTCAACGAAACCGTCGAAGGCATGCTCGAACTGCTGCGCAGCACCATGGGTGGCAGCGTCTGGATCGAGACCCACCTGCGCGCCGATTGCTGGCATGCCCTGGTCGACCCGACCCAGATCGAACTCATCATCCTCAATCTGGCGATCAATGCCCGGGATGCCATGGCGGTCGGCGGCACCCTGCGGCTGAGCACCTCCAACCAGACCATCAGCGAGCCACCCCAGCGCCCGGAAGAACCCGAGCCGGGCGAGTACGTGCTGCTGGCGGTGCAGGATTCCGGCACCGGCATGAGCGAAGAGGTGCTGGCCAAGGCCTTCGAACCCTTCTTCACCACCAAGGAGGTGGGCAAGGGCTCCGGTCTGGGCCTGGCCCAGGTGTTCGGCTTCGCCAAGCAGTCCGGTGGTGGCGTGCGCATCGAGACGCAGATGGGCAGCGGCACCACGGTGCTGGTCTATCTGCCGCGTACCGAGGCGGAAGATGCCGTGGATCCGGTCGGGTTACCGACCCCGGGGCGGGACGAACAGGCCGCCGAGCGACGCATCCTGCTGGTCGACGATGATCATGCGGTGCGCAACGTGACCGCCGCGCTGCTGGCGGATCTCGGCTATCAGGTGGTAGAGGCCAGCAACGGCTTCGCCGCCCTGAGCGCCCTGGAGCGCGATCCGCAGATCGATCTGCTGCTGGCCGATTTCGCCATGCCCGGCATGAATGGTGCCGAGCTGGCTCGCCAGGTGCGCAAGCGGTTGCCGCAGTTGCCGGTGGTCTTCATCACCGGCTACGCCGAACTGGGCGAACTCGATCCCGAACAGTCATTCATCGTGCCCAAGCCCTTTCGCGAGGCGGATCTGGCCGCACGGCTGCAGGCCGCCCTGCGTGGCGAGAAGCCCCAGCCTTCGCCGCTCTGAAAACCGCGGTCACTACGAGGTATTTGCGTGTCCACCATCCGTGAAATGTTGCGTGCCGAGGGCGGTGCCCTGCACCAGCAGGTCGATGCCACCTTTGGCCGCTATGCATTGCAGACGCGACCCCATTACACCGCCTTCCTTCAGGCCCATGCCCAGGCCCTGATCGGCCTCGAAGAGTTGCTGGAGCGCTCCGGCATCCAGCGGCTGTTGCCCGACTGGGCAGAGCGTCGCCGCCGCGGGGTGCTGGCGGAGGATCTGCAGCGTCTGGCCGCCGACAGGCCCGAACCCGTCGTCCTCGAGCGCCTGCTCGACGAAGGGGAATGCTGGGGGGTGGCCTATGTGCTGGAGGGTTCCCGATTGGGCTCGCGACTGCTGGATCGTCATGCCGGCGAGAGTCCGGATGAAGCGGTGCGCGACGCCCGGGCCTATCTGGGACATGTGCCGCCCACCGGTGCCTGGCCGGGATTCCTGCAGCGACTGGACGAGGCGGGCAGCGACGCGCAGTTGCATCCGGCGATGCTGGCCGGTCAGCGCCTGGCCTTCGAGGTGTTCCTGGCGGCGGGGCAGCGTCACGCGCCTGCGGTCGCTGCCGGCTGAGACACTTGCCTAGAACGCCTGCAGATAGCCGATCACCTCGGCGGCACCCAGGCGTTCGAGAATCTCGGCGAGGACGCGGGTGGTCGCCACTTCATTGGGTAGCAACAACCACTCCAGATCCTGGCCAGGTGCGGGCAGCGGCAGGCGGGCATAGTCGAGCTTCAACCCCAGCAGCACCTGGACGAAGTCCGGGTGATTCCAGACCGCATTGGGCAGGGCATAGACCGCGAAGGCCTCCTGCAGGCGGTTGATGGCCGCCTGATCCAGGCTCAGGCACTGAATCTGCGCCGGCACTTCCACGGCGATACCGCGGATGCGGGCGTAGGCGATGATGCTGGCAAGGGCGAGGGTGGTGGCCGCCTCGTTTTCCAGGAACAGCCGCGTGCCCCGCCAACTGGCCTGGCGCAGGCGCAAGGGCTGCTCCGCAGAGAGATTCGGCAGGGTGCGATAGAGCGCTGCCTGGAAATCCCGATAGCCGATGATCCGGACCTGCTCGCGAGCCGCAGGCAGGGCGGCCAGTTCTTCCAGTTGCACCGCGAAGTCAGAGTCGCTGTCGCCCAGCCGCTGGCAGAGGCCTTCGATGGCGCGCAGGTCCAGGGCGGCGACCTGCTGGGTATCGGCGATCACCAGCTGGCTGAGCAGGGCATGGGCGCGACTCTTGATCTCCTGGGTCGGACCGGACAGGGCGGCGCGTGGCAGGCCAAGGAGCAGATGCAGGGGGTGGCCTTCATCCCACCAAAGACTGGCGCTGGGCGCGGGCAGGGGGAGAAAGGCATCGGCCAGGCGTTCCAGGCAACGCTGGATGCGGCGACTGGCCAGCGAGGGATGCAGATGCAAGGCCAGTGAAGACCAGGGGCTGCCCAGGAGGTTGGCACTGTTGCTCATGAGGTCTCCGGGGCGGATAGGAACTGCACGACCGATTCTAGCGTGGGACAGACAGCGTTATCGTCAAATGATTCCTGAAAGGTAGGATCTTTTGTGCGAGTGACCGTTCGAGTCCGGGGCGAGCGACGTATGGCGGGTGGCAAGCCTGTATAATGCGCGCTTTCCGAATTGCCTGTGAGTCCGCCATGTACGACGCGCTCCGTCCTCTGCTTTTCAAAATGTCTCCCGAAGGATCGCATGATCTGGCGTTGGACCTGATCGGCGCCGCGGGTCGGCTGGGCCTGACGGGCCTCGGTCGGCGGCCGGGCCGGCTGCCGGTGCAGGTCATGGGTCTGGAGTTTCCCAATCCGGTGGGTCTGGCCGCCGGACTCGACAAGAACGGCGCCGCCATCGACGGCTTTGCCGGTCTGGGCTTCGGCTTCATCGAGATCGGTACCGTGACGCCTCGGCCGCAGCCGGGCAATCCCAAGCCGCGGCTGTTCCGCCTTGAGCAGGCCGACGCCATCATCAACCGCATGGGTTTCAATAATGCGGGCGTGGATGCCCTGATCGAGCGGGTCAAGGCTGCCCGCTTCCAGGGCGTACTGGGGATCAACATCGGCAAGAACGCCAGTACCCCGGTGGAACGGGCGGTGGACGACTACCTGATCGGTCTGGAGCGGGTCTATGCCCACGCCAGCTACATCACGGTAAACGTGAGCTCGCCCAACACGCCCGGCTTGCGCAGCCTGCAATTCGGCGATGCGCTCAAGAGCCTGCTGGAAGCCCTGCGCCAGCGTCAGGAAGACCTGGCGGTCCGGCACGGCCGGCGGGTGCCCATCGCCATCAAGATCGCTCCGGACCTGACCGATGCAGAGATCGTGTTGACCGCCCAGGCGATACGCGATGCCGGGATGGACGCCATCATCGCCACCAACACCACGCTGGGCCGGGAAGGAGTGGAGAATCTGCCCTATGCCGCCGAGGCTGGTGGCCTGTCGGGTGCTCCGGTGCGGGAGAAGAGTACCCATGTGGTACGGGTGCTGGCCGCTGAGCTGGGTGGTCGACTGCCGATCATCGCGGCGGGTGGGATCCTGTCCGGGGAAGATGCGGCGGAAAAGATCGCGGCGGGCGCCAGTCTGGTGCAGCTCTACAGCGGCTTCATCTATCGCGGACCGGCGTTGATCCGGGAAGCCGTGGATGCGATCGCCGCGGCGCGCCCCTGAGGGGAGGGGGCTCGCTGGGAGCCCCCGTGGGACCGGGTCCCTGATCCCGGGAGAGGATCTGACTGGAAAGAAGCCAGAACGCTGTGGAAGCCCGGGGCTTCCGCTAGTGAAATCGAATTAGCCTGCGGCTTGAAGTTGATTCATGCGTTGAAGACCGGCGGTGCCTACGTAGCCGTCCCATTGGTCGCTACGGCCCTCACGCCAGCCATTGAGCCAGGCCTGCCGGACGGCGTCCTGGGTGAAGGGGCAGAGGTCCCGCGATTTGCCCACAATGCCGTGCTGATAACCACGCTGGAAAGCTCGTTCCATTGGATCACGCTTGAGTCTTCTCATAGGGTAGTGCCCTCGTAGGTTGACTTGCAGATTGTCCATGGCCCGTTGCAGGCCTGGATGCCAGAGCCGGCGTCCTGACATCCGCCCCGCACCTTCGCGCTGCGGGTGGTCAATTACTAACCAAAGGGGCTCCGGCTGGGAACGACCTTTTAGCTATAAGCCGTAATCAAATCGAAATGAAATGGCGATAAACCGCCGCTGGAATGCCGTCACTGCGGCTTGTTGAGACGCAGTCAAACCTTCTCGCGAGGAGCTGTCCTTGGCGGTCAATCCGACCAAAGGCAGAAAGCTCCTCGCGCTAACCTATGGATTCAACGATGTCCGCGATGCAACAACTCATCCTCACCTGTCCCAAGGGGCTCGAGACCCTGCTGCTGGAAGAGGCCCAGGGCCTCGGCCTGCAGGAAGCCCGCAGCCAGACCGCGGCGGTGCGCGGCGAGGCGAGTCTCGCGGACGCCTACCGCCTGTGCCTCTGGTCGCGCCTGGCCAACCGGGTGCTGCTGGTGCTGGCCCGTTTCCCGGTGGAAGATCCCCAGGGCCTGTACCTGGGCGTGCACGGTGTGGAATGGGAAGAACACCTGGCCCCCGACGGTACCCTGGCGGTGGGCTTCAGTGGCCAGGGCGCCGGCATCGACAACACCCATTTCGGTGCCCTCAAGGTCAAGGACGCCATCGTCGATCGCCTGCGCGAGCGCACCGGGCAGCGGCCCACGGTGGACAAGATCGCTCCGGATCTGCGCGTCCACCTGCACCTGGAGCGCGGCCAGGCCATCCTCTCGCTGGATCTTTCCGGTCAGAGTCTGCACCAGCGTGGTTATCGCCTGCAGCAGGGCGCCGCGCCGCTCAAGGAAAACCTCGCGGCCGCGGTGCTGATCCGCGCCGGCTGGCCGGCCCTGGCCGCGGCCGGCGGCGCGCTGGCCGACCCCATGTGCGGGGTAGGTACCTTCCTGGTCGAGGCCGGCCTGATGGCGGCGGACATCGCCCCCAACCTGCGCCGCGAGCGCTGGGGCTTCTCCGCCTGGCTGGGCCACGTGCCCGCGCTCTGGCAGCAGCTGCATCAGGAGGCTGAAGCCCGCGCCGCTGCGGGTCTGGCCAAGGCGCCGACCTGGATCCGTGGCTACGAAGCCGATCCGCGACTGATCCAGCCGGCGCGCAACAACATCGAGCGGGCCGGGCTGTCCGAGTGGATCAAGGTCTACCAGGGCGAGGTCGCCAGCTTCGAGCCGCGGCCGGACAAGGGCCAGACCGGCCTGGTGATCTGCAACCCGCCCTATGGCGAGCGCCTGGGCGATGAAGCCAGCCTGCTGTACCTCTATCAGAATCTCGGCGAGCGGCTGCGTCAGGCCTGCCTTGGCTGGCGCGCGGGGGTCTTCACCGGCGCGCCCGAGCTGGGCAAGCGCATGGGCATCCGCAGCCACAAGCAATACGCCTTCTGGAACGGCGCCTTGCCCTGCAAGCTGCTGATGTTCGAGGTCGAGACCCGTCAGTTCGTCACTGGCAGCCGCAACGGCGAGCGTTCGACCACCGACCAGGCGGCCGAGCCGGCCAAGCTCAGCGAGGGCGGCCAGATGTTCGCCAATCGCCTGCAGAAGAATCTCAAGCAGCTCGGCAAGTGGGCGCGTAACCAGGGCGTGCAGTGCTATCGCCTCTATGACGCCGACATGCCCGAGTATGCAGTGGCGGTGGATCTCTATGGCGATCGGGTGCACGTGCAGGAATACGCGCCGCCGCGCTCCATCGATCCGGACAAGGCCCAGGCCCGTCTGCTCGATGCCCTGGCGGCCATTCCCCAGGCGCTGGACATCGATCCGTCAATGGTGGTGGTCAAGCGGCGCGAGCGACAGAGTGGTACCAAGCAGTACGAACGCCAGGCCGCCCAGGGTGAGTTCCTGCAGGTGGAAGAAGCGGGTGCCAAGCTGCTGGTCAATCTCACCGATTACCTGGATACCGGTCTGTTCCTCGATCACCGTCCGCTGCGCCTGCGGCTGCGCCAGGAAGCCCAGGGCAAGAGATTCCTCAACTTGTTCTGCTACACCGGTGCCGCCACGGTGCAGGCCGCAGTAGGCGGGGCGCGGAGCACCACCAGCGTCGACCTGTCGCGAACCTACCTGGACTGGGCCCGGCGCAACCTGGCCCTCAACGGCTTCTCCGAGCGGCATCGCCTGGAGCAGGGTGATGTGCTGCACTGGCTGGAAAACGATCGTGGCGAATATGATCTGATCTTCGTCGATCCGCCGACCTTCTCCAACTCCAAGCGTCTGGAAGGGGTGTTCGACGTCCAGCGCGATCACGTCGCCCTGATCGACTCGGCCATGGCCCACCTGAGTCGCAATGGCGTGCTGTACTTCTCCAACAACTTCCGCAAGTTCGAGTTGGACGCAGGCCTCGCCGAGCGTTATCGCGTCGAAGAGATCAGCGCCAGCACCCTGGATCCGGACTTCGCGCGCAATCCCAAGATCCATCGCGCCTGGCGGTTCAGCCTGCAATGAGGTCCGCCGCCTGAACTGCCGCTGAACGGGTCGGGCATCGAGCCGTTCAGCCTGTGATCCGGCGCAATCCAGCCTTTTCCCGGGAACACCCGACCCCGCCATGCCGTCCACAATGACGGCGCGGCGCTGGGTCGTGCCTGGCGGGACGTGGAGGGAAAGGTTCTACAATGCTGGTTTCACTGCAGGCTCTCAGGGCCCTGGCCGCCTGGCTGGTGGTCTTTCATCACTTCATGCAGGTGTTCTTCGACTTCCACGCCGACAGCCTCGGCGGTCATCTGCTCTCCACCCGGGGACAGGTCGGGGTCGATATCTTCTTCGTGCTCAGTGGCTTCGTGATCTACCTGTCCACCGCCGGCCGATCGCTCAGGCGCAGCACCTTCCTCTGGCACCGCATCGCCCGTATCGTCCCGGCCTATTGGCTGTACACCGCGGTGACGGCGCTGATCCTCTATCTGGCCAGCGACGTGATGCCCATCTATGGCGTCGCCGCCCGTGAATTGCTGCTCTCGCTGTTCTTCATTCCCAGCGAGAACCCCGCGGGCTTCGGCCATTATCCGATCCTGCCGGTGGGCTGGACGCTCAACTTCGAGATGCTGTTCTACCTGCTGTTCGCCCTGTCCTTCGGCGTGGCCGAGCGCTGGCGCATCGGCGTGGTCAGCCTGCTGGTGATCCTGGTCAGCCTGGTGCTGGCCCGCGAGTCCTTTGTCAGCAGCTTCTATCGCAATCCGATCATCTTCGAATTCCTGCTGGGCGTGAGCCTGGCCGCGCTTTATCGCCGCGGCGCCCTGCGCGGACCCCGGCCGCTGGCGCTGGCGGCGGCCCTGGCGGCCCTGACCTGCCTGGTGGCCTTTCCGGCCGACCATCCCTGGCGCCTGCTGACCTGGGGCGTGCCCAGTGCGGTCCTGGTGGGCGCCTGCGTAATCCTCGAGCCCTGGTTCGCCGGCTCGCGCCTGTGCAAGGCGATGGGGGACTGGTCCTATTCGGTTTATCTGGTGCACGTCATCGTGCTCTGGCTGGGCGACTACTGGCTGCACCAGCAGTGGGGTTTCAGCCCCTACCAGACCCTGGCGGTCTGTCTCCCGGTGATCCTGCTGCTGGCCTGGGGGAGCTACGAATGGATCGAGCGACGCCTCTCCCGCACCCTGCGCCAGCTGGGCGAACGCCTGGCGGGACGGCGTCCGCAGTGGGTGGCCGGTCAGTAGGACGCGCGTTCGGCGGCGGTGAGTTCGGGCAGCAGCGCTCGACCTTCCGCCGAGGAGCGCTGGGCGGCTTCCAGCAGGGCCATCAGCGCGCAGGCCTGGGCCGGAGGGACGGGATTGGTGGCGCGCCCGGCGAGGGCCTCGACCAGGGCGAGGTAGTAGCGGCGGTGATCGCCCGCCGGCGTCGGCAACGCCTGGCGTTCGCCATCGCCGGTGATGAGCCAGCCCGAATCCGGATCCTGGCCCCAGTCCGGACCACCGGGGCGCACGCCGGCCTTGAGCGCGTCTTCCTGGCAATCCGCTCCCTGCTTGATCCAGCTGCCCGCGGTACCCTGGGCGAGAAAGCGCGGCACACCGCCTGCGGCCAGCATCCCGGCTCTCAGGGTCACTTGACGGGTGCCGTAGTCCAGTTGCACCTGGAACCAGTCGTCGGTGAGGGCGCCGGCGCGCTGCCGCACCAGCTGCGCCTGTAGGCGCTCGGGCAGGCCGAACAGGCAGAGCGCCTGATCCAGCAGGTGGGGGCCGAGGTCGAACCAGAGTCCACTGCCGGGGAGTGCCGCTTCGCGCCAGCGCGTGCGTACCTCGGGACGAAAGCGCTCGATGCGCGATTCCAGGCTGGTCAGCTCACCCAGGGCGCCACTGGCGAGTACCGCCTGCAGCCCGAGAAAATCACTGTCCCAGCGGCGATTCTGGAACACCGACAGCAACCGGCCGGCCTGTTCGGCTTCAGCGGCCAGTTGCCTGGCTTCGGCGAGGGTAACGGTAAAGGGCTTGTCGACCACCACGTGCTTGCCGGCGGCCAGGGCGGCGCTGGCGAGGGGCGCATGGGTCTGGTTGGGTGAGGCGATCACCACCAGGTCGATGGCTGGATCCTGCACCGCGGCCAGGTAGTCCGCGGTGACGCGCACCTTGGGCAGGTCGGCCTGTACGCGCGCGGCATCCCGTGAGGCCACCAGCTCCAGGCTAAGACCGGGAATCGACCCCAGCAGGGGACCATGGAAGGTCTGACCGACGAAGCCGTAACCGATCAGGGCGACGCGAAAGGGGGAGGGCATGAGGCATCCTTGTGCCGGGGTGGAAAAGAGCGAGGCCGCTCAGGGAGCGGCCTCGGTTGAACGCGGAAACCAGAGGTTGCCCTATTTCAACTCGTGATCGTGAGCCAGTTGCTCTCTTTCGAGGAATTCGTCCTGCCGCAGGGAGTCCTTGAACTCCTCAGAGTCCTCCAGGGCCAGGGGGTCATTGAGTTCGCCGCTGGAAAGACGCTTTTTCTCCAGTTTGCCGGACAGGTGGGTAATGGCTCGCAGCAGCTTGTCCGCTGCACCTTCCACTGCCAGGTCGAGGGAATCGGCCTTGTGAGTTACCGAGAGCGGCTGGTGCCCCTTGATACGGGCCTCCATCTGGCACCGCTTGTCCTGAGCACCCGATTTGCCGGCGTTTTCGTCGTTGAGGTGCACCTCGACACGGGTCAGGAGTTCGTCGAAGCGATCCAGGCGGTCTTCCACCACGGACGCCACCCAATTCTGCAAACCGGCACTGCTTTCGATGTTGTGATCACTGTTGACTTGGACTTGCATGCGGCTTCCTCTTTTTGACGGGCCTGACCATTGGATGAGGCCGGTCAGGCCGAGGTTCAAGGCTGTTCGTCCGTTGTGCGTGTCACCCGATGTTTCCTTCTGGCAGTGTTGAGGCGCGTCGCAACTTTCGAAAAACGACGCTCAAGTCGCGGGTCGCTGGCGTTTTGCCCTTATCCACTGATAATGCGCGACCTCTCATCGTCCGTCGCAGTGGGGATTGTCAATGCCAGATGTGCTCACCCGTGGCCGCAGTTTTGCCCGGCGGCTCTGGCTACCCCGTGCGATAGGTCTGTTGCTCAGCCTCAGTTGCATCGTCTCGGTGCAGCTTACCCAGCCGGTGTCCATCGGCCTGTGGCTGCTGCTGCTGGCCAATGCGCTGTGCTGGTCGCCGCTCGCCTACTGGCGCGCCGTCCGCGCGCGCGATCCCTATCGCGCCGAGCTGGGCAATCTGCTGCTGGATTGCGGCTCGGCCGGCTTCTGGGCGGCGAGCATGGGCTTCAATCTCCTGCCCAGCGTGACCCTGCTCGCCATGACCGGTATGAACATGCTCGGCGCCGGGGGCCTGGCGTTCTGGCGCCGGGGTCTGCTCGCGCAGCTGGCGGGCATCCTGGTCGGCCTGGTGGTGCTGCGCCATCCGGTCGCCCTCGAGACCTCCACCGCGCAGATCTATGCCTGCCTGCCGATGATCGTCGCCTATCCCTGGGCCCTGGGCCTGGTGAGCTTTCGCCTGGCGCGGCAGCTGTCGCGGCGCCAGCAGGAGCTGGAGCTGATCAGCAAGCAGGATGGCATGACCGGCCTGCATAACCGCACCCACTGGGATCAGCTGCTGCAGCGCGAATTCGCCCGCTGCAAGCGCAGTGGCGCCACGGCCAGCCTGGTGATGATCGACCTGGACAACTTCAAGCTGGTCAACGATCGCTTCGGTCATCAGGCCGGGGACGAGATGCTGCGGCAATTTTCCGGCCTGCTGGCCCGGACCATCCGCACCAGCGACCTGGCCGGTCGTTTTGGTGGCGATGAATTCGGTATCCTCTTGCCCGACACCTCGCCCGAACGGGCCCTGGACCTGATTCGACGGCTGCAGGAGCGGTTGCACGAGATGCAGGCGGGCGGCCCCGGCGATCGTCAGAACGTCCGCGTCGGCATGAGCTGCGGCGTCGCCGGATTCGACCGGGCCTACGATGACGTTGCCCACTGGCTGCAGGCCGCCGACTTCGCCCTCTACCGGGCCAAGGCGCAGGGCCGCGGGCGGGCTGAGGTGGCCGATCCCCAAGGAGTGCTGGCATGACCCCGGCGATAGAGTTGCTCAAGAAAGCCCAGGTGCCCCACGAGGTGCTGAGCTACCACCATGATCCCAAGGCCGCCTCCTACGGCCTGGAAGCCGTCGAAAAGCTTGGCCTGGCGCCGGAAACGGTGTTCAAGACCCTGTTGGCGGCGAGCGAGAAGCAGGAGTTGCTGGTGGCCATCGTGCCGGTCGCCGGAACCCTGGATCTCAAGGCCCTGGCCCAGGCGGCCGGCGTCAAGAAGCTGGAGATGGCCAAGCCCGACCAGGCCCAGCGCAGCACCGGTTACCTGGTCGGCGGTATCAGTCCGCTGGGGCAGAAGAAGCGACTGCGTACCTTCATCGACAAGTCCGCGGCGGAGTTGCCGGGCATCCATGTCAGCGCCGGACGCCGGGGGCTGGAAGTGGCCCTGGCACCTACGGACCTCGCCCGCTTGCTGGATGCGCCCTTCGTGCCGATCGGCAAGGCCTGAGCGCCTGTCTTTCGGGCAGGGTGGAAAACCGCGTAGTGTTTTCCACGCGCGCTCGGGCTGGTGGTGGACAAGGCTGCGCCGTTGTCCACCCTGCGACGGGTTGGTTGCCGACCTCCAGTAGGGTGAAAACCGCCTGGCGTTTTCCACCCCCTCCGCCCGCTAGGCTATTCCGTAGCTCTCACGCAGCTGCTGCCGGTAGCGCTGGTAGGCCGCTTCGTACTCGGCGACCCGTGCGGGATCCGGTTCGGCACGGCTGGCCGGGTCCAGATGCACGCAGCGCTCGGTGAGGCTGTCGAGCGACTCCGGATGCCCCTGTTCGCGACTCCAGCACCAGGCGGCCTGCAGCGCGCCACCCAGGGCCGCGGCTTCGCCGTGGATCGGGCAGACCACCGGGGTGTTCATCAGATCGGCGATCAGCTGGCGCCACACCGGACTCCTGGCGCCGCCGCCGATCAGTCTCAGGGTATCGCCGGGCATGCCCAGGTCACGCAGCAGATCGAAGCCGTATCTCAGGGCGAAGCTCACTCCCTCGACCACCGCCCGGCACAGGTTGGCGCGGGTGAGGTTGGTGGCGGTGAGGCCATGCAGGCTGGCGGTGGCGGTCGGCAGCGCCGGCACCCGTTCGCCATTGAGGAAGGGCAGCATCAGCACCCCCTCCGCGCCGATGGGCGACTCCGCCACCAGACGGGTGAATTCGGCGAGATCCAGGCCGAGCAACTCGCGGATCTGGCCGCTGGCATTGGTCAGGTTCATGGTGCAGATCAGCGGCAGCCAGCCGCCGTTGGACGAGCAGAAACCCGCCACGGCGGGATGCTCGCTGATGCGAGGTTCGTCGGAATACCCATAGAGGGTGCCCGAGGTGCCCAGGCTCAGGGTGATCTGGCCGGCGCGGCTGTTGCCGGTGCCCAGGGCGCCCATCATGTTGTCGCCGCCACCGCTGGAGACCAGCGCCTGGGCGTTGATGCCCAGTTGGCTGGCGACCTCCGGTCGCAGCCGCCCGACCGACTGATCGGCTTCGATCAACTCCGGCAGGGCGCGCTCCAGGCGACCACTGGGGTCGATATGGCGCAGCAACTCCAGGTCGTACTGGCGCGTGCGCACATTGAAATAGCCGGTGCCCGAGGCGTCGCCGTATTCGGCCACGGCACGGCCGGTCAGCCAGAAGTTCAGGTAATCGTGGGGCAGCAGCACCTGGGCGATCTGGTCGAACACCTCCGGGTGCTGCTCTTTGGTCCAGAGCAGTTTGGAGACGGTGTAGCCCGGTGCGATGGCCAGGCCCAGGCGCTCGATGGAGCCCTCCACGCCGCCCAGGTAGTCCAGCAGACGCTGGTTTTCCGGGGTGGATTCGGTGTCGCACCAGAGCTTGGCCGGACGCAGGACCTTGCCGCTGTCGTCGAGCAGTACCAGACCATGCTGCTGGCCGGAGACGCCGACGCCGAGGATGTCCTGCCCATCGCTGCCGGCCTGCGCCAGGGCGGCGCGGGTGGCCGCCACCAGTGCCCGGATCCAGTCCGCCGGATTTTGCTCGCGGCGGCCGTTGGCGGCCTCGGTCAAGGGGTGCGGCGCACTGCCTTCGCCCAGTACCACCCCGCGCTCGACATCCAGGATCACCGCCTTGGTGCCCTGGGTGCCGCAGTCGATCCCGAGAAACTTCATGCCTGGCCGCTCCTTGTTGTTGTTAGGGCTTGTCTGAAAAGTCGACGCTGAGCAGGCAGCTTTCTGCCAGGGCTAGTCGCCGAGCAGGGTCTGCAAGGTGGCGCTGACCCCGTGGGTACGCAAGTTGTACAGCTGCCGCTCGAAGGCGGCAACGAAGGCCGCGGATTTCGGGATGTGCTTACCGAAGATTTCCTCGGCGCCCAGCAGGCGCTCGGTGAGATTCTTCTGATCCTGCACCAGTTCCTCGCAGTAATTGGCGCGCGGATCGGGGATGCGATAGGTCACCCCGGTCTCGTCCACGCCACGCAGATAGACCGCCCAGGCGGCCACCACCAGGGCGGCGCGATCCATGGCCTGGTCGTCTTCGATCAGGCGGTTGATGGTCGGCACGGTGAACTTGGGAAACTTCGACGAGCCATCGGAGCAGACCCGCTCCAGCTGGTCGGCGATGGCGCGATTGGAGAAGCGCTCGATCAGGGTGTCCTTGTACTGGTCGAGATCGATGCCGGGCACCGGTGCCAGCTGCGGGGTCACGTCCTCGTCCATGTAGGCGCGGATGTAGCGCACGAACAGCGGATCGGCCATGGTCTCGTGGACGAAACGGTAGCCCTTGAGGAAGCCGAGGTAGGTCAGCGCCAGATGGCTGCCGTTGAGCAGCTTGATCTTCATCTCCTCGTAGGGGGTGACGTCATCGGTGAACTGGACGCCGACGTCGTCCCAGGCCGGACGACCGGCGACGAACCTGTCTTCCAGCACCCACTGCAGGAAGGGCTCGCAGACTACCGGCCAGGCGTCCTCGACGCCGTGTTCGGCCAGCAGTGCCTCGCGATGGGCGGTGCTGGTCATGGGGGTGATGCGATCAACCATGGCATTGGGGAAGCTGACGTGCTCGGCGATCCAGCCGTGCAGCTCTTCGTCCACCAGGGCGGCATAGGCCAGCAGGGCCTTGCGGGTGACCTGGCCATTGTGCGGAAGGTTGTCGCAGGACATCACGGTGAAGGGACCGGTGCCCTCGGCGCGGCGCTTGGCCAGGGCCGCCAGCAGGAAGCCGAAGACGCTGCGCGGATCGCCCGGATGCTGCAGGTCGTGCTGGATCTGGGGCAGCTTGAAGTTGAATTCGCCGGTGCTGTCATCCATGCAGTAGCCGCCCTCGGTGATGGTGAGGGAGACGATGCGGGTGCTGGGATGGGCCAGCTTGTCGATCAGCGTCTGGGTGCCTTCCTCGGCCAGCAGCATGCCGCTGATGGCGCCGACGACGCGCACCTCGGTGTCCGGCTCGTCGGCCAGCACCACCTGGGTGTAGAGATAGTCCTGGCCGGCCAGGGCATCACGCATGGCGCGGTCTTCGGCGCGCAGGCCGACGCCGCAGATGCTCCAGTCCAGGTCGCGGCCCTGATTGAGCAGGGCCTCGGTGTAGATGGCCTGGTGCGCGCGGTGGAAGCCGCCGACGCCGATGTGGACGATCCCCTGACGCAACTGGCAGGAGGCGTAGCCGGGCTTGGCGATGTAGTCGGGAAGCTGTTCGAGGTGCTGGCGATTGAGTTTCACGATGGCGATCCTGCAAGGCGGTGCCCCGGGCGCGTGCGGGACGCCGGGGCAGAAAAAGGGGGAAGGGTCAGGCGGCTTTGCGCAGCAGTGGCGCCACGGCGCGGCCCTGTTCGTCGAACAGGTGGCAGAAGTCGACGTCCAGCGCCAGGCGCTGGCGTTCGCCGTAGGCGACGGCGCAGTCACCCGGCACGCGCACGGTCAGCGGCTCTTCGGCCTCGGTGACCATGTGGCAATAGGTGTCGCTGCCCAGGCGTTCGGCCACGTCGCTGATGACCGGCAGCTGGCCGTCGGCGGCCAGGCGCAGGTGTTCCGGGCGAATGCCCAGGGTCACCGGGCTGCCGATCGCGAGGTCGTCACCACGGCGTGGCAGGTGCAGGCGCGGACCGGCCGCCAGCTCCACCTCCACGCCCTGGGCGTCGGTGGCCACCACCTTGCCCTTGAAGAACGCCATCTTCGGCGTGCCCAGGAAGCCGGCGACGAAGAGGTTGGCCGGATGGTGATAGAGCTCCAGGGGCGAACCGACCTGTTCGACGCGGCCGCCGTTGAGCACCACCACCTTGGTCGCCAGGGTCATGGCTTCCACCTGGTCGTGGGTCACGTAGATCATGGTGGCCTGCAATTCCTGGTGCAGACGCGCCAGTTCCAGGCGCATCTGCACGCGCAGGGCGGCGTCCAGGTTGGACAGGGGTTCGTCGAACAGAAAGATCTTCGGCTGGCGGACGATGGCGCGGCCGATGGCCACCCGCTGGCGCTGGCCACCGGAGAGCTGGCGCGGCTTGCGCTCCAGCAGCGGCGTCAGCTCGAGAATGCGGGCGGCATCGGCGACCTTGCGCTCCACTTCCTGCTTGTCGATCTTGGCCAGGTCGAGGGCGAAGGACAGATTCTTGCGCACGCTCATATGCGGATAGAGGGCATAGGTCTGGAACACCATGGCCAGGTCGCGCTTGGCCGGCGACACTTCGGTGATGTCGCGACCGTCCAGCTCCAGGGTGCCGCTGCTGACCTCTTCCAGGCCGGCGATGAGGCGCAGCAGGGTTGACTTGCCGCACCCGGACGGGCCGACGAAGACCACGAATTCGCGGTCGTTGATGTCGAGGTCGACGCCCTTGATGATTTCCAGCGAGTCGAAGCCCTTGCGCAGGCTGCGGATTTTCAGATTGGCCATGACAGGAGTCCTCTTGTTCTTATTTCACCGCGCCGAACGACAGGCCGCGGACGAGTTGTTTCTGGCTGATCCAGCCAAAGATCAGGATGGGCGCGCAGGCCAGCGTCGAGACGGCCGACAGCTTGGCCCAGAACAGTCCCTGGGGACTGGAGTAGGAGGCGATCAGCGCGGTCAGCGGCGCGGCGTTGGACGAGGTCAGGTTCAGCGACCAGAAGGCCTCGTTCCAGCAGAGGATCAGCGACAGCAGCATGGTCGAGGCGATGCCGCCCTTGGCGATCGGCAGCAGCACCCGGACGATTTCCTGGTAGGTGGTGGCGCCATCCAGGCGCGCGGCCTCGAGGATGTCCTTGGGGATGTCCTTGAAGTAGGTGTAGACCATCCAGACCACGATCGGCAGGTTGATCAGGGTGTAGACGGCGATCAGCAGCAGCCGGCTGTCGAGCAGTTCGAACTGCTTGGCCAGCAGATAGATGGGCACCAGTACGCCCACCGCCGGCAGCATCTTGGTGGACAGCATCCACAGCAGCAGGCGCTGGGTGTTTTTGGTCTCGTGGAAGGCCATGGAATAGGCCGCCGGCAGCGCCAGCAGCAGACTCAGCAGGGTGGCGCCAAAGGAGATCACCACCGAGTTCAGCGCGAAGTGGAAGTAGTCGCTGCGTGCCTGGATGGTCAGGTAGTTCTCCAGCGTGGGCGTGAAGAAGAACTGCGGCGGCGTGGCGAAGGCGTCGATCTCGGTCTTGAAGCTGGTCAGCACCATCCAGAAGATCGGGAAGAACAGCACCAGGGCTACCAGCCAGGCGAGCAGGCCCAGCAGCAGGCTCTGCAGGCGCCGGGATTGCTTGAGCGTCAGCATGTCAGGGTCCTCACTGTTGGGTCAGGTTCTTGCCGAGCATCCGCACCAGGATGATGGCGGCGATGTTGGCGATGAGCACGGCGATCAGGCCGCCGGCGGAGGCCAGGCCGACGTCGAACTGCAGCAGGGCCTGGTTGTAGATCAGGTAGGCGAGGTTGGTGGAGGCGAAGCCCGGACCGCCACTGGTGGTGGTGTAGATCTCGGCGAACACCGACAGCAGGAAGATCGTCTCGATCATCACCACCACGGCGATGGGCCGCGCCAGGTGCGGCAGGGTCAGGTGCCAGAAGATGGCGAGCGGGCCGGCGCCATCCAGGCGGGCCGCTTCCTTCTGCTCCTGATCCAGCGACTGCATGGCGGTCATCAGGATGAGAATGGCGAAGGGCAGCCACTGCCAGGACACGATCAGGATGATCGACAGCAGCGGATGGGTGGCCAGCCAGTCCACCGGGGTGGCGCCGAAGAGTTTCCAGACCGCGGCGAGAATGCCGGAGACCGGATGGAAGATCAGGTTCTTCCAGATCAGGGCGCTGACCGTGGGCATGATGAAGAACGGCGAGATCAGCAGGACGCGGACGATACCGCGGCCAAGGAACTCGCTGGCCTCCAGCAGCGCCGAGATCAGCACGCCGAAGACCACGCTGATCAGCAGCACGCTGCCCACCAGCAGCAGGGTGTTGCTCATGCCGGGCCAGAAGCCGGCATCGGTGACGAAGTATTCGAAGTTCTCCAGGCCGACGAAGGCGTGCTCGCCCGGATAGAGCAGGTTGTAGCGGATCAGCGAAAACCAGATGGTCATGCCCAGGGGCACCAGCATCCACACCAGCAGCAGAGCCACCGAAGGGCTGATCAGGAACCAGCCGGGACTAGCACGACGGCGTTGACGACGGGCGGGAGCGGCAGGGGTTTCGACGGCGGGCGTCTTGAGGGTGGAGGTCTGCATGGCGATGCTCCGCAAGGCAGTGGGCCGTGACGAGGCACTGGCGTCTCGCGACGCCAGCGACGGATCAGGCAGGAAAAGCCGCTAGCCCTGGGTCCGCGGGGTGCGGACCCAGGGCTCCAGCGCTACTTGGGATAGCCGGCGCGCTTCATTTCCCGGGCGGTGGACTGCTGCGCCGCCTGCAGGGCCTGCTCGACCGACATCTGCCCGGTGAGGGCCGCGGCGAACAGCTTGCCTACCGAGGTGCCGATGGCCTGGAACTCGGGGATGGTCACGTACTGGATGCCCACATAGGGCACCGGCTTGGCCGAGGGATGGGCCGGGTCGGCGTGCTGCAGCATGTCCAGTGAGACCTTGGCGAAGGGCGCCGCGTCCATGTAGGCCTGGCTGTAGGTGGACTTGCGGGTACCCGGCGGCACGTTGGCGATGCCGTCCTTGTCCGCGACCAGCTTGGCGTAGTCCTTGGAGGTGGCCCAGGTCACGAAGGTCTTGGCGGCATCCTTGTGCTTGGAGGAAGTCGGGATACCCAGGGACCAGGCGTACAGCCAGGAGGAGCCCTTGTCGGTGACCTCGCGCGGCGAGCCGGCGAAGCCGACGCTGTCGGCGACCTTGCTCTGGCTCTTGTCCATGGTGAAGGAGCCGGCGACGCTGGCATCGACCCAGATGGCGCACTTGCCGCTGTTGAACAGCGCCAGGTTCTCGTTGAAGCCGTTGCTGGAGGCGCCGGGCGGACCGTACTTCTTCATGTTGGTGACGTAGTAGTTGGCCGCCGCGGTCCATTCCGGGCCGGTGAATTCCGGTTGCCACTTCTCGTCGAACCAGCGCGCGCCGAAGGCGTTGGCCATGGTGGTGACCAGGGCCATGTTCTCGCCCCAGCCGGCCTTGCCTCTCAGGCAGAGACCGTACTGGTCCTTGTCCGGCTGGTGCAGCTTGCCGGCGAACTCGGCGATCTGGGTCCAGGTGGGCTGGGTGGGCATGGTCAGCCCAGCCTGCTGGAACAGGTCCTTGCGGTAGTAGGTGATGGAGCTTTCGGCGTAGAAGGGCAGCGCATAGAGGGTGCCCTTGACCGACAGGCCTTCGCGAACCGACGGGAAGAGGTCGTCCAGGTCGTAGTTGGCGGGCAGGTCCTTCATGGGCTCCAGCCAGTTCTGGGCGCCCCAGAGGCCGGTCTCGTACATGCCGATGGTCAGGACGTCGAACTGACCGCCCTGGGTGGCGATGTCGGTTGTCAGCCGCTGCCGCAGCACGTTTTCCTCGAGCACCACCCAGTTGAGCTTGATGTCGGGGTGCTGTTCTTCGAAGGTCTTGGACAGCCGCTGCATGCGGATCATGTCACTGTTGTTGACGGTGGCGATGGTGACCGTTTCGGCGGCCTGGAGGGCCAGCGAGAAGGTCAGGCCTGCAGAGAGGGTGACAGCGGACAATAAAAGCGCTTTTGGTGTTGTTTTCATCTTGCACTCCGCGTCCTGTGCAACTGCAGCAGACGCTTTTCTTGTTGTTGTAACCCACTACGCGGCCGGCTGTGACGGCCTTTGCAGCGGAAGCCACGGACCGATTACAGCCCGTTGCCGCCCGGGAAACAAATGCTGAAAGACACCAAAATCGGTATTTTTTTGCACATCCGCGCAAGGCTGCGCGGGACGTGCGATCCGGCCGGCGGCTCTGCCTAGAGACTTTCCGCCTTGACCTTGGTGATGCCGTCCTCGCGATAAAGCTGCAAGGTTCCGGGGGTGGATTCGATCACCCGCTCGTTTTCGATGAGGAAGGAATAGACCGGCGTCGCACTGCCCGGGGCGCGCAGGTTGCGATATTCGTAGACCACCAGGCGATCGAGCTGCGCGACCCGCTGCGGCGAGCCGAAACTCTGCCGGAGTTGTTCCTGGGTACGGCCGCCGAATTGCGACGGATCGGCCGGGGGCTGCGTGGGAGCCGAGCTGCAGGCCGACAGGGCGGCGAACAGGAGAAGGGACAGGCGTTTCATGACGGCTCCGCGTGCAGGTTGAAAGGGCAGAAGAGTTGAGCTGCCCGTAGAACCAGACGGACCTGAAAAAAAGCGATTCATTCCCCAGACAGGATCAAAAAGCATACGAATGGGAAACCATCCGTCGACATCAATCCAACGGACTAGAATACCCAGCGTTGCTCTTGAGCAAGGGTTCGATGTTCGTTCAGCCAGCGGGCGCCATTGACTGGCTGCCGACTGTCGCGCAACTGGGCGTCAGTTCTGGCAGGGATGGCATCGGTACTCGAGAGGGGGACCTGAAGGGTGAGGTCCGCCAGCTTGAGCGGCGGTACGGCGGGGAGGGTGGCAGCTTCGGCATGGAAGGCGGCGAAGGTTGCGATGACGCTGGCCAGAATACGAATTCCCATTCCTTGGGTCTCCTGGTAGATCCGAAGCGCGAATCTACCATTCCACTGCCTATTTGGTTCCCGCTTAGTCTGACGTTACTGCGTATTTGTGATCCCGTTCGTCATCCTCGATACCGGTCGGTCACGCTACCGACAAGCGGATGCCGGGTCGCTCAGGCGACCGGTAGCGGCTCGCGGTGCTTGGCCGCCAGATAAGCGAAGAGCGGCGGGCAATCCGACACCAGGCTGACCAGGGTCTGGCCACCGGCGGGCTCTTGCCGCAACAGCACCTTCTCGCCTCGCACGTTGAGATAGAGGGTGTATTCCGGCGTGCTGGACTGAGCCATGAATCCTTCGCCCATCAGGGCGCTGCCCAGGGCCATCCGCTGTGGCAGATCGCAACTGCCCTGCCACTGGAAGGCACGAATGCCAAGGTTCTCCAGGGTTTCGGCAACGGCGCAGTCGATGCTCAACGGCGGATGATCGAAGAGCGGAAATTCCTGCGACAGCAACTCGAGATGGCGTTCCAGACCTTCGAAATGCTGTCTGGGAATCAGTCGCCGCAACTGCTGCAGCTGACCATTGCCGTGGAATAGCGAAGTTTGTGCGGTCATGGCGTCCTCCCGGTACAACGAGCACTCAACTGTTCTGACGGCGGCGAGCGGATTTGGTGCGGTCCGTCGCTGCATTTCGCCGTCCTGAGTGCCAATACCCGACAGCCTGCGCCGCCGAGATGACACGGCCATGACCAGGGGCTTCTAGTCGGACCTTTGCCGACATCGGCAGAATTTGGCCAGTGCACGGCCACGGTCTGACCGGGGCCAGCGTCAAGGGCGCTGACGGGCAGGATCGCGACTATTCTTTTCCACCGGTGGAACTGGCACCCTGACGCCTTTTCCCGTTCCAGGAGCGCTCATGACCGCTATCGCCCCCGCCATTGCCGAACGCTACCGCGTTGTCCAGGACATCGCCCGGGAAGCGGCGCAGCTCGGCCTCGACTTCTATCGCCGGCGCGGTGCGCTGCAGGTGGACCACAAGGGCAGCGACCTGCAGGACGTGGTGAGCATCGCCGACAAGACGCTGGAGGAGCTCATCCGCCAACGCCTGATCGAGCGCTTTCCGGAGGATGGCCTGCTGGGCGAGGAGGGCGGCGCCACCGACCTGTCCGCGCCCTACCTCTGGGTCATAGACCCCATCGACGGCACCGCGCCCTTTCTCAACGGCCTGCACAACTGGTGCGTGTCCATCGGCCTGATGCACGAGGGCGAGCCCTTGCTCGGCGCCATCATGGATCCGAATCACGACGAACTCTTCCATGGCCTGCGCGGGCACGGCGCCTTCGTCAACGGCCAGCCGCTGCGCGTCCATGCGGCCACCGAAATCCGCCAGGGCCTGACCGGGCTGGGTACCACTCATAGACGCGGCAAGGAACACTTCCTGCCGTTCGTGACCGGTCTGCTGGCAGAGGGGGGGCAATTCTTCCGCAATGGCTCGGGTGCCCTGATGACGGCCTATGTCGCCGCCGGCCGGCTGATCGGCTATTACGAAACCCTGATCCATGGCTGGGACTGCCTGGCGGGCCTGGTCCTGATCCAGGAGGCAGGGGGGCGCCACAACGCGTTCCTGCGCAACGATGGCCTGGTCAATGGCAATCCCCTGCTGGTGGCGGCGCCCGGTGTCTACGATCAGCTCGCCGCGCTGGTCGGGCCGTCGCTGGACGCTTGAGCGAAACGACCCGGAAGCGCTCGCCTTTCAATGTCCGGAGGAATGCCGATGAAAGACCGAACCAGGACAGTGCTGTTCGCGACCAGCCTGTTGCTGCCCGGCATGGCTGTGGCGGCCGACGGCGGCTGCGCGGCGAAGCGCCTGACGCTGGAGCGGCAGATCGCCCAGGCGCAGGCGCAAGGCGATGCAGGGCGGCTGGCGGGGTTGCGGCGGGCACTCGGCGCGGTGCAAGCGCATTGCACCGACGCCGGCCTGCGCCAGCAGCGGCTGGACGTCATCCAGGCCCGGAGCCGCGAGGTGGCCGAGCGAGAACGGGATCTGCGTAGCGCCCAGGCCAAGGGCGACGCCGACAAGATCCAGGTGCGCACCCGAAAGCTGGCCGAGGCGCGCCGTGAACTGGAAGAGGCCCGCGCCAGGGCGGACCGCTGAGCGATCTCAGCGCGTTTCCTTGCGATAGATGCTCGGCTTCCAGTAGTCCTTGAGCAGCAGGTGCAGGGGGCCGCGCCAGCCGCGCTTGCGCAACTGCCAGGCGATCAGCACGTTCATGATGCCGTGCCCCAGCAGCAGTACCGAACCGTGGCGTTCGGCCAGTTCGATGAGGTGATCGGCCGCCTGGCCGGCGCGTACCGAGGAACTGCCGATGGACTCGGTATGGGCGGCGAAACCCAGGAACCAGGCGGATCTGAACAGCAGGCGCCAGGCCTTGACCGGCAGTCGCGGCGTATCCAATTCCAGATAGGGCAGGTGGGCTTCGGCATAGCGGTCATCCACCGGGCTGCCGGGGCGCCCCATCAGGTACTCGAGCGAGCGCACGCAGCGACTCAGGGGACTGCTCACCACGTAACCCGCCTCTTGCGCCAGCCGCCGCGTCTCCGCGGGCTCCTGGCCTGCGGGCACCGGCGCCTTCTGATAGCGCGCGACCCAGTCCTTCATCTCCCTTGGAGTGCAGCGGGCCTTGCTGGATAGATCGGGCTTGCCGTGACGGACCAGAATGATCTGCATGAAAGGTGACCTTGGAAAGATTGCTCACTAGACCGCTGCCGGTGCCGTTCGTCTCGCGGGGTCGTGATGGCATGACTAGTGGCCAGGTGCCATTCGTACTACTTTGCGTGCCGCTTGGCTTGTTTATCTGGTAGAAGGTGACTGGGTTCACGAGTCTGGAGCCCTGACCGCTGCGCAGCAGGCCGCTTCAAGGTTCCATCCGAGGTCCTGCCGGCAATCCGTCGCCCTCACGGCGGCCACGCCCTTCCATCCAGGGACCAGGAAAGCATGAAGACAACACTGTTCGCATTGGCGCTGCTCGGGCTGCAATTGCTGGGGTCTGCGCCGGTCACGGCCGCGGAAGAGGCACATGTGGCGCTGATCAAGAGCGTCTCGGGCAGCGTCAAGGTCCTGCGCCAGAATGCCACCCTGGACGCTCAGGCCGGTACCACCCTGGAGGTGGCCGATCGCCTGCAGGCCGGTCCGGATGCCACCGCCGCCATCGTCTTTCTCGACGGCACCCTGCTCACCCTGGGCAGCGACGCCGATGTGCAATTGCGTGACTATCTCTTCGAGCCCAAGCGCAGTCGCTATGGCTTCTCGCTGTACCTGACCAAGGGCTCCGCCATCTACTCGTCCGGCAAGATCGGCAAGGTCGCCCCCGACACGGTCAAGATCGAAACGCCGACCGCTACCATCGGCGTGCGCGGCACCCGTTTCCTGGTCCAGGCCCAATGAACGCGATGGTCGCTGTCGCGTCCCCTGGGCGTCTGCTGCTGAGCGTGCTGTTGTCCGCGCTGCTGCTGGGCGGCTGTGCCAGTCCGCCGCCGCCGCAGACGCGGGTCATCCTCATGCCCGATGAAGACGGCCATGTCGGCGCCGTTTCGGTAACCAGCCCGGCCGGTCGCCAGGCCATCGACCAGGGCTTCGGCGAGGTCACGGTGGGCGCACCGGGGCAGGCGCCGACCGCTGTGCAGGCGGTCGCCCAACCCCTTTTCGAGCAGCAGCATCGACAGGTGCTGGCGGCTCAGCCGTCGCCGCCGAAGACCTACATCCTCAACTTCCTCTCCGACAGCATGGAGCTCACGCCGCAGTCCAAGGCGCTCCTCCCTGAGGTGCTGGAAACGGCACGGCAGCGCATCCCCACGGAGATTTCGGTTTTCGGCCATGCGGATGGCTCGGGAGCGCCTTCCTACAACCTCGACCTCTCGGGGCAGCGTGCCCGCAAGGTGGCCGGTCTGCTGCAGCGGCTCGATCCCAAGTTGCGTATCAATGTCGAGTTTTTCGGCGATACCGTGCCCCTGGTGCCGACCCGTCCCGGCAAATCCGAGCCGCGCAACCGGCGTGTCGAAGTCCTGATTCTCTAGGTTCGCGGGCATGAACTCCGTTGCGACCCTGCTGCGCCGGCGCGCGCCCTGGATGTTCCTGGTCAGCCTGGGGCTGTCGCTGGCCTTCGGCCTCGCTGCCCTGGCGCAGTTGCCGCCGCTGCAGTACCTCGATCGCCTGGCCTACGACCAGCTCAGTCGCCTTGCGGCCAGCACCGAGGATGCCACGGATGTCCAGGTGGTCAGCATCGACGAGGCGAGTCTGGCGGCGCTCGGGCAGTGGCCCTGGCCCCGCTACCGGGTCGCTCAGCTGCTCTCCCGCATCGCCGAGGCCGAGCCGGCGGCGATCGCCGTGGATGTCCTGTTCAGCGAGCCGGACCGGACCTCGCTCAAGGCCTTGCAGCAGAGTTTCCGCGACGACTTCGGTGTGGACCTGAACTTTTCCGGAGTGCCTGCGGAATTGCAGGACAATGACGGTTATCTCGGCTACGTCATGGGGCAGACGGGGGCCGTCGGCGCCCGTTTCTTCTTTCTCGATCTGCAGCAACCCGTCTCCGGCGGACTGCGGCCAGGGGTCGGCTTCACCGGCGACCTCGACGCCCTTCAGCTGCCCGCAGCCAGCGGCGCGCTGGACAACGTGGCCCCCATCGCCAGCCAGACGCGCTTCAGCGGCTTCATCAACAGCCAGCGTGACAGCGATGGCATCCTGCGGCGCGTCCCCCTGCTGCTCAGCCACCAGGGCATCCTCCATCCGAGTCTGGCGCTGGCCGCCACCCTGCGCGCCCTGGGGCTGAACGAGGCGGTGGTGGATAGCGGCCTTGCCGGGCCGATGCTGCGACTCGGCGATCACCGGCTGCCACTCGATCGCGAAGGCCAGGCGCTGCTGCGGCTGCACAGCGGGGCCGAGCACTATCCGGAGGTCTCGGCAGTGGCGGTGCTCAGCGGCGCGGTGGCGCCGGCCACCCTCAAGGGCAAGGTCGTCTTCGTCGGCGTCTCGGCCGCAGGCTTCAACGACCTGCACACGACGGCGCTGGGCCAGATCTTTTCCGGTGTCAGGCTGCAGGCCGCCCTGACCCAGGACCTGCTGGACGATGCCCTGGTACGGATTCCCCAGTTCGCCGGCGTGCTGCAACTGGTGCTATGCCTGACCGGCGGCCTGCTGCTCGCCGTTGGCTTTCTCTTCAATCGCAGTCAGCGTCGCTTCGCCCTGCTGGCGGCCGCCTTGATCGTCCTGCCGCAACTGCTGGGCGCCTGGCTGTTCGTTCGCCATGACGTCTTCCTGCCGCTGGCCGCGCCTCTGCTGCTGGTGGCGATGCTCTCGGCGCTGGCGCTGATCACCCGGATCATCCTGGCGCGTCAGCACGAAGAGCGCTGGCGCCGGCAGCTGGAACGCTCGCGGCAGGTCACCATCGAGTCCATGGCGGCGGTCGCCGAAACCCGCGATCCCGAAACCGGTGCCCATATCAAGCGCACCCAGTACTACGTTCGCGCCATCGCCGAGCAGTTGCGGCTGTCCGGCCACGCGCCGGAGCAACTCACGCCCGATTACATCAAGCTGCTGTTCCTGTCCGCGCCCCTGCACGACATCGGCAAGGTGGGCGTGCCGGATGCCATCCTGCTCAAGCCCGGCCGGCTGACCCCGGAGGAGATGCAGGTGATGCAGCGGCATGCCGAATTCGGTCGGCAGATCATCCTCAGCACGGCCAGCCATCTGGAGGATGACAACTTTCTCGCCCTGGCCGCCGAGATCGCCAGCACCCACCACGAGAAGTGGGATGGCAGCGGCTATCCCAACGGATTGTCCGGTACCGGCATCCCGCTGGCGGGGCGGATCATGGCGGTGGCCGATATCTACGACGCCCTGATCAGCCGGCGCTGCTACAAGGAGCCGTTCAGCCATGCGGATTCGCTGCAGATGATGCGCGAGATGCGCGGCAGCACCTTCGATCCCCTGGTGCTCGACGCCTTCCTGGCCATCGAGCCGCAGATCTGCGCCATCGCCCAGCGCTTTCACGATGAGGGAGTGGGTGGCTCCAGGCGGCTGGTTTGAACCCGCCCACCGCCGTCTGTAGTTTCCCCAGCCCTCCATTTCCAATTCCGCCTTCACCACAGCGATAGGCCACCGCTCGCGCAACAGCTTTGCCCACTGCCGCGCAAGGTAGGCAGGTCAGTCCCTGTTTCCTTGAAACATTTCCTCGAAAATAGTCAGGACAGGGCGATGGAAGGCTGACACCGGCAGAGGCGCGTCCTTGAGCGCTTCCGGAGCGGAATCGGCTGATTTGCGTTCGCTTATGATATTAATTTGCATTTACAGATGCATCCAGGTTGCATAGCCTGCGTTCCGCCGCGCAAGACGGCAATGGATACCGGTCCCTGGAAAGCCTCCAGCGAGTCCTTACGTGGGGTACGGACGGGTCGGTGTTTCCCTAGAGGACGACCAACGACATGCAGCTCTTCTCCCTTCGTCTCATCGCGCTTTCCGTCTCCCTGGGCGTGGCGACCCTCGCCCAGGCCGCTCCCGTGGCGCTGTCGCAACCGGCGCAGCCGCTGGCCGATGCCTTGCAGAGCTTCGCGCGCGCGAGCGGTTTCCAGGTGAATTACGATCCTGCTGCCCTGGTGGGCAAGCGAGCACCGGCACTGGCGGGGCGGATGGAGCCGGATGTCGCCCTGCAGCGCCTGCTGGCGGGCAGTGGCCTTGCGGCCTCGGTCAGCGGCTCGGTCGCGACCGTCGCCCCGGTGGCCACCCAGGCGGCGACCGGCAGCGTGGCGCTGGAGGCCACCACCATCAGCGCGGACGATGGCTCCCTGACCGGCCGGACGACCACCGAAGGGACACGCTCCTACACCACCGGCGCCATGAGCACCTCCACCGGCCTGCCCCTGTCGATCCGGGAGACGCCCCAGTCGGTGAGTGTCATCACCCGGCAGCGCATGGAAGACCAGGGCATGACCGATCTCAATGATGTGGTCAGATACGCCCCTGGAGTGACGCTGAACAAGTTCGGCGGCGACCGTCAGGAATTCCTCTCCCGTGGCTTCCGCATCGACAACATCATGTACGACGGCCTGCCCACCACGGCCGGGACCTTTACCCTCGACACCCTGTCCTCGGCCGATCTGTCCATCTACGACCGCGTCGAGGTGGTTCGCGGCGCCACCGGCCTGATGACCGGCGCCGGCGATCCTTCGGCCACCCTGAATCTGGTGCGCAAGCGCCCGACCGCCTTCCCCCAGGTCAGCGTCACCACCAGCGCCGGCAGCTGGGACCGCTACCGTACCGAGGTCGACGCCTCCAACAAGCTCAACGAAGCCGGCACCCTGCGCGGTCGCGCCGTGGCCGCCTACGAGGACGGCCACAGTTTCCAGGACGTGCGCGAGCGCAAGCGCCAGACCTTCTATGGCGTCCTCGAAGCGGATCTCAGCGACGCCACCACCTGGACCATCGGCGCGTCCAAGCAGCGCGAGGACAAGACCTCCGATTGGGGCAGCCTGCCCAGCGGTCCCAATGGGGAAAACCTGCACCTGTCGCGCTCCACCTTCCTGAGCGGCGACTGGGCTTACTGGGATCAGGACAACTACACCCTGTTCTCCGACATCACCCACACCTTCGACAACGGCTGGAAGGCCAAGCTGGCGGCGCAGCAGGTCTGGGCGAATTCGGATACCTATTCCAACTACGTCACCACCCTGCCGAGCAACAACTACGCCTACAACACGGTGGCCGATCTCGGTACCGCTTCCGGCGCCTACCGTACCGATTCCGACCAGCTCAACATCGACGCCTCGGTCAGCGGTCCCTTCCAGTTGCTGGGCCGCGAGCACGAATTGATGGCCGGGGTGAGTCGCCGTCAGGAGAAGTTCTATCAGCGTGGCGGCTACTCGGGTGCTACACCGATCGATATCTACAACTTCCGCCCCAGCAGCATTCCCAAGCCGGCCAAGGACAGCCTGACGCCCTATGCCAGCAAGAACACCACGACCGAAGAAGCGATCTACGCGGCGGCGCGTTTCAACCCCATAGACCCGCTGCACGTCATCGTCGGCGGCCGGGTCAGCTGGTATGACTTCGACAACCTCTACAGCGATGACGACTACAAGGCCACGCGTGAATTTACGCCCTATGCCGGCATCATCTACGACCTGAACGACACCTATTCGGTCTACGCCAGCTACACCGATATCTTCAAACCGCAGAGCCAGCAGAACACCGGTAACTCCGTGCTCGCGCCCATGACGGGCAAGAGCTACGAGATTGGCCTGAAGGGCGCCTATTTCGACGGTGCCCTGAATGCCTCCGTAGCGCTCTTCGAGACCATTCAGGAGGGCCGCGCCTATGAGCTGTCCCCCCAGCCGATCGAGTGCACCCGGCAGAGCCGTACCTGCTACGACACTGCCGGCGAAGTGCGCAGCCGTGGCATCGATGCGGAGATCTCCGGGCAACTGGCGCCCAACTGGCAGGCATCGGCGGCCTATACCCTGGTGCTGAGCGAGTACACCAAGGATCTGGTCTACGAAGACCGCCGCTTCGCTCCGGAGCAGCCCAAGCATCTGTTCAAGGCTGCCACCAGCTATCAACTGACCGGGGATCTGAGCAAATGGCGCATCGGCGCCGATGTGCTGGCGCAGAGCGAGACCTTCAAGCGGGTGGGTAATGGCGAGGCCAAGCAGGACAGCTATTCCGTGGTCGGCCTGATGGCGGGCTACCGCTTCAACGACCACTGGGATGGCCGGGTCAACTTCAACAACATCTTCGACGAGAAGTATTGGCAGGGCATTCCCAGCGGCACGGGTTTCGGCACCTACGGCGATCCTCGCAACGTCATGCTTAGCCTGAAGTGGACGCTGTAACCGGCGCGTGACTCGTACGCTTCGCCCTTGTCCGATCCCCCGGACCTGGGCGAAGCTGCGGACTTCCGCGAAGGAGTGCCACCCATGTCCAGCTCGCTCGTCCATCTGGAACGCTATGCCGATCGTCACGCCGAGGGCCTGGCCGCCCTTTATGGCGATCCGGTAGTGGCGCGACAGGTGCTGCAATTGCCTTATCAGACCGCCGAGCAATGGCGGCAGCGGCAGAGCGCCGAGCGCGAAGGCCGGGTGGCGCTGGTCGCCCTGCAGCAGGGGCGGGTGGTGGGCAGCGCCAGTCTCGAACAGCAGCCGCGCATTCGCCGCCAGCATTGTGGTGCCATCGGTATGGGCGTGGCCCGGGATTGCCAGGGGCAGGGCATAGGCACCCAGCTGCTGACGGCGCTGCTCGACCTCGCTGACAACTGGATGAATCTGCAACGGGTGGAGCTGACGGTTTTCAGCGACAACGAGCCGGCCCTGGCGCTCTATCGCAAGCTCGGTTTCGAAGAAGAAGGTCTGCTGCGGCGCTATGCCCTGCGCGATGGGGTGTTCACCGACGTCTACAGCATGGCGCGCTTCAAGCCCTGATCGGGTGTATGAAAGAAACTTGAGTTCATCACAAGAAACCTGAGTTTGTTTCATGCGTCGTGCGAGAAGACAATCTCCAGCCTGTCAGGTGGAGGTGTGCAATGGTCAAGATTCATTCCCAGGGTTCCGCGCGCAGCGAGCAACAGGGTGACGCGTCCCTGGCGTCTCTCGACAATTGCGACCGCGCCGCCCTGATCGCCCAGGGACGCGAGCAGCGTCGGCAGGCGTGGCGTGCCCAGCAGGCTGCGGGGTGTGAGTGGCTTACGGTAGGCGACTTTGGCTGGGGCGATCGGGTGCTGGCGCACTCCTATCTGGTAGGCGCTGCCGCCCATGTCGAGCCGGCGGACGATCACGGGTTCGCCGGCACCTGTCAGGTTCCCGTATTCACCTCGGACCAGTCCTTTGCCATCGGCTGGGAACAGCTTTTCGATGAGGTCGCCGAGGCCCAGGCGCTCGGTCTGGCCGTCAAGCCGATAATCCTCGGGCCGCTGAGCTATCTGTGGCTTGGTCGCGCACTCGATCCCGCCTTCGACCGCCTCGAGCTGCTGGAGTCGCTGCTGCCGGTCTACGGCGAGATCTTCGCGCGGTTGGCCGCCCAGGGCGTGGAATGGATCCAGCTCGACGAGCCGCTGCTGGCGCTGGAGCTGCCGCTGGCCTGGCGTACCGCCTTCGAAAGGGCCTACAACCTGCTGCAGCGCGAGCCGCTGAAGAAGCTGCTGGGCGTGTGTCACGGTGAGCTGATCGACAACCTGGGCCTGGCTACCGCTCTGCCGGTGGAGGGGCTGCATGTGGACTGGCCGCGTTCGGTCCAGGCCCAGCAGGGTCTGCTCGATCGGCTGCCGGCCTACAAGACGCTGTCGCTGGGCCTGGTCGAAGACACCGAGGCCGGGCAGATCGGCCAGCAGCGGCGGCTGCAATTCGCCTACCAGATCGGCGAACGCCTGAAGGAGCGCCTCTGGCTGTCGCCCGTGGTCTTTACCGGAGATGCGGACACGGCCCAGGCCGCTGCTCTGACAGCCGAATTCAACGCTCTGGTGCGGACCGCTCGCCAGGCAGCCGTGGACAAGCCGGTAGCGCCCAGGCAGCAGCCCTGGTCGGCGATCGAAGCGGCCCTGGCCAAGCTGGGCGCCGCCCAGTCCGGGCTGGTGTCGTCCTGAATCAGCGGTGGGCGGTCAGCAACAGACCGCCTGCGCCGGCAAAGAAGGCCCCGGTAGCCTGGTTGAGGCGACGGACCCCACGGGGTCCGCGGATGAAGCGGCGGATCTGCCGGCCGAACAGACCATAGATGAAGGCCGCGACCATTTCCGCGAACAGATGGGTGCCACCCAGGTAGACGAATTGCTGGGTCGTCGGCTGGCTGGGGTCGATGAACTGCGGAAAGACCGCGGCGAACAGCAGGATCGCCTTGGGATTGCTGATGCCGATGAGGAATTCCTGCAGCATCAGCCGGTGCAGCGCCCGCGGTTGGGCCGCCCCGGTCTCGGTCAGGTCCAGGCCGTCAAAGGCCCGGCTGCGCCAGCTCTTCACGCCCAGGTAGAGCAGGTAGAGCGCGCCGATCCACTTGATGACGGTGAAGGCCGTCTCCGAAGCCAGCAGCATGGCGCCCAGGCCCACCGCCGAGATCACCAGGAAGATCACGAAGGCCACATCGCGACCTAGGGCTGCCAAGCCCGCGGTCACCGCGCCATGGCGGATGCCATTGCCGAGCGAGCAGAAGTTGTTGGGGCCGGGGGTCAGGGCGATGAGCAGGGCGACCGGAAAGAACAGCAGGGCATCGACGAGGTTCATGGCGGTCGCCTGGCGCGCCACGCAGGCGCTGAAGAGGAGGGTGGTCGGCTATTTAAACCGTCTTTCCACGCCTTTCTCCACCAGAATCTTCGCCGAAATCTCCTCCACGGAAAAATGCGTGGTGTTGATGAAGGAGATGTTCTCGCGACGGAACAGACTCTCCACCTCGCGCAGTTCGAATTCGCACTGGGCGAAGCTCGCATAGCGACTGTTGGGCCGGCGCTCGTGGCGGATCGCCGCCAGGCGCTCGGCGTCAATGGTCAGCCCGAACAGCTTGTCCTTGTAGGTCTTGAGCGAAGCGGGCAACTGCAGGCGCTCCATGTCCTCTTCGGTCAGCGGATAGTTCGCCGCGCGGATGCCATATTGCAGCGCCATGTAGAGGCAGGTCGGCGTCTTGCCACAGCGCGAGACCCCCACCAGGATCAGATCGGCCTGCGCATAGTGGGTCGTGCGGGCGCCGTCGTCGTTTTCGAGTGCGAAATTGACGGCCTCGATCCGCTCCATGTAGTGACTATTGTGCATGATCGAATGTGACTTCCCTACCGAATACGAAGATTCGGCGGAAAGTTCCCGTTCGAGCGGGGATAAAAACGTGGAGAAGATGTCGATCATGAACCCGTTCGACTGGTCCAGAATGGCCCGGATGTCACGGTTGACGATGGTATCGAAGATGATGGGTCGCGCACCGTCCTGGACGGCGGCGGCATTGATCTGCTGTACCATCGCCCTGGCCTTGTCCAGCGTATCCACGTAGGGGCGCGTGATCTTTCTGAAGGTGATGTCCCCGAACTGGGCCAGGAGGCTCTGACCGAGGGTTTCGGCCGTGATGCCGGTACCGTCGGAAATGAAAAAGGCGGTTCGTTGCATGGAGGGACGTCCTGGTGGCGTACGGGGCAGGGATCGCTGCACTGTAACCTACCGCCGTCCACTGTCCATGGGGCGGGCGCCGAGGCGTACTGCTTTCCCACAAAGACACAAGATGGAGAGAAGACCTTGGACGAGTATGTAATTTCACTGGAGCAGCTTGGCGTACACGACGTCGAGCGCGTGGGCGGCAAGAACGCATCTCTCGGCGAGATGATCGCCAACCTGGCCAACGCGGGCGTCTCCGTGCCGGGCGGGTTCGCCACCACGGCCCAGGCCTATCGCGATTTCCTTGAGCAGAGCGGGCTGAACGAGCGTATCCACGCCGCCCTCGATGCCCTGGATGTCGACGACGTCGTCGCCCTGGCCAAGACTGGCGCCCAGATCCGCCAGTGGGTCATGGATGCACCCTTCCCCGAGCGCCTGGACGCCGAGATTCGCCGGGCCTTCGCCGAGATCTCGGCAGGCAACCCCAATCTCGCCGTGGCCGTGCGCTCTTCGGCGACCGCCGAAGACCTGCCGGATGCCTCCTTTGCCGGCCAGCAGGAAACCTTCCTCAACATCCGCGGCGTCGACAACGTCATTCGCGCGGCCAAGGAAGTCTTCGCCTCCCTCTTCAATGACCGCGCCATCGCCTACCGCGTCCACCAGGGCTTCGATCACAAGCTGGTCGCCCTGTCCGCCGGCGTGCAGCGCATGGTGCGTTCGGAAACCGGCGCCGCCGGCGTGCTCTTCACCCTGGATACCGAATCCGGCTTCCGCGATGCGGTCTTCGTCACCGCCGCCTATGGCCTGGGCGAGACCGTGGTGCAGGGCGCGGTGAACCCGGACGAATTCTATGTCCACAAGCCCACCCTGGAAGCCGGTCGCCCGGCCATCCTCAGACGCAACCTGGGCAGCAAGGCGATCAAGATGGTCTATGGCGAAGAAGCCAAGGCCGGCCGCTCGGTCCGTACCGTCGATGTCGAGCCCGCGGATCGCGCGCGTTTCTCGATCACCGACGCCGAGGTCACCGAACTGTCCAAGCAGGCGCTGATCATCGAGCGCCACTATGGACGGCCGATGGACATCGAGTGGGCCAAGGACGGCGACGACGGCAAGCTCTACATCGTCCAGGCCCGTCCTGAAACCGTGAAGAGCCGGGCCAGCGCCACCGTCATGGAGCGCTACCTGCTCAAGGACAAGGGCCAGGTGCTGGTGGAAGGCCGTGCCATCGGCCAGCGCATCGGCGCCGGCAAGGTCAAGATCATCCGCGACGTCAGCGAGATGGATCGCGTCCAGCCCGGCGATGTCCTGGTTTCGGACATGACCGACCCCGACTGGGAGCCGGTGATGAAGCGCGCCAGCGCCATCGTCACCAACCGGGGCGGGCGTACCTGTCACGCCGCCATCATCGCCCGCGAGCTGGGTATCCCGGCGGTGGTCGGCTGCGGCAATGCCACCAGCCTGCTCAAGGAAGGCCAGACCGTCACCGTCTCCTGCGCCGAGGGCGATACCGGCCTGATCTACGAAGGCGAGCTGGACTTCGACATCCGCAAGAGCTCGGTGGATGCCATGCCCGAGTTGCCATTCAAGATCATGATGAACGTCGGCAACCCCGACCGTGCCTTCGATTTCGCCCAGCTGCCCAACGCCGGCGTGGGTCTGGCGCGCCTCGAATTCATCATCAATCGAATGATCGGCGTGCATCCCAAGGCGCTGCTGAACTACGACAGCCTGCCCTTCGAGGTGAAGGAAAGCGTCGACAAGCGTATCGCCGGCTATTCGGATCCGGTCGGCTTCTATGTCGAGAAGCTGGTGGAAGGGGTCGCCACCCTGGCTGCCGCCTTCTGGCCGAAAAAGGTCATCGTGCGCCTGTCGGACTTCAAGTCCAACGAGTACGCCAACCTGATCGGCGGCAAGCTCTACGAACCCGAGGAAGAGAACCCCATGCTGGGCTTCCGCGGTGCCTCCCGCTACATCAGCGAGAACTTCCGCGACTGCTTCGAGCTGGAATGTCGCGCCATGAAGAAGGTGCGCGAAGAGATGGGCCTGACCAACGTCGAGCTCATGGTGCCCTTCGTGCGCACCCTGGACGAGGCGGCACGGGTGGTCGAGTTGCTCGGCGAGAACGGCCTCAAGCGCGGCGAGAACGACCTGCGCGTGATCATGATGTGCGAGCTGCCCTCCAACGCCCTGCTGGCGGACGAGTTCCTCGAGCACTTCGACGGCTTCTCCATCGGCTCCAACGACCTGACCCAGCTCACCCTGGGCCTGGATCGCGACTCCGGCATCATCGCCCACCTGTTCGACGAGCGTAATCCGGCGGTCAAGAAGCTGCTGGCCAATGCCATCGCCGCCTGCAACCGGGCCGGCAAGTACATCGGCATCTGCGGTCAGGGTCCCTCGGATCACCCGGACCTGGCCAAGTGGCTGATGGAGCAGGGCATCGAGAGCGTCTCGCTCAACCCCGACTCCGTGCTCGACACCTGGTTCTTCCTGGCTGAAGGCAACGCCTGATCCCAGGACTCACCCCGCCTGGCAGGCGGGGTGAGCCTTTCCAGGATTAATTCCCCCATTCCCCACGAAGGTGGCGCCTGCGCCCTGTTCAGGGCCGCCTTTGCCGGAGCGCTTGACCGGAAGCGGTCGCGATCCCTGCAAGAGACGTCAGATGCAGCAGTACGACAGCGATGTGGAACAGGGTCTCATCTATGGCTATCTCCTCGATGGCCGTGGCGGCGGAAGACGCCTTAGCCGCCGGGAACTGGCCGAGGCCGAGCCGGGCCCCGGCGAGGTGCTCTGGCTACACTGGGATCGCAGCGTTCCCGAAGCCCAGGCCTGGCTCCGGCAATCCAGCGGCCTGAGCGAATTCGCCTGTGACCTGCTGCTGGAGGAGGCGACCCGCCCGCGGCTGGTCAATCAGCCCGACGACAGCCTGCTGCTGTTCCTGCGCGGGGTGAACCTCAATCCTGGCGCCGTGCCCGAAGACATGGTGTCGCTGCGGGTATTCGTCGACAAACGCCGGGTGATCTCGCTGCGCATGAGACCCATGAAGGCTGCCGCCGAAGTCCAGGAAGACCTGGAAACGGGCATCGGCGCCCAGAGCGCCGAGGAACTGGTGCTCTATCTCGCCAGCTACATGACCAGCCGGGTCGATGACCTGGTGCGCGGCCTGTCCGACCAGCTCGATGGCCTCGAAGAGCAGGTCGACCAGGATGAGAACAGCCTGCCCGACCATGCCCAGGTGCTCACCCTCAGGCGTCGCGCGACCGGGTTGCGCCGTTACCTGGCCCCGCAGCGCGACATCTATGGCGATCTGGCCCGTGGCAAGCCCGCCTGGTTCGTCGAGGCGGCCAGTCAGGGGTACTGGAGCGAATTGCACAACAGCCTGGTGCGCAACCTGGAAGAACTCGAGGTAATGCGCGAGCGGGTGGCGCTGCTGCAGGACGCCGAACAGCGGGCGACCACGGAAAAGACCAATCGCACCCTCTATCTGCTGGCCATCATCACCGGTTTCTTCCTGCCCATCAGCTTCATCACCGGTCTGCTGGGAATGAACATGGGCGGCCTGCCGGGTTCGTCGTCTCCCTTCGGCTTCGTGGCCGCCTGCCTGCTGATCGCGGCGGTATCGATCTTCCAGGTCTGGCTGTTTCGCCGACTGCGCTGGCTGTGACCCGCCTCCACCTCGTTGCGTCAAGAGGAAACGACCAGCGAGGTGCTTATGCACGATCCTTTCGAAGCGTCCCTCAAGGCGCTCCTCAATACCCCGGCCAACGCTCAGGACGAGGAGGGCGATGACCAGGCGCGCTTGCACCGGGTGCTCAAGACCGCCAACCGCCAGGTGGGCGCGGGTGCGCTGTTCGATCTGATCGGGCGGCACTGGGTATCGGTGCTGCTGCTGGCGCTGGGCAACGGTGCCCCTCATCTGAAGCCGCGCTTACGTCGCACCCGGCGTAGCGAATCTTCCCCGGAGATCCTGAAGTAGATGGAATTCGATATCTGGACCCAGAGTCTGTTGTCCGCCATGACCACCCTGTGGAGCAAGGTGGCCGGTTTCATTCCCAACGTCTTTGGCGCCCTGGTGGTGATCCTCGCCGGCTTCGCCGTCGCCAAGATTCTCGATACCGTGCTGTCGAAGGTACTCGCCAAACTCGGCCTGGATCGCATCCTTGCCGGTGCCGGTGTGACCAAACAGCTGGCCAAGATCGGCATCCGCATCCCGGTCACCACCCTGATCGGCCGGATTGTCTATTGGTTTGTCCTGCTGGTGTTCCTAGTGTCGGCCGCCGAATCCCTGGGCCTGCAGCGCGTGTCCTCCACCCTGGACGTCATGGCGCTCTATGTACCCAAGATCTTTGGTGCCGCCCTGGTGCTCATCGTTGGCGTGCTGCTGGCGCAACTGGTCAGTGGCCTGGTCCACGGCGCCGCCGAGGGTGTCGGCCTAGATTACGCCGCGGGGCTGGGGCGCCTGGCCCAGGGCCTGGTCATCATCATTTCGATTTCGGTCGCGGTCGGTCAGCTGGAGATCAAGACCGAGCTGCTGAACCTAGTCATCGCCATCGTGCTGACCGCCTTCGCCCTGGCCGCCGCCCTGGCCCTGGGTCTGGGCAGCCGGGGGCTGGTGTCGCAGATTCTGGCCGGCATCTATGTGCGCGAACTCTACGAAGTCGGCCAGTGGGTGACCCTGGCGGACGTCGAAGGCGAGATCGAGGAAATCGGGACCGCCAAGACCCTCATCATGACCGAGGAGGGCGATATCGTTTCGGTTCCGAACCGTCTATTACTGGAGGCTCAGGTGCGCAGCCGCTGACAGGCGCCGCGGAGATGGCTATCATGCCCGCCACTTTTTGGTAGCCAACTCCGTCTTGAACAAGCCTGCCCCTCATGCCTACGACCCGACTACGCTCAGTGATGAAGAGCTGGTCCAGCGCGCGCATGGTGAACTCTTCCACGTGACGCGAGCCTACGAAGAACTGATGCGCCGTTATCAGCGCACCCTGTTCAACGTCTGCGCCCGCTACCTGGGGAACGACCGGGATGCAGACGATGTCTGCCAGGAGATCATGCTGAAGGTGCTTTACGGTTTGAAGAATTTCGAGGGGAAATCGAAATTCAAGACCTGGCTGTACAGCATCACCTACAACGAGTGCATCACTCAGTACCGCAAGGAACGTCGCAAGCGGCGGCTGGTAGAGGCATTAAGTCTGGATCCGATGGAGGAAGCCTCCGAGGAACGGGCGCCGAAGCTGGAAGAGAAGGGAGGGATGGATCGCTGGCTGGTCCATGTGGGTCAGGTCGATCGGGAAATTCTGGTGCTGCGCTTCGTCGCCGAGCTGGAGTTCCAGGAGATCGCCGACATCATGCACATGGGCCTCAGCGCCACCAAGATGCGGTACAAGCGGGCACTCGACAAACTGCGTGACAAGTTCGCAGCTGAAGTTGAGGGCTGACCGGATGTGTCGGTCGTAAGTTTTTGAACTTCACGAAAACTTGTTGTCGAAGCCTCCGGAGATTGCCGGAATTAGTACCACTAAAATGGGGATACAAAGGATGAAACTGAAGAGCACCTTGGGCGTCGTTATCGGCTCCCTGCTGGCAAGCGCCTCGCTGAGCGCCCTGGCACAAGGTCAAGGCGCCGTCGAGACCGAGCTGTTCGGCAGCCGTCTGTTCACCGACAGCCAGCGCAACATGACCAATGCTGACCTGTACGGTGGTTCCGTTGGCTACTTCCTGACCGATGACGTTGAGCTGGCGTTGTCCTACGGTGAGTACCACAACGCCCGTGGCGACCACGACCTGGGTCACAAGAACATCAAGGGCAGCCTGGCCGCTCTGGATGCCTACTACCACTTCGGTCAGCCCGGCGTCGGCCTGCGTCCGTACGTGTCCGGTGGCTTCGCTCACCAGTCCATCAGCAACCGCGACATCAACGAAGGTGGTCGTGATCGCTCCACCTACGCCAACCTGGGTGCCGGCCTGAAGTACTACTTCACCGAGAACCTGTATGCCCGTACCGGCGTGCAAGCTAACTACAACATCGACTACGGCGACACCGAGTGGAGCGCTGCTGTAGGTGTTGGTCTGAACTTCGGTGGTTCCACCAAGAAAGAAGTAGCTCCGGCTCCGGCTCCGGCCCCCGTTGCTGACGTCTGCACCGATTCCGACAACGACGGCGTCTGCGACAACGTCGACAAGTGCCCGAACACCCCGGCCAACGTCACCGTTGACGCTACCGGCTGCCCGGCTGCTGCCGAAACCGTTCGCGTCGAGCTGGACGTGAAATTCGATTTCGACAAGGCCGTGGTCAAGCCCAACAGCTATGCCGACATCAAGAACCTGGCTGATTTCATGCAGCAGTACCCGCAGACCTCGACCACCGTTGAAGGCCACACCGACTCCGTCGGCACCGACGCCTACAACCAGAAGCTGTCCGAGCGTCGTGCCAACGCCGTGCGTAACGTCCTGGTTAACCAGTACGGCGTGCAGGGCGGCCGCGTGAATGCTGTTGGTTACGGCGAATCCCGCCCGGTTGCTGACAACGCCACCGAAGCCGGCCGCGCTGTCAACCGTCGCGTAGAAGCCGAAGTCGAAGCTCAGGCCAAGTAAACTGCCTGATCCAGACTCGAAAAAGCCCGCCTAGTGCGGGCTTTTTCATGCCTGACGTTTCTCGCGCCCGACTTCGATCAAGTGCTACAGGCATAAAAAAACCCCGCCAAAGCGGGGTTCTTACTGGCGGATCGATCAGCCGCGATCGTCCGAGATGTCGCGTTGGGCAACGCCGGTGTACAGCTGGCGCGGCCGGCCGATCTTGTAGGGACCGGACAGCATTTCCTGCCAGTGCGAGATCCAGCCGACGGTCCGCGCCATGGCGAAGATCACGGTGAACATGCTGGTCGGGATACCGATCGCCTTGAGGATGATGCCGGAGTAGAAGTCCACGTTCGGGTAGAGGTTGCGCTCGACGAAGTAGGGGTCCTTGCGAGCCAGTTCTTCGAGGCGCATGGCCAGTTCCAGCTGCGGATCGTTGATGCCGAGCTCGGCCAGGACCTCGTCGCAGGTCTGCTTCATCACCGTGGCGCGCGGATCGAAGTTCTTGTAGACGCGATGGCCGAAGCCCATCAGCTTGAACGGATCGTTCTTGTCCTTGGCCTTGGCCACGAACTTGTCGATGTTGGCCACATCGCCAATCTCGTCGAGCATCTTCAGTACCGCTTCGTTCGCGCCACCATGCGCCGGGCCCCAGAGGGCGGCGATACCGGCAGCAATGCAGGCGAAGGGGTTGGCGCCCGACGAACCGGCCAGGCGGACGGTAGAGGTGGAGGCGTTCTGCTCATGGTCGGCATGCAGGATGAAGATGCGATCCATGGCGCGGGCCAGCACCGGGCTGATCGGCTTTTCCTCGCACGGGGTGTTGAACATCATGTGCAGGAAGTTTTCCGCGTATCCCAGGTTGTTGCGGGGATACATCATCGGCTGACCCATGGAGTACTTGTGCACCATGGCTGCCAGGGTCGGCATCTTGGCGATCAGGCGCATCGCCGAAATCTCGCGGTGCTGCGGATCGGTGATGTCCAGGGAGTCGTGGTAGAAGGCCGAGAGGGCGCCGACCACACCGCACATGATCGCCATGGGGTGCGCATCGCGGCGGAAGCCGTTGAAGAAGTTCTTCAGTTGCTCGTGAACCATGGTGTGGTTCTTGATGGTGTCAACGAACTGCGCCTTTTCTTGCGCGTTCGGCAATTCACCCTTGAGCAGCAGGTAACAGGTCTCGAGATAGTCGGATTTCTCCGCCAGTTGCTCGATCGGGTAGCCCCGGTGCAGCAGGATGCCCTTGTCACCATCGATATAGGTGATCTTGGACTCGCACGAGGCAGTGGACATGAAGCCCGGGTCGAAGGTGAACACACCAGTGGAGGTGAGGTTGCGAACATCGATCACGTCCGGGCCAAGGGTGCCGGACATAACGGGCAGGTCAACCGGATCCGCTCCCGAGATGATCAACTGCGCTTTCTTGTCAGCCATTAGGCCTCCTTATTTTGCTTTGAAATCATCAATAAACCCTCCACTCAGGGCCTCGCCCACTATAGAGGGATAAATTTGAAAGTCAATTTACGAAAATATCACCCTAAAGGCTCTTTCTGGGCGGATTGTGCGGCGAAAAGACCTTAACACGCAGGCTTCTGAATATCAGCTGGCGACGTCGGAATCGGGCATCCGCGTTTGTCATGAGTAGGCTAACTGTCTATAATTCTCGCCCGACCGTACCGGGTCGGCGAGCTGATGCCGAGCGGTCGAGACGCTTCCAACAGGAAGCGTGTAGCAGATGTGGAATCTCCTATAACTAGCCCGACCGCAATTGGGCCCTCAGTGTGAAAGAAGCCGTGAATAGCAAACGACCTGTAAACCTAGATCTCAGGACCATCAAACTACCTATCACAGCTTATACCTCGATTCTTCACCGTATCTCCGGCGTCATCCTGTTCCTCGGCATTGCAGTCATGCTTTATGGCCTGCACCTGTCCCTGGGCAGTCCGGAAGGCTTCGGCCAAGTGAAAGCTTTTCTGGCCTATCCGCTGGTCAAGCTCGTGATCTGGGGTCTGCTGTCTGCATTGCTCTACCATCTGGTCGCCGGCATCCGGCACCTGATCATGGATGGTGGCGCCGGCGAAACCCTGCAGGGTGGCAAGCTGGGTGCGCAGCTTGTGCTGGTCATTTCCGCAGTTCTGATCATTCTGGCAGGGGTTTGGGTATGGTAACCAACGTCACCAATCTTTCGCGTTCCGGTCTCTACGACTGGATGGCTCAACGGGTCTCGGCAGTCGTCCTTGCGGTCTACTTCCTCTTTATCATCGGCTACCTGATCCTTCACCCAGGGCTCACCTTCGAGCAATGGCACGGCCTGTTCTCCCACACCCTGATGCGCATCTTCAGCCTGCTGGCGCTGGTGTCCGTCTGCGTTCATGCCTGGGTTGGTATGTGGACCATCTCCACCGACTACCTGACCACCATGGCTATCGGCAAGGGCGCTACCGCCGTGCGTTTCCTGTTCCAGGCGGTATGCGGGTTCGCGATGTTCGCGTTCTTCGTCTGGGGCGTGCAGATCTTCTGGGGTGTTTGATCTATGTCCACAATTCGTCATATCTCGTTTGATGCCATTATCGTAGGTGGCGGCGGCGCCGGTATGCGCGCAGCGCTGCAACTGGCCCAGTCCGGTCACAAGACCGCGGTGATCACCAAGGTCTTCCCGACCCGTTCCCATACCGTGTCCGCCCAGGGCGGCATCACCTGCGCCATCGCCTCGGCCGACCCGAACGATGACTGGCGCTGGCACATGTACGACACCGTCAAGGGGTCGGACTACATCGGTGACCAGGACGCCATCGAGTACATGTGCTCCGTAGGCCCGGAAGCGGTCTTCGAACTCGAGCACATGGGTCTGCCGTTCTCCCGCACCGAGCAGGGCCGCATCTATCAGCGTCCCTTCGGCGGCCAGTCCAAGGACTACGGCAAGGGCGGCCAGGCCGCGCGGACCTGCGCCGCGGCCGACCGTACCGGTCACGCCCTGCTGCACACCCTCTATCAGGGCAACCTGAAGAACAACACGGTATTCCTCAACGAGTGGTACGCCGTGGATCTGGTGAAGAACCAGGACGGCGTCATCGTCGGGGTCATCGCCATCTGCATCGAGACCGGCGAGACCGTCTACGTCAAGGCCAAGGCCACCGTGCTGGCCACCGGCGGTGCGGGCCGTATCTATGCCTCCACCACCAACGCCCTGATCAACACCGGTGACGGCGTCGGCATGGCGCTGCGCGCCGGTGTGCCGGTGCAGGACATCGAGATGTGGCAGTTCCACCCCACCGGCATCGCCGGCGCCGGGGTGCTGGTCACCGAGGGTTGCCGTGGTGAGGGTGGCTATCTGATCAACAAGCACGGCGAGCGCTTCATGGAGCGCTATGCGCCCAACGCCAAGGACCTGGCCGGTCGCGACGTGGTCGCCCGTTCCATGGTCAAGGAAGTGCTGGCCGGCAACGGTTGCGGTCCGGATGGCGACCACGTGCTGCTGAAGCTGGACCACCTGGGTGAAGACGTGCTGCACAGCCGTCTGCCCGGCATCTGCGAACTGTCCAAGACCTTCGCCCATGTCGACCCGGTCGTCGCGCCGGTGCCCGTGATCCCCACCTGCCACTATATGATGGGCGGCATCGCCACCAACATTCATGGTCAGGCCATCACTCAGGACGCCAACGGCAACGACAGAATCATCGAAGGCCTGTTCGCCGTGGGCGAAGTGGCTTGCGTGTCCGTGCACGGCGCCAACCGCCTGGGTGGCAACTCGCTGCTGGACCTGGTGGTCTTCGGTCGTGCGGCCGGTCTGCATCTGGAGAAGGCGCTCAAGGACGGCATCGAGCACCGCGGTGCTTCGGAAAGCGACCTGGAAGCCTCGCTGCAGCGTCTGTCCGGCGTCAATGAGCGGACCACTGGCGACGACGTCGCCACGCTGCGCAAGCAGCTGCAGACTTGCATGCAGAACTACTTCGGGGTGTTCCGCACCGGCGAGTACATGCAGAAGGGCATCGCCGAGCTGGCCGATCTGCGCGAGCGCATCGCCAAGGTCAAGATCAACGACAAGAGCCAGGGCTTCAACACCGCCCGTATCGAGGCGCTCGAGTTGCAGAACCTGCTGGAAGTGGCCGAAGCAACCGCCATCGCTGCCGAGAACCGCAAGGAGTCCCGTGGTGCTCACGCCCGTGAAGACTTCGAAGAGCGTGACGACGAGAACTGGCTGTGCCACACCCTCTATTTCCCCGGTGAAAAGCGGGTCAGTAAGCGTGGAGTCAACTTCGCGCCCAAGACCGTACCGATGTTCGAACCCAAGGTTCGGACTTACTAAAGGTGACCACCATGTTGAAAGTCAGCGTTTATCGTTACAACCCGGATCAGGACGGCCTGCCGTCCATGCAAGAGTTCCAGGTCGATACCGGTGGGAAGGACCTCATGGTGCTGGACGTCCTGGCTCTGATCAAAGAGCAGGATGAAGGCTTCTCCTACCGTCGTTCCTGCCGCGAAGGTGTGTGCGGCTCCGACGGCATGAACATCAACGGCAAGAACGGCCTGGCGTGCATCACGCCGCTGTCGGCCGTGGTCAAGAACGACAAGCTGGTCGTGCGCCCGCTGCCCGGCCTGCCGGTCATCCGTGACCTGGTCGTCGACATGAGCATCTTCTACAAGCAGTACGAGAAGGTGAAGCCGTTCCTGCAGAACGAGACTCCGGCCCCGGCCATCGAGCGCCTGCAGAGCCCGGAAGACCGCGAGAAGATCGATGGTCTGTACGAGTGCATCCTGTGTGCCTGCTGCTCGACGTCCTGCCCGTCCTTTTGGTGGAACCCCGACAAGTTCCTCGGCCCCGCCGCGCTGCTGCAGGCCTATCGCTTCCTGGCCGACAGTCGTGACACCAAGACCCAGGAACGTCTGGCGGCCATGGACGATCCGTTCAGCGTGTTCCGCTGCCGGTCGATCATGAACTGCGTGGCGGTCTGTCCCAAGGGGCTGAACCCGACCAAGGCCATTGGCCATGTGCGGGCGATGCTGCTGCAGAGCGGTACCTGATCCACGTCCCGCCCGGCCAGTTGTGCCGGGCGGGTTCGTTAGCGACCTCGATAGCTTGATTCAACCAATGTCCATTCAGGGATACCCGGAACAGCATCCGGGCATTGGCGCAGCCGTAGGGAGGCCAGGTCTCGCGTCGAGACTGGTTATCGGCTGATGCTATCTCTGCCGAAGGGGTGAACTAGATGCACGAAAGTCAGATGCAGCAACTGTGGGACAGCGCTCACCTGTCCGGCAGTAACGCTGCCTATGTGGAAGAGCTCTATGAGCTGTTTCTGCACGATGCCAACGCTGTGCCGGAAGAGTGGCGCACCTACTTCCAGAAGCTGCCTGCGGTCACTGGCAATTCGCCGGACGTCGCGCATTCCGCGATCCGTGACCATTTCGTGCTGTTGGGCAAGAACCAGCGGCGAGCTCAACCGGTTTCGGCCGGTACCGTCAGTTCCGAACACGAGAAGAAGCAGGTCGAAGTCCTGCGTCTGATCCAGGCGTATCGTCTGCAGGGCCATCAGGCTGCCCAACTCGATCCCCTGGGTCTGTGGAAGCGTCAGCCGCCTGCCGATCTGCTGCTCAACCACTATGGGTTGACCGATGCCGATCTGGATACCACATTCCGCACCGGTGAATTGTTCATCGGCAAAGAGGAGGCAACTCTCCGTGAAATCAGGGATGCGCTGCAAGAGACATATTGCCGCACGGTCGGTGCGGAGTTCATGCACATCGTCGATTCCGAGGAGCGCCGCTGGTTCCTGCAGCGCCTGGAAAGCGTCCGTGGCCGCCCGCAGTATTCCCCTGAAGTCCGCACCCATCTGCTGGAGCGCCTGACCGCCGCCGAAGGCCTGGAAAAGTACCTGGGCACCAAGTACCCGGGCACCAAGCGTTTCGGCCTGGAAGGGGCGAGAGCCTGATTCCGCTGATCGACGAGATCATCCAGCGTTCCGGTTCCTATGGCGTCAAGGAGCTGGTGATCGGCATGGCCCACCGTGGCCGCCTGAACGTGCTGGTCAACACCCTGGGCAAGAACCCGCGCGACCTGTTCGACGAATTCGAAGGCAAGAAGCTGGTCGAGCTGGGCTCCGGTGACGTCAAGTACCACCAGGGCTTCTCCTCCAACGTCATGACCCAGGGCGGCGAAGTCCACCTGGCGCTGGCGTTCAACCCTTCGCACCTGGAGATCGTCTCTCCGGTGGTGGAAGGTTCGGTACGTGCCCGCCAGGATCGCCGCGGCGATCGCTCCGGCGACAAGGTCGTACCCGTCGCCATCCACGGCGACGCGGCCTTCGCGGGCCAGGGCGTGGTCATGGAAACCTTCCAGATGTCGCAGACCCGCGCCTACAAGACCGGCGGCACCCTGCACCTCGTCATCAACAACCAGGTGGGCTTCACCACCAACCGCCAGGAAGACGCGCGCTCCACCGAGTACGCCACCGACGTCGCCAAGATGATCCAGGCGCCGATCTTCCACGTGAACGGCGACGATCCCGAAGCGGTGCTGTTCGTCACCCAGCTGGCGGTCGACTACCGCATGCAGTTCAAGCGTGACATCGTCATCGACCTGGTGTGCTACCGCCGTCGCGGCCACAACGAGGCCGACGAGCCGAGCGGCACTCAGCCGCTGATGTACCAGCAGATCGCCAAGCAGCGCACCACCCGCGATCTCTACGCCGATGCCCTGACCCAGGCCGGCGTGGTCACCGCCGAGCAGGTCCAGGCGCAGTTCGAAGCCTACCGCGGCGCCCTCGACGAGGGCCGTCACGTCGTGGCCAGCCTGGTCAAGGAACCCAATCGCGACCTGTTCGTCGACTGGAAACCCTACCTCGGCCACGCTTGGACCGCCCGGCACGACACCGGCTTCGACCTCAAGACCCTGCAGGACCTGGCCAACAAGCTGCTGCAGGTTCCGGAAGGCGTCGTGGTCCAGCGTCAGGTCGGCAAGATCCTCGAAGACCGCCAGAAGATGACTGCTGGCGGTCTGCCCCTGAACTGGGGCTTCGCCGAGACCATGGCCTACGCCACCCTGTTGCACGAAGGCCACCCGATCCGCATCACCGGTCAGGACGTCGGCCGTGGCACCTTCTCGCACCGTCACGCGGTGCTGCACAACCAGAAGGACGCCGTACCCTACGTGCCCCTGCAGCACCTGGCCGAAGACCAGCCGTCGTTCGAGATCTACGACTCCTTCCTTTCCGAGGAAGCGGTGCTGGGCTTCGAATACGGTTATGCCACCACCACGCCCAACGCGCTGGTGGTCTGGGAAGCCCAGTTCGGTGACTTCGCCAACGGTGCCCAGGTGGTCATCGACCAGTTCATCACCAGCGGCGAGATCAAGTGGGGTCGTCTCTGCGGCCTGACCATGCTGCTGCCCCATGGCTACGAAGGCCAGGGTCCGGAGCACTCGTCGGCTCGTCTGGAGCGTTACCTGCAACTGTGCGCCGAGCAGAACATCCAGGTCTGCGTACCGACCACGCCGGCGCAGATCTACCATCTGCTGCGTCGTCAGGTGATCCGCCCGCTGCGCAAGCCGCTGGTGGTGCTCACGCCCAAGTCGCTGCTGCGCCACAAGCTGGCCATCTCGACCCTGGAAGACCTGGCCCATGGTTCGTTCCAGACCGTGATCAACGAGCTGGATCAGATCGATGCCCAGCAGGTTAAGCGCCTGGTCCTGTGCAGCGGCAAGGTCTACTACGACCTGCTGGAAAAGCGCCGCAGCGAGAATCGCCAGGACATCGCCATCGTGCGTCTGGAGCAGCTCTATCCGTTCCCGGAAGACGATCTGGCCGAGGTACTGGCCGGTTATCCGAACCTCGAGCGCGTGGTCTGGTGCCAGGAAGAACCGATGAACCAGGGTGCCTGGTACTGCAGCCAGCATCACATGCGTCGCGCCGTGTCCGGGTACAAGCAGGGCCTGGGCCTGGAATACGCCGGTCGCGATGCGTCCGCCGCGCCGGCCTGCGGCTATGCCTCCATGCACGCCGAGCAGCAGGAAAAACTGCTGAACGATGCTTTCTCCGTTTGATTCGCCACGCGACTACTAGAGATCACTAAGGAAATTCATAGAATGGCTATCGAGATCAAAGCCCCTACCTTCCCGGAATCGGTCGCTGACGGCACCGTCGCCACCTGGCACAAGAAGCCGGGCGAAGCGGTCAAGCGTGACGAATTGCTGGTTGACATCGAGACCGACAAGGTCGTGCTGGAAGTCGTGGCACCTGTCGATGGTGTCCTGGCCGAAGTCCTGAAGAACGAAGGCGACACCGTGCTGAGCGAAGAAGTCATCGCTCGCGTGGAAGAGGGTGCCACTGCCGCCGCCGCGCCGGCTGCCCAGCCGACCGCTGCCAGCGCTCCGGCTGCCGCGCCGGCCGCCGGTGGTGAAGAGGACCCGATCCTGGCTCCTGCCGCACGCAAGATCGCCGAAGAGAACGGCATCGATCCGGCTACCCTGGTCGGCACCGGCAAGGGCGGTCGCATCACCAAGGAAGACGCCGTCGCCGCCGTCGAGGCCAAGAAGTCCGGCGCCACCGCTCCGGCTGCCAAGCCCGCTGCCGCCGCCGCTCCGGTGGTGACCTCCGCTGGCGACCGTACCGAGAAGCGCGTGCCCATGACCCGCCTGCGGGCCAAGGTCGCCGAGCGCCTGGTGGAAGCCCAGTCCAGCATGGCCATGCTGACGACCTTCAACGAGGTCAACATGAAGCCGATCATGGACCTGCGCTCCAAGTACAAGGACATGTTCGAGAAGAAGCACAATGGCGTGCGCCTGGGCTTCATGTCCTTCTTCGTCAAGGCCGCCACCGAGGCGCTCAAGCGTCAGCCGGGCGTCAATGCCTCCATCGACGGCAACGACATCGTCTACCACGGTTATCAGGACATCGGCGTGGCCGTGTCCAGCGACCGCGGCCTGGTGGTCCCGGTGCTGCGCAACGCCGAGTTCATGAGCCTGGCGGAAGTGGAAGGCACCATCGCCGACTTCGGCAAGAAGGCCAAGGCCGGCAAGCTGACCATGGACGACATGCAGGGTGGTACCTTCACCATCTCCAACGGTGGTGTCTTCGGTTCGCTGCTGTCCACCCCCATCGTCAACCCGCCGCAGACCGCGATCCTGGGCATGCACAAGATCCAGGAGCGCCCCATGGCGGTGAACGGCCAGGTCGTGATCCTGCCGATGATGTATCTTGCGCTGTCCTACGACCATCGCCTGATCGATGGCAAGGAAGCCGTGACCTTCCTGGTCACCATGAAGGACCTGCTGGAAGACCCGGCTCGTCTGCTGCTGGACATCTGATCCGGCTCTCGCGGTGCGGGGCAGGGGCCACGCACCGCTTCAAGTTTTCCTGCCTGAAGCTGCTCCAAGGGGATTAGTGTATGAGCGACAAATTCGACGTAGTGGTGATCGGCGCAGGCCCTGGTGGCTACGTGGCCGCCATCCGCGCCGCGCAGCTCGGTCTGAAGACGGCCTGTGTCGAGCGCTACAAGGGCAAGGAAGGCAAGGTCGCCCTGGGCGGCACCTGCCTGAACGTGGGTTGCATTCCCTCCAAGGCGCTGCTGGACAGCTCCTACAAGTACCACGAGGCCCACGAGGGCTTTAAGGTCCACGGCATCGACGCGCCGAACGTCACCATCGACGTGCCCACCATGATCGGCCGCAAGGACCAGATCGTGAAGAACCTCACCGGCGGCGTGGCCACCCTGTTCAAGGCGAACGGCGTGACCCTGCTGGAAGGCAACGGCAAGCTGCTGTCCGGCAAGAAGGTCGAAGTCACAGGTCTGGACGGCAACGTCCAGGTGGTCGAGGCCGAGAACGTCATCCTGGCGTCCGGCTCGCGTCCCATCGACATCCCGCCGGCTCCGGTGGACCAGAAGGTCATCGTCGATTCCACCGGCGCCCTGGAATTCCAGAGCGTGCCCAAGCGTCTGGGCGTGATCGGTGCCGGCGTCATCGGCCTAGAGCTGGGTTCGGTCTGGGCTCGCCTGGGCGCCGAAGTCACCGTGCTGGAAGCCCTGGACAAGTTCCTGGTCGCCGCCGATGAGCAGGTGTCCAAGGAAGCCTACAAGATCCTCTCCAAGCAGGGTCTGAACATCCGCATGGGTGCTCGCGTGACCGGTTCCCAAGTGAACGGCGAAGAAGTCACCGTCAACTACACCGAAGCCGGTGAAGAAAAGCAGATCACCTTCGATCGTCTGATCGTCGCCGTGGGCCGTCGTCCGGTCACCACCGACCTGCTGGCATCCGACAGCGGCGTGGAAAGCGACGAGCGTGGCTACATCTACGTCGACGACCATTGCGCTACCAGCGTGCCGGGCGTGTTCGCCATCGGCGACTGCGTGCGTGGTCTGATGCTGGCCCACAAGGCCTCGGAAGAGGGCGTGATGGTTGCCGAGCGCATCGCCGGTCACAAGGCCCAGATGAACTATGATCTGGTCCCCTCGGTGATCTACACCCACCCGGAAATCGCGTGGGTCGGCAAGACCGAGCAGGCCCTGAAGGCCGAAGGCGTCGAAGTCAATGTCGGCACCTTCCCCTTCGCGGTCAGCGGGCGTGCCCTGGCGGCCAACGACACCGCCGGCTTCGTCAAGGTCGTGGCGGATGCCAAGACCGATCGCGTCCTGGGCGTCCATGTGGTCGGCCCGAGCGCGGCGGAACTGGTGCAGCAAGGCGCCATCGCCATGGAATTTGGCTCCAGCGCCGAAGACCTGGGCATGATGGTGTTCTCGCACCCGACGCTGTCCGAGGCGCTGCACGAAGCGGCCCTGGCGGTGAACGGTCATGCGATCCACGCGGTGAATCGCAAGAAGCGGTAAGAGGTTTACAGAACCACGGGGTCGCCGACCGCCGTGGAGCCTCAGGGCTCCACCGCAGGAAGGCACCTCGGACTCTTGTTAGTGGGGTGTGAGACACCCCACTAGGGCAGGGGTCACAGGTGGCGCGGTGCCCGCGACCGTCCGGAGGACGGCTCGGAGAACGCACAGCGTCGAATGCGCAATACCCAACGAAGACGGTAGACAAGCATGAATCTCCACGAGTATCAGGGTAAGCAGCTGTTCGCTGAATACGGCCTGCCCGTTTCCAAAGGCTACGCTGTCGACACCCCCCAGGAGGCCTACGAGGCTTGCGGCCGTATCGGCGGCGACGAGTGGGTCGTCAAGGCCCAGGTACATGCCGGTGGCCGTGGTAAGGCCGGTGGTGTGAAGCTGGTCAAGAGCAAGGAAGAAGCCAAGGAATTCGCCGCCAAGTGGCTGGGCCAGCGTCTGGTGACCTACCAGACCGACGCCAACGGTCAGCCGGTCACCAAGATCCTGGTTGAATCCTGCACCGACATCGATCAGGAGCTCTATCTGGGCGCCGTGGTCGATCGTTCCAGCCGCCGTATCGTGTTTATGGCGTCCACCGAAGGTGGCGTGGACATCGAGAAAGTCGCTCACGACACTCCGGAAAAGATTCTCAAGGCCACCATCGATCCGCTGGTGGGCGCTCAGCCCTACCAGGGTCGCGACCTGGCTTTCCAGCTGGGCCTGAAAGGTGACCAGATCAAGCAGTTCACCCAGATCTTCGTCGGTCTGGCCAAGCTGTTCCAGGACTACGACCTGGCGCTGCTGGAAGTGAACCCGCTGGTGATCAAGAAGGACGGCAACCTGCACTGCCTGGATGCCAAGATCAACATCGACAGCAACGCCATCTACCGTCAGCCCAAGCTGCGCGCCTTCCACGACCCGTCGCAGGACGACGCCCGTGAAGCTCATGCGCAGAAGTGGGAACTGAACTACGTGGCCCTGGAAGGCAGCATCGGCTGCATGGTCAACGGTGCCGGTCTGGCCATGGGTACCATGGACATCGTCAACCTGCACGGCGGCAAGCCGGCCAACTTCCTGGACGTTGGCGGTGGCGCGACCAAAGAGCGCGTGACCGAGGCGTTCAAGATCATCCTGTCCGACAGCAACGTGAAGGCCGTTCTGGTCAACATCTTCGGCGGCATCGTGCGCTGCGACATGATCGCCGAAGGCATCATCGGCGCCGTGAAAGAAGTTGGCGTGAAGGTGCCGGTCGTGGTTCGCCTGGAAGGCAACAACGCCGAACTCGGTGCCAAGGTCCTGGCCGAAAGCGGCCTGAACATCATCGCGGCAACCAGCCTGACCGACGCTGCCCAGCAGGTCGTCAAGGCCGCGGAGGGTAAGTAATGAGCGTCCTGATCAACAAAGACACCAAGGTCATCTGCCAGGGCTTCACCGGTAGCCAGGGTACCTTCCACTCCGAACAGGCCATCGCCTATGGCACCCAGATGGTCGGCGGCGTGACCCCCGGCAAGGGCGGCTCCACCCACCTGGGTCTGCCGGTGTTCAACACCGTGCGTGAAGCCGTCGAAGCCACTGGCGCCGACGCTTCGGTGATCTATGTGCCGGCTCCCTTCTGCAAAGACTCCATCATGGAAGCGGCGCTGGGCGGTATCAAGCTGATCGTCTGCATCACCGAGGGTATCCCCACCCTCGACATGCTGGATGCCAAGGTGAAGTGCGACGAGCTGGGCGTACGCCTGATCGGCCCGAACTGCCCCGGCGTCATCACCCCCGGCGAGTGCAAGATCGGCATCATGCCCGGTCACATCCACCTGCCGGGCAAGGTCGGTATCGTGTCGCGTTCCGGCACCCTGACCTATGAAGCCGTGAAGCAGACCACCGACGCCGGCTTCGGCCAGTCCACCTGCGTGGGCATCGGCGGCGATCCCATTCCGGGTTCGAACTTCATCGATATCCTGAAGCTGTTCCAGGAAGATCCGCAGACCGAAGCCATCGTGATGATCGGCGAGATCGGCGGCAGCGCTGAAGAAGAAGCCGCGGCCTACATCAAGGCCAACGTGACCAAGCCGGTGGTGTCCTACATCGCCGGTGTCACCGCACCGCCCGGCAAGCGCATGGGCCACGCCGGCGCCATCATCTCCGGCGGCAAGGGTACTGCGGACGAGAAGTTCGCCGCCCTGCAGGACGCGGGTGTGAAGACCGTGCGTTCCCTGGCTGACATCGGCAAGGCCCTGGCCGAGCTGACCGGTTGGGAAGTCAAGAAGGCCTGAGCCTGACTGACGATAGAAAAGGCCGCCTTCGGGCGGCCTTTTTCATGGGCGCGACCATGACGCCTCATCAGCTGCCGGCTGCCTTTTCGCCGGTAATTCGTTAGGATGGCAACCTTCCGCTCCAACGGCCACCCCGTGGCTCCGCCAAGACCTGCCCCCATGAGGGCGGGCTGCCTTGTTTTCCTCATTGCTGGTACTGCCTTCCATGAAAGCTTTGCAAAGCCGGGATGTCCTGGCCCTTGGATTCATGACGTTCGCGTTGTTCGTCGGCGCGGGCAACATCATCTTTCCCCCGATCGTCGGTCTGCAGGCGGGCGAGCACGTCTGGAGCGCCGCCCTGGGCTTTCTGCTGACCGCTGTCGGCCTGCCGGTGCTGACGCTGATCGCCCTGGCACGGGTCGGAGGCGGCATGGACGCCCTGAGCAAGCCGCTCGGCCAGACCGCTGCCCGCACCTTGGCCATCGTCTGCTACCTGTCTGTAGGCCCGCTGTTCGCCACGCCGCGCACCGCCACGGTGTCCTTCGAGGTCGGCGTCGCGCCGCTGCTGGGCAACGGACCCATACCGCTGTTCCTCTACAGCCTGGCCTATTTCCTGGTGGTGCTGGTGGTCTCGCTCTATCCGGGACGCCTGCTCGATACCGTGGGGCGCTTTCTCGGTCCGCTGAAGATCCTGGCGCTGGCGGTACTGGGCGGCGCCGCGCTGTTCTGGCCGGCTGGCGGTCCTGCCACGGCGGCACCGGACTACGCCTCGCGGGCGCTGTCCCAGGGCTTCGTCAACGGCTACCTGACCATGGATACCCTGGGTGCCCTGGTATTCGGCATCGTCATCGTCAACGCCATTCGTGCCCGTGGCGTGACGGCGCCGCAGCTGCTGACGCGCTACACCATCATCGCCGGGCTGATTGCCGGGGCAGGGCTGGTGCTGGTCTACCTGAGTCTGTTCCAGCTCGGCGCCGGTAGCGGAGTGCTGGTGCCCCATGCCAGCAATGGCGCCGAGGTCCTGCATGCCTATGTGCAGCACACCTTCGGTAGCGTCGGCAGCGACTTCCTCGCGGTGCTGATCACCCTGGCCTGCCTGGTGACGGCGGTGGGCCTGACCTGCGCCTGCGCGGAGTTCTTCAGCGAATTCCTGCCGTTCAGCTATCGCAGTCTGGTGGTTCTGCTGGCGGCGTTCTCGCTGTTGGTGTCCAACCTGGGTCTGACCCAGCTGATCCAGATCTCGGTGCCGATCCTGACCGCCATCTATCCGCCCTGCATCGCCCTGGTGGTGATGAGCTTCTTCACCGCCCGCTGGGTGGCGCCCGGGCGCATCCTCGGGCCGGTGCTGCTGGTGGCCCTGGCCTTCGGCATCCTCGATGGCCTACAGGCGGCGCACCTGACGGTGCCCTATCTGAGCGGTGCCGTACAGTGGCTGCCGCTGGCCGACTCGGGGCTGGGCTGGCTGTTGCCGGCCGTGGTGGTGGGGCTGGTCGCCCTGACGCTGGAAAGCCTGCGGCCTGGCGAACGCGTCCAAGAGGACGAGGCCGAACCGGATCCCTCGCGTTCCTGAATAAGCCGCCCACAAAAAAGCCCGCATAAGCGGGCTTTTTTCATATCCAGACAGCTTACGGCTTGGGCTGGGTAGCCGGCGCGTTGCCGTTGGCGGTACCGGTGGCCGGGCTGACCGAGGTGGCTTCGCCTTTGGATTGCTCCTTGGCAGCCTCGTTGGCGGCTTCGTTGCGCTGCTCAGCAGCCTTGTTGCTCTGCTCAGCGGCTTTGTTCAGGTTTTCCTGGGCTTTCTGTTCGGTCTTGGCAGCATCCTGAGCCTTGTTTTCGGAAGGCTTGTCACAAGCGGCGAGGCCGAAGGCGGCAGTGAAGAGCAGGGCAATAGCGAAGGGCTTTTTCATGTGTTTTCTCCTTATGAACTACACGACAGCCGTTCGAGCGCCCCGTTAAAAGTTAAGTTCCGCGTCTAGCCCAGGCATCGCGCAAATTCCTACTTGCATCGCGAACCGAGCGCGCCAAGGTTGAAATGTCATCGGGCGCCCCCATCTCCGCGACATCGCCAGGCATCTGGTGCGTTCCTATCGATAGCGGAGTTCGTAGCATGAGTGTGGAGACTCAAAAGGAAACCCTAGGCTTCCAGACCGAAGTGAAGCAGCTGCTTCACCTGATGATTCACTCGCTGTATTCCAACAAGGAAATCTTCCTGCGCGAATTGATTTCCAACGCCTCCGACGCGGCCGACAAGCTCAGATTCGAGGCCTTGTCCAAGCCCGAACTGCTCGAAGGCGGGGATACGCTGAAGATTCGCCTGAGCTTCGACAAGGAGGCCGGCACGGTCACCCTCGAAGACAACGGCATCGGCATGAGCCGCGAAGAGGTGATCGCTCACCTCGGCACCATCGCCAAGTCTGGTACCGCCGATTTCCTGAAGAATCTCAGCGGCGACCAGAAGAAGGATTCCAACCTCATCGGTCAGTTCGGCGTGGGCTTCTACTCGGCGTTCATCGTCGCCGATCAGGTCGACGTCTACACCCGCCGTGCCGGCCAGCCTGCCGCCGAAGGCGTGCACTGGTCGTCGAAGGGGGAAGGGGAGTTCGAGGTCGCGAACATCGACAAGCCCGAACGCGGTACCCGCATCGTGCTGCACCTCAAACCCGAGGAAACCGAGTTCGCCGATGGCTGGCGCCTGCGCAATGTGGTCAAGAAATACTCCGACCACATCGGCCTGCCCATCGAGCTGCCCAAGGAGCAGCAGGGTGGCGAGGACGAGCAGCCGACCGCCGCCGAGTGGGAAACCGTCAACCGTGCCAGCGCGCTCTGGACCCGTCCGCGTACCGAACTCAAGGACGAGGACTACCAGGAGTTCTACAAGCACGTCGGCCATGACTTCGAGAATCCGCTGACCTGGAGCCACAACAAGGTCGAGGGCAAGCTCGAATACACCTCGCTGCTGTACGTGCCGGCCCGTGCGCCCTTCGATCTCTACCAGCGTGAAGCGCCCAAGGGCCTGAAGCTCTATGTGCAGCGCGTCTTCATCATGGACCAGGCCGACCAGTTCCTGCCGCTGTACCTGAGATTCATCAAGGGTGTGGTGGATTCCAACGACCTGTCGCTGAACGTGTCCCGCGAGATCCTGCAGAAGGATCCGGTGATCGACTCCATGAAGTCGGCGCTGACCAAACGCGTGCTGGACATGCTCGAGAAGCTGGCCAAGAGCGAGCCGGAGAAGTACCAGTCGTTCTGGGGCCACTTCGGCCAGGTGCTCAAGGAAGGTCCGGCGGAAGACTTCGCCAACCGCGAGAAGATCGCCGGCCTGCTGCGTTTCGCCTCGACCCACAATGGCGACGATGCCCAGAACGTGTCCCTGGCCGACTACATCGGCCGGATGAAGGACGGTCAGGACAAGATCTACTACCTGACCGGCGAGAGCCATGCCCAGATCAAGAACAGCCCGCACCTGGAAGTCTTCCGCAAGAAGGGTGTCGAGGTGCTGCTGCTGACCGATCGCATTGACGAGTGGCTGATGAGCTATCTCACCGAATTCGACGGCAAGCATTTCGTCGATGTCGCCCGTGGCGATCTGGATCTCGGCAAGCTCGACAGCGAAGAAGACAAGCAGGCCCAGGAAGAGGTCGCCAAGACCAAGGAAGGCCTGGTGGAGCGCCTCAAGCAGGCCCTGGATGCCCAGGTCAGCGAAGTTCGCGTGTCCCATCGCCTGACCGATTCGCCGGCGATCCTGGCCATCGGCGAGCAGGACCTCGGCTTGCAGATGCGCCGCATCCTGGAAGCCAGCGGTCAGAAGGCGCCGGATTCCAAGCCGATCTTCGAGATCAATCCGCAGCACCCGCTGATCGAGAAACTCGATGGCGAGCCCGACGAGGACCGCTTCGCCGACCTGTCGCACATCCTGTTCGATCAGGCTGCGCTGGCCGCCGGCGACAGCCTCAAGGATCCCGCCGCCTATGTCCGCCGGTTAAACAAACTGCTGGTGGAATTGTCCGCTTGAAGATGGAGAAGCCCGCCTCGGCGGGCTTTTTCTTATCTATCCTTTGGAGGACCCCATGGTCGAAGTCACTGTAAAACCCGTTGCCTACGAAATCGATGGCCAGCCGTTCGAGAGCCAGCTGGTGTACGCCACCAGCAGTAATCCGACCCGTCCGGGCGTGCTCTTCGCGCCCAACTGGATGGGGGTGTCCCATGGCGCCGTCGACCAGGCCAAGGCGCTGGCCGAGGCCGACGGCCTGGCTTACCTGGTCGTGGATTTCTACGGTCGCAATGTGCGCCCGCAGAATGCCGACGAGGCCCTGGCGGCCATGACGCCGATCCGCGGTGATCGCGCGTTGTTGCGCCAGCGCATGCAGGCGGCTCATGCGGCGCTGGTCGCCCAGGCCGAGACGGCGGCGGTGGACGTCCACCAGATCGCTGCCATCGGCTTCTGTTTTGGCGGCTGCGCGGCGCTGGAACTGGCGCGCGATGGGGCGCCGCTGAGCGCCGTGGTGACCTTCCACGCCAATCTGGATACGCCCAACCCGGCCGATGCGGCCCGTATCACCGGTCCGGTGCTGGTGCTGCACGGTGCCGCCGATCCCATGGTGCCGGACGAGCAGCTCACCGGCTTCCGCCAGGAGATGGATGCCGCCCAGGTGGATTGGCAACTGCTGAGCTATGGCGGCGCGGTGCATTCCTTCACCGATCCCGAAGCCAACAATCCGGGCAAGCAGCAGTATCACCCGGTGGTGGCCAAGCGTGCCTTCCTGGCGATGCACAACCTGTTCGACGAAGTATTCGCCCAGGGCTGATGATTTTCGTTGTCTGCCGGAGCCCGGGTCGGGCCCGGCAGGGTCAGCCGCGGATGACTTCCTGGGTGAAATCCAGGGGCCCGCGGCAGCGTCGGCACAGATAGCGCCGTCCCTTGCGCACCAGGGCGTGACGCTGGGCGGTGAATTCGAAGCGACCGTCCGGACAGTTGCAGCGATACAGGTACAGGGTGCGGGCCCGTTGCGGCAATTCGTAGGTATGGCAGCGATCCGGCGGCAGGCCATAGACGCCACGCATGATCAGCTGCCACTCCTCGCCATGAGGCCTGATGCCGCCACCAAACACCTGGTGCGCCACCAGATGCGCCACCTCATGGGCCACGGTCTGTTCGAGGAAGTGAGCGCGATTTTGCTGATAGAGCTGCCCGTTGAATCTCAACCGGTTCTCGGTGAGATGGGCGACGCCGGCGCGCTGGCCGCGCAGGGCCAGGCCGACGTCAGGGCGCGGGAAGCGACGTTTGAAGAAGGCCTCGGCCTGCCGATAGCAGTCTTCGACCCGGGCGTGGAGTTGTTCAGGCATGGGCAACCTCTGGCGAGGCGGGTGATTATGCCGAAGCTGGTGCCTGCGCCCTAGCGTCCGCGGTCGGCTGATGCCCATAGTGCCGCCTCAGCGTATCCATGGCCGCGTTGATGGTCTGCAGTCGACCGGTGCTGCCGCCACGATCCGGATGGTGCCGGCTGGCGAGCTGGCGATAGCGGCGGCGGATCTGGCCATAGTCCGCCGAACGATCCAGGCCGAGCAGGCGCAGGGCTTCCAGCAGTTCGGACTCGCCATTGACCAGTGCCCAGAAGTGATTGAGCAGGTTGGCCACGTCTTCCGGCGTGGTGGTCTCCAGCTGGGTGAGATCCAGGTAATAGGCGCGCAGCGGATCGGCCACGATCAGCCCGGGCCGGGCACGCAGATAGGGTCGCAGTTCGATGCGCAGGGCGCTGATGATCAGTTCGGCGCGCTGTTCGGCACGCAGCTGGTCGCGCAGCTGGTAGAGGGCATTGAAGACGCGAAAATGCAGGCGGAAGAGTTCGTAGTTGTCGGTCACCGGGCGCGGCGGGACCAGGTGCGAACCCGCCCGACGCAAGGCCTGCAGCAACTCGTACTCCGACAGGCTGGTCTGGGCCCCGAGCAGTTCCTGATGGAGCGCCGTCATGAGCGCCTGGGTTTCGCTCATGGCTGCCGGTCGCCGCGGACTGACGTTCGGGGTAGGGCGGCGGAAGCTTTGCGCGTAAAATGCCGGCCTTTCGTTTTTTCCTTTCGCGGATTCATCCATGGGCACCCTTTCGGTCAACCAGAACAAGCTGCAAAAACGCCTGCGCCGTCTTACCGGCGAAGCCATCGCCGACTACAACATGATCGAGGACGGCGACAAGGTCATGGTCTGCCTGTCCGGTGGCAAGGACAGCTACACCCTGCTCGACATGCTGCTCTATCTGCAGAAGGTCGCGCCGATTCGCTTCGAGATCGTGGCGGTCAACCTCGACCAGAAGCAGCCGGGCTTTCCTGAACACGTTTTACCCCAGTATCTGCAGGAACTGGGGGTCGAGTACCACGTTCTGGAACGTGATACCTATTCCGTGGTGAAGGAAAAGATCCCCGAGGGCAAGACCACCTGTTCGCTGTGCTCGCGCCTGCGCCGGGGCATCCTCTATACCTTCGCCGACGAGATCGGTGCGACGAAGATGGCGCTCGGCCATCATCGCGATGACATGGTAGAAACCTTCTTCCTCAATTTGTTCCATGGCGGCACCCTCAAGGCCATGCCGCCCAAGTTGCGCGCCGATGACGGCCGCAATGTGGTGATCCGCCCGCTCGCCTACTGCAACGAGAAGGACATCGAGGCCTACGCCGTCCTGCGCGAATTCCCCATCATTCCCTGCAACCTTTGCGGCTCCCAGGAAAACCTGCAGCGCAAGGTGGTCAAGGAGATGCTGCTGGAGTGGGAGCGCAAGACGCCGGGGCGCACCGAGATCATGTTCCGCGCCCTGCAGAACGTGGTGCCCTCGCAGCTGGCCGATCGCGAGCTGTTCGACTTCGCCGGTCTCAAGATCGATGACAGCGCGACCCCGCGCTTCGTCCAGGTGATGAATCTCTGATGCGGGACTACGCTTGGCTGCTCGAATACGCCCTCAACCGCTGTGGCTCGCGTGCGGCCCTGGAAGCGCGACTGCCGCAACCGGTGGACGCCGCGACCCTGAGGTCCGTGGGCGATGACCGCTATCTGTCGCTGCTGACCCGCCGCATCTTTCGCGCCGGCCTCAAGCACAGCCTGGTGGATGCCAAATGGCCGGCCTTCGAGGAGGTCTTCTTCGGCTTCGATCCGGAGAAGGTGGTGCTCATGGGCGGCGAACGCCTGGAGCGGCTGATGCAGGATGCGCGGCTGATCCGCCACCTGGGCAAGTTGCGCAGCGTGCCGATCAACGCCCAGATGGTGCTCGATTTCCAGCGCAGCCACGGCAGCTTCGGCCAGTTGCTGGCCGAATGGCCCACAGAGGACATCGTTGGCCTGTGGGAGCTGCTGACCAAGCGTGGCAACCAGCTGGGTGGCCTGTCGGCGCAGCGCTTCCTGCGCATGGCCGGCAAGGACACCTTCCTGGCGACCGACGATGTGGTGACGGCGCTCAAGGCGCAGAACATCCTCGACAAGGCGCCCACCGCCAAGCGCGATCGGCAGAAGATGCAGGAGGCCTTCAACCTCTGGCAGGAACAGAGCGGGCGTCCGCTCTGCCAGCTGTCGGTGATGCTGGCCCTGACGGTGAATCATTGACTGACGCCCTGGCCCGCGCCCGGGGTCTGCTCGCGCGGGCCGGGCGGGTGCTGTTCATCACCGGGGCTGGGCTTTCCGCCGACTCCGGACTGCCGACCTATCGCGGCCTCGGCGGGCTGTACAACGGCCTCACCGAGGAAGGCATCCCCATCGAGGCGGCTCTTTCGGGCAGCATGCTCCGGCAGCGCCCGGAGCTCTGCTGGCGCTACCTGGCGCAACTCGGCCGCGCCTGCGCCGCGGCCGTGCCCAATGCGGCGCACCAAGCGATCACCGATTTCGGCATTCGGCGTCCCGGCAGCTGGGTACTGACACAGAACATCGACGGCTTTCATCGGCAGTCGGGTTTTCCATCGGAGCGGCTGATCGAGATCCACGGACAACTGGAGCCGCTCGCCTGCATGAGTTGCGCGCAGGTCGTCGAGGAGGCCCAAGATTACCTGGCCGGCCCTTTGCCGCCGCGGTGTCCCTCCTGTGGCGGCGTGCTGCGGCCACCCGTGGTGCTGTTCGAGGAAGCCTTGCCGGTCACCGAGCTGCAGCGCCTGCAGGAGGCGGTGGAGGAGGGCTTCGACCTGGTGATCGCCGTCGGCACCACGGCTGCCTTCGGCTATATCCAGACGCCGATCGGGCAGACCCTGGCGCAGGGTGGTGACCTCATCGAGATCAACCCGGACCGTTCGTCGTTGAGTGGCCTGGCGACCGTTCAACTCAAAAAAAGGGCCGTAGACGTCCTTCCCGGGCTTTTGAGTCACATCGAGGGCTAAAAAAACTTGCCATCTGTGATCCAGGTCGGCAAGGTGTCGAAACTTTGAAAAAACGACACGGTCGTGCCCATGCCAAGGAACCGCCTCGCACCCCTCGTGCCCCTGTCTTTTGTCTGTCTGCTCGCCGCCTGTGCGAGTGCGCCGCAAAGTCCCGATGCCGTCGTTAGCCAGGATTCTTCCAATACTTCCCGGACGTTCCAGACCGCTTCGCTGCATGGTCTGGGTGGCGCTGGTAACGGCTCCGCGCCTGTGGAGACCGAGGGTGCTCAGCAACGTCCGGTCTTTCCGCATACCCAATCGCCGCATCAGCTCGACTGGGAGCGCGAGGTCGGCCCGCGCCAGGCGCTGCCGAATCTGGCGGACCAGATCCTCAATCGTGCCACCCAGCTGGTGGGGACGCCCTATCGCCGTGGCGGCAGCACCCTGGCCGGTTTCGACTGCAGCGGTTTCGTCAATTACGTCTTTCGCGAGCGCGCCGGCATGACCCTGCCGCGTTCCACCCGCGAGATCATCGATCTCGAAGTACCGGTAGTCAGCAAGAACGACCTGGAACCTGGCGACCTGTTGCTGTTCAATAGCAACGGCCGTGGCCGGGTCAGTCACACCGGTATCTACATGGGCGAAGGCAAGTTCATCCATTCCTCCAGTCGTCGTAGCGGCGGGGTGCGGGTGGACAGCCTGAACGACCAGTACTGGAAGGTGAGTTTCCTGGAAGGCAAGCGCGTATTGCGCTGAGGCGTATCGCCGCGATCTTCGCCGGTGCGCCTCGAGGACCCGTCGAGGCTGCGTGGCAGGCCGACGGTGATCGATGGATAACTAAGGATGTCTCCAATGCCGCATGCGGCTCGCCTCGGATTGTATTGCGCCTTCGTACTGCTGGCCGCCTGTGCCGGTAGGCCGCCTCAGGCCCCCGCACCGGTCGCCCCGGTCGTCTCCCGTCCCCTGCTGGAAAGCCAGGCCCAGGCGGCCAACGATGTACTCTTTCGGGCCATCGGCCTGGTCGGCACCCCCTATCGCTACGGCGGCAACACCCCGGCCGGTGGGTTCGACTGCAGCGGTCTGATTGGCTACGTCTATCGCGATGCGGCTGGCGTGACCCTGCCGCGCTCGACCCGCGAGATGATCACCCTCGGCTCGCCCAATGTGGCGCGCAACGCCCTGCAGCCCGGTGATCTGATCTTCTTCGCCACCGCCGGTGGCCGTCAGGTCAGCCATGCCGGTATCTATGTCGGGGAAGGGCGCTTCGTCCATGCGCCGCGTACCGGCGGTACCGTGCGCCTGGACAGCCTGGCCAAGCCCTACTGGCAGAACAGCTACCTGCAGGCCAAGCGCGTGCTGGTCACGCCGAGTCTCGCCGGCGGCTATTGAACCCCGTTTCGCCCGGGCCGCTCGAATGGGTATCCAGCCCGTGCGGAGCCCATCATGCCCCAGGCGATACGTCTGCCGCCCCAGCCGGCTCGCTGCGAGCTGTGCGGTCGGGCGGCGCCGCTCACCCGCCATCATCTGATCCCTCGCTCGCTGCACGACAAGGCCTACGTGCGCAAGAGATTCGACCGCATCAGCCGGATCACCGCCACCCTCTGGGTCTGCCGGCCCTGCCACAACCATATCCACCAGACCTTCGACGAAAAGACCCTGGCGCTGGAATACAACAGCCGCGAATTGCTGCTCAGCGATCCGCGCATTCGCCAGTTCGTTGACTGGCTGGCGGCCAAGCCCGATGGCTTCGTGCCCAAGCGTTGAGTAATACCACCCCCTGTAGAGTTTCACGTCTGGGTGGTTTCCTTCCTGTTCGGAGTGCAGGTAATCAGGATCCGAGGCAGGCAGCGTTCCAAGGGCACGCATCAGGACGAAGCCGGACCAGGGTGGGAATGTAAAGGCCGTCGTCAAGGTGCGGGTCGAAACTGTCGTCTGTATCTCACCTCCGGGGGCGAACGTCACGGCGGCTTGCCGCTGCGATTAGGATGAAGGCAAAGCCACGGCGTAATCGGCCAGTCCGATTCGACCTCACGAGGAGAGCTGATGAGATCCCTGGCCCTGCCCCTGCTGGCGGGGATGCTGCTCCTGTCCAGGACCGCGCTGGTCCACGCCGACGAGACGCCCCTGGCGCGTGGCGAATATCTGACCCGCCTGGGCAACTGCCAGGGCTGCCATACCCGTCCCGATGGCGCGCCCTTCGCCGGTGGCGTCGCCTTCGAGACGCCTTTTGGCCGTCTCTATTCGAGCAACATCACCCCGGATCGCGAACACGGACTGGGGGACTGGACGGCAGACGAGTTTCGCCGGGCCTTGCACGAAGGCCTCGGGCGCGAGGGTGAGCAGCTCTATCCGGCCTTTCCCTATACGGCCTTTACCCGCTTGAGCGACGAGGATGTCGCGGCCATCTTCGCCTACCTGCAGGTCCAGCGCCCCGTGCCCTATGCACCGCCCGCCAACGCGCTGCGCTTTCCCTTCGATCAGCGCGCGCTGATCCGTGGCTGGAAATGGCTGAACTTCCGTCAGGGCCCACTGCCCGCCGTGACGGACGCTCAGGTGGCGCGGGGCGCCTACCTGGCGGAGGCGGTGGGACACTGCCAGGAGTGCCATACGCCGCGCACCTGGAGCCAGGGTCTCGACAGCGGCCGGGCCTATGCCGGCGCGACCCAGCAGGGCTGGACCGCCTGGAATCTCACCGCGGATCCCCGCGGCCTTGGCGGCTGGAGCGATGCCAAGCTGGCCAGCTATCTGCGCGAAGGGCACCAGCGTGGCGAAGCCGTGGCGGCGGGACCCATGGCCGAGGTGGTGAGTGGCGGTACCCGTCATCTGAACGATGCGGACCTCGGCGCCCTGATCGCCTATCTGCGGACCCTGCCGGCGCAGCCCGGAGCGGTGCCGGCACGGGCCGAGGTGCAGCCGCCCGGGGAAACCGGGCCGCTCACCGCCGCCGAGGCGGAAAGCGCGGCCTTGCTGCAATCCGCCTGCGCCAGCTGTCATGCCCCGGACGACCGGGGCCGGCTGGTCCCTATCCGCGATCCTTCAGCAACTATTCGGCGGTGCGCGATCCCGCGGGGACCAACCTGGTGCGTGTCCTGCTCGACGGCCTCGATCGCCAGGGGCGGACCGAACATGCCTTCATGCCAGCCTATCGGGACTTGCTCAGCGATCAGCAACTGGCCGACCTGGCCACCTACATCGGCCGCCGCTTTGGCGGTTACGCCGCCGACATCCGTGCTGCGGACGTGGCGGCCGCGCGCAAAGGAGAGAAATAGCGGTGGCGGCCATCGAATTGAAGGTCAATGGCGAGCAGCGACAACTCGACGTCGATCCGCGCATGCCCTTGCTGGAGGCCTTGCGTGACGAACTGGGTCTCAAGGGGCCGAAGTTCGGCTGCGGCCTGGGCGAGTGTGGCGCCTGTACGGTGCTGGCGGATGGCAAGCCGGTGCGTGCCTGCCTGTTGCCGGCAGTCTCCTTTGCCGGTCGTGAGCTGCTGACCCTGGAAGGTCTGGGTACGCCTGAGGCGCCGCACGCGCTGCAGCAGGCCTTTATCGAGGAACAGGCGGCGCAGTGCGGCTATTGCATCCCCGGCATGGTGATGACCGCCCGGGCGCTGCTCGAACGCGTGCCCGATCCCAGCGATGCGCAGATCCGCCAGGCGCTGGCGGCCAACTTCTGTGGCTGCGGTACCCACTATCGCATCCTGCGGGCGGTCAAGCGGGCGGCGGTGCTCCTGCGCGACGGGCAGGCTCCGGCATGACGCTGTCGCGACGTGCCTTTCTCGGCGGCAGCGCAGTGCTGCTGCTGGGCTTCAGCCTGCAGCGACCGGTCGCCGCCCAGGTGCTGCCTGCACCGGCTGACCCGGCGGACCTGGCCAAGACCCTCGATCAGCGCCAGCTGGACGCCTGGCTGGCGGTGGATGCCCAGGGCCAGGTCACCGTCTACAGCGGCAAGGTGGAACTGGGTACCGGGGTCAGCACGGCGTTGCGGCAGATCGTGGCCGAGGAGCTTTGCGTGGCCTTTGCCGCCACCCGGCTGATCCAGGGCGATACCCGGCTGACCCCGGACCAGGGCATCACCGCCGGCAGCAAGAGTCTGCAGGTGGGCGGCGCCCAGTTGCGCAAGGCCGCCGCCAGCGCGCGGCAATTCCTGTTTCTGGAGGGATCGCGGCGCCTGGGGCTGGATCTGGCGGTGGTGGATACGGTGGATGGCCGCGTGGTCTATCGCGGCGATCCCACCGGGCGCTTTGTCAGCTATGGCGAACTGGTGGGCGGACGACCCCTGGGGCGGCTGGTCAATCAGGCCGTGCGTACCCGCGCCGTCAAGGATTACCGCCTGGTCGGCACCTCGGTGCCGCGCGAGGACATCCCCGCCAAGCTGTTTGGCAGCTTCGATTACGTCCACGACCGGCGCCTGCCCGGCATGCTGCACGGCTGCGTGATACGGCCACCCTGCACCGGTTCGGCGCGGTTGGCGGGGGTGAGCCTGCGCGGTATCGATGCCAGCGCGCTGCCGGCTGGCGCTCGGCTGGTGTACGAGGGCGCCTTCGTCGCGGTGGTGGCCGAGCAGCCCTGGCTGGCGCGGCAGGGCGCGGCGGCGCTGCGGGTGGACTGGAGCCTGGTGCCGGACCTGCCGCTGCCGGGCGAACTCTACGCCCGGCTGGAAGCCAAGGCCGGACCGGCCGACATCCAGCAGGAGGCCGGCGATGTCGCGGGCGAATTGGCGAATGCCGCGCAGCGGCTGGACGCCGAGTATCGCTGGCCCTATCAGAACCATGACTCCATCGGTCCCTCCTGCGCGGTGGCGGACGTGCGTGCCGACGGCGCCACGGTCTGGAGCGGTACTCAGGGCGTCTTCCAGCTCCGGGCGGCACTGGCGGATTTGCTGGCGCTGCCGGAAGACAGTATCCATGTCATCTATCAGCAGGCATCGGGTTGCTATGGCCATAACGGCGCCGATGACGCGGCGGCCGATGCGGCGCTGCTGTCCAAGCTGTGCGGCCGTCCGGTGCGGGTGCAGTGGAGTCGGGCCGACGAGCACGGCTGGAATCCCAAGGGCCCGGCCATGCTGCTGCGTCTGGCGGGTGGCCTGAGCGCGGCTGGTGATCTGCTCGCCTGGCGCTTCGCCAACTGGACGCCTACCCACCTGACCCGACCCAATGGCCAGACCGGCAAGGCGGCGCTGCTCGCCGGGCAGCTGGCCTACAACCTGCCGCTCAAGGGTGGGCGGGGCGGTGGCAATCGCAATGCGCCGCTGGACTACGACCTGCTCAACGTCCAGGTGGCGACCCATTGGCTGGAAGCCGGGGATTCGCCGCTGCGACCCTCGGCCCTGCGCGCCCTGGGAGCGGTCGGCAATACCTTTGCCAACGAATCCTTCATGGACGAGCTGGCCCTGGCGGCCGGGGTCGATCCGCTGGAATTCCGCCTGCGCTATCTGCAGGACCCTCGCGCACGGGCGGTGCTGCAGGCCGCCACCGCCAAGGCCGGTTGGCAACCACCCATCCGGCAGGAAAAGGTCTGGGACGGCGCCCTGGCGAAAGGGCAGGGGCTGGCCTTCCTGCACTACGAAAACGAGAACACCTATGTGGCCGCGGTGGTCGAGGTGGCGGTGAGCGAGGCGACGGGGATCCGGGTCACCCGCGTGGTGGTGGCCCATGACTGCGGTCTGATCGTCAATCCGGATGGCCTGCGCAATCAGCTGGAAGGCTGCGTGATCCAGGGCATCGCCCGGACCCTCAAGCAGGCGGTGCGTTTCGATCACCAGGGAGTGACCAGCCTGGAGTGGGGTGCCTATCCGCCGCTGACCTTCAACGAATTGCCCGAGCTGGAACTGGAGTTGATCGATCGGCCGGAAGAACCGGCGGTGGGGCCGGGGAGGCCACCACCGCGGCCATCCCCGCGGCCATCGCCAATGCCGTGGCGGCAGCGACCGGTCTGCGCCTGCGCGAGGTACCGCTGAATCGCCAGCGTCTGAGCGAGGCGCTAGCCGCTAGACGCGTTTCAGCCGCTGCTTGAAGAACAGTGCGGCGCCGGCGCCCAGCACGGCGATGATCGCCGCGCCGATCCACAGCGACTCGTTGCCGGCGAAGCTGAAGTGGTTGGCGCCCTTGGCCGCCAGATAACCCGGGCCCATCATCAGCGGCGCCCAGACGATGGCCGAAAGCACGTTGGCCGACTGGAAGCGCAGCTGGTTCATCGCCATCATCCCGGCCACCAGGGGCACGGTATTGCGGATCATGGTCAGGAAGCGCCCGCCGAATACCGCGAAGAAGCCATAGCGGCGAAAGAACAGCCGGGTCCTGGCCACCTGCTTGCGATAGCGGCGAAAGGGCGGGCGGTGGACGATACTGGGCCCGAGCCAGCGACCGATGATGTAGGAGCAGATGTCGCCGAGGATGGCGCCGACGATGGCGGCCAGCACTAGCGGCACCGGCGAGAGCACTCCGGAGCCGGCCAGGCCGCCGACCACCAGCAGCAGCGCCGTGGCCGGAATGAAGACGCCCAGCAGCACCAGGGATTCGCCAAAGGCGAGCAGGCCGACGAGCAGCGGCGCCCAGGCCTGGTGGGTTTCGATAAAGCCAAGCAGCGATTGCGTCAGGGATTCCATGGAGGCCACTCTTGCCGAAAGTCCTAAGACTACGCGGCGCCCGTGGCCTGCCAGCCGTTTCAACAGCTTGAATCAATTTCCATTGCTGGAAGTGCGCGGGAGCGCGCATCGGCACCCCGGGTAGACGCCTCAGCTTTTCGCCAGGGCGTCCTGCGCGGCCTGCCAGCGCAGTGCATGACGCTCGCCGACGACGAAACGATCGCCCTGGAAGTCCCAGCGTTCCACGTCCACGGTCTTCTCCGCCCCTTCGCCGACCAGCAGGCGATTGAAGGAGTTGGGCGAGGTGCCGCGCACGCGAGAGGAGAGGGCGGTGCCGGCCTGGACGATCCAGACCTCGCGGGGCAGGGTGGGGTACTGGCGACTCAGCGGCAGCACATAGGGCAGGTGGATATGCCCACCCATCACCAGATCCAGTCCGGCGTCGGCCCAGGTGGCCAGGGCGTGATCGGCGTTGTGCTGCAGATTGCTCAGGTCACTGAGTTCGAGGGCGCCGAAGGGTTGGTGGGCGATGACGATGCGCAGCTTGCCCGGACCGGCGCGGCGCAGGCGCTCAGCCACCCGCTCGATCTGCTCGGTGCTTACCGCGCCATCCTTGTGGCGTTGCGGAGCGGTGGTGTTGAGCCCGACCAGCAACAGCTCGTCGTTTTCGAAACTGGGCTCCAGATCCTGGCCGAAATGGCGGCGATAGTTGCCATAGGGCGTCAGGAAACGCGCGAAGACGTTGTACAGCGGCAGGTCGTGATTACCTGGGATCACCAGGGTCTGCGGAATGCCGTGGCTTTCCAGGCGTTCGACAAAGGTCTTGGCGGCGGCGAATTGTTCGCGCCGGGCGCGCTGGGTGATGTCCCCGGAGAGAATGAGAACATCGGCGCCGTGTTCGCGGACATGGGCTTCCAGAGCCGCGACCACGGCGGGTTGCTCGGTGCCGAAGTGAGTATCGGAGATTTGCAGGAGGGTCGTCATGAGGACCTGGTTTCCAACGGATTTCCCTTTACGACCGCAACGGGCGCCAAGCGATCCGGCGAAGGCTAGTTAGACTTCGCCGTCGTGGTGCCAGGCGTCATGCAGCTCGGAGGCGTTGGCTTCGCCGACTTCGGTGCGGGCCTTGAGCCAGTCCAGCAGGGCGGTACGGTCTTCCGCGGTGGGCGAGGTGTAGCGCTTGTTGGCCATGATGGTGCCTTCGACCCAGGCGTTGTCGAAGCCGCCGATGTAGTCCAGCGTGCGCTCTTCGACGTAGTCGATGAAGTCGCCCAGGAAGGTGTCCAGATCGTCTTCGCTGAGTTCGTTCTTGAAGCTCACCTTGATTTCAAAGGCCAGTTCCTGGAATTCGCCCAGGTACTGCTTCTTGCGCAGGCGACGCTTCATGCGGCTCAAACGGGGATCTTGGTTGGTATCGGTCATGGCGAAGGCCTGGATATCGATTAAAGGGCGGGCATTATCCCTGGCGTCGACGGGTAATGCCAATGCCGACCGCTCCAGCGGTGGGTCGGCCGGACCTTTTTGTCTGCGACCGGAGGGCGCAGTAGCGGAAGGACCTGCTCAGGCCGCCATGGTCGCGCAGGCATCGGCGCAGGCTTCGCAGGCCCGGGCGCAGGCCTGGCAGTGATCGGCCTTGTGCTTGCCGCATTCGGCGGCGCAGGCGCGGCAGGTGGCCAGGCACAGGGCACAGACTTCGGCGATGCGGTCGCTATTGCGCTGCATGAAGGTGGCGGCCAGGCGGCAGGCATCGGCGCAGTCCCGGTCCAGGCGGACGCAGTCGCGCATCATGTCCAGATTGGCTTCGCCCAGGCAGGCGCTGGCACAGGTTTCACAGGCGGCGGCGCAGTCGAGACAGGCCTTGATACAGGCGGCGAGAGTGGCATCGTTCATCCGGTAGCTCCTGGTGTGGGGTGCCTAGGGTGGACCCGGTCGGCTGGCGCCGAGTTCGGCCGGTGCGATCGATTGACGCTCTCCCGGGTAGTCCGTACCCTGCGCCCTTGCACGTGGTGCCCCGCCTCGCCGGGGTGAAACAGGGAAGCCGGTCGAGCCGGCGCTGCCCCCGCAACGGTAGTTGAGCAGTAGCTGCGCGACACCCACTGGCCCTGGCCGGGAAGGGGCGCAGCGGATGCCCCCAGGGCATCGGCTCACCAGCCCGGAGACCGGCCACGCTTGCGTTCATCTCGGCGATGCGGAGGGCGTCGCGCGGCGTCGCCACCTGCCTTGCGCGGGCGGCGTCTCTGCCCGTTTCTCCGCCGCGCCCGCACCCGGAGAACCACCCATGACCGATAGCCCCGATTCGACCAGCCCCGAGCGCGATGAGCGCCACCGCGCGCGCATGGTGCGCAAGAAGGCGGTGATCGACGCCCGCATCGCCGAAGCTCAGGACGAGCGCGGCCTGCTGCTGGTCCACACCGGCATCGGCAAGGGCAAGAGCAGCTCGGCCTTCGGCATGGCGGCGCGTGCCCTCGGCCACGGCATGAAGGTGGGCGTGGTGCAATTCATCAAGGGCCGCCGCGACACCGGCGAGCAACTCTTCTTCAGGCGCTTCCCGGACGAGGTGCGCTACCACGTCATGGGCGAGGGCTTCACCTGGGATACCCAGGACCGGGCCCGCGATCTGCAGTCGGCTGCCGCGGCCTGGGCGGTGGCGGTCGAGCTGCTGCGCGATCCGGCCATCGGCCTGGTGCTGCTGGACGAACTCAACATCGCCTTCAAGCACGGCTATCTGGACGTCGACCAGGTGCTGGCCGATCTGGCCGGGCGCCCGGCGCACCAGCACGTGGTGGTGACCGGGCGCGGTGCGCCGCCGGCGCTGGTCGAGGCGGCCGATACCGTGACCGACATGAGTCTGGTCAAGCATGCCTTCCAGGCCGGCGTCCGCGCCCAGCAGGGTATCGAATGGTAGGCGAGACGCGGCATTGCCCGGCGCTGCTGATCGCCGCCCCGGCCTCCGGTCAGGGCAAGACCAGCGTCACCGCCGCCCTGGCCCGGTTGCACGCCCGCCAGGGGCGGCGGGTACGGGTGTTCAAGTGCGGTCCGGACTTTCTTGATCCGATGATTCTCGCCCGCGCCAGCGGCGCACCCGTCTACCAGCTCGATCTGTGGATGATCGGCGAGGCCGAGAGCCGGCGCCTGCTGTGGGAAGCGGCGGGGGAGGCCGATCTCATCCTCATCGAAGGCGTCATGGGCCTGTTCGACGGCCAACCCTCGGCGGCCGACCTGGCCGAGCGCTTTGGCGTACCGGTGCTGGGAGTGATCGACGCCGCCGGCCTGGCGCAGACCTTTGGCGCCCTGGCCTATGGCCTGGCCCACTATCGGCCGGGCCTGCCCTTCGCCGGGGTGCTGGCCAATCGCAGTGGCAGTCCGCGGCAGACGCAACTGATCCGCGGCAGCCTGCCAGCGGGCATGACCTTCTTTGGCAGCCTGCCGCGCGATGCCGGCATCGAGTTGCCCAGTCGTCACCTGGGGCTGATCCAGGCCGACGAGGTCACCGACCTGGATCGTCGTCTCGACCTGGCGGCCGATGCCCTGGGCGCCAGTTCCACCCTTGAAGTGCCGCCGCCAGTGGCCTTTGCCGCACCGCCGCCGACCGTGGTCGAGCCGTTGCTGGCGGGGGTGCGGATCGGCGTGGCCCGGGATGCGGCGCTGGCCTTCATCTACCAGGCCAATCTCGATCTGCTGCGCGCCCTGGGCGCCGAGCTGCAGTTCTTTTCCGTGCTCACCGACACGGCGCTGCCAGCGGTGGACAGCCTCTATCTGCCCGGCGGCTATCCCGAGCTGCACCTGCAGACGCTGTCCAACAACCTGGGCATGCGCGCGGCCATTCGCGCCCACCATGCGGCCGGCAAACCGATCCTCGCCGAGTGCGGCGGCATGCTCTATCTGCTCGACGAACTGACCGACAAGGCCGGCGAATCCGCCAGCCTGCTCGGACTGCTGCCGGGCAGCGCGCGGATGCAGGCGCGCCTCACCGCCCTGGCCTTGCAGTCGGTGGAGTTCGAGCAGGGCACCCTGCGTGGCCACACCTATCATCACTCGGCCCTCGAGTCATCCGAGGTGCCCTGGGCGCGCGGGCTGTGCCCCAACGGCAAGGCGGTCGCCGAGGCGGTCTACCGCGACGGTCGCCTCACCGCCAGCTATATTCACTTCTACATGCCGTCGGCACCCGCCGCGGCCGCCGCGATGCTCAAGCCGTGACCACGACCCCCTATACCCCCGCCGAACAAGCCGCCGTCTACCGAGCCATCGCCGAGCGCCGCGACATGCGCCACTTCTGCGGTGGCGAGGTGCCTCCCGAGCAACTGGCCCGCCTGCTCGGTGCCGCCCACCAGGCGCCCAGCGTCGGGCTGATGCAGCCCTGGCGCTTCCTGCGCATCAGCGATCCGCCCTTGCGCCAGCGCCTGCACGAGCTGGTGGAAGAAGAGCGCTGCGCCACCGCCGACGCCCTTGGCGAGCGCAGCGACGACTTCATGAAACTCAAGGTGCAGGGCATCCTCGATTGCGCCGAGGTGCTGGTGGCCGCGCTCATGGACGGCCGCGAAGCCCACGTCTTCGGCCGCCGTACCCTGCCGGAGATGGACCTGGCCTCGCTGTCCTGCGCCATCCAGAATCTCTGGCTGGCGGCGCGCTGCGAAGGCCTGGGCATGGGCTGGGTGTCGCTGTTCGAGCCGGAAGCCGTGCGCAGCCTGCTGGAGATGCCGGAAGGCGCGCAGCCGGCGGCCATCCTCTGCCTGGGACCGGTGGAAGCCTTCTATCCGCGCCCGATGCTGGAAGAGGAGGGCTGGCGCCAGGGGCGGCCGCTGGAGGAGCTGGTCTTCGAGAATCGCTGGGGCCAGAAACCATGATGCTGGCCTTCGCGGTCGTCAGCGGCATGCTGCTCGACCTGCTGTTCGGCGAACCCCGCCGCGCCCACCCCCTGGTGCTGTTCGGGCGCCTGGCCGACAGCCTCGAAGCCCGCTTCAATCCCGGTGGCCGTGGCTGGCGCAGCCATGGCGTGGTGGCCTGGAGCCTGGCCGTGCTGCCCTGGGTGCTGCTCACCGCCTTGCTCTGCCAGCTCGACTGGCTGGCCTGGATCATCCAGCCCCTGGCGCTGTATCTGGCCGTGGGACTGCGCAGCCTCGGCGAGCACGCCGAGCCGGTGGCCCGCGCCCTGCAACGCAACAATCTGCCCGAGGCACGGCGGCGGGTCGGCTACCTGGTCAGCCGCGAGACCAGCGAGCTGGACGAGACCGCCGTGGCCCGCGCCGCCACCGAATCGGTGCTGGAGAATGGCAGCGATGCCGTCTTCGCCGCGCTGTTCTGGTTCGCCCTGCTGGGTGCCCCGGGCGTGGTGCTCTATCGCCTGGCAAATACCCTGGACGCCATGTGGGGCTATCGCACGCCGCGCCTGGAGCGTTTCGGCTGGGCCGCGGCGCGGCTGGACGATGTCCTCAATTACATCCCTGCGCGCCTGGTAGCCCTGACCTATGCTGGCCTTGGCCGCTTCTGGAGCGCCATCGAAAGCTGGCGCACCCAGGCACCGCTGTGGGACAGCCCCAACGCCGGTCCGGTGATGGCGGCCGGTGCCGGCGCCCTGGGCGTGAGCCTGGGCGGCCCGGCTCGCTACCACGGCGAATGGCACGAGCGTCCGGTGCTGGGCCGTGGACCGGCGCCGACCTTCCTGGCCATCACCCGCGCCCTGAAACTGGTGCGCCGTGGCGCCTGGTTGTGGACCGCGCTGATCGCCCTGGGAGGACTGCTGCTTGCTTGAGCATGGCGGTCGACTGCGGCGTGCCGCCCGCAGCTACGACATTCCCCTGGGCGATTGGCTGGACCTGTCCACCGGCCTGGCCCCCTGGCCCTGGCCGCTGCCGGAGATTCCGGCCAGCGCCTGGGCCCGGCTGCCGGAGCCCGATGATGGCCTGGTGGAGGCTGCCGGTGCCTGTTACCGGGCCGGCGCGCTGCTGCCGGTGGCCGGTTCCCAGGCCGCCATCCAGGCACTGCCGACCCTGCGCGCACCCGCGCGGGTCGCGGTACTGGCGCCCTGTTACGCCGAACACGCCCTGGCCTGGCGTCGCGCCGGGCACGAGGTGCTGGAGTGGAGCGAAGCCCGGATCGCGGCCGACCTCGACCAGCTGGACGTGGTGGTGGTGGTCAATCCCAACAATCCCACGGGCGAACGCCTGTCGCCGGCCCGGCTGCTGGACTGGCACGCCCGCCTCGAACGCCGCGGTGGCTGGCTGGTGGCGGACGAGGCCTTCATGGATCCCACCCCGGCAGCGAGTCTTGCACCCTTCAGCGATCTGCCCGGGCTGATCGTGCTGCGCTCCTTTGGCAAGTTCTTCGGACTGGCCGGGATGCGCCTGGGCTTCGTGCTGGCGGCGCCGAGCCTGCTGGCGCAGCTGGACGAGCAACTGGGTCCCTGGACGGTGAACGGCCCCAGTCGTCATCTCGCCCGGCAACTGCTGGCCGATCAGCCGGGCCAGCAGCGTCAGCGCGAGGCGCTGCTCAAGGCCGGTGAGCGCCTGGCGGCGTTGCTGGCCCGGCACGCCCTCGCGCCCAGCGGTGGCTGCGCCCTCTTTCAATTGCTGCAGCGCGCGGACGTCGCGGAGCTGCACGAACACCTGGCCCGCCAGGCCATCCTTACCCGCCTGTTTCCCGCGCTTGGCGCCCTGAGATTCGGGCTGCCCGGCGACGAGTCCGGCTGGCAGCGCCTGGACCAGGGCCTCGCCAGCTACCGGAGTCCCCTATGAGTACGCTGATGGTGCAGGGCACCACCTCCGACGCCGGCAAGAGCACCCTGGTGGCCGCCCTGTGCCGCTGGCTCTATCGCCAGGGCGTAGCGGTGGTGCCCTTCAAGCCGCAGAACATGGCGCTCAACAGCGCCGTGACCGCCGATGGCGGCGAGATCGGCCGGGCCCAGGCGGTCCAGGCCCAGGCCTGCGGCCTGGCGCCCCATACCGACATGAATCCGGTGCTGCTCAAGCCCAACACCGATGTCGGCGCCCAGGTGATCATTCACGGTCGCGCCGTCACCAGCATGGATGCCAAGGCCTATCACGCCTACAAGCCGATAGCCCGGGAGGCGGTGCTGGCCTCCCATGCCCGCCTCTCGGCGGGCTATCAGGTGGTGCTGGTGGAGGGCGCCGGTTCGCCGGCCGAGATCAACCTGCGCCAGGGCGATATCGCCAACATGGGCTTCGCCGAGGCGGTGGACTGCCCGGTGCTGCTGGTGGCCGACATCGACCGGGGCGGCGTCTTCGCCCATCTGGTCGGCACCCTCGACCTGCTCGAACCCAGCGAGCAGGCGCGCGTCGCCGGCTTCATCATCAACCGCTTCCGCGGTGACCTGGCGCTGCTGCAACCCGGGCTGGACTGGCTCGAAGCCCGTACCGGCAAGCCGGTGCTCGGCGTGCTGCCCTATCTGCACGACCTGCACCTGGAAGCCGAGGATCGCCTGGCCACCGGCCAGGTCGCCAAGCAGGGACCGCGTCTGCGGGTGGCGGTGCCGGTGATGCCGCGATTGAGCAACCACACCGATTTCGATCCCCTGCGCCTGCATCCCCAGGTGGAGTTGCTGTTCGTCCGTCAGGGCGAGGCGCTGCCCGCCGCCGACCTGATCATCCTCGGCGGCTCCAAGAGCGTGCGCAGCGACCTGGCCTTCCTGCGCGCCCAGGGCTGGGACGCGGCCATCACCCGCCACCTGAGATACGGCGGGCGGGTGATGGGGATCTGTGGGGGCTTCCAGATGCTCGGCGAGCGGATCGCCGATCCTCTCGGGCTGGAAGGCGCGCCGGGTGACAGCGCCGGTCTGGGCCTCCTGGCCATGAGCACCGAATTAGCGGCGGAAAAGCAGCTGCGCAACGTGCACGGCTGGCTGAGCGACGGCGACGCCGAGGTGGCCGGCTACGAGATCCATGCCGGTGTCAGCCAGGGCCCGGCCCTGGAGCGGCCGGTGCTGCGCTTGGCCGATGGCCGCGTGGATGGCAGCCTCAGCGACGACGGCCAGGTGCTGGGCACCTACCTGCACGGCCTGTTCGAGTCGCCCGCTGCCAGTGTCGCGCTGTTGCGCTGGGCGGGTCTGGCCGAGCCGCAGCAGCTGGACTACCACGCCCTGCGCGAGCGCGATCTGGAGCGCCTGGCCGATCTGGTCGAACACCATTTGGACACCGGGCGCCTGCGCGCCCTCTGCGAGCTCTAGATGCGCGAATTCATCCTCGGTGGCGCTCGCTCCGGCAAGAGCGCCCTGGCCGAGCGCCTGGCCGCCGAGTCCGGCCTTGCCGTCACCTATATCGCCACCGCCGGCGGCAGCGACGCCGAACTGGCCCGGCGCATCGAACGCCATGCCGCCCGCCGACCGGCGCACTGGGCGCTGGTGGAAGAACCCCTGGCGCTGGCCGAACGTCTGGAGGCTTTGGCGGCGCCGGATGCCTGCCTGCTGGTGGACTGCCTGACCCTCTGGCTGACCAATCTGCTCTTGCTCGACGATCCCCGGCGCCTCGACAGTGCCTGCGCGGAGCTGCTCGAGGTCGTGCCGCAGTTGCCCGGCCACCTTATCTTCGTCAGCAACGAAACCGGTCTGGGCGTCGTCCCGCTGGGCGAGCTGACGCGCCGCTATGTCGATGCCGCCGGCGAATTGCACCAGGCCCTGGCCGCGCGCTGCGAGCGCGTGGTGCTGACCGTCGCCGGTCTCCCCCTGACCCTCAAAGGAACCCCGCTATGAGCATGCCCTGGTGGCAAGGACCCTGCCGCCAACCCGATACCGCCGCCGCCGAAGCCGCGCGCCAGCGGCAGGCGGTATTGACCAAGCCGAGCGGTTCGCTCGGCGATCTGGAAGTGCTGGCCATCCAGCTGGCGGCCCTGCAGGGCACGCCGCGGCCACTGCTGCAGCGGACCGCCATCGCCGTCTTCGCCGGTGATCATGGGGTGGTGGAAGAGGGCGTCTCGGCCTATCCGCAGTCCGTGACCGCCGAGATGGTGCGCAACTTCGTGCGTGGCGGGGCCGCCATCAGCGTGCTCGCCCGGCAACTGGACGCCGCCCTGGAAGTCATCAACCTGGGTACCGTCACGCCGCTGGAAGCCCTGCCCGGGATCATCGACCTGCCCCTGGGCCGCGGTACCGCCAACTTCACCCTGACCCCGGCCATGACCCATGACCAGTGCCAGGCCGCGCTGCAGGCCGGGCGCGACGCCGTCCTGCGCGCCTGCGCCGGGGGTGCCGATCTGTTCATCGGCGGCGAGATGGGCATCGGCAACACCACCGCCGCCAGCGCCATTGCCAGTGTGCTGCTGGATACCTCGCCGCTGGCCCTGGCCGGGCCCGGTACCGGCCTGGACGCCGATGGGGTGGCGCGCAAGGTGGCGGTCATCCAGCGCGCGCTGCTGCGCCATGGCGACGCCCTGGACGATCCCTACGAGCTGCTGCGCCGCCTGGGCGGCTTCGAGCTGGCGGCCCTGACCGGTGCCTATCTGGCCTGCGCCCAGCAGGGCCTGCCGACCCTGATCGACGGCTTCATCTGCTCGGTGGCAGCGCTCTGCGCCCAGCGCCTGCAACCCGCTACCCGCGACTGGCTGCTGTTCGCCCACTGCGGCGCCGAGCCCGGCCATGCCGCGGTGCTGCTGGCGCTGGGCGGCGAGCCGCTGCTGGACCTCGGCCTGCGTCTGGGCGAAGGCAGCGGTGCGGCGCTGGCCGTGCCGCTGCTGCAACTGTCCTGCCGCCTGCACAGCGAGATGGCGACCTTTGCCGAAGCCAGTGTCTCCAGCCGCGCCCATGACTGACTGCTGGCTGCTGCGCCATGGCGTCACCGAAGGCCCCGAAGGCTTTCGCGGACGCCTCGATCCGCCGCTGGCGGAGCAGGGCTGGGCGCAGTTGCATGCCGCCGTCGCCACGCAGCCGCCTTTCGAGCTGATCCTGACGTCGCCGCAACAGCGCTGCGCGCGCTTCGCCGAGTGGCTGGCGGCGGAGCAGGGCGCCGAGCTGGTGCTGGAAGCGGATCTGCGCGAACTGGATTTCGGCGCCTGGGAAGGCCGTAGCGCCGCGGAGCTCATGCAGGACCAGGCGGAGGCCCTGGGGCGGTTCTGGGCCGATCCCTATGCCTATACCCCGCCCGAGGGCGAGCCCGTGGCGGCCTTCGCCGAACGGGTCCTGGGGGCGGTGACGCGCTGGCGGCCCCGGCTGCAGGGCCACCGCAGCCTGATCGTCACCCATGGCGGCGTCATCCGCCTGCTGCTGGCCCGCCAGCGGGGTCTGGCACCCAGGGACCTGCTGCAGGTCGAGGCGCCCTACGCGACCCTGCAGCCACTGACGCTGGAGGAGGGCTGATGCCGCTACCCCTGCTGATCGCCGTGCAGTTTCTGACCCGTCTGCCGGTCCGGCTGCCCGGCCTGCCGCCCGCCGAGGCCGTCGGCCGCTCGGTGCTCTGGTATCCGGCGGTTGGCCTGCTGCTGGGTGCGCTCCTCAGTCTGATCGCCTGGCTGGGCGCCGCGGGCGGCGTCTTCCTGCAGGCGGCCCTGGTGCTGGCCGGCTGGGTGATCCTCACCGGCGGCCTGCATCTGGATGGCCTGGCTGACACCGTGGATGCCTGGATCGGCGGCTATGGCGATCGCGAGCGGACCCTCGCCATCATGAAGGATCCGGCCTGCGGACCCATGGGCGTGCTGGCGCTGCTGCTGACCCTGCTGCTCAAGTGGAGCGCTCTGGTGGTGCTCCTGCCGCACGCGCCGGGCTGTCTGTGGCTGGCGCCCCTGGCCGGTCGCCTGGCGCTGCCCTGGCTGTTGCTGACCACCCCCTATGTACGCCCTAGCGGTCTGGGCGATCTGCTCAGTCGCCACCTGCCGCGGACAACCTTGACTCGGGTGCTGCTGCTGGGCGCGCTAGCCATCCTCCTGCTGCCCCAGGGCTGGACCGCACTGCTGGTCACCGCCGGAGTCGCGCTGCTGGTGCGACGCGCCCTGCGCCAGCGTCTCGGCGGTACCACCGGGGATACCGCCGGAGCCCTGCTGGAATTCACCGAGACCGGGGTATTGGTCGCGCTGGCCCTGACGCTGGGCTGAAAAATCGGCCCAAGCGTGAGGCACCCGGGATTTTGCGACCGTGGTCCTTGAACGACGTCGGTTAAACCGTTAAGAAGGCGCCTGGTTGCGCGTCCAGCGAAACCGCCTCGGCACGAGCGGGTCCAGGGGGAGTCGTCGTCAGTTGGACAAGGAGCCCCAATGCTCGATGCGCCTCACAGCGTCGCCTCGCCCCGGGAAGTCGCCCCCGCGTCGCGGCTCCGCTTCAAGCCACGCAGCCTGTTCGCCAAGTTCTTTCTGGCGTTCATCCTGGTGGATGCCCTGGGCACCCTGCTGTTCACTCTGCACAGCTACCACCAGGCGCGCGAAGCCAGCAGCCAGAGCATCGACTATCGCTTGATGAGCGCGGCCCTGGCGCTGCCGGAAATTCTCGGCGAGGACTATCTCGCCCAATTGCAGGATCCGGCCCAGGCCGATCCCGAACGCTACCAGCGAACCCTGATCACCCTGGATCGCTATGCCCGCAAGGCCGGGCTGGCCTCGCTCTATGCCTTCGTCAAGGAAGGCTCGAGCTTTCGCTTCATCATGGATTCGGCCAACGAGGAGGAAATCCGCGTTGGCTATTTCGGCGACTATCGCCAGCTCTACGAGCAGGCACCCCCGGAACTCGCAGCGGTGTTTGCCGATCATCAACCGCGTTTCGCGGAATACCAGGATAACTTTGGCAGTTTCCGTTCCCTGTTCCTGGCCATTCCAGGGCAGAACGGGCAAGCAGTCGTCATAGGGGCGGACATGTTCATGGAAGGAATAGCAGCGGCGGAGCAGTCGGCTCTGCTGGATTCGCTGCTCATAGGGGCGATCATCTTCGCGATGGGCGCTCTGGTCAGCCGGATCTTGGCAGGCGCACTCAATCGCTATCTGCTCCGTCTGGGTCAGGCCACCGAACGCATCGCCGATGGCGACTATCAGCTGGGCCTCAAGGAAGGCCGCGATCCGGTCGGCCGGCTCGGTCGCGCCATGAATCAGATGGGCGCCGCCCTGGCCGCGCGCGAGCGGCGCATCAGCCAGCTGGCGTTTCGCGACATGCTCACCCGGCTGCCCAACCAGGTGCGACTGGTCCTGGAGATTCGCCAGCGCATCGAGCATGCCGCGGCCGGGCGCTTCGCCGTGCTGCTGCTGGATGTGGCCAACTTCCGCAACATCAACGAACTGCTCGGCCAGGAAGGTGGCGACAAGATCCTGCGCCACCTGGCGCGTCGGCTGAGGGTCGCGGCGCCGGAAGAGAATGGCGTGGCGCGGATCGGCGCCGACACCTTTGTCCTGCTGCTACCCTGGTTCGACGACGCCTCGGCGGAGGCGGCGCTGCTGTCGCTGCGCAACCTGGTGGAAAAACCCTTCGTCAGCGGCAACCAGCGGGTGTCGCTGCGCATCACCTTCGGTATCGCCTGCTACCCCGAACATGGCGCCAGCGCCGAGGCCCTGCTGGCCAACGCCGAGACCGCGCTGCAGGATGCGCGCCGGCGCCAGCTGCCCTTCGCCTTCCACGATCCGGACCAGGAACGTCAGCGGCAGCTGGGCATCGCCATGCTCGACGCCCTCGACCTGGCCGTGGACCACGATCAGCTGCGCCTCTATCTGCAACCCAAGATCGCGCTACCCGACGGCCGCGTGGAAGGCGCCGAGGTCCTGATCCGCTGGCAGCATCCGGAACTGGGGCTGCTCAAGCCGGACGCCTTCGTCGGCATCGCCGAACAGAGTCGCAAGATCTGCGACATCACCCTCTGGGTGCTGGAGCGCTGCATGCGCCTGCAGCGCGAGCGGCAGCTGGGCGCCCTCAAGCTCAACGTCAATCTGTCACTGCTGGACCTAGAGCACCCGGCCTTCATCGCCCGCATTGGCCGGCTGCTGGACGAGACCGGCGCCGTCGCCGCCGGCTTCTGCCTGGAGATCACCGAGTCCCGGGCCATGAGCAATCCGGTACAGGTGCTCGACTGCCTGCGCCAGCTCAAGGCCATGGGCTTCGAGCTGTCGCTGGACGACTTCGGCGCCGGACATTCCTCGCTGGCCTGCCTGAGCAGCTTTCCCATCGACGAGCTGAAGATCGATCGGCAATTCATCGAGCACTGCCAGCTGCCCGGCGATCAGGAGGTGATCAGGCTGCTGGTCCAGCTCGGCCAGTTGCGCGGGCTACGGGTGGTGGCCGAAGGCGTGGAGACCCGCCAGGCCCTGCAGGTCCTCACCGAGCTGGGCTGCGACCAGATCCAGGGCCAGCTGGTGGCCGGCGCCCTGTCGCTGGACGACTTCCAGCGCTGGTACGCGGAGCAGGAGCAGGGCTACTGGGGGCTCAGGGCGTAGGCGAGGACCGCGGCTATTCGTCGACGCGGAGGGTGCTGCGCGATCCCGGTCCCGGAAAGCACGAAGCCGCCTGGCGGCGGCTTCGGTAGCGGACCCTGACGCTTAGAAACGGTAGGTCAGCTGGGCACCCAGACCGTGGGCGCTGTTGTCGTACTTGGCGCTGTAGCCGGCCTTGGTGGAGGTGGCGGGGCGATTGATCGACACATCGTCTTCCCAGAGGTAGGCATAGGCCACATCGATGGTCATGTCCTTGGTCGGCGACCAGCCTGCGCCCACCGAGAAGGTCTTGCGATCGCCCACCGGGATGCGCACGTTGCGGTTGCCGTTGTCGGCCGGCGAGGGGTCGATGGCCATGCCCGCGCGCAGCACCCACTGGGGATTCAGCTGATAGGCCGCGCCGATGGCGTAGGACCAGGTGTCCTTCCAGTTGAGTTCTTCCGTCACGGTCGCCAGGGGCGAACCCAGCACCGGCAGGGTGGGGGTGCCCTCGTTCTCCACGTCGATCGACTTCAGGCGACTCCAGCGGGTCCAGGTGGCACCGGCGTACATCGTCCAGTCGTTATTCAGACGGTAGGTGAAGGAGGCATCGCTGCTTTCCGGCAGGGTGATGTTGAGGCTGGCGTCATACTTGCCATTGAGCCGGCTGACCAGGGCGTTGGTGATCGGACTGGCCTGGCTGTTGGCACCCGTGACCTCGGTGTTGCCCTTGAGCTTGTAGGTGACCTTGGAGTGGTAGGTCAGGCCGAAGGTCAGGTCATCGGTCAGGTCCGCGAGCAGGCCGACGTTGAAACCATAGGCGGTGTCGTCGCCATCGATCTTGACCTGGCCATCCTGGGTGCTGCCGAAGTTGACGTTGCTGTTGAGCTTGCCTTCGATGCGGTTGATGGTCGGACCGAAGCCGATGGAAACCTTGTCGGTGATCTTGTAGCTGACGGTGGGCTGGATGGTGATGACTTCCACCTTGCTCGCCTGACCCTGGTAGCGACCCTGGAAGGCGTGCTCGTAGTTGCTGATCAGCGCATAGGGGACATATACACCCAGGCCGAAGTGCAAACGGTCATCCACCGGGGTCACGAAGTAGCCGAAGGGCACCACCGAGTTGGGCACCATGTCGCCGGCGTTGCTGCCCTGCACGGCCTGGCCGTTGGCGTAGCGACCACTGGCGTCCTTGATGTCGATCTTGGCGTGGATGTAGGCGCCACCCAGGGACACCTCGCGGCCCAGGCGCGACATGCCGGCCGGGTTGCCATAGATGGTGGAAGCGTCCTGCGCGGAGGAAGAGCGTCCGGCGAAGGAGGTACCCATCCCGCTGACACTCTGTTCGTTGATAGCCAGACCGTTCGCCAGGGCATAGCCGGAAGCGCTCGAAACGGCCAATGCAAGTAGGGTCAGTTTTATTGTTTTCATGCTCTTGCAGCTCCATTGAAAGGCGAGAAGCGCTTACCTCCGCGGATTCCCAAGTCCGAGTGAGTACCTGCGCACACTCAGCTTTTAGCAGGCCCTGCTTGCGAATACAAAAAAAACTATTCGGTCACGTTTGGTTCGGGGCGGTCATCAGGCGTTCATCCGACGAACCCGCCTGGAAAGCCGCTGAATGCCACGCTTCCCGGTGTGTGACAGGGGCGTCAAGCGGCACCGAAGAACCGGCCCGGGTGGCTTATACTGTCGGCTCATCTGTTCGGAGTGCGCCCTTGACTTCTGCCCCTCACTGGATCCGCGACGACGCGGCGCTGGCCGCCCTCTGCGCGCGGTGCCAGACCCTGCCCTTCATCGCCCTCGACACCGAATTCATGCGGGTCGACACCTTCTATCCCAAGGCCGGCCTGATCCAGATCGGCGACGGCGAACAGGCCTACCTGGTCGATCCCCTGTGCATCGGCGACTGGACACCCTTCGCCGCGCTGCTGGAGGACCCGGCGGTGGTCAAGGTGCTGCACGCCTGCAGCGAAGACCTGGAAGTGTTGTTGCGCCTGACCGGCAGCCTGCCGCAGCCGCTGTACGACACCCAGCTGGCGGCGGCCTATCTGGGGCTGGCCCATTCCATGGGTTATTCGCGGCTGGTCGCCGAAGTGCTCAAGATCGACATCCCCAAGGACGAGACCCGTTCCGACTGGCTGCAACGGCCGCTGACGCCGTTGCAGGAACGTTACGCGGCGGCCGACGTGACCTATCTGGTCGACGTCTATCTCTATCTCGACGCGCGCCTGGATGACCAGCGGCGTGCCTGGCTGCTGGAGGATGGCGCCGAGCTGGTGGCCAATCTGCGCCGTATCAGCGATCCCTGGGAAGCCTATCGCGACGTCAAGCTGGCCTGGCGCCTGTCGCGCCAGCAACTGGCGGTGCTGCGGGTGCTCTGCCACTGGCGCGAGGTCAAGGCCCGCGAGCGCGATCAGCCACGCAACCATGTCCTGCGCGAGCGCTCGCTGTGGCCGCTGGCGCGTTTCCAGCCGACCGACAAGCAGGCCCTGGCGCGCATCGACGACATGCACCCGCGCACCGTGCGCCAGGATGGCGATACCCTGCTGGAACTGATCGCCGAAGGCGCGGCCACCCCGGCTGAGCAATGGCCGGCGCTGCAGGCCGAACCCTTGCCCCACGAGGCGTCGCCGCTGCTCAAGGCCTTGCGCGCCATCGGCGAACGGGATGCCAAGGCCCTGGGCATGGCGCCGGAACTGATGCTGCGCAAGAAGGTGCTCGAAGCCCTGCTGCTCACCGGCTGGCCTGATGGCGACTACCAGCTGCCGGCTAATCTGCGCGGCTGGCGCCGCGAGCGCTTCGGCCAGGCCCTTCTCGATCATCTGCAGGCGCAACGCACCCCGCCGGCGCCCCTGGAAGACACGCCATGAAACTGCTCTGCTCCATCTACCGCAGTCCGCGCAAGCCGGAAATGTACCTTTATGTCGACAAGCTCAAGGGCCTGAAACCCGTGCCCGAGGGCCTGCTCGCGGCCTTCGGTCCGCCGGCGCTGGCCTTCGAATTCGTGCTGACCCCGGAACGCAAGCTGGCACGGGAAGACGTCGCCAAGGTCCTCGAGAACATCGCCAAGCAGGGCTATCACCTGCAGATGCCGCCGCCGGAGCTGGAGCGCGATGATTACCTCGAGCACCTGCCTGAAGAACTGCTGCGGCTCAACGATCCGCTATGACCGCCGTCCTGCTGCTGGAAGACGCGCCGACCGGCTATGCCGCTGCCTGGCGCCAGTGGGCGCCGGAGCTGGACCTGCAGGTACCGGCGGACCCGGCCGAGGCCGTGCGTCTGGCGCAGCAGCCCTGCTACTGGCTCGGCCAACCCGATCGCGCTGCGGCCCTGTTGCGCCAGGGCGTCAAGCCGCTCTGGCTGCAATCGACCTGGGCCGGCTACGCACCGCTGCTGGCGGCGGATCTGCCCTGCGACTATCGTTTCAGCAGGGCGGTGGGCTTGTTCGGCCAGAGCATCGGCGAATACGTCCTGACCTATCTGCTGCAGTTTGAGCGCCAGGTGGCTGCGCGGCAGGTCAGTCAGCAGGAAGGACGCTGGGATACCCGGTCGCCGGGCACCCTGGCCGGGCGGCGGCTGTTGCTGGTCGGGGCAGGGGACATCGGCCAGGACATCGCCCGCCTGTTCGCGCCGTTCGGCATGATCCTCACCGGCGTCGCCCGCAGTGCACGAACCTTGCCTGGCTTTGCCCGGGTGGTGCCGCTCGCGGAACTGCGCCAGGCGGCGCGGGATGCGGACTTCGTGGTCAATCTGTTGCCGGACAGCGGCAGCACCCGGGATCTCTACGATGCGAACTTCTTCGCCGCCTTGCCTGCAGGTGCCTTGTTCATCAATGCCGGACGCGGCACCAGCGTGGTGGACGCCGAGCTGATCGCCGCGTTGGAGAGCGGACAGCTGGCCGGGGCGGTGCTGGACGTGTTTCGTCAGGAGCCGCTGCCGGCCGAGCATCCCTTCTGGCGGACGCCCAACCTGCACCTCACCGCCCATGTCGCCGGACCCACGCCGCCGGCGGCGGCGGTCCGGCTGTTCGTCGACAATCTCCAGCGCCTGCAACAGGGGCAGCCCCTGCGCGGCGCCGTCGACCTGGCCGCTCAGTCGAAGGTATAGGGGCCGGCCACCGCCAGCTCTTCGACGGTCAGGCGCGGACTGGGCAACTCGCGCCCCTGCAGGGACTCCGGCAGGCTGGCCTTGTCGCCCAGCTTGCCGATGGCCACCGCCAGCTCGACCTTGAACGCCGCCGGTACCTTCAACTCACGCTGGATGCCTTCGCGATCGATCCCGGCCATGCCGTGGGCGTGCCAGCCGGCGTTGGTCGCCTGCAGCGCCAGGTAGGCCCAGGCCGCACCGGCATCGAAGCTGTGACTGGGGAAGGGGACTTCCTCGCCACTGCTGGCGCGCAGCAGGGTGGTCTTCGACAGGATGATCACCAGCGCCGAGGCGTGCTGCGCCCAGCCGCGGTTGAATTCACTGATCAGCGACAGGAAAAGCGCCCAGTGGGCGTCGTCGCGGCGGGCATAGAGGAAGCGCCAGGGCTGGGCGTTGAAGGCTGACGGCGCCCAGCGCGCGGCCTCGATGAAGCCGAGTAGTGTCTCCTCCTCGATGGCGACCGGGTCGAAGGCGCGGGGCGACCAGCGCTGGACGAACTGGGAATCGACGGGATACTGGGGCGTACGGCTGCTGCTGGTCATGGCTTCACCACGGGAGGAAAGGGGAGTCCGGCACGGTAATCCGGTCGGGCGGAGTCGACAAGGGTGCGAACGGTGCTTGGCGCTCGCGGCGTGCGGCACTAGACTGCGCGCCCCCTTTCCTTGCCACGATCTCTGCCATGGCCGCCATCACCCAGCCGTTCTGGAAGCGCAAGACCCTCGATCAGCTCGATGCCCAGGAATGGGAGTCGCTGTGCGACGGCTGTGGCCTGTGCTGCCTGCAGAAACTCGAAGACGAGGACGATGGCGCCGTCTACTACACGCGCATCGCCTGCAAGCTGCTGGATCTCAAGACCTGTCAGTGCAGCCGTTACGCCGAGCGTACCCGCTTCGTTCCCGACTGCATCCAGCTCACGCCGGCCCAGGCCGACCAGTTCGCCTGGCTGCCGCCCACCTGCGGCTATCGCCTGGTGGCCGAAGGCAAGGATCTGCCGGAGTGGCACCCGCTGATCTGCGACGACCGCGAGGCGGTGCACAAGGCCGGTATCTCCCAGTCCGGCCGCATGCTCAGCGAGACCCAGGTCGCCGAAGACGACTGGGAAGACTATCTGATCTTCCGCGCGGGCTGATAACGGCTTCAGACCACCGCGGGGCTGGCCCGCCGCGGTACGGCCAGGTCCGCCGCTCGATGGCAGCGTACCTCCGCCAAGGTGCCTGGCAGCAGTGCCTGAGGTCGCTCGCAACCGGCGCCCGCCTGCGGACAGCGATCCCGAAAGAAACAGCCCGTCGGCAGCACCCGGTTGCCCGGCAACTCGGTGCGCTGCGCTGCGGCATTGCCGGTGAGCGGCTGGTCCAGCCGCGGCACCGCCTCCAGCAACAGCCGGGTATAGGGGTGGCTGGGCTGCTCCAGCACCTCTGCCGCCGCCCCCAGCTCGACGATCTGTCCCAGGTACATCACCGCCACCCGGTCGGCCAGGTGGCGCACCACCGAGACGTTGTGGGAGATCAGCACGAAGGTCAGGCCGCGATCGCGTTGCAGCTGGGCCAGCAGGTTGAGGATCTGGGCCTGTACCGAGATGTCCAGGGCCGAGGTGGGTTCGTCGAGAATGATGACGTCCGGGTCCGACGACAGCGCCCGGGCGATGGCGATGCGCTGGCGCTGGCCACCGGAGAACTGGTGCGGGTAGCGATCCAGGTATTCGGGACGGATACCGACCTGCACCGCCAGGCGCTCGGCCAGGGCGCGCAATTCGACAGAGGAGCTGCGACCCCGCACCACCAGCGGCTCGGTGATCAGCTTCCACACCGGCAGGCGCGGATCCAGTGAGGATTGGGGGTCTTGGAAGACGATCTGGATGTTGCGCTCGCCACGGGCCGTGCCTCGAAGGGAGCCGCTCACCGGCGCCACCAGCCCCATCAGGACCTGAGCCAGGGTGCTCTTGCCGCAGCCGGATTCACCGAGCACGCCCAGGGTCTCACCGGGAAAGAGCCGCAGGTCGATGCCGTTGAGGGCATGGGCCTGGCCCTTGGTGCGCCCGAGCCAGTCGCGGCCCACCGGATAACGCACCTCGACGCCGCTGAGTTCCAGCAGCGGTACGGCAGGCGGAGCAAGGGTGTTCATGCCGGGGCGTCCTCCGCCTGCAGCCAGCAGGCGCTCAGATGATCGGGGGTGTCCGTCGGCAGCAGCGCGGGGCGCGTCTCGCAGCGTTCATGGCGCCGACTGCAACGATCCTTGAAGCTGCAGCCGCCAGGCAGCTGGGCCAGGTTGGGCACCTGCCCGGGGATGCTGGCCAGGTCGCTGCCCGGCACCGCCTTTTCCGGCAGGCAGGCCATCAGGCCCTGGGTATAGGGATGCCGAGGTGCCTGCATGACCGCCGCGGTAGCCCCCTGTTCGACGATGCCGCCGGCGTACATCACATAGACGCGATCGCAGAATTGCGCGACCAGGGCCATGTCGTGGGTGATCAGCAGGATGGCGGTGCCCCGGGCCCGTGCCTTCTCGCGCAGCAGCAGCAGCACCTGGCGCTGCACCGTGACGTCCAGCGCGGTGGTCGGCTCATCGGCGATCAGCAGCTGCGGCTCGCAGGAGAAAGCCAGGGCGATCATGATGCGCTGGCGCATGCCGCCGGACAGCTCGAAGGGATAGCGTTCGAGGATCTGCTCGGGATCGGCGATATGCATGTCCTTGAGCAACTCGATTGCCTTGGCGCGGGCCTGGGCGGTATCCAGCGCGGTATGGCGGCGAATCACGTCCAGCAGCTGGCGACCGATGCGCCGCGTCGGATTGAGCGCGGTCATCGGCTCCTGGAAGATCATCGCCGCCTCGCGGCCGCGGACCTCCATCAGCTGGCGCTCGCTCAAGGCGAGCATGTCGTGGCCCACCAGGTTGACGCTGCCGCCGGTGACCCGGTAGCTGCCGGGGGGCAACAGGCCGAGGGTGAGCATCGCGGTGACCGACTTGCCCGAGCCGGACTCGCCCACCACGCCGACGATCTCGCCGGGGGCCACACTCAGGCTGACGCCGTTGAGCGCCTTGGCGCTGCTGCGAAAGCCGGGGAATTCCAGATTCAGCTGGTCGATGTGCAGAACGGGCTGGCCCATGTCATTTGCCCTTTTGGCGAGGATCGAGCAGATCGCGGATGCCATCGCCCAGCAGGTTGAAACCGATGGCGGTGACCAGGATCGCCAGGCCCGGAAAGGTCGAGTACCACCACTGATCGAGGATGAAATTGCGGCCGCTGGCGACCATCACGCCCCATTCCGCGGTGGGCGGCTGGGCGCCCAGGCCGATGAAGCCCAGCGCCGAGGCCATGAGGATGGCGTTGCCGATGTCCAGGCTGAATTGCACCAGCAGCGGCGGCATGGCGTTGCGGGCCACGTGCCAGTGCACCAGGTGCCACTTGCCGGCGCCGAAGGTGCGTGCCGCCTGGACATAGGCCAGCTGGCGGATGCTCAGGGTCTGACCGCGCGCCAGGCGCACATAGAAGGGGATGCGCACCAGGGTGATGGCCAGCATGGCATTGAACAGACTCGGCCCGAGGGCGGCGGCCAGGGCCATGATCAGCACCAGCGAAGGCACCGAGAGGATGATGTCCATCAGGCGCATCATCAGCCGGTCGAAGGCGCCGCCGACGATGCCCGACAGGCAGCCGAGCAGGCCGCCGCTGGCGCAGGCGGCAAAGGCCACGAACAGGCCGACGCCCACCGACTGGCGGCTGCCGTAGATCACCCGGCTGAGCAGGTCGCGACCCACCTCGTCGGTGCCGAACCAGTGCAGGGCGCTGGGTGCCTGCAGGCGGGCGGTGAGTTTCAGCGCGTTGGGCTGGTAGGGCGCGAGCCAGGGTGCGGCGACCATGCACAGCAGCACCAGCAGGGTGATCACCAGCCCCGTGAGCATCAGCGGATTGCGGCGGATGCGCCAGGCCAGCCAGGCGGTCTGCTCGCGCCAGCCGGGGCGCGCAGAGATCAGGGTCGTCATGCTAGTTCACCTTGCCGATGCGGGGATCGACCAGCCGGTAGAGCAGGTCGATGAAGCGGTTGAGCAGGACGTAGATGAAGGACACCACGATGGCGAAGCCCATGACCGCCGGGAAATCCAGCGCCTGGATCGACTTGACCACATAGGCGCCCATGCCCGGCCAGGCGAACACGGTCTCGGTGAGCACCGCGCCATAGAGCAGGTCTCCCAGGGCCAGGCCGATCACCGTGATGGAGGGAATCAGCGCATTGGGCAGCGCATGGCGCAGCACCACGGTGGTCTGCGACAGGCCATAGGCGCGGGCGGTGCGGATATAGTCCTCGCCCAGCTGTTCGAGCATGGCGCCGCGGATCTGCCGGGTGATGACGCCCAGGTTGACGAAGGCCAGGGTCACCGCCGGCAGCAACAGGTGCCTGGCCGCGCTGACGAAGCCGGTGAGATCTCCCGCCAGCAGGGTATCGATCAGATAGAAGCCGGTCACCGCTGGCGGTGGCGTCAGCCCCTGGTCCAGGCGCCCGCCGCCGGGCAGCCAGCCGAGGTGCCCGTAGAACAGCACGATCAGCCCCAGGCCCAGCCAGAAGGCCGGGGTGGAGATGCCGGCCACCGCCAGGGTACGGCTGATGTGATCGATCCAGCGGTTGTTGTAGACCGCCGAGAGCACGCCCAGGGGCACGCCAATGAGGATCGACAGCAGCAGCGCGGCCAGGGCCAGCTCCAGGGTGGCCGGGAAGAACAGCTGCAGGTCTTCCAGCACCGGGCGATGGGTGCGGATCGACTGGCCCAGATCGCCCTGCAGCAGGTCTCCCATGTAGCGGAAGTATTGCTGGTACAACGGCAGGTCCAGGCCCAGCTGCTGACGGATGCCGGCGACGATTTCATCGCTGGCACGCTCGCCGGCGATCAGCCTTGCCGGATCGCCCGGGATCAGATGGGAGATGACGAAGGTGATCAGGGACACCCCGATCACCACGATGAGGATATCGGTCAGCTGCTTGCGCAGCAGATGGAAGAAGGCCATGGCATACCTCGCGAGGCGGGTGCCGGAGCGCGCCGGCACCCGTCGCCCTTACTTGGACATCGCAACGAAATCGAAGACCTGTTCGAGCATGGGGTTGAACACGTACCCCTTGACCGCGGCGCGCATCGGCACCGTGTAGGCCTTCTGGTAGAGGTAGGCGTAGGCAGCGTCGCCCACCACAATCTTCTGGGCCTCTTGGTACAGCGCCTTGCGCTGGGCCACGTCGCTGACGCTGGCGGCGTCGCGCAACAGCTGGTCCACCTTGGGATTGCTGTAGAAGGCGCGGTTGCCCGCCAGTCCCGCATTGGTGCTGTCGAACCAAAAGTTCATGAACATGTAGGGATCGGCGAAGTCCGGACTCCAGTTGCCGATGGCGACGTCGAAGTCGCCCTTGCCCAGGCGTTCGCGGAAGGTGGCGTTGGCCAGCTTCTCCATCTTCAGGTTGACGCCCAGGGTGCCCAAGCCCGCCTGCAGGGTGAGGCCGATGGGCTCCCAGGCCGGGTCCTTGTCCGAGTAGAGGAATTGCAGCTCCCGCACCTTGGGCGCCTTGCCCAGGGCGGCCTGGGCCGCTTCCAGGTCCTGCCTGGGCATTGGCAGGCTCGGATCATGGCCCCACATGCCGTCCGGGATCGGGCCGTTCATGAGCTTGGCCTTGCCCATGGCGATGCCTTCGACGATGCCCTGGTAGTCGAGGGAGTCGACCACCGCCTTGCGCGCGTTGACATCGTTCAGGGGCGCGCGCCTGTTGTTGAGGTAGAGGTAGGTCACCCGCAGCGAGGGGTAGGCGGTGGTGACGAAGCCGGACTTCTGCGCCAGCGCCTTGACCTGGTCTTCGGGCAGGTCCTCGATGATGTCCAGATCGCCCTGTTCCAGTTGCAGGCGCCGTACCGAAGGCTCGGCGATGATGCGGATCACCACCTGCTTGAGCGTGGGTGCCTGGCCGGCGTAGTGCGGGTTGGGTTCCAGGGTCAGCGCCTGGCCCTTCTGCCAGGCGGCCAGGCGATAGGCGCCGGAGCCGGCGGTATGGCCGGCCAGCCAGGCGTCCACGTCCTTGCCGTGGGTGCTGGCCACCTTGGGGTTGATCACGCTGGCGCCGTCGTGGGCCAGGGCGAAGAGGAAGGGCGCGAAGGGCTTCTGCAGGGTGAATCTGATCGTCTGCGGATCCACCACGGTCACCGTCATGTCCGCCGGGAAGATGCTGGACGGGCCCTGCTTGAGCTTCATCAGGCGCTCGACCGAGAACTTGACCGCCTCGGCGGTGACCTCGCTGCCATCGTCGAACTTGTTGCCGGGCTTCAGGGTGAAGGTCCACAGCAGGTTGTCGGGGGATACGGTCCAGCCGCTGGCCAGGTCGCCCTCGACGTCGGTGCTGCCCTTGCCGTCTTCCACCTTGTAGCGCATCAGGCGCTGGTAGGCCGGGTAGGTCACGGTCCAGTCGTTGTTGTCGAAGGTCACGCCCGGATCGACGGTCTGCAGATCCGCAGGCTTGCCGATGACCAGGGTGTCGGTCGCGGTGGCGGCGCTGGCCGGTTGCCAGGCGCCGAGGCCCAGCAGGGAAACCAGGGCGAGCACGCGGGACGCCGATGAAACGTGGGTGCGCGAAGACGAGAACATGCCGGTACCTCGGATTGTTTGGGTTTATGGGTGTTTCGGCAGTGGGCAAGGCGGTCGAGCGAAGGGCTCGCGGCGCCGGATTCGAATGACCCGGTCGCCGGCAGGATCAGTTCAGCAGGGCGGCGAGCTCCTCCTGGCCGAGATGGTGGTAGTCGATCAGCGCATAACGACGGGCGTCGGGCAGTTCGAAGTGCCACCACTCGCTGGGGATGAAGGTGAAGCCGGCGCTCTGCATGATGCCCAGCAGCAGCAGGCGGTTGCGCTGGGCGGCGGCGGGCAGCGCCGGATTGAACAGGTGCGACAGCTCGCGCATGTCGTCGAAGCCGGTACCCATGTCCAGCGGCTCACCGGCCTCGTCGAGCAGGGTCACGTCCACGGCCACGCCGCGGCTGTGGTGCGAACCCTGCGCCGGATCGCTCACGTATTGGGCGTCGGGCAGCACCCGCCACAGCAGTTGCTGGGCATAGGGCGGGCGGTAGGCATCCAGCACCTGCAGGCGCAGACCGGCCTGTTGCGCCAGCGCGCTGGCGCGGTGCAGGCGGACGGCGGCATCCCGGTGCAGCAGGCAGTGGGCGTCCTGGTAGAGCACCTTGCCGGCCAGGTTGTCGGCGGTCGCATAGACCAGGTGGATGGCTACGCCGTAGTGGTCGGCGTCGATCTCGACGAGTTCTGGATGGTTCACGGTACGGAAGGCTTCCTTGGGGTGAAGAAGAGGGCCAGGGCTCATTCGAATTGCCCGAAGCGCTGCTGCAGGGCGCGGTTGCTGGCCAGCCGCTGTTCCAGGGCATCGCCCGAGCGATCCGCCACCGCCGACACCAGCAGGTTCAGCAGGCAGGCCAGCGGCGCCAGGGAGTCCCAGAACTGGTCGACTTCCAGGCGCAGTTGCAGCAGGTCGGCGGGGTAATCCCGCGCCCAGGGGCAGTGGTAGTCGGTGATCAGCGCCATGGGCAGCCGGGCATCGCGAGCGCTCTCGCAGAGCTTGCGGGTCACGCTGGAATAGGCGCGAAAGTCGGCCACCACCAGGTAGGGCTGGGCGAAGCCGCTGTTGAAGATGTCGGCGTAGGTGCCCGACAGGCCATCGACATAGAAGGCCTTGGGCCGGATGTATTCCAGCAGGCTGTGAAAACTGCCGAGTACCCCGCGGGTGGTCTGGATACCGGCGATGAACACCGCGTCCGCGCCGGTCAGCTGCCGGACCACCTGTTCGAACACCGGGCCACGGGCCAGCTGGTAGACGTCCTCGATGGCGGCGAGCTCGGCGGCCAGGGAGCGGTCCAGGGCGTCGCTGCGTCCGCTCTGCTGGCGAAAGGCACTGAAGCGATCGGTGATGCGCCAGGCTTCCAGGCCTTCGTCTCTCAGGCTCTGCTTGACGTCGTCGAGGTTGCGATAGCCCAGCGAGCGCAGCAGCCGGCCCACGGAAATGCCGGTGGTGTTGGTGCGCTGGGCGATGCTGTCGGCGGTCTCGAAGGGCAGCTTCTCCGGATTGGCCAACAGGTAGCCCGCGACGCGTTTGCCGGTGGGCGTAAGGTCGGCGAAGGCACCTTCGAGGGCCTGGAAGAACAGCGGCTTGGTCAAGGTTCGGATTCGCAATGTTATCGAGCTGTCATTAAAAGCTCCGTTGTTCGAAAGCTAACATTGGTTTTCCAGGCGTCGCAAGAGGCCGCACGCCGGTTGTCACCGAGGTGTCGCAAAGCGGGGTTGGGGGTCGTTAAGAGATAAGCCAATCGGGGCTGAATGGCCTGAAGGAAGGTAGCAGCGTCCCGGAAGAGACGCCGCGGTACAGCCGGAGGTCAGCCCAGCGGCGACTCCATGTGCGAGGTGCGCTCGACGGCGCCATAGTGATCGCCGACCGCATGGGCGCGTTCCAGCAGCACCTTCAGCTCGGCCAGGTCCTGGGCGATGCGGGTACCGGGGTCGCGACGCAGCAGGCGGGCGAACAGATGGCCGAGGCGCCCGGCTGGCGGCTCGTAGGCCATGACCGCGGTCACCTCGGTGCCACCGGGCACATCGGCGAAGCTGACCCAGCCCAAGTTGTTCAGGCCGGCATAACCGCAGGAGCGCCAGCCGATCAGCCGACCCGGCACGTCGTCGGTGACTTCGGCGTCCCATTCGAAGCGCCCCATGGGCGCCTTGACCACCCAGTGGGAATAGCGGTCGTTGAGCACGTCCACGCGTTCGATATGGCGCATGAAGATCGGCAGGTTGGAGAAGTCGCGCCAGAAGCGATAGAGCTCATCGTGGGGGCGGGCGATGACGATCCGGCGGGTCTGGGAGGCTGCCGAATGCCAGGCCAGCGAACGGCGGACGTCGCGCTCGAAACGCACCTTGGTCAGGGTGCTCTTGATCGAGCAGTGACCGCGCAGGCCGCGTTTCAGCAGCCAGGCGCCAGTGGCGCCGGTCAGCAGGCCGAGCAGACCGCCACGCGCCAGGCCGCGGCTGATCAGCAGGCCACCGCCGGCCACGGAGGCCAGGCGTTCGACGCCCTTGATGGCAGCGGCGTCGCGAGGCGGAGGAGCGAGAGTGGGAGTGGGGGCATCTAGGTGCATGGCAGATTCTCCTTTAGCTGTGGAAAAGACCTGCCCAGAGCCCCCGCCGTTCCCTAGCCGGTCAGGCCCAGTACCCGGAAGACGAAGGCGTATTCCAGGGCCACGTCGCGCAAGGCCTGGTAACGCCCGCTCATGCCGCCGTGGCCGGCGCCGAATTCGGTCTTGAGCAGGAGCAGGGGCGCCTGATCGGTCCGCCGCTCGCGCAGCCGCGCCACCCACTTGGCGGCTTCCCAGTACTGCACCCGGGTGTCGTGATAGCCGGCCACCGCCAGGATGGCCGGATAGGCCTGGGCCTTGACGTTTTCGTAGGGCGCGTAGCTGGCGATGCGCGCGCGCACCTCGGGCTCGTTCGGATCGCCCCACTCGTCGTACTCGGTCACGGTCAGCGGCAGGTCCGGCTTGAGCATGGTGTTGAGCACATCGACGAAGGGCACCTCGGCAATGGCGGCGGCATAGAGGTCCGGACGCTGGTTGAGCACCGCACCGATCAGCAGACCGCCGGCGCTGCCGCCGCTGATGACCACCTGTTGCGGTGTCGTCAGGCCCTGCTCCAGCAGATGCTCGGTGCAGGCGATGAAGTCGTCGAAGGTGTTCTGCTTGTGTTCCAGCTTGCCGCTGCGATACCAGGCTTCACCCAGCTCGCCACCGCCGCGCACATGGGCGATGGCGAAGCGCACGCCACGATCCAGAAGGCTCAGGCGGGCATGGGAGAACCAGGGATCGAGGCTGTGGCCATAGGCGCCGTAGCCATACAGATAGAGCGGGGCGCTTTGCGGCAGGTCGCGCTGACCGACCAGGCTGATGGGGATACGGGTGCCATCGGCGGCGGTGGCCCACAGGCGGCGGCTCTCGTAGGCATCGGCGTCGAACGGGCCTTCCACCGGGACCTGCTTGAGCACCCGCTGGGTACCGCTGGCCAGGTCCAGTTCGCGGATCTCGGCGGGGCGATTGAGCGCTTCGTAGCGCAGGCGCATGACCGGACTGTTGAATTCCAGCACGTCCATGGCATCGAGGCTGTAGACCTCGTCCGGCAGGTCGACCCGATAGGGCGCCTGGCCGTAGGGCCGCACCTCCAGAATCGGCAGGCCGGCGGTGCGCAGGCTCAACACCAGCGCCTGGGCGCCGAGACTGGCATCCTCCAGCATCACCTGCGGGTCATGGAGCACCACCGGCTGCCAGTGCGCGCGCGTGGGGCTGTCCTCGGGGGCCTGGTAGAGCGCGAAGTTGATGCCGTCCTGATTGCTGCGGATGTACCAGCCATCGACGCCATGATCGGGGAAGTACTCGTGACCTTCCTCGCGGGGCGCCAGGCAGACAAAGGCCTCGTCCGGCCGATCCGCGTCCAGCACCCAGGCTTCGCTGGTGGTCTTGCTGTGCGACAGCAGCAGCAGCTTGCGCTCGGAGCTCGAACGATAGCAGCCGAGGAAGAAGCGCCCGTCGGTCTCGTGGAAGACCAGTTGCGGCTCGGCATCGGCCAGGTGGTAGCGATAGAGCTTGTGCGGACGATGGGATTCGTCGCGTTCACCAAAGAACAGGGTACGGCTGTCGTTGGCCCAGGTCAGGCTCCCGTCGCACTCCTCGAAGGGCAGTTCGGTCACCATGCCGGTGGCCAGCTCCTTCACATAGAGCCGGTAGGTCTCGTCACCGACCTGGTCGAGGCTGTAGGCGAGGCGGGTCTGGTCCGGACTGATGGTGAAGCGGCCGACCGAAAGAAAGCCGCCGTCGGCGATGGCATTGCCGTCGAACAGCAGCTCCTCGGTCGCCGGATCGGGCGTCAGGTCGCCATTGGAGGGGCGACGGCAGCGATAGTTACGGCCGTATTCGTCACCGGCCTGGGTGCGCTGGTAGTAGAGATAGTCGCCGCGGGGGACGGGCAGCGACAGATCCGTCTCGCGAATGCGCGCGCGGATCTCTTCGAACAGCTGTTCGCGCAGGGCGGCCTCGGGTGCCAGCTCGGCTTCCAGGTAGGCGTTCTCGGCTTCCAGGTGCGCCAGCACCTCGGGGGCGTCGCGGCTCTCCAGCCAGGCGTAGGGATCGTCACCGGGGGCGCGGCGGGCAATGGGGGCTTGGGTCATGCGGGCTCCTTGGGCGCCGCGCAAGAGCACGCGGGCGGGGCAAAACCGCTATCATAGGCTTCTCCTTTCCGCTATCGCCATGGATCGCAATGACCGAGCAAGAGTACCTGATCGCCTGGGCCGTCTACGCCATCGCCGCGCTGCTGCTGTTGGTGGTGTCTTTCAAGGCCACCGGCTGGCTCTGGCGCTGGCTGCGCGAACCCATCCGGCTGGTGGTGGCCGTGCTGCTGGTGACGCCGGCCCTGGTGGATGCCGAGCATGGCCTCTACGCCCCGGCGATCGCCGTGACGGTGCTGGATCTGGTGTTCAAGGTGGGCAACAGCGCCTGGTCGGCCGTGGCCAACCTGGCGGCCGCCGGCACCATTGGCATAGTGCTCTATCTGATCTTCGTCCTCTGTCGCTGGCTGTACCGGCGCTCCCATCCGCGTCCGGCGCCGGTCGCCGCAGCGGCGCCGACGGATGATCCGCAACCGGAATCGCCGGTGGCCCCGCGGGCCCCGGCAGCCCCGGTCGAGCGCCGCGAACCCCGGGGACGTGGCGAGCGCGTCGAACCCCGCCTGTAATCCAGGCTTGCGCCCGGGACGTGACCCCTTCAGCATGCTGGCGAAGGGCAGCGGCTGCAGCCGCCGTTGAACCAGGCAGCCACCCCGGAGGGACGGACATGTGCGAATTGCTGGGCATGAGTGCCAACGTGCCCACGGATCTGGTCTTCAGTCTCCAGGGCCTCATGCAGCGCGGCGGCCGCACCGGTCCGCATCGGGATGGCTGGGGCGTGGCCTTCTACGAGGGCAGGGGACTGCACCTGTTCAAGGATGCCCTGCCAGGCGCCGATTCCGAGGTGGCCAAGCTGGTCCAGGGCTACCCGATCAAGAGCCATACGGTAATCGGCCATATCCGTCACGCCAACGTCGGGTCGGTCAATCTGGCCAACACCCATCCCTTCGTGCGGGAACTGGGTGGACGCTACTGGAGCTTTGCCCATAACGGCCAGCTGCAGGATTTCCATCCCGAGCCGCGCTTCTACCGGCCGGTGGGCGATACCGACAGCGAGACGGCCTTTTGCAGCCTGCTGGATCAGGTCCGCGAGCGCTTTCCCGAACCCGTCCCGGTGGAGATGCTGTTGCCGCAGCTGGTGAATGCCTGCGATGGCTTTCGCAAGAAGGGCGTCTTCAACTGCCTGCTCAGCGACGGCGACTGGCTGTTCAGCTTCTGCACCACCAAGCTGGCCCATATCACCCGCCGCGCCCCCTTCGGTCCGGCCCAGTTGCGCGATGCGGAAGTCCACATCGACTTCAAGGCCGAGACCTCGCCCAACGACGTCGTCACCATCATCGCCACCGAGCCGTTGACCTCCGACGAGGTCTGGACCCTGCACCAGCCAGGGGAATGGCATCTCTGGTGGGATGGCGAGATCGTCTCCCAGGGCCGCGTCTAGACAGGAAGCCACACCACGATGCTGCGCAGTTATATTCGTCTGCTGTTGTTTACCCTGGCCTTGCTGGTAGGGGTACAGATTCCCGGCTTCATGCTCGACTACGAGCAGCGCGTGGATGCCCATCGCCTGGAGTCCGATCAGGCCCTGAGCGGTTTCAGACGGACCGCGCAGCAGTACTTCGAGGGCAGTCTCGAGGGTCTGTTGGCGCATTACCAGGCCAGTGACGATCCGGTCTTTCGCAGCGATGCCGACAGTCTCGGCATACTGATACGTCGTAATGCGCTGTTCAACGAAGAGTGGCAGGCGCTGCAGGGGCCCTGGTACCAGCGGGCCTGGCACATCCTGGTGTCGCCCAACAGCGAACTGCGCGACGAGACCCTGCAGCAGTATCGCTATCAGGTGGTGCTTACCCCCGAAGCCATCGGCTGGGGAATAGGGCTGGGATTGGCTTTGGCGGTGACGGTGGAAACCCTCGCGCTCTGGCTTTCTATCCTGCTCTATCCGCGGCGTCCCGCCCGGCGGGTGTCCTAGCCTTCAAAAAAATTTCACGTTTTCAGGCGTTTAGCTGAAAAAAGGGCTTGACGCTAAAGTCCCGCGCTGTAGAATGCGCACCCACAGCAGGCACGTAGCTCAGTTGGTTAGAGCACCACCTTGACATGGTGGGGGTCGTTGGTTCGAATCCAATCGTGCCTACCAAACAAAACCCGCACTGCTGGCGGGTAAGAAAAAAGGCGATCCGAAAGGGTCGCCTTTTTTCGTTTGGGGTGGATTAGCAAAGTGGTCAGGACTTCAGATCCGTCCTGGCGATTTGGGCTGATGATTAATAGCGCGGCACCGCCATTCCACCGTCGCAGCTGCCCTTGAGTAGCCACTAGGCCCTCTCGGCAAGCCGCTGGCGCTGCTGCTCGGCATGCTTCATGACCTGAGTCATTCCAACGGCGTGCTGCTGGCCAGGGTCTTTGCCCCCAAGAAGGCGAGGCGCTAGGCGTCTCGCTGCCGGGCAGTCATCGGCCATGTGAGCGCCACGAATGCCATCCCGCCACCAACCAGCAGCAGCGCGGCACTCAGGCTCCAATGCTGCGCTACGAAGCCGATGGCGGCCGGGCCAAAGAGAATGCCGGCGTAGCCGATTGTGGTGATCGCTGCAATGGCGTGGCTTGCGGGCATCCGGGTCTGCCTTCCGGCGGCACTGAAGAGCACGGGGACGATGTTGGACGCCCCGAGGCCAACCAGCAGAAAGCCTGCGAAGGCAAGGGGCTGGGTAGGTGCCAAGACCGCCATCAGGAAGCCTGCCGCGGCGAGTAGACCGCCGCCTACGACCACTTTCAGGCCGCCCAGCGTCTTCACGATCCAGTCGCCGGTCAGGCGGCCGATGGTCATCGCCAGTGCGAATACCGTGTAACCGAAGCCGGCCTGCGCCGGCTCTACACCATGCGCATCGATCAGGAACAGGGCGCTCCAGTCCAGGATCGCGCCTTCGCCGAGAAAGATCAGAAAACAGAGCAGGCCGATGAAGGCGACGATCCCGCGCGGCAACGTGAACAGCGGAGTATGCCCGGCGTCATGATTGCCGTAGGGCAGCAGACCCTTGATTGAGGCCGCGAGTAGAAGGATCAACAACGCGCTGAACACCAGGGTCGCAACCAGCGGTTGGATTCCAGCCCCCAGCAGAACGCTCATGCCGCCGGCGCCGACGATCCCGCCGACACTGAACAGGCCGTGGAAGCCGGACATCATGTTGCGCCCGCTGTCCTTCTCGACCATCACGGCCTGGATGTTGATTGCGACATCCAGAGCGCCAACGCTGGCCCCGAACAGGGCCAGGGCTATGGCCATGCCGAGAAGCGAATCGGCGACCGCAAGCAGCGGCAGCACCAGCGCCAGTGCCACCGAGCTGGTCGCGATCACCGCACGGCATCCGAAGCGGCTGGCGAGGATGCCGACGATGGGCATCGCGACAATGGATCCCAGGCCCAGGCAAAGCAGCAGGAGGCCAAGCGTCGAATCATCGGCGCCGATCCTCGCCTTGGCGACGGGCACCAGGGGTGCCCACGCGGCCATGGCCGAACCCGCAATGAGGAAGCCGGCGCGGGTCGCCCATTGCTCGATCGCTCCCGAAGGCTGTTGGGCGGCGAGTTGCACATGTTGCATTGGTGAGGCTCCGAAATAAGACGGCAGTAGGGGTAATCACACCTCATACCAGTGTTAGCTGATCATGCATGATTAAGCAAGATTACGCACAATCGTGCATTTCAGGACGATATGCGCAGAGCTGGATGACCATGTTTGATCCGAGCGTTGGCAGCCGCCTGGCGGGGAGGTATCGGCGGGGCCTGGTAGCTCTGCCTGCGGGGAGGTGAAGGCCTGTACGAACTTGTGGGCGAAGTGGAGCTGCAACGCGCCAACAGGCCTGGGTGTCATCTGCACACCGACTGCCTTTCCTGCAGCGGCAGCCCCTGTCTGGCGCCTTGAAGTTTTAGGTGCCGGCGGCTGTGGACAGCTGTCGCCAAGGCTTATGCGGGGAGGGGTATGGGTTTGGGGCAGCTGGACCTGGCAAAACGAAATTCCCATCGGTGGCGGGTAATAGAAAGGGCGATCCGAGAGATCGCCCTTTTCGTGTTTGCCTGTGCTGTACGCCGTGATCGAGGCGGACTTGCCGGGCATGGAGTCGTTTAACCGGGCGACCTTGCGATCGCCCTGTTGTGCGTCCCAAGCCATCAACTGCTCGGGGTGACGGTCTCGGTGAAGGAGCCTGCCGGCTGCAGCCCGTGCTTGTTCGCCGTGAAGTCCAGGGCCGTCGAGGCATAGCGCACGCCATCCTGAACCTGCTTGAGCGTCAGGTTGGCCTCATAGAACTTGTCGCTGGCCAGTTGCTTGGCCGCCTGGTCGACGTCCGTCATGGTCTGCTTGAGCGGTGCCAGGGCAATGGCCGTATCGATATCCACATCGGCCAGGCGCAGGGTTTCCGCAGCACCCTTGGCGTCGCCATGTTTGAGTTTGTTATTGGCATCGGCCACTGCCTTAACTTTCTGCGGGCTGGCCATATAACTGTCCTGCACCACGGTATCGCCCCAGATAGGTAACCAGGAGGTTACGGTGGTACTGGTATCGGCCTTGCCGTGATTATCCTTGACCTGTAATTCACTCGCGGCTTTTTTCAGCGCGGTATTATCCGACTGCGCCAGTTTGAGTGCCTGCTGGGCGTCCTTGACATGGGACACCGCTTGCTTAGTTTGCCCCTGGAAGAGCTCCAGGCGTGCCGCGGAGATGTCGGTGAAGGCCCGTTGCCCCTGGGTGGACAGGGCCTGGAAGCTGCCCAGTTCGTTTGCCGAGGGGGCTTGGTTCGCGGCGATGGCCGCAGACGAGCAGGCGGCTACGATGGCGACGACCAGCATGCTCTTTGCCAGTTTATTCTTGACGTTCATTTGCTGCCTCCAGCGGATATGCAATTGAAGTAAGGCTATCGCTCAGGTACCAGAACCAGGTTCTGCAGTGCCTGGAATCGATACTCCGCCGTATCGCTTAACACTGGATTAATAAAAGCGGAGCTTTCTTGAATAGCTGCTGAACGAGTTCGCTTGGCTAATCTGGGTGATCTTGCTGCGCATTAATCAAGGTGAGTATTTGATCGAGTCCGGCATAATTTTGTTTTGCGCGGTAAAACTTTTCGGAAGTCCACGTCGGTCTTCCGTGGATCATTCGAATAGGGGTGTGACCGCTTGCCTCGGTCGTGAGGCCCCGGGTTTTCACGTAGACTGACGGATGATTTTTCTTGGGCTTCGTTGCTTCGCCAGGCGCGAGCAGGGCCCGTTACCGCGAGGAGCAAGTCATGACGCAGGGTGGTGAAGGCCGGCAGATCGGCAAGGGTGGTTGCCTGGGATTGATCCTGCTGTCGATCCTGTTCGCGGTCGTGGTCTTCGGCTCCATCATCTACGTCTATCGCCACAATGCGACGCCGGTCAGCCGCGCCAACGAGCAGCAGGCCATCGACCAGTGCCTGGCGCGGGCCAACGCCGCGGACACCTCGCCGGCCGATCGCCAGGCGCTGATGGAAAACTGCCAGGAAATGCAGAAGCAGTTCCTCAAGAAGTACCCCGATGCGGCGCGCTAGGTAGATGACAGTCCCTTGCGAGGTTGCGCTAGGTCTCAGTTTCTGAAAGGATTTCCGTCCCAAACTTTCCAGTGATCCTTTCGCGTCGCCCGGAATGCCTTGCGGCCCTGCCACTGTGCGGCGGGATTTCCAGCGGTGCGGCTGCTTACTGGCCAATCCCACCATGTGGCCCTTGGTATGGGTCACCACTGAGTTGAGGAGGCGCCATGCCTGTCATTACTCTCCCTGACGGTAGCCAACGTCCATTCGACAAGCCCGTCACCGTAGCCGAAGTCGCCCAGTCCATTGGTGCCGGTCTTGCCAAGGCCACCATCGCCGGTCGCGTCGACGGCCAGCTGCGCGATGCCAGCGATCTCATCGAGCAGGATGCCAACCTGCAGATCATCACCGCCAAGGACGAGGACGGTCTGGAGATCATCCGCCACTCCTGCGCCCACCTGGTGGGTCATGCGGTCAAGCAGCTGTTCCCGACCGCCAGGATGGTCATTGGTCCGGTGATCGATGAGGGCTTCTACTACGACATCGCCTTCGAGCGTCCCTTTACCCTCGATGACCTCTCGGCCATCGAGACGCGGATGCGCGAGCTGATCGACAAGGACTACGACGTCATCAAGAAGATGACGCCGCGCGCCGAGGTCATCGAGGTGTTCAAGGCCCGGGGTGAGGAGTACAAGCTGCGCCTGATCGACGACATGCCCGAGGAGCAGGCCATGGGCCTGTACTACCACGAGGAATACGTCGACATGTGCCGGGGCCCCCATGTGCCCAACACCCGTTTCCTCAAGGCGTTCAAGCTGACCAAGCTGTCCGGCGCCTACTGGCGTGGCGACGCCAAGAACGAACAGCTGCAGCGCATCTATGGCACCGCCTGGGCGGACAAGAAGCAGCTGGCGGCCTATATCCAGCGCATCGAGGAAGCCGAGAAGCGCGACCATCGTCGCATCGGCAAGCAGCTCGACCTCTTCCACCTGCAGGAAGAAGCGCCCGGCATGGTGTTCTGGCACGCCAATGGCTGGACCGTCTACCAGGTGCTCGAGCAGTACATGCGCAAGGTCCAGCGCGACCACGGCTACCAGGAGATCAAGACGCCCCAGGTGGTCGATCGCGTTCTGTGGGAGCGTTCGGGTCACTGGTCCAACTACGCCGAAGGCATGTTCACCACGGCCTCGGAAAGTCGTGACTTCGCGATCAAGCCGATGAACTGCCCCTGCCATGTGCAGGTGTTCAACCAGGGCCTGAAGTCCTACCGCGACCTGCCGCTGCGCCTGGCCGAATTCGGTGCCTGCCACCGCAATGAGCCGTCCGGTGCCTTGCACGGCATCATGCGCGTGCGCGGCTTCACCCAGGATGACGCCCACATCTTCTGCACGGAAGAGCAGGTCAAGCAGGAAGCCGACAACTTCATCAAGCTGACCCTGCAGGTCTATGCCGACTTCGGTTTCACCGACGTGATCATGAAGCTCTCCACCCGGCCGGCCAAACGCGTCGGTTCCGAAGAGCTGTGGGATCGCGCCGAGAAGGCCCTGGCCGATGCGCTGGATGCCTCGGGTCTGGACTGGGAATACCAGCCGGGCGAGGGCGCCTTCTACGGGCCGAAGATCGAATTCACCCTCAAGGACTGCCTGGGTCGTCAATGGCAGTGTGGTACCCTGCAATACGATCCGAACCTCCCGGAGCGTCTCGATGCCAGCTACATCTCCGAGGACAACAGCCGTCAGCGTCCAGTGATGCTGCACCGCGCCATCCTCGGTTCCTTCGAGCGTTTCATCGGCATGCTCATCGAGCACTATGCCGGTCTGTTCCCGGCGTGGCTCGCTCCGACCCAGGCGGTGGTGCTCAATATCACCGACAAGCAGGCCGATTTTGCCCAGCAGGTCGTCGGCGAATTGAACGCTGAGGGCTTCCGAGCCAAAGCCGACTTGAGAAACGAGAAGATCGGCTTTAAAATCCGTGAGCATACTTTGCTCAAGGTTCCCTATCTCCTGGTTATTGGAGACCGGGAGGTTGAGACACGATCCGTTGCCGTGCGTACCCGTGAAGGCGTTGACCTAGGCTCCATGCCCGTCGAGCGTTTCCGCGAGCTGCTCACGCAAGCGGTTTCCCGGCGTGGCCGGCAAGATTCGGAGTAATCACTATCAAGCAGCGTGACATGAGACAAGACAAGCGAGCCGCACCCCGGGCACCGATCAACGAAAATATCACCGCCCGGGAAGTTCGCCTTATTGGCGCCGATGGTCAGCAAGTAGGCATCGTCTCCATCCAGGAGGCCCTGCAGGCTGCTGAAGACGCCAAGCTGGATCTGGTGGAAATCACCGCCGACGCCCTACCTCCGGTCTGCCGGATCATGGACTACGGCAAGCACGTCTTCGAGAAGAAGAAGCAAGTCGCGGCGGCGAAGAAGAACCAGAAGCAGGCTCAGGTCAAAGAAATCAAGTTTCGTCCAGGGACGGAAGAAGGGGATTACCAGGTAAAACTACGCAACCTGGTACGTTTCCTAACCGAGGGGGACAAGGCCAAGGTCTCGTTGAGATTCCGCGGCCGGGAGATGGCCCACCAGGAGCTGGGCATGGAGCTGTTGAAGCGGGTCGAAGCTGACCTCGTCGAACACGGCGCCGTTGAGCAGCATCCTAAGATGGAAGGACGCCAACTCATCATGGTCATCGCCCCCAAGAAGAAAAAGTAACTACCAGGGCACTGGCAGGCCTTGCTGTTATGCGTAATCACTCAATGCGGAGTATCCGAACATGCCAAAGATGAAAACCAAAAGCGGCGCTGCGAAGCGCTTCGTGAAAACTGCTGGTGGCATCAAGCACAAGCACGCTTTCAAGAGCCACATTCTGACCAAGATGACCACCAAGCGTAAGCGTCAGCTGCGCGGTACGTCGCTGATGCATGCATCCGACGTCCAAAAGGTCGAGCGCATGCTGCGCCTTCGTTAATCCTGGTTAAGAATTTAAAGGAAGTTACTCATGGCTCGTGTTAAGCGTGGCGTTATCGCTCGTCGCCGTCACAAGAAAATCCTGAAGCTCGCAAAAGGCTACTACGGTGCCCGTTCGCGCGTCTTCCGCGTCGCTAAGCAAGCGGTAATCAAGGCAGGCCAATACGCCTACCGCGACCGCCGTCAGAAGAAGCGTCAGTTCCGCGCTCTGTGGATCGCTCGTATCAACGCTGGTGCTCGTATCAACGGTCTGTCCTACAGCCGTCTGATCGCCGGCCTGAAAAAAGCGGCCATCGAGATCGACCGTAAGGTACTGGCCGATCTGGCCGTGAACGAAAAAGCGGCGTTTGCTGCGATTGTCGAGAAAGCTAAAGCTTCGCTGGCTTAAGCCCCCGGCAATCTCGCGTCTCTGGCGCGAAGCAACGTTATCAATAGGGGAAGAGCCTCATAGCTCTTCCCCTATTTTGTATCTGGAGTCCCTAGATGGAAAACCTGGATGCGCTGGTCTCCCAAGCACTGGAGGCCGTGCGGCACACCGAAGACACCAATGCCCTGGAACAGCTCCGGGTCAATTACCTGGGCAAGAAGGGTGAGCTGACCCAGATCATGAAGACCCTGGGCCACCTCACCGCGGAGGAGCGTCCCCAGGCTGGCGCGCTGATCAACGCCGCCAAGGAACGTGTCCAGGACGCAATCAACAGCCGCAAGGCGACGCTGGAGCAGGCCGCCCTGGCCGCTCGCCTCGCCGCGGAACGCATCGACGTGACCTTGCCCGGGCGCGGCCAGGCCTCCGGTGGCCTGCATCCCGTCACCCGCACCCTGGAGCGTATCGAGCGCCTGTTCGCCAACATCGGCTATGGCGTCGCCACCGGTCCCGAGATCGAAGACGACTACCACAACTTCGAAGCGCTCAACATTCCCGGCCACCACCCGGCGCGGGCGATGCACGACACCTTCTATTTCAACGCCAACATGCTGCTGCGCACCCATACCTCGCCGGTGCAGATCCGCACCATGGAGAGCCAGCAGCCGCCGATCCGCATCATCTGCCCAGGTCGTGTCTATCGCTGCGACAGCGATCAGACCCACTCGCCGATGTTCCATCAGGTCGAAGGCCTGGTGATCGACGAGGAGGTCAGCTTCGCCGATCTCAAGAGCACCCTGGTGACCTTCCTGCGCGAATTCTTCGAGGAAGAGCTGGAAGTCCGCTTCCGTCCCTCCTACTTCCCCTTCACCGAGCCGTCGGCCGAGGTGGACATCCGCCGCCCGAGTCGCGATGGCGAACCGGCTTCGCGCTGGCTCGAGGTGCTGGGCTGCGGCATGGTCCATCCCAACGTCCTGCGCATGGCCGGCATCGATCCGGAGAAATACCAGGGCTTCGCCTTCGGCATGGGCGCCGAGCGCCTGGCCATGCTGCGCTATGGGGTCAACGACCTGCGCCTCTTCTTCGACAACGATCTGCGCTTCCTGGCGCAATTCCGCTAGCTGCCAGACGGGAGTCCTATGAAATTCAGTGAACAATGGCTGCGTAGCTGGGTGAACCCTGCGGCTACGCACGAGGATCTGGTTGCCCGGCTGTCCATGGCCGGCCTGGAAGTGGACGGCGTCGAAGCGGCGGCCGGGAGCTTCCAGGGCGTCATCGTCGGCGAGGTGGTTTCCGTCGAGCGTCATCCCGATGCCGACAAGCTCAATGTCTGCCAGGTCAGCAACGGCCAGGAGTCCTTCCAGGTGGTCTGCGGCGCACCCAATGTGCGCGCGGGCCTGAAGGTGCCTTTCGCCACCGTCGGCGCCACCCTGCCCGGTGACTTCACCATCAAGAAGGCCAAGCTGCGCGGCGTGGAATCCCACGGCATGCTCTGCTCAGCCAGCGAACTGCAGATCAGCGACGACAACAGCGGCCTGCTGGAGCTGCCGGCCGCTGCGCCGGTGGGCGAGAGCATTCGCAGCTACCTGCAGCTGGACGACGCCATCATCGACGTCGACCTGACCCCGAACCGCGGCGACTGCCTGTCCATCGCCGGTCTGGCGCGGGAAGTGGGTGCCCTGTACAACGCCCAAGTCGAGCCCCTGCAGGTCGAGGCCGTAGCGGCTACGCACGAGGAAACCCGTCCGGTCGAGGTGCTGGCGCCCCAGGCCTGCCCGCGCTACCTGGGTCGTGTAGTCAAGAACGTCGACTTGTCCCGTCCCACGCCGGACTGGATGGTCGAGCGCCTGCGCCGCAGTGGCGTGCGCAGCATCGACGCCGCCGTCGACGTCACCAACTACGTGATGCTCGAACTGGGTCAGCCCATGCATGCCTTCGATCTTGACCAGATCAAGGGCGGCATCCGCGTGCGCCTGGCCGATGCCGGCGAGCGCCTGGTGCTCCTGGATGGCCAGGACATCGAACTGCGCAACGACACCCTGGTGATCGCCGACCACGAACGCGCCCTGGCCATCGCCGGCGTCATGGGGGGCGAGCACAGCGGCGTTGCTGCCGGTACCCGTGACCTGTTCCTGGAGAGCGCCTTCTTCGACACCATCGCCGTGGCCGGCAAGGCCCGTTCCTATGGCCTGCACACCGATTCCTCCCACCGCTTCGAGCGGGGCGTGGACTTCGAGCTGGCACGCAAGGCCATGGAGCGCGCGACCCGCCTGCTACTGGACATCGTCGGCGGTGAACCGGGTCCGGTGATCGAGGCGGTGAATGCCGAGCACCTGCCGCAGGTCGAGCCGATCCTGCTGCGCGCCGAGCGCATCGAGCGCGTCCTGGGTCTGACCCTGGATGATGCCCAAGTCGAGCGTCTGCTCAGCGGCCTGGGTCTGGCCGTAGCCCGCCTGGAGGCCGGTCGCTGGCAGGTGGGCGTACCCAGCCACAGGTTCGACATCAGCATCGAAGTGGACCTCATCGAAGAACTGGCGCGCCTCTATGGCTACAACCAGCTGCCGATCCGCTTCCCCCAGGCGCGCCTGGCGCCGCAGCCCCTGCCCGAGAGCAAGGGCGAGCTGAGCCAGCTGCGTCGCCTGCTGGTGGCCCGTGGTTACCAGGAAGCCATCACCTACAGCTTCATCGACGAAAAGACCTTCCGTCTGTTCGCCCCTGAGGCCCAGCCGGTAATGCTCGCCAATCCCATCTCCACCGACATGGCCGCCATGCGCTCGTCGCTGTGGCCGGGTCTGGTCAAGGCCGTGCAGTACAACCTCAACCGTCAGCAGGACCGCGTCCGGCTGTTCGAGTCGGGTCTGAGATTCGTCGGTCAGCTGGACGGCCTGGTACAGGAAAACGTCCTGGCTGGCGCCGTCTGCGGTTCGCGTCTGCCGGAGAGCTGGTCGTCCGGGCGTGAGGCGGTGGACTTCTTCGACGTCAAGGCCGATGTCGAGGCGCTGCTGGCGCAGTCCGGTGCAGGTAATGACTTCCGCTTCGTCGCAGGCGAGCATCCGGCCTTGCACCCGGGGCAGACCGCGCTGATCGAAAGGGCAGGGCAGCCAGTCGGCTACCTGGGCGCCCTGCATCCGGAAGTGGCACGCGAGCTGGACGTGGATCGTCCGGTGTTCCTCTTCGAGCTGGTGCTGGATGCTCTGACCACTGGCAGCCTGCCGCGCTTTGGCGAGCTGTCGCGCTTCCCGGAAGTGCGTCGTGACCTGGCGCTGGTGGTGGACGAAACCGTAGCCGCGGGCGACCTCCTGGCCGACATCCGCGAAAACGCCGGAGAAGGCCTCAAGGAGCTGCGTCTGTTCGACGTCTACCAAGGCAAAGGTATTGATCCACATAGAAAAAGCGTCGCCATCGGCTTGACCTTGCAACATCCATCGCGCACATTAACCGATGAAGAAGTCAACGAAACGACGCAGAAAATCCTCGTTTCTCTGGAAAGAAGGTTCAACGCCACCTTAAGGAAATAGTGCATGGGGGCCCTGACGAAAGCTGAGATGGCCGAACGTCTGTTTGAAGAGCTCGGTCTGAACAAACGTGAAGCCAAGGAATTGGTCGAACTGTTCTTCGAAGAAATTCGTCATGCGCTCGAAAGCAACGAGCAGGTCAAGTTGTCCGGTTTCGGCAACTTCGACCTGCGCGACAAGCGCCAGCGCCCCGGACGCAATCCCAAGACAGGGGAGGAAATACCCATCACGGCTCGCCGTGTGGTGACCTTCCGCCCCGGGCAGAAACTCAAAGCCAGGGTCGAGGCCTATGCTGGAACCAAGTCATAACGACGAACTGCCGGTCATACCGGGCAAGCGCTACTTCACCATCGGTGAGGTGAGCGACCTTTGCCTGGTCAAGCCGCACGTGCTGCGCTACTGGGAGCAGGAATTTCCCCAGCTGAACCCGGTGAAGCGCCGCGGCAACCGGCGCTACTACCAGCGCCACGACGTGCTGATGATCCGCCAGATCCGCTCTCTGCTGTACAACGAAGGCTTCACCATCGGCGGGGCGCGCCAGCGCCTCACCCAGGGCGACGAGACCCGCGACGAGGGTTCGCAGTACCACCAGCTCATCCGCCAGATGATCAGCGAACTCGAAGAAGTCCTCGTCGTACTGAAGAAGTGAAAAAAAAGCTTCCACTAATCAAAGCGTTGCAGTAAGATGCACGCCGTTCCCTAGAGGAACACAGTCGGGGCGTAGCGCAGCCTGGTAGCGCACTTGCATGGGGTGCAAGGGGTCGAGTGTTCGAATCACTCCGTCCCGACCAAATATAGAAAACCCAGTCACTTAGCGGTGACTGGGTTTTTTTATGCCTGCTTGTTTTTGGCGGACTCTAGGGAGTAGGCGTTTTGGTTGCCCATTGAGATTGGCTTATGACGACCATCAGTGATTCCTCTACCCATTCAGCTCGCGACATCACCGTGCTGACCGTGCTGACCGTGCTGACCGTGCTGACCGTGCTGACTGCGCGGGCTATCAGCGGGGAGCCTGCTGAACAGCGGAGATCCTGACAAGGACGATACGGCTTTATCCCTTATGGGAAGATCTAACCTAGGAAGGCGATGTGGGTCATAGGGCGTCAAGCTGATGCGCTTGCGCGCACCTGCTTTTTATCTTCAAACGTCATCAGGTACTTAGCAGCAATTGATAGTACTGACTAAGTATTTGATCCAACTTATCTAACTCAGCGCGCCCGTAATCACGTCATCCAAACTACTGGCTCGACCGAAGCGGAAGCTGGCTTCATCCGTTGCAAGTAGTTTGAAATGAGCGGTACCGCAGTCGATCTTGGCTTGCTCAATAGGGCGAAGGTCATCATTGAACAAGCTGCTTTTGGTTTCCACCACAAAGTAGAGGCGTTCGGCACCGTCTTGCTCAACCAGTATTGCCCAGTCGGGGTTGTAGCTGCCTAGTGGCGTGGGGATGCGGAACCAGCCTGGCAGCTTGGCATACACCTTCACGGCGTCGTTGTTTTCGAGTGCTTGAGCGAAGTCGCGCTCGATGGCTGAGTCGTAGACCACGTGCTCGTAGACGGATTTTTCGGTGTTGAGCAGCATGTTTTTCAGGTAGCCGGTGAGCTCTTGCTGCTCGAATAGCTCCTGGGCATAGAAACTGTCTTCGCCCAGCTTCACGTACCTGATGCCGTCCACCAACGCCAGGCGCTTGCAGCGGTTGATGATTTCGCCCGCCAGCTCAATGAACTGCTGGGGGTTACGCTTGAAGTCATCTAGGCGCTTGCTCTCAGTGAGGATGCGCACAAGGGTGCGGCGAGTGAGCTGTGTGCGATCCTGCAGGTCGGTCAGAATGTCCGGCAGCTCGATATCGCTCTCGTCCAGGGTGACGGTGTAAGCACCTTTTTTCTCATTAGCTTCCACGCCCGACTTGCCGATGGCTAAATCCGCTTTGCGCCATTGCAGGCGAGGGCGGAACACTGCTGGTGCTTTCTGCAGATTGTCGATGCAGTCGGTGATCAGCTGTTCGTTGTTGAAGTCAACGCGATAGGTCGTCTGATGCTTGATTCGATCCCAAAGTGCTTTGAACTCTTCGCTGTGCAACACGGCTTGGCGAGTCGGGACGGCACGGCGCTCATCAGCGTTTTTGATCTCCAGGCGTCCGGAGACTTTCTTCAACAGCTCAACTATTTGTGAGCGCTGCGCCTCGAACTCGGGGGGAGTTGCAGCAGGCCATCTTTGAGTGCCTGCTTCAGTGAGTCCTGCACTTTGCCCTTGGCGTCCACGTACTGCTGAGCTTTCAAGAAATCCCAGAGTACTTTTGATTGCTCAAAGCCAAGCGGTTTTGACTCGCCATCTGCGCTGGTGATGGCAACAGCAGCGAACTGGTGCTCCTCGACGATGCCGAAGCGAATGCCCGTGTCTTCTTCAATCTCTTTCTGCAGATTTTCAGCGAAGGCTTCATAGCTCTCAGTGGCAATCACGGTGAGGGTGTTCACCTCGAACCCGCGCACCCTATCGCCGTTTTGGTTGACGCACAGGCGCAGGCCGCGGCCGATGGTCTGTCGGCGCTCACGCTCGGATTGAATGTCCCGCAGTGTGCAGAGCTGGAACACGTTGGGGTTGTCCCAGCCTTCCTTGAGTGCCGAGTGGGAAAAGATAAACTTCAGCGGTGTGCTGAAGCTGAGCAGCTTTTCCTTGTCCTTCATGATCAGGTTGTAGGCGCGCTCAGCGTTCTCTCGGTTGCCGGCGTTATTCTCAGCGGTGTCAGACCAGCCGCCCTTTTTGTCGATGGAGAAGTAGCCGTTATGCACCTCTTCAGCGCTGTGGTTGAAGTCGACCTCGCTGAACAGGCTTTGGTAGTCCGGGTGCTTGGCGAAACGTTTGTATTCTTCTTCGAAGATGGTCGCGTACACGCCTTTCACTGGATTGCCGTCAGCGTCGTACTGGCGATAACGCTCGACCGTATCGATGAAAAATAGCGACAGCACCTTGATGCCCATGGGGCGAAAGCGCTTTTCCTTGTCCAGGTGCTCCTTGATCGTGCGGCGGATCATTTCGCGCTGAATCGCCAACGGTTCCACGCCGCCATGGACCTCACCAATGCGCAGGTACTTCTCGCCACCTGGGTAGCGCAGCTCGACGAACTCCTCGCCTTTGGCGGTGTTGATTTCGCCGATGCGAAGGTCTTTATAGACGGCGCGCTTGGTTGCCTGCTCCAAATCGTCGCCGTCGTAAACCGTGACCTCTTGGGTGGATACGCCACCTGTGGCTGTGCCCAGATCCAGCTCGACCTTGGCTGAAATCGTGCCGCGCTTGTTGCTGACCGCTACCAGCCGCACAAACGGCTTATTGTGGGCATCCTCAATCGTTGCCGAGGCCACCTCGATTTGCTTGACCAAGCGGCGCTCATAGGCGTCCACCGCGTCCAGCCGGTAGACCATGTGGTGCTTGTCTACATGAGTTGCGGAATAGCGCAGGGTGCACAGCGGGTTCATCGCATCCAGGGCGGTCTTGCCGGCCCCTTTAAGGCCGCCATCGACGCTCTGCGGCTCGTCGACAATGAGGATCGGGCGAGTTGCCTTGATCAGGTCGATGGGCTTCTCGCCGCCGGTCTTCTCGCTGTCCTTGTAGAGGTTGTTGACGTCCTTCTTGTTGATCGCGCCTACGGTCACCACCATGATCTGGATGGTTGAACTGGTCGCAAAGTTGCGCACCTCGCCGAGCTTGTTCGAGTCGTACAGGAAGTAGTCGTAGGGCACGCCGGCATAAAGGCTTTTGAAGTGCTCCTCGGTGATCTGCAGGGACTTGTAGACGCCTTCCTTGATCGCAACCGACGGCACCACGATGACGAACTTGGTAAAGCCGTAGCGTTTATTCAGTTCAAAGATGCTGCGCAGGTACACGTAGGTTTTGCCCGTGCCGGTTTCCATTTCGACGGTAAAGTCGCCTGACGTGAGCAAGCCGGAAGGCGGGAGCCCGCCGCGCAGTTGGATGTCTCTAAGGTTCTTGTGCAGTTCATCATCAAGCAGGGTCAGGCGATTACCAACGCCCAGGTCGGATTCGGCAATGCCCAGGGCGAACTGCTGTGGCGCGTCGCTCGGGTCGCTTTCGGCCGGGGCAGGGGCCTTCATGGTGACCGTGAACTCGGTACGGCACGCTTCCTGGCCACGGAACAGATCGCATACCGCTTCGATAGCCTGTAGTTGATAGTCGAGATCCGGCTCGAAGTGCAGTTTCATGTTCAATCCATTTTCAAGCTCGCCTTCAGGCAAGGGTGAGAAATTCTGTCAGTTAGCTGCTCGACTCCCCATGCCGCGAGGCGGCAGGGGGAGTCAGATTCAGGGTGTCTTTTCAGGCGCTCAGGGCTATGGGCTCGATCCAGCCTTTGCTTGCCAGTACATCTACGGCGATACCGATCTGGCGTGGCGTGAATTGCTTCTTGCGAGCGTTCCAGGCGTAGGTGCGGGCGACTACCTCTTCGACGCTGGAAACTGGATCACCCTCTTTGACGATCCAGTGCACGGTCGCAAGCAGCTCCAAGCCGAAGGGCGTTTCAAAGCCTTCTACCAGCTCTCCGACGCGGTCGAATCGGGCGCGGGTTTCAGCATTCGCTTCCAGGAAGGCGTTAGCGTCATCGACTGCGCCAGGCACCAGCGTCAACGGCTTTTCTGGGGCATCTCCGCCGTCTGCATAACCCGCGACCAGATGACCTTCAATCGCGCGCAATACGTGCCGAAGATTCTCGGCGTACGGGCCGTAGGGGCTTGGACGTACTTGAGGCGCAGCGGCTCGCCCGCTGCCTGCATGAAGTACATCAGCTTGTGTACTTCCAGCAGGCTAATCGTTGGGTCAAGCAGGCCGCGAACATAGCGATTCATCAGCTCCACCAGTGCGGCGCGCCCAGCGGTCATGCTCGGCACTTCGCGACTGTGGTGCATGGTGTCTGCAGCGGGGGCGCCCTTGGGTTCGTAGACGCGCACGTGCACGTCCGGTAGATCGGCCATGGCTGCTTCGATACGCGGGCGCACCTCTGCCCAATCAAGCCCACCCAAACCGCTGCCCAACGGTGGGATGGCGACGGAGCGGATACCACGGCGGTGAATCTCGGCCACCAGGGCGCTGAGCCCTGCGTCTATGTCTTGCAGGCGACTCTTGCCACGCCAGTGGCGCTTGGTAGGGAAGTTAATGATGTAACGTGGCGACGTGAGCTGGTTGGTGTCGAACACGAACATCCGGCCAGGCTGCACCTCTTCACGCTTGCAGGCCGCCTCGTAAGCCTTGAAGTTCTCCGGCCACATATTCTTGAACTGCAAGGCAATGCCACGGCCCATTACACCGACACAGTTCACGGTGTTGATGATGGCTTCGGAGTCATCCCGCAGGATGTCGCCGCTGGTAAATTCGATCATGACAGGCTCTTCACTCAGTAATACCACTCAGGGCGCAGCTCGACCGCTGGTCTATGCCCCTGTGCAGGCAGTGCATTCGCTACCTGCGTATAAATTTGCCGCGACTGTACGCCGATACGCTTGACCAAGTGCCATGGAAAGCTCTGTTCAAGTAGGAACTCTGCTTGCTTAGGCTCTTTGCACTGGTGCCAGATCCGCGCTGCGACGGCATCCCAATCGATCTCGTTCAGTTGCGCCAGATCTGCACGATCCTCGAAGTAGTTCGAACCTGCATTGGACAATGTGAATGCCCAGCGTCTGGCTTGGGCATTAGCCCACTGTACGGTCGCATGCAGGTCAGCCTGCAAATGCACGATAGGCCCTTGGCCGCCGTTGTAGGCGAGGTCTTGATGGCCCGGCTGATCAGGAACAGCATCACCGAGCGTGGGCAGAAGTAGAACGGCACACATTCACCGACATGCAGGCCCGGATGGCTATCCAGCTCCAGTTGCAGGCGGCGCTGCTTGATATGGTTCATGCCAATGACAGTGCCTGGCAACGCCTGATTCAACAGTACCGCATCGGACAGCAAGCCAGCGCTGGCGATGATGGACGGCAAACGGTCCACATGGCAGATATGGTAAATCTTGGGTTGCGCTGGCACGGCCATTTTACAGGCTCCGCACGTTTTTGATGCCAGCCTGACTGAGGATTGCGGCCAGGTTGGTTTTGGCAATGTCGTCGGCAAAGGCACTGTCGCGAAAAACGCAGGTGCTGTCGCTGGCTGGGGCTTGCGCCTTGTGCCATGCAACAATGCCCTGAGCCAGGTCTTCCACTTGACCGCGGGTTATCTGCTCGGTCAGGCAGGCCAGCAGAACGCCACCGCCGATGCTGTGCACGGTTTTGCCGGCGATCTGCTGCTGCTCGATGGGGACGCACAGGTCCAGACCGAGCTTAAGCAGCAGCTCGTAGAGAATGTCAGATTCGCTCCGGCCTTCAATAAGGTGGTTTTCGTGAGCTAAAAGATCTGCCGCTAAGTCAGCTGGTGCGTGGTTCCATACGCGGATGTTACTAGTGTCAAGTTTAAAGACTCGAAAACCTGTATCACCAGAAAAACTAGGATTTTTTGCTTTAACTCTTTTTGCGGCTCTACGAAGACGCTCTTTGGTCAATTCGGAAATTGTGCGGGGTTTCCCCATTGCGTCGCAGTAGTCAGCCGCTGCTTTCTGATTTTTATTCTCAGAAGATAGCGGCTCAGGAAGTTGCACAACAACGTAGCGTCTATTGGCCATGTCCAGGGCATTCTGCGCCATAACTGCGTGCGCGGTTGTGCCCGATCCTGCAAAAAAATCTACTATTAAATCGCCTTCGCTGGTCATCATTCCGATGAGTTCCTGTAAGACTGTCTCATCCTTAGGAAAATCGAAACAGTCTTCTCCCATAAGTTCGCGAAGGCGCTTAGTCGCAGCCCGACCATCCTGATAGAAAACACTGTAAGGAGCTTGGTATTCTTGATCCTTAAGATAGGCCTTGAGGCAAGGGACTGATGTTTCGTCAACACCAAAATGGACTCTATTTTCGTCTATCCAGCCCTGCATTTTATCCGGGGAAGGTGTAATCCATCCTCGCGCGGGTACCTTGACTGGCTTTTGTGTGACTGGATGCAAAACCTCATACTTTGGACCGCCGCCACCTGGCCAGGAAATATCCGCCGCGAAATAAATCCCGCTTGTATCTATCTGGCAGTAGTGCTTGTGTGCTTTGGCCGGATGACCATCTGCAAGGTCCCGGTACCAGCTCTTAAGACCTGCTGTCATAGCAACAGTATCAGCGCCAAATTCACGCTTCAGCTTTTCGTACTGCGCATAAATGTCTTCAAGGCCTTTTTTGCGCTGTCGCCACTCAATTTTTTGTTCCGTTAGGAACGCTTTGTTGCGTGCATAACAGATTATGTACTCGTGAGAAATCGATATTAGCCGGGAGTCATTCTTGCGGCCGGCAGCCCAGACCATATCCGCTACAAAATTCTCTTCGCCAAAGATCTCATCCATCGCAACGCGCAGTCGGGCTTGCTCACCCTCATCGCAAGAGACGAAAATTGCACCGTCTTGTTGCAGTAGGTTTTGCGCTAGTTTAAGTCTAGGGTAAATCATATTTAGCCAGTCGGTATGGAATCGCCCGCTGGTCTCTGTGTTGCTGCTGTTTGAAATGCCGTCGGAGTTAACTTGGCCAGTAATCTCTTTGTAGTTGCGGATGCTGTCCTGGAAGTTATCCGGATATACGAAATCCTTGCCAGTGTTATAGGGCGGGTCAATATAGATCAGCTTAACCTTGCCCGCATAGCTCTTTTGCAGCAGTTTGAGTACTTCGAGGTTATCGCCCTCGATCATCAGGTTCTGTGTAGTGTCCCAATCCACACTTTCATCCGGGTAGGACAGTAGCGTACCGGTGCTGGGCGTGAGCGCCAGTTGGCGCGCTGCGCGCTTGCCGTGCCAGTTCAGGCCGTACTTTTCGTCGGCGTCCGTTACGGTGGCGTCGCCGACTAGCTGTTTGAGCACGTCCTGGTTGACGGCCACGCCATTGGGGCCTTCGGTGATCAGCTCAGGGAACAAGGCTTTGAGTTTGTCGATGTTCTCGGCCTTGAGGTCGGCGCTGTGCGCTTCCGGCGACTGTGCGTCGATTTTTTGCATGGTCATTCGCTATTTCCTTCACGATCTACCTGCACGTATGTGTTTGCAGGCGCGGTGTAATGCTGGCTGGCATGGTATTCCATTTCGACAGCCTTTTAATGCTTGGCGGCCAGGTTTTGCTGCTTGCTAGAAGCATCGGCCTAGAGTCTTGCTTGGGCTTCGCTGAGCGCTTGCTGTAGCTGCTTCAGTTGCAGGTTTAGCTCCACCTGACGGGCAATCTGCTGAGTCTTTTGCGCCTGGGCGCGCAATGTGGCGATCTGCCCTTGTAGCTCGATGCAGGCTTGCAGGGCTTGGCGTCGGGCAGAGGCATCGAGCAGGTTGTTGACGGCGCGAAAACTTCCCGTGTGCTGCGCTGCCTGCAGGGCAAGCAAGGTATCTACCCAGCCCTGATAAAAGACGCTCAGGTCACTACGCGGTTGACGCTCCAGACTGATCGCATCGAGAAAGGCTGTGGTGATCTGAGGGGCGGCTGGCAGCACCGTAGCGGTAGTGATTTCACCATCGAGCACGGTCTTGCTGGCTTCGTTCTGCGCCCAACGTTTATGGCTGAGGGAGAGCTGTACCGATTCCGGTGTGCTGACCATTAGCAAGATTGGGTGAGGGACGGCGCGGTGCAGCAGTTCAATGAGCCTGGCTGGTCGAGCTGACGGGCGCAGGGTGAGGCGCAGCACGGCGACTTCCACGTATTCACGTTGGGCGTCGCGGTAAGCGGGTATGCCGCAATTGCCGGGCTTTAGCGCGGCAACCCACTGGACCTCCTCAATGCCTTCATTGATCTGCTGGCGATCCGCTGCTGTCGGAGCCAGATTATCGATCAGCAGCTTTTTGGATACGCGCTGATTGACCCGTGCCTGCTCAGGTAGTTGCAGGGCTGCAATGATGTCCTCGGCAACCACGGCTCACTCCTGGGGCAGTATGACCATGAAGGCGATCACTTCGAAGTCGTTGCTGCCGGCGAACTCGCCCTTCATCGCATGGCTACCGGCTGGGTTGAATAAGCTGGCGACGGCCCGCTCTTCACTCTTGCCGGCTACGGATGACACTGCAGCTGCCAGCAGGCTTTGTGCATAGCGCATGTCTTCGCCTAGCTTGGTGAGCTCGTCGAATCGGTTGCCAGCGGTGGCGTCAGGCAGTTCGCGGCCAAGGGCCAGGCGCTTGAGGCGATCCAGAATGCGCTTGGCCTGGGTGAAGGGCAGTAGCACGGTTTGGTCTTCTGCCACATGGATGAGGTAGTGGGGTGCAAGTGGGTAGCCATCGCTGATCTTGTCGGCGGCTTCTCCCTCAGCACGCAGGCAAAAAATAATGCCGGGCGGTATGTCCTCGTCACGTGTTGTAGTGATGGCACAGGCACCCAGCGGCATGTTCTCCAACACCCCCGGATGGGCCTTGAGGTACTGGGCGAGGTCGATACGGAAGTCGGTGAGGGTGAGGTCGGTAATCGATACGCCACTGGACAGGTCTTCCAGGTCGATGACGGCATCCTGCAGCTTGAGCAGCTGCTTGCGGCGGTATTCCAGATCGTTCATCGCATCGCCGGACTGCGCTTCGATCAGGTTCTCTTCCCCGGTGGCGGATACGTCTAGCAGAACCATACGACCACTGACGCGTTGCTCCAGGTTGATATATTCCTCCAGCTCCATATTGGGCCAGAAGTTGACCAACTGGATGTGCTGGTTGGGTGAACCGATACGGTCGATTCGACCAAAGCGCTGGATGATCCGCACCGGGTTCCAGTGAATGTCGTAGTTGATCAGCCAGTCGCAGTCCTGCAGGTTTTGGCCTTCGGAAATGCAGTCGGTGGCAATCAGCAGATCCAGCTCGCCTTCCTCGGCCATGTCGGCAGGGCGCTCTTTCGAGCGTGGAGAGAAGGTAGTCAGTATGGATGCCAGATCGGTACGCAGACCGGGGATCGTAGTTTGGTTGCGGCCGGAGCCGGTGACCAAGGCCGTTTGCACGCCCAAGGTTTCATTGGCCCAGGAGGCGAGCTGCTCGTACAAGTAGCGCGCCGTGTCGGCAAAGGCGGTGAAGATAATGACTTTGCGATTGCCAGGATTGATCGGGCTCTGGCACTTCTCAGCGAGCATCTTGCGCAGCTCTGCCAGTTTGGCATCACGCTGGGGTTGTACTTGTTGTGCTGCAGATAGCAGCGTGGCCAGGCGATTGCGATCTTCCAGCAGATCTTGCTTCCAGCGCACCAGGTCGACGTCACTCAGTAGCACCTTGACCTTGCGTCCGACCAGCAGTGCTTCAAACGCCGGATCGTCGATGTCGACATCGGCGATGTCGATTTCTTCAATTTCGTGGGCGTGCTGCTCGATACGTTCGAGGGTGCGTTCGACATCTTTGAGTTGCCGTTCGAGGGTCAGCGCAAACGACGACACCGCGCTTTCCATGCGCTTGAGGACGTTGATGCGCAGCAGGTGGATCAGACTCTCCTCGCGGTCAGCCTGGCGGAAGAAGCTTTCGCCACCGCGGATCTCGGTGCTGTATTTGGCGTCGTAAGCCGCTTGCTTGTGCTGCAGGACGTAGCGCAGCGGCGCATAGCTTGCGAGGTTGAGCCGGCGAATCTCTTGGTTGATTTCGCGAATGGCGCGAAATTGCCCAGCAGCATCCACGTCAGCCTTGATGTTGATCGGGGGCAAGCGTGTGGGGAAACGGCCGGTTTCGGTGGTGCCGTAGTACTTCTCGATATGTCGACGCGAGCGGGCGATGGTCAGCAGGTCGAGAAGGGTAAAGTAGTCGAAGCCAAGCATTTCGACCAGGCGCTCCGGGGTCTTCTCGCGCTCGTCCAGATCCAGCCAGCGATTGAACTGCAGCTGGGCTTTGCGGGTGGTGGCTTCGATGCTGCTGATACCGTGCTCAAACAGAGCGTTGTCATCACCCTCGGTCACGAAAGCGATCTGGTTACGCAGGTCAGCCAGCCGGTTGTTGACCGGGGTGGCGGACAGCATCAGGACTCGGGTTTTTACACCCTCGCGGATGATTCTGCGCATGAGGCGGTCGTAGCGTGTTTCCTGCCCCTGGCGTGGGGCTTTCTTGTTGCGGAAGTTATGCGACTCATCGATCACGACCAGGTCATAGTTGCCCCAGTTGATGTGGGACAGATCGAGGTCGCCGGAAAGTCCGGCCTCGCGAGAAAGGTCGGTATGATTGAGAACGTCATAGTTGAAACGGTCTGACGCCAGCACGTTGCGCCGGTCATTTGCCTTGTAGAGCGTCCAGTTGTCACGCAAGCGCTTTGGACACAGCACCAGCACACGGTCGTTGCGCAGTTCGTGGTATTTGATGACGGCAAGTGCTTCGAAGGTCTTACCCAGGCCCACACTGTCGGCAATGATGCAGCCGCCAAAGCGGTTGAGCTTGTCGATGGCCCCCACGACGCCATCGCGTTGAAATTTGAAGAGCTTGTTCCAAACCACCGTGTTGCGGATGCCAGTGGCGGATTTCACCACGCGATCCTCATCCAGCCCGTCGTCCTTTTCTTTGAAGAGCTGATGGAGAACCAGGTTGTACAGCGTGGCCGGCGAGCGCTGCTCGGCAATTTCGCGCAGTGCATTCAGCAGCTCGGTTTTATCGCCGGGGCGGGCATTCAGGGTTTGCCATTGGTTATCAAACCAAGGTGCAAACATGGCCGCCTCCTGGGGCGACTCGCTGGCTTGGATCAGGCTCATGGGGTTGCCCGGCGTGATACCGAGGCCATCGGTGGTCAGCGCGAAGGAGCCCATGACGACCTGGTCGGGCGCGCCGACAGCATCCCTCAGTAAACCGATCCCTTGAGGGATAACTGAATTAGCGCGTTTCAGCTCGACCTTGGCATTCAGCCAATCGTGGCAGCGTTTGGCGAGGCTTCGGGTAGTGAGGCGATTACGTGCGGCTCGGTCTGCTTCTCCGCCGAGCAGTTCCAGGCTCTCGCTATCGGACGGCAGAATCAACTGAACTTTGCGCAGCTGAGCAAGGGCTTTGGCCAGTTCAGAGAATGCAAACAAGGAGAGCCTTGGGGAGGCACAGGCTAGCTGGTGATCCGCTTTCATTCGCTCGTTGAGCAAATCGATCACTCGGTCTTGGCCGGCGTTCTGAATCAGTCTCATTAAGTATACCTTTGCATGATTCACATCCTGCTGATCAGCATAGACGTCCTGACCCTCATTCCTCACCTCGCCCGAATTTATGACTTTGCGTCCATCTTTCACAGTGAGGCAGCTGATCTACTCAGCGAGGCCAGCCCGCAGCGATGATCGGCGCTATTGATCCTGTCATTTTCCTCAGCTATCTGAGCGCGCCCGCATGGCGACTATCGAAACTCTGGTGGCTGGTCAAGCACCGTGGCTGCCTCTAAAGCTCGCCGCAGGGGAGCGCATTCTGCTCGATGCTCGTGCCCAATTCCTCTTTCGTATTCTTGAACCACGCCGTGAGAACCGATCGCCCGGATCACTTTGGTGCTAAATAAGCCCTGCGAATGGTTTTAGTAAGGGAAATGAATCGAGTAATGCTTACGTAAAGCTTGAATAAAGTCCGTCGCCAGCGGCGTCTGGCCCGACCCCGCCGGTGCAACTACGTAAACCGGAAACAACAGCTCGGGCTCGAAGCGGTGGATGGTGATGCCCTTGTGCAGGAAGTCTTGGGCGACGTTCGGGCTCATGAGGGCTGCGCCCATTCCGGCGGCCACCATTTCGCAGGTGATTGAGCTGTATTGGCCTTCCACGGCGAGCTTGCGTTCGACACCGGCCTGCTCGAAGACCCTGTCCATCTGCTCGCGGGTGCCGTCGCCGTGGCAGAGCGAGACGAAGTTCTCGCCGTGGAGATCCTGAGCCCTGATGACCTCCCGTGACGCTAGGCGATGGCCTGGTGGTAGCACGCAGACGGCGCGGAGTCGGGTGATCAGTAGTGTTTCCAGAGGGCCAGCGTCGCTGGGCTGGACTACTACGCCAAGATCGCAGAATTGAGACTGCACCCACTGCACCACTGTGGGCGAGGCGTTCATGTGCAGGGAGACGGTCAGCTCTGGACGGGTCGCAACGAAGTCCTTGATGACGTGGGGAATGAGCGTGAGTCCGGTAGAGGGTACCGCGGCGATACGCAGGCGGCCGGTACCGAGGTTACGGATGTTCTTGGCTGACTGACGCAGGCTGTCCAGCCCTACATATGCCCGTTCCACTTCCTGGAAGAAGGCGCTGCCTTCCTTCGTGGGTATCAGCCGTACCCCCGCGCGCTCGAACAGTTTGAGTCCGGTGCTCAACTCAAGCTGGGCGATAAGTCGGCTGACATTGGGCTGCGAGGTGTGCAGGGCTTCGGCGGCCGCGGTCATGGAGCCTAGACGCATCACGCTGCGGAAGGCTTCGATCTGCCTGAGATTCAACAGAGCTCTCCATATCAAATATGAATACTTAACCCGTACCTTCGTATTTGACCCTATGGGTTTAGGCTGACAATACTCGGTCACAAGCCAAATGGCCCCATAAAAAGAAAGCGTTTCCGAATGGCGGTTACCGCGATGTCCTCGGAGGCGGATGCATGGATCTTCCGGTCGTGTTCTCACGACGTTCTCGATCTGCCGCAACGCAAAAAAGGGAGCATTGCCCGTGACCAGTCCGTATCTCGTCCGTACCTCATCCATCTCCTTGCGTCAGGGGTTGTCCGCGCTGCTGTTGGCCGCAGCGGGCGCTGGCATGACGCTTCCCGCTCACGCTGAAACGACGCTCTACGTGGCCGGCGTCGGCGGTTCTACCGAGCAGATGTACAAGACCCGCGTCATTCCCGCCTTCGAGAAGGCGCATGGGGTCAAGGTCGTGTATGTGTCGGGCAACTCGACTGAAACGCTGGCCAAGCTGCAGGCGCAGAAGGGGCGGCAGCAGATCAACGTCGCCATGATGGACGACGGCCCCATGTACCAGGCGCTGCAGCTTGGGTTCTGCGAAAAGCTCACGGATGCGCCTGTCTACCAGGACCTGTATCCCCTGGCGCGCCTGAGTCCCGAGGCCACGGCAGTGGGTATGGTCGCCACCGGGATCGGCTACAACGAAGAAGCCTTCAAGAAGCGCGGTTGGGCGGCCCCGACGTCCTGGACCGATCTTGAAGATCCCAAATATCGGCAACTGCTGGGCATGCCGCCGATCACCAATACCTATGGATTGCATTCACTGATCGAGATGGCGCGGCTGAATGGCGGCGGCGAGAAAGACATCGATCCGGGCTTCGCGGTGTTCGAGAAGAAGATCGCGCCCAACGTGCTGGCCTGGGTGAGTGCGCCGGGCGAGATGGACGGGATGATGCAGAACGGTGATGTGGTCATGGCGGTGTACGGCAGTGGCCGGGCGGTGGCGTTGCAGAACACCGGCTTTCCGCTCAAGTTCATCTATCCGAAGGAGGGTGCCGTAGCCCTCCAGGTGGCCGCCTGCTCCGTCACGCCCAATGCGCAGTCCGAACTCTCCCAGCAATTCATTCAGTACGTGCTGTCGCCAGAAATCCAGAAGATCCAGTCCGAAAGTAACGGCTTCGCGCCGGTGAATCGCACCGTGAAGCTGCCGCCAGAACTGGCTGCCCGTATGCCTTACGGACAGGAAAAGGTCGACAGCCTGCTCAAGGTCGATTGGGACACCATCAACCAGAAGCGTTCCGAGTGGACGACGCGCTGGAACAGGACCATCGAGCGGTAAAGGGCATGTCGACCAGACGGCGATGAAGTGACACCGGGATTGCGGCTGGGGAGGAAGGCGCCTTCGGGCTACTTATCTACCCGCCACAGCGCCAAGCCCTGAATCCATTTCACCATCGTCCGGTTCCGACTCGCTCAATGATCGAGTGGCTGGTTTTTCCCTAGGAACCGGTCGCTCCCACCTCCCTTGTACGAACAGTGATCACGCCCTCGTGATCGCCGGAGGCATGCCCATGGCTTTCCTGATCCTCGACGGACTCGTCAAAACCTATGGTGACTTCACCGCCATTGCCGGACTCGATCTGGCCGTGGAGAAAGGCGAATTTCTTTCCCTGCTCGGCCCTTCGGGTTGCGGCAAGACCACGACGCTGCAAAGTGTTGCGGGTTTCGTACAGCCCAGCGCCGGGCGCATCGTGCTGGACGGTCGTGACATCACCCATGTCCGCCCGGAAAAGCGCGGACTGGGGATGGTGTTCCAGAGCTATGCCCTGTTTCCCCACATGACCGTGGCCGAGAACGTCAGCTTCGGCCTGGAGATGCGCGGTGTCCCGCGTAGCGAAAGGGCAGAGCTGGTGAAGTCGGCGCTCGACATGGTTAGGCTGCAGGGCCTGGGCGAACGCTATCCCAAGGCATTGTCCGGCGGGCAGCGCCAGCGGGTGGCCATCGCCCGGGCACTGGCGATCCGCCCGGACCTGTTGCTGCTGGACGAGCCGATGTCGAACCTTGACGCCAAGCTGCGCGAGGACATGCACATCGAGTTGCGCGCCATCCAGCGCGACCTCGGCATCACCACCATCCTGGTCACCCACGACCAGGTTGAAGCGATGACCATGAGCGACCGCATCGCGGTGATGCACGGCGGGCGCATCGTGCAGATCGGTTCGCCGTTCGAGACCTACGAGCGGCCCCAGTCGCCCTTCGCCTCGAGCTTCCTGGGCAAGACCAATGCCTTCCCTGGCGCCGTCCATAACCGCAAGCCACGCTGCTACGAGGTCAAGGTCGATGGCCTGATGCTGCACGTCCCTCATGAGGGGCATCAGTTCGACGGCGATGTAAACGTCTACCTGCGTCCGGAAAAGATTCGCCTGGCCGATCCTGCCGACGCACGCTTGCGCGGCACGGTGCGCATGCGGGTGTTCCTCGGCAACCTCTGGCTGATCGGTGTCGAGAGCCACCTGGGGCCGGTGAATCTGACGCAACCAAACCTCGGCGCGCCGCCGCCGCTGGAAGGGGAGGAGGTGGGCCTGACCTGGCTGGACGATGACCTGCGCCTGCTCGGCCGGGAGGTGTCCCATGACCACCTATGATGCCGAGCGTGTCGGCAGCGCGCCCTGGCTGCTGACCGGGCCTGCGCTCCTCGTGTTCCTGACCTTGCTGGCAGCGCCGCTGGTGCTTACGGCCATGCTGTCGTTGAACCTGTTCAGCGACACCAAGGGCGTCATTCCCGTGTACTCGCTCGCCAACTACCTGGAGGTATTCGGCGACGACTATTTCCACGAGATCTTCTTGCGTACGGGCGGAATGGCGCTCGCCGTGACCGTGTGCTCGGTCCTGATCGGCGTGCCGGAGACGCTCATCATCGCTCGCATGCGAGCACCCTGGCGGTCGCTATTCCTGCTCGTGGTGCTCGGTCCGCTGCTCATCTCGGTGGTGGTGCGCACCTTGGGATGGGCCATCCTGCTGGGCAACAACGGGCTGATCAACCAGGCGTTGCAGGCGTTGGGCATCATCGATTTCCCTATCCGCATGATGTTCACCCAGTTCGGCGTGGTGCTGGCGCTGACCCATGTGCTGGTGCCCTTCATGGTGATCGCCGTCTGGGCCAGCCTGCAGAAGCTCGATCTGCAGGTGGAGCAGGCCGGCCTGTCGTTGGGCGCTTCGCGGATGACGACCTTCAGGCGGGTGGTGCTCCCGCAGATCGTGCCGGGGATCCTCTCGGGCTCGATCATCGTCTTCGCCCTGGCGGCCTCGGCTTTCGCCACCCCCGCGATCATTGGCGGACGTCGCCTCAAGGTGGTCGCCACGGCCGCCTACGACGAATTCCTGGGTTCGCTGAACTGGCCGCTGGGCGCCGCCATCGCGGTGCTACTGCTGATCGCCAACCTGGTGATCGTGGTGGGCTGCAGCCGGCTGGCCGAGCGCCGTTTCAAACACGTCTTCGAGTGATCGCCATGTACCGGAACGGTTTCTTCTCCCTTGCCTTTCATACGCTCTTCATCGCCTTCATCGTCGCGCCGCTGGTGGTGGTGATGGCGGTGTCCTTTACCGGCGAAGGCTTCATCTCGCTGCCCTCCGGTGGCCTGTCGCTGCGCTGGTTCCAGGCACTGTGGGCCAATCAGGAAATGGTCGATGCCTTCTGGCTGTCGCTCAAGCTGGGCCTGGTGTCGGCGACGGTCGCCACCCTGCTAGCGGTCCCCGCGGCGCTGGCCATCAGTCGCTACGACTTTCCCGGCCGCGGGGCGATCACGGGCTTCCTGATGTCGCCGCTGATGATTCCCTCGGTGGTGCTGGGGATCGCCTTCCTGCGCTTCTTTTCCCTCGCCCAGGTGGGCGGCTCGCTGTGGGCCCTGAGCATCACCCACGTCATCGTCGTGCTGCCCTATGCCTTGCGGCTGACCCTGGCGTCCACCATCGGCCTCGAGCGCGATGCGGAGCACGCGGCGCTGTCCCTGGGCGCCAATCGGCTGCAGACCTTCTGGCGGGTGATCCTGCCGCGGATCCGCACCGGCGTGGTGGGTGGCTGGCTGCTCGCCTTCATCCAGAGTTTCGACGAGCTGACCATGACGGTCTTCGTCGCCACGCCAGGCACCACGACCCTGCCGGTCGCCATGTACAACCAGATCGCCCAGACCATCGATCCCCTGATCACGGCGGCCTCTACGGTGCTGATCCTGGGGACCCTGGCGGTGATGCTGCTGCTGGATCGGCTCGTTGGCCTGGATCGCGTGCTGATCGGAGAGAAGCAATGAACGACAGCAGCATGTCCACCTCGGCAGAGGTCATCGTGGTTGGCGGTGGATTGGTCGGCATGGCGGTCGCCTATGGCCTGGCAAAGGCCGGTACCAGGACGCTGGTGCTCGACCAGGGCGATGACGCCTTCCGCGCCTCGCGAGGCAACTTCGGCCTGGTCTGGGTGCAGGGCAAGGGCTTCGACCGCCTCGAATATTCCCGCTGGACGCGGTCCTCGGCGCTGGCCTGGGCAGGGCTGGCCGAGGACTTGCTGCAGGAGACGGACGTCGATGTCCGCCTGAAGCAGCCCGGCGGCTTTCATATGTGCTTTTCCGATCAGGAGTTGGCAGAGCGGCAGGCGCGGCTGGCCGGTATGCAGGCGGGCCTGGGTGATTACCCCTTCGAGATGCTCGACCGAGCAGATCTGCGGGCACGCTTGCCCGGTATCGGTCCGAAGGTCGTCGGGGCGAGCTACACGCCCATGGATGGCCACGTGAATCCGCTCAAGCTGCTGCGCGCTCTGTACGCCGGGGCGCGGCACCACGGGGCGACGATACTGGGGCGGATGTCGGTCGAGCGGATCGATTCCGCGCCGGGCGAATTCGCCGTGGTCACGCCGGGGCAGCGCTTCACCGCGCCGCGCCTGGTGCTGGCGGCAGGCCTGGGCAATCGAGCGCTGGGGGAGCAGGTCGGGCTGCATGCGCCGGTCGCGCCGAATCGGGGGCAGGTATTGGTCAGTGAGCGGGTTCGCCCCTTCCTCGACTACCCGACGATCAATGTGCGCCAGACCGACGAGGGCAGCGTGCAGCTCGGCGATTCCATGGAGGAGGTCGGCTTCAACGACCTGACCACTACCGACGTGCTCGCCCGGATCGCCCAGCGCGGCGTCAACACCTTTCCGCTGCTGGCTGATGTACGCCTGGTGCGCGCCTGGGGCGCCTTGCGCGTCATGAGCCCGGACGGCTATCCGATCTATCAGGAGTCCGCTTCGCATCCCGGTGCCTTCGTCGTCACCTGCCACAGCGGCGTGACCCTGGCCGCGGCGCACGCGACCCGGATCGCGCCCTGGGTCCGCGGCGGTGTTCAGCCGGAAGAGCTGGCGGTGTTCGCTGGCGAACGTTTTCTTACGGGGGAGGTGTTTTCCCATGCCCACTGATTCCTTGTTTCGCCGCATCGATGCCGAAGGCGGCCGCCTCATCACCCTGACCTTCGATGACCAGGCCTTCCAGGTACCGAGCGGTCTCACGGTTGCCGCCGCCTTGCTGCTGGCCGGCGTACGGCAGTTCCGCACCTCGCCGGTGGGCGGTGAAGCCCGTGCACCCTATTGCATGATGGGCGTGTGCTTCGAATGCCTGGTTGAGATCGACGGGGTGCCGAGTCGCCAGAGCTGCCTGATCGAGGCGGCCGACGGCATGCGTATCCGTTCGCAGCAGGGCGCCCGGGAGCTGCCCTTCACCGCTGCCGAACCCGTGGTGATGGAGGTGCAGCCATGAATCTCGAACCTGTGGACGTCGTCGTCATCGGCGCGGGCCCGGCCGGCATGGCCGGGGCCCGCACCCTGGCGGACCTGGGACTCTCCGTCGTGCTGCTGGATGAGCAGTCGGCGGTGGGCGGACAGATCTATCGCGGTATCGACAGCGCCTCAGCGGCACGGCGTACGCTGCTCGGGCCGGATTATGCGGCTGGCGCCGACTTGGCGAATGCGGTGAAGAGCACGACCTTGCGCCATGAGACGGGTGCCTCCGTCTGGCAGATCACCCGCGAGCGTCAGGTGCACTATCTCAAGAACGGACAGGTACGCTCCTTCGCCGCCAGGGCCGTGCTGCTGGCGACCGGTGCGATGGAGCGACCCTTTCCCATTCCCGGCTGGACCCTGCCCGGTGTGATGACCGCCGGAGCCGCGCAGATCCTGCTCAAGACCGCTGGCATCGGTCCGCAGGGACCGGTGGTGCTGGCCGGGTGCGGACCGCTGCTCTACCTGCTCGGCTGGCAATACCTGCGGGCGGGTATACCCATTGCGGGCCTGGTGGACACCAGTCGACGTGAGGATTACTGGCGCGCCCGTGGGCACCTGCTGGCGGCGCTGCGGGCCTGGCCCTATCTGCGCAAGGGCGTCTCGCTGCTGCGCGCCCTGCGCAAAGGAGAGGTCCCGCACTACACCGGTGCCGAACAACTCCAGGTCGAGGGGGAAGGGCAGGCGCAGGCGCAGGCGCTTCGCTTCGTCGTCGATGGGCAGTCGCATCGCTTGCCGGCCAGCACCGTGCTGCTGCACCAGGGTGTGGTGCCGAACATCCAGTTCACCCAGGCGCTCAGGGCCCAGCATCGTTGGGATGACGCGCAGCTGTGCTTCGTCCCGGAAGTCGATCAGTGGGGCGCGCTCGACGTGCCCTTCATCTCGGTGGCCGGCGATGGCGCGGGCATCGGTGGTGCCCAGGCGGCCGCGCTGCAAGGACAACTCTCGGCACTGGGGCTGGCGCGTAGTCTTGGCCAGATCACCCCGGCCCAGCGCGATGCCCAGGCCGCTCCCTTGCGTGCGGAGCTGGAGCGCAACCTGCGTATCCGCCCCTTCCTCGATGCCCTGTATCGCCCGCGCGAGGAGAACCGGATTCCCGCGCGTGACGACGTCACCATCTGCCGCTGCGAAGAGGTAACGGCGGGCGACGTCCGGCGCTTCGTCGAGCTGGGCTGCAGCGGGCCCAATCAGGCGAAATCCTTCGGGCGCTGCGGCATGGGTCCCTGTCAGGGACGCATGTGCGGACTGACCGTCACCGAGATCATCGCCAAGTCACGCGGACTCACGCCCGACGAGGTGGGCTACTACCGCATTCGGCCACCGATCAAACCCATCACCCTGGGAGAACTCGCCAGTGGCTGACAGGACGGCGGACGTGATCGTCATTGGCGCCGGGCTGCATGGGTTGAGCACGGCCTGGCATCTCGCGCAGCGCGGCGTGCGGGTGGTCGTGCTCGAAGCCGACTATGCCGGGCGACATGCCTCCGGGGTGAACGCCGGCGGGGTGCGGACGCTTGGCCGGCACCTGGCGGAAATCCCCCTGGCGCTGGCGTCGCGCGCGCTCTGGCACAACCTGCCGGCGCTGCTGGGGACGGATGCGAGCTTTGTCGCCAGCGGTCAGCTCAAGCTGGCCGAAAGCGACGAGGAGCTGCAGGAATGTCGGGACCGAGTCGCTCACCTCCAGGCGCATGGTTTCTCCCATGAGGTGCTCGTCGATCGGCAGGAGGTCTTCGAACTCCTGCCGACGGTGGCGCCCCATGTGGTGGGAGGCATCTGGGTGGCGGACGATGGCTACGCGACGCCTTACCGGGTAGTGACGGCGGTTCGGCAGGCAGCGGAGCGCCTGGGCGTGGTGCTGCATGAGCAGACGCCTGCGCTAGCCATCATGCAGCGAGGCACCCGTTGGCAGGTCGAGACGCGCCAAGGGCGGTTCGCGGCGGACCAGCTGGTGGTGACGGCCGGTGCCTGGGCGGGGCGCCTGGCTGCCGAAGTGGGCGAGCCGGTACCCACCTATCCGCAAGGCCTGATGTTGATGGTGACCCACCGGGTAGCGCCCTTCTGCAGGCAGGTACTCGGCGCCACCGGCCGCGCCCTGTCCTTCAAGCAATTCGACAACGGCACGGTGGTCATTGGCGGCAAGTTGATCGGAGCCCTGGACTTCGATGCCCGCCACGGCGAGGTCGATATCGCTCGGCTCGTGACCAGCGCCCAGACCGTGACGGATCTCTTTCCGCACCTCAGGCATTTGGGCATCAACCGCGCCTGGTCCGGTATCGAAGCCTTCACCGAAGACGATCTGCCCGTCATCTCAAGCAGCAGTCGCGCCAGTGGCCTGACCTACTCGTTCGGTTACTGCGGCAGCGGTTTCCAGATGAGTCTCGGCACCGGCCAGCGCGTCGCGCAGCTGGTGCTGGGCGAGTCTTCACCCATCGATCTCGCGGCCTTTGCCATCGATCGCTTCCACAGAGATTTCTCAACCCCCAGGCAACCCAAGGAGCCTATATGCAACCCATTACCCGTATCGAAACCAACCAGCGCATGAGCCGGGTCGTCCAGTACAAGGGCGGCATCACCTTCGTCGGCGGCCAGACGGCCAATGATCGCACCCAGGACATCAAGGGGCAGACCGCGCAGGTGCTGCAGAAGATCGACGACTACCTGGCCAAGGTCGGCCTGGACAAAACGCGCATCCTCAGCGCCCAGGTGTGGCTGTCGGACATCCAGGCCAACTTCGCCGGCATGAACGAGGTGTGGGACGCCTGGGCCCCGGAAGGGCAGGCACCTGCACGGGCTACGGTGGAGTCCAGGCTGGCGGCGCCGGAATTGCTGGTCGAGATCGCCATCGTCGCGGCGGGGGAGTGAGGCAGGGCGCATCGACTCGCGTGAGGCGGTGCGCCTATCCGTAATCACCCGCGGTTGGCGACGCCGGGGGCAGGTCGCTCAGGACACCACTTCGACCCTTACCAGGCCCTGCTGCCTGAAGGGGTCAGGACCTCGCTCGCCGTCGCATCGGTGATCAGCGTCCAGTCCGTCTTGAGCGGCGTCCAGTGTTGCTGGCGATCACGCCCCAGCTTGGTCGAGTCGGCAAGCACGAAGACCTCGGCGGCCTGCTGGATCATCAGCTCCTTGAGGTAGGCCTGCTCGGTACTGGCCTCGCAAAGGCCGCGGCCGGCGACCACGCCGTCGGCGCTGAGGAAGACCTTGTCGGCCGACAGCCGCTCCAGCATGGTGAAGGCCGCCGGGCCGAAGGTGGACATGCTGCCGGGGCGCAGGTCGCCGCCGAGCAGGGTGACGTGGCCTTCAGGCAGATCACGCAGCAGCGGCACCGCCAGCAGGTTGTTGGTGATGACGTGCAGACCACGTCTTTCGTTGAGCAGCTTGGCCAGGGCTGCGGTTGTCGTGCCGCCGTCCAGCACCAGGGTGTCGTGGTCGTTGATATGGGCGAGGGCGGCGCGGGCCAGCAGGGCCTTTTCCGGACCGGACTGGTTGCTGCGTTGCTCCAGGGACGGTTCGGGCTCACGGGTGCCGATGTGCGTCGCGCCGCCATAGGTCCGCAGGATCTGGCCTTCTTCCGCGAGGGCGGTCAGGTCGCGGCGGACCGTGGCTTCGGACACCCCCAGATGCCGGCACAGGGTTTCGACGTTGGTGTGACCGGCGAGAACCAGTTCGAGGATGGCCTGGCGACGTTTGGCGACCTTCATGAGGAATCCATCGGGAGAGACCGCGCTACTCTAGCGCAGTCACGCTTCCCCCACATCACAGCGACGCGCCACCGCAGACCGTCAGCGTCTGGCCGGTGAGGGCGCCGGCATCCGGACCGAGCAGGAAGGCGGTCAGGCCCGCGACCTCTTCGGGCTGCACGTAGCGACCCAGTGGCGGCAGTCGCGGCGGCGTGCCGGCGCGACCCGGATCGCGCAGCATGGGCGTCTCGGTCGCCCCGGGCGCCACCAGGTTCACGGTGATGCCACGCGAGGCCAACTCCAGCGCCCAGGAGCGTACAAGACCCACCAGGGCTGCCTTGGTGGCGGCGTACTGGCTGCGTCCAGCTGCGCCTTGCATAGTGCGGCTGCCAATCAGCACGATACGACCGCCTGCGGCGAGGCGCTCGATCAGGCGGTCCACCAGCCGGCTGGCCACGGCGACGTGCAGGTGCCACATGGCGGCGCCATCGGCCGGATCCAGGGTGCCCAGCGGTGCTGTACGCATGAAGCCCGCCGCATGGACGATGGCGTCCAGCGGGCCAATATCAGCCAGCACGGCATCCAGTGCCTGGTCATCGGCCAGGTCGACGCCGATCCAGGTCAGCGCCGGGTGCGGCTGCTCGGGCGGGCGGCGGCTGAGGCCGGTCACCTGCCAGCCCTCGGCGAGCAGGCGCTGGGCGATGGCGGCGCCGATGCCGGAGCTGACGCCGGTAATCAGGGCATGAGGCTGAGTTGTCATCGCCGTCTCCTCTAACGCAGCGCGGCCAGCGGCAGGCGGACGTGCTTGATGCGCTGACGAAAGTAGGTGAAAGCCAGGTGGAGATCACCGTCGGGCGCTTGCACCAGGCTCGGATAGGAGTACTCGCGATTGAGCTTTTCGGTGGAGTTGTTGGTCAGGCAATAGCCATCGCCAGCCTCGATATCCAGGCGCCGCCAGCTCTGACCCTCATCCGTGGACACGGCCAGGCTCATGGGGCCGCGCGGCACGCCCCAGACGGCGCTACGCTCACCGTCCTTCGCCACCGGATCGACGCGACTGTCGCCGTCGTCGATCTCGTCATAGAGCGAGGCGCGGCGTTCGCTGTAGTCGGCGGCGCTGGTGGGGTTGTAGGCCACGACCAGTTCGCCGCTGGTGAGGCGAACGAACTGGATGGAGGAGTTGTTGTTGGGCAGGGCCGTCGGGGTGGGGACGCTCCAGCTGCGCCCGCCATCCTGGGAGCGGCTGGCGTGGATGAAGTCGGCCCAGCGACTGCGGAACAGCGCCAGCAGGCTGCCGTCACCCAGCAGCTGGATATTCATGTGCACGCAGCCGGTGCTCTCGGGTACCGCATGTTCGGTCCAGCTGCGGCCCTGATCGCTGGAAAGCAGCACGGCGCTGGTGTCATGGCTACCCACCCATTTCTCGCCGGGGCGGGCGATGCAATGGAAGATCGGCAGCAGCCAGTCACCATTGGCGAGCACCACCGGCGGCTGGCGAACAAAGGTCCCGGGGGTGTCGATCAGGGTCTCGATGGCGCCCCAGCTGTGGCCGCCATCCGTGGACAGCCGACGACGGACGATAGCGGTGTCCTGATTGCCAGCCACCTGGGCCGTCCATAGCAGCCACAGCGGGCCATTCGGCGCTTGGAACAGGATGGGGTTCTGCTCGGAGCGGGTCGAGTCGTCCGACAGTTGCACGGGATCGCTCCAGGTACCACTAGCCGGATCGCGGCGGCTTAGCAGCACCGAGATGTCGGCCTTGCCTTCCTGGGTCCCGGCGAACCAGGTGCACAGCAGGGTGCCGTCGGGCTGAGCCAGCAGGTTGGCGGCGTGGTTCTGTGGATAGGGCGTCGGCAGGAAGCTGTCCTGGCGGCCGGCGATGGCGATTTCAGTGGTGGGCATGGGGGACCTCGGCAGGGGCGGCTTTGGCGGCAGACTGGGGGAAGAGACGTTCGATGACCACGACGATGGCGGGCGTCGCCAGGGCAACGTACATGTTGTCGATGCCATAGGGATTGCCCAGCAGATACCAGACGCTGGTGGTGATGGTCGAGGCCAGCAGGCCCAGGGTCGCACCGCGGTTGGTGGCGAACAGCGGCAGGTAGATCGCGATCATGGCGATCACCGCGATGGACAGGCGCAGCGCCCGGGTGAAGAACGACAGGTTGAGGATCTCGGGCACGAAGAACACGAAGAACAGCGGCACGAAGCCGATGATCAGGGAGATCACCCGGGTGGCCTTGAATTCACGCTCGGGCGTGGGCTTGCGCAGCGGCACGTAGAAGTCGCGGACCACCAGCGAGGCGATGGCCAGGGCCACGGTGCTGACGCTGACGAAGATGGAGGCGACCAGGGAGATGGTCACCACACCGGCCAGCACCGGATGCATTGACTGCAGGAAGACGGGCAGCGCGTAGAGGCTGCTCATCTCCGGATGCAGGTACCTGGACGCGACCCCGATGAAGCCCAGCGCCAGGGAGATGGGGATGCACAGCAGCGAGGCATGGAAGGTGGAGCGTTGCGCGGCCCGGGCATCCTTGGTCGAGGAGATTGCCTGGATGATGAACTGGGTGGAGAAGATCGCCCCGACGGTACCGATGATCCAGGCGAAGATCTTGCTGCCGCCAATGGCGCCGTCCCAGGTGAAGTAGTGCTCCGGCATGTTCTGCATGACCGGGGTGAAACCACCGGTCATGTGCAGGGCCACGCCCGTGACGATGAGCACGCCCACGTACTTGACCGCGGTATGCAGGATGCTGACGTAGGCCACGCTGTTCAGCCCGCCGAACGCGTAGTACAGGGTACTGACGATGGCGGTGATGAAGGCCGCGGTGGGCAGGTTGATCTTGAGTACCGTGGCGATGGCCGCGGCGCCGCTGACGTAGTTGCCCACGTTCACCAGCAGGAGGGCGTAGATCATGATGATCGACACCATCAGCTTGGTGGACAGGCCGTACTTCTGGGCGATGAAACCGGAGATGGTGAATTCGCCGGAGGCGTAGAGCTTGCGCGCCATCAGCAGGCCGAACAGTGGGAAGCCGATGGCCGCGGCGATCACCGACCAGGAGGCGGCGAAACCGCTCTCGAAGGCCGCCTGGGCGGTGCCCACCGTGGACTTGGCGCCGATGAACTCCGACATCATCAGGATACCCACCACGAAGGCCGGCATGCTGCGCGCGGCCACCATGAATTCGCCGCTGGTGCGGCTGCGCAGGCGGATGCTGAGCCAGGTGGTGAAGAGGATGTAGACCACCACCATCCCGATGATGATGGCGGTGCTTTGCACGTCGAACGTCTGCATGGAAATCGCTCCGTGTTGTTGTTGTACGAGCTTTTTCACAGGGCGCCGACAGGCCGCCGGCGCCCTGAACGAGGAACGTCAGTGGCTGGGTTGGCCGGCGCCCAGCAGGTCCGCCTCCGGGTCGTCGTCGGTGACGATGGGTTCCACCCGGCCGAGCAGGAACAGGTAGTTGAGGATGGCCGCCACGATCAGCGCCGCCGAGAACAGCAGGGCGATGTTGAAGGAGCCGGTGGTGGCGACGATGAAGCCGGTGACGATGGGGCCGACCACGCCGCCCATGTTGGAAACCGAGTTCTGCAGGCCGGCCAGCATCGAAGTCATGCCGCGCGGGGCGATATCGCCGGGCATGGCCCACACCTGGGTGGCAGCCACGGTGGTGCCGGACTTGGCGATGCACAGCAGCACGATGGCGATCCAGGCCGACTCGGCGAAGGCGGCCAGGCCGATGCAGGAGGCCATCAGCAGGCCGACGATCAGAAAGGTCTTGCGGATCGTGGTCAGCGAATAGCGGCCACTGCGGTAGATGCGGTCCGACAGCCAGCCGGCGAAGACTTCCACCACCATGGCGATCAGCAGCGGCAGCGCCGCCATGAAGCCCATGGAGATGAGGTCCATGCCCTTTTCCTTGACCAGGTAGGTGGGCAGCCAGGTGATGAAGAAGTAGGAGTTGTAGTTGATGAAGAAGAAGCCCAGGCACATGGCCCAGACGTTGCGGTAGCGCAGCAGCTCGTACCAGCGCATGGCCGGCTTCTCGCCATTGCCTTCGCGGCGCCGCTGGCCTTCGCGGATGTAGCGCAGCTCGGCCTCGTTGATGCGCGGGTGGTCTTCCGGATCGTTGCGGTAGAAGGCGAACCAGGCCAGGGCCCAGAGGATGCCGAGGGCGCCGCTGATGACGAAGGTCAGCTTCCAGCCGAACAGTGCGATCAGGCCGACGATCAGCGGCATGGCCACCGCGCCGCCGAACTTGGAACCGCTGTCGAAGATGCCCGAGACGGTGGCGCGCTCCTTGTCGGGAAACCAGCGCGAGGTGATGCCGGCGTTGCTCGGGTAGGCCGCCGCCTCGCCGATGCCCAGTCCGATGCGCAAGGCGAACAGCGACTTGAAGCCCGTAGCGAGGCCGGTCAGGGCAGTCGCCAGCGACCACCAGAGCACCGCGCCGCCCAGCGTGGCCTTCTGACCGAAGCGGTCGGCCAGCCAGCCCGCGGGCAACTGCAGCAGGGCGTACGACCAGAAGAAGGCCGACATGATCAGCCCCATCTCGGTCGCGTTGAGGGCGAATTCCTTGCTGATGAAGGGGGCGGCGGCGGAGAGCACCACCCGGTCGATGTAGTTGATGGCGATCGCTGTCCACATCAGTCCGGCGATGATCCAGCGAATCCTGGTGGCCTTGTTGTTGTTATCCATGATCAGGTTCCGAAAGGGGTAGGGGGGTCAGGGGGCGACGACGACGGACTCCAGGGGGCCGTTGCCGGTGAGGGCGGCGACCACGTTGCGGGCGCAGGTGAGGCTGAGGATGTCCAGGGCGCCGGGGGTGTAGCCGGCGATGTGCGGCGACACCACCACGGTGGGTAGCTGGTACAGCGGGTGCTGGTTGGCCGGTTCGTCCTCGAACACGTCCAGGGCCGCGCCGCCCAGGTGGCCGCTGAGCAGTGCCTGGTAGAGCGCCTCTTCGTCGACGATGCCGCCGCGGGCCGCATTGATCAGGTGGGCGCCGGGCTTCATCAGGCCGAGGCGACGGCCGTCCAGCAGGTGGCGCGTGGCATCGGACAGGCCGATGTGCAGGGTGACGAAGTCGGCTTCGGCGAGGAGCTCGTCGAGGTCGCGGAATTCGATACGTTCGCGGTCGGCGAAGGCCTGGTCGGGGTAGGGGTCGTGGGCGATGACGCGCATGGCGAAGCCGCTGGCGCGCCGCGCGACCTCCTTGCCGATGCTGCCCAGGCCGACGATGCCCAGGGTCTTGCCGTGGACGTCCGCGCCGAACAGCCGTGGCCAGTCGCCGGCGCGGGTCTCGCGGTCGGCGCGGGCCACCTGGCGCGCCGAGGCCAGCAGCAGGGCGAAGGTGTAGTCGGCCACCGCATGGCGGTTGGAGTTGGGCACGTTGCAGACGGTCACGCCGTGGGCGCGGGCCGCGTCCAGGTCGAGGTTGTCGACCCCGACGCCGTGCTTGCACACCAGGCGCAGCCCCGGCAGCGCGGCGAAGGTGGCGGCGTCGAACAGGTTGAAGGCGGTGATGGCCGCCTGGCAGTCGCCGGCCGCGGCGATGAAGCCCTGGACATCGATGTCGGCCGGGACCACCACCAGCTCGATGCCGTGGCGGGCCAGCAGCTCCAGCGGTTCCCGGGAGTACTTGGCGAAAGAGGGCGAGGTGCAGATGACTTTCATGGTCGGCCTCCTCAGGCAGCCTGGCTGGCGCGCTGCCGGCTGGCCAGTTCGGTGGCCTGGCGCAGCGCCTCGATGAGGCTGCGCTCGTCAGCGATGCCCTTGCCGGCGATGTCGAAGGCGGTGCCGTGGTCCACCGAGGTACGGATCACCGGCAGGCCGACGGTGACGTTGACGCCGGCCTCCAGGCCCATGACCTTGACCGGGCCGTGGCCCTGGTCGTGGTACATGGCCACGACGCAATCGAAGTCACCGCGCCCGGCGCGGAAGAACAGGGTGTCGGCGGGCAGCGGGCCTTCCACGCGCCAACCACGGGCGCGTAGCTCCTCGATGGCCGGCTGGATCTTGGTTTCTTCCTCGCCGTAGCCGAACAGGCCGTTCTCGCCGGCGTGGGGATTGATGCCGCAGACGGCGATCAGCGGGTCCTGGATGCCGGCGCGTTGCAGGGTGGCGTGGGCGCGTTCGATGGTGCGCTTGACCAGGCCCGGCTCGATACGGGCGATGGCATCAATGATGCCGATGTGGGTGGTGACGTGGATAACCTTGAGGATCGGCGTCATCAGCATCATCGACACCTCCTCGGTGCCGGTGAGGTGCGCCAGCAACTCGGTGTGGCCGGGGAAGATGTGGCCGCCCGCGTGCAGGGCTTCCTTGTTCAGCGGGGCGGTGCAGATGGCATCGAGTTCACCGGCCGAGGTGAGCTGCACGGTGCGTTCGATGTAGCGATAGGCGGCGTCGCCGGCCAGGGCCGACAGCTTGCCGTAGGGCAGGTCGGCGGGGATCAGGCCGAGGTCGATGCAGTCCACCACCCCCGGTTGGAAGCGCGCCTGGTTGGGTCGCTCGATGGCGTTGATCTGCAGCGTGCCACCGACGATGCGATTGGCGTCTTCCAGGCGGCCGGCGTCGCCGATGACCAGCGGGCGGCAGCTATCGTAGACCGCGGCGTGGGCCAGGGACTTCATGATGATCTCGGGACCGACGCCGGTGGCGTCACCCATGGTGATGCCGATGACGGGACGTTCAGACATGGTGGGCTTCCTTCTGCAGGGAGGCCGTGGCGGCCTGTGCGGGTAGGCTGGCGCGCAGGTGGCGCCAGGCATCGAGGAGGGTGTCGGGTTGGCCGAAGCCGCCGGCCTTGGTCACTATCCGCAGGGCGCGACCGCGCCAGCGGGTGCTGGCCAGGGCCACGCCCGGGGCGAGGGCGCCGTGCAGGTCCAGCGCCGTGATGCCGGCCTGGGCGAGCAGGGCGCGAGCGGTCTCGCCACCGGTGGCCATGACGGCAGCGGCTTCCTGCAGGACGGGCTGCAGCAGTTCGGCCAGGGCCTGGCTCAGGGCCACAGCCTGGCGCGGGTCGCGGGCCTGCTGGTCAAGGCTCACCAGGACGTCTTCGCCGCGGGCGAGCTGCCGAGCGAGGGCCGCGGCCAGCGCGGTACGCTCGGCGGCGTGCTGCGGCTCCAGCAGCCAGGCAGGGGCCAGCCGCTGCCAGTGTTGGCCGCTCCCCGCCACCAGTCGCTCGGCCTGGGCCTGGGAGTGTCGTGACATGCTGCCCACCACCGTGAGGATCGGGCCGTCCCCATGAGGGCGGAGTGCGGTGTGGCCGGTCAGGCCCAGGGCTGCAGGCAGCGCCTCGGCCAGGCCTGCGGAGCCGACCCAGAACAGCTGCTGCGCCACGGGCGCGGAAGCCCGGGCCAGTGCCTCCAGGTCCGTTTGCCGCTCGGCGTCGCAGACCAGCGCGGGCAGACCACTGTCCAGCGCGCGGCGCAGGGCGGCGGCCAGGGCCACCGGCTGACGAAGGGTGGCGAGATCCAGCCGCGCACAGCTGATGCCGTGATCGGTCAGTTGAGCAACCAGATCGGCACTGCCGGTCAGGCCTTCGTTGCGCCAGACATCGGTCTGGTCGACCGGTACGCCGTCCAGGTACTGGATACCCCCCAGGGTGGTGCGGCCCAGTGCCGGGTAGGCGGGCGCGACCAGGGCCAGGCCGCGCGGGGTGAGGGCCGCCACCTCGGCGGCGACATTGCCACGCAGGGTGGAGTCGATCTTCTTGTAGAGCGCGGCGCCCGCCAACGCCGGGTGCCCGAGCAGCGCGGCGTGGCGTGCGGCCGCCGCACGCGCATCCAGTCGACGGCTGTCCAGATCCAGTGCCGTCACCGGCGCCTGGGCGTCCAGGGCCTCGGCGTCGAGCAGCACCCGGGTCGCCTGGGCCTTGGCAAAGCCCAGGGCGCAGTCGGCGGCGCCGCTGAGGTCGTCGGCCAGGATCAGCAGGCGGGTCATGGCAGCAGGCGCCGGTACAGCGCCTGGATGTCGTCCAGGCTCAGCGGCTTGGGATTGTTGACCATCAGCCGAGTGACCTTGGAGGCCGCCACGGCCATCTCCGGCAGATGCTCCTCGCGCACGCCAAAGGCGGCCAGGTCCTGGGGGATTTCCAGGGTGGCGGTCCAGGCGGCGATCTGCTCGATCAGCTGGTGCGCGGCGGCTTCGTCGCTGTCTTCCGCGCGGGCCAGGCCGCAGACCATGGCGGCGCGCTTCAGGCGCGGCGCGCAACTGTCCAGATTGAAGGCCATGACATGGGGTAGCAGCATGGCGTTGGCCACCCCGTGGGTGACGTGGAACTTGCCACCGAGGGGATAGGCCAGCGCATGGACCGCGGCCGTACCGGCGGCGGTCAGGGCCACGCCGCCGTAGGTGGAGCCGAGCAGCATGTCGCTGCGGGCGCGCACCGAGTCCGGCTGCTGATAGGCCTCGACGATACTGCCGGCGATCAGGCGCATGGACTCCAGGGCAAAGGTATCGCTGACCGGGTTGGCCTTGTTGGAGATGAAGGACTCCAGCGAATGGGTGAATGCATCCATCCCGGTAGCCGCGGTGATGGCCTTGGGCAGGCTCAGCGTCAGCAGCGGATCGAGCAGCACCAGCGCGGGCAGCAGGTGGCGGCTGACCACGCCCACTTTCAACTCTTCGTCGGGCAGGGTGACGATGGCATTGGGCGTCACTTCCGAGCCGGTGCCGGCGGTGGTCGGGACCAGCACGGTGGGCAGCCCGGCGCGGGCGACCTGGTCGATGCCGAGCATGGATCTGAGCGACTGCTCGTTGGTGAGCATGACCGCGAACAGCTTGGCGGCATCCAGCACCGAGCCGCCGCCGATGGCGAGCAGGGCGTCCGGTTGGCGCGGCGAGACCTGTTCGCGAAAGACCTGCTCGATGTTCTCGAGGGTCGGCTCGATCTCGACGTTGTCGATGACGGCCACGTCGATGTCGCGGGCGGCCAGTTGCGCCTTGACGCGCTCGGTCACGCCCAGGCCATGCATGGCGTTCTGGGTGACCAGCACCACGCGGCGCAGCGGGACATCGAGGAGGGCGAGCTTGTCGCCGAGCTGATCCAGGGCGCCGGCGCCGTGGACCAGGTGTTTGACGGTCTGGAAATGATAGAGGGACATGGGCGCTCCGGGTCAGTCGCGATAGATGGCCAGCAGGCCTTCGAGCTTGTGCACCGTGGCTTCGTCCAGCGGCGCGACCGGAGCGCGGCAGGGGCCGACCGGGACGTTGAGCAGGTCGGCGGCCTTCTTCAGTACCGATGGCATGGTGCCCAGGGCGAAGGCATCGCGCAGCGGCCGCAGCTTTTCCTGGGCGGCGCGGGCGGTGGCGTGATCGCCGGCCTGGAAGGCGTTCCAGATGGTCATGACGACCTGAGGTACCGCGTTGGCCGTGGCGGCCACCGCGCCATCGCCGCCGGCCAGCAGGTTCCAGTAGATGAGGGAGTCGGTACCGGCGAAGACGGCGAAGTCATCGCTGCGGTACTTCATCATCTGCACCAGGGCGTCGAAGTTGCCCGCGCTGTCCTTGATCCCCTTGATCTGCGGATGCTGGCTCAAGGTGGCCACGGCGCCGATGCCGATCGACATGCCGGTCTTGGCCGGAATGTTGTAGAGCATGAGCGGCAGTGGGGAGGCGTCGCCAATGGCTTCGTAATGAGTGATCAGCTCTTTCTGGCTGACAGCATTGAAGTAGGGCGTGATCACCGACAGGGCATCGACGCCGCGATCCGCCATCTTTTTGTTCAGTTCAATCACTTCGTGCGTCGCGAAGGCACCGGTACCGGCTACGACCGGGACCCGGCCGCCCGCGGCGTCCACCGTGAGCTCGGCGATACGCAGCTTTTCGGCTTCGGAGAGAGCGAAGAACTCGCCGTTGGTGCCCAATACGAACAGGCCGTGGACGCCGGCGCCAATCAGGTTTTCGATCAAACCGCGCAAAGCGTTTTCATCGACACGTTGTTGGGCGTCAAAGGGGGTAACGAGGGCGGGAACGATGCCGCGGAATTTCATGGTCATGCCTACCTTGTGATTGTTCTGATCACAATAAAGCATGTTTTGATCTAATCGATCAATAGCGACCCGATGGTTTTGCGTGGTCGATGGGCCTGTGCACTTCCGGAAAGCAACGGCCCTTCGTGAGCCCACTGTCGACTCGGGTCGCTGGCAATAGAGAGGGATCAAGGCAACGGGAGCCTCGGCGCGTTACCCACGCGCCGCGAGGCAGGAATGTCAACGCTGCGGGCGAGGGGTGACGCTGTCGGGTCGGGACAGCTATCTCGCTGATCCTTCTGACAAAATTGTCATTCTGCAGTACCCGTTCCTGACCGAACGATCAGGATAGGTTGGCGGGGTCATCTCCTGGACCTCGAATCATGTCGCGCTTTCTTTCCTCTCTCACCCTCGCGCTGCTGGGCGCTGCCGCCCTCGGTCAGGCGCAGGCGGCGCTGCCGCAGCACCCCGATCTCGACCTCGCGGCCGCGCAGCGCCTGGCGCAGGCCGCGCCCTGCAGCGCCGCGCTGGCGGTGCTCGACCGCAGCGGTCAGTTGATCCTCCTGCAACGCGATACCCGCGTCGGACCGCACAACGCCGAGGCGGCGCGGCGCAAGGCCTTTACCGCCCTGTCCACCCGCACCCCGTCGCAGGCGCTGGCCGAGCGCGCCCGGCAGAACCCGGATGCGGCCAATCTCGTCACCCTGCCCGAATTGCTGCTGCTCGGCGGTGGCATCCCCCTTTACGAAGGCGACCAGCTGGTCGGCGCCCTGGGCATCGCCGGTGCCGGCGGTGGCGGGGCGGACGAGCGCTGTGCGCTGGCGGCCGCTGAACACCTCAACCTCACCTCTCATCCTTGAAGGAGATCTCCATGAAGACGTTCGTACTGTTGTCGGGTCTGGCCCTGTCCGGCTTCGCGGTCGCCGCGCCCAATCCCCTGAGTGTCCATGTGCTCAACCTGGAGGACGGCAAGCCGTCGGCGGGGGTGCACGTGACCCTGGAACGCCAGGTAGGGCAGGGCTGGCAGCCGCTGGCGGAAGAGGTCACCAACGAGCAGGGCCGGGTGCCGGCGCTGTTTCCCAAGGAAAAGACCTTCGAGAAGGGCGAGTACCGGGTGGTCTTCAAGACCGGCGACTACTATCGCCAGCAGGGCCGCAGCGCCTTTTTCCCTGAGATCCCGGTGGTGTTCGACGTCACCCAGCCGGAACAGCACTACCATATCCCGCTGTTGCTCAGCCCCTACGGCTTCAGCACCTACCGCGGTTCCTAGCGGCAAGGCCTTCCAGGCTGGCTAGTATCCAGCCTCGGAGGCGTCAGGGCAGCAGCGGTCATGACTCAACGCCGGACTTTGTAAGGATCCGGATACAAGGTGGCGACGGACTTTTACCTGGGGTAGAAATCCAGCAGCGGCAGGTTCACGCACAATGGGCGACGGGACCGCAGCGCTGTCCAGTGCTGGGCCCTGTCACGTGGCGCGTTCGCTAGTGGTCGATCGCCGCGCCAGGTCTGGTCATCGTCACTCCGAGGAGTCGTACCTTGTACCTTTCACCCCTCTCGTTCCACCCGACCGAAGCTGTGAGTTCGAGTGCTGGCGCCTTCGCCGCCTGGCGCAATGCCTACCGCGGCCCCGTGCTGCTGCTGGCCTCGGGGCCGTCGGCGGGCAGGCTCAACCTCCCGGTCTGGCGGGACATTCCGGTCATCACCATGAATGGCGCCATCGCCAAGTTGCTGGGCAGTCCCCTGAGTCCGCTGTTCTACGTCTGCAGCGATCTCAGTTTCGCGCAGCAGCAACCCGAGCTCTATCGACAGGGACTGGAGCGGGCCACCCGGCTGGCGCTCTGGCCGGAAGCCATCCAGGCCCTGCCCGCGGAACTGGCCGCCAAGGCGCATCCGTTGCACCGCGCGCCAGCCACACGCCTGGAGCACCACCTGGGCGCCGAGCAGGAACAGGCGCAACGGCTGCCCGCCTGGTTCAGTCGTCGCGCCCGGGATATCGGCTTCAGCTGCAACCTGGATTACGGCATCTTCGATGTCCGCACGGTGGCCTTCATCGCCCTGCAACTGGCCTATCACCTGGGATTCACCGAGATCTATCTTGCCGGCGTCGATCTCGACAGCGACCGTCCGCGGTTCTACGAGGATGGCCGCTCGCCGGCGTCGCCCTGCGGCCTCGACGAGCACCTGCACAGTCGCATCCTGCCCGGCCTGCAGGTCATGCAGACCGCGATGCGCGCCGCGGGTCGCCAGGTGTTCAACCTGTCGAACTGCAGTCGTATTCCCGCTGACCTGATTCCGCTTGCCGATCTCGCCGCCGTGGAAACGCGCTGGTTGTGGCGCCGCCGGCGTCAGCTTGGTTAGCGAACGATAGCCAGGCCGACTCAGCGCCAACCCAGGGCAAGACCCCAGACCACGGTGTAGCGCGTGGCCTTGGCCAGGGTCACCACCAGCAGAAAGCGCCACAGCGGTTCGCGCATCACCCCGGCCACCAGGGTCAGGGGATCGCCGATCACGGGCGTCCAGCTGAGCAGCAGCGAACACCAGCCCCAGCGCTGGTAGGCCGCCTGGATACGGTCAAGACGTTGCGGCGACAGCGGAAACCAGCGGCGTTGGCGAAAGCGTTCGAGGTGGGTGCCCAGCCACCAGTTCAGCGTCGAGCCGGCGACATTGCCCAGCGTCGCGGCCAGCAGCAGGAGCGCCGTGGCATAGCGCTCGGTGAGCAGCAGCCCGGCCAGGGCCGCTTCCGATTGCAGGGGTAGCAGGGTGGCCGCACCGAAGGCGAGGGCGGCCAGGCCCAGGTAGACGCTCAGGGCTTCCAGGATGAGTCTCCAGCGGGGAGGGCCATCAAGGGTCTGTCTCGGGTCGGGACGGGGCCGCCGAGCATAGCGCGAGTGGTCAGGCTACGCCGCCTCTCGACCCTGGGCCTGCTGCTCAACCCAGTCGAGCGAGCCAGTCCGCGACCGAATCCCCGCTGCTGATATCGAGCTGCACCAGGCCATCGATCATGAAGGTCGGCGAGACATGGATACCGTTCTGCCGGGCGTACTTGCAGTGCCACTTGATGGCGTGCTGCAGGTCCGGATTGGCGAAGGCGTCGGCCAGGGCCAGGCCGCTGTAGCCTTCCAGGCGCGCGATGATGTCGTTGGGCGTGGCGTCGCGGTTGGGTCCGGTGGCGTGATCCTTGAACTCGAATTCCTCGCGATGGGCCGCCACCGCGGCCAGCACCGCCTTGGCGCTTTCCCTGCCGCCGTCGAGGGTGGCGGCGGCCAGCACGCAGCGCACCACCACCCCGGAGAACAGGTGCCAGGGTTGGGATTGCAGGCGGATCTTCAGGGTGATCCGCTCGGGGCCGGCCTGGGTCAGCAGGTCGTCGAGCTTGTTGAAGGCCTTGACCGAAAAGGGGCAGGTGGGCTCGAGAAAGACTTCGAAGGTGCGGGGGCCATGGCCCCAGGTGAGGGTGTCGGCGTACAAGGTAGGACTCCAATGGCGAGACGTTGGGGTTGAGACCGCATGTCGTCCCGGGCGTTTTGCCTCTATCGGGACGGTGCGGGATGCCTCAGGGAATCAGTCGCCGCCGACGCATGTCCTCCAGGTGCGCGAGCAGGACCTCGTCCGATCTCAGGACCATCTGCCCGAAGCCGGCCTGCCGCGCCTTGGTCACATCGAAGATGGCGTCCTTCTCGACATGGAAGATGAAGTCGCCGAAGGCCCCGGGCGCAATCCGCTCGGGATTGGCCTCGGCCAGTCCTTCCCTTGCGCCAGCGTCTGCCAGAGCGGCTTCAGCGCGGTCAGGCGCTGGGCCAGGGAGATGGGTTGCGGCTCGCCCACGTCCAGCCCGAACCAGTCGGCCAGCTGTGGCCAGACGTGACTCCAGCGAAAGACATCGCCGTTGGTGAGGTTGAAGGCGCCATCGTGCTGCTCTTCGGCGGCCCAGACCGCGGCTTCGCCCAGCAGCGGCGCGGCCGTGACGTTGACCAGGGCGCCGCGATAGGCCTGCTCGGTTCCGGGGAATTGCATGGCGGTGCCGGTCGCCTTGCACAGGGCGCCGTAGAGACCGATCAGGTTGCCCAGGTTCATGGCCGAGCCCAGTGAGTGACCGATGACGATGTCGGGGCGCAGGGCGGTCCAGCGGATGCCGTCGGCCTCCAGGCTGCGCACGAAGTCTTCATGGCGGAAATAGAGGTTGGGCGGGAAGTGGCGGCTGTCATCCTCGCGGGCTGGGGTCTTGTACACCCCCAGGTGGGCGCCGTAGATCTTGCCGCCCTGGACGAAGGTGATGCGGGCCAGGGGGGCGCCGGCATCCCGTACCGCGGCGACCAGGTTCTCCAGCATGGCGGCGTTTTCGTCCGCCTCGACGCCTGGGTCGGGGTTGGGCTTGAGGGCGCTGTAGAAGAGATGGGTCACGCCGGCGAGATCGGCCTTGGCCGCGGCCAGGCTGGCCGGGTCCAGCAGGTCGGCGGTCAGATGAGGAAAGCGACTGGGTGCCTGTCGCGAGCGGCCGACGGTGGTGATGGACCAGCCGGCCTTGGCGAAGGCGTCCAGCACGGCCTGGCCGATGATGCCGCTGGCGCCGGCGATGAGGAGTTGTCGTGCGGTCATGGGGTCTCCCGATAGCGTGGGTGGGCTGATGAAGGGGAGACCCAGGCAGAGGGCGATTTGTCCCCGTGTCGCGCTGGACGGTAGACGGACGAACGCCGGTGTCCTGCTCGCGCAGGCAGGGCTACTGTGAGAGCACTGCCTGCTGCCGCGGAGGACCCCACCCGTCCCGTACGCCTGCCGTCTTTCAATCCCTGCTCGACGAACTCGTCACCGCCCTGGATCTGTCTGCCGCCCAGGCGGCGAATCTGCAGGTCCGGGGCAACGATAGCCTGGCCTCCTGCTTTCCGGTCAGCGACCTCGCCACGGCGGCGATCGGGGTCGCCGGCCTGGCCGCCGCCGATCTGCTGGCCGAAGGGGCACCCGGATTGCCGGTGCAGGTGGACCGGCACCTGGCCGCGGCCTGGTTCAAGACCTCCCTGCGTTCCCTGGGCTGGGAATTGCCCGCCGTCTGGGATGCGATCACCGGCGACTACCGTACCCGCGACGGCTGGCTACGGTTGCACGCCAATGCGCCTCATCACCGGGAGCGTGCCCTCGCCGTGCTGGGCTGTGGCAATAGCCAGGCTGCCGTCGCCGAGGCCATGGCCGACTGGCCTGGCGAAGCCCTGGAGACGGCCATTGTCGCGGCGGGTGGCTGCGCGGCCAGGCTGCGCACCCAGGCGGAGTGGCAAGCGCATCCCCAGGGGCAAGCGGTGCGCGCCGAATCCCTGATCGCCCAGGAATGGACAGCCATTGCCATCGCGCGCGACTGGCGCCCCGATCCACAACGCCCCTTGCAGGGCATTCGCATCCTCGACCTGACCCGCATCCTCGCCGGACCCATCGCCACCCGCCTGCTGGCCGGGCTGGGCGCCGAGGTGCTGCGGATCGATCCCCCGACTGGGACGAACCGGCCCAGGCACCCGAGGTGACGCTGGGCAAGCGCTGCGCGCGACTGGACCTGCGCCGGCCGGCCGACCGTCGGGTGTTCGAAGCCTTGCTGGAGGAGGCGGATGTCCTGGTGCACGGCTATCGCGCCGACGCTCTAGAGCGGCTCGGCTATGGTGCCGCCCAGCGCCGGGCATTGCAGCCGGCGCTGATCGACGTGTCCCTGTGCGCCTACGGCTGGACCGGGCCCTGGGCCCTGCGGCGCGGCTACGACAGCCTGGTGCAGCTGTCCTGCGGCATCGCCGCGGCCGGGCGCGACTGGCAGCAGGCGCAGCAGCCGGTGCCTTTGCCGGTTCAGGCCCTCGACCACGCCACCGGTTACCTGATGGCGGCCGCGGTCATCCGCGGCATCACCGGTCGCCTGCGCGAGGGCCGTGTGCTGAGCGCGCGCCTGTCGCTGGCGCGTACCGCCTGCCTGCTGACCGAGCATCCCGCCGTGGCCTGCGCGCCCCTTTATACCGGCGTGCAGGACGCCGACTACGATGCCACCCCGAGCCCACCGCCTGGGGGCCGGCGCAGCGGTTGCGCCCGCCGCTGCAGATCGGCGACCTGCGCCTGCACTGGCAGCGGCCGGCTACGCGGCTGGGATCGGCGAGTGCGGCCTGGTCGAGCGCAGGCTGAGCGGGTCAAGTCTCCAGGCAATAGCCCACGCCATAGATGGAGCGGATCAGCTCGCAGTCCGGGTCGAGGCGGTGCAGCTTGCGGCGGACGTTGCGCACGTGGCTGTCGACGGTGCGGTCGGTGAGGATGCGGTAGTCGGTGTGCAGGTGGTTGAGCAACTGGTCGCGCGAAAGCACCTTGCCGGGGTGCTGGGCCAGGGTCGCCAGCAGGCGGAATTCCACCGGGGTCAGCTCCAGCGGCCGCCCGTTGAAGCTGGCCTGGTAGGTCTCGGTGTCCAGCTGCAGGCCGCTGGGCGCGGGCCGGCCGTCCGGCACGCTGCTGCGGCGCAGCACGGCCTTGACCCGGGCCACCACCTCGCGCGGGCTGAAGGGTTTGCAGATGTAGTCGTCGGCGCCCAGTTCCAGGCCGAGCAGGCGGTCGATCTCGTCGACCCGGGCGGTGACCATGATGATCGGCAGGGCGCTGAAGGTGCGTACCGCGCGGCAGATCTCCAGGCCGTCGAGGCCGGGCAGCATCAGGTCGAGCAGCAGCAGGTCGGGTGGCGTGGCGCGGAGGACGGCCAGGGCCTGTTCGCCGTCGGCGTGCCAGTCGCAGGTGAAGCCGGCGGCCTTGAGGTAGTCACCCAGCAGGGCGGCGAGCTTGGGTTCGTCTTCCACCAGCAGGATGGTCTGGCTCATGCCGGGCTCCGGTCAGCGAGGGCGGGCAACCGCAGTTCGAGCCAGAGGCCGCCAAGCGGTGATTCCTTGGCCTGCAGCTGACCGCCATGCACCTCGGCGATGCCGCGACAGATGGCCAGGCCCAGGCCGGCGCCGCCGCTGCGGCGGCTGCGCGAGCCTTCGACGCGGTAGAACCGCTCGAACAGCCGTTCGCGGTCGGCCGCGGGAACGCCGGGCGCGGAGTCCTGCAGATCGACCTGCAGCCGGTTGCCGACCTGGCGCGCGGAAAGGTGCACCTGACCAGGGGCTTCGGTGTACCTCAGGCTGTTCTCCAGCAGGTTGTAGAACAGCTGGCCCAGGCGCGCCTCATCGCCGCGGATCAGCAGCGGGGCGTCCGGCAGCTCCAGCCGCAGTTCCAGGCCGGCCTGGCGATAGCGCGGGCGCCAGGCATCGGCGGTCAGCGCCAGCAGGGTCGCCAGGTCCAGCGCTTCGTGGCGGTAGGTGGGGCCGCCGACTTCGGCCAGCGACAATTCGAAGAGATCGTCCACCAGCTTGTTCAGCGAGCCGACCTCGGTCTGCAGCGACTTCAGCCCGCTCACGTCCAGCGGGCGGATTCCGTCCTCCATGGCTTCCAGTTCACCCCTGAGCACCGCCAGGGGCGTCCGCAACTCGTGGGAGATGTCGGCCATGAAGGCGCGGCGCTGCAGCTCGTTGCTGGCCAGGACGCGGGCCAGGCGGTTGAAGTCCTGGGCCAGCTGGCCGGCCTCGTCGGCGGAGCGGATGGGCAGCTGGATGCCGTAGTCGCCGGCCGCCAGGCGATGGGTGGCGCCGGCCACGGTGCGGATCGGGCGCAGCAGGGTGCGGGCGATCCACCAGGCCAGGGCGGCGGCCAGCAGCAGGCAGACGAAGGCGATCACCAGGCTGGAGCGGATCTGGCTCTGCTGGAAGCGGCGGTCGCCGTCGCTGATGACCGCCTCGAAGGGCGTCAGCGCCAGCCAGCCGACCACCCGGCCCTGCCAGTGGATGGCCCGCAACAGCGGGACGGGCGGCAGGTCGCGAAAGCCGATCAGGTAGCGATGCTCGGCATCCAGCAGCGAGAAGCGCAGAAAGGCGCCGGTGAGATCCGACACCGGCGGGGAGGGGCGGACGCTGGTATTGGCGGGCAATTCCGGGCGCAGCAGCTGGATCCAGGCCTCGGGCGGGTGCTGGTTGAGCAGGAAATTCCAGTCGCCATGCTCGGCGTAGGCGTGCTCGAAGCGCGGCACCAGGGCATCCAGCCGCTGTTCGGCCTGGCCGTTGAGATAGCCGAGGAAATCCCGCGAGAAACTCAGGTAGGAGGCCCAGGCCATGCCCAGCACGGCGAAGGCGCAGAGCGCCAGGGCGGCGAGAAAGACCTTGGCGGAAAGGGACAGACGCAGCAGGCCCATGCGGATCTCGACGGCGGAAGGTAAGGGCACGCTAGCAGCTCCACGGGTGGCTGTCAGAACCTATTCTTGATCTGCTGCGCGTCGGCCAAACGGCGTTGAAAATAGCTTCGGAATGCTCATTTACCACTCGTAAACTCGAACGCGAGTGCGATCCGCTTCCTCAACCATTTTCACCTTGTTTGTCTCTAGCTCGCGAGATCGAGAACAGGTTCTCAGGGGGCGTCGGCCAGACGCGCGGCCTGCCAGTCGCCACCCAGCGCCATCTGCAGCTGGACGCTGGTTACCAGCTGGCTGGATTCCAGTTGCAGCAGGCTCTGCTCCTGGCTCAGCTGGGTCGCCTGGGTGGTGGCCACGTCCAGGTAGTCGATGATGCCGGCTTCGTACTGGTCGCGGGTCACGCTGGCCGAATCGCGGGCGGCGGCCACGGCGCGGCGCTGGGCGGCGAGTTCGGGGCCGAGCACCTGCAGCGCCACCAGGTCGTCTTCCACCTCGCCCAGGGCGGTGAGCACCGTCTGCCGGTAGCTCGCCACCTTGGCGTAGTAGGCCGCGCGCGCCTGGTCGACGCTCGCGCGGGTGGCACCGAAATCGAACAGGGTACCGGAGAGGGTCGGTCCCAGTGACCAGAAGCGGCTCGGCGTCTTGAGCAGCTCGCCGAGCAGGCTGCTCTGGTAGCCGCCGCTGGCGCTCAGGGTCAGGTCGGGGTAGTAGGCGGCGGTGGCCACGCCGATGGCGGCATTGGCGGCGGCCACCTGGCGCTCGGCCTGGGCGATGTCCGGGCGGCGCTCCAGCAGGGCAGTGGGCAGGCCGGCAGGAATGTCCGGCAGCCGGGCCTGCCACCGGGGATCGGCGGCCAGGGCGAAGTCCGCGGGCGGCTTGCCCAGCAGCAGGGCGATGGCGTGTTCCAGCTGGGCGCGCTGGGTGGTCAGGGCCAGCCGATTGGCGTCGGCGCTCTCCAACTGGGTCCGTGCCTGGGCGAGATCGGCACGGGAGGCGAGCTGTTCGTCGTACTTGTTCTGGATCACCGCGAGATAGCGTCGGTAATCGGCCAGGGTCTGCTCATAGAGCGCCAGACGCCGATCCAGCACGCGCAGCGCGAAGTAGTCCTGGGCCAGTTCCGCCTGGGCGCTGAGGGTGGCGTTGGCCAGCTCGGCGGCGCTGGCCTGGGCACTGGCGCGGTCTTCTTCCAGGGTGCGGCGCAGCCGGCCCCAGAGGTCCAGGTCCCAGCTCAGGCCGAGGCTGAGGCTGTCGGCGTTCCTGACCGTGGCGCCGCCGGCACTGGCACTGCCGCTGTCGCTGCTGCTGGCGTTCTCGCTGCGGGTGGTCTTGGCGTCCAGGGTGGCGCTGGGCAGGGTCTCGGCGCGGCTTTCGCGGACCAGGGCGCGTGCCTGGCGATAGAGCGCCTGGTACTGGGCGACGTTCTGGTTGGAGACCGCCACCTGGGTCAGCAGGGCGCTGAGCTGGGGATCGTCGTAGCGTTGCCACCAGGCGCCCTTGGCCTGGTCGTCGCGCGGATGGGCGGCCTTCCAGCCGGCCGCCTCCTTGAATTGCGTCGACAGCGGGGCGCTGGGCCTTTGGTAGTCGGGCCCCACGGTGCAGCCGGCAAGCAGGGTCAGCAGGAGCAGCGGGGGCAGGAGGCGCGGGAGCGGCATGGTCGTTACCTTCAGGCCGCGGCGCGGCGCAGATGCTGGCGCCAGAACCGGCGGCTGGCGCGGCTCAGGCGGTCGAGACAGAGGAATACCACCGGGGTGGTGAAGAGGGTCAGCACCTGGCTCAGCGCCAGGCCGCCAGCGATGGCCAGCCCCAGGGGCTGGCGCAGGGCGTCGTCGCAGCCGCTGCCCAGCGCCAGCGGCAGGGCGCCGAAGAAGGCCGCCAGGGTGGTCATCAGGATCGGCCGGAATCTCAGCCGGCAGGCCTCGCGGATGGCGGCCTCGGGCGAGAGGCCGCGGTCGCGCTCGGCGACCAGGGCGAAGTCCACCAGCAGGATGGCGTTCTTCTTGACGATGCCGATCAGCAGCAGGATGCCGATCAGGGCGATGAGGGTCAGCTGGGTGCCGGTCGCCAGCAGCAACAACAGGGCACCGACCCCGGCCGAGGGCAGGGTGGAGAGAATGGTCAGCGGATGGATGTAGCTCTCGTAGAGCATGCCCAGCACCAGGTAGATGGCCGCCAGGGCCGCGGCCACCAGCCAGGGAATCTGCGCGACCAGGGTGGCGAAGGCCTGGGCGGTGCCCTGGAAGCCGGACTGGATCTCCCGCGGCAGGCCGACCTTGACCAGCGCCGCCTGGATCGCCGCCTGGGCCTGCTCCAGGGAGACCCCGTCGGCCAGGTTGAAGGCCAGGGTGCTGGTGGCCATCTGGCCCTGGTGCGCCACTGCCAGGGGCGCGTTGCCGCCGGTGAAGCGGGCAAAGGCGGCCAGCGGGACCTGGGCACCGCTGCCGGTCACCACGTACAGCTGCTTGAGCACCTCGGGGTCCTGGGTGTAGGCCGGCGCCAGCCCCAGCACCACGTGGTACTGGTTGAGGGTGCGATAGAGGGTGGCCACCTGGCGCTGGCTGAAGGCGTTGTCCAGCAGGGTGTCGAGGTCCTTGACGCTCACCCCCAGGCGACTCGCCGCGGCGCGGTCGATCTCCAGGCGCACCTCCTGGCCGCCGTTCTGCGCATCGGAATCCACCCCGGTGAGTTCCGGCAGGGTCTTGAAGGCGGCTTCCACCTTGGGTGTCCAGCGGCGCAGTTCGTCGAGGTCGTCGGCCTGCAGGCTGAATTGATAGGTGGCGTTGGCGCTGCGCCCGCCGACCCGCAGATCCTGGGCCGGCATGAGGAACAGCTGGATGCCGGCATGGCGGCTGCCAAGCTGGCTGAGGCGATTGGCGATCCGCTGGGCGCTGTCCTGGCGCTCGTTGTAGTCCTTGAGGCGGATGAAGAATTGCGCCGAGTTGCGCGAGCCGAACATGCCGCCGCCCGTAGAGGCCATCACCGCCGCCACGTCGGGATCGTCACGCAAGCGGGCGGCGATCTCCTTCACATGGGGCGCCAGGGCCTGGTAGGAGATGCTCTGGTCGGCACGAATGGCGCCGAGCACCACCCCGGTATCCTGGTCCGGAAAGAAGCCCTTGGGCACCACCACATAGAGGTAGACGTTGAGCCCCACGGTCAGCGCCAGGCTCGCAAGAGTCAGCAGCGGGTGCCGCAGCACCCAGTCCAGGCCGCGCAGATAGCCGCCTTGCAGGCGCGCCAGGCCGTTCTCGATCCACCGATAAAGCGCCGGCACAGTTGCTTCGGGTGAGCGCTCGCGCAGTACCCGCGCGCAGAGCATGGGGGTGAGGGTCAGCGACAGCAGCATGGAGATGACCAGGGCCACGCTGAGGGTCACGGCGAATTCGCGGAACAGCCGGCCGACGATGCCACCCATGAGCAGCAGCGGGATGAACACGGCGATCAGCGACAGCGTCATGGACAGCACGGTGAAGGCCACCTCGCGGCTGCCGATCAGTGCCGCGCGCAGCGGACCGCGACCCAGCTCGCGGTGGCGGGTGACGTTCTCCAGTACCACGATGGCGTCGTCCACCACGAAACCGGTGGCGATGATCAGCGCCATCAGCGACAGGTTGTCCAGGCTGTAGTCCAGCAGGTACATGACCGCGCAGGTGCCGATCAGCGACAGCGGCAGGGCCACGGCGGGTACCAGGGTGGCCCGCAGGTCGCGCAGGAAGACGAACACCACCGCGATCACCAGCAGCATCGCCACCAGCAGGGTCTCTTCGGTGGAGTGCAGCGAGGCGCGGATGCTGGCGGAGCGGTCGATCACCGGCACCAGGTCCACGTCGCCGGGCACCAGAGCCTGCAGCACCGGCAGCTGGGCCTTGATGGCGTCCAGGGTCTGCAGCATGTTGGCGCCGGCCTGGCGGGTGACGCCCAGGGTCACCGAGGGCTGGCCGTTCAGCGAGCCGCTGACGTAGACGTCCTCGACCGTGGCGTAGACCCGCGCCACGTCGCTCAGGCGCACCGCGGCGCCCTGCTGGTAGCCGACGATCAGCTGCGCATAGTCCGCCGCCTGCTCCAGCTGGCCGTTGCTCTCAATGGACCAGGTCTGGCCCTCGGCATGCAGCACGCCCTTGGCGCCATGGGTGGTGGCGTTGGCGATGGCCGCGCGCACGCTGTCCAGGGCGATGCCGGCATGGGCCAGTTGCTGGGGCTGCAGGTCGATGCGGATCGCCGGCAGCGAACTGCCGCGGATCGATACCTGGCCGACGCCCTGCACCTGGGCGATCTTCTGCTGCAGGATGCTCGACGCCAGGTCATAGAGTTCGCCCGGGCTGCGCGTCTTGGAGGTCAGCGCCAGCATCAGGATCGGCGATTCCGTGGGATTGGCCTTGCGATAGGTGGGCAGGCTGGGCATGCCGCTGGGCAGCAGGCTACGGGCGGCATTGATGCCGGCCTGGACGTCGCGGGCGGCGCCGTCGATGTTGCGCGACAGGTCGAATTGCAGGATCAGGGTGGTGGCGCCCTGGCTGCTACTGGAGGTCAGCTCGGTGATTCCGGCGATCTGGCCGAGGCTGCGCTCCAGCGGCGTGGCCACGGTGGCGGCCATGGTCTCGGGGCTGGCGCCCGGCAGGCTGGCGGTGACCACGATGGTGGGGAAGTCCACCTTGGGCAGCGGCGCCACCGGCAAGCGGGCGTAGCCGAGCAGGCCGAGCAACAGCACCGCCAGACTCAGCAACAGGGTGGCGACCGGCTTGAGCACGAACAGGCGGATGGGATTCATCGTCCGCCGCTCCGCTGCCAGCGCCGCCCCAGTCGTTCGCCGAGTCTATCGAAGACCAGGTAGATCACCGGCGTGGTGTAGAGCGTCAGCACCTGGCTGACCAGCAGCCCGCCGACGATCACCAGCCCCAGCGGCCGGCGCAGTTCGGCGCCGGAGCCACTGGCGAACATCAGCGGCAGGGCGCCGAGCAGGGCGGCCAGGGTGGTCATCAGGATGGGTCTCAGGCGCAGCAGGCAGGCGCGGTGAATGGCCTCCCGCGGCGCCAGGTGCAGCTGCTGGCGTCCCTCCAGGGCGAAGTCCACCATCATGATGGCGTTCTTCTTGACGATGCCGATCAGCAGCACCACGCCGATCAGGGCGATCAGGGAGAACTCGGTGCCCGTCAGTAGCAGGAGCAGCAGGGCGCCGATGGCCGCCGAGGGCAGGGTGGAGAGGATGGTCACCGGGTGGATGAAGCTCTCGTAGAGCACCCCCAGCACGATGTACATCACCACCACCGCGGCCAGGATCAGCCACAGGGTATTGCCCGCCGCCTGCTGGAAGGCCTGGGCCGCGCCCTGGTACCTCAGGGTGACGCTACTCGGTGCCTGGGCCTCGGCCATGCTCTGGGCGATGGCCTGCTGCGCCTGCTCCAGGGAGTAGCCGTCGGCCAGGTTGAAGGACAGCGTCACCGCCGGGAATTGCCCCAGGCGCGTCAGGGACAGGGGGCCCGGGCGCTGCTCGATGCGGGCGATGTCGGTGAGGCGTACCAGGCCCTTGGGGGTGCTGGTGGTCGTTGTCGTACTGCTGCTGGTGCCACTGGCCGTGGCGGTGGTCGCCGGCGCCAGGTAGATGTCGCCGAAGGCCGCCGGCGTCGCCCGGAAGGCACCGGGCACCTGCAGCACCACCCGGTACTGGTTGGCCTGGGTGAAGATGGTGGAGATCAGCCGTTGGCCGAAGGCGTTGTAGAGCGCGGTGTCCACGTCGGCGGCGGTGATGCCGAAACGGGCGGCGGCGGCGCGGTCCAGCTCCACCTGGGCGGTGAGGCCCTGGTCTTCCAGGTCGTCGAGCACGTCGCGCAATTCCGGCCGGGCCTGTAGACGCGGCATCAGCCGCGGCAGCAGGGCGGCCAGCCGGGTGCCGTCGGCATCGTCCAGGGTGAACTGGTACTGGCTGGGCGTGAGCTGGTCGTCCACCGTCAGCTCCTGGTTGGCTACCAGGTCCAGGCGAATACCGGCGACGCCCGCGGCGCCCTGCTTGAGGCGCTGGATGATGGCCGGCGCCCGCTCGCTGCGCTCGTCGAAGGGCTTGAGCTGGATCTGCAGGCGGCCCTGGTTGAGGGTGGCGTTGCTGCCGTCGACGCCGAGGGTCGAGGTGACCGTCGCCACCGCCGGATCGGCCAGCACCTGCTCGACCAGCGCCTGCTGGCGGCGGGCCATGGCGTCGAAGGAGACATCCTGGGAGGCGCGGGTGAAACCGACGATCAGCCCGGTGTCTTCGCCGGGAAAGAAGCCCTTGGGCACCAGCAGATAGAGCAGGGCGGTCAGCGCCACGGTGGCCACGGCCACCAGCAGGGTCAGCCGCTGATGGTCCAGCACCACGCTCAGGGTGCGGTCGTAACCCGCTACCAGGCGTTCGAATTGCCGCTCGCCCCAGCGCGCGAAGCGGCTCTGGCGCTCCGGCGGCACGTGCTGCAGCAGCCGGCCGCAGAGCATCGGCGTGAGCGTCAGGGAGACGAACATGGAGACCAGGATGGCCACCGCCAGGGTGATGGCGAATTCGCGGAACAGCCGACCCACCACGTCGCCCATGAACAGCAGCGGGATCAGCACGGCGATCAGCGAGAAGGTCAGGGAAATGATGGTGAAGCCGATCTCCCGCGAACCGCGCAGCGCCGCCTGCAGCGGCGGCTCGCCCTCTTCCAGGTGGCGGGCGATGTTTTCCACCACCACGATGGCGTCGTCGATGACGAAGCCGGTGGCGATGGTCAGGGCCATCAGCGTCAGGTTGTTCAGCGAGAAGCCCGCGAGATACATGATCCCGAAGGTGCCCACCAGCGACAGCGGCACCGCCAGGCTGGGAATCAGGGTCGCGGTGAGGTTGCGCAGGAAGAGGAAGGTCACCATCACCACCAGGGCGATGGACAGCAGCAACTCGAACTGCACGTCGGCAAGCGAGGCGCGGATGGTCTGGGTGCGATCGGCCAGCACCGTTAGCTGGACATTGTCGGGCAGGGCGGCCCGGAGCTTGGGCAACTGTTTCTGGATGGCGTCGACCACGCCGATGACGTTCGCCCCCGGTTGGCGCTGGATGTTGATGACGATGGCCGGCCGGCCGTTGGCGGTGGCCTGCAGATAGGCGTTTTCCGGTGCCTCTGCGACCGTGGCCACGTCCTCGAGGTGCAGGGCGGCGCCCTGCGCATAGCTGAGCACCAGCTCGCCGTACTCGGCGGCGCTGCGCAACTGGTCGTTGGCGTCGATGGTAATGGAGTGGTCGGGGCCGTCGAAGCCGCCCTTGGAGCCGTTGACGTTGGCGGCATTGACCACCGTGTAGACGTCTTCCAGGGTCAGGCCGTGGGCGGCCAGGGCCTTGGGGTCGACATCGATGCGCACCGCCGGCTGCTGGCCGCCGGCCAGGCTCACCAGGCCAACCCCGGAGATCTGCGACAGCTTCAGCGCCAGGCGGTTGCTGACCAGGTCCTGCACCCGGGTCAGCGGCAGGCTGTCGGAGGTGGCGGCCAGGGTCAGCACCGGGGCGTCGGCGGGATTGACCTTCTTGTAGGTGGGCGGATTGGGCAGGTCGTCCGGTAGATAGCTGTTGGCGGCGTTGATCGCGGCCTGCACCTCCTGCTCGGCGACGTCCAGCGACAGGCTGAGATCGAATTTCAGGGTAATGACCGAAGCGCCGGCCGAGCTGGTGGAGTACTGCTGCGCCAGGCCGGCCATCTGTCCCAGCTGGCGTTCCAGCGGCGCCGTCACTGCGGTGGCCAGCACCTTGGCGCTGGCGCCGGGGTAGAGGGTGGTCACCTGGATGATGGGATAGTCCACCTCCGGCAGCGCCGAGATGGGCAGCAGGCGATAGCCGAGCAGGCCGGCGAACAGCACCGCCACCATCAGCAGCACCGTGGCCACCGGTCGCTGGATGAACAGCCGTGACGGATTCATCGGCGGGCATCCGCCGCCGGCGCGCCTTCCACGCGGACCTGGGCGCCGTCGCGCAGGTGGTCGATGCCGCGAATGACCACCCGCTCATCGCCCGCGAGTCCCTGGGTGATGGCCAGCCGCTCGCCCAGTGCCGGCCCGGCGGTCACGCTGCGTCTTTGCACCCTGTCATCGGCGCCCACCACATAGACGAAGCTGCCGTCGCTGCTCAGCTGCACCGCGGCGGCGGGGACCACCACGGCGTTCTTCAGGGTGTCGGTCTGCAGGCGCACGTTGACGAACTGGTTGGGGTAGAGCTTCTCTTCCGGGTTGGCGAACACTGCCTTGAGCTTGAGGCTGCCGGTGCTGGTGTCGATCTCGTTGCTGATGAACTTCAACGCGCCATCGGCCAGCGTCGTACCGTCCAGCTGGCCGAGCGCGGTGACCGGCAGCGCCTGGCCCTGGCGGACCTTGGGCAGCAGGCTGGCAAGCGTCGCCTGGGGCAGGCTGAAGGTCACGGCGATGGGATCGGTCTGGGTGATGCTGACGAGGCCGGTGGTGTCGCCGGCCGCGAGGTAGTTGCCCGGGTCCACCAGGCGCAGGCCGACATAGCCTTCCAGCGGCGCCATGATGCGGGCGTACTGCAGATTCAACTGGGCGGCGGCGATCTGCGCCTGGTCCGCCTGCACCGCGCCCTGGTACTGGCCCACAGTGGCGACCTGGGTGTCCAGCTCCTGTTTGGCCAGGGAATCCTTGGCCACCAGCCGGCGATAGCGTTCCAGGGTCAGCTGGGCACTCTTGAGTTGCGCCTGGTTCTGCGCCAGGTCACCGCGATACTGATCCAGGGTGGCCTGGTAGGGCCGCGGATCGATCTGCGCCAGGAGCTGGCCCTTCTTCACCCGCTGACCTTCGGTGAAGAACACCTGCTCCAGCTGACCGGCCACCCGGGTGGTCACCGTGACGCTGGCGTTGGCCACCACGGTGCCCAGGGCGGTGAGGGTGACCGGCACATCCGCATGCCCGGCCTGGCCCACTGCCACGGTGATCGCCTGGCCCTGTCCCGCGGCCGCGCCCCAGGCCCGGCCACCCTGGCTGCCATGCGCAGCGCTGCCGGCATTGGTCGAACGCCCGTGCAGCACCAGCCCCAGCGCCACGGCGGCACCGACCAAGACAACGACGACGAGAATGCGGGATTTCCTGCTCATGCCTGCCAGACCTGACTGAGATGGAAGTCAGGCTGCTGGGCAAATGTGCAGGAAATATGGAAAGGCGCTCAGCGCCTGCTAATGGGGTAGTCCAGACGCTCGCGCAGGAGTTGGCGAGCGCTTTGGGTCCGGTTCGGTATCTAGAGCTGGCCAGGGGCCGCGCAGGGCTATGGCGGCTTCAGCTCCGGTCACTCGCGATCAGGTTCCGCGCCAGTGGCAAATAGGTTGCGGCCGAGCACTGCAGTAGCGTGGAAAACGGCGCAGCCTTTTCCACTGGGCCTGGTGGCGAGAGGGCTTTTCGAGCAGGCGCTCATCTGCATCACCCTGGCAAAAAATCGGGATCAACTGTCGCCCCTTTCGTAGCAGCAACTGTCTTTATCGCGGCCATGGCGGTCCGCCGATGCGGCCGCTCCTACGGAAACATCAAGCCTCTGTAGGAGCGGCCCATGGCCGCGATCAGCGAACCCAACGGCTCCGCTGACGTCTACCCCGCGTCAATCCAGGTCGGCCGCCGAATGCCGCTCGGCCAGTTGCTCGCCCGGCTCGCCCCAGGTGCGATTGACCCGCCGACCGCGCTGCACCGCCGGCCGTGCGGCGATGGCCTGGGCCCAGCGCTGCACGTGGGTATAGTCCTGCACCGCGAGGAATTCCGCGGCGTTGTACAACTGGCCCAGCACCAGGTTGCCGTACCAGCTCCAGATGGCGATGTCGGCGATGCCGTAGTCCTCGCCGGCCACGTAGCTGCGCTCGGCCAGCAGGCGGTCGAGCACATCGAGTTGGCGCTTGGCTTCCATGGCGTAGCGGTTGATGGGGTATTCGAGCTTTTCCGGCGCATAGGCGTAGAAATGCCCGAAGCCGCCGCCGAGGAAGGGCGCCGAGCCCATCTGCCAGAACAGCCAGTTCAGCGTCTCGGTGCGACCGGCGTGATCCTTCGGGATGAAGGCGCCAAAGCTGTCGGCGAGATAGAGCAGGATGGCGCCGGACTCGAAGACGCGCAGCGGCTCGGCGCCGCGCCGATCCACCAGGGCCGGGATCTTGGAATTCGGATTGATCTCGACGAAGCCGCTGGAAAATTGCTCGCCCTCGCTGATGCGGATCAGCCAGGCATCGTATTCGGCGTCGCCATGTCCGGCCGCCAGCAGCTCTTCCAGCAGGATGGTCACCTTCATGCCGTTGGGCGTGCCCAGCGAATACAGCTGGAAGGGATGCTCGCCGACCGGCAGCTCCTTGTCGTGGGTCGACCCGGCGATGGGGCGGTTGATGCTGGCGAAGTTACCGCCGGAGGTGGTGGGGGTCCAGACGCATGGGGGCGTGTAGGGTTCGCTCATGGTGGCTCTGTCCTCGGTCGGCACGGATGGGTAGTTCGATCATAACCGAACTTTGCGCCAGGTCTGTTCAGTGGCTCTCACGCTGGCAACAAACCGGATCAAGGAAAGCCGCTCAGGCGTTCTGTTCGGTCAGGCGCTGCACCGTCAGGCTGCGGTACTGGCGCGGGGTCATGCCCTTGAGCTGGTGGAAGCGTCGATTGAAGTTCGAGATGTTGTTGAAGCCGGCCTCGAAGCAGATGTCGGTGACCGGCATGCTGCTGTGGGAGAGCATCTCGCAGGCCTTGCTGATACGCAGGCTGTTGACGAATTCGACGAAGGTGCGCCCGGTGGCCTGGCGGAAGAAACGCGAGAAATAGGTGGGCGTCATGCCCAGGTGCTCGGCCACTTCTTCCTGGGTGAAATCACGCTGGTAGTGATCGAAGATGAAATTCAGCGCCCGGTTGGTGCGATCCACGGCCTGCTCGCTGGCCGTGGCCGGCTCGACGCTGCCCGACAGCAGCTGATAGCGCTCCGAGGTGGCCAGTGCCTCCATCAGCACCAGGAAATGACCGAGTCGGGTGGCGCCGCCGCTCTCCGAAATCTGTTGCAGCAACGCCTCGGCGCGGGCGATCAGCTGCGGATCCTGGAATTCGATGCCGTAGCGGGCGCGCTCCAGCAGCGGCGCCAGGCCGCTGAGTTCGGGAAACACCGCGGTGGCGTTGTCCACCGTCTCGTTGGTGAAGTTGACCAGCATGTCGCGCTTGGCCACCACCTCGCCCTCGGCGACGCGGCTGATCCAGTTGTGCGGCAGATGCGGACCGGTAAGGAAAAGGCTGCCCGGATAGAAGTTGCCGATGTAGTCGCCGATGAAGGCGGTCCCCGAACTGGCCACGATCAGGTGCAGCTCGTATTCCTTGTGGAAATGCCAGCGCACCAGCGGGCAGGGAAAGCCATGCTCCCGATAGATCACCGAGTGACCGCTCAGGTCCTCCATCAATTCGTAGGAGGGATTGCGCTTGCGCAAGGACTGACTCATCGACCGCCCCGTGATTCTTGTTGGCCTTGATCCTGGCCCTGTTCGGCGTCCAGTACAACCCCGGGTTCAGCCGGCCCTTCGGTCCTGTACGAAAAGTGCCTGCGCTCGGTGATGCTTCGTTGAAAAAGGCTTCGGAATGCTCATTTACCACTCGTAAACTCCGCTTCCTCAGTCTTTTTCGCCTCGCCTGACCTTCGCTCGGCGACTTTTCGTACAGGACCTAGGATCACCGCTGCGCGCAGCTTGCCGCGGCCGAAGCGACTCATCTTGTCGAACTCGGCGTGGGACACCGGGATGTGCTGGCAGTCCAGTTCGCGGCGGTGCTGGCTGTGGTCGACATCGGGATCGTGCAGGTAGACGAAGTCCTCGTCGCAGTCGGTGACCAGCACCCAGTGCGGTCCCTTGGCCTTGGTCAGCCGGAAGGAGCTGATCAGCACCAGCGGGAAGGCGCCCTGGTTGACCCAGTGGGCGATGTCCAGGCGCGTCCGGTAGAGGCGCTCGATGGGCGATTGCTTGATCTCGGCGCTGAAGTCCTCGTGCACCAGGCGCATGACCTCCTTCTTTTCTTCGCTGCGTACGCCGTCGAGGAACAGGGGGCCCCGGGTATTGACCTGCAGCGTGACCCTGAAGCCCCGGCGCAGCGCGGCCAGGGCCAGGCCATGGGGGCCGCAGCCGCCGTGCCCGGCGGTCATGTAGATGGTGGTGGCTTCGCGCCACAGCCGCAGTTCCTCGCGGCGCTCCAGCGGGCGACCAGGCTGCAGGGCGCCCATGGCCATCAGCAGGCTGGCCGGGCCGCAGGTGAAATCGGTGGTCTGGCGATAGAAGGGCACCGGGCGCGCCTGGCCTTCGCGCGGCTGGCGGATGCGCTTCTCGAAGCGCAGGGCCTGGCTATGGTCCTCGTAGTAGTCCTCCACCGTGGCGAAGGGCAGGTAGCCGTTGCGCTCATAGAGAGCGATGGCGGCGGCGTTGTCCGGCCGGACCTCAAGGCGCAGGTAGGCGCAATCGCGCTCCACCGCCTCGGCTTCGGCAGCCTCCAGCAGCCGCTGGCCCAGGCGATGGCCGCGCGCCGCGGGGTCGACGGCGATGGAATAGAGCCGCGCCAGCGAGGTGTTCTGGTGGAACAGCACCAGGGCGTAGCCCGCCACCTGGCGGTCGTTTTCCGCCAGGATCAGCACGGCGTTCGCCCGGGTGAGCATGTAGTGGAAATTGCGCCGGGAAAGGCGGTCATAGCTGAAGCAGCGCGCTTCCAAATCGACCAGCGCCGCCAGATCATCCAGCCCGGCGGGCCTGAGTGTGAAACTCATCGCGAAGGATTCTCCTGGAGCAGAGCGGGCAGCCTGGCATGGTTAAGCAACGGTTAATAGCACCCGCGTTACAACAGTTGGAGTGGTCCGGCGGCATCCGGGTTTCCGCCGGGACCACGCCCCGCAACCAGGAGGTCCAGTGAGCAAGCTGTATATCGTCGTGGAACGCAAGGAAGACTGGTCGTCCTACTATCCCAGCGAAGACGTCATCACCGCCCAGGAATACCTGGAACAATCCAACGAACAGGACAATGGCAAACGCGTGCAGGTGATCAATCTCTGCCGCAGCCAGAAGTACCTCGGCCACGGCTACTACTGCTCGCTGCTCGCCGAAGCCCGGGGCACAAGGTCATCCCCTCGGTGCGCACCATCAGCGAACTGGCGCGCAAGTCGCTCTATGGCCTGGCGCTGGAGGACCTGGACAAGCTGCTGACCAAGGCGCTGGCCGGTCATCCCTATGGCAGCGCCGACGGCTTCACCCTCACGCTCTATTTCGGCAACACCGACATCGCGCCCCTGCAGGATCTGGCGCGCCAGGTGTTCGAGGCCTTTCCCTGTCCACTGCTGCTGGTGGAATTCCGCCGCGATCGCGCCGGCTGGCACATCGGCGGCCTCAAGCTGGGCAGCATCCACAAGTTGCACGAACAGCAGGAAGATCAATTCGCCAACGCCCTCGACGGCTTCAGTCGCCGCGTCTGGCTCAAGCCGGGGCGGCGCGAAAAATACCGTTTCGACCTGGCCATCCTGCACGACCCCAAGGAAGCCTTTCCGCCGTCAGATGCCAAGGCGCTGAAGAATTTCGTGCGCGTCGGCAAGCACCTGGGGCTGGACGTGGAGCTGATCGAAAAGAAGGATTACGCACGGCTGGGTGAATTCGACGCCCTGTTCATCCGCGAGACCACCGCCATCGACCACCACACCTATCGCTTCGCCAAGAAGGCCGAAAGCGAGGGCCTGGTGGTGATGGACGATCCACGTTCCATCCTGAGATGCACCAACAAGGTCTATCTGGCCGACCTGCTGCGCGCCCACAAGCTGGACATGCCGGCGACCGAGATCCTCTACAAGGACAATCCCGGTCAACTCGAAGACCTCGGCGAGCGCCTGGGCTTTCCGCTGGTGCTGAAGATCCCCGACGGCTCCTTTTCCCGCGGCGTCATCAAGGTCGAGGACGCGGCGCAGCTGCGCAAGGCCAGCGCCGAACTGTTCGAACGCTCGGTGCTGCTGCTGGCCCAGGAGTTCTTCTACACCGAATACGACTGGCGCATCGGCGTGCTGAACCAGGAGCCGATCTTCGCCTGCCAGTACTTCATGTCCAAGGGGCACTGGCAGATCTACGACCACAGCGCCAGCGCCACCGAGGTCAGTGGCGATTTCCGTACCCTGGCAGTGCAGGACGCGCCCCATGCGGTGGTCGAGCTGGCGGTACGCACCGCCAACCTGATCGGCGATGATCTCTATGGCGTGGATCTCAAGCAGGCGGGCGACAAGCTGGCGGTGATCGAGGTCAACGACAATCCCAACATCGATTGCGGGGTCGAGGACCTGGTGCTCAAGGACGATCTCTACGCCCTGGTGCTGGAGGAATTCATCCGGCGGCTGGAGTCGCAACGCGGCGGACAGCCCTGGTAACGCGCCAGGGTCGCGGAGGGGTAGGTTGGGTTGAGACGGCGCTATTGTCGAAGCCCAACCTGGCAGGTTCGACCCAGGCTGTTGGGCTTCGCTGCGCTCAGCCCAACCTACCGGGAAGTGCTCAGGCGCCGTGGCACTTCTTGAATTTCTTCTCGCTGCCGCACGGGCAGGGATCGTTGCGACCCACTTCCTTCAGCGGATTGCGCACCGGCTCCTGGGCCGGGCCATGGTTGCAGTGCGGGCCGTGCACATGGTGCGCATGGCCATGATCGTGGTCATGGTCGTGATTACAATCGGGACCGTGGACGTGTTGGTTCATCTCATAACTCCGGGATGTAGGCGCCAGGCACGAACTGCCCCTGGCGAGAAAAATGGACGCTGCGCCCGAACAGCCAGCCGGTCTTCACCCGACCGCGCAGCCGATAGTTGATCGGCTGGTTGGGGTCTTCCAGCATGCGACCGACGTCCTTCACATAGCGCCACAGATTGGTCTGCACCGGCACTGAGAAGCTGCGCTGACCGTTGGCCGGCACCGACGAATGCAGGTTGGCGGTCCCCTGGGACAGCAGCAGATCGTTCAGGTAGACGGTATAGGCCAGGCTGCGCACGGGCAGGGTGCTGTCGTTGGGATTCTGGACGCGGAAGTGCAGCACGAAGTCCTGGCTCCACAGCCGTGCGCGGATCAGCTCCACGCCGGTCAGTTCGACCTGGGGCTCCTCATAGTTGCGCCCGATGTAGGTACAACCGCCAAGGCTGCTCAGCAGGACGCCGAGCAGGGTGATGAACAAGGCCTGGCGAAGCATGCGGCACTCCCGTTTTCTGCGCAGTTTAACAAGCACCGATTGCTGCACAAGTCGGGGCCGCTTCGGCACAGGCTAACAAAAAAACGCCTGGGCCAGGCGACCGTGCGGACTGGACCCCTCCGGCGCGACGTTGCATCCTGCAGCTCTTGCCGTGACCGAGGAGGTCGTCATGTCCGCTGTGCTCTATGAAATCGCCTTCCAGGGCGAGCTGGTCGCTGGCGCCGATGCGCAGCAGACCCGACAGAATCTGATGCGGCTGTTTCAGGCGGATGAACAGCGCATCGCCGTGCTCTTCTCCGGTCGCCGCATGATCATCAAGAATCGTCTCGACGCCGCCACCGCCGAGCGCTATCGCGCCACCCTGGCCCAGGCCGGGGCGCGGGTCGAGGTGGCGCCCATGGCCGAGACGGGCGAGCCGGCTGCGGCACCCGTCGAGACCCAAGAGCCAGCCGCCACCGCACCTACCGCCGCGTCTGCCGCCGAGCGCGGGTCGCTGTCGGTCGCGCCCCGGGATGCCGTGATGGCGGCCTTCGTCGATGTCCAGGCACCGGATTTCGGCCTGGCTCCGGTGGGCGCCGATCTCCAGGACGAGGCCGCACCGGTAGCACCGTCGCGGGTCGATCTGTCGCACCTGAGTCTGGCGCCGGTGGGCAGCGACCTGGGCCCGGCCTCCGAGCCACTGCCCGTGGCGGTCCCGGATACCGATCACCTGACGCTGGTCAGGGAATAGGCGCGGTCGGCGCTACAGGAAGCCGGCGCAGCACTTCTTGAACTTGGCGCCGCTGCCGCACAGGCAGGCGTCGTTGCGGCCTGGCAGGGGTCTGGCGGTCGGATCGAGAAAGTACCAGCGCCCCTCGCGCTGGACGAAGCCCGAGCGCTCTTCATGACGATGTGCGCCGCGCCCATCCTCCCAGCGCGCCACGAAGCTGACCCGCGCATGGTCAGGATCGCCGGGCTCGGGGCGATGCTCCAGTACCTGCAGACCCTGCCAGCGACTGCCCAGACTCCAGGCCGTCAGCGCTTCCCTGTCCAGCAGCGCCTGCTGCGCGGGGGCCGTGGTGGCCACGAGATAGTCGATCAGCCCCAGCGCATAGGCGCTGTAGCGCGAACGCATCAGGCGCTCGGCATCGGGCGCCGGCGTGCCGGCATGAAAGGCGCCGCAACAGTCGCCAAGCGACAGGTCCGAGCCACAGGGGCAGGGGGCCATGGAATGCATCTCACCACCAGTACTTGCCGAAATTCTGCGGATTGGCCCAGAACCGGGCATTGAGCCAGTCCGGGACCTGCTTGTAGTCGTGCAGATCATAGCTGAACAGGGTGACTACCTGGCCGTCCCGGGCGAAGCGCTCGCTGGCCTGCAGGGCCAGGGCGTAGAAATCCGTCAGCTGCCATTCGCTGGCGGCCAGGTCCACCAGCACGGCCAGCCGCGAGGTGTTGAGGTTGCGCAGGCCGCCGAGCAATTCGCGGCCCGTTCGCAGCGGCAGATGTTCCAGGCAATCGGCGAGGATCACCAGATCGTAGCGTTCGGCCAGTAGGCTCGGCTCGTCCAGGGGGACCGCGGCCTGCACCAGCTGGCAGTGGGGATGGGCCTCGGCATAGGCCTGCAGCGCCGGTAGCGGCTCACGCGCGACGCAGAGCAGACGTGCCGGGCGATGATGGTCGAGCAGGCTTGCCAGAGCCTGTTGCGGGGTACGGGACGAGAATATGTTTGCCATTAAGGGAACCCTAATCAAATCGCGATTGACTAAGCAACCAGCGTTGTCAAGATGTGTACGCCACCATTAGTCTGACAGCGCACTACAACGAAAGACGAGCCTAACTCGCGGTACCTGGTCTATAGGAGACCCTTCATGAGCAAGAGCATCGCAAGGACAGCTTTACCCCTCATCCTGGCAAGCACCGTGCTGGCCGGTTGCGCGGGCGGCGTACAGAAATCCGATTGGCCGGTGTGCGCTGCGGTCGGCGCCCTGGTCGGCGGTGCGGCCGGCGCTACCCAGAGCGGTAACGTCGCCGGCATGGCGGCCCTGGGCATAGGTACCACCGCTGGCGCCTATTGCTGGGTGCACGGCAAGGGCAACGAGCAGGTCGCCCGCATGGAGCCCGCTCCGGCCCCGGCTCCGGCGCCCGCACCGGCTCCCGCGCCGGCACCGCTGCCCAAGCAGGAAGTGATCACTGCGCGTGATCTGCACTTCGCCTTCGATTCCGCCGAAGTCAGTCCGCAGGATCGTGCTCAGCTCGACGGTATCGCCGGTCGTCTGCGTGGCGAAGCCGCCAGCACTCGTCTGTCGATCACCGGCCATACCGACAGCAAGGGTACCGACGCCTACAACCAGCGTCTGTCCGAGCGTCGCGCCAAGTCGGTCAGCAACTACCTGGTCCAGGCCGGTGTGCCGGCAGCCAGCATCGTCTCCGTGAAAGGCATGGGCGAGCGTCAGCCGATCGCCACCAACGAGACCGCTGAAGGCCGTGCCACCAACCGCCGCGTCGAAATCCAGATCGACCGCGAGTGATGCATCGGCGGCGGACCTAGGTCCGCCGCCTTTACTTTTTCCGGCTCCAGGCGTTATGGTCCGATCCATCTCGTCCTCCTGCTGGAATCCATGAAAACCCTGTCCCTCACCGGCAAAGTCCTCCTCCTGCTGTTCTGGCTCGCCGCAGCCGCCGCTGTCGCCCTGCCTCTCGCTCGCCCGTTCCCCCAATTGCTCGCCCTGGTCGCCCTGGCCCTGCTGCTGCTGCACCTGGGTGAAGTCTTCGCCAGCCGTCGTGCCCTGCGCCTGCGCCGCCATCCCTGGCTCGATCGTCTGAGCCTGCTGATCTTCGGCGCCTTTCATCGGCTGCCGCCCCAGCTGCCGGGCGCCTGAGCGGCCTGCGACCTCAACGTCGGGCGCATCCTGACGACAGGCGCGTTATCATAGCGCCCAAGATCCATTACTGTAGATGCATACAGTGCTCGTCCGCCGGACGGGGCGCTGCTTTGCCATCGCCCGGAACCAGGCATGCTCAGCACCGAACTCAAGACCCAGATCCAGGGCGCCTACACGCGTTTCCTCGAAGCCAAGTCGCTCAAGCCACGCTATGGCCAGCGCCTGATGATCGCGGAGACCGCCAAGGGCCTGGGTGGCATCGCCCAGGACGAGGAGGGCCATCGCGAAGGCGAGCCCGCCGTGGTGGCGGTGGAGGCGGGTACCGGTACCGGCAAGACCGTGGCCTATGCCCTGGCCGCCATTCCCGTGGCCAAGGCGGCCGGCAAGCGGCTGGTGATCGCCACGGCGACGGTGGCGCTGCAGGAGCAGATCGTGCACAAGGACCTGCCGGACATCCTGCGCAACAGCGGACTGTCCTTCAGCTTCGCGCTGGCCAAGGGCCGGGGGCGTTACCTGTGCCTGTCCAAGCTGGACATGCTGCTGCAGGAGGGTCAGGCGCAGAACGCCACCGCCCAGCTGTTCGCCGAGGATGGCTTCAAGATCGATGTGGACGAGGCGTCCAACGAACTGTTCGGCAAGATGATCGAGCGCCTGGCCGGCAATCGCTGGGACGGTGATCGTGACAGCTGGCCGGAGGCCATCGAGGACGTCCAGTGGTCGCGCATCACCACCGACCATAGCCAGTGCACCAATCGTCACTGCCCGAATTTCCAGCAGTGCGCCTTCTACCGGGCGCGCGAAGGCATGACCAAGGTCGATGTCATCGTCACCAACCATGACCTGGTGCTGGCCGACCTGGCCCTGGGCGGCGGCGCCATCCTGCCCGATCCCCGCGACACCCTCTATGTGTTCGACGAAGGCCACCACCTGCCGGACAAGGCCATCGGCCACTTCGCCCACTTCACCCGGCTGAGATCCACCGCCGAGTGGCTGGAGCAGATCGCCAAGAATCTCACCAAGCTGCTGGCCCAGCATCCGCTGCCGGGTGATCTCGGTCGCCTGGTCGAGCAGGTGCCGGAGCTGGCGCGGGAGATCCGCACCCAGCAGCAGTTCATGTTCACCGCCTGCGAAGCCCTGGCGGATTTTCGCGCGGGCGAGGACATGGAAGGCCGCGAGCGGCCGCGGCACAGATTCGTCGGCGGGGTGATCCCCGAAGACCTGCGCGAGATGGGCATCGAGCTCAAGAAGGGCTTCGCCAAGCTTACCGACCTGTTCACCCGCCTGACCGAGATGCTCAAGCAGGCCATGGATGGCGAATCCAGCATCGGTCTGGCCAGCTACCAGGCCGAGGAGTGGTATCCGCTGTTCGGTAGTCTGCTGGCGCGCGCCCAGGGCAACTGGGAGTTGTGGACGGCCTTTACCTGCGAAGACCCGGAAGACAGCCCGCCCATGGCGCGCTGGATGACCCTGGCCGAAACGGGTTCGCTGTACGACATCGAGGTCAACGCCAGCCCCATCCTCGCCGCCGAGATGCTGCGCCGTCACCTGTGGAACGTCGCCTTCGGCGCCCTGGTGACTTCGGCGACCCTGACCGCCCTGGGCACCTTCGACCGCTTTCGCATGAGATCCGGCCTGCCGCGCTCGGCGGCCACCGCCGTGGTGCCCAGTCCGTTCCGTCACGCCGAGGCTGGGGTGCTGCGGGTGCCGGATCTCAAGGCCGATCCGCGCAACGCTGCCGAGCACACCGCGGCCATCGTCCGCGAATTGCCGGCGATGCTCGAAGGCGCGCGTGGCGCCCTGGTGCTGTTTTCCTCGCGGCGGCAGATGCAGGACGTCTTCGACGGCCTGGAACGGGACTGGCGCAAGCGGGTGCTGATCCAGGGCAACCTGTCCAAGCAGGAGACCCTGAACAAGCACAGGAAGCGTGTCGACGATGGCGAGGCCAGCGTGCTGTTCGGCCTGGCCAGCTTCGCCGAGGGGGTCGACCTGCCCGGCGCCTATTGCGAGCATGTGGTCATCGCCAAGATTCCCTTCGCCGTACCCGACGATCCGGTGGAAGCCGCCCTGGCCGAGTGGATCGAGGCGCGCGGCGGCAATCCCTTCATGGAGATCGCCGTGCCCGACGCTTCCTTGCGGCTGATCCAGGCCTGCGGTCGGCTGCTGCGCACCGAGCAGGACAGCGGCACCATCTCGCTGCTGGATCGCCGTCTGGTGACCCAGCGCTACGGCAAGGCCATCCTCAATGCGCTGCCGCCGTTTCGGCGGGAGATTCAATAAGAGGTGGCCCTGGCTGCGACAAGCCGTAGGTTGGGCTGAGACGGCTCTATCGTCGAAGCCCAACAGATCCGGCCCCGAGGCAACAGCTGTTGGGCTTCGCTACGCTCAACCCAACCTACCGCGACCTTTGGCAGTGGCCGTATCAGCGGACCGTCTGACCCACGGCGCCAGCGCATCACCCGTAAGGAAAACCCATGACCGTCCACGGCTATCACGACCTGAGATTCGAATCCGTCCGCGAGGCCTTCGCCGAGTTGTTGGCCGCCGGGCAGACCCGCGGGGCGGCGCTGTGCGTCCAGGTCGGCGGTGAAACGGTGCTGGATCTCTGGGGCGGCATGGCCGACAAGGACGGTCAGACGCCCTGGCACACCGATACCCTGCTCAATCTGTTCTCCTGCACCAAGGCCTTCACCGCGGTGGCGGCGCTGCAGCTGGTGGAGGAGGGCAAGCTGGCCCTCGATGCCCCGGTCGCCGAACGCTGGCCGGAATTCGCCACCGCCGGCAAGGCCGACGTTACGCTGCGACAGCTGCTCAGCCACAGATCCGGCGTCTCCGCCTTGCGCGAACGCCTGGCGGGTGACGCCCTGTACGACTGGGACACCATGACCGCCGCGGTCGCCGCCGAGGCACCCTGGTGGACGCCCGGCACCGCCCATGGCTATGCCCCCATCACCTTTGGCTGGCTGCTGGGCGAACTGATCCGTCGCGCCGACGGCCGTGGCCCGGGCGAGGCCATCGTGGCCCGGACCGCCGAGCGCCTGGGCCTGGATTTTCACATCGGCCTGCCGGCCAGCGAAGACGAGCGCGTCGCCCATATCGTGCGGGCAAGGGCGTGCTGGGCGATGCCGCTGCGCAGCGCCTGCTCAAGACCACCCTGAGCGACCCCGTGGCGCTGCCGACCCTGGCCTTTGGCAATCCAGCCGGGGTGCTCACCAGCACCAACAAGGCCGAATGGCGGCGCTTCCAGCAGCCGGCGGCCAACGGCCACGGCCATGCGCGCAGTCTGGCGGGCTTCTATGCCGGTCTGCTGGCCGGCGATCTGCTGGAATGGGAGACACTGAGCGAGGCTCTGGTGGAGCACAGTCAGGGCGAGGACCGCACCCTGCTCACGCCGACCCGCTTCGGGCTGGGCTTCATGCTCGACCAGCCGGACCAGGCCAATGCCACCTATGGTCTCGGCCCTCAGGCCTTCGGCCATCCGGGGGCGGGTGGCTCGACCGGCTTCGCCGATCCGGAGCGCGAGGTGGCCTTCGGCTTCGTCACCAATACCCTGGGGCCCTACGTGCTGATGGACCCACGCGCCCAGGCCCTGGCGCGCGCGGTAGGGGAGTGCCTCTAGGGCGGTCGGCTAGCGGGCGATGGCCGCCTCGATGTCCTTGAATTCGATCACCCGGACATAGGGCGCGATCTCGCCGCTGATGGAGAAGTGCGCGCCGATCACCGTGACCTCGACCCCTTCGTTTTCCACCAGGTACTGCACCACCTCGTGGAAATCGCCGTCGCCCGCCACCAGGTAGAGCTTCTTCCAGCCGCGCTTGGCATGGGAGCGCATCAGATTGAAGGCCAGGCCGACATCCACGCCTTTCTGGCTCTTGGTGGTGTACTGCTCGCCGGTCACCGGATGCAGGATCGGCCCGCCACCCACGGAGGCAGGCCATTCGTGGGCCTTGCTCTGCAGCCAGTACAGCTTGACCCTCAGGCCGGCGCCCTTGGGTGGGGCCGAGCTCAAGAACTTGTTGAAGCCGGTCTGGGCGATGGTGGGTGGGTCGCTATCGCAGTTGAAGTAGTAGGCGTCGCCTATGGGTTCGCCCGCATCCTCTTCAATGAAAAGCCGTAGCTTGAGATAGTCGAATTTCGCGCCATAGACCGAACCATTCCAGGCGCTCAGGGCATAGGCACCGTCGACAAACCAGGCGACGCCCGTTCGAGTTGTAGTTGCCATCGTATTGCTGGGACCAGGTTTTTTACCGTTGATGGGCGCACACCCGCACGCGGGATACGCGGCGCCTATTGTGGGCTTAATTCCCGGTTTGCGCCTCAGGTAACGAGAAGGGATTGCAAACGCCGCGACCTAGAGCGTCCGCCCGGGCGCGAAAGTGGCCCTGGATACCGAAAGACGAGCGCTTGATCGCCCTTTGTCAGATCGCTGGCGCTGGAGGCCGGAGGTCAGGTCGTTGTGGCTTCGCGCCCGTCATTGGCGTGGGGGGCATCGATGATCAGGGCGCTCTGCAGCAGGCGAATGCGCGGCGCCAAATGGTAGGCGCCATCGTCATCATGCCGCAGGTAAAGACGTTCGCAGCCCAGGCACCGCCATACCGTGCTCTGGTTGTAGGGATAGAAGCAGGGCGCGATGGGGGCGTCAGCTGACCAGTAGTGAGTGCCCGCCGGGTGGTACTCCGCGATGATGGCGTCTTCGGGGGCGTGACGTGCCAGGGTGCCGATCTGCGCGAACTCCGTTTCCCGGTAGCCCACCGGCCAGGCCGTCCATCCCGCCAGGTCCCGCCGCAGACAGCGACAGTCGCGGGTAATGGCTGCGGCGCTGGCGGCCAGACGCTCCAGGGTCGCGACATCGATGAGTCCTTCCATGCTCTCGCCTCCGGGCGGGTAGCCATGCCTTCAACGTAACCTTCGCTCGCCGCCAACCCATCAGCAGCGCCCTGGCAGCGATTCGCCTGGATCTTCCTTCGCTCGCTGCCAGGGGCACTGCCACTGGTCGGCACAGACGCAAATTTCGTGACTCGACCGCTTTGCCCGGCGTAGGTTTGCGGCCACAATCTCGAAACTACTTTAAGTTCACTCATGCCGCCGGCTCTGGCCGGGGCATTGATTCACTCTGTCCTCCGGCTCGCCGATGGGAAACTTTGCATGAAGCTGATCAAATCCACCACCCTCATTCTCTGCATGGGCGTATCCGCCTGCAGCTCCTTCCAGGGCACTGGCGACCAGGCCGCCGCGCCTGCCACGCCGGGCAATGCCCAGGCCAGCACCGCCGCCAGCGGCAGCCACTGGTGGTGGCCGTTCGGTGGTGGCGACCAGGCGGCCGCGCCGGCCAAGCCGGTAGCCAAGGCGGCCGAGCCCAAGGCCGAAGCCAAGGTCACGGCGAAGGCGCCCGCCGCCAAGGCCGAACAGGCCGCCGCGGCAGGCGAGAAGGGCAGTCGCTGGTGGTGGCCCTTCGGCAGCGAAGACGTGAAGCCCCTGGCCAAGGCGGAAGTGCTCAAGCCGGTACCGGTCAAGGTCAGCAAGGCCTGGCTGGATGAACACGAGCAGAAGCTGCGCGTCGCCGTGGCCGGCAGCAATGTCAAGGTCGAGCGTCGCGACGACGCCCTGGTACTGATCACGCCGGTGGACAGCTCCTTCAACCCGGATCGCGCCGAGATGCTGCTGCCGGTGATGCTCGGCCCGCTGTCCCGCTCGGCCAAGTCGGTGAGCGTCGATGAAGACAGCGCCGTCATCGTGCTGGGCTTCAGCGACAGCACCGGCGCCGCCGCGCTCAACGACAAGATCAGCCTGCAACGCGCCCAGGCCGTGGCGGCGATCTTCCGTCTCAGCGGCTACAGCGGCAATCGCCTGATCGTGCGCGGTCTGGCCGCCGCCCATCCGCGTGCCGACAACACCACCGCCGCCGGTCGTGCCGTCAACCGCCGCGTCGAGGTGCTGATCCAGCCGCGCGCGACCGTGCTGGCCAGCCTGCAGTCGCTGGCGGCGCGCTAGCGACAAAGCTTGTCCTGAAGCAGGCGAGCCGGGCGGGACTTGGTTAAGCTAGGTCGATACCGACCTAGCAGGAGACTTCCATGTCACCGTCCCTCGCCGATATGCGTCGCGACTACACCCGCGACGGCCTGACCGAAGCCCAGGCGCCCGCCGATCCCTATGCCCTGTTCGGGCAGTGGTTCGAAGAGGCGGTGCGTACCGAGCAGCCTCCGGTCGAAGCCAATGCCTGCTGGCTGGCCACCGTCGATGACCAAGGCCAGCCCCATTGCCGCGTGCTGCTGCTCAAGGGCGTCGATGCCCAGGGCTTCGTCTTCTATACCAATTACGACAGCGCCAAGGGGCAGCAGATGGCCGTGCAGCCGCGGGCGGCCATGACCTTCTTCTGGCCGGCACTGGAGCGCCAGGTGCGCATCGAGGGCCGGGTGGAACAGGTGTCCGCCGAGGAATCCGATGCCTACTACCGGGTCCGTCCACTGGGCAGTCGCCTGGGTGCCTGGGCCTCGCCGCAGAGCCAGGCCATTGCCGATCGTCACGAGCTGGAGCAGCGTCTGGCCGAGGTGCAGCGGCGCTTCGCCGACGGTGATCCCAGCCGGCCGCCGTTCTGGGGTGGCTATCGCCTCAAGCCCCAGCGCATCGAGTTCTGGCAGGGGCGTTCCAGCCGCCTCCACGATCGGCTGGATTACCAGCGCGTAGAGGGTGGCTGGCAGCGCCAGCGCCTGGCACCTTAAGGCGTTCGCAAGGTGCCGAGGTTACATTCGCCGGAAACCTCCCCGGACGCCCTGGGTCAAGGATAATAGCGATCTGCGCCCGTACCGCTGCCCGGTACGGCCAGTGTCTTTCAACTGCCCCTGGAGTTGCCCCATGAACAGAGTCCTTCAACTCGCCGCTTCCCTGACCGCCGTCGCCCTGCTGGCCGGCTGCGCCTCCGATCAGTCCGGCGACGTCTATTCGCGCGATGAGGCCCGGCAGGTGCAGACGGTCCGTACCGGTACCATCACCGCCCTGCGTCCGGTGACCATCGAGGGCACCAAGTCGCCCGTTGGCGCCGGGGCCGGTGCCGTGGTCGGTGGCATTGGCGGTAGCGCCATTGGCGGCGGGCGTGGCAGCTTCGTCACCGCCATCATCGGTGCAGTAGCCGGCGGCCTGCTGGGTGCGGCCACCGAAGAGGGCTTCACCAAGGCCAGCGGTGTCGAGATCACCGTGAAGGAAGACGACGGCGGCTCCCGCGCCTATGTGCAGGCGGTCAACAAGGGCGAGATGTTCCGCGTCGGCGAGCGGGTGCGCATCATGACCGTCAACGGCACCAGCCGCGTCGCGCCCAACTGATCTTCCGGACGTACCCGAAGGTACGTCCTCGCCCTTCCAGAGCGGGTGTCCGAATCGCTAGACTGCGAGTCGGACGCCCGTTTGCGTTTTCGCCCGTAAATAGTTGTCGCCTGGGCGCAATGCCGCGCCTGGAGGTCGTCCTACAATCCCCCTCAGTCACCGCCGTGATCGGCAGGAGAAATCCCGATGTCCGCTTCTCAACCCAATGTGCAACGCGCCGCCTTCGATGAGGTGATGGTCCCGACCTACGCCCCCGCCGCGTTCATTCCGGTGCGAGGAGAGGGTTCCCGCGTCTGGGATCAGGCCGATCGCGAATACGTCGACTTCGCTGGCGGCATTGCCGTCAGTGCCCTGGGCCATGGCCATCCCGCGCTGATCAAGGCCCTGACCGAGCAGGCCGGCAAGCTCTGGCACGTGTCCAACATCTACACCAACGAGCCTGCCCTGCGCCTGGCGCGCAAGCTGGTGGACCATACCTTCGCCGACCGGGTGTTCTTCGCCAACTCCGGTGCCGAAGCCAACGAGGCGGCCTGCAAGCTGGCCCGTCGCTATGGTCATGACGTCAGTGGCGGCAGTCGCTACGAGATCGTCGCCGCCACCAACAGCTTCCACGGTCGGACCCTGTTCACCGTCAGCGTTGGGGGGCAGCCCAAGTATTCCGATGGCTTCGGTCCCAAGATCGAAGGCATCCGCCACGTGCCCTACAACGACCTGGCCGCCCTCGAAGCCGTGGTTTCGGACAAGACCTGCGCGGTCATCCTCGAACCCATCCAGGGCGAGGGCGGCGTGCTGCCGGCCGACCAGGCCTACCTGGAAGGCGCGCGTCGCCTGTGCGACACCCATGGCGCCCTGCTGATCTTCGACGAGGTGCAGAGCGGGGTCGGTCGCAGCGGTCATCTCTACGCCTACCAGCACTATGGCGTGGTGCCGGACATCCTCACCACCGCCAAGAGCATCGGCGGCGGTTTCCCGCTGGCAGCCATGCTGACCACCGAGCAGGTCGCCCAGCACTTCAGCGCCGGCGTGCACGGCAGCACCTATGGCGGCAATCCGCTGGGCTGCGCCGTGGGCGCCGCGCTGCTGGACATCGTCGCCACCCCGGAAACCCTGGCCGGCGTCGCCGCGCGCCATCAGCGCTTTGTCGCCGGTCTGGAGCAGCTCAACGCCCGTTACCACCTGTTCCAGCAGATCCGCGGCCTGGGCCTGCTGATCGGCGCGGTGCTCAACGACAGCTGGAAGGGGCGCGCCAAGGACATCGTCACCGCCGCCAACGAGGAAGGCCTGATGATCCTGCAGGCCGGCCCGGACGTGCTGCGCATGGCGCCGAGCCTGATCATCGCCGAGACCGATATCGACGAAGGCCTGGCCCGCCTGGATCGCGCCCTGGCGCGTCTTACCCAAGGCTAATCTCCGGACGCGGGACGCGTACCGCTGGCATCCAAGGATGGATCCGTACACAAGGAGTTCTCATGCTGGTAATGCGCCCTGCGCGCGCGGCGGATCTGCCCCTGGTCCAGCGGCTCGCCGCGGATAGCCCGGTTGGCGTCACCTCGCTGCCCGACAACCCCGAACGGTTGCGCGACAAGATCCGCACCTCGGAGTCGTCGCTGGCGGCCGAGGTGGGCTTCCATGGCGAGGAGAGCTATTTCTTCGTGCTCGAAGACACCCGCAGCGGCGAGCTGCTGGGCTGTTCGGCCATCGTCGCCTCGGCCGGTTTCTCCGAGCCCTTCTACAGCTTTCGCAACGAGACCTTCATCCACGCCTCGCGCGAGCTGAAGATCCACAACAAGGTCCATGTGCTGTCGCTCTGTCACGACCTGACCGGCAACAGCGTGCTGAGCAGCTTCTACGTCCAGCGCCCGCTGCTCGACACCCCTCACGCCGAACTCAATTCCCGCGCCCGTCTGCTGTTCATGGCCGCCCACCCGGCGCGTTTCGCCGATACGGTGGTGGTGGAGATCGTCGGGCTGGCGGACGATGACGGCGAATCGCCGTTCTGGAACGGGGTAGGGCGCAACTTCTTCGACATGGACTACGCCGCCGCCGAGCGCCTGTCCGGGCAGAAGAGTCGCACCTTTCTCGCCGAACTGATGCCGACCTATCCGCTCTATGTGCCCCTGCTGCCCGACAGCGCCCAGGAAGCCATGGGGCAGGTGCATCCCCGGGCTCAGATCACCTTCGACATCCTCAGCCGGGAAGGCTTCGAAACCGACAACTACATCGACATCTTCGATGGCGGTCCGACCCTGCACGCCCGCACCACGGCCATCCGCTCCATCGCCGAGAGCCGCCTGGCGCCGGTGAGCGAAGGTAGTCCGGCCGGCGACGAGGCACCCTGGTTCCTGGTCGCCAACGATGGCCTGGAAAATTTTCGGGCGCTGGCCACGCCGCTGCGCTGGACGCCTGGCGAAGCCGTCGTCCTTTCCCCCGAGCAGATCGCCACCCTGGAGATCGCCGAAGGCGACCGGGTTCGTCTGGTAGCGCTGTAGCCGACCCTAGCGTCTTTGGAGGTCCGATGATCGTCCGTCCCGTCACCCGTGCCGATGTGCCCGCGCTGCTGCAACTGGCGCAGGCGGCCGGCGCCGGTCTCACCACCCTGCCAGCCAGCGAGGAACGCCTGGCGCAGCGGGTGGAAAATGCCGAGCGCAGCTTTCTGCGCCAGGTCGAATCCGCCGACGCGGACTATCTGTTCGTCCTGGAAGAGGACGGCGAGGTCATCGGCATCGCGGGGATCGCCGCGGCCCTGGGGCTGCGTGAGCCCTGGTACAACTACCGGGTCGGCCTGACGGTGAGCGCCTCGCGCGAACTGGACATCCACCGGCAGATCCCCACGCTGTTTCTGGCCAATGACATGACCGGCAGCTCCGAACTCTGCTCGCTGTTCCTGCGCGCCGATCGGCGCGGTGGCGCGGCCGGGCGCCTGCTGTCCAAGTCACGCTTCCTGTTCATCGCCGAATTCCGCGAGCTGTTCGCCGAGCGCATCATCGCCGAATTGCGCGGCATGTCCGATGACCAGGGCCAGTCACCCTTCTGGGAAGCCCTGGGCCGGCATTTCTTCAAGATGGAATTTTCCCAGGCGGACTACCTCACCGGCATCGGCAATCGCGGTTTCATCGCCGAGCTGATGCCGCGCTTTCCGCTGTACACCTGCTTCCTGTCGCCGGAAGCGCGCCAGGTGATCGGTCGGGTGCACCCGGATACCGAGGCCGCGCGCCGCCTGCTGGAGGCCGAGGGCTTCAACTACCAGGGCTATGTCGACATCTTCGACGCGGGTCCGACCGTCGAGGCCGAGACCGCCAAGGTGCGCGCGATCCGCGACAGCCAGCGCCTGGTCCTCGCGGTCGGCACGCCGGGCGACGATGCCGAGGTCTATCTGATCCACAACCGCAAATGCCAGGACTGTCGCATCACCAGCGCCCGCGCGCGCCTGGCTTCCGGCACCCTGGTGGTCGATCTGGCCACTGCCCGCGAACTGCGGCTGATGGCCGGCGCTCAGGTGCGCGCCGTGCGGCTGATGCCCTGAGGAGACCCCATGGATAGCCTCTATATCGCTGGTCAGTGGTGCCCCGGACGTGGCGAGACCTTCACCTCGCTCGATCCCTACGCCGGTACCTCGCTCTGGCAGGGCGCCGCCGCGGATGCAGCGGACGTCGATCAGGCGATCGCCGCGGCGCGCCAGGCCTTTCCTGCCTGGGAAAGACGCGGCCAGGCCGCGCGCCTGGAAATTCTGCAGGCGTTCGCCCAGGCGCTGCAGCAACGTCGTCCCGCGCTGACCCGGGCCTTGGCCGAGGAAACCGGCAAGCCGCTGTGGGAGGCCGATACCGAGCTCGGCAGCATGATCGCCAAGGTGGCCATCTCGGCCCAGGCCGAAGCGGCCCGCGGTGGCGAGCGCGCGGCCAGCGTGGCGGACGCCCGCAGCGTCACGCGTCATCGACCGCATGGTGTCCTGGCGGTCTTCGGTCCCTACAATTTTCCCGGCCATCTGCCCAATGGCCATATCGTCCCGGCGCTGCTGGCTGGCAACACGGTGGTATTCAAGCCCAGCGAGCTGACGCCGCGTTTCGCCGCCCTGACCCTGGAATGCTGGATCGCCGCCGGGCTGCCGGCCGGGGTGCTCAATCTCGTGCAGGGCGGCCGGACCACCGGCGAGGCCCTGGCCGCGCATCCGGGCCTGGACGGCATCCTCTTCACTGGCTCCAGCGCCACCGGCGCGGCGCTGCATCGTCTCAACGCGGACCGTCCGCAGCGACTGCTGGCGCTGGAGATGGGCGGCAACAATCCCCTGGTGGTGGCGCCGGTGGCCGATCTGGACGCCGCCGTGGTGACCATCGTCCAGTCGGCCTTCCTCTCTGCCGGGCAGCGCTGCACCTGTGCCCGCCGCCTGCTCGTACCCGAAGGGGCCTGGGGCGATGCCCTGCTGGCGCGCCTGGTGAGTGTCAGTGCCGGGCTCAGCACCGGTCCCTTCGACGCCGATCCGGCGCCCTTCATGGGCACCGTCATCTCTCTTGCCGCTGCCCAGGCCCTGCTGCAGACCCAGGCCCAGCGCCTGGCGCAGGGTGGCCGGGCACTGCTGGAGTTGCGGCAGCCGGAGCCCCAGCGAGCGCTGCTCACGCCGGGGATCATCGAGGTGTCGGGGATCGCCGACCTGCCCGATGAAGAGGTCTTCGGGCCGCTGTTGCAGGTCCAGCGCTATGGCGACTTCGACGAGGCGCTGGCGCTTGCCAATGCCACTCGCTTTGGCCTGGCGGCCGGCCTGCTGGCCGACGATCCGGCCCTTTACGAACGCTTCTGGCAAGGGGTGCGCGCCGGCATCGTCAACTGGAATCGGCCCCTGACCGGGGCGGCCAGTGCCGCCCCCTTCGGCGGCGTCGGTGCCTCGGGCAATCATCGACCCAGCGCCTATTACGCCGCGGACTACTGCGCCTTCCCGGTCGCCTCGCTGGAAAGCGACGCCCTGACCCTGCCTAGCCAACTGCCTCCAGGACTACAGCTATGAGTCAACTCGCCCCTGCCGCGCGGGAGGTCAATTTCGACGGCCTGGTCGGTCCGACCCACAACTATGCCGGCCTGTCCTACGGCAACGTGGCCTCCCAGGCCAGCAAGCAGCAGTGCTCGAATCCACGCGAGGCCGCGCGCCAGGGCCTGGCCAAGATGCAGGCGCTGATGGAGCTGGGTTTCGAGCAGGGTGTGCTGGCCCCTCACGAAAGACCCGACATCGCCTCGCTGCGCCGCCTGGGGTTCGCCGGCAGCGATGCCCAGGTGCTGGAGGGTGCGGCGCGCGAAGCCTTGCCGCTGCTGCTGTCCGCCAGTTCCGCCTCGGCCATGTGGACGGCCAATGCCGCCACCGTCAGCCCCAGCGCCGACACCCGCGACGGCCGCGTGCATTTCACCCCGGCCAACCTGGCCTGCAAGTTCCACCGCAGCCTCGAACCCAGCACCACGGCGCGTATCCTCCAGGCGATGTTTCGCGATCCCGCGCATTTCCAGCACCATGCGCCGCTGCCCTCGGTGGCCCAGTTCGGCGACGAGGGCGCGGCCAACCACACCCGCTTCAGTCGCGACCACGGCGCCCCGGGCGTGGAATTCTTCGTCTTCGGTCGCAGCGCCTTCGATCCGCGCTATCCCGAGCCCCATCGCTATCCGGCGCGGCAGACCCTGGAAGCCTCCCAGGCCATCGCCCGTCTGCATGGCCTGAGCGAGGAGGGCGTGGTGTTCGCCCAGCAGAATCCGGCGGTGGTGGACCAGGGCGTCTTCCACAACGACGTCATCTCGGTGGGCAACGCCCAGGTGCTGTTCCACCATGAGGATGCCTTCCTCGACAGCGACCACGTACTCGACGAATTGCAAGCCAAGCTCGCCCGACGCGGCGCCACCTTGCAGCGCCTCTGCGTGCGGCGCAGCGAGATCAGCGTCGGCGACGCCGTGCGCTCCTATCTGTTCAACAGCCAGCTGCTGGATCGACCGGGGCAGGGCGCATTGCTGGTGGTGCCCGACGAGTGCCGACAGAATCCGCTGGTCTGGGACTATCTGCAGGCCCAGGTCGGCGGCGCAGGCCCGCTGGGTGAGGTCAAGGTCTTCGATCTCAAGCAGAGCATGCAGAACGGCGGTGGCCCCGCCTGCCTGCGCCTGCGCGTGGCGCTCACCGCCGACGAGCTGGCCGCGGTGAATCCGGGGGTGCGCTTTACCCCGGCGCTGCACGCCCAGCTGCTCGACTGGGTGGATCGCCACTACCGCGACCGCCTGACACCTGCGGATCTCGCCGATCCCCAGTTGCTGGGCGAGGTCCGCACCGCCCTCGACGAGTTGACCCAGTTGCTGGGCCTCGGCTCGGTCTATCCCTTTCAATTGCCCTGACCTCCGGAGCCCCCATGAGCCACCTTCTCGATCTCATCCTCGAACCCACCGCGGACGAGCAGCAGACGCTGCAGGTCCAGCGCCTGGCCATCCGCCTGGCCGGTCGCGACCTCTGGCTGGAAGCCGATGGCAGCGGCGGTCTCAACATCTTCGCCGACTCCCAGGATGATGAGGAGCAGACCCCGGTCCTGGTGCTGCGCCCCCAGGCTCTCAATGCCCTGGGCCTGTCCATCGCCCTGGAGACCTTCGCCGACGAAGGCGATGAGAATCACGTGCATGACGCCGATTGCGGTTGCGGCCACGATCATTGAGTATCTAGTGTGGTGTTCCGGAAGTTCGCGCAAGAATTGGCGAGTGATTTTTGTCTCCGGGCAACGTCGCTTGGGGACAAAAAGCGCCGCCAAAATTGTGTAGACAACTTCTGAAGCGCCACACTAGCCCCGACACGTCGCTCAGCGGAGTAGAGCATGCCTGCATCTGAACGTTATCGGTTGGCGCTTGGCCGCCTGCTGGACCTGACCCTAGCCGGCCGCGAGCCGACCGAGAAGATTCAACTGACTGCCGACGGCACCCGTCTCCACTGGCTGACCGAAGGCGTGCTGGAAGTCACCCCGCCGGTGGCGCGCGACAACCGCATGGACCTGCTGCTCTCCGCAGGTATCCATGGCAACGAGACGGCGCCCATGGAGCTGCTCGACGCGTTGCTCAGCGGCATCGCCAGCGGCGCCCTGCGTCCCGCCTGCCGTCTGCTGTTCATGTACGGCAATCCCGACGCCATGCGCCGGGGCACCCGCTATGTCGAGCAGGATCTGAATCGCCTCTTCAATGGCCGCCACGCCCAGGCCGAGGGCTCCGAGGCGCAACGCGCCAACGACCTGGAACGCCTGTCCGCGCAGTTCTTCAGCAAGCCCGATCGGGCGCGCCTGCACTACGACCTGCACACCGCACTGCGCGCCTCGGCGCTGCCGCGCTTCGCCCTCTATCCCTGGAGCGCCGGGCGCGAGCATTCGGAAGCCGAGCTGCAGCGCCTCGAAGCCGCCGGCATCGAGGCCGTGCTGCTCTACGACAAGCCGGGCATCACCTTCAGCGCCTACACCTACGCCGAATGCCAGGCCGAGGCCCTGACCCTGGAACTGGGCCAGGCACGGCCCTTCGGCGAGAACAGCGAACTCGACCTGAGTCGCCTGCGCCTGCTGCTGGAAGCCCTGGTCGAAGGCCGCGAAGCCGAGTTGCCGCCACCGGATTCCGCGCTGCTGAGATTCCGCGTGGCGCGTCAGGTGTACAAGTCCAGTCCACGCTTCCAGTTGCACCTGGCCGACGACGTGGCCAACTTCTCGCCGCTGCGCCAGGGTTCGCTGCTGGCCGAAGACGGCAGCGAGCGCTGGATCGTCGACGAGGCCGAGGCGCGCATCATCTTCCCCAATCCCAAGGTCGCCGTCGGCCTGCGGGCCGGACTCATCGTGGTCCCGGCATAAGGAGCTAACGCTTGATCGATCTGCGCAGCGACACCGTCACCCAGCCCACGCCGGCCATGCGCCAGGCCATGCTGGCCGCCGAACTCGGCGATGACGTCTACGGCGAAGACCCCACGGTCACCCGCCTGGAACAACGTCTGGCAGGCGATCTCGGTCTGGACGCCGGACTCTTCGTGCCCAGCGGCACCATGAGCAACCTGCTCGGCCTGCTGGCGCACTGCGAGCGGGGCGACGAATACCTGGTCGGCCAGCAGGCCCATACCTACAAGTACGAGGGCGGCGGCGCCGCCGTGCTCGGCTCCATCCAGCCGCAGCCCATCGAGATGGCCGCCGACGGCAGTCTCGACCTCGACCTGGTGCGCAGCTACATCAAGGCCGATGACTTCCATTTCGCCCGCACCCGGCTGCTGGCGCTGGAAAACACCATGCACGGCAAGGTCCTGCCACTGGCCTATCTGGCGGCGGCGCGGGCCTTCACCCGGGAGCACGGCCTGGCCCTGCACCTGGATGGCGCGCGGCTGTACAACGCCGCGGTCAAGCTCGGCGTACCGGTGCGCGAGATCAGCCAGCATTTCGACTCGGTGTCGGTCTGCCTGTCCAAGGGCCTCGGCGCCCCGGTGGGTTCGGTGCTCTGCGGCGAGGCCGCGCTCATTGCCAAGGCGCGGCGCTGGCGCAAGGTGGTGGGCGGTGGCATGCGGCAGGCCGGCATCCTCGCGGCCGCCGGCCTGCATGTCCTCGATCACCAGGTCGAGCGGCTGGCCGAGGACCACGCCCACGCGGCGCAACTCGGCACTGCCCTGGCCGAGCTTGGCTATCAGGTGGAGCCGGTGCAGACCAACATGGTCTATCTCGCCCTGGGCGACGAGGCGCCCGCGCTGCATGCCTTCCTGGCCGAGCGTGGCATCCGCATCAGTCCGGCAGCACGCCTGCGGCTGGTCACCCATCTGGACGTCAGCGCCGCCGATATCGAGGCGGTTATCGCCGCCTTCTCCGCCTACCGCCGCCGCTAAGTCTTCCGACGACGTTTTTCCTGCGCAACCGGGGCGACACCGGGGCGCGGGCGTCGATATACTCCCAGACATGCGTGTCCGTTTTCCGCACGTGCCGCGTCTGCGGCGCCCGCTCCGTTCGTCTCGTCTGCGATCCAGTCGGATGCCCGTCACGCGCGTCGAAAAGCCCATTGTCTGGAATGAATATGAAAAGCGCCGAAATCCGCGAAGCCTTCCTCCGCTTCTTCGAAGAGAAGGGGCACACCCGGGTCGCCTCCAGTTCGCTGATCCCCGCGAACGATCCGACCCTGCTGTTCACCAACGCCGGGATGAATCAGTTCAAGGACTGCTTCCTCGGCATGGAAAAGCGCAGCTACACCCGCGCCGCCACCAGCCAGAAGTGCGTGCGCGCGGGCGGCAAGCACAACGACCTGGAGAACGTCGGCTACACGGCGCGTCACCACACCTTCTTCGAGATGCTGGGCAACTTCAGCTTCGGCGACTATTTCAAGCGCGACGCCATCACCTTCGCCTGGGAATTCCTCACCTCGCCCCAGTGGCTGGGTCTGCCCCGGGAAAAGCTCTGGGTCACCGTCTATGCCACCGATGACGAGGCCTACGACATCTGGACCAAGGAAGTCGGGGTGCCCGAGGCGCAGATGGTGCGCATCGGCGACAACAAGGGCGCGCCCTATGCCTCGGACAACTTCTGGACCATGGGCGACACCGGTCCCTGCGGCCCCTGCACCGAAATCTTCTTCGACCATGGCGCCGAGATCTGGGGTGGCCCGCCCGGCTCCCCGGGAGAAGACGGCGATCGCTACATCGAGATCTGGAACAACGTCTTCATGCAGTTCAACCGCACCGCCGATGGCGTCCTGCATCCGCTGCCGGCGCCCAGCGTCGACACCGGCATGGGCCTGGAGCGGGTCAGCGCGGTGCTGCAGCACGTGCATTCGAACTACGAGATCGACCTGTTCCAGCAACTCCTGGCGGCTTCGGCCGAGGCCATCGGCTGCGCCAATGACGATGCCCCGTCGCTCAAGGTGGTGGCCGACCACATCCGCTCCTGCAGCTTCCTGATCGCCGACGGCGTGCTGCCGTCCAATGAAGGCCGCGGCTACGTGCTGCGGCGCATCATTCGTCGCGCCTGCCGTCATGGCAACAAGCTGGGCGCCAAGGGCACCTTCTTCCACAGGATCGTCGCCGCCCTGGTGGCCGAAATGGGCCAGGCCTATCCCGAGTTGATCCAGCAGCAGGCGCACATCGAGCGCGTGCTGCGCACCGAGGAAGAGCAGTTCGCCAAGACCCTGGAGCAGGGTCTGAAGATCCTTGAGCAGGATCTGGCGCAACTGCAGGGCGACACCATCCCCGGTGACGTGGTGTTCAAGCTCTATGACACCTACGGCTTCCCGGTCGACCTGACCAACGACATCGCCCGCGAGCGCAACCTCAACCTCGACGAGGCCGGTTTCGAGCGCGAGATGGAAGCCCAGCGCGAGCGCGCCCGCTCCGCCAGCGCCTTTGGCGTGGATTACAACAGCCTGGTCAAGGTCGAGGGCGAAACCCGCTTCCTCGGCTACGACACCACCAGCGCCTCGGGCACCATCGTCGCCCTGTACCGTGCCGGTCAGCCGGTGGACAGCCTGGCCGAAGGCGAGGAGGGCGTGGTCATCCTCGACCAGACGCCGTTCTACGGTGAATCCGGTGGCCAGGTCGGTGATACCGGTACCCTGGAAAGCGCCGGTGTCGGCTTTGCCGTGCGCGACACCACCAAGACCCAGGGTGCCTTCCTGCACCATGGCGTGGTGACCAGGGGCAGCCTCAACGTCGGCACCGCGCTCATGGCCCAGGTCGACGCCAGCCGCCGCCAGGGCATCGCCCTGAACCACTCCGGTACCCACCTGCTGCACGCCGCGCTGCGCCAGGTGCTGGGCGATCATGTCCATCAGAAGGGCTCCCTGGTCAACGACCAGCGCCTGAGATTCGACTTCAGCCACTTCGAGGCCATCAAGCCCGAGGAGCTCAAGCGCATCGAGACCATCGTCAACGAAGAGATCCGCAAGAACAGCGCGGTGACCACCGAGGTCATGGCCATCGACGAAGCCAAGGCCCGCGGCGCCATGGCGCTGTTCGGCGAGAAGTACGGCGACGTGGTGCGCGTGGTCGGCATGGGCGGTGAGTTCTCCGTCGAGCTGTGCGGTGGCACCCATGTGGCCCAGACCGGCGACATCGGCTTGCTCAAGCTGGTCAGCGAAGGCGGCGTGGCCTCCGGCGTGCGCCGCGTGGAAGCCATCACCGGCACCGCGGCCCTGGCCTACCTCAACGGCGCCGAGGAGCAGCTGCGCGAAGCCGCCAGCCTGCTCAAGGGCAGTCGCGACAACGTGCTGGACAAGCTGGCCGCGCTGGTCGAGCGCAATCGCCAGCTGGAAAAGGAAATCGAGCAGCTCAAGGCCAAGGCCGCCAGTGCCTCGGCCGGTGACCTGCTGGACCAGGCGCAGGACGTCAAGGGCGCCAAGGTGCTCACCGCGCGCCTCGACGGTCTCGACGGCAAGGCGCTGCTGGCGCTGGTCGACCAGCTCAAGAACAAGCTCGGCAGCGGCATGATCCTGCTGGGTGGCGAAGCCGACGGCAAGGTGGTGCTGGTGGCCGGCGTCACCGCCGACCTGACCGCCAGGCTCAAGGCCGGCGAGCTGATGAAGCGCGCCGCGGCCGTGGTCGGTGGCAAGGGCGGCGGTCGTCCGGACATGGCCCAGGGCGGCGGTACCGATGCCAGCCAGCTCGAAGCGGCCCTGGCCTGTGCCGGCCAGTACGCCGAGGAAAGCCTATAGGAGCCATAATCTCGCGAGCTAGAGCCAAACAAGGCGGAAGTGCTTGAGGAAGCGGATCGGACTCGCGTTCGAATTTACGAATGGTAAATGAGCATTCCGAAAGCAATTCCAACGCCGTTTGGCCGACGCGCAGCAGATTATGAGCGGGCTCGGGTCGCCGGGGAGGGCGGCCCGCTTCCTCCCTCAACAACTTGAATCAGATTTTTCTGCGGACGGGCAGCAAGCAATGGCATTGATCGTACAGAAATTCGGCGGTACCTCGGTGGGTACGGTGGAGCGTATCGAGCAGGTCGCCGACAAGGTGAAACGCTTCCATGAGGCGGGCGACCAGATCGTGGTGGTGGTGTCGGCCATGAGCGGCGAGACCAATCGCCTGATCGGCCTCGCCAAGCAAATCATGGAGCAACCCGATCCGCGCGAGCTGGATGTCATGGTTTCCACCGGCGAGCAGGTCACCATCGGCTTGCTGACCATGGCGCTGCTCAAGCGCGGCGTCCAGGCGGTTTCCTACACGGGCAGCCAGGTGCGCATCCTTACCGACAGCGCGCACACCAAGGCACGCATCCAGCAGATCGACGACGCCCGCATCCGCGCCGACCTCAAGGCGCGCAAGGTAGTGGTCGTGGCCGGCTTCCAGGGTGTCGACGAGCAGGGCAACATCACCACCCTGGGCCGTGGTGGCTCCGACACCACCGGCGTGGCCCTGGCGGCCGCGCTGAAGGCCGATGAGTGCCAGATCTACACCGACGTCGACGGCGTCTACACCACCGATCCGCGCGTGGTGCCCCAGGCCCAGCGCCTGGACAAGATCACCTTCGAGGAAATGCTGGAAATGGCCAGCCTCGGCTCCAAGGTGCTGCAGATCCGCTCGGTGGAATTCGCCGGCAAGTACAACGTGCCGCTGCGCGTGCTGCACAGCTTTCAGGAGGGTCCGGGCACCCTCATTACCCTTGATGAAGAGGAATCCATGGAACAGCCGATCATCTCCGGCATCGCCTTCAACCGTGACGAAGCCAAGCTGACCATTCGCGGTGTGCCGGATACCCCCGGCGTGGCCTTCAAGATCCTCGGCCCGATCAGTGCGGCCAACATCGAAGTCGACATGATCGTGCAGAACGTCGCGCACGATAACACCACCGACTTCACCTTCACCGTGCACCGCAACGACTACCAGGCGGCCCTGGAGATCCTCAAGCGCACCGGCGTCGAGATCGGTGCCCGGGAGTCCGTCGGCGACACCAAGATCGCCAAGGTCTCCATCGTTGGCGTGGGCATGAGATCCCATGCCGGTGTGGCCAGCCAGATGTTCGAAGCCCTCGCCAAGGAGAGCATCAACATCCAGATGATCTCCACCTCCGAGATCAAGGTATCGGTGGTCATCGAGGAGAAATACCTCGAACTGGCCGTCCGTGCCCTGCATACCGCTTTCGAGCTCGACGCCCCCGCACGCGGCGCCGAGTGACCGGTCAGATGAGGTCCCTGCCACAGGGACCTCATCTGACGCGGGTTCTACGGAACTTTACTTGCATGGACAGAGGTCAATAGCGACTAGAACGTCCATTCAGGGATCGTTTCGGTTCATACGTGCAGACTGAGTTAAAAGCTTAAGGAGAATGGAATGCTTATTTTGACTCGTCGGGTTGGTGAGACCCTGATGGTGGGTGATGAAGTCACCGTGACGGTACTGGGAGTCAAGGGCAACCAGGTCCGTATCGGCGTCAATGCACCCAAAGAAGTCGCGGTTCATCGCGAGGAAATCTATCAGCGCATCCAGAAGGAAAAGGACCAAGAACCAAACCACTGATTTTTTTTGAATTTTTCTCTTTGCAAACGGGCAAACCTTCGATATAGTTTCGCCCCGTTGCGGTGAGGTGGCCGAGTGGCCGAAGGCGCTCCCCTGCTAAGGGAGTACACCTCAAAAGGGTGTCGAGGGTTCGAATCCCTCCCTCACCGCCATTTGCTTCAAACTGGCTCCGCTGTACTGACCGATTGGTAAGTACCTGATAAACAAGCAAATTTGCTTGACACGTCAGAAACGGAAGCTAGAATACGCAGCTTCAACGCACTCGTAGCTCAGCTGGATAGAGTACTCGGCTACGAACCGAGCGGTCGGAGGTTCGAATCCTCCCGAGTGCGCCAAATCGACGAAGCCTCTGGCTTCAGCAGTACCAGCGGTGTCCTGGTTAAACTCACCGAAACGCACTCGTAGCTCAGCTGGATAGAGTACTCGGCTACGAACCGAGCGGTCGGAGGTTCGAATCCTCCCGAGTGCGCCAAACATGAAGAAGGGCCTGCAGCGATGCAGGCCCTTTTTTATTGTCCGTGGATTCGTGCCAGTATCCGCGACCGATGACCTGGCCAGGTTCGTATCCGGTCCGGCTTCCCGTCTTCCGACCTTGCCCGCGAGAGGGTCTCTTCATGCAGTGGGACAGACCGACTCCCCATCTCCTGCCGCTGCGCATCGGCGCCGAGCACATCGACGGCCTGGGCCATGCCAACAACGCCGTCTACGTCAGCTGGCTCGAACAGTGCGCCTGGCAGCACTCGGCGGCCCTGGGTCTGGATCTGGCCACCTTCCAGCGCCTGGATCGCGCCATGGCCGTGGTACGCCACGAGATCGACTACCTCAGCAGTGGCTATCGGGACGATGAGCTGGTGCTGGGCACCTGGCTGGTGGACTGGGATCGCCGTCTGCGCATGACCCGGCAATTCCAGTTGCAGCGGCCCGCCGATGGCGTGACCCTGCTGCGCGCCCGGACGACCTTCGTCTGCATCGAGCTGTCTTCCGGCAAGCCCAGGCGCATGCCACCCGAATTCCTGGTTGGCTATGGCCAGGCGCTCCCTGGCGAGGACCTCTGAGCATGGAGATCGCCCTGGCGCCCATGGAGGGTCTCGTCGACGACATCCTGCGCGAACTGCTGACCGAGGTGGGTGGACTCGACTGGTGCGTGAGCGAATTCATCCGCGTCTGTGATCGGCTGCTGCCGGCGGCGGCCTTCGCCAAGCTGGCACCGGAGCTGGAGGAGGGCGCGCGCACGCCATCCGGTACGCCCATGCGGGTGCAACTGCTGGGCTCGGATCCGGCCTGCCTGGCGGACAACGCGGCCTTTGCCTGCACCCTGGGCGCGCCAGTGATCGATCTCAACTTCGGCTGCCCGGCCAAGACCGTCAACAAGTCCCGCGGCGGAGCGGTGCTGCTCAAGGAGCCGGAGCTGCTCAACCGCATTGTCGAGAGCGTGCGCCAGGCCGTTCCGGCGCACATTCCGGTCACCGCCAAGATGCGCCTGGGCTATGACAGCCCGAACGGCGCCCTGGCCTGCGCCGAGGCGCTGGCGGAGGGGGGCGCGGCGCAACTGGTGGTCCATGCGCGGACCAAGGTCGAGGGTTATCGTCCGCCGGCGCACTGGGAGTGGGTGGCGCGGGTGGCTGACCGGGTGTCCGTGCCGGTGCTGGCCAATGGCGAGATCTGGACCCTGGACGACTACTGGCGCTGTCGCAGCGTCAGCGGCCAGGCCTCGGTGATGCTGGGGCGCGGTCTGGTCTCGCGACCGGACCTGGCGCTGCAGATCGCCGCTGCCGTACGCGGAGAAGAAGCCGTCCCGCAGAGCTGGGCCGAGATCCTGCCGCGGGTGCAGCGCTTCTGGAGCATGGCGCAACGCAAGCTGGCACCGCGCTATGCCCCGGGACGCCTCAAGCAGTGGCTTGGCATGCTGACGCGCAGCTATCCCGAGGCTGCGGCCCTGTTCGCCCAGGTGCGGCGCGAATCCGATTGCGCCCTGATCGACCGCCTGCTTGGCATGACCGGACAAAACCCGGCAAACCTTGATCTCGATCAAGAGCGGCGGCTGCAACTCGGCTAGTCTGCAGGGAGTGGTGACGACGGAGCGTCGTCGCTCGAGCACGCAAGGCACTTCAGGCGACCCCGGGTCGCCTTTTTTTCGTCCGGCATAACCGCTGGAACTTCGCCTGGGCCGCGCGGCCTATGCTGGATCCCCCGCAATCCAAGAGCCGACGTGCGTCTACCCTGGACGGTCTTTCTCGCTCCCACGCCGACGGCGCTCCTCTTTGCCGGCAAGACCCTGTTCGCCGCCGGACTGGCGCTCTGGCTGGCCTTTCGCTTCAGTCTCGAACAACCGGTCTGGGCCTGCATGACAGTGATGATCGTCTCCCAGCCGCTGTCCGGCATGGTGCTGGCCAAGGGATTGTTCCGCCTGCTCGGCACCCTCGTCGGCACCTGCATGGCGGTGGTGCTGATGGGCTTCTTCGCCCAGACGCCCTGGCTGTTCCTGCTCGCGCTGGCCGGCTGGATGGCGCTGTGCACGGCGGCCTCGACCCTGCTGCGCAATCACGTCGCCTATGGCTTCGTGCTGGCCGGCTATACGGTCGCCATCATCGGCCTGCCCGCCATCGCCCATCCGCTGACGGTGTTCGACCAGGCGGTGGCCCGCTGTACCGAGATCTGCCTGGGTATCGTCGTGGCCTCGGCGGTGAGTGCGCTGTTCTGGCCGCAACGGGTGGAGCAGAATCTAGCTGTCCAGGCACGCCGCACCTGGGAACAGGGCGTGGCTGCCGCCCGGGCGGAGCTGGCCGAGGCCCAGGATGCAACCCAGGGACTGCTGGCCATGCTCGGTCAGGTGGTGGCGGTGGATGCCCAGCGCGATCACGCCTGGTTCGAAGGCCAGCGCGGCCGGCAGCGCGCCAGGGCGTTGCGGCTGCTGTCGCGGGACCTGCTCAGCCTGTTGCGGACCGCTCGCGGCGCCATGCGCCAGTGGCGTGGCCTGGACGAGCCGCGGAGGGCCGTCCTGCAGCCCTGGCGCGACGAACTGCTTACGACCCTGGCCGACCCCCAGGCTCCGGCCCTGGAAGCCCTCCTGCAGCGTCTGCGAGAGGCTGCCGGCACCTCGCCGCAACTCGACAACGACCAGCGCTACCTGCTGGCCCGTTTCGCCATCCTGCTGGACAAGATCCTGCTCGCCGGTCGCGCTCTGGACAGCGTCCATACGGCCCGGCTCAGCGCCGTGGCGCCCTCGGCGCTAGCCCGCCATCGCGATGTCCAAACGGCGCTGCTCTATGGCCTGCGCAGCGCCTGTGCGTTGCTGGCCGTGGGGGTGTTCTGGCTGGCCAGTGCCTGGCCGTCCGCGCCAGGCGCCATGCTGATGGCCGGCGTCATCTGCAGCCTGTTCGCCAATCGCGACAACGCCGCCGCCATCGGCCTCGGTTTCCTGCGGGGCATTCTCTATGCGGCGCCGGTCGCCATCCTGATCAGCCAGGTGCTGCTGCCGCAGATCAGCGGCTATCCGCTGCTGTGCCTGGTGCTGGGGGTGCCGCTGTTTTTTGCCGCCCTGGGGATGGCCGGGCCTCCCAGCGTGGTGGGGACAGCGACGGCCTTCGCCATCCATCTGCTGGTGCTGGTCTCGCCCAACAACCACGGCCAGGTGGAGATGGGTGCCTTGCTCAACCAGCTGCAGAGTCTGCTGATCGGCGTCGGTTCGGCCGTGCTCATGTTCCGGCTGATCAGTCTGCGCACGCCGCGGCGCACCAGTCGCCGGATCCTCGAGGCCACCACCCACGACCTGCAGCGGCTGACCACGGTCCCCCTGGCCAATGCCGAGACCTGGTTCGGCGGGCGGATGGCGGATCGCCTGCTGCTGCTGGCGCGGCATATCGAGCAGTTGTCGGCCAGCGAACGCGGCCGCTGGGAGCGGGGCCTGCTGGCGCTCGATCTGGGCAACGAGCTGCTGCACCTGCGCGCCTGCCTGGCAGGTGCCCGGGGCGAAGTGGCACGGGCGCGGGATGCCTTTCTCGGGCGCTTCGCCGAGCAACTGGCGGTCGGCTTCGATGACCTGCAGCCGGACGCGCTGGACACGGCGGCCCAGCGCCTGCGCGTGGCGCTGGGCCAGGCCCCCGACGATGAGCCGCATCGCCTGGCGCGCGGCGCCATCGGCCAGCTCCAGCAGACCTGGCGTGGCTGTTGTCTGAAAGCGGTAGCGGAGGAGGGCGCGGATGAATCTGCATGAATGGGCCATCGGCGGGGTCTATCTGGGGCCGCTGTTCGTCTATGGCGTCCTGGCGCTGCTGCTGACGGCGCTGTCGCTGTGGCTGCTGCAGCGCAGCGGCCTCGGCCGCCATCTGTGGCACAGCGCCCTGTTCGGCTGTGCGCTGTTCGTGCTCTGGCTGGCCGGCCTCGTCGCCGTCCTGGCCACCTGAGCCCCCTGACAAGAGGATCCCCAAGGCGATGCACAAGACCCTGCGTGTGGCGATAACCCTGAGCGTGGTACTGCTCGCCATCCTGGCCGGCACCTGGCTGTGGCATTTCTATCTCTACACCCCCTGGACCCGCGATGCGCGGGTACGGGCGGACGTGGTGGTGGTGGCGCCCGACGTGTCGGGCTGGGTGACGCGCCTGGCAGTGGTGGACAACCAGCTGGTAAAGCGCGGCGATCTGCTCCTGCAGATCGACCAGCAGCGCTATCAGGCCAATCTCGACCATGCCAAGGCGGTGGCCGATACGCGCCAGCAGCAACTGCGTCTGCGCGAAAGCGAGGCGGCCCGGCGCCAACGCCTGGGTACCAGTGCCATCAGCGCGGAGGACCGCGAGACCGCCCAGGTCAATGTCGCCGTCGCCCGCAGCCAGTACCAGGAAGCCCTGAGCGACGTGAACCTGGCCCAGATCAACCTGGATCGCAGCCGGGTGCTGGCGCCGCGGGAGGGGCGGATCACCAACCTCAGATTCGCCGAGGGCAACTATGTGCAGACCGGCCAGGCGGTGATGGCGCTGGTGGATACCCGTTCCTTCTACGTCATGGCCTATTTCGAGGAAACCAAGATCCCCCATATCCACCCCGGCGCTGCGGTACGGGTGCGCCTGATGAACCAGGCAGCGCCGCTGCAGGGACGGGTGGCGAGCATCAGCAGCGGCATCACCGATCGCAATGCGGCCAATGATGCCCAGTTGCTGGCCAACGTCGAGCCGACCTTCAACTGGGTACGCCTGGCGCAGCGCATTCCGGTGCGCATCGAACTGCTCGACGTACCGGCGGATATCCACCTCAGTGCGGGGATGACAGCGAGCGTTTCAGTGCTCGATGGCGAGGGTCACCACCCGTTGCAGGGCTGGCGTCGCCTCTGGGATTACTGAGGTCTGGAGGGGTACGACTAAAGTCGTCTGGAAGCCTTACCGGGCGGGCCTAGAGTAGAGCTCGACGCTCCCGTCATGCTGTAAGGAACAACAATAATGAATGACAGCACCTACCGGCGGATTGAAGCCAGTCCGCGTTTCCAGGAGCTGGTGGCGAAACGCGGGCGATTCGCCTGGACGCTTTCGGCCATCATGCTCGGACTCTATTCCGCCTTCATCCTCCTGATCGCCTTCGCCCCCAAGGTCCTCGGCACCCGTATCCATGCGGAGACCGCCATGACCTGGGGCATTCCCCTGGGCGTCGGTCTGATCCTTTCGGCCTTCGTCCTGACCGGTATCTATGTACGCCGGGCCAATGGCGAATTCGATCGGCTCAACGCGGAAATCCTCCGGGAGGTGCAGCCATGAAACGTCTTTCCCTGACCGCCGCGCTGCTGGCCCTCTCGCCTTCGCTCTGGGCCGCCGATGCCATCAGCGGCGCGGTCCAGCGCCAACCCCTGAACGTCTCCGCCATCCTGATGTTCGTGGCCTTCGTCGGGGCCACCCTGGGCATCACTTACTGGGCCTCGAAACGCAATCGCTCTGCCGCGGACTACTACGCCGCCGGTGGACGCATCACCGGTTTCCAGAACGGCCTGGCGATCGCCGGTGACTACATGTCGGCCGCCTCCTTCCTGGGCATTTCCGCCCTGGTGTTCACCTCCGGCTACGACGGCCTGATCTACTCCATCGGCTTCCTGGTGGGCTGGCCGATCATCCTGTTCCTGATCGCCGAGCGCCTGCGCAACCTGGGCAAGTACACCTTCGCCGACGTGGCCTCCTATCGCCTCAAGCAGAAGGACATCCGTACCCTGTCCGCCTGCGGGTCGCTGGTGGTGGTCGCCCTCTACCTGATCGCCCAGATGGTCGGTGCCGGCAAGCTGATCCAGCTGCTGTTCGGCCTGGACTACAGCATCGCCGTGGTGCTGGTGGGTATCCTGATGGTGCTCTATGTGCTCTTCGGCGGCATGCTGGCCACCACCTGGGTACAGATCATCAAGGCGGTGCTGCTGCTCTCCGGTGCCAGTTTCATGGCCTTCATGGTGATGAAGCACGTCGGCTTCGACTTCAACCGCCTGTTCGCCGAAGCCATCGCCGTGCATCCGAAGGGCGAAGCCATCATGAGTCCCGGCGGTCTGGTGAAGGATCCGATCTCGGCCTTCTCCCTGGGTCTGGCGCTGATGTTCGGCACCGCCGGCCTGCCGCACATCCTGATGCGCTTCTTCACCGTCAGTGACGCCAAGGAAGCCCGCAAGAGCGTGTTCTACGCTACCGGCTTCATCGGTTATTTCTACATCCTGACCTTCATCATCGGCTTTGGCGCCATCCTGCTGGTCAGCACCAACCCGGCCTTCAAGGACGCCGCCGGCGCCCTGCTGGGTGGCAACAACATGGCCGCGGTACACCTGGCCAACGCCGTGGGTGGCAGCATCTTCCTGGGCTTCATCTCGGCGGTGGCCTTTGCCACCATCCTGGCGGTGGTCGCCGGTCTGACCCTGGCCGGTGCTTCGGCGGTCTCCCATGACCTCTACGCCAGCGTGATCAAGCAGGGCAAGGCCAACGAGAAGGACGAGATCCGCGTCTCCAAGATGACCACCGTGGCGCTGGGCGTCGTCGCCATCGCCCTTGGCATCCTCTTCGAGAAGCAGAACATCGCCTTCATGGTGGGCCTGGCGTTCTCCATCGCCGCCAGCTGCAACTTCCCCATCCTGCTGCTTTCGATGTACTGGAAGCGGCTGACCACTCGTGGCGCCATGATCGGTGGCTGGCTCGGCCTGATCACCGCAGTGGCCCTGATGGTGCTCGGCCCGACCATCTGGGTGACCATCCTCGGTCATGCCAAGCCGATCTACCCCTATGAATACCCGGCGCTGTTCTCCATTGCCGTGGCCTTCATCGGTATCTGGTTCTTCTCCATCACCGACAAGTCGGCGGCTGGCGAAGAAGAGCGTGCGCGCTTCTATCCGCAGTTCGTCAGATCCCAGACCGGTCTGGGTGCCAGCGGCGCCGTCTCGCACTGACAGATATCTGCGACAAGACCAAGCCCGGATCTCTGATCCGGGCTTTCTTTTGGGCGTGAAAACACCGACTTGGCATGGGCAGCCGGAGTTACCTGACGACGTCGGGATTTTCCGTCGCTGGCGCGGGTCCATGGAATAGGCCCGTTGCTTCGTATCAAGCTGTTACGGCGACGGTCGACCCCTGGCCTCCATGGAGAATGGCAGATGACTCTCTCGACCATCCTGGTTCTGGTGCTGCTGGTCCTGCTCATCGGCGGACTTCCGGTATTCCCGCATTCGCGCAGCTGGGGCTATGGCCCGTCCGGTATCGTGGGCGCCATCCTGGTCGTCCTGCTGGTACTGCTCTTGCTCGGCATGATCTAGCCCGTCAAAGGCCTGAAAATGCCCCACAAGGGTGCGTGGGACAAAGTTCTTGCCCAATGCGGTGCAGCGCGGTAACGTCGGCTTTCCGGCCTGCCTTGCCGAGTGTGGTAAACAAAACCGGCGTCTGTGCAAGCAGACGCCGGTTTTGTTTTGCGCGTCAGTTGGCGACCGCGCCATCCTGGCGGCTGCGCTGATAGAGGTCCAGCACCACCTCGTCCAGGATCGACGAAGCTCCCCAGGGGCGGCTGCTGTTGAGAATGGCGACCACCACCCAGTTGCGCGCGTTGGCGTCCCGGACGAAGCCCGCCAGGGCCCGTACATTGTTCAGGGTGCCGGTCTTCATGTGGGCCTGGCCGGTCAGCGGTGAATTCTTCATGCGCTTGCGCAGGGTGCCGTCCATGCCGGCCAGCGGCAGTGAAGAGATGAACTCCGGGCCATAGGGACTCTGCCAGGCGGCGCGCAGGATCTCCGCCATCTCCCGGGCACTGACCCGCTCGGTCCGGGACAGGCCGGAGCCGTTCTCCATGATCAGGTGACTGGCGTTGATGCCCTTGCGCGCCAGCCACGAACGGATGACTCGCAGCGCCGCCTTGCTGTCGTCGGCATCCGCCGAGGTGCGGAATTGCGCCCCGATGGAGAGGAACAGCTGCTGGGCCATGGTGTTGTTGCTGTACTTGTTGATGTCGCGAATGATCTCCACCACATCGGGCGAGAAGGCCCGGGCGAGCAGCTCGGCATTGCGCGGCACGCTGCCCTCGCGGGTACGGCCCTTGATGCTGCCACCCAGTTCCTGCCAGATGGCCCGGACCGCGCCGGCGGTATAGGCCGGGTGATCGAGCAGCGACAGATAGCTCTGGGCGTTGCAGCCGTCCGGCAACTGGCCGCTGACGATGAGGCTGGTACTGCCATCGGCCTGAGGCACCGGATTGAAGCGCACTTCGGGCCAGGCCGGGCAACCGCTCTTGCCGGTGGCGCGCATCTGGTTGTCGATGTTGACGTTGGTCAGCGGCGGATCCATGGAGACGCTGACCCGGCCATCGGCCGAGCGGACCACCATGCGCACCGACTTGAGATTGACCAGCAGCGAGTCCGGACCGACCAGGAAGGTCTTGTTCTCGTCTTCGCCATCGTCGTTGAAGGCCGGCAGATTGGGTTTCACGAAGCGACCGCGATCCAGCACCAGGTCACCGGTGACTTCCAGCACGCCATTGGCGCGCAGATCACGCATGAGCAGCCACAGCCGCTCCATGTTCAGCTTGGGATCGCCGCCACCCTTGAGGTAGAGATTGCCGTTGAGGATGCCGTCCTTGAGCGTGCCGTCGGTATAGAACTCGGTCTTCCACTGATAGGTGGGACCCAGCAGTTCCAGGGCGGCAAAGGTGGTGATCAGCTTCATGGTCGAAGCCGGATTCACCGAGACGTCGGCATTGTAGTAGTCGTTCTCGCCCGGGCCATCGAGGGGCAGCATCACCAGCGACAGGTCGCTGCCGGGAATCTTGTTGGTCTGCATCGCCTTTTCGATTCGCGGCGGCAGGTAGGAGGTATCGGCATTGACGGGCAGGGAAAAGCCCAGGGCGCAGCAGCTCAGCAGCAGGCCCAGAGATCGGAAGGTCTTTCGCATCGGGACACACACCTTGGCAGGGTATCGGCCTAGTTGAAGAGAAAAAGGGGCCGATAGACGTCGGAGTGTGGGCATTATGCAGTAAGGAGGGAGGGGCGAGCCAACCCCAAGGGGCAGGGCGCGGATAAAGAAACGACCGCCGCAGCAGTCGTTTCCGGAAAGGCGGGATCAGTTGTAGCCGGTGGCGTCCTTGGTACGGTCCGGACTGTTAGGCGAAGGCGGATCGCGCCCGTCGTCGGTCTTGGCGTGCTCGGTGCGCAGGGGCTTTTCGTCCTTGGGCAGTTCGCGTTCGTCGGCTTTGCGCTTTTCTTCGGCCATGGGATCCTCGTCTACGTGATTGCCGGTCAAGGTGTGACCGGCGCAGACGTTTCGCCGTTCCCCTGGGGCGAGGAGTGGTCAGCGAACACGCCGGCGTTCTGCAGCTGGCGCAGGGCTTCGTTGACCTGGCGGGCGAAGGATTCCTCGATGGCGGTCCCGGCCTGATGGCTGGCGGCCAGGGGCAGGAACCACACCCCCATCCAGGTGCGCACCGAGCTGGCGTTGCGCACGCGGGTGGACGGTCCGCTTCCCGGCGCGATCCATTCGGCGGTCAGCACATAGTCGTCCCTGGCGGTTCCCGGGACGAGAAAGAAGGTGGCGCCGGTGATCAGGCCACTGGCGATGGCGGCGGCGTAGGAGGTGCTGTTGTAGAGCTTGAGGCGCAGCAGGGCGTCGTCGGGTCTGCCGGGTTCCGGCACCAGGGTGATGCGGTCGAACAGTCCGGAGCCTGCCAGGATCTCGCGCAGCCGGGGCTTCAGGCCTTCACGGGCGACGGCGATCGACGTCGCCTCCTTGGCGTCCTCGACAGTGCCACGATAGAAATTGAATTCCACCAGCACATTGGGCCGCTGTGGTGGCGCGCTCAGGGACGTGCGGAATGGCTGGGAAGAGAGTTCGTCACCGGGAAAGGCGGCGCAACCGGCGAGCAGAAGCAGGCAGAGCAGGGCAGCGAGAGTCTTCATGAAACGCACCTCATCCCTAAGTGGCGATAGCGAAAGCTGGCAGGGGCCAACGTTCGCGCAAAAAAAAGCCCAACCGGGGTTGGGCTTTTTCGAGAAGGCGGGTGATTAGATCACCTGCACCTCATCGGCCTGCAGGCCTTTCTGGCCTTGCACGACCAGGAAGGAAACAGCCTGGCCTTCTTGCAGGCTCTTGAAGCCGTTACCCTGAATGGAACGGTAGTGAACGAACACGTCCGGACCGCTCTGGGGGGTGATGAAGCCGAAGCCTTTCTCGTCGTTGAACCACTTGACGGTGCCAGTTTGGCGAGTAGACATGGATTTCTCCTTGAATAAGATGACGTTGTTGTCCAAAGGACGACAGTTTTGAAACGAGGAGAAACCCATGCCGCGAAAGCTGGCCCTGATGTACTCCAGGTTCTCGACAGGTGAGCCGCTTTGTAGAGACAGCCTCACCTGACAGCGATGGATGGTCTCAGACTGGCTTGCGCAAAACAAGACCTTTGAGCTGCCCGATGTTGACTTTACCGACCATGGTCGAAGCGGTAGCTGGAGCAGGTAAACGGCTGTTGGCAGAGGGAGCGCCGAGCGCTGTCCTGGGCCTCGCCCCGTCGACTGCGAGCAGCGATCCGTGCTGAATCGTTTCCTGAACGGAGGGTACCGGGGAGCGAGACGCAGGGCAGTACGTCGAGTTCGGCAAGCCGTATTGCGCACCTGATGGTTCTGGAGGTTTTTCAGGAGCCTATGCGCCCCCTGCAGGCTCCTTTGAACGTCGTTGCAGGTCGGCACCCTGGTCCTCGCGCCGAGATGTCGCCAGTTGGCGTCCAGGCAGAGCTATTCCGTGGCCGGCCTGAGCCATGCACAGCCGTTGCGGGCGAGGGCTTAGCCTGGCGTGGCGGGTCTCATAGGCCAGTGGTGTCGAAACGGTGATGACCTGCTCAATTCGGATGGTGGCTAGGTGCTATTATTTTGTTCGAATTATTACCCCGGACCGCAAGGGTCCAAGGATCTACTGTGAAAAACGGACTGGAAAGCGCAGGACGCGCACTGGGCCATGGCCTCGCCGGATACCGCGTCGAGCTTCGTCGCCTGAACCTCAACGAGATACTGATAGCGGTTTACCACGCCCACCAGGCGATCAAGCTGACCCAGCGCATAGTGACCAACGAGCAGGCTACCAATCCGTTCCTGTTGAATACGGTCGTGGCGGCGATGCGCGTCGAGGCTGATACGGTCGGTCTCTTCATAGAGATTCCACTCGCAGCTGACTGCCTGACTGCCTGAGTCAGGCGGTCACTGGATTCGACGTGGAGCAGTGGGCGCGCTCCTCGCGCGTGGGCTGCTTCCCTTCAGCTTGCGGTTCCAAGCCGCAAGCAGCCGCCAATAACATGATGCTCCGGCCCTACGGATGTGCCTTCGGCAACTCATGGCGCCGAGCTATGCGGGGATGGAGTCAGGTCAGGTCGAGGTTCGTCACACGAGCACTGCCTTGCCGCCATCAGCGCTGCGCATGCCGCCGAGCGACCTTTTCGACGATGCAGGCCAGCGATCGAGCAGTGGCCTTGATGATCGCGGTAAAATAGACCGCTTTCTACAGGAGTCTCCATTCATGGCCTTGCTGGGTCGCTTCAACAGCTTGCAGATTTTGCGCAACACCCCCATCGGTCTGTTCCTAGATGCCGGCAACGACGGCGAGGTGCTGCTGCCGCGTCGTTATGCGCCGCGTGACGAACCCTGCGCCGAAGGCGACTGGCTCAACGTCTTCCTTTATCTGGACAGCGAAGACCGCCTGATCGCCACCACCGATAAGCCGAAGGTGCAGGTCGGCGGCTTTGCCAGTCTGCGGGTGGTGGAGGTCGGCCGGGTAGGGATCTTCCTCGACTGGGGCCTGCCCAAGGACCTGCTGCTGCCGCATTCGGAAGAGAAGCGTCCGCTGCAGGTGGGCGACCATTGCGTGGTGCACGTGCATCTGGACGCCCGCACCCGGCGGATCGTCGCCACCGCACGCCTGGATCGCTATCTGGACCGCGACCCGCCGCGCTACAAGGTCGGCCAGCCGGTGCCGTTGCTGGTGGTCGAGCAGACCGACCTCGGCTACAAGGTGATCGTCGACAACAAGCACTGGGGCTTGGTGCATCGCAATGAGGCCTTCAAGCCGCTGCGCCTGGGTCAGCGCGAGCGCGGCTTCATTCGCGAGATCCGAGCGGACGGCAAGATCAGCCTGACCCTGCAGGCCCAGGGAGCCGCGGCGGGCGCCGATCTCGCCGAGCAGATCATCGCCCTGGCCAAGGCGCGCGGCGGGGTGCTGGAGCTCAGCGACAGCAGTCCGCCAGCCCTGATCCACCAGCTGTTCGGCGTCAGCAAGGGCAATTTCAAGAAGGCCATCGGCCATCTCTATCGCCAGGGCCGGATCGTTATCGAGGACGACCGGATTTCTGTACGCGAGGACGCCGCGCAGTAGCGCCACGGCGGGGCGTCAGATCGCTGTCATGGCTGGGTTGCACCAGGGATTCGGGATCGAAGGCGCGTGCTCGCTCGTCGGGCCCGGCTTCGCGTTCAAGATCGCCGACCAGGCGGGTGATGCGGTCGGCCAGCTTTTCCGAACTCAGACTCTCGCGCAAGCGCTCGACCATGAGGGGCAGCGCGAAGGGCGAGGGATGGTCCAGGTTCACCAGGCGCAGGGGCAGGGCGCCGGTCCGGGTCAGGGTCTGCTGCAGGCGATCGGCATCGAGTTCCTGGCGCAGGACTTCGGTCTGGGCCTGGCCGAGCAGCAGGTTGTCCGGGTCGTACTGGCGAAAGACCTGGTAGAAGAGACTGCTGCTGGCCTGCAGCTGGCGGTTGCTCTTGTGCGCCCCCGGATAGCCGGAAAAGATCAGCCCCGAGATGCGGGCGATCTCGCGAAACCGGCGCTGGGCGAGTTCGGCGGCGTTCAGACTGGCGAGGGTATCGCTGACCAGGTTGTCGGTAGTGAAGAGGCTGGCATCGAGTAGCTCCTGCCAGTCCAGGCTGACCGGTGAGACCAGTTCCAGGCCGTAGTCGTTGACGGCGATGGAAAAGGTGCAGGGTCTCCTCTGCGCCAGGCGCCAGGCCAGCAGGCTGGCCAGCCCCAGATGGGCATGCCGGCCGGCGAAGGGATAGAGGAACAGGTGCGAGCCTTCGCGGGATTCCAGGGTCTCGGCGAGCAGGTAATGGGCGCTGGGCAGTGCCGACCACTGCCGCTGTACATCCAGCAGCGGTTGCAGCAGGCGCATTTCCGGGCTTTCGTAACGCTGGGCCTCGGCGTCTTCGAGCAGGGCCAGCACGTGCTGGGCGAGGGTGTCCGAGAGCGGCATGCGACTGCCGCTCCAGCGCGGGATGGCGGCCTTGCGCCCGCTGGCACGGCGCACGTACACCGTCATGTTTTCCACCCGTACCAGTTCCAGGGTACGACCGGCGAAGAGAAAGTGGTCGCCGGGCCGCAGCCGGGCGATGAAGCCTTCCTCGATATTGCCCAGGCGATTGCCACCGCCGCCCTTGGACCAGAACTGCACATTGAGGCTGGTCTCGCTGACGATGGTGCCGATGCCCAGCCGATGCCGCTTGGCCAGTTGCTTGTCAGGCACCCGCCAGATGCCTTCGGCATCGGGCTCGGCACGGCGATAGTCCGGATAGGCCGACAGCGAGGCGCCCCCGTTGCGAACGAAGGCCAGCGCCCAGATCCATTCGCCTTCGCTGAGGTGGCGATAGGCCCAGGCGCTGCGGATCTCCGGTAGCAGGTCGTCCGGTTCGAAGCCGCCGCCCAGGGCGACGGTCACCAGATGCTGCACCAGGACGTCCAGGGGCTTGACCGGGGCGGTGCGCGCCTCGATCTCGCCCGCGGTGATGGCACGCCGAGTGGCCGCCGCATCCAGCAGATCGAGGCTGTAGGTGGGTACCAGGGTCGCCCGCGAGGCCCGGCCCGGGGCGTGACCACTGCGGCCGGCGCGTTGCAGCAGGCGCGCGATGCTCTTGGGCGAGCCGATCTGCAGCACCCGCTCCACCGGCAGGAAATCCACCCCGAGGTCGAGGCTGGAGGTACAGATCACCGCCTTGAGCAGGCCATTCTTGAGACCGGCCTCCACCCATTCGCGGGCCTGCTTCTCGATGGAGCCATGGTGCAAGGCGATCAGACCGGCCCAGTCCGGGCGCGCCTGCAACAGGGCCTGGTACCAGAGTTCGGTCTGGGCGCGGGTGTTGGTGAAGACCAGGGTGGTGGGGCTGTCTTCCAGTTCGCGGATCACCTGCTGCAGCAGCCGCATGCCCAGGTGCCCGGCCCAGGCGAAGCGTTCGACGCCGCCTTCGGGCAGCAGGGTGTCCACCTGCAGGCGCTTGTCCTGACGACCCTGGACGAGCTGGCCCGGGGCACCGGCCAGCAGCACGTCCAGCGCATGGGCCTGATTGCCGAGGGTGGCCGACAGGCCCCAGGTCTGCAGCCCGGGATTCCAGCGCCGCAGGCGGGCCAGGGCGAGTTGCGTCTGGGTGCCGCGCTTGTTGCCGAGCAATTCGTGCCATTCGTCGATGACCACCAGGCGAACCTGGCCCAGGGCTTCCTGGGCGTCCTCACGGGAGAGCAACAGCGACAGGCTCTCCGGCGTGGTGACCAGGGCCGTCGGCAGGCGGCGATTCTGCCGGGCGCGCTCGCTGCTGCCGGTATCGCCGGTGCGCAGGCCCAGAGTCCATTCCAGTTCTTCGTCGAGCACCGGCCGCTCCAGGGCGCGCAGGGTGTCCGCCGCCAGGGCGCGCATGGGCGTCAGCCAGAGCACGGTGAGCGGCGGTGGCGCCTGTTTGCGCTTGCTGGGCAGGCCCTTGGCGGTGATCGGCCTGGGCGCGACGAAGGCATCCAGGGCGGCGAGCCAGACCGCATAGGTCTTGCCCGAGCCGGTGGTGGCGTGCAGCAGACCGGATTCGCCGGCGGCGATGGCCTTGGCCACCTCGCGCTGGAAGGGAAAGGCCTTCCAGCCCTGGGCGGCCAGCCAGCGACTGCCAGGACCCTTGCGCGTACGGGGTACGGTGGCCATCGTGGCGCTCCTTAGACCGGGTTCGAACGCCCGGTCATCTCGGCCGCCATGGCGGTGGCGTAGCTGTCGGTCATGCCGGCGATGAAATCGATCACCCGCATGAAGGCCTGGTGCAGGGTCCAGGAAGGATCGGGCGCGCTGTTGCCCAACAGGTCGAGGATGCGGCGGCTCTTGAACGACGGCTCACGCCCGCGGTGCTGCTCCAGGGCGGCGCCACAGAAGGCGTTGAGCAGGATCTCCAGGGTGGTGTAGGCGCCGATCTCGTGCAGGGTCTTGCGCTTGTCGTGGAAGATCTTTTCCCGGGCCAGCGCCTTGGCGCGCTGCACGCAGAGCTTGGCCGGCCCGGCCATGTGTTCGACCAGGTCATCGCCCAGGGTGCCGGCGAGCAGGGCATCCTGCTGGTCGACGAAGGCGCGGGCGGTGGCGTTGGTCAGGTGTTCGATGGCCTTGCCGCGCAGAATGGCCAGCTTGCGCCGCCGCGAATCCTTGGGGCCGAGTTGCCGATAGGTTTCCGGTAGGTCGTCGCCGACCAGGCCCAGCAGCAGCGCCTCGACCTCGGCATAGTCCAGCAGCTCCATCTCCAGGCCGTCTTCCAGATCGATCAGCCCGTAGCAGATGTCATCGGCGGCCTCCATGAGGTAGACCAGGGGATGCCGTGCCCAGCGCTCCGGGCCCAGCAGCGGCAGTTCGAGTTTCTCGGCGATCTGCTCCAGCAGCGGCAGCTCGCTCTGGTAGCAACCGAACTTGTGCTTCTTGTACCCGGGCGCCGCAGCATAGCGCGAGGTCCAGGGATACTTGAGATAGGTGCCGAGGGTGGCGTAGGTCAGGCGGGTGCCGCCGTCGAACTGGTGGTATTCAAGCTGGGTCAGCACCCGGAAGCCCTGGGCGTTGCCTTCGAAATGCAGGAAGTCCTGGCGCTCCGCCTCGCTCATGTCGTCCAGCCAGCCGCGGCCGGCGGCCTGGGTGAACCAGTAGCGGATGGCGTCTTCGCCGGAATGGCCGAAGGGCGGATTGCCGATGTCGTGGGCGAGGCAGGCCGACTGCACCACCATGCCGAGATCGCTTGGATCGCACCAGTCGGGCAGCGCCCCCCTCAGGCTCTCGCCCACGCGCATGCCCAGCGAGCGCCCGACGCAGCTGACTTCCAGGCTGTGGGTCAGGCGGGTGTGGATGTGATCGTTGCTGGTGACGGGGTGAACCTGGGTCTTGCGCCCCAGCCGGCGGAAGGCACCGGAAAAGATGATGCGGTCGTGGTCCTTGTGAAAGGGGCTGCGCCCCAGTTCATCCGGGCTGTGCAGGGGTTTGCCCAGCCGTTCGCGGATAAGAAGTGTCTGCCAGTCCAAGGCCGTCCTCGAGCTATCACCGATAAGGGGAGCGCCGGCGGTTGCCGTGCGGCGCTTCTGCGTTCTGACCTCGGCAACATACGATCATCACCGCTCACTTGGCAAAGCCTGGCAGTTGACTGGCGTCCAGGTCGATCAGCAGCAGGCGCTGACCGCTTTCCAGGAACTGGCTGGCGGTCAGGCAGTACTGGTTGGTGGTGGCGTCGCGGTAGACCGTCGAAAGCGCCAGGCGGCGCTCGTTCCAGCCTTCGGCCAGCAGGGCGTAGAAGTAGGGGCGCCAGGACCAGTTGTGATTGAGGTAGCGGCGATTCTCGCGCCAGAACATGCCGTTCCATTCCAGATTCGGGGTGATCTGGGTACCGGCGCGGTCGCACTGGTAGATGCGCAGCAGTCCGGGAAAGGCCTGGGGATCGGGCAGCGCGCTCAGGGGGCCGCCGTGTTCCGCCCAGGGTCTGAGCCGGGTGACGAATTCGGCGAGTTGCTGGCGCAATTCCAGTAACCGGGTCTGCTGGGCCAGCTTGCCATCGACGAAGCGGCTGCGCAGGGCAGCGAAGCGTTGCTGATGGCTGTCGCTCGCGCCCAGTTCGGCGGTGGCCTCGGCGAAGAGAAAGCCCTGCACGTAGCGGGCGCCGCACTCCAGGGCGAAGTCGAGTTCGGTCTCGGTCTCGACGCCCTCGGCGATCAGCCAGCAACCGGTCTTTTCGGCCATCTGCGCCAGTGCCTTGACCGCGTCGCCCCGGGGGCCGCCTCGCGCGGCGGCCTGGAATAGCCGCATGTCCAGCTTGAGGATATCCGGCTGCAGATCCAACACCCGATCCAGTTGTGAATAGCCGGAACCGAAATCGTCGATGGCGATGCGGATGCCGAGTTCGCGGTAGCGGGCGACGGCCTGGGTCAGGCTCGGCAGATCGCCGGCTGCCTCGGTGATCTCGTAGACGATCCGCGTCGGGTCGATACCGGAACGCTGCAATTGCGCCAGGCTGGGCAAGGCGACGCCATCGTCCAGCTGGCTGATCCAGCGTGGCGAGAGGTTGAGGCTGAGAAACCAGTCCTCCGGCGCGCCGGCGAAGCGCCGCAGCGCATCGTCCCTGAGGGTGCGGTCGAGCTGCAGCAGCTCCGCGGTCGGGGTATCGGGATTGGCGAACAGGGGGCCGACGGAGGCGTGGCGGCCATCGGCCTGACGCAGACGGCCCAGGGCTTCGACGCCGGCGATGCGCCCGGTCGCGGTGTCGATGAAGGGTTGGAAGAAGGCAGTGGGCTGGCCAGAAAACACAGGGCTATCCTTATCGTGGGCGGAGCGTTCAGCTTAGCCATGCGATAAGGGTGCCAGATGACAGAATGGCTCTCGAGGGAGCCATTCTTCATAACGCCGCTAGCGGGGCGGCGGCAGCGGCTGGTCAGCCTGCTCGCGATGGCGATTCTGCAAGCGGTTGACAATCGGGTAGAGCGCCAGGCCGATGCGGGCCAGCCGACCCACCGCGCCCAGGCGTTTGCCGAACAGCGACAGGAACACCGTGGCACCCAGCATCAACGGCTTCTTCGCCGAGCTGGCCACCTTGTCCCGGTTCGGTCGCACCAGGTCACCGATGAGGCTGATGGGATTGTGCAGGGGCTGGGCGTTGTAGATCAGCTGCTGGCGATACATCTCCATGCGCAACCGGACCAGTTCCTTGCGCTTTGCCTGGCTGGTGGCAGAGGTAAGCGGCTGGTTCATGGCAGTAGGCGCTCCCGGTTACGGTTGAGTTCTTCCAGGGTGGCATGGAAGGGCGCCGCACCCTTGACCAGGCTCAGGGCCCGCAGGATGCAGATCACCAGTGCCACCGCATAGAAGGCGCACAGGCCCAGCGTTGCGGCCATGCGGTAGGTATCCCAGAAGGCGATGATGACCGCTGCCGAGACGCCGACCAGTACCAGCAAGCCGAAGATCAGGCTCAGGCCGGTAAAGAGAAACAGCTGGAAGGTACGGACCTTCTCTTCCTGAACCTCGATGCCCAGCAGTTCCAGGTGACTCTGCAGCAGGCCGACCACTGCGCCGGCGAGGCGCTTGACCGATGGCTTGGGCGCCTCGTCAGGCAGCTCCCGTGGAGGAGAGGAGGTGTCCATGGCAGTCCCCCAGGCTTAGCGGCGCGAGGCCAGCAGGCCAATCAGGAAGCCGACGCCAGCAGCGATGCCGAGGGCCTTGAAGGGATTGTCGACCACGTATTCCTCGGTGGTTTCCTTGGCCGCGACGCCCTGGCGATAGAGATCGTCCTGCTTGGACTTGAGCACGTCGCGGGAGCGTTCCAGGCTGGAGCTCAACTTGGCACGCAGTTCGTCTGCCTGCTCACCGGCCATGCTGGCGGTGTGCTTGAGCAGCTGCTCGGCATCTGCCAGCAGGGTGTGGAATTCGTCGGTCAGTGCCTGCTCGGCCTCGCCCAGATGACGACGGACCCGGTCAGCGTTCTGCTTGTGTGCCTGCTCATCGATGTCAGCGGCAAGCTCGTCTTTGATCACGGGAGGGATTTTGTCGTTCATGGCGCGCTCCTGATAGGCGATGGGTATCCGTTTCAGCCCTTTCGAGTGAGCGCTGGAAGCAAAGGTTCCACCGATCAGGACCGCCATGGCGCTCTACCGGCGCCTTTTATAAGGTCGGGAGGCAAGATGCCCAACGACCGGCAAGGCGGACGAATGGTCATACCTTATCGATTTTGCTCTGCTGAAAGTTCCGCAGCAAAACCCGATTAGCAGAGCTGGCTCACAAAATCGGGCACTAGCGCCATTGCGAGTCTTATTCAAGTAGAGCGCAAGAACTTTGCTGTTTCTATCACTGTCAGTTGCGTCGTATTTGATCGTCCATGCACTTCTAGACAAATAAGAGGGGGAAGAATGGAAAACGCCATAGATAGACTGACTGCCGCTTTCAGTACTTATAAATGCTCGGTCACGGCGCCTCGCCCTGATGGCAGTATTGTGCTGACGGTGCAGGATCAGCAGTGTGACGATGCGCGGGTGAACCGGGTGGTCAGCGCCCGGCAACTGGGCGAGAGCCAGCTGCTGAAAACGGTAATCGACGAGGTTCGCAAGGACGTATCGCTGCGGGCCGGCGCGCTGGCGCCGCAATCCATGGCGGTGCTGCGGGCCACGGGCGCCAACATGCTGAGATATTCCGAGTAACGACTCGGCGCAGAAAGCTTCAGCGCGAGACTTGCAGTACGGATGCCCTGGCATTCGTTGGTCTCGAACGTTGAAGATTCAAAGATGCTAAAAAAGATACTAAACAAGTAGTTAGCGTCAGAGTTTTAGCCGTAACGCTTCTCTCAGCTCTTGCACTTCAGCAGCCGGCATCCCGCACAGGGCAGTTGGGTGACAGGCAGCTCATACATGGGGCAGGCGACGTCCACTACACCCCAGGACGGAAAGCCCTGTCCGGCTTGCACGGCAGCCAGCCGCGCACTGGCGATCACACCATTGAGCAGTTCCTCTTCCCGATACAGCGCCTGACGCAAGGTCGGCGAGCGGTAGAGGATGCGTCCGCAGCGGTCCAGCAAGGTAAAGGAAAAGCGCCCGGTCCGGTCCGGCAGCGTTGGCCAGACCTTGAGTGGCGCCAGTTGCTCGTCGAGACGGGCGCAGGTGAGCTGGTACAGCGAGGCGCGTGGGGTATGCAGCGCAGCTGCCGTCTCCAGGCCATCGAGCAGGGTGACCGGGCTAGGGCCCGGTAGCAGGCCGTCGCTGATGCCTTCCATGGTGTGCATAGTGCTGCTTCCTGCTCAGTTCGCTACGGTCAGACGATTCACGGTGCCACTGCCGCCGGCCAGCAAGGCCGTGACGCCATGACCTTCATCGATGGCGATACCCAGGCGGATGCTGTCGATCAATCGAGAGAGGCGGGTGTGGTCATGCAATTGCTGCTTGCTGATCAACCGCTTGACCTTGACGCCGCTGTCGTCGGACAGCGTCAGGCTGACGCTGCCGTCGAGGCGCTCGATGCGGAAATTGACCCGGAAGTCATGCTCGAAAGCCGCGGCGATGAGTTGGAAAGGGTTGTCCATGACGTACCTGACTGGCGTGAGCGGGGTCAGTGCCATTGACTTCGAGAGGCTGGGGTAGTTCTGGAGCAGATCCCAGAAGTATGACCGACGGCCCGTTTCAGCCGCTCACCTGAAGTTCGCGCTCGCTCCAGCACTGGGCGAAAGCCGCTTGCCAGTCGGGTAGCGGCTCACCCAGCACCGCCGCCAGCTTTTCAGTGGACAGGCGGGAATTGATGGGGCGATGGGCCGGGGTGGGATAGGAACTGCTGGGGATGGGATTGAGGCGGGCCTTCAGCTGGCCGGTCTCGCGCAGGCGCCGGGCGATCTGCTCGGCGAATCCGAACCAGGAGGTGGTGCCGTTGGCGGTCAGGTGATAGGTACCCCAGAGTTCGTCCTGGTCGCTGTGGGCGAGCAGCCGGTCGGTGGCGGCGGCGATGGTGCGGGTCCAGGTGGGCGCGCCGATCTGGTCGTCGACGATGTTCAGTTCGTCGCGCTCGCTGAGCAGCCGCACCATGGTGCGCAGGAAATTGTTGCCCTGCCAGGAATAGACCCAGCTGGTGCGCAGGATGAGGTGGCGCTCGGCGTGTTCACGCACGGCGTTCTCGCCGGCCAGCTTGGTCCGACCATAGACATTGAGTGGGCAGGTCGGATCCTCTTCCCGGTAACGGCCTTCCTTGCTGCCATCGAAAACATAGTCGGTGGAGTAGTGGACCATCGGAATGCCGAGCTGCTGTGCGGCCCGGGCGAAGACCTCGGGCACCCGTTCGTTGATCAGGGCAGCGGTCTGGGGATCGCTCTCGGCGGCGTCCACGGCGGTGTAGGCGGCGGCATTGATGATGACGTCGGGCTTTGCGGCCAGGACGCGTTCATGGAGTGCCTCCAGCTGGGTGAAATCCACCTGGGCCCGGCCGATGACGGTTATCCGGGCCTTGGCGGCCAGCAGTTGTTGCAGCGCCTGAGAAAGTTGGCCGTGTTGACCCGCGATGAAGACGTTCATGTGACTGAGCTATTCCAGAAGGGCTGGCGCGTCCATGCCTGATTGACAGGTTGGGCGTCGCCACGACAGCCCTGAGCAAAAGCAGGCAGTCTACCCGATGACCGGCAGAGGACAAGGCTAGCCTTTGGCCTGCGTGCGGCCGCAGCTGTCGGCTCTAGCCTGCGGCCCGCCTCCCGATACTGCCTCCCGGGAGGCTCGAAAAAATTTGTTTCACGAATACTTGACAATTGTGCGACAGCTGCGGGGTATCCGTTGGTCTTTTTTACCTAGAGTTGTGCACAAGTTGTGCTAGCGCATGTCAAGCCCTGTCTGGCCTGGAGTTTTCCCTGCCGAAAATCCTGCTTTTGAATTAAGTTGTTGATTATGTTGAACTTATTAAAGTGATTAAAAAATGACCAACTTGTTTGGGGGGCCCGCAGAGCAAGGCTCCGGGTTCTTTTCCACCATGTTTTCAACAAAGTTATCAACAGAAGCTGTGGATTGTTCTGTCTCTCAGGCCTCTGACAACCTTAATCGACGCTGAACGAAAGGCCGTTCGGCGTCGTGACGTGCCGTCTGCGTGTTCCCTCAACCGGAGAGCGCCAGTTGCCGACTCAGCAAGGCGCGTAGCGAGGCCGGCTTGACCGGCTTGGGCAGGAAATCCAGTCGCGCCTGACGCACCCGGTCCAGGCATTCCGGTCGGCCATCGGCACTGATGACGATGCCGGGGATGTCCTGGCCCAGGGCCTGGCGAATCCATTCGGCGACATCCGGACCGGTGTCGGCATCGCTCAGGTGATAGTCGACGATGAGCAGTCGCGGTACCACGCCCTGGGCGAGCAGGGCAGCGCATTCCTCGCGACTGCGTGCGGTCCAGACCTGGCAGCCCCAGCGGCCCAGCAGGCTGCGCAACCCGAGCAGGATGCTGTCTTCGTTGTCGATGCACAGCACCGGATCGCCGGCCAGGGGCTGGGCGGTTTCGCTGGCGGTCGCCGCCTGGATGGCCAGCGCGGGTGCCAGGGGCACCTTGACGCTGAAGACGCTGCCATGACCCGGCCAGGAGCGCACCGAGAGTTCGTGACCAAGCACCCGGCAAAGGCGATCGGCGATCGCCAGGCCGAGCCCCAGGCCCTTTTCCGCGCGGGTCTGGTGGCTGTCCAGGCGCTTGAATTCCTCGAAGATCAGCTCCAGCTTGTCCGCCGGGATGCCGGGGCCGCTGTCCCAGACCTCCAGGCTCACGCTCTGGCCCTGGCGGCGGACCCCGAGCAGCACCCGGCCATGGGCATATCTCAGGGCATTGGTGAGGAAATTCTGCAGCACCCGCCGCAGCAACTTGCTGTCGCTGTTGACCACCAGCCGACTGCTGCGGATGCGCAGGTTGGTGCCCTGGTTCTGCGCCAGAGCCTTGAATTCCACGCCCAGGGCCTCGAACAGGGTGGCCAGGGAAAAGGGTGCCGGCGTGGCCTGGATGCGACCGTTCTCCAGTCGCGAGATGTCCAGCAGATCGGCGATCAGGTCTTCGCTGGATCTCAGGGCGCTGTCCATGTTGCGCACCAGTTCCTGGGCTTCCTGGGCCAGGCCGTCCTGGTGGGCGAGGGCGGCGGTGAAAAGGCGGGCGGCGCTCAGCGGCTGCATGAGGTCGTGGCTGACCGCGGTGAGGAAGCGGCTCTTCGACTGGTTGGCCGCTTCCGCATGAGCCTTGGCTTCCTCCAGCGCCTGGTTGAGCTGGGACAGTTCGCGGGTGCGTTCCTCGACGCGCTGCTCCAGGCCCTCGTTGGCTTCGCGCAGAGCGCGCTCGGCCTCGCGGAAGGCGGTGATGTCGGTAAAGCTCATCACGAAGCCGCGCCCGGGCATGGGACTGCCGATCAGCTCGATCACCCGGCCATTGGGAAAGGTGCGTTCCGAGGTGTGGGGGATGCCCTGGCGCATCCGCTCCACCCGCCGGGCCACGTGCTCGTCGGGATCGCCCGGTCCGCAGAGGCCGCGCAGGGCGTTGTAGCGGATGATCTCGGCGATGGGCCGGCCGACCTGGATCATGCCGTCAGGATAGTCGAACAGCTCCAGGTAGCGCTGGTTCCAGGCCACCAGCCGCAGCGACTGGTCGACCACGCTGAGGCCCTGGGAGATGTTCTCGATGGCGCCCTGCAAGAGCGCCCGGTTGAATTCCAGCACCTCCGATGCCTCGTCGGCGATGCGCACCACGTCGTCGACCTGCATGTCGCGGCCTTCGATGGCGGCCTTGACCACGGCGCGTGCCGAGGAGGCGCCGATCACCCCGGCCAGCAGGCGCTCGGTCTGGGCGATCCATTCGCTGTTGGCATTCATCGCGGGGTGATAGGTCAGGCCGCTCTGCTCGGCGAAGCGACTGAAGCTCAGGCGGGCGCGCTCGTCGCCGACGAAGCGGGCGGCGAGCAGCCGCAGGTCCTCCAGCTTGACCGCCAGCAGGGCGCGATTGCGCGGTCGGGGCAGGGCGTACTGGGCGATGAAGCGCCCGGCTTGCCAGTATTCCGATACCCGGGTCCGCGAGAGCAGCGACACCAGGGCGAACAGCAGGAAGTTGCCGGCCAGGGAGACCAGAGCACCGACCGTAGTTGGTTGCAGCGTCCGCTCCCCCGCGGGTTGCTCGAACCAGGCGAGGCCGGGAAAGGCGTGCAACGGCCACTGCAGACTGGTGGCCACCACCGGCAGCACCATCAGGTAGCCCCATAGCAGGGCCCCGGCGGTGAGGCCGGCAAAGACGCCGCGGCGATTGGCGGCCTTCCAGAACAGCGCCCCGACCATGGCCGGTCCGAGCTGGGCGATGGCGGCGAAGGCGATCTGGCCGATGGTGGCCAGGCTGGCATTGGAGCCCAGCAGGCGATAGCTGCAGTAGGCCAGGACCAGGATGACCACGATGCTGGCGCGGCGCACCGTGAGCATCCAGTGGCTGAACACCGCATGGGGACTCTCCACCTGGCCCCGGCGCTTGAGTAGCCAGGGCAGGACGATGTCGTTGGAGATCATGGTGGAGAGGGCCACGCAGGCGACGATCACCATGCCGGTGGCGGCCGAGGCGCCGCCCAGGAAGGCCAGCAAGGCCAGCCAGGGACGCTCCTGGGCCAGCGGCAGGCTGATGACGAAGGAGTCGGGCAGTACGCCGCCGGGCAGGTGCAGCTGGCCGGCCAGGGCGATGGGGATGACGAACAGGGCAGCCAGCGCCAGATAGAGCGGAAACACCCAGCGCGCCAGGTTGACGTCCCGGGTATCGGTGTTTTCCACCACCGTGACATGGAACTGGCGCGGCAGGCACATCACGGCGATGAAGGCCACGCCGGTCTGGATCAGCAGGCCCGGCCAGTCCAGCGTCTCGCGCCAGTATTCCTGCAGTTGCGGCGCCTGCTGCGACCGGGTCAGCAGATCGGCGAAGCCGTCGTGCAGGCCATAGGTGACCCAGAGGCCGACGGCGATGAAGGCGGCGAGCTTGACCAGGGATTCGAAGGCGATCGCCAGCATCATGCCGCGATGGTGCTCGGTGACGTCCAGGTTGCGGGTGCCGAAGAGAATGGCGAAGACCGCCAGCACCAGGGAGACGAACAGCGCGGTGTCTTGGGCGCGGGTGCTCAGGGACTCGGCATTGATGCCGGTCAGCAGGTTGACGCCGATGACGATGCCCTTGAGCTGCAGCGCCAGGTAGGGCAGGACGCCGACCAGGCAGATGAGCGCGACGACGATGGCCAGGGTCTGCGACTTGCCGTAGCGGGAGGCGATGAAGTCGGCGATGGAGGTGATGTTTTCCTTCTTGCTGATCAGCACCATCTTCTTGACCAGTTGCGGCGCCAGCAGCAGGAACAGGATGGGCCCCAGGTAGATGGGCAGAAAGGACCAGAGCTGATCGGCGGCCTGGCCGACCGCACCGAAGAAGGTCCAGCTGGTGCAGTAGACGGCCAGCGACAGGCTGTAGACCCAGGCCCGCAGGCGCGGCTTGAGCGGTGGTCGGCGATCGCCATAGAAGGCGATGGCGAACAGCAGGGCCAGGTAGCCGAGGGTAACGGTGATGATCAGCCCGCTGGGCAGGGACATGGCGACTCCAGACATTCCAGGCGCCCATCGCGCCCGGACAAAGTGTCGCACCTTGGGCTGCCAGACGTCAGTTCCGGCACGTGGAGAGACGCCGTGGGTTGAGCCGGACGGCTGGCCCTGTTAGGTTTGCGGGCTGATTCAAGCGAGAGAGACCGCCATGTTCCAAGCGCAGCCCATTTCCCTGCAACGTGGTGCGCTGCGCCTGGACCCCCTGGCGGAAGGTGACGTGCTGGAGCTGGTCAGCCTGGCCGAGCGCAATCGCGAAGCGCTGCACTACCTGAGCGGTCCTCTGCGTCCGGACTGGTATCGCCAGGCGCTGGCCGAGCAGCGCGAGGGGCGCGCCTTGCCCTTCGCCGTGCGCATCGCCGACCGGCTGGTAGGCACTACCCGCTTCGCCGACTTCCTGCCAGCACTGCCCGCCGCCGAGATCGGCTGGACCTGGCTCGACAGCGAGCAGCATGGCAGCGGGCTCAACGGCAACATCAAGTACCTGATGCTGCGCCATGCCTTCGAGCAGTGGCAGCTGGTGCGCGTGCAGCTCAAGACGGCCGCGACCAATCTCAGATCCCAGGCGGCCATCGAGAAGTTGGGCGCGGTTCGCGAAGGCCTGCTGCGTCATCATCGCCGGCTGGCGGATGGCCGGCTCGACGACACCGTGATGTACAGCATCACCGATCGCGAATGGCCCGAGGTGAAGGCCCGGCTGGAGGCGTCCTTCAACTAGCGGTGGCGTCTGACCTACCGTTCGTCGGCAACCTCTGGCAGCAGCATGGCCAGAGGCCGTCTATGTCGCTTGTTTGGCGCCGGTAATCCAGCGCAGCAGTTTTCCATGCCAACAGTTTTCCGCAAAACGGCCGACATGCCTGCTCAATGGCAAGAATTCGCCTGTCTCCTTTTGCGGATCGCTGTATGTCTTCACTGTCGCCTTCCTCTGCGCTGCGTACGCTGCGGGTCGTCTGGCCCTTCGTCATCATCCTGTCCTGCCAGGCACTGGTCGCCATCGTCAGCCTGCAACTGCTGTCGACGGTGCGTGCCTACGTTTCCGCGGAAAGTCTGTGGAGCAAGAGCCTCGGCAACGCCATGCTGTCGCTTGGCGCCTATCTAGATGAGGGGCGCTCGGAGTCCTATCGGGATTATCTGGCGTCCATCAGCGTCAACGATCTCGACCGGGCGGCGCGGCAGGAGCTGGATACCGACGGCAATCCTGCCGAGGCGGCGCGCCTGCTGCGCCTGGCGGGCAACCACCCTGACGATATCGACGGCCTTATCGCCCTCTTTCAAATGGCTCGCCATGTGGAGCCCTTCGAAGGGGTGATCGCCCGCTGGCAGATCACCGATCCCTACATGGACGAATTCCAGGCCCTGGCACGCACCGGCTTCGAATTGATCAAGCTGCAGGGACCGGGACCGGCGCTGATTCCGCTGAAACGCCAGCTGCTGGATCTGCATGACCGGATGATGCCGGAAACGGTGGCCTTCTCGGAGCGCCTCGGGTCGGCCTCGCGCCAGTTGGTCGAGGCCCTGTTCATCGCCAACGTCCTGGTCGGCGCCCTGCTGGTGCTCCTGGCGCTCTGGCGCATGCACAGCCTGGTACAGCAGCGCTGGCGCTCCGAGCAGGCGCTGCAGGCCGAGAAGGAACATATCCAGGTCATCCTGGCTTCCCTCGGCGATGCGGTACTGGCGCTGAATGCCCAGGGGCGGCTGCTCTATCACAACCCGGCGGCGGAGCGCCTGCTGGCGCGGCCGGGGCTGGCCGCGGGCACGCCCGTCACCCACCTGTTCGACATCCAGACCGAGGATCAGCCGGCGTCGACCCGACCGCTGGCCGAGCGCTTGCGCAGCCAGGACTGGCTGGTGGGCGACGAGCCCCTGGCGCACCAGCTGGTGCGCGTCGACGGCACCCGGGTGCCGGTGGCCCTGACGGTGACCACGCTGCCGCGGGACGAATCCGGCACCGGGGTGGTGCTGGTCATGCACGACCAGACCCGCGAGCGCGCCTTCCTGCATGATCTGGCCTGGCAGGCCAGTCACGATGCCCTTACCGGGCTGCTCAATCGCCGCGAATTCGAGACCCGTCTGGAGCGGCTGCTGGCGCGCGAGGACCTGGCCTGTGCCTCGCTGCTGTTCATCGATCTGGATCAGTTCAAGATCGTCAACGACACCTCCGGCCATTTCCATGGCGATCGCCTGCTGCGCCAGCTGTGCGAATTGCTCGGCCAGCAGCTGGGCGAGGACGACTGCCTGGCGCGCCTGGGTGGCGACGAATTCGGCGTGCTGCTGGAAAATCGTACGCCGGCCCAGGCCGAGGCGGTTGCCGAGCGACTGCGCTGCTGCGTGGGTACCCTGCAATTCGAAGCGGCCGGACAGGGCTTTCGGGTCGGTCTGAGCATCGGCGTGGTGCACCTGGGGGGACAGGCCCTGGCGCCCGAGGAGGCACTGCGCCTGGCGGACCTGGCCTGCTACGCGGCCAAGGACAAGGGCCGCAATCGCATCCAGGTCTTCGCCCCGGGCGATGTGGAGCTGGACCAGCGCCATGGCGAGATGGCCTGGGTGCAGCGGCTGCACCGGGCGCTGGCCGAGGACAGCTTCCGGCTGTATGTCCAGCCGATCCTGGGGCTGGGCCAGGAGACCGCCGCGGATCGCCACGTGGAGGTGCTGATGCGGCTGGAAGAGGGCGAGCGGCTGATCGCGCCGGGTGCCTTCATTCCGGCCGCCGAGCGCTATGGGCTGATGCCGGACCTGGATCGCTGGGTGATCGCCGCGGCGCTGGCCCGTTTCGCCGAGCTGCCCGCCGGGCTGCTCGACACCCTGGCCATCAATCTGTCCGGGCATTCCCTGGGCGAGGCAGGTCTCGCGGATTTCGTCAGGCAGCAACTGCAGCGCTGGCAGATCGCGCCGGCGCGGATCTGCTTCGAGATCACCGAGACCAGCGCCGTGGCCAATCTGGATGCGGCGCGGCTGTTCATGGACGAATTGCGCGGCCTGGGGGTGAGATTCTCCCTGGACGACTTCGGCGCCGGGATGTCGTCCTTCACCTATCTCAAGCACCTGCCGGTGGACTACCTGAAGATCGACGGCAGCTTTGTCCGCCATCTCCTGGAGGACGCCGTGGACAGCGCCATGGTCGAGGCGATCAACCAGCTCGGCCATCTCACCGGCAAGAAGACCATCGCCGAATTCGCCGAAAATGCAGCGGTGGTAGCGGCGCTGGCCACCCTGGGGGTCGACTATGCCCAGGGCTATGGCATCGCCCGGCCGCAGCCCTTCACCGAAGACACCTGCCAGGCGCTGGTCCGGCAGGTGTGGCGCGAGCCCTCAGGGACGGACGTCGTCGTCCTTGAAACGGCGGAAGAGGGTCGCCAGTAGCGCCCCGGATATGTTGTGCCAGACGCTGAACAGGGCGCTGGGAACCGCGGCCAGCGGCGAGAAATGCGCCGTGGCCAGGGCGGCGCCGAGTCCGGAATTCTGCATGCCCACTTCCAGCGCCAGGGACTTGCGCTGGGCCACTGGCAGCTTGCAGAACTTGCCGGTGAGATAGCCGAGCAGGAAGCCGAAGCCGTTGTGCAGGATCACCACCGCCATGATCAGCAGCCCGGATTCGGCGATGCGCGCCTGGCTGGCGGCCACCACCGCGGCGACGATCACTACGATGCTCACCACCGAGGCCAGCGGCAGCACCTCGACCAGGGCGCCGACGCGCTGGCCGAGCAGGCGCTGGGCGACCAGGCCCAGGGCGATGGGCAGCAGCACCACCTGCAGGATCGACCAGAACAGCCCGCCAAAGGAGATCGGCAGCCAGGTGGAGGCCAGCAGCCAGATCAGCGCCGGGGTCAGCAAGGGGGCGAGCAGGGTGGTCACCGCGGCGATGGCGACCGACAGGGCCAGGTCGCCCTTGGCCAGCCAGGTCATGACGTTGGACGCCGTGCCGCTGGGGCAGCAGCCGACCAGGATGACGCCGACGGCGATTTCCGGCGGCAGGTGGAACAGCTGGCAGAGCGCCCAGGCCACGCCCGGCATGATGACGAAGTGGGCTACCACACCCAGCAGCACCCGCCAGGGGTGACGGCCGACCGCGGCGAAATCCTCGACCTTGAGGGTCAGGCCCATGCCGAACATGATCACCCCCAGCAGCGGCACGATGGCCACGCTCAGCGGCTTGAACACCGCGGGGGCGAAGAACGCCAGCAGGGCGGCGAGCAGCACCCAGAAGGCGAAGGTATTGCCGACGAAGCGGCTGAAGGCGGCCAGGGCACGCATGGCAAACTCCTTTTCAAAAGGGCAGAAAAAAGGCCGGTCTGCGCCGGCCTTGAAACGAGCTTAGAGCCCCTGGGGCAATTCTTCACCCCCCAGAGCCTCGATCAGCTGAGGCAGGAATTCCGCCAGGGTCATCATCATCAGCACGAAGCTGGCGTCCTGCTGGCCGAGGGCGTCTTCGCCGCCATCCTGTTCGGCCTGGTCCTGCAGCAGGTCCTCGAACTTCAGCCGCTTGATGGTGACCTTGTCGTCCAGCAGCAGGGCGAGCTTGTCCTGCCAGGCCAGGGCCAGCTTGGTGACCAGCTTGCCGGCGCCCAGGTGGTTCTGGATCTCTTCGCTGGTCAGGTCCTGACCCTTGCAGCGCACCACGCCGCCGTCTTCACCGGCATCGCGCAATTCGCACTCGTCGAGGATGTAGAGGCCATGGGTGGCGTCACCGGCCTTGACCCAGTCGGTGAAGGTGGCCATCGGCGCCTGCTTGACGCCCAGCGGCCGGACCGGCAGCGAGCCCAGGGCATCGCGCAGGGTGGAGAGCAGGTCCTCGGCGCGCTTGGCGCTGGAGGCGTCCACCAGGATCCAGCCCTGCTTGGGATCGATGGCGGCATAGGTGGTCTGGCGACGGATGAAGGCGCGCGGCAGGAAGGCCTGGACGATCTCGTCCTTGATCTGCTCCTTCTCCTTCTTGTAGACCTTGCGCATCTGCTGGCTTTCGATCTCGTCGACCTTTTCCTGCACGGCTTCCTTGACCACGCTGCTGGGCAGGATGCGTTCTTCCTTGCGCGCGGCGATCAGGAAGAAGCCCTGGCTTTCGTGCACCAGCGGCAGGTCCGGGCCCTTGCCGAAGGGCGCGACGAAGCCGTAGGTGGACAATTCCTGGCTGGCGCAGGGGCGAGCCGGCTTGGCGGCGAGCGCGGCTTCGAGGGCTTCGGTCTCGAAGGCGACTTCCTGGGTGAGACGGTAGAAGAGCAGATTACGGAACCACATGGTGTCACTCCCAAAAACGAAGCGCGCATTATCCGCGTCGCCCGCCCCGGAGGCCAACCCCGGATCGCGGTGGTCGTCGGGAATGCGCGCTTTCTCCGGTTGCGCCGGGGGCGGCGCTAAGCCTTTGGAAGTGCTGGAAAATTTTTTTTCAAAAAGGGGTTGCCAGGTCGGGAACCCCTCCGTAGAATGCGCCCCACTTCGAGAGCAAACGGGTGATTAGCTCAGCTGGGAGAGCATCTGCCTTACAAGCAGAGGGTCGGCGGTTCGATCCCGTCATCACCCACCACTCGAGGTAATGCGCAGCGGTAGTTCAGTCGGTTAGAATACCGGCCTGTCACGCCGGGGGTCGCGGGTTCGAGTCCCGTCCGCTGCGCCATTTAAGGGTTGTCTGGTTCTGAACGCCAGCAGCCATCGAAGAGCGGCCCTAGTGGCCGCTTTTTCGTTTGGGCGCGATTTTTCAGGTCGGGCTTTCTCAAGGTTTTCCCTTCTTTATATAAATTGCTAGGTCGAGGGTTTTGCCCGACGGCGCTGATTGCATGCGTGTGGAAAACGCTGCGCGGTTTTCCACACCATCTGGCTACGCGTTGCTCGTGGTCGTGGTCGCGGCGGTCCGCCGATGCGGACGCTCCCATGATAGAGCTCTGATCGCGGCCATGGGCCGCTCCTACAGGCACGGAGACCTCCGTAGGAGCGGCCGCATCGGCGGACCGCCATGGCCGCGATAGCGTGGCAGAACGCGAGGCGAGTTCAGCCCCTTACCGCATCCAACACCGCTTCCAGCGGGTGGCGCAGGCGGCGGTCGTCGATGCGCTTGACCTGGCTGCGGCAGGAGTAGCCGGTGGCCAGGGCTTCGCCCTGTTCCGCCGGTATCGCCAGGGCGCGGGCCCAGGACTGGTCGTAGATCACCCTGGAGGTCGCCAGGTTGCGCGCCTCGTGGCCGTAGGTGCCGGACATGCCGCAGCATCCGGTGCTTTCCGGCTTGAGCCCCAGACCCAGGCGCTCGAACACCTGCTGCCACTGGCTGACGCTGGCGGGGGCGTTGGTCTTTTCGGTGCAGTGGCCGAGCAGGCGATAGACCTTGTCACCGACCACCTGCTGCTCTTTCGGCAACACCTGCAGCAGCCACTCCTGGGGCAGCAGCACCTCGGGCATCCGGGCGATGCCGGGAACCTTGGGTATTCCTGGCGATAGACCAGGGTCATGGCCGGATCGAGGCCGACCAGTTTGACGCCGAAGCCGGCCAGGCTGGCGAGCCCCGCCGCGTTGCGCCGCGCCGTGCGCTCGAAGGCGCCGAGGAAACCCTGCACCTGCAACGGCTTGCCGTTGGCGCGATAGGGCGCGAGGAACACTCGCTGGCCGAGCCGCGCGGCCAGTTCGAGGAAGGCGGCGGTGAGCGGAGTCTCGAAATAGCGGGTGAAGGCGTCCTGCACCACCACGAGGGTCCTGGCGCGTTCTTCATCGCTCAGGGCCAGCAGCCGCTCGGGGTGGCGATCTGTACCTGCCATTGATGCATGACCGGCACCAGGTCGAAACGGCTGAGCAGGGGGCTGTCGACCATGCCGATGCGCTCGGCGAACAGCCGCTGAATGGGTGTGGCGCCCATGACGGCGTTGTAGAGACCGGGGGCGCGGGCGAGCAGCGGCAGGCTGAATTCCAGCGAACCTATCAGGTAGTCGCGCAGGGGGCGCAGGTAGCGACGGTGATAGAGCTCGAGAAAGCGCGAGCGAAATTCCGGCACATTGACCTTGATCGGGCACTGGCCCGCGCAGGACTTGCACGCCAGGCAGCCGGCCATGGCGTCATAGACCTCGTGGGAGAAGTCCGCCTCGGCCTGGCGGCCATTGCGCCAGCGTTGCGGCAGGGCCTTGAGCCAGTTCCGGGCACCACGCGGCGCGGGGGCCAGGACATCGATGCCGGCCTGGCCCTGCAGGCGCAGCCATTCACGGATCAGGGCGGCGCGCCCCTTGGGTGAGTGGATGCGCTGGCGGGTGGCCTTCCAGGACGGGCACATGGCGTCGTCGGGATCGTAGTTGTAGCAGGCGCCATTGCCGTTGCAGTGCATGGCGGTGCCGTAGCTCTGCCAGACGCGCTCGTCGAGGGTGCGGTCCAACTCGCCCCTGAGGGTCACGCCATCGACCTTGAGCAACTCGGCGCCGCTGGCGAGCGGGGTGGCGATCTTGCCCGGATTGAGCTGGTTGTGCGGATCGAAGGCACCCTTGAGCGCCTGCAGCGCGGGGTAGAGGTCGCCGAAGAAGGCCGGCGCATATTCCGAGCGCACGCCCTTGCCGTGTTCGCCCCAGAGCAGGCCACCGTATTTCTGCGTCAGCGCGGCCACCTGGTCGGAGATCGGCCGCACCAGCGCCGCCTGGCGTGGGTCCTTGAGATCCAGCGCCGGACGCACGTGCAGCACCCCGGCGTCGACATGGCCGAACATGCCGTATTGCAGGTTGTGGCCATCGAGCAGGCCGCGGAATTCGGCGATGAAGTCGGCCAGGCGCTCGGGCGGGACCGCGGTGTCTTCGACGAAGGGCTGCGGACGGATCTCGCCCTGGACGTTGCCCAGCAGGCCCACGGCGCGCTTGCGCATGGTGTAGACGCGGGTCACGGCGTTGCGGCCGATGGCCAGGGTGTGGCCGAGGCGCTCGACGGTAGTGTCCTGGCGCAGGTGGTCGAGGAAGCCCTGGACGCGGGCATCCACTTCCTCGGGATCGTCGCCGCTGAATTCCACCAGGTTGATGCCCAGGGTGGGGCGCTCCACATCTTCGGGGAAATACTCCGCCACGCTGTGCCAGACGATGTCCTGCATGGCCAGCAGGAGCACCTTGGAATCCACCGTCTCGATGGACAACGGCTTGAGTTCGATCAGGGCGCGGGCGTCGCGCAGGGCGTCCATGAAGCTGGCGTAGCGGACGTTGACCAGCACCGAATACTTGGGAATCGGCAGGACGTTGAGCTTGGCCTCGGCGATGAAGGCCAGGGAGCCTTCGGCGCCGCAGAGCACGCTGTTGAGGTTGAAGCGGCCGTCCGCCTCGATCAGGTGCGCCAGGTCATAACCGGTCAGGCAGCGATTGAGCTTGGGAAAGCGTGCCTCGATCAGTTCGGCCTGCTGCTCGGCGATGTCCCGCGCGCAGCAGTAGACGGCCCCGGTGCGATCGTCGCGGGCGCAGAGGGCGTCCAGTTCGGCGCTGTCCACCGGGCGACTTTCCAGGCGTTCACCGCCGATCAGGTAGGCGTCCAGTTCCAGCACGTGGTTGCGGGTCTTGCCGTAGGTCACGCTGCCCTGGCCGCTGGCGTCGGTGTTGATCATGCCGCCGATGGTGGCGCGGTTGGAGGTGGACAGCTCCGGGGCGAAGAACAGGCCGTGGGGGCGGAGCGCGGCGTTGAGCTGGTCCTTGACCACGCCGGCCTGGACCCGCACCCAGCCCTCCGCGGCGTTGATCTCCAGGATCCTGTTCAGGTGGCGGGAAAGGTCGACCACGATGCCGTCGGTGAGGGACTGGCCGTTGGTGCCGGTACCGCCACCGCGCGGGGTCAGGACCACGCCCTGGAAACGCGCCTCGCCCATCAGTCGGGCCAGGCACTGGACGTCGGCGCTGTCCTTGGGAAAGACCGCCGCCTGGGGCAGGCGCTGGTAGATGGAGTTGTCGGTGGCCATGACCGTGCGGCTGGCATGGTCCAGCGCGATCTCGCCCTGGAAGCCGCTGGCGGCGAGGGTGGTCAGGAAGTCGGTGTAGGCGGCGGCGAGGGGCGCCGGGGCCGGCAGGCGGGCGATCATGTTCATCAGGCGGGCTCTCTGGCGGCGGACGGCCGTCTCCTTCAGCGAGCGAAGGAATGGCGTCGACCTTTTCTGGCTATAGTAGGCATTCTCACCACAGCGCGGCGGCGCCACAACCGAAGATTCCGCCGCCTATGCCGGAAGATCCTGAATGAATCACCGCCGCCTGACGCCCTCCATGTCGCTGCTGCTGGCCTTCGAGGCGGCGGCGCGGCATGAGAGCTACACCCGGGCGGCCGAGGAGCTGTCGCTGACCCAGAGCGCCGTAGGGCGCCAGGTGCAGGCGCTGGAACAGTTGCTGGGGCTGACGCTGTTTCGTCGCGAGGGCCGGCAGATCGTGCTCACCGATGTGGGGCGCGCCTATAGCCGTGAGCTGGGCCTGGCCCTGGGGCAGATCCGCAGCGCCACCCTGCAGGCCATGGCCTTCGCCTCCGGGCAGGGCACGCTGCGCCTGGCGGTGCTGCCGACCTTTGGTTCCAAGTGGCTGTTGCCACGCCTAGGTGACTTCTACGCTGCCCATCCCGGCATGCTGGTGCACCTGCATTCGCGCATCCAGGCGGTGGACTTCGCCGCCAGCGAGATCGATGCGGCTATCAGCGTCGGCAGCGGTAACTGGCCTGGGCTTTGTGCTCATCCGCTGCAGGCCGAGCAGCTTGTGGTGATTGCCAGCCCGACGACGCTGGCCGAGTTGCCGGATGCGACGCCGGCGACCCTGGCTGGCCAGCTGCTGCTGGGCGTGGCCAATAATCCCCAGGCCTGGGGTGAATGGTTCCGCCACCATGAGCTGCCCCATCGGGCCATGCGCCCGGGACCGAGTTTCGAGCTGACCTCGCACCTGATCCAGGCGGTACGCGCCGGCATCGGCATCGGGCTGGTACCGCGGGTACTGGTGGAGGACGAGCTGGCCCAGGGCGAGCTGCGGGCCTGCGGTCCGGCATTGGTCAGTCGGCGCAGCTATTACCTGGTCTATCCGCCGCGCAACGAAGGGCTGCCGTCGCTACAGGCCTTTCGCCAGTGGCTGCTGGCCGAGATCAACGAAGGAGAGGGGCAGCCATGAGCAAGCCGGGACAGCGGGTGCTGGCCGCGCTGCGGCAGATGATCCTGTCCGGCGAACTGGGCGCGGGCGAACGCCTGGCGGAGCTTCCCACTGCCGAGCGCTTCGCCGTGTCGCGCATGCCGGTGCGCCTGGCCCTGCGCACCCTGGCCGAGGAAGGTCTGCTGGAGCGCAGCGGTGCCCGCGGCTATCAGGTGCGGGCCCTGACCGGGGCCGATCTGGAAGGCGCGGTGGAGGTGCGCGGAGTGCTGGAAGGCCTGGCCGCGCGCCAGGCCGCCGAACGTGGCCTGGACGCTGCCACCCGCGTTACCCTGGAAGACTGCCTGCGGCGGGGTGATCGGCTGTTCGCCAAGGGCCATGTACTGCTGGAGGATCTGGAGGACTACCACGATCTCAACCGGGCCTTTCACCAGGCCATCGTCGCCGCCAGCGGCAATTCGGCCATCGCCCTGGCGCTGGGACGCCACGAGCATCTGCCGTTCGCCTCGGTGAGCGCCCTGGCGGTGGATGCCGAGGATCTCGACCGCGAGTACCGTCGCTTCAATTTCGCCCACCTGCAGCACCACGCGGTGTTCGACGCCCTGGTGCGCGGCCAGGGTGCCCGCGCCGAGGGCATCATGCGCGAGCACGCCCAGGCGACCCTGGGGTATGCGCGGTGGTTTGGTGGGGAAGAGGGCGAGGCGGGGGGGATGAAGGTGCTGGTGTAGAGCGGACCCTCACCCGGCCCTCTCCCAAGGGGAGAGGGGGAGGTAGGGCGGGCTCGGTTTGTCAGAGATCCAGCACCAACCGCTCGCCCTTGGCGCGCGAGCAGCAGGGGGTGAAGCGGTCGTTGGCGGCGTGCTCGGCCGCGGAGAGAAAGAGGTCGCGGTGCTCGGGTTCGCCGGCCAGCACTGGGGTCAGGCAGGTGCCGCAGAGGCCCTGGCCACAGGAGACCGGCAGGACGATTCCGAGGTCGGCCAGCACCTCGACCACGCTGCGCTCGGCCGGTACCTCGACGCGGCGTCCGCTGCGCGCCAGCTCCACCTCGAAGGGCCTTTGCTCGCCGTGGGTGGCGGGGTCGGCGGCGAAGTATTCGCGGTGGATCTGCCCGGGTTGCCAGCCCTGGGCCTGGGCGGCGTCTACCACCGCGGCCATGAAGCCGGCCGGGCCGCAGACATAGAGGTGATCGTCCGGTGCCGCCGGACCGAGCAGGTGCTGGAAGTTGGGCCGCAGCGCCGGATCGTGCTGGTCGAAGTGCACCCTGACCTGCTCGGCATAGGGCCGCGCCTTGAGCCAGGGGATGAAGGCGGCGTGTTCGCGGTCGCGTACCAGGTATCTCAGGGTGAAGTGCGCCCCCTGCTGATAGAGCTGTTCGGCCATGGCCAGGAGCGGAGTGATACCGATACCTCCGGCCAGCAGCTGGGTGCGGCGCGCGCTGGGGACCAAGGCGAACAGGTTGCGCGGCTCGCTGGCCAGCAGGCGATCGCCCACCTCCAGTTTATGCATGGCCTGGGAGCCGCCGTGGGAGTCGGGGACGAGCAGCACGGCGATGCGATAGCGGGTCGGTACCGGTTCCGGCGCGGTACAGAGCGAATAGTGGCGCACCAGGCCGTCGCCCAGGGTGATTTCCAGATGGGCGCCGGCGGCGAAGCCGGGCAGGGGGCCGCCGTCGGCGCGGGCCAGGTCGAAGGCCAGGATGGTGGGGGCCTCGCGCTGTACGGCGGTGACGATCAGATCGAGCATGAGAGGTCTCCTAGGCGATCTGCCGGACCGGGATGCCGGTGGCGGCCTGTTCGGCGGCCAGCAGGCGGTCGATGATCTGCCGCGACTGCACGCCGCCGGCATCGATGTTGAGCTTGAGCAGGCCGCGCTCCGGATAGCGCAGCAGGTTCTGCTGCTGGCGTTCGAGCATCTCCAAGTCTTCGCCGAAGATCTTGCCCTGGCCTTCGCGGATGCTGGCGGTGAGCTCGGCATCGTCCGGCTTGAAGTTGCGCGCCATGCCCCAGAAGTACCAGATGGAGGTCTCGGTCTCGGGGGTGATGAAGTCCACCACCACGCTGGCGGCCTTGACCGCCGCCGGGGCCTCGTAGCCGCCATGGCCGGCATGGGCCACGCCCACCTCGATCATCACGTGGCTGGGCGGGGTGAAGCGGCAAATCTGCCAGCGATCCACCGGGACGTCGTCGGCCAGGCCATTGCCGCGCAGGGCCATGCGCCAGAAGGGCGGGGCGGAGATGTTTTCCATGTGCCGGCTGGTGATGACCTCGTCACCGTCGACGCGGGTGGCCGGCGGCGCCTCGTCGATCTCCTTCTGGCCGATGCTGGAGGCGTGGACATAGGTCTCGTGGGTGAGATCCATGAGGTTGTCGATCATCAGCCGGTAGTCGCACTGGATGTGATAGAGGCCGCCGCCATAGGCCCAGTCGGGACTCTCGGCCCACTCCAGGTGGGGAATCAGCGCCGCATCGGCCTTGGCCTGGTCGCCCGGCCAGACCCAGATGAAGCCGTGCCGCTCGACGGCGGCATAGGGGCGCACCGCGGGAAAGACGCCGACCCGCTGCCCCGGCATGCCCAGGGTCTTGCCACCGCAGCCCATCTCCAGGCCGTGATAGCCGCAGACCAGGGTGCCGTCGCGGACGAAGCCCAGGGACAGCGGCGCACCGCGGTGCGGGCAGAAGTCTTCCAGGGCCACCACCTGGCCATTGGCGTCACGGTAGAAGACCAAGGGTTCGCCACAGATCTGGCGACCCAGGGGCTTGTCTTGGACTTCGTCGGGGGTACAGGCGACGTACCAGGCGTTCTTCGGGTACATGAGCGGGGCCTCTTGTTGTTGTCTATTGGATCCAATGGTTATGACGGTTAACGATTCCTGTCAACGGCATTCGCCGTACGAGACCGTTCTCAGGACGAATGGCGTTACGAGTGTTGCGCTCATTTCTGCTCAATTGGATCCTGTTTGCCCACACCCCCCTATCGTTCACCGGCATCATGCATGCTCAGCAAAATAGTTAATTGACTTAACTAATTCCTTGGCGTAGCTTCAGCTCCATACCCACCCAACAACAAGAGGCACACGCCATGGGCAGTTATGACGGACGCTGGCAGACGGTCAAAGTGGACATCGAGGACGGTATCGCCTGGGTGACGCTCAATCGTCCGGAAAAACGCAATGCCATGAGTCCCACCCTCAACCGCGAGATGGTCGAGGTGCTGGAGACCCTGGAGCAGGACGCCAGTGCCGGCGTGCTGGTGCTGACCGGTGCCGGCGATGCCTGGACCGCGGGCATGGATCTCAAGGAATACTTCCGCGAGACCGACGCCGGCCCCGAGATCCTGCAGGAAAAGATTCGCCGCGAAGCCTCCCAGTGGCAGTGGAAGCTGTTGCGCATGTACGCCAAGCCGACCATCGCCATGGTCAACGGCTGGTGCTTTGGCGGCGGCTTCAGCCCGCTGGTGGCCTGCGACCTGGCCATCACCGCCGACGAGGCCACCTTCGGCCTGTCCGAGATCAACTGGGGCATTCCCCCGGGCAACCTGGTGAGCAAGGCTCTGGCCGATACCGTGGGCCACCGTACCGCCCTCTACTATGTGATGACCGGCAAGACCTTCAGCGGTCCCGAAGCGGCGGCCATGGGCCTGGTCAACCAGAGCGTGCCGCGCGACCAGTTGCGCGAGGTGACCACCGCCCTGGCCCGCGAGCTGCTGGACAAGAATCCGGTGGTGCTGCGGGCCGCCAAGGTCGGTTTCAAGCGCTGCCGCGAACTCACCTGGGAGCAGAACGAGGACTACCTCTATGCCAAGCTCGACCAGTCGCGGCTGCAGGATCCGGAAGGCGGTCGCGAACAGGGCATGAAGCAGTTCCTCGACGACAAGAGCATCAAGCCCGGGCTGCAGACCTACAAGCGCTGAACCGCCACCGCCCACCCGTACAACAACAAGAGGTAGCGTCATGGTCGAGGTATCCCTGCTCATCGGCGGCGCCAGCCGCCCGGCCGGCGACGGTCGCAGCTATCAGCGTTGCCATCCGGTGACCGGCGCGGTGGTCTCCACGGTGGCCGCCGCCACCCTGGACGATGCCGACGCCGCGGTGGCCGCGGCCCAGGCCGCCTTTCCCGCCTGGGCTGCGCTACCACCGGGCGAGCGTCGTCGCCGTCTGCTGGCCGCCGCCGATGGTCTGGTCGCGCGCAGTAGTGAATTCGTCGCCCTCGCCGGAGAGACCGGGGCCATGGCCAACTGGTACGGCTTCAATGTCCACCTGGCGGCCAACATGCTGCGCGAGGCGGCGGCCATGACCACCCAGATCCAGGGCGAGGTCATACCGTCCGACGTGCCCGGCAGCTTTGCCATGGCGCTACGCCAGCCCTGTGGCGTGGTGCTGGGCATCGCGCCCTGGAACGCGCCGGTGATCCTCGGTACCCGCGCCCTGGCCATGCCGCTGGCCTGCGGCAACACCGTGGTGCTCAAGGCCTCCGAACAGAGTCCGGGCGTGCACCGGCTGATCGGCCAGGTGCTGCAGGATGCCGGCCTGGGCGACGGTGTGGTCAATGTCGTCACCAATGCTCCGGAGGATGCCCCGGCCATCGTCGAGCGGCTGATCGCCAACCCGGCGGTGCGGCGCGTCAACTTCACCGGCTCCACCCGGGTGGGTCGCATCGTTGGCGAGCTGGCGGCGCGCCATCTCAAGCCGGCCGTGCTGGAACTGGGCGGCAAGGCACCGCTGCTGGTGCTGGAGGATGCCGACCTGGATGCCGCGGTCGCCGCGGCGGCCTTTGGCGCCTATTTCAATCAGGGGCAGATCTGCATGTCCACCGAGCGCCTGCTGGTGGACAGTCGCATCGCCGACGCCTTCGTCGAGCGCCTGGCGGCCAAGGTACGCACCCTCAAGGCCGGCGATCCCGGCGCGGCCGATTCGGTGCTGGGTTCCCTGATCGACGCCGGTGCCGGCACCCGCATCAAGGCGCTGATCGACGACGCCGTGGGCAAGGGCGCCCGGTTGGTCTGCGGTGGCGAGCTGGAGGGCAGCATCCTGCAACCGACCCTGCTGGATGGCGTCACCGCCGAGATGCAGCTCTATGCCGAGGAGTCATTCGGCCCGGTGGCCGTGGTGATCCGTGCCGAGGGTGACGAGGCCCTGCTGCGCCTGGCCAACGATTCCGAATTCGGCCTCTCGTCGGCCATCTTCAGTCGCGACACCGCCCGTGCCCTGGCGCTGGCGCAGCGGGTGGAGAGCGGCATCTGCCACATCAATGGACCCACGGTGCACGACGAGGCGCAGATGCCCTTTGGCGGCGTGAAGTCCAGCGGTTACGGCAGCTTCGGCTCACGGGCCTCCATCGATCATTTCACCCAGTTGCGCTGGGTGACGCTGCAGACGGGGCCGCGCCACTACCCGATCTGATCAGCGTCCGCCGTCCCTAGGTTCTGTACGACAAATGCCTGCGCTCGGTGATGCTTCGTTGAAAAAGGCTTCGGAATGCTCATTTACCGCTCGTAAACTCCGCTTCCTCAGCCTTTTTCGCCTCGCCTGACCTTCGCTCGGCGACTTTTCGTACAGAACCTCGCTCCTGTTGCAACAACAATAAGAGGCGCCCTCGGGCGCCAGCCCAGAGGAGAATTCAAGGTGAGTCACGTCACGCATACCCGCGCGCCCGCCGATCAGCCGCTGCGCTATCGCCCGGTGACCCTGGGACACCCTGGCGTCACCGTGGAAGAGCGGGGTGGACTGCTTTACATGGCCTCCCAGGAAGCCCTGACCCCGCCGCCGCCGCGACTGCTGGACCGGCTGCTGCACTGGGCCGCGGTGGCCCCGGACCGCACCTTCTTCGCCGCCCGGGAAGCCGGCGGCGCCTGGCGCGAATTCTCCTATGGCGAGATGCTGCAGCGGGTGCGCCAGCTGGCCGCCGCGCTGCTGGAATTCGGTCTTTCCGCCGAGCGGCCGCTGGCAATTCTCTCCGGCAACGACCCGGAGCACCTGCAGCTGGCCATGGCCACCCTCTATGCCGGCATTCCCTTCTGCCCGGTGTCGCCCGGCTACGCGCTGCTGTCCCAGGACTACGCCAAGCTGCGCCATGTCTGCGGCCTGCTGCAGCCGGGACTGGTGTTCGTCAGCGATGGCCCGGCCTTCCAGAAGGCGCTGGACGTCGTGCTGCCCGCCGACGTACCGGTGATCGCGACCCGCGGTCAGGTCCAGGGCCGCAATAACCTGACCTTCGCGGCGCTGCTCGCCCGTGGTGAGCTGGCCGCCGCCGAGCGTGCCTTCGCCGCCACCGGCCCGGACAGCATCGCCAAGTTTCTCTTCACCTCCGGTTCCACCAAGTTGCCCAAGGCGGTGACCACCACCCAGCGCATGCTCTGCGCTAACCAGCAGATGCTCTTGCAGACCTTTCCGGTGTTTGGCGAAGAGCCGCCGGTGCTGGTGGACTGGCTGCCCTGGAACCACACCTTTGGCGGCAGCCATAACCTGGGCATCGTGCTCTACAACGGCGGCACCTTCTATCTGGACGAAGGCAAGCCGACCCCCCAGGGCTTCGGCGAGACCCTGCGCAATCTGCGCGAGGTATCGCCCACCGCCTACCTGACGGTGCCGCGCGGCTGGGAAGAGCTGGCCAATGCCCTGGAGCGCGACGCCGAGTTGCGCGAGCGCTTCTTCGCCCGCATGCGGCTGTTCTTCTTTGCCGCGGCGGGGCTGTCGCAAAGCGTCTGGGATCGCCTGGATCGCATCGCCGAGGCCCATTGCGGCGAACGCATCCGCATGATGGCCGGTCTGGGCATGACCGAGGCCTCGCCCAGTTGCACCTTCACCACCGGACCGCTTTCAGTAGCCGGCTATGTCGGGGTGCCGGCGCCGGGCTGCGAACTCAAGCTGGTGCCGGTGGACGGCAAGCTGGAAGGGCGCTTCCGGGGTCCGCACATCATGCCCGGCTACTGGCGCGACACCGCCCAGACCGCCGCCTGCTTCGACGAGGAGGGTTTCTACTGCTCGGGCGATGCCCTCAAGCTGGTCGACCCGGCCAATCCGCAACTGGGCCTGATGTTCGACGGCCGCATCGCCGAGGACTTCAAGCTGTCGTCCGGGGTCTTCGTCAGCGTCGGTCCCCTGCGCAATCGCGCGGTGCTGGAGGGGACGCCGCTGGTGCAGGACGTGGTGGTGGCGGCGCCGGATCGCGAGTGTCTGGGACTGCTGGTCTTCCCGCGCCTGGCGGATTGCCGGCAACTGGCCGGGCTGGAAGACGGCGTCGATGCCGCCACGGTACTGGCCAGCGCCCCGGTGCAGGACTGGTTCGCCGCCTGGCTCAAGCGCCTCAATCGCGAGGCTTCGGGCAACGCCAGCCGCCTGGAATGGATCGCCCTGCAGGAAGAACCGCCATCCGCCGACCGCGGCGAGATCACCGACAAGGGCTCGCTCAACCAGCGCAGCGTCCTGACCCATCGCGCGGAACGGCTGGAGGCCTGCTATCGCGGAACGGCGCCGTTGTTGATCAGGGCGTGAGATGTAGCGCCAGGACCAGGGTGCCCGGTGCAATGCCGGCCATCCCGGTCCTGGTGGCCCGCTTCGGCACCCCGTTGCCATCCTTGCACTCCCGACTGCAGAGGCGCCTGGCGCCCCGGAGGGCGCCGGGCATTTTCCTGTTCGTCTGTCGCGGAACCAGGCGCCAGTCGCTGGCTGCATCCCTGTCTTGCTTCCCAATAGCCGCTGACCGGACCTGGCTTTCCAGGTAGCTGGCCGCGTGCTGGCCCGTCAATCGGGGCCTTTCCAGAGTTTCGTTCTGATTCCAGAGTATGAGTCTGTAATTTCCGTAAGGAATCCAGGCTATCAGGGCTTGCATTTGGCTATTCATCCTTTATTTTGAAATAGCGTTTCATAAATACAAGGGTAACCCCCCTCCGCTAGCCGGCCTACGCCGCCGCCAAAGGTCTCTGTGCATGAGCTTCTTCACTGCGCCTCCGACGCTGGAAACTGCTGTCTTCACCCGCCTGCCCGAGCGCTATCGCCAGCCGCGGCGGACCGCCTGGGCCGATGCCAATCGCCAGGGCCGCGCCATCGATTCCTTTCTGGAAGGGCCCTCCTTCGATCGCCAGGGCAATCTCTATGTCACCGACATCCCCAACGGGCGCATCTTCCGCATCGATCCCAGGGGCGAGTGGGAGCTGGTCTGCGAATACGACGGCTGGCCCAACGGCCTGAAGATCCACCGCGACGGGCGCATCTTCATCGCCGACTACAGGCGCGGCATCCTGCAGCTCGATCCGCTGCGCGGCGAGGTGGAGACGGTGCTGGACAGCGCCGGCTCCGAAGGCTTCAAGGGCGTCAACGACCTGGTGTTCTCGCCGGCCGGTGATCTCTATTTCACCGACCAGGGGCAGACCGGTCTGCAGGACGCCAGCGGCCGGGTCTATCGTCTGGGCTCCGATGGCCAGCTCAGCTGCCTGCTGGCGACGGTGCCCAGCCCCAACGGCATCGTCTTCGATCCCCGGCTCAACCACCTGCTGGTGGCGGTGACCCGCGCCCAGCAGGTCTGGCGCATTCCTCTGGGCAACGGCCCGCTGATCGGCAAGGTCGGCGTCTTCGCCCAGTTGCATGGCGGCCTGGGCGGCCCCGATGGCCTGGCGCTGGACGAGGAGAGCAATCTCTACATCGCCCACACCGGTTTCGGCTCGGTCTGGCAGCTCTCACCGGTGGCCGAGCCGCTGGCCCGACTCAAATCCTGCGCCGGCATCAGCAACACCAACCTGGCCTTCGGCGGCCCCGAAGGGCGCAGCCTGTTCATCACCGAATCCGAGACCGGCAGCATCCTGCGCGCGGAGACTCCGGTACGCGGCCTGCCGCTGTTTTCCCATCTCTGACCGGCGCTGCGGCGTCTCGCGCTTTACCCCACAACAACTACAAGAGAGGTTACCCATGAGCCAGACCCATCCGGGCGAGCAGCCGCCCCTGACCGATGCCGAGGGCGAGCAACTCCTGCGGCGCGCCCTGTGGCGCATCCTGCCGTTCATCTTCGCCTGCTATGTGGTCAGCTACCTGGACCGCACCAATGTCGGCTTCGCCGCCATCAGCATGAACCAGGACCTGGGGCTCACCGCGACGATGTTCGGCTGGGCGGCGGGCCTGTTCTTCTTCGGCTACTTCCTCTTCGAGGTGCCGAGCAACCTGCTGTTGCAGCGCTTCGGCGCACGGGTCTGGATCGCGCGGATCATGATCAGCTGGGGCCTGATCTCCATGGCCACGGCCTTCGCCACCGGGCCGGTCAGCTTCAGCATCCTGCGCTTCCTGCTGGGAGTGGCCGAGGCCGGCTTCACCCCGGGGGTCTACCTCTACTTCACCTACTGGTTTCCCGGCAAATGGCGCGCCAAGGCCACCGCGGCCTTTCTGCTGGGCATCCCCACCGCCAACATCATTGGCTCGCCGCTGTCGGGGATGCTGCTGGACGTGCATGACTTCATGGGGCTGAGAAACTGGCAATTCCTGCTGGTGGCGGAAGCCCTGCCGGCGGTGCTGCTCGGCATTCTCTGTCTGTTCGTGCTGGTGGATACGCCGGCCAAGGCGCGCTGGCTGTCGACCCGCGAGCGCACCTGGCTGACCGAACGCCTGGCCCGCGAGCAGCGCGAGATCGGTGCCACCCATGGTTCCACGCTGCGCCACGCCTTCACCAACTCCAAGGTGTTCATGCTGGCCGCCATCAACTTCTGCGGCATCGTCGGCTCCGTGGGGATCGGCATCTGGATGCCGCAGATCATCAAGAGCCTGGGCATGCAGAACACCACCGTCGGCCTGGTGGCCACCATCCCCTATATCCTCGGCGCCGTCGCCATGACGCTCTGGGCGCGCCAGGCCAACCAGGGTGCCCAGCGGCTGCCCTATGTGGCCGGTGCCCTGGCGCTTGCCGCGCTGGGCCTGGTGGGCGCTGCGCTCTCGGCCGATCCGCTGCTGCGCATGACCTGCCTGAGTGTGGCGGTGGCAAGCATCCTGTCCTTCCAGGCGACCTTCTGGGCCATTCCCTCCACCTTCCTGACCGGTCGGGCCGCGGCGGGGGACTGGCGCTGATCGTCTCCATCGGCAACCTGGGCGGCTTCGTCGGACCCTTCGCCATCGGCCTGGTCAAGGATGCCACCCAGAGTTTCTCCGGGCCCTTCTATGTGGTGGCCTCGGTGCTGGCGCTGGGCGTCGTGCTGATGCTCTGGCTGGGTGATCCGAGTCGGCGGGAGCCGGTGAAGCCGCTGGGCACGACGGGCCTGGAAGGGGTGGGGCGTACCTGAGGCGCAGAGGTTCGGGATGGAAAGAGGCGGCCCAGGCCGCCTCTTTCTTTGGCAGGCCGCGCCGGCAGCAACTGCGCCAGGCGCGAAGGCGGTGTGGAAGGCGTCGGGATGCCGCCGCCTGCAGTGGTCGGGAGTGCGGGAGCCATCAGCAGAGCGGTTTCGAGAGGGTGCCAACATGAAAAAAAGGCAGCCAAGAGCTGCCTTTTTTCATACCGGCAAGAGGTCGCTAGGGCAGGGCGCAGCCCTTCTTCCTGAGCGATTCCAGGACCCAGCTGCGGTCGTTGGTGCCTTCGGCGATCTGTTGCATCTGCTTTTCTTCGGCGGCGTGCTTGGCGGCGGCGCGGTCATAGACCTCGGCGACATGATCGTAGGGCACGCAGAGCAGGCCGTCGTCGTCGCCGATCACCAGGTCACCCGGCTCTATGACCATGCCGTCGATGGCGATGGGCACGTTGATCTCGCCGGGGCCGTCCTTGTACGGACCGCGATGGGAGATGCCGGCAGCGAACAGCGGGAAGTCGCCGGCGCCGATGTTGGCGGCATCGCGGATGGCGCCGTTGATGACGATGCCGGCCACGCCGCGCTTGACCGCGTAGGCCACCATCATCTCGCCGATCAGCGCATTGCTCAGGTCGCCACCGGCATCCACCACGATGACGTCACCCGGTTCGGCGATGTCCAGGGCGTGGTGCAGCATGAGGTTGTCGCCCGGACGCGCCTTGACGGTCAGGGCCGGGCCGGCGAGTACGCCCTGGCGATGCATGGGGCGCAGGCGCGAGCCGCCGGCGGTCATGCGGTGCATGGAGTCGCTGACGTTGGCGACCGGGATGTCGCGGTAGCGCGCGACCCAGTCGGCCGCGACCTTGCGTTGGGCAGTGAGCACTCTGAAGCCGATGGTCATGGGCATTTCTCTTGTGGGAATTGTCGGATGCCGCCACGTATTAGCTGGCTGATTTCAGAATTGCATTTCGTTTTCAAGGTTTCAAGTCCTTTGACCGGCCCTCTTGATCGATTACAAGATAAAATTTGCAATGGCGTTTCATTATGATAGGTTCTGAGACAGATCGCTCGCCTTAGGCGCTGTGCCCGTCCATAACAACAAGGGGTACTCCGATGACCCGCAAGATCCTGCTCACCGGTCCGGCACTGGCTCCCGAAGCCATGGCCCTGGCCGCCGCCCATGACGTCCAGGTCATCCCGACCGAGCCCTACATGCCTCATGACGACCTGCTCGCCCTGATCCGCCAGGAACAGCCGGACGCCATCATCGTCCGCCAGGGCAAGCTGACCCGGCCCATGATCGAGGCGTCGGCCAAGCTGGCGATCATCGCCAAGCACGGCGTGGGCTACGACACCATCGACCTCCAGGCCGCGGCCGACCGCGGGATTCCGGTCACCATCGCCCTGGGCGCCAATGCCCAGTCGGTGGCCGAACACGCCTTTGCCCTGATGTTCAGCGTGGCGCGGCAGACCGCCTGGCTGGATGCGCGGATGCGCGCCGGACACTGGGACAAGTCCCAGGCCAACGGCACCGAGCTGTTCGGCAAGACCCTGGGTCTGGTCGGGCTGGGCGCCATCGGCAGTGTGCTGATGGATCTGGTGGCGCCGCTGCGGATGCAGGTGCGGGTCTATGATCCCTATCTCAAGCACCTGCCCGCGCGCGATCATGTCCAGCGCGAGGAGAGCTTCGATGCCTTGCTGGCCGAGTGCGATGTCATCAGCCTGCATTGCCCCCTGACCGAGGCCAATCGCCACCTGTTCGGTGCCGCCCAGTTCGCCCGCATGCGCCCCGGCAGCCTGCTGATCAACACCGCCCGCGGCGAGCTGATCGATACCCAGGCCCTGGTCACGGCGCTGCGCGAAGGCCAGCTCGGCGGCGCCGGCCTGGACACCTTTCATCCCGAACCGCCGCCGGCGGACAGCAACCTCTGGGGAGTCGCTAACCTGGTGGCCACGCCGCACGTCGGCGCCAACACCACCGAGGCGCGCGACCGCGTCGGCCTGGTAGCGGTGCAGCAGGTGCTCGATTGCTGGCACGGCAAGACGGTGGAGTCGCGCGCGGTGGTCAATCGCCACCTGACGGCCGCCTAAGCGCGGCGGCGACGGGGTGGCCCCACGGGGCCGCCTGCCACGCGATCTCCACAACAATAAGACGGAGAGCTCTCATGACTACCCCCACGTCCCCGGTCAGCGAACTGGAACGCGCGACCATGCGCCGCGTCGCCTGGCGCATCCTGCCGTTCCTGATCGTCTGCTACCTCATCGCCATCATCGACCGCGGCAACATCGGCATGGCCTCGCTGCAGATGAACAAGGATCTGAGCCTGACGCCCGCGATCTTCGGCTTCGCCAGCAGCCTGTTTTTCTTTTCCTATTTCCTGGTGGAGGTGCCGAGCAACCTGGCATTGCAACGCTTCGGTGCGCGGATCTGGATCGCCCGGATCATGATCACCTGGGGGCTGATCTCGGCCGGTACCGCCTTCGTCCAGGGCGCCAACTCGCTGTACGTGATGCGCTTCCTGCTGGGCGCTGCGGAAGCCGGCTTCTTTCCCGGGGTGCTGCTGTATCTCACCTACTGGCTGCCGTCCAACTACCGGGCGCGCATGGTCGCCCTCTTCATGGTGGCGATACCGGGGGCGAATTTCCTCGGCTCGCCGCTCTCCGGCCTGCTGCTGAGCATGGACGGCTGGCTGGGTATCCGTGGCTGGCACTGGCTGTTCATCCTGGAAGGCATCCCCGCCGTACTGCTGGGTATCGCCTGCCTGTTCGTGCTGACCGACCGCCCGGAGCAGGCCAAATGGCTGAGCGACGAGCAGCGCAGCTGGCTGACGCTCAAGCTGGCCGAAGAGCGCGGACGCAAAACCAGCATCGGCCATATCTCCCTCTGGCAACTGCTCAAGCACAAGGATATCTGGGTGATGGCGCTGATCTATTCGGGCGCCTCGGCGGCCGGCAGCACCATGAGCGTCTGGGCGCCGCAATTGCTCAAGTCCTTTGGCCTGTCCAATCTGGAGGTCGGCCTCACCAATGCCATTCCCTATGGCCTGGCCTCCGTGGCGATGGTCCTCTGGGGCCGTAGCTCGGATCGCACCGGCGAACGTCGTTGGCACACCTCGCTCACCATGCTGCTGATCGCCGTGGGTCTGTTGGCGGGCATGTTCACCTCGTCGCTGGCCGCCACGGTGATCCTGCTGAGCCTGGTGCTGATCGGTGCCTATTCGATGAAGGGACCGTTCTGGGCGCTGGCCTCGGGCTGGCTGTCGTCCTCTACCGCCGCGGCGGGTCTGGCCGCCATCGGCGCCCTGGCCAACCTCATCGGCGGCGGGGTGATGGTCAACGTCTATGGCGCCATCCACGGTGCCACCCATAGCCATGCCCTGGCGGTACTGCCGCTGGCCACCCTGTGCGCCATCAGCGGTCTGCTGGTGCTGGTCATGGGCCGCAAGGCCATGCGCGCCAAGGCCGAAGCTCAGGCCGCAACCGCCAACGCCAGCTAGGACCTGTCACGGCCGGCCCGCTCGGGCTGGCCGGCCGCTCGAGGAATTCTTCATGACCTTCAATCGTCGGCGCTTCTTGCAAGCGAGCGCCCAGACGGGTGCCGTTCTGTGCCTGTTCAACACCCTGGGGGCCCAGGCCTCCACACCCTTTTCCAGTATCCAGACGGCGCCCCGGCTCAAGCCGCCGGCCGGCAGCGTCGACTGCCACATGCATCTCTACGACGACCGCTATCCGGCCGCGCCCGGCGCCAAGCTGCTGCCGCCCAATGCCTCCCTGGACGACTACCGCCAGCTGCAGGCGCTGCTGGGGCTGCAACGCCTGGTGATCGTCACGCCGTCCACCTATGGCACCGACAATCGCTGCCTGCTCGACGGTCTGGCCCGCAGCGGCGGCCAGGCCCGCGGGGTGGCGGTGATCGACCAAGCCATCACCGCTGCCGAGTTGCAGGAGCTGCACCAGGCCGGGGTACGCGGTATCCGCTTCAACCTGAGCTATGGGGGTGCCGACCTGGACGATCTGGAGCCCCTGGCCGCACGGGTCAACGAACTGGGCTGGAACGTCCAGGTGGTCGCTCCGGGTAATCAGCTGGTGGAGCTGGAGAGCCGTCTGCAACGCCTGCCGGCGCGACTAGTGATCGATCACCTCGGCCATGTGCCCCAGCCGGAAGGCGTGCAGTCGGCGGCCTTCGCCGTGCTGGGGCGGCTGCTGGACGGTGGTCGTACCTGGGTGAAACTATCGGGGCCCTACATCAGGTCGCGCAGTGGTCCGCCGGACTATGCCGATGTCGGCGCCGTGGCGCGGGAGCTGGTCCGCCGGCATCCCGAACGGCTGCTGTGGGGCAGCGACTGGCCGCACCCCACGGTGGCGGCCGGCCACAAGCCGGACGACGGACACATCTTCGACCTGCTGGCCGACTGGGCACCCGATGAACAGGCGCGTACCGCCATCCTGCGCGACAACCCGGTCAGTCTGTACGGTTTTTGACCGTCGAGCCGTACAGTGGCTTGCCGCCCAGGCTGCGGGTCAGTTCGTCGGCGGTGGCACCCAGTACCCCATGCAGGGCGCGAGCGCGTTCCTGGGTAAGGCGGTTGGCCGGACCGGAGATGACCAGGGCGCCCAGCAGCTCTTCCTGAGCGCCATAGATCGGCAGCGCCAGGGATGCGGCATGGGGATCGGTGACACCACAGGAGTAGTAGGGCGTCAGCCCGGCCTTGGCGACCTCATGGGAGGTCTGCAGGGCCTGGGCGCTGGCCGCCTCGTCCATGGGCCGCATGTCGCCGGGTTGCAGGTGCAGGCGCAGGCGATGCGGCGAATTCACCCGGTACTGGCAGAGGCGATAGGCGCCGTGGCGCACATAGAAGGAGGCGGTCTCGCCGCTCTCTTCGGTCAGCTGATGCAGGCGCGGCATGATGTGGCGCTCCACATCGTGGGCGTCCTGGTAGATGGCGTTCAGCCGTACCACTTCGCTGGCCAGCATGTAGCGACCGTCGGCGAGGCGGGTGACCAGGCCAAAGGTCTCCAGCGAGACCAGCAGGCGCATGATGGTGCTCTTGATCAGCCCGGTGCGGGTGGTCAGCTCGGCGAGACTCAGGGCCGAATCGCCGATGCGAAAGGCGGTGAGCACGGTCAGGACGCGGTCGGCGGAGGCGACGCCGGCAACTTCCGGGCGCGGACGAGGGGTATTCAACCTGGATGTCTCCTGAGCGGACGGGGAGCCGCATTATCCGCGAGCGGACCGGAGGCGCCTAGGGTCAGGTTGACCCTCACCCCGGCCCTCTCCCGGGGGGAGAGGGGGAAGCTGGATATAGGTCAGCTTTTCGTAGGTTGCGGTTGAGCGCAGCGAAGCCCAACAGGGCGGTGCCTCGGGCGCTGCTGGTGTACCTCACCCTGGCTCTCTCCCGGGGGAGAGGGGGAAGCTGGACATAGGTCAGCTTTTCGTAGGTTACGGTTGAGCGCAGCGAAGCCCAACAGGGCGGTGTCTCAGGCACTGCCGGTGTCCCTCACCCCGGCCCTCTCCCGGCGGGAGAGGGGGAAGCTGGACATAGGTCAGTTTTTCGTAGGTCGCGGTTGATCGCAGCGAAGCCCAACGGGGTGGTGCCTCGGGCACTGCCGGTGTCCCTCACCCCGGCCCTCTCCCGTGGGAGAGGGGGAAGCTGGACATAGGTCAGCTTTTCGTAGGTTGTGGTTGAGTGCAGCGAAGCCCAACAGGGAGGTGTCTCAGACGCTGCCGGTGTCCCTCACCCTGGCCCTCTCTCAAAGGGAGAGGGGCTAGTCATAGGAGAGGTTCGGGCTTGAAATCTATCTTTTTGGCCCACTCGTAGCTGGCCACGAGCTGAGCAGGCGGATTCGAACGGAAGGACGCTCAGGGCATGAAACGATAAACCCGGCGCTGCCACACCGGGTTTCCTGCGAACGTAGGATTGGACGCCCTGGCAGAGGCTGCTCGTTCGATCAGGTGACCTCAGTATAGGAAGCCTGCATAGCGAAAGTCACTGTCGAATTCGGCAGCCTCTGGATACTGACTACGCCACAGTTCGTTGCCACAGGATTGCAGTCGTCCTAGACGATTTTGCCGTATCTGGGCGAATACGCGACTCAAGGCGCACCTCGAAATCGACCTAGCCCAATTCCCCATTGAGCTTGCGCAGCAGACGCAACAGCTCGGCCCGCTCGGCATCCTCCAGTGGCGCGCTGGCGGCGCGATCGCTGGCGGCGGCGCGTTCCTTGAGTTCACCCACCAGGGCACGGCCCTGCTCGGTGAGGTGCAGGGCGTAGGCGCGGCGATCCTGGGTGCCCCGTACCCGCTCGGCCAGGCCCTGGCGTTCCAGCTTGTTCAGCAGCAGCACCAGTTGCGGTGGCTCGATGGCCAGGCGCCGGGCCAGGTCGGCCTGCATCAGGCCCGGTTCCTGTTCGAGGATCACCAGGGCGGTGAACTGGGCGGGGCGCAGGTCATAGGCGGCCAGGCTGTCCACCAGGTGCTGGAACATCTTCATCTGGGCGCGGCGCAGGGCATAGCCTACGGCGGTGTCCAGCCAGGGGGTGGCGGCAGGGTCCAGGGGCGTGGCGTCGTCGGGGGAACTCATCGGCGGGAAGGGCTTCCGTCGGAGATGGCGAGAGGAGGGTATCGAGGGGTCATTCTAGTCCAGATCCTGGCGCGCGCGGCGATGGCGATAGGCGAACTGGGCACGACTCAGGCCGAGCAGTCGCGCCGCGGCGGCCACGTTGCCCTGGCTGCGCGCCAGGGCTTCGTCGAGCAGCTCGGCTTCCAGCTGTCCCAGGTGCAGCGGGCGTTTGCCGTCCACGCCCAGGCGTTCCAGCCAGCTGGCTGTCTGCGGCGCCGGTTCCAGGAGGTCGGCCGGCAGCGATTCGCCGCGAAACAGGTGGGGCAGGTCGATGAGTTCGCCCGGATCGCTGGCGATCACCCCGCGCTCCACCAGATTCTGCAATTCCCGCACGTTGCCGGGAAAGTCGTAGCGCAGCAGGGCCTTGAGGGCGCGCATGGTCAGGCCCACTGGCGGACGTTCGTAGGCGGCGCAGAAGCGCCGCAGGAACAGATCCACCAGCAGCGGCACGTCGTCGCGGCGGTCCCGCAGGGGCGGGATGCCGATGGGATAGACGTTGAGGCGATAGAAGAGGTCTTCGCGGAAGTCGCCGCGGCGTACCGCGTCGCGCAGGTCCAGATTGGTGGCGGCGATCACGCGCACGTCCACCTTGAGGGTGCGGCTGCCGCCGACCCGCTCGATCTCGCGCTCCTGGAGCGCGCGCAGCAGCTTGCCCTGGCCGGGCAGACTCAGGCAGGCGATCTCGTCGAGAAACAGGGTGCCGCCCTGGGCGCGTTCGAAGCGCCCGGCGCGGGACTGGTTGGCGCCGGTGTAGGCGCCGCGCTCCACGCCGAACAATTCGGCTTCGATGAGATTCTCGGGAATGGCCGCGCAGTTGAGTGCGACGAAGGGGCCGTCGGCGCGGCGGCTGAGGCGGTGCAGGTGGCTGGCGAACAATTCCTTGCCCACCCCGGATTCGCCGGTGAGCAGCACCGTGGCCGGGGTCGGGGCGACCCGCTGCAGGGCCTGGAAGGCGCTGTTGAAGGCCGCCGAGGCGCCCACCAGCGGTTGCTGGCCGTCGGCGGCGTGGGGCAGGGGCGCGGGCAGGCGTTCCGTGGCGGCTGTCGCGGGGGCGCCGTCGCCAGCGGCATTGAGATAGCGCAGGTCTTCCGCCACATCGGGCCAGCGTTCGGCATTGCGGCCTTCGACCCGGCAGACGTGGTGGCCCATGGCGCGGCATTCCACCTCGCGAAAGATCACCAGGCGACCGAACAGGCTGCTGACATAGCCGATCGCATAGCCGATCTCCATCCAGCAGGCCGGGTCGCTGCCCTGACCGTGGGCGATCTGGTGCTCGTCGCATTCGGCCGAGTGATGCCAGAGGAATTCGCCGCCATAGCGCCCTTGGTCGACATCGAATTCGAAATGCAGCGGCTCGACCCGCACCAGACCCTCCAGGCCATGCAGGCGGGTACCGGCCGCGAAGATGGCCGCGGCGTCGGCCTGGGGCCAGCGCTTGCGCACCAGTTCGGCGTCCCTTACCCCAGAAAGATAGCCCACCCGGGTCAGCAGACCGCGGGCGCGCTCCTGACCCAGGGCGCCGATCAACTCGCGCCGCAGGGCACCAAAGGCGGAGGCGTGCACCAGCAGCATGCGCTGGTCATTGAGCCAGATGCGGCCATCGCCGGGCGAGAAGAACAGGCACTCGGCCAGTTCCGCCTGGGTCGGGCTGGCGCTGCCGTCCCAGGCGGCACTGTCGCCCCGGTGCAGGCCCGGCGCGACCTGCTGCAAGGCGTTGAGGGACAGGCGTTCGGACAGGGCCATGGCAGGACTCCCGGAGTAATTGCGCAAATGCGCAATCGAGAGAAAGGTTATACCTCATAACTTTATCTTTTGAGCAAGACGTTTGCCGGGTAGGCCGGGTGTCTTTGTCCACCTAAATCAGCAAGTCCCTGATTGAACGGCTCTTTCTCCTGCCAGCCCGGGCTGGGCACAGCCTTTGCTCCCCTGTCCTTGCCCACCGTGGCCCGATAACAACAAGGAGAAGGCTATGAGCAGACCATCCACACCGTTCCTGGACGGCGCACCCTGGCGCGAGCGGATTTTCGATGGCGACTGGATCGCCGCCCAGGGTGGCATCCTGGAGGTCGTCGAACCCGCCACTGGCCAGCCCCTGCATTGCACCGGCCTGGCCAGTGGCGCCGACATCGACCAGGCCTGCGCCAAGGCGGCCCAGGCGCAACCGGCCTGGGCCGCCTGGACAGCGCGGCAAAAGGCCGGGCTGTTCCTGGCCGCGGCCGCGCAGCTGGAAATGCAGCGCGCTGAACTGGCCCCCCTGATCGCCCGGGAGACCGGCGGCATCCTGCCCAAGGCCGAGCTGGAATTGCGCGAAGCCGGGGTCATCCTGCAGCAGGTCGCCGGCCAGTTGCTGCAGCCCCATGGCGTGGTCCTGCCCAGCGAGCGCGGGGCGCTGTCCTATGCCCGCCGCCTGCCCCATGGCGTGGTGGGGGTGATCTCGCCCTTCAACTTCCCGCTGATCCTTTCGCTGCGCGCCGTGGCACCGGCGCTGGCCTGCGGCAATGCCGTGGTGCTCAAGCCGGATCACCAGACGCCGGTGAGCGGCGGCATCCTGATCGCCCGACTGTTCGAGGCCATCGGCCTGCCCAAGGGCGTGCTGCAGGTGCTGCCCGGTCGCGCCGAGGCCGGGGCGGCGCTCTGCGCCCATCCCCAGGTGCGGATGATCGCCTTCACCGGCTCGACCCAGGCCGGGCGCCAGGTGGCGGAAAGCGCCGGGCGCCACCTGAAGAAGGTGGCCCTGGAGTTGGGCGGCAAGAATCCGCTGATCGTGCTCGACGACGCCGATCTCGACCGCGCCGTCGGCTGCGCCGCCTGGGGCAGTTTCCTGCACCAGGGCCAGATCTGCATGGCCACCGGGCTGATCCTGGTGCACCAGCGCCTCGCCGCCGCCTTCACCGAACGCCTGGTCGCCCGCGCCGCCGCCCTGCGCCTGGGTGATCCGCTGGAACCCACGACCCAGCTGGGTCCGCTGATCAACGCCCGGCAGCTGCAACGGGTACAGGGCATCGTCGCCGACAGCCTCGCCGCCGGTGCCCGGCTGGAGCAGGGCGGCCGGCACGAAGGGTTGTTCTATGCCCCGACCGTACTGAGCGGTGTCCGTCCCGGCATGCGCGCCTTCGACGAAGAGATCTTTGGTCCGGTGGCCAGCGTGGTGACCTTCGCCAGCGAGGCCGAGGCCGTCGACCTGGCCAATCGCACCCCCTACGGCCTGGCGGCCGGCGTGCTCTCCGGCTCCCTGGCCCGCGCTCGCGCCCTGGGTGAACGCCTGGAATGCGGAATGCTGCACCTCAACGACCAGACGGTGAACGACGAGGTGGTCAATCCCTTCGGCGGGCGTGGCCAGTCCGGCAATGGCGGCAGCGTCGGCGGCCTGTGCAACTGGGACGACTACAGCCAGTGGCAGTGGGTGACCGAGCATATCGAGCCGCCACGCTATCCCTTCTAGCCCGTGTTACCCAACCAATAACAACAAGAGGAAAATCCCATGACCCTGTATGGCAAGACCCTGGTCGTCACCGGCGTGGCTTCCGGCATCGGCGCTGAACTGGCGCGTCTGGCGCGCTTTCAGGGCGCCTATGTGATCGGCGTCGATCGCAATCAGCCCCAGCTCAGCCTGGACGACTTCCACCAGGCCGACCTGGGCGATCCCGACAGCATCGCCGCCCTGGTCAACCGCCTGCCGGAGCGTCTGCACGGCCTGTGCAATGTCGCCGGGGTGCCAGGCACGGCGCCCCGGGAGGCCGTGGCGCGAGTCAACTATCTCGGCCTGCGGCTGCTCAGCCAGCAACTGGTCGCGCGGCTGGGGCAGGGTGGCGCCATCGTCAACGTCGCCTCCATCCTCGGCGCCGAATGGCCACAGCGCCTGGAACAGCATCGCGCGCTGGCGCAGATCGCCGACTTCGCCCAGGCCCAGGCCTGGCTGGAAGCCCATCCGGTGGACCAGGCCACCTGCTACCAGTACTTCAAGGAGGCGCTCATCGTCTGGAGCTTCGTGCAGTCCCAGACCTGGCTCCGCGAATTCGGCGTACGGCTGAATTGCGTGGCGCCGGGGCCGGTATTCACCCCCATCCTCGGCGACTTCGTCAGCATGCTCGGCGAAGAGCGCGTCGCCCGCGACAGCCAGCGCATGCTGCGCCCGGCGCTGGCCGACGAGGTGGCCGAGGCCATTGCCTTCCTCTGCAGCGATGCCTCGCGCTGGATCAACGGCGCCAACCTGCCGGTGGATGGCGGTCTCGCCGCCAGTTACGTCTGATCCGGATCGCCGCGCCTGCCCGGGTGCGGCGATCGCGTTTTCCCACAACAAGAACAACTTTAGGACGACGTCATGCGCACACGTTTCGGATTCGGTCTGCTGGCCGCGGCCAGCCTCGCCTCCCTGCAGGTCCAGGCCTACGATCTGCCCGGTCTCAACCTCGGCTCCACCAGCTTCTACGATGGCGCGCCGGCGCCGGATGGCCCCGGCTGGTACCTGTCGGAGTACCTGATCTATGGCAAGACCAGCCGCTTCAACGACCAGGACGGGCGCAAGCTGCCCTTGCCCAAGCAGGAGCTGACCACCTTCGCCCCGGTCAGCCAGATCATCTATGTCGGCCAGCCCCTGGCCAATGGCGCCATGCCCGGCTTCACCGCCATCCTGCCCTGGCTGGCCCATGCCGATGTCGATGACGGCCTCGGCGGCCAGGCGCTGAGCGCCCGCGAAGGGGTAGGGGACCTGACCCTGGGCGCCTTCCTGCAACTGCCCACTACCACCCGCCCCGACGGCGGACCGCGCTGGGCGCAGCGCATCGAGGCCGAGATCGTCGCCCCCACCGGTCGTTACGACCGCGACCGGGCGATCAATCCGGGCAGCAACTTCTGGTCCTTCAATCCCTACTACGCCACCACCTACTGGCTGACGCCGCAGTGGTCGGTGACCGGACGCTTCTGGTACCTGTGGAATGGCAAGAACGACCAGCCGCTACGCAGCTTTGGCGATGTGTCCGATACCCGGGCCGGCCAGGCGCTGCATGCCAACTTCGCCACCCAGTACGCGCTGAACGATCGGCTCAGCGTCGGCCTGAGCGGCTACTGGCTTCGGCAGATCACCGATACCCAGGTGGACGGGCATGACGTCAGCGGGCGGCGGGAAAAGGTCTGGGCCTGGGGCCCGGGTTTCACCTACGCCTTTTCCCGGGAGAACCTGGTCACCGTCAACAGCTACTTCGAGCAGGACGCCGAGAACCGCACCGAGGGGCGCAAGTTCGTCGTCAACTTCCTGCACAAGCTGTAGCGCTAGCGATCGATGGGGATGCCCCGGTTCGGCGGTGGTGGAGGCGCTGGCGGCTGGGGCTGCTGGGCCTGGGGATGGGGCACCATGTGCCAGGTCTCGTTGCGTGGCCGGCGGTCGATGTAGACCGGCACCGGCTGATAGATGATGCCGGAGCCACGCACCTCGGTTTCCTGACGAGAGCTGGAAGAGGACGAGGAGCCGCCGACCACGGTGACGCCGTCGACCGGACGTTGGCGGCTGGAAGCGGGGCGGGTACCACGGTGACCTCGCGCGGCGCACTGACCGGCGGAGGCGCGGCGGGCCTGGGCGGCGGCGTGAAGCCGTTGCTGTCGGGCAGACTCTGCAGCGGAATGGTAGTGATCTGACTATTCGTCGGGCAGGCGCCCTGGGTATAGGTCGTCCGGCCCTGGTCGTCCACGCACTTGTAGACATCCTGAGCGGCCACGACGCCACTGGCGAGCAGCAGGCCATAGAGCAGCGAACGCATGATGAGGCCCTCCGGGCACTCGAAGTGTCTTCCGCAGGATACAAGATGCCTGCCACGACTCCCAGTGCCGGCGCGTGCTCGGGATGAATCCGGTGGCTGGACGGCCGACGTCGGCGCAAGAACCCTGCGACCTTGCCGATGGCTGTCGCGCCTCCTCGTGTTCTTCGCCTCGCAGGTATCCAGCGCCTCCAGGCCTACCGTCGAGCGCTTTATCGGAAGTCAGGTGCTACAGGTTAGTAGACAGCCTTATCGCCTCCGCCACGCCCTCGAACACTGAGGGTTGCCGGCAGCGCAGGGCGAGGGTGATCCGAATCCGGGCCGCCCCTCATCGACCAGCACAGCGGTTCGACTTGACCCAGATGCGAATCGCCTTTAATACTGTATGCATATACAGATAGAGGCGATGGCCATGGACAACACCCCTGCAGGTCTGGCGGCATGAGCGGCGGCGGCGCCAGCCTGGCCCGGCTGTTCGAGGAGCGGCGCCTGTGGAAGGGGCAGACCAGTTCCGAAGCCCGGCGCAGTGGTCAGCCCACCGGGGTCGCTGCCCTGGATGCCCATCTGCCTGGCGCCGGCTGGCCCGAGGCGGCCCTCACCGAATTGCTGCTCGCCGGCCCCGGCCATGGCGAGTTGCGGCTGCTCTGGCCGACCCTGGCGCGCCTGAGCCAGGCCGCCGAGCGCATCGCCCTGATCGCGCCGCCGCTGTCGCCCTATCCATTGGCCTGGCAGGCGGCCGGGGTGGCGCTGGATTCCCTGGTGGTGATCCGCGCCCAGGGCGCCGAGGTGCTCTGGGCCGCCGAGCAATGCCTGCGTTCGGGTTGCTTTGGCGCGGTGCTCTGCTGGCCCGAGCGCGCCGACGATCGCCAGTTGCGCCGGTTGCAGGTCGCCGCCGAGAGCGGTCGCACCCTGGCCTTCGCCCTGCGTCCGGCCGCTGCCTTGGACAATCCTTCGCCAGCGGCCTTGCGCCTGGAACTTCGGGCCCCCCTGGAACGGTTGCACATCCGCAAATGCCGGGGCGGGCAACCTGGGGTGCTCGATTTGGCCGGCGGCGCTTGAGCTGGCCATGCGCTGGGCCTGCATCCTCTTTCCGCAGCTGGCGCTGGATGCCGTGCTGCGCCGTCACCCGCAGCCGGAGCAGCCGCTGGTGCTGCTCTCCGGACCACCGCACCGGCGTCTGCTGCAGGCGGTCAATCCGGCCGCCCGGGCCCTGGGACTGCGCCCGGGCCTGACCCTGACCGCCGCCCAGGCGCTGACCCGCGACTTCGAGCAGCAGGAGCACGATCCGGCACTCATCGAGACTGCCGAGGCGCTGCTGGCGGCCTGGGGCTATGGCTTCAGTTCCCAGGTCAGCCGCCACTACCCCCGGGCGCTGCTGCTGGAGGTGCAGTCCAGCCTGCCGCTGCTGGGGCCGTGGCCGCGGCTGGAACGGCGCCTGCGCCAGGAGCTCCAGGGCCTTGGCTTTCGCCATCGGCTGGCCCTGGCGCCCAATCCGGTGGCGGCGCGGGTGCTGACCAATGTCGCCGACGGTCTGGCCGCCTCCGCCGATGAGCTGCCGCGTCTGCTCGATCGGCTCCCGGTGGAACGGGCCGGTTTCGCCCCCAGCAGGCCCAGGCGCTGGCACGCATGGGCATCCGCCGCCTGGCGCAGCTCAAGGCCCTGCCCAGGGCCGCCCTGGCCCGCCGCTTCACCCCAGAGCTCCTGCAGCAGCTGGATCTGCTGGGTGGCGGCCGCAGCCTGGCGCTGGAGTTCTATCAGCCTCCCGACCGTTTCGTGACGCGGGTGGAGCTCAATTTCGAGGTGGAATCCCACCAGGCCCTGCTGTTCCCGCTGCGCCGCCTCACCGCCGACCTGGCCGCCTGGCTGGCCAGTCGCGACCGTGGCGTGCAGCGCTTTCTGCTCTGGCTGGAGCATCGCCAGGGTCCGGCCACCGCCCTCACCATCGGCCTGCTGGCGCCCGAGCGCGATGCCGCCCTGCTATTCGAATTCGCCCGAGGTCGTCTCGAACAGCTGCAGGTGGTGGCGCCGGTACTGGCGCTGCGCCTGGAAAGCGAGGAATTGCCGCTCTTCGTGCCGGAACGCCATGGTCTGTTCGACGAACGCCCGGCCCAGGCCGTGGGCTGGGAAGTATTGCGCGAGCGCCTGCGTGCCCGGCTGGGCGAAGCAGCGGTACTCGGTCTTGGCATCCAGGCGGATCACCGTCCCGAGCGCGCCCTAGTCTGGCGCCCGGAACGACGCCTGGAGACCGCGCTGCCCGGTCTGCGTCCGGGTTGGCTGCTGAGCGAACCGCGTCCCCTCGACGGTCAGCCACGCCGCGTCCTCGCGGGCCCTGAACGCATCGAAAGTGGCTGGTGGGACGGGGGCGACCAGCGCCGCGACTACTATCGCATCGAGGTGGCCGACGGACGCCAGGCCTGGGCCTTTCGCCGCTATGGCGAGGAGACGCCCTGGTGGATCCAGGGCTGGTTCGCATGAGCGGCTATGCCGAGCTGCATTGCCTGTCGAATTTCAGTTTCCAGCGCGGTGCCTCCAGCGCCCTGGAGTTGTTCGAGCGCGCCAAGGCGCTGGGCTACGCGGCGCTGGCCATCACCGACGAAGGCACCCTGAGCGGCATCGTCCGTGCCTGGCAGGCGGCGCGTCAGGTCGGGCTGCCACTCATCGTCGGCAGTGAGCTGACCCTCGACGATGGCCTGCGGCTGGTGCTGCTGGCGGAGGATCTGTCGGGTTACGAGACCCTCTGCGCCCTGATCACCCGGGCGCGCCGTCGTGCGCCCAAGGGCCGCTACCAGCTTGCTCGCGCGGATCTGCAGCCGCCACTGCCCGGGCTGCTGGCGATCTGGTTGCCGGGAGAAGAACCCGTGGCCGAGGCAGGCGCCTGGCTCAAGCAGGTCTTCGCCGAGCGCCTCTGGCTCGGCGTCGAATTGCTGCGCGGCGCCGACGATACCGCCCGACTCCTGCAGTTGCAGGCACTGGGCACCCAACTGGGCGTGCCGGCAGTGGCCTGTGGCGACGTGCACATGCACACCCGCGGGCGCCGGGCCCTGCAGGATGTGCTCACCGGCATCCGCCATCACCTGCCGGTGGCCGAGGCCGGCTATCGCCTGCATCCCAACGGCGAGCGCCATCTGCGCCCGCTGGCGGTGCTCGAAAGCCTCTATCCCGCGGCGCTGCGCGCCGAGACCCTGAGGATCGCCGCCCGCTGCCGCTTCGATCTGGGCGAGTTGCGCTATCGCTATCCCCAGGAGGTGATACCCGCCGGCGCGACGGCCGGCGCCTGGCTGGCCGAGCTGACCCGCCGTGGCCTGGCCTGGCGCTGGCCGGAAGGCGCGCCGGAAAGGGTCACCGACCAGGTGGCCCGGGAGCTGGCGCTGATCGCCGAAAAGGGCTACGAGAACTACTTCCTCACCGTGTACGACATCGTCGACTACGCCCGCCGCCAGCACATCCTCTGCCAGGGCCGCGGCTCGGCGGCCAACTCGGTGGTCTGCTATGTGCTGGGCATCACCGAGCTGAATCCGCTCACCGGCAATCTGCTGTTCGAGCGCTTCATCTCCCGCGAGCGCGACGAGCCGCCCGATATCGACGTCGATTTCGAGCACGAGCGGCGCGAAGAGGTCATCCAGTACGTCTTTCGCCGCTATGGGCGCGAGCGGGCCGCGCTCACCGCGGTGGTCAGCACCTATCACGCCGCCGGCGCCCTGCGCGATGTCGGCAAGGCCCTGGGCCTGCCGGGCGACCAGCTCGACGCCCTGTCCGGGTGCGCCGGGCGCTGGACCGACGAGATCCCCGGTCCGCAGCGTCTGCGCGAAGCGGGTTTCGACCCGGACAGCCCGCTGCTGCAGCGAGTGCTCATCCTCGCCGGCCAACTGATCGGCTTTCCCCGGCACCTCTCCCAGCATCCCGGTGGCTTCGTCATTTCCGCAGCGCCCCTGGCGACGCTGGTGCCGGTGGAAAACGCCGCCATGCCCGAACGCACCCTGATCCAGTGGGACAAGGACGACCTCGATGCCGTGGGCCTGCTCAAGGTCGACATCCTCGCCCTGGGCATGCTCAGCGCCCTGCGCCGCTGCTTCGATCTGGTCGCCGGCTGGCGCGGCCAGCGCTGGACCCTGGCCAGCCTGCCCCAGGAAGACCCGCCCACCTACGCCATGATCTCCCGCGCCGATACGGTGGGGGTGTTCCAGATCGAATCCCGCGCCCAGATGGCCATGCTGCCGCGCCTCAGGCCGCAAACCCTCTACGACCTGGTGATCGAGGTGGCCATCGTCCGTCCCGGCCCCATCCAGGGCGACATGGTGCATCCCTATCTGCGCCGCCGGAACGGGGAAGAGGAGGCCGACTATCCCCATGACGAATTGCGTCCAGCCCTGGAGCGCACCCTGGGAGTGCCGCTGTTCCAGGAACAGGTGATGCAGATCGCCATGGTCGCCGCCCAGTACACGCCCGGCGAAGCCGATCAGTTGCGCCGCTCCATGGCTGCCTGGAAGCGCCACGGCGGCCTCGAACCCCATCGCCAACGGCTGCACAGCCGCATGGTCGAGCGCGGCTATCGCCCGGAATTCGCCGCGCGCCTCTTCGAGCAGATCAAGGGCTTCGGCAGCTACGGCTTTCCCGAATCCCATGCCGCCAGCTTCGCCCTGCTGACCTATGCCAGCTCCTGGCTCAAGTGCCACGAGCCGGCCGCCTTCGCCTGTGCCCTGGTCAACAGCTGGCCGATGGGTTTCTACAGTCCGGATCAGGTGTTGCAGGACGCCCGGCGCCACGGCATCGAGGTGCGCGCGGTGACCGTGCAGGCCAGCGACTGGGATTGCCGGCTGGAGGCGAGTGCCGGCCATCAGCCGGCGATCCGCCTGGGCCTGCGCCTGGTACAGGGGCTGGCGGAAGCGGCTGGCCAGCGCCTGGTAGCGGCACGGGGTACGCAGCCCTTTCGCGACGTCGAGGACCTCTGTCGTCGGGCCGAGCTGGATGCCCGGGCGCGCGGACAGCTGGCGGAGGCCGGCGCCCTGGCGGAGCTGGCCGGGGATCGCCATCAGGCACGCTGGGCCATGGCCGGGGTGGAGCGCCAGCTGCCGCTGTTCGCGTCGGCGGACAGCGCCCTGGAGGAACGCCCGGCCTTGCTCGCACCCAGCGTCGCGGAGGACGTGCATGCCGACTACCGCATGCTGGGCACCACCCTGGGACCCCATCCGCTGAGCCTGTTGCGCGGTGAACTCCAGGCCCGGCGCTGCCGGGATTTCCGTGAGCTGGACGAGATCAGACCCGGTGCCCTGGTGCGGGTGGCCGGACTGGTACGCGGACGACAGCGACCGGGCACGGCCAGCGGGGTGATCTTCGTGACCCTGGAAGACGAGCACGGCATGCTCAATGTGGTGGTCTGGCGCGCGGTGGGCGAACAGCAGCGGCGACCGTTGTTGCAGGCACGATTGCTACAGGTCGAGGGGCATCTGGAACGGGAAGCGGGGGTGCAGCACCTGATCGCCGGTCGCTTGACCGACCTGAGTCCTTTGCTCGACGAACTCATGGTGTCGAGTCGGGATTTCCACTAGGGCTTGAGGGAGAGGTGAGGCGGGGGAGAGGCTGGTGGAGCGGGGGACTGTCTTCCGAAGCGCTCTGAAGCGCCCGGAAGACAAGAATCGACCAACGCAGTCTTAGCTGACGGCGTCTTTGAGGCCTTTGCCGGGCTTGAAGCCGGGCAGCTTGGCAGCGGCGATCTTGATGGTGGCACCGGTCTGCGGGTTGCGGCCTTCGCGAGCAGCGCGCTCTTTTACTGCGAAAGTTCCGAAACCGACCAGGCTGACGCTGTCGCCTTGCTTCAGGGCGTCGGTCACCGCAGTGGTGAAGGCGTCCAGGGCTTTGGCAGCGGTGGCCTTGGGCAGGTCGGCAGACGCGGCAATGGCGTCGATCAGCTCAGCTTTATTCATGTAAAAACTCCATGTGTGAGTATTGGCCAGGCAGTATAGCGGCAGCTTTGCCTTGCGTAGAGCCTTTGTGAGCCTCTACGTGGCCGGTTGAAGCAGCCTTGTTGTTCGGCGCTACAGGATACGCATAGCGGGCGAAAGAACGATAGGGTATTCGATCTGGCAGGGGCGTGAAAACCTGATCCGCACTGCATTTTCCACGCTTCACAGCCCAACCGTCGCCTTTTTGGGCAGCGGCAATGGCCGTTTGGTTTCCTCTAGTCGCTGAACGAAAAGTCGCCGAGCGATGGTGAGGCGAGGCGAAAAACCTTGAGGAAGCGGAGTTTACGAGTGGTAAATGAGCATTCCGACCGGGCTGGCGATCCAGAGGTTTTTCAACGAAGCATCACCGAGTGCAGGCAGTTTTCGTACAGTGCCTAAGCTACGCGGTCGGGCGAGATATGCGGCTGCAACGGTGGCGTCAGGGGCGGCAGGCCATAGGCCGCACGGGCGGCATCGCAGTGCGGATTGGCTTCGCCATGCTCCCAGGCGGCGGTGAACTCGCGGCAGGTGCTGGAACGGTTTTCATAGACGGTGCAGCGCGTGCCGCAGCCCACCTCGCCGAGCAGGGCCGCACAGCGTACCGGCTTCTGCTCGGTGCCCTGCATGGCTACCAGGTGCGGGCTGATCGCGACGGTCAGGTAGTCGGGCACCAGGCCGCCTGCCGACTGGCATTCGCCCCAATAGAAAGACACGCGAAAATGGGCGCAGCAGGCGCCACAGCTGAGGCAGGGATTCTCGGTCGACATGGACGACAGCCATCGTAGGAACCGGCAGGGCCGGCGGGACAGGCACGGATTCTAGGCAAGCCCCGTGAGGCTGCGAAGCCCCCTCCAACGACCGTTCGGCGGCGACCTACGGCAGTCTTTTCAGGTGCTCGGGCGTGACCAGATGTCGCTGCAGCCAGGCAATGAACAGCCGCACCTTGGCCGGCACCAGGCGCCGATGGGGATAGAGGGCGTGGATGGCGATGGCCTGGGTGTACCAGGGGGCGAACAGTCGCTCCAGGCGACCCGCCGCCAGGTCATCGCCCACCAGGAAATCCGGCTGGCGAATGATGCCGTGGCCGTCCAGCGCCGCCTGGTGGAGGACGCTGCCATTGTTGGCGCGCAGTGGACCGCTGACCTTGACCTGCAGGCGCTCCCCCTCACGCTGGAATTCCCAGAGATCGCCATCGCTGGCGTAGCTGTAGAGCAGGCAACGATGCTCACGCAAGGCGGTGGGATGCTCGGGGCGACCATGGCGCTGCAAATAGGCGGGTGCGGCACAGATGAACAGCTCGACCGCTCCCAGGGGCTGCGCCACCAGACTGGAGTCGCTGAGGTCGCCGATGCGCACGGCCAGATCGAAGCCTTCCTCGACCAGGCGCACCTGGCGATCGCTCAGCTCCAGATCGATGGCGACCTCGGGATATTCATGCAGGAAGCTACTCACCAGCGGCGCCAGGTGACGTACGCCAAAGGTGAGGGGCGCACTGACCCTGAGCCGCCCCTGGGGCCGCTCGTGGCCTTCCTGCAGGCGCTGCTCGAGGGCCTCCAGATCACCGAGCAGCGGGACCAGTCCTTCATGCAGCGTACGCCCGGCCTCGGTCAGGCTCAGGGTGCGGGTGGTGCGTTGCAGCAGCCGAGTGCCGTAGTGGCGCTCCAGGGCCGCCAGGTGCTTGGTAAGCGCCGAGCGCGACAGCTCCAGCCGCTCCGCTGCGGCGGTCAGGCTGCCCAGTTCGACGATCTTGATGAAGGCTTGCAGGGCTCTCAGAGTGTCCAAGGATTGTTTCCATAGCGTGCACAGTTCATTCCCAGGGTGCGCCTTTATTCGCGTGCTGGAAACAGGACAATAGCGTCATCCTTCCTCCGTTCGAGAATCAGCATGACCGACCGTACTGCATCCTATGCCCCGCTGTTGCTGCGCCTGGCCCTGGGCGCCATGTTCCTGGCCCACGGCCTGACCAAGCTGCTGGTGTTCACCCTGCCGGGCACGGCGGGTTTCTTCGCCTCGGTGGGCTTTCCCGGCTGGCTGGCCTATCCGGTCACCTTCTTCGAGCTGGGCGCGGGCGTACTCCTGATCCTCGGCGCCTGGGTGCGTCCGGTCGCGGCAATCGCCGCCGTCCAACTGTTCGCGGCCGCGACGGTCCATTTCGGCAACGGCTGGTCCTTCTCCAATCCCCATGGCGGCTGGGAATATCCGGTCTTTCTCGCCGTGACCGCCGCCGCCCTGGCACTGCTGGGCGCTGGCCAGCTCTCCTGGGATGCCCGCAAGCATTCCTGAACCCTGCTCAGAGGTCGCCACCATGTCGCTTCCCACCCTGTTCGTTTCTCACGGTTCGCCCATGGAGGCGCTCGACGCCGGCGCGGCGGGAACGGCCTGGCGCGACCTGGGACGGTCGCTGCCGCCCCCGGCCGCCATCGTTGTGGTCTCGGCGCACTTCGATACCCGGGTTCCGCTGTTCGGCAGCGCCAAGCGGCCGGCTACCGTCCATGACTTCTATGGCTTTCCCGAGGCCCTCTATCAACTGGACTATCCCGCGCCTGGCGCTCCGGCCCTGGCCGAGCAGCTGGCGCAAGGGCTACGTGATCAGGGCTGGGAGGCCGAGACGGGCGAGCAAGGACTGGATCATGGCGCCTGGGTGCCGCTGCGCTATCTCTATCCCGACGCTCGGATCCCCGTGGTGCCGCTGTCGATGAGCGCTGCCCGCGGGCCGGACTACCACTATGCCCTGGGCCAGGCGCTGGCCAGGGTGCTACCGGCGGACACCCTGCTGATCGGCTCGGGCAGCCTGACCCACAACCTCGGTGATTTCCGCCGTGGCGGCGCCGACTCCCCCAGCTATGTGCGGGACTTCCAGCAATGGATGCAGACCCGCCTGCGCGAGCGGGACCTGGACGCCTTGCTCGATTACCGACGTCAGGCGCCGCAGGCCCGCCAGGCCCATCCCACCGACGAGCACCTGTTGCCGCTGTTCGTCGCCCTGGGCGCGGCCGACCCCGAGGGCACCTTCAGCGTCCATCACGACGGCATCGCCCATCGCATCCTGGCCATGGATCTCTACGGCTTTTCCCGTCACTAGCCGTTCGCCAACAAAAAGCCCGGAGCGGTAACGCATCCGGGCTTTTTGCTAACGGCAGTGTGACGTTCGATCAGCCGAACAGCTTGGGACCATAGCCCCACATCAGAACCGTGGTCGCCATCAGCACCTCCAGCACCAGCACCCCGATGGCCAGGGTGGAACCGGACATGATGAAGCCTTCCCGCTGGTCGATATTGAGGAAGGAGGGGATACCCGTATAGAGCAGGTAGGCCGAATAGGCCAGGCCGACGATCCCGGCGATGGCGCACAGCCACACCAGCGGATAGAAGCCCACCAGACCGCTCAGCAGCATGGGCGTGGCCACGTAGCCGGCGAAGAGGATGCAGCGGTTGGCACTGGGCCGATCCGGATAGCGCCGCGCCAGCCAGTGGATCACATGCCCCATGGCTACGACGGCCGCCATGATCAGCGCATAGCTGATGACCGCCAGGACCACCGCCGTGGGTATGTCCAGCACATGGGCTTCACCGCCGCCGAAGCGCCAGCCGAAGGTGGTGGTCCCTACCAGGGAAGCGACGACGGGAATGGCCGCCAGGAAGGCGACATGATGGGCGAAGAAGTGTCCGACCGTTTCCCCTTCGCGACGGATCTGTTGCCACTCGCGATCGGGATGGGCCAGCAGGCCCCAGACATGATTGATCATGATCCTGCTCCTCACCCGCTGTGGTCGCCGCAAGCGGGCCTCTATGGATGGCGAACGCTGGGTAAAACGCGACTGGCGACTACCTTAGGAGTATAGAAGAGGTCTGGAATGCGTCATGCGAGCCGACGAAGGGCAGCTTGCCTGCAGACGAAGCGACTAATGGTGCACAGAGCACCAGGCTGGTGCGTTTCTTGGCCTCTGCTGTCCGGCCAGCGCCCGGAAGGCAATACCTGACCACTTGGACAGGAAATTGCTTGTTCAGGGTATCTGTTACCGCCAAACGAGGCCTGTCATGCCATCTCTCGACATCATCATCGCCGGCGCCGGCATGGGCGGTCTCACCGCCGCCCTGGCGTTGCAGCAGGCCGGGCACCGGGTCCGCCTGTTCGAGCGCGCGCAGGATCTCGCCCCCATCGGTGCGGCCATTTCCATCTGGCCCAACGGCGTCAAGGTACTCGAACACCTGGGGCTCGGGTCCGCTATCGCCGCGGTCAGCGGTGACATGCAGACCATGAGCTACCGGGACCACGAGGGACGGTTGCTTACCCAGTTCAGCCTGCTGCCTCTTTATACGGCCGTGGGCCGGCCAGCACGTCCCATCGCCCGTGCCCACCTGCAGCGACTGCTGCTGGAAGCCGTGGGCGCCGAGCGGGTGACCCTGGGTGTTGGTTGCGACGGCTTCGAGCAGGATGCGACCGGGGTGACCGTGCTCCTTGGCGACGGTCGGCGCGAACGGGCCGATCTGCTGATCGCTGCCGATGGAACCCACTCGCGCCTGCGGGAGCGGGTGGTGGGCCAGGCCATCACCCGTGAGTATTGCGGCTACGTGAACTGGAACGGGCGGGTGAGGATCGCGCCGGAGCTGGCCGAGGCCCACGACTGGGCGCAATTCGTCGGGGCGCACCAGCGGGTTTCCCTGATGCCCATGGGCGGCGGCGAATTCTATTTCTTTTTCGACGTACCCCTGCCCAAGGGCACACCCAACGACCGCGGCCGTTACCGCGCGGAGCTGGCCGAGCACTTCGCCGGCTGGGCGCCGCCGGTGCAGCGCCTCATCGAACGACTGGATCCCCAGGGTGTGGCCCGCGTGGAGATCCACGATACCCGGCCATTGCCGACCCTGGTGCAGGGACGGGTGGCGCTCCTGGGCGATTCCGCCCATGCCATGGCCCCGGACCTGGGGCAGGGCGGTTGCCAGGCCATGGAGGATGCCTGGGTGCTGGCGCGCTGCCTGGACGCCGAGACCGATCCGCGCGCGGCCCTGCAGGCCTACGAGCAGGCCCGGCTGGAACGGGTCGCCGGCATCGTCGAGCGGGCGCGCAAGCGCTGCGAGATCACCCACGGTCATGAGCCCCTGGCCACCCAGGCCTGGTACGCCGAGCTGGCCCGGGAAACCGGCGAAACGGTGATCGCCGGCCTGCGCAAGACCGCCGAGGGCGGTCCGCTGTGAAATAGCCCTGGCCCGCGGGGACGAATGGCAGTGCCGGGGGTCGAAAGGCCCACGTCCTCGTCGGAGAGTTAGCCCATGCGCCTGCGTCTCGCCCTGACCCTTGCCAGCCTTGCCATCACCCCGCTGGCCTTTGCCGCCGACGGCGGCTGTCCCTATCCGCAGACGGTGAAATTCGCCGGCCCCAACTGGGAGAGCGGCATGTTCACCACCGAGGTGCTGCGCCTGCTGGTGGAGAAGGGCTATGGCTGCCAGACCGACAGCGTGCCGGGCAATACCGTGACCCTGGAAAACGCCCTGGCGCAAAACGACATCCAGGTCACGGGCGAGCAGTGGGCCGGGCGCAGTCCGGCCTGGCGCGCGGCGGAAAAGGCCGGCAAGGTCTTTGCCGTCGGCGAGACGGTCAAGGGCGCTACCGAGGGCTGGTGGGTACCGGAATACCTGGTCAAGGGTGATCCCGCGCGGGGCATCCAGGCCAAGGCGCCGGACCTGAAGAGCGTCGCCGATCTGCCGCGCTACAAGGAGTTGTTCCGCGATCCGGAAGAGCCCGGCAAGGGGCGTTTCCTCAACTGCCCGACCGGCTGGACCTGCGAGATCGTCAACAGCCAGAAGCTCAAGGCCTACAAGCTGACCGACAGCTACACCAACTTCCGCACCGGCACCGGCCCCGCGCTGGACGCGGCCATCGCCACCGCCATGCGCCGTGGCGAGCCAGTGCTCTTCTACTATTGGTCGCCGACCCCGCTGATGGGCCGCTACAAGCTGGTCCAGCTGGAAGAACCGCCGTTCAGCCAGAAGGCCTGGGATACCCTGTCGGATCCGAAGAATCCCGATCCGCTGCCGTCACGCTCCCTGCCGGCCAAGATCACCATCGGCGTCTCCCGCGACCTGCACGACAAGGCGCCGGCCCTGGTGGCGCTGTTCGAGAAGGTCGAATTCCCCCTCGACCAGTTCAACGGCATCCTCGCCGGCATGGCCGAGAAACGCGAAGACGCCCAGGTCGTGGCCAAGCGTTTCCTCAAGGAGCATCCGGAGGTCTGGACGTCCTGGCTGCCGGCGGAAAACGCCGAGCGGGTAAAGGCGGCGCTCTAGGCGCCGTGATTAGGGGATAATGGCGGTTTCCCGTGCTGGAGCCGCCCATGACCGTCGCCGCCCTCACCATGTACGTCGAGCCTGCCGAGGTGCGCGACGCCTATCGCCAGCTGGCCGAGGCCGTGGCGCTGCGCCTGGGCGAGACGCTCGACCCTGCGCCCGAGGAGCTGCCGGCGCTCTGGACGCATCCCGCGCTGCTGCTGGCCCAGACCTGCGGCTATCCCTGGGCGACCCGCCTGCGTGGCCAGGTGCGCCTGGTCGCGGCGCCGCGTTATCGCTTCGAGGGTTGCCAGGCGGCCGAGCACTGCGCCTTCATCCTGGTGCCCGAGACGCTGGAGGTGACCAGCCTGGCCGATCTGCGCGGCAAGCGTGTCGCCCTCAACGGCCTGGATTCCAATACCGGCATGAATCTGCTGCGCCACGCCGTGGCGCCCCTGGCCGAGCGTGCCCGCTTCTTCGGCGAGATGATCGTCAGCGAAAGCCACGCCAACAGCCTGGCGCTGTTGCAGCAGGGGCACGCCGATGTGGCCGCGGTGGATGCCGTGACCTATGGCTATCTGCAACGCGCCCAGCCCGCGCGGGTCGCCGGTCTGCGCCTGCTGCAACGCACTCGCACCAGCCCGGCACTGCCCTTCATCACCGCCGCCAGTCGTTCGGACGCGGAAGTGCAGGCCTTGCGCACGGCCCTGAACGACAGCCTGGCCGCCGATCCTGCGTTGGCCGACATCCTTGCCCTCGACGGTGTCACGGCCGTGGAAGAGGCGACTTATCTACCCCTGCTGGATTGGCGCCGGGAGGCGGTGGAGCAGGGTTACCCAGTGATTGCCTAGGTTGGGTTGAGACGGCTTTACCGTCGAAGCCCAACACGGGGGGCTTGGCCCTGTTGGGCTTCGCTGCGCTACGGGTCCCGACCCTGGCGTAGGGTGGGTTGAGACAGCTTTATCGTCGAAGCCCAACATCGAGGAGCTCGGCCTAGGTCCTGTTGAGCTTCGCCGTGCTCAGCGCAGCCTATGCCCGCTCACCCTCCTGCAACCGCTTTAACTCCACCAGGTCATGGCTGCAGAACAGCGTCAACCCCAGGTCCTGGCGCAGGGAAAGTTCGCGCAGGCGCGCCTGGTTGTCCAGGCGGCTGGCGCGGTCGGCTTCCATCAGGCGCTGGTAGAACCTCAGGCCCGGTGTGCAGTGACGTTCGGGCTGGCGCATCTCGTCGCGATAGAAATAGGCGTCGCCAGCGTGCAGCAACCAGCCTCCGTCGTGCTGGATGGCAATACCGGCATGACCCGGGTATGGCCGGGCAGCGGGATCATCAGAATCTCCGGCGGCAGCCCAGGCAGGTCACGCACGCTGGCGAAGCCATTCCACCGCTCGCCCTGGGGTTCATGGAAATGCCAGTGGCGAATGCCTTGCCACTGTGCCGGACGGTAGCGGCGTCGAACGATGAAGCCATGGCGCTGCCGCTGCGCATCCCACTCGCGCTGCAGGACATGGACCTGGGCCTGGGGAAAGTCGTCCAGGCCGCCGGCGTGGTCGAAATCCAGATGGGTCAGCACGATATGGCGGACGTCGCCCGGACGAAAACCCAGGCGGCGGAGCTGCGCCAGGGCGCTGAGTTCGGGATCGTACTGGATGCGATTCATCAGCCGGAAGAACGGACTCAGCCGCCGGCCGCGTTCCCTGAGATCGGCTTCGCCAAAGCCGGTATCCACCAGCACCAGGCCGTCCCGGTCGGTTTCCACCAGCAGGCAATGACAGGCGAGGTGGGCGGCAAGGCCATGGCTGAAACCGTCGTACAGTGCCCCGCCCAGGGGCACATGCAGCCGCAGTTGAGGTGATGGATACGCATGATCGGCTCCGCGAGGGTGACCTCCGGTAGAAGAGGCGAGCGCGTGCAAAGTTCGAGCGCAGCGGTTGTCCGCGCGAGTGTCATTGCGGCGAGGGAGAGGTCGACGGGTCTGGGTGGCGCCGCTTGATCGACCAGAGCACGACGCTGTGTTCAGCGCCCGCGAGCCTCACAGGGGCGGCCCCAGGGGCTCTGGCTGAACCCTGAGCCCGCGGCGCTGACCAAGGTAGGATCGCCAGCGGAACGGCTCTGCCGCCCTGGCCCTCCCAGTGCAGACGGAGTCACCCATGCCCACAGCCTTTCCCCGCCGTTCCCTCCTGGCCGCCGGCCTCTCCCTTGGCCTGCTCGCCGCCGGCACCGCCCAGGCCGACAGCTGGTGCGCCAGCAAGCCGGTGAAGTTCGCCGGGGTGAACTGGGAGAGCGGCATGCTGCTCTCCGAATTGATGGGCTTCGTCCTGCAGCACGGCTATGACTGCAAGGTGGACAGCATCCCCGGCAACTCCATCACCCTGGAGCAGGCCCTGGGCAACAACGACATCCAGGTGTTCGCCGAGGAGTGGATAGGCCGCAGCGAGGCCTGGAACAAGGCCGCCGCCGCTGGCAAGGTGGTCGGCGTGGGCGCTCCTATAGAAGGTGCCACCGAAGGCTGGTACGTGCCACGCTATCTGGTGGAAGGCGAGGGCGCCAAGGCCCCCAACCTGAAGAGCATCGCCGACCTGGGTCAGTACGCCGAGCTGTTCCGTGATCCGGAAGAACCGGGCAAGGGCCGCTTCTACAATTGCCCGGCCGGCTGGACCTGCGAACTGGAAAACACCCAGATGCTGCAGAGCTACGGCCTGAGCGACAAATACACCAACTTCCGCCCCGGCACCGGACCGGCGCTGGATGCGGCCATCGTCTCGGCCACCCGGCGCAAGCAGCCGATCCTGACCTACTACTGGTCGCCGACGCCGCTGCTGGGCCGAGTCGACATGGTGCAGCTCAAGCCCCGTGACGGCGAAGCCAAGCGCATCCAGGTGCAGGCCGGCCTCTCCAAGCCTTTCCACGACGGCGCCCCCGAGCTGGTGGCCGTGCTGAGTCGAGTCAACGTACCCATCGAACTGCTCAACCGCACCCTGGCCGAGCAGGCCGAAGCCAAGCAGGACGCCCCCGCCGCGGCCAAGGCGCTGCTCAAGGCCCATCCCGAACTGTGGCAGGCCTGGGTGACCGACGCCGCGGCGCGCAGCAAGATCCAGGCGGCGCTCTAGGATGTTTCCCGAAGGCCTGACCTTTTCCTTCGCCGACGCCGTCAATCGCGGTGTCGACTGGCTGGTGACCCGCTACGGCGACGTCTTCCGGACCATCTCCGACACCCTGCTGCAGGCCATCGTCTGGCTTGAAGGCCTGCTGCGCGGCACCCCCTGGTGGGCGCTGCTGCTGATCGTCGCGGCCCTGGCCGCCCATGCCACCCGGCGAGTGTTGCCGACCCTGCTGATCACCGGACTGCTGTTCCTGGTCGGCGCCCTGGGGCTGTGGGACAAGCTGATGCAGACCCTGGCCCTGGTGCTGGTGGCCACCGCCATCGCGGTGATCATCGGCATCCCCCTGGGCATTCTCTGCGCTCGTAGCGCCCGTCTTCGTCTGGTGCTGATGCCACTACTGGACATCATGCAGACCATGCCCAGCTTCGTGTACCTGATCCCGGTGCTGATGCTGTTCGGCCTGGGCAAGGTGCCGGCGATCTTCGCCACGGTGATCTATGCCGCGCCGCCGCTGATCCGCCTCACTGACCTGGGCATCCGCCAGGTCGATCGCGAGGTCATGGAGGCTGTCAACGCCTTTGGCGCCAGTCGCTGGCAGCAGCTGTTCGGCGTGCAGCTGCCGCTGGCGCTGCCAAGCATCATGGCCGGCATCAACCAGACCACCATGATGGCGCTGTCCATGGTGGTGATCGCCTCCATGATCGGCGCCCGGGGTCTTGGTGAAGAGGTGCTGGTGGGCATCCAGACTCTGGACGTGGGCAAGGGCCTGCAGGCGGGACTGGCCATCGTCATTCTCGCCGTGGTCATCGACCGCATCACCCAGGCCTATGGCCGCCAGCGCCACGAGGTGGAGCGATGAAGATCGTCGTCGAGCGGGTCTCCAAGATCTTCGGCAAACGCGAGCAGGCTGCCCTGGCCCTGCTCCGCGAGGGGCACGACAAGGCCGACATCCTCGCCCGCACGGGTTGCGTGGTGGGGGTGGACGATCTGTCCCTGGAAATCGCCGAAGGCGAGATCTTCGTCATCATGGGCCTCTCCGGTTCCGGCAAGTCGACCCTGGTGCGCCACTTCAATCGGCTGATCGATCCGAGCAGCGGGCGCATCCTCATCGATGGCCAGGACATCCTCCAGCTGCCGCTGCCGGCGCTGCGCGAATTGCGCCGCCAGCGCATCAGCATGGTGTTCCAGAGCTTTGGCCTGCTGCCCCATCGGCGGGTGCTGGACAACGTCGCCTACGGCCTCAAGGTGCGGGGCGAGCCCAAGGCGGTCTGTCGCGAACGGGCGCTGCACTGGCTCGAGGTGGTGGGCCTGGCCGGCTACGAGCGCAAGTGGCCGCACCAGCTCTCCGGTGGCATGCGCCAGCGGGTCGGCCTGGCCCGTGCCCTGGCGGCGGATACCGAGATCATCCTGATGGACGAGGCCTTTTCCGCCCTCGATCCGTTGATCCGCGCCGAGATGCAGGAGCAACTGCTGGAGCTGCAACAGCGCCTGCACAAGACCATCGTCTTCATCACCCATGACCTGGACGAGGCACTGCGCCTGGGTAATCGCATCGCCATCCTGCGCGACGGTCGACTGGTGCAGGTGGGTACCCCCGCGGACATCCTCGGCCAGCCGGCCGACGACTACGTGGCGCGCTTCGTCCAGCGGCGTACCGCTGCGACAGTTTGAAACAATTGCGGCAGAGGCCTTCACGAGCATTTCACAGGCGCGAGGCTCTGATGGTGAGACCTGCGGCCTGACCCTGTCAGGCCTTTCTCTTCCCACTGGAACCGTGCCGCAATGGACTATCTGCTACAACTCGCCGCCGACCCGACCGTCTGGGCTGCCCTGGCCACACTGATCGTGATGGAGGTGGTGCTGGGCATCGACAACCTCATCTTCATCTCCATCCTGACCAACAAGCTGCCCGCTCACCAGCAGCAGAAGGGCCGTCGCATCGGCATCAGCCTGGCGCTGATCCTGCGCCTGGGTCTGCTCGGCACCGTGGCCTGGATCGTCCAGCTTACCGAACCCATCATCGAGGTGTTCGGCAAGAGCTTTTCCTGGAAGGACCTGATCCTCATCGCCGGTGGCCTGTTCCTGCTGTGGAAGGCGACCAAGGAGATCCACCACAACGTCGATCCCGAGCCCGACAGCGCCCTGACCAAGGGCGGCGAGACGGCGACCCTGGCCTTCGGCTCGGCCATCGTGCAGATCCTCTTGCTGGACCTGGTGTTCTCGGTGGACAGCATCATCACCGCCGTCGGCATGACCGAGCACCTGCCGGTGATGGTGATCGCGGTGGTGGTGGCGGTGACCGTCATGTTGCTGGCGGCCGATCCCCTGGCCAAGTTCATCGACCGCAACCCGACCGTCGTGATGCTGGCGTTGGGGTTCCTGATCATGATCGGCATGACCCTGATCGCCGAGGGTTTCGGCGCCCATGTGCCCAAGGGCTACATCTACGCGGCCATGGCCTTCTCGGCGCTGATCGAGGGCCTGAACATGCTGTCGCGGCGAGCCAAGCGTCGCCAGCAGGCTGCCGGCAAGTGAGGGCAGGGCGTGTCGAAAAAGGCCTTGTTACATTCCGGCACGCCTATTGCTAACAATAACTGGAAAGTCTAGGCACTATCGGTCAAGACCTTTGTCATAGCAGCGTCACACGTGAGGTTTACAACTGAAGTCATGAACATACAAGCCCAAGCCCAGAACGCCATGCATGCCCTCAGCGCCGCTTTCGCGCCGATGAGCTGCGTCATCGACGCCCCCAGCAAGCGAGGTTTTTCCTTCATCGTCGTCAACGAGCATGGCGTGGCCAAGCACACCCGCCGGATCTACCGCGACGAATACAGCACCCCGAGCCGCCTGCAGGCCATCATCGACAGTACCCGTCTGGCCATCGCCGGCTGAGATTCAGCCGGCTCCCGCTTTACCCCTCCCGCCTTACTTTCTGCGCCCCACCCGAGCTACGGGTGTACCGGCGGCAGATATGCCAACGTTCCCCCCAACAGCCACAGCAGCACCAGCACCAAGGGTGCATGGACCAGCAGCTGCACGAAGGAAAAGCCGACCAGGTCGCGCGCCTTCAGCCCCAGCACGCCCAGTAGCGGCAGCATGTAGAAGGGATTGATCAGATTCGGCAGTGCCTCGGCGGCGTTGTAGATCTGCACGGCCCAACCCAGGTGATATTGCAGGTCGTTGGCCACCTGCATCACATAGGGCGCCTCGATGATCCACTTGCCTCCGCCCGAGGGGATGAAGAACCCCAGCAGCGCCGAGTAGACGCCCATCAATAGGGCGTAGGTGTCGTGGGTAGCGATCTGGGTGAAGAATGCCGCGATATGGTGCGCCAGGGTCTGGCCATCGGCGCCGTTGACCTTGGTCAGGATCGCGGCGATGGAGCCGTACAGCGGAAACTGGATCAGCACCCCGGTGGTGGCCGGCACGGCGCGGGCCACGGCGTCGAGGAAGTGCCGCGGCCGCCAGTGCAGCAAGGCCCCCACGCTGATGAACAGCAGGTTGTAGGTGTTCAGCCCGGAGATGGCCTCGATGGCCGGCTTGCTGGCGAATTCCTGTACCAGCCAGCCGGCGGCCAGCAAGACCAGCAGCACGATCAGGATCGGACTGTATTCGAGCCATTCGCCCGGACGGGTTGGCTTGTCTGCGGCCTTGGGCGCCGGGGTGACTTCGACACCGCAGGCGCGGGCATCGCGCGCGCTGTCCGGTCCTGGCGCGGTGACATAGGCGATCACCGCCGAGACCACCAGCAACACCAGCAGCAGGGCGCCGGATTGCCAGAGGAACAGTGTCTGGCTGAAGGGGATCACCCCGGTGATGGCCAGGATCGATGGCGGCAGACTGGCCGGATTGGCCTGCAGCTGGGCCGCCGACGACGACAGGCCCAGCGCCCAGACCGCGCCCAGGCCCAGGTAGGCCGCGGCGCCAGCGGCGCGATAGTCCATCTTGAGTTCTTCGCGGCGGGCCAGGGCACGCACCAGCAGGCCGCCGAACACCAGGCTCAGGCCCCAGTTGAGCAGGGAGGCGAGCATGGCCACCAGGGCGACCCAGCACACCGCGCCGCGGCCGGTCCGGGGCACCCGCGCCAGGCGCTCGATCAGGCGCGCGGCCGGACCGGAACTGGCCACCACATAGCCGCCGATGACCACGAAGGCCATCTGCATGGTGAAGGGAATCAGACTCCAGAAACCGTCGCCAAAGGCCTTGGCGGTCTTGGCCGCGGGGGCGCCCATGCCGAGGGCGGCCAGGGCCACCACGGCCACGGCGAGCACGGCGAACACCCAGGAATCGGGAAACCAGCGCTCGGCCCAATTGGAACAGGCCAGGGCGAACCGCGCGCTGCGCGAATCGCGGGAAGGGGTTGAGCTCATGGTGGATCCTTTTGTTGTTGTTTTTTGTGGGAATGTAGTGCGGGACGGTGATGCATTGATCGCGGCCATGGGCCGCTCCTACGGTGGTCTCCGGACCTGTAGGAGCGGCCCATGGCCGCGATAGGCTTTAACGCCGCTCCACCGCCAGGGCCACACCCTGGCCACCGCCGATGCACAGGGTCGCGAGCCCCCGACGCCCGTCACGGCGGCGCAATTCGTGGAGCAGGGTCACCAGCACCCGGCAACCCGAGGCGCCGATGGGATGGCCCAGGGCGATGGCGCCGCCGTTGACGTTGACCTTCTCGTCATCCCAGCCCAGCTCCTGACCCACGGCCAGGGCCTGGGCGGCGAAGGCTTCGTTGGCCTCGATCAGGTCCAGGTCGGCCAATTGCCAGCCGGCTTTTTCCAGGGTCTTGCGGGTGGCCGAGACCGGGCCGATGCCCATGATCGCCGGGTCCACCCCGGCGCTGGCGTAGGCGGCGACATGCGCCAGCGGTGTCAGGCCCAGGGCGGCCGCCCTGGTCGCGCTCATCACCAGCACCGCGGCGGCGCCGTCGTTGAGGCTGGAGGCGTTGCCGGCGGTGACGTTGCCGTCCTTGGCGAAGGCTGGACGCAGGCGCGCCAGTCCCTCGGCGGTGGTGTCGGCGCGGATGCCCTCGTCGGTGTCGAACAGCAGCGGCTCGCCCTTGCGCTGGGGAATGGCCACCGGGGTGATCTCCTCGCGGAAGCGGCCGGATTCCACCGCTGCCGCGGCGCGCTGCTGGGAACGCGCGGCAAAGGCGTCCTGGGCCTCGCGGCTGAGCTGGTACTTCTGCACCAGGTTCTCCGCGGTCTGGCCCATGTGGTAGTCGTTGAAGGCATCCCACAGCCCATCGCTGAGCATGGAGTCGACCAGCTCGGCATGGCCCAGCCGCAGGCCGGTGCGTACCTTGGGCAGCACATAGGGCGCCAGGCTCATGTTCTCCATGCCGCCGGCGATGACGATCTCGGCGTCGCCGCAGCGGATCGCCTGGACCGCCAGCTGCACCGCCTTGAGGCCGGAGCCGCAGACCTTGTTCAGGGTCAGGGCCGGCACTTCGTGGGGCAGGCCGGCCTTGACCGCTGCCTGGCGCGCCGGATTCTGGCCGGCGCCGGCGGTGAGCACCTGGCCGAGGATGACTTCATCCACCTGCGCCGGGGCCACGCCGGTCTGCTCCAGCAGGGCGCGGATGACGGTGGCGCCGAGCTCCACGGCGGGCACATTGGCCAGGGAGCCCTGGAAACTGCCGACCGCGGTGCGGGTGGCAGCGACGATGACGACGTCTTGCATGGCTGGGATCTCCTCAGGCCTGGATGGGGGCGCCGGTGGCGGCGCGCAGTTCATCGAGGCTGACGCCTTCGGCCAGCTCCACCAGCCGGAGACCGCCCTCGGTCACCTCCAGCACGGCCAGATCGGTGATGATCAGGTCGACCACGCCGACCCCGGTCAGCGGCAGGTCGCAAGCCGGCAGGATCTTGTGGGCGCCCTTGGCGGTATGCTCCATCAGCACCACCACGCGCTGCACCCCAGCCACCAGGTCCATGGCGCCGCCCATGCCCTTGACCATCTTGCCGGGGATCATCCAGTTGGCCAGGTCACCCTGGGCCGACACCTGCATGGCGCCGAGGATGGCCAGGTTGACGTGACCGCCGCGGATCATGCCGAAGCTGGCGGCGCTGTCGAAATAGCTGCTGCCGGGCAGGGCGGTGACGGTCTGCTTGCCGGCGTTGATCAGGTCCGGGTCGACCGTCTCGGTGGTGGGGAAGGGGCCGATGCCGAGCAGGCCGTTCTCCGACTGCAGCCAGACGTCCATGCCGGCGGGGATGTAGTTGGCGACGAGGGTCGGCAAGCCGATGCCAAGGTTGACGTAGAAGCCGTCCTGCAGCTCCCGGGCGGCGCGTTGCGCCATCTGTTCGCGGGTCCAGGCCATCTTACTTCTCCTCGCTCAGGGTGCGTTTCTCGATGCGTTTCTCGGGATTGGCGTTGACCACCAGGCGCTGCACGAAGATGCCGGGCAGGTGGATCTGGTCGGGGTCCAGCTCGCCGACTTCCACCAGCTCTTCCACCTCGGCGACGCAGACGCGACCGGCCATGGCGCACAGCGGATTGAAGTTGCGCGCGGTCTTGTTGAATACCAGATTGCCGGCCTTGTCGGCGCGTTGCGCCTTGACCAGGGCCACGTCGGCGGTCAGCGCCAGTTCCATGACATGCGGCTGGCCATTGAAGTCGCGGACCTCCTTGCCCTCGGCCACCAGGGTGCCGTAGCCGGTGCGGGTGTAGAACGCCGGGATGCCCGCGCCACCGGCGCGCAGCTTCTCGGCCAGGGTGCCCTGGGGGGTGAATTCCAGCTCCAGTTCGCCGGCCAGATACTGGCGCTCGAATTCCTTGTTCTCGCCCACGTAGGAGGAAATCATCTTGCGGATCTGCCGGGTCTCCAGCAGCTGGCCGAGGCCGAAGCCGTCCACCCCGGCGTTGTTGCTGATGGCGGTCAGTTCGCGGGCGCCGGTGTCGCGCAGGGCGGCGATCAGCGCCTCGGGAATGCCGCAGAGGCCGAAGCCGCCCACGGCCAGGGTGATGCCGTCGCCGACCAGCCCGTCGAGGGCGGCCGCGGCGTTGGGATAGAGCTTGTTCATGACGGAGATCCTCTTGTCGTTATTGAGCGGTCCAGCCGCCGTCCATGGTCCAGGCGGCGCCGCGCACCTGGGCGGCGGCGTCGCTGCACAGGAACAGCGCCAGCTCGCCCAGCTGGTCGGTGGTGACGAAATCCTGCGACGGCTGCTTTTCGCTTAGCAGTTCACGACGCGCCTGATCCGGATCGCTGCCACGGCTGTCCAGTTGCTGCTGGATCAGCGGGGTGAGCACGAAACCTGGGCACAGTGCGTTGCAGGTGATGCCGGTGCGGGCGGTTTCCAGGGCGGTGACCTTGGTCAGACCCACCACGCCATGCTTGGCGGCGACATAGGCGGCCTTGCCGGTGGAGGCCACCAGGCCATGCACCGAGGAGATGTTGACGATGCGGCCCCAGTTGCCTTCGCGCATGCCCGGCAGCGCCAGACGGGTGGTGTGGAACACGGCCGAGAGATTGAGGGCGATCACCGCGTCCCAGCGCTCCACCGGAAAGTCCTCCACCGGCGCCACGTGCTGGATGCCGGCGTTGTTGACCAGGATGTCCACGCCGCCGAAGTCGCGTTTGGCGTAGGCGAAGAGGTCTTCGATCTCCTCCGGCCTGGACAGGTCGGCCCCGTGGAAACCCGAGCGACCGGGGAGGCTGGCCTGGGCCGCAGCGGGATCGCCGAAGCCGTTGAGGATGAGGGTGGCGCCAGCGGCGGCCAGGCGCTGGGCGATGCCCAGGCCGATGCCGCTGGTGGAGCCGGTGACCAGGGCGGTCTTGCCGGTGAGGTCCATGGTGGTCTCCTTAGACGAGGCCGGTCAGGTAGTAGAGGGCGATGACGAAGAACACCGCCACGGTCTTGATCAGGGTGATCTTGAACACGCCGCCATAGGCTTCGCGGTGGGTCAGGCCGGTCACCGCCAGCAGGGTGATCACCGCGCCGTTGTGCGGCAGGGTGTCCATGCCGCCACTGGCCATGGCCGCCACCCGGTGCAGGACTTCCAGGGGAATGCCCGCGCCATTGGCGGCGGCGATGAAGGTGTCGCTCATGGCCGCCAGGGCGATGCTCATGCCGCCCGAGGCGGAACCGGTGATGCCGGCCAGCAGGGTCACGCTCACCGCCTCGTTGATCAGCGGATCGGGGATGGCCTTGAGGCCCTGGGCGAACAGCACGAAGCCGGGCAGGGCGGCGATCACCGCGCCGAAGCCGTATTCCGACGCCGTGTTCATCCCGGCCAGCAGGGCGCCGGAGACGGCGGTCTTGCTGCCTTCCGCCAGGCGCCCGCGGATGGCGCCGAAGCCGGTCGCCAGCACCAGCAGGATGCCCGCCAGCAGCGCGCCTTCCACCGCCCAGATACCGGTCAGCTTGGCCACCTCCTGGGTCACCGGCTTGGCCATGCCGGGCAAGGCCAGGTTATGGGTAGCGCCATACCAGTCGGGAATCCAGCGGGTCAGCAGCAGGTTGAGCACGCCTACCAGCACCAGCGGCGCCAGGGCCAGCCAGGGGTTGGGCAGCGGCAGGTCGGCGGCGGTCTCGGGTTCGTTGCGCAGCGGCACGCTGGCATAGCCTTCGCCGCTGTTGCGGGCCTTGCGCCGGGCGCTGCCGAGGTAGGTCAGGCCAACGGCGATGACGAACAGCGAACCGGCCAGGCCCAGCCAGGGCGCGGCCCAGGCGGTGGTCTGGAAGAAGCTGGTGGGGATGATGTTCTGGATCTGCGGCGTGCCGGGCAGGGCATCCATGGTGAAGGAGAAGGCGCCCAGGGCGATGGTCGCCGGGATCAGCCGCTTGGGGATGTCGCTCTGGCGAAACATCTCGGCGGCGAAGGGATAGACCGCGAAGACCACCACGAACAGCGAGACGCCGCCATAGGTGAGCAGGGCGCAGACCGCGACGATCACCGGGATGGCCCGTTCGCGACCGAGCAGGCGGATGGCCGCGGCGACGATCGCGCGGGAAAAGCCCGACAGCTCGATCAGCTTGCCGAACAGGGCGCCCAGCATGAAAACCGGGAAGTAGAGTTTGAGAAAGCCCACCATCTTGTCCATGAACACCCCGGTGAAGGCGGGCGCCACGGCGGACGGATCGGTAAGCAGCACGGCGCCGAGGGCGGCGAGGGGGGCAAAGAGGATGACACTGAAACCCCGGTAGGCGGCGAACATCAGCAGCGCCAGGGCGGCGAGTGCAATCAGGACACTCATGGCTTCTCCTAGAGCTTCGCCTGGGGCGAAGCGGTTCTTGTTGTTATAAGGGCGATGCAGGAATCGCCCGAATGCAGGAGCCAGAACCGTGCCAGCTTTGTAAGTTGTTGTTTTGTATAAGATTTTATTTTGATCTCTGCCCGCTACCGATAGATTGTCTCAAAAGCTGGACCCCGTAGGTTGGGCTGAGCGAAGCGAAGCCCAACATCAGTCCACGGGCGGCAATGTTGGCCTTCGACGATAAAGCGGTTTCAAACCAGCCTACGCCGTGACTCTGTAGGAGCGGCCCATGGCCGCGACAAACGATCTATCGCGGCCATGGGCCGCTTCTACGGACTGCGTCTCTATATCTGGACATGTCTCATGTTTGAGACATCAGCCCCAGCGCCACCAGCTTCTTGTACAGCGTGGACCGCCCCAGGCCCAGGCGGCGCGCGGCTTCGTCCACCTTGCCGCCACAGGCGGCCAGGGCGTCCTGCAGCAGCTCGCGATCAAAGCGCTGGCGGGCTTCGGCGTAGGTTTCGCCGGTCCGGTAACGGATCGACTCGCCGGTTGTCGAGGGGGCGGGGGCGATGCCCAGGGCCGCCGTCAGCGCCGCGGCATCCAGCTGACTGTCGTCACCCAGCAGCACGGCGCGCTCCAGCACGTTGCGCAACTCGCGCACGTTGCCGGGCCAGGGTTGGCGCTGCAGCAGCGCCAGGCCGTCGGCGGTGAATTCGGGCATTGGCTGTCCGTTCAGCTTGCGCAGGTCAGCGAGGATGGCCTCGGCCAGCCCCCCCAGGTCGTCGAGGCGTTCTCGCAGGGGTGGAATGCGGATCGGCAGGACATTGAGCCGGTAATAGAGATCGGCGCGAAAGCGCCCCTCGGCCACGGCCGCCTCCAGGTCACGCGAGGTGGCGGCGATCATGCGCACGTCACAGGCCAGCACCTCGTTGGAGCCCAGCGGCTCGTACTCCTTTTCCTGCAGTACCCGCAGCAGCTTGGCCTGCAAGGCCAGGGGCATGTCGCCGATCTCGTCGAGAAACAGGGTGCCGCCCTGGGCGATCTGCAGCTTGCCCGGGCGGGCCCGTCGCTCGGCGCCGGTGAAGGCGCCGGGCGCGGTACCGAAGAATTCGGCTTCCAGCAGGCTTTCCGGAATGGCCGCGGCATTGATGCTGACAAAGGGCCGCCCGGCGCGTGGCGAGGCTCCGTGGATGGCGTGGGCCAGCAACTCCTTGCCGGTGCCGGTCTCGCCCAGCAGCAGCACCGCGGCCTCGCTGGCGGCGGCGCGCCGGGCGCGACGCTTGACCTCCAGGCTGGCCGGTCCGCTGCCGACGAAGTGGCCGAAGCCATACTTGGCGGTGCGTGCATGCTGCAGCGAGCGCCGGGTGGTGGCCAGCTCTTCCTGGATGCGCAGGTAGCGGGTCACCAGCGGCGCCAGTTGCTGCAGCTGGTCGAACAGGGCGAAGCCGATGGCGCCGATCAACTCGCCTTCGTCGGTATGGATCGGCAGGCGCATCACCACCAGCGGTCCGTTGCGGGTCTCCAGCATGTCCAGCAGGATCGGCTGGCCATTGCGCGCCACCTCGCGCAGCAGGCTGTGGGGAATGATCTGTTCCACCGGCTGACCGATGGCGGCGGCGGCATCCGGCAGGCCGAAGTGCTGGGCGTATCTCTGGTTGATCCAGACGATGCGCGCCTCGCGGTCGACGATCACCGTGCCATTGCTGGTCTGCTCGATGATCTCGAACAGCGAGCGGATCGCCCGCTGGCGGATCTCGGCGTAGTCCTCCAGGTCCGGCAGGCCGGGCGAAGTGCGACTCATGGCTTCAGCGCATGGCGCAGCTGGTGCAGCCGGCGCTGGACGATACGCTCGCGCCGCGCCGCGTCCCACTCGTGAAAGCCCGCACCACTGCGCAGGCCGGTACGGCCGGCCGCCACCTGGTCTTCCAGCAGCTGCAGCGGCGCCTCGTCCCGCGCCAGGGTTGGCCAGAGGTGGCTGGCGATGTCGCGAAAGGTGTCCAGGCCGCCCATGTCCGCCGCTTCCAGCGGACCGACCATGGCATAGCGCCGGCCCAGCGAGGCACGCATCACCCGGTCCACCGTCTCGGCATCCGCCGCGCCGCTCTGCACGATGTGCAGGGCCTCGCGCAGCAGGGCGAATTGCAGGCGGTTGCCGATGAAGCCGGGAATGGCGTGCTGCAAGACCACGGCCTCCAGGTCGGCGGCCTCCAGCAGCTGGCGCACGGATTCCAGATGGGCGGGCAGGGTGGCCGTGCCGGGCACCAGCTCCACCAGCGGGATGAAGTGCGGCGGATTCCAGAAGTGGGCGATCAGCAGGCGCTCGGGATGGTGCAGGTGCGCGGCCAGCTCGTCCGGTGGCAGGCCGCTGGTATTGCTGGCGATCAGGGCATGGGGGCGCAGCACGGCTTCAAGCTGGGCGTAGAGCCGGTGCTTGAGCTCCAGGCGCTCGGGCACGGCTTCGAACAGCAGGTCGCAATCGGCGAGATCGGCCAGGTCGGTGGTGGTGGTCAGGCGGGCGATCACCGCCTCGGTGTCCACCGCGATGTCGGCTTCTTCCAGCTCGGCGAGCAGGGTGCGCGCGGTGGCTGCCACCTCGGCGAGGCGGACGGGGTCGAGGTCCTGCAGCCGCACGGCATGGCCGTGGCGCGCCAGATGCACGGCGATGCCGATGCCCATGAGACCGGAACCCAGGACGGCGAGGCGAGGCGTGGTCATGATCTTTTCCTTGTGAGACGGCCGCGGCAACCGTCTCACACTTGACTGCCCCCGGCCAAGGCACGGAGCGCCGCCTTGCACCAAAGGCGGGCCCTGGTAATGGATTCGTTGCGGGCCCCTGGGCTCTGTCACGCCCCTTGGCCGGGGCTGGCATGGGCACTGCTACAGGACAGGCACGTCCATCCCGAGGAGTCCCTTATGAGCAACGCCGGCAACGACTATCCCCTGAGCGAAGTGCCGCCCCACGCCCGCAAGGGTCTGGCCTCCCTGGCCATGGTGCTGCTGGGCTTCACCTTCTTCACCGCCACCATGTTCGCCGGTGGCAAGCTGGGGGTGGCCTTCGGTTTCGCCGACCTGCTGCTGGTCATCGCCCTCGGCAATCTGCTGCTGGGTCTCTATGCCGCCGCCCTCGGCCATATCGCCTGTCGCAGCGGCCTCAACTCGGTGCTGATGGGGCGCTTCGCCTTTGGCGAACGCGGCAGCAAGCTGTGCGACCTCATCCTCGGCTTCACCCAGATCGGCTGGTACGCCTGGGGTACGGCCACCGCTGCGGTGGTGCTGGGCAAGTACTTCGGCCTGGAGCAGGGCGCGGTGCTGGCGCTGATGGCGGTGTTCGGCCTGGGCTTCTGCGCCACCGCCTACATCGGCTACCGGGGCCTGGAGATCCTCTCCTGGATCGCCGTGCCGGCCATGGCGCTGCTGCTGATCCTGTCCATGAGCGTGACCACCACCAAGGCCGGCGGCCTGGCCGGCCTGCTGGCGATCCAGCCCAGCAGCAGCCTGGACCTGTCCACCGCCATCACCCTGGTGTTCGGCACCTTTGTCAGTGGTGCCACCCAGGCCACCAACTGGACGCGCTTCGCCCGCTCCACCCGGGTGGCGGTACTTGCCAGCCTGATCGGCTTCTTCCTCGGCAACGGCCTGATGGTGCTGATCGGCGCCTATGGCGCCATCGTCTACCAGCAACCGGACGTAGTGGAGGTGCTGATGTTGCAGGGCTTCGCCACCGCCGCCCTGGCCATGTTGCTGCTCAACATCTGGAGCACCCAGGACAACACCATCTACAACTTCGCCGTGGCCGGCTGCAACCTGGTGCGCACCAGCCGCCGCAAGACGGTGACCCTGGCCGGCGCCCTGATCGGCACCGCCCTGGCGCTGCTAGGCATGTACGACCTGCTGGTGCCCTATCTGGTGCTGCTCGGCACGGTGATCCCGCCCATCGGCGGGGTGATCGTCGCCGACTTCTGGCTGCGCCACCGCGGCCGCTATCCGCTGCTCGCCGAGGCCCGCCTGCCGCACTACAACTGGCCGGGCCTGGCCGCCTATGGGCTGGGCACCCTGGCTGCCTTCAATTCACCCTGGGTCGCGCCCCTGGTGGGCATCGGGGTGGCGGCGCTCGGCTATGGCGTGTTCAATGGCCTGAGTCGCGGTCGTCGTACCGCCGCCCCCGCTTCGCTCTAGGAGATCCACCATGCGCATCCTCAATGCCCGCCTGCGTGACCGCGAAGGCCTCCATGACATTCGCCTGGAAGGCGGACGCATCGCCGCCATCGCCGAGCAGCTCATGCCGCCCGCGGTAGGGCCGGACGACCTCGACGCCGCCGGCAACCTGGTGGTGCCGCCCTTCGTCGAGCCGCACATCCACCTCGATGCCACCCTGACCGCCGGCGAGCCGCGCTGGAACATGAGCGGCACCCTGTTCGAAGGCATCGAATGCTGGGGCGAGCGCAAGGCCACCATCACCCAGGAAGACACCAAGACCCGCGCCACGCGCACCATCCGCGCCCTGGCCACCCACGGCATCCAGCACGTGCGCACCCATGTCGATGTCACCGATCCGTCGCTGGCCGCGCTCAAGGCCATGCTGGAGGTGCGCGAGGAAACCCGGCACCTGATCGATCTGCAGATCGTCGCCTTTCCCCAGGAGGGCATCGAGTCCTTCAAGAATGGGCGCGAGCTGATGGAGGAGTCGATCCGCCTGGGCGCCGATGTGGTCGGCGGCATCCCGCACTTCGAGTACACCCGCGACCAGGGGGTGAGCTCGGTGAAATTCCTCATGGACCTGGCCGAGCGCACCGGCTGCCTGGTGGACGTCCATTGCGACGAAACCGACGATCCCCACTCGCGCTTCCTGGAGGTGCTGGCCGAAGAGGCGCGCAGCCGCGGCATGGGTTCGCGGGTCACCGCCAGCCACACCACCGCCATGGGCTCCTACGACAACGCCTACTGCGCCAAGCTGTTCCGCCTGCTGACCCATGCCGGCATCAACTTCATCTCCTGCCCGACCGAGAGCATCCACCTGCAGGGCCGCTTCGACAGCTTTCCCAAGCGCCGCGGCGTGACCCGGGTCAACGAGCTGCTGGAGGCCGGCCTCAATGTCTGCTTCGCCCAGGATTCCATCGTCGATCCCTGGTATCCACTGGGGAACGGCAACATCCTGCGCGTGCTGGAAGCAGGGCTGCACATCTGCCACATGCTCGGCTATCGCAACCTGCAATCTGCACTGGACCTGGTCACGGTCAATAGCGCCAAGGCCCTATGCCTGGGCGATCGCTACGGCCTGGAGGAGGGGCGGCCAGCCAACCTGCTGGTGCTCTCCGCCGACAGCGACTACGAGATGGTCCGCAGCCAGGGCCTGCCGCTGTACTCCATCCGTAACGGCAAGGTGCTGATGCAGCGCCGCCCGGCGCAGGTGGAACTGGCGGACGTGTTGTAACGGACCTTGGCCATGGCGGTCCGTCAAAGTGGACACCGCGAACGTAAGTCCCCCCCTCCCTCTGGGTGAGGGCGCGCCTCATGCCGAAGGCCCAGTGGAAATGGCTGCGCCGTTTTCCACGCTACGGCGCTGCGATTTTCAGGGCTAGCAAAGATCTGATTCTCACTCGAACAACCCCCTCTCCCTCTGGGAGAGGGCTGAGGTGAGGGCACGCCCCATTCCGAAGTCCCCAGTGGAAAAGGCTGCGCCGTTTTCCACGCTACGGCGCTGCGATTTTCAGGGCTGGCAAAGATCTGATTCTTACTCGAACAACCCCCTCTCCCTCTGGGAGAGGGCTGGGGTGAGGGCAGTCCCCATTCCGAAGTCCCCAGTGGAAAAGGCTGCGCCGTTTTCCACGCTACGGCGCTGATCGCGGCCATGGGCCGCTCCTACAGGAGAATCAAGATCTGTAGGAGCGGCCCATGGCCGCGATTAGGGGCTCCTGGCAGCAGCGGATCGTCCTGACCGCAACTGCCATTACCCATGTCGCGTTCCATCGCGTCGGCCTTCGCTGGCGCTCGACCCAACCTGTGAATCCTAGCGCCCACTCTCGGCGAAATCCCGTAGTGCCGCGCCGTCCAGGCGATAGCGCACCCACTCGCGCTGCGCCTTGGCGCCCAGGCTTTCGTAGAAGTCGATGGCCGGGGTGTTCCAGTCCAGCACGCTCCATTCCAGGCGGCCGCAGTCGTTGGCCACCGCCTCCCGAGCCAGTTCGCGCAGCAGCCCCTTGCCCAGGCCGGTGCCGCGGGCGCTGGGGCTCACATAGAGGTCTTCCAGGTAGATGCCGTTGCGGCCCAGCCAGGTGGAATAGCTGTAGAAATACACGGCATAGCCCACCACCGCGCCGTCGTGCTCGGCAACCAGCGCCCGGGTCGGAGTATCGGCTGCGAACAGCGTGGCCTCGATCTGAGCGGGGCTGGCCAGTACCTCGTGAACGGCCTTTTCATAGTCGGCCAGTTCGACGATCAGTTCATGGATGCGGGTGGCGTCTTCGCGGCGGGCGGGGCGGATCTGGGTGGTCATGGGTGCCTTGGTCTGGTCGCGGGGCGGCGCCGACCTCAGGAGGGCACCACTGCCCGATTGGCGGACCCGGCCAGCATGGCGGCGACCTGCGCGGCCAGCTGGTCCAGGGTGAAGGGCTTGGTCATCAGCTCCATGTTACCACCCAGGAAGGCGTTCCTACTGAGCGCGCCCTCGGCGTAGCCGGTAAGGAACAGCACCGGCAGCCGCGGCCTGAGCTGCTGGATGACCTCCGCCAGCTGGCGACCGTTGAGGCCTGGCAGGCCGACATCGGTCACCAGCAGGTCCAGCTGGGGAATCTGGTCCAGCAGGCGCAACGCGGCCTTGCCTTCGGCGGCGCTCCACACCTGATAACCCAGGGCTTCCAAGGCTTCCTGATTGACCAGCCGGACCGCGACGTCGTCCTCCACCAGGAGAATGGTCTCGCCGGCACCCTGGGTGAATTCCGCCGGGTCGCTCCGTTTCGGTTCGTGGCGTTGCTCGGCCGTCGGCAGATAGACGCAGACCTGAGTCCCGCTGCTGTCGCTGGCGAGAGTGAGACGGCCATTGCTCTGCCGGGCGAAGCCATAGACCATCGACAGCCCCAGGCCGGTGCCCTGGCCCTGCGGCTTGGTGGTGAAGAAGGGTTCGAGCACCTTGTCCAGCAGCCGCTCCGGGATACCGGTACCGCTGTCCCGCACTTCGATGCAGACATAGTCGCCCGGGGCCAGGGCCTCGTCGTCCGTCCCCGGCTCGGTGACCGTCAGCAGCGAAGTCGCCAGGGTCACGACACCGCCATCCGGCATGGCATCGCGGGCGTTGATCACCAGGTTGAGCAGCGCATTCTCCAGCTGGTTGGCATCGGCCAGGATCCAGGGCAGGTCCTCGCCCAGCGCCAGCTCCACCGAGATCTGTTCGCTCACGGTGCGCTGCAACAACTCCTGCAGCGCCAGGATCAGCTCGTTGGCGGACATCGGCCGGGATTCCAGCGACTGCCGGCGGGAAAAGGCCAGCAACCGCTGGGTAAGGGCGGCCGCCCGGTGCGCCGAATGCTGCGCGGCCTCCATGTACCGCTCCAGGCCGGCGAGCTGTCCCTTGTTCTTGATTTTCATCAAATCCAGGGCGCCCAGCACCCCGGTGAGCATGTTGTTGAAGTCATGGGCGATGCCGCCGGTGAGCTGGCCGACCGCTTCCATCTTCAGCGACTGGCGCAACTGCTCTTCGGCGCGATTGCGCTCGGCGGTTTCCCGCTGCAATTCGCTGAGGGTAAGCGCCAGGGTGCGGGTGCGCTCCGCGACCTGGAGTTCCAGTTCTTCATTGAAGCGACGCAGCGCCAGTTCGGCGCGCTTCTCGTCGCTGACATCGGCGATCACCGTGGTCGCCCCGATGATCTGCCGGCCGGCGTCGTGCAGCGGCACCGCGCTCACCCGCAGCCAGGATTCCTCGCCGGTTGCACTGGTGTGATAGAAATCCTGGCCCTTGACCCGCTCGCCAGCCAGCGCCCGAGCACCCGGAAAGCGCTCGGGTGGCAACAGTCGGCCACTGTCGTCGAGCGCGGTCCAGCGCGACACCTCCCCAGGCTGCCGGGAAGGAATGTGCTGACCCGGCACATACTGCTCATAGAAGGGATTGCTGACCAGGGTCCGACCCTCGGCATCCATGAAGCACACCCCGACCGGCAGATTCTCCAGCAGCGTCTGCAGGCGCTCGCGTTCCTGGGCGAGTTCGGCGAGGCGGTCGCGCATCTCGAACTGACGCAGGCGCGACCGCCAGGCCGCCGCGACGCTGCTCAGCAGCGAGGCGCCACTCAGCGGCCGTTCGAGGATGACCAGGTTGGTGGTCGCCGCCGGCAGCTGTCGGCGCAGGAGATCGTTGCCACGCCCCGAGCGTTTGGCATCGGAAGCCAGCAGTACCAGCGGGATATCCGACCAGGTGGGCTGCCGCTCCAGAGCCTCTGCCAGGGCGCTCAGGTCCTGGCGCAGGGCTTCCTCGGTAAAGACGATGATGCCGGTGTCGTCGCCCAGGGCCGCCGCGACCTCGTCGAGGCTGGCAACGTAGCGGGTGAGATAGCCCTGGGTGAAAAGCCGCTGCAGGTTGGCCGCGTCACCGCGAAGCGGGGCACAGATGATCAGTTCGCAGGCGGGCGTCTTGGACTCGGTCAATCGCGCTCTTCCATCAGGGGCTGCCTGGCACCGAAATACTCCGGGGTGCCGGTCAGCACGCCACGGAAGTCCACCAGCGGCTGACCCACCCGGATGCCCTGGGTATCGATGCGCAACTCCCGTATCGCATCCTCATGCCCGCCGCCGCGATGCTTGAGGATGGAAATGGCCTTGCGCAGACGGCCGTGCGCTTCGAAGAAGCGCACCAGCACGACGGTATCGGCGATATAGGAGATGTCCAGATTGGAGGTCATGGAGCCGACCAGGCCATGCTGGGGATTGATAAGGAAGGTCACCACCCCGGACTGGCTCAGGTAGGAGAGCAGTTCGTGCAACTGCAGAATCAGCTGCTGCTCCTGCGGCATGGCGGCCAGGTAGCCATTGAGGCTGTCCAGCACCAGCATCCGGCAGTTGTTTTCCTCGACGTCCTGCCGCACGCGCCAGGCGAATTCGCCGGGCGACAACTCGGCGGGATGAATCTGGTGAACCACCAGCAGACCTTCGTCGATATAGCGCAGCAGCGGCATCCCCATGCTTTCCGCACGCTTGAGCAGGGTGCCGATACGTTCGTCGAATTCGTATACGGCGCATCTTTCCCCGCGCGCGCAGGCCGCCATCACGAACTGCAGGGCGAGCGTCGTCTTGCCGGCCCCCGCCGGACCGGTGATCAGGGTGCTGGTACCGCGCAAGGGCCCGCCGTGCAGCAGCGCGTCCAGGTCCTGGATGTTGCTGGGGACGACGGCGCCAAGGAATTCTTCGTAGTGCCCCGCAGCGATGATCCGCGGATAGATCTCCAGCCCGCCCCGGCGGATGGTGAAGTCGTGATAGCCGGCGACGAAATCTCGGCCACGCAGCTTCTGGATCTGCAGGCGGCGGCGGGCAGCGCCGAAGTCCAGGGTCAGGCGCTCCAGGGTCAGCACCCCGTGGCAGAGGCTGTGCAGGTGGTTGTCCCGCCCGCCTGGACTGGTGGTCAGGTCGTCCACCAGCAGCACGGTGATGCCGCGCCCGGCGAAGAACTGTTTGAGCGCCAGCACCTGGCGCCGATAGCGCAGGGGATCCTGGGCCAGCAGACGCATCTCCGACAGGCTGTCGAACACCAGCCGACTCGGCTTGAGTTCATCCACCCGCGCCTGAATCAGCTCGATGGTATCGCCCAGTTCGGATTCCCAGGGGTGCAGGATGGTCTGCTCCTGAGCACCGCCCAGTACCGCATCGGCGGCGGATAGCTCGAACAGCTCCACGCCCTCCAGGCTCCAGCCATGGGACTCGGCCACGCTCTGCAACTCTTCGCTGGTTTCCGATAGCGTGATGTAGAGCACCGACTCGCCCCGGCGTACCCCTTCAAAGAGAAACTGCAGCCCCAGGGTGGTCTTGCCCGACCCCGGTGTACCCTCCAGCAGATAGAGTCGATCGCGGGGTAGGCCGCCGCGCAACACCTGGTCCAGACCGGTATTGCCTGTCGCGATAATTGACGGGCTAGGGGAATTCATGGGTGACCGGACCTCAAGGTGGCGGAAGCGAAGGGGACAGCATGGCCGCGGCCCAGCCTGAGCTCCGGGCAAGCCCGAGAATCCGGCGGCAAGGTGCGGGCAGTGATGATGTCACGCCGGGAGTCGACGGCGGAGACCAGAGCCGCACTGAATTATAGGAAGTCTAATACCCTGGCCCGCCGCCGGCCACTCCGACACAGTGCAGCCTCGCCAAGCCGTTGCGATCAGGCGATCCCGTTCGGCCCATCCAGCACCCGGCGAATCTTGCGCGCCAGATCGTTGGGGATATAGGGCTTGGAGATCACCTCGAACTCCGAGCCGCCGATATCGGTGCGCTCCAGCGAGTTTTCGGCGTAGCCGGTGGTGAGCAGGATCTTCATCCCCGGGTGCAGGCGTTTCACCTCCCGCGCCAGCATCACGCCATTCATGCCGCCCGGCATGATCAGGTCGGTGAACAGGAGGTCGAACGGCTGCTCGCTTTCGCGCAGCACCCTGAGCGCCTCGCTGGCATTGAAGGTGATCTGCGCGGTGTAGCCATAGTCTTCCATTACCAGCTTGGCCAGTTCGGCGACATCCGGGCGGTCTTCCACCACCAGGATGCGCTCCGTACCACTGCGGCGGTCCGAACGCTGCTCCGCCTGCTGATGGGTGACGAGGCTGTCATCCACCGGGAAATACAGGCGCAGCGTGGTACCGACGTCTTCTTCCGAATAAATGCGTACCGTACCGCCGGATTGCTTGGCGAAGCCATAGACCATCGACAGACCCAGCCCCGAGCCCTTGCCTTCTTCCTTGGTGGTGAAGAAGGGGTCCATCACCCGATCGCGGATGCTGGCGGGCATGCCATGACCGTTGTCGGTGATCGCCAGGCTGACATAGCGACCGGGCATCAGGCCGTCGTAGGACATGTTCGCCAGTTCGCGCACCTCGACGTTGCGCGTCTCGATGCCCACGCTGGGTTGCGGGCGATCGGCCAGGGCATCCCGGGCATTGATCAGGATATTGAGCAGCGCCACTTCGGCCTGGGTCGGATCAATGCGGCAATTCCACAGTTCGGGTTCCAGCCGGGTGCGGATTTCCACGTCGCCCAGGGTCCGCTCCGCCAACTCGTGGGAGGTGCGGATCAGGTTGTTCAGATTGAGCACCCGGCCTTCGAGCTTCTGCTTGCGCGAAAAGGCCAGCAGCTGCTGGGTGAGGGTACTGGCGCGTTCCGCCGCCGACTTGGCATGGGTGGCGCTGCGGACGATGCGCTCCTGGTCGAAGCTGGGCTTTTCCGCTGTGCGCTGGATGATGTCGATATAGCCCATCATCACCTGCAGCAGGTTGTTGAAGTCGTGGGCGATACCGCCGGTGAGCTGGCCGAGCGCCTCCATCTTCTGCGCCTGGCGCAGGGCATCCTCGGCGTCGCGCCGGCGGCTGACATCCAGCTGGGACGCGAAGTAATAGGTCAGCTCGCCCGCATCGTTGTACACCGGCGAGACGAACAGCGCGTTCCAGAAGGTCGAGCCGTCCTTGCGATAGTTGATGATCTCCACCGAGATCTCGCGTTCCTGCTCCACCGCCTCGCGGATCTGGGCGACCACCGAGCGATCGGTCTCCGGCCCCTGCAGGAAACGGCAGTTGCGTCCCAGCAGTTCGTCCACCCCGTAACCGGTCATATCGGTAAAGGCATTGTTGGCGAACAGGATCGGGTTGTCCGGCTGATTGGGGTCGGTGATCAGCATCGGCATCCGCGTAGTTTCCACGGCGGCGAAGAAGATGTTCTTGCCCTCGTGCGAAACATCGCTCGTCGCGGAATTGTCGACCCGCGCCTTGCGGGGTGGGTGCTTCTGGCTCACGGAGGCGGAATCCTTGGCAGGCAAAATTGGGCGTCTTGGCCCTCAGACAGCCAAGCGGCGAGAAAACTTCATCCGCACCCCTCACGAGGCGGTCTGGCATCGCCCTTTTAGGAGCTGAAAGCCAAGCGTGGCGCGGCTTTGGCGGCCATTTGCCAGTGTACCGCTCACCTGCCTCAGGTGACCGTTAGGTAGGTTTCGGGAGAACCTCTTCAGCCTTCGCTGTCTGACCTGCCATGAAGCCGAGAAGCCTTGAAATACAAAGACAAATTCTTGTTCTGGAAGATGATGCGGGCCAGCGCGAGCTGCTGACCGAAATTCTCACCGAACAGGGCTTGGATGTCGTGGCGGTCGCTTCCAGTGACGAGGCCTTGGCTCACATGGACACCCGCGGCAGCGATACCAAGATGGTCATCGCCGATGTCAACGTACCGGGCATGCTGGATGGCCTGGCCTTCGCCCAGCTTGCCGCTGTGAGCTGGCCGACGATCCCCTTCATCATCATCTCCGGCTACATCGACCAGGATCTCGCCATCCTGCCGCGCCGGGCGGCCTTCCTGCCCAAGCCCTGGAGCGTGGCCGACCTCAGCCAACTGGTCGAGAGCCTGCTGCCGCGTCGCTAGGGGCCTGCTTCATGGGTGGCGCAACCTGCCCGAGCCGGCCTGCCGCCCTGATCTGGTCACGCCTCCTTTCGTCCCCGAATAGACGCGCTCGTCGGCAGTACCCCGTTTCGACTGGCCAAATGATATGACGTCCGTCGGCATGCCCGGTTTGCAGGGAACCAAAAGCCTTGAACGCTATCAATGTGCCATCTATTCCCGACTGGCAAGGAGCGCTTCATGGACGCAGTCATCACCCAGATTTCTCAGATCACCGATTGGGAATTTCTCATTGCGCTGGAGCGCAGCCTGGAAAGCCGCGGTCGCCTCGACCTGGCCGCGCGCGAAGCCCTCGAACGCCAGGGCAGGCTGCTCTCGCGCCGCTACCTGATGCAGAAGGGCAAGCTCGGCAACGGCCCCTTCACCCCGGTGGAAAACGAGATCCTCGACGTCCTGGCCACGGCCACGGCCGCCCTGCGCCGCAGTCGGCGCCTGCCCCATAACATCGTCAAGACCCTGCGTGCCGGTGGCCTGATCGAGGCGGTCGAGCGCAACGTCTGCCACGCCGGCGCCCTGCAGTGCCGCACCGACTTCGAAGCCGACGGCATCCCTCGCGGGACCCTGGAGCGCATCGTCGATCGCAATCCCCAGGCCTTCGGACTGGAAGCCCGCCGCGCCGCCGCGCGCTACATCGCCGAGCAGGAACCGGCCTTCCGCGCTGCCGGCTGAGCCTCGCCATGGCCGCCTGCGGGCGGCCATGGCAATTCAAGAGCAGGCTGATCGCCGTCCTGACCCCGTGCTACCGTTTCCAAGCTCCCAGCCGAAACGAGCCCTGTCATGGCCCTCGCCGATAACCTGCTGGCCTTCACCCTGGCCGCGTCCCTGCTCACCGTCACACCAGGCCTCGATACCGCGCTGATCCTGCGCACCGCCGCCGTCGAAGGACGCGCCCAGGCCTGGCGTGCGGCCCTGGGGATCAACGCGGGCTGCCTGCTCTGGGGCGCCGCCGTAGCCTTCGGCCTGGGCGCGCTGCTGGCGGTCTCGGAACTGGCCTATACGCTGCTGAAGTATTGTGGGGCCGCCTACCTCTGCTGGCTCGGCCTCAACCTGCTGCTGCGCCCTCGTACGGCCCTCATTCCAACGGCAGGCGAGGGTGGCACAGCCTCCAACTGGTTCGTGAAAGGCATGTTGGGCAATATCCTCAATCCCAAGGTCGGTATCTTCTACGTGTCCTTCCTGCCCCAATTCATTCCCCAGGGCCAACCCCTGATCGCTTGGACCTTCGGCCTGGTCGCCATCCATGTGGCGCTGGGGCTGCTCTGGTCCCTGATCCTGATCGGCGCTACCCGCACCCTGGGCGAGGCCCTGCGCAAGGCCGCGGTGATCCGCTGGCTGGATCGGATGACGTGCGTGGTCTTCCTGCTGTTCGCCGCAAAGCTGGCGCTGAGTCGCAGGTAAAGAGGGGGAGGGGCGCTTCCGAGAGGACGCCAAAGCCAAACGCCAGAAACAACAAAGCCCGCATTTAGCGGGCCTTGGGGTGCAAGCGCGCAGGTGGATGCCCCTTTTAGCCAAGGCAGCGCCCACCTCCAGGCATCGGCGTACCAGCCAACGACTCGATGATCCTGCATTCCGCTATGGTCCCGCCGTGGCAGCACGCCAACAGCCGCTGCAATTCGCTCTCCAGGGCTTGCAGATCGGCAAGCCGCTGCCGCACCTGCCGCAGGTGTTCTGCCACGAGGCTATCCACGGCAGCGCAAGGCGCCTGCTGCCGATCCGCCAGGCCGAGTAGCTCCCGGACTTCATCCAGGCTGAAGCCCAGCATGCGGGCACGTCTGACGAAGAGCAGCCGATCCCGTTCGGTCGGGCCGTACAGCCGGTAGCCGGACGCAGAGCGCGTCGAGGACGGCAGCAAGCCTTCCTTTTCGTAGTAGCGGATGGTGACGGTCTTGGTATCCGTGGCCTTGGCCAGCTGACCGATGGTGTACGTAGGAGCGTTCATGGCCTTGACCTTATAGCGACTATAACCTTCAGCCTAGGGCAAATCCTGAGTGTTGCCGAGAGGGTGCCGTGGATAGTTGCTGCGAAGACAAGGCCGGCGAGCTGGCTCAGCTGCGAGGTCGCCAGAGTCGCGTGCTCTACAGTGTGCTGGCGATCAATGCGGTGATGTTTCTGGTGGAGTTCGCCGCCGGTTGGCTGGCCGGCTCGACGGCGCTGCTCGGGGATTCCCTGGACATGTTCGGCGATGCCTCGGTCTATGCGCTGACGCTGTTCGTGCTGCATCGAAGTGATAGAGCCCGCGCTGGTGCTGCCCTGGTGAAAGGCGGATTCATGCTGCTGTTCGGCGTGCTGGTGATCGCGGACGCGGTGCGCAAGATGATCCTGCAGGAGGTGCCCCAGGCCGACTGGATGGGCACGATCGGACTCGTCGCACTGCTCGCCAATACCTACTGCTTCTACCTGCTGTACAGCCATCGCGGGGACGATCTGAACATGAGGTCCACCTGGATCTGTTCACGGAACGATCTGGTCGCCAATACCAGCGTGGTGCTGGCTGCCATCCTGGTGGCTGTCACTGGCAGCCTCTGGCCAGACGTCCTGGTCGGTCTGGCCATCGCCGCGCTGTTCCTGCACTCGGCCTGGCAGGTCAGTCGTGAAGCCTACCGCGCGTGGCGTATTGCTTCGGAAGGACAGGGAGTGCCAGTGCAGGAGCTGCAAGCCGCTCCGATGCAAGCGCCGCCGGTGCCTTCCTGCTGCGGCGGTAAGACGCCAGCGGTCATCGTTGAGCCTGGCCAGCGCGCTCCGGCTGCTTCGTGCTGCGCCTCTGACAGCAAGGGGGCTCTTGAATCCGTGGAAAAGCCAGGCCGCCCGTAGGCGGTCTGTCGCTGTGCAGACAGGGTCGGGCGAGGCGATCTCGTCGCCCCTTGGGGCGCGGACAATCCACCGCCGAGACACCGCTTCTCGGTTTGGCATGCCGGAGACCAAGACGAGCGCCTGTGGGAACGGTCGTACAGGAGAGAAAAGGGGGGCGCCGCGAAGGCAGACTGCCAAACGCCGGAAACGACAAAGCCCGCACTGGGCGGGCTTTGGGGTGATCCTTGCGGATCAGATTGGTCGGAGCGACTGGATTCGAACCAGCGACCTTCTCGTCCCGAACGAGACGCGCTACCAAGCTGCGCTACGCTCCGTAATGGATGGCGCGCATTCTACCTAAAACTCATGCAAGCACAAGGGGTTAGGTAAAAAAATCGCGCCGGGCAGGAATCAGAGCTCCTTGATGGTGCGAACCTGGTCCTTGTTGATGCGGGTCGGCTTGCCGTCGAGCTGCTTGAACGTATAGAAACCCGAGTCGTCATCGTACTTCGGCGTGTCGGTGGCCTGGATCTCGCGGCCATCGTTGAGGGTGATGACGCTGGGGGTGGAGCAGCCGGCGAGCAGGGCGCTGGCGACGACCAGCAGGGCGGCGGGGAGCAGGTGCTTGTTCATGTGACGGTCTCCTTTCTTGGCAACCAAGCGGGCTTAGGACCGCGGGTGCGGAGCCGAGTTCGTCCCGGAACCGCTGGGTCACGCCCTCTGGCCTGGTGGATCGCCGGGTTCAGATCGCGCTTTCCAGCGCCGCGGGATCGTTGAAGTTGGCCAGGCGGTCATCGTCTTCGGCGAAGTCCACGGCGGTCAGGCCCAGTGGCAGCAGGGCGCCTCGCGGACTGCGTTCGCCGTCCGCCCAGGCCTGGCGCAAGGCCGGCAACAGGCGCCGGGGCAGGGCGCTGAACAGCGGTTGCCAGTAGCCACCCTGACGCGCCATCACCGGGCCCGCGCTCGCCTGGGCCGCAGCGAGCAGCTGCAGGGCGAGGGCGGCATCTATTCGCGGTGCATCGCAGGGCAGCAGCAGCACCCAGTCATGCCGCGCCACGGCGAGTCCGGCGAGGATGCCGGCCAGGGGACCGGGAAAGTCCGGTTGCTCATCGGCCACCAGCTGGTCGGCCCACAGGGCATAACGCGGCGCATTGCGGTTGCAGGAGATCACCAGATCATCGGTCAGTGCCCGCACCGCAGCCTGCACCTGGGCCACCAGCGGCTGGCCCTGCCATTCCACCAGGCCCTTGTCGCGCCCACCCATGCGCTGACCGCGACCGCCGGCCAGAATGAGGATGGAGGAGGGGAGCAGTGGCATGCAGGAGGCCTCGGGCTTGCGGACGCGGGAAACGGGTGGCCATCCTAGCCCGGTTTCACCGCTGGCGGCTGACCAGAGCGGGCTTTATCCGGGCGGGACGGCTGGGCTAGACTCGAGCGCGTCCCGTGCAAAGGGGCGTGCTAGACACCTTTGATCCCTGCCGCGCGGTGGCGGGGAGTCCCTGCCCAGAAGGAGTTTGCAAACGATGAAGACGATGCTGCTTTCCGCTTTGGCCCTGGCTGCCTTGCCCGCCTTTGGCACCGGCGGTGGTGAACCCCCTGCGATCAAGGTCACCTTTGGCCAGCCGACCGTCCGGCAGAAGCTGTTCTACGAGAAGCTCTACGAGAAGAAGCCCTATCCCGACGCCACCCTCTATTACTACAGCAATGGCGTCTACAAGATCATCTCGCCCGGCGAAGAGCACTATGGCGTCTACGTGGTGCACGGCAAGCTGACCGACGACAAGTACCAGGTGGATTTCATCTCCCTGCCTTCCGCGGACTGGGGCGGCAAGACGGCCCGGCATTTCCTCACGTTCGATCGCAAGGCCGGCACCTTCACCCAGCAGGCGACCTGGGAGGAGGACCCGAACATCGCTCCGCAATACGGTCGCTTCAGTCAGGATGCCAACGACATCGCCGACCCGCGTCCCATCAAGTGGGAGACTCACGCCGAAGGCGAGCAACGCCAGCGCTAGGTCACGCCAGCGGCGCCCTCTCGGTTGAAGGGGCGTCGGCTTTTCCTCTAGGCTGTGACGATGCAGCCTTCGCGGACCTTCACCTCGACCAAGGTCGACAGCGACCCTCACTGTCGGAGCGGCCACCTTCCGGTCGCTGCCAGTCCCATGCTCACTCCATTCGGGAAACCCGCTGCCCGTCCAGCGGTCTTCCGCTGCACCCTTTCCTTCGCACTCTTCGGAAGTCCAACCAGATGAGCCACAAAGCCGAGGCGGTTTTCGTACCGCTGAACATCGCTGTCCTGACGGTCAGTGACACCCGCACCTTCGAGACCGATACCTCGGGTCAGCTGTTCGTCGACCGCCTGGAGGCCGCCGGTCACTTCCTCGCCGACCGCGTGCTGCTCAAGGATGACCTCTACAAGATCCGCGCCCAGGTCGCCCACTGGATCGCCGAAGACCAGGTGCAGGTGGTGCTGATCACCGGGGGCACCGGCTTCACCGGTCGCGATAGCACCCCGGAGGCCGTCGCCTGCCTGCTGGACAAGCAGGTGGATGGTTTCGGCGAACTGTTCCGCCAGATCTCCGTGGCCGACATCGGCACCTCCACCGTGCAGTCCCGGGCGCTGGCCGGCCTCGCCAATGGCACCCTGGTCTGCTGCCTGCCGGGTTCGACCAACGCCTGCCGTACCGCCTGGGACGGCATCCTCGCCGAGCAGCTGGACAATCGTCATCGCCCCTGCAACTTTGTGCCGCATCTCAAGCAGGCCGAGCCCTGCGGGCCGCGCGGATGAGCCTGCTGGCGCTGGAAGAGGCCCTGGCCCGGCTGCTCGCCCTGGCGGCCGAAGACGGTCCCTTGCCCCATGAGCAGGTGGCCTTGGAAAACGCCGACGGGCGCATCCTGGCCGCGCCCCTGGTAGCCGACCTGGATCTCCCGCCGTGGGACAACAGTGCCATGGACGGCTATGCCCTGCGCCTGGACGACTGGCAGGGCGAGCCGCTGCGGGTCTCCCAGCGCATCTTCGCCGGCCAGGCACCGGCGCCCCTGGAGCCGGGCACCTGTGCGCGCATCTTCACCGGCGCGCCCGTTCCGGCGGGTGCCGACTGCGTGGAGATGCAGGAGAACACCGAGGTGCTGGATGACGGTCGGGTGCGCTTCGTCGAGCAGCTGCGACCGGGGCGCAACATCCGTCGCCGCGGCAACGAAGTCCGGGTGGGTGACGAGGTGCTGTCGGCCGGCACTGCCCTGGGTCCGGCGGAGCTGGGGGTCGCCGCGTCCCTCGGGCGTGCCCGGCTGAACGTCTTTCGCCGCCTCAAGGTCGCGGTGCTGTCCACCGGCGATGAACTCGTGGCGCCCGGACAGCCGCTCGGTCCGGGGCAGATCTACAACAGCAATCGCGCCCTGCTCATCAGCTGGCTGCGGCGGCTGGGTTGCGAGGTGTCGGACCAGGGCATCCTGCCGGATGATCTCGCCGAGACGCGCAGGCGGCTGGGCGCGCTGCAGGCCGATCTGATCCTCTCTACGGGCGGTGTCTCCGTGGGTGAGGCCGACTATCTGGGCCAGGCCCTGCGCGAAGAAGGCGAGCTGACCCTGTGGAAGCTGGCGCTCAAGCCAGGCAAGCCGTTCACCTGCGGACGCTTTCGTGGCATTCCGCTGATCGGCCTGCCGGGCAATCCGGCGTCCACCCTGGTGACCTTCGGCCTGCTGGCACGGCCCTATCTGCTGCGCCGGGCCGGCAAGATCGACGTGGCACCGCTGAGCGTCGAGGTGCCGGCGGGGTTCGACTGGCCGCGTGCCGGTGCGCGCCGCGAATACCAGCGGGCGCGGCTGGAAGATGGCCGGGCGGTACCCCATCGCAACCAGGGCTCCAATGTGCTGCAGACGGCGGCCTGGGCCCATGGCCTGGTGGAGATCCGTGAGGATCGTACCTTCGCCGTCGATGATCCGGTGCGCTTCATCCCGTTGGCCGAATTGCTCAAGGCCTAGCCAACCGGCAGTCAGGACTGAACGTGGCCGTTGGGCCACAGTCCTAGTCTCCAGATTCGCTCGCCGGGCGCTGCCCGGTACCTGGCGCGGCATCTCGCCGCGCAGAGCCAACCTTGGACGACAGACATGACGACGACAGGCACCCTGGCTGACGCAGCCCTGGTCATTCTCAATGGCAAGGAAACCGGTAACGAGGACGTGCGGGAGGCCATTCTTGAACGGCGTGCCGCCGGTCATCGCATCGATGTACGGGTGACCTGGGAAGAAGACGATGCCGCGCGCTTCGTCGAGCAGGCGACCCGCGAAGGCTACGGCACCCTGGTGGCCGCTGGTGGCGACGGCACCCTGCGCGCCGTGGCCGAAGCCATGGCGCAGAATCACAGCCAGGCCCGCCTCGGCCTGCTGCCCTTGGGCACCGCCAACGACTTCGCCCGGGCGGCGGGTGTGCCGGTGGAGCCTGCGGCGGCCCTGGCGCTGCTGGATGGGCCGACCAGTGCCATCGACCTGATCGAGGCGGAAGGCCAGCTGTTCCTCAATATGGCCACCGGCGGCTTCGGCTCCCAGGTGACCGCCAACACCCCTGGCGAACTCAAGCGCCTGCTGGGTGGTGCGGCCTACTTCCTCACCGGCCTGACCCGTTTCGCCGAGGTGCATTCGGCCCATGGTCGCTTCCGCGGTCCCGGTTTCGAGTGGGAAGGCGAATTCCTCGCCCTGGGCATCGGCAACGGTCGTCAGGCCGGCGGTGGCCACGTGCTCTGTCCCACTGCCGTGGTCAACGATGGCCTGCTCGACGTGGGCATCCTGCCAGCGTCCCAGGATGTGCTCGGTACCCTGGGCGAATTCCTTAGCAAGGGCTTCAGCACCGAAGAGATGTTCATCCGCGCGCGCCTGCCCTGGGTGGAGCTGGAAGCCGCCGAAGGTCTGGACATGAACCTCGACGGTGAACCGGTCAAGCGAGACCGGGTGAGATTCGAGGTACGTCCGGGTATCCTGCAGGTCTGTCTACCGGTGGATTCGCCCCTGCTGGGCGCGACCGCCGGCTCCCTGGCCGAACCGGCGGCGACGTCCTAAGAAGGTGTTCACGATCTCGCGAGCTAGAGTCAAACAAGGCGAAAAGGCCTGAGGAAGCGGAGTTTACGAGTTGTAAATGAGCATTCCGATGGGGCTGGCCCTCCAGGGCCTTTTCAACGCAGTTTGGCCGACGCGCAGCAGATCGTGAGCAGCTTCTGATCAGGTGGCTGCGGAGGTTACGTTGGAAATACTGATCAATGCGGGAATCGTGCTGGCCACCGTGGCGGGCATGGAAGCCTTCGCCTGGTGGTCGCACAAGTACATCATGCACGGCTGGGGATGGGGCTGGCATGAGTCTCACCACCGCGCCCGGACGGGCTGGTTCGAGAAGAACGATCTCTATGCGGTCGTCTTCGCCGGCCTGGCCATCCTGCTGATCGCCCTGGGCAATGCCGGCTACTGGCGCCTGCAGTGGATAGGAGCCGGCATGACCCTCTACGGCCTGCTGTACTTCATCGCCCACGATGGCCTGGTGCATCAGCGCTGGCCCTTCCGCTACATCCCGCGCACCGGCTATCTGAAACGGCTCTATCAGGCGCATCGCATGCACCATGCGGTGGACGGCAAGGACGGCTGCGTGTCCTTCGGTTTCCTGTTGGCACCGACCACCCAGCAGCTCAAGCAGCAGTTGCGCGAGATACACGGCGGCGCCCTGGATTCCTCACGCGAACGCAAGGCCCGGGATCAGGCACCGGAAGAAGTGGACTAGGCGGGAGCGGAAGCGCCTCCAAGGAGGCGCTAGACGGGATCAGGCGATAGCGGGAGTGTCGTCGTAGGCAGCGAACAGTGAATGAGCGTACTGGCTGCGCTCGCTCTCGTTGCGCAGCAGATCGATGAACTCCTTGGCCGGCGGGTTCAGGGTGCCCGCTTCGGCGGCGGTGACCACCTGGGCCTGTTCACCAGCCGCCAGTTCGGCGAAACCGGCACCCAGCCGCTCGGTGCAGTAGCTGTTCACCACGGCCAGGCCGTCACGCAGCAGATCGCGCAGATTGGCACCCTGCTGGACCTGGGCCTGCTCGTCGAAGGGATCGACGATGTTGGAACGGTCGCCGTGGGCGTAGGGAGTCAGCATGTGGCGATCGATGAATTCGGGCAGGCGGGTATCGGCCTGTTCGCTATCGGCCTGCAGGTGCGCGCAAAGGGCGACCAGGGTACGCCACTGGATGGCGTTGAAGAATTCGGGCTTGTAACCGGACTGCGCGTTAGCGGAAAGGCCAAGGGCAAGTAGTGACGAGGAGGCAGCGAAGCGATCGTGTGAAACAGCCGTTTCCGTTTTGTGCATGTGCAAATCCCATACTCGTAGGCTGACTACCGGATGCAGCGCTCTGGCTCAGACATCCATCCATCCGCGGCCCGCGAGGGGTCGCTTTAATCCGACCCGTTTATCGCATAAAAGTTTGCTGTTGGGCATCCCCGAGATGCACGCAAATGTGACCGGGGCGCGATCACTGGCGTCAGCGCCGCGGTCGGGTCCAGAGCTCGGTCGGGCGTGGCTCGTCGCGCTGGTGACGGGAGAGCATGGCGCGCGCGGCGCCGCGGCAGACCAGGCGCAGCTTGTCGGCAGTGCTGGTGCTGACGCGCTTGTCCCAGGCATGGCTGCCCAGTTGCAGCACCTGGACGCCGATCTCGCGGTAGACGCCACGGGCGGTGGCGATGGCCCAGGCCGAGCGCAGGGGCAGGGCGGCGATGCCCTGGCGTGCCGAGTCATAGTAGGGCTCGGCCAGGCGCACCAGCCGCTCGGCCAGTTGGGCGACCGCTTCGCGATGGCGCGGCTCCGCCAGTTCACCCGCCGGCACGCCGACTTCGTCGAGCCACAGGCGTGGCAGGTAGATGCGCCCGATACGGGCGTCCTCGACGATGTCGCGGGCGATGTTGGTGAGCTGGAAGGCCATGCCCAGGTCGCAGGCGCGATCCAGGGTTTCCTCGTCTTCGGCGCCCATGATGCGCGCCATCATCACCCCGACCACCCCGGCGACGTGGTAGCAGTACTCCAGGGTGTCTTCGAGTTCCACATAGATGCGTTCCTCGACATCCATGCGAAAGCCGGCGAGGTGATCCAGCGGCAGCGCCAGGGGAATGCCATGGCGCCTGACCACCCGCTGGAAGGCGGCGAAGGCCGGATCCTGCAGCGGCTCATCGCCGTAGGCGGCGCGGGTCAGGCGTTCCAGTTCGGCCAGGCGTTCGCGCCCGGCGCGGCGATCGCCGTCGACCTGGCCATGGCCCAGTTCCTGGCCATCGATGACGTCGTCGCAATGGCGGCACCAGGCATAGAGCAGCACGGCGCTCTCGCGGGTCTCGGGAGCGAACAGCTTGGCGGCTGCGGCAAAGCTCTTGGAACCGACGGCGATGCTCTGCTCGGCGTGGTCGACGACATCATGGGTGGCTGGCATGGCTAACCGTGCTCCTCGAGGATGACGCTGGCCGTGGCCTTGGCCGAGCCGACCACGCCCGGGACGCCGGCCCCGGGATGGGTGCCCGCGCCGACCAGGTAGAGGTTGGGGATGACACTATCGCGATTGTGCGGCCGGAACCAGGCGCTCTGGGTGAGGATGGGCTCCAGGGAGAAGGCCGAGCCAAGGTGGGCATTGAGCTCCTGGCGGAAATCGGCCGGGGTGAAGATGCGCGAGGTGACCAGATGCTCGCGCAGGCCGGGCATGTAGCGCTCTTCCAGGTAGGCGAGGATCTTGTCGCGCAGGCGCGGACCTTCCACGCTCCAGTCGACGTCGGCATTGCCCAGGTGCGGCACCGGCGCCAGCACGTAGTGAGAACTGTGCCCGGGCGGTGCCAGCGACGGATCGGTGACGCAGGGCGAGTGCAGGTAGAGCGAGAAGTCGTCCGGTACGCCCGGGCCCTTGAACAGTTCGTCGATCAGGCCGCGATAGCGCTGGCCGAAGCAGACCATGTGGTGTTCGAGCCCCACCGGCGGCTGGCTCAGGCCGAAGTGGATGACGAACAGCGACATGCTGTGTCGCTTGCGCTTGAGGCGGTTGCTCTCGACCACGCCATGGGTGTGGTGACCGAGCAGCTTGCGATAGGTATGCACCACGTCGGCGTTGGAGGCCACCAGGTCCGCCTCGAGCTGACTGCCATCGGCCAGGCAGACGCCGGTGGCCCTATTGCCTTCGGTGAGGATGCGCTCCACCGGCGTGTTCAGGCGCACTTCGCCGCCGAGGTCGGTAAAGAGCTTCAGCAGGCCCAGGACCAGCTGATGGGTGCCACCCTTGGCGAACCAGACGCCCCACTTGCGCTCCAGCGCATGGATCAGCGCATAGATCGAGGAGGTGGCGAAGGGATTGCCGCCCACCAGCAGGGTGTGGAAGGACAGCGTCTGGCGCAGCTTCTCGCTCTTCACGAAGCGCGACACCTGGGTGTAGACGCTGCGCCAGGCCGTAAGCTTGGCCAGCTTGGGACCCGCGGCGAGCATGTCGCCGACCTTGAGGAAGGGCTTGGCGCCGAGACGGATGTAGCCTTCTTCGAACACCGCCTGGGAATAGGCCAGGAAGCGCTGGTAGCCGGCCACGTCGTCCGGCTCCAGGGCGCGGATCTGCTCGTCCAGCCGGGCCTGGTCGTTGACGTAGTCGAAGCGGGTGCCGTCTTCCCAGCACAGCTGGTAGAAGGGGCTGACCGGCAAGAGCTCCACATAGTCGCTCATCTGCCGGCCGCTCAGGGCGAACAGCTCTTCCATCGCCGAGGGATCGGTGAGGACGGTGGGGCCGGCGTCGAAGGTGAAGCCCGCCTCCTCATAGACGTAGGCACGGCCGCCGGGCTTGTCGCGGCCCTCGATGAGGGTGGTGGCGATGCCGGCCGACTGCAGGCGGATCGCCAGGGCGATACCGCCGAAGCCGGCGCCGATGACGATGGCCCGCTTGGGCCCGTTACCTTGGGTCATGGTGCTTCCTTGGACTGAGGGGGACGAGCCAGCGCGGCATCCAGGGCTGGTTTCAGCGGCACCGGCGGTTTGCCGGAGAGGATGCGCAGCCGATCGAAGGCGGTGAGGCGGCCGGCGTAGAAACGCTGGATCAGCGGTTCGCCGAGGCCGTAGAACCTTTGCATGACGCGCACCCGGTGCTCGGGACGGCCAGCGAGAAACAGCATGCGATTGAGCAGGCGGAAAAAGCCCTGTTGCTGCCAGCGCCCCTGGGCGTACTGCCGCAGGGAGTCGCGCAGCCTGGCGCTGGAGGTCAAGGGTTGCGCGGCCAGATGCTCCGCCAGGCGCACCGCCTCCGGCAGCGAGTAACCGGTGGTGGGGTGGAACAGCCCCGCGGCCAGGCCGATGGGCGCGCCGGCGCTGACGTTGTCCCAATAGCGGTCGAGATCGCCGCCCAGGGTGATGGGCAGCACGCCCTGTTCTTCGCGCAGTACCTCGGCGATTTCCCAGCCCTGCTGCCGGGCATAGTCGGTCAGGTGCTGGCGCAGGCGTTCCGCGGGGAGGCTTTGGCCGTCCGCATAGTAGGTGTCTTCGATCAGCAGCCGGTCGGGTGTCAGTGGCAGGCTGTAGACGAAGCGATAGCCGTCCAGCTGATCGACGGTGGCGTCCATCACGATGGGTTCGGCCAGGCCATGGGGGCGAACCAGGCGCACCTCCTGGCCGAGGAATTTCTGATAGCCGAGCCAGAGCGCCGGATCGGGTCGCGGGCCGCGGGCGTCGATCACGGCGCCGGCGGCCAGGGTGTAGCCGTCGGCGAACACCACGCCATCGTCCTGCAGGCGCAGCACCTCGCGGCCCAGCAGCAGGCGCTCGGCCGGCAGCCGAGCGCTCAATACCTCATGGAAGCGTTCGGCGCTGATGCTGGCATAGCCGCTGCCGAGGTGCCGCTGGCGCGTGGGGAAGCGCACCTCGTAGCCCGGCCAGCGATGGGCGACCAGGGGCTCGATCCAGGCATGCTGCGGCGCGGTGAGGTCCGGCTCGTGGAAGGACCAGGTGTGGTTGCCGCCCAGCCGCGGACCGGCTTCCACCAGGCGCCAGTCCAGCTCCGGACGGGTTTCCGCCAGGCGCAGGGCGAGCAGGCCGCCGGCCAGGCCGCCGCCGACGATCAGCAGGTCAGGACGCACGTTCGAGTCCTCGCCGGGCCAGGCCATCCACCAGGCGGGCGGCAGCCGCGACACCGCCGGCCGCATGGGTAATGGGCACGAAGCGTTCGGCCGCCCGGCGATAGGCCGGGTCGGCCAGCACGGCGCCCAGGGCCTGGGTCAGGCGGGCCTTGCTGGCCAGGCGCGGTGCCAGGCAGATGCCGGCGCCGACCCGTTCCAGGCGGCGGGCGATGCCGGGTTGGTCGAACACCATGGGCAGGGCGAGCATGGGTTTGCCAGCCGCCAGGGCGTCCAGCACGGTATTGAAGCCACCATGGGTGATGACTGCATCGGCGCGGGCGATGGCCGCCTCCTGGGGCGCGAAGTCGGTGACCCAGGTGGCGCCGTCGTCCAGCAGAAGGCGTTCGGCACTGGCCTCCAGACGTCCGCAGTGGGCGATCAGCACCTGGACGCCGAGTTGGCGACAGGCCTGGGCGATGCGGCGGAACAGCGGTAGCCGGCCACCCTGCAGGGTGCCGAAGGAGGCGAAGACGAAGGGCTGGCGCGGATCGATCTCCAGTTCCAGCCGTTGCTCACGCACCGCCGGCGAACGCAGCGGCCCGACCTCGTGAAAGTGCGGCGGCGGGGCATGACGCGGAAAGTCAAAGCCCGGCAGGCACTGGCTCAGCTGCAGATACGGCGAGAAGCAGTCGTCGAGGGTCCGTCGCTCGCCGAGGCCGAAGGCCTGGGCCTGGCGCTGGATGACCTTGCCCTGGCCGCGCATCATCAGGTCGAACACCTGGGTGGCGCCCTGGACAATCTGCCGCTCCCGCTCGGTGCCAGGATAGGCGAAGGGCAGGGTGGGCAGCGGCAGGTGGGGCTCGCGATTCATCGGCACGGCGCAGGCCAGTGATGCATAGGGCAGGCCCAGGTGGTCGCCGAGCAGTCCGCCGGCCGGTTCCATCTGGTCGGCGATCAGGCAGTCGACCCTGAGGTCACGCAAGGCGGCCGGGCCTTCGCGGCAGAACAGTTCGGTATTGCGCGCCATGTCGGCGATCACGCCAAATACCGACCAGGGCTTGTTGCTGGCGGTCCGCGCCAGCAGGGGCGCCAGGCTGCCACGTGGATGGCTGGTCGCGCCCAGGGCCTGGAACTGGATGCCTGCTGGCAGCGCCCGATCGCCCACTTCCACCTGGTGCAGCAGGGTGACCCGGTGGCCGAGCGCGACCAGCGCCTCGCCCAGCACCAGATGGGTGGACAGGTGGCTCGGCAGCGGCGGCGAGATCAGGGCGACATGCATGGCGGCGTCCGGTCGGGTGTCGGCCACTATGGGCACCGCCGCGGCGCGGCGTCCAGCAGCTCGGCCTGGCGCAAGCCGGCCAGATCCGCCGAGCCGGTACAGAAGCAGGCGATGCGCAGCTGTTCGATCACCACCCGGAAATGCGCGATCACCGCCTCGGTGGATTCAGTGGCGCCAGGCAGGGCCGCAGCGGCCTGGCCGGCCAGGTCCGCACCAAGGCGGATGGCCTTGGCCACGTCGATACCGTCGCGGATGCCGCCCGAGGCGATCACCGTCGCCCGGGGGCAGGCGGCGCGCACCTGGCGCAGGCTCTCGGCGGTGGGGATGCCCCAGTCGGTGAAGGCGCGGGCGATGGCGCGCTGCTGCTCGTCACGGGCGCGTTCGGCTTCCACCGCCGCCCAACTGGTGCCACCGGTTCCGGCGACATCCAGCACCGCCACGCCAGCCTCCAGCAGTTGCGTGGCGACCCGGCCCGACAGGCCGGCGCCGACTTCCTTGACGACCACTGGCACGGACAGTTGTGTAACCAGATTTTCCAGGGCTGCCAGAATGCCGCGCCAGCGGCGATCGCCACCGGCCTGCACGGCTTCCTGCAAGGGATTGAGATGCACGATCAGGGCGTCTGCCTCGATCATCTCCACCGCGCGCCGGGCCTCGTCGAGGCCGTAGCCGGCCACCAGCTGCGCGGCGCCGAAATTGGCCAGCAGCGGCACGTCCGGCGCCAGGCGGCGCAATTCGCCGGTCAGGCCCTGATCGCCACCCTGCTGCAGAGCGATGCGCTGGGAGCCGACTGCCAGGGCGATGCCCAGGGTCTGGGCCGCCTCGGCGAGGTGGCGATTGATCAGCGCGGCCCGCTCTGGCCCGCCGGTCATGGAGCTGATCAGCAGCGGCGCGGCCAGGGGACGACCGAACAGGCGGGTGCCCAGGTCGACCTCGTCGAGATTGAGCTCGGGCAGGGCGCAATGCGTGAAGCGATAGGCGTCGAAGCCCGTGGTGACGGCGCTACGGGCCTTGTGGGGATCCAGCACGATGTCCAGATGATCGTTCTTGCGGCTTGCCAGTTCCCAATCCACCATGTCTTCTAGAGTCCGCCCTGAATGACCTTTCGTCGGTCGTTGTGGTCTGGTAGGGGACGACGGGTTCGCTTTGCGAAGACCTAATCCACCGAGGTGCGACCGTTCGTCGGTTCCACATATGGAGTATCTCGACTCATGGCGACCGTATTAGTGCCGAACGCGACAGACAATTTTGCCGCTTCGCTGCAATGGCAGCGTACCCGTATCGACGAGCGTCTGGCAGAGCTATTGCCGGCCGGGACCGATCCGGTCGCCGCCGCCATCCGCAGTGGGGTCATGGCCCCGGGCAAGCGACTGCGTCCGCTGCTGATGGTGCTGGCCGCCGAGGATCTGGGTCAGTCCGACGAAGCCGTCCTCGATCTGGGTTGCGCCGTGGAAATGGTCCATGCCGCCTCGTTGTTCCTCGATGACATGCCCTGCATGGACGATGCTCGTCTGCGTCGCGGTCGGCCAACGCTGCACGTCGAATTCGGCGAAGACGTCGCCATGCTGGCCGCGGTGGCCCTGCTCAGCCATGCCCTGCGCCTGGTCGCTGGCCTCTCCGGCGTACCGGCGGAAACCCGTACCCAGATGGTCTGCCAACTGGCCGATGCGGTCGGCACCGCCGGTCTGGTCTGCGGCCAGTACCATGACCTGCACGGCGGTCGCCAGACGCGTCCGGCCGATGCCATCGCCCTGACCAACCAGCTCAAGACCGGTGCGCTGTTTTCCGCGGCCATGGGCATGGCCAGTGTCACCCTGGTTACCACCGCCACGCAGCGCGAAGCCTTCCAGGTGTTCGCCTGCCAGCTCGGCCTGGCCTTTCAGTTGCTCGACGATCTCGACGACGGCAAGGGCCTGGGCAAGGACGCCGGCAAGGATGGCGATAAGTCCACGCTGGTCAGCCTGCTCGGCCGCGACCATGCTCAACGCCAGTTACAAAGTCACCTCAGGCAGGCCCGCGAGGCTCTGGCCCAGGCCGATTGCGCCGAGGGCGCCCTCGCCGCCCTGCTGGATATCGTCTTTCGTCCGCGTTAGGGCGAATTACTGGGCGTCCGACCCTCTAATCTCTCGATAACCCTGTTTCCGTGTGAGGAGTCCTGAGATGTCGAAGTGGAAAATTGCTTACAGTAACGTTGACGGCAATACCTCGGTGGTGACCACCGACGCTGACCAAAAGCCGGATATGGAGCGGGTCGCCCAGATCGTCCGTGACGATGCCCTGGAAGAGTACGACGACAGTGAGGTGCCACGGGACTACGACGAACCCACGGTGGCCCTGCTGGAGCGCCATGGCATCACCATCACCGGGATCACCGAAGAAGGCTGATCTCCTGGGTATCTGGCTCTAGGACTTGTTTGATGGGTAGCCGAGCGACGGTCAGACAAGACAAAAATCAACGAGGAAGCGGAGTTTACGAGTGGTAAATGAGCATTCCGAGTTGATTTTTAACGCAGTATGACTGAGCGCAGGCCCCTTTCAGACAAGGCCTAGCGCAGGGGCCAGATGCCGCCATCTCCCACCACGAAGATCCGCCGCGCCGGATCGGGTGCCAGCAGGTGCCCGCCGGTGAAATCGCCAAAGGCCGGCAGGATCAGCACCTCGTCGTTTTCCAGGCAGAAGCAGGGCAGGCGAAGCGCCTGGCGCCCACGGCCCTGCAGCCGAAAGGCCGGATGGATATGCCCGGCCAACACTGGCAGTCGCGGGTGCGGATCGGGTTCGTGCTGCAACGACAGGCCATCCAGCTCCAGCGGTTCGCCCACCACGTCGATGCCCAGGGCGGCGGGCGGATCTCCCGCGCGGCGATCGTGGTTGCCGCGAATCAACAGCAGCCGCAGATGGGCCTGGTGTTCCCGCCAGCGCTCCAGGGTGTCCAGGGTCAGGGGCGCGCGGGACTCCGGGGCGTGCAGGAAGTCACCGAGAAAGATGATCTCCTGGCAGTCGTAACGCGCCAGCAGGCTGTCCAGCCGGGCGATGTTGCCCGCAGTGGTGCCGTGGGGTACCGGTTGGCCCAGGGCCCGGAAGGCCGCCGCCTTGCCGAAATGGATGTCCGCCACCAGTAACGCCCGGCGTGCCGGCCAGTAGATGGCCTTTTCCGCGAGTAGCCAGAGTTCGACATCGGCGAGGATGAGGGGGTGATAGGCAGGCATGGGGTCTCCGGAAAGCGCTTCCTGCTCTGATGGCGGCCAGGTGTCAGGGTTCAGGCCTGTTGCAGGGTAGGCCTGTTGGCTAGCGCCCGCTCCCTGGGTGAGAAGGGCGACCCTGACCCGAATTCTTCAGTGGAAAAGGCCAGGCCGTTTTCTACGCTACGGGATACGCACCCGCGTAGGTTGGGTTGAGCGCAGCGAAGCCCAACAGCCCAATCCGGCATCGCCAACTCTGGGCTTCGAGCCAAACACAACCTATGGCCACCATTGAGTCAGGCCAGGTGCGCCGTCGCCGGCAGCCCGGTAAACTGGCGGATCACTAGAGTCCGGAGCGACCCATGTCGACATCCTTCGCCCAGATGCTGGAAAACATCACCCCCGATATCTACGAGGGCCTGAAGCTGGCCGTGGAGATCGGCAAGTGGCCGGACGGCCGCAAGCTCAGTCGCGACCAGGTCGAGCTCTGTCTTCAGGCAGTGATCGCCTACGAGGCCAAGCACCTGCCCGAAGATCAGCGGACCGGCTACATGGGGCCCCAGGAGTGCGCCTCCAAGTCGGTACCCATCGAGAACATCCTGTTCAAGTCCGACGCCATCCACTGACTGTCCGCGCCTTACCCCGACGAGGTGCCCTTCGGCGACGAAGAGGCACCTCGCGTCTTTTAGAAATCGAGAAATTTCTACCGTGATGACCGAACTGGGCCGTGGCGCCCTGCGCAAGATGGCCGTGACCCTGGCCGACCCCGTCAACTATGCCTTTCGCCTCGATGAGCGCGAGGTGCCGGTCAATCCGCTGATCGGCCGTCGCGTGCGGCTCGAGTACCTGGGTGCCATCCATTGCACCCATTGCGGACGCAAGACCCGCAAGAGCTTCAGCCAGGGCTACTGCTATCCCTGCTTCACCGCCCTGGCCCAGTGCGACAGCTGCATCGTCAGCCCAGAGAAGTGCCACTACGAGCACGGCACCTGCCGCCAGCCGGAGTGGGGCGAGGCCCATTGCATGGTGCCCCACATCGTCTACCTGGCCAATTCCTCGGGCCTCAAGGTCGGCATCACCCGCGCCACCCAGCTGCCCACCCGCTGGATCGACCAGGGCGCCTACCAGGCGCTGCCGATCCTGAGGGTGGCCACCCGCCAGCAATCCGGTCTGGTGGAAGATGTGCTGCGCAGCCAGGTAGGCGATCGCACCAACTGGCGGGCCATGCTCAAGGGCGTGGCCGCGCCGGAAGACTTGGTCGCGGTGCGCGAGCGGATCTTCGATGCCTGCGCCCAGGGCCTGGACGATCTCCAGGGTCGCTTCGGCCTGCAGGCGATCCAGCCGGTGGTCGACATGGCGCCCATCGAGATCCATTATCCGGTCACGGTCTATCCCACCAAGGTGGTCAGCCACGACCTGGAAAAGACCCCCGTGGTGGAAGGCACGCTGCTGGGCATCAAGGGTCAATACCTGATGTTCGACACCGGCGTGATCAACATTCGCAAGTACACGGCCTATCAGCTGGCCGTGTCCGCCTCCGCAGCAGAGATGTAAGGACGTAAGCCATGCGCACCGACCAGCCCCAGACCATCTACCTGAAGGACTACCAGGCGCCCGAGTACCTCATCGAGGAAACCCGCCTCCGCTTCGAGCTGCATGACGACCAGACCCTGGTGCATGCCGAGCTGCGCCTGCAGCGCAACCCGACGCGTGGCGCGGGCTTGCCGCCGCTGGTGTTGCACGGGGAGGAACTGGAACTGCTGGCGGTGGCGCTGGACGACCAGACCCTGGCGGCTGGCGACTACCAGGTCGAGGCGGGCAGCCTGACCCTGCAGCCGCAGGGCGAGGCCTTCGCGCTCAAGACCTCGGTACGCATCCATCCGGAAAGCAATACCGCCCTCGAAGGACTGTACGTCTCCGGCACCATGTTCTGCACCCAGTGCGAGGCCGAGGGCTTCCGCAAGATCACCTACTACCTGGACCGGCCGGACGTGATGAGCGTCTTCACCACCACGGTGGAGGCCGACAGGGGCAAGTACCCGATCCTGCTCTCCAACGGCAATCCCGTGGCCAGTGGCGATGCCGAGGGCGGACGTCACTGGGCCACCTGGGAAGATCCTTTCCCCAAGCCGGCCTATCTGTTCGCCCTGGTGGCCGGTGACCTCCGGTCCGTGGAAGACAGCTATCGCACCGGCAGCGGTCGCGACGTGACCCTGCGCATCTACGTCGAACCGGAAAACATCGGCAAGCTGCAGCACGCCATGGACAGCCTGAAGAAGTCCATGCGCTGGGACGAGGAGGTCTACGGCCGCGAATACGATCTGGACATCTTCATGATCGTGGCGGTGAACGACTTCAATATGGGCGCCATGGAGAACAAGGGGCTCAACATCTTCAACTCCAGCGCCGTGCTGGCCAGTCCGCGCACCGCCACCGACGCCGCTCACCAGCGCGTCGAGGCCATCGTCGCCCACGAGTACTTCCACAACTGGTCGGGCAACCGCGTGACCTGCCGCGACTGGTTCCAGCTGTCGCTCAAGGAAGGCTTCACCGTGTTCCGCGACGCCGGCTTCAGCTCCGACATGAATTCGCCCACGGTCAAGCGCATCGAGGACGTAGCCTTCCTGCGCACCAACCAGTTCGCCGAGGACGCCGGCCCCATGGCCCACCCGGTGCGCCCGGATCACTTCATCGAGATCTCCAACTTCTACACCCTGACGGTGTACGAGAAGGGCGCCGAGGTGGTGCGGATGCTGCACACCCTGCTGGGGCCGGAGGGCTTCCGCAAGGGCACCGATCTCTACTTCGAGCGCCACGATGGCCAGGCCGTGACTTGCGACGACTTCATCAGGGCCCTGGAAGACGCCAACGGCGCCGATTTCAGCCAGTTCAAGCGCTGGTACAGCCAGTCCGGCACGCCACGCCTGGCGGTCAGCGAGCAGTACGATGCGGCGGCCAGGACCTATCGGCTGACCTTCCGCCAGAGCTGCCCGCCCACCCCGGGTCAGCCGACCAAGGAACCCTTCGTCATCCCGGTCCAGCTGGGGCTGCTGGACGGCCAGGGCCGCGACCTGCCGCTGCGCCTGGAAGGCGAGAGCGCGGCCCAGGGCAGCGACCGGGTGCTGTCGGTCACCCAGGCCGAGCAGACCTTCACCTTCGTCGACGTACCCGAGCAACCGCTGCCTTCGCTGCTGCGGGGCTTCTCCGCCCCGGTCAAGCTCAGCTTCCCCTACAGTCGCGAGCAGCTGACCTTCCTCATGCAGCACGACAGCGACGGCTTCAACCGCTGGGACGCCGGCCAGCAGCTGGCCGTGCAGGTGCTGCAGGGCATGATCGCTGGCGAGCCGCTGGACACCCGACTTGTGGAGGCCCTGCGTAGCGTGGCCGCGGATGATTCCCTCGATCCGGCCATGGTCGCCGAGATGCTGTCGCTGCCGTCCGAGGCCTATCTGGTGGAGCTGGCCGAGCAGGCCGATCCGGGTGCCATCCATGGTGCTCGTCGCCAGGCGCGCCGGGCCATCGCCGAGTCCCTGCGCGACGTGCTCTGGCAGCGTTACCGCAGTGCCCGTGAAGCCTCGCGCGCCACGCCCTACCAGGCCAGCGCCGACCATATCGCCCGCCGCAGCCTGCAGAACGCCGCCCTCGGCTACCTGATGCTGCTGGAAGAGCCGGAGGCGCGCGATGCCGCCCTGGAGCAATTCGAGCACGCCGACAACATGACCGAGCGCCTGGCCGCACTGAGCGCCCTGGTCAATTCCGGCTTCGAGCAGGAAAAGGCCGAGGTGCTGGCGCGCTTCTTCGAGGAATTCAAGGCCGATCCGCTGGTGATGGACACCTGGCTCAGCGTCCAGGCCTCCAGTCCCTTGCCGGGCGGCCTGGCGCGCGTCCAGGCACTCATGCAGAACCCGGTCTTCATCCTGAAGAACCCCAACAAGGTGCGGGCGCTGATCGGTGCCTTCGCCAACGCCAACCTGGTCAACTTCCACGCCGAGGACGGCAGCGGCTATCGCTTCCTGGCCGACCAGATCATCACCCTCAACCGCCTCAATCCGCAGATCGCCTCGCGCCTGCTCACGCCCCTGACCCGCTGGAAGAAGTACGGTCCCGCGCGCCAGGCCCTCATGCGTGCCGAGCTGGAGCGGATTCTGGCCAGCGGCGAGCTGTCCAGCGACGTCTACGAGGTGGTGAGCAAGAGCCTGGCGTAGGGCCATCCACAGGTTGGGTTGAGCTCCGCGAAGCCCGACCTCGCCCGCCTCTGCAAAGCCTGACGCCCAGCGTCAGGCTTTTTTTCGCCCAGCTTTTCTCCGCAGCCAAGGCTTCTGGCTCAGCCCGCGGACCGGCAGCGCATGCCCGTGCCCGGCAACTCGTCTCCGCTCTGGCGCCGCTGGGCTGATAGAAATGCTTTAGGCTGGCAGCTGTATTCAAATCAGCTGCAGAACGAGGCACCGCCGCCGACAGGGTGGGCAGGGTGTTTCGAACGGCACCCAGGCCCTAATCACCGGAAGAGAGCGGAGCGGCAGATGAGTCATGCACAGCTGATGGATTGGGGATTCGTCCTGATAACCCTGTGCAACATCCTGCTGATCGCCCTGGTGGTGTTTCTCCTGTGGCAGCGCTATGTCGCCAGCGACGCGTCGGCCAAGGCCGAGGGTGCCAGCGAGGAGCAGCCGTTGCCGGTTCCCGAAGTGCTCGAGAGCCCGCCTGCCGATACCCCGCCGCCGCCGCTCCCCGCCAGCAGCGGCCCGGCGGTGAACCGTAACGTCGATCTCTTCGACGAGGGCCCGGAAGAGGTGTACGACGCCAACTATCCCGAGTGGAAGAAGAGCGACGACCCCTACGTCGAGGAATTGCTGTCGCACCGCGAAGCCCTGGAGCTCAAGGTGGACAACATGGTCATGCGGCTGACCCGGGCGCACAAGGTGGTGACCGGCCTGCGCGCGCAGAATCGCGAACTGCGCGCTTCGGAGGCCCACGCCCAGCGCCTGCAGGAAGAGCTGACTCGCACCCAGACCAGCCTTGCCCAGCTGCGCCAGGAGCGTGACGCCCTGCTGGCCGAGCTACAGCCCGGTCGCAAGGCGGACTCGGCGTCCCGGCATCCGACCGACACGGGCGCGCCTTCCTCGTCCTGAACGGTGGTGTGCGGCGCCTGATTCGCCAGCCATCCCCTCAACCGTCGCATCCGTCGCGCTGCGCAACCGTTGGCGTGGCGTGCCCCTAGACTGGGGCTTCTCAGCACCTTCAAGGACGATTCTATGAAACTGCTGCTCCTGCTGGCTGCCCTGGTCGCCCTCGGCCTGTTCGCGATCAGCCTCTACAACGCCCTGATCACGGCGCGCAACGCCTATCGCAACGCCTTCGCCCAGATCGATGTTCAGCTCAATCGCCGATACGACCTCATCCCCAATCTGGTGGAAGCGGTGAAGGGCTATCTGCAGCACGAGCGCGAGACACTGCAGGCGGTGATGGCGGCGCGGCAGCAGGCGCAATCCGGTCTGCACCAGGCCAAGACCCGACCGGAGGATCCCGTCGCGCGGGCCGCCTTGGAGCAGGGCGAGCAGCGCCTCGGCAGCGCCCTCGGACGGCTGTTCGCCGTCAGCGAAGCCTATCCTGAGCTCAAGGCCAACGAGACAGTCCTGCAGCTGATGGAAGAGCTGAGCTCCACGGAGAATCGCCTGGCCTATGCGCGCCAGGCCCATAACGACGCGGTGATGGACTACAACAATCGCTGCGAGACCTTTCCCGGCTCGCTGGTCGCCAGGCGCTTCGGCTTCCGCCTGGCGCAGCCGCTGGCCCTGCCGGACGCAGACGCGCGTCAGGCACCGCGGATCAGCCTGAGCTGAGCGCGTGCGTTTCCTCGAGGACCAGGCCGCGGCGCGCCGGCGCACCCGGCTTTGTCTCGTCTTGCTGGCCCTGGTGGTGCTGGTCATGGCGCTGGCCAGCGCCGGCCTGGCCCTGGTGTTCCTGCCGCGGAAGGTGATCGACTATCTGGGCGGGCGCGAGGCGACGCTGGTGAAGACCGGCCTGACGTTCACCGGCGTCATCGCCGCGGCCTCCTGCTGGAAGGTCCGGCAACTCGCCCGCCTGGGTGGACAGGCCGTGGTCAGGCGGCTGGGCGCGCTGCCCCTGGACGATCAGGCCGACCCCACGACGCGCCAGTTGCACAACGTGGTGGCAGAGATGGCCCTGGCCGCCGGCATCCCGGTGCCGCGCCTCTACCTGCTGCCGGACGAACCGGCCATCAATGCCTTCATCAGCGGCTACGGACCGGCCGATGCGACCCTGTGCCTGACTCGCGGCGCCCTTCACCAGCTGACCCGCGATGAATTGCAGGGGGTGGTCGCCCACGAATTCAGTCATCTGCTCAATGGCGACATGCGCCTGAATCTGCGTCTGCTGGGCTGGCTGCATGGCATCAGCCTGATCGCCGACCTGGGGCGGGAACTGTTCTTCGATCGCAGCTCGACCACCGGCCGGGGCAGTGGCAGCCCCTGCTGGGCGGGTTGCTGGGCACCCTGCTGCTGGTGATCGGCGGCTGCGGACTGTTCTTCGCCAATCTGATCCAGGCCGCGGCGGCGCGCTCGCGCGAGCGCCTGGCGGATGCCTCCGCCGTGCAGTTCACCCGCCAGCCCCAGGGACTGGCCAATGCCCTGAAGAAGATCGCCGCCCATCCGCTGCAGGGGCGGCTCTATCACCGCCGGGCACGTAGCGTCGCCCACATGGTGCTGGGCGATTCGGGCGCCTCTTGGTTCGCCACCCATCCCCCGGTGCTGGAGCGTATCCAGCAGCTGGAACCGGACTTTGACGAGTGGCAGCTCGAGCGACTCCGGGCCGAGGCCCTGCTGCCCATGGGCGTTGCCCATGTCGCGGGCAATCCGGCATTCGCTGCGCCGCCGCCGGTGTCCGCCGCGCCCCCGCTCGCGGCGGTAGCTACCCCCGCGCCCTGGCGGGACATTCCCGAGACCCTGCAGGCTTTCGTGCGGCAACCCCGGCAGGCGGCGGAGCTGCTGCTGGCGCTGGCCGCCAGCCCGTCGGTAGCCGACGGCGGGGCAGGGCAGCGCTGGGCCGACAGCCTGCATCCGTCGCTGCGCCTGCCGGTTGCCCAGCTGACCTTTCCGGCCATCCGCCAACTGCCGCGGCCGGTCCTACGCCAGCTGCTCGTCGACCTCAAGACAGGCTTCGCCGCTACGCCTGAGCTGGATCTCTCACGCTACTGTCTGGCGCGCATCATCCAGCGCCAGCTGATCGGTAGTCTGGCGCCCGGGCGTCAGCGACTGTCGGGGCGGAGAACGCTGGCCCAGGCCCGGGTCGCGGTGCTCACCCTCTATGCGGTGGCCGCCGAACAGAATCACCGGGACGTCCAGGCCGCTCGGCGGGCCTTTCTGCTGGCCGTCGCCAGCACCTTTCCCGGCCTGCATTGTGCCTATGAGCCCCCGCACCCCTGGCGTCCGGCGCTGGACGGCGCCCTGGCGCGACTTGGCCTGCTGAGCATGGCGGCGCGCACCCTGGTGCTGGAGGGCCTGCTGTGCCTGGTCAAGGCGGACGAGCGCGTCCAAACCTCCGAGCTAGAGCTGCTAAGGTTATATTGTACGGTCCTCGAATTGCCGTATCCTGCGTTGGACGAATACCTTTCAGTTACCGATGACAAACTGTCGCAAAAAGGTCGCCGTTCAGCTGATACTGGCCATGTGATATCTGATGTGTGATCCATACTGGCGCCCGAGGCGAGTCATCGCCGAGGGATAACGCGGCGTTCATAATTCAGGGATGGAACATGAAGTTCCTCGTGGTAGACGACAGTCGAGCGGTCCAGACCATCATCAAGCGGATTCTGGCGAATACCGGCTACAGGGATATCGAATTGCGCGTGGCGTCCACCGGCGAGGAAGCCGTGGCGCTGCTGGAGAGCTGGACCCCCAACCTGGTGCTCACCGACTGGCACATGCCCGGGATGACCGGTCTGGAATTGCTCCAGGCGATCCGCCAGCGGGTGGGCGCCGATATCCATGTGGGCTTTGTCACCACCGAGTCCTCGGCGCGCAACATCGAGGCGGCCTACCGCAACGGCGCGGCCTTCGTCGTGACCAAGCCCTTCGTCCAGGAGACCCTGCAGCAGGCGGTGCTCACCGTGCTGCAGGACGGCGCCAGTGCCGAACAGGCCATCGAATCCTCCGGTCGCGAGAGCCTGCCGATCCCGACCCGCTTCAATCCCGATCCACAGCGTATTCGCCAGTTGCTCGGTCTGTCCTCCATCGTCTGCCAGATCGAGCCCATGGCGCCGATCCCGGTCGATCGTCTGGCCTTGCCCTATGTCATCGGCATCTATGGCCATCCGCAGAGCAAGGCGCTGGAGGCCGTCTGCCTGCTGGACCTCAATGCGGCCTGCATTCTCGGTGGCGCTCTGGCCGGGCTCTCGCCCGCCGCCATCCATGCGGCCATCGCCAGTGCGACCCTGAGCCGCGAGATCTACGAGAACGCCACCGCCTTCCTCGCCGACCTCAGCGGCATGATCTCCACCGGCAAGGGCGGGGCGCCGCTGGTGCTGAGCACCAGTCACCTGGTGCAGAAGCCCTTCGAAAAGCTCTACAGCCTCTGGCGGCAGAACAATGGGCGCGCCGACTTCAGCCTGTCCTTTCCCGGGCTCGGCGACGGTTTCATCGCCTTCCTGTTGAGCTAGGGAATGAACGACTCGCGCTTCGTCGAATGGGGTTTCCTGCTGGTCACCCTGTCCAACGTGCTGCTCATCGCCCTGGTCCTGACGCTGCTCTGGCAGCGGCTCTTTCCGCGCCCTGAAGCGGCTGGCGAGAAAAGCGAGACTCCCGAGCCCGGTGAGCCGCAGTCGCTCACCAGCCAGGCCGAGACCGCGGCCGGCCTGATCGACGCGGCGCGGCAGGCGGATGTCGAGCCCCTGGGTCAGGCCATGAGCGACAGCCTGGACCTGGTGGGCCGTCTCGACGGGGTCGAGGGCGACGACTATCCGGACTGGAAAAAGACCAACCAGCCCTATATCGACGACCTGCTGGCCCACCGCGAGAATCTCGAATTCAAGCTGGACGATCTCAAGTCCAAACTGGACCGGGCGCACAAGTTAATCACCAATCTGCACGTGCAGAATCGCGAGATGCGCGGCGCCGAGGCGAAGCTGCAGCGCCTGAGTCTCGAGCATGACCGGGTCCAGGGCACCCTGCTGGAAATGCGTCGCGAGCGCGATCAGCTCAAGGCGACGGTCCAGCGACTCGGCGAAGACCTGCTGCGGCTGCGACAGCAGCCGACGACCCCGGCCGTTGCGGCCTCGCCGGAACTGGATGGGCACCTGCAGGAGGAGCTGGAGACCCTGCGCGAAAGCCTCGAAGCAGAACGGGCGAAGCTGTCGCGGACCCTGGTGGAAAAGGAATTCATCGAGCAGGTGTTCATCGATACCGATGCCGTGACCGACAGCTACCAGGCCCTGCAGCACGAGCATGCCGCGCTGCAGGAGCAGTTGCAGGCGCTCCAGGCCCGCCTGGAGTCCGCTCAGTCGCGGTAGAGGGCGGCGAGGATGGCCTCCGGGAAGGGCCCGCTCATGCCGGCGATCGCGGTATTGGTCAGGATCACCACGCTGAGCTCCCGCGCTGGATCGATGAACCAGGCATTGCCGTAGACGCCGCCCCACTGCAGGGTGCCGGGCGCCTGCGGGGTCCTGGCCAGCCGGGCATCGCGCAGTACCGCCGCGCCCAGGCTGAAACCCCAGCCCGGCGCATCGTCGCGTTGCAGCCCCGGGATCTGGTCTTCCATGATCAGGCGCTGGCTGGCCGGCGTGAGCAGCCTGCCCTGGCGGAGTGCCTCCAGAAAGGCGAGATAGTCGCCCGCGCTGCCCTGCATGCCACCGCCGCCCGAGGCGAAGGCCTGCGCCGAAAGGGCGCGCGCCGGCGAATAGAGGATGCCGCCCTTGGGCATCGGCAGCAGATAGGGCTCGCTCATGGGTTCGGGGCGCGGATAGCCGTCGCGATAGGCGGTGGCCAGGCGCTCGGCGTCGCTGACGTGGAAGCTCAGGTCGTGCAGGCCCAGCGGTGCGGCCACCTGCTGCTGGACGACCTCGGGCAGGGGCTGCCCGGTCGCGGCCGCCAGCACGCCGCCCATCACGTCCAGCCCGAGGGAGTAGCGCCACTGGGTGCCCGGTTTGAAGTCCAGCGGCACACCCGCCAGGCGCCGCAGATTCTCTTCCAGGGTCAGCGGAGCCCCATCCAGGCCGTCGGATACCCCGGCGCGATGATAGGGTCCGTTCGAATCTTCGCCGAAGCCGTAGTGCAGGCCGGCGGTATGACTGAGAAGCTGCGCCAGGGTGGGTACGGCCAGGGTGCCGTCGGCCAGCTGCGGGGTGAAGTAGGGCAGGTAGCGACTGACCGGGGCCTGCAGATCCAGGCGACCCTGGTCCGCCAGACGCAAGGCCGCCACGGCTACCAGCGGCTTGGTCAGGGAGGCGAAGCGAAACAGCTGATCTTCGCGCATCGGCCGCTGGACTTCGCGATCGGCGAAACCGGCCGCGCGCTGGTACACAACCCGGCCTTGGCGGGCGACCATGACCACCGTGCCAACGATGCGCTGCTGGGCGACGGCGCGTTCCAGGATCGGATCCAGGCGGGCGGCGAGGGTGGCGTCCTCGGCCTGGGCGAGGTTTGTACTCAGGCCGAGGCCGAGTGCGCTGGCGAGCAGTAGGGAAGACATCTGGTTTAAGCTCCTGGCGAAACGCCGGCGGCTGGACCGGCCAAAGGGAGGAATCCTCGCATGATTCGTGACATTTTGAAGATGGGCGATCCGCGCCTGCTGCGGGTGGCGCCGCCGGTAGCGGCAGAGCGCTTCGGCTCGGCCGAGCTGCACGGCCTTATCCAGGATATGTTCGACACCATGGCCACCGCCGGTGGCGTGGGCCTCGCGGCGCCCCAGATCGGCGAAGATCTGCAGCTGATGGTCTTTGGCTTCGAGCGCAATGCCCGCTATCCCGAGGCGGCGCCGGTGCCGCTGCAGGTGCTGATCAATCCGCGGATCGAGGTGCTGGACGCCCGCGAAGAACTCGGCTGGGAAGGCTGTCTGTCGATCCCCGGACTGCGCGGCGAGGTGCCGCGGCCACGGCGGATCCGCTACCGCGGCGTGGATGGCGATGGCCGCGCCGTCGACCAGGAAGCCGAGGGTTTTCACGCACGGGTGGTCCTGCACGAATACGATCACCTCATCGGCCGCCTCTATCCTTCGCGGATCCAGGATTTCGCCCGTTTCGGCTTTACCGAGGTGCTGTTCCCCGAGCTGACGCCGGACGCCCAGCGCTAGGCACCGGCCGTCTCCAGCTGCGCCCTGACGGCCGCCGCCAACTGGGCGAAGGGCACCGCGCCATCCAGTGCCCGAGCCGCTTCGACGGGCGCCCCGGCGGAGCGCAGCAGCAGCGTCGGCACGGCGGTGATGCCCAGGGCTTCGGCGCGATCCTCGGCATGCAGCACCAGATCGGTGTGATCGCCACGGGCGAGACTGGCTTTCAGCGCCTCGCTGTCCAGACCCGTGCGCCGCGCCAGCTCCAGCAGCACGTCCAGCTCACCGATATCCCGACCCTCTTCGAAGAAGGCCTGGAAAACCGCCAGATGGAAGGCGTCGAAGCGATCGTGCTCGCGGGCGAATTCCGCCGCCTCTAGCGCCAGGCGACTGCGCGGTTGTACCGGCGGTAGGCGCAGCACCATGCCGTACTCCGCCGCCATGGGATAGACGGCGCGATCCCAGGTCCGGCGCAGGTAATCGCCGGCAGGATCGAGGGTAGGGGTGGGCTCGGGACGCAATTCGAAGGCATGCCACTCGATGGCCAGCTGGTCGCCGAATTCCTCCTGCAGACGCGCCAGCTGGGGCAGCTCCAGATAGCAGAAGGGGCAGACGTAATCGCTCCAGACATCCAGACGAACGCGCGGGGTGGCGGTCATGGCAGTGCTCCGGAAGGGCATGGTGTCCGTCGGACCGCACCTGGGCGCAGATGTTCGGTAAAGCTGCCGATATCCCTGGGCAATCTGGTACCCGGTCAGCTCCTGTGGTCGCGAAGAGCCGCAGCCTGCGACCGGACAGCTCTTCATATCTGGAAATGGAATTGCCACCGGTCAATTGCGTGAAGTGGGCGGCGATCCGCGCTCCAGACGCTTGCCTTGAACCTGTTTCCGACCCCAGGTTCCTATGGCGGCACCCCTTCTTTCACGCGCTAAGGACTATCACCGTGGGCTATTTCCACCGCATCCTGACATTCCTTCGGCAAACCTTCACCTACGTCGGCTGGTCGGTTTTCTGGCTGCTGCTGTGGGACATCGCCGTTACCGCTGACTATATGCTGCTGGTGGAGAAACGGGCGGAGCTGCCCAATATCCCCCTGACGCTGATCGGCTCGGCGCTGATCGTGCTGACCAGTTTCCGCAATACCAGCGCCTACCAGCGCTGGTGGGAGGCGCGCACCCTCTGGGGTGGCATGGTCAACAGCTCGCGCAGCTTCACTCGCCAGGTGCTGACGCTCATCGACGACGGTGACGAGCATTTCAATGCGATCAAGACGGTGCTCATCGAGCGCCATCTCGCCTATGTGCGCTGCCTGGCCTGCCAGCTCAGCGGCGATCCCCTACCCAAGGAGGTGCGTACCTACCTGGGCAAGGAGGAGTGGTCGATGCGCAAGGAGACCAACAACTTCGCCAATGCCATCCTCAGTGGCTCCTCCAGCCTGATCGCCCTGGAATACCGCGCCGGCCGCCTGGACAGCATCCGCCTGGAGCGACTCGAAGCCACCTTCGTCGACATGTCCAACTGGCAGGGTGGCATGGAGCGCATCGCCAATACGCCCTTGCCCTATCCCTACGTGAACTTCCCGCGGCTGTTCATCTTCCTGTTCTGCGTGCTCATGCCCATCGGTCTGGTGGAAAGCCTGCAGTGGTACACACCGCTGGCCTCCACCGTGGTGGGCTTCATCTTCCTGGCGATGGAGAAGGTCGGTACCGATCTCCAGAATCCCTTCCAGCGCAGTCGGCACCAGATCACCATGGGCACCATCTGCAACACCATCGAAGGCAATCTGCGGACCATGTTGCGCGATGCGCGCGGGGGCTACGCCTCGGTCAGCGACATCGTCCGGGATTCGCGACTGACTTCACCGGAGCGGGATTCCGTCTGAGCAGGGCCCGGTGTCTGGCGGTCGCCAGCGCCGGGCACGCGCTTCATTTGAAATCCCACTGCATCTGCGCCGGGATGCTGATGTCCCGCGAGGAATGCACGCAGACATCCAGGTAGTCGGTGAAGCGCGGCGGAGCGGCGATGCCTTCGTCGAGCAGACGCTGGTTGTCGAACAGGTAGTTCAGATCGGCGAAGCCGCCGTACAGCTTGAGCGCCCGCAGCACCAGGCGCGGATTGGCCGGGCCGATGCGCTCGTTGAAGTCGGCGGCCAGCTCCTTGAGGTCGGCGCTGTCCACCTGGCGATAGCGCTCGCCGACCGGGGCGTCGCCCATGGCGCCGGCATAGGCCTCGTCGATTTCGCCGAAGGTGCAGGCGCCGGCGTTGCCCGCGGAGATGTGGTACAGGCTGTAGTTCAGCTTGGGCTTGAGCGCCAGTTCCACCAGGGCTTCGGCGCAGTAGTCCACCGGGATGACATCGATCTGCTCATCGAGGCCGCAGGTGAAGCGTTCCAGGGCGAAGCCCATGCGGAACACCCAGAAGATGCTGCCCGACGCCTTGCAACCCGAACGGCGATGACCTACCACGATGGAGGGGCGCGCCACCACCAGCGGCAGCAGCGGCAACTCGTTGCGCAGCTTGAGTTCGATGGCGGCCTTGGAGGCGGTGTAGTCCACCAGTTGCTGGTCCGGTTCGGGGAAATCCCAGGTTTCGGCGACCGGCGATTGGCGCTGCGGGCCGCAGGCCATGGCGGTGCTGACGTGCAGGAAGCGCTTCAGGCGCCGCGACTGGGCGCACGCCTCGGCCAGGGCGAAGGTGCCTTCGACGTTGACCGGCCAGATTTTCGGATTGCGCGAGAAGGAGGCCACCGCCGCGCAGTTGATGACCTCGTCCAGGGTCTGCAGGAGCGGCTTGGCGGCGTCGATCCAGTGGGTGTCGAGCAGGTCGCCACAGAGAATCTGTTCGGGCTTGAGCAGGGCTGCCAGGCGCTCGTCGATGTCATGGACGCGCAGATTCTGCAGCAGGCGCTCCAGGCCTTCCGCCGGGGTGGCGGCACGGACCAGGAAGCTCAGCCCTTCGACATGGCCCAGCTCCAGCAGACGCAGGGTGACGGCACCGCCGAGAAAGCCGGTGGCACCGGTAACGAGGATGCGGCGCGGCGCGGCGGTGAATTGAATGGAAGAGACGGGAAGCGACATGGCAGAGGCCCTGGTTGGCGGAACGTGGGCGTACCTTAAGGCTCGTCGCTGAAGGATTTATTAAGGCAGGGGAACCCCTCAAGGCTGGCGTCTTTCTAGATACCTGAGCGTAACGACCGATAACCGCCTGGAGACCCCCATGGAACTTCCCGTTCACGATCTGACGACCCTCTTCGAGCAACTGGGCCTGGACTCCGATCCGGCTGCCATCGATGACTTCATCGCCAGCCACTCCCCGCTGCCCGACGCGGTCAAGGTATCCGAAGCCGACTTCTGGTCGCCGGCGCAGAAGGCCTTCCTCAAGGACGAGATCATGGGCGACGCCGACTGGGCACCGATCGTCGACGAGCTGAACGTCCGTCTGCACAGTCATGACTAAAGCTACAGGGCTGGAAGCATTCAGCCCTGCAGACCCTTCCCTGTCCGGAGACTTACCATGAATGCCGTCCATGCCCAACAGCAGCCCAACGATCCGCCCGTCGCCGACGATGAAGACGAGGTGAGCGAGGAACAGCTCGACGAATCCGTCGAGGAAACCTTCCCCGCAAGTGATCCCATTTCGCCCTGATGGTTTCCTGGCGCCGCTTCGGCGGCGCTGACCCTACCCCTGATCCGCCTTTCTTGCACACTCGTCGTGCCGTTTTCCGCCGTTGACCAGCCTTTCCCGCCGCGACTGCTAAGGTAATGGCGTCGCGCACGCACCGCGACCGGGGTCGCACGGGCGATCCGATGGATCGTTCAACGCAGGGAATCCCATGATCAAGACCTTCTTCGCCACCGTGGCCGGCTCACTCTTTGCCTTGGCCATGCCCCTTGCCGTGGCCGAGCCCATCGTCATCAAGTTCGCCCATGTGGTGACGGACGATACGCCCAAGGGCCGCGGAGCCCTGCAGGTGCAGAAGTTGGTGCAGGAGCGGCTGGCCGGCAAGGTCCGGATCGAGGTCTATCCCAACTCCAGCCTGGTAGGCGATGCCGACGAGCTGGAGGCCCTGCGCAGCAATCGGGTCCAGCTGCTGGCGCCCTCGGTGTCCAAGCTCAACGCCCTGGCCAAGCCGCTCAGGGTCTACGATCTGCCCTTTCTGTTCGACAACATCGAGGCGGTCAAGCGTTTCCAGCGCCGCGACAAGAGCCGCGAACTGCTGGGCAGCCTGGTCCCCCACGGCATCACCGGGCTGGCCTACTGGAACAACGGTGGCAGGCAGCTCTCGGCCACGCGGGAAATCCACATCCCCGCCGACCTCAAGGGCCTGACCTTCCGCGTCGAATCCTCCGATGTGCTGGCGGCCTACTACCAGCAACTGGGCGCCCAGGCGGTCAAGCTGCCCTTCGCCCAGGTCTACGACGCCCTGCGCACCGGCAAGGTGCAGGGCGCGGAGAATCCCTGGTCGAATCTCCTGGGGCAGAAGATCAATACCGTGCAGCCCTATATCGTCGAGGACAACCACAGCTTCCTCACCTATATGCTCATCACCAACACCACGTTCTGGAACGGCCTGCCCTTCGAGATCCGCAGCGAGCTGGAGGCCATCCTCGAAGAGGTGTCCCAAGGGGTGAATCGCGATGCCGAAGCCATCAACGCCAAGGCGCGCGAGCGGGTGGTGGCGGCCAATACCAGCAAGATCCTGGTGCCGACGGCTGCCGAGCGCGATGCCTGGCGCGCGGCGGTGGCGCCCCTGATCAAGCGGTATGAAAGCGAAGTGGGCAGCGACGTTCTGCGCGCCGCCGAGGCCGCCAATCGGCGCTGAGATTGCACGGGCGTCCACCCCGGATTTGCGGCAAACTGGCACGGCGTCATCCTGACAACAAGAGGAATAGCCGTGCAGCACGCGGTCATCAGCGGTAGTGGGCTCTATACGCCGCCCGAAAGCATTTCCAACGACGAGCTGGTTGCGTCCTTCAATCAGTGGGCTGGCCAGTGGAATGCCGAGCATGCCGACGCCATCGCCCAGGGCAGCCTGGCGCCCCAGCCGGAATCCAGCGCCGCCTTCATCGAGAAGGCCTCCGGCATCCGCAGCCGCCATGTGGTCGACAAGGCCGGTATCCTCGATCCGGCGCGCATGGTGCCGCGCATTCCCGAGCGTTCCAACGACGAGCCGTCGATCCTCTGCGAGATGGGGGTCGCCGCGGCGCGCGAGGCCCTGGAACGGGCCGGGCGGACGGCCGCCGACATCGACGGCGTCATCGTGGCCTGTTCCAACCTGCAGCGCCCCTATCCGGCGGTAGCCATCGAGATCCAGGCCGCACTGGGTATCCAGGGCTACGGGTTCGACATGAACGTCGCCTGCTCCTCGGCGACCTTCGGTCTGCAGACCGCGGCCAACGCCGTGCAACTGGGCCAGGCGCGGGCGGTACTGGTGATAGATCCGGAGATCTGCACCGGCCATTTGAATTTCCGCGACCGCGACAGCCATTTCATCTTTGGCGATGCGGCCACTGCCCTGGTGGTGGAACGCGCCGACCAGGCGACCTCGGGGCATCGCTTCGAGATCCTCGGGACCCGGCTGTTCACCCAGTTCTCCAATAACATCCGCAACAACTTCGGCTTTCTCAACCGCGCGGCGGAGGAGGGCATGACCCACCCGGACAAGCTGTTCGTCCAGGAAGGGCGCAAGGTGTTCAAGGAGGTCTGCCCGCTGGTGGCCGAGCTGATCGCCAATCACCTCGCCGAGCTGGATATTCCTGTCGAGCGGGTCTCGCGCTTCTGGCTGCACCAGGCCAACCTGGCGATGAACCACCTCATCGTCAAGCGCCTGTTAGGGCGCGAACCCGAGCCTGGCGAGGCGCCGGTCATCCTCGATACCTACGGCAACACCAGCTCGGCCGGCTCGGTCATTGCCCTGCATCTGCACCACGAGGATCTGGCCAGTGGCAGCCTGGGCGTGCTCAGCTCCTTCGGCGCCGGTTACTCCATCGGCAGCGTGGTGCTGCGCAAGGTCTGATCGACGGCAGGAGTCTTCCCGGGAGGACCGTTGTCGGACCTGGGAAGACCTCTCGAGAAAGGAAGACCCCGTGTCGCCAGGAAGCCTGCTCCGGGTGCAATTGCGCCAGCTGTGCCCCACCCAGCCCGCGATCGGCCATGACCAGGTGCTGTACAAGCTTGGCAAGTACGCCTGCGACCGGCGCAAGCTGTTCGACGACTACTGCGAAGCCAACGGCCAGCACCTGAGTGGCGGCGTCCAGCCGAGCACAAGTCTCCGCTCGGCCGGCGACGCCTTGGGCGTCAAGCCGCCCGGCACCTATCCAGACGAAATGAAGACCGTGGTCATCGGCCCGGGACAGCAGCTCTACCTCACCGATGGTCACCACACCTTTTCCGCCTTCTGGGAGCACCCCGGCGGTGGCCCCGAGACCTCGGTGTGGGTCAGGGTCACCGATGACTTCAGTGGCGCGGCGAGCATGGCCGAGTTCTGGATTCGCCTGCTCGACGAGCGCAAGGCCTGGCTCAAGGACCCCCAGGGCCGCCCAATCCTCCCCGAGCAGCTCCCGGAAACGCTGGGCCTCACCGCCATGGCCGACGATCCCTACCGCGCGCTGGTGTATTTCACCCGCCAGATCGGCTACGACAAGCCGCGTACCCCGGACGGTCGGGTGCTGCCGTCGGAATTCCTCGAGTTCTACTGGGCCGAGTGGCTGCGCATGCTGCTACCCCTGCAGGGCTACGATCTCGATGATCGCAAGAGCTACGCCAAGGCTGTGGAGCAAGCCGCCCGTCTGATGGTGGCCAATCCCGGCATGCTGATCGGCAGCTCGGGGCGTACGGCGCTGGAGATGGGTGGCTATCGCGCTTTGGACAAGAAGGTCCTGCGCAAGCTCTCTGCCAGCGACGGCAAGTTCACCTACCTGCTGGCGGCCCGCGCCCAGCGTGCTGCCCTGGCGCGGGCGATCTAGCCGTTTTCCGGCTTAAGTGTCTGTTACTAGCAGGTTTTTTTCTTATTGGTGTTGACAGGGGAGGCCGGGCCTCTTAACATGCGCCCCGTCCTGACCGACGGGGCTATAGCTCAGCTGGGAGAGCGCTTGCATGGCATGCAAGAGGTCGACGGTTCGATCCCGTCTAGCTCCACCAAATTTCGGTTTCGCCCTTGGGGGAAATCGGTAGAAGGTTTCGTCCCCTTCGTCTAGTGGCCTAGGACACCGCCCTTTCACGGCGGTAACAGGGGTTCGAGTCCCCTAGGGGACGCCATATCAGTCACGTATCCCAGACGTGGCGAATGTTGTACACGGGGCTATAGCTCAGCTGGGAGAGCGCTTGCATGGCATGCAAGAGGTCGACGGTTCGATCCCGTCTAGCTCCACCAAATTTGTGATCCGCAAGGGTTGCACCAGGGTAACGTCCCCTTCGTCTAGTGGCCTAGGACACCGCCCTTTCACGGCGGTAACAGGGGTTCGAGTCCCCTAGGGGACGCCATATCGGTCACGCAGCCCAGGCGTGGCAAGATGCTGTACTTGGGGCTATAGCTCAGCTGGGAGAGCGCTTGCATGGCATGCAAGAGGTCGACGGTTCGATCCCGTCTAGCTCCACCAAATTCGTGATCCGCGAGGGTCACACCAGGGTAACGTCCCCTTCGTCTAGTGGCCTAGGACACCGCCCTTTCACGGCGGTAACAGGGGTTCGAGTCCCCTAGGGGACGCCACACTCGAAAGAAACCGCCTCACGGCGGTTTTTTTTCGTCCGCACGAAAGCCCGCCGTCAGAGTCTTTCACAGGTGCCCGTCCGGGTACTCATCTGTGTTAGACCTGTAGGCCGAATGCAAGCAAGGGGAGTGGGATGATCGTCGAGTATCTCTACAGCCTGGCCCAGGTGCCTGCTGCCGCGTGGAACGCGCTGCTGGCGGACGACCAGCCCTTCCTGCGGCATGAATTCCTTGCCACCCTGGAAGACAGTGGCAGCCTGGGGCAGGGGACCGGCTGGCAGCCGGCGCACCAGATCCTCAAGGATGACCAGGGGCACCTGCGAGCCGCGATGCCGGCCTATCTGAAGATGCACTCCTATGGGGAATACGTCTTCGACTGGGCCTGGGCCGATGCCTGCCGCCGTGCCGGGATCGACTACTATCCCAAGCTGCTGGCCGCCGTGCCCTTTTCACCGGTGCAGGGCGCGCGCCTGCTGGGCGATCCGGCTGCCTGCGCGACCCTGCTCGACGCCACCACGAGCAGCCTGGCCGAGCTGGAGCTCTCCAGCCTGCATGTGAACTTCACCGATCCCAAGGCCGATGCCCTGCTCCAGGATCGCGACGGCTGGCTGGCGCGGCTTGGCTGCCAGTTCCACTGGCATAACCGCGGCTATCGCGACTATGGCGAATTCCTCGCCGCCCTGACCTCGCGCAAGCGCAAGCAATTGCGCAAGGAACGTGACCAGGTCGCCGGCCTGGGGGTGAGTTTCGAGTGGCGTAAGGGCGATGAGCTGAGCGAGGCGGAGTGGGACTTCGTCTATGCCTGCTACGCCAACACCTACGAGGTGCGTGGCCAGGATCCCTATCTGACCCGCGCCTTCTTCAGTCTGCTGGCCGAACGGCTGCCCGAGGCGATTCGGGTGGTGCTGGTCCGCCAGGGCAGTCGGCCGGTGGCCATGGCCTTCTATCTCAAGGACGGTGACACCCTCTATGGCCGTTACTGGGGCTGCCTGCAGGAATTCGACCAGCTGCATTTCGAGACCTGTTTCTACCAGGGCATCGAATACGCCATCGCCGAAGGGCTGCAACGCTTCGATGCCGGCGCCCAGGGCGAACACAAGCTGATTCGCGGCTTTGAACCGACCCTGACCCGTTCCTGGCACTATCTGGTGCATCCAGGCCTGAGAGCGGCCGTGGCGGAGTTTCTCGACCAGGAGCGCGACGGCGTCCAGGCCTATGCGCAGCGGGCCGCCGAGGCCTTGCCCTATCGCCAGGAAGACGGCGCGGCGCCATGCTGAACTATCTCTGGTTCTTCTTGGCGGCGCTATTCGAGATCGCCGGCTGCTATGCCTTCTGGCTCTGGCTACGGCTGGATCGCAGTCCCTGGTGGATAGCGCCCGGGCTTGCCAGCCTCGTGCTCTTCGCCCTGTTGCTGACCCGTATCGAGTCGGCCTACGCCGGGCGCGCCTATGCGGCCTATGGCGGCATCTATGTGGTGGCCTCGCTGGGCTGGCTGGCGCTGGTCGAGCGCACCCGGCCGACCTGGACGGATCTGGCGGGCGGTCTGCTGTGCGTGGCCGGGGCGCTGGTGATCCTGCTGGCGCCGCGCGGCAGTGCCTGACAGGCGCGAGACGCGCTAGTCGTTTAGCAGTTCGGGCGGCACATCGCGGCGCAGTACCAGCTGGCACAGCGCGCTGTCCGGATCGAAGAGAATGACGGCCTCGCCGGTTTCCAGGGCGCGGCGAGCGCGCTGGGTACGGGTCGCCAGGGGTGTTTCGTCGCCGTTGTCGGTGCCGTCGCGGGTGACGAAGTCTTCCAGCAGATTGTCGAGGGTGGCGGCAGCGAGCTGGTCGTGGGGGATGATCATCGAGAGGTGCCTGAAAAAAGGCGCCCAGGATACCCCAGGCGCTTGGTTCGAACGCTATTTGCTGCCGTCGCCGACGACCTCCTCCAGCGGCGGCAGGTGCGTCTGGTTGTCCATCTGGGTGTCTTCCGGCAGCAACTGGTGACCGAAGCGATCCAGCGAACTGTCGGCCGGTTGCGCATCGCTGTCGAACACCGGCGGGCTGAGCATGTACCCGGTCAGCAGCTGGCTGAGCGCCGCCAGGCTGACGATATGGGTGCGCTCGTAGCCATGGGTGGCGTCGCAGCCGAAGGCCAGCAGGGCGACCCGCACGTCCTGGCCGGAACTGATCGCCGAGTGGGCGTCGCTGTAGTAGTAGCGGAACAGGTCGCGGCGCACCGGGATGTCGTTGCGCTGCGCCAGGCGCAGCAGGTGCCGTGACAGGTGATAGTCGTAGGGACCGGCGGAGTCCTGCATGGCCACGCTGACGCGGTGCTCGTCGGAGCGCTGTCCGGGCGCCACGGGGGCGATGTCGATGCCGACGAATTCGCTGACGTCCCAGGGCAGGGCACCGGCGGCGCCCGAGCCCACCTCCTCGGTGATGGTGAACAGCGGATGGCAATCGATCGGCGGGGTCTGGCCGGTTTCCTTGAGCATCTTCAAGGCGGTGAGCAGGGCGGCGACGCCAGCCTTGTCGTCCAGATGGCGCGAACTGATGTAACCGCTGTCGGTGAACTCCGGCAGCGGATCGAAGGCGACGAAGTCGCCGACCTGCACACCCAGCTGCTCGGTCTCGTGGCGACTCTTGGTCACGGCGTCCAGGCGCAATTCGATGTGGTCCCAGGTCACCGGCATCTTGTCGATTTCGGTGTTGAAGGCGTGGCCGGAGGCCAGCAGCGGCAGCACGCTGCCCCTCAGGGTACCGTCATCGGTGAACAGGCTGACGCGGCTGCCTTCGGCGAAGCGGCTCGACCAGTGGCCCACGGCGGCCAGGCCCAGACGGCCGTTGTCCTTGATCTCGCGGACGATGGCGCCAATGGTGTCCAGATGCGCGGAGACGGCGCGATCCGGACTCTCCTTGTGGCCCTTGATGGTGGCGCGGATGGTGCCGCGGCGGGTCAGTTCGAACGGAATATCGAGTTCGTTGAGCCGTTCGGCGACGTACATGACGATGGTATCGGTGAAACCCGTGGGGCTGGGGATGGCCAGCATGTCCAGCAGGACCTTGCGCAGGTAATCCAGATCGGGCTCGGGCAAGCGATTCATAGCGGAACCTCCCGGGACAGCGGGAACAGCAGGTCGATGAAGCGTTCGGCGGTGGGACGCGGCTCGTGGTTGGCCAGGCCCGGTCGCTCGTTGGCTTCGATGATGACGTAGTCGGGCGAATCGGCGGCTGGGACCAGCAGGTCCATGCCGGTGACGGGGATGTCCAGAGCGCGCGCTGCCTGGATGGCCGCGTCGGCGAGCACCGGATGCAGACTGTCGGTGACGTCCTCCAGGATGCCGCCGGTGTGCAGGTTGGCCGTCTTGCGCACGGCCAGATGGGTGCCGGCGGGCAGCACGCTGTCCCAGTCGTGACCGGCGCCGCGGATGGCACGTTCGGTTTCCTCGTCCATCGGGATGCGCGACTCGCCGCCGGTAGCGGCCTGACGGCGGCGGCTTTGGGCTTCGATCAGGTCCCGGACGCTGTGCTGGCCATCGCCGACGATTTCCGCCGGCCGGCGAATGGCCGCGGCCACCACCTCGTGACCAATGACCACCACCCGCAGATCTAGGCCCTGGTGAAAGCTTTCCAGCAGCACGCGATCGTCATGGCGCCGCGCCGCCTGGATGGCGGTGGCAAGGTGCTCGGCGTCGCGGATGTCCACGGCCACGCCCTTGCCCTGTTCGCCATTGACCGGCTTGACCACCAGGGCGCCATGCTTCTCCAGAAAGGCGGTGTTGTCTTCGTCGCTGCCCGCCAGTTGCTGCTCGGGGACCTTCAGCCCGGCACGGGCCAAGGTACGGCTGGTCAGCACCTTGTCGGCGCAGAGGGTCATGGTGACTGCCGAGGTGAGGTCGGTGAGGGACTCGCGGCAGCGGATGCGCCGGTTGCCCTGGATCAGGGTGAAGAGGCCGCCCTCGGCATCATCCACCTGCACCTCGATACCACGCCGCAGGGCTTCGTCGACGATGATCCGTGCATAGGGATTCAGCTCGGCGGCAGGGCCGGGGCCGAGGAACAGCGTCTGATTGATGCCGTTCTTGCACTTGATGGCGAAGGTCTGCAGCGGGCGAAAACCCAGCTTGTCGTAGAGTCGCTTGGCCTGCAGGTTGTCATGCAGCACCGACAGATCCAGGAAGGCGAGGCCGCGACTGGCATAGTGCTCGATCAGGTGGCGCACCAGCGCTTCGCCGACGCCGGGCCGGCTGCACTCGGGCGAGACCGCCAGGCACCACAGTGAAGAGCCGCCATCCGGATCCCGGAAGGCCTTGACGTGATTGAGGCCCATCACCGAGCCGATGATGGCGCCGCTGTCATCGTCTTCCGCCAGCCAGTAGACCGGACCACCCTTGTGCCGCGGCGTCAGCCGCTCGGTGTCGACGGGCAGCATATGGCGCTGCTGATAGAGCCGGTTGATCTCGCTCCAGTCTTGCGCGGAGCAGGCGCGGCGGATACGAAAGCCGCGATAAATCCGCCGGGCTGGGCGATAGTCACTGAACCAGATCCGCAGGGTGTCGCTGGGATCGAGAAACAGCTGTTGTGGCGCCTGGGCCAGCACCTGATGGGGCGCCGCGACATAGAGGGCGATGTCGCGTTCTCCGGGCGTTTCGGTGAGCAGTTCCTTGGCCAGGCTGGCGGGGTCGGGATAGGTATGGCCGATAAGCAACCGCCCCCAGCCACACTGCAGGGAGAGCGGCTGGCAGGTTGGCTGGTCGCCTTCCGCCAGGCGTGCCTGCAGCCGTTCGTAGGAGGGCGTCTGGGCACGCTGGAGGCGCTGGTTGTAGCTGGTCGCTTTCATGCGTCTTGCACCCTCACAGTCCGTGTTCGCTCATCCAGAGGTTGAGCGCGGCGAGTTGCCAGAGCTTGGAACCGCGCAGGGGCGTGATGCGATCGGCCGGATTGGTCAGCAGCCGATCGATCTCGGCGGTGTCGAACAGGCCGCGATCCTGGCTGGGGTCCAGCAGCAGTTCGCGGACCCAGGTCAGGGTGTTGCCTTCCAGGTGCTTGAGGCCCGGCACCGGGAAATAGCCCTTGGGTCGGTCGATCACCTCTTGAGGAATGACCTTGCGCGCGGCGGCCTTGAGTACCTGCTTGCCACCATCGCCCAATTTGAACTCGGCGGGAATGCGCGCCGAGAGTTCGGCCAGGCGATAGTCGAGGAAGGGCACCCGGGCTTCCAGGCCCCAGGCCATGGTCATGTTGTCGACCCGCTTGACCGGGTCATCCACCAGCATCACGGTGCTGTCCAGGCGCAGGGCCTTGTCTACGCCGGCGCTGGCACCGGGCTTGGCGAAGTGCTGACGGACGAAGGCTTCGGCGGCGTCTTCCTGCAGACGTACACCCGCCTGCACGGTGGCGGCGTACTGGGCGTAGTCGCGATCGAAGAAGGCGGCGCGGTAGGCGGCGAAGGGATCGGCGGCGCCATGCACCTGGGGATACCAGTGATAGCCGGCGAAGAGTTCGTCCGCACCCTGGCCGCTCTGCACCACCTTGCAGTGCTTGGAGACCTCGCGCGACAGCAGGTAGAAGGCGATGCAGTCGTGACTGACCATCGGCTCGCTCATGGCCGAGAAGGCCCGCGGCAGCTGCTGGATGATCTCGTCTTCGGCGATGCGCAATTGATGGTGGCGAGTGCCGTAGTGATTGGCGATCAGATCGGAATACTGGAATTCGTCGCCGCGCTCGCCGCCGGCATCCTCGAAGCCGATGGAGAAGGTCAGCAGGTCCTTGACCCCGAGTCGTGCAGCAGGCCCACCAGCAGGCTGGAGTCCACCCCGCCGGACAGCAGTACCCCGACCTCGCGCGCCGCGCGCTGGCGGATCGCCACGGCGTCCTTGAGACCATGCAGGACCCGCTCGGCCCAGTCGTCCAGGGTGTAGCGGCGCTCATCGTCACGGGGACCGTAGTCCAGGTTCCACCAGGTCTCCTGGTGCTGCTGGCCGGACGCATCCACGGTCATCCAGGTCGCCGGCGGCAGCTTCTGCACGCCTTGCAGGATGGTACGCGGCGCCGGCACCACGGCATGGAAGTTCAGATAGTGATTGAGGGCGACCGGATCGATACGGGTGTCGATGTCACCGGCTTCCAGCAGGGCGGGCAGGCTGGAGGCGAATCTCAGACGCTTGTCGGTGAAGGACAGGTACAGCGGCTTGATGCCCAGGCGATCACGGGCAATGAACAGCCGGCCACTGTCGCGCTCCCAGATGGCGAAGGCGAACATGCCATTGAGCTTGGGCAGCATATCCTTGCCCCAGGCGTGATAGGCCTTGAGCAGGATCTCGGTGTCACCCCCGGAATAAAAGCTGTAACCCTTGGCTTCGAGCTCAGTGCGCAATTCCGGATAGTTGTAGATGGCGCCGTTGAACACCATCGACAGTCCCAGTTCCGGCTCGATCATGGGTTGGCCCGAGGCTTCCGCCAGATCCATGATCTTCAGCCGCCGATGGCCCAGGGCGACCGGGCCCTGACTGTGGAAGCCCCAGGCATCGGGTCCGCGCTGTTCGAGACGGTGGGTGATGCGCTCCACCACGCTGATGGCAGCGGGTTGTTGATCGAAACGAAGCTCTCCGGCGATGCCGCACATGGTGCTGTGCCTCTTGAATCCTTGGGATGCGGCGCGGTGAGTTCAGTCCCGAACTCGGCGTGCGCATCCAATGCGTGTGGACTTCTCGCGATCCTTGAGAAGCCAATGCGGGGGCGCTGTGCGCGCGGGAGACGTGGGGCGGACAGGTCGTCTGTCTGGCGCTCCAGGTCTGAACGCACGCAGCGACCGACAGCAGGTCTCAGAGAGGGTAGGATGCCGCCGGTCAGGGCCTCAGGTTACGAGCCCCAGGCGCGGCGGATGGTTCCATCGAAAAGCCCGTGGCTGCCGCCACCGTCACAGGTGCGGCTGTCAAACTGGCTTGTTTATGTTATAATGTATCTTTATTGGGCCCAGCGATGACCTGTCGTCGTCGACGCCCCAGACCAGGAGACGCCTCATGAGACCCGGTATCCATCCCAACTACCGTCCCGTGCTGTTCCACGACACCACCTCGGACACCTACTTCCTGATTCGCTCCACCGCCGAGAGCGATCGGACTCAGGAATACGAAGGGGAGACCTATCCCTACATCAGTCTGGACGTATCCAGCGCCTCCCACCCGATCTACACCGGCGAGCAGCGCCAGATGAAGGTCGAGGGTCGTGTCTCGAGCTTCAACAAGAAGTTCGCCGGCTTCCCGGGTGGCAACAGCAAGTAAGCCCCTCGCGAGCAGCGCGCCGACTCAGCGCGCGCTGCTGACCCCTTCCAGGGTGGCGAAGGAGGTGTCCTTGGCGGTCAGCAGGAAATCCTGCATGAAGGGCGCCTCCAGCATGTCTTCGCGGATCGCCGCATAGAGCGTCGCATACAGGCCTTTCTCGCCGAGTCGGCGCGCGGTGACATAGCCGCGTGAGCTGTATTCGTGGATCGCCCAGTTGGGCAGGCAGCAGACGCCACGGCCCGACGCCACCAGTTGCAGCATCATGACCGTCATCTCCGCCGTGCGTATCGACAACGGCTCGACGTCGGCCGGATCGAGAAAGCGGGTGAAGATGTCCAGTCGATCGCGTTCCACCGGATAGGTGATCTGGGTCTCCTGAGCGAGATCCTCGGGCACGATGAAGGGACGATGCGCCAGCGGATGCTGGTTGGCCACCGCCAGCAGGGCCTCGTAGGTGAACAGTGGCACGTAGGTGACGCCCGAAAGGTCCACCGGATCGGCCGTCACCACCAGATCCAGATCGCCTCGGGCCAGGGCCGGCAGGGGCGCGAAGGAGAACCCGGAGGCCAGGTCCAGCTCCACTTCCGGCCAGGAATCACGGAATTGGTCGATGGTGGGCATCAGCCACTGGAAGCAGCTGTGGCATTCGATGGCCATGTGCAGCCGCCCCGCGGTCCCGCCCACCAGCCGCGCCAGGTCCCGCTCGGCACTGCGCAGATGCGGCAACACCGCGTCCGCGGTCTGCAGCAGCCGCAGGCCGGCACTGGTGAAGCGGATGGGCTTGGTCTTGCGGATGAACAGCGGGGTACCCAGGCGCTCTTCCAGTTCCTTGAACTGATGGGAGAGGGCGGATTGGGTCAGGTGCAGGCGCTCCGCCGCTTCCACCAGGCTGGAGGATTCGCGGAGAGCATGCAGGGTTTTCAGGTGACGGAGTTCGAACATGGCGCTGGCGCTGGAGATAAAGCCGCATCATGAACGCTTTTCATGGTGCTGGCCATCTTCCGCCACGCCGGCTGTTGCGAAATCCAGTGCGCTTGATGAATCGAGTGCCCCGAGCAGGTCGTCCGCTCGGGGGCAAATCAGCATCACGCTCAGGCCGCGTTGCTGTCCTTACTGGGTTGGACCGCTTCCGAATGCGCCAGGAAGTCTTCCAGCGCAGCCCGTTCGGCGTCGCTGAATACCAGGCCCAGCTTGGTCCGCCGCCAGAGCACGTCCTCCGCACTGGTGACCCACTCGTATCGCTGCAGGTATTCGACTTCCCGTGCGTACAGGTCGGCACCTATCACCTTGCCCAGCGTCTCCACCGAGCGTCCGTCACCCAGCAGGGTCCAGACCTGGCTGCCATAGGTGGTTGCCCAGCGCTGCGCGAGGGCTGGCGTCAGGCCACTGACCTTGTCCAGCAACTCGCGGGTCAGCGCCTGGGGCGTGGTCATGTTCTCACCACCGGGCAGCGGTGCCGATGCGGTCCAGCTGTTGCCCAGCTGCGGGAAGAAGGGCTGCAACTGCGCCATCGCCGACTCGGCGAGCTTGCGGTAGGTGGTCAGCTTGCCCCCGAACACCGACAGCAGCGGGGCACCCTGCTCCTCGGCCAGCGACAGGGTGTAGTCGCGGGTGATGGCGGAAGGGTTGTCCGATTCGTCGTCGCACAGCGGGCGTACGCCGGAGAAGGTATGCAGAACGTCGTCGCGGCTGAGCTGCTTGCGGAAGTGGGCATTGGCCACGCCCAGGACATAGTCGATTTCCTGGTCGGTGATGGTCACCTTGGCCGGATCGCCCTGGTACTCGCGATCCGTGGTACCGACCATGGTGTACTGGCCGAGATAGGGAATGGCGAAGACGATGCGGCGGTCTTCGTTCTGCATGATGTAGGCCTGCTCGCCTTCGTACAGCTTGGGCACGATGACGTGACTGCCCTGGATCAGGCGGATCCCGTAGGGCGACTTCTGCTGCAGGTCCTGGCGAATGAAGCTGGCGACCCAGGGGCCGGCGGCATTGACCAGGCCCTTGGCACGGATCTGCTGGCGACCCTGAGGACCTTCGACCTCGAACTCCCAGTGACCTTCGACGCGACGAGCGCTGACGCAGCGGGTGCGAGTCACGATGTCGGCACCCTTGTCACGCGCCTGCATGGCGTTGAGCACCACCAGGCGGGCATCGTCCACCCAGCAGTCGGAATATTCGAAGCCGCGCTTGATCTCGGCCTTGAGCGGCCCCTGGGCATCGAACTTCAGGCCACGGGAACCCGGCAGCTTCTCGCGCTTGCCGAGGTGGTCATAAAGGAAGAGACCGGCTCGGATCATCCACGCCGGACGCAGGTGCGGGCGGTGGGGCAGGACGAAGCGCATCGGCTTGACGATGTGGGGCGCCTTGGCCAGCAGCACCTCACGCTCGGCGAGGGCTTCGCGCACCAGGCGGAATTCGTGATGTTCCAGGTAGCGCAAGCCGCCGTGGATCAGCTTGCTGCTGGCGGACGAGGTATGGCTCGCCAGGTCGTCGCGTTCACAGAGAAACACCGACAGACCCCGACCGGCGGCATCGGCCGCGATGCCTACGCCGTTGATGCCACCGCCAATGACGGCGAGATCGTAAGTCCGGGGAGTTGCAGTGGGTGCCTGGGCCATGGTGCCTCCTGTGAAACGAACATAATTATTCGGTTTCGAACATAATAGCCCAGCAAAAACTCAGGTTCTAGCCAGGTCTGTGTCTTCAGACCGCTAAAACGAAAAAAAACGAATATAGAGAGAAGCCAGGCGACGAATGGTCGTCGCCTCGGAGGGTCAGCGCGGGCGCGCCACTTCCACCTTGACCTGCCATTCCTGCAGGCAGCGGGCGAAGGCGGTTGACGGCTCGCGCTCGGTGAAGAGCTGGTCGATCTGTTCCAGGCTGCCCAGGCGGATCATGGCATTGCGGCCGAACTTGCTGGAGTCGGCGGCGAGAAACACCTGGCGGGCGTTATGGATGATGGCCTGGGACACGCAGACCTCCTGGTAGTCGAAGTCCAGCAGGGTGCCGTCCTCGTCGATACCACTGATGCCGACCAGGGCATAGTCGACCTTGAACTGCTTGATGAAGTCGGCGGTCGCCTGGCCCACCACGCCGCCGTCGCTGCGCACCTTGCCGCTGGCGATCAGGACGTCGAAGTCGTCCTTGGCACTGAGGATGTTGGCCACGTGCAGGTTGTTGGTGATGACCTTGAGGCTGCGATGCCCGAGCAGGGCATGGGCGATGGCCTCGGTGGTGGTGCCGATGTTGATGAACAGCGAGGCATGGTCGGGTACGGCGGCGGCCACGGCTTCGGCGATCAGGCGCTTTTCCTCGCGCATCTGGCCGGCCCTCATGCTGTATTCGGTGTTTTCCACGCTGGAGTCGTGGGCAGCGCCGCCATGGTAGCGCCGCAGCAGGCCGGCCTCGGCGAGCTGGTTGATATCGCGGCGGATCGTCTGCGGGGTTACGGAGAAATGCTGGGCCAGCTCTTCGATGCTGACGTAGCCGCGCTCACGGACCAGTTCGAGAATCTGCTGTTGGCGAGGCGCCAGGCTCATTGCGGCTTCCTTGAGGTGATCGAGTAAATTCACAGAGGATGCCGTAGGTCTTTCCGGGTGGAAAGCGCTTGTCGCGCAAAGCAAGACCCGCGTCGGAAGACGCCGTTCTCATGGGGAGCCGTCCGGAAGGCCGCCGGGCAACCGCCGGCAGCCTCCGGAACGGAGTCACTCAGTCCAGGGCCCAGCCGCGGGTGCGCTCGACGGCCTTTTTCCAGCCCTTGTACAGGGTGTCTCTCTTGGTCGGGTCGCATGCCGGCTCGAAGACCCGCTCGATGGTGCTCTTGCTGCGCAACTCGTCCAGGCTGCTCCAGAAACCGGTGGCGAGACCGGCCAGGTAGGCCGCGCCAAGGGCGGTGGTCTCCTTCATTACCGGCCGCTCGACCCGGGTGCCGAGCACGTCCGACTGGAACTGCATGAGGAAGTTGTTGGCGGTGGCGCCGCCGTCCACCCGCAGGGACTTCAGGGCTTCGCCGGCGTCCTGCTGCATGGCATCCAGCACATCGCGGGTCTGGAAGGCGATGGATTCCAGGGTGGCGCGGATGATGTGGTCCACCTTGACGCCACGGGTCAGGCCGAACAGCGCACCGCGGGCATAGGGATCCCAGTAGGGCGCGCCCAGGCCGGTGAAGGCCGGGACCAGGTAGACGCCGTTGCTGTCGGTCACCTTGGTGGCGAAGTACTCGGAGTCCAGGGAGTCGTTGATCACCTTGAGTTCGTCGCGCAGCCACTGGACGGTGGAGCCACCGTTGAAGATGGCGCCTTCCAGGGCGTAGTTGACCTCGCCGCGGGGGCCGCAGGCGATGGTGGTCAGCAGGCCGTGCTGGGACTGTACCGCCTTCTCGCCGGTGTTCATCAGCAGGAAGCAACCGGTGCCATAGGTGTTCTTGGCCTGGCCGGGTTCCACGCACATCTGGCCGAACAGCGCCGCCTGCTGGTCGCCGGCGATACCGGCGATGGGGATGCCGGTGGTCTGGCCGCTGCCCAGGTGCGCGTGCCCATAGACCTCGGAGGAGGACTTCACTTCCGGCAGCATCTCGCGCGGGATGTCCAGCACCTCGAGCATGGTGGCGTCCCACTCGCGCTTGTGGATATCGAACAGCAGGGTGCGCGAGGCGTTGGTGTAGTCGGTCACGTGGGCCTGACCCTGGGTCATCTTCCAGATCAGCCAGGTATCGACGGTGCCGAACAGCAGCTCGCCGCGGCGGGCGCGTTCACGGCTGCCTTCGACATGATCGAGGATCCACTTGATCTTGGTGCCCGAGAAATAGGGGTCGATCACCAGGCCGGTGGTCTTGCGGATATGGTCTTCCATGCCGTCGCGCTTGAGCTGGTCGCAGATCGCGGTGCTCTGGCGGCTCTGCCAGACGATGGCGTTGTAGATGGGACGACCGGTGGTCTTGTCCCAGACGATGGCGGTTTCGCGCTGGTTGGTGATGCCGATGGCGGCGATCTGCTCGTTGCTGATGCTGGCCTGGGCCAGCGCCTCGACGAACACCGCGCTCTGGGTGGCCCAGATCTCCATGGGGTCGTGCTCGACCCAGCCGGCCTGCGGGTAGATCTGCGCGAATTCGCGCTGGGCGATGGTCACCACGTTGGCGTTGCGGTCCAGCACGATGGCGCGCGAGCTGGTGGTGCCCTGGTCGAGCGCGACGATGTACTGCTTGTTCTGGTCGGTCATGGTCTTGTTCCTTATTGTGATTCGCGGCGATCAGGACGCTTTGGAGGCGGAGGTCACTTCGGTGCGGGCACTGTCCTCGGCCTTGGCCGGGACGTCGCAGGCACCCGAAGCCAGGCCGGGCAGATGGCGGCAGATCAGCGCCTTGTAACCGGCGGCGCCCAGGCAGGCACCGACGATGGGGCCGAAGATGGGCACCAGGAAGTAGGGGATGTCGCGGCCACCGGTGAAGGCGATCTCGCCCCAGCCGGCAAAGAAGGTCATCAGCTTGGGTCCGAAATCGCGAGCCGGGTTCATGGCGAAGCCGGTCAGCGGACCCATGGAGCCACCGATCACGGCGATCAGCAGGCCGATCAGCAGGGGTGCGAGCGGGCCACGGGGCAGGCCGTTGCCGTCGTCGGTGAGGGCCATGATCATGGCCAGCAGGATGGCGGTGATGACGGCTTCGACCAGGAAGGCCTGGCCAACCGACAGGGACGGATGGGGATAGGTGGAGAAGACGCCGGCCAGCTCCAGGCTCGCCTGGCTGCCGCGGACCATGTGATGGGCCTGTTCATAATCGAAAAACAGGCTGCTGTAGAGGCCGTAGACCAGCGCCGCACCGCAGAAGGCGCCGGCCACCTGGGCCAGGATGTAGGCCGGGACCTTGCGTCTTTCGAAGCCACCGAACAGCCAGAGAGCGATGGTGACGGCCGGACTGAGATGCGCGCCGGAGACACCGGCGGACAGGTAGACCGCCATGCTCACGCCGACGCCCCAGATGATACTGATCTCCCAGAGGCCGAGAGTAGCGCCGCCGACCTTCGCGGCCGCCACGCAACCGGTACCGAAAAAGATGAGTAGGGCTGTGCCGAGGAATTCGGCGATGCATTGACCGCGTAGCGTTGGAGCCGGAAGAGTACTCATGGAGGAGCCTCGTGGTTGTTGTATTTATAGGTGGCCGGAGAGCCATTTGTTCGCAACCGAAAATCTAATTTCAAATATGAAAACTGTCAAAGCTCCTGAGCGCAAAAACAGTGACGACGTTCGACAATTCATTGCCGATGCGACGCCGCCTGCTATTTTGGTCATAGGACTTCTGGCGACAACCGGCCGGTTGGCAGGTCTTAAGGTATAGCCGTTGCTGTCAGGGATCATCAGAGGCCGGGTGCCCGTGCGACGTCGATGCTTGCTGTTTCTCTTCTTCTGCTCAGGTAGCGCGCATGCCCCTAGAATTTCATCAGGTCGATGCCTTCACCGATCAGTTCTTCCGTGGCAATCCCGCCGCGGTCTACCGCCTGGACAGCTGGCCGGCCGATGAGCTGCTGCAGCGGATCGCCACCGAGCACAATCTTTCGGAAACCGCCTTCGTGGTGTGGGAGGAGGATACCTGGCGCATCCGCTGGTTTACCCCGCGGACCGAGGTGCCCCTGTGCGGTCATGCCACCCTGGCTGCCGCGCACATCCTGTTCGAGGTCTATGGCGAAGCGGGTGATCGCCTGGAGTTCATCAGTCAGTCGGGCGTCCTGCGGGTATTTCGCGAAGCCGATGGACTGCTGGCGTTGGATTTCCCTGCGCTGGTGCCCACGGAGCAGGGGGTCACTCCCGAGCTGGAACGTGCCCTGCGGGTCTCGCCGGTGGATGCACTGGCGGCGGACAAGCTGCTGGTACTGCTGGAGTCGGAGCAGGCGGTGCGTGACTGCAAGCCGGACCTGGCGGCCATCGCCCGGCTCCCCTGGCAAGGCGTCATCGTGACCGCGCGGGGGCAGGAGGTGGACTTCGTTTCGCGCTTCTTCGCCCCGGCAGTGGGTGTGGATGAAGATCCCGTCACCGGTTCGGCGCATTGCAGCCTGATTCCCTACTGGTCGCGGCGACTGGCCAAGCGGATGCTCACCGCCCAGCAGCTTTCGGCCCGGGGCGGGCAGCTCAGGTGTCGACTGGAGGGTGACCGGGTCAGTATCGCCGGGCGGGCGGTGACGGTGCTGCGCGGTCAGCTGTTGCTGTAGCGAAAGGGCCTCGACTGCCTGACGCAGCCGAGGCTTCTGCCGGGTTCAGGCGTGCAGCGGCGGCTTGATGAGAAATTCGAGCAGCGCCTTCTGGGCATGCAGGCGATTTTCGGCTTCGTCCCAGACCACCGCGCGGGCATCGTCCAGCAGGGTGTGGCTGATCTCTTCCCCGCGGTGGGCCGGCAGGCAGTGCATGAACAGCACATCGGGCGCGGCGCCATCGAGCAGTTGGGCGGTGACCTGGTAGGGCTTGAAGGCCGCCAGGCGCAGGCGGGTTTCCTCTTCCTGGCCCATGGAGGTCCAGACGTCGGTACTGACCAGGTGGGCCTGGGCCACCGCCTCGCGTGGATCCCGGGTCAGCTGCACGCGGTCGCCGGCGCGTTCGAGGAAGCGCGGATTGGGCTCATAGCCTTCCGGGCAGGCGATGCGCAGGCTGAAGTCGAGCTGCTCGGCCGCCTCGATGTAGCTGTTGCACATGTTGTTGCCATCGCCGATCCAGGCCACGGTCTTGCCGCGGATGTCGCCCCGGTGTTCGAAGAAGGTCTGCATGTCGGCGAGCAGCTGGCAGGGGTGCAGATCATCCGACAGGCCATTGATTACCGGCACCCTGGAATTGGCGGCGAAGGTGGTGAGCATCTCGTGGGCATAGGTACGGATCATCACGCCGTCGAGCATGCTCGACATGACGCGGGCGCTGTCCGGGACAGGTTCGCCGCGACCAAGTTGGGTATCACGGGAAGAGAGGAAGATCGCCTGGCCGCCGAGCTGGATCATGCCGGCCTCGAAGGAGAGGCGGGTACGGGTCGAGGCCTTTTCGAAGATCATGCCCAGGACGCGATTGCGCAGGGGCTCGTGCAGCACACCCCGGTTGCGCAGGGCCTTGAGCTCGATGCCGCGTGCGATGAGTTGCCGGAGTTCCTCGGGGGAACAGTTCATGAAAGAGAGAAAGTGGCGAACCGTCATTTCGTTACCCTAGCGTCCCGTCCCGGTAACGGCCGTCCATGGAGGACGCGGCGAACCTGAGAGCATGCCGTTTCAAACGGCGGAAAGACCAAAGGCGAAATGGTATAAGTTCATGTCGCATTTTACCACCATCGCAGGCCAGGCCCTTCAGGCAGGGCGGCTGGCCCGAGACGGATCAGTTGGCGGTAGCCTTACAGCAGGTCGGCGGGAACGTTGCCGCCGTTGTCGGCCAGCTTCTGCAGGACGGCCTTGTGCAGCCACATGTTCATCTGGGCGGAGTCGCCCAGCTTGTCGGCCGGACAGTTCAGTTCCTTGGCCAGTTCCTGGCGGGCGGTCAGGCTGCTGTCCAGGTCGAGGAGCTTGAGGAGGTCGACGATGGAGGTCTTCCAGTTGAGTTGCTCGCCTTTCTGAGCGGCCAGGCCGTCCAGCTTGGCGGCGACGTCCACCTGGCTCATATGGCTTCCAGCACCTGCGGAGGCGGTGCTACCGGCGGGCGTGGTGGTCTCAGTGGCACCGGTAGTGGGCGCGGCGGCAGGGGTGTCCGCGTGGGCTTCACCGATGCCGAGCTTGGATAGGATGGTGCTGAACAGGCTCATGGAGTTCTCCTGGGGGTCTTGGATCAGGCTTACCGAGCGGCGCCTACCCTTAACCTGACCACGGCCGCGTCCGCAAAGTTTGCTCGGCGGCGCGCCGGATCGTGGTCATGGCGGCGAACGGTGGTGCCGGAGCGTGGTCGATTTGCAGGTCGAGCCGCGCCTGTCATGGGCTGGACGTCGCGGAAATCCCGGCGTTCCACCGGCCTTTCCGTTACAATCGTCCCACCGTATTAGCGAGGTGCATCGTGGAAATCATCGATACCATCAAAGACCAGATTGCCAACAATCCCGTGCTGCTCTACATGAAGGGTTCGCCGAACGCGCCTCAGTGCGGCTTCTCTTCCCGCGCCGCTCAGGTGCTGATGGCCTGTGGCGAAAAATTCGCCTATGTCGACATCCTGCAGAATCCGGAAATCCGCGCCAACCTGCCCAAGTACGCCAACTGGCCGACCTTCCCCCAGCTGTGGGTCGGCGGTGAGCTGGTCGGCGGCAGCGATATCCTGGCCGAGCTTTATGAGAAGGGCGAGTTGCAGACCCTGATCAAGCAGGCCGTGGAAACCAAGGACGCCTGAGTCCCTGGCCCATGAAAAAAGCCCGCAGCGTGCGGGCTTTTTTTATGGGCGGCTGCCCGATCAATCGTCGTCGTGCATCTGCGACTGGATGTAGTTCTCGATCCCGACGCTGGCGATGAGGCTCAGCTGGGTCTCCAGCCAGTCGATATGTTCTTCCTCGGATTCGAGAATGCTCTTGAGCATGTCGCGACTCACATAGTCCCGGACGCTCTCGCAGTAGGTGATGGCTTCACGCAGGTCGGCCACGGCGCTGATTTCCAGGCGCAGGTCGCACTGGATCATCTCCTGGGTGTTCTCGCCGATCATCAGCTTGCCCAGGTCCTGCAGGTTGGGCAGGCCTTCCAGGAACAGGATGCGCTCGATCAGGCGATCGGCGTGCTTCATCTCGTCGATGGATTCCTTGTACTCGTGATGACCCAGCTTGCGGATACCCCAGTCGTTGTACATCCGCGAGTGCAGGAAATACTGGTTGATGGCCACCAGTTCGTTGCCGAGGATCTTGTTCAAATGCTGGATGACGGTGATATCGCCTTTCATGGCCGGACCTGCAAATCGGGTGGGATTGCCGGCAGTCTGAGCGTGGGAGGGCCCTTTGTCAAAAGCTTAAGTTGTTGAAAAATCGACGAAAATCGAACGGTAATCGAAAGCTTTTCCATCCTTTCCGTAAGCGTTTGATTAGACAATAAAAAAGCCGGACGCAAGGTCCGGCTTTTCGTGCAACTGTCGCTCAGGCGCGCGGCACGTCCAGCGCATAGGCGAGCTGCTGGGCACCATGCAGTTCGCCAAGGGTTTCCTTGACCACCTGCTTGGCGAGGCAGGCGCACTTGCCGCACTGGGTGGCGCAACCGGTGCTTTCCCGAACTTCGCGATAACTGCAGCAGCCCTCGTAGATGGCTTCACGAATCTGCTTGTCGGTCACGCCACGGCAAAGACACACGTACATGGATCGCCTGCTGTATGAGTGGAGGTGCCGGCAAAGCTAATGACAATGAGAATGATTGTCAAAGTTGTAGGCGGCAAAATCTCATTAACGGCAGGCTGGGCGACGGACGGTCAGTCGAGATCGACCCAGCCGCCCATCCCCGCCAGCGATTGACGATGCCGCAGAACAGCTCGGCGGTCTTCTCGGTGTCGTAGCGGGCCGAGTGGGCTTCGCGGTTATCGAATTCGATACCGGCGGCCTGGCAGGCCTTGGCCAGCACCGTCTGACCGTAGGCCAGACCGGCCAGGGTGGCGGTATCGAAGCTGGAGAAGGGATGGAAGGGATTGCGCTTCAGGCCGCAGCGCAGCACCGCGGCATTGAGGAAGCCCAGGTCGAAGCTGCTGTTGTGGCCGACCAGGATGGCTCTCTTGCAGCCGTTGGCCTTGAGCGACTTGCGCACGCCCTTGAAGATCTCGCTGAGCGCCTGCTCTTCGCCCACCGCCATGCGCAGCGGATGGTCGAGCTTGATGCCGGTGAACTCCAGCGCCGCCGGCTCGATATTGGCGCCGGCGAAGGGTTCGACGCGGAAGAAGTAGGTGTGGTCCGGATAGAGCACCCCGTCCTCGTCCATGGCCACCGTGGTGGCGGCGATTTCCAGCAGGGCATCGGTGGCGGCATTGAAGCCACCGGTCTCGACATCCACCACCACCGGCAGGTAGCCGCGAAAGCGGCGCGCCATGGGGATGCGCGAGTCGGACATCGGCTGGCTGGCGTCCAGTTCGTCGCTGAAGGTCTCGTCCATGCTCATGCGCCCACCTCCAGACGCCAGCGCAGCGTCTCGCCGGCGCGCAGCGGAATCACCTCGTGGTCACCGAAGGGCAGGGAGGCGGGGGCCTGCCAGTCCTCGCGGACCAGGGTGACGGTCTCGCTATTGCGCGGCAGGCCGTAGAAATCGGCCCCGAAATGGCTGGCGAAGCCTTCCAGGCGGTCGAGGGCATTGCGGCTCTCGAAGGCCTCGGCATAGAGCTCCAGGGCGCCATAGGCGGTGTAGCAGCCGGCGCAGCCGCAGGCCGCTTCCTTGGCGTGGCGGGCATGGGGTGCCGAATCGGTGCCAAGGAAGAACTTGGGATTGCCGCTGGTGGCGGCGTCCAGCAGGGCGCTCTGGTGGGTGTTGCGCTTGAGGATCGGCAGGCAATAGAAATGCGGCCGGATCCCGCCCACCAGCATGTGGTTGCGGTTGTACAGCAGGTGGTGGACGGTGATGGTGGCACCGACGTTGGCCGGGGCCTCGCGGACGAAGGCAGCGGCGTCACCGGTGGTGATGTGCTCGAACACCACCTTCAGCGTCGGGAAGCGCTGGACGATACGCACCAGGTGCTCGTCGATGAATTTCTTCTCGCGGTCGAAGACATCCACCTCGGCATGGGTGACCTCGCCGTGCACCAGCAGCGGCAGGCCGATCTCGGCCATGGTTTCCAGCGTCGGGAAGAGGTTGTCCAGCGAGGTAACGCCGGAATCGGAATTGGTGGTGGCGCCGGCCGGATAGAGCTTGGCGGCGTGCACGAAGCCGCTGGCCTTGGCGCTGCGGACCTCTTCCGGGCTGGTGCGATCGGTGAGATAGAGCACCATCAGCGGTTCGAAGCGGCTGCCGGCCGGGCGCGCGGCCAGGATACGCGCGCGGTAGGCGGCGGCCTGCTCGGCATTGCGCACCGGTGGCACCAGGTTGGGCATGACGATGGCGCGACCGAATTCCCGGGCAGCGTCGGCGACGGTCTGCGGCAGGGCGGCGCCGTCGCGCAGGTGAATGTGCCAGTCATCGGGACGGGCAAGGGTGATCCGGTCGGTCATGCGGGATTCCAGGCTGCGGGAAAGTGGGGAAATGCTACCGGAAAAGGGGGTAGCCGGCATCCGTGCGGCGGGACCGTACTCAAGTTTTCCGCGCCTTCGACCGATAAGAAGCCCAGGTACTTTTACTTTCCGGAGTCCGACGTGCGCTCGCGTTACCTCTTCCTGTCCTCTCTGCTGCTTGCCGTGCCGGCCTGGGGGATGACCTTCCAGAGCCGGCTCGAAAGCGTGGAATGGAAGGTCGAGGGCGATGTCTTCGCCTGTCGCCTGCTGCAGCCCATTCCCCGCTTCGGCAGCGGTGGCTTCCTGCGCCGCGCGGGCGAGTCCACGGTGTTCGAGCTACGGCCCAATGGCCAATGGCTGCCGGCGGGCAGTGCCAGTCTGAAAGCGGCGGCGGTGCCCTGGAAGCCGGGGCTGGGCGATATCAGCCTCGGCTCGGTCAAGGTCGTCGAGGGCGAGCAGGCGCTGGCCACCAGCGCACAGCAGGCGCAGCGGCTGCTGGCGGGGTTGATGGAAGGGCGCATGCCCCAGGTCAGTCGCGCGGGCGCCCTGGACGACCGCGTCGAGGTCCGGCTGCTGCCGGTGCGCTTCGAACCGGCCTACCAGCAGTTCCAGGCCTGTACCCAGAAGCTGCTGGCGGTCAATTTCGAGCAGATCCGCCATTCCCAGGTCAATTTTCCGGGCGGCGGGGATGCCCTGGACGATCTGGCCAAGGCCAAGCTCGATCTCATCGACGAGTACCTGAACGCCGATCCGACGGTCAATCACGTCATCGTCTCGGGCTACAGCGACAACCAGGGCACGCGCCTGGACAATCGCCAGGAGTCCCGGCTGCGTGCCATCGCGGTGATGGAGTACCTCAAGAGCAAGGGCTTCGCCGCGGAGCAGATCGAATTGCGCTTCTTTGGCGAGCAGTACCCCTTGGCGCCCAACAGCAGCAAGGCCAATCGCGCGCTCAATCGCCGGGTGACCCTGGTGTTCTCGCGGGTGTCGCCGAGCGCCGAGCCCCTGGCTGCGCCGACCTCCAGCACCGCGGCCAATCCGGCCGAACCGCCGGCGCCCACCCCGGCACCGCCGGCCAAGCCCAAGGGCTGATCCGCCCCGACCGCATGTCGCCCAGACATCAGAGTGCGTCGCGCCCCTGTAAAAGCAGCGAGGCGACCAGTAGAATTGTCGCTTTCCGACTCAACGCAACACACGGGAGCGAACGGCATGGCGGATGTGAAGAAGGTAGTCCTGGCGTATTCCGGCGGCCTGGACACCTCGGTGATCCTCAAGTGGCTGCAGGATACCTATAACTGCGAAGTGGTGACCTTCACCGCTGACCTCGGCCAGGGCGAGGAAGTCGAACCGGCACGCGCCAAGGCCAAGGCCATGGGCGTCAAGGAAATCTACATCGACGACCTGCGCGAAGAGTTCGTCCGCGATTTCGTCTACCCGATGTTCCGTGCCAACACCGTCTACGAAGGCGAGTACCTGCTGGGTACCTCCATTGCCCGTCCGCTGATCGCCAAGCGCCTGATCGAGATCGCCAACGAGACCGGCGCCGACGCCATCTCCCACGGCGCCACCGGCAAGGGCAACGACCAGGTGCGTTTCGAGCTGGGCGCCTATGCGCTCAAGCCGGGCGTCAAGGTGATCGCACCCTGGCGCGAGTGGGACCTGCTGTCCCGCGAGAAGCTGATGGACTACGCCGAAAAGCACCAGATCCCGATCGAGCGCCACGGCAAGAAGAAGTCGCCGTACTCCATGGACGCCAACCTGCTGCACATCTCCTACGAGGGCGGCGTGCTGGAAGACACCTGGACCGAGCACGAAGAAGACATGTGGCGCTGGACCAAGTCTCCGGAAGCCGCGCCGGACACCCCGACCTACCTCGAGCTGACCTACCGCAATGGTGACATCGTCGCCATCGACGGCCAGGAGCTGAGCCCGGCCACCGTGCTGGCCGAACTGAACCGCATCGGCGGCGAGAACGGCATCGGTCGCCTGGACATCGTCGAGAACCGCTACGTCGGCATGAAGTCCCGTGGCTGCTACGAGACGCCTGGCGGCACCATCATGCTCAAGGCCCACCGCGCCATCGAGTCCATCACCCTCGACCGCGAGGTGGCTCACCTCAAGGACGAGCTGATGCCCAAGTACGCCAGCCTGATCTACACCGGCTACTGGTGGAGCCCCGAGCGGCTGATGCTGCAGAAGATGATCGACGCCTCCCAGGCCAGCGTGAACGGCGTGGTACGCCTGAAGCTGTACAAGGGCAACGTCATCGTTGTCGGCCGCAAGTCCGACGAGTCTCTGTTCGATGCCAACATCGCCACCTTCGAAGAAGACGGCGGCGCCTACAACCAGGCCGACGCGGCGGGCTTCATCAAGCTCAACGCCCTGCGCATGCGCATCGCTGCTGGCAAGGGTCGTACCCTGCTGTAAGGGTCGCCGCGCAACGCAAAACCCCAGCCTCGGCTGGGGTTTTTCATGGGCTACAGATCGAAGTCGTACTCGGAGATCTGCCGCTTCAGGCGACGCTCTTCGAGCATGTCGTCGATCAGACGCCGCTTGGTCAGATTGGTCTTGCTGATGACGATGGGCTCGACGGTTTCAGGCGTCTCGCCATCGGTCTCGAAATCCTCGTCTACATCGATGTCGCTTTTGTCTTCGGCCATGGGTAACTCCGGCAAGGCTGGACAGGGTCACACGCCAGTCATCGACGGGGCTGCGGACCTTTTCGCGCACCTTATAGCGACAAAGCAGGGGCCGGTAAAAAAGATTTTTTCAATCGCCAAAGGGCTTTGGTGCGCCCTTTTTCAATCGTCAGAGGTTTTAGCCTTGTATTCGCAGAGATCCTCGATGCGGCAGCTGCCGCAGCGGGGCTTGCGCGCCTGGCAGACATAGCGGCCATGCAGGATCAGCCAGTGGTGGGCATCCAGCAGGAAATCCTTTGGCACCACCTTGAGCAGCTTGAGCTCGACCTCCACCACGTTCTTGCCTGGCGCCAGGTTGGTTCTGTTGCTGACGCGGAAGATATGGGTGTCCACCGCCATGGCGAGCTGGCGGAAGGCGGTGTTGAGCACCACGTTGGCGGTCTTGCGGCCCACGCCAGGCAGGGCCTCCAGTTCCTCGCGGGTCTCGGGCACCGCACCGCCATGGCGTTCCAGCAGCAGCCGGCAGGTCTCGATGACGTTCTTGGCCTTGCTGTTGTAGAGCCCGATGGTCTTGATGTACTCCGACAATCCCGCCACGCCCAGGTCCAGGATGGCCTGGGGCGTGCTGGCCACCGGATAGAGGCGGGCGGTGGCCTTGTTGACGCTGACGTCGGTGGCCTGGGCCGAGAGGATCACCGCGATCAGCAGCTCGAACGGCGAGGCGTAGGCCAATTCCGTCTTGGGATCGGGGTTGTCCTCGTGCAGCCGGCGAAAGATCTCCAGGCGTTTGGCGGCATTCATCGGTCGGTTCGCTCTTCCAAGGCCGTGAGGTGGTGAGCCGCCTGCTGAGCGGCGCTGCGCAGGGTTTCCAGCTGGGCGCTCTGCGGGGGTGTGGGCTCGCTACCGAAGGCCCGCTCGGCCTTGGTCAGCTGGGCGCGTGCCAGGGTGGCAGCGATCCGCGCCTGCCTGAGCGCAGCGGGGTCGGCGGACGGCTGCGCCAGGGCCGGCGCACTGGCGCTGGCGGGCCCCTGCTGCGCCCTGTCGAGGGCCGTCTGCGCCTGCTGGGCCGCTTCACGCAACTGCTGCACCTGGGTTTCCAACGCGGGCGTACCGTACTGGACCAATTGCCGCTCGGCCTTCTGCAGGGCGACACGCGCCATGGCGGCAGCGATCTTCAGCGGCTTGAGTGAGGATTCCGCCGTGGCGAGGGGCTCTGCAGCCGTGGCGGTCGCAGGTGGCACCTGACGGCGCTGGCGCTCGGCGTCCAGTCGTTCGCGGTCCCGTTGCAGGCGGGACTGGCGGGCATCGAAGCGGCGTCGATAGTACTGCGCACGCTGACGCTCTGCCGTGCGGTCAACCGGTGCCGGGACCGCCACCAGATCGATGCAGTCCACCGGGCAGGGCGCCAGGCACAGCTCGCAACCGCTGCATTCGCTCTCGATCACCGTGTGCATCAGCTTGGCCGCGCCGAGAATGGCGTCGGTGGGGCAGGCCTGGATGCACTTGGTACAGCCGATGCACTCGGCCTCGCGGATCACCGCGCGCTGGTTGGGCGTCACCGGATAGGGCGAATCCAGGGGCAGCGGCGGGCGCTGGAGCAGGGTCGAGAGTTCGAGGATGGTGGCCGCGCCACCAGGCGGGCATTTGTTGTGCGCTTCACCTGCGGCGATGCCCGCCGCATAGGGCTGGCAACCGGGGTGGCCGCACTTGCCGCACTGGGTCTGCGGCAGCAGGGCGTCGATGGCGTTAATGAGGGTGGCGTGAGCGTTCATGATTAGGGTCGGGGCTGGGGGAAGAACGGCGCCCTGAGAGCCTGCTCAAAGTCGGCTGCGCGTCGGCCAAACTGCGTTGAAAATGGCTTCGGAATGCTCATTTACGCTTTGTAAACTCCGCTTCCTCAGCCATGTTCGCCTTGTTTGTCGCTAGCTCGCTCGCCTTTGAGCAGGCTCTCGGCGCCGTTGCTGTCACATCACCCGCTGGCCGGGCTTGGCGCCGCTGTCGGGGCTGAGCAGGTGGATCTCGGTACCGCCGGGGCCGGCGGCCAGCACCATGCCTTCGGAGACGCCGAACTTCATCTTGCGTGGCGCCAGGTTGGCGACGTACAGGGTCAGGCGGCCTTCGAGCTGGCTCGGCTCCGGGTAGGCGCTCTTGATGCCGGAGAAGACGTTGCGCTTGGCATCGCCGATGTCCAGGGTCAGGCGCAGCAACTTGTCGGCGCCTTCGACGAATTCGGCCTTCTCGATCAGGGCGATGCGCAGATCGACCTTGGAGAAGGTATCGAAGTCGATGGTCTCGGCCAGCGGGGCCTTGCTCAGTTCGCCATTGCCGGCGGGCTGGGCTGTGGCCTGGGCGGCCAGGTCTTCCTTGGAGGCGTCGATCATGGTCTGCACCTTGGCGGGTTCGATGCGGGTGAGCAGGGGCTGGAAGGCATTGAGCTGGTGGTTGGCCAGGCGCGTGTCGAGGTCGGCCCAGGTCAGGGGGGCGACGTTGAGGAAGCGCTCGGCGTCGGCGGTTAGGTTGGGCAGTACCGGCTTGAGCAGGATCGCCAGCTGACGGAACAATTCGATGCCCTGGGCGCAGATGGCCTGGACCTCGTCGGCCTTGCCGTCCTGCTTGGCCAGACTCCAGGGCGCCCGGTCGGCGATCCAGGCGTTGGCGCGGTCGGCCAGGGCCATGATCTCGCGCATGGCACGGCCGAAGTCACGGGTCTCGTAGGCCTCGGCGATGCTCGGCGCGGCGGCGCGGAAGGCGGCTTCCAATTCGGGCGCGGCCTGGGCGTCCACCAGCAGACCGGCATTACCCTTGTGGATGAAGCCGGCGCAGCGGCTGGCGATGTTGACCACCTTGCCCACCAGGTCGGAGTTGACCTTCTGCACGAAGTCCTCGAGGTTCAGGTCGATGTCTTCGACATGGCGCGAGAGCTTGGCGGCGAAGTAGTAGCGCAGGTACTCGGGATTCAGGTGATCCAGGTAGGTGCGCGCCTTGATGAAGGTGCCGCGGGACTTGGACATCTTCTGGCCGTCGACGGTGAGGAAGCCGTGGACGCTCAGCGCGGTCGGCTTGCGGTAGCCGGCGCCTTCGAGCATGGCCGGCCAGAACAGCGCATGGAAGTTGACGATGTCCTTGCCGATGAAGTGGTACAGCTCGGCGGTGCTGTCCTTGTTCCAGTAGGCGTCGAAGTCCAGGTCGTCGCGACGATCGCAGAGATTCTTGAAGCTGGCCATGTAGCCGATGGGGGCGTCCAGCCAGACATAGAAATACTTGCCCGGGGCGTCGGGGATCTCGAAGCCGAAGTAGGGCGCATCGCGGGAGATGTCCCATTCCTGCAGCCCGGCGTCCAGCCATTCGGCGATCTTGTTGGCCACCGATTCCTGCAGGGCGCCGCTGCGGGTCCAGCCCTTGAGCATCTCGGCGAAGTCGGGAAGCTTGAAGAAGAAGTGCTCGGATTCGCGCAGCACCGGGGTCGCGCCAGAGATGGCCGACTTGGGATCCTTCAGTTCGGTGGGCGCGTAGGTGGCGCCGCACTTCTCGCAGTTGTCGCCGTACTGGTCGGCGCTGCCGCACTTGGGGCAGGTGCCCTTGATGAAGCGGTCGGCCAGGAACATCTGCTTGTCCGGGTCGAAGTACTGGGTGACCGGCCGGGTGGCGATGTGGCCGTTCTCGCGCAGCTTCAGGTAGATGGCGCGCGACAGCTCGCGATTCTCTTCCGCGTGGGTGGAGTGGAAGTTGTCGAAGGCCACGCCGAAGTCGGCGAAGTCGGCGCTGTGCTCGCGTTTGACGTTGTCGATCAGCTGCTCGGGCGTGATGCCCTCGCGCTCGGCGCGCAGCATGATCGCCGAGCCGTGGGCGTCGTCGGCGCAGACATAGATGCACTGGTTGCCGCGCAGCCGCTGGAAGCGGGCCCAGATGTCGGTCTGGATGTACTCGACCATGTGGCCGAGGTGGATGGAGCCGTTGGCGTAGGGCAGGGCGCTGGTGACGAGAATCTTGCGGGGCTCGGTCATGGTATTGGCTGGATCGCGGCGCTGATAAAGTGACCGACCATCATAGCGAAATGGCCGGTCGGTTTCATCCGTGGGGATGGGCGGGGACTGGAGCTGGCCTAGAGATCGGCCAGTTGCCAGTAAAGAGCGCTGACCATGGCCGCACCCAGGGCGGCGCTGCGGGCACCGTTCCAGCCGACGTCCGGGCGGGGATCGTTGGCGTTGTCCTTGAATGGCAGCTCCAGGGTCAGGGCCAGGCAGCCATGGGTATAGCCGACGTACTTGGTGGCGAGCTTGAGGGTCTCGCTGCCGAAATGACCGCGGGGATAGCCGTACTGGGTCTGGAAATCCGGGCTGGCGCGCTGGAACCGCTGCAGGAAGGCCAGCTGCTCGGCTTCCTCGCGCTCGCCGAAGGTGGGCAGACCGTTGCAGCCGTCGACGAAGACATAGGGCAGGGCCTCGTCGCCGTGGATGTCGAGAAACAGGTCGCAGCCGCTCGCGGCGATGGCACGGCGTACCGCCAGCACCTCGGGACTGCGCCCCTCGTCCGGCTCCAGCCATTCCCGGTTGAGGTTGGCACCGGCCGCGTTGGTTCTCAGGTTGCCCAGGGCCGAGCCGTCGGGATTCATGTTGGGCACCACGTGCAGTACCGCGTGCTCCAGCAGCTTGGCACCGACCGGGTCGCCCTGGTGTTCGCCCAGGCCGAGCAGGCGGCGCAGCAGGCCTTCGACAAACCACTCGGCCATGGGCTCGCCGGGGTGCTGGCGGGCGATGATCCAGATGTTCTTCTTGCCGGCGCCCGGCGTGCCGATGCGCAGCAGGTCCAGCGAACGTCCCAGCAGCGAACGGCCGACGGTTTCCAGACGGACGGCGGGATGGCGTTGCGCCTCGCCCATGAAAGCCAGGTGACGGCTCTCCGGATAGGGTTCGAAATAGGCGAAGAACAGGCTGTCGTGTTCCGGGGTAACGGTCCAGCTCAGGGTCTTGCCGTCGTAGCGGGTGGGAATGCGGAACCACTGCTGGCCGCAATAGCTGGCAACCACGCCATAGTCGCGCCAGCCCTCTGGGTAGGCGCACTCGCCGGCGTTGTCGAAGCTCAGCTGGCAGGGCAGGCCCCCGGCGCCTTCGAGGCGGAAATGGAACCACTGGGTGAAGGGCGAGGCGGTGTCCGGGCGGATGCGCAGGCGGATGTCCGCGTGATCGGCCAGGGACAGCACCTCGACGGCGCCGCTGTCGAAGGTGGAACTGATGTGCAGGGAAGAGGCGTTCACGCAGGGCTCCACGGGCGAGGGGAAAGCCGGGAGTGTAGCGCCGCGTGGATAGGCTTTAGCAAGGACAGTGGGTAGCATAGGCTGCAGCTTCTCTTTCCTATCCGCTGTTTCCGGGAGTCTGCATGACCGCTCCGACTCGCGAGGCCATCGAGGCCGCGCTGCGCCAGTATCACGATCCCTATCTCGAACAGGACCTGCTCAGCGCCGGCGCCCTGCGCGACCTCGCGCTGGACGGTGGCAGGGTGCGCGCCCGCTTCGAGCTGGGCTATGCCGCCGGACTGTTCAAGGGTGGCCTGGCCCAGGTGCTCAAGACCGCGTTGGAGAACGTGCCCGGGGTCGAGACCGCCGAGATCCAGGTCGATTGCATCATCGCGCCTCACGCCGCCCAGCCGCAGCTGGAGGCCATGGGCAACGTCAAGAACATCATTGCCGTGGCCTCGGGCAAGGGCGGGGTGGGCAAGTCCACCACCGCCGCCAACCTGGCCCTGGCGCTGGCCCGCGAAGGGGCCCGGGTCGGCGTGCTGGACGCCGACATCTATGGCCCCAGCCAGGGCATCATGTTCGGTTTCGCCGAGGGCACCCGGCCCGAGGTGCGCGACGAGAAGTGGTTCATCCCGCTGCAGGCCCATGGTGTCGAGGTCATGTCCATGGCCTTCCTGACCAATGACAAGACCCCGGTGGCCTGGCGTGGCCCGATGGTCTCCGGCGCCCTGATCCAACTGATCACCCAGACCGCCTGGAACGACCTTGACTACCTGGTGATTGACATGCCGCCGGGCACCGGCGATATCCAGCTGACCCTGGCGCAGAAGGTGCCAGTGGCCGGCGCGGTGATCGTCACCACGCCCCAGGACCTGGCCCTGCTGGACGCCAGGAAGGGTGTGGAGATGTTCCAGAAGGTCAACATCCCGGTGCTCGGGGTGGTGGAGAACATGGCGGTGCACATCTGCTCCAACTGCGGCCACGCCGAGCACCTGTTCGGCGAAGGCGGCGGTAGCAAGCTGGCCGAGCAGTACGGCGTGGATCTCCTGGCTTCCTTGCCGCTCGCCATGGCCATCCGCGAGCAGGCCGACGCCGGGCGGCCCACCGCCATCGCCGATCCCGACAGCCAGATCGCGCTGATCTACCAGGAACTGGCACGCAAGGTCGGCGCCCGCATCGCCCAGGGCGGCCAGGCTGGCGGCGGCATGCCCACCATCACCGTGAGCGACGACTGATTTCGTCCGTTCGCCTTTGAGACCGCGCGGCTATCCAATACAATGCGCGGTCAATTTTTTCGCCCCGGAGCTAGACCTGCCATGAGCATCAAATCGGACAAGTGGATTCGCCGCATGGCCCAGGAGCACGGCATGATCGAGCCCTTCGTCGAGCGCCAGATGCGTGGTGCGGACGACAGCCGGGTGATCTCCTACGGGGTGTCCAGCTACGGCTACGACGTGCGCTGCGCCAACGAATTCAAGGTGTTCACCAACATCCATTCGGCGGTGGTGGACCCGAAGAACTTCGACGACAAGAGCTTTGTCGACGTGGTCAGCGACGTCTGCATCATTCCGCCGAACTCCTTCGCCCTGGCCCGCACCGTGGAATACTTCCGCATCCCGCGCGACGTCCTGACCATCTGCCTGGGCAAGAGCACCTATGCCCGTTGCGGCATCATCGTCAACGTCACCCCGCTGGAGCCCGAGTGGGAAGGCCACGTGACCCTGGAGTTTTCCAACACCACGACCCTGCCGGCCAAGATCTACGCCAACGAGGGCGTGGCGCAGATGCTGTTCCTGCAGTCCGACGAGGCCTGCGAGGTCTCCTACAGGGATCGCGGTGGCAAGTACCAGGGCCAGCGTGGCGTGACCCTGCCACGCGCCTGATCCGCAGCTGTTCCAGCGAAGCCGCCTGTTGGGCGGCTTCGCTGTTTCCGGGCCTCAAGAATCGACCGCTGCCGCCGATAGCCTGTGACCTGACTTATCTTTGGAGTGGACTTTCCATGGCCGGCATTCTCGACACCGTCGATCAACGCACCCAGCTGGTTGGCGAGAATCGTCTGGAAATTCTCATGTTCCAGCTGTCCAGCCGACAGATGTTCGCCATCAACGTGTTCAAGGTGCAGGAAGTCCTCAAGCTGCCGCGCCTGACCCAGATGCCCAAGCGCCATCCGATGATCTGTGGCGTGGTCCACCTGCGTGGCCAGACCCTGCCGGTGATCGACCTGGCCGCCGCCATCGGCATGCGACCCATTACGCCCAACGAGAACAGCACCATCATCGTCACCGAGTACAACCGCTCGGTGCAGGCCTTCCTGGTTGGCAGCGTCGATCGCATCATCAACCTCAACTGGGACAGCATCCAGGCCCCGCCCGGTGGCGCCGGACGCCAGCACTATCTGACCGCCATCACCCGCATCGAAGACCGCCTGGTGGAGGTGATCGACGTGGAAAAGGTGCTGGCCGAGATCGCCCCCTACAACGTCAAGGTTTCCCAGGAACGCCTGGACGATCCGCTGCTGGCCAAGGCTCGCGGTCGCGAGGTGCTGCTGGTGGACGACTCCAGCACCGCCATCGGCCAGCTGCGCGACACCCTGGTGCAACTGGATCTGAAATTCCACGTCGCCACCGATGGCCTGCAGGCCCTGCGCAAGCTCAAGGCCTGGGCCGATGATGGCGTGGTGCTGACCGAAAAGCTGCTGATGGTGCTGACCGATGCCGAGATGCCGGAAATGGACGGCTATCGCCTGACCACCGAGATCCGCCAGGATCCGCGGCTCGCCGACCTCTATGTGGTGCTGCACACCTCGCTGTCGGGCAGCTTCAACGAAGCCATGGTGAAGAAGGTCGGCTGCAACGCCTTCCTCTCCAAGTTCCAGCCCGATCAGCTGGTCGAGGAAGTCCGTCGCCGCCTGGTGCTGGCCGAGGGCTGACCTCGCGGTTTCGCCGCTCCGGCGCCTCCCTTACACTGGCGGCCTTTGTCCGCCGCCAGGAAGCCGCGCTCATGTCGCACCTCAGTGCCCTCTATCGTTATCCCGTCAAGTCGACGGCCGTGGAATCCCTCGTCCAGGCCGAGATCGATGCCCTGGGCCTGGTGGGTGACCGCCGCTGGATGGTGGTGGATGCCGACACCGGTCGCTTCCTGACGCTGCGCCAGCTGGCGCAGATGAATCAGATCGAGGCGCGCTGGCTGGCCGCCGATCGGTTGCGCCTGAGCGCGCCGGGCCGGACGCCGCTCGACGTGGCGGTGCCGGATACCACCGCCGAACACCTCGGCGTGACCATCTGGCGCGACACCCTGCAGGCGCCGGTCGCCGCTGCGGCGGATGCCTGGCTGAGCGACTTCCTCGGTCGCCGCTGCCGCCTGGTGCACATCGCCGAGAGCCATGCCCGCCAGATCAATACCGATTTCGCCGAGCCGGGGCAGAAGGTGCATTTCGCCGACGGCTTCCCCTTGCTGCTGACCAGCGAGGCCTCCCTGGCCAATCTGGTGGCGCGGGTAGGCAAGCCACTGGACATGCTGCGCTTCCGGCCGAATCTGGTGGTGGAGGGTACGCCCGCATACGCCGAAGACGGCTGGAAGCGCCTGCGCATCGGCGCGGTGGACTTCGCCGTCGCCTGTCCCTGCTCGCGCTGCATCGTCATCACCCAGGATCCGGTGACCGGCGAAAAGGACCCGGATCGACAGCCGCTCACGGCCTTGCGCGAATATCGCTTCCAGGACAATCGCATGCTGTTCGGCATGAACGTCATCCCCCTGGGGCGCGGCACCCTCGAAGCCGGCATGCCGGTGGAGGTGCTGGAATGAATCCCGTGCGGCGTGTGGCGCTGGTCAGTCCGGCGGGTGCGGTCAAGGAAGCGCTGGTTACGGCGGCGATCAAGCAACTGCAGGCCGCCGGCATCGAAGCGGTCCTGGGCGAGCAGGCGCTCAGGCGCCATCGTTATCTCGCCGGTACCGCCGAGGAGCGCGCCGCGGATCTGCACTGGGCCTTCAGCCAGGCGGACGTGGATGCGGTCTGGTGCCTGCGCGGCGGTTACGGGTCCGCGCAGTTGCTGCCCTGGCTGGACTGGTCGCGGCTGTCCAGCAGCAAGGGCCGGCCGCTGATCGGCTATTCCGACCTGACGGTGCTGCTGGAGGCCTTTCACCGCCGCGGTCTCACCGCCATTCACGGCCCGGGCGCCCTGGATTGGGGGCGTCGTGACGAGGACCCGGCTACCCAGGCGGCCCGTACCCGCTCGCTGGACTCGGTCCTGGAGCTGTGCGCCGGCAGCCGTCCGGCCTGGCAGCTGGAGCGCCTGGCCGGTCCGGCCCAGGTGCCCGCCGGTGAACTGATTGGCGGCAACCTGACCACCCTGGCCAGCGTGGTCGGGACCGCGGCGGCGCTGCGTCCCCACGACGGCGCCATCCTCATGCTGGAAGACGTCGGCGAGCCCTACTATCGACTGGAGCGCAGCCTCTGCCAGTTGCTCGGCAACCTCACCGAGCACCGCATTGGCGCGGTCTGCCTGGGTACCTTCACCGACTGCCCGCCGCGTAACGTCGAGCAGTCGCTGGAAGAAATCTTCGCCGAATGGCTGGCGCCGCGTGGCATCGCCCTCTATCGCGGCCTGCCCAGCGGCCATGGCCCGGAAAACCAGGCCTGGCCCTATGGCGCTCGCGTGCGTCTGGAGGCGGGTCGCCTGCAGGTGCTCCAGGCCTGACCAGCCCCGGGCGGATCAGTCCGCCCAGGGCGAAGCCAGTTCCAGCTTGCGCAGCAGCTGGCGCTTCTTGTTGTTGTAGCCCTGCATCCGCACCAGCAGTTCATCCAGGGTGGCGACCGCCTTGAGGATGTGCGGGCCCTTGTTGAGCATCACGCATTCGGCGCGGACTCCGGTGGCGGCATCAGTGATCTCGGCGCGCGAAGGCGAACCCTTCTTGGCCAGGTTTTCAAGCACCTGGGTCGCCCAGATCACCGGCACGTGGGCCGCTTCGCACAGGCAGAGAATGTCTTCCTGCAGCGCCGCCAGGCGCTCGAAGCCGCCTTCCACCGCCAGATCGCCGCGGGCGATCATCACGCCGAAGCCGCCGCGCTGCATGCCCGCCAGCAACAGGGCGGGAAGGTTGTCGAAGCCCCGGCGCGTTTCTATCTTCAGCACCACACCCAGGTGCTCGGCCTGCAGGCGCGCCAGTTCCGCGAGCAGCGCGCGGACGTCGTCCGCGCTGTTGACGAAGGACATCTCGATGCCGTCCGCATGCTCGGCGGCAAAGGCCAGGGCCGCGAGGTCCTGTTCGCCCAGCGCTGCCAGCCGCAGGGTACTCTGGGGAAAGTTGATGCCCTTGTCGCCCTTGAGCTTGGCGCCGCCCGGTGCCTGGGTGATACGGATCTGCAGCGCGTCCTGATCGGCGCATTCGATCAGCCCGCCGATCTTGCCATCGTCGAACCAGACCGGCTCGCTGCTACGGACGTCGGCGAATACCTGGGGCAGGGTGCAGCCCAGGGTGGCGGGTGTCAGCAGGCGCCCGCCGCTGTCCTGGCTGGCGGGCCGACCGGGCGTCTGGTCGGCGGTCAGGATCAGCAGATCGTTCTCGGCCAGCCGCAGGGCGCCCGGCTGCGGGGCGAAGTCGCCGATGCGACTGTGCCGCCTGCGTCCATCGCGCGCGACGCTCAGGCGCAGTCCGGGCGTGAGGTAGCTGGTCCTGGTCGCCTCCGCCCAGCAGCCGCGGTCTCCGACCTCGACGACCGTCCAGCGCCGCCGCGCCTGGCGCGTGTCCCTTAGCTGGATCCGCTCGCCCGCCCGCAGGCCAGCTAGCCAGCGTTCGCCCACCTGGATGCTGGCAGCCGCCGGGGAGGGCGCCGGTCGCGGCCGGCGGCGGCCGGTCAGCCAGATCCGCGCCGGCTGGCGGACGCGGCCCTGGGCGTCGCGCTCGGGCTTGACCTTCTTTACCGCCACGCCCGTGGCGATGGGCCCGGTGCGCAGCTTGGGGCCCGGCAGGTCCATGAATACCTTGCAGGGCTGGTCCAGCTCCGCGCTGGCCCGCCGCACGTGTTCGATCATGCGCATCCAGCTGGCCGGTTCGTCGTGGGCGCAGTTGATGCGCGCGCAATCCATATGGCCCGCCAGCAGGTCGCGTGCCAGCGCATAATCGTCCGCGGCCTCGCTGGGCAAGGTGACCATGATGCGGACCTCCCGCGCGGCGGCGGGCGTGCCGAACAATGCCCGCGCATGGTCTGCCAGGGGGTTGGCGGCCCTGGTCGTCGGCCGCGTCGCCGGGCTGCCACCGAGCAGGCGCTCCAGGGTGTTGATGAGGGTCGCCACGGTCGGCAGCACGGCGGCTTCGGAGCGCCCCAGGGACGACAGCCCCAGGGCGGAGAGTTGCAGCTGCAGGCCATGCAGATCGTTGTCGCGCAGCGCCAGATAGGCGAGCAGATTCTGGGCACTGGCGCGGTAGGCGGGATTGAGCGCCTGCCGATCCAGCCGCGGCTCGGCGGCGGCCTGCTCCAGGGCACCCTGCAGGGCGCGCAGCTTATCCAGCAGGGTGGCGAGAGCCTGCTCGGGGGTTCGGGAACGCGAGGTCGAACGGGACGACACGCTAGATCTCCAGCAGAGGGCCCAGGCGAGACGCTCACCGGGCGTTCCTGTCTCGGACCCATGGCCGCCGCAGAAGTGAAAAGCCAAGTGTTGCCAGACATTAGCGGCAGATGGCCACTGTTGGCGACGGCCGCCGCTGCCGCCCATAGGGAGTCGGCGAGGATGCTGCTATGATGCGCGGCCTTGACGACCCCCGTTTTCAGGTACCCGCCATGGTGCAGATTTCCGAACGTCTCCTGGTCCAGGCCCATCTGGCCGCCAAGCAGCCCAAGGCGCTCGGGCCGGACGAGATCGCGGCCTACAGGACCGCCATCGCCCGCGAGCTCAAGGCGCAGAACGCGGTGCTGCTCGCCCACTACTACACCGATCCGCTGATCCAGGCGCTGGCCGAGGAGACCGGCGGTTGCGTCGCCGACTCCCTGGAGATGGCCCGCTTCGGCAATCGCCACCCGGCGTCCACCGTGGTGGTGGCCGGGGTCAAGTTCATGGGCGAGACGGCCAAGATCCTCAACCCGGAAAAGCGCGTGCTGATGCCGACCCTGGAGGCCACCTGCTCCCTGGACCTGGGCTGCCCGGTGGAGGAATTCTCCGCCTTCTGCGACCAGCATCCCGAGCGCACCGTGGTGGTCTACGCCAACACCTCGGCCGCGGTGAAGGCCCGCGCGGACTGGGTGGTGACGTCCGGCTGCGCGCTGGACATCGTCGAGCACCTGATGGACAACGACGAGACCATCCTCTGGGCCCCCGATCGCCACCTGGGTCGCTATATCCAGCGCGAGACCGGCGCCGACATGCTGCTGTGGGAAGGCTCCTGCATCGTCCACGAGGAGTTCAAGGCCAGCCAGCTGGAAGACCTCAAGCGGCTCTATCCGGAGGCGGCCATCCTGGTGCATCCGGAGTCGCCCGAGGCGGTGATCGAACTGGCCGACCATGTCGGTTCCACCAGTCAGATGATCAAGGCGGCCCAGACGCTGCCCAATCGCCAGTTCATCGTCGCCACCGATCGCGGCATCTTCTACAAGATGCAGCAGGCCTGCCCCGACAAGGTCTTCATCGAGGCACCCACCGCCGGCAACGGCGCCGCCTGTCGCAGCTGCGCCCACTGTCCCTGGATGGCGATGAACACCCTGGAGCGCACCCTCAACTGCCTGCTCGACGGCTCCGGCGAGGTGCTGGTCGATCCGGCGCTCATCCCCCGGGCGGTCAAGCCGCTCAAGCGCATGCTCGACTTCACCCAGGCGCTGCAGCTGAAGGTCAAGGGCAACGCCTGAGGGCGCTGCCCGGGCTCTATCGCAGGATCTCTTCGCTCAGCTTGCGCTGGGCGATCATCTCCTGCTGGCGGGCGTCGATCCGCGCGGCCAGCTGATAGTTGCTGGCGGCGCGCTGCTTGGCGAAGCCCAGTTGCTGGATCGCCTGGTTGTAGTCACCGGTCAGGGCGAAGTACTCGGCTCGTGCCTGGTGCACCCCGACTAGATCACCGGCCTGGCCGCGAACGTCCGCCGCCTGATTCCACAGGTCCGGATCGATCGGCCGCTGCTTGATCAGTTTGTCGAGCAACTGGCTGGCGGCCTTGGCCTGCTTAGTGCGGCCGAGCATGTCCACCTGGGCCAGACTCACGGCCAGATCGTCCGGATAGAGGTCCATCAGCCGCTGCACGCGTTTCTGGGCGTCAGGCAGGCGATTGGCGGTGATGTCCAGATCGACCTGGGCGAGGTTGTAGCTGATGTCGTCCGGGGCCTTGCGCAGCAGCGGCGCGAGGGTGTCGCGCGCCTCGTTGAGCTGGCCCTGCTTGGTCAGTCCCATGGCCAGACCATAGCGCACCGGATCGTTGTCCGGCGCCTCCTGCAGCTGGGCGCGATAGCGCTTCACCAGCAGGCCGGCGGTCTCCTCGAAGTACATCTGGGTGCGCACCTTCATCAGCTGGAAGCGCTTGCTGTCCTCGACGCCGCCCTTGGGAAAACGCTCGGCGCGCGCCTGGGTATCGGCGATCCGGCTGTCGGTGACCGGGTGGGTCAGCAGAAACTCCGGTGGGGTACGGTCATAGCGATACTGGCGGGCGAGCCGACCGAACATCTCCGGCATGGCGCGCGGATCGTAGCCGGCGCGCTCAAGATTGACGATGCCGACGCGGTCAGCCTCCTGCTCGTTGAGGCGGGAAAAGCGCAACTGGCTCTGGATTGCCGCCGCCTGGGTCGAGGCGATGGCGGCGATCCCCACGTCGCCACCGCCGGCCGCGGCCGCAACGATCCCGGCGAGCAGGGCCGCCATCAGCGGCAGCTGCATGCGTTGCTGGTTTTCCACCCCGCGGGCGAAGTGGCGCTGGATAAGGTGACCCAGTTCGTGGGCCATGACCGCCGCGTACTCGGCTTCGGTTTCCGATTTGAGGAACAGCCCGCCATTCACCCCGATCACCCCACCGGGAGCGGCGAAGGCGTTGATCTCGGGATCCTTGATCAGGATGAAGACCAGGCGGTGGTCCTGCAGATCGCTGGTCTCGGCCAGCTTGTAGACGGTCTGTTCGACGAATTGCTTGAGCTGCGGATCGTTGATGGTCGGGACCTGGCCGCGGAGCATGCTCAGCCAGGCGCGGCCCATCTGAAACTCCTGCTCGGGCGAGACGATCGAAGAGCTGGCATCGCCCAGCGACGGCAGATCGTTCGCCCCCTGCGCCAGAAAGGGCGCGGCGAGCAGCGCCAGGGACAGCAGGGCGGGGCGCAGGACGTTCATGGCAAGACTCGTGGCCGCAAAAGCGCTACTTTAGCGGCCCGTCGTCTGGGTGCCTAGCAACCCCGGGCACTGACGCAGCCCTCAATGGAGAATCCCATGGCCGATCTGAGCCAACCCTACACCGGCGCCGTGACCGCCCAGCTGGACGCCAGCGGCCTGAGTTGCCCCATGCCGCTGCTCAAGGCCAAGCTGGAACTCAATCGGCTGTCTTCCGGCGAGGTACTGGCCGTGGTGGCGACCGATGCCGGTTCGCAACGCGACTTCCGCACCTTCGCCAAACTGTCGGGCCATGCTCTGGTGGGCGAAGAGGTGGCGGGGGAGACCTTTCGCTACTGGCTGCGCAAGGCCTGATCAGACCTGGTTGAGTGCCTGGGCGGCGGCCAGCACCTCGGCGACATGCCCGGGGACCTTCACGCCGCGCCAGATCTGGCGTACCACGCCTTCCCGGTCGATGAGGAAGGTACTGCGATCCACGCCGATGTAGTCCTTGCCATAGAGCTTCTTCTGCCGCATCACGTCGAACAGCTGGCAGAGGGTCTCGTCCTTGTCGCTGATCAGCTCGAAGGGAAAGCCCTGCTTGGTGCGGAAATTCTCGTGGGTGCGCAGGCTGTCACGGCTGACGCCCAGGATCAGGGTATCGGCCGCCTGGAACTGCTCGTGCAGATCGCGAAAGCCCTGGCCCTGGGTGGTGCAGCCGGGGGTGTTGTCCTTGGGATAGAAGTACAGCACCGCCTGGCGACCGCGCAGGCTGGCGGGCGAGACCTCGAGGCCGCTGGTGGCCTGGGCCTGGAAATCCGGAAGCGGTTGGTCGAGGGTCACGCTCATGGGCAGCTCCTTGCGGGTTCGGTCAGTTGCTCTGCGGCCGCCAGGGCTCGATCAGGGCATCCAGATTGAGGGCGTCGGCGAAATCCAGGAACTGATCGCGCAGCCAGCTGATCTGGGTGCCGGCGGGCAGGGTCACGGTGATGGTGGCGTTGAGCATGGTGCCGCCGGTCTGGGGCGCCTGGTAGGAATCGCAGACCAGATTCTCCACTTCGATCTTGTGGTCGGCGAAGAACTGGCAGAGTTCGTTGAGGATGTCCGGGCGATAGGCGGCGCTGACATAGACGACGTACGGCAGGGCCTGGGGACGATTCTCCAGGGCGGCGCTGCGGGTGACGCCGACGGTGAAGCCGTGGCGCTTGCCGAGGCCGGCGAGGCCGCCTTCGAGGCGCGCCAGGCCGTCCCAGTTGCCGGAGACCTGCAGGATCAGCGCGCTGTATTCCCCGTGCCGGCTCAGCCGGCTGCTGACCACCGCGCAGCGGTTGTCCATGCAGCTGCGGTAGAGCACGTTGGTCAGCTCCATGGGATTGGCGCCCAGCGCACTGATGACGAGAAATTGTTCGCGAATCGGGGGGGTAGCGGACATTAGGGTTCCTGGCAGGGGGAGATACAGACTGGCAAAGGCGGAAGGGTAGCGAAAAGCGCTCGCGGGGGGAATGCCCGTTGGGGGCACGTTGCTTGTGCTGGCGCAGAGGCGTCAGTACCATTACCGCTCTCTTTTTCCGGCAGGAGCGGTTGCATGATTGCGGGGAGCATGGTGGCGCTGGTCACCCCTATGGACGCCCAGGGGCGTATCGACTGGGACAACCTGACCAAGCTGGTGGACTTCCATCTCGCCGAAGGCACCGACGCCATCGTCGCGGTGGGCACCTCGGGCGAATCCGCCACGGTCGACGTCGACGAGCACGTGGCCGTGATCCGTCATGTGGTCGAGCAGATCAAGGGCCGCATCCCGGTGATCGCCGGCACCGGCGGCAATTCCACCCGTGAGGCCATCGACCTGACCCGCGCCGCCAAGGACGCGGGCGCCGACGCCTGTCTGCTGGTCGTGCCCTATTACAACAAGCCGACCCAGGAAGGGCTGTATCAGCACTTCCGCATGATCGCCGAAACCGTCGCCATTCCGCAGATCCTCTACAACGTGCCCGGCCGCACCGCCTGCGACATGCTGGCCGAGACCGTCGAGCGGCTGGCCAAGGTGCCGAACATCATCGGCATCAAGGAAGCCACCGGCGACCTGGCGCGCGCACGCGACATTCTCTCCCGGGTCAGCAAGGACTTCCTGGTCTACTCGGGCGATGACGCCACCGCCGCCGAACTCATGCTGCTGGGCGGCAAGGGCAACATCTCGGTGACCGCCAATGTCGCGCCGCGCGCCATGAGCGAACTCTGCGCCGCCGCCATGCGTGGCGATGCCGACACCGCACGCGCGCTCAACGAAAAGCTGATGCCGCTGCACAAGAATCTGTTCATCGAATCGAATCCGATCCCGGTGAAGTGGGCCCTGCATGAAATGGGCATGATCGACGCCGGTATCCGTCTGCCGCTGACCTGGCTCAGCTCGCGCTGCCACGAAGTGGTACGTCAGGCCCTGCGTCAGGCGGGAGTGCTGGCGTGATTAGGAAGCAGTCGATGAAACGTGTTCTGGGTTTGACGACGCTGGGTCTGGCCGTGGCCACCGCCAGTGGTTGCAGCTGGGTGTGGGGCGAGCATGGCTATTTCCGCGATCGCGGCAATGACTACCTCGAATCCCGCGAGACCGGCCCCATGCAGGTGCCGACGGATGTCCAGGCCAAGCCGATGGATCCGCTGTTGCCGATCCCGGCCAATGTGGCCGATACCCAGAATCGCTCCTATGGCTTCGAAGTGCCGAAACCCCAGGCGCTGGCCGTCCAGGGGGGTGGCAACGAGCAGTTCAGCGTGCAGCGCAGCGGCAATGCCCGCTGGCTGGCCGCCCAGAAGGTCCCGGCCAATGTCTGGCCGGTGGCTCGTCAGTACCTGACCGACAATGGCTTCCGCATTGCCGAAGAGCGCCCGCAGACCGGTGAGATCATCACCGCCTGGCAGGCGCCCACCGAGCTGTCGACGCCGCTGGCGCGCAGCCTGAGCACCAACGGCCGCCTGCAACCGGGCAACGAGCTGCGGACCCGCCTGCGCATCGAGCCGGGCGTACAGCCGGGCAGCAGCGAGATCTTCCTCCAGACCCAGACCCGCAGCCAGGGCAGCTCCAGCGAGCCGTCCTGGTCCAGCAGCCAGAACAGCTCCGCGCTCGATGACGCCCTGCTGAATCAGGTGCTGGCCGGCCTGGACCGCAGCGAGCAGGGCAGTGGCTCGGTCTCGCTGCTGGCCGCCGGTGGCTACGACACCCCGGAGCGCGTGACCTACGAGGTCGACGGCAGCGGCGTGCCCATGCTGGTGCTGGAAAGCGATCTGAATCGCGCCTGGTCCAGCGTGGGTCGCGCCATCGAAGGCGCCGACATCCGCGTCGACGACATGGATCGCAGCCTGGGCGTCTACTACGTGAACATCGCCGAAGGCGCGCAGAAGCCTGAAGAACGCAAGCCGGGCTTCTTCGGCCGCTTGTTCGGCAAGGGCGAGACCAAGGAAGAGGAAGACGCCCGCGCCCGGCGCTTCCAGGTGCGCCTCACCTCGGTGGGCAACACCGTCCAGGTTACCCTGGACAAGACCATCAACACCGCAGCACCCCAGGACATCGCCGAAGGCGTGCTGAAAAAGCTTCAGACGAGCATGCAATATGCGCTTCGCAATCCTGGGCAGCGGCAGTCGGGGCAACTCGACCCTGGTGCACAGCCATAACAGCTATGTGCTGATCGACTGCGGCTTCTCCCTGCGGGAAGCCGAACGTCGCCTGGCCCGGCTGGGTGTGGTACCTGCCCAGCTGGACGCCGTCCTGGTCACCCACGAACACTCCGATCACGTGCAGGGCGTCGAGCTGCTGGCGCGCAAGCACGGGGTGCCGGTCTATTACAGTGCCGGTACCGGGCGTGGCCTGCGCAAGCCGGTGGCGGCCCAGGGGCTGCTGGTGGACGGCGAACGGCTGGTACTGGATGCGCTGGAAGTGACGGTGGTGCAGGTGTCCCATGACGCCCTGGAGCCGACCCAGTTCGTCTTCGACGACGGCCGCAAGCGCCTGGGCGTGCTCACCGATCTCGGCGAGGCGACCCCAGGGGTGCTGGCGCATTACCGCGGCCTGGATGCCCTGGTGATCGAAGCCAACCACGACAGCAACATGCTCGCCGCGGGACCCTATCCCTATCACCTCAAGGCACGGGTCGGCGGGGTGCGCGGGCATCTCAACAACCGGCAATCGGCTGACCTGGTGATGGAGCTGGCCTGTCCGCGCCTGCAGCATCTGGTGCTCGCCCACCTGAGCGAGAAGAACAACAACCCCTGGCTTGCCCGCGCCTGCTTCACCAACGCGCTGGGCTGCGACGCGGACTGGCTGCAGATCGCCGATCAGCAGCAGGGTCTGGACTGGCAGGCCATCGCCTGAGGCGCTGACCCGGTTTTTCTTTGGCGGCCGGGTGCTGCTGCACGGCCAAAAGATCCACGATCCTATGTAAACTGCGCTTCCCGGCTGTACTCGTTCCGAACCGGTCGTCTCACCTGCGTTCGTCCACAGCCTGCAAGCCATTCGAACCGGAGTCCAAGATGGAAAAACGCGCAGAACTCTACCGTGGCAAGGCCAAGTCGGTATTCACTACCGACGATCCCGATCGCCTGGTCCTGTTGTTCCGCAACGACACCTCTGCCTTCGATGGCGAGCGCATCGAGCAACTCGAGCGCAAGGGCATGGTGAACAACAAGTTCAATGCCTTCGTCATGCAGAAGCTCGAAGCCGCCGGCATCCCCACCCAGTTCGAGCAACTGCTGGGCGACAACGAATGCCTGGTCAAGAAGCTGGAGATGATTCCGGTGGAGTGCGTGGTGCGCAACTTCGCCGCCGGCAGCCTGGTGCGCCGTCTGGGCGTGGAAGAGGGCCTGGAGCTGACGCCGCCGACCTTCGAACTCTTCCTGAAGAACGATGCGCTGCACGATCCGATGGTCAACGAAAGCCACGTCCAGGCCTTTGGCTGGGCGACCCTCGACCAGCTGGCCGAGATGAAGGCGCTGACCTTCCGCATCAACGACATCCTCAAGCAGCTGTTCGACGACGCCGGCCTGCTGCTGGTGGACTTCAAGCTGGAATTCGGCCTGTTCCATGGCAAGGTCGTGCTGGGCGACGAATTCAGCCCGGACGGCAGCCGCCTGTGGGACAAGGAAACCCGCAAGAAGATGGACAAGGATCGCTTCCGCCAGGGTCTGGGTGGGGTGATCGAGGCCTACGAGGAGGTCGCCCAGCGCCTGGGCGTCCCACTCTAAACGCAAGCCGCTGATACCAGAGCTTTTTTTGCAATTGCTTGTTCGCTTTTGCCCGCATCGCTGGTATCATGCGCCGCGTTGGAGAGATGCCGGAGTGGTCGAACGGGACGGATTCGAAATCCGTTGAGTCAGCAATGGCTCCTAGGGTTCAAATCCCTATCTCTCCGCCAATTACGAAAAACCCGAGTGTGCCAGGCACCTCGGGGTTTTTTTATTGGCCGGATTTCGGCTCTGGATCGGAAGTTTGTCCCGGTCTGATGCGGATTATTTACGAAGTGGGACCGCCGGCATCTGGTATCGACGCTGGACGAAGCTGCGGCTGGTTCGGCAGCCAACGCACCGCTGTCCATGGTCGCTGCATGCCGTCGGGCGGTAGTGATCGGCGTCTGGGAATGGCTGGACGCTTCGGGCAAATGGAGCGATGCTGGAAATGTACGCCACAGAGCGTGCGATCTCCGATGGCCGAGCAGCAGGCGGCAGCCGTTGGACGATGGCTTCGGCGCATAACAATAAGAGGAGTCGAGCGATGTTCTACAAGGTCAGCGTGTACTCACGGCCTGAAGATCGTGGGCTGCTGGTGTGGCGGTGGAAGAAGCAGTTTCTCGGTGAGTGGGTGGAGTCGCGGCAGGAATTCGAGGATTGCGACCACTGCGTTCATCACGCCTTGCAGGATGCCAAGGGGCAGAGCGTTCACCTCGAAACCGATCGCTGCACCCTCTATCGTTACCGCTTCGAAAGCATGCTGCACCAATATGGCAGCTGCTATTGCCTGAGCGGCGGACGCTCGTCCGAAGCCGTTCTGGACCTCATCGCCCAGATCGAGGAGCGCCACAACGTGATCGTGCTGCGCAATGGCCAGCCGTTCTTCCCCCACTATCGTGCGGATCTGCAGGCCGAAGGGACGCTGGCTCCCGAACTCTGGCAGGGTGTGGAATGGCGGGGACTGGAGGGGCGCTTCGAGTACGTACGCAATCGCCACTCGCCTTGGTCCAGGTAGCGCCTGGCGGTTACCGGCCGACCTAGAAGGGCAGCAACTCCTGACGCATGATGCTGATGTCGGCAGGCGCCTGGACGCCTATCTGCACGCGGTCGCCCTGCACCTTGAGGATGCGGATGTTGATGCCGCCATTGAACAGCAGATCCAGCAGCTGTTCTTCATCAGCTCCCGGCTTGAGGGATAGATTGATGATTTCGTCGGTGCGACGGGTCAAGACCAGATAAGACATGAGCATCCCTGCCATGATTTCAGGGCGCCGATGATAAACAGTTCCGCCCTTTGTGAGAATCAGTAGGCAGATTGTTGGTGCTGCTCCAGGGGCTTGGCGCAGGTCCTAGACCGCTATCGACGTCCCAGTTGCCAGCGGCGTCCAACGAATCCCAGACCTCCCGAGACCATCACCAGCAGGTTGATGGTGTTGGTCGCCCCACTGCCGTGATAGCCCGCGATGACGGCGATCAGGGTGGCCAGGGCCCAGACGGAGATGGCGGCGGCCACGGCGGCGGCCATTTCATTGAAATCGGATTTCCGCGCCGGTCTCGCATAGGGACGGATATCGCTTTCGTATTCTTCTGGCATGGGAGGCTCCGGCTGCTGTTCTTGTTGGAGAGTATCGCCATGGATCTTATCGACTGCTGATGAACAGTCTGGATGGGATCGATAGCGCGATCAGCTTTTTTTTCCGCTGAACGGACAAGAGGTATTGGCTGAAGCCCTGGGTGGTCGGCGGGCGCGGTAGGGGGCGCCTTCTGATCTCAGGCCGGATCGTTCGACGGCCGACAACTGTCGCGGCCAGGGTCGGTCGCCTTCGTATCCGACATGACCAGCCTGGAGACCATCACGAACGACGACGGGATCACCCTCACGATCTGCCAGGATCATCCGGGAAGGGACAGGCGACGACATGGCTGAGCTTACCCGCGAGAGTGACGAGCGGGAGCTACAGTGAGGGAAGACACCCCTCCTGACCTTCGATCTGGGGCGACCCGGCGGACAGATCCGCCGGGGTCCTGCACGCTCAGTTCAGCTGTCTGTCGCGCTCGAACAACGCCCAGCAGCGGTCGAAGTCGGCCTGCCAGTGTGGCAAGGCGGCCGGCAGGACCGCCTCGATCTTGCGGCAATCCAGGCAGGAATAGAGCGGTCGCGTGGCCGGCGTTGGGTAGTGTTCGGTTGTTGTCGGGTAGAGGCGGGCACGCAGCTCGCCGCGTTGCGCCAGGCGCTCGGCGATGGCGGCAGCGAAGCCGTACCAGGAGGTCTGGCCGGCATTGGTCAGGTGATAGAGGCCGCCGACATCGCCCTGCTCCAGCAGGCGTTCGACCAGCTGGCGCGTGGTGGTGGCGATGGTGGGTGCCCAGGTGGGGGCGCCGAGCTGATCCTCGACTACATGGAGTTCGTCGCGCTCGGCCAGCAGCTGGCGCATGGTATTGAAGAAGCACTGGCCGTCATGGGAGTAGACCCAGGAGGTGCGCAGCACCAGTGCGCGACCTCCAGCTGCCAGCACCGCCTCTTCACCCGCCAGCTTGGAGCGACCATAGACGCTCAGGGGCGCCGGGTTGCAGGTCTCGGTATAGGGGTGGCGACGGCTGCCGTCGAAGACGTAATCGGACGAGTAGTGCACGAAGGGAATATCCCGTTCGCGTGCCAGCTCGGCCAGGATCTGCGGCGCGCGGGCGTTGATGGCCTCGGCGCGCTCGCTGTCCTCTTCAGCCTGATCCACGGCGGTATAGGCGGCGGCGTTGAGGATGAGGTCGGGTTCCAGGCGGTCGAAAGCTGCCCGCAGTCGTCCGGTCTGGGCGAGGTCCAGATCCGCTTGACCGAGCACGGTCAATTGATGGGTGCTACCGAACTCGCGCTGCAAGGCGCGCGAAACCTGGCCGGAGCGGCCAGTGATCACAATATTCATGAAACCATGCCTGAACGCCTTCCGCTGAAGGCGTAATCCAAAGTAGTCGATTGCTGAAAAGCCGCGGGCTTTTCCTGCACGAACCGAAACCTGCCGCGCGAGGCGACAAATCGAGGTTTCTGGTCACCTTTACGAAGAAAGGTGGCAGCCGCTGGCTATGGCGGAGTGAGCATCGACGGATTGGATAGGGCGGTCATGATAGGACTCGGGCAAAGTGGTATACGCGGCTAGGACTGCCGTCTGTCGGCGGAGTTCAGCGCGTCTTGGAAGACCAGGGCAGCAGCTTGCCAAGCTGGAGCCCTGACGTCGAGGCAGTCAGCAGGGCGGTATGGAGAACCTGTTCAAGTTCGCGGACGTTTCCTGGCCAGGGATAGGCGAGTAGCGCCGTTTCGTCCTCGGTGGTCAGCTCAGGCGCCCTGCGATCGAGGCGGTCGGCATGCTGCTGGATGAAATGCCGGGCCAGGGGTAGCAGGTCGGCCGGGCGCTCGCGCAGCGGCGGCACCGGCACCAGACCTGGCGCGAGGAGCGCCCAGAGACGCGCAGAGAAATTGCCAGCCCCGACCGCCTGTGCCAGGTCCACGCTGGAACCGGCAATCAGGCGGACATCCACGGGCGTGCGTACGCTACTGCCCAGACGCAGGATGCTGCCATCCAGTAGTACGGCCAGCAGCTCTTCCTGCAATTCGCCAGGCAGGTCGGCGATCTCGTCGAGATAGAGGCTGCCTCCATGGGCGGTACCGAACCAGCCCACGCGGCTGCCAGAGGTGCCGGCATAGGCTCGGGGAACATAGCCGAACAGTTCGGCAGCCCCATGGCGACGACTGAGCGAGGCGCAATTCAGGCTGCTGAACAGCCCGGTCCTGCCGCTGCGCTCGTGTAGCCGACGTGCCAGCAGCTCACGACCGGTTCCCCATTCGCCCACCAGCACTACGGGATGGGGTTGCGGCGCCCGCTCATCTAGGTGTTCGAGCAGCTCTCGGGAGCGCGGATCGGCGAAGGCCAGTGCCTTGGCGCGGATGGTCAGGGCGCTTTGCTGATCTGCAGGAACGATAAGAAGGTCGGGTGAGAGCGTGGGCATGGCGAAGTCATAGGCAGTCAAAGCACGATCCTATCCTCTGACCCGTTATGCCAAAAAATAAGCTTTCGCTATGCATCTAGAGTTTTTGGTTATTTTAAGTCGATTGATTTGGTTGTCGGCGGTAAGCCGAGGAATCAGGGCGTTGGTCCGAGGGTCTGCCAAAAGACTGGGCACAGCTGCCACTATCGCCGGCATGAAGCGGCCGGAACGTCTCGGTCGCCCTGAAGAAGAGGAATCGAATTCAAATGCCTTCCCTGCGTGCGCCTTGTCCCGCTGGCGTCTGCACCTGCGAGCGTGAAGCCGTGCTGGCGGATCCCGCCGCTGATGCGCGGGCGCTCCTGCTCAATCGCAAGGAAGAGCAGCGGCTGCTGGAGCGACTGGAAAACGTCGCCAGCGTTGCCGATCTGCAGCGGCTGCAGCAGCGCCTGCAGGAGCAGCTCGGCATCCGGCTGAACATCGAGCCGGGACCCGGAGAGGTGCGCAGCGCGCGTGGCATGCTCATTGAGCTGCAGTCACGACCGGGACTGTGTCGCAAGCTCCAGCAGTCGATACCGGCGGCCGTGCGCCGCGGCCTCAACCAGCGTCCGGAAGTGCTCTTCGCGCTGCTCAATGCCAACGACCTGCTGCGTGACGCCTGAACGCTTAGCGAGGTGCCTTGAAGCGGATCCAGGTGGGGGCATGGTCGCTGGTCTTTTCCAGGTCGCGTACCCAGCGATGCACCCCGGCTTCCTGCAAGGCGTCCTGCAGCGTCGGACTCAACAACAGATGGTCGATGCGCAGACCTGAATTGCGCTGCCAGCGTTGGCGGAAGTAGTCCCAGTAGGTGTAGATCGCCTCGTCCGGATGGCAGGCCCGCAGGGCATCCAACCATCCCTGACCCAGCAGGCGTTCGAAACAGGCACGACTCTCGGGTTGCAGCAGGGCGTCCTTGCGCCAGGACTTGGGATCGTAGATGTCCCTATCGGTCGGCACCACGTTGTAGTCACCCGCCAGCACTACGGGATGGCCACTTTCGCTCAGCCCCTGGGCATGCTGGATGAAGCGCTCGAACCAGGTCAGCTTGTAGTCGAATTTGGGACCCGGCCAGGGATTGCCGTTGGGTAGATAGAGGCTGGCCACCACCACGCCTTTCACCGCCGCCTCCAGGTAGCGGCGTTGCGGGTCGTCGGCCATTCCCGGCAGGCCCCGGCGAATCTCCAGTGGCTGGTCGTCGCGCGCCAGGATGGCGACCCCATTCCAGGAAGGCTGACCATCCCACAGCGCACCATACCCCGCAGCTTCCAGTTCCGCCCGCGGAAAGTCGACACACTTCGCCTTCAGTTCCTGCAGGCAGACGATGTCGGGCTGCTCCCGCTCCAGCCATTGCAGGAGGACGGGCAGCCGGGCACGAATGCCGTTGACGTTATAGGTCGCAAGGGTAAGGGAGGTCATGGAGTGCTCCGGAAGAGGTTATAGCCATGACTCGGGCAAGAGATGAGCAGTTCCTCAGTAATGATTATGTGATCTGTTTCACGTTAATTTGCGACTTACTTTTTTTGGCACCTTCGGGAACTTTTGGGCGGTTGTCTGATAGATGGAGAAATGAATTTGACGGCGGACTGGAGTTGAAGCGCTGACAACTCTAGGTGAAAGGATTCATCTGTCGGCGGCGATGAGCGGTTATTTGAAAAAATCATTAAGAATCAATTGTTTGTATTTGTTATTGATGATGTCTAAATAGTGGCCATAATCATTGGCTATGAAGTTGGCATGTGGCTTGTATAGGTCAGGGTGCCTGGAGGCAACGTCGCGTCAGGCATGACTGCGCGACTCTTCTCTCACTTCATATCGGCCAGTGTTCAGGGAGCGCGCTGTCGATTTAGCGCAGTTGGTGATGATGAATCCATCCTTCCTGAAGTTTTCCCTCAGGGCCGCCCAGATGCTGCCCTTCGTTGCCGCCCTGACCCTGGCTACCGGTGCCAAGGCCGAGCAGGTCAATCTGGTCGGCCTCAATCTGTCCGGGGCCGGGTTCGCGGGCCAGGTACTGCCGGGCGTCAATGGCACCCACTACATCTTTCCCGTCGAGGCCTACTTCAAGCAGTGGAGTGGCAAGGGCATCAAGCTGATCCGCTTCCCGATCATCTGGGAGCGCCTGCAGCCGGTGCTGGGCGGTCCGCTGGACCCGACCTATGCGGCGCTGGTGGACCAGACCTTCGCCAATGCGCAGAAGTACGGCATGCGCATCATCCTCGACCTGCACAACTACACCTTCTATCGCGGGTCGGTGATCGGCAGCGCGGCGGTGCCCTATGACCGCTACCAGGAGATCATGACCCGGATCGCGCAGCGCTGGAGCAGTCAGCCGTCGCTGTACGCCTACGACATCATGAACGAGCCCCACGACTCCATGGCCCAATGGCCGATCGCCGCCCAGTACGGCATCAACGGGGTTCGCGCGGTGGACAAGACCAAGCCCATCATGATCGAGGGCAATGGCTGGTCGGAGGCAACCCGTTGGCCGCTGTGGAACGACTCCCTGCTGGCGCTCAAGGATCCGTCCGATAACCTGATCTTCCAGGCGCATTCCTATTTCGACGAGAGCGCCGGCGGCAACTACACCGGCATCGATGTCGGCAAGCTGAGCCAGGACTACGGTGTGGAGCGTGTGCGCCCCTTCGTCGAGTGGCTGAAGAAGAACAGGAAGAAGGGCATGATCGGCGAATTCGGCGTGCCGGATAACGATCCCCGCTGGTTGCCGCTGATGGACCGGATGCTGGCCTATCTCAAACAGAACTGCATTCCTTCGACCTACTGGGCGGCGGGTCCGGGCTGGGGCAACTACTTCCTGTCGGTGGAGCCCGTCAACGGTGCCGACCGACCGCAGTGGCCGACCCTGAAGAAATACATCGATGACAGCAGCTGCACCGCCATCGGCCCGCTTGCCAGTGGCACCGGCAGTACGCCGGCCAGTGGCTCCGGAGCCACGGGCGGCTCCAGCGGCTCCACGGGCAGCAGCGGTGGCTCCAGCAGCGGCAGCGGCGGTTCGAGCAGCGGTAGCAGCACGGGCACCGGTACCCCTGTGGGCACCGGCAATACTGGCGCCTCGACCACGACCGGGGTGACCACTTCGATCAACGATTTCACCAACGAAGACTGGCTGCATGGCGTCTATCGCAAGTCGGCCGGCTTCTCCATTCCGGCGTCGGCCGCCAACGTGGGCGCCTTCAAGGTGGGCGCACAGCTCACGCCAGCCGATGGCAAGAGCTACAAGGTGACCTATGCCCAGGTCGTCGGCAGCAACATGAGCGTCTTCATCGAGAGCCCGCAGCTCGACGGCAATGCCTATGGCTATCCCAAGACCCTGAAGACTGGCACCACCACCTCCGGCACGCCGGCGACGGTGCCCGGGACCACGACGGGCAGTACGGGCAGCTCCAGCTCGGGCAGCAACTCCAGCAATAACTCCGGCAGCGCGACGCCGGCCGCGACGGCGCCGGTGGTCGAGGTGAAGCCTGCCACCGGAACCGGCAGCTCGGGATCCACGGGCTCTACCACGCCGGCAGCCGGTTCCGCGGCCGCGCCGACGGGATCGAGCGGTACGCCTGCCAACAGCGCCAAGCTCAATCTGCTGGGGCTGAACTTCTCGGGTGCCGCCTTTGCGCCTCAGACGCTGCCCGGGGTCCTCAACGTCAACTACATCATGCCGGGCGAGGCCAACTTTCAGCAGTGGAGCGCCAAGGGCGTGCGGCTGATCCGCTTTCCGGTGATCTGGGAACGTCTGCAGACACGTTTCTTCGGGAGCCTGGAAGGGGCGTACACCCAGCAGGTCACCCAGGTACTGGAGCTGGCCAAGAAGTACAACATGAAGGTGATCCTGGCGCTGGATAACGGCGGGCGCTACAAGGGCACCCTGATCGGCACCGGTACCGTCACCAACTTCAACTACTGGGATCTGATGTACCGTCTGGCCTACCAGTGGGGCAACCATGCCGCGCTCTATGGCTATGACATCATGGGCAAGCCCAATGGCGCCGACAGCAGCTGGCCGGTGACGGCGCAGTCCGGCATCGACGGGGTGCGCACCATGGACCGCACCCACCCGGTGATCGTCCAGGGCAATGCCTGGGGTAGCGCGGCCAACTGGCCGAGCGCGAGCAATGCCTTGCTCAATCTGAAGGATCCGGCCAACAACATCATCTACGCAGCCAACGTCTACCTCGATGAGGATGGCCGTGGCAGCTACGCCGCGCAAAACATGAACAACTTCGATCCGCAGGTAGGGGTCAATCGCGTCAAGCCCTTCGTCGAATGGCTCAAGCGCAACGGCAAGCGAGGCATGATCGCCGAGTTCGGCGTACCGGCTGGCGACAGCCGCTGGCTGACCGCCACCGACAATCTGCTGGCCTATCTGCAGCAGAACTGCATGCCGCTGACCTACTGGGCGGCGGGTCCGGGTTGGGGAGCTGCCCCGCTGGCGGTGGAGCCGGTCAATGGCGTGGAGCGGCCGCAGTGGCCGACCCTGAAGAAGTATGTCGATGCCAGCAACGCCTGCACGGCGGTAGGCCCGCGCTAGCTTTTCGCTGAGCCTGTCCTGAAGGCGACGAACCTCTCGAGGTTCGTTGCCTTTTTTCTTGACCGATCGGTAAGGAAAAACGCGCCTTTCACGCAGCACGGAAGTGCATCAACGATACGAAACGGCTCTGTGGCGCTAGTTTAGCGACGACGAACGGCTCTAGCTCGATTTGTCAGGGCACGGTTAGAGTCCGATTGACACCCCAAGCACAAGGAGTAGGTGCCATGACGCAAACCACCCAGCAGCGGCTGCAGACGCTCGAAGAGCAGATTCGCAGTCATCGACAGGATCTCGCCCGGAGCCGGCAGAGCTTTCAGGAGCAATTCGTCATCTACACCCGTGAGTTTGCCCGGCTGAGCGTGCTCGAAGCCCAGCTCGAGCTGGTACGCCGGAATACCAAGGCACCGAACTGAAGTCGGCCAGGCCTCAATCGTCCCGCGTCAAGACTTCCAGCAATTCGATTTCAAAAGTCAGGCTGGAGTGCGGCTTGATCAGCGCACCGACCTGACGTTCGCCATAGGCGAGCGCCGCTGGTACCTCCAGGCGCCGCTTGCCGCCCACCCGCATGCCCATCAACCCCTGGTCCCAGCCCTTGATCACTCGGCCGGTGCCGATCACGCACTGGAAGGGCCGGCCCTTGGCGCGGGATGAATCGAACAGGGTGCCGTCGTCCAGCCAGCCCTCGTAGTGGGTGGTGATCAGGGCGCCCTTGACCACCGCCTTGCCGTCACCCACTACCAGATCCTCGATCCGCAACTCGTCACTCATGGCTGTGCTCCCGGCAAAAGCCGGATTCTAGCCTGAGCGCGATCCTGTGGCGGGCTCACTCCGGCACGTCGCCGAACAGGCCCGCCTGGTAGTCGCGGATCGCCTGGCGGATCTCCTCGGCGCTGTTCATGACGAAGGGGCCGTGGGCGACGATGGGTTCGGCAAAGGGCACCGCATGCCCATAGAGCAGTACCGCGCCGTCGCGACTGGCGACTTCGAGGTGGTCGCCGTCATCGGCGAATTCGAACAGCTGCCAGGGGGCTTCGTCATGACCAGCGATCTGCAGGGTGCCGCGGACGCCGTAGCAGAACACCATGGCACCCGCGGGAGCGGGCAGGGTGGCGCGGCCGCCGGGGGCGATCTCGACGGTCATCAGGGTGATGGGCGTCGGCGTCTGCACGGCGCCCTGGACACCCTGGTGAGTGCCGGAGGTGAGTCGGATACGCACCCGGCCTTCATCCTCTTCGATCAGCGGCATGGCCTCGGCAGTGACGCCCTGGTAGGCCGGAGGCGTGAACTTCAGACGGGCGGGCAGATTGACCCACAGCTGCAGGATCTCCAGGTCACCGCCATCGCGCTTGAAGGCGGCGGGAGAGAGTTCGGCATGCACCAGCCCGCTGCCCGCGGTCATCCACTGGATGCCCCCGGCTTCGATGACGTTTTCGTGGCCGCCGCTGTCGCGGTGGGCCAGCGCACCGGCGAGGATGAAGGTCACCGTCTCGAAGCCGCGATGGGGATGAGGACCAAAGGGCAGGCCGGCATTGTGCGGCGGATAGACCTGGGGACCGTGGTGGTTGAGGAACAGGAAGGGATCCAGATGCGGCAGGCCGGGGCCCGGCAGCGGGCGGCGGGTCTGGAGGTCACCGATGTCGTCACGCCGGGCGGGATGGCGGTGCAGCAGGGTACGGGCGGTCATGCGGGGCCTCGCGGGGCAAAACCCCAGTGTAAGGGGCACCTCGGCAGGCGGGTACCCCAGGCGTGAAGAGCGCCCTTCAGATGGAGAAGCGCACCTCGCGTTCCGGCCGGACCGCGAGCGGGCGACGGTGATTGACCACCAGTTCGCCGATGCGGATCAGGTGGGCGCGGGTGACGTTGCGACTCAGCCCCAGCAGGCGCGCGGTGTGGACCTGGTTGCGATGGCAGAAGCGATAGGCCGCGCGTACCAGGGCCTCTTCGACGCGCTCGTGCAGGGCCTCCGGTTGCTCTTCGAACAACTGGGCGAATGCCTCGGCCAGCAGGCTGTCCACTGGCGCCGTGTCGACCGGACGTGGCGCTGGCGGAACGAGGCTGGGCCGCTGGACGAAGGTCAGGTCGCTGGCTTCCAGCTGGCCCTGGGGCTTGAGCAGCAGGGCGTGCTGCAGGGTGTTTTCCAGTTCGCGGATATTGCCCGGCCAGGGGTGTTCCAGCAGGCGTCGCTCCGCCGCCGGTGTCAGGGCGACCGGCGCCTGGGCATAGGCGTGAAGGAAGTGCCGGGCCAGCGGCAGGATATCGCCCTGGCGCTGGCGCAGCGGCAACAGCGGCAGGCTGACCACATTGAGGCGGTACCAGAGGTCTTCGCGAAAGGAGCCTTCGGCCACCGCCCGCTCCAGCGGGACGTTGGTGGCGGCGACGATCCTTACGTTCAGCGGCAGGCTGCGGCGAGAGCCGAGCCGCACCACCTCGCGCTCCTGCAGGACGCGCAGCAGCTTGACCTGCACCGACAGCGGCAGGTCGCCGATCTCGTCGAGAAACAGGGTGCCGCCGTTGGCCTCCTCGAACCAGCCGGCGCGCGCGGTGAGGGCGCCGGTGAAGGCGCCTTTCTCATGGCCGAACAACTCAGCCTCGACCAGGCTCTCGGCAAAGGCGCCGCAATTGACGGCGACGAAGGGGCCGGCATGGCGGTGGCTCAGCGCATGGATATGCCGGGCGATCAGTTCCTTGCCGGTACCGGTCTCGCCGATCACCAGCACACTGGCGTCGCTCGGGGCGATCTTTTCCAGGTGGGCGAGCAGGTCGCGCGATTTGGGATCGGCGAACACCTGGGCGGTCGCGCGGTAGCGGGGCACCTCGGGCGTGCGCGTCAGGGTCAGCAGGGTCATCGCGGATTCCTCAGGAGTAGAAGCTGGGGGTGGGAAGGGTGTCGTTGAGGGCCCACTCGCCCAGCTCGTGCAACTTGTAGTCGACCGGATCGTGCAGGGTCTGGGTGCGCAGGTTGCGCCAGTAGCGATCCAGGCGCAGCGCACCGGCGGTGGCCCGGGCGCCGCCGACCTCGAACAGGCGGCTGGCGAGATCGAGGCCGTGCCGGCTGGCGGCGACCTTGGCCGTGGCGATGGCGACGGCCAGTTCGCCGCGTGCCGCTGGGGTGAGGGCCGTACCCTGTTGCCACGCCTGGGCGAAGGCGCCGTTGGCGCGCTCCACCAGCAGCCGACTGCTCTCCAGGGCGACCCAGAACTCGCCGTAGTGGCGTAGGATGTAGGGGTCTTCGCTGGCGCTGGCGGCCGTTGACTTGAACCAGGGGCGCGCCTGGGTGGTGGTGTAGCGGCGCGCCTCGGCGAAGGCGCCTTCGGCCAGGCCGAGAAAGATGTTGGCGAAGATCAGCTGGGCCAGCAGCGGCCGCAGGCAGGCGAAAGGCGTGCTTAGCGGGCCGGGGTCGAGCAGCCATTCCTGCTGTTCGACGCGTACGCCGTCGAAGCGCGCGCTGCCGCTGTCGGTCTGGCGCTGGCCGTTGTTGTCCCAGTCGTCGAACAACTGGATGCCGGCGCGCCCGGTAGGCACCACGGCAATCAGCAGGCGTCCGCTGTCATCGTTCTCCAGCGCCGAGAGCAGCAACAGATCGGAGTCCAGGGCACCGCTGCAAAAGCTCTTCTGGCCATCCACCTGCCAGGCATCGCCGTGGCGGCGGGCGAGGGTACGGCGATCCAGGGGGTTGAGCGCGTTCCCCCAGAACAGGGCATCGCGCGCGGTGCTCTCCAGCCAGGGTCGCCATTGCGCAGGCTGGCCGAACAGCTGGGTGGTGGCGAGCAACAGATGATGGAAGCCGAAGACGTGGGCCAGGGAGCTGTCGACCCGGGCCAGCCGCCGCACTGCCTCCAGCGTCTGGTCCCAGGTGGCGCCGAGGCCGCCCAGTTCCGGGGGAATGCTCAGGGCCAGGAGACCGCTCTGGCGCAGGGCGTCACGCTCGGTCTTGGGCGTTCCGCCCTGACGATCGCGTTCGGCCGAGGTGGCGGCGAAGCGTTCCAGCAGGGGCGTGAGGGGATCCAGCAGGGCATCGGACATGAGGGACTCGTGCGGTGGAGGGGGTCGCAGGTGTTAGAACGTAATGCGAGCCAAACCCTTAGTTGAAATATTTTTTTGTTATTAGTTAATGGCGTGGCGCCACCCATCTTGCATTCCGACCGCCTGGTCATCTTTTTTTGCTATCTCATTTAAGCCCTGACTGTTGGCTGCCGACACTGAATTAACTCAATCTCCCGACCAGGGGCGTGTCATGTTCAACAAAGGATTAAAACAAGAACTGCAGCGTCTCCGCGAGCAGGTGGATTCCTTCAAGCGACTGAAGGCCGAGCTCGACGTCGAGATGATTGGCCTGGAGCTGGACGGCCAGGGCCGCGTGACCGCGGTGAACGCCAATTTCGAACAGGAAATGGGCCTGCGCGCCGCGGATTTGCTGGGTCGTCCGCTCCTGGATCTGGTGCCGGCGCATGTCAGAAACCAGGAGTACAACCGTCGCCTGCAGCAGTGCCTGAGCCGCGGCGAGCCCTATAGCGGGGCGCTGCATCTCCTGCGTGGCGATGGCCGGGAAGCCTGGCTGAGAGGCATCCTGCACCCGTTCCACGACAGCCAGGGCCAGGTGACGCGCTTCCGACTGTTCTGCAACAACCTGACGAGAACCATCGAGACCTCGCGCGAGCACGAAAGCCTGCTCAAGGCGCTGCGCCGTTCCACGGCGGTCATTGAATTCAACCTCGACGGCGAGGTGCTCGACGCCAACGACAGATTCCTGCAGGCCATGGGCTATTCCCTGGCGCAGATCAAGGGCAAGCACCACCGGCTGTTCTGCGAGCCGGCCGAGGCCAACTCCGAGGCCTATCAGCAATTCTGGGCGCGCCTGCGTCGCGGCGAATTCGTCGTGGATCGCTTCAAGCGCCTGGATGCCCATGGCCGCGATGTCTGGCTGGAAGCCTCCTACAACCCGGTGATCGACGCCCATGATCGCCTGTACAAGGTGGTCAAGTTCGCCACCGTGATCACCGATCAGGTCCAGCAGGAACAGGCGGTGTCCGAGGCCGCCAGCGTAGCCTTCGAGACCTCCCGGCATACCGACGACACCGCCCGCAAGGGTGCGGCGGTGGCGCAGCAGACGGTGGAGGTGATGCGCGCCCTGGCCACCCAGATGCAGGAGGCGGTGAAGGGCATCGAGGCGCTGGACAACCAGTCCCAGGTGATCGGCACCATCATCAAGACCATCAGCGGCATCGCCGAACAGACCAACCTGCTGGCGCTCAATGCCGCCATCGAGGCGGCTCGGGCCGGCGAGCAGGGCCGCGGCTTCGCCGTGGTGGCCGACGAGGTCAGGCAACTGGCCTCGCGCACCAGCAAGGCGACCGAGGAGATCGTCGGGGTGGTGCAGCAGAACCAGCAACTGGCCGGCGAAGCCGTGACGGTGATCGAGAACGGCCGGCGTCAGGCCGAGCAGGGCCTGGAGCTGGCGGGGCAGGCCGGGCAGGTGATCGTGGAGATCCAGGATGGCGCCCAGCGGGTGGTCGGCGCCGTGGGGCGCTTCGCCCGCCAGCTGTCGAACTGATCCCGCACGCTGAATGCACAACGGCAACCCCAGGGTTGCCGTTGTGCATTCAGGCGGTCAGCCCTGCTTGCTGCCGCCACCGATCTGCCAGACGAAGGGCGGTTCGCTGCCGTCGATCTCCCGGGTGCCGACGATGCGTTCCTTGTAGATCAGCGGATTGTGCGAGGCCGCGGTGCGGGCATTGCGCCAGTGGCGATCCAGGCCCTTGCGGCTGCTAGTGGCCGACGCGCCCAAGGCATTGAAGAGGTCACTGGTGGCCCGCAGCACCAGCTCGGCGACCGCCGATTGCGCCTGGGCCGATTCCAGTTCCGCCGCCACGTTGGCGGCGTGCCCGGCGGCGGCATCCCCGGCATAGCGGGCCTCGAAAGCGACCTGGGCCGCGGCGGCGGCTGCCAGGGTCGCGGCTTCGGCGGCATAGACGAAGGCCGAGGCCCTGCCCACCACCTGCTGCACCTGGGGATCGGCACTGGCCGCACTGGCGTTGCCATGGCTGTAGACCCGGGTGCGCCTCCGTACTTCGGCAGCGAATTCGCGCACGGCCGCCTGGCCGCTGCCGGTGATCACGGCCAGTAGCACCAGCTGGTAGAAGGCGGTCTGGTATTTGAAGCGGGTGGCGAAGTCGATGACATTTTCCGGCGCCACGCGCACGTTTTCGAACACCGAGGTGCCACTGGCGGTGGTGCGCTGGCCGAAGCCGTCCCAGTCGTCGGACTGGCGCACGCCGGGCTGGTCGGTGCGGATGGCGGCGATGACGTCGCCGCCGGTGTCGTCGCGCTGGGCGTAGACGTCGATCCAGTCGGCAAACAGGCTGCCGGTGCTGTAGTACTTGGTGCCGTTGAGACGCCACTCACCGTCCTGCTGGCTGACCCGGGTGATGACCTCGCCTAGCTTGACGGTACCGATCTCGGTCCAGGCGTTGCCCACCAGGTCACCGGCGACGAAGCGCTCGAACCAGACCTGTTGGGAAGCGCTGGCATGGGCGTTGAGGCGATCCTCGACAAAGGCGAAGTGGCCGCGCAGCGCCTGGGGCAGATTGCTGTCGGCGGCTGCCAGTTCGATCAGCAGCCGTACCAGTTGCGGCAGGCTGGCACCGCTGCCGCCGAACTCCACGGGCACCCGCACGGCGCCGAAGCCGGCGTCCTTGAGCCAGGCGACGGGCGCATAGGGCAGGGTGCGCTGGCGTTCGCGTTCCAGGGCGCCTTCGGCGATCCGGGCAAAAAGCGGCCGAAAGCGCGCGGCCAGCTGTTCGTAGTCGGGGCTGGGCGCAGGGGTGGGCGGCAGGTGGCGAGCGCGCAGGTTCATGGAGATCCTCAGCGTTTGGAAGGTCGACGCCAGAGGCTTTGCAAGAGCGTTGCCAGGACCTGAAAGGCCGCTTTTTCGGGGTTTGCCGGGCATGGACTGCCTGGCCGGCAGCAGGAGTGCCTGGCCGCTGTTGCCCGGGCGACAGCGAGTCGGCCACGCTAGACTGGCGTTTTGTCTGGAGTCCCCATGGACCTCTTGTTTCTCGGCACCTCGGCCGGGGTGCCGACCCGGCGGCGCAACGTCTCGGCCCTTGCCCTGATCGAGGACCAGGGCAAGGGCTGGTTTCTCGTCGATTGCGGCGAGGCCACCCAGCACCAGCTGCTGCGCACCCCGCTGTCGGCGGCGGATCTGCGCGCCATCTGCATCACCCATGTCCACGGCGACCACTGCTATGGTTTGCCAGGGCTGCTGGCCAGTGCCGCCATGACCGGACGCCGCCAGCCACTGCTGCTGATCGCACCCCAGGCGGTCCATGACTGGCTCGCCGCCACCCGGATGCTGACCGCGCTGCACCTGCCTTTCGAGCTGCGCTTCCATGCCTTGGAGGGTTTTACCGGCGTTGCCGTGGGCGCCTGGGATATCGACGCCTTCGCGCTCTCCCACCGGGTGCCCAGCCATGCCTTTCGCTTCCGCGAGACCCGTCGGCCGCAGCGCCTCGATCCTGCGGCCCTGGCGGCGGCCCAGGTGCCGCGGGGGCCGCTGTGGGGCGGCTGCATGGCGGCGAGGACGTGCTGCACGAAGGCCGCCTGCTGCGCAGCGCCGACTTCCTGCAGGCGGCCCATGGCGAGCGGCGGTTGGTGGTGGCGGGAGACAACGACGATCCCGCCTTGCTGACGGAGGCCTGCCGGGGCGCTCAGCTGCTGGTCCATGAAGCCACCTACGCCCAGGCGCAGATCGACAAGACCGGGCAGAGCTGGGGCCACAGCAGCGCGGCCGGCGTCGCTCGTTTCGCCGAGGCGCAGGCGCTGCCGGCGCTGTTGCTCACCCATTTCAGTCCGCGCTATCAGGCCGAGGCGGGGCGTTCGCCGTGCATCGACGAGCTGCGCCGGGAGGCCGCGGCCTGCTATGGCGGCCACCTGCAGCTGGCCGAGGATTTCGCGCGCTTTCGCCTGGATCGTCAGGGCCGGCTGAAAGCCCTGGACCAGAGCGGCGGGGCAGGGGATGGCGACCCGCAGCAGGAAAGAGGCTGAAACGCTTCGGTCTTGTCTGACCTGTTCTCCTTGGGCATAGTGCGAACGTTTATCATTTCAGGATCCTTTCGATCCCTCGCACCTCGTCCCTAGGAGAAGCAAATGGCGGTGTCTTTCAACAAGGTCTCGACGCTGGGCGCCATGGCGCTACTGTCCCTGGCAGTGGCAGCCTGTTCCAGCCGCCCGGAGGCACCGATGCCACCGCCGCCCGCGCCGGCGCCTGTCGCCGCGCAGCCCGCCGCGCCTCAGGCGCCGGCCGAACTCAAGCGCATCGAGCTGGGCTACGGCGTCTACGAGCTGGCCTACAGCCCGGCCAAGCAGTCGGTCTATGCGGCGACTGCCCAGTTGACCAAGGGCGTCACCGGCGGGGTGATCTACCAGCTGGATCCGGCCACCCTGGCCATCACTGGCCAGATCCACACCGACCTGAAGAACTTCGCCCTGACCACCGATGCCAGCGGCGAGACGCTATTCGTCACCAACTCCCTGGACGGCGGCCTCAGCCGCATCGACCTGCGTACCGGCAAGGTGGAGAAACGGCTGAAATTCAACGAGATGGGTCGTGACGGCCATCCGGTCAATCCGCGCCAGGTCATCCTGCATGACGGCCTGCTGTATGTCGGCGGTGTCGGCGATCCGGGGGTGATCTGGGTGGTGGACGCCAAGACGCTGACCCTCAAGGCGCGCATTCCCAATGCCGGCAAGTGGGTGACCGGCCTGCTGTATTCCGAGGACACCGGGCGCCTCTATGCGGCCAACGGCAGTGGGGAAGTGCTGGTGATCAATCCGCGCACCCGCAAGATCGAACACCGCTGGACCCCGGGTGACGGTGGCAAGTACCTGCTGCTGAACCTGGCCGAGGATCGCGCGAACCACCAGCTGTTCGTCACCGACAATTCCGAGGCCAAGACCGTGCTGGTCTTCGATATCCGCAGCGGCAAGGTAATCAAGCGCCTGCCGGTGGGTGACGCCCTGGCCATCAAGCTCAATACCAAACGCAATGAGCTGTACATCACCCAGCGCGAGACCGGTCGGCTGCTGATCCTCGACGCCACCACCTACGCCGAGAAAAAGGCCTACGACCTCAAGCCCAATCCCAACAGCCTGCTGGTCAGCCCGGATGGCCAGACGCTGTATGCGACGGTGAAGACGCCCTTCGACAAGGAATACATGAACACCGCACCGGAAAGCGTGGTGCGCATCGACCTCTCCGCGGTGAAGTAAACCACGCCGCCCTGGCTGCTGCAGCGTCCTGCTGCGGTGGCCCCGGGCTTCCCAAGCCCGCCGGCTTGCTCTTGAATGCGTGGGTACCACCACCCAGGAGCCGCCACCTTGTCCGCGACCGATCTCAGCCTGCTTCCGCTGCTGGAAGCCTCTTATCGTCACTGGCTCGGCCAGCCGCTGCCGCGTCCTGCGGGATTACTTGCGGCCGACGTTCCTGCCTGGCTGCATGAGCGGGCACCCTATGCCCTGCTGGCGCACGGTACCGAAGCCGATCCGCTGTTCTGCTATGCCAACCGGCAGGCCTTAAGCTGCTTCGGCTATCCCCGCGCCGAATTCATCGGCATGCCCTCCAGGTTCAGCGCCTCACCCAAGGACCGGGACGAGCGCCAGCGCCTGATGGAAGCGGTGGGGCGCCAGGGTTATGCCTGTGGCTATGAGGGCTGGCGGGTCGATCGAGACGGTGAGGCCTTCCAGATCCATGCCGGCGTGGTGTGGAATCTGCTTGATGTCGACGGACAGCGATTGGGGCAGGCGGCGTTGTTCTGGCCGGACCCGCAGCGGATTGGGCAACTGGAGTGAGGCAAAGATCGTTGGGCTCGGCTGCGCTCGGAAGATCGGCGAATTCGGGGACAAGGCTGCGCCGTTGTCCACCCTACGCCTAGTCTGACGTCGTAGGGTGGAAAACCGCGCAGCGTTTTCCACGCGAGGGTAATGCCAGGCTATCCCGACTCATCCCGGTCGGATGCTTCACTTGTCCTCGACGATCAGCACCACCAGATCCTTGGGCCCGTGGGCGCCATAGGCCAGTACCTGCTCGATGTCGGCGGTCTTGGACGGCCCGGAGATCAGCAGGGCATTGGTCGGCATGCCGTCCTGCCAGCGGTGCTGTTGCTGCAACTCGTAGAAGTTGTCCACCACGGTGCTGGCCCTGAGCAGGGCGATATGCAGCGGGGGCACCAGGCTCATCAGGCGCGGTTCCTGACGATCCGGCCAGAGCACCAGGCTGCCAGTGGAGGCCAGGGCGCCAAGGGTGCCGGTGAGGCTGGCCGGGGTGTCGTTGAACAGTTCGGCCTTCCACTCTTCCACGGGGCGATCGTAGGCCTTCCAGCGCGGTGAGCCGTCGCCCTGCCAGCGCTCCACCAGGCGCGCACCGTGGGGCGTGCCGGGAGCGATCAATAGCTGATCCAGACCCCGTTCGGCGAGGACGCGCTCGACCAGCGCCGGCCAGTCCGCCGCGGTGGTCAGGTGGGTTTCGGTATGCACCGTCTCCATCAGGGTGCGCAGGCGGGCGACGCGCTCCGCAGGTGGATAGCGCCAGGGTTCGGTCACCAGGGCTTCATCGAAGGTGTCCGCCAGCGGCTGAGTGCCCTGCAGACTGCCGCGCAGCTTGGCGAGGATGTTGTCGCGGGCGCTCATGGGCGTTTCTCCAGGTGGTCGCGGGCCAGTTCGTGCAGCGAGCGCGATGCCGGCCTGGGCGCGCTGTGGTGCTCCGTCCAGGGGCCGAGCTGGCCGGGGGCGAAGCGGCCGAAGCGGGTGGCCAGGTAGCTGAAGCCGCGATAGAGCAGCGGCGAGGTGTAGAGATTCTGCCAGGCATGCCAGGTCCAGCGCTCCCGGGCGGAGAACTTGCTGCCCTGGCCGCGCAGCAGGTGCGGCTCGGCATTGGGCGCCTTGACGTTCTCTTCGCGCAGGCGCCGCAAGAGCGCCGGAATCGGGATCTTGACCGGGCAGACTTCACCACAGGCGCCACACAGCGAGGAGGCGCTGGGGTGGTCGGGCGCCTGCTCCAGGCCGACCAGGTGGGGGGTGATGATGGCGCCGATGGGGCCGGGATAGACCTCACCATAGGCATGGCCGCCGATGCGGGTATAGACCGGGCAGTGATTCATGCAGGCGCCGCAGCGGATGCAGTTGAGGGTCTGGCGCAATTCGCTGTCGGCGAAGGCCTGGCTGCGGCCGTTGTCCAGCAGCACCAGGTGCACCTCGCGCGGTCCGTCCAGCTCCTCGGCCTTGCGCGGCCCGGAGATCATGTTGACGTAGGTGGTGATCGGCTGGCCCAGGGCCGAACGGGTCAGCAGCGATAGCAGCGGTACCACGTCGCGCAGGTTCTCCACCACCTTTTCGATACCGGTCACGGCGATGTGCACCGGCGGTACCGTGGTGGACATCCGCCCGTTGCCCTCGTTTTCCACCAGCAGCAGGGTACCGGTCTCGGCCACGGCGAAGTTGACCCCGGAGATGCCGATGTCGGCCTCGAAGAATTTCTGCCGCAGCACCCGCCGACCGGTCTGGATGAGTTCGTCGACGTCGGTGGTGTAGGGCTCGGCGAGGTGCTCGTGGAAGAGGGTACCCACCTGCTGCCGGTTGAGGTGGATGGCCGGCATGATGATGTGCGAGGGCTTCTCGCCGGCGAGCTGGATGATGTACTCGCCCATGTCCGATTCCAGGCAGTCGATGCCCTGGGCGCCGAGCACGTGGTTCATGTCCATTTCTTCGCTGACCATGGACTTGCCCTTGATCAGCAGTTTGGCCGCATGGCGCTCGGCGATCTGCTGGACGATGGCGTTGGCCTCGGCCGTGGTCTCGGCCCAGTGCACCTGGACGCCATTGCGCTTGAGGTTGGCTTCCAGGCGCTCCAGCAGCTCCGGCAGCTTGGACAGCGCCCGGGCGCGGGTGCGATTGCCCAGTTCGCGCAGGCGCTCGCGCTCGTCGGCATCGCTCATGCTGGCCAGGCGCTTGGTCATCAGCGAATCCATGGCCGTGCGGAAGTTGCGTCTGAGCTGGTCGTCGCCCAGGGCCTGGCGGGCGCGCGTCTTGAAGGGGGGCGCCGCGCTGATGTCGGTGAGGGGGATCTTCAGCATCTCGTTCATACGGCACCTCCGATACGGCGCCAGAGAAAGCTCGCCAGGTGTTCGCCACGCAGGGCGGCGCGCTGTTTTTCCAGGGCGCCGTTGATGTTCATCAGGCAACCGCAGTCGGCGGTGAGCACCTGGGCCGCACCGCTGTCCTGCAGGGCACGGGTCTTGTCCGCCACCATGGCGCCGGAGATGTCCGGCATGCGTACCGAGAAGGTGCCGCCAAAACCGCAGCATTCGCTCTCGTGGTCATGGTCGACGCGCTCCACGGCCTGCAGCTGGCCGAGCAGGGCGCGGCCGTGCAGGTGGGTCTGCATCTCGCGGCGGGCGCTGCAGGAGGTGTGCAGCGCCACCTTGGTCGGGGCGCCGCGATCCTGGTAGTCGACCTGGCAGACGTGCAGCAGGAATTCCGCCAGTTCGTAGGTGCGCTCGGCCAGATCCCTTACCTGCCGCAGGGTGTCAGGCTCGTCGGCGAACAGCTCGGCGTAGTGATGGCGCAGCATCCCGGCGCAGGAGCCGGAGGGCACCACCACCGGCCAGGGCTCGGCGAACAGCGCCAGCTGGGTGCGGGCCACGGCACGGGCTTCCTCGGTGTAGCCCGAGGTGTAGGCGGGCTGACCACAGCAGCTCTGCGCCTGGGGGAAATGCACGCGGATGCCTTCGCGCTCCAGCAGGCGGATGCTGTCCATGCCGGCTTCGGGATAGAAGAGGTCCACCACGCAGGTGCCGAACAGATAGACCTGGGTCGGTTTCTGCGGCGGATAGGTCCGCGGCGGCGCCAGCGGTGGCGCGGTGCGGGTGGCGTTGGGGGCGGCGTTGTGGAAGAGGTCGTTCATTAGGCTACTCCGGGTTGGCCCGGTTAAAAGAGAGCCTTTTCATGATCTGCTGCGCGTCGGCCAAACCGCGTTGAAAAGGCCTTCGGAATGCTCATTTACCACTCGTAAACTCCGCTTCCTCAGGCCTTTTCGCCTTGTTTGTCTCTAGCTCGCGAGATCATGAAAAGGCTCCAGAAGACCGGCGGCGACCTGGGTCGCCGCCGGGAAACGCACGATCAGTGCACCAGCATGCCGGTGAACACATAGGCCTGCGCCAGGGTGATCAAGCCGACCAGCACGGCGAAGCCGATGCTGTGCCGTACGGTGAAACGGAACAGGTCGGACTCCTTGCCCACCATGCCGGTGGCGGCGCAGGCCACGGCGATGGATTGCGGCGAGATCATCTTGCCGGTCACGCCGCCGGAGCTGTTGGCCGCCACCAGCAGGGTGTCGGAAACGCCGATCTGGTGCGCGGTGGTCGCCTGCAGCGAGCCGAACAGGGCATTGGACGAGGTATCCGAACCGGTCAGGAATACCCCTAGCCAGCCCAGCAGCGGCGAGAAGAAGGGGAACAGCGCGCCGGTACCGGCCAGCAGCAGGGCCAGGGTGGTGGACATGCCCGAGTAGTTGACGACGAAGGCGAAGGCCAGCACCAGGCCGATCGACAGGATCGGCTTGCGCAACTCCACCAGGGTTTCCCTGAACACGCCCAGGGCGGTCGAGGGCTTGATGCGGAAGATGGCCATGGAGATCAGCGCCGAGATCAGGATGGCGGTGCCCGACGCCGACAGCAGGTCGAGCTTGTAGACCGCCGGCATTGGCGTCGGCGTGGCCACGATCGGCAGCGTCTTGAGCACCAGCTTGTCCAGGTAGGGCACCGGTACGTTGATCACCAGGGCATAGAGGGCACCGCCGGTGGCGAACAGCGCCTTGAAGGCCTTGGTGGTCCAGATCGTGACGACCACGGTCAGGATCAGGAACGGCGACCAGGCCTTGATCACGGTACCCAGGGGATGCTCAGGAGGCAGCCGGCCGCCGCCGCCGAAGCCGGTCCCGCCACCCAGCATGGCGGCGCCGCCGCCACTGACCACGGCAGTGGCGCCTGCGGTGGCCTGCTGCGGCTGGCGCAGCTTGAGGTAGGCGGTGAGGGCGATCATGGCGGCCAGCGACGAGGTGATGTCGGGCAGTTCCGGGCCGATGAAGTTGGAGGTCAGGTACTGGAACACGGCGAAGGTGCCGCCGCAGATCAGCGCCGGCTTCCAGGTTTCCCGCAGCCCGCGCATGCCGTCCATCATGAACATCAGCCACAGCGGCACCAGCAGCGACAGCAGCGGCAGCTGGCGACCGGTCATGGCGCCGATCTTGAAGGCGTCGATACCGGTCACCTGCCCGGCGACGATGGTCGGGATGCCCAGGGCGCCAAAGGCCACCGGCGCAGTGTTGGCGATCAGGCAGAGCCCGGCCGCCTTCAGCGGATTGTGGCCGAGGCCCACCAGCAGGGCGGCGGTGATGGCCACCGGTGCGCCGAAGCCGGCCGCACCCTCCAGGAAGGCGCCAAAGCAGAAGCCGATCAGCAGCACCTGCAGGCGCTGGTCGTCGGTGATGGACAGCACCGAGCTGCGGATGATGTCGAACTGCCCGCACTTGACCGTCAGCTTGTAGAGGAACACCGCCGTGACGATGATCCAGGCGATGGGCCAGAGGCCATAGAGGAAACCGTAGCCGGCCGAGGCCAGCGCCTTGTCCACCGGCATGCGATAGACGAACAGCGCGATGAGCAGGGCGATCGCCAGGGTGATGGCGCCCGCCACATGGCCCTTGAGCCTCAGACCGGCGAGCGCGACGAAGAAGAACAGAATGGGCAGGGCGGCGACGAAGGCCGAAAGGCCCAGGCTGCCCAGGGGGAGATAGATCTGTTGCCAGGTATCCATCGGGTGCTCCTTGATTGTTTTTGTAGGGAGGCGGCAGGACGGGGTTGCACAAGATCGCGACCTGTGGCAGAAATTGGTAATACCAATTTACAAGAGCGACTTCACGCACGTTAAGCGGGGTCTTTGCCTCTGTCAAACCCCTTGATGTGCGACTTTCGTCGGCCAGTACCGCCCGGCTGGCGGACGTCCGCCATCGTCCGCGGCATTTTTCGAGGTTTTTCATGGGGTTCGAACCGGTCAAGCAACGTCGTCTGTCGGACGACATCGTCAAGCACCTGGAGGCGCTGATCGCCGAAGGCTCTCTGCGACCTGGCGAGCGCCTGCCGGCCGAGCGGGTGCTGGCCGAGCGCTTCGGGGTATCGCGACCCTCGCTGCGCGAAGCCATCCAGAAGCTGATCGCGCGCGGCCTGCTGCTCAGCCGGCAGGGCGGTGGCACCTATGTCACCGAGGCGCTCAACAGTGCCTTCACCGATCCCCTGCTACCGTTGCTGGAAAGCCGCGAGGAAACCCGCCGCGATCTGCTGGAGTTTCGCCACACCCTGGAAAGCGCCTGTGCCTATTACGCCGCCCAGCGCGCCACCGAGCCGGACCTGGCGCGGCTGACCCTGGCCTGGGAACGCCTGGAAGACTGCTACCGGCGGCGCGAGACCCTGACCCGGGAAGAGGAGGGCGAGGCCGATGCGGCCTTTCACCTGGCCATCGCCGAGGCCAGTCACAACGCCGTCTACCTGCACAGCATCCGCAGCCTGTTCGAATTGCTGCGCCATCACATGGTGACCAATATCGGCGGCATGCAGGCGCAGCGGGGCGAAACCCGCGAGCGCCTGCTGGAACAGCACCGGTCGCTCTACCAGGCGATTGTCGCGGGTGAAGCGGAAACGGCGCGCGAGGCCGCGAGTCGTCATCTGGGCTATGTGCGGGAGGTTCTGGAGGAGGCCGGCGCCATGGCAGGCCGTCTAGCACGGGCCAAACGGCGAGATGAGCTCTAGAAAAATCTGGCGGAAAACATCATGATGTCATTATGCTAGTAGCATAAGTTGAGCGTCCGCGGCTAAAGTTTAGCGTTCCAGAGCTGATAACCCGGTCACACCTTCCCGCCTTCGCTGGCGTCTAGACCGGTACCCTCCTGTGGAACACGCCTCTTCTTCGCCCTCGCTCGTCGACTTTACCTTCACCCCTGCATTGCTCGGTGCCTGCGGTACCGGCGCGATCCTGTTCGTGGGCGGCGTGACGCCGACCACCCTGGCGCTGAGTGCCACCCAGGTGGTGCTTGCCGCCGGTCTGGGCTTCTGGCAGCTGCGTCGCGCCCAGGCGCGCCACGCCGAGCGCGCCGCCGACCAGGCCGTGAGCCAGAGCCCGGCCAGCGGTCGGGACGAGGCACTCGAAGCCCTCTGCGTGGCGGTACTGCCGGTATGGTCCGAGCAGATCGAAGCGGCGCGGGCCCACACCGAGCAGGAAATCGTCAGCCTGACCAGTCGCTTCGCCGAACTGGCCGACCGCATCCACAGCGTCGCCGGCGCCGATCATGGCGGTGGCGATCGCCTGGTCAATCTCATGGCCAGCAGCCAGAACCAGCTCGACGGCATCCTGCACTCGCTGCGCGAGGCGCTGTCGAGCAAGGGCGCGCTGCTGGACGAGGTCAACGGCCTGGCCGGTCTGACCGAACAACTCAAGAGCATGGCCAAGGACGTCGGCGACGTGGCGCGCCAGACCAACCTGCTGGCCCTCAACGCCGCCATCGAAGCCGCCCGGGCCGGCGAAGCCGGGCGCGGTTTCGCGGTGGTCGCCGACGAGGTGCGCAAGCTCTCCACCCTGTCCGGCGATACCGGACAGAAGATCGGCGAAACCGTGGAAACGGTGAATGGCGCCATTGCCCGCACCCTGGAACTGTCGCAGCTCCACGCCGAACGCGACACTGGCACCCTGAACCAGTCCGGCGAGACCATCGAGCAGGTCATCGGCGCCTTTGGCGGCACCACCCGTGACGTGGTCGAGCGCAGCGATGCCCTGGCCGACAACGCCGCGGCCGTGGGCGGCGCCATTGCCGAGGTGCTGGTCGCCCTGCAGTTCCAGGATCGCGTCAGCCAGATGCTCGGCCACATCCGTGACGACCAGGCGCGCCTCGAGCGCCTGGTGATCGACCGTCGCACCCTGGCTGCCAGCGGTCAGCCGCTGCCGACCCTCGACACCCGTGGCTGGCTCGCCGAGCTGGCCCGCACCTACACCATGGCCGAGCAGGTCGCCGTGCACCACGGCAAGCGACCGGCCGCCGCCGCTGCCGAATCCGATATCACGTTCTTTTAAGGAAAGCTGTCATGAGCAACAAGACCATTCTGATCGTCGACGACTCCATCTCCATCCGCCAGGTGGTGTCCATGACCCTGAAAAGCGCGGGCTATGACGTCATCGAAGGCTGCGACGGCCGCGATGCCCTGACCAAGCTGGACGGTCGCAAGGTGCACCTGATCATCAGCGACGTGAACATGCCCAACATGGACGGCATCACCTTCGTCACCGCGGCCAAGAAGCTGCCGGCCTACCGGTTCACCCCGGTGATCATGCTCACCACCGAATCCGATGCCGCCAAGAAGGCCGCCGGCCAGGCCGCCGGTGCCAAGGCCTGGATGGTCAAGCCGTTCCAGCCGGCGCAGATGCTGGCGGCGGTTTCCAAGCTGATCATGCCCTGATGGCCCTGGAGGCTGCCCCCATGAACGATGCCGTTCGTACCCGCTTGCCCATTACCGGGCCGCTGACCATCTACACCGCGGCCGACAGCAAGCCGCTGCTGATGGAGCCCCTGACCGCCGGGGTCACCGTGGCGCTGGAACTGGCCGAGGTCGATGAATTCGATTCGGCCGGGCTGCAGTTGCTGCTGCTGGCCCACCGGGAGGCGCAGCGTTTGGGCGGCAGCCTGGAGCTGGTCGATCCCAGCCCCGCCGTCACCGAACTGCTGGAGCTGGCAGGTCTTGCCGACTTCTTTACCGCGGCCGCCGCGGAAGGTGTTGCCGCATGAACATGGACGAGATTCTCAAGACCTTCATCGCCGAGAGCGAGGAATTGCTGCAGCAGATGGAAGCCGCGCTGCTGCAGATCGAGCAGGCACCGGATGATGTCGAGCTGATCAATGCCATCTTCCGCGCCGCCCACACCATCAAGGGTTCGGCCGGTCTGTTCGGTCTGGACCATGTGGTGGCCTTCACCCATGTCGCCGAAAGCGTGCTCGACCGGATCCGCAGCAACGAGCTGGCCTTCGACGAGACCCTGTCGGCGCTGTTCCTTGAGGTCTGCGACCACCTCAACGGCCTGATCGCCCGGGTGTCGTCCGGCAGCGAGCCGGAGCCCGACTTCCAGGCCGCCGGCGCCGTGCTGGTGCAGCGCCTGGAGCACTATCTGCAGCCGAGCGCCAAGGCGGCCCAGCCGGTCGCTGCCGCCCGTACCCTGGCGGCACCGGTCGATGGCGTGGCCGCCGGCCACTGGCACCTGTCGCTGCGCTTCGGTCCGGACATGCTGCGCAACGGCATGGATCCGCTGGCCTTCGTCCGCTACCTCAACAGCTTTGGCCGCATCGTCAACATCGTCACCCTGACCGATGCCATCCCGGCCGCAGCGGACATGGATCCGGAGACCTGCTACCTGGGCTTCGAGGTCGCCTTCGACAGCGACGCCGACAAGGCGACCATCGAGGCGGCCTTCGAATTCGTCCGCGAAGACAGCCAGATCCGCATCCTGCCGCCGCACAGCCGCAGCAGCGACTACTGCCAGCTGATCGACGACCTGGCCGAGGAAGACCTGCGCCTGGGCGAGATCCTGGTGCGCTGCGGCACCCTGACCGCCACCGAGCTGGACGAGGTGCTGCGCCGCCAGGCCGATCCGGCCACCCCGCGCCAGCCTATTGGCGAAGCCCTGGTGGAAGCCCAGCTGGTCAATCCGCCGGTGGTGGATGCGGCCCTGAACAAGCAGCGCAAGATCAAGGAGCAGCGCGCGCCGGCGGGCGAAGGCCAGTTGATCCGCATCGACGCCACCAAACTCGACCAACTGATCGACCTCATCGGTGAGCTGATCATCGCCGGTGCCGGGACCCAGCTGATCGCCCAGCAGAGCGGCCTGGCGGCCCTGGTGGAATCCACCGGGGTGCTGTCGCGCCTGGTGGAAGAGGTGCGGGATACCGCCCTGACCCTGCGCATGGTGCAGATCGGTACCACCTTCAACCGCTTCCAGCGGGTGGTCCGCGACGTCTCCAAGGAAATCGGCAAGGACATTGCCCTGCGCATCAGCGGTGGCGAGACCGAACTGGACAAGACCGTGGTGGAAAAGATCGGTGATCCGCTGACCCACCTGATCCGCAACGCCATGGACCACGGCATCGAATCCGCCGAGCTGCGCCTGGCGCGTGGCAAGCCGGCCCAGGGCACCGTGGGGCTGAACGCCTATCACGAGGCCAGCAGCATCGTCATCCAGGTCACCGACGACGGTGGCGGTCTGTCGCGCGAGCGCATCCTGCGCAAGGCGACCGAGCGCGGCCTGATCGCCGAAGGCCAGGTGCTGGCCGACAAGGACGTGTTCAACCTGATCTTCGAACCGGGTTTCTCCACCGCCGAGCAGATCAGCAACCTGTCCGGTCGCGGCGTCGGCATGGACGTGGTGAAAAAGAACATCACCGCCCTGCGCGGCAGCGTCGACCTCACCAGCGAGGAGGGCCGCGGCACCACGGTGACCATCCGCCTGCCGCTGACCCTGGCGATCATCGACGGCTTCCTCATCGGCGTCGGCAAGGCCACCTACGTGGTGCCCCTGGAAGCGGTGGAGGAGTGCATCGAGCTGACCGAGGCGGCCAGTGTCCAGGCCAACGGCAACGACTACCTCGACCTGCGCGGCGAGGTGCTGCCGGTGCTGCGCCTGCGTCAGCTGTTCACCATCGAGGAAGCCCCGCCGCGGCGGCAGAACGTGGTGGTGGTGCGCTATGCCGGCCAGCGCGCCGGCCTGGTGGTCGATCAGCTGCTCGGCGAATTCCAGACCGTGATCAAGCCGCTCGGTCCGCTGTTCGGCCACAACCGCAGCCTCGGTGGTTTCACCATCCTGGGTACCGGTGCCGTGGCGCTGATCCTCAACGTGCCCGGCCTGATTGGCGAAGCCGCGTCCACCGGCACCGCTGCTCCAGTCCTCGCACCCGTGCTGGCCTAACTGAACCGACCCGACTTGACCTGACCGACAAGGATTTAGAGTCCATGACCGTTACCAAACGCATGTCCCTGCTGGTCCTCTCTGCGCTGCTGGGGATCATTCTCCTGGCAGGGCTGGCCTACTACCAATTGCACCAGGTCTTCGAACGGGCCAATTTCGGCAACAACGATACCGTGCCGGCCATTCTGGGCATCGACGCCGTCGACGCCCATTCCGCCGATGTCATCACCAACATCTATCGCCATCTCGCCGCCGACGGTGATGCCGCCACCCAGAAGGCCGAAAAGGAACTCAGCGAATCGCAGCGGCTGACCGATGAGGCGCTCAAGGCTTACGAGGGGCAGATCTCCGACGACACCGACAAGCGTCTATGGGAAGACGACAGGCAGGCGATCGCCGCGCTCAACCAGCTCGCGGCCAAGGTGATCCCGCTGTCGCGCGCCAGCCAGGATGACGAGGTCAAGCGGCTGCTGGGCGAAAACCAGGAGATCATCACCCACGTGGGTGATGTTCTCGACGCCCATCGCCTCTATAACCAGAAGCTGGGAACCGAGCAGTCCAACCTGGCGGAGGGCACGCTCAATCAGGCCACGCTGCTGTCGGTCGGCATCTCCGTGGCCACCCTGCTACTGATCGGCCTGCTCGGCTTCTTCATCACCCGCAACCTGCTGCGTCAGCTCGGCGGCGAGCCGGCCGAGGTGGCCAAGGTCGCCAACCGCACCGCCGCGGGCGACCTGCCCGACGATCTGCAGCTGCGCGCCGGCGACGATTCCAGCCTGATGGCCGCCATGCAGCGCATGGTGGTGACCCTGCGCGGTCTGGTGCAGGAGATGAGCACCATGGCCAGCGAGCATGATCGCGGCGAGACCGACAAACGCATCCCGCTGGAGCGCTTCCAGGGCACCTTCCGCAACGTCGCCGAAGGCGTCAACGCCATGGTCGCCGGTCACCTGAGCGATTCGGCCAAGGCCATGGCCTGCGTCAAAAGCTTCGGCGAAGGCGATCTGGCCGCGCCGCTGGAGCGTTTCCCCGGCAGGAAGGCGGTGATCAACGACAACCTTGAGCAGGTGCGCGACAACATCCAGCTTCTGGTCGCGGAGATGGTGCAGCTGTCCGCCGCCCATGATCGCGGCGAGACCGATGCCCGCATTCCCGTCGAGCGCTTCCAGGGCACCTTCCGCGGCATGGCCGAAGGCGTCAACGCCATGGTCGCCGGCCACCTGAGCGATTCGGCAAAGGCCATGGCCTGCGTCAAGCGCTTCGGCGAAGGCGATCTGTCGGTGGCGCTGGAACGCTTCCCCGGCCAGAAGGCGGTGATCAACGACAACCTCGAACAGGTCCGCGGCAACATCCAGCGCCTGGTCGAAGACGCCAATCTGCTGAGCCAGGCGGCCATGGCCGGTCGTCTCGACACCCGCGCCGATGCCAGTGCCCACCAGGGCGATTTCCGCCGCATCGTCGCCGGCATCAATGGCACCCTCGACGCCATCGTGGCGCCGGTCAACGAAGCCATGGGCGTGATGGCCGGGCTCTCCCAGGGCGACCTGAGCCGCACCGTACGCGGTGACTACCAGGGGCAGTTGCTGGAGCTCAAGGAGTCGATCAACGGCACCGTGGGCAAGCTGAACCAGATCATCGGCGACGTGCGCCTGTCGGCCGACTCCCTGGCCAGCGCCTCGGAAGAGATCTCCGCCACCGCCCAGAGCATGAGCCAGGCCAGCACCGAACAGGCGGCCTCGGTCGAGGAGACCAGCGCCAGCGTCGAGCAGATGTCGGCCTCCATCACCCAGAACACCGAGAACGCCAAGGTCACTGACGGCATGGCCGGCAAGGCCGCGCGGGAAGCCGGGGAGGGCGGTCAGGCGGTCGGCGAGACCCTGGTGGCCATGAAGACCATCGCCGACAAGATCGGCATCGTCGACGACATCGCCTACCAGACCAACCTGCTGGCGCTCAACGCCGCCATCGAAGCGGCCCGTGCCGGCGAGCACGGCAAGGGCTTCGCCGTGGTGGCTGCAGAGGTCCGCAAGCTGGCCGAACGCAGCCAGGTCGCCGCCCAGGAAATCGGCACCGTGGCCAAGAGCAGCGTGGCCCTGGCCGAACGCGCCGGCACCCTGCTGGAGCAGATGGTGCCGTCCATCAGCAAGACCTCCGACCTGGTGCAGGAAATCGCCTCGGCCAGCGAAGAACAGAGCAGCGGGGTGAGCCAGATCAACGGCGCCATGCTGCAACTGAGCCAGATCACCCAGCAGAACGCCTCGGCGTCCGAAGAACTGGCTGCCACCGCCGAGGAAATGAGTACCCAGGCCGAGCAGCTGCAACGCCTGATGGGCTTCTTCAATACCGGCGAAGGCCGGGTGGTACAGGACCTGGAACGCGCGCTGGAGGCCTCGCGGCCCAAGGCCATGCAGGTCCCGGGCAAGGCCCTGCGTACGGGTACCTCGGGCGTGCCTGACGGCTACGTCTCCTTCGAATCCTGACCCCTATCCAACGGCCACCTGCAGGTGGCCTTTTTGAGACCATCGACATGACCGTCATCAAGAAAATGCTGCTGCTGGTGCTGTCCGCATTATTGGGCATCCTGGTGCTGGCCGGCACCGGGCAATACGAAATCGACCAGGTGTTCCAGGCAGCCAACTACGGCAACGACAACACCGTTCCCAGCCTCAAGGCGCTCGGCGAGGTCAACGACAGCCGCTCCGACTACGTGGTGGGCATCTATCGCCACGTGCTGTCGACCAGCGCCGAAACCATGACCACCGTCGAGCAGGACCTGGCCGCGGCCAAGGAGCGCATCGGCCAGAATCTCGGCAAGTACGAGACGCTGGTCTCGGACGACCGCGACCGTGGCCTGCTGGTCGCCGATCGCGCCGCCTTTACGGCGCTGTTCAGCCTCGGCGACCAGGTCATCGCCCTGTCGCGGCAAAATCGCAACGAAGACGCCCAGGCCCTGATGCGCAGCCGCACCGACGTGATGCTGGCGATCAACAAGGCCCTCGACGAGCACGTAGGCTACAACCAGACCCTGGCGCTGCAAGGTGTGCAGGTCGCCCAGAAGACCAAGGTCGAGGCCACCTGGCTGGCCCTGGGCATTGCCCTGGCGACCCTGCTGGCGGTGGCCCTGCTGGGCTTCTTCATCACCCGCAATCTGCTGCGTCAGCTGGGCGGTGAGCCCGCGGCGGTGGCGACCCTGGCCGGCTGCGTGGCCGCCGGCGATCTGCCGGACGACATCAAGCTGCGCGACGACGACAAGACCAGCCTGATGGCGGCCATGCAGAACATGGTCACCACCCTGCGCAGCCTGATCAGCGAAATGAGCAGTATGTCGGCTGCCCATGACCGCGGCGAAACCGTGGTGCGCATTCCGGCCGAGCGCTTCCAGGGCGCCTATCGCAACATGGCCGAAGGGGTCAACGGCATGGTCGCCGGCCACCTGAGCGATTCGGCAAAGGCCATGGCCTGCGTCAAGAGCTTCGGCGAAGGCGATCTGTCGGTGGCGCTGGAGCGCTTCCCCGGGCAGAAGGCGGTCATCAACGACAACCTCGAACAGGTCCGCGGCAACATCCAGCGCCTGGTCGAAGACGCCAATCTGCTGAGCCAGGCGGCCATGGCCGGTCGTCTCGACACCCGCGCCGATGCCAGTGCCCACCAGGGCGATTTCCGCCGCATCGTCGCCGGCATCAATGGCACCCTCGACGCCATCGTGGCGCCGGTCAACGAAGCCATGGGCGTGATGGCCGGGCTCTCCCAGGGCGACCTGAGCCGCACCGTACGCGGTGACTACCAGGGGCAGTTGCTGGAGCTCAAGGAGTCGATCAACGGCACCGTGGGCAAGCTGAACCAGATCATCGGCGACGTGCGCCTGTCGGCCGACTCCCTGGCCAGCGCCTCGGAAGAGATCTCCGCCACCGCCCAGAGCATGAGCCAGGCCAGCACCGAACAGGCCGCCTCGGTCGAGGAGACCAGCGCCAGCGTAGAGCAGATGTCGGCCTCCATCGCCCAGAACACCGAGAACGCCAAGGTCACCGACGGCATGGCCGGCAAGGCCGCGCGCGAGGCCAACGAAGGTGGCGAAGCGGTGGGTGAGACGCTGGTGGCCATGAAGACCATCGCCGAGAAGATCGGCATCGTCGACGACATCGCCTACCAGACCAACCTGCTGGCGCTCAACGCCGCCATCGAAGCCGCCCGCGCCGGCGAGCACGGCAAAGGCTTCGCCGTGGTGGCCGCCGAGGTGCGCAAGCTGGCCGAACGCAGCCAGGTCGCCGCCCAGGAAATCGGCACCGTGGCCAAGAGCAGTGTGGCCCTGGCCGAGCGCGCCGGGTCACTGCTCGACGAAATGGTACCGTCCATCAGCAAGACCTCCGATCTGGTACAGGAAATCGCCGCGGCGTCCGAAGAACAGAGTAGCGGAGTCACTCAGATCAATAGCGCCATGCTGCAACTCAACCAGATCACCCAACAGAACGCCTCGGCCTCGGAAGAGCTGGCCGCGACCGCCGAAGAAATGAGCGGTCAGGCCGAGCAGCTGCAGCGCCTGATGGGCTTCTTCCACACCGGCGATGGTCGTGCGGTCCAGGACCTGGAGCGTGCCATCGAGCAGACGCGCCCGGCCGCGAGCCGTACGGCCCAGCCGACCCTGCGTCGTCCCCAGATGGCCGCGGGCGGCCTGCCGGACGGTTACGTCCGCTTCCCGGAGTAATGGCTTCATGACTGCCCTGACCCTTGGCGACATCGCCCACGAACACCTTGGCCATCAGCACCTGACCTTCGTGGTCGACGGTGAGACCTATGCGGTGGATACCCTCGCGGTGCGCGAGATCATCGAGTTCGGCCAACTGACCCAGGTCCCGCTGATGCCGGCCTGCATTCGTGGGGTGATCAATCTGCGCGGCGCGGTGGTCCCGGTGGTGGATCTGGAGGCCCGCTTCGGCGGCCGACCGACCCGGGTCGGCCCGCGGACCTGCATCGTGATCTTGGAAGTGTGCGCCGACGAAGACACCCAGGTGCTGGGCGTGGTGGTGGATGCGGTGAGCGAGGTGCTGGAAATCGCCGCGGCGGACATCCGTCCGGCGCCGGCCTTTGGCAGTCGCCTGGCGCCGCACTTCATCGCCGGCATGGTCAAGTCCGAAGACGGCTTCCTGACCCTGCTCGACGTGGCCCAGGTCCTCGACGTACAGGAACTGGCGAACCTGGCCCAGGCCGCCAGCTGAAAGACCCCGCATTGCCATGGGCGACGGTAACCGGCGCCTCTTAAACGAAGCAGTTTCAATCGGCGCCGGAGGCGCTTCCACCATGCTGAACACACTTCGCGTCTCGACCAAGCTGGCGATCGGCTTCGGGGCTGCCATCCTGATGCTGCTGCTGGTCATGGGTGTCGCCCTGCTGAACATGGGCACCATGAAGGACTCGGCCGACAACATGTCGAAATTCCGTTTCCCCATGACCGTCCAGGCCAACACCCTGGTGCGTAACACCCTGGACAGCGGCCGCCTGATGCGCAACCTGCTGCTGCTGGACGATGAGCGCGCCCTGGCCAAGACCAAGGAAGACATCGCCAAGGTCCGCTCCGGCAACGCAGAGATACTCGCCGATCTGCAAAAGAAGATCGTCAGTGAGGATGGCAAGCAGAAGCTGGCCGCTGCCACGGACGCGCGTCAGCGCCTGCAGGACAAGTACGGCGAATTCTTTCGCCTGCTCGACACCGACCGTGGCCAGGCCCGGGACTATCTGCTGAATGTCTTCGCGCCCAACAACAACGAGCTGGTCGCCGCCCTCGGCGCCCTGAACGATCTGCAGGCCCAGCGCATGCAGGAAGCCGGTGAAGCGGCGACCGACGCCTACGTCGATGCCCGCAACCTGATGCTGGTGATTGGCGCGGTGGCGACCCTGATCGCCGTCCTGCTCGGCTATCTGATCACCCGCAGCCTGATCCGGCAGCTGGGTGGCGAACCGGCCTATGCCGCCGAGGTGGTGCAGCGCGTCGCCCGCGGCGATCTGAGCGTCGAGGTGGCGACCCGCGAAGGCGACACCACCAGCATGCTGGCCTCCGTGCGTACCATGACCACCACCCTGGCGCAGATCATCAGCGACGTGCGCAGCTCGGCCGATGGCCTGGCCAGCGCCTCGGAAGAGGTCTCGGCCACTGCCCAGAGCATGAGCCAGGCCAGCACCGAGCAGGCCGCCTCCGTCGAGGAGACCAGCGCCAGCATCGAGGAGATGTCGGCTTCCATCGCCCAGAACACCGAGAACGCCAAGGTCACCGACGGCATGGCCGGCAAGGCCGCGCGTGAAGCGGACGAGGGCGGCCAGGCCGTGCGCGAGACGCTGGTGGCCATGAAGACCATCGCCGAGAAGATCGGCATCGTCGACGACATCGCCTACCAGACCAACCTGCTGGCGCTCAACGCCGCCATCGAAGCCGCCCGCGCCGGCGAGCACGGCAAAGGCTTCGCCGTGGTGGCCGCCGAGGTGCGCAAGCTGGCCGAACGCAGCCAGGTCGCCGCCCAGGAAATCGGCACCGTGGCCAAGAGCAGTGTGGCCCTGGCCGAGCGCGCCGGATCGCTGCTGGCCGAGATGGTGCCCTCCATCAACAAGACCTCCGACCTGGTGCAGGAAATCACCGCGGCCTCCGAAGAGCAGAGCGCCGGGGTCGAGCAGATCAATGGCGCCATGCTGCAACTGAGCCAGATCACCCAGCAGAACGCCTCGGCGTCCGAAGAGCTGGCCGCCACCGCGGAGGAGATGAGCGGCCAGGCCGAGCAGCTCCAGCAGATGATGGAATACTTCACCCTGAGCGGTTCGCCGGTGGCCCAGCAGGTCGCCCGTCCCGGCGCCAAGCGCTCGGGGTCGAGCCTGGCCGAGCGCGCCTCGGCGCTGATCGACTCGCCCCGTCGCGCGCCCCGTGGCAGCGTGCCGGCCGGTTTCGCCCGTTTCGAGGAGCAAGCCTGATGCTATTGCGCCAGTTTCTGACCTTTCAGCTCGCCGGTGACCTCTACGGCGTGAACACCGGCTGCGTGCGGGAGATCATCGAGTACGGCGCGGTCACCACGGTGCCCATGCTGCCGCCGGCCATCCGTGGCGTCATCAACCTGCGCGGCGCCGCCGTGCCGGTCATGGACCTCGGCGTGCGCTTTCGCAACGAGGTGACCGAGACCTCCCGCCGCAGCTGCATCGTGGTGCTGGAGATCCAGGTCGACGGTGGCCCCCAGGTGTTCGGCATCGTGGTGGACGCGGTCTGCGAGGTGCTGGAGATCGGCGCCGACGGCATCGAGCCGGCGCCGCGCTTCGGCGCTTCGATCCGCACCGATTTCATCCTCGGCATGGCCAAGCAGGGTGCCGGTTTCGTCATCCTGCTCGACATGGATCGGGTGCTGGGCGCAGACGATCTCGCCCAGCTCGCCGCCATGACGGCTGCCTGAGTCGCGAACCATGGAACTCCCCGCGCTGACCGACAGCGAATTCCGCCAGTTTCGCAGCTTCATCTTCCGGGTCGCCGGCATCAGCATGTCCGATGCCAAGCGCCCGCTGGTGAGCGGTCGCCTGGCCAAGCGCGTGCGCCAGCGCGGCACGCCCAGCTACGACGCCTATTTCCAGCTGATCCAGCGCGACCAGGCGGAATGCCAGATGGCGGTCGATCTGCTGACCACCAACGAAACCTATTTCTTTCGGGAGCCCAAGCACTTCGACTTCCTGCGCGAGCAGGTGCTGCCGAACTGGGAAAGGCGCCAGCCGCTGCGGCTGTGGAGCGGCGCCTGCTCCTCGGGCGAGGAGCCCTATACGCTGGCCATGACTCTGGCCGAAGGACTGGGCGAGCGGCCCTGGGAAATCGTCGCCTCCGACCTCAGCACCCGGGTGCTGGCCAAGGCGCGCAATGCCCAGTATCCGCTCGCCGAAGCCGAGAACATCCCGCCGGCGCTGTTGCGGCGCTACTGCTTCAAGGGCGTGGGCGACAACGACGGCACCTTTCTGGTGGATCCGCGCCTGACCGCGCGGATCGCCTTTCGCCAGATCAATCTGAACAATTCGCTGCCGGAGCTGGGCACCTTCGACATCATCTTCCTGCGCAACGTGATGATCTACTTCGACGTGCCCACCAAGCGCCAGGTGGTGGCCCGCCTGGTCCGCCACCTGCGACCCGGGGGCTACTTCTTCGTCAGTCATTCCGAGAGCCTCAATGGGGTGACCGACGCCCTGAAAATGGTCAGTCCTTCCATCTATCAACGTCCGCTCTAGCCATGGCAGCCGCGCCGGAGCTGTTTCTGCGTCCAGGCGAATGGTATTTCGGCCAGGGCGAGGTGCGGATCCGGACCATCCTGGGCTCCTGCGTGTCCTTCGTCTTCTGGCACCCGCGGCGCCGTCTCGGCGGCATGACCCATGCGCTGTTGCCCACGCGCCAGCGCGCCGTGCCCGGCGCGCCCGCCGACGGTCACTATGTCGACGAATCCCTGCAGCTGCTGCTGGGGGCGATCGCCCGCCACGGCGGTGATCTGCCCGGTTACCAGGTGCACCTCTACGGCGGCGGCAACATGTTTCCCCAGCTCCTGCGCGATCGCGTCCGCAGCATCGGCGACGTCAACGTCGAGGCGGCGCTGGCGCAGCTGGCCCAGGCCGGTATCCATTCGGTGCGGACCCATGTCCGCGGCGCCGGCCATCGCAAACTGTCCCTGGACCTCGTCGACGGCCGGGTGCTCATGCAACAGGTGGAGCTACCCTATGTTCCGCCGCTTACGAGAATTACTCCATGAACAAGATCAAGGTCCTTATCGTCGACGACTCCGCCGTGGTGCGGCAGGTGCTCGCCCAGAGTCTCGCGGAGGATCCGGCCATCGAGGTGCTGGGGGCGCCGCCGACCCGGTGTTCGCCCAGGACAAGATGCGCAAGCAGTGGCCCGACGTCATCGTGCTGGACGTGGAGATGCCACGCATGGACGGCATCACCTTTCTCAAGAAGATCATGGCCGAGCGTCCGACCCCGGTGGTGATCTGCTCGACCCTGACCGAGAAGGGCGCCGCCACCACCCTGCAGGCCATGGCCGCCGGGGCGGTCAGCATCGTCACCAAGCCCCAGGCCAATCTCAAGCAGTTCCTCAAGGACGCCTCGGACGACCTCACCAGCGCGGTCAAGGCCGCCGCCCGGGCCAATCTCAAGCGCCTGGCGCCCCGTGGCGTGCCGGTGGTGCCGACGCCCAAGCTCAGCGCCGACGCCATCCTGCCGGCCGGCGGCAGCCCGGCCATGGCGCGCACCACCGAGCGCATCGTCGCCCTGGGTACCTCCACCGGCGGGACCCAGGCCCTGGAAGCGGTGCTGACCTCACTGCCACGGGTCTGCCCGGGCATCGTCGTGGTCCAGCACATGCCCGAGCGCTTCACCGCCGCCTTCGCCGAGCGCCTGGATCGCCTCTGCGAGCTGGAGGTGCGCGAAGCCCGGCATGGCGATCGGGTCCTGCCGGGGCGGGTGCTGATCGCCCCGGGCGGTCGCCACATGCTGCTCAAGCGCAGTGGTGCCCAGTATCAGGTGGACGTGGTCGACGGTCCGCCGGTGAGTCGCCATCGCCCCTCGGTGGATGTGCTGTTCCGCTCGGTGGCGCGGGCCGCCGGCAGCAATGCCCTGGGTATCATCATGACCGGCATGGGCGATGACGGCGCCCGCGGCCTCAAGGAGCTGCGTGACGTCGGCGGCCGGACCCTCGGCCAGGACGAAGACAGTTGCGTGGTCTACGGCATGCCCAAGGAAGCCATGAAGCTCGGCGCGGTGGAGCAGGAAATCGGCCTCGGCCAGATCGCCGCCGCCATTCTCAAAGGTGGGGTCTAGACGAACTTGCGGGGCAGGCGGGACTCCAAGCGCGAGCACGCGAGGAGAGCCCCATGTTCGACATCTGCCAATGGATCAATGAACCCGAGACCTGGCTGGCCGAGCCCGAGCGGCTGCGGGTCATCACCGATCGCCACAGTGACTTCTGGCGTCAGACCCACGACGGCGCCGAGCGCCACAGCGGACACTTCTTCGGCGCCCGGGTCACCAGTGGCTTCACCGCCCAGCTGCGGGTGGCGGCGCGCTGCAAGAACCAGGGCGACCACGCCGGGCTGATGGTGCGGATCGATGAGCAGCAGTGGCTGCGCGTCGGCATCGGCTACTTCGACGATACCCCCCAGCTGCTCAGCGTCCTGACCCTGGGACGCTCGGATCTGGCCGTGGGCGCGCCCCTGGGGGAGCGCGAGGAGGTGTGGCTGAGGGTTACCCTGACCCAGGGCACCCTGCGGGTCCAGGCCTCGTTCGACGGTCAGCGCTGGCCGTTGCTGCGCCTGGCCAGCCTGCCAGCCGCCGCGGAATACCGGGTCGGCCCGGTCTGTGGCACCCCGGAGCGCGGCGGCATGGAAGTGGCGTTCAGCGAGTTCAGTCTGCAAACCCCGCTGCAACGAGGCCTGGCCGATCTGAGTTGAAGCGGGGAGGGGTGGTTCAGCCGACGGTGACGGGGGGCAGTTCCACCTGTTGCACCTGCACCGGCTTGCGCGGCGCAACCACCTTGGCGACGCCGTCGACGACCTTGTCCCCATGCTGGTTGAACACCCGGGTAGCCAGGTTCACGCGAAACTTCGGCAGCTTTTCCAGCACCTCGATTTCCACCGTCAGGGTATCGCCCAGCTTGACCGGCTTTTCGAAGGTCATGGTCTGGTCGACATAGAGGGTGCCCGGTCCCGGCAGGTTGCAGGCCACTGCGGCGCTGATCAGGGCGCCACTGAGCATGCCGTGGGCGATGGGCTCGCGAAACAGCGTCTTGGCGGCGAATTCGGGGTCCAGGTGCAGCGGGTTGCAGTCGCCGGAGACGGCGGCGAACAGCAGCACGTCGCGCTCCTCGATGGTGCGGGTCACGGTCACCTTCTGGCCGATTTCGAGGGCTTCATAAGGGATGTTTTCGGTCAGGCTCATGAAGCGCTCCGGCAGCTGTGACAGGGCGGCGGACGCCGCGAAGCCGGGCATTCTACCCAGCCTCGCCGCCGGAGGCTAATCACCTCCCGGAAAAGCCGGCAGAGAGCGTGACCGTAATTGACCATATGGTCATTAGGTGACGTTAAGGGCGGATATTGATGCTGTTGCGGGCTAGGCAAAGCTGCTAGGCTCGCAGGGCCGGTTCAGCGCTGATCACGGCACGCCAACGAACAATAACCATAGAGCGGGAGCGGGCTGCATGATGCCGAATTTCTGGAGTGACAAATATCCCGAGGGCATCCAGACAGACATAGACCTGGACCGTTATCGCAATGTCCTGGCGGTATTTCGCGAGGCCTGCCAGACCTACGCCGAGCGCCCGGCGTTCAGCAATCTGGGACGGACGCTGAGCTACCGCGAACTCTATGAATTGTCCGGCCAGTTCGCCGCCTATCTGCAAAAGCACACCGACCTGCAACCCGGCGATCGCATCGCCGTGCAGATGCCCAACGTGCTGCAGTACCCGGTGGTGGTCTTTGGCGCCATGCGCGCCGGCCTGGTGGTGGTCAACACCAACCCCCTCTATACCGCCCGCGAGATGCAGCACCAGTTCAAGGATTCCGGCGCCCGGGCGCTGGTCTGCCTGGCCAACATGGCGCACCTGGCCGAACAGGTGCTGCCGCAGACCGATATCCGCCACGTCATCATCACCGAGGTTGGTGACCTGCTGCCGACCTTCAAGCGCCTGCTGGTTAACGCCGTGGTCCGCCATGTCAAGAAGATGGTGCCGGCCTATCGCATTCCCCATTCCATCCGCTTCGTCGATGCCATGACCAAGGGCGAGCACGTCGATTTCGTCGACGCCGACCCGGCGGCGGAGGACGTCGCCGTGCTGCAGTACACCGGCGGCACCACCGGCATCGCCAAGGGCGCCATGCTGACCCACCGCAATCTGGTGGCCAACATGCTGCAGTGCCAGGTGCTGATGACCAAGTACCTGGGCGGCGGTGCCCAGGTCATGATCGCGCCGCTGCCGCTCTACCACATCTATGCCTTCACCATTCACTGCATGGCCATGCTGATCCAGGGGAACCACAACGTCCTGATCACCAATCCGCGCGACCTGCCGGCGCTGGTCAAGGAACTCAGGCAGTGGCGCTTCAACGGCTTCGTCGGTCTCAACACCCTGTTCGCCGCCCTGTGCAACAGCGAGGATTTCCGCCAGCTGGATTTCTCCCAGCTCAAGGTGACCTTTTCCGGTGGCATGGCGCTGCAGCAATCCGTGGCCCTGCGCTGGGAAGAGGTCACCGGCTGCGGCATCTGCGAAGGCTACGGCATGACCGAGACCAGTCCGGTGGTGAGCTTCAATCCGCTGGAGCGTCGCCGGCTGGGCACCATCGGCATGCCGGTGCCGGGCACCGACTGCAAGGTGGTGGATGCCGATGGCGTGGCCCAGGGCTTCGACACCCCCGGCGAGTTGTGCGTCAAGGGCCCCCAGGTTATGAAGGGCTACTGGCTGAGACCCGAGGCCACTGCCGAGGTGCTGGATGCCGAGGGCTGGCTGCGTACCGGCGACATCGCCGTGATCGAGCCGGATGGTTACCTGCGCATTGTCGACCGCAAGAAGGACATGATTCTGGTGTCCGGCTTCAACGTCTATCCCAACGAGCTGGAAGAGGTGCTCTCCCAGCTGCCCGGGGTGATGCAGTGCGCGGCCATCGGCATTCCCGACGAGGTGGCGGGGGAGAAGATCAAGGTGTTCGTGGTGCCCAAGCCCGGTGCGTCCCTGACCACCGAGCAGGTGCTCAAGCACATGCACGACAACGTCACCGGCTACAAGCGACCCAAGCTGGTGGAATTCCGCGACAGCCTGCCGACCACCAACGTCGGCAAGATCCTGCGTCGCGAACTGCGTGACGCCGAACTCAAGAAGGCGTAACAGGACGCCACTACGTCCCCTGCGCCGCTACCTCTCGTCGACTGGTAGCGGTGCTGCTGGTTTCCAAGCATGGTTTTCGCAAGAGGTTCGGGTATAAACCGCAGGCGGCATTTTGCCGTCATCTCTCCGACCTCTTTCCTTGAGGACACACCATGCGAATTAGCGTACGCCAGGCCTTGCTGGGCCTCTTCCTGCTGGGCTCCAGCGTGCTCGGTCAGGTCCAGGCCGGTGAACCCATCCGCGTCCTGTTCGTGGGCAACAGCTACACCTTCGTCAACGATCTGCCGGCAATGGTCCGTCAAATGTCCGTCGAGGCCGGTCAGTCGCGTCCGCTGGACGTCAAGCATGTGACCTTCAGCGGCGCCAGCCTCGAGGAACACTGGAAGCGCCACGACGTGCAGGACGAGCTGGCCAAGGCCAACTACGACTACGTGGTGATCCAGGATCACAGCATGATGCCGGTGAAGAATCCGGACCTCACCCGTCAGTACGTACGCCTGATCGCCGATCTGGCGCGCAAGGACGGCGCCCAGCCGATCCTGTACCTGACCTGGGCCCGGCAGAACAACCCGACCATGCAGGCGCAGCTGGACAGCGTCTATACCCCCCTGGCCAAGGAGACCGGCGCGCTGCTGGCCCCGGTGGGCCAGGCCTGGCAGAAGGCCCTGGGCGATCAGCCGCAGCCGGGGCTGTTCCTGCCTGACGGCAGCCATCCGTCCTTTACCGGCACCTACCTGACCGCCTCGGTCTTCTATGCGCTGATCTACGGCACCCGTCCGCCGCTGCCGGCCGCCGGCGAAAAGATCAAGTTCGATCACGCCGATCCCGCCGATCTGCAACAGGACGCCTGGAAGGCCCTGCAGTCCCTGGACATGGCCCTGCGCACGCCGCCGGCCAAGCTGAACGTGGCCAGCGTCCAGGCCAAGCGCTAATGCGCTACCGCCCCTGCGCGACCAGGCGTCGCGCAGGGGCCGGCAACCCGGCGGTTTTCCACCCGCCGTTCTTGTAAAGCCCCGCCGCACCCCCCAACTCTTTTACACTTACCGGTCCAAGCGACCGCCGTCGAAAGAGTTTCATGACCGATACCCCCTCCGTTGCCCGTCTCGCCGCCAACCTGGATCAGGCCTTCAACGCCGATCGCCATCGCCTGCGGCGCCAGCTCCAGGCCCTGCAGAAACAACCCGATCCGGCCCGCGAAGCCCAGTGGCTTGAGCGTTTCCAGGCGTCCTGTGCCAAGGTCGAGGCGCGGCGTGCCAGCGTGCCGCGCATCCGCTACGACGACGCCCTGCCGATCGCCGCCAAGCGCGAGGAGATCAAGCGCGCCATCGCCGCCCATCAGGTGGTGGTGATCGCCGGCGAGACCGGTTCGGGCAAGACCACCCAGCTGCCCAAGATCTGTCTGGAACTGGGCAGGGGTGTGCAGGGACTGATCGGCCACACTCAGCCGCGCCGGCTGGCGGCGCGCAGTGTGGGCGCCCGGGTGGCGGAGGAACTGGGTTCGCCGCTGGGCGAACTGGTCGGCTATCAGGTGCGGTTCGAGGATCAGAGCACCGATGCCACCCTGATCAAGCTGATGACCGATGGCATCCTACTGGCCGAAACCCAGCACGACCGCTTTCTCGAGCGCTACGACACGATCATCGTCGACGAGGCCCACGAGCGCAGTCTCAACATCGACTTCCTGCTGGGCTTTCTCAAGACCCTGCTGCCGCGTCGTCCCGATCTCAAGCTGATCATCACCTCGGCCACCATCGATCTGGAGCGCTTCTCCAGGCACTTCGACGGCGCACCCATCGTCGAGGTGTCCGGGCGGACCTATCCCGTGGAGACCTGGTACCGCCCGCTCAGCGCCGAGGTGGATGAAGACGGCGAACGGCTGGTGGACGATCTCTCGGTGGACCAGGGCATCCTCCAGGCGCTGGACGAGATCGAGGCCCACGAGCGCAGCGTCGGTCAGCGCCCGGGCGATGTGCTGGTGTTTCTCCCCGGCGAGCGCGAGATCCGCGACTGCGCCGAGGTCCTGCGCAAGGCCCAGCTGAAATTCACCGAGGTGCTGCCGCTCTATGCGCGACTGACGCCGGCCGAGCAGCAGAAGATCTTCCAGCCGCGTCCCGGGCGCAAGATCGTGCTGGCCACCAACGTCGCCGAGACCTCGCTGACCGTGCCGGGCATCCGCTACGTGATCGACAGCGGTACCGCGCGCATCAGTCGCTACAGCTATAGAGCCAAGGTCCAGCGACTACCCATCGAAGCCATCTCCCAGGCCAGCGCCAACCAGCGCAAGGGTCGTTGCGGCCGGGTCGAGCCAGGCATCTGCATCCGCCTCTTCAGCGAAGAGGACTTCCTCGGTCGCCCGACCTTCACCGATCCGGAAATCCTGCGCACCAACCTGGCGGCGGTGATCCTGCAGATGCTGCATCTGCGCCTGGGTCGCATCGAAGATTTCCCCTTCATCGAGCCGCCGGATGGCAAGGCGATCAAGGACGGCTTCACCCTGTTGCAGGAACTTTCGGCGGTCGATGTCGAAGGCCGCCTGCTGCCCCTGGGTCGGCAACTGGCGCGCCTGCCCGTCGATCCGCGGCTGGGGCGCATGCTGCTGGAGGCGACCGAGCAGGGCAGTCTCGCCGAGGTGCTGATCGTCACCAGCGCGCTGTCCGTGCAGGACCCGCGCGAGCGCCCGGCGGACCGCCAGACCCAGGCCGATCAGGCCCACGCTCAGTGGAAGGACCCGGATTCGGATTTCGCCGCCCTGGTCAATCTCTGGCACGGTTTCGAAGAGCAGCGCCAGGCGCTGGGTTCCAACGCCCTGCGCAGCTGGTGCCGCAAGCACTTCCTCAACTACCTGCGGCTGCGCGAGTGGCGCGATGCCCATCGCCAGCTGACCCTGCTGTGCCGCGAACTGGGGCTCCAGGTGCGCAAGGCCGAAAGTCCAGCGCCAGCAGCCGCGGAGGGCACCCACAAACCCGCGCCGACCACCGACAAGCACGTCAACGCCAAGGCCCAGCAACAGGCCGAAGCCAGCGAGGCGGCGGTACGCGCCCGTGGTTACGCGGCGCTGCACAAGGCCATTCTCGCCGGTCTGCTCAGCCAGATTGGCCAGAAGAGCGAGGATGGCGACTACCTGGGCGCGCGCCAGCGGCGCTTCTGGATCCATCCCAGCAGCGTCATCGGCCGCAAGAAACCCACCTGGATCATGGCCGCGGAGCTGGTGGAGACCACCAAGCTGTTCGCCCGCATGGTGGCCAAGATCGAACCGGACTGGATCGAGCCGGTGGCGGGGCACCTGGTCAAGAAGACCCACCTCGAACCCCACTGGGAGAAGAAGCGGGGCCAGGTGGTGGCCTATGAGCAGGTCACCCTCTATGGCCTGATCGTGGTCGGTCGTCGCCCGGTGCACTTCGGCCCCGTAGATCCGCCCGCTGCCCGCGAGTTGTTCATCCGCGAGGGCCTGGTGCGCGGCGAGATCAACAGTCGCGCCAAGTGCCTGGCCGCCAACCGGGCGCTGCTGGAGCGGCTGGACGAACTGGAAGCCAAGGCCCGCCGCCGCGACATCCTCGCCGACGAGGAAACCCTGTTCGACTACTATGCCGCGCGGCTGCCGGCGGACGTCTACCAGACTGCCACCTTCGACAGCTGGTATCGCCGCGAAAGCGCCAAGCAGCCCGATCTGCTGATCATGCGCGAGGAAGACGTCCTTGCCCGCGAAGCCAGCGAGGTCACCGCCGCCCAGTATCCGGACACCCTGCGCCTGGGCGAGTTGACCCTGCCGCTGTCCTACGAATTCGACCCGACCCATCCGCGTGACGGCGTCACTCTGCGGGTGCCGGCGCCACTGTTGCCACAGCTGCCGCCCCAGCGCCTCGACTGGCTGGTGCCAGGGTTGCTCTATGACCGCTGCGTGGCCCTGGTGCGCAACCTGCCCAAGGCCCTGCGCAAGAACTTCGTCCCGGTACCGGATTTCGTTCGCGCGGCGCTGGACAAGATCCCCTTCGGCGAGGGCTCGCTGCACGAGGCGCTGGGACGCGAATTGCAGCGCATGACCGGTGCCCGCATCCCCGACGACGCCTGGCCGGAGGCCGAAGCCGGCCTGGATCCGCACCTGCGCATGAATCTCGAGGTGGTCGATGCCCAGGGCAAGCCGCTGGGCGAGGGCCGCGACCTGGCCGAGGTGACGGCGCGCTTCGCTCAGGAAAGCCAGGCGGCCCTGGCGCTGCCGACGCAGAAGCGCCAGGAGCAGCGCCCGGTGGAGGCCAAGGCCTTCGCCGAGGTGGCGGCCAAGACCCAGCAGCAGGTGGCCGGCCTTTCCATGACGGTCTATCCGGCGCTGGTGGACGAGCAGGGCACGGTGCGCGAAGGCCGCTTCGCCACCCAGGCCGAAGCCCGCTACCAGCACCGCCGCGCCCTGCAGCGACTGCTGCTGCAGCAACTGGCGGAACAGGCCAAGTTCCTGCGCGGCAAGTTGCCCGGGCTCACCGAGCTGGGCCTGCTGCACCGCGAACTGGGCCGGCCGGAGGCCCTGGTGGAAGACATCCTGCTGGCCAGCCTGGACGCCACCATCCTCGCCGACGACGCCGAGCTGCCCCGCGATGGCGCCGGCCTGGCCTCGCTGGCCGAACGGCGCAAGGCGGGCTGGACCGAGCAGGCCGAACGCATCGCGCGCCTGACCCTGGAGATCCTCAAGCTCTGGCATGGCCTGCAGAAGAAATTCAAGGGTCGCATCGACCTGGCCCAGGCGGTGGCCCTCAACGACATCAAGGCGCAGCTGGGTAGCCTGGTCTATCCCGGGTTCGTCCGCGATACGCCGCTGGAATGGCTCAAGGAGTATCCACGCTACCTGAAGGCCATCGAGCAGCGCTTCGACAAGCTCGGCGGCCAGGTGCAGCGCGATCGCGTCTGGAGCGGCGAGCTGGCCGGACTCTGGGAGCAGTATCGCGCCCGCGCCGCCAAGCATGGTCAGGAGGGCAAGCGCGACGCCAACCTAGAGCTCTATCGCTGGATGCTGGAAGAGTATCGGGTGTCGCTCTGGGCCCAGCAGCTGGGCACGCGGATGCCGGTGTCGGACAAGCGGCTGAACAAGCAGTGGAGCCAGGTGGAGGCCTAGCGGTCCTCCATCGGCGGCGCCGCTCGGAAGATGTTCGAGCGATCATCCGTAGATCTCTGAGCCGCGCTGTCTGGGCGGCAACCTGGTGGTACGGCTGGCCGCGTGGCGGAGCGTCTCCCGGCATGGGTTGGCGCCCGCCGCCCGTCTTTCGCTCACTGTCCGGACGACTACTAGATGCTCTGGACGGACAGCCACCCAGCCACTGGCCCGCGATGTATGAACGTCTGGTGCGGGCCTAGCGTGGCAGCACCTGGCGCAGCGAGCCGCCCACATCCGGCAGGTCCATCTCGATACGCCGCCACCAGGCTTCCGCGAAGCTGTAGAAGGCAAAGGCAATCAGGCCCAGGCCTACCACCGACAGCACCAGTCCGCCGAAGGGCAGATTCTGCAGGCCGTTCAGGGCGTCCTTCATGCCCGGCGGATGCAGCGCCTGGTAGCGCGAACCGCTGACCACCAGCAGGACGGCGATCTCGACGAAAGCCACGCCCCGAGCGATCAGGCCGAAGCGACCGATGGGCCGAATCATGCGCAGCTGTTCGGGACTGGCTTCGAGATAACGCTCGAAGCTGGCCTTCCAGCCCTTCACGAAATGGGCGAGGCCCACCCCCAGGGGGATCAGTGCGGCGACGTAGACCAGCAGATTGGAATAGCGCCAGCCGAGGATCATCTGCAGCAGGTCGTTGGTTTCCCCACCCGAACCACCGCTCTGGCGCAGACCGCTGATCAGCAGGCCCAGGGCGAAGAAGGCCAGTGCGCCATAGGTGATGCCGCCCACCAGCAGGCCGGCGCGGATCACCAGGCCCTTGGGCTTGCTGCCATGGTCATCGACATCGCGGATGGCCTGGAGAATACGCCAGGCCGCGAAGGCGATCAGACCGACCACCACCAGGCCGACCAGAAAGTGCCCGAAGGGCTGGGCGAGCAGGGCTTCCAGGCTGTCGTGGCTGTCCGCCGGCTTGCCGGAGCCGCGTGCGGCGAGCAGCGCCAGGACGCCGATGATGAGATAGACGAGGCCACGAGCGGCGTAGCCGCCGCGAGCCAGCAAGGTAAGTCCGGTACGAGTGTGCATCTGTTATGCCCTGTTACATTCTGCCTTGTACTGACCGGTGGCCCGCGTGCGGGTTCTAATGGCCGGACGGACGTTCTCCGGGGACTGGCAGCGAGCGGGTTTTGGCCTTAGGCTCGCACCCTTTGCTCCGGCGACCGGTTCATGGACAAAGCGCGACTGCTTCCCCTCATTCTTCAGGCCCTGGAAGCCGACCGCGAGGTCATCAGCCAGCAACTGGCGGCCAGTCACGAGGCGGCCACCCACAGCGAAAGCAAGGCTGAGAACAAGTACGACACCCGCGGTCTGGAAGCGGCCTATCTGGCGGATGGCCAACGCCGTCGCCTGCACGAGATCGAGCTGGCCCTGGCGGCCTACCGGGCGCTGACACCCGTGGCCATGAACGACGGCATTCGCGTCGGTGCCCTGGTCGAGTTGACCACCGCGACGGCCAGCCGCTGGATGTTCCTCGGCCCGGATGCAGCGGGACTCAAGGTCAGGCTGGATGGCCACGATGTCCTGGTGATCTCGCCCCACGCACCCTTGGGTCAGGCATTGCTGGGGCGGGAGGAGGGCGATGAGGTGGCGGTGACGGTGGAAGGCAAGGTGCACCGGCAGGAGATCCTGGCGGTGTATTAACGTAGGACAGAGGTAACGTCCTGTCTCCATCGTGGCCTTGGCCCGCGCCTGTGGACTGGGCAATGGCGGCGGATCGCGAGCGTGCCGGTGCCGATGGAGATGAATGCCCGCCCGGATAGCTCCCTCTCCCCTCGGGAGAGTGTTGGGGTGAGGGTGCCTTCGCCACGAAGCCCCGGTGGAAAAGGCTACGCCGTTTTCCACGCTACGATCCCATGTGGTGCCGTTGATGGTAATCGCGGCCATGGGCCGCTCCTACAGACCTCGCTTAGGGGCGTCGACCATGTTGTGCGATTAGGGCAGTGCTCCAACCCTTCAGGTTAGCTGTAGGAGCGGCCGCATCGGCGGACCGCCATGGCCGCGATCAAGAGACGTTGAGGTCCGCCGTGATTCCAGGATTGCCGCCAGGGCGATCCCTCTCTCAGGTCTCCACTCCCTCCACCGGCCGGTTGGCCCTGGGCGGTGCCGCCTCTTCCTTTTCCGACTTCGGCCGATGCTGATCCAGCCAGGCGCGGCCCTGATTCTGGGCCTCGTCGACCTTCTTGTTCAGCTTGTCGAGGGTCCCACCGAGGGTTTCCCGCGCCTGTTCGCGAGCGGCTTCCTCCACCTTGGTGGCGAAGCTGTCCGCGGCCTTCTCGGCACTGTCGCAACCGCCGAGACCAAGTAGCAGGAGAATGCCGGCGAGTCCGAGGATGGCTCTGGTAGTCATGGTCGTCCGCTCCTTCACGAAGGCCTGTTCAGGGAGTCGCGCGGCTCATGACCGGCAGCGGTGGGCTTGGCCTCGCTGCGGGTCTTGTACAGCGACACCAGCACGCCACCGGCCAGCAGGCCCAGGGTCACGCTCAGGGAGATCGCCGGGGGGATCTTGCCGATGATGCCCACCAGGAAGATCTTGCAGCCGATGAACACCAGCACCAGCGCCAGGGCGTACTTGAGATAGGCGAAGCGATGGATCATCGCCGCCAGGGCGAAGTACAGGGCGCGCAGGCCAAGGATGGCGAAGACGTTGGAGGTGTAGACGATGAAGGGATCCTGGGTGATGGCGAAGATCGCCGGCACGCTGTCCACCGCGAACACCAGGTCGGCGCACTCGATCACGATCAGCGCCAGGAACATCGGCGTCACCCAGAGCACCGTCTTGCCGCTGGCATCGGGCTGGCGCACGAAGAAATGCTGGCCGTGCAGCTCGTCGGTCACGCGCAGCTTCTTGCGCAGGAATTTGATGAAGAAGTTGTCGTCGAGCTTGGGCTCTTCGTCCACCTTGGCGAACAGCATCTTGACCCCGGTGATCACCAGGAAGGCGCCAAAGACGTAGAGGATCCAGTCGAACTGGTGGATCAGGGCGGCGCCCAGGCCGATCATGATGGCGCGCAGCACGATCACCCCGAGGATGCCCCAGAACAGCACCCGGTGCTGGTATTCCCGCGGGATGGCGAAGAAGCCGAAGATCACCGCCATGAGGAAGACGTTGTCCATGGACAGCGACTTCTCGATCAGGAACCCGGTGACGTAGTCGAGGCTGGCATCGGCGCCCTTGAGCTGCCAGACGAAGAGGGCGAACAGCAGGCCCGCGGTGATGTAGCCCGCGGACAGCAGCAGGCTTTCCTTGACCTCGATGGGCTTGTTCTCCTTGTGGAGGACACCCAGGTCGAAGGCCAGCAGGGCGATGACGACGGCGAAGAAGGTCAGCCACATCCAGGTGGCGGTGCCGAGGAAGTCGGCGAAGAGGAATGCATGCAGGGCGTTCATGAGCCCCTCCTTAGTCAAGTTTCAAGACTATGACTCGACATGGCGGCACATACCGTCAGAGGGGCCCGGGTCACCAGGACAGGATTTCGAACTCGCGCACATTCGGCAAGGCTTGCAGTTTTACAAAATGCAACCGCTCTGGATCAGGCCTCTCGGGAGGAATGGTGGCCGGTGATCAGCCAGCGGCCGTCGATCTGCTCGAAGGTGAAGAGAAAGCGTGCGGGCACACTGATGACCTGCTCGCCATCGCGATAGTGGAAGACATAGAGGCCGCCGACCACCACGGTGCTGAGTTTGCTGCTGACCCTCTTCTTGAAGATCTCCACGTCGCACACCAGCCCCTCATTGGCGAGGAAATTGCGGAAATATTCCCGCCGGCTGTCCTCGCAGTCCCGCACCTCGTTGGAAAGCGTCGGCACCAGGATGGCGTCGGGCGCATAGAGCGCAAGAATGGCTTCCACATCGCGGGTGGCGACGGTCGCCGCCCAGGTGTGCAGAGCAGCCTTGGCGCCGGCGAGGCAGGCGATCTCTTCGTTGGAGCGAGCAGGCGCGTGGGCAGGACTGGCAACGGACACGGCGTTATCCTCAGGTGAACTTGAAATTGTTATAATATAACAATTGGTACTGAGCGAGTACGTGCCATGGCCAGATCGTTGGAAGATGACACCGGTCGGGGAGATCCGGGTCATGACGGGGCGGCGTCGCCGTCGGTAGCCGGCGACGGCGGAGGAGTGCGGCTCAGCGATTCTCGATCTTCGAGCGCAGCGGGATCTCTTCGCGGGAATCGGTCTCGCTCACCGGCTGGCCGACCATCTCTTCATAGACCGCTGGCTGGGCGATGAACAGGCGCACCTCCTTGACGTCGTCGAGGATACGCCGGGCTTCTTCCACCGAGGCCACGTGCAGGGTCGCGCCCTTGTCATCGGCGACCGGTACCGAGGTGCCTTCCACCAAGGCATGGATGACGTAGGAGCCGCCTTCCATGGACACCAGGTTGACTTCCTTGACCGCGCCGGCCTTGACCTGCTGATTCAGCTCTTTGATATTCATCGACACACCTCGGTTATCACGCTAACGAGCCCTCCGCGGCGGCAGGGGGAGTTAGGGATTCGAGGCGAGGGCAGGGCTGGGAGTTCCGATGCGAGAGGCGGCCAGGGCGCGTTTTGCGGCTTTTTTCAGTACCCCGTCATTTCCAGATAGCCCACCCCCTTGGCGCTGCCCTCCACCCTGACCGGACCTTCCCAGTAGGGCGTGCCCAGGGCCATCCAGGCATCGGGGTTGACCGCCGCGATATGCAGATCGAGCTGCCGCCCCGGCAGGGTGATGGACCAGCGTACCGGCACCTCGCGTCCGGCGACCCTGTGGGTGGACTCCGGCGCCAGGCGGATATCGCCGGGATGCAGGGGCTGGTTGTGGCCGTCGGCACCGATCAGGTTGCCGAACAGATAGTGCTGGCCGTCGGCCTGGCGCAAGCGATAGAGCATCAGTTGCCGACCGTCGTCCAGGTGCAGGGAAAACCAGTCCCAGCCGAGCTGGTCCGCGGCCAGGTGCTGGCTGCTCCATTCGCGATCCAGCCAGGCCAGGCCCTTGACCGGCACGCGCCGGCCTTCGATCTCCAATTCGCCCTGGGCCTGGAAGAACGGCTGGCTGTAGTAGTAGGACGCCTGGCCGCTGGCGGATTTGCGACTCACCCCGCCTACGCCCTGGAGCACCAGCGGGCCGCTGGCGGCGAGATTCAGCCGGTAGGCGAAGCCCGGACCCTGGGTCCGAACCTCGGCGCGTCCGTTCAGGTCTCCGCTCAGCCGCCAGTCGTCGATCCAGGCGGAAAAGGGCGCGGCGGTCACCCCGGCCTGGCCGATGCCGCCGCGACCCTGGGTCTGGGCGGAAAACTGGCGGGTCTCGCTGGTAAGACCGGCATGGCCCAGCCAGAGGTTGCCGTTGCTCCAGCCGGGCTGGTCGGCGCCGGGGCGCAGGGCGCTGCGGAACAGCGTCCATTGCACGCCGTATTGATGGCCCTCGGCATCGCTGAGGTTGGCCGTGACGTACCACCATTCGATGCGGAAATCCGGGTGGGCGCCGTGATCGGCCGGAAAGCTGAAGACCTTGCCCGGCACTACCGGGGCGAAGTTCTCGCTGCCCTGGCCGAGGCCGGCGAAGCCTGCGGACGGCGGCTGCTCGTCGCAACCGGTGAGCAGCAGGAATGCGACCAGCAGGACCCTAGCGTTCATTACCGAGTTCTCGCAGCAGATCCAGCGGTTGACTGCGCTGCAGCCGAAGCAGGGGCCAGGCGGCCGCCAGCAGGGTCGCCAGCAGGGCAATGGCGGAGAGCGCCAGCAACTGGCCCGGAAAGACCTGCAGCGGCAATCGCCAGCCAAAGGCCTGGACGTTCACCACCGCCACCAGGCACCAGGCGAGCAGGATGCCCAATGGGATGGCCAGCGCCAGGGTCAGCAGGGCGAGCCCCAGCAACTGGCCCAGACTGAGCAGGATCAGCCGCGGACGCTCGATGCCCAGCGCCCAGAGTGGCGCGAGCTGGCCGAGACGGCGCTGCGCCTGGCCGAGCAGGGCGATGAACAGGGCGAGACCGGCCACTGCCAAGGTCAGGGCATTGAGCGCCGCGGTGGCGCTGAAGGTGCGCTCGAAGACCTGGTCGGCATAGCGCCGCAGCTGACCCTGGTCGATGGAATGACTGGCGTCCAGTGCGAAGCGCTGCTGCAGCTCGCTGCGCAGGGCCTCCACCTGCGCCGGCGCCATGCGGACGACGATGCGCACCAGGGCGGCATCCGGCCACAGCGCCCGCAGCCGGGCCTGGGGTAGCAGCAGGTGGCCACGCGGATTGCCATAGTCGGCATAGGTGGCGAGCACCGGGGCGGACCAGCGACCCTGGCTGCCCTGCAGCTCCAGCCGTTGCCCCTTGACCACCCCCAGGCGGCGGGCCAGTTGCTCGCTGAGCATCAGGCCATCACCGGCGAAGAACGGCGTCCAGGCCTCGTCGCCGGCATCGAGCAGCGGCCAGTGTCGCCGATAGAGATCGGCGTCGAGGATACCGCTCAGGGTAGATGGCTGGCCTTGAATACCCGTCTCCCGTTCGTACACCGGCAGTACCGCGCGCACGCTGGATTGGCGGGGCAGCCAGTCGAGCAGGGTCGCCGCCTGGGCAGCGTCCTGCGGGCGCAGATAGAGTTCGGCGGCCAGGCGCTGGTCGAGCCAGCCATCGAAGGTGCGGCGAAAACCCTCGGTCATGCTGCCGGCGCCGACATTGGCCGCCAGGGCCAGCAACAACGCCATCAGCGCCTGGGACAGTCCGGGCAACTGTTGTCGGGCGTCGGCCAGGAACCAGCGCGAAAGTGGCCGCCGTGCCCGCTTCAGCAGGAGATCCAGCAGAGCGCTCAGCAGCGGCGGCAACGCCAGCGCGGCAGCCAGCAGGAGGCAACCCAGCAGGGCCAGGCCGCTGGCCAGGCTGTTGCCGCCCAGCCAGAGGACCAGCGCCGCCAGGCCCACCAGCAGGGCACCCAGCGCCTGGCGACGCAGCCAGCGGCCATGGGCAGCGCGCCAGGCCTCGCCCTGGGCCAGGGCCAGCAGCGGTAGCCGCGCCGCGCGCCACAGACCATCGGCACCGGCCAGCAGGGCTCCACCCAGGCTGAGGCCGAGGCCGGCCAGCCACCAGGCCGGACTCAGGGTCAGGCTGCCGGCGATTTCGGCGCCGTAGAGGCCGCGCAGGCTGGCCGCCACATCGGGTAGCAACAGCGCCGCCAGAAGGTACCCGCTGGCAACCCCCAGGGCGCCCGCCACCAGGGCGATCAGCGCCAGCTCCAGGGTCAGCGCCAGTACCAGGGTCGCGGCCGACAGGCCACAGGCGCGCAGGGTACGCAGTAGGGCCCGGCGCTGTTCCAGCGCCAGACCGGTCGCGGCATGGACAATGAACAGGCCGACGGCAAAGGCCAGCAGGCCGAGTGCCAGCAGGTTGAGGTGGAAGCTGTCGGTCAGGCGGTCCAGTTCGGCGCCCTGGTCATTCTCCACCCGTTGCAGGCTGACCCCGTCCAGGGTGGGCAGGGCACGTTGGAAGGTCTTTGGCAGGATCAGCCGGGAAAGCTGGTCTGGCGCGTCCAGCAGGCGCTGAGCCTGGCCGATGTCCATTACCAGGGTACCGGGCGCCAGGCCGGGGCGCGGCTGCAACGGTGGCAGCACCAGGCCATCGGCGCGATGCAGCACCGCGCCGGCCTGCAGCCGCCATTCACGCAGCGTCTCTGGCGCGATCCAGGTGGTCCCGGTCGGACCGAGGAAGTCGAACAGGGCCTCTGGCGGTGCGCTGGCCGTCACGCCGCGATCGCTGGGCAGACTGACTGGTTCGATGCCCAGCAGTGGCAGGGCGCCCTCGCGCTCGGCCAGGGTCAGGCGCCCCTGTAGGACGGGCGACACCGGCCAGCCCTGGCGGCGCAGTTCGACGAACAGCGCCTGGGGCAAGCGCTTGCCGTCGGGGGCTTCAAGACTCGACTGGTCGGCGCCGAAGAGGGCGCTGGCCTGGGCATAGCTCTGGCGGGCCTGGGCGTTGAGCGCCAGCACTCCGGTCAGCAGTGCGGTCGCCAGCCACAGGCCGGCGACCAGGCCGGCGAGTTGCAGGGGATGCCGCCGCCAGTGACTGACCAGGCTGTGCAGACTCCAGTAGAGCAGCCTCATGATGGGCCCACGGCTGCGCCGCCGAGACGTCCGCGTTCCAGTTGCAGGGTGCGATCGAGATGACTGGCGATACGCGCGCTGTGGGTCACCATCAGCAGGCTGCTGCCGGTCTCGGCCACCAGTTCCAGCAACAGGGCGAGGGCCTGGTTGCCACTGGCTTCGTCGAGATTGCCGGTGGGTTCATCGGCGAGCAGCAGGGGTGGCCGGGAGGCGAGCGCCCGCCCCAGGGCCACGCGCTGCTGCTGGCCGCCGGAGAGCTGTTCCGGATAGCGTTCCAGCAGGGTGGCCAGGCCCAGGCGTTCGGCCAGCTCGGCTTGCCAGCGCGGATCATGGCGGCCGGCCAGCCGGGCCTGGAAGGCGAGATTGTCGGCCACGGTCAGACTGGCGATCAGATTGAATTGCTGGAAGATCAGCCCGATGCCCTCGCGGCGCCAGGTGGCCAGACCACGCTCGTTGAGGCTGGCGAGTGCCTGGCCGGCGGCCTGGATCTGGCCGCGGTCAGGTCGGTCGAGACCGGCGACCAGGTGCAGCAGGGTGCTCTTGCCACTGCCGGATTCGCCCATGAGCGCCAGACTCGCGCCCCGCGCCAGGCTCAGGTCCACGCCGCGCAGGACCGGCAGCGGCCCCTGGGGCGTGGGATAACTCTTGTGCAGATCGGTGATGGTCAGCATCGCGCCTCCAGCGCCGGTCGTGGTCTGCAATCGACCGGGCGCGGGCGGTGACGTTCAGCGCGGTCAGCGGCGCTTGGCCTTGCCCTTGCCAGCTTTTTCGTCTTCCTCGCGCTGCAGGCGTTCGCACTTGCGCACCATGTTCAGGTAGTACACGGCGCTGCCGGCGAACAGGATGATGGGCAGCGCCAGGGACATTTCCAGCAGGCTGCCGGGGAAGGCGCTGGGCACCCAGTGGTGATAGAGCAGGATGCCGATCGCCAGCAGCACCGAGTACAGCAGGCCGTAGCCGCCGGCCTTGCGCGATTCGCGGGCGAGGTCGAGGGGCGGGCGATTCAGATCGTTGGGCTCGAACATGGAGGTCTCTAGCAGGCACTGAAGAAGGCGCTAGTCTAGCGCCTGGACTCGCGCCGGTCGCCACTGCTCGGGCACCCCGGACAAGACGTCGCAGGGATTGCCCGCCCCTCGTTCACGCGATGTTCAGGCAGACCTAAGCTTGAAATCTTATCCTTTGCAGCCATTTAGAGGCCTGACGATGGCAAGCGAGCAGGTCTCCTTGTAAGCTCGATCAGTTATTTGAACGCGCACAATGCGCACGGATAAGGAATCAACATGAAACAGTATCGGTTGGCAGCAGCGGTGGCCCTGGTGGGTCTGGTTCTGAGCGGCTGCGACTCCAAGCCCAAGGTCGAGCTGGAAAGCCCGGCCCAGAAGGCGTCCTACGGCATCGGCCTGAACATGGGCAAGAGCCTGGCCCAGGAAGGTATCGATGACCTGGATCCCAAGGCCGTCGCCCTGGGTATCGAGGACGCCGTTGGCAAGAAGGACCAGAAGCTGACCGATCAGCAGCTGACCGAAGCCTTCGCCGCCCTGCAGAAGCGTGCCGAAGAGAAGATGACCAAGGTCAGCGAAGACAACGCCAAGGCCGGCAAGAAGTTTCTTGAAGAGAACGGCAAGAAGCCTGGTGTGATCACCACCGCCTCCGGCCTGCAGTACGAAGTGGTCAAGAAGGCCGACGGCCCGCAGCCCAAGCCCACCGACGTGGTCACCGTGCACTACGAGGGCAAGCTGGTCGACGGTACCGTGTTCGACAGCTCCATCAAGCGTGGCACCCCGATCGACCTGCCGGTCAACGGCGTGATTCCGGGTTGGGTCGAGGCGCTGCAACTGATGCATGTCGGCGAGAAGATCAAGCTGTACATCCCCTCCGAGCTGGCCTACGGCGCCCAGAGCCCGAGCCCGGCGATCCCGGCCAACTCGGTGCTGGTGTTCGACCTGGAACTGCTCGGCATCAAGGACGCCGCTGCTGCCGACGCCGAAGACGCCCCGGTCGCTCCGGCTGCCGATGCGCCGGCCGCTGCCGAAAAGGCCCCGGCCAAGAAGTAAGCCGCGCCTGCTGTATCAGACGCCCTGCCTTGCAGGGCGTTTTACGTTGGGCGGCGGGAAACCCTGACGCAGCGGTGCGATCAAAGCTGGGGTGCAAAGCCCTGCGCCAAAGGGGTTGCTGCCCTCCGTTCTCCATTGCTCGAGGTGTCCATGAAGCCGCCGAAGAATTTTGATCGCTATCTGGGTATCGCCCAGCGCCTGCTGATCCGTGGCCGCCTGCCGGCGCTGCTGCTCGGCGTCGCGCGCAAGACCAGCAAGCGTGGACTCAAGCTGGGCGAGGCCCGTGAGACCCTGGGACTATTCCATCAGTTGCTGCTGGCCTGGTGGCGCGGCGAGTATCGCGGGGTCAGCCGCAAGACGCTGCTGACCGTAGCCGGCGGCTTGGTCTATTTCCTGCTGCCCATCGACCTCATTCCCGACTGGGTGCCCATGTTCGGTCTGCTCGACGACCTCGCCGTGCTGGCCTGGGTCGGCAAGGCCTGCAGCGACGAGCTGGATGGCTTCCGAGCCTGGCGCGCCAACCGTACCGCAAGTCAGCAGGCGGCCCTGGCCGCGCTGCCCGACCGGCACGAACGGCCGGCGGCAGGTGTCGCCCTCGATCAGCTGCGGGACTGAATGGCTTGAGCGTACGCATCAGTCGCCAGCACTGGCTGGCCTTGCTGGATGAACTGGAAAGTGCGCGGCGCAGCCGCAGCCTGCTGACCTATCGCTCGGTGATCGAGCGGCTGGGGCTGCCCCAGCCGGCGATGGTGACTCTGACCACGGCGCTGGAGTACCTGGCGGCCCTCGATCGTCGCGAGGGCCGGCCCCTGCGCAGTGCGCTGGTGGTGAGCCAGAGCGGCACGCGCATCCCTCGTGAAGGTTTCTTCGACTGCGCCCTGCGCCTGGGTGCCCTGGACGGCTCGCCGCCGGTGAGCGATGCAGTCAGCTGGCACGCGGCCGAGGTGACCCGGGTATTCGACCACCGCTATCCCGACCATCGCCTTGAATAGGGTTCAAGCCCGCATCAGGTGCAGGCTGTAGCCGGGCACCCTCTTGGCGTTGCGCTTGGCTTCCGAGGCAAGGCCGGCCAGGCCGCTGGCATCCACCCGCTTGCCGGCCTCCTTGTCCAGCTCCACGACCCCAGTGACAGCGACAGCAGCGGATACTCGCGGCGGCGGCCGTCTCTGTCGTAGGCGAGAAAGCAGCCGGCTTCCAGGTGCTCGCTGCGATAGAAATGCCGGCAGCGCTCCTGGAAGCCCGCCATCAGGCCGTTGAGTCGCTGTCGCCAGTCCGAGGAACCCAGCACCACCAGAAAGTCGTCGCCACCGATATGGCCGACGAAGTCCTGCTGCGGATCCAGGCGTTCGGAGAGGGTCTGCGCCAGCGAGAGCAGCACCTCGTCGCCCTTGGCGTAGCCATAGAGATCGTTGAAGGGCTTGAAGCCATCGATGTCGACGTAGCACACCACGGCTTCGCGCTGCTGATCCAGCAAGCGCGTGAGGCACTGCTGGATGGGCACGTTGCCGGGCAGCTGGGTGAGGGGGTTGGCGTGCTTGGCCTGCTGGATGCGCTGCTCGGTAATCAGCCGCAGGACATCCATCACCCGACCGACCCCGACATAGCGACCGCCCTCGGTAATGATGAAATCCTCTTCGATGCGCTGGCGTGCCCGCGCGGTGAGCAGCCGGCTGACCTGCTGCAGCGACTGGTTGGTTTCGGTGGCCAGGAAATCCTGGCTCATCAGCCGGTCGATGGGCTTGCGCGCGAACACTTCGTGGGCGAAGGGCTTGAGCAGCGCCGAACTCAGCTCGTGGTGATGGACGATGCCCACCGGGCGATCGTCCTCGTCCACCACCGCCAGGGTATTAAGGCTGGGTTGCAGGCGGAAGCGCTCCAGTACCTCGGGGATCAGCATGTCCTGGCCGACCGCGACCTGCTCGACCCTGAGGCTGGCGACGGTGGTCGCTTCCTCGGCGAAATCGGAACTGCGGGTGGTGATCACCGGCAGCAGGGTCTGGATCTCGCGCGGCGGGGCCGCCGTCGGGCGGCCCAGCAGATAGCCCTGCACCAGGTCGATGCCCATGCTAGCCAGGGTCGACAGCTCTTCGTGGGTCTCGATGCCCTCGGCGATCACCTGGGCCCGGGAGGCTTCGGCCATCTTCAGGATGGAGCCGACGAATTCGCGTTTCACCGCATCGCGGTGGATGGATTCGATGAAATGCCGATCGATCTTGACGAAGTCCGGGCGCAACTCCGACCAGCGCCGGAGGCTGGAATAGCCCGCGCCCAGATCATCGAGGGCGATGGAGAAGCCCATGGCGCGGTAGTGGTGCAGGGCGGTGGCCAGCAGCGCGAAGTCATCAATGGGCGCCTGTTCGGTCAGCTCGATCACCACCTGGGCCGGTGAGAGCCCCAGGCGCTGCAGCAGCTTGAGGGTCTGCCCCGACTGATGCGCCGGCTCCAGCAGGGTTTCCGGGCAGACATTGAGAAACAGCAGGCCATCCAGGGCCAGTTCGCGAAAGGTCTGGCAGGACTGCTGGCGGGCGGCGATTTCCAGTTCGGACAGGCGACCGGCCTGGCGGGCGGTGGCGTAGAGGGGCAGGGGGGATTGCAGCGGAGTATTGGAGGCGCCGCGGATGAGCGCCTCGTAGCCGAGGATGCGTCGCTCGCTCAAGGACACTATGGGTTGAAAGAGCGAATGCAGCTCGCGGTTGGCGAGAATGCGATCCAACACCCCAGCCTGGTCGTTAAGCGTCATGGTTAGCCTGTAGAAACCCAGAAACGAAAATGCCCGGGGGTCGCACTTGGCGACCCCCGGGCATTTCACGACAGAGATATGACGCTTTGATGTCAGCGCTTGGGTGGTGTCTGACTCAGGTCGAGATAGTCCAGCAGTACATGACCCGACTCCATCAGGTAGGCGTCGTCCTGCGGCTTGGTCTTGTCGTCGTCGATCGCCGGGTTGTCCTCGTCGATCTTCTTCAGCTCCTTGAGCGGGGCTTCACCCTTGCCCTGGCGCCGCTGGTTTTCCATGGCCAGCTGGCGATTGTCCAGGGCGGTCTGCTCGGCCCGGCGCTTCTGCTCGTTGAGGCTGACGGTGGTGTCCGCCGCCAGCTCCTGGGCCAGCTTCAGGCGCTCGCCAGCGAAGATGAAGTCGGGATCCTTCTGCACCCGCACGTCATGGCGCTTGACCAGTTCCGGCAGGTAGTTGGCGAAGGGATTGCTCAGGCCGGTCACCGCCGGGGCGATGGTATCCCAGGGCATGGAATCGGGCAGGGCGCTCTCGCCGATCTGCTTGGTGTCCACCACCGCCGGGTAATCGATGTCCGGCAGGACGCCCTGATGCTGGGTGCTCTGGCCGGAGACGCGATAGAACTTGGCGATGGTCAGCTTCAGCTCGCCATGGTTCAGCGGCTGGATGGTCTGCACGGTGCCCTTGCCGAAGGTCTGGCCACCGACGATCAGCGCGCGGTGATAGTCCTGCATGGCGCCGGCGAAGATCTCCGAGGCCGAAGCGGACAGGCGATTGACCAGCACGGTCAGGGGGCCCTTGTAGAAGGCGCCGCCTTCGTCGTCGGCCAGCACCTCGACCTTGCCGTCGCCATTGCGCACCAGCACGGTGGGACCCTGGTCGATGAACAGCCCGGTCAGCTCGGTGGCTTCCTGCAGCGAGCCACCACCGTTGTTGCGCAGGTCGAGGACGATGCCGTCGACCTTTTCCTTCTGCAGCTCACCGATGAGCTTCTTCACGTCACGCGTGGTGCTTTTGTAGTTCGGATCGCCCGCGCGATAGGCCTTGAAGTCCAGGTAGAACGCCGGCACGTCGATCACGCCGAGCTTGTAGTGCTTGCCCTCGTGGGGCACGTCGATCACGTGCTTCTGCGCCGCCTGCTCTTCGAGCTTGACCGCTTCGCGGGTGATGGTGACGATCTTGGTCTTCTGGTCGTTCGGCGCATTGCTCGCCGGGATGATCTCCAGGCGCACCTTGGAGTTCTTGGGCCCGCGGATCAGCTTGACCACCTCGTCGAGGCGCCAGCCGATGACATCGACCATTTCGCCGTCACCCTGGGCGACGCCGACGATCTTGTCGGCCGGAGCGATCTGCTTGGACTTGTCGGCAGGGCCGGCCGGGACCAGGCGCAGGATCTGCACGTAGTCGTTGTCGTTCTGCAGCACTGCGCCGATGCCTTCCAGCGACAGGCTCATGTTGATGTCGAAGTTCTCCGCGCTTTCCGGCGAGAGATACTGGGTGTGCGGGTCGTAGGACTCGGCGAAGGCATTGATGTAGGTCTGGAAGACATCTTCGCCACGGGTCTGGTTGAGGCGCGCCAGCTGATTCTTGTACCTCTTGGTCAGCTGCTGCTGGATCTGCTGGTCGGTCTTGCCGGACAGCCGCAGGCGCAGCACCTCGTCCTTGAGCTTGCGATGCCAGAGATCGTCCAGCGCGGCGGTGTCCGCCGGCCAGGCCGCCTTCTCGCGATTGGTGTTGAAGGACTCGTCGACACTGAAGTCGAGCTTGCCGATGCCGGCGTTGAGCAGGCCCAGCCCATAGTTCAGCCGCTCGGTCATGCGCTGGGCATAACGGCGGTAGATGGCGAAGCCCGGTTCGAGATTGCCCTGCTTGAGGTAGTCGTCGAAACGGGTGCGCGAGGCATCGAATTCGCGGATGTCGGCGGCATTGAAATATAGCCGGCCGGGATCAAGCATCTTCAGATAGCTGTCGTAGATCTTGATCGACTGGGCATCGTTGAGCGGCGGCTTGCTGTAGTGGTGCCGCTTGAGCAGTTCGACGATGTTGAGGCTGGCGATAACCTGGTCGCGGTCGGGTTGCAGTTTCTCGGCGCCTACCGGCGCGTTGGGCTTGGCGAAGAGGGGCGTTGCGCTGACGCCAAGCAGGACAACGAGGGCGGTACGGGACAAGAGCTGCTTCATGTGTATTCGACTAATGCACGGAAAGGAATAGGCTATAGGCCCTTCCCGGCCCGGGCGGTTCCGCGGCCAGGGGAAGTATGACGGGCGCTGACGAAAGTCGTCTGACGGCGGTCTGAAGGGTAGCGGCGATCGGAGGGGAAGGCTGTGACAGCCCCGCGTCTTCCGGTCCGCTCGACTCCCGCAGAACCCGCCGGCGCAGGCGCTTTTCGTCAAAGCCTGAGCCACTATGGAGGCACCGTGAACGCATTGCAAGGTATCGAAGGGCAACTGGAATGGCAGTCACTGAGCGCTCGCGCTCTGGCGCCAGGGGAAATTCGCATCAAGGTGGCGGCCGCCGGCCTCAACCGTGCCGACCTGCTGCAACTGGCCGGCAACTATCCGCCGCCACCCGGCGCGCCGGCGACCCTGGGCCTCGAATGCGCCGGGGTGGTCAGCGAGACCACCGCGGATTCGCGCTGGCAGGTGGGTGATCGCGTCTGCGCACTCCTGGCCGGCGGCGGCATGGCCAGCGAGGTGGTTGTGGATGGGCGCCAGGCCGCTTCCGTGCCGGAAGGCCTGTCGTTGGTCGAGGCCGCGGCGCTGCCCGAGGTCTGGGCGACCGCCTGGAGCAACCTGTTCGACCTGGCCGCCCTGCAGCCGGGTGAAAAGGTGCTGCTGCATGCCGGTGCCAGCGGCGTTGGCTCGGCCGCCATCCAGCTGTGCAAGGCCTTTGGCAATCCCTGCTGGGTCAGCGTTGGTTCCCAGGATCGTCTGGCGCACTGCGAGCGCCTCGGCGCCGAGGGCGGGGTGCTGCGCAAGACCGATTTGGAAGGCCTGCGCGATTTCGCGCCCTTCCACGTCATCCTCGATCCGGTGGGGGCGAACTATGCGTCGCTCAACCTGGACCTACTGGGCCAGGATGGACGCTGGGTGCTGATCGGCCTCATGGGCGGTCGTCAGGCCGAGATGGATCTGGGCAAGGTACTGGGCAAGCGCATCCGCATCATCGGTTCGACCCTGCGCAATCGATCCGTGGAGTTCAAGGCCAAGACCATGAGATCCCTGGAAGCCAGGGTCTGGCCGCTGTTCGCCGAAGGCAAGCTGAACGTCAACCTGGAACGCCGCTTCGCCGCCCAGAACGCCGAAGCCGCCTTTGCCGCCCTGGAAAGCAACGAGGTGAACGGCAAGGTGGTGCTGGTGCTGGACGAGGGGTTGGAGTAGCACCCACGGCCAGGGTTATCGCGGCCATGGCGGTCCGCCGCTACGGTCGCTCCTACAGATCGAGTCCGCTGTAGGCGCAACTGTCTTCATCGCGGCCATGGGCCGCTCCTACGAGGGGCGATGCTTCTGTAGGAGCGGCCCATGGCCGCGATAACATAAGTGTCTTACTGACTCTACCGCCAGCTGAGGATCGGCCAGCCGGCCTGTGTCGCGCGCTCGCGCAATACCGGATCCGGGTTGACCACGTGCGGCTTGCCTACCGCTTCGAGCAGCGGCAGGTCGTTGCGCGAGTCGGAGTAGAAGCTGGCGTTAGCCAGCAGGCTGCAGTCGCCGCCGAGCAATTCCAGCAGCCGGGTCAGCTTGCCTTCGCGAAAGGTCATGACCCCTTCCACCTGGCCGCTGTAGACGCCGTGGCTGACCTGCAGGTCGATGGCCAGCACCTCTTCCACGCCCAGCCGCTCGGCGATGGGCTCCACCAGATGCACCCCGGAAGCCGAGACGATGATCACGCGGTCGCCGGCGGCGCGGTGGGCGGCGATGCACTTCATGGCGTCGCTGAAGATCAGCGGTTCGATGACGTCCTCGACCCAGGGACCGACCTCGAAATCCACTTCTTCGGGCGTGCGGCCCACCAGGGGTTCGAGGTGGAAAGCCATGTAGTCTTCCATGGCCAGTTCGCCCTGGGCGTAGGCCGCCATCAGCTCGCTGTCGCGCCGCACGAATGACTCGCGGTCGACCCAGCCGAGCACGCCCATCTGCTGGCTCCAGAGACTGGAACAGTCACCGTCGATAAGGGTTTCGTCGAGATCGAAAATCGCCAGGGTCATGCCACTTCTCTCAGGCTGTCGGAATCGACGGCCAGGGTGACGGCTGTGCCGTTCGCCTGCAAGGCCGACGGGCCATGGTTGAGAACGTCGACATTGAGTTCGCAGGCTTCGGTGGCGATCCGGTAGCGGATCACGTTGCCCAGCAGGCTGTGACTGACGATGCGGCCGCTGAAACCACCGGCGACGCCGAGCCTTATGGCCTCGGGACGAATCGCCACCTGTCCCTGGAAGGTCTGGCCGAACAGCCGGCTGGCCTGGTCGGCGCTGAGCAGGTTGTAGTTGCCGATGAAGCCGGCGGCAAAGGCATCCACCGGCGCGGTGTAGAGGGTCTCGGCATCGCCACTCTGGACGATGCGCCCGTCGCGCATCAGCACGATGCGATCGGACAGGGTGAGAGCCTCTTCCTGGTCATGGGTGACGAACACCGTGGTCAGCCCCAGCTCCTGCTGGATGGCGCGGATCTGCTCACGCAGGTGGCGGCGGATACGGGCATCCAGCGCCGAGAGGGGTTCGTCCAGGAGCAGCAGCCGTGGCCGCACGATCAGCGAGCGCGCCAGGGCCACCCGCTGGCACTGGCCACCGGAGAGCTGGTGTGGATAGCGTGTGGCGAAGCCTTGCAGTTCTACCAGGGTCAGGACCTCCTGCACGCGCTGCTGCACCTCATCCCGTGCCAGGCGCTGCATGCGCAGGCCGAAGGCAACGTTCTGCTCCACCGTCATGTTGGGAAACAGCGCATAGCTCTGGAACACCATGGCGATGCCGCGGCGCTGCGGTGGCAACTGGGTGATGTCCTGGTCGGCCAGCATGATGGCGCCACGGTCGACCTCGGTGAGCCCGGCCAGGCAGCGCAGCAGGGTGGACTTGCCGCAGCCCGAGGGGCCGAGCAGGGTCACCAGTTCGCCCTGTTCGGCATGGAATTCGATGTCGGTGAACAGGGTGTTGGCGCCGTAGCGCTTGTGCAGTCCCTTGACCGCGAGATAGCTCATGTCCGCTCCCGATTCAGGCGATTGGCGATCCAGGTCAGCAGCAGGACCGCGAGGAAATAGGAGATCACCAAGGCGCTGGTCAGGTGGCCACTGCCGTTGCGCAGGTTGTAGAGGTAGATCTGCAGCGTCTCGTAGCGCGTTCCCACCAGCAGGTTGGCGAAGACGAATTCGCCGATGAGAAAGGAAAAGGACAGGAACAGCGCCACCATCAGCCCGGTCCGCAGATTGGGCAGCACCACCAGCAGGGCGGCGCGCCAGGAGCTGGCGCCGAGCAGGTGGGCGGCGTCCATCAGGTCGCGCAGATTCAGCGCCTGGAGGTTGTTGCTGATGGCGCGGTACATGAAGGGCAGGGCGATGGTGAAGTAGCAGAACACCAGGATCCAAGGCGTGCCGGTCAGCGGCAACGGACCACTTGCGTAGAGCTGCAACAGACCAACCGCCGAGACCACCGGCGGTACGGCGAAGGGCAGCAGGATCAGCACGTTCATCAGCGCATCCAGCCGTGGAAAGTGATAGGCGACGGCGAACATGGCCGGCAGGATCAGCACGCAGGACAGGGCCAGGGCGCCAAAGCAGATCGCCAGGGAACGACCGAAGGCGGCGAGAAAGCGCGGCTCGCTCCACAGCTGCAGGTACCACTTGAAGGTGAAGCCCGCCGGCAGCAGGGTCGCCGACCACTGGGTGGCCAGGGAATAGAGGAGGGTCGCGGCCAGGGGCGTGAACAGGATCAGGAACAGGACCCAGACCACTGTCCGATGATAGAGGCGCTCAGTTCTGGACATGCCGACTCCGCCGTAGCAGCCACTGGTGGACGAGGGTGATCAGGGTCATGAAGGCCACCAGCAGCATGGCCAGCGCCGCGGCCAGGTTGGGCTCCAGATAGATGTCGCCGGAAACCAGGGCGGCGATGCGCACCGGTACCACGTTGAAGTTGCCGGTTGTGAGCGCATAGACCGTGGCGTAGGCGCCCAGGGCGTTGGCCAGCAGGATGATGAAGGTGCCGACCAGCGCCGGGCTGAGCACCGGCAGGCCGATGTGCCGCCAGTATTGCCAGGTGCCGGCGCCGAGCAGCGCCGCCGCGTCGCGCCAGTCCTGCTTGAGGGCTTCGAAGGCCGGGAACAGCAGCAACACCCCCAGGGGAATCTGGAAGTAGGTGTAGATGAGGATCAGTCCGCCCTTGGTGTAGAGGTTGAAGCCTTCGATCAGTCCGAATTGCTTGAGCGCCAGGGTCAGGCAACCGTTGATGCCCAGCAGGATGATGAAGGCGAAGGCCAGCGGCACCCCGGCGAAGTTGCTGGTCATGTTGGTGAAGGCCACCACGAAGCCGCGCAGCCGCGAGTCGACCCGGGTCAGCGAATAGGCGCCGAGCAGGGCGATGAGCAGACCGCAGACGCTGGACCAGAGCGAAATTTCCAGGGAGAAGCGGATGGCCTGCAGGTAAAAGGGCGAGCCGAGGATTTCGGCGTAGTTGCCCAGGCCCCAGCCACTTTCGCTGGAATTGAAGCTGTTGAAGGCGATCCAGGCCAGGGGCGCCAGCTGGAAGGCGCCGAACACCAGCAGGAAAGGCAGGATCAGCAGCAGGGCGAGCCAGGGCCGCTTCATGCCAGCAACTCCCGGCATAGCGGCTTGTCGTGGGCAAGACCCAGCAGCGTGCAGACGGTGCCGCAGATCTCCACCTGGCGCGGTGTGGCCTCGCCCAGGGAGAAGCCCGCGCCGAAGACGAACAGGGGCACCTCGCGTTCTTCCGGAAGCGTCCCGCCGTGACTGCGGTCGTCGTTCATGCCGTGGTCGGCGGTCACCAGCACCTGGTAGCCGGCGTCCAGCCAGGCGGGCAGGTAGTGGGACAGCAGGCCGTCGGCGCGGCGCGCGGCATTGCGGTATTCGGGGCTGGAGAGGCCGTGCCGGTGGCCGGCATCGTCGATGTTCATCGGATGGACCAGGAGGATGTCCGGCGCCTGGGTCAGGCGCAGGTGCTCGGCGTCGTCGAACAGATGGGAATCCGGGTAGTGGTCGGCGTAATAGAAGTGGCCGTGCTGGATCGGCAGGGCGGTGTCGCTGACATGCCTGTCCCGCGCTCGATCAAAGGGGCTGCGGTTGTAGAGTTCGCTGACCCAGTGATAGGCCGCCGCCGCCGTGGTGAGGCCGGCGGCCTGGGCCAGATGGAAGAGGCTGATCTGGTTGGACAGCCGATCCACGCCATTGTGGACGATGCCGCTGCTCACCGGGGTACCCCGGTGAGCAGGCATTCGTAGAGCGGGCGGGAGAGCGAGGGCAACTCGCATTCCAACCGGTAGAGGCGACCCCGGCCAGCCAGGCAGAGCGCCTGGAGAAAGCCGAGTCCGTGTTCGGCGACCCTCAGGGCGAGTCCGTCCAGCATGACCAGGATGACCTTCATGACGTCACTGCTGCATGTTGATCAGAACGTGTTCCTGCCAGAGCCGCGGTAGGCGCTTGGAGGTTTCCTCCCAGGCCTTGGCGTCGGCGATGGGCCGGGCCTTGGCGTATTGCGCCTGGGGCAGCAGCTTGGCCTGGACGTCGGCCGGCAGGGTCAGGTGCTCGGCGCGGATCGGCCGGGCATAGCCCTGGGCCAGGTTGATCTGGCCGGCGTCGGAGAAGATGTACTCGCGGGCCAGTTTGGCGGCGTTGGGGTGCTTGGCGTACTTGTTGATGATGGTGGTGTAGCCGGAGGTCACCGAGCCATCGGAGGGGATCAGCACCTCGAAGCGAGTGCGATCGATCTGGTCGCGATAGCTCAGGGCGTTGAAGTCCCACACCACCCCGACTTCCACTTCACCCTTCTCGAGGTTGGCCACCACCGGGTTGGTGAAGGCCAGGCGACCCTGCTTGGCCAGCTTGGCGAAGAAGTCCAGCGCCGGCTTGATGTTCTTTTCGTCGCCGCCGTTGGCATAGGCCGCTGCCAGTACGCCACTCACCGCCTGGGAGGCGGCGCTGACGTCGCCGATGGTGACCTTGTAGTTGCCCTTGAGGAGATCGGCCCAGGAGTGGGGGACGTCCTTGACGGTCTGCTTGTTGACGATGAAGGCGATGGTGCCGGTGTAGGCCAGCGCCCAGTGACCGTCGCTGTCCTTGGCCCAGCTCGGTACCTGGTCCCAGGTGCTCGGCTTGTAGGGCTGGGTAACGCCCTTCTGCACGGCGATGGGGCCGAAGGAAGCACCGACGTCACCGATGTCGGCGGAGGCGTTCTCGCCTTCGGCGGCGAACTTGGCGATCTCCTGGGCGGAGCTCATGTCGGTATCCTGATGCTTGAGCCCATATTTCTGCTCAAGGTCCTGCCAGGTACCTTTCCAGTTTGCCCAGGTATCGGGCATGCCGACGCTGTTCACCTCGCCTTCCTTGCGGGCGGCGGCTTCGAGGGATTTGAGGTCGACGGTATCGGCGAAGGCGGTACCGGCCTGTAGCGCAACGGCAGTGGCCAACAAGGAAGCAAGCAGACGGGTCATACGGGTGCTCCAGGTGTTAGGGCTTGGTCTAGGTCAGCAAGACACAGGCCAATCTAGGACCGGGGTATGACGATTTGATGGCAATGCGCCCTGTTTCACCGCTGGCACGGGCGCTGCAGTCGTCACCAAGCCGTCATCTGGCCGTCTTAGTCTCCCAACAAACCCTAGTCGAGGCACTCCGGGTGCACCAATCCGAAACTGGTCTAGTCCAAAGAAGTGCGCCGGGTGCCGGTGCCATCCGCCAGGCATTGCAGGAGCAGATCGCCCATGGCCTGCTGCCGGCCATGGAGCGCCTGCCCTCCGAGCGCCAGCTGAGCGAGCTGTTCGCCACCACCCGTATCACCCTGCGCGAAGCCCTGCTGCAGCTGGAGGCCCTGGGGCTGATCTATCGCGAAGAACGCCGGGGCTGGTTCGTCGCCCCGCCACGGCTGGCCTACAACCCCCTGGCACGGACCCATTTCCACGCCATGGTGGAAGCCCAGGGACGGGTACCGGCGACCGAGGTCGTGGCGGCGCGGCAGATGCTGGCGTCCGCGGAGATCTGTCGCCTGCTGGAGTTGCCGGCGCTGTCCAGTGTCTATCAGATCCGCCGGGTGCGTCGGGTGGACGGCCGGCTGGTGCTCTATGTCGAGCACTACCTCAATGCCGCCTATTTCCCGGGCTTGCTGGAGCACGATCTGCAGCGCTCCCTCACCGAGTTGTATCTCGACCGCTACGACATTCGCTACGGCGAGGTGCGCTTCGAGATCCTGCCGACGGCGCTGCTGCCGGAGGCGGCCCAGGCGCTGCGGGTGGCGCAGGGCAGTCCGGCGCTGCACATCACCCGCATCAACCACGACCAGCAGGGGCGACTGATCGATTGCGACCTGGAATTCTGGCGGCACGACGCCATCCAGGTCAGGGTCGAAGTACCGGACTAGGCTGGCTTCAGAGCGGCAGTTCGCTGCTCGCATAGAAGGCCGTCAGCACCTTGATCAGATGGCCCAGGTCATGGCTGCCGGCCAGTTCGCGGATGGAGTGCATGGCGAAGGTGGGCAGGCCGATGTCTACGGTGCGCACCCCCAGCTGCCCGGCGGTGATGGGGCCGATGGTGGAACCGCACCCCATGTCGCTGCGCACCACGAAGCTCTGTACCGGCACCGCTTCGCGTTGGCAGAGGTCGCGGAAGAAGGCCGCGGTTTCGCTGCTGGTGGCATAGCGCTGGTTGGCATTCACCTTGATCACCGGGCCGCCGTTCAGTTTCGGGCCGTGGTTGCCATCGTGCTTGTCGGCATAGTTGGGGTGCACGCCATGGGCGTTGTCGGCCGAGATCAGCAGCGAGCGCTGCAGGGTGCGGGTAAAGGCATCCCCGGCGGGCAGCAGGCGTTGCAGCACCTGTTCGAGGAAGGGACCGTCGGCGCCGCAGCAGGAGGTGGAGCCCACTTCCTCGTGATCGGTGCAGACCAGCACGGCGTTCTCGTCGCCCTCGTCGGCCAGCAGGGCTGCCAGGCCGGCATAGCAGGACAGCAGGTTGTCCAGGCGAGCGGCGGCGATGAAGTCGTCATCCAGCCCGATCAGGGCGGCGGGCTGGACATCATAGAAGCTCAGTTCGAAATCCAGCACCTCGGCTTGGTCTATGCCATGTTCCTGCTGCAGGCGCGCCGCCAGCAGGGCGCGGAAGTCGCGCCGCTCGCCGGCAGGCACCTGGGCCAGGATAGGTGGCAGCTCGTTCTGGGCATTGATGGCCCAGCCCTGGTTGGCTTCGCGATTGAGGTGGATGGCCAAATTGGGAATGATCGCCAGCGGCTTGCGGAAGTCGATCAGGCGACTCTGCACCCGGCCCTCGGCGCGATAGGTCACCCGGCCCGCCAGGGACAGGTCGCGGTCGAACCAGGGCGCCATCAGCATGCCGCCGTAGACCTCGACGCCCAGTTGCCAGAAGCCCTGCCGCTGCAGCTCCGGCTGCGGCTTGACCTTGAGGCAGGGACTGTCGGTATGGGCGCCGACCAGGCGCAGGCCGCGTTCCAGCGGTTGGGCACCCAGGCACACGGCGATCAGCGACGAATCGTTGCGGGTGACGTAGTAGCGTCCACCCGGCTGCACGGACCAGCTTTCTCGCTCGTCCAGGCGTTGGTAGCCGGCGGCTTCGAGACGGCGCGCGAGGGTTGCGGTGGCGTGGAAGGGCGTGGGCGAGGTGGAGAGGAAATCGATGAGGCCTTGGATCTGATCGGTACGCATGGACGACTCCGGACGACAAGGCGTCCAGTCTAGGTTCTGGACCCAGGGGAGTCGAGCGTAGCGCCCAGGGCGGACGGCAGCTCAGGGCTCAGCGGCGCTGCAGCACCAGGTGATGGATATGCCAGTGCTTGGGCCGCCCGACCGCGGTATGGCCGTCCTCCTCCTCTTCCCGCTGCAGGAGGACTTGCCAGTCCCGCAGCAGCTGTTGCAGGACCGCGGCGTCGACGACCGCCACCCCCTTGCTGGCCCAGCTGTCCCGCTCGCCGAGCAACTGGCCGCAGAACAGCCCACCCGGGCGCACCGCCGCGGTGATCCCGGTCCAGAGCAGCGGGAAGCGCGCTGGCTCGCAAAAGGGCAGGGCGAAGCTGGAATTGACGAGGTCGCAGGGAGGGATTTCGAGCGTTTCAAAGCGTGCCTGGCGGGTTTCCAGGCGTTTCTGCAGCAGGGTCGGCGTGCGCTCGCGCAGGGTGCTCAGCGCCTCGGCCTCGGCATCCACCGCCAGCACCTGCCAGCCGCGTTCCAGCAGGACGAGGGTGTCGCGCCCGGTGCCACAGCCCAGATCCAGCGCCAATCCTGGCGGATCTGAGCGGGATGAGAGTGCCTGCAGCAGGGTCTCGCGCGGACCGCCCGCGGCAGTGGCGGTGTAGTAGGACGTCCAGTGAGACAAGCGGCACTCCTCTGGCTGAGTGCCTCAGTATGCCAGCGCCCAGGCTTAGAAAGGCGCGGGACTGGTAAAGCTCATCCGCTCGCCCGAAAGGGGGTGGGTCAGCGTCAGCAGGCTGGCGTGCAGGCAGAGGCGCGGCTGGGCCGCCAGCGCCTCGCCCTCGGCATAGAGCTGATCGCCCAGCAGCGGATGCCCGATGCTCAGCATATGGACGCGCAGCTGATGGGAGCGGCCGGTAATGGGCGTGAGCTCCACCCGGCTGTAGTGGCCATGGCGCTCCAGCACCTGCCAGAAGGTCAGGGCATGGCGTCCCAGTTCGTGATCCACCACATGGCGCGGCTTGGTCGGCGGGTCGTAGCGCAGCGGCAATTCGATGCGGCCGCTGTTGGCCTCCGGTTCGCCCCAGCAGAGGGCGATGTAGGCCTTTTCCGTTTCGCGATCATGGAATTGCCTGGACAGCTCGCGATGGCTGTCGGCGTCCCGCGCCAGCACGATGACGCCGGAGGTCTCCCAGTCCAGGCGATGGACGATGCGCGCCTCGGGATAGCCGTTTTCCTGCAGGCGGGTCACCAGGCAGTCGCGGTTGTCTTCGGCGCGACCGGGGACCGACAGCAGCAGGGTAGGCTTGTCGACCACCAGCAGGGCGGCGTCCTCGTGAATGATGCGAATGTTGGAGAGGGGCATGGGCTTCCTGGGGCCTGGCGGCGAATCGCGGCACCGCGCTGAGCAGGTACCGAGGATTCGCCATGGCTTAAACGCCAGCGGCGGCCCTGGGGCCGCCGCTGTCCTGCTGCGCTCGCCTTAGCGGTCGGGCAGGGTGATGTTGAGTTCGAGGATCGAGCAACTGCCCTGATTTTCCAGTTCGACCTGGATCTGGTCCTGCTCGATGGGCACGTACTTGCGGATCACTTCCAGCAGGTCTTTCTGCAATTGCGGCAGATAGTCCGGCTGCTCGTGGCGACCGCGTTCGTGGGCCACGATGATCTGCAGCCGCTCCTTGGCTATCGAAGCGCTGTTCTGCTTCTTCCGATCGCGAAAGAAGTCGAAGATGTTCATTCGCTACCACCCCCGAACAGACGTTGCAGGAAGCCTTTCTTCTTCACGTCGAGGAAGCGATAGGCCACTTCCTTGCCGAGCAGTCGTTCCACGGTATCACTGTAGGCCTGACCGGCGTCGCTCTGTTCGTCGAGAATTACCGGGATACCCTGGTTCGACGCCTTGAGCACCGCCTGGGATTCGGGGATCACGCCGAGCAGGCGGATGGACAGGATCTCTTCCACGTCCTCGACGCCGAGCATTTCACCCTTGGTGACGCGCTCGGGTTGTAGCGGGTCAGCAGCAGGTGTTCCTTGATGGCTTCCTCGCCCTTTTCCGCGCGGCGCGACTTGCTGGCCAGCAGGCCGAGCATGCGGTCGGAGTCGCGGACCGAGGAGACTTCGGGGTTGGTCACCACGATGGCCTCGTCGGCGAAGTACATCGCCAGGTGAGCACCCTTCTCGATGCCGGCCGGGGAGTCGCAGACGATGAAGTCGAAGGTCTGCTTGAGTTCGTTGATCACGCGCTCCACGCCGTCCTGGGTCAGGGCGTCCTTGTCGCGGGTCTGGCTGGCGGCCAGCACGAACAGGTTCTCGAGACGCTTGTCCTTGATCAGGGCCTGACTCAGGATGGCTTCGTTGTTGATCACGTTGACGAAGTCGTACACCACGCGGCGCTCGCAGCCCATGATCAGGTCGAGGTTACGCAGGCCGACGTCGAAGTCGACGATGACGGTCTTGTGGCCGCGCAGGGCGAGACCGGTACCGATGGCGGCGCTGCTGGTGGTCTTGCCGACGCCGCCCTTGCCGGAGGTGACTACGAGTACTTTGGCCAAACTGATTCACCTTGATCGAAAGGAATAACTGAAGCGACTCGATGCCCTCGGTGACGAGATTGCAGGCAGTGTCGCGCTTCGTGTTGCCGTTGGCGGCTTAGGCGCCAAGTGCGAAAAATTCGCGGAAGTATCCGTCAAAGACGGGTGATGTTCAACACATCTCCCACCAGACTGACCTGTACCGGATTGCCCCATTGTGGATGGCGTCGCAGGTCCTCGGCGACCTTGTACTGGCCAGCGATGGAGAGCAGTTCCGCGGTCAGCTGCTGGCAGAAAATCCGCGCTTTAGTATCACCTTTTACCCCGGCCAGCGCTCGGCCGCGCATGGGGCCGTAGACATGGATGTTGCCGTCGGCGAGCAATTCGGCGCCCGGGCTGACCGGCGCCAGCACCACCAGGTCACCGGCCGGGGCATAGAGCTGCACACCGCCGCGCACCGGGGCGGTGATGATCTTGGTCGGATTGATCGTCGGTGCGGCCGGTTTGGGCGGTTCCGCCGGCTTGACCGGCTCGCGATCGCGCGGTTCGACCTGGCGTTCACGCCCGCCGGAACTGACTGGCAGGATCGGCAGGTCGTAGTCGTTGGCGGCGGCCAGATCCCCGCTGCGACTGGCGCGCAGGGCCAGGGTGCGCAGGCCGTGCCGGCGGCAGAGGTCGAGGAGGGCGCCCAGGTCGAGCGGGCCGGCATCCTCGGCGAGCTTGTCGAGGCCCAGTACCAGCGGCGTTTCCTGGAAGAAGTTGGGGGCCTGGGCGACCTTCTGGGCCAGTTGCCGGTCCAGGCGCCCCAGGTCGTTGCGGAGAAGCTCCAGCACGGTCACGGCGAGCATGTTGCCCTTGAGCTGGAAGACGGAGTCGCTTTCGGAAGGATCGGCTGCGGTCATGGTGGGTACTTGTGCTTGGATGGCGGGACTTATAGCGGGATGCCCCGCGTGTCGCAACCCTCACCGGGTCTGGGGACCATGACTGTGAAGGCTACGGGAAATCTGCGCGAGCCCTGTAGAATGGCGCGACTTTTTCATGCAGGAGTTCCGATGGAGCGGCCGTCTTTCCGCCTCGCCTTTCTCAATCCACGTTATTGGCCGCTCTGGCTGGGGCTGGGGCTGCTCTGGCTGCTGGTGCAACTGCCCTATGCCGTGCTGCTGCGACTCGGCCAGGGGCTCGGCTGGCTCTTCTATCACGTCGCCGGTCAGCGCCGCGCCATCGCCCGCCGCAATCTGGAACTCTGCTTTCCCCGGCTCGACGAGCGGGCACGCGATCGCCTGCTGAGGCGCAACTTCGCCAGCAGCGCCATGGCCCTGCTGGAGATGGCCATGAGCTGGTGGTGGCCGCGGCAGCGCCTGGCCCGCCTGGCCCATATCGAAGGCCTCGAGCACCTGCAGGCCGCTCAGCGCGAAGGTCAGGGGGTGATCCTCATGGCGCTGCATTTCACCACCCTGGAAATCGGCGCGGCGCTGCTCGGGCAGCGGCACACCATCGATGGCATGTACCGCCAGCACAAGAATCCGGTGTTCGACTTCATCCAGCGCCGCGGTCGCGAGCGCCACAACCAGGACGCCACCGCCATCGAGCGCGAGGACGTCCGCGCCATGCTCAAGGTACTGCGCGCCGGACGGGCCATCTGGTATGCGCCCGACCAGGACTACGGCGCCAAGCAGAGTCTGTTCGTGCCGCTGTTCGGCATCCAGGCAGCCACGGTAACGGCCACCACCAAGTTCGCCCGCCTGGGGCGCGCACGGGTGCTGCCCTTCACCCAGGAGCGCCTGGCGGACGGTTCGGGCTATCGCCTGGTCGTTCATCCGCCGCTGGCCGACTTCCCTGGCGAGAGCGAGGAAGCCGACTGCCTGCGCATCAATCACTGGGTCGAGCGCTGCGTCAGCGAGTTGCCCGAGCAGTACCTCTGGGCCCATCGGCGGTTCAAGACCCGTCCGCCCGGCGAGCCCAAGCTCTATCCGAAGAAGAAGCGCTAGATGAGTCTGGGCGGCGAGCGGCGCACCGGGCTGATTCTGGCCGGCGGTGGCGCGCGGGCCGCCTATCAGGTCGGGGTGCTGCAGGTGGTGGCCGATACCCTGGCGGTCCGTTCCGAGAATCCCTTCCCGATCCTCGTCGGTACCTCGGCGGGCGCGCTCAACGCCGCCGTGCTGGGCTGCGGCGCCCTGGATTTCGGCCGTGCGGTGGATCGCCTGGCGGCGGTCTGGTCGAGCCTGGAAACGGCGATGATCTATCGCAGCGACTGGGTCGGGGCGAGCCGCCAGGCCGCGCGTTTCGGCCTGCAGACGCTGTTCGGCGCCTGGCGCCAGGAACCGCTGGCCCTGCTCGACAACGCGCCCCTGCGGGCGCTGCTCAGCCGCGAGCTGGATTTCTCCGGGATCACCGCGGCCTTGCGCCAGCGCGCCCTGCGAGCCGTGGCGGTCACGGCCTTCGGCTATGCCTCGGGCCAGGCGATGACCTTCTACCAGAGTCATGGCGCGCTCGATCCCTGGTTTCGTCATCGGCGCGTCGGGGTGCCGGCACGGCTGGCGGTCGACCATTTGCTGGCCAGCACGGCCATTCCACTGTTCTTTCCGCCGGTGAAGGTCGGGCGGGAGTTCCTGGGCGACGGTTCGGTACGGCAGACGGCGCCCATCAGTCCGGCGCTGCATCTGGGGGCGGAGCGTATCCTGGTGATCGGACTCGGCGCGCCTGGGGGTCACGAGCACGGACTGCAGGGTCGGCCGCCGACGGTGGCGCAGATCGGCGGTCATCTGCTCAACAGCACCTTCGTCGATGCCCTGGACAGCGATACCGAAACCCTCCGGCGCCTCAATCTGCTGAGTAGCGCCCTGCCGGCAGGGGACCCGGTCAGCGGACGCTTCTGCCGTCCCGTGGACATGCTGGTGATCTCGCCCAGCCAGCAGCTGGCGGACATCGCCACCCGGCACCGCAAACGCCTGCCACCGGCGTTGCGGCAGTTGCTACGGGGAGTCGGGGTGAATCGCCCCTCGGGCAGCGCGCTGCTCAGCTATCTGCTGTTCGAGGCGGCCTACTGCCAGGAACTCATGGCGCTGGGGCGGACCGATGCCCTGGCCCGCCTGCCCGAACTCCAGACCTTTCTCGCCCGCGCCTAGGCCTTATTCGGCGATCTGCAGTTCCCGCGCCTTGGTGTAGAAATAGCGGATCTTCTCGTACTCGAAGGGCGAGTTGAGCTGGCCGTATCTCATGTCGGTCACGTACCTGAGGTTGATGCCGCGCAGCACCATGATCTCCGGATGACGACCGCTTTCGTCGCTGACGTTGAGGAAGTTCACCTGGGCTTCAGCGGCAAAATCCACCGCCAGACCGCCGGTATCGCGCAGGTTGGACGGGCCGAGGACCGGCAGCATCAGGTAGGGGCCATTGCCAACCCCATAGAAGCCCAGCGTCTGGCCGAAGTCTTCCGGCTGCTTGATCAGCCCGACGCGAGTCGCCGGGTCCCACAGGCCGAACACCCCGATGGTGGTGTTGAGCAGCAGGCGGCCGGTGGTGTCCAGGGCGCGGCGGCCCTTGAACTGCAGCACGCTGTTGAGCAGGTTGTTGACGTCGCCCAGGTTGCTGAAGAAGTTGCTCACGCCCGAACGTACGAAGCGCGGGGTGATCCAGCGGTAGCCGTTGACCACCGGCAGCAGGACCCACTCGTCCAGCCGATAGTTGAAGTGGTAGACGTGGCGATTCCAGGATTCGAAGGGATCGTAGACGTCCAGGGCGACCAGGGACGCCCGTTCGAATTCGCGCTGGTCCAGACCCGGGTTGTACTTGAGGGTCGACAGCGGATTGCTGAAGCCATCGGCGCCCACCGGCGCGGCCGGCATGGTGTCCGAGCCGATGGTCAGGGTCGAGGAGGGCGGCGGACTCGATTCGGCGGCGAAGACCGAGGCACTGGCCATCAGGAGGAGAGCGAGCAGGGACTTAACCACGGGCGAAGAACTCCAGCATGGCGTTCGCGTTGACGCGGTAGTTGAGATTGCCGCAATGGCCGCCGTGGGGATAGACGGTCAAGCGATCGCCAAAGGTCTTGCGCAGGAAACCAAGGTCGCCCGGGCCGAGGATGATGTCGTCGGCATTGTGCATGACGCCGATCTTCGGGCTGCTCTTCAGGTAGTCTTCCAGCGCGACGAGGCTGGACTTGCGCGCCAGATCGTCGAGGTTCTGCCCCTTGAAGTTCTTCTGCCAGAACGGCATTACCTGCTCGGTCATGTAGCAGTCGAAATCGCACTGCAGCGAACGGGCGAAGAAGCGCGTCAGGCTGGTGCCCTCGCTGATGGGGTAGGTCGGCGGGGTGATCAGGCCGCGGCGGTTGATCAGGTCGGACGTGAAGGCGATGTCAGCCGCCGAGAAGCGGAAGGACGAGCCGATCAGCATGGCCAGTTCTTCGTTGCTCAGTCGCTCCGGCGAGCGCTGGAAATCGCGCACCACGGCGTCGTTGAAGTCGACGTAGCCCTTCTCCTGGAAGTAGCGGGTCAGCTTCGACAGGATCAGCTCGTAGAAGGTGCGGTTGTTGGTCACGCCCCTCACCTCGGTCTGCACCAGGCGATCCAGGTTGCGTACCGAGGTCAGCAGATTGACCGGCGGATTGACCATCAGCACCTTCTTGAAGTTGAAGCTGCGCTGGCTCTCGTCCAGGTAGGAGACGAAGGCGGCGTCCAGGCCGCCCAGGCTGTAGCCGGTCAGGTAGTAGTCGGTGACCGGCAGCTTGGGATGCTGGGCGCGTACCGCCTGCATGGCGCGATAGAGATCCTCGGCATCGTGCGGGGTGTAGCCCGGGGTAGCGGTGCGCGACACCGACACCATGAAGTCCCAGCTGGTGGGCGAGGACAGCTGCACCACGTGGTAACCGGCCGCGTAATACAGCCGCTTGAGGTATTCCTGGGTACTCGAGGAGTAGTTGGCCCGGTACCGGCGATCAGGAAGATCAGCGGTGCCGGATGGTCCTGGCGGGCAAGACGGTAGTGGAATTTCTTCACCGGCCAGAAGTTGCCGGGCAGCTGGTATTCCCGTTCCGGACGCAAGTTGAGGCTGTAGTCATCCTGGTCGATGGTGCTTTCAGGCGGCAGCTCGGGACGGAATTTTTCCGGCGTGGTGACGATGGTGGCTTCGAAAGGATTGACTAGTGGATAGCCATAGGTGGCGGCATCCACTTCGGCGGCCGCGTGCGCGGTACCCCAGAGACCGGAAAACAGCGCGCCCAGCAGGGCGGCGACGCGCAACGAAAGACGCATGGACAGAGTCCTTTCAGAGGGCTTGAGAGCGTAGGTAAGACAACGGCCCGCCAATAGGTTGCATCGGCAGGTGCAGGTTTCTGCGCGGCGTCGATTACAGAGCGGTCGCCGGGCTGCGTCAAGCGACATCGCATGTCGTGAAAAGTGCAGCTCCTGTCGCTAACCGGTCGTTATGCGTCGCCCAGACGGTAGTGGCCATCTTGCATTGCCCGAATGATGGGGGTGGGGCAACCGCCCGACTTCCATAGCGAGAGGACTGCTGCATGAGCATGGTGAAGAAACTGTTGGGAATAGGACTCGGTGTCGCGCTGACCTCGGCCATGAGCCTGGCCCAGGCGGCCAAGCCCGAAATCACCATCGGCTACGTCGATGGCTGGGCCGATAGCGTGGCCACCACCCATACCGCAGCTGAAGTGATCCGCCAGAATCTGGGCTACGAGGTCAAGCTCATGCCGGTGGCCGCCGGCATCATGTGGCAGGGCGTGGCGCGCGGCAAGCTCGACGCCATGCTGTCCGCCTGGTTGCCGGTCACCCATGGCGCCTACTACGAGAAGATGAAGGACCAGGTGGTCGATCTGAACGTCAACACCCCCGATGCCAAGATCGGTCTGATCGTGCCGGAGTACGTCAAGGCCAACAGCATCGCCGATCTGCAGGCGCAGAAGGCCGACTTCGGTGGTCGGATCGTCGGTATCGACGCCGGTGCCGGGGTCATGCTCAAGGCCGACCAGGCGATCAAGGACTATGGCCTGGACTACAAGCTGGTGGCCAGTTCCGGTAGCGGCATGATCGCCGAGCTGACCCGGGCCGAGAAGGACCAGAAACCGGTCGTGGTGACGGGCTGGGTGCCGCACTGGATGTTCGCCAAATGGAAGCTGAAGTTCCTCGAAGATCCCAAGGGTGTGTTCGGCGGCTCCGAGCACGTGGACACCGTGGCCAACCCCGCGCTGGAAGCTAAGGCCAAGCCGGTCTGGGACTTCCTGAAGAAGTTCGCCTGGCAGCCGGGTGAGGTGAATGAGGTGATGCTGGCCGTGGAAGAGGGCAAGAAGCCGGAAGAGGCCGCCAAGGCCTGGATCGCTGCCCATCCGGATCGCGTGAAGTCCTGGCTGCCCTGAGGGTTGGCTGAATGAAAAACGGGCCCTGCGGGGCCCGTTTTGCTAGCTGTGCAGCTGCTCGGCCGCGTACAGCGTGTTTTCCAGCAGGCAGGCGCGCGTCATCGGGCCGACGCCACCGGGAACCGGAGTGATCCAGCTGGCGCGCTCGCAGGCACTGTCGAATTCCACGTCGCCCACCAGACGGCCATCGGCCTGGCGGTTGATGCCCACGTCGATGACGATGGCGCCGGGTTTGATCCATTCACCCTTGACCAGTCCCGGCTTGCCCACGGCGACGACCACCAGATCGGCCTGGCTGACGTGGTGTTCGAGGGAGCGGGTGAATCTGTGGGTCACGGTGGCGGTGCACCCGGCCAGCAACAGTTCCAGCGCCATGGGCCGACCGACGATGTTGGAGGCGCCGACCACCACCGCATCCAGCCCATAGAGGTCGACGCCGGTGCTGTGCAGCAGGGTCATGATGCCCTTGGGCGTGCAGGGGCGCAGCTGGGGATTGCGCTGTGCCAGACGACCCAGGTTGTAGGGATGGAAGCCGTCGACGTCCTTGTCGGTGCGGATGCGTTCCAGCAGCTGGGTGGCATCCAGGTGCGCGGGCAGCGGCAACTGCAGCAGGATGCCGTCGACGCTGGTGTCGTCGTTGAGCCGGTCGATCAGGGCTTCCAGTTCTGCCTGGGTAGTGCTGGCCGGCAGGTCATGGGCATAGGAGTCGAAACCGACCTCTTCGCAATCCTTGCGCTTGTGCGCCACATAGACGCTCGAGGCGGGATCGGTGCCGACCAGGATGACGGCGAGGCCAGGGGCGCGCAGTCCGGCGCTACGACGTTGAGAGACTCGCTGGGCAATATCCTGGCGCAGGCGGGCGGCAATGGACTTGCCGTCGATCAGTTGGGCGGTCATGGGCGATTTCTGGTGGTGACGGAAAGAGGTCGGCTATTTTCGCATGGACGGGCCCGCTGGCAACAGAGAAGCCTCTGCGGCGGCTAACTCATTCTTCTGCTTAAAAATTTTTTAAAAATTAGTTGACGGGCCGGCGGGAGCTTTATAACATTCGCCCCGCTTGCCGAGCACAGCCCAAGTCACTGACAAGGGCCAGGCAAGAGGCTTCTCACCAAGGAAGTCTCTGCTAGGGCAGCTGCCGTAACAGGCGCCCGTAGCTCAGCTGGATAGAGCATCCGCCTTCTAAGCGGATGGTCGCAGGTTCGAGTCCTGCCGGGCGCGCCATTGGCGGTTCGGCGACGGCAAGCACGTAAGATATGGTGGGCGTAGCTCAGTTGGTAGAGCACAGGATTGTGGCTCCTGGTGTCGTGGGTTCGATTCCCATCGTCCACCCCATATTCAGCGAACGCCAGACCTCGTGTCTGGCGTTCGTCTTTCAAGCGTCTCGCGGACGTGGTGGAATTGGTAGACACACCAGATTTAGGTTCTGGCGCCGCAAGGTGTGAGAGTTCGAGTCTCTCCGTCCGCACCAATCAAGATGCACAGCAGAAGACCGGCCCAGCGCCGGTTTTTTTGTGCCTGGGATTCAGGTGGCGGCCAGCGGGCGTCCAGTGCTGGTACCCGGTCTCAGTGCAGATGCCGCAGCAGCGGCGCACAGAGCGCGACGGCGAACGAGGTGCCGAACACCAGGGCCTTGGTCCACCTCTGCAGGTTGCGCTTGCGATTGCCCGGCGCGGAGGAGACCTCTGCGGTCGCAGGCTGATGATCCGGGCTGTCGAACAGGGTGATCGAGCGGGTCAGTTGGGTGCGCATGATCCGACCTCTTGCCGTCTGCACTAATTGTTATTGGCACTTTCAAGACTAATGCGGCGGGCGGGTAATGCAAGATGCGGGCGGATTCGGGGCGAGTGACGGCTGCGCGGTCGAACACTGACCCGGTCAAGGACGGCCTCGCAGCTGCTGCGGGAGCGACGCGACTGGCGACAAACGGTCAGTTGAAGGTCTCGGCCAGCAGGAACAGGGCGCCGCCGATGGCTCCGCCACTGAGCAGCACCAGGCTGATCAAGGCGCCCCCGACGAATTGGGCGATGTCGTCACTGATTTCGTATTCCGCTTTCATGCTCGGCTCCAGAGGATGGCTGCCGCTACAGATAGCAGCCGCGCGTTACAGCGCGACGACGGCGGGCGTGCCGGGTTAGCTGGTCGCCCAGTTCAGCCAGAGGGTCTGCTCTTCGCTGAGCTGACCGACCTCGCGCAGCGCCCGTTCGAGGTCTTCCCGGACCCGGCGCTTCAGGTCGGCATTGAGATCGACCTGGGCACTCTCCGCCAGACGATCGGCGAGCGAAAGGTCCGCGCTGAGCTGGCGCAACCGGGGGCCGATGAAATCCTTGTGCTGCATGAGCCGCTCCTGTCTCCTGATACCGCCGAGTGTGGCATGCGCCGCCTTTGACTGAACACAGACTGGAAAAATATTGTCTGACTTGATTGGTTAAAAGTCGGACTTTCGGCAGCTCATGTCGTTTTCAGGTCCGAGCTGTCAGCTTTTTCATAGGGAAAAAGAAATCATGAGCGGGACTTCAACTCGCAAGTTGCTGGTGTTGACCGCAGGTTTCGGCCTGCTGGTAGTGGCTGCAGTGGCAACCACCCACCGTAGCGATTCGACCAGCAGTGAGCCAGCCGTGGTGGCGACCACCACGCCCCCGGTAGCGGCCCACGCACCCACCACGGGTACCCATTCGGTTGCGGACGAACACAAGCAGGATCTCGAGAGCTTCCTGGCGCAGGCGAGCCTGGCGCCCTGCGGCACCGTCATGCCGGCGACCGTTACCGATCCCGCCTGCCGTGCCGCCATCGAGGCGCATGCCCGGCGCGCCGGCTATGGCGACGAAGAGGTCGCGGCCTATCTGAATGCCCACCAGAGCCGCTGACCCGAGAGTTTAGTGTTATCGGTTATAAGCAAAGACCCTTTCAATATAGGTCGGTCTAACCTGAGTGGTTATCCTGTGCGGCCGCAAAATGAGCCGACAACGGCAATTGGGGCTGTAATGGAAGTAGGGGCGTTGGGCTTCGTGATCGCGGGGCTGGTGGTTGGCTTCATCGTTGGCATGACGGGCGTGGGTGGTGGCTCGCTGATGACCCCCATCCTGCTCTGGTTCGGGATCAACCCCGCGGCAGCGGTAGGCACCGATCTGCTCTATGCCGCCATCACCAAGGCGGGCGGCGTCTTCGTTCACCAGCGCAACCGCAACATCGACTGGACGGTGACCGGCTGGCTGGCCGCCGGCAGCGTACCCACCGCCGCCCTGACGCTACTCGCCCTGGCGCTGCTGCCCGGTGATCAGCACGCGACCAATGCCCTCATCAAGCATGCCCTGGGCATCGTGCTGCTTTTGACGGCCCTGGCCATTCTCTTCAAAAAGCAGATCTTCGCCTTTGCCAGCCGCCATGCCAGCGACAGATTTCACCTGAGTGCCAGGCGGCTCAACGCCCTGACGGTGCTTACCGGCGCAGTGCTGGGCTTCATGGTGACCCTGACTTCCATCGGCGCTGGGGCCCTGGGCACGGTGGCGCTGTTCCTGCTCTATCCGCTGATGGCGACCCGGCGCCTGGTCGGTACCGAGATCGCCCATGCGGTCCCCTGACGCTGGTGGCGGGACTCGGTCACGCCGGGTTGGGCAATCTGGACTGGCATGTCCTGGGCTTTCTGCTGCTGGGGTCCTTGCCGGGGATTTTCCTGGGCAGCCATCTCTCCGGACGCGTACCGGATGGCGTGCTGCGGCCCTGTCTGGCGGTCATGCTGCTGGTCATAGGCGCCAAGCTGGTGGTCTGAACGTCGGGGGGAAACTTAAGGTCGTTCATCGGACGACTACTGGCAATCCGCCAGGAGAAAACATCTCTAGGATAGACGGTGTTCAATTTGTTATCGCGATTGCCGATAACCTGTTCGCCGAGTTCTCTCCTGGAGCTGCCCATGTTTTCCGCCTCTGCCGAATCCGCTGCTGTCGACGATGCCTCTGCCTATCACGCCCTGCGCCAGGCGCTGGACCGCTCCCTGGCGGTGATCGAATTCGATCTGCAGGGCACGATCCTTCACGCCAACGACAACTTCCTGCAGACCTTCGGCTATCGCCTCGACGAGATCAGCGGGCGACAGCACCGCCTGTTCTGCCCGCCCGGGGTGGCGGAGAGCGAGGACTATCAGGACTTCTGGGCGGCGTTGGCGCGCGGCGAGTTCCACAGCGGTGTCTATCGCCGCAAGCACAAGGACGGCACTCTGAGGTGGATTCGCGCCACCTACAATCCGTTGCTGGATGCGCAGGGGCGCCCGCAGCGCATCATCAAGTTCGCCACCTACATCACCGAGACGCGGCTGCAGGCGGTCGAGTACGAAGGCAAGATCGAAGCCATCCATCGCTCCCAGGCGGTGATCGAATTCGATCTGCAGGGCAACGTGCTCTGGGCCAATGACAACTTCCTCGGCATGACCGGCTATGCGCTGGACGAGTTGCGCGGGCGTCATCACAGCCTGATGTGCCCGGCCGAATACGCGCGTTCGGCGGAGTACGCCCTGCTGTGGAATCGCCTGGGGCAGGGTGTCTTCGATACCGGGGTCTACAAGCGCATCCGCCGCGATGGGCGACCGATCTGGATCCAGGCCACCTACAACCCCATCCTCGACAGCGACGGTCGACCCTACAAGGTGGTGAAGTTCGCCACCGATGTGACCGATGCGCAACTTCAGGCCGCCGAATTCGCAGGCAAGATGGCCGCCATCGACCGTGCCCAGGCGGTGATCGAATTCGATCTGCACGGCAACATCCTGACGGCCAACGAGAACTTCCTGTCGGCTCTGGGTTACAGCCTGGACGAGGTGCGTGGCAAGCATCACCGGATCTTCTGCGAACCCGAGCATGCCCGCTCGCCGGGCTATCGGCTGTTCTGGGAAAAGCTCGGCCGCGGCGACTTCGATGCCGGGCTGTACAAGAGACGCGCCAGCGACGGCCGCCAGGTGTGGATCCAGGCCACCTACAACCCCATCCTCGATGCTGAGGGCAAGCCGTACAAGGTGGTCAAGTTCGCCAGCGACGTCACCGAGACTCAGCTGCGCAACAGCGATTACGAAGGCAAGGTGGCGGCCATCGACCGATCCCAGGCCATCGCCGAATTCTCCCTCGACGGCACGGTGCTCGCCGCCAACCGCAACTTCCTGCTGGCCCTGGGTTACCAGACCGATGAAGTGGTGGGCAAGCATCACCGCATCTTCTGTCCCGACGACTATGCCCGCTCGGCGGAGTACCGGCTGTTCTGGGATAAATTGGCGCGGGGCGAATTCGACGCCGGGGTGTACAAGAGACGCAACAGCCGGGGCGAGGAGATCTGGATCCAGGCCACCTACAACCCGATCTTCGACGCCGACGGCAAGCCGTGCAAGGTGGTGAAGTTCGCCGTGGACATCACCGAAAGCCAGATTCGCAACAGCGATTATGCGGGCAAGGTGGCGGCCGTCGACCGCGGCCAGGCGGTGATCGAATTCGATCTGACCGGCAAGATCCTCGAAGCCAACCGCAACTTCCTGGCGACCCTGGGCTATCGGCTGGAGGAGATCCGCGGCCAGCATCACCGCATCTTCTGCGAGGCGGAGCACGTCGCCTCCGGCGAGTACCGCGAGTTCTGGGCGCGGCTGGCCCAGGGCGAGGTGTTTGGCGGGCGCTTCATGCGGCTGAGCAAGTTCGGCCAGCGGATCTGGATCCAGGCCACCTACAACCCCATCTTCGACGCCGATGGGCAGGTGCACAAGGTGGTGAAGTTCGCCACCGACATCACCCGCCAGGTGGAGATGGAACAGCACGTGCGGCAGAAGATCGAGCAGATGAATCTTTCGCTGCACGCCCTGACCCGCTCCATCAACCAGATCGCCGAGACCACCGACGACGCCAACCGCATGGCCCGACGCACCCTGGAAGAAGCCGAGCGTGGTTCCCTGACCCTGACCCGCTCGCTGGACGCCATGGAGGCCATCGGTACCACGGCCGGAGGCATCCAGGACATCGTCCAGGTGATCAGCGACATCGCCAATCAGACCAACATGCTCGCCTTCAACGCCGCCATCGAGGCGGCTCGCGCCGGCGAGCACGGCCTGGGCTTCTCGGTCGTGGCCGATGAGGTCCGCAAGCTGGCCGAGAAGTCGTCCCAGGCGACCAAGGAGATCAACAAGTTGATCCTGGAGTCGGTCAAGAGCATCGCCCAGGGCAGTGAGATCTCGCGCAGCGTGGGCGAGGCCTTCGGCCTGATCGCCGAAGGGGTGGGCAAGACCCAGCAGTCCATCGAGGCCATCAACGGCTCCACCGCGGCCCAGCTCGACGATGCGGCGCGGGTCAATCAGCTGATCCAGGAACTGGACGCGGCCACCACCCTTTCGCCGGTGGTTGGGGGAGGACGGCCGTGACCCAGGGTGTGGTGCGGATCGGCGAACTGGAAGTCGCGCTGTCCGCCCAGGCCCTGGAACGCGTGGTGCCCTGGCCGGAGCGCCTGGCGCCTCATCCAAGTCCGGTGCCCTGGTTGCTGGGCCTCTTCGAGCTGGGCGGCCAGCCGCTGCCGCTGGTGGACGGCCATTGCCTGCTGGGGCTGCCGGCGGTCGAGCACGAGCGCCGGATCGCCGTGATCCGTCATGGGGGGGGACGCTTCGGCCTGGCCATCGATGGGGTGGTGGACATCCTCAAGCTGGCGGATGACGCCATCGTGCAATTGCAGGGGACGCCCGGGCGCCTGCTGGGGCGCGTCCATCTGCGCCCGGAAAGCGGCCGGCTGGTCCATCTGCTGGATCTGGACACCCTGGCCGCCTTGCCGGGCTTCGAGGTCAGTGCCGACAGGCCGCCGCCGCTACAGCGGCAGGCCGCCATTGGCACGGAAGCGGAGCGGCTCTATCTGCTGTTCGAGTGCGACGGGCGGCGCCTGTGCCTGGATGCGGCGGTGGTTCAGGAGCTGGTGGATCGACCGCAGCTGACGCCCAGCGAATTCGCCAGCGACAGCTGTCGCTACCAGGTGCAGCTGAGAGGCCAGGCCTTGCCGGTGCTGGAGCTGTCCGAGCTGCTGGGGCTGGCCACGTCCGCCCAGGCTCACCATGAGCAGCTGCTGGTGCTGGCGGCGGGCGACCGGGGTCAGTATCGGGTCGCCTTCGGCTTCCAGCGGCTGCTCGGCATGTGGCGGCGGGATCCGGCGCAGTGCGCGCCGCTGCTTGGCTTCGGGCTGGAGCAGCCCGGGCTGTTGCGCGGGGTGTTCAGCGCCGCGGAGGGCGAGGCGGCCATCGTGATCGATCACCTGGCCCTGGGGTGCCAGGAGGCGGCGGTGGCCTATGCGCGGATCTATCGCACCGATCGCGACCTGCTGCGCGAAGAGCGGCGTCAGGTCCGCCGTCAGCCGTGCCTGACCTTTCTCGCCGAATTGCTGTTCGCCGTCCCGCTGGAGCAGGTGGCGGAGGTCTTGCCGCTGCCGGCGCATTACCTACGCCTCGGCCAGCGGGATCCGCGGTTGCTGGGATTGATGGAGGTCCGCGGCCAGCAGATCACCCTGGTCTGCCTGCGGACCCTGGCCGGTGCGACAGCGGTGGAGTCCGGTCCCGGCGATCAGGTGATCGTGGTGGAAGGGCAAAGCCAGCGCCTGGGTTTCGTGGTGCAGCGGGTCGAGGCCATCGAGGCCTTTACCGAGTTGCGCGCCGATGCCCTGGCGCGCAGCTGGCAGTTGCCAGGGGAGGGCGGGGCAGTACCGGCGCAGCGGGCGCAGAGCTGGGTGGGCGTAGGATCCGCGGGCAACAGTCGCCAGGCGACCCTGATCGATCTCGGGGCGCTGGTGAAACGTCTGGAAGGTCAGGCCCGGCAGACCCTTCCGGAGCGCGTGGCTGCGACCGTTTGACGATACCGCTCGTCGCTTCGTCGAACGGTCGGGTAACGGATTACCCGTGGCTTTGTCGGCCACCGCAGGCGTCCCTCATCAAAGCGGTACCGGCAGGCTAGAGCGAGTGGTGTTTGCCGGGAGTCGCCAGACGGGGCGCGCCACCCGCGCCTCCTCTGCCGGAACCGGGTGCAGGCGTTCATCAGCGAGTTGTCAAGAAATTCCGCGGCGCGTCGAACCAGAGGAAGACACAACTTTCCTGGGTGATCCCATGTTCAACTCCGCACTCAAACGCCGCATCGCCGATCTCGAAGCCGAACTGTCCGAACACCGCCAGGTCAGCGCGGCCTTCCATCAGGATTCGCTGCATCTGCTGCTGGACGCCCAGGGCCGGATCGAGGATTTCAACGAGAACTTCGCGCTCTGCCTGGGCTACGCGCCTGGCAGCCTGACCGGATGGAAACTCGACGACCTCATTCCCGACTACGTCAAATGCATGGACTGCTATCGGGATCTGAAGCGAAGCTTCAGCGAAGGTCACCAAGCCAGTGGCATCTATCGGCTGCTGCGCGGCACGGGCGGCGTTGCCTGGCTCTATGCGATCTGGACGCCGGTGCGTGACAGCCAGGGCCAGGTCAAGCAGATCCGCTGCTATGCCTACGACCGGACCGAGCAGGTGGAAGTCTCCACCGAACACTCGGGCATCATCAATGCATTGCTGCGCTCCACCGCGGTGATCGAATTCGATCTGTCCGGCGAGGTGCTCACCGCCAACGAGCGCTTCCTGCAGGGCATGGGCTATTCGCTGGCGCAGATCGTCGGCAAGCACCATCGGATGTTCTGCAGCCGTGAAGAGGCCGAATCGGCCGACTATCGCGCCTTCTGGGAGCGGCTCAACCGGGGTGACTACGTGGCCAGTCGCTTCAAGCGCATCGACAGCCATGGCCGCACGGTCTGGCTGGAAGCCTCCTACAACCCGGTGCTCAACACCCGCGGCGAGCTGTACAAGGTCATCAAGTTCGCCACCGTCATCACCGAACAGGTGGAGCAGGAGCTGGCGGTGGCCGAAGCCGCGCGGGTCGCCTTCGACATTTCCCAGACCACCGACGAAAGCGCCCGTCAGGGTGCGGCGGTGGTGCAGGACACGGTGGCGGTGATGACCCGCATCGCCGACGAGATCCAGGTCGCTGCCAACGGCATCGAGGACCTCGGCAAGCAGTCGCTGGTGATCAGCGCCATCGTCAAGACCATCAGCGGCATCGCCGAGCAGACCAATCTGCTGGCGCTCAACGCCGCCATCGAAGCCGCCCGAGCAGGCGAACAGGGCCGGGGTTTCGCCGTGGTGGCGGACGAGGTCCGGCAACTGGCCGGGCGCACCAGCAAGGCCACCGAAGAGATCGTCGGGGTGGTGCAGCAGAATCAGCAACTGGCGCAGACTGCGGTCAGCAACATGGCGGCCAGCCGCCAGCAGGCGGAGCAGGGGCTGCACCTGGCGAGCAACGCCGGGGTGCGCATCACCGAAATCCAGGAGGGCGCCCGCCAGGTGGTGGGCGCGGTCAGCCAGTTCGCCCGGCGGCTGAGTTAGGACTGGTCGTCCCAGCCAGGCGCGCTGTACCACGCATAACCGGTCGCATCGAGTTCCAGCCAGCGCCCCTGGTGGATGACCATCCGGGTCGCCACCTCCGGGCTGGCCAGACCGGTCGCCACCAGCAGGCTGCGGATCAGGGCGCCATGGGCCACCAGTAGCGTGGGACCCTGGAGTTCTTCCAGCAGCGGGCGCACCCGCTCGGCGGCATCGGCATAGCTTTCGCCACCGGGTACCCGGAAGGTATAGGGCTCGGCGACGCGTCGGGCGTGCTGCTCCGGATAGCGCTGGGCGATGGTCGGCATGTCCAGTCCCTCCCAGTCACCAAAGGCTTTTTCCGCCAGGCGCGCATCGCGGGCCAGGCTTCTTGGCGTGCCCGGCAGCTGCGCCAGGATCAGATCGAGCGTCGCGCTGGCGCGTTGCAGCGGACTGCTCAGGCAGGCGAAGCGAGAGACGTCGAGGCGGTCGCGCAGGGCCAGGCCCACGGCTTCGGCCTGGGCACGGCCGCGCGCGTTGAGGGGTATGTCTTGGCGACCCTGGAGGCAACCACTGGCGTTCCAGTCGGTTTCGCCGTGACGGATCACCAGCAGGGGAGAAGGGAAGGGCAAGGGCATCAATCCAGAGCAGTGGGCAGGGTAAGGAGAAATCTCAGGTGGCCGGCTTCCAGGCGCGCGACCAGACTGCCGCCATGGCCGCGGGCGATTTCCTGGGCGAGATAGAGGCCCAGGTCCAGGCGGGCGGGCTGCTCGGAATCGGCCTGGGTCAGCAGCGGCTGGAACACCTGGTTCAGGGTTGCAGGCTCCACCACGGCGGTGCGGCTTTCCACGGCGAGGCGGTAGCAGCGTTCGTCGAGCACGCCGCGCAGCAGCAGGGTGCCACCAGCAGGGTTGCGGGATGCGACCCACTCCAGCAGCGCCTCCACCGCCTGCAACAGGCGCGGCAGGTCGAGGCGCAGGGCGGCGGGTAGCTCCGGCAACTCGCTGCCCAGGGTATGGTCGGGGAAACGCGTCTGCAGCCTGACGAGCAGGTCCAGGAGCCGTTCATTGGCGCCTGCCACCAGGGCCGGTTTCAGGGGCAGGCCATGGCCCAGGCGGACGCGCACGAAGTCGGCGGCCGCAGCGCTGCGTTCGGCCAGGCGCCGGGCCTCGGTCTGCCAGCGCTGCGCCTGGGAGGCATCCACGGGCGCGTCCTTGGCCAGCGCCTGCAGCGGATGCTGCAGATCCTCCTCCAGCAGCACCAGCAACTGTTCGCGCAACGGTGTGAGATCGAGGTCGCCACGCGGGCCGGGACTTTCTTCGCGACGCTGTTCTTCGCGGGCGAGGAGTTCGCCCAGCAGGCGGGCAAAGCCGTCCAGCGTAGCGATCACCGGGCGCTGCTCCAGCAGCGGTGCGGGTTGGGGATCAAAGGCGCACAGCGTGCCGAAGAAGGTGCCGTTGGGTCGAAACACCGGGACCGACAGGTAGCTCTTCCAGCCATAGAGGCCGGGCGCCGGGTGATCACAGTAGGTGGGGTTCTGGGTCACGTCGCTGATGATCACGGCGTCGTGGGAGGAGCGTACGTGGTTGCAGAGGGTGGATTCGAGGTCCAATTCGGCGCCGGGTTGCAGGCCGAAGGCGATGCGATCTTCCACCGCGCAGGCGATCCAGCGCTGCTCGGTGACCTCGGCGACGGTGGCGACCCCAAGGCCGCTGACATCACAGACGACGCGCAGGAGCGCCGCGACGGAATCCAGGGACGCCAGCAGCTCGATGCTTTCGACGGTGCTGGAGAGTTGGCTGGGCATGACGCTGTAGTTCTCTGACGGACACGGCCTGAACGCTAGGCCAAGAGACGCCGGACGGCAACCATCAGCTACGCCTCATTGAGGTTGTTCCAGGCCGAGGCTAGCCGATCAGGTCGGTCGCGTAGGCCAGCACCGTGAGGCAAAGCAGTAGCAGCAACAGATTGGCCGGGGTGATGCTTTTCATCGGTGGGATCCTCTCACGCAAGGGATGTTCCTTGTCCAGGTACACCTGGAAACGCCACGTTGGCGCGGGGGATCGCTAGGGGTGGAGCGGGTACGTTCATCTCTGCGTCTCGATACTGCTGGCAAAGGACAGGTGTCGGAACGCCACTGTCGCCGTTCGTTCAGCGCCTGCCAGGGGAGGTGCGACATCTGGTCGAAGCGGCAGTGCGAGCGGTTCGCAGTTGCCAACCGCTGGGCAAGCCGGTAGCGTGACGCCCCATGCGAACCTTCCTTTGCCCAATCAGCGCCTATTACTACTACCTGATCAATATCGGGTGGTAGGTACTGCGCTGCATGACCGAACCGCCTAGGGCGGCTCGGTCAAGGCAACTTCTCCCGGTCTCCCTGGCACCGTCCAGCCACAGGAGACCCCATGGACAGCACCCAGCAAGACCTGCTCGCCACCCTCGAAGCCCGCGGCTTCGTGCACCAGACCACCGATCGTGACGGCCTCGCCCGTGCCTTTGCCAGTGGACCGGTGACCGGCTATCTTGGCTTCGACGCCACCGCCGACAGCCTCCACGTCGGCCACCTGCAGGGCCTGATGCTGATGCGCTGGCTGCAGCGCGCCGGCCATCCCATCCTCCTGCTGATCGGTGGCGCCACCACCCGCATCGGTGATCCCAGCTTTCGTGACAGTAGCCGCCCGGTGCTGACCGACGGCCAGATCGCCCTGAACATGGCCGGCATCGCCAAGGCTTTTCACCGCTATCTTGAAGTGGGCGATGGCCACGGCCGCGCCCAGGTGGTGGACAACGCCGAGTGGCTCGACGGCCTGGGCTACCTGGATTTTCTCGGCGCCGTCGGCCGGCACTTTTCCATCAACCGGCTGCTGACCTTCGATGCCATCAGGAATCGTCTCGACCGCGAGCACTCGCTGTCCTTCGAGGAATTCGGCTACACCCTGCTGCAGGCCTACGACTTCGTCGAGCTGTCGCGGCGCTACGGCTGCACCCTGCAACTGGGCGGTGCCGACCAGTGGGCCAACATCATCAACGGCGTGGAGCTGTCACGCCGGCAGGGCGGTCCCCGGCTCCATGGCCTGACCATGCCGCTGCTGGCCACCCGCGACGGCCGCAAGATGGGCAAGTCGGCCCAGGGCGCGGTCTGGCTCAACGAGGAGCGGCTGTCGGCCTTCGACTTCTGGCAATTCTGGCGCAATTGCGACGATGCCGACGTCGAGCGCTTCCTCGCCCTGTTCACCGAGTTGCCGCTGGACGAGGTGCGGCGGCTCGGCGCGCTCGGCGGTGCGGAAATCAATCTGGCGAAGAGCGTGCTGGCCAATGAGGCGACCCGGCTGGCCCATGGCGAGCGGGCGCAACGCGAGGCTGAGGCAGCCGCCGCCGAGGTATTCGCCGATCGCGACGGCGCCGGGCAGTTGCCGGAGGTCGCCCTAAGCCGCAGGCAACTGGACGCGGGCGTCACCCTGGTCGAGTTGCTGGTCGAGGCGGGAGTGCAACCGTCGCGCAGTGCGGTACGTCGACTGGCGGAAGGCGGCGGCCTGCGCCTGGACGAGCAACCGGTGATGGATCCCGATATCCGTCTGGCGCTGAGCGACGCGGGTCGGCGGGTGAGTCTGGGCAAGAAACGGCATCTGCGCATCACGTTGACCGACTGAGGAGAAGGCTATGAATGTCTGGGTGATAGGTGCCTCGCGGGGCATAGGGTTGGGGCTGGTGGAGCGCTATCTGACGCAAGGGGCTCAGGTTTTGGCGGTGGTGCGAACGCCGAATGCGGCGTTGGATACGATGGTCGCGGCCGCCAAGGGGCGGTTGCGGGTAGTGACCGGCGATCTGCGCGATCCCGACCTGGGCACGCGACTGCTGGACGAGCTGGGTGATGGCTCGCTGGAGCGGCTGATCGTCAATGCCGGCATCATGGGGCCGATGGAAGAGGACGGGCAGCGGGCGAGCGTCGCGGAGCTGGGCGAGTTGTTCCTCACCAATGCCGTGGCGCCCCTGCGGTTGCTGGAGGCCCTGGCACCGCGGATGGCCGCTGCCGGGGTGGCGGCCTGCCTGAGTTCGCAGATGGGCAGCGTCAGTCTGGCACGAGCCGCCGAAATGCCACTTTATGGCGCCAGCAAGGCAGCGCTCAACAGCCTGCTGCAGAGCTGGGTCGCCGGGCAGCAGCCGGCGTTCGCCGTGCTGGCACTGCACCCGGGCTGGGTGCGCACCGAACTGGGCGGGTCCAGCGCGCCGGTCGAGGTGGCCGATAGCGTCGCCGGTCTGGTGGCGACGATCGAGGCGCGGGCCGGCCAGCCTGGCTGCGCCTTTCTCGACTACCAGGGGCAGGTCCTGCCCTGGTGAACGAGGGGCCGGATCGCTCGCTGCGACTGAGCGCTCCGGCCCTTGTCCGACCCCGGCCGAGGATCGAAGATGAGTCCATCATCCTGGGGAGTGCCACCATGCGCATCGACGAGCAAACCTTTCTGGTAACCGGCGCCGGTTCCGGCCTGGGCGCCGCCACCGCTGAGGGACTGATCGCGGCAGGCGCCCGAGTGGCAATGCTGGATCTCCAGGCCGAGGCCGTGCAGGCCCAGGCCGAACGGCTCGGCGACCAGGCTCTGGCGCTGGCCGTGGACGTGACCGATGCCGAGGCCCTGAGCGCCGCCTTGGATGCCGTGCTGGCCCGCTGGGGCAGTCTGCAGGGGGCGATCAACTGCGCCGGCATCGTCGGCGGCGCACGCATCCTCGGGCGCAATGGTCCCCACGATCTCGCCGCCTTCGCGCGCATCATCAACGTCAACCTGGTGGGCAGCTTCAATGTCCTGCGCCTGGCCGCGGCGGCCATGGCCCAGGGTGAGGCCAATGTCGGCGGTGAGCGCGGCGTGATCATCAACACCGCCTCCATCGCTGCCTTCGATGGCCAGATCGGCCAGGCCGCCTATGCCGCCTCCAAGGGCGGCGTTGCCGCGCTTACCCTGCCGGCGGCGCGCGAACTGGCCGGGCAGGGCATCCGGGTCATGACCATAGCGCCGGGCGTCTTCGAGACGCCCATGATGGCCGGCATGACCCCCGAGGTACGCGACGCCCTGGCCGCTAATGTGCCCTTTCCGCCGCGCCTCGGCCGCGGCGAGGAATTCGCCGCCCTGGTCCGCCACATCATCGAGAATCCCATGCTCAACGGCGAGGTGATCCGCCTCGACGGCGCGCTGCGCATGGCCCCGCGCTAGGAGAATCGTCATGAACGACCCCATTGTCATCGTCGCCGCCGCCCGTACGCCCATGGCGGCCCTGGGTGGCGAACTGGCCGCGCTGTCGGCGCCGCAGCTTGGTAGCGCCGTGGTCCGCGCCGTACTGGAACGGGCGGGCTGGGCGCCGGAACGGGTCGACGAGGTGCTGCTGGGCTGCGTGCTGCCCGCCGGCCTCGGCCAGGCACCGGCACGCCAGGCGGCGCTTGGCGCCGGTCTGGCCCAGCGCACGCGCTGCACCACCCTGAACAAGATGTGCGGTTCGGGGATGCAGGCGGCCATCCTCGGCCATGACCTGTTGCGCGCCGGCAGTGGCGAGGTGGTGGTGGCGGGCGGCATGGAGAGCATGAGTCGCGCGCCCTATCTGCTGGAAAAGGCCCGCAGCGGCTACCGCCTCGGCCATGGCGCCCTGATCGACAGCATGTTTCTCGACGGCCTGGAAGACGCCTATGAACCCGGGCGCCTGATGGGCACCTTCGCCGAGGATTGCGCCGCGCGCCTGGGCATTGGCCGCGAACGCCAGGATGCCTATGCCCAGCAGTCCCTCGCCCGGGCGCGCCAGGCGCAGGCCAGCGGTGCCTTCGCCAGCGAGATCGTGGCGGTGGAGGTAGCGGGACGCAGGGAAACCCTGAGCATCGACACCGATGAGCAACCCCGCCGTGCCGATCCGGCACGCATTCCCACCCTCAAGCCGGCCTTTCGTGAAGGCGGTACCGTCACCGCGGCCAACGCCAGTTCCATCTCGGATGGCGCCGCAGCGCTGCTGCTGATGCGGGCAAGCACGGCAGCGCGCGAAGGGCTGAGGCCGCTGGCGACGATCCGTGGCCATGCCGCCCATGCCGGCGCGCCGGGCGACTTTCCCACCGCGCCCATCGGCGCCATCCGTACCTTGCTCGCGCGCATCGACTGGCAGCTGAGCGACGTCAACCTGTTCGAGATCAACGAAGCCTTCGCCGTGGTGGCCCTGGCCGCTCAGGATGCCTTGGGGCTGGACCCGGAACGCCTGAACGTGCACGGTGGCGCCTGTGCCCTGGGCCATCCCATCGGCGCGTCCGGTGCGCGCATCCTGGTCACCCTGATCCAGGCGCTGCGCCAGCGCGGTCTGCGCCGGGGCGTGGCGGCCATCTGCATCGGCGGCGGCGAGGCCACGGCCATGGCGCTGGAACTCAACGACTAGACAAGGACAAGACCATGAGCGAAGCCTCTACCGAATCGACCCTGCTGCTGGAGATCGAGGCGCGCGTCGCCCTCATCACCCTCAATCGCCCCAAAGCGCTCAACGCCCTCAATGCCCAGCTGCTCCATGAGCTGGATGCCATGCTGGCGCGCCTGGACGCCGATCCCGAGGTCGGTTGCGTGGTGCTCACCGGCTCGGCCAAGGCGTTCGCCGCGGGCGCCGACATCAAGGAAATGGCCGGGCAGGGCTATCCGCAGATCTACCTGGACGACTACTTCCGCGTCGCCGACCGCATCGCCGAGCGGCGCAAACCGCTGATCGCCGCCGTCGCCGGCTATGCGCTGGGCGGTGGTTGCGAACTGGCGCTGCTGTGCGACTTCATCTATGCCGCCGACACCGCACGCTTCGGCCTGCCGGAGATCACCCTGGGCGTCATTCCGGGCATCGGTGGTACCCAGCGCCTGACCCGCGCCCTAGGCAAGGCCAAGGCCATGGAACTGTGCCTGACCGGGCGGCAGCTGCACGCCGCCGAAGCCGAGCGTGCCGGGCTGGTCGCCCAGGTGTTTCCCGCCGACGAGCTGCTGGAGCGCACCCTGGAGGCCGCCCGCGGCATCGCCAGTCGTTCGCTGCCGGCGACCCTGCTGCTCAAGGAAAGCGTCAATCGCGCCTTCGAGACCAGCCTGGCCGAGGGCATCCGCTTCGAGCGCCGGGTCTTCCATTCGCTGTTCGCCAGCGCCGACCAGAAGGAAGGCATGGCGGCCTTCATCGAGAAGCGACCGGCGAAGTTCGAGCATCGTTGAGCACGCCCCGCGCCCGTCAGAGGCGCTAGACTGGCCGTTTCAGCCCAGTGTTGCAGAGCCTCCGGATGCGTATCGAGCCCTTGCCACCCCTGACCAATCTGATTGCCTTCGAGGCAACGGTCAGGCTCGGCAGCTTTACGCGGGCGGCGCTGGAGCTCAACCTCACGCAGAGCGCCATCAGCCGTCAGGTGGCGCAGCTGGAGGCCTTTCTCGGTCGCGCGCTGTTTCGCCGAGAGCACAAGCGGCTGCACCTGACCGTCTCCGGGCAGCGCTATGCCGAGCGGGTTCAGCAGCTGCTCGCGGGTCTCGCGGAAACCACCGCGGACGTCATGGATATCAGTGGCGAGCAGCAGCTGGTGCTGGCCTGTTCCTCGGGCGTGGCCGCGCTGTGGCTGGGCCCGCTGATCGGCCGCTTCGCCAGTGCCTTTCCCGGCATCGACGTGCGCCTGCGGGTGCTGGACAACCTCGATACCCTGCTCAAGCCGGAATTCGATCTGGCGCTCTATTTCCTGCGTGAACCGCCGCCCCCGGGGTTGGCTGGCCGCCAGTTGTTTCCCGAGTGGGTAGGCGCCTATTGCGCGCCGGACTACCTGGGTGGGCGTCAGCTGTCACCCCCGGAGCTGCTCGACCGATGCCTGCTGATGATCGAGGACGGTCAGCGGCGCTGGCTCTCCTGGGCGGAATGGTTCGCGCGGCTGGGCTATGCCGCCCCGCGGATCCGCCAGCGGCTCACCGTGAGTCAGTACCCCATCCTGGTCGATCTGGCGATTGCCGGCCACGGTATCGTCCTGGGTTGGCGCCCCATGATCGATGCCCACCTGCAGTCGGGTGCGCTGGTGGCAGCCTGTAGCGAATGCGTGCAGGGGCAGGGTGGTTACTACCTGCTGTGGCCGGGCGATCGTCAGCCGGGCCTGGCGGCGCGCCGTTTCGAGACCTGGCTGAACGACAGCCTGAGCGCGTCGCACTGATCCCTCTTGCATGCGTCAGGCGCATGCAAACCCCTGCAATCAGCGTTTTCCTGCGTCCCCGGTAGCCCCTTAAGCTCGGCGGCAGAGGGCGGAGATCCTCGTCCTGTTTCCTTTATCGAAACTGCCGTCGCCGGTGCAGGGACTCCCGAGTTTCCTGCGCGACTTGCATTCAGGGAGCCAACAATGCAGAGCGCTACGACCTTTCCGCAGCCGTCCGCCGCCCACCGCCGCCAGGCCAACAAGGCGGTGGTCGCAACCGTGATCGGCAACGGTCTGGAGTGGTTCGACTTCACCGTCTACAGCTTCTTCTCCGTGATCATCGCCAAGGTGTTCTTTCCGACCGCCAGCGAACTCACCTCCTACCTCCTGGCCCTGGCCACCTTTGGCGTCGGTTTCTTCATGCGGCCAGTAGGGGGCATCCTGCTCGGCATCTACTCCGATCGCCGCGGTCGCAAGGCGGCGCTGTCGCTGACCATCCTCTTGATGGCCGCCGGTACCCTGATCATCGCCGTGACCCCGGGCTATGCCCAGTGGGGGCTGTTCGCCCCGGCGCTCATCGTCTTCGCGCGCTTGCTGCAAGGCTTTTCGGCGGGTGGCGAGATGGGCAGCGCGACCGCCTTTCTCACCGAACACGCGCCCGCTGGGCAAAAGGCCTACTACTCCAGCTGGATCCAGGCGAGCATCGGGGTGGCGGTCGCCCTGGGTGCAGGCACCGGCGCGCTGCTGTCGGCGTTGCTGACCCCGGAGCAACTTGAGAGCTGGGGTTGGCGCCTGCCGTTCCTGTTCGGCTCCCTGATCGGCCCCGTCGGTTTCTACATCCGTAGCCGCATCGACGAAACCCCTGCCTATGCCTCCGTCGAGCGTGCCCAGTCGCCGCTGCGGGAGGTAGTGCGCATCTATCCCCGCCAGACCGCCATTACCTTTTCCATGGTCGTGCTCTGGACGGTCTGCACCTACTCCGTGCTGTTCTACCTGCCGTCCTACTCTACTCGGGTGCTGGGCCTGCCCAGCGGCCTGGGCTTCACCGCCGGTGTACTCGGTGGCGTGGTGCTGCTGGTGGCGACACCCCTGGTAGGGCGCCTGGCAGATCGCCATGGCAAGCGACCCTGGCTGCTGGGGTCGGCCGTGGCCATCTTCTGCGCCGCCTGGCCGCTGTTCTGGATGCTCAATCGCTGGCCGGGCCTGCCTTCCCTGCTGGTGTTCCAGGCCGTGCTGGGGCTGCTGATCTCCGGCTATCTGGGCGGTCTGCTGGCAGCCTTCGGCGAATTGTTGCCGACGCGGGTGCTCTCCACCGGACTGTCGGTGGCCTACAACTTCGCCGTGACCCTGTTTGGCGGCTTCGCCACCTTTACCGTGACCTGGCTGATCGCTGCTACCGGCAGCCATCTGGCGCCAGCCTTCTACATCATGTTCGCCGCGGCCATCAGTGCCGGGGGCGCCGCGCTGTTTCGCGACGGCGCCAGCGGCCAACCCTCGGGAGAATCCGCATGACTCAAAACACCTCTCTACTACTGCGCAACGGCAAGCTGCTCGATCTGACCACCGGCACCCTGATCAGCGGTAAAGAAGTCCTGGTGGACGGTGAGCGCATTACCGCCGTACGCGACCAGAGCGCTGCGCCGCCGGCAGGTGTCACCGTCATCGATCTGGGCGGCCGCACCCTGATGCCGGGCCTCATCGATTGCCATGTGCATGTACTGGCGTCCAGTGCCAACCTGGGTTTCAACGCCCTGCAGCCCAACGCCATCATCATGTACCGCGCCTTGCCGATCCTGGGCGCGATGCTCGAGCGCGGTTTCACCACCGTCCGCGATGCCGGCGGTGCGGACTGGGCGCTGGCGCGCTCCATTGCCCTGGGACTGGTGCCGGGCCCGCGGATCTTCGCCTCCGGCAAGGCGCTGTCGCAGACCGGCGGCCACGGGGACATGCGGGCGCGTGGGGAGCTCCTGCTGAACGAGCCGTGCAGTTGCTGTTTCCGCGCCGGTGCCATCGCCCGGGTGGTGGATGGGGTGGACAACGTGCGCAAGGCGGTGCGCGAAGAACTGCAGCAGGGCGCCAGCCAGATCAAGATCATGGCCTCCGGCGGTGTTTCCTCACCTACTGATCCCATCGCCAATACCCAGTACAGCGAAGCCGAGCTCTGCGCCATCGTCGAGGAAGCCGAGGCGGCCAACACCTATGTGATGGCCCATGCCTATACCGCCCGCGCCATTCGCCGCGCCGTGGCGTGCGGGGTACGCACCATCGAACACGGCAATCTGGTCGACCGGGATACGGCGCAGCTGATGCGCGAGCGGGGCGCCTTCGCCGTGCCCACCCAGGTGACCTACGAGATGCTCGCCGAGCACGGCGCGCGCTATGGCCTGCCAGCGGATTCCGTGGCCAAGATCGAAGATGTCCGTCTGGCGGGCCGTCGCGCCCTGGAATTCTTCGCCGAGGCGGGCGTGCCCATGGGCTACGGCTCCGACCTGCTGGGCGAGATGCACGAATACCAGACCCAGGAACTGCGCATCCGCGCCGAGGTGCTGGGCAATCTGGAGGCCTTGCGCAGCGCCACCAGTGTCGCGGCACGCATCCTTGAACGCGAGGGCGAACTGGGTTGTATCGCGACCGGAGCCCTGGCCGATCTGCTGGTCGTGGATGGCGATCCGCTGGCTGATATCTCCTGTCTGGTGGGGCAGGGCGAAAGACTCGACGTCATCCTGCAAGGTGGCCGTCTGGTGAAGAATCGCCTCGGGTAACGGGAGTCTTGCCGGACTGGCGCGGTCCCCTGTAGCAGTCAACGCCCATGGAGAACGTGTCATGCCCCTTGCCGCAACCGAACTCGGCAGCCACTACCAGGCCTACCTCGACTGCCTCAACCGCCAGGCCTGGACGGCGCTTGGCCGTTATGTCGACGACGCCGTCGAGCACAACGGCCGGCCCCTGGGATTGGCGGGCTACCAGGCCATGCTTGAAGGCGATCATGCCGCCATTCCCGATCTGCACTTCACCGTCCATCTGCTGGTGGTCGAGGCGCCTTGGCTGGCCGCGCAGCTGGATTTCGATTGCACGCCGCGCGGCGAGCTGTTCGGGCTGGCGGTGAACGGACGGCGCGTACGCTTCAGCGAACATGTCTTCTATCGTTTCGAGAACGGACGCATCCGCGAGGTGCGCTCGGTGATCGATACCGCCGCCATCGCTGCCCAGCTGGCCGACGGCTAACCCGCCCGGGTCTGGCGTTGGCGATAGCCGAGGGGACTGAGGCCCGTCCACTTGCGAAAGGCGCGCTGGAAGGAACGGGGGTCGGCGAAACCCAGGCGCAGGGCCAGCTCGTCCAGGGGCAAGGCGCCCTGGTCCAGCTGGCGACAGGCTAGCCGGCACCGGCGTTCGTCCTTGAGGCCCTGGTAGGTCTGGCCGCTCGCGGCCAGCTGGCGCCTCAGGGTGGCGGGGGCCAGGCCCAGGGCCTCGGCCAGGCTGACGGCGTCCGGCCAGTCCTCTGGTGCACAAGTACGCAACAGGGTGCGGATGCGGGTGATCAGGCTGGCGTCGTCGCGATAATGCACCAGCAGATTGCCCGGTGCGGCGGCGATGAAGCGGCGCGCGTCCGCGGCAGTACGGCGGATCGGCAGGCCCAGCACGGCAGCGTTTAGCACCAGGCAGTCTTCGCCGCGAGCGAAGCTCAGCTTGGAGCCGAAGCGCTGCCGATAGTCGGCCAGCAGTTCCGCTGGCGGCTCCTCGGCAGTCTGGCGGATTTCCTCCAGCGGCAAGCGACGGCCCACCAGCCAGCAGGCCAGGCCGTGCAGGATCAGCCAGAGGGTGAAGACGGCGAAGCTGCCCGGCAGACTGCCCGGGGCCAGCCGCAGTGTCACCTGCTCGCCATTGCGCTGCAGGCGCAGGTCGACGCCGAGGGTCAGCCGCAGGAAGTCGAGGCTTTGCCGCAGGGCATCGCCGAGGGTCGGTTGCAGGCGGGTGCTCTGGCAGAGAAAGGCAAAGCTGCCCGCCGGCAGCGGGCGCGGACCGAGAGCGAAGAATTCATCATCGAAACGCCGCGCCAGGCGATACCACAGCTGGCCGAACAGCGGCGCCGAAAGGCGCTCGCGGCCAAGCAGCAGGTCGGCTAGCTGGACGCCTTCGGCGGCTAGCAGGGCGTCTGGCGCCAGACCACCGCGCCGGCACAGCCCGGCCAGGGCCTCGTCGAGGATGCCCCGCGCCAGGCTGTCGCGCGGCAGGCCGGTCACAGATGCAGGGCCCGGCCCAGGGCCCGTAGCGCCGCTTCCTGCACCGCTTCGCCCAGGGTGGGGTGGGGATGCAGGGTGGCGGCGACGTCTTCCAGCTGCATGCCCATTTCCAGACTGTGGGAAAAGGCCGTTGCCAGTTCCGCCACCTGCTGCCCGGTGGCCTGCCAGCCGAGGATACGGTGGTCGTCCGCGCGGGCCACCACCCGCACGAAGCCTTCCGGCGCCTCCAGGGTGAGGGCACGGCCATTGGCGGCGAAGGGGAAGCTGGCGACCTTGGTCTCCAGCCCCTGGGCCTTGGCCTGCTCGGGGGTGAGGCCGACCACCACGATCTCCGGATCGGTGTAGCAGACCGCCGGGATGGCCACCGGGGCGAAACGCCGCCGCTTGCCGGCGATCAGCTCGGCCACTACCTCGCCCTGGGCCATGGCGCGATGGGCCAGCAGGGGTTCGCCGGTAAGATCACCAATGGCCCAGACGTCGGTCATGCTGGTACGACAGCCGTCGTCGACGCGGATGTAGCGACCGTCGTAGTCCAGCGGCAGGCGCTCCAGGCCTTCGGTGCGGGGGCGGCGGCCGGCGGCGACCAGGATGCGCTGGGCCGGCAGAAGCTCTTCCCGACCGTCGCCACGGGTCATCCGCAGACCCGCGCCGTCCGCGGCCAGACCGGCGACGGTGCAGCCCAGGTGCAGCTCGATGCCCAGGCGTTCCAGGCGCTGCCGTAGGGGCGCCGTGAGCTCGGCGTCGTAGCCGGGCAGCAGACGCGACTGGGCTTCCACCACCGCGACCCGGGCGCCCAGCTTGCGATAGGCGATGCCCAGTTCCAAACCGATATAGCCGGCGCCCACCACCACCAGGTGGTCGGGGATTTCCGTGGGTGACAAGGCCTCGGTGGCCGATATCACCGGACCACCGAAGGGCAGGCTGGGCAATTCCACCGAGGTGGAGCCCATCGCCAGCACCAGGTGCTCGGTACGGATGCGCAGCCGCTCGCCGCCGGCGCGCTGCACCTCGACGGTCTTGCCATCGAGGATTTCGGCCCAGCCCTCGATTACCGTCACGCCCTGCTTCTTGAGCAGGGCGGCGACGCCGGTGGTGAGACGATCGACGATGCCGTTCTTCCAGGCCACGGCCTGGCCAAGATCCAGCTCCGGGCGGCCGTGGCGGATGCCCAGGCTGCCATGCTCAGCGCGACCGCTGGCGCGATGATATTCCTCGGCGACATGGATCATCGCCTTGGAGGGAATGCAGCCGACGTTGAGGCAGGTACCGCCGAGGGCAGCGCCCTCCACCAGGGTGGTGGCGATGCCCAGCTGGGCGGCGCGCAAGGCGGCGACATAACCGCCGGGGCCGCCGCCGATGATGAGGAGTCGGGTGTCCATGGCTACTCCAGGAAAAGGGTGGCGGGTTGTTCGAGCAGCTGGCGCACGGCCTGGATGAAGCTGGCGGCGTCCTGGCCATCGATCAGCCGGTGGTCGAAGGAGGCGGACAGATTCATCAGCTTGCGTGGCACCACCAGGCCGTTGCGGAAGGCCGGGCGCTCGACGATGCGATTGACGCCGATGATGGCCACCTCGGGATGGTTGATGATGGGCGTGGAGGCGATGCCTCCCAGCGGACCGAGGCTGCTGATGGTCAGGGTCGAGCCGGACAGGTCGTCGCGACCGGCCTTGCCGCCGCGCACCGCGGTGGCCAGCCGTGCCACCTCCTGGGCGCAGCCCCAGAGATCCATTGTCTCGGCATGGCGCACCACCGGCACCGCGAGACCCTGTTCGCCCTGGGTGGCGATGCCCAGGTGCACGGCGCCGTAGCGGGTCACGGTGCTGCTGTCTTCGTCGAAGCGCGCATTCATCTGCGGAAAGTCCCGCACCGCCACTACCAGGGCGCGAGCCAGGAAGGGCAGCAGGGTAAGATGGGCACGACGTCCCTGCCAGCGCTGGTTGAGGGTGGCGCGCAAGGCTTCCAGCTCGGTGACATCCACCTCTTCCACATAGGTGAAGTGGGGGATATGCCGCTTGGCGGCCTGCATCTTCTCGGCGATCTTGCGTCTCAGGCCGATCAGCGGGATGCGCTCCTCGCCGCTGCGTTTCGCCAGGCCACCGCCGCCAGTGGCCGGTGGCAGTCCGGCGTCGCGTTGCTGCACATAGGCTTCCAGATCGCCATGCAGGATGCGCCCGCCCTGACCGCTGCCGGTGAGGAAGCGCAATTCGATGCCCAGGTCCCAGGCGTGCTGGCGCACCGCGGGAGACGCCAGCGGCGGACTGCCGGGGGCCGGACGGGAAGCCGGTCGCTCGTCGTCGCGCGGGAGCTCCGCTTCCAGGCGTCGCGGAGCAGGGGCCGCTTCGGGCCTGGGCGCTTCCGCCTTGGGTGCTGGCGCCGGCGCGGCTTCCATCGGCACGGGGCGACTGGCCTCGCGCAGATTGCCGTCACCGGCCACCTCCAGGCGGATCAGCTCGGCGCCCACGGCCAGCACCTGGCCGGGCTCGCCGCCCAGGGCGACCACCCGGCCCACCACCGGGGAGGGGATCTCCACCATGGCCTTGTCGGTCATGACGTCGGCCAGGGTCTGGTCTTCGCCGACTTCATCCCCTACCGCCACGTACCACTTGACCAGTTCCACCTCGGCGATGCCTTCGCCGATGTCGGGCATCTTGATGACATGGGTACCCATCTCAGACCTCCATGACGCGCTTGAGCGCGGCGCCGACCCGGGACGGACCCGGGAAGTAGTCCCATTCCTGGGCATGCGGATAGGGGGTGTCCCAGCCGGTCACGCGCTCGATGGGCGCCTCCAGGCGATGGAAGCAGTGCTCCTGCATGAGGGACACCAGCTCGGCGCCATAGCCGCAGGTACGGGTGGCTTCGTGGACCACCACGCAGCGACCGGTCTTGTTCACCGAATCGGTGAGGGTCTGCAGGTCCAGCGGCCAGAGGCTGCGGATGTCGATCACCTCGGCATCGATGCCGGTCTCGGCGGCGGCCGCCAGGGCGACCCAGACGGTGGTGCCATAGGTCAGCACCGTGACCTGCTTGCCAGGGCGGACCACGGCGGCCCGTTCCAGCTCCACACGGTAATAGCCGTCTGGCACGGCGCTGGCCGGGTGGCCCGACCAGGGCGTTACCGGACGATCATGATGGCCGTCGAAGGGGCCGTTGTAGAGGCGCTTGGGTTCGAGAAAGATCACCGGGTCGTCGCTCTCGATGGAGGCGATCAGCAGGCCCTTGGCGTCGTAGGGATTGGAGGGCATCACCGTGCGCAGGCCGCACACCTGGGTGAACATGGCCTCGGGACTCTGGCTGTGGGTCTGGCCGCCATAGATGCCGCCGCCACAGGGCATGCGGAACACCAGCGGCGAGGTGAACTGGCCGACCGAGCGATAGCGCAGCCGCGCCGCCTCGGAGACGATCTGGTCGATGGCCGGGTAGACATAGTCGGCGAACTGGATCTCCGCCACCGGGCGCAGGCCGTAGGCGCCCATGCCCACCGCGGCGCCGGCAATGCCGTTCTCCGAGATGGGCGCATCGAACACCCGCGAGGCGCCATATTTGGCCTGCAGGCCCTCTGTGCAGCGAAAGACGCCGCCGAAGTAGCCGACGTCCTCGCCGAACACCACCACGTTGTCGTCGCGTTCGAGCATCACGTCCATCGCCGAGCGGATGGCCTGGATCATGGTCAGGGTGCTGCGGCTGCCGGCCTGGGTCGGCAGGTCGGTTTCCTGTTGTACGGTCATGGCGTCACTTCCCGAGCTGTTGGCGTTGGCGGCGCAGGTGCGGCGGCAGGTCCTGGTAGACCTCCTCGAACATGTCGGCGGCGCTGGGGGCGAGATCGCTGGCAAAGGTGCCATGGGCTTCGGCGGCCTTCTGCGCGGTCGCCACCTCGGCTTCCAGCTCGGCGGTCAGCGCCTGGTGCTGTTCGTCCGACCAGAGCCCGCGACCGATCAGGTGCGCCTTGAGCCGGTCGATGGGATCGCCCAGGGGGAAGTGCGTCCAGTCATCGGCGGGACGGTACTTGGACGGATCGTCCGAGGTGGAGTGGGGACCGGCGCGGTAGGTCACCCATTCGATCAGGGTCGGCCCCAGGTTGCGTCGGGCACGTTCGGCGGCCCAGCGCGAGGCGGCCAGCACGGCGAGGAAGTCGTTGCCATCCACCCGCAGGGCGGCGATGCCATAGCCGAGGCCACGGGTGGCCAGGGTGATGCCCTCGCCGCCGGCGATGGCCTGGAAGGTGGAGATGGCCCACTGGTTGTTGACGATGTTGAGGATCACCGGCGCCCGGTAGACGTGGGCGAAGGTGAGGGCGGCATGGAAGTCGCCTTCGGCGGTGGCGCCGTCGCCGATCCAGCCGGCGGCGATGCGGGTATCGCCCTTGATCGCCGAAGCCATGGCCCAGCCCACCGCCTGGATGTACTGGGTGCCCAGGTTGCCGGAGATGGAAAAGAAGCCGAGGTCGCGGTAGGAGTACATCACCGGCAGCTGGCGGCCCTTGAGCGGATCCCGGGCATTGGACAACAGTTGGCAGATCATCTCGTCCAGCGGCGCCTCGCGGGCGATGAGGATGCCCTGCTGGCGATAGGTGGGGAAATGCATGTCGTCCGGGCGCAGCGCCAGGGTCTGGCCGACGGCAATGGCTTCCTCACCGAGGCACTGCATATAGAAGGAGAGCTTCTTCTGCCGCTGGGCCTTGAGCATCCGCGCATCGAACAGCCGCGTCTTGAGCATGGCCCTGAGGCCCTGCAGCAGCAGTTCGGGCGCTTCTTCGCTGGCCCAGGGGCCGACGGCGCGACCCTCTTCGTCGAGGATGCGGATCAGCTGGGTGGCCAGTTCCCGGGTATCCACCGGTGCCACGTCCACCGGCGGCCTTTCCGCACGACCGGCGGGGCAGAGTTGCAGGTAGCTGAAATCCGTGGGACGTCCCGGTCGGCCGCTGGGCTCGGGGACGTGCAGGCGCAGGGGAGGGTAGTCGCTCATGGCCGCCCCTCCAGCTGGATGAGGGTGCGGGCGGGTCGCAGGACGGGTTGGCCGTCCGGATGCGATGCAGGGTGCCACATGGTGGAGGCCTCGGCAATCTTGTTATTGGTCACCTGAGTATAGGCCGGCTCCACTAGCCGTTTTGCCGCAATTTCGGGGTGGGCAGCCCGGGCTTTTGGTGCTATTGAACTCAGTACAAGAACAACAGTAGAGGTTTTGCACCATGGCTGGTCTGGATCGTATCGACCTGCGCATCCTCAATGCCCTGTCCGCCGATGGGCGGCTGAGCTGGCGCGATCTGGCGCAGAAGATCGGGCTGTCGCTGACCCCGACGCTACGGCGGGTCAAGCGTCTGGAGGAGGAGCGCTACATCCAGGGATATCACGCCCAACTCGACGAGACCCGGCTGGCCGGCAGTGTCAGCGTCTTCGTCTCGGTGCGTCTGGAAAAGCAGTCCACCGACTATTTGCGCGCCTTCGAACGGGAGATCGTCAAGGCACCCCAGGTGATGAGCTGTTTCCAGATGACCGGGGATGCCGACTATGTGCTGCGAGTGGTGGTGCAGGATCTGGCAGCCTATCAGCACTTTCTAGCCGAGACCCTGACCTGCATTCCAGGAGTGGCCAGTGTGACCTCGGCCTTTTCGCTCAAGGCGGTGCTACTCAGGCCGGCGCCACCGCTCTGAGCGCAGGAGAAGCCGTTAGCGAATGCCGAGCGAGCTGCGGACCTTCTGCGCCTGGGCGGCACAATAGGCGCTATCACGCAGGCGCGCCATATCCAGCATCAGGGTCAGCCGGCGCTCGTCGCAGGAACGACCGAGCTGCACGGGCAGACCGCCATCCGGGGTCAACGGGCCAAACAGGCAATCGATGTTGGGCAATTGAGCGACGAACTGATGGGTGAGGGCGAGCATTGTTATTGTCCTAAGTACCAGGGTGGCGATGTGACACTATTCACATCGCCAAGGTTCCCAGGTCTTCAGGCGCTGGGCGTAACCGAATAGGCGACGCCGTTCACTGCATCGATCAGCTGACCGATGGACCAGGGCTTGGGCAGGAAGCGCACCTGGCATTTGATGCTTGCGGTGGACGGCGTTTCGTAGCCGGACATGACAATAATCGGCATATCTGGCCAGCGCTGGCAGACCATGTTGGCCAGCTGCGCCCCGTCCATCGAACCCGGCATACGGATATCCGTGAGCAGCAGGTCGATGTTGGCGTCTTCCTTTTCCAACAGCGTCAACGCGGTGTCGGCGGAGTCAGCGGCGATGATGTTGAAGCCTTCGGGTTCGAGGATCTCGCGGACGAAATCCGCGACCAGTGGCTCGTCGTCCACCACCAGGAGAGTGGGTCGGAAGACAGGGGTTCCCGGCTGTTCTGCGCGCATGACTGGACCTTATATACAAGACGTTGCTGAGCCTTGGATAGCCGCGACCCAGGAAAATTCCCCAGTCTGAGCGTCAATGAATTTGGCGTCAGATTTCTGTCTTTAGGGCGCGATTATCTTGTCAGACGCAGCGTTTCGACACTGCGACCCCATGCCGCGCACATTTGGTTACGTTTGCCGTAAAGGCTCTAGGTCAGGGGTTTCAGCGTGAAAGTGAAGCAGAGTGACTACTTTTGGGGTGAAAGGTTTCAGCCACCTGGCATATGACTTGTATCGGGTAAGGCAACTGCAGGACGCAGAGTGCTTTTTTTGTCACGTCCCAGTGGCCTTACCTAAACCCAGGCTTTGCTCGTACACAAAGGATATCGACGCCACGCCTCCCTGAGCAGTATCCGACCATGACGCCTATCCGCTCCTTCGCTACCGCCCTTCGTCGTCCGCTCGCCGCGGCCGCCACTGTTCTCGCGCTGTCCGCTGGCGTTGCCCAGGCCGAGCCTGTCAGCCTGGTCGGTCTGAATCTGTCGGGTGCGGGCTTCGCGCCCCAGGTGCTGCCCGGCATCAATGGCACCAACTACATCTTCCCGGTGGAGGCCTACTTCCAGCAGTGGAGCGCGCGGGGCGTCAAGCTGATTCGTTTCCCCATCATCTGGGAGCGCCTGCAACCCAAGCTGGGCGGACCACTGGACAGCGCCTACGTCGCCCTGGTGAACCAGACCTTCGGCTATGCGCAGAAGCACGGCATCAAGATCATCCTCGACCTGCACAACTACGCCCGCTATCGCGGCCAGGTGATCGGCACCAGCGGCGTACCCTATGCCCGCTATCAGGAGATCATGACCCACATCGCGCGGCAGTGGAGCGGCCAGTCCTCGCTGTACGCCTACGACATCATGAACGAGCCCCACGATGCCATGGCCTACTGGCCGACCGCGGCCCAGTACGGCATCAATGGCGTGCGCGCGGTGGACAGCACCCGCCCGGTCATCGTCGAAGGCAACGGCTGGTCGAGCGCCACCCGCTGGGCCGAATTCAACGACGCCCTGCTGGGGCTGAAGGATCCGGCCAACAACATCATCTTCTCGGCGCATTCCTACTTCGACGAGAACGCCGGCGGCAGCTACGACAAGACCGATGTCAACAAGCTCGACGCCAACTATGGCGTGACCCGGGTCAAGCCCTTTGTCGACTGGCTGAAGAAGAACAACAAGCGCGGCTACATCGGTGAATTCGGTGTCCCGGACAACAATCCGCGCTGGAATCTGCTGATGGACAACATGCTGGCCTACCTCAAGCAGAACTGCATCCCGGCCTCCTACTGGGCCGCCGGTCCCGGCTGGGGCAGCTACTTCATGTCGGTGGAGCCGATCAATGGCCAGGAGCGGCCGCAGTGGCCGACCCTGCGCAAGTACCTGGACGACAGCAGCTGCACTGCCATCGGTCCGGTCGCCAGTGGCAGCACCGCGCCGGCCACCGGCGGTAGCGCCACCGGCAACAGCGGTTCGGCAGGCGGCAGCGCCGGCGGCAATTCCGGCAGCGGCAGCAACACCGGCAACGCAGGCAACACCGGTAGCAATGCCGGTGTGCAGATTCCGCCGAGCACCGGGGCGACCGCCGGTACCGTGACCTCGGTGATCAACGACTTCACCAACCCGGACTGGCACAAGGGGGTGTTCCTCAAGAAGGCCGCGATCTCGGTACCCGGTACCGCGGTGAACCGCGCCGCCTTCAAGGCCGGTGCCTATCTCACCACCGCGGATGGCCAGGTGCGGCGGATTTCCGCGGTGCAGGTCGGCAACAGCCTGGGCGTCTTCACCGAGGGCACGCCCTTCAACGGCAACGCCGTGGGCTATCCCAAGACGGTGACCGTGTCGCCCACCGGCGTGACCAGCGCCGCCAGCGTCAGCAGCGCCATCAACGACTTCACCAACGCCGATTGGAATCGCGGTGTCTACCGTCGCGGCGCGGCCATCTCCATCCCGGCCACCGCGGCCAATCGTTCGGCCTTCAAGCTGGGTGGCTCGGTACGCCTCGTCAATGGCCAGATCCTCAAGATCAGCTATGTGCAGGAGGGCGCGAGCAACCTGGGGGTATTCTTCGACGCCAGCCGCCTGGATGCCAGCGTCGGCTACCCGAACACCCTGGTGTCCTTCAGCCGCTGATCTTCAGCAGCGGGCAATAAAAAACCCGGTGACCTTTGGCCACCGGGTTTTTTATTGCCCGCTTAAAGGTGGATGAAAGTGGTGACCTCACCCGGCTGTACCCGGCATTCGTCCACGGCATGGATCACCCCGGTGGTCAGGGCCGCTTCCGGACTCAGCAGCCGGGCGTTGGCCTTGAGGCAGCTGTAGATGTCCAGGGCTTCGGCGGCACCGGCCGTACGTTCGGCGACGATGCCGGCGTAGAGGTCCAGGTCGTAGTCCAGGCACATGGCGTATTCGGCCATGCGCGCATGGTCCACCGAGTTGTTCAGGTTCCAGTAGAAGGAATGGTAGAGGAACTTGCTGTGGCGACTGGCGGTGCGGTGTTCGCCGGCCAGGAACAGGATGTTGCCCATGGATTCGACGGTACCCAGGTTGTGGGTGTGCACCGGCAGCGGCAGGGACAGCAGGAAGTTGTACATCGTGAAGCCGTAGCTGCAGTCACCGCCCATGGTGGCGATCTTCAGCAGAATCCGCGAGGCATCCTGCTGGACCGCCTGGGAGCAATGGGCGATCAGCTGGCCGCAACTGGTGGAATTGATGGGACCGGTGAAATGGATGACATGGGTGCTCATGGTGCCTACCGACGCGCCGGGGAGCCCGGCGGAGGGCGGGGCTCTATAAGAGTTGCTTCGGCGACTTTCGGACGGGCTTGAGCGTGAAGGTCGGCTGGCCGACGAAGCGCGTCCCAGACGGATGGACTGTGCCGTGACGCAACCAGGATCAGCGCAGCAGCAGCATCGGTACTTCGGTCTTGTGCAGCAGCTGGGTGGTGCGACTGCCGCGCAGGAAGCGCCAGACCGAGGAATGGCTGTAGGCACCCATGATCAGCAGGTCGGCCCGGCGTTCGTCGAGGTGGCGAGGGACGATGCGCTCCACGTCGCCATGGGCGACGGTGGTGTCGACCCGGCACCCGGCGCTGCGCAGCAGCAGCGCCAGGTCTTCCAGGCGCTTGCGCAGGATCGGATCGTCTTCGCCGACCCGCAGCAGCGTGCCGCTCATGCCGGTCAGCAGCGGACTGCGCGCCAGCGCCAGGATGCCCTGGTGGGTGGCTTCCCGACCGTCATAGGCGATGGTGAACTGGCGCGGGGGCTTGAAGGGGCCCGAGCAGATCAGGATCGGCCGGTGCACGGCGCGTACCACGGCTTCCAGCTGGCTGCCGATGCCGCTGTCCCCGGAGCGCTCGCCGCGCTTGCCGATCACCAGCAGGCGGGTATCCCCTTCGAGGGTCTTGAGGGTATCCACCAGTCCCTCGGGGCGGCGCAGGATCTGCGGTGCCGAGGTCAGGCCCTGCTGGAGGAGGCGCTGGCGGGCATTGAGCAGCAGCGCCTTGGCCATGCCGGCACCGACGTCATCGTCCAGATAGACCGGGGTACCGTTGGCGACCTTCTTGCCGCTACTGGCCGACTCCTGCACATGCAGCAGGGTGACGGGCGCATCCAGGCGTCGCGACAACCAGGCGGTGTGGTCGCAGACGCTTTCGGCGTGGGGGGATCCATCGATGCAGGCGAGCAGGGAGGCCATAACGGTATTCCTTGGCAAGACCGGGACCAGACACGATCCCTGTCCGGAGCGTAGCACCCGCCCGGCGCTGTCCAGATGACGCCTGGATGTCATCTTCGGCTTTTGCTGGACAGGTCACGGCCGTCATCCCGTACGCCCTCACATTTCGTAGCGATCGAGTTCCCGGGTGATCAGCAGGCGCTGGATTTCACTGGAGCCTTCGTAGATCTGGGTGATGCGGATATCGCGGTAATACTGCTCCACCGGATAGTCCTCCAGGTAGCCATAGCCGCCATGGATCTGGATGGCCTTGGAGCACACCCATTCGCCCGTCTCGGTGGCGAACAGCTTGGCCTGCGAGGCTTCGCTCAGGCAGGGCTGGCCAGCCGTGCGCAGTCGCGCGGCGTGCAGGATCAGCAGTCGCGCGGCGTTCAGGCGCGTATGCATGTCGGCCAGCATGTTGGCGATGCTCTGGTGCTGGATGATGGCCTTGTCGAACTGGATGCGCTCGCGGGCATAGCCCAGCGCCGCCTCAAAGGCCGCGCGGGCGATGCCCAGGGCCTGGGCGGCGATGCCGATGCGACCGCCCTCCAGATTGGAGAGCGCGATGGCCAGGCCCTTGCCGCGTTCGCCCAGCAGGTTGGCCGCCGGGATGCGGCAGTTGTCCAGGGTGACGGCGCAGGTATCGGAGGCGCGCAGGCCCATCTTGTGTTCGGTGCGCTCGACGCGAAACCCTGGGGTGTCGGTGGGTACCAGGAAGGCCGACAGGCCCTTCTTGCCCAGTTCCGGATCGGTCACCGCGAAAACGATGGCCAGGCCGGCGCGGCGCCCGTTGCTGACGAATTGCTTGCTGCCATTGAGCACCCAGCTGTCGCCGTCGAGTACCGCGCGGGTGCGCAGATTGTGCGCCTCGGAACCGGCCTGGGGTTCGGTTAGGCAGAAGCAGCCGATCACCTTGCCGGCGGCCAGGTCGGGCAACCAGTGATCCTGCTGCGCGGCGCTGCCGTAGCGCAGCAGCGGGCCGCAGCCCACCGAACTGTGGATGCTCATCAGGGCGCCAAGGCTGCCGTCGCCGGCGGAGATCTCTTCCACGGCCAGGGCATAGGCGACGTAATCCAGGTAGGTGCCGCCCCATTGCTCGGGCACCACCATGCCCAGCAGGCCCAGCTCACCCAGCTGGGCGACCACGGCGTCGTCGATCCACTCGGCCTTTTCCCAGGCGCGGGCGTGGGGCGCGACCTCGCGGCGGGCGAAGTCGCGTGCCAGGTCGCGGATCATGCGTTGTTCTTCGGTGAGTTCGATGTCGTGCATGGGAGCCTCCCTCAAGAATGGCGAAAGTCGGAGAAAAAGGCCGCGACGCGACGAGGGTCCAGATCCTGCCAGCGGGCCGGATTCCAGTGCGGTGTGCGGTCCTTGTCCACCAGCATGGCGCGCACCCCTTCGATGATCTCGCCTTTCTCGAACCAGCGGCGATCCAGGTGCAGCTCCAGAGCGAAGCACTGCTCCAGGGACAGCCCACCGCCCTGGCGCAACAGCTCCAGGGCGGTGGCGACCGCCAGCGGTGAACGGGCGTCCAGGGTGACAAGGGTCTCCTGCGCCCAGTCGCGATAGGCGGGGCGCTGCTCCGCCTGCAGGCCGGCGCGCAACTCCTCAACGGTGGCCGCCGCGAAGTGCTCGGCAATGGCCGGGCGCAGCTCGGTCAGGCGCGCGACTTCGGCCGGCGCTGCGGCGAACGCCTGCAGCAGCGCGGCCAGATCGGTCGGGCCCTGGGCGGTGGCCGCCTCCAGGCGCCGGAGCAGGTCGTCGTTCGCCGCTTCCGGAATGAAGACATCGGCCAGGCCGGCGGCCAGGGCGTCGGCCGGGCCGATCTGCACCCCGGTCAGGCCCAGATAGAGACCCAGCTGGTCGGGCAGGCGTGGCAGGAAATGACTGGCGCCGACGTCGGGGAAATAGCCGATGGCGGTTTCCGGCATGGCCATTCGGGTGCGCTCGCTGACGATCCGCAGCCGCGCCGCCTGCACCAGGCCCATGCCGCCGCCCAGCACCAGCCCATGGGCCAGCGCCAGGATGGGCTTGGGATAGCGGTGCAGTGCCAGGTCGAGGGCGTATTCCTCGGTGAAGAAGCTCAGGTGCAGGTCGTCGCCGCGCTGGTAGCTGTCGTACAGCGCCCGGACATCGCCGCCGGCGCAGAAGGCCTTGGGTCCGTTGCCGCGCAGCACGATCACCCGCACGGCCGGGTCCTGCTCCCAGTCGCGCAGCGCCCCGTGCAGGGCGCGCACCATCTGCAGATCCAGGGCATTGAGCCCGGTCGGGCGATCAAGGGTCAGATAGCCGACCCCGCCGCGTCTTTCCAACAGCACCTTGGCGTCGCTCATGCACCGTCCTCGTCCAGGTAGTCCTGGATGATGGCCGAGAAATCCAGGCCGCCGCCACCCGCGCGGCTGAATCTCTGATAGAGCTGCTGCGCGACCGCCCCAAGGATCACCGGCTGGCGCACGGCACGCGCCGCCTCGGTGGCCAGGCCCAGGTCCTTGAGCATGAGCTCGGCGGCAAAGCCGCCCTGGTAGCCGCGCGAGGCCGGCGCCTGGGGCAGCACGTCCGGATAGGGGTTGTTGACCTCCGAACTCCAGCAGCGCCCGCTGCTGGTATTGATTACCCCGGCCAGGGTCTTGGCGTCCATGCCCAGGCGGGTACCCAGGGCCATGGCCTCGGCCACCCCGATCATGGAGATGCCCAGCAGCAGGTTGTTGGCGACCTTGGCCACCTGACCGTTGCCACTGGCGCCGCAGTGCACCAGGTTGCGACCCATGGCGGCCAGCAGCGGCTGGGCACGCTGGAAGCCCGCCTCGCTGCCGCCGACCATGAAGGTGAGGGTGCCGGCCGCGGCGCCGCCGGTGCCGCCGGAGACCGGGGCGTCCAACACTTCCAGGCCGCACTCGGCGGCGGCGCTGGCCACCGCCCGGGCGCTGAGCGGATCGATGGTGGAGGAATCGATCAGCAGGGTGCCCGGACGGGCCCGGGCGATCAGCCCGTCGTCACCGAGATAGACCGTCTTTACATGGGCGGCCGCGGGCAGCATGGTGATGATCACTTCCGCGCCACTTTCCGCCACGGCGGTAGGCGAGGCGGCAACCTCGGCCCCTTCGGCGCGCAGCGCTTCCAGCGCGGCGGCGGAGAGGTCGAAGACGGTCAGCTGATGGCCGGCCTTGAGCAGGTTGCGGGCCATGGGGGCGCCCATGTTGCCCAGTCCCAGAAATCCCAGATGCATGCTGGCGTCTCCCCTACTTGAGAGTGATGGTGGTGTTGACGACCCCGGCGCTGCCGACGTCCTGCTCGTCGGGCCAGCGCGTGGTGATGGTCTTGGTCTGGGTATAGAAGAGCACCGCCTGCTTGCCGTAGGGCCCCAGGTCACCCAGCTTGGAGGCGCGCGAACCGCTGAAGGAGAACAGCGGCACCGGTACCGGAATGGGCACGTTGATGCCGACCTGGCCGACGTCGATGTCTTCCTGGAAGCGCCGTGCCGCGGCGCCGGAGCGAGTGAAGAGGGCAACGCCGTTGCCGTTGGGGTTGGCGTTGATCAGGGCGATGGCCTCGTCGAGGGTGGCGGCGTGCATCACGCAGAGCACCGGTCCGAACAGTTCTTCGCGGTACAGGGTCATGTCGGTGGTCACCCCGGAAAACAGCGTCGGGCCGACGAAGTTGCCCTTCTCGTAGCGCTCGACCTGGATGTTGCGGCCGTCCAGCTCCAGGGTCGCGCCTTCGCTCAGCCCGCGCTCGATCAGGCCGCTGACCCGGTCCAGGGCCTGGCAGGAGATCAGCGGGCCGACGTCGGTGCCGTGCTCGTGACCCGCACCCACCTTGAGGCTGCGCGCCTTGGCCACCAGGTCCGGCACCCAGCTGTTGGCCTCGCCCACCAGCACCACCACCGAGACCGCCATGCAGCGCTGACCCGCCGCCCCGAAGGCGGCGCCCACCAGATTGGCCAGGGTCTGCTCGTGGGGCGCGTCGGGCATCACCACCGCATGGTTCTTGGCGCCCATCATGCACTGCACGCGTTTGCCGGCTTCGCTGGCGCGGCGATAGACGTGGGTGCCGACACGGGTCGAGCCGACAAAGGACAGCGCCTTGATGTCCGGGTGATCGCAGAGGGCGTCCACCACCGCCGGTCCGCCATGGACCACGTTGAGCACCCCGGGCGGCACCCCGGCTTCCAGCGCCAGCTCGGCCAGGCGCATGGTCACCAGCGGATCCTGCTCCGAAGGCTTGAGGACGAAGGTGTTGCCGCAGGCGATGGCCATGGGAAACATCCACAACGGAATCATCGCCGGGAAGTTGAAGGGGGTGATGCCGGCGCAGACGCCCAGGGGTTGCAGCAGGGTATAGGTGTCCACTCCGCTGGCGACGTTGTTGGCCAGCTCGCCCAGCTGCAGGTTGCCAATGGCCGCGGCGTGCTCCACCACCTCCAGGCCACGGAAGACATCGCCCTCGGCGTCGGCCAGGGTCTTGCCCTGTTCGGCGGTGAGCAACGCGGCCAATTCGCTCATGTGCTCGCGGATCAGCTGCTGGTAGCGCAGGAAGATGCGCGCCCGGGCGCCGATGGGCGTCTTGCGCCAGGTGGCGAAGGCCGCCTTGGCACTGGCCACGGCGCGCTGCACCTCCTCGGCGGTGGCGAAGGGCACCCGCGCCAGCACCTCCTGGGTCGCCGGATTGATCACCTCGCGGCCTTCGCGGCTGGTGGAGGTGACGAATTGGCCGTCGATCAGCAGCGGCACGTCTTTGATGGCGGTCTGGGTCATGACAGGGATTCCTGAGCGGTGGCCGGGGTGGCCGGGGCAGGTTGAGCAGCGAAGTCTTCTTCGGCGTAGTCGTGGACATCGGGGGTGCCGCTGGCGCGGCGCTGGGCCTCGCCGAGGCGCAATTCGATGCGGCGGATCTTGCCGGACAGGGTCTTGGGCAGTTCGCTGACGAATTGCAGGCGCCGCACCCGCTTGTAGGGCGACAGGCAGCCACGGGCGAAACCGAGCAGCTCCTGCGCGAGCGCGGGCGAAGGCGCGTGGTCGGCGACGAGGATGACGAAGGCCTTGGGTACATTGAGGCGCAGGGGATCGGGGCTCGGCACCACCGCCACCTCCATCACCGCCGGATGCTCGATCAGGGCGCTCTCCAGTTCGAAGGGGCTGATGCGGTAGTCCGCCGACTTGAAGACGTCATCGGCGCGCCCGACGAAGGTGATGTAGCCCTCGGCGTCGCGCACCGCGGTATCGCCGGTGCGGTAGTGCCCGTCGCGCATCACCTCGGCGGTCTTTTCCGGGCTGTCCTCGTAGCCCAGCATCAGCCCGGCCGGCCGCGGTTGCAGGGACAGTGCCACCTCGCCGTCGTCGCCCGGTCGACCATCGGCATCCAGCAATTCGACGTGGCACCCGGGCAGCGGACGACCCATGGAGCCCGGCTTGAGCGGCTGTCCGGGGGTGTTGCCCACCAGCGCGGTGGTTTCCGACTGGCCGAAGCCGTCTCTCAGGGTCAGCCCCCAGGTTGCCTGCAGGCTGTCGATGATCTCGGGATTGAGCGGCTCGCCCGCACCGACCAGCTCCCGCAGGTCGAGTCGATCGCGATAGGCGGCGAGGTCCTCCTGGATCAGCATCCGCCATACCGTGGGCGGCGCGCAGAGGCTGGTGACCGGGTAGTGCGCCAGCACCTCCAGCAGCGCCTGGGGCTTGAAGCGCGGCACATCATGGATGAACACGCAGGCACCGGCGTTCCAGGGCGCGAAGACGCAACTCCAGGCATGCTTGGCCCAGCCGGGGGAAGAGATGTTGAGGTGCACATCGCCGGGTTGCAGGCCGATCCAGTAGAGCGTGGACAGGTGCCCGACCGGATAGCTGCTGTGGCTGTGCAGGACCAGCTTGGGCCGCGAGGTGGTCCCCGAGGTGAAATAGAGCAGCAGCGGATCCGTGGCGAGGGTAGGGCCGTCCGGCAGGAAGTCGCTGGCACAGGCGTCCGGCGCATAGGGCTGCCAGCCGGCCACTGACGCCCCGACGCAGATGCGGGTGAGGCCAGGATCCAGACTGGCGCAACGCTCCGTATGGGCGCTGCCCACCACCAGGTGGGCGATACGTCCGCGCTGCACGCGATCCTGCAGATCGGCATCGCTGAGCAGGGTGGTGGCGGGCACCACCACGGCGCCCAGCTTGAAGGCGCCGAGCAGCGTCTCCCACAGCGCCACCTCGTTGCCCAGCATCACCAGGATGCGTTCGCCGCGACGCACACCCTGGGCGCGCAGGAAATTGGCGGTGCGATTCGACGCCTGGCGCAGCTCGGCGAAGCTGTAGCGCTCCTCCCGGCCCTCGGCATCCAGCCGCCACAGCGCCGGACCGGCATGCTCCTCGGCCAGGCGATCGAAATGGTCCAGCGCCCAGTTGAAGTGTTCCAGCTCCGGCCAGCGGAAATCGCGGACGGCCGTGGCGTAGTCGGTGCGATGGCGCAGCAGGAAGTCGCGCGCTTCACGGAAGGCGTCGCCGGCGGTCATGGGCGATTCCCCGCGGCCTGCAGGGGCGGGAAGGAAGGGCAGCGTCCGGCCTGGCGCCGGGATGGGGCGTGCGGGTGGGTCATGGTGGTCTGCTCTTTATTGTTGTTGGCAGGCAGAGATTCGCGCCGTCACCGCTCGTGACGCGACCTGGTAAGCAGTATAGTTCCGGCAAAAGTCCCCTGGCTTCCGACAAAAACGCCCGACCGATATGCAAAAATCCAATAACCCGGCGGGACGTCTCGACTGGGACGATCTCAGATTCTTCCTCGAAGTGGCGCGCACCCAGAAGGCCAGCGCCGCCGCCCGGCGACTGGGGGTGGACTACACCACCGTTTCGCGGCGGATCGCCGCCCTGGAAAAGGCGCTGGGGGCGCTGCTGTTCGAGAAGTCGCGCAGCACCGGCTTCAGCCTCACCATGGAAGGACAGCGCCTGCTGGTGCACGCGGAAACCCTGGAAAGCACCCTGCAGACCGCCTGCGAGCAGATCTCCGACACCCGACTGGCGCCGTCCGGCCAGGTGCGCATCGGCGCCACCGAAGGCTTCGGCAGCTACTTCGTCGCGCCCCAGCTGAGCTTCTTCCAGGATCGCTATCCCGGCATCACCCTGGAGGTGCTGCCGGTGCCGCACTTCGTCAACCTGTCGCGTCGCGAAGCCGACATCGCCATCACCCTGGAGCGGCCCGAGCGCGGGCCCTATGTCTGCCGCAAGCTCTGCGACTACCGCCTGCGGCTCTATGCCACCGCCGACTACCTGGCCAGCCACCCACCCGTCACGCAGCTGGCCGATCTGCAGCGCCACAGATTCATCACCTACGTCGACGATCTCGCCTTCAGCCCCGAGCTGCTCTATCTGGAGCGCATCCTGCCCGAGGCCAGCAGCGGCCTGCGCAGCACCAGCGTGATCGCCCAATACCAGGCGGCCCTGTGCGGGCACGCCCTGGCCATCCTGCCGTGCTTTGTCGCCGAACCCGATCCGCGGCTGGTGGCGCTCCTGCCGGAGCAGATCCAGATCACCCGGCAATTCTGGCTCTATTACCGCGAAGACCTGCGCCGCCTGCGGCGCATCACCCTGGTGACCGACTATCTGCGCGCCTGCACCGACGCCAATCGGGGCTTCCTGCTCGGTGAAACCCGCGCCCCGGTGCTGGGCTGGCCGGCATCCTGAAGCCCGTCGCCAATCGCTGCGGCACCCCGGGACCCGGCTGGGGTCTCAGAGCTGTCGGTCGTCCGTCGACGGCCTCCGGTGAACACATGGGAACGGCAATGGAACGATATCAGGCATTGAGTCAGGCGCTGAGCAAGGCGGCCGAGCGGGAAGAAGCCTACTGGCAGGGACTGGAGCGCCGTCTGCATGAATTGCCGGACTGCTTCACCCGCTACCTGGGACTCACCCCCGCGGATCAGGTGGATGCCGGGCTGGGCCTGGAAAAGCGCGTCGATGGCAATATCGTGCGCGAGCTGGAGGTCTATGCCCGTTACGACCTCACGGTGATCGTCGATGACCTCGCCGGCACCCCGCAGACCTTCGCCATCGGCCTGTCCTTCTTCTATACCAACGACCATTTCGTGCTGAAGGAGCGTGACGGCGAGTTCTCCGTCACCCTCGAACCCCAGGACGATCCCGATCGCTTCTGGGCCGAAGGCTGCCGCGAGATCTACGACTCCCTGGCCCGCCGTATCCGCGGCAAGACCCTGCCGGCCATCGAGTAGCACACTGGCCGGCAGGCATCTGCGGTCAGACCGGCGTGACCAGGCGACCCTCGGAGAAATAGCGCTCCACGTTGGCCAGTACCAGGTCGGCCATGGCCTGGCGGGTCTCGTGGGTACCGCTGCCGAGGTGCGGGGTGAGGACCACGTTGTCCAGCGTCAGTAGCGCGGCGGGCACCGCGGGCTCCTCGGCGAAGACATCCAGGCCGGCGCCGCCTAGGCTGCCGGCTTGCAAGGCGGCCACCAGGGCGGGCTCGTCGACCACACTCCCGCGGGCGATGTTGATGAGATAGCCACGGGGCCCCAGGGCGGCGAGGATTCGCGCATCGACCAGTCCATCGGTGGCCGGTCCGCCGGGTAGCGACAGGACCAGGAAGTCCGCCGCCTTGGCCAGGTCTTCCAGCTCGGCGTGATAACGATAGGGGACGTCCGGTTGCCGCTGGCGACCGTGGTAGGCCACCTCCATGCCGAAGGCCTCGACCCGGCGGGCGATGCTCTTGCCGATATTGCCCAGGCCGACGATGCCGCAAGTCTTGCCGGCCAGGCGCGAGGTCAGTGGAAACTTGCCCTGCTGCCAGTCACCGCGGCGCACGAAGCGATCCGCGGCGCTGATGCCCCGCGCCACATCGATCAGCAGGGCGAAGGCGGTGTCGGCGACGCAGTCGTCCAGCACGCCCGGGGTATTGCTCACCACCACGCCCAGATCCCGGGCGGCGGCGATGTCGATGCTGTCGTAGCCCACCCCGAAACTGAACACCGCCTTCAGGCCAGGCAGGGCGCTCATCAGCTCGCGCGTCGCGCCATACACCCCGGAGGTGACCAGGGCCACCACGTCCTGACCACGCGCGGCGAGCAGGGCGGACGGGTCGGGTGCTTCCCAGAGCCGCAGCACCTCATGGCGTGAAGTGAGGGCGTCCTGCAGGGCAGGCAGCAGCGGACCCACCTGCAGCAGCAGTGGACGTTCGTTCTGTTCAGGCATCTCTAGACTCCTTGAAGAAAGCGGGGGCGGCGAACCCGCCCCGAAACGGCAGGGCTCAGTCCAGCAACTGCAGGCCCAACTGGATCGCGACCCAGATCGCCAGCAGGGTGGCAAAGCCCAGCGCCAGATTCTCGAACCAGTTGTTGCGGTACTTGTCGCCCAGCAGCGACTTCTGGTTGGACATGATCAGCAGCCCCAGGGAGATCACCGGCAGGCCGACGATGTTGAGGGCATTCACGCCAATGGTCAGGGTCACGAAGTCGGGCATGCCCGGCAGCGACCATACCAGCGGCGTCACCAGGATGAAGAGCAGGAACCACCTGTGCGCCGGGTCCTTGTGAAAGGTCTTGCCATAGCGTTCGCGGCGTTCCGGACGGATGTGCTGCAGGGCATCGGTGATCAGCATGGGGAAGGCGGTGGTCTTGCCCACCACGCTGGCGAACAGGGTGGCGAAGACCCCGGTGAAGAAAATCAGCCAGCCGCCGGTGCCGAAGAACAGCTCCAGGGCCGCACCCAGGTCGCTCAGGGTATTCACCTGCAGGCCATTGGGTCTGAGGATCTCCACCCCGACCACCCAGATGGCTAGGTTGATGACGATGCCGACCACCACCGCGAAGAGCAGGTCGTTGCGCTGGATGCGCTTGTGTTCCGGGCCGGTCCAGCCCTTTTCCTTCATCACATAGGGATGCACGAAGTTGGCGATGGAGCCGGCCACGGCGCCGATCACCGATACGGCCACCAGCAGGGCGCCGTGCACGCCTTCGTCCGGCGGGATGCTGAAGCCGATGGTGCCGCGCAGGATTCCGCCCAGGTCCGGACCCGACATTACCGCCAGGGTGATGAAGGCCAGAGTCATGACGGCCAGCAACACCTTCATCACCCCCTCGATCAGCGCATAGAAGTTGCGGCCCACCAGCAGCCAGACCGCGATCACCACCGCCACCGAGCAGAGCAGCGGCTGGTCGAGGTGGAGCAGGGTGGCCAGGGCTTCGCCGGCGCCCTTGAGCATGTAGGCGTTGGTCAGGTGCCCCATGATCAGCGCATAGCCGAGCATGAACCAGGCGAACACCGGGTGCAGCTGGGCATAGCCTTCGAGGATCGACATGCCGCGGTTATTGCACAGCTGGAAACGGGCGATGATGTTGACGATGAGAAAGCGCAGCAGCAGGGACACCGCCAGCACCCACATCATGGCGTAGCCGTAGTTGGCCCCTGCCACCGAGGAGGTGATGAGGTCCCCGGCGCCCAGCCAGGACAGCACCGCAATGATGCCAGGCCCCAGCAGCTTCGCCAGGCGGCGCAGGCCGGAGCTCTGCTCCTTGCTCTCGGGTATGGATTTCTCGACGGAACCAGATTGGTCCATTAGGGCGGTTCTCCTAACGATTGTTGTTGTTGTGAATAGGGCCGGAGGCGGCCTCTTCGTTAGCTTGCCCTTCAGGGTTTAGCACTACATACGACGTCGTACAACTATATGCGGGCAACAAAATGTTGCTCTCGACGCGCTCGTTCAGGCTTCCTTCGGCAGTGCCCGTACGCACCGCTGGATCAAGCCAGGTGACTTCGCCTGAGACTGTCTCTAGAATGGTCGCCCTTGATTCTGGGGGGTCGGAGTGCCGGCCTGTTTCTGTGCCACGAGGAATATCCATGCAAGTTTCCGTTGAAAACACCTCTGCTCTCGAGCGTCGCATGACCATTGGCGTGCCGGCCGAGCGTATTGAAACCGAAGTGAACAAGCGTCTGCAGCAGACTGCACGGCGTGCCAAGGTTCCCGGTTTCCGCCCGGGCAAGGTACCCATGAGCGTCATCCGCCAGCGCTACGAAGCCTCGGCTCGTCAGGAAGCCTTGGGTGATCTCATTCAGGAAACCTTCTACGAAGCCGTTGTCGAGCAGAAGCTCAACCCGGCCGGCGCACCCGCCGTCGAACCCAAGGTGTTCGAAAAGGGCAAGGACCTGGAATACGTTGCCACCTTCGAAGTCTTCCCCGAGTTCGAAGTCAAGGGCCTGGACGGCATCGAGATCGAGCGTCAGGACGCAAGCGTTGAAGACGCCGACATCGACAAGATGCTCGACGTGCTGCGCAAGCAGGGCACCCGTTATGAAGCCGTTGACCGCGCTGCCGCCAACGATGACCAGCTCACCCTGGACTTCGTCGGTACCCAGGACGGCGAAGCCTTCGCCGGTGGTTCCGCCGAAGGCACCAAGCTGGTGCTGGGCTCGGGTCGCATGATTCCCGGTTTCGAAGACGGCCTGGTCGGCGCCAAGGCCGGTGACGAGCGCGTGCTCGACCTGACCTTCCCCGAGGACTACCAGAACCTGGATCTGGCCGGCAAGGCCGCTCAGTTCAAGGTCACCGTCAAGGAAGTGGCCGCTCCCGAGCTGCCCGAACTGAACGAAGCCTTCTTCAAGCAGTTTGGTGTGGAAGAGACCACCGTCGAAGGTTTCCGCGCCGAAGTGCGCAAGAACATGGATCGCGAGCTGCGCCAGGCCCTCAAGACCAAGGTCAAGAACCAGGTCATGGACGGTCTGCTGGCCGCCAACCAGATCGACGTCCCGGCCGCCCTGATCAGCAACGAAGTGGATCGTCTGCGCGTTCAGGCCGTCCAGCAGTTCGGTGGCAACATCCAGCCCGAGCAACTGCCGGCCGAGCTGTTCAGCGAGCAGGCCAAGCGCCGCGTGCTGCTGGGTCTGATCATCGCCGAGATGGTCAAGCAGTTCGAGCTCAAGCCCGATGACGCCCGCGTCCGCGAGCTGATCGAGGAAATGGCTGCGGCCTATCAGGAGCCCGAGCAGGTAGTGAAGTGGTACTACCAGAACGAGCAGCAGCTGAACGAAGTGCGTTCGGTTGTACTGGAAGAACAAGTCGTGGATACTGTCCTCAAGCAGGCAAAAGTCACCGACAAGCAGGTCTCCTACGAGGACGCGGTCAAACCGGCCGAGGCTCCGCAAGCAGCCTGATCTGCCTCCAGTTGCTAGTTCACCTAAGCCAGCCTCGTGCTGGCTTATGTGTTTTTGACAGGTTATCCAGATAGGGAGCTAGTGCAGGACATGTCCCGCAATTCATACATGCAATCCATGCCCGATATTCAAGCCGCTGGCGGTCTGGTACCCATGGTGGTGGAACAATCCGCCCGGGGCGAACGCGCCTATGACATCTACTCCCGGCTGCTCAAGGAGCGGGTCATCTTCCTGGTGGGTCAGGTCGAGGACTACATGGCCAACCTGGTCGTCGCCCAGCTGCTGTTCCTGGAAGCGGAGAATCCTGACAAGGACATCCACCTCTACATCAACAGCCCGGGTGGTTCGGTGACCGCTGGCATGTCGATCTACGACACCATGCAGTTCATCAAGCCTGACGTCTCCACCATCTGCATCGGCCAGGCCTGCAGCATGGGCGCCCTGCTGCTGGCAGGCGGCGCCGCCGAGAAGCGCTTCTGCCTGCCGCATTCGCGGATGATGATTCACCAGCCCCTGGGCGGCTTCCAGGGTCAGGCGTCGGACATCGAAATTCACGCCCGTGAAATTCTGACCATCCGTGAGCGTCTGAACAAGGTACTGGCGCATCACACCGGTCAGCCCATGGACGTGATCGCCCGCGATACCGACCGTGACAACTTCATGAGTGGCCCCGAAGCCGTTGCCTACGGCCTGATCGACAAGGTCCTCGAGAAGCGCAACATCCCCGCCTGACCCCGCCTGACCCCGCCTCGACCACCTGCCCAGGCGCCGTCGTTTGGGCAGGTAGGCTTGAAAAACCGTGCAATAGGCTCCATCTTGTTGATGTAAGCACATTCCATTGGATCGATCGAATGACAGATACGCGCAATAGCGACGATAACGGCAAGCTGCTTTACTGCTCCTTCTGCGGCAAGAGTCAGCACGAAGTACGTAAATTGATCGCTGGACCCTCCGTCTTCATCTGCGACGAATGCGTCGACCTGTGCAATGACATCATCCGCGAGGAAGTCCAGGAAGCTCAGGCCGAAAGCAATGCGCACAAGCTGCCAGCGCCGAAGGAAATCAGCGCTATCCTCGACCAGTATGTCATTGGTCAGCAGCGTGCCAAGCGGGTCCTCGCCGTTGCCGTCTACAACCACTACAAGCGTCTGAATCAGCGCGAGAAGAAAGACGACGTCGAGCTGGGCAAGAGCAACATCCTGCTCATCGGTCCGACCGGTTCGGGCAAGACCCTGCTGGCGGAAACGCTGGCGCGCCTGCTCAACGTACCTTTCACCATCGCCGATGCCACCACGCTGACCGAAGCCGGTTATGTGGGTGAGGACGTCGAGAACATCATTCAGAAGTTGCTGCAGAAGTGCGACTACGATGTGGAAAAGGCCCAGATGGGCATCGTCTACATCGACGAAATCGACAAGATCTCGCGCAAGTCCGACAACCCCTCCATTACCCGTGACGTCTCGGGCGAGGGTGTGCAGCAGGCCTTGCTGAAGCTGATCGAAGGTACCGTGGCTTCGGTTCCGCCCCAGGGTGGCCGCAAGCATCCCCAGCAGGAATTCCTGCAGGTCGATACCCGCAACATCCTGTTCATCTGCGGTGGCGCCTTCGCTGGCCTGGAAAAGGTCATCCAGAATCGTTCCACCAAGGGCGGCGGTATTGGCTTCAACGCCGAGGTGCGCAGCGTGGAGCTGGGCAAGAAGATCGGCGAATCCTTGCGTGACGCCGAGCCCGAGGATCTGGTCAAGTTCGGTCTGATTCCGGAGTTCGTCGGTCGTCTGCCGGTCATCGCGACCCTGGACGAGCTGGACGAGCCGGCGCTCATGCAGATCCTGACCGAGCCGAAGAACGCCCTGACCAAGCAGTACGCCAAGCTGTTCGAGATGGAAGACGTGGATCTGGAGTTCCGTCCCGACGCGCTCAAGGCGGTTGCCCGCAAGGCTCTGGAGCGCAAGACCGGTGCCCGGGGTCTGAGATCCATCCTCGAAGGCATCCTGCTCGAGACCATGTACGAGATTCCTTCGCAGAAGGAAGTCAGCAAGGTGGTCATCGACGAGAGCGTCATCGACGGGAGTTCCCAGCCGCTGCTCATCTACGAGAACAGCGAGCCCGCCAAGGCGGCGCCGGACGCGTGACAAAAGGGGCTTCGGCCCCTTTTTCATTTCAGCGACGGTTGTATTTTGCGGCGGCCAACCTCATGTTAGGAAAAACCGAGGCCTTAACCGCATCTGCGGCCGATTATTTGCCGAGACCCGTATCCCATGACTACGACGATAGAACTTCCCCTGCTGCCCCTACGTGACGTAGTGGTCTATCCCCACATGGTCATCCCATTGTTCGTCGGAAGGGAAAAGTCCGTCGAGGCCCTCGAAGCCGCCATGGCTGGCGACAAGCAGATCCTGCTGGTCGCGCAGAAGAATCCCGGCGATGACGATCCCGCCGCGGATGACATGTATCACATGGGTACGGTGGCAACCGTTCTCCAGCTGCTCAAGCTGCCCGATGGCACCGTCAAGGTCCTGGTCGAAGGCGAGCAGCGTGGCCGTATCGAGTCCTTCGTCGAAAGCCAGGCCTATGCCCGTGCGCTGGTCACGTTGATCGAGGACAGCGAAGTCCCGGATCGTGAATCCGAGGTTTTTTCGCGCAGCCTGATGAGTCAGTTCGAGCAGTATGTGCAGCTTGGCAAGAAGGTCCCCGCCGAAGTGCTGTCCTCGCTCAACAGCATCGAGGATCCCAGCCGCCTGGTCGATACCATGGCCGCCCACATGGCGCTGAAGATCGAGCAGAAGCAGGAGATCCTCGAGATCACCGAGCTGGGCGCGCGCGTCGAGCACGTGCTGGCCCTGCTGGATGCCGAAATCGACCTCCTGCAGGTGGAGAAGCGCATCCGCGGTCGCGTCAAGAAGCAGATGGAGCGCAGCCAGCGCGAGTACTATCTCAACGAACAGATGAAGGCCATCCAGAAAGAACTGGGTGACATCGACGAAGGACACAACGAGGTCGATGACCTCAAGCGTCGTATCGAAGCGGCCGGTCTACCCAAGGATGCCCTGACCAAGGCCAATGCCGAGCTGAACAAGCTCAAGCAGATGTCGCCGATGTCCGCTGAAGCCACCGTGGTGCGCTCCTACATCGACTGGCTGGTCAACGTGCCGTGGCAGGCCGAGAGCAAGGTCCGCCTGGACCTGGGCCGTGCCGAGGAAGTCCTCGACAAGGATCACTACGGTCTTGAAGAGGTGAAGGAACGCATCCTCGAATACCTCGCCGTGCAGAAGCGCGTGAAGAAGGTACGCGGCCCGGTGCTGTGCCTGGTCGGCCCGCCTGGCGTGGGCAAGACTTCCCTGGCCGAGTCCATCGCTCGCTCCACCGGTCGCAAGTTCGTGCGCATGGCCCTGGGTGGCGTGCGTGACGAAGCCGAGATCCGCGGTCACCGTCGCACCTACATCGGCTCCATGCCGGGTCGCCTCATCCAGAAGATGACCAAGGTCGGGGTGCGCAATCCGCTGTTCCTGCTCGACGAAATCGACAAGATGGGCAACGACATGCGTGGCGATCCTGCCTCCGCATTGCTCGAGGTCCTGGACCCGGAGCAGAACCACACCTTCAACGACCATTACCTCGAAGTGGACTATGACCTCTCCGACGTGATGTTCGTCTGCACTGCCAACTCCATGAACATTCCGGCGCCGCTGCTGGACCGCATGGAAGTGATTCGCCTGCCGGGCTATACCGAGGCGGAAAAGGTCAACATCGCCATCCGCTACCTGATTCCCAAGCAGGTCAAGGCCAATGGCCTGAAGAAGGGCGAGGTGGAGTTCGATGAAGACGCCCTGCGCGACATCATCCGCTACTACACCCGCGAAGCGGGCGTTCGGAGCCTGGAACGGCAGGTCGCCAAGGTCTGCCGCAAGGTGGTCAAGCAGCACGCCCTGAGCAAGGAGCGTACCGCCAGCGTCACCGTGGACACCCTGGAGCACTGGCTGGGCGTGCGCAAGTTCCGCTACGGTCTCGCCGAGCAGCAGGATCAGATCGGTCAGGTGACCGGCCTGGCCTGGACCCAGGTAGGTGGCGAATTGCTGACCATCGAGTCCGCGGTCGTTCCCGGCAAGGGCCAAATGATCAAGACCGGCTCGCTGGGCGACGTGATGGCCGAGTCCATCACCGCGGCCCTGACCGTGGTCCGCAGCCGTGGCCGCAGCCTGGGTATTCCCAAGGACTTCCACGAGAAGCACGACATCCATATCCACGTACCCGAAGGCGCGACGCCCAAGGACGGTCCGAGTGCCGGTATCGGCATGTGCACGGCGCTGGTCTCGGCGGCTACCCGCATTCCGGTCCGGGCCGATGTGGCCATGACCGGCGAGATCACCCTGCGTGGTCAGGTTCTGGCCATTGGTGGCCTCAAGGAAAAGCTGCTCGCAGCCCACCGCGGCGGCATCCGTACCGTGATCATTCCGGAAGAAAACGTCCGGGATCTGCGGGACATTCCGGACAACATCAAGGCCGACTTGCAGATCAAGCCAGTCAAATGGATTGACGAGGTCTTGGAGGTTGCGCTGCAATACACGCCGGAGCCGCTTCCGGACGATGGTCCGGAGCTCGTCAGCAAGGACGAGAAGCGGGATCAGGAAGGCAAGGAGCGCGTCAGTACCCACTGACGGCGCACCTGGGCTTGATGGGCGGGCTGCCAGACGAGGTTGCTGGTGCTCCGCCGTCCTGCTGGATGCAAGGTCCTTGATCGATGAAAAGGCGCATCTCGAGATGCGCCTTTTCGCTATTTGCTATTCGACGATTTCGCCATGGCCGGTCCGGCCACAGCTCGTGGGGGGAACATGCTACAAAACATCAGGGACCGTTCGCAGGGATGGATTGCCAAAGTCATCATCGGATTCATCATCCTGCTGATGGCACTGACCGGCTTCGAAGCGATCATCCGCGCCACGGGTCACCAGGGCGCCGTCGCCCTGGTCAACGGCGACGAGATCAAGCAGACGGAGCTGGCTCAGGCCGTGGAGATGCAGCGTCGCCAGCTGCAGCAGCAATTGGGTCAGGGCTTCGATCCGTCCAGCCTGGATGATCGTCTGCTGCGCGAGTCCGCGCTCAAGGCACTGATCGACAAGCAACTGCTGCTGCAGAGCGCCAAGGCCGATCGCTTCGCCTTTTCCGAACAGGCGCTGGATCAGCTGATCCTCAATACCCCCGAATTCCAGACCGAAGGGCGTTTCGATCCCCAGCGCTTCGATCAGGCCGTTCGCCAGATGAACTACAACCGCCTGCAATTCCGCGATCTGCTGCGTGACGAGATGCTGATCGGTCAGCTGCGCGCCGGCATCGTTGGCAGCAACTTCGTCACCGACGCCGATATCGAGGCTTTCGCCGCACTCGAACGCCAGACTCGTGATTTCGCCATGCGCACCGTCAAGGCCTCGCCGGCCGGCATCGCGCCGACCCAGGACGAAGTCCAGGCCTATTATGACGGCCACAAGAACGCCTTCATGACGCCCGAACAGGTGGTCATCGAATATGTCGAGCTGAAGAAGGGTGCCTTCCTGGCCAAGGCCAAGGTCGACGAAAGCCGCCTGCAGGCCGCCTACAAGTCCGAGATCGCCAACCTGTCGGAGCAGCGTGACGCCGCCCATATCCTCATCGAGGTCAACGACAAGCAGAACGACGACCAGGCCAAGGCCAAGATCCAGCAGATCCAGGAACGCCTGAAGAAGGGTGAGGACTTCGCCAAGCTGGCCAAGGAGTTCTCCCAGGATCCCGGTTCGGCGGCCAACGGCGGTGACCTCGGCTTCGCCGGTCGCGGCGTCTATGACCCGGCCTTCGAAGAGGCCTTGTATGCCCTGGCACCCCAGCAGGTGTCGGCCCCGGTGCGCACCAGCTTTGGCTGGCACCTGATCAAGCTGCAGGGTGTGCAGGCACCGGAAATACCCACCCTGGCCAGTGTCCGGCCGCGTCTGGAGCAGCAGCTCAAGGCGGAAGACGCCGACCGCCTGTTCGTGGAAGCGGGCCGCAAGCTGGAAAGCTCCGCCTATGAATCCTCCGACCTGAGCCAGCCGGCCCAGGAACTGGGTCTGCAGGTCAAGACCAGCGCTCCCTTCGGTCGTGAAGGAGGCGAGGGGCTGACCGCCAACCGTCAGGTGATCGAGGCGGCCTTCAGCGAGGACGTCCTGCGCAACGGCGCCAACAGCACCGCGCTGCAGCTCGATCCGGAGACCCTGGTGGTGATCCGCGACAAGGAGCATCGCACGCCGCAGCTGCAACCCCTGGATGCGGTCAGGAAGGAGATCGTGACCCGCCTGACCCAGGAAAAGGCCGCAGCCGCAGCCAAGCAGGCTGGCGAAGAACAGCTCAAGACCCTGCAGGCAGGTGGCAAGGCCGCCGCGGGTGACTGGCGTACCGTCGAAGCCGCCACCCGCAACCAGGAGGGCGTCGATCCCCAGGTGTTGCAGGCAGCCTTCCGCATGGCCAAGCCGGAAGCCGACAAGCCGTCCTATGCCGGCATCAGCCTGCAGAACGGTGACTTCGTGCTGATCCGCCTGCAGGGCGTAGGGGTACCCAAGGAAGCCCTGAGCGCCGAGGACAAGGCGTTGTACCGCCGCTACCTCGCCTCGCGCGCCGGACAGGTCGATTTCGCGGCCTACCGTCGGGCCCTGGACGCCAAGGCCGAGATCAAGCATCTCTGATACGAAAAAAGCCCGGGAAACCGGGCTTTTTCTTGGGTGGCGGTAATGCGGTCCAGACCCTGCTGGCGCCGCCCGCAGGGAAGAGGGCAGGGCCTCTGTCTTTTTACTGGACGAGGTCCTGCTCGTCGAACAGACCGTCGAAGAGCATCGTCGACAGATAGCGCTCACCGGAATCCGGCAGGATGACCACGATGGTCTTGCCCTGCATCTCCGGCGTCTCGGCCAGTCGGACCGCCGCGGCCATGGCGGCGCCGCAGGAAATGCCACAGAGAATGCCTTCCTCGCGCATCAGCCGCTGGGCCATCAGCTTGGCCTGCTCATCGCTCACCTGCTCGACGCGATCGACCATGGCAAGGTCCAGATTGCCGGGCACGAAGCCGGCGCCGATGCCCTGGATCTTGTGCGGGCTGGGTTTCACCTCGGCACCGGCGAGGGTCTGGCTGATGACCGGCGAGGTCTCCGGCTCGACGGCCACCGACAGGATCGGCTTGCCCTTGGTGTTCTTGATGAAGCGCGAGATGCCGGTCAGGGTGCCGCCGGTACCCACGCCAGCCACCAGTACATCGATGGCGCCATCGGTGTCGTTCCAGATCTCGGGGCCGGTGGTCTTCTCGTGGATGGCCGGATTGGCCGGGTTGTCGAATTGCTGCGGCATGAAATAGCGAGCGGGTTCGCTCTCGGCGATTTCCCGGGCCTTTTCGATGGCGCCCTTCATGCCCTTGGCCGGCTCGGTCAGCACCAGCTCCGCACCCAGCGCCTTGAGCACCTTGCGCCGCTCCAGGCTCATGGAGGCGGGCATGGTCAGCACCAGGCGGTAACCCCGGGCTGCCGCGACATAGGCCAGGCCGATCCCCGTATTGCCCGACGTCGGCTCCACCAGGCTCATGCCGGGCTTGAGCAGCCCCTTGGCTTCCGCGTCCCAGATCAGGTTGGCACCGATGCGGCACTTGACCGAATAGCCCGGATTGCGTCCCTCGATCTTGGCGAGCAGGGTGACGCCCTTGGGACCGAGACGATTGATGTAGACCAGCGGCGTATTGCCGATGGACTGGGCATTGTCAGCGAAGATGCGGCTCATGACGGATCCTGTACGGCGCGGAAAACTCGCAGCCTAGGCCTTGCGTCCGATGACGTCCAGCCCGGGCGCGGCATGCTATCGTCAGGCAAAACAGCTGCCGAGGATCAGTGATGGCCTTTCAGGGTACCGAGCGTTATGTGGCCACGGCCGAACTCAGTCTGGCGGTGAATGCGGCCATCCGGCTGGGGCGTCCGTTGCTGGTGAAGGGCGAGCCGGGCACCGGCAAGACGCTGCTGGCCGAGCAGGTGGCCCAGAGCCAGGGCGCGCGGCTGATCACCTGGCATGTGAAGTCCACCACCAAGGCGCAGCAGGGCCTCTATGAATACGACGCCGTGAGCCGCCTGCGTGATTCCCAACTCGGCGATCCCCGGGTGCAGGAGGTGGCGAACTACATCAAGCCGGGCAAGCTGTGGGACGCCTTCACCGCCGAGGATCCGGTGGTGCTGCTGATCGACGAGATCGACAAGGCCGACATCGAATTTCCCAACGATCTGCTGCTGGAACTCGATCGCATGGAGTTCCACGTCTACGAGACCGGCGAGACCATCCGCGCCCAGCGACGCCCGATCATCATCATCACCTCCAACAACGAAAAGGAGTTGCCGGACGCCTTCCTGCGCCGCTGCTTCTTCCACTTCATCCGCTTTCCCGAGCGCGAAACCCTCGAACGCATCGTCCAGGTGCACTATCCCGATCTCCAGCAGCGTCTGGTCCAGGAGGCCCTGGATCTCTTCCTCGACCTGCGCAGCGTGCCGGGGCTGAAGAAGAAACCGTCCACCTCGGAACTGGTGGACTGGCTGGCGCTGCTGCTGGGCGATGAGGCGGCGCAGCGGGCACTGCATGGCGAGAGTGGCCTGCCGCCGCTGGCGGGCGCCCTGTTGAAGAACGAGCAGGATCTGCAGTTGCTCGAGCGCCAGGCCTTCATGCGTCGTCGGCGGAGCTGAGGAGAGGCATGTTCCTCGATTTCTTCACCCGACTCAGGGCGGCGGGCATCCCGGTGTCCCTGGGCGAACTGCTGGATCTGCATGCTGCCCTGGATGCGGGCCTGGTGGTGGCCGATCCCGACGCCTTCTATCTGCTGGCCCGTGCGGTGCTGGTCAAGGACGAGCGCTTCTTCGACCGTTTCGATCAGGTCTATGCCGGTGAGGTGGCCAGGTCGGAGCGATCGGCGGATACGCAGGCGATTCCTGCGGACTGGCTGCGACTGGAGTTGCAGCGGCGGCTGTCCGAGGAGGATCGCCAGCGGCTGCTGGCGCTGGGTGGCCTCGATGAATTGCTCGCCACCCTGCAGCAGCGCCTCGCCGAACAGCGCGAGCGGCATGCCGGTGGCAACAAGTGGATAGGCACGGGAGGCACCAGTCCCTTCGGCAGCGGTGGCTACAATCCCTTCGGCGTGCGCATCGGCGAGGCTGGTACCCGGCAGGGGCAAGCGGCCAAGGTCTGGGAGCAGCGCAGCTACCGTAACCTGGACGATCGCGCGCCGCTGGACCGCCGCAACCTGCAACTGGCCCTGCGCCGGCTCAGGCGCTTCGCCCGCCAGGGCGCGGCGGCGGAATTCGATCTGGAGGGTACCGTCGCGGCCACGGCACGCGAGGGTGGTCTGCTGGACGTCCGCTATCGACCGGAACGGCACAATGCGACCAAGGTGCTGCTGCTACTCGATGTCGGCGGCTCCATGGACCTGCATGTGCGCCTGTGCAGCGAGTTGTTCAGCGCCTGTCGCCTGGAGTTTCGCCACCTGGAGTACTACTACTTCCACAATTGCGTCTATGAACGCGTCTGGCGTGACAATGCCCGGCGCCATGAGGAGGGGCTGAACACCGCCGAGCTGCTGCGCCGCTATGGCGCGGACTACCGCCTGGTGATCGTCGGCGACGCCAGCATGGGGTCCTACGAGATCACCCATCCAGGTGGCAGCGTCGAGCACTGGAACGAAGAGCCCGGAGCCCTGTGGATCCAGCGACTCTGCCAGCACTTCCCACGGGCGGCCTGGCTCAACCCCTATCCCCAGGAGGGCTGGGGCAGCAGTACCTCGATCCAGCTGCTGCGCGAACTCATGGCCCAGCGCATGTTTCCCCTGACCGGTGAGGGGCTAGGCGAGGCCATTCGATCCTTGACCCGCCCATGAAAAAACCCGGCCGAAGCCGGGTTTTTTCATCGCTCGCGCTTAGCGCTGACCGTAGCGGCGCAGGGCGTCGATGCGGTCTTCCAGCGGCGGGTGGCTCATCAGCAGACCGGCCAGGCCGTTCTTCAGCGAGCCGTTGATGCCGAAGGCGTTGAGGGTGTCGGGCATCTGCACCGGGATACCCTGCTCGGCACGCAGGCGCTGCAGGGCGCCAATCATGGCATTGGGGCCGGCCAGGCGCGCACCGGCTTCGTCGGCGCGGAATTCGCGTTTGCGCGAGAACCACATGACGATGATGCTGGCCAGGATGCCCAGCACCAGTTCGGCGACGATGGTGGTCACGAAGTAGGCGATGCCGTGGCCTTCCTCGTTCTTGAAGATGGCCTTGTCGACGAAGTTGCCGAAGATCCGCGCGAAGAACATCACGAAGGTGTTCACCACGCCCTGGATCAGCGCCAGGGTCACCATATCGCCATTGGCGACGTGGCCGATCTCGTGGGCCAGCACCGCACGCACCTCTTCGGGCGAGAAGCGCTCCAGCAGGCCCTGGCTGACCGCGACGAGAGCGTCGTTGCGGTTCCAGCCGGTGGCGAAGGCGTTGGCCTCGTAGGCCGGGAAGATGCCGACCTCGGGGTCTTGATGCCGGCTTCGCGGGCCAGCTCCTCGACGGTCTGCAGCAGCCACTGCTCATGGCGGGTCCGCGGCTGGCTGATGACCTCGGTGCGGGTGCTCATCTTCGCCATCCACTTGGAGATGAACAGCGAGACCAGCGAGCCGGCGAAACCGAACACGGCACAGAACACCAGCAGACTGCCATAGTTCTGACCGGTGTAGCGATCCACGCCAAGCACCTTCAAGGTGATGCTGGCAACGATCAGCACCGCCAGGTTGGTAGCCAGAAATAACAGAATGCGCATCATGGTGGGGTACAGCTCCTCACAGGTTTATCTGCCGGCTATATAAGGTTCGGCCCCGATCCATTCAACGTTTCCTCTATTGCAAACTGTGTCGTCGATGGTCTGGCCGTTCAGGCGATGACGGTCACGCAAGGGCCGGCGCTGGTTGACGCCGCGGGTGGCGCCAACCGATGAAAGACCCGGAAATGCTTTACCGCTACTGGGAGTAGCCACCGAGGAAGTTGCCGATGCGGCCGATGGCCTGCTCCAGGTCATCGACGCGGGGCAGGGTGACGACGCGGAAGTGATCGGGCCAGGGCCAGTTGAAGGCCGTGCCCTGGACCACCAGCAGCTTTTCCGAGAGCAGCAGGTCGAGAACGAATTTCTCGTCGTTGTGGATGGGGCACACCTTGGGGTCGATCCGCGGGAAGGCATAGAGCGCGCCCATCGGTTTCACGCAGCTGACCCCGGGAATGTCGTTGAGCAACTCCCAGGTGCGATTGCGCTGTTCCAGCAGGCGGCCGTGCGGCAGCACCAGGTCGTTGATGCTCTGGTAGCCGCCCAGCGCGGTCTGGATCGCATGCTGCGCCGGCACGTTGGCGCACAGGCGCATGTTGGCGAGGATGTCGAGGCCTTCGATATAGCTGTGGGCGCGATGCTTGGGGCCCGAGACGATCAGCCAGCCCGAGCGGAAACCGGCGACGCGATAGGACTTGGACAGCCCGTTAAAGGTCAGGCACAGGACGTCCGGTGCAAGGGAGGCGGTGGAGATGTGCTGGGCTTCGTCGTAGAGGATCTTGTCGTAGATCTCGTCGGAGAACAGCACCAGGTTGTGCCGCCGCGCCAGTTCGACGATGCCTTCCAGCACCTCCTTGGAGTAGACCGCGCCGGTGGGGTTGTTCGGATTGATCAGCACCAGCGCCTTGGTGTTGCTGGTGATCTTGGCTTCCATGTCCGCCAGGTCGGGGAACCAGCCCGCCTGCTCGTCGCACAGGTAGTGCACCGGCTTGCCGCCGGCCAGGCTGACCGCGGCGGTCCACAGCGGATAGTCCGGCGCCGGGATCAGCACCTCGTCGTTGTTGTTGAGCAGCGCCTGCATGGCCATGACGATCAGTTCGGAGACGCCATTGCCCAGGTAGATGTCCTCGATGCCGACACCCTCGATGCGCTTCTGCTGGCAGTACTGCATCACCGCCTTGCGCGCGCTGAACAGACCCTTGGAGTCGCTGTAGCCCTGGGCGGTCGGCAGATTGCGGATGACGTCCTGCAGGATCTCCTCGGGCGCCTCGAAGCCGAAGGGTGCCGGATTGCCGATGTTGAGCTTCAGGATGCGGTGGCCTTCTTCTTCGAGGCGCTTGGCATGCTTGAGGACCGGGCCGCGGATGTCGTAGCAGACATTGGCGAGCTTGTTCGACTTGGAGACCTGCATGGGGAAATGAATCCTGGAAAAGGGCGAGAAAGACTCGGCGGGAACGGACGCCGACCGGCGCTTGGCAGCATCCGGGGCGGATGCCAGACTGAGCGGGAATCATACGGCTGCATCGCCTGTTACAAAAGATGCGCCGGCATCCAGCGAGGTCATCATGGAAAAAGTACAGCGTAGCCCGGAAGACTGGCGTGAGCGCCTGACCGACGATCAGTTTCGCGTCTGTCGCCTGGCCGCGACCGAAAGACCCTACACCGGCGCCTACTGCAATACCAAGACGCCCGGCGTCTATCACTGCGCCTGCTGTGAGCTGGAACTGTTCGACTCCAGTACCAAGTTCGATTCCGGCTGCGGCTGGCCCAGCTATTACGCGCCCATCGCCGCCGAGGCGGTAAGGGAAAAGGAGGACTTCAGTCACGGCATGCACCGCGTCGAGGTGCTCTGCGCCCGTTGCGATGCACACCTGGGACACGTCTTTCCCGACGGTCCGCCACCGACCGGCCTGCGCTACTGCATCAATTCGGTGGCCTTGCAGCTGCAACCCAGGGTCTCCGCGTGATCAAGGACCTCCTCAGCCTGCAGTTCGAAACGGCTGACGGCCAGCGGGCCTGCCTGGCCGACTGGCCGGCGCGGGCCTATCTGGTGGTCAATACCGCCAGTCGTTGCGGCTTCACCCGCCAGTACGATGGCCTCGAGCTGTTGCAGCAGCGCTATCTGGCCCAAGGGCTGCGGGTGATCGTCTTTCCCTGCAATCAGTTCGGCGGCCAGGAGCCCGGCAGCAATGCCGAGATCCAGACCTTCTGCCTGACCCGCTTCAACGTCAGCTTTCCAGTGATGGCCAAGCTCGACGTCAACGGCGACGGCGCCCATCCGCTGTTCGTCGCCCTCAAGCAGGCGGCCCGGGCCTCCTGGGCGGCGCGATCCGCTGGAATTTCACCAAGTTTTTGGTCACCCCGGCGCAGGGGCGCGTGCAGCGCTTTGCGCCCATCACCCGGCCGTCGCAGCTGGAAAAGCATGTCCGCCAGGCGCTGGCGTCCTAGCCCCTGGTTCGTCCGGCCTTTGTCTGGAAGGTGAAGGTCATACGATAATGCGCGGCCTGGCTGGCGGCTGGCCCGTTTCTCTTCTTGTCGTCAAGGATCATCCCTGTGAATGCCTCCCTAGAAGACTTTCTGCTCCACGCGCGGCAGGTGCTGGAGCGTCTCGAACCCCTGTTGCCCCATCGTCGCGAGCCGCTGGACTGGCAGCGCTGCTATGCCGCGCGCTGGCGCCGGGAAGGCCATGGCGGCTATCTGCAGCCGCTCGAGGTCAATCTGGAACTGCGCCTGGCCGATCTGCTGGGTATCGAGCGCCAGCGCGACCAGCTCGCCCGCAATACCCGGCAATTCGTGGCTGGACTGCCGGCCAACCACAGTTTGCTGTGGGGCGCGCGGGGCACCGGCAAGTCGTCGCTGATCCGGGCGTTGCTGGCGGAATATGCCGGTGAGGGTCTGCGGCTGATCGAAATCGAGCGTGACGATCTCGCCGATCTGCCCCGCGCCGTGGAGCAGCTCGCCGGTCAGCCGCAGCGCTTCGTGGTGTTCTGTGACGACCTTTCCTTCGATTCCGGCAGCGACGACTACCGGGTGCTCAAGAGCGTGCTGGATGGCTCCTTGGAGCAGGCGCCGGACAACGTGGTGCTCTATGCCACCTCCAACCGGCGTCATCTGGTGGCCGAACGACAGAGCGACAATGCCAACTGGGAGCACGTCGACGGCGAATTGCATCCGAGCGAGGCGGCCGAAGACAAGATCGCCCTGTCGGATCGCTTCGGTCTGTGGCTGTCCTTCTATCCCTTTACCCAGGATCACTATCTCGCCGTGGTGCGCCACTGGTGCGCGACCCTGGCCGGCAAGTCCGGCCTGCAGCTGGAGTGGTCCGAAGAAGCCGATCGCGAGGCCATCCGCTGGGCTTCCGGGCGCGGCAACCGCAATGGCCGCTGCGCCTATCAATTCGCCCGGCAATGGGTCGGGCTCAAACTGTTGGAGAAAGCATGACCGTAGAACTGACGGGCATAGGGGCGGGACTCGAAGGCTACGCCATGCTGGCCGCCCAGGTGGAAGCCCTGCTGGCCGGTGAGCGCAATCTGGTGGCCAATGCCGCCCAGCTGTCGGCCTTCATCTATCAGGAGGTGCCGGACTTGAACTGGGCCGGCTTCTATTTCGTCGAGGATGGGGACCAGCTGCTGCTCGGGCCTTTCCAGGGCAAGGTGGCCTGCATGCGCATTCCCTTCAGCAAGGGCGTGTGCGGGGCCGCCGCCCGCGAGCGGCGTACCCAGCGCGTCGAGGATGTCCATGCCTTTCCCGGACATATCGCCTGTGACGCCGCTTCGCGCAGCGAGCTGGTGGTGCCGCTGGTCCAGGGCGGTCGCCTGATCGGCGTACTGGATCTGGACAGTCCGCATCCGGGGCGCTTCAGCGCAGCGGATCAGGCCGGTATCGAAGCGCTGGTAGCGGCCTTTCTGGTCGCGACCGACTGCTGATCGCCGGAGGAGGGCAGGGAAGCCCTCACTCGTAGTCGTTCTTCTTGCGCCAACTGTCGTCCTTGAGCGTGTCCACGCTGTCCGACAGCTCGTTGGAGCTGCTGCTGGCCTGCTCGACCATTTCGCTCTGCTGGCGTTTCACCTGGGTGATCTGCTCTTCCAGATGGGCCAGCAACTCGGTATAGCGCTCGGGTTGCTGCTGCTTGCGAATCTGCATGATCGCCCGCTCGTACGACTGCCGCGCCTGGATGTAGTGCTCGCTCTTGATCTGCTGTTCGGCCTGATAGCGGAAGAATTCCACATAGGTCGCCGTGAGCAGATAGCGCATCTCGCCGACCCAGCGCTGCGCTTCCTGGCCGTCGAGAATGCCGATCTGGTTGGCATGGGCGACGAGTGCATGGAGCATTTCCAGATAACCGCGGACTTCCTTGACCCGCGCCTCGGTATGCACCGGCCGGGCAGCGTTAGCGACTTCGATGTCGTCGCCCTTGGCCAGGGCTTCTTCCAGTTCGGTCTTGCGTGCGGTGAGGCTGGCGGAAGGCGTCTGCAGGGCGGCGAGGCGGGCGATCAGCCCCAGCTCGATGCGGTGAAACAGCTGCTTGAGCGCCGGGGTCATCAGCTGGCCGGGCAGGCTGCCGCCCAGCTGGGCGCAGCGCTTGATGCGGTCGGTGAGATCGGCGACCAGGCGCTGCTTTTCCAGGCGTCCCGCTTCGAGCTTCTGGTTGACGAAGGCGATCATGATCAACACGAGGATGCCAAGTCCCACTACCGCTGCAATCATCGTTGAGGACATGACCTTCTCCATGGTGCTTGCCCGCCGTTTGTCGTGCGAGCGAAGTCGTTGATTTGAAAAGTATTTAATCAGCTATTGACGCCCAGGGTAAGGCTCCCTAGAATGCGCGCACTCCCAACGGCGGCAAGCGTCAGCCGAGTGGTAGGTCAGGGTCCTCAGGGATTCTACCTGGTCCCCTTCGTCTAGTGGCCTAGGACACCGCCCTTTCACGGCGGTAACAGGGGTTCGAGTCCCCTAGGGGACGCCAAAAATTGCGGGAATAGCTCAGTTGGTAGAGCACGACCTTGCCAAGGTCGGGGTCGCGAGTTCGAGTCTCGTTTCCCGCTCCAAATACAATCCGGTTGCCCTCGGGCAGGCGGATGCAAGGTGAAAGGCCTTGCGGAAAGAGGTTTCGTCCCCTTCGTCTAGTGGCCTAGGACACCGCCCTTTCACGGCGGTAACAGGGGTTCGAGTCCCCTAGGGGACGCCATATTGCGGGAATAGCTCAGTTGGTAGAGCACGACCTTGCCAAGGTCGGGGTCGCGAGTTCGAGTCTCGTTTCCCGCTCCAAACACAATCTCACGGTTTCATGACAGTGGGATGCAAGGTGAAAGGCCTTGTGGAAAGAGGTTTCGTCCCCTTCGTCTAGTGGCCTAGGACACCGCCCTTTCACGGCGGTAACAGGGGTTCGAGTCCCCTAGGGGACGCCATATTGCGGGAATAGCTCAGTTGGTAGAGCACGACCTTGCCAAGGTCGGGGTCGCGAGTTCGAGTCTCGTTTCCCGCTCCAAACACACAAAAACACCGCCTCAGGGCGGTGTTTTTGTGTGCGCGTCTTTCCGGTCCGCCAGACGCCCGGCATCAGGCCGGGCGCGAGCCGGTCACTGGGGCGTATAGATCTGGTCGAAGACCCCGCCATCGGCGAAGTGGGTCTTCTGGATGCCGCTCCAGGCACCGAATTCCTTCTGCGCATCGATCAGTTCGAGCTTGGGAAAGCGATCGGCGTACTGCGCCAGAATCTGGGCATTGCGCGGGCGCAGGAAGTTGTCCGCGGCGATCTTCTGGCCTTCGTCGGACCAGAGATACCTGAGGTAGTCCTCGGCCTCGGCGCGGGTGCCCTTCTTGTCGACGACACTGTCGACCACGCTCACCGGCGGCTCGGCCTGCACCGAGATGCTCGGATAGACCACCTCAAAGCCACCGCGACCGAATTCCCGCGCGATCATCTCGGCTTCGTTCTCGAAGGTCACTAGGACATCGCCCTGCTGGTTCTTCATGAAGGTGGTGGTGGCGGCGCGACCGCCGGTATCCAGGATGGGTACGTGCTTGAACAGCTCGGTGACGAAGCCGCGGGCTTTCTGCTCATCGCCACCAGGTTGGCGCAGGGCGTAGGTCCAGGCGGAAAGATAGGTGTAGCGACCATTCCCGGAGGTCTTGGGATTGGGCACGATCACCTGGACGCCATCCTTGAGCAGATCGGACCAGTCATGGATGCCCTTGGGATTGCCCTGGCGCACGATGAGTACCGTGGCCGAGGTGAAGGGCGCGCTGCGATCGGGCAGGCGGCTTTCCCAGTCCTTGGGCACCAGGCCGCGATCGGCCAGGGCCTGGATGTCGGTCGCCTGGTTCATGGTGATGACGTCGGCCTGCAGACCGTCGATGACCGCGCGCGCCTGCTTGCTGGAGCCGCCGTGGGACATCTGGATCACCGGCGTTTCGCCGTGCTCGGCTTTCCAGTGCGCCTGGAAGGCCGGATTGTAGTCCTTGTAGAAGTCACGCATCACGTCGTAGGAGACGTTGAGCAGCGGCGGGGCGGCCAGGATCTGGGTGCTGGCCGCCAGGGCGGCGGCGAGCAGGGTGAGGCGAAGGATCTGCATGGGGGCATCCTGCGAGTGGGGGTGCAGGACTATAGCCTGTCGTCCCGACAGCGTGCAGAACGCCTGGAAATAAGCTCATGCGCGGCGACGGCAGTCGTGGTCGCCAGTGGTAGACTTTCACCCTTTCGCCTGCGGTTGGCACGGCGCGGTGGACAAGGGCTCCTGATATGCGGTTGAGGTCGATCAAGCTGGCGGGATTTAAATCCTTCGTCGATCCGACGACGGTGAATTTCCCGAGCAACATGGCAGCGGTGGTCGGCCCCAACGGTTGTGGCAAGTCGAACATCATCGACGCCGTGCGCTGGGTGATGGGCGAGAGTTCGGCCAAGAATCTGCGCGGCGAGTCGATGACCGACGTCATCTTCAACGGCTCCAACAGCCGCAAGCCGGTGTCGCAGGCCTCCATCGAACTGATCTTCGACAACTCCGACCACACCCTGGTGGGGGAGTACGCGAGCTACGCGGAAATCTCCATTCGCCGGCGGGTGACCCGCGAAGGCCAGAACACCTATTTTCTCAACGGCACCAAGTGCCGCCGGCGCGACATCACCGACATCTTCCTCGGTACCGGCCTCGGCCCGCGCAGCTATTCGATCATCGAGCAGGGAATGATCTCCAAGCTGATCGAGGCGCGTCCGGAGGATCTGCGGCACTACATCGAGGAAGCCGCCGGCATCTCCAAGTACAAGGAGCGGCGGCGCGAGACCGAGAATCGCATCCGCCGCACCCAGGAGAATCTCGCCCGTCTTACCGACCTGCGCGAAGAGCTGGAGCGTCAGCTGGAGCGGCTGCACCGTCAGGCGCAGTCGGCCGAGCGCTTTCAGGCGTTCAGGCAGGAGGAGCGGCAACTCAAGGCGCAGTTGCAGACGGTGCGCTGGCGCGAACTGGATGGTCGCGTCGAGCAGCGCGAAAAGGTGATCCGCGACCAGGAGACCGCGCTCGAGGCCCTGACCGCCGAGCAGCGCCAGGCGGATGCCGGTATCGAGCGGCTGCGCGACGGTCATCACGAGCTGAGCGAAGCCTTCAACCTGGTGCAGGGCCGCTTCTACTCCCTGGGGGGTGACATCGCTCGCCTGGAGCAGACCATCCAGCATGGTCAGCAGCGCCAGCGGCAGTTGCAGGACGATCTGCGCGAAGCCGAACAGGCCCGCAGCGAAGCCGAGTCCCACCTGGAGCACGACCGGGTGCTGCTCGCCACCTTCGAGGAAGAGCTGGCGATGCTCGAGCCCGAGGAAGAGGCGGCCCGGGAGCTGGGCGAGGAGGGCGGTGCCGCGCTGGAAGAGGCGGAGCTGGCGCTGGCGGACTGGCAGCAGCGCTGGGAGGCACTCAGTGCGGCGAGCGTCGAGCCACAGCGGGAAGCGGACGTGCAGCAGGCACGCATCCGCTCGCTGGAACAGAGTCTGGAGCGCGGCACGGAACGTCGGCGTCGACTGCGCGACGAGCGCACCCTGCTGGGCGAGGACGGTCCGTCCGAGCGCCTGGTCATGCTGGAAGAGCAGATCGCCGAAGACGAGTTGCTGCTGGAAGGCCTGGCCGAGCAGGAATTGCAGGTTGCCGAGGGTTTGCAGCGGCTGCGGGAAGAATTGCTGGGGCTGGCGGGCGAGCAGAGTCAGCGTCAGGGCGAGTTGCAGCGGCTGGAAGGTCGCATCGCCTCGCTGGAGGCCCTGCAGCAGGCGGCCCTTGCTCCCACAACCGGGGTAGCCCAGTGGCTCGCAGCCGAAGGGCTCGACCAGGCGCCGCAGCTGGCCGACGAGGTGCAGGTCACCCCCGGTTGGGAACTGGCCGTGGAAACCGTGCTGGGTAGCGATCTGCAGGCGGTTTGCCTGGATGATCTGGCGTCCCTGCGGCTCGACACCTTCGCCAGTGGCGCCCTGAACCTGGCGCTGCCCGGTTCGGTAGCGGTGGCGGTGGGCAGCCTGCTGGAGCAGGTGCAGGCACCGCGCGACCTGTCGCCCTGGCTGGGTCAGGTGCTGATCGCGAACAGTTACGACGAAGCCCTGGCGCGGCGGCCGGCCCTGGCCCCAGGGCAGAGTCTGATCACGCCGGAAGGCTATTGGGTCTCCCGGCATTTCCTGCGTGTGCGGCGTGCCCAGGCGGCCGAAGGCAGTGTCCTGGCCCGCGGACGCGAACTGGAAGAGTTGCAGGCACGGCGCCTGGAGTTGAGCGAAGCGCTCGCCCTCCAAGAAGAACGGCTGGAAGAGCGTCGCGCGGCCCAGCAGCGGCTGGAAGGCGAGCGTGAAGAGGCGCGGCGGCGCCAGCAGCAGGAGCAGCAGCGGCTGGCCGAATCGCGCGCCCAGCTGTCTGCGCAACAGGCAAGGGCTGAACAGTTGAGCATCCGTCGTCGGCAGCTGGAGGCCGAGCTCAAGGATGTCGAGCAGCAGTTGGCGCATGAGCAGGAGGAGTTGGGCGAATGCCGGTTGCGCCTGCAGGACGCCCTGGATGCCATGGCCGTGGATACCGAGCAGCGCGCGCTATTGCAGGAACAGCGCGATCGTCATCGGCAGGCGGTGGAAGCGGCGCGCCAGCGCCAGCGCCAGGCTCAGGAACAACTGCATCAGCTGACGGTGCGGCTGACCACCCTGAGAGCCCAGCGTCAGTCGACTCTCCAGGCGCTGGAGCGGCTGGAGTTGCAGACCGCGCGCCTCGGCGAGCGCTGCGAGCAGCTCAATCTCAATCTGGAGGAAGGCGGCGAACCCCTCGACGAATTACGCCTGCGCCTGGAAGAGTTGCTGGAGCGGCGCCTGCAGGTGGACGAGGAAATGCGCACGGCACGGCTGGCGCTGGAGGATGCCGATCGGGAGTTGCGTGATTTCGAGCGGCGGCGGCTGCAGGCGGAACAGCAGGCGACGCTGCTGCGCGGCCAGCTGGAGCAGCATCGCCTGGAGTGGCAGGGCCTGGCGACCCGGCGCAGTGGCTTCGCCGAGCAGCTGGCGGCCGACGGCTACGACCTGCCGACGGTGATCGCGACCCTGCCTGCGGAGGCCAGCGAAGCCGCCTGGGAAGAGCAGCTGGAGGCGGTTGCGGCGCGTATCGCCCGACTCGGGCCGATCAACCTCGCGGCCATCGACGAATATCAGCAGCAGGCCGAGCGCAAGACCTATCTGGATGCCCAGAATTCCGATCTGGTGGAGGCACTGGAGACCCTGGAAAGCGTCATTCGCAAGATCGATCGGGAGACCCGCAATCGTTTCAAGGACACCTTCGACCAGATCAATCATGGCCTGCAGGCCCTGTTCCCAAAAGTTTTCGGGGGTGGCAGTGCCTACCTGGAACTTACTGGGGAAGATTTACTCGATACCGGGGTTGCGATCATGGCGCGGCCGCCGGGCAAGAAGAACAGCACCATTCATTTGTTGTCGGGTGGCGAAAAGGCCCTGACGGCGCTGGCGCTGGTCTTTGCCATCTTCCAGTTGAATCCGGCGCCGTTCTGCATGCTCGATGAAGTGGATGCACCCCTGGATGACGCCAACGTCGGTCGCTATGCGCGGCTGGTCAAGAGCATGTCGGAGAAGGTGCAGTTCATTTACATCACGCACAACAAGATCGCCATGGAGATGGCCGATCAGCTGCTGGGGGTGACCATGCACGAACCGGGCTGTTCTCGGCTGGTGGCGGTGGATGTGGAAGAGGCGGTGGCCATGGTCGATGCCTAGTACCCCACAGCCTCGCGGCTTGGCGGTGTAAAGTTGGCAGCAGTCGTGCTAGCTTATGGCCGCGCTAGCGGTAAGTGGAAAAAGCTAGGAAGAACACTGACTTGGCGTAGGTTTCGGAGGTTTTGGAAAGACCTCGCAAGCGTCGACTTTCCAAAGTTTCCCGACGGGTGTCGGTCCATTATTTTCACAGGGGTATGTCTTTTTCATGGATATGGGTCTGCGCGAGTGGCTGATCATCATCGGCGTCATCGTCATCGCCGGTATTCTGTTCGATGGTTGGCGTCGCATGAGCGGCAAGGGCAAGCTCAAGTTCAAGCTTGACCAGTCGCTGAACAACCATCCGGAACACGAGGACGAGGATCCGGAAATCGTTGGCCCGACACGGGTGATAGAGCCCAAGGAGCCCTCCCTGGATGATCCGGGCGAGCCGACGCCACCGCGCTCCACCCAGCGCAAGCGCCGCGATGAACGCCGCGAAGAACCCAGTGCCGACAGCTTCGACCTGTCCGCCAGCGACGAAAGCCTGGCAGGCCTGGCCGTCGATTCCGATGAAGTCGCCATCCGTGGTCGCGACAAGCCGCGCAAGGACAAGCCGCTGAGCAGCAAGGCACCCGAGCGCGAGCCGATCAGCGATCCCGTCGGCACGGGCAACAGCCAGGCGGCCATGGCGCCGGTGGACGAGGTGCTGGTGATCAACGTCATCTCCCGTGACGAGAAGGGCTTTTCCGGTCCAGCGCTGCTGCAGAGCATCCTGGAAAGCGGACTGCGCTTCGGCGACATGGATATCTTCCATCGTCACGAGAGCATGTCGGGCAATGGCGAGGTGCTGTTCTCCATGGCCAATGCCGTGCGTCCGGGCACCTTCGACCTGGATGCCATCGACGACTTCCATACCCCGGCGGTGAGCTTCTTCCTGGGTCTGCCCGGTCCGCGCCATCCCAAGCAGGCCTTCGACCTGATGGTGGCAGCGGCGCGCAAACTGTCGTCCGAGCTCAATGGCGAGCTGAAGGACGAGCAGCGCAGCGTCATGACCGCCCAGACCATCGAACACTATCGCCAGCGCATCGTCGATTTCGAGCGCAAGAGCCTGATGCTCAAGCGCTGATCGCGCCGGAGCGAACCAAGAGCAGCCTCGGCTGCTCTTTTTGTTTGTAAGTTTTGCCGCGGCGCCCTGGGTGCCGCCAGGGCCACCCCTGGGTGGCGACAGTGAGAGACCGCCATGACCGACGCCCAAGATGCCGTCAGCCGGATCGCCGCCCTGCGCAGCGAGATCGACGCCCACAACTACCGCTACTACGTGCTGGACGAGCCGAGCGTGCCCGATGCCGAGTACGACCGGCTGTTCGGCGAACTCAAGGCGCTGGAGGCCGAGCATCCCGAGTTGGTGACACCCGACTCGCCCACCCAGAGGGTGAGCGGCTCGGCCCTGGCCGCCTTTGGCACCATTCGCCATGAAGTACCCATGCTCAGCCTGGGCAACGCCTTTGCCGACGAGAACCTGCAGGATTTCGACCGCAGCGTGGGCAAGCGCCTGCGTGAGGAATTCGGCGAGACCGACTTCGCCGGACCGGATTCCGGTGTCGAGTACACCTGCGAGCCCAAGCTCGATGGGCTGGCGGTCAGTCTGCTGTACGAGAACGGCCTGTTGACCCGCGGCGCTACCCGCGGCGACGGTACCACCGGCGAAGACATCACCACCAATGTGCGCACCATCCGCAACGTCCCGCTGCGCTTGCAGGGCGAAGGGTGGCCGGCGGTGCTGGAGGTGCGTGGCGAGGTGTTCATGTCCCGTGCCGGTTTCGAGACGCTCAACGTCCGGGCCATGGAAAGCGGCGGCAAGACCTTCGCCAATCCGCGCAACGCCGCGGCCGGCAGTCTGCGCCAGCTGGATTCGCGGATCACCGCCCAGCGGCCGCTGGAGTTCTGCTGCTACGGTTTCGGGCGGGTCGAGGGCGGGACTCTGCCGGACACCCAGTACGACATTCTTCAGCAGCTCCGGGAGTGGGGCATTCCCATCAGTCGCGAACTGCGCAAGGTGCAGGGCGCGGAAGGTTGTCGGGCCTACTATCAGGACATCGGCCAGCGCCGCGATGCCCTGGCCTACGAGATCGATGGCGTGGTCTACAAGGTCAATCGACTCGACTGGCAGGGCGAGCTGGGTTTCCGCGCGCGGGAACCGCGCTGGGCGCTGGCGCACAAGTTTCCCGCCCGGGAAGAGCTGACCGAATTGCTCAATGTCGAATTCCAGGTGGGGCGTACCGGTGCCATCACCCCCGTGGCCCGGCTCAAGCCGGTGCAGGTGGCAGGCGTCACCGTGACCAACGCCACCCTGCACAACATGGACGAGATCGCCCGGCTGGGTGTGATGATCGGCGACAGCGTGATCGTGCGCCGCGCCGGCGATGTCATCCCGCAGATCATGCAGGTGGTGCCGGAGCGGCGACCGGCGGATGCCCGGCCGGTGGCGATCCCCACCCAGTGCCCGGTGTGCGGTTCGGCGGTGGAGCGTACCCAGCTGATCAAGCGCGGCAAGGGCAAGGAGTCGATCAGCGAAGGCGTGGTCTATCGCTGTGTCGGTCGCCTGGCCTGCCAGGCGCAACTCAAGCAGGCGATCATTCACTTCGCCTCGCGGCGCGCCATGGACATCGACGGCCTCGGCGATCGCATCGTCGAGCAACTGGTGGACCGCGACCTGGTGAAGTCCCCCGCCGATCTGTGCACCCTGACCTACGAGCAGGTGGTCGCGCTGGAAGGCTTCGCCGAGGTGTCCAGTCGCAATCTGCTGGCGGCCATCGAAGCCAGCCGCCAGCCGACGCTGGCCCGCTTCATCTTCGCCCTCGGCATCCCCGAGGTGGGCGAAGAGACCGCCAAGCGCCTGGCACGCGCCCTGGGCAGTCTGCAGCGCATTCGCGAGGCGCTGCCGGAGGTGCTGGTCTATCTGCCGGACATCGGGCCGGAGGTGGCCTTCGAGATCCACAACTTCTTCCAGTCCGCGCACAACCGCGAGGTTCTGGAGGCGCTGCTGGCCAACGGCATCGCGCTGGCGGACGAGGGTGAGGTGCACGCCGAATTCTCCGGCTATGCCGCCTTCGCCGACTTCCTCGACCAGTTGCACATTCCCTCTCTGGGCAAGACCGGCGCCAAGACCCTGGCCGCTGCCTTTCCCAGCCTGGCGGCCCTGATCGAGGGCTCGCAGGACTGGCTGACCTTCAAGACCCTCGCCGGTCTCAACGAGCGGGCCAAGCAAGGGCTGCGTGAGTACTTCGCCGAGGCGGACAACGTCGCCCGGGCGCTCGCCATCGAGGCCCAGCTCAAGGCCTTCGGCATGCACTGGGAAAGCACCCGGCAGGCCGTGCAGGGCCTGCCGTTCGCCGGCCAGACCTGGGTGCTCACCGGAACGCTGGAGGCCATGAGTCGCGACGAGGCCAAGGAGCGCCTGGAGGCATTGGGCGCCAAGGTCTCGGGTTCGGTCTCGGCCAAGACCGCCGTGGTGGTCGCCGGTCCGGGGCGGGGTCCAAGCTGACCAAGGCGAACGAGCTGGGAGTGAAGGTGCTGGACGAGGACGCCTTCCTGCAGATCCTCGAGGCCCAGGGCGTTCGCTAACGAGAGGAGCAAGCTCCGGTCGTGCGGACAATACCTGCGGCCGAGGCGGCTCGTGTTCACTGGATCTGGTACGGGTGGTCCGATCCTGTGGCCGCCTTGCTCAATACCCTTGTCTGGCTATCGCTAGCAGAAGGTCGTAGGCGTTTGATCCGGAGCGGGACAGTTTTGCCGTTCCAGGTATCATCCGTTGTCCCTTGGCGAACCTAAGTCCTTGTATGGCTTGCAACTTCGCCCCAACCGCGTAGAATGATGCACCTCACCTCAGGGTGAGGCGTTATGGTGGCTCTGTCGGTCCCCCCGCAACGATCAACCGTGAACCCGGTCAGGCCCGGAAGGGAGCAGCCGCAGCGGTGATGTCGTGTGCCGGGGTGTGGCTGGCGGGGCCACCTCCATTTCTGCCCCCCGCTTTTCCTCTTCCCGCTTTTCCCCTTCCTTTCCTGTCTCGCCTTCCAGCGCTCGGCGAAGTACGCCACACGGCTTTCGTGATGAAATGCACTGTTTTGGTTCATGGCTCTGTGCCATCATGCGCACCGCACCATCATTACTGGACGAATGTCCAAGGATTCATCGTGAAGAACGGACTCGAAAGCGCAGGACGCGCCCTGAGCAATGGCCTCCATCCCTATCGTGTCGACTGCCGGCGCGACACCGAGGCGACGCTGGTCGCGCAGATTCACCACCCCTTGGAGCCCCTGCTGCTGATCAGGATCGACCTGACCAACGAGGAGGCGAACAACCCCTTCAAGATGAACGCCATCGTGAGCCGCCTGCGCGGCCAGCTGGATGCCCTGGCAGCCTATGTTTCCAGCGTTGTCCTGGCTGATGGCGAAGACCACTGTCGACGTGCCTGAAACGGCTTTTTGCGTGCCGTTTTCCCTCCTGATCGCTTGAAAATGCGCCTGGCTGCCTCCATCTGGCAAGGTAGTCGCCGTCCGCGTGGCGGCGTCCCGATGCCACGCCGCGGGATGCAATCGCGGCCCCTCTTCGTTAGCATGTGCTCCCCCCACGTCTTCTCCTGATCAGGTCTCGATGAGTTACCAGGTTCTTGCGCGCAAATGGCGCCCGCGGTCGTTCCGCGAAATGGTCGGCCAGACCCATGTGCTCAAGGCGCTGATCAATGCGCTGGATAACGAGCGGCTGCACCATGCCTATCTGTTCACCGGCACCCGCGGGGTGGGCAAGACCACCATCGCGCGGATCCTGGCCAAGTGCCTGAATTGCGAGACCGGCGTCAGCTCGACGCCGTGCGGCAGTTGCTCGGTGTGCCGCGAGATCGATGAAGGCCGCTTCGTCGACCTCATCGAGGTGGACGCGGCCAGTCGCACCAAGGTGGAAGACACCCGCGAGCTGCTGGAGAACGTGCAGTACGCACCGTCCCGCGGTCGCTACAAGGTGTACCTCATCGACGAGGTGCACATGCTTTCCACCCACAGCTTCAACGCCCTGCTCAAGACGCTGGAGGAGCCACCGCCCCACGTCAAGTTCCTGCTCGCCACCACCGATCCGCAGAAGCTGCCGGTTACCATTCTCTCGCGCTGCCTGCAGTTCTCGCTGAAGAACATGCCGCCGGAGCGGGTCGTTGCCCACCTGCAGCAGGTGCTCGCCGCGGAAGGCATTCCCTTCGAGGACGATGCGCTCTGGCTGCTGGGTCGTGCGGCCGATGGCTCCATGCGCGATGCCATGAGCCTGACCGATCAGGCGATCGCCTTTGGCGAGGGCAAGGTGCTGGCCGCCGATGTGCGCGCCATGCTCGGGACCCTCGATCATGGCCAGGTCTATGACGTACTCCAGGCCTTGCTGGAAGGTGATGGTCGCGCCGTGCTGGACGCGGTTCGCCATCTGGCCGAGCAGGGCCCCGACTGGGCGGGGTGCTGGCCGAGCTGCTCAATGTGCTGCACCGCGTGGCCATCGCCCAGGTGCTGCCCGATGCGGTGGACAACGGCCAGGGCGATCGCGAGCGGGTGCTGAGCCTGGCGCAGACGCTGCCGGCGGAAGATGTCCAGTACTACTACCAGCTGGGTCTGGTTGGCCGGCGCGATCTGCCGCTGGCTCCGGAGCCGCGCCATGGCTTCGAGATGGTCCTGCTGCGCATGCTGGCCTTCCGGCCTGCCGGCGCGGCGATTACCGAGCGACCGGCACTAAAGACGACAGGAGCCAGCCCGGCCACGGCTGACTCCAACCCCCGTCCGGTGGCCGCGGCGGTTACGGTGGCCGCAACGCCTGCCCCCAGGCCTCAGGCAGCCCCTGCGCCTGCTCCCGAGCCGTCACCTGCAAGTAATACCACCCCTATGGAAGTGCCGGTCGATCTTCCCTGGGAGGAGGCTGGGCAAGCAGAGGTCAAGGCGGCAGCGGCGCCAGCCCCCGCATCGGTGATACAGGTCGCTGCGCCCGCCGCTCAGGCGGCGCCCAGCGCCGCGCCCACGCCACGGGTCGAGACGACGCCGGACGCCACGGTGATCGCCGAACTGCCGGCGTACACCGCTGGTGACGATCTGGATGGTGACGAAGAGCCGCCACCCGCCGAGGATTACTACGAGGTGGGGCTGGACGACTATCTCGACAGCCTCGGCGAGCCGCCTGCCGAAGCGGTGACCGCGGCGCCGACGCCGGCGGTGCGACCGGCCACGGGCCTGGCAGCCGATTGGCAGGCGTTGTTCCCTGATCTCAAGCTGGGCGGACTGACCGCCAGTATCGCCGCCAACTGCACCCTGGTGGCCATGGACGGCGATCGCTGGCACCTGCACCTGGATCCGGCGCAGAGCGCCCTGTTCAATGCCAACCAGCAGCGCCGGCTCAACGATGCGCTGAACCAGCAGCAGGGACGCCCCATTACGCTCGAGGTCACCATCCAGACCCCGGAGCAGGAGACGCCCGCCCAGGCCGCCGCGCGGCGCCGGGCGGAGCGGCAGCGGCAGGCGGAGTTGTCGATCCAGGACGACCCGCTCATCCGCCAGATGATGCAACAGTTCGCCGCCACGGTGCGCGCGGGTACCATCGAGCCGGTCGACACCCAAGCCTGACCGGTTTTCCATTCATAGTTCGAGGTAGCAGACATGATGAAAGGTGGCATGGCCGGCCTGATGAAGCAGGCCCAGCAGATGCAGGAAAAGATGCAGAAGATGCAGGAAGAGCTGGCAAACGCCGAAGTGACCGGTCAATCCGGCGCCGGCCTGGTCAGCGTCGTCATGACCGGCCGACACGACGTCAAGCGCGTCAGCCTGGACGACAGCCTGATGCAGGAAGACAAGGAAATCCTCGAAGACCTGATCGCCGCCGCGGTGAACGACGCCGTGCGCAAGATCGAGCAGAACAGCCAGGACAAGATGTCCGGCATGACCTCCGGGATGCAGCTGCCGCCCGGCTTCAAGATGCCTTTCTAGGTTGTTCCAGCTGCGGGTGTCCATCGGGCACCCGTTTCTCCCGCCTTCCAGTACGGTAGTCCATGAGCTTCAGTCCCCTGATTCGCCAATTGATCGATGCGCTCCGGGTTCTGCCCGGGGTCGGCCAGAAGTCCGCCCAGCGCATGGCCCTGCAACTGCTCGAACGCGAACGCCAGGGTGGCCAGCGCCTGGCCAGTGCCCTCAGCGCCGCCATGGAAGGGGTCGGGTACTGCCAGCGCTGCCGCACCCTGAGCGAAGACGAGATCTGCGGCTTCTGCGCCGACAGCCGCCGTGACGACAGCATCCTCTGTGTGGTGGAAGGCCCCATGGATGTCTTCGCCGTGGAGCAGACCGGCTATCGCGGACGCTACTTCGTGCTAAAGGGGCACCTGTCGCCCATTGACGGCCTGGGTCCGGACGCCATCGGCGTACCCGAGCTCGAACGGCGTGTCAGCGAGGGCGGTTTCCAGGAAATGATCATCGCCACCAATCCCACGGTGGAAGGCGAGGCGACCGCCTACTACATCGCCCAGCTGCTGGCGCCCAAGGGCCTGACCATTTCCCGCATCGCCCACGGCGTGCCCCTGGGTGGCGAACTGGACCTGGTCGATGGCGGTACCCTGACCCACGCCTTTGCCGGGCGCAAGCCGATAGCGCTCTAGCACTGCGCTGTCCCGTCGCTGCGAGACGGCGATAGGCCTGTATCTTGTGATCGAGAAGCATTATCATTATCGGAAGTCAGCTGCTTCCGAGGATGGTGATGCAGACGCTTGAGTCCGACCGGCACGGACATATCCGGACCCTCTACCTGGACCACCATGGCTGGCTGCGCGAGCGGCTGCAGCGGCGGTTGGGTTGCCTGGGGCAGGCGGCCGAGCTGGCTCAGGACACCTTCGTGCGGCTGCTGGCCCGGGAAGCCGAGCTGGAACGCCTGCGTGAACCCCGTGCCTTCCTGGCGACCGTCGCCCAGGGCCTGCTGGCCAATCACTGGCGGCGCCAGGCCCTGGAGCGCGCCTATCTCGATGCCCTCGCCGCGCAACCGCAGGCCGTGCAGCCTTCGCCGGAAGCCCAGGCCCTGATCCTGGAAACCCTCACCGAACTCGATGCGCTGCTCGACCGCCTGCCCGGCCGGGTGCGCCAGGCCTTCTTGCTGGCGCAACTGGAGGGGCTCACCTATGGCGTCATCGCCGAGCGGCTGGGCGTGTCGGAGCGGATGATCAAGAAGTACATGGCCCAGGCCATGCTGCACTGCCTGGAACTGGTGTCTTGAGCGCGCTGACGCCCGGTCGTGGCGGACCTCTGGAGGAGGCGGCGGTCTGGTTCGCCGAACTGGCTGCCGACGAGGTGGACCCCGTCACCGAGCGGGCCTGGGAACGCTGGTTGCAGGCGGATAGCCGCAACGCCGTGGCCTGGGCGCGGGTGGAGGAAATCAGTGCACGCTTCACCGGTCTGCCTGCGTCCGGGCGAATGGCCCTGGCGCGGCGCGAGTCCCTGGGGCGGCGCCGGGCGCTCAAGGTGCTGGGATTGGCCCTGGGTGGTCTGGCGCTGGGCTGGACGCGGCCGGACGACTGGCGGCTGGCGCAGGGTGCCGACCTGAGCACGGCGGTCGGCGAGATCCGTGCCTTCGACCTGGCCGCCGGGGTGCGCGTCTGGCTCAACACCGACAGCCAACTCGCGCGCGGGGCCACGGCGGATCACTGGCGCTTGCTGCGCGGCGAGGCGCTGTTCGAAAGCCGAGGGGGACGGCTCCCATGGTGCTGGAGGCGACGCCAGGCCGGGTGCGCTTCTTGGCGGGCTGCTGCGCGGTCCAGGCGCGTGACGAGGGATTGGAGGTGGCAGCCTATCGTGGGGCTCTGCAGCTGCTGCCACGCCAGGCCCGGCCCGAGAGCCTGACGCAAGGGACCCGGGCGCTGATGACGGCTACCGCCGTACAGCCGCTAGGCCCGGTCGATCCGGGGCGGCAACTCTGGCGCCAGGGGCGGCTGGTGGTCGACGACTGGTCGCTGGCGGCGCTGGTGGCGGAGCTGGGTCGCTATCGACCGGGCCTGCTGACCTGCACCGCCACGGTCGCCCACTTGCGGGTAGTCGGCAGCTATCCGCTGGCGGATACCGATCGCGCGCTGGCGGCCCTGGCCGACAGCCTGCCGGTACGGGTGGAACGGCGCCTGCCCTGGTGGGTGCAGATCGTGCCCGCCTGAAAAAATATGGCGCGGGTGGTTCCCCTTTTTCGCGCTCGCGGGGCTTGGGGGAAACGATCTCCGTTTCGAGGCCCTCCATGCATCGCGATACCCGTTTCACCCTGCATCCGCTGCGCCGCGCCCTGCGCATCTTCGCCCTGACCATGCCGCTGGGCATCACCGGCCTGGCCATGTCCCCGGGCCTGGCCCAGGCGGCGCCCCTGGCGCAGGAATACCGCATCGAGGCGGGCAGTCTGGCCACGGTGGTGAGCACCTTCGCCGCCCAGAGCGGCGTACTGCTGTCGGCCCCCGCCCAGGGGCTGGAAGGTCGGCGCAGTCCGGGGCTGCAGGGCCGCTACACACCGGCCGACGGCTTCCAGCAGATTCTCCAGGGCAGTGGCCTGCAGGCGGTGCGGCAGGCCGATGGCAGTTATCGCCTGGAGTCGGCGACCGCGACCGGCGTGACCTCCCTGAGTGACACCACGGTGACCGGCTTCGCCCTGGGCAATGCCCTGGGCGAGACCGATGGCTACCTGGCGACCCATAGCGACGTGGCCACCAAGACCAGCAAGGGCCTGCTGGAAACCTCCCAGTCGGTCTCGGTGGTGACCCGCGAGCAGATCGATGACCAGGGTGCCAAGACCGTGCAGCAGGCCATGAGGTACACCCCGGGCATCTTCACCGGCCAGATCGGCGCCTCCAATCGCTACGACTACGTGGTGATGCGCGGCTTCGCCGACAACAGCGTCGATAATGTCTTTCTCGACGGCCTCAAGACCATGGGCGACAGCGGCACCTTCAGCTCGCTGCAGGTCGATCCCTATTTCCTCGAGCGCATTGACGTGGTGAAGGGGCCGGCGTCGGTGCTCTATGGCCGCAGCCTGCCGGGCGGTCTGGTGGCCCTGACCAGCAAGAAGCCGCTGTACCAGCCCTATCATCAGGTCCAGGCCACCCTGGGCAATCTCGGCCAGCATGGCGCCGGCTTCGATTTCGGCGGTCCGCTGGACGAGGAGGGGCGCATCGCCTATCGCCTGGTGGGTCTGGCGCAGCACAGCGACACCCAGTTCGACCATGTGGAAGAAGAGCGTTACGCCCTGGCGCCCAGCCTGGCCATCGACCTGAGCGACGATACCACCCTGACCCTTCAGGCCTATCTGCAAAAGGACCCGGATGGCGGCTACCACAGTGGCGTACCAGCCGAAGGCAGCCTCTATCGCCGCAATGGCCGCTACATCAGCAACCACTTTTTCGACGGCGAACCCGACCACGACAAATTCGAACGCACCCAGCAGATGGTTGGCTATCAGTTCGAGCACAGATTCAACGACGTCTGGAGCGCGCGGCAGAACTTCCGCTACGCCAAGTCGCGGGTCGAGCTGGAGCAGGTCTATGGCTACGGCTATGTTGGCGACAGCAACCTGCTCAATCGCTATTACTCCGGCGGCCGCGAGAACCTGCACGCCTATACCCTGGACAATCTGGTGCAGGCGGACTTCGACTGGGCCGGCAGCCGCCATACCCTGCTCGCCGGACTGGATTACCAGCGTCGCTGGACCCATGTGGATTGGCCCAGCGGCACGGCGGATGCCCTGGACGCCTTCGCGCCGAACTACGGTGGCCAGGTGACTATCTCCCCCGGCAGCGAGTACCGTCGCGAACTGCAGCAAACCGGCGTCTACCTGCAGGATCTCATCGAGCTGGATCGCTGGCGCTTTTCCCTGGGTCTACGCCAGGACTGGGTGGAAATCGGCATCGAGGATCGCCTGGCGGGCACCCGCAGCAGTGCGCGCCGTGGCCAGGCCAGCGGCCGTGCCGGAGCGCTCTATCTGTTCGACAACGGCCTGGCGCCCTACCTGAGCTATTCCACCTCCTTCAATCCCAACGCCTACAACGACGCCGCGGGCAATCCCCTGGAGCCCACCGAGGGCAAGCAGTGGGAGCTGGGCCTTAAGTACCAGCCGCCGGGCAGCGCCAGCTTCTATACCGCCTCGCTGTTCCATATCACCCAGGAAAACGTGGCGACCAAGCTGCCCCAGGAGGACTTCTATTCCTCGGTGGGCGAGATTCGCTCGCGTGGCCTGGAGCTGGAGGGCCATCTGCAGCTGGCCGAGCGCCTCAAGCTGCTGGGCAGCTACACCTTCACCGACATCGAGTACACCCAGGCGCTGGATGGCACCCAGGGCAACACGCCGAACCAGGCGCCTCGGCACCAGGCGTCGCTGTGGGGTGAGTACGAGCTGGCTGGACCGCTGGCAGGGTTCAGCATCGGCGCCGGCGCACGCTACGTGGGCACCAGTTGGGCGGACAAGGCCAACACTCGCAAGGTGCCGGCCTACACCCTGGTGGACGCCATGCTCGCCTATGACTTCACCCGTCTGGGGTTGCCGGGGCTGACCGCGCGGGTCAATGCCAACAACCTCATGGGCAAGGACTATGTGGCGTCCTGCTACAGCCTGGACTTCTGCTATTTCGGGGAGGAGCGCAACGTGACCGCGACGGTCAGCTACAGCTTCTAGACGGGCCGGGCGCCTGCCGCTGACTGAGCGGCAGGCGCCAGCCGTCAGCCTTCCAGCTGACCGCCCGCGAGGGCGCAGAGGCGGGCGGAGTCGAGGATGCGTACTTCCTTGCCCTCGGCCGCCAGCACACCGCTCTGCTGGAAGCGGGTGAACACCCGCGACACGGTTTCCACCGCCAGGCCGAGGAAGTTGCCGATCTCGTTGCGCGACATGCTCAGGCGGAATTGCTGGGCGGAAAAGCCGCGGGCATGGAAGCGCGCGGAGAGATTGACCAGGAAGGTGGCGATGCGCTCGTCGGCACTCTTCTTCGACAGCAGCACCATCATCTGCTGGTCGTCGCGGATCTCCCGGCTCATCACCCGCAGCAGCTGGCGGCGCAGTTGCGGCAGCTGTTCGGAGAGTTCATCCAGGCGCTCGAAGGGGATCTCGCAGACGGTGGTGGTCTCCAGCGCCCGGGCCGAGACCGGATAGCGCTCGGTGTCCATGCCCGACAGGCCGACCAGTTCGCTGGGCAGGTGGAAGCCGGTGATCTGCTCCTCCCCGGCATCGCTCAGGCTGCTGGTGCGCAGGGCGCCGGAGCGCACCGCATAGACCGAGCCGAAGGTATCGCCCTGGCGGAACAGGTGGTCACCCTTGGCCAGCGGCCGGCCGCGCTTGACGATCTGGTCAAGGGCATCCAGGTCTTTCAGATCGAGCGACAGCGGCAGGCACAGCGAGGCGAGGCTGCAATCCTTGCAATGGGCCTGGGCGTTGCGCAGCTTGAGGGGCTCGGTCATGGGGGAAGATCGCTTCTCGTCTGGTTCCAAAAGTCTAACTTTAGCAGTGGTGGCAGGCATGGGTCATATCACCTGGGAAAAGCGCTGCTTGTCATGGTCCGCCAGGTAGCGGTCGAACAGCATGCACAGGGCACGGATCAGCAGGCGGCCCGGCGCCAGCACCTGCACGCCGCGGGCATCGAGACGGATCAGGCCGTCGGCGGCCATGGCTTCCAGGTGCGGCCAGGCATCGGCGAAGTACTGGCGGAAATCCAGTTCGCAGCTGCGCTCGATGGCGGCGAAATCCAGCTGGAAATGGCAGATCAGCTGGGCGATCACCGCGCCGCGGATGCGATCGTCCCGCGAGCGACGCAGGCCGCGGGCCACCGCCAGTTCGCCCTGGCCCAGGCGTGCCTGGTAGCGGGCGAGGTCCGGGGTGTTCTGGCAGAGCACCTCGCCCACCTGGCTGATGGCGGAGACGCCCAGGCCGAGCAGGTCGCAATGGCCGTGGGTGGTGTAGCCCTGGAAGTTGCGCTGCAGGGTGCCGTCTTCCTGGGCGATGGCCAGGTCGTCGTCGGGCAGGGCGAAGTGATCCATGCCGATGTAGCGATAACCCGCGGCCAGCAGCTGTTCCACGGTGCGCTGCAGCATCTCCAGCTTGGCCGCGGGGTCCGGCAGTTCGCTGGCTTCGATGCGCCGCTGCGGCGGAAAGCGCTGCGGCAGATGGGCGTAGTTGAACACCGACAGCCGATGCGGCTGCAATTCCAGTACCCGCTCCACGGTGTGGGCGAAGCTGGCCGGGGTCTGTCGTGGCAGCCCGTAGATGAGGTCCAGGTTGATGGATCGATAGTCGAGGGCACGGGCGGCTTCCACCAGGGTGCGGGTGTCGTCGAAGGGCTGCAGGCGATTGATCGCCAGCTGCACCTGCAGGTCGAGGTCCTGGACGCCGAAGCTGACGCGGTTGAAGCCCAGCTCGCGGAGCAGGCCCATGGTGCTCCAGTCGGCCTCGCGCGGATCGATCTCGATGGAGTAGTCGCCGCGATCGTCGTCGGCCAGGGTGAAGTGGCGGCGCAGGTCGGCCATCAGCTCGCGCAGCTGCATGGGATTGAGAAAGGTCGGGGTGCCGCCGCCGAGGTGCAGTTGTTCCACCCGCTGCCCGCCATCCAGGTGCCGGCTGGTGAGGATCATCTCCTGGCGCAGGGCGTGGAGGTAGGCAACGCTGCGGCTGCGGTCCTTGGTAATGACCTTGTTGCAGGCGCAGTAGTAGCAGATGTTGGCGCAGAAGGGCACGTGCAGGTAAAGCGACAGCGGGCGTCCGGCCTGGCGGCTCAGGCGCAGGGCGCCGAGCAGGTCGAAGGGGCCGATGCCGTCGTGGAATTGCACGGCGGTGGGGTAGGAGGTGTAGCGGGGGCCGGCGCGATCGTAGCGGGCGATGAGGTCGGCGTCCCAGGCGAGGGCGGCTGTCATGCCGGGCTCCAGTGGTTTCGAGGCGCCCAGTGTGAGGGGCGGGCTCCGGGCTTTATTGATCCAGATCAATAAAGCCCGGGTTAAGCTCTGGCGTTTGGACGAGGAGTGGCCCATGGCAGACGAGTTGTACCTCGACAGCTTTCGCGAATGCCGACCCGCGGGTGAGCCCTTGGCGACCCTGTTGCTGGCCCATGGGGCAGGGGCGGGGATGGACAGCCCCTTCCTGCAGCAACTGGCCGAGGCGCTGGCCCGGCGCGAGATCCGGACCCTGAGATTCGACTTTCCCTACATGGCGCGAGCATGCGCCGAGGGCAAACGGCGCCCGCCGAATCCGGCCCCGGTCCTGCTGGAGCACTGGCGGGCCATAATCGCCACCTGGCGCGCGGCGGAAAGCGGACCGCTGTGGCTGGCGGGCAAGTCTATGGGCGGGCGGATGGCCAGTCTGCTGGCTGATGAACTGGGCGCGGCGGGCCTCATCTGCCTGGGCTATCCCTTCCACCCGGCGGGCAAGCCCGAACGGCTGCGCACCGACCACCTGGCGACCCTGGCAACACCGACGCTGATCGTCCAGGGCGAGCGGGATGCCTTGGGCTCGCGGGAGGAGGTGGCGGGCTATGCCCTGGCGCCAAGCATCGAGGTGCAGTGGCTCGCCACCGCGGACCATGATCTCAAGCCGCTCAAGCGCAGCGGCCTGAGCCATTCCCAGGCGCTGGTGGAGACGGCGGCCTGGGTGGCGGCCTTCGTGGGGACCAGCGGCTAGATGACCCGGAAGCCGCTGGTGCCATCCCGCCGCAACTGCTCGACCAGGCCGAATTCCCAGTCCAGGTAGGCCTGCATGGCCTCGCGCGGGGCGTCGGTGCCCTCGTAGGGGCGTCGGTAGCGATCGCGCCGGGTCGACAGCAGCCGCGTCTCGCCACCTTCCACCGGCAGGCCGGCGGCCAGCCAGGCCGCGGTGCCGCCCTCCAGCAGCAGGACCGGCCGGTCGGTGGTGGCCTGGACGTCGAGGGCGGCGAAGGCGGCCAGTTGGCCACTGCCACAGGTGAAGACATAGCGCTCGGCGGGTGGCAGCGCTGCCGGCAGATCGGCGCGCAGCACCCAGGCCGCGCCCGGGATGTGCCTCTGCACATAGTTGGCGCTGGCGGTGACATCCACCACCAGGGTGCCCGGCTCGGCCAGCCATTCCTGCAGCCGCGTCACCGAGATGCGCTCCACCGGCCCCGCCGTGGGCGCCGGTGCCTGCCAGGGGCCAGTGGCGCTCAGGGCGCCGGGCGGGATGGCGTCGACCACCGCCACCGTCCAGCCCATCTGTGCCAGCCAGGAGGCGCTCATGTTGGCGCGCACGCCGTCGTCGTCCACCAGCGCCAGGCGGGCGCCACGCACCGGGGCGCTGTGATCGGTCTCCTGGACCAGCTGGCCACCCGGTGTCGAGCGGGCGCCGGGCAGGTGGCCGGCGGCGAATTCCTCGGGGGGGCGCACATCGATCAGGTAGTTCGTGCGCTGGGCGTCGTTGCGCCAGGCTGCCAGTTCGCTGAAGGGCAGGCGGGCGACGCCGGCGCGATCGGCGACCTGGCGGGCGCGGGTCGCGGCGGTAGCCCGGGTCGCCGGACTCACCGCACCGAAGCGGCGTTGCTGGCCATGTTCCAGGGTCTGGCCGGCCAGGGTCCAGCCGATGGTGCCATTGCGCAGGGCGGCCACCGGATTCGGAATGCCGGCGTTGATCAGCGACTGGGCGCCGATCAGGCTGCGGGTACGGCCGGCGCAATTGACGATGACCCGGGTGCGCGGATCAGGTGCCAGTTCGGCCACCCGTAGCACCAGTTCGGCACCCGGCACGCTGACACCGCCAGGAATGCTCATGGTCTGGTATTCCTCGAAACGGCGGGCGTCGAGGATCACCAGGTCGGCGTCCTGATCCAGCAGCGTCTGGACCTCCTCGGCGGGCAGCGAAGGGGTATGGCGCCGGGCTTCCACCAGTTCGCCAAAGGCCTTGCTCGGCACGTTGACGTCGATGAAGAGTTCGCCGCCGCTGGCGCGCCAGCCCGCCAGGCCACCTTGGAGCAGGGCCACGTCGGTATAGCCCAGGGCGTACAGGCGTTCGGCCGCGCGTTCCGCCAGGCCCTCGCCATTGTCGTAAAGGGTAATGGCCACGTCGCGCCGCGGCAGCCGCGACCAGGCCTCCAGCTCCAGGCGCGACAACGGCAGATTGGCGGCCCACAACGGATGGCCGGCGGCAAAGGGGTCTTCCTCGCGGACGTCGAGCAGGGCGACCTCGGTGCCGGCGAGCAGGGCCTGGCGGATGTCCTCGGCGGTGCGGATGGCGGTCATGGTGTGGCGGTCTCCTGGGACAGGTCCCACAGGTTGGGCAGCTGGCGATTGGTGTAGCCGGAGATGAAGAGCTTTTCCTGGCCATCCGCGGCATAGACGGCGCGGCGTACGGCGCCGATGTTGCCGCCATAGACGTGGATGCTGATGGAGGTGCGGTCGGCATAGGCGTTGCTGACCTGGTGGATGTCGCCCACCCGCGGCGAGACCGCTTCCACCTGGCCCGGCTCCAGGCGCACGGGCGCGCCTTCCGGCAGCAGGCGGCCGGCGGGGTCGCGGGCGAAGCCCTGGGCAATCTCGGCGCCGCGCAGCATGCCGATCAGGCCCCAGGTGCGGTGGTCATGCACCGGCGTGGCCTGGCCCGGACCCCAGACGAAACTCACCACCGAGAAGCGCTGGCGGGCATCGGCATGCAGCAGGTACTGGCTGTAGCGCTCGGGGCGGGGCAGGGCGCAGTCCTCGGGCAGCCAGTCGTCATGGCGCACCAGCTCGCCGAGCAGGACGGCGCCGCGCTGCAGCAGCTGGGCTTCGGCAGGGTGTTCGTTGACCAGGGTGGCGAGGTCATGCAGGAACAGGCGCAGGCGGTCGAGCCTAGGGGGCATGGCGGGCTCCACAGATGGGCAATGCCGGCCATTAAAGCAAGGTCAGCGCCCAGCGCCTTAGATCGATTGGTTCTGTGCTGAAAACAAGTTTTCGCATATTTATCTATTTTTGTTATCCAAAATGAGCATATTAGGTTATGCGCAATCGATATTTCCGTCTCGGTGACTCACAACGTTAGGTTCTAAGCAGACCAGGGCAACGCCCGTCGCCCTGGCGCCTCTTCTGCTTTCGGAGCCGCTGCATGACCGCCTTCCAGAACGCCCTCGCCAGCGTCCGCGCCCAGGTATCCGCCGCCGAATGGGAGGCGCGGGTCAAGCTCGCCGCCGCCTATCGCCTGGCTGCCCGCGAACGCTGGACCGACCATATCTACACCCACTTCTCACTACGGGTGCCGGGCCCGGAAGCGCACTTCCTGATCAATCCCTTCGGCCAGACCTTCGACGAGATCACCGCCTCTTCGCTGGTAAAGGTGGACCTCGATGGCGAAATCGTCCTCGACCCCACCGGGCTCGGCATCAACCCGGCCGGCTACGTGATCCACAGCGCCATCCACCGTGCCCAGCCGGACCTCCATGCGGTGCTGCACACCCACACGGCCGCGGGCATCGGCGTCTCCGCTCAGCGCGGTGGGCTACTCATGCTTTCCCAGCACGCCATGAGGTTCTTCGGCCGCCTGGCCTATCACGGCTACGAGGGCGTGGCCCTGGATCTGGACGAGCAGAGTCGGCTGGTGGCCGACCTCGGGGCGCACCCGGCGATGATCCTCTGCAACCATGGGTTGCTGACCGTGGGCGCCAGTCTGGAAGAGGCCTTCTGGCACCTCTATTACCTGGAGCGTTCCTGCGCGGCGCAGCTGGAGGCCCAGAGCGGCGGTGCCGAGCTGGTGATCGCCGCGGACGCCGTGGCGCAGAAGGTCAGCGACCTCATCCCCGGCAACCTGGTGCGCGGCGCCCATGTCCGCCACTGGGAGGCGGCGGTACGCCAACTGGAGCGCCACGAGGGCCGGGAGTACGCGCAATGAGGCGCTTGCTTGCCACGCTGGGCCTGGCGCTGCTGCTGGGGCAGGCCCAGGCGGAGCCGGATCTCTCCGGGGTGACCCTGGTGCTGGGCGACCAGGCCCGCGGTCTGCGCGCCATGATGGAAGCCGCCGGTACCCTCGAAGGCGCGCCCTACCGCTACCGCTGGGCCAACTTCCAGGGCGCCGCGCCGCTGTTCGAGGCCCAGCGCGTCGGCGCGGTGGATACCTCCTACGCCGGGGACCTGCCGGTGCTGATGGCCGCGTCCGGCGGCGTGCCGCTCAAGCTGATCGCCACCAATGTCGGCTATCCCCAGGCCAATGGTCTGCTGGTACAGAAGGATTCGCCGATCCGTTCGGTCAAGGACCTCAAGGGGCGTACCGTGGTGGTGTCCTCGGCAAAGGGCAGCATCTCCCAGCATCTGCTGTATGCCGCCCTCGAAGAGGCTGGCGTCAGGCGCGACGAGGTAACGGTCAAGTTCGTGCTGCCCACCGATGCCAGCGCTGCCTTCAATGCCGGGCAGATCGACGCCTGGGCCACCTTCGATCCCTATCTCGGCATCGCCGAACAGCACGGCGCCCGGCTGCTGCGCGATGGCCAGGGGCTGACCACCGCCCTGGGCTTTCTCACCGCCACCCCAGCGTCGCTGGAGGACCCGGCCAAGCGCGCCGCCATCGCCGATTTCGCCGGGCGCCTGGCCCAGGCGCGGGCCTGGGCGGTCGCTCATCCGCAGGACTATGCCCGGGTCTACGCCGAGCTGACGCGCCTGCCGGAAGGTGCCGCGGTGGCCATTTCCACCCGCACCTCCCGTGGCCTGCGTCCGGTGCAGCCGGCGGACGTCGCCGCGGTGCAGCAGGTGGCCGATCTCTTCAGCGAACTCCAGGTGCTGCCCAAACCGGTCGACGTCGCCGCCCTGGCCGATGCCAGTGTCTTTACCCAGGAAGCCAAACCATGACCCTCATCCGCCTTACCCTGCTGGCGCTACCGCTGCTGCTCGCCGCCAGCGCGGCCCTGGCCGCCGAGACCCTGACCCTGCGCATCGCCGACCAGAAGGGCAACATGCGTGCCCAGCTGGAGGCGGCCGACGGCCTGCGCGACCTGCCGGGCTATCGCATCCAGTGGGCGGAATTTCCCGCCGCCGCGCCCCTCGCCGAGGCGCTCAATGCGGGCGCGGTGGATGCCGGCATCATCGGTGATGGCCCGCTGCTGTTCGCCCTGGCCGCCGGCGCGCCGGTCAAGGCCATCGCCGTGGACAAGTCCGATCCCTATGGCACGGCGGTGATCGTGCCGCGCGACTCGCCACTGCGGAGCGCGGCCGATCTCAAGGGCAAGCGCATCGCCACCGGGCGCGGCTCCATCGGCCATTACATCGCGCTCAAGGCGCTGGATTCCGTGGGCCTGACCGCCCGGGACGTGAGCTTTCGCTTCCTTGGTCCGGTGGACGCCAAGATGGCCCTGGCCAATGGCTCGGTGGATGCCTGGGCGACCTGGGAGCCCTATACCGCCCAGGCCGAGCAGGTCGACGGCGCTCGGGTGCTGGTCAGTGGTCGCGGACTCTGGGCGGGCAACAGCTTCCTGGCCGCCACCGATACGGCCCTGGCCGATCCGGCCCGGCGCGCGGCGCTGCAGGACTACCTCGATCGTCTGGCCGCTGCCCAGCGCTGGGGCTACGCCCACCTCGACAGCTATGCCAGGACCCTGGCGCAGATCATCGGCTTTCCCGAGGCGGTGGCCCGGCTGCAATTCGAGCGCCGCCAGCTGCACTGGGAACCCATCGACCAGCAGGCGGTGGCCGGCCAGCAGGCGGCGGCGGATTTCTATCATCGCAGCGGCCTGATACCGCAGCGCCTGGATGCGCAGGGGACCTTCGCCGAGGGGTTCCGGGTGGCCAAGCCGGACGCGCCGCGGCAGGCGGCGCGGGAGTAGGGCGGGATGCAGGGTGGTGTTGGGCTTCGCTTCGCTCCGCGCCAACCTACGTACGGCGGGGCGCCCCCTCTCCCTCTGGGAGAGGACTCGGGTGAGGGAAAGCCCACACGTCACTCGACCTATCCATATAACCCATCCTTATTTCAAAAACGCTGAACAGCTTGAGTAGGCTATAAGCCAATTCCATGGATGAGCGCACCCCGATGCCCCCACGTCTCCCCTTCACCCGTCGTCCCCTGGCCCTGGGGCTCGCGGCCAGCCTGCTCACCGGACTGGTCACCGCACCCCAGGCGGCTCAGGCCGAGGGCACCCTGCGCATCTCCGAACAATTCGGGGTGTCCTATGTGATCCTGCACGTGCTGCGTGACCAGCAACTGATCGAAAAGCACGGCAAGCAAGAGGGCGTCGACATCAAGGTCGACTGGATCAAGCTGTCCGGTGGCGCGGCCGTCAACGAAGCGGTGCTGTCGGGCGCGGTGGACGTCGGCTCCGCCGGGCTCGGACCGCTGTTCACGCTCTGGGACCGCACCCATGGTCGGCAGAACGTCAAGGCCGTGGCCAGCCTGGGGGCCTTTCCCAATTATCTGGTCACCAACAATCCGCAGGTGAAGACCCTGGCCGACTTTACCGCCAAGGACCGCATCGCCGTGCCGGCGGTCAACGTCTCGGTGCAGTCGCGCTTCCTGCAGTACGCCGCCGCCCAGGCCTTCGGCGAGAAGAACTGGAATCGCCTGGATCCCCTGACCGTGGCGGTGCCGCATCCGGATGCCACCGCGGCGGTGATCTCCGGCGGTACCGAGATCAACAGCCACTTCGCCAATCCGCCGTTCCAGGAACAGGAACTGGCCAGCGGCAAGGTGCACAGGGTGCTCAGTTCCTATGACGTGCTCGGTGGGGCCGTCTCGCCCAATCTGGTGTTCGTCACCGAGAAATTCCGCCGGGACAATCCCAAGACCTACAAGGCCTTCCGTGAGGCCCTGGTCGAAGCCGGGCAGATCATCGAGAAGGACAAGGCCGCCGCCGCCCGTACCTACGTGAAAGTCGAGCATTCCCGCCTCGATCCGGCCCTGATCCAGCGGATCATCGAAAGCCCCGAGGTCAACTTCGACACGGCGCCGCAGAACACCCTGAAGCTGGCGGAATTCATGTACCGCATCGGCGCCATCCGCAACCAGCCCAGCGGCTGGCAGGACTATTTCTTCGTCGACGCGCCCGATCAGAAGGGCAGCTGATCCCTTTTCCCTTACGGGTTCCACCGGACCACCGGACGAGCCCTCGACATCTCGAGGTCTCCCATGGCTATTCCTCCGTTTTTCCTGCGCCTCGGGCTGCTCCTGGCGAGCACGACCCTGGTGCTGTCCGTCCAGGCCGCCGAGCCGCAGAAGATTCGCCTCGGCATCAACGACAGTCCGCAGAATGCCGCCCTGGAGCGCGCCGCCGAGGTGGCGCGGGAAAGGGGCGTAGCGGTGGAAATCGTCGCCTTCAGCGACTGGAACACGCCGAATCTGGCACTCGCCCACGGTGACATCGACGTCAACTACTTCCAGCATCAACCCTTCCTGGAAAACGCCAACGCCCAGAACGGCTACGGCCTGGTGCCCATCGCCTATGGCGTGGAAAACAAGGTCGGCCTCTATTCCAAACGCGTGAAAAGCTTTGCCGAGGTGCCGGACGGCGCCACCGTGGCGGTGGCCGACGATCCGGTCAACCAGGGCCGCGGGCTGCACCTCTATGCCCGCGCCGGCCTGATCCAGCTCAAGCCGGACACCGGGCCCAAGGCCAGCCTGCAGGACATCGTCGCCAATCCCCGCCAGCTGAAATTCATCGAACTGCCCGGTCCGCAACTGGCGCGGGTACTGGACGACGTGACCCTGGCGCAGAGCTATCCCTCGCATATCCTCGCGGCCGGCACCACGGACCCCAACAGTGCGCTGCTGTTCAGCGACGACGAGGCCAGCGGCCACCTCTATGCCCTGAGGTTCGTGACCAGGCCGGACAGGGCCGATGACCCGGCGATCCGCACCTTCATTCAGGTGTTCCAGAACGATCCGCGGGTGCGCGAGGCCATCGCCCAGGCCTATGGCAATCCGCAGCTCTACAGCCTGGCCTGGTTGAACCGGCAGGAGGCCGTCCGATGAGCAACGCGCTGCTCAGCACCGCACCGGCGCAGCCGCCCGTCGAACCCCAGACCGTCCCCGCGCGCGAGCATCTGCGCCTGAGGGGGGTGCAAAAGATCTACACCGGCGGTGCGCTGCCGGTGACCGCGCTGGCCGACATCGACCTCAGCATCGCCCGTGGCGAGATCTTCGGCATCATCGGTCGCAGTGGCGCCGGCAAGTCCAGCCTGATTCGCACCCTCAATCGCCTGGAAGACGTCAGCGCCGGCCAGGTACTGGTCGATGGCGTCGACCTCGGCACCCTGGAGGGCGACCGGCTGGTGGCGCTGCGGCGGCGCATCGGCATGATCTTCCAGCACTTCAATCTGCTGGCCTCGCAGACGGTGCTGGAGAACCTGGCACTGCCGCTCAAGGCCGCCGGATTTCGTCGCGACGAGATCGAAGCCCGGGCCCGGGAATTGCTCGAGCTGGTCGGGCTGCAGGGCAAGGAGCAGGTCTATCCCTCGCGGCTGTCCGGTGGGCAGAAGCAGCGGGTGGGCATCGCTCGCGCGCTGATGCTCAAGCCCGAATTGCTGCTCTGCGACGAGGCCACCTCGGCGCTGGATCCGGAGACCACCCAGTCGATCCTGGCCTTGTTGCAGGACATCAATCGCCGCCTGGGGCTGACCATCGTGCTCATCACCCATGAGATGGCGGTGATTCGCCAGATCTGCGACCGGGTGGTGGTCCTGGAGCATGGCCGCATCGTCGAACAGGGCCCGGTGTGGCAGCTGTTCGGCGCGCCCCAGGCAGAAGCCACCCGGGCGCTGCTGGCCCCCCTGGCGGCCCAGCTGCCGGCGGATCTGGCCAGGCGGCTCGCTGCCACCCGGCAACCGGGTGCCCGGGCCGTGCTGGAGCTCAGCTACGACGGCCAGGGTGCGGAGCCTGACTTCCAGGCGCTGGGCCAGGCCCTCGGCGCACCGGTCGAGCTGCTGCATGGCGGTATCGACCGCATCCAGGGCCATGCGCTGGGTCGCCTGCTGGTGGCGACCGCGGCGCCGGAGCGACGGCTGGCCAGCTTCCTGACCCAGACCGGGCTGTTCGCCCGGGCGGAGGTGCTGGGCTATGTCTGACTTCATGCTCAAGGCGCTGTGGAAGGCCTTTCTCGATACCCTGACCATGGTCAGCGTGTCCGCGGCCATCGTCTGGTTCGCCGGCATCGCCCTGGCGGTGGTGCTGGTCACCACCGGGCGCGGCGCCATCTTCGCCGCCCCCACCCTCAACCGGGTGCTGGGCACCCTGATCAACGCCTTTCGCGCCACGCCCTTCATCATCCTGCTGGTGGCCCTGATCCCGCTGACGCGGCTGATCACCGGGACCACCATCGGCGCCTGGGCGGCGGTGGTACCCATCACCCTCAGCGCCACGCCGTTCTTCGCCCGCATCGCCGAGGTCAGCCTGCGCGAGGTCGGCGGTGGGGTGATAGAAGCGGCCCAGGCACTGGGCTGCGAACGGCGGCACATCGTCTTCAATGTGCTCCTGCCGGAGGCGCTGCCCGGCATCATCGGCGGCTTCACCGTGACCCTGGTGGCCATGATCGGCGCCTCGGCCATGGCCGGCGCCATAGGCGCAGGGGGGCTTGGCGACCTGGCGATCCGCTATGGCTACCAGCGCTACGACACCCAGGTGATGGCCGTGGTGATCGCCATCCTGGTGGTGCTGGTGTGCGGCATCCAGTTCATCGGCGATCGCTACGTGCGGCACCTGCGGGCGCGCTAGTGTGGTGTTTCAGACGTTCGCGCAAGAGTTGGCGAGTGATTTTTTGGTCCTGGCTAGGCGCCGCGACGAGTCATAGCAGGGCTATGGCGAGAAGTGGCAACGCCGCCGGGGCCTAAAAAGCGCCGCCAAAATTGTGCAGATAACGTCTGAAACACCACACTAGCTCAGGCGCTCCAGATAGGCCGGCAATTCCGGGTCGGGCAGCACCGAGAGCACCTTGAGGCGCTGCAGGGTGCGGTCGCGACCGCGCAGGAGGTGATTGCGCAACTGGCTGGCGGCCGAGTCGGGACTGCCCACCAGCAGGGATTCCAGCACCAGGCGATGCTCCACCAGCACCGCCTCGTCCAGCGGCGTGCCGAGCGACTGGTGGAAGATGCGCGAGACGTTCAGCGGACTCTGGCTGTGGGCGATCAGCTGGGCCAGCTTGCGATTGCGCAGGCCGGCCAGGCAGCGCCCATGCAGATCCGCCTCGATGCGCTCCACCGCGGTCCAGGAGGTGGGGGCAGGGTGGGCGGCCAGCTGCTCCAGTCGTTCGAGCATCGCCAGCAACTCGCCGCGCGCCAGCCCCGGCGCCGTCTGCAACAGCGCCTCGGGTTCCAGCAGGGCGCGGATCTCGTAGTCGTCGCGGATGGCCTGGGCGGTGAGCGGACCGGCCAGCCACTGGCCATAGGGTTCCTTTTCCACCAGGCCGCGATCGCGCAGGCGCATCAGGGCTTCACGCACCACGGCGCGACTGACGCCCAGGTGGTCGGCCGCCCGCTGCTCGTCCAGGCGGAAATGGCCGAAGAGCAGGGCGTGGCTGACACAGGCGGCGATCTCGTCGCCTACGCGCTCGCCCAGGGAGCGCGTATCGATCAGTTCGTCACCGCTGTCCAGCCCGAGCAACTGGCGGGTCAGCGGCTGGCGCTGCGGCTCGCCCGCAGTGCCGGCCGGATCGATCAGATAACCACGCCCTTCGAAGCGGCGGATCAGGCCTTCCTCCTGCAACAGCGTCAGCGCCTGGCGCACCGGTACCCGACTGGTGCCGAACAGCTGTGCCAGCGGCGCCTCGACCAGGACCAGCCCCGGCGCCGCGCGACCGGCCAGGATGGCTTCGCGCAGCGCACTGCGGATCATCGCGTAGCGCGCGGCGGTACGACTATCATCGAGGGGGGCGGGGACTGCTGCCGACATCGGGGGCCTTCCGGAAACGAGATAAGAATTGTGGCACAGGCCTGCGGCCTTTCGCGCGTTACCGCCGGGGTCGGGTGCACGCACGGTAACGGGGCAGGCGTTACGGTTCTGCACAAAGATGGATCTATTTAATTTAAGTACATTTTATTGGTCCCTGGTGAAGAAAGGATCGAGCGACCTCTAAGCGCTGGCTTTGCGATTAAGTAGCAGCCTTTTTCTCAAGCTGGCACAAAGCCTGCTCTATCAAACGTACCAAATTATAAAATGTACGTTTAAGGAGCAGCCATGGATTCTGCCCACGCCCTGTCCCTGGATGCGGTCGGTCTCGGCGAGGCCTATGCCGCCGGTACCCTCGATCCGGTCGCGGTCTTCGAGGCGGCGCTGGCTCGCGCCCAGGCATCCTCGGCCGTATTCATCAGCCTTACCGCCGTGCGTGGACGCGCCGAAGCCCTGGCCGCGCGCGAGCGCTGGAAGACCGGGCAGCCGCGCTCGCCGCTGGATGGCGTGCCGCTGGCCTGGAAGGATCTGTTCGACCTGCAGGGCGAGGTCACCACCTGCGGCGCCGAGCTGCGCCGTCTGGCGCCACCGGCCGCCAACGACGCCGAGCTGGTGCAGCGCCTGAGCCAGGCCGGACTGGTCAGCCTGGGCAAGGTCAATCTCAGCGAATTCGCCTATTCCGGGGTGGGATCGAATCCCCATTTCGGCACGCCTGCCAATCCTCGGATGCAGGGTGAGGTACGCATACCCGGCGGCTCCTCTTCGGGGTCGGCGGTGGCTGTCGCCGCCGGCATCGTGCCCCTGGCCCTCGGTACCGATACCGCCGGTTCGGTGCGCCTGCCGGCCGCGCTCAATGGGCTGGTGGGTTATCGCCCCAGCCTGGGGCGCTATCCGGCGACCGGCATCTTTCCGTTGGCCGCCTCCTATGACGTGCCGGGTCCGCTGGCGCGCAGCCTGCGCGATGTGCAGTGCCTGGATCGCCTGCTGACAGGCGCTGCCGCCCGACCGCTGCCGGCGCTGACGGCGCTGCGCGTGGTGCTGGACCTGAGCGTGCTGGACGACGCCCGGGTGGAGCCGGCGGTGCGAGCCAATCTGCTGGCCGCCGCCGAGCGGTTGACCCGCGCCGGGGTGCGCGTGGAGCGCCGCGCCCGCACGGTGTTTGCCGAGGCCCTGGAATTTCTCGCCGCAGAAGGTTGGCCAGGGGCCCTGGAAGCCTTCGCCCTGCACCGCGAGGTGCTCGACGGTCCCGCGGCCGCACGCCTGGACCCACGGGTGCGGCAGCGCCTGGAGCGGGCACGGGCCTTGCCCGATGGCCATCTGGCCGTTCTGCATGAACGCCGCGATCAGCTGCGGCAGCGCTTTGCCGCCGAATTCGGCGAGGCGCTGCTGCTGGTGCCGACGGTGAGCCGCGTGGCACCGCTGCTGGCTCCCCTGGAAGCCGACACAGACCTCTTCGCGGCCACCAATCTGGAGCTGCTGCGCCTGACCATGGCCGGCAGCCTGCTCGGCGCGCCGGGGGTCTCGCTACCCAGCGGCCGCGATGCCCAGGGCCTGTCCACCAGCCTGTTGCTGGTGGCCCCCGCCGCCGCGGACGAGCGCCTGCTCGATGCCGCCTCGGCCGTGGAAGCCCTGGTCAGCGCCTGATTTCAAGTGGCGGTGGCGGGGGCCCGGCTCCGTCATCGACCTGGGTTTCTTCCGGGTACTGGAGAGTGCAACGATGGCCAAAGAAATCTTCGTTTCCATCGGCGTCGACGTCGACGCGGTGGCGGGCTGGCTCGGTTCCTACGGCGGCGAGGATTCGCCCGATGACATCTCCCGCGGCCTGTTCGCCGGCGAGGTGGGGTCGCCCCGGCTGCTCAAGCTGTTCGAGCGCTACGGCCTCAAGACCACCTGGTTCATTCCGGGCCATTCGGTGGAGACCTTTCCCGAGCAGATGCAGGCGGTGGCCGCGGCAGGCCATGAGATCGGCATCCATGGTTACAGCCACGAGAATCCCATCGCCATGACCCCCGAGCAGGAGGAGGCGGTGCTGGACCGGTCCATCGAGCTGATTACCGCGCTGGCCGGCAAGCGCCCCACCGGTTATGTCGCGCCCTGGTGGGAATTCAGCCGGGTGACCAACGAGCTGCTGCTGAAGAAGGGCATCAAGTACGACCACAGCCTGATGCACAACGACTTCTCTCCCTACTACGTGAGGGTCGGCGACAACTGGACCAAGATCGACTACAGCCAGCAGCCCGAGAGCTGGATGAAGCCGCTGGTGCGCGGCCAGGAAACCGATCTGGTGGAGATCCCGGCCAACTGGTACCTCGACGACCTGCCGCCGATGATGTTCATCAAGAAGGCGCCCAACAGCCACGGCTTCGTCAATCCACGCCACCTGGAAGAGATGTGGCGCGACCAGTTCGACTGGGTCTATCGCGAGATGGACTACGCCGTCTTCCCCATCACCATCCACCCCGATGTCTCGGGCGGCCGCAGGTGCTGCTGATGCTCGAACGCCTGATCGAGCATATCCAGGGTCACGCCGGGGTGCGCTTCGCCACCATGGACGAGATCGCCGACGACTTCCTGCGGCGCCAGCCGCGCCAGCGCTAAGCGCCCAGCCCACAGGTACAGGATCATGACCCTCCCTGCCGCCCCTTCGCTCCACCCGGAAACCGCCACGGCTGCCTGGAAACCGCAGCCGCTGTCTTCCGGTGATGTCCGCTACGCCACCTGGATCGCCTTCTTCGCCTGGGTGTTCGCCGTCTACGACTTCATCCTCTTCGGCACCCTGCTGCCGGTGATGGGTGGGCACTTCAACTGGAGCGAAGCCGAGCAGGCCGAACTCGCCACCTGGGTGGCGCTGGGTGGAGCCATCATCGCCTTCGCCATCGGCCCGCTGGTGGACCGGATCGGTCGCCGCGGCGGCATCATCGTGACCATCGGCGGCACGGCCGTGTGCTCGGCGCTGACCGCGCTGTGCGCCGGCATGGGCAAGGTGCCGCTGGTGCTGGTGCGTTCGGTGGCCGGCCTGGGCTATGCGGAGGAGGGGGTCAACGCCACCTACCTGACCGAGGTCTATGCGGCCTCCGACGATCCACGGCTGATCCGCCGCCGGGGCTTCATCTACAGCCTGGTGCAGAGTGGCTGGCCGATCGGTGCGCTGATCGCCGCCGGGCTCACCGCCTTGCTGCTGCCGCACATCGGCTGGCAGGGCTGCTTCGTGTTTGCCGCCGTGCCGGCCTTCGTCATCGCGGTGCTGGCGCGCAAGCTCAAGGAAAGCCCGCAATTCCAGGTGCACGCCCGCATCCAGCGCCTGCGCCGCGAAGGCCGGGAGCAGGACGCCCGCAGCCTGGCCCGTGAATACGGCGTGGACTACGAAGAGCACGCCAAGGCCGGCGTGGCCATGGCCTTCAAGGGCCAGGCCCTGCGCCCGACCCTGGTATTGAGCCTGGCCATCCTGCTCAACTGGTCGGCGATCCAGGTGTTCAGCGTGCTGGGGACCTCGGTGATCGTCAGCGTGCACAAGCTCAGCTTCGAGAACTCGCTGTGGATCCTGGTGCTGTCCAACGCCGTCGGCTTCATCGGCTACCTGTTCCATGGCTGGCTGGGCGATCGCATCGGTCGGCGCAACACCGTGGCCCTCGGCTGGATGTGTGGCGGCGTGGCCTTCTTCGCCATGCTGCAGGCGCCCAGCCAGCTGGTACCGGTGGTAGCGCTCTACAGCCTGGGGCTGTTCTTTCTCACCGGACCCTACTCGGCCATGTTGTTCTTCATGGGCGAAAGCTTTCCCACCAGCATCCGTGCCACCGGTGGCGCCATCGTCCACGCCATGGGACCGATCGGCGCCATCCTCGCCGGCCTCGGCATCACCAGCGTGCTCGGTAGCGGTGGCCAGTGGCACAGCGCCGCGTTGTGGTTTGGTGCCCTGCCGTGCTTTCTCTCCGGCCTGGTGATGTGGACCGCGCGCCACGTCGAACCCACCAGCCTCAAATGACAGGAGCCCCCATGACAGCTCATACCTCTCCTGTCGCCCTGATCACCGGTGCCGCCAGCGGCATCGGCCAGGCCCTGGCCGTGGTCTATGCCCAGCGGGGCGTGCGGGTGGTCGGCGGCTACTACCCGGGCGATCCCCATGACCCCGAAGACACCCGGCGGCTGGTAGCCGCCGCGGGTGGCGAGTGCCTGCTCGAACCCCTGGACGTCAGCGACAGCGCCTCGGTGGATGCCCTGGCCGATGCCGCCCTGGCGCACTTCGGCCGCCTCGACTATGCCGTGGCCAACGCCGGGCTTCTCCGCGCCGCACCGCTGCTGGAGATGAGCGACGCGCGCTGGCACGAGATGCTCGACGTCGACCTCACCGGCGTCATGCGCACCTTTCGCGCTGCCGCGCGGCACCTGGAGGAGGGCGGTGCCCTGGTGGCCATCTCCTCCATCGCCGGCGGCGTCTATGGCTGGCAGGACCATGCCCATTACGCCGCCGCCAAGGCCGGGGTGCCGGGACTGTGTCGCTCGCTGGCCGTCGAACTGGCGCCGCGTGGCATCCGCTGCAACGCGGTGATTCCCGGTCTGATCGAGACGCCGCAATCGCTGGACGCCAAGAACTCCCTGGGTCCGGAGGGCCTGGCCAAGGCCGCCCGCAGCATTCCCCTGGGGCGGGTCGGCAGGGCCGACGAGGTGGCGGCGCTGGTGCGGTTCCTGACCAGTACCGAAGCCAGCTACATCACCGGCCAGAGTCTGATCGTCGATGGCGGTCTCACCGTCCGCTGGCCCGATTGAGGAGAAGAGCATGTTCGAGCTGACAGACCGCCGCGCCCTGGTGACCGGCGCGGCCAGCGGGATCGGCGCCGCCATCGCCCGCAGCTATGCCGCTGCGGGGGCGCGCCTGGTGCTGGCCGACCGCGACGCCGAGCGGTTGGCGCGGGTGGCCGCGGAATGCCGGGCCCTGGGCGCGTCGGTGACGGAGACCGTCGCCGACGTTGGCCAGCCAGATGGCGCCCGAGCCGGAGTGGACGCCTGCGTGGCGGCTTACGGCGGCATCGACATCCTGGTCAACAATGCCGGGATGCTGACCCAGGCGCCCTGCGTCGACCTGACCCTGGAACAGTGGAACGACATGCTGCGCGTCGACCTCACCAGCGTCTTTCTCGCCAGCCAGCGCGCCCTGCCGCACATGCAGGCGCAGCGCTGGGGCCGCATCATCAACGTCGCTTCCCAGCTCGGCATCAAGGGCGGCGCCGAGCTCTGCCACTATGCGGCGGCCAAGGCCGGGGTGATCGGCTTCACCAAGTCGCTGGCGCTGGAGGTGGGCCGCGACAACGTGCTGGTCAACGCCATCGCCCCCGGGCCCATCGAGACCCCGCTGGTGGATGGCATCAGCGCCGACTGGAAGGCGGCCAAGGCCCGCGAATTGCCGCTGGGCCGCTTCGGTCGCGCGGAGGAGGTGGCGCCGGTGGCGCTGCTGCTGGCCAGCGATCCGGGTGGCAATCTCTTCGTCGGCCAGACCCTGGGTCCCAATTCCGGCGACGTCATGCCCTAGGAGGTAGCCATGTGCGGACTGTGCGGCCTGCTCGGCCCGGATCTCCACTGGAGCGATCCGCTGGGCGATGACCTGCCCCGGCGGCGCGAGCGCCTGCGTCGGGTCGCCGCCATCAACCGGGTGGTGGCGCCGTTCCGGCTGACCGTGAGCGACGTCCAGGGCGCCTCCTACCTGATCCAGGGCCCGACCGGGCGCCAGGCCCTGGCCGAGGGCCTGGACGACCTCTGGCGCCAGGCCGAGGCGGTGTTGGGGCGACCGCTCGATCCCCTGGACCCGCGGGTGCTGGCGCCGCTGGAGTTAGCGCCATGAGCCTTGCCGTCAATGTCATCACCGGTTTTCTCGGCAGCGGCAAGACCACCCTGCTGCGGCGCCTGCTGGCCCAGGAGGCCCTGGGCGAGACGGCGCTGCTGATCAATGAATTCGGCGAGGTCGGCATCGATCACCTGCTGGTGGAAGAAGTTGCCCCGGACACCGTGCTGCTGCCCAGCGGCTGCGTCTGCTGCTCGGTGCGCGGCGATCTCAAGGCGGCGCTGCTGACCCTGCACGGTCGGCGCAGCCGCGGCGAGATTCCGGCCTTTCGCCGGGTCCTGCTGGAGACCACCGGCCTGGCCGATCCGGGGCCGATCCTCGCCACCCTCAATCTCGATCCCCAGTTGCGCGGCCGCTTCCACCTGGGCTTGCTGGTGACCGTGGTGGACGCCGAGCACGCCGCGCTCCAGGAAGGGCTGCACCCGGAGTGGCTCAACCAGGTCACCGCGGCCGACCGGCTGTTGCTGAGCAAGGCCGACCGGGTCGCGCCTGCCGTGCTGGAGCGGCTGGACCGGCAGCTGGCGCAGCTCAATCCCACCGCCACCCGGGCCCTGGCGGCTACTGTGGCTAGCGGCGATGACCTGCTGCTGGGCGAGGGCCTGCGCGCCGCCGATCCGGCGGTCGAGGTCGGCCGCTGGCGACTGTTCGCCGAGGTCGCCGAAGGCCGCCACGGCAGCGCCGAGGTCTGCTGCCTGGAGTTCGACCGGCCGCTGGACTGGATGGCCTTCGGGGTGTGGCTGTCGATGCTGCTAAGATGCCACGGGCAACGCATCCTGCGAGTCAAGGGCATCCTCGACGTGATCGACGCCAGCCAACCCATCGTCATCCATGGCGTGCAGCACAGCCTGCATCCGCCGGTGCACCTGCCGGCCTGGCCGGCGGGCGAACGCCGCTCGCGCCTGGTGTTCATCGTCCGTGACCTGGATACCGCGCTGCTCAGGCGCTCCTTCGCCGCCTTCATGGGTGGCCTGGGCCGGGCCGCATGAGCACGCCGCTGACCCTGAGGGTGCTGGGCACCTCGGTGACCCTGCTCGAACCCATCCGCCAGCGGGCGGAGGCGGAGCTGGGCATCCGCCTGGTCTACCAGATCCATGACGTCCAGACCGCCCAGCGCATCGCGGTGCTGGAGCCGGGCAGCTACGATCTCTATGACCAGTGGTTCCACAACGTCGACTTCGTCTGGCCGGCGCGGGCGATCCAGCCCATCGACATCCGCCGCATCGCGCTCTGGGAGGAGATCAACGACCTGCCCAAGCGCGGCCGGCTGCATGCCACGGATCGCCTGGCGCCCGGCTGCCGGCCGTGCGACCGCCTCTATGTGCAGCACGATGGCAGCCTGGGCGGCCAGCCCAGCGAGCGGATCAGCATGCTGCCGCTGACCCACAACGCCGACAGCTTCGCCTATCGTCCGGAGAGCCTGCCTGCCGCCCTGGCGGGGCAGCAGGAGAGCTGGGCCTGGCTGATCGACGAAGGCTGGTGTGGCCACAGCGCCCTGCAGAGCGACGCCGCCATCGGCGCCCTGGACGCCGCCCTAGCGATCCAGGCGGCCGGTCTCGCCCGTTTCGACGACATCGGCAATCTGCGCCTGGAGGAGATCGACCGCCTGGCCGAATTGCTGGTGGAGCGCCAGCGCCATCGGCATTTCGCGGCGTTCTGGTCCGACGACCGCAGCGCCGGCGAGCTGACCCTGGCCGCCGGGGTGGACATCCAGAGTCTCTGGTCGCCCATGCTCATGGCCCTGCATCGGGCGGGGGTGGATTATCGGGTGGCGGTCCCGCGCGAGGGCTACCGCGCCTGGTTCGGCGGCCTGTCGCTGTCGCGCTGCGCGGAGGGACGGGTGCGCGATGCCGCCTATGCCTACCTCAACTGGTGGCTGGCCGGCTGGCCCGGGGCGGTGATGGCGCGCCAGGGGTTCTATATCGCCAATCCGGTGCGGGCGCGGGATCACCTGAGCGCCGCCGAGTGGGACTTCTGGTACGGCGGCCTGCCGGCCCGTGAAGAACTCGCCGGCAGCGACGGCCTGCCGCTGATCGAGGTGGGCCAACGGCGCGAAGGCGGCTCCTACGCCCAGCGCATGAGCCATATCGGGGTGTGGAATTCGGTGATGGACGAACACAACTACCTGGTGCGGCGCTGGAGCGAATTCCTGCGCACCACGGCCGCCTGAGGCGACATCCTTTGGGCGAGAACCGCGCGCCAGACGCCTTGCTGCGCTGTTGCCCAGGCGACAGCAGCTGGACAGCTGCCCTTGGTGATACACCTGAAATTGTCTTACATTTGTTCGCAAATTATTGATGTAGAACGAATTTTTGACTTGGTTCGGTTCTTGATTGAAGGCTCAGGGTCACTGTTTCGCTCGTCCTCGCGGCGAGCCCAACCCGGAGAGCCTTTGCATGTCGCAGAACCCCGTCAAATTCGCCTATTGGGTCCCTAACGTCAGCGGCGGCCTGGTGGTCAGCACCATCGAGCAGCGCACCCACTGGGGCATCGACTACAACCGCACGCTGGCCCAGCTCGCCGAGCGGGCCGGCTTCGACTACGCCCTGACGCAGATCCGTTTCACCGCCGGCTACGGCGCCGAATACCAGCATGAATCGGTGGCCTTCAGCCATGCGCTGCTGGCCGCCACCGAGCGGCTCAAGGTGATCGCCGCCATCCTGCCCGGCCCCTGGAATCCGGCGCTGGCCGCCAAGCAGCTGGCGACCATCGACCAGCTCACCAATGGCCGGGTCGCCATCAACTTGGTCTCCGGCTGGTTCAAGGGGGAGTTCCACGGCATCGGTGAGCCCTGGCTGGAGCACGACGAACGCTATCGGCGTTCCGAGGAATTCATCCGCGCCCTCAAGGGCATCTGGACCCAGGACAACTTCAGCTTCGCCGGCGACTTCTATCGCTTCCGCGACTACACCCTGAAACCCAAGCCGCTGCAGCAGCCCCATCCAGAGATCTTCCAGGGTGGCAGCTCGCGGGCCGCGCGGGACATGGCGGCGCGGGTCTCCGACTGGTACTTCACCAACGGCGGCACCCGCGAGGAGATTCGTGCCCAGGTGCAGGACCTGCGCGCCAAGGCCGCGGCGGAGGGGCGTGAGGTCAAGGTCGGGGTGAATGCCTTCATCATCGCGCGCGACACCGAGGCCGGGGCGCGCGAGGTGTTGCGGGAGATCGTGGCCAAGGCCAACCCGGAGGCGGTCAAGGCCTTTGGTGATGCGGCGCGCCAGGCTGGTGCTGCCAGCCCGGAAGGCAAGGGCAACTGGGCCGACTCCAGCTTCGAGGATCTGGTGCAGTACAACGACGGCTTCAAGCCAAACCTGATCGGCACGCCCGAGCAGCTCGCCGAGCGCATCGTGGCCCTCAAGGCCGAGGGCGTGGACCTGGTGCTGGCCGGTTTCCTGCACTTCCAGGAAGAGGTCGAGTACTTCGGCCAGCGCGTGCTGCCCCTGGTGCGCGACCTCGAAGCCCGGGCTGCGGCCCAGGCGGCGGCCTAGGCTGAGCCAGCCGAATCGAGGCCAGGCCAGACAAGGAAAGCTGCCAAGAGCGAGAGGCAGGGCCGGAAGCCGGCGGCTGGGTGGGCTAAGCTCCCGGGACAACCGGGGAGCCCACGCCATGAACAAGACCTCCTACAACGCCATCGCCGACACCTTTCGCCAGGCCCGCGTCAGCCTCAGGGACGACGAGCGTCGCTACCTGGACGTGCTCCTGGAAAAGCTCGAACCCGGCGCCACCCTGCTCGATCTGGGCTGTGGCACCGGCACCCCGGTGGCCGCCGCCATCCTCGCCCAGGGACATCGCGTGCTGGGGGTCGACCAGGCGGCCGCCATGCTGGCCCATGCGCGGCGGGAATTTCCCAAGCAGCGCTGGATCGAGGCGCGGCTGGAAACCTACGCCTGCGCCGAACGCTACCAGGGCGCGCTGCTGTGGGATTCGCTGTTCCATCTGGAGCGCCGCTGGCACGCGACGCTCCTGGCGCGAGTGATCGCCGGGCTCCCGCAAGGGGGACGACTGATGCTGACGGCGGGCGGCTCGGTGGCGGATGCCTTCGTCGATACCATGTTCAACCAGCCGTTCTTCTACGACTCCCATCCGCCCGAGGAGCTGCGCGCCCTGCTGCTGTCGCAGGGCGTGCGCATCCTCATCGAAGAATTCTTGGACCTGCCCGACGGGGGGCGAAATAGGGGGCGCTGCGCCTTCGTCGTGGAAAAACTCTGACGTTGTCCAGGTGCCGTTCTCGTTGAGTAAACGGGAGGGAGATCAGTCCTTCCAGCCCGGCTGGTAGAGGCTGCCGTGGGCCTGGTCCAGGGCGGCGCGGACCTTGGGCGAATGCTGGTAGAGATCGATCAGCTTGGCCAGGCGCGGATCGTCCTTGTTGTCCGGGCGGGCGACGAACTGGATGACGTACTCCGGGTGGTCGAGGCCATCGAAGAGCAGGGCCTGGTTGGGATCGAGGGTCTTGGCCAGGCGCAGGTAGTGCGGATAACCCTGGGCCACGTCAACGTCGTCCAGCGAACGGGCCAGCTGCACGGCCTCCAGTTCGACGATCTGGAGGTCGCGCGGATTGCCGGTGATGTCCGCCAGGGTGGCGTGGTAGCCGACGCCGGGCCTCAAGGTGATGAAGCCGGCCTTTTCCAGCAGCAACAGGCCACGGCCGCCATTGATGGCATCGTTGGCGATGGCCACCCGCGCGCCCTTGGGTACTTCCGCCAGGGTGCGGTACTTCTTCGAATAGAGCCCTACGTTGTTGATGATCCCCGGCGCCACCGCCACCAGGTCATAGCCGGCGGTGCGCTTGGCGTTCTCCAGGAAGGGGATGTGCTGGTAGTAGTTGGCGTCGATGTCATGGTTGGCGAGGCTGGTGTTGGGGGCGATCCAGTCGCTGAATTCGACGATCTCCACGTCCACCCCGGCGGCCTTGGCTTCCTGCACCGCCACTTCCAGTGGCGGGGCGAAGGCGGCGGTAGTGCCGATCTTGAGCGGCGCGGCCAGGGCCGCGGTGCTGCAGAGGCCGAGGGCGAAGAGCAGGGGCTTGAGGCGGGTCATGGGGCGTCCTTGAAAGGTCAGTCCTGGCGGAAACGGCTGCCGAAATGGCGGGTGTCGAGGTGGTCGCCGCGGCCGAACAGCTTGTGTCTGAAGCTGCCCTCGGCATAGGCGGTCTTGTAGCGACCCCGGCTCTGCAACTCCGGGATCACCAGGTCGATGAAGTCGCCATAGCACTCGGGGGTGACGGTGCGCGCCAGGTTGAAGCCGTCCAGCCCGGTTTCGTCGATCCAGCCGAGCAGGGCATCGGCCACCTGCCCGGGATCGCCGACCAGGGCGGTGTAGCGGCCACCGAGGGCGTGCTGCTCCAGCAGCTTGCGGCGGGTCCAGCCGGCGTCCTTGGCCACCAGGCGCTTGAGCGCCGACTCGATGGCCTCGGTCCGTTGCGGACGGATGGGTTCGTCGAGGCCATAGGCGGCGAGGTCTATGCCCACCGAAGCGGAGTGGTGGGCGACCCCGGCTTCGGGACTGGCGTAATGCAGGTATTCGGCGTGCTTGTCGCGGGCTTCGGCGGCGGTGGGGGCGACGATCACCGTGAGGCCCATGAACAGCTTGACGTCATCCGCGCGGCGGCCGGCGGCCACCGCCGCGCAGCGGACGCGCTCGACCTGGGCGCGGGTGGCGGCCTGGTCCTGCCCGGAGATGAACACGCACTCGGCATGGCGCCCGGCAAAGGCCAGGCCGCGATCCGAGGAGCCGGCCTGGAACAGCACCGGGGTGCGTTGCCGCGAGGGCTCGCAGAGGTGATAGCCCTCGACGTCGAAGAATTCGCCGTGGTGCGCGACCTTGCGCACCCGCTCGGGACGGGCATAGATCCGTTGGACGCGATCCCGGACCACGGCGTCGTCGGCCCAGCTGCCTTCGAGCAGCTTGTAGAGGACTTCCAGGTATTCGTCGGCCTGGTCGTAGCGGCGGTCGTGGGCGATCTGCCGGTCCAGGCCCATGGCGCGGGCGGCGCTGTCGAGGTAGCCGGTAACGATATTCCAGCCCACCCGCCCTTCGCTCAGGTGATCCAGGGTGGAAAGGCGGCGGGCGAAGGGATAGGGCGGCTCGTAGGTGAGGTTGGCGGTGAGGCCGAAACCCAGGTCCCGGGTGCTGGCGGCCATGGCCGAGACCAGCAGGAAGGGATCGTTGACCGGCAGCTGGATGGATTCGCGCAGGGTCAGGTCGACATTGCCGCCATAGACGTCGTAGACGCCCAGGATGTCGGCGATGAACAGCCCGTCGAACAGGCCGCGTTCCAGCAACTGCGCCAGCTCGGTCCAGTAGCCGAGGGTATGGTAGCGGCTGGAGGTGTCGCGCGGATGGGTCCAGAGACCGTGGTTGATGTGGCCCACGGTGTTCATGTTGAAGGCGTTGAGCAGCACCTGCTTGGCGGGGCGGTCATGGGCTGGGCGCCCCCGAGGGGAGAAGAGTCCGGAGCATGGCCATGGGATCCTCGGGTTCAAGGCGAAAGGAGAGATCCGGTGGTCCGGTGGTTATACCTTAGCTTCAAGATATACAGCGCTCTAAATAGCTTTTCGGAATAACGTTAAGACGTTCGCAGGCGTGGGGCTCGCCTCTAACCAAATTCCAAATCGGTATTAAGATGACCTTTGCTTATTCCTTACTGTGGCCGGCATCCATTCGCCACCCGCTGAGGCATTCATGGCTGCTATCCGCTTTTCGTTTCGCGCAGGTCTTCTCCGCCGGGGCCTGCTCGTGCTGGGTCTGCTGGGCCTCGCCAGCGCGGTCCAGGCCGATACCAGCCTGCGTATCGGTTACCAGAAATCCTCTACCCTGCTGGTACTGCTCAAGGAACAGGGCACCTTGCAACGCGACCTGGCGGCCCAGGGCGTCATCCTCAGCTGGCACGAATTCTCCAGCGGCCTGCCGCTGCTGGAAGCGCTCAACGTGGGCAACGTGGATCTCTCCGCCGACGTCGCCGACACCGTGCCGGTGTTCGCCCAGGCCGCGGGTGCCAAACTCACCTATTTCGCCCGGGAAACGCCGTCGCCCCAGGCCCAGGCCATCCTGGTCCCGGAGGGCTCGCCGCTGCAGACCCTCGCCGATCTCAAGGGCAAGCGCATCGCCGTGACCAAGGCCGCCGGTAGCCACTACCTGCTGATCGCCGCCCTGCAAAAAGCAGGGCTGACCTTCGCCGACATCCAGCCGGCCTATCTCACTCCGGCCGACGGTCGCGCCGCCCTGGAGAACGGCAAGGTGGATGCCTGGGTGACCTGGGAGCCCTTCGTCGCCAGTGCCCAGCGCCAGCAGCACCTTCGCATCCTCGCCTCGGGCGAGGGCCTGGCCAGCTACCAGCGCTACTACCTGGCCGCCACGCCCTATGCCCAGGCTCATCCCGAGGTGTTGGCCCTGGTCTTCGCCGAATTGCAGCGCACCGGCCAGTGGGTGAAGCAACACCCTGCCGCGGCGGCACGCATCCTTGGTCCGCAGTGGGGTCGCCTGGACGAGGCGACCGTCGAGCTGGCCAACGGCCGCCGCAGCTACGATGTCCAGCCGGTCAGCCGCGCCGCCCTCGGCGAGCAGCAGCGCATCGCCGATGCCTTCCACGCGGCCAAGCTGCTACCCACTGCCGTGGACGCCAGCGCCGTGGAGGTCTGGGCTCCGACGTCGCCGTGAACCAACCGGGCTGATCAGACGTTCACGCAGGACCGGGCGAGCAACGCCGGGGCTTGTGACTTGCCCCGCTAAGTCAGGCCGCTCCGGTCGAGGATGCCCGCTTGAACCACGGCTCCTTACGCCGGGTGCCGGGTGCTGAGCGCTCGCACGTCGGACGAGGCTCCATCGACGCTGTGCCCATTACGCCAGGGCCTACAAGGTCGACTACCTCTTGCTCACCTTACCCCTTTGGTATAACGTAATTACAAAGTACCGAGTGATGATTTTGTAGCCGTCTCCTCTGGTTGGATTTCCTGAAGGCAATGGCTGCACTGTCCAAAGTCGTCGCAACGATTGTCTTTCGTTATAATAAAAAACATATGGAGTTCGTTCATGATCGAAGTCATCAACCCCGCCACCGGGGCTGCCATCGCGACCTACTACACCCACACGCCGGCCCAGGTCGAAGCGCGCCTGGCCCAGGCCGCTGCTGCGCAGCGGTGCTGGGCTGAGCGTCCCCTGGCGGAGCGCTGCGCGGCCCTGGTGCGCCTGGCCGCCGTCCTGCGCGCCGGGCGCGACACCTATGCGCGACTCATCGTCAGCGAGATGGGCAAGCCGCTGCTGGAAGCCGAGGCGGAGATCGAGAAATCCGCGCTCACCTGCGAGTTCTACGCCGAGCAGGCACCTGGCTTTCTCGCCGATACTCCTGTGGCCAGCGCTGCCGCCGATAGCCGGGTGGTCTACGATCCGCTGGGCGTGGTGCTCGCGGTGATGCCCTGGAACTATCCGTTCTGGCAGTTCGTCCGCTTCGCCGCACCGGCGCTGGCCGCCGGCAATGGCGCCATCCTCAAGCACGCCAGCAACGTGCCGGGCTGCGCCCTGGCGTTGGAGCAGGCGTTCGCCGAGGCCGACCTGCCCACTGGCTTGGTGGCAACGCTGCTGATCGAAGCGGGGGAAGTGGCCGGAGTGCTGGCCGATCCGCGCATCGCCGCCGTCACCTTGACCGGCTCCACCGCGGTCGGCCAGCAGGTGGCCAGCCAGGCCGGCGCACTGATGAAGAAGCAGGTGCTGGAACTGGGCGGCTCGGACCCCTTCATCGTACTGGCCGATGCCGACGTGGCCCTGGCCGCGCAGACCGCGGTCAAGGCGCGCTTTGGCAACGCCGGTCAGAGCTGCATTTCCGCCAAGCGCTTCATCGTCGCCGAGGCAGTGGCCGATGCCTTCACCGAGGCCTTCGCCACCGCTGCCGCCAGCCTGCGGCTGGGCGATCCGCTTGAGCGTGCCACCCAGATCGGTCCGCTGGCCCGCGCCGGTCTGCGCGAGGATCTGCAGCGCCAGGTGACGCTCAGTCTTGCCGAAGGTGCACGCCTGGTACTGGGCGGTACGCCCCTTCCAGGGCCGGGCTTCTTCTATCCACCCACCGTGCTCGACCAGGTGACCCCGGAGATGACCGTGGCCCGCGAGGAGACCTTCGGGCCAGTGGCCGCGATCATCCGGGTCGCCGACGAGGACGAGGCGATCCGCGTCGCCAACGCCAGCGAATTCGGCCTGGGCGCTGCCCTCTGGACCCGTGATCTGGCGAAAGCCCAGCGGCTCGCCCGGCGCCTCGAAGCGGGCGCGGTGTTCATTAATGCGCTAGTGGCTTCCGATCCACGGGTGCCCTTCGGCGGTATCAAGCAGTCCGGGTATGGCCGCGAACTGGGCGAGTGGGGCATTCGTGAATTCACCAACGTCAAGACCGTCTGGCAGGGCGCTCAGGCCTGACCCAAGGAGACTTTCATGATCAAGACCGATTCCGCTGCCTGGCTACTCAAACCCGAGGCCATCGCCAAGCACGACCGCGGCGGTGGCGCCGCCACCACGCCGCTGGTGACCGCGGGCCTGGGCGCGCGCACATTCATCAACGGCTACACCGAATTCCAGGGTGGAGCGCAGATTCCCTTCCATTTCCACAACTGTGAAGAGAGCGTGATGCTGGTGGAGGGCCGGGCGATCTTCGATATCGATGGCCAGGAATTCACCATCGCACCCCAGGACGTCACCTATATCCCCGCTGGAGTACCCCATCGCTTTCGCAATGCCTCGGCGACCGAGCCCATGAAGATTCTCTGGATCTATGGCTCGGCCGACGCCACCCGCACCCTGGTAGAGACGGGTGAGACGCGCCCGATCGCCGCGGAACACCGTACCCAGTCCTAGGAGACATCCATGCCGGAAATCATCGTTCACGCCGTCAAGGGCCGTAGTGCCGAACAGAAGAAGTTGCTGATGAAGCGCATCACCGAGGCGGTGGTGGATAGCTTCGGGGTGGCTGCCGACCGCGTCATCGTGCAGATCGTCGAGGCCGAGCCGGAAGACAAGGCGCGCGGCGGCGTGCCCTACAGCGAACGCTGAAACAGCCACCTGGCGAGCGTTCGCCAAGCGCGAACGCTGCGTTGGCCAAAGGTCAATTTTCGCTGGGCAGCGGGTTGCCTAAGGTGGCGCAAGCAGGTCGGACGTTCGCCGTGGCGCGGACGTCGGACCCTTCCAGCCGGTGCCAGGAGAGCCCTATGTACGCCTATGTCGGCAGCCGAACCACCCGTGCCCGCCAGGCCCGCGGGAGGGGATCAGCGTTTACCGGGTCACGCCCGCAGGCGCGCTGGAACTCGTCCAGGTGGTCGGCGACCTGATCAATCCGTCCTACCTGACCCTCAATCGGGCGGGTGACCGTCTCTATACGGTGCATGGCGACGAACAGGCGGTCAGCGCCTTCGCCGTCGACCGCCAGAGCGGTTGCCTAACCCTGCTCAACCGGCAAGCCAGCGGCGGTCGCAATCCCGTGCACCTGGCGCTGGCGCCGGACGATCGCCATCTGGTGGTGAGCAATCACCTCGGTCGCAGTCTCGCGGTACTGCCGGTGACCCTGGATGGCCGGTTGGAGCCGCTGGTCCAGCTGCTGGAGCTGCAGGGCGAACCCGGGCCGCACCGCCAGGAACAGCCCCATGCCAAGCCCCACTGCAATCCCTTCGACCCCAGTGGCCGCTTCGTGCTGGTGCCGGACAAGGGGTTGGACCGGATCTTCAGCTTCGCCTTTCACGACGGACGCCTGGTGCCAGTGGCCGAGGTGGCGACCCGCGAAGGCGCGGGGCCGCGGCATCTGGTCTGCCATCCGCACCTGCCGCGGGCCTATGTGGTCAACGAGCTGGATTCGACCCTCACCACCTATGCCTTCGCTGCCCGTTCCGGTGTCCTCGAACCCCTGGCCATCCACTCGACGCTGCCGGCCAGCTTCACCGGCAATAGCCGGGCAGCGGCCATCGAACTGGATCGCAGCGGGCGTCTGCTCTACACCTCCAATCGCGGTCACGACAGCCTGATGGTCTTCACGCTGGATCCCCGGAGCGGGCTGCCCACGCCGCTCGGCAGCCTGGCGAGCGGTGGCCGCACGCCACGCGCCTTCGCCCTGGCGCCGGATGGCCGCCAGCTGTTCGCCCTCAACGAAGACAGCGACAGCATCGTCACCTTCCTGGTCGACGAGACCCGGGGAATCCTCGAACCCACCGGCACGGCGGTGCGCTGCGGCAGCCCGGTGTGCCTGATCTTCAGCCGCTGAAGATCGTCGCCGCATCCCATAACAACAAGATCGGCCGCCCCGTTGCGGCCCTGTGAGGCCATCATGAACACCACCCCCGTGAGCCGGGACCAGGCCATCATCCGCAAGGTGACCTGGCGCATCATCCCCTTCGTCTTCCTGCTCTACATCGTCTCCTATCTGGATCGGGCCAACATCGGCTACGCGGCGTTGCAGATGAACGCCGAGCTGGCGCTGTCCAGCGAAGTGTTCGGCTTCGTCTCGGGTATCTTCTTCATCGGCTACTTCCTGTTCGAGGTGCCGAGCAACCTCCTGCTCGAACGCTTTGGCGCGCGGGTGTGGATCGCGCGCATCCTGCTCACCTGGGGGGTGATCGCCGCGGCCACGGCCTTCGCCCAGACCGCCATGCACCTCTATATCCTGCGCTTTCTGCTGGGGGTGGCCGAGGCGGGTTTCTTTCCCGGAATCATCGTCTACCTGACCTACTGGTTCCGCTCACGCGAACTGGCCACCACGGTGGCACTCTTCACCGCGGCGATCCCGGTGTCCTACGTCATCGGCGCGCCGCTCTCGACCTGGATCATGGACAACGTCCACTGGTTGGGCTGGAGCGGTTGGCGCTGGATGCTGTTTCTCGAAGGCATCCCGGCGGTGTTCCTCGGAGTGCTGTGCTATCTCTACCTCACCGATCGGCCCGAACAGGCACGCTGGCTGGCAGATGAAGAAAAGGTCTGGCTGCTCGCCGAGCTGGAGCGAGATCGCCAGGCGCGCAAGGACGTCAGGCATTTCGGCGCGCTCAAGGCCATGAGCAATCCCAAGGTGCTCTACCTGGCCTTCATCTACTTCGTCTACCAGTGCGGCAGCCTGGGTGTGGGTTACTGGATGCCGCAGATCATCAAGGGCTTCTCCTCCGCGCTCAGCCATACCCAGATCGGTCTGATCGCCACCATTCCCTACATCGTCGCCACCCTGGTGATGATCGCCTGGTCGCGACGTTCGGATCGCCACGGCGAACGGCGTCTGCACTCGGCCTTACCGCTGGCGGTCGCGGCGGTGGCGCTGGTGGGGCCGGACTGGTGCGCGATCCCTACCTGGCGATCGGCTTGATCAGCCTGGCGCTGGCCGGTCTGTACAGCTTCAAGTCGCCGTTCTGGGCGCTACCGACGCTGTTTCTCAGCCGCTCCACGGCCGCGGTATCCATCGCCGTGATCAATTCCATTGGCAACCTGGGCGGCTTTGTCGGACCCTTCATGATCGGCATGGTGAAGGGCAATACCCAGAGCGCCTCGGCGGGCCTGCTGTTTCTCAGTGCGCTGCTGGCGATCGCCTTCATCATGACCCTGCTGATCCGTCTCGACCGTGGCGACGACGATACCCGCGCCGCTGCGGCCACCACCTGACCTCCAAGGAGTTCTCCCATGACCCCCAGCTCAGCGGTACTCGCGGACCTCGCCCCCCAGGGCGCGCTACGGACGGCGATCAACTACGGTAATCCGGTGCTGGCGCAGCGTGGCGCCGATGGCCAGCCGGCCGGGGTCTCCGCGGCCCTGGCCCACGCCCTGGCCGAGCGTCTGGGCGTGCCCGTGCAGTTCAGCACCTACGACGCCGCCGGCAAGGTCTTCGCCGCCCTCGAAGACGACGCCTGGGACCTGGCCTTCCTGGCCATCGAACCGGTACGGGCGGCGCAGATCGACTTCAGCCATCCCTACGTCATCATCGAGGGCACCTATCTGCTGCGGGACGCCGATCCCGCTCAGGGCGTCGCCGAGCTGGACCGGGCTGGCCGCCGTATCGCCGTGGGGCAGGGCGCCGCCTACGACCTCTACCTGAGCCGTACCCTGACCCAGGCCGAGCTGGTGCGGGCGCCGACCTCGGCAGCCGCCGTGGACTGGTTCGTCGACCAGGGCCTGGACGCCGCCGCCGGCGTGCGCCAACCGCTGGAGGCCTATGCCCGGGCTCACGCCGGCTACCGGGTGCTGGCCGACAGCTTCACCGAGATCCGTCAGGCCATGGCCGTGCCCAAGGGGCGTAGCGCTGGTGCGGCCTTCGTCCGGGATTTTCTCGACGAGCAGATCCGCAACGGCTTCGTCGCCCGCGAGCTGGCCGCCAGCGGTCAGTCCGAGGCACGAGTGGGACCGGCACTGGGCAGCTGACAGCATCCGGGCCGGGCTGCGGGCAAGGCCGCAGCCCCTCTCCTTGCCGCTCGCCACGCGTCCGACCGCGCTACGACGTTGCAGCGGGCGCTAGGGCGATTCCCTGGTCACCGGCTCAACCGAGCGTGCGCACCAGCGCCGATACAGCGGCTCGGCCACTGCCATCACCACCACCAGACGCAGAATCTGCATGGCGGTAACGGTGCCCACACCCAGCCCCAGGGCCTCCGCCGTCAGGTACATCTCGGTGGTGCTGCCCGGTGTCATGCCCAGGCCCAGGGTGGTGAAGGGCAGGGCGAATACCTGGGCCAGCAGCCAGGCGATCAGGAAGGTGGCGGCCAGGCAGAGCAGGGTGTAGAGGGTTGCCAGCAGCAGAAAGCGCGGCGAGCGGCGAAAGAAGGCGCGGTCGAAGTGGCACCCCAGGGTGACGCCGATGAGCATCTGGGCCAGGTGGCTCAGCGTCGGCGGCAGGCTGGTGACCAGGCCGCTGGAGGCGGTGACCAGGCAGCACAGGGCCAGGGGGCCGAACATCCAGGGATTGGGCCAGCCGCGGCGCTTCCAGGCCAGGGCCGCCACCAGCCCAGCAGCCAGCAGCGGTGCCAGCCAGCGCCAGTCCGGCGGCGGTGGGACATGGGCGGCCTGGGCGATACCCGGCACGCCCCAGAGCATGGCGGGCGGCACCACCAGCACGATGATCACCAGCCGCAGGGTATGGGCGGCGGCGACCTTGGGCGCATTGGCGCCATGGCGTTCGGCCAGATTGATCATCTCGGCGAAGTTGGCTGGCATGAAGGCGAAGAAGGCGGTCTTGCGTTCCGTGCCCAGGCGCTGCACGGCGGTGATACCCACCAGCGCCAGCAGTAGCGTGGCAACCGCTGCCAAGGCCATCAGCGGCAGGTGCCTGACGACCTCGGTCAGTACCGCCGGGGTGAAGTGCAGCCCAATGGCCGTGGCGATCAGCCATTGCCCCGCGGGGCGGCCGTGGGGAATGGCAGTGATGCGCCAGCCCAGGCAGCGGCAGAGGGTTACGGCGATCAGGGCGCCGGTGATCCACGGCAACGGCCAGTGCACCAGGCTGGCGAGCCAGCCGCCGAGCAGGCCGACGAAGGGGGTGGGCCACCAGGGGCGAGGGGCGAAGCGGGAAGTCGACATGGCGTTGTACAGGGATCCGGTTGCAGGGTTCAGGGGCGCAGATGACCGACGAAGGCCTTGGCTACCGGTGACAGCGCGCTATAGCGCCGCACCACTACGACGATGGCGCGACTGGCCCAGGCTTCGTCCAGTTCCAGGGCCACCAGTTTCATCGGCTTGAGATAGGGCCGCACGATGGACTCGGGCAGTACGCACAGGCCCAGGCGAATCGCCGCCAGCCGGCACATGGCCTCGAAGCTGCTGATGCGCACGCGTTGACGGATGCCGCGCTGGAGCAGCGCCGCCTGGCGCGAGAGCAGGGCGTTCATCGAGCTTTCCACGTGGGGGCCGATGAATTCGTGGTCCAGGGTCTCGGCGAAGCTTACCCGGTCACGCCCGGCCAGGGGGTGATCCGCAGCGGCGATCACCACCAGTCGCTCGCGGCGATAGGCGAAGGTCTCCAGGTCCAGGGCGGCGGTATCGGCCGCGACGATGCCCACGTCCGCCCGGCCTTCCGCGACCGCCTGGACGATGCTGCCACCCACCCGCTCCTCGATGTCGAAATCGACCCGCGGATAGAGGCCCATGAAGCTGGCGAGATCGGGAGTCAGGTGGTTGGTCAGCGCCGAGGTGATGGCTTGCAGGCGGATATGGCCGGTGGCGCCGCTGCCGTGCTCGTTGAGCTCCAGCTGCATGAGTCGCAGATCGCCATGCACCCGCTCCACATAGTGCAGCATGGTCTCGCCGGCCGGGGTGAGTCCCATGCCACGGGCGTGCCGGATGAACAGTGGCACCCCGACCTGGTCTTCCAGTTCGCTGATTCTCTTGCTCACGGCGGAGACGGCCAGATGGCAGAGCCGCGCGGCGCGGGTGACGTTGCGCTCCTGGGCCACCGCCCGGAAGACGTTCAGGCTGACCAGATCGTAGCGTGGCGCAGAGCCGCTCATGGGCGATCCTTGCAAGGGTCAGGGGGCGACGGCCAGGGCCCGTTCGAAGAAGTCCGGCGTGCCGAAATTGCCGGATTTGAGCGCCAGGGCGATGGCCCCCGGGCGCCGCTGCCCAGCGTCCAGGGTACGCCCGGGGCGATGGGCGCACCGATGCGCAGACTGTCAATGGCAAGCGCCTTGACCACTGCGCCCGAGGTTTCGCCGCCAGCCACTACCAGCCGGGTCACACCGCCTTCGTGCAGGCCCTGGGCGATGCGGGCCAGGGCGTCTTCCACCAGTTGGCCGGCGCGCTCCACGCCCAGCTGGGCCTGGGCCTTGCGCACCTCCGCGGGATCGGCGCTGCCATAGATGAGTACTGGCTCGGAAGGCAGTCGCGCTGCGGCCCACTCCAGGGCAGCGCCGACCTGATCCTCGCCTGCGGCCAGGGCCAGCGGATCGAGGCGAAAGCCAGGCCGGTGCTCTAGCCAGAGGGCCACCTGGCCACGGGTCGCGGTGGAACAGCTGCCCGACAGCACGGCAGCCAGACCGGGCGCAGCCGGTAGGGCTGACGCTTCGGCATGGGCGGCCAGCAGACCCCGGCGACGGAAGTTGGCCGGCAGCCCCAGAGCCACGCCGGAACCGCCGGTGACGAGAGGATGATCCGCCACGGCTGCGCCTATGGCATGCAGATCGGCGTTGTCGATGGCGTCGACGATGACATGGCGGACGCCCTGCGCCTGGAGGTCGGCCAGGGCGGTGGCAATGGCTGCGCTGCCCTGGCGCACCTGGGGCAGGCGCAGCAGGCCCACGGAATGGGACGTCTGCGCCTGCAGCACCCGCACCAGATTGCTGTCGGTCATGGGTGTCAGCGGATGGTGGCGCATGCCCGACTCGGCCAGGGGCTGGTCGCCGACGAACAGCTGGCCGAGGTAGAGGGTTCGACCGTTTTCGGGGAAGGCGGGGCAGACGATGCTCAGGCGCGCACCGAGGGCCTCGGCCAGGGCATCGGCGCCCGGTCCGATGTTGCCGGCCGCGGTGGAATCGAAGGTGGAACAATACTTGAAGAAGAATTGCCGACATCCCAGCTCGCGCAGATAGGCCAGGGCCGCCAGGGACTGCGCGACCGCTTCGGCAGCGGGCAGGGTACGGGTCTTGAGGGCGACCACCACGGCATCGGCGTCGCTGGGCAGCGGACGGTCCGGCACGCCCAGTACCTGAACGGTGCGCATGCCCTGGGCCACCAGGGTGCTGGCGAGGTCGGTACCGCCGGTGAAGTCGTCGGCGATGCAGCCCAGGAGCGGCGTGGCCATGGTGGTTCTCCTTGTTGTTATCCGGGATGACCGGGGCGCGCACACCCCGGGAGACGCGGGTATGGCCTTAGCCGCGCAGGACCTGGGCCACCGCCTGGCCGAAGGCGGCGCAGCCCAGGCTGCCGCCCAGGTCGGCCGTCCGCTTGGCCGGATCTTCCAGTACCTTGTCCACCGCCTGGTCAATCGCCGCGGCCGCTTCCTGCAGCTTGGCGTTGCCGCGGTGCTCGCCCATCCAGTGCAGCATCATGCCGATGGACAGGATCATCGACACCGGGTTGGCCTTGTCCTGGCCGGCGATGTCCGGTGCCGAGCCGTGCTGGGCCTGGGCGCAGCAGTGGATGTTGCTGGCCATGATCGAGCCGGCCAGGCCCAGGCTGCCGGAGAGTTCGCTGGCCAGGTCGCTGATGATGTCGCCATAGAAATTGGTGGCCACCAGCACGTCGAAGCGCTCGGGGTTGCGCACCAGGTGCGCGGTGGAGGCGTCCACCAGCAGGTCGTCCAGCTGCACCTCGGGGAATTCCTTGGCCACGTTGCGCACGCATTCCAGGAAAAGGCCATCGGTCATGTGGAAGCTATTGGCCTTGTGGATGGCGGTGACCTTGCGGCGCCGTTTCATGGCCAGTTCAAAGGCCTGGCGGGCGATGCGCTCGCTGCAGTGGCGAGTGATCTTGCGGGTCGACAGCGCCATGTCCGGCGAGGGCATCACCTCGCCCCAGCCGCGGCTCATGTTGCGATCCGGATAGAAGCCCTCGGTGGCCTCGCGCATGATCACCAGGTCCATGCTCTTGCCTTCCTTCATGTTGGAGGCGAGGAAGGATCTGGTGCGCGCCGGGCGCACGTTGGCATAGAGATCGAGGCCGATACGAAAGCCAGCGGAGACGTTGCGACCGCCTTTCTCGGGCGCCGGGTAGTCGGCATGGGACTGGGTGCCGAGGATCACGCCATCGTAGGTCTTGGCCTTTTCCAGGGTCTCGTCGCGCAGGGTAACGCCGTGCTTCTCCAGGCTGGTGAAGCCGACGTCGTCGTAATCGAAGGTCAATCCCAGGCCGAATTTTTCGTTGGCGACATCCAGCACGGACATGGACGCCTGGATGATTTCGGGACCGATACCGTCGCAGGGCAGGACCAGAATACGCATTGTTTTCTCCTTGTAGATTCTGTGGGGAAGTCGGTCTGGTGGCTAAGTCGGCGAGGGTAGACGCCTGGCCAGAACGCTTTGTACTTTATGTCATCTAAAAACAATTCATGCAACGGCGCAGGACAAAAAAAGCGGTGCGATTCGTCGCGTGCGAACGCGGGCGCTCAGCGCCCGTGCGGAGGACGGGCGGGCAGGGGAAGTGGAGGGTTCAGGCTGGTGGGTAGATCAGGCGGGCTGCTTTGCCGCATCTTCTTCGGCGGCTTCGAGCTGGCGATCTTGGGCGGCCTTGAGCCGGCTGACCACGTCGAGATGCTGGTGCAGGAACAGCGCCGCCTCTTCACGACTGCCGCCTTCGAGCAGGTCGAGGATGTGCAGGTGTTCCTGGCTCTGGCCGATCTGCCGCGAGCGTTCGACGTTGGAGCGATAGGCCATGAAGCGGCGCAACTGATTCTGCCGGCGGATGGCTTCGAGCAGGAAGACGTTGCCCGAGCAGCGCACCAGCAATTCGTGGAAGCTGGAGCCGATCTCGAACAGCTGCGCGCGGGACAGGGTGAAGAGCTCGCCGTCCAGCAATCGTTGCTGCCACTGGCGCGCCTGGGCGAAGGCGCGCTTGTCGATGCGGTAGCCCGGCTCGCGCAGGGCGAAGGGCTCGATGGCCATGCGGAAGCGATAGCTCTGGATATGGGCTTCGCTGTCATGCAGGAAGGTATTGATCTCCCACCCCTGGCCAGGGCGGCGCTCGATCATGGCCTCGCTGGCCAGGCGATTGAGCACCTTGAGCAACTGGCCGCGGGGAATCTGGTAGCGGCGCAGCAACTCGGCCTCGAAGAAGCTGCTGCGGATATCGCCCCGCAGCATGTCGTCCACCACCCGCAGATAGAGCTCCTCGTAGGGATCGTCCTCGCTGGGCAGGGCCGCCTGCTCGATGGTGCTGGCATTACGGGTCAGGAAGAAGCCGCGATTGGGCTCCTTGCGCGCCAGGCCCAGTTCTTCGAGAAGGGCAAAACCGCGGCGCACCGGTGAGCGGGAAACGCCCAGTTCCTTGGCGAAGGCCTCTTCGCGCAACGGATCACCGGCTTTCATCGAGCGGGCACGGGCAAGATCGATGATGCGCGGGGCGAGTTGTTCGGCGAGGTCTTTTTTCATCGGGAGTCTTCTGGACGACGGGTACCGGAGCGCAGGTACGGAAGAGGCTGGCCAGCCGGGTCTGGCGGATCGCCCTGACGTTACCATAACCACGGCCATCCGGAGCGGGCGACGGCGCCGGACACACCGTCGCCGGGGCCGTCAGCGGGCCGAGTAGAGCGGGAACAGGCCGAGGGCCATGGAGACCGCCATGAGCAGAAAGCTCAGGGCGAACGCCCATTTCATGGTGTATTTCTGGTGGTCGCTGAACTCCACCCCGGCCAGGCCTACCAGCAGATAGGTAGAGGCCACCAGCGGACTGAGCAGGTGCACGGGCTGCCCGATCAGCGAAGCCCTGCCGATCTCTGCCGCACCGATGCCATAGGCCTCGGCCGCGTGGGCCAGCACCGGCAGTACGCCATAGTAGAAGGCGTCGTTGGACATGAAGAAGGTACCGGGGATGCTCAGCAGCGCGGTGATGGGCGCCAGGTAGTTGCCCCAGCTTTCCGGCAGGGCCCAGAGCAGCGAGCCGGACATCGCCTTGACCATGCCGGTCCCGGATAGGATGCCGGCGAAGATGCCGGCGGCGATGAAGATCGAGATCTGCGTCAGGGCTGCGGGTGCGTGGGCCGAAATACGCCGCCGCTGTTCGTCCATCTGCCGGTAGTTGATGGTCAGGGCGATGCAGAACGCGACCATGAACAGGATCGGCAGCGGCAGCAGTTCGATCACCAGGCAGGTCATCAGCGCCAGGGTCAGAAGGGCGTTGAACCAGAACAGCTTGGGCCGGCGCAATTCGGCGTTTTCATCGCTCAGGGTGAGCAGATCACCCATGTCTTCATCCATACCCGTGGCGCGTAGGGGATTACCGCCCGGCGCCGTCAGCAGGCCTAGGCGTCGGCGCTCCTGCAGCCCCAGCCAGAACGCCAACGCCAGTACCCCGATGAAGCTGACGATCATCGGCGGGATCAGCGGGATGAACAGCTGGCTGGTTTCCACCTGCAGTGCGGCGGCGACCCGCGCCATGGGGCCGCTCCAGGGCAGCAGGTTGGTGACACTGGCAGCGAGGATGACCACGCAGGGCAGGATCAGCGGATTCAGCCGCAAACGGCGGAACAGCGGCAGCATGGCGGTCAGGGTGATCATGTAGGTGGTGGAACCGTCGCCATCCAGGGACACCATGCCGGCCAGCAGGGTGGCGAAGAGCACCGCCTTGGCCGGATCGCCCTTGATCAGCTTGATGAAGGTGCGAATGATGGGATCGAACAGCCCGGTATCGAACATCAGGCCGAAATAGAGGATGGCGAACATCACCATGATGGCAGTGGGCGCAACCTTGCGCAGGCCATCGATCATCATCGGGCCCATCTCCGGCGCGAAGCCGCCGATGATGGCGAAGATGATGGGGATGATGGTCAAGGCCACCAAGGGCGGCAGCCGCTTGGTCATGATCAGCGCCATGAAGGTCACGATCATTCCATAGCCGAGCAGAGAGAGCATCTGTATCTCCTGATTCCAAAATACAACTTTTGTTGTGGTTGTCGTTGTGTTCGGTGGCGGAGTAGCGATCAGCTCATGTGAAGGCCGCCATTGAGGGAGAAGTCCGCGCCGGTGGCGAAGGCCGATTCGTCCGACGCCAGCCAGGAGCACATGGAGGCGATCTCTTCCGGCGTACCCAGGCGGCGCATCGGAATTTCATGAACGATGCGATCCATCTGCTCGGTCCGGGTGAGCGCCTTGAGCCGTGGCGTGGCGATGTAACCCGGCGAGACGGTATTGACCGTGACGCCGCGGGCTGCCAGCTCACGGGCCAGGGCCCGGGTGAAGCCGCGGATCGCCGACTTGGCGGTGGAATAGTTGACCTGGCCGACCTGACCGAGCTGGGCGTTGACCGACGAGATGTTGATGATCCGGCCCCAGCCGCGGGAGGTCATGCCGTCGATCACCTGCCGGGTGACGTTGAACAGCGAGTTGAGATTGGTATCGATGACGGTCTGCCAGTCACCCGGTTGCATGTCGCGGAACACCACGTTGCAGGCGGTACCGGCGTTGTTGACCAGCACATCGACGGAGCCGACCTCGTCGCGAATCTTGGCGAAGGCCGCCCGGGTGGATTCCCAGTCGGCCACGTTGCCTTCGGCGGCGATGAAGTCGAAGCCCAGCTTGCGTTGCTGTGCGAGCCAGTCGGTCTTGAGCGACGAGTCCGGGCCACAGCCGGCGATGACGGTGAAGCCATCCCGAGCCAGGCGTTGGCAGACGGCGGTTCCCAATCCGCCCATGCCGGCGGTAACGAAGGCGATGCGCTTGCTCATGTATTGCTCTCCTGTTGTCGTTCTTGTCGGGCGTGAGCCATGTAAGGCACGGTAAGACGAATCCAATTGTCTTGTAAATACACAAAATACAATTTAGGGATGAATGACCGGTCCAAGGTGGCTGTAGGGTTAGGGCCTCGGTGTACCGAGGCCCCTGGTTCAACTCCCTTGTTCGCCGAGGCTCTTGCGGATCACATAGGGCAGGATGCCGCCCTGACACAGGTAGAGCAGCTCCTGGCTGGAATCCAGCGGCAGTTCGAGGGCCACGCTGTCACTCCGGCCGTCCGGACGGATGATCTGCAGCGTGATGGAATTGATCCCTACCCGCAGTTCATCCAGGCCAGCGAAGTCCAGGCGCTCGTCGCCGGTCAGACACAGGCTCTCGGCGGTTTGCCCGGCCGGGAAGCGCACTGGAAAGATGCCCATGCCGATCAGGTTGCTGCGGTGGATCCGCTCGAAGCTCTGCGCCACCACCAGCCTGACGCCCAGGGTGGCCTGGGCCTTGGCCGCCCAGTCGCGACTGGAGCCGGCGCCATAGTTGATGCCGGCGAACACCACCAGCGGCGTGCCTTGGCGGACCCAGCTGAGGGCGGCGTCGTATACCGGCAATACCTCGCCGTCGGCTGCTCGCGCCCAGCCGCCCTGGCCCGGATGCGCCGGCAGCAGGCGATTCTTCACCGCGCGGTTGACGAAGGCACCGCGCATCATCACCTCGTGATTGCTGCGCCGGGTCGAGTATTGATTGAGGTCTTCCGGCGCCTCGCCATGGTCCACCAGCCAGCGACCGGCCGGGCTCTCCAGGGGAATGGCACTGGCGGGCGAGATGTGGTCGGTGGTGATGTTGTCGCCCAGCACCATCAGCGCCCGGGCGTCGCGCACGGCCAGCGACGCCGGCGGCTCCGGGGTTATGCCCTGCAGATAGATCGGACGGCGCAGATAGGTCGAGCTTGGCGACCAGGGAAAGCGCACGCTGCCCTCGGCCGACAACGCCTGCCAATGGTGGCTGCCGTCCCAGAGGGTGGCGTTGCGCTGGCGGAACAGTTCGGGCCGCACCGTTGCGCGAACCAGGGCCTGGACTTCGTCATCGTCCGGCATCAGGTCGCGCAGGTAGACCGGCTGCCCGGTTTGGTCCAGGCCCAGCGCGGCCTGTTCGAGATCGACGTCGATGCTGCCGGCGAGGGCATAGGCGACCACCAGAGCCGGCGAGGCCAGGTAGCCGAACTGCGCCTTGGGATTGACCCGGCCTTCGAAATTGCGATTGCCCGAAAGTACCACCACCGTCTTCAGGCCCTGGTCGGCGAAGGCCTCTACATGGGCTTCGAAGGTGCCCGAGTTGCCGATGCAGGTCATGCAGCCGAAGCCGGCCAGCTCGAAGCCGAGCGCGGCGAAGTCGCTCAGCAGATCGGCTTCACCCAGATAATCGGCCACCACCCGGGAGCCGGGTGAGAGCGAGGTCTTCACCCAGGGCTTGCGGGTCAGGCCGCGCATCCGTGCTCGTCGCGCCAGCAGCCCGGCCTGGATCATCTGGCTCGGATTGGCAGTGTTGGTGCAACTGGTGATGGCGGCGATGGAGATGGCGCCGTGGGTCAATGGCTGGCCAAAACTCGGCTCGAAGTAATCCGCTGCGGCTTGGCTGGAGCGGGCGATCAGTGCCGCAGCCGGTTCGGCGCGGAGCTCGGCGCGAAAGGAGTTGGCGGCTTCAGCCAGTGGCTGCCACTGGTGCGGCTGGTGCGGGCCAGCCACGCTGGGCTCTATGCTGGCGAGGTCCAGATGAATGACCTCGGTGAAAACCGGTTCGGGATCTCCGTCGTGGCGCCATAACGTTTGGGCCTCCAGGTAGGCGGCTACCCGCTCGCGCAGCTCGGGGCTGCGGCCGGTGAGCGCCAGATATTCCATGGTGACGGCATCGAACGGAAAGAACACCACGGTCGCGCCGTATTCCGGCGCCATGTTGGCCAGGGTGCCGCGGGCGGCCCAGCTCAGGCCCGACAGCCCCGGCCCGCAGAATTCGACGAACTTGCCCACCACGCCGCGCTGACGCAGCAACTGGGTGACTTTCAAGGAAAGGTCGGTGGCAGTCACTCCCGGACGCAGCGCGTTGGTCACGCGGATACCGATGACCTCGGGAAAGCTGATCGGTACCGGTTCGCCCAGCATGGCCGCCTGGCCTTCCAGACCGCCGACGCCCCAACCCAGGATGCCGATGGCATTGATCATCGGTGTATGGCTGTCGGTGGCGACCATGCCATCCGGGTGCAGCAGCGGCTGGCCGTCACTGGTCTCGCTCTCCCAGACCACGGTGCCCAAGGACTCCATGTTGACCTGGTGGATGATGCCGGTGCCTGGTGGCACCACCTTGAAGTTGTCCAGGCTCTTCTGTGCCCACTTGATGAACTGGTAGCGCTCGGTGTTGCGGCGATAGTCGATGTCCAGATTGGCTTCCACCGCACCTGGCTCGGCGAAGCGCTCGACGATCACCGAGTGATCGATGGTCAGCACCGCCGGGATGCGCGGATTCATCCGGCTCGGATCGCCGCCCAGTTCGGCCACCATGTCGCGCATGCCGGCGAAGTCGGCCAGGGCGGGCAGGCAGGTGGTGTCATGGAACATCAGGCGGTTGGGCAGGAAGGGCGCCTCGCATGGCGGGCCTTCACCGCGGGCCCGGGCCAGCACCGGCGGTAGCGCCTCGGGAAAGCAGCGGGCGACGTTTTCCACCAGCAGGCGCAGGGAATAGGGCAGGCGGGCCAGGGCGTCGGCGTCGAACAGGCGCTTGAGATCGGCATAGGCGTACTGCCGGTCACCGAGGGTGAGCTGGCCGGTATAGGCGGAATCCAGGGCAAACTTCATGGGCTATCCGGTCCAATTGCGAGAAGGTAGAGAGGTAGGGGAATGCTAGGAGAGCCGGCATCACCCAGAAATTGGTATCTGGCCAACGCAGCGTTCTCGGTCCGCGAACGCTGGATTTCAGGCTTGGCAAATATTGTTCTGTATTGATATAAAAGACAATATTAATGACCTGAAATCATTGCGGGCCGCTGCTGCCCAAGGGACGTCAGCCCCCAAATAGACGAGGTCCACCTTGCTTACCGCCCTGTCCGATCCGGTCTTCCTGACCAGTCTGCTCCAGATCGTCATCATCGATATCCTGCTTGGCGGCGATAACGCCGTGGTCATCGCCCTGGCCTGTCGGCGCCTGCCGGACGCGCAACGTCGCAAGGCCATCCTGGGTGGCGTGGCCGGGGCCGTCATCCTGCGCATCCTGCTGCTGTTCGTCGCCAGCTACGTGCTGGGCTGGCCGCTGCTCAAGGTGGTGGGCGGCGTGCTGCTGCTGTGGATCGGCATCAAGCTGCTGGTGCCCGAAGACGACGAGGCCGACGTCAAGGCCGGTACCACCCTGGGCCAGGCGATCTGGATCATCATGGTGGCCGATGTGGTGATGAGTCTGGATAACGTCATCGCCGTGGCCGGCGCGGCTCAAGGCCATCTGGGCCTGGCCGTCACCGGGGTGCTCATCAGCATCCCCATCATCATCTTCGGCAGCCAGCTCATCCTGAAGCTCATGGAAAGGTTTCGCTGGCTGGTGGTGGCCGGCGCGGCACTGCTCGGCTGGATCGCCGGCAAGCTGATTGCCAGCGATGAACTCCTGCAGGGGTGGCTCGGTACCGGTGACATGCACTGGGTCCCCTATGCCGCCGGCGTCCTCGGCGTCTTCATCGTGGTCGTGACCGGCCAGTTGCTGGCACGGCGAACGGTAACGGCCTGACCGATCTTTCGACCATCAAGGAGCACCACCATGACCTTCAAGACCACCGACCTCTGCGACGCGCATGGTGACCAGGCGCGGGTCCTGCAGCCGATCTTCCAGGACCTGGGCGGCCGCACCGATTTCGCCGGACCGGCGCTGACGGTCAGGTGCTTCGAGGACAACTCGCGTATCAAGGAACTCAGCCAGCAGCCGGGCGAGGGGCGCGTGCTGGTGGTCGATGGCGGTGGCAGCGACCGCTGCGCGCTGCTCGGCGACATCATTGCCGAGGACCTGGTGAAGAACGGCTGGGCCGGTGCGCTCATCTATGGTCAGGTTCGCGACAAGGCGGTGCTGACCGGGTTGCCGTTGGCCATCAAGGCGCTGGGCGTCTCGCCGCGCAAGTCGGTCAAGCGTAACGAAGGCCAGGTCGGCGAGCCGGTGACCTTCGCCGGGCAGACGATCCGCAGCGGCGATCAGCTCTACGCCGACGCCGACGGCGTGATCATCCTCGACGTCCGCTAGGCGCTTCCGCCAGCTACCCGTCGCCGTTCAGGCGGCCCTTCCTGGAGCGCTATCACCATGACCGCCGCCAAACGCATCTTTCTGATTCACGCCACCCGCATCGCCATCGAGCCCATCAACGCGGCCTTCGCCCAGGATTGGCCCCAGGCGCTGCGCTTCGATCTCTGGGACGATTCGCTGTCGAAAGACGCCAGCGCCGCTGGCGGCAGTACGCCAGCGCTGGACCAGCGCATTCAGGACCTGGCCGAGCATGCCTTTCGCGCCCAGGCCGACGCCGTGCTCTTTACCTGCTCGGCCTTTTCCAGCGCCATCGAAGCCTGCCAGCGCCGCTATCAGCGACCGATCCTCAAGCCCAACGAGGCCATGGTGCAGGAGGCCCTGGCCAGGGGCGGTCGCATCGCCGCCCTGACCACCTTCGGCCCGGCGGGCGCGGCCATCGTCAGCGACTTCGAGGTCGAAGCAAGCCGCCGCGGCCAGACGGTAGATATCTCACCAATCCTTTGCGAAGGCGCGCTGGAAGCCCTGCATGCGGGAGACCAGGCCCGCCACGACGCCCTTATCGCGGCGGCTGCAGAGCGGCTACGCGGCGACTATGACGTGCTCTGTTTCGCACAGTTTTCCATGACCGCCGCGCAATCGGCCAGCGAAGCCGCCTGGGGCGGCTCGGTGCTTACTACGCCGGCCAGCGCCGTGCGGCGCCTGCGACAGCTGCTTGAAGGCTAGGACCTTTCCAGCGGTCGAATTCACCCGGTCCTGCATCTCCGTGCATATGGTTAGTCAAATTCCGTCTTTACCAAAAGTTATAACAGCTCATTAGCCTATAACGCTTTCGGGTAGCCAGTCGGCACGGAGCGGGATGATGAGCAGGGTAGGGAAGGGATTGGCGGTTATCGCCGCGGTGGTGGGTGCCCTGGGTTTCGCGGGCAATGCCGCCGCCGAGGGCAGGATCAGCATCGCCCAGCAATTCGGCATCGGCTATCTGATCCTCGACGTGGTACGCGATCAGCAGCTGATCGAAAAGCACGGCAAGGCCGCCGGGCTGGACATCCAGGTGGACTGGAACAGCATCTCCGGCGCCACCGCCATGAACGAGGCGCTGCTGGCCGGCGCGCTGGACGTGGTCTCCGCCGGGGTACCGCCGATGCTGACCGTCTGGGATCGCACCCGCGGCCGGCAGAACGTCAAGGCCATCGCCGCCCTGGGCGCCATGCCCAACTACCTGTTGAGCAATCGCGCCGAGGTCAGGTCGATCAGCGACCTGACCGACCAGGACCGCATCGCCGTGCCGGCGGCGGGCGTGGGCTTCCAGTCGCGCACCCTGCAGATCGAGACGGCCAAGGTCTTCGGCGACGCCCAGTTCAAGAAATTCGACGCCATCAGCGTGAGTCTGCCGCACCCCGATGCCAGCGCCGCCCTGATGGCGGGCGGCGCGGAGATCACCACCCATTTCTCCAGCCCGCCGTTCCAGTACCAGGCGCTGGAGAATCCCCGAGTCCATCGCATCCTCAGCAGCTACGACGTCCTCGGCGGACCGGGCACCTTCAACGTGCTCTACACCACCGAGAAATTCCACGACGAGAATCCCAAGACTTATCGCGCCTTCTATGACGCCCTGGTGGAGGCCGCCGCCTTCATCCGCGCCAACAAGGCCGCGGCCGCCGAGGCCTATATCCGCGTCGAGCATTCCAAGCTGCCGCTGGCCCTGGTGCAGCGCATCGTCGAGGACCCGGAGATCGATTTCACCGTCGAGCCCCAGCGCACCTTCGTCTACGCCCAGAAGCTGCATGAGCTGGGCGTGCTGAAACACCAGGCTGCCGCCTGGCAGGACTACTTCTTCCCCGAAGCCCACGAGCGTCCCGGCAGCTGAGCTGGACCACCAAGGAGAACACTCCCATGACCCTCGCATCCCCCCGTCCGGCCGCCGGCGAGACTTTCGAGATCCGTCCCTTCGGCAACCTGGGGGCCGAGATCCTCGGCATCGATCTGGCCCAGCCGCTCAATGCCGAAGACTTCGCCCGTGTCCATCGCGCCCACCTGGACCACCATGTGGTGGTGTTCCGCGACCAGCGCATCACCCCCGCGGAGCAGATTGCCTTCAGCCGCCGCTTCGGCGAATTGCAGATCCATGTCCTCAAGCAATTCCACCTGGCCGGCCACCCGGAGATCCTCATAGTCTCCAACATCGTCGAGGACGGCCAGCCGATCGGCCTGGGCGATGCCGGCAAGTTCTGGCACTCGGACCTCTCCTACAAGGAGCTGCCGAGCCTGGGGTCCATGCTGCATGCCCAGGAGTTGCCGGAGGAGGGCGGCGATACCCTCTTCGCCAACATGCACCTGGCCTACGACACCCTGCCGGCGGCGCTGAAGCGCCAGGTAGAAGGTCTCCAGGCCGAGCATTCCTACACCGCCACCTACGCCAAACCCAAGTTCGAGGGTAACTGGCGGCCGACCCTGACCGCCGCGCAACTGGCCGAGGTCAAGGCGGTGGTGCATCCGGTGGTGCGCACCCATCCGGAAAACGGCCGCAAGGCGCTGTTCGTCAGCGAGGGCTTCACCACCCACATCGTCGGCCTGCCGGAAGACGAGAGTCGCGAGCTGCTGGCCGAGCTGCATGCCCACAGCGTCAAGCCCGAGCACCTCTATCGCCACCAATGGCAACCCCACGACCTGGTGTTCTGGGACAACCGCTCGCTGCTGCACCTGGCGGCCGGCTGCCCCAATTATCTGCGGCGCAAGCTGTATCGCACGACCATCCAGGGCGATGCACCTTTTTGAAAGCTTGCTCAAAGTCTGCTGCGCGTCGGCCAAACCGCGTTGAAAAGCCCGTCGGAATGCTCATTTACCACCCGTAAATTCCGCTTCCTCCGGTCTTTTCGCCTCGTTTGGCTCTAGCTCGCAAAACTTTGAGCAACCTTTAAATACCGGAGACGACCATGAATGCCCCTCTCGCTTCCCGTCCGCACCTGACCCTGGCGCAGACCCAGCCGCTGCTGCAGGTGCAGGATCTCGACCTCGAATACCACACCCGCGAGCGCCGGGTGCGGGCTACCCACCAGGTGTCCTTCGAGGTGCATGGCGCCGACCGTTTCGTGCTGCTCGGGCCGTCCGGCTGCGGCAAGTCGAGTCTGCTCAGGTCGGTGGCGGGTTTTCTGCCGCCGCTGCACGGCGAGATCCGCCTGGATGGCCAGCCGATCAGGGGCCCTGGACCGGATCGCATCGTGGTGTTCCAGGAATTCGACCAGCTGCCGCCGTGGAAGACGGTGCTGGAGAACACCATGTTCCCCCTGCTCGCCAGTCGCCAGGCCAGCCGTGGCGAGGCGCGCGAGCGGGCGCTGCATTACCTCGACAAGGTCGGCCTGGCGCGCTTCGTCGATGCCTATCCGCATCATCTCTCCGGCGGCATGAAGCAGCGGGTGGCCATCGCCCGCGCCCTGGCCATGCAGCCCAAGATCCTGCTGATGGACGAACCCTTCGCTGCGCTGGATGCCCTGACCCGGCGCAAGATGCAGGAAGAATTGCTGGCGCTCTGGGACGAGGTGCGCTTCACCCTGCTGTTCGTCACCCACTCCATCGAAGAGGCGCTGGTGGTGGGCAATCGCATCCTGCTGCTGTCGCCCCATCCGGGCCGGGTCCGCGCGGAACTCAACTGCCACCAGTTCGGCCTCGAAGACTTCGGCGGCGCCGAATTCCAGAGTACCGCGCTGCGCATCCACAACCTGCTGTTCCCCGACGACGTTCAGACCCTGCCACCGGAGGTCGCCGACGAGCGCCTGCGCCTGCAGCAGGCCATCGTCCAGGGGCGCATTTCCTACTAGTTTCGAGGTAGACCCATGACTCGACAGCCCCCGGTGCGGGCCGAATACCAACGCGACCTCGCGCCCCTCGACGACTTGCCGCTGGCGGTCGAACTGCCCCTGGTGACGCGCCTGTGGAGCCAGGCCTGGCTACGCAAGCTGGTGATTCTGGCGATCCTGATGCTGGCCTGGGAAGTGGCCGCCCGCTGGCAGGGCAACGACCTGCTGCTACCCAGCTTCCTGCAGACCGCCGCGGCCTTCTGGGATGGGCTGGTGACCGGCGAATTACCGGCCAAGGTCGCCATTTCCCTCGGCACCCTGCTCAAGGGCTATCTGCTGGGCGTGGTCCTGGCCCTGGCGTTGAGCGCCCTGGCCGTGTCCACCCAGTTCGGTCGCGACCTGCTCGGCACCCTGACCTCTATGTTCAACCCGCTGCCGGCCATCGCCCTGCTGCCCCTGGCGTTGCTCTGGTTCGGCCTCGGCGAGAACAGCCTGGTGTTCGTGCTGGTGCATTCGGTGCTCTGGCCCATGGCGCTCAACACCTACTCGGGCTTTCTCGGCGTTTCCGACACCCTGCGCATGGCGGGGCGCAACTACGGCCTCAAGGGGCTGAGGTACGTCGGGCTGATCCTCATCCCGGCGGCGCTGCCGGCCATCGTCTCGGGCCTGAAGATCGGCTGGGCTTTCGCCTGGCGCACCCTGATCGCCGCCGAGTTGGTATTCGGTGCCTCCAGCGGCAAGGGCGGCCTGGGCTGGTACATCTTCCAGAATCGCAACGAGCTCTACACCGACCGCGTCTTCGCCGGCCTCGCCGCGGTGATCATCATCGGCCTGCTGGTGGAAGGCCTGGTGTTCGCCACCCTGGAACGGCTGACGGTGAAGAAGTGGGGCATGCAGCGGTAGGGTCTTCCCCGGCCTGTTGGGCTTCGCTGCGCTCAACCCAACCTACGGGATAGCACCGTAGGTTGGGTTGAGACGGCTCCACCGTTGAAGGGCAACAGACCACCGGGTCTGCCGCGGTAGGAACGCCTCTCAAAGCTCGCTCGGACCGCCCTTTTTCCTTCTGGGAGAGGGCTGGGGTGAGGGCACCCTTCGCAGCGAAGTCCTCCAGTGGAAAAGGCTGCGCCGTTTTCCACACTACGGCGGCTGATCGCGGCCGTGGGCCGCTCCTACAGTAGCCGGATATCCCGTAGGAGCGGCCCATGGCCGCGATCAGCACAATGCTGAAGTCTCGTAGGAACGGCCACGTGCCGGACCGCCAAGACCGCGATAGAAAATCTAGTACTCCATGTCTTTAAATGCGCCTTATAAATAAATCTCGCATTAGGATATGCGCATAAGGAATTTCCTTCTTATGCCTTGCCTGCCTAAGGTGAACCCCAGCCAACGCCTTCCCGGAAGGCGTCCCCTTTACCTCGGCACGGGATTCACCACCATGAGCGTTCAGTTCCTCGGCATGATCGGCCATCGCCTCACCTCGGAGATCATCGCCCCCTCCGGTCCCATCTTCGACAAGGGCTATGTCACCCGCTTCGCCCAGGCCCACGAGCAGGCCGGCTTCGATCGCATCCTGGTGGGCTACTGGTCCGATCAACCCGATGGCTTCCTGGTCACTGCCCTGGCCGGGCAGGCGACGCAGACGCTCAAGTTCCTGCTGGCCCATCGGCCCGGGTTCGTCGCCCCGACCCTGGCGGCGCGCAAGCTGGCGACCCTCGACCATCTGCTCGACGGCCGCCTGGCGGTGCACATCATCAGCGGCGGCAGCGACGGAGAGCAGCGCAAGGATGGTGACTGGCTCGACCACGACCAGCGCTATGCCCGTACCGAGGAATTCCTCGACGTGGTGCGCCAGGAGTGGACCGCTACCCAACCCTTCGACCACGAGGGCGAGCACTACCGAGTGGCGAATGGCTTCTCCGCCATCAAGCCGTTGCAGCAGCCGAGCCTGCCGGTCTACTTCGGGGGCTCGTCGCCCGCCGCGCTGCGGGTGGCCGGCAAGCATGCCGACGTCTTCGCGCTGTGGGGCGAATCCCTGGCCCAGACCCGCGAGACCATCGCCGCGGTCCGTGCCGAAGCCGCCCGCCACGGTCGCACGCCCAGGTTCAACGTCTCCTTCCGGGTGATCCTCGGCGATACCGAAGACGACGCCTGGGCCAAGGCCGAGGTCATCCGCCAGCAGGCCAAGGCACGCCTGGCGGCCGACGGCGCCGTGCATCCGGCCAAGCCGGAAGCGGTCGGGGCCCAGCGTCTGCGCGACACCGTGGCCCTGGGCGACCGCGTGGATCGCCGCCTCTGGACCGGCATCGCCGCCCTGGTGGGCGGCGGGCACAACTCCACCGCTTTGGTGGGCACCGCCGAGCAGGTCGCCGATGCCCTGTTGGATTACTACGACCTGGGCGTCGACAGCTTCCTGATCCGCGGCTTCGATCCGCTCAACGACGCCGTCGAATACGGTCGCGAGCTGATCCCCCTGACGCGTGAGAAGGTCGCCGCGCGCCTGGCCGGCGCCCGTCGCACCGGCTGAAGCCTGCTGACCCACCCACCGCGCGACCGTACCCACGGAGCGCTCCCGAGCCCTTCGAGGAGACGCCTTCGTGATCAAGGGATTGCTACTCGCCGCCGGCCTGCTGGCCGGTACCTCCGCCAACCTGGCCCAGGCGGTCACCCTCACCATCGGTGACCAGTTTTACTACAGCAGTACCCTGCTGGAGCAGGCCGGCGAGCTGAAGGATCTGCCGTACCAGATCCAGTGGAAGAGATTCAACGCCGGGGGGGCCGGTGGTGGAAGCGCTCAATGTCGGCTCCATCGACCTGGGCATCGTCGGCGACACCCCGGTGATCGCCCTGGCCGCCCGCGGGGGACCGGTCAAGGTGGTGGCGGTGACCCGCAACCGCCCGGACGGCACCGCCATCGTCGTCGGCAAGGATTCGCCGATCAAGACGGTGGCGGACCTGCCCGGCAAGCGCGTGGCCATCTGGAAGGGCTCCTGGAGCCAGCAGCTGGTCTATTCGGCGCTGGAACAGGCCGGACTGCCCAGCGACGCCCCGCGCTACAGCTACCTGATGCCGACCGAGGCCGTGGCCGCCCTGAGCCAGGGCACCCTGGACGCCACCGCCACCTGGGAGCCCTATGTCAGCATGGTGGAACGCCAGGGCGGACGGGTGCTGGTCACCGCCAAGGACCTGATGCCGGGCCCGGTCTATGTGGTGGCCAATACCGGGCATCTGGAGGAGAACCGCGCCGCCATCGGCGATTTCGTCGCCCGCCTGCAACGCGCCCGCAGCTGGGCGCGGGACCACGTCGACGTCTATGCCCAGGCCTGGGCCAGGCGCAACAACTCCGATCCGGCCATCGCCGAACGCTGGTTCCGGCGCGACGCCACCTGGGTCGAACCAATCAGCGCCCAGACCCTGAGCGATGGCCAGAAGACCGCCGACTTCCTGGTCAAGGCCGGGGTGCTGCCGCAGCCCTATGACGTCAAGTCGCTCTATGACCAGAGTTTCAATCGCTACCTGCAAGCGCCCCGGGAGGCCAGCCGATGAGTCGCCACCTGCACCTCGCCGGCTTTCTGCTGGCCGGTCCTGTCGTCCATAGCCACGTCGTTTGGCGCCACCCCGAGACCCAGGGTGATTTCCTCGACCCGGCCTACTACGTCCGCGCGGCCAAGGCGCTGGAGGAGGGGCTGTTCGACTTCCTGTTCTTCGCCGACCGCCTGGCCGTGGGCGACCAGCTCGGCGGCTCACGGGAGACCGCCTTGTGCCTGGGCGCCCAGGACGCCACCCGACTCGATCCGCTGCCATTGCTGTCCTTCCTGGTGGCTCACACCCGCCACCTCGGGCTGGGTTGCACCCGCTCCACCACCTACTATGAACCGGCCCATGTCGCCCGGGCCTTCGCCACCCTGGATCACCTGTCCCGCGGGCGCGCCGCCTGGAACATCGTCACCTCGATGAACGACAGCGAGGGCCGGCTGTTCGGCAAGGAGCGCCACCTGGAACACGACCTGCGCTACGACCGCGCCGACGAATTCGTCGAGGTGGCCGTCAAGCTGTGGCGCAGTTGGGGACCCGCGGGGCTGCGCCTGGATCGGGACGCCGGCGTGCTGGCCGATCCCGCGCAGGTGCGCGCCCTCGATCACCAGGGCGACTGGTTCCGCGTGGAAGGCCCGCTCAATATCCCGCGCAGTCCCCAGGGGCGCCCGGTGCTGATCCAGGCCGGTTCCAGTGGTCGCGGCCGGCGCTTCGGCGCGCGCTGGGCCGAGGCCATCTTCACCATCCAGCCGAATCTCGCCGCCATGCGCGCCTTTCGCGACGACGTCCGCCGCCAGGTGCTGGAGCAGGGGCGGTCGCCGGATGGCTGCAAGATCCTTACCTCGGTCATGCCCTTCATCGGCGGCAGCGAAGCCGAGGCGCGCGCCAAGCAGGAAAGACACAACGCCCTGGCGCAACCGGAGGTGGGGCTGATCACCCTCTGCTCACAGCTCAATATCGACCTGTCGCGCTTCACTCTGGACACCGCCCTGGGCGAGGTGGTCGAGGTCGGCGACCTGCCGCCGGCCGCTGCCGAGAAGCTGCTGGCGCTGGGGCCGCGCATCACGCTGGCTGAACTGGGTCGTAGCTACGCCGCCAGCGTCCGGGTGCCGCAGCTGGTGGGTACCGCTGCCCAGATCGCCGACCAGCTGGCCGAGTGGTTCGAGGCCGGCGGCTGCGACGGCTTCGTGATTTCCCCCGGTTACCTGCCGGGTTCCTTCGTCGAATTCAGCGAGAGCGTGGTGCCGCATTTGCAGCGTCGCGGGCTGTTCCGGCGCCAGTACCAGGGTTCGACCCTGAGAGATCACCTGGGCCTCGGCCCCCTGGAGGACTAGATGAGCACGATCGAGGATGTCGCTGGCTGGCTGACACTGGCCCGCGAGATCGGCGCGGAATTCGCCGCGAGGGTGGTGGCCGACGAACGCGACCGCATTCGTCCCGACGCCCAGCTGCAACGACTCAAGGACAGCGGCCTGACCAACCTGGTCATACCCGTGCGGCTCGGGGGTGCCGGCCAGCCCTGGTCGCTGGCCATGCGGGTGCTGCGCGAGATCGCCGCCGGCGACGGCTCGGTCGGCCTGCTCTTTGGCTATCACCTGCTCAATACCGTGAACCTGCGCCGCGAACCCCAGCCGCGGCGCGATCGGCTGCTGGCGGAGATCGCCGAGGGACGGCTGTGGCTGGCCGGGGTGGTCAATCCACGCGACGACGACATCCTCGCCACGCCGAGCCCTGGCGGCGGTTTTCGCCTGACCGGGCGCAAGGGCTTCTGCAGCGGCGCCGCCTTTGCCGATCGACTCACCATCAGTGCCCGTGACCGGGAGCGCGGTGCGCGCCTGATGGTCACCCTGCCAGCGGACCGGCCCGGGCTGGCCTACGCCGGTGACTGGGACCACTTCGGCGTGGCCCGCAGCGACAGCGGCAGCTTCACCCTTGACGACGTCTGGGCCAGCGCGGAGGAGGTCCAGGTCTGCGACCTGGAAGACGCTGGCGATTTCGCCGCGGTCATCCGCACCCCGGTCAACCAGTCGGCCTTCACCCAGTACTACCTGGGCGCCGCCCAGGGCGCGCTGCGCGAGGCGCGGCGCTATCTGCATGCAGAAGCGCGACCCTGGGTGCATTCCCTGGCCGCCAGCGCCAGCGAGGACCCACTGGTGCTGGGCCAGATGGGCGAACTCTGGATCGCCCTACAGGGCGCCGTGGCCCTCGCCGACGTGGCGGCACGGCGGGTGGATGACCTGCTCGAGGCCGATGCCACCTTTACCGCCGACCTGCGCGGCGAGACGGCCATCGCCGTGGCCAGCGCCAAGGTGCTGGCTGCCCGTACCGCCCTGGACGTCACCACCCGGGTATTCGATGCCCTGGGTGCCCGCGCCACCCACAACCGCCTCGGTCTGGATCGCTTCTGGCGCGATGTGCGCACCCACAGCCTGCACGACCCCCTGGCCTACAAGGTGCTGGAGGTCGGGCGCTATGCGGTCAATGGTCAGTACCCTGCGATCCTTGCCTACACCTGACTAAAGCTGGTCTGCTCTGGATTCACCCATTAGCTGGCGCAACGCTAAACCCAAAACAGGCGAGGGGGGCTGCGTTATGCTTGAGGCGCATGTCCAGCCACGGGAAGTCAGACGCCTCCTCATGAAGACCGACGATATCGAAGCCTTTGTCGCGGTGCTCCGCAGCGGCTCCCTCAATGCCGCTGCCCTGTCCCTTGGGCTCACTCAGCCGGCCATCACCCGCCGGCTGCAGAGCCTGGAACAGGATCTGGGTGTCGAGTTGCTCGACCGCCACACCAAGCCGCTCAAGCCAACCCGTCTGGGTCAGGAGGTCTACGGCCACTGCCGCGCCATCCTGCGCGAGATGGACGCCCTGCGCGAACGGGTGGCGGGCGATGCCCCGCCGTCCGGGCTGTTGCGCCTGGGCGTGCCCCAGACCCTGGGCGATGCGCTGTTGCTGCAGGCGGTACGGGAGATCCGCGCCCGCTATCCGGAGTTGCGCCCCCAGGTGGCGACGGGCTGGGGCAGTGTGCTGGTCAGCCGTATCGAGCATGGCGAGCTGGACGGCGCCCTGGTGCTGTTTCCGGCCAACAAGGTGTTCCCCAACAACATCGAGGCCCAGGCCCTGGGCGCCATGCCGCTGCAGGTGGTCTGTGCCCGCGACCAGGCGCCGGCCAAGGCGCAGCGGCTGGCCGATATCCAGGGCCAGGGCTGGGTACTCAACCCCGACGGCTGTGGCTTTCGCGCCAGCCTGCAACGGACCCTGGCCGAGCAGGGCCAGGCGCTGCGCATCAACTTGGAAACCTATGGCACCGAACTCCAGCTCGGCCTGGTGGCGGACGGTCAGGGCCTCGGCCTGGTCCCGGCACCGCTGCTGGCCTGCAGCGCCCACCGCGAACGCCTGGCGGTGATCCCGCTGAAGGACTTCAAGCCGGAAATCCAGCTGTGGCTGATCCACCCACGCTTTCTCGGACCCTTGCAGGAGGTGGTCGAGGGGTTTGGGCGGGAGGCGAGTCAGCTGTTGGCAGCCTCCTGACAGCAGAACGCCCGGCAGCCAAGCTGCCGGGCGTCCGTTGACGCTGGCTTAGGCCGCAGGCTTCGCCAGGAACTCCCGCAACACGTAGTGCAGAATGCCGCCGGCCTTGAAGTAGCTCACCTCGTTGAGCGTGTCGATGCGGCAGAGCACCTCGACGCTCTCCAGGCTGCCATCCTCGCGGGTGACTTCCAGGGTTAGCGGCATGTGCGGTCGCAACTCGACGCCGTCGATGCCCAGCACGGCGATCTTTTCCTGGCCGGTCAGTCCCAGGGACTTGCGGTCCACGCCGTCCTTGAACTGCAGCGGCAGCACGCCCATGCCCACCAGGTTGGACCTGTGGATGCGCTCGAAGCTCTCGGCGACCACGGCCTTCACGCCCAGCAGATTGGTGCCCTTGGCCGCCCAGTCACGGGAAGAACCGGTGCCGTATTCCTTGCCGGCGATGATGACCAGCGGGGTGTTTTCCAGTTCGTACTTCATGGCCGCGTCATAGATCGACAGCTTTTCGCCCGTGGGGACGTGGAAGGTATTGCCGCCTTCCTCGCCACCGAGCATTTCGTTCCTGATGCGGATGTTGGCGAAGGTGCCTCTCATCATGACTTCGTGGTTGCCACGGCGCGAGCCGTAGGAGTTGAAGTCGGCATAGTCCACGCCATGCTCGGCCAGGTAGCGGCCGGCGGGGCTGTCCTTCTTGATGTTGCCGGCAGGGGAGATGTGGTCGGTGGTGACCGAATCACCCAGCAGCGCCAGGATGCGGGCATCGTGGATGTCGGCGATGCGTGGCGGATCGCCGGCTATGGTCTCGAAGAAGGGCGGATTCTGGATGTAGGTGGAGTCGGCATCCCAGACATAGGTCTCGGCGTCCGGCACCTGGATCGCCTGCCACTTCTCGTCACCGTCGAATACAGCGCCGTATTGCTTGTGGAACATGGCGGTGTCGAGCTTCTGCACGGCGTCGGCCACCTCCTGCTGGGTGGGCCAGACGTCTTTCAGATAGACCGGCTGACCGTCATTGCCGGTGCCCAGTGGCTCCTGGGTCAGATCGACCTTGACGCTGCCGGCCAGCGCATAGGCCACCACCAGCGGCGGCGAGGCCAGCCAGTTGGTCTTGACCAGCGGATGCACCCGGCCTTCGAAGTTACGGTTGCCGGAGAGTACCGAGGCTACGGTGAGGTCGGCGTCCTGGATGGCCTTTTCGATGGGATCGAGCAGCGGACCGGAGTTGCCGATGCAGGTGGTGCAGCCATAGCCGACCAGGTCGAAACCGAGGTCGTTGAGATAGGGGGTAAGGCCGGCGGCGTTGTAGTAGTCGGTCACCACCTTGGAGCCGGGGGCGAGGGACGACTTGACCCAGGGCTTGCGCATCAGCCCTTTTTCCGCAGCCTTCTTCGCCAGCAGACCAGCGGCCATCATCACGCTGGGGTTGGAGGTGTTGGTGCAGGAGGTGATGGCGGCGATCACCACGGCACCGTCCTCCAGCTGGAAGGTCTGGCCATCGAGCTGGACTTCCACGCCACTGCCAGCCTTGGGGGCCTCGGCTTTTTTCGGCGCCAGGGCAGTGAAATCGCCAAAGGTCTTGGCGACCTCGCCGAGCAGCACACGATCCTGCGGCCGCTTGGGGCCGGCCAGGCTGGACTGGACTTCGCCCATGTCCAGCTCCAGTACGTCGGTGAACACCGGCTCGTCACCGGGATTGCGCCACAGGCCCTGGGCCTGGGTGTAGGCTTCCACCAGTTGCACGGTCTCTTCGGGGCGACCGGACAGGCGCAGGTAATCCAGGGTGATCTGGTCCACCGGGAAGAAACCGCAGGTGGCGCCGTACTCCGGCGCCATGTTGCCGATGGTGGCGCGGTCGGCCAGGGGCAGGGTGGCCAGGCCATCGCCGAAGAATTCGACGAACTTGCCCACCACGCCCTTCTTGCGCAGCATCTGGGTCACGGTCAGCACCAGATCGGTGGCGGTGATGCCCTCGCGCAGCTTGCCGGTGAGCTTGAAGCCCACTACCTCGGGGATCAGCATGGACACCGGCTGGCCGAGCATGGCTGCCTCGGCCTCGATGCCGCCCACGCCCCAGCCCAGCACGCCCAGGCCATTGATCATGGTGGTGTGGGAGTCGGTGCCGACCAGGGTGTCGGGGAAGGCATAGGTGCGGCCGTCCTCGTCCTTGGTCCAGACGGTGCGGCCCAGGTACTCCAGGTTGACCTGGTGGCAGATACCGGTGCCCGGCGGGACCACGCGGAAGTTGTCGAAGGCGTTCTGGCCCCAGCGCAGGAAGGCATAGCGCTCGCCATTACGCTCCATCTCGATCTCGACGTTCTCGTGGTAGGCGTTTTCGCTGGCGTAGCGATCCACCATTACGGAGTGGTCGATCACCAGGTCGACGGGAGAAAGCGGATTGATCCGCTGCGGATCGCCACCGGCCTTGGCCACGGCTTCGCGCATGGCGGCCAGGTCGACCACTGCCGGTACGCCGGTGAAGTCCTGCATCAGCACCCGCGCCGGCCGGTACTGGATCTCGCGATTGGCGGAGCGGGTCTTGGTCCAGTCGGCCAGGGCCTGGAGGTCCTCGCCGGTAACGGTCTGGTTGTCTTCCCAGCGCAGCAGGTTCTCCAGCAGCACCTTGAGGGATTTGGGCAGCTTGTCGAGATTGCCCAGGGTCTGGGCCGCGTCGGGCAGGCTGTAATAGTGGTAGGTGCGCTCACCGACCTGCAGGGTCTTGAGGCTTTTGAGGCTGTCCAGGGCTGGCATCAGGGGTCTCCTTATCGACGCTTCGACGGTTGCCCGCTGGCCGTACGAGCCTCGAAACGTGAAGGAGACCCGTACCAGCGCTGGGCGGACTGATTTTTCTAGGTGTAGTACTGGACCGATAGGCGCCGCTGGCGTTCCCCAGCGGGCGCGCTGGGGTATAGTGCGCGCCCTGCGTGACCCCTTGAGGAAGCCCCGTCGTGAATACCCTGTTGCTGCTGTGCCGTACCGGATTCGAAGGCGAGGTCTGCGCCGAGCTCGGCGAGCGGGCGGCGCTGCTCGGCGTGGCCGGTTATGCCAAGGGCAAGCCGGGTGCGGCCTATGCCGAATTCGTCTGTGGCGACGCCGAGGGTGCCGCCCGGTTGATGCAGAACATCACCTTCGCCGAGCTGATCTTTCCCCGTCAGTGGTCCCGTGGCGCCTTTCTCAGCCTGCCCGAGCAGGACCGCATCGGCCCGCTGCTGGAGCTGCTGGCGGGCTATCCCGTCTGCGGCAGTCTGGCCCTGGAGATGCCCGACACCAACGATGGCAAGGCGCTCTCCACCTTCTGCAAGAAATTCGAGCGTCCCCTGACCCTGGCGCTGCGCAAGGCCGGCCGCCTGGTGGATGATGCCCGGGCGCCACGGCTGCAGCTGACCTTTCTCAGCGGGCGCGAGGTTTTCGTCGGCGTGGTCGAACCGGGCAACGCCGCGCTCTGGCCCATGGGCATCCCGCGGCTGAGGTTTCCCCGCGAGGCGCCCAGTCGTTCGACCCTCAAGCTGGAAGAGGCCTGGCACCACTTCATCCCGCGTGCCGATTGGGAAACCCGCCTGTCCTCCGAGATGCGCGCCGTCGATCTGGGCGCCGCCCGGGTGGCTGGACCTGGCAGCTGGTGGCCCGCGAGATGCTGGTGACGGCGGTGGACAACGGCCCCATGAACGAGGCGCTGATGGATACCGGCCTCGTCGAGCACCTGCAGGTCGACGGCTACGCCTTCGTTCCCAAGCGCCCGGTGGACTGGATGGTCTGCGACATCGTCGAGAAGCCCGCGCGCACCGCGGCGCTGATCGAACGCTGGATCGGCGAGGGACACTGCCGCGAGGCGGTGGTCAATCTCAAGCTGCCGATGAAGCAGCGCTATCGCGAAGTGGCCGGCATCCTCGAACGCCTGCACGCCCATTTCGCCGATCGCGGCCAGCGCGTCACCATCGGCTGCAAGCAGCTCTACCACGACCGCGAGGAAGTGACCTGTCATCTGCGCCGCCTGGATCGGAAACCCTAGGCCGCTATCAGGCTCTGAATGCAGATTGCTGTAACCGTTCTATCCCTGGAGACCCCATGACCCTCGAAGCCGATGCCACCCTCGACGCCAGCGGGCTGAACTGCCCGGAGCCGGTGATGATGCTGCACAACAAGGTGCGCGACATCGCCCCCGGCGCCCTGCTCAAGGTCATCGCCACCGATCCCTCCACCCAGCGCGACATCCCCAAGTTCTGCGTCTTCCTGGGCCATGAACTGGTGGAAAAGAGCGAAGGGGAAGGGCGTTATCTGTACTGGATTCGCAAGAAGGTGGAGTGAGGGTCGCGCGAAAGCTCGCTTTGCTAGCGAGATTCGGTTCACAATCAGCGATCTAGCAAGCAAGGAAGCCTCTTATGAAAGCCGGGATGCTGGGTGTTGTATCGCTCATTCTCGCGGGGTGCACGTCGGTACAGGTCCAGCCCGTCGCCGTACGCCCGGACTTGGTATGTATCCAGGAGAATCCTGCGGTTTGGGTGAAAGACTTTCTCCCCGTGGTCCGGGCCGGCTTTGCTCGGCACAGTGTGCCTACCGAAAGCTATACGCAGGTGCCACGCGAGTGCCCATACGTTCTTGAATACACTGCGCGGCAAACCTGGGACGGCGTACCTTACTTATCAGCTGCCGAGCTGACCCTGCGTGACGCCAGTGGGCGCCTGATGGGTCAGGCTGACTATCACCTGCGGGGTAAGGGCGGTTTCTCCCTTATGAAGTGGCAGGGGACCGCAACAAAGATCAATCCGGTGGTAGATGAGCTCTTGGGTCAGATGCGTCCCGCACCTGTAATCAGACCGATCACGACTGCTGTCCCGACCTCCGCACCTGCCGGGCTGACCTTTGAAGACGAATTGGCTGAGCTTCAGGCAAAAAACCTCAGCTATCAGGACTACAGCAATCGGTACCGTGCGCTTCGGCAGCGCTATGGTCTGGATCGCTGACTTCAATGTCGAGCCCGTAATGTTGGGCTTCGCCTGCGCTCAACCCAACCTACGCTGCCCCACGGCGCGGGCCCGGCTCTCGTAGGTTGGGTTGAGACGGCTCCATCGTCGAAGCCCAACGGACCGATGCCAAGGGAGCCGTAGCGTGGAAAACCGCGCAGCGTTTTCCACTGTGTGGTCTCGCGTCCGCGGACAAGGCTGCGCCGTTGTCCACGCTACGCTCAGGCGCTTGCGGCCGTTCTGACCACCCCCACCAGATGCTCCCCCAGCCGCCGATGCTGGTCCGCCTCGAAATGCACGCCGTCCACGGGACTCACTTGGATGATCTCGCCCGCATCGACGAAGGCCGCGCCCTGGGCCTCGGCCACCTGACGATAGCGCGCGGCCAATTGGCGGGACTTGGCCGCGCCGCCGGCGAAGATCTCGCCGAGAAAGCCCACTTCCTCGATGGGCGCCGGCGCCATGACAATCAGCCTGGGTGTGGCGCCGCCCGGGCCGGCATTGCAGCGCCTGATCTCTTCCAGCAGCACCTGCAACGCACTGGCGATGTCCGCGGGCGTCACCGACAGCCGCGCCTTGAGATCGTTGGTGCCGAGCATCAGCAGCAGGACGTCCACCGGCAGCTGACTCTCCAGGCAGGGTCGGAGATAGGTGAAGCCGTTCTTGTGGTGGCCGTCGATGGGATCGTCATGCACCGTGGTCCGTGCTGGCAGGCCTTCCTCGATCACCCGCCAATCGGCGCCCAGCCCGTGGGCCAGTACGCCGGGCCAGCGTTCGTCCCAGCCGAAGCGTTCGAGCACGCCGGGCTGGGTCAGGGGGCGGGTGCCATGAGTGTTGGAGTCGCCATAGCAGAGCAGGGTACGCAGGGGCATGTCGGGGACCTCGCCAGGACAGAGTAACGTCCACCCTAGAGGCTTTTCCGCAGCGCCGCGAGAACCGACGGTCGTGGCAGCGACTTCAGCCTTAGCTCGGCGCTTCTTTCCCCCGGGCCGCCTGATCCAGCGGCGAGCCGCCTACCTCGTAGCGCACGTTCATGCGCGGCGAGGCCAACTCGATGCCGGCGTCGTCCAGGTAGCGCTTGAGCCTGAGGTTGAAGGCCCGCGAGACCTCCCACTGCTTGATCGGCGCGGTCTTGAAGCGGAATCTCAGGATCGCCATGCCGGAATCGAAGCTCTCCACCCCCTGCAGCTCCAGCGGCGACCAGATGTCTCGGCCGATGAAGGGATCCTGGCGCAGTGTGCGACCCACTTCCTGGACCATCTCGATGGCCTTGTCCACCGACAGCGCCTGGGGAATCGGCAGGCGGAAGATGGCGTAGCCGAATTGCCGCGAGTAGTTCTGGATGCTCTTGATCTCGCTGAAGGGGATGGTGTGGACGATGCCATCGATATCCCTGAGTCGCACGGTGCGGATGGTCAGGCCCTCGACGGTGCCCAGGTGATTGCCGACGTCGACGTAGTCGCCGATGGCCAGGGAGTCCTCGATGATGATGAACAGCCCGGTGATGAGGTCGGCCACCAGGCTCTGGGCGCCGAAGCCCACCGCCAGGCCGATGACGCCGGCACCGGCCAGCAGCGGGGTGACGTTCACGCCCATGTTGGCCAGGGCGACGATCAGGGCGATGACGAAGATGGTCAGGAACAGCACGTTGCGGATCAGCGGCAACATGGTCTGGGCGCGGGCATTGTTCGGGCTGACGCGATGCAGATTGAGGCCGCGGTGGATGGCGGTGTCGGCCAGGATCCACACCAGCCAGGCCAGCAACAGGGTGCCACCCAGGCCAAAGAACTTGCTGGCGACCGCATGGCCGTCGCCCTGGCTGAATCTCAGCAGCGAGAGATTCCAGGCGCGCAGGGCCAGCTCGATCCCCACCAGCCAGATGACGATGCCCAGCACCAGCACGAAGAAGGCCCGCAGCCGTTCGGCATAGGCCTCCTGGATGCGGCCGTGCGGTCGCCGGCGCAGCAGCCGCGCCCGCACCAGGGCGTTGAGGCCCAGGGCGGCGCCCATGGTCACGGCGAACAGCAGCGCCCGGCGCAGGGCGTCGCTGGTATCGCCGGCGGAGACGAAGGTGGCCACCACCGAGACCGCCACCAGGATCAGCAGCGGCAGGTGCCAGAGGCGGGCGATCAGATGGCGCACGCCCTGCAGACCGTGCAGCGCCTGACGCTTGGCCAGCGGCTGGTTGCGGATCAGGTGGGCGATGGGCCGGCGGAATCTCAGGGCGAACTGGGCGGTGAGCAGCGCCGCGCAGATGTTGGCGCCGATGGCGATGACCGCCGCCAGGTGTGGCCCCAGGGTCTCGGCCAGGTGCGGATCGCTGGCGGCGCCACCCAGGGCGGCCAGGCTGCCGATGATCCATAGCGGGCGAAAGGCGCGGCGGCGCAGGATCAACAGCGCCCGGCTGCGATGGGCGCCGCTGGGCAGGGAGCAGATCACCACCACCGTTGCCGCGAACAGCGGGCCGATGACGGCGGCATAGGCCAGGGTGACGGCCACCGTCTTGCCCAGGGAGTCCGGCATCCACAGGGATACCAGCAGGGTGATGACGAACGCCAGCAGCCAGGGTGCCAGCTTGCGCAGGGCGAAACGCACCAGGTCCAGGGTCCGCGGTCTGAGCGGAAGCTCCTCGGAGAGCCTGAACCTGATGCGCAGCCGATGACTGATGCTTTTCAGGCCCAGGGCGCAACCGGCCCAGAAGGCCAGGGTGATGACGAAACCCGAAAGCAGGTTGAGGCGCTGCTCGGGCGCCGGCGCCAGGGCGGCCAGCTCGGCGCCCGCCTGGTCCAGCTGGTACTGCCAGCGCTCGCGCAGGTTGTCACGCTGCAGCTGTTGCTCGACCACCGTCATGGTGTCGGTGATCAACCCGATCACGCCCTGGGAGGCGCTGGGTTCGGCCTTGGCTTGGGCCGCCTGCAGCTTCTTGAGATCCGCCAGCAGACGATTGCGCTGCTGCTCGCTTTCCAGGGTCTTGATCACCTGGTCTAGGGACGGGCCGAATTGCGGATCGACCTGATCCTTCTGGGCGCCCGGCAGCCCGGGGAGGGCAGCCTGGACCGGGCCGATGAGCAGGAAGCAGAGGCAAAACAGCTGTAGCAGGCGAAAGATCATCGAAGCCGCACGCTCGCGAAAGGGGGAAACGCCCGTCCTGAACGGCCTGGGGCCGTCCGACGAGAGGGGGTCAGTGTAGCAAGGGCTTGGCGCTGTGGATGCGTCGCCGGGCACTGCGCGCCAGCCGCACCGACAGCAGGATGGCCGCGCAGGTCAGTCCCAGTACCAGACCCTGCCAGAGGCCGGCCGGACCCCGCGGTGCCCCGAACCAGTCGCTCAGCCCCAGCGCCCAGCCCACCGGCAGGCCCATGCCCCAGTAGGCCAGCAGGGTGATGACCATGGTCGCGCGGGTGTCCTGGTAACCACGCAGGGCGCCCGCGGCGGTCACCTGGATGGCATCGGAGAACTGGAAGATGCCGGCAAACACCAGCAGCGAGGCCGCCAGCTGGATCACCGCCTGGTCCTGGGAATAGAGGCCGGCGATAGCCGTGCGCGCGGTCAGCATCAGGGTGCAGGAAACGCAGGCGCAGAGCAGCCCGGCGGCCATGCCGACCCCGGCGGAAAAGCGCGCCTCGCGCGGCTCGCCGCGCCCCAGCGCCTGGCCAACCCGCACTGTCACCGCCATGCCCAGGGCCAGGGGCACCATGAACACCAGACCGGAGAAGTTGAGCGCCACCTGGTGCCCGGCGACCACGGTCGGACCCAGCTCGCCGATCAGCAGGGCCACCACGGAAAAGATGCTGGATTCGGCGAACACCGCGATGCCGATGGGCACGCCGATGGCCAGCAGGGCGCGCAGCGTTGGTCCGTGCGGTCGCTCGAAGCGGGCGAAAATGGCGCAGGCGCGATATCGCTCGGTGCGGATGATCGCCAGCATGGCCAGCAGCATCGCCCACATCACCGTGCCCGAGGCGAAGCCGCACCCGGCGCCGCCCAAGGCTGGCAGGCCCAGGTGCCCATGGATGAAGATCCAGTTCAGCGGCACGTTCAGTGCCAGCCCGGCAAGGCCCACCAGCATCGCCGGCCGGGTACGCCCGAGGCCGTCGCTGAAGCAGCGCAGCACATAGTAGAAGGCCGTGGCGGGCAGGCCCAGGGCGATGCCCTTGAGATAGAGCAGGGTCGGGCCGATCAGCTGGGCGTCGACATGCATCGCCACCAGCAGCGGTCGGGCATTGAGCAGCAGCAGGCTGGCGATGAGGCCACACCCCAGGGCCAGCCAGAGCGCCTGGCGCACCAGCGGACCGATCTCCTGGCTGCGCCCGCCGCCGTGGCGCTCGGCCACCTTAGGCGTGGTCGCCAGCAGGATGCCGGTCATCAGCAGGAACACCGGAATCCACACGGAGTTGCCCAGGGCGACGGCGGCGAGGTCCAGCGGGCCGACACGGCCGGCCATGACGGCGTCGACGAAGCCCATGGCCGAATGGGAGAGCTGGGCGATGACGATGGGCGCGGCCAGGGAGAGCAGGGCGCCGAATTCACGTCTGATGCGGGGCAGGGAGGAGGTCACTTGATCGTTCGGTCAGCTTCGGGGCCGATAGTCTAGTCCTCATGGCCCGAGTGGCAACCCTCGCGGCGACCGTTGCCGGCTGCCGCTGGCCTGCTAAAGTGCCGGTCCCCGCCCTTGCGAGTGCCCAGGCATGCACATTCTCGCCGACGAAAACATACCGCTGCTGGACGCCTTCTTCGGCCCCCACGCCACCCTCGAACGCCTTCCCGGTCGCGCCTTCGACCGCGCCGCCGTGAGTCGCGCCGATGCGCTGCTGGTGCGCTCCATCACCCGCGTCGACGAGACGCTGCTGGCCGGATCTCGGGTCGGCTTCGTCGGCACCTGCACCATAGGTACCGATCATCTGGACCTCGGCTATCTGGATCAGGCGGGTATCCGCTGGAGCAATGCGCCTGGCTGCAATGCCCGCGGCGTGGTGGACTGGGTGCTCGGCGCCTTGCTGGCGCTGGCCGATGGCGCTGGCGCCGACCTGGCCCGGCGCACCTATGGCATCGTCGGCGCCGGCCAAGTCGGGGGCCGCCTGGCCGAGGCGCTGCGCGGACTGGGCTGGACGGTGCTGGTCTGCGATCCACCACGTCAGGCGACCGAGCAGGGCGACTTCCACAGCCTGGACGAGTTACTGGAGCGCTGCGACGTGCTCTGTCTGCATACCCCGCTGATCCGTGACGGCGAACAGCGCACCCTGCACCTGTTCGAGGCGACGCGCCTGGCGAGGTTGCGTCCGGGCAGCTGGCTGCTCAATGCCTGCCGGGGCGAGGTAGTCGACAACGCCGCGCTGTGTGCCCATCTGGCTGGTGGCGCCGAGCTGGCGGTGGCCCTGGATGTCTGGGAAGGCGAGCCGGGTATCGATCCTGAATTGGCCCGTCTCTGTCAGCTGGTGACGCCCCATATCGCCGGGCACAGCCTGGAAGGCAAATGGCGCGGCACGGCGCAGATCTACGCGGCCTTCTGCGCCTGGACCGGGGAAACACCGCGGCTGGGTCTGAGCGACCTGTTGCCGCCGCAGCAGCTGGAGCGCCTGGTGTTTGGTGCGGATACGCCCGAGGCGACGGCCTTCAGGCGCGTCTGTCGTGCGGTCTATGACCCGCGCGACGACGATGCGGCGCTACGCGCGACCCTCGCCTTGCCGGCCCAGGCGCGGGCTCAGGCGTTCGACGCCCTGCGCAAGGGCTATCCTGTGCGTCGGGAGATTCCGGGGCTGGTGCTCGAAGGGACGGGCGTGGCTCGGCTGGCGAGGGCCCTGGGCTGCGACTGGCGACATGGCGACGACTCCGAAAGCGGCGGTGTCGCTTAGGACCGAGGCGAAGCGGAAGCGTTCAAGCGGGACAACGGACTCCCGCCACCCGGCCCACGCGGCCGAATGACGGAGCCCAAGACGAGGGAGCCGTACGGCTCCCCGAGCTTAGTGGTATTCGCAGAGATAGGCGGTGTCTTCCGCGACCTTGAGCTGGAACTTCGCATTGGCCGGCACGGTGAACTGGCTGCCCGCGGCGAAGGTTTCCCAGGTCTCGCTGCCCGGCAGCTTGACGGTCAGGGCGCCGGCCACCACGTGCATGACTTCCAGCTGGCTGGTGCCGAATTCGTATTCGCCGGGGGCCATGACGCCCAGGGTGGCAGGCTTGGACTTGAGGCTGAAGGCGATGGATTTGACGGTGCCGTCGAAGTATTCGTTGACCTTGAACATCGGATTTCCTTGTGCGAGAGCGGTTGGGACCGTCGGCGAGTATGCCCAAGGCCGAGGCCCACTGTCACCGCTCCAGACGAGGCTAGCGCGCGAGGGCCGGCAGGCTGGCGGGTATCAGCTTGGCGGTGTTGCGCGCGTCGGTCTCGGCGCGGTGCAGTACCCCGGTAAAGGCCAGTCCCGCCGATTCCAGGGCGGCGGTGAGGCCCAGCGGACGTGCCAGACCACGGGCCTTGGCGAAGGCCTGCTTGAGATTGCGATGCGGGACCCGGGCGAGGTGGGTGTGCAGATCGTATTCGCGCCAGGCCCGCTCCAGCAGACGGCGGTCGAAATCGCCCCAGCTGCACCAGCCGGCGAGAGTGGTCTCATAGGCGCCCAGCCAGGCCTCGAAGGTCGGCCAGGTGCTTTCCAGGGGCTCTGCGCTATCGACATCGGCCTGGCTGATATGGGTGAGATCGCGGCAAAAGGGCGTCAGCAGCGGCAGCCGCCGGGGCTGGACGAAACTCTGATAGCGATCGAGCTCCTGGCCCTCCGCATCCACCATCACCGCGCCGATCTCGATGATCTCCATCAACTCCAGTGGCCAGCCGCCTTCGTCGGTGGTCGCTTCCAGGTCCAGCACCAGCCAATGCTTCATCGTCACGCCCTCGGGCCAGCCGCCTCGCTCATCGCAGATAAGACGGTGGAAAGGCCGCGGGGTTGCGTGGCGAGGTGCGAATGAATGTTACATTCATGACTCGATGGCAGCATCTGGTCACGATTCGCTTGTGAGGCCCCGGCCTTGCTCTTAAGCTTGAAGCCTCTTTATCTGCGAGTTTCACCCATGGAGTGCCGTCCGGGTTGTGGCGCCTGTTGCATCGCGCCCTCGATCTCCTCACCGCTGCCACGCATGCCCCAGGGCAAGCCCTCCGGGGTGCGCTGCGCCCATCTGGACAGCACCAACCGCTGCGACCTGTTCGGCTCGCCGCTGCGCCCGGCGGTGTGCGGCGGCTTCCAGGCCGAGCTGGCGTTCTGCGGCACCAGCAGTGCCGAGGCCATGGCCATCCTGCTGCGCCTCGAAGGTGAAACCGCCGCCTGATCCGGTTTTGAATTGCGCTCTCCGACAACCACAACAACAAGGGACGTCCCATGCACAAGCCGCTTCGCTCCATCCTCGCCCTGACCCTGCTCGCAGCCACCGGCCTGGCCCAGGCCGAGGACTGGCAACTCGCCAAGCAGGAAGATGGCATCCAGGTCTATACCCGCGCCGTCGCCGGGTCCAAGTACAAGGCCTACCGCGGCGTGGTCCAGATCAAGGCCGATCCGGCCACCATCGCCAAGTTGCAGGACGATCCGCTGGGTTCCTGCAAATGGATCTTCCGCTGCCAGTCGCTGCAGGTGCTCAAGCGTCAGGACAACCAGGCCTGGACCTACATGCGCATCGACATGCCCTGGCCGGTGACCGCCCGTGACGTGGTGCTGCACATCACCGAGCAGAAGACTCCCGATGGCGGCTTCACCCGCACCCTCGAAGGCCAGCCGGACTATCGTCCCGCTGCCGACGGTTACGTACGGGTCGCGAGCTTCCAGGGCCAGTGGCGCGTGGTGCCGAAGAACGGCGGCTCGGAAGTGACCTACGAGGCCCAGAGCGAGCCGGGTGGCAGCGTGCCGTCCTGGCTGGCCAACAGCTTCGTGGTGGATGCCCCGCTCAACACCCTGAAGGGCTTGCGCCAGGCCGCGCAGCGCTGATCGACCGCCCTCGGGCAGCGGCCTGGCCCACTGGCGCCAGGCCCGTTCAATACCACCCCTTTGCCAAACCGTGGCTGTCCATCCGCATACCTCAACAGCTGTTTTTAATACCACCCCTTTAGATTCGAGGCATGGAGGGTCAACCCTCTGCCTGGGCGGTGGTAATCAGCGAGCAGGGACGGCCGCTGCCCGACTTCGCCTTTTACGGCGCCAGCCATCTACCAGGCGGAAGGCCAGCAGGGCGGCGCCGATAGCGGCGTAGAGCGCCCACTCTTCCAGGTCCGAGCGTACGATCCAGAGGTAGTGCAGCAGCCCAAGGCCCAGCACCAAGTAGGCCAGTCGATGCAGCTCCTTCCAACGCTTGCCCAGGCGGCGCATGGCGGGGCGGTTGGAAGTGACGGCCAGGGTCAACAGGATCAGCAGCGCTGCGGCACCCACGATGATGTAGGGCCGGCGCTGCAACTCCACGCCCAGTTGCGACAGGTCGAAGCCCAGCACGAACGCCAGGTAGCCGAGGAAGTGCAGCAGGGCATAGGTGAAGGTCCAGAGGCCGAGCTGGCGGCGGATCACCGGCCAGAGCTTCCAGCGGGTGAGGCGCGACAGCGGCGTCAGACTCAGCGTCAGCAGCAGCAGCACCAGGGCGCCGGTCCCCAGCTTGTCCACCAGCGCCTTGCCCGGGTCCGGACCTAGGGCGAAGATCCAGGCCTGGTACAGCCACCACAGCGGCGGGCAGAGTGCGGCGACAAACACCGCGACCCGCCAGAGCAGCAATCCCATCAGTAGTTTCTCCGCAGATCCATGCCGCTGTAGAGCGAAGCCACTTCCTCGCCATAGCCGTTGAACATCAGCGTCGGCCGCACGTTGGGGCTGAACAGGCCACTGGGCAGGCGCCGTTCGCGGGCCTGACTCCAGCGCGGGTGGTCCACTTCCGGATTGACGTTGGCATAGAAGCCGTACTCGTTGGGCGCCATGCCCTGCCAGGTGGTGCGTGGCTGCTCGGCCACCAGGCTGATGCGGACGATGGACTTGATGCCCTTGAAGCCGTACTTCCAGGGCACGATCAGCCGCAGCGGCGCGCCGTTCTGGTTGGGCAGCACGCGGCCGTACATGCCCACCGTCATCAGCGTCAGCGGATGCATGGCCTCATCCAGGCGCAGGCCTTCGACATAGGGCCAGTCCAGCAGGGCGAAGCTGGAATTCATGCCGGGCATGTGCTGCGGGTCCTTGAGCGTCTCGAACTTCACGTAGCGCGCCTTGCCGGTGGGTTCGACGCGCTTGAGCAGGCTGGCCAGCGGAAAGCCAAGCCAGGGGATGACCATGGACCAGGCCTCGACGCACCTCATGCGGTAGATGCGCTCTTCCAGGGTGTCGGGGCCGAAGAGGTCTTCCAGCCCGTAGGTGCCGGGCTTGCCCACCTCGCCATCGACTACCACGCTCCAGGGCTGGGTGGGCAACTGCGCAGCATGGGCGGCGGGATCGCTCTTGTCCGGCCCGAATTCATAGAAGTTGTTGTAGTGGGTAGCGTCCTTGAAGGGCGTGATGTCCTCGCCCTTGACCGTGGCCGCCTGCCAGCGGGTATCAGGCAGCTTGCGTTCGAACCAGTCCGGGCCCTTGGCGGCTTCGACGTCGCCATAGCTGGAAGCGGCCGCCAGCGCCCAGCCGGGCAGGGCGGCGCCGGCGAGCAGGGCGCCGCTGGCACCGAGGAGCTGGCGCCGGGACAGGTAGACGGCTTCGGGGGTGATCTCCGACCCCAGGCAGGCAGAGCGCGGAACGATCTTGATCGGCATGACGGACCTCGGTGGGGTGCGCTCCCAGGAGAGCGGCTGGCTAACAGCGTGAGACATCCCGGTCGTGAAAAGCTTCCGACGCCAACGATAGCCTGCCGTCCCGGTCCGGCGGAAGGCCGTTGCGCGCCTGTCAGCCGGCCGTTCAGGTCGCTGCCAGGCAGGCCCGGGACCCCGTGCCATACTGCGGCGACCTCTCGCCCTCAGGAGTCCCCGATGAAGAAGCTGATCAATAGCCCCACCGCTGTGGTTTGCGAACTGCTCGAAGGCCTCGTCAGCCTGGATCCCGGCCTGGCCCTGCTGGCCGAGGAGCAGGTCATCCTGCGCCAGCCCCTGGCCGCTACGGGAGATCGCCCGGTGGCGGTGATTTCCGGCGGCGGGAGACGTCTTCACCTCGCCCAGCGTCGATGCCGTGCTGGCGGCCATCCGGGCGGCGGCCGGTCCCGCGGGCGCCCTGCTGGTGGTCAAGAACTACACCGGCGACCGTCTCAACTTCGGCCTGGCCGCCGAACTGGCGCGCAGCGAAGGCATTCCGGTCGAGACGGTGCTGGTGGCGGACGACGCCGCCTTGCGCCATACCGTGGCGCCGGAAAGGCGCCGCGGTATCGCGGGTACCGTGCTGATCCACAAGCTCGCGGGCGCAGCGGCCGCCGCCGGGCGCCCCCTGGCCGAGGTAGCTGCGCTGGCCCGCGCCGCGAGTGCCGAATTGCGCAGCATGGGTGTCGCCCTGGGTGCCTGCACGGTGCCGGCGGCGGGGCATCCGGGTTTCCAATTGGCGGACGACGAGGTGGAATGGGGCCTCGGCATCCACGGCGAGCAGGGCGTCCAGCGCGGTCCCCGACTGGGCGCCGACGGCACCGTGGCGCGGCTGCTGGATACCCTCATCGAAGACGGCGGCTATCCCGCTGGCACGCGCCTGGCGCTGCTGGTCAATGGCCTGGGCGCGACGCCGCCGCTGGAACTCGCCCTGGTGGCGCGGGCGGCGCTGAGCCAGTTGCGCCAGCGAGGCCTGGTGGTGGAACGCGCCTGGACCGGTACCTTCCTCAGCGCCCTGGACATGCCCGGCTGTTCGCTGTCGCTGCTGCCGGTAGACGAGGCGCGCCTGGCGCTGCTCGATGCGCCGACCCGGGCGCGAGCCTGGCCGGGTGACGGCCGGGTCCCGGCGGCGCCCACCCTGTTGCCCGCACCCGCGGCAGCAGCCGAAACGACCCCTCGCACCCCAGGTCCCCTGGCAGAGCGGCTGCAGGCGACGGCAGATGCCGTCGTCGCCAGCCTGCTGGCCAACGGAGCCCGCCTCACCGAACTGGACAGCCGCGCCGGGGACGGCGACCTGGGCACCAGCCTGGCCCGTGGCGCTGAAGCCATGCGCGCCTTGCCCGCCAGCGTCTGGTACACCCCGGCCAGCGCCCTGGCAGCCACCGGCCAGGCACTGCGCCGGGCCATCGGTGGCAGCTCCGGACCCTTCTACGCCTGCGCCCTGATCCGCGCCGCTCAACTGCTGGACAGGGTGGAACGACCCACGCTGGCGCAATGGGCCCAGGCCCTGGATGGTGGCGTCCAGGCCCTGGCCGAACTGGGTGGCGCCCAGCCGGGCCAGCGCACCATGCTCGATGCCTTGCGCCCGGCAGCGGATGCCCTGCTGGCCGCTGCCCAGGCGGGCGCCAGCCCGGCACAGGCCTTTGCCGCGGCGCTCGCCGCCGCCCGCCAGGGCGCCGAGGCCACCGCGGAGATGCTGCCGGCCCAGGGCCGCGCCAGCTACCTGGGCGAACGCGTCCGCGGCATTCCCGATGGCGGCGCCGTAGCGGTGGTCTGTTGGCTGGAGGCCCTGGAGCCCGAGATCACCGGCTAGGCCATTTATCGCCCTGGCGGGTCGCGTGGCGATCGGGACAGCCAGGGCGCCCAGGAAGGTCGACACGCATCCCGGATCCACCTGGGCGCTCGGCCAGCCGCGCTATCCGGTCAGGCCCTGGAGCTCCTCGTGAAAAGCCAAGTGCCTCGCCTGGCGCCAGGTCAGCCAGGCCCCTGAGCGAACCGCTTATCAAAACATTTCAGCGCATCCTTAAAGCCCAGATGCAACATGCCGATAGTTAGTATGACGATAACCAAATGGTTACCGTTGGCGCCTGTGCCGGCAGTTGGCCACCATTGAACTGGTTGATGTCGCACGGAGTAGATAACCCGCTAGATAAGGCACCCGCATGCGCACGAATTTGCCGGTCACCCAGCAAGGCCGTACCTTCAAGCAAGAGGAACGACTCATCTCCACCACTGATCTGCAGGGGAACATCACCTACTGCAACGAGGCCTTCATCGCCATCAGTGGCTATACAAGGGAGGAGCTGATCGGCAGTCCGCACAATCTGGTGCGTCATCCCGACATGCCGCCACCGGTGTTCGGCCACATGTGGGCGACCCTCAAGGAGGGCAAGCCGTGGATGGGCATCGTCAAGAATCGCTGCAAGAACGGCGATTTCTACTGGGTGAGCGCCTATGTCACCCCGATCCTCGAACAGGGCCGGGTGATCGGTTACGAATCCGTGCGTTCGCTGCCCAGCACCAGCGAAGTCCGTCGCGCCGGCGAGCTCTATGCCCGCATCAATGCCGGCAAGGCCCCCGTGCCCATGACGCGCCGCCTGGGCAGCGCCATCGCCGCCTGCTGGTCGACGGTGGCGGCCACCGGGGTGATCCTGAGTGGCCACTTCCTGCTCGACGACACGACCCAGGCGGTCCTCATCGTCGCGGCGCTCCTGGGTATCAGCGGTCATCAGCTCTATCGCCAGCGCGCCAGCATCGAGCGCATCCTCGCCGATCATCCGAAGATGTTTTCCAGTGCCGTCGTGGCCCCGACCTACAGCGACCAGTGTGGTGCCCCGGCACGCCTGGATCTGGCGCTGCACAGCGAAGCCGCGCGCCTGCAGACGGCCCTGACCCGGCTGGCCGACGTGGGCGACAGCGTGCGCGTCAAGGCGCGCGAATCCTCCCAACTGGCCCAGTCCGAGGCCGAACTGCTGGATCAGCAGCGCCACGAGACCGACCAGTCCGCCGCGGCCATCACCCAGATGACCTCCACCATCCACGAGGTCTCGCAGAACGTCCAGGAGACCGCTCAGGCGGCGGCCAACGCCGAGAGCCTGGTGCACTCCGGGCGTGACAAGGCCGAAGAGAGCCTGACGTCCATGCGCGAACTCGGCGCGGCGGTCAGCGACATCGGCCAGGCCGTAGGCGAGCTGGCCAGTTCGACCCAGAGCATCGGCAGCGTCGCCGATGTCATCACCGCCATCGCCGAACAGACCAACCTGCTGGCGCTCAACGCCGCCATCGAGGCCGCCCGTGCCGGTGAGGCCGGTCGCGGCTTCGCCGTGGTGGCCGACGAGGTCCGCTCGCTGGCCTCGCGTACCCGTGAATCCACCGAGCAGATCCATCAGATCATCGCCAACCTGCAGGCCAATGCCGACCGCGCCGTGGCCACCGCCAGTCGCGGCGAAGAGACCTCGCGCCAGAGCGAACGCCATTCGGCGGCGGTACGCGAGTCTTTGGAAGGCATCAGCGAATCGGTCAGCCTCATCACCGCCATGAGCCAGCAGATGGCCACCGCGGTGGAAGAGCAGAGCCACGTCTCCGAAGACATCAACCGGCAGATCAGCCGCATCGCCGATCTTTCCGATCACAGCTCGGCCCAGGCCCGTCGCGGCTCGGAGCTGAGTCGTGAACTGGAAGGCATGGCCGACTACCTGCACGACCTCACCGCCCGCTTCAATCGCTGAGTCGGGGAGGGCGGCGGTGATCCGGTATGATCGCCGCCCCGATTCGCTCCGGAAGTCCCGATGTCCCGTCCCGCTTGCGCGCGCTGTCAGCGTCCCCTGTCACTCTGCCTGTGCGCGCTGATCCCGTCGCTGACCAGCCGCACGCGGGTGCTGTTGCTGCAGCATCCCAGCGAGCGGCGCCATCCGCTCAATACGGCGCGCCTGGCCGCCCTGGGGCTCGGCAATGCGCAGCTGGAGATTGGCGAGACCTTTCCCGACCTGCCGCTCTGGCTCGCCGATCATGACGCCTGGCTGCTGTTTCCCGGCCCCGAGGCGATCACGGTCGATCTCTTGCCGCCTGCTGCCGTGACCAAGGCACCACGGCTGCTGGTGATTCCCGACGGCACCTGGCGCAAGGCGCGCTTGCTGCTGCACGTCAATCCACTGCTGGCGGCCCTGCCCAGGCTCACCCTGCCGCCTGGCGCGCCCTCGCGCTACCGGGTGCGCAAGGCCCCGGCGCCGGATGCGCTGTCGACCGTGGAGGCCGTGGTCGCGGCGTTGAATGCGCTGGAGGCGCCGCGCCGCTTCGATGCCCTGCTGGCGCCGTTCGAGGCGCTGATCGACGGCCAGATCGCCGCCATGGGCCCGGAAACCTTTGCACGCAATCATGGCGGAGCAGAGCCGCGCGACTGAGGGAATTACCCGGGTGCCGGACCACTCTACCTAGAGAGTCAGCAGAGGAGTCACCCCATGTCCCGCTTTCCGATCCGCCAGCTCGACGCTTTCTCCCGCTTTGTCGCCCTTGCCATGCCCCGTGCCGGCGGCGAGCCCGATCAACCTGATCCGGCGCCCATCCAGCCCAGCGAGCCGGGCGAGCCCACCGTTCCCGATCAGGCACCGCCCACCCCCATGGCCAGGGCCGCCTGACGCCGCCAGCGTCACCCACGAAAAAGGGCGATCATCGCTGATCGCCCTTTTTCATGCCTGACGGTGGCTAGCGCCGGGTCTTCTGCCGGAGCAGGTAGACCGTTACCGCCGCGCAACTGGTGAAAGCCGCCACCCGGGCCCAGACGTAGGGCACCAGCCAGCAGGAAAACCCGACGCTGATCCACATGGCGACAATGGCGTAAACCTTGCCCTTGAGCGGGATGCCGTCGCCTTCCAGATAGGGTTTGACCCAGGGCCCCAGCCACCTGTGGTTAATCAGCCACAAGTAGAACCGCTCCGAACTGCGCATGAAGCAGGCTGCGGCCAGCAGCAGGAAGGGCGTAGTGGGCAGCAGCGGCAGAAAGGCACCGATGATGCCCAGGGCCACGCTCAGCCAGCCGATGCCCAGCAGCAGGTAGCGGACCCAGCCCTTGCGCTGGCGGGGTCTCGGAGTGGCCTCATCCATTGCTCAGTGACGCGGCTTCAGCAGCGCCGGCTTTTCATCGGGGGAATGGCAGAGCAGGAACAGCTGGGTCAGCAATTCCGGAATCTGCACCATCATGTCGGCAACCAGGCGGCGGTCCTGGGCGATCTCGGCGAATTCCGGCTGCTCATCGAACAGACCCGAACCCACCATGATCGGCAGCAGCAGCTCGCTGACTTCGTCTTCGGCGTCCTCGAACCACACGGCTTCGCGCAGGAACACCCCTTCCATGAAACCGATGCACCAGCCGCGCAACTCGGAATCGTCCGGCTCCGGACCGAGCTCCAGGTCGCACGGCAGGTCCAGCTCTTCGTCGCTGCCCAGCACGCGCAGGATATGCGCCTTGAGCTGCACCAGGGAGCGCTCGATCTCTTCCTGCTGGGCGGCATCGCGATACTGCGGTGGCTCGGCGAAGAGCGCATCGATCCACTCGCGTTCGGGAACCTCTTCCGGGCAGATGGACAGGGCGGTCAGGTAGCCATGGGCGGCTACGTAGTCGAGCGCTTCTTCGTGCAGATCGTCTGCATCGAGAAAATCGCGCAGACGGGTCAATTGTTCGGCGAAGGACATCGGCTACTTACCTCGGAAAGGATTCGAAAGGGCGGAACGGCCGGAATTGTAGACGAGCGCCCGGGTCACGTCGAACTCGACGGCCTGGGGCCGGCCGATGGAAAAGCACCGCCGCAGTGACCCCGGCATCCGTATAATGGCCTTTCCATTCGAGGAGGCTTCATGTCAGAACCCGCGCTGCGCATCCTTAAAGACGTCTTTGGCTACGACGCGTTCCGTGGCAACCAGGCCCGGATCATCGAGCGTGTGGCCAGCGGTGGCGATGCGCTGGTGCTGATGCCCACGGGCGGCGGCAAGTCCCTGTGCTACCAGGTGCCGGCGCTCCTGCGGCCCGGCGTGGCCGTGGTGGTCTCGCCGCTTATCGCGCTGATGGACGACCAGGTCGCCACCCTGCTGGAACTGGGTGTGTCGGCGACCGCGCTCAACTCCACCATGACCGGCGAACAGCAGCGAGCCGTCGCCGCGCAGCTGGAGCGCGGCGAGATCAAGCTGCTCTATCTCGCGCCCGAGCGCCTGGTCCAGCCGCGCATGCTGGACTTCCTCAAGCGCCTGCCGATCGCCCTGTTCGCCATCGACGAAGCCCACTGCGTATCCCAGTGGGGGCATGACTTCCGTCCGGAATACATGCAGCTCGGACAACTGGCCGAACACTTCCCCGGCGTGCCGCGCCTGGCGCTCACCGCCACCGCGGATTCCCGCACCCGCGAAGAGATGGCCAGCCGCCTGCATCTGGAAGAGGCCGAGCGTTTTCTCTCCAGCTTCGATCGCCCCAACATCTTCTACCGCATCGTGCCCAAGGAAGCGCCGCGCAAGCAGCTGCTGGCCTTTCTCGCCGAGCGTCGCGGCGATGCCGGCATCGTCTACTGCATGTCGCGCAAGAAGGTCGAGGAGGTGGCCGAGCAGCTCAGCAACCAGGGCTTCCCCGCCTTGCCCTATCACGCCGGCCTGCCCAACGACGTGCGCGCCGCCAACCAGAAGCGGTTCCTCAACGAGGAAGGGCTGATCATGGTCGCCACCATCGCCTTCGGCATGGGCATCGACAAGCCCAACGTGCGCTTCGTCGCCCACCTCGATCTGCCAAAGAGTCTGGAAGCCTACTACCAGGAAACCGGCCGGGCCGGTCGCGATGGCCTGCCCGCTGACGCCTGGATGGCCTACGGCCTGCAGGATGTGCTGCTGCTGCGGCAGATGATGCAGAACTCCGAGGGCGACGAGCGCCACAAGCGCATCGAGCGGCACAAGCTCGAAGCCATGCTGGCGCTGTGTGAGGAAACCCGTTGCCGGCGCCAGGTGCTGCTGGCCTATTTCGACGAGCACCTGCCCCAGCCCTGTGGCCATTGCGACAACTGCATCGACACCGTCGAGACCTGGGATGCCACCGAGCCGGCGCGCCAGGCGCTGTCGGCCATCTACCGCAGCGGTCAGCGCTATGGGGTAGGGCATCTGGTCGACATCCTGCTCGGTCGCGAGACCGAAAAGATCACCAGCCTCGGCCACCAGCGGCTGGCCGTGTTCGGCCTGGGCAAGGCCCGTGGCGAAGACGAGTGGCGCACCCTGTTCCGCCAGCTGGTGGCCCGCGGCCTGGCCGAGGTGGATGTCGACGGCTATGGCGGCCTGCGCCTGACCGAGAGTTGCCGGCCGCTGCTGCGCGGCGAGGTGCGCATCGAATTGCGCCGTGACCCCAAGCCCCAGCGTGGCCGGAGCGGCAGTGGCAGCGGCTCGGCCAGTGCCGCCAGCCAGCTGGTGCGCGCCGACGAGCGCGAACTCTGGGAGGTCCTGCGCACCCTGAGACGCAAGCTGGCCGAAGAGCATTCGGTGCCGCCCTATGTGATCTTCCCCGACGCCACCCTGCTGGAGATGCTGCGCAGCCAGCCGCGCTCGCTGGACGAGATGAGCCGCGTCAGCGGCGTGGGCGCGCGCAAGCTGGAGCGTTATGGCCAGGCTTTCCTCGACGTCCTCAATGACGGCGACGCCGCGCCGCCTCCGGTCGCTGACGTGCGCCACGAGGTGCTGACGCTGGTACGCGCCGGCATGACGCCCGAGCAGGCTGCGCGGCAGCTCAATTGCTCGGAAAAGAATGTCTATGCACTATTGGCCGAAGCCATCGCCGGGCAGCAGATCGCCCTGGAACAGGCCCTCGACCTGCCAGAGGATCTGCTGGCGGAAATCCAGGATGCCTTCCTCGAAGACGAGGGCGAGTTGCCGCCGGTCGCCCATGTCGCCGCGCGCTTCGAGGGGCGGGTGGCGAGTGGCGCGCTGTACTGTGTGCGGGCAGCCTTGCAGGCGGAATTGGCGGACTAGCGAGGCGCGGCGGTTGCCCCGCCCTGCCTGTAACCAGAATAATGAGAAAATCCAAGTACAAGGTTTAGCCTGAATGACCCCTACCGATCCACACCTGTTTGGCCGCCAGATCTTCCACGTCTCCCGTGCCTGGCGCGCCGAGCTAGACCGGCGCCTGAGCCACCTGGGGCTGTCTCAGGCGCGCTGGCAGGTGTTGCTGAACCTGGCCCGGATGAAGGGTGTCCAGCCTACCCAGCGTGAGCTTGCCCAGAGCATCAGCATCGAGGGGCCGACCCTGGCACGGCTGCTGGACGGCCTGGAAAAGCAGGGTCTGGTCAAGCGTCTGGCGGTCACCGAGGACCGTCGCGCCAAGCGCATCATGCTGACCCAGGAAGCCGGTCCGCTGATCGAGAAGATCGAGACCATCGCCGAAGCCCTGCGCAAGGAACTGCTCAGCGGCCTCGATGATGAAGAGATCGCCATCTGCCAGCAGGTGCATCAGCGCGTCCTGGCCAATCTCGAGCGCGGCTGACCGCCGTCTGGCGGCTGGCGTCGCCCGGGTGCCTCCGCCCAGCCCCGGGGTCGGATCTGGCCGGAGCGTCTGGCATCGCTACTGGCGCCAGACGCCACCCCCCGGCCGCTTTATTGCGTGCGGGGCCATCGGTTTGCCGTCTGTCGGTATCGATGCTACGTTCCAGCGTAGCGGAGGCGATTTTTGTGAGCCACCGCGCTAAAACACCGGTTTCCTCGAATACCTGACGCAGCGGTATCCATGGTCGCGAAACGCCGTCCCCTTGCCTTTGTTCTTCTGTCGGCCGCCGCGCTGACCCCTCTTCCTCAAGCGGCGTTCGCGCTCGGCCTGGGGGCATCACCCTGCAGTCTTCGCTCAACGAACCTCTGCGTGCGCGGATCGAGCTGGTCAACATTGGCGATGCCGGTGCCGAGGACTTCCGCATCCATCTGGCGGCGAACGAGGCCTTCGCCCAGGCCGGCGTGGATCGCACCCAGTTCCTCGACGATCTGAAGTTCACCCCACACCTGCGCACGGCGGCGGGCAGCTATGTCGAGGTGACCTCGCGCCGCTCCCTGGTCGAGCCCTATCTGGGTTTCATCGTTCAGCTGGAACAGCCGGGCGGCAAGCAGCTGCGCGAGTTCACCCTGCTGGTGGATCCGCCGCGCAGTGGTGGCGCACCCACCAGCGTTGCCAGTACCGCCCCGGCGCGCGTCCCGGCGGCACCCGCTCGCGCCGCCGCCCCGGCCGCCGATCCGGTGGTCCGCCAAACCGTATCTGCACCGCGCCAGGGGCTGACGCCTTCGCCAGACCTGGCCGCCGGGGAGGGCTTCTACCAGACGCGTTCCAGGGACACCCTCTGGAGCATCGCCAAGCGCCTGGGGCCAATGGCCAATCGATCGGCCGAGCAGCTCATGGCCGATCTGTTCGCCCTCAATCCGGCGTCCTTCGCCAACAATGATCCCGGACGGCTCAAGGCTGGCCAGCGCCTGCGCCTGCCCGTGGGTGTCAGCGAACCTGCGCCGCGACAGTCGGTAGCGGCCAGGACCACGCCGCCCGCGCCCAGCCCGGTACCCGCCGCACCGGTCGCCACGGCACCCGCCTTGGCACCGGCACCGGCACCTGCTGCGCCAGCGCCTGCCGCAGCACCTGTCGCTGCGCCGGCACCGGCACCGGAATCAGTGGCGCCGCCAGTAGCGGCGCCGCAGCCGGCCGGAAGCTCTGCGGAAGCCACCAAGCCCCTGCTGGTGACGCAGGATCTCGGGCGTCAGGTCGGCGATCTGGAAGGTCAGCTGACTCAGCTGCAGGAGCGTTACGACGCACTGCTGGCCCAGAAAGAGGTGATGATCGAGCAGCTCCAGCAGGACCGTGAAGGTCTGCAGCAGCAATTGAAGCAGGCGCGTTCGGTGGCCCTGTCCACGCCGACGCCCGCCCCCGCGCCGCCGTCACCGGAAAGCCCTGCCGCTCAGGCGGCGCCCGCCGCCTCCAGTCCTGCCGCGGGCAGTACCGACGAAGGTCTGTTGTCACTGCGCTCGCTGTTGTTGGCGGGTGGCGCGGCCCTGCTGGCCCTGGCCGGTGTGCTCTGGTGGCGCCGGCGGAAGGCGGAAGGCGTCGTCTTCGACGACGCGGATGACGTCGAAAATGTCGAAATGGTCGAGCCATTGCCCGAGCCGGTGCTGGCCGCTACCCAGCCGGTGGTTGCCAAGTCCAGGGCCAAGCCTGCAGCCGTCGCCGCCACCCCGGCGCCGGTCGACGATCATGCCGGTCGTGCGGAGATCTACATCGCCTATGGCCGCTACGGCCAGGCGCGGGAAGTGCTGGAAAGCGGCCTGGCCGAAGATGATCGGCGGCAGGATCTGCGGCTGCTGCTGCTCCGGGTGCTGGCCACCCTGGGCGAGGCTCCGGCATTCAGGGAGCACGAACAGCGTTTTCTGGCGCTGGGAGGCGTGGCGGCGAGTCTGGCGGTGCTGCACGCCCAGTTTCCCGGGATGTCCGCCGATCCGGTGGAGCCCCTGCTGGAGGACGATCTGGATCTCGACCTGCCGGCCTTCGATGCGCCGGCCAGTGGATGGTCGGCGGAATTGCAGTTTGCCGAGCCGGCGGTACCTGCGCCGGTGACCGAAGAGCACTACGATCTGGATCTGGCGGATCTGAGTCTCGATGAGGCCATCGCCCTGACCGAAGAGCTGGACGCCGATTCCGGGTGGAAGCAGGTCGATGCCCTGGAAGTCTCCCTGGAAGACGACTTCCCTGAAGGCCTGGGCGAGTTGCCGGCGGTCATGGAGCTGGACCTGAGTCTCGACGAGCACTTCATGGCCGATGCCATTGCCCGGCGGTTTGCCGAGGCCGAGGCCTGTCTCGATCAGGGCGACGTCCAGCACGCCACCTCGCTGCTGCAGGAAATCGTCAGCGAAGGCAGCGACAGCCAGCGCGAGCGGGCCGAGATCCTGCTCTCGCGCATCGCCTGATCAGAAGCTATTGCCCAGGTTGATGTAGAAGGCATGTTCGCCCTGGTCGCTCAGGCCATAGGTGAACCTGAGTGGTCCCAGCGGCGTGTCCAGTCCGAGGAACAGGCTGGCCGCGCTGATGTTGCCGCTGTCGTAGTCGTCATCCCGATTCCAGATGCGTCCCTGTTCCAGGCTGCCGCCCAGATAGACCGGGGTGTCCAGCGGGAACAGCGAGCGCTGCGTAAGCTGGTGGTAGTAGATCAGCCGCGCCAGGCCGTAGTTCTGGCCGGACAGGGCATCCTGCCGATAGCCCGAGAGCTGCCAGGCACCTCCCAGCAGGAAGCTGCTGGTTACCACGTTGGTGTCGCTGTCCGTCGACAGGGTGCGCCCCAGGCCGCCCCCCAGCACGAAGGTGTTGTAGCCATAGCTGAGCGCCTTGTTCAGGTGCAGGTCCAGCTGCCGGTAACGCGAATCCGAGCCCAGACTCGGATCGAACTGCTTGAGCGTCAATGCCAGGTCCTGGCCCTCCCGCGGGAAGTTCACGTCGTCCAGATCGTCCAACGAATAGCGCAACTCGTAGAAGCCTTCGGTGAAGGATTCCTCCGGCGTGTCGCGCGGTCCGACATGCACCTTGGTACTGCCCCAGTCATGGCCGATACCCAGGCGCACCTCGGCCTTGTTGCCGATCTGCCGACCCACGTTGAGGCCGAAGCCATAGCGCTCGCGGCGGTATTCGGCGATGGGGTCGTTCCGCTCCAGTTGCTCGATGTTGCGGGCCTCGCCGCCGACGTAGGGTGCGATGAAGTAGCGTGAGCCCACATCCAGGGGTTGGTAGAACTCGCTGTAGAGCTCCTGGTGATCACCGATCTGCATTCGGGTCAGCCATTCGCCGCCCAGGCGGTTGAGCCCATTGATGCGATAGCTGGCGCCGAAGTTGAAAGCGCTGTCGCCCCGCAGGTCGTCAGACAGATTCAGGCCCAGCCGCAGGAAGTCCGTACCGCTGCGCTTGCCGCGGGCATAGATCACCAGCACGTTGTCGCCAGGGCCGTCCCGGCGGATGCGGTATTCCACCTGGTCGAAATAATCCAGCCCGTAGAGGGTGCTCATGTCGTCCTGCAGCCGCTCGACATTGAGGGGTTCGCCCAGGCGCTGGCGGATGTAGTGACGAATGACCTCGTCTTCGACCTTGGAGTCGTTCTCGATGCGGATGGCGTCGATGACCGGAGTGCGGCTGCTGGGCGCGCGAGCCGCTGCCACGGCCGTGGAACGCTCGCTTTTCGCGTCCTTGCGCAACACCGCCAGTTCGCTCGCCATGGCCATGGTCGCCCGATAGCCGGCATCGATCAGCGCCCTGACCTCGGTGAAGTCGGCGCTGGTGTAGCTGGCCAATGGCGGCTGGATCAGCAGGTCCTGCTTGCCCAGAGTCGCCAGCTGCGCCTGGGAATTGTTGCGCGTCATCAGGGTGGTGGACTGATTGAGCACGTCCAGCACCGTGGTCAGGTCCCGGCGCTTGAGCAGGGGAGTGCCGATGTCGACCACCACTACCCGCTGCGCGCCCATGTCCCGCGCCACGTCGATGGGGATGTTGTCGACCATGCCGCCATCCACCAGCAGCCGACCGTCGATTTCCACCGGCGCGAATACCGCCGGAATCGACATGCTGGCGCGGATCGCTCGGGGCAGATGACCATGATCGAAGACCACCTTCTCGCCGGTGGTGATGTCCGTGGCCACGGCGCGGAAGGGAATGGCCAATTGGTTGAAGTCCCGGGTATCGCTGGTATGCACGAACAGCTTTTCCAGCATCATCCCCAGGTTCTGGCCCTGGATCACCCCGATGGGCAGGCCCAGGGTGCCGTCGTCACGAAAGCTGAGCTTCTGCTTGACCAGGAAGTCCCGGTCATCCTGCTTGCGCCGGAAGGGCACGTCCTTGCGTGGCGGCTGGTCGGACAGTACCTGGCCCCAGTCCATGTCCAGCGCGATGCGTTCCAGTTCCTCAACGCTGTAGCCGGCGGCATAGAGGCCGCCGATTACCGCACCCATGCTGGTGCCGGCAATGGCGTCGACCTGGATGCCCTGTTCCTCCAGCGCCTTCAGCACGCCGATATGCGCCAGTCCCCGGGCGGCACCGCCAGACAGCACTAGGCCGACCTTCGGCGGCGGAGCACTCCAGGCCAGGGTGGACAGGAGAAGGCAGGCTACCAGCAGCAACAGGCGCATAGGACGGACCACATGGCGGATGGAATCGGGGGCTGCGTATTATAGGGAGCCCAGGCCTTGTGAGGTGTACCGTGGCGGACGCCAGACCTATCATCACCATCCACTACTGCACCCAGTGCCAATGGCTGCTGCGCTCGGGCTGGTTGGCCCAGGAGCTGCTCAGCACCTTCGGTACCGATCTGGGTGGAGTGACGTTGCTACCGGGAACCGGTGGCGTGTTCGAGGTCGCCTGTGGCGGAGAGGTGCTCTGGGAGCGGAAGAGGGATGGCGGCTTTCCCGATGCCAGAGCGCTGAAGAATCGGGTCAGGAACCTGCTGTTTCCGGAGCGCGACCTGGGGCACAGCGAAGGTCAGCGGCGCGAAGGGGGAGATGGCGCCCCCGAAGGGGCGTGAGATCAGGCTTCCGTACTGACCGTATCCCGCACATCGAGGGTATTGGTGGCCGGCGCTGCGGCGGGTGCGCTCACTTCGGCCGCGCGAATCTCGACCGCGTGCAGGCCCTTGGGGCCCTGCACGATATTGAAGTTGACCGCCTGGCCCGCCTTCAGCGTGCGGTAACCGTCCATCTGGATGGCCGAGTAATGAGCGAATAGGTCTTCATCACTGTTATCTGCAACGATGAAGCCATATCCTTTGGCGTTATTGAACCATTTGACCTTGCCACTGAGCATACCGGCTCCCTCTGCAAAGGACTCCAAGCCTGGAGTATCATTCGACTACAGTTCCAGTGAATCCACACAGACGCCACTACAACGGAACCCTTGGTACCTCGTCGGTACAGGATGTTTGTAACACCCTTTCAGCCTTAGTCAAGGCAAGGCACTAGGCGGCTGAGACGTGGATCAAGCTCTTTTTTTCCTGCTATTCATCCCGTAATTCGGAATCGATCAGAATGCGTGTAATCGACCCCATCCGACTGGCGGCGGACGACAACGAACATCAGGACGGCGACAACGGCGGCCTGGCGGTGCAGGAGGCAAAACCTGCACTAAAACGGCCAGCCAGATATCGAGTTCTGATGTATAACGATGACTACACCCCGATGGAGTTCGTCGTCGAGGTGCTGGAGCGCTACTTCAGCATGAACCGCGAAGCGGCTACCCAGGTGATGCTTACTGTGCATACTCAGGGAAAGGCAGTCTGCGGAACATTTACTCGCGATGTCGCTGAAACCAAGGCCATGCAAGTCAATCAATATGCCAGGGAGTGCAACCACCCGCTGCTGTGTGAAATCGAAATCGAAAGTTAGATCTGTGCTGCTTGGGCTACTGTGCTGCTTGGGCTATGAGGTGAAGCTATGTTGAATCGTGAGCTCGAAGTCACCCTGAATCTCGCCTTCAAGGAGGCGAGGACGAAGCGTCATGAATTCATGACCGTTGAGCACCTCCTGCTGGCGCTGCTGGATAATGAAGCGGCGGCCACCGTGTTGAGAGCCTGCGGCGCCAACATCGATCGTCTGCGACGCGATCTGTTGGAATTCATAGATTCCACCACACCCCTGATCCCACAGCAGGACGACGAGCGCGAAACCCAGCCGACGCTGGGTTTTCAGCGTGTCCTTCAGCGTGCGGTCTTCCACGTGCAGAGCTCGGGTAAGCGCGAAGTGACCGGGGCCAACGTCCTGGTCGCCATCTTCAGCGAGCAGGAAAGCCAGGCGGTGTTCCTGCTCAAGCAGCAGAGCGTGGCGCGGATCGACGTGGTCAATTTCATCGCACATGGCATCTCCAAGGTGCCAGGGGCAGCACCCGAAGCCGAGCAGGATCAGGACGCTGCCGAGGAGGAGGGTGCCGAACCCAGCTCCTCCAACAATCCGCTGGAAGCCTATGCCAGCAACCTCAATGAGCAGGCTCGCCAGGGCCGTATCGATCCGCTGGTGGGGCGTGAGTCGGAAGTCGAGCGCGTAGCCCAGATCCTTGCCCGGCGCCGCAAGAACAACCCGCTGCTGGTGGGCGAGGCTGGCGTCGGCAAGACCGCCATCGCCGAAGGTCTGGCCAAGCGCATCGTCGACGGTCAGGTCCCTGATCTGCTGGCCGACAGCGTGGTTTATTCGCTCGATCTCGGCGCGCTACTGGCCGGGACCAAATATCGCGGCGATTTCGAAAAGAGATTCAAGGCTCTGCTGGCGGAGCTGAAGAAGCGGCCCCATGCCGTGCTCTTCATCGACGAGATCCATACCATCATCGGTGCCGGCGCGGCCTCGGGTGGGGTGATGGATGCCTCCAACCTGCTCAAGCCGCTGCTGTCCTCCGGTGAGATTCGCTGCATCGGCTCCACCACCTTCCAGGAATTCCGCGGCATCTTCGAAAAGGATCGGGCACTGGCTCGGCGCTTCCAGAAGGTCGATGTCGTCGAGCCTTCGGTAGATGATACCTACGGCATCCTGCGCGGCCTCAAGGGGCGCTTCGAGCAGCATCACCACATCGAGTACACCGACGAGGCGCTGCGTGCAGCAGCCGAGCTCGCTGCGCGCTACATCAACGACCGGCACATGCCCGACAAGGCCATCGACGTCATCGACGAAGCCGGTGCCTACCAGCGCCTGCAGCCCGAAGACCGTCGTGCCGAGCGGATCGACGTGCAGCAGGTCGAGGACATCGTCGCCAAGATTGCGCGGATTCCCCGAAGACCGTCAACAGTTCCGACAAGGAGCTGCTGCGCAACCTGGAGCGCGACCTCAAGCTGACCGTCTTTGGTCAGGACCTGGCCATCGAATCCCTGTCCACCGCCATCAAGCTGTCCCGTGCGGGCTGAAATCACCGGACAAGCCGGTTGGTTCCTTCCTCTTCGCCGGCCCTACCGGCGTGGGCAAGACCGAGGTTGCCCGGCAGCTGGCCAAGGCCATGGGTGTCGAGCTGGTGCGCTTCGACATGTCCGAGTACATGGAGCGGCATACCGTGTCGCGCTTGATCGGTGCGCCTCCCGGCTATGTCGGTTTCGACCAGGGTGGTCTGCTGACCGAAGCCATCACCAAGACGCCGCACTGCGTGCTGCTGCTTGATGAGATCGAGAAGGCCCACCCCGAGGTCTTCAACCTGCTGCTGCAGGTCATGGACCACGGCACCCTGACGGATAACAATGGTCGCAAGGCCGACTTCCGCAACGTGATCCTGATCCTGACCACCAACGCCGGTGCCGAGACCGCTTCCCGTGCCTCCATCGGTTTCACGCTGCAGGATCACACCACGGATGCCATGGAAGTCATCAAGAAGAGCTTCACGCCCGAGTTCCGCAACCGTCTGGATACCATCATCCAGTTCGGCCGCCTGAGCACGGAAGTCATCAAGAGCATCGTCGACAAGTTCCTCACCGAACTCCAGGCGCAGCTCGAGGACAAGCGTGTCCAGCTCGAAGTCACAGATGCCGCCCGCAGCTGGCTGGCGGAGCGTGGCTACGATGTGCAGATGGGTGCTCGTCCCATGGCGCGCCTCATCCAGGACAAGATCAAGCGGCCGCTGGCCGAGCAGATCCTGTTCGGGGAGCTGGCCGACCACGGCGGTATCGTCCACATCGACGCGGTGAACGACGAGCTGGAATTCGAGTTCGAGACCACCGCCGAACCTGCCTGAGGGCAGGTCGCGATTTACCATCGCTCATGAAAAAGCCCGGCATAGCCGGGCTTTTTCATGAAAGGATTCGCTTAACGCGCGCGGTAAGTGATCCGGCCCTTGCTCAGATCGTAAGGCGTCAGCTCCACGCGAACCTTGTCGCCGGTCAGGATGCGGATGTAGTTCTTACGCATCTTTCCGGAGATGTGCGCGGTGACGACGTGCCCATTTTCCAACTCCACGCGAAACATGGTGTTGGGAAGGGTGTCGACGACAGTACCTTCCATTTCGAAGCTGTCTTCTTTCGACATATATAGAAAAGCCCTCGGTGACAAGATAGGCCCAGAGCAGTCCGGGCGAAAAAGGCCCATATTCTGACAGAAATTCAGAAAAAGCGCTATTTCGTCAGGCCAGGGCAACCCAGCGCTGATTGACGAAGAGCTCAATGGGGCGATACTCGGTCTTATAGGACATCTTGCGACACCCTTTGATCCAGTAGCCGAGATAAACCGCATCGAGACCGAGGCGGCGGGTTTCGGCGACCTGCCAGAGGATGCCGAATACACCCAGGCTGCGCTTCTCTTCGCTAGGGTCGTAGAAGGTGTAGACCGCCGACATGCCGTTGGGCAGCACATCGGTCACCGCGATGCCGATCAGGCGGTCTTCCACCCGCATCTCGTAGAAGAAGGCGTAGGGCAGGTGGCTGACCAGGAAGGTGGAGAACTGGCCGCGGCTCGGCGGGAACATGTCGCCGTCGGCGTGGCGTTCGCTGATATAGCGGGCGTAGAGCTGATAGCGCTCTTCGGTAAAACCCGGGTCGCAGCGCGTGACCCTGATGTCAAGATTGCGCTTGAGTACGCGCGTCTGCTTGCGGCTGGGGCGAAAGCGAGCGACGGGGATGCGGGCGGGAACGCAGGCTTTGCAGAGCTGGCAGTGGGGGCGGTAGAGGTGATCGCCGCTGCGGCGGAAGCCCAGTTCGGACAACTCGGCGTAGATCTGACCGTTCATGGGCTGCGAGGGGTCGAGAAACAGCGTGGTCGCCTGCTCGTTGGACAGGTAACTGCAAGCGTGAGGCTGGGTTGCGTAAAACTTGAGTCTCGCCAGCTCGGTCATGTCGAATCTCTACATAAGCCTGGCTTGAGTGTAAGTCACCCGTGGAAGGTAGGCCAGGCGGCCATGCTGGCCTGATCCAGGTATTTGGCCAGGTATTCAGCAAAGCGTTCCCGAGAGAGACTGCTCGCGCCGAGACTCTCCAGGTGCGCGGTTTGCATCTGGCAGTCGATCATCACGAAGCCCCAGGCGGCCAGGTCCCGTACCAGGGTCACGAAGCCGATCTTGGAAGCGTTGTCAGCGTGGCTGAACATGGACTCGCCAAAGAACAGCTTGCCCATGGCGATGCCGTAGAGACCGCCGACAAGCTGGTCGCCGTCCCAGACTTCCACGGAATGAGCCCAACCCTGGGCGTGCAGCTCCTGGTAGGCCTGGCGCATCTCCACGGTGATCCAGGTGCCGTCGGCATCGCGTCGCGGACCGGCGCAGGCCTGGATTACCCTGGCGAAGGCCTGATCATAGGTGACGCGCAGCGGCGTCTTGCGCAGCGTCTTCGCCAGGCTGCGGGAGACGTGCAGGTCCGGCGGGAACAGTACCGTGCGGGGATCCGGCGACCACCAGAGCAAGGGCTGACCGGCCTGGTACCAGGGAAAGCAGCCGTGACGATAGGCGCCGATCAGGCGTGCCGCGCTCAGGTCGCCACCGATGGCCAGGAGGCCGTTGGGTTCGCGCAGCGCCTGCTGCAGGGGCGGGAAGTCAGGGCTTGCGCGGGTCAGCCATTTCACCATGGTAGGGGAGGGCGCCTTCTGATGGGTGGAGCCGAAGGGGTGCGGCTTGTGCGTAACAAGCTCAAGAAATCGTCATAACTCTTTGTCAGGACAACGAAAGAATGCTCCAATGTTGTGCCTGAAGGCGGTTCCGGTACGGCCGTCCGCTATCGTGCCATGTTTCGCCGCGGGACTGTAGAAGCAGGGCCCGGGCGATCTAGAATGGCGCACTGTTTTTGATTCACGGTCACACGTTCCGTGTGCGGGAAAAGCGCGCTTGAAGCAATCCAGTTCTGTCAGCCACGTCAACCAATGGCGTGAGCATCTGCATTATCGTCTCAAGGAGGTGGTGCTCATCGCACTGGCCGCCTTGTGCCTGTATCTGCTCATGGCTCTGCTGAGCTACGACCCCTCCGATCCGGGCTGGACCCACACCAGCCGCATCGATCAGGTCCATAACACCGCAGGCCGCGCCGGCGCCTGGCTGGCCGACGTGCTGTTCATGGCACTCGGCTACTTTGCCTTCGTGTTCCCCGTCCTGCTCGCCGTCAAGACCTGGCAGATCTTCCGCAAACGGCACCTGCCCTGGGAGTGGAGCGGCTGGCTGTTTTCCTGGCGGCTGACCGGTCTGGTCCTGCTGGTGATCTCGGGTTCGGTACTGGCCTATATCCATTTCCATGCGGTCTCGGCGCTGCCGGCGTCCGCTGGCGGCGCGCTGGGCGAGAGCCTGGGGCAGCTGTCGGTCGCCGCCCTCAATGTCCAGGGCAGCACGCTGCTGTTCCTCGCGCTCTTCCTGCTGGGATTGACAGTCTTCACCGATCTGTCCTGGTTCAAGGTGATGGATTTCACCGGCAAGGTCGTACTCGACTTGCTGGACCTGGTGCAGGGTGGCTTCAGCCGCCTGGCCGGCGGTCGCCGTCAGGCTCCGGAACTTGACGTCTTCGACGAGCCGGTGTCGCCGCCGGTTGCGCGCAAGAGCAAGGCCCGCGAGGTACCGATTCCCGTCGCCGATGAAGACCTCGACGATCTGCTCGATGTCGCGCCGCCGCCACGGGTGGAGCGTGCTGCGCCGCGCATCGAGATGCCCGCGCCCAGTCGCTTTGTCGCCGAAGCACCCGAGTCCGCGCCTGTGGCTGCCGCGCCTGTCCCAGCGCCGGCCAGTGTCGCCATGCCCACGCCGCCGCCGCGCAAGGCGGCGCCTGTACCGGCTGCGGCGTCCTATTCGCCCGCGGCTGTCGTGGTCCGGGTCGACGCGGATCTGGAAGGTACCCTGCCGCCGCTGTCGATCCTGGATCGCGCGGAGAAGAAACAGCAGAGCTATTCGCCGGAATTCCTCGAGAACATGTCGCGCCTGCTCGAGGTCAAGCTCAAGGAGTTTGGTGTCGAGGTCATCGTGGAGAGCGTGCATCCCGGTCCGGTGATCACCCGCTTCGAGATTCAGCCGGCGGCCGGCGTCAAGGTCAGCCGCATTTCCAACCTGGCCAAGGACCTGGCGCGTTCGCTCGCCGTGTTCAGTGTCCGGGTGGTGGAAGTCATTCCCGGCAAGACCACCGTGGGTATCGAGATCCCCAACGAGGATCGCCAGATGGTGCGCTTCTCCGAGGTCCTCGAATCGCCCGAGTACGCGGCGGCCAAGTCGCCCGTCACCCTGGCCCTGGGTCATGACATCGGTGGCAAGCCGGTTATCACCGACCTGGCGAAGATGCCGCACCTGCTGGTGGCCGGTACCACGGGTTCCGGTAAGTCGGTGGGCGTGAACGCCATGCTCCTGTCGATCCTGTTCAAGTCGAGCCCGGAAGACGCTCGCCTGATCATGATCGATCCCAAGATGCTGGAGCTCTCGATCTACGAGGGCATTCCACACCTGCTGTGTCCGGTGGTCACCGACATGAAGGAGGCCGCCAACGCCCTGCGCTGGAGCGTGGCGGAGATGGAGCGGCGCTACAAGCTGATGGCGGCCATGGGCGTACGTAACCTGGCCGGCTTCAACCGCAAGGTGAAGGACGCCGAGGACGCGGGTACGCCGCTGACCGATCCGCTCTATCGTCGCGAGAGCATGGACGACGAGGCACCGCTGCTGAAGACGCTGCCGACCATCGTGGTGGTGGTGGACGAATTCGCCGACATGATGATGATCGTCGGCAAGAAGGTCGAAGAGCTGATCGCGCGGATCGCGCAGAAGGCGCGGGCGGCCGGCATCCACCTGATCCTGGCCACCCAGCGGCCCTCGGTGGACGTCATCACCGGTCTGATCAAGGCCAACATCCCGACGCGGATGGCCTTCCAGGTGTCGAGCAAGATCGACTCCCGGACCATTCTCGACCAGGGCGGCGCCGAACAGTTGCTCGGGCACGGTGACATGCTCTATCTGCCGCCGGGTACCGGCCTGCCGATCCGCGTCCATGGCGCCTTCGTGTCCGACGACGAGGTCCATCGCGTCGTCGAGGCCTGGAAGGAGCGCGGCGCCCCCGACTACATCGAAGACATCCTCAGCGGTCCGGACGAGGGCGGTGGTGCGGGCTTCGACGGCGGCAGCGGCGAGGGTGGCGACAGCGACGAGGACGATCCGCTCTATGACGAGGCCGTGCGCTTCGTCACCGAGAGTCGTCGGGCCTCGATCTCCGCGGTCCAGCGCAAGCTCAAGATCGGTTACAACCGGGCGGCACGGATGATCGAAACCATGGAAATGGCCGGTGTCGTATCGCCCATGAACACCAACGGCTCGCGCGAGGTCACAGCGCCTGCCCCGGTGAGAGACTGACATCCATGAGGACCTCGATGCACAAGCTGCGTTGCTTCGCCCTGGCCGCCCTGGCCGTAAGCTTTTCCGCCCATGCCGACCAGGCGTCGGTGGGTCGCCTGTCGCAACTGCTGGACAAGGCCCAGACCCTGACCGCGCGCTTTTCGCAGCTGACCCTGGATGGTTCGGGTACTCGCCTGCAGGAAACCGCCGGCAACATGAGCCTCAAGCGTCCCGGGTTGTTCCGCTGGCATTCCGATGCGCCCCAGGAGCAGCTGCTGGTGTCCGACGGCAAGCAGGTCTGGCTGTACGATCCGGACCTGGAACAGGTCACCATCCGCAAGCTGGACCTGCGCCTGACCCAGACGCCGGCGTTGCTCTTGTCGGGTGACATTTCCAAGATCGAAAGCAGCTTCGACGTCACCAGCAAGGATGCCGGCAACGTCGTCGACTTCGTGCTCAAGCCCAAGACCAAGGACACCCTGTTCGACAGCCTGCGGCTGTCGTTCCGCAACGGCGTGATCAACGACATGCAGTTGATCGACGGTGCCGGTCAGAGAACCAACATCCTTTTCTTCAACGTCAAGCTCAACGAGCCGGTGGCCGCGTCCCAGTTCACCTTCCAGGTGCCCAAGGGAGCCGACGTCATCCAGGAGTGATCGCACCCCATGGATCTCTTCAGCAGCGCACCCGTCGGGCAGCCCTTGGCTGCCCGCATGCGTCCCGCGAGCCTCGATGAATACGCGGGTCAGCAACACCTGCTGGCGCGGGGCAAACCCCTGCGCGAGGCGCTGGAGCAGGGCGCGCTGCATTCGATGATCTTTTGGGGGCCGCCAGGGGTGGGCAAGACCACCCTGGCGCGGCTGCTGGCCCAGGTTTCCGATGCCCATTTCGAAACGCTCTCGGCGGTGCTTTCCGGGGTCAAGGAGATCCGCCATGCGGTGGAGGTGGCCAAGCAGCAGGCCGCGCAGTATCGCCGCCGCACCATCCTCTTCGTCGACGAGGTGCATCGCTTCAACAAGTCGCAGCAGGATGCCTTCCTGCCCTATGTCGAAGACGGCACCCTGATCTTCATCGGGGCGACCACCGAGAATCCCTCCTTCGAGCTCAACAACGCGCTGCTCTCGCGGGCGCGGGTCTATGTGCTCAAGAGTCTGGACGACGAGGACCTCGGCGGCCTGGCACGCCGGGCTCTGACCAGTGCCAAGGGGCTGGGTGAGCGACGGCTGAGTCTGCCGGACGACGCCCTGGCGCTGCTGCTGGCCGCCGCCGACGGCGATGGCCGGCGGCTGCTCAATCTGCTGGAGAATGCCGCGGACCTGGCCGAGGACGGTGGCGTCCTGGACGCCGAACTGTTCCAGAGTCTGCTGGGCGATCAGCGCCGCCGCTTCGACAAGGGCGGCGAAGCCTTCTACGACCAGATCTCCGCGTTGCACAAGTCGGTGCGCGGCTCCAATCCCGATGGCGCCCTCTACTGGTTCGCCCGGATGATCGACGGCGGCTGCGATGCGCTGTACATCGCCCGGCGCGTGGTGCGGATGGCCAGCGAAGACATCGGCAACGCCGATCCGCGCGCCCTGAGCCTGTGCCTGGACGCCTGGGATGTCCAGGAGCGCCTGGGCAGTCCGGAAGGCGAGCTGGCCATCGCCCAGGCGATCGTCTATCTGGCCTGCGCGCCCAAGAGTAACGCCGTCTATATGGGCTACAAGGCCGCCCTGGCCGACGTGCGCCAGAACGGCTCGCGCGAGGTGCCACTGCACCTGCGCAATGCGCCGACCAAGCTGATGAAGAACCTCGGCTATGGCGACGAATACCGCTATGCCCACGATGAGCCCGAAGCCTATGCCGCGGGTGAGGACTACTTTCCCGAAGAACTCGAGCCGCGCCGCTACTATGAGCCGGTTCCCCGTGGGCTGGAGCTGAAGATCCGCGATAAACTGCAGCATCTGGCGGACCTTGACCGGTCCAGCCCGCGCCAGCGCCGACCGCGTTCCTGACGCCCCGCCCGCGCGGCTGCCCCCATTCCTAAGCAAGAGACACGGACATGCTTGATTCGAAACTGGTTCGCACCCAAACCGAGGAGGTGGCCGCACGTCTGGCGACCCGTGGCTACGTTCTCGACGTCAGCCTGGTGGAGTCGCTGGAAGCCCGTCGCAAGGCCGTGCAGACCCGTACCGAGACCCTGCAGGCCGAGCGCAATGCCCGCTCCAAGGGGATCGGCCAGGCCAAGGCACGTGGTGAGGACATCGCGCCGCTGCTGGCCGAGGTCGATCGCATGGGCAGTGAATTGGAAGAAGCCAAGCGCGAGCTGGATCTGGTCCAGGGCGAACTGGATGCCCTGCTGCTGGGCCTGCCCAACCTGCCCGATGCCTCGGTGCCGGTCGGCAAGGACGAAGACGACAATGTCGAGGTCCGTCGCTGGGGCGCCCCGCGCGACTTCGATTTCGAGATCAAGGACCACGTTGCCCTGGGCGAGACCCACGGCTGGCTGGATTTCGAGACCGCTGCACGGTTCTCCGGCGCCCGCTTCGCCGTGATGCGCGGCCCCATTGCCCGCCTGCACCGAGCCCTGGCGCAGTTCATGCTCAACCTGCACACCGGTGAGCATGGCTACGAAGAGACCTATACCCCCTATCTGGTGCAGGCCGAGACCCTGCAGGGCACCGGTCAGCTGCCCAAGTTCGAGGAAGACCTGTTCAAGATCGGCCGCGAAGGCGAGAGTGATCTCTACCTGATCCCCACCGCCGAGGTGACCCTGACCAATCTGGTCGCCGGCCAGATCCTCGATGCCAAGCGCTTGCCGCTGAAGTTCACCGCCCATACCCCGTGCTTCCGCAGCGAAGCCGGGGCCTCGGGTCGCGACACCCGCGGCATGATCCGTCAGCACCAGTTCGATAAGGTGGAGATGGTCCATATCGTCGAGCCGAGCACCTCCTTCCAGGCCCTGGAAGAGCTGACCGGCCACGCCGAGACCGTGCTGCAGCGGCTGGAACTGCCCTACCGGGTGCTGTCACTGTGCACCGGCGACATGGGTTTCGGCGCCACCAAGACCTACGACCTGGAAGTCTGGGTGCCGAGCCAAGGCAAGTATCGCGAGATCTCGTCCTGCTCCAACTGCGGTGACTTCCAGGCGCGCCGCATGCAGGCCCGCTACCGCAACGCCGAGGGCAAGCCCGAGTTGGTGCACACCCTCAACGGCTCCGGCCTGGCCGTGGGTCGTACGCTGGTCGCCGTGCTGGAGAACTATCAGCAGGCCGACGGCAGCATCCGCGTCCCCGAGGTGCTCAAGCCCTACATGGGTGGCCTCGAGGTCATCGGCTGATGGATTACCTGCCGCTCTTCCACAAGCTCGATGGTCGTCCGGTACTGGTGATCGGCGGGGGCGATATCGCCTTGCGCAAGAGCGTGCTGCTGGCCGAAGCCGGCGCACGCATCACCCTGGTGGCGCCGGAAATCGAGCCGGAGGTACGTGCCTTCGTCGAGGCGCGGGGCGGCAGTTGCCGGGTCGAGCGCTATGCGGCTGGCCATCTCGCCGGGCATTGCCTGGTGATTGCGGCCACCGACGATGACGAGGTCAACGAGACCGTGTCCCACGACGCCCAGGCCCTGGGCCTGCCGGTCAACGTGGTGGATGCGCCCAAGCTGTGCACCGTGATCTTCCCGGCCATCGTCGATCGCTCGCCCCTGGTGATCGCCATTTCCAGCGGCGGTGACGCCCCGGTGCTGGCGCGCCTGGTGCGCGCCAAGCTGGAGAGCTGGATTCCAGCGACCTATGGCCAGCTGGCACAACTGGCCCAGCGCTTTCGCGCCCGGGTGAAGACCCGCTTCGCCGATCTGCAGGCGCGGCGGATCTTCTGGGAAGAGGTGTTCCAGGGCGAGGTCGCGGAAAAGGTCTTTTCCGGCCAGCCCCAGGCTGCCGAGCAACTGCTGGAAGCCAAGCTGAGCAGCGAAACGGCCAGTTTTCGCGGCGAGGTCTATCTGGTCGGCGCCGGTCCCGGTGATCCGGACCTGCTGACCTTCCGCGCCCTGCGGCTGATGCAGCAGGCTGACGTGGTGCTCTACGATCGCCTGGTGGCGCCGACCATCCTCGACATGTGCCGGCGCGATGCCGATCGCATCTATGTCGGCAAGCGGCGCGCCGAACATGCGGTGCCCCAGGACGATCTCAATCGCCTGCTGGTCAAGCTGGCCCGGGAGGGCAAGCGGGTGCTACGGCTGAAGGGAGGTGATCCCTTCATCTTCGGCCGCGGTGGCGAAGAAATCGAAGAACTGGCAGCCGAAGGCATTCCCTTCCAGGTGGTGCCGGGCATCACCGCGGCCAGTGGTTGTGCCGCCTATGCCGGCATTCCCCTGACCCACAGAGACCATGCCCAGTCGGTGCGCTTCGTTACCGGCCATCTCAAGGACGGCTCGGCCGATTTGCCCTGGACCGATCTCGTGGCGCCGGGGCAGACCCTGGTGTTCTACATGGGCCTGGTGGGGCTGCCGACCATCTGCGCGCAACTCACTGCCCATGGCAAGGATCCGGCGACGCCGGCGGCGCTGGTGCAACAGGGCACCACGCTCAATCAGCGGGTGTTCACCGGTACCCTGCAGGATCTGCCGCAACTGGTGGCCGAGCACGAGGTCCACGCGCCGACCCTGGTGATCGTCGGCGAGGTGGTCGCGCTACGCGAGAAGCTGGCCTGGTTCGAAGGCGACCAGGCGGCGGTCTGATCTCAGGCTGCGCCCTGGATGCCGGCACTGCTCAGGGCCTCGCGGCCATGGGGAAGGTCCAGCTCCAGGGCCGGCCCCTTGGGCACGATAGCGGTCGGGTTGATCTGCGCATGACTGCCGTAGTAGTGGTGCTTGATGTGCTGGAAGTTCACGGTCTCGGCGATACCCGGCCACTGATACAACTCTCGCAGCCATCCCTGTAGCGCCGGATAATCCCGAATGCGCCGCAGGTTGCACTTGAAGTGGCCGTGATAGACGGCGTCGAAGCGGATCAGGGTGGTGAACAGGCGCCAATCGGCTTCGGTCAGCCATTCGCCGGTGAGATAGCGCTGGGTCTGCAGCAGCTTTTCCAGGTCGTCCAGGGTGGCGAAGACCTCGTCGAAGGCCTCTTCGTAGGCCTCCTGGGTGGTGGCGAAACCGGCCCGGTAGACACCATTGTTGACCGTCGGATAGATACGGTCGTTGAGGGCATCGATGCGACCGCGCAGGGCCTGTGGGTACAGATCCAGGCGATTGCCGGTCAGGTCATCGAAGGCGCCATTGAACATGCGGATGATCTCGGCGGATTCGTTGCTGACGATGCGCTCTTGCTGGCGATCCCAGAGCACCGGGACGGTAACCCGCCCGGTGTAGTCGGCCTGGTCGCGCTGATAGAGCTGGTAGAGGCGGTCGAGGTGATAGAGATCGTCACCACTGGCGCCCCTGGCCAGGTCGAAGGTCCAGCCTTCCTCACGCATCAGCCAGCTGACCACCGAGACGCCGATCAGATCTCTGAGGCCCTTGAGCTGGCGATAGATCAGGGTGCGGTGCGCCCAGGGGCAGGCCAGGGACACATAGAGGTGGTAGCGACCGGCTTCCGGGGCATGGCGTGCGGCGCCTTGCGGAATGGCTTGCTCAGGGCGGGCGATCCAGTCGCGACGCTGCGCTTCTTCCCGTTTGAAATGGCCATCCTTGCCATTGTCATACCACTGGTCCTGCCACTGTCCATCGACCAACAAGCCCATATCGTCATCCTCCGCTGCGTTGCGGTTAGGAACCCGGGAGCCGCTCCGGGTTCCTGAGGCGACGTCAGAGCGTGCGGTCGCGCGCCTCCCAGCGCCGCTCGGCTTCACGCTGGGCACTCGCCTGCTCCTGACCCAGGGCGCGCAAGGCCACGGCCAGGGTGGCGATGACCGCCAGGCGCCCATAGGGATCTTCCGCTTCACCTCGCCAGGTGGCGGCCAACAGGGCCGGATCGAGGCGCTCCGGCTTGACCTGGCGACGCTCGGTCAGCGCCGGCCAGCTTTCGTCCCAGGCTTCGCCAGCACGGGTGCCATAGAGATGGGCGATGACATCGGGATTGCGCTCGACTTCACCGCCTTCGCCCTTGATGACGATGCTGTCGTCAGCCAGCAGGCGACTGGCCTCGCGATGCACCTCCTGGTAACCCGGGTGGAAGATGCTCTGCAGGATGCAGCGCGCCTGGCTGGGGTTGAGCAGCCGTACCAGGGAATGGATCGGCGAGCGCAGGCCGAGCTCGGCCTTGAGATCGATCATCCGCTGCAGGGCCGGCATCCAGGCGGCCAGCGGCAGGAAGGCCGGCTGATCGCGATCGAGCAGGGTGCCGACGTCCTGCCAGTCAGTGGCGGTCGGCATCCCCAGGTCGGCCAGGCACTGTTCGGTATAGAGTCGGCCCGCGGTGTGGGTACCGCCGCCATGCATGACCACCCGCACGCCGCTACCGGCCAGGCATTTCACCGCCAGCAGGTACCAGGGCAGATGACGCTTCTTGCCGGCGTAGGAGGGCCAGTCGAGGTCGACCGTGAAGCCTGGCGGCTGCAGCCGCGCGCGGACGGCGCGGGTGAAGCCCGCCAGCTCCTCGGCACTCTCTTCCTTGTGCCTGAGCAGCATGAGAAAGGCACCGAGCTGGGCATCGGTCACCCGGTCGTCGAGGATCAGGCCCATGGCCATTTCCGCCTCGGCCTCGGTCAGGCTGCGGGCGCCGCGCTTGCCCTTGCCCAAGGCCCGGACATAGACGGCGAAGGGATGTTCTTCGGGCGTGGTGAAGGTCATAGACAGTTATCCGGTTTCGGCAGGCCGGCCAGTTTGGCGCCGAGCTTGGCCGGCGCGCCCTTGAACAGCAGGTTGAGCTGCAGACTGGTGCCCAGTTCCGGACCCAGCGTCTGGGCAATGTACTTGATCAGCGGCCGATTGGCCGGCGAAAGCTGGAAGTGGGCGTAGAAGTCACGCAGCGCCTGCAGCACCTGCCAGTGGCGCTCGGTCAACTCGATGCCCTCCTTGAGTGCCAGTTGCTGGGCCACTTCCGGACTCCATTGCGAGAGGTCGCGCAGATAGCCTTCGGGGTCGAGGTCGAGAGGAGGCATGCTCAGGTCCAGCTGATGACCTTGGCGCAGCTCACGCTCAGGTCGACGAAAGTGGGGTAGTCGATCAGGGTCACGGCTCGTTCGGGGTGCAGGCGACGGGCCTGGACATCCTCCGCCAGGGCATAGAGGGCTGCCTCGGCCGGAAGTCGGGCCAGCCGCTCGGCCGCAACGCTGCCAGGGCGCAGGGCCTCGACCGCAGCGCCGGTGAGCAGAACGGTGTCCTCGCTACCGACCCAGCTCAGGCCGTCCAGTGCGCCGGCGTCCAGCAGCAGCGAGCGGGAAAACAGGTGAAGGGTAGTCAAATGGAAATCACCTGGTCGTATTCATGAATCAGCGCTGCCAGGGCGTCGGGCTCCAGGGGCGTCACCCAGGCGGGCAACTGCGCGGGCGTGATGCCCAGGCGCTGCAGGGCGGTGGCTTCGGCGTAGATGGCCTCGACACCGAACAGCGGCAGCGCGGAGAGATTGGCACTCAGGTCCTTTTGCTCCAGGGCAGCGCTGTCGGCCGCCAGCAACTGGGTCACGCCAGGACCGGCGAACAGCAGCGCCAGGGGCAGTTCGAAGGCACCGCCGGCCAGTACGATATCCAGGGCCTCGCGCGGACCGGGGCCGCTCAGTGCCGGCTGGCGGGAGATGACGAGGGTGCTCTTAGCCATGCTAGTCGCCTCCAAAGCAGAGCAGGCGATCTGCGTCCTGCACCGCTTCATGCAGTTGGCCCAGACCGGACAGCTGCCAGGGGGCACGCACGTTCACCGCGCCCTCACGTTCGTAGCGTCGTGCCTCGTTCTCGTCCAGCAGCCCACGCTTGAGAGCGGCGGCGATGCAGACCACCGCATCGATCTGGTGGCGTTCGATCAGCTCGCGCCAGCGCGCGGGCAGATCGGATTCGTCCTGGCCGCTGACCAGGGCATGGGAGGCGTTATGGACGCCGTCGCGATAGAGAAACAGGCGCGACAGCTCGTGACCCTCGGCCAGCAGCGCCTCGCAGAAGCGCAGGGCCCGCCGCGCCGAGGGCGCCTGGGGTGGAGAAAGGACAACGATGGCAAATTTCATGGATGTAAAAAGGCCCGCCGAAGCGGGCCTCTCGGGCTACCGCTGATGATCAATCGTTGCTGCTGGCAAATCCGAAGATCTGCAGCAAGCTGATGAACATATTGTAGATCGAGACGTACAGGGTAATGGTAGCCATGATGTAGTTGTCTTCACCACCGTGCACGATGGCACTGGTCTGCAGCAGGATGGCCGCGGCGGCGAACAGTACGAAGCCCGCGCTGATGGCCAGTTGCAGACCGCTGATCTGGACGAAGAAGGACAGCACCACGGCGCCCAGCAGGATCCAGAAGCCCGCCATCAGGAAGCCGCTGAGGAAGCTCATGTCCTTGCGACTGATCAGGGCGTAGGCCGACAGACCGAAGAAGGCCAGGGCGGTCATGCCGGCGGCGGAGGCGATCACGCTGCCCCCGTTGGGCAAGCCCAGGTACATGTTCAGGATCGGGCCAAGGGTGTAGCCCATGAAGCCGGTCAGGGCGAAGGTGCTCACCAGACCCCAGCCGCTGTCGCGGGTCTTCACGGTCAGGAAGAACAGGCCATAGAAGCCGATCAGGACGACAAAGATGTTGGGGTAGGGCAGCCGCATCTGCTGCGAGACGAAGGCGACCAGTCCGCTGAACGCCAGGGTCATGGCCAGCAGGGCATAGGTGTTGCGCAATACACGGCTGACGTCCCGCGGTTGCGCGATGGCAGGGTTATAGGCGTATTGACGCTCGTTCATGGTGTACTCCAAAGCTAGATTAACGGTGTGATGTACCGTACGACCCCGAAGATAGCAAATGTTGCTTAAGGATCGCTTGCGACTGTTTGACAGTGTGTTGCCATCAGGTACTATGCGCCCCTCTTACGGAAGTGTGGCCGAGTGGTTTAAGGCAGCGGTCTTGAAAACCGCCGACTCGCAAGGGTCCCAGAGTTCGAATCTCTGCGCTTCCGCCACCTTCGAAGCCCCGTTCTTATGGCGCTTTTTGCTGTCTGCAGGGTCGGATTTCAAGGCCCGCTGGGTAGGTAAAAAAGGAAGAGTTCCGAAACCCTTTCGAGACAGCTCCGGTGCCTGACCTTCCATGGCACTCGATCCCGATGAAGCTGACCATTGCGGTTAACCCTGTAGCTACCTGGGAGCGAGAGCTGAGCTGAGTAGGGGCGAGGGGAGCTGCCTTTTTGAGATCAGCAGGCAGGACGGTCGGGGTCAGGACGTGCGAAACGTCGACGACCGATCAGTCGCCCGCTGAGGCTACCGGTACTAATCGTGCGTGATCATCAGCAGGCCGCCATGGCCACCACAAAGATGGTTGCCAGCCCGATACACATGGCGCCCAGGGTGAGCGCCAGCAAGCCCTGATCGCCAGCTAACGACCTTGGACGAATGAGTGCAGATTTCAGCGGGACGTTATTTATCCGGCAGTGGGGCCTGGACTCGAAGAGCGTCACTGTCCTTGTTAGCTGATAGCGCAACTGAAATATCCTTTTCAGTTTCGGTGCCGGGCTGCGGAGCCCAGCTATTGGCTGCGATTGTGGCTTCAGCGAAGCTCAACAGCAAGACAATTGCTGAGACGCAGGTTCCTATGGCAATCGCATTGATCACCTTCTGTTCTTTCACAGGCGCATTCATGTTGATTGCCTAGTACGGGTCCACTTCAAGTGAGGACGTCTGACAACCGGAAACGGCAGAAGTGCGGGCGTTCATCAGGCATTGGAAGGTGGCCGTTGCACTCACCACCATGGGAAGGAGTCACCAGTCAGTTAGAGGTCGCAGTCGGCAACCTCCGGTCCGGCTGGCACGCTGCCAGATCACGCTCGGCACGGCCGCTTCACTTCCCCCTGGGCTACCAACTAGGGACGTTTCTGGATTCGGTATGACGGCCGAGACCTACGTCTATCCCTTGAAGCTACCAAGGTCTTCACTGATATTTCCGCCACTCGCGATACTTCTCACCGATGATCTGGTTCAGCGCCTTGGGCTGCTGGCACTCGACGCCGGCCAGGGGGTTCGGTTCGCACAGGGTGCTTCTGTTGGAGTAATGACTGCAGCCCAGGAGCACTACGGTCATTCCCACTAACGTCATGTATTTCACGGGGTCTCCACGATTCTGAAGTGCCGGAAGCTGGCGGTCATTTTCGAGCTTTGTGCCCGACAGGGGCTGATGGGCTGCAGGTAGGGCTCGGGCCGTGGATACCGATCTCGCTCGAGATCCTGTCTGGCGACCCTGTACCCCGGTCTTCCTGCTCCGACGTGCCTTCGCCACTGAATCCCTGCAGCTTAGCTGAAATACTTCACGCTTCTCGGCGTTCATTATCGATAGCTATGCCCTGCGGTCTGCTGTGGATCCTGCTCCAGCACCTGTTGACATTAAAAAGCCCGCGCGAGGCGGGCCTTTTCCAAAGCAAAGTGCAGCGTCCAGTCAGGGCGTGTTGCCCTTGGCCAGGGCGCCAGCGATGGCCGGTGCGTCGATGGCATTGGTCAGGACCTGGGTCCCAGAGAGGATGACGTTGCTGGTCGGGCCGCTGCCTTTGATCTCGTCGCTGGCAAGGACCTTGCCCTGGTCGTCGAGGACCTGGGTGATGACGTCATAGTCGAAGCGGACGCGCATGTAGGCGTCGGATTTCCACTCGCGCAGTTTCAGCACCAGCAGCTTCTGGCCCTGGGGGGCACGGTCGCTGGTCTGGCTGGGCAGGGCGGTGATGGCGGCGCGGGCCAGGGCCTTTTGCACGGCGTCCTGCAGATCCGCGGAAAGGGGGCTGCCACTGTAGGTGCGAACGCTCCAGGGGTTGTAGTAGAGGCCACGGATGTTGCCGACGTAGGTGGCGTCCTTGTTCCGGGCGACTACATAGGGGCGCTCGTCGAGTACCGCGACGGCGACCGGCTTGTCGGCCTTGACGCTGAGTTGCGGGGCGGTCTGGCGGTAGTCGATTTTCTGGCCGATGGCGCAACCGGCCAGTTGCAGCGCAGCGAAGGTGATGAACAAGAGCTGAGACGGCTTCATGCGAAACTCCTTTTTCGAGAGGCGCGCAGTCTAAGCCATCAGGCCCGTCATGCCAAAATAATGTGACTTGATTCACGGAATGGCTGGAGCGACCGCGAGCTGGTTTCTGGGCTATGCAGCCGAGTGGATGCGCCTGGTGCGCGCAGCCGTTGAGTATCTAGGCCAGGGGGATTGCCTATTGGGCGCGGTCGCTGTCTTTCAGTGGTCGGGATTCGGGCGACCTGTCGGTGCTGCAAGGGAACGAACAGCCTTCGAGGACAAGCCAATCCTTTGGCTCTGCCCCGACCCGGGCGGGCTACAGCGTCTTCTTGTATTCCTTGTCCGCCTTCTTGTCTTCGCGGTGGCGTTCCTTGTCCAGGTGGGTATCGGTGCGGTCGGCTTCGTCGGCGGCATGGGCCGCGCCCTTGTCGACCTCCTTGCGGTCATGGCGGGCGTCCTTGCTCACGTCACGACCGTCCTGGCGGACGCTCTTTTCCGCTGGGCTTTCGGCCAGTGCGACACCTGTGCCGAGGACACTCAGCAGAACGGTCATGGTTGCTGCGGTAAGGCGTGATTTCATCGAGAAGCGCTCCTGGGTCGAGATAACGAGAGTGGTCGCCCATGGCGACTGCTTCCTTGCAGTAAAGCGGTAAAGCGGCTGTTTTGAAAGGAAGGCAGCAGAGAGGCTCTGGTCAAGTGGGCGAGCTGGAGGCCCAGGCGGACGCATCGTGCGGATGCAGACTCTCCAGATGGCGCACCTGGATGCTCACGTCCTGGTGGCTGTCACGCAGGGCGACCAGCAGGCGGCGGGCGGCGTCCTCGACGAACATCAGGTTGCTGCCATTGAGCGCGGCGAAGGCCTGTTCGTCGGCGCGCTTGACGGCGGTCTGCACCGGCGTGCCCAGGGCCTGTTCGCACTGGTCGATCAGGGGCAGCAGGCCGAAGTCGGCTGCATCTGCCGGCAGGCTGATCCGTACCCGGGCCAGGCTGCGCTGGCTATGCGGGGTGGCCAGGGAGGCGTGACGCCTCAGCCAGTGGGCGACGGTGGCTGGATCGAGCGGCGTGGCGGCCCCGTGTTCGGCGAGAAAGGCTCGTTCGATCAGTTGCCGGGACAGGGCGGCGGAGCAGGGGCAGGTGGAGGCGTAGAGGATCTCGACGCGGACACTGAGCTGGAAAACACCGGCCACCCAGCTCGCTTCCATACGCACGGGATAGCGTTTCCAGCCGCTCAGCCCGGTGGTCATCAGCGCAGGACGGCGAATCAGCAGGGCGAAGTCCAGCCGCAGGCGGGCGGCGCGGGAGTCGCAGCTGCGATGGCTGGCGACGATGTCGCTCAGCAGCAGACGCAGGCGCTCGGGCGTCAGGAGGGCTTCTCCGCTCAGGCGATCCAGCAGTTGATAGAGCCTGGACATATGGATGCCCTTGGCGGTGGCCGTGGGCAGGTCGACCTGGACGTCGGCGCTGGCGGGCAGCAGGCGGCCGAGTTCGTCCTTGCCGAGGCGGATCGGCAGGTCGATACCCTGCATGCCAACCCAGTCGAGAGCGGCGGGCAGGGTGGCGGTCTCGCTGAGGGAGACGTCGGGCAGAATGGCATTCATGGGCAGGGCTCGATTCAGTGGGGATCGGCGGCCTGGGGCCAGTCGCTGAAGGGGTTGTGCAGGTGCGTCCAGGCCGAGGGACCGCCGGCGAGTTCGCTGTCGGTCAGCAGGCAGGCGTCCAGCTGGGCGCGCAGGGAGGGTTCGTCCATGTCCATGCCGATGAGTACCAGTTCCTGGCGGGCATCGCCGACGCCCTCGTGCCATTTCTCCTTGATCAGGGCGACGGTTTCTTCATCCTCTGGCCACTGTTCGGGGGGACCGCGGCCCACCAGCGCCCAGCCACGCCATGGCGAGCCACGGCGCCGGCCTGGGACCAGGTGCCGGCATGGGCGGGATGGCTTGCCAGCCAGAAATAGCCCTTGGAGCGGATCACGCCGGGCCATTCCTGCTCGACCAGGGCGAAGAAGCGTTCGGGGTGGAAGGGGCGGCGCGCCTGATAGACGAAGCTCGAGATGCCGTATTCCTCGGTCTCGGGGGGTGTTCGCCGCGCAGCTCCTGCAGCCAGCCCGGCGCCTGGGCAGCTTTGTCGAAGTCGAACAGGCCGGTCTGCAGCACCCGCTCCAGGGGCACGGCGCCAAAGCTCGTCAGCTCCAGCCGCGCGCGGGGATTGAGGCTGCGCAGGATGGCCAGCAGGCGATCACGTTCCGCCGGCTCGACCAGGTCCAGCTTGTTCACCACCAGGACGTCGCAGAATTCGATCTGCTCGATCAGCAGGTCGACCACGGTGCGTTCGTCTTCCTCGCCCAGGGACTCACCGCGGGACTCCAGGAGGTCGCTGGAGGCGTAGTCGCGCAGAAAATTGAAGGCATCCACCACGGTGACCAGGGTGTCGAGCTGGGCGACATCGCCGAGGCAGCGCCCGTCTTCGCCGGCGAAGGTGAAGGTCTCGGCCACGGGGAGCGGCTCGGAGATCCCGGTAGATTCGATGACCAGCTGATCGAAGCGGCCATCGCGGGCGAGGCGTTCGACTTCCAGCAGCAGGTCTTCGCGCAGGGTGCAGCAGATGCAGCCGTTGCTCATCTCCACCAGCTTCTCCTCGGTGCGCGACAGCTCGGCGCCGCCGTCGCGGACCAGGGCGGCGTCGATGTTGACCTCGGACATGTCGTTGACGATGACCGCCACCCGCCGGCCTTCGCGGTTGTTGAGGATGTGGTTGAGCAGGGTGGTCTTGCCGGCGCCGAGAAAGCCGGACAGCACGGTGACAGGGAGTTTCTTGCTGGGGAGGCTGGCTTGGGCGGTCATGGTCGTCACGGCTAAGGGAGGTCGCAGGGCGGGGCATCCCTGGACCAGGATGATTGGATCTTTTACACACGTTATAACATAACATTATTGGTGGGTTTAGGACAGCGGGTGTCTTGCCCGGCGTCCTCTGCAGCTAGCGGGCAAGGTGGTTCAAGCGGCCCGCCATGAATCCAGGAGGGCTGCCCTGAGCGACAGCGCTACCTAGACGTGCTGACCGCCATTGATATGGATCTCGGCGCCGTTGATGTAGCAGGAGCGTTCGCTGCAGAGAAAATAGATGGTCTCGGCCACTTCGTCGGGGGTGCCCAGGCGCTTGAGCGGGACCTCGGCTTCCACCAGACCGTCGGTACCGGGCGAGAGGATGGAGGTGGCGATCTCGCCCGGTGCTATGGCGTTGGCGCGGATGCCACGGGGGCCGAACTCATGGGCCAGTTCGCGGGTGAGGGCGGCCAGGCCCGCCTTGGAGGCGGCATAGGCGACGCCGGCGAAGGGATGCACCCGGGAGCCGGCGATGGAGGTGACGTTGACGATGCTGCCTTGCGCCGCTTCCAGCTCGGGTAGCAGGGCGCGGGCCAGCAGGGCGGTGGAGACCAGGTTGACGTTGAGCACCTGGGTCCAGGTTTCGGCATCCGAGGCCAGCACGCCGAGGCGGCTGCCGTCAGTTCCCTTGGGCGAGATCCCCGCGTTGTTGACCAGCGCGTGCAGCTTGCCGCTCGGCAGGCGCTCGCGGACGGTGGCGACCAGGCGATCGATCTGGGAGAGGTCGGCGAGATCGGCCTGGATGTGTGCGTCGCGGGCTTCCGGCCAGGCGCATTCCTCGGAGAACGGCTGGCGGGAGACGGTGAGCAGACGCCAGCCCAGGTTGCGGAACAGTTTGACGGTGGCGTGACCGATCCCGCGACTGGCGCCGGTGAGCAGCATGGTGCGCTGGGTCATGGGCGACCCCGGCAGGCAGCGGGGCGGGCGAGGGGCGACAGGACGGCCATGGTAGGTGACTCCGGTGTCTGGCAGGCCGGTTCACTATGCCCAAGCGGGGTGAGTGGGGCAATCGATGGGCGTTGCAGGTCAGCCTGAGTTGGAGGCTCAGCCGTCGTCGTGCTTCAGCCGCCCATGCTCGCTGCGCACCGCCACCATGAAGGTCTGCATGGCCGAGGACTGCACCCGGTGCCGGCGACGGATCAATCCATAGGGCGGCAGCCGCGGCTCGAAGGCGATGGGCAGCACCGCCAGCAGGTGACGACCGGGGTAGTCGTTGACTACCGACAGCGGCGTCACGCCGAGCATGTCGGTCTGCTGCACCAGCGCCAGCAGGGTCATGATGGAGGTGGTCTCGACGATGCTGCCGGGGATATCGACGCGGGCATCGTGGAAGGCCTGGTTGATGATCGCCCTCATCGGGCTGGGGTGCTGCTGCAGCACCCAGGTGTGTTCCTGCAATTCGCCCCAGGTGAGGTGGGTGGCCTGGGCCAGGGGATTCTGGGCGCCGGCGATCACGCAGAGCACCTCTTCGCCGAGGCTGTCGAACAGCAGTTCCTCGGCGCGGGCGCCGGTGGGGATGCGCCCCAGGACCACGTCCAGCTGGTCCTGCAGCAGCGCCTGGACCAGCACGTCGCTGGTATCCACCTGGATCGACATGGACAGGCGCGGATGACTCTGCTTGAGCGTGGCGATGGTACGGGTCAGCAGCCCCGATGCCAGCGCCGGGATGGCGCCTACCGCGACCCGGCCGAGATTGCCCGATTCCAGCGCGACCAGCTCCTCGCGCATGCCCGAGAGTTCGGCGAAGACCATCCGCGCGTAGTAGATCACCGTCTCGCCAAAGGCCGTGGCGCGCATGCCCCGCGGCAGTCGCTCGAACAGCCCCACGCCCAGCAGGCTCTCGATCTCGTGGAGCATCTTGGTGGCGGCCGGCTGGGTCATGCCGATGTCGTCGGCGGCGCGGCGCAGCGAGCCGAATTCCGCCAGCGCCAGCACCAGGCGCAACTGGCGCAGGCGCAGACGGCTGTGGATGGTATGGGCATCGGGAATACGCGTCATGCTGGCGGACCTGGGTACCGGGAAGCCGGCTAGGGTAGCGCAAGCGTCCAGGCCTGGCGTCGGTGGGGTGCGTCCGTGCCAGGCCGGGGCATTCACAACGGCCGTACCTTGACCCGCGGCTGGCCCGGGCGCAGCGCCTGCAGTCCCCGCGCCAGCAACGGCCAGCAGAGCATCAGCAGCGCCGCGGTGGTCAGACTGCCCACCAGCGGGTTGGACCAGAAGATGCCCAGCTGGCCGTCGGAGAACAGCATCGACTGGCGGAAGGCGTCCTCGGCCTTGTCACCCAGCACCGCCGCCAGCACCAGCGGGGCGATGGGATAGCCGAGCTTCTTGAAGGCATAGCCGAGGATGCCGAAGCCGAGCATCAGCCAGACGTCGAACAGACTGTTGTGCACCGAGTAGGCGCCGATCACGCAGACGGTGAAGATGATCGGCGCGATGATGCAGAAGGGGATCCGCAGAATGGCGGCGAACAGCGGCACCGTCGCCAGCACCACGATCAGGCTGACCACGTTGCCCAGGTACATGCTGGCGATCAGGCTCCAGACGAAATCGTGCTGTTCGGTGAACAGGGTCGGCCCCGGATGCAGGCCCCAGATCATCAGGCCGCCGAGCATCACCGCAGCGGTGGCGGAGCCGGGGATGCCCAGCGTCAGCATCGGCAGCAGGGCGCTGGTGCCGGCGCTGTGGTCCGCGGTCTCCGGGGCGATCACCCCTTCCAGTTCGCCCTTGCCGAAGCCGTCGCGGTTCTTCGAAAAGCGTCGCGCCAGGCTGTAGCTCATGAAGGAGGCGGCGGTAGGGCCACCGGGCGTCACACCCATCCAGCAGCCGACCAGGGCGCTGCGCAGCCAGGTCAGCCAGTAGCGCGGCAGCTGTTTCCAGGTGCCGAGCACGGTGCGCAGGGTGATGCGCGCCTGCTCGCCACGAAAGACCAGGCCTTCCTCCACGGTGCAGAGAATCTCGCCGATGCCGAACAGGCCGATTACCGCCACCTCGAAGCTGATGCCCGACAGCAGTGCCGGCTGGTCGAAGGTCAGGCGCAGATTGCCCGACACCGTATCCATGCCCACCGCCGCCATGGCGAAGCCGATCATCATGGCTGCCACCGTCTTCAATGGCGGATTCTTGCTCATGCCGATGAAGGTGCAGAAGGCCAGCAGGTAGACGGCGAAGAATTCCGGCGAGCTGAATTCCATGGCGAAGGCGGCGATACGGCTGGAGAGGAAGGTCAGCAGCATCACCCCGACCAGGGCGCCCAGCAGCGCCGAGGTGAAGGCCGCGGTCAGGGCCTCGCCCGCGCGGCCCTGGCGGGCCAGCGGATAGCCGTCGAAGGTGGTGGCCACCGACGAGGGTTCCCCCGGGATGTTGAACAGGATCGAGGTGATGGAGCCGCCGAACAGCGCACCCCAGTACATGCAGGAGAGCAGGATGATGGCCGAGGTCGGGCTCATGGTGAAGGTCAGCGGCAGCAGCAGGGCGACGCCATTGGGCGCGCCCAGGCCGGGCAGCACTCCGACCAGGATGCCGAGCAGCACGCCGATCACCATCAGCGCGATGTGATGGAAGGACAGGATCAGGCCCATCCCGTGCATCAGGGAATCGAATTCGCTCATGACAGGCTCCTCAGCAGGCGGGCGAGGTCGGCCAGGGGCCCGGCATCCAGCGGCACCTTGAACCAGAGGGCGAAGATCAGATAGCTGGCGAGGCTCACGCCGCCGGCGATGGCGAGGATCTGCCAGACGCCGTAACGCCTTTGCCGCTGGCGATCCCGCGCCATGAACCAGGCGATGAACAGGAAGGCCGTCAGATAGAGGCCCAGCAGGGGCAGGGCGACGACGAAGGCCAGCATCGGCAGAAACACCCGCAGCACCTGGCCGAAGGCGGCGCGCTCGACGAAGCCGGTGCGCAACGCCTGCCAGCGCCACAGGGTCTGCAGCGCCGTGGCCAGGCTGGCCAGGCTCAGCAGCAGGCCGATGTAGAAGGGGAAGTAGCCCGGCTCGGGGCCGGCATCGCCCCAGCCGATACCCTGTTCCAGACTGCCAATCATCACGATGCCACCGAGTCCGGCGGTAAAGGCCGCCAGGCCCAGCTCCACCCAGCGGGTGGTGATCAGGGAATCTCCGGCCATGGCCGTCTCTCCTGTGTCGATGCGCCAATCAGCGCTTGAGCCAGCCCGCGGCCTCGAACACCGGGGTGACCCGGGCGCTGTCCTGGGCGATGTAGTCCTGCAGCGCCTGGCCTTCGAGGAAGGTCGGCACCAGGGCATTGCGCTCGATGTAGGCCTTGAACTCCGGTGTCTGGCTGACCTTGCGCAAGAGCTCCACATAGAAGGCGCGCTGTTCGTCGCTGACGCCGCCGGGCAGCAGCACGGTACGCGGGAAGCGGTATTGATCGATGCCCAGGCCCTGCTCCTTGCAGGTGGGCACGTCGGACCAGGCCTGGGTCTCGGTGACCTTGGCGGTATAGGCCATGCGCGTCTGGCTGAACACGCAGAGCGGCACCACCTGCCCACCACGCCACTGGCTCAGGCTCTCGCTGGGATTGTTGACGTTGGAGGTGATGTGCTTGCCGGCCAGCTGGGTCGCCGCCTCGCTGCCGCTCTTGAAGGGGATGTAGGTGAGCTTGGTACCTTCGGTGCGATTGAGCAGCAGGGTCAGCGTCTGATCGACGTCCTTGGACTGGCTGCCCCCCATGCGCTTGCCGGCGGGATCCTGCTTGATGGCTTCGATGTAGCCACGGGCGTCTTTCCAGGGCGCGTCGGCGTAGCTCCAGAGAATGAAATCGTCTTCGGCGATGGCCGCCACCGGGGTGAGGTCGGCGAGCTGGTAGCCGAGCTTGGCGGTCAGCGGCAGCAGATAGACGTTGTTGGTGGCGATGACCAGTTTGTCCGCCTCGCCCTTGGCCAGCTTCATCTCCAGGAAGGCCTCGGCGCCATTGCCGCCGCCCTTGTTCATCACCACGGTGCTGGCGTCGAGCAGCTTGTGCTGGGTGATGATCGACTGAATCAGCCGACCGAGCTGGTCGGTGCCGCCACCGGGGCCGCCGGCGACGACGATTTCCACCTTGCCCTCGGGCTGCCAGGCGGCTTGGGCCACGGGAGACACCGCAGCGGCCAGGCACAGGGGGAGGGCGGCGAGCAGAGAGATGCTGCGCATGGGACTACCTCTTTCTTGTCGTTGTTTTGGGTGGGCCGAGTGTGCGCAGTCCTGGGCAAGCCTGACCACTCAAAATAAGGCATGCACCGATAGCCTGAGGTTATGTCTCCGATGACTCCTTGTCCCGGGCCGCATGGCACAAGGGCTACAGCGAGTAGACACGGTCGACCTATATCCTGGGGCTATACACCTATGCGTAGATTTGATTAGACGGTTATCGATCTGGGTCCGATAGTCGATCTCGCCAGCCGGCAGCTGAACACCCATAACAAGAATCCCAGGGGTCCACGCCATGCTCTCGACGTCCCGCTCATCACGCCTTGCCGATGCCGCCGTGCCGACGGCGCTGCAGGCTTCCCGCGTCCGCTGGCGCATCTTCGCCATCATCTTCGGCCTGACCGTCATCAACCTGGTGGACCGCGTGTCGCTGTCCATCGCCATGCCCACCATCGCCCGCGAATTCCAGCTGACGCCGGCCATGCAGGGCCTGATTCTCAGCAGCTTCTTCTGGGCCTATGCGCTGCTGCAGATTCCCGGTGGCTGGCTGATCGACCGCTATGGCCCGCGCCGGGTGATCGGCTGGTCCACCGGCCTCTGGGGCGTCTTCCAGACCCTCGCCGCCTTCGCCACCGGCGGGCTGTCGCTGATCTTCGCCCGGGTCGCCCTGGGCGCCGCCGAGGCGCCGCTGTTTCCGGCGGGTGGCAAGCTCAACTCCCTCTGGCTGGCCTCCAGCGAACGTGGGCGTGGCGCGGTACTGATGGATTGCGGCGGACCGCTGGGCGTCGCCCTGGGCGGTCTGCTCATCGCCTACCTGATCGCCGTCTTCGGCTCCTGGCGCACCGCCTTCTTCGTCGCCGGTATCGCCACACTAGCCATGGCCTGGCTTGCCTGGCGCTACCTGAGGGACGACCCGGCCGCCCACCCCGGAGTCAATGCCGCCGAGCTGGCGCGCATCAACGAAGGTCGCACCACCTCGATGGCCCAGGCCGCCAAGGCTGGCGCCCGGGGCCTGGGCATCGCCCGCCGCTCCCTGGCCGGCATCCTCATCGGTCGCGCCAGCTGGGCCATGGTGTTCTTCGGCCTGCTGACCTGGGGCCCCAGCTATCTGGCCCAGGCCCGTGGCTTCGACATCAAGGGCATAGGCGCCGCCACCTTCGTCATCTTTCTCTGCGGGGCGGCCGGCTCCCTGGTCGGTGGCTTCCTCTGCGACCTGCTGGTGCGCAAGGGCGTGCGCCGTGGCCTCGCCGCCAAGGGGCTGCTGTCCTGCTCCGGCCTGGTGGCGCTGGCAGCCTTCCTGCTGCTGCCGCGGCTGACCGATCCCTATGCCGCCGTGGCGCTGCTGTCGCTCACCGCCTTCTTCCTCATGTGGGGCAGCCTCTACTGGAGCTTTCCGGCACTGCTGGCCGCGCCGGCACGGGTCGGCCTGATCGGTGGGGTGATGAATCTGGCCGGCAGCCTGGGTGGCATCGCCGTGCCCATCCTGGTCGGCCTGCTGCTGCAGCACCTGGGTGGCTACCCGGCGGTGCTGGGCTTCTTCGCCCTCTGCTCCGGCCTGTTCATCCTCGGCACCCTGCTGATCGCCCTGGACACCCAGGAGCTGGCCCATGACTGAGCTCTACAGCGGACCCATCGTCGATGCCCATCATCACTTCTGGGAGCCCGGGCGCAATTTTCACCCCTGGCTGTCCGGTGCGGAAACCATCCCGTTTCGCTATGGTGATTACAGCTCCATCAGGGGCGACTATCTGCCGGAGCACTATTTCGCTGACGCGGCGGGCCATGACGTGGTCCAGACCGTCTATGTCGAGACCGAGTGGGATCCCCGCGATCCCCTGGGTGAGACCCGCTACATTCACGACCTGGCGCGCCGCCATGGCGTGCCCAATGCGGTGGTCGCCCAGGCCTGGCTGGATGCCGAAGACGCCGCCGAGCTGCTCGCCGCCCAGGCCGCCTTCGAACGGGTGCGCAGCGTGAGACACAAGCCCGGTGGTCCGGCGCGTCCCGAAGACGTCGGCAGCCAGCGTACCCTGATGAGTGACGACAGCTGGCGCCGGGGCTATGCCGAATTGCAGCGCCATGGCCTGCACTTCGATCTGCAGACGCCCTGGTGGAATCTCGACGAAGCCTGTCGCCTGGCGCGGGACTTCCCGGCTACCCAGCTGATCCTCAACCACACGGGGCTGCCGTCCGATCGCAGCGCCGAAGGTCTGGCCGCCTGGCGCGCTGCCCTGGCCCGCCTCGCCGAATGGCCCAACGTGGCGCTGAAGATCTCCGGCCTGGGCCTCGCCGGCCAGCCGTGGCGCGCCGAGGACAACGCCTGGATCGTCCGCGAGGCCATCGCCGTCTTCGGTGCCGAGCGGGCCATGTTCGCCAGCAACTTTCCCGTCGACCGCCTGTGCGGCAGCTACGACACCATCATCGGCGGCTTCAAGCGCCTGGTGGCCGAGCTGCCTGCCACGGCGCAGCGCCGGCTTTTCCACGATACCGCCCGGCGCCTGTATCGCCCGGTGGCCGACGTCATCCGCCTGGACACCTACCTGAGGACTTCCGCATGAGCAACTCCCCGCTTCCCCGCCTGGCCCTGGTGCTGGGCGACCCGGCCGGCATCGGTCCCGAGCTGATCGCCCGCCTGCTGGCCGATCCCGAGGTGCGCAGTCGCGCCCGCATGGTGCTGATTGCCGACGAGGAAGAGGCGCGCGCCGGCATGCGCATCGCCGGTTGCGAGTACCCCTGTCGCCGCATCGACAGCCTGGATGCCCTCGATTTCCAGGACGACATACCCCTGCTGTATCCCTACCGTGGCGCCGCCGAGGGCGCCTTCCCGCGCAGCGAGGCCAGCGCCGTCGGTGGCCGCTACAGTCTGGACACCCTGGCCGTCGCCCTCGACCTGACCCGGGCCGGCCACACCGACGCCATCCTCTTCGGTCCGCTGAACAAGACCTCGCTGCACCTGGCGGGCATGGGCCATAACGACGAGCTGCACTGGTTCGCCGAGCACCTGGGCTACCAGGGGCCATTCTGCGAATTCAACGTGCTCGACGACCTCTGGACCTCGCGGGTGACCTCCCATGTCGCGCTCAAGGACGTCCCCGGCCTGCTCAGCCAGGAGCGGGTGATCGAAGCCATCCAGCTGATCGACAACGAACTCAAACGCAGCGGCCTGGCCCGGCCGCGCATCGGTGTCTGTGGACTCAATCCGCACAATGGCGACAACGGCAGCTTCGGCCGCGAGGAGCTCGACCTCATCGGCCCGGCCGTGGAGCGCGCGAAGGCGCTGGGCATCGCCGCCGACGGTCCCTATCCGGCGGACACCATCTTTCTCAAGGTCCAGGGCGATAACCGCGCCTTCGATGCCGTGGTGACCATGTACCACGACCAGGGCCAGATCGCGATCAAGCTGATGGGCTTTTCCCGCGGAGTGACGGTGCAGGGTGGCCTGCCCATTCCCATCGCCACGCCCGCCCACGGTACCGCCTTCGACATCGCCGGCCAGGGTCGCGCCAACGTCGGCGCGACCCGTCAGGCCTTCGAGATCGCCTGTCGCCTGGGCGCGTCTCGCCACTGATAGCTACTGGGGCGCTCCAGGCGCTACCTGAATTCGCCGAACCGGCTCGTGGAGCCGGCCGGCCTGACTCATGCTCGAAAAAAGGAAAGTCCGATGAAAATCACCAGCGTCCGCACCCGCGTCTTCGAATGGAAAGGCAAGGTCGTCCCGCCCCAGGCGCACTTCTGTACCAATGCCACCGACATCCTCTATGAACGCGGCGACGCCATGGGCTCGTTTCGCTTCCACGGCTGGCTGGTGGTGGAGATCGAAACCGACAGCGGCCTGGTCGGTCTGGGCAATTGCGCCCTGGCGCCGCGAGTGGCCAAGGAGATCATCGATCTGTACCTGACCCCCATCGTCATGGGCCAGGATCCCTTCGACAACGAATACCTCTGGCAGAAGATGTATCGCCGCACCCACGCCTGGGGCCGCAAGGGCATCGGCATGGCCGCCATCTCCGCCGTCGACCTGGCGCTCTGGGACCTGATGGGCAAGGCGGTGAACAAGCCGGTGTTCAAGCTGCTGGGCGGTCGCACCAAGGAAAAGATTCCCTGCTACGCCTCCAAGCTCTACGCCAACGACAATCTGGATCTGTTCCTGGAAGAGGCCCAGGGCTATCTCAACCAGGGCTTCGACGCCCTCAAGATGAGATTTGGCTACGGTCCCAAGGACGGCCCCGCCGGCATGCGGCGCAATCTCGACCAGGTGCGCGCCCTGCGCGAGCTGGCCGGTCCCGACGTCGACATCATGCTGGAGTGCTACATGGGCTGGACTCTGGAATACGCCCGTCGCATGCTGCCCAAACTGGCCGAATTCGAACCGCGCTGGCTGGAAGAGCCGGTCATCGCCGATGACATCGAAGGCTACGTCGAACTCAAGAAGATGGGCATCCTGCCCATCTCCGGCGGCGAGCACGAATTCACCTCCTACGGCTTCAAGGACCTGCTCGAGCGCCGCGCCGTGGACGTCATCCAATACGACACCAACCGTGTGGGTGGCATCACCGCCGCGCGCAAGATCAACGCCCTGGCCGAAGCCTGGTCGGTGCCGGTCATCCCCCATGCCGGGCAGATGCACAACTACCACCTGACCATGGCCAGCACCGCTTCGCCCATGGCCGAGTTCTTCCCGGTATTCGACGTGGAGGTGGGCAACGAACTCTTCTACTACGTCTTCAAGGGCGAACCCCAGCCGGTCGGTGGCTACCTGCAGCTGGACGATGACACGCCTGGACTGGGCCTGGAGCTGTCCGAAGAGCACCTCAAGGATTTCGACGTGATCGAGTAGCGGGCGGACTGGCTGCCGCCCGGGGGAAGGGCGGCAGCCAGCTGTGGAATCAGACCCCGACTTGCTGGTGTCGCCATTCCTGACTCCGGCCGCCAAAACCATAGGCTGTGGCGCGCGCGTCGATCAGATGCACATAGCAGAGGTGGTGAAGGTCGGGCCTGAGCGTCGCCATGGCTGCCTGGACTTGGTGAAGGAAACGCGCCTTTTCGCCCTTGGTATTCGTCTCGTCGGTGATGCTGATGTCGAGGTGGAAGGCGCTGCCGCCCAGCGTCGCCAACGACTGCCCGCCAAGAAACCAATCCGAGTCAGGAATGTAGTTGAGGGTAGTGGCCATGTCTTCGGGGCGTTTTCCCAGACACTCTTTGATCAGGTCATTGATCAGCAGTACCGCACGTTGACCGAGGGTCTCATCGCGCTCGCCAGAAAGCTGAAGGGTAATGTGGGGCATGGCAGTTCTCCTGGGTTGAAGCCATCACTGTGCAGGTCGTTCTTGCAACGGAAAAGCAGGAATATAGAATGGAATCCATCGGTTTTTGGAATGGCTGCTCATGTCCGGCTTCGATCTCGAACAGCTTCGCACCCTGGTCACCGCCGTTGACGCCGGTAGCCTATCGGCAGCAGTACCGCTGCGTTGTCTATCGCAATCAGCGCTCAGCGAGCAATTGCGCAAGCTGGAAGAGCGCGCTGGCCATACCCTGTTGATTCGCAGCAAAAGCGGAGTAAAACCGACGGCCGCAGGGGAGCGATTGCTGGCCCATGCCAGGCCGCTATTGGCGATGGCCGATGCGGCCTGGCGCGATCTCCACCAGATTCCTCTCGAAGGAGAAGCCTGCCTTGGCGTGACCGATTATTTTCGCCCAGCCGATCTGGCGCGCCTGCTGGCACGCCTGCATCAACAACTGCCGGGGCTGCGTCTGCGTACCCGCATTGGCAGGAGCGACGAGCTCGAGCTTGCCCAGCGCCAGGGCGAGCTGGACTTGGCCATCGTTATGAGCCTTGAGTCGGAGCGGAAGACTGCACCCAGGGTGAAGATCAGACCCCTGCACCAGGAGCCACTGATCTGGGTGAGCGCTTTGGACAGCAATCCGCTGCAGCGAGGGCGACCCTTGCCCCTGGCCCTGTTGCCGGAGGGCTGCTCCCTGCATCGATTGGCGTGCAGCCGCCTGGAGGCCGCAGGCATCCCCTATGTCATCAGCCATATCGCTTCTGGTGTGGCAGGTCTGCAGGCAGCGCTGACGGCAGGCCTCGGCATTGCCTGCCTGAATGCTTCCGCGGTGGCCGGACAGGGGCTGCGGCGGCTCGACCAGGACGCCCTGCCGGCGTTGCCCTCGGCACGCTTTCTGCTCCTGCATGCTCGATACGAGGACCAGTCCATGCAATCGCGCCGGCTGCAGGGATTGAGCGAGGCGATTGCTTCAAGTCTGAGTGGCTAAGGAGAGGGTGGCGATGTGCGCGTCGTCATGGCGGGCATGGCCACTCACTTTGTGCCGCGCTCGATGGGGGTACGAGACGACGCCACCCGAGCCGATACCTGCTTAGCCCGCCAATATCGCCGCTGCCCCCGTGGCTGACGGGTGTACCACAGCACCCGACTGACCCCACGGGTCACCGCCACATAGCTCAGGCGCAGCGCTTCGTCGGCCATGGCAGCGTCATAGCTCTGCTGAAAATGCCCACTGGCGGCATAGAGGGCATTGCGCAGCGGATGGGGCTGCTGAGGCTGGCCGTCGTCCAGCACAATCG
>NZ_CP017024.1:3792500-5047357 GCF_014522265.1 Pseudomonas oryzihabitans
TTTCAGTGGCGAGCTTAACCGAATAGGGGAGGCGTAGCGAAAGCGAGTCTTAATAGGGCGTTTAGTCGCTGGGAATAGACCCGAAACCGGGCGATCTATCCATGAGCAGGTTGAAGGTTAGGTAACACTGACTGGAGGACCGAACCCACTTCCGTTGAAAAGGCAGGGGATGACTTGTGGATCGGAGTGAAAGGCTAATCAAGCTCGGAGATAGCTGGTTCTCCTCGAAAGCTATTTAGGTAGCGCCTCATGTATCACTCTGGGGGTAGAGCACTGTTTCGGCTAGGGGGTCATCCCGACTTACCAAACCGATGCAAACTCCGAATACCCAGAAGTGCCGAGCATGGGAGACACACGGCGGGTGCTAACGTCCGTCGTGAAAAGGGAAACAACCCAGACCGTCAGCTAAGGTCCCAAAGTCCTGGTTAAGTGGTAAACGATGTGGGAAGGCTTAGACAGCTAGGAGGTTGGCTTAGAAGCAGCCACCCTTTAAAGAAAGCGTAATAGCTCACTAGTCGAGTCGGCCTGCGCGGAAGATGTAACGGGGCTCAAACCAGGCACCGAAGCTACGGGTATCACCTTTGGTGATGCGGTAGAGGAGCGTTCTGTAAGCCTGTGAAGGTGAGTTGAGAAGCTTGCTGGAGGTATCAGAAGTGCGAATGCTGACATGAGTAACGACAATGCGAGTGAAAAACTCGCACGCCGAAAGACCAAGGGTTCCTGCGCAACGTTAATCGACGCAGGGTGAGTCGGTCCCTAAGGCGAGGCTGAAAGGCGTAGTCGATGGGAAACGGGTTAATATTCCCGTACTTCTAGTTACTGCGATGGGGGGACGGAGAAGGCTAGGCCAGCTTGGCGTTGGTTGTCCAAGTTTAAGGTGGTAGGCTGACTGTTTAGGTAAATCCGGACAGTTAAGGCCGAGAGCTGATGACGATCCTTCTTTTAGAAGGAGAAGTGGTTGATGCCATGCTTCCAGGAAAAGCCTCTAAGCTTCAGGTAACTAGGAACCGTACCCCAAACCGACACAGGTGGTCGGGTAGAGAATACCAAGGCGCTTGAGAGAACTCGGGTGAAGGAACTAGGCAAAATGGCACCGTAACTTCGGGAGAAGGTGCGCCGGTGAGGGTGAAGGGTTTACCCCGTAAGCTCATGCCGGTCGAAGATACCAGGCCGCTGCGACTGTTTATTAAAAACACAGCACTCTGCAAACACGAAAGTGGACGTATAGGGTGTGACGCCTGCCCGGTGCCGGAAGGTTAATTGATGGGGTTAGCGCAAGCGAAGCTCTTGATCGAAGCCCCGGTAAACGGCGGCCGTAACTATAACGGTCCTAAGGTAGCGAAATTCCTTGTCGGGTAAGTTCCGACCTGCACGAATGGCGTAACGATGGCGGCGCTGTCTCCACCCGAGACTCAGTGAAATTGAAATCGCTGTGAAGATGCAGTGTATCCGCGGCTAGACGGAAAGACCCCGTGAACCTTTACTGTAGCTTTGCACTGGACTTTGAGCTTGCTTGTGTAGGATAGGTGGGAGGCTTTGAAGCGTGGACGCCAGTCTGCGTGGAGCCATCCTTGAAATACCACCCTGGCAATCTTGAGGTTCTAACTCTGGTCCGTTATCCGGATCGAGGACAGTGTATGGTGGGCAGTTTGACTGGGGCGGTCTCCTCCTAAAGAGTAACGGAGGAGTACGAAGGTGCGCTCAGACCGGTCGGAAATCGGTCGTAGAGTATAAAGGCAAAAGCGCGCTTGACTGCGAGACAGACACGTCGAGCAGGTACGAAAGTAGGTCTTAGTGATCCGGTGGTTCTGTATGGAAGGGCCATCGCTCAACGGATAAAAGGTACTCCGGGGATAACAGGCTGATACCGCCCAAGAGTTCATATCGACGGCGGTGTTTGGCACCTCGATGTCGGCTCATCACATCCTGGGGCTGAAGCCGGTCCCAAGGGTATGGCTGTTCGCCATTTAAAGTGGTACGCGAGCTGGGTTTAGAACGTCGTGAGACAGTTCGGTCCCTATCTGCCGTGGACGTTTGAGATTTGAGAGGGGCTGCTCCTAGTACGAGAGGACCGGAGTGGACGAACCTCTGGTGTTCCGGTTGTCACGCCAGTGGCATTGCCGGGTAGCTATGTTCGGAAGAGATAACCGCTGAAAGCATCTAAGCGGGAAACTTGCCTCAAGATGAGATCTCACTGGAGCCTTGAGCTTCCTGAAGGGCCGTCGAAGACTACGACGTTGATAGGTCGGGTGTGTAAGCGCTGTGAGGCGTTGAGCTAACCGATACTAATTGCCCGTGAGGCTTGACCATATAACACCCAAACAATCTGACCGCGTGTCAGAGCGTGAGGAAGACGACGCCGAAAACGGCGCGTGGGTTCGCAAGACCCAAGACGAGTTGTCTACTTCGATCACAGACCCAATTGGGCCAGCCAGGCAGCCTCATCGCCTGGTCAGCCAACCGAATTGCTTGACGAACATAGAGCATTGGAACCACCTGATCCCTTCCCGAACTCAGAAGTGAAACGATGCATCGCCGATGGTAGTGTGGGGTTTCCCCATGTGAGAGTAGGTCATCGTCAAGCGCCTAACACCCAGCACCCCCGCTCAGTTCACTCTGGCGGGGGTGTTGTCTTTGGGGCGAGGAAAGTTTGACCGGGCGTCAGGGGCTTGAGGACTGGGAGCAGCTAATTGGCTAGCGGACGCCTGAAAGTTGCGTCGCTGAGGGTGCCCTCACCCTAGCCCTCTCCCCGGGGGAGAGGGGACCAAAGGGCGCGGCGGCGGCGCTGGAGCAGTGCCCTGCTAGGCGAGTGCTGCTTCAAGTCCGCAAGAGCACAACAGCCTGGCTGCGCCGGGCTGTTGTGTTGGAAGCGCGGCACAGAATTATCGTAGGTTGGGTTGAGCTTGCGAAGCCCAGCGCCTTGAGGTCGCCGCAGGCATGACAGGCCTGGAAAAATGGCCATCAGGGCAGGCTCCGGTTATCCGGTTACTTGTGCAGCTGTCGAGCGTGCGCTGCCGATATAGCGAGTTGGCAAAACTACGTTGGCCGAGATCGACTGCAGCAGCCTGCCAGAGAATCCTCATAACCACCGGTAACCTGACCGGGAATGATTCTGATCTAGTACATTTTCCTTAACCTTTTCGGTATACAATGCCCAATGGCCTAAGGCCGGTAGGCAAGGGGTGCGAAGCGTCGTACCCCTTTTTTCTTTGCATGACCAACCAAATTTCTAGCGTGGCCCAGGATCCTATTCCTTGAACGTTAGGATCCGCGGACAGGTGCTCAGGTGACGCAAGCGATGAAAGCGCAAGCGAAGGGGATTCGATTTTGATCAAGGTGCTAGTTGTCGACGACCATGATCTTGTTCGTACCGGCATCGTACGGATGCTCGCGGATGTAGCAGGAATCCAGGTCGTCGGCCAGGCAGACAGTGGCGAAAATGCATTGATGCTGGCCCGTGAACTTGAGCCGGATGTCGTCTTGATGGACGTCCGTATGCCCGGTATTGGTGGGCTGGAAGCTACGCGCAAGCTCTTGCGCACTCGGCCTGACCTGAAGGTGGTTGTCGTCACGGCCTGTGAGGAAGATCCCTTTCCGACACGTCTGCTCCAGGCGGGCGCTGCGGGGTATCTGACTAAGGGGGCTGACATCGAAGAGATGATCACCGCCATCAAGCAGGCTTTTGCCGGTCGGCGGTATATCAGTGCGCAGATTGCTCAGCAGCTCGCCTTGAAGCCCTTCCAGTCCAAGGCCGAAGCATCGCCGTTCGATCAGCTGTCCGAGCGTGAGATTCAGATCGCGCTGATGATCGCGGGCTGCCAGAAAGTCCAGGTCATTTCCGACAAGCTTTGTTTGTCGCCCAAGACCGTCAACACCTATCGCTATCGGATCTTCGAGAAATTATCGATTACCAGCGATGTCGAACTGGCCATGTTGGCCGTTCGCCACGGCATGGTAGATGCAACGAGTTGATATGAGTCAATCTTTCGATGCTGCGGCCTTTTTATCCGGTTGCAGTGGACGTCCGGGTGTCTACCGGATGTTCGATGAGGGCGGCAAGCTCCTCTATGTAGGTAAAGCAAAGAACCTCAAGAACCGCCTTTCGAGTTACTTCAGAAAGACCGGCTTGGCGCCCAAGACGGCTTCCATGGTGTCCAAGATCGCCCAGATCGAGACCACCATCACGGGCAACGAGACCGAAGCGCTCTTGCTGGAACAAAACCTCATCAAGCAGTGGCGTCCGCCCTACAACATCCTGTTGCGGGATGATAAGTCCTACCCCTACGTCTATCTTTCCACCGAGGATAAGTATCCTCGGCTGACCATTCACCGCGGCGAGAAGAGAGGAAAGGGACGCTATTTCGGGCCCTATCCCAGTGCCGGTGCCATCCGCGAAAGTCTCAATCTGCTGCAGAAAGCCTTCCAGGTGCGCCAGTGTGATGACAACTATTTCCGCAATCGCACGCGGCCCTGTCTGCAATACCAGATCAAGAGATGCAAAGGACCCTGCGTTGCGTTGGTGAGTGAGCAGGAATATGGCGAGGACGTTCGCCATTCCGCCATGTTTCTCGAGGGGCGCAGCAATGCCCTGGCCGAAGAGCTGCAAGTCAAGATGGAGAGTGCCTCGGTCAATCTGCAATTCGAGCGTGCTGCCGAGTTGCGCGATCAGGTGGCCTTGGTCAGGCGTGTCCAGGACCAGCAGAGTATCGAGGGAGGCACCGGCGACGTCGATGTCATCGCTGCGCTCGTCAACCCGGGTGGTGCCTGTGTCCACCTGGTCAGTGTCCGCGGTGGTCGGGTGCTGGGCAGCAAGAATTTCTTTCCGGAGGTGGGAATCGAGGAGGATTCCAGTGAGGTGCTGGTCGCCTTCCTGGAGCAGTACTATCTCGCTTACCTGGAACGGGATCTGCCGGATGAGATCATCGTCAATTCCGTCCATGAGGACTTCGCTACGCTGATCGACGCCTTTGCCGAAGTCCATAAGCGGCAATTGGTCATCGCGCATCGCGTCCGCGGGACTCGGGCACGCTGGCAGCAGCTGGCGGTAACCAATGCGGAGCAGGCGTTGAATACACGTCTGGCCAATCGGCAGCACATGGGTGTGCGTTTCGACGCCCTGGTCCAGGCGCTGGATCTGCCCGAACCACCGCAACGGCTGGAATGCTTCGATATCAGTCATTCAAGTGGCGAGGCGACCGTGGCGTCCTGTGTGGTCTTCGGGCCGGAGGGACCGCTCAAATCGGATTATCGTCGTTACAATATCGAAGGCGTAACGGCCGGCGATGACTATGCGGCGATGCATCAGGCGCTGACGCGTCGCTTCAGTCGGTTGAAAGCGGGCGAGGGCAAGTTGCCAGATATCTTGCTGGTGGATGGCGGCAAGGGCCAGCTGGCCATGGCCCGTGAGGTGCTGAGGGAGCTCGCCGTACCGGATCTGGTTTTGCTGGGGGTGGCCAAAGGCGTCACCCGCAAGCCCGGCCTCGAGGTCCTCTATCTGGACGATCCCTCCAACGAATTCACCCTGCCGGCTCATTCGCCCGCGCTGCACCTCATTCAGCAGATCCGCGATGAGGCGCACCGTTTCGCGATTACCGGGCATCGCGCACGTCGCGGCAAGGCGCGCAGGACCTCCTCTCTGGAAGAGGTCGCTGGCATCGGACCCAAGCGCCGGCAGGAGCTCTTGAAGCACTTTGGTGGGCTCCGCGAATTGCAGCGCGCCAGCATCGAGGAAATTGCCAAAGCGCCCAGCATTAGCAAAAAGCTGGCCGAGCAGATTTATGCCGCCTTGCACAGCGAGTAGAATCGCCTCACGTTCACCAATAGCCGCGCCAATGAATATTCCAAATCTGCTTACCGTACTGCGCGTCTTCCTCATTCCCCTGTTCGTCATCCTGTTCTACCTGCCGGTCCACTGGAGCTACTGGACCGCCAGCACCGTCTTCGCGATCGCCTGTGCGACCGACTGGCTGGATGGTTATCTGGCGCGGCGGCTGGGGCAGAGCACGCCCTTTGGTGCCTTTCTGGATCCGGTAGCGGACAAGCTCATCGTCGCCGTGGCCTTGGTGTTGCTGGTACAGGAGCACGCCAACGCCTGGCTGACGCTGCCCGCCGTCATCATCGTCGGGCGCGAGATCGTCGTATCGGCGTTGCGGGAGTGGATGGCCGAGCTGGGTGCCCGTGCCCAGGTCGCGGTCTCCAATCTGGGCAAATGGAAGACTGCGGCGCAGATGTTGGCCCTGGTCATCCTGCTGGCCAATCCGCCGCAGATGACCTTCTGGGTCATCAGCGGCTACGCCTTGCTTATCGTCGCGGCGGCGCTGACGCTGTGGTCCATGTGCACCTATCTGATGGCGGCCTGGCCGCATCTGATGAGCGCCGAGAAAAAGAAATAAGTTTTTGAATCAATGGCTTGACATGAAGGGTGGCTCAGATAGAATGGCGCCCGTCACCAAGCGGGAATAGCTCAGTTGGTAGAGCACGACCTTGCCAAGGTCGGGGTCGCGAGTTCGAGTCTCGTTTCCCGCTCCATGTTTTACATGAGTGTCGCAAGACATTCAGGTTTGAGGCCGGGTGGCAGAGTGGTCATGCAGCGGATTGCAAATCCGTGTACGCCGGTTCGATTCCGACCTCGGCCTCCACTATTGAGAGCCCCGTAGATCCCTGGTCTACGGGGCTTTTCATCATCCAGGGATGTGTGAATACTGGATCAGGTTCTACGAATCCGGTCGTCTGAGGATTCGGTTCTGCCCGAGTGGTGAAACTGGTAGACACAAGGGACTTAAAATCCCTCGACTTAACGGTCGTGCCGGTTCGATTCCGGCCTCGGGCACCATTCAAATGAAAAGGCCACTCCTGTTCGAGTGGCCTTTTTCGTTTAGGAGGGAATCGTCCAGTAGGGTGTTTCATCCGCGTCGCGCTCGATGCGTGAGCGGCTGTCGAGGATGAAGGCTTCGAGCATGGCCGCGTCGAGCAATTCGGTGCGGGCGATGGGGCGATTGAGTACCGACTGACCGCTACGAGAGAAGACCTCGACATCGTAGGCACGTTGATCTCGCGTGGAGATAACGCAGCGCAGGGGTTCGAATCCGCCTTTCAGGGTGTTGAAGGCGCTGGCGAGTTCGACATAGAGGGTCATCCGGAAGAGCTTCCTGTTCAAAGGTGGCACTGTGACAGCATTGGCTGCTACAGGGTTTCACCTTTGCAGAAACGTGCCGTCATATCGCGATGCTAGTCGCAAAATTCCGGCCCTGCTTTCGGAGTTTTATTGCCAGCCTTGCAGCCAGCATTCTGCATCCTGCAACTCGTGCCAGTCCAGCGTCCAGGTACGACGAGTGAGAACGGCTTGTATATCTATCTGCGATATGGGGTCGGTCTCGACTTCCGGGGTATGCACCCGTGTCACGATGAAATGCTTTTGCCGTTCGCGTGGCTGGACGGCCGTCCATTTGCTGAGCAGCAGCTTGCTGGGATTGATCTGGCGTTGCTTCATCCCTGCATGGCCTCCAGCAGCGGTGCGCTGCGATAGCGCTGCAGCAGGGCTTCCAGGTTGCGATCGGGCATGGCGTGAGCCCTGAGCGCCGTGATGGTGCGTTCGACGTACTCCAGGGTGGTGCCGAAATGGCCGCAGGCTTCGGTCAGGACGCGATTGAGGATGTCGTCGGACAGGCTGCCGGCATAGCAGGGGAGATTGCGTTTCAGCACGAAGCCGAGCGCCTGGATCTTGCTGCCGTCTTCCAGGTGGCATTGCAGCCAGCGAGGACGGTAGGAGCCATCCGGCATTTCGCGTTTCCAGAGGGCCAGCAGATGGTCGTCCAGTTGATCATCGGGCAACTGGTAGGCGAAGCCCGAGCAGGAGCCGCCGCGATCCAGGCCCAGTACCAGGCCGGGTTGTTCGGGGTGCCGCGATGCAGCTGGGACCAGAGATAGAGACCGCGGTGATAGCCGTGCACCCGCGCCCGGCGAACGTCGACCGCGGGGCACTCGGGGCGCCAGATCAGCGAGCCATAGGCGAACAGCCACACCGGGCCGGGTTGGCGTTGGGCCAGGGTGGCCTCCAGAGAGGCTACGAGTTCCGGATGGGTGAGCGGGGTGGCGGGCGCCAGCTTGGGGGGATAGGAGTCGTGGATGCTGGAAGAAATCTGTCTGTGCATATATTGCCTGGTCCTCTACCGCTGGAGCTGCCAGGTCTAGGGACCCGGCACTAAGATCCTAACGAAAGTCCGGGAAGAACTCCTAGACCGTTCGTGCCCATCTTTATGACGCCTGGTTAGGTTGCAGCGAGAACCATGCCAACGCCTTGGCAAAAATCACCAGCCGAAAAAAAGCCCGACAGATGTCGGGCTTGGAGTGGAGCGTCAGATCGATCAGGCGCTGGTGCGGATCAGGTGATCGAAGGCGGCCAGGGAGGCCTTGGCGCCTTCGCCCAGGGCGATGATGATCTGCTTGTAGGGTACGGTGGTGACGTCGCCCGCCGCGAACACGCCAGGCAGGGAGGTCTGGCAGCGCGCGTCCACTTCGATCTCGCCACGTGGCGACAGCTCCACGGTGCCCTTGAGCCAGTCGGTGTTGGGTACCAGACCGATCTGCACGAAGACGCCTTCTAGGTCGATATGGTGGAACTCGCTGGAATTGCGGTCCTTGTAGACCAGGCCGTTGACCTTCTGGCCGTCACCCTTGACTTCACTGGTGAGCGCACTGGTGATGACGGTCACGTTGGGCAGGCTGAACAGCTTGCGCTGCAGCACGGCGTCGGCACGCAGCTGGCCGTCGTACTCGATCAGGGTCACCTGGGCGACGATGCCGGCGAGGTCGATGGCTGCCTCGACTCCCGAGTTGCCGCCGCCGACCACGGCGACGCGCTTGCCCTTGAACAGGGGACCGTCGCAGTGCGGGCAGTAGGCTACGCCGCGGTTACGGTATTCCTGCTCACCCGGCACATTCATCTCACGCCAGCGGGCACCGGTGGCAAGGATCAGCGTCTTGGCCTTGAGCGAGCCACCATCGGCGAAGCGTACTTCGTGCAGACCGCTAGCGTCGTGGGCCGGAATCAGCTGCTCGGCGCGCTGCAGGTTCATGATGTCGACTTCGTACTGCTTGACGTGCTCTTCGAGCGCCATGGCCAGCTTCGGGCCTTCGGTCTCCTTGATGGAGATGAAGTTCTCGATGGCGAGGGTGTCCAGCACCTGGCCGCCAAAGCGCTCGGCGGCGACGCCGGTGCGGATGCCCTTGCGCGCGGCATAGACGGCTGCTGCAGCACCAGCGGGGCCGCCACCAATGACCAGGACGTCGAAGGCGTCCTTGGCCTTGAGCTTGTCGGCGGAGCGGGCGGCGGCGCCGGTGTCGAGTTTGGCGACGATCTCTTCCAGGCCCATGCGGCCCTGGCCGAAGGGTTCGCCGTTCAGGTAGACGCTGGGCACGGCCATGATCCGGCGGCGCTCGACTTCGTCCTGGAACAGGGCGCCGTCGACGGCGACGTGCTTGACCCGGGGATTGAGCACGGCCATGAGATTCAGGGCTTGCACCACGTCCGGGCAGTTCTGGCAGGACAGGGAAAAATAGGTTTCGAACTGGTAGTCGCCGTCGAGGGCCTTGACCTGCTCGATGACGTCCTGGCTGGCCTTGGACGGATGACCGCCAACCTGGAGCAGGGCCAGGACCAGGGACGTAAATTCGTGGCCCATGGGCAGACCGGCGAAGCGCAGGTCGATGTTCTGACCGGGGGTCAGCAGGGCGAAGGAGGGACGACGCTCATCGCTGCCGTCGGTGCTGAGGCTGACCTGATCGGACAGGCTGGCGATATCCTGCAGCAGGCTGTGCATTTCACGGGACTTCGCGCCATCGTCGAGGGACGCGACGATCTCGATGGGGCGCGTGACGCGTTCGAGGTAGGTCTTGAGCTGGGCTTTCAGATTTGCGTCCAACATGGCGACGTGGCTTCCGTAAAAAATGGGCAAAAAAAGAGCGCGCGGGCAAGGCGCCCGGGCGCTCGGGCTAGATCAGGCGGGCGTTAGATCTTGCCGACCAGGTCCAGCGAGGGGGTCAGGGTCGCTTCGCCTTCTTTCCACTTGGCCGGGCAGACTTCGCCCGGGTGGTTGGCGACGTACTGGGCGGCGCGGACCTTGCGCAGCAGTTCGCTGGCATCACGGCCGATACCGTTGTCGTGGATTTCGCACAGCTTGATCTGACCTTCCGGGTTGATCAGGAAGGTGCCGCGCAGGGCCAGGCCTTCTTCTTCGATCAGCACTTCGAAGTTGCGTGCCAGGCGAGCGGTGGGATCGCCTACCAGCGGGTACTTGACCTTCTTGATGGCTTCCGAGGTGTCGTGCCAGGCCTTGTGGGCGAAGTGGGTGTCGCAGGACACGCCATAGATCTCTACGCCCAGCTTCTGGAACTCGGGGTACAGGTCAGCAAGGTCTTCCAGCTCGGTGGGGCACACGAAGGTGAAGTCAGCCGGGTAGAACACGATGGCGGACCACTTGCCCTTCAGATCGGCCTCGGTCACCTGGACGAATTTGCCATTGTGGTAGGCAGTCGCGGTGAAAGGCTTCACTTCGGTGTTGATCAGGGACATTGATGACTCCTTGATGGGTTTAAGTCAGGGTTGAAATCGATAGGACGCATACTAATCGCAGTTTGACGATTCACCTCATTGTTAAAGGCGATGCTGGCGATTAGGCGCCTCTATCGGATACTACAGGTTATGAAGGAAATCAGTACCTTAGCCAAACCTCAGGCAGCGCCCAGGGCCTTGATCGTGGCGGGATGCTGACCCCATTCGCTCCAGGAACCGTCATAGAGTCGGCCATCCGGAAAGCCGGCGACACTGAGGGCGAGCAGCAGCACCGTGGCGGTGACCCCACTGCCGCAGCTGGTGATCACCGGATGCAGGCCATCGATACCCAGGGCCTGGAAGCGCTGCCGCAACTCCTGGGGTGGCAACAGGGTGCCGTTGTCGGTCAACAGGCTGTCGTAGGGCAGATTCTGGCTGCCGGGCATATGACCGGAGGCAACGCCCGGGCGCGGCTCGGCGATCTCGCCGGTGAAGCGCTTGGCGCCGCGCGCGTCGAGCACCTGGGTTTGGCCCACGCTGAGCGCGGTCTGCACATCGCCCAGGCCGCAGAGCAGGCGGTTGTTGAAGATGACGGGGTAGGGTGGCTGCGGGCTGGGCAGGTTTTCACCGGCCTCCAGCGGCAGGCCCTGTTCACGCCAGAGCGGCAGGCCGCCATCGAGCACCAGCACCTGGTCATGGCCGAACAGGCGGAACAGCCACCAGGCCCGGGCGGCGGAGAAGAGACCCTTCTGGTCGTAGACGACCAGGGTGGTCTCCGGGGTGACGCCCAGTTCGCCGGCCAGGCGGGCGAAGCGTCCGGCGCTGGGGACCATGTGCGGCAGCGCGGTGTCCGGGTCGGAGAAGTGTTCGATATCGAAGCGCAGGGCGCCGGGGATGTGCTGCTGCCGATAGGTTTCGTCGGCGATCTGGGGTTCATTGGGCAGATAGAGACTGGCATCGAGGATCAGCAGGTCCGGGCGACCAAGTTGCTCGTGCAGCCAGGCGACGGTGACCAGCGGGGAAGCGATCATGGGTGGCGCTCCTTGATGGGCAAAGGGCGACAGCTTAGCGCGCCTGGCGCGACGTGGGCTGTCAGGGACCAGCGGATACTTTATCCTCGGCGACCTGGCAACTGGATAGATGACTTATGAGCGAACTTAACGGGCAATCCACGGGCGGCAACGACTGGCAACTAGGGCGCATCGTCGGTGAACTGCATGAGGCGCGCAGTCAATGGCGCGAGACCCATGGACGTTTTCGCGAATTCAGTGGCCGCGAGCTGCCGTCGCGCAGCGTCATGGCCAGCGTGATCGAATCCCTCAGCGGGGCGCTCTTTCCGCTGCGCCTCGGGCCGGATCAGTTGCGCCAGGAAAGCGAGGACTTCTATGTCGGCTTCGAGCTGGAGCGAGCGCTCAATGCCCTGGTGATCCAGGCGAAGCTGGAGCTGGACTATTTCGCCAAGCAGCGTGGCGAGAACGGCGTCAATCGTGCCGATGAGGCGCGCCGGCTGGTACAGGCCTTTGCCCTGGCGCTGCCGGATCTGCGCCGCCTGCTGGATACCGACGTGATCGCCGCCTACCAGGGCGATCCCGCTGCGCGCAGCGTGGACGAGGTACTGCTGTGCTATCCGGGCATCTACGCCATGATCCATCACCGCATCGCCCATCACTTCTATCGCAGCGGCCTGCCGCTGCTGGCGCGGATGGTCAGCGAGCGGGCGCATTCGGCGACCGGGATCGACATCCACCCGGGCGCCCAGATCGGCGAAGGCTTCTTCATCGATCATGGCACGGGCGTGGTGATCGGCGAGACCTGCATCATCGGCGACCGGGTGCGCATCTATCAGGCTGTGACCCTCGGTGCCAAGCGCTTCCCGGCCGATGCCGAGGGCAATCTCAAGAAGGGCCACCCGCGCCATCCCATCGTCGAGGACGACGTGGTGATCTATGCCGGGGCGACCATCCTCGGGCGCATCACCATCGGCCAGGGTTCGACCATTGGCGGCAACGTCTGGCTGACCCATGGCGTGCCGGCCAACAGCAACGTCAGCCAGGCCAGCCTGCAGGGCTGTGCCGGCCTGGCTCAGGAGTAGTCGGCGGCGCTGTCGCGAACGAACTTGGCCAGGAAGCGCCGGGTTCGTTCTTCACGCTGCTGATTGAACAGCTCGGCTGCCGGGCCCTGTTCGACGATGCGGCCAGCGTCCATGAACAGCACCCGGTGGGCGACGTCACGGGCGAAGGCCATCTCGTGGGTGACGATCACCAGGGTACGACCCTCCTGGGCCAGCCCGCGGATCGTCTCGAGCACCTCGCCGACCCGCTCGGGATCCAGCGCCGAAGTGGGTTCGTCGAAGAGGATGGCCTGGGGACGCATGGCCAGCGCCCGGGCGATGGCGACCCGCTGTTGCTGGCCACCCGACAGCTGCCCGGGATAGGTATCCGCCTTGTCGGCCAGCCCGACCTTGGCCAACAGCTCGCGACCGCGGGCGCTGGCGGTCTCGCGCGCTTCGCCCTGGACGATGATAGGCCCTTCGATCACGTTCTCCAGCGCGGTGCGATGGGGAAACAGATTGAAGTTCTGGAAGACGAAACCCATGCTCTGGCGCAACTGGCGAATGGTGCCCTGCTGGGCCTTGAGCGGCCGGCTGGCATCGATACGCAGCTCACCCAGGCGGATACTGCCGGCGTCCGGCGTCTCCAGCAGATTGAGGCAGCGCAGCAGGGTGGTCTTGCCCGAGCCGCTGGGGCCGATGATGGCGACCACCTCGCCCTGGGCCACCTGGAGGTCGATGGCCTGGAGCACGGTCTGCTGTTGAAAGGACTTGGAGAGTCCCTGCACCTCGATCATGACGGGCCTCGCTCGTTGATGTGACGCCCGTAGTGTCGCTCCAGGCGATTCTGCAGGGTGGACAGCAGGCTGGCCAGCACCCAGTAGAGCAGCGCTGCGGCCAGGTACATACTGAAGATCTCGAAGGTGCGGGCAGTGATCAGCTGGGCCTGGCGGAACAGCTCAGGCACCTGGATGGTGGCCGCCAGCGAGGTGTCCTTGACCAGCGAGATGAAGCTGTTGCCGAGCGGTGGCAGGGCGATCCGCAGCGCCTGGGGCAGGATGGCGCGCCTCACGGTCTGCAGGGGCGTCATGCCGATGCTAGCGGCGGCTTCCCACTGGCCGCGGTCGATGGCGCCGATGGCCGAGCGGATGATCTCCGCCGTGTAGGCCGCCATGTTCAGCGAGAAGCCGATCAGCGCCGCCGGCAGCGGATCGAGCTGGAGACCGAGCTCGGGCAGGCCGTAGTAGATGACGAACAGCTGCACCAGCAGTGGCGTACCCCGGAAAAACGAGATGTACAGCCGCGCCAGGCTACGCAGCGGCAGACTCCGGGAGCGGCGCAGCAGGGCCAGGCCGAAGCCCAGCAGCAGTCCGAAGAACATGCCGCCGAGGCTCAGGACCACTGTCCAGATCGCGCCCTTCAGCAGGAAGGGCAGCGAATCGAGCAGGAGCTGTAGCGTGTCGCTCATTGGGTGACGTCAGCCTTGAACCACTTCTCGGAGATCTTGGCCAGGGTGCCGTCGGCGCGCAGCTTGGCGATGGCCTGGTCGACCGCGGCATGGAATTCCGGATCGCCCTTGCGCTCGGCGATGCCCGATTCCTGGCGGCTGAAAGGCTCACCGGCCAGGGCCAGCTTGTCCTTGGTCTTGGCCAGCAATTCCAGGGCGGCCAGGCGGTCGACGAGGATGGCGTCGATACGGCCGACGCGCAGATCCTGGTACTTGGTCGGATCGTCTTCGTAGGTGCGCACGTCCGCCTTGGGTACATTCTGGCGCAGCCACTGCTCGTAGTTGGTACCCAGGCCGACGCCGACCTTCTTGCCGGCGAGGTCGGCGGCAGTCTTGATGCTGTCCACATCGTCCTTGCGCACCAGGGCCTGGATGCCGGAGACGGTGTAGGGGGTGGAGAAATCGTATTTCTTCTTGCGCTCCTCGCTGATGGTGACCTGGTTGATCACTACGTCCAGGCGACGGGATTCCAGGGCTGCCAGCAGGCCATCCCACTTGCCGGGCTGGATCTTGGCGTCGACGCCCAGTTCCTTGGCCAGCGCCTTGGCGAAGTCCACTTCGAAGCCGGTCAGCTGGCCCTGTTCGTTCTGGAAGCTGAAGGGCGGATAGGTGCCTTCCAGGCCGACGACCAGTTCGCCACGCTGCTTGACGGTCTGCAGGAGATCTTCGGCCTGGGCGGTGGCCTGGTGGGCCAGGCCCAGGGCGAGCAGCAGGGCGGCGCTACGGAACAGACGCTGGGGGAGAGCTTTGCGCATGGAGGAAATCCTTGAGGTTATGAGGGTGCGCCACTATGGGGGTGTCTGTTCTGACATCCCAAGTCCGAAAACTGCTGACGTTATGCCATCGCCCAGGGACTTGGCTAGCCGATCACGCCAACCAGTCGCCATAGGCGAAGGTACCCGGGGCTCCGCCGGTGTGCAGGAATACCAGGGGGCCGGGCGGCAGCGCGCCGGTGGCTACCATGTCCAGCAGGCCGGCCATGGCCTTGCCGGTGTAGACCGGGTCGAGCACAAGACCTTCCAGCCGGCCCAGCCGGCGGATGGCCGCCAGGGTGCCGGGATTGGGTTCGCCATAGCGGGGACCGAAATAGCCATCACGCAGCTGCGGCGGATCCTGAGGCGGGGCGACGCCCAACAGCTCGGCCAGCTGTTGCCGCAGCAGGGCGACCTTGGGCAGCTGTTCGGCCTCGGTGCGGGAGACGGTGACCCCGATCACCGGCAACTCCGGTCGCAGCTGGTGGAGGGCCAGGTCCAGACCGGCCTGGGTGCCGGCACTGCCGGAGGCGAGGATAACGGCAGCGGGTTGCAGCTGCAGTTCGTGCAGCTGAGCGTCGAGTTCCAGGCCGGCACGGACGTAGCCGAGGGCGCCCAGGGCGCTGGAGCCGCCAATGGGAATCACCCAGGGCTTGCGCCCTTGCTGGCGCAGGCGCTCGGTTGCGGCTTCCAGCTGGCTGACCGGATCATCGAGGGCGGCGACGGCCCTGACCTCGGCGCCGAAGAGTTCGAGCAGGAGACGATTGCCGCCGTGCAGATAACCGGGAGCCGTGGTGGCGATGGGATTTTCCAGCAGGGCGACGCAGGCCAGCCCCTGCTGCGCGGCGACGGCTGCAGTCTGACGGACATGATTGGACTGGATGGCGCCGGCGGTCACCAGGGTGTCGGCGCCGGCGGCCAGCGCCGCGGCGACCAGGTACTCCAGCTTGCGCACCTTGTTGCCGCCCAGGGCCAGGCTGGTGGCGTCGTCGCGCTTGCAGTAGACCGGTCGGCCCAGCTCTGCCGACAGTCGCGGCAGGAGCTCCAGCGGGGTCGCCGAGGATTGCAGCGTCAGGCGCGGAAAGCGGGCGAGGGCGGTGGCGAGCATGGCGGAACTCGGGGCAGTGAAGGGGGCTTCACTCTAGGGGCAAGCCGCGCCTGGCAGCAATCCTGCACTCAGGCGAGGTCCGGGCGCCGTGCCCAGGCCTGGGGTACCAGGGAGCGCAGCAGCACGCCGTAGAGCGGCACGAAGAGCAGCAGGCTGACCGTCAGCTTGACCCCGTAGTCGACCAGGGCGATCTCCGGCCAATGACTGGCCATGAAGGGATTGTCGCTGCGCCAGAAGGCGATGGAAAAGAACGCCAGGGTGTCGAGGGCGTTGCCGAACAGGGTCGAGACCGTCGGCGCCAGCCACCAGTGGCGCGAGCGCCGCAGGCGGTCGAACACCTGGATGTCGAGCAACTGGCCAAGCACATAGGCGCAGAAGCTCGCCAGGGAGATGCGCAGGACGAAGACATTGAGGGCGGCCAGCGCCGTCCAGCCCTGGAAGCTGCCGTCCTGGAACAGCACGGAAACCCCATAGGAGACCAACAGCGCCGGCAGCATCACCCGGGCGATAACCTGACGCGCCGCCGCCTTGCCCATCACCCGCACGGTGAGGTCGGTGGCCAGGAAGATGAAGGGGAAGCTGAAGGCACCCCAGGTGGTGTGCCAGCCGAACAGCTGCAGCGGCAACTGCACCAGATAGTTGCTGGCGATGATGATGAGGATGTGGAAAGCGACGAGCGCGGCCACGAGGGCACGCTGCGGGGTGGCAAGCAAGGCAGACATGGGCAGTCCTTTTTTGGTTACCTGGGGTGAGGGAACCCAGGGCGCGGAGGCGGGGCGACATTCTACGGATATACGGGGCACCTGGCGAGGTCGCGCCGGTCGGCGTCGGATCGGCAGCCTCATCGGACCGATGGGCAGACCAGGCAGCCGCCTGTTAACTTGTACGACTTCCGCACCGACAGAGAGCTTCCAGATGCACTTTCGATCGCTGGGTCGTACCGACCTCCAGGTTAGCGCCATTGCGCTGGGCACTATGACCTGGGGTGAGCAGAACACCGAGGCCGAGGCCTTCGAGCAGTTGCGCGCCGCCAAGGCCGCCGGGGTCAACTTCATCGACACGGCGGAGATGTATCCGGTGCCGCCGCGCGCCGAGACCTACACCCGTACCGAGACCATCATCGGCAACTACTTTCGCCAGCATGGCGATCGCGCCGACTGGATACTGGCCAGCAAGGCGGCCGGTCCGGGACGCGACATGGACTATATCCGCAATGGCGGTCTGGCCTTTACCAGGGCCAATCTCACCGCGGCGCTGGACGCCAGCCTGCAGCGTCTGAACACCGACTATCTGGATCTCTATCAGCTGCACTGGCCGGATCGGCGGACCAACTACTTCGGCCAGTTGGGCTACGAGCACAGCGATGCCGACTTCACGCCCCTCGAAGAGACCCTGGAAGCCCTGGATAGCCTGGTGAAGGCAGGCAAGGTCCGCCATGTCGGGCTTTCCAACGAAACGCCCTGGGGCGTGCAGCAATTCCTGCACCTGAGCGAGACCCGTGGCTGGCCGCGGGTGGTCTCGATCCAGAATCCCTACAACCTGCTCAATCGCAGCTTCGAGGTGGGTCTGGCCGAGCAGGCCATCCGCGAGCAGGTAGGCTTGCTGGCCTATTCGCCACTGGCCTTCGGCGTGCTGGCGGGCAAGTACCTGCAGGGCGCACGTCCGGAGGGCGCGCGACTGACGCTGTTCGAACGCTTCCAGCGCTACAGCAATCCGCAGACGCAGCGCGCCGCCCAGGCCTATGTCGAGCTGGCCCGGGAACGCGGTCTGGATCCGGCGCAGATGGCCCTGGCCTTCGTCACCAGTCGGCCTTTCGTGACCAGCAACATCATCGGCGCCACCTCGCTCGCCCAGCTGGAAAGCAACCTGGCGAGCAGCGAGCTGGTGCTGGACCGGGAAACCCTGGCCGCCATCGAAGCCATCCACGTCGACCAGCCCAATCCGGCGCCCTGATCGCGTGGTATCCGGCGCCCGGTACAGCCGTTGTACCGGGCGTTTTCTTGCGCGCGGCGAAAGGCGGCCGTGACCAACAGGGCATGGGCGCAAGGGCTGCTGTCCGCGACGCCTATTAAAACCGTGGCCCCGAAGGCCTAGAGTCAGTCGGACCTTCCACGCCTGCAGGTGTCCGTCATGACGTCGTATGAAATCGTGCTCCTGGGTGACCAGGATGCATCCATCGTTGCCCACCAGGCCATCCCCAGGCCCTGGCGCTGACGGCCATGGCGCTGGGTGTCACGCTGAGTTCCCGCTGGCTGCCGACTGTAGAAGCCGATGGCGCCCTTGCCCACTGCGACGGCCTCTGGTGCGTGCCCGGCAGTCCCTATCGCCATCGTGAAGGGGTGCTGGCGACTCTGCGCACGGCCCGCGAACAGCGGATTCCCTTTCTGGGTACCTGTGGCGGGCTGCAGTACGCGCTCCTGGAGTACGTCCAGTCAGTACTGGGCTGGACGGACGCCGCCCACGGTGAAGACGATCCGTTGGCGACCCGCGCGGTGCTCACGCCCCTGAGCTGCGCCCGCATCGAGGTGCAGAATCAACTCCGGCTGCTGCCGGGTTCGCGCCTGGCGGAGGCGGCCGGCGCCGAACGGGTCGAGGCCACCTATCGCTGTCGCTTCGGGGTAAATCCCGCCTATCTGCCGACCTTGCTCGCTGCCGGCTGGCGCGTCCTCGCCTGGGATGAAGAAGGGCTACCCGCGGCGTTCGAACTGGAAAGCCATCCCTGTTATTTCGGCACCCTCTATCAGCCCGAGCGGGAGGCGCTGGCCGGTCGGGTCCCCTCGGTGGTGCGCGCCTGGCTGGAGGCGGTGGTCGCGACACGGAGCCTACGGGCATGAACCGGCTGGAGCTGCCCGAGGACTGCGTGGTGATCGCCTTCCTCTCGCAGCGCACGGACGAAGATCCCGACTATGAGCGGATGGCCGCGCGCATGGTGGAGTTGGCGCAGGCGCAACCGGGCTTTCTCGGCATGGAGTCGGTACGCGGCGCCGACGGCCGGGGCATCACCCTGTCCTACTGGACCGACCAGGCGGCGGTCGCGGCCTGGGGTGCCCATCCGGAACATCGGCAGGCGCAGCGGCTGGGCCATGAACGCTGGTATCGCTGGCATGACACCCGGGTCATGCGACTGCTGTCGTCGCGGTCCGGGGCCGGTGTCATTCCAGACGGATCGCGCCCAGGGCCGGAGTGACGCGAATCCAGCCGATGCGGCTGTCTTCGCCGATCAGCATGACTTTCTTCCAGGGACGAAAGGGCGCGCTGTCCAGGACCAGGATGCGATTACCCGGCTCGAGCATGACGATCAGCTGGCGGTTGGCGACCAGGCTGCGTTCCGGCATGGCGGGATACTGCATCAGCGGAATCTGGCCACCGCGGATCTGCCAGGTCTCGCCACTGGCCGCGTTGATGAAGGTCGGCAGCCGCGTCAACAGGATGGCCAGCGCGAAGAACCCGATCAGCAGCAGGACGAGCCGCTGCGTCACGGTGCGGACGGCAACGATATCGGGTGACAGCTTGCCAATCGAGGACATGGGAATGGCTCTGGGCGGCGGACGGTAGAGGTTCGATGCTACCGTCGTGCGGCCAATTGACATCATTCACATGAAGGAAAGGTCAACGGCTGCTCATTCGCCAGTGCCAGACTGTGAACGGCCGCAAAAGCGGCCGGCTAGAGGGGCGGCTTCAGGGCGCCAGCTGGCGGGTGACTTCCAGGGCCTTGTCGAAGGACGGGTAGCCACTCTTGGCGACCGCCAGCTCGCCATAGGCGCTCTTGTAGGTCTGCGCCTGGATCGGATCCGCCTCGGGCACCAGGAAGGGGTCGGTGTACATGCGATAGAGCAGGGCATAGGCCAGCGGATAGCGATGATCGGCGGAGGCGTTCAGCAATTCCAGGACATCGTCGGTCTGCGGACCCTGCTTGATGGCGATTACCGCCCGATAGAATTCCACCTCGCCATCGGCGCTGGTGCCGCCATTGCGCAGGAGCAGGGCATCCGCGAGCTTGAGCTGTTCCTCACTGCCACCCAGGACCAGCAGCTTGGCCTGCAACAGGTCGTTCTGGCGCAGCAGGGTGGTCTGTTCCGCGCTCAGTGGCCGCGTTTCCGCTGCCTCGTGGTGACCGCCCAGGGAGCAGCCGGCGAGGGAAACACACAGCAACGGTAGCATCCATTTCTTCATGTCGAGATCTATCCGCGGAGTCGTGACGCTGGTTCCAAACTTTGGACGATAGCAGTTCTTTGCGGCTTTGCGCAGAACCCGAAGGCAATCCTGGAGTCGTATCCGCACGTCCACAGAGCGCCCATGCCTGGCTATTTCCAGCGTCGCGCGCTTCGGGCATTGTATGCGACAAGCGGCTGGATAGACCGCCGTTCGTTTTGCCTTCACGTACAGATCAAAGGACTCCCATGATCACCAAATGTCTGTTTCCGGCAGCCGGCTATGGCACTCGTTTTCTCCCTGCGACCAAGGCCATGCCCAAGGAAATGCTGCCCATTGTGAACAAGCCGCTGGTGCAGTACGCCGTGGAGGAAGCTCTGGAGGCGGGCCTGCATCAGATCGGGATCGTCACCGGTCGTGGCAAGCGCTCGCTGGAAGACCATTTCGACATCAGCTACGAGCTGGAAAGCCAGATCAAGAACACCGACAAGGAAAAGTACCTGGTCGGCATTCGCAAGCTGATCGACAACTGCACCTTCTCCTACACCCGTCAGGTGGAAATGAAGGGCCTGGGCCACGCCATCCTGACCGGCCGCCCGCTGATCGGTGACGAGCCCTTCGCCGTGGTGCTGGCGGACGACCTTTGCCTGAACCTGGACGGCGACAGCGTCCTCAAGCAGATGGTCAAGCTGTACAACCAGTTCCGTTGCTCGATCGTGGCCATCCAGGAAGTCCCGGCCAACGAGACCAACAAGTACGGCGTGATCGCCGGCGAGATGATCCGCGACGACATCTACCGCGTGAACAACATGGTCGAGAAGCCCAAGCCGGAAGATGCCCCTTCCAACCTGGCGATCATCGGCCGCTACATCCTGACCCCGGACATCTTCGACCTGATCGAGCAGACCGAGCCGGGCAAGGGTGGCGAGATCCAGATCACCGACGCCCTGATGAAGCAGGCCCAGGACGGTTGCGTACTGGCCTACAAATTCAAGGGTCAGCGTTTCGACTGCGGCAGCGCGGAAGGCTTCGTCGAAGCCACCAACTTCTGCTTCGAGCATCTGTACAAGGCACTGTAAGACGCCCTGTGCACTGGACCAGGCCACCTGCGGGTGGCCTTGTCGTTTCTGGCGGTTGGCCATCCGCGCCGCTGTCCGGGGTGGCCTTGCGTTATGCTGGCGCCAGCAGCTGCAGAGAGAGAGCTCCATGACGACCTTTGATTTCGACCTCTTCGTGATAGGCGCCGGTTCGGGCGGCGTGCGCGCGGCGCGTTTCGCCGCCGACTTCGGGCCCGGGTGGCAGTCGCGGAAAGCCGCTACCTCGGCGGCACCTGCGTCAACGTGGGCTGCATGCCCAAGAAATACTTCATCTACGGTGCCTCCTTTCGTGACGAATTCCGCCAGGCCCGTGGCTATGGCTGGGACGCCGAGGTCCCGGCCTTCGACTGGAATACCCTGGTCGCCAGCAAGGACCACGAGATCCGCCGGCTGAACGGCATCTACCGGGCCTTGCTGGTCAACAGCGGGGTTACCCTGCTGGAAGCCCATGCCCGCATCCTCGATCCCCATACCGTCGAGGTTGAAGGCCAGCGCTATCGCTGCGAACGCATCCTCATCGCCACGGGTGGCTGGCCGGACGTGCCGGACTTCCCCGGGCGTGAGCACGCCATCACCTCCAACGAGGCCTTCTACCTGCCGGAGCTGCCCAAGCGGGTGGTGGTGGTGGGTGGCGGCTACATCGCCGTGGAATTCGCCTCGATCTTCCAGGGCCTGGGCGCCCGCACCACGCTGCTGTATCGCCGCGAGCTGTTCCTGCGCGGCTTCGACCAGGGCGTGCGCGAGCACCTGCGCGACGAGATGCTCAAACGTGGCCATGACCTGCAGTTCAATGCCGACGTGGCGCGGATCGACAAGGCCGCCGATGGCAGCCTGCAGGTGACGCTCAAGGATGATCGGGTGCTGGAAGCCGATTGCGTGTTCTATGCCACCGGCCGCCGACCGATGCTGGATGACCTGGGGCTGGAAAACACCGGGGTCGCCCTGGATGCGCGGGGCTTCATCGAGGTCGGCGAGACCTTCCAGACCACCGAGCCGTCGATCTACGCCATCGGCGACGTCATCGGCCGGGTGCAACTGACCCCGGTGGCCCTGGCCGAGGGCATGACCCTGGCGCGGCACCTGTTCAATCCGGACAGCTATCGCCCGTTGAACTACGACCTGATCGCCAGTGCGGTCTTCAGCCTGCCCAACCTGGCCAGCATCGGCCTGAGCGAGGAAGAGGCCCGCGAACGTGGCCATCGGCTGAAGATCTTCCAGAGCAGCTTCCGGCCGACCAAGCTCAGCCTGACCGATGTCCAGGAGCGCACCCTGATGAAGCTGGTGGTGGATGCCGACAGCGATCAGGTACTGGGCTGCCACATGGTGGGACCGGATGCCGGCGAGCAGATCCAGTGCCTGGCCATTGCCCTCAAGGCCGGGGCGACCAAGGCTTGCTTCGACGACACCCTGGGCATCCATCCCACGGCTGCGGAAGAGTGGGTCACCATGCGCAAACCGGTTCGCGAGGACGAGGCGCGCTGATCGGGCGCCTCGCCACTGCGGGCATCACTTGGGTAGCGGCGCTACCACGGGTGTGACAGGCACTACCGCCTCACGCTTGGCGTAGCGCTGGGCCAGTACCGCGCAGACCATCAGCTGGATCTGGTGGAACAGCATGATGGGCAGCAGCACCGGCCCCATGGTGCTGCCGGCGAACAGCACCTTGGCCATGGGCACCCCCGTGGCCAGGCTCTTCTTGGAGCCGCAGAAGACCACGGTGATCTCGTCTTCCTTGCTCATGCCCAGCAGCCGCGCGCTGTAGCGCGTGGCCAGCAGCACCAGGGTCAGCAGGGTGGCGCAGATGAACACCAGGCCCACCAGCGACAGGATCGGTGTCTCGCGCCACAGGCCTTCGATCACCGCGGCGCTGAAGGCGGTGTAGACCACCAGCAGGATGGACCCCTGGTCGACGAACTTGAGCTTGCCCTTGTGGCGATCGACCCAGTGGCCGATCACCGGGCGCAGCAGCTGGCCGGCAACAAAGGGCAGCAGCAGCTGGACGCATATCTTGACGATGGCGTCGAGGGTGCTCTGGCCGTCCGAGCCGCCATGGGCGTCGAGCAGCAGCCGTACCAGGAGCGGGGTGAGGAAGATGCCGAGCAGGCTGGACAGCGACGCACTGCAGACCGCCGCCGAGACATTGCCGCGAGCCATGGAGACGAAGGCGATGGACGACTGCACGGTGGCGGGCAGGGCGCACATGAACAGCACGCCAAGATAGAGCTCCGGTGTCACCAGGGGCGCCAGCAGCGGCTGCAGCGCCCAGCCAAGCAACGGAAAGCTGACGAAGGTGAAGGCGAACACCAGCAGGTGCAGCCGCCAGTGGGTGATGCCGGCCACCAGCGCCTGGCGCGACAGCTTGGCGCCATGCAGGAAGAACAGCAGGCCGATGGCGATGTTGGTCACCACGTTGGCGACCTGGGCAGCGAGGCCCCGGCAGGGCAGCACGCTGGCCAGGATTACCGTGGCAACCAGCAGCAGGGTGAAGTTGTCGGGCATCAGGCGGGGACGAGCCATGGTCTCTCTCGGGTTGTCTGTGGATGGCCTCAAGGCTATCGTCTCCTGACCTAACCGACTAACGCGAAAAGCCCCAATGATGTCGTCAAACGGACAGTCTGCGGTCGAACGTCCCGTTCCCGCGCTCGCCCACCTGCCCCGGCGGCTCTATGCCCGCGTCGAGTCCCTGGCGCAACCGGCCTGGACACCCTGGCACCGACATCCCTGGGGGCAACTGTCCTATGCCATCCGGGGGTGCTCACGGTGACCACCGCTGAGGGCAGCTACGTCGCGCCGCCGCAGCGGGCGGTGTGGATCGCCGCCGATGTGGAGCACCAGGTGCGTTCCTCGCCGCAGGCGGAGATGCGCAGTCTCTATGTGAGCGCCGAGGCAGCGCCCTATGTCGGCGAGCGCTGTCGCGTGGTGGCGGTCAGCCCCTTGATCCGCGAGCTGATCAAGATCTTCAGTGGCTTCGCCCGGGAATATGACGAGGATGGCGCCGAGGGCAGGCTGGTGTCGGTGATGCTCGATCAGCTGCAGGCGGCGCCCGAGGTGGGGTTGTCGCTGCCGGCGCCCCAGGATGGCCGGCTGCGGCTGCTGTGCGAGGCCCTGGCGGCCAATCCGTCGGACGACCGTACCCTGGCGCAATGGTCGGGGGTGCTGGGGGCGTCGGAAAAGACCCTGAGTCGCGCCTTCCTGCGGGATACCGAGCTGACCTTCAGGACCTGGCGCCAGCGGTTGCGGCTGATCAGCGCCCTTGAACGCCTGGAGCAGGGCGCCGCGGTGACCGAGGTGGCGCTGGATTGCGGCTACAACTCGCCATCGGCCTTCATCGCGGCCTTTCGCCGCCAGTTCGGCGTGACGCCCGGGGCCTTCGCCCTGGGCGTCTAACCGTCAGGCGGTGGCGCCGAGCAGGCTCAGGTAGTCACCGAAGCCGCCGCGAGCCCGGCAGTCCAGCCGTGAGCTGGTGCGCACCCGCACGCTGTTGCTCCAGGCGATACGCGCGCCCTGGGTCTTGAGCGCGGTGACCAGGGTGACGTCCTCGTCCACGGTCATGGAGGGAAAGCCCCCGGCGCGCAGGTAGGCCGCCGCCGAGATGCCAAAGTTGGCGCCGTGGATGTGCTGATGGCCTTCACGATCGTGATAGGCCGCCTCATAGCGCGCTCTCAGACCGGGGGAATGCGGGGCCCAGTCGTCCACCTCGACCACACCGCAGACGGCATCGGCGCCGTAGGCGAGTTGGGCGGCAAACCAGTCCGGCGCCACCTCGGAGTCGGCATCGGTGCAGGCCAGCCAGCGCGCGCCCCGCTGGATCAGGTGGGCCGCGCCGGTCGCCCGGGTCAGGCCGACGTTGCAGGCCCAGACCTCCAGTGCGGTTACCGGCAGGCGACGAACGATGTCGGCGGTGCCGTCGGTGCAGCTGTCCAGCACGATGACGATCTCGACGGTCTCACCCAGCAAGGCCGGATGCCGCGCGGCGCGCAGCACCGATTGCAGACAGCGTTCGACGTGTTGCTCTTCGTTATGAGCGGGTATCACGGCACCTATCATAGAAGCTGCTCCCGGCGGGCGACGGAGGTGGGATCGGAAGACCAGAGGGTGAGGACGAAATCGGCTTCTTCGAGCTGGCTCAGGCGATGCAGGCCGGGCAGGGCGGCCATGCGTGCGTGGACCTGGTCGCCGGTCAGGGCGCAGCCGTCGATGGGGTGGCGCCAGTGGCAGCCGAGCAGCACCCCGCCGGGCAACAGGGCGCTGTGGGCGCGATCCAGCAGGGCATCCAGGCCGCGCTCACCGAGGTAGTAGCCGATCTCGCTGATGACGATGAGATCGAAGGCGCCCGCGGGCCAGGCGTCCGGCAAAAGCGCGTGCCGTACCTCGACGTGGGGCTGGTCGGCCAGGCGCTCGCTGGCAGTGGCGACCGCCGAGGCATTGCCGTCGCTGACCAGCAGCCGTTCGCAGCGTTCGGCCAGGCGCCGGGACAGTTCACCGGTGGAGCAGCCTGGCTCATAGCCGTGCGTGTAGCGGCGATGCGGCAGCACGGCCAGGGTCAGATCGCGCTTGCGCGCCTCGTACCAGCGATGGCGGTAGTCCCAGGGGTCTTCGCTGTTGGCGTAGAGCGAGTCGAAATAGCTCATGGAGACAGTCACGTCAGATAGACCTCCCAGGCACGGGTAAGACGGGCAACCACCGCAGGCGGCAGGATCGGCCCCTGTCCCGTGCTGGCGTCCTCGGTCAGCTGACTGCCAAAGGCGCTGACCGCACGCTTCTTCAGCGCGAGGACATCTTCTTCCAGATCCAGGCGCCGCGCCCGGTCCCAGGGCACGCGCGGATCACCGGGGGCGGCCCAGTGCCAGGTCCAGACCGGCACCTCGATGCAGCGAGCCCCGCGCAAACGGCAGGCTTCCACCGCCGCACGCCCGGTCGCCTCGTGATCGGGATGGCCATCCAGCCGCCAGGTGGCGAAGACCACGTCCTCGGGAGTGATGAACTCCAGCAGGCGCTGTTGCAGGGCGTCTTCCTGCTCGCTGACCTGACCGTCCGGGATCGCCAGGCGCGTCACGGTGGCGCGTTCCAGGCGCAGCCGGCGCAGGGCTTCGCGGGTTTCCAGCGGGCGGGTATTGCGCAGGCGGCTGGCGGGCCAGAGGGTGGACTGCGGATGGCTGCCATCGCCATCGGTGACCGCCACCAGCGCCAACCGGCGACCCAGTTCGCCCAGCAGGCAGAGCAGGCCGCCGCAACCGAGGATTTCGTCGTCCGGGTGAGGGGCGACCACCACGGCGCGATGTCCCGGCGGAACCAGTTGCGCGGCTTCGATGGCCGGCATCTCGCCAAAGCCTGCCCACTGCAGCCACGCCTCGGGCGGGGTGCCGAGTCCTTGAATCTGACGATCGCCTACAGTTGCCAAGGGGCACCCTCCAGCAGATTGAGGTCACCCAGTACCGCCAGATCACGTTCGGCGTGACTCTGGCGCAGGTAGACGGGAAGGTCCGCCATGTGGCGGGCGCAATAGGCGTCACGACATAGCGGCGCGGCGCCGAAGGCGCGGCCGGTATGGCGGATGACGATTTCGGCGCACTGCTCGACCAGGGCCCGCAACTGGCAGACGGGATAGCGGGCGTCCGCCTCGGGATTGAGGTCAATCCAGTGGGCGGCCTGGCGCAAGGCCGTGACGGCGCCGAGCAGGGCGGCGTCCACGTGGCCCAGGTGCGCGAGGGCATGGGGTTCGCGATGACGCTTGCAATGGGCGCGCAGGGTGTCGGCCAGGGCGGTGGCGGAGCCATACCAGCAGGCGGCGATGCCGCCGCCGCCATGCCAGAAGCCGGGACGGTGCAGGTACCGACCGGGAGCCCCGACCAGCACGCCGGCGGCGCCATCGAAGAGCACATCGACGCTACCCGTGTGCTGCATGCCGATGGCGCGCCAGCCGTCCTGGGTGACCTCGACGCCGGGTTGCTTCATTTCCACCGCCACCAGCATCGGATGGTCGTCCATCCAGGCGGTGACCAGGGCATGGCTGACCAGGGCGGCGCCGGAGCACCAGGACTTGCGGCCGTGCAGGGTGACCATGCCGTCGGCGCTGTAGCGCACCAGCAGGCGGGCGTCCGGCGGCTCGGCAGCCCAGACGCCCCAGAGGCTTTCAGGCGGTACGTAGCCATCCAGTTCGCTCAGGATGGCCAGGGCATCGGTATGGCCCTCGTACAGCTTGACCAGGCCCAGATCATGATGGGCTACCTGGGCCAAAGCGCGCCAACGATCCAGGGTCTGACCCTGGCCGGGCAAGGGCAGGCGGTCGAGGCCGCGCTGATTGAGAATCTGGAGTCGGTGTTGCAGCAGTGCGGGAGTGACCTCGTCATAGGCCCACTCGTCCAGGGTGTCCTGAAGGCTATCCAGATCGATCGACATCGGCTCCATCCCGTGGCTGGCGACGGCGCTGTCCACGACAGCGCTCGTTAGTGCAGACCACGGGGAGCGATAAGGGGTTTCGCTTGGGCCCTATGCTGGCCGACGGCAGGCGTGTCGCTAGGCCACGCCCAGTCGTTTGCGCCGCGCGGCCGTGAGGCTCTGGCGCACCCCGGCATACCCGGCCCAGGGATCGTCCTTGAGCCCTTCGAGGCGTTGCAGGAGCGAATCGAAGCGCCATTGGTCGCTGCCCTGCAGGTCGGTCAGCTCGTCGCGCGCCACGGGCACCGAAACGCCGAGGTGGGGACGGGCGCGCAGGGAAAAGGCGCTCACCGTGGTGGCGCCATGGCGATTGCGCAGGTAGTCGACGAAGATCTTCCCCTGGCGATTCCGGGCGCCCATCTTGGCAGCGAAGAGCTTGGGCAGGGTGTTGGCCAGGTGCTGGGCGGCCGCCTGGGCGAAGGCCTTGACGGTGTCCCAATCCTGGCGCCGATCCAGGGGCACCACCAAGTGCAGACCGCGGCCGCCGCTGGTCTTGACGAACGCCTGGAGGTCCAGCTCGTCGAGCAGGGTCAGCACCAGCTCCGTCGCTTCCACCATGCGCGACCAGGGCAGGGCGGGATCGGGGTCGAGATCGAGGATGAAGCGGTCGGGGCGATCGATGCGGGCGGCGGTGGCATTCCAGGTATGGAGTTCCACCGTACCCATCTGGGCCGCGCCGATGAGAGCCTCGCGACTGTCGATGACCATCAGCGGTGCATGACCCGGATCCAGCTCGGGCGCCAGTTCGCGGATATGGGGGATCGCCAGGGTCTGTTTGTGCTTCTGGAAAATCTGCTCGCCGGCGATACCCTCGGGCGTACGGACCAGGGCCACGGGCCGCTCGGCCAGGTGCGGCAGGATCCAGTCGGCAACGGCGGCGTAATAGCCGGCCACGTCGAGTTTGCGCGCGCCGCTGGCCTCGTCAATGACGCGCTCGGGGTGGCTGATGCGCACCCCGGCGACGGTAGCCTCCTGCTGTCCGGCACCGGGTTTGCGCCGGGGCGGGGCGTCGGGACCTTCGGCTTCCCGTGCCGGCGCGGCCTGTTCGAGGCCGATGCCCTCGGCGGGCTTGTCGTCACGCAGGCCATGGAAGACGCCCTGACGGACGATGCGATCCTGGGTCAGCTCGGCGTAGGCAATCTCGCACAGCTGCTCGGGCCGCAACCAGGTCACCTCGCGGTAGGCGGCGCCCCTCGGCGGATCCACCACCGGCGGCTGATCGACGATCAGCGGCTGGAATCTGCCGTGCAACTGCTTGAGCAGGGCGGCGGTAAAGCCGGTGCCGACCTTGCCGGCATAGTGCAGCCGGCCCTGGTCATCGTGCAGCGCCACCAGCAGCGCGCCCAGGTGCTGGCGGCCGCCCTTGGGCGGGGTGTAGCCGACGATGACGAATTCCTGGCGATGGGCGCACTTGAGCTTGATCCAGTCCTTGTTGCGCCGGGAGCGATAGGCACTGCCCAGGCGCTTGCCGATCACCCCTTCGAGGCCCAGTTCGCAGGCGCTGGCCAGGATGCGATCGGCCGGTACCTCGAAGGCGGCGGAAAAGCGCAGCAGGTCGCTGTCGTTACCTTGCTCCAGCAGCTTGCCGAGCAGCTCGCGGCGCTGCTCGACCGGTACCTCGCGCAGATCCGCGCCATTGAGATAGGGCAGGTCGAACAGGTAATAGGCGATGCGGGTCGCCTTGCCGGTCTCGAAGGCATTCTGCAGCGCCTGAAAGCTGGAGATGCCCTGGGCATCGTTGACCACGATCTCGCCGTCCAGCCAGGCGTTTTCCAGGCCAAGGGCCGCCAGGGCCCTGGCCTGCTCGGGCAGACGTTCGGTCCAGTCGTTGCCGCTGCGGGTGAAGAGGCGCACCTCACCACCCTCGATATGGGCGAGCAGCCGATAGCCGTCGTATTTCACCTCGTACAGCCAGTCGCCGGCCGGCGGGCTGTCGACCAGGGTTGCCAGTTGCGCCTCCAGGGTGTCGGGCAGCTTGGCCTTGCGTGCCTTGGCCTGGCGCGCCGGCGCCTTGGCTGCCTTCGGTTGGCTGGCGGTTTTGCCCTTGGACTTGGCCTTGGGCTGCGCCAGCCGCGGCAGGGTCTTGTCGCTCAGCACGCTGTCGGGTTCGGCCGCGGTCACCTCGTAGTCGGCACTGTCGCGGGCTTCAGCGTCGCGTTCCTTGATCAGCAACCACTGCGGCTTGTCGCCATGGCCCTGCAGCCGGGTGCGTACCAGGGTCCAGTGGCCGCGGAGCTTTTCGCCGCGGAGTTCGAACTTGAGCTTGCCAGCGGCATAGGCTTCGGCCGCATCGCCCTCCGCCTGCCACTCGCCGCGGTCCCAGACGATGACATCGCCCGCGCCGTACTGGCCTTCGGGAATGCTGCCTTCGAAGCTGCCGTAGGCGAGCGGATGATCTTCCACCTGTACCGCCAGACGTTTTTCACCGGGATCCAGGCTGGGACCCTTGGGCACCGCCCAGCTCTTCAGGGTGCCGTCCAGCTCCAGACGGAAGTCATAGTGCAGGCGACGGGCATCGTGCTTCTGGATGACGAAACCCAGGGCACCCCTGGCCTTGCGCCGGCGCGGACTGTCCTCGTCCCGCGGCTCGGCGGTGATGTCGAAGTTGCGCTTGCGGTTGTATTCGCTGGACGGGCTGGCCATGGCGGCGGTCCTCACTTGGCCTTGCGGGTACGGCTGGCGGCAGGGCTACGGCGGCTGGTCGAACGACCGGTACCCTTGGGCTTGGGCGCCTCCTTGGCCTTGTCCTGCTTGCCGCCCAGGCTGCGGCGCAGCAATTCGGTGAGGTCGATGACGTCGGCACCGCTGTCCTCGGTTTCGGACTCCTCGGCGACGGCTTCCAGCTTGCCGTCCTTGAGCTTGCGTTCGACCAGGGCCATGACGTTGTCCTTGAAGGTGTCGTGGTACTGCTGCGGATCCCATTGCTCGGTCATCTCGTCCACCAGCCGCTGGGCCATGTCCACTTCCTTCTTGGTGACCTTGGCGTCCAGCCCTTCGAGCCCGACGTCTTCCGCGGAGCGGACCTCGTCGGCCCAGCGCAGGGTGTTGAGCACCAGCGCATCGCCCAGCGGCATGATCACCGCCAGGTGCTGCTTGGAATGCATCACCAGGTTGGCCACGCCCACCTTGCCGGCGGCGCTCAGGGTGTCGCGGAGCAGGGCATAGACCTTTTCGCCGTTCTTGTCCGGCGCCAGGTAGTAGGGCTTCTCGAAGTGCAGGATGGAGATCTCCCGCGCCTCGACGAAGGTGAGGATGTCGATGGTGCGAGTGGCCTCGGGCAGCGCGTTGTGGATCTCGTCCTCGCTGAGCACCACGTACTTGCCCTTGCCATGTTCGACGCCCTTGACGATGTGTTCGCTGGGCACCTCCTTGCCGGTGGTCTTGTTGATCCGCTTGTAGCCCACCGGATCGAGACTGCGTTCGTCCAGCCAGTCGAAGTCGATGCCCGATTGCCGGGTCGCCGAGACGACCGAAACGGGGATGTGCACCAGGCCGAAGCTGACGGCGCCTTTCCAGATCGAGCGGGGCATGGGCGTTCTCCTCTTGGGTGTCCCCTATGGATAGGCCGGCGATCCATCGGGTTCCGCCCTGGGGAACCCCGCTCCGCTGTTGGGTTCTACCCCCGGAACGACGTTTTTGCCGTCGCAGGTGCAGGGTAGAGAGGAGCAGGGCGTGGACAGTGTCGATCAGGAAGTTTTGCGCAAGACCCTGGCCTGGCGACGGGAGGGACAGGGCGTCAGCCTGTTCACCGTGGTCCAGACCTGGGGCAGTTCGCCCCGGCCGCCGGGCGCCATGCTGGCCCTGCGCGACGATGGCCAGGTCTGTGGCTCCGTGTCCGGTGGCTGCATCGAGGACGATCTGATCGCCCGACTGCACGCCGGCCAGTTCGCCGGGAAGCGCCCGGAGATCATCACCTACGGCGTCTCCGGCGACGAAGCCGCGCGTTTCGGGCTGCCCTGTGGCGGTACCCTGCGTCTGGTCCAGGAGCAGGTCGGTGACTGGCGCTGGGTCGAGCAGTTGCTGCAATGCTGCGACGGCCACGAACTGGCCTTGCGTGAGCTGGACCTGGCGACCGGCGTGGTGCGGATCTCCAGCACCACCCACGATGCGCCGGTCACCCTGGACGAGCAGCGGCTGCGCCTGGTCCATGGACCGCGTTGGCGCCTGCTGCTGATCGGTGCCGGTCAGCTGTCGCTCTATGTCGCCGACATGGCGGCCATGCTCGATTTCGAGGTGCTGGTCTGCGATCCCCGCGAGGAATTCCGTCAGGGCTGGGAGACGCGCCAGGCGCGTTTCATCTCCGGCATGCCGGACGATGCCGTGCTGTCGATCCGCCCGGACGAACGCACCGCGGTGGTAGCCCTGACCCACGATCCGCGCCTGGATGACCTCGCCCTGCTGACGGCGCTGCAGTCCGACGCCTTCTACGTCGGCGCCCTGGGCTCACTGCGCAACAATGACCGGCGGCGGGAGCGGCTGCTGCAGCTGGACCTGCCGGTCGCAGCGATCAATCGCCTGCATGGCCCCATCGGCCTGCATATCGGCAGTCACACCCCACCGGAAATCGCCCTGTCGCTGCTGGCAGAGGTGGTCGCCGTCAAGAACGGCATCGCTCTGACCCAGAAGAAGCGCGCCCTGGTGGCGGTGGAGCAGGTCGCCTAGGGATGGCCCCGGTTCAGGTGCTGATCCTCGCGGCGGGTGCCGGGAGTCGCTTCCGCGCCGCCGGCGGTGGCGACAAGCTGCAGGCCGCCTTGCCCGGACCGGCCGAGCTGACGGTGTTGCAGGCGACCTTTCGACTGTGGCGAGGCCTGGGTCTACCGTGCCTGGCAGTGGTTTCGGACAGCGCTCCCTGGCGCGCCGAGCTGGCGCAACAGGAAGGCCTGGCAGTGCTGAGCCTGCCCACCACCGGCATGGGCGACAGCCTGGCCGCCGCGGTGCGCACGACGTCCGGTGCGTCCGGTTGGCTGGTAACCCTGGGCGATATGCCCTTCGTACAGCCCGCGACGGCCCAGCAGTTGCTGGACCTCCATCATCCCGCGCGCATCGTCATCCCGACCTGCCAGGGCAGGCGTGGCCATCCCGTGCTCTTTGGTCGGAATTTTGCCGCTGCGCTGGGCGAACTCGAGGGGGACGAGGGAGCGAAACGGCTCCTGCGCGAGGGTTCCGTGCTAGAGCGGGAGGTCGCGGACGCCGGTATCCACCACGACATCGATACGCCCGCCGATCTGGAAAATACCGGGCAGGTAGCCCCAGAACTTCCCCAATTCGCCGCTCTTCCAAGGGAGGAGCACCGCTTTTGGGGACACGCACTCATGAACACCATCGAGTCCATGCTGGACTATCTCAAGACCCGCGAATTGCAACTCACCACGGCCGAATCCTGCACGGCCGGCAAGGTCGTGGGGCTGCTGTCGGAGATACCCGGCAGCGGCGGCTGCATCGAATCGGGTTACGTCGTCTATTCCCCCGAAGCCAAGCGGCGTCTCCTGGGCGTCAGGCCGGAGACCATCGAGCGTCATAACCTCACCAGCGAGGAAGTGGCGCGGGAGATGGCCGCCGGTGCGCTGCGTGACAGTCCGGCTCAGGTGGCCATCGCCAATACCGGGCTGGCCGGGCCCGGCGGAGCGGACGGCATTCCCCAGGGAACCGTCTGCTTCGCCTGGGGCTACCGGGTTGGCGATGACATCGTGCTTTATTCCGAAACCCGGCACTTCCCCGGCGATCGCGAGGCCGTGCAACTGGCGGCGGCCCGTCATAGCCTCGGCGCGGTGGTGCCCTATCATCAACGTCTCGAACGCGAATCAGAGGAGAACGCCCGATGACCGAAGCCCTTCAGCGCGACATCATCCAGGCCCTGCAGGTACCCGAATATTTCGATCCGGCCGCGGAAGCGGAGCGTCGTATCCAGTTCCTCAAGGACTATCTGCTCGGCAGCCGCCAGGAGAGCTATGTGCTGGGCATCAGTGGCGGCGTGGATTCCTCCACCGCGGGTCGACTCGCCCAACTGGCGGTGGAACGGGCGCGCGAGGAAAGTGGCAATGCCCGCCTGAGATTCATCGCCATGCGGCTGCCCTATGGCGTGCAGCGCGATGAGGCGGATGCCCAGCGCGCCCTGCAATTCATCCAGCCCGACGAGACCCATACCGTCAATATCAAGCCCGCCAGCGACGCGATGCTCGCCTCGGTGCGCGAAGCCCGGGTGGCCTTCGATGACGAACTCCATGAAGACTTTACCCTGGGCAACATCAAGGCGCGCCAGCGCATGATCGCCCAGTACGCCGTAGCCGGCGCACGTCGGGGCCTGGTGATAGGCACCGATCATGCGGCGGAAGCGCTGATGGGCTTCTATACCAAGTTCGGCGATGGCGCCTGTGACCTGACTCCTCTGCACGGGCTCAACAAGCGGCGGGTTAGGGCGGTGGCCGAGTGGCTAGGCGCACCGAACGAATTGGTGCACAAGGTGCCGACCGCCGATCTGGAATCCCTGTCGCCTGGCAAGGCCGATGAAGATGCCTTCGGCATCACCTATGCCGAGATCGACGATTTCCTGGAAGGCAAGGCAGTAAGCCCGGCGACCCTGGAGATCATTCTCAATACCTACCGGCGTAGCGCCCACAAGCGCGATCTGCCCTATACGCCTTTCCATTGAAATCATAGGGTTGCGAGTACTTATTTAGGTGATTTCCCGAATAGTAGCCCTAGTACGATTGCCATCCCGGTGTGTGCTGCGCTGCTATTCGACTAACTCCAGGGCGTTCGGTGTTGGGTTAGATATCGATTCATATATTTGACCTAAGCGGATGATATTTCAGGATTTTTACTGATTTTCTGCGCCTGCCGGTCATTGAGATTTGGCTGAACTTTTGCGCGCCGTCGGTGCTCAGACTCTTTCAGACACACCCGCGTGAGTGCTTCCGGTTGCAGTAGAGTCGCGGCTGTCTGGAGCGGCGTCCTCATGGACGTCGCTGCGGGTTACCGACTCCCTTCAGGGGTTCGGCCAGCCGGGCCTCTTTGGCGGTAAGCCAAGCAGTAGCGGGTTCATGACCAAGGTCGCAGCGCTAGCGCGTTGCGGCCTTTCACGCGTCCCAAGATGGAGTCAGGCTCGATGTCGAACACCGATCTCCCCGGTTCTTTTTCCACCCTTTCCCTTGATCCCGCTACCGCTGCCCAGACCCCGCGCATCGCCATAGAGGCGGTCACGCCGGCCGTGGACAATGGCCAGTTTCCCGCCAAGGGCATCGCCGGGCGGGTGGTCGAAGTGACCGCCAAGATCTTCGCCGATGGCCACGACAAGCTGGCTGCCAGTGTGCTCTGGCGTCAGGAGGGCGAAGAGAACTGGCAACAGACCCCGCTGACGCTCGAGACCAATGACCTCTGGCGTGGACGCTTCACGCCGCCAGCCGTGGGCCGCTATGAATTCGTGGTCCAGGCCTGGTGGGATGTCTGGGGCACCTACCGCTACGAGATCGAGAAGAAGTACGCCGCGGGCGTCGGGCTGAACTTGGAATTGCAGGAAGGCCGTCTCCACGTCGAGCAGGCGCTGTCCCGCGCCGAAGGCGAGCAGCGCGGCCCGCTCGAGGCTCTGCTGCAGCGCCTGGACCAGGCCGGTAGCGAAGGTGACAAGGTCGCCGTGCTGCTGGCGGGCGAGGCGAGCCAGGCCATGACCCCGGTGGACGCCTATGCCCACCTGACCCACAGCATCGAATATCCGCTGGACATTGAGCGCCTGCGCGCCGAATTCGCCAGCTGGTACGAACTCTTTCCCCGTTCCATCACCGATGATCCCCATCGCCATGGCACCTTCCGCAACGTGATCGGCGAATTGCCGCGCGTGCGCGACATGGGCTTCGATGTGCTGTACTTCCCGCCGATCCACCCGATCGGCCTGGCCCATCGAAAGGGCAAGAACAACACCCTGGGTGCCGGCGCCGATCAGCCGGGCAGCCCCTATGCCATCGGCAGCCCGGACGGCGGTCACGATGCCGTGCATCCCGAGCTGGGTACCCTGGACGACTTCCGCGCCCTGGTTGCGGCGGCCGCCGACCACGGCCTGGAGATCGCCCTGGACTTCGCCATCCAGTGCTCGCCCGACCATCCGTGGCTCAAGGAGCATCCGGGCTGGTTCTCCTGGCGTCCGGACGGGTCCATGCGCTACGCGGAGAATCCGCCGAAGAAGTACCAGGACATCGTCAACGTCGACTTCTATGCCCAGGACGCCGTGCCGGATCTGTGGCTGGCGTTGCGTGATGTGGTCTGGCACTGGGTGGAGCAGGGCGTGAAGATCTTCCGCGTCGACAACCCCCACACCAAGCCGCTGCCCTTCTGGGAGTGGCTGATCGCCGATATCCGCGGCCGCGACGCCGACGTCATGTTCCTCGCCGAGGCCTTCACCAAGCCGGCGATGATGGCGCGCCTGGGCAAGGTGGGCTACAGCCAGAGCTACACCTACTTCACCTGGCGTAACACCAAGGCCGAGCTGACCGAGTATTTCACCGAGCTCAACGAAGCGCCCCTGCGCGACTGCTACCGGCCGAATTTCTTCGTCAACACGCCGGACATCAACCCGGCCTTCCTGCAGACCAGTGGCCGCCCCGGTTTCCTGATCCGCGCGGCACTGGCCACCATGGGCTCCGGCCTCTGGGGCATGTACGCAGGCTTCGAGCTCTGCGAGGGCGCGCCGCTCACGCCGGGCAAGGAGGAGTACCTGGATTCGGAGAAATACGAGCTGCGGCCGCGCGACTTCTATGCGCCGGGCAACATCATGGGCGAGATCGCCCAGCTCAACCGTATCCGCCGGCAGAACCCCGCGCTGCAAACCCATCTGGGGCTGAAGGTCTACACCTGCTGGAACGATCAGATCCTCTACTTCGGCAAGCGCACCGACGATCTGGGCAACTTCATCCTGGTGGCGATCAACCTGGATCCCTTCAATGCCCAGGAGGGCCATTTCGAATTGCCGCTGTGGGAGCTGGGCCTCGACGATCACGCCACCACCTACGGCGAAGACCTGATGACCGGACACCGCTGGGCCTGGCACGGCAAGACTCAATGGACACGGCTGGAGCCGTCGATGCCCTTCGGCATCTGGCGCATCCAGGCGGGCCACTAGCGATACCTCGGGCGGAGCACGTCAGGCCGCTCGGGGACAGCTCCCCGAGTGTCTGGCGGCTTCCGTCATCATCGCCGGACGGCCTCGACGACCGGTGCACGCATACGCTTCAGACGCCCTGTTAAGGACCTGACGACATGGCAAAACCCAATAAAGCTCGCTCCCGCAAACCCGCCGCCTTCATCGACGATCCGCTCTGGTACAAGGATGCGATCATCTACCAGGTGCACGTGAAGTCGTTCTTCGACTCCAACAACGATGGCATCGGCGACTTCCCCGGCCTGATCGACAAGCTGGACTACATCGCCAGCCTGGGCGTCAACACCATCTGGCTGCTGCCGTTCTACCCCTCGCCGCGGCGCGACGACGGCTACGACATCGCCGAGTACCGCGGGATCCATCCCGACTACGGCACCATGGCCGATGCCAAGCGTTTCATCGCCGAGGCCCATGCCCGTGGCCTGCGGGTGATCACCGAGCTGGTCATCAACCACACCTCCGACCAGCACCCCTGGTTCCAGCGCGCCCGGCGCGCCAAGAAGGGCTCGGCGGCGCGCAACTTCTACGTCTGGTCCGACGACGACCAGAAGTACGATGGCACCCGCATCATCTTCCTCGACACCGAGAAGTCCAACTGGACCTGGGACCCGGTCGCCGGCCAGTACTTCTGGCACCGCTTCTATTCCCACCAGCCGGACCTCAACTTCGACAATCCCCAGGTCATGAAGGCTGTCATCTCGATCATGAGGTACTGGCTGGATCTGGGTGTCGACGGCCTGCGCCTGGACGCCATTCCCTATCTGGTGGAGCGCGACGGTACCAACAACGAGAACCTTCCCGAGACCCACGTGGTGCTCAAGGAGATTCGCGCCGAGATCGACGCCAACTATCCCGACCGCATGCTGCTGGCCGAGGCCAACCAGTGGCCGGAAGACACCCAGCTGTATTTCGGCGATGGCGACGAATGCCACATGGCCTTCCACTTTCCGCTGATGCCGCGCATGTACATGGCCATCGCCCAGGAAGACCGCTTCCCCATCACCGATATCCTGCGCCAGACGCCGGAGATCCCGGCCAACTGCCAGTGGTCGATCTTCCTGCGCAACCATGATGAACTGACCCTGGAGATGGTGACCGACCGCGAGCGGGACTATCTCTGGAACTACTACGCCTCGGATCGCCGTGCGCGCATCAACCTCGGCATCCGTCGCCGCCTGGCGCCCCTGCTGGAACGCGATCGCCGGCGTATCGAGCTGCTCAACAGCCTGCTGCTGTCGATGCCCGGTACCCCGACGATGTATTACGGCGACGAAATCGGCATGGGTGACAACATCCACCTGGGCGATCGCGATGGCGTGCGGACGCCGATGCAGTGGTCGGTCGACCGCAACGGCGGCTTCTCCCGGGCCGACCCGGCCAGCCTGGTGCTGCCCTCGATCATGGACCCGCTCTACGGCTACCAGGCGATCAACGTCGAGGCCCAGTCGCGCGATCCCCATTCGCTGCTCAACTGGACGCGGCGCATGCTGGCCGTGCGCAAGCAGCAGAAGGCCTTCGGTCGCGGCACCCTGAAGATGCTGTCGCCTACCAACAGACGCATCCTGGCCTACCTGCGCGACTTCACCAATGCCCAGGGCGAGCACGAGACCATCCTCTGCGTGGCCAACGTCTCCCGCGCTGCCCAGGCGGTAGAACTGGACCTGTCCAGCTTCGCCGGCCAGGTACCGGTGGAAATGATCGGTGGCAGCGCCTTCCCGCCCATCGGCCAGCTGCCCTACATGCTGACCCTGCCGCCCTATGGCTTCTACTGGTTCTACCTGGCCGGCAACGAGCAGATGCCCGCCTGGCACACCGAGCCGCCGGCACCGATGCCCGACTACCAGACGGTGGTCATCAAGCGCAATCTGCAGGAACTGCTGGACGGCGAGCCGCGCCGCATCTTCGAAGAGGTGCTGCCGGTCTATCTGCCCAAGCGTCGCTGGTTCGGTTCCAAGGACGAGGCGATCACTGGTGTGCGGCTGGACTATGCCGTGCAGATCAACACGCCCAAACTGCCGGTGATGTTCAGCGAGGTGGTGGTGACCAATGCCAAGGGTGAAGAACGCTATGCCTTGCCCCTGGGCTTCCTTGCCGAGGAGGACCAGCATTGCAGCCCGCTGGCCACCCAGCTGGCGCTTTCCCGCATCCGTCACGTGCGGCGAGTGGGCCTGGTGACCGACGCCTTCGCCCTCACCAGCTTCGTGCACGGCGTCTTCGATGCCTTCCGCAAGGGTGCCAGGCTGGCGTCCCCTGCCGGGGACCTGAGTTTCGAGGTCTACGACCAGGCTGAGGACTTCGCACTGGATCCGGACATCGAGATCAAGCACCTGGGCGTCGAGCAGTCCAACAGTTCGCTGATCGTCGGCGACCACCTGATGCTCAAACTGATCCGCAAGGTGGCGCCGGGTATCCACCCGGAAGTGGAGATGGGACGCTACCTGGCCCAGGCCGGGTTCGCCAACATCGCCGCGACCCATGCCGTCGCCCAGCGCATCGCGGCGGACGGCACGCCGCACGTGCTGATGCTGGTCCAGCAGCACATCCACAACCAGGGTGATGCCTGGACCTGGAGCCTCGACGGTCTGGATCGCGTCACCCGTGACCTGCTCAGCGGCGGCATCTCCGACGTGGAGAACGAATTCACCGCCATGGGCGATCTGACGGCCTTCGCCGGCGTGCTGGGCAAGCGTCTGGGCGAGATGCATCTCGTGCTGGCGCAGCCCACCGAGGATGCGGCCTTCGCTCCCGAAACCGTGGACGCCCAGGCGGCCAAGGACCTGGCGCATCGCGTTCGCCTCCAGGTGGACAACGCCCTGGATACCCTGCAGGGCATGGGCGATCAGCTCGACGCCACTGGCAAGTCCCTGCTGCAGGGCCTGGTCGGCAAGCGCGAAGCCCTGGCCAAGCGCATCGAGGCCCTGGCGGCCGATGTCGAGGGCGGTCTGCGTATCCGCGTCCACGGCGATCTGCACCTGGGTCAGGTGCTGGTGGCCCAGGACGACGCCATCCTCATCGACTTCGAAGGCGAGCCGGCACGGTCGTTGGAAGAACGTCGCGGCAAGTACGGTCCGCACAAGGACGTCGCCGGGGTACTGCGCTCCTTCGACTACGCGGCGGCCATGGTCACCCAGTCGAGCAACGCCGGCGCGGACACCTCGGAAGAGCACCTGCAACTGCGTGCCAAGGCAGCAGAGACCTACCGCAATGCTTCCTACGCGGCCTTCCTGGAAGGCTATCGCGCTGCGGCGGCCGACATCGGCCACCAGTGGAGCGAGCGGGGCGAGCAGGCGGCGCTGGATCTCTACAGCCTGGAGAAGGCGGTCTATGAGATAGGCTACGAGGCTGCCAACCGACCCACCTGGATCAACATCCCGCTACGGGGCGTTGCCGCCATCGTCGAGACCCTTTTGTCCGGAGCCCGCGCATGACCGATCACAACACCGTTCCTGTCGCTCCGCTGGACGACGCCCGGCTCTCGGCTGCCGAGGCCGAGTCCCTGGCCCGTGGCGAGCACGGCAATCCCTTCGCCGTGCTCGGTCCCCATCCCGATGGCGAGGGCCTGATCGTCCGCGCCTTCCTGCCCAATGCCCTGGGCGCAGAGCTGGTCGATCGCGTCAGCGGTCGGTCGCTGGCCCAGATGCAACCCGGGCGGGTGCCCGGGCTGTTCGTCGCGCGGCTCGACTACGCCGCGCCCTACAAGCTGGTCATCCGCTGGCCCAGCGGCGTGCAGGAGACAGAGGATCCCTATTCCTTCGGGCTGCTGCTGGGAGAAACCGATCTCTACCTGTTCAACGAAGGCCGCCACCGCAATCTCGGCGAGACCTTTGGCGCCCAGCGCTGCCAGGTCGACGGCGTGGAGGGCGTGCGCTTCGCGGTCTGGGCGCCCAATGCCCGGCGCGTCTCGGTGGTCGGCGACTTCAACAGCTGGGACGGGCGCCGTCTGCCCATGCGCCTGCGCGCCAACAGCGGTGTCTGGGAGCTCTTCGTGCCGCGTCTGCCGGTGGGCACGGCCTACAAGTACGAGATTCTCGGCCAGCACGGCGTGTTGCCGCTCAAGGCCGATCCCATCGCCCTGGCCGCGGAATTGCCACCGCGCACCGCCTCGGTGGTGGCCGACAACAAGCCCTTCACCTGGCACGACCAGGACTGGATGGCTCGCCGTCGCGAGCTGCAGGGTGTGGAAGCGCCCATCTCGGTCTACGAACTGCACGCCGGGTCCTGGCGCCGTGAAGGCGGTGACGAGGGGCGCCAGTACAACTGGCGCGAACTGGCCGAGCGCCTGATTCCCTACATCCGCGAGATGGGCTTCACCCATATCGAACTGTTGCCGATCATGGAGCATCCCTTCAGCGGCTCCTGGGGCTACCAGCCCCTGGGCCAGTTCGCGCCTACCTCGCGCTTCGGCACCCCGGCGGATTTCGCCGCCTTCGTCGACGCCTGCCACCAGGCCGACATCGGCGTCATTCTCGACTGGGTACCGGCGCATTTCCCGACCGACGAACACGGCCTGGCCCGCTTCGATGGCACCGCGCTGTACGAATACGAGCACCCCTACGAGGGCTTCCACCAGGATTGGAACACCTACATCTACAACCTGGGGCGCCATGAGGTGCACGGCTTCATGCTGGCGTCGGCCATGCACTGGCTCAAGCACTTCCATATCGATGGTCTGCGCGTGGATGCCGTGGCCTCCATGCTCTACCGCGACTACTCGCGCAAGCACGGCGAGTGGATCCCCAACATCCATGGTGGTCGCGAGAACCTGGAAACCATCGCCTTCCTGCGTCATCTCAACGAGGTGGTCCACGAGGAAGCGCCGGGTGCCCTGGTGATCGCCGAGGAATCCACCTCCTGGCCGGGCGTCAGTGCGCCGGTCAGCGAAGGCGGCCTGGGTTTCGACTTCAAGTGGAACATGGGCTGGATGAACGACACCCTGCACTATGTGGAAGAGGACCCGGTCTATCGCCAGTACCATCACCACCAGATGACCTTCGGCCTGGTGTATGCCTGGTCAGAGCGTTTCATGCTGCCCATCTCCCACGACGAGGTGGTGCACGGCAAGGGCTCGATGATCGAGAAGATGCCGGGCGACGTCTGGCAGAAATTTGCCAATCTGCGCACCTACCTGAGCTTCATGTGGACCCATCCGGGCAAGAAGCTGCTGTTCATGGGCTGCGAATTCGGCCAATGGCGCGAGTGGAGTCATGATCGCGAGCTGGACTGGTTCCTGCTGGAGCACGGTACCCACCGGGGCGTGCAGCAGCTGCTGGCCGATCTCAATCAGCTCTATCGTCACGAACCGGCCCTGCACGAGCGCGATCACCTGCCCGAAGGCTTCGACTGGGTGGTCGGCGACGACAATGGCAACAGCGTCTTCGCCTGGCTGCGCAAGGACGCCCAGCAGCGACCGCTGCTGGTAGTCGCCAACTTCACTCCGGTACCGCGTCACGACTACCGGGTGGGCGTGCCGTCGCTGGGCCATTGGCAGGAGATCTTCAACAGCGATGCCGAGCGCTACGGTGGTTCCAACCTGGGCAACGGCGGCGGGATAACGGCCGAGGAGATCGGCGCCCATGGCCAGCCGGCCTCGCTGAATCTGCAAGTGCCGCCGCTGGGTCTGCTGGTGTTCAAGCCGCAGGGCTGATCCGGGAGCGCCCCATCAGGGGCGCGTTCCGCTGACAGGCATCCCCGTTCTGGGCGATGCTTGTCAGGCATCTGGCAACCGAGAACACCATGATCGATCTCGCCGAATGGAATCTGACGGTTCCCGTACCCATGCCCGTGGCTCAGGTACAGACCGCCGAACTCAACAGCAGCGGCTTTCGCAGCCCCTATCTCGCGCGTGGCGAGGGGGGATCGCTGGTGTTTTGGGTTCCGGTGACCGGTACGCCGCAACCCTTCAACACCTATCCCGCCACGGAGCTGCGTGAGACGCGCCCGGACGGCAGTGCCTATGCGTGGAAATACCGCGAAGGGGATGCCCTGCTGCAGGCTGAAGCCGTGGTGCAACAGGTGCCTTCACGCCCCGAGGTCATCATCAGCCAGATCGAGGACCAGACCGCCGTGCCGGAAGCACCCCAGGCGCTGTTGCAACTCATCTATCGCGTGGAGAGCCCTGCGACCGGCAAGGGACAGACCCCCCAGGGCCAGTTGATCGCCCGGTTGCGGGAAAGCCCCAGTGACAGCCCCAAGGAGGTCATCCTGCTGGAGCGCCTGCCCCTCAACAGCCGCTTCAGCTATGATATCAAGCTGGCCCGCAGTGGCGTGCTCACCGTCCGCGCCCATGGCGCCGGGTCGCGCAACGGTGACCTGGGTCTGCAACTGGACAGCGCCTGGAGCAGCCATCACCTGTATTTCAAGGCCGGTGCCCGCTTGCGCGATGGCGAGGGGCCCGCCACCGAAGGCGGACGGGTCCTTTTCTACCGGCTGATCTCCATGCACCAGCCCAACAACCGGTAAGACTGGCTCAGGTCGCGTGCTTTTCCTGCTGCTTGCGCTCTTCGCGTCGGTCATTGCTGACCTTGAGCTTCTTGGCCCGGCTTTCCAGGGCGAAGTAGAGCACGGCCGCGATCAGCAGCGGCAGGATGAAATACAGCGTCCGGTAGCCGAGCAGCGCAGCGATGATCTTGCCCTGGGAGAGGCCGTCATTGGCCAGCAGGGCGATGAACACCGTCTCCAGCACTCCGACCCCAGCCGGGATATGCACGATGACCATGGCGATGCTGGAGAGCAACAACACGCCTAGCACATGCAGATAGTCCACCTGGCGGCCGAGGAACAGGTAGACGATGGCCGCCATGGCCATCCAGTTGATCGAGGAGACCAGCAACTGCAGGCAGGCCATGCGCAGCGAGGGCAGGGCGAGGCGCTGCTTGCGTACCGTCCATTCGCGCTGCTTGGCGAAGGCACAGACGCCCAGGTAGAAGACGATGAAGGCCAGCAGGCCGAAGCCGATCAGCCGCAGGGTGGTATCGCCGACGAACCAGTTGGGCGGCATGTCCACCACGCCGCTGACGAAGATGCCACCGGCCAGCAGGATATAGCCGAGCCAGTTGGTGGCGATGCTCAGGGAAAAGATGCGGGTGATGGTGCCGCTGGAAAGGCCCAGGCGGGAATAGAGGCGGTATCTCATGCCGATGCCGCCGACCCAGGTGCTCAGGGTCAGGGTGAAGGCGTAGCAGATGAAGGAGACGAGGAACACCTGGCGCTTGACCAGCTTGTGCCCGCAATAGGCCCGCCCGATCAGGTCATAGCAGCCATACATGATGTAGGACAGCACCACCAGGCCGCCGGCCATGGCTAGCGTCGTCCACTTGTAGCCGGTGAAGACCTTCCAGACCTCGCCCCAGTCCACCTTGCGGGCATAGATCACCAGCAGCACCACCACCGCGATCAGGAAGACCCAGGTGAGGATCTTCTTCGCCAGCACCCAGCGACCATTCTGCGGCTTGTCGGCAGCCTGCTGGTCGTCCTCGTCGTTGGTATGATCCAGGGCGTCGCTGTGGCTGCTCATCGTTGGGGATACCTTGAAATCGAGGAATCGACCCGATCCTGGGTTTCGAGTTCGGGCTGCACCGGCGGACTCACCAGTTCGATCTTGGGGTATGACCGGGCAGCCAGCCGACCCAGGCGGGGAAGTGGCGCAGGAAGTGAAAGACCAGCATCGTCTTGGCCAGGTGCCAGTAGGTGCGCTTGGGTACCTTGCTGCTGTCGACGTGCTCGCAGTGATTCTGGATCAGGGTTTCCAGGCGACCGCGCAATTCACGGTTGAAGACGTGGTCATGGAAGATCAGGTTGCATTCGAGATTGAGCGAGAGACTCAAGGGGTCGAGATTGCTCGAACCCACGGTGGACCAGTGCTCGTCCATGGTCGCCACCTTGCCGTGCAGGGGGCGCAGGCAATATTCGTAGATCTCCACCCCGGCCTTGACCAGATAGTTGTAAAGCATCTGCGCGCCGACCTTAACGATGGCCATGTCCGGTTCGCCCTGCACGATCAGCACCACGCGGACGCCCCGCTGCGCCGCATTGCGCATTTCCCTGAGCAGCCGATAGCCGGGGAAGAAGTAGGCGTTGGCAATCACCACCTCGCGCTTGGCGTTGCGCAGCATCTCCAGGTAGTGCTTTTCGATGTCGGCGCGATGCTCGTCGTTGTCGCGGAACACCAGCAGCGCCTGGGCATTGCCGGGATTGCGGTTGTCGGCCGGCTTTTGCGAGCGCTTGCCCCACCAGCGGTGGGTTTCCTCCGGGGAGTTGATGGCGTCGCGCGCGAAGCGGTGGATGTCATCGACGATGGGGCCTTCGACCTCGACGGCGTAGTCCTGCTTGGCTTCGGGTCCGAAGTCGCCCAGGTGCTCGGCGGAGTAGTTGATGCCGCCGATGAACCCTAGGCGGGCGTCCACCACCACGATCTTGCGATGCAGGCGGCGGAAGAGATTGGTCCTCATGCCCATGACCAGGGGGCGCGGATCGTAATAGCGGAACCGTACGCCGGCATGCACCATTTCATCAATGAAGTCGCGTGGCAGATCGGGCGAGCCGTAGGCGTCCACGGTGATGTCCACCTGAACACCACGCTTGGCCGCCGCGACCAGCTCTTTCTGCAAGGCTTTGCCGACCTTGTCGTGAAAGAGGATGAAGGTCTCGATGATGACCTCGCGCTCGGCCGCGCGGATCGCCTCGAAGACCCGTGGAAAGAAGTCCTCGCCGTTTTCCAGCAAGGCGATGCGGTTTCCGTCCCGCCATTCGAAATTCATAGGTGGAAGTCCGCAGCCAGGGGCGCATGGTCGGACAGGTGCGACCATGGCTGATTGCCCAGCACCTGTGGGCGCCCGACGCTGACGTTGCGCGTGTAGATGCGATCCAGGCAGAGCAGGGGTCGCTTCGCCGGGAAGGTCTTGGGCAGGCGCCCTGCGGTCTTCATGAACACCTCTTCGAGTCCCGCGCCCTGGCCAAGGATGTCATTGGCCTTCTGACGCCAGTCGTTGAAGTCCCCTGCCACCACGACGGGGGCATCGCTGGGCAGGGAATTGATGTGTTCGCAGATCAGCTGCATCTGCATCTGGCGATGTTTCTCGCGCAGGCCCAGATGCACGCAGATGACGTGCAGATCCACGGCCTGATCCGGGATACGCAGGACGCAATGCAGCATCCCGCGCTTTTCCGGACCGGCGATGGAAATGTCGAAGTTGTCGTAACTGACGATGGGAAACTTCGACAGCACCGCATTACCGTGATGGCCGTCCGGGTAGACCGCATTTCGCCCGTAGGCGAAGTCGGTCCACATCGAATCGGCCAGGAACTCGTACTGCGGCGCCGCCGGCCAGTTCTCGAAGCGCAACGGGTGCTTTTCGTGGGTACCCAATACCTCCTGCAAGAAGACAATGTCCGCTGACACCGTCCGCACCGCCTCGCGCAATTCCGGCAAGATGAACTTGCGGTTGAAGGACGTGAAGCCCTTGTGCGTGTTGATGGTCAGGACCTTGAACGAAAAACCCTGTTGCGCGTTCGTCATGCCTGGCGCTTCCTCCGCTTGGTCTGGGTCAGCTCGAACAGCAATACCGAGCGTCCGGTGACCTGATAGGTGTCTCCGAAATTGAAGACGTCGCCGGCATCCAGGTCAGGCTGATTGGTATCCAGCTGCAGGGACCAATGCTCGCCCATGGGGACTTCCGGCAGGGTGAAATCCACCACGTCATAATGAGCATTGACCAGAATCAGCAGCGAGGTATCCGCGCCCTTGCGACGAATGCCGGTCGGCTGGGCACGGCCATCGAGCAGGATGCCCATGCACTTGTTGCTGCCGTCCTGCCATTGCTCGTCGCCCATCTCGGTGCCGCCGGGCTGTAGCCAGGTGACATCCTTGACGCCCAGTTCTTCGTTGTAGGCACCGGTGAAGAAGCGGCTACGACGCAGCAGCGGATAGCGGCGACGCAGGTCGATCAGGTTGCGCACGTATTCCTGCAGTTCGGCGCTCTTCTCGCTGATCTCCCAGTTGACCCAGCCGATCTCGCTGTCCTGGCAGTAGCCGTTGTTGTTGCCGCCCTGGGTACGCGCGAACTCGTCCCCGGCCAGCAGCATGGGCGTGCCTTGGGAGAGGAAGAGGGTCGCCAGCAGGTTGCGCATCTGCCGATAGCGCAGTTCGATGATCTCCGGATCGTCGGTCTCACCCTCGACACCGCAGTTCCACGACAGGTTATGGGAGTGGCCGTCGTTGTTGCCTTCGCCATTGGCCTCGTTGTGCTTGTCGTTGTACGACACGGTATCGGCCAGGGTGAAGCCATCGTGGGCGGTCACGAAGTTCACGGACGAGTAGGGCTTGCGACCGCGACGGTTGAACTTGTCGCCGGAGCCCAGCAGGATCTTCGCGAAATCGCCGATCTTGTCTTCGTCACCCTTCCAGAAGGCACGCGCGGTGTCGCGGAAGGTATCGTTCCACTCCATCCAGCCGGGTGGGAAGTTGCCGACCTGATAGCCGCCGGGGCCGCAGTCCCAGGGCTCGGCGATGAGCTTGGTCTCGGCCAGGATGGGATCCTGACGGCAGGCATGCAGGAAACCGCCGCCTTCGTCGAAGCCGTCCGGCTCGCGGCCCAGGATGGTGGCCAGATCGAAGCGGAAGCCGTCCACGCCCATCTCGGTCGCCCAGTAGCGCAGCGAGTCGGTGACCATCTGCAGCACGCAGGGGTGGCTCATGTTCAGGGTGTTGCCGGTACCGGTATCGTTGATGTAGTAACGCGCATCATCGGGCATCAGGCGGTAGTAGTTGGCGTTGTCGATGCCCTTCAGCGAGAGGGTCGGGCCCATCTCGTTGCCTTCGGCGGTGTGGTTGTAGACCACGTCGAGGATGACCTCGAGGCCGGCATTGTGCATGCGCGCGACCATCACCTTGAATTCGCCGATGGACTGGCTGGCCATGTAGCGCGAGTGCGGGGCGAAGAAGGCCAGGGTGTTGTAGCCCCAGAAGTTTCTCAGGCCCTTTTCCAGCAGGTGGTTGTCATCGAGGAAGTAGTGGATCGGCATCAGCTCGACGGAGGTCACGCCGAGCGACTTAATGTAATCGATGACTTCGCTTTCCTGCAGGCCGGAGAAGGTGCCTCGAGCGTTCTCGGGCACTGCCGGGTGCTGCATGGTGTAGCCGCGGACATGGGTCTCGTAGAACACGGTGCGGTCACGCGGGACACGCGGATGGGTGGTGTTGCCCCAGGTGAAGGCCGGGTCGATCACCCGGCAGCGCGGCATGAAGGGGGCGCTGTCGCGCTCGTCGAAAGACAGGTCGCCATCGGCATGGCCGATGGTGTAGCCGAACAGGGCATCGTTCCACTCCAGCTCACCGACGATCTGCTTGGCGTAGGGATCGATCAGCAGCTTGTTGTGGTTGAAGCGATGGCCATTCTGCGGCTCATAGGGGCCGTGTACGCGGTAACCGTAGAGGGTGCCGGGACGGGCATCGGGCAGGTAGCCGTGCCAGATCTCGTTGGTGAATTCCGGCAGCTCGATGCGTTCGATTTCTTCCTTGCCTTCGTCGTCGAAGAGACAGAGTTCTATCTTGGTGGCGTTGGCGGAAAAGATGGCGAAGTTCACGCCGGAGCCGTCCCAGGTAGCGCCCAGGGGATAGGGCAGGCCTTCACGAACACGAGACTTGGACTTGCTGATGAACGCGGTCGCTTCGGTTAAGGGCTTGTTGGAATCGGTTGATGTCATTTCGACGCTCTCGGGATAGCTAGGAAGGAAGTAGCTCTGACTCGGCTCTCAATACCTGCCGGTGGCTGAATCGATACAGATCCGGCTACCTGTATATGAAAGGCCCGACGCAGCGCAGTTCCGGGCCCTGATGGCGAACCGACAAAGCGTTGTTTTTTCAGGAAAAATCAGGAGAACAGCGGTAACGCGAACACCGCAGCGAGGCGGCAGGGGAAGGCCTGGCCGAACGGCCAGGCCGGAACATCACATCACTCGGTGGCGGCAGGCTTGGCCGTGGCCGCCTTGGCACGGGAAGCGCGCGGCTTCTTGGGCGTGGCCGGTGCCACACCTACGCCGGTGGCCTCGACGTTGGCGTCAGCCTTGGCGTTACTGGCCGGGGCCTTGCTCGCACCGGTCTTGCCTGCACTGGGCTTGACCGCCTGCTTGACCTTGCTGGCAACCTTCTTGGCGGCCGACTCGACCTTCTCGGTCACGGACTCACCGGCAGCTGCGTCTTCGGTAGCGGCCTTCTCGCTGCCACTCTTGGTCTTGCCGGTGGTGCCGGCCTTGCTAGTAACAGGCTTTTCCGCGCTGGCTGCAGCCTTGGTCGCCCGGGGCTTCTTGGCCGCGGTCTTCTTGGCCACGCCCTCCTGTTCGGCTTCGTACAGTCGGGTCGCCATCTCCCAGTGGCGATCATGTTCGTGAGCCGGCCGTCCTTCGGACTCCCAGATCTGATAGGCGAGCTGCTGGATGCGTTCGTCTTTTTGGGTCATTGCGGTGCGGCTCCTTGAGTGATGTCTTGTGTGCTGAGCAATCCAAGCGGAAAACGTGCCAGAACCTCGCCGACAGAAAGCTCTTTCTTCTGGTCATGGACAGATGCCGGGGCAAAAGTTTCCCCAAAACGGTACATGGACAAGGTTTCGGGAAGTTTTATCCGGGTGTCCTGCCAAGCCTCCGCGGAAAATTGCAGTTTTCCGTTGTTCTCCAGCAGTTCGGAGGCATGCACCGGCACGATGACGATCACTGCCTGTTGTTCCCAGGTACGGGCAAAGGCCAGCACCTGATCGGCGTGGGCACCCACTACGCTCAGGGGCAGATAGTCACCTTCGGTGAACAGTTGCGGCCGCTGCTTGCGCAGTTGCAATACGGCAGCCAGTACCTGCTGCTTGATCTCGCCGTTCTGCCAGGCATCCAGAGCAGCATCGACCGAGGCGTGCCTGGTCAGCGCCTGCTGCCGCGGGGCGTAGTCCACGGCGCGACGGTTGTCGGGCTCCACCAGGCTGAAGTCCCAGAATTCACCACCCTGGTAGAGGTCGGGCACGCCGGGCGCGGTATTGCGCAGTAGCATCTGCACCAGGCCGTTCAGGGCACCTGCTGGCGCCAGTTCCTGTATCGCAGTGACGATCTCGCTGCGCAGGCCGCGGTACTGATCGTCGGTGAGCAGACCTTCCAGAAAGGCCTTGCAGGCCGCTTCGTAGTCCCCGTTCGGAGCCCACCAGTCGGACTCCAGCTTCTCCTCGCGCAGGGCCTTTTCCTGCCACTGCAGCAGACGCTCCAGATAGGCCTCCAGACCCTGCCGGTCATCGGCCTGCAGATGCAGTGGCCAGCTGGCGAGCAGGGTCTGGTAGAGCATGAGTTCATCGCCCGGCGTCGGCGCCGGGGCGTCGTTCCACTGGCCGCGCAGCGGGGCGGCCTGCTGCATCCAGCGGGTGGCCTGGGCGATGTAGGCATCCGGACGTTCCGAGACCACCGCCAGGCGAGCGCGGGTGTCCTCGCCACGCTTGTGGTCGTGGGTCGCGGTGGTGAGCATGTTGCGCGGGAAGTGTTCAGCGCGCCAACCGCTGGCCTGGTGGAAGGCACTGACCGGCTGGGCGAAATGCTGCGGATCGAAACCCACGTCATTGCGCGACAGCAGCGGTGCGGAGCGATAGCAGGCGGTGTCTTCCACGGCCTTGGCAGCAATGGGCGAAGTGAGCTGCTGGAACTTGGTGATCGCCCGGCGCTGTTCGCGACGTGCCACGCTGCCCACGGGCTTGTGCCGCGGGGCATCACCACCCAGCCAGGCGCGCAGTTGCTCCAGTAGCGGCTGTTCTGCTTCGCTGACATGGGGGCGGGCGGCCTCCAGCGCGGTATCGAACCACTGGGCATCGGCACCGACGAAACCCGCCGCGCCGGCATAGGTGCGATAGACCTTGAACTGCACGATCAGCTCCAGCAGCACCCGGCGGATGGCGCCCTGACTGGTGTCGCGGGTACGCCAGTCCTGTTGGGCGAGCAGGTGCAGGGTGTGCACGGCGGATTCGAATTCGCTGGACAGCGCGCCGGTGAGAACCAGACGCCGTGCTTCCCGTACCTCTTCGAGGAAGTCCTCGGTACGACCGGTCCGCTCGGCCCAGAACCGGCGGAGCGGTGCTTCGCCGCTGGCCGCATGCTGCACCGCCGAGACCTCGTTCATGAACTCGTAGCCGGTCGTGCCATCGATGCCCCAGCCTTCGCGCAACTGCTCGCCGTCCGCCAGGATCTTCTCGATATAGATGGGGAAGCCATCTTCCGGCGCGCCACCGGTGCGGCTGGCGCAAAGGTCGTCCACCCGACGGCGCAGCTTGCGGCAATAGGCACGGGGATTGGCCAGGCCGTCGATGTGATCCAGGCGCAGGCCGTCGAGCAGGCCTTCGCTGATCAGGCGGAAGATCAGCGAATGGGTCTCCTCGAACACCTCGTGGCGCTCCATGCGCAGGCCGCCGAGTTCGGTGATGTCGAAGAAGCGCCGCCAGTTGATGTCGTCCGATGCGGTGCGCCAGCTGGCCAGGCGATAATGCTGACTCTCCAGCAGGGCATGCAGGCGTTCCTGGTTGGCCGGCTGGCTGCCATCGAAGGCGGCGACCGCCTTCTCGATGGCCGCTGCCACAGCGGGATCCCTGGCGGCATCCGCCAGCTGGCGCTGGGCGCCGCGGGCTTCGTCCAGATCCTTGGCACGTGCCGAGAAGGCATCCGCGAAGAGGCTCAGTTGGGGCAGGTCGCTCTCGCGCAGGATCTGGCCATAGGTGCCTGGGTTGATGGGGAAGTGGTGGGCGTAGTACTCCACGCGGAAGGCGCCTTGCTCGGCGTCGAACACCAGCTTGAGGTCGCCGGCCTGCAGCACGTTGCCATAGGCGTCACCGAGGAAGGGCAGCAGCACCTGGCCCTGCAGATCCGGGTCCGGGCCGTACCAGTTGATGTCGTAGAAGCCGGCATAGCGGCTCTGACGACCCCATTCGAGAATATCCAGCCACCAGGCATTTTCCGAACCGCCCACGTTGGTGTGGTTGGGCACGAAGTCGGCGATCAGCCCCATGCCGTGCTCACGCAGGCGGGCGACCAGGCGCCGCAGCGCGTCTTCGCCGCCCAGCTCCGGGTTGACCCGGGTCGGATCCACCACGTCGTAGCCGTGCACGGAGCCGGCGCGAGCGGTGGTGATGGGCGAGGCGTAGACGTGGCTGATACCCAGCTTGGCGTAGTAGTCCACCAGGGGCAGGGCATCGTCGAAGGTGAAGTCCTTGTGGAACTGCAGGCGTACGGTAGCGCGCAAGCGACTCATCGAGTGTTCTCCGGATTATTACGCGCAGTGCTCAGCACGCTCAGGCGTCGTTTAGGGGTAGCAGCGTTCAGCAGGCGCTCGGCCGGGTCGTCCCAGCGGCGCAGCCAATTGGGGTGTTCGTTGGTGGTGCCGGGCAGGTTGGCCTGCTCCAGCTGGCCCAGGGCGTCTTCCACCGGCAGGATGATCAGCGGTGCCGGGGTGCGGCCGATGAAGGCGATGGCGGCATCGACCGCCTGTTCGACATTGCTTTCCCGGGGGTCGTCCAATTCCAGCACCTTGGCCAGGTATTGGCGATCCTCGGCCCGCTCGTCGAGCCGGTCCTGGCGCGAGGTGCCATCGGGCAGCAGCCCCAGCTCCTCCTGGCAGTCGGCATCGCGGCCCTGCCACCAACCGGTAAGGGTCGGCAGGTCATGGGTGGTGGGCATGCCCATGGCTGTGTCCGACCATTGCGCAGCGGGCTTGAAGGCCTTGCCATCTCGCTCGAACAGCAGCACCTGCATGCCCATGATGGCGCGCTCGGCCAGGCGTTCGCGGAAGCCTTCGGGCACCGTCCCCAGGTCTTCACCCATGACCACGCAGCGATGACGCCAGGATTCCAGGGCGACCAGTCGCAGCAGGTCGTCGATGGGGTAGGAGAGATAGGCGCCGTCGGCCGGCGAAGCGCCCTCGGGCACCAGCCAGAGGCGTTGCAGGCCCATTACGTGGTCGATGCGCACACCGCCGGCATGGGCGAAGTTGGCCCTGAGCATCTCGATGAAGGCGCGGAAGCCATGCTTGACCATGCCGGTGGGCGAGAAGGCGGAAATGCCCCAGCCCTGGCCTTTCTGGTTGAGCAGGTCCGGTGGGCAACCCACGGTGACCGAGGCCAGCAACTCTTCCTGCCGACTCCAGGCCTGGCTGCCACCACCATCCGCGCCCACGGCGATATCGGCGATCAGGCCGATCTTCATGCCCGCGTCGCGGCACTGTGCCTGGGCCGCGGACAGTCCTTCGCTGGCCAGCCATTGGGTGAAGGCGTAGAACTCCACGTCCTGGGCATGGCGTTCGGCGAATTCGGCCACGGCCGGGTTCCTGGGGTCGCGATACTGCTGCGGCCAATGCTGCCAGCTCGGCGAGGCAGCGCCCTGGGTGAAGGAGGCATGCAGGGCTTCGAAGCGACAATGGTTTTCCAGCGCCTCGCCACCGTCGCGGCGGAAGGCCTCGAAACGTTCCCGCAGCTCGCCGCCGGCGGTGCGGAAATCCAGGTGCAGGGTGCGCAACAGGCGCAGGCGCAGCTTGGCCAGCGCCGGCCAGTCGATCAGCTCCAGCTGCTCCAAGCGCTCGGCTTCCGCCTGCAGACCGGCGCGCTGCATGGCCTGGCGTACGGACTCGGCACCCAGGACCAGCTCCGGCGCGGCATAGAGCACATTGAAGAACACCCGACTCGATGGCGAGTAGGGGCTGTAGCGGCTGCCATCGGCGCTGAACATGGCGTGCAAGGGGCTGATGGCCAGGGCGTCGGCGCCTTTGTCGCCGGCGGCCTTGGCGAAGTGCACCAGGCCCTGGAGATCGCCGGCGCCGCTGCCCCCTTCGCGTCTGAGGCTGTAGAGCTGCACGGCCAGACCCCAGAGACGGGCCTGTTCATTGCCGGTGGCGTCGGCGATGGTGAAGCAGCGTTCCGGCGCGACGGCCAGGGTCAGGGCTTCGCCATCGACCTCGGCCTGGTGATAACCGGCGGCGCTGATCGGCGCCAGCTGTCCGCGGTCGTCGACCTGGCCGTCCAGACGCTCGCCGCCTTCCAGCTGTACCTGGTAGCGGACACCGCGCCTGAACTGGTCCGGCGCACCGACCGGTTTATCGACCACTGCGGTGATGAGCGGCGGCAAGTGGTGCTTGTCACCCACCTCGGCCAGCTTGCGCAGGCTGGCGTCGATATCGGCGTCACTGTCCGCCGGCAATTCGATGGCCTTGAGCAGATTGCGCAGCGCCTCCGGGCTTACGCGTTGGCGCTGGCCGTCGTAGGCGGTCCATTCGATGGCGATGCCGGCGGCCTCGGCCAGTTGTTCCAGACGATCGCCACTCATGCCTTTTTCTCCAGCCAGACCAGTGCCGAATGCGCGGTCAGCGTGCCGTCCTGACGGGCAGGCGTTGCTGCAGCGTCGCTGCTGTGCAGCAACTCGCCCTGAGGCGCCTCGTCCAGCTGTACGGCCTTGTCGCTCAGATTGAGTTCGATGGTCAGGCGGCTGCCGTCGGCGAGGCTCCAGCGCGCGCGCACGGCGCGGTCGGCCAGGGCTTCGGCGCCTGCGGGACGCGCCCCTTCCAGACGCGGGAAGAGTTCGCGGTGGCGGATCTCCAGCAGCTCGCGGTACCGCCCCAGCCAGGCAGCGTGATCGGGCTGATCGGCTTCGCCGAAATTGGGCTTGGAGTCCTCGAAGGTCTTGGGCGCGTTCGGATCGGGGATCTGCTGGCGATGCTCTTCACTGGTGAAGAAATCGAAGTCCTTGAACTCGTTACGGCGACCATCGCGGACCAGTTCGGCCAGCTCATCGTTGTGACTGGTGAAGAACAGGAAGGGCTGACGGCTGCCCCATTCCTCGCCAATGAACAGCAGCGGAATCATCGGACTGAGCAGCAAGAGCGCCGTGGCGGCCTTCAGCGCCGGCTCCGGTGCCAGACGGGTCAGGCGTTCACCGAAGGCGCGGTTGCCGACCTGGTCGTGGTTCTGCAGGAAGATGACGAAGGCCGAGGCCGGCAGGTCCTTGCTGGGTTCACCGCGGGCCTTGCCGTGGCGGGTCTGCTCGCCCTGGTAAATGAAGCCTTCGCCCAGGCAGCGCACCAGCTTGGCCGTGGCGTCCTCGGTGAAGTCCTGGTAGTAGCCTTCGTTCTCGTCGGTCAGCATGGGATGGATGACGTTGTGCCAGTCGTCCGCCCACTGCGCGTCGTAGTGCTTGCCGCCCAGCAGGGTGGCGGTGTTGTCTTCGTTCTCCAGCATCAGGTGGATGTGGCGACCCGGCTCGACGGTGCTGCGGATCTCCTCGGCCATCTCTTCGAGGAAGCCCTTGTCGTTGATGGCATGGACCGCATCGAATCTCAGGCCATCGAAGCGGTACTCCATCAGCCACATCAAGGCGTTGTCGATGAAGTAGCGGCGCACGGCGTCCTGACGGAAATCGATGGCGGCGCCCCAGGGTGTATGGATGTCTTCGCGAAAGAAGCGCTCGGCGTAGGCGTGCAGGTAGTTGCCGTCCGGCCCGAAGTGGTTGTAGACCACGTCCAGGTAGACCATGACGCCATGGCCGTGGGCGGTGTCGATCAGCGACTTGAGATCGTCCGGGGTACCGTAGGAGGCTTCCACCGCATAGGGCAGGACGCCGTCATAGCCCCAGTTGCGATCACCGGGAAATTCCGACAGCGGCATCAGTTCGATGGCGGTGACGCCCAGCGCGGCCAGGCGGGGTACCAGCTTCTCGACACCGGAAAAGCCACCCAGGGTGCCGACATGCACTTCGTAGATGACGCTTTCGTGCCAGGGGCGACCCTGCCACTCGACGCTTTGCCAGTGATAGGTGGTAGGGTCGATGACGATGCTTGGCTCGTGCACGTCGCCGGCCTGGGCGCGGGACGCAGGATCCGGGACCAGCAGATCCTCGATCTGATAGCGATAACGGGTACCGGCGCCGCACTGGGCCTCGACCGCGAACCAGCCGTCTTGCTCGGCCTCCATGGCAAGGGTCATGCCGCCTTCCAAGACCACCGAAACGGCATCGGCGCTGGGTGCCCAGAAGTGGAAGAGGGTGCGGTCCTTGCCCACCAGGGTGGCACCGGCACGGGTTTGCCAGGCATAGCCCCGGTCACCGCGGCTGCGTCGCGCGAAATATCAGTCATGGATAGAGAACTCCCGAAGCCGGACGGCAGAAAAGACACTGCGGCCCAGTTGGCCGCAGTTGCTGTTATGACCGGTGAGAGTTGCTCAAAGTTGGGCGGGGATAGCGCTTTTCGTCGGCCTTTTGGCGAAGGAAAAGCGCTTGGTAGCCACGTCGGGCATCAGGCGCCGACGTGACGCTCCTGATGCGCGGTGGCCTGGAGCAGATCGAGGTAAAGCGAGGCGTACGGCTTGGCGCATTCGGACCAGAAGAACGGGCCCTGCATGGCCCGGTGCCGCATGGCCAGCAGCAGGTCCTGACGTTCGAACACACCCAGGGCGCGATCGATGGCGCTGATGTAGTTCTCAAGCGACAGCGGGGCGAACAGGAAGCCGGTGGTGCCGTCCTCGATACTGTCGGCCAGACCGCCGGTGCGGGTGGCGATCGGCAGGGAGGCGAAGCGCTGGGCGTACATCTGGCTCAGGCCGCAAGGCTCGAAGCGCGAGGGCATCAGCAGGAAGTCGCTGCCGGCATACATGCGTCGGGCTTCCGTCTCGCAGAAGCCGATGTGGGCACTGACGCGGCCAGGGTAGCGCAGGGCCAGGGCCCGCACCTGACGCTCGATGTGCGGCTCGCCGCAACCTATTATCATCAGCTGGCCGCCACGGGCGACGATGTGATCGGCGGCCTGGATGGTCAGATCGATGCCTTTCTGCTGGACCAGCCGCGAGACCACGGCGAACAGCGGGCCATTGGACGGCTCGAGACCGAATTCCTCGCGGATGCGAGCCGCGTTGACCGCCTTGCCGTCCCAGTCGGATTCGTGGAACTGCTGGCACAGATGCGGATCGCTGCAGGCGCTCCAGCCATCGTCGATGCCATTGAGCAGACCGGTCAGCTTGCCTTCCCGCGCCTTGACCTGCAGCAGCCCTTCCAGGCCGCAGCCGAATTCGGGCGTGGTGATCTCGTGGGCATAGGTGTGGCTGACCGTGGTGATGTGGTCGGCATAGACCAGGCCCGCCTTGAGAAAGGAAACCTTGCCCCAGAACTCGAGGCCTTCCATCTGGAAGGCATGGGGGGGATATCCAGGTCGGCCATGACCGAGGCGGGAAACAGGCCCTGGTAGGCCAGGTTGTGGATGGTGGTAAGGCAAGGGGTGCTGGCACCCTTCCAACGCAGGTAGCCAGCAGCGAGGCCGGTCTGCCAGTCGTTGAGGTGCAGCAGGTCCGGCACCCAGCGAATCGAGGCGTCGCCCAGGGCGAAGTCGGCCGCGGCGCTGGCCAGACGACCGAAACGGATGTGGTTGTCGGCCCAGTCGGCGCCGTTCAGGTCGCCGTAGGGATTGCCCGAGCGCTCGTACAGCTCGGGACAGATCAATACATAGACGACCAGCCCGTCGTCCAGATTGACGCGACCGATGTCACAGGCGGGCATGGCGGCACGGGCGGCGATGCGGCCGACCATCTGCACACGGTCCTTGATCGCGGCCATCACCTGACGGTAGCCGGGGATCAGCACCCGGACGTCATGGGAGGCGGCGAGGGCGCGCGGCAGGGCGCCCGAAACCTCGCCCAGGCCACCGGCCTTGACGAAGTCGGAAATTTCCGGGGTCACGAAGAGGATACGTTTGCGGCTTTCGACGACGGAGCTCAGCGTCAGCTGAGGCTCATCCGTGCGCTTGCGAGGAGAGCTGGATCTGGTGGAAAGAGTGGCAGTTTCAACGGGCTCCAGAGCCCCAAATTTCCCCACGACGGCATTTGCCATGGTGCGCTCCCAATGCAGCAAGTTCGAGACTGAGGTTTACCTGATTGCTTCTTCCTGAAGCTCGATGCTCCTGGTTCAAAAACGCCTACAGCCGAGCTGCTACAGCCTTTTTGCCGGTCATCTCTTCTGAGATGTCTGGATTTGGGCGAGAACTGCTTCGCGGAATTCCAGATTGCTCTCGCACTGACTCTCGGACAACGTCACAAGTTTCCTGCTCGAATGTTGCGGTCCTGCTTCGTATTGCCAAATACATGCCCGAAAGCTGGCGCTCACTCTTGGTGCGCTAAGAAATAAGCTGCAGGTGAACCGCTTAATGGCTGCCTGATCGAGACAATTAGCCGATAAATCATACTTCTGGCTGGCGTACGACCGGGTCGTGCCTTTCGTCGGATTGTGGTGTGGGAAGCACATCGCGACGTCCCAGTTCGGTTCGCAGCTTGGGCAGGCAGAGGGGGAACTCACGATTGATGTAGGTGATCAGCCGTTCCCGCACGAAGCAGCGCAGGTCCCAGTTCTTCGAGGAATCGCCGGAGCTCACCAGCACCCGGATCTGGATCGAATCATGGGACGCATCGGTCACCTGCAGCACACAGACACGCTCGTCCCATAAATGGGGCACCTCGGCACAGGCGCGTTCCAATTCGGTGCGGATCGGCGCCAGGGGCAGGGAATAGTCAACCCATATGAAGACTGATCCGATCAGGCTGGAGGAGGAGCGCGTCCAGTTCTGGAAGGGGGTCTCGATGAAGTACTGCAGGGGAACCACCAGGCGACGGTCGTCCCAGATGCGGACCACCACATAGGTGCCGGTGATCTCTTCCACCCGGCCCCATTCCCCTTCGACGATGACCACGTCGTCGAGCCGGATCGGCTGCGTCACGGCGATCTGCAGACCGGCGATGAGATTGCCCAGTACCGGGCGTGCGGCGATACCCGCGACCAGGCCGGCGACACCAGCGGAGGCGAGCAGGCTCGCGCCCACCTGGCGAACCGCGGGAAAAGTCATCAGCATCAGGGCGATACCTACCAGCAGCACGACGAAGCTGAGGCTGCGTACCAGCACCCGATTCTGCGTCTGGATTCGCCGTGCCCGCAGGTTGTCCACCACATCCACGGGATTGCGCAGGGCGATGGTGGCTCCGACGGCCTTGACCGCCCTGAGACCCAGCCAGGTGAAGGCAGCGATGCTCAGCAGGCCGGTGAGATGCTGTACCGCACGCAACAGCGGCAGGGCATCGGGTGCGGAATTCCAGACACCTTGCAACACCACCAGAGGGACCGCCAGCCGCGCTGGCTTCTCGGCGTGCTTCACCAGGTTGCGCGCCAGCAAAAAGGGATTGGCCAGCCGGCGGATGGCCGCAAACGCCACTATCAGGAGGATGCTGCTGATCAGCAGGGCGACCCCCGCCGCGATCAGCGTGGTGATCCAGGGGGCGTTGAGCCAACCTGTCCAGTCGATGGCCGTCATACGCATTTCCTCAAGCAGACGGCTTCCCGGGATCCTGAAAAGCTGACGCGGAGGAATCGCGGGAAGCCTTTCGAGATACCTGTTTTCCGACTGAGGGGCTTCGCCACGGTTCCCCGAGGAAGCGGCAAAATACCCTGCCAATTAATACCACCCCTGTAGGAAAAAACCTGTTCCGCTCCCGGCAGGCTTTTCTGTCGATCAGTGGGGCAGGATGTCGCACCTCGCGTCTAAGCTTAGAGGAGAGTGCGCAGCGGACGCAGGATAGGAGTAGAATTCGCGCCCCAACGAGATACGTCCAGTCAGATGGCGGACCTGCGGAGATCGAGACGGATTTATGAAGCCAGTGGTAGTGGTTGTCGAAGACGAGAACATGTTGCTCGGGCTGATGGAAGAGGTGCTCGAAGGCGAAGGCTTTCAGGTGCACACCTTCGGTACCGCGGACCAAGCCTGGGAATACCTGTCGAGTGCGCGTCCGACGCCGGATCTGCTGATCACCGATGTCCGCATGCCGGGTGCCATCGACGGTCTGGAGCTGGCGCGTCGCGTCAAGCAGCAGCTGCCGGGTCTGCCCATCATCGTCTCCTCGGGTTATTTCGAAGAACTCCAGCCTGAACGCGCACCGGATATCTACTATCTGCCCAAGCCGTGGCGCTTCGATGATCTGCTGGCCGGCTGCTTCCGCTTCCTCAATCAGCGCAAAGGCTGATTGCTGTCCTCCGCGGCCTGGTTCCAGGCCGCTTTTCGCGCTTTTTGCAGTTCATACCTTCACCTGGCTTCCCGGCTCGCCAACCTGGCGCAAGGCCTCTGGCCCGGGAAAAGGATCCAGGTAATAGCCCCCACGGGCCGCGCCCCGCGCTGTGATGGCCCATCCCGTGGCAGGGATAGGCCAGCGTCTCAGCGTGGCGATCAGTTGCCCAGGACGTCGACCAACCCCAGGACGAAGAACAGCACGATGCACACCGCCGCCACGGCAACGGGGATGAAGCGCGGATCCTTGATAGCCTTCCATACGGCCTGACGATTGCTGCGCGACCTTTCCATGACACCGCTCCAGGAGGAAAGCCGGCGAGCTTAAAGCATCGCCGGGGGCGGCGAACAGCGGGGCAGGGCGGCTCTCGTCGGCATTTCCGGCGGCTTCGGCCCCTAGGCGACGCCGATCTTCCACTGCGGTGGGGGCGGCGTGCCGTTGACCGCGAAGTCGCCGACGATGCGATCCTTGTAGATGCGCGGATTATGGGAGGCGAGGGTACGGGCATTGCGCCAGAAGCGATCCAGTCCCTGCGGTCTCAGCGTGGCCGAGGCGCCCAGAGCGTCGAAGAGGCGTCCGGAGGCATCGATGATCAGGTCCGTAACCACATTGAGCGACTGGCAGACCTCCAGTTCGGCCAGTTCCACCGCGCGATCCTCGGCCGCCTGGTCATCCGCCTGCCTGAGGTCATGCACGCGCTGCAGCGCTTCGGCATTCTTCAGGGCGATCACCCCGGCGCAGTAGGCGGCGCTGCGCACCTGGCCTACCACTGCCAATACCTGTGGATCCTGGCTGACCCGGTCGGCATTACCAATGGTGAAGGTGCGGGTGCGAGCGGCGACCGCAGCCGCCACCTCGCTGCTCATGGCCCGCCCCATGCCCGCCAGGTTGGCGAGGTGGAAGACTTGGAAGAAGCCCGGCGAATAGCGGAAGCGCTCGCCTACCGTGACCACGTCCCCAGGCGCTACCCGCACGTTGGTAAAGGTGGCCGTGCCGCTGGCGGTCAGCGTCTGGCCGAAGCCATTCCAGTCATCCACCACCGCTACGCCGGGAGCGTCGCGGCGGATGGTCGCCATGACGCGATTGCCGGCGTCATCGGTGGCGCCCACGTCGATCCAGTCCGCATAGAGCGAACCCGTGGTATAGAACTTGGTGCCCGAAAGCAGCAGGGCGTCACCCTCCCGACGCACGCGGGTACTGAATTCGGCCCGCCGGGCATCGCCGACCTCGCTGGAGGCCGGACCCAGGGTTTCACCCGCGGCGATACGGGCGAACCAGCGGCTGCGGCGTGCCTGGTCATCGCTGTTGAGCAAGCCCTCGACAAAGCCCATGTGACCGCGCAACGCCTGCACCAGATTGGAATCGGCCTCGCCCAGTTCGATGAGCAGGGCAAACAATTCCGGCAGGGTGACGCCCGCACCGCCATGCTCGACCGGCAACCGCAAGGCGGTGAAACCGGCCGCCTTCAGCCAGGCCAATTCTTCGACCGGCAGTCGCCGCTGCACCTCGCGTTCTATGGCGCCCGCGCGAATACGCTGGAACAGCGGCAGAAAGCGGGCCGAGAGTTCGGCGTGACGCGCGGAAGGGCCGGCGCCCCAGCCTGCGGAAATGATGCTCATGGAAAAGAAAATCCTTCTGGTCGTGTCAGCAGAGAGTGGGGAAGCGCGAGCCCAAGACGAGCCAGCTCGGTATGGGCGGCTCGGGTGCAGCCGATCAGCACCATCGCCGCTACCAGTCGACGGCCGAGGGTGCCGACGAGGGATACCCGCGCTGTCGCACGGTATCGGATGCGCGTTGCCGCTTCGGCTCGATTCAGGGTCGGCAGCCGACGCAGCGGAGGGGGGCTGGACACGTCGCAGGCTGCCAGCTCGGCAACGAAATTCACCCTTGCAGTTCGCGCAGGCGCAGCAGGTAGAAGAGTTTTATCAGACAGCGGCATGGCAAACTTTGAAGTTCGTGAAAGTTGGCGGAAGTCTAGATGGGCGTTCAAGAGCGCCGCCAATCTTCAAAGCTGCTAAGGATATGTCTTTAACTGATTTTTAAATGCAGGTGTTGCTCACGAAACAGTTGAGCTGCCTGATCGGTTTTTGCTTATAAGCTTATGATTTTTTGAGCATTATGCTATGTAAGGTAAGACGTAAGAGATTGCTTAAACAAGGCGTTCAATCAGGCGAAGTTACAAGCAGCGAGGTGGTCGAATAACGTCTTTTCATGAGGTAATGCCTTAACGATATTTGGCTTCCCTCTTGTTTTTCCTTAGGGTCAGCGTTGATTTCTCGTTATCAGGACCCTGCGGTGACTGTCTATCTCGATGCGCGGCACCGCCGCCTGATCAAGCTGCTCCTGCATACCGCCACCGGTCGAAGTGAATGGCCAACCTGGGGGCTGATCGTCGGTGTCTACGCCGGCTGGCTGACGCTGGTCTGGGCGTGGCCGCTACTGGGTTTCTGGATCCTGCCGCCGCTGACGATCCTGGTGGTGCTGCATCAGTCCCTGCAACACGAGTTGATTCATGGACATCCAACTCGCTGGCCCGGGGTGAATGCCTTGCTCGCCTATCCGCCCCTCGGCCTCTGGTTTCCCTTTCCGCTCTATCGTGACAGCCACCTGGCGCACCATTGGCGCGAGAACCTCACCGATCCGACCCTCGATCCCGAGAGCCGTTATGTCGATGGCGAACTCTGGGAGCGGCGAGGGCAGGTCGGGCGTGCGTTGCTCTGGATGGACAAGACCCTGATCGGTCGGCTCCTGGTTGGCCCGATCCTGTCGCTTCACGGCATGCTCGATCTCGAAGTACGCCGCGGGTGGCGCGGGGAGCGGGGCGTGCTGCGCGTCTGGCTGATTCATCTGGCGCTGTGTGCAGGCTTGCTCCTGGCGATTCACTGGCTATCTGGCATGCCCCTGGAGGTCTATGTGCTGGGGGTAGCCTGGCCGGCGCTGGCCGTGGCGCTGATCCGATCTTTCTACGAGCATCGTCCGGCGCTGGACCCTGCGCAAAGATGCGTACTCAACGAAAGCGGTGGGGCGCTGCGCTGGCTATTTCTCAACAACACCCTGCACCTGGTTCACCACGATCTGCCGGGCTTGCCCTGGTATTTCATTCCGCGGGTCTATCGAGCCAGGCGCCGTGCCTACCAGGTTCGCAGTGGTGGTTTCCTGTTTTCCGGCTATCGCGACTTGGGCTGGCGTTTCGCCTGGCGACCCGTGGATGCGCCACTGCATCCTCAAGCGCAAGCAGCGGGTACGCCGGCTGGCAGACGGCCATGTGCCATAGTTCTTATCACTAAATAATACCACCCCTGTAAAGAGCTGATCAGTCTCCTTCGACTCCTCTGCTGCAGCACTCAACGGCGAAGGGACCAGCCACGATCGAGACGCCATGGTCGTCATGATTGAACCGAATACCGGCGTTGGACTGCAGACGAAGTGATGCGCAAATTGGGAGCGCTCCGGTTTCACTAGACAGGGGTGTAGTCGAAAGGATGACTTCCGGGATCGCCTCGTCAGGCGTGTTCCCGGTTTACTTCGCCTTTGGCTGATTGCTGCAACAGCCTGACCAAGGCACGGACGCTTTCCGGCAGCGCCTCCAGATCCCTGACCAGGATATTTCGCTCGCGCAGGGCCCAGGGCTCTTCGAGCCGTACCGTCTTGATGGCCATGCTTTTGCCGTGATGCTGGGCGGCGGATTCGGGCAGGATGCCGATGCCCACCTTGGCTTCGACCATGCGGCACACGGCCTCGAAACTGGAAAGCTGGATACGCAGATTCAGGGTGGCACCGAGACGCTCCACCTGATCCCGCAGGAAATTCAGCAGGCTGGTGCCCTCGCGCAGACAGATGTGCTGGTAGTCCAGGGTTTCACGCAAGGTGACCTGGGGCTCGCTCGCCAAGGCATGATCGGTCGGTACTACCAGCGTCAGGCGGTCCATGCTGTAGGGCAGGATCTGCAGATTGCTGGCCTCGATCAGCCCGGCGGTGATGCCCAGATCCGCTGCCCCGTCGATGACCCCCCTGACAATGTCACGATTGAGGCGCTCCTGCAGATCCACCGTCACGCCGGGGCGATCGGCGAGATAGCCGGCCAGCAGCCCCGGGAGGAACTCGGTAACCGCCGTGGTGTTGGCGAAGATACGGATATGCCCGCTGGCATCGCTGCGGTACTCGGTGAATTCACCTTTGAGAAAGTCGACTTGGCGCATAACCAGGCGGGCATGTTGCAGTAGACGCTGACCCGCTGGCGTGAGCTCTACGCCGCGGCTGTCACGGTATAGCAAGCGGATGCCGAATTGGCTTTCGAGGGCCTTTATCCGGGCGCTGGCAGCTGCCGGAGAGAGTGCGGCCCGGCGTGCGCCCTGGGTCAGGCTGGGCGATTCGGCGATATGGATGAAAAGCCGCAGGTCAGGCAGGTCGAAATGCATGCTCTTGTACTCGGTACGTCTTTCGGCGTTCAGCCTAGCCGAATGCCGGCTTACGCAAATGTAAATTCACAGAACGAAACAACTCCCCTCAAGCTGGTTGAGAGCCTAATGACGGGAGCCAGACATGAACACTACGCCGGCCGAAGCCTGGGTGGGGCGAACGCTCGAAACCCACGAGTTCCTGGGTCAACGCCAAGTCGCGCGTATCGCCCATACCTTCGACGAATCGCCGTTGGCTGCAGGCGAGGCGCTGCCGCCGCTCTGGCACTGGGCCTTCTTCGATAATCCCGTGGCAGGTGCCCAGCTCGGGCCCGATGGTCACGCGGCGCGGGGCACCTTCCTGCCGCCGGCGGAAGGGCGTAATCGCATGTGGGCAGGCGGACGCCTGGAGTTTCTCGGCGAACTGCGCGTTGACGAGCAGGCTCGTTGCCTTTCGACCCTGCTACGCGTCGAGGAGAAGGCGGGCCGCAGCGGCAGCCTGCTGTTCGTGACCGTCGAGCATCGCTATTTCCAGCGCGACGAACTGGTACTGTGCGAAGAGCAGGACCTGGTCTATCGCGAGCCCGGAGCGCCCAAGGCCGGCAGCGGCGAAGCCATCGCTCTCGGTGGCTGGGCGGAGTCGGTGGTGCCCGAGCCTACGTTGCTGTTTCGCTATTCGGCGGTGACCTTCAACGGTCATCGCATCCACTACGACTGGCCCTACGCGACCCAACAGGAAGGCTATGCCGGTCTGGTCGTCCATGGCCCGCTCATCGCGACCCTGTTGCTGCGCAGCTTTCGTCGCGCCCATCCCAACGCGCGGATACGGCAATTCAGTTATCGCGGCGTTCGTCCGCTGATCGCACCCGCTCCCTTCACGCTCAGTGGTCAGGTCATCGCGCCCGGGGAGGCGGAGCTGTGGGCCGGAAATGGCGCCGGTGTCGCCCAGATGGCTCAGTTGCATTTCGAGTGACAGCGGTGCCCCTATAACGACAAGAGAGAAACCCCATGCTGGACGAACGACAAGAAGAATTCGCCGCCATTCGCGATGGCGTCCGTGGCCTCTGCGCGGGCTTTCCGGCCGAATACTGGCGCCGAATCGATGAGCAGAAGGGTTTTCCCCAGGACTTCGTCCAGGCGATGACCGAGGCAGGCTGGCTGTCCGCGATGATTCCGGAAGCCTATGGTGGCTCGGGGCTGGGCCTGGCCGAGGCATCCATCATCCTGGAGGAGGTGAACCGCTGCGGGGGCAACTCCGGCACCATCCATGGGCAGATGTACAACATGTTCACCCTGCTGCGGAATGGCAGCGAAGAGCAGAAGAACAGCTATCTGCCACGGCTGGCCAGCGGCGAGCTGCGGCTGCAGTCCATGGGCGTCACCGAGCCCACCACCGGCACCGACACCACCAAGATCAAGACCACGGCGGTGCGCAAGGGCGATCGCTATGTGATCAATGGGCAGAAGGTGTGGATCTCCCGGGTGCAGCATTCCGATCTGATGATCCTGCTGGCGCGGACCACACCCCTGGAGGCCGTCCAGCGCAAATCCGAAGGTATGTCGATCTTTCTGGTGGATCTGCGTGAGGCCATTGGCAAGGGGCTCACGGTTCGGCCCATCCCCAACATGGTCAATCACGAGACCAACGAGCTGTTCTTCGACGAGCTGGAAATTCCCGCTAGCAACCTCATCGGGGAGGAGGGCAAGGGTTTCCGCTACATCCTTGATGGGCTCAATGCCGAACGCACCCTGATCGCCGCGGAATGCATTGGCGACGGCCGCTGGTTCGTCGAGAAGGCCAGTCACTATGCCCGCGACCGGGTGGTATTCGGTCGCCCCATCGGGCAGAACCAGGGCGTGCAGTTTCCCATCGCCGAGGCCCATATCGAGATCGAGGCAGCCGATCTGATGCGCTGGCACGCCTGCGATCTGTACGACCGCGGCGAAAACGCCGGCGCGGCGGCCAACATGGCCAAGTACCTGGCGGCCAAGGCCAGCTGGGAGGCGGCCAACGCCTGTTTGCAGACGCACGGTGGCTTTGGCTTCGCCACCGAGTACGACGTCGAGCGCAAGTTTCGCGAGACGCGCCTGTACCAGGTGGCGCCCATCTCCACCAACCTCATTCTTTCCTACGTGGCCGAGCACCTGCTCGAATTGCCGCGCTCGTTCTAGGGTGACTGCCATGACCCATACCGAACGTCTGGCGGCCTATCTCGGCGAGCTGGCCTATGCGGATCTGCCAGCCAGCGTCGTCACTCGGACCGAAGAGCTGTTTCTCGACTGGCTGGGCTCCGCACTGGCCAGCGATGGCAGCCATCCCATACCGCTGTTCCATGCCTATGCGCAGGCCATGGGCCCCCGCGAGGGGCGGGCCCGGGTACTCGTCGCGCCCTACGGCACCTCGCCCTACTTTGCCGCGCTGGTCAATGGCGCCGCCTCTCATCTGGTGGAGCAGGATGATCTGCACAACAGCTCGGTGCTGCATCCGGCGACGGTGGTCTTTTCCGCCGCACTGGCCGCCGCCCAGGACCTGGGAAAGAGCGGACAGGAGCTGATCGTCGCCGCGGTCGCCGGCTATGAGGCAGGCATCCGCATCGGTGAATTTCTCGGGCGCTCGCACTATCGGATCTTCCACACCACGGCCACCGTCGGCACCCTGGCCGCGGCGGTGGCGGTGGGCAAGTTGCTGGGCTTCGACCGGGAGCAGTTCATCCAGGTGCTTGGCAGCGCGGGCACCCAGGCGGCGGGGCTCTGGGAGTTCCTGCGTGACGCGGCGGATTCCAAGCAGCTGCATACCGCCAAGGCAGCGGGGGATGGACTGCTCGCAGCCTATCTCACGGCGCAAGGGCTGACCGGTGCGCGCAACATCCTGGAAGGCGAGCAGGGGATGGCTGCCGGCCTTTCCAGTGACGCCGACGCCCGCCGCCTGAGCGATCGCCTGGGGCAGCGCTGGGCCTTGCTGGAAACCTCCTTCAAGTTCCATGCGTCCTGTCGGCATACCCATCCTGCTGCCGATGCCCTGTTGGACCTGATGCAGCGCGAGTGCCTGGCGCCCGACGACATTGCCCGGGTAACAGCACGAGTTCACCAGGGCGCCCTGGACGTGCTCGGGCGCGTGGACGTGCCGCGGACCGTGCATCAGGCGAAGTTTTCCATGGGCACGGTGCTGGGTCTGATCGCCGTCCATGGCAAGGCGCAACTTGGCGAATTTGCGAATTCCGCGCTGAACGATCCCGCGGTCGCGGCCTTCCGCGCGCGCGTCGGCATGCGGCTGGACCCCGAGGTCGATGCCGCCTATCCCCAGCGTTGGCTGGGAAGGGTCGAGGTGACAACCCGCCAGGGCGCCGTTCTGCAGGGACGTATCGACGAGCCCAAGGGTGATCCCGGCAATACCCTCGACAGGGCCGAATTGGAAGACAAGTTCCGCCGGCTGGTCGCCTTCGCCGGCAAACGCCCACCCGCCGAGGCCGAGGCCCTGATCGCCCAGGCCTGGCGGCTGCACGAGTGCGTGGATCTCTATTGCTTCACCTGACCCGGAGTGAACCAAGATGGCTGTCGAAAAACCTCGTCCTCTGGATGGCATCACGGTCGTGAGTCTCGAACACGCGATCGCGGCCCCGTTCTGCTCCCGGCAGCTGGCCGACCTGGGCGCCCGGGTGATCAAGATCGAGCGGCCAGGCAGTGGCGATTTCGCTCGGGGCTACGACGAACGTGTCGCCGGACTCGCCTCCCACTTCGTCTGGACCAATCGTTCCAAGGAGAGCGTGGCTCTGGATCTCAAGCAGGATGATGCCCTGGCCGTGCTGGACAAGCTGCTCGCCGGGGCGGACGTCCTGTTGCAGAACCTGGCGCCGGGCGCGGCGAGTCGGCTGGGGCTGGGCTTCGAGGCGCTGCACGAGCGCTTTCCCCGGCTGATCGTCTGCGATGTGTCCGGCTATGGCGCAGGAGGTAGCTACGAGCGCAAGAAGGCCTATGATCTGCTGATTCAGAGCGAGGCGGGTTTTCTCTCGGTGACGGGTGGACCAGACGATGACCAGCTGGCCAAGGCGGGCTGCTCGATCGCTGATATCGCCGCGGGGATGTATGCCTACAGTGGCATCCTGTCGGCGCTGCTGTTGCGGGAGCGGACCGGGGAGGGCAGTCGCGTCGAGGTCAGCATGCTGGAGAGCCTTGTGGAGTGGATGGGCTATCCGCTGTATTACGCCTACGCCGGCATGCCGGCCCCCGCGCGTGCCGGCGCCGCCCACTCCACCATCTACCCCTACGGACCCTTTCCCGCAGGCGATGGCGGCACGGTGATGCTGGGCCTGCAGAATGAGCGGGAGTGGCAGCTCTTCTGTGAGCAGGTGCTGTTGCAGCCGGAACTGGTTACCGATCCGCGATTTTCCGCCAACTTCAAACGTTCGGCGAATCGCGGCGTGCTGCGCGACCTGATCGTCGAGGCGTTCGCCGAGCTCAAGACCGAAGAGGTCATCGCCCGCTTGGAGCGGGCGCAGATCGCCAATGCCCAGGTGAATGACATGGCGGCCGTCTGGGCGCATCCCCAGTTACGCGAGCGTGATCGCTGGCGTGAGGTCGGCAGTCCGGCCGGTCCCTTGCCCGCCTTGTTGCCACCGGCGAGCAACAGTGCCTTCGAGCCGCGGATGGATCCGGTCCCGGCGCTGGGCGAGCACACCGAAGCGGTATTGCAGGAGTTGGGCTATGACCACGCCGCGCTGGAGGCGCTGCGCCAGCGAGGTGCGCTATGACCCCTACCGCCAGCAGGATGGCTGCTGATCCTCGCTCGGCCCTGTTCGTCCCGGCGACTCGTCCGGAGCGAATCGCCAAGGCCGTGGCCAGCGGTGCCGATGTGGTGATCGTGGACCTGGAGGATGCGGTCGCTGAAGCCGCCAAGACCGCAGCACGCGGCGCCCTCGAACAGGCGTTGCTCGCCGCGCCTGCCTTACGGGTCTGGATACGGATCAACGCCGCCGCTCACTCGGCGCACGGCGACGACCTGGCGCTGTGCCAACGCCTGGGGCAGGTGCTCGGGGTCGTCCTGCCCAAGGCGGAAAGCGCCGCCCAGGTCGAGCGCGTCCATGCCGAGACGGGCAAGCCCGTCTGGCCGATCATCGAGAGCGCCCGGGGGCTGGATCGACTCAAGGAGGTCGCCGGGGCTGCCGGGGTGGAGCGCCTGGTGCTCGGTGGTCTGGATCTGGGCCTGGATCTCGGTCTGGAAAGCGGTACGGCGGCAGCCGAACGGCTGCTGGATCAGGCTCGCTTTCTACTCCTGCTGGAAGGCCGACTGGCCGGGCTGCCCGCACCGCTGGACAGCGTCTTTCCAGCCATCGATGACCTGGCCGGTCTGGCGACAGCCACCGCCAGTGCGCGTGACCAGGGCTTCGGCGGCCTGTTGTGCATCCATCCCCGCCAGGTCGCCGTGGTGCACGACAGCCTGCGGCCGACGCCAGCGGAAATCGATTGGGCACGGCAGGTGATCGCGGCGAGTCAGGGCGACGTGGGGGTCTTCGTCGTCGACGGGAAAATGATCGATGCACCGGTCATCGGGCGGGCCCAGCGACTGCTGAGGCGTCTGCAAACAGGTGCTCCGGTGTTAGGCAGAGCTGAAGGCCCTGTTGGGCAATGATGAATTCCACCCCACGGAGGGGGCGCGTTTAATAAACCCGACCTGATTACAAAAACAAGATGAGGTGTCGCCATGCCCACGTTGACTATCAAGACGCTGTTCTGTGCCGCCGTGTTTTCCTTCGCCGGTTCGCTTTACGCGGCAGATGAAGCTCCCATCACCATCAAGTTTGCCCATGTGGTCGCCGAGCACACGCCCAAAGGGCAGGGCGCGGTGCTGTTCAAGAAGCTGGCGGAAGAGCGCCTGCCCGGCCGGGTGAAGGTCGAGGTCTATCCCAACTCGTCGTTGTTTGGCGATGGCAAGGAGATGGAGGCTCTCTTGTTGGGCGATGTCCAGATGCTGGCGCCCTCGCTGGCCAAGTTCGAGCACTACGCCAAGGCGGTGCAGGTCTTCGATCTGCCCTTCCTGTTCGACAACATGGCCGCGGTCGATCGCTTCCAGGCCGGCCCCCAGGGCAAGGCGTTGCTGGCCAGCATGGAAGGCAAGGGCATCACCGGGCTGGCCTACTGGCACAACGGGCTCAAGGTGCTGTCGGCGAACAAGCCGCTGCGTGAACCCAAGGATGCCCGCGGCCTGAAATTCCGCGTCCAGGCCTCGGCGGTCCTCGATGAGCAATTCAAGGCACTGCGTGCCGTGCCGCGCAAGATGAGCTTCGCCGAGGTGTATCAGGGCTTGCAGACCGGGGTCGTCAACGGTACCGAGAACACCTGGTCCAACTACTACAGCCAGAAGGTCTATGAGGTTCAGCCTTACTTCACCGAGACCAACCACGGCCTGATCGACTACATGGTGATCACCAATACCAAGTTCTGGCAGGGGCTGCCGGAGGATGTTCGCAGCGAGCTGAGCAAGGTGATGGCCGAGGTCTCTGTCGAGGTGAACCGCCAGGCTCAGGCCCTCAACGACGAGGCGCGTAGCGCCATCGCCAAGGCCGGTACCAGCGAAATCATCGAGCTGACTCCCGCGCAACGCGAAGACTGGCGCAAGGCCATGCAGCCGGTATGGAAGCAGTTCGAGGGAGAGATTGGCAGCGAGGTGATCAAAGCGGCCGTCGACGCCAACAGGGCTAGCTAAAAAAGCCACGAGCGCTTCTTTCCTTCGCCCCCTGTCAGCTGTTGTCGGAGGTTCTTATGCCCGCCGTGACTCGTCTCTGGTGCCGGCTGGAGGAGGCGCTCGTCGCCTTCCTGCTGGCGGTCATGACCCTGATCACCTTCTTCTACGTGGTGGTCAACAACGTTTACGCCGTTTTCTATTATTTCGCCGATCTCCTTCCCTTTCTGGAAAAACCCCTCTTCGCCATCGGCGATGGCATTCTCTTCGTCTCCCAGGAAATGACCTGGAGCGTTGCCCTGGCCAAGGCCGTATTCGGCTGGCTGATCTTCATCGGTCTGGCCTGGGGCGTGCGCCTCGGCGCTCACCTGGGGGTCGATCTGCTGATCAAGACCTTTCCGCCAGCGCTGCGCAGGTCGGTTGCCTTGCTGGCGGTCGGTATCTGTATTTTCTATTGCGGACTGATGACCTATTCCAGTCAGCAATGGGTAGCGGCGCTTATGAACGCTAACATCGGTGCCGAGGATCTCGACCGCTTCGGTCTGCGTCAGTGGCATATCGTCATGATCGTGCCAATCGGCTTCGGTCTCATGCTTATCCGCTTCGTCGAGGTGTTCCTGCGCATCCTGCGCAACGAGCAGAGCGGGTTCGGTGGACACAGTGAAGCCGAGGATGCTCTCAAGCTCGTCGACGGACACCAGGGCACGGAGCGCCAGCCATGACTATCACCTTTCTGTTCCTGGCGCTTTTCGTCCTGATGTTCATCGGCATTCCGGTTGCCATTTCCCTGGGGCTTTCCGGCGCGCTCACCATCCTGCTGTTCAGCAACGACTCGGTGCGCTCGCTGGCCATCAAGCTGTTCGAGACCAGCGAGCACTACACCCTGATGGCCATTCCGTTCTTTCTGCTGGCCGGAGCCTTCATGACCACGGGCGGGGTGGCTCATCGGCTGATCGAGTTCGCCAACGCCTGCGTCGGCCATATCAGGGGTGGATTGGCCATCGCCGCGATCCTGGCCTGCATGCTGTTCGCCGCCCTCTGCGGATCGTCGCCAGCCACCGTTGCCGCGGTAGGCTCCATCGTCATCGCCGGCATGGTCCGCTCGGGCTACAAGCGCGAATTCGCGGCCGGCATCGTCTGCAATGCCGGCACCCTGGGGATTCTCATCCCGCCCTCCATCGTCATGGTGGTCTATGCGACGGCCACCGAATCCTCGGTGGGCAAGCTGTTCATGGCGGGGGTGGTGCCGGGGTTGCTGCTGGGGCTGGTGCTGATGGTGACCATCTACGTCATCGCCCGGATCAAGAATATCCCGGCACTGCCACGCGCGTCCTTCAAGGAGGTGTTGCGCACCGGTCGCCGTGCCATCTGGGGCCTCATGCTCATCGTGATCATCCTCGGCGGCATCTACTCGGGCATGTTCACCCCCACGGAAGCGGCGGCGGTATCGGCGATCTATGCAGCCATCGTCGCGGTCTTCGTGCACAAGGACATGAAGCTGAGAGAGTGCCACCGGGTGCTGATCGATGCAGGCAAGTTGACCGTGGTGCTGATGTTCATCATCGCCAACGCCATGCTGTTCGCTCATGTACTGACCACCGAGCAGATTCCCCAGTCGATCACGGGTTGGGTCGTGGCCCAGGGGTTCTCGCCGGTGGAGTTCCTGATCGTGGTGAACATCGTGCTGCTGATCGCGGGCACCTTCATGGAGCCTTCGGCGATCATCCTGATTCTTGCACCTATCCTCTTCCCAATCGCCGTGCAGCTCGGGATAGATCCGATCCATCTGGGGATCATCATGGTGGTCAACATGGAGATCGGACTGATCACACCGCCGACAGGACTCAATCTGTTCGTCACTTCAGCGGTGACCGGGATGCCGCTGACCACCACCATCAAGGCCGTTTCCCCCTGGCTGCTGGTGATGCTCGCCTTCCTCATCCTGGTGACCTACGTACCTTATCTGTCCCTGGCCTTGCCGAATTGGTTGGGCATGACCTAAGGCAGAGGAGGGTGACTGGGTGAAGCGTCCGACGACTTGCGACCGGACACTTCATCCAGTGGTTGAGGCGGCGCCATGAACAGAACGATCGGCCACGACCGTCGTTGTCGCTCCGCGGCTCCTGAATTGATCCCCGTCCAATACCACCCCTGTAAAAACCGAGCTGCCGCCCTTCGATTCCTCTTGCACGAACATGTCATGGAGACGATGACCACCCATCGCTGACTCCGCGCCTGGTCCTGGGCAGCTCGTCTTGCTAGCGTTCGCTGCTCAATAAGCGAAGAAGGCAGGGGGATAAGATGACCAACGCAACTCATGACGTCATTGTCCTGGGCCTGGGCGCCATGGGCGCCGCCACGCTTTACCAACTGGCCAGGCGTGGCGTGAAGGTCGCAGGCATCGATCGCTATGCGCCGCCCCATGAGCTGGGCTCCAGTCACGGCGCGACGCGCATTACTCGCCAGGCGGTGGGCGAGGGTGCAGCCTACGTGCCCTTGGCGATCCGCTCGCAGCAACTCTGGCGCGAGCTGGAGGCGGAGAGGAGCGTCCGGCTGTTCGAGCAATGCGGGGTACTGATCATGACCGCCACCGCGACGGCAACCTCCCATCACGGTCGCCCGGATTTCACCCAGGCCACCCTGGAGCTGGCGCGCCAGTACGGGATCCCTCATGAGGCCTGGGATGGCGCCGCCATTCGCCAGCGCTTTCCGCAATTCCAGGTAGCGGAAGACGCGCTGGGCTATTTCGAACCTGGTGGGGGTTACCTCTATCCGGAAGCCTGTATCCAGGCGCAACTGGACGGCGCGCGTGAGCGGGGTGCCCGGATCCATACCGATACCGTCATCGAACGGCTGGAGACGGACGAGCAGGGCGTACTGCTGCATTCGGCACAAGGTCGCTGGCGGGCGAAGCGGGTCATCGTCGCCGCCGGCATGTGGAGCGCTGAATTGCTGGGCGCACCTTTCGACCGGCTGCTGCGGGTCTGCCGTCAGACCCTGCACTGGTTCGAAGTCGCCAGGCCCGAACTGTTTCCGGCGGATTCACCGAGCTTCATCCTCGCCCATGGCAGTGGCGACAGCGATCTTTTCTACGGCTTTCCTCCTCTGCCTGGCGAAAATGCCGTGAAGGTCGCCACGGAACAATACCAGAATAATACCACCCCTAGTGGGATCGAGAGATCCCTTCATCCTGAAGAATCGAGCAGGCTGTTCAGTGATCAGGTGGGAAGGTGGGTTGACGGTCTTTCAGACCGGGCGGTACGCAGCGCGGTCTGCGCTTACACCGTGACGTCCGACTTCGGCTTCATCGTCGACGAGCATCCGGCGCTGCCGGGCGTGACCGTAGTGAGTGCCTGTTCGGGACATGGCTTCAAGCATTCGGCCGCGCTGGGCGAGGCGCTCGCCCAGCGCGTGACCACCGGGCGCAGCGACATCGATCTCGGCAGCTTCAGCCTGGCGCGATTCGGCTAGCGGCTGCGCACCGTCAGGGTGACCAGCCGGGTCACTACCAGGGCGATGTACATGACACCGGAGAACTGGCCGAGCATGACCAGCGAGCGCGCCATCGGCTTGATCGGGTAGATATCGCTCAGGCCGACGCCGGAGAGGATCGCGAAGCTGACGTAGAGCAGCTCGGTCCAGGTGCGTGCGGCCAGGGGATCGTTGGCGGCGGTGAAGCTGTTGGGCTGCAGGATCTGACAGGCCGAGTAGGCATGGGCGAAGGCCCAGGCCAGCAGGGTGAAGGTCGCACCCACGGCGAAGAGTTCATCGGTGGTCGCTCGCTGGTCTTCCATCATGTAGGCGATGAGACTGCCCGCGGCATAGAAGTAGAAGATCGCATCGAGGATGGCCAGGGATACCACCAGGTGGCGATTGCCCTGCCACTCCACCAGTACCGTGAGCACCAAGATGCAGCCGGCGAGAATGAACCCCAGCCACTGGATGGTCGGGCTCCGTCGCACCATGCGCAGGGCGGTGGCGAGGACGATGATGCCGAAGGCACCGATGATGGCGCGCCCATGTTCTTCCTGCTCCACGAAGGGGTAGAGCAGCAGCCCGAGCAACTGGATGAACAGCAGGTTGGCGGAGGGGTAACGGACCAGGTAGTGCAGCGGACTCTTCATCGCGACTCGGCGAAAGGCTCAGGGGCGGCCAGCGTAGCGGGTGGCGAAGCGCTTCGCCACGGGAGCCTCGTGCTCCCGTGGCGCGGACCTCAGGCCGCCTTGCGGCGAGTGGAGGGCAGCAGGATGGTCAGGACACCCAGCAGCGGCATGTAGGAGCACAGCTGGTAGACGTATTCGATGCCGCGATGGTCAGCGAGATTGCCCAGCCCCGCGGCGGCAATGGCGCTGACGCCGAACATCAGGCCGAAGAAGATCCCGGCGATCATGCCCACGTTGCCCGGTACCAGCTCCTGGGCATAGACCACGATGGCCGAGAAGGCCGAAGCCAGGATGAAGCCGATGATGACGCTGAGCACACTGGTCCAGAACAGGTCGACATAGGGCAGGGCGAGGGTGAAGGGCGCCGCGCCCAGGATCGAGAACCAGATGACCGCCTTGCGGCCGATGCGATCGCCGATGGGGCCACCGAAGAAGGTTCCGGCCGCGACCGCACCCAGGAAGAGAAAGAGGTGCAGCTGGGAGCTGGCCACCGAGAGGCCGAAACGCTCGATGAGATAGAAGGTGAAGTAGCTGGTGATGCTGGCCATGTAGATGTACTTGGAGAACACCAGCAGCGCCAGCACGATCAGCGCGAAGGTCACCTGGCCGCGCGACAGGCCGTGGCTGACTGCGGCGGCCTTGCGACCCTTGGCGCTACGCAGGTGGTTGCGATACCAGCGCGACAGTCCGTACTGCACGCCGATGGCGAACAGCGCGAAGAGCGCGAACCAGGCGACATGAGTCTGACCGTAGGGAATGACGATGGCTGCCGCCAGCAGGGGGCCGATGGCGGTGCCGGCGTTGCCGCCGACCTGGAAGGTGGATTGCGCCAGGCCGAAGCGTCCCCCCGACGCCAGGCGGGCTACCCGCGAGGTTTCCGGGTGAAAGGTCGAGGAACCGACGCCGATCAGCGCCGAAGCGGCCAGGATCGCGGGAAAACTGCCGACAAAGGCGAGCAGCAGTACGCCAATCAGGGTACAGACCATGCCGGCGGGCAGCAGATAGGGTTTAGGATGGCGGTCGGTATGGAAGCCGATCCAGGGTTGCAGCAGGGAGGCGGTGATCTGGAAAGCCAGGGTGATCAGGCCGATCTGGGTAAAAGTAAGACCATAACTGTCCTTGAGCATTGGATAGATCGAGGGCAGGACGGATTGGATCAGGTCGTTGATGAGGTGGGCCAGCGCACAGGAGGCCAGGATCCCCGCGACCATCGGCGAGGCGCCGGCCAGGGCGGCGGGGGAATTTTCGCCAGGAACGGCTGGCGTGGCAGAGGAAACGGCCATGCAGGTATTACCCTTATTATTTATGTCCAGCCGCTCACTGTGGCATCCTGTGGTATCGGAATCCAGTGCCAGTTACCGGATGTTTCCGGCAACCGACCCCACGTCACCCGGGTGCTTGACCTGGCTGGGGATAGATCGCACCTTCCACTCTTTTCACGCTTTTTGTAATGGCAGATCCCATGACAGCCAAAGATCCACTGCTCCTCGACCAGCAACTCTGCTTTTCCCTGTACTCGGCTTCGCTGGCGATGACGCAACTCTACAAGCCCCTGCTGGAGAGCATGGGCCTGACCTTCCCGCAGTACCTGATCATGCTGGTGCTCTGGGAGCATGACGGCCTCACGCTCAAGGAATTGTCCAATCGGCTGCGGCAGGATTCCGGTGCCCTGACCCCGTGGTCAAGCGCCTCGAGGCCGCCGGGCTGGTCACGCGCCGTCGCAGTGCCGAAGACGAGCGCAACCTGTCGATAGAACTGACGCCCGCGGGTCGCGCGCTGCGCGATCAGGCCAATGGGGTCAACAGCCGGGTGCGGCAGGTCTGCGCCCTGGGCGATGCGGGCCTGGATGATCTGCGCGAGACCCTGGTCATGCTGCGCACTCGTCTGGACGAGGAAGGCAACCCGACGTCCTGAACCAACCGGGTACGAGCGGTTCCCATGGCTACAGTCGCCGGGGAATTCGCATGACCTTCAAGTACCAGCCTGACCAGGATTATCTGCTCGTGGATCTCACCAGCGGGCGCACTGCGGGCAAGCTGCTGCAGGGCGAATTGCATATCGCCGAAAGCTGCCAGGGGGAAGATCCCCGGACCTATGCCCAGTTGCTCGACGAAAAAACGCTGCGCAGCACCCTGGGCGACGAGGTCGGGCAGCGTGAGGGCGATATCCTTACCCTGCGTCGCACCGGCATCAGGTTGCGCCTGGTACCCCTGGAAATTGCCTGCGACTAGGCGTCGCGACGGCTGAGGATCGCCCTGAACAACCAGGCGACCAGTGCCACGTTGATCAGCGCCAGCAGGCAGAGCAGACCCAGCACCGCCTGGGGGCCATGGTGTTCCAGGACATAGCCACAGAGCAGGGGCGTGGCGGCCTGGCCGAGCAATGCCGGGCGCGCCATGCGGCCGAGGATGGTGGCGTATTCCGCCGGACTCCAGAGCGCCAGCGGCAGGGCGCCACGAATGATGGCCCTCAGGCCATTGCCTGCGCCGAAGATCACCAGACCCACGACCGTCACCCAGACCAGGCTGGGCCCCAGGGTGACCAGCAGCAGGCCGGCGGCCGTGCAGACCACCGAGGCCAGGGCCGTCCACAGCGGATGGCCGTTGCGGTTGAGCAGGTCGATGATCCGTGAGGCGACCTGACTTGGCCCCAGGCAGGCGCTCAGCGCCACGGCGCTGGCCAGGCTGTAGCCGATCCCCTGCAGCAGGGTAATCAGCTGGACGGAGATGGCTGTCATCAGCACCGCGCCCAGGGTGAAGAGGGCAGTGAGTACGATGTACAGGGTGCGATCAACCGGTACTGCCGGTGCCGTCTGGTTGGGCCGCGGCGCTTGGGTGGCGAGGACCGGCGCGGGCAGGGCGCGTCGATACAGGGGCCAGATCGTCAGCAACAGGACTGCCGCATAGACCAGGCAGGCACCGCGCCAGCCCAGATGACTCACCATGAAGGCGGCGACGGGCCAGGTAATGGCGGTGCAGAAGCCGGAGACCAGGGTGATGCCGCTGATCGCCGAGCGGGCCTGGGTGCCGTAGCAGGTGCCCAGGGTCGCGAACAATGCATCGTACAGACCCGCGGCCATGCCGATTCCCATCACCACCCAGGCGAGCAGGAACAGCGGCAGATGCTGGGCGCTGGCCATCAGGGTCAGCCCGGCGGCCACCCCCAGACCGCTCAGCGACAGCAGCGTGCGGCCGCCCTGGCGGGCGATCAGGCGGCCACACGCCGGTGCGAGCAGGCCGGAGACCAGGACGCCGAGCGAAAGACCGCCATAGACCCATTGCCGGGACCAGCCGGTCTCCTGTACCACCGGATCGGCCAGCACCGCGAGAATGAAAAAGGAGCCACCCCAGACGAGGATCTGGGCGATGCCGAGCAGCAGGATCTGTAAAGGCGAAGCCTTGGCGACAGGGGTAGTCATGACAGCGTCGGACAGGATGGCGAATAGATGGGGCGGACCTTAGCCCCAGTTTCCTTTCGCCGCAATCGTCTGATTTTTTCGGGCAATGGCATTTTGTAATCAGCTCGACATCTGGCTTGCCTAGGCTGCTGTGCTTGACCGTCTTCCTGCAGTGACGCCTCCATGCTTCGGATCCTCGCGCCCCTTCGCCGCCTTTCCCGCCGTTCCTGGTTGAGAGCTCTCAAGACCGGCCCGCGGATGCTGTTCTCCTTTACCTTCGCCGCCGTGCTGCTCGCCGGATTGGGCAGTTTTTCGCTATGGGAGATGCAGCAGCTGCGCCGTCAGGCCCTGAGCATGGAGCAGGACTGGTTACCCAGTATCGCCATCGCCGATTCCCTGGCGATCAACCTCGGCAAGTTGCGCAACCAGGCCTCGGTGGTGCTGCTCAATGCTGAGGATCCAGGCGCCGTGGCCATGAGCCGGGTCACCCTGGAGCAACTGGTCAACGAAACCGATCAGCTGTTCCGGGACTATGCGCCGGTCGTCACCGATGCGACCGAAGGGGATTCGATCAAGGCCCTGCACGAAGCCTATCTGCCTTTCGTGGAAGGCCTGCGCGAAGAGGTGCGCCTGATCGAGCAGCAGCAGATCCCGGCCGCGCGGATGCAACTGGATACCGTGGTGGGCCTCAAGGGCGATCTGATGGACATGCAAGTGCAACTGCTGCGCGAATTGAACAAGCAGGGCGCGGCCCAGGCCAAGGAGGTGGCGAACGTCCAGTTCCTGCAGGCCCGCGCCATCGTCTGGTCGGTCATTGGCGGCGCCATTCTGCTGCTGCTGCTCCTGGCCTGGCGACTGACCCGTAGCGTGGTGCAGCCGCTGCGCCAGGCGCTGGACATCTCCGGCGGCATCGCCGCGGGTGATCTGCGGCAGAACATCCAGCCCCAGGGGCGCGACGAGGCAGCCATGCTGCTGCTGGCGCTGGAGCGTATGCAGGGCAATCTGCGCGAGGTGCTGGCCCATACCGGCAATGCCTCGGAGCAACTGGCCTCGGCCTCGACCCAGGTGAGTGCCGTGATGGATGAAAGCTGCCGCAATCTGGAGCAGCAGACGACCGATATCCAGCATGCGGCCAATGCCGTCACCCAGCTCAATCAGGCGGTCCAGGCGGTATGCGAGCACGCGACTTCCACCTCCGCCGAATCGCAGCGCTGCGTCGATCAGGCCAAGCAGGGGCAGACGCAGGTCCGCCAGACGCTGGCCGCCATCACCCAGCTGGTGGGCAACGTGGACGAGGCGGCCAACCAGGCTGGCCAGCTGGCCGAGCAATCCAAGGGCATCGGCAAGATGCTCGATGTCATCCGCAACGTCGCCGAGCAGACCAACCTGCTGGCGCTCAACGCCGCCATCGAGGCAGCCCGTGCCGGGGATGCCGGACGCGGCTTCGCCGTGGTGGCCGACGAGGTGCGGGGCCTGGCCCGCCGCACGGGCGACTCCACCCGTGAGATCGAAGGCCTGATCGATGGCATGCAGCAGGTCAGCGAGAAGACGGTGACTGCCCTGGATCAGAGTCGACTCCAGGCCAGCCATACCCGCGACCAAGCCCAGGCGACCTGGCAGGTGCTGGAAGGCATCACTCAGGCCATCACCGCCATCGGCCAGCGCAACGACGCCATCGCCGCGGCCACCGAAGAGCAGACGGCCACCACGGCGGCGGTCGATCGCAACCTGACGCTGATCCGCGACGCGGCGACCCAGACCGCCGCCGGCGCCCAGCAGACCAGTGCCAGCAGCCAGCAGCTTTCCGCCCTGGCCGCCGATCTGCACGGCGCCCTGCAGCGCTTCGTGGTCTAGGACGGGCGGGATCTCAGGCCGCCAGCATCACCCGATCGCGACCTTCCTGCTTGCCACGGTAGAGCGCCTGGTCGGCGCGCTCCAAGGCGCTGGCGAAGGCTTCGCAATCGCGAATCTCGCACACCGCCAGGGTCGCCGTGACCCGCGCGGGACCACGTTCGAGGGACTGGGTGACATCGGTCAGGCGCTGGCGGATGCGTTCCGCCACGCCCCAGGCCACTTCGGTCCGCGCCTGGGGCAGCAGCACCAGGAATTCCTCGCCGCCCCAGCGCGCCGCCAGATCCGAATGGCGCACCTCGCGGCGGATGACGTCGGCGATGCCCTGCAGCACCAGATCGCCGCAATCGTGGCCGAAGCGATCGTTGATGTGCTTGAAGTGATCCACGTCGAAGAGGATGAGGCTGCCGGTCACGCCACTGTGCTGGTCGGCCTGGTCGAGAATCCGCCGGCGGTTGTAGAGGTTGGTGAGGCTGTCGTGGCTGGCGGAATGCAGCAGGTCCAGCTGCATCTTGGTGCTGTGGTGGAAGGAGGCGCCGGTGCCGTAGAGCAGCAACCCCAGGGCGCTGATGATATTGATCGTGCCGAACAGCTTCATCGCCAGGGGCGCGAGGGTAGCGGGTGGGTGCAACAGATAGCCGCCCGCCAGGGTCACCAGGATGCCGGTGACCAGCACCAGATGACGGATCGGCGCGGTGCGGTAGTTGTAGATGACGATCGGCAGGATGCACAGCACGTAGTAGTGGAAGTTGCTGTCCCAACCGAGTTGCCAGGTGGCGAGCCAGGCGTGGGCGACGATCTCGCAACTCATGGTCAGGCTGGCGATGCGATAACGGCGCTGGCGCAGGGCGGCCAGGCAGCCCAAGTAGGCCGCGATGCTGAGCACGTTGGCCCAGGCCATCAGGATCTGGTCGAGCAGGACGAAAATGACCAGCAGCGCCACATGAATGGCCATGGCCGCCTGAACCACGGGTTTGGCGACTTGCCAGAATTTGCCCAGGGAGTCGTTGAGAGCCTGGTTGCGATCACGATAGGAAAGAGCAGTCATGAAGAGGTCACCAGAAAGCAGTGCGCCAATGATAAACGCGCTAACAGTAAGCTTAATGGCAAACGGCCAGTCCGGGTGATCCTTTAGCCGAATGGAGGCTGGAACGGATCGAGTGGAGCGCTGCCGCGACCATCGGCGCTCCCGACTGCGATGCTGTGCCCGGATTCGTCCGCGCTATCCGCCCAGCCGCCTGCTGATGGCCTGGGCGGCGGTGTGCAGACGGCTCGCCGCGGCGCCTCCGACCTCGGCCTGGAAGCCTGGCGCGGCGCCGACCAGGGTCAGCACCCCGGCCAGCCGGCCACCGGCTCCAAACAGCGGTGCGGACAGCGCATTGACGCCCGCCATCAGCAAGCCATGCACCGGTTGGATATGGGTCTCCCGCAGCTGGCGTGCACCTTCCGCCAGCTCCGCCACGCTGGGCGCGTCCGGCCGGTGCAATTCTTCCGCGCGCAATGCCGCCGTCTCGACCTCCGGCAGGAAGGTATTGAACACCAGGCCCGTAGACGAGCCCAGCAGCGGCAGCACCGAGCCGACCTGGGTCACCAGGGTGACGGCGCGCAGCGCCTGTTCCACCAGCACCACGGTCGGCCCCCTGTTGCCCCAGACCGCCAGAAAGCTGGTTTCGCCGACCTCGTCGCGCAGATCGGCCAGCACCGGCGCCGCCAGCTTCACCACATCCAGCCGACCCAGGGCCGCCAGGCCAACGAAAAGGGCGGCCTGACCGAGTCCGTAGTGATTGGTCCGCGGGTCCTGCTCGGCGAATCCGCTGGCGATCAGCGCCTGCAGGTAGCGGTGCACCTTGCTGGCGGGCATGTCCAGATGGCTGGCCAGGCGCGACAAGGACGTCGACGGCGCCAGCTCGGCGAGGGCCTTGAGGATGTCGGTGCCGACCTCGGCCGCCTGCACCTTCTGGCGTCGTGGGGGTGCTGCTTCGGGGGTGTTCGTCATCGCTTCGATCGCGTGGGTAAAGGCAGCGTTATAGCTTGACGCTCTCCTGGGTTCAATTTACTTTTTGCGTAAACCTATTACGCATAATGGGTGGCCCAGGTGGACAGACAAGAACAAGCAACAACGCCAGTGACCTACCAATCCGGCTTTGGCAATCACTTCAGCGCCGAGGCCCTGCCGGGTGCCTTGCCGATCGGGCAGAACTCGCCGCAACGCGCGCCCTTCGGCCTCTATGCCGAGCAACTCTCCGGGACGGCCTTTACCGTCCCGCGCCACGAGACTCGGCGCTCCTGGCTGTATCGGCTCAGGCCTTCGGCCGCCCATGGCCGCTTTCAGCGCTGCGCGCTGCAGTTGACCGGCGCGGAGCTGGGCGCGCCCACACCCAATCGCCTGCGCTGGAATCCCTTGCCGCTGCCGGCCGCCGCCACCGATTTCCTCGCCGGGCTGGAACGGCTCGTCGCCACCGACCCGGGTGACCAGGCCGAGGGCGTCAGCCTCTATCGCTATGCCGCCAATGCCAGCATGACCGGCGTCTTCTGCGATGCCGACGGAGAATTGCTGATCGTGCCGGAGCGGGGGCGGCTGGACCTGGTTACCGAGCTAGGTCTGTTGCGCATCGAGCCGCTGGAGATCGCGGTGATTCCACGCGGCATGAAATTCCGGGTGGAGGTGGTGAAGGGCGAGCCGGTACGGGGTTACGTCTGCGAAAACCACGGGCGCTCCCTGCGGCTGCCCGAGCTGGGTCCGATCGGCAGCAACGGCCTGGCCAATCCGCGGGATTTCCAGGCGCCCGTGGCCCGCTTCGAGGATCGGGAGGCACCCACCCGGCTGGTGCAGAAATTCCTCGGCGAACTCTGGGAAACCGAGCTGGATCACTCGCCGCTCGACGTGGTCGCCTGGCATGGCAACAACGTGCCCTACAAATACGACCTGCGTCGCTTCAATACCCTGGGCACCGTGAGTTTCGATCATCCCGATCCATCGATCTTCACCGTGCTGACCGCACCCGGAACCAGCGAAGGGGTGGCCAACATCGACTTCGTGATCTTTCCGCCCCGCTGGATGGTCGCGGAAAACACCTTCAGACCACCCTGGTTCCACCGCAATCTGATGAACGAATTCATGGGTCTGATCCAGGGCGCCTACGACGCCAAGGCCGATGGCTTCGCGCCGGGTGGGGCCTCCCTGCACGGCTGCATGAGCGCCCACGGCCCGGATCAGGTTTCCACCCAGAACGCCATCGCCGCCGACCTGCGGCCGCACCGGATCGAGAACACCATGGCCTTCATGTTCGAAACCGGGCGCGTCCTGCGGCCGACCCGTCACGCCCTGGCATCGCCGCTGCTGCAGCCCGACTACGATGCCTGCTGGGCGGGCCTCACCAAGACCTTTGTCGCGCCTGGCGCAGGAGCATCGGCATGACCGACGAATTGCCCAGCTGGGTCGCCTCGGCCAATGGCCATGCGGATTTTTCCCTGCACAACCTGCCCCTGGGCGTGTTCAGCCGCGGCGAGGAGAGGCCCCGCGGGGGCGTGGCGGTGGGTGACTTCATCCTCGATCTGGGCTTCGCTCTCGAAGCAGGTCTGTTCCGCGGCGCGGCCCAGCGCGCCGCCGAACTGGCCGCTCAGGAAACGCTCAATGCCTTCTTCGCCGCCGGCGGGCCGGCGCGGGTTGCCTTGCGCCAGGCCCTGCAGGCGCTGCTGCGTGCCGATCATCCGCAGCGCGAGCAACTCGAGGAGCTGGCCGAGTATCTGCTGGTACCCCAGAGCGCCTGCCGGATGCACCTGCCGGCGCGGGTCGGCGACTACACCGACTTCTATGTCGGCATCCACCATGCCACCCAGATCGGTCGGCTATTCCGCCCGGACAATCCGCTGCTGCCCAACTACAAGCACGTGCCCATCGCCTATCACGGCCGCGCCTCGACCCTCGGGGTCTCTGGCGAGGCGTTCAAGCGACCCAAGGGTCAGACGCTCCCGCCCGGGCAGGAGGCGCCCGTATTCGGGCCTTGCCGCCGGCTGGACTACGAGCTGGAGCTGGGGATCTGGATCGGCCCGGGCAATGCCCAGGGCGAGTCCATCGCCATCGGCAACGCGGCGGAGCACATCGCCGGTTTCTGCCTGCTCAACGACTGGTCGGCGCGGGACATCCAGGCCTGGGAATACCAGCCGCTGGGCCCCTTCCTGTCGAAGAGTTTCGCCAGCACCCTGTCGCCCTGGGTAGTGACCGCGGAAGCCCTAGCACCCTATCGCCAGGCGCAGCCAGCGCGGCCTGCCGGGGATCCCCAGCCCCTCGCCTATCTGTACGACGAGCGGGACCAGGCCCAGGGCGCGCTGGACATCGAACTGGAAGTGCTGCTGTGCACGCCGCACATGCTGGAGCAGGGGTTGCCCGCCCAGCGGATCGCCCTGAGCAATACCCTGAACATGTACTGGACGGTGGCGCAGATGGTGACCCATCACACCGTCAATGGCTGTGCCCTCCAACCCGGCGACTTCTTTGGTTCGGGCACCCTGTCCGGGCCGGATGCCGGCAGTTGCGGCAGTCTGCTGGAGCTCACCCAGGGCGGCAAGCAGCCGCTGCAACTGCCAGGCGGCGAGACCCGTACCTTTCTGGAAGACGGTGACGAGGTCATCCTCAGGGCGCGCTGTCAGCGGCCTGGACTGCCCACGATCGGCTTCGGCGAATGTCGCGGCCAGGTGCTGGCCGCGGGTAGGGCAGCGCGGATTGGCCAACGACCCGAGTGCCGTTGACAAGGCCTCCGGGCAGGCGCAGATTCCTTTTAACGTAATGAACTTACGCATAATAAGAAGCCGGCAGGCAATCGCGGGGCAGTGTCGATGGACCTCTTCACCTATTACCGTTCGACCTCGGCCTATCGGGTCCGTCTGGCCCTGGCGCTGAAGGGATTGGACTACCAGGCCGTGCCGGTCAATCTGCTGGCCGGCGAGCAGCGCCAGCCGGTCTATCGCACGCTCAATGCCCAGGGCCGACTGCCCAGCCTGCGCCTCGACAGCGGCGAGGTGCTGATCCAGTCGCCCGCCATCCTCGAATACCTGGAAGAGCGCTATCCAGCGGTGCCCTTACTGCCGGCCGAGCCGCTGCTGCGCGCCCGGCATCGGGGGGTCGCCGCCCTGATCGCCTGCGATGTCCATCCGCTGCACAACGTCTCGGTGCTCAACCGCCTGCGCGGTCTGGGCCTGGAAGAACCGGCCATCCTCAACTGGATTTCGCACTGGATCGGCGAGGGCCTGGCGGCGGTGGAGGCGCAGATCGGGTCCAGTGGTTTCTGTTTCGGCGACGTGGGGCTGGCGGACGTCTATCTGCTGCCCCAGCTCTATGCAGCGCGGCGTTTCCAGGTGGACCTGTCGCCCTATCCGCGCCTCCTGCGGGTGGAGGCCCTGGCCGCCGCGCATCCGGCTTTCCAGCAGGCGCGCCCCGAGGCTCAGCCGGATACCCCGGCACAGGTGGCCTCGTGAAACGCCTGGGCTGTCAGCTCCTCCTGGGCGATTTCCTCGCCCGCAGCGTGCGCGGCATTTCCTGCGCGCCGCCCCTGACGGGGTGCTAGCCCGCGTTACCGACAACGTCCGTCACGTTACCCGTCAAGGAGCCAGTCATGGCCGATCTGTTTGAAAATCCCATGGGCCTCATGGGTTTCGAGTTCATCGAATTCGCTTCGCCTACGCCCAACGTCATCGAACCCGTACTGGAAAGCCTTGGCTTCAGCCACGTCGCCAACCACCGATCCAAGGACGTGGTGCTGTTCCGCCAGGGCGACATCAACGCCATCGTCAATCGCGAGAAGACCGGCCATGCGGCCTATTTCGCCGCCGAGCACGGACCTTCGGTCTGCGGCATGGCCTTTCGTTGCCGCGACTCCCACCACGCCTACGCCAAGGCGCTGGAGCTGGGCGCCCAGGCGGTGGACATGCCTACCGGCCCGATGGAACTGCGGCTGCCGGCGATCAGGGGCATCGGCGGTGCGCCGCTGTACCTCATCGATCGCTACGAGGAGGGCAGCTCGATCTACGACATCGATTTCGTGTTTCTTGAGGGAGTCGAGCGCAAGCCGGTGGGCGCCGGCCTCAAGGTCATCGACCACCTGACCCACAACGTCTATCGCGGGCGCATGGCCTACTGGGCCGACTTCTACGAGCGGCTGTTCAACTTCCGCGAGCTGCGCTACTTCGACATCAAGGGCGAGTACACCGGTCTGACTTCCAAGGCCATGGCGGCGCCGGACGGCCTGGTGCGCATCCCGCTCAACGAGGAGTCCTCCAAGGGGGCTGGGCAGATCGAGGAATTCCTCATGCAGTTCAACGGCGAGGGCATCCAGCACGTGGCCTTTCTCACCGACGATCTGATCGCCACCTGGGATCGGCTCAAGGCCTACGGCACGCGTTTCATGACCGCGCCGCCGGAGACCTACTACGAGATGCTCGAAGGGCGGGTGCCCAACCATGGCGAACCGGTGGAGCAGCTGAAAGCCCGCGGCATCCTCCTCGACGGTACTTCCGAAGGTGGCGAGCGGCGCCTGCTGCTGCAGATCTTCTCCCAGACCCTGCTGGGACCGGTGTTCTTCGAATTCATCCAGCGCAAGGGCGACACCGGTTTCGGCGAGGGCAACTTCAAGGCGCTATTCGAATCCATCGAGCGCGACCAGGTGCGGCGTGGAGTGCTGAGCACCTCGGCGTAACGGCCTCCGGCCTCCTGGAGGCTTGCCCGGCGGCAGGCGACGCCTCTAAGGTGACGGCGCGTCGCAAGGACGCGCGCCAACCTTGGAGGTGGCCATGGAGCTGAGCCAGACCCTGGCGCAGGAAATTGTCGAACGCGCCATGCGCATCCTGCCGGGCAACGTCAATGTCATGGATGCCTCCGGGCTGATTATCGGCTCGGGCGATCCGGCGCGACTGTTCACCCGCCATGCCGGCGCGCGCCAGGTCATCGCCGAAGGCCGTGCGGTGGCGCTGGATGCCGTCGCCGCCGCACGGCTGGCTGGCGCCCAGGCAGGTATCAACCTGCCGTTGTATCGCGCGGGCGAGCTGGTCGGGGTCCTTGGCGTGTCCGGCGCGGACGCCGAGCACTCGCGCCTGCCCGCCGAGCTCCTGCGCCTTACCGCGGAAATGCTCATCGAGCAGGCCGCCGGGCAGCCGCCCGTGACCAGCCGCATGACCGCCCCCCTGCTGCGGCAGCTGCTCGCACCGGGCGCCGCGCCCGAAGTGGGTCGCCATGCCAGTCTGCTCGGCTTGCGGCCAGAGCTGCCGCGGGACGTGCTGCTGCTCGAATTTGCCGTGCCTGCACCGGGCTTCGGCGACTGGGCTCAGCAGCGGCTGACCCACAGCTGGTGCCTGCCGCGCGAAGAGGGGCAGTGGCTCTGGTACCGACCCGGCGCGCAAGCGCCTGAGGCGCTGCTGGGGGAGCTGCCGGGGCAGGGCTGGGCGTTGCAGCGCAGTGCCTGGATCCCGGAAGCCCGACCCTGGTCGGGGTTGGCCGAGACGACTCAGCGGGTCCTGGATCTGCTGACGGTGGCCAGGCGCCTGCGACCTGACCTCGTCCGGGTGACGCAGGACGACCTGGCCCTGCCCACCTGGCTCCAGGGTCAGGCCGAGCGCTCGCACGGCGCCTGGTTGCTGGAGCCGTTGCTGCGCTTGCGCCAGGCCGACCGGGACGGCCAACTGCTGGCGACGCTGCGCAGCTGGTTCGCCCAGGACGCCAGCCCCCAGGCCTGCGCCGAGACACTGGGGCTGCATCGCAATGGCCTGCGGCATCGGCTGGAGCGGATCCAGGTGCTGACCGGACGGGATCCGCGGCGTTTCGCCGAGGCCGCCGAGTTGTACTGCGCGCTGCTGCTGCTGGATCAGGACTGGGCGAATTCACAGTCCTGACTTCACTGTTTTGTGCTTTTGTCCTGTTGTGGCGCCGGCCGAACCGGGAAACACTCGGCGCATAACAACGGAGAATCGCCCATGAAAATCGTCGTCGCCCCTGATTCCTTCAAGGAAAGCCTGTCCGCTGCCGGTGTCGCCCGCGCCCTGGCCCGTGGCCTGCGTCAGGCCCTGCCCGCGGCTGAGGTCATCGAGTGCCCCCTGGGCGATGGCGGCGAGGGCACCCTGGATGCCGTACTGGCCGCAACCGGCGGCGAGGTGCGCGAGGCGCGGGTGACCGGTCCGCTGGGCGAGCCGGTGACCGCCCGCTGGGGCTGGCTGGCCGAGCAGCGCACCGCCTTCGTCGAGATGGCCAGCGCCAGCGGTCTGGAGCTGGTCCCCAGGAGCCGGCGCGACGTGCTGGTCGCCACCTCCCGCGGTACGGGCGAGCTCCTCCACGCCGCGCTGGACGCCGGCGCCGAGCGCCTGGTGCTGGCCATCGGCGGCAGTGCCACCAATGACGGCGGCGCAGGGCTGCTGCAAGCGCTGGGTGTGCGCCTTTTGGACAGGCAGGGCCAGTCGCTGGGGCCGGGCGGGGCAGCCCTCGCGATGTTGGCCAGCCTGGACGTGACCGCGCTGCACCCACGGCTGGCGGAGGTGGAGGTGGTCATTGCCGCCGACGTCGATAATCCGCTCTGTGGTCCCCAGGGCGCCAGCCAGATCTTCGGTCCGCAAAAGGGCGCTTCGCCCGAGCAAGTTCGCCAGCTCGACGCGGCCCTCGCGCATTTCGCCACCGTTACCGCCGCGACCCTGGGTCGTGATGTCCGGGAGCAACCGGGTGCCGGCGCCGCCGGTGGCGTCGGCTTTGCGGCCCTGGCCTTTCTCCAGGCGACCTTCCGCCCCGGCATCGAGGTGGTGGCGGAACTGGTCGGTCTGGACGACGCCCTGATCGACGCCGATCTGGCGGTGACCGGCGAAGGGCGCTTGGACGGCCAGACCCTGAGGGGCAAGACCCCGGCGGGTGTATTGCGCCTGGCCCGGCGCCACGGCGTGCCGGTGGTGGCCGTGGCCGGTTCGCTGGGCGAGGGCTATGACGCCCTCTATGAGCAGGGTCTCGCCGCCGCCTTCAGCCTGGTGCCGGGTCCGCTGAGTCTGGAAGAAGCCCTGGCTCAGGCCGAGGTATTGCTGGAGCGGACCGCTCGCGATATCGGGCGGCTGTGGCGGACGGCGAAAGGCTGACGCCAGAGCCTGCCTGGCTGGCGAGCCGCGGGGATTTGCCTCATGCTGGGCGTCCCGCTGCCAACCGACTGCCGCGATGACCTCGTCTGCGATCCTGCGTACCGGCCTGCTTACCGCGGCCCTGCTGCTGACTGTGCCCGCCGTCCAGGCGGCCATTCCCAGTCTCAAACCGGCCGACACCTGCGTGCGCAGCGCCTTCGTGCTGCGCTGTCAGGACGGGCAGGGCGGTTGGTACGGGGTGGCGGTGCAGGGCAACGATACCCTGATGCGTGGCTATGATCCGGTATCGGGCCGCTCCTGGGCCCAGACCAGTACGCGGCTGGGACGGCTGCAGTTCTTCAGCGGCCTGACCAGCGACGGCACCCTCTGGCTGGGCCGCACCCGCCAGTTGGGCTGGAACGTCATCAGTCGCTTCTCCACGTCCCAGGGCGACCGCGCCCGCACCAGCTGCAACCGCGTGGCGGGGTGCGAGTGGCGTTAGGTGAACCGGCCGATCGGCTCACTACATGAGCTGATCGGCCGGTTTATTCGGCTCAGCCGTGACGCCCAATTCGAGTTGATATCCGATTGCCTGTTCAACCTAGCGCCTGGGTCAGCAGCGCGAACTGATCCACCCCTTCGCGGGACCGCGGCGCCGCGCCCCTGGCCATCTGCTCGACTTCATCGACCTGGGGGACGCCGATTTCAATCAGCCAGGGATTGAGACCGCTGCGGGCCGTCACGTCGAATCTCAGGTAGCGCCCTTCGGCGTGGCGCAGCAGGGCGAGCACCAGGGCCTTGGCCTGGTCGGTGGATTCAGCGATCACCGGGCCGACCGACAGGCCGCGACCATAGGGGCGTAGCAGGGCGAAGCCGTGTAGCTGGCCTTCCAGCTCCAAGCCGACGATACGCTCGGCCTGGGGCACCAGTTCGCGGAGCAGGGCGCTGCGGTCCAGGCCGGTAGCCGCCTGGGCGAGGGCCTCCAGCTGCGGCGCCGCTGCCGGATTCAACGCGCGGACCTGGCCTTCCAGCGGATGGCGTTCCCCCATGGCCGGCAGACGCGCCACCTGGTGCTGATAGATGCGCTCATAGGATTCGAAGCCCTGGCTGCGGTAGAGAGGGGCACCGCGCACCGTTGCGACCAGCAGCGGCGTGCGGTTGCCGGCCAGTTGCAGCAGGCCGTCCATGAGCCGGCGGCCATGGCCCTGGCCCTGGTGGCTGTCGGCGACGATCACCAGGCCGATGGTGGCGTAGTCGCCCTGGGGCACGCAGAAGCCGGTGCCAAACACGCCCTGGTCGTCTTCCAGCACCAGGCCTTCGCCAGTGTGGAACAGGCACTGCCAGTCTTCCAGGCGATGGGGCCAGTGCAGCGCCTGGGACAGCTGGTGGGCGGTGGCGAGGTCGGTTTCGCGCAGGGGTCTCAAGGTGGCGTGGGACACGGCAGGGCTCCGGTTCGGGTCTGGCTGATTCAGGCGTCAGCCTAGCAAGCCGCGACGGCAGATTCGGTTGCCGGTGGGTGGATGCGCCACTGCGAGGCACCGAAGGCCCCTTCCAGTTCGGCAAAAGATGGCGGCCCGGCGGCCTAGCATTGGGGCCAAGCCCACAGCCCTAGCGGAGCGCGCCATGGCCTCGTTCGACCCCAGAGCAATAGCGGTTCGTTGTGCCCACTTCATCGGCGGTCGCACCTGCGATGCCCGCGCCGAACTGGAGGTGTTTCGGCCGTCCGATGGTGGCTTCCAGAGCGGCCTGCCGTGCGCCTCGTCGGATCTGGTGGACGAGGTGGTGGAGGGCACCTGGCGCGCCTGGAAGGCCAGCGACTGGGCCAGTCGGCCGCCGCGCGAACGCGCGCGGGTGATGCGCCGCTGGGCCGATCTGGTGGAGGCCGATGGCGAGATCCTCGGTCCGTTGGAGGCGGTGGGTTCGACCCGTCCGCTGCGCGAGGTGCTGGCCTGGGACATTCCCTATGTCGCCGAGGGCATTCGCTTCTTCGCCGAATTCGCCGACAAGCACGGCGGCGAGGTGGCGGCCACCGCCACCAGCCACCTGGGCCTGCAGATCACCGAGCCCTATGGCGTGGTGGGCGCCATCGCTCCCTGGAATTTCCCCCTGAGCATGGCCGGCTGGAAGATGGCGCCGGCGCTCGCCGCCGGCAATGCGGTGGTCATCAAGCCTTCGGAGCTGACGCCCTTTTCCATCCTGCGCCTGGCGGAACTGGCCGTGCTGGCGGGACTGCCGGCCGGCATCCTCAGCGTGGTCCAGGGCGATGGTCGGACCACCGGCGACGCCCTGTGTCGCCATCCGCGCATCGGCAAGGTCACCTTTACCGGCTCCACCGGGACCGGCACCGCCATCATGGTCGCCTGCGCCGAGAGCGGGCCCAAGCCGGTGACCCTGGAGCTGGGCGGCAAGAGTCCGCAACTGGTGTTCGCCGACGCTCCGGATCTGGCCCGTACCGCCCGCAGCGTGGCGGCCGCCATCACCGGCAACGCCGGCCAGGTGTGCGTCTCGGGTTCGCGACTGCTGGTCCAGCGCGCCGCTCTGGAGCCGATGCTGGAAGGCATCCGCGCGGCCTTCGCCGCCTTGCGCCCGGGGCCGACCTGGGCGGCGGAGGCTACCCTGGCGCCGATCATTTCCCACCGCCAGGGGCAGCGCATCCAGGACATCGTCTCCCGCAGCCGGGCAGCCGGCGCGGAGATCCTGGTCGGTGGCGCCCTGGAGGAGGGCATGGGTGGTGCCTACTATCAGCCGACGCTGATTACCGGGGTCGACGCGGCCAACCCCGCGGTGCACGAAGAGATCTTTGGCCCGGTGTTGACCGTGCAGGTGTTCGACGACGAAGCCGAGGCCCTGGCCCTGGCCGACCACCCCACCTATGGCCTGGCCGCCGGGGTGCACACCGCCGACCTTGGCCGGGCGTTGCGGCTGACCCGGGCGCTGGAAGCCGGTACCGTCTGGGTCAATCGCTATGGCCGCAGCCACGACTGGATCATTCCCACCGGCGGCTACAAGAGGTCCGGCATCGGCAAGGACCTGGGCCGCGCCGCCTATGAGGCGACCCTGCGCAGCAAGAGCGTGCTGATCGACCTGGAACACTCCTGAGGCTTGGCTGAAAAGTCGCTGAGCGATGGTCAGGCAAGGCAAAAATCAGCGAGGAAGCGGATCGGACTCGCGCTCGAGTTTACGAATGGTAAATGAGCATTCCGAGATGATTTTTAACGCAGCATGGCCGAGCGCAGGCACTTTTCAGCCAAAGCCTGAGGTCGCCGCAAACAATGCTGGGCCCTACCGCTAAAACGGTTTTTTCTGTCTCCCGCGGTGCCTGAAAGCGGACAACTGTCAGGCCCGCCGGTGCTGTAATGCTTGCCAGGGACGCCACCGGCGTCCCGGCCTCTCACTCATGACCCCTGTCAAAGGACCCTTGCCATGACCGCCTTTCGGCCCAAGTACATCACCTTCGACTGCTACGGCACCCTGACCCGTTTCCGCATGTCCGACATGGCCCGCGAGATGTTCGCCGACCGCATTCCCGCCGAGGCGATGGACCAGTTCTGCAAGGACTTCAACGGCTATCGCTTCGACGAGGTGCTCGGCGCCTGGAAGCCCTATTCGGAGGTGCTGTATTCGGCGGTGGAGCGCACCTGCAAGCGCTGGGGCATCTCCTTCACCGACGCCGAGGCCAACGCCTACTACGAGGCGGTGCCGAGCTGGGGACCGCATCCGGACGTGACCGCGGGCCTGGCCAAGATCGCCGACAAGATCCCGCTGGTGATCTATTCCAACGCCGCCGACGAGCAGATCATGTCCAACGTCGACAAGCTGGGCGTGCCCTTCCACCGGGTCTTCACCGCCGAGCAGGGCCAGGCCTACAAGCCGCGCCTGCAGGCCTTCGAATACATGCTGGACACCCTCGGCTGCGGTCCGGAAGACGTGCTGCATGTGTCGTCGAGCTTCCGCTACGACCTCATCCCGGCCGACTACATGAACATCAAGAACAAGGTGTTCGTGAATCGCGGCCATGAGCCGAGTACGCCGTTCTACACCAACACCGAGATCAAGGACATCGGCGGCCTAGCCGCGGTGGTCGGTCTCGAATAACCCCCCTGAGCTGCCGGAGCGCCCGCCCATGAGTCTTGGCCCAGCATCGTCCGATTCCTACTGGCTCGCGACCGCGCCGGGCTTTACCGGGGCTACCCTCGGGCCGGTGGCGGGCGAGGTGGATGTCGCCGTCATCGGCGGCGGCTTCACCGGGCTCTCCGCGGCCGTGGCGCTACGCCAGCGCGGTGCCAGCGTGGCGGTGCTGGAGGCTGGCCGGGTGATCGGCGAAGCCTCCGGACGCAACGGCGGCCACTGCAACACCGGGGTCGCCCAGGATTACGCGGCCCTGCACGCCAGCCTGGGCGCGGAAAAGGCCCGGGCGTTCTACCAGGCCTATGCCGATGCGGTCGCCAGCGTCGAGGCGGTGATCGCCGAGGAGGGCATCGCCTGCGACTTCCACAAGGCCGGCAAGCTCAAGCTGGCGGCCAAGCCGCAGCACTATGACAACCTCGCGCGCACCTGCGAACTGATCCGCCAGGAGGTGGACCCGCAGGTCGAACTGCTCGACGCCGCCCAGGTGTGCGCTGAGGTAGCGTCCGACGATTTCCATGGCGGTCTGCTGCAGCACAACGGCGCCCAGATGCACATGGGGCGCTTCGGCGTCGGGCTGGCGGAGGCGGCCGTGCGGCGGGGCGCCCAGGTATTCGAAGGCGCGGCGGTCAGCGATCTGCAGCGACTGCCCGATGGCAGTTTTCGCGTGATCAGCGCCAGGGGCGAGTTGCGCGCCCGCCAGGTGCTGGTGGCCACGGGCAACGCCAGCGTCGGCCCCTTCCAGTGGTTTCGCCGGCGCATCGCCTCGGTGGGCAGTTTCATCATCGCCACCGCGCCCCTGCCCAAGGCGCAGCTGGACGGATTGCTGCCCAATCGGCGCACCTATGTCACCAGCCGCATCATCGGCAACTATTTCCGCACCACCCCGGATCACCGGCTGATCTTCGGCGGACGGGCGCGTTTCGCCCTGTCCGATCCCCGCCAGGACGCCAAGAGCGGCGCCGTGCTGCGCGCCGCGCTGGGTCAACTCTTTCCCAGCCTGGTCCAGACGCCCATCGACTATTGCTGGGGCGGCCTGGTGGACATGACCGCCGATCGCCTGCCCCGCGCCGGCGAGCAGGACGGCCTGTTCTACGCCATGGGCTACAGCGGCCATGGCGTGCAGATGTCGGTGCACATGGGCCGGGTGATGGCCGAGGTGCTGGAAGGTCGCGGCCAGGCCAATCCCTGGCGGGTGCTGGACTGGCCGGCGATTCCCGGGCATTTCGGCAAGCCCTGGTTCCTGCCACTGGTAGGACTCTACTACCGCGTTCAGGATCGCCTGCACTAGCCCCGATCCCGCCACCGCCACCGCCACCGCCAGTCCAGGCCCTGCCACGCAGCGCCCGGCTTGGCGGTTTTTTCGTTTCCGCAGCCTGTCGCAGCGCTGACCGGCACCGCTGCGCAGAACCTGCTGTCGCTGCGGGCTTTTTGCGATCGTCCAGCCTCCCGTCGCGGTCCGCACCGCGCTCCGTCAAGCCAAGCGAAACGCCGCACCAGCGCGCCAAAGGCGGGCATGACGGGCCCCGACGCGCCGTCGCGACGCACACCGCAAACAATGCTGAGCGGCTCGGTCAAAACGGTCTTTTCTGTCTCGCCGCGGGGGCAATTCGACGGTAATCGACGAGGGGCGGGTGCTGTAATGAACCTGGCCGCACGACAAGGCGGCCAAGAGGACAGCTTCGTGCGCCCGGGGAGGGGTGCGCGGACTGGCGACCGAGTCCCCAACGAGCGAGCCGACATGACCGAGAAAAAGACTGGAAGTCCCCTGATAGGAGCTGCTGAAAGCGTTCGGGCCTTCGAGGCCCTGCATCGGGGGGTGTCGCGGCGCGATGCGCTGCGCCTGCTGGGCGCCGCCGGATTGCTGGCGACCGGGGTGGGCAGTCTGCTCGGTCGGGATGGCCAGGCCTTCGCCGCAGAAGATGCGGTCACTGGCACCCCGCGTCGCGGCGGTCGGGTGCGTGCCGCAGCGGCGGGTTCCTCCACCGCCGATACCCTCGATCCGGCCAAGGGCTCTTTCTCGGGCGACTATGCCCGCCAGTACTTCTTCTACAACGGCCTGACCGTCTTCGACAGCCATCTGGAACCCCAGATGGCCCTGGCCACCAGCGTGGAGACCCAGGATGCCCTGACCTGGACGATCAAGCTGCGCCAGGGCGTGCAATTCCACAATGGCAAGACCTTGGACAGCGCCGATGTCGTCTACTCGCTGCTGCGCCACAAGGACCCGGCGGTGGGTTCCAAGGTCAAGGCCCTGGCCGATCAGTTCGCCGAAGTCACCGCGGTGGCGCCCGACGAGGTGCGCATCCGCCTGGTGTCGCCGAACTCCGAGCTGCCCGCGGTGCTGGCCATCTCACCGTTCCTGATCATCGCCGACGGCACCAAGGATTTCTCCACCGCCAACGGTACCGGGCCCTTCAAGGTCAAGGAATTCAAGCCGGGCGTGCGCACCGTGGGCGTGCGCAACGAAAACTACTGGAAGTCCGGCAAGCCCTATCTGGACGAGATCGAGCTGATCGGCATCGGCGACGAGCCTTCGCGGGTCAATGCCCTGCTGGCCGGGGACGTCCAGCTCACCGTGTCGGTGGATCCCCGTTCGGCGGATCGGCTCAAGCAGGGCGGCAAGCTCAAGATCGTCGCCAACAATTCCGGTAGCTACACCGATCTCATCATGAGAATCCCCAATCGTCCCTTCAACGATCCCAACGTGGTGGAGGGCATGAAGCTGCTGTTCGACCGCGAGCAGATTCTCAAGTCGGTATTCCTTGGCTACGGCGTCATCGGCAACGACCAGCCGATCATGCCCGGGACACCCTATTATGCCGCGGACCTGCCCCAGCGGCCCTATGATCCGGACAAGGCCAAGTTCCTGTTCCAGAAGGCTGGCATCGCCGGGGCGAAGCTGCCCCTGGTGACCTCAACCGCCGCCGACAACGCCAACGAGATGGCCCTGGTGCTGCAGCAGTCGGCGCGCCAGGCGGGGCTCAACCTGATGGTCAACCGGGTCAGTGCCGATGGCTACTGGAACAGCCACTGGATGAAGGACCCGCTGGGTTTCGGCAACATCAACGCCCGGCCCACGGCCAATATCCTGCTGTCGCAATTCTTCAAGTCCGATGCGCCCTTCAACGAGTCGGGCTGGAAGAACGAGCAGTTCGACCAGTTGCTGGTGACCTCCCGTGGCGAGACGGACATCGCCAAGCGCAAGCAGATGTACGCCGACATGCAGCTGCTGATCCACCAGCATTGCGGCATCGGCCTGCCGATCTTCACCAGCTCCATCGATGCCCATTCGCCCAAGCTCGGTGGCTACGGGATCATCCCCATCGGTGGCTTCATGGGCTACATGTTCGCCGAGCACGTCTGGCTGGAGGCCTGACGCCCGGTGCCTGCCGGCGAGTCTGTCCGCAGGGGCCCGGCTCGCCGCTCCACGCTCAAGCAGGAGGTGGCTTTGGACCTTTCCGTTTTCACGCTCATCGCCAGACGCCTCGGGGGCGGGTTGCTGACCCTGCTCATCGTCTCGTTGCTGGTGTTCTTCGTCTCCGCGCTGTTGCCGGGCGATGCCGCCCAGCAGGCGCTGGGCCAGTTCGCGCTGCCCGAGCAGGTCGCGGCCCTGCGTGCCCAGATGGGTCTCGACCAGCCCGCGTTGCTGCGCTACGTCCACTGGCTGAGCGGTCTCCTGCACGGCGATCTCGGCCAGTCGCTGGCGAGCCAGATGCCCATCACCAGCATGATCGGCGATCGGCTCGGCAGCTCGCTGATGCTGGCCGGGGTCACCGCCCTGGTGTCGGTGCCCCTGGCGCTGGGCCTGGGCATCGTCTCGGCGATGAATGCCGGCGGCCGCCTGGACCGGGCCCTCAACGTCTTTACCCTGGGCATCGTCGCGGTACCGGAATTCCTGGTGGCGACCCTGGCGGTGCTGGTCTTCGCCGTGCACCTGCAGTGGACCTCGGCGCTGACCTTCGCCCATGACATCGGCGGCCCCCTGGATTTCCTGCGCGCCTATGCGCTGCCGGTGGGCACCCTGTGCTGCGTGATCGTGGCGCAGATGGCGCGGATGACCCGCGCAGCCCTGGTGGAGCAGTTGCAGAGTTCCTATGTGGAGATGGCGCGGCTCAAGGGCGTCGGTCCGGTCCGCGCCGTGCTGCGCCATGCCTTGCCCAATGCCGTGGGCCCCATCGCCAACTCCATTGCCCTGAGTCTTTCCTACCTGATGGGCGGGGTGGTGATCGTCGAGACCATCTTCAACTACCCGGGCATCGCCCAGCTGATGGTGGACGGCGTCGCCAGTCGCGACCTGCCGCTGATCCAGGCCTGCGCCATGCTGTTCTGCTGCGCCTATCTGGTCCTCATGACCCTGGCGGATCTCTGCGCCATCCTGTCCAATCCGAGGCTGAGAACGCTATGACCCGACCCGTGACTCCCGTACGTGCCGCGTCCGTCCTGCCGGTGGATGGCAAGACCCTCGACGCCCAGTTGTCACCCCCCCGTACCCGGCGGCGGGCCCGCTGGTCGCTGACCGGCATTTGCGGCGGCGTGCTGGTGGCCTTCTGGCTGTTCATCGCCATGTTCGGCGCCTGGCTGACCCCCTATGACCCGGGCGCCCTGGGCGATAGCGCGGTGCTGGCCGGTTACAGTCAGGCGCACCTGCTGGGCACCGACTACCTGGGACGCGATGTCCTCAGTCGCATCCTCGACGGCGCCCGATTCACCGTCGGCCTTGCGCTGGTCGCCGCCGTGCTCTCCTGCGTGCTGGGCACCGGGCTCGGTCTACTGGCGGCGCTGTCCGGCCGCTGGGTGGACGAGCCGCTGTCACGGCTGATCGATGCGCTGATCTCGCTGCCGAGCAAGATGCTGGCGCTGGTCATGGTCTCGGCCTTCGGCTCCTCGGTGCCGCTGCTGATCGTCATGGCGGTGGTGGGCTATGCCCCCGGCTGCTATCGCATCGCCCGCAGCCTGGCGATGAACCTCACCGAGCTGGAGTACGTCCAGGTCGCCCGCACCCGCGGCGAGGGCCGGTTCTACATCGCCCTGCGGGAGATGCTGCCCAACATGCGCCTGCCGCTGCTCACCGATCTGGGGCTTAGATTCGTCTATATCGTGCTGCTGCTCAGCGGCATGAGCTTTCTCGGTCTCGGCGTGCAACCGCCGAATGCCGACCTGGGCTCCCTGGTCCGGGAAAACATCGGCGGTCTGGCCGACGGGGCCCCGGCGGTGCTGATGCCGGCGCTGGCCATCGGCACCCTGACCGTGGGTGTCAACCTGCTCATCGACCGGTTCGGCGCGCGACGCCGGGGAGGGCGCTGAGATGGAATTGCTGGTAGAGGTCAAGGACCTGCGGGTGGTCGCCCAGGGCGACGACGGCAGTGAAACCACCATCGTCAAGGACGTCGGCTTCAGCCTGGCCAAGGGCGAGGTGCTGGCGCTGATCGGTGAATCGGGCTCGGGCAAGACCACCATCGCCCTGTCGTTGCTCGGCTATGCCCGGGCGGGCTGTCGGTTGGCCGGTGGCTCGATCCGTGTCGGCGACACCCAGGTGCTGGAGCTGGACGCCGCTGGCCTGCGGCGCCTGCGCGGTCGCACCGTCGCCTACATTGCCCAGAGCGCGGCGGCGGCCTTCAATCCGGCGCGGCGGCTCATGGAGCAGATCATCGAGAGCGCGCTGATCCATGGCGTGTTGAACCGCCGGGAAGCCGAGGCGCGGGCGCTGCAACTGTTCAAGGAGCTGGCGCTGCCGGACCCCGAGCACATCGGCCAGCGCTATCCGCACCAGGTCTCGGGCGGTCAGTTGCAGCGGTTGATGGCCGCCATGGCGCTGATCACCGATCCGACCCTGGTGATCCTCGATGAACCCACCACGGCCTTGGACGTCACCACCCAGATCGAGGTGCTGCGGGTGTTCAAGCAGGTGGTGCGCGAGCGCGGCGTGACCGCCATCTACGTCTCCCACGACCTGGCGGTGGTGGCCCAGATGGCCGATCGCATCCTGGTGCTCAATGGTGGCGAAGTCTATGAGAATCGCCGCACCGAGCGGCTGCTGGCCAGTGCCCGGCATCCCTATACCCGCAGCCTGTTGGCCGCGGCCCGGCCGGAACCCCTGGCGGAGCGTGGCCTGCCCACCGTGGAGACCACGGCACCGATCCTGGAGGTCAGGGATCTGGTGGCGGGCTATGGTTCCCTCGGCGCCGATGGCCTGCCGCACTACCGGGTGCTGGAAGGCATCGACCTGAGCATCGCCAAGGGCCAGGCCCTGGGTGTGATCGGCGAATCCGGTTCGGGCAAGTCGACCCTGGCGCGGGTGATCGCCGGCCTGCTGCCGCCGGCCCAGGGCAGCGTGCGCCTGGGCGGCGAACTGTTGCCGCCAGGCCTGGAAGGTCGCACCCGTGAGCAGTTCCGCCGGGTGCAACTGGTCTATCAGAACGCCGACACGGCGCTCAACCCGTCCCACAGCGTGGAACGCATCCTCATGCGCCCGCTGGAGACCTATCACGCCTTTGACAAGGCGACCCGCCAGCGCAAGGTCCGCGAATTGCTCGACCGCGTGCAGCTGCCGGCCAGCCTCGCCAGTCGGCGTCCGGGCGAACTGTCCGGTGGTCAGAAGCAGCGGGTCAACCTGGCCCGGGCACTGGCGGCCGAACCCGAGCTGATCCTCTGCGACGAGGTCACCTCGGCGCTGGATACCGTGGTCGGCGCCGCCATCCTCGACCTGCTCGCCGAACTGCGCCGCGAACTGGGGCTGGCCTATCTGTTCATCAGCCATGACATCTCCACGGTGCGCAGCCTGTGCGACGAGGTGCTGGTGCTCTATGCCGGACAGCCGGTGGAAGTGGGCACGCCGGCCACCTTGCAGCATCCGCCGCTGCATCCCTACACCGACCTGCTCACCGCCTCGGTGCCCGAGCTGCGTCAGGGCTGGCTGGAAGAACAGCCGATCCGTACGCCGCTGCCCTGGGTCCCGTCAGCAGCCGCCAGTGGCCGACTCTGCAGCTTCCTGCAACGTTGCCCGGTACGCATTGACGGGCGCTGCGACCGGGTACCGCCGCAGCCTCGGATGCTGGCCGGTGGCAATCGCATCCTCTGTCATCACGACGGTGACGCCCTGCAACGACTGCAGGGCGGTACCGTGCTGCACACCCAAGGAGTTCGCGCATGACTACCCGCTTCCAGCGTCTCGGCGAAACCGGCCGACCGCAGGTCAGCCTCAGTGTCGATGGCCTGCCGGTCACCGCCCTGGCCGGCGACACCCTGATGGTCGCCTTGCTCACCAACGGCCCGGCGCTGCGCCGCTCCGAATTCGGCGACGAACGTCGCGCCGGCTTCTGCCTGATGGGCGCCTGCCAGGATTGCTGGGTCTGGACGGCCGAGGGCGAACGCCTGCGCGCCTGCGGCACCGAGGTACGCGAAGGCCTGCAGATCCTGACCACGCAACCGGAGGCCGTATGGAATCTGGCCTAGTTCAACAGGGCGCGAACCCGCCGCGGGTGGTCATCGTCGGCGCGGGTCCGGCTGGCGTGCGCTGTGCGGAAACCCTGCTTTCCGCGGGTATCGCCCCGGTGGTGATCGACGAGAATCGCCGCGATGGCGGCCAGATCTATCGCCGTCAGCCCGAGGGTTTCCAGCGGCCCTACGCCACCCTCTATGGCAGCGAGGCAGGCAAGGCCGAGGCCTTGCACCGCACCTTCGACAGCCTGCGTGGGCGCCTCGACTACCGCCCGGATACCCTGGCCTGGCACCTGCACGAGCGCACTCTCTATACGGCGCAGGGCAATCGCCAGCGCACCCTGGAGTTCGACGCCCTGGTACTCTGTACCGGTGCCGGCGATCGGCTGCTGCCGGTGCCGGGCTGGAATCTGGCCGGCACCTATACCCTGGGTGGCGCCCAGATCGCCCTCAAGGCCCAGGCGGTGTCCATCGGCCGCCGGGTGATCTTCATGGGCAGCGGGCCCTTGCTCTATCTCGTCGCCGCCCAGTACCAGCAGGCCGGCGCCACGGTGGCGGCGGTACTCGACACCGCGCCGCTGCGCCTGCGTGCCCTGGCGACGCCCAAGCTGCTGGCCCGCCCGGGGGTGGCCTGGAAGGGCGTGCAGCTCATGGCCGCGCTCAAGCGCGCGGGTGTGCCGCTGCATTTCGGCGTCACCTCGCTGGAAATCCTCGGCGATGCCGAGCAGGGGGTTGCCGGTGTGGCCTTCGCCGATGCCCGTGGCTTGCGCCAGGAGGTAGCAGGTGACGCCGTGGGCCTGGGGTATCACCTGCGCCCGGAAACCCAGCTGGGCGACCTGGCCCGCTGCGCCTTCGAATTCGAGCAGGCGACCGGCCAGTGGGTGCTGCAACTGGACGGCGACGGCCGCACCTCCACGCCCGGCGTCTATGCCGCCGGGGATGGGGCGCGGGTACGGGGCGCCGACGGCGCCGAGTTGGCCGGGCAACTGGCCGCCTGCGCGGTCCTGACCGATCTCGGCCGCACGGCGCCCGGCGGCCTCGCCGAGCGCTGCCGCGAGGCGCTGGCGGTGCAGGAGCGCTTTCGCCTGGGCCTGGCCGAGGCCTTTCCCTGGCCGGCCAGGCAGATGGCCAGTCTGCCGGACACCGCGGTGGTCTGCCGTTGCGAAGGCATCACCGCCGGTGAACTGCGCGCCGTGGTGCGTGAAAAGGGCGCCCGTGAAGCCAACCGCGCCAAGGCCTTCAGCCGGGTCGGCATGGGCCGGTGCCAGGGTCGCTATTGCGCCCAGGCCGGGGCCGAGATCATCGCCGCCGAATCGGGGGTGCCGGTGGAAACCGTCGGCCGCCTGCGTGGCCAGGCGCCGATCCGGCCATTGCCGCTGGGCATCGTGACCAGCGAAGAGGAGGTTTCATCATGAGTCAACAGGCCGCCAACCGGGCCGATGTCATCATCGTCGGCGCCGGCATCATGGGCAGCGCCAGCGCGTTTTTCCTGCGTCGCCGGGGCTTGTCGGTGCTCCTGCTGGAACGTGACCAGGTCGGGCGCTTCGCCAGTGGCACCAATTTCGGCAATGTCCGCCGTCAGGGCCGCTACCTGAGTCAGGTCGCGCTGGCCACGCGGTCGCGGGGGATCTGGGGTCGCCTGCCGGAGCTTATCGGTGACGATCTGGAATTCATTCCAGGCGGTCATCTGCGGGTGGTCTACGATCCGGCGCGCATCGCCATGCTGCACGAGTATGCACGGGCGCCGGAGACCGCCGCCCTGGAACTTCAGGTACTTGAAGGCGCGGCGCTGCACGAGAAGTTTCCCTATCTGGGCCCCGAGGTGGTGGCCGGCTCCTATGCGCCCCACGATGGCCACGCCAATCCGCGCCTGGCCGCCCCGGCATTCGCCCGCGCCGCGGTGCGCGAAGGCGTCGATCTCCAGGAAGGGGTCGAGATCACCCAGGTCACAAAGCCGGGCGGTGACTTCCTGGTGCAGGCCGCCGATGGCCGGCGCTATCAGGCGCCACGGCTGCTGATCACCGCCGGTGCCTGGGGCAGCCGGTTGTCGAGCCAGTTCGGCGAGCCGGTGCCCATCGAGACCCACGGCCCGCAGATGGGGGTCACCGAGCCCTTGCCCTATGTCTTCCGCGAGACCGTGGGCGTGTCTTCGCCGCTGGTGAGCGAGACCATCTATTTCCGCCAGATCCCCCGGGGCAACGTCATCTTTGGCGGCTGCTTCCGCACCCGACCGGACCTGGATACCCGCCTGGCCCGGGCCGAGCCCCATGGCATGCTCAACCAACTGGCCCAGCTGCGCCGCCTGGCGCCGGCGCTGGGGCGGATCAACGTGATCCGTACCTGGAGCGGGGTCGAGGGCTATATCGTCGATGACCTGCCGATCATGGGGCCCAGCAGTCAGGTGGACGGCCTCTACTACGCCTTCGGCTTCTGTGGCGCCGGCTTCCAGCTCGGCCCGGGCGTGGGCGATACCATGGCCGAGCTGATCGCCACCGGGCGTACCGAGACGCCCCTGGCGGCCTTCGACATCGGCCGCTTCGCGCAACCGCGCAGCGAGAGCCTCGCCGGATGAACAGCCAGGACCTGCTGCGCACCCTGATCGGCTTTCCCACCGTCTCCGCCGACTCCAACCTGGCGCTGATACAGTATGTGCAGGGCCTGCTGGAAGGCGCCGGTATCGCCTGCCGCCTGGTGCTCGACGAGAGCGGGCGCAAGGCCAATCTCTTCGCCAGCGTCGGCCCAGGCGACGTGCCCGGCGTGCTGCTCTCCGGGCATACGGACGTGGTGCCCGTGGCCGGCCAGGCCTGGACGCTGCCGCCATTCGAGGGGACCCTCAAGGAGGGCCGGATCCATGGCCGCGGCGCCTGCGACATGAAGGGCTTCGTCGCCTGTGCGGTGGTGGCGCTGCTGGACGCCGCTCGCGGTGAACCGCTGAAACGACCCTTGCAGCTCGCGCTCTCCCACGACGAGGAGATCGGCTGCGTCGGTGTACGGCGACTGCTGGATGTGCTGGAAATGGCACCCGTGCGACCTTTCCTCTGCATCGTCGGCGAACCCACGAACATGCAGGTCGCCCTCGGCCACAAGGGCAAGGCCGCGTTGCGCGCCCACTGCCATGGCCAGGAAGGTCATTCCTCCCTGGCGCCGCGGCACGTCAACGCCATCCACCTGGCCAGCGACCTGGTCGGCGCCCTGCGCGCCAGCCAGCGGCGGCTGGCGGAAGAGGGCGCGCACGACGCGGCCTACGATATTCCCTATACCACCCTGCATGTCGGGCGGATCGACGGCGGCAAGGCGCTGAACATCGTGCCCAACCTCTGCACCCTGGACTTCGAGATTCGCCATCTGCCGGCGGACGATCCCGCCAGCCTGGTCGCCGCGCTGCAGGAAACGGCGGACAGCCTGGTCAGGGAGGCACAACAGACCTCAGCCAAGGCCGCCATCGAAATCGAGACGGTCAACGCCTATCCCGGACTGGATACCCATCCCAGCGTCGAGGCCGTGCGCTTCCTGCAGACCCTGGTCGAGCCGGGGACGGCGCAGCTCAAGGTGGCCTTCGGCACCGAGGGCGGCCTCTTCGCCAATCGGCTGGACACCCCGGTGGTGGTCTGCGGGCCCGGCAGCATCGAACAGGCGCACAAGCCCGATGAATACGTCGAGATCAGCCAGCTGGAAGCCTGCGATGCCTTGCTCGGACGGTTGCGAGTGGCCTTGGGCTAAGGCCACCCGGAGCCTCGGCTAATACCCCCGCTGCCGATCCACCAAACCCTGCATCGGCTCACCGCGCTGGTGGCGGCGGATGTTGTCCAGCAGCACGGTGAAGGCCGTTTCCGGCACCGTCATGGCGCCCACGTGGGGTGTCAGCCAGATACGCGGGTGCTGCCAGAAGGGATGGTCGGCCGTGGGCGGTTCTGGTTCCACCACATCCAGTATCGCCTGGCTCAGCTGACCGCTGTCCAGGGCCGCCAGCAGATCGGCCTCCACCAGCTGGGCGCCACGTCCCAGGTTGATCAGGCTGGCGCCACGAGGCAGGGCGGCGAACAGTTCGGCAGCGAGAATTCCACGCGTCTCCCGGGTCAGCGGCAGCAAACAGATGAGAATCTCGCAGTCGGCGAGAAAGGCGGGCAGCTGATCGGGGCCGGCATGACAGCGTACCCCTGGCAGCTCATGGGGCGATCGTGACCAGCCCGACAGCGCGAAGCCAAAGCTCGTCAGGCGCTCCAGCACCGCCTGGCCGATCTGGCCAAGGCCGAGCACCCCGACGCGTCTGTTCTCCGCCGTCACCAGGGCATGTTCCTGCCAGCGCCCCGCACCTTGCTGGTCGAGGTAGCGCGGCAGCTGGCGATGCAGGGCCAGGACCATGAGCGTCGCGTACTCCACCATGCCGGCGACGATGCCGGGATCGAGCATGCGCACCACCGGCAGGTCGGCAGGCAGCAGGCTCAGGTCGAACTGATCGACCCCGGCCGAGGTGGCGAACAACACCTCCAGGTTGGGAAAGCGGCTGGCGAGGTCTTCTGGTGGTTGCCAGCAGGCCAGGTAGCGGACCTCGTCGGCGTTGCCCACCTCTGGCCACTGGCGAAATTCGATATCGGGCGCGCGTTCCTGGAACAGGCGGCGCCAGGCCTGGCCGCGTTCGGGGTCGGCCTTGTAGAGCAGCGTCATGGGAAAGGTCTCCGGCAAAGCCCAAGGATGGCGCAACGGGGCGGTAGTTTGTCCTGAAATCCCTGGCATCGCCGTCATGATCGGTGGTGCGGTGGAAACTGCGCCGCTTCTGGGAAAAACGGTAGCTTCTGTGCTGGTCCGGGGCGCAAACGCCATAACCCAGGCGCCTTGGCGGTCGATACTGGCCAGGTCCGCGGCACGCCCGCCGCGCCTCTGGTCCTGAGGATTCGCCATGCCCTTGCTGCACTACTGCCAACCGCCCAATGACCGCCAGCTGCCCCGCGCGCTGCAACCGCTGCACGCTGATCCCCTGGCCGCCGGCCGGGAACCGCACCTGCACGATGGCCGCCTGGGCTATGTGATGGGCAGCGCCGTTGCTCATTCCGCCGACTGCCAGCTGGACGACTACCCCTGGGTGGAAGTCAGCCTCATCGAGGCCGGAGCGCTGCAGCTGGAATGGGACGGAAAGGTCCTGCAGCTGGAGGCCGGCGATGCCTTCATCCTGCCGCGGGGTCTGACTTGTCGCTGGCGTCATAGCGGCGAGTTGCGGCGCCTGTTCATGGCCTTTCCCGGCCGGGCCAGCGAGGGGCCCATGCCGCAGGGACCCGTGCTGCTGGATCCCGCGGCCCCGCGCGAGCCCTCGCCGCCGCCGGCGGCCAGCGTCCTGCTCAGTCCTGAGCCCACGGCCACCGGCTGCGATCTGTTCGAAAGCGGTGGCGGCGCCCTGCGGATCGGGATGTGGGAATGCACGGCCTACCGGCGCAAGGCGGTGAGCAATCCCCACTGCGAGCTGATGCTGCTTCATGCCGGCGCCGTGACCCTTGAGGTCGAAGGGGAAGCGGCCTGCACCGTCAAGGCGGGCGAGGCGGTGCTGGTACCGGCGGAAACGCCCATGGCCTGGGACAGCCGGGAGAGCGTGCGCAAGCTGTATTGCATCCTGCGCTGAGAAGAGGACGCTCCGGCAGCGGGATGCTGGTGGAGCGTCGCGGCGAGGGTGGTCAGCCCGCCTTGATCAGGCTGCGCAGCGGCAGGGCGTTCTTGACCACCGGCGACTTGATGACGATGTAGCTGAAGTACTTCTCGATGCCGACGTTGCGGTCGAGGATGGATTCCATCAGCTCCTGGTAATGGCCGATGCTGCTGCACATGAACCGCAGCAGGTAGTCGTAGCCGCCGCTGATGAGGTGGCATTCGAGGATCTCGTCGACACCGCGGATGAAGGACTCGAACTTCACGAAGTCGGCGCGCTTGTGGTCGGAGAGGGTGACCTCGGTGAAGACCGTCACCGAGTTGGCGATCTTGGCGAGATTGACGTGGGCTTCGTAGCCGCTGATGTAGCCGGCCGCCTCCAGGCGCTTGACGCGCTGCAGGCAGGGGCTGGGCGAGAGGCCCACGGCTTCGGCGAGACTGACATTGGTCATCCGGCCATCCTTCTGCAGTTGCACCAGGATGTTGATGTCGATGCGGTCCAGTTTTGTTGCGGCGTCCATCGTCGTTCCTCGCAGTCGTGAACGTCAGGCTAGGCACGCAGGGCGGTCTGATGCGCATGCACCAGGTCGGCGAGACTCGCGTACTCGCACCGCGTGCCATCCAGGGCCTGCCGTGAAAGGTTCCAGGGCCGCGAGCGATCACGGCGCAAGGTACACAGCGGAAAATCCACCAGGGGGTTCCAGGGGTCGTCCGGTTCGCTGCCCCTTACCGGCAGCAGATCCCCGCGCGCCAGGCCAAGCTCTTCCAGGGTGTTGTCCAGCGCCAGGCGCAGATCGCCGCCGCGGTTGGGGATCACGGCGGCGAACACCTCGGGCAAGCGTGCCGTGACCGCCGCGGCCTCGCCGTCATCGGGCGAGGCCAGCAACACCAATCGATAGAACTTGCTCAGGTACTGCAGCGCGCCCGGCGCATCCTCGAACACCGGCCAGCACGTCGTGGCGTTTCCAAAGGCCACGCTGGCATCCAGATCGTCTTCCTGCTGCAACTCTTGCGCCAGACGCTGGTGGATACGCAGGTGCAGGCTGGTCTGGCTGGCGTTGGGCGTGGCCTGGCGCAGCTCGCGGGCCAGGCGGTGATAGCTGCCGAGCAGCCAGTCGGGATGGGTGCTGAGGCCCGCCTGCGCCACAAGGGGGCGCAGGGCTTCGAGGATGCCCCCTTCGCGGTCGACGAGGGTGCCGTAGCAGGAAAAGCCTATGGCCTGGTAACGCGTGATTCTCATGGTCGGTTTCCCCTTGGCGCCGCTCTGCCGATATCAGGCGGCGTTACGTTCGACCTCAGGCACCGGCCTGGGCGAGGGCTTGGCCGAACATGTGCAAGGCTTCGGCCAGTTGTGCCTCGGTGGTCACCAGCGGTGCCAGGAAGCGGATGACGTTGCGTTCGACACCGCACTTGATCACCAGCAGGCCCGCCTGGCGGGCGCCGTCGATGACCTGCTGGGCGAGGGCGGCGTCCGGGCTTTGGCCATCGGCGCCGACCATTTCCACCGCCAGCATGAAGCCGCGGCCGCGCACCTCGCCGATGCGTGGATGCCGCCGCTGCAGCTCGAGCAGACCGTTGCGCAGCTGCTCGCCGAGGGCGACGCCACGGGCGACCAGATCTTCTTCCGCGAACACGTCCAGCACCGCCAGGGCCGCGGCGCAGGCCAGGGCGTTGCCGCCGTAGGTACCGCCGAGGCCGCCGGGCAGGGGCGCATCCATGATGGCGGCGCGACCGACCACCCCGGAGAGCGGCAGGCCACCGGCCAGGCTCTTGGCCACCGTCACCAGGTCGGGCTGGACGCCGGTCTGCTGGAAGGCGAAGAGGCTGCCGGTCCGGCCGAAACCGGTCTGGATCTCGTCGGCGATCAGCACGATGCCGTGCTGGTCGCAGAGGGCGCGTAGCGCCTGGAGGAATTCCACCGGCGCCGGGCGGAAGCCGCCGTCGCCCTGCACCGGTTCGATCAGGAGGGCAGCCACCTGGTCGGGCGCGATCTGGGTGGCGAAGACTTCGCGCAAGCCGGCCAGGGCCTGCTGGCTATCCACCCCGCGGAAGGCATCGGGGTAGGGCGCGTGGTAGATGTCGCCGGGGAAGGGGCCGAAGTTCTGCTTGTAGGGCTGGGCGAAGCCGGTGAGGGTCACGCCGAGCAGGGTGCGGCCATGGAAGCCGCCGCGAAAGGCGATCACCCCGGGGCGCCGGGTGTGGGCGCGGGCGATCTTGATGGCGTTCTCCACGGCTTCGGCGCCGGAGGTCAGCAGCAGCGTCTTGTAGGCTTCGCCGTCGCCGATGAGGGTATTGAGCCGGCTGGCCAGCTCCAGGTAGGGCTCGTAGGCCATCACCTGGAAGCTGGCATGGGAGATCTCTCCGACCTGGCGGCGTACGGCCTCCACCACCCGTGGATGGTTGTGACCGACGTTGAGCACGCCGATGCCGCCGACGAAATCGAGGTAGCGACGCCCGTCCACGTCCCAGACTTCGCTGCCCTGGGCGCGGGCCACCACGACGGGATGGGCGGTGATGATGCCGCGGGGCACGCCTTGTTCGCGAAGACCCAGCAGGCGGTCGGTGGCTTTGGCAGCGGAATTCATGCAGCGATACTCCAGGCAGGGGCGAGAGTTCCAGCCTACGCAGGCCGCAGGGTCGGTAACGCTGAAGTTGCCAGCCCCGGCATCGTGATCGGCTGTTTTGCTTGGGGGCGGCGGCATTTTCGGTTGCCTGCCGCCAAAAGCGTTCATAGGCTTTTCTGAAAAGTTGCCGAGGGAAGGTCAGGCAAGGCGAAAATCAGTGAGGAAGCGGAGTTTACGAGTGGTAAATGAGCATCCCGATCGGACTGGCGACCCAGCTGATTTTCAACGCAGCATGGCCGAGCGCAGGCAGTTTTCAGATAAGCCTAGGCGAGGCCGCCGAGGTGCCAGGCCTTGACCTCCAGGTACTCGTCCAGCCCCAGGTGCGAGCCCTCGCGGCCCAGGCCGGATTGCTTCACGCCGCCAAAGGGGGCGACCTCCATCGACAGGGTGCCGGTGTTGAGCGCCACCATGCCGAATTCCAGCTGTTCGCCGACGCGCCAGGCGCGGCGCAGGTCCTGGGTGTAGTAGTAGGCACCCAGGCCGTAGGGCGTGGCATTGGCCAGCGCCAGGGCCTCGGCTTCGTCGCGGAAGCGGAACAGCGGTGCCACCGGGCCGAAGGTCTCCTCGCGGGCCAGCAGCATGTCCGCCGTGGCGCCGGTCAGGACCGTGGGCGCGACGAACTGGTCGCGGCCGCCGGGCGGTCCGCCGAACAGTGCCTTGGCGCCCTGGGTCAGGGCGTCGTCGACATGGCGCGCCACCTTGTCCACCGCCAGGCGATTGATCAGCGGCCCGAGGGTCACGCCGGCCTCCAGGCCGTTGCCCACCTTGAATTTGGCCACCTCGGCGACCAGCCGCTCGGCGAAGCGGTCGTGGATGCCGTCCTGCACCAGGATGCGGTTGGCGCAGACGCAGGTCTGGCCGGCGTTGCGGAATTTGCTCTGCAGCACCCCGGCGATGGCCAGGTCCAGATCGGCGTCGTCGAAGACGATGAAGGGCGCATTGCCGCCCAGTTCCATGCTGGTGCGCTTCACCGTGGCCGCGCACTGGGCCAGCAGCAGCTGACCGATGCGCGTGGAGCCGGTAAAGGACAGCTTGCGCACCGCGGGGTTGCCGGTCAGTTCGCTGCCGATGCCGGCGGGCATCCCGGTGAGCACGTTGAATACGCCGGGCGGAAAGCCGGCGCGCTCGGCCAATTCGGCCAGCGCCAGGGCCGACAGCGGGGTGAGGTCCGAGGGCTTGATCACCACCGGGCAACCGGCGGCCAGCGCCGGCGCGGCCTTGCGGGTGATCATGGCGTTGGGGAAATTCCAGGGGGTGATGGCGGCGGCGACCCCCACCGGTTGCCGCAGCACCAGCACCCGGCGATCCCGGGCGGGGGCGGGCAGGATGTCGCCAAAGCTGCGCCGGGCTTCCTCGGCGAACCATTTGACGAAGCTGGCGCCATAGGCGATCTCGCCGCGCGCCTCGGCCAGGGGCTTGCCCTGTTCCAGGGTCATCAGCAGGGCCAGGTCTTCCTGATGCTCCAGCATCAGCGCGTGCCAGCGCTCCAGCAGGACCGCGCGCTCGGCTGCCGGACGCTCGCGCCAGGCCGGCCAGGCCGCTTCCGCGGCGGCGATGGCGCGGGCGGTTTCCGTCGCCTCCAGTGCCGCCACCTGGGCGATGACGGCGCCGGTGGCAGGATTTTCCACGGCGAAGGTAGCGCCGTTGTCGGCGGCTATCCAGCGACCGTCGACATAGGCGGATTCCTTGAACAGGCGTGGGTCTCGCAGATCGGGGTGCAGTGGCATGGTGGCGCTCCCAGTGGCAGGTCAGTCCCTGAGTCTAGGGAGCGGCCACGGTGGCGAATGCCGAAATGCAGGGTGCCGGAGCGCTGCCCGCGGTGTTCCTCACCGCCTCGCCGCAGTTTCTGCGGCGGCCCTCGGGCGCTGCCTTTATTGCGCGTCGGTGTCCGCCTCCAGCCCCTTCACCGCCCGGTCGAGAAAGCGCGCCAGCGCCTGGAGCCGGGCGCTGCGCTGCTTTCGCGCGGGGACCAGCAGGGTGATGGGCGCACGATCGAAACGCCAGTCCGGCAGCAACCGGACCAGCGCGCCGCGGGCGATGGCGTCGGCCACGTCCCATTCGGAGCGCAGCACGATGCCCTGGCCCTGTTCCGCCCAGCGTCGGGCCACGCTGCCGTCGTTGGTCAGCAGCGCAGGTTCGATGCGCAGTGTCCGGCGCTCCTCAGCGTGGCGGAGCTGCCAGAGCGTCACGTCCTCGTCGTTCTCGCGGATGCAGATGCAACGGTGCCGCAGCAGGTCCTGCGGCTCCCGGGGCACGCCGTGCTCGGCCAGGTAGGCGGGGCTGGCGCACAGCCAGCGCTCGTTGTGCGCCAGGGGCTTGGCGATCCAGGAGCTGTCCTCGATAGCGCCGATATGGATGACCGCGTCGCTGTCGTGTCGATCGGGCCAGGGCGTCTCGCGCAGGTCCAGTTGCAGGCGCACGCCTGGATGCAGGCTGGCGAAGCGGGCCAGCAGCGGAGCGATGCGCTGGCGACCATAGCCGAAGGGTGCCGCCAGGCGCAGGGTACCCACCAATGGCTGGTCGTGGCGGGCGAACGCCTCGGGCAGGGCGTCCAGGCGTTCGAGCAGCTCGGCGCATTCCTGGGCCAGGCGTTCGCCATCGGGGTGAGGCTCAGCCGCCGAGCATCGCGATTGGCCAGGGCCACGCCGAGCCGCGCCTCCAGCCTGCGCAGCCGAGTGGAGAGGGCGGGCGGCGAGACGTTCAGGGCGCGCGCCGCCGCGCTCAAGGAATCGGAACGGGCCAGCAGCACCATCAGGCGCAGGTCTTCGATGGCGATCATTAATCTGAGCTGAAGGAATGAGTCAATTGAATTGAAGCACAGGTTCAGGCTGGCTGGGTACAGTCGAGCCAACGCCCATTGGTCGAGTCCCTGCCATGACCCCGTCCCTGCTCACCCTCGACACCCCCGCCGCGCTCATCGACGAGACGCGGATGACCCGCAACATCCAGCTCATGCAAGCACGCATGGACGCCCTCGGCGTACGCCTGCGGCCCCACGTGAAGACCAGCAAGAGCGAGGCGGTGATGCGCCGGCAACTGGACGCGGGCGCCGAGGGCGTGACCGTTTCCACGCTGCAGGAGGCCGAGGCCTGCTTCGCCCTGGGCATCACCGACGTGCTCTATGCCGTGGCCATCGCCCCGGCGCGGCTGGAGCAGGTGCGGGCGCTGCGGCGGCGGGGCTGCCGGCTCGGCATTCTCACCGACAGCCTGGCGGGGGCGCGCGCCATCGTCGAAGCCGGACAGCGCCATGCCGAAGCCTTCGACGTCTGGCTGGAGATCGACTGCGACGGTCATCGCGCCGGCCTGCAGCCGGACGATCCCAAACTGCTGCAGGTCGCCGAGGTGCTGCGGGCCGGCGGTATGACTCTCGTGGGCGTGCTCACCCACGCCGGCTCCAGCTACGAGTTGCACGAGCCCACGGCCTTGCAGGCGCTGGCCGAGCAGGAGCGCGCCCTCTGCGTGGCGGCCGCCGAGCGGCTGCGGGCCCAGGGCTTCGCCTGTCCGCAGGTGAGTATCGGCTCGACACCCACGGCGCTGTCGGCCCTGGACCTGACCGGCGTCACCGAGGTGCGTGCCGGGGTCTATGTCTTCCAGGACCTGGTGATGCTCAACGTCGGCATCTGCCGCGCCGACGACCTGGCGCTGAGTGTCCTCACCACGGTGATCGGCCACCAGCCGGAAAAGGGCTGGGTACTGGTGGACGCCGGCTGGATGGCGCTGAGTCGCGACCGCGGTACCCAGCGACAGCAACGCGATTTCGGTTACGGCCAGGTCTGCGACCTGGACGGGACCTGGCTCGAAGGCGCGCTCCTGTCCGGCGCCAATCAGGAGCACGGCATGATCAGCTTCGCGGGAGGGGCGCCCGCCGATCTGGAGCAGCGCTTCCCCGTGGGCAGTCGCCTCCGCGTCCTGCCCAATCACGCCTGCGCCACCGGTGGCCAGTTCGATCATTATCACGCCGTGGACGCCACCGGCGCCCTCACTGCCTGGAGCCGTCTGCATGGCCGTTGATCCCGAATTCATCCAGACCGCCACCGCCGCGCCACCTGGTGGGCATTACAGCCAGGCGGTGGCCTACCAGGGGCTGCTGTATGTCTCCGGGCAACTGCCGGTGCGGCCCGATGGCAGTCACAGCATGGCGGCGAGCTTCGCCGATCAGGCGTGCATCGCCCTGGACAACCTCTGCGCCATCCTGACCGCCGCCGGGCGTGGGCCGCAGGATCTGCTCAAGGTGACCGTCTATGTGGTGGGTGTCGAGCATTGGCCCACCTTCGACCGCCTCTATGCCGGGTACCTGGGCGACCATCGCCCGGCGCGGGCGGTGGTGCCCGTGCCGCACCTGCACCATGGTTATCTCGTCGAGATCGAGGCGCTGGCCCGCGCCTGCTGATCCCGGACATCCCACCAGGAGAGCTCATGAACGCCTCGACCTACAGCTATCGCCCCGCCACCGCCCGGGACCTGCCGGCCGCCCATGCGCTGTCGCAACGGCTGCGCTGGCCGCATCGGGAAGCCGATTGGGCCCTGGTCCAGCGCACCGCTGACGGGTTCGTCGCCGAACACGAGGGGCAACTGGTGGGCATCGCCTTCGCCTGCCACCAGGGCGACTTTTCGTCCATCGGCCTGGTGATCGTCAGCGATGAGCAGCAGGGCAAGGGGATCGGCCGGCGCTTGATGCAGCTGTGCCTGGACGCCACGGCGCCGCGCACGCCCATCCTCAATGCCACCGAGGCGGGCGCCCCGCTGTACGCTAGCCTGGGTTTCGCGACCTTCGACCATATCCAGCAGCACCAGGGCTGCCTGGCCAGTGCGCCCGCCGCGCCGGTGCTCGCCGAGTCGCGCTGCCGCCGCCTGGCGCCGGCCGACTATCCGCAGGCAATCGCCCTGGCCAACGCCGCCAGCGGTCTGCAGCGTACTCGGCTGCTGGATGAGCTGCTGCCCGAGGCGTTGCAGGTGCTGGGGCTGGAGCGGGCGGGTGAATTGCAGGGGCTGGCCCTGCTCAGACACTTCGGCCGGGGCCTGGTGATAGGCCCTGTGGTAGCGCCGGATGCCGAGGCGGCCAAGGCCCTGATCGCACCGCTGTTGGAGGCGACCCAGGGTGAATTCGTGCGCATCGACATCCTCGCCGCTTGCGGCCTGGCCGACTGGCTGGTAGCCGCCGGCCTGGCCTGCGTGGATCGCGCCCCGCGCATGGCCAGAGGCACGCCGCCACGAGCGTCGGGGAGTGTCCGATCCTTCGCCCTGGTGACCCAGGCGCTGGGCTGAGTCGCGTTCAATCTTCAGGAGACACCGCCATGCTGGACGCCACGCTGCACGACCTGCTCGATTCCCGGACCACCAGCCACTTCTATCTCGACGGTCGCTGGGTGCCCGCCGCCGGCCCGGAACGGGTCAGGGTGATCAACCCGGCGAATGAACGTCCCCTGGCCGACGTGGCCCTGGGCAGCGCCGCCGAGGTGGATCGGGCCGTACAGGCCGCCCGCGCGGCCTTCAGCGACTGGTCCGGTCGTACCCCGGCCGCCCGGGCCCGGCTGCTGGAGCGACTCCATGGCCTGCTGACGCAGCGCAGCGAAAGCTTCGCCCAGGTCATCTCCCGGGAGATGGGCGCGCCCCTGGCCGCGGCGCGCGCCCTGCAGGTGCGCCTGGCCCTGGAACATCTGCGCGTCGCGCGCGAGGTCGCGCTCGACTACGCCTTCGAGCGCAGCGAGGGTACGCTGCGCATCCGCCGCGAGGCCATCGGCGTCTGCGCCCTCATCACCCCCTGGAACTGGCCGCTGTACCAGATCACCGCCAAGGTCGCGCCGGCGCTGGCCGCTGGCTGCACGGTAGTGCTCAAGCCCAGCGAACTGGCGCCATTGAGCGCCTTGCTGTTCGCCCAGGCGGTCCATGACGCGGGGATACCGGCCGGGGTGTTCAACCTGATCAACGGTGACGGCCCCACCGTCGGCGCCGCGCTGGCCGAGCATCCCGAGGTCGACATGATTTCCATCACTGGCTCCAATCGCGCCGGGGTGCAGGTGGCCCGGGCCGCCGCCGCCACCGTGAAGCGAGTGACCCAGGAGCTGGGTGGCAAGTCGCCGAACCTGCTGCTACCCGACGCCGACCTCGAGATGGCCGTGGCCAAGGGCGTGCTGGCCGCCTTTCGCAACAGCGGCCAGTCCTGCAGCGCGCCGACGCGGATGCTGGTGCCCCAGATCCAGTTGGCGGAGGTGGAGCGCCTGGCGGCGGCCACCGTGGCCAGCCTCGTGGTCGGCGATCCCCTGGCGCCCGCGACGACCCATGGTCCCCTGGCCAATGGCGCCCAGTTCGCCCGGGTGCAGGAACTGATCGAGAGCGGCCTGGCGGAGGGCGCCAGGCTGGTCTGCGGCGGACCGGGGCGCCCGGAGGATCAGCCGGTAGGCTTCTATGCGCGGCCCACGGTCTTCTCGGCGGTCACCACCGGCATGCGCATCGCCCAGGAAGAGATCTTCGGGCCGGTGCTCTGCCTGCTTCCCTACGGTTCCGTGGAGGAAGCCATCGCCATCGCCAACGACAGCCGCTATGGCCTCAGTGCCCACGTCCAGGGCCGCGATCCCGACCAGGTCGCCGCGGTGGCGGCCCGTCTTCGTGCCGGGCAGGTCCATCTCAACTATCCGGCCTGGAACCCCTGCGCACCCTTCGGCGGCTACAAGGGCTCCGGCAACGGGCGCGAATATGGCGTCCACGGCCTGGAGGAATACCTGGAGACCAAGGCGATCCTCGGTCACTGACGCGGGTTGAACAGCGGATTGCTCCGCAATCCCGCTACCGCCAGGTCGATGAACGCCCGGACCTTGGCCGGCGCCTGGCGCCCCTCGGGATAGATCAGATTGACCGGCAGCGGCGCTTCCTCGTGGTCTTCGAGTACCAGTTGCAGCGTGCCGTCCGCCAGGGCCTGGGCGATCTGATAGTGGGGCACGCGGGTGAGGCCCAGACCGCTCTCGGCCGCGCTGATCGCGGCGGCATTGGTGTTGCTGTGCAGCAAAGGCTCGACCACCACCCGTTGTCCCCCGGCGAAACGCCATTCCAGCGACGACCAGGCGCTGTGGGACACCAGGACGCGGTGATCGCGCAGCGCGGCGGGCGTCCGCGGGATGCCACGGGTCGCCAGGTAGCTGGGCGCGGCGCAGACCACCCGCCGCATGCAGCCGACCTGAATGGCGGTGAGGCCGGAGTCGGCCAACTGGCCGATGCGCAGGGCGATGTCCATGCCCTCGTCGACGATGTTCACCGGCCTGTCGACGAAGAAGGTCCGGGCGCGCACGTCCGGATAACGCCCGAGGTAGTCCAGCACCAGCGGCAATACGTGCAGTTGGCCGAGGAGCAGCGGCGCGGTGATCGCCAGGGTGCCGACCGGCTTGGCGTAGTGCCCGGCCGCGGCCAGTTCCGCCTCGGCGATCTCGCCGAGGATGCGCCGGCAATCCTGCAGATAGCGAACGCCGGCCTCGGTGGGTTTCACCGAACGGGTAGTGCGCACCAGCAAGCGGGCGCCGACCAGCGCTTCCAGGCCCGCCACCAGGCGGGTCACCGCCGGGGCGCTCAGGTGCAGATCCCGGGCCGCGCGGGCGAAACTCTCGGTCTCGGCCACCTTCACGAATACGCGCATCGCCTGCCAACGATCCATCTGCGGGGTCTTCCTCAGGGCGCCGGAGCGGCCCGGCAAGACGCCCATGGTAGTCGACCCGGCCAGGCAGGCCAGCCTAGAGATCGAGCTCCAGTGGCGCGGACCCGGAGGCGGGCCGCGCGCAACAGAGCAGGGCCTGGTCGGCGGCGACCGCCGCGGCGGGTTCCTCGGCATAGGTGACCGCGCCCTGGAGCAGCCCCGTGCGACAGCTGCCACAGTGCCCCTCGCGACAGCTGAAGGCGGGCTCCAGGCCCTGGGCCTCGGCCAGCTCCAGCAGACTGCCGGAGGCGGGCGTCCACTGCGCTTGCTGGCCGGACGCCGCGAAGCGCACCCGGACGGCCTCGGTGGCCGCGGCAGGCCGCACGGTCGCCGCCGTCGCCGCACCGCTGCGCACCAGGCCGGCCGGACCGAAGGCTTCGGCATGGATACGGGCATCCTCGATACCAAAACCGCGCAAGCCGTCATAGAGGCCCTGGGTAAAGGCCGCGGGACCGCAGAGGTAGAAGTCATAGTCACCGAAGGGCAGCTGGCGGCCCAGCAGTGCCATGTCGATGCGCCCGGCGACGTCATAGTCCACCCCGGGGAGGGCAGCCGCGGGATCGCTCAGCACCCTGATCACCCGTAGCGCTTCCGGAGCCCTGGCCATCAGCTCGCTCAGCTCCCGGTCGAAGGCCCGTTCCGCCTGGGTCCGCGCGCCATAGAACAGCGTGACTGGCCGCCGACCCTGATGGACCGCCTGGCGCAGCATGGCCAGCAACGGAGTGATACCGATCCCGGCGGCGAGGAACACCAGGGGGCGCTCCGCCGAGACCGCCAGGGTGAAGTCGCCGGCGGGTGCCCGGGCCTCGATCAGGTCGCCTTCGCGCAGCTGGTCGTGCAGCAGCCGCGAGACCAGCCCGTCGCGCTTGACGCTGATGCGGTAATGGCCGTCGGCGGGAAGGGAGGTCAGGGTATAGGTTCGCACCAGGGAGGGTTGCCCCGCCTCGGCTGTCACCCGGATCGGCAGGAATTGACCGGCCTGGTAGGGGGCAGGGCCGAAGCGTCCCCTGATTCGAGGTGGAAGGAGCGGATGGTGGTGCTCTCCTGGACGATCCGGGTGATGCGCAGCGGACGCCAGGAGCGGTCCTGGGCCCTGGCCCGCAGGCGCTGCTCGGCTTCCGCCCAACTGCCGGTCAGCCGACTGCTGTCCGACTCGCCGCCGGGCTGCGCCTGCCAGCGCAACGCCAGGGCACCACGGCGACGGACGATACGCTGGGGGCGAAAGGTCCAGAGGCGTTCGGCACCCTCGAAGGCGGCGATCTCGGGCGAGTCGAGCAGTACCTCGGCGGTACCGCTCAGCTGCAGCAGATCACCGCGCTCCAGGTCCGCGAACAGCAGGCCGGCCCGGCCAGTGGCGACGACATTGCCCAGGGTGTTGAAGAACAGATTGCCGTTGAAGTCGGGAATGGTCAGCAGGCCCTCGGCGTCCACCCGGACGAAGCCCGGCTTGCCGCCCCGGTGGGAGACATCGACCCGTCGCTGGCCCTGCTGGTCGGCGTAGGAGGCGACGAAAAAGGCATCGGCGCCGGCAATGAGCGCGCGGGCCGACGCATCCAGGCTGGCGAGCTGCTCCCCGGGCGTGACCGGGACGGCGCCCGGTTCGTGAGCGAAGCTCAGGTCACGCAGCTGGATATAGCGCGGGCAGTTGCCAAAGCTCTGGTCCACCGTCACGCGCAGTCCCTGGGCCGTGGGGCTGAGGACGCCGTTCATGCGATTGCGGCGGCGGGTGTGCCACTCGATGCCCAGCAGGCCCACGGCCGCGCCTGCGCCCAGGCCGGCTGCTGCCGGATCCTCGCGGGCCGGGCGGGCGGCGATATCCAGGGTGGTGGACGTGGGCGAGGCGAGAAAGCCCGGCTGGCCTTCCAGGATCGTCGCCCAGGCGTCGCCGGCGGCATCCACGCTGCCCAGTATCACGAAGGGCAGCTGGGCGAAGAACTGCCGATGCTGGTCGGGCATGAACGGCCGGATCACCCGCGGCCCCAGGGCCTCCAGGCGTTCGCGGACGCCCAGCCGTTCCTGGATGAAGGTTTCCCCGGTGTGCCAGGTGGGTAGGGGCTCGTGCATGACCTTGACCTCCAGCGGAGAAAAGGCGCGATCAGGCCCGGAGGCCGGCCGCGGTCTCGGGAAAGGGCACGAAGCCCGGCAGGGCCTCCACCCGCTGCAGGAAGGCGCGCACCGCCGTATAGGGCGCCAGCTCCACATTGCCTTCCGGCGCTCCGGCCAGGTAGCTGTAGAGGGCAATGTCGGCGATGGTCGGGTGATCGGCAGCCAACCACTTGCCCGTGGTCAGGTGCGCCTCCAGGCGTTCGAGCAGGACATGGGCGCGGGCGATGACTTCTTCCGGATTCAGGCGGGCGCCGAATACCGTGATCAGTCGCGCCGCCGCCGGGCCATAGGCCAGTTCGCCTGCAGCCACCGATAGCCAGCGCTGGACGGCGGCGGCACCGACCGGATCTTCCGGTAGCCAATCGGTGCGCCCGGTCTTTTTCGCCAGGTAGACGAGGATGGCGTTGGAGTCGGCGACGACCGTCGCGCCGTCCTCCAGCACCGGCACCTGGCCGAAGGGATTGAGGGCGAGGAATTCCGGCGTGCGATTGGCGCCGCCCGGAATATCGATGTCGATCAGCTCGACCTCGATCCCCAGCAGCGAGGCGAAGAGCACGGCGCGATGGGCATGACCGGACAGCGGGGTGTGATAGAGCTTCATGATCCGACTCCTGGCAGGCAGCGGGCCGAGGGGGCCCGATAGGTGCTACCAGCTTGGGATCAGGGCGCTTTCGAGGGAATGGGCTTTCTGGTCAGTTCAGCATTCCGCAAAATGGAATGATCGGGCCAGGTCCTGTACGAAGCATCACCGAGCGCAGGCACATTTGGTACAGGACCTAGCAGCAGGCGAAGGCCAACACCCGCCCCAGCATGGCATCGCAATCATCCAGCTGCGCCTGGCTGATGAACTCGTCCGGCTTGTGGCCCTGGGCCATGCTGCCGGGGCCGCAGACCACGGTGGGGATGCCCGCCGCCGCGAACAGCCCTCCTTCGGTGCCGAAGGCCACCGTACCGAATTCGCGGGAGCCACAGAACTGTGCGATCCAGTCGGCTGCCTCGCTTTCGATGGCGGTATCCAGGCCGGGATAGCTCGACAGTTCGGTGAAGCGGAGGGCGCTCTGGCCGCTGATGGCGCGCATGGCCGGGAGCAATGCCGCTTCGGCATGGGCCTGCAGCTGATGGATCACCTGGTAGGGGTCCTGGGCGGGCAGGGCGCGGATTTCGAAATCGAAGGTGCAGTCCTGGGGCACGATGTTCAGGGCCTGGCCGCCGTCGATGAGGCCGGTCTGCACCGTGGAGAAGGGCGGATCGAAGCGGGGGTCCTGGCGTTCCGCTGTCCTGAGCGCCTCACCGAGCCGGCCGAGTTCCACGACCAGGCGCGCGGCGTATTCGACGGCGTTGACGCCCTGAGGCGCATAGGCCGAATGACAGGCCGCGCCATGCACCTGGCAGCGCATGGCTACCTTGCCCTTGTGGCCTAGCACGGGTTTCAGCTCCGTGGGCTCGCCGATCAGGCACAGCAGCGGCTTGACCGGACGCTGGGCCAACTGGTCGAGCAGGCTGCGCACGCCGAGGCAGCCGACTTCCTCGTCGTAGGACAGCGCCAGGTGCAGCGGGCGGCGCAGGGCCGCACGGCTGGCCGCGGGCACCAGTGCCAGCAGGCAGGCCAGAAAGCCCTTCATGTCGGCGGTACCGCGACCGTAGAGCTTGCCGGCGCTTTCGCTGAGGGCAAAGGGGGGACGGGTCCAGGCCTGGCCGTCTACCGGCACCACGTCGGTATGTCCCGAGAGCACGATACCGGGCACGTCCGCCGGCCCCAGGGTGGCGAACAGGTTGGCCTTGGTGCCTTCGCCGTTGTGGATCAGCTCGTAGGGTACGCCGAAGCCCTCCAGGTAGCCGGCGACAAAGTCGATCAGCGCGAGGTTAGTTTCGCGGCTGGTGGTGTCGAAGGCCACCAGCCGCGCCAGCAGTTCACCGCTGGCGCTCATCGGTCGTCTCCCGGGACGCCGTAGCCGGGGGCGAGATCCGGGCGCACCGCCCGGTCGAGATAGTCCTGCAACTGGGGTTCATAGGCGCGCCACAGCGCCGCCAGCTCGCCGATGGGGTCCGTCTCGGCCCAGTCGACCCGCAGATTGACGATGGGCCAGCTGGCGTCGCCCACCACCAGCAGCGCCGCCGAGTGCACCGGTCCGGCCTCGCCACCGGCGGCCATGGCCGCTTGCATGGCCCGCAGCAGGCGCTCGGCAAGAGCGCCCTGGCTGGCTTCGAAGCTCTCCACCAGCGCCTCCACCACCGCGGGGCTCGCCAGCATGTTGCCAGCGCCCACGCAGTCCCGGCCGCTGCGCGCCTGGTGCACGCCCAGGGTATGGGCACCGCTGTGATGGGCACTGCGGCCCTGGGCGTCGATGACGGTCACCTGGCGATACTCGGCGTAGCCGTCGCCGGCCAGGCTCTCGGCCAGGGCCGCGCTGGGAGCCTGTCCCGCAGCCAGTCGCTCCAGGGTGCGCGGCCCCAGGGCGGGCAGGGTGATGTTCTGCGAGCTGACCGCGCCGATCCCGGGTTGCAGCCAGGGACAGCGGGCGCCCACGGCGATGCTCGACGAACTGATGGCGATGCCGAATTGACCGGTCTCGGCGCAGCGGGCGGTGAGGGAAAAGGTCATGGGGCGGCCTCAGTCGGGGATCACGGCGATGACGTCGATCTCCATCAGCCACTGGGGCTGGCCCAGGGCCGCGACCACCAGGCCGGTGGAGATGGGAAAGACGCCCTTGAGCCACTTGCCGACCTCCTGGTACACCGGCTCGCGATAGCGCGGATCGATCAGGTAGGTGGTGGTCTTGACGATGTGGCTGAGGTCGCTGCCGGCTTCCTCCAGCAGTTGCTTGACGTTCTTCATCGCCTGTTCGGCCTGGGCACGGGGATCACCCAGCCCGACCAGCTTGCCGTCGAAATCGGTGCCGACCTGACCACGGACATAGACGGTGTTGCCGGCGCGCACGGCCTGGCAGAGGTCGTTGTCCAGGGTCTGGTTGGGGTAGGTGTCCTTGGTGTTGAACATGCGGATACGGGTGTGGGTCGGGGTGGCCATGCGGGATCTCCGGGTCTCGATAAGGGCGTCAGGCGCTACGCGACTGCTGGGGGTGGGCGGCCGACTGGATGCTGGGACGGTAGTCCTGGTAGCGGCGCTGGATGGCGATCTGGTCGGCCACGTGGCGGGCGTCGTGCCAGCAGCCCCAGATGAAGGCCGAGCCGCGGCGGCTGAGCCAGGGCAGCCCGACGAAATAGATGCCCGGCTCGGCACCGACCCCGCGCTGGTGCCTGGGCTTGCCGTTGTCGCCAAAGGTATCCACCTGCAGCCAGCTGAAGTCGGTGGCATAGCCGGTGGCCCAGATCACCGAGCTGACGCCCGCGGCCTTCAGGTCCAGTTCCTTGAGCGGTTCACGGATGCAGTCGGCGTCCGCCACCCGTTCGCGGGCTGAGGGCTCTTCGGGCAGGTCGAGGCTGTGGCGGGCGGCATAGGCGTCGGCGGCGTCGAGCAGGGCCAGGTAGTTGGCGTCGCCGGCGTCGAGGTTCTGGTTGAGGTCCGGACGGAAGCGCACCACCCCGTCGACGAAGCTGTCGGTAAGGCCCACCAGGGTCATGCCGGCCTGGGCCAGGCGGCGAAAGTCCACGGTATGGCCACCGCGGGCGCCGCTCACGGCGATGGTCACGTGCTCGCGGCCCGGCTGCATGGTCTCGGTGTCCCACAGGCCGAGCACGCCCAGCCACCAGCAGAAATCGCGGCTGCGATAGGCCCGCGGCGGCCGGTCATGGGGGCCGACGGAGAGATAGACGCGCTTGCCGGCGCGCAGCAATTCCTCGGCGATCTGCACGCCGGAGGAGCCGGCGCCCACCACCAGCACCGCGCCTTCGGGCAGTTGCTGTGGATTGAAATAATGGGCGGAATGGATCTGGTAGAGGCCCTCGTCCGTTGGTGCGATGGCCGGGATCACCGGCTTCTGGAAGGGACCGGTGGCCACCACCACGCGCTGGGCGTTCAGGCTGCCCGCCGAGGTTTCCACCAGAAAGCCCGCCTGGCCGGCCTGGCGGGTCACCCGGGTGACGGCGACGCCGGTGCGGATGGGTGCGCCGATCTGCCGGGCATAGGTCTCGAAGTAGGCGGCGATCTCGTCCTTGCCGGGAAAGCCGTCCGGCGCCGTCTGGAATTCCAGTCCGGGGAAGCGGTCGTGCCAGGCCGGGCCGTTGGCTACCAGGGAGTCCCAGCGACCGGTGCGCCAGGCTTCGGCGATGCGGTTCTTTTCCAGCACCAGGTGCTCGATGCCGAGCCGTCCCAGGTGCTCGCTCATGGCGACGCCGGCTTGGCCAGCGCCTATCACCAGGGTGTCGATCGTGGTCGGTAATGTGGACATGAGGGTACCCTTCGGCCGCGCGGCGGGGTGCGGCCGTCATCTAGGCAGTAGGAAGGCGGAGCGCGCAGGTTCCGCGGCGATCAATCCAGTACGGAAGGGTCTTGCTGGATCATCAGTTCTTTCATCTCGGCGAAGTGCTGCTCGGAGAAGTCGGTGATGCCTTCCCAGGCGCGGGCGGTCTTCTCGGCGACCTCGGCGGAGAGTACCTTGAGCGGCTGGCCGGTGGACCAGGCGGTGACCAGAATCTGGCAGGCACGCTCCAGGGTCCAGATATCGTCGAAGGCCTGGCCGACGGTGGGGGCGATCACCATGACGCCGTGGTTGCCCATCAGCAGGCGCTGCTTGCCATCCAGCAACCCGGCCAGGCGCGCACCCTCGGCCTCGGTATCGGCCATGCCGCCATAGAGTTCGTCCACCGCCAGGCGATTGAAGTAGCGCGCGGTGTTCTGGTCGATGGGCGGCACCTCGGGCTTGGCCAGGCAGGCCACCGCCGTGGTGTAGACCGGGTGCAGGTGCAGCACCACCCGGGCCTCCGGCAGCCGGCGATGGATCTGCCCGTGGATCGACCAGGCGGTGCTGTCCACGTCGGGCCGCTCGGCGCCTCGGGGATCGTCCGCGTCGAGCAGCAGCAGATCACTGGCGCGGATGCGCGAGAAGTACTTCCACTTGGGGTTGATCAGGAACTGCTTGCCGTCGGTGGAGACGGCGGCGCTGAAGTGGTTGGCGACGGCTTCGTGCATGTCGAGGTGGGCGATGACGCGAAAGGTCGCCGCCAGATCGATGCGCAGCCGTTCCTCGGGAGAAAGTGCCATGGTCGTGACTCCGTAAGGCTCAGGGCTTGGGCATCAGGGCGGCGATGTCCGCCTCGGTGGGCGCCTGGAAGTTGTATTTCTTCAGCAGCGCGGCGTACTCCGGGGTGGCGCTGTATTGCTTGAGCGCCTCCACCAGGGCGGTCTTGACCGCATCGTTGCCCTTCTTCACGCCAAAGCCGTTGAGCACCGGGTAAATCAGGGTGTCCGAGGAGATCACCACGCGATTGCCGAGCTTTTCCACCAGGCCGCGGGCCACGGCGGCGTCGGTGATCTGCGCCTCCACGGCCTTGGACAGCAGCGCCTGGGTGGTCTGGGGATCGGTGCCGTATTCGCTCACGGCGATCGGCTGCAGACCGTTCTTCACGCAATACTCGTCGGAGAGCTTGTGCAGTTGCTGCAGCCAGGAGGTGGCGCCCATGGAGCCGATCTTGTGGCCGCAGAAATCTTCCGGCTTCTTGGGCTGATAGCTGCTGCCCTTGAGCGCGATGATCGACTCGCCGCTCTTCAGGTAGGGGATCATGTCGATCACCTTGAGGCGGTCCGCGGTGATGTACATCGAGGAGTTGGTGATGTCGAAGCGCCCGCCCTGCAGCCCGGTGATGAGGTTGGGAAAACGGGTGTCCAGCGTTTCCACGGAGCGCCCCATGAGCTTGCCCAGCCCCTCGACGAATTCGATGTCGAAGCCTGCCGGCTTGTTGTCCTGCACGTATTCGTAGGGGAAGAAGGTCAGGTCGGAACCGGCGACGAGTTTGCCTGGCTGCAGGAAGTCGGCCGAGGCCAGGCTGGAGACCAGCGCCAGGCCGGCGCCCAGTACGGCGGTGGAGAGGATTCGAATCGAGGCGCTGCTGACTCTTTGCATGGCGGTGCTCCTTGGAGGGTAGGAAAGATCAAACGGCAGCCTGGTCGAGCCCGGCCTGCTGGACGAAGAAGGACGCGCCGCGCGGTTTCTGCGGCAGCCGCACGCTGTTGGCCACGCTGCGCACCAGCCCGCTTTCCTGGCCGGCCACCAGCACCCCGGCGTGCTCGCTGGGCAGCGGATTCTCGCCGAAGGGCAGGGCGTCCTCGGCGGCATAGACGCTGATGAACAGGGTGCGCGGCAGCTCGGTCTGGTTGGGGCTGGAGGCGTGCAGCAGGCGGGTGTGCATGAAGCACACCGAACCGGCCGGGCCGAAGCAGGCCACGGGCTCGCCGCAGTGCTCGGCCACCACGCCGTCGTCGACCGCGCCGGTGAAACGGCCGTCCTGCCAGTGCGACCACAGCGGGCCCCTGTGGCTGCCGGGGATGACGGTGAGGGGGCCGTTCTCCGGAGTCACCTCGCTCACCATCAGCAGCGCGGTGACCACGTCATCGTTGCTGTGGGGCGTGAAGAGGAAGTCCTGGTGCCACTTCACCTGGGTGGCGGTGCGCGGCAGCTTCGAATTGATCTTGCTGTGGTGGAATCGCGTGCCGCTGCCACCGATGAGCTGAGCCGCGACCTGGGCCATCCGCGAGGTGAAGGCGACCTGGCGATAGGCCGCGGAGATCTCGGTCGGCGAACTGACCCGGCGCAGGGAGGGGTGGTCGGGCCGGTGATCCAGTTCGACATCGAAGCGGGCGCGGCCGTCCTGGGTCTCGCCCCAGGCCTCGGTGTGGCTTCGACTGTCTTCCACCCAGCGCTCGAAATCGCTCTGTAGGGCGGCGATCTCCGCGGCCGTCAGCAGGTTCTCGACCACCAGGTAGCCGTTCTTGTGGAAACTCTCCAGTTGCGCTTGCTCGATCATAGGGGTTCTCCAGAAGCCAAGGGTGGGGGTCAAGCCAGGGACACGTCCTTGAGGAAAGCCTCGACGCGGGGATGCTGGCCGTTGCGCAGTACCTGGGGCGCGTCGTCGCAGACCACACGGCCCTTTTCCATGAACACGATGCGGTCCGAGACCTTGAAGGCGAAGTTCATCTCGTGGGTGACGATCACCATGGTGATGCCCTCCTGGGCCAGGGCCTCGATCACCTGCAGCACCTCGTTGACCTTTTCCGGGTCCAGCGCCGAGGTGGGCTCGTCGAACAGCATGATCTGCGGTCGCATCATCAGCGCCCGGGCGATGGCCACCCGCTGCTGCTGGCCGCCGGACAGCTGGTGCGGATACTTCCAGGTGTGATCGAGCATCCCGACCTTGTGCAGCAGGGCATAGGCCTGCTGCCTGAGCGCCGCGGGGGTATCCAGGCGGTGATAGCGCGGCGCGAGCAGCAGGTTGTCCAGCACCGTGAGGTGGGGGAAGAGATTGAAGCTCTGGAACACCATGCCGATGTCCAGGCGATGCTCGCTGTGCTCGATGAAGCGCGGCTTCTGGGCGCCGTCCTTGTGCAGGTGGATGAAGGGCTGGCCGTTGATGCGGATCTCGCCGTTGTCCAGTTGCTCCAGGCCGTTGAGCAGGCGGATCAGGGTGGTCTTGCCCGAGCCGGACGGGCCGATCACCGAGACCACCTCGCCGGGCTGGACGCGCAGGTTGACCGAGCCCAGCACCTCGACGTCGTTGTAGGCCTTGTGCAGGCGGGCGGCCTGTAGCGCCGGGGTGGCGGCGTCCCACTGCGGCTTGGCGCTGGCGGTGGAGGCCTGGGTGGCCAGGGCCAGCACCTGCTCATCGGGGGTCCGCACCACCTTGCGCTGGGTAACGTCGAGGAAGCGCTCCAGGCGTTTGAGCAGGAAGTCGAACAGGGTGACGATCAGCACGTAGTAGAAGGCCACCGCCACCATGGTCTCCATGACCAGGAAATTCTGCGAATAGAGACGCTGGCCGACCATCAGGATCTCGGTGAGGGAGATCACCGACACCAGGGAGCTGAGCTTGACGATGGAAATGTACTCGTTGGCCAGCGAGGGCAGGGCCACGCGCAGGGCCTGGGGAATGACGATGCGCCACTGGGTGCCGAGAAAGCGCAGCCCCAGCGCTCGCGCCGCTTCGCCCTGGCCCTTGGGAATCGACAGCAGGCCGCCACGGTGGATCTCGGCGACATAGGCCGTCTCGCTGATGACCAGGCCGATCAGGCCGGCCCAAAAGGGATCCGCGAGCACCACCGAGGTGCCCGGCAGCGCCTGCGGCAGGTTGTAGATGAAGATCAGCAGCACCAGCAGCGGCACGCTGCGAAAGAACCAGATGTAGGCACGGGCCGGCAGGTTGAGCGCGGGATGCCGGGACTGCTTGGCCAGGGCGATGAAGAAGCCCAGGGCGATGCTGATGACCCAGGTGAGGGTGCTGAGTTTGATGACGGTCCAGGTTGCCAGCCAGAATTGAGTGTCGCCGATAAGGCCGAACATGTAGTTCCAGTCGAAAGTCATCGTTAAAACCTGTCGCCATTCATTGGAAGGACACGCCCGAAGAGGGCTGTCCGGTCGCTGCAATTACAGAATTGGCAATCGGCGGACTTATCGTCAATTAACAAATTACGGGCCTCTGTATAGAACTTTGCTATACAGAGAAAACGGCTGCTGGAGAACTTTTCCTCTATGCCCTCATAAGGAGCAAAGTGCCGCCATTAAAGGCTTCGATGCAGGTTTTTGGTGCACTGGGATGATAAGGACGCGGCGGAGATCCACTGGATTTTCAAAGGTTTGATGGGCGTTGAAGACAGACGCAGCCTGCCTGGCACAGCTTTCGCTTCGGGGGTAGAGGCTATGCAAAAACGAGCTCTGCACAGTTTTTTCCTATAGGTAATCCGTGACCCACTTTACGCTCAGGCAACTTCGTTATTTCGTCGCGGTGGTCGAGGAAGACAGCATCGTCGAGGCAGCGCGACAACTGCACATATCCCAGCCGTCGATTTCCGTCGCCATCAAGAATCTCGAAGAAAGTTTCGAGCAGAAGCTGTTTATCCGCCATCACGCCCAGGGCGTTTCCCTCACCGCCAGTGGGCGCCGACTCTACGACAAGGCCAAGGAACTGTTGCGGCTGTCCCACGAGCTGGAACAGAACGCCAAGGCGGAAAACGAGATGGTCTCGGGGACCGTGGCCATCGGTTGCTTCGAGTCCGCCGCGCCGCTCTACCTGCCCAAGCTGGTCGCCGGCTTCAAGCGGCTCTATCCGGAAATCACCATCCAGCTGCACGACGGCGAGCAGCACGAACTCATGCACGGCGTGCATCGGGGACGCTTCGACCTGGTGTTTCTCTACGATCTGGAGCTGGGTGATTCCATCACCAAGGAGAAGCTCAATGCGCCGCACAAGCCCTATGCCCTGTTGCCTATTGCCCACCCCCTGGCGGGCAAGAAGGCGGTGACGCTCAAGGAGCTGAGTCGCGAGCCCATGATCCTGCTGGACGTGGTGCCCAGCCGTAACTACTTCATCGACATCTTCAAGGAGAAGGGCTACCACCCCACGGTGGCCTACAGCTCCCCCTCCATCGAGATGGTGCGCTGCATGGTGGGGCAGGGGCTGGGCTTTTCCGTGCTGGTCACCCGGCCGACCACCAACCTGACCTACGACGGCAAGCGTCTGGCCCAGGTCAACATCCACGACGACATGCCGGCCTCGACCTTCATCATGGCCTACCTGCGCAACAACGAGCCGACCAAGGCGACGCGGCTGTTCATGGACTATTGCCGGAGTGTCGATCTGTCGCCGGTGCCGGCGGAAAACCCGGCAGGCTGAACGCCGTGCTGGCAGTTACCCATCTTCCGGGCGAAAGGGCAGGGATAGACGGCTCCGGGCTGGTCGCGGATGCGTGATGTAAAGTAGAATCAATATCATCTAAGTATCATCGAGCAGGCAGCACCCGTCATGAGTGATATGGCTCTCGCATCCTCACGCCATCTTCATCGGCTCTATTGCGACCACAGCGGCTGGCTACAGGCCTGGTTGCGGCGGCGGCTGGGCAGCGAATGGGATGCGGCCGATCTCAGCCAGGAGGCCTTTCTGCGGCTGGTGCGCAACCCCGAGGTGCTGGGCGAACTGCAGGAGCCGCGGGCGTATCTGGTGACCATCGGCAAGCGCCTGCTGATCAATTTCCAGCGCCGGCGCAGCCTGGAGCAGGCGTATCTCGACGCCCTGGCCGAGCTGCCCGAAGCCTGCGCGCCATCGCCCGAGCAACGCTGGATCCTGCTGGAAACCCTGCAGGCCCTCGATGAGCTGCTCGACGGCCTGCCCGCCACGGTGCGCCATGCCTTCCTGCTCAGCCAGCTCGAAGACCTCACCTACCGCGAGATCGCCGAGCGCTTGCAGGTCTCCGAGCGCACCATCAAGAGATACATGGCGCAGGCCTATGAACATTGCCTGCTGGCGGAGCTGTGCTGAGCGGCGCCCAGGACCGGCGGCGGACCGCGATCCGCGAGGCCGCGGGCTGGCTGGCGTTACTGGAGTCCGGTGCGGCTGGCGAGCGCGAACACCAGCAGTTGCAGGCCTGGCGCCAGGCCCATGCCGAGCACGAGCGCGCCTGGCAGGCGGCCTTGGCGCTGCAGCAACGCTTCGCCGCGGTGCCGTCGCGCCTGGCCATGGCCAGTCTGCAACCGGCCGATCGCGGCCGACGTACCGCCCTGCGGCAGTTGCTGGGCCTGGCGGTGGTGGTACCGACGGGGTGGTGGCTGACCCAGGAAGTGCCGCTGGACGCCTGGACCGCCGATCTCAGCACCGCCACCGGCGAACGCCGCAGCCTGACCCTGGCGGATGGCAGCCTGCTGCAACTCAATACCGCGACCGCCGTGGACCTGGATCAGACCCGGCGACGCCTGACCCTGGTGCGCGGCGAGCTCTCGCTGTGCGTACCCGGTACCCAGGCGCTGAGGCTGGATACCCGCTTCGGGACCCTGATGGTGGAGCAGGCCGAGGTCTGCGTGCAGCAGGACGATGAAGGATGCGACGTGCGCGTGGTCAGCGGTAGCGTGGGGGTTCGCCCGCTGAGCGGGCCGGGGCTGGAACTGGGCAGGGGCCAGCAGTTGCGCCTGAGTACCCTGGGGATCGGTGCCATAGAGCCGTTTTCCGCGACGCTGCTGAGCTGGCGCCAGGGCGTGCTGATCGCCCAGGACCAGCCACTGGGCGAATTCCTGCAGCAATTCAGTCGCTATCGTCCTGGCCTGCTGCGCTGGGATCCCGCGGTGGCCGACCTCAGGGTCACCGGCAGCTTTCAGCTCGCCGATACCGACCGGGTACTGGCGCTACTGGCCGCGACGCTGCCAGTGGAGCTGCACTGGCGTACCCGCTTCTGGGTGACCCTGAAACCCCGCTCGGTCGCCGCCTGAAAAAAGCCTGTCCCCTTTTCCGTACTCGTCGGTCATTAACGGCATAGGACAATCAAAGGAGGGGGATTCAATGGTGGCGTTGGTACTGCGTCCGTTGCTGCGCACGGGCTTGCTGGTGGCGTTGAGTGGTACTCCCTGGTGGGCGGGTTCTGCCTGGGCCCAGGAGGCCGCCCGCCGGCACTACGAGATTCCCGCTGGCAGTCTCGCCCAGGCGCTGACGCGCTTCGCCGCGGAATCCGGCGTCAATCTGGCGGTGGATCCGGGGCTGGTGGGCAAGCGCGACAGCGCTGGCCTCAACGGCGACTACGGCGTGGAGGAGGGCTTCAGCCGCCTGCTCGCCGGCTCGGGCCTGCGACTGCAACCGCTGGGGGAGCGCGACTTCACCCTGGCGCCAGCGCCGCAGGACAGCGGCGTCCAGGAGCTGGCCAGCACCTCCATCGTCGCCACCAGTCTGCAGGCGGATGACACGCCCTACGCCGGCGGCCAGGTCGCGCGGCAAGGCTCCCAGGGACTGCTGGGCAATCGCGACTTCATGGACACGCCCTTCAGCCAGACCTCCTACACCGCCCAGACCGTCCAGAATCTCCAGGCCCGCACCCTTACCGACCTGATCGCCAGCGATCCCTCGGTGCGCTCCACCAATCCGTCGAGTGGTCGCTTTGAGCAATTCACTATCCGCGGTTTCAGCCTGTTCAACAGCGACGTCGCCTACAACGGGCTCTATGGCGTGCTGCCGACCTATTCCATCGACATGGAGATGGCCGAGCGGGTCGACATCCTCAAGGGCCCGAGCCAGTTGCTCAACGGCATCTCGCCTCGCGGCAGCGTCGGCGGGGGCATCAACGTGGTGCCCAAGCGCGCCACCGATCAGCCCATCACCGAAATCACCGGCAGCTATGCCTCCGACAGCCAGGTGGGCGGCGCCGTGGACATCGGTCGTCGCTTCGGCGAGGACAATCGCTTCGGGATGCGCTTCAACGGCGTCAAGCAATCCGGCGATACCACCTGGGATCACCAGCACGTCGACCGGCAGATGGGCGTGCTCGGTCTGGACTATCGCGTGGAACGCCTGCGCCTGGGCCTCGATCTCGGCCACACCGAGCGCGACACCGATGCGCCCCAGGAGCGGGTGCTGGTCGGTGCCAATGCCCGGGTGCCCGATGCCGACGACGTGCGCCACAACTATGCCCAGCGCTGGACCCGCGCCCAGACCAAGGACACCTTTGGCGCCCTGCGTGGCGAATTCGACGTCGACGATTCGCTGATGGTCTACGGTGCCGTGGGCGCGCGCCGCAGCGATCACGATTTCCTGCGCCACAATGTTTCCCTCACCAACGACGCCGGCGATTTCACCGTCCAGCCGCGCGACTTCACCCGCGACGAAAACGTCCGTACCGCCAACGTGGGCGCGCGCAAATGGCTGCAGACCGGGCCGGTCAGCCACGAGCTCAATGTCAGTGCCGACTACTTCTACATGGACTTCGAGAACGGTGGCGGGCGCTACGCCAGCGGGGCCAGCAACCTCTATGCGCCCCGCGACCTGCCCGCGCCGGGCGTGCGCACCCGGTCCGATGCCAAGGACTACACCGAGAACCGCTTCAGTGGCGTGGCCCTGGCCGACACCCTGGGCTTCTTCGACGACCGCCTGCTGGTCACCCTCGGCGCCCGCTGGCAGCGGGTCAAGGTGGACGACTGGTCCGATGGGGTGAAGCAAACCACCGCCTACGACGAGGAAAAGGTCTCGCCCTCGGCGGGGGTGCTATTCAAGGCCACCGAGCGCCTGTCGCTCTATGCCAACTACATGGAAGGCCTCAGCCAGGGCAAGATCGCGCCGTCCACCGCGCTGAACGAGGACGAGATCTTCCCGCCCTTCATCAGCCGTCAGGCGGAGGTGGGCGCCAAGTACGACTTCGGCGCCGTGGCCGTGACCGCGAGTGCCTTCCGCATCAAGCAGCCAGCCTACGAGACCAACGCCACCAGCCGTACCTTCGGTCCCAACGGCAAGCGGATCAACGATGGAGCGGAGCTGAGCGTGTTCGGCGAGCCGCTGGCCGGCTTCCGCGTGCTGGGCGGCCTGATGTACATCGACAGCGAGCTCAGGGACACCGTGGGCGGCACCTTCGACGGCAATCGCGCCCCGGCCACGCCCAGGCTCAATGCCAACCTCGGCGCCGAACTGGACATCCCGGCGGTGCCCGGCCTGACCCTGACCGGACGGGGGATCTACACCAGCTCCCAGTATCTGGACCAGGCCAACAGCAAGGAAATCGACGCCTGGCATCGCTTCGACGTGGGCGCGCGCTACGCCTTCAAGGTCGACGCCACCCGCGTGACCCTGAGGGCCTCGGTGGAGAACGTGATGAACGAGCGCTACTGGGCCTCCGCCGGCGCGTCCGACGACAGCGAACCCGGCCTGACGATCTCCACGCCGCGGACCTTCGTCTTCTCCACCACCCTGGCGTTCTGACGCCGCCGGAGCCCGCTGCTGCGCAAGGCTCGTACAGTCCTGCGCAGCGGCACATTTATGAGCAGTTAATTACCGGAATAGCCTTGCTGCATTATTCGGTTGAAAGTCGTTATTCATCGACAGGAGTGCCTTGCGGATATAGCTGAAACAAGATCCTTATCAGGCTTATCACCGAGCTATTTCAATAACGGACTGTAGTGAGTTCGGGTTTCCTGTCGTCCGCACATTGGCCAAAGTTGGGCGAGTTCAAAGACTGGGCTATTCACCGGAATAGCGGTTGAAGGATGAGAATGAAACTGATTATCGTTACCGAAGATAAACGTCCCGAGGTCTGACGCCATGCTTCAACCATCCCTCAGTCGCGATACCGCAGTAGCCGACAACGCCTTCTTTCTCGCTCGCCAGGCGCGCTTCGAATCAAATGTCCGCAGCTATCCGCGCAAGCTGCCGCTGGCCATCGCCAAGGCCGCCGGTGTCTGGGTGACCGACGTCGAAGGCAAGACCTACCTGGATTGCCTGGCCGGGGCCGGCACCCTGGCCCTGGGGCACAACCATCCGGCGGTTACCGCGGCCATCACCGACTTTCTCGGCAGCGGGCTGCCGATGCACAGCCTGGATCTCACCACGCCGCTCAAGGACGCCTTCAGCGAGCACCTGCTGGGCCTGCTGCCGGGTCGGGCGGAAGACTACTGCCTGCAATTCTGCGGGCCGTCCGGCGCCGATGCGGTGGAAGCGGCACTGAAGCTGGCCAAGAAGGTCACCGGACGCAGCAACGTGGTGGCCTTTTCCGGCGGCTACCACGGCATGACCCACGGCGCCCTGGCCGTGACCGGCAATCTCGCGCCCAAGCAGGGCGTGGCGGGGTTGATGCCCGGGGTGCAATTCCTGCCCTATCCCCATGAATACCGCTGCCCGCTGGGACTGGGCGGCGAGCAGGGCGCCGCGGCCCTGGCGGGCTATCTGGAGCGGTTCTTCGGCGATGTGGAAAGCGGCGTCTGCCGGCCGGCGGCGGTGATCGTCGAGGCGGTCCAGGGGGAGGGCGGCGTCAATCCGGCACCGGCGGCCTGGCTGCGGACCCTGCGCCAGGTCACCCGGGAGCACGGAATCCTGCTCATCGTCGACGAGGTCCAGACCGGTTTCGGTCGCACCGGCGCGCTGTTCGCCTGCCAGCATGCCGGCATCGAGCCGGACATCCTGGTGCTGTCCAAGGCCGTGGGCGGTGGCCTGCCGCTGGCCATGCTGGCGATACGTCGGGAGTTCGACGCCTGGGAGCCCGGTGGCCATACCGGCACCTTCCGCGGCAATCAATTGGCGATGGCCACGGGGCTGGCCACCCTGGAGGTCATCGAGCGCGATGGCCTGGTCAGCCATGCCGCCCAGCTCGGGGGCTGGCTCAGGCGCCATCTGGAGCGGCTGCGCGAGCGCTTTCCCGCCATCGGTAATGTCCGCGGGCTGGGGCTGATGCTGGGCCTGGAAATTGTCGAGGCGGGCGGCGACGCGGATGCGCTCGGCAGCCTGCCGGCCGATCCCGCCCTGGCGGCGGCCATCCAGCGCCACTGTTTCGCCCAGGGGCTGCTGCTCGAACGCGGTGGCCGCGACGGCAACGTGGTGCGCCTGCTGCCCCCGCTGATCCTCCAGGAAAGCCACTGCCTGGTGCTGCTCGATCGCCTGGAGGCGGCCCTCGTGGCGGCCCTGGCCGAACCCCGTGGCTGAGCGCAAGGCACCCCCGAGTGCCGTGACACCGGATCGCCCGCAGGGACGCGCAACCTCTTGGACACTGCCATGACTTCTCTAGAATCCACGCTGCTTTCCCGCATCGTCAGCGAGCTGGCGTCTTCCCACGCCCTGATGAATTGCCTCATCAAGGAATTCGCGCTGCCGGAAAAGTGCCTGACTTATAACTGGCCGGAAGATCGGCGCGGTATAGCGCCGGCCAATTATCTGAGTTGGTTACAAGACGGCGGCGTTCCCTTGCTGATCAGCTTTCCTGGAGACCGCCAGTTCTTTCTGGTCGTCGATCGACAGGATGAACTCGGCAGCCAGCGTTATCTATCCGATATCTATGTAAGACGCGGCGACCAGCCCTGGTATTGCCCGGACTTTCCCGCCTTCATCGATTATCTGCTGGAAGCCTGCGAAGAACTCGCCGGCGCCCACAATGGCGAGTTGCTGCAGCAGGTCCTGCAGAGCCAGCGCCTGACCGCGGCCATCGTCGACCACGTGCAGGTCACTCGACATCCCGCGCCGCTCAGCGACTACCTGGCCAGCGAGCAGGGCCTGTGGTTCGGCCATCCCAATCACCCGGCGCCCAAGGCGCGGCGCTGGCCGGAGCCTCTGCCGGCCGAGGCCTATGCACCGGAGTTGCACACCAGCACCCCCATGCACGTGCTGGAGGTGCCGCGCGCCGGGTTGCAGGTGGCTGGCAACGGCCTGAGCGATGCCCAGGTGTTGCAGGGCTTCGTGGACCAGGCGCAGGCCGCTCCGGAGCGGGCGCGGATCGTGCTGCACCCGGTCCAGGCGCAGCTGTTCCTGGGCGATCCGCGGGTCCAGGCGCTGGTCAGCCAGGGGCTGATCCATGACCTCGGGCCCAGCGGCGCCCTGGCCAGTCCCACTGCCTCCATGCGCACCTGGTACCGCGCGGGCCATGCCTTCTTCGTCAAGGGCTCGCTGAATGTGCGCATCACCAATTGCGTGCGCAAGAACGCCTGGTACGAACTGCAGAGCAGCCTGATCGTCGATCGCCTCATGCAACGCCTGCAGGGGCGGGTGGCGGGCCTGGACATGGTGCGTGAGCCGGGTGCCCTGAGCTGGGCACCGCCGGCGGCGAGTGCCGAGGACGAGCGCTGGTTCCGGGAGCAGACCGGCGCCATCCTGCGCGAGAATTTTTGCCTGGAGCATGGCGCCGACTGCTGCCTGCTGGCCGGCACCCTGTTCGCCCGCGACACCCGCCTGCAGCCGCTGCTGCAGGACTTCCTCAGTCGCTGCGGCGGTAGGGAACCCAGCGATCAGGCGCGGCTGGCCTGGTTCCAGGATTACCAGCGGCTGTTGCTGGGGCCGGTGCTGCGACTGTTCTTCGAGCACGGCGTGGTGCTGGAGCCGCACCTGCAGAATTGCGTCCTGGTGCATGACAATGGCCGGCCCGTCCGGCTGCTGCTGCGCGACTTCGAAGGTATCAAGCTGACCGATACCCTCGGCGCCGAGGCCCTGGACGCCCACGTCCATCCCCGGGTGCGCCAGTCGTTGCTCTACAGCCGCGACCAGGGCTGGCGGCGCATCGCCTACTGCCTGTTCGTCAATAACCTCGCCGAGGCGGTGCTGGCGCTGAGCTGGGAGCGTCCGCACCTGGCGCCGCGCCTGTGGCGGCAGGTGGAAGCCGAGTTGATCGCCATCCGCGCGGATCTGCAACGCGCCGCGCCCGAGCTGGATGCGCTGATCGCCGGCCAGCCGATTCCCTGCAAGACCAATCTCAAGGTGCGCCTCGCCGCCCAGGCCGATCGCCAGGCCGGCTACGTGCAGTTGCCTTGCCCCTGGGGCGCGGAGGTGCGTCATGGGTGAGCTACCGACCGTGGTCCGCGCCGCCCTGGTGGAAGCCCAGGCGCAGTCCAGCGATCCCCTGGCGGCCTTCGTCTACGACCTCGATGCCCTGCGGCGGCACGTCGCCGCGCTGATGGCCGAATTGCCGCCGGGCGTGGAGCTGTACTACGCCATCAAGGCCAACAGCGAGGCGCCGATCCTGGCGGCCCTGGCGCCGCTGGTGCACGGCTTCGAGATCTCCTCCGGTGGTGAGATCGATCGCCTCGCCGCCTGCCCGCAGCGCAAGCCGTTCATCTTCTCCGGTCCGGGCAAGCTGGATTCCGACCTGCGCACCGCCCTGAGCGCCGGGGTCGAAGCCATCCACCTGGAGAGCCTCGGCGAGATCCAGCGCCTGCAACGCCTGGCCCGCTCCCTGGGGCGGCTACAGCCGGTGTACATCCGCATCAACCCACAATTGCCGGCCGGGCTGACCAGTACCCTGGCCATGGCCGGTACGGCGACGCCCTTCGGCTTCGACGAGGCCGATCTGCACGCCGCGGTGGCAGCGGTGGAGGCGGCCAGTCACCTGCAGCTGCAGGGTTTCCATGTGCATGCCCTGTCGCACCAGCACTCGGTCGAGCGCCATCTGCACCTGCTGGACTTCTACCTGCAGCGTTGGCCGCACTGGTGCGGCCTGGCCCGGCGCCCGGAGAGCCTGGTGCGGCTCAACGTCGGGGCGGCATCGGCGTTGACTATCGCGAAGGTCGGCGATTCGACTGGGCGCGGCTGTGCGCGCACCTGCGCGCCCGTCTGGCCGCCCAGGCGCAGCCGCCGCTGATCCGCTTCGAACCGGGCCGTTTCCTCGCGGCCTTCTGCGGCTACTACGCCATGGAGGTGCTGGATACCAAGACCAGTCATGGCCAGCACTTCCTGGTCTGCCGCGGCGGAACCCACCAGTTCCGCCTGCCGGTGGCCCAGGGGCACGATCACCCGGTGCTGCACCTGCCCCGCGAGGCGCGGGCGACGGCGACCGGGGGCAAGGCCTGGACGGTGGTGGGCCAGCTCTGTACCCCCAAGGACGTCCTCAGCCGCGGCCAGCCGCTGGGTGAGGTACGGGTGGGCGACCTGCTGGTGCTGCCCCTGGCCGGCGCCTATGGCTACAACATCTCCCACGCGGATTTCCTCTGCCATCCGCGCCCGCGGCAGCTGTTCCTCGACGGGAACGGGAGGGCCTCGGCGTGAGCGTGGCGATCCCGCGGGTCTGGGTGGCGGTGAACGTGCTGCTGGGCACGGTCACCGTCAGCCTGGCCAATACCGCGCTCAATCCGGCGCTGCCGGCCTTCATCGCCACCTTCGACCTGGGGCCGCTGCTGGCCAGCTGGATCGTCGCCGGCTTCATGGTGGCCATGGGCATCACCATGCCGCTGACCGGTTTCCTGGCCGGGCGCCTCGGGCGCCGGCGGCTCTATCGCCTCGGGCTGCTGGCCTTCATCGCCGGTTCGGCGCTGGGCGCCCTGGCCGATTCCATCGCCGGCGTGCTGCTGGCGCGCATGGTTCAGGGGGTGGCCAGCGGCCTGATGATTCCCCTGGCGCTGGGCATCATCTTCTCCGTCTATCCCAAGGAGGAGCGCGGGCGGGTGACCGGCTGGTGGGGTGGGGCGGTGATGCTGGCGCCGGCGGTAGGGCCCTTGTGCGGCAGCCTGCTGCTGGAGGTGTTCGACTGGCGCGCCCTGTTCCTGCTCAACGTCCCGGTGGGCCTGCTGGCCCTGGCCATGGGGCAGGTGGTGCTGCCCGCGGATGGCCCTCGCGAACACCAGCCCTTCGACCTGGCCGGCTACCTGCTGATCGCCGGTGGCCTGGGGTTGCTGCTGGTGACCCTCGGCCGGCTGCGCGAGCTGGCGGCGCTGGGCGAACCCCTCAATCTGCTGGCCCTGGCGGCCGGCTTCCTGTGCCTGCTGGCCTTTGTCCGGCTGCAACTGCGGCGCAGCCATCCGCTGCTGCCGCTGCGACTGTTCGCCCTGCGCGGCTACCGGGCCAGCGTCATCATCGCCGTGGTCCAGGCGGTGGGCATGTTCGAATGCCTGGTGCTGCTGCCGCTGCTCATCCAGCTGGTACTGGGCCACAGCGCGCTCTGGACCGGTCTGGCACTGCTCTGCACGGCGCTGGCGGCGGCGCTGTTCGGTCAGGTCGGCGGGCGCCTGCTCGACCGCCGCGGACCCCGTGGCGTGATCGCCACCGGTCTGGCGCTCAGCGGCCTGGCCACCCTGGCCCTGGGTGTGGTTGGCAGCCATGCCGGACTCGCCTGGATCTGCGCGCTGATGGTGCTGCGCGGCGTCGGCCTGGGGCTGTCCTACATGCCGGCCACCACCGCCGGCCTCAATACCCTGCCGGATGCCCAGGTCACCCAGGGCGCGGCCATGAACAACATCGCCCGGCGCCTGGTGTCCTCGGTGGCCGTGGTGGCCGCCTCCCTGTGGCTGGAACTGCGCCTGGGCGGCGCGGCCGGCTGGGGCCCGCGCCAGGCTGCCACCGGCGTCGCCATCCAGGACGCCTTCATCGCCACCGGTCTGTTCATCCTGCTGGCACTGCCCTGGGCCTGGCGCTTTCCCGCCGGCCAATCCCTTTCCGTTCGGAGGTACTCATGACCGCTCAGCTTTCACTTCCTGCGCAGCCCTGGCCGTCGCCCGCCGACGCCGCCCTCTATCGCCAGGTCGAGCAGCGCGTGGTGGCGCAATTGCTGCAGACGCTGATCTACGAAGAGGTGCTCAGCGCCCAGGTACAGCCAGTGGCGGATGGCCTGGCGCAGTATCGCCTGGCCGGTCACGCCGCCGATGGCCAACCGGTGCAGTACCTGGGCTATGCGCCCGCCGCTGCCAGCTTCGGCCTGATCCGCCTGGACCCCCAGCGCCTGGTTCGCCAGGACGCCCAGGGGAGCCGTGCGCCGACGCTGCACGAGACCCTGGCCGAATTGCTCGGCGAGCAGAGCGCCGCGCCGCTATGGCCGCGCTTCGTCCAGGAGCTGGAGCAGACCCTGCTCAAGGACCTGCAGTCGCGCCGCCAGGATTATCGTCCCGACCGCCCGGCCCACGAACTGGATGTGGACGCGCTGGAACGGCACTTCATGGATGCCCATGGCTACCACCCCTGCTACAAGTCGCGCATCGGCTTTTCCCTAGCCGAAAATCGCCGCTACGGACCGGAATTCGGCGAGCCGATCCAGCTGGTCTGGCTGGCCCTGGCGCGCGAGCGGGCCTCGGTGGGGCACTCTCGCCATCTGGATTTTCCGGCCTTCATCGCCGAGGAATTCGGTGCCCAGCGCTGGGCGGCCCTGGCCGCCGAGTGGCGCGAACAGGGGCGGGCGCTGGACGACTACCAACTGATCCCGGTGCATCCCTGGCAGTGGGAGCAGCACCTCGCCGCGCTGTTCCAGCCCGAGCTGGTGAGTGGCGAGCTGCTCTACCTGGGCACCTCTCGCGACCAGTACGCCGCCCAGCAGTCCATCCGCACCCTGGCCAACCGCAGTGCGCCCCGGCGGCCCTACGTCAAGTTGGCGATGTGCCTGACCAATACCTCCAGCACCCGCATCCTGGCGCGCCATACGGTGCTCAACGGCCCAATCATCACCGACTGGCTGCAGCGCCTGATCGAAACCGATGCCACGGCCCGCGACCTGGACTTCGTGGTGCTCGGCGAGGTCGCCGGCGTCGCCTACGACAGTCGCACGCTGCCGGTCAGTCGCGCGGGGCAGGTCTACGGCACCCTCGGCGCCGTCTGGCGCGAGAGCATCCATGCCTATCTGCGCGCGGATGAACAGGCGGTACCCTTCAATGGCCTGACCCAGGTGGAGCATCGTTATGGCCAGGGCGCGCCGCAGCCCTTCGTCGCCGCCTGGATCGAGCGCTACGGCCTGGACGCCTGGCTGCGGCAACTGCTCAGGGTCACGGTGACGCCGCTCATGCACATGCTCCACGCCGAAGGCATCGGCATGGAGTCCCACGGCCAGAACATCGTGCTGATCCACCGCGACGGCTGGCCGCTGCGCATCGCCCTCAAGGACTTCCACGACGGCGTACGCTATGCCGAGCGCCACCTGGCGCGTCCGGAGCTGCGCCCGACCCTTGCGCCCTTGCCGGCAAGCCACGCGCGGATCAACCGCAACTCCTTCATCCTCACCGAGGACGTGGACGCGGTCCGGGACTTCACCTGCGATGCCTTCTTTTTCATCGCCCTGGGCGAACTGGCGGTATTTCTGCGCCAGCACTTCGCCCTGGCCGAGGCCGACTTCTGGCAGGCGACCGCCACGGTCATCCTCGACTACCAGCGCGCCCATCCCCAGCACCGGGAGCGCTATGCGCTGTTCGACGTCTTCGCCCCCACCTTCGAGGTGGAGGAGCTGACCAAGCGGCGCCTGCTGGGCGATGGCGAGCGGCGTTTCAAGGCGGTGGCCAATCCCCTGCATCCCTACCGGCCCGCCGCATGCTGAGGCGCAATCGACTCAAGGCCGCCCTGGCGGCCGGCACGCCCAGCCACGGCCTGTTCGCCTCGTTGCCCACGCCCGCCAGCATCGAGCTGATCGCCGAAGCCGGCTACGACTTCGTGATCATCGACCTGGAGCACGTGCTGATCAATCCGGAAACCCTGGAGAACATGATCCGCACCGCCGAGAGCTACGACCTCACGCCGCTGGTGCGGGTGCCGGACGCCGAGCCCAAGCGCCTGCTGCGCCTGCTCGATGCCGGGGCCCAGGGGATCGTGCTGCCCTGCGTGGAAGACCCGGCAGTGCTGGCCGCCGCGGTGCGCGCCTGCAAATACCACCCGGAGGGCGAGCGCAGCCTCAATGCCGGGCGGCCTGGCTCCTTCGGCAAAACCAGCCTGGCCGACTACGTGACCCGCGCCAATGCGCAGATCCTGGTGGTCGCCATGATCGAGAGCGCCACCGGCGTTGCCCGGGCAGCGGAGATCGCCGCGGTGCCGGGAGTGGACCTGCTGCTCGAAGGGGCGGCGGACCTGTCGCAATCCCTCGGTCGCCCCTGGCGCATCGCCGATCCGGAGGTGCAGGAGGCCCTGCACAAGACCTGGTACTCGGCAAGACGCCAGGGCACACCCTATTGCGCCATCCCCCGGCGCCCGGAGGACCTCGATCTCTGGCGCGCCCGGGGCGTCACCACCTTTGTGCTCGGCGACGAGCGCGGCATCGCCTTCCGGGCCCTGCAGGCCCGCCTGACCGCCCATTCCTGCGGAGAATCCCCATGAACGCCCAGACCCTCGCCACCGATCTGATCCTGCAGGACCTGTTCGACTGCCTGCTGGCCGAAGACGTCTTCGCCCCGCTGGCCGTGACCCTGGCGGCCGCGGCCCCGGAACTTCCCGCCATCCTGCAGCCGGCCGCCCCGGAGGAGCGCCTCTGGGAGTGCTGCTGCGATCCCCGCGAGCAGCGCTTCATCGCCGCGCGGGTGCGTCCGGGTATCACCCAGGCCTGGGTAAAGGTGCCCGGTACGCCGATCCTGGCGCGCCAGGGCGACGCCTGGAGCACCCTCACGCCCGAGGCCTTCGTCTCCCTGGTCTTCGCCGAGGCGGCTGCCGATCCGGAGCGGGCACGGGGCATCGCCCTGCTGCGCGAGACCCTGGCCACCAGCCTGCGGCAAACCCGGCTGTCGCTGGAACGACCCCTGGTCCCGGGTCCGCTGCTGGAGGGCGACGGCCAGGCCGCCTTCCTGCAACTGGAGCGCTGGGCCGCCCTGCGGGATCGACCCTATCACCCCCTGGCCAAGGCCAAGCTGGGCCTGAACGACGCCGACTACCAGGCCTATCAGGCCGAATTCGGCCAACCCGTGCGCCTGGCCTGGGTCGCGGTGCACCGCGATCAGCTGCTGTGCGGCGAGGGGGTGGCGGCGGAGAGCCAGGGGCCGGCGGCCGCCCTGCTGACCCCAGCGGCGCTGGCCGAGTTGCAGGCCGAATTGCAGCAGCGCGGCCTGGCCGAGAGTCACCTGGCGCTGCCGGTACACCCCTGGCAACTCGCCGAGGGACTGCCGGGCCGGCTGGACGAGGCCTTCACCAGCGGCGTCTGCCAGCACCTGGACTTCGCCGGCGCACGTTGCCACGCGACCTCGTCGCTGCGCTCCATGCTCATGGAGGAGGGCGCGGGCGTGGCCCAGCTCAAGTTGCCCATGGCGGTGCATTCCCTGGGCGCCTCGCGCTACCTGCCGGCGGTGAAGATGATCAACGGCTCGCGCAGCGAGGCCCTGTTGCGCCAGGCCCGCACCCTGGACCCGGTGCTCGCGGAGAGCCTGCACCTGTGCGACGAGTCGCGCTGGTGGGCCTTCATGCCGCCGGCGGCGACCTTGTTCGACGAGGCGCCGCGGCATCTGTCAGCCATGGTGCGCGGCTATCCCGCGGCGCTGCTGGCCGATCCCGACTGCCGGCTGCTGCCCATGGCCGCGCTCGGCACGCCGTTGCCGGGCAGTCGCCGGCATTTCTTCGATGACTGGCTGGCGGCCCGGGCGCTGGCACCGACGCCGGCCAACGTCCAGCTGTTGCTGGGTGAGCTGTGCCACAGTTTCATCGATCTCAACCTGCGGCTGTTCCGCCTCGGCCTGCTCGGCGAGGTGCACGGGCAGAATGCCGTGCTGGTCTGGCGCGCCGGGCGCATCCAGGGCCTGCTGCTACGCGACCACGACTCCCTGCGCCTGTACGTGCCCTGGCTGGAGCGCCAGGGGCTGGCCGATCCGCAGTACCGGATCAAGCCCGGCCATGCCCAGACGCTCTATCACGAGCATCCGCGCGATCTGCTGTTCTGGTTCCAGACGCTGGGCATCCAGGTCAACCTCAGGGCCATCTTCGAGACCGTCGCGAACTGCTACGCTGTCCCGCTGACCGCTGCCTGGACGCTGCTGCGCGAGGTACTGGAGGAGCGCATCGCGGCCCTGGACTTCGACGCCGAGGCCCGGGCGCTGCTCCGGGAGACCTTGTTCGAGGCACCGGACTGGCCGCAGAAGTGGCTGCTGCGCCCGATGATCGAGCGGGCCGGTGGGCCCGGCAGCATGCCGTTCGGCAAGGGCAGGGTGGTCAATCCCTTTCATCAGGTGAGCCATGCCCCTAGTGTTTCCCTCTCTATGACCCGCCGCCGCCTGCTCGGGCTCGGCGGCGTGCTCGCCACCGGCCTGGCGCTGCCGCCAGGCGTCGCCCGGGCGCAGTCCACGCGCGTAGCCACGCTGTTCCAGGGTGCCACCGACAGTGCCGTGGCCCTAGGGCTCAGGCCTTGCGGGGTGGTCGAATCCTGGAGCGAGAAACCTGTCTATCGCTACCTGCGCCCGGCGCTGGCAGGGGTGCCCTCGCTGGGTCTGGAAACCCAGCCAAGTCTGGAGGCCCTGGCGCTGCTGGCGCCCGACCTGATCGTCGCCTCGCGCTTTCGCCATGGCCGGATCGCACCCTTGCTGCAGCAGCTGTGCCCGGTGGTGATGCTGGAGGAGGTCTTCGAATTCAAGCAGACCCTGCTGGCCCTGGGCACCGCTGCGGGGCGTGAAGCGGACGCCATGGCCCTGCTGCAGGCCTGGCAGGCGCGCATCGCCCGTCTGCGCGAGGCGCTGCAACGCCATTACGGGACCCAGTGGCCGCCGACGGTGGCGGTACTGGATGTGCGCGCCGATCACCTGCGCAGCTACCTGCCCGACAGCTTCGCCGGGCGGGTACTCAGCGAACTGGGCTTCGCCTGGCCGGCGGCCAGCCAGGGCAGCGCCGCGTCCTCGATCAAGCTGACCTCCCGGGAAAGCCTCCCGGTGGTGGAGGCCGAGGTCTTCTTCGTCTTCCTGCGCGCCGACCAGGCCGCGGTGCAGCGCAACTACGCCAGTCTGCTCGAACACCCGCTCTGGCAACGCCTGAGCGCCCCCCGGCGCGGGCAGGTCTGGCGGGTCGACGGGGTGGCCTGGAGCCTGGGCGGCGGCATTCTCGCGGCGAATCGGCTGCTGGACGATATCGAGGGCGTTCTGGCCGCCCAGGGGGCCGCATGAGCGCACCCTTCAGATTGCTGCTGCTCGCCCTGGCCCTGGCGCTGACCGCCGTGCTGAGCCTCTCGGTCGGTGCGCGCTGGATCGCGCCTAGCAGCGTGGTGGCGGCGCTGGTGCAGGATCCTTCGCTGGCGCTGGATGCCACCCTGGTCAACACCACGCGCCTGACGCGGCTGCTGGTCGCTCTGGTGGTGGGTGCCAACCTGGCGGTGGCCGGTGCCCTGATGCAGGCCATGACGCGCAATCCCCTGGCTTCGCCGGGGCTGTTCGGCATCAACGCCGGGGCCACCTTCGCCCTGGTGCTGGGCATCACCCTGCTGGGGCTGTCCAGCACGGAAGGCTGGGTGCTCTGCGCGCTGCTGGGCGCTGCGGTGGCCGGCACCCTGGTCTGGATCCTGGGCAACCGGGGCCAGGCGCGCCTGACGCCGCTGCGCATCGTGCTGGCTGGCGCCGCCCTGGCGGCGCTGTTCACCGCTTTCAGCCAGGCGCTGCTGGTGATCAATCAGGAGGGCCTGGACAGCGTGCTGTTCTGGCTGGCCGGTTCGGTGGGTGAGCGCAACCTGGCCATGGCTGCGCCCCTGCTGGTGTTCAGCCTGCTGGCCCTGGCCGCCGCCATGGTCCTGGCCGGGCAGCTGGATGTACTGGTCGCCGGTGACGACCTGGCCCGTGGCCTCGGCCAGCCGATCGGACTGATCCGCTTGCTGGCCGGGGTGCTGGTGATCTGCCTGGCTGGCAGCGCCGTGGCCCTGGCCGGCAACATCGGCTTCATCGGCCTGATGGTGCCGCACCTGGTGCGCGGGCTGTTGGCCCGCGCGCGAAACGAGCATCGCTGGCTGATCCCCGGCTGCGCCCTGGGCGGGGCCCTGCTGCTGGTGCTGGCCGACAGCCTGGCGCGGGTGGTGATCCTGCCCCAGGAGGTGCCCGTGGGCATCATGACCGCCCTGTTCGGCGGGCCGTTCTTCATCCATCTCGCGCGCCGGGGAGGCCGCCATGGCCGTTGAGATCGTCTGGCGGCTCGGCCGCTTTTCCCGGCGCCTGGCCCCGGCCACCCTGGGGCGGCTGGTCGTCGCCGCGCTGGTGGCCCTGGCGGCCTTGCTGCTGTGCCTCTGCCTGGGCAAGGTCTGGTTGACGCCCACCCAGGTGCTGGCCGTCTTCGCCGACGACGCGCACGGCGGCCGGAATTTCATCGTCACCCAGTTGCGCCTGCCGCGGGCGCTGCTGGCGGCCCTGGTCGGCAGCGCCCTGGCGGTGTCCGGCCTGCTGCTGCAGGGCCAGGTTCGCAATCCCCTGGCCTCGCCGGACCTGCTCGGCATCACCAGTGGCGCCAGTGCCGGGGCGGTCTGCTATCTGGCGTTTCTGGCCGGGAGTCTCGGGCCGCATGGCCTGCCGCTGGCCGCGATGCTCGGCGCGGGCCTGGCGGCGCTGCTGGTCTATGGCCTGGCCTGGAATCACGGAGCCTCGCCGTTGCGGCTGGTGCTGGTGGGGGTAGGGGTATCGGCCATGCTCGCCGCGGCCACTACCTTCCTGCTGGTGTTCAGTCCGCTGACCACCACGCTGTCCGCCTACGTCTGGCTGACCGGCAGCGTCTATGGCGCCAGCTGGCCGGAGGTGCGCGCCCTGGGCCTCTGGTGGCTGGCCCTGTTGCTGCCACTGGCGGCTCTGGCGCGACACGCCGTGCTGGCGCAACTCGACGACGACCTGGCCCGCGGCCTCGGCGTGCGCCTGCAGCGGCAACGCGCGGCCCTGCTGGCGCTGGCCGTGGCCCTGGCCGGGGTGGCCATCGCCTGGGGGGCGCCATCGCCTTCGTCGGCCTCATCGCGCCCCATATCGCCCGCCGCCTGCTGCCCAGTGGGTTCGCCGGTCAGGCGCTGCTGGCGGCCCTGGTGGGAGCGCTGCTGGTCATGCTCGCCGACCTCCTGGGTCGTACCCTGTTCCTGCCCCTGGATCTGCCGGCCGGCATCTTCGTCGCCGCCCTGGGGGCGCCCTTTTTCCTCTACCTGCTGATCCGGCAACGCCCCTGAAGGAGGCTTCATGGCAACCCTGGCCAGCCGCGGCCTGACCCTCGGCTACGGCACCCAGACCATCATCGAGGCCCTCGACCTCGACCTACCACCGGGTCGCGTCTCGGTCCTCATTGGCAGCAACGGCTCCGGCAAGAGCACCCTGCTCAAGGCCTGCGCCCGGCTGCTGGAACCACGCCAGGGCCAGGTGCTGCTCGACGGCCAGGACATCCACCGGCAGTCCACCGCCGCCCTGGCCCGGCGATTGGCGGTCCTGCCACAGACCCCGGTGGCGCCCGAGGGCATCAGCGTGCGGCAGCTGGTCAGCCTGGGCCGCTATCCCTACCAGAACTGGATGCGCCAATGGTCGCCAGACGATGCCGCGGCGGTGGACAAGGCGCTGCGCCTCACCGACCTGCTGGCGCTGGCGGAGCGGCCGGTGGACGACCTCTCCGGCGGTCAGCGCCAGCGCGCCTGGATCGCCCTGACCCTGGCCCAGGATACCGATTGCCTGCTGCTGGACGAACCCACCACCTACCTGGACCTGGCGCACCAGATCGAGGTGCTGGACCTGCTGCGCCAGCTGAACCGGGAGGAAGGCAAGACCATCGTCATGGTGCTGCACGACCTCAATCTCGCCTGCCGCTATGCCGATCACCTGGTCGCCGTCCACCAGCGTCGCGCTTACGCCCAGGGCGCTCCCGCGGCGGTGTTGACGCAAGCCCTGGTACGGGAGGTGTTCGCCCTGGAATGCCGGATCATCGCCGATCCCTATTTCGGCACGCCGCTGTGCATTCCCTTCGGTCGCGAGGTACCGCCATGTGCCTGAGGCTCACCTTCGACAGTGCCCAACGGGACGAGCTGCGCGCTACCTTCGGCCTGCGCGAAGCCAGCGAGCGCGATGGGCAGCACAGCCAGCCGGTCGCCGCCTGGCTGGACGCCGCGCGCTGCGCCGAGTTGCTCGACGATCTGGCGGCGCGCATGCAAGCCCCCACGCGGCGGGTCGCGGCGTCGTTGCTGACCAAACGGCTGGGCTTCCTTACCACCGGGGTGGCCTTTCACGCCCTGTCGGCCTATGACCGGCGCCTGGACCTGACGCCTGGCAATGTCTGGATCGAGGATGGCCACGCCCAGGGGCGCTGGCGATCGGCCCTACCGTTGAGCGATACCCGGCCGCTGCCTGCCGTGGAAGATCATGCCACTGCCCGGGCGTTGCTGGCCCGCACCCTGTTCGGCGAGTTGCTGCGGCCGCTCTGGGAGACCCTGGCGCAGGTTGGCCGCGTCTCGCCCCGCATCCTCTGGGAGAACGCGGCGGTGCGGCTCTATTCGCTGTACGACCGGCGCCTTGCCGAATTGGCCGATCCGGCCATTCGTGCCCGCTGCGCCGAGGACTTCGCCTGGCTGCTGGCGGCCACGCCGGCGGAGCTGGGACTGGAGACCAATCCGCTGGCGCAATTCCGCCGGCCTGCAACGGCCAGTACCGTGGGACGTCCCGTCCGCTTCCGGCGCACCTGCTGCTTCTACTACCAGGCCACGGCACCTGCCGAATACTGCTCCAACTGTCCGCTGATCCGCCCCCGGGAGGCCGTATGCCCAGCCACCTGAACGAGCTGCCGGCCGCGCTGATCGCCGGCTACGCCGAGATTTCCGCCTCGACCCTGGGTCATCTCGGACGTACGGGTTACCTGCCCGAGCTCAAGCCGGCGGTAGCCGGCGCGCGCCTGCTGGGCCGGGTGGTGACGGCGCGCATTCCCTTGCCCCACGGCGCCCTGTTGCGCGAGGCGCTGATCGCCAGTCGCCCGGGCGACGTCCTGGTGATCGAGGCCGTCGGCGATCCCCACTGCGCCTGCTGGGGCGAATTGCGCACCCTGGCGGCCCTGGTCAAGGGCCTGGCCGGCGTGGTGGTGAGCGGCGCCATCACCGACATCCAGGCGCTTCGCCAACTCGGTCTGCCGGTCTTCCATCGCGGCATCAGCGCCGTCACCACCCAAGGCGGCGAGGCGCTGGGCGAATTGGACGTCGAACTCCAGCTCGGCGAGACGCTCGTCTGCCCCGGTGACCTCGCCCTGGGAGACGACGACGGCCTGTTCATCCTGTCGCCCGCGCGGGCCACAGCCTTGCTGCCACTGGCCCAGGCCAAGGAAGCCGCGGACCAGGCGCGGCGTGTGCAACTGCTGCAGCGGCTCACCGAAGGGCGCTAAGGCTACTATTCAGGCTTGGTGCCGATCTGCTCCCGCAGGAGTTGCAAATAACGCCGCGCGCCCAAGCCCTGAGGGCGGTTCTTGATCCAGATGACGTCGATCCAGCGACGGATCTGGCTGGCCATGTTGTCGAATTGCACCTGTTCGAGCAGCCCGGCGGCGATCAGTGGGCGCACCAGCGGGTGAGGCAGATAGGCCCAGCCCAGCCCGGCCTGCACCAGGTCCAGCGTCGCCAGATAGCTGTCGGTGAGCCAGACCCGCTGCGACAGCACGATCTGCGGGTCCGAGGCGTTGCGGTCGCCGCCGGCCACCACGATCTGGCGGGTATCGGCCATCAGCGTTTCGCCCAGAGGTCGACCGGTGCGGGTCGAGGGGTAGCCGGGCGCCGCCACCGCCGTGAGCAACTGGCTGCCGGCCTCGGCGAAACCTTCCTGCTCGTTGATCCCCGGTCGTTCGAAGATCAGCGCCAGGTCGACGCTGCCATCGTGCAGCAGGCGGATCGCCTCGGCGCGTGCCGCCGAGCGGATCTCGATTTCCAGCGCCGGAAATTCCTCGGCCAGGGTCACCAGCGGTCGACTCCAGGCACCCGTCTGCAACTCCGGCGCCATCACCAGCACGAAGCGCCGCTCCAGCCCGGCGTGCAATTGCAGGGCATGGGCGTCGAGCAGGTTGAGCTGGCTGGCCACCTGCCGCGCCTGGGGTTCGAGGGCGCGCGCGGCGGGGGTAGGCAAGGCCTTGCGGGTGGCGCGATCGAACAGCACCAGGTCCAGCTCGGCCTCCAGCTGGGAAATCGCCATGTTCACCGCTGACGGCACCCGCCCCAGGACGCGGGCCGCCGCGGAAAAGGAGCCCTCGTCGATCACGGCGAGGAATACCCGAAGCGTTTCGCTGGTAAAGGCCATGGTTGTCAATTTCGCTGATAACGATCGTCTTTTTGTATCAGCCAGACAGGCTTAGAGTCCAGTCAGACCATAACGGAGACAGTGACATGAGCGAGTCGATGGCGGGCCAGGTGGCCCTGATCAGCGGTGCCGGCAGCGCAGCCGGCATCGGCATGGCGATAGCCCGCCGCCTGGGCGCGGCGGGGGCGCGGTTGCTTGTCACCGCCAGCAGTGCCCGGATCGCGGAGCGGGTGGCGGAACTGCGCGCTGCCGGCTTCACCGCTGAAGGTCAGGCCCTGGATCTCACCGAGGAGGCCGCCGTTGGCGACTTCTGCCAGTGGGCCGAGGCGCGTTGGGGCCGCATCGACATCCTGGTCAACAACGCCGGCATGACCATGCAGGGCAGTCCCGAGCCCCTGGTGGAGGTGGCGCGGATGACCCTGGCCGACTGGAATCTGACCCTGGCGCGCAACCTGACCACGGCCTTCCTGCTGACTCGCGCCGTATTGCCCGGCATGCAGGCGCGCGGCTATGGCCGCATTGTCCACGTCAGTTCCGCCACCGGCACCCGGGCGGGCATTCCGCAGGCAGCGGCCTACAGCGCGGCCAAGGCGGCCATGGTCGGCATGAACATGAGTCTGGCGCTGGAGGTGGCCGGGCAGGGCATCACGGTCAACGCCGTCGCCCCTGGCTGGATCGAAACCGCCTCCAGCCTGCCGGAAGAATTGCAGGCGGCGACGCGGGTCCCCGTGGGTCGCGCCGGCCGCCCCGCCGAGGTCGCCGCGGCGGTGGCCTTCCTGGCCTCGCCCGAGGCGAGCTACATCACCGGGGAATACCTGGTGGTGGACGGCGGCAACAGCCGCATCGAAAACAAGGGGGCCTGACATGCAGCCGGTCGTACTGGTCAGTGGGGTTCTGGGTGGCATCGGGGGGGCGGTGCGCGAGCATTTCCTGCTGGCGGGCTGGCAGGTCTTCGGCACCGATCTCGACGGCGCAGCCCTGGCGGCGCTCCAGGCCGACGGCCACCTTGCCGGCCAGCACGCCGCCGACCTGCGCCAGGCCCGCGCGAGCCGGGAGGTGGTCGCCAGCGTCCTGGACCGCCTCGGTCGCCTCGACGCCCTGGTCAACTGCGCCGGCGTCTGGCGCGAAGGCCCGGCCGAGACCTTCAGCGAGGAAGACTTCGACCTGGTGCTGGACGTCAATCTCAAGGCCAGCTTCTTTCTCTGCGCCGCGGCCATTCCCGCGCTGCGCGACACCCGCGGCGCCATCGTCAACCTGAGCAGCGATGCCGGCCGCCAGGGCAATCGCAATGCCGCCGTCTACTGCGCCAGCAAGGGCGCGGTGACCCTGATGACCAAGGCCCTGGCGCTGGATCTGGCGCCCAGCGGGGTGCGCTGCAACAGCATCTCCCCCGGCGATGTGGCGACGCCCATGCTGAACTTTCAGGCAGAGCGCTACGGCAATGGCGATCCCGCCGCCTATCTGCAGGAATTGCTGGAGAAGTATCCGCAAGGCGAGCAGGCGCGCTTCATCCAACCCGAGGAAGTCGCCGAACTGGCCTTTTTCCTGTGCCAACCCGCCGCGCGCTCCATCACCGGCGCCGACCTGGCCATCGATTGCGGCGTCTCGGCCGGGCACTGAGCCCTGGCCGAGCCGCCCTCAACCCCAAGAGGAGTCCGACATGACCACCAGTGGTATCAGCGAAGCCGCCGTCCAGACCTTTGTCGCGGCCGAACGCGAGCGCTTCCTGGCGCGCAATCCCAAATCCCTCGCCCTGGCCGAGCGGGCCCGGCACTCGCTGTTCGGCGGCGTGCCCATGCACTGGATGAACGACTGGTCGATGCCCAGTGCGCTGTTCGTCAGCCATGCCCAGGGTTCGCGCTTCCACGATGTAGACGGCCACGAGTACATCGACTTCTGCCTGGGCGACACCGGCAGCATGTTCGGCCATTCGCCGGCACCCATCGCCCGGGCCCTGGCCGAGCAGGGCGCGCGCGGGCTCACCACCATGCTGCCCGGCGAGGATGCCGTGGTCGCCGGGGAATTGCTCGCCGAGCGCTTCGGCCTGCCGTTCTGGCAGGTGGCGACCACCGCCACCGACGCCAATCGCTATGTCATCCGCTGGGCGCGCGCCATCACCAATCGCAAGGTGCTGCTGGTGTTCGACGGCTGCTATCACGGCACCGTCGACGACGTCATGGTGCGCCATCAGGACGGTCGCACCGTGCACCGCGGCGGCCTGATCGGCCAGGCGCACAACCTGGCCGAGACCAGCCGGGCCGTGCCCTTCAACGACCTCGCGGCGCTGGAGGAGGCGCTGGCGAAGGGCGACGTCGCCGCGCTGATCTGCGAACCGGCCATGACCAACATCGGCATGGTACTGCCCGCCCCGGGCTTCATGGACCAGGTCCGCGCCCTGACCCGGCAATACGGCACCCTGCTGATCATCGACGAGACCCATACCCTGTCCACCGGCCCCGGCGGCTGTACCCGCGCCTGGAATCTGCAGCCGGACTTCATCACCTTCGGCAAACCCATCGCCGGGGGCGTGCCCTGTTCGGCCTATGGCTGCAGCCACGAGATGGCCCAGGCCATGCGCCTGGCACAGCAGCACGCCAGCGAGACCAGCCACGGCCATGGGCACAGCGGCATGGGCACCACGCTGTCGGCCAATGCCCTGGCCATGCGCTGCCTGAGAGTCAACCTGGAGGAAGTGGCGACGCCGGCCGCCTACGAACGGATGCTGCCGCTGGCAGCGCGACTGGCCGCCGGTCTGCGCGCGGTGATCGCCCGCCATGGCCTGGCCTGGTCGGTGACGGAGCTGGGCGCCCGCTGCGAATTCCAGTTCTGCGCCACGCCGCCCACCACCGGCGCCGAGGCGGAAGCCGCCTTCCATGACAGCCTGCAGCAGGCGTTGCACCTCTATCTGATCAACCGGGGCATCCTCATCACCCCCTTCCACAACATGACCCTGTGCTGCCCGGACCTCGCTGCGGCGGACGTCGATCTACTGCTCGCCACCCTCGACCAGGGCCTCGCCGAACTCCTGGCGCTGCCCGGCGCCCGGGAGTGTCAGTCATGAACGTCGCCGACGCCCAGGAAGCCCGCGACTTCCTCGCCGCCCACCCCGAGGTGCGCAGCATCGAACTCATGCTGATCGATGCCAATGGCGTGCCCCGCGGCAAGCTGCTGCACCGGGACGAATTGCTGGCCATCTACGAAGAGGGCCGGCCGCTGCCCAGCTCCATCCTGGCGCTGACCCTGCAGGGGGAGGACGTCGAAGCCACCGGTCTGGTCTGGGAGGTCGCCGATGTCGACTGCTGGACCTATCCACTGCCCGGCAGTCTGACCCTGCAACCCTGGCGCAGCACCCCAACCGGTCAGGTGCAGGTGAGCATGCACCCGACCCAGGGGCTGCCGGCCACGCCCGCCGATCCCCGGCACGCCCTGGTACGGGTGATCGAACGGCTGCAGGCCGACGGCTTCCAGCCGGTGATGGCGGTGGAGCTGGAGTTCTATCTGCTCGACCGCACCCGCGACGCCCAGGGCCGGCCGCAACCGGCGCTGCAGATGAATGGCGTGCGACCCGGCTCGCCGCAGGTCTACGGGGTCTACGAACTGGAGCAGCTGCAACCCTTTCTCGATGACCTCTACGCCGCCTGCGAGGTGCAGGGCCTGCCGGTGCGCACGGCCATCTCCGAATACGCCCCTGGCCAGCTCGAATTGACCCTGCTGCACCGCTTCGACGCCCTCCAGGCCATCGACGAAGGCATTCGCTACAAACGCCTGGTCAAGGGCGTGGCCAACCGCCACGGGCTGCAGGCCTGCTTCATGGCCAAGCCGTTCGGCGACCAGGCGGGCAGCGGCCTGCACCTGCACGTCAGCCTGGCCGATGCCGAAGGCCACAACCTCTATGCCAGCGACGACCCGCAGGGCACGCCGCTGCTGCGCCATTCCATCGGCGGCATGCAGCACCGGATGCTGGATGCCCTGGCGATCTTCTGTCCCAACGCCAACTCCTACCGCCGTTTCCAGGCCAACAGCTATGCGCCGCTGGCCAAGAGCTGGGGGGTCAACAACCGCAGCGTATCCTTGCGCGTGCCGGGTGGTCCGGCCGGCAGTCGCCACATCGAACACCGCATCTGCGGCGCCGATGCCAATCCCTATCTGGCCGCCGCGGCCATCCTCGCCGCCATTCACGAAGGCATCCGTGACGAGCGTGACCCGGGGCCGGCCATCGTCGGCAATGGCTACGAGCAGGCCACCGACTTCCTGCCCACCGACTGGCTCACCGCGCTGCAGGCGCTGGAGCGCTCCAGCTGGATCCGGGAGGCGCTGGGTGAGCGTTTCGTCGAGGTCTATCTGGCGATCAAGCGTGCGGAATACCGGCAATTCATGGCCGAGGTGGGGGAACAGGACTGGCGCTGGTATCTGACCCACGCCTGATGGGTCGGTGTCAGATCAGTCCGACTCGCCCGGCACGGCGATGAGGCGATTCACGCTGATGATGCCGCCATTCCAGATCATCTCAACCGGCGCCGCCTGGACCACGGCAGTGACCAGGCGCGGGGTTAGCAGCGCCCAGCAATGGCTGCCGGGGCGGCGTACCGAGCGATAGCGCAGACCTGGGCAGCCGGCGCGTTTGGCGGCACCGCCTAGACTGCGCGCCGCGCTGTAGTCCAAGGGATCATGGATAGGGTCTGCTGCTTTTAGCACCAGGGCGTCGCGTACCCCCTTCTCGGAGAAGCTCACCGAAAGATTACGGAAGACGAAACGCTCGTACTTCAGTGCCGGCACCTTCGACCAGTAGGCCTGCTGATGATGGTGGACTTCGGCAAGGGCGGTATCGGGATGGTCGGCCAGATAGAGAACGCCGAAGGTGCCATCGCTGAAGCGCGAACCCTCTGGATTGACATGAGTGAAGGGCGCTGTCGCATAGGAGCAACCCGAGATGCCGAAGGGAATCTGTTCGCGAGGAATCAGCTCCAGACGCCCCAGCTCGTTTTGTAGTCGCGGGTTGGTCAACACCTGTAACTGATAGAGCACGGCGAAATCTTCGGCATTGGCAACATCGTCGAACAGGTGGATGGGTGGGAATTTGGAGTTGACCAGGCGATGCCCTTGTAGACGCTCATCGGCCAGCAGGGGCAGGTCCTCCAGCTTCACCATCCGGCACCGCGCAGGACGTCGATACGCCGGAAGGTTTCATAGAGGGAGATCATGTCGCCTTGGGCCATGATCTCCAGCGGCGAACGGCCATTGAAGAATTCATTGTGATTGGCCATGGCGACGAAGCCATAGACGTTTTCCGGGTTGTCGAAAACCAGGCGCAACGCGGAATGCATGTTCAGCACCAGGCTGACACGCTGCAGTTGATCGGCATCCAGGCTCACCGCCCATTCGCTGTCCCGCTGCGACGCTCGGGTATAGGTGCTGCGTGAGATGCGCAGGATCCGGCAACTCTGCTCGCTGGAAGCTTGCCATCTTTCCAGGATATTGAGCGCTGCCCTTAGACCAATCGTGCTCTGGCTTTTCGAAAATTGCTCGACGATGGCAACCTGGGACATAGTATTCTCCAATCTGTAGAGGCAAATATAATGAATTTGCATCTACAGAGATAGAGGCTTTACCGCTCCCTCGCTAGGGCGGCTAGATGGGCGTCCTAGCGAGGGAGCGCCAGGCTGGCCTGCCAGCGCCGATCCCGGGTCGAGGGCCGGCGGTGCAGCCGCTCGTCCAGCAGCGCCGCGGCCTTGCCCTGTTCGCCCCGCGCAGCAGGGCGACCAGCAGGGTGTCTTCGATGACCTCGCGCTGGGCGCCGCTGCCACCGATGCGGGGGACGTCCGCGCGCAGCGGCTCCAGCAGCCGGGCACAAGCTAGATAATCTTCCTCGGCGAAAGCCAGCAGGGCGCTGCAGAGCAGCGGGACGACCGGCCCGGCGGGCAGGACGCCGTCGCGCAGACGACTTTCCAATACGGCGACGCGGGTTTCCACCGCCCGACGATCCCCGGTCGCCGCGGCGATCAGTGCCATATGGACATCGGCAAAGGCCAGCCCCGGTTGCTGGAACAGCCCATCTGCGCTGGCTGCGGTGGCCTGCCAGAGGCCGACGGGCACCTCATGGCCATAGAGGCCCAGGCGCCAGAGAAAGGAGGCGTTGTCGCTGACCCGATTGAGTGGGCCGGCGGTGGACGCGGCCGGCGCCACGAAGCGCTGATAGAGGGCCAGCGCGCCCTGGCTGTCACCCTGTTCCAGGGCCACCAGGGCGCCGTGCCAGGCGATATGGCCATGCAGGGTACCGTGATGGGGGTACTCGGGCAGCCAGCCGGCAATCAGGGCCTGAGCGGACTGGCTGGCGCCGGATTCGTGCAGGACATGGGTCAGGGCATGGGCCGCGTTGACGTTGTGGCGGCGCAGCTCGAGCGCCCGCTCGGCAAGCGCCCGACCGCGGACCACGTCGCCGTTCTCGCCGTGGGACCAGCCGCGGTAGGTCAGGAACCACCAGTCATCCGCGGCGAAATGGCGGGCATGGCGCTCGCAGAGGTCGACCCGCGCCTGGTCATGATCGGCGCGCCCGGAAAACGCCAGCAAGCCGAAGGCCCCCAGCGGCAGGCCGAGGATCAGGATGTCGCGCGGCCAGCGCTCGGCGTGTTCCAGCGCGCCCTGCAGGGCCTGGGCGGCCTCACCGGCGATCAGCCGCCGCACGACTTCCACATGGCTGCGCTCGCGCTCCGTGCCCTGTCGCTCAACCAGCCGGTGCGCCTGGGCGATGGTCTCCCGGGCAGCGCCGGCCTGGTTGTCGATCAGCTGCAGCCGTGCCCGCGCTGCATGGGCCAGGGCGAAGCCAGGATCGGCCGCGATGGCCTCGTCCAACGCTTCCGCCGCACCGGGCCAGAGCGACAGCAAGAGATCTATGCCGGCCTGATAGCGCTCGGCGGCGCTGGCGGAAGCGGTGGACAGGGGAAGGTCGTAGCGGTCGGTGCAGGAGAGAGGCATGAGGGTGTTTCGATCTTCAAGCAAGGAGGCGCCACTGCCCAGCAACGGTCAGCGGCTTCGAACACCCTTGATAGCAGGCGGCCACGGGTACGGCTAGCGCCCGCAGCTCATGGCGGCTTGAAAGAAGCTCATGAACAGCAGACGGGTGCTTGCGTCCACCGCTTGCACAGCGGCGGTTAGAAGCGGCGCTGCGCATCCTGGCTGATACGGTGGCTTCGCCGCCTAGCTCGTTTCCCGACCTAAACGGCGCTGCGACTCGCCAACCACGCCCGCCACCCACCATGCGCCGTGATGTCCTCAGCCTCCGCCAGGCCATAGGGCTCGCAGATGAAGCCGGTTTCCCAGCTGCCATCGGCCAGTTCCACCTTGCCCAGGCCGAGCGGGGCGGGGATGCCGGTGAGAAAGCTACCCAGTTCGCTGCTGGGCAGCTCCCAGACCTCCACCTCGATGGCGGCGCCGTCTTCGGCGACCCGGACCATGCCCGGACGTAGCGGCGGGCCGCCGGCCAGGGCGTGGAGGCGATAGTGCGGCGCGCTCCGGGTCAGGGCCAGGCGGCGGGCACCGCGGGCGAGCAACTGGCCATTGAGGGGCAGCCCCTGCAGATGGGCACCGCAGACCACCAGCCGGGCACGGTCATGGTGGGCGGGACGCGCCGGCAGGCTGGCGTGCGGCAGGGCGCCGCCGACCAGCGCCAGGCCTTGGGCTTCCTGCAGGGCCGCGGCCAGGCTCAGCAGGTACTGGTCGGTGAAGACCCGGCCGAACAGCGTCACGCCCCAGGGCAGGCCGTTGGCCATGACGCCGGCCGGCACGGCCACGGCGGCGTAGTCCAGCAGGTTCATGAAGTTGGTGTAGTAACCCAGATCGGCGTTGCGGGTGACCGGTTCGGCGGCCAGTTCCGCCAGGGTCACCGGGCGCGGATAGGTGGGGGTAAGGACGCAATCCAGTTCGGCGAGCAGGGTGTCGCACCGGGCTTTCAGCGCCTGCAGGCGGTAGCCGGCGCGAAAGGCGTCCACCGCCGTGGTGTCGGGCGCCTTTTCCAGCACGGCGCGGATCACTGGCAGTACGGCGTCCGGTTCGGCCTCGATCAGGGCGCCGGCCACGCTATAGCGCTCGGCGACCCAGGGGCCTTCATAGAGCAGGCGCGCGGCTTCCAGGAAGGGCGCAAGGTCCAGCGGCACGGCTTCGCCCCCCAGGGCCTCCAGCTGGGCCTTGGCCGCCGCGAACAGCGCCGGGCTTTCCGGGCAGCCGAGGAATTCCAGCTGGGTCGGGACGCCGAAGCGGAAGGGCCGCGGGCGGCCGAAGGCGCTGGCGTCGTTCCACTGTGGATTGGCGCGGCTGTAGGGATCGCGCGGATCGAGGCGGGCGGTGAGCGCCAGCAGCGTGCTGGCTTCGGCGGCGGTGGCGGTAAAGAAGGTCACGCAGTCCAGGGTCTGGCAGGCAGGGACCACGCCGGCGGTGGACAGCAGTCCCTTGCTGCCCTTGAGGCCCACCAGGTTGTTCAGCCCCGCGGGCACGCGCCCGGAACCGGCGGTATCGGTGCCCAGGGCGAAGCTGGCGACACCCAGGGACACGGCCAGCGCCGAACCGGCACTGGAGCCGCCGGAAGGATAGTCCGGATGGACACTGTTGCGACAGGCGCCGTAGGGCGAACGGGTGCCGTTGAGGCCGGTGGCGAACTGGTCGAGATTGCACTTGCCCAGCGGCACGGCGCCCAGGGCGACCAGCTGTTCCACCAGGGTCGCCGAGCGTTCGGGCACATAGGCATAGGCCGGGCAGGCCGCCGTGGTGGGGATGCCGGCGAGGTCGATGTTGTCCTTGATGGCGAAGGGGATGCCATAGAGCGGCAGCTCGGCGGGATCGCGATCGTCCAGGGCGGCGAGATAGGGCTCCAGCTCGGCTGGGGTCAGCAGGTGGATGAACAGGTGGTACTCGGGGTTGAGGGCCGCGGCCTGTTCCCGCAATTCAACGATGAGCGTGCGTGGGGTCCGGGTCCCGGCGGCATAGGCGGCGCTCAGGGTGTCGAGGCGCAGATCGAATGTCATGGTGGCTTCCTTCACGTCTTGTCGATGACCAGCAGGCGCTGGCCGGCGCGGATCGGCGAGCCGGGCTGGACCTGCAGGTCGTGGATCCGGCCGCTGCAAGGCGCGAGCAACGGGATTTCCATCTTCATGGATTCCAGGATCAGCAACGGCTGGCCGGCTTCCACCTGGTCGCCCGGCTGCACCTGGGCCTGCCAGAGATTGCCGGCCACCGGGCTTTCCAGGGCCAGCTGGTGGCTGGCGAGGGGGACATCCTCGGTGGCTTCCACGGCGGCTTCCTGGCTGTCGAAATGCGCCTGGCCGGAGTCGATCCAGCGCTGCCGCTCGGCGGCGAAGGCGCTCTGCTGGCGCGTGCGGAAGGTGGTAATACCCTCGGCTTCGCGTGCCAGGAAGGCCTGGTAGTCGGCCAGGGACAATTCGCTCTCTTCGATGCGCAGCGGCACGCGACCCAGTGGGAAGTCCGCGCGGATGCGTAGCAGCTCGTCCGCCGACACCTCATGGAAGCGGATCTGATCGAAGAAGCGCAGCAGATAGGGCTGGCCGTGGAAGGCTTCCACGTCACGGTAGCGATTCCACATCTGCAGGGTGCGACCGACGAACTGATAGCCGCCAGGGCCTTCCATGCCGTACACGCAGAGATAGGCGCCACCGATGCCCACCGAGTTTTCCGCGGTCCAGGTACGCGCCGGGTTGTACTTGGTGGTCACCAGCCGGTGACGCGGATCGAGGGGGGTGGCCACCGGCGCACCCAGATAAACGTCGCCGAGGCCCATCACCAGGTAGCTGGCGTCGAAGACGATGCGCTTGACCGCCTCCAGGGACTCCAGGTCATTCACCCGGCGGATGAACTCCAAGTTGCTCGGGCACCAGGGCGCGTCCTTGCGCACCGTGGTGGTGTATTTTTCGATGGCCAGGCGGCAGGCCGGATCGTCCCAGGACAGCGGCAGATGGACGATGCGCGAGGGCACCCGCAGGTCCTGGGCATCGCCCAGCGCCTGCCAGCAGCGACTGACCGCCGCCAGCAGCTCTGCCAGAGGCAGTGCCTCGGGCTGGTAGTGCACCTGTAGCGAACGGATGCCGGGGGTGAGTTCGTACAACCCGGGCAGCGCCAGCGCGGCCAGTGCCTGCATCAGCCCATGGCCGCGAAAGCGCAAGGCCAGGTCCAGCTCCGGTGGGCCGATCTCCAGCAGCAGATGGGTATCCCCGGAAAGCCGCGCCACCAGGCGCTCGGCGCCCTGGCCCAGATCCAGCACCACGGGATCGCCGCGCTCGGGCGTAATGGCGATCTCCGCCTGCGGCTGCAAGCTGCTTTCCTCGGCCAGGCGTGCCTGCTGCAGGCGTCGCGCGGTCGCCAGGTCCACCGGCAGGAAGCGCAGCCGGTCGCCGGCCTTGAGCTGGCCCAGTTGCCAGAGGTCGGCTTCGATCACTGTGACCGGACAGACGAAGCCGCCCAGGCTGGGGCCGTCCGGGCCGAGGATGACCGGCATGTCGCCGGTGAAGTCCACCGCGCCCACCGCATAGGGATTGTCATGGATATTGGAGGGATGCAGACCAGCCTCGCCGCCGTCTTCGCGGGTCCATTCCGGCTTGGGGCCGATCAGGCGCACGCCGGTGCGACTGGAATTGAAGTGCACCTCCCAGTCGGTGGCGAGAAAGAGATCCAGATAGGCCGGGCTGAAATAGTCCGGCGCACCGTGCGGTCCATAGATGACGCGCAGGGTGCGGGTCTCGGGCAGCCGGGTGGTCAGGGCGAGGGGCAGCCGGGCCTCCGCACGTGCGTCGGTCAGCGAGTGCAGGTGCAGCACGTCGCCGGCGCGCAGGGCGCGGCCACCGTGACCGCCGAACTGGCCGAGGGTGAAGGTGCTGCGACTGCCCAGGTAGTCGGGCAGGTCCAGGCCGCCTCTCAGGCAGAGATAGCTGCGGGCGCCGGCGCCGGTGATGGCGCCCAGGTGCAGGATGGCACCCGCGGGGACGCGAAAGACGCTGTCCATGGCCTGGGGTTGGTCGTCCAGCAGGATCGGCAGCGCCGCGCCGGTGACCACCACCACGGCCTCGGTGTTGAATCTCAGGGTAGGGCCGGCCAGGGTGATTTCCAGGGCGGCCGCGCGGCCGTCGTTACCGAGCAGGCGATTGCCCAGGCGCAGGGCGCGGTCGTCCATGGGGCCGGAAGGGGGAATGCCCACCGACCAGTAGCCGAGGCGCCCGGGGGCGTCCTGCACCGTGGTCTGGGTGCCGGCGCTGAGCACCTCCAGGGTGGTGGCCTGGTAGGTCAGCCCTTCCAGGCAGCGCGTCCAGGGCTGGCCCGAGGCGAAGGGCGCGGCGGCGAGGATCTGCCGCAGGTAGTCGCCATTGGTTTCCACGCCATAGAGCCGGGTTGCCGCCAGGGCCTGATCGAGGCGTTGCCGGGCGGCGTCACGGTCGGGGGCCCAGGCGATGACCTTGGCCACCAGGGGATCGAAATAGGGCGGGATCTCGCAGCCGGCCTCGACCCAGGTGTCCAGGCGCAACGCCCGGCCATCCGCGGGTGGGAAGTCGACCTGGGTCAGCAGGCCCGGGCTGGGCTGGAAGTCGCGACCCGGGTCTTCGGCATAGAGCCGCGCCTGGATGGCATGGCCCTGGGGCTGCAGCCCCGCGGCGAGCACGGCCAGCGGCGGCAGTTCGCCAGCGGCCAGTTCGATCATCCAGCGCACCAGGTCCACGCCCCAGACCTGCTCGGTGACGCCGTGCTCGACCTGCAGCCGGGTGTTCACCTCCAGGAAGTAGAAGCGGTCGGCGGCGCTGTCGTAGACGAACTCCACGGTACCGGCGCTGCGATAGCGTACCGCGCGTGTCAGCTCCAGGGCGGCGGCGCAGAGCGCCTCGGCCATGCCGGCCGGCAGGTTGGGCGCCGGGGTTTCCTCCAGTACCTTCTGGTTGCGGCGCTGTACCGAGCAGTCGCGCACGCCCAGCGCCAGCACCTCGCCCTGGCCATCACCGAACACCTGCACCTCCAGGTGCCGGGCGCGTTCGATGTACTTCTCCAGGAAGACGCCCGCGTCGCTGAAGTTGTTCTGGCCCAGCCGGCGCACGGCGTCGAAGGCCTCGGCGAGTTCAGGGTCCGTGCGGCACACGCGCATGCCGATGCCGCCGCCACCGGCGGTGCTCTTGAGCATCACCGGATAACCGATCTGTTGCGCGGCCGCCAGTGCCCCTTCCAGGGTATCCAGCAGCTCGGTGCCCTCCAGCAGCGGCACGCCCTGGGCGCGCGCCAGGGCCCGCGCCGTGTGCTTGAGACCAAAGGTGCGCAGTTGCTCGGGGGTGGGCCCGACGAAGGCGATGCCGGCGGCTTCGCAGGCTTCGGCGAAGGCGGCGTTCTCGGAGAGGAAGCCATAACCCGGGTGAATGGCCTGGGCGCCGCTCTGGCGCGCCACCTCGAGCAGCTTGGCGGTGTCCAGGTAGGTGGCCGCGGCGGCGCCTTCGCCCAGGCTGAAGGCCTGGTCGGCCGCGCTGACATGGCGGCTGGCGCGATCGGCTTCGCTGTAGACGGCGACCGCGGCGACGCCCAAGTCGCGCAGGGTGCGCTGGATGCGGCAGCTGATGGCGCCACGGTTGGCGATGAGCAGGGTGGTGAACATTCGAGGCGTCCTCGAAGGCGGCGGGCCGTCCCGCCAGATAAAAGCTCCCGGGGTCGTCCCCAGGAGGCCGCGCGAGGGCGGTAGGTCAGTCGGCGTCTAGCGCTTGCCGCGGTAGCTGTAGCGCCCGGCGCGGACTTCGCAGAGGCGATGGAGACGCGGTCGCAGCCACTGCCAGAGCTGGCGTGCGTGGGTCAGTCCCATAGCAGCACCTCCGCCGGAGTAGGGTTCCAGCCGTTGCAGGGGTTGTTGAGTTGCGGGCAATTGGAAATAAGCAGGATGACGTTGGTCTCGGCGCGCAACTCCACATACTTGCCGGCGCCGGAGATGCCATCGGCGAAGGTCAGGCCGCCGTCCGCGGTCACCGGCACGTTCATGAAGAAGTTGATGTTGGCCCCGATGTCGCGCTTGCCCAGGCGCCCGTCATGGCCACCGGCGCAGAGGAAGTTGTCACGGCAGCTGTGCATCTGCCGGCGATCCAGGGCGTAGCGCACCGTGTTGCTCTCCTGGGAGCAGGCGCCGCCCAGGGTGTCATGGCGGCCACAGGTGTCGGCGACGATGGTCAGCAGGGGATTGCCCAGGTTGGAATAGAGCACGCTGCCGGTCGACAGATAGACCCGGCCCTGGCGTCTCAGGGTGCGCTGGGGATCGTAGCGTTCCTGGGGGTTGGCGGCGGCGTAGAAGAGGGTGTCCACCGCCTGGTTGCCTTCCAGGTCATGGATGCGCAGGGTCTGGCCGGCCTTGACCTCCTTGAGGTAGGGCGCTCCGGCCGGCAGGAGGGCGCGGTAGCTGGCATCTTCCGGGCGTTTGGTGCTGGCGATCAGGGTCATGGCAGGGCCTCAGAGGAAGTAGCGGGCGGTGTTCTGGAAGGCGCGCTCGTTTTCCGGGCGCGAGGTGCGGCAGCGTTCGGCCACCTCGGGCGCCGCGCGCAACTGGGCGAGATCGACCGGGCGCGGCGCATAGACCGGGTCCGGGTCCAGCGGATGCTGCAGGGCGGTCAGCACCACCAGGGTGTTCATGGGCGCATGGAGCTCGACCAGATCGCCGGCGCGGGAGTTGCCGGGCACGAAGGCAAAGGCGCCCGCGGCATCCACGTCCACCCGGCTGAACAGGTTGAGGGTCATCAGCAGGTCTTCCAGGCCCAGGCCCCACTTGGCCAGTTCCACCAGCAGGTTGTCGGTGCCATTGCGGTGGAAGCCGTTGCGCAGCTCCTGGTAGCGACCCGCGCCGTATTTCTCCGCCACCTCGGCGGCATTGGCCACGCCGCCGAAGCTGTCGTGCCAGCCGCAGGTGTCGCGCACCACGGCCGCCAGCACCCGCCCCATGTCGGAATAGAGGCAGTGTCCGGCGGTGAGACGCGCGGTGTGCTGGCCCTTGAGGGTATCGGGCAGGTTCAGCCGCTCGCTGCGGTCATCGGCATTGAACAGCAGCAGGCTGACATTGGCGCCGCCTTCCACGTCGGTCAGCCGCAGGGTCTGGCCGCGGCGCAGGATGAAGGAGGCGGTGCCGCCGCCGGGGACGCGTTCCTGGTAGAGCAGTTCGTCAGTCATGGGCAACCTCGTCAGGTAAGGGCTGGCCGAGTCCCAGCCGCATGCACGGGCCGGGTCTTGGCGGTCAGGGGCAGGTCGTAGGTGATGCGGGCGCCATAGGCGCCGGGGGCTTGCGGGTCCTGGCGGACCTTGTCGAACACCAGCACCCGGGTGGCCAGGCTGAAGCCCTCGTGCAGGTCATGGGTGACCATGAACACCGTGAGCGGGCGCTCGTGCCAGAGCTCCAGCAGCAGGGCGTGCATGTCCTTGCGGATGCCGGGATCGAGGGCGCCGAAAGGCTCGTCCAGGAGCAGGATGCGCGGCCGGACGATCAGCGCCTGGGCGATGGCGAGGCGCTGCTGCATGCCGCCGGACAGCTGCCCCGGGTACTTGCCCAGCGCCTGGCTCAGGCCGACGCGTTCGAGCAGGGCGGCGGCCTGTTCCCGGGCCTGGCGCTTGGCCGTGCCCAGCAGCCGGCCGAGCAGCGGGGACCTGGGCAATTCCAGGCCCAGGGCGACGTTGTCCAGCACGCTCAGGTGGGGAAACACCGAATAGCGCTGAAAGACCACGCCCCGCTCGGGATCCGGTTCCGCCGAGAGCGGCTGACCATCGATGCTGATCTCGCCACGGCTGGGCCGCTCCTGGCCGAGCAGCAGACGCAGGAAGGTGGACTTGCCGCAGCCGGAGGCACCGACCAGGGCGCAGAATTCGCCTTCGCGCACCTGCAGATTGAGACCTTCGAGCACCACCTGCTCGCCATAGCGTTGCCAGAGATTGCGGACCTCGATCATCAGCGACCCTCCCCGTACCAGGGAAAGGCGCGCCGCGTCAGCAGGCGCAGGCCCGCGTCCAGCAGCCAGGCCAGCAGGGTGATCCAGGCGACATAGGGCAGGATCACGTCCATGGCCAGATAGCGCCGCACCAGGAAGATGCGATAGCCCAGGCCATCGGTGGCGGCGATGGCCTCGGCGGCGATGAGAAACAGCCAGGCGGCGCCCAGCTGCAGCCGCAGGGCGATGAGCAGGCGCGGCAGCAGCTGCGGCAGCACCAGGCGCAGGATCACCGTCCAGCTGTTGGCGCCCAGGGTCTGGGCCTTGATCAGCAGTTCGCGTGGCAGCTCCCGGGCGCGCTGGTCCAGCTCGCGGATCAGCACCGGGGTGACGCCCACCACGATCAGCATCACCTTGGCCAGTTCGCCCAGGCCGAAGACGATGAAGAGGATCGGCAGGATCGCCAGCGGCGGGATCATCGAGAGCACCGTCACCAGCGGCGACAGCGGCGCGCCGACCAGGGGCAGACTGCCCGCGGCGATGCCCACCACCAGGGCGATCAGCGCGGCGATCCCCAGGCCCAGGCCCAGGCGTTGCAGGCTGGCCAGGGTGTCCTGCCAGAACGGATAACCCCCGGTACGCACGTCGGCGGTAAAGGCCAGGCGCTGCACCGCATCGGCCATCTGCGCCACGCTGGGCAACAGCTTGTCGTTGGGGTTTTCCGCCAGCCGGGTGGCCGAGCCCACCAGATAGAGCAGAGCGAGCAGGGCGAAGGGCAGCAGGACCAGCAGGAGCCGGCCGCCCCGATCGGGATGCCGATTGATGAAGCGCATGGGCGTCGTCCTCGCGGCGGGGCTCAGAGCTTGCCGTCGGCGGCCAGCTGTACGAAGGTCGGATCGAAGCGCAGCTTGAGATTGCCCGCGTCCCCGCTGGTCTTGCCGCCCGGATAGGCGATGCCGATGGCCTCGGCGCTGGGTGCGCCCTGGCCCAGCAGGCCGTGTTCGAAGGAGAAGTGGGCGATGCGCTGCATGGTGGTCGGCAGCGCGGGATCCTTGACGAAGGCCAGGGCCTCGGCGGGCGTGGCGAACAGCCGGGTCTTGTCCAGTTGCGCCTGGAAGCCGGCGAGATCGGTACCCGAGGCCTTGGCCATGGCCTCCAGGGCCGCCTTGCCCTTGGCGTCGCCGGACTGCATCAGCGCCAGCATCTCGAACCAGGCACCGGTCAGGGCCTTGCCCAGGGCCGGGTTGTCCTTGAGCGTGGCGGTGTTCACCACCAGCATGTCGAGGATCTCGCCGGGAATCTTGCTGGAGTCGAACACCTCGGTGGTGTCTGGCTGAGCCTTGATCTCGGCCAGCAGCGGATTCCAGGTCACCACGTTGCGCACGTCGGCGGTCTGGAAGGCGGCCACCATGTCGGCGTCGGAGGTGTTGACGGTGGTCAGGTCCCTCTCGCTCAGTCCCACGCTCTGCAGCGCGCGCGCCAGCAAATAGTGGGAGACGGAGAACTGCACCAGGTTGACCTGCTGGCCCTTGAGGTCGGCCAGGGTCTTGCCCTTGCCCTTCATCACCACGCCGTCGTTGCCGTTGGAGTAGTCGCTGACGATCAGCGCCGTGCTGTCCACGCCGCCGGCGGCCGGAATGGTCAGGGCGTCCATGTTGGTCATGGCGCAGCCGTCGAACTGGCCGGTGGTGTATTGATTGATGGATTCGACGTAGTCGTTGAGCTGCACGACCTCGATGTGGATGCCGTATTTCTTGGCCCACTTGTCGATGATGCCCTGGGCCTGGGCTTCGCCCCAGGGCATCCAGCCGGCATAGATCGTCCAGCACACCTTGAAGTCGTCGCGCGGCGCCGCCTGAGCGGTGGCACCGAGGAGCAGGGAACAACCGAGAACGAGCGAGGCGAGCAGGGAATGGCGCATGGGACCTCCAATAGGATGGACGACGGGACAGGAGCACGCGACTGGCGCTGTGTCTCCCGGGCTTTTGTCCCGCCGTGTAACCCCATCAGAGGTCGACGACTCTCGGACCAGACACCCGCACGAGCGAGTCGGAACCCTAGTCATCCATTGCAGATTGTGGTGCATCAAACCGGCTGGCCGGTGCTCCTGCACGCTATGGCCTTTGCCAGATGCGTGCCAGTTGCCGCCAGGCCCCGTGCCATGCTGATTTCTCGCCATGACGTTGAGGCTGTATCCAGCGCGCCGCCCCGTTGCAGTGCGTTCGAGGCGGCACGATGCACTGCTTTGACTCAGCGCCCCAGCGCCGCGATCAGCGCCTGGCGAAAGGCATTCACCGCCGGGGGCAATTCGCGACCCGCCATGCTCTGCAATTCGATCCGCCGCGCGGCCAGGCCTTCGTCCAGCAGGGGCAGGGCCACCAGTTGGCCTTCGCGCAGTCGACTACGCAGGCTCAGTTCGCTTGAGAGTGCCACGCCACCGCCCAAGGCGGCGAAGCGATAGAGCGCCTGCATGTTGTTGCTCACCAGCACGGGTTCGAAGGAGAGGCCCTGGACGCCACAGCAGATGTCGAACAGCTGGCGCACCGTGGTATCGGGCATCGGCAGCGCCAGTGGAAAGGGCTGCAGATCGGCCAGGGTCAGCCCGGTACGGCCGGCAAGGGGATGCTCGGGCGCCACCACCGCCTCAATGGCGCCACTCAAGGTGGCGTCGACGCTGATGTCCGGCTCTGGCCTGAGGCTGAAGGTGAGGCCCAGATCGGCGTCACCTTCCTGGACCCGGCGCGTGACCGCCGCCGGCGCGCAGACCTCCAGGGAAAAGTGGATGCCGGCATAGCCCTGGCGAAAGGCCACGATGACCTCGGGCAGGAAGTCCAGCGAAAAGCCTTCGGTGGTGGCCAGGCGTACCTGGCCGCGGCGCAGGTCGGCGAGGCCCCGCAACTCGGCCGCGACCTGCTCGCTGGCCAGCTGCGCCTTGCGCGCATGCACGGCCAGACGCTCGCCGGCGGCGCTGGGCACGACGCCACGGGCGCGGCGTTCGAGCAGCGGCGTCTGCAGTTCGCGCTCCAGTTTGGCGATCTGGCGACTCACCGCACTGGCCGCGACATTGAGCCGCTGGGAAGCTTCGCTGATGGAGCCGCACCGCACCACCTCGAGGAAATAGCGCAGGGCGGTGGACTGAATGCCGTAGGGCTGCATAGGGCCTCCTTTGCCGAAAAGGCATGGCTCGCATCTAAATATTCTGCTTGTGGCATGGGATGGCAAGACCTAGAGTCGGGTCAAGAGACCAACAACAGGCTTCAGCAAGAACTCCTTTCCCGCGTTTCGCGGACCTGCCTTTGACCAACCACCGCCCCGGAGACAGACGGCATGGGACTCAAAGGTTTCGCTTGTGGCATCGCGTTTTCCCTCTTCCTGGCCCAGGGCCAGGCCTTCGCCGGCAAAGCCAACGACACCCTGGTCTACGCCTCCGACACCGAGCCCGAAAACGTCAGCCCCTATCACAACGATGCCCGTGAAGGCGTCATCCTCGCCCACCTGGCCTGGGATACCCTGATCTACCGCGATCCCCAGACCGGTGAATACCGGCCGATGCTGGCCACCGGCTGGCAGCAGGTCGATCCGCTGACCCTTGACTTCGATCTGCGCCAGGGCGTGACCTTCCACAACGGCGATCCCTTCACCGCCGACGACGTGGTCTTCACCTTCAACTACGTGGCCTCGCCCGAAGGCAAGGTGGTCACCCAGCAGAACGTCAACTGGATCAAGAGCGCCGAGAAGCTGGGCGAATACAAGGTTCGCTTGCACCTCAAGCAGCCGTTTCCCGCCGCGCTGGAATACCTGGCCAATCCCTTGCCCATCTATCCCGGCAAGTACTTCCAGAAGGTCGGTCTGGCGGGCTTCGCGCAAAAGCCGGTGGGTACCGGGCCCTATCGCATCGTCGCGGTCACCAGCGGCCAGGGGGTCACGCTGGAGCGCAATCCGGACTACTTCAAGGACAGCCCCCAGGGTCAGCCACGCATCGGCCATATCCAGTTCCGCGTCATCCCCGACGCCGAGACCCGGCTCGCCGAACTCATGACCGGCGGCATCGACTGGGCCTGGCGCGTGGCGCCGGACCAGGCCGAGCAACTCAAGGCCGCGCCCAACCTCACCGTGGAAAGCGGCGCCAGCATGAGGATCGGCTTCCTCAGCATGGACGCCCAGGGCGCCTCCAGTCCGGATTCACCCTTCGCCAAGGCCGAGGTGCGCCAGGCGGTCAACTACGCCATCAATCGCCAGGCCATCGCCAGTCAGCTCATGGGGGGCGGCAGCCAGCCGCTGCAGGTGGCCTGCTATCCGGAGCAATTCGGTTGCGATGCCAAGGCGGTGCCGGGCTACCCCTACGACCCGGCCAAGGCCAAGGCGCTGCTCAAGGCCGCCGGCTACCCCAACGGCTTCAGCACCGAGATCTTCGCCTACCGGGATCGCGACGTGGTGGAGGCGCTGATCGGGGACCTGCGCGCGGTGGGCATCGACGCCAAGCTGCGCTATCTGAAATATGCCGCGCTGCGTGACCAGCAGCGCGCCGGCAAGGTGCCCATGGCCTTTCTCGCCTGGGGTTCCTTCTCCATCGCCGATGCCTCGGCGGCCACCGGCGTCTATTTCAAGGGCAATGCCGACGACGTGGCCAAGGATCCCCAGGTGATCGACTGGCTCAAGGTGGCCGACACCGCCATGGACCCGGCCGTGCGCAAGGACAACTACCGCAAGGCGCTGCAGCGGATCGCCGCGCAGGCCTACTGGGCGCCGGTGTTCAACTATTCCATCAACTACGCCTTCACCTCGGACCTGGCCTTCCAGCCCTATCCGGACGAGTTGCCGCGATTCGCCCTGGCCCACTGGAACTGATCCGTCCCGGCGCCCCGCACGGGGGCGTCTTCAGAACCTGTTCAAGCTCGCGAGCTAGAGCCAAACAAGGCGAAAAGGCCTGAGGAAGCGGAGTTTACGAATGGTAAATGAGCATTCCGAAGGCCTTTTCAACGCCGTTTGGCCGACGCGCAGCAGCGCTTGAACAGGTTCTCAGCCGAGGAGCCGAACATGTCCGCCTATCTCCTGCGCCGCCTGGGTATCGCCCTGGCCGTGGCCTTTACCGTTTCCCTCATCAGTTTCTTCCTGCTGCACCTGTCCGGCGACCTGGCCACCGCCATCGCCGGACCCGAGGCCACCGCCGAGCAGATCGAGGTGGTGCGTCACCAACACGGCCTCGATAGGCCCCTGGCGACGCAGTACGTCGAGTGGATCGGGCAGTTGCTGCGCCTGGACCTGGGGCAGTCGTTCTTCTTCCAGGAATCGGTGCGGGATCTCATCGCCAGCCGCCTGCCCATCACCCTGACCCTGGGCGCCATCGCGCTGCTGGTGGCGCTGCTCATCGCCATCCCGCTCGGGGTGCTGGCCGCGGTCCGGCGCGACACCTGGATCGACCGCCTGGCGCTGACCCTGGCGACCTTCGGCCAGGCGATGCCCAGCTTCTGGTTCGCCCTGGTGCTGATCGTCGTCTTCGCCGTGACCCTTAAATGGCTGCCGGTGTCCGGCAATACCAGCTGGCAGCACTTCATCCTGCCGGCGATCGCCCTGGGCTACTACGCCACTCCCTCGCTGATGCGCCTGACCCGGGCCGGGATGCTCGATGTACTGGGCGCCGACTACATCCGCACCGCCCGGGCCAAGGGCCTGAGTCCGGCCCGGGTACTGTTCAAGCACGCCCTGCGCAATGCGCTGATCCCGGTGGTGGCCCTGGCCGCGGTGGAGTTCGGCTTCATGCTGGGCGGCTCGGTGGTGATCGAGGCGGTGTTCTCGCTGCAGGGCATCGGCCAGCTGGCCTGGGACGCCATCGCCCGCAACGACTTCCCGGTGGTGCAGGCCATCGTCCTCTTGATCGCGTTGATCTATATCGTGCTGACGCTGGTGGCCGATCTGCTCAACGCCTTGCTCGACCCGCGCATTCGCGTGCGCTAGGAGGCTCCATGACCGTCGCCAATCCCTTCGTGCTCGACGACTATCTGCCCCCGCGCCCGACGCTGGGCCGCCAGCTGCGCCGCTGGTTCGGCCACCGCGGCTTCGCCCTGGGCGCCGTGCTGCTCGTCGTCATCGTCTTCGCCGCCCTGGCCGCGTCCTGGCTGGCGCCCCACGACCCCTATGCCCAGGACGTGATGCAGCGGATGAAACCACCGGTATGGATGGCCAAGGGCACCTGGGCCCATCCGCTGGGCACAGACAAGCTCGGCCGCGACTATCTCTCCCGGCTGCTCTATGGCGCGCGCATCTCGCTGTTCATCGGTCTCGCCGCGGCGCTCATCTCCGGCGCCATCGGCACCTTGCTCGGGGTGCTCGCCGGTTACTACGGCGGCAAGGTCGACGCCCTGGTGAGCTACCTGGTGACCACCCGCCTGGCCTTGCCGGTGGTGATGGTGGCCCTGGCCGCCGCCTCCCTGGTGGGTGGCTCGCTGCAGGTGGTGGTGATCCTGCTCGGCTGTCTGCTGTGGGATCGCTTCGCCGTGGTGGTGCGCGCCGCCGTGCAGCAGATTCGCGACGCCGAATACGTCGCCGCTGCCCAGGCGCTGGGCTGTTCACCCTGGCGGGTCATCGTCGGCGAGATCCTGCCCAATGTGCTGGGGGCGCTGATCGTGGTGATCACCCTGGAGATGGCCCACGCCATCCTGCTCGAGGCGACCCTGTCCTTTCTCGGCGTGGGCGTGCAGCCGCCGTTGCCGTCCTGGGGCCTGATGATCGCCGAAGGCAAGCCCTACATGTTCTTTTCGCCCTGGGTGATCGCCATTCCCGGCATCGCCCTGATGCTGCTGGTGCTGGCCATCAACCTGGTGGGTGACGGTATCCGGGACCTTGCCGCGCCCAGCGGGCGCAACTAAGCGGAGGACTGACCATGGCACTGCTCGACGTAAGAGACCTGCGCATCGATATCCCCCTGGGGGATGACACCCTGCACGCCGTGCGCGGCCTGGACCTGCAGGTGGAGCGGGGCGAAATGCTCTGCCTGGTGGGCGAGTCCGGCTGCGGCAAGTCGCTCACCTCCCTGGCGCTGATGGATCTGCTGCCGCGCCAGGCCCGGCGCCAGGCGGCGCGCCTGACGCTGGGCGAGCACGACCTCCTGACCCTGGGCGAAAAGGGCATGCGCGACCTGCGCGGCAATCGCCTGGCGATGATATTCCAGGAACCCATGACCGCCCTCAATCCGGCCTACAGCATCGGCGACCAGCTCGCCGAGGTGCTGCGGCGCCACCGCAGGCTGGATCGCAAGGCCGCCTGGGCAGGCGCGGAGGCCATGCTGGAAAAGGTCGGCATCAGCAACGCCGGCGAGCGCCTGCGCCAGTATCCGCACCAGCTCAGTGGCGGATTGCGCCAGCGGGTGGTGATCGCCATGGCGCTGCTCTGCGAACCGGACCTCATCATCGCCGACGAACCCACCACGGCGCTGGACGTCACCATCCAGGCGCAGATCCTGCACCTGTTGCGCGATCTGCAGCGGGAATTCGGCACGGCCATCGTGTTCATCACCCATGACCTGGGGCTGGTGGCGCGCATCGCCGACCGGGTAGCGGTCATGTATGCCGGCCAGATCGTCGAGCAGGCACCGGCCGCCGAGCTGTTCGCCGCCCCCGACACCCCTATACCCGGGGGCTGCTGGCGAGCATCCCGGTACCGGGCCGGACCCGTCCCGGGCAGCCGCTGGGCGCCATTCCCGGCCTGGTCCCCAGCCTGGTCGGCGAGCAGCACGGCTGTGCCTTTCGCAACAGATGCCCGCAGGCGGTGGCGGTCTGCGCCGACAGCGTGCCCTTGTTGGAGGAGGACGCGCACCTGGCGCGTTGCCATTTCGCCCTGCCCAGCGAACCCCTGCGCCGGGTCGGAGGTGTGCGATGAGCCGCGAGATCGCCCTGGAACTGTGCGACATCCGCCGCGAATTCACCCTGGGTCGCGGCCTGTTCCGCCCGCCGGCCACCCTCAAGGCGGTGGATGGCATTTCGTTGCGGCTCCATCGCGGCGAGACCCTGGGTCTGGTGGGGGAATCGGGGTGCGGCAAGAGCACCCTGGCCAAGCTGCTGCTGGGGCTGCTGGCACCCACCAGCGGCGACATCCTGGTAGGCGGCGAGCACCTGCGCGGGGTGGATCGCAAGCGAATGGCCCGGCATATCCAGCCGATCTTCCAGGACCCTTATTCGTCGCTCAATCCGCGCAAGACGGTGCGCGAGATCGTGGCATTGCCGCTCAAGGTGCATGGCCTGGGCTCGACGGCCGAGCAGCAACAGCGGGTCGCCGAGATGCTCGACGTGGTGGGTTTGCCACGGCGCGCCGCCGACAGCCATCCCGGCCAGCTCAGTGGTGGTCAGCGCCAGCGGGTGGCCATTGCCCGCGCCCTGGTGATGCGCCCGGACGTGCTGATCTGCGACGAACCCACCTCGGCACTGGACGTCTCGGTGCAGGCGCAGATCCTCAACCTGCTGCTGGAACTCAAGCGTGAATTCGGTCTGACCTATCTGCTCATCAGCCACAACCTGGCGGTGGTGGAGCACCTGGCGGACCGGGTGGCGGTGATGTACCTCGGCAAGATCGTCGAGGAGCGCGAGCGAGCGGCGCTGTTCGCCCAGCCGGCGCATCCCTATACCCGGGCGCTGCTGGATGCGGTGCTCACCCCTGATCCCAGCCTGGGCCTGCCGGCGCTGGGCCTGGGCGGCAGCTTTCCCAATCCCATCTCGCCGCCCAGCGGCTGCGCCTTCCATCCCCGCTGCCCGCGCTGCTTCGGCCCCTGCGCCGAGCGCTATCCGGAACGCGAACCCATCCCCGGCGGCAGCAAGCGCTGCCATCTGCCCGAACCTGCCTGACCCCGGAGTCCGCCATGACCAGCCGTACCCATGCCCTTGAGCTTGCCGCCGCGCACTTCGACAGCGGCGCCTTTCGTACGCGGCTCGCCACCGCGGTGGCCCATCCTACCGAAAGCCAGGCGCCCGAGCGCCAGGCGGAGCTGCAGCGCTACCTGGATGAATTCATCGCCCCCTATGTGGCCAGTCTCGGCTTCACCAGCCGGCAGCTGGACAATCCGGTCGCCGGCAAGGGGCCCTTGCTGATCGCCGAGCGAATCGAGGACTTGGCGTTGCCGACCCTGCTCAGCTATGGCCACGGTGACGTGGTGCGCGGTGATGCCAGCCGCTGGCGCGAAGGCCTCGCGCCCTGGACCCTGGTGGAGCAGGGCGAGCGCTGGTACGGCCGCGGCACCGCCGACAACAAGGGCCAGCACCTGCTCAACCTGGCGGCGCTGGAACAGGTGATCGCCGCCCGCGGCGGACGCCTGGGCTACAACGTCAAGCTGCTGCTGGAGATGGGCGAGGAGATCGGCTCGGTCGGCCTGCGCGCCTTCTGCCAGGAGCAGCGCCAGGCCCTGGCCGCCGATCTGTTCATCGCCTCCGACGGTCCGCGAGTCTCAGCATCCCGGCCGACGCTGTTCCTGGGTGCCCGCGGCACCTTCAATTTCGATCTGCACCTGGAGCTGCGCGAAGGCGGCCATCACTCCGGCAACTGGGGCGGGCTGCTGGCCAATCCCGGGATCATCCTCGCCCATGCCCTGGCCAGCCTGGTGGATGCCCGGGGCCAGATCCAGGTCGCGGGGCTCAAGCCCACCGAGCTGCCCGCACCGGTGCGCAGGGCGCTGGCCGACATTGAGGTGGGCGGCGCGCCGGGCGATCCGGCCATCGATCCCCACTGGGGCGAGCCCGGGCTGACCCCGGCGGAACGTGTCTACGGCTGGAACACCTTCGAACTGCTGGCCTTCACCACCGGCAATCCCGAGGCACCGGTGAATGCCATTCCCGGCAGCGCCCGCGCCCACTGCCAGATCCGCTTCGTCGCCGGCTGCGATTGCACGACCTTCATCCCGCTGATCGAGGCGCACCTGGCCGAACGGGGTTTCGCCGCGGTGCGCGTTTCCCGTGCCAAGGACGAGATCCTCCACGCCTCGCGGCTGGACCCGGAGAATCCCTGGGTGGGTTGGGCGCTGACCTCCCTGACCCGCACCCTGGGCGAAAAGCCCGCCTTGCTGCCCAATTTCGGCGGTGGCTTGCCCAATGACATCTTTGCCGACATCCTCGAACTGCCCACCCTCTGGGTGCCCCATTCCTATCCCGCCTGCTCCCAGCACGCGCCCAACGAGCATCTCCTGGCCCCGGTCGCGCGGCAGGGGCTGCAACTCATGGCCGGGTTGTTCTGGGACCTGGGCGATCGCTGGAGCCGCAGCTGATGCCCCTTGCCAAGACCACTGCCCTGGAGTGGCTCGCCACCCAGCGCGAGCCGATGACCCTTCTCCTGCAACGCCTGGTCGATACCGATTCCAACAGCTACGACAAGGCCGGCGTCGATGCCGTCGGTACGGTGCTCGCCGCGGCCCTGGCCGAAGACGGCATCGAGGTTGCCCGGACGCCGGTCGCCGACTTCGGTGACGTCCTCGCCGCCCAGGTGGGGCCCGCCACCGGCGCTGCGGTGTTGCTGCTGGGCCACCGCGACACCGTCTTTCCGCCGGGCACCGTGGCCAGCCGCGGCTTCACCCGCGATGCCAGCCAGGCCTATGGCCCCGGCGTCGCGGACATGAAGGGTGGACTGGTGGCGAGCTGCTTCGCGCTGCGCGCGCTGAAGCGCGCCGGCGAGTTGCCGTTTCCGGTGCAGGTGCTCTACACCGGCGACGAAGAGATCGGTTCCGGCACGGCTCGCCCGCACCTGGAAGCGGCGGCCCGCGGCGCCCGGGCCGTGCTCAACTGCGAGCCCGGGCGGGTCAGTGGCAACGTGGTCAAGGCGCGCAAGGGCGGCGCCACCCTGGCTATCAGCGTGAGCGGTCGTGCCGCCCATGCCGGCGTCAGCCACGCCGAGGGCGCCAGTGCCATCCAGGCCCTGGCGCTCAAGGTGGCCAAGCTGCACGCCCTGACCGACTACGAGCGCGGCATCACCACCAACGTCGGCCTCATCGAGGGCGGCACCTCCAGCAATACCGTGGCGCCCAGCGCCACCGCGCGCCTGGATGTGCGCTTCGTCGCCTTGGCCGACTGGCCCGCGCTGCAGGCGCGCATCGAGGCCATCATCGCCGAGGTGGAGGTGCCGGGGACAGCCGCCCGTGTCGAACCCACCTGCCTGTTCCTGCCGATGGAGGCGCACCTGAGCCACGAGCTGCTGGCGCTCTACCAGCGCGAGGCCGAGGACCTCGGCTTCGGCGTCGAGGGCGAATTCACCGGCGGTTGCGCCGACTCCGGGTTCACCGCCAGCCTGGGCGTGCCCACCCTCTGTGGCCTGGGCCCCGTGGGCGGCAAGGTACACACCGACGCCGAATTCCTGGTGCTCGATACCCTGGTTCCACGCACCCAGGCGCTGGTGGCGACCATCCTGGCCCTGGCCGTAAAGGCCTGACCCTCACGCCGGTTTCCGAAACAGGTGCGACTCCTGGTCGGGGAGGGCCACAATTGGCGGCTTTAGATCCTCGAGCTATCGATTCATAGCTGCCCTTGGTTCGGGGCAGCAATCGGCCAGGATCTGATATTGCTGGCGAAGACCTGCCTGTCGATGACAAGGGCGGTAGGGCAGCCATTCGTCAGCGAGACAAAAGGCCCTTCCTTGACAGCGAAGTTGTCTGGGCAAATACTCGCTGCAAGATTCATATAGATGACTAGATAACAAGGTGAATAAAGTCGATGAATTCTTTATCCAGTGATGCCCGACTGCCGCTGTACCAACGCCTGCGTGACCAATTGGCTGAGCAGATCGCCAATAATCGCTGGCGTCCGGGGGAGGCGATCCCTACCGAAGCGGCGCTTTCTGCGGAATATCAGCTGTCCACCGGCACGGTGCGCAAGGCGATTGATGCCTTGGTCAGTGAGGGCATTCTGGAGCGTCAGCAAGGGCGCGGGACGTTCATTCGACGGCCGCAGTTTCAATCCTCCTTGTTCCGTTTCTTCCGATTCCAGACTGTTTCCGGAGAGCGCCAGGTCCCGGAGAGTCGCATCCTCTCGATCGAGCCCGTTGCCGCACCTTCGGCCGTAGCGCAAGCGCTAGGGTTGCCTGCCGATGCGTTGGTCATTCGTATTGTCCGCGTGCGTCTGCTTGAGGTTAAGCCGGTGCTCGCCGAAGAAATCTGGCTGCCCCGCCAGCAGTTCCAGGCGCTGCTGGAGATCGATCTCAGTCGCGAAGGGCCGCTGCTGTATCCGATCTACGAAGAGGTGTGCGGACAGGTTGTTGCATCGGCCGAAGAAACGCTGACCGCCGAATCGGTGAATGACGTGCATGCCCGCCTGCTCCAGGTACCGGTCAACAGTCCGGTGATCGTGATCGAGCGGTTGGCCCGTGATTACGCGGGTAGCCCGCTGGAGTGGCGTCGCTCGCGCGGCCACGCGGAGCATTTCCGCTACAGCGTGGATATTCGCTGACGCCTGTCTGCGTAGCGAAGCGTTCTGCGGCGGCCAGATCGCCGGCCGATTGCTGTTTGGTTGCCAACGTCGATCCTGTCGCGGCGGGTTGGCCGTCGGCTGTCTTGCGTAACACCTATAAGGATAAGACTCATGTTCAGCTGGTATCGCCACATCACTCCTCGTGAGCGCAAGACATTTTGGGCCTGCTTCGGCGGATGGTCGCTCGACGCCTTGGAAGTACAGATGTTCGGTCTGGCGATTCCGGCGCTGATCGCCGCTTTCGCGCTGACCAAGGGCGATGCCGGATTGATCAGCGGCGTTACCCTAGTCACCTCGGCACTCGGTGGCTGGGTGGGTGGGACGTTGTCTGACCGCTACGGCCGCGTGCGCACCTTGCAGTTGATGATTCTGTGGTTCTCGTTCTTCACCTTTCTCTCGGCTTTCGTCACGGGCTTCAATCAGCTGTTGGTGGTCAAGGCGCTGCAGGGTTTCGGGCTTGGCGGGGAGTGGGCGGCCGGCGCGGTGCTCATGGCCGAGACGATCAATCCGCGCTATCGCGGCAAGGTCATGGGCACTGTACAAAGTGCCTGGGCGGTGGGTTGGGGCCTGGCGGTCGGGGTGTTCACGCTGATCTATACCTCTGTGCCGCAGGACATGGCCTGGCGTGTGATGTTCCTTGTAGGGTTGCTGCCGTCGTTCCTGATCTTCTGGGTGCGTCGTAACGTCGAGGAGCCGGACAGCTTCCGGCGTCTGCAAGAAGGCAACGCCATTCCGCAGAGTTTCTTCACGTCGCTCGCGGGCATTTTTCGCCCGGAACTGCTTCGCGTGACGCTGTTTGGCGGGCTGCTGGGACTGGGCGCGCACGGTGGCTATCACGCGGTAATGACTTGGTTACCCACTTTCCTCAAGACCGAGCGCAATCTGTCCGTGCTGAACTCGGGCGGCTATCTGGCGGTGATCATCCTCGCCTTCTGGTGTGGTTGTGTGGCCAGCGGTTATTTGATCGATCGCATTGGCCGTCGTAAGAACATCGTGCTGTTTGCCTTGTGCTGCGTGGTCACGGTGCAGTGCTACGTGTTTTTGCCGCTGACCAATACGCAGATGCTGTTCCTGGGGTTCCCGCTAGGGTTCTTCGCCGCCGGTATTCCGGCCAGTCTGGGAGCGTTCTTCAACGAACTTTACCCGGCCGATGTACGCGGCGCCGGTGTTGGCTTTTGCTACAACTTTGGCCGGGTGCTGTCCGCTGTATTTCCATTCCTGGTCGGGCACATGAGTGATGCCATGTCCCTGGGTTCGGCGATCGGTATCGATGCCGGAATCGCCTACGGCGTGGGGGTGCTTGCCGCACTTTGCCTGCCTGAAACCCGGGGCAGGGACCTTGAAGCCAATGCCACCGCCGTTCCGGCCACTATCAACGGCAATCAGCGCGCTCGGGCGTGATGGTCCCAACCTTCAGTAGATAAAACCCATGTCAGCTCCCCGCTCCAAGTCGATCACCGGCATTGACGCCCATGCCCATGTGTTCAGCCGTGATCTGCAGCTGATCGGTGCACGCCGCTACAGTCCCGAGTACGACGCCACGCTCGACCAGTACCTTGAGCATTTGCAAACCCAAGGTCTGAGTCACGGTGTCCTGGTGCAACCAAGTTTCCTTGGCACTGACAACAGCTACCTGTTGGCGGCGTTGAAGCAAGCACCTCAGCAGTTGCGTGGTGTGGTCGTGCTGGAGCCAGGCATCAGTCGTTCTACCTTGAACGACATGGCGCAACTGGGCGTGGTCGGCGTGCGCCTGAACCTGATCGGCAAAGCGTTACCTGATTTTCGTGACAGTGCCTGGCAAGGGTTTTTCAGCGATATCGCCGATCTTGACTGGCATGTCGAGTTGCACCGGGAAGTCAGGGATCTGCCGGGCTTGATCCGGCAATTGACGCCGTTCGGGGTGAAATTGGTGATCGATCACCTGGGGCGGCCGGACGCGAATGCGGGTCTCGATCAGCCCGGGTTTGGCGAGTTGCTTGAGGCCGGATCGAAAGGCTCGATCTGGATCAAGGTATCGGGAATCTATCGTCTGGGAGGTACGCCACGACAGAACATTGATTTCGCTCGAAGGGCATTACCGTTGCTGGAAAAAAGCGTTGGCCTGCATCAGTTGGTATGGGGCAGCGACTGGCCGCACACGCAACATGAGCAAAGCGTTGACTTCGCCACCGTCGTCGACCAGTTGCAAGCCCTGGAGCTCTCCGCGCAAGCCAGCGCCGCGCTGCTGGTGCAGGCGCCTCGCAGGTTATTTGGTTTCTAGAAAGACGAACGCTGCAACCTAGCCGTTACAGAGGCCATTCATCTCACCCTCCTACAAGAGTTTGGCACCAGCCCAACCGAGAACCTTTCATGACTCCCTTAGATATAAATCTGTTACTGACTGCATTGATCAGCGTCGTGGTGCTGGTAGTGCTGATCGTCTCGCGCCTCAAAATGCACCCGCTGCTGGCGTTGCTGGTGGTTTCCGTCGGCGTAGGCTTTGCAACCGGTATGGAGCCAGATCGCATCGTCTCCCAGCTGGTCACCGGCGCCGGCAAGACACTGGGGGCTGTGGGGGTGGTCATCGCGCTGGGGGCGATGCTCGGCAAAATACTTGCGGACGCCGGCGTCACCGAGCAGATTGCCGCGGTCATCCTCAGGCGCACATCGGATCGGATGATTCCGTGGGCGATGATGATGGTCGCGTTCGTGATTGGCATTCCGATGTTTTTCGAGGTCGGCCTGGTGATCATGCTGCCGCTGATCTTTAGCGTGGCGCGCAAGCTGGAAAGTCAGGCGCGCTTCAAGGGGTCAGCCTATGTCTATGTGGGCGTTCCGGTGATTGCCGCACTGGCCGCCATGCACGGTATGGTCCCGCCGCACCCTGGCCCGTTGACGGCCATCGCCGCGCTGAAAACCTCGGTCGGACCGACCATGCTCTATGGTTTCCTGGCGGCTATCCCGGCGATGATCCTGGGCGGCCCACTGTATGGCGCTTTCATTTCCCCGCGCATGAGCACTCGGCCCGATCAGGTGTTGCTGGATCAGTTCACCCTGGCTGAAAAAGCCGACAATAAACCAGGCCCCAGCGTATACCTTGGCGTGCTGGCAGCCTTGCTGCCGGCGATCCTGATGCTGATCCATGCCGTCGCCGAGATGGTATTGGCCAAGGACAATGCGCTGCTGAAAATGGCCGGTTTCCTCGGCAATCCGCTGATAGCGATGCTGCTGGGCGTGCTGTTCGCCGGGGCAAGTCTGGTACTCGCGCGTGGCGGCGATGCGGAGCAATTGCGCGAATCGCTGGGCAAGAGCCTCAAGCCAATCGCCTCGATCATCATGATCATCGCCGGCGGCGGTGCCTTTCAGCAGCTGCTGACCAGCGCCAAGGTGGGCGATGCGATTGTCCACCTGACTCAGCAGTCGGCGTTCCCTCCGCTGGTCCTCGGCTGGTTGATCGCCATGTTGCTTTCGGTCTCTACCGGTTCCGCCACGGTAGGTATCGTAGGGGCTGCCGGCTTGCTGGCGCCGCTCGCCGGTGCCGATCCCAGCCTCAACCTGCCGCTGCTGGCCTTGTCCATTGGCTGCGGCTCGCTGTTCTTCAACTACGCCAACCATGCAGGTTTCTGGATGGTGAAGGAATCCTTCGGCATGACGATGGGCGAAGCCACCAAGACCATTTCGGTGGTGCAATCGATCGTCGCCGTGGTCGGTTTGATCGTGGTGTTGCTGTTGAACGTGGTCGTGTAATGACCTGAGGCGGCGTCGAATCAGGACGCCGTCCTCTGTGAAATCCCTTATCTGAACGGGCGCCGCTCGGCACCCGTCCTTCCCTGGGCGCCACCCGCCTGTTCAGATAGGCAACAGCCCCTCGGTCTTGACTTCGTTCAGCACGAAAAAGGTGCGCACCTGGCGCACGCCGGGCAGGGCGATCAGCCGTTCGCTGTGCAGGCGATTGAAGGCGGCGATGTCCTTGACCCTGAGCTTGATGAAGTAGTCGACGTCACCGGCCACCAGGTAACACTCCAGCACCGGGGGCAGGGCGCGGGCCGCCGCTTCGAAGGCCTCAAAAGAATCCGGGGTCGATCTGTCCAGCACCACGCCCACCAGTACCGCGGTTTCCCGTTGCACCGCCTTGGGGTCCACATGGGCCCTGACGCTGGTGATGACGCCGCTCTCGAACAGCCTGCGCGTGTGGTTCCAGCAGGCGCTCGGGCTCAGGGCAACCTGGCGGGCCAGCTCGGCATTGCTCAGCCGGCCGTCCTGCTGCAGGGCGCGCAGGATCTTGCGTTCTACCGAGGTCAGTTCCGCAGCTTCGCTCATCGAAAGATTCTCCTTATAAAGCGGTTGTTGGAGGAACATCCATGCGGATTCTGGGAATCGTTCAAAAGGAAAGCAGATTTCGTACCGCTCATTCGAAAGCACCTTTTTCAGGGTTTTCCCTAGCATTGAAGGCGTTCTCTCACCACTGGAGTCGCTGCTATGTCCCTGGATCTCGAAAAGCGTTTTCCCCGCGTCAAGCTCGGTTACTTCCCATCGCCCCTGCACAAGCTGGAGCGCATGTCGAAGGACCTCGGTATCGAACTCTGGGCCAAGCGTGACGACGTGTCCTCCGGTCTCGCCTATGGCGGCAACAAGGTGCGCAAGCTGGAATGGCTGGCCGCCGATGCCCTGGCGCAGGGCTGCGACACCCTGGTCTCCATCGGCAACATCCAGTCCAACCACACCCGCCAGGTCGCTGCCGTCGCCGCGGTGCTGGGCATGAAGTGCCGGCTGGTCCAGGAGGAGTGGACCAAGTGGGAAGACCCGGTCTACGACAAGGTCGGCAACATCCTGCTGTCCCGCCTGATGGGCGCCCAGACGCTGCTGGAAGGCGAGGGCTATTCCACCGCGGTGAAGGCCACTTGGGAGCGTGCCCTGGATGAGGTGCGGCGTGAGGGCGGCAAGCCCTACGCCATTCCCGCCGGCGCCTCGGACCATCCGCTGGGTGGCCTCGGCTATGCTCATTTCGCCGATGAACTGGCCGGCCAGGAGCGCGAGCAGGGCCTCTTCTTCGATACCGTGGTGACGGCCACCTGTACCGGTTCTACCCAGGGCGGCATGGTGGTGGGCTTTCGCGCCCAGGAGCGCGAGCGGCGCCTGATCGGCATCGACACGGCGGCGGACGCCGAGATGACCCGCGCCGCGGTGACCAAGATCGCGCGCAACACCGCCGAGATGATCGGCCTGAAGCAGGAGATCCGCGACGAGGATGTCATCATCGAGCCCCGCTTCTGCGGACCGGACTACGGCCTGCCGGATGGTCCCACCGTCGAGGCCATCCGCTACACCGCGCAGATGGAGGGGATGCTCACCGACCCGGTCTACGAGGGAAAATCCATGGCCGGGCTGATCGCCATGGCGCGCAGTGGCGAGATCGCCAAGGGCAGTCGGGTACTCTATGTTCACCTCGGGGGTGCCCCGGCGCTCAACGCCTACCACAACGCCTTCGCCTGAACCCAGGCCACGACCGATCACCAGGAGGTCCCGCATGACGAGCCAATGCTGGACAGCGGTAGACGACCTCCGACCGGCCGTGGCGCTGGTCATCCTGCATGGCGATCTCGACCCCGCGGTGACGGCGGAATTGCGCAGCGGCTTGCCCGGCTGCAGCGACCTCCCGGTGCTGCAGCTGGAGGACGTCGGCGGGCTGCACGAGGAGTGGCTCACCCAGGGTCCGCAGAGCCGGATCGTACGGCTGTTGTCCCGGCTGGGCGGTGACTGCCTGCTGCTGGCGGTCGAGCCGGCGGGCTCGAACGAGCTGGAATGGCTGGGATCGGTCGCCGGTCAACGGCTGCAACAGTTCACGAGTGGCACATCCACGCGGGAGCTGATTGCCCGCCTGCAGCAGCTCAGACGCGAACGCCTGCTGGCGGTGTTGCCGCTTTGAGCGTGGCCGTCAGGCCAGCCGCTCGACCTGTTCGGCGATCAGCGCCCTGATCGCGCGCAGACAGCGCAACTCGCCGGCGAAGACCGCCCGCAGCTCCGGTCGCGCGATGGCCAGAGTCTGATTTTCCCGCTCGGTCTGTTCCAGCAACTGCTGAGCCTGCAGGGACAGGCGCTGGCGCAGGCGTTGCAACTGGGCAGCAGCCGGCGAGCGCTTGATACCCAGCGCTTCGGCTGCATCCAGCAGTCGCTCGCGGTCGATGGCCACCAGCCGGCTTTCACCCAGGATCGGCCAGGCGAGGGTGGTCGCGTCCGGCCAGCGCTGCTGATCGAAGGCGCGGCTCTCGTACACGGCCGTGCAGAGCAGGTCATAGCAGGGCGCGAGGGCCAGCCCACGGGGTGAGACCAGAAAGCCCAGATTCTTCAGATGGGCATCGGTATTGCCCACCAGCACGTTGAAGGCCAGCCAGTTGAACAGCCGCGTCCGGGTCACGGCGGGCGCCTCGCACAGCCGGGCCAGTTCGGCCAGGCGCTCCACGCTACCCGCCTGGTACTTGAAATGACGGTCCAGACCCAGCACCTGGCAGGCGTCGATGCCATGGCGCCGTTGCCAGCCGCCCGGGGTACGGACGCGGTCGAAGCGCTCGATCAGATAGATCGGCTCGGGCACGTAGCGGCGCTCGACGGCGGGAACCATCAGCCCGGCCAGACCCGCCAGGCGCATGGTGAACCACTCGTTGATCACCGAATGGGCGAAGGCCTCGTGGGGATGGTCCGGCTTGAGGATATGGGTGGAGGGCAGGGCGCCCACGGGTTCCTGCAACCCCTGGTCATCGAGAATCACCGCCAGCTTGTGCTGGGCGCCGGCCAGCGACATGCGCTTGTGCGCCTCGTGGGTCAGCGGCAACTGCGGCATGGCCTGGATCCGCCGGGAGAGATCGGCATCGCTCAGGGGGCGGCGATCTCCCGGTGGCAGGTGCTGTCCTTCGGCGAGCAGGGTAAGGGATCCGGCGGATTCGGCGCCGTACCAGCTCAGCAGGGCGAAGGCATCGGCGGCATCCAGGCGCGCATCCTGGGCGAGCAGTTGCCGCTGGCCTTCCTCGGGCAGCAGGTTGTCGAAGTACCACTGCACCGGTCGCTGCGAACTGCCATCGATCAGTGGCGCTCGCTGCAAGGGCAATTGCGGACAGAGCCCGAAGGCCTGCCAATCGGACTCGTACCGGAACGACCAGATACCGTTCTCGTCAGCCAGCCGACCCACCAGCTGGTCGTCGATCCAGGCCAGGAGTTCACGCCTCATGGTGTCCGGGTATCCGGCTGGGCTGCCACTTCAGTGGGCAGATCCACGATCAGGCGCACCCCCAGGCCTTCCAATACCTGGAACAGCTTGCCCCACTGGACGGTTTCGCCACCGCGCTCGACCTTGCCGAGAAAGTTTTCACTGACGCCGAGACTGCCGGCGGCATCGTCCTGGCGCAGCGACTGGGCCTTGCGCGCCTGGCGGACGAGGGCGCCCAGGTCGGCGGCATTCTTGAGTATCACCTGCATGATTTATCCTCACGAGCGTGGGGATCAGGCTAACGCCAAAGGGAAAGGCAGCGCAATCCTCAAGATCGTGAGGATTTCAGTTGCTGATAACGCTGCTAATACAAAATCCTTTCGATCATGAGGATTTTAATCTTCTGCTAACGTCGCGCCCCCAGTTGCTGGGGTGCCAGAAAGGCGCTGTGGAAGTAGCTGCGAAAGGCCTGCATGGCCGGTGTCAGGGGGTGTTCGCGGTGCCAGGCCAGCCCCACGCTCATGGGCGTGATGGGCTCTATCAGGGTGCGCGTCTCCAGGCGCTTGCCCTCCAGCGACCAGGGGCGATAGACCAGGTCGGAGAGAATGGCCACGCCGCTGCCGTTGGCCACCATGCTGCGCACGGCTTCCACCGAGCTGGTCCGCAAGCGCACCTGGGGTTCAAGGCCTGACTGGCGCCAGTAGCGCCTGGCACTCTGTTCCGCCTCATCGACGGTCAGCAGCACATAGGGCTCGCGGGCGACATCGGCCAGGCTGACATTGGGTCGATCGCGCAGGGGATGGCCACTGGGCAGCCAGAGACGGCGTTCGGAATTGAAGAGCGTCTCGGAGACGATGTCCTCGTGGGTCAGGTTGGCGGTCAGGACCACCGCCATGTCGATGCGCCTGTCCAGCAGCGCCTCCTCGATGGCCTGGCGCTCCTGTTCGTGCACCGCCACCGTCACCTCGGGATAGAGCTGCGCCAGGCGTTGCAGATGGTGCGGCAGGAAGTAGCCGATCACCGTATAGCTGGCGGCGATGCGCAGTTCGCCGCTGGCGCGGTGGTCGGGCAGGGCGCTGCTCAGGGCATCGTCGACCCCGCGCAGGATGCCGTAGGCATGGTTGAGGAAATGCCGGCCGGCATCGGTCAGCGCCATTCCTTGCGCCGAGCGGACGAAAAGACTGGCGCCCAGCAGACTCTCCAGTTCCTGGATGGCACTGGTCACCGCCGACTGGGAAATGTTTAGGTGGATGGCCGCCTGGGAGATCTGCCCCAGTTCGGCGGTCGCGGTGAAGTAGCGCAGCTGACGCAGGGTAAGGGCCATGACAACTGTCCTGAGGTATCGATTTTTCCGAACGCTGGACCTTGGATAATAAATCTTCCCAAGGGGGCAGGGCAGTCCTAAGGTCGAGGACACCGCACCACTGCAAGGGAATACCGCAATGATCGAGGTGGACTTCAATTCCGACATGGGCGAGGGCTTTGGCGCCTGGACGCTGGGCGATGGCGTGGATGACCAACTGCTCGACCTGGTCAGTTCGGCCAATATCGCCACCGGCTTCCATGCCGGCGATCCCGCCCTCATGCAGCGCACCGTGCTGCAGGCCAAGGCGCGCAACGTGGCCATCGGCGCCCATCCGGGCTATCGCGATCTGGTGGGTTTCGGCCGCCGGCCCCTGCAGATGCCCGCCGAAGAACTGGTGGCCGATATCGTCTATCAGCTCGGCGCCCTGCGTGAATTCGCCCGATTGCATGGCCTGCGGCTGCAACACCTCAAACCCCATGGCGCGCTGTTCATGCACCTGGCGCGGGACGAGACGGCTGCCCGGCTGCTGGTGGAGACGCTGCAACGGATCGAACCCGGGCTGCTGCTCTATTGCCTGCCCGATTCGGCCACCTGGCGAATCGGTCGCGAGCTGGGCCAGCCCCTGGTGCGCGAGTTCTATGCCGACCGGGACTATGACGCCAGCGGGTCCATCGTGCTGGTCCGGCGCATGGGTGAGCTGGATCCCCAGGCCGTGGCCGAACGGGTGCTCAGAGCCTGCCAGCAGGGCAGGGTCGCCACGGTGGAGGGGGGCGAGGTCGAGGTGGCCTTCGAATCCATCTGCCTGCACAGCGATACCCCCGGTGCGCTGGGCCTGGCCCAGGCCATCCGCCAGCGCCTCGACGCCGCCGGCATCGCCATCCGCGCCCCTGGCGCCGGCTAGTTTTCATGCGGACACCGGCGCCAAGACGCCGGGTCCTCCAGTCCTTCGCTACGCCTGCCTTTCCGACAACATTGCCTAGAAGAGGAATCGTCATGGCCGAACATTCGGTGCTTTCGCCCTTGCCCGGAACGTTCTATCGCAAACCCACGCCCGATGCGGCGCCCTATGTGGAGGTCGGGGAAACCGTCACCGCCGGCACGGTGATCGGCCTGGTCGAGGTGATGAAGCAATTCTCGGAGGTCCACGCCGAAGTGGACGGGACCCTGACGGCCTTCGCGGTGGAGGACGGTGACCCGGTCGAGCCGGGTCAGTTGCTGGCCACCCTGAGCGGAGCCGCCTCGTGAGTACGTCAGGGAGCGGCATCCGCCGTCTGCTGGTGGCCAATCGTGGCGAGATCGCCGTTCGTATCCTGCGCGCCGCCAAGGCGCTGGACATCGAGACGGTACTGGCCTGCAGCGAGGCCGACCAGGATTCGCTGGCGGCGCGCCAGGCCGATGCCGTGGTGGTGATCGGCCCGGCGCGGGCGGATCGCAGCTACCTCAATATAGAGGCGCTGCTCAAGGCCTTGCGTGACAGCGGCGCCGATGCGGTGCATCCCGGCTATGGCTTTCTGGCCGAGAACGCTGCCTTTGCCGATGCAGTGGAGGCGGCGGGTGCCGTCTTCGTCGGCCCCTCGGGTGACATCATCCGCCGCATGGGCGACAAGGCCGAGGCACGACGCACCGCGCAGGCGGCTGGCGTCCCGGTGGTCCCGGGCTCTGCCAGCGAACCGGCTGATATAGAGGCCGCCATAGCGGCAGCCGAGACGGTGGGCTATCCGCTGCTGATCAAGGCAGCGGCCGGGGGAGGAGGTCGGGGCATCCGCCTGGCCCGCGACGCCGCCGAGCTGGCGCGGGAATTTCCCGTCGCCCAGCGCGAAGCCCAGACCGCCTTTGGCAACGGCGCCCTCTATCTGGAGCGCTTCATCGAGCGCGCTCGTCATATAGAGGTGCAGATCCTTGGCGATGGCCAGCGCGCCGTGCATCTGTTCGAGCGCGAATGCTCGTTGCAGCGGCGCCGCCAGAAGCTCCTGGAAGAAGCGCCATCGCCGGTGCTGAGCGCTGCCCAGCGCGAGACCCTCTGCGCCAGCGCGGTACGCCTGGCCGAACGCCTCGGCTATCGCGGCGCGGGGACCCTGGAGTACCTGTTCGATGAAGCCAGCGGCGAATTCTTCTTCATCGAGATGAACACCCGCATCCAGGTCGAGCACCCGGTCTCCGAGATGGTCACCGGTATCGATCTGGTCCAGGCCATGCTGCGCATCGCCGGGGGTGAACCCCTGGGGCTGCGCCAGGAAGACATCCATCTGCAGGGCGCCGCCATCGAGCTGAGACTCAACGCCGAAGATCCGGCGCGCAACTTCTTTCCCAGCCCCGGGACGGTCGAGCAGCTCGCCTGGCCGCAGGGCCCGGGCATCCGCGTCGACAGTCATCTCTACGCAGGCTATCGGGTGCCCCCTTATTACGACTCGCTGCTGGCCAAGCTCATCGCCCATGGCGCCGATCGCGGCGAGGCCCTGGCCCGTGCCCGCCAGGCGCTGGACGAATTGCGTCTGAGCGGCATGGCCACCACCGCCAGCCTGCATCGCCGTCTGCTGGACGAACCCTGGGTGATCGAAGCGCGCTTCGACACCGGTACCCTGGAACACTGGTTGGCCGAGGAGATCTCCGCATGACGACCGCGATCCGCTATAGCTTCGGTGGCGACGAGCACCTGTTCGTCGAATTGTCCGAAAGCATGTCCCTGGAAGCGTTTTTCCGTGGCCTGGCCATGACCCGTGCGGTGCAGGCGCTGCAATTGCCCGGCATCCACGACATCTGCCTGGCCAATGCCTCCTTCCAGATCCGTTTCGATCCCGATGTGCTGCCGCCCGACCGGCTCCTGGCAGCGGTCCAGGGCGTGGAAGACCAGGCGGTGGCCGAGCGCCAGCTGGCCACGCGGATGATCGAAATCCCGGTGCTCTACAACGATCCCTGGACCCACGAGACGCTGATGCGCTTTCGCGATCGCCACCAGGATCCGTCCGCCACCGATCTGGAATACGCTGCGCGCATCAACGGCCTGGCCGACGTCGAAGCCTTTATCGCCGCCCACAGCGGCGCGCCCTGGTTCGTGTCCATGGTGGGTTTCGTCGCCGGATTGCCGTTCATGTTCCAGATGGTGGAGTCCGAGCGGCAGTTGCAGGTCCCCAAGTACCTGCGACCCCGCACCGACACACCCAGGCAGACCCTTGGCCACGGCGGCTGCTTCGGCTGCATCTATTCGGTACGGGGCGCCGGCGGCTACCAGATGTTCGGTGTGACGCCGGCGCCCATCTACGATCCGGCGCAGCGCCTCGATTACCTGCAGGAGCACATGGTGTTCTTCCGGCCCGGCGACATCGTCCGTTTCCGCGCCATCGACCGTGCCGAGTACGACCGGATGCTGGCCGAGGTAGAGGAGGGTAGCTTCACCCTGAATATCCGGCCGGTTGACTTTTCCCTGGACGCCTTCCTCGACGATCCCCGTGGCTATCCGCGCACCCTGATGGAGGAGCCGGCATGATCAAGGTACTCAAACCCGGCCTGGCCACCTCGATCCAGGACCTCGGCCGTGAAGGCTACTACCACCTGGGCATTCCGCCGTCGGGTGCCATGGACAGCTATGCCTTGCGCGCGGCCAATCTGCTGGTGGGCAACGCAGCCGGCGCCGCGGCCCTGGAATGCACCTTGCTCGGTCCGGAGCTGCTCTTCGCCGAAGACGCGCTGGTCGCCCTGAGCGGCGCGCGCATGACGCCACGCCTGGACGGCGCCGAAATGCCGCTGGACGAAGCCTTCGGCGTACGCGCCGGCCAGGTGCTCAAGTTCGATTACCTCAAGGCCGGTGCCCGTGGCTATCTGGCCGTGGCGGGCGGCTTCGATGTGCCCGAGGTGCTGGGCAGTCGCTCGACGTACACCCTGGGCGGCCTGGGTGGCTTCCAGGGTCGAAGGCTCGCCGCGGGTGACGAACTGGCTGTCGGCACCCCGGCGACAGGCGTCAAGCCTGGCGTCCGGTTGCCAGGCGACCTGGTGCCGGCTTGCGGCGGCGAGGTGATCCTGCGGGTCGTGCCGGGTCTCTATCATCACCGCCTGACCGCGGACGCCGCCGAGGCGTTCTTCGCCGATACCTGGACGGTAGGCTCCGAAGCCGATCGCATCGGCTATAGATTCAAGGGCGGTCGGCCGCTGCAATTCACGCCGCGCGAACAACCCTTTGGCGCCGGCTCGGATCCGTCCAATATCGTCGACAGCTGTTATCCCATCGGCTCGATCCAGGTGCCGGCGGGCCTTGAACCCATCGTCCTGCACCGAGACGCGGTGTCTGGCGGCGGCTACGCCATGATCGGCACCGTCATCAGCAGTGACCTGGATCTGATCGGCCAGCTGCAGCCGAATCAGAAAGCCCGGTTCGTCGCCGTGACCCTGGAAGACGCGCTGGCCGCACGGCGTGTGTACCGGGAGCGCTTGCAGCGACTGGAGCAGGTCCTGGCGACCTGAGGATCGCTGGACGTTGCGGCGATCGGTCTGGAGATCCTGAAGGCGTCGTTCGTAACGGACGCGTCTTCAGGATCGTCACTCAAGGAGATCCTGCTCGAAGCTGCACGTCTTGCAAAACATGCTGATCGGCAGCGTCAGGGTAGGGAAGCGAGAGTGGAGTCTGCTGGCTGGATTGGCGAGAACGTTAAACGCCGAGTGGGATGGCAAAGGGCTGTTGTCAGCCCAGGCCTATATCCAATTTAACATAATATACATTATGCGAAGTCATGGTTATGGAGTGCTGCACCAGGTGTCTGCCTTTTCACGCTGGCGGCTTCCTCCAATTCGCCACGACCTCGCCACGTTGCCTGGCACTACGACTCCAAGGATTCAGATCGCCGCTTACCGTACACCTGCACCGCAAATTCCGCAGCGCCCGTTTGTACAAGACGCCGCTGGCGGCTTTAATCGGATGGCGTCCGTTCCCGGAGTTCTTTCCGGTTGTCGCGCCTCTGCCTGTGTCACCGCGCGCGAATGTCCTGGGTTTCCAACACGTATTCCATCCCAAGGAGTTTTGCATGGCTTATCAAGCCGCTTCCGATCGCTATGACCGTATTCCTTACCGCCGCGTAGGTCGCAGCGGTCTCGTGCTGCCGGCGCTTTCGCTGGGCCTATGGCACAACTTCGGCGACACCACGCCGCTGGATCGTCAACGCGCCTTGCTGCGCACCGCCTTCGATCTGGGCATCAATCACTTCGACCTGGCCAACAATTACGGGCCGCCCTATGGCAGCGCCGAGATCAATTTCGGTCGGCTGCTGCGCGAAGACTTCGCGGCCTACCGCGACGAACTCATCATTTCCAGCAAGGCCGGCTGGGACATGTGGCCCGGACCCTATGGCCAAGGTGGCGGCTCGCGCAAATACGTCCTGGCCAGCCTGGATCAGAGCCTCAAGCGTCTTGGCCTGGATTACGTCGACATCTTCTATTCGCACCGTTTCGACGAACACACCCCGCTGGAAGAAACCGCCAGTGCCCTGGCCACGGCGGTCCAGCAAGGCAAGGCGCTCTATATCGGCATCAGCTCCTATTCGGGGACCAAGACCCGGGAAATGGCCAAGCTGCTGGCCGACTGGAAGATCCCGCTGCTGATCCATCAGCCGGCCTACAACCTGCTCAATCGCTGGATCGAAAAGGATCTGCTGGAGGCGACCGAGGAAATCGGCAGTGGCGTGATCGCCTTTACACCCCTGGCCCAGGGATTGCTGACCGACAAGTATCTCAATGGCGTTCCAGCCGAAGCCCGGGTCAATCAGCCCGGTGGCCAGTCGCTGCAGCAAGGTCATCTGTCCGACGAGAACCTGGCCCGGGTACGCGCCCTGGATGCCATCGCCAAGCGCCGCGGCCAGAGCCTGGCGCAGCTGGCCCTGGCCTGGACCCTGCGCGATCCGCGCATCACCAGCGCCCTGATCGGCGCCAGTCGACCCGAGCAGATCGTGGAAAACGTGGCAGCCCTGGACAACCTGACCTTTACCGCCGAGGAACTGGCCGAGATCGATACCCATGCGGTCGAAGGCGACATCAATCTCTGGGCCAAGCCGTCCAGCGCGGAATAAGGCCCCGCTTGGCGTAGCGGGCGCTCCAGCGTCAGCTACGCCTACCTTGATAGGATCCTGGCAGGGCATAACCACCCTCGCCCGCCCTCACCTCTGCGGCTGCTGACGCCGCGTCCCGATCTGTTCCTGGCGATACTGGCTGGGCGTCTGTCCGGTCTCGTTGCGAAAATGTCGGTTGAAATTGGACAGGTTGGAATAGCCCACCTCGAAGCAGATGGCTGCAATGGACAGCTCCGCCTGCCGCAGCAGACGACAGGCCCGCTGGATGCGCAGCTTGCGCGCCAGTTCGATGAAGCCGTGGCCGGTAACCTTCTTGAAAAAGCGTGAAAACCCCGCCTCGCTCATGCCGACGCGCCTGGCGATCACCGGCAGCCGGATATCCTCGGTGAGTTCGCTCAGCAGATAGTCGAAGGCCTGATGCACCCTTGCGGAACTGCGGGCATCCAGCGCCGGCGCATAACAGGCACTGGCCAGGACGATCCTTTCGCGTCCCGGCGCCCGGGACAGCAAGCCCAGCAAGGCGAACAGCTTGAGCAGGCGCTCGGCACCCCGGGCCTGGCCCATCGCCTCGATCAATGCAGCCGCCTGCAGGGCCGTATCGCCGTTGAACTCCAGACCGCGTCGCGCCTGTTCCAGCAACGGCAGATAATCGCCCAGCTCCGGTGCCACAGCGCTCAGCGAGCGCAGCAAGTCACCATTGAACTGGATGACCACATCGCGACCGGCAAGCACCTCGCCGGGTGGCAGATCGCCGATCCAGTCATGTGGCAGATCCGGCCCGATCATGGCTACGTGACCTGCCGCAAAGGGCCCGACATAGTCGCCGGCCAGCAGTCGTCCACTGCCCTGGCGGATCAGGTGGATCTCGTATTCGGGGTGATGATTCCAGCGCGCCAAGGCGTAGGGATAGTCGTGCTCGTACCAGCGAAAACTCTGGTCGGGCGCGGCGAAGATCACTTCCAGCTCTGCTGGCCGCGCCTCGAGGAAGGCGGTCGCCTTCATGGTGTACCTCTGCGTGTTCAGGTAAGGCCGCACCCGTCGGCCTGGCTATCGATGCTTTTTTGACCTCAGTGCGCTGTGCGAGCCAGGTCAAAAATGTATCGGCAACTGGTCAATACCAGGTTAGCCAGCGGCTTGGCCCTGCTGTTGTAATTCTCTCCAGCGGGCCTGTCGAGATCAGATTTATATCGGCGGCCAGCCATTCATAACAACAACAAGCTGCCCGCCGCGGCAGTCACGGAGAGAAGAAGATGAGGCGCCCTATCGCGTTGCTGCTGCTGGCCGGTCTCGGACTGACCGGTGTTGCCCAGGCCGTCGAATCGGTCACCGTTGCCACCGTCAACAACAGCGACATGGTGCGCATGCAGCGCCTGTCCCAGGTCTTCGAAAAACAGCACCCCGATATCAAGCTCAACTGGGTGGTGCTCGAGGAAAACGTGCTGCGGCAGCGGCTGACCACCGACATCACCACCGGTGGTGGCCAATTCGACGTGCTGACCATCGGCACCTACGAAACACCGCTCTGGGGTGCCAAGAACTGGCTGGAGCCGCTCGACAACCTGCCTGCCAGCTATGACGTCGAGGACATCTTCCCGGCGGTCCGCCAGGGGCTGTCGGTCAACAACCGTCTCTATGCCCTGCCGTTCTACGGCGAAAGCACCGTCACCTACTACCGCAAGGATCTGTTCAAGGCCGCCGGCCTGCAGATGCCCGACAAACCGACCTGGACGCAACTCGTCGCCTTCGCCAGCCAGCTCAACCAGCCGGACAAGGAGCAATACGGTCTCTGCCTGAGAGGCAAGGCCGGCTGGGGGGAAAACGTCGCGTTGCTCAGCCTGATGGGCAACGCCTTCGGCGCGCGCTGGTTCGACGAACAATGGCGGCCCGAACTGACCAGTCCCGAGTGGACAGCAGCGGCCAATTTCTACGTCGACACCATGAAGAAGTACGGCCCGCCCGGGGCTTCCAGCAACGGCTTCAACGAGAACCTGGCCCTGTTCAACAGCGGCAAGTGCGCGCTCTGGGTGGATGCCAGCGTCGCCGGCTCCTTCACCACCGACAAGAGCCAGAGCAAGGTGGCCGATGCGGTCGGCTTCGCCGCCTCGCCCCATGAGGTCACCGACAAGGGCTCGTCCTGGCTGTATGCCTGGTCGCTGGCGATCCCGGCGAGCGCCAAGCACAAGGAGGCTGCCAAGACCTTCATCACCTGGGCGACCTCCAAGGAATATATCCAGCTGGTGGCCGACCAGGATGGCATCTCCAACGTCCCGCCGGGCACTCGCCAGTCGACCTACAGCCAGGCCTACCTGAGCGCTGCGCCCTTCGCCAGGATCACCCTGGAGATGATGCAGCACGCCGACCCGGCCCATCCCTCGGCCAAGCCGGTGCCCTATGTCGGCATCCAGTACGTGACCATCCCCGAGTTCCAGGCCATCGGCACCTCGGTCGGCAAGTTGTTCTCCGCTGCCCTCACCGGCCAGATGAGCGTCGAGCAGGCTCTCAACGCTGCCCAGACCTCGACGACCCGCGAAATGAAACGCGCGGGCTATCTCAAGTAGCTTCCCTTTATCCAAGACCTGACTGCGCGCTGCATCGCGCGGTCAGTCTCTCGATTGGAGCCAAGACCATGAACAGACTGGAAGGAAAAAGCGCCCTGATCACCGGCGCCGCGCGCGGTATCGGCAAGGCCTTCGCCGAGGCCTACCTGCGGGAAGGCGCAAGGGTGGCCATCGCCGACATCAATATCGAAAGAGCCCGTGAAACGGCCGAGGAACTGGGCGAGCGCGCCTACGCCCTGGCCATGGACGTTACCGACCAGGTGTCCATCGACACGGCTATCGCCCAGGTGGTCGCTACCGCCGGCAAGCTCGACATCCTGGTCAACAATGCCGCCCTGTTCGACCTGGCCCCCATCGTCGAGATCTCGCGGGAAAGCTATGACCGGCTGTTCGCCATCAACGTGGCCGGGCCCTTGTTCACCCTGCAGGCCGCTGCCCGGCAGATGATCGCCCAGGGTCATGGCGGCAAGATCATCAATATGGCCAGCCAGGCCGGGCGCCGCGGTGAAGCCCTGGTTGCCGTCTATTGCGCAACCAAGGCTGCGGTCATCAGCCTGACCCAGTCGGCCGGCCTCGACCTCATCAAGCACCGCATCAACGTCAATGCCATCGCTCCCGGCGTGGTCGACGGCGAGCATTGGGAGGGTGTGGACGCCCTCTTCGCCCATTACGAGCAACGGCCGCTGGGCGAGAAGAAGCGCCTGGTCGGCGAAGCCGTACCCTACGGTCGCATGGGAACCGCCGAGGACCTGGTCGGCATGGCGCTGTTCCTGGCGTCCAGTGACAGCGATTTCGTGGTCGCCCAGACCTACAACGTCGACGGCGGCAACTGGATGAGCTGATCCACCCTTCGGTCAGCTCAGGTCATGCAGTTCCTTGACGATCGCCGGACCGATCTGCAGGTCGGCGAAGCTGACCTCCAGGCCCTCGCGCTGCGGCGAGCAGCAATAGGGCCCGACCTGCAAGTCCGCGCCCTCTTCGCTCGCGAACCGGCACAGCCGCAACAGCGGCCAGCTCAGGCCATCCAGGGAATACTGGAGGCGCAGCACCTCGTCATGCAGTGTCATCCGCAGCCAGAAGCCGCGCAAGGCATCAGGCATGGGCCCGAGGGCCCAGTCGGAATGCCCCAGGGTGAGGACGCTGCCCAGATGGGCGATGCCATCGCTGATCTCGAGCCCGGTCTTGCACCACTGCTCGCGGCCCTGCCGCACCATCAGGCCGGCCTGGTCATACAGCTCGGTAAAGGTCCCGGTGATCCGCACTTGGGCGGTGAAGTCCGCTCCGGCCGCATAACCGCGGAAATGCCCGCTATCACGCTCGAAGCCGTATTGGGTCCTCTGCCAGAAGTCGGTCTCGCGATCGGTACAGATGTGCAGCAGGCCATCCGTGTCGGACCAGCGCTTCGGCTCGTTCAGCCAGTGGGCGGGCAAGGTCTTCGCAAGGGTCATGACGGTTATCCGCGGCGGATGGGCTGCGCACACGATAGATCAAGGACGCGGGATGCGCCAAAGCTGGAAGTTAATCGTGCTGTCAGGGCAGCCATCCCCTGCCCTCTAGCGACCTTCTTGCAGGCATGAAAAAAGGGAGCCCGGAGGCTCCCCTGTTCAAGTACGTCTGCTGTCCTCTTGTTTTTGTTGTCGGACATCAACGTCATCGATCTTTAGTACGCCCCACCAAGCAGGTGGGAAGTGAACAGATTACTTTGGTTGCTCTGCAGCGTCCCAAAATGATCGGTTCGCGAGCCTTGGCCGTCTTGTTCTTGTTGTGGGCGGTTAGCGGCGCATCTTGTTGTTCTTGTGTCAGTAATAAAGCACTCGCCGTGCCAACATTCATAAGTCGTTGAAATAGATAGATTTTATTGATTCTAACCTGACATTGGGACAACTGTTGCGGAGGATTTCGTTACCTTTTCACTCGGCGGTGAAGGATCTGGTTACGACATCCACCCGCTCGGTAACGTCAGCGGCGCTCAGCGGCTGTAGGTCGAACGCTTGAGTGTCGCCTCATTGTTGCGCTGGGCGGCAGGTCGTTCGGGATTGTCGGTAGGCAGGTACAGCAGCCGTGTGGCCAGCACCTCGCGACGCGGCTTGATGTCGGGTCGCAGCGCCCCGCGCTGGGTACGGTCGAAATCGCGCAGGTCGACGACCTGCATGCCGTCCTGGGCCGGCACCACGAAGACCGGCAGGTTGGCGTGGATCATGGCGTCATAGCGACTTTCCTCGCCGAACCAGAGCATCGCCCGTGGATGCGGGGCGATCTTCTTGTGCCGGACCAGGATGTCGTCGTCCGCCATGCGATTGAGTGCCTGATGCTCCTGCCATTCCGGCGTGCGATCCAGGGCGGTCCGCTCCCGATCGGCGCGGGCCATGGCGAGGGTCTTGAGCTGCTCGCGTACCTTGGACACCTTGACCCGCTCTCCTCCGGCGGTATGGCCGGCCCAGGTAAAGGTCAGCTGCCGGACCGGATCGGGAAAGCCATGGACTTTGCGGATCAGTTGCTTGGTATTGAAGGCGCCGCCCAGGGCCTTGCGCATGATGCGCGGCCGCGCCTCGGGCGCCAGCTCCAGCTCCAGGCGCGTCTGTTCGATGGCAGCACTGAAGGCCGCCTTGCAGGTGTTGATGGCCAGGATCTCCTCCATCAGGGGTTCGGTCAGGGCGATATAGCCTGGCAGGCGGCTGACGGTACCCGGCGCCTGGCCGGGCTGCAGGTGGAAGGCCAGCAAGGCATCACGGGTAAGCTCCACCGCAGCGCTACCCTCGAAGGACTCCGCGGCGATGTGGTCCGGCACCCGCTGTTGCGCCAGCAAAGGCAGCCGCCAGACCCGGGCGGCTATCACCTTGCTGGGCCAGCGCTCATTGAAGGTTGCGATGCTCCGCTTCAGCTCTTCGAACGTGTTCTTGATGTCTTCGTGCATAGCCAACTCCAGCCTGATATCTACCAGATTGTAGCATTTGCACGAACTTCACCCTTCTTATTGATTACCTTGCAGAGGGATATCCTAGCAGTAGCATCTATGCAGGGGTGGTATTGATCTAGACCGACTGCAACTTCTGGCTGAACTGCGGATGGCCGTCCTGATCTCTCAGGGTGACCTGCAGCTCGGCGGTCTTCCCGTCGATCTCGACCTCGCCGAAGAATTGGAAGTTACTCAGCGGCGAGGTGTTGGCCTGGGGTGGCGCCTTCTGGAACACCACCTCGGGACCAAAGGTGGCATCCAGTGGATTGGGCCCGAAGCTGCCTGCATTGAGCGGGCCTGCCACGAATTCCCAGAAGGGTTCGAAATCCTGGAACGCCGCCCTGTCCGGGTGATAGTGATGCGCGGCGCAGTAGTGCACATCAGCGGTAAGCCAGACGGTATTGCGAATCCCCTGCCTCGCGATGAAGCTCAGCAGATCGGCCGTTTCCAGCTCCCGTCCTTTGGGGGCGCCCGGATCGCCATTAGCGATAGCCTCCCAGCGGGCCTGCCCTTGTGCGTCCTTGCCATCCGGGACCTGCAGCCCGATGGGCATATCGGCCGCGATGACCTTCCAGGTCGCCCTGGACGCCTGCAGCTCCTTCTTCAGCCAGTCGAGTTGCTCCTGACCGAGGAAGGCACCCTGACCGCCCTCCTCGTCACCCAGGTTGCTGTCATTGCCGGCACGATAGCTGCGCATGTCCAGCACGAAGACATCCAGCAAGGGGCCGTAGGCGATGCGGCGGTAGATGCGCCCTGCCCCGTCTGCCGAGACGCCACGCATGGGCGCATACTCCAGGAAAGCCTGGCGCGCCCGACCACTCAGGACAGCGATGTCCTTGACCTGGTAGCGCTCGTCCAACGTCTTGCTCGGCGACCAGTTATTGGTGGTCTCGTGGTCGTCCCACTGCCATACCTGCGGGACTTCGGCGTTGAAGCGCTTCAGATGGTCGTCCATCAGGTTGTAGAGATAGTTGCCGCGGAATTCGTCCAGGGTTTCCGCCACCTTGCTCTTGGCCTCGGTGGTGATATTGCGCCAGATGCGCCCTTCTTCCACCGTCATTTGCGCCGGCACCGGCCCGTCCGCATAGATGGTGTCGCCACTGTGCAGGAAGAAGTCCGGTCGCCGCTCGCGCATGGCGTTGTAGATGCGCATGCCGCCGATATCGGGATTGATGCCAAAGCCCTGCCCCACGGTGTCGCCGCCCCAGACGAAACGGATACCGCCACGCTGACTCGGTGCCGAGCGCAGGTGACCGGCGACAGCTTCGCTGAGGGCACCACTGTCCACGTCCTCGAAGCGGACACGGTAGAAGATGTGCTGATCGGCCGGCAATCCGGCGAGGTCGATACGCGCCGTATAGTCCTGCGCGGCCGTGGTGACGGCACCGGCCACCTTGCGCGGCGAGCGAAAGCTCTCCTGGGTATCCCACTCCACCAGCAACCGGGCGGGCCGGTCCGTGCGACTCCAGATCAATGCGCGGCCGTCAGTGACATCCCCGGCCTGGATACCGTCGGGTATTGCTGGACGTCCGGCCGGCGCGGCCCAGGTCCTTTGCCCCAGGGCCGGTAACAGAAGCGAAGCACCCAGGCCTTGCAGGACACGACGACGATCAGGACGAAGAAGGGACATGGCATTGGCCTCTGCTGGAAAACCGCTAGCACTACCCCGCCTTGATTACTTGTTCATGACATCAGAGGTACCAGATAAACCCTTCCTGCCCTATAGGGGTGGTATTAACCAACAGGCGCTTTGGCCTGGCTCCCCGAAATGGCATCATGGCGCCCCTGTTACGAACCGCCGTCACGGCCGTCGCGAAGTTGCTTGGAGCCCCCATGTCCGCCAGACCCTTTATCACCGTCACCCCGCCCAACGTCGCGCTGCACGGACGGATCGCCCCGCCCGGTTCCAAGTCCATCACCAATCGGGCGCTGCTCCTGGCCGCGCTGGCCAAGGGCACCAGTCGCCTGACCGGCGCCCTCAAGAGCGATGACACCCGGCACATGTCCGAGGCCCTGCGGCAGATGGGTGTCACCGTCGATGAGCCCGATGCCACTACCTTCGTGGTGACCAGCTCCGGTCGCCTGCAGCAGCCGGCCCAGCCACTGTTCCTCGGCAACGCCGGCACGGCGGTACGCTTTCTCACCGCGGCGGTGGCAACCGTCGCGGGCGCCGTGACCCTGACCGGCGACGCCTATATGCAAAAGCGCCCCATCGGTCCCCTGCTGGAAACCCTGAAGGCCAATGGCATCCAGGTGGACGCCCCTAGCGGCTGCCCGCCAGTGACCGTCACCGGCCAGGGCCGCCTCACCGCTCGCCGCTTCGAGGTGGATGCCGGTCTCTCCAGCCAGTACGTCTCCGCCCTGCTGATGCTGGCCGCGCTGGGCAGCGAACCGGTGGACGTCGCCCTGCGCGGCAGCGACATCGGCGCCCGTGGTTATGTCGACCTGACCGTCGAGGCGATGCGCACCTTCGGGGCCCAGGTCGAGCAGCTGGACGCCGCCACCTGGCGCGTCGCCCCGACCGGCTATGTCGCCCGGGACTACTTCATCGAGCCGGACGCTTCCGCCGCCACCTATCTCTGGGCGGCCCAGGCCCTGACCGGCGGCGCCATCGATCTGGGTGTGGCCGACGACGCCTTCACCCAGCCCGATGCCAAGGCCCGCGACCATATCGCCGCCTTCCCGCGGCTGCCGGCGGTCATCGACGGCTCGCAGATGCAGGATGCCATCCCTACCCTCGCCGTTCTTGCCGCCTTCAACGAGACGCCGGTGCGATTCGTCGGCCTGGCCAACCTGCGGGTCAAGGAATGCGACCGGGTCGCGGCGCTGCACGACGGCCTCAACGCCATTCGCACCGGCCTTGCCCGCGTCGAGGGTGACGACCTGCTGGTAGCCGCGGACCCGGCCCTGGCCGGTACCCGGACCGATGCCGTGATCGAGACCCACGCCGACCACCGGATCGCCATGTGCTTCGCCCTGGCGGGCCTGAAAGTGGCGGGTATCCGCATTCTGGACCCCGAATGCGTCGGCAAGACCTATCCTGAGTACTGGAATGCCCTGCGCAGTTTGAACGTCCAGCTGAGCGAGGGTATCGAAGCCTAGGAATCGCTAGCCACACGCCCGCTCGCTGAATGGAATCTACGCATGTCGATCTCGCTGCTCGAACAGCAGGCGCTTCTGCAGTTGACGTCCCACGCCCTGGTCATCACCGACCACCACGGGTGCATCGAGCGCTGGAATCGGGGCGCCGAACTGCTGTGTGGCTGGCCAGCCAGCGAAGCCCGCGGTCAGCGCTTCGCTGACCTGCTGGCGCCCGATCGGGATATCTCGTTCCTGACCACGGCCCAGCATCGGGCGCTGGTCGATGAACATGGCCAGGGCGCCGGCTGGATCACGGTAGAGGGCGGTACGCCGCGCTGGGTGGAGATCGCCACCACGGCCCTGAAGGACGCCGATACCGTACTCGGCTTCGTGCATGTGCTGCAGGACCGCACCGAACAGCTGATGGCCGAGGAGCGGGTACGCCTGGCCCAGGACGTCGGTCGCGTCGGCACCTTCGAATTGCTGCCCGGAGAGGCCCGCTTGCTGGTGTCCTCGGGGTTCTGCGAGCTGTGGGGATTACCGGTCAGCCGCAGCTATTCCCTCGATGAGCTGGTCCGCCAGCTGCATCCCGACGATGTCGCCAGCCTGCGAACCCTGACTGCCGCGCCGGACGACGACGCCCTCGACTATCTCGAATACCGCATCCGCCGGGCCGACACCGGCGAGGAGCGCTGGCTCGGTCGCCGCGGCCAGCTGATGACCAGCCAGGGCAATGGCCGCTACCTGGGCGTGTGCTACGACATCACCGAGCGCAAGCTCAACGAAGCCGCCATCACCGAGCGCGATCTCTGGCTGCAGGAGCTGTATCACGGCATGCGCGAAGGCTTCTACATGGCCCAGGCGATCCGCGATGCCAGTGGCCGGATGGAGGACTTCCGTTTCCTTGAGGTCAATCCGGTCTTCGCCACCCTGACCGGCATCCCCCTGGATCAGGTCCTGGGGCGGACGCTGCGCGAATCCCTGCCGCAGCTGGAAGCCGATCTGCTGCCCGCCTATATCGACTTCATGAACGGCGATGCCGAATTCACCCAGTTCGACATCCTGCTGCACCTGCAGCACGAATACTGGTACGAGGTGCGCGCCCACAAGCTGCCGGGCGATCGCTTCGCGGTACTCTTCATCGACATCAGTGGTCACCGGCGCCAGGCCCAGGAGCTGGCCCGTAACGAGGCGCAGCTGCGCGCCATCATCAACTCCATCGACCAGATGGTCTGGGCCACCCGCCCCGATGGCCACCACTTCTATTTCAACGATCGCTGGTACGAATTCACCGGGGTGCCGGAAGGCTCCACGGAGGGCGAAGGCTGGGCCAACGTCTTCCATCCCGACGACCAGGAGCGCACCTGGAAGGTCTGGCACCACAGCCTCAGCACCGGTGAGCCCTACCATATCGAATACCGCCTGCGACATCGTTCGGGCCGTTATCGCTGGGTGCTCGGTCGAGCGCAGCCGGTGCGTGACGCCAAGGGGCGCATCGAGCAGTGGTTCGGCACCTGCACCGACATCCAGAGCATTGTCGACGCCCGGGAAGTGCTCACCCGCTCGCGCCAGGAACTGGAACAGCAGATCGAGCTGCGCACCCGCGAGCGGGATCGGATGTGGCGTATCAGCCATGATCTCATGGTGATCTGCCGCGCCGACGGCGAGGTGAAGACGGTGAACAGCGCCGCCACTCGCCTGCTGGGACGACGCGAAACCGACCTGGCGACCGTCCAGCTCACCGAATTGATCCATCCGGACGATCAGCGCCAGGTCTTCGATACGCTACGCTGCCTGGGCCGCCAGCAGGGCTCGGCGAATCTCAGGGCGCGGGTGCGTGCCCGCGATGGCAGCTATCGCATCCTCGACTGGACCGCCAGCGCCGAGGACGATCTCATCTACGCCGTGGGGCGTGACGTCACCGAGCAGCAGGAGCTGCAGGAACAGCTGCGCCAGGCGCAGAAGATGGAAGCTGTGGGTCAGCTGACCGGGGTATCGCCCATGACTTCAACAACCTGCTGACCGGCATCATGGGCAGCCTCGACATGCTGCAGCGGCAACAGAAGGCCGGCCGGCAGGACAAGTTCGACCAGTATCTGCATTCGGCGCTGACCTCGGCCCAGCGCGCGGCCGCCCTCACCCAGCGTCTGCTGGCCTTTTCCCGGCGCCAGGCGCTGGATCTGCAGCCCATCCATGTCAACGACAGTGTGCGCTCCATGGAGGAGCTGCTGCTGCGCAGTCTGCGCGGCGACATCGCGCTGGTCCTCGACCTCGACAAGGATGTCTGGCAGGCACTGACCGATGCCCACCAGCTGGAGAGCGCCCTGCTCAACCTGGTCATCAATGCCCGCGATGCCCTGCCCCATGGTGGCACCATCCGCATCGAGACCCGCAATGTCTATCTGACCGACAGCGGCAACGGCCTGGACGCCGTGAGTGCCGGCGACTATGTGGCGCTGCTGGTAGTGGACGATGGTACCGGGATGCCGCCCGAGGTCATGGCCCGCGCCTTCGACCCCTTCTTCACCACCAAGCCCATCGGGCAGGGGACCGGCCTGGGGCTGTCGATGATCTACGGCTACGCCAAACAGTCCAAGGGCCATGTCCGACTCGACTCCCTGCCCGGCAAAGGTACGACCGTCGGCCTCTATCTGCCCCGCTACCTGGGCGCCGATGTCGAGCCGCCGCGGCTGACGTCGCCCACCGTCACGCCCCAGGGCGCGGGCAAGACCGTGCTGGTGGTGGAGGACGAACCCGTGGTCCGGCAGATGGTGGTGGATCTGCTGCGGGAGCTGGGCTATGCCACCCTGCAGGCCGAAGACGCCCGTGGCGCCCTGCCATTGCTGGAAAGCGGACGTCCGATCGATCTGCTGCTGTCCGACGTCGGGCTACCCGGCATGAACGGTCGCCAGCTGGCCGAGATCGCGCGGCAGCGCCGGCCTGGTCTCAAGGTACTGTTCGCCACCGGCTATGCCGAGGGCGCGCATCTGGACGGCTATCTCGACCCCGGCATGACGCTGATCACCAAGCCCTTCAACCTCGACGCCCTGGCTGCGCGGGTCGGCGAAACCCTGGCAGCCGTCAGCCCTGCCGTTGCTGGCCCGCCAGACGCCGATAACTGAGCGGGCTCTGGCCGGTGCCGCGGCGAAAGAAGCGCGCGAAGTAGGCCGGATCAGCGAAGCCGAGGGCATCGGCGATCTCGCCCACCGACGCCTGGGTGTAGCTCAGGGTGCGGCGTGCCTCCAGCAGCAGCCGCTGGTGCACGATGGCTAGCGCCGAGGCACCGGCCAGCTGCCGACACAGACCGTTCAGGTGTACCCCTGAAATACCGAGCGCCGTCGCGTAGCGACCCAGACTCCAGTGCTCGCGATAATGCTGCTCGACCAGCGCCAGGAAACGTCCCAGGTGCTGTTCGGCACGCCGCGGCAAGGCCGTGCCCTGCTCATGGCGATGTTGCCGCAGCAGCCAGATCGCCAGGCTGTCGAGCAGGGCCTCGAGCACTATCTCGCGACCCGGCTTGTGCCCTTCGTATTCAGCGACCAGTTGGCCGATCAACTGATCGATCCAGAGGGCATCGGGCGCTGCCAGGTCCAGGCACTCGGCCCCCAGGAACAATCCCTGACCGGCTCGCTGGCAGCGCTGCTTCAGCCGCTCCACCTGGGGTACCGGCAGGGTAATGACGAAGCCTTCGACCGCCGGATCGAAGTCGAAGGCATGGACGCACAGCACCGGCAGCACCACCAGCAGCGGTCCGCGCCTTTCCCCCTGCCAGTCTTCCAGCTGCAGGCGCACCCCACCGGTGCGCACATAGAGCAGTTGCGCGAGATCCGCGTGGCGATGGGTGTCGATATGCCAGGCATGCAGCCGACTGCGACTCTCGATGGTCTCGCAATGCAGCAGATCCGGTGCCGGCCAGGCCTGAGCCTCGCCATACAGCTTGAAGATGGGTGGAAAGGCGTTGGTCATCGTCAGTCCCTGGGCGATAGCCGCACGAATCATTGAAAAGTACCAGAAAGTATCGGAAAGGTCCCTGCCGAAACCAGCCAAAATCGTCCAAAAATACCGGAGCCCTATAACAAGACGGCGATCACGCCAGACAAGAGGACAGACTCCATGCGTACCCAAGTCGTCATCATCGGCGCGGGCCCATCCGGGCTGCTGCTGGGTCAACTGCTCACCCGTTCGGGCATCGACAATGTCATCGTCGAGCGCCAGAGCGCCGATCATGTCCTCAGCCGCATCCGCGCCGGCGTGCTCGAACAGGGCACGGTCGATCTGCTGCACAAGGCCGGCGTCGCCGAGCGGCTGGAACAGGAAGGCCAGGTACACGAGGGGGTCGAGTTCGCCATCCATGGCCAGCGCGAGCGGCTGGACCTGAACGATCTGCTGGGCGGACGCTGCGTCACTGTCTATGGCCAGACCGAGGTGACCCGCGACCTGATGGCCGCCCGCGAGGCCAGCGGCGCCCCTACCCTCTACCAGGCCAGCGATGTCCAGCCCCATGAGCTCAAGGGCGAGTGCCCCCATGTCACCTGCCAGGTTGCCGGTGAGCCCCTGCGCATCGACTGCGATTACATCGCCGGCTGCGACGGCTTCCATGGCATCTCGCGCCGCAGCATCCCGGACGGTGTGCTCACCGAATACGAGCGGGTCTATCCCTTCGGCTGGCTGGGACTGCTGAGCGATACCCCGCCCGCCGCCGATGAACTCATCTACGTCAACCACCCCCGCGGCTTCGCCCTGTGCAGCATGAGATCGGCAACCCGCAGCCGCTATTACCTGCAGGTGGCAGCCGGGGACTCGGTGGAGAACTGGCCGGACGAGCGCTTCTGGGCGGAACTCAAGGCCCGCTTGCCAGCCGAGACGGCGGCCCAGCTGGTGACCGGTCCGTCCCTGGAAAAGAGCATCGCCCCACTGCGCAGCTATGTGGTCGAGCCCATGCAGTACGGCCGCCTGTTCCTGGTCGGCGATGCCGCCCATATCGTCCCGCCCACTGGCGCCAAGGGGCTCAACCTGGCCCTGGGCGACGTGCGCAATCTGCATCTGCTGCTGGAGCAGGCCTATCGCACCGGCGATGCCGCCTGCCTCGAACGCTATTCGACGCTTTGCCTGAAACGCATCTGGGCGGCGGTGCGCTTTTCCTGGTGGATGACCACCGCCCTGCACCGCTTTCCGGATACCGACGCCTTCACCCAGCGGGTGCAGGACGCCGAACTCCAGGCGCTGCTCGATTCCAGAGCGGGTCGCACGACCATCGCGGAAAACTACGTCGGACTGCCCTTCCCCGCACTGGACTGACCAGGGGCGGCGACAGGTGGTGACGGCTGCGCGTCTGATGCATGATGGCGCCCCCGTTCCATCTGGCGCCCTACCCCATGCTCGAATTCGCCCTGGACCCCATGACCCTGACGCTGCTGGCGGGGGTCGCCTTTCTGGCCGGCTACATCGACGCCATCGCCGGCGGTGGTGGCCTGCTCACGGTGCCGGCCCTGCTGATGGCCGGCGTGCCGCCCCACCTGGCGATCGGCACCAACAAGCTCAGCTCCACCTTTGGCAGCGCCACCGCCGCCTACACCTTCTATAGACGCAAGCTGTTCCATCCCCGTCAGTGGCGGCATGCCCTGGTGGCTACCGCCATCGGTGCGGGGATCGGCGCCCTGGTCGCCCACCATCTTTCCGCGGACTTCCTCAATCAGCTGCTGCCGGTCGTGGTGTTCAGCTGTGCCCTCTATCTGCTGTTCGGCGGTACGCCCAAGGCGCCGGTGCTCAGCGATGCGCCCGTGCCGCAGCGGCGCCAATGGCCCCAGGGCCTGACGTTGGGCGCCTATGACGGCCTCTTCGGACCGGGCACCGGCGCCTTCTGGACCGTCAGCAGCCTGCTGCTCTACCCGCTGGACCTGCTCAAGGCCAGTGGCGTGGCCCGCACCATGAATTTCGTCAGCAACGGCGTCGCCCTGGTGATGTTCATCGCCCTGGGGCAGGTGCTCTGGGTACTGGGGCTGACCATGGGCCTGTCACTGACCCTGGGTGCCTATCTGGGCGCGCGCAGCGCCATCGCCGGCGGCGCCAAGTTCATCCGCCCGGTGTTCATCTGCGTCGTGCTGGCCTTGACCGTCAAGCTAATCTGGCAGCACTGGTTCAGCGCCGCCTAGCCGCTCGACGCGATAGCGATCGATCAGAAAGCGCGAGATGGAAAAGGCCGGCGGCAGCGTCGGCAACTCGCGCAGATGGAACCAGCGGGCGTCTTCGATTTCCTCCGGCTGGCAACAGATGTCGCCACTCAGATAATCGACGTGGTAACCCAGCATCAGGGAATGCGGATACGGCCAGTTCTGGCTGCCCTGGTAGCGCAGGTTGGTGACCGCAACGCCCACCTCTTCCATGATCTCCCGGTGCACGCAAGCTTCCGCCGACTCGCCCGGCTCGACGAAGCCCGCCAGGGTGCTGAAGACGCCGGGCGCGAAACGGGGCGATCGCGCCAGCAACACCTCATCGCCACGGGTGACCAGGGCGATCATGCTGGGCGACAGCCGTGGGTACTGGGTGAGCTGGCAATTCGGGCACTTGAGGCCGCGCTGGCCATCGAGCGCGAAGGTCCGGGTACCGCACTGGCCGCAGAAGCGATGCTGCCGCGCCCAGGTTCCGATCTGGTTGGCATAGCCCAGCAACTTGAACAGCGCATGGGGCGATTGCAGCATCAACGGCCGCAAGGGCTGCCAGAGGCAGCCATCGATATCCTCAGGCGTATCCAGTTCGAGCAGCGTGACCGGCTGCGCCTGCCACTGCCCCATCCCATGGCGCTCCCCTTCGAAGCCCTGGACGCGCGGATCATCCAGGGCGAAGAGCACCTCGGTGCCCGAGGTCAGAAACGCCTGGCCGCTGTGGACGACCAGCCAGCCACCGGAGGGCTGGGCGGTCTGGAACCAGCCAGGCTGCCAGACACTCATGCCGCAGCCGAGGTCCAGCCCAGGGCGCGAATGCTCTGCGCCGCGATATCGAGAATCTCCGGGGTGCCGTCCTGGCTCTCGGTGCCACCGCTTTCGACAAAGAACTCGATGCTGCTGAGGGCATCCGCCAGCACTTCGAGGGTCGCCGACTCGCAGGCCTGACCACCTTCGATCAGGCAGCGCTGGATGTAACCGGTACAGGCCCGCACCAGCTCGGCCGCGCGGGGATTACCCAGGAAGAACAAGGCACCGCGGACGGTATCCAGCAGCGCCGGCACGGTGGCCAGGTGCAGGGTATCGCCACGGGAATCGAGAAAGGCGCCAATGGCGCGCTTGGCGTCGGTCAGGCCCTTGTAGGCCTCCCGGTGCAGCAACGCCTGGGCCTCGCCCAGCTGATAGTTGGCGACGCTGACCTGGACACCCTCGGCTTCCAGCGGCACGTCGATCAGCGAGCCCTGCCCTTCGGGCTGGCCCAGCAGGCTTTCCACCAGCAACAGAGCATCGGCCAGGGGCGCCAGGTCCTCCAGCACGACCGTCCGGTCGCGGAACTGGGAGATATTGGGCAGGCACTGCTGCAGCACCTGACCGGCGTTCTCCTGCCCGACCATCTCCAGGGTCTTGCCCAGCAGGCCGACCTGGACATACAGCCGGGAGAAATTATCGGAGCGAGGCAGGCGATTCTGCTCGGCGCCGGTGCGCAACTCGGCCTCGATGAGGTCGATCAGGTCCTTGACCGTCTCCACCTCTTCGCGGATCGCCGCGGACAGCGAATGCATCACCGCATGACCGGGACCGGCGAGCCGCTTCTTGCCGGCTTCGAGCTGGGCATCGGTAAAGCCGAGTCGCTCGAAGCCGTAGGCGTTCATGACCTCTTGCGGATGGGCGCCTTCGACACCGGCCAGCGCCAGCAGATAGAGCAGCTCCTTGAGGGTGCTGCGGGCCGGCTCGTGCAGCTCGTTGCCCAGCATCTGGCGCAGTTCGCGATCGACCCGGGCGAACAATTGTTTGCGTTCACGGGTGGCCGTCAGGCGGCCCTGAGCGAAGCCCTCGACCGTGGCCGCGGCGACCCAGGGCAGGTAGCCGCCGACATGATCGTGCAGCAGCGCCGCGGAGCGCTCCAGCGCCCTGGCCATGAGCCTGAGGCTGGCCACGCCATTGACGTCGCGCAGGAAACCCAGCAGGCCGACCTGGTACATCTGACGCATCCGGCGCGCCTGGGCCTGACGCTCACGCACGCCAAGACTGGTGGTCTCGCTGATCAGGGGACGCTGATCGAGGCGGACACTGAAGAAATAGCTTTCCGGGAGTTCGGGTTCGCCGCCAGCGAGTCGCAGGGCGTTGATCGCCGGCAGCAGCAGTTCAGGCATCTCGTCCTGACCGCTACGCAGTTGTTCGAGATAGCGGCGCAGCACATGCAGTCCACGGCAGATCGCCATGAGGTGCTCGTCATGTTCGGCACCGGCGCCGGCAGGAATGTCGTTGGCGATCTGCAGCGTCTGATGGGCGAGCAACTGGGCACCAGTCAGCTCTATCAGCGTGAGGGCGCCACGAATCTGGCCGATGCTCTCGACCGCGCGCTGCAACAGGCTGCTGCAGTGCCGCTCGACGATGAATCGCTCGAGATGGGATTCAGCTTCCTCGATGGTCGCGAACAGCTGTTCGCGGACCAAGCTCAAAGCTCTTGCTCCGGTCACCATGGTGCCTTACGCCTCCTGCGCCATTACAACCTCGCCAACGCCATTTTAAAACGGGAAAAAAGGCTTGCTATTCCAACTGGAGCCTAGGTACCTGCGTCTTCCTGACCGGGTCACACTAATCATTCCAGGCGGACGGGTATGGGACTACTCGCCACGCCAAAGAACCTTGCTCTGGAACGCTAGACCTGTAAATCCACAACAGCGAAGCGATAATTCCGAATCGTCATATGATTTTGAGGAACAAATAAAGTTCCGCGCAATTCGAAATTCGAGGCTTCATGCGGGCTCAAATGACCAGCCTGCAGCATCTTAGTTGAACAATAGCTGAAAATTGTGAGGTCTTTCAGCTTATTCAGACGAACGCGAACGCCCGTTCCCGGACCGAGCGGGCGTCTGGCGAGCGTTGAAAGGCGCTATTCGGCGTCGGCGCCGGCCAGCCAAAGGGGGGCCGGCCGCAGCTCTTTTCGATGGCCGCCATGCGCGCCGCATGGGCATCGAGATCGGTGCTGGTCGCGCTGATCACCCGGGTCCGCGGGCGATCGGCCGGCAACCGCCTGATCGGCATGACGTAATTGCCGTCACCATTGCCTTCCTGGCCGTGGGCGGCCAGCGACAGGCTGGTCTGGCCACCGGTCATGGCCAGGTAGACGTCCGCGAGGATCTCGGCGTCCAGCAGGGCGCCATGCAGCTCGCGGTTGGAGTTGTCTACGCCATAGCGCTTGCAGAGGGCATCCAGGCTGTTGCGCTGGCCGGGATGCCGGCCGCGGGCCATGACCAGGGTGTCGAGCACCGAGCAGTGCTGGGAGATGTCGGCGCGCTCGGGATGGACACCCAGCCGGGCGAACTCCATGTTGATGAAGCCCACGTCGAAGGGCGCGTTGTGGATGACCAGCTCGGCACCTTCGATGAACTCGAAGAAGCTGTCGGCGATCTCGGCGAAGCGCGGCTTGTCGGCGACGTAATCATCGGTGATGCCGTGGACCGCGATGGCGCCCTCGTCGATCTGCCGATCCGGGTTGAGGTAGACATGGAAATGCCGCCCGGTCAGGCGCCGGCCGACGACCTCGACCCCGCCGATCTCGATGACCCTATGGCCATCGGTCACCGGCATGCCGGTGGTTTCGGTATCCAGAACTACGTATCTCATCGCTAACCTCTTGCCTGGTTACGCCTTGGCGGCCTGCTTGGCCTGCCGGACGTCGTCGACACCGCGGTTGGCCAACTGGTCGGCTCGCTCGTTCTCGGGGTGGCCGGTGTGGCCGCGCACCCAGCGCCACTCGACCTGGTGGCGCTGAACCTGTTCGTCCAGGGCCTGCCACAACTCGGCGTTCTTCACCGGCTGGCGCGCGGCGGTCTGCCAGCCCCGCTTCTTCCAGTTCACCAGCCACTGGGTGATGCCCTTCATCACGTACTCGGAGTCGGTGGTCAGGCGGATCTGGCAGGGGCGCTTGAGCGCCGCCAGGGCCTGGATGGCCGCCATCAACTCCATGCGATTGTTGGTGGTGTTGGCTTCGCCGCCCCAGAGCTCTCGCTCCGCACCCTTGAACTTCAGCAAGGCGCCCCAGCCACCGGGGCCGGGATTGCCCTTGCAGGCGCCGTCGGTAAAGACCTCGACGATGTCGTCACTCATTGGATTCACTCGATTCGCGGCGGCTGATCTTGGCCACCGGCATGGGCACCAGCTTGCCGCGCGGTTCCTTGCGCGCCTGGGGCACGGGGCGCAGGCCGAACATCAGCTTGCGCGCCGACAGCAGATAGAAGCCCGCGCCCGCTGCCTGCTCGCAGTTGGGTTCGGCTTCACCCTGCTCCATCCAGGCCAGCCGCTGCTGCCACTTGGGGGATGAAAGCGGCGGACGATAACACCCGAAGCGCCGTTTCTCCAGCGCGAAGCCCAGCACCGACAGCCAGTCGCCGACCCGGCTGGGGCCGAAACAACGGGCCTTGCGCAGGGCATCCCGAGCCAGGTAATGGCGCACGCCCCAGAGACTCCAGGGATTGATGCCCACCACCACCAGGTGCCCGCCCGGGCGCACGCTCAGTGCCGCTTCACGCAACAGCCGATGCGGCGCCAGGGAGAAATCCAGACCGTGCTGCAACAGGACCACGTCGGCCGCGTGCTCGCCCAGGGGCCAGGCACCCTCTTCGCAGACAATGTCCACATCACCCAGCGGCGGCCCTATGCGCACCGCATGGCGGAGCTGACCGCAATTGGCCGGCGCCTCGGGGTGCGGACCGTAATGGATCAGGTAACTGCCGAAGTGACGCTTGAGCTCTTCGTCGATCAGCACGCGCTCCTGCTCCAGCAGCAGCTGGCCCAGTGGACCGGCCAGCCAGTCCCGTGCCGAGCTCATCAGCCTCAGCCAGCGCGGATCGACCTGGGCGGAGAATTCATCGTGCATCGTCTGGTCCTCTCATATTGAAGCCTTAGCCCTACCACCCACTGCTACCCTAGGGGCCTGCAGTCCGACCAGAGAGCTCGTCCATGTTCGACATTCTTCCGCTGCCCGCTTTCAACGATAACTACATCTGGCTGATCAAGGACGCCGCGACAAGACAGGCGGTCGTGGTCGATCCGGGCGATGCCGCCCCCGTCCTGGCCTGGCTCGATGCCAATCCGGACTGGCGCCTGACCGATATCCTGATCACCCACCACCATAACGACCACACCGGTGGCATCACTGCGCTCAAGCAGCGCAGCGGCGCCCGGGTCAGTGCGCCGGCTGACGAACGCATCGCCGCGGTCGACCTCCCCCTGGCGGACGGCCAGCGCCTGGAGGTGCTGGGCGTTCCCTTCGAGGTCCTGCGGGTGCCCGGCCATACCGCCGGCCACATCGCCTTCCATGTCGCGGGTGAGCGACCCCTGCTGTTCAGCGGCGATACCCTCTTCTCGGCCGGCTGCGGCCGGCTCTTCGAAGGTACGCCCAGCCAGATGCTGACCTCCCTGCAACGCCTGGCCAGCCTGCCGGACGCCACCGAAATCTACTGCGGCCACGAATACACCCTCAGCAACCTGCGCTTCGCCCAGGCGGTAGAACCGGAAAACCCCGCGGTGCAGCAGGCCCTGGCCGAGACGCAGCAGCTGCGGGAGACCCAGCGTCCCACCCTGCCCTCCACCCTGGGCCGCGAACGCCGCATCAATCCCTTCCTGCGTACCGCCGAAAGCAGCGTACGTCTGCGTCTGCAAGAGGAGCGCGGGGTGGCGGCAGATGCGCCGGAGGATACCTATTTCGCGGCCTTGAGAGGCTGGAAGGACACGTTCTGACACCTATTGCCCAGACCCCGTCAGCACGCTGTAAGCCAGGGTTTGCGGTCGTCGTACAGGTCACAGGCCAAGGGGTTGTTCCTTGACCCCCCGGGATGCGGTTCCTAGAATCGCCCATCCTCCAGCTCCCGGAAAGCCCAGACCGATGCCGCCAGCGACGCCGAAAACCCGCGAACCAGACGTGCTGGCCACCTCCTTCAAAGTCTCGGCGCTCTGCCTCGCCGTCTTCCTCGCCGGCTGCCAGAGCAACCAGCAGCCAGACAATCGTGCCTATCAGGCCGATCTGCACATGACGCAAAGCAAGATGCAGCGTCCGCCGGAATGGCTGCGCAAGGCACCGACCGCGGCGGCCACCAGCGGCGACATCTGGGACCGGGTGCGGGACGGCTATCAGCTCCAGGGGGCCGGTGACAACGGCACCAACCCGCGCATCGATCGTCAGCGCCTCTGGTACGCCAGCCACGAAGCTGCCCTCGCGCAGTCCTGCAGCCGCGGCGCGCCCTATCTGCATTACATCGTCGAGCGCCTGGAAGAACGCAACATGCCGCTGGAACTGGCCCTGCTGCCGGTGGTGGAAAGCTCTTTCAATCCCAACGCCCTCTCGCGCAGCGCCGCCTCCGGTCTGTGGCAGTTCATCCCCACCACCGGCAAGTATTTCAATCTGCGCCAGACCCGCTTCTATGACGGTCGCCGCGACATCACCGCCTCGACCAACGCCGCCCTGGACTACCTGAGCAAGCTGCACGACATGTTCGGTGGCGACTGGCTGCTGGCCCTGGCTGCCTACAATGCCGGCGAAGGCACGGTCAGCCGCGCCATTGAGCGCAACCAGTCGCTCGGCCTGCCCACCGATTACTGGAACCTGTCGTCGCTGCCGCCGGAAACCCAGGACTACGTCCCCAAGCTGCTCGCCGTCTCCCAGATCGTACGCAATCCGGACGCCTACGGCCTGGCCCTGGAATCCATCCCGGACGAACCCTATTTCGAAGTCGTGGACATCAAGCAGCACCTGGATCTGGCCCGGGTGGCGGAACTTGCGGATCTGGATGCCAACGAACTCTATCGCCTAAATCCCGCCTATACCCAGCGTGTGACCATGGACGGCCCCAAGCATCTGCTGGTGCCGGCGGAAAAGGCCAAGCGCCTGGTCGCGACCCTGCCCAACATCGCCTCTGATGCCGTGGTGCAGTGGCAGGAATACCAGGTGCGCCGCGGCGATACCATGCGCAGCGTGGCCAAGCGTAATCGTGTGAGCGTCGAGCAACTTGCCGCGCTCAACAAGCTCAGCAGCAGCAGCCGCCTGTCCGCTGGCCGGGAATTGATGATCCCGCGGCGCGAGACCGGCAAGACCACGACGCCCCTGGAAACCATCGCCGTGGCCGAAGAACCCGTGGTGCGCACCTACCGGGTGCGCACCGGCGACAGCCTCTGGTCCATCGCCCGGGCCAACGAGGTGGAACTGGGTGACCTCAAGCGCTGGAACGATCTCGGCAAGCGTGGCCTCAAGGTCGGCGAGACGCTGAAGCTGCATGGCACGGGCAGCAGCACCGCCACGGCCGTGGCGATGCCGGCCTCCTATACCGTCAAGACCACCAAGCCGGCGGTAAAGACGGCCAAAACGACCAAGGCCGCCCCCACCTACTATCGGGTCAAGGCCGGTGATTCCCTCTATCAGATCGCCAAGCGTTACAACATCGGCGTGCAGGCGCTGCAGGACTGGAATCCGCGCAGCGCTTCCGCCCTGACCCCTGGTCAGACCCTGACGCTGTTCCTCAACTGAGGCGCGACCGCGCACCGCAGCGGTCAACCAGCGCTTTTGTCCCGGGTATCGACCTGCTACCTTACCGCCCCACCCGTGCCTGACCCCTAGCGGAGCCAGGCCAAGATCTCGCTCTGACCTGCGCAGAGCCCTGCCCAACCCGGACCTCAGCCCCTGGCTGCTGCCTGGGATTCAACACAGAAGAGGAAAAAACCATGGGATTTCTCGCCGGTAAGCGCGTTCTCATCGTCGGCGTCGCCAGCAAGCTGTCCATCGCCTCCGGCATCGCCGCGGCCATGCACCGCGAAGGCGCCGAGCTGGCCTTCACCTACCAGAACGAGAAGCTCAAGGGTCGCGTCGAAGAATTCGCCGCCGGCTGGGGTTCCAATCCCGAGCTGTGCTTCCCCTGCGACGTTGCCGACGACGCCCAGATCGAAGCCGTGTTCGCCGCGCTGGCGAAGAAGTGGGATGGCCTGGATTGCATCGTCCACTCGGTCGGCTTCGCCCCCGGCGACCAGCTGGACGGCGACTTCACCGCCGTGACCACCCGTGACGGCTTCAAGATCGCCCACGACATCAGCGCCTACAGCTTCGTCGCCCTGGCCAAGGCCGGTCGCGAGATGATGCGCGGCCGCAACGGCAGCCTGCTGACCCTGTCCTACCTGGGCGCCGAGCGCACCATGCCGAACTACAACGTCATGGGCATGGCCAAGGCCAGCCTCGAAGCCGGCGTCCGTTACCTGGCCGGCAGCCTCGGCCCGGAAGGCACCCGCGTCAACGCCGTGTCCGCCGGTCCCATCCGCACCCTGGCCGCATCGGGCATCAAGAGCTTCCGCAAGATGCTGGCCGCCAACGAGCGTCAGACGCCCCTGCGTCGCAACGTGACCATCGACGAAGTCGGCAACGCCGGTGCCTTCCTCTGCTCCGACCTGGCATCGGGCATCAGCGGCGAGATCCTCTATGTCGACGGCGGCTTCAACACTACCGCCATGGGTCAGCTCAACGACGACGAGTGATCGAAGCAGCTACCTGATCACCGCGAAGGGCCGGCAATTTGCCGGCCCTTCCGCTTTCAGGTGTCGCTGCGCACCTGGGCATGGCTGATCAGCGCGAAGATCAGACTGCCCCCGACGATGTTGCCGGCCAGGGTCGGCCCGGCGAAGGTCAGCCAGAAATCGCCCCAGCTCGCCTCTCCGGCGAACACCAGGTAAGCCACCTCCAGACTGCCGACCACGATGTGAGTGAAGTCCCCCAGGGCCATCAGGTAGGTGATGAGCACGATGATCCAGATCCTGGCGTGCTCTGCAGCGGGCAGCATCCAGACCATGGTGGCGATCATCCAGCCGGATACGATGCCCTTGGCGAACATCGCCGAGGCATCGTTCTCCATCACCTTGGTACCGATTTTCAGAAAAGCGGCGTCGGCCTTGGCATCGAACAGCGGCAGATTGAGGATCACGTAGGCGACCAGGATGGTCCCGATGAGATTGCCCACCAGTACCACACCCCACAGCCGCCCCAGGCGACCGAAATTGTGCAGCGTGGGTTCGCTCATCACCGGCAGTACCGCCGTCAGGGTGTTTTCGGTAAACAGCTGCTGACGCGCCAGGATCACCGCCAGAAAGCCAGCCGAATAACCGAAGCTGGCGATGGCCTTGCTGTAGCCACCCTCGGGCAGATTGGCATTGAGTAGCCCCATCGCCATCAACGACAGACCCATGGTCAGGCCGGCGGCCAGCGCCGACCAGAACAGCGCCGCGATCGTTCGTTCGAGTTCGTGATCACCCTGGGTACGGATGATCTCGTGCAGCACCACGGCGCGTGGCAGCTGGTTCTCGTCGACGTCCTCCTCTTCCTCGCGACTCAGTTCAGGGTCGTCCGGACCGGATTCATGCCGCTGTCGGGGTTCTTCGCCCTGTTCCTGGTCTCTCTTCATCAGACGGCCCGCTCGTCCCAGAGGAGTTCATCGTCGTCGCCGATCTCGGTCACGCGATTGAGCGCGGCATCGGCGGCCTCCTCCGCCTCGGAGGCCAGATCGAAATGACGCTCGGTGGCGACCTTGTGAAAGGTCGGATGGGCATCCTCGCGCCGCGCCTTGACGGCGATGACCGCTTCGAAACCCTGTTCAGCCGGAACGGCGGAGGAAATCGCTTCGTGATGATTGAAATGCTTGATAGCCATGGGCGCCGGTATCTCCAACCTGAGGCGACCGGAGTGGTCGCACCTGACAGATAGACTGTGCCGGCGGAAAAACGATCTGTGGCGAGGGAGCGGATCAGGCGCCGAGCAGCTTCTGCACCTGCAGGTGGAGACGCTCGAGGGAGAATGGCTTGGTCAGCAAGGGGACCTTGCCCAGCAACGGCGAGCCGGTATCGATGATTTCGGCTGGATAGCCACTGATGAAGAGCACCTTGAGATCGGGGCGCAACTTGAGCGCGGGCTCGGCAATCATCACGCCAGAGACGTCGTCGGGAAGGCGGAAGTCGGTGATCAGCAGATCCAGGCGTGGCCGACCGGCCAGGATGCGAAAGGCTTCGAGTGACGAGGGCGCCTGCAGGACGGTGTAACCCAGTTCGGAAAGATAATCCGCCAGAATCATCAAAATCTGCGGCTCATCCTCGACGACCAGGACAACCTTGCTCTGTTCCGCACTCACCATCTGACCCCTGTACCCACACGCTCGGCCCCCTTGGACACAAGAGGCCTGCAAAGTTCCATTCTAGACGCAGATTTAGGGGGCGCCAGACGTGCCGGCGACCCCCTGGACATTACTGCTGTTGCTTCTGGCCTTGCTCGTTGAGCGTGGTCTTGCCGGCGCCGGTCGCGGCGCCTGCACCTTCACCGGTCTTCTGACCAGCCGGGGTGCCCATACCAGCGCTGTTGGCCTTTGGCGGATTGCCTGCACTTTCGGTGGCGAAAGCAGCGCCACTGGCAGCGATCAGACCAGCAAACATCAAGGCAGAGATTTTCTTCGCGTTCATGGTAGGACTCCGGGTTGATTGGACACTGTTTAGGCAGGCCAAGCGCCGATTCGTTCTCTACCCGATGCCAGAGGCGATGTAACGGAATACTAAAGACTGTCGGGCGGGCATTCCAGCGGCGAGCAGGCGTGCCCGCCCAGCGCAGTCGCACGGGCGAATGCCCCAGAGCCCTTGTTAGTCTTTCTATTGCCGCGACGAACCTGGAGCCAGTCGCAAAGGACGCCTTCCCGCCGCCGCGTGGCGAGAAGGCCTCAAGGCCCTCCTCCTAGACGGCGAATTCGCGAACCACGCGATTCAATCCGCTGGCCAGCCTGGAGACCTCGGCGCTGGCGCTGGCGGTCTGGGTGGCGCCGGTCGCGCTCTGGGTGGCCAGGTCACGGATACTGGTGATGTTGCGATCGATCTCCCGCGCCACCTGCGCCTGCTCTTCAGCGGCGGTGGCGATGACCGCATTGCGATCGTTGATCTGGGAGATGGATTCGGCGATCTGCTCCAGGGACACATTGGCCAGCTGGGCGACCGAGGTGGATTCACCGGCCAGCTGCTGACTCTCGGCCATGGCCCTGACGGCCTGGGATGAATCATTCTGGATGGCGCCGATCATCTGCTCGATCTCGCGAGTCGACTGCTGGGTACGATGGGCCAGTGCCCGTACCTCGTCGGCGACCACGGCGAAGCCCCGGCCCTGCTCACCCGCCCGGGCCGCCTCGATGGCAGCGTTCAGCGCCAGCAGGTTGGTCTGTTCGGCGATGGCGCGAATGACCTCGACCACGGCGTTGATGTCCTGGGCGCGGGACGACAGGGCCTGGATCTGCTCGCTGGTGCTGGCCACGTTCTGCGCCAGCGCCTCGATCGACTGCACTGTGCGGGTGACCTTGTCCAGGCCGTCGCTGGTCAGGTTCTGGGTATGCAGCGAGGTGCTGGCCGCATCGGCGGCGTTGCGCGCGACCTCCTCCACCGCCGAACTCATCTCGGTGACGGCACTGGCAGCCTGGTTGACCTCGTCGTTCTGCCGCACATAGCCGCGGCTGGCTTCGTCGATCACCGCGGTCATCTCTTCCGCGGCGGAGGCCAGCTGGGTCGAGCTGTCGCCGAGATGGGAAACGGTGTCGCGCAGATTGCCCTGCATCTGGGCCAGGGCCTGCAGCATGCCGGCCGCTTCGTCGCGACCGACCACGGTGATCCGTTCGGTAAGGTCCTTGCGGGCGATCCGCTGGGCAATGCGCAAGGCCTCACCCACCGGCAGGGTGATGCTGCGGATCAGCAGAGCCGCAAGCACGACGGTGGCCGCTATGGTCAGGCCGATCAGCCCATAGACCCAGAACAGGCCGTTGGCATAGGTGGCGCCCGCCGCCTGCCCCGCAGCCTGGGCACCGCGCTCGTTGAAGGCGCTCAGTTCGGCAATGGTCTTTTCCAGCGCGTTGGTGAGCGGACGGATCGAGGTGTTGATCAGGACGATGGCGCCTTCGTTGTCACCCGCGCGCAGCTTGGGCTCGAAGGCATCCAGCAGGGTCCGGTAGCTCTCGGCGCCCTTGACCACGGCGCCGTACAACTGGCGGTCTTCAGCGTTGGCCAGGGTCTTTTCGTAGTCCTTGACCGCCGTGAAGAAGGCATCGCGATAACCGGGAAAGGCCGCGACCGTCTGGGCGCGCAGCTGCGGATCCGGTGTGGTGGTGGCCCTGAGACTTTCCAGGCGCAGCCGCAGCAATCCGCCACTCATCTTCGCCGCCAGCTGGTTGCCCGGCAGCCAGTTGGTCTCCACTTCCTGCTCCGCCTCGAAGAGCTTGCCCATCTGCACCACGGCGACGCCACCGAGGGCGAAGACGATCAGGACGATGACGGAAAAGAACAGCACGGCGCGGGGCGCGACGTTGAGGCTGCGAAGACTCATGAGGGTTATCCCTAATAAAATGACTATTAGGGCTATCGGCGCAGCGGGGCCCGCTTAAGCCAGCGACGACGGACGGCCGCGAACCGCTTGCCAGCGGTCGCGGCGTCCATTGGGGATTACGCGAGCGTCAGAGCAATTGCAGCGGATAGTCGAGGATGACCCGCAGCTGATTGACCGAACCGCCGGTGGACGGCGAGCCGTGGTGCCAGGCCTGGCGGACCCGGATCGACAGTCCTTTGGCCGCTCCCGCTTGCAGGACGTAGCGACCCTCCAGGTCGACTTCCCGCTCGTGATCGTCTGCGCCGTAGAGCCCACGATAGGCGCTGTTGACCGGCAGCTCGCGACCATCGATACCGGAGCCATCGAGGTAGCGGGTCATCAGGCTGAGGCCGGGCACGCCGAGCGTCTTGAAGCTGAGATCGTAGCGCGCTTGCCAGGAGCGTTCGCCAGGGGCATTGAAGTCGGAGAGCATCACGGCGTTGCCCAGGAGGATACCGCCGCCGAGGCGATCGTTGTCGCCCAAGGCCACGTAGTCGAACGGCGTATCACCATCGATCTGCTGCCAGCCCAGCGTGAAGGTGTGAGGTCCCTGGCTGAAGGCAGCGGCGAGGCTATAGGACGTATTGTCGATCGGGCCAGCCTTGGCCGCTCCGGTATCCCGTGTGTGATAGAGATTGGCATCGAAGGTGAGTGCCTGGGTGCTGGACAGCGCCCTTACCAGATTCAGGTTGCCGTAGTACTGGTTCCAGATGTCATCCAGCTGCGCCGCATAGAGCGACAGGCTGACCCCCTTGACCGGGCTGTACTTGCCACCGGCGAAATCGATGTGATCGGCGCGCTGCCGCGCGTATCCGGCCCAGAGATCGCCATCGCGGTTAGTGCTGACCTGATCGGTGGAAGAGGTGAAATGCCCTGCTTCCAGCAACAGATCCGCCATGTCGCTACTGAGCACGCTCCACCCCGTGGCGGTCTGCGGCAGCAGGCGACTGGTGCTGATGGCGAAGACCGGCGCCGTGGGCGCCTGTTGACCATAGCGCACCACGGTATTGCCCAGCCGCAGCTTCAGCGCAGCACCGGCACGGGAATATTCATCAGCCGGCTCATTCCCGGCATGAACGGGCAAGTTACCGGTGCCACGGCGTCCGGGGCCGCCATCGAGCTTGAGGCCCAGATAGCCGAAGGCATCGACCCCAATACCCACGGGACCCGGTGTGAACCCTGACTGATAGTCCAGCAGGAAACCCTGGGTCCAGTCTTCCTGATTCGCCCGTCCGTTGGCGCGGTCACTGTTGAAGTAGAAGTTGCGTACCGTCAGCACCAGTTTGCTGTCGTCCACCAAGCCCTCCGCGAAGGCTGCATTGCAGCCAAGCAGCAGCGTACAGCCGCCCACCACCCCAAACGTCCAGCGGCCGAGGAGTCGGCTGAAACTGGTCAAATGGGTATTGGATATCGCTCCTTTCTGATTACGCGTGCTTTGCATAACTTCCCCTATTCATTGTCGGCGACTACTAGTGGTTGAAGACGCGCAGCCAGACGCGCACCGGACAGCAGAGCCGCACCGGCGTGGCTTGAAATGCGCGTTGAAGAGAGCCCGCACTCCCCAGTACGGGCTCTGAAATCAGGTCATAGTGCTGGCGAATCGACTACCAGAAAGAAAACAAAGCGGACATAGGAGTTACTCGATCTCTTAATTTTCGAAAACAACGGACTTGCAAGCCTGCCTGTTCAATCTTTCGATATAACTCACTGCCACGCCGAAACTAGCCGGATAAAACCGCTGGAACTCTCACACACAGACAAAGAGGTAGAAATCAGTCGTCACATGAACTTCGCGGGCAGCCTCTACTTACGTGCAGACACTGCCGCGCAATCGACTAGTGCAGTCGATTGGCAGCAAGGGCACGTCGACACGGGATGCGTAATGCTGCTTTTTCCTATCGCCAGGCGTCAAGGTTTACGGCGTCTTTTCACCTAAAATTCAAATTTGGATATTTAAGTTATTAAGGTTTTTTACCGCAGCTCACCTCCTATATCTCCAATAGAAATCGAGCGCCTACTATAAAAAGACGGACATATTATAAGAATGTTCTAGCGCGATTCACGAAGCCCACGCCTTGTCCCTCATCTAACAGATACAGACGGAAAAACATCGATCCCATCGCTCAGTGCGCCAAGCTTAGGAAGTTTCGACTCAGGAGCTGTGCAAGTTTGCTTGGCCAACCCAGGATCTCTTTCTAACCAGTCCAAAAATCACTACCAAGAATTCTTGGTAAAGTAATACCAAGTTGAAACCTGCCGCTTTCGGAGCAGGGCCTGGATACCCGACGCTTTTTTCAGCGCGCAGCGAACCTCACTGGACGTTTGTTGCGCCCAGCACGTGACCGCTGCCATCGCATGTCAGACGAGTCGCTTAGCTGGAAGGGTGCTGCCGGTACTGAGGGATACCGGCGAAAATCCTAGTCGTGGGCGGCGAAAACCACCTCCGGCGCCTCAGGCCGGGAGTTCAACTCCGCCTGACTGCGCATCGGCGCCGCCGGATCTGTCAGGTGGATGCGCCGATCGGCGACGGCGCCCACCAGGTCCTCGTCGTGGCTGACCAGGAGGATGGCGGTTCCGGATTCCTCGGCGGTCTCGACCAGCAGCTCGATCATCTCCTTCTGGGTAATGAGGTCCAGCCGCGAGCTGGGCTCGTCAGCGAAGATCAGCGCCGGGTCGAGCAGCAGCACGCGCAGCAGGGAAAAGCGCTGCAACTCACCTCCGGAGATGTTGCCGGGCAGTCGATCCAGCAGGCGCTCGTCGAGGCGCAGGCGCTGCATCAGCCGCCCAATCCGCGCTGTATCCAGCCGATGCAGCCGCACCAGATCCGCCAGCAGTTGGCGAATGGTCACCGAGGGCGCGAAGGCAGCCACCGGATCCTGGTGCAGCTTCTGGAAGGCGAAGCGACCGAGACCCGGCTGGCGGCGGATCGCACCCGCGCTGTGCGCGGCCAGGCCAAGCAGGATGTCGCCGAGGGTCGACTTGCCGCAGCCAGACGGTCCCGTCACGCCGAGAATCTCCCCAGGCCGGACGCCAAAGGACAATCCCTCGAACAGCTGCTTGCCACCGCGCTGGGCGGCAAGGTCCTCCACCGTCACCACGGCTTCGTCGGTAATGGCTCGCGAGGTACGCTTCGGCCACTGGGCGGGATCGGCGGCCAGCAGTTCACGGGTATAGGCATGCTGCGGCTGGCGCAGCACCTGCTCGGCCGTACCGGATTCGATGACCCGTCCCTTGAGCATGATCATCACCTCGCCGCCCAGGCGGCGCGCGACTTCCAGGTCGTGGGTGATGATGAGCAGGCTGCCTCCCTCGGCCAGCATGGCCTTGAGCAGGTCGATGACCTCGTCGATGCGGTCGCGATCCAGCCCTTTGGTGGGCTCGTCGGCGATCAGCACTGGCGAGCCACCGGCATGGGTGGCGGCAAAGGCCAGGCGCTGGGCCATGCCCCCGGACAGCTGGAAGGGATACTTGCGCTCGGCGCCGGCCAGGCCCAGCCGCGCCAGATCCGCGCTGGCCCGGTCGCGGGCTTCGGCACGGGCGAGGCCGACGACCTGGGTGTAGGTCTCGGCGACCTGGGAGCGTGCCTGCATGGTCGGGTCCAGGCTCAGCCAGGGTTCCTGGGGCAGCACCGCCAGCCCCCTGCCCCAGTGCTTACGGCGACCGGCCTCGCGGCCTTCTTCGCTGAAGCCGTCCGCCAGGCCTATCTGCCCGTGGGCCTGCAGCCCCGCCGGCAGGTTGCCGACGACGCCCTGGGCGAACAGGCTCTTGCCCGAGCCGGTCTCGCCGATGATCGACAACACCTGCCCCGGCGCCAGGCGGATTGACAGCGGTTCCACCAATCGGGCCTCGGCGGTGCGGATCTCCAGCGCCGTGGTCGTGAGCAAGGCGGTCATGGCTTGCGCCCTCCGGTGATGAGCAGCAGCGACAGCACGGTTAGAAAGATCGCCAGGATAGGCAGGCCCATGACCAGGGGTGCCTCGGCGTAATAGGGCAGCAACTCGGTGATCATCAGGCCCAGCTCGGCCGTGGGCGGGCGCACGCCGATGCTGACGAAACCCAGGGCGGCGATGGCCATGATGGTCGAGGCGGCGCCAAAGGCGGCGATGGTCAGGAGCAGCGGCGCCATCTGCGGCCAGAGATGGCGGCGGATGATGTAGACGGGGCCGAAGCCCAGCAGCCCGCTGGCGGCCACCGCCGGCGAGGCCAGCACGGTGCGCGCCAGCGCCCGGGTCATGCGGAAATACTCCACCCAGAGCACCAGGGCCACGGCGCTGTAGAGGGCGACGAAGGAGCCGGGAAACACCGCGACGATCAGCAGCACCAGCAGCAACCCCGGCAAGGCCAGGAACAGCTCGGCCAGGCCGCCCAGCAGCTTGTCGACCAGTCCGCCTTTCCAGGCGGCCAGGATGCCCAGCAGCACGCCGGGAATGGCGGCGGTGCAGACGCTGATGAAGGCCAGCCCCAGCGAGAAGCGGATGGCCACCGACAGCCGCGCCAGCATGTCGCGGCCCAGGTGATCGGTACCCAGCGGATAGGCGCTGCTGGGCCCCGCGAGAATCGCCTCATAGTCCTGATGGGCGATATCGCCCGGCCAGAGCAGCGGGGTGAGTACGGCGAAGGCGATCAGTGTCGCCAGCAGGCCCAGGCCGAGCCCGCGCGCGGAAGATTTGCCCGGAGGCGCCGCCGCAGCGAGGGTAGCGTCGAGATTCATGCGTTTCTCCCGCGCGGATCGATCAGGTGGTTGGCGAGATCGACCAGGGTATTGAGGATGACGAACAGCAGCCCCATCGCTAGGGCGGTGCCCTGCACCATGGGCACGTCGCGCTGGACGATGGCGTGGACCAGACCGTGACCGATGCCCGGCCAGGCGAACAGCGTCTCCACCACCACCACGCCCTCGATGAGATACACCAGCTGCACGCCCAGGTAGGTCACCACCGGCACGCCGATGTTGCGCAGGCCATGGCGCAGGAAGACGCTGGCGCCTTTCAGGCCCTTGAGGCGGCCGAAGCGGTAGTAGGCGGACGCGGCGACCTCCACCGTGGCGTCCCGGGCGACCCGCGACGACACCGCGGCGAGCCCCAGGGCCAGGGTCAGCGTGGGCAAGACGCTGTGCCAGAAGGTACCGTGACCGGCCGCCGGGAACAGCTGCCAGGAGATGGCGAACAGCAGCACGAAGATCACGCCCAGGACGAATTGCGGCAGCGCGCGGATCGCGGTGGTCAGCACCAGCAGGCCGCGGTCCAGCAGACTCCCCGGACGCAGACCGGCCACCACGCCCAGCGGCGGGCCCAGGAGCAGCGACAGGCAGACGGCACCGATGGCCAGGCGGATGGAGCTGCCCAATTCGTGGGCGACGACGTCCATCACCGGCTTGCCGGAGACCAGCGAATGGCCGAGATCCAGGGTCAGCAGATCGCCGATCCAGGCGAGGAAGCGCCACAGCAGGGGCTGATCCAGATTCAGCTCGGCCCGCACCGCCGCAGCTGCGGCGGTATCCACCAGATCATAGCCGTAACGCCCGGCCGCGATGCGGTAGGCGGCGTCTCCCGGCAGCAGATTCATGAACAGGAAGGTGAGACCGCCGACCAGCAGGGCGACCAGCCCCGCCTGCAGCAGGCGAAAGGCAAGCAAGCGGGTCATGGGGTCCACCGCAGCTTGCTCAGGCCGAAGGTGCGCTCGAAGGGATCGATGGCGGCGCCTTCGACGGCATTGGACACGGCCATCGTCTGGCGATACCAGGCCACCGGAATCACCGGCAGGTCCTTTTGCACCTGGGCCATGGCGGCATGGCGCTGGCGCTGTTGCTCGGCCGGATCGTCGCTGGCCAGCAGCGCGGCCAGCGCATGGTCGAAGACCGGGTTCTTCCAGCCCAACGGACCCCATTCCGCACCGCCGTGGCCGAAATCATTGAGCAGAGTAACCAGGGGATCCGGGACCAGGGCGAAGTTGCGGCCATAGAGCGCCAGTTGCAGCGAGCCATCGTTGTGCGCGGCCGGGATGGCGCTGGAGTTCTGCACCGCGACCTCCACGTCCACGCCCACTTCGCGCAACTGCGCCTGCAGCGCGGTGGCGATCAGCGGCAGCTCGGGTCTGTCGGAATAGGTCAGCAGCTTGAGCCTGAGCGGCGTGCCGTCCTTTTGCAGGATGCCATCGGATCCCGGTGTCCAGCCCTGCCCGGCCAGCAGCTTGCGCGATGCCGCCGGATCGTAGGCGAGCGGCGCCAGCTCGGGGTCGTGCCAGGCGGGCACATTCCTGGCAAACAGCTGAGTCGCCCCGGTACCCGGCGCGCGTAACACGGCGGCGGCGACGCCTTCGCGCTGGATGGCCAGGCTGAGTGCCTGCCGTACTTCCACCGGCGCGGTGGCGCCGGCACCGGAGTTGGGGGTCAGCAGCACCACTCGCGGGACTGGCTCGATCAGCACCTTGAGACTGCTGGAGCGCTTGAGGCGGGCAATGCTGGGCGGGTCGAGCTGGAACACCAGCTCAGCATCGCCGCTCTCGGCCATCAGGGTGCGGGTCTCACCGCGGCCCGCGGCCAAGTAGGAGGTCCTGGCGATCTCCGGCTGGGCGCCCCAGTAGCCCGCGAAGCGCTTGGCAGCCAGGCGTTGCGGGGGTTCTAGCAGGGTCAGCTGGTACGGCCCCGTGCCGATGATCTGCTGTACCTTGCCTTCGCCGTCGTAGGCGGCCGGCGCCAGGATATTGGTGGAGGAATGCGCCAGCAGCGCCAGCAAGGGCTTGAAGGGTTTCGTCAGGCGGATCACCACCTCGTTGCCCTCGGCAGTGACCGATTCCAGGCCCGCCTGCTTGAGCACCCCGGGCTTGCCCCGTGCCGCATTGAGGGCAGCGGCCGCGGCTTCTGCCGTGAGGACGCTGCCGTCATGGAATTTCACCCCCTGGCGAATGGTGAGCCGCCAGGTAAGGCCATCCGCCGATTCGGTCCAGCGCACTGCCAGGCCAGGGACTGGCTGGCCCTGGGCATCGGCTTCGAGCAGCGTCTCGGTGATCTGCATGCGCTGGAAGACGAAGCCGGAAATCGACGGATCCAGCCCACCGATCTCGAAGGGGCCGACCACGTCGAAGACGCGTTCCTCGGCGCTGGAAAGCGGCGGCACGAAGGCGACCAGGGTCGCCAACGCCGAAGCGGTCAGCGCTGAACGAAGGGTGCGGGATACCGGCATGACAGTCCTTAGCAAAGCGAAAACGCCGATACCCGCTACCGAAAGCAACGCATCGACCAAGCCAATGAAGGCGCACGTTATATCATAACGTTTTCGTGATAAGCCAAGACCTATCTGTGATGGCAACATCCTGAAACAGCTGAAGAATTTGTCGCGGAGCGGCGGCAGGCGATCGGGTCCAGACCGATTGGTCGTAGGCCGAGGTACTCGCCCCCACGGAAAGTGCTGGCGAGAAGGGAATCGAATGCCAGGTGATAGCGCAGACTGGACGGCCGTTGGCCGCCCTGCCCTGCGTCGCCGATCTCTACTCAGGCGGCCACGTTCAAGGTGCTGCCCGTGGCAATGCTGCTGCCGTTGCTGCCAATACTCTGGTACTGGCGCAATACCGCCTGGACCAGTTGCGTATAGGGGCTCGACGACGCCTGAGCGCTGGAATCGGCCTCGCTGTCACTTTGCCCGCTCGCCCCCTGCGGCGGTGGCGGCATGCGCGGACGCGCTGAACCGCCCGGTCCGGCGACGCTGGAATCGCCGGATTCCTCTGCGCCCCTTTGTCCCTGGGGTCCACCGGGCGGCGGTGCGAAGGCCGAAGCGAATTCGCTTTCGCCGACGCTGCCATCGCCATCCTGGTCGAGCATGCCGAGCAGCTTGTCGACGTCAATCGCCCCGCTCTCGTCGGTATTCGTCTGGGTATCGCTCGCCGCGCTGGCGGCGGTGGTGAGTTCGCTCTTGCTGATGGCGCCGTCGCCATCGCTGTCGAGCTTGCCGAACAGCTTCTTCAACGGATTACCGTCTTCACCTCCGCTGACGCTATTGCCGGACGCTGTCGTAGCTGTGCCTTTGATCGCGCTGGCACTGCTGTAGTAGCTGGAGTAGCCACTGCCTATTCCGCTGATCATGGATGTCTCTCCCGGGAAATGCGGACATCAGTGTTCCGCACCGCCCAGTATCCGCCGGGTAGATGTCAGCCATTTGGTCACTTTGTATGCCCGGCGATACATCAGGGGCGCGGCAGCACCACCTGGCAGGTCAGGCCGCCGCCGGGCGTTTCCCCGAGGGTCAACTCGCCGCCCATGTGCGCCGCCGCTTCCCGGGCGATGGCCAGCCCCAGTCCGGTCCCACCAGAGGATCGATTGCGCGAGCCCTCCAGGCGATAGAAGGGTTCGAACACGGCTTCCCGATACTGGGCCGGTATCCCCGGCCCGCGGTCGAGGATGGAGATCATCAGCCGCTCCGGCTGCTCGCTCAGGCGGATCTCGGCCTGGCCGGCGTAGCGCAGGGCATTCTGCAGCAGATTGCCCAGGCAGGAGCGCAACGCCATGGGCGCCACCTTCAACGGCTGGCAGCTGCCCTCGACAGCGACCTGGGCGCCCTCCTCCGCCGCGTCTTCGGCCATGGCCTCGACCAGCGCCTGCACGTCGCAGAGGATGGGACGCTCCTGGCGGTGCTGTTCGCGGAGATACCTCAGGGTGCCGTCGAGCAACTCGATCATGTCATCCACGTCCTGGCTGACCCGGGCATGCAGGCGCGGATCGTCGATGTCCTCGATGCGCAGCTTCACCCGCGCCAGGGGCGTGCGCAGGTCATGGGAGATGGCCGTGAGCATGCGCCCGCGCTGCTGGAGCTGTTCGAGCAGATGCTGGTGCATGCGGTTGAGCGCCCGCGCGGCTTCCCGGGTCTCCCAGGGGCCGGTGACCGGAATGGGCGAACCGTCGAGGTTATGGCTGAGGTGTTCGGCGGTCTCGGTCAGCTGGCGTAGCGGCCGCGTCAGCAATCGCGCACCGAGCCAGGCGGCGATCACCAGCGAGCCCAGCTGGAAGATCAGCGGGCCGCCCAGAAACCACTCGATGCGCCGCCAGACGCCGGGCTCCCGGTGCGGGAAAGGCCCGGGCGGCGGTGGCCGATCGAAGGCGGCTTCACCCTCCATGGGTGGCGGCGGTGGCGCCGGTCGCTCGCCGAGTCCATGCCGAAACCAGAAAAAGGCCAGCAGATGGCCCAGCAGGATGGCCAGTAGAAAGACCGCGAACAGGCGGGCGAACAGCGTATCCAGGCGGCGCACGGCTAGTGCCCTATCTGCCTGGCATCGAACAGATAGCCCTCGCCGCGCACCGTCTTGATCAACTGCGGCGCGCGGGGATCGTCGCCCAGCTTGCTGCGCAAGCGCGACACCTGCAGATCGATGCTGCGATCGAAGGCCTCGATCGCCCGGCCGCGGGTGGCGTCGAGCAACTGCTCGCGGCTCAGGACCTGGCGCGGCTGCTCGATGAAGACCCACAGCAGCCGCACCTCGGCATTGGACAGGGGTACCATCACCCCGGCCGGCGAGTGCAGCTGATGCAGGACGCCATCGAGCTTCCAGCCATCGAAGCTGATACTGGTCCGCGGCGCCTTGCGCTGGGGCACGCGGCCATCCTGGGTCCGGCGCAGCACCGACTGGATCCGCGCGACCAGTTCCCGAGGCTCGAAGGGCTTGGCCATATAGTCGTCGGCGCCCAGCTCCAGGCCAATGATGCGATCCGCCGGCTCGCACTGGGCGGTCAGCATCAGGATGGGAATGCCACTGTCGCGCCGCAGCGAACGACAGAGGGAAAGCCCGTCCTCCCCTGGCAGCATCAGATCCAGCACCACCAGATCGAAGGCCTCCTCCGCCAGCGCCCGGCGCATCTCCAGGCCGTCACCCACCCCCCGGGCATTGATGCTGAAACGCGCCAGATAGCCGCAGATCAACTCGCGGATCGACGGATCGTCATCCACCAGCAGGATGCGCGAGGTCCAGCGCGGGGATTCGGATGACAGCGACATCGGGGCTACCTGAACAGTCGGACGATCTGGAAGTGCATGCTAGCCGCTCCGCCCGTGAGGCAGCTACGGGCTGGCATGTAGCCTTGTGTAAAGGTGGTCAAGGGGTGGATACGGAAGACGAGGCCGGCCAGGCCCTTGAACCCCGCGCCAGTCGAGAGGGCGTTCGCCTACCAGAGTAATCGCGATTGCGAAGCCGCCCGTTCGATGGTAAATCGGACAGATCGCCCTCGCTGCCGTGGTTGTCCCAGGCAATGGCGCCGTCAAGTACAGCACTTCCGGGCCTATTGCGGCTCAGCACTGGTTGGGCTAACGCCCGGCCACCTTTGTTGCGCCTCCTTTCGGAACGCCTTCCTTGACGAGCAGATCAGCTGTATTGGCCAGCCCTGAAACCAATCCCGAGCCCGTCGCGCTCAATGTCCTGCTGCAAGCCTGCGGCCAGGGCAATCGTCTGGCCTTCGAAACGCTCTACCGCGTGACCTCGAGCAGGCTGTTCGGCGTCTGCCTGCACTACGTGGGAGACCGTGCGGAGACGGAAGAGGTCTTGCAGGAGGCCTATACCGCCATCTGGCTCAAGGCCGGTACCTTTGACGCCACACGTTCCAGCGCCCTGACCTGGATGGCGACCCTGGCGCGACACAAGGCCATCGATCGACGTCGCGCCCAGCATCGTCACGAGCCGCTCGACAGCCTGGCCGAGTGGCCGGCAACCCAGTCCGTCGCCGAAGATTTCGAAGCCCATCGCCAGCGTCGCGAGATCGAGCTCTGCCTGAAAACCCTGGGCAAGGACCAGCAGACCTATATCCGGGTCGCCTTTTTCGAGGGCTATTCCTATGCCGAACTGGCCGCCCGCCACAGTATCGCGCTCGGCACGATGAAAAGCTGGATTCGGCGTGGCCTCCTGCAACTGCGAGCGTGCCTGGGCCTATGAACGACAAGGAGATCCCACCTTCCGAGCGACAGGCGCTGCTCGTCGCGGAATACGCCCTGGGCGTACTGTCCGCCGAAGAACGCCTGGAGGTGGAAGAACTCGTGCGGCGGGAGCCTGCTTACCAGGCGCAACTGGCGGCCTGGCAGCGGCATTTCGCCGAGTGGCTCGATGAGTTTCCGGTCGTCGAACCGCCGGCTCACGTCTGGCACGGTATCCAGCAACGGCTGTTCCCGACGGAGGAACCGGCACCCGAGCCGATTCGCCGCTGGAACAACCCGCGCCTGTGGCGCTGGGCGACCGGGCTGGCGTTGGCCGCTGCCCTCCTGCTGGCGCTGCTCGTGTTGCTGCGCCCGGTCCAGGTCGCGACACCCGCCCTGCTCGCCCGCCTGGAACAGAGCAACGGCAGCCTGGCGTTCAGCGTCACCCTGCAGGGCGACGGCAGACAACTGCTGTTCGTGCCCACCGGCAAGCCGGATTGGCCAGACAGGAGCGCCGAGGCCTGGATCATCACGACGGATGGCAAGCCCCACTCGCTGGGCCTGCTCGACGACGCCAAGGGCGTGACCCTGCCCGTGCCCGCCGGACTCGCATCGGCACTGACGCCAGGGACGGTACTGGCGGTCTCCCTTGAGCCGCCAGCCGGTTCGCCGACAGGCTTGCCGACGGGACCGGTCATCGCCCAGGGAAAAATAATCGCGCTTTGATGCATCCGTTTGCCGGGCTGCTCCGTACATTCATCACCCTCATCCGGAGGGCCGAAGAACTCAGGAGACGCAACATGCACACCTTGCTCAAGCGTATCGCCGTGGTAGCCAGTCTCGCGATCCTAGGTGCCACCGCCCCGCTCAGCTTCGCTGCCGATACCGTCATGGTCGGTGGCGCGCCCATGTACCCCTCCAAGACCATCGTCGAGAACGCGGTCAACTCCAAGGACCACACCACGCTGGTGGCGGCCGTCAAGGCGGCGGGCCTGGTCGACACCCTCAACGGCAGCGGTCCCTTCACCGTCTTCGCCCCGACCAACGAAGCCTTTGCCAAGCTGCCCGCCGGCACCGTCGATACCCTGGTAAAGCCCGAGCACAAGGCCGACCTGACCAAGATCCTGACCTACCACGTGGTGCCCGGCACCCACACCGCCAAACAATTGATGGCCGAGGCCAAGATGCATGGCGGCATGACCAAGCTGAAAACCGTCCAGGGCGAAGACCTGACCGTGAAGCTGCATGACGGCAAGCTCTGGCTGGTCGACGCCAAGGGCGGCAAGGCCGCCGTCACCATCGCCGACGTGATGCAGTCCAACGGCGTGATCCACGTGGTCGATACCGTGCTGATGCCGAAGTAAGCGGCAGGCGGCGGGCGGACACCGGTCAGGGGTGTCCGCTTTTACTTGGTAGCGATCCGTGGGGCGGTTACCTCTTCCGTGGCGAGCCATACCAGACCGCATTCTGACTGGTCAGCTGCGCGAGACGCGCCCGGATCCTGCGCCCTTGGAGTCTCGGCGAATTTCCCATCTGCGAAGCTAAAAGGCAGCTTTGATGCGATCATGCCGCCAGCTAACGTAGATAGATGGAGATTTGGATGAAGCGGAGCACTTGGACCCTTTGGGCCATCGCAGGGGCGGGACTGGCTTTTGTAGCGATAGACCAACTGATTAAGCTCGCTGCGTTGGCTCAGCTTGCCGCAATTTCCTATCGGCTTGGCACCTCCAGCCTATGGATGGATGTGGTCCTGAGTCGGAATCCTGGCGCCTTCCTCAGCATCGGTCAGGATCTGCCATCGACAGTGAAATCAGTGATTTTCCTTTGCGCGCTGGCAGCTGTCGCAGGCGTCAGCTACTGGGCGCTCTCGCGTTGGCAGCAGTCCCCAGGTCGCTCGGCGGCTCTGTACCTGATCGCTCTTGGAGGCGGTTCGAATCTCATCGATCGATTCTTTCGCGATGGCCACGTTGTCGACTACCTGGTCCTGAACCTGGGCTCACTCCACACAGGCGTCTTCAACCTCGCGGACGTAGCGATCATGGCAGGTGTGGCCTACCTGGCCCTGTCAGGATTTTCGAAAGAACAGAAGGCGCTAGCCTGATCTACGAAGACGACGACCAGCACGGTAACTGCAGGGCTGCTCGCGAGAGCTACGACGCCTTGCGGGCCTTCTTCCACGACATCTACAGCGCTAAAAAGCAGGAGGCCATTGCCGGCGGTGGCGACAACGTGAAGGACCTGGGCCACACCTACGCCTACCAACTCGCCCTGGGCCGCCCTGAGCTCATGCCCGAACTCACCTACACCCTGCAAGGGCGTGAAGGCCGAGAATCTAGTACGGAGGAAGCGTGCAGCACCGCTTCACCGCGGACGGCGGCTACCCAATTCCGCCTCGAGCTGGAAGCCAAGCTGCCGGAAGCTAGACCGCCAGTTGATACATATGTATTTTCGCATATGCGGATTTTCATATATTCAAGGCTCTGGCTATGTCCCCCACCAGCTTCTTCAAATGTCTCGCTGACGATACGCGCGGGCGCATCATGCTCATGCTCTGCGCCGAAGCGGAATTGTGCGTGTGCGAACTCATCCACGCGCTCGACGACAGCCAGCCGAAAGTCTCACGCCACCTTGCGCAGCTACGCGCCTGCGGATTGCTTGAGGATCGGCGCGAAGGACAGTGGATCTACTACCGGCTGCACCCCCAATTGCCTGCCTGGGCCCGGGAGGTTCTGGAGCTGACGCTCGGGGCAAACCTGCCGTGGGTACAGCCTCAGATGGATCGCCTCGCCGCAATGGACAGCCGGCCTACCAGGCAGGCTGCTTGCTGCCCGCCAGGCGCGGTGGAGACCGCGTCATGCTGATTGCTGCATCGATCTTCCTTCTGACCCTGGTACTGGTGATCTGGCAACCAAGAGGGCTTGGCGTGGGCTGGAGCGCAGCGGGCGGTGCGGTACTGGCGCTACTGACGGGCACCGTCAGCCTGGCCGACGTCCCTGTTGTCTGGAACATCGTCTGGAATGCGACGGCTACCTTCATCGCCGTGATCATCATCAGCCTGGTACTGGATGAAGCGGGCTTTTTCGAGTGGACAGCGCTCCATGTCGCCCGCTGGGGACGCGGCAAATCAGGCAGGCTGTTCGCCTACATGATCCTGCTGGGCGCCGTCGTGTCCGCCCTGTTCGCCAACGACGGCGCAGCCCTCATCCTGACACCCATCGTGATCGCCATGCTGGTAGCGCTGCGCTTCAGTCCGGCCTCGACGCTTGCCTTCGTCATGGCTGCGGGCTTCATCGCCGATACGGCCAGCCTCCCACTGGTGGTGTCCAACCTGGTCAACATCGTTTCCGCTGACTTCTTTCAGATCGACTTCGGCGAATACGCCTCGATCATGTGGCCGGTCAATATCGTCAGCGTCGCCGCGACGCTATTGATGCTGTGGCTGTTCTACCGCAAGGACATCCCGGCGTCTTACGACCCGCACGCGCTCGAACAGCCGCAGAACGCCATTCGCGATCGCGCTACCTTCCAGGCGGGATGGTGGATCCTGGGTTTCCTCCTGGTCGGGCTATTCGCCCTGGAGCCGCTCGGGATTCCGATCAGTGCAGTGGCAGCGGTCTGTGCAGCTGTGCTGCTCATCATCGCCGGCAAGGGATCGGTCATCTCCACACGCCAGGTACTCGCCAAGGCCCCCTGGCAGGTCGTGCTCTTCTCGCTGGGCATGTACCTGGTGATCTACGGCCTGCGCAATGCGGGGCTCACCGAGGCCCTTTCCTCCCTGCTCAACACCTTCGCCAGTCATGGCCTGTGGTCGGCAACCCTGGGCACCGGCCTCACCGCTGCGCTGCTCTCCTCGATCATGAACAACATGCCCAGCGTCTTGATCGGCGCCCTGTCCATCCAGGGCGGTGAGGCCAGCGGGGTCGTCCAGCAGGCCATGATCTACGCCAACGTCATCGGGTGCGATCTGGGTCCGAAGATCACGCCGATCGGCAGCCTGGCCACCCTGCTCTGGCTCCACGTCCTGGCCCAGAAAGGCATCCGCATCACCTGGGGCTACTACTTCCGAGTGGGCTGCGTGCTCACCTTTCCCATCCTGATCGCCACCCTCGCCGCCCTGGCCGTGCGCCTCAGCATTCATCCGTAGGAGAAGCCATGAAAGTCCTCTTTATGTGCACGGCCAATAGCTGCCGCAGCGTTCTGTCTGAAGGTCTCTTCAACCACCTTGCACCTGCTGGCTGCTCTGCCGTGAGCTCAGGCAGCTTTCCCAGCGGACGGTTGAACCCTATCGCGGTCCAGACGCTGGAGGGCCTGGGCATCGATACTTCCGGCCTCTACAGCAAAGGGTCCGAGACCTTTGAAGGCAACCCGCCAGACATCATCATCACGGTCTGTGACAAGGCGGGAGGCGAGCCCTGTCCGGTCTTCTTTGGTCCCTCGATAAAAAGCCACTGGGGCTTGGCGGATCCTTCTGACGTTGTCGGCAATAATGACCAGGTCCAGGCCGCGTTCGATGCAACGGTGGCTCAGATCCGCAGAAGACTGGACGCCTTTTTCCGTCTAGACCCGAACGCATTGAGCCCAGCGCAACTGAAGCAGGCGCTCGATGAGATCGGAGAGATCCAATGAGCGCCACTCTCGAAACCAGCCCCAACCTGGACGAATCGCTATTCGACGTCCCTACCGTCGATAAGCTCTCCGAGCCGGAACAGCTTCAGCACAAGCCGCGCATCCTGCTGCTGTACGGATCGAATCGGGAGCGCTCCTTCAGCCGGCTGCTGGTTGAGGAAGCAGCCCGAATCCTGCAGCTCATGGGCGCCGAGACGGCAGTCTTCAATCCAACCGGCCTGCCGCTGCCTGACGACGCGCCGGTAGAGCATCCCAAGGTTCAGGAGCTTCGCGATCTGGTGCTCTGGTCCGAAGGGCAGGTGTGGTGCTCCCCCGAGCGCCATGGCTCGATGTCAGCGGTATTCAAGGCGCAGATCGACTGGATTCCGCTCACGCTGGGCGCGGTACGTCCTACCCAAGGCAAGACGCTCGCTGTCATGCAGGTCAGTGGCGGATCCCAGTCGTTCAACACGGTGAACCAGCTGCGGATCCTCGGCCGCTGGATGCGCATGGTGACCATCCCCAACCAGTCATCGGTCCCCAAGGCGTTCCTGGAATTCGACGAAGCGGGTCGCATGAAACCCTCGGCCTACTACGACCGGGTGGTGGACGTCATGGAGGAGCTGATGAAATTCACGCTTCTCACCAGAGGCCGGGACGCCTACCTGGTTGATCGCTACTCCGAGCGCAAGGAGAGCGCAGAAGCACTTTCAGCGCGGGTCAATCAGCGCTCGATCTGATCGACGGCCTTCCAACCTGTCCGCGGCAACTCCCCGACCGCGTCGTATACCCCCCGACAGCAGCTCCCGCCGCATCTACCACCGGATCGGCGGGCACAAGGCCGTAGCGTTTCCAGTCCTCAACTTGCTGCGTCTCGCCAGAGTCCCCTTTCAGCCTACGCCACACGACATTTTCCGCGCACTACCGCCACCCTTGCCTACCCGCTCGCCCTGGCCCGACCGAAGCTCATGCCCGAACCCGCCTACACCCTGCAGGGTGTGAAGGCCGAGATCGACGCCATCATCTGGTACGGCGGGAACGTGCAGCACAGTCTCACGGCGGACGGCGGCTACACCACGCGCCTCGAGCTGGAAGCCAAGCTGCCGGAAGACCTGGTCGCCGACCTGGTCGACGAGATCCAGGGCGACTACACCGGCATCATCGCCTACTACCGAGATCCCGAGACCGGCAAGGAGCACACCCTCACCGAGGGCGACCAGAGCAAGCCGCGGCGGCTCAGGCACCTGTACGCCACCAAGGCGACGGCGAAGCGGGCCGTGGAAAGGGAGTGGAAAAAGCTGAAAGAAACTGACCTGGCTACCTAACGCGGTAGAGCAGGCTGACAGTCCGAGGCACTAGCCAATGGAGAAACAACCCACTCACTACCTGGATCAATAATGGAAAACCTTTGGCGAGGTTCGCAAGGCAGTACCAAATACTTACCATTCACAGAGCCCACCAATATTGATTTATCAGCTCCAGAGAGCCTAGACACCATATAAGTAGAACCCAGCCCTTTAGCAACTTCCTTATATTTCGAATCTGTAGCTATATAAATTAATACAAAAAGTAGAACAGGAACCCCCATGAAGTAAATTGAAAGATTCTTCGCCTCACGCTTCTCATATATGGAAAAAAATAAATCATAAAATATTGGCCCCATATAAACGTAAGGGAACACCTCCATTACGGGGTCAAAAAACACTGACGATTTGGAGAATAATTTCGAAAGCCCGCCAGCGATCAAGAGGGAGACCAACCCTATCAACCCTAGGATAACCTGAGCATTCTGAAGCGAATTCTCTCGCCATTTTGTAAAGCTAAATATTACTGCCGAGACAAACGCCGCTGCCACCCCAACAGCGCCATTCGCTATAAAGTCTTGTGGCCCATGAAACCTAAGAACCCACGTGCAATCCAGAACCGCATATAGGACTGCTAGCTTTAGATAGCCCAGAGCATACGTGACAAGTGTAAGAGTCGTTATAATTGCCCCAAATTCGATGATTCGGCGGGGTGGTTTTTCAATGTCAGCAGAACCTTCCATGCTCGCACTTTCCTAACAGGCAAATTGTTATTAACCAATCATAGCGGATTAGATTGCATAATCTAGCCAGCCTGCGGTAACTCCCCCCCACCTTGTCATATACCCCCGCGACAACAGCTCCCGCCGCATCTGCCACCCCGGATCGGCGGGCACCCGCCCCACGTGTAGCGCCGCCCGCCCGTATCGCGCATTGATCCGGTCCACCACCCGCATCCGCTCGCTGGGCCGCCCCTGCCAGGCCGGGGCGAAGAGATCCGGCGTGAACTCGTCCGTCTGCACGATGCTGCCCAGCACCCCGGCGCACTTCGAGTAGGCGTAGCCCTCGCGATAAATGGGGTCCAAGCCGGCCAGAACGACCTGCACCAGGAGGCGGGTGTAATCGATAGGGTGCGCGAGCGGGATACACAGGCTGCGGTAGTAGCGGCGCTCCTCCAGCTCATGCTGCCCGGTCTGGATGCTCACCAGCGCCAGCGTTCGGGTGCTGGATATCCCGACGCCGATGGGCATATGCACTCGCGTCAGGCTCTTACGGTCCAGCCCCAGGACGCCAAGCAGGCCGATGAGGTCCGCCCAGCACTTGTTGATCGAATACGCCTCCACGTCCAGCACCATCCCCTGGATGGTCCGCACCACCCGGTTCGAGACGTCGGCGTAGAGCTTGTAGTTGGAATTGAGGAAGCCCACGTTGTGCTCTGGACACGCGCCATATCTCACTTTCTCATCGATACTTAAAGGGTCCGCTTCCAATCGGATGCCTGGCTTTCCTGATAGACTCAACCCTGAACTCCAGCATGCTGCAGACCCGGATTTCTACGCTTGTTCTGCCGTTTTTTGGCAGTGAGACGTTAGCGTTCCCCTTCCGATTCAACTCATGCTCCTTACGCTTGCGACCTTGCAGCTACAGCTCTACTGAAGCGGCTGAAAGGTAGCAAACCAGCTCCACACAGACGTACCGAGATGCTTGCCGAAACCGCCTCAAACCCAGCAACCACGCGCCCTGAGCCGTCCCGCCGCTTCTCCGTGGCGCCCATGATGGATTGGACGGACCGCCATTGCCGCTATTTCCATCGTTTGCTGTCCCAGCATGCCCTGCTCTATACGGAGATGGTCACCACCGGTGCCCTGTTGCATGGCGATGCCCAGCGCTTTCTGCGCCATGACGAGACCGAGCATCCCCTGGCGCTGCAGCTAGGCGGCAGCGTGCCGGCCGAGCTGGCCGCCGCGGCGCGGTTGGGTGAGCAGGCGGGGTATGACGAGATCAACCTGAATGTCGGCTGCCCCAGCGACCGGGTGCAGAACAACATGATCGGCGCCTGCCTGATGGCCTATCCCGAGCGGGTGGCCGACAGCGTCAAGGCAATGCGCGATGCCGTGGCTATCCCGGTGACGGTCAAGCACCGCATCGGCATCTCCGGGCGCGACAGCTACGAGGCCCTGCGGGACTTCGTCGGCCAGGTCGCCGAGGCCGGTTGCCGCAGCTTTACCGTGCACGCGCGCATCGCCATCCTCGAAGGGCTGTCGCCCAAGCAGAATCGCGAGATCCCGCCGCTGCGCTACGACGTGGCCGCGCGGCTGGTGCAGGATTTTCCGGATCTCGAATTCATCTTGAATGGCGGGATCAAGACCCTGGACACCTGCCGCGAGCAGCTGGAAGTCTTCGACGGGGTGATGCTGGGTCGCGAGGCCTATCAGAATCCCTACCTACTGGCGGAAGTGGACGCGACACTCTACGGCTGCGACCGCCCGCAACTGACCCGCCATGAGGTCATGCTGCAGCTGCGGCCCTATGTCGAGGCGCATCTGCAACAGGGTGGGCTCATCCATCACGTCACCCGCCATATCCTGGGCCTGGCGCAGGGCTTTCCCGGCGCGCGGCGCTTCCGTCAACTGCTGTCCACCGATCTGCATCGCAGCCCTGAACCGCTGCGCCTGTATGACGAGGCCACTGAACTTCTCAGGGGCCACTGAGTCACGTCTCCACGATGTCCATTCGTTAACCGAAGGAAAGACCTGCCATGAGCAAGCTGGAACAACTCAAGCAATACACCACGGTCGTCGCCGATACCGGCGATCTGGACGCCATCGCCCGCCTCAAGCCCTACGACGCCACCACCAACCCCTCGCTGCTGCTCAAGGCCGCTGCCCTGCCCCGCTACGAAGAACACCTGCAGGCTGCCTTCAGCGGCGCCAAGGGTGACATCGGTCTGGCCTGCGATCGCTTCGCCGTGGCCGTCGGTGGCGAGATTCTCAAGCTGATCCCCGGTCGCATCTCCACCGAGGTGGACGCGCGCCTGTCGTTCAACACCGCCGCCACCCTGGATCGCGCCCATCGCCTGATCGAGCTGTACGAGAAGGCCGGCATCGGCAAGGACCGCGTGCTGATCAAGATCGCTTCCACCTGGGAAGGCATCCGCGCCGCCGAGCAACTGGAGAAGGAAGGCATCCAGACCAACCTGACCCTGCTGTTCTCCTTCGCCCAGGCCGCCGCCTGCGCCGAAGCGGGCGTATTCCTGATCTCGCCCTTCGTCGGTCGCATCTACGACTGGTACAAGAAGGCCGAAGGCCGTGACTACGAAGGCGCGGAAGATCCGGGCGTGAAGTCCGTGACCCGCATCTACCAGTACTACAAGGCCAATGGCTACGACACCGTGGTGATGGGTGCCAGCTTCCGCAACCTGAACCAGATCGAGCAGCTGGCCGGCTGTGATCGCCTGACCATCAGCCCCGAATTGCTGCAGCAGCTGTCGGAAGCCCAGGGCGACCTGCCGCGCGTGCTGAACGCCGACAGCACCGGTGGCGAGCCCAAGCAGCAGCTGAACGAGGCCGCCTTCCGCTGGGCGCACAACGAAGACGCCATGGCCACCGAAAAGCTGGCTGAAGGCATTCGCCAGTTCGCGCGGGATCAGGAAAAGCTGGAAGTGCTGCTGCCCGGCAAGCGCTAAGGGATCATTCGGTCAGTGCCTTTCGAGGGCACTGACCAGATCGCGAAAGGCATTGCGGTTGGATTCATTGAGGCCCATCAACACCCGATGGGCTTCAAGCACGCGACTGCGCACCTCGGCTTCGGACTGGTCCTGCGGTGGAAGGTCGGTCAGGCAATCCGGGCAAGGCAGTACGGTCTCGACGATGTTGAACACCTGATCGAAACCCATGGAATCCAGCAGGCGCAGGATGTCCGGGTTGTTGGTGGTCAGCATGGGCAGCAGCCCGATGCGCTGCCGCGACAGGATCGACAGCTTGGCCAGGAGGCCCAGGGTGGTGCTGTCGATACTCTGCGTCTCGGTCAGGTCGATGACGATGGACGAGAAATTCAACGACGAGAAGATGTGTTCGATGGTCGCGTCCAGCGCCGAGCACAGGGTGAGACGCACCTCGCCGGTAAACTTCAGGACGAAGGTGCCATCCTGCTCGGCAAATTGGATTTTTCCGGTGCTCATGCCAGGTTCCTGCTCAACACCAGCAAAGCGATATCGTCGGGCATCTCGGTGACGGATGCCAGATCCAGGGCTTCGCTCAGGCCTGCCAGTGTACCGCCGGCGCGGCGGACGTAGTCGGGCAAGCTGTGTTCTTTCTCTTTCAAATTGTCTCCCGGCAGCAGGTCGAAGATGCCATCCGAAAAGAGGGTCAGGCTGAAACGCTCGGGCAGATCCATCTGGTGGTCATTGTAGGTCGCCTCCTGGAACAGGCCGACCGGCAGCCCCTTGCCGACCAGGAATCGCGTTTCTTCCGGGGTATGCAGGACCGGCAGCGGCAGATGGCCACCGATGCTGTACGCCAGGGTACCCGTGGTTTCGTCGATGACGCCACCCAGCATGGTCACGTGCTTGCCCAATTTGCAATCCAGTAGACCCCTGTTGATGTGGCCGAGCACATCCGAGGGCTTGAATTCGGGCAGGGTGCCGTTGCGCTTGGACTCGTAGAGCAGGCGCGTGGTCATGAACTTGAGCAGCACGGTCACGAAGGCCGAGGACGCGCCATGGCCGGAGACGTCGGCCAGGTAGAAGGCAACACGGTGTTCGTCGATGCGAAAGTAGTCGACAAAGTCGCCGGACAGATACAGCGACGGAATGATCTCGTGGGCGAAGTTCAGCCCTTCGGTTTCCCAGGGCGTCACTGGCAGCATGTTCATCTGCACGTGGCGTCCGGCGTTCTGATCTTCCTGCAGCAGGCTCAGGCTGGCCTGCAGCTCGCGATTGGTGTTTTCCAGCTTGACCCGGTAGCGATCGTTTTCCAGACGCAGACGAGCGCGATCCAAGGCACGGTTGACCGAGTGCTCGAGCACCATCAGGTCTTCCAGCGGCTTGATCAGGTAATCGGCGGCGCCCAGGCGCAGGGCTTCCACGACGTCGCTCATGACGCCGGCGCCGGACAGCACCAGCACGGGCGTATCGATGGACAACTCGCTGATGCGGCGCAGCAGCGTCAGCCCGTCGACCTGCGGCATGCGCAGGTCGCAGATGATGAGGTCGGGCTGTTCGCGCTCGAATATTTCCAGGCCCTGCTGACCATTGCTGGCCTGCAGGACGTTGAAGCCACTGTCTTCGAGATAGTCGGCGAGACTGAGGCGAACCACCTCGTCATCGTCAATGATCAAGAGCGTGGCAGGCGAATTAGACATAGAGGATCCAGGCATGCACCCGAACGGCAAACCGGCGGACACTATCCGACACGGGCCACGGTGATTACGACACGGCGGAGACACTACTCCCATCCACCGGGGCGTTCAAGCTTGCCAACCGGATGGAATTTCTTTACAGGGTGCCGTTATGGAGTTTATACCTCCAGCAACCCGTCATCCATCCTCCCAAGCAGTAGGATTGCCATGAGTACCATCGACCGTTCTTACAGTGAAAAGCGCGACTTCATTCGCATGCATGTCGACTCCAAGGCCTTATTGAAGGTCGGCGACGCCTCCTTCGAGGCGCGTTGCGTCGATCTGTCCAGCACCGGCTTCCAGATCGAGGCCGCCACCAGCCTGCAGATCGGCGACAAGGTGACCGTGCTTATCCCCTCCAGCCATGCCGAACTCCCCGGCCTGGAAGCCGATACCGAGGTCCTGCGCGTCCAGGCGACGGACTCTGGCAAGCAGCTGCTCGGCCTGTCCGTACTGGAAATGCGCTAGAGGCTCCGATCCCCAATAAAAAAGGCAGCCCGTAGGCTGCCTTTTTTATTGGACGGCGACTAGAAGTCGTCGACCACCTGGCCATCCTTGACCTTGAATTCGCGGGTCTGCAGGTAGGCATTGCGGATGAAAACATACTTGTCGCCGGTGATCAGGCGCTCGGCCTGCAGCAGACCGGCCCGGGTGTCGACGGTGCTGAGGGCGAAGGCGCTGTTGCGCACGGCGACATCGTCGACATAGGGATAGGCGCTGGTGTAGCTGTCCGGAATGCGGCCAAGGCCGTCACGCACGCTGCTGGGACCGAAGAATGGCAACACCAGGTAGGGACCGCTGTTGGCGCCCCACTTGCCCAGGGTCTGGCCGAAATCCTCGTCGTTGCGCTGCAGACCGGCCTTGGTCGCCACGTCGACCAGGCCGAGGCCACCCAGGGTGGTGTTCATCAGCAGGCGCGCGGTATCGACCCCGGCGTGCTCGACCTTGCCCTGCAGCAGATCGTTGGCCAGGTTGCGCACGTCACCCAGGTTGTTGAAGAAGTTGCTCACGCCGGTCTGCACGAAGCCGGGCGTGAAGCGCTGATAGCCCTGGGCGACCGGCTTGAGGGCATAGGTATCCAGGGTATCGTTGAACACGAAGATCTTGCGGTTGAAGCCTTCCCAGGGATCGGGATTCTCGGCTTCGGCCGCCATCGCCTGACCGGCAAACGTCAGGGCCGTTGCAAGGAGCGCTCCCCAAACCCTGGAACCACGTCGCTCGACCGTCATCGCTTCTCTCCTCGTTGCACTCAGACGCCTGAAAGGCGCCGATTATAGTCATAGCTTTGCCAGTTTGGCTTAGGGCCCGGCGCTGTGACTCGATCTTTGACCCAAGGTTGCGGTCAAAGAATCCGAACACAGGAGAAACGCCTTATGACCACCTCTCATCTGCAGGAACAACTCGACCACCTCCGCCACCAGCTGGACCAGGATCCGCCCGCCTCGCCCGAGGACCGGGAAGAACTGGAACTGCTGATCCGGGACATCGAATTCCAGCTGGCCAACGAAGACGCCACCCATACCCGGGATGGCAGCCTGGTGGAAGGCGTCAATCTGGCGGTGGAGCGGTTCGAGGTCAGTCACCCGACCATGGCCGGCACGCTCCGCTCGATCATGAACAGCCTGAGCAGCATGGGCATCTGATCACTGCCGGACGTAACGTTCCACGGCGGGCTGGATGGCGTCACTGCTCCGGTAGGGATTGATGTCCAGTCCGCCACGCCGCACATAGCGGGCGAACACGGTCAGCTTCGCCGGCTTGAGCAGCCGCCACAGATCCAGATAGATGCGCTCGACGCACTGCTCGTGGAAATCCGCATGCTGGCGGAAGGCGACCAGGTAGCGCAGCAGACTGGCCGGGTCCAGCGCCAACCCCTCTTCATAGTCGATCACCACCGTGCCCCAGTCCGGCTGGCCGGTGACCGGGCAGTTCGACTTGAGCAGGTGGCTGTAAAACCTCTGACTATCCCGCGCCTCACTCACGCTCAACAGTTCAACCTGCGGGTGGGCGTAGCGATCCAGGCTGATATCCAGATCGTCGACGCACTGGCCAGCGGGGCGTCGCACACCCCGTGCCGTCCAGTCATCCAGGGATACCAGACTGACACCGACGGTACCGCCGGCTGCGGCGCTCAGATCTTTGACCAGTACGGCTTCGAGCTCGGCCAGGCTGGCGAACATCGACTGGTTCAGGGAGTTGAGGTACAGCTTGAAGGACTTGGACTCGATGATGTTCGGCGAATCGGCCGGGATGGCGAATTCGCCAATGGCCACCACCGGCTTGCCGGACGGCAGCAGCCAGGACAGCTCGTAACAGGTCCAGACGTCCACCCCGTGAAACGGCAGGTCCTGCCCGTCCAGGCCCAGCTCCGCCCACTTGGGCGCGCGCGGGATCGGATACAGCAGCGTCGGCGCGTACTGGCTGACGTACTCGGTGCTTTTGCCCAAGGGCGATTGTTCTACGCTATGCATGAAGCTCTGACACTCAATGACGCATGCCGCGCCCGCTCACGAGCAGGCGGATGCTGACCAGATAAAGCACGACCACGGCGAACAGCATGAAGGCGATCGCCACCCCGATGCGGATGTCGGACACCCCGAGGATGCCATAGCGGAAGGCGTTGACCATGTGCAGGATCGGATTGATCAAAGACACCTTCTGCCAGAAGGCCGGCAGCAGGTCGATGGAGTAGAAGACCCCGCCCAGGTAGGTCAGCGGCGTCAGCACGAAGGTCGGCACGATGGAGATGTCGTCGAAGTTGCGCGCGTAGACGGCGTTGATGAAGCCGCCCAGGGCGAAGATCGCTGCAGTGAGGATGATCACCAGCAGCATGATGCCCAGGTGGTGCACCTGCATGTGGGTGAAGAACAGCGACAGCACGCTGACGATGGCGGCCACGGCCAGGCCGCGCAGGATGCCGCCCATGGCATAGCCGATGAGGATGACGTGCGGCGACACAGGCGAGACCAGCAGTTCTTCCACCGAGCGCTGGAACTTGCTGCTGAAGAAGCTGGAGACCACGTTGCTGTAGGCGTTGGTGATCACCGACATCATGATCAGGCCCGGCACAATGTACTGCATGTAGGTGAAGCCCCCCATGCCACCGATGCGATTGCCGATCAGATTACCGAAGATCACGAAGTACAGGACCATGGTGATCGCCGGGGGCAGCAGCGTCTGCGCCCAGATGCGGGTGAAGCGGCGCACTTCGCGATGGACGATGGTCCGCAGCGCCACCATGTTGGCTTGGAATTCGGTACTCATCGGGCGACCTTGGCTAGATTCTTTTCCACCAGGGAGACGAACAGCTCCTCCAGGCGATTGGCTTTGTTTCTCAGGCTCTGCACCTGGATGCCGGCGGCGTCCAGCTGGCGGAACAGGGCGTTGACCCCACTGGCCTTGTCGATCTGCACCTCGAAGGAGTGATCGCCCAACAGCTTGGCCGGATAGCCGTCCAGCTGCGGCGCTGCCGTCAACGGCTGGACCACGTCGACGATGAAGGTCTCGACGTTGAGCTTCTGCAGCAGCTTGCGCATGCTGGTGTGCTCGACCAGCTCGCCATGGTCGATGATGGCGATGTTGCGGCAGAGGTGCTCGGCCTCTTCCAGGTAGTGGGTGGTGAGGATGATGCTGGTCCCCTGCTTGTTCAGCTCGGTGAGGAAGCTCCACATGGAGCGGCGCAACTCGATGTCGACCCCGGCGGTGGGTTCGTCGAGGATCAGCAGGCGCGGCTTGTGGATCAGGGCGCGGGCGATCATCAGACGGCGCTTCATGCCGCCGGAGAGCATGCGCGACGGCGTATCGCGCTTGTCCCACAGCCCGAGCTGCGTCAGGTACTCCTCGGCGCGTTCACCGGCGATGCGTGCCGGGATGCCGTAGTAGCCCGCCTGGGTCACCACGATGTCGAAGGCTTTCTCGAACTGGTTGAAATTGAATTCCTGGGGCACCACGCCGAGGCAGCGCTTGAGGCCCGCCGGATCCTTGTCCAGGTCGTTGCCGAACACCGACACCTCACCGCCCGACTTGTTGACCAGGGTCGAGAGGATGCCGATGGTGGTCGACTTGCCCGCTCCGTTCGGACCGAGCAGTGCGAAGAAATCACCTTCGACCACATCGAGGTCGATGCCCTTGAGGGCGGTGAAGCCGTTGTTGTAGGTCTTGGTCAGACCGCGAATGGAGAGAGCTAGACTCATGTGCCTCCCGGCAAGAACTGATTCGCAAAGAAAAGTGCTACTTCCTATAACCCCGGCAGAGGGCAAAGGTTCGATCCTAGTCGAACCAGACAACGTCGGACAGTGCCCCTATACTGCGCAGCCGCTTTTTCAGGAGACACCCATGGCCACTTCCTATCTCGACCACCACGTTGCCCTCCTCGCCCAGTTGCGTGCGCTCCTGGCCGACGTCGGCACGGCCGAGCAGGTGCCGTCGGAAAATCACGCGCTGTTCCTCGACCGCTTCGACGAACTGGTCGCCGGCCTGCCGCAGGCGCCCGAAGAATACGCCTATCTCGGCCAGGACCTGCTCAGCCAGGTCTTCAGCCGCTATCCGCAGATCGCCCACCGGGTACCACGCGACCTGCTGTGGTTCTTTGGCGGCGATTGCCTGCACTTCATGCCGGACGAAGAGCTGGCGCTCTATCAGCGACTGGACGAGCGTCGTCACGAGGCGGAATCCCGCGGCGAGGTCTTCGACTGGGCGCAGGAACAGCGCCTGATGGCCCTGCCGGCTGACGCCGCGCGCCACTGAAACGCCGAAGGGCTATCGAACCGGTCGATAGCCCTTCGTACCCGCAAAACGCGCTATCTCTAGTAGTAGGCGTTTTCGCGGTTGGTATGGTCGGTCACGTCGCGCACGGCGGTGAGCTCGGGGATCCGTTCCAGCAGGGTGCGCTCGACGCCATCCTTGAGGGTCAGATCGACCTGGCCACAGCCCTGGCAACCACCGCCGAAACGCAGCACGGCCACGTTGTCATCGACGATGTCCACCAGGCTGACCATGCCACCGTGGCTGGCGAGCCCCGGATTGATCTCGGTCTGCAGGTAGTAGTCGACACGCTCGTTGAGCGGGCTGTCCTCGTTGACCATGGGCACCTTGGCATTGGGCGCCTTGATGGTCAGCTGGCCACCCATACGGTCGGTGGCGTAGTCCACCAGGGCATCTTCGAGGAAGGGCTGGCTGATGGCATCGAGGTAGGCGGTAAAGCTCTTCAACCCTACGGGCTGATCATCGGGCTTCTCTTCGCCAGGCTTGCAATAGGCGATGCAGGTCTCGGCGTACTGGGTGCCGGGCTGGGTAATGAAGATGCGGATACCGATCCCGGGGGTGTTCTGCTTTTCCAACAGGTCGGCCAGGTAATCCTGAGCCGCGTCGGTAATCGTGATGGCGCTCATGGTCACTCCTCAACAGGTGTCCCAAGTTTACGCCACCCCACCCCGCGACGAAAGCCCTAGTGAAACAGTCGGATAATCGACTCAATCGAGCCGCTGCACGAAACTGGTCACCCGGTTGCGCCCGGCGTGCTTGGACTCGTAGAGCGCCTTGTCCGCCTGCTGGATCATCTGCTCGTGATTGCCCAGGGGCACCGACAGATCGGTAAGGCCGATACTGATGGTGAAGGCGATGGGTGTTCCCAGCATATCGAGACGCATGGCCTCCACTGCCTCGCGCAGGCGCTCGGCGAGCAGCCGCGCGCCTTCCACGCCGGTGTCGAGCAGCACCACGCCGAATTCCTCGCCACCGTAGCGCCCGGCGATGTCGGCATTGCGCACATGGGTCTTGATCACCCCGGCCAGCGCCTTGATCGCCTGGTCACCCACGGCGTGGCCGTGGGTATCGTTGATGCGCTTGAAGTGGTCGATGTCGAGCATCATCAGCGCCAGGCGGCCGCCATAGCGCTGGTGGCGGGCGAATTCCTCGGTGAGCCGCTCTTCCCAGTAACCGCGATTGGCCAGCCCGGTGAGGCGATCGGTGCGCGACAGCTCCTGCAGCTTGTCGTTGGAAAGCTCCAGTTGCCGCTTGTTGATGGCGACATCGGTGACGTCGTAGATCACCACGCAGATATGGGCGATGGCCCCGGTGGAATCCCGTAGCGGCAGCAGGGTCACGTTCTGGTACATGAAGGCTTCCACGCCGGTGATCGGCTGGTAGCTCTTGAAGTGGACCAGGTAGGGTCGCTGTTCCCAGATGGAAAAGGCCCGGGTGCCCAGCAGCACCACGCTCTCGGCCTTGGCGCGAAACCAGGCTTCGTCGATCTCGGCGAAGACGGCGAACAGCGACTGCTGGCTGACCTCGCTGAGGATCCGCCCGGAATGGTTTTCCATGAAGCTGTTCCAGACCTCGATACGGTAGTCGAGATCCAGCACCACCACGCCGACATCGATGTTCTGCACGATGTCCAGCAACCAGTGGAGTTCGTTGATATCGATCTGTGCGGCCATGCTCAACTCATCAGGTAGCCGATCTTGCGGGTGATGCGCTTCACCGAATCCTCGGTGAACAGCAGCAGCAGATCGAAGTGGACGTTATGGCCTTCCAGGCTGTAGCTGAGTTCGACCGCCAGGGTCTTCTTCCAGCGCGTCTTGTTGACGACGATGAGTTCGTCGATGGACGCATGGTGACCGAGGATGGTCGGGTGGCCCTGGGAAAAGCGGATGTCGAACTGTTCGGCGATGCCGGCCAGGCAGGCGCCGATGATGATGCTCGACAGGTCCAGCAGCATCTCGATGTCGCCGGACTCCCCCGCCTCGCGCCAGCGCACCAGCTGGGCCATGTCGTCGAGTTCGGAATCATGGAAGATCAGCAGCGCCTCGCCGGCGATGCCCTCGCCGATGTAGCCCTGGCAGACCGCACTGAGGCGATCCTCACGCTGGGCGTCCACCAGCGTCATGTGCAGCTCGCTGACTTCCAGGATATTGACGTTGGGAATCGGCAGCTGGACGAAGACGTTCAGCGCCTTGGCCAGCAGCGCCCCCGCACGGCCCATGGAAACGTTGACCACCTCGCGGAAGGCATCGCGGAAACTGACCTCCAGCTCGGGGCGCGGGACGGGCTCCGCCGGCACCGCCGGATTGGGGCTGTAGAGGCCGTGGCGTGCGAGCACCGCGGCCAGTTCGGCGGGATCGGCGGGCTTGCGCAGGAAGTCCAGGGCGCCCAGTTCACGTACCCGGGCCACCGCCTGCTCCTGGACGTCGCCGGAGACGACGATCACCTTGACCGCCAGGCCTTCGTTGCGGATGGCCGCCAGGGTGCCATAGCCATCCAGGATCGGCATGGTCAGGTCAAGCAGCATCACCTGGCCCAGACCCTGGCGCAGCGCCGTGAGGGCTTCCTCGCCATGGGTGGCCTGGGTGATGGATACCGCCCAGCCTTCGGGCAGGGAGCGAACCAGCTGCTTGCGCGCCATGTTCGAGTCGTCGCATATCACCAGAGGAATCACGGCCACCTTCCATGACGCAGTTTTGACGCACAGTAAACGTCGGTCATCTGTCAGTAAAGCAGCACTTCGAGGGCTTGCCCACCGGCCGCTCTAGATCGCCAAATATCCCTGGCATGAAAGACTCGCCGACCCTTCATGAGCGCTGCTCATCATGGACCACTGCCGATACCGAGGCGGGCGCCGGCTTTTGCTATGCTGCCACCCTTTGTCCAGCGTCTCTTCATCTCTGTGGAATGCCCATGACCGATCGCAGCTCTCGCCTCGCCGCCCTCCGCCACGCCCTTGCGCAGCGCATCCTCATCCTCGACGGCGGCATGGGCACCATGATCCAGAGCTATCGGCTGGAAGAAGCGGACTACCGCGGCGAGCGCTTTGCCGACTGGCCAAGTGACGTCAAGGGCAACAACGACCTCTTGCTGCTGACCCAGCCGCGGATCATCGCCGAGATCGAAAAGGCCTATTTGGACGCCGGCGCCGATATCCTCGAGACCAACACCTTCAACGCCACCCGCGTCTCCCAGGCCGACTACGGCATGGAGGAGATCACCTACGAACTGAACCTGGCCGGCGCCCGGGTCGCCCGCGAGGTGGCCGATGCCAAGACCCTGGAGACCCCGGATCGGCCACGCTTCGTCGCCGGGGTCCTCGGCCCGACCAGTCGGACCTGCTCCATCTCCCCAGACGTCAACAACCCCGGCTACCGCAACGTCACCTTCGATGTGCTGGTGGAGAACTACACCGAGGCCACCCGTGGCCTGATCGAAGGTGGCGCCGACCTCATCCTGATCGAGACCATCTTCGACACCCTCAACGCCAAGGCCGCGATCTTCGCCGTCCAGGGCGTGTTCGAGGAGGTCGGCATCGAGCTGCCGATCATGATCTCCGGCACCATCACCGACGCCTCCGGCCGCACCCTCTCCGGCCAGACCACCGAAGCCTTCTGGAACTCGGTGCGGCATGCCCAGCCGATTTCCGTGGGCCTCAACTGCGCGCTGGGGGCAAAGGAACTGCGGCCCTACGTCGAGGAGCTGGCAACCAAGGCCGACACCTTCGTCTCCGCCCACCCCAATGCCGGCCTGCCCAATGCCTTCGGCGAATACGACGAAAGCCCCGAGCAGATGGCGGCGGTGGTCGAGGAATTCGCCGCCAGCGGCCTGCTCAACATCGTCGGTGGCTGCTGCGGCACGACGCCGGCGCATATCCAGGCCATCGCCGAAGCCGTCGCCCGCCATGCGCCGCGGCGGCTGCCGAATATCTCCAAGGCCTGCCGCCTCTCCGGCCTGGAGCCCTTCACCATCAGCCGCGAGTCGCTGTTCGTCAACGTCGGCGAGCGCACCAACATCACCGGCTCGGCCAAGTTCGCCCGCCTGATCCGCGAAGAGAACTACGCCGAGGCCCTGGAAGTGGCGCAGCAGCAGGTGGAAGCCGGGGCCCAGGTCATCGACATCAATATGGACGAGGGCATGCTGGATTCGAAGGCGGCCATGGTCACCTTCCTCAATCTGATCGCCTCCGAGCCGGACATCTCCCGGGTGCCGATCATGATCGACTCCTCCAAGTGGGAGGTGATCGAGGCCGGTCTCAAGTGCATCCAGGGCAAGGGCATCGTCAATTCCATCTCCATGAAGGAAGGCGTCGAGTGCTTCATCCATCACGCCCGGCTGTGCAAGAGATACGGCGCGGCGGTGGTGGTCATGGCCTTCGACGAAGATGGCCAGGCCGACACCGAGGCGCGCAAGAACGAGATCTGCGCGCGCTCCTACGACATCCTCGTCAACCAGGTCGGCTTCCCGCCGGAAGACATCATCTTCGATCCCAACATCTTCGCCGTGGCGACCGGGATCGAGGAGCACAACAACTATGCGGTCGACTTCATCAACGCCTGCGCCTATATCCGCGACAACCTGCCCTACGCCCTGACCTCGGGCGGCGTGTCCAACGTCTCCTTCTCCTTCCGCGGCAACAACCCGGTGCGCGAGGCCATCCACTCGGTCTTCCTCTACCACGCCATCCAGAACGGCCTGACCATGGGCATCGTCAACGCCGGCCAGCTGGAGATCTATGACGAGATCCCGGCCGCCCTGCGCGAGCGGGTCGAGGACGTGGTGCTCAACCGTACCCCGGCCGGCACCGACGCCCTGCTGGCCATCGCCGACGACTACCGGGGCGGCGGCGCGGTCAAGGAAGCCGAGACCGAGGAATGGCGCGGCCTGCCGGTAGGCAAGCGACTGGAGCATGCGCTGGTCAAGGGCATCACCACCTATATCGTCGAGGACACCGAGGAGTGCCGCCAGCAGTGCGCGCGCCCGATCGAGGTCATCGAAGGCCCGCTGATGAGTGGCATGAACGTGGTCGGCGACCTGTTCGGCTCGGGCAAGATGTTCCTGCCCCAGGTGGTCAAGTCCGCTCGGGTGATGAAGCAGGCGGTGGCGCACCTGATCCCCTTCATCGAGGCGGAAAAAGGCGACAAGCCCGAGGCCAAGGGCAAGATCCTCATGGCCACGGTCAAGGGCGACGTCCACGACATCGGCAAGAACATCGTCGGTGTGGTGCTGGGTTGCAACGGCTACGACATCGTCGACCTGGGCGTCATGGTCCCGGCGGAAAGGATCCTGCAGACCGCCATCGCCGAGAAGTGCGACATCATTGGTCTGTCCGGCCTGATCACCCCCTCGCTGGACGAGATGGTCCACGTCGCCAAGGAAATGCAGCGCCAGGGCTTCACCCTGCCGCTGATGATCGGCGGTGCCACCACCTCCAAGGCCCATACCGCGGTCAAGATCGAGCCGCAGTACAAGAACGATGCCGTGGTCTATGTCACCGACGCCTCCCGTGCGGTGGGCGTGGCTACCCAGCTGCTGTCGAAAGAACTCAAGGCCGGCTTCGTCGAGCGCACTCGCGCCGACTACGTCGAGGTCCGTGAGCGCACCGCCAACCGCAGCGCCCGCACCGAACGCCTGTCCTACGAAAAGGCCGTGGCCAACAAGCCGGCCTTCAACTGGCTTGGCTACAAGGCACCCAAACCGACCTTTACCGGTGCCCGGGTGCTGGAAGACATCGACCTGGCGGTGCTGGCCGAGTACATCGACTGGACCCCCTTCTTCATCTCCTGGGACCTGGCCGGCAAGTACCCGCGCATCCTCAGCGACGAGGTGGTGGGTGAAGCCGCCACCGCGCTGTTCGACGATGCCCAGGCCATGCTCCGCAAGCTGATCGACGAGAAGCTGATCAAGGCCCGCGCCGTGTTCGGCTTCTGGCCGGCCAATCAGGTCCGTGACGACGACCTGGAAGTCTACGGCGAGGACGGCCAGCCCCTGGCCACCCTGCACCACCTGCGCCAGCAGACCATCAAGCCCGAGGGCAAGCCCAACCTGTCCCTGGCCGACTTCGTCGCGCCAAAGGAGACGGGCGTGACCGACTACATGGGTGGCTTCATCGTCACCGCCGGCATCGGCGCCGAGGAACTGGCCAAGAACTACGAGCGCAAGGGCGACGACTACAACTCGATCATGGTCAAGGCCCTCGCCGACCGCCTCGCCGAGGCCTGCGCCGAATGGTTGCACGAGCAGGTGCGCAAGGAGCACTGGGGCTATGCCGCGGACGAGACCCTGGACAACGAGGCGCTGATCCGCGAGCAGTACAAGGGCATCCGCCCTGCCCCCGGCTATCCGGCCTGCCCCGATCACACCGAGAAGGCCACCCTGTTCAAGCTGCTGGACCCCGAGGCCAGCTTCAACGAGGCCGGTCGCAGTGGCGTCTTCCTCACCGAGCACTACGCCATGTTCCCGGCCGCCGCCGTCAGCGGCTGGTACTTCGCCCATCCCGAAGCCCAGTACTTCGCCGTGGGCAAGATCGACCGGGATCAGGTAGGCAGCTACACCGAGCGCAAGGGCCAGGAGCTAGCGGTGACGGAGCGGTGGCTGGCGCCGAATCTGGGGTATGACAACTAGCCCGGCAGACGCCTCAGGTAACAAAAACGCAGCCCTTTTCGCGGGCGTCCCTACTAGGGTGTAGGGACTTCCATCGACGAGGACCGCGTGCCCATGAAAGGCCTTACCTTAGCCGCCGGCAGTCTCCTGTTCGGTCTCGCCACCCTGAACGCCAATGCCGCACCCCAGGCGCTGAGTGAAGCTCAGTGGCCCTTCACCGCGACGTCACGAGCCACCCTGGATGCGCCCTGGGCCATCGCCTTTCTCCCGGACGGCACGGCGCTGGTCACCGAGAAAGGCGGCGTCCTCAAGCACCTGAACGTGCAGACTGGCAAGGCGCAGGACATCGGCGGTGTGCCCAAGGTGGTCGCCGCCGGCCAGGGCGGGCTGGGCGATGTCATCCTGCATCCGCAATACGCCAGCAATCAGCTGATCTACCTGAGCTACGCCGAAGCCGGCGAAGACGGTACCCAGGGTGCTGCCGTGGCCCGTGCCAAGCTGACCTTGAAAGAAGATGGCAGCGGGTCGCTCAGTGACCTCAAGGTGATCTGGCGGCAGACCCCCAAGGTCAGTGGCAATGGTCACTATGGCCATCGTATGAGATTCGGCCCGGACGGCAAGCTGTGGATCACCTCGGGTGAGCGGCAGAAATTCACCCCGGCCCAGGATATGACCGGCAACCTGGGCAAGCTCATCCGCCTCAACGATGACGGTAGTACGCCTGCGGACAACCCCTTCGCCCAGCAGGGCGGCGTAGCGGCGCAGGTCTGGTCGCTGGGTCACCGCAACCCGCTGGGCATCGCCTTCGATGCCCAAGGCCGCTTGTGGGAACAAGAGATGGGTCCCCAGGGCGGTGACGAGCTGAACCTGATCCAGCGCGGCGGCAATTACGGCTATCCCGAGGTCTCCAATGGCGATCACTATGGCGGCAAGCCGATCCCGGATCACGCGACCCGCCCGGAATTCATCCCGCCGAAGATCACCTGGACGCCGGTGATTTCCCCGGCCGGATTGATGATCTACGAGGGCAGCCGCTTCCCGGCCTGGAAAGGTAATGCCTTCATCGGCGGCCTGTCTTCCAAGGCGCTGGTGCGGATCGAACTCAAGGGCGAAGAGGCACGCGAAGTCGAGCGCTATGCCATGGGCACGCGCATCCGCGACGTCGAGGAAGGTCCCAACGGCAGCCTCTGGGTACTGGAAGACGGCGCCAACGCACGGCTGCTGGAGTTGCAGCCGAAATAGCCAGCAGGATCACCCAGGGACGGGTGACCGCTGTCTCAACGCAACTCGGAAGGCGAGCGACGGACGATCTTGATCGAGTGCTTGATCTCGGGCTTGCGGGTAACGCTGATCGGCCGCTTGGTGACGGTGTCCAGGGTGATGTTCCAGAAGCCGGTGCTCGGGACGGTGATGCGCGCCGGAAAGGTGTCGAAGGCGCCGCCGTGATAGGAGTGGCGGCCGCCGTTCTTGAAGCTGCGGAAATTGGCATCGTTCATCAGGCGGATGTTGCACACCCCCGAACTCTGGATGACGACCAGATCGCCCTCGTTGAGATGCTCGCGCTGGTGGATGAACTTCATGACGGGTCCTCGTCTTGCAAAGGACTAGGATAGCATCCCTGCCCTGTCCTATTATCGCCGGCCGCCCTCGACCTGCCCTTTTCCCATGCGTATTTCCGATGTCGTCCAGTTGCTCGCCGATGCCGGCGCCAAGCCCAAGCACAGTGCCCGTATCCTGCGCGCCTGGTGCCAGGGACTGGCCCTGGATACCGGCACCCGGCGCCAGCAGGCGGAAAACTTCCTGCCGCTGGAGGTACGCCAGGCCATCCCGGCACTGACCGCGCGGCTGGAAGGCCTGGCCCGGGTGACCTCGGAGCATCCGGGAGCCGACGGTTCGGCGCGGATGCTGGTGACCCTGGGCGATGGCCAGGCGGTGGAAAGCGTGCTGCTGCCGCGCGACGGGCTCTGCGTGTCGTCCCAGGTCGGCTGCGCGGTGGGCTGCGTCTTCTGCATGACTGGCAAGAGCGGCCTGCTGCGCCAGGTGGGCAGCGCCGAGATCGTCGCCCAGGTCGCCCTGGCGCGACGCCTCAGGGCGGTCAAGAAGGTGGTCTTCATGGGCATGGGCGAGCCGGCGCACAACCTGGACAACGTGCTGGAAGCCATCGACCTGCTGGGCACCGCCGGCGGTATCGGCCATCGCAACCTGGTGTTTTCCACCGTCGGCGATCCGCGGGTGTTCGAGCGACTGCCCCAGCAGACGGTCAGGCCGGCATTGGCGCTATCGTTGCACAGCACCAATGCCGAGCGTCGGGCCCGCCTGCTGCCCAAGGCGCCCCGCTACGAACCGGGTGAGCTGATCGAACAGGGTGAAGCCTATGCCCGGCTGATCGGCTATCCGATCCAGTACCAGTGGACGCTGCTCGCCGGCATCAACGACGGCCAGGAAGAGATGGACGAATTGCTGCGGCTGATGAAGGGCAAGTACGGCGTACTCAACCTGATTCCCTACAACAGCCTGGAAGTGGACGACTACCAGCGCCCCGACGGCGAGCGCATCGTGCAGATCGTGCGTTACCTGCACAGCCGCGGCCTGCTCACCAAGGTGCGCAATTCCGCGGGCCAGGATGTCGACGGCGGTTGTGGCCAGTTGCGCGCCCGGGCCGAGGTGCTGCGCCCCGTACGCGTCAGCGCCTGACCGATCGTCCTGCGCGGGGCCCCGCCTATCAGGTGCGGCGGAACGCCCGGTCGGGCGCCCCCTCAGAGTGCATTCGCACCATTCAGAGGGAAGCTTTTCCATGCAGGATCGCATCAAACGCCACGACCCCTTCATCGCCGGTCTGAAGGAACGCCTGCCCGAAGCGCTGCGTGAATCCTTTACCGAGGAGCAGCTGGAAGCCCTCAAGCTGGCTTTCGGCACCCGCAGCTGGGGCAAGCACAGTGTCGATCTGCGCGGCACCGTCAAGTTCTGGCACCGCCGCTACTACTTCGTCTTCCTCGCCGGTCGCAACTACCGTCAACTCTCGCGCCTGGAGCAGGAATTGTCCCTGCTCGGCAAGGCCACGGTGCTGGCGGTGATCCTGCTGGCCTGCGGCCTGGTGGGCCTCTTGCTGCTCTATCTGCTCAAGTCCGCGCTGGGCATCGACATCTTTCCCGACTACTCCTTCGGAGTTTGGACCTGGTTCAAGGGTCTATTCGAGTAGCACGGATTCGCTTGACCCTGGCAGGGAGGCTTGCCCCTTGGGAGACCTCCTATGCCCCACCTGAATCGCCGTCAGACCCTCGGCCTGCTGGCTGCCAGTGCCGCCCTGCCCCTGCTGGGCGGCTATCCGCTCCGCGCCTTCGCAGCGGGCGATGAATACCTCGCCCTGGTCGAGAAGGAAGCCCCAGGCATCGGCTTCTATCGCCTGGCCGATGGCAAGCGCGTCGGCAGTCTGGAATTGCCGGAGCAACCCCATGAGATCGTCGCCGACCGCCAGGGTCGCTATGCCTATGTCGGCCAGTATGGCGTCAAGAGCTGGCAGGCGCCTGGCGAGGGCGGCCACCAGGTCAGTGTGATAGATCTCGCCGAGCGCCGCCTGGTGAGATCCATCGACCTGTCGCCCTATCACCGCCTGCACGGCATGCGCCTGGACGACCAGGGTCGCCTCTATGTGCTCAGCGAAACCGACTCGCTGCTCATCCGCTTCGATCGCCCCGCCACCGCCGAATCGCCCAGCCAGATCGTCCCGGTCGGCGGGACCCGCAGCCACTACTTCGTACTGACCCGTGACGGACGCCGTGCCTACGTCGCGGATACCCTGAGCGGCCTGGTGATCCTGGTGGACGCGCACAATCCCGCCGTGCTGCCGGTCAAGAAATATCTCGGCCAGGCGCCGGAGGGCTGCTGCCTGAGTCCGGACGAGCGTACCTTCTATGTACTCGACCGTTTCGCCGGCATCCTCCATGCGCTGGATGCCCGCGACCTGGCGCCGATCCGCCAGATCAAGCTGCGGGGCGAAGCGGTACGGGTAGCCGCCCTGCCCGATGGCCGCCTGCTGGTGTCCAATCTGGCGGACAAGAGTCTTTCGCTGCTGCGGCCCGATACCCTCGCCGAAGTGGCCTATCTGCCCATGGGCAGCGCAGTGCCCGGCCTCAGCCTCGATCCCCGCGGCGAGCGGCTGTTCGCGGCGCTGGAAGATAATCAGCTGGCAGTGGTCGACCTGCGCAACTGGCGGGAGATCCGTCGCTTCGCCACCGGCAAGGCTCCGGATACCGCCGTGGTCTTCCAGGCCTGACGCGCGCCTCCACGCTGATCCGCTGCCAACCAGTCGGCGGATCCGTAAGGCACGAGAATCATACGCATTTAACAATCCGAATCATTGTGATACAAATCACCGACCTCCGGGCGCCTCTGCGCCCTTAGCTTCCGTCGGTGATAGCTTTCATGCTCGTTCCCTTTCTGATCATGCTCCGCGAAGGTATCGAAGCGGCGCTCATCGTTGGCATCATCGCCAGCTATCTGCAACGCACCGGTCGTGGCCACTGGATGCCCGCGGTCTGGATCGGGGTGATGCTGGCCGCCGCCCTGTCCCTGTTCGTGGGCGCCGGACTGCAACTGGCCAGTGCCGAATTCCCGCAGCGTCAGCAGGAACTGTTCGAAGCGGTAGTCGGCCTGGCGGCCACCGCCATCCTCACCTCCATGGTGTTCTGGATGCGCAAGGCGGCGCGCTCGATCAAGACCGAACTGCACGACTCCCTGGAAAACGCCCTGTCCGCCTCGCGCAACCAGGTCTATGCCCTGATCGGCATGGTCTTTCTGGCGGTTGCGCGGGAGGGCCTGGAAACCGTGTTCTTCCTTCTCGCCATCTTTCAGCAGAGCGCCGGCCCCGGTGCGCCCCTGGGTGCCCTGCTTGGCCTGATCATCGCCATCGCGGTGGGCTACGGCCTCTATACCGGCGGCGTGCGACTGAACCTGGGCAAGTTCTTTCGCTTCACCGGCCTGTTCATCCTCTTCGTTGCGGCCGGCCTGTTCACCAACTCGGTCAAGGCCCTGCATGAAGCCGGCCTGTGGAATTCGCTGCAGCAGGTGCTGTTCGACTGGAGCCACGTGCTGCCCGCCGACGGCCCGGTGGGTACGGTGCTGGCCGGCATGTTCGGCTACCAGGACACCCCGACCGTGAGCACCCTCGGCGCCTATCTGCTGTTCCTGGCGGTCACCCTGCCGCTGTTCTTCCGCACCCCGGCACCGCCCCAGCGTCCTGTGGTAACCACCCCCGCCTCGCTGGAGCGCCCGTCTTGAACAACGCCAACCCCCATTCGCCGAAGCAGGGCTCCACGGCCATGCGCCTGGCCCTGATCGGCTCGGCAACCCTGCTGATCGCCGCGGGCGCCGCCTTCTATTACGCCTCGCGCTCCGCAGGCGAGCGTCACGCGACCGTCGCCGACGGCGAGATCAAGGTCGATATCCTGGCCAATCGCTGCGAGCCCAACGCCCTGGAAGTGCCTGCCGGACCGGCGCGCTTTCGTATCGTCAACCGCTCGGATCGGGCGGTGGAGTGGGAAATCCTCGACGGCGTCCTGGTGGTCGAGGAGCGCGAGAACATCGCCCCCGGTCTCAGCCAGGTCATCAATGCCACCCTGGCGCCTGGCAACTACGCCATCACCTGCGGGCTGCTGAGCAATCCGCGGGGTACGCTGAAGGTACTCCCGACCGCCGCCTCGGAAGCCGCCAGCAAGGCCGGCCCGACCCTGACCCAGTTCGTCGGTCCGCTGTCGGAATACCGCGTCTACCTGAATCAGCAGAGCCGCCTCTTGCTGCAGGGTCTCACTACCCTCCAGCAGGCCCTGGCCGCGGGCGATCTGGCGCAGGCGCGCGCCGCCTATGCCGCCGCTCGCCTGCCCTACCAGCGCCTAGCGGCAACCGCGCAGCGCTTTGCCGAACTGGACAATCGCCTCAACGCCCGCGCCGACTACTACGAAAAGCGCGAACAGGATCCGGCCTTCGGCGGCTTCCATCGCCTCGAACAAGGCCTTTTCTCCGGCAACAGCACCCGGGACCTGGAACCGGTCGCCACCCGCCTGCAACAGGACGCCGCCGCCCTGCGCGATGCCCTGCTCGGCCAGTCGCTGCCGCCCGAGCAACTCAGCGGCAACGCCGCACGCCTGCTGCACAACCTGGCCAACACCCGGATCTCGGGCGAGGAAGAACGCTACAGCCAGCTCGTGCTGCCCGGCTTTGCCGCCAATCTGGACGGCACGCGCAAGGTGATCAAGTTGCTGCGCCCGCTGCTCGGCAAGGGGCATCCCGAGCTGCAGCAAAGCCTGGATACCCAGGCCGACGCCCTGGCCGCGGCCCTGGGCGATGTCCAGCGTCCCTACTCTTCCCTTTCCCCTGACGACCGCCAGCGCATCGCCGCCGCGGCCCAGGCCCTGGCCGACTCCCTCGACCAAGTCGCCCCGGCCCTGGGCCTGGCCGCGACCAAGACCACGCCATGAAGAAGTCCGCTCCCGATCAGCCCAATATCGACCGTCGCCGCCTGCTGGGTGGGCTCGGCGCCGCCAGCGTGGCCCTGGCCGGTGCCGGGCTCTGCCCGATGCACGCCCGGGCGGCCAGCACCGCCGAGGTGACCCGTGCCCCCGGTAGCGCCAATACCCACCAGCGCCAGGCGTTCCTCGGCCAGCACCAGAGCGGCATCGTCACCCCACGGCCGGCGGCCGGGATGATCGTGGCCTTCGATGTGCTGGCCAGCGACCGTGACGACCTGGAACGCCTGCTGCGGACCCTCGACGAGCGCATCCGCTTTCTCATGCAGGGCGGCCCGGTACCGGAGGTCGATCCCAGGTTGCCGCCGCTGGATTCCGGCATCCTCGGTCCGGTGGTGACGCCGGACAACCTCACCATCACCGTCTCGGTGGGCGAGTCGCTGTTCGATGACCGTTTCGGCCTGAGCGCGGTAAAGCCGCGCCAGCTGCAGCGCATGACCGGCTTTCCCAACGACGCCCTGGAAGCGGACTGCTGCCACGGCGATCTCTGCCTGCAGTTCTGCGCCAATACCCCGGACACGAACATCCACGCCCTGCGCGACCTCCTGAAGAATCTGCCCGACCTGCTGGCGATCCGCTGGAAGCAGGAAGGCAGCGTGCCGGTGCAGGATCCGCCACCCGGGCAACCGGCGGAAAGCGCGCGCAACTTCCTCGGCTTTCGCGACGGCTCGGCCAACCCCGATTCCACCGACGCCCAGGCGATGGACCGGATCGTCTGGGTCCAGCCCGGCAGCGGCGAGCCCGCCTGGGCCGCCCAGGGCAGCTACCAGGCGGTGCGCATCATCCGCAATTTCGTCGAGCGCTGGGATCGCACCCCGCTGCAGGAGCAGGAAGCCATCTTCGGGCGGCGCAAGGCCAGTGGCGCGCCCATGGCCGGCGGTCACGAGACCGATGTGCCGGATTACGCCAGTGATCCCAAGGGCAAGGTCACGCCGCTGGACGCCCATATCCGCCTGGCCAATCCCCGTACCCCGGAGAGCCAGCGCAACCTGATCCTGCGCCGCCCCTTCAACTACTCCAATGGCGTGCGCAAGAACGGCCAGCTCGACATGGGCCTGCTGTTCATCGCCTACCAGGCCGATCTGGAGCAGGGCTTCATCGCCGTACAGAAACGCCTGGATGGCGAGCCCCTGGAGGAATACATCAAGCCCATCGGCGGCGGTTACTTCTTCGTCCTGCCGGGGATCACCGATGCCAAGGACTATCTCGGCCGCAGCCTGCTGGCCGCCGCATCGCTTTAAAACCTCGACAGGAGAAGTCGAATGAAACGCTCGTTCCTCGCCGCTGCCCTCGGTCTGGCCCTCGCCACGCCGGCCTTCGCTGCCAACTCGCCGCTGGATCTGGTCGGCCCCATCTCCGACTACAAGATCTATGTCACCGACAACCTGGCCAAGCTCACCGAGCAGACCCAGGCCTTCACCGCGGCGGTCAAGCGCGGCGACCTGGCCACCGCGCGCAAGCTCTATGCCCCGACGCGGGTCTCCTACGAGCAGGTCGAGCCCATCGCCGAACTCTTCAGCGACCTCGACGCCGCCATCGACTCCCGCGAAGACGATCACGAACAGGGGGTCAAATCCGAGGACTTCACCGGCTTCCATCGCCTGGAGCACGCCCTCTTTACCCAGAACACCACCGAAGGCCAGGGTCCCCTCGCCGACAAGCTGCTGGCCGACGTCAAGGATCTGCAGGCCCGCGTCGATGGCCTGACCTTCCCGCCGGAAAAGGTGGTGGGTGGCGCCGCGGCGCTGATGGAGGAAGTGGCGGCGACCAAGGTGTCGGGCGAGGAAGAGCGCTATAGCCACACCGACCTCTATGACTTCCAGGCCAACGTCGATGGCGCCAAGAAGATCGTCGACCTGTTCCGCCCGCAGATCGAGAAGCAGGACCAGGCCTTCGTCGCCAAGGTCGACAAGAACTTCGCCACGGTCGACAGGATCCTGGCCAAGTACAAGACCAAGGACGGCGGCTTCGAGACCTACGACAAGGTCAGCGAGCGTGATCGCAAGGCCCTGGTCGGTCCGGTCAACACCCTGGCGGAAGATCTCTCCACCCTGCGCGGCAAGCTGGGCCTGAACTAACCGCGGCTGCTAAAACTACTGCGCGTCCGCCAAACGGGCGCGTGCAGTGCTCGGAATCCTCATGTACCGCTCGTACACTCCGGTTCCTGCGCGCCGCGCGCACCCGCCTGACAGCCGCTCGCTACGTTTTATCAACCACGGTATTCATAAGTGGTATCCGGCGCCGCCCACCCTGCTCTCGCTTATCGCCGGAATAGATTTATATATAAAGAAACATCGCTTTTAAGCATATAGACCTGCTGCTATCGTGCACGGCCTAGAAAAGTCTCCAGAGCACCCCAGGGGTGCCCAGGACTTCGATCACGCGCAGCCGTGCGCGCCGCCTGACAGCAGGATGACCATGTACGTTTACGATCAGTACGATCAGCGGATCGTCGAAGAGCGTGTCGCCCAGTTTCGCGACCAGACCCGCCGCTTCCTGGCCGGAGAGCTGGGTGGCGAAGAATACCGCCCGCTGCGCCTGCAGAACGGTCTCTACATCCAGCGCTACGCGCCCATGCTGCGGGTCGCGGTGCCCTACGGCCTGCTGAACACTACCCAGGTGCGCAAGCTGGCGCAGATCGCCCGTGACTACGACAAGGGCTACGCCCACATCAGTACCCGGCAGAACTTCCAGTTTAACTGGCCGGAGCTGGAAGACGTCCCCGAGATCCTCGCCGAGCTGGCCACCGTGCAGATGCACGCCATCCAGACCAGCGGCAACTGCATCCGCAACACCACCACCGACCAGTTCGCCGGCGTCGCCCATGACGAACTGATCGATCCGCGCCCCTGGTGCGAGATCATCCGCCAGTGGTCGACCTTCCACCCCGAATTCGCCTTCCTGCCGCGCAAGTTCAAGATCGCCGTCAACGGCGCCGCCCTGGATCGCGCCGCCATCGAGGTGCACGACATCGGCCTGGAAGCGGTGCGTAACGAGGCCGGCGAGCTGGGCTTCCGCGTGCTGGTCGGCGGCGGCCAGGGCCGTACTCCCCACACCGGTGAATTCATCCGTGAATTCCTGCCCTGGCAGCACCTGCTCAGCTACCTGGAAGCCACCCTGCGGGTCTACAACCGCTACGGCCGCCGCGACAACAAGTTCAAGGCGCGCATCAAGATCCTGGTCAAGGCGCTGGGTGCCGACGCCTTCGCCGAAAAGGTCGAGGCCGAGTGGGCCCACCTCAAGGACGGCCCCGTCACTCTGACCGACGCCGAGGTCGCGCGGGTCTCCGCCTTCTTCGTCGATCCGCCCTATGCCGAGCTGCAGGACCAGGACGCCGCCCTCGCCCGCCTGGACGCCGAGCACCCCGGTTTCTCCCGCTGGCGCCAGCGCAACACCTTCCGCCACAAGCGTCCGGGCTATGTCGCCGTGACGCTGTCGCTCAAGCCCACCGGCGTCGCGCCGGGGGACGTGACCGATCTCCAGCTGGACGCCATGGCCGAGCTGGCCGATCGCTACAGCTTCGGCGAGCTGCGCACCTCCCACCAGCAGAACGTCATCTTCGCCGACGTCCGCCAGGACCAGTTGCTGGAGCTGTGGCAGGAGTTGCGCGAGCACGGCTTCGCCACCCCCAACATCGGCCTGCTGACCGACATGATCTGCTGCCCGGGCGGTGATTTCTGCTCCCTGGCCAACGCCAAGTCGATCCCCATCGCCGAAGCCATCCAGCGCCGTTTCGACGACCTGGACTACCTGTTCGACATCGGCGAGCTGGACCTCAACATCTCCGGTTGCATGAACGCCTGCGGTCATCACCACGTCGGCCACATCGGCATCCTCGGCGTGGACAAGAAGGGCGAGGAGTTCTACCAGGTGTCCCTGGGCGGCGACGCCGGCCGTGACGCCACCCTGGCCAAGATCCTCGGCCCCTCCTTCGCCCAGGACCAGATGCCCGAGGTGATCGGCAAGCTGATCAACGTCTACGTCGAGCGACGCACCGAAGACGAGCGCTTCATCGACACCTACCGCCGTATCGGTATCGACCCCTTCAAGGAGCGCGTCTATGCAAAGAATCATTAAGGGCGACCAGCTGGTCACCGACAACTGGCATCTGCTGCCCAAGGACGTCGCCTTGGCAGACGTCCCCAACAGCGACGACGTGATCATCCCGGCCGCCCTGTGGCTGGAGCACGGCCATGCCCTCACCTGCCGCGATGGCAAGCTGGGCATCTGGCTGGACAGCGATGAAGAGCCGGAGAGCATTGCCGGCGACCTCGCGCACTTCGCCCTGATCGCCATCAACTTCCCGGCCTTCGTCGACGGGCGTGGCTATTCCTATGCCCGCCTGCTGCGCGAACGCTTCGGCTGGACCGGCGAGCTGCGCGCCATCGGCGATGTCCTGCAGGACCAGCTGTTCTTCCTCAAGCGTTGCGGCTTCGATGCCTACGTGGTCCGTGCCGACCGCGATCCGGAAGCGGCCCTGGCCGGTCTGCGCGACTTCAGCGTGACCTATCAGGGCGCGGTCGACCAGGCCGAGCCGCTGTTCCGCCGCCGCCAGGCCTGATCGCCGCGGACGCAAAAGAAAACCCGCCGCGGCGGGTTTCTTTTTGTCTGGCCTTCGCTCAACCGAGATCGACCACCACACGCCCCACCATCTTGCCCGCCAGGATCTGACTGATGGTGTCGGGCAGTTCGGCAAGGCCGACCTCGCGGGTCAGGCTGTCCAGGTCGTCCAGCTTCCACTGCACCGAAAGCTTGTCCCAGAGCGCGGCCTTGGCCATCAGTGGCAACTCGACAGAATCCACGCCCAGCAGATTCACCCCGCGCAGGATGAAGGGAAAGACCCCGGCGGCAAAGGTGGTGCCGGCGGTCATGCCGCAACAGGCCACGCTGCCGCCGTATTCCAGCGACTTGATGACGTTGAAGAGGATGTCGCCGCCGACGGTATCCACCGCCCCGGCCCACTGCTGGTCCAGTAGCGGCTTGCCGACGCCATCGGCCAGGGTGGCACGGTCGAGGATCTGCCGGGCACCCAGCCGATGCAGCCACTCCGCGCGCTCCAGCTTGGCCGTGGACGCCGCCACGTGATAGCCCAGGCGTGCCAGCAACTTGACCGCCAGACTGCCCACGCCACCACTGGCACCGGTGACCAGCACGGTACCGGCTTCAGGGGTCAGGCCCATCTGTTCGAGCTTCTCGACGCACAGCGCCGCGGTGAGCCCCGCGGTGCCCAGCACCATGGCTTCACGCAGGCCGAGATTGTCCGGGCGGCGGATCACCCAGGCGGCCGGCACCCGGATGTACTGGCCGAAGCCGCCGGGAGTGCTCATGCCCAGGTCGTAGCCCGTGACCAGGACCTCATCGCCCACGGCGAATTCGCCAGCGTTGGAGTGCTCCACCACCCCGGCAGCGTCGATACCCGGGGTATGGGGATAGCGCCGGGTCACGCCGCGGTTGCCGATGGCCGACAGGGCGTCCTTGTAGTTGAGCGAGGAGTAGCGCACCCGGATCAGCACCTCGCCCGCGGGCAGGTCGTCCAGGCTGCGCGTCACCACCTCTTGCCGGAAAGCACCATGGGCCCCTTCGGTCACCCAGAGCGCCTGAAAATTGCTCATCGCATAACCTCCATTGGAGTCTTGTTATGGGCCGTCAGTCCCTTGGACCTCAGCGCCAGCGGGTCGACTCGGCCAGGCGCTCCCACCAGGTGCTCACCAGACGATCGACCCCGAGGCTCGCGGCCATGCCCAGGCGCTCGGGCAACGACTTCTTCTCGACGAAGCGCAGCGAAAAGACTTCGACCACCTGGGCCCGTTCGGCCAGGTATTCGTCACTGGTGCGCAGCTCGTCCACCAGTTGCTTGCCCAGCGCGGCCTGGCCGAGCCAGACCTCGCCGGTGGCGACCTCGTCGATATTGAGCTGCGGCCGGTAGTGGGCGACGAAATTCTTGAACAGCACATGGGTAGTATCCAGATCGTGCTGGAATTTTTCCTTGCCCTTCTCGTCGTTCTCGCCGAACACCGTAACGGTGCGCTTGTACTGGCCGGCGGTGAAGACCTCGAAGTCCACGTCATGCTTCTTCAGCAGGCGGTGGACATTGGGCAACTGGGCGACCACACCGATGGAGCCGAGGATGGCGAAGGGCGCACAGAGGATACGGTCGCCGATGCAGGCCATCATGTAACCGCCACTGGCCGCTACCTTGTCGACGCAGATGGTCAGGGGAATTCCCGCCTGGCGGATGCGCGCCAGCTGCGAGGCGGCCAGGCCATAGCTGTGCACCAGGCCACCGCCGCTTTCCAGCCGCACCACTACCTCGTCCTTGGGCGTCGCCAGGGTCAGGACGGCGGTGATCTCGTTGCGCAGGTGTTCGTTGGCCGTGGCCTTGATGTCGCCATGGAAATCGAGCACATAGACCCGCGACTTGCCGGTCTCGCTCTTGCGCTTGGTCTTCTCGGCCTTGGTCTCGCGCTTGCGCAGGGCCTTGAAGGCTTCCTTGCCCAGCACGCTCTGCTGCAACCTCAGCCGCAGATCGCGATAGAAGTCATTGAGCTTCTGTACCTGCAACTGGCCAGCGGAGCTGCGCCGGTTGCGGCCGCGGACGGCGACGGTGAACAGCAGCACGGCGATGATGGCGACCACCACGGTGACGGTTTTGGCCAGGAAACTGGCATAGTCGGCAAGAAACTCCACGGACTCTCCTAGGATGGCGGCAGCAGTGCCCTGCCCAGCATACCGAGTCGCCCGACCGATAGAAACTCGGCGATTCCCGGCGGTCTTCCGGCACCGGCTAGCCATTGGCAGCGATCAATCCGTGCACGCGCACCAGCCTTTCAAACAAGCGTATGAATATCCGTTGACAGGCCTCCTGCCGCCCCCTACCCTCGGTCGAGTGCCCTGCCCCTCCCGCCGGAGTGGGCCTCATCGAAAAAGACCACAAGGACCCTCGCCATGAGCGCAGCCGAAGCCATCGCCACCCTGAAGAGCAAGTTCGACCCCTCCGCCGCGGCCGGCCTGGATCTCACCTATCAATTCGACGTCGAGGGCGGTGACAACTACTACGTGGTCGTCAAGGACGGCACCTGTGACGTCCAGCAAGGCGACGCCGCCGACCCGGATTGCACCCTGATCATGGACCAGGACACCCTGGCTGGCATCGTCAGCGGCGAAACCGACGGCATGCAGGCCTTCATGTCCGGCAAACTGCGCGTCGAAGGCAACATGATGCTGAGCATGAAGCTGGGCGAACTCTTCCCCAACTAAGCGCCAGTCATGAAAAAGCCGGGCAATCGCCCGGCTTTTTTGTGCCCGAAGTCAGGGTCGCTGCGGCGGCGCCGGTGGGGTGACGTTGCCATCCCAACCACCGCCAAGCGCGGCGATCAGCTGGACGCTGGCACTGAGGCGGCTGCCCAGCAGGGTCAGGTTGGTGCGTTCGTTGCTCAGGGCGGTGGTCTGCAGGGTGACCACGTCGAGATAGCCGATCAGCCCGGCCTGGTACTGGTTCTCGGCCAGTTGCAGGGCGCGGCGCGCGGCATCCAGGGCCTCCTGGCGCACGCCGGCTTCGTCGCCGTAGGTGCGCAGCTGCACCAGATAGTCCTCCACCTCGCGGAAGCCATCGAGCACGGTCTGGCGATAACCGGCGACGCTGGCGTCGTAGCTGGCTTCGGCCGACTCCACCTGCGCGCGGCGCAGGCCACCATCGAACAGCGACAGGGCAAAGGATGGCCCGATCGACCAGAAGCGATTCGGCGTGCTGATCAGATTGCCCCACTGGCTGGCACTGTAGCCACCGCTGGCACTCAGGGTCAGGTCCGGGTAGTAGGCCGCTTCGGCGACGCCGATGGCGGCATTGGCGGCCATGACCTGGCGCTCGGCCTGGGCGATGTCCGGACGCCGCTCCAGCAGGGTCGAGGGCACGGCGCTCGGCAGCGGCGGCAATTCGGGAACTGTCTTGACCGCGCCCAGCTGGAAATTGGCCGGGACTTCGCCGACCAGCACCGCGATGGCGTTTTCCAGCTGGGCACGCTGGTACCTGAGGTCGATGGCGTCGGCCTGGGTGCTCTTCAGCTGGGTGGTCGCCTGGGCCACATCCGCCGGCGTGACGATGCCGGCGCGGTACTGGTTCTGGGTCAGGCGCAGGGATCGCTCGTAGGCGGACACGGTGGCGTCGAGCAACCGCTGCTGGGCGTCCAGCACCCGTAACTGCAAATAGTTGGTCGCCAGTTGCGTCTGCAGACTCAGGCGGGTGGCCGCCAGCTCCGCAGCGCTGGCCTGGGCGGAAGCCCGATCCGCCTCCACCTGGCGCCTTACGCGCCCCCAGAGATCCAGCTCCCAGCTCACCCCCAGGCTGGCGTCGTAGGCGTTGCTGATGGTGCTGGTGCCACCGCTGCTGAAGGTGCTGCTGGTGCCATTGGAGTTGCGGATGACGGTGTTGCTGCCCGAACCGCCCCCGCGCCCGGAGCGGGTGGCGCCCAGGCTGCTGGACAGGGTCGGGAACAACGCGGCCCGCGCCTGACTGACCAGGGCCAGGGATTGCCGATAGGTCGCCTCGGCCTGGGCCAGGCTCTGGTTGCGCTGGTTCAGCTGGACCATCAGGCGATCCAGGGTCGGATCATCGTAGCGGCGCCACCAGTCGCCACGGACCTCCAGATCCCTGGGCGCGGCGGCCTGCCAGCCCTCGGCATGACGGTAGGCGACCGGCACCGCAGTGGTTGGCCGCTGGTAATCCGGGCCCAGGGTACAGCCGGCCAGTAGTAGAGCCAGGGTCAGCGTCGGCAGGCGCAGGGTTGGAGTCATAGCGGCGTATCCAGGGCAGCGTCGGTACGGATGCCGCGCCAGCGATTGACGCGGCGGCGCAGGCGTTCGAAATAGAGATAGACCACCGGGGTGGTGTAGAGGGTGAGGATCTGGCTCAAGACCAGGCCACCGACGATCACCAGGCCCAGTGGCTGGCGCATCTCTGCGCCTTCGGTATTGCCGATCAATAGCGGTACGGCACCGAGGATGGCGGCCATGGTGGTCATCAGGATGGGCCTCAGGCGCAACAGACAGGCCTGGCGAATGCCCTCCTCGGGCGTCAGTCCCTGCTGGCGCTCCAGCTGCAGGGCCAGATCCACCATCATGATGGCATTCTTCTTCACCACCCCGATCAGCAGGAACAGGCCGAGCATGGAAATCAGGCTGAACTGGCCACCGGTGAGCTGGATGGCGAGCAAGGCCCCTACCCCGGCCGACGGTAGCGTCGAGAGGATGGTCAGGGGATGCACGTAGCTCTCGTAGAGCACGCCTAGGACGATATAGACCAGCACCAGGGCGCCGAGAATCATCAGCGGTTGCCCCGACACCGTGCTGGCGAAAATGTTGGCGGATCCGCCCAGGCGACCCTGGACATCGGTCGGCAAGCCGATGGCCGCCACCGCGCGCTGTACCGCCCGGGTCGCCTGTTCCAGGCTGACGTCCGGCGCCAGGTCGAAGTTGATGCTCTCCGAGGCGAACTGGCCATCGTGGGTAACCCGGTCCTCGGCGAGGCTGTTGGTGTAGTAGGCGAAGGCCGACAGCGGGACCTGGGCGCCGCTGGCGGTGATGACCCGCACCTGCTCGAGGACGGTCGGATCCTGGGCATAGCGCGGATTGATCTCCATCACCACCTTGTACTGGTTGAGCGGCTCGTAGATGGTCGAGATCTGCCGCTGGGCGAAGGAGTTGTTGAGCACCGCAGCGACGGTTTCCATGTCCACGCCGAGGCGCTTGGCCTTCTCGCGGTCGATCTGCAGGGTGATCTGCTGGGTGCTGCCTTCGCGGCCGTCCACCGCGGTCAGCTCCGGCAGCGCCTTGAGTGCGGCCAATACCTTGGGTTGCCAGGTTTCCAGCAGCCCGACGTCGCCCGAGAGCAGGTTGTACTCATAGGACGAGGTGCTCTGCTGACGACCGCCGAATCTCAGGTCCTGGTCGGCCATGAGGAACAGCTGGGCGCCCGGCACCTTGGGCGCGTTGGCGCGGATGCGCTCGATGACCTTTTGCGCATCCAGCTGGCGCTCGGCGATGGGCTTGAGGCGAATCAGCATCACCGCGTTGTTCACCCCACTGCCGGAGCCGGAACTGCCGACGAAGCCGGAGGCGCTGGCCACCGCCGGATCGGCCAGCAGCGACTTGCGCAGGATCTCGATCTTCGGCTGCATGACCTGGAACGACAGCGCATTGTCGCCGCGGATGAAACCGATCAGCTGGCCGGTGTCCTGCTGCGGCATGAAGGTCTTGGGCACCACCACATAGAGCAGCACGTTGAGCGCTATGGTCGCGATCAGACTCAGCAGGGTCAGCCGCCGATGACGCAGGGCCCAGCCGAGGGTCCGGTCGTAGCCGGCCACCAGCCGGCGATGGGCCCGCTCGCTGAAGCGCTGCAGGCGGCTTTCGGTGGCGGGATCGTGGGGCCTGAGCCAGCGCGCGCAGAGCATGGGCGTCAGCGTCAGGGACACCACCAGCGACACCAGGATGGCGGCGGCCAGGGTCAGGGAGAATTCGCGGAACAGCTTTTCGACGATGCCGCCGATGAAGAGGATGGCGACGAAGACCGCCACCAGGGAAACGTTCATCGACAGCAGGGTGAAGCCCACCTCGCGGGTGCCCTGGTAGGCCGCCTTCAGCGGCGCCATGCCGTTATCGATGTGCCGGGCGATGTTCTCCAGCACCACGATGGCATCGTCCACCACCAGCCCCGCCGCCAGGATCAGGGCCATCAGCGACAGGGTATTGAGCGAGAAGCCGAGCAGGTACATGACGGCGAAGGTACCCACCAGGGAGATGGGCACCGCCAGGGCCGGAATCACCGCGCTGCGCAGCCGGCCGAGGAACAGCCAGACCACGCCGATCACCAGGAAGACGGCGATGATCAGCGTCAGTTCGGCTTCATGCAGGGTGGCCTTGATCACCCCGGATCTGTCCATGGCCACTTCCAGGCGGGCACTGGCCGGGACGATGGCCTCCAGTGCCGGCAGGCGCGCCTTGAGCGCGGCGATGGTCTCGATGATGTTGGCATTGGCCTGCCGATTGACCACCAGCAGCACGGCGCTCTGGTCGTTGTAGAAACCGGCGTTGTAGCGGTCTTCCACGGCATCGCTGACCTTGGCGACATCGCGCAGGCGCAACGTCGCGCCATCCTGGTAGCGGATGATCAGGGGGGCGTAGTCGGCGGCCTTGAACAGCTGGTCGTTGGCCTGGATCTGCCAATTGTGTTCGTCATTGGCCACCGCACCCTTGGGGCGACGCTGGTTGGCGCTGTTGATGGCGGTGCGGACGTCGTCCAGCGCCAGCCCGTAATGCTCCAGCTGGCGCGGCTCCAGTTCGATGCGCACCGCCGGCAGGGAGCTGCCACCGATCTGCACTTCGCCCACGCCGCTGACCTGGGACAGGCTCTGGGCCAGCACCGTGGACGCCAGGTCGTAGAGCTCGCCCTTGCTCAGGGTCTTGGAGGTCAGCGAGAACACCATGATGGGTGCCTGGGACGGATTGACCTTGCGATAGCGTGGCATCTGGCGCATGCCGCTCGGCAGCAGGTTGCGCGAGGCATTGATGGCCGCCTGCACCTCGCGGGCGGCGGTGTTGACGTTCTTGTCCAGATCGAACTGGATGATGATCTGCGTCGAGCCCTGGCTGCTGCGGCTGGTCATGGAGCTGATGCCGGCGATGGTGCCCAGGGAACGCTCCAGCGGCGTGGCGACGCTGGAGGCCATCACCTGGGGACTGGCCCCGGACAGGGTCGCCGAGACCGTGATGGTGGGAAAGTCCATCTGCGGCAGGGGCGCCACCGGCAACAGCCGGAAGGCGATGGCGCCCAGCAGCAGCAACGCCAGGCTCAGCAGCAGGGTCGCGACCGGCCGGGCGATGAAGGGCGCCGAGAGATTCACCTCAGACCGCCCTGCGTCGACCCAGGCGCTCGCCCAGGCTGTCGAAGGCCAGGTAGATCACCGGGGTGGTGAACAGCGTCAGCACCTGGCTGACCAGCAGGCCGCCGACCATCACCAGGCCCAGCGGCTGGCGCAACTCGGCGCCGGCGCCGGTGGCCAGCATCAGCGGCACCGCGCCGAACAGCGCCGCCAGGGTGGTCATGAGGATCGGCCGGAATCTCAGCAGCGCCGCCTGGTAGATGGCCTCCTCCGGCTGCAGTCCCTGGTGGCGTTCGGCATCCAGGGCGAAGTCGATCATCATGATGGCGTTCTTCTTGACGATGCCGATCAGCAGGATGATGCCGATCACCGCGATCAGGCCGAGGTCATTGCCGGTGAGCAGCAGCGCCAGCAGCGCGCCGATGGCCGCCGAGGGCAGCGTCGAGAGGATGGTCAGCGGATGGATGAAGCTCTCATAGAGCACCCCCAGGACGATATACATCACCACCACCGCCGCCAGGATCAAGAGCAGGGTACTGGACAGCGAAGCCTGGAAAGCCGCTGCCGCGCCCTGGTAGTGGGTATTGATGCCCACCGGCAGGCCGATCTCCTGCTTGGCCGCGTCGATGGCCGCCACCGCGGCGCCCAGGGAAACGCCGCTGGCCAGGTTGAACGACAGGGTCACCGCCGGGAACTGGCTCAGGTGGTTGATCACCAGACGGGTCGGCCGCTGCTCCATCTTCACCAGGCTGGACAGCCGCACCGGGGCGCGACTGGTGTCCGTGGTGGTCTCGGAGTTGGTGGCCGTACCGGTGCCGCTGCTGCCGCTGGACGAGGAGCCACTGCCCGCCTTCACCCAGACCTGGCTGAGGGCATCCGGTCCCAGGCTGTCGGCGGCGGCGCTGGCCAGCACCACCCGGTACTGGTTGGCCTGGGTATAGATGGTCGAGATCTGCCGCTGACCGAGGGCGTCATAGAGGGCATCGGTAATGGCCGAGACCTGTACGCCGAGCCGCGCCGCGGCGTCGCGATCGATGGTCAGGTACAGCTGCAGCCCCTTGTTCTGCAGGTCGCTGGTGACATCGGTGAGTTCCGGGCGCTCTTGCAACGCCTCGATCAGGCGCGGCACCCAGGTGTCGAGCAGGCTGGCGTCGGGCGAGTCCAGACTCAGCTGGTACTGGGTCCGGCTGACCCGGTCCTCGACGCTGAGGTCTTGCACCGGCTGCATGTAGAGGGTGATGCCCACCACCTTGGCGACCGCGGGACGCAGGCGGTCGATCACTTCCTGGGCGGTGACGTCGCGCTCGCCCTGCGGCTTGAGGTTGATCTGCAGGCGACCGCTGTTGAGGGTGACGTTGTCACCGTCGACGCCGATATAGGAGGACAGACTCGCCACCGCCGGGTCCTGCAGCACCACCTCGGCCAGTGCCTGCTGGCGCTCGCTCATGCCGCGGAAGGAGATCGACTGGGGCGCCTCGGTGATGCCCTGGATGGAACCGGTGTCCTGAGCCGGAAAGAAGCCCTTGGGCACCAGCAGGTAGAGCACCGCGGTGAGCACGAAGGTCGCCACCGCCAGCAGCAGCATCAGTGCCCGGTGCGCCAGCGACCAGCGCAGCGCGCGGCCATAGCCGGCGATCAGCCGCTCCAGCCAGACCAGTTGGTGCTCGCCCGCCTCCTCGCGCTTGAGCAGCCGCGCGCACATCATCGGTGTCAGGGTAAGGGAGATCACCAGGGAGATGAGGATGGCCACCGCCAGGGTGATGGCGAATTCACGGAACAGCCGGCCGACCACGTCCTGCATGAACAGCAGCGGGATGAGCACCGCGATCAGCGAAACGGTCAGGGACACCAGGGTGAAACCGATCTGGCGGGCGCCCTTGAGCGCCGCTTCCATGGGTGTGGCGCCCTCTTCCAGATGCCGGGAGATGTTTTCCAGCATGACGATGGCATCGTCGACGACGAAGCCGGTGGCGATGGTCAGGGCCATCAGCGACAGGTTGTTCAGCGAGAAGCCGGCCAGGTACATGGCGCCGAAGGTGCCGATCAGCGACAGCGGCACCGTGACCGAGGGAATCAGGGTGGCGCTGAACCGGCGCAGGAAGACGAAGGTGACCATCACCACCAGTCCTACCGCCAGCAGCATCTCGTGCTGGACGTCGGTGACCGCGGCGCGGATGGTCTCGGTACGGTCGCTGAGCACGGCGATGTCGAGACCGGCCGGCAGGCTTTCCCTGAGGCTGGGCAAGAGCGCCTGGATGCGATCCACGGTCTGGATGACGTTGGCACCCGGCTGGCGCTGAACGTTGACCAGGATGGCACCGCTGCGATTGGCCCAGGCAGCCAGGCGGTCGTTTTCCGCACCCTGGGCGATGGTGGCCACGTCACCCAGGCGCAGGGCGCCGTTGTCGGCGTAGTTGAGGATCAGGTCGCCATACGCCTTGGGATCGCGCAACTGGTCGTTGGCGTCCAGGGTGGCGACCCGGGTGGGGCCGTCGAAGCTGCCCTTGGGCTGGTTGGTGTTCTCGCTGGTGACCAGGCTGCGCACATCGGCCAGGGTCAGGTTGTGGGCCGCGAGCTTGTCCGGATCGACCTGGATGCGCACCGCCGGGCGCTGGCCGCCGGCGAGGCTGACCATACCGACCCCGGTCACCTGGGCGAGCTTCTGCGCCATGCGGGTGTCGACCAGGTCGTAGAGCGTGGGCAGCGGCAGCGTCCTGGAGCTGATCGCCAGGGTGACGATAGGCGTATCGGCCGGATTGACCTTGTTGTACACCGGTGGTGCCGGCAGATCGTTGGGCAGCAGGTTGTTGGCCGCATTGATCGCGGCCTGGACTTCCTGTTCGGCGACCGACAGGTCCAGTTCCAGGTTGAATCTGAGGGTGATGACCGAGGCACCACCAGAGCTGGTCGAGGCCATCTGCGACAGGCCCGGCATCTGGCCGAACTGACGCTCCAGCGGCGCGGTGACAGCGCTGGTCATGACATCGGGGCTGGCACCGGGATAGAGGGTGAGCACGCGGATGGTGGGATAGTCCACCTGCGGCAAGGCCGCCACCGGCAGCAGACGATAGGCCAGCAGACCGGCGATGAGCAGCGCCACCATCAACAGGGTGGTGGCGACCGGGCGCAGGATGAAGGGGCGCGAGATATCCATCGCGGCCGATCAGCCCTGGGTCTTGCCGGGCTTGCGTACCGCCGGCTTGGCCGGTTCGCTGGGCGCCGCCGAAGCCCCGGTGACCACCTCCACCTCGTTGCCCTCGCGCAGCCGATCGGTGCCTTCGGTCACCACCCGGTCGCCAGCGGCCAGGCCTTCGGTAACCACGGTCAGGCTGCCGTCATCCGGGCCCAGCTTGAGGCTGCGCACCTGGATCTTGTTGTCGGGCCCCACCACGTAGGCGAAGGTGCCATTGGAGCCGAACTGGATGGCTGCCGAAGGCACCACCAGCGCCTGGTCCAGCACCTGTTCGCGCACCCGTACGGTCACGAACTGATTGGGGAACAGCGCCTCGTCGCCGTTGGCGAAGCGGGCGCGGAACTTGAGGGTGCCGGTGGCGGTGTCGATCTGGTTATCGAAGCTCTGCAGGGTGCCATCGGCGACCTTGCGCGAGCCACCGCGATCCCAGGCTTCGACCGCCAGGGTCTGGCCGGCGCGGGCGCGCTTGAGCAGCTCGCCGAGCTGGCTTTCCGGCAGGGTGAAGACCACCGAGATCGGCTGGGTCTGGGTGATCACGGCCACCACGGTGCTGTCGTTGGCGGACAGCAGGTTGCCGCCGTCGAGCTGGCGCAGGCCGACGCGCCCGGCGATGGGCGCCTTGATCTGGGTGAAGGCCAGATTCAGCTTGGCATCGGCCACCGCCGCCTGGCTGTTCTTGAGGGTGCCGCGGTACTGGTTGACCAGGGCTTCCTGGGTATCCAGCGTCTGTTTGGCGATGCTGTCTTCACGGAACAGACCCTGGTAGCGCTTGAGGTCCAGCTCGGCATTGCGCAGCTGCGCCTGATTCTGCTGCAGGGTGCCTTCGGCCTGCTGCAGCGCCACCTGATAGGGTCGTGGATCTATGGTAGCCAACAGGTCGCCGGCCTTGACCTTCTGGCCTTCGTCGAAGGCGACGCGTACCAGCTCGCCGGCGACCCGGGTGCGCACATTGACGGTATTGAGGGCCGTCACCGTACCGATGGACTTGCGCACGATGGGAAAGCTGCGCTGCTCCACCGCCACCACCCGTACCGGAGTCGGACCGGTCATGCCGAAGGGCGAGCGCGCGCCCCTGCCGGCGGCGGCCTCGCCCTTCTGTCCGTGCTGGTGATACCAATACCAGCCACCCGCGGCCGCCAGCGCCACGAGGACGAGCAGCCAGACCAGTCGGCGACGGGAGGAAGAGCGAGGCGAAGAGTCGGACATCGAGAATACGTACACGCTGGGAAAGACGGAAGATAAGCAGTAGCGAGACGGCTAACCAGCCCCTTTACTGCGTTTTTACCTAAAGCAAAACGGGCAGGCACGAGAGGCGCCTGCCCGTTTCGAAGCACCCACCGCACTGGGCGTTGGGTCGTCGGCGATCAGCCGAGAACGGCGAGTGCCGCCGCGTAATCCGGCTCCTGGCCGATCTCGGGCACCAGCTCGCTGTGCAGCACCCTGTCCTGCTCGTCCAGCACGACCACGGCGCGGGCGGCCAGGCCTTGCAGCGGACCACTGGCCAGGGCGACGCCATAGTCCTGGAGGAATTCGGCACCACGCAGGGTGGAGAGGTTCACGACCTTCTCCAGGCCTTCAGCGCCGCAGAAACGCTTCTGGGCGAACGGCAGGTCGGCGGAGATGCACAGCACCACGGTGTTATCCAGCTTGTCGACTTCGGAGTTGAACTTGCGTACCGAGGTCGCGCAGGTCGGGGTATCGACGCTGGGGAAGATGTTGAGCACCTTGCGCTTGCCGGCGAGGCTGGCCAGGGTGACGTCCTGCAGATCACCATTGACCAGGCTGAAGGCCGGGCCTGTTGCCCAGGCTGCGGCAGGCTGCCTTGCACGTCGACCGGGTTGCCACGCAAATTGACGGTTGCCATGAACTGCTCCTTTCTCATGAGACGGGACAGGGAGTAAACACGTTTTCCGCAGGCGATCAAAGCGTTACGCGCCCCGGCTTCAAAAATCGCGGCGATAGAAGAAATCCAGGGAATTGGCGAGACCGCTGGCGATCTCCAGATAGAGCCGCCGGGTGAGCTGGTAGCGCAGGGCGACGGTGTTCGCCGAAGCGAACACCCCGACCCCATAACGCACCGACAGCCTGTCGGTCAGGTTGCCCGAGGCCACCACGCTGGTCTTGTCCCCCGAACCCGCCGTATCCAGCTGGAAGTTCTGGATGCCCAACCGCTGCGCCAGGGCACCCGCGGTGCCGGAACTGCCGGCCAGGCCCAGGGCCAGCGCCGCCTGGCCGAGCACGTTGTTGTCCCCTTCGCTACCGCTGGACAGCGGGCGGCCCAGGACCAGGTAGGCCAGCGCCTGCTCCTGGCTCATGCTCGGCTCGGAAAACACCTCGATACGGGGCTGCTGGGCAAAGCCCGAGAGCCGCAGGCCCGCGGTGACATTTTGCTCCTGCACCACCCGCACGGCTTCCACGTCGATATAGGGCTGGGCGATGGGGCCCTGGAAGAACAGCCGGGCGCGTCTCATGGTCAGGCGCTGACCGTAGGCGTTGTAGCGTCCGTTGCGCAGATTCAGCTCGCCGCGGGTGTCGAGGTTGTCGCCGATGTGTACCTTGCCGACGATCTCGGCGGACAACCCGAAGGCATCGAAGGTGAGCTTGTCGGAACCGACCAGCACATCGACGTCCATGGCGATCTGCATGGCCTGCTGCCTGGCAGGCGCTTCCTGGCCGACGATGACGGCATCGTCCGACACCTTGACCGTGGACGGCGGCAGCTGCTGGACCCGGATGCGCCCGCGCGGCATCCGCACCTCACCGGCCAGGGCCAGACGACCATCCTTCATCAGGATCTTGAGATTGGGCGCCACTTCCAGCTGGGCATAGGGCTCGACGTTGACCGGCAGCCTGTCGCCGGTGACCGCCACGTTGACGTCCAGGCCATTGGCCCAACCGACGCTACCCCGGATCTGGCCACGCCCCTGGGGTCCGCTGCGCCAGCCGCCATCGAGCACGGCGCTATCGCCCTGGATGCGGGCGGTCAGACCGAGATCCTGCAGGCGCGTTGGCACGCTGCCACCGCCGATGTCGCCACCGCTGAGCTGGAGCTGACCATTGACGCGGGGTTGCAGCAGCGTCCCTCCCAGTTCGCCGGCGCCATTGATCTTGCCTTCGAGGTGTTCGATGCCTTCGACGAAGGCCTTGCCCAGGGCCAGATTCAGGCCCTGCAACTGGAAACGACCGGTCAGTGCCTGGCTCGGATCGCGGGGATCCAGGCGGGCCTGGACGTCGAGCCGGCCCAGATCGGCACTGGCCAGGCGCACCTGGGTGTCGACCTGCTGCGGCTTCAGGGCGCTGGTGACGTCCAGGCTGTCGTAGCTGAAGGTCTGCCACTGACCGGCAGCGTCGCGCAGCCTGAGGCTGCCGCGCCCGGCCTGGAGGCGGATTTCGCCATCGGGTCCGGCCTTGGACAGGCGCAGGTCGACGTCGCCGTCGAGGGTGCCTTGCCAGGCCAGCTCCGGCGGTAGCAGCGGTTGCAGACTGGCGAGCGGGAAGGCGCGCAGGTGCCAGGCGAGGCGGGTATCGGGCAGCAGTTGCTGATCGTCGCCACAGAGGCTGGCCGCACCGTAACGCCAGCAGTGGCGGCCCAGCTCCAGGCGCCCGTCGACCAGGCGCTCGATGCGTGCCGGACTCTGCAGCGACCAGTTCTGGCCACTGGCGGCGACCGAGCCACGCGCCAGCTGACCCTTCCAGTCCCCGTTGTCGGCCAGCGTGCCACCTGCTGCGAGCATCAGGTTCAGTTGCGACCCCTTGAGCGAGAGATCTGCCTGCTGCTGACGACGATCACCCTGCCCCTGCAGGCGCAGGACACCGAAATCACGACCAGCGGCCTGCAGCCCCTGGGCGGTAAGGTCCAGGGTGCCGCGTTGGCGATCATCCAGGTTGGCGGCCAGCGCGAGGCTGCTGATGCGGTTGTCGGCATAGGCCAGCTGGCGACCGTCGAGGCGCAACTGACCGGCAGGGGCCTTGAGGGTCCCGGCCACGTCCAGGCGGCCCTGGGCGCTTCCGGAAAGGTCGGGCCAGAGCTGGGCCAGGCGGCGCAGGTCCAGCTGGAGCTGACCTTGCAGACGCTGGTCGAGAGCGCCCTGCCCCTGAATCCGATTGTCACCCAGGCGAATGTCGAGCTCGGATACCTGCCACTGCTCGCCGGCGCCCTTGGCCTTGGCCGCCAGCACGGCCGGCTGGTTGCGCAGTCGACCCTTGAGGTCCAGATCGGCATCCAGCTGCAGGCGCCCATCCTTGAAGGCGCCCGAACTGCGCAGCGGACCGCCCAGGCTGCCGGGCAGCTGGGCTACCCAGAAGGCCGGATCGAGGCGGCTCAGGTCCAGGGCCACCTGCCAGCTGACGCCGTCGGTGAAGCCCAAATTGACCTTGCCCTGCGCCCGCCCCTGGCCAGCCTGGAGATCCAGCGATGGCAGATTGAGCTGAGTGGTGTCGCCACTGAAGGGGGTGGCCAGGGTGAAGGCGCCGGCCGGGCCGGTGGCGGCGGCCTTGAGATTGCCCAGGTAGGCGCCGTCCCGGTAGGCCACCTCGCCTTGCAGGCGCTGCAGACTCACCGGTGGCTCCGCCATGGGATACAGCCGCCGCCAGGGGAAATCACGCCAATCCAGCGTGGCATCGGCGGCCAGTCCCTGGTGCCAGTCGACCTGTCCGGCCAGTGCCACGCGCTGTTCGGGCGCGGCCTGCAAGCGCAGCGCCGCGATGCGCGCGCCCTGGGCATCGACGCGGCCATCCAGATTCAGCTCCACCGGACCGCCCTCGCCCGGCAACCGGGCCTGGCCGACCAGGGCGTAGCCCGCGGCCAGGTCGCCCCGTGCGGTCAGCTTGAGATCGTTGAGCCGCAGGGTATCGGGCAGGCTGGCGGCCGCCTTGAAGCCATCGGCCACCAGCTGCAGGTCGGCCGGGACGTTTTCCACCAGCGGCTGCACCGTGCCGGTCAGGCGTCCGGGCAGATAGCCGCTGCTGTCAGCCTCCAGGTGCAAGGTCTTCTGCAATTCACCGTCCAGCTTGAGCGCCAGCGACCAGGGCGCGGCCTCCGGCGCGGGCAGACCCAGGGTGCCCTGCAACTGCAGCGGCCAGGCGCCACTCGGTTGCAGCTGGCCATGGATATCCATGGTGATGCCGTGGGCCAGGCCGGCCAGCCGCTCGATGACGATGCCCTCAGCCTGCCAGCGCGCCTGGAGTGCCAGGTCGCGAGCCTGTTCGGCGCCGTTGTAGCGGATTTCGCCGATTCGCACCTCGCCCAGCTGCACCCCCAGCGGCAAGCCGAGGCTGGGCAACTGGATGGGCCCGTTTTGCTCGGGCGTAGGCTCGGGACTGGGCGCCTGGTCGATGGCGATGCGCGAAGCGACCAAGGTATCGATGCACAGCTGCAATCTGAGCAGGCAGCCGGGTCGCCAGGCGAATTCGGGCGCCTCGACCGTCACCCGGGTAGCACCACCGTCCCACACCAGCTGCCGGGCTTGCCAGTGGCCACCGAGGCGACCCTGGAAATCGCTCAGGGTCAGACCAGGAACGTGATCCAGCACCAGGCGGCCGATACTGCCGTTACCCAGCATCAGGGCCAGCAACAGAACTAGGGCGCCCAGCAGGGCCGCCAGTACACCGAGGATGACACCGCCTACCGACTTCACAGCTCAGGCCCTATGGAAAAGTGCAGGCGGATGCCGCCGGGTTCGTCGAGACCGTGGGCCAGGTCCACACGGATCGGTCCTACCGGCGAGACCCAGCGCACGCCCACGCCGACGCTGGTCTTGAGCTCGTAATTGTTGAGGTCGTTGAAGGCGCTGCCCTGGTCGATGAAGGTGGCCAGCCGCCATTTGTCGCGCAGGGGATACTGGTATTCGACCCCACCGGCGACCAGGTAGCGACCGCCCACGTAGTCGCCCTCATCGTTTTCCGGCGACAGGGTCTGGTAGTCGTAGCCGCGAACGCTCTGATCGCCGCCGGCGAAGAAGCGCAGCGACGGCGGGACCTTGTTGTAGCCGTTGGTGAAGTTGCCACCCAGTTGCAGGCGCCCGAGAAAGCGGTGCCCGTCGCCCACGGTGATCAGCCCACGGGCCAGCGCCGTGGCATGGATCATGTTGGCATCCGAGAGCAGTCCTTCCTTCGCCGCCGACACGCCGAATTGCAGACGGTAGCCGCGATTGGGGTCGATGCGGTTGTCGCTGCGCAGCAGGGAGAAATCCACCCCGGGCATCACCAGATTGGAGGTGCCCTCGTCATTACCCAGCCGATAGCTTTCGTTGCGCCACTTGAGCGAGAGCACCCGCTCCCAGCCGTTGGGAAACTTGCGATGCCACTCGGGGCCCACGGTCAGCAACTGGCTGAGGGAGTCGTCGTTGGCGATCTGCTCGTACTGGTAGCCGCCAGCGAAGCGGAACTTGTCATTGATCGGGTCCTGCCCGGGAATGTCGTACCAGGTGGCAATGCTCTGGCGTGGCGCCGACAACTCCGCTTCCGCACCCAGGCTGTGCCCCTGGGGATTGAGCCAGTGGTTTTCCCAGGTGAATCTCAGCCGTGGGCCGACATCGGTGGAATAGCCGGGGCCGAAGCCGAAGGTCCGTGGCTTGCGGGTCCGCAGCGTGACCGTCACCGGCACCTCGGCGGCGCCTTCCTGCTTGGGATAGGTGTCAAGCCGTGCGCCATCGAAGAAGCCGCTGGCCAGCAGGTTGCTCTGGAAGTCGGCGATCAGCTCGGAATCGTAGGGCGTGCCCTGGGCAAAAGGCACCATGCGCTGGAGCAGATCGGGATCGAAGGGCGCATCCCCTTCGAAGGACACCTTGCCAAGGACAAAGCGTGGCCCGCTGGCGAACACCAGGGCGATATCGGCAAAGCCGGTGGCGGGATCGATACGCAGCTGATGCTGGGTGAAGGTGCCACGAAAGAAGCCATACCGCTGCGCCTGGTTCTGGATCAGGCTCTTGGCGTCTTCGTAGAGACCCTGGTTCAGCGGCTGGCCCGCCTTGAGCCCGGCCGGAACCGGCTGGCGAAAGGCGCGCAACTCGCGCGCCGGACCTTCGATGCGGATATCGACGTTGCGCAGCCTGACCGGCTCGCCCGGCCGTACCTCGACCACCAGCCGTGGCGTCTCCCCCGGCTCGACCCGGGTCTCGATCTGCGCGTGGTAGTAGCCGAGTGCCTGGGCGGCCTGTTCGGCCTGCCGTTCCGTCGCCGGACGCAGGCGCTGCAGCCCGGCGACATCCCGTCCCTCGACCGAGCCGATATAGGCCTGGATGTTGTCTCGCAACGCGTTGTTGGCGGGTTGGACGCGAACGCTGACTTCGGCCGGTGCCGCCCAGGCCACGCCGTGCAGACAACAAATTCCAATCAGGGCGCGGCGTAGAGCGTTCGGCTTATTCATACAGGGATGCTAACGGGCGTTGCGCTGTGAGACAAACGGGAGTGGCCAGGGTTCGCCAGGTGGCCGTTTCGGCAAGAAGCTTTCTGCTAGGCTAGGGCCATCCACGTTTCGGGAGGGTGTCATGAAGGTAGTTTGCTTCAATATCAATGGCTTGCGCGCAAGACCTCATCAACTTTCCGCCATCATCGAACGCTATGATCCAGATGTGATCGGTCTTCAGGAAACCAAGGTCGCGGATGACCAGTTTCCCCTGGCTGAGGTCGAGGCCCTGGGTTATCACGTGCACTACCACGGGCAGAAGGGCCACTACGGGGTGGCCCTGCTGTCACGCCTGGCGCCGCTGGAGTTGCACAAGGGCTTTCCGGGCGATGGTGAAGAATCCCAGAAGAGATTCATCTATGGCGTCTTCGCGGATCGCCAGGGTCAGCCGCTGGTGGTCATGAACGGCTATTTTCCTCAAGGCGAGAACATTGCCCACCCGACAAAATTCCCAGGCAAGAGGAAGTTCTACGCGGATCTTCAGAATCTACTTGAAGAGCGCTTCTCACCGGACACACCCTTGCTGCTCATGGGCGACTTCAACATCTCCGCCCAGGATCACGACATCGGCATCGGCGCAGCCAACGCCAAGCGCTGGCTGCGTACCGGCGCCTGCAGCTTCCAGCCGGAAGAACGCGAATGGATGCAGCGGCTGCTCGGCTGGGGCCTGATCGACAGCTACCGCCAGCTGCACCCTGAGGTCGACGACCGCTTCAGCTGGTTCCCCTATCGCAGTCGCGGCTTCGAAGACGAACCCAAGCGCGGCCTGCGCATCGATACCATCCTGGCCTCGCGGATCCTGCAGGAGCGTATCGTCTCCGCCGGCGTGGACTACGACATCCGCGGCATGGAGAAACCCTCCGACCACGCGCCGATCTGGCTGGAATTGACGTGAGGTCCTGTCACATCGACGTCATGCGACATCCCTAAGGTGTCGGCCTCGCCTTAGGCTCGAGGCCGACCCATGAACTGCTCTGCTCCGGTATTCCGTCGCGCCTTGCTGCGGCGAGCGGCGCTCGCGACCTTGCTTCCGCTGCTGCCTCTCCCCCTGCTGGCCAACGACGCCCCAACCACCCGCCTGCGCCTGCAGGGCTCCAATACCATCAACGCCCGCCTGGGTCCGCGCCTGGTCGCGGCCCTGCTCGCCGAGCGCGGCTTCCGCGATCCCCAGGTGGTACCCACCGCGGTGATGGACGAATGGCAGCTGGTGGCGCGCGCCCCGAACGGCGCTAGCGTGGCCGTGCAGATCGCGGCCCATGGCTCCAGTACCGGCTTTACCGCCCTGGCGGCGGGCACTGCCGATCTCGCTGCCGCCTCGCGCCCGGTCACCGATGCCGAGGTGAACACCCTGGCCGGCCTGGGTGACCTGCGCAGCAAGGAGGCGGAGTACGTCATCGGCCTGGACGGCCTGGCGATCATCGTGCATCCCGGCAATCCGCTGCGAGAACTCGATCTGCAGCAGCTGGCGCAGATTTTCTCCGGCGACATCGGCGACTGGCAGCAACTGGGCGGCAAGGCCAGCCCGATCCGACTCTATGCGCGGGATGATCGCTCGGGCACCTACGACACCTTTCGCGAGCTGGTGTTGAGTCCTGCCGGCAAACGCCTGAGTGCTGCCGCCAGGCGCTTCGAATCCAACGAAGAACTGGCGCAGCGGGTGGCCGAGGATCCCGCCGGCATAGGCTTCACCAGCCTGGCGGCGGCTGCCGGGTCGCCAAAGCTCGCCCTGCGCGACGGTGAAGGCCGCGCCATAGCGCCGAGCGAAGCCAGCATCGCCACCGAAGACTATCCGCTCGCCCGCCGCCTCTTCCTCTATGCGCCGCCTGCCCAGCGTTCGGACTGGGCGCAGAGTCTGCTGGAATTCAGCCAGACCCCGACGGGTCAGGCGGTGGTGCAACAAAGCGGCTTTGTCGCCCAGCGCATCGAGCCTCTGACCATAGACGGCACCCGCGGCATGCCACCGGCCTACGGCAAACTGGCGCGCCGGGCGCAGCGCCTCACCGTAAACTTCCGTTTCACCGCCGGCAGCGCGCGCCTGGACAACAAGGCGCTGCGTGATGTCGAGCGGCTGGCCACCTTCATGCGCCAGCCGGAAAATGCCGGTCGGCAGCTGATTCTGGTGGGCTTCAACGATGCCACTGAAGATCCGGCACGCGCCTCCCTGCTGGCACGCCTGCGAGCCACCGCGGTCGCCACGGCGTTGCGTCACCAGCAGGCCTTTGCCGGCGAATTGCTTTCTCTTGGCGACCAGCTGCCCGTTGCAGGACTGTCGCCCAATGGCCGAGTAAAGAACCGGCGTGTCGAGGCCTGGATTCAATAGTAATCAAGGTGTTATGCCAAGAACGTGAAGAGGTATAGCACACCCCTACAGCGCCAGCCGGCAGTGCACGCACAGCGGTCGCCAAGCAATTCAGATTCGTAAAAAACTTAAGGTAACGTCTTAAAAGTAGATTCTAATTAAGATTATAAAATAACCGTATCTAATTGATTTAGAACAAAATATAAAATTATCTCGATACCAAATCGAAGGACTATCGGGAGGCAGGCGCGACCGTCTCCAGCCCCTGTACAGCTTCGCCCGGCTTGATCCCACGCCCTGAAAACCAGCCGGCTTGGGTTTCCAGCGCGTAGCGCGCCGGGGCCTTAGAGCAATGATGGGTATCGGTCAGTGGCTGCATCTCGACGGTATTGAGGATCCTGCCACTCTTGTCGATGAAGGCGGCGGCCAATGCGCTGGGGGTATCGCGCATCCACAGGCAGCGTTCGTCATCCCCGGCAAAGACGAACAGCATCCCTTCACGGGCGCCCAGTGGCGGTCGCCCCATGAGTCCCCGAGCCCGCTGCGCAGGTGTCGCTACCACCTCGACGGCCAGGCGCTGCCCACCGATCCGCAATTCGATCCGCTCCGCTGCCCAACCGGGCATGGCGACCAACAGCAGGAAACCGACCCAAGTAGGACCTGGCGCTCGTTTCGCTTCCTCGCGCGCATGGACAAAAAATGTCATCGCATGTGACCTTTACCGGACGAAAGCAATCTATCCCACATTGTCAGACAACCTCTCGAGTCCGATGTCGACCGCCAGCCTACCGCCCGCACCCTCACCCGCTCTGGCCACCCGCATTACCCTGGGCACGGTGCTCTTTACCTTTATCGCCTACCTTACCATCGGCATCCCCCTGGCCGTGCTGCCGGGCTACGTGCATGACCAGCTGGGCTTCAACTCCATCATCGCCGGCCTGGTGATCAGCAGTCAGTACCTGGCGACCCTGTTTTCGCGCTCCCACGCCGGACGCATCATCGATACCGTGGGCGCCAAGCAGTCGGTGCTCTACGGCATGCTCGGCTGCGGCCTCAGTGGCGTGCTAATGCTGGCCTCGGTGCTTCTCCAGGCCTGGCCCTGGGTCAGCCTCACCGCCCTGCTGCTCGGCCGACTGGTGCTGGGTTGCGCCGAAAGCCTGTCGGGCACCGGTGCCATTTCCTGGGCGATCGGCCGGGTCGGCCCGACCAATACCGCCAAGGTGATTTCCTGGAATGGCGTCGCCAGCTACGGTGCCCTGGCCATAGGCGCGCCGCTGGGGGTGGTCTTGGTGGATACCCTGGGGCTGTGGATCATGGGCGTCAGCATCATCGGGCTGGCCGCCGTGGGTTATCGCATCGCCAAACCCCGTCCGCCAATCGTCCCGGTGCGCGGCGAACGCCTGCCCTTCACCACCGTGCTGGGTCGGGTCCTGCCCTTCGGCCTCGGCCTGGCGCTGGGCGGCATCGGCTTCGGTACCCTGGCGACCTTCATTACCCTCTATTACGCCAGCCAGGGCTGGAGCGGCGCGGCCCTGTGCCTGACCGTATTCGGTTCCTTCTTCATCGGTGTACGCCTGGTCTGTGCCAACGCCATCAACCGCCACGGCGGCTTTCGCGTCGCCATCGTCAGCCTGGCGGTGGAAGCGGTCGGTCTGGCGGTCCTCTGGCTGGCTCCTAGCGTGACCACCGCCCTTATGGGTGCCGCCCTTACCGGGATCGGCTTCTCGCTGGTATTCCCGGCACTCGCCGTGGAAGCGGTGCAGCGGGTCCCGTCCTCCAACCGGGGCGCCGCCCTGGCCGGCTATTCGGTATTCATCGACCTTTCGCTGGCGGTGACCGGGCCCCTGATCGGCGCCGTGGCCACCCACTTCGGCTATGCCGCCAGCTTTCTCTGCGCCGCCCTGGCCGCGCTCGCCGGGCTCGCCCTCAGCGTCCGCCTCCTCTGCCGTTTCGACGAGTCCTCTCGAGAACAGCCATGACCACGACAGTCCCTCCCGCTACCTCGCTCGCCATCACGCTGCGCATCGTCTCAATCGTCGTCTTCAGCTTCCTGCTGTTCCTGGCGATTGGCCTGCCGCTGGCGATCCTGCCGGGCTACGTGCACGACGATCTCGGCTACGGCTCGGTGATCGCGGGACTGGCGATCAGCATCCAGTACCTCGCCACCCTGTTCACCCGGCCCCTGGCCGGCAAGCTGGCCGACAGCATTGGCGCCAAGCGCGGCGTGATCTACGGTCTGTTCGGCTGCGTCGCCTGCGGCGTGCTGACCCTACTGGCCACCTCGCTGCAGAGCCTGCCTGGTCTCAGCCTGGGCCTGCTGATCGTCGGCCGGGTCATCCTCGGCATGTCCCAGGCCCTGATCGGCACCGGCTGCCTGAGCTGGGGCATGGGCAGCGTCGGCATGCAGCACGTGAGCAAGGTGATCTCCTGGAATGGCATAGCCGCCTACGGCGCCCTCGCGATCGGCGCGCCGCTGGGCGTGGCCATGGTCGCCGGCCTCGGCTTGTGGAGCCTGGGCGTAGCGATCGCGCTGCTGGGTGCCCTGGGCCTGGCCCTGGCTTGGAACAAAGAACCGGCGCCGGTGATTCCCGGTGAGCGACTGCCCTTTCACAAGGTGTTCTGGCGCATCAGTCCCTTCGGTCTCTGCCTGCTGCTGAGCTCCATCGGCTTCGGCGCCATTGCCACCTTCGTCACGCTCTACTATGCGAGCAATGGCTGGCCCAATGCCGCCTTCTGCCTGACTGCCTTCGGCGCAGCCTTCATCTGTGCGCGGCTGTTGTTCGCCGGCACCATCAACAAACTGGGTGGCTTTCGGGTCGCCCTGGCCTGTTTCACCGTCGAGACCCTGGGTCTGCTACTGCTCTGGCTGGCAGTCACCCCGCAGATGGCGCTGATCGGCGCGGCCATGGCCGGCTTCGGGCTGTCGCTGGTCTATCCCGCCCTGGGGGTAGAGGCCATCGTCAAGGTGCCGCCCACCAATCGCAGTGCCGCACTGGGTGCCTACTCGCTGTGCCTGGACCTGGCGCTCGGTATCACCGGGCCGCTGGCCGGTGCCATCGCCAATGGCTTCGGCTTCAGTGCCATCTTCCTGTTCGCCGGCCTCATGGCCCTGGCTGGCCTGGGCCTTAGCGCCCTGCTCTACCGCCGTGCATTGCGTGAGCGGCCGAACATGCCGCCAACCTGACCAACTGATAGCGTCAGCGTCAGGCACCTGCGAATCACTTAGCGGATGTCGCCTGCCGGCTCCTGTAACCCCTACAGCGGACCAGGATCCGGGATCGGCGCCGGGGGCTTGGCGGGTTCGGTCAGGTTCTCGACTATCTCGTCGGGGATCTCGGTATCGATTTCCTCGTCGACCATGTCGGAGTCGTTCAGCGGTGCCTGATCGCCGCCCAGCCAGAGTGCCAGCGGCGAGGTGGTGTCGGGCGCGGGAGAAAGAGAAAGGATCATGCCGTGGCTCCTGTGCCGGTCGGTCTCAGAGATTAGTAGGTCGGCGGGGCCGGATGTTTCATCCAGACCCCTACCGCACGTCGCCGGATGGCAGGCAACTGACTGGTGCACGCCAGAGCGGCTGGCGACCTTCCAGGACAGAATTCGCCAAGCCTGGCAGCAGGTGCGGCCGCAGATCCTGGCGATTGGCCAGGCGGAAGGCCCAGGTCTGACTAGACTGAAAAGATTCTCCACCCAGGAAAGGCCGTCCATGGAAACCAACTCTCTCCCCCCTCACGCCTCGAATCTGCTCGCGGTCGTTTCGGAAGACGAGTTGCTGCTGCAAGCGCTGGTCCGTGAAGTCCTGAAACAGGAAGGCTTCCATGTGGAGACCTTTGGCACTGCCGATGCCGCCCTGCAGTTTCTCGAACGGCACTGGCAACAGGTCAACGTGGTGGTGTCCAACGTGCGGATGCCGGGGGTGATCGATGGCATCCAGCTGGCGAAAATCGTCAGTGAACGCTGGCCCGGGGTGCCCTTTGTGCTGATGTCCGGTTATGCCGGGTTGAGAGATGACATTCCCGCCGGTGTGCCCTTCCTCCATAAACCCTGGACACTGGATCAATTGACCGAGGCCGTCTGGAAGGTGGTACCGCTACCATCGCCTTGAGTGACCGTGGACAGGACCTGCAGCTGTCTGCTGAGCAGACGCAGAATTCGGCGGGCGACGGTAACCCAGATAGATCCCGGCAGACGCGAGCCGCGCAACGCTGCTGCTGAAGAGGATAGCCAAGGCGCCATCCTCCTTACGGCTGACAACCTTCACTGCTGCCAGGGACGAAGGAAAGAACTGCTGGCTATGGCGGGTATGCGTACAAGGCGATATCGAGAAGAAGCGAATTGCAAGGTAATGGTCAATCAGCAATTTGCCGCTTGGCCAGGATTACGGAGTCTTACCGCCAATGAGCACCGTATCGGCTTGCAACGGTAAATGAGAGCCTTTCAGGCGGAGTTCGTTGACGGCATATAGCACCATGATATTAAGTGCTTCGACGTTCAACACCGTGCGTTTGACAATAAGGCGAGACACCTTCGCTGGCACTCCGGGATCCAGGAGCGTCAGCAAGACATCTTCACCCCGGTATTCGATGAAATGCTTCACCGGTGGATCAAGCATTTCCAACGCTTTTTTCAGCCTGTTCATGGAGCCCCCGGGGTGAAACTGGTGAAACGTTTCATCTTTTTGACATACTGCTTTCCATGCTGTCCTTGACCGTCCATCCGGCTCCTTGGATTAAGGCTATTTTCTAACGGTCGCAACGCTGCTTCTGTAGCCCGTTCAACATGCACCGGAGAACGTCGAATGAACGAACAGGACCGGAAACATGGCCTTCTGCTACTGGAGCGATACTCCGCCGAACAAGATGCGATAAATCGGCTGTTGCGGCAGATCTACGAATGCCATGGCACCTCTGACTCGGAAGCGCTCAGGGATATGCTGACGCTGTGCATAGCTGAAATACAGGACCGGCAGACCACCGTTCAAAGTGCGTTCCGCTTTTTACTTAATCTCAAGGAAAAGCCGGGTAAGGAATAGCGAAGCGGCGATCAGTCTTCATAAGCCGCTCCTCAACAGTCGCTTATGCGCGGCAATCTCCCGTAAAGGAGGTCTTGCCTATTAACCGCCTCGCTTTATATAAAACGGAAAGTTTGGTCAGTATTCTGCACTTCCAGCACAACGATTGTTTTCAATATTGCCGATTACATCACCCAACGGAAGTTGTTGTTCTACGATTTTCGGAAGGGCCAACCCTATCTCGCGGATGGATAGGGACATCTTGATGAATCTGAAGAGTAGCCAAGCCACCCTGACATAAACCTAAAGAACACTGGCTTTTCCTGCCTGGAGGCCATACCCCAAAGACACGTCTGTCTACCGCTGTTCGTGAGAGAGCCCAGCACCCAGGCCGGGTTCTCTCACGACTCAGCTAGGGGCTACCGGGGTGCTGGCTCCTGGTCATCGGCTTCACCAGGCTCGGGCGCTGACGGATCGTCGGGCGCGGGGACAGATGGGTCAGCGACATTGGTATCATCGGGTTTCAATGGCTCAGCCGGAGCAGGCTCTGTCGCCTGCCCACCTTGCGCCGCGGCGAGCTGGGCATCGATCCCGAACATCGCCCTCGCGATCATTCCGGGAGCCTGGGGCGAACTGAATCTTTGCCAATGACTGGTGGTTGTGATCATGGGTCACCTCACAGTGAGACCAATATTGGCCTCTCTGGATTAGAGGCGCCACGGGGGTTACCTGTTCAGTGGCCACTATTACCGACGGTCCCGGGCTCAAGGCGCCGGCTTTCCATTCCTTTCAGCGCTGAGCTGACCGCTGCGACAGCGTCTGCTGACCTTCCTTCGCCATCTTCTATAGCCGCAACTCAGCATTCCAATGCCTGGATTTCTTCCAGCGTGGGCGGCAACTCCTCCCGCGGTGCCCCAGCATCTATTCGGCTTTTCGTTTGCTCGGACATATCCTGCTCCTGGGATGGCGACATCAATGCACCATAAGCAGGGTTTCTGGCGATTGCCGTTCCGTGGCCATCACCACCGGCGGCCCGAACACCGCTGGCGTAATGGCGAGTCGCAGCAGCCCTGTCGCCCCGACAGCGGCCTTATCAGCACTGGCGGACCTATGCGACAATGAACCCAATGTCCGGCATGAGCATCGGCTTCATGGCCTACAGCTGGAAACCCTCCTCCAGATTTTTCCTTTCCACCTACGCTCGCTGAGTCGGCCAGGTTCAGTTCTGAGCAAGATAGCCAAGCTCGGTGTCGGTATCGAATCGGTACCGTCAGTTCCGGCGACGCCTTTAGTCCCTGATAGGTACCCCCTTGATCTCCACCGCTAACATCACCATGCAGTTTGGCGCCAAGCCGCTGTTCGAGAACGTGTCCGTCAAATTCGGCAACGGCCATCGCTATGGCCTGATCGGCGCCAACGGTTGCGGCAAGTCCACCTTCATGAAGATTCTCGGGGGCGATCTCGAGCCCACCGGCGGGCAGGTGATGCTCGAACCCAACGTGCGCCTGGGCAAGCTGCGCCAGGACCAGTTCGCCTACGAGGACTGCACGGTCATCGACACCGTGATCATGGGCCACGCCGAGCTGGCCAAGGTCAAGGCTGAGCGCGACCGCATCTACTCCCTGCCGGAAATGAGCGAAGACGACGGCATGGCCGTGGCCGAGCTTGAGGTGCAGTTCGCCGAATACGACGGCTACACCGCCGAAGCGCGGGCGGGCGAGCTGCTGCTCGGCCTGGGCATCCCCCAGGACCAGCACTTCGGCCCCATGAGCGCCGTCGCCCCCGGCTGGAAGCTGCGGGTGTTGCTGGCCCAGGCACTGTTTTCCGATCCGGAACTGCTGCTGCTCGACGAACCGACCAACCACCTGGACATCAACACCATCCGCTGGCTGGAAGGCATCCTGGTCGCGCGCAACAGCACCATGATCATCATCTCCCACGACCGCCACTTCCTGAACAGCGTCTGCACCCACATGGCCGACCTGGATTACGGCGAACTGCGTCTGTTCCCGGGCAACTACGACGAGTACATGACCGCCGCCACCCAGGCACGCGAGCGCCTGCTGTCGGACAATGCCAAGAAGAAGGCCCAGATCGCCGAACTGCAGCAATTCGTCAGCCGCTTTTCGGCCAACGCCTCCAAGGCCAAGCAGGCCACCAGCCGGGCGCGCCAGATCGACAAGATCCAGCTGGACGAGGTCAAGCCGTCCAGCCGCGTCAGCCCCTTCATCCGCTTCGAGCAGAACAAGAAGCTGCACCGCCAGGCGGTGACCCTGGAAAACGTCACCCAGGGCTTCGACGGCACCCCGCTGTTCAAGCGTCTGGGTCTGCAGATCGAAGCCGGCGAGCGGGTCGCCATCATCGGCCCCAACGGCATTGGCAAGACCACCCTGCTGCGCACCCTGGTGGGCGAGATGGCTCCTCAGAGCGGTGAAGTGAAGTGGACCGACAGCGCTGATGTCGGCTATTTCGCCCAAGACCATGCCGAGGACTTCGCTGACGATGCCACCCTGTTCGAGTGGATGGGCCAATGGACGCAGGGCGGCGAGCAGATGGTACGCGGCACCCTGGGTCGCATGCTGTTTTCCAGCGACGACATCCAGAAATCGATCAAGGTCATCTCCGGTGGTGAGCAGGGGCGCATGCTGTTCGGCAAGCTGATCCTGAAGAAGCCCAACGTGCTGGTGATGGACGAGCCCACCAACCACCTGGACATGGAATCCATCGAGGCGCTGAACCTGGCGCTGGAAAACTATCCGGGCACCCTGATCTTCGTCAGCCACGACCGCGAATTCGTCTCGTCCCTGGCGACCCGCATCCTCGACATGAGCGAGACCGGCGTGGTCGATTTCAGCGGCAGCTACGACGACTACCTGCGCAGCCAGGGCATCAACGGCTGACCTCAGGGTTCGTGTAGTGGGTCGCGCCACCCACTACACGAACAAAATAGATGGTGCCCTAAGCAGTTACCCTAGGTATCATTTCGCACCGAAACGGGTACTCGACCAGGATCGCCGCGATCATCACCTATCGTTTGCGCCGGGAGACCAGGGGTCTCCTGCCACGTCTCGTAACACGTAGCGCCCCCTTCCGGCACGCTCGACGGGTTCCCTGTCGCATCCTGATCGCCCCTCCTGGCACCGGCCTCCGCCGGCCTGCCAGGACGCTTGGCCCCCACTCAATAAATCAGAACATTGCCGGACGGCTGCTGTCGCAACTGACTGCCATGCCCTACCGGTTGCCCACCCCTGCCTGTCCGTTCGCGGCCAGCTCGGGGTTGCCCAACTCGAGGTCGGGCTCCGACGCCCGCTCTCCCTCAGGTGTAAAGCGAGACACTGTCTCAGGAGTACGATGAATGCACAGTGGTAACGAAGAGTCGGATTTCGTTTTCGTCGGCGCGGGAATCATGAGCGCGACCCTGGCGGTCATGCTCAAGGAGCTGGAGCCCACGAGTACCGTCGAGGTACTCGAACTGCTCGACGTAGGCGCGGCGGAGAGTTCCAACCCCTGGAACAACGCCGGAACCGGCCATGCGGCCCTCTGCGAGTTGAACTACACGCCCGAAAAGGCGGACGGCAGCATCGACGTCACCAAGGCCCTCAGCATCAACGGCATGTTCGAGGCCTCCAGGCAGTTCTGGTCCTACCTGGTCGAGGAAGGCCACTTCGGTTCGCCGCGCGCCTTCATCAGCCCGGTGCCGCACATGTCCTTCGTGCATGGCGCCAAGGACATCGCCTTCCTGCGCAAGCGCTATGAAGCCCTCAAGGACCACGCCTGCTTCGACGGCATGGAGTATTCCGAGGATCACGCCAAGCTGCGCGAGTGGATGCCGCTGGTGATGGAAGGCCGACCGGCCACCGAAGCCGTGGCGGCGACCCATGTGGCCGGGGGGACCGATGTCAACTTCGGCGCCCTGACCATGAGCCTGCTGGGCCACCTGCAGACCCGCCCCGGCACCCAGGTCCGTTACAACCAGAAGGTGGTGGACCTGACCCGCGAGGCCGACCAGCGCTGGCGCCTGACCATCGAGGACAGTCGTTCGGGTGCCACCCGGACGCTGATCGCCAAGTTCGTCTTTCTCGGCGCCGGGGGCGCGGCCCTGCCGCTGCTGCAGAAGTCGGGCATCCCCGAAGGCGCTGGCTATGGCGGTTTCCCGGTAAGCGGCCAGTGGCTGCGCTGCGACGATCCGCACATCGTCGAGCGCCACCAGGCCAAGGTCTACGGCCTGGCCGGGGTCAATTCGCCGCCGATGTCGGTCCCGCACCTGGACACCCGGGTGGTGGATGGCAAGAAGTCGCTGCTGTTCGGACCCTTTGCCGGCTTCACCACCAAGTTCCTCAAACGCGGTTCCTTCCTCGACCTGCCCAAGTCGATCAAGTCGGGCAACATCGGCCCCATGCTCGCCGTGGCGCGGGACAACATGCCGCTGACCCGCTACCTGGTCGGCCAGGTGCTGCAGTCATTCGACCAGCGCGTCGAGGAATTGCGTGCGTTCTACCCCGCCGTGCGCAAGCAGGACTGGCGCCTGGAAGTGGCCGGCCAGCGGGTGCAGATCATCAAGAAGGATCCGCAGAAAGGCGGTGTCCTGCAGTTCGGTACCGAGATCGTCGCCTCCGGCGACGGCACCATCGCCGCCCTGCTGGGCGCCTCCCCGGGCGCTTCCACCTCGGTGTCCATCATGCTGACCCTGGTCGAGCGCTGCTTCCCCAGCCGTTATCAGAGCGCAGAGTGGCAGGCGAAGCTGCGCACCATGTTCCCGGCCTTCGGCCACAAGCTCGCGGAAGAACCGGAGCTGCTGCGCGAAGTGCGCGAACGCACCACACGGGTGCTGCAACTCGACCAGCCGGCGTGATGCCGCAGATGCCGGACCGTTCACCCGGTCCGGCGTCTTCTTCCCCGCAAACCTGCTTCGAAGCTCCCTATCCCGTCCAATCGCCTCCTCCTCGCCCGGGAGAGGGCTGGGGTGAGGGAGTCTTTATCCGCCAGGCTTCCGCCTAATCCCCCAGCGCCACGCCTTCCCGCCGCGGATCGGCACCCCCCTGCCAGCCAGATCCGACCCGGCGAATGACCTGGATGCCGCTGGTCATCTCGTCCTCGCGCACCTGATGCCCACGCTGCTCCAGCGCCTGGCGCAGGGCCGGGGTGGTCTCGCCGCGCTCCAGCTCGGTGGGGCCGTTGCGGCTGCCGAAATTCGGCAGGCCCGCCGCCGCCTGGGGATCCAGCTGCCAGTCCAGCAGGCCGACCAGGGTCTTGACCACATAGCCGGCGATCTGCGAACCGCCCGGCGAGCCCAGCGCGGCCAGCAGCTCACCGCTCTGGCGATCGAATACCAGAGTCGGCGACATGGTCGAGCGCGGTCGCTTGCCCGGCTCCACCCGATTGGCCACCGGCAGGCCCTTCTCCTGCGGCACGAAGGAAAAGTCCGTCAGCTGATTGTTGAGCATGAAACCCTTCACCATCAGATGGGAGCCGAAGTAGCTCTCCACCGTGGTGGTCATGGACAGGGCGCCGCCCCAGGCATCCGCGGCCACCACCTGGGAGGTAGAGATGCGCAGCGGCGAGCGATCCGGCGCCCAGGCCAGGGTCGGTCCGGGCGGAACACCCGGCGCGGCCTTGCCCAGGCTGCGCTCACCAACCTGCTGGGCGCGACTGGCCAGATAGCCCGGATCGAGCAGGCCCTTGACATTGACCGGCACCAGCTCCGGATCAGCCACGTACTGGGCACGATCGGCATAGGCCAGGCGCTCGGCCTCGGCGATCAGATGCACGGCTTCGGGACGCGGCTCCTGGCCCGCCGGCAGCGCGGTCGGCACCGGCCGCAGCGGCGCCAGGGCCCAGGCCGGATCACGGGCTTCCAGGGCCTGGAGGATGCCCAGGGTCTGGGCCACGGTGATGCCGCCGGCGGGCGGTGGCATGCCGCAGACACGCCAGCGCTGGTAGTCGGTGCACAGTGGCGTACGGGTCCTGGCACGATAGCCAGCCAGATCCTGGAGACTCAGGCTGCCGGGATTGGGGCTTTGCTGCACCGCCGTGGCGATGGCCTTGGCCAGGTCGCCACGATAGAGCGCCGCGGCGCCTTCCCGGGCGATCAGCGCCAGGGTCTCGGCCAACTCGGGGTTGCGCAGCCGGGTACCCACCGGCTTCACCTGGCCCTGGGCATCCAGGTACAGCGCGGCCATGCCGGGCGACTGCTTGAGGAAGGGATCGTGCACAAGCTGGTTATGCAGTCGCGGCGACAACGGGAAACCCTCGCGGGCCAGGCGGATGGCCGGCTCGAACAGCACCTGCCAGGCCAGCTTGCCGTGGTCGCGATGCGCCAGCTCCAAGGCGCGCAACACCCCGGGCACCCCAACCGAACGGCCGCCGATACGCGCCTCCTCGAAGGCCATGGGGCTGCCATCCGCATGCAGGAAGAGCCTTTCCGTGGCGCCCGCCGGCGCGGTCTCGCGACCATCGTAGGCCTGGACCTTGCGACCGTCCCAGTAGAGCAGGAAGGCGCCGCCGCCGATTCCCGAGGATTGCGGCTCGACGAGGGTCAGGACCGCCTGCATGGCGATGGCGGCATCGATGGCCGAGCCACCCTGGCGCAGGATCTCCCGCCCTGCCTCGGCGGCCAGGGGGTTGGCCGCCGCCGCCATCTGCCCGGTGGCTGCGCTGGCCGTCAACCCAGGGCGGTAACCGGAACCGGCCTCGGGAGCCGTGGGCAAGGAGGTCTCGCGACTCTGGCTACAGGCCGCGAGAGTCAGGGACAGGAAGAGAGGCGTAAGGATCGACAAGGGGGTTCGCAACGTGGGGCTCCTGGGCAACGGGGGCTTTCGCCCGCCAAGCCTAGCCCATCAGCTGCACCCATGCCGCCTGGCTGATCTCAGAGCGGCAGGTGACGATGTAGAAAGCCGCCGCAGAGCACATCCAGCCAGAGCAGCTGGTGCAGGGCGACGATGGCGAAGAACACCAGCCGAAAGCTCAGCTTGACCGTCTTGTGGCGGAATCGCTGCTGGGCGATCAGGGCGCCCGGCCAGCCGCCGAGCAGTTCGCCCAGGTGCAGCATGCGCTCCGACACGCGCCAGCCCTTGTCGCGGGCGCGCTGCTTGTCGTGCTTGTAGAGCAGGTAGGTGACGATGCTCGCGATCAGATAGAGCGGCAACGGCCAGAGCACCCCGCGGCCGAAGGCCAGGGACAGCATGCCGACCAGGGGCAGGATGAATACCGCGATCTGCAACAGCGCCAGCATGTCCTGGCGGGCGATGGCCGCGCGTTGCTGGTAGGGCGTCAGCGACCCTGCCCGCTTGGCGGCCTTGGGGGACGCGTTCTGCGTAGACGCACGAGCCGGCTTGCGCCGGCTCTGCTGTTCCTGCTCGGGTTTCACCCGGCCGCCTTGGCCGCGTGCCAGTCGATCCAGCCGAATTGCCAGGTAGCCAGGATCAGCAGTCCGAAGACGATGCGGTACCAGCCGAAGACCACATAGCTGTGGTTGCCGATGAATTTCAGCAGCGCCTTCACCGCCAGCATGGCGAAGATGAAGGAGGTGACGAAGCCGACCGCGAAGATCATCGCATCGCTGGGAACGAACATGTGGCGGTACTTGTAGACCGAGTAGACGGTCGCACCCACCATGGTCGGCATGGCCAGGAAGAAGGAGAACTCGGTGGCCGCCTTGCGCGACAGGCCGAACAGCAGGCCGCCGATGATGGTGGAACCGGAGCGCGAGGTGCCCGGAATCATCGCCAGGCACTGGGCGCAGCCGACCTTGAGGGCGTCATGCCAGCGCATGTCGTCCACCTCCTCCACGCGAATGCGATGGGTACGCTTTTCCGCCCAGATCATGATCACGCCGCCGATCACCAGGGCGAAGGCCACGGTGATTGGGTTGAACAGGTATTCGTGGATCAGATCACCAAGGATCACGCCCAGCACCGCAGCGGGCAGGAAGGCGACGATCAGATTGCCGGTGAAGCGCTGCGCATAGGACTTGCGCGGCAGGTCGGTGACGATCTCGAAGACCTTGAAGCGGTACTCCCAGACCACGGCCAGGATGGCCGCCAACTGAATCACGATGTTGAAGGCAATGACGGTATCGCCGCGAAAGCCGATCAGATCCGCCACCACGATCTGGTGGCCGGTACTGGAAACCGGCAGAAACTCGGTGATGCCCTCGACGATCCCCAGAATCAGCGCCTGCAAGGCACTCCATAGGTCCATGGTATTACTCCATCCAAGTGAAACATTTGCAGGTAGCCGGAGCTGCAGGCTCCGGCGGCAACGGGGTTCGAACCGTGACGCTCCGCAGGGCATGGCCCTTCGCGGTACCCAAGACAGCATGTGCTGAAGTCAGCGCCCGGCACCTTACCAGAGCGAGACCGGTTGAAGAGACCGATAGACGGCCATTAGGTGCCGTACAATGACAAATCCAATCTTTCCGGATGTGAAGCATGTCGTTTCTGGAGTCCCTCACCACCCTGCTGGGCATGTCGCCCGTGGAGCTGCTGGCCGCCGTTCTCGGGGTGATCGCCGTCTGGCTGACGGTCCGCCAGAACATCTGGGCCTGGCCCATCGGGCTGGTGATGGTGGTGCTCTACGCCTGGATCTTCCTGGACGTGAAGCTGTATTCCGACATGCTGCTGCAGTGCATCTATGCAGTGCTGCAGCTCTATGGCTGGTGGCAATGGCTGAGGGGTGGCCAGCAGCACCGGGGTCGGGTGGTCAGCTCCCTCGCGGCGAGGCCCCTGCTGACGGGTCTGGCCGTAGGTGCGCTGGGTAGTCTTGCCCTCGGCTATCTCATGGGCACCCATACCGACGCCGCCCTGCCCTGGCTGGATGCCGCGCTTACCGGTTTCAGCCTGGTCGCGCAGTTCTGGATGGCGCAGAAGCGGCTGCAATGCTGGATGCTGTGGTTCGTGCTGGACGTCATCTATGTGGCCCTCTTCTATTACAAGGGCCTCTACCCCACCGCGATCCTCTATGCGGTCTTTGTCGGCCTCGCCGCCTATGGCTGGCTGGACTGGCGCCGCGCCCTGGCGACCGCACGATGAAGGTGGTGGTGTTGACCGGCCCCGAATCGAGTGGCAAATCCTGGCTGGCGACGATCCTGAGCGAGAGATTCGGCGGTGTCCGGGTCGACGAGTACGTTCGCGAATACTGCGAGGCGCATGGCACCGACACCAGCCTGGCGGATGTGGAGCTCATCGCCCGCGAGCAATTGCGTCGCGAAGACCAGGCGCGGGCCAGTGCACCGGCCTTGCTGCTGCTGGATACCCATCTGCTGAGCAACCTGCTGTGGAGTCGCCTGCTGTTCGATGCCGCGCCCGCCTGGCTGGAACCGGCGCTGCTGGCACGCCGCTATGACCTGCATCTGCTGCTCGACCCGCGCGACGTCGCCTGGCAGGACGACGGTCAGCGCTGCCAGCCGGAGCTCACCGAGCGCCTGGCATTCTTCGCCAACTGCCGGGACTGGCTGCGGACCCATGGCCAGCCGGTGCTGGAAATCGCCGGCGACTGGCCCGAGCGGCAAAGGGCCGCGCTGGCCGCGGTGAGCCGATTGCTGCACGAGTCTTGACCCGTCGGTAGAATGACGTCCTACACCGGAGAACGCCATGCACGACGACGATGCCTCTTTCGCTGACTTCACCCGCGGGATCCGTCCGCTCAGGCAGGATCGCGCCGACACCGGCAAGTCACGCGCCGACCTGGGCCAGATCGCCCAGCGCCGGGCTGATGCGACCAGGACCTCGACCACGACCCGGGTGGATGGCCTGAGCGATGCCTTCGTCATTGATGTAGGCGCCGAAGACGAACTCTACTGGGGCCGCGATGGTGTCCAGGACACCCAGCTGAAGCGCCTCAAGAGCGGCCAGATCCCCTTCGAGGGCAGCCTGGACCTGCACGGCATGACCGTGGAAAGAGCCCGGGAGACCCTCTGGGACTTTCTTGCCGAGGCCACCCGCCTGGAAATCCGCTGCGTGCGCATCACCCATGGCAAGGCCGCGCGCGTCGATGGGCGTCGGCCGTTGATCAAGAGTCACGTCAACACCTGGTTGCGCCAGCACGCCCAGGTGCTGGGCTTCACCTCCTGCCTGCCCCGCCACGGCGGCACCGGCTCGCTTTATGTGTTGCTCAAGCGCACCATGCTCGAAGGTCGCGACGAGTGACTCCGCGACTCGGATGACGTCTCATCCGAGCGCCAACCTCCTTATCGACAAACAGGAACCCAAATGTCTCTCGAACAGCACTACTCCTCGATCCTGACCGGACTCGGCGAAGACATCGGCCGGGAGGGGCTGGTGGACACGCCCAAGCGCGCGGCCAAGGCCATGCAGTACCTCTGCCGCGGCTATACCCAGACGCTGGAAGAGGTGGTGGGCGAGGCGCTCTTCACCTCGGACAACAGCGAGATGGTGCTGGTCAAGAACATCGAGCTTTACTCGCTGTGCGAGCACCACATGCTGCCCTTCATCGGCAAGGCCCACGTCGCCTACATGCCCAAGGGCAAGGTGCTGGGGCTGTCCAAGGTGGCACGCATCGTCGACATGTTCGCCCGCCGACTGCAGATCCAGGAAAACATGACCCGGCAGATCGCCGAAGCCATCGAGAAGGTCACCGGTGCGGCCGGTGTTGCGGTGGTCATCGAGGCGCAGCACATGTGCATGATGATGCGTGGCGTGGAGAAGCAGAATTCCTCCATGGTCACCTCGGTGATGCTTGGCCAGTTCCGCGCCAGCGATGCCACCCGCGCCGAATTCCTCAGCCTGATCAATCGCTGAGTCGGCCGCGACGTCCGCCAGCCCGGAGGGTCGAAGCCTGGAATCTCCAGGAGACCTGCACGCCATGGCGGACGTCCACAGCCTTACCCTGTTCAGAGCCCAACCCGAACGTTCCCAGGCGCTGGGCGCCCACCTGCTGGATCTGGCCGCGGTGGCAGTGCACGACGAGGGGTGCCTGGATTATCGGGTATTCCAAGGTAGCGAGGACAATGACGTCTGGGTGGTCCAGGCCCGCTGGATCTCGGTCGCCGCCCAGGACGACCACTTCAACCAGCCACACACCCTCGCCTTCCTCGACGAGCTGCCCAAGCTGGCGGACGAGGTGGATCTGTATCCGCTGGCGCCCAAAAAGCCTTCGGCTGAGCTTTGACGCCAGGCTGCCTGGGTTGCGATGAAGCGTAGAGTGGGCCGAGACGGCTCCCTCGTCGAAGTCCAACGGGACCGACGCAGAGGCAGGAGCTGTTGGGCTTCGCTGCGCTCAGCCCAACCTACGACTTGATTGACCTTTTACGGCCATGGCGATCTGCAGACGCGGCCGGTCCCGCAAAGGTACCACCGTCGTAGATACCGTCTTCGCCCCTCAGTGTGCAATCGCTAAAGCAGGGTCGAAAGGCTTGCCTGATTTGAGCACGCCATAGGCGATGGTCAGCAGCTTGCGCATGGCGGCGCAGACGGTTTGTTTACCTTTCTTCCCCCTGGTTTTCAGACGCTCGGCTTGCGCCTTGATAGCCGGGTTGTAGGTCAGCGCCACGACGGCGGGTAGGTATAGCGCACTTCGTAAGCGGACCGATCCCATGCGCGAGATGCCGGTATGGCCGCGGTAAAGACCTGATTCCTGTAGGCGTGGGTTCAAACCGGCAAAGGCGGTCACGGCGCGGGCATCGGCGAAGCGACCGATATCACCGAGCTCCGCCAGGATCAGGGCGGCGGTCTTGTCGGCGATGCCGTCTATGCTCACCAGCAGATCACGTTTGCCGCTCAGGTCCGGGTCATCGTCGATATGCCGTTTGATCTGTTCGAGCGTCCAGGCGATCTGCTCATCGAGCCGCTGCACGACCGCCTGGATCGAGTTTTGGACTTTTTCCGGGCTGACCTCGAGCCGATTGAGCTCCATCTGCCGTAGCGATTGGAGATCCTCCAGGCGCCGGGTCAGCGCGCGAAGCGTGCGGATGGACACAGGCTCGGGGTGCCAGGCCCGCAGGCTGTCTTCATGCCGCTGGCCATAGGTGGCGATCAGCTTGGCGTCGAGTTTGTCCGTCTTGCTGCGCTGCAACTGGCTTTGCGCATAGCGAGCGATCTGTGCCGGATTGAGCACGGCGATTCGGTAGCCCAGCGCATGGAAATGCTCGGCGAGCGCTTCGTGATAGGTGCCCGTGGCCTCCATCACGATCCAAGCGCCTGGCTCGGCATGCTGCTGCAGCCAGTCGGCAAAGACCGCGAAGCCTGACGGATCGTTGCTCAGCCTGCCCTTGGTCCGGTGCTTGCCATTGGATTGCAGGACCGCCAGATCGAAGCTGCGCTTGGCGATATCAACACCGATTACGGCCATGATGTCTCCTCCTTCAGATGCGACACGATCACGTCATCCCGTCCAACCTTGTGCAATACGAGCTCTGGAGGCTCTAGATACCGTTCGGACTCGGGGATGGGTGTGGAGGAGGCAGCCTATCTACGTTGCAAGCTCAAAGGCTTAAGGGTGGACACGGCCTGCCATCCTCCCCGATGATCAGTCGGGGACTATGCCCCCCTAAGGAGGCTGTCGTCGAGATACAAGGGTGGACAACGGCGCAGCCCTGTCCACGAACGGGCATCGGCATCAGGTGGAAAACGCTACGCGGTTTTCCACGCTACGGGCTGGACGCAATCGCGGCCATGGGCCGCTCCTACATTTGTTCGGTGTACCTGTAGGAGCGGCCCATGGCCGCGATAAACGAGAGCAAAGGCACAGCAGTGCGGACCGCGATGGTCGCGATCAACTGCAACTCAATACTCGGACAGCGCGAAGCTCGTCAGGGCGAAGGTGGGGATGCCGGCGGCTTCCAGGCGCCTGGAGCCGCCCAGTTCGGGCAGGTCGACGATGGCGGCGGCTTCGTGGACTTCGGCGCCCAGGCGGCGGATCAGGTTGCCGGCGGCGACGAGGGTACCGCCGGTGGCGATGAGATCGTCGACCAGCAGCACCGAATCACCGGCACCGACGCTGTCCTTGTGTACCTCGATCACCGAATCGCCGTATTCGGTACTGTAGACCTCGGTCAGCAGCTCGGCGGGCAGCTTGCCCTGCTTGCGGAACAGCACCAGCGGCTTGCCCAGTTCGTAGGCCAGGATCGGGCCGATGAGGAATCCGCGCGCATCCAGCGCCCCGACGTGGGTGAAGGTCGCCGAACGATAGCGCTCCAGCAGCTCCGCCATGACGGCGCGCAGCCCCTCGGGCGACTGGAACAGTGGCGTGATGTCCCGGAAGATCACCCCCGGCTTGGGAAAATCGGGCACGGCGCGGATGAGGGACTTCAGGGCGGATTCGGAAAAGGACATGGCAGAGACTCTTGGGCGCCGGGCGCCTGGTTGAATACGATTGCCCAGTATACCGGTGCCCGCCCGGCCAGGGCCAACCCGCCATCCCTGCGAGCTGAATCGATTCATGTAGTGAGTCGCGTTGACAGCTACCAGCGAAGCGGACATCCTCGACAACGCGCAAACGTTTGCGCGACCACAAGAACCATAAGAATTCGGAGATTCCCCTATGCTGGCCTTTCGCCCTGCCCGCCTGCTGGCGGCTATCGCTCTCGCCTCCGCTTCGCTGATCCTGCCGCTCACCGCCAGTCATGCCACGGCCGCCGAAAAGCCCAAGGTCGCGCTGGTCATGAAGTCCCTGGCCAACGAATTCTTCCTGACCATGGAAGACGGCGCCAAGACCTACCAGAAAGAGCATTCCGCCGACTTCGATCTGATCTCGAACGGGATCAAGGACGAGACCGACACCTCCAGCCAGATCCGTATCGTCGAGCAGATGATCGTGTCCAAGGTGGATGCCCTGGTCATCGCCCCGGCCGACTCCAAGGCGCTGGTCCCGGTGCTGAAGAAAGCCAGCGACGCCGGCATCAAGGTGGTCAACATCGACAATCGCCTGGATCCCGAGGTGCTCAAGTCCAAGTCCCTGGACATTCCCTTCGTCGGCCCCGACAACCGCAAGGGCGCACGCCTGGTGGGCGAGTACCTTGCCAAGCAGCTCAAGCAGGGTGATCAGGTCGGCATCATCGAGGGCGTCTCCACCACCACCAACGCCCAGCAGCGCACCGCAGGCTTCAAGGACGCCATGGAAGCGGCCGGCATGAAGATCGTCGGCGTGCAGTCCGGCAACTGGGAAATCGACAAGGGCAACGCCGTCGCCGCGGCCATGCTCAACGAATACCCCGACCTGAAGGCCCTGCTGGCCGGCAATGACAGCATGGCGCTGGGCGCCGTCTCCGCCGTACGGGCCGCGGGCAAGAAAGGTCAGGTGCAGATCGTCGGCTACGACAACATCAAGGCCATCCACCCGATGCTGAAAGACGGTCGCGTCCTCGCCACCGCCGACCAGTTCGCCGCCAAGCAGGCCGTGTTCGGTATCGACGCCGCGCTCAAGCTGGTCAAGGGCGAGCCCACCGGTGCCAAGGACGGCGTGATCGAGACGCCGGTCGAACTCGTCACCCAGCCCTGAGCCAAGGAGAGCCCCCATGTCGTCCGAGGTCATCCTCAGCGCCCGTGGCATCGGCAAGACCTATGCCCAGCCGGTACTCGGCGGCGTGGACCTGGAGTTGCGCGCCGGCCAGGTGCTGGCGCTCACCGGGGAAAACGGCGCCGGCAAGAGCACCCTGTCCAAGATCCTCTGTGGCCTGGTGCAACCCACCACCGGCGAGCTGAGCTTCCTCGGCCGACCCTATGCCCCGGGCAGCCGCCGTGAGGCGGAAGCCCAGGGGGTGCGGATGGTCATGCAGGAACTCAATCTGCTGCCCACCCTCACCGTGGCGGAAAATCTCTTTCTCGATCGCCTGCCCCGGCGACTGGGCTGGATCGACCGCCGCCAGTTGCGCGAGCAGGCGCGGCTGGCCATGGCCCAGGTCGGCCTGGAGGCCATAGATCCGGATACCCCCATCGCCGAACTGGGTGTAGGTCACCAGCAGATGGTGGAAATCGCCCGCAACCTGATCGGCGATTGCCGGGTGCTGATTCTCGACGAGCCGACCGCCATGCTCACCTCGCGCGAGGTGGATTTGCTGTTCGAGCAGATCGAGCGCCTGCGCGCCCGGGGCGTGGCCCTGGTCTACATCTCCCATCGCCTGGAAGAACTCAAGCGCATCGCCCAGCAACTGGTGGTGCTGCGTGATGGTCGGCAGGTGGCCGATGCGCCCATGGCCGAGTACGGCACCGACCAGATCGTCAGCCTCATGGTCGGCCGCGATCTCGGCGAGCACCTCGACATGGGCGAACGCCGCTTCGGCCCGCCCCTGCTGGAGGTCAAGGGTCTCTCGCGCGCCGACAAGGTCCAGGATGTCTCCTTCAGCGTCCGCGCTGGCGAGATCTATGGTATCTCCGGCCTGATCGGCGCCGGACGGACCGAACTCCTGCGCCTGATCTTCGGCGCCGATCGCGCCGATTCCGGCACGGTGCACCTGGCCGGCAAGCCGGTCGACCTGGGTTCGCCGGCCAAGGTAGTGCGCCAGGGCATCGCCCTCATCACCGAGGATCGCAAGGGCGAAGGCCTGCTGCTCAGCCAGCCGATCAGCGCCAACATCGCCCTGGGCAACATGGCCAAGGTCGCTCGACAGGGCCTGGTCAGCGGCACACGCGAAGCGGCCCTGGCCGAGCGCCATATCAAGGGCATGCGCATCCGCTGCAACGACGGCACCCAGCCCGTGGGCGAACTCTCCGGTGGCAACCAGCAGAAGGTGGTGATCGGACGCTGGCTGGAACGCGATTGCCAGGTGATGCTGTTCGACGAACCCACGCGCGGCATCGACGTCGGCGCCAAGTTCGAGATCTATGGCCTGCTGGCCGAACTCACCCGCCAGGGCAAGGCCCTGGTCGTGGTCTCCAGCGACCTGCGCGAGCTGATGCTGATCTGCGATCGGATCGGCGTGATCTCCGCCGGCCGCCTGGAAGCCACCTTCGAACGCCATGACTGGGATCAGGAGCGGCTGCTGGCCGCCGCCTTCGCCGGCTATCGCTCCCGCGAAGCCCTGCTGGAAGAACCTGTCCCGCCGCAAACCCTTTCTCAGGAAGCCATTCGATGAGCAGCCTTCCCGTCACCTCTTCCCGGCGTGCCTTCGGCCTGGGCCTGGGCACCTACATCGGCCTAGCCGCTGCCCTGCTAGCCATGATCGTGCTGTTCTCCCTGATGAGCAGCCACTTTCTCTCCTACGCCACCTTCACCACCCTGGCCAACCAGATCCCCGATCTGATGGTGCTGGCGACCGGGATGACCTTTATCCTGATCATCGGCGGCATCGATCTCTCGGTGGGTTCGGTGGTCGCCCTGGCCGCCGCCGTAGTCAGCGTCGCTACCCTGGAATGGGGCTGGGGCATCCTGCCGGCAGCCGCCCTGGGTATGTTCTGCGCGGCCCTGACCGGCACCCTCACCGGCAGTGTGACCGTGGCCTGGCGCATCCCCTCCTTCATCGTCTCCCTCGGCGTGCTGGAAATGGCCCGTGGCGCCGCCTACCAGCTGACCAATTCGCGCACCGCCTATATCGGCGATGCCTACGCCTGGCTGTCCACGCCCTTCGCCTTCGGCATCTCGCCCTCCTTCGTCATCGCCCTGCTGGTGATCGTGGTCGCGCAACTGCTGCTGACCCGCTCGGTGCTCGGGCGCTACCTGATCGCCATCGGCACCAACGAGGAAGCGGTGCGCCTGGCCGGGATCAATTCCAAACCCTACAAGGTCATCGTCTTCGCCCTCATGGGCCTGTTGGCGGGCCTGGCCGCACTGTTCCAGATCTCCCGCCTGGAAGCCGCCGATCCCAATGCCGGCGTGGGCCTGGAACTGCAGGTGATCGCCGCCGTGGTGATCGGCGGGACCAGCCTCATGGGCGGCCGCGGCTCGGTGATCAGCACCTTCTTCGGCGTGCTGATCATCTCGGTACTGGCCGCGGGCCTGGCCCAGATCGGTGCCAGCGAGCCGACCAAGCGCATCATCACCGGCGCGGTCATCGTGGTGGCGGTGATCCTCGACACCTATCGCAGCCAGCGCGCCAAGAGCAAGGGCTGATGGCGACCATCAAGGATGTCGCCGCCCGCGCCGGCATCTCCTACACCACCGTCTCCCATGTGGTGAACAACAGTCGCCCGGTCAGTCCGGGTGTCCGCAAAAAGGTCGAGGCGGCCATCGCCGAGCTGGGCTACGTGCCCAGCGGCGTGGCCCGCTCCCTGCGCAGTCGCGCCACCGGCACCTTCGGCGTGCTGGTGCCCAATGCGGTCAACCCCTATTTCGCCGAACTCGCGCGGGGGATCGAGGATCACTGCGAGCGCCAGGGGTACAGCGTCATCCTCTGCAATTCCGATGACGATGCCGACAAGCAGCTGCGCTATCTGCGGGTGCTCAAGGAGCGCCGCATCGACGGCCTGGTGGTCGCCACCGTGGACGGCGATCCGCGCTTTGCCCGCGCCCTCGCCGGCCTGCGCATCCCGCTGGTGCTGGCCGACCGACCGCTGGACGGCGTCCAGGCCGCGCATATCCGCATCGATCACCACCAGGGCGGCCTGCTCGCCACCCGCCATCTGCTGGAGCTCGGCCATCGGCGGATCGCCTGCATCGGTGGCCCGGCCGACTCGCCCGTCGCCAGCGAGCGGATCACCGGCTACCAGGAGGCCCTGGCGGACGCCGGCATCGCGCCTGGCGCCATCCAGCGCTGTCCCTTCACCGCCGCCGCCGGTCATGCCGCGGCCCGCGAATTGCTGGCCTCGGGGGAGCGTCCGACCGCGATCTTCGCCGGCAACGACACCATCGCCCTGGGCGTGTTGCGCGCCGCCGCCGAGCTGGGCCTGGACGTCCCTGGCCAACTTTCGGTGGTGGGCTTCGACGACATCGAACTCAGCCGCTATCTCTATCCGGCCCTGACCACCATCGGCCAGTCGATCCGCGACCTTGGCGAGCGCGCTGCCCAGCTCCTGCTGGCGCGCCGCGAGACGGTCGGCAGCCCCTCCACCCACGACATCGCCGTACCCCGGCTGGTGCTGCGCGAATCCACCGCGGCGCCCTCTGCTCTGGAGACCTCCCATGCACCCTGACGTCGTCGTCATCGGCAGCCTGAACATGGACCTGGTGGTGCGCACTCCGCGCCTGCCCAAGGGCGGCGAGACCCTCGCCGGCCATACCTTCACCACCGCACCCGGCGGCAAGGGCGCGAATCAGGCCGTCGCCGCGGCACGCCTGGGCGCCCGGGTCGCCATGATCGGCTGCGTCGGCGCCGATCCCTACGGTGACTTCCTGACCCGCAGCCTGGTGCAGGAAGGCATCGACTGCCAGGGTGTCTCGGTGGCGGCCGATGTCCCCACCGGCATCGCGTCCATCCTGGTGGATGACCAGGGCCAGAACGCCATCGTCATCGTCGCCGGCGGCAACGGCGAACTGTCCGCCGCGCACCTGCAGGCGCAGGAGCGCGTGCTCGACCAGGCCAAGCTGGTGATCGCCCAGCTGGAGGTGCCGCTGGCCACCGTGGGCGACGCCCTCGCCCGCGCCCATGCGTTGGGCAAGACGGTGATCCTCAATCCAGCGCCGGCCACCGGTCCGCTGCCGGCCGAGTGGTACGCCCATATCGACTACCTGGTGCCCAATGAAAGCGAAGCCAGCCTGCTGACCGGGTTGCCGGTGGACACCCTGGAGCAGGCCGAAGCCGCCGCACGCCAGCTGGTCGCCGCCGGCGCCCGCCAGGTGCTGCTGACCCTGGGTGGCCAGGGCCTGCTGCAGGTCACGTCCGACAGCTGCCGCCACCACCCGGCCACGCCGGTGAAGGCAGTGGACACCACCGCCGCCGGCGACACCTTCCTCGGGGCTTCGCCGCCGGACTGGCAGAAGGTCTGAGCGTGGAGGCCGCCATCGCCCTCGGCCAGCAGGCTGCCGCCATCGCCGTCACCCGCCCGGGCGCCCAGCCGTCCATCCCCACCCGCCAGGAGCTCGCCCGGTGAAAAAGACCTCTCTGCTCAACATCGCCCTGTCCCAGGCCGTCGCCAGTCTCGGTCACGGCGACCTGGTGGTTATCGGTGACGCCGGCATGCCGGTACCGCCGGGCACCCCGCTGGTCGATCTGGCCGTCACCCCGGGCGTGCCGGACTTTCTCAGTGTGCTGCAGGCGCTGCTCAGCGAGATGCAGGTGGAAAGCCATCTGCTCGCCGAGGAAACCCTCAGCGCCCAGCCCCCGGCCCTGGGCGAACTGGAACGCCTGACCGGGAGCGGCGCCCTGGGCAGCCGCCGGCTGGTTTCCCATGACGAGATGAAGGCGCTGTGTCGCCAGGCGCGGGTGCAGATCCGCACCGGCGAGTGCCAGCCCTACACCAACCTGATCCTGGTGGCCGGCGTCGCCTTCTAGTTGGCGGCCCTGGCCAGCAGCCGCCGGGTCGCCAGCAGATCCAGCGGGCGGGCGAAGAAATAACCCTGGGCGTGGCGGGCACCCATGTCCCTGAGCAGTTGCAACGCCTGGGCGTCCTCGACGCCCTCGGCGACTACATCCAGCCCCAGTGACTCGGCCATGCGCACGATGGCGCGAACGATGGCGACACTGCGTGCGCTCTCGGCCAGACGCAGGACAAAGGACTTGTCGATCTTGAGGCCGCGAAAGCGGTACTCGTGGACATAGCCCAGCGACGAGAAGCCCGCGCCGAAATCGTCCAGCACCACCGAGACGCCGTGACGATCCAGGGCCTCCATGGCCGCCTTGGCGCGTTCCGGTTCGGCGACCAGGGCGCCTTCGGTCAACTCCAGGCAGATCCGCGACGGCGCCACGCCATACGCGGCCAGGATGCTCAGCACCTCGTCGGCGAACTCCGGGCGCACGATGCTGTAGCTGGAGCAATTGACGTGCACCACCGGCCAGTGCGCCTGGGCCGGTTCGGCCAGGGTGGCGGCGATGCGCGTCAGCATGTAGGTATCCAGGCGTCCGATCAGCCGCAGGCCTTCCAGCTCGGGTAGAAAGGCCCCTGGCGCCAGGACGCTACCGTCCGGCTGACGCCAGCGGATCAGCGCCTCCAGCGCCGCCACGCGGCCGCTGGTGACGTCAATGATCGGCTGGAAGAAGGGCTCCAGTTCGTTGCCATTCTTCAGCGCCTTGCGCAGCGCGCCTTCACGCACCACCTGGTCGGACACCACCTGGCGCAGTTCCTGGTTGAAGACCGCGAAGTTGTCGCGCCCACCCTGCTTGACCCGATACATCGCCGTATCGGCGTCGCGCAGCAGGTCATCCGGCTGGCGATGCAGGCTGGGATCGGCCAGCACGATGCCGATGCTGCAGGAGGTGAACAGGCTGTGGTCGTCGATCACCAGTGGCCGGTCGAAGGCTTCGATAATGCGCTGGCCGATGGCTACCGGTGAATCCAGGCCGCCACCGGGCACCAGGATGGCGAATTCGTCACCGCCCAGTCGTGCCAGCAGGTCGGTCTCGCGCAGGCAGCTCGACAATCGCTCACCGGCCGCCACCAGCAGCAGGTCGCCGAAGGGATGGCCGAACTGGTCGTTGATGCGCTTGAATCTGTCCAGGTCGAGAAACATCACCGCCAGACCGGCCCCGTCACGCTCCAGCGCGGCCCAGAGCTCGCCCAGGCGTTGCTGGAAGAAGCTGCGATTGGGCAGCCGGGTCAGGGCATCGTGGTTGTTCTCGTACAGCAGTCGGGCGTTGGCGGCGTCCAGCGCCCGGGTGCGCTCCTGCACCCTGACCTCCAGGGCCTGGCGCGACTGCTGGATGGCTTCCGCGGCGCTGCGCCGGGACAGCGCGGTATCGATATGGCGCGAGACGAAGGTGAGCAGCTCCTGGTCGCGCCGGCTGTAGTAAACGTCTTCGCGATAGCTCTGTACCGCCAGCACGCCGCGGACGTGCTTGCCGTCGTAGAGGGGGATACCCAGCCAGGAGCAGGCTTCCGGGGTGCCCTCGACCGGGGTGATCTCGCCTTGCTCGATCAGCAGCCGGGCCTTGTGCCGATCGATGATGCAGGGTCGCCGTTGGCGGATGGTGTACTCGGTATAGCCGCGGGTGCCGCGTCGGGCGACGGGTGCGCTGGTACGGCGCTCATCGGCGAAATAGGGGAAGCTCACCTCCCCCGAGGCATCGTCGTAGAGGGCGATATAGAAGTTGTGGGCATAGAGCAGCTCACCCACGACGCGGTGCAGACCGCCCAGGAGGTCTGGCATGTCGGTACTGGCGCTGGACAGCTCGGCAATGCGAAACAGCGCCGCCTGCAGCTGCTCGGCGCGTTCGCGCTCGGCGATCTGCTCGCGCAGCCGGGCATTGACCTCCGAAAGCTCCTGGGTCCGCTGGCCCACGGTGGCTTCCAGCGATTCGCGCCGGAGGATGCGATCCAGGGCCATGGCCACGTCGCGGGCGATCACCTGGAACAGCGCCTGGTCCTCGGGCCGTAGCGACGCTCGCGATCGTAGACCTGCAGGCTGAGCACGCCGAAGGTGCGATCGGCGCCGTCCTTGAGCGGGATGCCCATCCAGAACTCGGGAACCGAGCCCTGGCAATAGTAGGGCCCTGACACCTGCGCCGCTTCGATGGCTTCCTTGGGCAGCAGCAGCGGCTCGCCGTGCATGAGCACAAAGGCCGTCAGACTCGGCTGCTCCCTATCCAGCGGCTCGAAGGAACCCGGCGCCGGGGGCTCTCGTCGCGCTGATCAAAGTAATAGGGATAGTGGATCCGGTCGGCGTCAGGATCGAGCAGCGCTAGGCAGAAATTCTCGGCATCGATCAGCGAGACCAGCAGCTCGTGGGTACGCTGCATGAACAGCTGGCGATCCAGGGTCGAACTCGCCAGGTAGGTGATGTCGTAAAGCACCTGCTGGATCGCCTGCGCCCGCTGCAGCTGCAGGCGCTGCAGGACGAAGCCGAATCTCAGGGCCAGGGCGGCGAAATCGGTGTGGTCATCGGGGCGGGCGAGCAGCCAGCCCAGCGGGGTCGGGCCGCTGCCGGTGGGATGGCAGCTGAGCCCGGTCTTGGCCGACAGCTGCGCCAGTTCCTCGTCGTCGAGCAATTCCGGCCAGTCACTGGCGCCATTGCCGGTGGCCATGCACGACCAGTTGCCACGGCGCTGATACCAGGCCCAGTCGGCATCGGCAGCGGCTGCACGCAGTTGCGCGATGATCTGCTCCGCCGCCAACCCCGGCGCATTCGGATCCGGCCAGCGTGTCTCCGACGGCCTGGCCAGGCGTGCACCTGGCGACTGTTCCTCAGGCCCTTTCATGCTGACTCCTTCCCGTGCATTCCCCGAATCCTGACACAGATGCCCCGGGCTTCGGCAACTACCGAATGAACGGTTTCCCTAGGGGCGCGAACGGCAAAGATATGACTAAAGGCCCGGATTGACTGGGACAAGAGTTGTACAGCCACGAGCCCCCTGTCCAATAACCCGACCTGCCAGACAACGCCCTGCCGCTGGGCTTGTAAAACAAAGCGCACGGGGTTTGCCCATCGATCCGAAAGACTGTCGCGACGCGAATCTCTCGCTAAGCCAGGACCACTAATAAGCAGACAGAACGCAATCTGGCGGGGCACTCCAAGCCGTTGTCGCCCCTCTCCACGAGCAGGAGTTTTCCATGACCGCTTCCAAGCAGGACAACCTCATAGACTGGCTGCGCGATGCCCATGCCATGGAGGAACAGGCCGAGAAGATGCTCTCCGCTCAGTCCGCCCGGCTGGAGCACTACCCGCAATTGCGCCAGCGCATCGAACAGCACATCAGGGAAACCCAGGAGCAGCGCCAGCTCATCGAAGGCTGCCTGAGCCGTCATGGCAGCAGCGCCTCGACCCTCAAGGACATGGGCGGCAAGTTGATGGCGCTGGGCCAGGCCCTTGGCGGCGCGCCCATGAGCGATGAGGTCATCAAGGGCGCCATCGCCGGCTATGTCTTCGAGAACATCGAGATTGCCACCTACACCACGCTGATCGCGGCAGCTGCGGAGATCGGCGACACCGAAACGCAGCAGGCCTGCGAACGCATCCTCGAACAGGAGAAGGCCATGGCGGCCTGGTTGCTGGAAGACCTGCCCGCCACCACCCGTGCCTTCCTCGAACGCTCCGCCGATCCCGATCTGACCGCGAAGCGCTGAACCGCCCGAGTTATACCGTGACTAGCCCCTGGAGGTTACATGTTCGTCCATAACAAGCGACTGCAATACACCGTGCGCGTGTCCGAGCCCAATCCCGGCCTGGCCAACCTGATGCTGGAGCAATTCGGCGGCCCCCAAGGCGAACTCGCCGCCGCCATGCGCTACTTCACCCAGGCGATAGCCGAGCTCGACCCGGGCCGCAAGGACATGCTGTTCGACATCGCCACCGAAGAGCTCAGCCACCTGGAAATCATCGGCTCGATGATCGCCATGCTGAACAAGGGTGCCAAGGGCGACCTGGCGGAAAAGACCCAGGACGAAGCGGACCTGTACCGCTCGCTGACCGGTGCCGGCAACGACTCCCACCTCACCCAGATTCTCTATGGTGGTGGTCCGGCCCTGACCAATTCGGCTGGCGTACCCTGGACCGCGGCCTACATCGACACCATTGGTGAACCGACCATCGACCTCAGGTCCAACATCGCTGCCGAAGCCCGGGCCAAGATTGTCTACGAGCGCCTCATCAATGTCACCGACGATGCCGGCATCAAGGACACCCTGAGCTTTTTGATGACCCGCGAGATCGCGCACCAGAAATCCTTCGAGAACGCGCTGCATTCCATTCAGCCCAACTTCCCCCAGGGCAAGGTGCCACCCCGTCCCGAATTCGCCAGCGTCTACTACAATATGTCGCAAGGCGAAGGCGACATGCGTGGACCCTGGAATCAGGGTCAGGACTGGGAGTTCGTCGAACAGCCCGGACCGGCCGTGGACGGCGGCGATGGCCTGGCCAGCGTCAAGCTGCCTCCGATGCAGGCCAAGGCGATCGAACAGCTCGCCACCCGCACGATGTCAGATCCGAACGCCGCGCCGGTGACGGGTGCCGACCTGGGCGCCGGCCTGGCCAAGCAACTCGACAAGAACCGTCTGGAAGAGTGATGCCACGGTGACGACGTCCACCGGGCGTCGTCACCCTCCCCCCGGCCTGACGACCTTTCGTCGGCCAGCCGCTCTCGCTCTCGACCTCGCCAGAACCTGGCCATTTGCCATCGGTCCTACTGCCGTCATCGTAGTAGGGAAAGCCCTGATGGAAGATTATCTCCTGGCGTTCGCCATGGTCGCTCTGACCGCCCTGTTCATAGGTCTCACTACCGTCGGTCTGGTGGAATTCACCTGATGGCGCTTTGCCGCCTTGCGCGCTGAACATTCGTTCGGCGGCGCAGTCTGCCGCTGTGCATTGATGCAACCACGTTGTACCGACGTAGTCAGGGACGCCACATGAAACGCCACCTTTACGCCTTTGCCCTCGTTGCCGCCGCCGCCTGCAGCGCACCCGCCTTCGCCATGGATCAGAATGCCCTGCAATTCGAGCAGGCCAGCATGATTGCCTTCAAGAGCTGCGCGAACAAGGCGGTGATCGCCGGAACGCGCATTGGCGACACTGCCCGCTTCTCCGATACCGACACCTGCGTCGTCCAGGCGCTGTCGCAGATCGAGCCGGCCTATCAGCGAGCCCTCACCTCCCTGCAGAACAACGGCACCGCCCGACGTTGTCTGCAGACCTACTACAGCAACTGGCTGACGCTGATGAAATCCCTGCCTGAGCTGCAGTCCAAGCCGCCATCCTCGGTGCTGCTGACCGCCAATGGTGGCGAGCGTCGCCTCAACCAGTATTGGCAATTCGTGGTCAGCGCCCGCTGATCACGCCCTGGCATCCCGTGGGGAGCCCGGCTCCCCTGTTCGCCTTTCAGCCGATGGCGACATGTCCCGGCTGCGCTGCCACGCGCGCCAGCCAGGCCTGGATCGCCGGATAGTCGTCCAGTCCGAAGCCGCCCTCATGGGCAACGTGGGTATAGGCATAGAGCGCGATGTCGGCGATCGAGTACTGCTCCCCGACCAGGAAGGGCGTGCGTTGCAGCTGCTGCTCCATCACCCGCAAGGCCTTGTAGCCGCGTACCTGGCAGACCTCGTACTCCTCCAGGCGCTCCGCCGGCAGCCCCTGGTAGAGCCGGATGAAACGCGCCACCGCCACATAGGGCTCGTGGCTGTATTGCTCGAAGAATTGCCATTGCAGTACCTGGGTCCGCAGGCGCGGCTCGCTGGGCAAAAAGCGCGTGCCGTCGGCGAGGAAGTTGAGGATGGCGTTGGACTCCCACAAGCAGGTGCCGTCTTCCAGCTCCAGCACCGGAATCTTGCCGTTGGGATTTTTCGCCAGGAAGGCGTCGCTCCGGGTCTCGCCGGCGAGGATATCGACCTCGTGCCAGCGATACTCCACGCCGAGCAGGTGCAGCATCAGCACCACCTTGTAGCAGTTGCCGGAACGACGATCGCCATAGACCTGATACATCTCACAGCTCCTTGTTAGAGGGGGTGGCTTCCCGGATCACGCCGGCCAGGCGGGCGAGGCCCGTGTCCAGCCGCTCGGGCAGTACGTGGCTGAAATTGAGCCGCAGCAGACCGCGGTGACGCTCTGGCTCGGCGAAGAACGGCTCGCCCGGCATGAAGGCGACATCCTGCGCCAGGGCGGCGTCCAGCAGCGTACGGGTATCCAAGGGCGTTTTCAGCCGTAACCAGAAGAACAGACCGCCCTGCGGAATCTGCCAATCGGCGATATCGCCGAAATGTCGTGTCAGCGCCAGGGCGAAGCCATCGCGGCGTTCACGGTAGAAGGCCCGCACCTCCTCCAGGTGCTGGGCGTAGCGCTCGCTGCCCAGCCATTGCTGTACCTGCCACTGGCTCATGCGACAGGTATGCAGATCGGCGGCCTGCTTGAGCGCCCGCAGGGGCTTGAGCAGGTCGGGCGAGGCGATCAGATAGCCCACGCGCAGACCGGGCAGCAGCGTCTTCGACAGGCTGCCGGTGTGGATCCAGGCGCTGCGTCGGAGCTGGGCGCAGAGCGGTCGCGCCGGCGCGCCGTCATAGCTGAGCTCCCGGTAGGGCTCGTCCTCGACCAGGGTCACAGCGTACTCGTCCAGCAGGGCCGCCACCGCCGCTCGGTTGGCCGCGGAATAGCGCACGCCGGAAGGATTCTGGAAGGTCGGGATCAGATAGGCGAAGGCCGGACGCCGCCGTTCCAGCTGCAGACGCAAGGCAGCCAGATCCAGCCCCTCCGGGGCCAGACTGACTTCAAGGCAATCCGCGCCAAAGAACTGGAAGCTCTGCAGCGCCGCGAGATAGGTGGGGCCTTCCACCAGCACCGGCGTGCCGACGTCGAGATAGAGTTTGGCGATCAAGTCCAGGGCCTGCTGCGAACCCGTGGTCACCAGCACCTGGTCCGCCGTGCAGTCCAGACCGTAGCCGCGCGCCTGAGCGGCGATGGCTTCGCGCAGCGCCGGCTCGCCCTCGCTCATGCCGTACTGACCCAGGCCGGCCGGCATCCGGCTCCAGTCCACCGCCGGCAGACAGCGCTCGGCGGGCAGGCCGCCGGCGAAGGACATCACCTCCGGACGCTGCGCTGCCGCCAGGATGTCGCGGATCAGGCTGCTCTTGAGTCGGCTTACCCGTTCGGAAAATGCCATCTGCCCTCCTGTGGCCCGTGGCCGGCTAATGAGTCAAACTACTTGACCGACCCTAATGCACTCCGGAAAGACAAGTCAATATGCTTGACCTAAATCAGACCACCCAGCAGCGCCTGGTCATGGAGACCTTCTTCTTCGGCTATCAGGCGTTCACCGCCAAGGCCGACGACATGCTGGCGCGGCGCGGCCTGAGCCGGGTCCACCAGCGCATCCTGTTCTTCATCGCTCGCGAACCGGGACTGAGCAACAAGGCCCTGCTGGACGTGCTCAACGTCAGCAAGCAGGCGCTGAACATTCCGCTGCGGCAGTTGCTGGAGATGCAACTGGTGGCCATGGCGACGGACGCGACGGATAAGCGCAAGCGACGGCTGTCGCTGACCCGCGGCGGCGCCGCGCTGGAGCAGACCCTGAGACGCGAGCAGATGCGTCTGGTGCAGGCCGCCCTGGCCACGGCCGGAGCGGACGCCGCCGAAGGCTGGCTGGCCTTCAACCAGGCGCTGGCCGGGCGCCATGAGGTAGAAGGTAGCCAGGACAGTTCGCTACCCTCGGTCGACTCCTGAAAACTGTACCGCTGGTTCGCGACCTCGGTGTACGGATACCCGCCAGGGACGCCTGGCTAAGCTGGCGCAAAGCCCAGGGATTCCCCTCATGACCGTCGAACTGCTCACCGCCTTCATGCTCTTCGCTTTCGTCTCCTCCGCCACGCCCGGCCCCAACAACATGATGCTGCTGGCGTCAGGGGTCAATTTCGGCTTCCGGCGGACCCTGCCGCACATGTTCGGCATCAGCCTGGGCCACATGCTGCTGGTCATCTGCACCGGTCTCGGCCTGGGTCAGCTGTTCGTGCTCTATCCACCGCTGCAGATCGCCTTGCGGGTCATCGGCGGCGGCTATCTGCTGTATCTGGCCTGGAAACTGGCCACCGCCGCTGCCCCGACGCCGCGGGAGTCGGGCAGCGGCAAGCCCTTCGGCTTCTTCCAGGCAGCGGCCTTCCAGTGGGTGAACCCCAAGGCCTGGGTGATGGCCATCGGTGCGGTCACCGCCTATATTCCGGCCGAGAACTTCACCGCCAATCTGCTGCTGGTCGCCTTGCTCTTCGCCCTGATCAACCTGCCCAGCGTCAGCCTCTGGACGCTGTTCGGCATGGGCCTGCGCCGTCTGCTCAGCAGTCCGGCACGCCTGCGGCTGTTCAACTGGAGCATGGCGCTGCTCCTGGTGCTGTCCCTCTACCCCATCCTGTTCGGCCATCACTGAGGGTTCTCGATGCACGCGGCTCCGCAACGCCTTACCCCGCTGGCCGATACCTCCCCCGCCGCCGTGGTCGCCGGCTTCGTCGCCATGCTGGTGGGCTACACCAGCTCCCTGGTGCTGATGTTCCAGGCGGGCCAGAATGCCGGCCTCAGCACCGGGCAGATCTCCTCATGGATCTGGGCGCTGTCCATCGGCATGGCCCTGACCACCATCGGCCTGTCGCTTAAATACCGCACTCCCATCGTCATCGCCTGGTCGACCCCCGGCGCTGCGCTGCTGGTCACCAGCCTGCCGTCGGTACCCTACAGCGACGCCATCGGCGCCTTTGTCAGCTGCGCCATACTGCTCGCCCTCTGCGGTCTCACCGGCAGCGCCGACCGTCTGCTGCGTCGGGTACCACCAGCACTCGCCGCCGCCCTGCTGGCCGGCATCCTCTTCCGCATCGGTATCGAGATCTGCGCCGCAGCCCAGCACCAGACCGCACTGGTCCTGGGCATGGCCCTGGCCTATCTGGTGGCCAAGCGGCTGTGGCCGCGCTACTGCGTGCTGGTCGCCCTGGTAGTCGGCCTGCTGCTGGCCGCCGGGCTGGGGTTGCTGGACTTCCACAGTCTGCGGCTGGAGTTGGCGGTGCCGGTGTGGACCACCCCGACCTTTTCCCTGGCGGCGACCATCGGTATCGCCATCCCGCTGTTCGTGGTGGCCATGGCCTCGCAGAACATGCCGGGTATCGCCGTGCTGCGTACCGATGGCTATGCGGTTCCGGCTTCGCCGCTGATCGCCACCACCGGCCTCGCCTCGCTGCTGCTGGCGCCCTTCGGCTCCCATGGCATCAACCTGGCGGCCATCAGTGCGGCGATCTGCACCGGCCCCCAGGCCCATGAAGATGCCAGCAAACGCTATACAGCGGCGGTCTGGTGCGGACTCTTCTACGGTATCGCCGGGCTGTTCGGCGCCACCCTGGCGGCGCTGTTCGCCTCCTTGCCGAGCGAGCTGGTGATCTCGGTGGCTGCCCTGGCGCTGCTCGGCTCCATCATGAATGGCCTGCACGGCGCCCTGGCCGACCCTGGCCAGCGCGAGCCGGCGCTCATCACCTTCCTGGTCACCGCCTCGGGCCTGACCCTGGCCGGGATCGGCTCGGCCTTCTGGGGCCTGGTCGCCGGCCTTTTGGCCAGTTTGCTACTCACCGCACGCCGCGGTTAGAACCCACGCCCCTCCTGACGGGTCGGAACTGGATCCTTCACGTCAGGAGAACACCATGTCCCGTACCAATCGCCAGTTCCTGCTCGCCAAGCGCCCGTCCGGCGAACCCACCGCCGACACCTTCGAGCGTGTCGAGCAGCCGATCGGCGAACCCGGCGCCGGTCAGGTGCTGATCAAGAATCTCTATCTCTCCCTCGACCCGGCCATGCGCGGCTGGATGAACGAGGGCAAGTCCTATATCAAGCCCATCGGCCTCGGCGAAGTCATTCGTGCCCTGGGCGTGGGCGAGGTAGTGGCATCCAACCACCCGGAATTCAAGGTCGGCGACACGATCAACGGCATGCTCGGCATCCAGGATTACTACCTGGGCGAGCCCCAGGGCTTCTACAAGGTGGACCCCAGCAAGGCCAGCCTGCCCCAGTATCTCTCGGTACTCGGCATGACCGGTCTGACCGCCTACTTCGGCCTGCTGGAAGTCGGCGAGCCCAAGGCCGGCCAGACCATCGTGGTTTCCGGCGCTGCCGGCGCGGTCGGCAGCATGGTCGGCCAGATCGGCAAGCTCAAGGCCTGCCATGTGGTAGGTATCGCCGGTGGCGCGGAAAAATGCCGCTATCTGATCGAGGAACTGGGTTTCGACGCCGCCATCGACTACAAGGCCGAACCTGACCTCGCGGCCGCCCTGCACCGCGAATGTCCCAACGGCATCGACGTCTATTTCGACAACGTCGGTGGTCCGACTCTGGACGCGGTGCTGGCGCAGATCAATTTCCGTGCACGGGTAGTGCTCTGCGGCGCCATCAGCCAGTACAACAGTGACAGGGTGCAGGGCCCGCAGAACTACCTGGCGCTGCTCAGCAATCGCGCGCGCATGGAAGGCTTTATCGTGCTGGACCACGCCGCGCGCTACGCCGAGGCCCAGCAGCAGCTGGCGATCTGGCTGGCCGACGGCCAGCTCAAATCCCGCGAGCACGTGGTGGAAGGCCTCGATACCTTCCCCGAGACGCTGATGAAGCTGTTCTCCGGCGAGAACTTCGGCAAGCTGGTGCTCAAGGTCTAGGTCGCGCGTCGGAAAGTCGTCACCAGCGGGCCGCAATGGCGGCCCGCCCGGGCTTCAGGCGTCAAGTTACAGACGGCCAATCGCCACCATCGTGCTAAGCCATTGATTTGATTGACACTATAAGACTGGCACGCTTCTCGCTGTAGGGGGACTATCCGCCAAGGAGAACAGGCATGGTCCCGCCCTCGTCCAACACCATCAATCTCGATCGCGCTCGCCAGCAGCGCAACGCCAACCTGGCTGGCCCCGCCCGCGACAGCGATCCGGCGGTGCTGGGCGCCCTGCGCCAGCGCCTGCTCGGCGTCCTGCAGACATCGCTGGATCTCGAGCGGGTCCTGCAACTCTTCCGGCAGGAGGTGGATACGCTGGTGGACCTGCCTGGCCTCGCCTACCGCAATGCCGCGGAGGACGTGGCCATCGACCTGGGTGAAGACCAGGGTCATCAGGTGCACTATCACCTGAGCCAGGGAGACCTGCGCCTGGGTGATCTGACGTTCTACCGCCAGGAGCGCTTCCAGGACAGCGAACTCGGCGCGCTGGAATACCTGCTCGGCAGCCTGCTGTTTCCCCTGCGCAATGCCCTGCTCTATCGCGAGGCCCAGAACAATGCCCTGCGCGATGCCCTGACCGGTGTCGGCAATCGCAGCGCCCTGGATCGTGCCCTGGTGCGTGAGCTGGAACTGGCCCGACGGACCCAGCAGCCGCTGTCGCTGCTGATGCTGGACCTGGACCACTTCAAGCGCATCAACGACCGCTTCGGCCATAGCGTCGGTGACGACGTGCTGCGCCAGACTGCCCGCACCCTTGGCAACAGCCTGAGAAGCATGGACATGGTCTTTCGCTTTGGCGGCGAGGAATTCTGTGTGCTGCTGTCGGCCACCGGCCATGAAGCGGCGCATATCGTGGCGGAACGCCTGAGAGCGGCGGTGGAGGCCCAGTCGGAGACGGCCGGCGCCATCCCGTTGCCAGTCACCCTGAGCCTGGGTCTGGCGACCCTGCGCGACGTCGAGTCACCGCGTTGTCTGCTGCTGCGCGCGGATCGGGCCCTCTATCAGGCCAAGGCCGAAGGCCGCAATCGATTCTGCAGCCTGGCCTGAGGGTCGCCTGGGGCCAGGCGACCGCTCTGCTTAGCGGCGACCGCCCTTGCCGGTACCGCCACCGCTCGGCCCGCGACGCGGCGCAATGCCCGGCGAGGTACGGCCCTTGCTGACCGGCTTGCGGCCCATTTCGCTGGGACGCTCGGCCACGGCCGACCCCTGGGGCTTGCTGGCCTTGCCCGTCTTGTTGAGCTTGTTGCGCGAACCCCGACCGGCATCGATCGGCCGCGCGGTCTTGCGCTGCTGACGCTCGAGCTTTTCCTTGGTCTTGCCGCCCATGGCCGGCAGCGCCACCGGCGGCAGGCCGACTTCCCCCGCGAGGATGTCGATCTCCCCCTGGGTCATCTCGCGCCAACGGCCGACCGGCAGATCGCTGGTCATGAACACCGGACCGAAACGTACGCGCTTCAGACGACTCACCACCAGTCCCTGGGATTCCCACAGCCGACGGACTTCGCGGTTGCGACCTTCCATCACTACGCAATGGAACCAGTGGTTGAAGCCATCACCTTCCGGCGCCTGCTGGACGTCGGTGAAGCGCGCCGGGCCGTCTTCGAGGATCACCCCGTTCTTCAGGCGCAGCAGCATCTCTTCGGTCACCTCGCCCCGGACCCGTACCGCGTACTCGCGATCCATCTGGTAGGACGGGTGCATCAGCCGGTTGGCCAGTTCGCCATCGGTGGTGAACAGCAGCAGGCCGGTGGTGTTGATGTCCAGGCGACCGACATTGATCCAGCGGCCCTGCTTGGGCTTGGGCAGGCGGTCGAAGACGGTGGGCCGACCTTCGGGATCGTCACGGGTGCAGATCTCGCCTTCGGGCTTGTTGTAGATCAGCACGCGCCGCACCACTTCCTCGGCCTGGTCGCGCTTGAGCAGACGGCCGTCCACCGCGATGGCGTCCTTGGGCATGACCCTCAGACCCAGGGGCGCGACCACGCCGTTGACCTTGATACGGCCTTCGCCGATCCAGGCTTCGACGTCGCGCCGCGAGCCGACGCCCAGGCGCGACAGCACCTTCTGCAGCTTTTCGCCCGCCGGCGCGGGGACGGTTTCATCGAGGGATTCGTTTGGGGGATTCTTGTCGAGGGTCATCAGGCACCTCCCGGTGTAGTGGACGACAAAGGCGCCGCGGAACGGGCGCCAGGAAAAAGACAGGGGCGCATGATAGCGCCCCTGCTCGCGCCAGCCTAGCTCGCCTGGCGGGTGACGGATGGCCGCAGGCTCAGTCCAGCGTGGCCAGGGCTTCGCGGCAGAGCTGCTCGACGCGCGTCCAGTCCTTGGCCTTCACCACGTCGCCGGGCAGCATCCAGCTGCCGCCGACGCACAGCAGGTTGGGCTGCTGGAAATAGTTCTTCACATTGCCCGGGTTGACGCCACCGGTGGGGCAGAACTTGAGTTCGGCGAAGGGACCGGCGAACGCCTTGAGCGCATCCACGCCGCCATAGACGTTGGCAGGGAACAGCTTGAAGCGCCGATAACCCAGGCGGTAGGCCTGCATGATCTCCGAGGGCGTGGCGATGCCCGGCAGCAGCGGGATGGGCGCCGATACCCCGGCCTGGAGAATTTCCTCGGTGGTGCCCGGAGTGACGATGAACTGGGCGCCCGCCTCGACCGCAGCGTCGAACATCCGCACGTCAAGCACGGTGCCCACGCCAACATCCAGCTCGGGACGTTCCTGCCGCAGCAGGCGCACCGCGTCCAGCCCGTGGGCCGATCTCAGGGTGATTTCCAGGGCGGTGAGCCCCGCCGCGGCCATGGCGTCGGCGAAGGGCAGCACGTCGGCGGGATCGTTGATCACGATCACCGGCAGGATCCGCGCGCGGGCGCACAGGGCATCTAGGGTCGCGATCTTGTTCTGCATGTCCAAAACTCAACTCCTCGTCAGGGGCACCAATAGACGACCAGGGGTTCGCGCAGGAACGCCTTGATCGGAGTGGCCAGCTCGTCGCCCTCGGCCAGAGCGGTTTCCAGCACCTGTCGCTTGCCCGCGCCCTGGATGGCGAGGATCTGCTGCCGCGCGCGACTCAGGTAGGCACGGCTCAGGGTGATGCGGGTCTGGGGCGCGGACGGTGCCACGCCGGGGAAACTCAGGCGCTCGCTGGCCGGATCCAGAGCCTCTTCCAGGCCGGGACTGCCGGGGAACAGCGAGGCGGTATGGGCGTCGTCGCCCATGCCCAGCACCAGCACATCTGGGGTTGCCAGGGTGTCGCGCAGCCGGGCCTCGGTCTGGGCCATACCCTCTTCCGTGGAAGCGGCCGGGCTATAGAGATCGACGAAACCTGCGGCGGCAGCGGGTCCCTGGAACAGGTGCTGGCGCAACAGGCCGGCATTGCTGTCCGGATGGTCACCGGGTACCCAGCGCTCGTCCGCCAGGGTGACCCGCACCCTGGACCAGTCCAGCTCGGCCTGCGCCAGGCGCTCCAGGAAGGGCACCGGACTGCGGCCGCCGGAAACGATCAGCAGCGCCTCGCCGCGGGCGGCCAGGGCCTCGCGCAGCGCCGCCGTGACCGTTTCGGCCAGCGCCGTGGCGTGGGCCTCGCGGTCGGGCAATTCGCGCAGGGTCACACCCTGCCCCAGATCAGACGTCGCCATACCAGGATCTCCCGTCTCGTGCGATCAGTGCGATGGAGGTAAGCGGACCCCAGCTGCCGGCGGCATAGGACTTGGGCGAGTCACCCATTTTCGACCAGCCATCCATCAGCTGATCGCACCACTTCCAGGCCGCTTCGATCTCGTCCTTGCGAACGAACAGCGACTGATTGCCCTGCATGACTTCCAGCAGCAGTCGCTCGTAGGCATCCGGCGTGCGCAGGTGCTTGAAGGTCTCGGAGAAATTGAGCTGCAGCGGACCGCTGCGCAGCTGCATGCCCTTGCGCAGGCCCTGGTCCTTGCTCATCACCTGCAGCGAAATGCCTTCGTCCGGCTGGATGCGGATGATCAGGCGGTTGCTGATCAGGCTGCGCTGCTCGGGGCGAAGATGTAGTGCGGTGGTTCCTTGAAGTGGATGACGATCTGCGACAGCTTCTGCGGCATGCGCTTGCCCGTACGCAGATAGAAAGGCACGCCCGACCAGCGCCAGTTGCGGATGTCCGCGCGGATGGCGACAAAGGTCTCGGTGCGGCTTTCGGTGTTGGAATTGGGTTCTTCCAGATAACCCGGCACCGGCTTGCCGTCGCTGTAGCCGGAGGTGTACTGACCCAGGACCACGCGGCTGGCGAGCTGGTCGGCGGTAATGGGCTCCAGCGCCTTGAGGACCTTGACCTTCTCGTCACGGATGCTGTCGGCCGACAGATCCGCCGGCGGGTCCATGGCGGTCAGGCAGAGCAGCTGCAGCAGGTGGTTCTGCACCATGTCGCGCAACTGGCCGGCCTGGTCGAAATAGCCCCAGCGACCCTCGATCCCGACCTTCTCGGCCACGGTGATTTCCACGTGGGAAATGTAGTTCTGGTTCCACTGGGTCTCGAACAGGCTATTGGCGAATCTCAGGGCGATGAGGTTCTGTACGGTCTCCTTGCCCAGGTAATGGTCGATGCGGTAGACGCGGTCTTCCGGGAAGAAGCGCGCCACGGCGTCGTTGACCACCTTGGAGGATTCCAGGTCGTAGCCGATGGGCTTTTCCATCACCACCCGGGTGCGCTCGCACAGGCCGACGGCGGCGAGGTTTTCGCAGATGGCACTGTAGACCAGTGCCGGGGTGGCGAAATAGGCGATCAGTGGCGAGGTCTCGCCCACATCCTCGGCAAGTCCCGTATAGTCTTCGCGATTGCGAAAATCGATGGCGCGATAGCCCAGGCGACCGCGCATCCGGGTCCATACCGCTTCGTCCCAATCGGCTTTGGGCACATAGTGGCGCAGGCGCTCCTCGATGTGCTCCAGCTGCTTGACCCCATCGCCCTGGTCACGCGCCAGCGCCATGATGCGGGTATCCTCGTGCAGCAGACCTTCGCGATCCAGCTGATACAGGGCAGGGAAAAGTTTGCGCAGGGCCAGGTCGCCCAACGCGCCGAAGATTGCCAGGGTACAGGGTAGAACTCGGACGCCAGCCATAAATATTCGTTCTTTTACTTAAAGTTTGAGATATTCCAGCACCATCATAGGGGAGCCGGGGCGATTCGCGTAGTCTTTATATTAAAAAATACGGCGCAGGGGTAAGCCCAGCCCATACCTTTTATAGCCTTAGGATAGAGGCACAACAACCACTAGGAGTTCTCATGGATCGTGCCAGCACCCTGCTGCAAACCATCCAGAACCGCATCGGCGAACTCAACCGCGCGGAACGCAAGGTCGCCGAGGTCATCCTGCAGAATCCCCGGCAGGCCACGCGCTACACCATCGCGGCCCTGGCCCAGGCGGCCCAGGTCAGTGAGCCCACCGTCAATCGCTTCTGCCGTTCCCTGGGCGTGAGCGGCTACCCGGAGATGAAGATCCAGCTGGCGCAGAGCATCGCCAGCGGCGCGGTCTATGTCAGCCAGGCGGTGGAAGCCAACGACGAATCCGAAGCCTACGCGGAAAAGATCTTCAGCAGCACCATCGCCTCGCTGGACAGCGCCCGCCAGCGACTGGACGCCCGCACGGTGGATCGCGCGGTGGACCTGATGATCCAGGCGCGGCAGATCCACTTCTTCGGCCTGGGCGCCTCGGCCCCCGTGGCCCTGGACGCCCAGCACAAGTTCTTCCGCTTCAACATGGCGGTATCGGCGCATTCGGACGTGCTGATGCAGCGGATGCTCGCCTCCATCGCCAGGACCGGCGATCTCTTCGTGATCATTTCCTACACCGGCCGCACCCGCGAACTGGTGGACGTGGCCAAGCTGGCCCGCGACAACGGCGCCTCGGTGCTCGGCCTCACCGCCAGCAACACCCCGCTGGCCAAGGTCTGCACCCACAGCCTGGACATCCCGCTGCCGGAAGACACCGACATCTACATGCCCATGACCTCGCGTATCATCCAGCTCACCGTGCTGGACATCCTGGCTACCGGGGTCACGCTCAAGCGCGGCGTGGATTTCCAGCCGCACCTGCGCAAGGTCAAGGAAAGCCTGGTCGCCACCCGCTATCCCTCGGAGCCCGACCAGGGCTAAGCGCCCTCACTGTGCAAAACCTGCTTAGGATCTCGCGAGCCAGAGCCAGACAAGGCCTGGGCGGCCCCGCGAAAGCGCCTAAGGAAGCTGCGTTTACCTAGAGTAAATGAGCATTCCGACGGGGCTGGCCTTCCAGGGCGCTTTCAACGCGGTCTGGCCGACGCGCAGCAGATCGTGAGCAGGTTTTTAGATGTCGTCGCGGTGACTGAACAAGTCCCAGGTCGACATGAACAGCGCGGCGATCAGCGGGCCGATCACGAAGCCATTCAGACCGAACAGCGACATGCCGCCAATGGTGGAGATCAGTACCACGTAGTCGGGCATCTTGGTGTCCTTGCCGACCAGAATGGGGCGCAGCAGGTTGTCCACCAGGCCGATCACCACCACGGCGAAGACGATCAGGATGACCCCTTTGATCACCGAACCGGTGGCCAGGAAGTAGATGGCCACTGGCACCCAGATCAGCGCCGAGCCGACCGCGGGCAGCAGCGACAGGAAGGCCATCAGGGTGCCCCAGAGCACCGCGCCCTGGACACCCAGCACGCCGAGAATGAAGCCGCCAAGGGCACCCTGCACCACGGCGACGATGATGTTGCCCTTGACCGTGGCACGCACCACGGCGGTGAACTTGGCCATCAGGCTGCGCTTGTGCATGTCGCTCAGCGGAATGGCCTTGCGGATCAGCGCCACTAGCTGCGAACCATCGCGCAGCAGGAAGAACAGCAGATAGAGCATCACACCGAAGCCGATCAGGAACTGGAAGGTGCCCTGACCGAAGCTGAAGGCCTGGGTAGCGACGAACTGGCTGCCCTGCATGGCGCCTTCGGAGAGCTTCTGGCGAATGCCATCCAGGTCACCGGCACCGAAGCGCTCCAGCACGCCACGCACCGAACCCGGCAAGGCGCCCCAGATCTGCTGATAGTACTGGCCGAAGTTGAGCTGACCGCTGCTGACCTGCTGGTAAAGCAGCGAGCCTTCCTGCACCAGGGAAATGGCGATGAACACCACCGGCAGGATGACGATGAGCAGGATCACGAACAGGGTGCAGAGCGCCCCGAGGTTGCGTCTGTTGTTGAAGCGCCGGACGAACCAGCGCTGCAGCGGGGCGAACAGGATGGCGAGGATGGCGCCCCAGAACACCGCCCCCAGGAAGGGCGTGAGGATCCAGACGAAGGCCAGCGAGACCACCACCAGCAGGATCAGGAACGTCTTGTTTTCCAGCCGAGCACTTTTCATTGGCTTTCGCGATTCCAAACAAGGATGACAGGCCTTGCTTAGAGCCTCGGAAGCCGTGGGGTTCCCATAAGCACCCCCAACTTGGCCCGAAGAGGCGCGCCGGCGTAGCCGGCGCGCCCGGGATCATACGCGAAACTGACGTACCAGGCCGTCCAGGCGCTCACCGAGGCCAACCATGCCGGCGGTGTTGCGCGCGCCTTGCTGGGCGCCCTGGGCCATGCTGTCGACGGCACTGGCGATGGTGTGGACGCTGCGATTGACCTCCTCGGCCACCGCCGTCTGCTCCTCGGCGGCACTGGCGATCTGGCTGTTCATGGCGTTGATGGTGGCGATCAGCTCGCTGATCGCGGCCAGGGCGGTACCGGCCTGCTCGGCCTGGGCCGTAGTGGCCTCGCCCATGCCGCCCGAGCGTTCCATGGCCCGACCGCGCGGCCGGTGGCCTGTTGCAGGCGATCGATCATGCCCTGGATTTCCTGGGTGCTCTGCTGGGTCCGGCTGGCCAGGGCGCGTACCTCGTCGGCGACCACGGCGAAACCGCGACCGGCCTCGCCCGCCCGGGCCGCTTCGATGGCGGCATTGAGCGCCAGCAGATTGGTCTGCTCGGCAATGGCGCGGATCACGTCGAGCACGCCGACGATGGCGCCCACGTCCTGCTTGAGGCCATCCAGGGACACGCTGCTCTGGCGTACCTCCTCGACCAGTTCGTGAATGCGCGCCACGCTGGTGGCAACCGTCTCGCGGGCCAGCCGACCTTTCTCCTCGGTCTGACGGGTGGCTTCGGAGGCCTGCAGGGCACTGCTCGCCACCTCCTGGGCCGCCGCGGACATCTGGTTGATGGCGGTGGCCACCTGGTCGGTTTCGCTGCGCTGGCGCTGCATGTCGCGATCGGTGCGCTGGGCCTGCTGGGAGACGTCGTCGAGCAGACCGGTGAACTGGTGGGTGATGTCGACGACCTGGGCGATGGTGCCCTGGATGCGATCGACGAAGCGATTGAAGGCGGTGGCGAGCTCACCAATCTCGTCGCGCCCGTTGACCGGCAGGCGGCGGGTCAGATCGCCCTCCCCGGCCGCGATGTCGTCGAGATTCTCCCGGATCTGCGCCAGGGGTCTGAGGGTGCGGGCGGCAAACAGCTGCGCGGCGATGCCGATCACCACCAGCAGCACGCCGGCCACGCCGAAGATCAGCCAGAGCTGGTCCTGGGTGCGTTTGGCGACCTGCTGGGCCACGGCCGCGACCTCGGCCTCCACGCCATCCAGATTCACCGCCGAGCCGATCACCAGATCCCATTTGGGCAGGTAGTCGGTGTAGGCGAGTTTGGGCACCAGCACGTCCTTGTTGCCGGGCAGCGAAGAGCTGTAGCGACTGAAATGCGAGCCATCCTTGCCGACTCGGACCAGTTCCTGGTTGAGGTAGAGGCCACTGGGATCGCGATTGTCCTTGAAGCTCTTGCCGATACCGGCCGGATCGTTGCCCTTGAACAGGCGGACCACGTTGGAATCGTAGCCGAAGATGTAGCCGTCCTTGCCGTAGCTGATGGCCGACAGCAGGCCGATGGCCTCCTTGCGCGCCTCAGAATCGCCCGCAGCGGCCTTGTCGTACAGCGGCTTGACCACGGTCATGGCCGCTTCCACGCTGTTCTGCAGGGCGTTGCGACTCTGGACCATCAGCCGCTCGCGAGCGTCGGCGACGTCCCTGGCGGCCTGCTCGTGCAAAACCCAATAGGACAGTCCACCCAGCACCAGCGTGAACAGGCAGACGGGCAGGACTGCCAGTAAGGTGACTTTGAATTTGAGGCTCACGAGGTTCTCCTTGGTCGCAAGAGCTTGGGCGGTTATCGGCGCCCTGCCCGATAACTTGACCAGGGAGTCACCTGAGTGACGGGATACGCGCTGGCGCCGGCAGCCGGATGACCACTGCCAGCCCACCCAGCCCGGAGGTCTCGAGAACGAGGGTTCCGCCGCAGCTGTCGACGATGTCCTTGGCGATCCCCAGCCCCAGGCCGTGACCGCTGACCGCTTCATCCAGCCGGGCACCCCGATCGAGGATCGTCTCGCGCTGGGCTTGCGGCACACCGGGCCCGTCGTCCTCGACCTGGATCAGATAGCCCTCTGCACCCTGCGCCACCTCAAGCCGGATCTGCTGATCCGCCCATTTGCCGGCGTTGTCCAGCAGGGTGCCGAACAGTTCCAGCAGGTCTTCCCGGTCCCAGGGCAGCCGCAGCCCCGCGGGCAGCCGACACTCGAACTGCAGGTGCTCGCCATGCAGCCGATTGAGCAGCGTGCAGAGCTCGCGAAGCTCCTCGCCGTCCAGGTGCGCGCCCGGCAGGGCCTCGCCGGCCAGCCGGGCACGGCGCAATTCCCGCTCCAGGCGCTGGCGGATACGGCCCAGTTGTTCGCGCAACACCTCGCGCTGTTCGGGCAAAGCCTGCAATTCGGGACGCTCGGCCAGGCTGGTCAGCACCGCCAGCGGGGTCTTGAGCGCATGACCCAGATTGCCGATGCCATGCCGCGCGCGCTTGAGGCCGTCTTCGGTGTGGCGCAGCAGGGCATTCAGTTCTCCCACCAGCGGCTCGAGTTCAGCCGGCACGCTGGCGTCCAGCGTCGAACGGCGTCCCTGATGCAGCTGGGCGATCTGCTCGCGCACCTGCTCCAGCGGGCGCAGCGCCCGGCGCACGATCAGCCGTTGCAGCAGCAGGACCAGCAGCAGGGTCGCCAGCCCCAGCAAGCCACCGAACGCGAGGATGCGCGTCAGGTTGCCCAGCAGGGGGTTGTAGTCGTCGGCGACCGTTACCTGCACTGCCTGGCCGTAGCGCTGGTAATCGGCGCGATAGGCGAGCAGTCGCTGGCCACTGGGGCCGTCCGCCAGGCTCTCGCTCAGGCCGGTGCCCGGTGGCGCTTCCAATTGTGCGTCCCACAGCGAGCGCGAGCGCCAGCGAATGTCCAGCGCCGGGATCTCGATAAGGAAATAGCGGCCGGACAGCGGGCGGGTATAGAGACTGCCCAGCCGGCCCTCATCCAGTTGCAGGCCATGGGGACCGCGCACCAGGGCGGCGAGCAGGTTCTCCGTCTCGCCGCGCAGACCGGTTTCCAGATAACGGCGCAAGGCATGGTCCACCAGCCAGGCTCCCCCAGCACCAGCACCAGACCGGCCACCAGCAGGATGGCCACCAGCCCGACCCTGAGCCGGGCCTGGATGGATTTCAATCGACACCGCCCAGGCGATAGCCCTGGCCGCGCCGCGTCTCGATGACCGCGCGCCCCAGCTTGCGCCGCAGATGATTGACGTGGACCTCGATGACATTGGAGTCACGCTCGCTCTCGCCGTCGTAGAGATGGTCGTTGAGCCGCGTCTTCGACAGGATCTGCCCGGGATGCAGCACGAAGCAGCGCAGCAGGCGAAACTCCGCCGCGCTCAGGGCGATGGTTTCACTGCCACGCACCACGCATTGGCGCGCCTCGTCGAGCGCGAGTCCGGCAGCCTGCAGCAACGGCTGGTTGGCCACGCCGCGCACCCGCCGCAGCAAGGCGGCGATGCGCAGGCCCAGTTCTTCGGGGTGGAAGGGTTTGGTGAGGTAGTCATCGGCCCCGGCCTTGAGGCCGTCGATGCGCTCCGCCCAGCTGTCGCGGGCGGTCAGGATCAGTACCGGAGTCGCCAGCGCCTTTGCACGCCACTCCCCAAGCACCTCCAGCCCGGGCCGGCCGGGCAGACCCAGGTCGAGCACGATCAGGTCATAGGGTTCCTGGGCGCCCTGCCAGGCGGCATCGCGGCCATCGGCCAGCCAGTCGATGGCGTAGCCCTGCCGAGTGAGGAACGCCGTGATCTCGTCGGCCAGGGCCACATCGTCTTCCACCAGCAACAGGCGCATCTAGTCGTCCACCTCATCCTTCATGATGGCGCCATCCATTGCGCCGATTTCCAGTTCGCGGACGACATCGCCGACGAGGATCTCGATCTCGTAGCGATACTGGCCGTCCTCCTCTTCCAGTTCGGCTTCCAGCAGCCGCGCCTGGGGATAGCGTTCGTTGACTCGCTGCAGCAGGCTTTCCAGCGGACGGATCACGCCTTCCTTGCGCAGCTTGAGCGCCTCGTCCTGATCCAGGTCACGGGCCTGGATCAGGGGCGAGAGGCTGCCGAGCAGCACCAGCCCGGCGAGCCCGACGGTCAGTCGTCGCGCTGGTCTTTCAGGACTTCGCCAGTGGTGGCGTCGAGTTCCAGATCCCATTTCACACCTTTGGGGTCACGCAGTTCCAGTTGGTAGATGTAGCGGCCGTACTCTTCTTCCAGTTCGGTCTCGTGGGTCGTCGAGCCCAGATGCTTGGCGATGGCAGCCTGGTTGAGCACCTCGAAGCTCTTGATCTTGCCGCTGTCACGCAGCTTGAGGGCCTCGTCGGGGCCGAGATCCCGGGCCTGGGCGACGCCCATACCGGTGAGCAGGAGGGCGGCAGTCGCGAGGGCGGTCAGCTTTTTCATGATGATTCTCTCTGGTTGCTGTTTGATCTGGGTCCAGAGTAGCGATCCGCCATTAATCGAAACTTAAACGCCGATTAAGCCAGGCTTAAGCGGATCGGACCACGCCAGGGTGCTTCGGCATCCAGGGCTTCGCCCTTCTGCGTCACCTGCAGCCGGCCCTCGCGAGCCAGCTCACGCGCCATAGCGCGCAGGGGCTCCATCAGCGGCCGCCAGTCCGCAGCCAGGTCACGCGCCACCTCCGACGGACAGAAGGTCGTCCCTGGACGGCGCGCCTGTGCCTTGGCCAGCAAGGCTTCGCGCAATTGTGCGTCGGTCGGCTTGAGCGCTGTCATGAGAACCGGGTCCCTTCTCCAGGAGTCCACCGTTTCGACCAGGAAATTGTCGGTGCAGTCATGACCTCTCGCTCGAAAGTTTCGAAAGTAATGCAACGCCTCGCCCAGACCGACCTGCCCATCCCCGCCGATGAGCGTGACGACACTGGTACCGCCCTCTGCACGCCCTTGCCGCCCGACCTCAATTATGTCGATGACTGCCAGGCGGGCCTGAGCCGACGCAAGCTGCGCGGCAAATGGGCTTATTTCACCCCCGATGGCGAACGCATCTGCGATCAGGCGGAAGTCGAGCGCATCAACAAGCTGGCCATCCCGCCGGCCTATACCGATGTCTGGATCTGCCCGGACGCCAATGGCCATCTGCAGGCTACCGGACGCGACGCCCGCGGCCGCAAGCAGTACCGCTACCACCCGCGCTGGCGCGAGATCCGCGATACCGACAAGTACGAGCGGATGCTGGCGTTCGGGCAGGCCCTGCCCAAGTTGCGGCAGCGGGTGGAAGAGGATCTCGCCCGGCGCGGCCTGTGTCGGGAAAAGGTCATGGCCACGGTCATCAGCCTGCTCGACGCGACCCTAATCCGGGTCGGCAACGCCCAGTACGCCAAGAGCAACAAGTCCTATGGGCTCACCACCCTGCGCAACCGACATGCCGAGGTGCATGGCAACACCATAGCCTTCCACTTCCGCGGCAAGAGTGGGGTGGAGCATGAGATCAAGGTCAGCGATCCGCGGCTGGCGCGTACCGTAAAGAAGTGCCTCGAGCTGCCAGGTCAGCACCTCTTTCAATATGTGGATGGGGACGGCGATCGCCATACCGTGACCTCGTCCGACGTGAACGCCTACCTGCATGAACTCACGGGCGCCGACTTCACTGCCAAGGACTACCGCACCTGGGCCGGCAGTGCCCTGGCGCTGGAAGCCCTGCGCGAGTTGCGGTGTGAAACCCAGACCGATGCCAAGAAGGAGCTGGTGGACATGGTCAAGGCGGTATCCCGCACCCTGGGCAACACCCCGGCGGTCTGCCGCAAGTGCTATATCCATCCGGGCGTGCTGGATGCCTTCCTCGCCGGCGACCTCTGCACCTTGCCCAAACCGCGCAAGCGCAAGGGGCTCAAGGAGGAAGAGGTGCTGCTGCTCAACTTCCTGCAACGGCTGGAACAGCGGATGGCGGAGACCCAGGCGGCCTGACCAGGTCGCACGCTACCCTGACCCCTGCGTGGGGCGGGGAGCATTCTGCGCCAGGCGCCAGTCATGCTCGCCTGGCGTGACGACTCCCCAACGCCCAGATGACGATGCCGTATTTGTTATGTTATAACTTTTGCACGTCATTCAAGGCTCCGTCATGGCATCCCCTCGCGCTTCCCTTCTCCTCCTTTCCGTGCCCGTTCGGCTGTCGCTCGCCGCCATCCCATTGGTCGCGCTTTGGCTGGCGGTACTCTGGGCGGTCGCCCTGCCATGAGCGCCGCCATCGAACTTCAGGACCTGACCCTGGCCTATCAGCGGCATCCGGCCATCCATCATCTCAGTGGTCGCTTCCGGACCGGCAGTCTGACGGCCATCGTCGGCCCCAACGGGGCGGGCAAGTCCACCCTGCTCAAGGCCATCGCCGGCACCCTGAGACCGGTCAGTGGTCGCGTGGACCGGGCCGTGCCCCAGCGCCGGCTGGGCTATCTGCCGCAAGCCGCGGAGATCGACCGCAGCTTTCCCTTGAGCGTGCTGGAAACCGTGATACTGGGCGCCTGGCGCGGCTTGGGCGTCTGGCGCGGGGTCACCGCCGCCCATCGCGAGGAAGCGTCCCGGGCGTTGCAGGCGGTCGGCCTCGAAGGCCTCGAGGATCGCTTGGTCGGCGCCCTGTCCTCCGGGCAATTCCAGCGAGTGCTGTTCGCCCGGCTGCTGTTGCAGGATGCGCCGGTGCTGCTGCTGGACGAGCCTTTCACCGCCATCGATGCTCGCACCACCGCGGACCTGCTGACCATCGTCCGTCGCTGGCATGGTCAGGGTCGCACGGTGATCGCCGTGCTGCACGACCTGGAGCAGGTCCGCCAGCACTTCCCCGAGACCCTGTTGCTGGCTCGGGAAGCCATCGCCTGGGGCGCCACCGATCAGGTGCTGGTCAGCGAGCATCTGGCCCGCGCGCGCAATCTCGCCGAGCACTGGGACGCCAATGCGGCGGTCTGTGAGCGCGCATGACCCTCTATCAACTCCTGTTCGAACCCTTCGTCGAATTCGGCTTCATGCGTCGCGCCCTGGTGGCCTGCCTGGCCCTGGCGCTGGGCGCCGGTCCGGTGGGCGTCCTGCTGATGCTCAGGCGCATGAGTCTGGTGGGCGATGCCATGAGTCACGCCGTGCTACCAGGCGCGGCCCTGGGCTTCATGGTCGCCGGCCTGTCGCTACCGGCCATGGGCATCGGCGGGATGCTTGCCGGACTCTTGGTGGCCGGACTCGCCGGCCTGGTCAGCCGCTTCACCAGTCAGCGTGAAGATGCCAGTTTCGCCAGCTTCTATCTGATCTCCCTGGCCGCCGGGGTGCTGATCGTTTCGCTGCACGGCTCCAGTGTGGATCTGCTGCATGTGCTGTTCGGCACCATCCTGGCCATCGACGCCACGGCGCTCTATCTGGTCGCCGGCATCGCCACCCTGTCGCTGGTGGTGCTGGCGGTGATCTACCGACCGCTGGCGCTGGAGTGCTTCGATCCGGGCTTCCTGCGCGCCGTAGGCGGGCGCGGCTCGCTCTATCACCTGCTGTTCCTGCTGCTGGTAGTGCTCAACCTGGTCGCCGGTTTCCAGGCGCTGGGTACGCTGATGGCGGTGGGCCTGATGATGCTGCCGGCCACCGCGGCGCGCTTCTGGGCCAACAGCCTGCCCGGACTGATGGCGGTGGCCAGCCTGATCGCCAGTCTCAGCGGCCTGATCGGCCTGGTGCTGTCCTATCACCTCGGCTGCGCCTCGGGTCCGGCCATCGTCCTGACCGCGGGCGGCTGCTACCTCCTCTCCCTGCTGTTCGGTCGCCTGGGACTCTACCGGCGGCTGCGCCCTCGCCCTCACCTCACCCACTGAAAGGAGTCATCATGAAATCCCTGTTTTCCCTGGGCGCTGCCCTGCTGCTCGCCGCTGCCGGCCAGGCCCAGGCCGCACCGGTCAAGGCTGTCGCCACCTTTACCGTGATCGCCGACGTGGTCAAACAGGTCGGTGGCGACCAGGTTCAGGTTTTCTCCCTGGTCGGTCCCAATGGCGACCCCCATGCCTACGAACCGACGCCCACCGATGCCCAGGCGCTGAAACAGGCCGATGTGGTGTTCATGAGCGGCCTGCACCTGGAAGGCTGGATGGATCGCCTGATCAAGGCCTCCGGCCAGGCGCGCCCGCCGGTAGTGCTCAGCGAAGGGATCAAGACCCGCGAGCTGGCTGACGACGAGGATGAACACGGCCACGCCGACCACGATCACGACCATGGCGGCATCGATCCCCATGTCTGGAACAACCCGCTCAACGTGGTCGTCTACACCCGCAATGTGGTGAAGGCGCTGTCCGCGGTGGATCCGGCGCAGGCTGCCACCTTCAAGGCCAACGGTGATCGCTACATCGCCGAACTGGAAGCCCTGGATCGCTATGCCCGCGAACAGATCGGTCAGGTCCCCCAGGCCAAGCGCAAGGTGCTGACCTCCCACGATGCCTTTGGCTACTTCGCCGACGCCTATGGCGTGACCTTCATCTCGCCGCTGGGTCTGTCGACCGAGGCCGAAGCCTCCGCCCAGGACGTCGCCAAGCTGATCCGCCAGATCAAGCAGGAGCATGTCGCCACCTACTTCTTCGAGAACTCCAACGATCCGCGCCTGGTGCAGCAGATCGCCAAGGCCAGTGGCGCCCAACCGGGTGGTGAGCTGTACGTCGAGGCGCTATCCCCGGCAGACGGCCCGGCTGCGACCTATGCGGCCATGTTCCGCTACAACGTGGACACCCTGGTCAAGGCGATGAAGGGCGGGCATTGAGGTTAAAGGTCTTCTGGTAGGTTGGCGCTGAGCGCAGCGAAGCCCAACAGCGTGAGGGTCCAGCACCTTCACGTTGGGCTTCGACGGTGGAACCGTCTCAACCCAACCTCCGCCAGAAAGGCTGGGTGGCTAGACCACCGGCACCTCTTCCAGGTGCCGGTATTCCGCGCCCAGGCGCCGGGCGAGCTCCCCGGCCCGTCCCAGGCGCAGCGGTCCCAGTTCGATATCCAGCACCTGGACAGGACAGTCCGGTACTGCCAGCGCTTCCAGGTCGCGCAGCCGCCCGTCAGTGACCAGGAGCAGCTGGCATTCCTCGCCAGGGCGCTGCCGCCGACGACTTTGCAGCCATTGCTGAGCTTCGGCCAGGCCCGCCAGCAGAGGCGTTCCGCCTCCCGCTCCCAACTGCTCCAGCCAGGCCTGCAATGCCTGACCGCTGCGCTGACCCTGGAACGACCATTCCGGTCGCTCCCCCGCTGTCTGCAGGACCGCGACCCTGACCCGCTGGCGATAGGCCTGTTCGAACCAGTCGGCCAGCAGGCCCTTGGCCTGGGCCAGGGCGCCGTGGCGGCGGGTGGACGCGGAGTGATCGACGATCACCAGCCAGAGCTGCGCCGGGCGCTGCCGGCGCGGTTGCCGCAAGAGATCGTCAGCGCGACGCGGACGCCCCAGGAGCAGCGTCGGCACCCAGGCGATGGGGCCTGCCGTGCCCGGCGAACGGGCGCCCTGACGCCCGCCCAGGGCCTTGGCCGTCCCGCTTCGGGCATCACGATCCGGGGCATGAGGTGATCGGATGCCTAGGGCTTTTTTGCGCCGCCAAGGCGGCGCCTGGGTCCCGTCGCGGTGGGCTCCGGCGCCAGGGCGCCCCAGCTATCGCCCTCACCCTCCGCGGGCTCGGCGTCACCCTGTCGCTGTTGATCGCTAGGCTCCTGCTCCGGAGTATCAGCAGCTGAATTATCTTTCAGGGGTGGTATTACTGCTGGAGTGTCCGGTAACGCGCGGCGCCGGTGGCGCAGGGCGAATTCGGCCACGGCGGCGATATCGGGGTTTTCGATCGCCGGCGCGCCGCGCCAGGCGGCATGGGCGCGAGCCGCGCGCAACCAGACCAGATCGGCGCGCAGGCCATCGACCCCGGCCTGGTGGCAGCCTGCGGTGATGGCTTCCAGCGCGGCATCGTCCAGCGGGATGTCCGCCAGCCGCGCACGGGCCGCGGCGCAGCGCTGCCGCAGCTCCGCCTGGGCTGGTTCCCACTGGGCATTGAAAGCTGGCGGATCGCTGTCGAAGGCCAGGCGGCGGCGCAGGATCTCGGCCCGCTCCCGGGGTGCCGGCCGGCTGTCCAGCGCCAGGGCGAAGCCAAAGCGATCCAGCAACTGCGGACGCAACTCGCCCTCTTCCGGATTCATGGTGCCTACCAGCAGAAAGCGCGCGGCGTGCTCGTGGGAAATGCCGTCGCGCTCCACCCGGTTGACCCCACTGGCCGCCACGTCCAGCAGCAGATCCACCAGGTGATCCGGCAGCAGATTGACCTCGTCGACATAAAGTACGCCGCCATCGGCCGCCGCCAGCACGCCTGGCGCGAAGCGGGCCCGCCCCTCGCCGAGGGCCGCATCCAGATCCAGCGTGCCGACGATGCGTTCCTCGCTGGCACCCAGCGGCAAGGTCACGAAGGGACCGCCTCCGAGCAGATCGGCCAGGCCCCGGGCCAGGGTCGACTTCGCCATACCCCGGGGACCTTCGATCAATACGCCGCCAATACGGGGATCGATGGCGTTGAGACACAGCGCCAGTTTCAGGGACTCGGCGCCAACCACGGCGGCGAGGGGAAAGACGGGAGCGGTCATCTCAGGCTTCATCCATATCCATCAGGAGCTGTTCAAGGGCTTCACGGTAGTCGCCTGGCGCCTGCCAGAGGCCGCGTTGCTGGGCTTCCAGCAGGCGCTCGGTCATGTCGCGTAGCGCCTCGGGGTTGTGGCGTTCGACGAAGTCGCGGGTATCGGCATCGAGCAGGTAGGCATCGGCCAGTTGCCGGTATTGATGATCCTCGACCAGCTCGGTGGTGGCGCCGAAGCCGAACAGGTAGTCCACGGTGGCGGCCATCTCGAAGGCGCCCTTGTAGCCGTGGCGCTTCATGCCGGCGATCCACTTGGGATTGGCCGCCCGGGAGCGCACCACGCGGCCCAGTTCTTCCCTGAGGGTACGGATCCTGGGCAGGTCGGCCTGGGCATGGTCACCGAAGTAGCTGGCACGCCGCTGGCCACTCAGGGTCTCGGCAGCGGCCAGCATGCCGCCCTGGAACTGGTAATAGTCGTTGGAATCGAGCAGGTCGTGCTCGCGGTTGTCCTGGTTCTGCAGTACGGCCTGCAGGCGACCCAGGCGGCGCGAGAAGTCGTCGCGGGCAGCGGTGCCGTCATCCTCGGCGCCATAGGCATAGCTGCCCCAGTTGAGATAGGCAGTGGCCAGTTCGCTACGGTCCTGCCACTGTCGCTCTTCCACCGCGCCCTGGACGCCGGCGCCATAGGCGCCGGGCTGGGCGCCGAAGATGCGCCAGCCGGCCTGACGCCGCGCGAGGTCAGCAGCGGTACCGGCGGCTTCCAGCGCAGCGCGCTCGCGGCGCACCTGGGCGGCCAGGGGGTTGAGGTCGTCCGGCTCCTCCAGCGCGGCGACCGCCTGGACGGCGGCATCGAACAGCCTGACCAGCCCACCGAAGGCATCGCGGAAGAAGCCGGAGATGCGCAGGGTGACATCCACCCGCGGCCGATCCAGCAGCGACAACGGCAGGATCTCGAAGTCCTCGACCCGGGCGCTGCCGATCTGCCATACCGGGCGCACGCCCAGCAGGGCCATCGCCTGGGCGATATCGTCGCCGCCGGTCCTCATGGTCGCCGTGCCCCAGACCGAAAGACCCAGCTGACGCAGGTGATCGCCCTCCTCCTGCAGATGACGCTCCAACAGCAGGTTGGCCGACTGCCAGCCCAGCCGCCAGGCGGTCATGCTCGGCAGGTTGCGCACGTCCACGGAAAAGAAGTTGCGCCCGGTGGGCAGCACGTCCAGCCGCCCGCGACTCGGCGCGCCGCTGGGGCCGGCGGGAACGAAACGCCCCTCCAGTGCCCTCAGCAGGCCGCCGATTTCAGCGGGACCGCAGCTGTCCAGGGCCGGCGCGACCTGGCCGACCAGATGCTCCAGCACCGGGCGGGTGGCAGGCAATTCGTCCAGCGCCAACGGCAGCGGCTCGGCATCGACGGTCGCGGCCACCAGGACCAGGGCCAGGAGCTCCAGCCGCTCCCGGGTATCGCCCAGGGTGCGCCAGGGTTCGCTCGACAGCCCCTCCAGGCACGCCGGACGCGGCCCCTGCCAGGACTCGCCGAGGTCAGCGGCCAGGGGATCGAACCCCAGCTGCAGGTCCTTGGCCAGCACTCGCAGCAGGCTGGCATTGGCGCCCTGGGCATCGCCCCGGGGAATGCGCAGCAAGGCCACCAGGGTATCGCGACGCAGCTGGCCGGTCGGGGATTCACCGAACACATGCAGGCCGTCGCGGATCTGGGACTCCTTGAGGTCGCACAGGTAGGCGTCCAGCTGCGGTAGCCAGCTGTCCGGATCGTCGGTGATCACCAGCCCCAGCTCGCGATCCAGGGCGGTTTCGCGGACCAGCTGCAGGATCTCGCCGCGCAATTCGGTGGCGCGTCGGAGGTCCAGCAGGCTGGCGTCGTAGTATTCGTCGGCCAGGCGCTCCAGGTCGCGCAGCGGCCCGTAGCTCTCCGCGCGAGTCAGCGGCGGCATCAGGTGGTCGATGATCACCGCCTGGGTGCGCCGCTTGGCCTGGGCACCCTCCCCCGGATCGTTGACGATGAAGGGATAGACGTTGGGCAGCGGTCCGAGGATGGCGTCCGGCCAACACTCCGCCGACAGCCCGACGCCCTTGCCCGGCAACCACTCCAGATTGCCGTGCTTGCCCAGATGCACCACGGCTTGGGCGCCATAGGCCTCGCGCAGCCAGAAATAGAAGGCCAGGTAGCCATGGGGCGGCACCAGCGCAGGATCGTGATAGACCGCCGCCGGATCGACGTCGTAGCCGCGCACCGGCTGGATGCCAACGAAGGTCAGGCCGAAGCGCACCCCGGCCACCATGAGCCGACCCCGACGGTGCATGGGATCGGCCTCGGGCCCGCCCCAGCGCTCGGTCACCGCCTGCTGCAGGCTGAGGGGCAACTGGGCGAATAGCGACTGGTAGTCCTGCAGCGCCAGACTCTGCAGGGCCGGGCGCAGATCGCGCAGGGCGCTGTCGTTGGTCACCCCACCGAGCAGGCGCTCGATCAGGGCGGTACCGCTTTCAGGCAGATTGGCCACCGGGTAGCCGGCCGTCTGCAGCGCCTGCAGCACCTTGAGCGCCGCCGCCGGGGTATCCAGGCCGACGCCATTGCCGATGCGGCCGTCGCGGGTCGGATAGTTGGCCAGGATCAGGGCGATGCGCTTGTCCGCGGCAGGACGCTGCGCCAGTTCGATCCAGCTGCGCGCCAGCCGCGCGACGAAGGCCATGCGCTCGCCATCGGCCTGGTAGTTGACCACGTCGCTCTGGCTGCGCTCGCAGCGCCAGGCCAGGCCCTTGAAACTGATCGGCCGGGTGATGATGCGCCCGTCCAGCTCCGGCAGGGCGATGTGCATGGCCAGGTCGCGGGCGCCCAACCCCTGGGGGTTCTCTTGCCAGCGCTCGCGATTATCCTGGGCGCAGATGGCCTGGAGTACCGGTACCGGCCGACGGAACGGCGTGAGAGTCGGCCGTTCCGGACTGGATTGGGCAAAACCTGTGGTATTGAGGATCAGCGCCGTAGCGGTCTCGTCCAGCAGCCGTTCCACCTCTTCCAGGCAGGCCGACTCCTTGAGACTGGCCACGGCGATGGGCAGCGGATTCAGCCCCTGAGCTTCCAGCTGCTGGCAGAAGACATCGACGAAGGCGGTGTTGGCCGACTGCAGGTGGGTGCGATAGAACAGCAGCGCCACTGCAGGCCAGTCCGGTCGCCAGCGCTGACGCCAGCCATCCAGACCCAGGGCGTCTGGGTGATAGACGGCCACCCGCGGCAATTCCCGCGGCGGCTGGTAGGTGTACCGGGCATCCAGGCACTCGCTGGCCAGGCAATGCAGGAAATCCCGGGCATTGCCCAGGCCGCCCTGGCGCAGATAGCGCCACAACCGTTCGGCCAGCTCGGGCGCCACCGTACCCAGGGCCATCAGTTCCGGGTCGGGCCGGTCGCAACCGGGTACCGCGATCAGGGTCAGCCCCCGCGCGGCCAGCTCGGCCAGCCGCTCCATGCCATAGCGCCAGTAACCCTGGCCGCCATGCAGGGAGATGAACACCACCCGCGCCTGGCTCAGCACCTCGTCGACGTAGAGATCCACCGAGGCGTGGTTCTGCAGCTGCATGGGATTGGCCAGCCGCAGACTGGGATAGCGCTCGTCCAGGCTACGGGTCGCCTCGGCCAGCAGCGCCAGGTGCGAATCGCCACTGCAGAGCACGACGATCTCGCCCGGCGTCTGCGCCAAATGGGCGATGCCATCGTCCGGGACGAAACCGCCCGGCTGGGTACGCAGCAGATGCATCCGGGGTCAGGCCACCGCGGCGCGCAACTGGGCGGTGATGGCCGCCTGGTCCAGCTCCTGACCGATCAGCACCAGCTGGGTGCTGCGGGTCTCGCCGGTCTTCCAGGCACGGTCGAAATGCTTGTCGAAGCGGGTGCCCACGCCCTGCACCAGCAGCCGCAGCGGCTTGCCGGCGATGGCGGCGAAGCCCTTCACCCGCAGGACGCCATGACTCTTGACCACCTCGGTCAGCGCCGCCAGCAGGGTCGCTTCCGCCACCTCGGGCAACTCGACGCCAAAGGAGTCGAATTCGTCGTGGTCATGGTCTTCATGACCTTCGAGGTCATGGTGGGTCGGACGGCTGTCGATATGGGCCTCGGACTCGGCCTGCAGGCCCAGCAGCACCGACAGGGGCAACACGCCACGACTGGCTTCCACCACCTTGACCGCCGGCGGCAACTCTTCGCTCACCTCGGCGCGGACCCGGGCCAGGGCCTCGGCGTCCAGGCCGTCGGCCTTGTTGAGGATCACCAGGTCGGCACTGGCGAGCTGATCTTCGAACAACTCGTGCAGCGGCGATTCATGGTCGAGGTTGGGGTCCTGCCGACGCTGGGCATCCACCTGCTCCGGATGGGCGGCGAAGGTGCCGGCCGCCACCGCCGGGCTGTCGACCACGGTGATCACCGCATCCACGGTGCAGGCGGTGCGGATCTCCGGCCACTGGAAGGCCTGCACCAGGGGCTTGGGCAGGGCCAGGCCGCTGGTTTCGATGAGGATGTGGTCGATGTCACCCCGCCGCGCCACCAGCTCCTTCATCACCGGAAAGAATTCTTCCTGCACGGTGCAGCACAGGCAGCCATTGGCCAATTCGAAGACGCGGCCCTGGGCCTCTTCCTCGCTACAGCCGATGCTGCACTGGCGCAGGATCTCGCCGTCGATGCCCAGCTCGCCGAATTCATTGACGATCACCGCGATGCGCCGGCCTTCGGCATGGTCGAGCATGTGCCGCAGCAGGGTGGTCTTGCCGGAACCGAGGAAGCCGGTAACGATGGTGACGGGAGTCTTGGCCAGGGTTTTCATGGGCTGCCCTTAGAAAGAAAGCGAAAAAAGACGGGCAGGCATGCCGGACGCCCGCGTGACGGCGAGGCCCTGGTGGCAGCCCGGATCACCCCGCCCGGTTGCGTGTTCGAAAGGTGACGAGGCAGGTCTCCTGGCTCGCGGCGCCCGGCTCCGGCCTTCCCGCGTGAGCAGTGGCCTGGTGGAGTGGCTGAAGATGCCGCTTACAGTTGCGGGGGCAGCCGCGGTATCGCACCGCGTTCCCTTTCAAGCTCTTGCCGACAAGAGCACCTCGGAACGCGACAGGCTACGAGCGCCCCGCCAGGGTGTCAATCCGCCAGGCTTGACCGGCAGACGAGGCGCGTGGTCTGCTCGAAGCGGTCGCCAAGGGCGAGCCACCGCCTGCCTTCCTCCCCTCAAGACCTGCCATGATCGCCATTACGCGTCCCTTCGCTACCTTGAACCAGACCGATACTTCGGCGTGGCGCCCGTTCGTCCTTCGCCCGCTGTGCTGTTCAGGCTCTGGACTGGACTGCCACGCTTCGTCCAAGGACCTTCAAGGCTGATGGGCCTGGTTCTCGGCCTCGGCTGCCGTCAGGACTGTTCGCTGGACGAACTCGCCGAGCTGGCGCTCGGGGTCTTGCAGGAAGCCCAGTGCGATCGCACTGCGCTGACCGCACTGGCTACCGTTGCGAGTCGACTCGAGGAACGCGGACTGCGCGCCCTCGCCCAGCGCTGGCAGCTGCCTCTGCACGGCTTCACCGCCGAGCGTCTGGCGCAAGAGCGCGGCATAACTGCCGCCAGCGATCTGGTGTTGCAGTACACCGGCAGCCCCAGCGTGGCTGAAGCCGCGGCCCTGGCTGCAGCGGGTGAAGGTGCCCGGTTGTTGGTGAGCAAGCGCAAGAGCGCCGCCGCGACGGCCGCCCTGGCTTATGCCTGAGCGATCCCTTCCCCGTCGGCGTCTCTGACCCGGGCGCGGACATGGATAGGGCTGAAGGGCTCGTTCTGCACCAGTTCCACCAGGGATTCCTTGACCAGTTCGAGAATGGCCATGAAGGTCACCACCACGCCGAGCCGGCCTTCATCCAAGGTGAACAGCGCCACGAAGGGCACGAAGGCACCCTCCTTGAGGCGCTCCAGCACCTGGCTCATGCGCTCGCGGGTGGACAGCACCTCGCGGGTCACCTGGTGGCTCTCGAACAGGTCGGCGCGGCGCAGGACCTCGCCCATCGCCAGCAGCAACTCGCCCAGGTCCACCTCGGGCAACAGCTTGCGCGCCCGCGCATCCGGCGCCGGCAAGGTGGGCACCACGAAGTTGCGGCCTTCGCGCGGCAGCTCATCGAGATCCTCGGCGGCCTTCTTGAAGCGCTCGTATTCCTGCAGGCGGCGGATCAGTTCGGCGCGGGGATCTTCTTCCTCGGCGTCCAGGCCTTCGGCGCGCGGCAGCAGCATGCGCGATTTGATCTCCGCCAGCATGGCGGCCATCAGCAGGTATTCGGCGGCCAGTTCAAGTTGCACCGCCTTCATCAGCTCGACATAGCTCATGTACTGCCGGGTGATCTCGGCGACCGGGATGTCGAGGATGTTGATGTTCTGCTTGCGGATCAGATAGAGCAGCAGGTCGAGCGGTCCCTCGAAGGCTTCGAGAAAGACCTCCAGGGCATCCGGCGGGATATAGAGGTCCTGGGGCAGCTCGGTGAAGGCCTCGCCATAGACCAGCGCCAGGCGCAGCTGCTCGGGTTCGAGCAGCTGGGGGTCCAGGGCTTCGCTCATGCTTCGATCATGAAGGGCGTCGGATCTCCGGCACCGACCCGGATCACTTCCGGTTCGTCATCGGCCAGGCTGATCACGGTGGACGGCTGCAAGCCACCCGGACCGCCCTCGATCACCAGGTCGACGAAATGCTCGAGCCGCTCGCGGATCTCCCAGGCATCGCCCAGGGCTTCGTCATCCCCCGGCAGAATCAGGCTCACGCTCATCAAGGGCTCGCCCAGGGCCTCCAGCAGCGCCAGGGTGATCGGATGCTGGGGCACCCGCACGCCGATGGTGCGCCGCTTGGGATGCAGCAGCATGCGCGGCACCTCGCGGGTGGCATTGAGGATGAAGGTGTAGGGCCCGGGGGTATAGGCCTTGAGCAGGCGGAAGGCACTGGTATCCACCTTGGCATAGATGCCCAGCTCGGAGAGATCGCAGCACACCAGGGTGAAGTTGTGCTTGTCGTCGAGCTGGCGGATGCGGCGGATACGCTCCACCGCGCTCTTCTCGCCGATACGGCAGCCCAGCGCATAGGACGAATCGGTGGGATAGGCGATGACACCGCCGGACCGGATGATTTCCACGGCCTGACGAATCAGCCGCGGCTGGGGATTCTGCGGATGAATTTCGATGAACTGGCTCATTGGGGTTCCCGAATCTGAGGGTATAGCGGTTGACTGAAGCGCGCCCACAGGGGCGGCAGATCTTCGGGCAACGGACGGTACATACCCAGCTCCGACCACTCGGCCGGCGCATGGAAATCGCTGCCCGCACTGACCATCAGACCGAATTCCCGCGCCAGAATTGCCAGGGTGCCGACCTGCTCCGCCGGCTGCACGCCGTTGACCACCTCGATGGCATGGCCGCCGCCGCTGACGAATTCGCCGATCAGCTTGCGCAACTTGGTGCGGGTGAACCCATAGGCCAGCGGATGCGCCAGGCTGATCCAGGCCTTGGCGCCCTTGAGCGTCGCCAGGGTCTCGGCCAGGGTCGGCCAATGCTGCTTGACGTCGCCGAGCTTGCCGCCGCCGAGCCATTTGCGGAAGGCATCGCCGCGGTCCGCGACATGGCCGGCCTGCACCAGGTATTCGGCAAAATGCGGCCGGGCCGGCGCATTGCGGCTGTCGCCCAGGGCCAGTTGCACCGCGCGAGCCCCTTCCAGGGTGCCGGGCATGCCCTTGGCCGCCAGCCGCCGGTCAATTTCCCGGGCGCGCTCCCAGCGACCTTCGTGCAGCGCTTCCAGGGCGGCATTCAGCTCTGGCGCCTCAGGGGCGAAGTTGTAGCCCAGCACATGCAGCGTGGCGCCGCCCCAGGTACAGGACATCTCGATACCGGGGAGCAGGCGCAGACCCAGTCCGTCCGCGGCTTGCAGGGCTTCGGCGTAGCCGTCCAGGGTGTCGTGATCAGTGATGGCCAGCAGCTGCACCCCGCGCTCATGGGCCCGTCTGACCACCTCGGCGGGCGCGAAGGCGCCGTCCGACGCGGTGGTATGACAGTGCAGGTCGATACGCATGGCTTTCTCCTCCGGCTTCATCAGGTATTATGCCGCGATGCACTGCTATCGGCTGCGTTAATGAAACAACTCATCGATTTCATCCCCCTGCTCCTGTTCTTCCTGGTCTACAAGCTCGATCCGCGTCCGCTGGAATTCGCCGGGCATGCCTTTACCCTGGGCGGCATCTTCAGTGCCACCGCGGTCCTGATCATCGCGTCCCTGGTGGTCTATGGCGCGATCTTCGCGACCCAGCGCCGGCTGGAAAAGAGCCAGTGGCTGACGCTGATCGCCTGTCTGGTGTTTGGCGGCATGACCCTGGCCTTCCATAGCGAGACCTTCCTGAAATGGAAGGCACCGGTGGTGAACTGGCTGTTCGCCGTGGCCTTTCTGGGCAGCCAGTTCATCGGCGACAAGCCGCTGATTCAGCGCATGCTGGGCCACGCGGTGCGTCTGCCGGCGCCGATCTGGACGCGGCTGAACATCGCCTGGATCATCTTCTTCATCGTCTGCGGTTGCGCGAATCTCTATGTGGCCTTCACCTACGAAAGCTTCTGGGTCGACTTCAAGGTCTTCGGCAGCCTGGCGATGACCCTGGTGTTCATGCTCGGCCAGGGCCTCTATCTGGCGCGCCATCTGCAACCCATGGATGAACCGCGAGACTGATCCCATGAGTCAGATACTGCTGATCGACGATGACCAGGAGCTGTGCGAGCTGCTTGGTGCCTGGCTGAAACAGGAAGGCTTCGAAGTCACCGCCTGCCATGCCGGCAGCGATGCCCGCACCCAGTTGCGCGAAGCCACGCCGGACGTGGTGGTACTGGACGTGATGCTGCCGGACGGCAGTGGCCTGGAGCTGCTCAAGCAGTTGCGCAGCGATCATCCGCAACTGCCCGTACTGATGCTGTCGGGACGTGGCGAGCCGCTGGACCGCATCCTCGGCCTGGAACTGGGTGCCGACGACTATCTGGCCAAACCCTGCGATCCGCGTGAACTCACCGCACGGCTGAGAGCCATCCTCAGGCGCAGCCATCCGGCCCAACCCGCGGCCCGCCTGCAGCTGGGCGATCTGTCGCTGAGTCTGGCGCGGGGCGTCGCCAATATCGGCGAAACCGAGATCACCCTGACCCTCACCGAGAGTCGCATTCTCGAAGCCCTGCTGCGCCAGCCGGGCGAACCCCTGGAAAAGCAGGCGCTGGCCCAGGCAGCCCTCGGACGCAAGCTGACGCTCTACGACCGCAGTCTGGACATGCACGTCAGCAATCTGCGCCGCAAACTCGGCAGCCATGCCGACGGTCGCCCGCGCATCCTCGCCCTGCGCGGCCGCGGCTACTACTACAGCGTTTAGCCCTCCGCGCAGCCTTTACCCCCTCTTTACGCCCGCTGACCGCCACTGACTTCCCCGCTCCTAGACTGGGCTCATCCGGTATTGCACCGGTCATCCCAAGGAGATTTCCCGATGCGCAAACTCATGCCCGCCGTGCTGTTCGCTGCCCTGCTGCCGACCCTGACCCTGGCCGCGACCCAGGACAGCGCCGACATCGCCCCGCCGCCCCACGGCAAGCTGATGGACGGTGGTCCGCGTGGCGATGGCCCCCTGCGCGGTCTCAAGCTGACGCCCGAGCAACGCGAGCAGGTCGGCAAGCTGATGGGCGAGGAACGCCAGCAGCAACGCGAGATCGTCAAGAGCTATCTCGACAAGCTGCCCGAAGATCAGCGCAAGGCCCTGCACGATCAGCTGGATGGCAATCGCGACAAGACTCGTCAGTCCATTCGCGCCCTGCTCAAGCCCGATCAGCAGAAGCGCTTCGACGAAATGGAAAAGAAGCGCGAGGATCGCGCCAAGGAGTGGGCGGAATTCCAGCAGTGGAAGCAGGACCACAAGTCCTCGTAATCCCCGATCGCTGCGCCGACGGTCCTCGGCGCGGCGTCTGACCGAGAACCTGCCCAACGTCTCGCGAGCTGGAGACAAACAAGGCCTAGGCGGCCCCACGAAAATGTCTGAGGAAGCGGATCGGACCCGCGCTCGGGTTTACGAGTAGTAAATGAGCATTCGGACGGGGCTGGCCTTCCAGGGCATTTTCAACGCAGTTTGGCCGACGCGCAGCAGACTTTGAGCAGTTTCTAAGGCGACCGCATGGTTTTTCGTTCCCTTTTCTGGCGCATCTTCGCCACCTTCTGGCTGGCCATCCTCTCCGCGGTCGGCCTGACCATGCTGCTCGGCCACCTGGCCGACCAGGATTCCTGGATCCTCGCGCAGCATCCCGGCTTGCGCGACCTTCCCGAACAATGGGTGCAACGCTATGAAAACGACGGTCCCGCCGCCGCCCAGGGCTTGCTCGAACAGCGCAAGGGCCGCTATGGCATCGATGTGCTGGTGCTGGGCGAAAACGGCTCGCCCCTGGTGCGCGGCACCTTGCCACCGCGCATCTTCGACCAGGATCTCGACCAGCCGCAGCATCAGCAGCGTCCCGGCCCTGGCGCCCGCGATCCCAACCGGCCACTGCCCTGGCGACGCCTGACCGACGAATACACCAGTCCGAGCGGTCAGAACTACCTGTTCATCTACCACCTGCCCACGCCCGAGCTGGGCGCCTGGCGCCGGCAGAGCCTGTTCTGGCCGGTCGGCATGCTGGCCATCGCCACCGTGGTACTGACCCTGTTCAGCCTGCTGCTGACCCTGAGTCTGACCCGCCCGCTCAATCATCTGCGCCGCGCCGTCCACGATCTCGGCCAGACTGCCTATCAGCAGGACACCCTGGCCCGCCTGGCCCGGCGCAAGGACGAACTGGGCGTGCTGGCCGAGGACTTCAATCGCATGGGCGCCCACCTGCAGCGCCTGATCGACAGCCAGCGGCAGCTGCTGCGCGACGTGTCCCACGAATTGCGTTCACCGCTGGCGCGGCTGCGCATCGCCCTGGCGCTGGCCGAACGCTCCGATCCTCGTGACCTGGGCAACATGTGGCCGCGGCTGACCCTGGAATGCGATCGCCTGGAAACCCTGATCGGCGAGATCCTCGCCCTCGCCCGCCAGGAAGCCGACCCGGGCCCACCCGAGCAACTGGAATTGCATCCACTGCTGGAAGGCCTGGTGGAGGATGCCCAGCTCAGCGCACCCCAGCAGCGCGTGGAACTGGCCGTGCCCACCGCCCTGCGGCTGGATGGCTGGCCGGACGTGCTGGAACGCGCGCTGGACAATCTGTTGCGCAATGCGCTGCGCTTCAATCCACCCGCGCAGCCCATTGTCATTTCGGCAACGGCGGCGAAAGGCGAGGTCCGCATCCAGGTGCGCGACCACGGGCCCGGGGTCAAGACAGCCGACCTACCCCGCCTGGGTGAGCCCTTCTTCCGCTCGGATCAACAGCACGCCACTGGCTATGGCCTCGGCCTGGCCATCGCCCGCCGCGCCATCGAGCGCCATGGGGGCGAGCTGCACCTGAGCAATCACCCGGACGGCGGCTTTCTCGCCACCGTCATCCTGCCGCTCAGGCCGGTCCTGGCCAATGGCTGACCTGCGCGCTCAGATCACGCGGCGCCGGGACGCGCGGCGCTACCTCCGGCGTGCCCAGGTAGATGTAGCCCACCAGCTGTTCGTTTTCGGCCAACCCGAGCCCCTGCAGCACCCAGGGGTCGTAGCTGAAGTCACCGGAGCGCCAGACCGCCCCAAGTCCCAGGGCGAAGGCCGCGTTGACCAGGCCGTGGGCAACGCAGCCAGCGGTAATGATCTGCTCCTGGACGGGCACCTTGGGGTGCTCCTGCAGCGTGGCAACGACGGCGATCACCAGGGGGGCTCGCAGTGGCATGCGCCGAGCCTTGTCCAGGGCCGCTGCATCCGCATCGGGCTCGCGACGGCGCAGGGCGTTCGCATAGAGCTCGCCGAGCACAGTACGGCCCTCGCCGGCCACCAGGATCAGCCGCCAGGGGCGCAGCAGCTTGTGGTCCGGCGCCCGGTCCGCGGCGCGCAGCAGGGTCTCGAGTTGCTCGGGGGTCGGGCCTGGCCCGGTCAGGCGACCGACCGAGGCGCGATTGCAAAGGGCTGCGAGGGCATCCATAGCGTCTCTCCTGTAAAGATGCCGCAGTGTAACCCAGGGATGACTGTCGAATTTGGCTGTCACAGCAGCGGAACGGCCGACAATCTTGGCCCTCGCCGGGGCGGTCGGCTAAGATCGCCAATGCAAGAAAACCCGGCCGCTTTCATCGTCGCGAACGGAGTTATCCCGACCTCTCGCCTTTTTCGAAACGGACCCGACAGATGAAGTTTGCGCTCAACCGGTTCCTCGCAGCGTCCGGTGACAGCCTGGGCGTCTACTACGCCCGGGTATTCGCCTATCTGATTGCCGCCGCCAGCGTCACTGCGGGCTACTACGTCCAGGCCGATGCCGTGGGCCTCTGGCTTATCCCCTATGCCCTGCTCTATCCGCACGTGGCCCAGACCCTGAGCCTCAAGCTCCGGCGCGACCGCGGCGCCCAGACCGATATCCTGCTCGCCGCCCTGGACGCCATCCACGTCGGCATGGCCGCGGTGGTGTTGCGCTTCCCGCTGATGCCTACCCTGATGCTGCTGTTCATGCTCGGCTACACCAGCATGCTGCGCGGTGGCCCCCGCCTGCTCGGCCTCTGCCTGCTGTTCGCCACCAGTGCCGCGGCGCTGGGCAGTGCCACCTTCTTTCATGGCGTCGACCTCACCAGTCCGCTGCTGGTGGCGGTCACCAGCGTGGTGGGCACCATGCTGCACCTCTGGGGCACCGGCTACTTCCTGCACCGGCAGCGCAAACGCCTCATCCAGATCAACGACGATCTCAAGCGCGAGCAGGAGAAGTCGGCGATCCTGGCGCACAATCTGGCGAAGTACCTTTCGCCCCAGGTCTGGGAATCCATCTTCACCGGCAAACAGCACATCGCCCTGGGCACCCAGCGCAAGAAGATCACGGTGTTCTTCTCCGACATCAAGGGCTTCACCGAGCTGTCCGAAGAACTCGAGGCCGAAGCCCTCACCGACATGCTCAACAACTACCTCAACGAGATGTCGAAGATCGCCGTGAAGTACGGTGGCACCATCGACAAGTTCGTCGGCGACTGCGTGATGGTGTTCTTTGGCGACGCCAACAGCCAGGGCGCCAAGAAGGATGCCGTGGCCGCGGTCTCCATGGCCATCGCCATGCGCAAGCACATGAAGGTCCTGCGCCAGCAGTGGCGCAGCCAGGGCATCAACAAGCCGCTGGAGATCCGCATGGGCCTGAACACCGGTTACTGCACGGTCGGCAACTTCGGTTCCAGCACGCGCATGGACTACACCATCATCGGTCGCGAAGTGAACCTGGCCAGCCGCCTGGAAAACGCTGCCGACGCCGGCGAGATCCTGATCAGCCACGAGACCTACTCGCTGGTCAAGGAAACCATCATGTGCCGCGACAAGAGCTGGATCACCGTCAAGGGTTTCAGCAAGCCGGTGCAGATCTACCAGGTGGTGGACTTCCGCCGCGACCTGGGCGCCTCCCCCAGCTACGTCGAGCACGAACTGCCGGGCTTCTCCATGTACCTGGACACCAACAACATCCAGAACTACGATAAGGACCGGGTCATTCAGGCGCTGCAACTGGCGGCGGAAAAGCTGAAGGACAAGGTGATCCTTTAACGCGACCGCAGACCCTGCGGCCGCATCCAGACGCACCTCGGCACCCTTGGCCGGGCGCAACCAGACCGCTAGCGCAAGCAGCATTCGGGCTGGTGCCTAACCGGGCGCTGATGTATCGCTGAGAGGCCGGAAGCGCAGCAGGCCAGCCCTCCTCCCGGCAATACCCGTTGCCGCCCATTAGATCGCGAGTTAGCCCGGTAAACATACAACCGCGTAGCTGAAGCGAACTCGTCGTTTCGGCCTAGCTGCACAGGCCCAGGCCAACGTTGGACGGCGTGCGCTCATGCGCTTTCGATACCCACGCTGCCCGGCCTCTTCCAGGAGCACGCGAAGCCGAAGGCTTACTTACGACTCCAGGACGGGCAACGCCAGTGATGGGGCCACCTTCCCTTGGGCTGCTGGCGAACCGGCCTATCCCGATTTTCTGAAAGGTAGTCGGGCGACGATCAGTCTTGGCCAGCGAATCTACGCGGCGCAAAGTACCGATGCGGGTCAGGTGCAGCCCAACCTCCTGGGCAGCGTTCACGGTGAGCCTTCAATAGCGCCCTGAAGCGCCTCTCCCCATCCTTGAATCGCCCAGAGCGATTTCAATAACCCATGAAGATGCACGCCATCTCCGCCATGACATGCCGGCCGCATGATCTTCAAAGAAGTACTACCAGCATATTAATTTTCGCCCTGCTTATTACATGTACGCCAATACCTATCGTGCAGACCGATGCATCTCCTTTTTATCAAATAGCCTGACCGGATCAAGCCGCCAACCACAGTCCCTCTAAAAAAATACAGCAGCAGTCAGGAAGACGCACTAAAAATCATCACCCCACAAGAAACATCAATTAAGCAGAAGGCGCGCACTCACCCGCACTTTTGACCCCAACACTCGACCAACACATAGGAATACCGTTATCTTATAATCCGACAATATATATTTACTTAACCTCCGCTCTTGCCACCCAGTATTTTTTCGCCAAACATAAACTCTTCACTTACTGCCGGAGGCCATTGACCATGGAATTCCAAACAGAAGAGTCGTCATCTTTTTCCAACCTGGAAAGCCCTGTAGAAGTCTATACGGAGTGGGACCCCCTGGAAGAGGTCATAGTTGGAATAATGGATGATATTCGCGTACCTGAATGGGATACCGGCCTGAAGGCCATCATACCCCGGGAATCAAGCGACTTTTTCCAGACCTACTCAGGACGGCGTTTTCCAGAAGAGCTGGTCAGCAAAGCCAGGCAGGAAGTCAATACGCTGGCCAGGATCCTGGAAGCCGAGGGCATAAGAGTAAGACGGCCAAACGAGTCCAATCATCATCAGCCCATAGTGACTCCCCATTTCACGACAGGTGGCACCTTCTACTCCGCCATGCCAAGGGACTGCCTCTTTGCGATCGGCAAGAAGATCATTGAAGTACCCATGGCCTGGCGCAGCCGTTACTTCGAGACCTTCGCTTTTCGTGACATCCTGAACGATTACTTCAGCAGAGGTGCCGACTGGATCTCGGCGCCCAAGCCGATGCTGAAAGACGACATCTGGAAAAAGGATTATGACTTCGATCAAGAGATTCCATTTAATTCCATAATCACTGAAGCGGAACCACTATTTGACGCTGCCGATTTCATGAAAATGGGCCGTGACATCATCGGGCAGCGTAGCCATGTAACCAACAACAAAGGAATCGAATGGCTGCGCAGAACCCTGGGTCCGGACTATCGCATCCACATCTATGAGTTTGAAGAGCCGGGACCCATGCATATCGACACAACGATATTACCACTGGCACCAGGTCGTGTACTGGTCAACAAAGGCTGGGTACCGCAGATCCCTGACATCTTCAAAGACTGGGAAATTTTAAATCCTCCGCAGTCCAACCTGCCAGATCACCATCCGCTTTACATCACTTCCAAGTGGATTCACATCAATGTGCTGATGTTGGACGAAAGAACTGTTGTTGTTGAACAGGACGAGGAGGCATTGATCAGTGCCTTTCGCAAGTGGGGATTCAAGACCATCCTCTGTCCGTTCAAACACTTCCAAACCTTTGGAGGCTCTTTTCACTGCGCGACGCTGGATGTCAAACGTCGCGGGAGCCTGAAAAGTTATATCTGATGACGGTCGACGCCCTGTTTGCAGCACAGGGATGCTCTTAGCGTGCAGGGACCGGAGACCCTGCGCGCTTGACGGCCCCATCCTGTCGGAAAGGTCTATAAGCGCAGAGCATTTCCAGACAGCGTCCAAGGAGCGATACGGGCAGCCGAACCCAAGCCAGGGAATTGAAATGAACGACAAACCTACTGTACTGATCGCTTCTTCCGACCTCGCTGTCGCCGCGAAGCTGGAAGCGATAAAGGCGCTGCATGACCTGGAGGGCTGGGGGTTCGTCTTCCTGCTGGAGGATTACCTGGGCGAAGCAGGCGCCGAACTGAAACGGCCGGAAAACTTCATCGTTTCCGACTTCGCTAACGCCACTGAGGTAGCGGGTGCGCTGGATAGAATAGCTTGCAACTATAAAATCTCTACGGCGATCGCTTTTGATGAATTTTCGCTCTACGTCGCCGCCTCAGCAAATGATCGCTGGCAACTCCAAGGCATAACTCGAAAAAATGCTCAACGGTTTCGCGACAAAAAGAAGATGAAAGAAATTGCTCAGCGAGCAGGCATCAAGACAGCCAGGGAAATTACCCTTGATGAAATCAAGCGCGCAGAGATCCAGTTCCCCCTCATCATCAAACCGCGTTCACTGGCAGGGTCTCAAGGTGTCCAGATCATTTCCACAGCAGAAGAACTTTCAAGAATAGATATCAATTTCGACCCTGACTACCAGGACATGAGTGAGCGTCAGTATCTTATCGAAGCCTACAATCCAAGCAGTATCTATCATATAGACTGTGTCGTTCTCGAAGGAACGCTGGCATTCATATCGGTCGGCGAATACCTGGGAAAACCCATTGATTTCCTGCAGGAAAAACCTGTCGGCACGGTGTCCGTCCCCGAGCGGATGATCGAGGATACCTGGCGCCAATTCACTGAAGGCGTGATAGCCGCATTCGAAGCGCCTGACGGGGTTTATCACATAGAAGCCTTCGCCGGTGCAGAACTGCTGGAAATCGCCTACCGACCTGGCGGGGCAGCCATCGTGGAGATGATAGAGATGGTCTATGGGCTGGACCTGAAGCATATCCATCTTGCCGCACAGCTGGGTTTAGCGCCGTCACTCGATATCCAACGCAAGGAAGAGGCCTTTGGCTACATGACCTTTCCTAAAAAACATCTTGCTACCGAGCCGCTCTACGTCACACAGACCGCCTTTCCGCCCCTCGAAAACATGCCGACTCTGAGAACCTATGCGATGCCCAGAGCAGGCGATCTAGCGTCGGGAAAATTCTACTGCTACAAGGATTCGCTGGGTTCTTTCGTATTTTGTGGCAACCGCAAGCTCGTGCTTCAGGACATCGACTACCTGAATAAAAACTACCGGGTCGACGTGGCCGCTGAACAGTGAAAAGCCGCTTTGGAATAATCCTGCCTCAGAGGATTCTCCACAAAACTGGAGGCTAATTTCGTCATGAGAATAGACCAGCCAAACACCATACTGATTATTTCCTCTGAACTGGATGTCAGTGAAGTAATCGCTAACATCAGCAACACCTACCCAATACCGCATTGGACGTTCGTCTATCTTCTGGAGGATCTGCTGGATCAGGCCGGAGCGGAATTGAATCGCACCGACACCTTTCTGGTTCGTGACTTTGCCGCCCATGCCGAGATTGAAAGAGCCTTTGACCGAATCGCCAGCGAGTACCGGGTAACTGCGGTCCTACCCAATGATGAATTCGCGGTACACATTGCAGCTTGGGCCAATGAGCGCTGGGGACTGCCAGGGCTAACGCTAGAGGTGGCGGCACGGTTTCGCGACAAGAAGCGAATGAAGCAGATCGCCCAGTCGTTCGACATTCCGACGCCCAGAGAACTCACACTCGACCAGATCAAGGGCGGCGCGGCGACATTCCCGATCATCTTGAAACCCCGGTCCCTGGCTGGCGCCGTCGGGGTCAAGATCATCACCAGTGCCCTCGAGCTTTCCGACATTCACAGCGGTGAGGATGACGCCTATCAGGATATGAGCGACCGTCAGTACATCCTTGAAACCTACAACAGCCAGCCGCTGTATCAGCTAGATGCAGTCGTCCTAAGGAAACAGCTGGCATTCCTGTCCGCGGGAGAATACCTGGGAAAACCCATCGACTATCTCGCCGAGCGCCCGTTGGGGTACCTCTCCGTACCCGAAGACGATCTTCAGGCACGCTGGCGACCCTTCATCGAGCGCGTGATGGTTGCGTTTGACGGGCCTGATGGGGTCTACCATATCGAAGCCTTCGGCGACGCCGACGATGGCTTCGAGCTGCTGGAAATTGCCTACCGCCCTGGCGGAGGACCTACGGCCGAAATGATAGAGCTCGCCCATGGAATAGACCTGCGCCTGCTTCACCTGACGCTTCAATTGGGTCTCTGCGAATCCCTACAGGCCCACCACAGTGCCGAAGCCTGGGCCTACCTGATGTTTCCAAAAAGACACCTGTCCCGTGAGACGCTTTATGTCACGCACCTCTCGCTCCCGGATAGCGAGAACCTGCCGACATTGAAAATCAGCACCCTTCCGCGCCCAGGGGACACAGCATCGGGTGAGTTCTTCTGCCACAAGGATGGCCTTGGAACATTCGTATTCTGTGGTGGGCGGCAAAGAGTCGCTGAAGACGTTCACTACGTTCTGGATCATTACCAGGTCCATCTCGAAGCCAGAAGCAGCTAGGCGCCAACAAAGGGGGGGTAAAGGTTCTCCGGCAAGAGCGACGGGCGTGCAGCCCGCCATTAGGGCACGCACCTGCGCTACCATCGCCTGCAGCCTCACTCCCAGCTACCGTGTCTTGTCTGGGCGGCTGCTGCCAGGGCGATCTCGGCGCCCCATGCTTTGTCGCCAGGCACAGGAGGACAGCGACCCCTATGGCTCACTCCAGCGCGGGTAGCGTGTTCATCAGCCGGGCAACGATTCGATCCCAATAAAAAGGCCCCGACGCCTTACAGCGCCGGGGCCTGATTTTCGCCAGCGAAACGCTGGGGATCAATCCTCGCGATAGCGACGCAGGCGCAGGGCCTTGCCGGCTACGCGGGTGTCCTTGAGCTTGGTCAGCAGACGCTCCAGGCCGTCCTCGGGCAGCTCCACCAGGCTGAAGGAGTCACGGATCTGGATGCGGCCGATGGCCTCGCGATCCATGCCGCCTTCATTGATGATGGCACCCAGCAGATTCTTGGCGGCAACGCCGTCACGGGCGCCCAGGGCGGTGCGGCAACGCACGCGGCCTTCCGGCAGCGGCTGCATCGGGCGACGCTCACCACGATCCGGGCGCTCGCCGCGCTCACCACGCTCAGGACGATCGCCACGCTCGGTACGCGGACGGTCGCCACGGCCCGCGCCGGGGGTCAGCGGCTGCTCACGGCGCAACGACTCGATATCGAGGGCGCGGCCGGCGGTCAGCTTGGCCAGCAGCGCAGCGGCCAGGGTCGAAGGATCGCATTGCAGACGCTCGCACAGCTCCTGACGCAGCGCGCCGTGGGTAGCATCGGCATCGGCCAGCAGCGAACCCACGCCATCGGCCAGACGGGAGATACGGGCTTCCAGCACGGCTTCGGCGTCGGGCAGGCGGATCTCGCCAACCCGCTGACCGGTAACGCGCTCGATCACCTGCAGCATGCGCCGCTCGCGCGGGTGACCAGCAGCAGCGCGCGGCCTTCACGACCGGCACGACCGGTACGACCGATACGGTGCACATAGGACTCGGGATCGTAGGGCATGTCCACGTTGAGCACGTGGGTGATGCGCGCCACGTCCAGACCGCGCGCCGCCACGTCGGTGGCGACCACGATGTCCAGCGAACCGTCCTTGAGGGACTCGATGGTCTTCTCGCGCTGAGCCTGGGGCATGTCGCCGTTCAGGGCGCTGACGCGATAGCCCTGGCGCTCGAGCAGCTCGGCCAGGTCCAGGGTCGCCTGCTTGGTCCGCACGAAGGCGATCAGGGCGTCGAAGTTCTCCACTTCCAGCAGGCGCAACACCGAGGCGGGCTTCTGGTCGGCATGGACCATCAGATGCGCCTGCTCGATGCGGGCGACGGTCTGGGTCTTGGCCGCGATGCGGACGTGTTGCGGGTTCTTCAGATGACGTTCGGCGATGGCGCGGATCGACGGCGGCAGGGTCGCCGAGAACAGGACGGTCTGGCGGGTTTCCGGCATGGCTTCGAAGATGAATTCGAGGTCGTCCATGAAGCCCAGCTTGAGCATCTCGTCGGCTTCGTCGAGCACCAGGCGCTGGACGGTGGCCAGCAGATTGTCGTCACGGCGCAGGTGGTCGCACAGACGGCCGGGGGTGGCGACCAGTACCTGGGCACCCATGCGCAGGGACTTCAGCTGCGGACCCATGGGCGCGCCGCCGTAGAGAGCCACGACTTTGACGCCAGGCATCTCGGTGGAATAGGTTTCGCAGGCGGTTGCGACCTGCAGGGCCAGTTCACGGGTAGGAACCAGCACCAGAATCTGGGGTTCACGACGGGACGGGTCGAGCTGCGAGAGCAGCGGCAGAGCAAAGGCTGCGGTCTTGCCGGTACCGGTCTGCGCCTGGCCGATCATGTCGTGGCCGGCGAGGATCACCGGAATGGACTGCGACTGGATGGGCGACGGCTCTTCGTAACCGACGGCCTTGATGGCGGCGAGGATGGCGGGATTGAGATTGAGCGCAGCGAAATTGCTGATGTCCTGGGTCATTGTCTTGCCTCGTGTGCTTCGCAAAGACCCCAAAGCCAAGAGCTGCGCTTATCCGAATGACCGAAGTCGCCCAGGCAGCCAAGGTGTGAGCTTTTTGCGAAATAGCGGATGAAAGGGGGTGAAGCGTCTAGGATTGTTCGCCGTCGGGCGAACGCACGACCGGGGTGGCCATGGTGGCGGACCGGGAGAATGCAGTTCCTGAACGGAAGGTCAAAAAGACCGGGGCGAATAATACCCGAACCCTGGACATTTCTCCAGAGAACCTTGGTCTACTTTTGAGGTCAGGTTGCCGCACGCACGTTGTCCAGATAGGACTCCAGATCGAAGCCGATGCGCAGGCTCAGTTCCCGAACGCGCTGCCGCGCACCCGCCTCGTCCAGCTCCTGTTCCAGACTCGCCGGTACCAGCAGGATCACGTTGCCCTCCACCACCGGGCACTCCCAGTAGTGATGACGGAACAGCCCGCGCAGCAGCGCGGCGCCCAGCGGCTTGCCGTCGGTGGCGCTCCACTGGTTGATCATCAGCCAGCCGCCCGGATTGAGCTTGGCCTGGCAGTTTTCCAGAAAGCGCCAGGCCAGATGGGCGCTGGAGGGGCCGACGTCGGTGTAGAGATCGACAAAGATCAGATCGGCAGGCGCTGCGCTGTCGAGCAGGTCCAGGGCATCGCCGATGCGGATCGCCAGGCGTGGATCCTCGGCCAGGCCCAGATGCTGGCGGGCCAGGCGCGGCACCGCGGGGCGCAGCTCCAGCGCCTCCACCGCCTCCAGGGGCAGCCACTTTAGGCAGGCCTGGGTCAGGGTACCGGCGCCCAGCCCGAGAAACAGCGCACGGCGTGGTTGCGGGTGGCAAAGTGCGCCCAGCAGCATGGCGCGGTTGTAGTCATATTCCAGCCAGGCCGGGTCCTGGGTGAAGACGCAGCTCTGCTCCACTTCCTCGCCGAACTCCAGAAAGCGATAAGGCCCCACCTCGACCACCCGGATCCGGCCATGGTCGTCGACGACCTCTTCCAGCAACACTTCCGTCTCGACCATCACCACCCTCCTCTATAGTCGCCCATGGTAGCCGCGATGGGCACTGTCTATCGAGCGTTGCGCCCGTCATCGGTTACCATGGACGGCTTCGTCGCACCACTCAGAGAGAATCATGTCCGCGCCCTGGAGCCCCACCAGCTGGAGAAGCCTGCCCATCCAGCAGCAGCCCGAATACCCCGATCAAGCCCGCCTCGCCGATGTCGAGCGCACCCTGGCCGGCTATCCGCCCCTGGTATTTGCTGGCGAAGCCCGCGAATTGCGCCGGCAGTTCGCCGAGGTGACCCAGGGTCGGGCCTTCCTGTTGCAGGGCGGTGATTGCGCGGAAAGCTTCTTCGAATTCTCCGCGGGCAAGATTCGTGACACCTTCAAGGTGCTCCTGCAGATGGCGGTGGTCATGACCTTCGCCGCGGGCTGCCCGGTGGTCAAGGTCGGCCGCATGGCCGGCCAGTTCGCCAAGCCGCGCTCCTCTGGCGACGAAATCCAGGACGGCGTCTCCCTGCCGGCCTACCGCGGCGACATCGTCAACGGCATCGACTTCACCGAAGGCAGCCGTATCCCGGACCCGCAGCGGCTGATCCAGGCCTACAACCAGTCCACCGCGACGCTCAATCTGCTGCGTGCCTTTGCCCAGGGCGGCTTCGCCGACCTGCACCAGGTGCATCGCTGGAACCTGGACTTCATCGCCAACTCGGCCCTGGCCGACCGCTACCACCAGTTGGCGGATCGCATCGACGAGACCCTGGCCTTCATGCGTGCCTGTGGCCTGGACACCGCGGCCCAGGTCAAGGAAACCAACTTCTTCACCGCCCACGAGGCGCTGCTGCTCAACTACGAAGAAGCCTTCGTCCGCCGCGACAGCCTGACCGGCGACTGGTACGACTGCTCCGCGCACATGCTCTGGATCGGCGATCGCACCCGCCAGCCCGACGGTGCCCACGTCGAATTCCTGCGCGGCGTGAACAACCCCATCGGCGTCAAGGTCGGTCCTTCCACCACCAGCGAAGACCTGATCCGCCTGCTCGACACCCTTAACCCGGAGAACGATCCGGGACGCCTCAATCTCATCGTGCGCATGGGCGTGGGCAAGGTCGGCGATCACCTGCCGCGCCTGATCCAGACCGTGGAGCGCGAAGGCCGCCAGGTGCTGTGGAGTTCCGACCCCATGCACGGCAACACCATCAAGGCCTCCACCGGCTACAAGACCCGGGATTTCGCCAGCGTGCTGGGCGAGGTCAAGGAGTTCTTTGGCGTGCACCAGGCCGAGGGCACCTACGCGGGCGGCATCCATATCGAGATGACCGGCCAGAACGTCACCGAGTGCATCGGCGGCGCCCGCCCGGTCACCGAAGACGCCCTGTCCGACCGCTATCACACCCATTGCGACCCGCGTCTGAACGCCGACCAGTCCCTGGAGCTGGCCTTCATGATCGCCGAGACGCTCAAGGGCATCCGCCGCTAGGCAGAGGGCGCGGCGCGATCTAGTGCCGCGCAACAGCCTCACGCAAGACGTCCGCCGGCCCGTGCAACTGCAGGTCGGCGAGACCCAGCCAAGCAGCCAGGGAGCGCAACTGCGCCGCCAGGGCATCCAGTCCTTCGTCATCCAGGCCTGCCGCCTCCAGATGCACCGCATGCACTGCCAGGCGCGACTGCGCCCGCTCGGCGCGCAGATCCACCCGTGCCGCCAGCCGCTCCCGATAGAGAAAGGGCAATACGTAGTAGCCATAGACCCGTTTGGGCGCCGGGGTATAGATCTCCAGTCGATAGCGGAATCCGAACAGCTGCTCGGTGCGCTCGCGCTCCCAGACCAGGGAGTCGAAGGGCGACAGCAGCGCCGCCGCCTGCACCGGACGCCCGGGATTCGGCGGCTCGGCCACATAGGCCGGCTTCGACCAGCCCTGCACCTGAACGAGCTGCAGACTGCCCTCCTCCTGCAATTCGGCGATGCCCTGCCGCGCTTCGGCGGGACTCAGGCGAAAGTAGTCGCGCAGCTGGACTTCGCTCGCCACGCCCAGGGCACGGGCACTGCGCAGCAGCAAGGCCCGGCGCGCGGCTTCCGGCGTAGGAGCAGGCGCCGCGAGGATCTCCGCCGGGAGCACCCGCTCGGGCAGGTCATAGAGGCGCTCGAAGCCGCGCCGTCCGGCCACCGTCACCTCACCCGCGGCGAACAGCCACTCCAGCGCCAGCTTGCCCGGACTCCAGTCCCACCAGGGACCGGCCTGCTCGACCCGCTTCGCCAGGCTGCCAGCGCCCAGGGCGCCCCGTTGCACCACCGCCTCCAGGGTCTGGGCGACGACCTGCGGCTGCTCGACGGCGAACCGCGCCAATTGCCGATAGATGCCAATGCCCTGGCGCGCCTGATCGCGTCGCCAGCGCAGTTCGGCCCAAACCTCGGCCGGCACCAGCGAGGCTTCATGGGCCCAGCATTCATAGAGCTGCCGCTTGCGCCCCTGACCCCAGGCCAGGGCATCGAAGTCGGCGAAGGCATAGCGGCCGAGACGACTGAACAGCGACAGATAGTGCGAGCGCACCAGGGCATTGACCGAGTCGATCTGCAGCACATTCAGGCGTGCGGCCTGGCGATACATAGCGGCCAGGCCCGCACCGCCCTTGGGTTGACTCCCAAAACCCTGGGCACGCAAGGCCAGGCGCCGGGCTTCGCGCAGGGAAAGGCTATCCATCCGAGCTCCTGACAGAGAGAGGTGATCTTCCACCCTAGCAGGATCGGCGGCGGCCCTCCTCTGCGGGTTGCCGCCAGAACGGCTTGTCGGCTTCCTGCCAGGCATCGGCGCGACTCAGGCCGAGGTCGTGCAGCGCGCCCTCATCCAGTCGATAGAGGGCCCGGCGTTGACGAGATAGCTCGACCGCCCGGCGCAACCAGGCCCAGACCTGCCGCAGACGGAAGATGACGCCCGGAACACCCGGGGTCCGCGCAGACGAATCTTGGTGAGCGATGAGCTGAGCCATGGTGAATCTTCTGCTACAGGGGCTATGGCTCAAGTCTGGAAGCTGGCATAACATCAATCCAACGAATCTTTCTGATGCGATCCATTCGCCTGGTTGATGCCATGAGTTATCCGAGCATAGAGACCGATCTATTGCGCACCTTCGTCGCCATCGCCGATCAGGGTGGCTTTACCCGCGCGGCCGAGGTGGTCAATCGCACCCAGTCGGCGGTGAGCATGCAGATGCGCAAGCTCGAAGAGAACGTACTGCAGCGGCGGCTGTTCGAACGGGAGGGCCGCCAGGTGCGCCTGACGGCGGAGGGTCAGATCCTGCTGGGCTTCGCCCGGCGCATCCTCAAGCTGCATGGGGAGGTGATGACCACCCTGCGCGAACCGCACATGGTGGGTACGGTGCGTATCGGCACCCCCGATGATTACGTGATGAGGTTCATTCCCGGCATCCTGGCGGGCTTCGCCAAGGCCTATCCGCTGGTGCAGGTGGACGTCCATTGCGAGACCACCGCCGGCCTGCTGCAACGCCAGGACCTGGACCTGACCATCGTCACCCGTGAACCGGGCAACGAGATTGGCCTGCCCCTGCGTCGCGAGCGCTTCATCTGGGCGGAGGCGCCGGGTTTCGATATCCACCAGCGCGATCCGCTGCCGCTGGCGATGTTCAACACCTCGTGCTTTCTCAGCGAATGGGCGCGCCGGGCGCTGGACAATCGCGGCCGCGGCTATCGCCTGGCCTACAGCAGCCCGAGCCTTGCCGCCCTGCTCGGCATCGTCAAGGCCGGCCTCGCCGTCACCGCGCAGCTGGAAAGCCTGCTGCCGAGCGAGCTGCGCCGGCTGGGAGAGGCCGACGGCATGCCCGACCTGCCGGCCTGCTCCATCGAACTGCTGCGCAATCCGCGCAGCGCCTCGCCGATCATCGACACCCTCGCCGAGCACATCGCCGAGGGCTTTCGGCAGTAGTCAGCGCAGCGCCAGCAGCACCGCACACAGCAGCAGGAAACCGCAGAACAGCAGACGCAGCAGCCGCTCCGGCAACTGGTGCGCCAACTTCACGCCCCAGCTCACGCTGAGCAGTCCACCCAGGGCGAGCGGAATACCCACGCTCCAGTCGACTTCCCCATGCCAGGCATAGCTGGCCAGGGTGACCCCAGTGGTCGGCAGCGCCATGGCCAGGGACATGCCCTGGGCCGCCACCTGGGTCATGCCCATCACCCCGGCGAGAATGGGGGTGGCGATCACCGCGCCACCGACGCCAAACAGCCCGCCGACCAGCCCCGCCACCAGCCCCAGCACCCCGAGCCCCAGGCGACTCGGCGTCGTCAGCGGCGGCTGGCCACGGCGATAGAGTTGCCAGAGGTTGTAGAGCACCAGCACGAGCAGGAAGCCGACGAAGCCGTGGCGCATGGAGCGGGCGTCCAGGGACACCGCCAGCGCCGTACCCGCCAGGGCCGAGAGCATGCCGGCGGCGGCCAGCAGACCGGCGCGCTGCCAGTCGATGCGATTGCGCTGGTTGTACTTGTAGACCGACAGCAGCACGTTGGGCACCACCATCACCAGGGCGGTGCCCTGGGCCAGTTGCTGGTCGAGGCCGAACAGCAGGGCCAGCACCGGAATGGCGATCAAGCCACCGCCGATGCCGAACAACCCACCCACCACACCCAGCACCGCCCCGAGGGCGATATCGATCAAGAGCTGAGACAGCAATTCCACGGCGCACTACCCAGAAGCGAACAGATTCGGAAACCGTTGTCCGGCGCACCGCCAGCGGAGCGCCAGACAGCAAAAAGCCCGGCAAGCCGGGCTTTCTAGCGAGACGCCGGGTTTAGACCTTGGCGCGCGACTTGTACTCGTTGGTACGGGTGTCGATCTCGATGTGGTCACCGATGTCGCAGAACTCGGAGACCTTCAGCTCGTAGCCGTTGTTCAGGCGAGCGGTCTTCATGACCTTGCCCGAGGTGTCGCCGCGAACGGCCGGCTCGGTGTAGGAGATCTGGCGCACGATGGTGGTGGGCAGTTCGATGGAGATGACGCGGTCGTTGTAGAACACCGCTTCGCAGACGTCGGTCATGCCGTCTTCGATGAAGGCGATGGCATCGCCCAGGTCGTCTTTCTCGACTTCGTACTGGTTGTAGTCGTTGTCGACGAACACGTACAGGGGATCGGCAAAGTAGGAATAGGTCACTTCCTTGCGATCCAGAATCACCGGCTCGAGCTTGTCGTCGGCGCGGAAGACGGTCTCGGTCGCGCTGCCGGAGAGCAGGCTCTTCAGCTTCATCTTGACCACTGCAGCGTTACGGCCGGACTTGTTGTATTCAGCTTTCTGGATGACCCAGGGAGCGTTGTCGATCATGGCCACTTGGCCGGCACGGAACTCTTGTGCGGTTTTCATGCGGTTATCCGTATGGATGGAAGAACGGGATTTCGAGGCGCCATATGATAGCCAATCTGTATGGAAATGCACCAGGCTGGCGGCAAGATCGCTGTGAGAAGCCATCCGATCGCTCCAGTCACGCGCCAACAGACGCCATTCCCCGACCTGTGTGTCCAGCGCCGACCAGGCGGCTGCCAGGTCGCCGCGACCGTTCCAGGCCAGCCACAGGGCACTGACCGCGGAGCCCAGTTCAGGAGTGCCAGACGCCACATAGCGCGCCAGGAAGGCCTCGAGCTTGACGAAGTGGGCGTCCTCTTCCTGCGGGTAGATGTGCCAGACGAAGGGATGCGCCGCCCACTGCGCGCGGACGAAGGAGTCCTCCCCGCGGATGGCATTGAAGTCGCAGCACCACAGCAGCCGGTCGTACTCCTGCTGGGAGACGAAGGGCAGCACCTGCACCCGCAGGGCGCCGCGACGGTGGCCGTCGCCGGCCTTGAGCCAGTCCACGCCGAGCCAGGCGGCGACGTTCGCCAGCACCCGTCCTTCCGGCACCAGCAGGCAGGTAGGCTGGGCGCCGACGCTGAGGGCGTCGAGCCAGTCGATCAGCGCCGGGTTCTCGTAGGCGAACAGCGAGAACAGCCGCTCCCCGGGCTGGCGCCGCACGCCCAGCCCAGCGAGAAAGTCGTCCCGGACCGCGGCAGCCTGGAGGAAGCCGTCACGCTGATCGAGCAGATCGTGCTCACGCAGCAGCCCGCCCACCTTGGCGGTAAAGCCGGGAAAGAAGAAGTACTTGTTCAGCCCGGTGGGCTGCAGCGAAGGCAGCGCGTGACAGCCTTCGATCCACTCCTCGGCGCTCAGGTATTCCAGGTTGAGCCAGAGCGGGCGCTCGGCGCGACGCGCCATGGCGGTGACGAAACCTTCCGGCAACTGACAGGCGAAGGCTTCCACCACCACGTCGCCGGGCTCGGCCGCCGTCCAGTCGGCGTGCCAGAGCCGCACCTCGACCCCGCGATGCCATTGCTGCTCGGCGGTGCCATCGACCCCGGCTGGATCCGCGCCAGGGGATAGAGGTCGTCGATCCAGAGGCGGACCTGCTGTCCATGCTCGGCGACCAACTGATGGGCCAGACGCCAGGTGATACCCGCGTCGCCATAGTTGTCCACCACCGTGCAAAAGATGTCCCAGGCTGCCATGCCATACCTCTAAGTCATTGATATCGAATCGTGTTCCGCCTGATTGGCGGGCGGACGCGGGACGGCTTCCAGTGAACCCAGTCACACCGCGACCAAGAGCGGGTCGGTAGTATCCGCGCTTTTTCGGACGGATTCTAAATGTCGTTGCGCCCTGCCCTGCTGTTCTGCCTGAGCCTGGCTTCCCTGAGCGCCCTGGCGACGCCCCAGCCGCCGCAGCCGCCGCGTACCTTCGGCGAAGCCAAGGTAGTGGCGGCCAAGGTCTATGCCAAGCAAGGCGTGGACTTCTATTGCGGCTGCCACTACAGCGGCAAGACCGTGGACCTCAAGAGCTGCGGCTACGTCCCGCGCAAGAGCGCCCAGCGCGCCAGCCGCATCGAGTGGGAACACATCGTCCCCGCCTGGGTGATCGGCCACCAGCGCCAGTGCTGGCAGAAAGGCGGTCGCCAGAACTGCACGGCCAACGACCCGGTGTACCAGAAGGCCGAGGCCGACCTCTTCAACCTGGTACCGGTGGTCGGCGAGGTCAATGGCGACCGCAGCAACTTCGCCTTCGGCTGGCTGCCGCAGAAGCCCAACCAGTATGGCGCCTGCCAGATGGTGGTGGACTTCAAGGCCAAGACCGCCATGCCCCGCCCGGAAATCCGCGGCATGGTCGCCCGTACCTACTTCTACATGAGCGATCGCTACGACCTGCGCCTGTCCAAGCAGGATCGCCAGCTCTACACCGCCTGGACCAAGCAGTATCCGCCGGAGGCCTGGGAGCGTCAGCGCAACCAGCGCCTGGCCTGCATCATGGGGCGCGGCAATCCCTATGTCGGCGAGACCAAGGCCTGCAAATAATGCGCTTCAAGCAGCGGTTGGAATCCCGCTGTGGAATCTCAACTCGCGATCGCTGGAGGTGATCAATTCCACCTCCAGGGCGCGGACCTCGGCGATCTTGGCGTCGACGTCGTCGCGCTCGCCATAGAGATAGGCGAGCTTGAGATAGTCCTGGAAATGCCGGGCCTCGGAGGCCAGCAGACCGCTGTAGAACTTGCCCAGCTCCGCGTCCAGGTGGGGCGCCACCGCACCGAAGCGCTCGCAGGAGCGACATTCGATGAAGGCACCGATCACCAGGCTGTCGGTCAGCTTCAGCGGCTCATGGTTGCGGCAGAGCTTGCGCAGGGCGCCGGCATAGCGGGCCGAACTGACGTTGCGGTGCTCGATGCCGCGACGCTTCATGATCTGCAGCACCTGTTCGAAATGGCGCAGCTCTTCGCGGGCGATGCGCGACATCTTCCAGGACAGCTCGGCGCGATTGGAATAGGTGAACAGATAGTGGAAGGCGGCGCCGGCGGCCTTCTTCTCGTTGTTGGCGTGGTCCTGCAGCAGCGTCGGCAGGTCCTGCAGCGCGGCCTCGACCCAGGCATCCGGCGTGCGGCAACCGAGGAATTCGTTCATCTCGGGCAAGGACATCAGCGTGCTCCCGTGCAAAAGCCGCGCATTATAGAGAAAGGCAGGCGCCTGGGCAGCGCCGCCTGCCTGCTGGCGTTCAGACGCGGCTGTCGATGCCTTCGAGCAGGAAGCGCGGAGCGATGTAGCGGTCGTAGTGGGCTTCGGAGAGCAGGAAGAATTCCCGGTCGATGGCGTCGCGCAACTCGGCCAGGGGGCGATCGCGAAACTCCGGCAGCAGGCGCAGCCCATAGGCATCCAGTTGCTGGATGTGGCGCGCGCCCCGGGCCAGCAACTGATAGGCCCAGCAATACTCCGACTGATCGGGCCGGAAGCGGATGCTGCGTTGCTGCAACTGCTGGCGCAACAGTGCCGGATCGAAGACATCGACCTTGGCCGACACCACCTGCACCAGCAGCAGCTCCAGACGTGCCCACACGGCGCGCCGCTCCTCTTCGCTGTAGAGATTCCAGTTCACCACCTCGTGGTGGAATCTCTTGCAGCCACGACAGACGTGGTCGCCGAACATCGTCGAGCACAGGCCGACACAGGGCGTCTTGATGACAGGAGCGGGCATGGGCGGCAAGCCTTGGAGCAAAACGCCTAGTCTAGCCGGAAACGTCAACGAACGGCGCGGGTGGCCCGCGCCGGTCGTGCAGAATCCCATCCTGATCACAGGATGCGGATCACACCGCGGCGACACCCCGGCTCGCCAGCGGACTGGCGCTGCGGCGGCTCAACCCGTAGAAGAACAGTCCACCGAGGAAGCAGCCGGTGAACCAGGCGAAGTTGGCGATCGGCTTGAACCAGGGCACGAAGGTGAAGCACAACCCGATCAGCGCCGCGGCAACCAACGCCTGCACCGCCACCCAGTTGACGCCGCCGCTGTACCAGTAGGCGCCATTCGGGGTGTCGTCGAACAGCGCATCGACCTCGATCCGGCCTTTGCGCAGCAGGTAGTAGTCCACCAGCAGGATGCCGAACAGCGGGCCGATGCAGGCAGCCAGGACGTCCAGGGTGTAGTGGATCACCTCGGGGTTGTTGAACAGGTTCCAGGGGGTGAGGAAGATCGAGGCCACCGCGGCGATCATGCCGCCCGCGCGCCAGCTGATCTTGCTGGGCGCCACGTTGGCGAAGTCGAAGGCCGGCGAAACGAAGTTGGCGACGATGTTGATGCCGATGGTGGCGGTGACGAAGGTGAAGGCGCCGAGCAGCACCGCGGTGGTGTTGTCGATGCGGGCCACGGTGGCGATGGGATCGTGGATCATCTCGCCGAACACCGGGAGGGTGCCGGACACGATCACCACGGTGACCAGGGAAAACGCCAGGAAATTGATCGGCAGGCCCCAGAAATTGCCGCGACGCACATCCTGCATGGAGCGGCAGTAGCGGCTGAAGTCACCGAAGTTGAGCGTGGGCCCGGAGAAATAGGACACCACCAGGGCGATGGCGACGATCACCTGGCCGAAGGCGGCCCAGCCGGTCAGCTGCTTTTCCGCCAGGGTGAAGCTGATGTTGCTCCAGCCGGCGCGCCAGACAATCCAGGCGGCGAGCAGGAACATCACCGCATAGACGGCCGGACCGGCCCAGTCGATGAAGCGGCGGATGGATTCCATACCCGCCCAGAAGACGCAGGCCTGGAGGAACCAGAGGGTGAGGAAGCCGCCCCAGCCGAGATAGGACAGGCCCAGGAAGCTGCTGTCGCCATAGACCGCCAGCGCGGGAAAGAAGCGCAGCACCACGATGACCAGTGCACTGGAGGCCAGATAGGTCTGGATGCCGTACCAGGCCACCGCGATCAGGCCGCGGATCACCGCCGGGATGTTTGCGCCGAAGACGCCGAAGGCCAGGCGACAGATCACCGGATAGGGCACGCCAGCCTGCTGGCTGGGCCGGGCGACCAGATTGGCGATCACCTGAACGATGCAGATCCCTACCAGCAGGGCGATCAGCACCTGCCAGCTGGCCAGGCCCAGGGCGAACAGGCTGGCGGCGAAGACATAGCCGCCGACGCTGTGCACGTCGCTCATCCAGAAGGCGAAGATGTTGTACCAATTCCATTTCTGCTCGACCGGGCCGAGGTCTTCGTTGTACAGACGTGGGCTGTAGCCCGGGGGAATCTGCTGGTTCATGGATCGCCTCCTCCGTGGTGGCGGGCACCTGCATACGGCGCCTGCCTTGTTTTGTATACAATCCCTCCAGGCAGAGTCCGTGCCAGGTGCTCCGAAATGGTCTTAACTCGCTGGCTCCATAGGAAATTTCCAGGAAAGGAGGCTCTAAGTCAGACGCCGGAGCGTTACCGGGGATGCACTCCCCTGGGGCGTTAGGTGGCAATGAGGCGCTACCTTGGCGCACAGATCCCGACGCATTCGCGCATCGTCAGCGCCCCAGACTTTGTATACAATTCAGGCAAATCGCCGGAGTCAGCCCATGAGTGCAGTACCCGCGTCACTCGCCGTTGCCGCCTCTCCCCGGGACGAGCGGATCTACCAGGACATCCTCGAGGCCATCGTCGAGCATCGCCTGGCGCCGGGTACCCGGCTGCCGGAAGACACCCTGGCGGAGACCTTCGGCATCAGCCGCACGGGCATCCGCAAGGTGCTGCAGCGACTGGCGCTGGAACGCCTGGTGACCCTGCGCGCCAATCGCGGCGCCCAGGTCGCCCAGCCCCGCGCCAAGGAAGCCCAGGACATCCTCGCCGCGCGCCAGCTGATCGAGCCGGCGCTGATGCCCCTGGTGGCCGCCCGGGTCGACAGCGCGCAGCTGGCGTCCCTGCGCCAGCTCTGCCTTGAGGAGCACGAGGCCCAGCACGGCGGGCGCCACAGCCTGGCGATCCAGCTGTCCGCGCGCTTTCACGTCGAACTCGCCGCGCTGGCCGACAATCAGGTGCTGACCGAACAGGTCGCCCAATTGGCCAGCCGCTCTTCGCTACTGATCGCCATCTACGGCTCGCGGCACAGCCTGGGCTGCGATTGCGGCCAGCACGAAGACCTGCTGGACCTGCTCGCCCGGGGCGAGGGTGCGGCCGCCAGCGACTGGATGGCGCGCCACCTGCGCCTGATCCGCGAATCCCTCCGGATCGACCGGCCCACGGCCGCCGAGCCCGATTTCCGCAGCATCTTCAAACGCAGTTGAGGCCCCTCATGCAGATCCAGGTCATCAATCCCAATACCAGTGCCAGCATGACCGCCAAGATCGGTCGCGCGGCCCAGGCCATCGCCCGTCCGGGCACCACCATCCTCGCCAGCAATCCCGAAGCCGGCCCCGTGTCCATCGAGAGTCACTACGACGAGGCCGTGGCCGCGGTCGGCGTGATCGAAGAGATGCGCAAGGGCGTCGAGGCGGGCTGCGCGGCCCATGTCATCGCCTGCTTTGGCGATCCGGGCCTGCTCGCCGCGCGGGAAATGGCCAGGGGGCCGGTGCTGGGCATCGCCGAGGCCGGCTTCCATCTGGCCAGTCTGCTGGCCACCCGTTTCGCCGTGGTGACCACCCTCACCCGCACCCGCATCATCGCCGAGCACCTGCTGCAGCGGTACGGCTTCGCCGAACTGTGCACCTCGGTACGCTGTATCGACCTGCCGGTACTGGCCCTGGAAGCCGCCGACGACAGCCTGATCGAACTGATCGCCGCCGAGGGTCGCCGTGCCCGCGACGAGGAAGGTGCCGGCGCCATCGTGCTCGGCTGCGGCGGCATGGCCGATCTGCGCGAGGCCCTGAGCGAAGCCATCGGCATCCCGGTGATCGAAGGCGTCAGCGCCGCGGTCAAGCTGGCCGAGTCCCTGGTGGACCTGGGGCTGGGCACCAGCAAGCATGGCGACCTGGCCTACCCCATCGCCAAGCCCTTCAGTGGACGCTTCGCCCATCTGGGCCGCTAGCCTGCCGCCGGGGTCCAACGACCGGGAGCAGATGCGACAACGCAGCGCTTAACTTCGCCCGAGGCTTGGCGTAGAATTAGGCAGCCTTATAGGCGCAATGTCCGATACGAAGCTGTTTTCAAAGCGTCACGAGCAAAGTATCCGGTGATCCGGCAGCGGCGGCCTCATCAACCGCCCTGCCGCCGATCAGCTCTTCAGCAGCCGGCGTAAAACTTTGAAAACAGCTTCCGGCGGAATGCGTCCGGCGCGACGGCGGTCCTGCCCGCAGCCTCCCCCGTCATACCCTGCCGGATACATTCCGGGGCGCCAGCCCCCGGACGCAATATTGGACCACTGATGAGGGTCAACCTGTGCTTGAAGCCTATCGTAACCACGTAGAAGAGCGTGCCGCCCAGGGCATCGTGCCCCAGCCGCTGAACGCCGAGCAAACGGCCGGTCTGGTCGAACTGCTGAAGAATCCCCCGGCCGGCGAAGAAGAATTTCTCGTCGACCTCATTACCAACCGCGTACCGCCGGGCGTCGACGAAGCCGCCTACGTGAAGGCCGGTTTCCTCTCCGCGGTCGCCAAGGGCGAAACCCAGTCCCCGCTGATCTCCCGCCAGCGCGCCACCGAATTGCTGGGCACCATGCAGGGCGGCTACAACATCGCCACCCTGGTCGAGCTGCTGGACGACGCCGAACTGGGCGCCGTGGCCGCCGAACAGCTCAAGCACACCCTGCTGATGTTCGATGCCTTCCACGACGTGGCCGAGAAAGCCAAGGGTGGCAACGCCCACGCCAAGGCCGTCCTGCAGTCCTGGGCCGAAGGCGAGTGGTACAAGAAGCGTCCGGAAATCGCCGAGAAGTACACCCTGACCGTGTTCAAGGTGCCGGGCGAAACCAACACCGACGACCTCTCTCCCGCCCCTGACGCCTGGTCGCGTCCGGACATCCCGCTGCACGCCCTGGCCATGCTGAAGATGGCGCGCGACGGCATCGTGCCCGAGCAGCAAGGCAGCATCGGTCCGCTGAAGCAGATCGAGGAAGTGCGCGCCAAGGGCTTCCCGGTCGCCTACGTCGGTGATGTGGTCGGTACTGGTTCTTCCCGCAAGTCCGCCACCAACTCGGTGCTGTGGTTCTTCGGCGACGACATCCCCTACGTGCCGAACAAGCGCGCTGGCGGTTTCTGCTTCGGCTCCAAGATCGCCCCGATCTTCTACAACACCATGGAAGACGCCGGCGCCCTGCCGATTGAATTCGACGTGTCGGAGCTGGAAATGGGCGACGTCATCGACGTCTATCCCAAGGCCGGCAAGGTCACCCGCCATGGCAGCGACGAGGTGCTCGCCACCTTCGAACTCAAGACCCCCGTGCTGCTGGACGAAGTCCGCGCCGGCGGCCGTATCCCGCTGATCGTCGGCCGCGGCCTGACCGAGAAGGCACGCGCCGAACTGGGCATGGGTCCGACCGACCTGTTCAACAAGCCGGACCAGCCGGCCGAGAGCAGCAAGGGCTACACCCTGGCGCAGAAGATGGTCGGCAAGGCCTGCGGCGTCGAGGGCGTACGCCCCGGCACCTACTGCGAGCCGAAGATGACCACCGTCGGCTCCCAGGACACCACCGGCCCGATGACCCGCGACGAGCTGAAGGACCTGGCCTGCCTGGGCTTCTCCGCCGACCTGGTGATGCAGTCCTTCTGCCACACCGCGGCCTATCCTAAGCCCATCGACGTCAAGACCCACCACACCCTGCCGGACTTCATCCGCACCCGTGGCGGTGTCTCCCTGCGTCCGGGCGACGGCATCATCCACAGCTGGCTGAACCGCATGCTGCTGCCCGACACCGTCGGCACCGGTGGCGATTCCCACACTCGCTTCCCGATCGGCATCTCCTTCCCGGCCGGTTCCGGCCTGGTGGCCTTCGCCGCTGCCACCGGCGTCATGCCGCTGGACATGCCGGAGTCGGTACTGGTGCGCTTCAAGGGCAAGATGCAGCCCGGGATCACCCTGCGTGACCTGGTGCATGCCATCCCCTACTACGCCATCCAGAAGGGCCTGCTGACCGTCGAGAAGAAGGGCAAGAAGAACATCTTCTCCGGCCGCATCCTCGAAATCGAAGGCCTGGAAGACCTGACCGTGGAGCAGGCGTTCGAGCTGTCCGATGCCTCCGCCGAGCGTTCCGCCGCCGGTTGCACCATCAAGCTGTCGCCCGAGTCCATCACCGAGTACCTGCAGTCCAACATCACCCTGCTGCGCTGGATGATCGAGGAAGGCTACGGTGATCCCCGCACCCTGGAGCGCCGTGCGCGCGCCATGGAAGCCTGGATCGCCAACCCGGAACTGCTCGCCGCCGATGCCGACGCCGAATACAGCGAAGTCATTGAGATCGACCTGGCCGAGGTCAACGAGCCGGTGCTGTGCGCCCCGAACGATCCGGACGACGCCCGCCTGCTGTCCCAGGTAGCCGGCGACAAGATCGATGAGGTGTTCATCGGTTCCTGCATGACCAACATCGGTCACTTCCGCGCCGCCGGCAAGCTGCTGGACAAGGTCAAGGGTTCGATCCCGACCCGTCTGTGGTTGTCGCCGCCGACCAAGATGGACCAGCACCAGTTGACCGAGGAAGGCTACTACGGCATCTACGGCAAGGCCGGCGCGCGCATGGAAATGCCGGGTTGCTCGCTGTGCATGGGCAACCAGGCCCGCGTGGCCGCCAACGCCACCGTGGTGTCCACCTCCACCCGTAACTTCCCCAACCGCCTGGGCGACGGTGCCAACGTCTACCTGGCGTCGGCGGAACTGGCCGCGGTGGCCTCGATCCTGGGCAAGCTGCCCAGCGTCGAGGAATACATGGAATACGCGAAGAGCATCGACAGCATGGCCGCGGACGTCTACCGCTACCTGAGCTTCGACCAGATCGCCGAATTCCGTGAAAGCGCCGAGAAAGCCCGTATCGCCGCCGTCGAAGTCTGACGCTAGCGTTCGGTACTGAAAAACCGCCCCTCGGGGCGGTTTTTTTATGGGGGTTTCGCCGTGGGGTGGACAAGGCGAAGCCTGTCCACGGAGCAAGCCGGGAACGGCCTTGGTGGCTGTCGGTAAAACAGGCTGCGCCGTTTTCCACGCTACGAAAGCCTTAAGCGGCACTTAACCCGGACGTTCTAGGCTCCGGGTTCCCTTATGCCGAGGTCTGCCCATGAAACGTCTTGCGGTCGTCATCCTGTCGGTCTCCCTGCTCGGCCTCAGCCAAGCGAGCCTGGCGGCGGGTTGCATCAAGGGTGCAGTGGTCGGCGGAATGGCCGGGCATGTCGCCGGTCACCATGCCATCGCCGGCGCCGTAGCCGGTTGTGCCATCGGCCACCACCTGGCGGCGAAGGCCAAGGAAGACGCGCAGCACGCTCACGGCTGATTGGCCGTCCGCCATCACGACCGACTGCTGGAGGATCATCCGGATGCCGCGTCCACTGCTTGCGCTGCTGTTGTCGCTGGGTCTCTGGAATGCCGCTGCCCTGGCCGCGGAGCCGACTGCCACGCGCGCCCTGACCACGGCCTATGGCGCCCGGCTGAAAATCGGCGCGGCGGTCGAGCCCGAACAACTCGCGGACGCCGACGGGGTGCTGCTGGCCCGGCAATTCAGCAGTCTGGTGGCGGAAAATGCCATGAAGCCCCTGCGCATTCATCCCCAGGAAGACCGCTATGTCTTCGGACCGGCCGATGCCCTCGTCGCCTTCGCTAAACAGCACGGCTTGGCGGTGCGGGGTCATACCCTGCTCTGGGGCAGCCACACCCCGGACTGGTTCTGGCAGGCTGCCGATGGCCAGCCGGCCACGCGCGAGCAGGTGCTGCAGCGCCTGAAGCAGCATATCGCCACGGTAGTCGGCCATTACCGCGGGCGGGTCTATGCCTGGGATGTGGTCAACGAGGCCATAGACCCCAATCAGTCCAGTTGCCTGCGCGACGATCGCTGGATGCAGGTGGTCGGTCCTGACTATCTCGCCGTGGCCTTTCGCGCCGCCCATGCCGCCGATCCCCAGGCGCGACTGTTCATCAACGACTTCAACACCCAGGAACCGGCCAAGCGCGACTGCCTGGCGCGGGTGGTGAAGGGCCTGCTGGCCGAGGGCGTGCCGGTGCAGGGCATCGGCCACCAGACCCATATCAGTATCTACTGGCCATCCCTGGCGGCCATCGACCAGTCGCTCACCACCTTCGCCCGCCTCGGACTGGAAAACCAGATCACCGAGCTGGACATGAGCCTCTACCAGCATCACGACTACCAGCCGCAGCAGCCACTGGCGCAGCGCCTGAACCTGCAGGCCGAGCGCTATCGCGACCTCATGGCCCTGGTGCTGGCCCATCCCGAGGTCACCGCGGTGACCTGGTGGGGCGTGGCCGATGATCATAGCTGGCTGAACCACCAGCCCGGGGCGCCCGGGGACGACCAGCCGCTGCTGTTCGATCGCCAGCAGCGGCCAAAGCCGGCCTATTGGGCGGTGCTGCATCTGCGACCGCATCAGTGAGTACGCCTTGCCAACGGCTCTGGCGCAGCCTCTTCACTCTCGCCCAGGCCAAGCCCTGTTACGGCTGGTGCCTGGATCGCGGCCTTGGGCCGTGCCTACGGTCATACCTGAGGTGGTAGGAGCGGCCCATGGCCGCGATATCGATGGCCCGCTGATGCTGCAGGTGATGGGTGGCGTCCACGGCACTCTGGTGGCCGAGGGGGAGAGCCGGAGAACTGATACGGATCAGCCTGGTCAATTGTTACAGGACATTACTTCGCACCCACGAGAGGTCGCCACCATGAAGCTCCTGCCTACCCTTGCCCTGTCTGTTCTGCTGCTCGGCGCCAGCCAAGCCACCTTCGCCGCCGGTTGCGTCAAGGGCGCCGTGGTCGGCGGCGCCGCGGGCCACGTTGCCGGTGGTCATGGCGTTGCCGGTGCCGCAGCGGGCTGCGCCATCGGTCACCACGAGGCCAACAAGAAGGCCAAGGAAGAACAGCAGGCCGCGCCCAAGCAATAGTCGCAAGGCCCCGCCCGCACTGGCGGGCGGGGCCGATTTAACGCTTTCTTTACGCCCCGCCACCACTCCCCGCCTCGCTTCTTTACGCCCCTCCTCCCGACAATTTCTCCACGCGGCAACGGCCGTCTCTGGAGAACTCGTGATGACCCCCTGGAATCTTCTGGCCCTGCTCCTGGCACTGGGTCTGTTCGTCTATCTGCTGGCGGCGCTGCTACGCGCCGGCCGGTCCTAGGGAGGCGGCATGGACAGCCAAGCCGCGTTCCTGATCCTGGCCTTTCTGGCCCTGACCTTTCTTCCCGCGCCCTTCCTGGGGCGCTACTTCTACCGCGCGCTGGAAGGCGAGCGAACCTGGCTGACCTTTGTCGGCGGGCCCCTGGAGCGCCTGACCCTCAGGGTGGTGGGCACCGATGGCCGCGGCCAGGACTGGCGCACCTATGCCATCGCCCTGGTGCTGTTCAATGGGCTGGGCATCGGGCTGCTGTTCGCCATCCTCGTGCTGCAGGGCAGTCTGCCGTTGAACCCGCAGCATCTGCCCGGGCTGGAATGGACCCTGGCGCTGAACACCGCCATCAGTTTCGTCACCAACACCAACTGGCAGGCCTACAGCGGCGAAGCCTCGCTGAGCTATTTCAGCCAGATGGTCGGCCTGGGCGTGCAGAACTTCGTCAGCGCCGCAGTGGGCGTAGCCGTGCTCGCCGCCCTGGCCCGCGGCATCACCCGCCGCAGCGCCCAGGAGATCGGCAACTTCTGGGTCGACCTGTTCCGCGCCACCTTCTATGTGCTGCTGCCGCTGTGCGTACCCCTGGCGCTGTTACTGATCTGGCAGGGCGTGCCCCAGACCTTCGCGAGCTATGTCGATACCACCACCCTGCAGGGCGCGACGCAGACCCTGCCGCTGGGCCCGGCCGCCAGCCAGATCGCCATCAAGCAGCTGGGCACCAACGGGGGCGGCTTCTTTGGTGTCAACTCCGCACATCCCTTCGAGAACCCCACGGCGCTGAGCGATCTGCTGGAGCTGTCGGCCATCCTCATGATTCCGGCGGCCCTGGTGTTCAGCTTCGGTCACTACGTCAAGGATCGGCGGCAGAGCTGGGCGATCTTCGCCGCCATGTTCGGCCTGCTGGTGGTTGGAGGCACTGTCGCCATCGTTGCCCAGAACCACGCCAACCCCGCCTTGGCCGGCCTGGCGATCACCCAGGGGGCGTCCCTGGAAGGCCTGGAGACGCGCTTCGGCGGTACTGCGTCAGCGCTCTGGGCGACGGTCACCACGGCCGCCTCGAACGGTTCGGTGAACTCCATGCATGACAGCCTGGCGCCGCTGACCGGCCTGATCGCGCTGTTCAACATGATGCTTGGCGAGGTGATCTTCGGCGGCGTCGGCGCCGGTCTCTACGGCATGCTGCTCAATGTGCTGATCGCCGTCTTCATCGCCGGCCTGATGGTGGGCCGCACCCCGGAATACCTGGGCAAGAAGCTGGAAGCCCCCGAGGTGCGGCTGCTGGTGGCGACTCTGCTGGTGATGCCGCTGGGCGTCCTGGTGCTGGGCGCCATCGCCGCCAGCGTCCCGGCCGGCGTCGCCGGGATCGCCGCCACGGGTCCCCATGGCTTCAGCCAGCTGCTCTATGCCTATACCTCGGCCACGGCCAACAACGGCTCGGCCTTTGGCGGCTTCGGTGCCAATACGCCCTTCCACAACCTGATGCTGAGCCTGGCCCTGCTGATCGGTCGCTTCGGCTACATCCTGCCGGTCCTGGCCATCGCCGGCAGCCTGGCGGCCAAGCGCCCCGTGCCGCTCGGCCCCAACAGCTTTCCCACCCACGGGCCGCTGTTCGTCACCCTGCTGGTGATCACCCTGCTGCTGGTGGGTGGCCTGACCTTCCTGCCGACGCTCGCCCTGGGGCCGATCGCCGACCATCTGCAACTGTTCGGAGTCCGTTGAAATGGATGCCCAGACCCACACCCTGCCCACTCCTACCCCTGGCACCCTGTGGCGCCAGGCGCTGCGGCAGGCCTTCGTCAAGCTCGACCCGCGCCAGCAGATCCGCTCGCCGGTGATGTTCGTGGTGGAGATCACCGCGCTGTTCTCCACCCTGCTGTGCCTGGCGCCCAACAATGGCGTGAGCACCGGGGTGGCGGTGCAGATCACCCTCTGGCTGTGGTTCACCCTGCTGTTCGCCAACTTCGCCGAAGCCCTCGCCGAGGGGCGTGGCAAGGCGCGCGCCGACAGCCTCAAGGGCATTGGCCAGAACCTCGCCGCGCGCCTGGAGGAAAACGGCGAGCAGCGCATGGTGCCGGCCAGCTCGTTGCGCAAGGGCCAGATCGTGCAGGTGGAAGCCGGCGAGCTGATCCCCGGTGACGGCGAGATCATCGAAGGCGTGGCCGCGGTCAACGAAGCGGCCATCACCGGGGAATCGGCCCCGGTGATCCGCGAATCCGGCGGCGATCGCTCGGCGGTCACCGGCAACACCCGGGTGGTGTCGGACTGGATCCGGGTGCGCATCACCGCCAACCCCGGCGAATCGACCCTGGACCGCATGATCGCCCTGGTGGAAGGCGCCAAGCGCCAGAAGACCCCAACGAGGTCGCCCTGGACATCCTGCTGATCGGCCTGACGCTGATCTTCCTGCTGGTGGTGGTGACCCTGCAGCCCTTCGCCGCCCTGGCCGGTGGCGAGCTGCCGCTGCTGTTCCTGGTGGCGCTGCTGGTAACGCTGATCCCCACCACCATCGGCGGCCTGCTCTCGGCCATCGGCATCGCCGGCATGGATCGCCTGGTGCGGCTGAACGTGATCGCCACCTCGGGGCGCGCCGTGGAAGCCGCCGGTGACGTCCATACCCTGCTGCTGGACAAGACCGGCACCATCACCTTCGGCAACCGCCGCTGCAGCGCCCTGTACGCGGCCCAGGGCATCACCCCCAAGGCCCTGGCCGAGGGCGCCCTCTATGCCTCGCTCGCCGACGAAACCCCGGAAGGCCGCTCGGTGGTGGAATACCTGCGCAACCTGCACCCGCTGGAGGAGCCGCCGCGCGCCCAGGTCACGCCCATTCCCTTCAGCGCCGAGACGCGCCTGTCGGGCATCGACTGGCAGGGCCGCGCGTATCGCAAGGGTGCGGTGGACGCCGTGCTGATGTTTCTCGGCCAGACCCGTGCCGACCTGCCGGAGGTACTAGCCCGGGAGATCGAGACCATCGCCAAGAGCGGCGGCACCCCGCTGCTGGTCTGCGGCGAAGGCCGGCTGCTGGGCGCCATCCACCTCAAGGACGTGGTCAAGCCGGGCATCCGCGAGCGCTTCGCCGAGTTGCGCACCCTGGGCATCCGCACCGTGATGGTGACCGGCGACAATCCCCTGACCGCCACCGCCATCGCCGCCGAGGCCGGGGTGGACGACGTCATCGCCGAAGCCACCCCGGAGAAGAAGCTGGAGCGCATCCGCAGCGAACAGGCCGAGGGCAAGCTGGTGGCCATGTGCGGTGACGGCGCCAACGACGCCCCGGCCCTGGCCCAGGCCGATGTCGGCATGGCGATGAACGACGGCACCCAGGCCGCCCGCGAGGCCGCCAACCTGGTGGATCTGGATTCGGACCCCACCAAGCTGCTCGACGTGGTGCAGGTGGGCAAGGAACTGCTGGTGACCCGCGGTGCCCTGACCACCTTCTCGGTGGCCAACGACGTGGCCAAGTACTTCGCCATCCTGCCCGCGCTGTTCGCCGGCATCTATCCGCAGCTCAACACGCTCAACGTGATGCACCTGGCCAGCCCGCAGAGCGCCATCCTCTCGGCCATCGTGTTCAACGCCCTGATCATCGTCGCGCTGATTCCCCTGGCGCTGCGCGGGGTGCGGATCAAGGCCGCCAGCGCCGCCGCCCTGCTGCGCCGCAACCTGCTGATCTATGGGCTGGGCGGCATCGTCGTGCCCTTCGTCGGCATTAAAGCTATCGACCTGGCGCTCGGCGCCCTGGGTCTGGTCTGAGGAGACCGCCATGCTCATACAATTGCGTTCCGCCGTGTTGATGCTCCTGCTGCTCGGCGCCCTGACCGGGGGCGCCTACCCGCTGCTGGTGACGGTGCTCGGCCAGGCGCTGTTCGCCGACCAGGCGGGCGGCAGCCTGCTCCACCGCGCCAACGGCAGCGTGGTCGGCTCACGCCTGATCGCCCAGAAATTCACCGGCCCCGAGTGGTTCCAGCCGCGCCCCTCGGCAGGCGACTACGCCACCGTCTCCAGCAGCGCCAGCAACCTGGCCCAATCGGCGCCGGGGCTGCGCGAACGGATCGAGAAGGCGCTGCCCGACGTGCAGGTGGCCAACCAGGGCCCGGTGCCCCAGGAACTGGTGACCACCTCCGCCAGCGGCCTCGATCCGGACCTCACCCCGGCCGGCGCCCGCTATCAGATCGCCCGTATCGCCGCCGCGCGAGGTCTCCCACCGGAGCGGCTGGACGCCCTGGTGAGCGAGCAGACGCACACCTCGCGCTTCGGCCCGGCAACGGTTAATGTCCTGCTTCTCAATCTGGCCCTGGCGGAACTGGCTCCATGACCGACAGCACCGGGCGCGCCGAGGCGCTGCTCGCCGAACACCGCGAAGGCCGTGGACGCCTCAAGGTCTTCCTGGGGGCGGCGCCTGGCGTAGGCAAGACCTACGCCATGCTGCAGGCGGCCCAGACCGCCCTGCGCCAGGGCCGCCGGGTGCGCGCCGGGATCGTCGAAACCCATGGGCGGCGGGAGACCGCCGCCCTCCTCGCCGGCCTGCCGCAGCAGCCGTTGCGGCGGGTCGAGCACCGCGGCCTCAAGCTTACCGAGCTGGATCTGGAAGGCCTGCTGGCCGACCTGCCGGAACTGGTGCTGGTCGACGAACTCGCCCACAGCAACGTCCCCGGCAGTCGCCATGCCAAGCGCTGGCAGGACGTCGCGGACCTGCTTGCCGCAGGCATCCACGTCTATACCACCGTGAACGTCCAGCACCTGGAAAGTCTCAACGACGAGGTGCGCGACATCACCGGCGTCCAGGTCCGCGAAACCGTGCCCGACCAGGTGCTGCTCGACGCCGATGACCTGGTGCTCATCGACCTGCCACCCCGGGAGTTGCTGGAGCGGCTGCGCGAGGGCAAGGTCTATGTGCCCGAGCAGGCGCGCGCGGCCATCGATGCCTTTTTCAGCCAGACCAATCTGACCGCCCTGCGCGAACTGGCCATGCGCACCGCCGCGGCCCAGGTGGACTCGGCGCTCGCCCTGAGATACCGCCAGCAGGGCCAGGCCGCGCCACCACTGCTGGGGCGCCTCATCGTCGGCGCCGGCACCGCGCCTTCGGCGGAGCGCCTGGTACGCCATGCCAGCCGCCTCGCCGACCAGCGCCACCTGCCCTGGACCCTGGTCCATGTCGATACCGGCCAGCCGCTGGACGATACCGCCCGCGCCAACCTCCAGGCCAGTCAACGCCTGGCCGAACGCCTGGGGGGTGAGGTGCTGACCCTGAGAGACAGCGATCCGGCCCGCGCCCTGGTCCGCCATGCCCGCGACCAGCGCGCCAGCGTGCTGCTGATCGGTCGCGGCCGCCCGCGCGGCTTCAGCCTGCGACGCCGTCTGGCCAGTCGCCTGCTGCGCCTGGCCCAGGGGCTGGAGATCGCCATCCTTGATCTGGATCGCGACGCGCCGCCCGCCGCCCGGCCACGCCGGGCGCTCAGGCCCGGTCCCTATGGCGCCGCCGTCCTGGCCACCGCCGTGGCCGCGGTCATCGCCGAGGGCCTGTCCGGGCTGCTGGAACTGCCCAATATCTCGCTGATCTTTCTTGCCGCCGTCCTGCTGGTGGCGGTACGCAGCAGCCGCGGTCCGGCGCTGTTCTGTGCCCTGCTGGGCTTTCTCGCCTACGATTTCCTGTTTATCCCGCCGGCCTTCTCGCTGACCATCAACCGCGAGCAGGACGTTCTCACCCTGGCCTTCTTCCTGCTGATGGCCCTGCTCACCGGTGACCTGGCCGCCCGCCAGCGGCGCCAGCTGCAGGCACTGCGCCGCACCCAGCGCGAGACCCTGGCGCTGCTGGACTTCACCCGCCAGCTGAGCGCCGCCAGCGATCGCCAGGCGGTGGTCAGCGTCACCCTCAAGCAATTAGGGGATGCGACGCGCCACATCTGCCTGCTGCTGCCGGAAAAGGCGGGGCAACTGGTGCCCCAACCGGGCGACCTGCTCCTGGCCGACCACGAACGCATCGCCGCCGAATGGGCCTGGAAGCAGGAAAAGCCGGCCGGCTGCGGCACCGACACCCTGCCCTCCGGTGGCTGGTGGTGGTGGCCGCTGCTCGGCGAGGGCGGCAGCCTGGCCGTATTGGGCGTACGGCGTGACGATGCCCAGCCCCTGGACCACGCCGAGCGGCGCCAGCTGGCCAGCCTGGCGCAGCCGCTGGCCCAGGCCCTGGCACGGGTGCGCCTCAGCGAGGATCTCGAAGCCGCGCGCCTGCATGGCGAGACCGAACAGCTGCGCAGCGCCCTGCTCGCCTCGGTGTCCCATGACCTGCGCACGCCGCTGACGGTGATGCGCGGCTCCATCGATGCCCTGGCGACCCTGGGCGACGCGATTCCGGCCAGCGATCGCCAGGAGTTGCTGGACGCCACCCGCCAGGAGGCCGAACGCCTCGATCGCTATATCCAGAATCTGCTCGACATGACCCGCCTGGGCCATGGCAGCCTGCAGCTGGCGCGAGACTGGGTCGACCCCGGCGACATCCTCGCCAGCGCCATGCAGCGCCTGCAGCCGCTGCTGAGCGGATTGCAGGTAGCCACCCGGATCGAGCCGGGCCTGCCGCTGCTCTGGGTTCATCCGGCGCTGATCGAACAGGCGCTGGTCAATGTGCTGGAGAACGCCATCCGCTTCTCCGCACCCGGCGGCCGGCTGGAAATCAGCGTGCTGCGCCAGGGCAATGAACTGCAGCTGGCCGTGGCCGACGAAGGCCCGGGCATTCCGCCCGAGGATCGCACGCGGATCTTCGACATGTTCTATACCGCCGCCCGCGGCGACCGGGGTGGGCAGGGAACCGGTCTGGGGCTGGCGATCTGCCAGGGCATGGTCGGCGCCCATGGCGGACGAGTCAGCGTGGAAGACGGCCTCGATGGTCGCGGTACCACGCTGCGCATGCACCTGCCACTGCCCGCTCCTCCGGCCGAATAAGGCCAGGCCACCCGGCAATCGCAGCGGCTATGATGACGCCTTCTCGTGTGGAACCCGCTCAGATGCCCGCTCACGTCCTCGTCATCGACGACGAACCCCAGATCCGCAAATTCCTGCGCATCAGCCTCGCGGCCCAGGGCTACCAGGTCAGCGAAGCCGCCACCGGCACCGAGGGCCTGGCCCAGGCGGCGCTGAGCCAGCCGGACCTGGTCATCCTCGACCTGGGCCTGCCCGATCGCGATGGCCAGGAGGTGCTGGTCGACCTGCGCGAATGGTCCGCGGTGCCGGTGCTGGTGCTGTCGGTGCGGGCGGACGAGCGTGAGAAGGTCCGCGCCCTGGATGCCGGCGCCAACGACTACGTGACCAAGCCCTTCGGTATCCAGGAATTCCTGGCCCGCAGTCGCGCCCTGCTGCGGCAGACCCCGACCACGGCGACCCAGCAGGTCGCGGCGCTGGAGGTTGGCGATCTGAAAGTGGATTTCGCCTATCGTCGGGTCGCTCTGGGTGGCAGCGAAGTGGCCCTGACGCGCAAGGAGTACGCTGTGCTGGCCGCCCTCGCCCACCATCCGGGACGGGTAGTGACCCAACGGCAATTGCTGATCGATATCTGGGGCCCGACCCATGCGCAAGACAGTCATTATCTGCGCATCGTAATTGGCCATCTCCGGCAGAAGTTGGCGGATGATCCGCTGGCACCGCGCTATATCGTCACGGAACCCGGCGTGGGTTATCGCCTGCGGGTCGAAGGTTAGCCGTCCTGGGCTGAATGCCGCTCGCCCAGTGCGGAAATAAGCCACCTCCCCCATCATTACCCGGTCCTTCACCGTCCGCATAAAGCGGCTTGCTTTGGCCTCGCTTGAAAATGCGCAGGGAATTAAAAGATATGATGAATGCAATGATAGCTGCAGTTAGAGCTACACCAGGAAGACCATTGTCCCTGGTATGGGCTTGAACGTGGCGGAATTGCGGGACGCGCCGAGATTGCAGCGGCGGGAAAAGGATTCCGGTCGATAGGTCTGCCTTGCGCAGCTACCGACCGAAATCCAGGCAAGACGTTACTGCAGCCAGCCTTCCACGGTATCGGCGCCGTGTTCGGCTTTCCAGGCTTTGAGCAACTTGTGGTTGCCGCCCTTGGTTTCGATGATTTCGCCAGTCTTGGGATGCTGATAACGCTTGGTGCTGCGCGGACGACGCTTGCCAGCCGGCTTTTCCGGATGCGGCGTCTGCGCCTTGTGCTTGGGGGCAGCGTTGGGATCCAGAATGCCGATGATATCACCCAGATTCATGTGATATTCATCCATCAGCGCCTGGAGCTTACTTTCGAATTCGATTTCTTTCTGCAGGGAACTGTCTTGCTTGAGATCTTCGAGCAGTTGCAGTTGGGCACGAAGTTGCTCTTCGGCAGCACGGAATTCGGCGAGACGGGACATGGGCACTCCTGGCAACAATCTGAAAAAGGCTAATGGAAACTTCGCCCGCGAGCGAAAGTTGCAGGCGAAGATAAAGGATTGACGCCTCGGATGCCAGCGACACGTAATCCTTTTAAAAAAATAGCGGCCACTTCTTGCGACGGCAAGTTTGAATATTAAGAAAACCTTAAGCCAAGCCGGAGAATTGGCGCCAACAAGGTCTTGATAGGCATCTTCGCGAGTAATCTGGCAGTAACCGAATCCATCGAAGCGTTGCCAACTGAAAACAAACCCTCAGTTCAACTGCATAATCATGCAGAAGTTGGTGAAACTTGCAGGTTTTGACTTCGCGAAGCGCTCTGGCATGCCCCTCAGGCGGATGCATCCAGATCGGGTTGCGCCTCGATCATGGGCGGCCAGTTGAACGTCCGGGCTATTACTCGCCGGTATTCGGTGTCTATGGCTACCGGCGTCCGGCGGATATAGTCGCGCGCATGCGCCTGCCGCTCGTGGTCGAGTTTGCGCAGGTAGTCCAGCGCCTGCTCCGCCGTGGGCATGCGCTGATTGAGGCCGCCGCTGCGCGGCGGCAAAGCGGTCCAGACCACGGCGTCGACACCCTGCCCCGCCGCCCAGGCGGCGATGCGCTGCTGGAACGGCGAGTGCGGGCCGCTTGGCCAGCTGCCGATACACTCGGGTTGCTCCCGCGGTACCCCTTCGCGCTCGCGCAAGGCGTCGCGTGCCTTATCCAGAGTGTCGACCGCCAGATAGGACCAGAGCACCTGGACCTCGGCCACGCCCTCGCAGATGACCGTGGCCAACTCGCCGCTGTCGCCCTCCCGGGCGAATTCGATGGGCAACCAGGGTCCGTCGGCGAACCAATCCGAGGCGACCGGCAACTCCGCCGCCTTCCAGATCAATGAACCCCAACCCAGACAGGCGATCTTCATGGCCACTCCCGCGCATCGATGATAGCCATTGGAGGCTACCGAAGCGTTGGGGTTTCCCGGCGGCAAGACGTGGCGACAAAAATGCAGGACGAAAAAAAGCGGCCTCGAGGGCCGCTTCTTTCGTTACCCGCGAGGCAGAGCTCGCGAGAGGTATGTGGCGCAGCGGACGGGACTCGAACCCGCGACCCCCGGCGTGACAGGCCGGTATTCTAACCGACTGAACTACCGCTGCGCATGGAAGCCTTGCGGCATCCCGCTGGTACCTAGCGAGAACCTGTTCAGCGGGGTTCTCTGCACCAGCGGCCGCTAAGATACTGATTTATCAGGGAAGAAACAACAGGGCCAGCGAAAATATTTCTCGCCATGCAAGGGCGGCGGCGCACGTCAGGGCGGCGCTCAGACAGGGGTGCCCGCGGCCTGGCGTCTGAGCAGGCCGAGAAAGCCCTCCAGCGCCGCGCTGGGTACCTGGCCGGTGCGCAACAGGATCCCGAAGGGTGTCAGGGGTTCGGTGATTTCCAGGTCGAGCGAGACCAGCAGTCCGGTACGCAGGTGATCGCGCACCACCGCCTCGGTCAGCACCAGGATGGCGTCGGTGATCTGTACCAGCTGCAGCATGGCGAACACCGAGCCGCATTCGATGACATCGGCCGGGGGTGGCAACTGGCGCCGGGCGAAGGCCGCCTCCAGCGCCACCCGGGCCGGACTGGCTTCGGGTTGCAGGATCCAGGGCCAGTCCGCCACCAGCTCGGCCAGATCGGGTGGCGCGCGATCGGTCAGGGGATGTCCGGTGCGCACCACCACCGCCAGGTGCTCGTTGCCCAGCGGCTCGAAGGTGAAGCGACCGAGGTCGGCCGGCTGGGTGAAACGGGCGATGGCCACATCGATCCGCTCCTGTTCGAGCAGTTCGGTGAGCTGGTCGCTGGTGTCGCCGAGGATACGCAACTGCAGGCCGGGTTGGCGCGCCTTGCTCGCGGCGATGGCGCGCACCACCAGATCGGGCAAGGCACCCATGATGGCCCCCACCGCCAGATGCCCATAACCGCCGGAGCGACGTGCATCGAGGTCTTCGGCGCAGCGATCCAGGCCATTGAGGGCGCGGCGGGCGAATTCGATGATCTCCACGCCCAGCGCCGTGGGCGTCAGGCCCCGCGCCTGACGCTCGAACAGCACGCAGCCAAAGGCCTCCTCCACGTCCTGCAGCATGCGCGTGGTGGCCGGCTGCGACATGTGCAGGGCTTCGGCAGCACGGTGCAGATTGCGGGTCCCGGCCAGGGTCACCAGCATCAGCAGGTGCTTGTAGCGCAGCCGGCCGAACAGCGCACGGGCATGGGGGGAAGCGTTCATCGGCAGCATCCTGGAGGCGCGAGCGGAGGCGTCCAGCCGGGCTCGACGGCTCTGGCCAGGCGGGTGAGGCATACCGATACCTTAAGGGTATCGGTCCTAAACAAAAAGCGATTATCCAGGCATTGCAACTGCGACTACCTTGAGCCGTGGCCGAATCACAACAACAAGAGAGATCGCCATGCACACCACCCTGTCACCGGGGCTGGTCGCCAAGGTCACCCGGCGCCTGCTGCCCTTCCTGCTGCTGATGTACGTCATGGCCTTTCTCGACCGGGCCAACGTGGGTTTCGCCAAGGTCGCCTTTCAGGCCGATACCGGCATCTCAGACGCGGCCTTCGCCTTTGGCGCCGGGGTCTTCTTCGTCGGCTACGCCTTTCTCGAGATTCCCAGCAATCTGATCATGCACCGCGTCGGTGCCCGGCTGTGGATGTGCCGGATCATGGTGAGCTGGGGCCTGATCTCCGCCGCCATGATGTTCGCCCACACGGCGACGGCCTTCTATGTGCTGCGCTTCCTGCTCGGGGTGGCCGAAGCCGGCTTCTTCCCCGGCGTCATCCTCTACCTCACCTACTGGTTCCCCTCGCGCTATCGCGCCCGGGCACTGGGCTTCTTCTACTTCGGCGCGCCCCTGGCCTTCATCTTCGGCAGTCCGCTATCGGGCCTGCTGCTGGAATTCGACGGGCTCGGTGGTCTGCGGGGCTGGCAGTGGATGTTCCTGGTCGAAGGGGTGCTGGCCAGCCTGGTCGGTGTCTGGGCCTGGTTCTACCTGGACAATCGGCCGCGCGATGCCCGCTGGCTGAGCGACGCGGAAAAGCAGGCGCTGCAACAGGCGCTGGACGCCGAGGACGCCGCCAAGCCGCATCAGGGCGGACTGCTGCGCCTGCTCGGTCAGCCGCGCATCCTCCTGCTGTGCAGCATCTACCTGCTGATCCAGGCCAGCGTCTATGGCGTGGTCTTCTACCTGCCGACCCAGGTGGCCGGGCTGCTCGGGCAGAAGGTCGGGCTGCTGGTCGGCCTGGTCTCGGCGATTCCCTGGGTCTGCGCCCTGCTCGCCGCCTGGCTGATCCCCAGCTGGTCGGATCGCACCGGCGAACGCCGTCGCACCGCCGCCGCCACCCTGGCCATTTCCGGCCTGGGCATCGCCGCCTCGGTGACCTTCTCGCCGCTCTATGCGCTGCTCGCCCTGTGCTTCGCCGCCGCCGGCTTCATCGCGGTGCAGCCGCTGTTCTGGACCTTTCCGTCCGACCAGTTGCGCGGCAGCGCCGCCGCGGGCGGCATCGCCCTCATCAATACCTGTGGCGCCATCGGCGGCTTCATCGCGCCCCTGGCCAAGCGCTGGGCCGAGGTGACCTTCGCCCATCCCGGCGCCGGCCTCTATCTGCTCGCCGGCACCACCCTGGTGGCCGCCGCCCTGATCCTCGGCCTGCGCCGCCGCGACCACGCCGATCCCCAACCCCAGCTCACGCCCAGTCATTAAGGGAGCTTCGCCATGACCCTACCCACCATCAAGCAGGTGCGCGCCTATACCCTTCGCGGCGGTGGCGCCGACTATCACGACCAGGGCGACGGCCACTGGATCGACGACCACATCGCCACGCCCATGGCCAAGTACCCGGAATACCGGCAGAGCCGCCGCAGCTTCGGCATCAATGTGCTGGGCACCCTGGTGGTGGAAGTCGAGGCCAGCGACGGCACCGTGGGCTTCGCCGTCACCACCGGTGGCGAGCTGGGTGCCTTCATCGTCGAGCGGCACCTGGCACGCTTCCTGGAGGGCGCCAAGGTCACCGACCTGGAAAAAATCTGGGACCAGATGTACCTCTCCACCCTCTATTACGGGCGCAAGGGCATCGTGCTCAACACCATCTCCGGGGTGGATCTCGCGCTCTGGGACCTGCTCGGCAAGCTGCGCCAGGAACCGGTGCACCAGTTGCTCGGCGGCGCCGTGCGCGACGAATTGCAGTTCTACGCCACCGGCGCCCGTCCGGATCTGGCCAAGGAGATGGGCTTCATCGGCGGCAAGCTGCCGCTGCAGCATGGCCCGGCCGAGGGCGAGGAAGGCCTGCGCAAGAATCTCGAGGCCCTGGCGACCATGCGCGAGCGGGTCGGCGACGACTTCTGGCTGATGCTCGACTGCTGGATGAGCCTGGACCTCAACTACGCCACCCGCCTGGCCCAGGGCGCCCGGCAGTACGGCCTCAAGTGGATCGAGGAGGCGCTGCCGCCGGATGACTACTGGGGCTATGCCGAACTCAGGCGCAACGTGCCGAAGGGCATGCTGGTCACCACCGGCGAGCACGAGGCCACCCGCTGGGGCTTCCGCCTGCTGCTGGAGATGGGTTGCTGCGACATCCTCCAGCCGGACGTCGGCTGGTGCGGCGGCCTCACCGAGCTGATCCGCATCTCGGCGCTGGCCGATGCCCACAACGCCCTGGTGGTGCCCCATGGCTCCTCCGTCTACAGCTACCACTTCGTCATCACCCGCACCAACAGTCCCTTCGCCGAGTTCCTGATGATGGCGCCCAAGGCCGACGAGGTGGTGCCCATGTTCCATCCGCAGTTGCTCGACGAACCGGTCCCGGTGCGGGGCCGCATGCGCGCCTCGGCGCTGGATCGGCCCGGCTTCGGCGTGCGCCTCAATCCGGAGTGCGCCCTGGAACGTCCCTATCGCCACTGAGGCGTTGCCCAGGAGGGCTGGATGAAAGCGACCCAAGACACCCTGGCGGCACCCGTGGCGGATGCACGTCCCGCGGCGACGCCGCTGCCACCCAAGAGCGCTCGTCTCAAGCGGATCCAGGTGATCGCCCTGGCGCTGCTGGTACTGGCCGGCTTCGTCAACTACCTCGACCGCAGCACCCTGGCCATCGCCAACCAGACCATCAGCGGCGAGCTGGGCTATACGCCGACCGAGATGGGCCTGCTGCTGTCGGCCTTCGCCTGGGCCTATGCCTTCGCCCAGTTGCCCATCGGCGGTCTGCTGGATCGCTTCGGTGCGCGCCTGACCCTGGGCCTGGGCATCTGCCTCTGGTCGCTCGCCCAGGGCGTGCTCGGGCTGCTCAGCAGCCTGCACCTGATGATCCTCGCCCGCATCGGCCTGGGCATCGGCGAGGCGCCGCAATTCCCGGCCGGCGCCAAGGTGGTCAGCGAGTGGTTCAACGTGCGCGAGCGCGGCCTGCCCTCCGGCATCTTCAACCTGTCGTCCTCGCTGGGGCCGGCGATCTCCCAGCCGATCCTCACTGCGCTACTGCTGTGGCTGGGCTGGCGGCAGATGTTCATCGCCATGGGGGTGCTCGGCGTTGCCGTCGCGGCGCTCTGGTACCTGAGCTATCGCGACCGGGTGCAGGTGGTGCTGGACGCCGCGGAGCGGGCGCACCTGGATGCCGGCCTGCCACCCCAGGACGCCGGCCAGCGGCTGACCTTTGCCGACTGGCTGGGGTTGTTCCGCCGCCGCCTGACCTGGGGCGTGGTGATCGGCTACGTCGGCATCATCTACATGCTGTCGCTGTTCCTGACCTGGCTGCCGGCCTACCTGGAGCGGGTTCACCACCTGTCCCTGTCCCAGGCCGGCTGGGTCGCCAGCCTGCCGTTCCTGGCCGGTGCCTGTGGCGTGATCGGTGGTGGCCTGCTGGTGGATCGCCTGACCCGCAGCGGGCGCAGCCTGGCCTTCAGCCGCAAGCTGCCGATCTGCGGCGGTCTGGCGGCGGCCGGATTATTCGCCCTGTGCAGCGCCGGGGTGACCGGCATCGGCAGCGTCATCCTCTGCTTCAGCCTGGCACTGTTCAGCCTCAACGTGGCGGTAGCCGGCACCTGGTCGCTGGTGAGCGTCGCGGTGCCCTCGCACCAGGTGGCCTCGCTGGCCAGCATCCAGAACTTCGGTGGCTACTTCGGCGGCGCCTTCGCCCCGGTCATCACCGGCATGATCGTCCAGCAGACCGGCTCCTTCGGCCTTGCCCTCGGCATCGCCGCCGCGGTCGCGGTGGCCGGTGCCCTGAGCTATGGGCTGCTGGTGCGCCTGCCCGACACCCCTTCCTGATTCCACTGGAGACGACCGTCATGGATCTGCCGCGCAATCCCTTCAAGGCCCGCCTCACGGGCAGCGACACCCTCTACGGCCTCTGGGCCGGCTTCGCCACCGGCTATGCCGCCGAGATCGCCGCCGGCACCGGCTACGACTGGCTGCTGATCGACGGCGAGCACGCCCCCAACACGGTGCCAAGCATCCTCGCCCAGTTGCAGGCGGTGGCGCCCTACCCCACGGCGCCGGTGGTGCGTTGCGTGACCGGCGATGCGGTGCTGATCAAGCAGTTGCTGGACATCGGCGTGCAGACGCTGATGGTGCCCATGGTGGAGACCGCCGAGCAGGCCCGCGCCCTGGTGCGCGCCATGCGCTATCCGCCCCACGGCATCCGCGGCGTCGGCGGCGGCCTGGCCCGCGCCACCCGCTGGGACGCGGTACCCGACTACCTGCACAACGCTCACACCGAGTTGTGCCTGATCGTCCAGGTGGAATCGCGGCTGGGCAGCGACAACGTCGCCGAGATCGCCGCAGTGGAGGGCGTGGACGCCGTCTTCGTCGGCCCCGCCGACCTCTCCAGCGGCCTCGGCCATGCCGGCAATCCGGGCCATCCCGAGGTGCAGGCACGTATCCGCGCCGCCATCGATGCCACCCGCGCGGCCGGCAAGGTGGCCGGGATCCTGGCGCCCCAGGAAGACGATGCCCGGCGCTATCGCGACTGGGGTTGCCAGTTCGTCGCCGTCGGCATCGACATCAGCCTGTTCCGCCAGGCGGCGCTGGCCAACCTGGCCCGCTATCGCCCCCTCGAAGCGCCCCAGGCGCCCTCTCGCACCTATTGACCCGGAGTCCGCCATGGCCGATCTGCCTCTTTACCAGAACTACATCGATGGCCGCTTCCTGCCGGCCGCCGAGGACTTTCTCGTCCATAACCCGGCCACCGGCGAGGCCCTGGCCCGGGTACCGGCGTCCAGTCGCGAGGACGTCGACCAGGCCATCGCCGCCGCCCGCCGTGCCCAGAAGGCCTGGGCGCGCAAACCAGCCATCGAGCGCGCCGGCTACCTGCGGCGCATCGCGGCAAAGCTGCGTGAGCACGCACCGCGGCTGGCCCGGACCATTGTCGCCGAACAGGGCAAGGTCCATGGCCTGGCCGAGGTGGAGGTCAATTTTACCGCCGACTATCTCGACTACATGGCCGAGTGGGCAAGGCGCATTGAAGGCGAAATCATCACCAGCGACCGACCCGACGAGCAGATCTTTCTGCTGCGCAAGCCGCTGGGCGTGGTGGCCGGCATCCTGCCATGGAACTTCCCCTTCTTCCTGATCGCGCGCAAGCTGGCGCCGGCGCTGCTCACCGGCAACACCATCGTCATCAAGCCCAGCGAAGAAACCCCGATCAATGCCCATGAATTCGCCCGCCTGGTGGCCGAGACCGCCCTGCCGCCCGGGGTCTTCAACCTGGTCAGCGGTGCCGGCGCCGTGGGGGGCCAGCTCAGTGCCCATGCCGGCATCGACATGGTCAGCTTTACCGGCAGCGTCGGCACCGGCTCGCGGATCATGGCCGCTGCCTCGCCGAATCTGACCAAGCTCAACCTGGAGCTGGGCGGCAAGGCGCCGGCCATCGTCCTGGCCGATGCCGACCTGGACCTGGCGGTCCGGGCGATCCGTGACTCGCGCATCATCAACACCGGCCAGGTGTGCAACTGCGCCGAGCGGGTCTATGTGGAACGCGCGGTGGCCGAGGACTTCATCGAGCGCATCGGCCGCGCCATGGCCGCCACCCGCTATGGCGACCCCCAGGCCGACACCAGCGTGGAGATGGGACCGCTGATCAACGCCGCCGGCCTGGACAAGGTGGCGGCCAAGGTCGACGTCGCCCTCGGTCAGGGCGCCCGCCTGGTCACCGGTGGCAGTCGCGCCGACCTGGGTCGCGGCTTCCACTTCCAGCCCACGGTGCTGACGGACTGTCGCGCGGACATGCCGATCATGCGCGAAGAAATCTTCGGCCCGGTGCTGCCGATCCAGGTGGTGGACGAACTCGACGAAGCCATCGCCCTGGCCAACGACTGCGAATACGGCCTCACCTCCTCCGTCTATACCCGCAGCCTGGGCAAGGCCATGCACGCCATGCGCGAGATCGACTTCGGCGAGACCTACATCAACCGGGAAAACTTCGAGGCCATGCAGGGCTACCACGCCGGGGTGCGCAAGTCCGGCATCGGCGGCGCCGATGGCAAGCACGGCCTCTATGAGTACACCCATACCCAGGTGGTCTATCTGCAGGGCTAGGGGTCGAGGCTGGGACCTACCCGCTTCGCTCGAATGTTCGCGGGCGAACGCGGCTCGAAACAGGCACGGGCCCAGCGCTGAGCGGAACCAGCCACCGCAGCGATGGCTGGCGGGCCGCGCGGTGCCGCCTTAGCCGTAGGCTTTCTCGCCATGCTGGAAGAGGTCCAGGCCCTGAGCTTCGGTCTGCTCGCAAACGCGCAGGCCGCGGGTCAGGACCCGGGTGACGCAGAGCAGCACGAAGGTCATGACCCCGCAGAAGAGCACAGTGAAGAGGACGCTCTTGAGCTGGATCAGCACCTGGCTGGCGATGGCGATGTCCTGGTAGCCGCCCAGGCTCTTGCTGGCGAAGACGCCCGTCAGCAGCGAACCGACGATGCCGCCGATCCCGTGCAGCCCGAAGCCGTCGAGCGCATCGTCGTAACCGAAGGTGCGCTTGAGATAGACCACCGCCGCGTAGCAGAGGGCGCCGGTCAGCAAGCCCATGGCGAGGGCCCCGGCCGGACCGACGAAGCCGCAGGCCGGGGTGATGGCGATCAGGCCGGCCAGGGCGCCGGAGGCGACACCGAGGGCGCGGGCCTTGCCGGTGCGCAGCCACTCCACCGCGAGCCAGCCGAGGATGCCGGCACAGGCGGCGATCTGGGTGGTGAGCATGGCCATGCCGGCGCTGGCGCTGGCGGCCACCGCAGAGCCGACGTTGAAGCCGAACCAGCCGACCCAGAGCAGGGCCGCGCCGGTCAGGGCGAAGCCCAGGTTGTGCGGCGGCATGGCCTGGAGGCTGTAACCCTGACGCCGACCGAGCATCACACAGGCCACCAGCCCGGCAACGCCGGAATTGATGTGCACCACGGTGCCACCGGCGAATTCGAGGATGCCCCAGTCATAGAGCAGACCACCCGGCCCGCTCCAGGCCATGTGCGCCAGAGGCAGGTAGCAGAAGGTGAACCAGAGGGCACAGAACAGCACGGCGGCGCTGAATTTCATGCGCTCGGCGAAGGAGCCGGCGATGATCATCGGGGTGATCAGCGCGAAGGTCATCTGGAAGGTGGCGAAGACGCTTTCCGGAATGGTGCCCACCAGGCTGTCACGCACCACATCGAGCAGCATCCAGTGCTTGAAGCCGCCGATCAGGCTATGGAGGTTGAACTCGCCGGCCACCATGCCGGTGGTGTCGGCGAACAGACTGTAGCCATAGACCACCCAGAGCACGCCGATGACTCCGGCCACGGTAAAGCTCTGGGTGAAGATCGAGAGCAGGTTCTTCGACCGCACCAGGCCGCCATAGAAAAGCGCCAGGCCGGGGACCAGCATCATCAGCACCAGCACGCTGGAGATCATCATCCAGGCCGTGTCGCCGCTGTCGAGCCTGGTCTCCTGGGCCAGGGCCATACCGGGCATCCCGAGGGCTGCCACCAGAACCGCAACCGCCTTGCCTTTACCGATCATGTCGAGCTTCCTTCGCTGAGGGATGAAAGGGAACGTGAGTCGTCGTGCGGCCCGGCGCCCGAGGCTGCCTGGCCGAAGAAACGTGTTGCAGACCGCCCGATCGCCACCATGGCAAGCGGCCGTAGGTTGGGTTGAGCACAGCGAAGCCCAACGTCGCCCCGAGGGCCGGCAATGTTGGGCTTCGACGATAGAGCCGTCTCAACCCAACCTACGGTCTATCGCCACCCTGACCGCTAGCAAAAGGCAGCTCCTTTCAGGACGAGTCGCAGAGAGAAACGACCACACCACTAGAACCCGGTTTGCCCCGGTACCCAACTGGTACCCGCCAGCGGCACCCGCGCCATGGCCGCGGCCTCGATGGTCAGGGCCACCAGGTCTTCCGGGTCGAGGTTGTGCAGGTGCGACTTGCCGCAGGCGCGCGCCATGGTTTGGGCTTCCAGCACCAGCACCCGCAGGTAATTGGCCAGCCGACGACCGCCTTCCACCGGGTCGAGGCGTCTGGCCAGTTCCGGGTCCTGGGTGGTGATGCCCGCCGGATCGCGGCCGTTCTGCCAGTCGTCGTAGTAGCCGGCGGCGGAGCCGAGCTTGCGCAGTTCGGCATCCAGCCGCGGATGGTTGTCGCCCAGGGCGATCAGCGCCGCCGTCCCGATGGCCACGGCATCGGCACCCAGGGCCATGGCCTTGGCCACGTCGGCGCCATTGCGGATGCCCCCGGAGACGATCAGTTGCACCTTGCGGTGCATGCCCATCTCCTGCAGCGCCTGCACCGCCTGGGGGATCGCCGGCAGGATGGGAATGCCGACGTGCTCGATGAATACCTCCTGGGTCGCCGCGGTGCCGCCCTGCATGCCGTCGAGCACCACCACGTCGGCGCCGGCCTTGACCGCCAGCTTGACGTCGTAATAGGGCCGACTGGCGCCAATCTTCACGTAGATGGGCTTTTCCCAGTCGGTGATCTCGCGCAACTCGGCGATCTTGATCGCCAGGTCATCCGGACCGGTCCAGTCGGGATGGCGACAGGCACTGCGCTGGTCGACGCCGATGGGCAGGGTCCGCATGCCGGCCACCCGCTCGGTGACCTTCATGCCCAGCAGCATGCCGCCACCGCCGGGCTTGGCGCCCTGCCCCAGGACGATCTCGATGGCGTCGGCCTTGCGCAGGTCGTCGGGATTCATGCCGTAGCGCGACGGCAGGTACTGGTAGACCAGGTGCTGGGACTGGCCGCGCTCCTCGGGGGTCATGCCGCCGTCGCCGGTGGTGGTGCTGGTGCCGGCGATACTGGCACCGCGGCCGAGGGCTTCCTTGGCATTGGCCGAGAGCGCGCCAAAGCTCATGCCGGCAATGGTCACTGGGATCTTCAGGTGGATGGGTTTCTTGGCAAAGCGGGTACCGAGCACCACGTCGGTACCGCACTTCTCGCGGTAACCCTCCAGCGGGTAGCGCGAGACGCTGGCGCCCAGCAGCAACAGGTCATCGAAATGCGGCAGCTTGCGCTTGGTGCCGCCACCACGGATGTCGTAGATGCCGGTCTCGGCGGCACGCTGGATTTCCTGGATGGTGAGGCGATCGAAGGTGGCCGATTCGCGCAGCACGGGGGTGTTCTGGTCAGTCATGGCGATTCTCCTGCGCGATCAATAGGCCGAGGCGTTGTCGACTTTGAAGTTGTAGAGCTGGCGGGCGGAGCCGTAGCGCTTGAAGTCGGCGGCACGCTCGGCGAAGCCGGCGGTGTCGAGCAGTTCCTGCAACTCGGCCAGGTGTTCGGCGCGCATCTCCTTCTCGATGCAGTCCGAGCCCAGGGAGGCCACGCGGCCTTTCACATAGATACGCGTCTCGTACAGCGAATCGCCCAGGGCGTCGCCGGCGTCGCCGCAGACCACCAGGCGCCCGGCCTGGCCCATGAAGCAGCTCATGTGGCCGATGCTGCCCCCGACGACGATATCGACGCCCTTCATGGAAATACCGCAGCGCGCGCCGGCGTCGCCTTCGATGACCAGCAGGCCGCCATGGGCGGTGGCGCCGGCGGCCTGGGAAGCGCTGCCCTTGACCCGTACCGCGCCGGACATCATGTTTTCCGCGCAGCCGACGCCGACATTGCCATGTACGGTAATGGCGGCATGCTGGTTCATGCCCGCGCAGTAGTAGCCGGCGTGCCCGTTGATATCCACGGACACGGCAGCGTTCACGCCCACGGCAAGGTTGTGGGCGCCATTGGGATGGGTGACCACCCACTCGCGCTCGGTGGCGGTCTGGGCGACGTCGTGCAGGGCCTGGTTGAGCTCGCGCACGGCGATTTGGGTGAGATCAAAGGTTTTCATCTGCGCTGCTCCTCAGGCCAACTCGCGTTCCCAGACGTACAGGGTGGCCGGTGCCGGCTCCCAGACCTTGGCCCGCTCGATGCCGGGCAGGCTCGACAACGCCTGGTACTCGGAGGCCATGGCCACGTAGTCGTCGGTTTCGGCGAGGATCGCCGGCTTGCAGGCGATGGGATCGCGGATCACCGCGAAGCCGTTGCGGGTGCCGATGGCAAAGGTGAAGAAGCCGTCCAGATCCTCCAGGGAACGGTCCAGTGCCTGCTTGAGGCTGTCGCCCTCGCGCAGCCGCCAGGTCAGGTAACCGGCGGCGACCTCGGTGTCGTTCTCGGTCTCGAAGGCAATGCCCTCACGCCTGAGGCTCTGGCGCAGCCGCGAATGGTTGGACAGCGAGCCATTGTGCACCAGGCAGAGGTCGGCGCCGGTGGAAAATGGATGGCTGCCCTCCAGGGTCACGGCGCTCTCGGTGGCCATGCGGGTGTGGCCGATGATGTGGCTGCCCTGCATCCCGGCCAGGCCGAAGCGGTTGGCGATCTCCTGGGGCAGGCCCATGCCCTTGAGGATCTCGATGCTGCGCCCGGCGCTCATGATGCGTAGCTCAGGCGCCAGCTCGGCCAGCACGGCGCGGACCTCGGCTTCCGCCGCGCGGATCTTGAGCACGAGGGCGCTGGCGTTCTGGAACCAGTCCAGCTCGGCATCAAGTTTTTGCTGCAACGCAGTGACCAGGGCGGCGAAGTCATAGCCGTCGGAGGTGGCCTGCAGGGTCAGCTTGACCCAGCCCTCGGCCACCTCGTCACCGTAGATGGCGAAGCCGGCGCTGTCCGGACCTCGGTCGGTCATGGCTTCGAGCATGGGCTCGAAGAGGCTGCCGAGCTGGGCCTCCAGCGCCGGGTTCTTCAGATAGAGTCCAACGATTCCACACATGGGTGTCACTCCTTCGAAGGCAGGGGGCGTACCGGGGGCGCCCGAAGATCGATCGATAAAGAGGGGGCGATCAGAAGAATTCGGTGTAGCGCTGGATCTCCCAGTCGGAGACGTGGCGGCTGTATTCCACCCACTCCATGCGCTTCAGCTTGATGAATTCGTCGACGATTTCCGGGCCGAGCATCTCGCGGAACAGCGGGTCGGCGTCCAGGGCGTCGCAGGCTTCCTTGAGGCTCTGCGGCAGGGTCTCGATCCCCCGCGCGGCGATGGCCTCGAGGCTCAGGTTGTAGAGGTTCTCGTTGCAGGGCGCGCCCGGGTCCAGTTCGCGCTCGATGCCGTCGAGACCGGCGGCGATGATGGCGGCGGTGACCAGATAGGGATTGCAGCCGGCATCGGGCAGGCGGAATTCCAGGCGGCCATAGGGCACCCTTATCATCGCCGAGCGGTTGTTGGCGCCGTAGGCGATGAAGGCCGGCGCCCAGGTGGCGCCGGACAGCGAGCGGCCCACCACCAGGCGCTTGTAGGAATTCACCGTGGGCGCGGCGAAGGCGCAGAGCGCCGGACCATGGGCCAGCAGGCCGGCGAGGAAATGGTAGGCCAGTCGCGACAGGCCCATGCCGCGCGGATCGCTGTCGTCGTGGAAGAGGTTGCGGCTGGTGGCGCTGGCCAGCGACAGGTGGAAATGCATGCCGTTGCCGGCGCGCTTGGGATCGGGCTTGGGCATGAAGGAACAGATCATGCCCAGTTCGTTGGCGATCTCGCCGGCGGCCATACGGAAGAAGGTGAAGCGATCCGCCGACTCCAGCGCCTCGCTGTAGGTGTAGTTGATCTCGAACTGGCCGTTGGCGTCCTCGTGGTCGATCTGATAGATGTCGAAACCGACCGGCTGCAGGGCTTCGGTGAGCTTTTCCAGAAAGAGCCGCGAGCGCGACAGACCCTTGTAGTCGTAGCAGGGCTTGTCCAGGGTGTCGCTGCCATCCACCAGGGACAGCTTGCCGACCTCGTCGCGGCGCATGAGGAAGAACTCGGGTTCCAGCCCGGTGTTCAGGCTCCAGCCGCGGTCGCCAAGGCGCGCTACCTGGCGCTGCAGCACGTAGCGGCTGTCATAGGGATGGGGCTTGCCGTTGACATGACCGATGCACACCACCCGCCCGTAGCCAGCCTGCCAGGGCACCGGAATCAGGGTGGAGAGATCGCCCCGGGCCATGAAGTCGGGTCCATGGGGCTCCATGCCCATGCCGCAGATGGCGAAACCGGCGAAACCCGCTCCTTCCTCCGCCACGGCGGCGAGGCCGGCCACCGGCACGGACTTGGTCTTGGCGGAACCATGGATGTCGACGAACTGGGCCAGCACGTAGCGGATACCGTGCTGGTCGATGAGATGCTGGGTTTCGCTGGGCAACATGACTGGCTCCTTGGCTGAGATCCACTATATTCCCAATGGGAATTTATTCTTCCCAACAGGAAAGCAAAGACTCTGCCAAGTCGCGTCCGCTTTGCCGACCGCTATGCCAGAACCTTCCCGTCAGCGAGTTAACCCTGCGGATCCCAAGGAGAATCCCGGCAGCAGCCCGCGGGGATTTTTTCCGGCATGATGGGAGCCCCATCGGACGCCCGCGCGTATCCGCCCTCCTTCCTGCACTTTACTGGTGCGAATTTTTTATTCCCAAAACTAAAATGATGCAAGAATCCCCGAGTCGTGAGCCACGCCTGAAGATCGAGCAGTACATAGGCATCCAGATTCGTCGCCAGCGCCAGGATCAGGGTCTGAAGACCGCCGAGGTGGCGCGCATGGCCGGTATCAGCCAGGGCATGCTGAGCAAGATCGAGAACGCCCAGGTCTCCACCAGCCTGGAAACCCTCGGCCGGCTGTGCGACACCCTGGGCCTGCCGCTGTCGCGGCTGTTCAGCCAGTACGACCAGCAGGAACGCGACGCCCTGCTGGTCAAGGCGGGCGAAGGTCTCGAGGTGGTGCGCCGGGGGACCGACAAGGGACACACCTATCACCTGCTCAACCACTCCCGCGGGCCGAAGAAGAGCCTGGAGGCCTATCTGGTCTCCATGGACGATGCCAGCGAGGAATTCCCCACCTTTTCCCATCCTGGTACCGAGTTCATCCACCTGCTCGAAGGGAGCCTGGTCTATCGCCACGGCAACCACCTCTATGAAATGGGCCCGGGCGACAGCCTTACCTTCGACAGCGACGTCCCCCACGGCCCGGAGCGATTGAACCAGGTGCCGATCAAGCTGTTGTCGATCATGACCTTCAAGGACGACTGAGCCGCGCCCGGCTCGCCGGTGAAAGGGAATTTCGCCGGTAAAAAGACCGCCTTATAACTGGTAGGAAATTTTTATTACTCTACTCTGGACGAGCGCCTGCGCTTGCCCTATAACAGCATCCGTGAATTTTATATTCCCAACAGGAAATAACGCCGCAGCGAAATGTTCCTCCACTGGTGAAATCCGGACGCGCATATGGAAACCTTGCCCACCTACATCCTCAATGTCAGTTGCCCGGCCACCTCGGGCATTGTGGCCGCCGTCAGCACCTATCTCGCCCGCAACAATTGCTACATCGCCGAGATGGCGCAATTCGACGACGATTTCACCGAGCGCTTCTTCATGCGCACGGTGTTCCGCTTCAACCCGGGCGCCAGTACCGGCATCGAGGCGCTGCGCGACGGCTTCGCCGCAGTCGCGGCCGACTTCGCCATGCAGTGGGCGCTGTACAGCACCGCCCGCCCCACGCGGGTGCTGCTGATGGTGAGCAAGTTCGATCACTGCCTCACCGACCTGCTCTATCGCCACCAGAAGGGCGAGTTGCCGATGGAGATCACCGCCATCGTCTCCAATCACCTGGACCTGCGCCCCATGGCCGAACGGGAAGGAATCCGCTTCGTCTACCTGCCGGTGACCAAGGACAGCAAGCGTCAGCAGGAACTCGAATTGCTGCGCCTGGTGGAGGAGACCGGGACCGAACTGGTGGTGCTGGCGCGCTACATGCAAATCCTCTCGAACGAGCTCTGCCAGGAGCTCGCCGGCCGCGCCATCAACATCCACCACTCCTTCCTGCCCGGCTTCAAAGGCGCCAAGCCCTACCACCAGGCCTTCGAGCGTGGCGTCAAGCTGATCGGGGCCACCGCCCACTACGTGACCTCGGACCTCGACGAAGGCCCGATCATCGAGCAAGAGGTGCAACGCGTCGACCACGGCTATCGTCCCGAAGACCTGGTCGCCATCGGCCGGGATACCGAGACCGTTGCCCTGTACAAGGCGGTGAAGTACCACATCGAGCGGCGGCTGTTCCTCAATGGCAATCGCGTGGTGGTGTTTCGATGAGCGCCCGACTGATCGACGGCAAGGCCGCCGCCGCCCGCCTGCTGCAGGAGGTCGCCCAAGATGTGGCCGAGATGCGCGCGCGGGGTATCCAGCCGGCCCTGGCGGTCATCCTGGTGGGCAGCGATCCGGCCAGCCAGGTGTATGTGCGCAACAAGCTCCGCCGTGCCGCCGAAGTGGGCATCCGCTCGCGCAGCCATGAGTTGCCGGCGGATCTTGAGCAGATCGAGCTGCTCGCCCTGATCGCCGCGCTCAACGCCGACCCGGAAGTGCACGGCATCCTGGTGCAACTGCCATTGCCGCCGCAGATCGACGAGGCGGCGGTGCTCCAGGCGCTTCGCCCGGACAAGGACGTCGATGGCTTTCACCGCGAGAACGTTGGCGCCCTGGCCCTGGGCCAACCCGGTCTGGTGCCCTGCACACCGGCCGGCTGCCTGCGGCTGCTGCAGGACCAGCTGGGTGATCTCAGCGGACGCCATGCGGTGGTGGTCGGCCGCTCCAACATCGTCGGCAAGCCCATGGCGGCTCTGCTGTTGCAGGCGCACTGCACGGTGACCCTGGTGCATTCGCGCAGCCGCGACGCCGCCGCGCTGTGCCGCCAGGCCGACATCCTGGTGGCCGCGGCCGGCCAGCCCGGTCTGGTCACCGTGGACTGGGTCAAGCCCGGCGCGGTGGTCATCGACGTCGGCATCAATCGCGTGGAGCACGCCGCCGGCGCCCGGCTGGTGGGCGACGTCGCCCCCAAGGTAGCGGCCGTGGCCGGTGCCCTCACCCCGGTGCCGGGTGGGGTCGGGCCCATGACCATCGCCCTGCTGCTGCACAACACTCTGAGCGCCGCCCAGCGCCAGCACCCCCACGCCGTCGCGACCTGACCGGGAGCCCACCATGCCTTTCAGCCTGTTGAAATACGGCCTGTCCGCCGACTACCCGGTGGAGGTCGACCTGCCGCCACCCAAGGAACTCAAGTCCAGCTACGACGTGGTCATCATCGGTGGTGGCGGCCATGGCCTGGCCACCGCCTACTACCTGGCCAAGTACCACGGCATCACCAATGTCGCGGTGCTGGAGAAGGCCTACCTGGGCGGCGGAAACACGGCGCGCAATACCGCGGTGATTCGCTCCAACTACCTCACCAGCGAAGGGGTGAAGTTCTACATCGAGTCGGTGCGGCTGTTCAAAGAGCTGTCCAACGAATTCGATTTCAACATCATGTATTCCGAGCGGGGCCAGCTGACCCTAGCGCACACCGACACCACGGTGCGCGCCTTCCGCCAGCGCGCCGAGGTCAACAAGCACTTCGGCGGACGCACCGAACTGATCGACCGCCAGCAGATCCGCGAACTGGTGCCCTGCCTCAACCTCGATCCCGGCCACCTGCCGGTGCTGGCCGGGCTGTGGCACATCGATGGCGGCACCGCCCGTCACGACGCCGTGGCCTGGGGCTACGCCAAGCAGGCGGCCAAACGCGGCGTGGAGATCCACCCGTTGACCGAGGTGCAGGACTTCGTGGTGGAGAACAATAGAATCACCGCCCTCAAGACCAACCGCGGCACGGTGCGCTGCGGCTGCGCGGTACAGGCGGTGGCCGGTACCAGCTCGCTGCTGATGAACAAGCTGGGCATCTGCGCGCCGCTGCACACCTACCCGCTGCAGGCCATGGTCACCCAGCCGTTCAAGCCCTTCCTCGACCCCCTGGTGAGTTCCAGCGCCCTGCACTGCTACGTACAGCAGACCAGCCGCGGCGAGATCGTCTTCGGCGGCGGTTCGGACCCCTATCCGCTGTACCACACCCGCTCCACCCTGGAGCTCAAGGAAAGCCTGCTGGCCCACGCCATCGAGATGTTCCCCTTCATGGCCAACGCCAAGCTGATGCGCCAATGGGCCGGGATAACCGACATGACCCCGGACTACAGCCCGCTGATGGGCCTGTCGCCCATCGATGGCTACTACCTGGACGCCGGCTGGGGCACCTGGGGCTTCAAGGCCACGCCGATCTGCGGCAAGACCATGGCTGAACTGGTGGCCAGCGGCGGGCGGGTGCCCGAGCTCATCGCCCCCTTCGGCCTGGACCGGTTCAGCCGCTTCCAGCAGGTCAACGAGATGGGCGCCACCGCGGCCAGCCATTAAGGAGCTGTCATGAAGATTCTCACCTGCCCGCTCAACGGGCCGCGCAACATCAGCGAATTCACCTACGGCGGCGAACTCAAGGCCATGCCCGATCCCCGGGCCTGCAGCACCGCCGAATGGGCCGACTACGTGTTCAACTGCGGGAATCGCCGCGGCGTGGTCACCGAATGGTGGCTGCACAATGCCTCCAGCTACTGGTTCCTGGCCGAACGCCACACCGGCACCGACGAGGTGCTGCGCACCTTCGATCCCCGCGAGCTGTTCACCCAGCGTGTCGACTTCGCCGTTGCGGAGGTGCGCCCATGACCCGCCTGCCGGCCCCCATGGGGCTGCTGATCGATCGCAACCGTCCGCTCGCCTTCCGTTTCGAAGGCCAGACCTGTCACGGCTATGCCGGCGATACCCTGGCCAGCGCCCTGCTCGGCGAGGGTCGCTGGCTGCTGTCGCGTTCCTTCAAGTATCACCGGCCCCGCGGGCCCCTGACCCTGGCTGGCCAGGACGCCAACACCCTGGTGCAGTTGCCGGACGAGCCCAATGTGCTGGCGGATGAACTGCCGCTGCGCGAAGGTTTGAGCGCCACGGCGCAGAACGTCAGCGGCAGCCTCGAGCGCGACCGCGATGCCCTGCTCGGCACCTTCTCCAGGTTCATGCCGGTGGGCTTCTACTATCGCGCCTTCTACAAGCCCAAGGGCATGTGGAAACGCTGGGAGCCGCTGATCCGCAGGAAGGCCGGCCTCGGCGTGCTCGACCTGACCTTCGTCCCCACCTACCACGACAAGGCCTATCTGTTCTGCGACGTGGCGGTGATCGGCGCCGGTCCCGCTGGCCTCAGCGCAGCGCTGGCTGCGGCCCAGGGTGGCGCCGAGGTGCTGCTCATCGAACAGCAGCCGCTGCTCGGCGGCGCCCTGGCCTGGGGTCGTTTCGGCCTCGATGCCGGCCAGGGTGAAGGGCTACGCGAGGAACTGGTGGTCGCGGTGCGCGCCGAACCACGCATCCGGGTGCTGGAGGCCGCCGTGTGCAACGGCTGGTTCGCCGACCACTATCTGCCGGTCATCCAGGGCAACCGGATGTTCAAGGTCAGGGCGCGGCAGACTATCCTCGCCAGTGGCGCCTTCGACCAACCGGTGATCTTCCGCAACAACGACCTGCCCGGCATCCTGCTGACCAGCGCCGCCCAACGCCTGATGCGTCTCTATGGCGTGCGACCGGGCCAGCGTGCCGTGGTCCTGGCCGGCAACGACGATGGCTATCTGGCGGCCCTCGACCTGCAGGAGCAGGGGGTCACCGTCGCCGCGCTGCTCGATCTGCGCGCGGCGCCGCGGGATGCGCAGTTGCAGCAGGCGGTAAGCGCACGCGGCATTCCCGTACACCTGGGCCATACGGTGTACGAGGCCCACGCCGATGCCGCTGGCCGCCAGCTGGCGCGGGTCGATGTCCGTCCCATCGTCGGCCAGGGCCAGGTCGGCCCCGCGGGCCTGACCCTGGATTGCGACCTGCTGTGCATGTCCGCCGGCTACATGCCGGTCTACCAGCTGGCCTGCCAGGCCGGCGGCACCCTGGGTTACGTCGACGAGCAGGCCGCCTTCAGCCTCGGCAATCTGCCGCGGGGCCTGCACCTGGCCGGCTCGGTCAATGGCCGCCATGCGCTGGAGCGGGTGCTGTCCGACGGCCGCGCCGCCGCGTCCCGCGCCCTGGCCGAACTGGATCTCGCCCCGCTCACCACCGAGCAGACCCAGGCCGACGACCATCAGGTCAACTTTCCCTGGCCAATGTTCGCCCACCCCCAGGGCAAGGAGTTCGTCGACTTCGACGAGGATCTGCAGATCGCCGACATCATCAATGCGACCCGCCACGGCTATCGCGACGTCCAGTTGGTCAAGCGCTTCTCCACCGTCGGCATGGGCCCCTCCCAGGGTCGCCATTCGGCGCTGTCCACCGCGCGCCTGGTGGCTGCCGTCACCGCACGCAGCGTCAGCGATACCGGGGTGACCACCGCACGGCCGCCCTTCACCGCGGAAAAGCTCGCCCACGTCGCCGGGCGTGCCTTCGATCCCTATCGGCGCACGGCCATGCACGAGCGCCACCTGGAACTGGGGCCAGCCTGATGCCGGCGGGTGTCTGGCAACGGCCGGCCTTCTACGGCCCGTCCAGCGAACGCCAGCGTTGCATCCAGGCCGAGGTCCGCCAGGTCCGCGAGGGCGTGGGCCTGATCGACGTCTCCACCCTGGGCGGCCTCGAGGTGCGCGGCCCCGATGCCGCCGAGCTGCTGGAACGGGTCTACACCTTTGGCTTTCGCAAGCTACCGGTGGGACGTACCCGCTACGCCCTGATGACCGCCGAAGACGGCGTGGTGATCGACGACGGCGTGGCCGCGCGCCTGGGCGAGCAGCACTTCTACGTCTCGGCGACCACCAGCGGCGTCGATCGCGTCTACCGCAGCCTGCTCAAATGGAACGCCCAGTGGCGGCTGGACGTGGACATCGCCAACGTCAGCGCCGCCTTTGCCGCCGTGAACCTGGCCGGTCCGCGCTCCCGGGAGGTGCTGCGCGAGCTGTGCCCCGAACTGGACCTGACGCCCGAGGCCTTCCCCTACCTCGCCGTGCGCGAGGGCCGGGTCGCCGGGATTCCCGCGCGGCTGTTGCGGGTCGGTTTCGTCGGCGAACTGGGCTATGAAATCCATGTGCCCGCGCGCTTCGGCGAGCGGCTCTGGGATGCGCTGATGGAGGCTGGAGGCCGCTTCGGCATCCGCCCCTTCGGCGTCGAGGCCCAGCGCCTGCTGCGGCTGGAGAAGGGCCATGTGATCATCGGCCAGGACACCGACGGCATGACCCACCCCGCCGAAATCGACATGGGCTGGGCCATCGGTCGCCAGAAGCCCTTCTTCGTCGGCCAGAAGTCCATCGAGATCCTCGAAAGCCAGCCGCTGCGGCGCAAGCTGGTGGGCTTCACCCTGCCGGCAACCGCCAGCCAGCCGCTGGAAGGCCACCTGGTACTGCGCGGCGATGACATCGCGGGCAACGTCACCTCCTGCGAATTCTCCCCCACCCTGGGCTGCATCCTCGGCCTGGCCTATGCCGCCCCCGATCAGGCCGAGCCCGGCATGTCCCTGCCGATCCGCGTCGAAGGAGGCAAGATGGTCCAGGCCACGGTGACACGCCTGCCCTTCTACGATCCCCAAGCCCAACGCCAGGAGATGGGAGCATGACGCTGAATCCCGTGGAGTTCGACGAACGCAGCCCGCTGGTCGAATTGCAGCTCGATACACCCGTACTGCAGCATCAGGGACGGATCTTTGCCGAGCGTCTGAGTGCTGGCGACGAAGCGGCGCTGCTCCGCCGCGGTGGCCTGGCCGACCTGAGCAATCTGCCGCGCTTCGGCCTGCGCGGCCCGACCGCCGGCGACCAGCTGCGGGCCCAGGGCTATGTCCTCCCGGAGCGGCCCAACCAGGCGCTGCGCCAGGCGACCGGGGAATGGCTGCTGCGGCTGTCGCCGAGCGAATACCTGCTGCTTGGCGCCCTGGGCGACGGCGGGGCGCGGGTCGCCGCCCTGGAAGCGGCTGCCGCCGAGCTTGGCCCCGGCTGCTACCCGCTGCCGCGCCAGGACTCCCACGCCTGGCTGATCCTCACCGGGTCCCAGCTGCCCGCGCTGTTCGCCAAGCTGTGTGGCGTGGACCTGGGCAAGCCCTTCGCGGTCGGCCAGGTGGTGCAGACCTCGGTAGCCAGACTCAACGCCATCCTGCTCAATGCCGGCGACGGTACTCTGCCGCATGTCCACCTGCTCTGCGACCGCGCCAGCGCCCATTACCTCTGGCACGTGCTGCTCGATGCGCTGGAAGAGTTCGACGGCGGTGCGCTGGGGGTCGCGGTGCTGCTCAAGGCGGGCATCCCATGACCGTCGTCGAAGCGACGGCGGTCGAGGCGGACGGCGACTATCGGGTGCCCGCCCTGCTGCGTGGCCTGAGGGTCCTGGAACTGTTCGACGCGAAGCGACGCCTGCTGACCCTGCAGGAGATCGCCGACGGTCTCGGCGGCTCGACCTCGTCGGTCTACCGCATCGTCATGACCCTCACCGAGCTGGGCTATCTGGAGCGTCAGTCCAGGACCGGATACGGCCTGGGCATCAAGGTGGTCAGCCAGGGCTTCGCCTACCTGGCCAGCCGCGACTTGGTGGACATCGCGCAGCCCCACCTGGAACGGCTGCGCGACGTCACCTCGCTGTCCTGCCATCTGGGCATCCGCGATCGTACCGAGGTGGTCTATCTCTACCGCGCCATGGCCAGCCAGCGGCTGACGGTGAACGTCCCGGTGGGCACCCGGCTACCCTGCACCCGTACCGCCCTGGGCCGAGTGCTGCTCAGCGGCCTCGACGCCGAGGCCCTGAGCGCCCTCTACCAGCACGAGCGGCTGGATGACCAGCCACCGCCCGCGCCCCGTACCCTGCCGGAGCTGTTGCGCCTGGTCGAGCAAGACCGCCGTCAGGGTTGGGTCCTGCACCGCTCCGACTACTCCACCGCCATCGCCACCGGCATCCGCGATCATCGCGACCAACTGGTGGCGGCGCTCAACGTCTCCGGCCCCGATGCCGTGATGGATGCGGCCGCGACGCGGGAATGGGTCGGCGCCCTGCTGGCCGAGACCGCCGCGCGGATCGCCACCGAGCTGGGACACCGCCCCCACGCGGACGCCCGACGTTCCGACTAGGCCGCTGAGACGTTCTGGTATACCGTAAGACTAGAATAATCAGAGCAGTGACCAGGCCGAGGTCAGCATGAGCCCTTCCCCACGTTTCTGCTGCCAGTGCGGCAGCGCCGAATTGCGTCGTGGCCAGCCTGCGGGCGATAGCCATGAACGGTTGCTGTGCACCGCCTGCGGCCATGTACTCTATGACAATCCGCGGGTGATTGCCGGGTGCCTGGTGGAGCATCAGGGCCGCTATCTGCTCTGTCGCCGGGCCATCGAGCCGCGGCTTGGCTACTGGACCCTGCCCGCGGGCTTCATGGAGAACGGCGAGAGCGCCGAGCAGGCGGCCTTGCGCGAGACCTGGGAAGAAAGCGGGGTGCGGGCGCGAATATTGGCACCCTATTCCATCTTCAACGCCACGACGGTCAATCAGGTCTATTTGATCTTTCGCGCCGAATTGATCGAGATCGCCGCCGACGCCGGTGTCGAGACCCTGGAGCGCCGCTTCTTTGCCCCGGACGAGCTGCCCTGGGCCGAACTGGCCTATCCTTCGATCCAGCAGATCCTGGAGCGCCGTCTGCATGAGCAGGCGCAGGGTCAGCATGGCCTCTATTTCGGTACGGCCGAGGCCGGGCAGTTGCATCCCTTGGGTTGATGGCGCCGGGAGCTGTTGGGCTTCGACGATGGAGCCGTCTCAGCCCAACCTACCTCGATCGTAGGTTGGGTTGAGCACCGCGAAGCCCAACACGTCCAAACTCGGTGCGCCCGTTGGGCTTCGACGATAAAACCGTCTCAACCCAACCTACGGGGGCTGGTAGGTTGGGTTGAGCGCCGCGAAGCCCAACGAGAGCGATCAGATCCCCAGGCAGAGGTACTTGATCTCGAGGTAGTCCTCGATGCCGTACTTGGAGCCCTCGCGGCCCAGGCCCGAGGCCTTGACGCCACCAAAGGGGGCGACCTCGTTGGAGATCAGGCCAGTGTTGATGCCGACCATGCCGTACTCCAGCGCCTCGGCCACGCGGAACACGCGGGACAGGTCGCGGGCATAGAAGTAGGAGGCCAGGCCGAATTCGGTGTCGTTGGCCAGTTCGATGACCTCGGCCTCGTCCTTGAAGCGGAACAGCGGCGCCAGCGGGCCGAAGGTCTCCTCCTTGGACACCTTGGCACTCCTGGGCACGTCGGCGAGGATGGTCGGCTCGAAGTAGCTGCCGCCGTTGGCGTGGGCCTTGCCCCCGGCGATGACCCTGGCGCCCTGGCTCACGGCGTCGTCGATGTGTTCCTTGACCTTGGCCGCCGCCTTGGCGTCGATCAGCGGGCCGATGGTCACGCCCTCTTCCAGGCCGTTGCCGACCTTGAGCTTGGCCACGGCGGCCTTGAATTTCTCGGCGAAGGCGTCGTACACGCCGTCCTGGATATAGAGGCGATTGACGCAGACGCAGGTCTGGCCGGCGTTGCGGTACTTGGAGGCGATGGCGCCTTCCACGGCCTTGTCCAGGTCGGCGTCGTCAAAGACGATGAAGGGCGCGTTGCCGCCCAGTTCCAGCGACAGCTTCTTGATGGTGGGCGCGCTCTGCTCCATCAGCTTGGCGCCGATCTCGGTGGAGCCGGTAAAGGAGATCTTGCGCACGATGGGGCTTTCGGTCAGCTCGGCGCCGATGTCGGCGGCGGAGCCGGTGACCACGCTCAGCACGCCCTTGGGAATGCCGGCGCGCTCGGCCAGTTCGACCAGGGCCAGCGCCGAGTACGGGGTCTGGCTGGCGGGCTTGATCACCATGGTACAGCCGGCGGCCAGGGCCGGACCGGCCTTGCGGGTGATCATCGCGGTGGGGAAATTCCACGGCGTGATGGCGGCGGTGACGCCGATGGGCTGCTTGATCACCAGGATGCGCTTGTCGGCCTGGTGGCCGGGGATGGTGTCGCCATAGATGCGCTTGGCTTCTTCGGCGAACCACTCGATGAAGGAGGCGGCGTAGGCGATCTCGCCCTTGGCCTCGGCCAGCGGCTTGCCCTGCTCCAGGGTCATCAGCCGGCCCAGGTCGTCCTGGTTCTCGATCATCAGCTCGTACCAGCGCCGCAGCTTGGCCGAACGCTCCTTGGCGGTCAGCGCGCGCCAGGCCGGCAGGGCACGGTTGGCGGCGTCGATGGCACGCTTGGTCTCGGCGCGGCCGAGCTTGGGAATGGTGCCCAGGGTCTCGCCGGTGGCCGGGTTGTCCACGCTGACGATGGCACCGCTGTCGGCGTCGATCCAGGCGCCGTCGACATAGGCTTGCTGGCGAAACAGGGAAGCGTCTTGCAACATGAGCGGGGTTCCTCGGGAGGGGATTGAAGGTGGTTTTCGACAGCGACGCAGCTCATTGTGCCGAGGCAGCCTGCAGCCGTGCGGCCTGGGCCGGCGAGCCCTGGTAGGCCAGCCAGAAATACAGCGGGCAGGTCACCAGCAGCCCGAACAGCCAGGACAGATCGGCGCCCGCCACCAGGTCGGCATAGGGCCCCTTGAACAGCGCCGTGTTGGCGAACGGCAGCTGCACCAGGATGCCGACCGCGTAGGCGGCGATGGCATGGTCGTTGAAGCGGCCATAGCGGCCGCCGTCGGCGGCGAACAGCGAGGGGATGTGATAGTCGCCACGCTTGATCAGATAGAAGTCGATCAGATTGATGGAGGCCCAGGGCACCAGGATCATGGTCATGGCCAGCACCAGGCCGATGAATCTTTCGATGAAATCGGCGGAGGCCATCAGCGCCACCCCGCAGCAGCCCACCAGCACCAGACTCGACAGCACCACCTTGACCCTGACACCCGGCGTCCAGCCAGCAGCGAAGGTCTGCACGCAGGTGATGATGGCGAGCACCGCGCCATAGAGGTTGAGCGCGTTGTGACTGATGATGTTGAGCAGGAACAGCACCATCAGCACCGGACCCAGCCAGCCGGTGGCCTGGGCCACGGCAGCCATGGCGTCGCCGCCGGCCGGCACTGCCAGTACCGCCACCACACCAAAGGAAAAGGCCAGGATGGTGCCCAGGGTGGCGCCGAGATAGGTCGCCCAGAAGGGGCGCGCGATACCGACGGCTTCCGGCAGATAGCGCGAATAGTCGCTGGTGTAGGGCGAGAAGCTCAGTTGCCAGATCACCCCGAGCGACAGGGTGGCGATGAAGCCGCTGGCGTTGAGGCCGCCCCGGGTCAGGAAATCCGCCGGCAGCGGCTGGCTCAGCATCATGGCGAAGCCGGCCAGCAGTCCGGCGCCCATCACCCAGGTGCCCCAGCGATTGAGGGTATGGATGCAGCGATAGCCGATCACCCCGATGGCCGTGGCGCTCAGGGCACCGAGCACGATGGCCAGCGGCATGGGTACGACCGGCACCAGCCCCTGGATCGACTTGCCGGCCAGCACCACGTTGGAGGTGAAGAAGCCCACATAGATCAGCGCCGTGACACAGACGATCAGCAGAGCGCCATAGCGACCGAACTGACCGCGACTCTGCACCATCTGCGGGATGCCCAGGCGCGGCCCCTGGGCCGAGGCCAGGGCCAGCACCACCCCGCCGAGCAGATGCCCGAGCACGATGGCCAGCAGGCCCCAGGCCAGCTTCAGGTGGAAGGACTGGACCACCATGGCGCCGGTAACGATGGGCAGCGGCGCGATATTGGTGCTGAACCAGAGCGTGAAGAGATCGCGGCTATGGCCGTGGCGTTCGGCCGGGGCGACGTGATCCACGGTATGGGTTTCGATAGCGACGGCAGAGCGAGGGGCTGCGGACATCCAGGAATTCCATTGTTGTAGTTGTGGAAGACGCCTGCTGGACAGGTCGTCCTGGTGAGCAGAAAGTATTACGGTATACCAGATTACACAACCGCCTTTTGGCTTGTGGAAGTGACGTCTGGGGGCTACCGCCGAATCTCGTCACATCTCTGCTTGCCAGTTCACGTATTATGGTATACCAATAAAAACATCGACTGGCCGAGCCGTCGCGTACCGCCAACAAGAGACACCCGAGCCCTGGGCCGAGGTGGAAGACAAGAGGTAGGCTTCTTATGAAATTTTCCCTGTTCGTGCACATGGAACGCTGGGACGAAAGCGTCAGCCATCGGCAGCTGTTCGAAGAGCTGACCGAACTGACCCTGATGGCCGAAGCCGGCGGTTTCTGCACCGTCTGGGTCGGTGAGCATCATGCGATGGAATACACCATCTCCCCCAGCCCCATGCCGATCCTGGCCAACCTGGCGGCGCGTACCTCGACCATCCGCCTGGGCGCCGGCACCCTGATCGCGCCCTTCTGGCACCCCCTGCGTGCGGCTGGCGAATGCGCCCTGCTCGACGTGATCAGTGAAGGCCGCATGGAAGTGGGCCTGGCCCGTGGCGCCTACCAGGTGGAATTCGATCGCATGGCCGGCGGCCTGCCCGCCACCGCTGGCGGCAAGCATCTGCGCGAACTGGTCCCGGCGCTGCGCAAGCTCTGGGAAGGCGACTACGCCCACGATGGCGAAGTCTGGCAATTCCCCACCTCCACCAGCGTGCCCAAGCCGATCGGCACCCCGCCGATCTGGATCGCCGCGCGGGATCCGGATTCGCACAATTTCGCGGTGGCCAACGGCTGCAACGTCATGGTCACGCCGCTGATGAAGGGCGACGAGGAAGTGGTGGACCTCAAGCACAAGTTCGACAACGCCCTGGCCAACAACCCCGGGGTAGCCCGGCCCAAGCTGATGGTGCTGCGCCACACCCATGTGCACGCGGCGGAAGAACCCGAGGGCTGGAAGATCGGCGCCCAGGCCATCGGCCGTTTCTACCGCACCTTCGATGCCTGGTTCGGTAACAAGGAAACCCCGGTCAACGGTTTCCTCGCCCCCAGTCCGGAAGAAAAGTTCGCCGGCCGCCCGGAGTTCGAGCTGGACAACATCCGCAAGAACACCATGATCGGCACCCCCGACGAGGTCATCACCCGCCTGCGTCACTACGAGGAACTGGGCGTCGACGAATTCAGCTTCTGGTGCGACAACAGCCTGCCCTTCGCCGAGAAGAAGAAGTCGCTGCAACTGTTCATCGACAAGGTGGCGCCCGCCTTCGCCTGATCCCCGGGCTGCGTAGTGACGCGGCCCTCAACACGCTCAAGTGCGTGGCATACCATCATCCAACAGACATCCCAGGAGTCAGCATGAGTTTCGAAATCCGCAAGGTCGTCACCTATCTCGAAGAAACCCATATCGAAGGGGCAAGACCACCGACAAGCCGGTGACCATGGCCGGCGTCGCCGTGGTGATCCGCAACCCCTGGGCTGGCCAGGGCTTCGTCGAAGACCTCAAGCCCGAGATCAAGGCCCACTGCTCCGACCTCGGCGCCTTCATCGTCGAGCGCCTGACCCGCGCCATCGGCGGTGCCGAGCGCATCGAGGCCTATGGCAAGGCGGCGGTGGTCGGCGCCGACGGCGAGATCGAACACGCCTCGGCGGTGATCCACACCCTCAGATTCGGCAACCACTACCGCGAGGCGGTCCAGGCCAAGAGCTACCTGAGCTTCACCAACAAGCGCGGTGCCCCGGGTACTTCCATCCAGATCCCCATGATGCACAAGGATGACGAGGGCCTGAGATCCCACTACATCACCCTGGAAATGCGCATCGAGGACGCACCGCGGGCCGACGAGATCGTGGTGGTGCTGGGCGCCGCCGACGGTGGCCGCCTGCATCCGCGCATCGGCAACCGCTACATCGACCTCGAGGAACTCGCGGCTGAAAAGGCGCGCTGAGGAGAATCCGCGAATGATCCGGTCTACAGACGCCAAGACCCCCGCCGGCACTGCCTACCGTATCGCCGGCGATGGCAGCCCGCTCGTCCTGATCCATGGCGTGGGGCTCAGCAAGGAAATGTGGGGCGGTCAACTCGCGGGCCTCGCGCCGCGCTACCAGGTGATCGCCTATGACATGCTCGGCCATGGCGAAAGCCAGCGCCCGGCGGCGCAGGCGACGCTCGACGACTATGCCGCGCAGCTCACCGAACTGCTCGATCACCTGGGGCTGGCAACGGCCGTGGTGGTCGGCTTCTCCATGGGCGGCCTGGTGGCCCGGGCCTTCGCCCTCGGCCATCCGCAGCGACTGGACGCCCTGGTGATCCTCAACAGCGTGTTCAATCGCTCGGTGGAGCAGCGTAGCGGGGTCCTGGAGCGAACCCGCCAGGCCGAACTCGAAGGCCCTGACGCTAACCTGGATAGCGCCCTGGCGCGCTGGTTCAGCCGCGAGTACCAGGGCGCCAACCCGGCGCAGATCCAGGCGCTGCGGCAGGCCTTCGCCAGCAATGACCCCCAGGGCTATCTGACCACCTATGCCCTGTTCGCCACCCAGGACCGCTATGGCGCCGAGCGCCTGGACAGCATCCAGGTGCCCACCCTGGTGGCCACTGGCGAACTGGACAGCGGCTCGACCCCGGAGATGGCGCGCCAGCTGGCCGCCCGGATTCCGCGCGCGCGCACTGCCGTGCTGGCCGACCAGCGCCATATGATGCCGGTCGAGTCACCCAAGCTGGTCAACGCCCTGCTACTGGACTTCCTCGACGAAGCCCTGGCCAAGGCCCCTTCCACTTCCATCAAGGGATACGTGGCATGACCCTGCAACGTTTTCAGATGTGCATCGACGGCGAATGGACCGCGGCCCAGTCGGGCCGTACCTTCGCCAGTCTCGATCCGGCCACCGCGACCGCCTGGGCGGAATTGCCCGACGCCGATGCCGACGACGTCGACCGCGCGGTCCAGGCCGCCCAGCGGGCCTTCGAGGCGCCGGCCTGGCGTGGCCTGACCGCCAGCGCCCGCGGCAAGCTCCTGCGCCGGCTGGGCGATCTCATCGCCGCCAACAAGGAAGCCCTGGCCCAGCTGGAAAGCCGCGACAACGGCAAGCTGATCCGCGAGACCCGCGGCCAGGTCGGCTACCTGCCGGAATTCTTCCACTACACGGCGGGCCTCGCCGACAAGCTCGAAGGCGGCACCCTGCCCCTCGACAAGACCGACCTCTTCGCCTACACCGTGCACGAACCGCTGGGCGTGATCGCCGGCATCGTGCCCTGGAACAGCCCGCTGTACCTGACCGCCATCAAGGTCGCCCCGGCCCTGGCCGCCGGCAACACCGTGGTGATCAAGCCGTCCGAGCATGCCTCGGCCACCATCCTGGAGCTGGCGCGACTGGCCCTGGAAGCCGGCATTCCGCCGGGCGTGTTCAACGTGGTGACCGGTTATGGTCCGGGCGCCGGCGCGGCCCTCACCCGCCATCCGCTGGTGCGCAAGATCGCCTTTACCGGCGGTGCCGCCACGGCCCGCCATGTGGTCCGCGCCAGCGCCGAGAACTTCGCCAAGCTGAGCCTGGAGCTGGGCGGCAAGTCGCCCAACATCATCTTCGCCGACGCCGACCTCGATAGCGCGGTCAACGGCGCGGTGGCCGGTATCTATGCCGCCTCCGGGCAGAGTTGCGTGGCCGGCTCGCGGCTGCTGGTGCAGGACGAGATCTACGACGAATTCGTCACCCGACTGGTGGAGCGTGCCCAGCGCATCCGCATCGGCAATCCCCAGGACGACGCCAGCGAGATGGGCCCCATGGCCACCGAGCAGCAGCTCGCCATCGTCGAGCGGCTGGTGGAGGCGGCCCTGGCCGAAGGCGCCACCCTGCGCCTGGGCGGCAAGCGACCCGACACCGGCAGCGCCGGCTGGTACTACGAACCCACCCTGCTGGAATGCGACCGGCACTCGCTGCGCATCATGCAGGAGGAAGTCTTCGGCCCGGTGGCCGCGGTGATCCGCTTCAAGGACGAGGCCGAGGCCCTGCGCCTGGCCAACGACAGCGAGCTGGGACTCGCCGCCGGTATCTGGACCCGCGACCTGGGTCGTGCCCATCGCCTGGCGCGGGATATCCGCTCCGGCATCATCTGGGTCAACACCTATCGCGCGGTCTCGGCCATGGCGCCGATCGGCGGTTTCAAGAACAGCGGCTACGGCCGCGAGAGCGGCATCGACTCGGTTCTGGCCTATACCGAAACCAAAACGGTATGGATCAATCTGTCCCAGGCGCCGATGCCCGATCCCTTTGTAATGCGTTAAACGAGGTTGGCAGTCATGATCGATCCCGCAATCTACAAGCAAGTGATGGGCGCCTTTCCGTCCGGCGTCACCGTGGTCACCACCCTGGACGCCGAGGGCAACCTCGCCGGCCTGACCGCCAGCGCCTTCAGCGCCCTGTCGCTGGACCCGGCGCTGGTGCTCTTCTGCCCCAACTACAGCTCCGACACCTATCCGCTGCTGCGTGACGGCAAGGGCTTCGCCATCCACCTGCTGAGCGCCGAACAGCAGCGTATCGCCTACGCCTTCGCCAGCAAGGGCAAGGACAAGACCCAGGGTATCGAATGGACGCGCAGCGCCCTGGGCAATCCGCTGCTGGCGGACGCCACCGCGGTGATCGAGTGCGAGCTGTGGCGCGAGTACGACGGCGGCGACCACGCCATCATCGTCGGGGCGGTGAAGAATCTCATCGTGCCGGACCAGGAGGTGATCCCGATGCTCTATCACCGGGGCCGGATGGGCGCCGCACCGATCTATGCCTGAGCGGACGGGCCCATGAACGCCTGCAGGGGGCATGCTAGACTTGCCCTCTTCCGCCCTGGCGAGCACGCAGGCCCCATGTAGTCGCGTGCCTCGTCGTCGCCTGTAGAACCGGTCCGCCAGAGAGCCCCATGAGACGCGCGCAACTAGACGACAGCTTCAAGATCACCCGCAGTCCGGTCACCCTGCGTGAAATGGTGTGCAATCGCCTGCGCCAGGCGATCCTGAACTTCCAGTTGCTGCCGGGCGATCGCCTGGTGGAACGCGATCTCTGCGACCGCCTGGGCGTCAGCCGCACCTCGGTGCGCGAAGCCCTGCGTCATCTCGAATCCGAAGGCCTGGTGGAGTTCGCCGATGCCCGTGGGCCGCGCGTCGCCATCATCACCCTGGAGGATGCCTGCGACCTCTATGAGCTGCGCTGCGTGCTGGAAGGCCTGATCGTGCAACTCTTCACCTTGCGCGCCGGCCCCAAGGAGATCGCCGCGCTGGAACAGGCCCTGGCGGAAAACCGCGAGGCCCTGGAGGGCGCCGAACTGCCGGAGGTGATCGAGACCGTGCAGAATTTCTACGACGTGCTCATGGAAGGCTGCGGCAACCGCGTCGCCGCCACCCAGCTGCGCCAGTTGCAGGCGCGGGTCAGCTACCTGAGAGCCACCTCGGTCTCCCAGGCCAATCGCCGTCAGGCGAGCAATGCCGAGATGGAGCGCATGGTCGCGGCGATCCGCAGCGGTGATGCCCTGGCCGCCCACCAGGCATCGGTGGATCACGTGCGCGCCGCCGCCAAGGTGGCCCTCGACTACCTGCAGCGGCAGCAGGAGCACCAGGGCGAACAGGCGCGCGAGCTGTTCATCCCCGCGTGCAGGACGAGCCGCGCATCGAACGCTAGCCGTCTTCGGCCAGACGCGGCAGTGCCGTGCCTGGCCGCCTCTCTCAGAGTCCTTCGACGATGAAGATCTCGGCCCGAGCCGCCGTCTGCCGGTACCCGCAGGCGTCCTGATACTCCGCCGAGCGATAGCAGGCCAGGGCCTGTTCGTAGGAATCGAATTCGATCACCACCCGGCGCGTCGCCCAGCCTTCGCCTTCCAGCTGCTCGGCGCGTCCGCCCCGGGCGAGGAAGCGACCGCCGTAGCGGGCGAAGGCCGCCGGGGCGCGCTCCGTATAGCCGCGATAAGCCTCGGGATCGGTCACATCGACCTCTGCAATCCAATAACCTTTCATGGCACCTTGCCTCTTTCGCTGCGATTTGTCTCATGGTATACCAGATTACATAGCAATCCAGAACCCTGAGAGGTTGTCGTGGCCATCCATCCCATCGAAGCGATCATCGAGGATTTCCGTGCCGGCAAGATGGTCATCCTGGTCGATGACGAAGACCGCGAGAACGAGGGCGACATCCTGCTCGCCGCCGATGCCTGCACCCCGGCGGCGATCAGCTTCATGGCGCGCGAAGCCCGCGGCCTGATCTGCCTGACGCTGACCGAAGAACGCTGCCGCCAGCTCAACCTGATGCAGATGGTCAGCGACAACGGCACCGTCCACGGCACCGCCTTCACCGTGTCCATCGAAGCCGCCACGGGCGTCACCACCGGTATCTCGGCGGCGGACCGAGCGCGCACCATCGAAGCGGCGGTGGCGCCGGATGCCACCCCGCGCGATCTGGTCCAGCCCGGCCACATCTTTCCCCTGCGCGCTCGCGACGGCGGCGTGCTGACTCGCGCCGGCCATACTGAGGCCGGGTGCGACCTGGCACGGCTGGCCGGTCGCGATCCTTCGGCCGTGATCGTCGAGGTGATGAACGACGATGGCAGCATGGCCCGCCGACCGGACCTGGAGCGCTTCGGCGAACGCCACGGCATCAAGCTGGGCACCATCGCCGACCTCATCCATTACCGACTGCGCCATGAACACACCGTCACCCGCATCGGCGAAAGCGAATTGCCGACGGTGCACGGCACCTTCCGCCTGCTGACCTACGAGGACCGCATCGAGGGCGGCGTGCACCTGGCCATGGTGATGGGCGACATCGACCGCGAGACCCCCACCCTGGTCCGCGTCCATGCCCTGGACCCGTTGCGCGACCTGGTCGGTGCCGAATACAGCGGCCCGCCGAGCTGGACCCTGTGGGCTGCCCTGGAACGCGTCGCCCAAGAAGGCCACGGCATCGTGGTGGTGCTCGCCAACCATGAATCCTCCCAGGCATTGCTGGCCCGGGTGCCCTCGCTGACCCAACCCAAGCGGCTGTTCGAGCGCTCCCAGTCGCGCATCTATGCCGAGGTGGGCACCGGGGCGCAGATCCTGCAAGACCTGGGCGTCGGGCGTATCCGCCACCTGGGTCTGCCGCTGCGCTATGCCGGCCTGACCGGGTACGAACTGGAGATCGTCGAGACCCTGCCGTTCCCTGGCTGAAGCGCCTTTCAGACGCCTTTGACAGGCTTGTAAAAAGTTTGGAATACCATAATATCGGATTATGCCAGGGCTCGTGACAGACGGGCCCGATAGAACAAGTCCAAGGCCTCCCTATTCTGGCCCCTGGCCGCACTGCTCTTAGAACGGACGAGGCATCCCTGCCGCGTCGATCCAATAACAGAGAGGGCATCAAGATGTTGCTGAAGCGCAAAGTCGTATCCATTGCCGTCGCCGGCCTGCTCGCCACCCTGGGCGTCCAGGCCCAGGCGGAAAGCCTCAACTTCACCAGCTGGGGCGGCACTACCCAGGACGCTCAGAAGAAAGCCTGGGCCGGCCCCTTCACCCAGCAGACCGGCATCCAGGTGGTGCAGGACGGCCCCACCGACTACGGCAAGCTGCAGGCCATGGTGCAGAGTGGCAATGTGCAATGGGACGTGGTCGACGTGGAGGCGGACTTCGCCCTGCGCGCCGCCCAGCAGGGCCTGCTGGAGCCGCTGGACTTCAAGGCCATCGACCGCAGCAGGATCGATCCGCGCTTCGTCAACGATCATGCCGTGGGCTCCTTCTTCTTCTCCTTCGTGCTCGGCTACAACCAGGGCAAGCTGGGCAGCAAGCAGCCACAGGACTGGTCGGCGCTGTTCGACACCACCACCTATCCCGGCAAGCGGGCGCTCTACAAATGGCCGAGCCCCGGCGTGCTGGAACTGGCCCTGCTGGCCGATGGGGTGCCCAAGGACAAGCTCTATCCGCTGGACCTGGATCGCGCCTTCAAGAAGCTCGACACCATCAAGAAGGACATCGTCTGGTGGGGCGGCGGCGCCCAGTCGCAGCAGCTGCTCGCCTCTGGTGAAGCGACCCTGGGGCAGTTCTGGAACGGCCGGGTCTATGCCCTGCAGCAGGACGGCGCGCCGGTGGGCGTGAGCTGGAAGCAGAATCTGGTCATGGCCGACATGCTGGTGGTGCCCAAGGGCGCGAAGAACAAGGAGGCGGCGATGAAATTTCTCGCCGAGGCCAGCGGCGCCCGCGGCCAGGCCGAGTTCGCCAACCTCACCGCCTACGCGCCGGTCAACCTCGACAGCGTTGCCAAACTGACCCCGGACCTGGCCAAGAATCTGCCCACCGCCTACGGCAGCGAGCAGGTCACCCTGGACTTCGCCTATTGGGCCCAGCACGGTGGCGAGATCGCCAGCCGCTGGAACGAATGGCTGGTGAAATGACATGTCCGCCTCAAGTTCCAGCCGGGCGGTGCTCGGCTCCGCCAAGGACACCCCGCGTCCGCTGAGCGACCCGGCGCGGACCCGGGGTGAACGCGCCGTACGCTGGAAGGGGGCGAGTCACCTCGTCCCTGCCCTGCTGTTCCTCGGCCTGTTCTTCCTGGTTCCGTTGATCGGTCTGCTCCTGCGCGGATTCCTCGAACCCGTGCCGGGCCTCGGCAACTACCAGACGCTGTTCGCCAACGGTGCCTATGCCCAGGTGTTGCTCAACACCTTCGGCGTCGCCGCGCTGGTGACCTTCTTCAGCGTGCTGATCGGCTTTCCGCTGGCCTGGACCATTACCCTGATGCCACGCGGCTGGGGCCGCTGGCTGTTCAACATCGTGCTGCTGTCGATGTGGACCAGCCTGCTGGCCCGCACCTACGCCTGGCTGGTGCTGCTGCAGGGTTCCGGCGTGATCAACAAGCTGCTCATGGCGATGGGGCTGATCGACGAGCCTTTGGCCATGGTCAACAACCTGACCGGGGTGGTGATCGGCATGATCTACATCATGATCCCCTTCATCGTGCTGCCCTTGCAGGCGACCCTGCAGGCCATGGACCCCATGGTGCTGCAGGCCGGCGCCATCTGCGGCGCCAGTCCCTGGACCAACTTCCGCAAGGTGTTCCTGCCGATGTGCCGTTCCGGCCTGGGCTCGGGTGCGCTGATGGTGTTCGTCATGTCGCTCGGCTACTACGTCACCCCCGCACTGCTGGGTGGGGCGCAGAACATGATGCTGCCGGAATTCATCATCCAGCAGGTGCAGTCCTTCCTCAACTGGGGCCTGGCCAGCGCCGCCGCGGCGTTGCTCATCGTCATCGCCCTGGTGCTGTTCGCCCTCTATCTCAGGCTGCAACCGGAATCCCCGGTCGACCCCCAGAACGCGAGGTAACCCCATGCTGCTCACTCCAAGTGCCCTCGGCTGGCGGCTGCGCGGTGGCCTGCTGCTGGTCACCGGCGCCATCGCCGCGGTGCTCCTGCTGCCCATCGTCTTCATCGTGCTGCTGTCGTTCGGCTCCTCCCAGTGGCTGGTCTTCCCGCCACCGGGCTGGACGCTGAAGTGGTACCAGCAATTCTTCGCCAACCCGGAATGGATGCAGGCGGCGCTGGCCAGCCTCAAGGTGGCGCTGCTGACCACCCTGGTCTCGGTGGCCCTGGCGGTACCCTGCGCCTTCGCCCTGGTACGCGGCAAATTTCCCGGGCGCAAGACGCTCTATGCGGTCTTCACCCTGCCGATGATCGTGCCGCTGGTGGTGATCGCCGTGGCCATCTATGCGCTGTTCCTGCGTCTGGGCTACACCGGCACCCTGCTGGCCTTCGTGGTCAGCCACGTGATCGTCGCCCTGCCCTTCGCGCTGATCGCCGTCATCAATTCGCTCAAGCTGTTCGATCAGTCCATCGAGGATGCCGCGGTGATCTGCGGTGCCTCGCGCCTGCAGGCGATCTACCGGGTGACCCTGCCTGGCATCTGGCCGGGGGTGTTCGCCGGGGCTCTATTTGCCTTCCTGGTGTCCTGGGACGAGGTGGTGCTGAGCGTGATGATGGCCAGCCCCAACCTGCAGACCCTGCCGGTGAAGATGTGGGCGACCCTGCGCCAGGACCTGACGCCGGTGATCGCCGTGGCCTCCACCGTGCTGATCGGCCTTTCCCTGCTGGTGATGCTCGCGGCTGCCCTGCTGCGCCGCCGCCAACCCCTTTCCCGCTGAGCTCCCGGAGCCTGCCATGAGCGCCGTACTCCAGAACCACACCCCCGCGGCCCCGCTGGTCCGCCTGCAGAACCTCAACAAGCACTACGGCGACTTCACCGCCGTGGACGATCTCACGCTGGACATCCAGGAGGGTGAATTCCTCACCTTCCTCGGCTCCAGCGGTTCCGGCAAGTCCACCACCCTGTCGATGCTGGCCGGCTTCGAGACCCCCAGCTCCGGTGCCATCAGCGTCGCCGGTCGCTCGCTGCTGCGGGTGCCGCCGCACCAGCGCGACATCGGCATGGTGTTCCAGCGCTATTCGCTGTTTCCGCACCTCTCGGTACGCGACAACATCGGTTTCCCCCTGGACATCCGCAAGGTCGGTGCGGCCGAGCGCAACCAGCGGGTCGACGCCATGCTGCGCCTGGTGCAGCTGGATGCCTTCGCCCATCGGCGGCCGGCGCAGCTCTCCGGCGGCCAGCAGCAGCGGGTGGCCATCGCCCGGGCGCTGGTCTATGAACCGCGCATCCTGCTGATGGACGAACCCCTCGGCGCCCTGGACAAGAAGCTCCGCGAAGACCTGCAGGACGAATTGCGCCAGTTGCACCGGCGACTGGGAATCACCATCGTCTACGTGACCCACGACCAGGAAGAAGCCCTGCGGCTGTCGCAGCGCATCGCCATCTTCAGTCACGGGCGCATCGTCGGCCTGGGCAGTGGCTACGACCTCTACCAGAATCCGCCGAATGCCTTCGTCGCGGCCTTCCTCGGCAACTCCAACTTTCTCAAGGTCACCGCCCGGGCCCAGGCCCATTGCACCTTCGAAGGTCAGGAGCTGGCGATGCGCCCGACCGCCGGCGTCAGACCGGAACAGGCGTTGCTGCTGATGCTGCGGCCGGAAAAGCTGCAGCTGCTGACTACCGAACAGGCCGCGACCCTGCCCATGCCGGCGGGCTGGAACGAGATCCCGGCACGGGTCGGCGAGGCGCTGTTCCTGGGCGAGAGCCAGAGCTGCATGCTGCAGACCGCGGGGGGCGCCCAGCTGATGGTCAAGTCGCTGGCCCATGCCCAGGGCCTGCAGCCTGGCCAGGTGGTACGGCTGCGCTGGGCGGCCAGCGATGCCTGCGTCTATACCGAGTGGAACGAAGCTGACCTCAGCAAGGCCGCCGCGCACTGAAGTCCCTGCAGGGCAGCGCGGATCGCCGCCCTGCCTTCGTTACCCGCCGAGCGCGATCCGACCGGCCAGGTCAGCGGCCTCACCTCCCAGCGCGCGGCGTTCCTCCCTGCATGACCCACCTCGCGCGTCCGGATCCGGGCGCGCGCAGCACGCCGGATCGCCGGCAGCGGGTTGGCGAAGGCCAGGACCCGCACTGACGTTCGCGAGGAGAGCGCTCGCCGCAGCCGCCTTCGCCCGGCGAGCCTCATCCGCCCCTGTGGAGGGTCGAGGCCTTTGACGTGCCTACAGGCGGAAGCGACTGATCCGGGCGGTCAATTCCGCACCCAGCTGTCCCAGTTCCGCGCTGGCCGCGGACATCTCCTGGCTGGAACTGACACTGGCTTCCGCCAGGGCCTCGACGACGGCGACGCTCTGCCCGACCTCACCGGCGACCCGGCTCTGCTCTTCGGCGGCGGCCGCGATCTGCAGGTTCATCGCCTGCATGCTCGTGACTTGGCTGCCGATGAGTTGCAACGCCTCGCCAGCGTGCTGGATCAGGGTCACCGCCTGGCCGGTCTGCGAACGACTGGCGTCCATGCGCGCCGCGGCCTGAGCGGCGCGGCCACGCAGATCGGCGACGCTGCGCTCGATCTCGGTGACCGACTGCTGGGTGCTACGAGCCAGGTTGCGCACCTCGTCCGCCACCACCGCGAAGCCATGTCCGGCCTCCCCGGCGCGGGCCGCCTCGATGGCCGCGTTGAGCGCCAGCAGGTTGGTCTGCTCGGCGACCGCCTTGATGACCCCGGTGACCGCGCCGATACGCTCGCTCTCGCGCAACAGCGCATCCATCGCCGTGGCGGCCTGCACCATCTCCTGCACCAGCGCGTCAACCGCGGTGATCGCCTGGCGTACCCGTGCATCGCCATCGTCCGCCGCGCGCTCGACCTGCCGAGAGGTCTGGGACGCCATTTCGGCATGGGTGGCCACCTCCTGGGCACTCGCGGTCAACTGCACGATGGCGGTAGCCACCAGGCGCGTTTCCTGGCCCTGGCGTTCCACTCCGTCACGCGTCCGCTCGGCGCTGCCGGTGAGCCCCTGAGCCGCGCCTTGCAGCTGCGTGGTGCTCTCCCGGACCTGGCCGACCAGCTCGCGCAAGCCGGCGGTCATCTCGCCCATGCTGGCCTGCAACTGACCGAGTTCGTCCCGCCGCGTCACCGGCGGCACGGACGACAGATCACCACCGGCGATGCGCCGGGCCTGCTGCAGCGAGGCGCGCAGCGGCTGCATCAGTTGGCGGGTGATGAGCCAGCCGGCCAGCAGACCGGCCAGCAACGCCAGCACGCTGATCAGCGCCAGCCAGCGATAGGCCTGCTCGCTGGCCGCCTCGCGCTGGACGATGGTCTGGCGCACCAGCTGGCGCCCGGTGTCGAGCAGGCGGTCTTCCAGGCCGCGCAGTGCCTCGGCGGCCTGGGCGGCCTGCTGGTTGGCCTGCTGGAAGGTGCCGATGGAGTCCTGGTAATGCAGCAGTGCCTCTTCGGCCCGCCGCAGGATGGGCGCGTCGCGGCTGGAGGCACTGGCCAGGCGGCGTTGCAGTTCGGCGACCGTGGCCGTCATGTCGGCATTCGCCTTGGCCTCCTGGGCGGGATCGCCACCGAGCAGGTAGCGCTGCAGGCTGTACCTCACCTCGCGCAGGCGGCGCTCCAGTACGCCGATGGCCCGGAATTGGCCGAGTCGCTGGCCGGGATAGAGTTCGGGTGCTTCGTTGGTGGCCAGGTTCTGCTCGATCTCACCCACGCCCTGCAACGCTTCGTCGGCACGGGTGCCGAGCAGGGTCGCCGCTTCACCGCGCCGCTTATAGGCGCTCACCTGAGCGGTAAAGGTCTGCGCATAGGCAGCGGCCAATTCGCTCTGCGCGTCGAGCAGGTGCTGGCTGGCGGCGTCCAGGCCCAGCCGCTGCAATGCCGCCTGCTGCTCGCGCAAGGCGGCCAGACGCGCCGTCACAGGCTGGGCCACGGCTTCGCCGACCGCCTGGGCATAGGCCTGCCGGGCGATGCCCAGGTCCTTCGCCGCCTCGGTGAGTTCACCGATGGCCGCCAGGCGGTCGCCGCTGCGCGCCAGCAGGCCGATGGTGCTCCACCCGGTCGCGGCGATGGCCAGGGTCAGCAGCAGGACGCTGCCAAAACCCAGGGCCAGCTTGAGGGTCGTCTTCAGATCCTTGAACCAGGTGCGCATACGCATCTCCTTATCGAAGCGAGGCTCTTGGCAAGCCCCGGCTGAACCGCCCAATAGATGGATTATGGTATACCAACCGACATTCAAGACGTTTTCCTTCGTCTCCGCCAGCGCCACGTTCATCCGGTCCGGCGGAAGCCCTGTTGCGGGGTGCGCCTAACGTTCACGGGCCTCGCCACTCGCCGACACCAGGAACTGGCGAAACGCCTGGGCACCGGCCCCCAGGCGGTCTTCGGGACTCCAGATCAGGCCCAGCTCCATGGGCGGGATGGCGTCGGCCACCGGCCGGGCTTCCAGTTTGCGGCCTTCCAGCGACCAGCCGCGATAGAGCATGTCGGAGAGGATGGTCACGCCGAAGCCATGGGCGACCAGGCCGCGCAGGGACTCCATGGACGAAGTCTTGAACACCACGTTGGGCGCAAGACCCGCCGCGTGCCAGTAGCGCAGGGTCGAGGTCTCCCCTTCGTCCACCGTGGCGAGGATGTAGGGATAGGGAGCGATGTCGGCCAGGGTGACGCGCTCCGCTGCCAGCAGCGGATGGGCGATGGGCAGCCAGAGCTGGCGCGGCGAGCGCATCAGCAGGTGGCGCTCGAAGGGCTGGGTGGCGTCGACGTTGGAGATGACGGTGAGGCCCAGCTCCAGGGTGCCATCGGTGATGCCGGCCTCGATGCTGGGCCGGTCCATGTCGCGCAGGTCGATGTCGATCTGCGGATAGCTGCGCTTGAAGCGCGCCAGCAGGGTCGGCAGGTAGTAGCCGAGCACCGCATAGGAGGCGCCGACGCGCGCCTGGCCGGTCAGGGCATGGCTCTGGAACAGCGGCTGGCTGACGGCGTCCTGCAGGGTATCGAGGATGTGCCGGGCATGGTGATAGAACTGATGCCCCTCGGCCGTGAGCTTGACGCCGTGGGGCAGGCGCTCGAATAGCCGCACGGCGAGCAGCGCCTCCAGCTGGCTGACCGCCGTGGTGACCGCCGACTGGCTGACGTTGACCGCGCTGGCGGCCAGGGAAAACTGGCTGTTCTCGGCGGCGGCGACGAAGTAGCGCAGCTGCCGCATCGAAATGTCCTTGAGCACTGCCATCTGATTTTCCAATACCTGGATTCTATTTTTATCGTTTCACGATAGCGCATTTCCTCTCCTAGACTCAGAGGCACAGGCGCGCCGCCTTCCTCTCGCGGTCGCCATGACAAGAATAATGAACAGGAGGACGGACCATGCGCGCCCTGGCGCCCGCGTTCCGCAGCCGCGCTCCGCGCGCACCCTTGTCCTGCCGTCGGCCGCCCTGCCCGACGGTTCTCCAGCGTCCACCTGCGCGCCACGCCCGCGCCTGGCCATCAGCGCTGCCCCGTCCTGTTTCTTTCAGCTCCGCGCCGTACCGGGTGGCCGCCCCATGCGCGCCCGATCGGCCGACCGCTCTCACCCGACAATCCCAACAACAGGTGACCCCATGAGCTACCCGAGTCTCAACTTCGCCCTGGGCGAGACCCTCGATCTGCTGCGCGATCAGGTGCGCACCCTGGTCGCCCGCGAGGTAGCGCCTCGCGCGGGCGAGATCGATGCCAGCAACAGCTTTCCCATGGACCTGTGGCGCACCTTTGGTGACCTGGGCTTGCTCGGCATCACCGTGGGCGAGGAATACGGCGGCGCAGGACTCGGCTATCTGGCCCATGCGGTGGCCATGGAGGAGATCAGCCGCGGCTCCGCCTCGGTCGCCCTGTCCTATGGCGCCCACTCCAATCTCTGTGTCAACCAGATCCACCGCAATGGCAGCGCCGAGCAGAAGGCGCGCTACCTGCCCCGGCTGGTCAGCGGCGAGCACATTGGCGCCCTGGCCATGAGCGAACCCAATGCCGGCTCGGACGTGGTCTCCATGAAGCTGCGCGCCGACCGCCGCGGCGATCGCTTCGTGCTCAACGGCAGCAAGACCTGGATCACCAACGGGCCCGATGCCCATACCTATGTCATCTATGCCAAGACCGAGCCGGAGAAGGCTGCCCATGGCATCACCGCCTTCATCGTCGAGCGTGACTGGACCGGTTTCAGCCGCGGCAGCAAGTTCGACAAGCTGGGCATGCGCGGCTCCAACACCTGCGAGCTGTTCTTCGACGACGTGGAGGTGCCGGAGGAAAACGTGCTGGGCCAGGTCAATGGCGGGGTCAGGGTGCTGATGAGCGGCCTGGACTACGAGCGCGTGGTCCTCGCCGGCGGCCCGGTGGGCATCATGCAGGCCTGCCTGGACGTGGTCCTGCCCTACGTCCATGACCGCAAGCAATTCGGCCAGAGCATCGGCGAATTCCAGCTGATCCAGGGCAAGGTGGCCGACCTCTACACCGGCCTCGCCGCCAGCCGCGCCTATCTCTATGCGGTGGCCCAGGCCTGCGACCGCGGCGAGACCACCCGCAAGGACGCTGCCGGGGTGATCCTCTATACCGCCGAGAAGGCTACCCAGATGGCGCTGGAAGCCATCCAGATCCTGGGTGGCAACGGCTATATCAACGAATACCCCACCGGCCGCCTGCTGCGCGACGCCAAGCTCTACGAGATCGGCGCCGGCACCAGCGAGATTCGCCGCATGCTGATCGGCCGCGAGCTGTTCAACGAAACCCGGTGAGGACGCCTTAATGACCGTGCTGACCTCCACGCTGAACCGGCGCACCCCGGACTACCAGCGCAACGCCGCCGCCATGGCCGCGCAGCTGGCCCGGCTCGACCAATTGCTGGCGCGCATCCGCGAAGGCGGCGGTGCCAAGGCCCAGGCGCGCCATACCGCGCGCGGCAAGCTGCTGCCCCGCCAGCGCATCGATCTCCTGCTGGACCCGGGCTCGCCCTTCCTGGAGATCGGCGCCCTGGCCGCCCTCGACGTCTACGAGGAAGAGGTACCGGCCGCCGGGGTGGTGGCCGGCATCGGCCGCATCGAGGGCGTCGAGTGCATGATCATCGCCAACGACGCCACCGTGAAAGGGGGCTCCTACTATCCGCTGACGGTGAAGAAGCACCTGCGCGCCCAGGCCATCGCCCTGCAGAATCGCCTGCCCTGCCTTTATCTGGTGGATTCCGGCGGCGCCAACCTGCCCCGCCAGGAAGACGTCTTCCCCGACCGGGAGCACTTCGGGCGGATCTTCTTCAACCAGGCGACCATGAGCGCCCAGGGCATCCCGCAGATCGCCGTGGTCATGGGCTCCTGCACCGCCGGCGGCGCCTATGTGCCGGCCATGAGCGACGAGACCATCATGGTGCGCCAGCAGGCCACCATCTTTCTCGCCGGCCCGCCACTGGTGAAGGCCGCCACCGGCGAGGTGGTCAGCGCCGAGGAACTGGGCGGCGCCGATGTCCACTGCCGTACCTCCGGCGTGGCCGATCACTACGCCGAGAACGACGCCCATGCCCTGGCCCTGGCGCGGCGCTGCATCGCCAACCTCAACTGGCGCAAGCTGGGCGAGCTGCAACTGAAGACGCCCAGCGCACCGCTGTATCCGGCCGAGGAGCTGCACGGCCTGGTCCCGGTCGATCCCAAGCAGCCGCTGGAGGTGCGCGAGGTGATCGCGCGGCTGGTGGACGGCAGCGTCTTCGATGAATTCAAGGCGCAATTCGGTACCACCCTGGTCTGCGGCTTCGCTCATCTGCACGGCCATCCGGTGGCCATCCTCGGCAACAACGGCATCCTCTTCGCCGAATCGGCGCAGAAAGGCGCGCACTTCATCGAACTGGCCTGCCAGAGACGCATCCCGCTGCTGTTCCTGCAGAACATCACCGGCTTCATGGTCGGCAAGAAATATGAAGAAGGCGGCATCGCCAAGCACGGCGCCAAGCTGGTTACCGCGGTGGCCTGCGCCCGGGTGCCCAAGTTCACCGTGATCATCGGCGGCAGCTTTGGCGCCGGCAACTACGGCATGTGCGGTCGCGCCTACGATCCACGCTTCCTGTGGATGTGGCCCAACGCGCGTATCGGCGTGATGGGCGCCGAGCAGGCGGCCGGGGTGCTGGTGCAGGTCAAGCGCGAGCAGGCCGAACGTGCCGGCGAGGTCTTCGACGACGAAGAGGCGGCGCGCATCAAGGGCCCCATCGTCGAGCAGTACGAGCGCCAGGCCCATGCCCATTACTCCAGCGCGCGGTTGTGGGATGACGGGGTGATCGACCCGGCCCAGACCCGCGAGGTCCTCGCCCTGGCCCTGTCGGCCAGTCTCAACGCCCCGCTCGAGCCGACGACCTTCGGCATCTTCCGGATGTAGGCCATGACTGACTTCCACACCCTGGAACTGATCCGCGATCCGCGCGGCTTCGCCACCCTCTGGCTCGACCGTCCGGATCGCCACAATGCCCTGGATGCGCAGCTGATCGCCGAGCTGGGCACCGTGCTGGCCGAGATCGCCAGCGATCAGGAACTGCGCTTCCTGCTCCTGCGCGGCCGCGGGCGGCACTTCTGCGCCGGCGCCGACCTGGCCTGGATGCAGGCCTCGGCCAATCTGGACGCCGCCGCCAACCGCGCCGACAGCGAGCGGCTGGCCGAGGTTATGTATCGCCTGCAGGCCCTGCCGCTGCCCACCCTGGCGGTGGTCCAAGGCGCGGCCTTTGGCGGCGCCGTGGGCCTGGTCAGCTGCTGCGACCTGGCCCTGGCCGCCAGTGACGCTACCTTCTGCCTGTCGGAGGTGCGCATCGGCCTGGTGCCGGCGGTCATCGGCCCCTTCGTGATCCGCGCCCTGGGCGAGCGGGCAGCGCGGCGCTACATGCTCGGCGCCGAGCGCTTCTCCGGCGAACGCGCCGCCGAGCTGGGCCTGGTGGCCGAGACCGCCGCGGCCGCCGACCTGGAGGCACTGGTCGAGGCCTGGATCGCCCGACTGCTGGACAACGGCCCCCAGGCATTGCGCGCCTGCAAGCGGCTGCTGGACGGCGCTGGCGAAGGCACACCCAGCGCCCAGGTGCGCTCGTTCACCGAGAGCCTGATCGCCGCCGTGCGCGTCACCCCCGAAGCCCAGGAAGGCCTGCAGGCCTTCCTGGAAAAACGTCGCCCCGCCTGGCAGGAGAACTCGCCATGACCTTCGACCGTCTGCTGGTCGCCAACCGCGGCGAGATCGCCTGTCGGGTGATGCGCACCGCCAAGGCCCTCGGCCTGGGCACCGTCGCCGTGCACAGCGCCATCGATGCTGGCGCCCGTCACGTGCGCCAGGCCGACCAGGCGGTGGACCTGGGCGGGACCAAGCCGGCCGACAGCTATCTGCTGGGCGAGCGCATCATCGCCGCCGCCCTGACCACCGGCGCCCAGGCGATCCATCCCGGCTACGGCTTTCTCTCCGAGAACGCCGCCTTCGCCGAGGCGGTGGCCGCGGCCGGGCTGGTCTTCGTCGGGCCACCCGCGGCAGCGATCCGCGCCATGGGCAGCAAGTCCGCGGCCAAGGCGCTGATGACCGACGCCGGAGTGCCCCTGGTGCCGGGGTATCACGGCGAGGACCAGTCCCTGGCCAGCTTTCGCGACGCCGCGGCGCGCATCGGCTATCCGGTGCTGCTCAAGGCCACCGCCGGCGGCGGCGGCAAGGGCATGAAGATCGTCGAGCGCGAAGCCGACCTGGCCGAAGGCCTCGCCTCGGCCCAGCGCGAAGCGCGCGCGGCCTTTGGCGATGCGCGGATGCTGGTGGAGAAATACGTGCTGCAACCGCGCCACGTGGAGATCCAGGTCTTCGCCGACGGGCACGGCCACTGCCTCTATCTCAACGAACGCGACTGCTCCATCCAGCGCCGCCACCAGAAGGTGATCGAGGAAGCCCCCGCGCCGGGTCTTACGCCCGCGTTGCGCCGGGCCATGGGCGAGGCGGCGGTGCAGGCGGCCCAGGCCATCGGCTACGTCGGCGCCGGCACCGTGGAATTCCTGCTCGACGCCCGCGGCGACTTCTTCTTCATGGAGATGAATACCCGGTTGCAGGTGGAGCACCCGGTCACCGAGGCCATCACCGGTCTGGACCTGGTGGTCTGGCAGCTGCGCGTGGCCGCTGGCGAGCCCCTGCCCCTCACCCAGGCCCAGGTGCCGCTGCACGGCCATGCCATCGAGGTACGGCTCTATGCCGAGGACACCGACCAGGGCTTCCTGCCGGCCTCGGGCACCCTGCAGCTCTATCGCGAGCCGGCGGCCGGTCCGGGGCGGCGGGTGGACAGCGGGGTGGAGGAAGGTGACGAGGTGTCGCCCTTCTACGACCCCATGCTGGCCAAGCTGATCGCCTGGGGCGACAACCGCGAACAGGCGCGCAAGCGCTTGCTGGCCATGCTCGACGACACCGCGGTGGGCGGCTTCGCCACCAACCTCGCCTTCCTGCAGCGTCTGCTGGCCCATCCGGCCTTTGCCGCGGCGGAGCTGGACACTGGTTTCATCGAGCGTCATCAGGCGACCTTGCTGCCCGCACCCGGAGAGCTGACCGACGCCTTCTGGACCCTGGTGGGCCAGGCCTGGCTGGCGACGCTGCCGGCCCCTGCCGATTCGACGTCACCCTGGGCTTCCCGCCAGGGCTGGCGCCTGGGTGGGCCATCACTTGTCTCGCTACGCCTGGCCTGTCGCGGAGAGGTGCGCGCCGTCGCCCTGCCCGGTTCGGCGGCGGTCGAGCTGAATGGTGATCGCCTCCACTGGCAGGCCGAGGGCCTCCGCCAGAGCGCCCGCCTCCATCGCCGTGGGCAAACGCTGTTTATCGAGTGGCAGGATCGCCTCGAGGCCGTCACCTGGGCCGATCCGCTGGCCGAGGTCAAGCGCCAGGCCGATGCAGGCGGACTCACGGCACCGATGAACGCCAGCGTGGTCGCCGTACCGGTGGCCGTCGGCGACGCCGTGGAAGCCGGTACCCCGCTGGTGATACTGGAGGCGATGAAGATGGAGCACAGCATCCGCGCGCCCCGTGCGGGCGTCGTGGCCGCGCTGTTCTGCAGCCCTGGCGAACTGGTGGCCGAGGGCACTGCCCTGGTGGAACTGGAGGAGGCCGCACCATGAGCGAGGGCCTGCCGTCCCGGGTGCGGGTGGTCGAGGTCGGGCCACGCGATGGCCTGCAGAACGAACCCCAGGCGCTGGACGTCGCCGAGCGCATCCAGCTGTGCAAGGCGCTGATCGCTAGCGGCGTGCAGCATCTGGAGGTGGGCAGCTTCGTCTCGCCCCGCTGGGTGCCGCAGATGGCCGGGACCGCCGAGGTACTGGCGGGACTCGGGCGGCCGCCGGGCGTGGTCCGTTCGGTGCTGGTGCCCAATATGCAGGGTTTCGAGGCCGCCCTGGCGACGGGAGTGGATGAGATCGCCGTCTTCGCTGCTGCCTCGGAAGGCTTCTCCCAGCGCAACATCAATTGCTCCATCGCCGAGAGCCTGGCGCGCTTCGTGCCCGTGGTCGAGGGCGCGCGGGCGGCGGGCATCCGGGTCCGCGGCTATGTGTCCTGTGTGCTGGGCTGCCCCTACGACGGCGCGATCGCCCCGGACCAGGTGGCCAGCGTGACCCGCGAGCTGCTGGAGCTGGGCTGCGCCGAGGTCTCCCTGGGCGATACCATCGGCGTCGGCACCCCGGGCCGCACCCGGGCGCTCTGGCAGCGAGTCGGTCGGGAGGTGCCGCTCGGCCGCCTGGCCGGGCATTTCCACGACACCTATGGCCAGGCCCTGGCCAACGTCTACGCCAGCCTGCTCGAAGGCATCGCGGTGTTCGACAGCTCCGTCGCCGGGCTGGGCGGCTGTCCCTATGCCCGGGGCGCCAGCGGCAATGTCGCCAGCGAGGACCTGGTCTATCTGCTGGATGGCCTGGGCCTGGCGACCGGCGTCGACCTCGCCAGACTGGTCGAGGCCGGGCAGGACGTCTCCGCCCTGCTGGGTCGATCCAATCAGTCGCGGGTCGGCCGCGCCCGGGCGGCGCGAGCGGTCGACTAGCAGGGGCGCTGGCGAGCGCCCATGGCAACCGCCGGGGCTTGCTCCCATAATGGCGGCCTCTCTCACCCAAGGACCCGCTTTGGCCAGGAAGTCCCGACGCGAACTCGCCCAGCTCGATGGCACCACCGAGCTGCCCCTCACCGTGCGCGAGGTCGCCCTCGCCGCCGGGGTGTCGCCCATTACCGTGTCCCGGGCCCTGCACCGACCGAGCCTGGTGAGCGCCGCCACCCGCGAGCATGTCCTGGCCGTGGTCAAGGAGCTGGGCTACGTGCCCAATCTGCTGGCGGGCAGCCTCGCCTCCAGCAAGAGCCGGCTGGTGGCCATCCTCCTGCCCACCATCGCCAATTCCATCTACGCCACCGTGGTGCAGGCGATCATGGATCGCCTCACCGAGGCGGGCTACCAGGCGCTGATCGGTCCCACCGGCTATTCGCCGGAAAAGGAAGAGGAATTGCTGGAAGCCATCCTTGGCCGCCGCCCCGATGGCATCGTCCTCACCGGCACCCTGCACACCCCAGCCAGTCGCGCACGGCTGGCGGCGCTGAACATCCCGGTGGTGGAAGCCTGGGACCTGAGCGCCGAGGCCCTGGACATGCAGGTGGGCTTTTCCCACGAGCAGGTCGGCGTCGCCCTGGCGGAGCACTTCGTCGCCCGTGGCTATCGCCGCTTCGGGGTGATCTCGGTGGACGATCCCCGCGCCATGCGCCGCAACCTGGCCCTGCAGGCCCGCCTGGTGGCGCTGGGCATCCCCGAACTGCCCATGGAGGTGCTGCCGCTGCCCGCCACCTGGGAAGTCGGCCGGATCGGCCTGGCGCGCCTGCTGGAACGCTCCGAGCCGCCGGAGCTGGTGCTGTGCAGCTCCGACACCCTGGCCCTGGGCGTGGTCGCCGAGGCCAGCAGCCGCGGCCTGCGCATTCCCGCGCAACTGGCGGTGGTCGGCTTCGGCGACACCACCAATGGCCGCTTCGCTACCCCGGCGCTGTCCACGGTCAGCGTCAATGCCGACGCCATGGGCCAGCGGGTCGCCCAGGCGCTGCTCGACCGTCTCGCGGGCGAGCAGACCGCGGTGAGTCTCGATACCGGTTTCGCCCTGATCGAGCGGCAGAGCTCCTAGCGGATTTTTTGCACACGGCCACAGATTTAGCGGTTGAATGATAACGTTATCTGTTTAATGATAGCGCTATCGTTGTCAGACGACTTACAACATAAGCCCGCTACACGATGTCAGCCCGCACACAAAAACAAACCAGTGGGAGCTCTCCATGCACGAAACCAAGCAGACGCGCGTCCGCTATCTGATCCTGTTCATGCTGTTCGTCGTGACCACGATCAACTACGCCGACCGCGCCACCATTTCCATCGCCGGCTCCGCCCTGCAAAAAGACCTCGGCATCAGTGCCGTCTCTCTCGGCTTCATCTTCTCCGCCTTCGGTTGGGCCTATGTGCTCGGCCAGATCCCCGGCGGCTGGCTGCTCGATCGCTTCGGTTCGAAGAAGGTCTATGCGGCGAGCATCTTCACCTGGTCGGTGTTCACCATGCTGCAAGGCTACATCGGTGAATTCGGCATCGGCACCGCGGTATTCCTGCTGTTCGCCCTGAGATTCATGGTCGGCCTGGCCGAAGCACCCTCCTTCCCCGGCAACGCCCGCATCGTCGCCGCCTGGTTCCCCACCAAGGAGCGCGGCACCGCCTCGGCGATCTTCAACTCGGCGCAGTACTTCGCCACCGTGCTGTTCGCGCCGCTGATGGGCTGGATCGTCTACCACTTCGGCTGGCAGCACGTCTTCGTGGTGATGGGCGCCCTGGGTATCGCCTTCTCGGCGGTCTGGCTGGCGGTGATCTACAGCCCCCGCGAACATCCCCGCGCCAATGCCGCCGAGATCGACTACATCGCCAGCAACGGCGGCCTGGTCGACCTGGACACTCCCGGCAAGAAGAGCGAAGGCCCGAAGTGGAGCTACATCGGCCAGCTGCTGACCAATCGCATGATGGCCGGCATCTACCTGGGCCAGTTCTGCATCAACGCCCTCACCTACTTCTTCCTCACCTGGTTCCCCGTCTACCTGGTGCAGGAACGCGGCATGACCATCCTCAAGGCCGGCATCATCGCCTCCCTGCCGGCCATCTGCGGCTTCATCGGCGGCGTGCTCGGCGGGGTCATCTCCGACTACCTGCTGCGCCGCGGCAGCAGCCTGAGCGTGGCGCGCAAGACCCCCATCGTCGCCGGCATGCTGCTGTCGATGAGCATGATCCTCTGCAACTACGTCGACGCCGACTGGATGGTGGTGGGCTTCATGGCCATGGCCTTCTTCGGCAAGGGCATCGGCGCCCTGGGCTGGGCGGTGGTTTCCGACACCTCGCCCAAGCAGATCGCCGGCCTCTCCGGCGGCCTGTTCAACACCATCGGCAACCTGTCCTCCATCACCACCCCGATCATCATCGGCTACATCATCGCCGCCACCGGCTCGTTCAAGATGGCCCTGGTGTTCGTCGGTGCCAACGCCCTGGTGGCGGCCATCAGTTACCTGTTCGTCGTCGGCGAGATCAAGCGTGTCGAGTTGCGCGGTGTGCCCACGCCGCCCGCCGAAGCCCCGCTCGCCGCTGAAACCCCACGCTGATCACCAAGGAGCCCGACCATGACGCAATTCAACGCCACGCCTGCCCTGCACACCGGCACCCCGGTGGTCACCTCGCTGGAAGTCGTGCCCGTCGCCGGCCAGGACAGCATGCTGCTCAACCTCAGCGGCGCCCACGGTCCCTACTTCACCCGCAACGTGCTGATCCTCAAGGACAACGCCGGTCGCACCGGCGTCGGCGAGGTGCCCGGCGGCGAGACCATCCGCCAGACGCTGGAAGACGCCCGCCAGTTCCTGATCGGCCAGCCACTGGGCCAGTACCAGCGCATCCTCGGCCAGGTCCGCCAGGCCTTCGCCGGGCGTGATGCCAGCGGTCGTGGCCTGCAGACCTTCGACCTGCGCGTCACCATCCATGCGGTGACCGCCATCGAAGCCGCCCTGCTCGACCTGCTCGGTCAGCACCTGGAGGTTCCGGTAGCCGCCCTGCTCGGCGAAGGCCAGCAGCGCGATGCCGTGGAGATGCTTGGCTACCTGTTCTATGTCGGCGACCGCAACAAGACCACGCTGGACTACCGCAGCGAAGCCGACAGCGACGACGCCTGGTTCCGCGTGCGCAACGAAGAGGCCCTGAGCCCGGAGACCGTGGTGCGCCTGGCCGAGGCCGCCTATGACCGCTACGGCTTCAAGGACTTCAAGCTCAAGGGTGGCGTGCTCAGTGGCGATGCCGAGATCGAGGCGGTCACCGCCCTGGCCGAGCGCTTCCCGGAGGCGCGCGTGACCCTGGACCCCAATGGCGCCTGGTCGCTCAAGGAAGCCATCCGCCTGTGCCGCGACCAGCACCAGGTGCTGGCCTACGCCGAGGACCCCTGTGGCGCCGAGAACGGCTATTCCGGACGCGAGGTGATGGCCGAATTCCGCCGCGCCACCGGCCTGCCCACCGCCACCAACATGATCGCCACCGACTGGCGCCAGATGGGTCACGCCATCCAGCTGCAATCGGTGGACATCCCCCTGGCCGATCCGCACTTCTGGACCATGCAGGGCTCGGTGCGGGTGGCGCAGATGTGCAACGACTGGGGCCTGACCTGGGGTTCGCACTCCAACAACCACTTCGACATCTCCCTGGCCATGTTCACCCATGTCGCCGCCGCGGCGCCGGGCAAGATCACCGCCATTGATACCCACTGGATCTGGCAGGATGGTCAACGCCTCACCCGCCAGCCGCTGGAGATCAAGGGCGGCCTGGTCGCGGTGCCGCAGCAGGGTGGCCTGGGCGTGGAGCTGGATCTGGACGCCCTCGCCCGCGCCCACGAGCTGTACAAGACCAAGGGCCTGGGCGCGCGGGACGACGCCATGGCCATGCAATTCCTCTCGCCCAACTGGACCTTCGATAACAAGAAGCCCTGCCTGGTGCGCTGAGGCGCCCCAGCCCGCCAGCAGCGCCCGCTCCGGAATATCCGAGGCGGGCGCTGTTTCCGTTTCAGCGTCCGACACATCGGATTACACCTACCGATAGCCTGCTAAGCGATCGTTAAGCTCACCGGATCGACACTAACCCCAAGGTATCTCGCAGCCCCGCCCGATACCCCGCGGTTCCAGTCACTTTCGTATCCGGGAGAAGCACATGAACCTCAATCGTCGTATCGCCAAGAGCCTCCTCGTCCTGAGCATCGCCTCGGTGTTTTCCACCGCCGCCCTGGCCGACACCCGACCCGATGTCGCCACCCAGCAGGTCGCCACCCTGCCGGCGATATCCCAGCAGGGCCAATCGGCCTTCAGGGACGTGATCGCCGCGCGCCAGGATCTCTTCGAAGGTCACGTCGATCAGGCCAAGCAGCAGCTGGGTGCCGCCGAGAGCGCCCTGCAAACGGCCCAGACCGACAAGACCGCCTATCTCAAGTCGGCCAAAGACCTGCGGGGTCAGGACGGCAAACTCATGCAGGTCTCCGCGCAGGACGCCAAGGCCACGTCCTGGCTGCCGATCTGGAGCGGTATGGCGCTGCGTGACGACTATGTCGCCACCCCGGCCAAGAATCAGGCCGTGGCCCAGGCCAACGAGAAGATCCAGCAGGGTGACACCCAGGGCGCTGGCGCGATCCTCAAGGTGGCCGGCGTCGACGTCGACTACTCCACCGCAGTGCTGCCGGCCCAGGAAACCCTGGACCTGGTGCACAGGGCCAACCAGGAGCTGGGCCACGAGCAATACTGGCAGGCGAACCTCACGCTCAAGCAGGTGCAGAACAGCCTGAGATTCGACAACGCCAATGTCGACGTGACCCCCACCAGCTGGTTCTCCAGGACCACCACGGTCTTCACTCCGGTCGACAAGACCTGAGCCGGGCGCAGACCCCTGAGGCCAATGGAATCGTTAACTTCAGCGTAACGATTCCGTCCTCAGGTTGATTGAACGCCCGGCAGTCGAGGTCTAGGGTGACTCCACGACAGGTGATTCGTGGAGATCCCAATGACAACGACATCCTCCCCACCGGCTCGGATCGCCAGGCGCCGCAGCGACAAGCAGCAGCGCCTGGACCGGGTGGCCACGCTGGCCGATGGCAAGGTGTTGCCCACCGCCTCCATCGTCGCGGCCCTGGAACAGCTGCTGGCCCCCGGCGACCGGGTGGTGCTGGAAGGCAACAACCAGAAGCAGGCCGACTTCCTCTCCCGCAGCCTTGCCCAGGTCGATCCGGCCCGGCTGCACGACCTGCACATGATCATGCCCAGCGTAGGTCGCGCCGAGCACCTGGACCTGTTCGAGCGCGGCATCGCCCGCAAGCTGGACTTCTCCTTTGCCGGCACCCAGAGCCTGAGGATCAGCCAGCTGCTGGAGGACGGGCTGCTCGAAGTCGGCGCCATCCACACCTACATCGAACTCTATGCCCGGCTGCTGGTGGACCTGATTCCCAAGGTGGTACTCAGCGCCGGCTTCATGGCCGATCGCGCCGGCAATATCTACACCGGTCCCAGTACCGAGGACAGCCCGGCGCTGATCGAGCCGGCGGCCTTCAGCGACGGCATCGTCATCGTCCAGGTCAACCAGCTGGTGGACGACGTGTCCGAACTGCCGCGAGTCGACATCCCCGCGGACTGGGTGGATTTCGTGGTGGTGGCCGACCGGCCCTTCTATATCGAGCCGCTGTTCACCCGCGATCCGCGCCACATCAAGCCGGTGCACGTGCTGATGGCGATGATGGCGATCCGCGGCATCTATGAACGCCACCAGGTGCAGTCGCTCAACCATGGCATCGGCTTCAACACCGCGGCCATCGAGCTGATCCTGCCCACCTACGGCGAGCGCCTGGGCCTCAAGGGCAAGATCTGCCGGCACTGGACGCTCAATCCCCACCCCACGCTGATCCCGGCCATCGAGAGCGGCTGGGTGGAAAGCGTGCACTGCTTCGGCACCGAACTGGGCATGGAGGGCTATATCGCCCAGCGCCCGGACGTCTTCTTCACCGGTCGCGATGGCTCGCTCCGCTCCAACCGGCTGCTCTGCCAGCTGGCCGGTCAGTACGCCGTGGACCTGTTCATCGGCGCCACCCTGCAGGTGGATGGCGACGGCCATTCCTCCACCGTGACGCGGGGGCGCCTGGCCGGCTTCGGTGGCGCGCCGAACATGGGCCATGATCCGCACGGTCGGCGTCACCCCACCCCGGCCTGGCTGGACATGCGGCAGCAGACCGGCGACGGCGCACCGGCCCTGCTCGAACGCGGCAGGAAGCTGGTGGTGCAGATGGTCGAGACCTTCCAGGAAGGCGGCAAGCCCACCTTCGTCGACACCCTGGACGCCGTGGAGGTGGCGCGCAAGAGCGGCATGCCGCTGGCGCCCATCATGGTCTATGGCGACGACGTCACCCACCTGCTCACCGAGGAAGGCATCGCCTATCTCTACCGCGCCCGCTCCCTGGAAGAGCGCCGGGCGATGATCGCCGCCGTGGCCGGGGTCACCGCCATCGGCCTGCGCAGCGATCCGGCCGAGGCCCGCCGCCTGCGCCAGGAAGGCCTGGTGGCCCTGCCCGAGGACCTCGGCATCCGCCGCACCGATGCCAGTCGCGAGCTGCTCGCCGCCAAGAGCATCGGCGAGCTGGTGGAATGGTCCGGCGGCCTCTATCAACCCCCAGCCAAGTTCAGGAGCTGGTGATGCGCGCCCTCGCCCGCCGTACCTCATCGCCCGCCGAGCGCCTGGCCGAGTGGGCCGTATCCGCCCTGGTGGACGAAGCCGAACTCTCGCCCAAGCCGGCCCTGGTGGATCGCCGCGGCCAGGGCGCCCACAGTGATCTCAGCCTTGGCCTGATGCTGACCTCGGCCCAGGCCCTGCAGCCCTGTTTCCAGGCCATGGCCGAAGCCGCAGAGCGAGGGCTGCCCGCCGCCGAACTGCGCCGCCTGATCGGCCAACTGGGGCGTGACGGCGAAGCCGCCATGCTGCAGGTCACCCACGGGGTCAACACTCACCGCGGCGCCATCTGGGCGCTGGGGCTGCTGGTGACGGCGACCGTGCATGAACGTCCGACTTCCGCCCAGGCGCTGTGCCTGGCGGCCGGGCGCCTGGCCAGCCTGCCCGATCCGGACGTGCCCCAGGCAGCGCCCAGCCATGGCCAGCGCGTCGCCCAGCGCTATGGCGTCGGCGGCGCCCGGGCCGAGGCCGCCGCGGGCTTTCCCGCCATCCACCAGCGCGGTCTGCCGCAGTTGCGCGCCAGCCGTCAGGCCGGTGCGGGCGAACAGAACGCTCGCCTGGATGCGCTGCTGGCCATCATGACCGCGCTGGACGATACCTGCGTGCTGCACCGGGGCGGCCCGGCGGCCCTCACGACCATGCAGCAGGGCGCCCGCGCCGTGCTGCAGGCCGGGGGCAGCGCCAGTCTCGCCGGGCGGCGCCAGCTGCTGACCCTGGACCGCCAGTTGCTGGCCGCCAACGCCTCTCCCGGCGGCGCCGCCGATCTCTTGGCCGCTACCCTTCTCGTCGATCGCCTGGAGCCATGGCTCCCTGGAGACCTCTGATGGAACACTTCACCTGCAGCTATCCGGCCAGCCAGCGCCGCCAGGGTCGCGCCCTGGTCGGCTGTGTCGGTTCGGGGGACCTGGAGGTCCTCCTCGAACCCGCCACGGCCGACTTCACCCTCAAGGTGACCACCTCGGTCAATGGCAGCGAACCGCGCTGGCGCGCCCTCTTCGACCGGCTGTTCGCCACCCGCGAGGACCTGCCGGCCCTGACCCTGGACATCCACGACTTCGGCGCCACCCCGGGCGTGGTGCGCCTGCGCCTGGAGCAGGGTCTGGAAACCCTCGACCTGGAGGACAGCACCCATGGCTGAAGCCACCCTTCCCGATGTCCAGGAGCTGCTGCACAGCCGCAGCTTCGTCGAACTCGGTGCCCGCGAGCGGGCCCGTGTGGTACTCGATGCCGGCAGCTTTCGCGAGCTGGTCGGTCCCTTCGAACGGCTGATGTCGCCGTGGCTACCCAAGCAGGGCATCGTCTGCCAGGCCGATGACGGCGTGGTGGTGGCCAAGGGGCTGATCGACGGCCAACCGGCAGTGGTCTGCGCCATCGAAGGCGCCTTCCAGGGCGGCAGCATGGGCGAAGTGGGTGGCGCCAAGATCGCCGGCGCCCTGGAGCTGGCGCTGGAAGACAATCTCGCCGGCACCCCGACCCGCGCAGTGCTGCTGCTGGAAACCGGCGGCGTGCGCCTGCAGGAAGCCAATCTGGGCCTGGCCGCCATCGCCGAGATCCAGGCGGGCATCGTCGCCTTGCGCGCGCACCAGCCGGTCATTGGCGTCATTGCCGGCAGCGTCGGCTGCTTTGGGGGCATGTCCATCGCCGCGGGTCTGTGCAGTCAGCTGATCGTCACCCGCGAGGCCCGCCTGGGACTCAATGGGCCCCAGGTGATCGAACAGGAAGCCGGCATCGAGGAATACGATTCCCGCGACCGCCCCTTCATCTGGAGCCTGACCGGCGGCGAACAGCGGGTCGCCACGGGCCTGGCCGATGTCTTCGTCGCCGACGACAGCGCCGCCGTCACCACCGCCATTCGCCAGGGCTTTACCCAGGGCGCTGCCGGCGCCTTCCGCAGCCAGCAAGCCGAACACTACCTAACGCGCCTCGCCGATCTCGACACCCGTCCCCAGGCGGACGCCGCCGCGGTCCGCCACCTCTATGCCGGAGACCAGCCATGAGCACCCAGCCTTCGCAACGCGGCCTGACCTGGTTCCAGGCCCTGGCCGGCCAGGGTGAGGCCGTCGCCGGCCTGCCCGCCTCCCTGCGCGTCGCCGACCTCGAACTGGCCGGACGCCCCGCGCGCTGGCTGGCGGTGGTAGCGGATGCCGAGAATCCCTTTCCCCGGGCCCGCCAGGGCGAGGTCGGTCTGCTGGAGGGTTGGGGCTTGGCCCGAGCCATTCAGCAGGCCATCGCCGAGGATGCTGGCGCCCAGGTGAAACGCACCCTGATCGCCCTGGTGGACGTGCCCAGCCAGGCCTACGGTCGCCGCGAGGAAGCCTATGGCATCCACCAGGCCCTGGCCGGAGCCGCCGGGGCCTACGCCGAGGCGCGCCTGGCCGGCCACCCGGTACTGGGCCTGCTGGTGGGCAAGGCCATGTCCGGCGGCTTTCTCGCCCACGGCTACCAGGCCAATCGCCTGCTGGCCCTGCGCGATCCCCAGGTGCAGGTGCATGCCATGGGCAAGGCCTCGGCCGCGCGGGTCACCCTGCGCAGTGTCGAGGAGCTGGAGCGCCTGGCGGCGGACATCCCGCCCATGGCCTACGATCTGGACAGCTATGCCTCCCTGGGCCTGCTCTGGCGCCAGCTGGAAGTGGCCCAGCCCGACCAGCCCTCCACCGCAGATCTGCAGCAGGTACGCCAGGCCCTGGCCGAGGCCCAGGCTGATGTGCTCGCCAGCGGCGCCACCGATCTCAAACTGCGGCTGGACGGCGCCAATCGCGCGGCCTCTCGCGCAGTACGCGAACGCCTGCGGGCGGGATGGCGCGCGTGATGAGCGGGCGCATGGCGGGATCGTTGGGCTTCGCTGCGCTCAACCCAAACTGCGAGGCTCAGGTAGGTTGGGTTGAGCGCAGCGAAGCCCAACACCGGCCCCACGACCTCCTTTGGGGCTTCACCCCGGACGCCCTGCCTGCAAAGGCCCCCGCTTGGGCGGTAGAAATAGCCCAGACCGGCCTGCCGGTGGTGGTACGGCGGGCTGCACCCGAGTCAGACCGCATCCCGGTCGGCCTGCGCGGCACCACCCGCGCCGAGCGGCTGGCGGCCTGGCTGGCGCCTGCTGTCGTGCTGCAGCGGCGGTCTCCCGAGGCGCTGCGGATCACGAACGGCTGCCGCGATCTGCCCGCCTTCGACACCCTTGCCTGCGTACAAACTCGGCTGGATGACCTGGGCCTGCCCTGGGGCCCCACCGGCGCCGCGGGCTACGAACTGGCCTCCGGCTGGCCGGCGCTGCATGCGGGGAGCGATCTGGATCTGCTGATCCGCTGCACCGCCCCGCTGCCGCGCGACCATGCGCGGGCCCTGCTGGCGTCCCTGCAAGGGCAAGCGCTGTGTCGCCTGGACATCCTGCTGGAGACCCCCCTCGGCGGCGTCGCCCTGGCCGATTGGGCCGCAGACGCCCCACGCGTGCTGCTCAAGACCGCGGCCGGTCCCCAGTTGGTGAGCGATCCCTGGCCAGAGGCACGCGCCGCATGAGTACCCTCTTCCAGTTTCCCGGCCAGGGCGCCCAGCGTTCCGGCATGCTGCATGGCCTGCCCGACGACGCCGAGGTCCGGCGGACGTTGGCGGAAGCCGCCGCGGTGCTGGACCTCGATCCCTTGAGCCTGGACTCCGCCCAGGCCCTGGAACATACCCGCGCCGTGCAGCTCTGCCTGCTGATCGCCGGCGTCGCCACGGCGCGCCTGCTGCTGAGCCGCGGACCGGCGCCACAGCTGGTGGCGGGTCTGTCCATCGGAGCCTATGCCGCGGCGGTGGTGGCCGAGGCCCTGGACTTCGCCGATGCGCTGCGCCTGGTGGCCCGTCGCGGCGAATTGATGCAGGCGGCCTACCCGTCCGGCTACGGCATGCTGGCGATCCTGGGGCTGGGCCGTGACGCGGTGGAGAGCCTGGTCGCTGACCACCATCGCCCTGCCGCGCCGCTGTACCTGGCCAATGCCAATGCCGAGCAGCAATACGTGGTCGCGGGCAGCGATGCCGGCCTGGCCGCGCTGGCCGAAGCCGCGCGCGCCCAGGGTGCCGCAGCGGCCAAGCGCCTGGCCATGAGCGTGCCGTCCCACTGCCCGCTCCTCGCCGAAGCCGCCCAGACTCTGAATAAGGCCTTTGCCGAGGTCGAGCTACGCGCGCCCCGGCTGGCCTATCTGAGCGGTACCTCGGCAAGACGGCTGGTGCGTGCCGAGCAGTTGCGCGACGACCTGGCCTTCAACATGGCGCGGACCATCGAATGGCACGCCACCCTGGAAGCCGCCCGCGAGCGCGGCGTGCGCCTGGCCATCGAGCTGGCGCCGGGCAGCGTGCTCAGCCAACTGGCCAGGCGCGTACTGCCCGCCAGCGGCGTACTGGCCTGGCAGGATACCCACCCCGAAACCCTGGACGCGCTGCGGCGCGAGGAGGCAGCGCGACCGGACTGAACATTCCCCATACGGCGGCTGCCCTCACCCCAGCCCTCTCCCCGCGGGAGAGGGGGTAAAAGCGCGAGCAGCGGCCAGGCTTCACCCCACCCCCAAGCACAACCGAGGACAACAACAATGATCATCTACGGTGTCGCTTTACTTTCCCTCTGCACCCTGGCCGGCATCTTCGCCGGCGAAGTCCTGGGCCGGCTCATCGGCGTGCCCGCCAACGTCGGCGGTGTCGGCATCGCCATGTTGCTGCTGATCTTCTTCAGCAGCTGGATCAGCAATCGCGGCACCGGCCTCAAGCCCAAGACCGAACAGGGCGTGGAGTTCTGGAGTGCCATCTACATCCCCATCGTGGTCGCCATGGCGGCGCAGCAGAACGTGGTGGGAGCCCTGCACAGCGGCCCCATGGCCATCCTCGCCGGCCTGACGGCAGTGGGTATCGCCTTCGCCCTGGTGCCGGTGCTCGATCGCCTGGGTCGCAAGAAGCCGGCCACAGCCACCCCCGCTTCCCTTAGCCAGACCGCCCGGTGACCGCCATGCTGATCGAAGCCCTGAGCAAGACCACCCAGTCCTACGGTTTGATCGCCTCCTTCGCCGTGATCGGCGTCATCATGTGGGTTTCCTACTGGCTCTCCGACAAACTCACCCGCGGTCGCCTGCACGGCTCGGCCATCGCCATCTTTCTCGGCCTGCTGCTCGCCTATGTCGGCGGGGTCGTCAGCGGTGGCCAGAAGGGCCTGGTCGACCTGCCACTGCTGGGCGGCCTGGGCCTGCTCGGCGGCGCCATGCTGCGCGACTTCGCCATCGCCGCGACGGCCTTTGGCGTCAACATGCGCGAGCTGCGCGAAGCGGGCATCGCCGGAGTCATCGCCCTGCTGATGGGGGTGTTCTCTTCCTTCATCGCTGGCGTCGCCATCGCCCTGGCCTTTGGCTACACCGACGCCGTGAGCCTCACCACCATCGGCGCGGGCGCGGTGACCTACATCGTCGGTCCGGTCACCGGCGCGGCCATCGGCGCCAGCTCCGACGTCATGGCGCTGTCCATCGCCGCCGGCCTGGTGAAGTCCATCGTGGTGATGATCGCCACGCCCTTCCTGGCGCCCTACATCGGCCTGAATAATCCGCGCACGGCGGTGATCTTTGGCGGCCTGATGGGCACCTCCAGCGGCGTGGCCGGAGGCCTCGCCGCCACCGATCCGCGCCTGGTGCCCTATGGTTGCCTGACGGCGGCCTTCTACACGGCCCTGGGATGTCTGCTCGGCCCTTCGCTGCTGTTCCTGGCGACCCGCGCCGTCGTCGGCGGTTGAGACGCGGAGTCAGCCGCGCGCGTACATCCGGCATTCGGCGACGAAGGCCAGCAGATTGGGATCGCGCTCGCGGCTGCGCAGGAACACCGCGCCGATGCGCTGCTGCAGCCGGTAGCGCGGCGCCAGGGGCAGCAGCTTGAGGCGACTCTGGTAGACCGCCTCGACCCGCCCGGGCAACAGCGCGTAGCCCACCCCGGAGCTGACCATGCTCATCAGCGAGAAGATGTCGTTGACCTGCATGATCACCTCCGGCTCGAACCCGGCCTGGGCGAACACCTGGCGGCCGTCGCGAAAGGTGGCGAAGCCCTGGGTCAGGGTCACGAAGGGCACCCCCGCGAGGTCGCGCAGGTCCACCTCGGCCTGGTCGGCGAAGGGCGAGTCGCTGGGCGCGGCGAGAAAGATGTCGTCACTGAACAGCTCGACGCTCTCGCAGTCAGCATCCACCACGGCGTCGTCCAGGGCCACCAGCATGGCGTCCAGCTTGAAGTCGTGCAGCTGCACGGCGAGGTCGGCGTTGGAGCCCAGCACCAGGTCAATGTTGAGTTCGCTGCGCCTGAGCTTGAGGCCCATGATCAGCTGGGGCACGGTCTTGACCGTCAGCGAATAGAGCGCGCCCAGGCGGAAGCGATCGGCCGAAAAGCCGGCCGCCTGCCGCGTGAGGCGTACCGTCTCGGCCAGGTCCTGCATCAGTCGTTCGGCCCGTGCCTCCAGCACGAAGGCGCCATCCAGCGGCGTCAGGGTGCGCCCCTCGTGCTTGAACAGCGGACAGCGCAGGGCGTTCTCCAGCGAATGGATGGCGCGGTGCACGCTGACATGGCTGGTACCCAGCTCGGCGGCGGCCCGCGCCAGGTTCCGGCTGCGCATGAAGGCCAGGAAGATCTCCAGCTTGCGCAGGGTGAGTTCATCGGTATCGGACATGGCAGCCAGCAGGCGATGGAAGACAGCTGCCCACCTTGCCCGGATGGGCGGGCGGCGTCGAGTCTTCGAATCGCCCTGGCGGCGCCTGGCTCCCTCGGTGCAATCCCGAGGGTAACCAGGCGCCTCCTCCCGGCCCTACAACCAACCCTTGATCTGCTGGCAGACCGCCGTGGTGGAGATGCCGTAGCGGTCGTGCAGGGTCGGCAGCGCCCCGGCGTCGAGGAAGGCGTCGGGCAATGCGATCTGGCGGAAGGTGGGCGTCACGCCGTTGCGCAGCAGGGTGGTCGCCACCGCCTCCCCCAGGCCACCGATCAGCGAATGGTTCTCCGCCGCCACCACCAGCCGCCCCGGCTTGCGGGCTTCCGCCAGGATCGTCGCCTCGTCCAGCGGCTTGATGGTCGGCACGTGCAGCACCGAGACGTCCACGCCATCCGCGGCCAGGGCCTCGGCGGCCTCCAGGGCGCGCATGGTCATCAGGCCGGTGGACACCACCAGCACGTCGCGACCGGGGCGCACCACCTGGGCCTTGCCGAGCTGGAACCGGTAGTCGTAGCGGTCCAGCACCAGGGGCACGTTGCCGCGCAGGAGGCGCATGTAGACCGGCCCCTGGTGGGCGGCGATGGCCGGCACCGCCTGCTCGATCTCCAGGGCGTCGCAGGGGTCGATGACCATGAGGTTGGGCATGGCGCGAAAGATCGCCAGGTCGTCGGTGGCCTGGTGGCTGGGGCCGTAGCCGGTGGTCAGCCCCGGCAGCCCGCAGACGATCTTGACGTTGAGATTCTCCTCGGCGATGGCCATGCAGATGAAGTCGTAGGCGCGGCGCGAGGCGAATACCGCATAGGTGGTGGCGAAGGGCACGCAGCCTTCGCGGGCCAGGCCGGCGGCGGCGCTCATCAGCAGCTGCTCGGCCATGCCCATCTGGTAGAAGCGCTCGGGATGGGCCTTGGCGAAGATGTGCAGGTCGGTGTACTTGGCCAGGTCGGCGGTGAGGCCGACGATGTCCTGGCGCTGCTCGGCCAGGGCCGCCAGGGCGTGACCGAACGGAGCCGGTCGCGTCGGCTGGCCCTCGGCGGCGATGCTGGCGATCATCGCCGAGGTGGTCAGGCGTGGCTTGGTGGCGGTGCTGGTAGTCATCAGAAGTCCCTCCCGGCATCCAGGGCATTGAGGGCCAGGGCCCATTCGTGCGCCTCGACGCGGATGAAGTGAGTCTTGTCGCGGGTTTCCAGGAAGGGCACGCCCTTGCCCATGCGGGTATCGCAGAGAATGATCCGGGGCTGTCGGCCGGGGTGCTGGCGGGCGCGATCGAAGGCGGCAACCAGTGCCTCGCGGTCGTTGCCGTCGACGCGCTGGACGAACCAGCCGAAGGCCTGCCAGCGCTCGGCCAGGGGTTCGAAGGCCAGGATCTCGCGGCAATGGCCGTCGGCCTGCTGGTTGTTCACGTCCACCAGGGCGATGAGATTGTCCAACTGCCAGTGGGAGGCCGACATGGCCGCTTCCCAGGTGGCGCCCTCGTTGAGTTCGCCATCGGACAGCAGGTTGTAGACGAAGGCGCCGGACTGCTTGCGCTTGAGACCGAGGCAGGCGCCCACGGCGATGCCCAGGCCCTGGCCGAGGGAACCGCCGGTGATCTCCATGCCCGGGGTGTAGGCGGCCATGCCCGACATGGGCAGGCGGCTGTCGTCGCAGCCATAGGTTTCCAGCTCTTCCTGCGGCACGATGCCGGCCTCGATCAGCGCGGCGTAGAGGGCTATCGCGTAGTGGCCGATGGACAGGTAGAAGCGGTCGCGCCCTTCCCACTCGGGGTCCTGTGGCTGGTAGCTCAGGGCGTGGAAGTAGGCGACGGCCAGGACGTCGGCGACGCCCAGGGCCTGGCCGACATAACCCTGGCCCTGGATCTGGCCCATGCGCAGGGCATGGCGGCGGATGTTGTGGGCGCGCTCGGCCAGCGAGAGCGGTGCGAGCTGTGGCGAAGAAGCGGTCATGATCTGTACCTCGATTAGCGATTGACCAGGGCGGCAGGAATGCGCAGGACCAGCGTGGCGCCTATCACCAGCACCCCGGTGATGAGGAACATGCCGATGGCGCTGGAGCCGGTGCTGGTGGTGATCCAGCCGATCAGGTAGGGCGAGCAGAAGCCGGCCAGGTTGGCGAAGCTATTCACCGCGGCGATGCCGGCGGCGGCGGTGACCCCGCCCAGCAGCGTGGTGGGCAGCATCCAGAACAGCGAGGACGCCGAAAGGACGCCGGCCGCAGCCAGGCACAGGCTGAGGATCGACAGGGTGACGTTGTGGCCGAAGACCGCGGCGAGGCTGAGGCCGCAGGCGCCCAGCAGCATGGGAATCACCAGGTGCCAGCGGCGCTCGCGGTGCCGGTCGCCGCTGCGCCCGGCCAGCAGCATGGCGACGATGGCGCACATGTAGGGCAGGCTGGTGAGCAGGCCGATGTGCAGTGGATCGGCGACCCCCGAATTGCGCACCAGGGTCGGCAGCCAGAAGGTGATGGCGTACTGGCCCATGACCACGCAGAAGTAGATGGCGGCCAGCAGCCACAGCCGGCGATCACGGATGAAGTCGCGCACGCTGGCGTGCTCGGTCTTGTGCTGGTTGTCCTCGGCCAGTTCCTTCTGGATCAGCGCCTTTTCCTCGTCGTCCAGCCAGGTCGCCTGGTGCACGCCGTCCTTGAGATAGCCGAGCACCAACACCCCCACCAGCACCGTGGGGATGGCTTCGATGACGAACATCCACTGCCAGCCGGCCCAGCCGTGGACGCCGGCGAACTGATTCATGATCCAGCCCGACAGCGGGCCGCCGATCATGCCCGACAGGGGAATGGCGACGAACCAGAGCACCGTCATGCGGGCGCGGCGGTAGGTGGGAAACCAGTAGGTGAGATAGAGCAGCAGACCGGGCGCCAGGCCCGCCTCAGCCACGCCGAGCAGGAAGCGCAGCAGATAGAACTGCCAGGCCGTCTCGACGAAGGCGAACAGCCCCGAAAGGATGCCCCAGGTGATCATGATGCGGGCGATCCAGCGTCGCGCGCCGACCTTGTGCAGGATGATGTTGCTGGGCACCTCGCAGAGGAAATAGCCAATGAAGAACATGCCGGCGCCGAGGCCGTAGACGGCTTCGCTCAGCGCCAGGTCGTTCATCATCTGCAGTTTGGCGAAGCCGACGTTGACCCGGTCCAGATAGGCGCAGAAGTAGCACAGCATCAGGAAGGGCATCAGCCGCCAGGCGGTCTTGCGATAGGCATTGGCGCGCGCCGAGGTGGCCGCTGCCAGGGTGAGCGTAGTCATGGTCTGATCTCTTGTTGTTATGGGCGCCGCAGCCGCGGGCGCCCTTGTCGATGCAGAGCGTTGAAAACGAGGGGGCGATCAGTGGATCAGCATGCCGCCGTTGACGTCCAGGGTGACGCCGGTCAGGTAGCCGGAGAGATCGCTGGCCAGGAACAGCGCGGCATTGGCCACGTCTTTGGGCTCGCCGAGGCGACCCAGCGGGATGCCGTCGATGATCGACTGGCGGCGCTCGTCGTGCATCAGTCCGCCGGTGATGTCGGTCTGGATCAGGCCTGGGGTCAGGGCATTCACGCGGACGCCGTCCGGCCCGAATTCCCGCGCCATCGCCCTGGTCAGGCCCAGCACCCCGGCCTTGGCGGCGCTGTAGTGCGGTCCGCCGAAGATGCCACCGCCACGCTGGGCGGACACCGAGGACAGGCAGACGATGCTGCCAGCGCCCTGCGCGCGCATGGCCGGGATCACCGCCTGGGACATCAGCAGGGTGCCGCGCAGGTTGACGTCGAGGATGCGGTCGTAGTCGGCGCGGCCGATCTCCAGGGTCTTCACCGGCTGGGTGATGCCGGCATTGTTGACCAGCACGTCGAGGCGACCGTACTGGGCGAGCGCCTGGTCGACCGCGGCCTTGACCTGGGCTTCGTCGGCCACGTTGGCCGCCAGGCCCAGGTGACCTTCGCCAAGGCTGGCGGCGGCATCCCGCGCGGCACTGGCATCGAGGTCGAGGATGATGACCCGCGCGCCCTGGGCGGCGAAGGCCTGGGCCGTGGCGCGACCGATGCCGCGCGCGGAGGCGGCGCCGGTGATGAGGGCGATCTTGTCTTGCAGCAGCAGGGCATTCAGGGCATGACGCTATCCTTCTTGTTGTTGTGGAGGGCTGTCGCTGAGGGCCAGAGTGCCCCTGCCCCAGGGCCCCAGCAACGCAGCCTGCGTCAGACCGTGCTGAAAAAAATTCATGCCTGTGGCTTGGCAGATCGGCCAGGCCTGTCGACAATCAGCCTCGAACTGGCCACAGAAGCCGCGCCCCATGGATTCCGCCAAGACGCTTTCCCTGCCACCCCTGAAAGCCCTTCAAGCCTTCGAGCAGACCGCCCGCTTCGCCAACGTCGCCCGCGCCGCCGAGCAACTGGCGCTGACGCCCTCGGCGGTCAGCCATCAGCTGGCCAAGCTGGAAGCCCTGGTGGGTCGCGCCCTCTTCGTCCGCGGCGCGCGCGGCATGACCCTGACCCCGGCCGGGAGCAATACCTGGAAGAGGTCAGCGAGGTGCTGCACCGGCTGGCCATGGCCACGGATCGCGCGGCCAGCGATGCCGGCCTGGAATGCCTGCGCCTGCACTCGGCGCCGAGCTTCGGCCTGCTCTGGCTGATGCCGCGGCTGGAGCTGTTTCGCCAGAGTCATCCCGACCTGCAGATCAATCTCTCCTGCTCCTACGAATCCCTGCACTTCAGCCGCGACAAGGTCGACATCGACATCCGCCACGGCCTGCCCAGCTGGCCGAACCTGGAGATCCGCACCCTGCAGCGCGAACGCCTGGCGGTACTGGCCGCGCCGCAGTTGCTGGAAAAACGCCCGGTCCGGTCGCCGGCGGATCTGCTGCACAGTGAGTTGATCCTGTCCGAGGCCACCCTCATGAAGTGGCCCAACTGGTTCGCCCAGCAGGGCCTGGCGCTGCCGGAACGTCCCTACACCCTGAGTTTCGATCGCTCCTACATGACCCTGGAAGCCGCCCGCCATGGCCTGGGCTTCGCCCTGGAGAGCACGGTGCTGGCGGCGGACTATCTGGCCCGCGGCGATCTGGTGCGGGTCCTGCCCCAGGACGACGACCTGCCGGTGGCCGCGCACCACCTGGTGTTTCCCCGGGCGCACTCGCGCTACGCCCGGGTGCGGCGCTTTCTCGACTGGCTGCAACAGGAACTGGGGCAGCCCTTCGACTATTAGCCTGCCTGCAGCCGCTGCCGAAGCAAGGCGACGAAGGCCTGAGCCGCCGGGGTGAGGCTGCGGCCGCTGGGGGTCAGGATGCCCAGCGGCCGGGCCAGGCTTTCGCCGCGGACCGGCAGGGCCACCACCGGGGCCTCGCCGCCCGCCGATTCCGGCAGCAGGGCGAGGCCCTGGCCGGCCGCCACCAGGGCCAGCAGGGTGCTCATGTAGTTGGCTTCCAGCGCCGCCACCAGGCGCAGGCCGGCGGCGGCGAAGGCGAAGTCCAGGCATTCGCGCACGCTGCTGTCGCGACCGGTGAGCAGCAGGGGTATGGCGTCGAGTTCGCCCAGGGTGATTTCGGCGCGGCCTGCCCAGGGATGGTCGCGAGGGACGAACAGCTGCAGGTGATCGACGTACAGCGGCTGGAACTCCAGGCCCACGGCCCGTGGCCGGACGCCGATGCCCAGATCCACCTGCCCTTCCCGGACCAGCGCCTCGACTCTACCGGCCACCACGTCCTGCAGGCGGACCTCGATGGCCGGATGGCGGGCCTGGAAGGTCTTCAGCAATTCGGGAAAGGGGCCCATGAAAAAGGACGGCAAGGCCGCCAGGGTGATCCGCCCGCGGCGCAGGCCCGCCAGGTCCCGGGCATGGGTCTGGACATCGCCCAGGTCCACCAGGATGCGCTCCAGGGGCCCACGCAGTTCTTCACCGGCGGTGGTGAGCTGAACCCTTCGCGGGGTGCGTTCGAGCAGTTGCACCTCCAGCCAGGCTTCGAGTTGCTGGATCTGCACGGTGAGCGCCGGAGGGGACAGGTGCAACTCCTCGGCCGCGCGGGCGAAGGAGCCCTGGCGGGCCACGGCGAGAAAGGCCTGCACGTGCTGGAGCAGATTCTTCATTTTGTTTTTCTGAACGCTGCTTTGAAAGATTCCAATTTACAGGAGATCCGGCGTCTTCGAATACTGGACCCACAACAACAAAACCTCCCGTGCGCCCGCCTGCCGTGCCACGGTCCAAGGAGTCCGCCATGCTCGCCCTGCTCGGTGTCGTCACCATTCTTGCGTTGCTCGTCGCGGTCATGAGCAAACGCGTCTCGCCCCTGGTCGCCCTGATCGTCATTCCCATCGCCGCGGCCCTGATCGGTGGCTTCGGCCTGGGCACCAGCGCCTTCATCATCGCCGGCATCAAGGGCGTCGCCCCGGTGATCGGCATGTTCGTCTTCGCCATCCTGTTCTTCGGCATCATGACCGACGCCGGGATGCTCGATCCCATCATCGACCGCATCCTGCGCACCGTCGGCACCCGGCCGACGCGCATCGTCTGCGGCAGCGCCCTGCTCGCCCTGCTGGTGCACCTGGACGGCTCCGGCGCGGTGACCTTCCTGGTGACCATCCCCGCCATGCTGCCGCTCTATACCCGCCTCGGGCTGGACCGGCGCATCCTGGCCTGCGTGGCCGCCATGGCCGCCGGGGTCAACTTCCTGCCGTGGACGGGCCCGGTGCTGCGCTCCTCCGCCGCCCTGCATGTGCCGGTGGCCGATCTGTTCCAGCCACTGATCCCGGTGCAGCTGGTGGGTCTGGCCTTTGTCTTCGCCAGTGCCTGGTGGCTCGGTCGCCGCGAGGAGAAGCGCCTGACCCTGGCCGGCCAGGCGCCCTGGCTGGACGCTAGCGGCGCGGGCGCTGCACCGGAGCGGGTACTCAGCGATGCCGAGCGCGCCCTGCGTCGCCCCGGGCGGTTCTGGATCAACCTGCTGCTGACGCTGGTGGTGATGGGCGTGATGATCGCGGGCTGGGTCGATCCGGTGGTGATGTTCATGCTCGGCACCGTCGCCGCGCTGTGCCTGAACTACCCCTCGGTGGACGCCCAGAAGGCGCGCATCGACGCCCATGCCAAGACCGCCCTGACCATGGCCAGCATCCTCTTCGCCGCCGGGGTCTTCACCGGCATCATGCAGGGCAGCGGCATGCTCAAGGCCATGGCCCAGGTGGCGGTGGCGGGCATCCCGGCTGGCCACGGGCAATTGATCCCGGCGGTGGTGGGCTTCCTGTCCATGCCGCTGAGCCTGCTGTTCGATCCGGATTCCTTCTACTTCGGCGTCATGCCGGTGATCGCCGAGGTCGGCCGCAACCTGGGGGTCGATCCGGTGCAGGTGGCCCAGGCCTCGCTGCTCGGGGTGCACACCACCGGTTTCCCGGTCAGCCCCCTGACCCCGGCGACCTTCCTGCTGGTGGGCCTGTGCAAGCTGGACCTGGCCGATCACCAGCGCTTCACCATCCCCTTTCTGTTCGCGGCCTCGGTGCTGATGACCCTGACCGCCCTGCTCCTGGGAGTCTTCTAGATGAGCCGTCTTCTTCGCATCGGCTGCGGCGCCGGCTACTCCGGTGATCGCATCGAACCCGCCGTGGAGCTGGCCGAGCATGGCCGCCTCGACTACCTGGTGTTCGAATGCCTGGCCGAACGCACCATCGCCCTGGCGCAACAGGCGCGGCTGGCCGATCCCGAGGCCGGTTTCGATCCGCTGCTGGAGGCACGGATGCGGCGCATCCTGCCGCTGCTGAATCAGGCGGATCGTCCGCGCCTGCGGGTGATCACCAACATGGGCGCCGCCCATCCCTCCGCCGCGGCGCGCAAGGTCGCGGCCCTGGCGCGAGAGCTGGGCGTCACCGGGCTGAAGATCGCTGCCGTGGCCGGCGACGACGTGCTGGCCCAGCTGCCCGCCGACGCCCTGCTGGACAGCGGCCAGACCCTGGCCGAACTGGGCGACCGGGTGATCTCGGCCAATGCCTACCTGGGCGTGGAAGGCATCGTCCAGGCCCTGGAAGCGGATGCCGATGTCATCATCACCGGCCGGGTAGCCGATCCCTCGTTGTTCCTCGCACCCCTGGTGCATGAATTCGGCTGGGCGGCGGATGACTGGGAACGTCGCGGGCGCGGCACCCTGGTCGGTCATCTGTTGGAATGCGCCGGTCAGGTCACCGGCGGCTACTTCGCCGATCCCGGTTACAAGGACGTCCCCGACCTCGCTCGCCTGGGCTTTCCCCTGGCCGAGGTGGACGCCGAGGGCCAGGCGACCCTGACCAAGATCGCGGGCTCCGGCGGCTGCGTGACCCCGGCGACCTGCAGCGAGCAACTGCTCTATGAGGTACACGACCCGGCGGCCTATCTGACGCCGGACGTCACCGCCGACTTTTCCGGCGTTGCCCTGCAGCAGTCCGCGCCGGACCGGGTCGCGGTCAGCGGAGCCCGAGGCAAGGCACGACCCGCGCAGCTCAAGGTCTCGGTGGGTTATCGCGACGGCTGGCATGGCGAAGGCCAGCTGTCCTACGCCGGACCAGGCGCCCTGGCCCGCGCCCGCCTGGCGGCTGAGGTGGTGCGCGAGCGTCTGCGACTCTGCGACGTACCGGTTCAGGAGCTGCGCTGCGAACTGATCGGCTGCGACGCCCTGCACGGCGCGACGCTGGCCACGCGCGCTACCGGCGAACCCTGGGAGGTCCGCTTGCGGGTGGTCGGGCGCTGCGCTACCCGCGCGGCGGCGGTGCAGATCGGCAACGAGGTGGAAACCCTCTATACCAATGGCCCGGCCGGCGGCGGTGGCGCCACCAAGGCGGTCCGCGAGGTGATCGCCGTGGCCTCGCTGCTGTGGCCGCGTGCGGCCGTCATCCCTACCCTGGAGCTGGAGACGCTGCCATGAAACTGCGCGAGATCGCCCACGTCCGTACCGGCGACAAGGGAGACACTTCGAACATGGCGGTGATCGCCTATCGCCACGAAGACTTCGACCGGCTGCGCCAGGCGCTGACCGCGGAACGGGTCGCCGCCTGGTTCGCCGACAGCCGACCCGCCGACGCCGCGCCTGTGCGCCGCTACGAGTTGCCCGCCTTGGGCGCGCTGAATTTCGTGCTGCCCGGCGCCCTGCGCGGCGGCGTCACCCGCTCGCTGGCGCTGGATGCCCACGGCAAGGGTCTTGGCGCGGCGCTGCTGGATCTGGAGTTGACGGACTAGCCGCACGGCTCAACCCGGGTGCCGACACCCGCGCCGGGCAAACGCGTCAGCAGGATGGTGTCCTTGTCGAGAGGCACCTGGGCACCCTTGCGTCTGAGTTCGTTGATGGCATGCAACAGGATCAGATTCACCTGCTCGACCTCGCGCATGTCGTCCGCCTTGAGCAGCCGCGACACCCGCACATTGTGATCGGCCTCGATGAGCGTAATCAGCAGGCCGTCACTGCGTCGCTCCAGTTCATGGCGCACGGGTGGATCGAGTTGGGCCAAGCGTTCATGCAACCTGTTCATCTGCAGGCTCCCGAAGGAACGTCACTCCCTTCAGGCTAGCCGCCGCGGTAGAGAACGCAAGGCGTCAGTGTCGCTGTGTCATACCAGGGTCAGGAGAGGGTGTACCGCGGCCAAGAAGCGGCTGAGGTCTGTCACGAAGCTGCCATCAGTATCCGGCAGGCTGGGCCTCCTGACCGCCACGCCGTGGCAGAGGCCGATCCATGGATACCCGCCCCGCCCTCCGCCACCGTACCCCGGCAGTCTCTCCTTCGACGCGCGCGGCCTTGGCTGCCAGGACGGCCTGCCATCGTCACGCCGAAGCGCATAGCCAACGCATTGCCCTGGCCACCCGGCATCTGATAGCGCTCGGGCATCTGCAGATCCTCCTGGTGACAGCCCGGCAACGGTCGGTCGCCGAGGCCGACGCCGAATTGCAGGCGCATTGCCAGGTCATGCTGGCGGAGGGGCTGCCGCTGTTGCCGCGTCTGGAGCTCGACCTGGCGGCTCCCCCATACGGGCCGGAGCTTGCCGCCAGCCTGGCCGGCATCGCCCCGACCGCCCTGCTCTGCACCCAGCCGGCCCTGGCCAGGGCGCTGCAGACTGCCCTTGCGTCCCAGGGTGAGCTGACCATCGTGGGTCCCGAGATAGCGATCGGGGCGCAGAACGCATCCTGGCACTAGCTCGGACGGTCACCTTTCAGAAATTCGTACCCCGTACGCCCTGCCCCGCCTGATCGGGCTGCTGCAGGTTGCCCGAATTAGCGGTCTTGACCGGGTTCCAGTCGATCTCGGCGCGCTGCACCGCATCGGCGGTGAAGCGTTCGTTGAGTTCCGGCGCCAGGCGATGGCCCCAGTAGGCCAGCTTCGCCTTGTAGCCCACGGTGATTTCCTTTTGCGGTTGCAGCAGCGCCTTGACGATGGCCTGCACCGCCTTGTCCGGTGCGTCCTTGGTCGGCAGATCGGGACGGTGGCCGGTATAGGTGGCCGCATGGCCCCAGATCGGCGTATCCAGCGCCCAGGGCAGCACCGTCGACAGCTGAATGTTCGGCTGGCGTCCACGCCGCAGTTCCTGCTGGAGCACCCGGCCGAGGCTGAGCACCGCGGCCTTGGACGCCGAATAGGAGGCCTGATAGGCGTGGGGGATCTCGCCGTCGACCGACGCCACATTGACCAGCCGGCCATAGCCCTGGCGACGGAAGCGCTGCAGGGCCAGGTGAGTGCCAATGACCACGCCTTTCACATTGGTATCCAGCAGACGCAGATGATCGTCCAGCGGGATCTCCTCGAAGCGGCCCACCGCCACGACACCGGCATTGTTGATCCAGCCGTCGATGCGACCGAAGCGCTGCTCGGCCTGCTTGGCCAGGGCAGTCATCTGCGCCATGTCGGCGACATCGGTGGGCACTGCCAGGGCGGCCACGCCCAGGGCCTGGACCTCGACCGCCAGGGCTTCCAGCGCCTCGCTGCGCCGCGCTGCCAGCACCAGATTGGCACCGTGCCGGGCCAGCGCCAGAGCCACGCCACGACCGACACCACTGGAGGCGCCGGTGACGACGATGGTCCGGCCGCTCAGTTGCGGGTGATCAGGCCGCCCGGAACGCCGGGGCGAGGTGCGGTTCAACAGGGCCAGGGCGGCAGGCAGGGCAAGGAGCAGTGGCAGGGTACGCATCAGGGATCTTCCTCGGTTCTGTGTCTGAGGTGTGACCCATGGCCGACCGCACTGACGTCCCGCCTGGGACGACCGGGGCCCGGCGCGCCGACGGCAAGCGCTTCGCTTGATCGCCGGGATCGCCGCGCCAGGGCAGCCGCCGTGCCCCACGACCGTTCGGCGGAAGAGCTCAGTCTTCGGTCTGGCGATGCGGCATGACGATGCCGTGCAGCTTGAGCCGCCGATAGAGGGTGGCCCGGGAAACACCCAGGGCACGGGCGGCGGGGATGGCCTTCCAGCGGTGCCGCACCAGGGCCGCCAGGATCGACCGTCGCTCCGGGCTGTCGACCTGGGGCTCAGGTTCGGTGAGCAACGCGCGTCCGGGGCGCAGGCTGGCCGGCAGGTGATCGAGGGTGATGCGGGCACCGTCGCACAGGGCGCAGGCGTAACGCAGCGCGTTGCGCAACTCGCGCACGTTGCCCGGCCAGTCATGTGCCAGGATGGCCTCCTGCGCCTGGGGCGTCAGCGCCGGCGCAGGACGCTCGCCGCCTTCCTCTTCGAGCAGCCGCCGCGCCAGCGCCAGGCGGTCGGCACGTTCGCGCAGTGGTGGCAGCTGGAAGACGGCGCCATTGAGGCGATAGAACAGGTCTTCGCGAAACAGTCCGGCGGCGACCCGCGCCTGGAGGTCGCGGTGGGTGGCGCAGACCAGCCGTACATCGACCCGCCGCGCCTGGGCGCTGCCCACCGGCAGCACTTCACCCTCGGCCAGCACCCGCAGCAGGCGCGTCTGCAGGGCCAGGGGCATGTCGCCGATCTCGTCGAGAAACAGGGTGCCGCCATCGGCCGCCACGATCAGGCCGTCGCGACCCTGGCGCTGGGCGCCGGTAAAGGCCCCCGCGGCATGACCGAACAATTCGCTCTCGATCAGGCTTTCCGGCAGCGCTGCGCAATTGAGGGCGATGAAGGGCCGCGCGCTGCGATCGCCGCCCTGGTGCAGGCCGCGGGCAAAGACCTCCTTGCCGGTGCCGGTCTCCCCGGTCACCAGGATCGGCAGGCCGTGGCGATAGAGACGCAGGGCGGTCGCGAGCGCCTGGCTGACCTGCGGCTCCTGTTCGTCTTCGGTCTCCAGGGCTTCGCGCACCAGGGGAATCACCACACCCGTGCGCGGCCGCGGCGCCCGGACCCGGGCGTGGAACTGCGCCTCGCCCAGGCGCAGGGGTTCAGGATCGTCCTCCTTTAAACGGGCCGAGGCGTCGCGACCGAACACCTCGTCAAGGCGCTCCGGCAGGTAGCCCAGCTGATTGAGGCAGAGTTGCCGGGCCGGACGATTCAGACCGGTCAGGCGGCCATTCGAATCCCAGGCCAGCAGGAATTCCGGCTGGGTATCGAGATAACTGGCCTGGGCATGGCCGCAGAGCACCCAGTCGCCCCGGGCGCTGTGCATGAAGTAGGCATTCTCGATGCGCTGGGCGCTGTCGCGGGTGAATTGCTGGATCAGCAGCTGGCTGCGCCGGTCGTCCGGCGAGCGCGGCGCCGAGACGTCCAGCACGCCGAGCAACTCGCCGCTCGGCGCGAACACCGGCGCCGCGGTGCAGGTCAGTCCGGTGAAGGCCACGCGGAAGTGATCGGCCTTGTGCACCGTGACTGGCGCCCGGTCGGTCAGTACCGCGGCCACGCCGCAGGTACCCTCCTCCTGCTCGGACCAGCAGGTACCCAGGTAGAGCCCGGCGCGGCGGCATTCGTCGTCGAGCCGGTCGCTGACCCGGTAATCCAGGGTATGGCCCTGGGCGTCGGCCAGCAGCACACAGTAGTCGGCCGCCTCGACCCGCGCATGCAGGGCGCCCAGTTCGCCATCGGCGACGCGCAGGAAGTCTTCCGCCGCCTGCTGGTGCTGGCGCAATTCGTAGCGCGAAAGGATGCGCGGCCCCCGCAGAGAGCCCGGGTCGAGCTGATATTGCTCGAAGGAACGGCGCCAGGAATCGAGGATGCGCCCGGGCGGACTGGCCGCGCGCAAGGGCGCGCGCAGGGCCTGGTCGATGGCGCGGGCGTGATAGCGGGCCTGGGTAGACAACATGGACGTCTCTCCCTGAATTCCGGTCATGGCATGGAAGGCCGGTCATTGTTCTGCCCTTCATTTAGCGCCCCCTGGCCCCGGCCTTCAAGTCCGCCGCGTCGTGAGACGAATCGTCTCAGCGTCTCGCCCTCCCGTCGCAGGCGTGAGACGCCCCGGCGCGCGGAGTCGCCCCTCCTACGACCAGTCGCCTCCATTCAAACCCGCGCCTTGCCTGCACTGCAGCGGATTCATCACGGTTTGGCACCGGCCTTGCTCAGGGCTCTGCGAGGCGCCTATCACAACGACAAGAGGGCCAGACCCATGAGCGCACCCTGGCATCACCGCACGGCTGCCCTGACCACCGGCCCGTGCCTCGGAGCTCAGCCATGCCCGTAACCGTCGGCATCCTGCCCAACCCGGCCTCGGGCCGTGACCTGCGCCGGCTGACCGGCAACGCCGCCCTGACCTCCAGCACCGACAAGGCCGGGGTGGTGATGCGCCTGCTGGCGGCCTTTGGCGCCACCGGCGTAGAGCGGGTGCTGCTGCCGCCGGACATGACCGGCATCGCGGCCGCCGTGCTCAAGGCCAGCGGCAGTCGCCAGGCCCGCGAGCAGCGCTGGCCGGAGCTTGGGTTTCTCAACCTGCCGCTGACCCAGACCGTGGACGACACCCGGCGCGCCGCGCGGCTGTTGCTGGCCCAGGGCGCGGCGGTGATCGCCGTGCTCGGCGGCGACGGCACCCACAAGGCGGTGGCCGCCGAGGTGGGCGACCTGCCGCTGCTGACCCTGTCCACCGGCACCAACAATGCCTTTCCCGAATTGCGCGAGGCCACCAGCGCCGGCCTGGCCGGTGGCCTGGTGGCGAGCGGCCGCATCGACCCGGCGCTGGCGCTGCGGCGCAACAAGCGGCTGCGGGTGGAAGTGCCGGAACGCGACATCCGCGACTGGGCGCTGGTGGACGTGGCGGTCTGTCGCCAGACCTATCTCGGTGCCCGCGCGGTGACCCGGGTGGAGGATCTCGCGGAAGTCTTCACCACTTTCGCCGAGCCCTGGGCTATCGGCCTGTCGGCCCTCTGCGGTCTCTGGCACCCCGTCGCGCGCAGCGCTCCCCATGGCGGCTGGGTGCGACTGGAGCCGGAAGCCCCGGCGCAACTGACCGTTCCCCTCGCCCCCGGCGTGCTGGCCCAGGCCGGCATCGCCGCCAGTGGCCTGCTGCTGCCCGGCGAACCCCGGATGCTGTCGCTGGCCACCGGCACCCTGGCGCTGGACGGCGAGCGGGAAATCGAATTCGGCCCCGAGGAGCGTCCGCAGGTGACGCTGGACCTCGACGGCCCCCTGAGCATCGACGTGGAGCGGGTACTGGAGCTGGCGGCGCAGCAGCGCCTGCTGGTCCGCCGCCTGCCCGCGTCGGCCCTCGGCAATCCTGGAGAACAATAAGATGAGCGAGACCGTAAGCGTCGAAAACCTGAGCCATGCCTACCGGGTGATGCGCACCATCCGCGTCTTCGAAGAGCGGCTGCACGTGGAATTCGCCACCGGCGAGATTCCCGGCTTCGTCCACCTCTATGCCGGCGAGGAGGCCTCGGCCGCCGGTGTCATGGCTCACCTGGGCCACGAGGACAGCATCGCCTCCACCCACCGCGGCCACGGCCATTGCATCGCCAAGGGCGTGGACGTCTACGGCATGATGGCCGAGATCTACGGCAAGAAGACCGGGGTCTGCCAGGGCAAGGGTGGCTCCATGCACATCGCCGACCTGGAAAAGGGCATGCTCGGTGCCAACGGCATCGTCGGGGCCGGCGCCCCGCTGGCCGCCGGCGCCGCCCTGGCCGCCAAGCTCAAGGGCAGCGACGCCGTTGCCGTGGCCTTCTTCGGTGACGGCGGCTCCAACGAGGGTGCGGTGTTCGAGGCCATGAATCTGGCCTCGGTGTGGAATCTGCCGTGCATCTTCGTCGCCGAGAACAACGGCTACGCCGAGGCCACCGCCTCGAACTGGTCGGTGGCCTGCGACCACATCGCCGATCGCGCCGCCGGCTTCGGCATGCCCGGGGTGACGGTGGACGGCTTCGACTTCTTCGCCGTCCATGAAGCCGCCGCGGCCGCCGTGGCCCGCGCCCGGGCCGGCGAAGGCCCCTCGCTGATCGAGGTGAAGTTCACCCGCTACTTCGGCCACTTCGAGGGCGACGCCCAGACCTATCGCGATCCCAACGAGGTCAAGCAGGCCCGGGAGCAGCGCGACTGCCTGATGCAATTCCGCGAGCGGGTGACGCGCTCCGGCCAACTCCAGCCCGCCCTGCTCGACAGCATCGACCAGGAGGTGGAACAGCTCATCGAAGACGCCGTGCGCAAGGCCAAGGCCGATCCCAAGCCCGGCCCGGAAGACCTGCTCAGTGACGTCTACGTCACCTACGCCTGATCGGAAAACAACAAGGAGCGCCACCATGGCCAGAAAGATCAGCTACCAGCAAGCCATCAACGAAGCCCTGGAACAGGAGATGCGCCGCGACCCCACCGTCTTCCTCATGGGCGAAGACAACGCCGGCGGTGCGGGCGCGCCTGGCGAGCAGGACGCCTGGGGCGGCGTGCTCGGGGTCACCAAGGGCCTCTACCACAAATTTCCCGGGCGGGTGCTGGACACCCCGCTGTCGGAGCTCGGCTACGTCGGCGCGGCGGTGGGCGCCGCCGCCCGCGGCACCCGGCCGGTATGCGAACTGATGTTCGTCGACTTCGCCGGCTGCTGCCTGGACCAGATCCTCAATCAGGCGGCCAAATTCCGCTACATGTTCGGCGGCAAGGCGGTCACCCCGCTGGTGCTGCGGACCATGGTCGGCGCGGGCCTCCGCGCCGCCGCCCAGCATTCGCAGATGCTCACTTCCTGGTGGACCCATATCCCCGGCCTCAAGGTGGTCTGCCCGGCCACCCCCTATGATGCCAAGGGCCTGCTGATCCAGGCCATCCGCGACAATGACCCGGTGATCTTCTGCGAGCACAAGCTGCTCTACGGGATGCAGGGCGAGGTGCCAGAGGAGTCCTACGCCATCCCCTTCGGCGAGGCCAGCTTTTTGCGTGAGGGCGACGACGTCAGCCTCATCACCTACGGCCGCATGGTGCACCTGGCCATGGAGGCCGCCAGCAACCTGGCGCGCCAGGGCGTCTCCTGCGAGGTGCTGGACCTGCGTACCACCAGCCCGCTGGATCGCGACAGCATCCTGGAAAGCGTCGAGAAGACCGGCCGCGCGGTGGTCATCGACGAGGCCAATCCGCGCTGCTCGGTGGCCACCGACATCGCCGCCCTGCTTGCCGAGCACGCCTTCGACGACCTGCGCGCCCCGGTACAGCTGGTCACGGCGCCGCACACCCCGGTGCCCTTCTCCGATGCGCTGGAAGACCTCTATATCCCCGATGCGGCCAAGATCGAGTGCGCCGTACTGAAGATCACCCAAGGGAGGCAGGCCGCATGAGCCAGATCCATACCCTGACAATGCCCAAGTGGGGCCTGTCCATGAGCGAAGGTCGGGTCAACGCCTGGCTCAAGACCGAAGGCGACAGCATCACCAAGGGCGACGAGGTGCTCGATGTCGAGACCGACAAGATCAGCAGCAGCGTCGAGGCGCCCTTCTCCGGCACCCTGCGCCGCTGCCTGGCCCGCGAGGACGAGACCCTTGCGGTAGGCGCCCTGCTGGCCATCGTGGTGGAAGGCGAGGCCAGCGACGAAGAGATCGAGGCGGTGATCGCGCGCTTCCAGGAGGAGTTCGTGCCTGGTGGCGAAGACGCCGCCGATGCCGGTCCCCAGGCCCAGCGCATCGAACTCGACGGCCGGCCGCTGCGCTATCTGGAGCGCGGTGCAGGCGGCCTGCCGCTGGTGCTGATCCACGGCTTTTCCGGCGATCTGGACAACTGGCTGTTCAACCACGAGGCGCTGGCCGCCGGGCGCCGGGTGATCGCCCTGGACCTCCCGGGTCACGGCCAGTCCGGCAAGACGCTCGCCACGGCGGATCTCGCCGAGCTGGGCGCCGCCGTGCTGGCTCTGCTCGACCATCTGGACATCCCCCGCGCCGTGCTCGTCGGCCACTCCATGGGTGGCGCCGTGGCCCTGCAACTGGCGCAGACGGCGCCGCAGCGGGTCGCCGGCCTGGTCCTGATCGGCAGTGCGGGACTGGGCCGGGACATCAATGGCGCCTACCTGGAAGGCTTCGTCGCCGCCACCAGCCGCAACCAGCTCAAGGGACCGGTCAGCCTGCTGTTCAGCGATCCCGGGCTGGTCACCCGGCCACTGCTGGAAGACCTGCTCAAGTACAAGCGCCTGGAAGGCGTGGACCAGGCTCTGAAGCGACTGGCCGGCACGCTCTTCCCCAATGGCCAGCAGGCCCAGGTGCTGCGCCAGGCACTCGACGGCGATCTGCCCGCCCTGGTGATCTGGGGCAAGGCCGACGCCATCATTCCGGTCCAGCATGCCGAAGGCCTGCCCGGAACCGTCCAGGTCGAGATCCTGGAAGGCCAGGGCCATATGGTGCAGATGGAGGCCGCGGACCGGGTCAATGTCCTGATCCAGGCCTTCCTGCCCCGCTGCGAACGCTAGAGGAGCCTCACGATGAAAGCAGCCCGTTTCCATGCCGCCCGCGACATCCGGGTGGAAGACGTCCCAGCCCCCGGCGAGCCGGGTCCTACCCAGGTCCTGGTGAAAAACCAGTTCTGCGGCATCTGCGGTACCGACCTGCACGAGTACCTTGGCGGTCCCATCTTCATTCCTACCGCGCCGCACAGCTACACCGGCGGTAAGGTGCCGCAGATCCTCGGCCACGAGTATTCCGGCGTGGTGGAGGCCGTGGGCAGCGAGGTGACGTCGGTGAAACCCGGTGACCGGGTCTCCATCCAGCCCATGGTCTCGCCACGGGACGACTACTATGGCCGCCGCGGCCAGTACCAGCTCAGCGAACAGCTGGCCATCATCGGCCTGTCCCATCCCTGGGGCGGCATGGCCGAGTACTCCCTGGTGGAGGACTACAACGCCATCCCCATGCCGGACGATCTCAGCACCGAGCACGCGGCGCTGATCGAACCCACGGCGGTGACCGTCTATGCCACTCACCGGGGCGGCGTGAAGCCCGGCGACAGCGTGCTGGTGGCCGGTGCCGGGCCCATCGGCCAGCTGCAGGTCATGGCTGCCCGCGCGGCGGGTGCCACGCGGATCTTCCTGGTGGACCTCAACGACAACCGCCTGGAGATGGCCCACCGCCTGGTGGAGGGGCTCATCACCCTGAATCCCGGCAGCACCGATGTGCTGCGCGAGGTGCGTGCCCGCACCGCCGGGGGCGTGGGGGTGGATGTGGCCTTCGAATGCGTGGGCGCCGAGGCACCGCTGGGGCTGTGCCTGGAGGCGGTCCGCCGCCAGGGCGTGGTGGTCCAGGTGGGGATGCAGGGCAAGCCCCCGGCGCTGGATGGCTTCACCCTGACCTACAAGGACGTCGACCTGCGCGGCTCCTGGTGCTACTCGACCCTGATGTGGCCCCAGGTGGCGGCCCTGATCGCCAGCGGCCAACTGCCGGCCGAGAAGGTCGTGACCCGCCACATCGCGCTGGACGACGTGGTGGAACAGGGCTTCGAAGCCTTGCTGGACAAGGCCGGGACCCAGCTGAAGATCCTGATCGAGCTCTAGGGCTTGCCCACGCGGTTGGCGGGGGCCGCCGCGTGGGCTTTTTGCCTTACTGGAAGCTCGTCGCGGCAAAGCTGGGACGCGCCAGGAGCCGCTGGTGAAAGGCCACCAGCCGCAGGTGCGCGGACCCGTCGATTTCCGGCAGCCGAAAGCTCAGGTAGTCGAGCCCGACCGCTACCAGGTAGTGGCTGAAATCAAGGTCCTCTGCATCCAGGGTGGAAGACTGGTCCAGGCGCGCCAGCAGGCGCCCGATGGCCGCCAGCCGGCGAGCGCCCAGCACCGATTCATCCTGGGCCGCACCGCCCTGCTTGCGGGCGATCACCGTGCCGAAGGCGGCGTCGATCAGGCCCTGGCCCAGGCCGGCCAATTGCAGGCGTTCGGCCGCAAGCGGGTTGCCGCCGCCCAGCTGGTGCAAATGGATGCAGATCAGCAGAGTCTCGCCGAGGGTCACACCCTCATCGGTGATCAGCACCGGCACCTTGTTGGCCGGATTGGCGGCCAACAGCTGCGCGTCCTCGTTCCAGGGGTCGCTCCACACCAGCGCCAGTCGCTCGCCAAAGCCGGCTTCCAAAGCGGTGACGCGCGCGGCGCGGGCATAGGGCGAGGTCTGGTTCAGCAGCAGTTGCATGGCGGACTCCGGGACACGGGCGGGTAATAGCAGCGCCCGCCAGTGTAGCCGTTGGCGTACGCCTTCAGTGCGACCGGGTTACCGTAAGGACCACGGCGGCGATACGATCGGTATGGGCGTAGACCCCTGCCTCCAACTCTTCGCCGAAGACATCCGGATCCAGCTCGCGATAGCGCCAGGCCACGTCCTGGCCGTCCAGGCGGGTGCGGACTTCTTCCAGGAATGGATCACGGCCATCGACCATGGCGACGCCGGTATAGAGCAGCAGGGTGCCGCCTGGCGCCAGGCGCTGCAGCGCCGTGTCCAGGATGGCCAGGGACAGGCCGGCCCCGAGGGGACCACCACCATGGCGATAGGCACGCTCGCCGGGATCGACCAGATAGGGCGGATTGGACAGGATGAAATCGAAGTCGCCCGCCACATCGTTCAGCAGGTTGCTGTAGCACGCGCTGACATTCTCGGCCCCGGCCAGTTCGGCGTTGGTCCGGGTCAGGGCCAGGGCGCGCTCGTTGATGTCCACCGCCAGCACCTCGGCATCGGGCCGCGCCAGGGCGACCAGGATAGCACCCGGACCGGCACCGCTGCCGATGTCCACGGCGCGGCGGATGTCACCGGTCTCGAAGCGCAGCTGGGCTTCCAGGGCATTGGCATAGCGATAGGTGTCGGGGCCAAAGAACACCGCATCGGCGTCCTCGGTGGGATAGGCGGAATGCACGAACAACTGGTCGCCCAGGCTCGACACCCGCACCCGGCTGCGCCAGCCACTCGGCACTGCGGTCAGCAGCTCGGCGGCCGCCAGTATGTCGACCAGAGAGCCGGGCAGCAGCTCGGGGGAAAACGGCCGGCTCCAGCCGAAGATGCCCTGCAGATCCCGCGCCCAGGCGTTGCCTGGCCGGGCATTGACCCGCGCGTGGGAGGCCGGGGTGGGCGTGATGAAGTGATAGTCCGCTGCGCGCAGCGTTTCGATCAGCAGTTTCAGGGCAGCGGCCGCGGCAGGGCTGGTCGCGGTGCGTTCGGGGTGTTCCATGGCCGTCATAAATGGTTCCTTCAATGACAGTCGAAAGGAAAAAGGACCCTCGCGGGTCCTTGAACAGGGGTCAGCTCAACAGGGAGACGAACAGCCGCGTCGCCAGCAGGCCGGCACGGCTGTGATGGCGCGCCGGTGACAGTTGCTCTACCAGCAGCGCCATGGCGGCCGCACGACTGGGCTGGCTCGCCAGCCGCTGCTCCAGCGCGACCTCATCGCGATCGAAGTAGCTCGCCTGGGCCTTGCTGGCATTGGCCGCCGTGCCCTGCTCGGCTTCCAGCGCCGGACACAGGCGCTCCTGCTGACGCTGGCGCGCGCGAAAGCTCACCTCGCGCCGCGGCGACACCGCCACCCGCTCGGCGGCAGCCGGGTTCCGGGCCCCGCTGTGCACGAAGTCACCGGCGATCCAGTCGTGGATCAGTTGCTGCTCGTAGGCGGTGAAGACGCCAAACATCTCGGCACGCTCGCCCTGGATCAGCCGCCAGAAGCGGCTGTTGACCGGGTCCTCGTGACGCTTGATCCAGCCCTGCTCCTGCATCACCTTGAGGAAGTCGGGAATCTGCGCCGGAGCGCATAGCCAGTCGCTGACGCTGCGGCCGCCGATGCGGCAATAGTCCGAATGTACATAGCGGCCAACCGTGCTCTTCTCCGCCAGCACCTCGATCACCGCCTGCTCCAGATCGAAGCTGCCGATCACCGAGGTGGTACCAGCGCCCAGTTCATTGAGCAGGTAGCCCTGCACCACGCGCTGGTAGAAGGCGGCGCGGCCCTCGGCCGGCATGGCGTCGTGCACCGCCTGCAGAGCCTTGCGCGCATGACCGGTACCGGCATTGTCGACCGTTACATGCAGCGTGAAGTAATAGGGGTCGATACCCAGCTCGTTAAGCTCGTAAGAGGTGATCAACAGGTGCAACGGTAACTGCTCGTAACCCAGATTGAAGCCGAGCACCTCGGGCAGGTAGTGATCGGCGTTATGGGCCAGGGCCAGCTGAATCGCGCCCTGGACATAGTGCTCGTCGCTCAGCTGCGAGAAATCTTCGCAGCCGTGACTGGCCAGCAGCTTGCGATAGAGCACCACATGGTTCTTGTCCGGCTGGCCGTCGCCCAGTTCTTCCAGATAGATCTGGATGGCCGCCCGATAGCGCAGGTCGTCCCAGTGGGCGAGCGTGCCATAGAGCCAGGCGCCATCCACCAGCTTGGTGGGTGCCACGCCACGCAGGAAGTACAGCGCATGGGCCTTGCTGCCGAAGTAGCGGCGCGGCGCACCAGCCTTGCGGGCCGCCAGGTAGTCCTGGTACCGGGCGCCGACCCGGGCGTTGTTCTCCAGCACCCAGCCTTCCAGGCCCTCGGGGTCTTCCGGCAGGTCGGTGGTCATGCCAGATACCGCCTGCAGTTGGTCGTCGAGAAAGCGTCGAGCCCTCTCCTGCGCCCTGACGCCCGGGTGCTCCACCAGCAATTCCTGATAGAGCGATCGGGCCGGTTGCAGGTTGAGCGGATTCGAGGCGGCGTACTGGCCGGTAACGGCTCTTGTCGTGGTCTGCATGAAGGGCACATCTGGCAGCTGATGAATACCTCGTTCGGCCTGCGGAAAAGGCCTTGGTTCCTGGCCGAGCCCGCGCCGGAACGGTGCCGCTCCGCTTGCGGCCGTCAAAGGCAGTACCTGGCGACCACTGCCATTCGTCGGCAGCCGCTCCGCGCCACTGCGCCTGCCGCCGGTCTGCGCCAGACGACGGGTGACCTGATGAAGGGCCTCATTTTCCAGGCTGGCGGGCCGATAGCCTGAAAACCCACGCGACTGCCAGGCCCTGCCCATGTCTCCTGCCGATTCCGATGTCGATCTGCGCGCCCTCCTCGATTCGATCCAGGAATTCATCATCGCCAAGGATGGCCGCGGGCGCTGGTTGTTCGTCAATCGCATCGTGCTCGAGGCCTACGCCATGCTCGGCTTCGACTACGTGGGCATCACCGATGCCGAATTGATCGAGCTGTTTCCGGATCATGCCCAGGCCTTCGCCTACAACATCGAGACCGACGAGCGCGCCTGGCGCAACGGTGTGGCCACGCAGATCGAGAAGTCCTTCATGGGGCCGGATGGACGCATCAATACCTGGGAAGTGATCAAGACGCCTCACTTCGATGCACAGGGCGGACGCCAGCTGCTGACCATCGTCAGTCGCAATGTCACCGAGCGCAAACTGGCGGAGACCGCCCTGCAGGACAGCGAAAGACGTTTCAAGTCCCTGGCCTACCTGGATACCCTGACCGGCATCCCCAATCGACGCAGCATCCTCGACCAGATCGTCGGTCACCTGGCGGCCGCCTCCTCCCAGGCGGAGTGCGCCCTGTTCTACCTCGACCTGGACAGGTTCAAGGCGATCAACGACGAATTCGGCCACGAGGTGGGAGATCGCCTGCTGGTGGCCTTCGTCACCCGGGTCAGCGCCTGCCTGCGCCCGGACGATCTGCTCGGGCGGATCGGTGGAGACGAATTCATAGTCTTCCTGCGCGACACCTCCGCCACCACCGCCCTGGCCCTGGCCGAGCGCCTCTGCCTGGCCCTGCAGGAGCCCTGGACGCTGCAGGACATCCGCCTGGCGACCACCTCTTCCATCGGCATCGCCCACGGCGCCGCCGGCAGCCTCAACGTCCACGAACTGATCCGCCGCGCCGATGGCGCCCTGTACCAGGCCAAGCGCGCCGGGCGGGCCCGGGTGGTGCTGGCGGACGGCTAGAGCCGCTCCGTCGGCTGGGCGCGGATCATGATCTCGCGCTGGCGAAAGGCCTTTTCCAGACCGTGCCGATAGCCTTCCCACCAGGCTCGATCCAGGGCCTCGGTCATGACCTCGTAGACCAGCAGCTCGTCGTCCTCGACGCGCTGCGCCTCGTCCTGGCACAGGCCCTCCACCGGGGCCCGGCTGAAGGCGGTCAGCCCGCCGAAGCGCGCGACCAGTTCCTCGCGCACCTCCTGGAACAGCGCCCCGGACAGGCGCTGGCCGTCATTGTCGTTCAGGGGTAGCAGCAACTGGACGAGGTACATGGCCATCTCTCCTGGAGTAGTGGGCTGCAGACCCCCTGGGCCCCCGGGCGGGTTCCCGTCCATTGATCCCCTGCCCGCACGCCAGAAATGCAAAGGCCCTGCCGAGGAGCGCTCGGCAGGGCCTTTCACCACCGTTCAGTCGGATCAGACCGAGAACCGGCCGACCAGGCGATTCATGTCCACCGCCAGGCGCGAGACCTCATGGGCGGCGGCGGCGGTCTGGTGCGCCCCGGCCGAGGTCTGGATCGACAGGTCGCGGATGCTGACCAGATTCTGGTCCACCGACCGGGCGACCTGGGCCTGCTCTTCCGAGGCCGTGGCGATGAGGAAATTGCGCTCGTTGATCTCGGTGATGGAGCGGGCAATCTCCTCCAGGGCCGCGCCCGCTTCGTTGGCAATCTTCAGGGTGGCGGTAGCCTCGTCGCGGCTGCGTTGCATGGCCTGGACAGCGCCTTCCGAACCACTCTGGATGCCGCCGATCATCTGCTCGATCTCGCGGGTGGATTCCTGCGTTCTGTGGGCCAGGGCCCGCACCTCGTCGGCGACCACGGCGAAGCCACGGCCCTGTTCGCCAGCCCGGGCGGCCTCGATGGCGGCGTTCAGCGCCAGCAGGTTGGTCTGCTCAGCGATGCCGCGGATCACGTCGACCACGGTGGCGATGCCTTGCGCCTGCCCGGCCAGGGCGACGATCTGCTCGCTGGTATGGGACACGGTGCCGGTCAGCGACTGGATGGCGTTGACGGTCTCGGTGACGCGAGCCGCGCCCAGACCGGTCGAGCGCTCCGACTGTTGCGCGGACGTCGAGGCCGAGGCGGCGTTGCGCGCCACCTCCTCGACGGCGGCGGTCATCTCGTTGACCGCGGTAGCCGCCTGCTCCACTTCGCTGTTCTGCCGTTGCAGCCCACGGCTGCCCTCTTCGGTCACGGCGTTCATCTCTTCGGCGGCGGACGCCAGCTGCGTCGAGGCTTCGCCGATGTGGCTGACGGTATCGCGCAGGGTCTGCTGCATCTGCACCGTGGCGCGCATCAGGTCGGCCATTTCGTCGCGGCCCTCTGCCACGGCCGCGACCCGCAGATCACCCTCGGCAATGCGGCGGTTGACGGCCAGCACCTGGCGCAGCGGCTGCAGGATGCTGCGGGTATAGAGCGTGGCCAGCACCACGGTGAGCACCACGGCCACGGCGGAGATGATCCCGAGCAGCCAGAGGTTATGGCTGTAGGTCTGGGTCGCCAGTTCGCCGGCCTGCTTGGCGCCGCGCTGGTTGAAGTCCGCCAGGGCCACGATCTTCTCTTGCAGATCGTTGGTCAGCGGCCGGATGTTGGCATTGACGTAGGCGGTCCCTTCGCTGGCCGGACGGGTCCGGGCGAGGGTGACGATCTCGTCGAGGCGGGCATCGTAGAGCTTGGCGCCGGCGGACACGGCATCGGCCAACCGCTGCTCCTCAGGCGAAGCCACCAGGGCCTGGTAGGCCGCCACCTCCTGCTGCAGATGGCCGCGCGCCTGGGCGATGGTCGCCGCGGCGGTCTGCTTCATCTGCTCGTCTTCAGAGGCCACCATGCGCAGGGTTTCCAGACGCAGCCTGAGAACGAGGGAGTCTATCTTCGCCGTCTGGGCGATGCTGGCCATCCAGTTGGTCTCGACATCCTGCTCAGCTTTGTACAGCGCGTTGAGGCCCACGGCCGAGGTGACCGCCAGCACCAGCAGCAACAGGGTAACGGCGGCAAAGCACACGGCCGAGCGGGCCGACAATTTCAGGGTACGCATGGCGCGACTCCAGTCAGGAAAGGCATGTTCACCCCTTCTGTTCGGCGCTACCGTCACTGGCTGAATAGCCACCCATCGGCGATCGACGGCGCACCCGCCAGGAGCTGCAGGCTAGAGCCGACGCGGGCTCCAGGGGGATGCAGCCAGCTGACGAGCAGCCGCCGCCCTGGCCAATTGCCATGCGCAGTCGGGCTAGAATGAGCCTTTTCCTCAATCGAAATCCCCATGCCGCCGACGAAGCTTCGCCCTGCGCGTCTGGTCCCCTTGCGCAATCGCCTGCTGGCCATCGCCTTCGCCGGAATCGTGCCCCTGGCGCTGGTGGCCGGCCTGGGGCTTTGGCTGCTCGTCCAACACCAGCAGCACGAAGCCGAACAGCGAGCCCTGGAGTCCAGCCGCCAGGCGGCCACCACCATCGAAAGCGAATTGCGCCGCTCGGTGACCATTCTCCAGGCATTGGCCGAGTCGCCCCTGTTGCGGACGGGTGACCTGAGCGATTTCGACACCCTGGTCGGGCGCATCCTGCCGCTGGTGCCAGGCTGGCGAACGGTGCTGCTCGCCACGCCGGAGGGCGAGGTCGTCCGGCGGATATCGAGCGTCAATCGGCCCGCAGGCGGTCCTCTCGCCGAACCGGACAGCTTTGCCGAAGTGCTCGCCCAGCGCCGGCCGGTGATCGGGCAACTGGGCCGCGGCCCCGCCGGGCTGCTGGCCTTTCCGATCCGGGTCCCGGTGCTGCGCGAAGGTCGGCTGATTTTCGTGCTGACCGCGGTGATGACACCGGAGAGCATCCGCGCAGCGCGCATGGCCCGCGCCCTGCCCAAAGCCTGGGTGGGCTCGGTATTCGATCGCCATGGCCTGCGCGTCGCCCGTACCAGCCTGCACGAGGAGAGCCTGGGCGAGCCGGCCCTGCCAGCTCTGGCCGAGATCCTGGCCCAGCCCGGCGAAGAAGGCGTCGGTACCGCCCGCACCCGGGAAGGTCACGAGGTCTATACGGCCTTCGTGCGCCTGCCCGATTCCGGCTGGACCGTAACCACGGCGATCCCCACCGAAGAGGTGGCCGCAGCCGCCAATCGCTCCTTCGCGCTCTATGGCGGCGGCCTGGTGCTGTCGGTGGTCTTCGCCTGGGCGATGGCCCTGCTGCTGTCGCGGCGGATCAGCCGGCCGGTGCAGGCACTGCAAGAGGCCGCCCAGGCGCTGGGGCAGCGCCTGCCGCCGGTGCTGCCCGACAGCGACGTGCTGGAGATCCGCCAGGTGGGCGAAGCGCTGCTGACCGCGGCCGAAGCCCGCCGGCTGATCGAAGAGGAACGCGACGACTACCTGCGCAACCTGCAACTGAGCCAGGAGCAGCTGCAACTGCAGGTCGCCGACCTGGAGGTCCTGCAGCGGCTCAATCATCGTCTGCTGCAGTTGCCCTCGCTGCCGCAGCAATTGCAGGAGATCCTCGCGGTCCTCTGTCGCTTCCACCAGACGTCCCTCGGCTGCGTCTCGCTACTGGAAGACGGCAAGCCGCCGCAGCTGTATTTCGCGGCCGGTTTCTCGGCGGAAGATCAGGCGCAGCTGGCCACCCTGCCCCTGGCGGAAAGCGCCTGTGCCGCCGCGCTGCGCAGCGATGCCCGGGTGGTGGTGCCGGCGCTGGCGGCCGCACCCGAGTTCGCCGCCCTGGCCGCCCTGGGCCAGCGCCTGGGCTTCGCCGCCCTGCATGCCGTGCCCCTGCGCAGTACCCTGCACGGCACGCTCGGCGCCATCACCGTCCACCTGCCGGAAGCCCGGGAACCCACGCCGCGCCAGCAGCGCCTGGCCGACCTGTGCGCCTCCAAGGCGGTGCTGGTGATCGACCGCGCCCGCATCCAGGAGGCCGCCCTGCGGTCGCAACGCCGGTTGCGGGTGGCCCTGGAAAGCTCCCAGGTCTCCTTCGGCATCGCCGTGCCCGCTGCCGCGGGTGCCTTCAACTGGGACTATCTCAACCCCATCGGCGCCACCACCCTGGACCTCGACGGCAGCGCTGCGAACGCCCGCCTGCCCTGGGCCAGTGCGCGGATCCTGCAGCTCTGTGCGGAGCACCAGGCCGGTGAGGCGGCCTGGTCCGTCGAAGTGCAAGGTGCCGATGCCAGCGGCGCCAGTTGCTGGCTGCAGATCAGCGCCACGCCCTTCGACGGCAACGTGGCGGTCTGGTTTCTCGACATCAGCAAGCGCAAGCGCCAGGAGCAACAGCTGCGCGACAACGACCGGCAAAAGGACGAATTCCTCGCCGTGCTGGCCCATGAATTGCGCAATCCGCTGGCCCCCATTCGCCAGGCGGCGGCGCTGATCGCCGCGCCCCAGGCCTCGGCCGAACAGCAGCAGCGCAGTTGCCAGACCATCGAGCGACAGGTGGAACGCATGGGCGCCCTGCTCAACGATCTGCTGGACATCTCGCGCATCACCTTTGGCCGCATCACCCTGCACAACGCCGTCGTCACCCTGCAGACGGTACTCCAGGCCGCCGCCGAGGCGACCCTGGCGCCCATGCAGGAGAAGCGCCAGACCTTCGCGCTGCACTTGCCTGAGGCGCCCCTCTGGCTGCATGCCGATCCGCTGCGCCTGGAGCAGATCTTCATCAATCTGCTGGGCAACGCCGCCCGTTACACCCCGGCAGGAGGCCGGATCACCCTCGCCGTGCAGGCGAGCGAGACCGAGGTGCGGGTAGACATCGCCGACAACGGCATCGGCATCGCCCCCGAGCGCCTGGCGGACCTGTTCCAGATGTTCGGCCAGCTCGATCCGCGCCTTACCGAGCGCTCGCCCGGGCTGGGCATCGGCCTGGCCCTTTCCCGCGAACTGGCGCGGTTGCAGGGTGGCGACATCACCGTGACCAGCGCCGGCCTGGGTCAGGGCAGCCGCTTCACCGTGAGCCTGCCGCTGACGGTGGCGCCACCCACCAGCGCGCTGGAGACCGTGGCCGCCGCCTCGGCAGCGCCCGCCACTCGCCGGATCCTGGTCGCCGACGACAACCCCGACATCGCCGACACCATCGCCGAACTCCTCGAGCTGGATGGCCACGAAGTGCGGGTCGCCTACGATGGCCAGCAAGCCCTGACGCTGTTCCAGAGCTATGGCCCCGAGATCGTCATCTCCGACATCGGCATGCCCGGCCTGACCGGTCACCAGCTGGCCCGGGCGATCCGCGCCACCCCGGACGGCCAGGCGGTCAGGCTGATCGCGATGACCGGCTGGGGCCAGCCCCAGGACCAGGCCGAGGCCCTGGCGGCCGGCTTCGATCATCACCTGACCAAGCCAGCCGACATGCGGACCCTCTACGCCCTGGTGGGCGCCTAGGCGTTGACCCGGTGCGAACCGGCCAGCCGCGTCAGCCCATAGAGCGCCACGCCCACCAGCAGCATCAGCCCGGCGCGCCACCAGGTCGCGGCGCCCTGCTGGGCCAGCAGTAGCGCACAGGAGCCTAGGGCCAGTACCGGAAAGAGCCAGTGGACGCGGAAATGCGCATGCTCGACCCGGTCGCGCTTGAGCACCAGCACCGCCAGGTTGGTGCTGATGAACACCACCAGGAGCAGTAGCACCACGGTTTCGGCCAGCACATCCAGGGTACTGGTATAGGTCAGGGCGATGGCCACCGCGGTGGTGGCGAGGATGGCGATCCCGGGGGTCTGTCGCCGTGGCAGCACCCGGCCGAGCACCGGCGGCAGCAGGCCCTGGCGGGCCATGCCATAGGCCAGGCGGCTGGCCATGATCATGGTCAGCAGTGCGCCGTTGGCCACGGCGATGAGGGCGATGACGGCGAACACCCGGGTCGGCACCCCCAGGCCCGAGGCACCGAGCACGTCCATCAGCGGTGCGCCCGACGCCTTGAGCTGGTCGACCGGCAGCACCAGGGCGGCGCCGGCGCCCACCAGCATGTAAACGATGCCGGCGATGACCAGGGCGCCAAACAGCGCTCGCGGATAGACGCGGCTGACGTCACGCACTTCCTCCGCCAGATTGGCCGAGGTCTCGAAGCCGACGAAGGAATAGAAGGCCAGCAGCGAGGCACCGAGGATGGCCACGGTGGCCGAGGGCGCGTCCACTTCCAGTAGCCGCGCCGGCTCGCCCTGTCCCTGGACGACGAACCAGGCCGCCGCCGCGACGACGATCACCAGGCCTGACAGCTCGATCAGGGTCATCACCAGATTGACCGACAGCGATTCCCTGATGCCCCGGGCATTGAGCAGGCCGATGAGCACCAGGAAGGCCAGGCAGACCCAACTGGCGGGCCAGGGCACCAGTGCCTGCAGATAGCCACCGGCAAAGGCCACCGCCAACCCTGCCGCACTGGTAACCCCGGCGGCCAGCATCGAGAAGCCCACCAGGAAGGACAGCCAGGGCTGCCCGAAGGCTCTCTCGGCGAACACCGCCGCGCCCCCCGCCCTGGGGTACTTGGTGACCAGCTCGGCATAGGACGCCGCGGTCAGGAGGGCGAACAGCAAGGCAACTAGCAAGGGCGCCCAGATGGCGCCGCCGACCCGGCCGGCGATGGTACCCGCCAAGGCATAGACCCCCGCACCCAGGACGTCGCCGAGGATGAAGAACAGCAGCATGGGCAGGGTGATGGCGCGTTTGAGCGTCGCGGTTGCAGGGGAGGATTCCATGGTCATGCTCGAAGTGCTCCTGCGCGGTCCGTTCGGGAAGGATTCTGGCGATCCCAAGGGCCGCCGCTTGCCTTCGTAGAGGTCGCCGACGGCAAGCGGGTTCCGAGGTGCCATCGCTCCTCCCCTGGCGCAAGGGGTCGTTTCCTCAGCGCCACCCAACAGCCGCGTGCCAGCCGCTGCCGCCGGCCGCCTCCCCTGCCCCGCTCTATCCCGGCGACCTCTACGCCCTGGCCGCTTCGCTTGGTCGCAGCCGCAATCCGGGCAGTAGCCGGGCCGTTCCTTCCGCCCAGCCTGCCGATCAGCGGCAAGGCCTATCCTGCGTCGCACGAGGCCGCCACACTCTGCCGCTTTCGTGGTCGAACGATGCTCAGACCGCTTTTTCCCGAGGATCTTCTGCAAGATGAGTGAGGCACCCCTGGCAACGCTGACGCGCGAGGAACTCGAAGCCGAAGTCCTGCGTTTGCGCGCCGCCCTGCGGTCCACCGAGGACCGCGCCGTGGCCCCGACCGGCGCCATCCGCCGGCCCAGCAAGGCACGCAGCCGCGCCGTGCTGGAGAGCACCACCCAGTTCGCCATCGTGGTCTGCGACTCCGAGGGGCTCATTACCGACTGGAATCCCGGTGCCGAGCAGGTCATGGGCTGGACCGCCCAGGAAATGATCGGCCAGGATGCCTCGCGTTTCTTCACCCCGGAGGACCGTGCCAACCGTCGTGCCGAGTACGAGATGGCCAAGGCCCTGCGCGACGGCAGCGCCATCGACGAGCGCTGGCACCTGCGCCAGGACGGGCAGCGCTTCTGGGCGTCCGGCGAGATGATGGCGCTGAACGATGACGACGACGAGCCCCTCGGCTTCGTCAAGATCCTGCGTGACCGCACCGAAGAACACCTGGCGGGCCTTGCGCTCAAGGAAACCCAGGAACGCTATCGCCTGGTCGCCGAAGCCACCAACGATGCCATCTGGGACTGGGACTTCGCCTCCGGGGCGGTGCTCTGGAACGAGGCGCTGCACACGGCCTATGGTCACACCCCCACCGCGGTCGAATCGACCAGCGACTGGTGGCTGGACCGGATCCACCCGGACGATCGCACCCGTATCGCGGCCTCCATCCACGCGGTGATCGACGGCGACGGCCTGGTCTGGACCGATGAATACCGCTTCCAGCGCGCTGATGGCTCCTACGCGCTGGTGTTCGACCGCGGTCGGGTGATCCGCGACAGCTACGGTCGCCCGCTGCGGATGATCGGCGCCCTGCTGGACATGAGCCAGCTGCAGACGGCCGAGACCGCCCTGCGCAAGAGCGAGGAACGCTTCCGCGCCATCATCGAGACCATCGGTTCGGCCTTCGCCATCGTCCAGGTCAAGTTCGACGCCGACGACAAGCCCATCGACTACCGCTTCCTGGAAGCCAACCCGGCCTTCGAACGCCAGGCCGGGGTCAACCTGCGTGGCAAGTGGGTGACCGAATTCGCCCCCAACCTGGAACAGTTCTGGTTCGATACCTACGGCCACGTGGCCAAGACCGGCGAGCCGGCGACCTTCGAAAACTACGCCAACACCTTCGAACGCTGGTTCGATGTCCGCGCCGTACGGGTGGGCGATCCCGACGAGCGCCAGATCGCCATCCTCTTCAGCGACGTGACCGAGCGGCGCAACGCCGAGGAACGGCTGCGCATCAGCGAGGCCCTGGCGCGGGAAAACATCGAGCGGGTACAGCTGGCGTTGTCCGCCGGCGCCATCATCGGCACCTGGCACTGGGACCTGCCCACCGACCGCTTTACCGTGGACGAAGCCTTCGCCACGGTCTTCGGTCTCGATCCGCGCCTGGGTCGCGAAGGTCTGAGCCTGGCCCAGGTGGTGACCAACGTCCATCCCGACGACAAGGGCGGTCTCGCCCACGCCATCGACGGGGTAATCGCCCAGAGCGGTCCCTTCGCCCACCAGTACCGGGTACGGCGCGCCGACGGCAACTACTACTGGATCGAGGCCAATGGCCGGGTCGATCACGCGGCCGACGGCACCCCGTTGCGTTTTCCCGGGGTGCTCATCGACGTCGAGGAGCGGCGGGCGATCGAAGCCGAACGGGACAAGGCGCTGGCCGCCTTGCGTACCCTCAACGAGACCCTGGAAATCCGGGTGGCCGAACGCTCGGCCGAACTGATGCAGGCCGAGGAAAAGCTGCGTCAGTCGCAGAAGATGGAAGCGGTCGGCCAGCTCACCGGCGGTCTCGCCCACGATTTCAACAACCTGCTGGCGGGTATCTCCGGTGCCCTGGAACTGATGGCGACGCGCATCGCCCAGGGGCGGTTGCGCGAACTCGATCGCTACCTGATCGCCGCCCAGGGCGCGGCCAAGCGCGCCGCCGCCCTCACCCACCGGCTGCTGGCCTTTTCCCGGCGCCAGACCCTGGCGCCGCGGCCGGTGGACGTCAACCAGCTGATCGATGGCCTCACCGAACTCATCCAGCGCACCGTGGGTCCTGGCATCCAGGTGGAGACCGTCGGCGCAGCGGGCCTCTGGTCGGCACTGGTGGACCCCAGCCAGCTGGAGAATTCACTGCTCAATCTGTGCATCAATGCCCGCGACGCCATGCCCGAGGGCGGTCGCATCACCATCGAGACCGCCAACCGCTGGATGGATCGCGAGAGCGCCCGCGCCCAGGATCTGCCGGAAGGTCAGTACCTGTCGCTGTGCGTGACGGATACCGGGGTGGGCATCGCGCCGGAGGTCGCGGCCCGGGTGTTCGAGCCCTTCTTCACCACCAAGCCCATCGGCCAGGGCACCGGTCTGGGCCTGTCGATGATCTATGGCTTCGCGCGCCAGTCCGGCGGCCAGGTACGGCTCTACTCCGAGATCAACCAGGGCACCACGCTGTGCATCTATCTGCCGCGCTACCTGGGCGAGGCGCCAACCGACGAAGGCCTGACCGCGCGCCGGGAAGTAGCCGGCAGCACCCAGGGCGAAACGGTGCTCATCGTCGACGACGAACCGACAGTGCGGATGCTGGTCGTGGATATCCTCGAAGACCTCGGTTATGCGGTGATCGAAGCGGCCGACAGCCTCACCGGCCTGAAGATCCTGCAATCGGACGTGTCGCTCGACCTGCTGATCACCGACGTCGGCCTGCCCGGCGGCATGAACGGTCGGCAGATGGCTGAAGCGGGGCGCCAGTCGCGTCCGGGCCTGAAGACGCTGTTCATCACCGGCTATGCCGAGAATGCCGCCATCGGCAACGGGCATCTGGACCCGGGCATGGAAATCCTCACCAAGCCCTTTGCCATGGACACCCTGGCGGCCCGGGTACGCGAGATGCTAGGCGTCTAGCATGCCGCCCTAGAAGCTGGCGCCGATTTTAAGCGCCACGGTATAGCCCTCGGCCCGGTTGCGCGTCTCGAATTCCTTGTAGGCGTGCAGCCAGATGGCCGGCAATCCCGAGGAGGGATCGAAGAAGCTGAGCGCCGGCCCCAGCGCCAGCGTCCGGGCACGGTTGCCGCGGGTCAGGCCGGGAGCGTCGTCGTCGCTGAGCTGGCGGTAGTAGTAGCCGCCCAGCCCCGCGGTCCAGGGGCCGAAATGCTGGCCGACGGCGAATTCGTGGCGATACTCCACCCCGCTGCGATAGTCGGTGGCCGCGTTGCGCGCATTGATGTCGACCTGGAAGCTGGACGACAGCTCCAGTCCGCTCGGGCTGATGTAGCTGGCGTTGAGGATCGGCGAGACCGTCCAGTGGTTGGTCCCGGGGCTGACCAGCCGATTCTTGTCGTAGTCGCCGGTCGGCGCCTGTATCGACAGCTGGGTGTTGATGCCGACGCCGGGCGCCGGCTCCCAGGCGAGGATCAGCGGAATCAGCTGCAGATCCGCCGGGCGGAACAGCTCGGCGCTGTCGCTGAACACCCGCTGCCCACCGGCGTTGATGCCGAGATCGGCGTCCATGCGAAAGAACACCGAGACCGCACCGAAGCCGTAGCGCGCACCGAACAGCTGCTGGTCGGTCATGCGCAGGTAGGCCAGGCCGATGGCCAGGACATTGATGTTGAAATCGTTGCCATCGTCCTTGCCATGGCTGTCCTTGATCACCCGTGCCTGGTAGTCGCTGAAGCGCATGCCGAAGGTGCCGACGGGCGTCGACGGCGGCATGAAGCCGGCGCCGAAGTCCTGCACCCCGGCTGCGGTGGTCGGCATGCCCTTTTCGGTGGCATGGGTGGTGGCGGCCAGTGCGGCGAGCGACAGGACGGCGGCGCGGGTCAGCATTCCGGGCAAAGACGGCATGGCGGGATTCCTCCAGGGCATTCGAGCGGGCGAGCGAGGCCTCACCGGGTGCGTGAGCGCCCGGTCTTGGCATAGGGATCAGGGGAGGATCAGTCCGGCGCGGCGGCGACCTGTTGCGCGATCTGCGCCTTGCGGTTGACGCCGAGCTTCTCGTAGATGCGCCTCAGGTGATGGCGGACCGTGGCCGGCGCCATGCCCAGGTTGCGGGCGACTTCCTTGTAGGTCTGGCCGAGGGCGAAGCACTGGGCCACTTCCAGTTCACGGGCGCTGAGGCGCTCCGCCGAACTGCGCCGGCGCGCCTTGAGCAGCAGCAGATCGCCCAGCGGCTGAGCATCGAGCTGCAGGGTGCGGCCCTGGTAGGTGCCCTGGGGATCACAGGCGGGCGGCAGGCGATTGCCGTGCCAGCCCTCCCATTCCCCCGCCAGCAGGGCGGCGAAGCCGGGCTCCATGGACAGCAGCACGCCATAGCGATCGCACACCGCCAGGGCCGTTTCGTCGAAGCTGCCCTGGCTGTCTCTCAGGGTCGCCAGGGTACGCAGGCAACTCTCGCGCTCGGCATGCAGCAGGTGGGGCATCAGCCATTCCACCAGCTGGCATTCCAGCGCGGTGAAAGGCGTGGCGGGATCTTCGCGGAACAGCGTGAGGTGCACGCCCAGGCGAGTCTGGTCGTCGGTGAGCACGATGCGCAGGCCATGGGCCAGGCCATACCGCTGCCCCAGGGCGGCCAGGGCAGGCGCGGCCGTCTGGTCCCGGCAATCGAACAGCTGACAGCGGCCCTGCTCCTGATGCAGGTCGCCCAGGGCGCGGTCGTCGGCCTTGAGGGCATCCCATTCCCGGGTATAGCTGCGCGGCAGCCCCAACAGGAAGGTGCTGTGCGCCACGGGGGCGCCGTCGCGCCAGGCGGAATTTCCCCACCAGGCCTTGTCGAAGGCGACCAGGCACTGCAGCTGCTCCAGGGCCTGGGCATGGAATTCGGTGATGGCCCCGCCACGCAGGCGGGCTTGCAGCGCCAGGACGACCTGGCTGAAGCGAGCGACCACCGCGCTGGGCACATTGCAGGAAACGACGGCTGACTGATCCATGCTACCCCCATTGTTTTGATTGTCTTTGGGTAGGATGCCGGCCCCCTGACGGGGCCTGGCTTGGGTCCGAGTCTACCGTACCGCTGCGGCGCGCCTATCGTTCAGATGCAGGATAGGCCGCCCTCTGCTACCCGCGCGTCCGCGCAACGGCCGCGCGCGAACCGGGGTCCAACGCGGGTCGCCATCGTTCATCTGATCGATAGACCCGCCCGTGACCTCCGGCGAGGCTGGCGGCGACCCGGCGTCCATCCTGGCACCCGGGACCACAGGAGAAGCCCCATGCCCGACGTCTTCGCGCGCCTCACTCCCGAGGTCGCCGGCCTGCTGGCGCAACTGGCCGCCCACCCGCAGCCGCCGCTGGACAGCCTCACCCCGGAGCAGGCGCGCGCCGCCTATGTGCAGCTGAATCACGCCCTCGGCCTGCCGCCGGCAGCGGTGACGCGGGTGGACGAGCTCAACGCGCCCGGCCCCCTCGGCCCCATCCCGCTGCGCCTGTACCGCCCCTATGCGGAAGACGATCGACCCCGCCCGCTGGTGGTCTATCTGCACGGCGGTGGCTGGGTGATCGGCGACCTGGACAGCCATGACTCGCTCTGTCGCCAGATCGCCCTGGGCACCGGCCATGCGGTGCTGGCGGTGCACTATGCCCTCGCCCCGAGCATCCGGCCCCGGCGAGCCCCGACGATGTGCTGGCCGCCCTGCACTGGCTGGCCGAGGCCGGCAGCGCCTTGCACCTCGATCTCGACCGCGTCGCCGTAGCCGGCGACAGCGCTGGCGGCGGCCTGGCGGCCATGGCCGCGCTGCACCTGCGCGAGGGACCGCTCAGGCTCAAGGCCCAGGTGCTGATCTATCCCGGCGTCGACAACACCCCCGAAGCCTGGAATCACCCCTCGCGTATCGAGAATGCCGAGGTCCCGCCGCTGACCCGACCGATGATGGATTACTTCTCCGGGATGTATCTGCGCGACGTGGACACCCGCGACCCCCGCGTGTCGCCGCTCTATGCCCCTTCCCACGCCGACCTGCCGCCGGCGCTGATCTTCGGCGCCGAATGCGACGCCCTGCGCGACGATGCGCGCCTCTATGCCCAGGCGCTGATCGGTGCCGGCAACGCCGTGGAGTACCACGAGCTGCCAGGCATGATCCACGGCTTCATCGAGATGCTCGGGGTGCTGCCAGGTGTGCGCTGGACGCTGGAGCGGATGAATGCCTTCCTGCGTGAGCAGCTGCAGCAGGCCTGAGTCCGCCCCGCGGGTCAGATCCGGCTGAACCAGTGCAGCACCAGGCGGTAGAGGTGTTGCGGCCAGCGCGACCACCAGCCGCCCTGCTCTACCGCCTCCAGGGCCACCAGCGGGCGGGTCTGCAGAATGCGGTCACCCTCCAGCAGCTCCAGGCGGCCGACCACGGCGCCCTGGGCGATGGGCGCCACCAGCGGCTCGTCCAGCACCAGACGGCGCTCGGGCGGTTGCTGACCCTTGGGGCGGGTCAGCACTACGTCCTGGGTCACGCCCACCGGCAACGTCGACTGCGCGCCTTCCCAAACCGCCGGGGTGCCCAGGGCAACGCCGGCCTTGTCGAAGGTCAGGTTGTCGAAGAAGCGGTAGCCATAGGTCAGCAGCTTCTGGGTGTCCGCGGCGCGGTTGTTGATGGAGTTGGAGCCGAACACCGCGGTGATCAGCCGGCGTCCGTCGCGCAACGCCGAGGTCACCATGCAGTAGCCGGCCGCCTCGGTATGCCCGGTCTTGAGGCCGTCCACGGTGTGATCGCGCCAGAGCAGCAGATTGCGATTGGGTTGGCGGATGCCGTTCCAGGTGAAGTACTTCTTCGCATAGAGCTCATAGTAGGCCGATTCGTCCTGGATGATGGCGCGGGCCAGCAGCGCCATGTCGTAGGGCGAGGAAAAGTGCTCGGGATTGGGCAGCCCGGTGGGATTCATGAAATGGCTGTCGTGCAGGCCGAGGCGCTGGGCAGTGGCGTTCATCAGGCTGGCGAAGCTGTCGTTGCTGCCGGCGATATGTTCGGCCAGCGCCACGCTGGCGTCGTTACCCGAATCGATGACGATGCCCTGCAGCAGATCGTGCACCGCCACCGGGGTGCGCGGATCGAGAAACATCCGCGAGCCCTCGGTGCGCCAGGCGTGCTCGCTGACGGTGACCTTGTCGTCGGCCTTGAGCTGGCCGGCCTGGATGTCACGGGTCGCCACATAGACGGTCATCAGCTTGGTCAGGCTGGCCGGCGGCAGGTGCTCGTGGGAATCCTCCTCGGCGATCACCTGGCCGGTGGTGGCATCCATCAGCACCCAGGCCTTGGCCGAGAGCTGGGGCGGCGAGGGAATGAGCACATTGGCGGCGGGCGCAGCGGCGGGTGCAGCCTCGACCTGGCCGAGCCAGGCGAGACCCAGGGCGGCGAGACCGAGGCAGAGCAAGGGGTGTTTCACGAGCGGCAGATCCGGTATGGCAGTGGGGCCCGCCATCCTGGGAGAGCCCTGCCCCGGTCTCAAATGAAGGAAAGTGAAGAAAAATTTAGGAAGCCGCGCCTCAGCCGGCGCTGGTGATGACCACCCGGGCGCCCAGCGGCTCGGCCGTCTCGATGTTCAGGCTGAAACCATGCAGGCGGACGATGGCCGCCACCAGGGACAGGCCCAGACCGTAGCCGGGCTGCTGGCGACTGGCATCGCCGCGATAGAGCCGCCGCAGCACACTCTCGCGCTCGGCTTCGGGAATGCCGGGGCCGTCGTCGATCACCTCGATGCGCACCGCCAGGCCGACGCCGCGCGCCACCAGCCGCACCCGTCCCCCGCGGGGGCGAACTTGAGGGCGTTGTCGAGCAGATTGACCAGCGCCTCGAACAGCAACTCGGCGTCGCCCTGCACCTCCGGCAACGCCTCACCCAGTTCCAGGCTCAGGGTCTGGGCCTTTTCCTGGGCCAGGGGCTCGTAGAAGTCATGGGCCTGGCGCAGCAGCGCGGCCAGGTCCAGGGGCGCGAAGGCCATGCGCCGTCGGGTGTCCTCCAGTTCGGAGATGCGCAGCAGGCCCTGGAAGCGCGACATGATGGCCTCGGTCTCGGCGAGCGCCTCGCCAAGGCTATCGGCCTGGGGTTCGGCCAGCGGCAGCTGCTGCAGCTGATGCAGGCGCGCCCGCAGCCGCGTCAGCGGGGTGCGCAGGTCATGGGCGATGCCGTCGCAGACCCCCTTCACCTCGTGCATCGAGCGCTCGAGCTGCGCCAGGGTGGTGTTGACCGCGTCGGCCAGCATGTCCAGCTCGTCGTGCCGCGGCGACAGCGGCAGCCGTTCTTCCAGGTGACCGGCGACGATCCGCTCCAGGCTGCGCTGCAGCCGTTCCACCCGTCGCAGCGGTCGCCGCCGCAGCAGGTGCCAGCCGACCAGCCCGGGAATCAGGGTCAGCGACAGTCCCCAGAACAGCGCCTGGCCGATGATGCCGCCCACCGCCGAAATGGAACCGCCATCGCGGGCCAGCACCAGGATGCGGCCGTCCGCGCGGCGCTGCAGAAAGGCGTGGCTGCTGCGGGTCTCGTCCAGGGCGTCGGTGGTCCTGAGGCCGCGCTGCAGGTAGTGCACCCGACCGTCGTCCGGCAGGTTGCGCAGCAGTTTGACCAGGTTGCCGGCGACATAGCGGCCATCGGCCTCGAACAGGCCGTAGGCGTCGATGCCGGGCATGGAATAGACCTCGCTGGCCTGCAACTCCCCCAGCAGGTCGGCGTCGGCCACCTTGCCGTAGTAGTGCGCCCGCTGCAGCAGGGTGCGCTCCGCCACGGCGCCCAGGTAGCCGGAGATCTGCCAGTAGAGCACCCCGGTGAAGACCGCGCCCCAGGCCACGAAGAGCAGCGCATAGAGCGCCAGCAGACGGCTGCTGCCCGAGCGCCAGCGCCTAGTCCGGGACGACGAGGACATAGCCGGCTCCACGGACGGTATGCACCAGCGGCCGCCCCGCTCGCTCGATCTTGCGTCTGAGCCGCCCCATGTGCACGTCGATGATGTTGGTGCCCGGATCGAAGTGATAGCCCCAGACCTGCTCGAAGAGCATGGTGCGGGTGACCAGTTGCCCGGTGTTGCGCATCAGGTAGGTGAGGATCTTGAATTCGGTGGGCAGCAGGGCGATGGCCTCGCCGGCACGGGTCAGGGTGTTGTCGATCAGGTCCAGGGTCAGCTCCCCCACCCGCAACTGGTGGCTGGCGGACTGGGCGGCCGGCCGCCTGAGCAGCGCCTCCAGGCGGGCCATCATCTCCACCAGGGAAAAGGGCTTGGTCAGGTAGTCGTCTCCGCCGCATCTCAGGCCGCGAACGCGCTCGTCGACATCGGACAGGGCGCTGAGCATCAGCACCGGGGTGGCGATGCCGAGGCCGCGCAGGGTGCTGACGATGGTCAGGCCATCGAAGTCCGGCAGCATGCGGTCGAGGGTGATGATGTCGTGGCCGCCGGCGATGGCCGCGGCCAGGCCGTCGCGGCCGGTGCGTTCCCAGCGTACCTGATAGTCTTGCGCCTGCAATTCGCTGGCGATGGCGTGGGCGGTCACCTCGTCGTCTTCGATGACCAAAGCCTGGGTCATGATGGCCTCTGGATCTGGCGCCCGGTCTGGCGGACCGGACACCCTAGGGAAAACGCCCAGGCCGGTAAATTAAATTTTTCTTCATTCGGACTAACGCGCTTCCGCCCTGCCCGCGGTCTATCGTCGGTCTTTTCACCCTGGAGGCCTCACCATGTTTCGACGTCTGCCCACCCTCGCCCTTGGCGCCCTGCTGCTGGCGTCCACGCCGCTGCTGGCCGCGCAACCCGTCACCACCCTCACGGTGCTGAGCTCGGGCGGCATCATGGGCGCCATCCGCGAAGTCGCCCCGGCCTATGAAAAGGCCACCGGCGTGAAACTGGACATCGCCGCCGCGCCGTCCATGGGCGACACGCCCCAGGCCATCCCCCAGCGCCTGGCCCGCAACGAGCCGGCCGACGTGGTGCTGATGGTGGGTTCGGCGCTGGACAAGCTGGTCGCCAACGGCCAGGCGCTCAAGGACAGCCGCGTCGACCTGGGCCAGTCGTTCATCGCCCTGGCGGTGCGCAAGGGCGCGCCCAAGCCGGACATCTCCACCATGGACGCCTTCAAGCAGAGCCTGGAGAACGCCCAGTCGGTGGCCTATTCCGACAGCGCCAGCGGCGTCTACCTGTCGCACATCCTCTTCCCGCGCATGCAGCTGAGCGATGCCTTCAAGGCCAAGGCGCGCATGATCCCCGCCGAGCCGGTGGGCGAAGTCGTCGCCCGCGGTGACGCACAGCTGGGCTTCCAGCAACTGAGCGAGTTGAAGCCGGTGCAGGGCATCGACATTGTCGGCCTGATCCCCGACCAGGCGCAGAAGATGACCCTCTATTCCGGCGCCGTGGTCAGCAAGAGCACGCACCCGGATGCGGCCCGCGCCCTGCTGCAGTACCTGGCCTCGAAGGACGCCGCCAAGGCCATCCAGGACAGCGGTCTCAAGCCCATCCCCGCCCAGCAATAAGGGCCAGGCCGCCGGCGTCAGACGAAGAAGGAAATGGCGCCGGTGGCCAGCGCGAGTACGGTGATGACCAGGGAGGTCAGTACCGCCCATTTGACCGTGGCCTTCTGGAAATCGCCGATGTCGCGGTCGACCATGCCCACCAGCAGCAGCGTCGAGGCCACCAGCGGACTCATCAGGTGCACCGGCTGGCCCAGCACCGAGGCGCGGGCGATCTCCACCGGATCGATCCCATAGGCCGCGGCGGCATTGGCCAGGATGGGCACCACGCCGAAGTAGTAGGCATCGTTGGACAGCACGAAGGTCAGCGGCATGCTGGTGATGGCCACCACCAGCGGGAACCAGTGGCCCCAGGCCGGCGGAATCCAGTCGACCAGGGTCTGGGCCAGGGCATCGACCATCTTGGTGCCGGAAAAGATGCCGGCGAAGATGCCCGCGGCGAACACCAGCAGCACCACGGTCATGGCGTTGCCGGAATGCGCCAGGATGCGCTCCTTCTGCAACTCCAGCTGCGGGTAGTTGATCATCAGCGCCAGCACGAAGCCGATCATGAACAGGATGGCCGCGTGCATCACGCCCATGACCAGGGCGGTCATCACCGCGATCACCAGCACCAGATTGACGTAGGCCAGGCGGGGGCGCTTGTTCGGCGAGTCACCGAGGATCTCCTCGATATAGCACTTGCCGCCCGCCGCCCCGCCGCTTTCCAGGGCAACGTTGCCGATGCGCGCGCGCTCGCGGCGACCGAGCAGGAAGGCGGTGAAGACCACCCAGGCCGCCCCGCCGATCACCGTGGGCAGCATGGGAATGAAGTAGGCGGTGGCGTCCAGCCCCAGCGCGGCGATGGCGCGGGTGGCCGGGCCGCCCCAGGGACTCATGCCGCTCATGATGCTCAGCGAGAGCATGGAGACCGTCGCCAGCACCATGGGATTCATGCCGATGCGCTTGTACAGCGGCAGCATGGCGGCGCAGGTGATCATGTAGGTGGTGGTGCCGTCGCCGTCCAGGGCCACCAGCAGCGAGAGCAGCGCGGTGCCGATGGCGATCTTCACCGGGTCGCCGTTGACGCGCTTGAGGATCTTGCGGATCAGCGGATCGAACAGTCCGGCATCGATCATCAGGCCGAAGAAGAGGATGGCGAACAGCAGCAGCGCCGCCGAGGGCGCCACCATCTTCAGGCCGTCGAGCATCATCTTGCCGGTGGTGGGGCGAAGCCACCGATGAGGGCGAAGACGATGGGCACCACGGTGAGCGCCACGATGGGCGACAGACGTTTGCTCATGATCAGGTAGGTGAAGGTCACCACCATGATCAGACCGAGAAGCGCGAGCATAGGCATATCCCTTGTTCTTGTTGTAGGTCTGGCCAGACGCGGGCCAGCCGATCCCCGCCTCCGGCCAGCTGACGGCGCGGAGGTGGGAGTGCAGCGGAAGCGGGGTTGGAACGATCAGGCGTGGGGACGGGCGTCCGATGCCGTCCACTCGGCAGCCTCGGGCAGCGCCAGGGGTTCGGCCTTGCCACTGGCCAGGGCACGCATCAGCTTGTCGCGATCGCAGGCGTCCTCGCCCAGCGCGATCACCACCGTGGCCACAGCGTTGCTGGCCAGGCTGGTCAGGGCGCGGGCCTCGGACATGAAGCGGTCGATGCCGATGAGCAGGGCCAGACCGGCCAGGGGGATGTCATGGATCACGGTGAGGGTCGAGGCCAGGGCGACGAAGCCGCTGCCGGTCACCCCTGCCGCACCCTTGGAGGACAGCAGCATGATCGCCAGCATGGTCAGGGTCTGGCCGATGGTGAGGTCGATGTTGCAGGCCTGGGCGATGAAGACCGCGGCCAGCGACAGGTAGATGGCGGTGCCATCCAGGTTGAAGGAGTAGCCGGTGGGCAGCACCAGGCCGACCACGCCCTTCTTGCAGCCCAGGCCTTCGAGCTTCTGCAGCATGCGCGGCAGCACCGGCTCGGTGGACGAGGTGCCGAGCACCACCAGGAATTCCTCGCGGAAGTAGCGCAGCAGCTTCCACAGGCTGAAGCCGCGCGAGCGGCACAGCGCGCCCAGCACCACGAAGACGAAGAAAGCGCAGGCGATGTAGAGGGTGGCGATCAGCTTGGCCAGGGAACCCAGCGAGGTGATGCCGTACTGGCCGACGGTAAAGGCCAGGGCGCCAAAGGCACCCACCGGCGCGAAGCGCATCAGGTAGCCGAAGATGCGGAAGACCATCTGCGACGCCGACTCCAGCACATCCAGCACCGGCCGGCCGCGCTCGCCCATGGCGGACAGCGCGAAGCCGCAGAGCACGGCGATGAACAGCACCGGCAGCACCTCACCCTTGTTGAACGCCCCCATGAAGGTGTCCGGGATGATGTGCATGAAGAAGTCCACCACGCTGAGCTTGGCCGCCGACGCCGTGTACTGGGCGATGCTGGCGGTGCTCAGGGTCGCGGGATCGATGTTCATGCCCACGCCGGGCTGGAACAGATAGACCGCGCCGAGGCCGATGAACAGGCTGATGACGGTGAGCACCAGGAACAGCAGCAGCGTCTTGCCCATCAGCCGACCCAGGGTGCTCTTGTCGGTCATGCCGGCGATGCCGGTGACGATGGTGCAGAACACCACGGGGGCGATCATCATCTTGATCAGCTTGATGAAGGCGTCACCCAGGGGCTTGAGCGCGACGGCCTGTTGCGCCCAGAAGTGACCGACCAGCACCCCGAGGACCACGGCGCAGAGGATCTGGAAGTACAGCGATTTGGCAAGTTTCATGGGGCATCACCGTTTATTGAAGTTGTGCGGATGCGCTGGTGGTTGGGGGATATCGCTTAGCTGGCAAGCCTCCGCGCGGTGGGCGCGTACACGTGGCCGGCGAACAGGCGGCGCGCGGTCCGGACGACCGAGGCCTGGATGGTAGTGCCGTCCGCGCCGCCGCGCGACAGCACGACGTCGATCCCGCCGCTGGGATGCTCCAGGCGGACGTGGGTCAGGTCACGCGTCGACTCGCCGAGCAGCGCCATCACCACCGTTTCCGCGGTGACGCAGGCGGTGGCCAGGCCGATGGAACCGGTGATGGCCAGGGCGCGGTGGCAGCTGTGCGGCATGAAATAGCGCACCTGCAGGGTGCCGCCGTGCTGAGGTGCAGACACCAGTACCGGCTTGGGGATCACCTTGCCGCTGACATCGCCCAGGCCCATGGCCCGACCCGCCTGCAGACGCAGGGCTTCCAGCCGCGCCAGCAGCGCCGTGTTGGCGTCCAGCTCGGCCGGCCGCTCGCTGCCGGTCACGCCCAGGTGGCGGGCGTCGACGATCATCATCGGCATGGCCATGTCGATGCAGGTCACCGGCACGCCGTCGAAGACATCGGTAGCCTGGCCGGTGGGAAACAGCTTGCCGGTCTTGCTGCCCACGGCGTCAAGAAAGGTCAGCTGCACCGGCGCGGCGGTACCGGGCACGCCGTCGATGGCGGTGTCGCCTTCATAGCGCACCAGGCCGCCCGGCGTGTGCACCAGCGAATCGACGAAGCTGTTGGTGTTGAGGTTGCGGATGCGCACCAGGGTCTTGCCGTCTTCAGCGGCGACCAGCCCCTGCTCCACGGCGAAGGGACCCACGGCACAGAGCATGTTGCCGCAGTTGGGCGCGGTATCGACGCGGCGCTCGGCGACCATCACCTGGACGAAGAGATAGTCCACGTCGGCATCGGGATGGCTGGACGGGCTGATGATGGCGACCTTGCTGGTCTGGGGGCTGCCGCCACCAATGCCGTCAATTTCCAGTTCGTGACCGGCACCCATGAGGTCGATCAGCATCTCGTCGCGCTGGACGGGATCGCTGGGCAGGTCGCTGGCAAGGAAGAAGGGACCCTTGGAGGTGCCGCCTCGCATGAGAACGCAGGGAATACGTTGCATGACTGCTGACTCTTGTTGATCAATAGCGGTTATTGATGTTCTGCAGGCAAGATTGGCAGCCGGATATAAATCTATCCAATGCAAATATCAGCGTTATTATTCCACTTGGATAATCAATTACGCCGAGGTTCCGAGGCAGGGCAATCATGGACTACGAGCTGCAAGACATTCGATCTTTCGTGAAAATCGCCGAACTGGGCAGCTTCCATGAGGCCGCCGACGCCCTGCACCTGTCGCAGCCGGCCCTGAGCCGACGCATCAAGAAGCTGGAAGACGGCCTGGGCACGCCCTTGCTCGAACGCACCACTCGTCGCGTCGGCCTCACTAGCGTCGGCCGCGATTTCCTGCCCAAGGCACGCCGCCTGTTGGACGACTTCGAGGATTCCATCCTCAGCATCCGCGAACTGGCCGAGCGCCAGACCGGCCAAGTCACCCTGGCCTGCATCCCCACCGCGGCCTTCTACTTCCTGCCCTCGGTGATCCGCCAGTACAACGAGCAATACCCCAAGATCCGCATCCGGCTGCTGGACCTCAGCGCCAACGACGGCCTGGAGGCCGTGCTGCGCGGCGAGGCCGACTTCGGCATCAACATGCTCAGCGGCCAGCATCCGGACATCGAATTCGTCCCCCTGGTGCAGGAGCAGTTCGTGCTGGCCTGCCGGCGTGACCACGAACTGGCCGGGCGCCCGTCGATCAGCTGGGCCGAGCTGGTCGAGCACCGGCTGATCGGCGTGGGGCGCCTCAGCGGCAACCGGGTGCTGCTCGACCATGCCCTCTCCGCGCGCGGCATCCGCCCCAAGTGGTTCTACGAGGTGCAGCACCTGTCCACCTCCCTGGGCATGGTGGAAGCCGGCCTCGGCGTCTCGGCCATGCCCAGCCTGGCCATGCCGGACGCCGACCACCCGACCCTGGTCAGCGTGCCCCTCACCGATCCGGAAGTGACCCGTACCCTCGGCCTGGTCTCGCGCCGCGGGGCCTCGTTGTCGCCCGCCGCGGAAAAATTCGTCGCCATCCTGCTCGGCCAGTGGAAGACCGAACAGCCCTAGTCCGCGCCATGCACGTGCCCCTGTCCTGAACAGCAGCGGCCAAGCGCCAGTATCCAGTGAACGTCGCGTCCCCTCGGGCGGTCTGTTGGCTGCAACAACTGGTTACGGTCAGGTCCGCTCATGTCCCTAGCGCGAATATCGCGTCCTTCTACTCCTCGTCCGGGGAGCACCTCGCGGCACCGCTCAGCCGTCCGGGCGCTGGCCGGCCTGGTGCTCGCCGCTTCGCTCACGGGCTGTTCGCCGCTGCAGCACGGCTTTCTCGCCCCGGCCGGTCTCGCCGCCAGCGGCGAACGCGACCTGCTGCTGTGGATCGTCGGCCTGGCGCTGGTGGTGGTGCTGCCGGTGATCCTGCTCACCCCGCTGATCGTCTGGCGCTATCGCCACGGCAACACGCGCGCCGCCTACCGGCCACGCTGGGAGTTTTCCTGGCTGCTGGACGTCTTCGCCTGGGGCGTACCGGCGCTGATCGTCGCGGTGCTGGCCTTCTTGGTCTGGACCCGCACCCACAGTCTGGACCCCTATCGCTCGCCGACGCCCGGCGAGGCGCCGCTGGAGGTCCAGGTGATCGGCCTGGACTGGAAGTGGCTGTTTCTCTATCCCGAACAGGGCATCGCCACGGTCAATGAGCTGGTCTTGCCGGCGGGGCGGCCGGTACAGCTCAGGCTCACCAGCGATACGGTGATGCAATCCCTGCTGCTGCCGCGCCTGGGCGGCCAGATCTACGCCATGGCCGGCATGCAGACCCAGCGCTATCTGCAGGTTCCGGCGCCCGGTCAGTTCGAGGGCCGCAATGCCCAGTACAGCGGCGAAGGTTTCCAGGACCAGCACTTCCCGATCCGGGTGCTGGCGGAGGCGGATTTCCAGGCCTGGACCCGACAGGTCGGTCAGGCCCGCGAAGCCCTGGACTGCGCCCATTACCAGGTGCTGGCCCGCCCCGGCACCCTGGAGCAGGCCGCCGAGTGGCGCCTGACCCAACCTGCCCTGTTCGCCTGGGTGCTGGCGCGCTATCGCCAGGACCCGGTACCCACCTGTGCCACCTTTACCGGAGCCGCCCATGACTGATTCCTCGGCCCTCTGGCACCTGCTGTTCGGCCGCCTGGGTTACGACGCCCTGCCCTTCTACAGCCTGATCGCCACCTGCGGCGCCAGCGTGGTGATCCTCGGCGCCCTCGCTACGGCCGGGGTGATCACCTGGCTCGGCAAATGGCGCTGTCTCTGGCAGGAGTGGTTCACCAGCCTGGACCACAAGCGCATCGGCATCATGTATGTGGTGCTGGCGCTGGTGATGTTCAGCCGCGGCGTAGTGGAAGGCGTGATGATGCGTACCCAGCAGGCACTGGCCATCGATGCGCCGGGCTACCTGCCGCCGGAACACTTCGGCCAGCTGTTCAGCACCCACGGCACCATCATGGTGTTCTTCGTCGCCATGCCCTTCCTCACCGGGCTGATCAATTTCGTCATGCCGCTGCAGATCGGCGCCCGCGACGTGCGCTTTCCCCTGCTCAACGCCATCAGCCTCTGGCTGACCGTGGCCGGTGCCGCCCTGGTGATGGTGTCCCTGGTGCTGGGGCGCTTTTCCACCGGTGGCTGGAGCGGCTACCCGCCCTATACCGGCATCGACTACCAGCCCGGCGTCGGCCCCGACTACTGGATCTGGGCGCTGACCCTGAGCTCCCTCGGCAGCACCCTCACCGGCCTCAACTTCGCGGTCACCCTCTACAAGGAAAGGGCGCCGGGGATGCGCCTGTTCCATATGTCGCTGTTCAGCTGGACGGCACTATGCACCAGCATCCTGATGATCTTCGCCATGCCGCCGCTGACCGTGGCTACCCTGCTGCTGGCCCTGGACCGCTACCTGGACTTCCACTTCTTCACCAATACCCAGGGCGGCAACCTGATGAACTACATCAACCTGTTCTGGCTGTTCGGCCACCCGGAGGTGTACATCCTGATCCTGCCGGCCTTCGGGGTGTTTTCCGAGGTCTTCGCCACCTTTTCCACCAAGCGGCTCTATGGCTACCACTCGCTGGTCTGGGCCACCCTGGTGATCGCCGTGCTGTCCTTTACCGTGTGGCTGCACCACTTCTTCACCATGGGCCAGAGCCCCAGGATCAACGCCGCCTTCGGCATCGCCACCATGCTCATCGGCATTCCCACCGGGGTGAAGATCTACGACTGGATGGCGACCATGTTCCGCGGTCGCATCCGCCTGACCACGCCGCTGATCTACGCGGTGATGTTCATCATGCTGTTCGTGATCGGCGGCCTCACCGGCATCACCCTGGCCACGCCGCCAGTGGACTACCAGGTGCACAACACCGTCTACCTGGTCGCCCACTTCCACAACATGCTGATCCCGGGAATGCTGTTCGGCATGCTGGCGGGCTACCACTTCTGGTTTCCCAAGGCCTTTGGCTTTCGCCTCGACGAGCGCTGGGGCCGCATCGCCGCGCTGAATTTCGGCCTGGGCTTCATCCTCGCCTTCATGCCCCTGTATGTGCTGGGCGTCTCTGGTCTGCCGCGACGCAGCCAGGCCATCCACAACCCCGATTTCGCTCCGCTGCTGTGGGTCGCCGAACTTGGCGCGGTGGTGCTGCTGGCCGCCCTGGGCAGCCTGGTGATTCAGCTGGTGGTGAGCATTCGGCGCCGCGACAGTGCGCGGGTGCCGGCGGGTGATCCCTGGAATGGCCGGACCCTCGAATGGGCGGTCGCCGCGCCGCCGCCGGAGTACAACTTCGCCGTGCCGCTGCCGATCAACGACCGCGACCCCTTCACCTGGCTCAAGGAACAGGGCCTGGCCTACGACCGGCCGCGGACCTATGCCGATCTGGTGCTTCCCAGGAACAGCGCTGTACCGGCCATCGTCGGTGTGGCGGGCTTCGCCTGTGCCTTCGGCCTGGTCTGGCACATCGGCTGGATGGCCGTACTGGGGCTGCTGGCGGCCTGGGGCGCGGTGATCGCCCGCAGCTTCCAGCGCGATACCGAGCGACTGATCTCGGCGGCGGACGTTCGGCGCGAGCATGAGGCCTGGCTGGATGAGGTCGCCGCGACCCGCCCCGTCACGCGCGACGAGGAAACCGGGCCGGGCAATCGTGGCCTGGCGGAGATGGGGCCATGAGTTCGCGTGATATGAACCACGCCGGCCTAAACGTCGGTCACACCGATCACGCAACCCACGCCGAGGCCGAATACTCGCTATTCGGCTTCTGGATCTTCCTGATGAGCGACGCCCTGGTGTTCGCGCTGCTGTTCGCCATCTATGCGACGCTGCAGCACGCCACCGCCGGGGGACCGGTGGCCCGGGACGTCTTCGAGATCGGCAGTGTCACCGTCCAGACCCTGGTGCTGCTGGCCAGCAGCTTCACCTACGGCCTGGCGTCGCTGGCGATGAAGTACCACGAGGGTCGCCTGCGGCCCCTGGTGACCTGGCTGCTGGTGACGCTGGCCCTGGGGCTGGTGTTCCTCGGCCTGGAGGTGCACGACTTCCTCGGCATGGCGGACAAGGGCGCCCTGCCCCAGCGCAGCGCCTTTCTCTCGGCCTTCTTCGCCCTGGTGGGCATGCACGGGGTGCACGTCGCCAGTGGTTGCCTGTGGCTGGTGGTGATGCTGGTGCAGCTCAGGGTGTTCGGCCTGGATACGCCGGTGAAGACCCGGCTGATGCGTCTGGGGCTGTTCTGGCATTTTCTCGATATCGTCTGGGTCGCCATCCTGTCGGTGGTCTACCTGCAGGGGCTGTTGCCATGAAGCGTGACGACTATCGCCGCGAACTGGCGAGCTATGTGATCGGCCTGGTGCTGGCGGTGACGCTGAGCCTGATCCCCATCGGCCTGGTGCTGTTCCCGACCTGGCCGCGCGGGACCACCCTGGGTGTCATCTTCGGCCTGGGCCTGCTGCAGATCCTGGTGCACCTGCGCTGCTTTCTGCATATCAGCCTGGGTCGCTCGCACCGCCACGACCTCTATCTGCTGCTGTTCACCAGCCTGATCCTGGTGCTGATGGTGGTGGGTAGTTTGATCGTGCTGGGTGATCTGCACCACCGCATGGGTTGATACCGGTCGCCGTCCCGAAAGACGGCAACCGGATCGTCACCCACCTTACTGGGTGCGCGTCACCCGCCAGACGGTATTGGCCAGGTCGTCGGCGATGATCACGCCGCCACGTTGGTCCACCGCCACCCCGACCGGTCGGCCGCGGGTCTTGCCATCGTCGCCAAAGAATCCGGTGGCGAAGTCGATGGGCTCGCCGGCCGGACGGCCCTGCTGGAAGGGCACGAAGACCACGCGGTAGCCCACCGGCTTGTCACGGTTCCAACTGCCGTGTTCGCCGACGAAGACGCCGTTGGTGAACTGACCGCCCACCGCCGCGGTGGCAAAGGTCACGCCCAGGGCGGCGACGTGAGAACCCAGGCTGTAGTCAGGCTTGATGGCCGCGGCCACCTTGGCCGGATTCTGCGGCTGGGCGCGGGTGTCGACGTTCTGCCCCAGTAGCTGTAGGGCCAGCCGTAGAAGCCGCCCTCGCGGATGGAGGTCAGGTAGTCCGGCACCAGGTCCGGGCCGATCTCGTCGCGCTCGTTGGCCACCGCCCACAGCTGGCCGCTGTCGGGCTGGATGGCCAGGGCGGTGGGATTGCGCACCCCGGTGGCATAGCTCTTGTGCGCGCCGCTCTGGGCATCGATCTGCCAGATCACCGCGCGGTCCACCTCGACATCCATGCCGCGCTCGCCGACGTTGCTGTTGGAGCCGATGCCCACATAGAGGTAGCGACCATCGGCGCTTGCGGCGAGGGACTTGGTCCAGTGGTGATTGATCGCCGCCGGCAAATCGACCAGCTTGTCCGGCGCGCCGCTGGCCTGGGTCTGGCCGTCCTGGTAGGGAAAGCTGACCAGGGCGTCCTGGTTGGCCACGTAGATCCGGCCATTGGCGAAGGCCAGGCCATAGGGCGCGTTGAGATTCTCGGCGAACACGGTCTTGAGTTCGTATTTGCCATCGCCGTCGGCATCGCGCAGCAGGGTCAGGCGATTGCCACCCTTCACCTGGGTGTTGCCCTGGGCCTTGATGTAGCCGGCGATGACGTCCTTGGGCTTCAGCTTGGGCGCGTTGCCGCCACGGCCCTCGGCCACCAGGATGTCGCCATTGGGCAGCACCAGCATCTGCCGCGGAATGCGCAGGTCAGTGGCGATGGCGGTGATGGTGTAGCCCTGGGGCACGGTGGGCGTGCGATCGCCCCAGGGGGCCGGCTCGGCGATCTTCATGCTCGGCAGGAGGCCGCGCTGGGGTTCGGGCAGCTTGGGATCGGGTCCGCGCGCCTGGGTGTCGGCACCGCCTTCGTTGCCGCAGGCGGCCAGCAGCACGGCCACACCAAGGACGCTCAAGGCTCTTGGAGTGCTCATCGAACCACCTCCGAACGCAGATTGGAGAGCGCGATCCAGGCGGCCACCAGGCTTAGCACCGAAACCACCACCGAGAGGATCAGCCCGGCAGGCATCACCGCCCAGGCGTCCTTGGCGTGTTCGAAGGCATTGACCAGCCCCAGCCCCCAGGCCAGCAGCAGCAGGAGGAAATAGGCCGCCGGCCGGCGACCGCGGAAGCGCGCGCCGAACAGATTGCCGAGGGCGAACAGCAGGGCCAGCCCGGACAGCAACAGTGCGCCGGCGATCAGCCAGGCGGCAAAGTTGGCCCACTGGATCTGCATCGTCTGGTAGTAGGCGATATCGCTGAGCAGGCCGCCGATGAACAGCGGGACGGAGCCGGCCAGCAGCAGCGCGTGCAGCGGGCCGGGCCGGACAGGGTGGTAATGGTGGGCAGCTACGGTCACTGACGACTCCTTTTCTAGACGGGACGTGGCAGGGCCGGGCAGCCACTGCGCAACGCAAGACGCACTGAAAAGGATTGCGCGCGCCCGGGGTTAGTTCAGCCGCTTCGCCTGGCGGACACCTCTTGCAAAAGAAGAGATAATGACAGTCTCGTTGCAGCCACGGCCTCTGCCAGGCGCCTGTCCGGCAATGCCGCCCGTGCAACCCGCTGTCCAGCTGCCGACCGAAGGGCTGGACGTCACCTCGTCCACAGGAATCTTTCGCGCATGACCTCTTCCCGGTCCATCGACCAGGCCTCCCGGCGCGCGGCCATCGTCCTCGCCTGCTGCCTGCCCAGCGACGTGCTGCTCTACCTCGTCCTGCCCATGTACGCCCCGGTCTTCGGCATCACCCTGATCGAAGCCGGCATCCTGCTGGCCGCCAACCGGGTGATCCGCATCGTCGGCTATCGCTATGTAGTGCAGCTCTATGCCCGCTGCGGGGATCGGCGCAGCCTGGTGGTGGCCGCCGCGGTGGCCGCGCTCTGCGCCCTGGGCAACGCCAACCTCTCGGGTTTCTGGGCGCTACTGGGGCTACGCCTGGCCTGGGGCCTGAGTTTCGCCACCTTCAACCTGTCCACCCAGGTGCTGGCCACCGCCGACCCGGCCGGCGCCGCCCGGCGCACCGGCACCTCCCGGGCGCTGATCGCCATCGGCCCCATGCTCGCCCTGTCCGCGGGTGCCTGGCTCACCCTGCAATACGGGCCGCGCGCGGTGCTGCTGCTGAGCAGCGGCCTCTGCCTGATCGGGCTGCTGCTGGCCCTGGGGCTGCCGCGCGTCGGTCACGAATTGCCGGCGCCCGGGCGGCGCCTGCGCTGGCCGGATCGCATCGTCACCTGGTCCTTCATCGAGGGCGTGACCCTGGACGGCCTGTTCATCTTTGGCCTGTCGGCCTTTTCCCAGGCGGTACTGGGCGGCGACGCGGTGCTGGTGGCCGGGCTGCTGATGGCGCTGCGCTATGTGTCCGACATGCTGCTCAGCCCGCTCGGCGGTCGAGCGGCGGATCGCTATGGCGCGGCGCCCATGCTGGTGGTCTGCTCGACGCTGACCGCGCTGTTCCTGATCGCCTTCGGCTTCCACTGGCTGATCCTCGGCGCCGGCGGAGTACTGATCCTGCGCGCCCTGCAGATCCCCCTGGTGGTGACCCTGGTCGCCACCCGCCATCCCGGCCAGGCCCGGCTGCCGGCGCTGGCCTCCAACGCCATGTGGCGCGACGTGGGTGCCAGCGTGGGGCCGCTGCTGGCGGGCGTGCTCATCCCCCTGGTGCCTTCGACCCTGCTGTATCCGCTGTCCGGCCTGGCCATCCTGATCAGCTCCCTGGCCTGCCTGAAATTGAAACCGGCTTCCGAGTAGCTATCCGTACCCTGGCGTCCGTTGCGGACGCCAGGATCTGCCTGCCGCTACTTGCCGTGGGCCTGCAGCACCGGCTCGCTGACGCCCTTGACGCCGACCAGGGTCAGGCTGGTCAGCAGCACGTTCTGCGGTCCCTGGTAGGCATCCACCGGCTTGTACCACTCCGCCAGCGAGTGGGCACTGCCGCCCTCCCCGCCGCCGCTGATGGTCATGGCCGGCACGCCCAGGGACATGGCGGTGTTGGAGTCGGTGCTGCCACCGCTCAAGGTGACCTTGGCGCCGTTGGTCACGGCGGCGATGGAGCGCTGCGCCGTCTGTACCATGGGCGAATCCTCCGCCGTGCCACCGGCCGGACGATCACCGATCAGCTTGATGTCGACCGAGATCTGATCGGTGTCCCAGCGCTTGTTCTCCTCCTTCACCGCGTCCTGCACCAGGGCCAGGATCTCCTTCTCTTCCGCCAGCAGCGCGGCCTCCTCGTTGGATCTCATGTCCAGGGTCAGGCGCGCTTCGCCGGCGATGGCGTTGACCGAGGTGCCGCCCTGCACCGTGCCCACGGTAAAGGTGGTCTTGGGCTCCTTGGGCGGACGCACCTCGGCGATCTTGGCGATGGCACGACCCATGGCGTGGATGGCGCTGGGTCGACCGAATTCGGCGAAGCTGTGGCCACCCGGGCCCTTGAAGGTCATCTCGTAGCGGTGGCTGCCGGTGCCGCGATTGACGATCCGCCGCACGTCGATGCCGTCCACCGAGATGAAGCCATCAATGCCCTGGCGATCCTTGAACAGGGCCTTCACCCCGCGCAGGTTGCCCAGCTCCTCCTCGCCCACGGTGCCGACGAACACCAGATCACCCACCGTCTCGATGCCGCTCTTGTTCAGGGCGTCGATCACCGACAGCAGCGCCGCCAGGCCCCGGGCGTCATCGCCGATACCGGGGCCGTAGGTCTTGCCGTCCTTTTCCTTGAGGGTCAGGTCAGTGCCCTCGGGGAACACCGTATCCAGGTGCGCCGAGACCACCAGCTGCGGACCCTGGCCACTGCCCTTGCGGGTGGCGATCACATAGCCTTCCGGGGCGATGCTGGCGTCCTTCAGGCCCAGCTCCTGGAAACGCTTGAGGTAATACTCGGCGCGCACCTTTTCCTTGAACGGCGGCGAGGGAATCTGGGCGATGTGCTTCTGTTCCGTGAAGGTGCGACCATCATCGGCGCGCAGCGCGTCCAGCGCCTTGGTGACCCGGGCATCGCCCTGCACCGAGGACAGGGCGCCCTCGACGGTGGATGCCGCAGCCAGGGGTAGCGACAGGGTGGCGGTCGCCGCCGTAATAATCATTGCGGAAAAGCGATTGGCCAAAGCCGAACGAGCAAAAGACATCTGACACTCCCATTGCCTAAATTGGTATTCCGATCGGGCGCAATCGTCTGACGAATACACCCTTGCCTGACCCTAGGGGTGCGCGAACGAAAGGTCAAAGAACGGGGCGCTATCGGATATGTAGCGTCGCTCAGGGTGCTGCTTTCGACTCATAGGTCCAGAAATGTCCGGCCTTCGGCCGCCAGCTGCCTGAGCCGCGGCGAGATTCGCGTCCCGCGCTCGGCCAGGGCGGCGGACCAGCCTTCCAGGGTGGTGACGATCCGCTCCAGCCCACACTCGTCGGCGTGGTACAGCAGCCCGCCGCGATAGCGCGGAAAGCCGTAGCCGTGCAGCCAGACCAGATCGATGTCCACTGCTTGCTCGACGATGCCCTCCTCCAGCAGCCAGGCCGCCTCGTTGATCATCACGAACAGGCAGCGTTCGAGGATCTCCGTATCACTGTAGCTGCGTGGGGTGACGCCCCGGCGCTCACGGTGGGCAGCGAGCAGCTCGGCGACCAGGGGATCCGCCTGGCCCCGGCGCTGACCCGGTTCATAGCGGTAGTAGCCGGCGCCGGACTTCTGGCCAAGACGACCGCGGGCGTGCAGCTGCTCGATCAGGTCGCAGGCCCGCTCGGCAGGGCTGAGGGATTCACCCCGCCCCTGGCGATTGCGCCAGGCGATGTCGATCCCGGCCAGGTCACGCAGCTCGAAGGGACCCATGGGAAAGCCGAATTCACGCAGCACCCGGTCGACCTGTTCGGGGGCGGCGCCCTCTTCCACCAGCAGGGTCGCCTCGCGTTCGCGTACCGCCAGCAGGCGATTGCCGACGAAGCCATGGCAGTTGCCCACCGCCACCGTGGTCTTGCCCAGGCGCTCGCCCAGTTGCAGGGCACTGGCCAGGACGGCGGGCGCGACCGCGCGGGTCCGAACCACCTCCAGGAGCTTCATCACCTGGGCCGGGCTGAAGAAGTGCATGCCGATCACCGCCTCCCGTCGGCCGGTCACCCCGGCGATGGCATCGATATCGAGATAGGAGGTGTTGGTGGCCAGGATGGCGCCGGGCTTGGCCAGGCGATCGAGCTGACGAAAGACTTCCTGCTTGACCGCCAGATCCTCGAACACCGCCTCGATGATCAGATCGGCGTCGGCTACCGCGTCCAGCGTCGTTTCACAGCGGATCAGGGCGGCGCGCGCGTTGGCCTGATCCGCCGTCAGGCGGCCCTTGGCCAGGGCCCCGGAGAAATAGCTGTCGATAGTGGCGCGGCCCCGTTCCAAGGCCTGCGGCTGGGTATCGATCAGGACGGTGGCCAAGCCGGCGTTGGCCAGGCAGAGGGCGATACCGCTGCCCATCAGCCCCGCGCCGATCACCGCCACCTGCCGCAACGCTACGGGAGGCGCCGCCTTGGCCAGGGCGCGATTACGACCCGCCAGGGCGCGCTCGGCGAAGAACACCTGGCGCAGGGCCCGGGCCTGGGCGGACTCGCGCCGGGCAACGAACAGCTCACGCTCGCGCTGCAGGGCGGCGGACAGCGGCAGCTGCCAGGCACCGCGCAAGGCGTCCAGCGCCAGCACCGGTGCCTCCTGTCCCGGCAACTTGCGCAGCAGCCCGCGGGCCTGGGCCTCGAAGGCGTCGGGGTCGAACGGGGGTACCGTCTGGACCGCCGTCGGCCGTGGCGACAAGGAGGGATGATCACGCAAAAAGCCCTGGGCCAGGGCCAGAGGTTCATCCTCGCCCAGACCATCGATCAGCCCCGCGCCAAGCGCCGCGCTGGCATCCAGGCGCCTGCCGCCCACGATCATGTCCAGCGCCAGGGGCGCGCCAACCAGGCGCGGCAGGCGCTGGGTGCCGCCCGCGCCCGGGATCAAGCCCAGGCTGACTTCCGGCAAGGCGAAGGTGGCAGCGGTCGCCGCGACCCGGTAATGACAGGCCAATGCCAGCTCCAGCCCACCGCCCAATACCGTGCCATGCAGCGCGGCGATCACCGGCTTCGGCGAGGCTTCGAGGGCCGCCAGCACCTCCGGCAGATGGGGCTCCTGCAGCGGCAGGTCGAATTCGCGGAGGTCGGCGCCGGCGACGAAGGTCCGCCCGGCGCAGGTGATCACCAGGGTCTGGATCCCGTCATCGGCCAGGGCCTCCTGCAGCCGTGCCAGGAGCCCCGCACGCACCGCGCGGGACAGGGCATTGACCGGTGGATGGTCCAGGGTGATGACGCCCAGGGCGTCGATCCGTTGCAGGGTTACGGTGGTCATATGAGGTCTCCCGAAGGGTCAGAGCAGCGACAGCGGATAGCTGGCGATGACGCGGACGTCATTGGCGTCCCGCGAGAAATCGGAACGGTAGGTGGCGCTGCGCAGGCGCAGGTTCAGGCCCTTGAGCGAGCCGCCCTGCAGCACGTATTGCAGCTCCACATCCAGTTCCCGTTCGGCGCCGGACGCGCCGCCGCGCAGTTCGGCCTGGCTGCCGCGTACGAAGCGCGTCATGAAGTTCAGGCCGGGGATACCCAGCTGGCCGAGGTCGTAGTCGTAGCGCGCCTGCCAGGAGCGCTCATTGGTCTCGGCGAAATCGCCCACCTGGACGAAGTTGACCAGATAGGGGTCGGTGCCATTGACGTAGGGAAAGGCCGTCGAGCCCGACATCTTCTGATAGCCCAGGCCCAGGGAGTGGCCGGCGCGCTTGTAGGTACCCAGGGCGCTGAAGGCGCGGTTGTCGATGCGTCCGCCGCGGGCGCTGCCCTCGTCGTCGCTGTCGAACAGCCGCACCTCGGTGAGGAAGGCGCCCCAGTCGCCCTTGCGGCGGTCGGTCAGACCGAGAAAGCGCTGGCGATAGACATCTTCCAGCACGGCGTACTGGGCGCTCACATCGGTGGTGGTGCCGAAGCGGTAGAGGGCGCCGACGACATTGAAATCGCCCCCCTCAAGGGAGCCGCTGAAACGGCGATTCTTGTTGTTCAGCGAAAGGCCGTCGGCTCCGGAGCTGTCGCGATAGACCGTGCGCTGGATGTTGGCGCCGGTCAGGGTCAGACCCTTGATCTCCCTGAATTCGAACTGGCTTCCCTCGAAGGTCTGGGGCAGCAGGCGGCCATTGTTGGTGACCAGGGTCGGCCAGCGCGGTAGCAGGGTGCCGATCCGCAACTCACTCTTGGAGAGACGCGCCTTGAAGGTCGCCCCGGCCTTGGCGTACTCGCCGGGCGCGCGGCCCTCGTCGTCTACCGGCAGCAGACCGGTGCCAGTGCGGCCACGGCCCGAATCGAGCTTCAACCCCAACAGGCCCAGGGCGTCCAGGCCGAAGCCAAGGGTGCCCTGGGTAAAGCCGGATTCGTACTTGAGGATGAAGCCCTGGCCCCACTCCTCGCGCTTGGACTGGCCGCTGCCGTCGCGAAAGTCGCGATTCATGTAGAAGTTGCGCAGCTCCAGGGTGGCCTTGCTGTCTTCGAGGAAGCCGTCGGCATAGGTGAGGGGCGACAGCAGGGCAATACCCAGCCCTGCCGCCAGGATCGGCTTGTCATGATGCCTGTGCATAGGAGGTCTCTACCGAACCCTAGCCGCCCGCGGCGTACCAGGGGGGATGGAAGGAAGCGTGCGGTTCAGCGCACCTGCGTCAGGTAGTCGGCGGCGGTACCGGGGATCTGGGTGTTCTGGATCTGACCCAGGAAGGTAATGGCGCGCTGGACGTCCTCATCGGTGAGATAGGGCGTCGCGGGGAAGGACTTGCGGTTGTTCTTCCAGGCGGCGGCATAGACCTGGTCGTTGACGCCCTCGAAGCGGGTACGTACGGCCTTGGCGGCCTCGTCCGGATGCTGGCTGATCAGCTGGGTGGCGTCGTTGAGCGCGGCAAGAAAGGCCTTGACCGTGTCCGGATGCTCCTGCGACCACTCGCGGCGAGCGCTCAGGGCGATGGAAGGATAGCCGTCCAGGGCCTTTACCTGGCCCTCGGACATGTCCAGCAGGGTGAAGCCCTTCTGCTCGATCACCGCGCTGTCCGACGCTGGCGACGACAGCGCGAAGCCGTCGATGCGGCCCTGGGCGAAGGCGGCCAGCATGGCGCCGCCATTGTTCAGGTACAGCAGGGTGAAATCCTTCTCCGACTGCAGCTTGGCTTCCTGGCCGAGGAAGCGCACCAGGAAGTCGGCGCTGCCGCCAGTACCGCTGACCGCCAGGCGCAGCCCCTTGAAGGCGGCCAGGCGCTGCTCGACGGTGGAGTTGGCGTTCAGCCCCAGGCGGTCGGCCACCTCCTGGCGGATCACCACGTTGCTCGCATACTGGCCGACCATGCGCCCCAGCAGGGTCACGTCGGCGCCCTTCACCTTGGCGTTGATGGCGTTCTGGATGGCGCAGGAACAGAACTCCACCGAGCGGCTGACCAGCCCGGAGGCGGCGGCGCCGCCACCCTTGAACTTGACCAGGCTGACGTCCAGCCCGTGCTTCTTGAACAGCCCGGCATCCAGCGCCACGAACAGCGGCATGTGCACGAAACCTTCGGTACCTATGGCCACCTTGACCGCTTCATCGGCCTGCACGGCGGGGGTGGCGGTAAGCAGCGCGGCGCTCAGGCCGAGGGCGGAAAACAGACGCTTGAACGACATGGCAAAAACCTCTCTTCTTCTTGTAATGGGTAGTGGGGGCGATCAGATCGAGAGTTCGCGGGCGTCCTGTTCCTTCTTCCAGGGCATCAGCGCGGTTTCCAGCTTGCGCACCGCTGCCTGCAGCAGCAGCGCCAGGAAGATGATCGCCAGCAGCGCGGCGAAGACCCCGGCGGTGTCCAGCTGGCCGGCGGCGTCCTGCAGCAGGTAGCCCAGGCCACGGTTGGCCGCCATGATCTCGCCGACGATGGCGCCGATCAGCGCATAGGGCACCGACAGCTTGAGCCCGGTGAACACCCACTGGATGGCCGAGGGCAGCACCACCTTGCCGATCAGGTGATGTTCCTTGGCACCCATCAGCCGCAGGATCTCCAACTGCTCGCGCTCCACGGCGCGCACGCCGCTGTAGGTGTTGAGGAACACCAGGAAGAACACGATGGTGGCGGTCAGGATGATCTTCATCTCGATGCCGATGCCGAACCACATGATGAACAGCGGCGCCAGGGCCACCTTGGGCAGGCTGTAGATGGAGATCAGGATGGGGTCGAGCAGCTTGGCCAGGGTCTCGTTGCGGCCCAGCAGCAGGCCGACGCTGATCCCGGCGCAGGCGCCGCAGAAAAAGCCGGCCAGTGTCTCGACGACGGTGATCCAGCCGTGGGCGAACAGCCGCCCGCTGGAGACCAGCTCGACGAAGCGGCCGCCGATCTCGCTGGGCGAGCTGACGAAGAAGGGATCCACCAGCGGTCCCGAGGCGAACTGCCAGGACAGCAGGATGACGGCGAAGATGGCGACGCGGCCGAGAAAGATGTTCATAGCAGGATTCTCCAGGGGTGGGCCGCTCAGGCGTCTTGGCTCGGGGTGATGAATTCCCAGAGATCACCGCAGAGCTGGTGATAACGCGGGTCCTTGCGCAGCTGCAGGATGTTGCGCTCGTCGCCCAGGGGGATGGGCACGTCGCGGACGATGGTGCCGGGGCGACCGGAGAAGATCAGGCAGCGATCGCCGAGGGCCACCGCCTCGTCCAGGTCGTGAGTGACGAACAGCACGGTCTTCTTCAGCTGGCGACTGAGCTTGAACAGCTCGGTCTGCATGCGCATGCGCAGCTGGGCATCGAGCGCCGCGAAGGGCTCGTCCATCAGCAGGGTCTCGGGATCGTAGGCCAGCAGCCGGGCCAGGGCGGCACGCTTGCGCATGCCCCCGGAGAGCTGACTGGGATAGGCCTTCTCGTGCCCTTCCAGACCGACCAGGGCCAGCAGCTCGCGGATGCGTGCCTGGCGTTCGGCCTTGCCCACCCCGCGGATCTCCAGGGGCACGGCGATGTTGCCGACCACGTCGCGCCAGGGCAGCAGGTGATCGCTCTGGGTCATGTAGCCGGTACGACCGTTGATGCCCTTGACCGGCTGGCCGCTGTAGAGCACCTGGCCTTCGGTGGGGGCGAACAACCCGGCCACCATGTTGAGCAGGGTCGACTTGCCGCAACCGGAAGGACCGACGATGGTCACCACCTGGCCCTGTTGAATGTCGACGTTGATGCTGTGGGAAGCCTGTTTCGCCACGCCCTTGACGGTAAAGGCCTTGGCGACGTTGCGAAAGGAAATCACGGTGGGCGCCGTGGCGATGCTGCCGATCGGCTCGCGAGGGCTGGCGTTCTTCAGTACGGCGGACATGGCGTTACTCCCGGTTCGAGGACGTGGCGTCGGGTTCAGGACTCATGAACGACGCGACGGCGTCTGACGGTAGGGATGCACACCAAGGGCGGTTGATCTGGAAGCTGTTCATAGTGACCTACTTATTGTTATGAGCCAGAAATGAAGCGTTCTTGGATTATGCAAGGGTGAACCTGAGCGGCAATGGCGCTGTTCCACCCTGTGGAACAGCACCGCTTCAGCTCAGCACGGTGAGACCATCGAGGGCGACCACGCCCTGCCCTTGCGGCCTGACCAGCAGCGGATTGATCTCGGCCTCCTGCAGGCGCTCGCCCAAGCGCAGGGCCATGTCGGAGAACGCCACGATGCAGTGCGCCGCCGCCTCGACGTCGGCCCTGGGTCGGCCGCGATAGCCGTCCAGCAAGGGATAGGTACGCAATTCGGCGAGCATTTCCCGGGCATCCTCCAGGGTCACCGGCAGCAGGCGCAGCGTGGTGTCCTGGAACAGTTCGGCGGTCACGCCACCCATGCCTAGCAGCAGCGCCGGGCCCAGTTGCGGATCACGGGTGAAGCCGAGGATCAGCTCCTCGCCGCCGCTGACCATTTCCTGCACCAGGAAGGCCTCGGGATCGAAGCCGACCTGGGTGGTCACCTCGTCGCGCATCCGCTCCAGACGTGCACCGATCCCCTCGGGTCGCTGCCGCAGGGCCACGCCGCCCACCTCGCTCTTGTGCGGGATGCGCGCCGAGAGCACCTTGAGTACCACCTCGCCGCCCAGTTCGCGGGCCGCCGCCTCGGCCTGACGCGCATCGCCCACTACCCGCTCGCGGGTCACCGGAATGCCGAAGGTCTCGTAGAGCTGCTTGCTGCGCGCCTCGTCCAGCGGGCCGGGTTGCAGGTCCGCCAGAGCCACCGACTCGGCCGAGGGAGCGGCGCCGAGCTGCCCCGGGCGCTGCCTTGCATAGCTGCCTTGCAAGGCCAGCGCCTTGAGCGCTCCGGCACAACTTTCGGGAGCGCTGAAGGCCACCCCGCCCGAACCGTTGATGCGCTGCGCCGCCGCCGGCGCATGGGGGCTGATATAGGCCAGCACCGGCTTAGTCGAATGGGCCAGGCTGTCGCGGATGGCATCCGCCATCAGGTGCGGCTGGGCCACCCCGGAGGAACCCACCACGCTGATCACCGCGTCATAGTCGGGGCTGTCCAGCAGGATGCTGATGGCGCCACGCATCACCTCCGGTTGCAGACCCGCCAGGGTCAGGTCGATGGGATTGCGGTCGAGCACCGCCTGGTCGCCGACGTCCAGGGCGCGCAGTCGCGCCGCCGTCTCCGCGCCGGGCGGCGGGGTCTGGAAGCCGTTGACGCCCAGGTTGTCGGCGATCAGGGTACCGGCGCCACCGGTGGAGGTCAGGATGGCTACCCGGGTGCCCTGCATGACCCGGCCACTGGCCAGGGCGAAGGGAATGTCCAGCAGGTCGGCGAAGGTCTCGGCGCGGATCACCCCGAGCTGGCGGAAATAGGCCGAATAGAGATCGTCCGAGCCAGCCAGGGCGCCGGTATGGGAGGCCGCGGCGCTGGCGCCGGCTTCCGAGCGGCCGACCTTGAACACCACCACCGGCTTGCCGGCGGCGCGGGCCCGGCCCACGGCGCGGGTGAACCTGGCGGTGTCGCGCAGCCCTTCGAGGTAGAGGGCGATCACCGCGGTGGCCGGATCGCCGGCCAGATGGTCGACGAAGTCGGCGACGTCCAGATCCACCTCGTTGCTGGTGGAGATCAGCTTGGAAAAGCCGATGCCGGCCGCCACGCCGCGAGAGAGCAAGGCACCGAGGATGCCGCCGCTCTGGGAGACCAGGGCCACCCTGCCCGGCAGCAGGGCGTCCATGTCCAGGGCGCCACTGGCGGACAGGGTGATGCGCTCGCTGACGTTGACCAGGCCGATGGTATTGGGGCCGAGGATACGCATGCCGCCGCGCGCGGCCTGGAGTTCCGCCTGGCGGCGGATGCCGCTCTCCCCGGTTTCGCCATAGCCGCCGGCCAGCACGATGGCCGCCGCACAGCCCAGCGCCGCCAGTTCGGCCACCGCCTGATTGGCACGTTCGGCACCCAGCAGGATGACAGCCACGTCCGGCACCTCGGGCAACTCGGCGATAGAGGGATAGCAGCGCAGGCCGTCGATCTCCTCGTAGCGCGGATTGACCGGATAGAGGCGTCCCTGGAAGCCATGCTTGCGCAGGAAGGCGATGGGCCGGCCGGAGGTCTTGCGGGCGTCGCCCGAGGCGCCGATGACGGCGACGCTGGCCGGACTGAGCAGACGGTCGAGGGCGCTCATCGTTGGCCACCATTGCTCTTGCGCTCCAGGAAGGCGGCGACCGACTCCTGGTGTTCGCTTGAGGTGTAGCAGATGCCCTGGGCCTGGCTGCCCATGGCCGAGATCTGGCCCTGGGTCAGTTCGAAGGTATTGTTGAGGATCGACTTGCTCAGCCCCAGCGCCGTGGCGGAACCGGCGGACAGTTGCAGCGCCCAGTCCTGGGCCGCTGGCAGCAGAGCATCGTGGGGCACCACCCGGTCGATCATGTTGATGCGCTCGGCTTCGCCCGGCGCGACGGTGCGACCGGTGAAGATCAGCTCCTTGGCCCGGCTCAGGCCGACCCGCCGTGGCAGGAAGTAGAGGCCACCACCGTCGGGGATGAGGCCGCGGGCGATGTAGCTCATGGCGAAGGACGCCTGCTCGGACGCGATGATGAAGTCGCAGCTCAGCGCCATGTCGCAGCCCAGCCCGGTGGCGGCGCCGTTGACCGCGGCGATGGTCGGCTTGGGCAGGTTGTGCAGCAGCGAAACGGCATGGTGAACCCGTTGCTGGCGCTTCCAGCCGTTGAAGGCCACCGAACCGGCCGGCGCACTCATGCGCGCCTGCATGCCCTTGATGTCGCCGCCGGCGCAAAAGCCCTTGCCGGTACCGGTCAGGATCAGCGCCTTGATCGCGCTGTCGGCGGCGATGCACTCCAGGTGCTCGATCAGCAGGGTGCGCATGTCGTCGCTGATGGCATTGCGCGCTTCGGGGCGGTTGAGCGTCAGGGTGGCGATGCCCTGGGTCACCGTCAGCTCGATGGGGGTCGAGGATTCGGGAGCTGTCGTCATGGGAGGCCTCTCTTATTCTTGGGTTGATTGGCTGCCCGGATCTGCGCCAGGCTTGAAATCAATCTGCGCGAGGAGACCTGTCATGACAACGCAGCCATTCCACCAGGTGGAACACGCCGTCGCCGAGCCGCACGCCGCCGACATGCCTGGCCAGGGCAAGGCACCGGCCAACCGCTCGCTGGAGCGTGGCCTGGATGTCCTGCGCGCCTTTCGTCCGGGCACCGAATACCTCACCAATGGCGACCTCAGCGACCTCCTCGGCCTGGCCAAGTCCACCGTCAGCCGCCTGACCCAGACCCTGGTGCGTACCGGCTTTCTGGACTACGACGGCGGCCGCAGCGCCTATCGCCTGGCGCCGACCTTTCTCGGCCTGGCCCATGCCATGCACCAGGGCAGCAGCCTCCTGCAGGCCGCCTCGCCGCTGATGATCAAGGTGGCGCGGGAGCACCAGGTCAACGTCAGTCTGGCGGCGGCGGACCGCGACGAGATGATCTACCTGGAGTCGATTCGCCTGAGTCAACGCAAGACCCCGCGCAACGTCCTGGTCGGCCAGCGCCTGCCGATGGACATCACCTCCCTGGGCCGCGCCTGCCTCGCCGGCCTGGGCGAAGCCCAGCGCGAAACGCTGATCGCCACCTTCTGCGCCCGCCGCTGCGAGGCACGCCGGGCGCCACTGGAACAGGAGATCCGCGCCGCCCTTGCCAGCGTCCGCAGCAAGGGCTACTGCCTGGCTGCCTGGCAACCCGAAGTGGTCGCCATCGCCGCCCCCCTCGGCCTCCCCGGCTATCGCACCCATGCCCTCAACATCAGCCTGGCCACCCCGCTGTCGGAGGCGGAGATCGAGGAGCGCTATGCCGGGGTGCTGCTGGAATTGGCCAGGGAGATCAGGGCGGCGTGTGGGAGTGATCCTGGCGGACTGACGTGATGTCTCGGGGCAACATCTCCGCCCGAGAGGCCATCCTTCCGCTCCGTGGTGTCACTCCTGCCTATTACTGAAGACTGGTTGAGCCCGGTAGTACAGCGGGGGCACCGCCCTACCTGACCGGGCTACGTCCCGGCCCGGCCAGGTTCACTCGGCACGCCCGGCCTCGCCCAGGTGCTCCAGCGCCCACTGCTCTGCGCTGGTCACCGCGAAACCGTGCCGGGCATTGAAGGTGGTTTCCATCGGCCAGGCGACGCCGCGGCCCTGGGCGAAGACGGCACGGTACTTCTTGATGTGCTTGGCATCCTCGTCGGACTCCTGCTCCATGGCGTCCACCAGGTAGGGAACCGACCAGACATTGGTTTTGAAGGGACGCTTCAATACCCGCTCCAGCAGCTCGGCCAGCTCGCCATAGGCCAGGGTATCACCCGCGAGATAGACGATTTCATTGCAGAAACGTGGCTCGAAGAAGACGATCTCGGCGGTCAGCCTGCCGATGTCGTCAGGGGTGGTCAGGGTCACGCAGGTATCCAGGCTGCCCAGTGCATTCACGGTAGCCGTTACGAGGTCGACCACCCCGAACACGGGTTCGAACAGGAAGCTGGTGAACATCCCGGTGGAGATGATCACCCACTCGGTCTGGCGCTGGGCGCGCAGCAATTCCCGCACCTCGAGTTGCGCATCGAACAGGTCCTGGGGACTGCCCCGACCGATGACGTCGTAGTCCACCCCGAATTGCCAGGGAAAGTAGCGTTTCACGCCGGAGGCGAGTGCTGCACGCGCCAGTTTCATGGGGGTTTCCCGTCCTGCCACCATGCCGGCACAACCGACGACGGTATCGAATTGGGCGAAGACCGCCGCCAGCTGCTCGATGGAATCCCTGACCAGGTCGGCAGCAACCAGCTCGACGCCGAGCGCGCGCAGCTCGTCTATCTCCCTTTTCTTGCCAGGCTCCTGGCTGTCGAGCGTGGCCTGGCGCAGCAGCACGCTGATCCGCGAGCCCGGCTTTTGCCCGGAGAGCCGGGCGAGATTGCGCAGCACCGGCAGACCGAGTTCGCCGGCGCCGAGTACGAGAATGGATTGGGTAGCGGTAGGGAATTGGGCAGTCATCATGCCTCCAGACGTCAGGTGTAAGATGAGCGAATGCTGGCAGACGCCAGCGGCGCTCAGAAGAAGGCACACGCGTGATACCAGGGGACGAGATGACCGATCTGGAGATCCTCCGACAGTCCGAAGCCATCTGCCAGACGCTCAGGCGGGACGAAGACGGCGTACGCCGGGAGGTGCTGACCCATGCGGGCAGTCGCTGGTCCCTGGGGGTCCTGCATGCGCTTGGGGTCTATGGCGTCATGCGGCATGCCGAGCTGGCGCGGCAACTCTCGGGCATCACCCAGCGGATGCTGACCAAGACCCTGCGCGCCCTCGAACGTGACGGCCTGCTGCTGCGCCACGACTTCGACGAAGTCCCGCCCCGGGTCGAATACGAATTGACGCCGCTGGGCCTGAGTCTGCTGATCCGGATGACGCCCATCTGGACCTGGGTCATCGAGAATGTCGAAGACTTCCGCGCCGCGCGCCGTGCCTTCGATGAGCGAGTTCACGAGAAGCCGGCGTGGCAATCGCCAAGGCCCATGCCGGACGAGCCAATTGACGAAGACCCACGGCCCTGAATGGAACCGCCAGGGCAGCCACTGCGTTCCGCGGTGGCTGCCATCGTGACCCAGGCCTGGCCGGTGAACGCCAAACGGACCCTGCCGCCCCTTTCGTGCTCGCACCTCACCCACTCAGGAGTCGCACCCATGAGACGTTCCAGCCTGGATCATCTGGTCATCGTGGCCCCGACCCTCGCCGCGGGCGCTCTGCATGTCGAGCAGCGCCTGGGCGTGGCGCTGCAGCCCGGCGGCAAACACGCGCGCATGGGCACCCACAACCTCCTGCTGCGTCTGGGTGACTGCTACCTGGAAGTCATAGCCCCGGACCCGGATGCTCCACCGCCGACCAGACCTCGCTGGTTCGGGCTGGATGAGCTGGGCCCCGATGCCGAGCCCCGCCTGGCGCACTGGGTGGCCAGGACCCGGGGATTGGCTGAGGCGGATGCGCGCCTCACGCAGACCTTCGGCCGCATCGAGTCGATGAGCCGCGGCACGCTGGCCTGGCAGATATCGATCCACGCCGATGGACAGCTGCGGCTGGGTGGTGTCCTGCCCAGCCTGATCGACTGGGGCGATGCCCGGCACCCCGCGTCAGGGCTGATCGACCAGGGCTGCTGCTTGCAGCGTCTGGAACTCAGGCATCCCGATGCCGCAGTGCTCGGGCAGCAGCTGGAGGCGATCGGTTTTTCCGGGCCCGTCGCGGTGATGCCTGGCGAGAGACCCGACCTGCTGGCCTATCTGGAGACGCCAACGGGTCTGAAGACCCTCTGATGGCCAACCGCTGGCGGCCGACCCGCACGCCCACTCAGCCCGGCACCACCAGCCCCTTGGCGCGGTAGGCGTCGATATCGATGCCATAGGCACCCGAGGGTTTTACCGCGCGGACGCTGATGAGGCGCCCCTGCTCATCGAGCGGATTGCGCGCCAGGTCGAGTACCTGCTCCGGTCGCGGCTGCTTGCTGGTGTCCAGCACGATCAGCACCCGCGGCTTCAATTTGCTGCCGGCGTCGAAGCCGATGATGATGCCCACCTCACCGGTGCTCAGCTCGACGATCTCGCCCGGCGGATAGACGCCGATCAGCTGGATGAAGGCCAGGACGACGACTTCGTCGAATTGCGTGCCCCGCGCTTCGAAGAGGACGCGCAAGGCTTCCAGGCTGGAACGGCCCTCGCTGTAGGGGCGATCGCTGGTGATGGCGTCGTAGGCATCCACCACGGCGATGATCTTGGCCTTGAAGGGGATGCGCTGCGCTGGCAACTGGCGGGGGTAGCCCTTGCCATCCATGCGTTCGTGGTGGGTATGGGCGACGTCGACGGCGGCGGGCGGCACCTCGCTGTTGGCCATCAGCAACTGATAGCCGTAGGTGGTATGGGCCTGCATGATGCGGAATTCTTCCTCGGTCAGGCGGCCTGGCTTGTTGAGGATCTCGTCGGGCACCTTGATCTTGCCGACGTCGTGCAGCATGCCGCACACCCCGAGTTCTTCCAGTTCGAGGGCAGCATGCCCAGCGCCTTGCCCAGGGCGATGGCATAGAGCGAGACGCGCAGGCAGTGTTCCGCGGTGTAGTGGTCACGCTGCTTGATGCGCGCCAGCCAGAGGCTGGCCGCGGGATGCTTGAGCACGCTCTCGACGCACTCGCCGACCGCCCGCCGGACTTCGCTGACGTTGAGTTCCTTGCCGAATTTGACGGCGTCGAGCATCCGCATCGATACGGCTCGGGCCTCGCGCCACACCGGTTCGGTGGTCTTGACCTCACCCCGGTAGTCGATGGCATAGGTCTTGGCCTGAGCGCTGGCCGCCAGGTTGGCGGACAGGTTAGCCGATAGCGGCGTCACGGCAGGACTCTGGCGCCGGTCCACCCAGACGAACTCGCAGGTGTCCTGCAGGGTGCGGAGATCCTGCACGCTCTGGATGGGGAATCCCTGGAACAGGAAGGGCGTGCCTTCCCAGGGCCGATCCAGTTCGCAGACGTACATGCCCAGCTGCAACTGGGACACGGGCACTCTGATGCTGTATTGGGGCAGCGCCATGGCTTCTCGGCAAGCACGTCGGTGGGCGGGATTTAATAGGTATTACAATAACCATTGATACCAAAATGCCATCATCCAGGGAAGCATCCAGCCTGCCCGCGCCGATGAGCTGGCAAAAAACAGTGGTCAGAGGTAACTATCTGTAACTTCGGGGCGCGCGATACCAGACGGCGCGCCCTCCCCTCACGCCAGCTTGAAGCGTCGCACCAGCGTCTGCAGTTCGCCGGCCAGTTCCGACAGTTGCTCGCTGGCACCCACGGTTTCGCGGTTGCCGTCGCTGGTCTGCACCGACAGATCGCGAATGCTGATGAGGTTGCGGTCCACCTCGCGAGAGACGTGGGCCTGCTCTTCGGAGGCGGTGGCGATCTGCAGGTTGCGCTCGTCGATCAGGCGCACGGCCTGGAGGATGTCGCTCAGCGCCGCCCCGGCTTCCTGGGCCACCGCATAGGTGGCCTGGGCCTGGGTGGAGCTGAGCTGCATGGAATCCACGGCTTCGGCCGAGCCCTTCTGGATCGCCTGGATCATCTGCTCGATCTCGCGGGTCGAGGTCTGGGTACGATGCGCCAGGGCGCGGACCTCGTCGGCGACCACGGCGAAACCGCGACCCTGTTCGCCCGCCCGGGCGGCCTCGATGGCCGCGTTGAGCGCCAGCAGATTGGTCTGCTCGGCGATGGCGCCGATCACGCTGAGCACCTGGCTGATGTCCTGGGCCTGTCCGGCCAGGCCTTCGACCTGCACCGAGGTGGACTGCACCTGCTGGGTGAGGCGCTGCATGGCATCGAGGGCCTGGCCAACCTTGGCATTACCGCTTTCCGCGGCGGCGCTGGAGTCCCGCGCGGCCTGGGAGGTGGACGAGGCGTTGCGGGCCACCTCTTCCACCGCGGCGCTCATCTCGGTGACCGCGGTAGCGGCCTGGTCGATCTCGGCGTTCTGACTCGCCAGGGCACGGCTGGCCTGGTCGGTGACGGCGTGCATGGTGCGCGCGGTGTCGCTCAGGCGGCTGGAAGAACTGGATATGCCATGCAGGGTGTCCTTGAGGTTGTCCTGCATCTGCGCCAGGGCGCGCATCAGCCCGGCGGCTTCGTCCTTGCCGGTGGGATCGATCTTGCCGGTCAGCTCGCCCTGGGCGATGGCATTGGCCACGGCCAGGGAAGCGCCGATCGGCTGGGCCAGGCTACGGGTCAGCCGCCAGGCCAGCAGCAGGGTGACCAGCACCGCCAGCAGCATGATGCCGACCACGATCCTGACACTCTGGTCATAGATACCCGTCGCCGCTTCCCCGGCATGGCGGGCGCCTTCGCCGTTGAATTCGCGCAGCCGGGTCAGTTGCTCCTGATAGCCTTCGGCGCGCTGGCGCTGCTCGCCATTGGCCAGTTTGAGCGCTTCGGCGCGATCGCTGGCGGCCAGGGTCACCACCCGATCCAGTCCGTCCAGATAGCCTTTCATCTGCAGGGCGGCCTGGTCGAAGTTGCTGCGTTCCTCGGCGGTGGAAATCAGGTGGTCGCGGTAATAGGCCGTCCGGGCGTTCATCAGATCGCGATTCACCTGGATCTGCCGGGTGGCGAGGGCCATGGCCGCGCTGTCCTCGCTGGCCAGCAGCCGGATGCTTTCGAGGCGGGTGTGCAGCAGCGCGACCTGAATGTCATCGGTGGTCTGGACGCTCGCCAGCCATTCGGCTTCCATCGCCTGCTCGGTGGCGCGCAGGGCCTTGAGCTGGACCAGGGCGAAGGCGCCGAGCAGCATCACGAACAGGGTGACCGCACCGAAGCAGAGGGTGGCGCGGGGGGCGATGCGTAGCTGACGAAGATTCAAGACGGGCTCCTTGGATCGGCGGAAGGCGATCCTCTAAAGCCCGTATCGACTGACTAATGCCTTTCTTTAGCGCGTCAGCGATTGGCGCGACAAGAAAGCTGCGGAGGCTGTCCAGCGGCTGCATGGCGCGTCGCAATGACCTAGCCGCGTGACGCCTCCAGCCGCTCCACCATCTTGACCAGTTCCGCCAGGGAGCCGGCCTGCAGCTTGCGCATGAGGGCCGCGCGGCGCACCTTCACGGTGATCTCGCTGACCCCCAGCTGGGCGGCGATCTGCTTGTTGAGCAGGCCGGTCACCACCCGCGCCAGCACCGCCCGTTCGCCGTCGTTGAGAGTGTCGAGGCGGGTCTGCAGGGCCTGCAACTGCCGGCGCTGGGCATGGGCGTCCTGCGCCTTGCGCAGCGCCTGGTCGATGGCATCGAGCAGGTCCTGGTCACGAAACGGCTTGGTGAGGAACTCTAGAGCGCCCTGTTTCATCGCCCGGACCGACATGGGGATGTCGCCATGGCCGGTGATGAAGATGATCGGCAGGGCCAGGCCACGCCGCTGCAATTCCTGCTGCAGATCCAGGCCGTTCATGCCGGGCATGCGCACGTCCAGCACCAGGCAGCCCGGTTCGTCCAGCCGCGCCCGGTGGAGAAAATCGGCGGCCGAGACATAGCTGCGGGTGCTGAGCCCCACGGACGCCAGCAGGTCTTCCACGGCGGCGCGCACCGAGGCGTCGTCGTCCACCAGGTGGACCCGCGCGGACTGGGTCTGGTCGGTCAGGCTTTGAGAGGTCATGGTTGTGGATCCTTGGGCAGGCTGCAGTAGACCCCAGTGCCGCCTTCCGGCAGCGAGGTGGCCCAGATCCGCCCGCCATGGGCTTCGACGATGGAGCGACTGAGCGCCAGTCCCAGGCCCATGCCCTGCGCCTTGGTGGTGTAGAAGGCCTCGAACATCTGCTCGCGCGCCATCGGCGTCAAGCCGCGACCGCTGTCTTCCACGCCCAGGCGGATGGCGCCGGCGGTGTCCTGCCCCACCTGGATGACCACCCGCCGCTGCTCGGGCGGCATCCCTTCGAGGGCGTCCAGGGCGTTGAGCAGCAGATTGAGAATGACCTGCTGCAGCTGGCTTTCATCGGCCAGCAGCGGCGGCAGGCCCTCCTGCAGGCGAACCTCCACGGCGACCTGACGCTGGTTCAATTCGGCGCGGACGAAATCCAGCACCTGCTCGACGGTATCGGCGACGTTGAGCCAATCCTTGGCCACCTGCGCCTGGCGCACCAGGCTGCGCACCCGGGCGATCACCGCGCTGGCACGGTGAGCGTCGTCGATGACCCGCTGCGCCGCCTGCACGGCGCGCTCCACCTGCGGCGGCTGATTGCTCAGCCAGCGCTGGCAGGCGTTGCCGCTGGCGGCGATGGCGGTGAGCGGCTGGTTCACCTCATGGGCGATGGATGCGGCCAGTTCACCCAGCTGGCTCAGGCGCCCGGCCTGGGCCAGGCGTGTCCGGGCCGCGTCGGCGGCGCGCTTGGCGGCCTCCAGGCGCAGGGACAGGGCGGCGACCGCGACGATGGCCAGGAGGCTGATGATGCAGTTGACCAGCCCGGCCTCCTGATCCCCGCTCCGGGTAGCGACATAACTGCAGAGCACCAGCAGCGTGCAGCCCAGCGCGGTGATCGTGACCCCGCGCGCCGACAGAAAGCCGGCCGCCAGGAGCACCACCACCACCTGGAAGACGCCGATGGCGATCTCCCGGTCGGTGAAGGTGTCCAGCAGGGCGATGCCCAGCGCCAGGGCGCAGAGGCCGCCTAGCCGCAGCCAGTGGGTGGTGGTGGCGAAGGGTCGTCGATCCATGGCCAGTCTCTCGTTCGTGGTCGCGTGGACGTCCTAGAGCGGCTAACAAAACGTAGCGAGCGGCTGTCAGGCGGGTGCGCGCGGCGCGCAGGAACCCCATCGGGCTCGCGTACGAGTGTATGGGGGATACATGAGGATTCCGAGCACTGCACGCGCCCGTCTGGCGGACGCGCAGTAGTTTTATTAGTCGCTCTTAACCCGGGTTTTCCAGGCTGAACATATCGGCCGCCTGATCATAGGCGAAGAGTTCACCGTAGCGCCCCCACTGGATGGCGCTGCCGAGGGTGCGGGCGGCGTCGGCTTCGTCCATGAAGTCCTCCAGCTCGTCGCGGAAACGCCGCGCCGGCGCCGTGTGACCCTGGCGATCGTCCAGCACCCGGCGAATATGGGCCACCAGGGGCACGAAGTTGAGCAACTGGCGGGCGAACAGCTGCTTGCGCACGTCCACCCCCGCCTCGACATAGGCGCGCCCGGCCGGCAGCAGACGCAGATCACCACCTTCGAGGACCGCCAGGCGCAGCAGTTGCAGCACCTCGGCCAGGGGAAAGAGCTCGTCCAGTGCATAGCCCAGCCCGCCGGCCAGTTCCGGCAGGTCGGCGCGACCGTCGTAGGGCGCGGCCTGGACCGCCTCCAGCAGACCGGCCAGGGCATTGGTGGACACGGTCGGCAGCCGCATGCCCAGGCCGTTGCCGGGAACGCCCCCTTCGTGGGGTGCCGGCGTAGTCTCGCCGGTCATGCGCACATAGATTTCCTCCACCAGTTCGCGGAAGGCCGGATCATGGCGATTGCGCGGCTGCGGCAAGTCGATACGGATCTCGCTGGCGACGCGGCCGGGATTGCTGGAAAAGATCAGCACCCGATCGCAGAGCAGCACCGCCTCGGCGATGTTGTGGGTGACCATGAGGATCGAGCGGATCGGCATGCGCCCTTCGACCCAGAGGTCAAGCAGGTCGGTGCGCAGGGTCTCGGCGGTGAGCACGTCCAGCGCCGAGAAGGGTTCGTCCATCAGCAGCACGTCCGGGTGCACCACCAGGGCACGGGCCAGGCCGACGCGCTGGCGCATGCCGCCGGAGAGCTCCTTGGGATAGGCGCTCTCGAAGCCGTCCAGGCCGATCAGGTCGATGGCGGCCAGGGCGCGGCGACGGCGCTCGTCCAGCGGCACGTGCAGCGCCTCCAGGCCGATCTCGACGTTCTGCAGCACGGTCAGCCAGGGAAACAGCGCGAAGCTCTGGAACACCATGCTGACCCGGGCGCGCTGGCCGTCGTCCTTGGGCGGGAAAGCGACGCTGCCGCCGCTGGGGGTGAGCAGCCCGGCGATGGATCTGAGCAGGGTCGACTTGCCCGAGCCGGAGCGCCCCAGCAGGCCGACGATCTCGTTTTCGTGCAGGGTCAGGGACACTTCGTCCAGCACGACCCGGGCCGGGCCACCGGCGTTGCCGTACAGCTGGCGGACGTTCTGCACGTCGATGAGCGGACGCGGGTTCAGGGTGGTCAGGTTCATGATGGTTCTCCTCTGGAGCCTGTTTAAAGGCTAGCGAGCTAGAGACAGACAAGGCGGAAATGGCTGAGGAAGCGGAGTTTACGAGCGGTAAATGAGCATTCCGAAGCCATTTCTAACGCAGTTCGGCCGACGCGCAGCAGCCTTTGAACAGGCTCTTAGTCGAGCCGCAGGCGCCGTTCGGCGTAGGCATACAGGGGCCGCCAGAGCAGCCGGTTGAAACCGAGGACGAAGATCGACATCACCACGATGCCCAGGGCGACCCGGGGGAAGTCGCCGGCGGTGGTCATCTGCGCGATGTAGGCGCCCAGGCCATGGGCCTGCAGGCGCTCGTTGCCCCAGCTCACCACCTCGGCGACGATGCTGGCGTTCCAGGAACCGCCCGCGGCGGTCAGGGCGCCGGTGACGTAGTAGGGAAAGATCGCCGGCAGGGCCAGCTGCCGCCACCACTGCCAGCGCCTGAGGCCGAACAGCCGGGCCGCTTCGCGCAGGTCGTTGGGCAGCACGCTGGCGCCGGCGATGACGTTGAACAGGATGTACCACTGGGTGCCCAGCACCATCAGCGGCGACAGCCAGATGTCCGGATTGAGGTGGAAGCTGACGATGCCCACCACCGCCACCGGGAACAGCACGTTGGCCGGAAAGGCGGCGAGGAACTGGGCCACCGCCTGCAAACGCTGCGACCAGCCCGGGCGCAGGCCGATCCAGACGCCGATGGGCACCCAGATCAGGCTGGCGACGGCGATCAGCAACAGCACCCGGGCCATGGTCAGCAGACCCAGGCCCAGCACCGAGACCGCTTCCACCCAGTAGACGTCGGCGGCGATGAAGCGATACAGCGCATAGATGCCATAGGGCAGCACCAGCAGCAGCGCGCCGTACCAGAGCACGTCCAGCCCGCGTTGCAGCCAGGCGCGGCTTTGCGGCGCCAGGTGCCAGTGCGGCCAGGGGCGGCGGATCCGCGGGGTGGCGAGCTGGATGCAGAAGCTGCCGAAGCCACCCAGCATGCGGCCCAGGCGCGCGCGGCGGACCAGGTCGTAGACCCAGGAGCGCGGTACCTGCTGGCTGGCGGTCTGCTCGACGCGGAAGCGATCGGCCCAGGCTACCACCGGGCGGAAGAACAGCTGGTCGTAGACCAGGATCACCAGTCCCATGGCCAGCACCGCCCAGCCGATGGCGGCAATGTCCTGCCGGGCGATGGCCAGCGCCAGCCAGGAGCCTATGCCCGGCAGGTTGATGGTGTTGTCGCCCACGGTGATGGCTTCCGAGGCCACCACGAAGAACCAGCCGCCGGACATGGACATCATGGTGTTCCATACCAGACCGGGGATGGCGAACGGCAGCTCCAGGCGAAAGAACCGCCGCCAGGGCGACAGCCCGAACTGGCGACTCACCTGCTGCAGGTCCTCGGGCACGGTACGCAGCGACTGGTAGAAGCCGAACGCCATGTTCCAGGCCTGGCTGGTGAAGATGGCGAAGATGGCGGCGCACTCGGCGCCCAGTTGCCGCCCCGGGAACAGGCCCAGGAAGAAGCTGACGGTAAAGGTCAGGAAGCCGAGGATGGGCACCGACTGCAGGATGTCGATGGCCGGCAGGATCAGCAGCTCCGCCTTGCGACTCTTGGCCGCCAGGGTGGCGAAGACGAAGGTGAACAGCAGCGAGGCGCCCAGGGCGATGAACATGCGCAGGGTGGTGCGCAGGGCGTACTCGGGCAGCCGCGCCAGGTCCAGGGTCATGGGATCGGCGTCGAGCACGGCCAGGGGCGCGCGCATTTCGGCGACGCCATGCCAGATCAGCGCCAGGGCGATCAGCCCGAGGGCCAGGCAGAGGGCATCGGCCCACAGGGAAGCGGGACGTTGCCGCAGCGAGCGCGGCGCCACGGCGGGGGTGTAGAGGCCAGGAAGGGTCTTCATGGCGTACCTCTTTGCAGGGGGCCTTGGGAGAGTGTCCGGCCCTGCCGCGCAGGGTCCGGACACCGGGCTAATCTAGGCTCGCCATCCCGTCCCAGCCATCGAAACGAAGGACGCCTGGCTATACCAAGGTATATCCCGCCCAGGCCCGCCCTCGCCTGCTGCCATCCGCGCCCGGGCCCGGCGCCAGAGCAGAAGCTTCATCTCGCTGTCATCCTCCCGACATCTGCCGCCGGCATTGTCTGCCGCCAATGAGATCGATCTCAAACGAGGCCGGCATGACCGATCTGAAACAGGTAGCGCAACAGGCGGGGGTCTCCCGGGCCACGGCGGCGCGCGCCTTCGCCACGCCCGAGCAGGTGCGCGAGAGCACCCGTCAGCGGGTGCTGGACGCCGCGCGCAGTCTCAATTTCCGTCCCAATCTGCTGGGCCGCCAGCTGCGTCAGCAGAGCACCCGGCTGATCGGCGTGGTGGTGCCCAGCCTGCTCAACCCGGTGTTCGCCGAACAGCTGCACGCCATGGAGCGCACCGCGCGCAGCCAGGGCTATTCGCTGGTGATCGCCACCACCGACTACCAGCCCGAGCGCGAAGCGGCGGTGGTGGAGGAACTGCTGCGCCAGCGCGTCGCCGGCCTGGTACTGACGGTGGCCGACGCCGACCGCAGCGAGGTGCTGGCCGAGCTGAGCCAGGAGCGGACGCCCTTCATCCTGGCCTATCACGAACCCCAGCGGCCCTATGCGGCGGTGGCGGTGGACAACCGCCAGGGCATGGCCATGGCCACCGAGCACCTGCTTGGCCTGGGGCACCGCCGCATCGCCCTGGTCTCGGGGCCGGCCCAGCAGTCGGATCGCAGCGAGCGCCGCTTCGCCGGCTATTGCCAGGCGATGGCCGCCGCCGGCCTGCCGACGCTGCCGCGCCTGGAGCTGGCCAGCCACACCGACGCCGACTGGGCGGAGCTGGCGCCGCTGCTGGAGCGTCACGCCCCGACCGCCCTGCTCTGCACCAACGACCTGCTGGCCATCAGCGTCATCGCCGAACTGCAGCGCCACGGGGTGCCCGTGCCTGATCAACTCTCGGTAGTGGGTTTCGATGGCATCGCCATGGGCGCCCGTCTCGAACCCAGCCTGTGCAGCGTCATGCAGCCCTTGCAGAGCCTGGGCGCCGTGCTCGTCACCGAATTGCTGGCGCTGATCGCCGGCAGTGCCACCCACCAGCAGTGTCTGCCCTGCCTCGTCCGTCCCGGCACCAGTGCCGGCCCCTTGAAGGAGCCCTACCGATGAAATCACCCTTCCCCTTGCGTCGTCTCCTGGCCGGCGTCGCCCTGGCCTGTGGCCTGGCCAGCGCCCAGGCCGCCGAAACCGCCATCTGCTACAACTGCCCGCTGGAGTGGGCCGACTGGGGTGCCCAGCTCAAGGCCATCGCCGCCGACACCGGTATCGAGGTCCCCCAGGACAACAAGAATTCCGGCCAGTCGCTGGCCCAGCTGGTGGCCGAACGCGAAGCCCCGGTGGCCGACGTCGTCTACTACGGGGTGACCTTCGGCATCCAGGCCGACAAGGCCGGGGTGCTGCAGCCCTACCAGCCCAAGCACTGGGACCAGGTTCCGACCGGCCTCAAGGACCCCCAGGGTGAATGGACCGCCATCCATTCCGGCACCCTCGGCTTCATGGTCAATACCCAGGCCCTGGGCGGCAAGCCGGTGCCACAGCGCTGGGCCGACCTGCTCAAGCCCGAGTACCGCGGCCTGGTGGGCTACCTGGATCCGTCCAGCGCCTTCGTCGGCTACGTCACCGCGGTAGCGCTCAACCAGGCCCTGGGTGGCAACCTCGACGACTTCGGTCCGGCCATGGCCTTCTTCAAGAAACTGGCCGCCAACGATCCCATCGTGCCCAAGCAGACCGCCTATGCCCGCCTGCTCTCCGGCGAGATCCCGATCCTGGTGGACTACGACTTCAACGCCTACCGCGCCCGCTACAAGGACAACGCCCCGGTGGCCTTCGTCATTCCCCAGGAAGGCAGCCTGACCGTGCCCTACACCATGAGCCTGGTGAAGGGCGCGCCGCACCGCGCCAATGGCGAGAAGGTGCTGGACTATGTGCTGTCGGACAAGGGCCAGGCGCTCTGGGCCCAGGCCTATCTGCGGCCGGTGCGGGACGTGCCGCTGCCGGCCGAGGTGAAGGCGCGCTTCCTGCCCGCCGCCGACTATGCCCGCGCCGGCACCGTCGACTACGGTCACATGGCCGCGGTCCAGGAAGCCTTCGCCAAGCGTTACCAGGCCGAGGTGCGCTGAGATGCAGGGCCTCGCCGTTTCCTTCGGGCGCCGCCGGGTGCCGCGCCGGCTGCCCTGGCCGGTGCTGGTCGCCCTGGCACCGGCGAGCGCCTTCCTGCTGGCCTTCTGGCTGTTGCCATTGACCCACCTGCTGGTGCTCGGCGCCCGCCCGGACGCCGCCGGCAGCTCCGGCTACTGGCAGGTGCTGACCAGCGCCGGCTATCTGTCCGGACTGGCCCAGACGGTGGCTCTGGCCGCCGTCACCACCCTGGCCACCCTGCTGGTGGCCGGCATCGCCGGCTGCTTCCTGGCGCGCCATGCCTTCCCTGGGCGCAGCCTGCTGGTGGCCCTGCTGACCTTTCCGCTGGCCTTTCCCGGCGTGGTGGTGGGCTTCCTGATCATCCTGCTGGGCGGTCGCCAGGGTCTGTTCGTCAGCCTTGGGCGCGGCCTGTTCGGTGAGCCCTGGGTGTTCGCCTATTCGCTGTTCGGGCTGTTTCTCGGCTATCTCTATTTCTCCATCCCGCGGGTGATCCTCACGGTGATGGCGGCCTGCGAGACCCTCGACACCAGTCTGGAAGAAGCCGCTCGCTCCCTGGGCGCAGGGCTCTTCGCCGTGGTGCGCGATGTGCTGATCCCCGGCCTGACCCCGGCGCTGCTGTCCAGCGGCGCGCTGTGCTTCGCCACCGCCATGGGCGCCTTCGGCACCGCCTTCACCCTCGGCACGCGCCTGGCGGTAACGCCCATCGCCATCTACGACACCTTCACCAACTTCGCCAACTTCGGCGTCGCCGCGGCGCTCTCGGTGGTGCTTGGCCTCGTCACCTGGCTGGTCCTGCTGCTGACCCGGCGCCTCGGCGGTGTCCAGGGAGACCTGCGATGAATCGCCCCCTGCGCTTCTGGCTGCAACTGCTGTTCACCCTGCTGGTGGCCGCCTTCCTATTGGTACCGGTGCTGCTCTCGGTGCTGGCCGGCCTCACCCGCAACTACTTCCAGGGCCTCGCCAGCGGCCTCACCCTGGACTGGGTGCTGCAGGTCTGGCAGGCCTATGCCCCCACCGTCTGGCTGTCGCTGCAACTGGCGCTGGGGACGGCGGTCCTCGCGGTCGTGCTCGGCGTCCCCGCGGCCTATGCCCTGGTCCGGCTGGACAACCGTTTCGCTCGCGCCTTCGAGGAATTGCTGGTGCTGCCCGTGGCCATGCCCGGCTTCGCCTCGGCCCTGGCGCTGCTGCTGACCTACGGCCATCTCGGCGGCTTTCGCCGCAGCCCGGCGATCATCCTGGTGGGCCATCTGCTGTTCACCCTGCCCTTCCTGATCCGCCCGGTGATGGCGGTGCTCAGGCGCAGCCAGCTGCCGCAGCTGGAGGAAGCCGCAGCCAGCCTGGGCGCCGGTCCCTGGCGGCGCTTCTTCGGCGTGGTGGTGCCCAATGCCCGCGCCGGCATCCTCGCCGGCAGCCTCATGGTGATCACCCTCTCGCTGGGGAATTCAACCTCACCTGGATGCTGCACACGCCCCTGACCAAGACCCTGCCGGTGGGCCTGGCCGACAGCTACGCCTCGGCGCGGCTGGAGGTGGGCTCCGCCTACACCCTGATCTTCCTCTTGCTGATCGTGCCGCTGCTGGTCGCCCTCCAGGCCCTCAGCGCCCGTCTCTCCCGTGGAGCCCTGCGATGACCCAAGGTACCGCCGTCCGCCTGCGCCACTGCGCCAAGACCTTTGCCGGAGGCCGCCAGGTGCTGCAGCCCCTGGACCTCGACATCCACCCGGGCGAGACCCTGGTGTTCCTTGGCCCGTCCGGCTGTGGCAAGACCACCACCCTGCGGCTGATCGCCGGCCTGGAGCAGCCCGATGCCGGCGGCCAGGTGCTGTTCGACGAGCGTGACGTCACCGACCTGCCCATCGAGCGGCGCGACGTCGGCATGGTGTTCCAGAACTACGCCCTGTTTCCCAACCTGGACGTGGCCGGCAACATCGCCTACGGCCTGAAGATCCGCGGCCTGCCGCGCGCCGAGCGCGATGCCCGGGTCGCCGAATTGCTGGCCATGATGCAGCTGGAGGCCCTGGCCGAGCGGCGCATCCAGCAGCTGTCCGGTGGCCAGCGCCAGCGCGTGGCCCTGGCCCGGGCGCTGGCACCGCGCCCCCGGGTGCTCCTGTTCGACGAACCCCTGGCGGCGCTGGACGCCCAGCTGCGCGAGCAGTTGCGGGCCGACATCGGCGCCCTGCTGCGCGAACTCGGCACCACCGCGGTCTATGTCACCCATGACCAGCAGGAGGCCCTGGCCCTGGGCGATCGCATCGTGGTGATGGGCGAAGGCCGCATCGCCCAGATCGGCACCCCGACGCAGATCTACCAGCGCCCGGCCAGTCGCTTCGTCGCCGGTTTCGTCGGCCAGCTCAACCGCTTCGTGGTGCGCGGCCAGAGCGGCGCCGAGGTGGCAGTCGCCGGCGGACGGCTGCCCTGGACCGGCGCTGCCAGCACCCTGTTCTGTCGCCCAGAACACCTGGAGCCGAGCACGACGCCCGCGCACCTCACCGGCATCCTGGTCGGGCAATTCTTCCAGGGCGCCCATTCGCGGCTACTGGTGGAAGTGGGCACCGGCCAGCCGCTGCTGGTGGACACCGCCCAGCCCCTGCAGGCGCAACCGGGCGACCTGCTGCACCTGAACGTGCGTCCCGACGCGCTCTTCACCCTCGCTTCCTAGGAGATCCTCATGTCCGCGCCCTTCCTGCTGGCCCAGCTCAGCGACCTGCACATCAAGGCCGGCGGCCGGCTGTCCTACGGGGTGGTCGATACCCTCGGCGCCCTGCGCCTGGCGGTGGACCGCCTCAACGCCCTGCAACCGCGCCCGGATGCGCTGGTCATCACCGGCGACCTGGTGGACTTCGGCACCCCGAGGAATACGCCACCGTGCGCGAGGTCTTGGCCGAACTGACCATGCCCTTCTTCGTCATCCCCGGCAATCACGACGACCGCGCCGCCCTGCGCACGGCCTTCGCCGATCACCCCTATCTGCCGGCCCGGGGCACCCTGGACTGGCGGCAGGACTGCGGCCCGCTGCGGCTGATCGGGCTGGATACCCATATCCCCGGCGAGCACGGAGGGCGTCTCGACGCCGCGCAACTGGCCTGGCTCGACGCCCAGCTCAGCCAGGCACCCGACCAGCCGACCCTGGTGCTCCTGCACCATCCGCCGTTCCCGGTCGGCATCGGCCATATGGATCGCATCGGCCTGGACGGCGGCGCGGAACTCGAAGCCGTGATCCGCCGCCATGCCCAGGTGGAGCGGCTGCTTTGCGGTCATCTGCACCGGCTGATCCAGCGCCGCTTCGGCGGCACCCTGGCCTGCGTCTGTCCCGGCGTGTCGCACCAGGTCGACCTGGACCTGCGCGAAGCGGCGCCGTCGCGCTTTCGCCTGGAGCCGCCGGGCCTGCTGCTGCATCGCTGGGCGGATGAGGCCCTGGTGACCCACCATCTGCCGCTGGGCAACTACCCGGGCCCCTACCCCTTCTTCGCCGCCGATGGCCAGTTGCTGGACTGACACCGCCCCGTTTCGGGTCCTGAGGTAGCAGAGCGGCCGCTGCTGCGACCCAGCGTGGTGCAAAAGGTAACGCCAGCGCCTGACCGCGCTGACCTGCGGCCCAGCGCTGGCAAGCACTGGGCTCCCTGGCATGAGCCTTGCCTTGGCAGATTGGATACAAAAATCCAGGAAGCCAGTCCATGCCGCTCTCCGCCCTGTCCCGCTCCACTGCCCTGAGTGCCGAAGAAGAGGCCTATCGCCATCTGCTGCAGGCCATCTGCGCCGGGCACTATCGCAATGGCGAGCGGCTGATCGCCGAGGACATCGCCACCACCCTGGGCATGAGTCGCATGCCGGTGCGCAGCGCCTTCCAGCGCCTCGCCGCCGAAGGCCTGGTGATCCTCCGGCCGCATCGCGGCGCGGTGGTCAGCGGCCTGGACCTGGAGGACATGCGCGAGGTGTTCGAGATGCGCAGCGCCCTCGAAGGCCTGGCCATCCGCCTGGCCACGCCCCATGTCGGCCCCCGTGAGATGACGCGCCTGGAACGCCTGCTGGAAGACCTGGACGACGAGCAGGAGCCCGGCGCCTGGGTCGCCCAGCACCGCGCCTTCCACGAATACCTGTGCAGCCTGGCCGGTCGGCCGCGGCTGCTGCGCCAGATCAATGGCCTCTATGCCCTGATCGAGCCTCACATGCAGCTCTGGCTGCACGTCGATCGCCCCCAGTCGGCCCGCGACGAGCACGCGCCCATCCTCGCCGCCCTGCGCGCCGGCGACGCCGCCGAGGCCGAGCGGGTGTTGCGCGAGCACATCGAGGGCACGGTGCCCGACCTGCTGACCTTCATCGAACGATCGGGCGACCAGACCCGAAGTACGCCCCCGCGCTGAGCCATCCGCCCTGCCCACCCCTGTCCTTCCGGAGAAGACCATGACCCGCCACCGGCTTTCCTGCAGTCTGCTCGCCCTGACCCTCGTCGCCGGCTTCACCCAGGCCGCCCCGCAGATCCCCGAGCGCCTGGCCAAGGCTTCCAAGATCACCTATTGCGGCGCTCTCGATACCCCACCGATCGGCTTCTTCGACGAAGCCCAGAAGCCCAAGGGCCTCACCGTCGACCTCGGTGCCGAGATCGCCAAGCGCCTCGGCGACAAGAAGGTCGACTGGCGCGTGGTGCCCTTCTCCGGCCTGATTCCGGCGCTGCTGGCCGGCCAGTGCGATCTGCTGATCGACCAGCTGTTCGACAAGCCCGAGCGCCGCCAGGTGATCGACATCGTCAACTACATGTACTCCAGCCAGGCGGTGGTGGTGCCGGCGGGCAACAAGGCCGGCATCCACACCCTGGACGACCTCGCCGGCAAGAAGGTGGCGGTGCTCAATGGCTCCACCATCCGCACCCTGCTCGACGCCCACAACGAGGAGCTGAAGAAGGCCGGCAAGGCGCCCATGAAGCTGGTGGCCTACAACAGCGACACCGACGCCTTCCAGGCCCTGCGCCTGGGCCAGACCGACGCCTACGGCACCACCGTGGAAACCGCCGCCTACTACCAGGGCGTCGCGCCCGGCCAGTTCGAGACCGGCGTGCCGGCCTTCGCCCGCATCCTCACCGGGATCGGCGTACGCAAGGACGACAGCCAGCTCAGCAGCGCCCTCACCCAGATCCTCGCCGACATGAAGGCCGATGGCAGCTACGCCACCCTCATGGCCAAGTGGCACCTGGAAGGCGACAAGCTCGATTAAGGGAAGGCCACGATGAACTTCAGCTGGGATGTGTTCTGGCAGTACCTGCTGCACCCGAGCGACGTCTACCTCTACGGCCTCGGGCTGACCTGCGTCATCGCCATCGGCGCCATGCTGCTGGGCTGCGCGCTCGGCCTGCTGGCGGCGCTGGCACGGCTGTCGCGCTATCGGGCGCTGCAATACCCGGTGCGCTGCTATGTCTGGCTGATGCGCGGCACGCCGCTGCTGGTGCAGATCGTCTTCCTCTACACGGCCCTGGCGGCCGGCGGCATCTTTCGCTTCGAGGACCTGGACCTGGGCTTCCTGGTGATCCCGGGCAACATCCAGGCGGCCATCATCGCCCTGGGCCTCAACGAAGGTGCCTACATGGCCGAGATCATCCGCGCCGGCATCGGTGCGGTGGATCGCGGCCAGTACGAGGCGGCGCGCTCCCTGGGCATGACGCCGGCCAAGCTGATGCGCCGCATCGTGCTGCCCCAGGCGCTGCGGGTGATCATTCCGCCGCTCGGCAACGAGTTCAACGTGATGCTCAAGAACACCACCCTGGTCAGCGTCATCGGGGTGCAGGAGCTGCTGCTCAGCACCCAGATGATCACCTCGGCGACCTTCCGCGTCTTCGAGCTGTACCTGGTGGTGGCCATCTACTTCCTGGTCCTGACCACCCTCTGGGGCTTCTTCCAGGCCTGGCTGGAGCGGCGCTTCGGCAAGGCCGACGGTCACCGACCCACCGCCACCGGCCGGCTGTTCAGCCTGCAGGGCTTCAAGCTACGGGGACGCTAGCCATGACGACCACGCAAGAATCCGTGATCCAGGCGCTGGAGGTGCACAAGGCCTTCGGCGAGCTGGAGATCCTCAAGGGCGTGACCCTGGAGGTGCGCCGCGGCGAGGTGGTGGTGCTGATCGGCGCCTCCGGCTCGGGCAAGACCACCTTCATCCGCTGCCTCAACCACCTGGAAGACATCCAGGGCGGCACCATCCGCGTCAACGGCGAGCTGATGGGCTTTCGCGAGCGTGCCGATGGCTCGAGAGTCAGGGACTCCGAGCGCAATATCGCCCGCCGCCGCCGCGACATCGGCATGGTGTTCCAGAGGTTCAACCTCTTCCCGCACATGACGGTGCTGGAAAACATCATCGAGGCGCCGATCCAGGTGCTGGGCGTGGCGCGCGCCGCCGCCGTGGAACAGGCCCGCGCCCTGCTCGCCCGGGTGCGGCTGTCCGACAAGGCCGAGCACTATCCGGCGCAACTCTCCGGCGGCCAGCAACAGCGCGTGGCCATCGCCCGCGCCCTGGCGATGAAACCCCAGGCCATGCTGTTCGACGAACCCACCAGCGCCCTCGATCCGGAAACCGTGGGCGAGGTGCTGCAGGTGATGAAGGAGCTGGCCGAAGACGGCATGACCATGGTGGTGGTGACCCACGAGATGGGCTTCGCCCGCGAGGTGGCCGATCGCGTGGTGGTGCTGCACCAGGGCGAACTGATCGAAGAAGGCCCGCCGGCCCAGGTGTTCGGCAATCCCACCCATCCGCGCACCCGCGAATTCCTCAGCCGCGTGCTCTAGACCGGAGACCTCCATGGCCGTTCGTCCCCTGCTGGCCGTCCTCGCCCTCTGCCTGGCGCCCCTGACCCAGGCCGCCGAGTCCGAGGTGCGTTTCTACAACTGGTCGGACTACATAGGTCCGGACACCCTCAAGCAGTTCACCGAGGCCAGCGGCCTCCAGGTGCGCTACGACGTCTTCGACACCAACGAGATGCTCGAAGCCAAGCTGCTGTCCGGCCACTCCGGCTATGACCTGGTGGTGCCGTCCAACCAGTTCCTCACCAAGCAGATCAAGGCGGGTGCCTACCAGCCGCTGGATCGCAGCCGGCTGTCCAATTGGCAGCATCTGGATCCACGGCTCATGCAGCGCCTGGAAGCGGCCGATCCCGGCAATCGCTACGCCGTCCCCTACCTCTGGGGCACCGTGGGCATCGGCTACAACGCCGCCAAGGTCCGCGCCGCCCTGGGCGATGACGCCCCGGTGGACTCCTGGGACCTGCTGTTCAAGCCGGAGAACCTGGCCAGGCTCAAGGGCTGCGGCGTGGCCCTGCTCGATGCGCCGCAAAAGGTCTTCGCCCAGACCCTGCACTACCTGGGCCTGGACCCCAACAGCCGCAATCCCGAGGACTACCGCAAGGCCTCCGCGTTGCTGCAGCAGCTCAAGCCGTCGGTGACCTATTTCAGCTCCAGCAAGTACATCACCGACCTGGCCAACGGCGACGTCTGCGTGGCCATGGGCTATTCCGGGGATGTCCTGCAGGCCCAGAGCCGCGCCAGGGAAGCCGGCAAGACCAGCGACGTGCGCTACGTGATCCCCAGGGAAGGCGCCAATCTCTGGTTCGACATGCTGGCCATCCCCAAGGACGCCAAGAATCCCCAGGGGGCCCTGGCGCTGATCGACTACCTGCTGCGCCCCGAGGTGATCGCCCCGGTCAGCGACTATGTCGGCTACGCCAATCCCAACCGCGACGCCACCGCCCTGCTCGATGCCAAGGTCCGCGACAACCCGGGCATCTACCCGAGCGCGGTCATCGCCGAGCGCCTCTACGTCTTCGCCGATCTGCCGCCGCAGATCCAGCGGCTGATGACCCGCGAGTGGACCCGCATCAAGACCGGACAATGACCTCGAAGAGCCTGCCATGCTGAATTTCTCTGCCCACGACTACCCCTACGCCTCGCAACGCCAGAGCGTCTTCGCGCGCAATGGCATGGTCGCCACCTCCCAGCCGCTGGCCGCTGAAGCCGGCATCACCATGCTGCGCCAGGGTGGCAACGCCATCGACGCGGCCATCGCCACCGCCGCGGCCCTGACCGTGGTGGAACCTACCGGCAATGCCATCGGCGGCGACGCCTTCGCCCTGGTCTGGGTCAAGGACCAGCTGCATGGCCTGGACGCCAGCGGCCATGCCCCGGCCAGTCTCGACATCGCCACGGTCAAGGCCGCCGGCCACGAGCGCATGCCGGTGCACGGCTGGCTGCCGGTCACGGTGCCGGGCTGCCCGGCGGCCTGGGCCGAGCTGTCGCGCCGCTTCGGCAAGCTGCCCTTCGCCACCCTGTTCGAACCCGCCATCGCCCTGGCCCGCGACGGCTTCCCGGTGTCGCCGGTGGTCGCCCACCAATGGCGCATCGCCCAGGCCGAATACCAGGCCAGCCGGGACCAGGCGCCTGAGCTTGCAGCCTGGTTCGACACCTTCCTCATCGACGGTAAAGCCCCAGTCGCCGGCCAGCTGTTCCGCAATCCGGCCCAGGCCCGCACCCTGGAAGAACTGGCACAGACCCAGTGCGAGAGCTTCTACCGCGGCGCCATCGCCCGGCGCCTGGCCGAGCATGCCGCGGCCAGCGGCGGTCACCTGACCACGGCGGACCTGGCCGGCTACCAGCCGCGCTGGGTGGAGCCGATCAAGGTCGACTACCGCGGCTACCAGGTGTGGGAGATTCCGCCGAGCGGCCAGGGCCTGATCGCCCTCATGACCCTGAACATCCTCAAGGGCTATGACTTCGACCAGCGCGACAGCCAGCTCACCTGGCACCGCCAGCTGGAAGCCATGAAGAAGGCCTATGCCGACGGCCTGCACTACATCACCGATCCCGAGCACATGAGGGTCGCCGCCAGCGTCCTGCTGGACGATGCCTATGCCGAGCGCCGCCGCGCCGAGATCACCGACCAGGCCCAGCCGCCGCTGCATGGCGATCCCCAGGCCAGCGGCACCGTCTACATCGCCACCGCCGATGGCGAGGGCAACATGGTGTCCTTCATCCAGAGCGCCTACCACGGCTTCGGCTCCGGCGTGGTGCTGCCCGACAGCGGCATTGGCCTGCAGAATCGCGGCTCGGAATTCAGCCTGGATGCCGGCCACTCCAACGCCCTGGCGCCGGGCAAGCAGACCTTCCACACCATCATCCCGGGCTTCCTGAGCAAGGGTGACGTGCCCATCGGCCCCTTCGGCGTCATGGGTGGCTACATGCAGCCCCAGGGCCATGTGCAGATGGTGATGAATCTGGTGGACTTCGGCCTCAATCCCCAGGCGGCGCTGGACGCCCCGCGCTGGCAGTGGCTGGGGGAGATGAAGGTCGGCATCGAGCAGGCGGCTTCCCGCGCCCTGGCCAGCGGCCTGGCGCGGCGCGGTCACCAGATCGAGATCGCCCACGACTCCACCGACTTCGGTCGCGGCCAGATCATCGTCCGCGATCCGCAGACCGGCGTGCTCTGCGGCGGCACCGAGCCGCGCGCGGATTCCCATATCGCGGTCTGCTGACCGCCAGGAAAGCCCCTCCCGGGTCCTGGCGGGGCTTTCCGTTAGAGCGTAATCCCAGCCGCCCTGGCCCGCGCCGCGTGCAGCTTGCGATAGCTGTCGATCAGCCGCAGGTGCTTGTCGAGGCCTTCCAGCCCGAGGCTGGTGGGCGTCAGGCCAGGGAAGCGCACCTCGCCCGAGACCGAGCCCAGGGCGGCGTCCAGGCGCTCCTCGCCGAACATCCGGCGGAAGTTGACCTCGAAGTCGGCCAGTTCCAGTTCGTCGTCCATTTCGACTTCCAGCACCGCATTGAGCGCCTGGTAGAACAGGCCGCGCTCCAGGGTGTTGTCGTTGAACTGGAGGAATGTCTCGACCGCTTCCTTGGCCTCTTCGAATTGCTGCAGCGCCAGGTGAATGAGCAGCTTGAGCTCCAGCACGGTCAGCTGGCCCCAGACGGTGTTCTCGTCGAATTCCACGCCGATCAGGGTGGCGATGCGGGTGTAGTCGTCCACCTGGGTATCGTCCAGGCGTTCGAGCAGGGACTCCAGGGCCGCATCGTCCAGCTGGTGCAGCGTGAGGATGTCCTCGCGCACCGCCAGCGCCTTGTTGGTGTTGTCCCAGATCAGGTCCTCGACCGGATAGATCTCCGAATAGCCCGGCACCAGGATGCGGCAGGCCGGTGCGCCCAGGTCCTCGTACACCGCCATGTAGGCTTCCAGATCCCGTTCGGCGAGGATGCCGAACAGGGTGGCGGCCTCCTGGGCGGTGGCATCTTCGCCCTCGCTGGAAAAGTCCCAGTCGACGAAGTCATGGTCGGCCCTGGCGCTGAAGAAGCGCCAGGAGACCAGGCCGCTGGAGTCGATGAAGTGCTCGACGAAGTTGTTCGGCTCCATCAGCGCCTGGCTCTCGAAGGTCGGCTGCGGCAGGTCGTTGAGGCCCTCGAAGCTGCGGCCCTGCAGCAATTCGGTGAGACTGCGCTCCAGGGCGATCTCCAGGCGCGGATGGGCGCCGAAGGAGGCGAACACCCCACCGGTGCGCGGATTCATCAGGGTCACGCACATCACCGGGAATTCGCCACCCAGGGAGGCGTCCTTGACCAGCACCGGAAAGCCCTGGGCTTCCAGGCCGCGGATGCCGTCGACGATGGCGGGAAACCGGGCCAGCACCTCGTCAGGAACATCCGGCAGGGCCAGCTCGCCTTCGAGGATCTCGCGCTTCACCGCCCGCTCGAAGATTTCCGACAGGCACTGCACCTGGGCTTCGGCCAGGGTGTTGCCCGCGCTCATGCCGTTGCTGAGGTAGAGGTTCTCGATCAGGTTCGAGGGGAAATACACCACCTCGCCATCGGACTGGCGCACGAAGGGCAGCGCGCAGATGCCGCGTGCCACGTTGCCGGAGTTGGTGTCGTGCAGGTGCGAGGCGCGCAGCTCGCCTTCCGGGTCGTAGAGCTTGCGGCAATGGCGATCGAGGATTTCCCGGGGCAGCGCATCCTTGGGCCCGGGCTGGAACCAGCGCTCGTCGGGGTGGTGGACGAAGGCCGCGTTGCCGATGGCCTCGCCCCAGTACTGATCGTTGTAGAAGAAGTTGCAATTGAGGCGTTCGATGAATTCGCCCAGCGCCGAGGCCAAGGCCGCTTCCTTGGTCGCGCCCTTGCCGTTGGTGAAGCACAGCGCCGACTGCACATCGCGCAGGTGCAGCGACCAGACGTTGGGCACGATGTTGCGCCAGGAGGCGATCTCCACCTTCATGCCCAGATTGGCGAGGATGCCCGAGAGCTTGGCGATGGTCTCTTCCAGCGGCCGGTCCTTGCCGGGAATGTAGGTCTCGCTGCCGGTATCGCTGGGCAGCAGCAGGGCCTGTGCATCGGCGTCCAGGCTCTCCACCGCCTCGATGATGAAGTCGGGGCCGGCCTGCACCGCCTTCTTCACCGTGCAGCGGTCGATGGACCTGAGGATGCCCTGGCGATCCTTGTCGGAGAGATCCGCGGGCAGCTCGACCTGAATCTTGAAGGTCTGTTTGTAGCGATTCTCCGGGTCGACGATGTTGCTCTGCGCCAGGCGGATGTTGTCGGTGGGAATGTCGCGGGTCTGGCAGTAGAGCTTGACGAAATAGGCCGCGCAGAGCGCCGAGGACGCCAGGAAATAGTCGAAGGGACCCGGGGCCGAGCCGTCACCCTTGTAGCGGATGGGCTGATCGGCGATCACCGAGAAGTCGTCGAACTTGGCCTCGAGCCTCAGGTTGTCGAGAAAATTGACCTTGATTTCCATGCACAGCATTCCGGTTTGGAGACAGATTGGCCGCCATTATCCGGACAAAGGGGCGCGGGCGATATGCAGGCCGTCGTCTCGTGGACCCCGGGGCAGGCCTCGTCAGTCGTTAGTCCAGCAGAAAGATGCCGTCTGGATACCGTGCGCAGAGGAAGTCGACAAAGGCCTTCACCTTGGGGCTCTGCAATCGTCGCGAAGTGTGCAGCACCCAGAGTTCGGTCTCACCGGCGAGGGTACCCCAGCGCCTGAGCGCGCCTTCGTCCAGCTGACGTTGCACCAGCGAGAGCGGCAATAGCGCTGCACCTGCTCCGGCCAGTACCGCCTCGCGGATGGTCAGCAGCGAAGTCAGCTGCAAGACCGGCTGGGGCAGGAAGCGCTCCCCGCCCTCCGTCAGCGTCCAGACCTCGCCCTCGCCCTCGCGCTGGCCGGGCATGACCACCGCAGGCAGAGGCGCAGGCTCGGCACCAGCCGTCAGAGGGCCTTCGAGGCCCGGGGCGGCGACCAGCACCCGGCGGTCCCGGGCGAAGCAGCGACCCACCAGGGTGGTGTCGGGCGCGGGGTTGATCCGAATGGCCAGGTCGAAGTGTTCCTCCACCAGATCGACCGGGCGATCCTCGGCCACCGCCTCGATCAGGATCTCCGGGTACTGCCGGCGAAAATCCGCACTCAGCCGGCCCAGCGCCACCTGGGAAAACAGCAGCGGCGCCGCGATGCGCAACCGCCCGCGTGGCACCGCCACCCCCTCCTGCACGGCCGCCAGCGCCTCCTGCAACTCGCGCAGCGGCCCCAGGGTCCGGGCCGCCAGGTCGGCACCGGCAGGCGTCAGGACGAGACTACGTCCACCCCGCTCGATCAGCCTGACGCCCAGGGCGACTTCCAGTTCGGCCAGTCGCCGCGACAGGCTGGCCTTGGGTCGACCACTGGCGCGACTGGCCTTGCCAATGCCGCCATGAGTGGCGATGAGCTGAAAATCGGCCAGCAGGCTGAAGTCCATCAAGCTGTCTCAATAATGGAACGGTATGTCCCTATCCTAGCGGCTATTAGCCTAAGGTGGGACGACTTAAGGTGGTTCTACCCCTCACCCACCTGGAGTTACCGACATGACCATCCTCGTCACTGGCGCCACCGGCCGCGTAGGCCGCCACCTCGTCCACCAACTGGTACAGCGCCAGGCCAAAGTCCGGGTGCTGACCCGCACTCCGGCCAACGCCGATTTTCCCGCCACCGTCGAAGTCATGCAGGGCGACCTGCTCGATCTCGCTGCCCTGCGCCGCGCCTTCGCTGGCGTGTCCACCCTTTTCCTGCTCAACGCCGTGATCGGCGACGAATTCACCCAGGCGCTCATCACCCTCAACATCGCCCGGGAAAGCGGGGTCGAGCGGATCGTCTATCTCTCGGTCTTCGGCGCCGACAGCGCGGTCAACGTGCCGCACTTCGCCGTGAAGTTCGGCGGCGAGCGGATGCTGGACGCCATGGGTTTTAGTGCCACCGTCCTGCGGCCCACCTACTTCATCGACAACGAGGTCATGATCAGGGACATCATCCTGCAGCATGGGATCTATCCCATGCCCATCGGCAGCAAGGGCGTGGCCATGGTCGACGCCCGGGATATCGCCGAGGTCGCAGCGCTCGAACTCATCCGCCGCGATCAGGCGATCGACAAGCTGCCCAGCGAAACGATCAACCTGGTCGGCCCGGACAGCCTCACAGGCGCAGGCGCCGCGGCGATCTGGAGCGAACTGCTGGGCCGCCCCGTCCACTACGCCGGTGACGATCCGCGCGGCTTCGAACAGAACATGGCGACCTTCATGCCGGCCTGGATGGCCTACGAGATGAGGCTCATGGCCGAGCGCTATGTCAGCGACGGCATGTTGCCCGAGCCCGGCGACCGCGAACGGCTGGTCCGGCTGCTGGGGCGACCGCTGCACAGCTATCGGGACTTCGCCAGGGCGCTGATCGGCTGACGGGTATCACCCTAGCGCTGGGTGGCTCGACAGTGCACGCTTGCCAACGAACATTATACGTTATATAAAAATGTATATCGATCTGACCCAGGCGCGTTCAAGATGACTCCTCCCACCCGGCCCCTCCCCGGCGGCACCCTCTCCTCTCAAGACATGCAGGCGCGGGCCCAGGAAGTGGCCGCCCTGCTCAAGACCCTGGCGCATCCGGTCCGGCTGCTGCTGGCCTGCGCCCTTGCCGAAGATGAATACGCGGTCGGCGAACTGGAGGCCCGTCTGGACATCCACCAGCCCACCCTTTCCCAGCAACTCGGCGTGCTGCGCGAGGCTGGTCTGGTCGCCACCCGCCGCGAGGCCAAGCAGATCTTCTACCGGCTCACCGAAGACAAGGCCGCCCAGCTGTTGCAGGCGCTCTACCAGATCTTCTGCCAGCCCGAGAGCCAGACGCCATGATCCTATCCTCCTATATGCCCGCCCTGGGTGGCGGTCTGCTGCTGGGCCTGGCCGCCAGTTTGCTGTTGTTGGTCAACGGCCGGATCGCCGGCATCAGCGGGATCTTTGGTCGGCTGCTCGGGGCGCAACAAGCCGGCACCGGCCTGGTCTTCGTGCTGGGCCTGGTGCTGGGGCCGTTGCTGGTAAGCGGCCTGCACGCGCGTCCCGCCCTGACCGTGGACGCGACCTGGCCCCAACTGCTACTGGCCGGGCTGCTGGTCGGCTTCGGGACGCGGCTGGGCTCGGGCTGCACCTCGGGCCATGGCATCCTCGGCGTGGCCCGAGGTTCGCGCCGCTCGCTGGCCGCCACGGCGGTCTTCCTGGCCTGTGGCCTGGCCACGGCCACCCTACTGGGGCTGCTGCGATGAATTCTTGCCGCCTGGTCGTAGCGCTGCTGGCCGGTCTGCTCTTCGGCAGCGGCCTGGCCCTCTCGGGGATGCTCGATCCCGCCCGCGTACTGGGTTTTCTCGACCTCGCCAGCGGACGCTGGGACCCTAGCCTGCTGTTCGTCCTGGGCGGCGCCCTGCTGGTGGCGCTACCCGCGGTCCAGCTCCAGCGCCGGCTGACACGCCCCCTGCTCGACAGGGCTTTTCACCTGCCGCCCACCGTACCCGTCGACCGCCGCCTGCTGCTGGGCGCCGCGCTCTTCGGCCTGGGCTGGGGGCTGGCCGGGCTATGCCCCGGGCCCGCGCTGGCAGGCCTGGGGCTGGGTATCGCCAAGGTCTATGGCTTCGTCACGGCGATGGTCGTGGGGATGGTGCTGCATGACCGGGGGCTGGCCCGACGCGAGACGGCGGCGCCCAAGGCCTGAGCGCCAGGTACTTCGGGCGTGAGGCGTGGTCCTAGGTAGGGATGCGGGGGCATTTCAACCTGCGTCTCCCGCGCACAGGAGCATCCCATGTGTGGCCGCTTTGCCCAGTACCGCTATGCCCTCGATTACCTGGACGCCCTGGGCGCCGCGCCTGCGGATGTCCGCACCGGCCTGGAACCCCGCGCCCTGGGTCGTTACAACGTGGCGCCGGGCACCCGCGTCCAGCTGCTGCACCAGCAGCAGGATGGCCTGCACCTGGACCCGGTGCTCTGGGGCTACCAGCCCGCCTGGGCGCGCCAGGCCAAGCGTCCGCCGGTGATCAACGCGCGCGTCGAAACGGCGGCCACCAGCCGGATGTTTCGCGGCCTCTGGAAGAACGGCCGTGCCCTGGTGGTCGCGGATGGCTGGTACGAATGGAAAAAGGACCCTACAGATCCCAAGCTCAAGCAGCCCTACTTCATCCGGCTGAAATCCGGCGAGCCGCTGTTCTTCGCCGCCATCGGCCACTTCCACCCGGCTGACCAGGCACCCGACGAGGATGACGGCTTCGTCATCGTCACCGCCGCCTCCGACGCCGGCATGGTCGATATCCATGACCGCCGCCCGCTGGTCCTGCCGCCGGCCGTGGCCCGCGAATGGCTGGACCCCGAGCTGTCCATGGAGCGCGCCGCCGAGATTGGTGAGATCGAAGCAACGCCGGTGGAGGCCTTCGACTGGTATCCGGTCGGCAAGGCCGTGGGCAGCGTGAAAAACGATGGACCCGGACTGCTGGAGCGGATCGCCGAGCCGCTGGTGTAGCGGATCGACGGGGGCTTTCCGCCGGGCACCGACGCGCCGAGTTAGGCTTCAGCGACCTGGCGATCCACCCCGAACCGCCGCCGATAATCCCCCGGGCTCAGCCCCACCACGCGGGTGAAGACCTTGCGGAAGGCACCCGGATCGCTGTAGCCCACTTCCCAGGCGACCCGTTCGAGGGGCAGGCGGCTGGCCTGCAGCAGTTCCCGGGCACGACCGACGCGCAGTTGCTGGCCGTAAGCGGTGGCGGTCATGCCGGTGGCCTGGCGAAAACGGCGCAGAAAGGTGCGCGGTTCCAGGCCGGCGCGGCGGGCCAGGGTGTCCAGGGCGATGTCCTGGGCGCCGCTTTCCTGCAGCCACTCCTGCACGGCGAGAATGGCGCCGTCGCCATGACTCAGGCGCGGGGAAAAGGCGCTGTAGTAGCGCTGCTGTCGACCCGGTGGGTCGATGACCAGGATGCGCGCGGTGTCGAGCATCCGCTTGGCGCCAAGGTAGCGATCGACCAGGCGCAGGCCGAGGTCGGTCCAGGCCATGAGACCGCCCGCGGTGACGAGATTCTCGCCGTCGATGAGGAGCTGGTCGGCGTCCAGGCTGACGGCAGGAAAACGCGCATTGAAGCGCTCGACATGGAGCCAGTGGGTGGTGGCGATGCGACCGTCGAGCAAGCCGGTTTCCGCCAGCAGAAAGGCGCCGGCGCAGATCGAGGCCAGACGCACGCCGCTCTGATGCTGCCGACGTAGCCACTCGCGATAGGGCGCAGCCGCCTCCGCTGTGATTGGCTCAGCCAGGCTGGGTGGCAGGATCAGCACGCTGGGTGAGCCGCTCGCTGCGGGCAGTGAGTCGTAGACCCGGCTGGGCGCTGCTGCGCCCTCCTCAAGCCGCCAGTGGCTGACGCGCAAGCGGGGCCGCTCGGCATCCTCCGCCGTTCCCGTGAAGCGCCCGGCGATCTCGAACAGATCGGTGAGGCCGTGCACCGTCGCCCATTGCACACCGGGATAGAGCAGCAGACCGAGTTCGATCGGCGGTTGATCGTGCATGTGTCGCTGGCGCCCCTGAAGTTGTCGGTCACGCCTCTTCGCCCGGAGGCGCGGCTGGCCAATCATGGCCGGACCCAAACCTGAAGCATCTTCCGAGAGGCTGGACATGAGCAAGCACGCCGTCGTCGTCATCGATCTGCAGAACGAATACCTTCCCAGCGGCAAACTGCCCCTCAGTGGCATCGAGGCCGCGGTCGCCAAGGCCGCGCGGATCATCGCCCACGCCCGCGACCAGGGCATTCCGGTGATTCATGTGCAGCATCAGTCGCTCAGCGCCGAGGCGCCGATCTTCGTGCCCGGCAGCGACGGCGTCGAGATCCAGGCCGCGGTCGTGCCCCGGGCCGGCGAGCCGGTGGTGCTCAAGCACTATCCCAATGCCTTTCGCGAAACCAACCTCAGGCACCTGCTGGACGAGCGCGGTATCGAGTCGCTGGTGGTGGTGGGGCCATGAGTCATATGTGTATCGACGCAGGCGTGCGCGCCGCAGCCGACATGGGGTACGCCGTGACCGTGATCCACGATGCCTGTGCCACCCTGGATCTGGAGTTCGGGGGCGTCAGGGTGCCGGCGGCCCAGGTGCATGCCGCCCTGATGGCGGCCCTGGCCTTCGCCTATGCGACGCTGGAAGCCACCGACGCCTATCTCGCCGGCTGAGAGAGCGCCGCGCCCGCGGCGGCGTCCGGCATCCCCTGGTCGATCAGTTCCAGCCGCGCGACCCGGGTGCCTGGCGGCAGCAGGGCGCCCGGCGCGATGACCGCATTGGCGCCCAGCCGGCAGCCGTCGCCGATCAGGGCGCCGAATTTGACCACCCCGGTGTCTATTACCCGGTCGCCGTGGCGGATGCGGATGAGCGCGCCGTCACTTTCGTTGCGGTAGTTGGCGACGATGGCGCCCGCTTCCAGATTCACCCCGCTGCCGATCAGCGAATCCCCGACGAAGTTGAAGTGGGCGAGCTTGCTGCCGTCCAGCAGCAGGCTGCTCTTCAGCTCGCAGGCCGGGCCCACCACGCAGTGAGCGCCCAGATGGACACCGCCGCGCAGATAGGCGCCGGCCGCCACCAGGCTGCCGGGGCCGATGATGATCGGTCCCTTGAGTACGGCACCGGGCTCAACCATTGCCGTCTCGTGGATGGCACTGTCGCCCTGGCGGCGATAGCCGGGACCGAGCCGCGCCAGCAGCAGCCTGACCCGATGCTCGCAGGCGCCGGTATGGGTCCACGGCTGAGCGGGTTCCAGACCCAGGGTGGGCCAGGCAGCGATGAAGGTGGCGATATCCAGATCAGGCATGACGGGACTCGGCAGTGGTGGAACACCTGCCGATTCTGACCTGAGTCCCCCGCCTGATGCTCGCCCCGGCGGGCGAAAGATTCAGCCGTCGCGCAGGCGCCCCAGATGACCGCTGAGCATGGCCGCGACGGTGCGGCAGGTGCTTTCCGCCGGCAGCTCCTCATCGAACAGCAGCTCCACGGTGGAGTGGATCAGCTCGACCACGATCCGCGCGACCTGGGCGACGGTGGCCGGCGCCACGCCAGGCAGCAGCAGCACCAGCAACGCGGTCTGCTGCGCCGCCACCCGGCGGTGCGAATCCAGGCGCACGTGCTCCAGCGAGGGCACCGCGCGCAGCGCCTTGAGGATCCACATACCCCGGCGGTCTCGGCGGTGACCCGGTAGGTATCTAGCAAAAGCCCGGTCAGGACGTCTTCCACCCGCTCCAAAGGACCGGCCAGCAGCTCGGCATTGATCCGCCCGTCTATCTGCGCATTCTGCTTTTCCAGCAGGCGCCGACCCAGCTCCTCCAGCAGGGCGTACTTGTTGGGAAAGTAGCGGTAGAGCGCCGGCGGGGTCAGCCCCGCGCAATCGCAGACCAGATTGGTCGACAGCCGCTCGATGCCAACCTGACACAGCACCTCCGCCGCCGCCGCCAGGATGCGTTCATAGGTTTCCGCTGCCCGCTGCTGGCTGGGGCGGGCCTTGGGCGTGGCGCGGGAGGATGGAGCGGACTCTTTGGCGACCATGAAAAAGCTCTCGGCTGAACGAAAAAACCCTTGATGGGCAGTAAAATGATAGTTATAACTATCGTGTAGCGATAACTATCATATCAGCAACAGCGTTGCCTTACTGCCTCCAGCCACAACCACAACAATCAGCAGGAGTCTCCTCCATGAAAACACCCCTCGCGCTCGCCGCCGCCTTATTGGCGCTCCCCCTCGCCCCCGTGCTGGCCGCCGACGCCGTACCGGTCCAGGGACTCTGGCTGACCGCCGACCAGGGCGCCGCGGTCAAGGTCATGCCCTGCGCCGACAACGCCGGTGCCCTGTGCGGCACCATCGTCTGGGACAAGGACGCCGGCAATGCCCATGACACCTGCGGCACCCGCATCTTCCAGATGAGTCGCGACGACGGCGGCACCTGGCGCGACGGCTGGGTATTCGATCCGCGCGATGGCAAGAAATACAAGGGCTACGTCCGCCGCAAGGGCGACGACCTCAACATCCGCGCCTATGTCGGCACCGAGGTGCTCGGCAAGACCGAACAGCTCACCCCGCTGAGCGCCCTTCCCGCCACCCCGCACTGCAGCTAAGCCACCGCAAGGAGCGACCCCATGAACCGGATTCTTCACCGCACCCAGGCGGCGGCCCTGCTGTGCCTGAGCGTTCTCGGCAGCGCGGTCCAGGCCGACGACGACCTGGCCAGCTATGCCCTGACCATCACCCCGCGTCTGCTCTCGGACGTGCGTAACCGCGGCATCTCCGACTCGCTCAATCGGCCGGGGGCGAAGGTCACCGTGGAGTTCGCCCACGAAAGCGGCCTGATCGGCCTGGCGGAAATCGGCACCGTGAGCAAGAAGCAGTTCATCGACGGCGATGGCGCCAACGTGCTGCTGGCCGGCGGCTACCGCTTCGGCGATCCGGAGGCCTGGCACTTCGGTGTCGGTCTGGCCGGGGAATTCTTTCCCGGTGCCCACTTCAAGGCGCCCAGCCGCATCGATCCGGAGACCGGCGCTCCCGATGGCTTGCGCAGCACCAACTACAACAGCCAGTTCGCGGTGCTGGAGATCGGCTACGGGGCCCTGCAGGGGCGCATCCTCAACGTGCTCTCGGAAAACTATCGCGGCGCCAACACCGCCGGGGTCTGCGGCGCCCAGCTGCAATTCAATCCCGACCCGACCAAGGGCCTGGAGTGCTATGCCAAGGGCGAGCACAACTCCCGCGGCAGCCTGCTCTACGACCTGGACTATCGCTACGAGCTGACCCCGCGCACCAGCCTCAAGCTGCACGCCGGCTACCAGCAGATCCGCAACTTCTCCGAGGCCAACTTCAGCGACTACGGCGTGGGCCTGGTGCATCGCCACTGGGGCTTCGACTTCGGCCTGGACTACCTGAGCCCCCATACCCGGGCGCGCGAACTCTATATCGCCGAAGACGGCGACCATCAGCGCGCGACGGACGAGGCCCGCTGGGTGCTGTCCGTGGCCCGCCCTTTCTGAGCGGGTGCCCATGAAACCTCACGTCTTCGCTACGCCGCCCGCACCGGCCCAGGCCACCGCCCTCGACGGCCTGGTGCTGGTGGTGGATCTCGGCACCTCCGGCTGCAAGAGCGCCCTGGTCACCCTTGGCGGCGAGGTGGTCGCCTGGACCTTCCATGGGGTCAGCCTGTACGTCGAAGGCCACAGCGCCGAACAGGAGCCGGAAGACTGGTGGCAGGCCTTCCTGCGCGGGGCCGGCGAATTGCTGGCAGCGGACCCGGCACGGCGGCGGCGGGTGATGGCGGTGTGCTGCTCGACCCAGACCGAGGGCACGGTGTGCGTGGACGCCAACGGCCAGGCCCTGGGCCGGGCGCTGCTCTGGCTGGACATGCGCGGCGCCGAATCCGTGGCGCGGCGGGTCGGCGGCGGCCGGCTGAAGGTGGCCGGCTACTCGCCGTTCAAGCTGTGGCGCTGGATCCGCCTCACCGGCGGTGCGCCCTCGCTGTCGGGCAAGGATTCGGCGGGCCATATCGCCTACCTGCAGGACCATCAGCCGGAGCGCTATGCGCGCACGGTGAAGTTTCTCAATGTCCTCGATTTCATGAATCTGCGCCTCACCGGGCGCTGCTGCGCCACCGCCGATTCCATCTGCACCGCCTGGATCACCGACAACCGCGATTCGCGCCAGGTGAAGTACGACGCCGGGCTGATCCGCACCCTGGGCTTCGACCGCGACAAGCTGCCCGACCTGGTGGATTCCGCGGAGGTGATCGGCACCCTGACCGGCGCGGTGGCCGACCAGCTCGGTCTGCCGCGCAGCACCCCGGTGGTGGCCGGCTCGGTGGACACCTCGGCGGTGGCGGTGGGCTCCGCGGTGGAAGACTTCGCGCCGCACCTCTACCTGGGCACCTCCTCCTGGCTGGGCGCCCATGTGCCCTTCAAGAAGTCCGATGTCCTGCGCCACATGGCCGCCGTGCCCAGCGCGGTCAAGGGCCGCTACCTGGCTATGGCGCTGCAGACCGCGGCGGGTGCCAACCTGTCCTTCCTGCGCGACAAGGTGCTCTACCACCCGGACGAACTCCTCAGCGACGAACAGCACCCGGATCTCTATGCCCTGCTCGACCGCATCGCCGCCCGGGTACCGGCCGGCGCCCGCGGGCTGCTCTACACCCCCTGGCTGTATGGCGAGCGCAGCCCGGTGGACGATCCCAGCCTGCGCGCGGCGCTGATCAACCTGTCGCTGGAGCACACCCGCGAAGACATCATCCGCGCCTTTCTCGAAGGGGTGGCGCTCAACACCCGCTGGATGCTGGAACCCTTCGGCCGCTTCCTCGGCCGCCGACCAGAGCGAATCACCGCGGTGGGCGGCGGCGCCCAGTCCAATCTCTGGTGCCAGATCATGGCCGACGTCACCGGCCACGTGATCGCCCAGCCCGATGCGCCCATCCAGGCCAATGCCCGGGGCTCGGCCTATATCGCCGCGGCCGGCATCGGCGCCCTGGCCTTCAGCGATGTGCCGGCGCTGCAGCGACCGCCGCGTCTCTACCAGCCCTGCCCCCAGGCGCGGGCGCGCTACGACGACAGCTACGCCACCTTTCTCGAAGTCCGCCGGCGCCTGGCGCCGCTCTACCGCCGCCTCAACCCCAACCAGGGAGCCCGACCATGAGCGATACCCTCGAAGCGCGCGAACAGGTGCTCGATCTCTGCCTGCACCTGGTGCGCCGCGGCTTCTTCGCCGCCACCGGCGGCAACCTGGCCCTGCGCCTGGACGCCGAGCGCATCGCGGTGACCCCCTCCGCCCTCGACTACTACCAGATGGGCGCGGAAGACGTCTGCATCCTGCGCCTGGCCGACCTGCACCAGCTCGAAGGCGATCGCGCGCCCTCGGTGGAAACCGGGTTGCACGCCCGGGTGCTGCGGCGCTTTCCGGCCGCGGGCTGCAGCCTGCATACCCACCAGCCGCTGGCCAGTGCCTGCACCCTGCTGGGCGAGGCCCTGAGCGTCGACGACCCCGAGCGCTGGCCCGAACTGGGCCGCCGCCTGCCGCTGGTGGGCTATGCCCCCTCCGGCACCGGCTGGCTGGCCAAGCGCCTGGATCGCGCCCTGAGCGCCGAGAGCCCGGCCTATCTGCTGCGCAACCACGGGGTGCTCTGCTACGGCGCCAGCGCGCGGCAGACCCTGGCGGTGCTGGAGCAGCTGGAAGCCTTCTGCGAGCACTACCTGGTCGACCGTATCGCCAACCGCCCCGGCGTCTCCGCCGCCGACAGCCTGGCGCGCCAGCGCCTGCTGACCACCCTCACCGCCTCCCTCCCGTCCTGAGGTCCGCCATGAACCAGCCCCTGACCACCCCGCCGCCCCTGGTGCCCACGCCGCCGGCGATTTCCGCCTGGCCGGATACCGAGACGCTCTATCGCCGTTTCGACGCCCTGGTCAAACAACCCATGCGCCCGTTGCGCCGCGATGCCCTGGCCAAGGTCATGGGCTATTTCGACGAGCGCTGCCAGGGCTCGCGGCGACTGGCGGAAGAAGCCAAGCGCTTCATTCCCGGGGCATCCAGCACAACCTGGCGTTCAACCATCCCTTCCCGCTGGCCATCTCCCGGGCGGAAGGCGCCCACCTCACCGACGTCGACGGCAACCGCTACATCGACTTTCTCCAGGCCGGCGGCCCCACCCTGCTCGGCTCCAATCATCCGGGCGTGCGCGAGCAGGTCCAGCGCATCCTCGCCGAGTGCGGCCCGGTCACCGGCCTGCTGCACGAATACGAGGTCAAGCTCGCCGAACTGGTCTGCCAGAGCGTGCCCGGCATCGACCAGGTGCGGCTGCTGGGCTCGGGCACCGAGGCGGCCATGGCCGCGGTGCGCCTGGCGCGGGCCTATACCGGGCGCCGCTGGATCATCAAGATCGGCGGGGCCTATCACGGCTGGAGCGATCAGCTGGTGTACGGCATGCGCCTGCCCGGCACCGGGCGCATGGAGGCCCTCGGCATTCCCCGGGGCGCCACCGCCCACACCCAGGAAAGCCCGCCCAACGACCTCGACGCCCTGCGCCGGCGGTTGCAACTCAATCGCCTGCGCGGCGGCACCGCGGCGGTGCTGGTGGAACCCTTCGGCCCGGAGAGCGGCACCCGCCCGGTGCATCCGCAGTTCAATCGCGAGGTGCGCAAGCTCTGCGACGAATTCGGCGCCCTGCTGATCTTCGACGAGGTGGTGACCGGTTTTCGCGCCGGCATGGGCGGTGCCCAGGGCTACTTCAAGGTGCTGCCGGATCTCACCGTGCTCGGCAAATGCCTTACCGGCGGCTATCCCATGGCCGGGGCCCTGGGTGGCAAGGCCGAGGTCATGCAGCTGCTGGTGGGCGGCATCGGCACCTCGTCGAAGCGCGCCTTCGTCGGCGGCACCCTGTCGGCCAATCCGCTGTGCTGCGTGGCCGGCTACTACGCCCTCAAGGAAATCCAGCGCCTCGACGCCGCCGGCCAGGCCGGTCGTGCCGGCGATCGGCTGCGCCAAGGGCTGGACGAGATCATCCAGCGCCGCAACCTGCCCTATGTCGCCTACAACCTGGGCTCCATCGTCCATCTGCAGACCTCCGGCGTGCTGCTGCTCGACACCGGCAACCCGCTCAAGCTGCTGCGGGTGCGCAACGAAGCCAAGGCGCGCAAGCACATGATGGAAGAGATGGGCGCGGCCTATACCGCCCATGGCCTCATCACCCTGGCCGGCAGCCGCATCTACACCAGCCTGGCCGACACCGACGCCGTGATCGACGACGCCCTGGAGCGTTTCGACCGGGTCTTCCAACTGGTATGAGGCCGCCCATGAAAGCCGAACTGCGCCAGCAATGGCTGGATCTGCAGCAACGTCTGGCCCGCCAGGGCGAACGCTCGGCCCTGGCCCTGTCGGTACGCATACCGGGGGCGGGCAGCCTCTGGTACGGCACCCTGGGCGATGCCGCCCCCTGCGAGATCGAGCTGACCCGCAGCAGCGGCGGCGCCCTCGATCACGCACTCATCTACCGCTCGCGACCGGATGTCGGCGCCATCATCCAGGGGGCCGGGCGCTATGGGCAGCATGTAGCGGACTTCGGCGGCCAGCTGCCACAGCTGTTCGACGAGCAGGCCCGGCACCTGGGCCGGATGGCACCCGCGGTGACCAGGAGCAACGCCCTGGCGGAAGCCCTGGCCGACCAGGGCAACGTCCAGCTGCTCGGCGGCCAGCCGCTGTGCCTGGGGACCACCGCCAGCCGCGCCGCCCTCAATGCCGAGCTGTTCGAGAAATGCGCCAAGGCCTACACCCTGGCCCAGGCCACCGGCGCCGTGCTCACCCGCCTGCCCTGGTGGGTGGTGCTGATCGCCACCCGCCGGCTCCAGCTCGACCAGCGCGCCGCCGCCGAGGCCTTCCGCCAGGGCCGGCTGCCGGCGGAAAGTCGCGGTTACTAGCCACTCATCGAAGGTAGAGCCCATGACCGTCACCTCGCCCTCTCCGCCCCGCCAGGTCTGCGCCGCGCTGCTGCTAGGGTCCCTGGCCCTGCTCATCCTCGGCCTGCAGCCGCTGCTGCTCGGCGAGCTGTTCACCAGCGGTCGCGCCAGCCTCGATGGCCTGGGCCTGGTGGCCATGGGCGAGATCGTCGCCCTGGGCCTGGGGGTCATCGCTGGCGAGGCCCTGGGTCCCCGTCTGGGACTGCCGAGGGTCCTGGTACCGGCGACGCTGCTGGCGGTCGCCGCCGACCTCGCCAGTGCCCAGGCCAGCGGTGATCTGCTGCTGCTCGGCCTGCGCGCCCTCGCCGGCCTCGGCGAAGGCCTGCTGCTCTGGGCGGCGGTGGCGCTGATCGTGCGCCAGCCCGCCGCCGAGCGCCTATCCGGCCTGTTCATGGCGCTGCAGACCTTTTGCCAGGGACTGCTGGCGGCCCTGCTGGCGCTGTGGATCCTGCCGCGCCTGGGCAGCCCCGGCGGCTTCCGGCTGCTGGCCGGCGTGACCGCCCTGGCCCTGCCGCTGACCGCCGCCTTGCCCCGCCGGCTGGCGGCGCTGGAGATTGCTGGCAGCGTGCCCGTCCGCCATCGCTGGCAGCTCCCCCAGGCCCTGCTGCTGGCCTTCGTCGGCTGCCAGCTGGCGGCGATCGGTGCGCTCTGGGCCTATCTGGAGCCCTATGGTGAAGCCCTCGGGCTGAACCCCGGCCAGGCCCAGACCCTGATCGCCGCCAGCTTCGCCGCGCAGTTGCTCGGTGGTCTGGCCGGCGCGGCCCTGGTGGCCTGGCTGCCGGCCGCCGCCACCCTGACCCTGGCGACCCTGCTGCTGGGCAGTCTGGCCGCGCTGATCTACGGCCTGGCACCGGGGGCGCACCTGACCTTCGCGCTGCTGTGCCTGGCCTTCACCTTTCTCTGGCAGACCCTCACCCCCTTCCAGATCAGCCTGGCCCTGCGGCTGGACGCCAGTGGCCGCGTCGCCACCCTGGTGCCTTCGCTGCAGCTGCTCGGCTGCGCCGCCGGCCCGGCGCTGGCGTCCCTCTGGCTGCAGGGCGCCGCGGTCCGGCCCGCCGCCCTGACCAGCGCCCTGCTCGCCCTGCTGGCCCTGGGGTTGGCGGCCCTGCTCGCCCTCAGTGCCCCCGGCTCCCGGCCGTTGCCACGCTGGCGCTGGCAACGCCCAGGCTGAATACTGCCGTCGTCGCCGCGTCGCCTCCTTCCTGCCCCCTTGCGGACTGCTGCCATGAATGCGCCCCTCCCCGATTCCGCTTCTGCCTGCGCCCCGGTCGACCCCGAGACCCTGCAGCGGCTGTTCGCCGCCCAGGGACCGCGCGCCCTGGCCCTGCGCGGTTCCAGCGCCGCCGAGCGCCTGACCCTGCTGCAGCGCCTGCATGGCGCCTTGGTGGCGCGGCGGGGGGCGCTCTATGCGGCCTTTCGCCAGGACTTCGGCAAACCCGAGGTGGAGGTGGAACTGTCGGAGATCATGCCGGTGCTGGAAGAGATACAGCACGCGCGCCGCCAGCTGCGCCGCTGGATGAAGCCGCGGCGGGTGCGACCGACCCTGACCTCCCTCGGCTGCCCGGCGCACATCCACAGCCAGCCACGCGGTCGCTGCCTGATCATCGGCCCCTGGAACTACCCGGTCTCCACCCTGCTCGGCCCGCTGGTATCGGCGCTGGCGGCGGGCAACAGCGTGATGCTCAAGCCCTCGGAATTCACCCCGGCGGTCAATGCGGTGCTGCGCGAGCTGCTGGCCGAGGCCTTCACCCCGGACACCGTGGCCTTTTGCGAAGGCGACGTCACCACCGCCCAGGCGCTGCTGGCACTGCCCTTCGATCACTTCTTCTTTACCGGCTCCACGGCCGTGGGCCGCCTGGTGATGCAGGCCGCTGCCCGGCACCTGGCCTCGGTGACCCTGGAACTGGGTGGCAAGTCGCCGGCGATCATCGACGCCAGCGCCGACCTGGACGCCGCCGCCGAGTTGCTGCTCTGGGGCAAATTCCTCAATGCCGGCCAGTCCTGCGTCGCGCCCGATCATGTCTTCGTCGCCCGGCGCCTGCTGCCAGCCTTCAAGGAACGCTGTCGTGCCCTGCTGGTGCAGCGCTACGGCACCGATGCCGCCGCCAGCCCGGACTACGCCCGGCTCATCCACCCGCGCCACGCCAGCCAGCTGATCGGGCTGCTGGAACAGGCCCGGGCCGCCGGCGCCCAGCTGATTCACGGCGGCGCGCACGATGCCGCCGGGTGCTATCTCGCCCCGACGCTGCTGGATTGCTCGGCCGTCGACAGCCCCCTGGACAGCCAGGAGCTGTTCGGTCCGCTCCTGCCGGTGATCGCCTACGACGACCTGGAGGAGGTGCTGCAGCGCATCGACGCCGGTCCCAAGCCCCTGGCGCTCTATCTCTGGAGTCGCGATCGCGCGGTGCAGCGACGGGTCGTCGCCCGTACCAGCTCCGGCAGCGTCGGCCTCAATCTGTGCATGCAGCAGTACACCCAGCTGCACCTGCCCTTTGGCGGCGTCAATCACTCCGGCAGCGGCAGCGCCCATGGCCAGGCGGGCTTTCGCACCTTTTCCCACGAGCGCAGCGTGCTCGCCGCCGGTCCGCTGCTGGCCGTTCGTCTGCTGCTGCCGCCCTATTCGCCGTTCAAGCTGCGGCTGGCGCAATGGGTGTCGCGCCTGACCGGAGGCGGCTAGATCCAGTACGCGAAGTGCCTGCATCATCGGCGCTGCTTCGTTGCAAGGCCTGGATCGCCAGCCCGGTCGGAAGCCTCGTTCACCGCACCTGCACGGCCCTTCCTCGGCCTTCCGGTTCTGGCGCGCTCAGCCTTCGAGTCGCCTTGGGCCGTTACTCCCCAAGGTCGTTTCAACTCGCCTCACCTGCGCTCGGCGGCGTTCGTAAAGGGCCGAGAAAACGCCCAGCAGGGCGCACCATCCGCCGGGAATGACGCTTCCGAGGATGCACGAGCGGCAAACCAGCCTTTAGAATGACGGGCCGCCAGCCTTGGGCGTGCCAATCTGCAATCGGCGCGGTCCAAGCCCGGCATGGGTTACCCTTGCACGTGAATTCTATTGGAGCGGTGAGCTGAACGATGGGCTTTGAGCAACTAGCTGAACTACGCGACCGCCTGCGGGCCGAAAAAGCGCAGGTAAAGACCGAGAGCAACGAGCGGCCGGCGCGGAGACCTTCACCGAAAGCCAAGCCCCGCGAGCAGAAGCCCCGCGAGCAGGATCCGGTGGTCGAAGGCATCCGCCGTCTGCAAAAGCACTTCCCGCTGGCCTTCCCGGTCAATCCGGCCCCCAAGGTGCCGCTCAAGGAAGGCATCCTGAAGGACGCCGAGCAGCACCTGGAGCGCCTGGGCATCACCGGTGACCAGCTCAAGCAGTCGATCGCCACCTGGTGCCGTGGCACCCGCTACTGGGCGGCCATGACCGAAAACGCCCCGCGCCTGGATCTGGATGGCCAGCCGGCTGGCACCGTGACCGCTTCCCAGGCGGTCTATGCCAAGCAGCAGGCACGCCGCCAGCGCGCCCAGGCCCGCCGTGAGCAGGCCAAGGCCAAGGCGGACACCGCCACGCCGGTCGAAGCTGAGGCGCCTGCAGCGGCCGAGGCTGTCGCCGCCCCTGCGGACGACGCCTCCGCCTGAGGCCCGCTGCCCCTGTCGCTCTGACAGGGGCAGTCGTTCCAAGACGCCTGCCGCGCTAGGACAGCCGTCCCGGCAACTCGATGCGCATGACCGTGCCGCCACCCTCGCGCCCCAGGGCGACGATGCGCCCCTGATGCGCCGCACAGATGGCGCGGGCGATGGACAGGCCCAGGCCGCTGCCGCCCAGGTGACGCGCCCGGGAGCTGTCGGCGCGCCAGAAGCGGTGGAAGACCCGCTCGCGATCGGCTTCGCCGATGCCCGGGCCGCGATCGCGGAATTCCAGCACCAGCCCTTCTGCCAGAGCCTGCTGGACGATCTCCAGTTCGCCGCCGCTGGCGCCATAGCGCAGGAAATTTTCCAGCAGGATGTTGAGCAACTGGCCGATGCGATCGCGGTCGGCGTACAGCCGTTGGCGGGGATCCAGTTCCAGGTGGAGTCGTATCGCCTCGGCCTGCAGCTGGGGCGCGAACCAGGCCAGTCGCTCTTCCACCAGCGCCGCCAGGGCGAAAGGTCGCTGATCCAGCGCCAGTTGCCCGGCCTCGGCCAGCGACAGGGTGTGCAGATCGCCGACCAGGGTGTTGAGCAGGTCGAGCTGGCGCTTGACCATCTGCAACTGGCGGGCATCCGCGGGAAAGACCTCGTCGAGGATGCCCTGGACCCGCACCGAGGCGGCGTTGAGCGGGGTGCGCAGCTCATGGGCGAGGATGGCGCTGGAATCCCGTACGTCGCGTTCGTATTGCTGCAACCGCGCGGTGAGGCTGTTGAAGTCCAACGCCAGGCGGCGCAACTCCGCAGGTGCCGTCTCGGCGACCTCCAGCCGGGTCTCCAGATCGCCCGACGCCACCCGCCGCGCCGCCGCGGCGATGGCGGAGAACTGGCTCGACAGCGGGCGCGACAGCCGAAAGCCGGCCAGCAGGATCAACGGCACGGCTGCCAGCACCAGACCCGCCAGCACCCACCAATCGCGGCTGGCGATACCGGGCAGGAAATAGCGCACCGGATAGTAGTGGCTGAACAGCGCCCAGAGCCTTGCCTCGTTTTCCTGCGGATCGGCGCGCAGCTGGAGGATCTCCGCCCGCGCCGCCTGGGGCACCTGGCGCAGCACCCACCAGTCGCCGAAGAGAAACCAGAGGTACATGCCGGCGGCGATCAGCAGCACCGCGCCCAGCGCCAGCAGGCTCATGCGCCAGCCGACCCAGCGTCCCAGCGGGGCCTGGCGCTTCATGAAAAGCGATAGCCGATGGCGCGTACCGTCACCGGCACGCCGGGAATGCCGGCCGCCTCCAGCTTGCGCCTGAGGTTGTGCAGGTGGGTGTCCACCACCCGCGCCAGGGCCTCGCTCTCCGGCAGGCAGCGCTCCAGCAATTCCTCGCGGGTAAAGGCCTTGTGCGGGGTGCGCATCAGGGTGGCGAGCAGGCCGAATTCGGTAGGCGTCAGCTCCAGGAGGCGTGCCTCAACCGTGGCGCTGAAACGCTCCAGATCCACCGTCAGGGCTCCATGGCGCAGCCAGCGGTCATCGCGCGGGGCCTGATGACAGCGACGCAGCACCGCGTGCACCCGCGCCACCACCTCCTTGGGGTTGTAGGGCTTGACGACATAGTCGTCGGCGCCATAGCGCAGGGCGCCGAGCTTTTCCGGCTCGTCACCGATGGCGGTCACCATGATCACCGGGGTATCCCCGGCGCGGCGGATCTGCGCCAGCACCTCGGTGCCACCGAGGCGCGGCAGCATCATGTCGAGCAGGACCAGATCGGGTCGCTCGCGCTGGAACAGGTCCAGCCCCTGGCGGCCGTCCTCGGCGAGCATCACCGTGAAGCCGTCGCGCAGCAGATAGGCCTCCAGCACGCTGGCGCTGTCGGCGTCGTCTTCGACGATGAGTATGAGTTTGTCGCCCACGTCCGCTCTCTTGATCGAATCTCGACAATTCGCCGAAGGAATCTTGATTCGGCGTCCCTAGGCTGCGATCCATGCCTTGCACCGGGTCTGCCTGCCATGCCTTCACTCGCCGCTTCCGTCACCTGCCCGCTGCTGCTGATCAGCCTGCTGGGCCTCAGCGGTTGCTCACTGATTCCCGACTACCAGCGGCCGGCACTGCCGGTGCCAGCGCATCTGGGGCAGTGGCAACGGCAGGATGCGGCGCCCGCGGCGGTCGTCGACCTCAGTCCGGAAGAGCGCCAACTGCTGGCCGCGGTCAGCGCTGAAGCCCTCCTGCCAACGCTGGCGAGCCAGGCGCTGGCGGGCAATCGAGACTACCGGATAACCCAGCTCAGGGTCGAGCAGGCGCGGGCGCAACTGGGAGCCCGCCAGGCCGAGCGCTGGCCCATCCTGGGCCTGGCGGTGCAGCGTCCGCGTCAGCGCTTCGCCGATCCGGCGCTGGACGAGCGCTACCAGCAGGACCTGGCCACCGCCACCCTGGGCGTGGACGCCTTCGAACTGGATTTCTTCGGCCGCGTGGCCAGTCTGGGGGAAGAAGCCCGCCACCAGCTGCTGGCCAGTGCCTATGGTCAGCAGGCCGCACGCGGCGCCCTGATGGTCGAGGTGGCGCGCTTCTTCCTGCTCGCTCGCGAGGCCGATGCCCAGGTCGCCAGCGCCCAGGCGATGGCCGCGCTCAGCGACCAGCTGGTGCGGCGGACCCAGGCGCGCATCGCCGCCGGCGACCTGGCTCCGGCCGCGCTGGAGCCCCTGACCCAGGCCGCTCTCGAGGCGCGCCAGCAGCTGCAACAGCGGCTGAGTCAGCGCACCCAGGCCTATGGGGCGCTGGCCTGGGTCACCGGCTACCGGCTGGCGCCCTCGCCCGGCGCTGCGCCTGCCCTCGCCGGTCCTCCGCCGGAGCTGCCCGGCGAGCTGGCCGACCTGCCCTCCAGCCGCCTGCTGGAGCGTCTCGACGTGCGCGCCGCCGAGGAACGTCTGCAGGCGGCCAACGCCAGCATCGGCGCGGCCCGCGCCGCCTTTTTCCCGAGCATCCGCCTGAGCACCGCGGTGGGCCTGGCCAGTCCGCAATTGCAGGATCTGCTCAGCGCCGGCCATGGCCTGCGACTGCTGACGCCGTCGCTGTCCCTGCCGCTGTTCGACGGCGGGCGTAACAGCGCCAATCTGGATGCGGCCAAGGCTGCTCGCGACCTGGCCCTGGCCGCCTACGAACGCACCCTGCAGGACGCCTTTCGCGAACTGGCCGACGGCCTGGAAGAGCGCCGGCTGCTGCTCGCGCAGCGCCAGACCCTGGACGCCCAGCTGCAACTGAGCCACCAGCGCCGCCAGCGCCTAACGCGCCAGTGGCAGGCCGGGGCTGGCGATACCGGCGCCAGTCTGCAGGCCGGTCTCGACGACCTACGCGCCGGCGAGACGCTGCGCCAGACCGAGCAGGCGCTGCGCCTCAATCGCCTGCGCCTGCACCGCGCCCTGCACGGCCTGGACCACCCTTCCGCCACCTGAGAGGACCTGCCATGACCCGCCCCCCCTGCTGCCGCTGCTGCTCTGCCTAACGCCCCTGGCCGGCCAGGCGGCCAACGCCTCGCCCTGGGGCGACCACACCGATGTCAGCCTCGGCCTGGTGGCCGGCGCGGTCAGTCGCTACCTGGGTTCGGCCGATTATCGGCCACAGTTGCTCCCGCTAGTGGTAGTACAGCGTGGGCCGTTCTTTGCCGACACCAGTCGTGGCCTCGGCCTGCAATGGCAGTCGGCCCAGGGGCTGACCCTCAGCGGCGCCCTGAACTACGACGTCGGCCGCGATGACCGCGACAACGCCTCGCGGCCAGGCGCCGACCGGCTGCGGGGGATGGGCGAGGTCGACGGCGCCACGGTGCTGGACCTCACCCTGAGCCAGGCCCTGGCGCCCTGGCTCAGTCTCAACGCCGAGGGCGAATGGCGGCTGGCCGGGGCCCAGCGCGGCACTCGCTATCGCCTGGGAATGGAAGCCATCGGCCTGCACACCGACCAGGACACCCTGGCGCTGGATCTCGACGCCCATGCCGGCGACCGCCGCTTCAACCAGACCTATTTCGGCGTCACCGCCGCCCAGAGCGCCGCCAGCGGCTTCGCCCCGGCGCGTCTCGACCAGGGCATCTATGCCTATTCCGTCGCGCTGAACTGGTTGCACACCTTCGATCCGCACTGGAGTTCGGTGGCGACCCTGACCACCACCTATTACGGCGACCAGGCACGCGACAGCCCGCTGCGGCAGCGCGCCACCGCCACCACCACCCAAGTCGCCCTGACCTACAGCTTCTGATCCTGGAGCCCGCCATGCCCGGCCCGCGCCTGACCTCCGCCCTCACACTCCTCTTGCTGCTCACCCTGCTGGGCGGCTGCTCACCGGATGAACGCCCCGGTCCGGTGCCCCTGCGCACCGTCAAGCTCGCGCCGGTCGCCCGGCTGACGGCCCAGGCGCCGCTGCTGCCCGGCCTGGTGCGCCAGCCGCGCAGTACGGCGCTGGCCTTCGAGAATGGCGGGCGGGTGCTGCGGGTGGCCGTGGACGTGGGCGCCCAGGTCGCGGCCGGTCAGTTGCTCGCCGAGCAGGATGGCGAGCCGGCGCGTCTGCGCCTCGACCAGGCCGGCGCCCGGGTGCAGGCTGCCCGGGTGGAGCTGGATCAGCGCCGCGCCGGGCAGCGACGGGCCCGGCAGCTGTTCGCCGAGGGCAACCTGGCCAAGTCCGAGCTGGAAGGCGCCGACGCCGCCCTGGGCGCAGCCCAGGCGCAGCAACGGGGCGCCGAGGCGGAGCTGGCGCTGGCGCGCCGCGCCCTGGCCCAGACCCGGCTGGTGGCGCCCTTCGCGGGCCAGATCGTCCTGCGCGCGCCGGAGCCGCTGCGGCTGGTGGGCGCGGGCGAGACCCTGCTCGGATTGCAGGCCGAGGGTGAACGCCAGGTGGTGGTGCAGGTGCCAGCCGCCCTGGCCCAGGGGCTGACACCCGGCGCCCAGGCGCAGGCCTATGCCACGCGCGACGGCGCGCCCCTGGCGCTCCGGCTGATCGGTCTTTCGCCGCGCGCCGAGCAGGGCCTGCTACAGGAAGCGGTCTTCGCCCTTGGCAGCGAGGCGCCGGCCCTGCCCAGCGGCAGTCTGCTGGACGTGCGCCTGCCGCTGCCGGCCCAGGCGCAGCTGGCCGTGCCCCTGGGGGCGCTGCTGCCCGGACAGCGCGGCACCGCGGGTCAGGTCTTCGTCTACCAGCCGGAGACCCAGCAGGTGAAGCCGCGCCCCGTCACGGTGGCGGCCCTGCGGCAGGACCAGGCGCTGATCGCCAGCGGTCTCGCCGAGGGCGAGCGGATCGTGCTCGCCGGCGCCGCCTTTCTGCGCGCCGGCGAGCATGTGCTGCCCTATCAGCCCAGCACCGTGCTCACGGGGGAGTAGGCCATGTCCCTGACCGCTTTTGCCCTGCGCCGGGGTCGCCTGGTGCTTTGCATCGCCCTGGCCCTGTTGCTGGGCGGGATCTACGCCTTTCTCGGCTTTCCGTCCCAGGAGGAACCCAGCGTGACCGTGCGCGACGCCCTGGTCAGCGTCGCCCTGCCCGGCCTGCCCAGCGACCGGGTGGAGGAACTGCTGGCCAAGCCGCTGGAAGACCGGCTGCGCGAATTACCCGAACTCAAGACCCTGGTGACCACCCTGAGACCCGGGCAGGCCATCATCCAGCTCACCGCCCGGGACGAGATCAAGGACCTGCCGGCGCTCTGGCAGCGCGTCCGTAACAAGGTCGCCGAGGTGGCTCCGGGCCTGCCCGAAGGCACCCAGGGCCCGCGGGTGGACGATGATTTCGGTCGAGTGGCGGTGGCGTCCATCGCCGTGACCGCGCGCGGTTTTTCGCCGAGCGAACTGCGCCGCGAGGTGGAAGGCCTGCGCCGCGCCCTCTATGGCCTGCCCGGGGTCGACCGTATCGCCCTCTATGGCCTGCGGGACGAGCGCGTCGTCCTGACCCTGGACGCCACGGCGCTGGCCCGCCTGGGCCTGTCGCCCCAGGCGCTACTGGCGCAATTGCGCACCCGTAACGAACTGGTCAGCGGCGGCAGCCTGCGCGCGGGAGAACGCGTCCTCAGCCTGGCCATCAGCGGCGAACTGGCCGATCCCGCCGCGCTGCGCGCCGTGCCGATCCGGCTGGGTGAAGGCCGCGCCGTGCCCCTGGCCGAGCTGGCCCAGGTGCAGGTCGAGCCCGAGCAGCCAGTACGCAGCGCCGCCTTCTATCGAGGCGAACGCGCCCTGGTGCTGGGCATCGCCATGACCCCGGGCCGCAACGTCGAAGCCTTCGGCGCCGCGCTGCACGACCGGCTGGAGGAGTTGGCGACCACCCTGCCCACCGGCTTCGCCCTGCATCGGGTGACCTTCCAGGCCGAGGTGGTGCACCACGCCATGGCGCGCATGCAGCACGTGCTGATGGAAACCATGGTGATCGTCATGGCCGTGGTCATGCTGTTCCTGGGCTGGCGCCTGGGGCTGATCGTCGGCGCCATCGTCCCGCTCACGGTGCTGGCGACCCTGCTGGTCATGCGCGCCCTGGGCATCGAATTGCAGACGGTGTCCATCGCCGCGCTGATCCTGGCCCTGGGGCTGCTGGTGGACAACGGCATCGTCATCGCCGAGGACATCGAACGGCGCCTGCGCGCGGGCGAAGAGCGCCGCGCCGCCTGCGCAGCCGCCGGCCGGACCCTGGCCATCCCGCTGCTGACCTCCTCGCTGGTGATCATCCTGGCCTTCTCGCCCTTCTTTCTCGGCCAGACCAGCACCAATGAATACCTGAGGTCCCTGGCCGTGGTGCTGGCGCTGACCCTGCTGGGCTCCTGGGCGCTGAGCCTGACGGTGACGCCGCTGCTCTGCCTGCGCCTGGTGCCGGACCCCAGTCATACCAGTACCAGCACCGACAGCGCCCTGCACCGCGGCTATCGCCGCCTGCTGGAGGTCCTGCTGCGGCATCGGCTGGCCTATCTGCTGGCCATGCTCGGGCTGCTGGCCCTGGCCACCCTCAAGGTGCTCAGCCTGCCCTACGACTTCCTGCCGCCCTCGGATCGCAACCAGTTCCAGATCCCCCTGCAGCTGGAACCGGGCACCTCGGCCCAGCGCACCCTGGAACTCATGCAGGGCTTCAGCCGCTGGCTGGGCGAGGATGTCGATATCGTCGAGAGCATCGGCTACGTCGCCGAGGGCGGACCACGCATCGTGCTGGGCCTTAATCCGCCGCTGCCCGGTCCCAATGTCGCCTATTTCACCGTCACCACCCGCCCGGACGCCGATCTCGCCCAGGTCATGGCCCGGGTCGGCGAGCAGCTGACCCGGGCCTATCCCGAGGTGCGCGCCCAACCCAAGCGCTTTTCCCTGGGCACCACCGAAAGCGGCCTGGCGGTCTATCGCCTGAGCGGTCCGGACGAGACGGTCCTGCGTCAGCTGGGTGCCAACCTCGCCGACCTGCTCGCCGCCGTCCCCGGGACCCGCGACATCCAGGACGACTGGGGTCCGCGCCTGCTGCGCTACCAGGTCGAGGTCGACCCGGCCCGGGCCCGCGCCGCCGGACTCGACCGGCGCGACCTGGCCCAGGCGCTGCAACTGGCCGGCGACGGCCTGAGCGGCGCCCAGCTGCGCGACGGCCAGTATCCGGTCGAGATCGCGGCGCGCAGCACGCCCCGCGGTGGCGATCCGAGCACCCTGCTGGTCTATCCCCAGGGCGGCGCCACGCCGCTACCGCTGGCGGCGGTGGCCCGGATCGAGCTGGCCAGCGAGGCCGGGGTCAAGGTCAGGCGCAACCTGCAGCGCACCCTCACGGTCAGCGCGCGCAATCCCGGCATGACCGCCGCCACCCTGGTCGCCACCCTCGCGCCCCAGTTGCCCACCCTGCAGCTGCCGCCCGGTTACCGCCTGGAGCTGGGCGGCGAGAGCGAGGATTCCGCCGCCGCCAACGACGCCCTGCTGCGCTATCTGCCGCTGGCCGCCGTGGCCATGCTGTTGCTGTTCCTCTGGCAATTCGATTCCTGGCGCAAGGTGCTGATCATCGTCGCCAGCATCCCCTTCATCCTCATCGGCGTGGCCCTGGCGCTGTGGCTGAGCGGCCATCCCTTCGGCTTCATGGCCACCTTCGGCCTGCTGTCCCTGGCCGGCATCATCGTCAACAACGCGGTCTTGCTGCTCGAACGCATAGAAGCCGAAAGGCAGGCCGGCAAGCCCCTCGTCCTGGCGCTGCTCGACGCCGCCGGCGAGCGCCTGCGGCCGATCATCATGACCAAGCTCACCTGCATCCTCGGCCTCATCCCGCTGATGCTCTTTGCCGGTCCGCTGTGGACCGGCATGGCCATCAGCATGATCGGCGGCCTGGCGCTGGGCACCCTGGTGACCCTGGGGCTGATCCCGGTGCTCTACGCCCTGCTGTATGGCCGGCGCCAGGACAGCTGAACGAGGCACCGGCGGCGAGGCTGTCCCCCTCCCGCGAGCTCGGGCTCAGGTGGTGGCGCCCAGTTGCCAGGGGACGAATTCGTTCTGCCCGTAGCCGTGCAACTCGCTGCGGCTGCGCTCGCCCGACGCCAGTGCCAGCAGCCGTTCGAAGATGAAGGCGCCGCGCTCCTCCAGTGTGGTGCTGCCGTCGACCAGGCCGCCGCAATCCACGTCCATGTCGTCGCGCTGGCTTTCCCAGAGGCGGGTGTTGGTGGCGATCTTCAGCGACGGCGTCGGCGCACAGCCATAGGCCGAACCCCGGCCGGTGGTGAAGGCGATGAGGTTGGCGCCACCCGCCACCTGGCCGGTGGCCGAGACAGGGTCGTAGCCGGGGGTGTCCATGAACACCAGGCCCGGGCTGCGCACCGCCTCGGCGTAGCCATAGACCGCCATGAGATCGGTGGAGCCGGCCTTGATCACCGCGCCGAGGGATTTTTCCAGGATGGTGGTCAGGCCACCCGCCTTGTTGCCCGCCGAGGGGTTGTTGTCCAGGCTGGCGCCGAAGCGCGCGCAATAGTCTTCCCACCAGCGGATGCGCTCCACCAGGCGTTCGCCCACCGCCGGGCTGGCGGCGCGCCGGGTGAGCAGGTGTTCGGCGCCGTAGATCTCCGGGGTTTCCGAGAGGATGGCGGTGCCCCCGGCGGCCACCAGCATATCCACCGCCCGGCCCAGCGCCGGGTTGGCGCTGATGCCGGAATAGCCGTCCGAGCCACCGCACTGCAGGCCGAGGATCAGATGGCGGGCACTGACCGGTTCGCGCGCCACCGCATTGGCCGCGGGCAGCAAGGCTTCCACGGCGGCGATGCCCCGGGCCACGGTGGCGGTGGTGCCGCCGCTGTCCTGGATATTGAGGGTGCGCAGTCCCGCGTGCTCGCTGAGGCCCTGATCGGCCAGCAGCGTGGGGATCTGGTTGGCTTCGCAACCCAGGCCGATGAACAGCACCGCGGCGAAGTTGGGATGGGACGCATAGCCGCCCAGGGTCCGGCGCAGCACCGCCATGCCCTCACCCTGGGTATCGATGCCACAGCCGACACCATGGGTCAGGGCGACCACGCCGTCGACGTTGGCATAGGGCCCCAGCGCCGCGGGATGGACGTCGCGGCGGAAATGGTCGGCCACCGCCCGGGCCACCGTGGCCGAGCAATTCACCGAGGTGAGGATGCCGATGTAATTGCGGGTCGCCACCCGGCCATCCGGGCGGACGATGCCGAGAAAGCTGCGCTCGATGGGCGCCGGGGCGCCGCGGGCCTCGATCCCGAAGGCGTGCTCGCGGGTGAAGTCGCCCATGGCCAGGTTGTGCACGTGCACATGGCTGCCGGCGGCGATGGCCTCGCGGGCGAAGCCGATGATCTGGCCATAGCGGCGTACCGGCGCGCCTGCGGCGATGGCGCGCACGGCGACCTTGTGCCCGGCCGGCACCGGCTCGCGGACCTGCACGCCCTCCTCCGGCAAGTCGAGGCCCGGCACCAGCGCCTGGCGGGCGATCAGTACATCGTCTTGCGGATGCAGGCGCAGGGTGGCGCGGGCAGCGGCCGCGGCGCCGCTGCGGGTGATCAATTCCATAGGGGTCTCCACGTCAGCATTCGAGGTTGGCCTTGACCGCGCCAGTGGCGGGGTCCGGCACGGGGTATATCCAAGAGACGCCGATCCGCATCAGTCATGCGCCTCTTCCAGCCGCCGCACGGCCTGTTCCACGCCGCGCAATTCCGCCAGGCCCTTGAGCCGGCCGATCAGCGAATAGCCGGGGTTGGTCCGTCGCCCCTGGTCGTCCAGCAGCTGGTGGCCGTGGTCCGGACGCATGGGCAGCCGCGCCCCGCCTGCGCGTTCACGGCGACGCTCCTCGCGTACCAGTTCGCGGATCACCCCGACCATGTCCACGTCGCCGTCCAGGTGATGGGCCTCGTGGAAACTGCGCGGATCCGCTTCGCGCCGGGTCGCCCGCAGGTGGACGAAGTGAATGCGCGGCGCGAATTGGCGGGCCATGGCCACCAGGTCGTTGTCGGCGCGCACGCCATAGGAGCCGGTACAGAAGGTCAGCCCGTTGGCCGGGCTCGGTACCGCGTCCAGCAGCCACTGGGCGTCGGCGGCGGTGGAGACCACCCGTGGCAGCCCCAGCAGCGGGCGCGGCGGATCGTCCGGGTGCACCCCCAGACGAATGCCCACCTCTTCCGCCACCGGCACCACGGCCTGGAGAAAGACCGCCAGGTGCTCGCGCAGCCGCGCGGTGTCGATGCCGGCATAGGTGGCCAGCAGGGTGCGCAGGTCGGCGACCGAGTAGCCCTCCTCGGCGCCCGGCAGACCGGCGATGAGGGTACGCACCAGCTCCTCGCGCCCGGCGTCGTCGAGCCCGGCGTGATAGCGGCGCGCGCGTTCGATCTCCTCGGCGGCGTACTCGGCCTCGGCGCCCTCCCGCTGCAGGATGCAGAGATCGAAAGCGGCGAAAGCGTCCTGATCGAATCTCAGCGCCCAGCCGCCGTTGGGCAGTCGATGGGCCAACTGGGTGCGGGTCCAGTCCAGCACCGGCATGAAGTTGTAGCAGACCACGTCGATACCGCACTGGGCGAGGTTGCGCAGGCTCTGTCGATAGTTGTCCAGATAGCGCTCGCGCCCCCCCAGGCCGCGCTTGATGTCTTCGTGGACCGGGATGCTTTCCACCACCGACCAGGTCAGTCCCGCCGCCTCGATCAGCGCCTTGCGCTCGGCGATGGCCGCCAGCGGCCAGACCTCGCCATTGGGAATCTCGTGCAGCGCCGTGACGATGCCGGTGGCCCCGGTCTGGCGGATGTCGGCGAGGGAGATGGGATCGCGCGGGCCGAACCAGCGCCAGGTGTGTTCCATGTCAGACTCCTTGTTCGGTGAGATCGGCAATGGCCGCGGCGATACCCGCCGTGGCGATGCGCGCGTGGGCCCGTCGCACCGCGTCGCAAAAGACGGGTTGCGCGACCAGGGCCGGTGGAAAGACCTCGGCCAGCGCCAGCACGGCGTCCACCCGCGCCGCGCCAGCAGGCAAGGCGGCCAGGGTGGCGCGCAGGGGATCGTCCAACGCCTCGCCCTCGCCTTCACCATAGTGAATCCAGGCCGCCACGCCGAGCGCGGTACAGGCCAGCTCGCCGCCTTGCTCCAAAAGCCGCTGGGCACCCAGCAGCCAGCGCTGGGGCAGCTTCTGCGAGCCGTCCATGGCGATCTGCCGCAGGCGGTGCTGCAGGGCGTCGTTACGGAAGCGCGCGACCAGCGCCGCGGCGTAGGCCTGCAGGTCCACGCCCTCCGGCATGTCCAGGGTCGGCGCCGCCTCGCGACTCATGTAGCGGTGCACCAGAGCCGCCAGGCGTTCGTCGGCCATGGCCTCGGCCACGGTGCCGTGACCGGCCAGGCTGCCGACATAGGCCAGCAGCGTATGACTGCCATTGAGCAGGCGCAGCTTCATGGTCTCGAAGGGGCGGACGTCCGCCACCATCTGCACCCCTTCCCGTTCCCAGTCCGGGCGCCCTTGCGGAAAGCGGTCCTCGACCACCCACTGGCTGAAGGCCTCGCCCACCACGGCGGCCGGGTCATCGCAGCCGAGGTCGCGCAGCCGCGCGAAGGCCGCCTCGTCCATGGCCGGGACGATACGATCCACCATGCTGCACGGAAAGGCCACGGTGGTGGCGATCCAGGCCGCCAGCCCGGCGTCCTGGGCTTCGGCGAGGGACACCACCGCCTGGCGGGTCCGCTGGCCGTTGTCCGGCATGTTGTCGCAGCAGAGCACGGTGAAGGGCGCGATGCCGGCCGCACGACGCCGGCGCAGGCCTTCCACCAGCAGCCCCGGCGCGGTGCGCGGCGCCCGCGGTTCAGCCAGGTCATGGACGATGCCGGGATCGTCGCGGCGCAGGGCGCCGCTGGCCGGGCTCAGGCAATAGCCCTTTTCCGTCACCGTCAGGGTGACGATGCGCACCCCGGGATCGGCCAGCCGCGCCAGCAGGGCCTCGCGCCCGGCCCCACCGTCGCCGGCGTAGAGCACCTCGCGCAGGGCACCGATCTCGCGCAGCACCCCTTCGCGCCGGTTGCGGTATTCGGCCACGTGATAGCGGCCCTGCTGGGCGTTCAGGGTCTCCACCAGCGCCCGCCCCGATCTCAGGTTGGCGCTGCACAGGCCCCAGGCGCCGCCGCCGTGGCGGGCCAGGTTGCGCTCCAGGTAGACCGCCTGATGGGCGCGATGGAAGGCGCCCAGCCCCAGGTGGACGATGCCGATGGCCGGCGCCGGATAGCGCGAGGGAATGCGCTCGAAATCGCTCATCGTACGCCTCCGGTAGCCAGCGTGGCGGGTGCCTCCGCCGGCCGCTCGGCCAGCGGCTTGACGAAGCGCGCCACGCACAGTGAACCGATCACGGTCAGGGTGCCGGCGAGCAGGAAGGCACTGGTGAAGGCGCCAGTGAATTGCACCAGATAGCCGGTCACCGCCGGGCCGATGATGCCCGAGGTGTTGGCCAGGAAGTGCATGAAACCGCTCACCCCGCCCACCCGCGCCGCCGGCACGGTGTCCTGGATGATCGCCCAGTAGATGGCGCCGGTCAGATAGAGGAAGAACACCGAGAGCGCCACCAGGGCCACCGCGGCATAGAGGGTGCTGACCAGGCCGGCAACGCCGATGCACAGGGCGCAGGCCAGCAGGCAGGTCACCAGCACCACCTTGCGCGAGAACATCAGGCGACCGGTCTTGCGGAACACCCAATCCGACAGATAGCCGCCCACCGCCAGGCCGATGAAGCCCAGCACCCAGGGGATCACCGTGGCGATGCTCATGTCCTTCACATTGAGGCCGTAGGCCTGGATCAGGTAGCTGGGGAACCAGGTCAGGAAGAAGAACAGGGTGTAGTTGTAGGCGAAGAACGCCAGGGCGGTGAACAGTACCGTGGGCTGGCGCAGATAGTACTTGAGCGGTCGCACCTCGGTATCCACCACGGCCACGGCGCGCTCCTCGGCGGCGATGTCGGCGGCCAGCTGACCGGTGGGCTTGTCCTTGATCCAGAGGTACCAGACCACTGCCCAGACGAAGCCGATCAGCATGATGACGACGAAGGACACCTTCCAGCCGTAGGTCACCGCGATCACCCCGACGATGGGGCCGGAGATGGCGCCGCCCAGGGGCGTACCCGACATCGACAGGCCCAGGGTGCGACCCCGGTTGTGGGGCGCGTACCAGTTGTTGACCATCTTGCTGGTGGAGACGCTCAGGGGCCCCTCCGCCATGCCGAACAGCACCCGGATCACGATCAGCGCGGCGAAGCCCGAGGCCAGCACCGTCAGGCCGCTGAACGCCGACCAGAGCACCATGGCCAGCAGCAGCGTGGTCTTGGCGCCATAGCGGTCGGCGGCCCAGCCGCCGATGAAATTGAACGCTGCATAGCCGACGAAGAAGGCGCTGAACAGCAGCCCCATCTCCCCGGCGCCCAGCCCGAAGTCCTTCTGGATCAGGGGCGCTGCCACCGACAGCGCCGAGCGATCCAGATAGTTGACGACCCCCGCCAGGAACAGCATGACGAGTACCAGTCCACGACCTTGTCCAGCCATTTGTTACCTCCCGCTCATTGTCTTTATTCGGTAAGGCATCGAAGCGACGCCCCTTGCGGAGCGCGCGTTGTCAGGCGTTGCCACCCCACTGCACCAGCACCTTGCGTGTCTGCTCGGGATGCCTTTCGATCAGCTCGATGGCACCCGGCATCTCCTGGCTGGCCACCTGGTGGCTGATCAGCGCCGCGGCATCCAGCTTGCCCGCCGCCAGCAGCTCGATGACCCGCGGAAAGCGGCCGTTGTTGAGCCGCGAACCCACCAGGGTCAGTTCCTTCTTGATGATCTCCAGCTGCACCAGCTCGCTGGGCGTGGCGCTGAAGCCCAGCAGGCCGATGCGCCCGGCCGGCGACGCCAGCCGAACGATCTCCGGCAGCAGGGCCGGATGGCAGGCGGCGTCGACGATCAGCGGCACGCCCTCGCCGCCGGTGGCCTCGCGTATGGCCGCCTCGACGTTGGTCTCGCGGCCATTGAGGGTGCGGGTCGCGCCCAGGGTCCGGGCGGTGGCCAGGCGATCGTCCAGCACATCGGTCACGGTGATATCGGCGATGCCCAGCGCCCTGGCCATCTGCACCAGGGTCAGGCCGATCACGCCGGCGCCGTAGATGAGCAGGGAATCCCCGGGCAGGAACTGCATCCGCTCCAGCACATTGAGGGCGATGCTGTAGGGCTCGACCAGCGCGGCCTGGGCCAGCGGCAAACCGGGCGGCAGGCGATGGGCATTGGCCGCGGGCACGCAGACCTCTTCGCTGAAGCCGCCATCGCGGTGTACTCCCAGCACCTGCAGGCGACTGCAGACATTGGGCCGACCGATGCGGCACGGATAGCAGCTGCCGCAGGCGATCACCGGATCGACGCAGACCGGATCGCCCACCGCCAGGCCACTCACGCCCGCGCCCAGCTCGCGCACCACGCCGGCGAATTCGTGGCCGGTGACGCGGGGAAAGCGCACGAAGGCGTTCTGCCCATGGATGATGTGCATGTCCGAGCCGCAGATGCCGGCATAGGCCACCCCGACGCGGACCTCGCCGGGTGCCAGCGTGGGTACCGCGACCTCTTCGATGCTGAATTCGTGGGGTGCTCTGACCTGAAAGGCTTTCATCCGGGATTCCTCGCTCACCAGTGCCACAGGGTGCCATCCACCAGCCGGTTCACCGGCAGGCTGGCGCGTTGGTACGGATAACGGGCGGCGAGGTCTTCATCGATGTCCACGCCGTGGCCGGGCACCTCGCCCGGGGTGAAATGGCCGTCCGCGAAGCGATAGGCATGGGGAAAGACCTCCTCGATGCGCGCCTCGTGGGGCATGTGCTCCTGGATGCCGAAGTTGGGCACCCAGGTGTCGAAGTGCAGCGCCGCGCCCATGCACACCGGCGACAGGTCGGTGGCGCCATGGAAGCCGGTGCGCACCTGGTAGAGCGCCGCGAGGTCGGCGATGCGCCTCATGTGGGTGATGCCGCCGGCATGCACCAGGGTGGCGCGGATATAGTCGATCAACTGCTCCTGGATCAGCTCGCGGCAGTCGTGGATGGAGTTGAACACCTCGCCCACCGCCAGCGGCGTGGTGGTGTGCTGGCGGATCAGGCGGAAGGCCTCCTGATTTTCCGCCGGGGTGCAGTCCTCCAGCCAGAACAGGTTGTATTCCTCGACCCTCTTGCCCAGCCGCCCCGCCTCGATGGGCGTCAGCCGGTGGTGCACGTCGTGCAGCAGGTGCAGGTCGTCGCCGAAGCGCTCACGCACCGCGGCGAACAGTTTGGGTACGTGATTGAGGTACTTGGCGGTGTCCCAGACGTGCTCGGCCGGCAGATCGCTGTCGGCCGGCTCGTAGCGCTCGCCTTCGCGCTTGGCCACGCCATAGGTGGTGGGAATGCCCGGCACGCCGCACTGCACTCGCACCGCGCGATAGCCCTGCTCCACATGGCGGGCGACCTCGTCCAGGCAGCTCTCGATGTCCTTGCCGGTGGCATGGCCATAGACCATCACCCGCTCGCGACTCTTGCCGCCGAGCAACTGGTACAGCGGCATACCAGCGGCCTTGGCCTTGAGGTCCCAGAGCGCCACGTCCACCGCGGCGATGGCGGTCATGGTGACCGGTCCGCGGCGCCAGTAGGCGCCCCGGTAGAGGTACTGCCAGATGTCTTCGATGCGATGGGCATCGCGACCGATCAGCGCTGGCAGCACGTGCTCTTCCAGATAGGCCACCACCGCCAGCTCGCGGCCATTGAGGGTGGCGTCGCCGAGGCCATAAAGGCCTTCGTCGGTGACGATCTTGAGGGTGACCAGGTTACGACCGGGACAGGTGACGATGACGCGGGCTTCGGTGATCTTCATGGCTTCAGGCCTGGGCAGTGAGAGCGGGAATCAGGGGCGGCAGCGCCGGCATGGCCGCGCGCGGAATGAGCGCCCGGGATGCTGGATGACCGTGGCCGCCAGGCGATGCCCCCAGGCGGCGGCCGCCTCGGGGGCCCCGCCCTGGAGGCGGCAGGCCAGGTAGGCGGCGCTGAAGGAATCCCCGGCGGCGGTGGTGTCCACTACCCGGGCCACGGCTTCGCCGGCCACCTCCTGGCGCCCCTGGCGATGCTGCAGCAGGCAGCTGCGCGCACCGCGCTTGAGCGCCACCTCGGCCACGCCCCATTCGGCGTACTGGGCGAACAGCGCCGCCTCGTCGGCGAAGCCGAACAGCGCGGCGTCGTCTTCCCAGGTCACCAGCGCCACATCGGTGAGGTGCAACAGCCGGCGATAGGCCGTGCGCGCCGCCTGCGGGTTCGGCCACAGCCGCGGCCGGTAGTTGTTGTCGAAGACGATGCGGGTGCCGGCGGCGCGCGCCTGGCGTAGCGCCTCCAGCAGCCGCTCGCGGCCGGTGTCGGTCAACACCGCGAGGCTGATGCCGCTGAGATAGAGCACCTGGTACTCCGCCAGGGCCGCCAGCAGCGGCTGGGCCTCGGCGCCGTCGAAACATTCCCGCGCCGCCGCCTCGCCGCGCCAATAGAGAAAGCGCCGCTCGCCGTCGGCATCGGTCTGGATCAGATAGAGGCCTGGCAGGCGTCCGGGCAGCACCCGCACCCGCGCGTCACTCAGCCCCTCCTCGCGCCAGCGGGCGCGCATGGCCTGGCTCAGGCTGTCGTCGCCCACCGCGGTGAGGTAATCGACCTGCACCGGGTCATCCCCGAGCAGCCGTCGCAGATAAACGGCGGCATTGAGGGTGTCACCGCCAAAGGCCTGGCCCAGCTGGCCATCCCCCTGACTGCGCAACTCGACCATGCATTCGCCAATGAGGCCGATGCGGGTCAGCGGGGACGAAACGAGGGGTAGCGTCATGCAGACTCCTGGAGGTGCTCTGGAACCCGCACGCGGCAGGCGGACACCGCCAGGCCGGTCACGCCGGGATCGAGGCTAAAGAGACGTCCGGCCAGGGGTTGCGCCTGGCGGGCGGACTCATCGAGGCCCACCCGGGCGGTGGTGATCAGCAGCTGCTCCAGGCGCTCGCCGTAGAAGGCGCAGGAGGTCACCCGCGCCACCGGCAGCTCCACCCAGGCGAGCAATTCGCCTTCGGCGCTCCAGCGACTCAGGCGGTAGCCGTCCCAGTGGGCAATCCACAGCGCCCCCTCGCTGTCCACGGCCAGGCCATCGGGCACGCCGGGCTGCTCGCCGAAGTCGATGAGGGTGCGCCCGCGGCCGAGCGCGCCGCTGGCGAGATCGAAATCGAAGGCCTGTACCCGGCGGGTGGGCGAATCTATGTAGTAGAAGGTGCGGTTGTCCGGACTCCAGCCCAGGCCGTTGGACACGGTGATGCCGTCGAGCATCGGCTGCAGCTGGCCATCCAGGTCCAGGCGATACAGCCGGCCGCCGCCGGGTGCCTCGTCGAGCAGCGTGGTACCCAGCCAGAAACGGCCGAGCGCATCGCACTTGCCGTCATTGAAGCGGTGCTGCGATCCATGGACCGCCTGGGGCGGCTGCGCGATCGGCACCGGCTGAGAGGCACCGGCGGCCAGGCGCCAGACGCCATCGCTCAGGGCCAGCCAGGTGGAGCCGTCGACATGGGGCACGGCGCAACCCAGCGGTCGGCCGAAGCCCAGTATGTCGACCGGGGCCGCCGGCTGGGGCGCCGCGCGCAACAGCCGCCCGGCGAGGATATCCACCCACAGCAGCCGCTGCTGCCGGGCATCCCAGACCGGGCCTTCGCCCAGTTCATCCCTATGGTCAAACAGGCACTCAGGTGGCGCCATGGCGGGTCTCCTCCACGAAGCGCAGCGGTATCAGCGCCAGCAGGCAGCTCAGGGCGAGCATGGCGTAGCTCCAGTGCCAGCCGAAATGCTCGATCACGTAACCGGCCACCGGCCCCACCAGAAAACCCGCCAGGCCCAGCCCCACGCCGATGAGCAGCCCCAGGCCGCTGCCGGCCGCGCGCGGCGAGGAATCCACCGCCAGCGAATAGAGCACCACATAGGGCGAATTGCGGAACAGGCCCCAGGCCAGCAGCAGGGTCCAGGCCATGGCGCGGCTGTCGATGAACATGCACAGGGCGACGCAGATCGAGAAGCCGATGGTCAGGATGCCCAGGGCGAACTTGCGGCCACGGTGATCGCTCAGCGTCCCCAGAAGATCTGTCCCGCCCAGCCCACCAGTCCCGAGGCGCCCGAGATCACCGCGGCCTCGGCCAGGCTCAGCCCCAGCTGACTGGTGAGCTGGTAGGTCAGAAAGGTGGCCACGCCCATCTCGGTCCAGAGAAACAGGAAGTTCATCACCAGGCAGAGGCGCACGTTGCGCTCGGCGAAGGCCAGGCGCAGGTTGGTCAGCGGATTGCGCGAGACGGGCGCGGCGGTATCGACCGGAACGGTCAGCCCCTCTTCGCGGATCCAGGCATAGACCTGCTCCTCGTTGCGGCGGCGGCCCAGGTAGAGCTGCAGCAGGATGATCGGCAGGCCGATCAGCGGAATCCAGAGAAAGGTGGCGCGCCAGTCGCCATTGGCCAGGATCAGCCCCATCAGGACCGGACCGACGAATTGCCCCAGGGGCATGCCGGTGTGGTGGACGCCGAGCGCGAAGCCGCGATTCTCCTTTTGCCAGAATTCGCTGGCCACGGCGATGTTGACCGGCTCCATGGCGCCGGTGCCCAGGCCCATGGTGAATCTCAGCACCTGCAGGGCGCCCAGCGAACGGGCATAGAAGGTGGCGAAGGCCGAGCCTATGGTCAGGGCGCAGGCCCCCACCCAGCTCCAGGCACGGCGGTGACCGGTGCCGACGCTGTCGGCCAGCACGCCCACCACCAGGGCGCCGATCAGGGTGCCGACGAAACTCAGCGAACTGAGCCAGCCACCCTGGGCGGCGTCCAGGCCGAATTCCTGCATGATCGCCGGCAAGACGGTCGGCAGCAGCTGGCGATCCACCGAGATCATCAGCATCGCCAGGGTGGTGATGCCGAGCATCTGCCAGGACACCGGATGGGCACGGGGCAGCCAGCCGGGGGTACGAGCAGCAGGCGCCAGAGCGCCCGGGACTTTGGTCATGGATTTCATCGTCGCAGGTTCCGTTGTTGTTTTTGTTCACACCCCCGGCGACCGCCAGCGGTGGAAAGAGACCCTTACGCGCGAAATACTTTGGAACGTTGTTCCATTCGCTAGAAGACAGTGTTGCTGGCCTTTCCCGTATCCGTCAATCAGAATGGAACAGTGTTCCGGCAACCAGGCGACCGGCGGTCTCATGGAAAAGAATCAGAATCTCGGCAGTGACATGGTCAGCGCCGTCGGGCGTACCCTGGCGGTGCTCGAAGCCCTCGGCGAGCGCGAGGACGACTGTGGTGTCTCGGAGCTGGCGCAACAGCTGGACCTGTCGAAGAGCACCGTCCACCGCTTCCTGCAGACGCTCAAGGCGCTGGGCTATGTGGTCCAGGACGCCGAAGACCGCTACCGGCTGAGCGTCAAGCTGTTCGAACTGGGCGCCCGTGCCCTGCCCCAGCTGGAGCTGGTCCGCGAGGCCGAACCGGGCATGCGCCTGCTCAACGACCTCACTGGCGAGACCGTCCACCTCGGCATCTTCGACGAGGGCGCCATCGTCTATGTGCACAAGCTCGACTCGCGCTACACCCTGCGCATGTACTCGCGCATCGGGCGCCGGGCGCCGCTGTACTGCACCGGGATCGGCAAGGTGCTGATGGCCTGGCGACAGGAAGCCGAGGTACGCCAGATCCTGGCCCAGGAGACCTTTGTCCGCCGCACGCCCAACACCCTCGACAGCCTGGCCGCCTATCTGGCGGAGCTGGCGCGGGTTCGGGACCTGGGTTTCGCCGAAGACCACGAGGAATTCGAGGCCAACATGAGGTGCCTGGCGGCGCCGATCCGCGACCGTTTCGGCCAGGTCATCGCCGGCCTGAGCGTGTCCTTTCCCTGCTTCCGCTTCCGGGAGGACCTCAAGGCCGAATACGTCGAGCAGATGCTCGCCACCACGGCGCGCATCTCGGCGCAGCTGGGTGCCCCGGCCCACGAGGCCGCTGTTCAGGGTTTACAGCCATAGTCAGACCAATGGCCCGCTGGACGGCTCGGTCTTAAGCCGCCGCTAAGCCACCCACCATAGTGTGTGACGCACATCACACCTCCAGCCCGGTGTCCTGCCGGGCCTCCTTCATGGTGACTGTCATGATGATGCGCACACTCAAGGTGGGTCGCCGATCGGCCCTGGCCTTTTCGGTTATCGTAGCAATCGTCATCGCGCTTGGGGCCATCGCCCTGATCCAGATGCGGCAACTCAGGCAGTCGGAAATCGAGGTGGAGACGGACTGGATGCCCAGCGTCCGCCAGGCCGGGCAGATGACCGCGGCATTGCTGCGATTGCGCCTCGAAAGCCTGAGAAGCCTGGGTACCCAGGATTCGGGGCGCAGGTCGGCAATGGCCACGGCACTGGTCGAGCTGCGCAGCCGCTTCGCCAAGGAAATCGCGGACTATGCGCCGCTGGTGTCCAGCGACGCGGAACAGCAGCTCTACCAGGCCGTCCAGAACGGCGCCGCGGGCTACCTGGGTCTGCTGAACAGCTTCGAAACCCTCTATCGCAACGGTGATCGGGCGGGCGCCACCGCCCTGGCCGACGGCAACATGCGGATCGCCGCCGACCAGGTGCAGGTGCAGATCGAAAGCCTGGCCGCGCTGAACGACCGCGGCGCGGTCGCTTCGGGCATTGAGGCGGGCCGGATCTACGACCACGGCCTCACCTGGGTCGTCGGCCTGATCCTCGCCACCCTGCTGGCCACCGTCACCCTGGCCTTCCTGCTGACGCGCAGCATCACCGTGCCCATCGGCGAAGCCCTGCGCATCGCCCAGCGGATCGCCAACAAGGACCTTGCCGAAGACATCCAGGTGGCGGGCAGCGACGAGGCCGCCGGCCTGCTGACCGCCCTGGCCGGCATGCAGGCCAACCTGCGCGCCACCGTGGCCCATCTGGCGGACAGCTCCAGTCAGCTTGCCGCCGCCGCCGAGGAGATGACCGCGGTGATCGACGATGGCAATCGCGGCCTGCTCAGGCAAAACGACGAGATCGGCCAGGTGGCCACCGCGGTGACGGAAATGAGCGCCGCGGTGGACGAGGTGGCGCGCCACGCCGAGGAAAGTGCCGGCGCCTCGCAACGAGGCAGCGCCCTTACCCAGGCCGGTCTGGAGCATGTGGCCGCGACCCTGACCGCCATCGAACGACTGGCCACCCAGGTCGACCAGAGCAGCGGCCAGATCCAGACGCTGTCGGGTCGCGCCCAGGCCATCAGCAACGTCGTCGACGTCATCCGCGCCATTGCCGAGCAGACCAATCTGCTGGCGCTCAACGCCGCCATCGAGGCCGCCCGCGCCGGTGATCAGGGCCGCGGCTTCGCCGTGGTCGCCGATGAAGTCCGCGCCCTCGCCCATCGCACCCAGCAGTCGACGCGGGAGATCGAAGCCATGATCGGCACCATCCAGTACGATTCGACGGATGCGGTGAAGGCCATGCAGCAGAGCAGCCAGACCGCCGAGCTATCCCTATCCGTCGCCCGGGAGGCCAACGGTGCCCTGCGGGCCATCGCCGGCGCCATGGGCGGCATCGACGAGCGCACGGCGCTGATCGCCACGGCCGCCGAACAACAGGCCCTGGTGGCCAAGGACATCGACCGTGGCCTGATCAGCATCAAGGACCTCTCCGACCAGACCGCGGCAGGCGCCAGCCAGACCTCCAGCGCCAGCAACGAGGTGTCGCGCCTGGCGGCCGGTCTCCGGCAGGTGGTGGCGGAATTCGTGATCTGAACGGAGCCGCCGATCGATCCTGGAACAGGCCACCAGGGCAGCGCCAGCACGCGAACGATCGACCAGCCTTTTCTTCAGGCACAAAAAAAGCTGCCCTAGGGCAGCTTCTCTTGCGTCGTTCGGGCAGTTCAGAGGACCCGGAACAACTTGTATGGCGCGGCGGACGGGACTCGAACCCGCGACCCCCGGCGTGACAGGCCGGTATTCTAACCGACTGAACTACCGCCGCGCATTGCGTGTACCTTGCGGAACACTTCCCGAAGAGTTTGGTGGCTGATGACGGGATCGAACCGCCGACCCCCTGCGTGTGATGCAGGTGCTCTCCCAGCTGAGCTAATCAGCCATCCCCTTCGGGTGACGCGCATTCTCCTCGTAGCTCCTTGATCCGTCAAGGAATTTTCCAATTTTATTTTCTACCAGGTGCTATTCCCGATAGATCATCTTGCGGGTCATGCCGCCGTCCAGGGTGATGGCCTCACCGCTGATGAAACCGGCGTTGCCGCTCAGCAGCCAGGCCACGCAGGCCGCGACGTCTTCCACCGTCCCTACCCGTCCGACCGGATGCTGCTCGTGGTCGGCGGCGGACAACGGCTCAGCCGCGCGGACATGGGCATCGCGCGCATCGATCCAGCCCGGAGAGAGCGCATTCACCCGCACTTCCGGACCTAGGCTGACAGCCAGCGCGTGGGTCAGGGCCAGCAGCCCGCCCTTGCTCGCGGCATAGGCCTCGCTATGGGGCTCGGACTGCTGGGCACGGGTCGAGGCGATGTTGACGATGGCGCCCTGCTGCTCGCGCAGATAGGGTGCGCAATGCTTGGCCAGCAGCATGGGGCCGTCCAGATTCACCCCGAGCACCCTGCGCCATTCGGCCAGTGCCAGGCTTTCCAGCGGCTGGCCCTGGGCAGTGGCGAGACCGGCATTGTTGACCAGGGCATCCAGCCGCCCGAACTGGCCGATCACCTGGGCGACGGCGGACTCCACCTGACTCTCGTCAGCCACGTCCAGGGCGACGAACCAGGCGCGGTCGCCAAGGGCGGCGGCCACCTTGGCGCCGCGCTCCTGCTCGATGTCGGCCACCACTACCCGCCAGCCTTCGGCTACCAGCCAGGCGGCGATGCCCAGCCCGATCCCACGCGCCGCGCCGGTGACCAGGGCGACGCGCAATTCCACCGGCGCGAACGTCAGACTCATAGGGCCGCCAGTCCGCGGGCCAGGTCCTGGCGCAGATCGCCCAGGTCTTCGAGACCCACGGCGATACGGATCAGGCTGTCGCGGATCCCGGCGTTGGCACGCTCGGCCGGCGACAGCCGCCCGTGCGAGGTCGTCGCCGGGTGGGCGATGGTGGTCTTGGTATCACCCAGGTTGGTGGTGATGGAGATCATCCGGGTGGCATCGATGAAGCGCCAGGCGGCGTCACGACCACCGGCGACCTCGAAGCTCACCACGGCGCCGAAGGCGCTCTGCTGGCGGCACGCCAGCCCATGCTGCGGATGGCTTTCCAGGCCGGCGTAGTGGACCCGCTCGACGCCGGGCTGGCCTTCCAGCCAGCGCGCCAGCTCCAAAGCGGTCTGGCTGTGCGCCTGCATGCGGATCTTCAACGTCTCCAGGCCCTTGAGGAACAGCCAGGCATTGAAGGGGCTCAGGGTCGGACCGGCGGTACGCAGGAATCCCACCACTTCCTTCATCTGCTCGGCACGGCCGGCGACCACGCCGCCCATGCCCCGGCCCTGACCATCGATGTACTTGGTCGCCGAATGGATGACGATGTCGGCACCCAGCGCCAGCGGCTTCTGCAGCGCCGGGGTGCAGAAGCAGTTGTCGACCGCCAGCAGCGCGCCCCGGGCATGGGCGATCTCGGCCAGGGCGGCGATGTCCACCAGCTCGGCCAGGGGATTGGACGGCGACTCGACGAAGAACAGCCGGGTATTGGGCTTGCAGGCCGCCTGCCAGGCGTCCAGATCGGCCAGCGGCGGATAGTCCACCTCGATGCCGAAGCGCTTGAAGTACTTCTCGAACAGGCTGATGGTCGAGCCGAACACGCTGCGCGAAACCAGCACTTGGTCACCGGCGCTGCACAGACTCATGACCATGGCCAGGATGGCGGACATGCCCGAGGCGGTGGCCACCGCCTGCTCGGCCCCTTCGAGGGCCGCGATGCGGGTCTCGAAGGTACGCACCGTGGGATTGGTGTAGCGCGAATAGACGTTGCCCGGCACCTCGCCGGCGAAGCGCGCCGCGGCATCCGCGGCGGTCCGGAACACGTAGCTGCTGGTCAGGAACAGGGCTTCGCCATGCTCGCCTTCCGGCGAGCGCTGCTGCCCTGCCCGCACCGCCAAGGTCTCGAAGGCCGCGCCCTCGAGATCACTGTCCAGGCGTCCGGCATCCCAGTCTTGGCTCATGTGCAGCTCCTTAGTCGTTGTAGAGATCGATGATGGCGCTGACGGCCTTGTGCTTGACCTTGGCCGCGTCGTTGCGCGCCTGCTCGATCCGGTTCAGATAGGCGGCATCGACGTCGCCGGTGATGTACTCGCCATCGAACACCGCGCAGTCGAATTGCTCGACCTTGGGTGCCTTGCGGGTGCGCACGGCTTCCTGCAGGTCATGCAGGTCCTGGTAGATCAGCCAGTCGGCGCCGATCAGCTCGCCGACTTCCTCGGTGGTGCGGCCGTGGGCGATCAGCTCGTGCACGCTGGGCATGTCGATGCCATAGACGTTGGGGAAGCGCACCGCCGGAGCCGCCGAGCAGAAATAGACCTTCTTGGCGCCGGCTTCGCGGGCCATCTGGATGATCTGCTTGCAGGTGGTGCCGCGGACGATGGAATCGTCCACCAGCATCACGTTCTTGCCGCGGAATTCCAGCTCGATGGCGTTGAGCTTCTGGCGCACCGACTTCTTGCGCGCGGCCTGGCCGGGCATGATGAAGGTCCGACCGATGTAGCGATTCTTGACGAAGCCCTCGCGGAACTTGACGCCCAGGTGGTTGGCCAGCTCCAGGGCCGCGGTGCGGCTGGTGTCCGGAATCGGGATGACCACGTCGATGTCGTGCTCGGGCCGCTCGCGCTGGATCTTCTCGGCGAGCTTCTCGCCCATGCGCAGGCGGGCCTTGTAGACCGAGATGCCGTCGATGATGGAATCCGGACGGGCCAGGTAGACGTGCTCGAAGATGCAGGGCGCGTAGTGCGGATTCTGCGCGCACTGGCGGGTATAGAGCCGTCCGTCTTCGGTGATGTACACCGCTTCGCCCGGTTCCAGGTCGCGGATCAGGGTGAAGCCGAGCACGTCGAGAGCGACGCTCTCGGAGGCGATCATGTATTCCACGCCGTATTCGGTGTGACGCTGACCGAAGACGATGGGACGGATGGCGTTGGGGTCGCGGAAGCCGACGATGCCGTAGCCCGTCACCATGGCCACCACGGCATAGCCGCCACGGCAGCGCTCATGGACCTCGGAGACCGCGGCGAAGACGTCGTCCTCGGTCGGCTGCAGCTTGTTGCGCACCGCCAGCTCGTGGGCGAAGACGTTGAGCAGCACCTCGGAATCGGAATTGGTGTTGACGTGGCGCAGATCGGATTCGTAGATCTCGCGAGACAGCTGCTCGACGTTGGTCAGGTTGCCGTTGTGCGCGAGGGTGATGCCATAGGGCGAGTTGACATAGAACGGCTGCGCCTCGGCGGAGCTGGAGCTGCCGGCCGTGGGGTAGCGCACATGGCCGATCCCCATGCGGCCGACCAGGTGCTGCATGTGACGCTGCTGGAAGACGTCGCGGACCAGGCCGTTGTCTTTGCGCAGGAAGAGTTTACCGTCCAGGCTGGTGACGATACCGGCGGCATCCTGACCGCGATGTTGAAGGACGGTGAGCGCGTCGTATAACGACTGGTTGACGTTCGTCTTGCCCACGATACCTACGATGCCACACATGCGACGCGACCCCACTGTTTCAAGTGATGCGACGGCGAACCATCGCAGGATGACCCCGGCAGTGCGAGGCCTGGAAAACCGTTCAAGGAGCCTTGGGCCCCAGCTGTGGCAACAGTTGCAGACTGGGCATGGGCGTCGCGCCCAGCCATTGGCCGGCAAAGCCCAACAGCAGATTCTTCGACCAATCGGCCACCAGGAGAAAATGTGGAACCAGCACCGACTGCTGCCACCAGCCGTCCTGCTGGACCGGCCCCAGGCTCAGCAGCCCCACCGCCACGGTGATCAGCAACGCACCGCGAGCGGCGCCAAAGGCCATTCCGAGAAAGCGATCGGTGCCCGACAAGCCGGTGACGCGGATCAATTCGCCAAGCAAGAAGCTCACCAGGGCGCCGACGAGCAGTGTCAGCACGAAGAGAATGACACAGGCGGCGATCACCCGTCCGGACGGCACCTGAATATAGTCCACCAGGTAATTGGACAGGGCCCCGCCGAAGACCCAGGCCACGCCACCGGCCACGATCCAGGTGGCCAATGACAACGCTTCCTTGACGAAGCCGCGCCTGAGACTGATCAGGCAGGAAACGATGACAACGGCGACGATCGCCCAGTCCACCCAGGTGAAGCCCACGGCAAGGTCCACTTACAAAAAGGCCCTGCATTCTAGCAGAGCCTTGTGACCGGGTTAACCGCGCTCCGGCTGAAAGCGGACGACGAAGCCCTTGACGCCATTCTGCTTGTTGAGCTGGTCGCGCAGGCGATCCGCCTCGCTGCGCTCTATCACCGGCCCGACGAAGACCCGGTTCATGCCGTCGGCGGTCCGTACATAGGCGTTGTAGCCCTGGCTGCGCAGCTTGGCCTGCAGCGCATCGGCGCTGGGACGGGACGACAGGCTGGCGAGCTGGACCGACCAGCTGTTGGGCAGATTGGCCGCGCCCAGGCGCGAATCCGGCTTGGCCGCGGGTGCGGGGCCGCCGCAGGTGCAGGGGGAGCACTGGCGACGGGTGCGCTGGCGGCGGGCGCCTTGGCGACCGGCGCGGCAGGCTGGGATGGCGCCGGCGCGGGGTTCGCCGGCGCATTCTGCGTCGGCGCCTGGCCGGAAGTGCCGGCGATCGGCGTCTGCGGCTTGCCGAGCGGCTTGGCCGGCTCGTCCGGCACCACCACCACCGGCGGCGCCTCGGGCGTCTGCACCGGCTGCACCTCGGTACTGGGCACCGTGGGTGCGGCCGGCTGGGCCGGCGCCTCGACCGCCACCTTGCGGGCATCGTCCTGGCGATTGAAGAGCATGGGGACGAAGATGATGATCAGCGCCAGCAGCACCAGCGCACCGATGACTCTTTGCTTGAGCATGGGTTATGCCTCCGCGGATTCGGATGGGGAAGAGAGCTGCGCGAGGACCTCGGCGACACTGTAGAAGGAGCCGAACACCACCACCTCGTCGTCAGCCGCACTGGCGGCCAGTTGCGCCTCGAAGGCGGCCAGCAGCGAGGCATGGGCCTCGGCGCGCGCACCGCGCGCCGCCAGGAGAGCGGCCACCTCGCCACCGTCGCGACTGCGCGGGGTCGGCAGACTCGCCACTGCCCAGCTGGCGAACAGACTTTCCAGGGGCGCCAGGATGCCGTCCAGGTCCTTGTCGGCCAGGACGCCGAACACCGCGCGCCGTACGCCGGCGACCGGCTTCATCGCCAGGCGGCGGGCCAGGTATTCGGCGGCATGGGGATTATGGGCCACGTCCAGCAGGACGCTGCGCCTCTGCCCTGCCCGCTCGACCTGGCGCCGATCGAGCCGACCGGTCATGCGCGTGGCCTGGAGCGCCGCCGCGATCTGCTGCGGCAGCCAGGGTTGTTCGAGTAACGCGTAGGCCTGCAAGGCCAGGGCGGCATTTTCCATGGGCAGATCGAGTAGCGGCAGGCCTGGCAGCGCCAGGTCATTGCCCTGGGCATCACGCCCACGCCAGAACCAGCCGGCACTCTCGATGCGCAGATCGAAGGCTTCGCCGCGCAGCAGCAAGGGCGCGCCCAGGCGCTCGGCGGCGTCGATCAGCGGCGCGGGGGGATCCAGATCGCCACAGAGGGCCGGCTTGCCGGCGCGGAAGATTCCGGCCTTTTCCACGGCGACGCCGTCGCGGGTATCGCCCAGCCATTCGGCGTGATCCAGGCCGATGCTGGTGACCAGCGCCAGATCGGCATCGATCAGGTTGACCGCATCCAGGCGTCCGCCCAGACCGACCTCGAGGACGGCGACATCCAGCCGGGCACGCTCGAACAGCCAGAAGGCGGCCAGGGTACCCACTTCGAAATAGGTCAGGCTGATCTCGCCGCGGGCGGCTTCCACCGCGGCGAAGGCGGTGCAGAGATCGCTATCGCTGGCGAGGGTGCCGTCCACGTCCACGCGCTCGTTGTAGCGCACCAGGTGCGGCGAGGCATAGACGCCGACCCGCTGGCCGCTGGCGCGCAGCAGGCTGGCGAGAAAGGCGCAGGTGGAGCCCTTGCCGTTGGTGCCGGTCACGGTCACCACCCGCGGCGCCGGCCGGGTCAGGCCCAGCCGCTGCGCGACCTCGCGCACCCGGTCCAGACCCATGTCGATCGCCGACGGATGCAGCTGCTCGAGATAGGCCAGCCATTGCGCGAGGCTGCGCGAAGCCATCAGGCCGCCGGGACCGGCTGGTGCTGGAAGGTTGCCAGCAGCCGCGCCAGGCGATCACGCAATTCCTTGCGCGAGACGATGAGGTCGACGGCGCCGTGATCCAGCAGGAACTCGCTGCGCTGGAAGCCTTCCGGCAGCTTTTCGCGCACGGTCTGCTCGATCACGCGCGGACCGGCGAAGCCGATCAGCGCCTTGGGCTCGGCGACGATGACGTCGCCCAGCATCGCCAGACTGGCGGAGACACCACCATAGACCGGATCGGTCAGCACCGAGATGAAGGGAATGCCCTCTTCGCGCAGACGCGCCAGCACCGCGGAGGTCTTGGCCATCTGCATCAGGGAGATCAGGGCTTCCTGCATCCGCGCACCGCCCGAGGCGGAGAAGCAGATCAACGGGCAGCGCTCTTCCAGGGCCACATTGGCCGCGCGGACGAAACGCTCGCCGACCACGGCACCCATGGAGCCGCCCATGAAGGAAAATTCGAAGGCGCAGACCGCTACCGGCATGCCCTTGAGGGTGCCGCGCATGGAAATCAGCGCGTCTTTTTCGCCGGTTTCCTTTTGCGCCGCGGTGAAACGGTCCTTGTACTTCTTGCTGTCGCGGAATTTCAGGCGATCCACCGGCTCCAGCTCGGTACCCAGCTCTTCACGACCCTCGGCGTCGAGGAAGATGTCCAGGCGGCGTCGCGCGTTGATGCGCATGTGGTGACCGCACTTGAGGCACACGTCCAGATTCTTTTCCAGCTCTGGACGGTAGAGGACCGCTTCGCAGGCCGGACACTTGTGCCAAAGACCTTCCGGCACCGAACTGCGCTTCACCTCGGACCGCATGATGGAAGGAATCAGTTTGTCGACCAGCCAATTGCTCATGCATCTCTCTCCACTTGCATGGGCTCCCAGCGTGGCCTGGGCCACGCCTTCCTTGAGCATCTGTAATAGGTTCGGCAGCGCCCGCTGTATCCCGGGCCGCTACCCTCTTGTCGCATGCCGGCTCCCGGGGAGCCGGACGTCAGACCCACCCGGGGCGGGTCTGCTTGAATATGTCGCAGGTGTGGACGGCAACCACCCGACGAGGGTCACATCAGGCGGTGGGCGCACCCCGCACGGCCGCCACGAATCGGGCGATCTCGGCGGCATCCTTGATGCCCTTGGCCTGCTCCACGCCGCCACTCACGTCCACCCCAAAGGGCCGGGACGCGGCGATGGCCGTGGCGACGTTATCCGCGTCCAGCCCACCCGCCACGATCAGTGGCAGCGACAGGTCCTGCGGCACCCGGGCCCAGTCGAAGGCCTGACCGGTGCCCCCGGGCACGCCGGCGACATAGGTGTCGAGCAACAGCCCGCGGGCGCCGGCATAGTCGCGCGCGACGGCGGCGAGGTCGATGTCCTCGCGCATGCGCAGGGCCTTGATGTAGGGACGGCGATACCGGGCGCACTGCGCCGGCGACTCGTCGCCATGGAATTGCAGGAGGTCCAGGGGCACGGCGTCGAGCGTCTCCTCGATCTCGCAGGGCGAGGCATCGACGAACAGCCCGACACTGGTCACGAAGGGTGGCAGCGCCGCCACGATCTGGCGGGCCTGGGCAGCGCTGACCGCCCGCGGGCTGCGCGCATAGAACACCAGGCCGATGGCATCGGCGCCGGCAGCCGCCGCGGCCCGTGCATCCTCGACCCGGGTGATCCCGCAGATCTTCACTCGAACGTTAGCCAAACCGGAATGACCTCGTTCCAAATCGATGGATGTTAGCAGACCACCCGCGAAGCGTCAGCCTTGGGGGTCATCCAGCTCGGGGATATGCCCCAGGAACAGCGGACCCAGCGGCCGCTTCGGCACGGGCGTGCTCTCGGGATACTCGGCGTCCACCAGGTAGAGGCCATAGGGATGGGCGGTGACGCCACCCAGCCGCCGCTCGCGCGCGGCCAGGACCTCGCTCACCCACGCCACCGGCCGCTCGCCACAGCCCACCGCCATCAGCACCCCGGCGATGTTGCGCACCATGTGGTGCAGGAAGGCATTGGCGCGGATGTCGAGGACGATCAGCCGTCCGCTCTGCCAGAGACGCAGGTGGTGGATGGTCTTGATCGCCGACTTGGCCTGGCAGGCCTTGGCCCGGAAGGAAGTGAAATCATGGGTGCCGAGCAGTACCTGGGCCGCCTCGCGCATCGGTTCGATCCGCAGCGGACGGTGATTCCAGGTGACCTCCTCCGCCAGGTGCGCGGGTCGGATGGGATCGTTGTAGATCACATAGCGGTAGCGCCGCGCCATGGCACTGAAGCGGGCATGGAATTCGTTGCTGACCGGCTTGACCCAGGTCACGCTGATATCCGACGGCAGATTGGCATTGGTGCCCATCACCCAGGCCTTGAGCGGCCGGGCGACGGGTGACTCGAAATGCACCACCTGGCCGGTGGCGTGCACCCCGCAATCGGTACGCCCGGCGCAATGCAGCGCGATGGGCGCCGCGGCGACCTCGGAGAGGGCGTCTTCCAGGGTCTCCTGCACGGAGCGCACACCGGGCTGCTGGCGCTGCCAGCCGCGATAGCGGGCACCCTTGTACTCGACGCCCAGGGCGATGCGCTGCGGTGGAACGATGATCGTGGGGTCTAGAAAATCCAAGGCGACGGCCAGGCAAAAAAAAGGGGAGGCAGCTTATAGCGCCTCCCCTCCTCTGCCAAGTCCGGCCAGCCTTAGCTGAGCTGGGCGATGATCTCCCGGGCTTCCTGCTGCTGCCCGGCATTCCCCTCGGCAATCACCTCGTCGAGGATGTCCCGGGCACCTTCTGGATCGCCCATGTCGATGTAGGCGCGCGCCAGATCCAGCTTGGTGGCGGTTTCGTCTTCGCCGGACAGGAAGTCGAAGTCGTCCAGACCGTCGCTACCCGCCGTGCCGCTGGTGGTCTCCGCATCGAACTGGCGAGAGGCCTCCTGCAGGCGGGCGGCGAATTCCTCGTCGCTTTCGCGCTTGGGCGCCGGTTGCTCGTCGTCGAAGTCGGAGAGGTCGAAACTTGCGGGCAGCTCGGCGTCGGCCGCCGGCGGCGTGGGCGCATCCAGTGGCTCGTCGAAGGCCGAAGCCGCACTGGAACCCGCGGTCGGCTCGTCGTGCGCCAGGTCGCCCTGTCGCTCGAATTCGCTGAAGTCCAGGGCGAAGTCATCGTCCTTGGCAGCTGGAGTCGCCGCAGGTGTGGCAGCGGGTTCGGCATCGAAATTGAGATCGAAGTCGAAATCGTCGCGCGGGTCGGTCGCCTTGGCCTGGGCATCGGCGAAGGCTTCGCCGAACAGGGGTTCCTCCGCCGGACCGGCAGGCTGATGACCCTGGATATCCTCGCTGCCGAAGTCATCCAGGGACAGATCGAAGTCCTGGCTGTCCTCGGTGGCCGTGAAGCCCTGGTTGCGCGATTGCTCCTCGCTCAGTTCGTGGGCAGCGGCCAGCGCGGCGGCCCCGACCGCAGCCGAGGCGACCGCGACGGTGGCCATGGCCGGATAGCGCGACTTCAGGTGCTCCACCGCCGGCTGGGCGCCGCCGATCTCCTTGAGTTCGCGCTCTTCGCGCTGGAAGCCGTCCTTGTCGCCCATCTCGGCATAGACTTCCATGAGCTTGAGGCGCAGATCGGCGCGATGGGGTTCCTGGTCGCTGGCCTTCTTGAGCACCTCGGCCGCCTGGCTGAAGCGACCATAGGCCATGTAGATGTCGGCCTGACCCAGGGCATCGTCCTGGGCGTCGGCGTCACGCGCCGCGTCCTGGCTGCCCTGGTTCAGCTCCAGCCCGGCGAGGGCATGGTGATCACCCAATTCGGGATCGGCGTCGAACACGGTGTCGGTGCGCGCAGCTTCGGCGTCACGCTCGCGCTCGGCCTCCTTCACCGCGTTGCGGCGCGAGTTGATCATCAGCAGGACCAGCAGGGCCAGCAAGGCGCTGCCGCCGATGATGCCGAGCCAGAGCGGATTGCTGAGGATCTCGTCGAGGAAACTGTTGGTGGCCTCGGTCGGCTCGGTCGCCGGGGTGCTGGGCGTGACCGGGATGACCTTGGGCTCGCTGGCCGCAGGCGGCGCCGCGCCGGTACCCGCCTCGCTGGCCGGCGGCGAGGTGGTGGGTGCAGAGGCGTCGACCGGCGCGACCGGCGCGGCGGCGGTCGCTTCCTGGGGCGTGGGTGCGGGGGTGTTCTCGGCCGGCGCAGGCGTCACCGGAGCCGCCGCTTCGGGCGTCGCCGGCGGCTGGGCCGGCTGACCCGCGGCCTGGGGATTGGCCATGTTGGCCTGCATCCGCGCCAGCTGGGCGTCCTTGAGCTGCATGATCTTCTGCAGCTTGTCGAGCTGCGACTGCAGGTCGCCCAGACGACTCTTGAGTTCTTCGTTCTCGCGGCGGGTGGTGTCCAGGCTTTCCTGGGTCACCGCCAGGCGATCGGCCAGGGACTGATCACCACCCTTGCCACCGGCGGATTCGCCCGCGCGGCCGGCAGGCTGACCGGAGAGTAGCTTGAGATTGTCCTTGGGGCGGCAGGCGTCGAGGCCTCGTTGCCGCTCGGCTGGGCGGAGGCGTCCACCTGCCGGCGCGGCGTACCGGCGGGTGCGTCGGTGCCACCCTGCTTCCAGGCACGGGTCTGGCGGGCGATCTCGGCCACCGCCTCGCGCTGGGGACGCGTTCCGGCCTGGGCCTGATCGGGCAGGCGCAGCACCTGGCCGCTCTTCATCAGGTTGATGTTGCGATCGATGAAGGCGTCGGGATTCAGATCCTGGATCGCCAGCATGGTCTGGTCGACGGTGACGCTGGCGGCCGGGCGATTGCGCGCCGCCACTTCCCAGAGGGTATCGCGCCGCTCGGTGGTATAGGTGCCCGGTGTCTGGGTCGCGCTCGGTGCCGGCGCGGCAGGCGGCGTGGCCGGACGCGGTGCGCTCGGCGTGTTGGCGCGCGCTCGCGGCGTGGCCGGCACCTGGGGCGCGAACGGCGCTGCCGCAGCCTGGGGGTATAGAGCGGCGGATCCAGCAGCACGGTGTACTCGCGCAGGATCCGGCCACTCGGCCAGTTCACTTCCAGCAGGAAGTTGAGATAGGGCTCGCGCACCGGACGCGCCGAGGTCACGCGGATGACGGTGCGCCCGTTGCGCACCTCCGGGGTGAACTTGAGATCGTTGAGAAAGAAGGCACGGTCGACACCGGCCTTGCCGAAATCCTCGACGGACGCCAGATTGGGGCGCAACTCGGCGGTACCGAGGTCACGCAGGTCCGACAGATCGATGGTGGCATCGAAGGGCTGATTGAGGGCCGAATTGAGGTGGATCTCCCCCAGGCTGAGGGCCTGGGCCGCGCCAGACATCAAGGCGCTCGCCGCTGCAATTGCCCGCACCAGTTTCTGAACTCGAACCATGACCGTCCCTTTTTAGAAGCTGTCGATCGCGCCACCGTGCGGGCGCCTGTGTCCATCGCTGCGTGCCACGTCCACTGCTCTTTTGCTCAAGCCAAAAGAGCGAAGCATTTCACGAAGTATCTTTTAGGCCGACTGTTTAAGCAACAATTCGGCCAGCTGAACGGCCGTCAGCGCCGATAATCTGACATTGTCCGCTACCAGCCAGCATTCCAGCCGCCGGGCATCCCGCGGATGCAGCCTCACCCGCCCCACCAGCACCTCTTCCCGGCCCAGGGCATCGCCCACGGCAGACGGGCAATCGAGTTCTTCGTCGAGCGCCAGGCCCGGCTCGTCACCCAGGGCCTCCAGCACCTGCTCCAGCTCCCAGGGCGCCTGGGCCCTCAGGCTGAGCGCCAGGCTGTCGCCAAAGAACACCGGCGCCTGCACGGCAGTGACGTCCAGCACCGGCAAGCGCGCTCCCAGCACCTGCTGACATTCGTCCAGCAAACGATGTTCCTGGGCAGTATAGCCATCCGCTGTCGCTGCGCCGGTGCGACCGAGCAGATTGAAGGCCAGCTGTCCTTCGAACAGCCGCGCCTCGACCGGTCGACCGTTGAGCAATTCAGTGGCCTGCCGCGCCAATTCCTCGACGCCACCACGGCCGGCGCCGGAGGCGGCCAGGCACGCCGTCAGGGAAGCATCATGGAGTGTATTCAAGCGAGCGAGCACGGCTGCCACGCTGGCGGCCGCCTGGGCGGCTGCCAGGGGAACACCGAGCCAGGCGGCGGCCGGGAGCTGGTCGAGGCGGTCGCCATTGATGCGTGGCAGCACGGACAGCGCGGCCGAGGCGCCGCTGAGATCAAGCACGGCGCAACCGGCAGCGACCAGTTGCGGCCGCAGGGTTTCGACCACGGCGGCCGGCGCGGCCAGGATCACGATGCCGACCTGGGCGAAATCGAAGCCGTCGAGGCCGGTGACGCGCAGATTGCTGCCTCGGAAGGGCAGATTCTGCCCCGCCGACTCACCGCTGGCGAGCAGGTGCAGGCGCCCGAGGGGCACGTCGCGTTCGTCGAGGAGTTCGCGAATGGCTTCGCCGTAGGCACTGGTGGCACCGACGAGGGCGATATCTCTGGCAGTCATGATGGGACGGTCCGCAACGAAAGAGGGCCGCACTTTACTGGCGGCCCTCCTCTATAAGCAAACGTTTAGCCGTCGGCTCACTGCTCCAGCAGGATGCGCAGCATCCGCCGCAGCGGCTCCGCGGCGCCCCACAGCAGCTGGTCGCCCACGGTGAAGGCGCCCAGGTACTGGGAACCCATGTTCAGCTTGCGCAGCCGGCCGACCGGTACGCTCAGGGTGCCGGTGACGGCCGCTGGCGTGAGGTCGCGCATGCTGACCTCGCGGTTGTTCGGCACCAGCTTGACCCAGGGATTGTGCTGGCTGATCAGACCGTGGATGTCGGACAGCGGCACGTCCTTGTTCAGCTTGATGGTCAGCGCCTGGCTGTGGCAGCGCATGGCGCCAATGCGCACGCAGATGCCATCCACCGGGATGGGATTCTTGAAGCGTCCGAGGATCTTGTTGGTCTCGGCCTGGGCCTTCCATTCCTCGCGGCTCTGGCCGTTGGGCAGCTCCTTGTCGATCCAGGGGATCAGGCTGCCGGCCAGGGGGACGCCGAATTGCTCGGTAGGGAAGGCTTCGCTGCGCAGGGTTTCGGCGACCTGGCGGTCGATGTCGAGGATGGCGCTGGCGGGATCGGCCAGGCTGTCGGCCACGGCGGCGTGGGTCGCGCCCATCTGACGGATGAGCTCGCGCATGTTCTGGGCACCGGCGCCGGAGGCGGCCTGGTAGGTCATGGCGCTCATCCAGTCCACCAGACCGGCTTCGAACAGCCCGCCCAGGGCCATCAGCATCAGGCTGACGGTGCAGTTGCCGCCGATGAAGTCCTTGCGGCCATCGGCCAGGGCCTGGTCGATGACGCGGCGATTGACCGGGTCCAGCACGATGACGGCGTCATCCTGCATGCGCAGGCTGGAGGCCGCGTCGATCCAGTAGCCTTTCCAGCCGGCCTGGCGCAGCTTGGGGAACACCTCGCTGGTGTAGTCGCCGCCCTGGCAGGTGAGGATGACGTCGAGGGTCTTGAGCTCGTCGATGCTGTAGGCATCCTTGAGCGGCGCCACGCCCTTGCCAATGGCCGGGCCTTCGCCGCCAACGTTGGAGGTGGTGAAGAACACGGGCTCGATCAAGTCGAAATCCCGTTCTTCGAGCATGCGCTGCATGAGCACGGAGCCCACCATGCCACGCCAACCGATCAGACCTACACGTTTCATCGCTACTGCACCTTTATTGTCTTGAGGACGGCCGCCTCCCCCGGCGGCCGATCAGATTAACGCCTTGCGAGGGCGGCGACCACTGCTTCGCCCATCTCGCGGGTACCGACCCGCTGCTTGCCTTCCGACCAGATGTCACCGGTCCGCAGCCCCTGGTCCAGCACCTGGCCCACCGCCGCCTCGATGGCCTCGGCCGCCGCGGCGGCGCCAAAGGTGTACCTGAGCATCATGGCCACCGAGAGGATGGTCGCGAGGGGGTTGGCCACGCCCTGGCCGGCAATGTCGGGTGCCGAGCCGTGGCAGGGTTCGTACATGCCCTTGTTGTGGGCATCCAGGGACGCCGAGGGCAGCATGCCGATGGAACCGGTCAGCATCGAGGCTTCGTCGGAGAGGATGTCGCCGAACATGTTGTCGGTGACGATGACATCGAACTGCTTGGGTGCGCGGACCAGCTGCATGGCGGCGTTGTCGACGTACATGTGGCTGAGTTCGATGTCCGGATAGTCCTTGGCCACCTCCTCCACCACTTCGCGCCACAGGCGGCTGGACTCGAGGACATTGGCCTTGTCCACCGAACACAGCTTGCCGCCACGCAGACGGGCCATGTCGAAGCCGACGCGAGCGATGCGACGGATCTCGCCTTCGCTGTACGGCAGGGTATCGAAGGCCAGGCGCTCGCCGTTCTCCAGCACCCGGGTCTCGCGCGGCGAGCCGAAGTAGATGCCGCCGGTCAGCTCGCGGACGATGAGGATGTCCAGGCCGGAGACCACTTCCGGCTTGAGGGTCGAGGCCTCGGCCAGTTGCGGATAGAGGATGGCCGGGCGCAGGTTGCCGAACAGGCCCAGCGCGGAACGGATCTTCAGCAGGCCACGCTCGGGACGGATGTCGCGTTCGAGCTTGTCCCACTTGGGACCGCCCACGGCGCCCAGCAGCACGGCATCGGCGGCGCGGGCGCGCGCCAGGGTCTCATCGGCCAGGGGCACGCCGTACCGGTCGATGGCGGCGCCGCCCAGGTCGTCATGGACCAGTTCGAAGCCGAGGTCATGGTCGCGGTTGACCACTTCCAGCACCTTGACCGCCTCGGCCATGATTTCCGGACCGATGCCGTCGCCCGGCAGGATGAGGATCTGCTTGCTCATTGTCTTTTCCTGTCTCACATCAGATGGGCTGAGCCCAGAGAACCATGACGTCGACGGTGAAGGAGCCGTCGCGGTCGATTTCGAAATACTGGCGCACTTCCTGGCCGATCTTGCTTTGCAGGCTGCGAATGGCCTGGCACTGCGGCTCGGGGGTACGCATGCGCGCGGTCCAGCTCGCGAAGTCCAGGCGCAGGCGCTGGCGACGGCAGCGGGTCACGCCCAGCCGGGCCATATCCAGCAGGCGGTGCCACTCGGCGAAGGAATAGTTACGCACGTGGCTGATGTCGCGCAGGATTTCCACCGTCTGCAGATAGGTATCCAGGCGCGGATTGGCCGGCGAGATCACGTCGATGATGGCCATCTCGCCACCATGGCGCAGCACCCGGCGCACTTCGCGCAGGGCCGCGCCGATGTCGCGCCAGTGGTGCGCCGAATAGCGGCTGAAGACGAAGTCGAAGCTGGCATCACCGAAGGGCAGGTGCTCGGCCATGCCGGGCTGGACGCTGATGTTGTCCAGGCCCTGCTCGGCCGCGCTGCGCTTGACCACCGAAAGCATTTCCTCGGCCAGATCCAGGGCGATCACCTGCCCGGCCACCGGCGCCACGTTGTAGCTGACGTGACCGCCACCGCACCCGAGATCCAGCACCTTGGCGCCTTCCCGCTGAGCCACGGCGTCGCGCAGCTCGAGGAGCTCGGCGCCCTGGGCATGGACGGCACTGGTCAGATAGGCCTCGGCGGTGGCGCCGAATTGCTGCTGTACGTGTTGCTCGTGGTCACCGCTCATGGAGCCTCCGGAAAGAGCGCCGGCCGCGCGGGCCGGCGACTGGGTTCAGGCGCTGGGGAACATCCAGGGACTGCTCTGGCGATAGCGGGCTTCGAAACTCCCGATGGCGTCGGCATCCTGCAGGGTCAGGCCGATGTCGTCCAGGCCATTGAGCAGGCAGTGCTTGCGGAAGGCGTCGATCTCGAAGGACAGCGCCACGCCATCGGGACGGCGCACGGTCTGGCTTTCGAGATCGACCACCAGCTGGTAGCCCTCGTTGGCTTCGACCTGGCGGAACAGCTCGTCGACGTCCGCATCGCTGAGGATGATCGGCAACAGACCGTTCTTGAAGCTGTTGTTGAAGAAGATGTCGGCGAAGCTCGGCGCGATCACCGAACGGAAGCCGTAGCCATCCAGGGCCCAGGGCGCGTGTTCGCGGCTGGAACCGCAGCCGAAGTTTTCACGGGCCAGCAGGATGCTGGCGCCCTGGTAGCGCGGCTGGTTGAGCACGAATTCGGGATTCAGCGGCCGCCTGCTGTGGTCCTGGCCGGGCTGGCCGACGTCCAGGTAGCGCCACTCGTCGAACAGGTTGGGGCCGAAGCCGGTGCGCTTGATCGACTTGAGAAATTGCTTGGGAATGATCTGGTCGGTGTCGACGTTGGCGCGATCCAGGGGTGCGACCAAACCGGTGTGCTGGGTAAAGGCTTGCATGGTCAGGCTCCTCAGGCGTTGGCGAAGTCGCGGACGTCGACGAAACGACCGGCGATGGCGGCAGCGGCGGCCATCGCCGGGCTCACCAGGTGGGTACGGCCACCGGCGCCCTGGCGGCCCTCGAAGTTGCGATTGGAGGTGGAGGCGCAATGCTCGCCACTCTCCAGGCGGTCGGCGTTCATCGCCAGGCACATGGAGCAGCCCGGCTCACGCCATTCGAAACCGGCTTCGATGAACACCTTGTCCAGGCCTTCGCGCTCGGCTTGCGCCTTGACTAGGCCGGAGCCGGGTACCACCAGCGCCTGCTTGAGGGTGGCGGCCACCTTGCGGCCCTTGGCCACGGCGGCGGCGGCGCGCAGGTCCTCGATGCGAGAATTGGTGCAGGAGCCGATGAAGACGCGATCCAGCACGATGTCGGTGATCGGCTGGTTGGCCTTGAGGCCCATGTACTTCAGGGCGCGCTCGATGGAGCCGCGCTTGACCGGATCGGCTTCGCGAGCCGGGTCCGGCACCTGCTGGTCGACGGCCAGAACCATCTCCGGCGAGGTGCCCCAGCTGACCTGCGGCTTGAGCTGAGTGGCGTCGAGTTCGACGACGGTGTCGAAGTGGGCGTCGGCATCGGACACCAGGCCGCGCCACTGGGCAACGGCGGCCTCCCAGACGGCACCGGTGGGCGCGAAGGGACGGCCCTCGACGTAGTCGATGGTGGTCTGGTCCACCGCCACCATGCCGACCCGGGCACCGGCTTCGATGGACATGTTGCAGATGGTCATGCGGCCTTCCATGGACAGGGCGCGGATGGCGCTGCCGGCGAATTCGATGGCATGGCCGTTACCGCCGGCGGTGCCGATCTTGCCGATGACCGCGAGGACGATGTCCTTGGCAGTGACGCCAAAGGGCAACTCACCCTCCACCTTCACCAACATGTTCTTCATCTTCTTGGCCACCAGGCACTGGGTGGCGAGCACGTGCTCGACCTCGGAGGTGCCGATGCCATGGGCCAGGGCACCGAAGGCGCCGTTGGTGGAGGTGTGGGAGTCACCGCAGACCACGGTCATGCCGGGCAGCACGGCGCCCTGCTCCGGGCCGATCACGTGGACGATGCCCTGGCGGACGTCGTTCATCTTGAACTGGGTGACGCCGAAGTCGTCGCAGTTCTCGTCCAGGGTGCGGACCTGGATGCGCGAGATCTCGTCCTTGATGGAATCGAGGCCTTCCTTGCGATCGGGGGTGGTCGGCACGTTGTGATCGGGGGTCGCCAGGTTGGCGTCCAGACGCCAGGGCTTGCGGCCGGCCAGACGCAGGCCTTCGAAGGCCTGGGGCGAGGTCACTTCGTGGATGATGTGGCGGTCGATGTAGAGCAGCGCGGAACCGTCGTCGCGCTGCTTGACCAGGTGCATATCCCAGAGTTTGTCGTAGAGCGTCTTGCCAGCCATGGGTGGATTCCTCATCAGGCGTGGAACGGCACGGGCCTTTGCATGCCCTTGGTGCTTGTGGGGTCAAAGATACCGCGTTAGGCTCGCATGAAACAAATTCATCTTTTTCATGAAGCGCATAACCAATAGGAATTCGACGTCTTGGACCTTGCCAATCTGAACGCCTTTGTCGCGGTGGCCGAAACCGGCGGTTTCTCCGACGCTGGCGAGCGCCTGCACCTGACCCAGCCGGCGGTGAGCAAGCGCATCGCGGCCCTGGAGCTGCAGCTGGGGCTGCGACTGTTCGATCGCATCGGCCGCGAGGTCAGCCTGACCGAGGCCGGACGCGCCCTGCTCCCCCGCGCCTATCAGATTCTAGACGTGATCGATGACACCCGGCGGGCGCTGACCAATCTCAATGGTGCCATTGGTGGCCGGCTGACGCTGGCGACCAGTCACCACATCGGCCTGCACCGGTTGCCGCCGATCCTCAGGCGCTTCACCCGGGACTATCCCGACGTCGCCCTGGATATCCGCTTTCTCGATTCGGAAGCCGCCTACGACGAAATCCTGCATGGGCGGGTGGAGCTGGCGATCATCACCCTGGCGCCTCAGACCGCGGCGCCGATCAAGGCGGTGCCGGTATGGAGCGATCCCCTGGACTTCGTGGCAGCGCCCGAACATCCGCTGGCGAACCAGGCGGAGGTCACCCTGGCCGATGTGGCGCGGCATCCGGCGGTGTTTCCCGGCGGCAATACCTTTACCCGGCTGATCGTGCATGGATTGTTCGATGCCCAGGGGCTGATACCCAATATCGCCATGAGCACCAACTACCTGGAGACCATCAAGATGCTGGTGTCCATCGGCCTGGCCTGGAGCGTGCTGCCGCGGACCCTGCTGGACGATCAGGTACGCCGGCTGCCGCTGCCGGGGATTCAGTTGGAGCGGCGCCTGGGGTACATCCTGCATACTGAGCGCACCCATTCGAATGCGGCGCAGGCGTTCATGGGATTGCTGGATGAGGTGGAGCGGGCATAGTGAGCCGCGTTTGATGGCCCGGTTAACCGTAGCGTGGAAAACGGCGCAGCCTTTTCCACCCGGGTGTTCGTTGGCGAAAAGCGCCCTCACCCCAACCCTCTCCCGCAGGGAGAGGGGGCTGGCCGAGCGGGCGCTCGACTCCATCAGGCGCAGGTTGGGCTGAGGAGGCTTTATCCTCGAGGTCCAACAGTGGGGGGGTTGGCTTGGCCTTTTGGGCTTCGCTGCGCTCAACCCAACCTAAGATGCTGGCTCCAGCGCCCTCACCCCAACCCTCTCCCACAGGGAGAGGGGGCTGGCCGAGCGGGCGCTCGACTCCATCAGGCGTAGGTTGGGCTGAGGCGGCTTTATCCGCGAGGTCCAACAGTGGGGGGGGGGTTGGCTTGGCCTTGTTGGGCTTCGCTTCGCTCAACCCAACCTAGGGTGCCGACAGGAACGTATCAGCCCTTCTTGAGCTTTTTCAGGCGCTTCTTCGACTTGTCGATGACTTCCTTGCGCTCGCGGTCCTTCAACTCCTTCCAGCCCTTGATCTCTGAGCGTTTGCGGCCACATCCCTGGCAGACGTCGTCTTTGATCTTGCACTGGCTGATGCAGGGACTTTCGACCTTACCCACGGCAACCTCGGAAATGAAAAAGGCCCTGCAGTATAACCACCGCAGGGCCCTGTCCAGCGCCATCCGGCAGGATGGCGGGCTATGGGGGCGATTTAGAAAACCGCTTGAACCTTCAGGCCGCCCACCACGGCATTGTCGACTTCACGCACGCCACCCGGACTCTTGATGTACTGGAGGTTGGGGCGCACGGTCAGCCAGTTGGTCACGTGCACGCCGTAGTAGATCTCGGCGTCGTACTCGTTGTGCTGCAGGGGCGTGTAGGCCGGATCATCGTAGTCGGTGGCACCGGCGGCCTGGTTGAGGGCGCGCTGGTTGTCGCGGAAGTCGCTGTTGGTGCTGATGCGCGCGACGCCGAAGCCGATGTCATCCTTGGGACGACCGTCGAAGGGGCCCTTGTACACCAGACCGGCCTGGACGTAGTTGCTGACCTTGTTGACGTCCTTGGCATGGGCGGTGAAGTTGGCGAACACCGACAGGCCGCGGCTCGGATCATCGTTGTGCGCGGTGATCTGCTGACGCGCCACGACCCAGTAGCCGTGCTTGCTGGAGTGCTCCTTGTAATCCAGCCCGGTAAGGGCCGCGGAGTTGCCGTTGACGTCTTCGTAGACGTCGTTGGCATCGGCGGTGCTGTAGTAGTAGCCGACGCGGTATTCGCCCGGCAGGCCGTTGACCTTGGGCGACCAGACCATTTCCACCGGCAGGACCGCACCCTTGGTGCCGCTGCCGTTGAGCTTGAAGCCGTTGCCGGTCTCCAGCAGCGACGGATTCTGCTCGTAGGCACCGACCTGGACGAACAGCTCGGGGGTCAGGCTGTACTTGACGCGCAGGGCCCACTGGCTGACCGGCCAGTTGTACCAGACGCCTTCCCAGTTGCCGACCTGGGAACCGCAGAACGCCAGGTTCTGGAAGTCGCACTCGAAGGAGTTGAAGTCCTCGCCTTCGCCGAAGCGACCGGCCTTGATGTCCAGACGGCCATCGAAGAAGCCCTTGGACAGCCACAGCTGGGTCAGACGCCAGGTCTGGCCACGGCCATAGACTTCCTGCACCGAGGAGTAGCCGCCCACGCGCGGATCGGTGATGCGGTCATCGGTCAGATTGCGGCCGTCACGGGAGGTGATGGCCAGCTTGAACACCGAGTTCTCCCAACCGGCGATCTTGTTCATGTCGCCCCAGAGACCAAACATGTACTGGGAGCTCCAGCGCCCGGTGCGGTCGTCGTCGTAGCCGCCACCCAGGTTGGTCGCGCCCTCGCCGACGTATTCGAGCTTGATGTCCCAGCCCTTGTCGCGCAGGTCCTTGCGCACGCCACCCCAGTCACCGGTCATGGTGTTGCCCAGCGGCTCGAAGGCGGCCTCGGTGTTGTTGACGCCACTGAAGTTGCCACCCGGATTGGCCTGGGGCGCCGCCTGGGCACCCGCGGCGACCGCCAGGGCCAGCAGCGACACCAGGGGCAGTGCGCGCCCCGGACGATTCTTGTGGTTTTGCTTGTTCATTACTGAGATCCCTTTTTATTGAAGTGATGACACCCAGGGCCCGAAACCCGCGTCTCTAATACTTACGGCAGGACGTTGAGGACTTCGTAACAGGCACCCATGGTGTGGTAGTCGACCTTGCCGGCCGGACTCTTGTCGTCGGAGTACTTGTGGTTCCGACGGTCGAGCAGGCGCCACCACGCACCGTGCTCGTGATCGATGAAATGCGTCCAGCTGTAGCGCCAGAGCGCCTCATAGTGTTCCCAGTAGCGGGCCTCGCCACTGCACTCCGCGAGCAACGCGGCGGCGGCCAGGGCCTCGGCCTGCACCCAGAAGTACTTGTCCGGATCGCAGGGCGAGCCATCCGGGGCGAACCCGTAATAGAGACCGCCGTGCTCGCCATCCCAGCTCAGGCGCCAGGAGACATCGAACAGCGCCTGGGCCCGCGGCAGCAACCAGGGCTGGGGGCGATGGCGTTCGAGGATCAGCAGCAGCTTGGCCCATTCGATCTGGTGCCCCGGCTGGAAACCCCAGGGCCGGAACAGGTTGGCCGGATCGTCGCGGTTGTAGTCCCAGTCGATGGACCAGTCGCTGTGGTAGTGCTCCCAGACCAGGCCACCGGGGACCTCATCGGCCACCCCGCCCTGCCCCTGGGTCAGCGCCGCCTGACGCTGGGTCATGTTGCGCGCCAGGGTCTCGGCGCGATCCAGGTAGCGCACCTCGCCGCTGGCTTCGAAGGCGGCCAGCAGGGCTTCGCAGGCGTGCATGTTGGCGTTCTGGCCGCGATAGGGCGCCACGGTCTGCCAGTCGGCGCTGATCTCGTCCACATAGAGGCCATCGGCTTCACGCCAGAAGTGGGTCTCCAGGGATTCCCAGGCTTCGCTCAGCCAGTTGCGCGCTTCCTCGATCCCCGCCTGCAGGCCGTGGGCGTAGGCCAGCACCACGAAGGCCAGGCCATAGCAGTGATTGGTGCCATCCACCACCTTGTCGCCGTCGAGCAGCCAGGCATAGCCGCCGTTGGCCTGGCGATGCCGCTCGCGCAGGTATCTCAGGCCATGGCGGGTCGCTTCCAGAAAGGCCGGATCGCCATAGTGCCGGTAGGCCATGGCGAAATCGAAGACGAAGCGGGCGCTGGAGACCAGGTGGCGGGTCTGGCGATCGTAGACCGTGCCGTCGTCCTTGAAGAAGTGATAGAAGCCGCCCTGCGGATCGACACAGCGGGGATGGTAGAACGCCAGGGTGTGGCGGACGTGCTCCAGCAGGGTGTCGCGACGACGAAAATCGGGGAAGTCCATCGGGTTTCCTTGGCGGCTATTGTTGTTGTGGAAAAACGGTCTAGTGAGGGCTCACCTGCAGCAGGGCTTCGACATCGGCACGGGTCGGCGCATAGGCGCCGGCATGGCGGCAGGACACCGAGGCACTGGCCGCGGCGAATCTCAGGCGCTGCTGCAGGTCAGTCAGGCCCAGCAGGCCGGAGGCCAGCCAGCCGGCCATGCAGGCATCCCCGGCACCCACGGTGTCGGCCACGTCCACGGCGATGGCGGCCTGTTGCCACTCGCCTTCCGGCGTATAGAGCACCAGGCCGTGCTCGCCGCGGGTGAATAGGATGCGCGCATGGGGATTGAGGGCGCGCAATTCGTCCAGCGCGGCGCGCTCGTCCAGGCCCGGATAGATCTGGCGGATGTCTTCGTCGGATAGCTTGATGTCGTCGGCCAGGCGCACCAGCTCGGGGAAGGTCTGCTGGCGATAGCGATCGTCCATCAGGTTGCGCCAGTTGGGATCGTAGCTCAGGCGCTTGCCGGCAGCCTTGGCCTGGCGGGCCAGGTCCAGCAGGGTATCGGCCAGCGGATAGCGGGCCAGGCTGATGCAGCTGAAATGGCAGACCTCGGCGGCCTCCAGCCAGCCTTCGGGCAGCAGCGCCGGGTCGAACTGGAGATCGGCTTCGCCGGCGAAGAAATAGCGCGGCGGACGGCTCGACGGCACGATGGCCACCAGCGGATCGGCGGCGACGCGCTGCAGGAAGCGGGTATCGAGGCCGGCGGTTTCCGACTGCCAGGCGATCTCGTCACCCAGGCCGTCCTGGCTGATGGCGCCACCGAAGGCGCTTGCCACGCCCAGCCGGGCCAGGCCACGCGCCACGTTCCAGGGGGCACCGCCCGGATAACCCCGCCATTCGCCAGGATTACCCTGGACGATGTCGGTGAGGGCTTCGCCAAAGACCACGACGCGGGGTAGTGCCATTGTTGTTCTCCTGTCTGTCACGGCGGCCGGAGGTGCACTCCTGGCCTCTGGTAGGGCCGCAACCCGACGTCAGGCGCGGCGGCGGGCGGACCTTACCATTGCTGTAACGTTTCAGCCATGAGCTACGTTCAAGAAAGTCGGCGACCGCTCGCAGGATCGAACAGCACCGCCCGTCGCGAATCGATCCGCCAGAGCACCTGGTCGCCGGCCCGCGGCGCTTCGCCCGGAGCGACCCGGCAGCAGACCTTGGTGCCGTTCCATTCGGCATACAGCAGGGTGTCGGGACCGGTCGGCTCGACCACCTGGATCCGCGTCAGGATGCCTGGCACCGCGTTGTCCGCCGGATGCGCCGACTGGATCTGCTCCGGACGCACCCCAAGGATAGCCTCTCGGCCCGCGAGCGCCGGATCCAGATCGGGCAAATCCACCTGGCTGTCGCCGGTATCGCCGGTGACGCGGGCAACCACCCTGCCCTCGCGCGCTTCCAGGCGCACCGGCACGAAGTTCATCGGCGGCGAGCCGATGAAGCTGGCGACGAAGAGATTGGCCGGATCGTTGTAGATCTCCTCGGGAGTACCGAACTGCTGCACCTCGCCATCCTTCATCACCGCGACGCGATCGCCCAGGGTCATGGCTTCGATCTGGTCGTGGGTGACGTAGACGGTGGTGGTCTGCAGGCGCTGGTGCATCAGCTTGATCTCGGTGCGCATCTCCACCCGCAGCTTGGCGTCGAGGTTGGACAACGGCTCGTCGAACAGATAGAGCTTGGGCCGGCGCGCCAGGGCGCGACCCATGGCCACCCGCTGCTGCTGGCCACCGGAGAGCTGCGCCGGCTTGCGCTCGAGCAGGTGCTCGATCTGCAGCAGCTTGCTGACCCGCGCCACCTCGGCGTCGATCTGCTCCCTGGGGGTCTTGCGGATCTTCAGGCCGAAGGCGATGTTCTCGCGCACGGTCATGGTCGGATACAGGGCGTAGGACTGGAACACCATGGCGATGTCCCTGTCCTTGGGCTCGACCTGGGTGACGTCCTCGCCGTCCAGGCAGATGGCGCCGCTGCTGATGTCTTCCAGGCCGGCGATGGCGTTCATCAGGGTGGATTTGCCACAGCCGGAGGGGCCCACCAGGATGAGGAACTGACCCGCGTCGATGCGGATGTCGATGCCCTTGAGGGCTTCCTGGGCGGCGTTGCCGTAGGTCTTGCGTACGCTTTTGAGTTCGAGAGCTGCCATGGTGGCCTTCCTTATCCTTTGACCACGCCCGAGGTCAGGCCCCGGACGAAATACTTGCCAGCGAAGATGTAGACCAGCAGCGTCGGCAGCGCGGCGATCATGGCGGCGGCCATGTCGACGTTGTATTCCTTCGCGCCGGTGCTGGTGTTGACCAGGTTGTTCAGGGCCACGGTGATGGGCTGCGACGAGCCGCTGGCGAACACCACGCCGAACAGGAAGTCGTTCCATACCTGGGTGAACTGCCAGATCAGGCTGACCATCACGATCGGCGTGGACAGCGGCAGCAGGATCTTGAAGAAGATGGTGAAGAAGCCCGCCCCGTCCAGCCGCGCCGCCTTGATCAGGGCATCGGGGATGCCCACGTAGTAGTTGCGGAAGAACAGCGTGGTGAAGGCCAGGCCGTAGATCACGTGCACCAGCACTAGGCCGGCGGTGGTGTTGGCCAGGCCCAGCTGGCCGAGGGTGAAGGACATCGGCAGCAGGATCACCTGGAAGGGAATGAAGCAGCCGAACAGCAGCAGGCTGAACAGCAGATTCGAACCGCGGAACTGCCACTTCGACAGGGCGTAGCCGTTGAGCGCGCCGATGAAGGTGGAGATGAGCACCGCCGGGACGGTGATCATGAAGGAGTTCCAGAAGTAGCTGTGCACCACGTCCCAGGCCTTGAGCCAGCCGATGATCGTCCAGTCCAGGGGCAGGCTCAGCAGGTTGCCGGTGCGAACGTCGTCCGGGGTCTTGAAGCTGGTCAGCAGCATCACCAGCAGCGGCACAAGATAGACCGCGCAGGCGATGATCAGGGTGGCGTGGATGGCCACGCGATTGACGTTCAGAGCCTTAGCCATTTCGCTTGCTCCGCAATTCCGAGTAGAGGTAGGGCACCAGCACCGCCAGCACCGCGCCAAGCATCAGCACCGCACTGGCCGAACCCAGGCCCATCTGGCCGCGGGTGAAGGTGTGCTGGTACATGAACACCGCCGGCAGGTCCGAGGCGTAGCCGGGACCGCCCGCGGTCATGGCCATGACCAGGTCGAAGCTCTTGATGGCGATGTGGGCGAGGATCATCACCGCGCTGAAGAACACCGGCCGCAGGCTGGGCAGGACGATGCGCAGATAGATGGTCGGCAGCCCTGCCCCGTCGACCTGGGCGGCTCTCAGGATGGAGGAATCCACGCCCCGCAGACCGGCCAGGAACATGGCCATGACGAAGCCCGAGGCCTGCCAGAGGGCGGCGATCAGCAGGCAGTAGATGACCCGGTCGGGATCCACCAGCCAGTCGAAGCGAAAGCCTTCCCAGCCCCAGTCGCGCAGCAGCTTGTCCAGCCCCATGCCGGGGTTGAGCAGCCATTTCCAGGCGGTGCCGGTGACGATCATCGACAGCGCCATGGGATAGAGGTAGATGGTGCGGATGAAGCCTTCGCGACGGATGCGCTGGTCCAGCAGGATGGCGAAGAAGACGCCGATGGCCAGGCTCAGCAGGATGAACAGGCCACCGAAGATCGCCAGGTTCTTGCAGGCCACCAGCCAGCGATCGTTCTCCAGCAGCCGCGCGTACTGGGCGAAGCCGGCGAAATTGTAGCTGGGCAGGAAGCGCGAGTTGGTAAAGGAGATCACCGCCGTCCACAGCATGTAGCCATAGAGGCAGACGACCATGGCGATGGCCGTGGGCGCCAGCACCAGCTTGGGCAGCAGGCGCTGCAGCCGGTCCGGGCGTCGACTGACGGTCGCGACGGGAAGGGTTTCGGTAAGAGCCATGGGGCGCTCCCAAGGGGTGGTATTATTTGGGCTTTGGGTGCCTGATGGATCGCGGCCATGGGCCGCTCCTACAGGTCGATTTTTAGCTGTAGGAGCGGCCGCAGCGGCGGACCGCCATGGCCGCGATTGACCTTACTTGGCGGCCTGGATGGCAGCGACCAGTTGCTCGGTGGCCTTCTTCGGATCGGCGTTGGCGTCGTTGAAGAAGTTGGTCACCACGTCGAAGATCGCACCCTGCACATAGCTGGTATTGGCCATGCTGTGCGCCATGCTCGGCTCGGCCTTGCCATCGGCATTGGCCGCCTGGAAGTCCCTGGCGGACTGCTGGGCGCAGCTGTCGAACTTGGCCAGGTCGATGTCGTTGCGCACCGGGATGGAGCCCTTGTTGAGGTTGAACACCTCCTGGAAGGGCTTGTCGATGACGGTGCGCACCAGGTCGTCCTGGGCCTTCTGGTTGTCCTTGTTCTTGATCTTGAACATGGCCAGGGAGTCGATGTTGTAGATGAAGTCGCCCTGGGTGCCCGGCATCACCACGCACTCGTAGTCGACGCCCGGCTTCTTGCCGGCCGCGGTGAATTCGGCCTTGGCCCAGTCACCCATGATCTGCATGCCGGCCTTGCCCTCGATAACCATGGCGGTGGCCAGGTTCCAGTCGCGACCGGCGGCATTGGGATCGACATAGCCCTTGACGCGCTTGAAGGTCTTGAACACCTCGACCATCTTGTCGCTGCGAATGGTGTCGGCATCGGTCTGCACGAAGACCTTGTCGTAGCCTTCCGAACCCATGATGGCCATGACCAGGGATTCGAAGATGGTGCCGTCCTGCCAGTTCTGACCGCCATGGGCCAGGGGTACGACGCCGGCGGCCTTGAGCTTGTCGGCGGCCTCGAAGAATTCGTCCAGGGTGGTGGGGACCTTGGCGCCGGCCTTCTTGAAGACGGCGGGGTTGATCCACAGCCAGTTGATGCGGTGGATGCCGGCCGGCACCGCGACGTATTCGCCATCGTGCTGCATGGTCTGGGCCACGCGCTTGGGCAGGATGGTGTCCCAGTTGCCCTGCTTGGCGATGTCACTGATGTCCGCCAGGAAGCCCATGCTGGCCCATTCCTGGATGTCGGGGCCCTTGAGCTGGGCGGCGGACGGCGGATTGCCGGACACGGCGCGGGTCTTGAGCACGGTCATGGCGGCCTCGCCGGCGCCACCGGCCACGGCGAAGTCCTTCCAGGTATCGCCCTGCTTCTGCATCAGCTGCTTGAGGACATCGACGGCGCGAGCCTCGCCACCGGAGGTCCACCAGTGCAGCACCTCGACCTCACCGGCATGGGCGGTCAGGGGGGCGGCGAGCGCGGCGCAGGAAAGGGAAACGGCGAGAGCGAGACGATTCAACGCATTCATGAGGGGGTCGTTCCTTGTTGTTTTTTTATTGGAGCTGGGCGGAGTCTAGTCAGACGCCTGCGGCCGTGGGTAACGAAGGGAAGGAGTTTTGTCACGGACTGGTGACATAGCGCTGGCGTCAGAGCGGGTGGGGAAACGGAGCGAATGCCTGCCTGGCGGGTGCGCGCGTCTGCCTGGCGGAGGCGCAGCGGTTCCAGCAGCGGCCCCGGCCTAGCCGCGTGGCAAGGTCAGGGTGACCCGCAGACCGCCTTCGCGGCGATTGCGCAGCTCCACTTCGCCACCATGGGCGTGAGCCAGATTGCGGGCGATGCCCAGGCCCAGGCCATAGCCATGGCGGTCGGTGGCCAGGCGGACATGGGGCTGGAACACCTGCTCCAGTTCCTGCTCCGGCACCCCCGGCCCTTCGTCGTCGACATGCAGGACGAAGGCATGACCGTCGTCTTCCACCTGCAGGTGGGCGCGATAGCCATACTTGAGGGCGTTGTCCAGCAGATTGCCGATACAGCGCTTGAGCGCCAGCGGCTTGCCCAGCAGGGTGCCCCGGGCTTCCCCGGTGAGGCGCACCCGCGGCGGTTGCTCCTGGGTAAAGGGCTCCACCAGCTGTTCCAGCAGCGCCTGCAGGTCGACCGGTTCCAGGTTCTCGTGGATGTCGGTGTCCTTGACGCACTGCAGGGCGCCCTTGACCAGCAGATCCAGCTCGTCCAGATCGCGCACCAGCTTGGCCTGCATCAGCTCGTCATCCACCAGTTCGGCGCGCAGACGCAGCCGGGTGATGGGCGTGCGCAGGTCGTGGGATATGGCGCTGAACAGCTGGGCGCGCTCGTCCAGGTAGCGGGCGATGCGTTCGCGCATGGCGTTGAAGGCCCGGGTGACCTCGCGGATCTCCTGGGCGCCCTCCTCGCGCACCGGCGGCGTATGGACTTCCAGCGACAGCTCCCGCGCGGCACGCGACAGCCGCTTGAGCGGGCGACTCTGCCAGCGGATCAGCAGACCGATGAACAGCAGCAGGAAGGCGCTGCTGAAGACCATGAACAGCAGTTGCTGCAACGGCAGCCAGGACTCGTCCAGGCTGTAGTAGGGCGCCGGCATCAGGGTAGCGAGATAGACCCACTCCCCTTCGCCGATGCGGATCTGGGTCACCAGTACCGGCGGCTCCAGCGGCTCCAGACTCAGGGCATAGTGCGCCCAGGAGCGCGGCAGTTCGTCGAGGGCCACGGCGCCGTTGAACAGCCGCAGCTGCTGGGGGCCGATGAATTCCACGTACATGGGCATGGCCGCGCCCAGGCGCTCGCGCAGCACCGCCTCGACGCCCTGGAGCACCGCCCGGCGGCCGGGGGTGTCCGGCAGCGCCTGCATGGTCAGCGGCTTTTCGTTGAGCGAGACGAAGAAGCGCGTGCCGCCCATGTTGCGCAACTGCTCCAGCACCAGTGGCCGATAGGCCGGCGGCAGCAGGCTGAAATAGCGCACGCTGGCGGCGATGGAATAGCCCAGGCTGCGGGCGGCGGTCTGCAAGCCCTGGTTGCGGTCGCTGCGCAGGGAAGCCGACCAGAACAGCGCCGAGGCGCCCTGGGCCAGCAGTACCGCCAGCAAGGTCAGCAGCAGCATCCGCGCCAGCAGGGAGCGCGGCACCAGCCGCGCGAGGGGACCGCTACACCGCATCGGCGACCAGTCCGCTGACCTCGGCGGCGAGCAGGTAGCCGGAACCGCGCACGGTGCGGATCAGTCGCGGCGACTTGCCGGTGTCTCTCAGCCGCTGACGCAGGCGGCTGACCGCCATGTCGACGATGCGCTCCAGGGGCAGCACCTCGCGCCCGCGGGTGGCATTGGCGATGGTGTCGCGATCGAGGATCTGCTGGGGATGGTCGAGAAACAGCTTGAGCAGGGTGAAATCGGCGCCGGAGAGGATGACCTCCTCGCCATCGCGATGGAACAGTCGGTGACTGACCGGATCCAGCCGCCAGTCGTCGAAGGTCAGCAGACCGGTGGCCGCCGGGCGTGTCTCGCCGAAGCCGGCACGGCGCAGCAGCGCCTTGATGCGGGCCAGCAATTCGCGCGGACTGAAGGGTTTGCCCAGGTAGTCGTCGGCGCCCAGTTCCAGGCCGATGACCCGATCCGCTTCGTCGGAACTGGCGGTGAGCATGATGATGGGGACCTGGCGGCAACTGGACTGCTCGCGCATCCAGCGGCAGAGGGCGAAGCCGTCTTCGCCGGGGAGCATGACATCGAGGATCAGCAGATCGGGGACGAAGTCGCCCAGCGCCCGGCGCAATTCGCGGCCATCGCCGACAGCGCGCACCAGATAGCCGGCACGGGTGAGGTAGGCGTCGAGCAGCTCACGGATTTCCCCGTCGTCGTCGACGACCAGGAGGGATTTGCCCAGGGTGGACATGGCGATGTTCGCTCTTGTTGTTCTGGCCCGAGGCCAGCTACCGGTAGTGCCGGCAGCATACCGGGGCCGGGCGACCTTGAGTAGTCGCCCGGCCCCAGCGGATCAGACCTGGCGCGCTTCGGCGATGGTCTGGTCCAGGGCGACGCCGGCACCGAACAGCCCCGGGTACTCGGCGGTCACCAGCCAGGCCGGGATGTCCTTGAGGTAGGCGCTGCTGGTCTTGCCCTTGTCGGCGAAGGCATGGGCGAAGGCCCCGCTCTGGAAACGCTCGACGAAGCGCGGCAGGATGCCGCCGGCGATGTAGACGCCACCCAGCGCGCCCAGGGTGAGGGCCGCGTTGCCGGCGACCCGCGCCAGCCAGATGAAAAACTGCTCCAGCACGGCGTCGGCATAGGGGTCACCCTTGAGCGCCAGCTCGCAGATGTCCGCTGCGCTGTGCAGGGCGGCGGTGCGACCGTCCAGTTCGCAACTCGCGTGATAGAGGTTGACCAGGCCGCTGCCGGACACCACGCGCTCGGCGGAGACGTGGTTGCCGAACTGGCGCTTGAGGATCTTCCAGATATCGAATTCGCGCTGGGTGTTGATCGGCAGGTCGACGTGACCACCCTCGCTCGGCAGCACGATCCAGCGATCCTTGCCACTGGGTACCAGGCTGGCGAGACCCAGGCCGGTGCCCGGCCCGATCACCAGGCGCGGACGAGTCGGCAAGGCGATGCCGTCGCGCACCTGGACGGAGTCCGCCGGGTCCAGGCGGGCGATGGCCCAGGCCATGGACGTGAAGTCGTTGATCAGCAGCAGATGGGTCAGCCCCAGCTCGCGACAGAATTGCTCGCGCTTGATCACCCAGTGATTGTTGGTGAAGCGGAAGTCACCCTCGCCCACCGGGCCCGCACAGGCGAGGCACACGGCGGTGATGTCATCCAGCGCCACGCCGCTCTGCGCCAGGTACTTGCGCACGGCATCTTCCGGACAGGCGTAATCCGCACAGGCGAAGACCTCGATGGCCTCCAGGCGACCGTCGCGCCACAGGGCGAAGCGGGCATTGGTGCCCCCGATGTCGCCAACCAAAGCCAAACTCATTTCAGCGCCTCCAGACTGGAAGTGAATGCACTGGCACCCGATTCAGCGGTGCTCATGGCGCCGCGCATGAAGGCGAACAACTCACGACCACAGCCTACCCCGGTGCCCTGGGGCGCTTCGACCGCCTCGCGGGCCATCCATTCGTCCGCCGGGACCAGAATCTTCAGATCTCCGGTACGCCCATCGACGCGGATGAGATCGCCGTCACAGACCTTGGCCAGAGGACCGCCGTCGATGGCTTCCGGACAGAGGTGGATCGCCGCCGGGACCTTGCCCGAGGCACCGGACATGCGGCCGTCGGTGACCAGCGCAACCTTGAAACCGCGATCCTGCAACACGCCGAGGTACGGCGTGAGCTTGTGCAGCTCGGGCATGCCCAGGGCCTTGGGTCCCTGGAAACGTACCACCGCGACGAAATCGCGCTCCAGCTCGCTGGCCTTGAAGGCGGCCGCCAGTTCGCTCTGGTCATGGAAGACCCGCGCCGGGGCTTCCACCACCTGATGGTTGGGCGCCACGGCCGACACCTTCATCACGCCACGCCCGAGATTGCCCTGCATGACGCGCAGGCCGCCCTCCTCGTTGAACGGCCGGCTGGCCGGACGCAGGATGTCTTCGTCCAGGCTTTCGGCCCTGCCGGTGCGCCATTCCAGCTTGCCGTCCACCAGGAAGGGTTCCTGCAGGTAGCGCGACAGGCCACGGCCCATGATGGTGTTGACGTCTTCATGCAGCAGCCCGGCTTCGAGCAGGGTGTGCACCATGAAATTGACGCCACCGGCGGCGTGGAAGTGGTTCACGTCGGCCTTGCCGTTGGGATAGACCTGGGCCAGGGTTGGGGTGACCGCCGAGATCTCGGCCATGTCGTCCCAAGTCAGCTGGATACCGGCGGCCTGGGCGATGGCCGGGATGTGCAGGGTGTGGTTGGTCGAGCCACCGGTGGCGCTCAGGGCTACCACCGAGTTGACTATGGACTTCTCGTCGACGATCTCGCCCAGCGGCATGAAGTTGCCGCCCTGGTGGGTGATGCGGGTCACCTGGCGCGCCGCCTCGCGGGTGAGTTCGTCACGCAGCGGGGTGTAGGGATTGACGAAGGAGGAGCCCGGCAGGTGCAGGCCCATGACCTCCATCACCACCTGATTGGTGTTGGCGGTGCCATAGAAGGTGCAGGTGCCAGGGCTGTGGTAAGACTTCATCTCCGATTCCAGCAACTCCTCGCGGGTCGCCTTGCCCTCGGCGAAGGCCTGGCGCACGCGCGCCTTCTCCTTGTTGGAGATGCCCGATGGCATGGGGCCGCCCGGGACGAAGATCATCGGCAGATGGCCGAAGCGCAGCGCGCCGATCATCAGGCCGGGGATGATCTTGTCGCAGATGCCCAGCAGCAGCGCAGCGTCGAACATGTTGTGCGACAGGGCCACGGCGGTGGACATGGCGATGACTTCACGACTCGCCAGGCTGAGCTCCATGCCGGCCTCGCCCTGGGTCACGCCGTCGCACATGGCCGGCACGCCACCGGCGAACTGACCGACGGAGCCGATCTCGCGCAGGGCCTGTTTGATCAGCTCCGGATAGTGCTCATAGGGCTGGTGAGCCGACAACATGTCGTTGTAGCTGGAAACGATGGCGACGTTGGCCTGGTCCATCAAACGGAGGCGCTGCTTATCCGTCGAGGATCCACACCCGGCGACGCCATGGGCGAAATTGGCGCATTGCAGCTTGCCGCGCTGCGGACCGTCGCTGGCGGCGGCCCGGATCATGGCGAGGTAACGCTCACGGGTCGGACGACTGCGTTCCACCAACCGCTGTGTGACTTCGAGGACGCGAGGATGCATGGTTTCGATTCTCCACCGGGCTAAATTTGTTGTTATTTCAAACATTCACAGCCAAATTGGCGCTATTATTCCGCTTAGCACGCGTCATGTGTAATGTTTTTTACAACAAAACCCAGCTATCGCGAGGTTTCTCTCAATGAGTATTCGTATTGCCATCAATGGTTTTGGACGCATCGGCCGCAACGTGCTGCGGGCGCTGTACACCGAGGGCTATCGCCAGGACCTGGAGGTCGTCGCGATCAACGACCTGGGCGACGCCGCCATCAATGCGCATCTCCTACAGTATGACAGCGTTCATGACCGCTTCCCTGCCGAGGTGTCCGTCGAGGGCGACAAGCTGGTGGTCAATGGCGACCGCATCGCCGTGACGGCCATCCGCAACCCGGCCGAGCTGCCGTGGAAGGATCTGAAGGTCGACGTGGTGTTCGAATGCACCGGCCTCTTCACCAGCCGCGACAAGGCCGCCGCCCACCTGGAAGCCGGCGCCTCCAAGGTGATCATCTCGGCACCGGGCAAGGACGTGGACGCCACCATCGTCTATGGCGTCAATGACAACATCCTGCGCCAGTCGCACCAGATCATCTCCAACGCCTCCTGCACCACCAACTGCCTGGCGCCGGTCGCCCAGGTGCTGCAGCGCGAACTGGGTATCGAGAACGGTCTGATGACCACCATCCATGCCTACACCAACGACCAGAACCTGTCGGACGTCTACCACTCCGACCCCTTCCGGGCGCGTTCGGCCACCCAGTCGATGATTCCGACCAAGACCGGTGCCGCCGAGGCCGTGGGCCTGGTTCTGCCGGAGCTGCAAGGCAAGTTTAGCGGCATGGCGGTGCGGGTGCCGACCATCAACGTGTCGCTGGTCGATTTGACCATCCTGACCGCCAAGGAAACCGACGCCAAGACCATCAACGCCTTCATGAAGGCGGCGGCCGAAGCCTCGCCGGTCCTGGGCTACAACGACAAGCCGCTGGTCTCCATCGACTTCAACCATAACCGCCTGTCGTCGATCTTCGACGCCAACCACACCAAGGTGAGCGGCAAGCTGGTGAAGATCATGGCGTGGTACGACAACGAGTGGGGCTTCTCCAACCGCATGCTCGATACCTGCAAGGCGCTGGTCAACGCGCCGGCCTGAGGTCTGTAAGACCCGATGGAAAAAAGCGCCTTCGGGCGCTTTTTTCATTTTCAGTTGCGGCAAGGTTGGTCCACCGATGCGGCGGCTCTTACGGAGAGTTCCGAAGATAGGAGAAATTGTCTTTATCGCGGATATGGGCCGCTCCTACAAAAGGTCCAGCTGCTGCAGGAGCGGTCGCTACGGCGCACTGCCATGGCCGCGATGCGCATCTGATAACTGGAAAACCGTAGCGTGGAAAACGGCGCAGCCTTTTCCGCTCGGGCATGCCCCGTAAGCCCAGCCCTCACCCCAGCCCTCTCCCACAGGCAGAGAGGGTTATTCGAGCGAGGGGTGATCTTCCGCAGTCAGGGGAGCAGCGTAGCGTGGAAAACGGCGCAGCCTTTTCCGCTTGGGCATGCCCCGTAAGCCCGGCCCTCACCCCAGCCCTCTCCCACAGGGAGAGGGGGTTGATCGAGCGAGGGTGATCTTCCGCAGTCTGGGGAGCACCGTAGCGTGGAAAACGGCGCAGCCTTTTCCGCTTGGGCATGCCCCGTAAGCCCGGCCCTCACCCCAGCCCTCTCCCACAGGGAGAGGGGGTTGATCGAGCGAGGGTCGTCTTCCGCAGTCAGGGGAGCACCGTAGCGTGGAAAACGGCGCAGCCTTTTCCGCTTGGCATTCATCGTGAAGCCTGCCCTCTCCCTGAGGGAGAGGGAGCTGTTCGAGCGAGGGGGTCCTTCCGCGGAAAGGGGCGGTTCAGCGGGTAGGTTGGGTTGAGCAGCGCGAAGCCCGACAGGCCTGACTCAACCCTCGTCTTCCTCGTCCGCCGCCTGGCGCAGGTCATCGAAATCGGTCTTGAGGCCGGTCTCCATGGCGTCCAGCTCGGTGAGCAGGGTACGGAAACTGGTGCGCTCGGGGATCACCAGGGTGTCCTCCTCGTCCTTCGGCTCCCCTCCCCCAGCGCCGCCAGGCTCAGCTCGGGATCTTCCAGCACCGAGGCCGGTTCGGGTTCCAGCTGGCGCACCTCGGCCAGGGGCGGCAGCTGGTCGAGGCTGCGCAGGTCGAAGTAGTCGAGAAAGGTCTTGGTGGTGGCGAACATCGCCGGGCGGCCGGGAACGTCGCGATAGCCGACCACGCGGATCCAGTCGCGCTCCAGCAGCGTCTTGACGATCTGGCTGTTGACCGCCACCCCGCGCACCTCCTCGATCTCGCCACGGGTAATGGGCTGCCGATAGGCGATCAGCGCCAGGGTCTCCAGCATGGCGCGGGAATAGCGCGGCGGGCGCTCTTCCCAGAGGCGTCCGACCCAGGGCGCGTACTTTTCGCGCACCTGCAGGCGATAGCCGGAGGCCACTTCCTTGAGTTCGAAGCCGCGCTTGCGGCAGGACCCGCCGAGCACGGCGAGACCCGCGCGCAGGTGCGCGGGCTCGGGGCGTTCGTACTCTTCGAAGAGTTCGGCCAGGCGCTCCAGGGTCAGGGGTCGGCCGGCGGCGAGCAGGATGGCTTCCAGCAAGGGCGCCAGTTGCTTGGGATCGGTGTAGTTCATGGGCGGCGATGATACGGCCGGGCGCGGGTCACGCCAAATCCAACCTGCCACCGGATGGCGAGATCCGTGGGGTCTTTGACCTTGTCGCCTACATGGACGCCGAGGCATGCTCGCCAAATCGCTACGGAGAGCCATCCATGCCGCTGATCGCTGCGCTGCTCTACCCTGACGTCATGAGCCTGGACGTCACCGGCCCGCTGCAGGTCTTCGCCTCGGCCAATCTGGAACGGGAACGCCAGGGACTGCCTGCCTATTACCAGCTGCGCCTGCTGGGCGCCGCCGAGGGGCTGGTCAGGACTTCGGCCGGTATCGGTATCCAGGCCGAACAGAGCTGGTACGACCTCGACGTGGGCGAGGTGGATACCCTGTTGATTCCCGGCGGCATAGGCATCGAGACGCTACGCCAGGATGCCGGCTTGCAGGCCTGGCTGCGCGATCTGGAACCCCGGGTGCGACGGGTCGGCTCGGTGTGTTCCGGCGCCCTGCTGCTGGCCAGCGCCGGGCTGCTGAACGGTCGCCGCGCCACCACCCACTGGGCCTATGTCGACGAACTCGCTACCTTTGCGGCCATCGAGGTTCAGGGCGATCGCCTGCATACCTACGACCCCCTGGGGCACGATGGCGATCCCCATGTCTTTACCTCGGCCGGCGTCACCGCCGGCATCGATCTGGCCCTGGCGCTGGTGGAAGCCGATCTCGGACGTCCGCTGGCGCTGGCGGTGGCGCGCCGACTGGTGATGTTCCTGCGCCGTCCCGGCGGCCAGGCGCAATTCAGCGCCTGTCTGGCGCCCGATCCGGGACGGACGCCACGACTGGCCGCCCTGCTCGACTGGATTCCCGGTCACCTGGGGGAAGACCTGGGGCTGGAGCGCCTGGCCGAGCGTGCCCATATGGCACCGCGCACCCTGTCGCGCCTGTTCAGCCGCGAGGTCGGCATGGGCCCGGGCCGCTATGTCGAGCAGGTCCGCCTGGAGACGGCGCGGGTGCTCTTGCAGGATGGCCAGGCTTCCATCGGTACGGTCTCGCGCCTGTGCGGCTTCGGCCATCCGGAAAATCTCCGGCGCACCTTTCACAAACACCTGGCGGTCAGCCCCCAGGACTATGCGGCGCGCTTTGGCGCCTGATCAGGGAGAGACAGCCATGCTGGACATGCGGACCTCGTGTGAACACTGCGCCAAGGCCTTGCCGATGGGCAGCGAAGAGGCGGTGATCTGCTCCTATGAATGCACCTTTTGCACGGAATGCGCCGCCGGGCCGCTGCAGGAGCGCTGTCCGAATTGTCGCGGGGAGCTGGTGAGGCGTCCTCGGCGAGTACCCAAGGACGCGGACGACTGAATCGCCAGCGGGCATATCGACAGGCGTAGCGTGGAAAACGGCGCAGCCTTTTCCACTGGGTGTTCGCAGCGAGGCGCGCCCTCACCCCAGCCCTCTCCCAGGGGGAGAGGAGGCGAATCGTGCTGGCGTTCGTCTCTGGCGGAACCGGCGAGCTCCTGATCAATCATCAGGCTACCATCCTGGGTGTACCGTCATGCCCAGTGTCCGCAGCGAGGCGTGCCCTCACCCCAACCCTCTCCCAGGGGGAGAGGGGGCGATCTGCGCAGGCGTTCGTCTCTGGCAGACCCGGCAAGCCCCTGCTCAATGATCAGGCTACCATCCTGGGCGTACCGTCATGCCCAGCGTCCGCTTTGAGGCATGCCCTCACCCCAGCCCTCTCCCAGGGGGAGAGGGGGCTATTCGTGCAGGCGTTCGGCGCCAGAGCCGCGGTCCACCCTTATCTCAGCAACCCCGCCTCCGCGCGGATCGGCTCCGGCGTAGGCTCGCCCAGCAGATCCAGCACGGCGATCTCCAGACCGCGGCTGAGGGCGTCCAGCGGCAGGTGGTTGGGCTGGGTGCCGAAAGGGTCGGCGATCTGGTCGCCCAGGGCGTCCAGGCCGAAGAAGGTGTAGGCCAGCACCAGCACCGCCAGCGGCGTGAACCAACCCAGGCTGTCCACCAGGCAGAACGGCAGCAGAAAGCAATAGACGTGCACCACCCGGTGCAGCATCAGGATGTAGGGATAGGGAATGGGCGTCTGGCGAATGCGTTCGCAGCCGCTGAGCACCGCGGTCAGCCGGTCCAGCTGGTTGTCGACATTGGCGATCAGTGGATCACCAAGCCCTTCCTGTCGTGCCCGGGCAACCAGCATGGTGCCCAGCCGGCGGATCAGCGCACTGGGTCGGTGAGGGGCGGCGAGCAGGCTCTCCTCCCCCGCCAGCACCCGTTGCAGATCGGCAGACGGCGCTTCGCGGCGCAGGTGGTCACGCAGGGCATAACCGAAGGCCAGCAGCGGGGTCAGCAACTGGCGGCGCTCGGCCGCGTTCAGCCCGGGTAGCAGGGTCTCGACCTGGCGCGCCAGGTTGCGCCCGGCGATCAGCAGCTCGCCCCACAGACCGCGTGCCTCCCAGAAGCGCTGGTAGGCCGTGGTGTTGCGAAAACCGAGGAAGATCGCCAGGGTCAGGCCCCAGAGGGTCAGGGGCGTGGTGGTGAGGCCGAAGTCGAAGCGCAGGATGAAACCATGGCTCAGGGTCACCGCCAGGCTCAGCAACATCACATAGAGCAGCTTGGGCCAGATCGCCTGGACGATGGAGCCGCGCACCGTGAACAGCAGTTCGCGCAGCGAGGGATTCTGGGGACGGGTGATCACTGGCAAGGCCGTGGCAGTCTGAGATGAATCAGCGCCACCCGCTCATCGGCAACCGAACGTCGCTCTTCGATGGCATAGGGGGTGAAGCCCAAGGTTTGGTAGAGCAGTAGCCCCGCCACGTTTGCGTTGAAACAGGAAAGAACCACTTCACGAGCGCCGTGCGTCTCGAACGCGCGCTCTATCATCATCTTCAGCAGGTAACGTCCGACCCCCTGCCCCCGGTAGGCGGGATCAACGACGGCATTGCCAATCGCATACACCTCATCCGCCCACCTGCAGAAGTTGGAAAATCCCACCACTCGCCCACCCGCCACCACGATGCGGCTGTCGCGACGCTCCGCGATGGCGGCCTGCAACTGAACCGGGGTGAGCGGGAAGTGGGCACGGGGAAACCAGAACATCAGCTCCGTGGGGTTTTTGGAAAATTCGCATAGGGCGGGCAGGTCACTGTCCTGGACCGGCCGATGGCTTAGCTGCAAGGTTATGTCCTCGGGTCGATGGCTAGACGATCTTGCCCAGCTTTTTTGGCTTAGCTACCAAACACTATCCCGACCAGTGCTCCGCCGGCCAGCAGCCACAGCGGGTGCCAGCGGGTGAACAGCGAGCCCAGGGCGCCCGCCGCCAGGATCAGCACCCACAGCGGCGCGGTGGCCACGCTGCTGCCCACCAGCCAGGCGCTGGCCGCCACCAGGCCGACGGTGACCGGCACCAGCCCGGCCTGCAGATGACGGCGCCAGGGCCGGTCGGCGAAGCGCTGCCAGAGGTGCAGCACGCCCAGGGTCAGCAGCGAGGACGGCACGAACTTGGCCAGGGAGGTCACCAGCAGCCCCGGCCAGCCGGCCACGTGCCAGCCGATCAGCGGCACGATCATCAGATTGGGACCGGGCGCGGCCTGGGCCAGGGCGAACAGCGCGGCGAAGTCGGCGGCGCTCATCCAGCCATGCACCGTCACCACCTGGCGCTGCATCTCCGGCAACACCGAGTTGCCACCGCCGAAGGCCAGCAGCGACAGCTGGGTAAAGATCAGCGCCAGCGCCAGCAGCGTCGTACTCATAGGCCCTGCCGATAGCTGAGCAGCACGCTGATGGGGGTGAGCACCAGCATGGTCCAGAGCAGTGGCAGCTTGAGCAGCGCCAGGGCGAGAAAGGCCAGGCAGGCGATGCCCAACGCCAGCCAGCGCCCGCGCAGGGGCTGGACGAGCTTGACCGCCATGGCCACCAGCAGCCCGGCCGCCGCTGCGGCGAGCCCGGCGAAGGCGCGACCCACCAGGGGATCGTCGTGGTAGCGGTCGTAGAGCACGCCCAGGCCGACCACCACCAGGGTCGGGCCCACCAGCAGCCCGGCGGCAGCGGCCAGAGCGCCGCTCCAGCCGGCGAATCTCATGCCCACCGCCACCGAGAGATTGATGATGTTGCCGCCCGGCAGGAACTGGCAGAGGCCGAGCAATTCGGTGAACTCCTCCGCCGACAGCCAGCGCCGCTTCTCCACCAGGTAGCGCCGCGCCAGCGGCAGCACCCCGCCGAAGGCCGTGATGCCCAGGCCGAAGAAGCCGAGAAAGAGATCGCGGCGCCGTGGCCGGTTCGAGGTGGAGTCATTATCCATGGGCAGGTGTTCGTCAGATCCAGAGCGACAACAATAGCGTACCTGCAAGGCCGGTGATGGAAACCAGCGTCTGCGGCACCGGCCAGACCCCCAGGGTCTGCTTGAGCTCCAGGCCGAAGGACGCGCGCACCTTGGTCACCCGCGCCATGCCCCACGGCAGGCTGCGGCCCTTGCCCAGTCCCAGCAAAGTACTGGCGATGCGGTCGGCGGCGCCGGATTCGGCCATCAGCGCACCAAGCCTGGAACCCGGCGCGATGATGATGCCGGCCTCGCCGAGGATGCCACCTTCCCCCTTGCTGAACCTCTTGGCCACGGTCTCGGCGGGTCGCCCAGCGATGAAGCTACCATTGAGGATGGACAGCAAGGTTGGCAGACGGGTGACGCCAATGAGCAGGACGACGACCAGAATGACGGCCACACAGCGGAAGATCAGGCAGGTGTCGCGGGTGATCCAGGCGAGCGCAGCAGCATCCGCAGGAGGCTCCTTGTAACTTCCCGTTTCAGGATTACCCTAACTGAAACGCCTCCCAAGGTACGACGCAAATCGAAATAAAGCCTGTCCCTTATTGCACTTAGCGTGCGAACCTCAGCCGTTTCCCACGATCCAAACTGCGGTCGGTCGTGACCGAATCCCCTTCCCTTTTGCTCGCAGGCGGTTGGCATGAACGAAACCTCTACTCTCTGGCAGCAGACCCTCGCCCAGTTCCGCGACGGGACCGGCTCCACCCTGCCCACGCCGGGCAGTGGCGCGGCGGCCACCGTAGCGGCCTGCCTGGGTGTCGCGCTGATCCTCAAGGGCCTGAAGCTCAGCCAGCAGCGCCAGCCGGTGACCCGCCATGCCGACCTGATCGCCGTGGGCGAGCGCCTGCAGGAAGCGCTGAGCACCTGCGCCGATGCCGACGTCCAGGCATTCGCCAACTACCTCGAAGCCGATCGTCAGGCCAGCGGCGCCACCGCGGAGGGCGAACGCCGCCAGCAGGCGCTCAACCTGGCCGCGGCCAACGCCGTGCAGATCCCCATCGCCACCGCTCAGCTGTGCCTGGAAGCCCTGGATCTCGCCGTCATCGCCACGCCGCTCACCGTCGAACCGCTGCGCAGCGACACCCTGGCCGGCGGCCGCCTGGTGCATGGCGCCCTGGGTGCAGTGCTCACCACCGTGGACGCCGACCGCAACGGCCTGAAATCCGGCGATGCCCGCGAAGCCGCCCGGCAGATGCGCGACAAGCTCAGGCAACAGGCCGACCAGCGTCTCGCCCAGCTGAGCGCCACCCCCGTCCCGCCGGCCATGGGCTGACGGCCGGTGCTGGCCCGCCTGGGCTGGGTCCTGCGCGGATTCCAGCGACGCCTGTGGTTTCGCGCCACGCTGTTCTCGGTCGCCGGCGTGGCCACCGCCCTCCTCGCCCTGCTCCTGCGGGACCATATCCCGGCGACGTTGCCGGCCAAGGTCGGCGCCGATGCCGTCGACAAGATCCTCACCATCATCGCCAGCAGCATGCTGGCGGTGACCACCTTTTCGCTGAGCACCATGGTGACGGCCTACAACGCCGCCGCCAGTAGCGTGACGCCCCGTGCCTATCCGCTGCTGCTGGAAGACAGCACCACGCAGAACGCCCTGGCCACCTTTCTCGGCTCCTTCCTGTTCAGCCTGGTCGGCATCATCGCCTTGAGCACCGGCCTCTACGGCGACAACGGCCGGGTGGTGCTCTTTGCCGTGACCCTGGTGGTGATCCTGCTGATCGTCTTCACCCTGCTGCGCTGGATCGACCATCTGTCGCGACTGGGCCAACTGGATGCCACCAGCGACAGCATCGAAGACGCCGCCACACACAGTCTACAGCGCTGGCTGACCCACCCCTACCTGGGCGGGGTGGCGGCGCCCGTCGATGAGCCCGCCAGTGGCCGCCCGGTCATGGCCGACCGCACCGGTTATCTGCAACGGGTGGACATGCCGCTGCTGGCGGACCTCTGCGGCGACCAGGGTCGCCTGCGCCTGGCCGCCCTGCCCGGGGCCTTCCTCGATCCGGCGCAGCCGTTGCTCTGGGTCGAGGGCTTGCCTGCGGAAAAGGACGAGCGCCTGCGCGCCGCCTTCACCCTGGATGCCCGCCGGGTACACGACCAGGATCCGCGCTTCGGCCTGACGGTACTGGGCGAGATCGCCACCGGGGCACTGGTGCCCTCCCGCAGCGACTCGGGTACCGCCATCGCCATCCTCGGTCGCGCGCAACGCCTGCTGACCGCCCTCACCGAAAGACGCGAGCCGGTCGAGCCCCGCTATCCGCGGATCGAAGTGCCGGACCTGTCGCTGGACGATCTGTTCGACGACTTCTTCCTGCCGGTGGGGCGCGATGCGGCGCCGCTGGTGGAAGTGGGCATGCGCCTGCAGAAAGCCCTCGCGCGCCTGGCGGTCCAGGGTGATGCGCGGATCAGGCGCGAATGCCTGCGGCATTCACGCCTGGCATTGGCCCGGGCCGAGGCCACACTCGGGCAGGCCGAAGACCGCGTCATCCTCCAGCAACTGGCCGCGGACGTCGAACGCCTCTGCACAGCGCGCTAGCAGTACATGGCTAGCGCGACCAAGCCGGATCGGTGGTGAAGGCGATGGTCAGCCAGCGGTCCGGCCCCTCGCCGCCGATGGCCTCGCCGATCTGGTCACGGATGGCGTCCCATTCGTCCAGGGTCTTGGCCGGCCACCCCAGGGGCACGATGAAGTACAGCTCGATCTGCCGCGCCCGTCCGACCTTGGCCACATAGGCGCGATAGTCGAGAAAGCCGAAGCGCGTGACCATGCCCCGGGCGACTTCATCGACCTGCTGCTTGAGCGCCGGCGGGGTCACCATGAGGATCTCGCTGAAGGCCTGCCAGACCAGCTTCAGCGGTATCGGAATGATCAGCACGCAGATGATCGACAGCACCAGGGGATCGATGTAGGGCGTGATCCAGGCATAGGCCGTCCCTGGGCCAGGGCGCCGACCAGGAAGGCCACCACCAGGGCGGCCGAGATGCTGCCCGACATGATCCAGCTCTTGATGTCGAGCCTGAGGAAGTCCGACTGGATGTCGCGGTTCAGCCGGTGCACGAGGGCGGCGAAACCGAAGCAGCTCAGGGCCGCGACCAGCGCATAGAGCAGCGCCATGCCGAACGCCAGGGCCTTGCCGCCACTCATCAGGCTGATGATCGAGTTGACCAGCGCATAACAGGCCACGATGCACAGCACGCTGCCGTTCAGGGCCAGGACCATGGGTTCGAGGTGCCAGAAACCCATGTTGAAGCGCTCGGCCAGCCGCCGATCGCCCTCCGGTTCCTGCGCATGCCGGTGGATCAGCATGGCCACCAGCAGCGCCACGCCGCTCATGAAGGCGTCGGTCAGTGAATAGAAGCCGTCGAAGACGATGGCATAGGAGCCGGACAGCACTCCGAAGGCGATACCCACGACCGCCAGCAGCACCGTGACGGCAATGGAAAAGCGCAGCACCGTGCGCTCGTTGCTCAGGCGTTTCAACATGCTCGACTCCGGTTGCCGATCGCCGCCAGGCATGGCGAAGAGGTTCAATTCAGGCCAAGGATAGAGGTCGCCAGGCCAACCTGCATGGGCGATCCGGCAAGGCCTCCATGCGAGGGCGCAATCAGAAGCCGGCAGGCTTCGGGTGTACACTGCACCGGTGCTTTTTTTCTCCCGGGAGCTCTGGCAGCCGCCGCCCCCGGACCGCGGAATCCTCAACGGCGACCCACCATGATCGAAGTTACCGAACGCTCCATCGCCGAGTTGCGTCGCGCACTCGAAACCGGCCAGACCACTGCGGTGCAACTGGTCGAGGCCTACCTGGCCCGGATCGACGCCTACGACCCGCCCGCCAGCGCCACGGCGCTCAACGCCGTGGTGGTGCGCAACCCCGAGGCCCTGGCCGAAGCCGCCGCGTCCGACCGTCGCCGCGCCCGCGGCGAGACCCTGGGACCGCTGGACGGCATCCCCTACACCGCCAAGGACAGCTACCTGGTCAAGGGCCTCACTGCCGCCTCCGGCAGTCCGGCCTTCAAGGACCTGGTCGCCCAGCGCGACGCCTTCACCGTCGAACGGCTGCGCGCCGCCGGCGCCATCTGCCTGGGCAAGACCAACATGCCGCCCATGGCCAACGGCGGCATGCAGCGCGGCGTCTATGGCCGCGCGGAAAGTCCTTACAACGCCGGCTACCTGACCGCACCCTTCGCCTCCGGCTCCTCCAATGGCGCCGGCACCGCCACCGCGGCCAGCTTCGCCGCCTTCGGCCTGGCCGAGGAGACCTGGTCCAGCGGGCGCGGCCCCGCGTCCAACAACGGCCTGTGCGCCTACACCCCCTCGCGCGGGGTCATCTCGGTGCGTGGCAACTGGCCGCTGACACCGACCATGGACGTGGTGGTGCCCTATGCCCGCACCATGGCCGATCTGCTGGAGGTGCTCGACGTGGTGGTGGCGGACGATCCCGACACCTCCGGCGACCTCTGGCGCCTGCAACCCTGGGTGCCGCTGCCGCCGGCCTCGGCGGTACGCCCGGCGTCCTATCCGGCCCTGGCGGCCGGTCCCAATGCCCTGGCCGGCAAGCGCCTGGGCGTGCCGCGCATGTTCATCAACCAGGACCCGGACGCCGGCACCAGCGAGCATCCCGGCATCGGCGGTCCCACCGGTCAGCGCATCCAGACCCGCGACTCGGTCATTGCCCTCTGGGAACAGGCCCGCGCGGCGCTGGAAGCCGCCGGCGCCAGCGTGATCGAGGTGGACTTCCCGCTGGTCTCCAATTGCGAAGGCGACCGCCCCGGCGCGCCCACGGTGTTCAACCGCGGGATCGTCCCCAGCGAGTTTCTCCATGACGAACTCTGGGACCTGTCCGCCTGGGGCTTCGACACCTTCCTGCGCGACAACAACGATCCCAGGCTCAATCGCCTGGTGGACGTCGAAGGCGAGCTGATCTTTCCCCACGAGCCCGGCACCCTGCCCAATCGGGAAGGCGACCTGGCCGCCGGCATGGCCGAATACGTGCGCATGGCCGAACGGGGCCTCAAGACCCTGGAGCAGATCACCAGCCTCCCCGACGGCCTGCGCGGCCTGGAACGGACACGCCAGCTGGACCTGGAAGACTGGCTGCAGGCCCAGGGCCTGGACGCCGTACTCTTTCCCACCGTGGCCGACGTGGCGCCGGCGGATGCCGAGATCAATCCGGCCTCGGCCGACATCGCCTGGAGCAATGGCGTCTGGGTCGCCAACGGCAACCTCGCCATCCGCCACCTGGGCGTACCGACCGTGACCGTGCCGATGGGCGTGATGGCCGACATCGGCATGCCGGTGGGCCTGACCTTCGCCGGTCGCGCCTATGACGACACCAATCTGCTCCGCCTGGCCGCCGCCTACGAGGCAACCGGCTCCAAGCGTCAAATACCACCGCGGACGCCACCGCTGGTGGGGTGAGCGGAGATGGCGTGGACGCTGACCGCCCGGCTTCATCCGGGGGCCGGAACCGGCTCGTGACCTCTGGCGTCTAGGCGCGCTAACCGGAGTGTCCAGTCGCGCGCCGGTTATGCGGCCGCCGCCAGCGGCCTAAGGTGGGTTTCGGGCGGGTGCCGTTTTGGCAGCGCCGCTGCCTACCTCATCCCGTCCTTTGCGAGCGTACCGCCATGAATCCAGCCAAGCGTCTTGCCAGCAGCCTGCTGCTGTCGCTCACCGTCCTGAGTGGTCCCTGGAGCGGTGTCGCAGCCGCCGAAGCCACCCCTGAACGCAACCAGCGCCTGGTCGAGCGGGCCTTCGCGAACTGGAGCGCGGGCCGTGGCAGTCTCTTCGACGACCTGCTCTCACCCACGGTGGTCTGGACCATCCAGGGCAGCGGGCCGGCGGCGGGCACCTACCACGGTCGCGAGGACCTTCTGCGGCGCGCCGTACGCCCCTTCGCGCAGCGCCTGGCCACGCCCATCGTGCCTCGGGTCCAGGGTATCTGGGCGAGCGAAGACCAGGTCGTGGTGCGCTGGAAGGGCACGGCCACGGCGCGCGATGGCGCGCCCTATCGCAACGAATACGTCTGGATCTTCAAGATGGCCGAGGAACGGGCGACCCAGGTCGAGGCCTTTCTCGATCTCGTCCCCTATCAGGACGTCATCGACCGCATCGCGCTGGCAGACCTCTCGCCCGCCACGCCCACCGGTGAACGACAGGCCCCCTGATGCCACCCTGTGCGATCACGGCGCAAGACGCCTGGCTCAGGCGACGCCTCGGCCAGGCGGCCGCTGGCCGTCCCACAGCGTCATCGCCATTGCGATGGCGCCCTCGATGACCGGCAATGCCACGCCATCCCGCGCCATGGGTGAGATGCCCAGCAGAAAGCCTTCGAACAGCGTCGCCAGGGCATGAGCGTCGGTGCCTTGCGCAAGGTCGCCGCGGGCGATGCCGCGCCCGACGCAGGCCAGCAGACCGGCGCGGATCCGGGCGCGGGCCTCGCGCAGGGGCAGCGGCAGGCTGGAGTCTTCATCCGCATAGGAGCCCAGGGTGCCGAGCGCCACCAGGCAACCCTTGGGCAGGCGCTCATCGCATTGCATCCGCGCGGAGCGCGACAGGGCCGCGGCGATCGCCTCTCGCGGGGCCAGGGTCTCGTCGAACAGCGGATCGTTCACCCGGCCATGGGTTTCCATGTAGCGGGCGACCACCTCCTTGAACAGCGCCTCCTTCGAACCGAAGGCCGCATAGAAGCTGGGCGCGGTGATACCGCCGCCGATTGCCGCCTTGAGCCGACTCAGGGAGGTCGCCTCATAGCCATAGCGCCAGAACAGCAGCAGCGCGTCATCGATTGCCTGGGTCCGGTCGAAGGACCGCGGACGCCCTAGCTGAGCCACAGCCATACTCCTCGTCAGATTCGATTTTTATACTAGACGATACAGAATTAATTGACCAGCCAGAGCATCTGCTGCTTAGATATGTACCGATCGATACATATCTAAGGAGCCTACCCGTGACCGCGACCTCCGATCCTGAACGCCTGCCAGTCGCCGCGCTGCTGGCGCTGGCCATGACCGGTTTCATCTGCATCATGACCGAGACCCTGCCCGCCGGCCTGCTCCCCGAGATCGCCCAGGGGCTCCAGGTTTCCCCTGCCCTGGCCGGGCAGACGGTGACCGCCTATGCCGCCGGCTCGCTGACCGCCGCCATCCCCCTCACCCTGGCAACGGCGCGCTGGCGCCGCCGTCGGGTGCTGCTGGCGACCATCCTGGGCTTTCTGCTGTTCAACACCCTCACCGCCCTCTCCTCCAGCTATGCGCTGACCCTGGGCGCCCGCTTCGCCGCCGGAGCCGCGGCCGGCCTGGCCTGGAGTCTGCTGGCCGGCTATGCCCGGCGTCTGGTAGTGCCGCGCCTGCAAGGCCGGGCGATGGCCATCGCCATGATCGGCACACCGGTCGCCCTGTCCCTGGGCGTGCCCCTGGGGACCTGGCTCGGTGGTCTGCTGGGCTGGCGGCTGGCCTTCGCCTGCATGTCCGCCCTCACCCTGGGCCTGATCGTCTGGGTCCTGGCCAAGGTGCCCGACTATCCGGGGCAGACCGAAGGCCAGCGCCTGCCACTGCGCGAGGTGTTCGCCACGCCCGGCATTCGCGCCATCCTCGGCGTGGTCTTTACCTGGATGCTGGCCCACAACCTGCTCTACACCTATATCGCGCCCTTCGTCGCCCAGGCCGGCCTGGGCGATCAGGTCGACCGGGTGCTGCTGAGCTTCGGGGCGGCGTCGTTGCTGGGGATCTGGATCACCGGGCGGCTCGTCGACCACAGCCTGCGGCGGGCCGTGCTGGTGAGTCTTGCCGGCTTCGCCGCGATCGCGCTGCTGCTGGGGCTCAATCGTGACTCGTCGCTGCTGCAGTACCTGGGCGTCTTCGGTTGGGGCCTGACCTTTGGCGGCGCGGCCACCCTGCTGCAGACCGCCCTGGCGGATACCGCCGGGAGTGGTGCCGATGCGGCCCTGGCGATGAACGTGGTGACCTGGAACAGTGCCATCGCCGGGGGCGGCATCCTCGGCGGGCTGTTGCTGGACGGCATCGGCCCCCAGGCCCTGAGCTGGGCCGTGGTGGCGCTGGCCCTGGGCGCCCTGGCCATCGCCACCCGTGCCCGACGCCACGGCTTTCCCGCCGGCACCCGAGCGAGCGGTTCAGCGGTTATGGGTCACTGAGCCTGGGGGCGGGTGCCCTGCCCGCTCCCATTCAGCCCTGGTGCGGGACCGCCTCCAGTGTCACGCCCTGGAAGAACGCCGGCGCACGCCAGCGGGCGAACAGCATCAGCGCCAGACCCAGCCCCAGGATCACCACGGCGATGATGAACACCAGGCCGATGCCGCCGAGGTGGGAGCCGCTGCCGAAGTCCGGCGACAGGCTGGCGAGGGCGGTCTGCCAGAAGATCACCGAAAGGATGAGGGCGCCGAGCAGCGGACAGAGGCCGCGCAGCAGTGCATGGCGCAGGCTGGCGAACAGGCTGCGGCGGAAATACCAGACGCAGGCGTAGGCGGTCAGCGAGTAGTAGAAGCAGATCATCATGCCCAGGGCGGTGATGGTGTCGGCCAGGACGTTGTCGCTGAGGATGCGCATGACCACATAGAAGCCGCCGGTGGCGATGCCGGCGGCAACGGTGGCATAGCGCGGCGTGCGCGATCTCGGGCAGATGTGGGCGAAGCGCCGCGACACCGCGCCGTAGTACCCCATCGCCAGCAGGGTGCGGGCCGGGGAGATGAAGGTGGACTGCAGCGAGGCGGCGGTACTGGCCAGCACCGCGATGGACATCAGGATCGCCAGCGGCCCCATCACCGGTCCGGCCAGGTGGGCGAAGACGTTCTCCTGGATCTCCGGATTGCCCAGGCCCAGGCCGGCTTCGCTGATGCCGGCGAATTGCAGGGTCGCCGCGGCGGTGAAGAGGTACAGCAGCAGGATCAAGAGCACCGTGACCGTGGCCGCCCGCCCTGGCACCTTCTGGCTGCCCACCGACTCTTCGCTCACCGTGAGGCAGACATCCCAGCCCCAGAAGATGAAGATCGACAGCGACAGCCCCGCGGCGAAGGCGGAAAAGGATTCGACGTTGAAGGGATTGAACCATTCCGGGTGGAAGACCACCGGCGCCGCCGCGGGCGCGGCGCTGAAGGCCGCCAGGGAAAAGCCGATCAGCACCAGCAGCTGCAGGGCGACCAGACCGTACTGGACACTCATGGTCATGCCGATGCCGCGACAGCTGATCCAGACCGCGATGGCGATGAACACGCAGCAGGTGACGATGTTCACCAGCAGGTGCTGCGACAGCGTGGCCAACTCCGCCCGCCCGCTGAGCTGGGCGAGGAACAGGTAGAAGAAGTCCACCGCCACGCCAGCGAGGTTGGAGAGGACGATGGTGGTGGCCGTCACCAGCCCCCAGCCACCGATCCAGCCGATCATGGGTCCGAAGGCGCGGGTGGACCAGGTAAAGGAGGTGCCGCTGTCCGGATCGACGGCGTTCAGCTCGCGATACCCCAGGGCCACCAGCAGCATCGGCAGGAAACCGACGATGAAGACGGCGGGCAGATAGACGCCCACCTCGCGCACGGTGGGCCCCAGGGCACCGGTCAGGGTGTAGACGGGGGCAATGGTGGAAATGCCCAGCACCACGCAGGCGAGCAAACCCAGGGAGCCGGCAGCCAGGCCCTTGGCGGACGGATCGGCCAGGGCTGCCGGCCCGGCGGTATCCGAGCCGCCGGCCGGCGTGCCCTTGCGCTGTTCAGTCATAGGTCTCTGCCCTGCGGTTGGAATTGTTATTCAGCGTCCGGCGTAGGCGGCAAGGTGCCTAGCGCGCGGCGGCATGGCGCTGGCAGGCGTCGCGAAAGGCGTCCAACAGCGCCAGGGATTCGGGGTTGTCGCGGAAATTCCACTCGGGATGCCACTGCACGCCGACGACGAAGCCCGGGGCGTCGGCCAGGGAGACCCCTTCCACCAGGCCATCCGGCGCCTGGGCCTCGATGCGCAGCCCGGGCGCCAGGCGCGCGATACCCTGGCTGTGCAGCGAATTCACCTGGAAGCTGGCCGGCAGGCCGAGGCGTTCGAACACCCCGCCGGGCGGCACCGCGACCGGATGGGTGGGCGCGTACTGCTCGGCGAGCAGCTCGCTCTGGGGCTCGCGATGGTCGTCATGCCCGGGCAGGTCCTGCACCCGCTGGTGCAGGCTGCCGCCGAGGGCCACGTTCAGCTCCTGGAAGCCGCGGCAGATGCAGAACACCGGGATGCCGCGGTCGATGGCCAGGCGCAGCAGCGGCAGGGTGTAGGCGTCGCGGGCGGCATCGTGCTGGGTGCCGGCGAGACTCGCCGGCCCCTGGTAGTGATGGGGCTCGACGTTGGAAGGCGAGCCGGTGAACAGCAGGCCGTCCAGGTGCGCCAGCAGCGCCTGCGGGTCGCTCGGCACGCTGCGCGCCGGCAGCACCACCGGCACACCGGCATGACCCGCCGCCTCGACGTACTTGTCGCCAACGGTATGGGAATCGTATTTGCCGAGCGTCTGCCGGCACGCCGTCACGCCGATCAGGGGCATAGGGGACATGGCTTATCTCCAGAGAACCCGCCGGTACGCGGCGGGCGGACAGGGTCAGATACCGAGGCGATCGCGCAGCTGGTAGTAGGTCGCGCCCAGTGCGGTGAAGGGCACGCGCAGGAGCTGCCCGCCCGGGAAGGGATAGTGCGGCAGGCCGGCGAAGGCATCGAAGCGCTCGGCCTGGCCGCGCAGGGCCTCGGCCAGCACCTTGCCCGCCAGGTGGGTATAGGTGACGCCGTGACCGCTGCAGCCCTGGGAGTAGTAGATGTTGTCGCCGAGGCGGCCCACCTGGGGCAGGCGCGACAGCGTCAGCAGGAAGTTGCCGGTCCAGGTGAAGTCGATCTTCACGCCCTTGAGCTGCGGGAAGGTCTGCAGCATCTTCGGCCGGATGATCGCCTCGATGTCCGCCGGATCCCGCGCGCCATAGACCACGCCACCGCCGTAGATCAGCCGGCGATCGGCGCTGAGGCGGAAGTAGTCGAGCAGGTAGTTGCAGTCCTCCACGCAATAGTCCTGGGGCAGCAGGCTGCGCGCCATGTCCTCGGACAGCGGCTCGGTGGTGAGCACCTGGGTGCCGCAGGGCATGGACTTGGCGGCCAGCTCCGGCACCAGCCCGCCTAGGTAGGCGTTGCCGGCCACCACCACGAAGCGTGCCTTCACCTGGCCATTGGCGGTATGCACCACCGGATTGGCGCCACGGTCGATACGGACGGCCGCGCTCTGCTCGTAAATCTTGCCGCCCAGGGACGCCACGGCCGCCGCCTCGCCCAGGGCCAGGTTGAGCGGATGGATATGGCCGCCGCTCATGTCCAGCAAGCCGCCCAGATAGCGATCGGTTCCGACCACCTTGCCGATGGCGGCCTTGTCGAGCAGTTGCAACTGGGTATGGCCGTAGCGCTCCCAGAGCTTCTGCTGGGCTTCCAGGTGACCGAGCTGCTTGCCGGTCAGGGCGGCGAAGACGCCGCCGTCCTTGAGATCGCACTGGATGTCGTAGCGGGCGATGCGCTCGCGAATGATGCGCCCGCCTTCGAAGGCCATCTCGCCCAGCAGTTGCGCCTGCCTGGGCGGCAACTGGCGTTCGATGGTATCGATGTCGCGGCTGTAGCTGTTGACGATCTGGCCACCATTGCGCCCGGAGGCGCCGAAGCCGACCCGCGCCGCTTCCAGCACCGTCACGCTGAAGCCGTGCTCCAGCAGGAACAGCGCGGTGGAAAGCCCGGTGTAACCGGCGCCGATGACGCAGACGTCGCTGTCGACACTGTCTTGCAGCGCCGGGTATTCGGTGTGGAGGTTGCGCGAAGCCGCGTAGTAACTGTCGACGTGTTGTTGCATGGTGAGAGTCCTCTGCCTGCGGCTCCGGCGCGAACGCCCGGGCCGCCGCGCCTGTTCAGAGCTTGATCCAGGTCGCCTTGAGTTCGGTGTATTTGTCGAAGGCGTGCAGCGACTTGTCGCGTCCGTTGCCGGATTGCTTGAAGCCACCGAAGGGCGCCGTCATGTCGCCGCCATCATACTGGTTGACCCAGACACTGCCCGCACGCAAGGCGCGGGCCACGCGATGGGCGCGGGAAAGGTCACGGGTCCAGACGGCGGCGGCCAGCCCATAGGGGGTGTCGTTGGCAATGCGCACGGCCTCTTCTTCGTCATCGAAGTCGATCACCGCGAGCACCGGGCCGAAGATCTCTTCCCGGGCGATGCGCATGGCATTGTCCACCCCGTCGAAGATGGTCGGGGTCACGTAGCTGCCGCCGGTTTCGCTCAGGGCCCGCGCGCCGCCGCTCACCAGTCGCGCACCCTCGGCGCGGCCGGCTTCGATGAAGCCCAGCACGGTGCGCAGATGGCCCTCGTCCACCAGGGCGCCGACGCGGGTGTCGGGATTCAGGGCATGACCCGGCGCCCACGCCTGCAGCGCCTCCGCCACCAGTGCCAGGAAGCGCGCCTTAATCGAGCGCTCGACCAGCAGCCGCGACCCGGCGATGCACACCTCGCCCTGATTGAAGGCGATGGCTGCCGCGGCCGCTTCGGCCGCTGCCCTCAGGTCCGGGGCGTCGGCAAAGACGATGTTGGGACTCTTGCCGCCCGCCTCCAGCCAGACGCGCTTCATGTTCGACTCGCCGGCATAGACCAGCAGCTGCTTGGCGATGCGGGTGGAACCGGTAAAGACCAGGGTGTCGACGTCCGGATGCAGCGCCAGCGCCTGGCCGACGGTGTGACCGTAGCCGGGCAGCACGTTGAACACCCCCGCCGGGATGCCGGCCTCCAGCGCCAGGGCGGCGATACGGATGGCGGTCAGCGGCGATTTCTCGGACGGCTTGAGGATCACCGAATTGCCGGTGGCCAGCGCCGGCCCGAGCTTCCAGCAAGCCATCATCAGGGGGAAATTCCAGGGCACGATGGCCGCGACCACGCCTACCGGTTCGCGGGTCACCAGGCCCAGCTGGTCGCGCGGGGTGGGCGCCACCTCGTCATAGACCTTGTCAATGGCCTCGGCGCTCCAGCGCAGGGCGTTGGCTGCCGCCGGCACGTCGATGGCAAGCGAGTCGCTGATCGGCTTGCCCATGTCGAGGGTTTCCAGCAGGGCCAGCTCCTCGGCATGGGCCAGCAGTAGCTCGGCGAAGGCGATCAGCACCCGCTTGCGCTGCGCCGGCGCCTGATGTGCCCAGTCGCCCCGGGCGAAACTCGCCCGGGCGGCTCGTACGGCCAGTTCGGCATCCTCGGCCATGCAACTGGCCACCCGCGCCAGGTGGCGACCATCCACCGGACTCAGGTCGTCGAAGGTCGCACCGCCCAGGGCGGCCTGGTAGCGGCCGTCAATGAAGGCACGGGCTTCGACGGTCAATGCCTGGGTGCGTTGCTCCCAGTCCTGTTGCGTCAGCACGGTCATGATCACGCCTCCTAGACGGTATGCAGATACCAGTTGTATTCGAGATCGGAGATGGTGGTCTCGAACTCCTCCAGCTCGGCCTCCTTGCAGGCGACGAAGATGTCGATGTACTCGGGGCTGATGTACTGATTCATCACCGCGCTGTCGTCCAGCCGGCGCAAGGCATCGCGCAGGTTGTTCGGCAGGCTCTGTTCGAGCTGTTCGTAGGAGTTGCCGCTGACCGGAGCGCAGGGCTCCAGGCCCTGGGTCATGCCGTGATGAATGCCGGCGAGGATCGAGGCCATCATCAGATAGGGATTGGCATCGGCCCCGGCGACGCGGTGTTCGATGCGGATCGCCTCGCTACTGCCAGTGGGCACACGCACCGCCACGGTACGGTTGTCCAGGCCCCAGCTCGGGGCGTTGGGCACATAGAACTGGGCACCGAAGCGGCGGTAGGAATTGACGTTCGGACAGAGGAAGGCCATCGACGCCGGCAGGGTTTCCAGGATGCCGGCGATGGCATGGCGCAGCGGCGCATGGTGCTCGGGATCATCGGTGGCGAAAATATTCTGCCCGGTCTGCTTGTCCAGCAGCGAGATGTGTACGTGCAGACCGTTGCCGGCCTGACCGGGATAGGGCTTGGCCATGAAGGTGGAATCCATCTCATGGTCGTAGGCGATGTTCTTGATCAGCCGCTTCAGCAGCACCGCATGGTCGCAGGCCTTGATGGCGTCTTCGACGTGATGCAGGTTGACCTCGAATTGTGCCGGCGCGGATTCCTTGACGATGGCATCGGCCGGCAGCCCCTGCTCCTTGGCGCCTTCGAGCATGTCCTGCAGGCAATCCACATACTCGTCCAGGTCATCGATCAGATAGACCTGGGTGGAGACCGGTCGCTTGCCGGAGATCGGCGAGCGCGGCGGCTGCGGCCGGCCGTTCACGTTCTCCTGGTCGATCAGGTAGAACTCCAGTTCGAAGGCGGCGCAGATGGTCAGGCCCAGGTCGTCGAACTTCTTCACCACCCGCCGCAGCACCTCGCGCGGATCGGCGAAGAACGGCGAGCCGTCCTGCTCGTGCATGGTCATCAGCAGTTGCGCGGTCGGGCGCTTCTGCCAGGGCTCGTAGCTCAGGGTGCCGGGGATAGGAAAGCAGGTGCGATCGGCATCGCCGATGTGCAGGCCCAGGCCGGTGCTTTCCACCGTGGAGCCGTTGATGTCCAGGGCGAACAGCGAGGCCGGCAGATTGATGCCGCGCTCATAGACCTTGGAGAGACTGGCCCGCTCGACGCGCTTGCCCCGGATGACGCCGTTCATGTCGGTGATCAACAGATCGACGTACTGGATTTCCGGGTGCTCCTTGAGAAAGCCGTTGGCTTCGGTGAGCTGGACGACGCGGGGGGATATCGAATTCATGGGAGGCATCCTTGACGCTGGCCCGCTTGGTTGTGCTTGCTCGTGCGGGTCTGGCAGCGTGGCTGTGGGCGGTGGTTGCTGCAGGCGCCGACCCTCTTTGCCAAGGTCCGCCCTTCCACCTGATTGCCCTCGACGGGCTGGGCCAGTATAAATTGGCATGAGCGCAACCCATATCGGCGAATCGGCAAAGGAAGAATGCACGGATGCAATATCAGATAGGCCATGCCGATCTCAAGCTGATCCTCGCCCTGGTGCGCGGCCGGACCCTGGCCAGGGCTGCCGAGCAGTTGCAGGTGGACGTCTCCACGGTCTTTCGCGCTATCCGCAAGCTCGAAGCCAATCTGCAGGTCGCGCTGTTCGACAAGACCCGCCGCGGCTACACCCCGACCCAGAGCGCCAAGGCCCTCGCCGAACAGGCCGAGCGCGCCGAACAGGCGCTGGAGGCGGCACGCATCGCCCTCACCCAGGGCGAGAACGTCATCAGCGGCACGGTCCGCCTGACCTGCACCGATGCCGTGCTGCGCAGCCTGCTCCTGCCGGGGCTCGCCGAGCTCATGCCGCGCTATCCGGCGGTCGCCCTGGAAGTCGCCACCTCCAACACCTTCGCCAGCCTGAGCCGGCGGGATGCGGACATCGCCCTGCGCCTGTCCAACGCCCCGCCGGAACACCTGATCGGCCGCCGGCTCGGTCGCAGCTCCTACTTCGTCTGCGGTCACGAGCGCTATCGCGCCGGTTACGGCCAGTTGGCCACCGAACTGCCCTGGATCGCCCCGGACGACTCCCTGGCCGATCACGTCTCGGTCACCTGGTTGCGCCAGGCCTACCCCAGCCTCACCCCGCGCTATCGCTGCAGCAGCATGTCCTCGGTCGGCAGCCTGGTCGGCGCCGGTCTCGGGGTGGCCGCCCTCCCCGACTTCATGATCAGCAGTCTGGACGGCGTCGAGCGCCTGGGTCCGGCGCTGCCCGGTTGCGACACCGATATCTGGCTGCTGACCCGCCCGGACAATCTGTCGCTGCGCTCGGTGCAGATCCTCTTCGATGACCTGGCGAATCTGTTGAAAGCCCGGATAGCGGATGTTTGCCAGGCCTGACGCGAAGCGCTGGTTCGTTGATCGAAGAAGTCCTGCCCCTGAACCCTTCACCGTCTGGGTGCTATCAACGTCGAGCCTGGCTTGGGGTTTCGCCGAATCATTCACGATGGTTCCGCAGAAAGGGTGACTAGCACCCACCACCCTGTTCGCTGGCTATCCGCGGTGCTGCGTCAACCCCTGGAAGCAGCATTCTGACGCACGTCGTCGGCGACGAACCACCTCAACAAACCCGCTTGCCAGACGATATCGAGGGTCATGGTGGTCAGTTAACACGGAGACAAGGATGAGCAACCGCCTCGCCATACCCGACAATCCCGACCGCGATTGCCTGTTGAACATTCACCGGTTGCTGACGCGGAGAATCGATCAGCTCCGCGAAGTGGATATGGGCAGCCCGGAATTGCAGGACATCCTCTTTCAATTTGAAGCCCTGACGGCAGAAACCATCCAGCTGGTCGAGGAAGTCGCCGTAAGACTGGCGACCGAGCCGCATTAGCGGGCAGCGGCCGCAGTGTTCCAGGGCGACGAACTGTCCGGCGCGATCCCGGACAACCCGAGCGACGATAGCCGGCTCTGCCGCGCCCGAGTGTCAGCGGCCGCGGCAGACCCCGGTACTCCCCCGCACCACCAGTTCGAAGGGCAGCACCACCTCCCGGGTGGTGGGCGCCGCGCCGCTGAGGATCTCCAGCAGCAGGGCGACGGCACGCTGGCCGAAGGCCTCCGCCGGTTGGGCGATGGTGGTCAGCGGGGGATCGCTGTAGGCGGCGAAGGCGATGTCGTCGAAGCCCGCCAGCGACAGGTCCTCGGGCACTCGCAGGCCCGCGCCGCGAAGGCTTTGCAGGGCGCCGATCGCCATCTCGTCGCTGCAGCAGAACAGCGCGGTGGGCCGCGCCGGTAGCGCCAGCAGCGTCCTGGTCGCGGCGGCGCCAGCGGCCAAGGTGAAATCGCCCGGATGCAGCAGATCCGGGTCCAGCGGGATGCCGGCTTGGGTGAGCGCCTCCTGGTAACCGGCCAGGCGCTCCAGGGTCAGCGGGCTGTCTTCCGGACCCTTGATCAGGGCGATGCGCCTGTGACCGAGCGCCAGCAGGTGGTCGGTCAGGCAGCGGGCGGCGGCGCGATTGTCCAGCCGCACCTTGGGCCAGGTGTGCTCGGCGAGCACCTCGCAGGCATTCACCACCGGCGGTGCGTCGGCATCACCGGCGAAGGGATCGAAGGCGCGCAACTGGATCACCCCATCCGCCTGCCGCGCATAGACCAGTTCGGCGTACTCGCGCTCGCGGGCCTCGTCCCCCGCGGTATCGCACAGCAGCACCCGGTACCCCGCCGCCTGGGCCGCCTGCTGGATGCCGGCGATGACGCGGGCGAAGAAGCTGTTGGCGATCAGCGGCACCAGCACCACCAGATTGCCGGTACGTCGCGAACGGAACTGCACCGCCATCCCATTGGGCCGGTAGTTGGCCGCGGTCACGGCGGCCTGCACCCGTTCGCGGGTCGCTGGCGCCACCACCTCGGGATTCTTCAGGGTGCGCGACACGGTAGCGACCGATACCCCGGCCAGTTCGGCGACCCGGCGGATGTTGGACATGCGGCCTCGGTGAGCGTGGGAAAGGTTGTCACTGTGCGCAAAGCCCTGCGTACGGGCAAGCCGTACGTCCGCCGGGCGCTTGACTAACGACCGCCACGGGCTCCAAATAACCGCAGATGTAACCGGTTACACTCAACACAACAATAAACCGAGGGTAAGAGGATGCAGGCGGAAACCGGCGGCAAGGTCCGCTACGGCATGATCGGGGGCGGCCAGGGCGCCTTCATCGGCGCGGCCCACCGGTGCGCAGCCGCCCTGGATGGCGCGCTCGAACTGGTCTGCGGCACCTTCAGTCGTGATCCCGCCAACAACGGCGCGACTGGACGGGAACTCGGTCTGGCGCCCGCGCGGGTCCATGCCTCCTGGCAGACCCTGCTGGCCGATGAAGCCCGGCTACCCCCGAGCAGCGGGTCGAGTTGCTGGTGATCGTCACGCCCAACGACCTCCATGTGCCCATCGCCCAGGCAGCCCTGACCGCCGGCTTCCACGTCTTCTCGGAAAAACCCGCAGGCATCTCGCTGGCCGAGGTACAGCGCCTGGCGGACACGCTGGCCGCCCTGCCCCTGCGCTACGCCCTGGCCCACAGCTACCTCGGCTATCCGCTGGTATGGGAGGCCCGCGAGCGGGTCGCCCGCGGAGAGCTGGGCGCCCTGCGCAAGATCCATGTGGAATACCCCCAGGGCTGGCTCGCCCAGGACCTGGCCGCCACCGGCAATCGGCAGGCGGCCTGGCGCGACGATCCGGCCGCCTCCGGCCCGGGCGGTTGCCTGGGCGACATCGGCACCCATGCCTTCAGCCTCGCCGAATTCATCGGCGGCCAGCCCATCACCCGTCTCAGTGCCCAGCTGCGCAGCCACCTGCCCGGTCGGCGGCTGGACGACGATGTCATGGTGCTGTTCGAAACCGCCGCGGGCGCCAGCGGCAGCCTGTTGGCCAGTCAGGTCTGCATCGGCGAGGAAAATGGCCTGCGCATCCGCCTCTACGGTGAGCGCGGCAGCCTGGAATGGCGGCAGCAGGAACCCAACAGCCTGCTGCAGCGCAGCCTCGACCAACCGCCGCAGGACCTGCGCGCCGGCCTCGGTCTGCCCTGGCTGAGTGCCGGCACCCAGCAGCGCCTGCGCCTGCCCGCCGGGCACCCGGAGGGCTATCTCGAAGCCCTGGCCAATCTCTATCGCCAGCTGGCCGCGGCCATTCGCGATCCCGCCGATCCCGCGGCAGGCCTGCCTGGCATCCATACGGGCTGGCGCGGGCTGGCCTTTATCGAAACCGCCCTGGCCAGCCATCGGCGCCAGAGCGCCTGGACCCCCTTACCGACCCCAGGAGCCTGAACATGGCCGCCAACGCTCGTCCCGGCCTCAAGGGCCCGGCGATCTTTCTCGCCCAGTTTCTCGATGACCAGCCGCCCTTCGACACCCTGCCCAACCTGGCGCGCTGGGCGGCGGACCTCGGCTACCGGGGCATCCAGCTGCCGACGCTGGGGCCCCAGTGCCCGAATCTGGAGCGCGCCGCCGCCAGCCAGGACTACTGCGACGAACTGCTCGGCCAGTGCGCCGCCGCCGGAGTGGCCATCAGCGAACTCTCCACCCACCTGCAGGGACAACTGGTAGCCGTGCATCCAGCCTTCGGCGAGGCCTTCGACGCCTTTGCCCCGCCGGCACTGCGCGGCCGCCCGGAAGAGCGCCAGGCCTGGGCGGTCAAGCAGCTCAAGCTGGCCGCCAAGGCCAGCCGCCGCCTCGGTCTCAAGGCGGTGGCGAGCTTTTCCGGCGCCCTGCTCTGGCCCTATGTCTATCCCTGGCCGCAGCGTCCGGCGGGCCTGGTGGACGAAGGCTTCGCCGAGCTGGCCCGTCGCTGGCGCCCCATCCTCGACGTCTACGGCGAAGAAGGCATCGACCTCTGCTTCGAATTGCACCCCGGCGAGGACCTCCACGATGGCGCCACCTTCGAGCGCTTCCTGGCGGCGGTCGACGACCATCCCCGGGCGCGGATCCTCTATGACCCCAGCCATTTCGTCCTGCAGCAGCTGGACTACCTGGGCTTCATCGACCGCTATCACGCGCGCATCGGCATGTTCCACGTCAAGGACGCGGAATTCCGTCCCGATGCGCGCAGCGGCGTCTATGGCGGCTACCAGGACTGGGCCGAGCGGCCGGGGCGCTTCCGTTCCCTGGGCGACGGCCAGGTCGATTTCGGCGCCATCTTCAGCAAGCTCACCCAGTACGGCTTCGACGGCTGGGCGGTGCTGGAATGGGAGTGCTGCCTCAAGGACGCGTCCCAGGGCGCGGCCGAAGGAGCGCCCTTCATCCAGCGGCACCTGATCCAGCCGGCTACCCGCGCCTTCGACGACTTCGCCGGCAGCGAGGCCGATCCGGCGCGCAATCGGCGAATGCTCGGCCTGGAGTAAGGACCCCCTCGTTTTTTCGTCACATAACCCACAACAAGGAAACGACGATGAACGCACTTTCGCTACGCCTGAGCACCCTGATGTTCCTGCAGTTCTTTATCTGGGGCAGCTGGTTCGTCACCCTGGCGACCTTTCTCGGCAACACCCTGGGCGCCAATGGCGGCCAGATCGGCCAGGCCTTCGCCACCCAGTCCTGGGGCGCGATCCTGGCGCCCTTCGTGATCGGCCTGATCGCCGATCGCTACTTCAACGCCGAGCGCATCCTCGGCCTGCTGCACCTGGCCGGTGCGGTGCTGCTCTACCAACTTTATGCGGCGGCCGACTTCACCACCTTCTATCCGCTGGTGCTGGCGTACATGCTCTGCTACATGCCGACCCTGGCGCTGGCCAATTCCGTGGCCTTCCGCCACCTGGCCGATCCGGCCCGGCAGTTCGCCAGGATCCGCGTCTGGGGCACCCTGGGCTGGATCGCCGCGGGCCTCGCGATCAGCTTCGTCTTCGCCTGGGACAGCCGCAGCGGCATCGCCGCCGGCGCCCTGCGCAACACCTTCCTGCTCGGCGCCGCGGCCTCCCTCCTCCTCGGCCTCTACAGCTTCAGCCTGCCGCGCACCGCGCCGCTGCCGGCCACCCGCGGCGGACTGGGCGCGATGCTCGGCCTGGACGCCCTGCGCCTGCTCAAGGACCGCAGCTTCGCGGTGTTCTTTGCCGCCTCGGTGCTGATCTGCATTCCGCTGGCCTTCTACTACCAGAACGCCAACCTCTTTCTCGCCGAGCTGGGGGTGGCCAACCCCACCGGCATGATGACCCTCGGCCAGGTGTCCGAGGTGGGCTTCATGCTGCTCCTGCCGCTGTTCATCCGCCGCTTCGGCCTCAAGCGCACCCTGCTGGTGGGGATGCTGGCCTGGGCGGTGCGCTATGGCTGCTTCGCCCTGGGTGCCCAGGGTGACGCCCTCGCCTATCTGCTGCTCGGCATCGCCCTGCATGGGGTCTGCTACGACTTTTTCTTCGTGTCCGGGCAGATCTATACCGACGCCAAGGCCGGCGAAGCGAACAAGAGTGCGGCCCAGGGCCTGATCACCCTGGCCACCTATGGCGTGGGCATGCTGGTCGGCTTCCGGGTGGCCGGGATGGTCTCGGATCACTATGCCAGCGCCGCCGGCCACGACTGGCAGGGCATCTGGCTGTTCCCGGCGGTGTTCTCCCTGGGCGTGCTGCTGGCCTTTCTGGTCAGCTTCCGCGACGCCCGCCCGGCGCGTGCCGGCGCGGCTGCGCCCGTGCGCTAGGATGCCTCCTCGGCCTCCGGATCGTGGATGAAGTAGCGGCGCGCCTGATGCAGAAAGAGCGGCAAGGCGGGATTGCTGTTGTCTTCTCGCCAGGCCATCCAGACCTCCGCGTGGAGTTCGGCGTCCGTCAGCGGACGGAAGCAGACCTGATCGACGTGCAGATGCGCCGCCGATGCCGGCAACAACGCGACGCCAACCCCGGCGCGGACCAGGCCCAGGATGGAATGGGTCTGGCCCAAGTGCTGAACGAAGCGTGGCCGGACACCGGTACTGGCGAAGAGGCCGGCAATGCTGTCGTAGAAATAGCGACCTTCGCCGGGCGAATACATGACGAAGGGCTGGTGTTCCAGCGCCCGCACCGACACCGCCCGCTGTGCCGCCAGCGGATGGCCAAGGGGCAAGGCGAGCAGCAGCGGCTCCCGCCAGACCCGCTCTCCCCGCAGCGGTCCGCGCGGCGCCAGCTGGCGTAGAAAACCCACGTCGATCATCTGCGCGGCCAGCGTCTCGGTCTGGTCGGTGGTGACCTGTTCCTGCAGCACGAGATCCACTTCCGGCAGGGCGCCCTGGAGGTGCCGCACGAGTTCGGGGATCAGGCGATAACCCGCGACGGCGGTGAAGCCCAGGCTGAGCCGGCCGCTGCTGCCCCGTGCCAGACTGCGGGCGGTCTCTCCCGCCCGCTCGGCGAACAGCAGGACGTGCCGGGCGTCGCGCAGGAAGCCGACGCCCGCCGCGGTGAGGCGTACCTGGCGGTTGGAGCGCTCCAGCAACTGGACACCGAGATCACGTTCCAGCAGCTGGATCTGCCGGCTCAACGGCGGCTGGGTCATGAACAGCCGCCGGGCGGCACGGCCGAAGTGCAACTCCTCGGCGACGGCGACGAAGCAGCGCAACTGATGTAATTCCACGATTCAATCCGCGCATCAATCCATCCAGCATCTATGTTAGACGTATATCGATGCAGTTCCTATGCTCGGCGGCAACATCCGGCAAAGGATCAGACTCCACCATGACTGCATTGCTGCTTACCCAGGCCGTACCCGCCCCCATCGATGCGAGACTCCGGGCAGCCTACGAGATTCACCGACTCGATCTCGCCGAAGATCCCGAGGCGCTGCTGGACGAGGTCGCCCCGCGTATTCGCGGGGTCGTGACCGGCGGCGCCAGGGGCTGCGCCAGGACGCTGATGGATCGCCTGCCCAGGCTGGAGATCGTGGCCGTCGCCGGCGTGGGGACCGACGCCGTCGATCTGGACGAAGCCGCGCGACGTGGCATCCGGGTCACCACGACACCCGGGGTCCTCACCGACGATGTCGCCGACATGGCGCTGGGGCTGCTGCTGATGACCCTGCGCGACCTCGGCCTGGGAGAGCGGCTGGTCCGGGCGGGCCAGTGGGGCCAGACGGCACAGGCGCTGGCGCGCAAGGTGACGGGCATCCGCCTGGGCATCATCGGTCTGGGGCAGGTGGGCAGGGCGATCGCCCGACGCGCCACGGCCTTCGACATGCGGATCGCCTATGCCGATCCCCAGGCGCAGCTCCAGCTCCCCTATCGCCACGAGCCGGATCTGGTCGCCCTGGCGCGGGACAGCGATGCGCTGATCCTCGCCGCCTCGGCCGATCAGGAACGGGTGCTGATCACCGCGGAGGTGCTGGAGGCGCTGGGACCCCAGGGCTATTTCATCAACGTCGCCCGCGGCAAGCTGGTGGATGAACCGGCCCTGGTACGGGCGCTGCAGGAACGCCGCATCGCCGGCGCCGGCCTGGACGTCTTCACCGACGAGCCCCACGTCCCGCCGGCCCTGCTGGATCTCGATAACGTCGTGCTGCAACCACACCGCGCCAGCGCGACCGAGCAGACCCGCCTGGCCATGGGCGAGATCGTCCTGCGCCACCTCGCCGAGTGCTTCGCCAGCGAAGCCGCCGTCGGCTAGGCAGCCGCTTGTCGCCCTGCACAATAACAACACGGAGGCGCCCCAGACATGCACAGCAAGCCCCTCACCTCGACGCTCGCCACTACCGCTACCAACGCCCTCGGACGCCATCGGTACGCGGTGCTGGCGCTGATCTTCCTGGTCACCGTCATCAACTATGCCGACCGGGCGACCCTTTCCATCGCTGGTACCGGGGTGATCGCCGAGCTGGGCATCGACCCCATGGCCCTGGGCCTGATCTTCTCGGCCTTCGCCTGGGCCTATGCCCTCGGCCAGATCCCCGGCGGCTGGTTGCTGGATCGCTTCGGCGCGCGGCGGGTCTATGGCTGCAGCCTGCTGCTGTGGTCGGTGTTCACCCTGCTCCAGGGCACGGTAGGCGGCCTGGGTTTCGTCGGCGCCTCGGCGGCGGTCGCGCTGTTCTGCCTGAGGTTCATGCTCGGCCTGGTGGAGTCACCCGCCTTCCCGGCCAACAACCGCATCGTGTCCTGCTGGTTTCCTACCCGTGAGCGCGGCACGGCCTCGGCCCTGTTCAACTCGGCCCAGTACATGGCGGTGGTGGTGTTCACCCCGCTGATGGCCTGGCTGACCCACGCCCTCGGCTGGGAGCACGTCTTTCTCTGGATGGGCGCCCTGGGCCTGCTGCTGACCCTGGTGTGGTTCGCCTATTACCGCGAGCCGCTGAGCGATCCCCGCCTGACCGCCGCGGAACTGGCGACCATGCGCGACGGGGGCGCCCTGGTCGATCTGGAGCAGCAGCGCATCAGCCAGCGGGAAAGACCCAAGGGGCGGCAGATCATGCAACTGTTCACCCAGCGGACGCTGTGGGGCATCTACCTGGGTCAGTACTGCATCACCGCCCTCACCTACTTCTTCATCACCTGGTTTCCCATCTATCTGATCAAGGGCCGCGGCATGACCATCATGGAGGCCGGCTGGGTCGCGGCGCTGCCGGCCATCTGCGGCTTCAGCGGCGGCGTGCTAGGCGGGATGCTGTCCGACTACCTGATACGCCGCGGGACCCATCCGTCGCTGGCCCGCAAGATCCCCTTCGTGACCGGCATGGCACTCTCCACCACCCTGGTGCTCTGCAACTTCGCCGAGACCAATGCCACGGTCATCGCGCTGATGGCGCTGGCCTTCTTTGGCAAGGGCCTGGCCGCCGTCGGCTGGGCGGTGCTGTCCGACACGGCGCCGAAGAGCATGGTGGGTCTGAGCGGTGGCGTCTTCAACGGCCTGGGCAATCTGGCGGGTATCGTCACCCCGGTGGTGATCGGGCTGGTGCTCGCCCGCACCGGCTCCTTCGACCTGGCGCTCTGGTTCGTTGCTGCCCATGGCGTGCTGGGGATCTTCGCCTACACCGTGCTCGCCCGCCGCTTCGAGCGCCTCGAACTCAAGCCCGACGCGGCTCCTGCCTGAACAAGGCGGCAGTGCCGTCCGCTGGTCGCCTCGCCCAGAGCGGCAGGCGACGAGTCCGGCGATCCCGCCGACGCCTCTGACCACGGCACTCGATCAAGACGGCCACAGCCTTGCCTGTGGCCGTTTTCATTTTCCCCGCTCGTACACCTCGCCGCTGTTGCGAAAGCCTCGCCTGAGTGAGGACCGCCCCCGCGGGGCCTGCGAGCAGCGTGCGAATCCGGCCCCGATCTGGCAAGACCAATTCTAAAAAATCAAATTGGTCTTGCCAGATATCCGAACGGGGGTGTAGCTTTCCCTGCCATGGATCTCACATAGGGCAATGACCCTAGAACAACAAAAAGAGAGAGCACCATGCTGGATACCCCATCGCCCCGCGGCGAAGGTGGCGGCCCCGTACCGGCCGCGCCCGCGCCCTGCCTGACGCTCGAAAACATTTCCAAGCGCTTTCCCGGCGTCGTGGCCCTCGACGACGTCAGCCTCAGCCTCTACCCGGGTGAAGTCCACGCCATCTGCGGCGAGAACGGCGCCGGCAAGTCCACCCTGATGAAGATCGTCAGCGGCCAGCAGCCGCCGGACGAGGGGCGGATCCGCTACCTCGGCGAAGAGCGGCACTTCAAGTCCGTGTCGGAAGCCGAGCATGTCGGCATCGCCATCATTCACCAGGAACTCAACCTGGTGCCCCACCTTACGGTGGCGGAAAACATCTTCCTGGCCCGCGAGCCGGCGCGCTTCGGCCTGATCGACAGACGCAAGATGCAGGCGGACACCGAAGCCTGCCTGGCGCGCCTGGGCGTGGTCATCAGCCCCGCGCCCCGGTGGCCAAGCTGTCGGTGGCCCAGCAGCAGATGGTGGAGATCGCCAAGGCGCTGTCGCTGGACGCCCGGGTGCTCATCCTCGACGAACCGACCTCCTCGCTGACCGAAAGCGAAACCCAGGCACTGTTCAAGGTCATCCAGGACCTCAAGGCGCGCGGCGTCGGCATGCTCTACATCTCCCACCGGCTGGACGAGATGCGCCACATCGTCGACCGGGTAACCATCCTGCGCGACGGTCGCTACGTCTCCACCCAGCGCTTTGCCGACACCAGTGTCGACGCCATAGTGGCGGGCATGGTCGGGCGCTCCCTCGACGAGAAATTTCCGCCGCGCACCTCGGTGCCCACCGGCGAGGTGCTGCTGCGGGCGCAAGGCCTGAGCCGCAAGGGGGTCTTCCAGGACATCAGCTTCGAATTGCGCCGCGGCGAGATCCTCGGCTTCGCCGGCCTCATGGGCGCCGGGCGCACCGAGATCGCCCGGGCGATCTTTGGCGCCGATCGGCTGGATGCCGGCCAGGTGGAAATCAACGGCCGCGCGGTCACTATCCGCAGTCCGCGCGACGGCATCGACCAGGGCATCGCCTACCTGTCCGAAGACCGCAAGAAGGACGGCCTGGCGGTCAAGATGACCCTGGCGCACAACCTGACCCTGGCCAATCTGGATGCCCTCTGCGGGCCGCTGGGCTTCATCCGCTTCAAAGAGGAGGCGCGGGTCGCCCAGGACTACGTGCGGCGGCTGGACATCCGCACGCCCTCGATCGACAAGGTCACCCGCTACCTCTCGGGCGGCAACCAGCAAAAGATCATCATCGGCAAATGGCTGTTCCGGGACGCCCGGATCATGTTCTTCGACGAGCCCACCCGGGGGATCGACGTCGGCGCCAAGTACGCCATCTACGAAATGATGGACCAGCTGGCGGCCCAGGGCATCGGTGTCGTCCTGATCAGTTCGGAACTGCCGGAATTGCTGGGCATGAGCGATCGGATCCTGGTCTTTCACGAAGGTCGCCTGACCGGTGACGTCGAGACCCGGGCCACGTCCCAGGACCAGATCATGCACTACGCCTCCGGCTGCACGTCGCACTGACGGCAGGTCGTCCACGCGTGTCGAGCGAGACAGAGAAATGACCGAAAAACAAAAAGAATTTCTGCAGAAGTTTGGCGCCCTGGTCAGCCTGCTGGCCCTGATCGCGGTGTTTTCCTCCATGAGCAGTGCCTTCCTCACCATGGGCAACGGCATGAGCGTGGCCTTGCAGGTCACCTCCATCGCCTTTCTCGGCCTCGGTGCGACGGCGGTGATCATCACCGGCGGCATCGACCTCTCGGTGGGCTCGGTGCTGGCCCTGGCCGGCGTGGCCAACGCCATGGCGGTCAAGGCCGGGGCGTCCATCGAGGTGGGCATCCTGGTCGGGCTGATCGTCGGCGGGATCTGCGGCGCGATCAACGGCCTGTTCGTGACCCTGGTCAAGCTGCCGCCCTTCATCGCCACCCTGGGCATGATGCTGGTGGCCCGCGGCCTGGCGCTGCGACTGACCGATGCCCAGCCCATCTCCGGCCTCGGCGCCGCCTTTGGCGTACTCGGCAACGGCACCCTGGGCCGCATCGAACGCATCGGCGACGACGGCTTTCCCAACGTGATCTTTCCGGGCATCCCCTACCCGGTGATCATCATGATCGTCCTGGCCATCGCCCTGTGGCTGGTGCTCAGCCGCACCCGCCTGGGCCGCCACATCTATGCCGTGGGCTCGAACGCCGAAGCGGCCCGGCTCTCCGGGGTCAAGGTGCGCGCGGTCACCCTCTTCACCTATGTGCTGTCCGGCGTGCTGGCCGGCCTGACCGGCGCGGTGCTGATGTCGCGCCTGGTCACCGCCCAACCGAACGAAGGGGTGATGTACGAACTGGACGCCATCGCCAGCGCGGTGATCGGCGGCACCTCGCTCTCCGGTGGCATCGGCAGCGTGTCGGGCACCCTGATCGGCGCCTTCACCATCGGCGTGCTGCGCAACGGCCTCAACATGCTCGGCGTCTCCAGTTTCACCCAGCAGATCATCATCGGCCTGGTGATCCTGCTGACCGTCTGTATCGACCAGCTCCGCAACCGCAAGAAGTGAACCCTCGATAACAACAACAAGGAACGACCGATGAAAAACTTCAAGAAAGTGGTCCTGGGTGTCGCCCTCTCCGCCGCGACCTCCCTGGCGCTGGCCGGTAACGGCGAGATCGCCGTCATCGTCAAGAGTGCCAACTCCAACTACTGGCAGAACGTGCAGAAGGGCGTGCAGGAGACGGCCAAGCAACACACCAGCTACAAGGTCACCTTCCAGGGACCGGCCTCGGAATCGGCGATCGCCGACGAGGTGAACATGGTGGTCAATGCCGTCAACCGCGGCGTCTCGGGCATCGTGCTGGCGCCGTCCGACCCGGACGCCCTGGTGCCGGCCATCAAGCAGGCCTGGGAAGCCCATATCCCGGTGGTGCTGATCGACTCCTCGGTCGCGGAAAGCGGCGCGCCCTACTACCAGTCCTTTCTCTCCACCGACAACAACAAGGCCGGCGAGCTGTCCGCCCAGCGCATGATCGAGAAGGTCGGCAAGACCGGCAAGATCGCCATCATGTCCTATGTGCCGGGCACCGGCTCGGAAACGGGCCGGGTCGGCGGCTTCCGCAAATACCTGGAGCAGCATTCGCAGCTGACCGTGGTGGGCCCCTTCTATTCCCAGTCGCAGATGGCCAACGCCCTCAACCAGACCACCGACGTCCTGGCCTCCAATCCTGACCTCAAGGGCATCTACGGCGCCAACGAACCCACCGCGGTCGGCATGGCGCGGGCCATCGCCCAGTCCGGCAAGGCCGGCAAGCTGCAGGCCATCGGCTTCGACGGCAACGAAGATCTGCAGGGCTTCGTGCGCGACGGCACCCTGGACGCCATCGTGGTGCAGAGTTCCTATCGCATGGGCCTGGAATCGGTCGCCACGGTGATCAAGGTCATCGAGAAGCAGAAGGTACCCAAGTTCATCGACACCGGCGTCCTGCTCATCGACAAGGCCAACCTGGACAGCCCTAACGCACGCAACGTGCTCTATTGAGCGGAGGCCTGGCGATGAATCTCTCCGAACGGCGTCCCCTGGCGAAAAGCCCGCTGGCCCTGCCGGTGCTCGGACTCGGCTGCTCCCAGCTGGGCGGACTGTACCGGGACATGCCCCTGCAGCAGGCCGTCGACACCCTGGCCGGCGCCTGGCGGCAGGGCATCCGCTATTTCGATACGGCGCCCTTCTATGGCTATGGCCGCTCGGAGCATCGCCTCGGGGCCTTTCTCGACGAATTGCCGCGGGATGAAGTCGTGCTCAGCAGCAAGGTGGGCCGGCTGCTCGCGCCCAACGGCAGCGAGCGCGCCAACGACGACGGCTGGGCCCGGCCACTGCCCTTCAAGCCGGTCTACGACTACAGCTACGACGCCATCCTCAGGTCCCATGAAGACAGCCTGCAGCGACTGGGGCTGGCGCGGATCGACATCCTCTATGTGCACGACATCGGCCGCCGCACCCATGGCGAGCGGCATGACCGGCACTGGCAGGAGCTGACCCGCGGCGGCGGTTTCCGCGCGCTGGAGGAGTTGCGCAGCGGAGGCCAGATCCAGGCCATCGGCCTGGGCGTCAACGAATGGGAGGTCGTGGTCGACAGCCTCGACGAGTGCCCGCTGGACTGCACCCTGCTGGCCGGTCGCTACACCCTGCTGGAGCAGGAGAGCCTGAGACCCCTGCTCGATCGCTGCCTGGCCCAGGGCCACGCCATCGTCGCCGGCGGGGTGTTCAACTCCGGGATCCTAGCCGGTGGCCAGCACTTCGACTATGGCGCCGCGCCGCCAGCGGTGGTGGCCAAGGTGCGGGCCCTGCAGGCTGTCTGCGCCGATTTCGCGATCCCGCTGGCCGCCGCGGCCCTGCAATTTCCCCTGGCGCATCCGGCGGTCGCCTCCGCGGTCATCGGCGCGCGCAGCGCCGAGCAGGTGGCCAGCAACCTGGCCTGGCTGCAGACGCCCATTCCGGCGGAATTCTGGAGCACCCTCAAGCAGCGCGGCCTGCTGGACGCCGATGCCCCCGTGGCAGGAGCCCCGGCATGAAATTGCACAGCCCTTGCCGCCCCGCTCCCGGGCGCCGGACGCTGACTGCCATTCCCGGCGCGCGCCGCACCATGAATCCAATGTGCATCCCGAGCGATGCGGAGTCTTCCTATGCTGACCGTCATCTGTGAAAAACCCGGCCTGCTGGTCTCCCGCGATACCCCAAGCCCGCCCGTGGCGCAGGCGAAACCCTGATCCGTATCCGCCGGGTCGGCGTCTGCGGGACCGACCTGCACATCTACGAAGGCAACCAGCCCTATCTGGAATACCCACGGGTGATGGGCCACGAGATTTCCGGCGTCGTCGAGGAAACCGACGACAGCGGGCGCCTGCAGGCGGGGGACATCGTCTACGTGGTGCCCTATCTGTCCTGTGGCCAGTGCATCGCCTGCCGCCAGGGCAAGACCAACTGCTGCACCAAAATCGCGGTCCTGGGCGTGCATCGCGACGGCGCCCTGACCGAATACCTCAGTCTGCCCGACCGCTTCGTCTTCAAGGCCGAAGGCCTCACCCTCGACCAGGCGGCCATGGTGGAATTTCTCGCCATCGGCGCCCATGCCGTGCGCCGTTCGGGCCTGGGCCAGGCACAGCGCGTGCTGGTGGTGGGCGCCGGGCCCATCGGTATGGCGGCGGCGATCTTCGCCGGTATCGCCGGGGCCCAGGTCACCGTCCTGGACACCCGCAGCGATCGCCTGGAATTCTGTCGCCAGCACCTGCAGGTCGCGGCCACGGTCACCGTCGGTGACGGCGACAAGGACGAACTGGCGCGGCTGACCGATGGCGACTTCTTCGACGTGGTGTTCGACGCCACCGGCAACGCCCGCGCGATCGAGCGGGGTTTCGAATTCGTCGCCCATGCCGGCAGCTATGTGCTGATCTCGGTGGTCAAGGATCACATCCGCTTCGCCGATCCCGAGTTCCACAAGCGCGAGACCACCCTGCTGGGCAGTCGCAACGCCACCGCCGAGGATTTTCAGCACGTCGAGCGCTGCCTGCGCGAGGGCCTGATCCCGGACGCGGCACTCAATACCCATCGCCTGCAACTGGCCGAGCTGCCCAACCGTTTCGCCGAGCTGCTGGACCCGGCCCGGGGCGTTGTCAAAGCCATCGTCGAAATCTGAACGGTCTGATCGGCCGCCACCGGCCGAGGAGCGAGAACATGACACGCTACTGTCTGCTGCTGGACCTGCGGGACGACCCCGCGCTCATCGCCGAATACGAACGCCAGCACGCGGCGGTCTGGCCCGAGGTCATCGCCCACCTGCGCGAAGCCGGCGTCGCCAACATGACCATCTGGCGCCTCGGCTGTCGGCTGACCATGCTGCTCGAAGCCGGGCCGGGCTTCTCCTTCGACCGCCTGCACCAGCTGGAACAGCGCAATCCCAGAATCCAGGAATGGGAAACCCTGATGGCGCGCTATCAGCTGTCCTCGCCCGAGGCGGGATCGGAGAAATGGCAGCTGGCGACCCCGCTGTTCGAGCTGGCCGCCCTGCCCTGAGCCGCTGGCGCCGAACCGGGTAGCCCATGAGATACTGAAGCCCTTGAAGATGCAGGTTTCATCGATGACGCTGCCCACTGCCACCACCGAAAGAAAGCTCTACCAGAAGATCGCGGATCGCCTGCGCCAGCATATCCGCGAGGGCGCCATCGAAGCCGGTACCCGCCTGCCGCCGGAGCGCGACCTGGCGCTGTTGCTGGGCGTCTCCCGGCCGTCGCTGCGCGAAGCCCTGATCGCCCTGGAAATCGAAGGCAGCATCGAGGTCCGCCAGGGCTCCGGGATCTATGTGAACGCCGCGCTGCTGAACAATGGCGCCCGGACCTCCACCCTTGGCGAAAGTCCTTCGGAGTTGATGCACGCCCGGGCCATGATCGAGGGCGCGACCATCGTGCTGGCCTGTTCCCTGGGTGGCAAGGCCGATTACCGCTACCTGGCGAAGTGCATCCAGAACATGAGCGACAAGATCGCCCAGGGGCTTTCGCCCATGGAGGACGATCGCAAGTTCCACTGCCGCCTGGCCAGGATGAGCGGCAACTCCACCCTGGTGCGCATCATCACCTCGCTGTTCGACGAGCGTCACAGCCCCCTCTCCACCCACGTCGCCGAGCAGACCGAAAGCCAGAAGACCTGGGGCGTCGCCGTGGCCGAACACGAAGCCATCCTGCGTGCGGTGGAAGCCCGCGACCTGATCGGTGCCCAGACAGCCATGCGCCACCACCTGCTCTGTTCGGAAGCGCGCTGGCTCGAGGGCTTCGCCTCCAGCGAGGATTGAGGACCGTAGGCCGCCAGACATCCTCACCCCAGCAACAGCCGAATGGCCCGCTCGATCCGCTCCGCCGCCTGAGCCCGCAGTGCCCTGGGATCATCGCCCAGCAGCGCCCGCAACTGATGCGGCGCGAAGACCAGATCGATGAATCCCTCGAGCAGCCGCTCGACATCGTCCGGCTGATCCGGGCCCGCCTCGATGGCCTGTCGCACCCGCAGGCGACCCGCCTCCCAGCCGATCCGGGTCGCCTCGGCCGCTACTGCCGGAAAGCGATCGGCCGTGGCGATCACCAGGCGCATCATCGCCAGGGTTTCCGGCCGCGAGGCGTGCTCCAGCATGTCCTGACCGGCCAGCCGCAGACGCTCCGCGAGCGGCAGGCCGGAGGGCACGGGTTCGAGCTGCGGCAGGGTTGCCGAATGACGGCGGATCACCGCCTCGAACAGCTGATCCTTGTTGGCGAAGCGCGCATAGAGGCTGGCCTTGCCCGCACCGGCCAGCCGCGCCACCGCCTCGCAGGAGGTCCCGGCAAAGCCCTGGGCGAGGAAGAGTTCGAAGGCAGCGTCCAGCAGGCGGCGATCGACAGCGCCGGCCTCTTCGCGCCGGGGTCGCCCGCCGCGTGGTTTGGTCATTTCGGTCATGGGCGAACCTTAAGCGGATTGACAGCGCCTGTAAACTGAACGATAACGTTCAGTTATTCGACTGCGCCCTTCCTTGCGAGGCTCTCCATGACCGATCTCATCCAGCCCTTTCCCATCCACGTACCCCAAGCCCAGCTCGATGAGCTGGCGGCAAGACTCCGGCTTACACGCTGGCCCGACCGCGAGACCGTCCACGATGGCAGTCAGGGGCCGCAACGGGAGCGCCTGCAGGCCCTGGTGGAGCGCTGGCGCGGCGGGTACGACTGGCGGGCGGCCGAGACCCTGCTGAACGGCTGGGGCAGCAGCCGCACCGAGATCGACGGCCTCGGCATCCACTTTCTGCATGTGCGCTCTCCCGAACCGACGGCTACCCCCCTGCTGCTCACCCACGGTTGGCCAGGCTCTGTGCTGGAGTTTCGCGACGTGATAGGGCCGCTGAGCGATCCAGTCGCCCATGGCGGTGAAGCCGCGGACGCCTTTCACCTGGTCATTCCCGCGCTACCCGGCTTCGGCTTCTCGAATCAGCCCAGCGAGCCCGGCTGGGGAGTGAGCCGCACCGCCCTGGCCTGGATCGAACTCATGCGCCGACTCGGCTACGGCGATCACTGGCTGGCCCAGGGCGGCGACTGGGGCGCCGCGGTGACCACCGCCCTGGCCCATATGCGCCCGGCGGGCCTGGCCGGCGTGCACCTGAACATGGTGATGTTCCAGCCCACTGCCGAGGAGGTCGCGGCGGCCACGCCGGACGAGCAGCGGATGCTCGCCGACGCCGCCCGCTACGAGCGTGAATACTCGGGCTACATGAAGGTGCAGACCACCCGCCCGCAATCGGTGGGCTTCGCCCTGGCCGATTCGCCGGTAGGCCTGGCGGCCTGGATCTACGCCCTGTTCCAGGACGTCTCGGACAGCGCGGGCGAACCGGAGTGCGTCCTGCCGCTGGATCATCTGCTCGATGACATCATGCTCTACTGGCTGCCCAATGCCGGCGCCAGTTCGGCGCGTTTCTACTGGGAGGCCAGGCGCGAGATGGCGAACGGCATGGCCAGCGCGTTGCTGCCCCTGCCCGCGGGCGTCAGCATGTTCCCTGGCGAGCAATTGCGGCTGTCGCGCCGCTGGGCCGAGCGGCGCTTCGCCGATCTGCGGTTCTTCGCGGAAGCCGATCGGGGTGGGCACTTCGCGGCGATGGAGAATCCGCGAGAATTCGTCGGTCACCTGCGGGAGGCCTTCCGGACGATGCGCTGAGGGCGCGCTCCATTGACTGCAAGCAGGGGATCTCGCGCATTGTCGCTACCTCACCCCAGGGGCACCGACAGACTCGATGCCCTTGAAGCCTAGGGCGCTGTCCTAAGGCTTTTCCTCTGCGCATGAAATGAGCACACCCGCGCTCAAGATCATCAACATTCCACCCCAGGTAAAGAGGTCTGGGATCTCCTGGAATAATAGATATCCCCATAGACAGGCGAAGACCAGATAGGCGTAGTCGAAGGTACCGACCAGCGCCGCCGGGGCGATCTGATAGGCTCTGGCGGTGGCCGTATTGATGAAGACCAAAGCCACGGCGTAGCAGACGATGAAGGCCATCTCCTCGCGACCAAGTGGCTGCCAGGGAGACAATAGAAAATCGGCCTGAGCAGCCACCGCCTTACTGACCGCGAGCGAGGCCAGACCTCCCAGGCAGGCCGCTACCAAAAAGGCGATATTCAATCCCAGGGCCAATACCAAAGGGTGTTCGTTGCGGCAGTGTCGACGCGTGACCACCATTGCGAGCGCGTAGAACAGCGCACCAATGACCGGTAGCAGCGTGGCAGGAGAAAAGGCGTCCGCGCCTGGGCGTAGTACCAGGGCCACGCCGGCAAAGCCGACGCCTACCGCAGACCAACCCAGCCTGGACAGGGACTCACCGCCATAGCAGGCCGCTAGAAGCGCGATGAAAATGGGGGTCGTATAGATAGCGACGGCCGCTACTGACAGAGGAATGAAAGGAAGCGCAGCGTAATAGCTGATCCACATCAGCAAGAGCAGAATACTTCTGGCCATCACCCAGCGGATCGAGCCTATCCCTAGGCGACCGGCCTTGAAGCGGCCGATCGCCCAGAAGCCAATCGCGGGCACCGAAAGGCAGGCTACTGCAAGAAAAAGCTGCCAAAGCGGTAGTCGAGCACTAAAGTATTTGACCGCAGCATCCACCAGGGACAGGACAAAAACCGCCGCGACGATCAGGCTGATTCCCTGGCGGACGCGGTCGTTGCCGACATCCTTTTGTGCCATCCGTAAGACCTCTCTCTGAAGCCGCGCCGCTAAGAAGCATCGCGTTCCAGAGATGCCTCATAGTGACTCGGGTCGCCCCTGGACACCATCAGTGGCGCACTATGAAAGTCCTTGTCTTTACCGTCGTTGCTGTCACAGCAAGGTACTTCCAGTGTATCCCGAGGGTGCCACGCCATGTTGGCGTGGGTGGCGGAGCGGTAGCTGCCGCGAGTGCTAGGCATTGCGCGCCATGACCGCATAGAGCCCACCCTGTTTCATCAACTCTTCATGGGTGCCCTGCTCCACCAGTTGCCCGGCCTGGATGACCAGAATCCGATCCGCCTGCCTGACGGTGCTGAGGCGATGGGCGATCGAAATCAGGGTCCGCGGCCCCTCCAGCGAGGCCAGGGCCGCGGCCATCGCCGCCTGGGTGCTGCTGTCCAGGGCGCTGGTCGCTTCATCCAGGAGAATGATCGGTGGATCACGCAGCAGCATACGCGCCAGGGACAGACGCTGGCGCTCGCCACCGGACAGCTGATAACCCCGGTCACCGACCCCGGCCCCAGCCCCTCGGGAAGCCTGCGCACCGTGGCATCCAGTTGCGCCCTTTCCAGCGCCCACCAGAGTTCCGCCTCGCTCGCGTCGGGCCTGGCGAAGCGCAGGTTGGCCTCGATGCTGGCGTTGAGCAGGAATGTATCCTGGGTCACGATGCCGACCAGGCTGGCCAGCGTCGCGAAGCTCAGCTCGCGGCTATCGATGCCGTCGTAGCGGATACACCCCTGATCGGCGTCGTACAGGCGCGCGAGGAGATAGGAGATGGTGGTCTTGCCAGAGCCGGTGGGGCCGACCAGCGCCGTGTGCTTTCCGGCCGGTATCTCGAACGTCAGATCCTTGAGTACGGCGCGGTCGCCATAGGCGAAGCTGACGTTCTCGAAACGGATGCCCTGCTGGAAATCCTGCCGCGCAAGAGTCGTCGGTGAGCTCGCCTCGACGACCGTCGCCGGCGTATCCAGATAGCTGAACACCCGCGCCAGCAAGGCGCGTCCCTTGGCGAATTCGATCCGCGTCTCAAAGATCTCCAGCAGCGGCCAGAGCAATTGCTCCTGCAAGGCGATAAAGGCCACCAGGGTGCCAATGGACACCTGCAGCCCCAGGCCGATGAACAGACCGCCGCCCAGGAAGGTCAGCGCCGGCAGCAGATCCAGCGCCAGGAAGACGAGCGCGAATTCCCATTGTCCCGCCGTGCTGGCCTGGGTTTCCAGGCGCGCCAGCTGCGCGGAGTCACGCTGAAAGCGCTGCACGAGATAGTGCACGCGGCCCAGGGTACGCGACAGGATGATGCCGCCGGCCGACAGGGACTCGGCGATGTTGGCGGAAAGGTCCGCCACCTGCTCCTGTTGCCGGTAGGTCACCCGCTCCCGCAGCTGGGCGACGCGGCCATTGATCCAGACCAGCAAGGGAATGACGGCGAAGGAGACACCCGCCAGGCGCCAGTCCAGCAGCAGCATCGCCACCAGGGTCGCCGCCACGACGCTCAGGTGCTTCGCCAGATCCGTGGCGGAGTGGGTCAACAGCGTCTGCAGACCGGCGATGTCGCTGGACAGGCGCGCCTGCACTTCGCCCGCGCGGGTACCGGCGAAAAACGCCAGCGAGAGGTTTTGCAGGTGGCCGTACAGGCGGGTTCGCAGGTCGTGCATGACGCTCTGGCCCACCCGAATCGCGACATAGGTCTGGGTCAGGTTGGCGATGGCATTGAACAGCGCCACCCCGACCAGACCGGCGGCCAGATAGACCAGCAGCGTCAGGTCCTTCGCCGGCAAGGCATCGTCGACGATGCTGCGGATCAGGAAGGGACTGGTCACGCCGCTGATCCCGGCGACCGCGATCAGCAACACCACCAGCACCAGTGCGGCCCGGTGCGGAGCCAGTAGTTCGAGAATCCGCGCGAAGGTGACATGACGCCTGGCCAGGTCACCATAGTCGTCGAGGGTCTCGGTTTCAGCCGGCGATCGTGGGGAAGAAGAGGAACTGGACATTTGTTTGCTTTCAGGTCGGTCAGAGGAAGGAACGGACTCAGGTCCGCGTCATCGGGTGCCAAGGAGGCCTTGAGCTGCTGCTGGTCAGGACACGAGGGCGTCGGTCAGCCGGATGTCGAAGCGCGCACCGCCTCTTTCGCTTTGCGCCAGCGCCAGCTGCCCGCCCTGCTTCTCTATGGCGCGACGGCTGATCGACAGCCCCAGGCCAAAGCCGCCGGTGGCGCGATCCCGACTGCGATCCAGGCGATAGAAGGGCTCGAACACCCGCTCCCGCTCGCCCGGCGGAATACCCTCGCCATCGTCCTCGACGGTGATCAGCAGGGTGTCGGCGTCGCGGCCAACGGTCAGCCAGACCCCTCGCTGGCAATAGCGCAGAGCATTGCCAATCAGGTTCTGCAACGCGCGCGCCGTGAGTCTAGGTGCCAAGAGGGCTTGCTCGGGCGCAGCGGCCATGTCCAGGCTCAGAGTGACGCCACGCCGTTCCTGTTCCTCGCTGAAATCCGCCAGGACACTGTCCAAGAAGGCACCGAGCTTGAGCGCCTGACGCTCGGGTGCCTGCTGACTGGACTGCAGGCGGGCGTAGGAAAGCAGCTCGTTCACCAGCGCATCCAGTTCGCGCACGTGGCGAATCTGCTGCTCCAGCTGTCGCTGTGTTTCAGCGGGCAGCGGGTCGGCCTGCATTAGGGCCAGGCCGAATTCCAGACGGGACAGTGGCGTGCGCAGCTCATGGGAGACCGCATTGAGCAGGTCGCGCTGCTGGACAATCAGGGTTTCGAGATCCTGGGCCATGTCATCGAAGGCCCGCGCCAGCTGGCCGATGTCCGAGCGCGGCGAGATCGCGGTACGCTCCTGCAGATGCCCCTTGCCCAGGCGCGCCGCCGTGCGCCTGAGCCGCTCCAGATCACGCCAGTGCGGCCGCAGCCAGACATACAGACAGATGAGCAGCGCCGCACCGATCAGGGCGTTCATGGCCCAATAGGTCAGGGCTATGTCGGTCGGAACCTCGGCGAAGCCGACCCAGAGGACGTGCCCGCCCTGCAGGGGGATCAGGGCCACGCTGGGATCGCCATCGTCGGTCAGGCGGACGCGCCGTTCGCCTTTGGCCAGACGGTGGCGCTCGGCGCTCGTCAACTGGGGATCGCTCTGCAGCCCCAGTTGCAAGGTGACGGGCGCGATGTCGGCGTTCAGCTCAGCCAGCAGCGCCGGCCAGTGGGCGAATGGCGTTTCCACGAAGGTCCGCTCCACCAGCTTCAGCGGGCCATTCATCTGCTCCAGACTGACGCGGCTATAGCGATCACTGAACATCTGCTGCAGGGCTTCCGGGACCAGATAGCTGGCTGCGCCATAGGTCACCAGCAGCACGCAATAGAGCCTTATCAGGATCTTGAGCATCTAGCAGGACTCGACGCCGCGGCGCGGTCGTCCCTGCGGGTCACATCCGGACCGTTTTGCCAGCCTGAACGACGGCCAGCACGAGCCGTGGCCCGCGCCTTCCTGGCGCGGGCCAGGCAAGGTCACGAACGCGTATCGGCGACGCTGGTCGGTGGCCACCGGCGCGGCAGGGGTGATGACGTTTTCGACGCTGAAAAAGAGTTTCACAGATAGGTCCCGGGACAAGGAGGCGGCGAGCATAACGGAGCGCCAAGCCCTCAAGGTCAGCCCTTAACACTCTTTCACAAGAGACCTACAGACCTTTACAAGGCCGCCCAGGCGGGCCCTCTACCATGGCGTTCTCCACGAGGACGTCCGATGTTCCACTACCCACTCTTCCCTTCCTGCCAACCCGGAAAAAAGCGGATCCAGATGCCATCACGCACCTTGGCTCGGCCCCGCTGCCCATCCCTGTCCCTGGGCAAACGGCCCGCGGCAGGCAGGCTCGTCATGACAGGAGTGACCGTCATGGCCCTGAGTGTCCTGCTCGCGGGTTGCTCCCTGGCACCCCGCCATGAACGACCGCAGCCGCCGGTCCCGGAGCGCTATCCCGTGCTGACGGCGTCCGCGGACCTGTCGCCTCACCGCCAAAGCCTGTTCGCCGATCCGCACCTGCACGCCTTGATCGATCAGGCCCTGGACGGAAATCGGGATCTGCGGCTGGTCGCGCTGGATATCCAGGAAGCGCGCGCCCGCTATCGCATCAGCCGTGCCGACCTCATGTTCGAACTGGGTGCCACCGCCAGCCGGACGCGGGAACGGACCGGGAGCCTGGATAGCGCCTCGCGCACCGATCAGCAGCGAAGCGGCAGCCAGACGGCCAACAGATACAGCGTCGGGTTGGGTACGAATGCCTACGAACTCGATCTGTTCGGCCGGCTGGGGAATCTGCGCGATGCGGCCCTGGACGAGTACCTGGCCCAACGCGATACGCGCAGCGCGGTGGAGCTGTCACTGATCGCCGAGGTGGCGACGGCCTATCTGAATCAGCGCGCCCTGGATGAGAGACTGCTCGTGAGTCGCAGCACTCTGGAAAGTCGCCAGCGAGGCCTCGCCCTGATGGAACAGCGCCATGCCGCCGGGGTGAGTTCGGCGCTGGACCTGGCCCAGGCTCAAACGGCGCTAGAGACCACCGAAGCCGATCTCGCCGTCCTGGAACGGAATCGGGCACAGGCGGACAACAGCCTGCGCCTGCTGCTCGGCGGAGAGCCGCGCGGCGACCTGCCCGCGCCCTTGCCGCTCGCGCGCCAGGGTCTCGACCTGCCCGTCCCGGCGGGCTTGCCCTCTGACCTGCTGCAACGCCGTCCGGACATTCGCGCGGCCGAATACCGCCTGCGGGCGGCCAACGCCAACATCGGCGCCGCTCGGGCTGCCTTCTTCCCGCGCATCACCCTGACGGCCAGCGCCGGCTACCTGAGTTCCGATCTGAACGGCCTGTTCAACCCCGGCAATCAGGTGTGGAGCTTCGTCCCCCAATTGCAGGTACCGCTATTCGACGGCGGTCGTAACCGCGCCAACCTGGACCTGGCGGAGGTGCGGCGCGATCAGGATATCGCTCGCTACGAGAAGAGCATCCAGGTCGCCTTTCGCGAGGTGGCCGATCAACTCGTCGCCGAGGCGCCCCTGAGACGGCAGCTCGCGGCCCAGCAGCGTCTGCATGACATCACCGCGCGCAGTGTCGAGCTGGCGAGCGAGCGCTATCGGCAGGGGCTCGACAACTACCTGAATCTGCTCGACAGCCAGCGCAGCCTCTACCAGGCCGATAACGCCCTGATCGAAATCCGGCTGCAGCTGATGATCGCCCACGTCGACCTGTTCCGGGCACTGGGCGGCGAATGGGAGCGGAGCGGCGAAGCGGATCTTCCCGCTCCACCCGCTGCGACCCCGTCGCCCATGGCCTCGCGTTAACACTTGTTTACCGGCCTTCATGAGGTTTTACACGGGCCGTTCTACCGATCGATATCCTGATTCACAGGCGCCATCCACCGAGCGCGCGCACACAAGAGGAGACGCTAGTGAGGCACGTCGTAAAAAGCATCGGCTTCATCGCCATGATACTGGGCGTGGCGGCCGTACTCGTGGGGTGGCTCATAGACCCTACCGTCTCCTTGAACAACGGCATCAAGCTGGTTTCGATAAAGCGCGAGTTCCTGCAAACCGACTTCTTTCTCTGGGGCGCCATGTTGTTTGCCGCCGGCTTCAATGGCTATTCACTGCATACCGATCTCTGAGACCGACGCGACCTTTCCTTGCGTCGATCCACGGGAATACGTCTCCGCTCCCAGGACATTTCACGAGCCTTGGCCATGCGCTCCTTCAGCGTCTCGATGATTTTGCTGCTGGCCTGCCTGTCCACCGTGCTCGGCCTGGTCGACCTCGACGAGGCCGACGTGATACGGATCGCCATCTATAGAGGTCCGGCCACGTACGAGGGTTGTGCCGAGGCGGTAAAGGATGCCATCGAACGGCTTGGGTCGGCCTACCAGGTTGATTTCCTCGGCCCGGACGAACGCCTGGATGTTTCCAGCGCAAACCTGCAGCGCTACGAAGCCTACGTCCAGCCGGGGGGTGGTCAGGACATACCGGCCGCCCTGGCCAGTCTGGGCAAGGACAGGATCGCTGCCATACGCGCCTATGTCGCCCAGGGCGGTCAGTATCTCGGAATCTGCATGGGCGCCTACCTCGCGGATGCCGACAATCTCGGCCTGCTCGATGCCGAGCTGGATTCGGAGGTTGGCCGCCCGGGCTTTCCGGTCACCTCCATAGACGACAGCGTGGTGCTCCTGAGGTGGGGCGGTCGTGAAGATCAGGTGTTCTTCCAAGATGGCCCCTATCTACCGTCTGGATCGGGCGACGGTTTTCGCGTGATCGCCAGCTATGGCAATGGTGACATCGCTGCGGCGCGCTACCGGTTTGGCGCAGGCGTCGTGGTCTTGAGCGGCCCCCATCCCGAAGCCGATGAGTCCTGGTTTCAGGAGGCGCACCTGTCCATGAGCCGGTTTCCCAGAGGCGAGCCGTTCAGGACCCTGTTCGATGCCCTCGACTTCTGACAGCCACCACAGGCCCTCACGGGCAGGCTGAGCCAGGATTGCCAACAGTTGCCTTTCTGTCCGTCTCCCGGCACGGTGATCCGCCCACTCGATCGGGACGCTCACCTTGACCCCTACCCTGCACATCGCCGCCGCCATCCTCCTGAACGACCGCCAGCAGGTGCTGCTGGTGCGCAAGCGGGGCACCACCGCCTTCATGCAACCGGGTGGCAAGGTGGATCCGGGGGAGCAACCCCTGGAGGCGCTGATCCGCGAGTTGGAGGAAGAGCTTGGCCTGGTCATCACGACAGAGGCTGCGACCTTTCTCGGCAACTACCAGGCGCCGGCCGCCAATGAACCCGGTTTCAGGGTCGATTGCGCGCTGTATCAGGTAGCCATGGGCGCGGAAGTCCAGGCGGTGCCTGCCGCCGAAATCGAAGAGGCGGTGTGGATAGCCGTAGACGAACCCGGCGATCTGCCGCTGGCGCCCCTGACCCGCGACGTGATTCTTCCACTGCTGAGGCGGCGACTGCTGCACCCTTAGCGAGCAGCCCTGCGCCTTGGCCCCGGATTTCAGCTTTGCCAGGCCAGGCCGGGCCAGGTCGCCTGAAGCGTCGGGCGGCCTGGCGTCGGCCAGCGTCAGACCTTGGGCAAGGGCCGCCACCCCCCGGCCGTACGCATCTCGAGGCACGCCGGCAGGCCATCCAGACGCAGCAGGTGCAACCAGCCGTTGCGCACCAGATCGCGCACTACGGACTGGTTGGCGATCACCTGATCGATCATCGCGCGCGGCGCCTCGATCACCACGTGCAGCCGTAGCGGACGATGCATCCACTGCTGGCCATCGTGCAGCGACTGGCGCGCCAGACCGGTGCGCAGGTCGCCGCCGTTGCCTTCGAACACGCCGATATGGCCGCCCACCACGTTGTGCAGCAACTTGTTGCCGCTGCCAAAGCGCAGGTTGTCGGTGGTCGAGGTGAAGTACTGCAGGTTGATCCAGTGCGCCACCACCATGGGCGCCGTCATGATCAGCTCCAGCACCCTGCCCTCCTGGTCTTGCCGCCAGTCGTAGTCGTGCAGGAAGACGCGACCCTCCAGGTCCACCGCGCGGGTGCGCGCCCGCGGCGCGGCGATGAAGGCGGCATTGCCGGCGAGGCCCCATTCCGGCCGGGTCTGCGCCCAGTCCCGAGCGCGCCGGCGCAGCTGCCCGAGCAATCTGTCCGGCTGTTCCGGCAGCGGTGCCAGGCCCAGTTTGCCAGCCCGCTGCCGCCGCACCTCGGCGCTGGCGCTGTCCAGCGCCAGCCGCAGGCGCTGCCAGCTGGGCTGGAGCTCTGCGGGAAGCCCCTCGTACCCGAAGACCCGGACCTCATCCGTCGTGGTGTTGTGCAGCCCGGCCAGCACCTGGCAGTGCGGCGGCAGGTCGAGGCCGCGCACCCGCAGCCCGTCACGCACCTCGGGCTCGTTGAGCAGGCCGGCCAGTAGCCGCGCGTTGATCTCGCCGCTCTGGCCACAGCAGGCACCGCAGTCCAGACCCGCTGCCTGAGGATTATTGGCGCTCTGGCTGCCGTGGCCGAGCAGCACCAACAGGGACGGCACCGGCCCGTTGAGCCCCATGGCCCTGAGAATGCGCTCGGCCAGGTCGACCTGCTGCAGCCGGGACATCGCCGGTAGCTGTGGTTGCAGCTGTTGCCGTTCGTGACGGCGCCAGGCGCTGAGTTCGGGCGAAGGCGCGCCACCGGCCAGGCCATAGGTCCGTCCCAGCAGCGCCCCGGCGTAGCCCAGCCCGACGCTTTCCACCAGGGTGAAGGTCGAGGCCGGCAGCCGCTCGAACAGCCGCCAGCGGCCCTGCCGCGCCAGGCGCCCCTGACGCAGCTGTGCCAGCTGGCGATCCCGTGTGGCATCGCCACTGCCCTCGCTGACCTGCAGTTGCGGCGCGAGCAGGCCCGGCAACTGCGGGCGCGTGGCACCGGTACCCAGCGGCGTATAGGCGATGGGCAGCCCGAAGAAGCCGGCGAAACCGCCGGTTTCCAATGTCGGGCAGGTCTGCTCCAGGGCGCGCCTGAGGGGCTCGGAACGTACGTCGATACAGAAGAACAGCTTGGCCAGCGGCACCGGGGGCAAGGCTGCCGGGATGCTCAGGCACAGCGCCTGCTGCAGGTGCTCCTGCCAGGCCAGCTCGTCGGCGCGCTGCCAGAGCTGCAGGGCCTGCCAGTTGGCCGAAGGCATCCGCTGCAAGCCCTCCTCCCAGGCCGCCCGCCAACTGTGCCAGCGGCTCTCGGCATCGCGCCGGCGATCATCCACCAGCCACTCCCAGGCCGCGCGGATGGCCAGCAGCTCCAGCACCGTCTGGTCGTCCTCGCCCTGCAGCCGGGCCTGCCAGCGCCGATAGGCGCACCAGGAGGCCCAGCCCAGGTTGCGCAGCAGCAGGCAGTCGAACCAGGCGGCCCAGTCTGGCGCTGGCAGTCCCAGGTGTTCGACCGCCGCCTCCAGGGCCGCTTCGGGTTGCGCGGGCAACGCTGCGATCCGCTGGTGCAGATCCCGGCAGCCACTGAGGACGCTCAGGCCCCGGTCGGCCAGCAGGCTGGCGCGCCAGGTCTGATAGAGCCCGCCACCCTCTGCCGGACGCCAATCCGCCTGCTCGTGATCGAACCAGGCCGCGCAGCTCTGCCCGATCTGATGGGTGATCAGCGCCGGCCAGCCCGGAAGCGGGATCCCCGGCTCGGCCAGATCTTCCAGCAGCGGCAGACCGTGGCCGACCTCCGCGGGGGCGTCCAGTGCCTCCAGCAGCCTTACCGGCTTGCAGGATTCCCCCTGCTCGGCCAGCGCCTGCTGCAGATGGCGCTCGGCGATGCGACCGTCCTGCCAGGCCTGGCGATAGTCGGCGGCGTCCAGGGTCAGGCGGCTGCCGGCGCGCTGCCAGAGCTGCGCGGCCACGCTCTGCCAGGCCTGATCGCGCCGCTCCCACAGCGGGTTGACGGCGATCATGCGATCCAGCGGCCAGGTCGGCGCGATGCGCGCACAGGCCTGGCGGGCCGCCTCGTGCAGCGCCTGGTGCTTGGGGCTGGAAAGCGTTTCGAAGGCAGTCATGAGCGGTCTCCAAGGGTTGCGCTCAGGGGCTGGGGCACACGCGCCGGCCACAGGCGAAAGGTCAGGCGGGTGAAGTGCTCATCCAGGTAGAAGCCGGCAAAGGCCAGCGGGTAGAGACGTTGCGCCAGGGCGCCGCGCGGCCGGGCCAGCAGCAGGCCCTGCAGCAGGTAGAGCCCGACCAGCATGACCATCGCCACCAGGGCCAGCGGCAGCGGCGCCGCAGCGAGGTGCTGGCCGAGGATCCAGCCGGCCGCCTGATGCCACAGCAGGTAAGCGCCGAGCAGCAGGCCGAACATGAGCAAGCCATGGGCTGGCTGGTCGCGGCGCAGGATCCAGGGCGCCAGGCCGATCGCCAGCAGCGTCAGGGCCACCAGGGGCAGCGCATGACCGGGCAGCAGCCAGGCGCAAAGCCCTTGCAGCAGCGCCAGCATCAGCGCGGCCACCAGCAGTGCGCGCAACAGCCCGTTCAAGTCGAGCGCCGCGGCCTGCGGCTGCAGGGCATGCTGGCGGGCGTGGGCGACCGTCTCACCCGCGGCCAGGAAGGCATGGGCCTTGTAGAGCGAGTGGGCCAGCAGGTGCACCAGCGCCAGTTCGTACAACCCCAGCCCGCATTCCAGCAGCATCAGGCCCATCTGCGCGCAGGTCGACCAGGCCAGGCGGACCTTGATGCTGATCCGGGTCATCATCACCAGGGCCGCGAGGACCGCGGTCAGGCCGCCGACCAGCACCAGCAGGCTCTGCGCCGGAACCGCAGCGGAAAACAGCGGGGCGAAGCGCAGCAGCACGAAGCCGCCCAGGTTGACCACCCCGGCATGCAGCAGGGCCGAGACCGGCGTGGGAGCTTCCATCACCTGGATCAGCCAGCCATGCACCGGCAACTGGGCCGATTTCAGGATCACCGTCAGCGCCAGCAGCAGCGCCGCGCCCTGCAGCTCCCAACCGAGCGCACCCCCCGCGTGCACCTGGGCGTTCACCGCGGCGAGGATCAGCGAGAGCTGGCTGCTACCGCCGGCCTGCACCAGCAGCAGGGTCGCCAGCAGCAGGCTGACATCGGCGAGGCGGCTGGCGAGGAATTTCTTGTGGGCCGCGACGACGGCCTGCGGGCGCTCGCGGTAGAAGGTCAGCAGCTGGTGCAGGCACAGGCTGGACAGGATCCAGGCCCCGGTAATCAACAGCAGGTTGCCGCTGGTGACCACCGTCGCCACCGCCGCCAGGGTGGCCAGCAGGGCGAGCACGTAGCGCCGCTGCCCTGCTTCCCCCTCCAGATAGCGCCGGGAATACTCGATGATCACCAGCGCCAGCAGGCTGATGAGTCCGGCCATCGCCAGGCCGAGGCGATCAGGATCCTGGGTGCCGACGAGCGCCTGTAGCCAGGCCGCCAGCACCAGCAAGACACCCAGATAACCCGCGACCCGCGCAGGTATCCAGAGTTGGCTCGGTGAAGCGAGGAAGAGCGCGGGCAACAGCGCCAGGGCATAGACCCAGGGCAACAGTGGGGCGAGGGAAAACAGCAGGCCAGACATCGTGCACACTCCATGAACACCAGATAGCGACAGTGTCCGGATGTGTACGAATTATTTAAAATAGATTGATCAGAACCTAACGTTCACTTTTGAAGAACGAAGCATGCGCCGACTCAATTTCCATCACCTGCACTACTTCTGGGCCGTCGCCAAGGAAGGCAATCTCACCCGTGCCGCCGAGGCGCTGCATGTCTCCCAGTCCGCCCTCTCTACCCAGATCCGCGTGCTGGAAGACCAGCTTGGCCATCCCCTGTTCATCCGCTCCGGACGCAGTCTGCGGCTGACCGAAGCCGGGCAGTTGGTGCTGGACTACGCCGACACGATCTTCGCCCTGGGCAGCGAGTTGCAGGACACCCTGCAGAACACCCAGGAAGCCAACCAGACACTGCGCATCGGCTCCGTGGCGACCCTCTCGCGCAACTTCCAGGAAAACCTGCTGCGCCCCTTCCTCGGTCGTGAGGACCTGGTGCTGACCCTCGAATCCGGCAGCGTGGACGAATTGCTGGAGCGCCTGGCCCTGCACAAGCTGGACGTGGTGCTGACCAACCAGGCGGTGAGCGCCGACAGCCAGCGCACCTGGCAATGCCGCCTGCTCCATCGCCAGCCGGTGTGCCTGATCGGTCCACCGCGCCAGGACAGCCGCCCCTTCGATCTCCACCGGGACCTGCAACAGGCCCGCCTGATCGTGCCCGGGCGCAGCAGCGACGTGCGCAGCCAGTTCGACGTCTATTGCAGCGGCCAGGGGCTGACGCCGCGCATCTGCGCCGAGGTCGACGACATGGCCCTGCTGCGTCTGCTGGCCCGCGACTCCGGCGACCTGGCCCTGCTGCCCGCCGTGGTGGTGCAGGACGAACTGCGCAGCGGCGCACTGCAGCTCTACGCCGAAGTCCCCGAGATCGCCGAACGCTTCTATGCGGTGACGCTGCAGCGGCAGTTCAGGTTGAGCATTCTGGAGGAGTTGCTGGGGCGGGCGGCCGCTCAGGCTGAGCACCCTGGCGCTGCCGTTGCAGCGAGGCCACGGGATTCAGCGGTATAAAGCCTACTCAATGTCTTGCGCTCTAGAGCCATTTCTAACACCGTTTGGCCAACGCGTGGCAGATGTTGAGCCGGCTCTAACAAACCTTGCACCGAGAGGTACACTGGCGGCCAACGTAATGCCCAACCTTCCAGACACCGGCGACGTTGCGCCCCAAATCCGCTATCCGATCAATGAGTACCAACGTGACATTCGTCATCCGCATCACCGCTGTCTCCCTCGAACGAACACTAACAATTGCTGTTAGTTCGCGAGCTCGGTACCACCGCCTTCATGTAGCTCGGCGGCAAGGGAGATCACGGCGAGCAGCTGCTGGAGGTGCTGATAAGGGACCTGAACGAACAGCCGGGCTGGTCTTGGCACCGGAGGCGGTGACCTTCACTAGCCAATACGGGACGCTAGCGGCCAAGGAGCCGGGCTGCACCGTTGATTGCGCGCTATATTGAGTTGAGATGGAGCCGGAAGGTCGGGATGAGGTATTTTTTGACTGACTAAAGCTATGGCCTTTCATCTCTTTAGGTAGCAAAAAACAAAAACCCAGAAGCCACTTTTTAAAATTTTCTATTTTAAAAACTCTTAAGACCAAAACTCCTCAAAATCAGGAGCTCGACATATGGATAATGTATCTTACAAAACTCTGCTAGATGAGACCCCGGAATACGCCCTAAAAGTAAAACAATACGCAAAGCTATTAATCGACCAAAAGATTTGGGACTCGATATCTCACAGCAGCCTAGAGAGCTGGCTAAATAACTTCAAAAGCCAGGAAGAAGAGTTAATAGCAGCACTTCTTCTTGACGGGCTAGTCTATCGATCAGCGCAACAGACTACATCATTGCTCATCGCCGCGCTTGAATGTGCACTGCCATTCGCCGTCTACAACACTCCAGACGCAATCATTTCTGGCCTAGATTTTATAAAAATTTTTAGTTCCAAGACAATTGACAATTCTATAAAAATAGTACCAGTCATACGCGATGCGGACCCGCCCACCAAAAGTGGGCCATCGATTGCAAGGATGTATCGTCGACAGCTGGGAATAAATGACGACTACATGATATGGCCTTGGCTTATAGACAGCAACGTAAAGGCAGGAGTCAAAACTATAGTATTCATTGATGACGTATTGGCCACAGGAAACCAAGCATCAGATTTTCTAAAAGGACTTAAACTTGAAAGATATCCTGAGGTAGATTTTTCATACATACCACTATTGGCGCACGAAGACGGAATAAATAAACTTATAAAAGATCATCCCAAAATAAAAGTAAGTGCAGTGGAAGTAATTGACAATACAAATTGTTTTTTTAAAATTGAAAAAATGGCACAAATAGGCGACCTAGAGGATCTATACTTATCTGTCTCAAAAAAACATTTGAACAAAAGACTTTACAAGGGCATGGCCAAAGGCTACAAAGATTTAGCTCTGACTTTTTCTTATTACCATGCGACCCCAAATGCCAGCCTACCTCTTTACTGGTATGAAAGCGAAACCTTTAGCCCTCTAGTTAGGAGGTAGCAATGCAAAACGTCGCCAATGAAATATCACAAGTAAAGCACTCTTTAACCAAAAACAGATCCGAGCACTTAGGAAAAGATGTTTGGAGCGATTTTGTAATACCACGTTTTTTTAGAAAAGTTGATTTAATCTCAACAATGCCAACTAGGTTGGAAGGAGGCAGAGGCAGCGGAAAAACGATGCTTTTACGCTACCTATCGTATAACAGTCAATTTTCACCTAACAGATCAGATATCCCTGATGACGCTACAGATCGTATCGGCCTATACTGGAAAGCTGACACGCAATTTCTACGTCTTATGCAGAAGCGAGGTCTTGATAACGAATCATGGCTTCCAGTATTTGACCATTACTTAAACTTAAAACTTAGCCTGGAAGTCCTATCAAGCATAATAGCAATCTCGGAAAGCAGTTATAGAAAAATTGACTTTCACCATATAGAATCATCATATCTAGAAGGGATAGAAGATTTTGGATTTCAAAGCAAAAAATTCAGAGCCGTCGCGCGGGAGATAAATTCCAGAATAGTAAAAACAGAACTCGCGATTCAAAACATTCACGGCATTGATAGACTAGAGAAACTTCCGATCTCATTTTTACGCTTCATCGTAAGCAGTGTCATATCTATTTTCCCATGCTTGAAAGATACAGTTTACTCAGTCTATATAGACGAATACGAAAATTTACTAGATTACCAACAGAGGGTAATCAACACCTTGATCAAGGGCTCCGAGCCCCCACTAATATTCAACATCGCCATAAAACTTAATGGCATGTCTGAGACGCTTACTCTCAGCGATGAAAAGCTTGAAAATAGAGCTGACTATACAATAGTAAATTTAGACAAGCTAATTAATGAAAACAGCTTCGAAATTTTTGTGGCAGAAATCTTTTTGAAGAAACTGACTGAAGCGTCGCCTTCTATCGCCAAAGATCTAAAAATAGATTTATCCGGATGCTCTGACGCCAGCCAACTAGATAAAAGACACACAGTTAAGCACGAGGAAAATTGCCGAATTCTGATTGAGAAAATCTTCCCAGGGAGAACTCATCAAGATCTAGCCGATGAAATATTTTCAACACCCAGATATTTCAACAAAGTAGTTACAGAGATTGAGCGAGCTCTCACGCAAAAATCAACCAAGCATTTAACCGCAAATGACTTTATTCTTTATAACCATAAAAAAGCAACTGTTGTATGCACCTCGCTACTTTACCGAAAAAACCTTACGCCAGATCAGGTGCTAGCAGAGCTTGAAAAACTTAAATCAGGAGAAGCAAATAAATTTAACAACCAGACAGATTGGGAGCATAACAATTTCATTGGATGCTACTTAAGAATAATACGCGCTAACAAAGCGAGCAGTACTTTTTATTCTGGATTTGACGTTTACTCTGCCCTATCAGGCGGGAATGTTCGGCATTTCCTAGAGCTGTGCAAAAGCGCCTTCTCACTAATCGACGACAGTGCACTTTCCGAAAGTTTTACCGTTGATAGAAAACTCCAACATTTAGCTGCAAGAAATACCAGCGACGAACTAATTAAAGAAATTCATCGCTTTACGCCGCTTGGCTCACAACTCAGCAACTTTGTCAAAGCAATTGGTAAAATTTTTCAGCTATGCCAGGATAGAGACACTCAGAGTGAGACCGAAGTTACTCACTTTGGAATAAAAGAAGAAATATCCCCTTTAACAGAAGAAGATGACCGGTTCTTTAAAGAGGCAGAAAAATGGGGGGTTCTCAAGGCAATTGAGTCCACAAAGAACAAATCTTCAGCGTCAGCAGCTACATACGATTATGTTTTAAACCCTATTTATGCACCTTTTTTCTTGATTAGTTATAGAAAAGGTAGAAAAATAGAAATAGAAGCCTCCGCGCTTCGAAAGATGTACATAAGTGGCGAGGCTGCTATAAATAATGATTTAAGAAGGAGCCTCCGTCTGTGGGGAGCTGAAGAGCCCACAGACTCTCCTAAACAGGCCACACTTCTATGATCGAAGTAAAATCTACGTTTAGTCTTGAACCGTATTCATTTCCATTTGAATTTTCGCACGGAATATTTGGGACAGCTATTGACTCTCGATCAGAGTACTCAGTCGACTTTGTAAGACACCAGTGCGCACTGACGTTGGCAATACAATATCGCCAAGAGTCATTGGATATCATGATAAATAACGTTCCAGTTGAGTGCCACCTATTACCCGAATACGTAAATCAACATGCCTTCACCTCTGTACTGATCGACTCTACGAGCTTAGACATTCCCGAACTGGCGTTGATATTAAAAGCTCTTCATCAATTCAGCGGACTACGCGTTATTGTTTTATATGTGGAGCCATTTGAGTATACTTCTGGTGAAACCAGCGCTCTTAACCAAGAAGAATTCTCTCTTTCAGAAGAGATATCTGGGTTTGAAGGTGCTGGCATACCTACAATATCGATGCCCGTCGATAACGACCTGCTCAGACGTTTTATCTTCTTTGTAGGTTTTGAAGGCGGCCGACTGCAGAGTGCGATCGAGACATATGATATTTCTAGCGAAGAGGCTAGAATTTTCTTTGGACTTCCTGCTTTTAAGCCTGGATGGGAAACCAAATCAATTCGCCGCAATCTGCAATCACTAACTGACCAGTCATTTAGTGGACGAATTTTTTACTGCAGTGCGAGCAGTTGTACAGATGCATTAAGATCACTACACAAAGTAAAATCAAATGAACCCGGCACAATAAACTATGTTATCCCCTAGGTACAAAACCTAACTCGCTTGCGGCAATATTGTTCGCATTAGAAAACCAAAATTCTGTTCGCATACTTTACGATCAGCCAAGTAAAAAGCCTGGTCGTAGCAAAGGCATAGGGCGCCGCCACTACTACCATTACTTGGTACCATAATAATGCACTTTCACAAAACCCCATACGAAGTTGTCAGATTAGCTAAAAAACATGTCCCTAAAACGGCGAGAATAATTTTAGAGCCGGCTGTGGGTGAAGGTGCGCTTCTACAGGCTTTATATCCCTTTCAACTAAACGAAAATTTAGCCCTTGTGGACATTGATAGCCGTAGGTTGGATGCTATTAAGCTGATTCACCCTGAGCTATCTGCGATAAATGCTGATTTCACTAATTGGGCTCTTGAAAATAGTAAAAATCGCTTCGACCTAATCATTACTAATCCACCTTTTTCAGGCAGGGCGGAAAACTGGAAGGATTTAGGGGATCGAAAGGCACCTATAGAATATCTTTTTTTTAAAAAATGCATTGAGCTTTTGCTACCAAATGGAACTTTAATAGCCATTGTCCCAGACACGATAGTTAACTCTGTTCGACTACAAACAGAGCGGTTCTGGGTGCTTTCTCAAGGTGCAATCACGTTTGCCTACCAATTGCCCAAGAAAATTTTTGACAAAATTGAGGGGCATTTTATTTATTAGTTTTTAAAAAAGGAGTACGCCAAAAAAATGTAAAGCTAAGAAATCTCTCGGGAGACTCAGACATAAATGTTTCTCTTGACGAGCTTTCGTCATCAGGCTACAGACTCGATCACTCCTACTATAGAAGTAAGTACAAATTTTCACGCCTCACCCCCAAGTCATCACTTCCACTATCAAGCTTTTGCCATATAACCAGAGGCCCCATAAGACAAAACTACAAAGAACTGGGAAACTTTCACTCCAACTCATTCATTTCTAATTTTTGGACAAATTACTCTAATCACAGAAACGATTTTTGCATTGCAGTTAAGCGCGTGTCCAGAAATGCACATTTTTCATTTGGTCTATTTCCTACCGAGGACATCCACAAATCGACAGACTGCATCCTATTTATCAAAACAAGACAAGATCTGGTGCTCAAAACTCTATTTTTCCTGAGAACAACCCTAACTAATAAAGATGGCGAGCATTTGCTACTGAAAGGAGCCGGCGCCAAATTCATCAAAGTTACGGATTTAAAAAATTTAGCGTATTTCGATTTGGCTGAGCAATATCCTACACATTTTCAGAACTATATTTTTGCATACAAAACCAAAGATATTTCTACATGCCTGGACATTGAGAAAAACATACACTACGAACTCGCATGGGGTAAAAAAATTACCTGCCTAAAAAGCTTCACCCACAGTGAGAAAATGGAAAGCACTTCAGAGCCGAGTACTTTAATAAGTCATCTCTGACGGCTGATTCTTGGCAGCTTTGTCTACCTATTTTTTTAGCCTTGAGCTCGCATACACTTGTTCCTGCATTGCTATAGAAGCCACGAAACGTGTTTTACTCACTTTTTATGAGCGGGCTCCGTTGACTGGTCTAGTTCATCTAGCATTTTACAGCGATGCCACACAGATCAGACTCCGTATCCATAGTAACCACCCAGCACCCCAGGCGTGCCCTCCTCCCCCTCGCCCGCTACAATGCGCGCCTTGCCGTGCCACGCCTGATCGAGAAGAACCGCCATGTCCCTGCCCAAGCACCATCTGGAATTGCTCAGCCCGGCCCGCGATGTCGGTATCGCGCGAGAGGCCATTCTGCATGGGGCCGATGCCATCTACATTGGCGGGCCGAGCTTCGGGGCGCGGCACAATGCCTGCAACGAGGTCAGCGAGATCGCCGAGCTGGTGAAATTCGCCCGGCGCTATCACGCGCGGGTGTTCACCACCATCAACACCATCCTGCATGACGACGAGCTGGAGCCGGCGCGCAAGCTGATCCACCAGCTGTACGACGCCGGCGTGGATGCGCTGATCGTGCAGGATTTGGGCGTGCTGGAACTGGACATCCCGCCGATCGAGCTGCATGCCAGCACCCAGACCGACATCCGCACCCTGGCACGCGCCAAGTTTCTCGACCAGGCCGGCTTCTCCCAGCTGGTATTGGCGCGCGAGCTGAATCTGCAGGAAATCTCGGCCATCGCCGCCGAGACCGACGCGGCCGTCGAATTCTTCATCCATGGCGCCCTGTGCGTGGCCTTCTCCGGCCAGTGCAACATCTCCCATGCCCAGACCGGCCGCAGCGCCAACCGGGGCGACTGCTCCCAGGCCTGCCGCCTGCCCTACACCCTGAAGGACGACCAGGGTCGGGTGGTGGCCTTCGAGAAGCACCTGCTGTCGATGAAGGACAACAACCAGAGCGCCAACCTGCGTGCCCTGGTCGAGGCCGGCGTGCGCTCCTTCAAGATCGAGGGGCGTTACAAGGACATGGGCTACGTGAAGAACATCACCGCCTACTACCGCCAGTTGCTCGACGAGATCCTCGAAGACCGCACCGACCTGGCGCGCGCCTCCAGCGGCCGCACGGCGCACTTCTTCGTGCCGGATCCGGACAAGACCTTCCACCGCGGCAGTACCGACTACTTCGTCACCGACCGCAAGGTCGACATCGGCGCCTTCGACTCGCCGACCTTTACCGGGCTGCCGGTGGGTCAGGTGGAAAAGGTCAGCAAGCGCGACTTCATCGCCGTGACCGAAGAGCCGTTGTCCAACGGCGACGGGCTCAACGTGCTGGTCAAGCGCGAGGTGGTGGGCTTTCGCGCCAACGTTGCCGAGCTCAAGGGCGAATTCGAAGAAGACGGGGCGAAGCGCTATCGCTATCGCGTCGAACCCAACGAGATGCCCGAGGGGCTGTTCCGCCTGCGGCCGAATCATCCGCTGTCGCGCAACCTTGACCACAACTGGCAGCAGGCCCTGCTCAAGACCAGCGCCGAGCGCCGCATCGGTGTGCGCTGGCAGGCCGAGCTGCGCGAGCAGCGATTGCAGCTGACCGCCATCAGCGAGGAAGGCATGAGCGTCACCGTTGCCCTGGACGGTCCCTTCGGTATGGCCAACAAGCCGGAGCAGGCGCTGGATGGGCTGCGCGATCTGCTGACCCAGCTGGGCACCACCGAGTACCACGCGGTGAACGTGACCCTGGATGCCCCCCAGGCCTTCTTCATACCCAATTCGCAACTCAAGGCGTTGCGCCGCGAGGCCATCGAGCAGCTGACCGCGGCGCGCATCGCCGCCCACCCGCGCGGCCGTCGCAAGGCCGAGACCAGTCCGCCGCCGGTGTATCCCGAGTCGCACCTGTCGTTTCTCTACAACGTCTACAACCAGAAGGCCCGCGACTTCTACCACCGCCATGGTGTGCAACTGATCGATGCCGCCTACGAGGCCCACGAAGAGCCTGGCGAGGTGCCGGTGATGATCACCAAGCACTGCCTGCGCTTCTCCTTCAACCTCTGCCCCAAGCAGGCCAAGGGCGTCACCGGCGTGCGCACCAAGGTCGCGCCCATGCAACTGGTCCATGGTGACGAGGTGCTGACCCTGAAGTTCGACTGCAAGCCTTGCGAGATGCATGTGGTGGGCAAGATGAAGGGCCATATCCTCGACCTGCCGCTGCCGGGCAGCCAGGCCGCGGCCAAGGCGCTGGCCAGCATCAGCCCGGAGGACCTGCTCAAGACCATTCGCAACAAGCCGACCGGGTACAGTCACTGAGCCCGGCAAGGCGCTCGGGACTGATCTGCACCGAGGTCTCGCACACCAGGTAATCACCCCCGGGGCCAGGCGGCTGGGACGCTGTCGGTCACCCGGTCGGGCCGCCACTTGCTGCTTCCCTGCGCGCGACCGGCGCTCGATCCTCCCGCCTGGCCCTCTCCTTTACCACCTGCCGTCGAGGGTGGGGGAGCCCACTTTTTGTCAGCTTGGCACCGCCCGCCGCAACCACCGGGCCAGAGGCGCTCGCGCTTGCTAGCCGATTGATCGGCACGCGCCGAACGGTCCCGAACCCTGAAAAAAAGTGCACGGCACCGCCGCAATGGACTCCAACCTGGCTGATGCCTGCCGCGGTTTCCTGGCTGAATGGCCGAGCCGGCGGACGGCGTCCTGTGTTCCAGTTGACCAAGAGCGCGCTGGGATAAAACGAGTCGCGACCGCGCCTGCGCGGCCGAGTCGTGGCGATTTCTGAACCGGCTAGAAGACCCCTTTGCTTTATGGATCTCGGATTTTTCAACACCCTGCTATCGACCAGTCTGCTCGGCATCTCGCTGGCCAACTGGCTCGCCATGCTGTGCATCATCCTGCTCAGCTTCACCCTCGCCCGCACCATCATCGGCTTCGTCCTGAGAAATCTGCGGACCCGCGCCGAGAAACCGGGTGCCCATGTCAGCCATATCGCCATCCAGGTGCTCTCCAGCACCAGTAATACCCTGCTGTTGCTGGCCGCCATCCTGATCGGCGTGGGAATACTGGATCTCCCGAGCGCTGGCTGACGCGGGTCAGCAGCCTCTGGTTCGTGGTGGCGGCCTTGCAGGCCGGGCTGTGGGCCAACCGGGCGGTGGCCCTGGCGCTGCACCACTACTTCGTCAAGCACAGCCAGGCGGACGTCTACCAGGGCAGCGCCCTGGCCACCCTGTCACTCTGGGGCGCCAAGGTGCTGCTCTGGGCCGTGGTCGGCCTGGCGATGCTGTCCAATCTCGGCGTGAACATCACCGCCTTCGTCGCCAGCCTCGGCGTGGGCGGCATCGCCATCGCCCTGGCGGTGCAGAACATCCTCGGCGATGTGTTCGCCTCCCTCTCCATCGCGGTGGACAAGCCCTTCGAAGTGGGCGACTTCATCGTCGTCGGCTCGCTGGCGGGCACCGTCGAGCACGTGGGCCTGAAGACCACCCGGATCAGAAGTCTGGGCGGCGAACAGATCGTCATGGCGAACGCCGAGATGATCGGCAGCACCATCCAGAACTACAAGAAGCTGCAGGAGCGTCGCATCGTCTTCAAATTCGGCCTGACCTATGCCAGCCAGCCGAAGCAGATCAGGCAGGTGACTGCCTCCCTGAAAGACATCATTCAACGGCAGGACAAGACGCGCTTTGACCGGGCTCATCTGCTGGCCTTCGGCGACAGCTCGCTGGACTTCGAGGTTGTCTACATCGTTCTGGATGCCAGCTACAACCTGTACATGGACATCCAGCAGGCGATCAATCTGGAGATGATGGAAGCCTTCGCCAAAATCGGCGTGCGCTTCGCCCTCTCCAGCAGAAGCCTGTACGTCGAATCCCTGCCCGGGGACTTCATGGCCGAGCGGGATCGGCAGGAAGAGAATGAGTCGGTTGGCCAGCACCGGCCAGTGATCCAGTAGGATTGCGCCAGGAACCTAGGGGTGCCGGCGCTGCCGTCGGGTCGTTCGTTATGGTGGACGCCTCGACGGCAGGCCCGGGCGAGCCGCCGGCTCAGACGCAGCGGCGAACTACCGTTCGGCTGCCGCGGGTGTGTGGCGCGCAACGCCAGCGTAGGCGTCGAGCATCCGCTCGCACCAGGCGGTGATGGGATCGTCCTGGGCCAGCAACGCCTGGGCACTGACGATCCGCGCCCACTGAAAGGCGCCGAAGACGATGTGATCGGCATAGGCCGGGGCTTCGCCGGCCAGGTAATCCTGCACCGCCAGGGTGCTGCGCAGGGGTTTCAGGACGTCGCGAAAGGCCTGCAGCGAGGTGTCGCGTTGCCCAGCCAGGGCCTCCAGCGACACGCCAAATGCCGCCTCGCGCGTCCGCTTGAAATAATCCTGGTCGGCTTCATCCAGCACCCCATGGACGTCGGGCAGGATCAACCGCGCCAGCGCCGGATGGACGCTGTCCGCGACCCATTGGTTGATGAAGCGCGTCGTTGCCTTGAGCGAGGCATCGCCCAACAGGGCAGGCCGCTCAGGGTACTGGCGATCCAGATACTCGGCGATGGTCCAGCTGTCACTCACGCACTGGTCGCCGTCGACCAGCACCGGCACCTTGCCCTGGCCGGAAAAGGCGATGGCCTCCTTCTCGTGGAAGCGCCAGGCCACGGTATCCACCGGCAACCCCTTGTGCGCCAGCGCCAGCCGTATGCGCCAGCAATAGGGGCTGAAGCGGCAGCTATCGTCGGCGCCGGTCAGTTCGTACAGACGTAAGGGTTGGGTCATCAGGAGGTTCCTTTTGGTTGTTCAGCAAGCCATCCAGAAACGGCAGCCCGCAGGAGGGTCGGACCAGCTCGGCGGCGGCTCTCACCTTGCTAGGACCACGCCTAGACCGCAAGAGTCCAGCTCGGGTGGGATCGCCAGGCCGCGAGCAACCGCTCCCCGACAGGGGACCCGAGGAATGCATCACCGCAGAAATCGGCCGCCGAGATGACTGTCATGGCCCGAGTGCCGACCGCTCGGAGACGGTCGTCAGGCAGAGGACCTGGCCTTCCAGAGAGGTCGGCTTACAGCGCTCAGCCACTTTCGCCGCTCCATCCATTCGCCAACCCAAGCCGTCAAACCGACAGGTCATGCCCGTCGATTTTCAATTATTTACCAGCGAATTGACCCGTTTCGCCGGGTACTGCCCTGCACAACGCCTGCCTACAATGGCCTCACAACAAGAAAAGCGCCAAGCGCGTGAGGACCGAACCATGTATCGCGACCACATCGTCAAACCCCGCGCGACAGACAGCCTTCCGTTCATGGCCGCGGTAGCCGCCGCCGTCTTTCTGCTGGCCTGTGTCTATGGCGTCGGCGAAGGCGGTCTGGCCCGTCTCATGGGACCGATCGTGCTCGACCTGGAAGCCCCCATGCTGCGCAACATCGCGGTCTCCGGGACGCTGACCCTTACCCTGATGCTGAACCTGTTCATCCTTGGCCGATTTCCGTTGAAGGCTCAGGTGGCCACCGTCTGGTGCGAGTTGCTGCTGCTGTTCCTGCTGTTCTTCGATACCTTCGATCTGTCCTACAGCTTCATCTTCAGCAAAGTCGGTTTCATGATCACCCAAGGGGTGTTCACCACCGTCTACGTCTCGGCGCTATCCATCGCCATCGCTTTCGTGCTGGCCTTGCTGGGCGCCACTGCGCGCCTTTCGTCCAACGGCTTCGCCGTCGCCATTGCGAGTTTCTATACCTCGTTCTTTCGCGGTGTACCGCTGCTGATCCAGATCTACCTGATCTACCTGGGCATTCCCCAACTGGGCTATGTCGTGGGCGCGGTGCCCGCGGGGGTGCTGGCACTGTCGCTGTGCTACGGCGCCTACATGACCGAGATCTTTCGTGCCGGGATCAGCAGCATCCCGCGCGGGCAGTGGGAGGCCTGCCGGGCAATCGGCCTCACGCCCTTCCAGGCCATGACTCGCGTGATCCTGCCGCAGTCGATGCGGCTCATCATTCCGCCGACCGGCAACCAGTTCATCTCGATGCTCAAGGACAGCTCGCTGGTGTCGGTGATCGGGGTCTGGGAGCTGATGTTCCTGGCGCGTACCCAGGGGCGCGCGGAGTTCCGCCACCTGGAAATGCTGATCACGGCCGCAGTGCTCTATTGGATGCTGTCGATCCTGCTCGAAACCGTGCAGGCCCGTCTGGAAAAGCGCTTCGACCGCGCCCATCGCTAACCCGGGAGCACCCCATGCATCAAACTTCGGCTTCATCCAACCTCAATGCGGCCGTCGCGGTACGCGATCTGCAGAAATGGTATGGCGACTTCCAGGTCCTCAAGGGGATCGACCTGCACATCGGCAACGGCGAGATCGTCGTGATCTGTGGTCCCTCCGGCTCAGGAAAGTCGACGCTGATCCGCTGCCTGAACCTGCTGGAGGACTTCCAGCAGGGCGAGGTGCGGATCGCCGGCCAGGTGCTGACCCGCGAAGCGGCCAGCGTGGCCAGTATCCGCCGACAGGTCGGCATGGTGTTCCAGCAGTTCAACCTCTTCCCACACCTGACGGTGCTGGAGAACCTGATGCTGGGCCCGCGGCTGGTGGGCAAGCTCGACCAGGCCGAAGCACGAAAACTGGCCCTGCAATACCTGGCGCGGGTACGGATCGCCAACCAGGCGGACAAGTATCCCGGCCAGCTCTCCGGCGGCCAGCAGCAGCGGGTCGCCATTGCCCGGGCACTGTGCATGAAGCCACGCATCATGCTCTTCGATGAACCGACCTCGGCGCTCGACCCGGAGATGGTCAAGGAAGTCCTGGATGTTATGGGCGAGCTGGCTCAGGACGGCATCACCATGCTCTGCGTCACCCACGAGATGGGCTTCGCCCGCAGGGTGGCCGACCGGATCATCTTCATGGACCAGGGCCAGATCATCGAAGAGGCCCGTCCGGACGAATTCTTCGACAACCCGCGCCAGCCGCGCGCGCGTGAATTTCTCTCGCAGATCCTCAGTCACTGACCACCGCCGTTACACCCCTCACGACAACAACAAACGTGTATCCGGAGACATCACCATGATCCCAGCCACTCGTCTTCTCACCGCTGTCGCCGCCGCTGCCGCCCTGAGTGCCGCCCTGCCCTCCGCCTGGGCCGGCGCGACCCTGGACCGCATTCACCAGACCAAGGTCATGAAGGTGGCAACCGCAGCCAATTGGCCGCCGCAGTCCTTTCTTGGCGAGGACAATCAGCTGCGCGGCTTCGACATCGACGTGGCGACCGAGATCGGGCGTCGACTCGGGACCAAGGTGACCTTCGTGACGCCCGAGTACGGCATCATCACCGCCGGTCGCTGGGCCAATCGCTGGGATCTCTCCGTCGGTTCCATGACGCCGACGACCGCAAGGGCGCGAGTACTCGATTTCCCTGCCGTCTACTACTACACGCCCTATGTGTTCGCGGTGCACAAGGACGCGGCCAAGACAACGCTCTCCGCGCTGAATGGCAAGAAGATCGGCGTCGAAGCCGGTACCACTTCAGAGGATTACATCAACAGGCGTCTGAAGATCGATGCCGCCGATGTACCCGCGTTCACCTACGAGGTGGAGCCTGGCGAAGTCCTCACCTATGGCGACAGCATGGGGCCGCTCGACGATCTGCGCATGGGTAACGGCACCCGGCTGGACGCTACCCTGTCGGCACTGCCGACCGTGCTGGGCGCCATCAAGGCGGGTTACCCCATCGCCGCCGTAGCGGGCAAACCGGCCTACTACGAACCCCTCGCCATCGCGGTCGACAAGGGCGACGAGGCCTTCAACGCGGAGCTGGCCAAGGCCATCACCGACATGAAGGCCGACGGCACGCTCAAGCAACTCTCGCAGAAATGGTACGGCACTGACCTCACCCTGATTCAGTAACCATCGCTTCAGACACCCGTACCCGTCATGCGGCGGGTGCGTGGACCGCTGCTGCCCGAAAAAGGACACCCGCTGATGGCTGCCTACAGCAACAACTATTACACCGGAACCATGCGTGCAACCACGCCACGCGCGCCTTTGCTAGGCGATGTGGCGGCGGACGTCTGCGTCATCGGCGGCGGCCTGGCCGGTCTGAGCACGGCCTGGGAGCTGCTGGCGCGTGGCCGTTCGGTGGTCTTGCTGGAAGCGAATCGCGTGGCGTGGGGAGCCTCCGGCCGAAACGGCGGATTCGTCCTGCAGGGCTGGTCGGAAGGCCTGTCCGCGATCGAACGGCGCTGCGGCCGTCAGACCGCGGCCGCCTTGTTCAGGCTGTCGCTGGAGGGTGTCGACATCGTCCGGGACACCATCGCCCGCCACCAGTTGCCCGGCTGTGCACCCACGGCCGGCAAGCTCAGCGTGGTGCGCTACGAGGATGGCATCAATCTGCAACGGACCCGCGATCGCATGGCGCGGGACTTCGACTTCGAACTGGAGTATCTGGACACCCAGCAGATCCGGGAGCGTCTGAAGACCGACCGCTATTTTCAGGCGCTACGCGACACCCATGGCTTTCACTTCCACCCCCTGAACTACTGCCTGGGCCTGGCGGAGCTATTCGAGGCCGGCGGTGGCGTGATCCACGAGTGCACGGCCATGCGCGAGGTGGTGAGCCAGGCGGACCGTCACCGGGTCACGACCGACCAAGGCTCGGTGACCTGTCGCGACGTGGTCTACTGCTGCGGAGGCTATGGCGGTCCGGAATTCGGACGACTCCGCCGCGCCTTCCTGCCGATCGCCACCTACGTGGTGCTGACCGAGCCTCTGGGCGAGCGGCTCGCGAGTGCCGTGACCACCACGGATGCGGTCGGCGACAACCGACGCGCCTCGGACTACTACCGCATCGTCGAAGGCGATCGTCTGCTCTGGGGCGGGCATATCACCACTCACAACCTGCAGGACGAGCAGCGGCTGGGGCAATTGCTCACCCGCGACATCCTCGCTGTCTATCCCCAGCTGCAGGGTCTGAAGATCGCCAAAGCCTGGTCCGGACTGATGGGCTATGCGCGCCACAAGATGCCGCACATCGGTCGCCTGGCGACAGGGGTATGGACCTGTACTTCATTTGGGGGCCATGGTATGAACACCGCACCGATCGGGGGCCGCGTCATAGCGGAAGCCATCTGTGGCGAGACGGATCGTTATCGGCTGTTCTCCGCCTACGGCCTCGAATGGAATGGTGGTCCGGTCGGACCAGCGGCCGCGCAGACCGTCTATGCCTATCTCAAGCTGATGGACAGATTTCAGGAAGCCCGGGCGCACGGACACCGTTGAGCCGAGGAAAGGTCATGGATGCACGCAACACCGGAGCGCTGTTTCAGCTGACCGAGAAGGATCGGCAACTGCTGGCGCTGCTGCAGGCCAATGCCCGCGAGCCCACCGCGGCCCTGGCGCGCAAGCTTGGCGTCTCACGCTCCGCCGTACAGGAGCGGATCACCCGCCTGGAACGGGCTGGCGTGATCACCGGCTACAGCGTCCGCATCGATCAGGATCGCCTGCAGCAGGTGATCAACTGCTTCACCATGACCTCCTGCACCAACAAGAGCTACACCGATGTCATGACGCACCTGCGCAACATGGAAGCGGTACAGGCCGTGTATGCCGTGTCGGGTGAATCCGACTTCATCATCCACCTCGCCACCCATACGCTCGGCGAGCTGAATGCGGAGCTCACCCGCATCAACATGATCAAGGGTGTCGCCCACACCGCTTCGCACATCGTGATGGAAACGAAGTTCAGCCGGAAACTGACGATCTGAACGGGCGCAATCGTGCCCAAACCCAGTCTCGATAGCCATTTCCCTCGCCAGTGGCTCATGTATCGCCTGACTGCATTGCAGCAACCGACGGCATACCCCAGCTCGGCTCCCCCGACAGCCGTCCACCCAGGCTCTCGACGACCTCCCACCTCCTGGCCATGACGAACGCTGTACTCGCCGGACGGACTCTCCATCTGGCTGGCGAAGGTCGCTAGGCAAGCGACGCTCGCGGGAACATGCCCACAGACCGGGCTCTCCTCCACCGTATCGGCTACAGTTCAGCCAACCCTTCGCCTGTCGCGAACGCCTGGCACCGGAAGAGCCACGCGTGAGCCAAGGCGCGCAGAGCACAACAAACCAGGAGTCTCACATGGAGCAGGACAACCAGGAACAGGACTACATCACCTCGCTGGAATCGCTGGAAAGTCTCTACGGCGAGGTTGCGGCACCCTCGATCCTCAAGGAAACAGACCACATTCACCCTGCCTACCAGCCCTTCATCGAGGCGGCGTCCTTCGTGGTATTAGCCTCCTCAGGGCCCCAGGGACTGGATGCCTCGCCGCGCGGCGATGCGCCCGGCTTCGTGCAGGTCGAGGACGCCAGGACGCTCTACCTGCCGGATCGCCGGGGCAACAACCGCCTGGATACGCTGCGCAACATCCTCCAGGATCCCCAGGTAGCGCTGCTGTTCCTGATTCCCGGCATTGGCGAGACGCTACGGATCAACGGCACCGCCCGTATAGCCGTCGATCCCGCGCTGCTGGCGCGCTTCGAGGTCAAGAGTCAGCGCCCGCGGACGGTACTGGAGATCAAAGTCAGCAGTGTTTACTTCCAGTGCAGCCGCGCGGTGATCAGGGCCGGCTTGTGGGATGCCACCAGGCACCTGCCGCGCAGTGCCCTGCCCTCTCCCGGGTCGATCCTCAAGCAGCTATGTCCGACCCAGATAGACGGCGATGCCTACGACCGGGCCCTGCCGCAGCGCATCGCCAACACCCTCTACTAGACTAACCCACCCTGCTTCAGACCCAGCAAGGACCCGCCATGACCTTCACGGATATTCTCGTCCCCACCTACAGGAATCTGCTTGGCGCCCTTTCGGCCTGGCTCGGCAAGGCCGAGGCCCAACGGCCGGATGGCACGGCCAAGACGCTGCTGGCCGCTCGCCTGGCGCCCGACATGTTTCCCCTCGCCACCCAGATCCGCTTCGCCTGCGTCCAGGCCCAGGAAGGAATGTTGAGACTGCACGACCAGGCCTTTCCGCCCGAACTGACAGACTTGCTCAACGAAGGCCGCAACGCCGGCGAACAACCGGGCACCCTCGCCCAGGCACAGACCCGCATCCGCGAAACCCTGGACAGGATAGAGGCGATCTCAGGCACAGGCCTTTCCATCCAGGAAGGCGCACCGGTCGCCCACGAACTGCCCCAGGGCCTGGTATTCGACTTCACGGCCGAACAGTACGTCCGCGACTGGGCCCTGCCGCAGTTCTACTTCCATGTGATGACTGCCTACGCCATCCTGCGCGCCCAGGGCGTCGAGCTGGGCAAGGCCGACTATATCGCCCATGTGTTGCCCTACCTGCGCCCTGGGGCGTCGTCCTAGCCGCCAGGCGGCGAACGCCCAAGGCAGCCCTGGCGATCAGCTGACCGCCAGGCGCGGCATGAGCCTCAGGGCCGCGTACTGCAGCAGCATGATGGTCTTGCCGTCGCGCAGGATCCCGGCATCGATCATCGCCAGCGCCTCCTCCAGGTCGACTTCGAGCACGGCGATGTCCTCGCCCTCCGCGACATTGCCACCGCCGGCCGACGTGCGATCGCCCGGAGCGTACTCGCCGACGAAGAAATGCAGCCGCTCGGTCACCGAACCGGGGCTCATGAAGGCCTCGAACACCTGCCGCACTTCCCGCACCTGAAAGCCCGTCTCCTCCTCGACCTCGGCGCGGATGCGCACCTCGGGCTCGGCGGCGTCGAGCAGGCCGGCGGGCGCCTCGATCAGCAGGTCGTCGTGCCCGTTGACGAAGGCCGGATAGCGCAGCTGGCGCGTCAGCACCACGGTACGCCGCTGGGGATCGTAGAGCAGGATGGTCGCGCCATTGCCGCGATCGTAGGTCTCTCGCGATTGCCGCTGCCAGGTGCCGTCACTGCGCAGGAAGGCGAAGGTGGTTTTCTTCAGCACGAACCAGTCGTCAGATAAAACCTCGACCTCTTCGACACGAATACGCGGGGCGATGCTCATGGGCAGTCCTCTGGGTTGGCGAGCGGTGTTTACCGCCCTGGGGCTTCGCGCTAGAATTCGTGCAGTTTCGTGCAACGTCAAGAATTTTCGTGCAGGAGTCCCGGATGCTCACCCGTGAACGCAAGGCGCTTATCCAGCAGGTACTGCGCCAGGAAGGACGGCTGGTCGCCAAGACCTTCAGCCAGCAGCTGGGGGTCTCGGAAGACACCATTCGCCGCGATCTGCGGGAACTGGCGGCTGACGGTGTGCTGCAACGCGTGCATGGCGGTGCCTTGCCGGCTTCGGCGGCGGTCGCGGACTACGCCAAGCGCGAAGAGGCTTCCACGGCCAGCAAGGTGGCCCTCGGCCGGGCGGGTGCGCGCTTGATCCAGCCAGGGCAGATCGTCTTTCTCGATGGCGGCACGACCAATGTCCAACTCGTCCGCCAGTTGCCCAAGGATCTTGCGATCACCGTGGTAACCCATAGCCCGAACATCGCGGTGGAGCTGGTCGAGCATCCGCTGATCGAGGTCGAGCTCGTGGGCGGCCGCCTGTTCAAGCATTCCATCGTCACCCTGGGGGCGGCCTGCGCGGAGGCCATCGCCCGGGTGCGGGTCGACAGCTATTTCATGGGCGTGACCGGTCTGCATCCGGAAACCGGTGCCACCACCGGCAATGCCGAGGAAGCGGCGATCAAGCGCATCATCAGCCGCCAGGCGGCGGAGACCCTGGTCCTGGCGACGCGGGAAAAACTCGGCGCGGCCTCGCCCTACGGCATCATCCCGCTGGCCGACGTCAGTACGCTGATAACGGATGCGGCGCCTGACGATGAGGTGCTCGGCGCGCTGAGCGCTGCAGTGTCCGTGATCCATGCCTGATGCCCGACTAGCGGGAGTGGCGACTCGCCCCTCCATCGCCGTCCCCCACTGCACCCAATACCGGAGTCGCTTATGGCCAAGGCCGTGACCACCCTTCCGTCTGAAGGCGTGTCGGTGCCGCAACGCATCGTGCCCTTTCCCACCTCGATCAGCGCGCCGGCGAGGGCTGCGCTGCAACGCCTGGTCACTGCCCAGGGGCTTCCGGTCAATGCGCTTCAGCCGCTACCGCCGTTAGCGGACAAGGCAGCCTGGCAAGCGCTCAAGGACCAGGTGAACGACCACTATGAGGTGGCGGTGAAAGGCATGGCGAGCCACCCCCGCGCCAGTGTCGACACCCTGATCCTCGGTGAAACCGAAATCCATGTCGCCACGCCTGAAGGATCGGCACACCCCCAGCGAGCCTGTATCGACCTGCACGGTGGTGCCCTGTTGTTCGGCGGTGGCGAGGCCTGCCGCGTCGGCGCGCAGCAACAGGCCGACCGCTACGGCGTTCGGTGCTTCGGCGTGGATTACCGCCTGCCGCCTGACTTTCCCTATCCTGCCGCGCTGGATGACTGCCTTGCGGCCTATCGGCATGTGCTGAGCCAGTACTCGCCTGCCGATATCGTTCTCATCGGACGCTCGGCGGGTGGCAACCTGGCGCTGGCGACGCTCTTGCGCAGTCGCGACGAAGGTCTGCCGATGCCCGCCGGGCTGGTGCTGCTGTCGCCGGAAGTCGATCTGACCGAATCCGGCGACAGTTTCCACACCAACCGCCATGTGGATGTGATGCTGCCCCTCCCCCTGATGCCCATCAATCAACTCTATGCGGGCGACGCGGATCTCGCCCACCCCTATCTTTCGCCCTTGTTCGGCCAGCTTGAGGGATTACCGCCCACCTTCCTGCAAACGGGCACCCGCGACCTGTTCCTGTCCAACGCGGCGCGCTTGCATCGTGGGCTGCGCCGCGCCCGGGTGCCTGTCGAGTTCTACCTCGGCGAAGGCATGCCCCACGGCGGTTTCATGGGCGGAACAGCAGAGGATGACGACCTGGCCCAAGAGATTCGCGGCTTCGTCGAGGCCCTTTGGTGCCGCCAGGCGTGATCGCCGAGCGTTGCCTAGCGTAAGCGCGAATGCTCGCCTGCCAGGGCGATCAGGGACGTGGCACGCTCAATCTGTTCGGGTGCGCCGCGGGGCGGCCACAGCCCTGCCGCATAGTGCGTTGCTCGCAGGTCGAAACGCTGCTGTATGGATTCGAAGCCCCAGATGTGCGTGATACGTAGGGGTCCGTCCAGGGCGACCATGTTGGTCACCAGGTGATCGGTATAGGCTTTTGCCGGCTCCAGCGCTGCCTGCCAGGCGGCGACCGTAATTGGCAGGCCACCTGGTTTCAGCCAATAGGTGCGAAATTCGTAGAGGCCGCCATGGGCGCGCGGTTTGATGGCCGGAAGAAAGTCAAAGGCCTGGTAGCTCTCCTGTCGCACGGACCGGATCAGCCCCTTGTCCTTGAATGGCTGGGCACTCTGGTTGTAGCGCTAGCGTTCCGTCGCCAACTCGTCATAGCTGGCAAAGCTGCGCAAGATCAGGACCCCGCCGAGCTCGCCGACTGCGGAATGCCAATAACCCAGGACAGGTCCGGTGTCCGCGCCTGCCATCCAATTCACGGCCGCGGTCGAGATCCTCGGCAGCTCGAGTAGTGGGCCCGACAGCTTGGTCAGCTCATGGATCATGTTGACGTCTCCCTGCACGAATCAAGGTCGATAATCAGGCGTGCCTTCATGAGGCCAACCAGGAGCCGCCCAAAGACTGCACGAGCACCGAGAGAATCGCTGCAGCGATTCATAATGCCAGCACATCTTCAGACCCCGTGGCAGACCCGCACTACACTGTTCCCTGCCGCGCGGCTCGAGCGATCTGGCCGGCATCCGCCAGCTGCTCCACCTTCCAGCAGGTATCAATCAGTGCCGAGGTCTGCTTGGCTGGCAGGATGCCTTCGGCGAGGTCACGAAATTTGGCTTCGAGCTGCTCGTCGGTCATGGGCACCTCCACGCTGCCGATGGCGTGCTCGATATATTTATGCAGCTCGCGGCCATCCTTGAGCACGACGATCATGTCCACCTGCTGCGGCTTGATCTCAGGATCGACCGTGGCCATCACCTTGCCTCGCAAGGCAACCACTGCGGGATCCTGCACCGCTTGATCGCTGTATTGCCGCTCCCCCGCGGCGCCCTGGATCAGCGCGATGGCCACCGAGTGGTAGATGCTGAACTTGCCTTCCAGGCCCGTCGTGGGGGTCTGCTTGCCGGTCAGCTCCAGCACCAGGGGATGGACGCGCAGGCGCACCTCGGCGATCTGTTCGGGCTTGAGCTGATACTGGTTGCGCAGCTGGATGGCCGCATCCAGCGCCGGATGGATGACGATGCCACAGGCGAAGGGTTTATAGGTGTTGAGGGCTGCTTCGTAGCGAGTACCGAGGCCTTCGGTAATCTGCGCGAAGTCCTGCTTGGTGCTGATGGTGTGAGCCCAGCCGCGCTTGGCTTCGAGCATACCCTGGGAACTGGTGAAATCCTGCCCCGCCAGCAATGCGGCGAAGAGCCCGTTGCTGGCCGCCCGACCGGGATTGAAGCTCTTGTTCATGGAGCCGAAGGATTCCCGCAAGCCCACCGGCTGGGACGCGGCCAGGCCCAGCGCCCAGACCATCTGCTGCTCACTGAGCCCCAGCAGCTTGCCGGCCGCCGCCGCCGCGCCGAATACCCCCGCCGTGCCGGTGATATGCCAGCCCACATCATAATGATTGGGGTAGACGGCATTGCCGATGCGGCACTCGGTTTCCACACCCAGCACGAGGGCATTCAGAAAATCCGCTCCCGTCACCGGCCGGTATTCGGCCAGCGCGAGGATGGCGGATACCACCGGTCCTGCGGGATGGATGATGGTTTTCAGATGGGTGTCATCGTAGTCGAAGATATGACTCGCCACGCCGTTGAGAAAGGCGGCATTCATGATATCGAGTCGCTCGGTCCGGCCGAGCAGACTGGCCTGTTCAGGCCCGGAGAACGGCTGAAGCGCACGCAGCGCGCGAACGACCGTTTCATGATGCGAGCCGCCCACGGCGACACCCACCCAGTTGAGCAGAGTCCGTATCCCTTCCTTGCGCACCTTTGCCGGCAGGTCGTCGTAGCGAGCCTTGACCAGATAGGCCGCCAGGATACGTGTAGTGTCCTCGCCCTCCCTGGCTGCCGACGGGGATGCGACGGCTGGGGCGGCTGGGACGGCATTGGCTGCCAGGGAAAAGCGGGGCACGGCAGCGGCGGCCGAGGCGACGGCGCTGAGCTTGAGCAAGGTGCGACGATTGAAGGGAATCATGCAAGGCTCCGATGTTGTGGTTTTGGTGGGCGTTGCGCGCCTGCACAGCATGAGTCAGCAGCCCGCTAAACTTAACTGCATTTATCAAATGGACCCATGCATGAAAAACATGAATGTCGATATGGGCGATCTGCGTGCCTTTGTCGCGGTGGCGGATCTTGGCAGCTTCGCCGCTGCCGCACGGGAGCTACATCTGTCCCAACCTGCGCTGTCCCGCCGCATCATCAAGCTGGAGACCAGCGTTGGCGTCCGCCTGCTCAATCGCACCACGCGCCGTATCGAACTCAGCGCGCCTGGCCGAGCCTTTCTCGGGCGCGCTCGGCAGGTTCTCAACGACTTCGACGAGTCGCTGCTGGACGTAACGGATGCGGCGAACCGTCTGACCGGCGAGGTCACCCTGGCTTGCGTCCCCACGGCGGTCAATCAGCTCCTACCCCAGGTGCTCGAGCAGTATCAACAGCAGTATCCGCGCATTCTGGTGCGGCTGATGGACGAAGGCGCCAGTGATGTACTGACCCGAGTGACGCGTGGCGAGGCGGACTTCGGCATCAACTACCTGGGTGCCCAGGAAGGCAATCTGGTCTTCGAACCTCTGCATGAGGACGACTTCGTGCTGGTCTGCCGCAGCACTCATCCCTTGGCTGCGCGCGCTGCAGTGCGCTGGGCAGAGCTCGATGGTCACAGGTACATCTCAGTCAACAAGGCCAGTGGCAATCGCATGCTGCTGGATCTGGCCCTGGCCAAGATCCCCAACCTGCCCAAACCGGTTCTGGAAGCGCGACACGTTAGAACCGTGATCGACCTGGTGGCCGCCGGACTGGGCGTGGCCACGGTACCGCGCCTGGCCATTCCCAGCAGTGCGCTCGACACCTGTCTGGTTGCCGTGCCCCTGGTTGAACCCTCCATCACCCGTTCACTGGGTATCGTTACCCGGCACGGCCAGCTACTTAGCCCAGCTGCCCAGCGTTTGCGCGAGCTGCTCAAACAGCAGGTAGCTGCAATCTAGCGCCCCATCCCGTCGCGCAATGCAGAACGGTCGATCACGACGAATCGAGCCAGGAGGCTAATCCAGGGTCCAGTGCGGTCCACCCGATTTGGTTGGTCTTCTCGAAAAAGCTATTGCAACAACGTTTATTGGCCAAACTTCAGGAAAGTTCGGCGAATTGGCGGCCATTTGTAAATGCGGCAAAGAGCCACCATAAACTTCCAGATATTCGATCCGAAAGCCTGACTATTGACGTCACTATCCCGTCGTCGCTTGCAGCTAGCCGTGACCGCTAGTCCTTTTCCGAGGAGCTTTCAGATGTTCAAGAATTTCCGGATTGGCACCCGCCTCATCGTGTCCTTCATCGCCGTGGCGTCCATCAGCCTGGTGGTGGGATTGGCGGGCCTCAGCAACAGCAGCCAGATCAATGATTTGGCCACTCAGCTTTATCAGAACGAGCTGCTCGGCCTTTCCTACATCAAGGAGGCCAACATGAATCTGGTCTTCATCGGCCGCGCGCGCAGCAACTACCTGCTGGCAACCTCCGAAGAGGATCGCACTCGTGCCCAGGCGGAGGTCAAGCTGGGCCTCGCCAACGTGCGGGACAATCTCGCCAGGGCCCGCCCCCTGTTCAGCAGCGAGGCATCGGCCGCCAATTTCCGGCAGATCGACGAGCTGCTCGGCAGCTATACCTCTCAGCTGGACCAGGCCATGGCGATCGCCGGCAAGCGGACGCTGCGTGATGCCGATCCTGAGCTGGACAATCAGCTGGCCAGTGTCCGCCGTTTTGGCGACCAGGTGGGCGTGCTGATGACCGAGCTGTCCAAGCGCAAGGAGCAGAACGCCAGCGACGCCAACGACCTCACCGACCAGATCTATGCCCGCAGCCGGGTCATGCTGATCGGCATCATCGCGGTGGGCGTGGCCTTTGGCATCCTGCTCGGCTTCCTGATGAGTCGCAGCATCACCCGCCCCTTGCGCGCGGCCGTCGCGATCGCCGATCGCCTGGCGGCAGGCGACCTCACCCAGCGCATCGACGCCGAAGGCCGGGACGAGACCGCCGCGCTGCTGCGCGCCATGGACGGCATGAATCAGCGCCTGTCGCAGATCATCAGCGACGTCCGCAGCGCCTCCGATGGCCTGGCCAGCGCCTCAGAGGAGATCTCCGCCACCGCCCAGAGCATCAGCCAGGCGAGCACCGAACAGGCCGCCTCGGTCGAAGAAACCAGCGCCAGCGTCGAGCAGATGTCGGCGTCCATCGCCCAGAACACCGAGAACGCCAAGGTCACCGACGGCATGGCCGGCAAGGCCAACCGCGAGGCGAACGAAGGCGGCCAGGCCGTCAGGGACACCCTGGTGGCCATGAAGACCATCGCGGCCAAGATCAGCATCATCGACGACATCGCCTACCAGACCAACCTCCTGGCCCTCAACGCCGCCATCGAGGCGGCGCGCGCCGGCGAGCATGGCAAGGGCTTCGCCGTGGTGGCTTCCGAGGTGCGCAAGCTGGCGGAGCGCAGCCAGGTCGCCGCCCAGGAGATCAGCAACGTCGCCCAGGGCAGCGTGGCCCTGGCCGAGCGTGCCGGCGCGCTGCTGGACGAGATGGTGCCCTCCATCAGCAAGACCTCCGACCTGGTGCAGGAGATCACCGCCGCCTCGGAAGAGCAGACCTCCGGCGTCGAGCAGATCAACGGCGCCATGCTGCAGCTCAGTCAGGTCACCCAGCAGAACGCCTCGGCGTCCGAGGAACTGGCCGCCACTGCCGAAGAGATGAGCAGCCAGGCCGAGTTGCTCCAGCAGCTGATGGAGTTCTTCACCCTGAACAGCGCCCTGGGCGGGCAGGACCTGACGCGCCCCGCTCCCAAACGCTCGGGACCGGGGCTGGCCAAGCGCGCCGCTGCGCGGGTCGACAGCTCGCGGCATGCCACCCAAGGCGGCATACCCGTGGGCTATGCCCGTTTCGAAGAGCCGGCCTGAGATCGGGCCGGCAATACGTTGCCCTTTGACGAGGGCGTTCACCCCGGGTGGGCACCTTCGCTGCCAAGGCGGCCGGCGGACGCATTCAGGATCCCTGGCCGCGCTATCGGCCTGAAAGTCTCAGCTGCGTACGCCAAGAAAGGCTTTCAGCTGAAGCACGAGAGGTGTGACCTCTTCTTTCGTGGTGAAGCCGATCCGCGGCCAGTCATAGCGACTGTCGCGTTCGGTGGCGTGGCCACTGTCGACTTTCAACTGCCTGAAGAACTGGCGGGTTTCGACGATCCCTCGGCCCGCGCGTCTGGCGTGGGATTCGACCTCGAAGGCAATCTCGCCCAGATTGCCCTCGGCCAGCCCGGCGACCGGTCGATACAGGAAGATCTGGCCGCGCTCGGCCTTTACGCACCTGAAGCCATGCCCGCTTTCCAGCTCGTACAGCGATCCGTAGACCTCCGTCAGCAATCGCCTGGCCGTCTCGAATACATAGCTATCCATCTCCCCCGCCCCCGGTTTTCGGCACAGGCTCACCGCATCCCCTGCTTGAGCGCAGATGAATAGGAAACCCTAGCAGTCGCCCGGGAATTAACTCCCGCCGGAAACATCGCTTCACAGTTGTGTGACCTGGACAAAGAGGAACGGCCGTCGGTCCTGGCCCTGACTATGGGGTTTTCAGCATCTTCTGAGAAGGGAATAGGTTTTCGCCGGACGCGCCGATGCGCTGCGCGCTGATCCAGCATCCGGCACAGACCCTCAGTGAGTAGCGGCAGGTATTAATACGGAGCGGACGATCAGCCCGGCGGGCCAGCGAACAGGCCCGCGCCGGCGGCAAGGGCTAGAGCTGGCCCTTGAAACCCTTGCCCACCAGATAGACCTCGCGCGAGCGGGGACGCGAGGCTTCGGGCTTGCGGATCGACACCTTCTCGAAGGAGGTGCGTACGTCTTTCAGGAAGACATCGGAGCCTTCGCCCTGGAACACCTTGACCACGTAGTTGCCGCCGGGCTTGAGCACCTGGCGCACCATGTCGAGGGTCAGCTCCACCAGGTACATGGCGGCGGCCTGGTCGGCGGCCGCGACGCCGCTAATGTTGGGCGCGATGTCGGAGACGATCAGGTCGGGCTGGCGGCCCTCGAGCATGCCGAGGATCTTCTGGAAGACGGCATCGTCGGTGAAGTCGCCCTGGACGAAGTCGACGTTGTCGAGGGCCCCCATCGGCAGGATGTCGGTGGCCACCACGCGGCCCTTCTCGCCGACGATGCCGCCCGCCACCTGCGACCAGCCGCCCGGGGCCGAGCCCAGGTCCATGACCAGCATGCCGGGACGGATCAGCTTGTCCTTCTCGTTGAGCTCGATCAGCTTGTAGCTGGAGCGCGAGCGCAGGCCGTCTTTCTGAGCGCGTTTGACGTAGGGATCGTTGACGTGTTCATCCAGCCAGCGACGGCTGCTTTTGGATCTTTTCATGTTGGAACTACCACGGGAAAGCGGGTGAGAAGCGGCCGTTCGCCAGGTCTGGCCGGCCGCGAAGTGGCGGCGATTATAAGCCGATAACGCGGCTGGACGAATCGGCGATCGCCCGAGCGTCCGTCAGACCGCCCAAAGGAGCGCCCATCGTCCCGGCCTGACAGCGCCGGGGCCGCCGGGTACAATCGCCGCCCTACCCCTCCTCGTCCCTTCCTTTGCCGGAGTCACCGGCCAGGATTATTGCCATGATTCGCCTCAACGAACTGCAGCTGCCGCTTGACCACACCCCCGCCGAATTGCGCCAGGCCATCCTCCAGCGCCTGAAGCTGAGCGACGCCGACCTGCTCGATTTCACCGTGTTCAAGCGCAGCTACGATGCGCGCAAGAAGAACAGCGTCATCCTGTTCATCTACATCATCGACCTGGAGGTGCGCGACGAGGCGGCGGTGCTGGCGCGCCTGGCCAATGACCTGCACGTGCGCCCGGCACCGGACACCGGCTACTACCCGGTCGGCCAGGCCCCGGCGAATCTGGCCGAGCGCCCGCTGGTGGTGGGCTTCGGTCCCTGTGGCCTGTTCGCCGCCCTGCTGCTCGCCCAGATGGGCTTCAAGCCCATCGTGCTGGAGCGCGGCAAGGAGGTGCGCAGCCGCACCAAGGACACCTGGGCGCTGTGGCGCAAGAAGGTGCTGAGCCCCGAATCCAACGTGCAATTCGGCGAAGGCGGAGCGGGCCTGTTTTCCGATGGCAAGCTCTACAGCCAGATCAAGGATCCGAAGTTCTACGCCCGCAAGGTGATGCACGAATTCGTCCGCGCCGGCGCGCCGGAAGAGATCCTCTACGTCAGCAAGCCGCACATCGGCACCTTCCGCCTGACCGGCGTGGTGGCGGCCATGCGCGAGGAAATCATCGCCCTCGGCGGCGAAGTCCGCTTCGAAACCAAGGTGACCGATCTGCTGATCAACGACGGTCAGCTCGAAGGCGTGGTGCTGGCCAATGGCGAGACCCTGCACAGCCGCCACGTGGTGCTCGCCCTGGGCCACAGCTCGCGCGACACCTTCCGCATGCTGCATCGCCAGGGCGTGTACATCGAAGCCAAGCCCTTCGCCGTCGGCTTCCGCATCGAACACCCCCAGGGCATGATCGACCAGGCCCGCCTGGGCAAGTACGCCGGTCACCCGGAACTGGGCGCCGCCGACTACAAGCTGGTGCATCACGCCAAGAACGGCCGCGCCGTCTACAGCTTCTGCATGTGCCCGGGCGGCACCGTGGTGGCGGCCACCTCCGAGCCGGGCCGCGTGGTCACCAATGGCATGAGCCAGTACTCGCGCAACGAACGCAACGCCAATTCCGGCATCGTGGTGGGCATCAATCCCGAGCAGGACTTCCCCGGTGATCCGCTGGCCGGCGTAGAACTGCAGGAACGCCTGGAATCGCACGCCTACGAACTGGGCGGCAGCGACTATTCGGCGCCTGGCCAACTGGTCGGCGACTTCATTCGCGGCGTGCCCTCCACCGCCTTTGGTGAAGTCGAGCCCTCCTACAAGCCCGGCGTGCGCCTGGGCGATCTGGCGCCGTCGCTGCCCGCCTACGCCATCGAGGCCATCCGCGAAGCCCTGCCCGCCTTCGGCAGGCAGATCCGCGGCTTCGACCGCCATGACGCCATCCTGACCGGGATCGAGACCCGCACCTCCTCGCCGGTGCGCATTACCCGCGACAACGACAGCCTGCAGAGTCTGAATCTGCGCGGCCTGTATCCGGCCGGGGAAGGCGCTGGCTACGCAGGCGGTATCCTGTCCGCCGGCGTGGACGGCATCAAGGTGGCCGAAGCCCTGGCCAAGGCGATGCTCGCGGAAGGCGACGCGCAGGCCGCACCGCTGGTTCGGGCCGCTGGCTGATGAAGCTCGACGACATCAGGAAGCTCCACCAGAAGAAGTACCGCGCCGAATTCGGTCACTTCCTGGTGGAGGGCGAGCACCTGGCGCTGGAACTGCAAAAGGCCGCGCAGGGGAATCCCCAGCTGCAGCGCGCCGAACTCTATGTGACGGGCGCCTACGAACACTGGCAGAGTCCGTTCCGGACGCACCCGATCAGCGATCGGCAGATGGCGCAGCTTGCCGATACCAAGACCCCGCAAGGCATCCTGGCCGTGGTGCCAATGCCCCGGGAGCCCGTGGCAGCAGCGGTCGAGGGCGAGCGCGCCGTCTATCTGCACGAGATCCAGGACCCGGGCAATCTGGGCACCATCCTGCGCACCCTGGCCTGGTTCGGAGGTTTTCGCTGCCTGCTCAGCCCGGGCAGCGTCGACCCCTACAATCCCAAGGTGGTCCGCGCCAGCATGGGCGCCATCTTCCACACCCCGCTGGAGCTGGACGTCGACCTCGACGGCCTACAGGAGCGCTTCCCCCGCCTCGCCTGCCTCGACATGCAGGGCATGCCGGTGCAGTCCGCCGCTTTCGCAGCCTTCGACTGCTACCTGTTCGGCAACGAAGCCCGCGGCGTTCCCCGTGAGCACCTCGCGGCCCTGAACGCCCAGCCCTTCACCATCGCCGGCTCGGGCGCCATCGAGTCCCTGAATCTAGCGGCCACGGTGAACATGTGCGCCTATGAGTTGAGTCGGTAGCGATCAGCCACGAGTACCGGGCGCATTGGCGCCTGGACGGCAGAGGACGAGCCGCCAGTCCCCTCGCTGAGGTGAACGCGGCCGGATGGCCATCCCGTCGGCAGTACCGACCTCTCGACTCGGCGCCACCTGGTGCACGCGGCAACAGGCCTCCGCTCAGACCGATGTCCCGACTACCAGGAAACCGGCCTTCAGACAGGCACTTTCCGGGTAGCCGCCCAGGACTGGTCTTGCGCCCTCCAGCCAGGCACAATCGAATAGTCATACGATGACAGACAAGACCGTGTGATCTGTGGCTCTCGCCACCTGGCATTTCCGACAACGACAACAAAAGGATCCGAGCATGAAAAAGTTGAAACTAGCGGTAGGCTTCCTCTGCCTGTTCAGTGGCTATGTTGCAGCAGCAACGAGTGATGAAAAGGACGTCGCCTCCGCCGTCGACCAGCTGACCCAGGCCATGTGGCACAAGGATATTGCGCAGCTCAAGGCGCTGACCGCGGACAACCTGACCTATGGACATTCGAGCGGCAACATCCAGGACAAGCAGGCGTTCATCGCCGACATCGAGACGGGCAAAAGCGCATTCAACGAACTGAAGATGCTCAACCAGAAGATCACCCTATCCGGGGACGTCGCGCTGGTGCGCAACCACTTTTCAGCTCAGGCCGTAAACAGTGGCAAGGTAGTGCCGACCGAGATCGAGAACTTTCAGATCTGGCAGAAACAGAAAGGCCATTGGCTGTTGATCGGTCGCCAGGCATTTCGCTTCTGATCGACCCAGGCGTCAGTCGTTGTAGCGCCAACGTTGACTGAACGTCGCCAGGCCTCGGCGGCGTTCCTGCCACATCACGAGCCGCGCGAATGCCAGCTGGATCGGCTCGACCTCGCACCTTGCGCCCTGCTCCCCGGCAAGCCAGTAAGGTGCGGCGGTGAGGCCCGGGAACGCGCCTGTCTGGCTCCGCCTGACATAGGGTGATCGACTGGATGGCTTGACGTCGCCCTTTTCTGCACCGCCAGGCGTCGACGGCGGCTGGTACCGCCGACTACCCGCCTGGAGGCCATCTGCGGACCCGGTAATCTGAACAGGCCCGCACACACCCGGTCCGTATTGGTATGACTACCGGGAGAATCGACCATGACGACAGCCAGCAATCTCTTGTGGGGCGCCTTGGCCATTGGTGTGGTGACAGGCATACGCAGCATGCTGGCGCCGACCCTGGTCAGCGCGGCGCTGGCGGGGCGTGAGGATATCGCGAGCGCTGACGACCCCGCACCTACCCTCGCGTCGTCTCGAGTACGGCAGTACGGGATACCCCTGGCTGCGGCGGAGCTCCTGGGCGACAAACTGCCCTTCGCGCCGGACCGCACCATTGCGCCCTCGATGCTGGTCCGTGCCCTGTCCGGTGGCATCAGTGCCGCGGCACTCGCCGGTGCGCAGCGGCAACCGCGACTGCTGCCTGCACTGATCGGGGCAACCGCTGCCTGTGTCGCCGCCAAGGTAGCGATCGATCTGCGCAAGGGCTACGCCCGCAACGCCTGGCTCAATGCCGGCCTCGGCCTGGCCGAAGACTGCCTGGCTTTCTCGCTGGCCAGGGCCGGGTTGCGTCGAGCACTGCGGGATAGCTAGGCGAGGACCAAAGCATCGCGCACAAGCCACGGGACGCAACAGGGTGCTTGGAGCCGGGCGGTAGCCGCCGCAGGCCTGTCGGAGTTCGCGCCGTTCGAGAGCATCAGCGAAGAGCACTTCGACCGGACCTTCGCGCTCAACGTGCGCGCTCTGCTCTTCGCCACCCAGGCAGCGACGGCGAGCATGCCCAATGGCGGCGCCATCGTATTTATCGACTCCATCGCCGCGGCGATCGGCACCCACGGCTATGGCGTCTATGGCGCAAGCAAGGCCGCAGTGCGCTGCTTGGTGCACCTGGGCCAATGAATTGGCACCCCGCAACATCCGCATCAACGTCGTTGCGCCGCGACCTCGGCGGAAGTATGGGAGCAGCTGAACAGGCTGATCCCGCTCGGCCGTATGGCAGGTGTCGACGGTGGCAAGGCGCAGGTCTGAAAGGCATTGCCCCTGCATCCCAGGCGAAGGATCGATGCGTTGCTCCTGCACATCCGGGTAGAGGGTAGGTGCTCGGAAACAGGCATGGCATCAGGAGGGAGATCTGAGCCGCTTCATTGGCTTCCTGACCGCTCGTCTAGACAGGACCAAGCCAGCGGATCAATTATTGCGATATTCAAACTAACGGATCATAGTGGCCTTATGACATCCGCCTGATCGAAGCCCGACGCCCTATGCACCCTGATCCCCAGAGCCACGCCCGCGAGACGCTACTTAGCCTGCATCGCCAGCTACAGGAAAACGCCAAGCGGCTGGGCACGGTGGACTGCGACGATCCGGACGTCCGCGCTGTCCTGCAGGCCGTGCAGGATCTCAATGAGCGGGTTGCCGACATGGTGGCCGAGACGGCCCTGCTGGCGCCCCTGCCGCTGGACCCGGGCGCAGGAAGCAGCGCTCACGACGCCACCGATCAGCGCTGATCCGCCGGACCTTTCTGCCTCAGCGCGCCGCCGCCCTGCCCGGTGTTCGGGATACCAGGCGGTGCGGCGCACGGCAATCGACAGAGAGCGTCGGCAGACCAGGACGGCTGGCTGCGGAAACCGGGCCAGCACGCAGACGCCTAGCGGCCGGCGTCCTTACCCGGCAGGCGCTGGAAGGCACGGGCCCATTCGAGCAGGGAATTTTCCTCGTCGGTACGATCGTCCACCCCACACTCTTCCAGCACGGTCACCACGCGATTCATGAAGTCTCGATCAACGCGAGCCTGCTCCATGATCCGGTCCAGATTCAGCTGACCGAGTTGCTGGAGGGTGGTCTGAAATTCCTTGTCTTCCATGCCCATGACATCTGTCCCTGTAAGCACGGCTGCCGATCGCCGGCTGGCCTAGTGCTATCATCTTTCGCGCGGGCGTTATTCACATAACGGTTATCGCATGAAGTGTCGATAATGATGACTGAGCGGCAGTTGGCAGCACTCCGAGCTCGTCGACTCAGGGCTTCCGGTCGGCCCGCTCCTGGCGGCACTGGCGCTCAACCGAGCACCAGCGGCAGCACCAGAGCGGTAACGATCCCGAGCAGGATCATGCCCAGCGCCGAGAACGCCGCCGTCTCCTGGCTTTCCCGCAAGGCATGGGCGGTGCCTATGGCATGGCCGTTCATGCCGAGGGTCAGACCGCGGGCCGCGGGATCCTCGACCTTGAAGACCTTGAGCAGTGGCAGGGCCAGCGTGGTGCTGATGACGCCGGTCAGCATCACGATCACCGCGGTCAGCGGCGCGACGCCACCGAAATGATCCGCCAGGGGCAAGGCGATCGGCATGGTCACCGACTTCGGCAGCAGACTCATCAGCAGTGTCTCCGGCAGGCCGAACAGCCAGCCCAGGGCCAGGGTCAGGGAAACACCTACCACGCCGCCAACCGTGAGGGTTATCAGCAGCGGCGTGCAGAGTGCCGTCACGCGCTGGACGTTCTTGTAGAGCGGAACGGCCAGGCCCACGGTGGTGGGTCCGAGCAGCATCGAGAGCAGGCCGCTGGCGCTTCGATACCTGTCGTAGGGAATCCCGCCGATCAAGAGCACGGTCGCGACGATGGCGGTGGTGATCAGCACCGGTTGCAGCATGACCAGGCGCAGGCGCTGTTGCAGCACGAGCGCCAGCTGATAGGCCGCGAGCGTCAGGGACAGGGCCAGCAGGGAAGCGAGGGCCGGGTCAGACATGGTCTTTGCTTCTACCGATCAGGTACTGCAGCAGCCAGCCACACAGGGGCACGGTGACCAGCAGGGACAGGGCGATGACCAGCACCAGGCGCAACCACACCGAGGTGTCGAGGCCGCTGAAATCGACGATGCCAACCGCCGGCACCACGAGCATCAGGGGCAGATAACCAAGCAGATTGCCCGCCATCTTCTCCACCCCTTCGGGCACCCTGCGCAGCAGGATCAGCAGGGCGAAAAGCACGATGATCCCTATGACACTGGCCGGAATACCGCCGATGAAGTTCGTCATATAGGTGCCAAGCAGGTAGCAACCCACCAGTGTCAGGAAACCCGTTACGTTCATAACCACCCCGAATGCCTTGTTATTCCAAACAGCCCGCACTATCCGACCGCGCAGCCATACCAGGCCCGCGCCAACGGACCGGTCCGTTGGCTGTCGCCCCTTCCGCAAGAGCGGTGATCACTGCCGGTCAGGCTGTCTGACGTTCCCCTGCTACGCGCGGCCTCACTATAGGCGCATCTGAAAATGGCTGGGCAAATCCATGCCGAGCTCAGCGAAAGATACCCGCCCTGTTCGGCTCACTGCTGGGTTGGCGTCGCGATCCGCTTCGCCCTCCCCCCGACCTCGCAATCGACTCGCCGGCTATCCCGCCACGCTCCCTGAGCGAGACCTGTCGAGACGCCAGCCGGCCCGGGAAGACAGCCAAGGCTGATGCAGCCGCTAGCGCCTCACGCCGGTACCGCGCGCATGCCCTCGAAGATCAGGCGCGTGGTGTTGCGCACGGTGGCCGCGTGGCCTTCGCGATCCATCTCGTCACTGGCCGTCAGGCGCAGCAATTGCAGATGCGAGTAGTCGTTGAGCAGGAAGGCCGCCAGCTCCACGTCCAGATCGGCGCGCAGCTTGCCGGCGGTCTGCAGCTCGCGCAGCACCTTGGCGATCTCGTCCTGCAGGCCGCGGTTCATCTGCCGGTAGGCCTGGGGCAGCCCGCTGTCGCCCCCCACCAGCACCAGCGGCAGCAATTCGCGCCAGAGGGCGGCGGGCAGGACGTCCAGCGCGTAGCTGACGAGCAGGTGTTCAAGGTGGCAGAGCGCATCGACGGGATCCGCGACGTCGCGGAGGTGCCGGCGCACGTCGATCAGCGCCCGGCGATCGGACTCCTTGATCATCTCCAGGATGATCTCGTGCTTGCTGCCGAAATACTTGAACACCGTGGGCGCCGAGACGCCGGCCTCGCGGGCGATCTGCTCGACAGTGGTCTCGCGAAAGCCCTGACGCTGGAACAGCATGACCGCCGCGGCCGAGATGGCGGTGCGGCGTAATTCCTTCTGACGTTCGCGTAGGCCGCTCACCGTCGCTCCTGATTCCCTTGGGGTGCGATGGAGAATAGCTGGCGGGACTTGGGTATGAAAAATATTTTATTGACTAAAGAAATTAACAGGGTTAATTATTTTCCCGTACCTGCTCTACGCAGGGCCACTGCCAGGATGAGTCTGATGAACCAGAGCCTCGACCGCTCCCTGGTTTCCCGGAATCGGGGAGTCAGCGAGATGTACGACCAACAAGAACAAGAGCCCGTACTGATGCAGGGTTTTCCGGCCGAGCCGGACCAGCGCGTGACCTGGGCCAACTGGATGTCACCGCCGTTCAATCGCTGGGGCTTTCGCAACTTGGCGCGCCTGCGCCCCACCATCGAGGTGGCTGCCGGGCCGCGACCGGACAGGGTGCTGGCCCATGCGCCCGTGGCCCTCGAAGCGCTGAGATTCCACAGCAGCTGCGGCCGCAGCGTCAGCGCCCTCGACCATCTGCAGGCCAGCAAGACCGACGGCTTTCTGGTGCTGCACCAGGGTCGCGTGGTGTACGAGCGCTACTTCAACGGCCAGGTCGCCACCGATCGCCACATCATGTTCTCGGTCACCAAGTCGCTGATCGGGGTGCTCGGCGAGCAACTCATCCACGACGGCGTACTCGATGCCCAGGCGCCGACCCAGCATCATGTGCCGGAACTGGCCGGCAGCGCCTTCGGCGACGCCAGTGTCCGCCAGTTGCTCGACATGGCCGTGGGCGTCCACTACACCGAGCTCTACGACGATCCCACCTCGGCAAGCTCGCAATATGGCTATGCCTGTGGCTTCAAACCGGCCCTGCCCGACTACGCCCAGTACGAATCCCTGTACCAGTACCTGCCGTCATTGCGCAAAAGGTGCGAGCACGGCGGCCTCTTCCATTACGTGACCGCCACCACCGAGGTCCTGGCCTGGGTGATGGAGCGCGCCAGCGGCCTGGGCTGCGCCGAACAGCTGCAGCGGATCTGGCAGCAACTCGGCTGCGAGCGCGACGCCTACTTCATGGCCGATCCCTGGGGTCGCAGCGTCGCCGGTGCCGGCTTCAACGCCACCTTGCGCGACATGGGCCGCTTCGGCCTGATGCTGGCCAACGGCGGTCGGGTCGACGGGCAGCAGGTCATCGATCAGGCGGTAGTCGAGGCCATCGCGGCGGGCGGGGATCCGGCCCTCTATGGCGTGCACCAGGACTTCGCCGACTGGACCCCGGGCGCCTCCTACCGTAGCCAGTGGTATGTCTTCAACGACGAAAGTCCGGCCATCATGGCCAGCGGTATCCACGGCCAGTACCTGTTCGTCGACCGCGCCGCCGAGGTGGTGATCGTCAAGCAATCCTCGCTACCCGAAGCGGTCACCGAACTGGACATCGATACCGTACGGCTGCTGCGCGCCATCGCCGCCCGACTGCGCGGCTGATCCATCCCTAACGAGATCGACGAGCGCCGGCCCGCCAGCGCTCCCACCTGCTGCGCCAGGTATTCGGTGGTCGCCTTGGCCACCCTTCACTGCCCTGCAATACAAGAAAAATAGTCAGGAGCTCTCTATGTGCACAACCAAGCGCCTTCCCGGCGTGCTGCTGGCGCTCGGCCTGCCGCTGGCCAGCCAGCCGGCCCTGGCGGGCTATCCATTCGAAAACGAACACCTCAAAGGCGAGTTCAACCTGACGGCGGGCGCCGGTTCCATCACCACCCGGGGCGTCAATTTCGGCGCCGGTCGCGTGGATGCCCGCAGCGGCAGGAACGACGGCAGCCGCATTGCCTGGCAGGAGTTCTACGTCAAACCTGGCGTCACCCTCGACTATTCGCTCAGCGACAGGCTCCACCTGCTCGCCGGCGGCTCGGTGGTCGGCGCTGCCACCCTTGGCGACGGCGATGCCGGTGGCTTCACCCGCAGCTCCGACGGCCGCTTCGCCCCGGAAGAAGGCTACGCCGGGGTACAGGCGGGCGACTGGAAATTCACCGCCGGCCGCCAGAACTTCATCGTCGGCACCGGCTTCATCGTCATGGACGGCAATCTCGATCTGTTCGGCGATGGCGCCTACTGGCTCGGTCCGCGCACCGCCTTCCGCGACTCGGCGATCCTGGCGTGGGGGCATGGCCCGGCCCAGGCACAGGCCTTCACCCTGCGCACCGACGATCACTATGGCGATTTCCGCCTGAGCGGCGCCAACCTGGATTACGACCTCGACGGCCAGGTGACCCTCGGCGCCCTGGCCATGACGGTCGATACCCTGGCCAGCAACAACAGCGCCGCGGCACGCCGCGACGGCATGCGGGTGTACAACCTGCGAGCCCTGCGCGGTCACCTGCCGGGCCTGCCGAATCTCACCTTGAATGGCGAATACGCGGTACAACGTGGTGGTGACGGCGCCCTCAGCTACGACGCCAGGGCCTGGTACGCCCAGGCCGACTACCAGTTCCAGGACCTGCCCCTCACGCCCACCCTCGGCTATCGCTACGCCGTCTTCTCCGGCGACGACAACCCGACCGACAACCGCCAGAAGGCCTGGGACCCGCTGAGCAAGGGTTTCACCGACTGGAGTACCTGGCTGATCGGCGACGTGGTGGGCAACTACCTGCTGTTCAACAGCAACGAGCGCGTCCAGCAGTTCTCGCTGAAGAACCGGCTCAGCGACACCCTCACCCTGGGCGTCATCCACTACCAGTTCTGGCTCGACCAGGCCAACTTCCGCGGCGCCGCGGTCAGCGATCGGCGCTTCGCCGACGAGACCGCGGTGTACCTCGACTGGACGCCCAACCGGCAGTTCTACGGCTCGCTCTCGTACAACTGGGTGCAGGCCAGGTCGGCCGCCCGCCAGGCGTTCGGCGACAACGATCGCTTCAGCGCCCTCGAGCTGTATTTCACCTATCGCTACTGACCACCAGTCACCACAGCCCCCGTGGGGCACAGGAGAGCGTGATGAATACCAAGACACCAACCGGGATCGCCGTGCCAACGCTGGAATGGGTGCTGAGCCTGCAGGTGCTCATCGATCCGGCCGATGGCCTGGGCGCCTGCACCGATGGCCAGCGCAGCAACTATCGAATCACCGGCGGGCATTTCGAGGGCGTGAACGTACGCGGCGAAGTGATCGCCGGCGGCGCGGACTTCTATCTGCTGCGCAGCGACGGGGTGGGCGAGCTGGACGCGCGCTACAGCCTGCGCAGCGACCAGGGCGAGTGGATCAACATCCACAACACCGGCCTCATCACCCTCAGCGACAGGGGACAGGCGCAGGTCGCCCAGGGCCTCTGGCCGATCGCCGAGGAGGACTATCACTGCAGTTGCACACCGCGCTTCCAGGTGGCGAGCGGCAGACTCGACTGGCTGACCCGCAGCGTGATGATCGGCAAGGTGGGCTATCCCGCCGCCGACCAGGTGGCCATCCACTGCTATCGCCTCACCTGACCGGCCACCCCTCTTACAGCCAGGCTTTCTACTGAAGCGGCAGGCCACGTGGTGGCCGAGCCGGCAGGTAAACGACCATGACCATCGCCAAGCAAACCCTGGTGCGCACCGCGTGCATCGCCATCGCCGCCGCCTCGATTCTCGTCATCGGCGTGCAGCCGATCTTCATCGGACTGCTGACCGAACGCCTCGACCTGACCCTGGCGCAGCAGAGCTGGACCCTGTCCGTCGAGATGTGCGGCTCCATCGTCGGGACGCTGCTGTACCTGCCGATGATCCGCTTCCTGGGGCCGCGCACCCTGGCCCTCAGCACGGCCCTGCTGCTGCTGTTCGCCAACGCCGCGACCGCCAGCGTCACCGCCCTCGATCCGCTACTGGCCTTGCGCGGCCTCTCGGGAATCTGCTCGGGGGTGCTCTACTCCTATGCCATCTACTGGCTGGGCAGCATGCCGGGCCAGGACAGGTCCTTCGGCATCCTGCTGTTCGTGCAGACCGCCCTGTTCGCCAGCAGCGCGGTGCTCATGCCGATGATCGCCGAGTGGCAGGGTTTCGCGGGGGCGATCTACTACCTGGCCGCCTGGTTCGCCCTGGTCTGTCTGCTGAGTCTCTGCCTGCCGGCCAGGCAGAGCCCGGAAGAGCGACAGGTCTCCCCCGCACCGCTGCGGTCCGGGCTGACGGTGATCGGCGTCTGCTCGCTGCTCGGCATGCTGTTCCTGCAGCTGTCGATCTACTCGCTGTGGGGCTTCGTCGAAGGCATCGCCCGCGACGCCGGGGTGGCACCGGTGGACATCGGCTGGGCGATCAGCATCGGCCTGCTCGGCGGCTTGCCCGGTGCGGCCCTGCCCAGCGTGGCCGGGCGCCATCTGGGCCGCGTGCCGATGATCCTCACCGGCTCCCTGGCCGTGCTCGGCGCCATCTATCTGCTGGCCACGCGCATCCACACGGCGGCGGATCTCATGCTCGCGGTGTTCCTGATGAACTTCGGCTGGAACCTGGCGTTGTCCTACTACATGTCCTCGGTCGTGACCCATGATCCGAGCGGGCGCCTGACCAAGCTGGTCGGCGTGGTGCAGGTCGCCTCGGCCGCCGCGGCGCCGACCCTGCTGAGTCTGCTCATCGAAGGCAACGACCGGCGCAGTCTCTTCGTGCTGTCGGCGGGCGCCATCCTGATCGGCTGCGTCCTGGTGCTCGTCATGCTGTCCTGGGGACGCCGCCAGGTGCCGGGCAAGGCGCTGGACTGCTCTGTGTGAGCGGTGCGCGCACGCAGGGGCCGCGCGAATATCACGGCCGGCCGTGCGGCCAGGCGACAACCTCCATGACCGATTTGTCATCACCCGGTCAGCCTGGCGTCCCCCCTGTCCTCCTAAAGTGGCCCGGTCAGCGACTCGCTACCCACCCCTTCAAGAGGACTCTCCATGAAAGCGCTCCTGCTCGGTCTTTTCGGTCTGCTCGCCACCGGCTCCGCCCTGGCCGCTCCCGACCATCCCGCCCTGATCCATGACCAGCCCGGTTTCTTCGTCCCGCTCGACGTCGCCAAGGTCGTCAGCCAGACCGACCTGGACGCCCAGTGCGGGATCGTGCCGGCCCGCCTCGACTATCTGGATCACGCCGGCCTAGAGCATGAGCTGGACTATCTGGTGTCTGGCAATGGCTGCTACAACCAGAATTGAGGCGTTATTCGACCCGGTACCGAAGCGCGGCGGCCACCGTCGCGCTAGCCGAGAGGCCTTCTGCATCGTCCTCTTCTGCCCCCGGAACCCAAGGATATCGGGCGGGTAGAGAACGCAACGGATCGGCGGGCGGACCGCTAGAAGAACCGATAGGCCTTGGCCAGTGCCCGCTCCAGCACGGCGATGCAGGCGTGGTCGTCCGCATAGGACAGGAACTGGCGCTGAACATCGGCCTGGGCCTCGGCCAGCCGCGTCTTGCGCTCGGCCAGCTCATCTTCCAGCACCAAGGTGCTCATACCGCCCAGATCACAGCAGGGGGTGGGGCCATTCATAGAAAACTCCGGACAGAAGTGCAGACTGCGTCATCAGACAAGTTTTTGAGATTTGGTTCACAATTCTTAGCGGATCTCATTGTTGCTGAAAGGTGAGTTTCGACCTGAGGTTGTCCAGCCCCCGAGCTAGAGCGTCTGCCCCGAGACTTCCGCACCCTGCACCCGCTATCAGCGAGGCAAAAGCTATACAATTCGGCGCCCTAATCGAGCTGTGAAGATACATGCGCCTTTTGCTTTCGCTCCTCCTGGCCACACTGGTGGCCTCCTCCGCGCTCGCCGCAGCGCCCGATACCTTTGTCGAGGCCAAGGTAATCGCCAGACAAAAAGTCTATTTCGATCAGAACACCAGCGCCCAGGGCGACCTCTATTGCGGCTGCAAGTGGGAGTGGGTCGGCAAGTCCGGGGGACGGCTCGATGCCGCCTCCTGCGGCTTCCAGGCGCGCAAGCAGGAAACCCGCGGCGAACGCACCGAGTGGGAGCACATCGTGCCGGCCTGGACCTTCGGTCATCAGCGCCAGTGCTGGCAGAACGGCGGACGGGAACACTGCGTGGCGGATGACCCGGTGTTCCGCGCCATGGAGGCCGACCTCTTCAACCTCTACCCCGCCGTGGGCGAGGTGAATGGTGACCGGGCCAATTTCAACTACGGCATGGCCCAGGGCGTGCAGCCGCAATACGGCCGGTGCACGACCAAGGTCGACTTCCAGGAACGCGCCGCCGAACCGCGCGACGAGGTCAAGGGCCTGGTCGCCCGGGTCACCTTCTATATGTTCGATCGCTACGGCCTGAACATGTCGCGCCAGCAGCAACAACTGCTGATGGCCTGGGACAAGCAGCAACCGGTCACCGCCTGGGAGCGCGAACGGGACAGCCGCATCGCCGCGGTGATGGGCCATGGCAACCCCTTCGTGTCCGGCGAGCGGCACTGGACGCTGGGCTACCAGCCGGTTGGCGACGGCATCGTCAGCCCCCTGCCGGCAGCCAAGCCAGCACCGTCAGCACCCTCAGCACCGGCCAAGACCGATAGCCCCGCCGCGGCCGGCCAGGGCGCGATCATCGGCAACCGCAACAGTCACGTCTATCACCTGCCGCAAGGCTGCCCGAGCTACGCTCAGGTGTCACCGAAGAACCAGGTCAAGTTCGCCTCCCAAGCCGAGGCGAAGGCGGCAGGCTTCACCAAGGCGGGCAACTGCGCGCCCTGATCGCCAGCCCTGGGCGCTGACCGGCAGCACCCAGGGGTCCTGAGCCGCTTCGGCAGCTACTGCCCCTTGGACAGCTCCACCAGCATCCGCGTGAGCAGATAGATGCGCGGCGTCACGCTGTCCAGTTCCACGTATTCCTCGGGCGTGTGCAGCTTGCCGCCGACGATGCCGAAGCCGTCCAGGGTGGGCACGCCGGCACCGGCGGCGATGCTGGCATCCGCGGCGCCACCGCTGCCTTCGACGGTCAGCGTACGGCCCAGCTCGCCATAGATGCCCTGGGCCATGGCCAGCAGCCGATCGCTCGCCGCGGTCTGCGGCATCGGCGGCAGGCCACGCTCCAGCCGCGTGGTCACTTCGGTGTCGGGGATCTGCTTGTTGGCAGAGATCCGCGCCAGGTCCTTTTCCACCCGGTCGAATTCCTCGGGCAACGCGGCGCGGACGTCGGCCTTGGCGACGGCGTGATCGGGGATCACGTTGATGCGCTCGCCCGCCTCGATCACGGTGAAGTTGACCGAGGTCTTCTTCTCCGCATCGCCCAGGTTGCCCAGCTGCAGCACCTGGTGCGCGACCTCGGTGGCGGCGTTACGCCCCAGCTCCGGAGACACGCCGGCATGGGACGCCTTGCCCTTGACCTCCACCACGGCGGTGGCGCTGCCCTTGCGCCACACCACCAGGCCATCAGCCGGCCGACCCGGCTCCAGATTCAGCGTCACATCATGCTGCTTGGCGGTACTGGCGATCAGCTCGGTGGCGGCCTGGGAGCCGGTTTCCTCGCTGGCGTCCAGCAACAGGGTGATCTGCCCATAGTCCTTGAAGTCGAGCTTCTTGAGGATCTCCAGCGCCGCCAGGGCGACCACGATACCGCCCTTGTCGTCGGACACGCCCGGACCATAGGCGCGTTTTTCATCGGTGCGATAAGGCCGGGCCTTGGCCGTGCCCTCCTTGAACACCGTGTCCATGTGCGCCAGCAGGAGAATCTTCGCCTTGCCGCTGCCCTTGAGCGTGGCGAGCAGGTGCCGGCTCTGGTCCGGTGCGGTGTTGGGCACCTCTTGCACCGTGGCGCCGAGTTTCTGCAATTCCGCGCTGACGAGCTTGCCCACTTCGGTCAGGCCGGGCGCGTAGCCGGACCCCGAGTCGATGTTCACCAGTTGCTCCAGCAACGTGAGCGTCGGCGCCTTGGCCTGTTCCGCGGCGGTCTGGATGCGCGCGTCGAGCGCGGCGCTGGCGGGCAGGGCGATACAGCAGGTGAGAACGGCAGCGAGGGTGGTGCGCAAGAACGGAGCGGACATCGGACTTTCCTTGTTGGCCTTGTTGGATTAGTCAGACAACTGTAGTCGCAACAAGGACATAGGGGAAACCGGAGCTTTTTCCCGGCCGTCCCGGGTAGACGATCCAGCCGTTGTCGCGGAAGGACCTGGCCGCTCCCGGGCTTCGTCAGCTACCTGGTGGCCCCGCGGGCCAGCGGGATGCGCCTTCTATCCGCCGCCGCAAAGCCCAGCTGCCAGACGGCATGCCCAGCGCCCCGGCGCGGCCCTGAGCCGAAGGCCCCGTGCCTCATTTTCAGGCACGGACTGCCGCGCGGGCCCAAGGCGTCTGGCGCCGACCTTTCCCTGGCGTTCCCGCTCGGCAGCCCCGTCCGCAACCCTGCCAAGGCGGCTTCCGCGGCAATTCTCCGCACGATTTTGGAGCAAAAAATCCAATAAAATTTATCATTGAATAAAATAATTCACTGCCTTACTCTCGATTCGACGTTGTAAGGAAAAGCCACTGACAGCACCGGAAAATAGGGAGTGAAGATGAAAGCGAAGATAGCGTTGGGCTTGCTCATTACCGCCGCAGTAGCCCTGCCCGCCTGGTCAGCCGACTGGACGGTGGGGGCCAACGTCGGCAACGTGCCCTGGGAGTTTCAGGACGCCAAGGGCGACTTCGTCGGCTTCGAAGTCGATGTGGTGAAGGAAGTGGCGAAGCGGGCCGGCAAGAGCGTGGATTTCGTCAACATCCCCTTCAACGGGCTGTTCAGCGCGGTGCAGTCGAAACGCGTCGACATCGCGATCTCGTCCATCACCATCACCCCCAAGCGCCTGGAATCGGTCGCCTTCGCCCAACCCTACTTCGACAGCGACCAGTCGCTTACCGCCCTGACCAAATCCAAGGTGAAGAGCCTCGAGGACATGAAGGGCAAGGTCGTCGGTGTCGATACCGGCTCCACCGGCGACATGTGGATCGGCCAGCACCAGAACGAGTACAGGTTCGCCGACGTCTCGCGCTACGAGGGGCTGTCACCGGCCATGCTGGACCTGGGCTCCGGGCGCATCGATGGCTACCTGAGCGATATCCCCGCCGTCCTCTACTACATCAAGGACAAGCCGCAATTCACCATCGTCGCCCGCATTCCCACGGGTGAACGCTATTCGCTGATGCACGCCAAGGGCTGGCCCATGAGCGATCAGGTCAACGACATCATCAGCAAGATGAAGGAAGACGGCACCCTGGGCGCCATCCACAAACAGTGGTTCGGTACCGAGGCCGCCAAGGAGTCGAGCACCCTGAAGGTCTCCGCCGCGCCCAAGTAAGCCCTGCCGCTGCTGCAGGCCCGGGGCGAGGTTCGTTCGCCCTGGGCCGTGACCGAGGTATCCCATGGATCTTCTGCAAACCTTCTTCAACTGGAACGTGCTGGTCGAATCGCTGCCCCTGATGATCCGGGGCCTGGGCGTGACCGTTCTGCTGGGCCTCGTGAGTATCGTCCTGGGTCTGGTCGGCGGGCTGTTGCTGGCCCTGCTGCGTCTGTATTCCTACGCGCCGGTGCGGCTGCTGGCGCGGATCTACATCGACATCATGAGGTCCATCCCGCTGCTGGTCCTGCTGGTCCTGATCTATTACGCGCTGCCCTTCGTCGGGATCCGCCTGTCTTCCTTCGCGGCAGCGGCCAGCGCGCTTTCCCTCGTGTCCTGCGCCTACAGCGCCGAGATCTTTCGCTCGGGCATCGAAGCCATTCCCCGCGGTCAGTTCGAGGCGTCGGCCGCCCAGGGCATGAGCTTCTTCAACACCATGCGCGACGTCGTGTTGCCCCAGGCGATCCGCATCGTGCTGCCGCCCATGACCAGCAACTGCATCAACGTCATGAAGGACACCGCCCTCGCCTCGGTGGTGGCGATGCCCGACCTGCTCAAGCAGGCGACCCAGGCCCAGGCCCTGGCGGCCAACCCGACCCCGCTGGTGGGCGCCGCCCTGCTCTATCTGCTGCTGCTGTTGCCCATGGTGCAACTGGTCAGCTGGGTCGAAAGACGCAATGGCGCGGGAGGCAAGACCGCATGAGCACCCTGATCGACATCGAACACCTCGACAAGTACTACGGCAATTTCCAGGCGCTGAGCGACATCAACCTGCAGGTCGAGGAAGGCGAGGTGGTGGTCATCCTCGGCCCGTCCGGCTCCGGCAAGTCAACGCTGATCCGCTGCATCAACCTGCTGGAAAACTATCAGCAGGGCCATATCCGCGTGGCGGGCGAACGGGTCGAGAACGGACCCCGCCTCGCCGGTATCCGCAGCGAAGTGGGCATGGTCTTCCAGAGCTTCAACCTCTATCCGCACCTGAGCGTCCTCGACAACGTGTCGCTGGCGCCGATCCGGGTACGCGGCCTGCACCGGCGCGAGGTCCATGCCCGCGCGCGGGATCTGCTGGTCAAGGTCGGCATGGGCGATCACGCCCACAAGTACCCGAGCCAGTTGTCCGGTGGCCAGCAGCAACGGGTCGCCATCGCCCGCACCATGGCCATGGAGCCGCGCGCCATCCTCTTCGACGAGCCCACCTCGGCGCTGGACCCGGAGATGGTCGGCGAGGTGCTCGACGTCATGCAGAACCTGGCCCGCTCCGGCGTCACCATGGTCGTGGTGACCCATGAGATGGGCTTCGCCCGGCGCGTCGCCGATCGGGTGATCTTCATGGAAAGCGGTCGCATCGTCGAACAGAACACCCCGGAACCCTTCTTTACCGCCCCTCAGGAACCCCGCACCCGGGCCTTCCTGCAGGCCATCCTGCACCACTGATCCTGGCTGGAGAGAGTCGCGTGAATTCCCTCGATATCGCATACGTTCGCAAGCAGTTTCCCGGTCTGGCCGACGACTACGTCTTCATGGACAACGCCGGCGGTTCCCTGGTGTTGCAAGGGGTCGCCGAGCGGGTGGCCGACTATCTGCTCAACAGCAGCGTCCAGCTGGGCGCCTCCTACCCGCCCTCGGTCGCGGCCGGCGAACGGGTGATGCAGGCGCGCCGTTCGGTCATGCAGCTGATCAACGCGGCCCATCCCGACGAAGTCATCATGGGCGGCTCGACCACCCACCTGCTGCAGATACTCTGCCGCGCCATCGCACCCTCGATCGCGCCCGGTGATGAAATCATCGTCACCAACTGCGACCACGAAGCCAACATCGGCCCCTGGGTCCGGCTCTGCGAAGACCGCGGCGCCACCCTGCGCGTCTGGCAGGTCGATCCCGACAGCCTCGAACTGGAACTGGACGACCTGCAGGCGCTGCTCGGCGACAAGACCCGCTATGTGGCCGTGACCCACGCCTCCAACATCCTCGGCTCGATCAATCCCGTCGCCGAGATCGCGCGCCGCGTCCATGCGGTGGGCGCGCAGCTGTGCGTGGACGCGGTGGCCTATGCGCCGCACCGGCTGGTCGATGTGCAGGCCAGCGGCGCCGACTTCTATGTCTACAGCTTCTACAAGACCTTCGGCCCGCACTTCGCCGTGCTCTGGGGCCGTCGCGACCTGCTGCTGGAATTTCCCAGCCTCAACCACTTCTTCATCGGCCAGGACGTGGTGCCCTACAAACTGCAGCCCGGCAACGTCAACTACGAGCTGTCCTTCGGCTGCATCGGCATCTCCGATTATCTGCTCGACATCGGCGACCGACTGGGCGTCCAGGGTAGCGAGCGCGAGCGGATGCAGGCAGCATTCGACGCCTTCGAGATCCAGGAAGATGCCCTGGCCGAGCGACTGCTGGGCTTTCTGCGCCAGCGCCCCGGGGTTCGGGTCATCGGCAAGACCGGCGTCCAGGCGCGTGTACCCACCATCAGCTTTGTGGTGGAAGGGGTGCGCTCGGAAGCCGTGGTGCTCAAGGTCGACGAGCAGCGCATCGGCATCCGCTTCGGCGACTTCTATGCGCGGCGCCTGATCGAGGCCCTTGGCCTGGCGCCCCTGGGTGGGGTGGTGCGGGTGTCCCTGGCGCACTACAACACGCTCGAAGAGATCGATCGCCTCATCACCGCGCTGGATCAGGCAATCACCGAATTGCGCTGACCGGCGCCTCTCCCTTCCCTCTGCCGAGCGTTTTTCATGGCCTTACCGGAAACCCTTGCGGAGCTGCGCGACTGCCTAGCCGCCCAGCACGAGCACCTGTCGGAGCGGCTGCGCGACGCGGCCCGCTTCCTCATCGACAATCCGCACGAGATCGCCCTCAGCACGGTCGCCGAGCTGGGCCGGCGCTCCAACATCGCCCCGACGGCCTACATCCGCCTGGCCCAGGCGCTGGGCTTCGCCGGCTTCAAAGATCTGCAGCGGCTGTTTCGCGCGCCGCTGCAACAGGCCGCCGATACCCATAGCGAGCGCATCCGGCATTACGGCGGGGAAAAGCTGCTGGACGATCCCAGCGACGTCGGCGCCATCCTGCGGGAATTCAGCCAGGCCAATATCGTGTCCCTGGAACACCTGGCGGAAGGCGACCAGCAGGCCAACATCGAAGCCGCCATCGCCCACCTGCAGGTCGCGCGCACCACCTTCGTCATCGGCCTGCGCCGGGCCTTCCCGGTGGCCGCCTACCTGAGCTACGCCCTGAGCCGGGTGGGCCGCCGCGCCGTACAGATCAGCGGCGGTGGCGGCACCCTGCCGGAACAGGTCAGCGCCATCGCCCATGACGATCTGCTGATCGCCGTGAGTTTTCCGCCCTACGCCCGGGATACCGTCGAGGCCTGCCGGCAGGCGCGCGAGGCGGGTGTGACGCTGGTGGCCATCACCGACACCGTGCTGAGCCCGATCGGCAAAATGGCGGAGACGGTCATAGAGGTCAACGATGCGGAGCTGCTCGGCTTTCGCTCCCTCACCGCCTCCTTCTGCATCGCCCAGACCCTGGCCATGGGGCTCGCCTTCAGCCAGGGCGATACCGATGGCACCTTCGATCATGAACGACTGAAGGACATCGACTGCTGAGCCCCTGCGCTCACCTTGTAGTTCACAACTAGCACTTCAGGAGTAGACCCCGATGCTGTCACCTGCACGCGATTTGGTGGGTTATGGAAGACAACGCCCGCAAGGTACCTGGCCCAACGGCGCCCGTCTGGCCATCAGCCTGGTGATCAACTACGAGGAAGGCTCCGAGCGCTCGCTCGCCATGGGCGATCCGGACCAGGAGTCGATGACCGAATGGGGCAGCTACGCCATCCCCGCCGGCACCCGCAATCTGGCGATGGAATCCATGTATGAATACGGCTCCCGCGTCGGCATCTGGCGGATCCTCGATATCCTCGACGAACAGGCGGTGCGCGCGACCTTCCATGCCTGTGCGGTGGCCTTCGAACAGAATCCCGAGGTCGCCAAGGCGGCCGTCGCCGGTGGCCACGAGATCTGCAGCCATGGTTATCGCTGGGAAGAAGTCTTTCGCCTGAGCGAAGAAGAAGAGCGCGAGCACATCCGCCTCGCCGTCGAATCCTTCGAACGCACCTGTGGCAAGCGGCCGGTCGGCTGGTATTGCCGCTATGGCGCCAGCATCCACACCCGCCGGCTGGTGGCCGAGGAAGGCGGCTTCCTCTACGACTCCGACGCCTACAACGACGACGTTCCCTATTTCGTCGAGGTCGAGGGCAGGCGCCATCTCGTCGTGCCCTACACCGCCGACGTCAACGACTTCCGCTACTGGAACTCGCCCGGTCTATCCCAGGCCTCGGACTTCTTCGAATACATGAAGGAAAGCTTCGAGGTCCTCTACGAGGACTCCGCGACCGGACCACGCATGATGTCGATCGGCCTGCACCCGCGCATGGTCGGCCGCCCCGGCCGGGTCCGGGCGATCAAGAGATTCATCGAATACGCCAGGCAGTCCGAGGGGGTGTGGTTCGCTACCCGCGAAGAGATCGCCCGCGCCTGGCTGGAAAGGGCTGACGGCTAGGCTGATCCCGGCGCGTCTGGAGGCGCCTTGGCGGTCTCCGCGCTGTCGTCACCGTCCGGACGTGATGACGACAGCCATCCCGGGACAAGGGGACCGCCGCGTGCCGGCGACTAGCGGGGTGCCGCTTCAGAACCGCGCGATCAGGACGACCCCGGCGATCATCAGGAGCGCGCCCAGCAGCCGCCAGCCGTTGACCGCATGCTGTTCCATGGAAAACAGGCCGAAATGATCGATGGCCAGGCTGGCGATGAGGTTGGCGGTGATGGTGACGCCGTTCACCGGCGCCGCGCCGAGGCGCTGGATGAACAGCAGACCGGCGAATACCGCCACCGCGCCGGCGATGCCACCCAGGGGCGCCCACCAGGGCATGTCGCCGAGCTGGCTCACCGAGGGCAGCGGCCTGGGCATGCAGATGAACAGCCCGATCGCGACGAAGGTGACCATCACGAAGGACACCGAGGTCGCCAGCCAGGGATTGACCAGCGCCTTGTTGAGCGAGCCGTTCATGGCCGCACCGGCAGCCTGCAGGAATCCGGCAACGACGATAAGGATATAAGCCCAGTTCGCAGTATTCATCAGGAGTCGTCTCGGAGCGGAGCATGGAGGAGGCGCGGGGCCGATTCAGTGGCCGGGCGAGGCCTGAGTTACGACTGGACACATCTTGTAAAAGTGCCGTCTCGCTCGTGCCCGAACGCTCTACACCGGGATATTGGCCGCTTTTTCGACCAGCGGCCTGACCCGCCGCCTGGATCGATGCCGGTCCCGTCAGGCGCTTCGCGCGAGTCCAGATGCGGTCCTGCGCCCTCCTCCGCCAGGGCCGATGGCCGCGTCAGGCCTATTTCACGATGGCCTTGACCGCCTCCAACACATCCCGGGTGGCCTGGCGGGTCGCCTCCGCATCAGGCCCGACCCTGGGACCCAGCACGACGCAGCTGTCCCGGTAGGAAAAGACCTTGCCGGTCTGCTGGTTGATCAACTCGCCCCTGGCGTTCTCGGCGATCCGGCAGTCACGCACGGTCTGGCTGCCCTTTGCGACCACCACCGGACTCCAGGCATAGGGGCTGTCGAAGCCATGCTCGGCATGGGGTAGGTATGCACCCCGAGGTCGGCCCCCTGCTGCTTGAGCGTCGCGAAATAGCCCTCGCAGCGGGAATAGGGATCGTAGTTGTCGGCCAGGCCGTGGTAGACGCGCAGCGGCTTGGCGACGACCTGGTCCTGCTCGCGAAAGGTGATCGAGCAGTCGGGGTAGAACGACAGGTAGCCGGCGAACTGGAAATCCTGGCTTTTCCAGCGCTTGTCGAAGCGCTCCAGGGCGGCGTAGAGCGAAGCCTGTCCGCCGCGGGAAAAGCCCATGAGCAGGATCTTGCCTGGATCGATCCGCGCGTGCCGCGCGAGCAGGGCGCCGGCGCGATAGTCATCCAGGACGAAATTGAGCCGTCCCAGCTGGGCCTGATCGGTGGCGGTGTTGGTGATGCCCCGGCCCGAGAAGCCATCCACGGCGAAGGTGGCGATGCCGACCTGATTGAACTGCCGCTGCCAGTAGGTGATGTTGGCACCCACCCCGCCCGAGCCATGCTGGAGAATGACCACCGGGACCTTGCCCTTGCCTGGCGGCAGCGACAGCACGCCACCGAGCAGCACCTCGGTGCCGCCCTTGTCCCCCGTCAGGAATTGCTGATCGCTCAGGGTCAGCGAGGTGAAGGTCAGCACCTCTTGCCGAGCGGGGATATCGGTTGCCGGCGAGGTGGTCGCACAGACGGTGGCACTGGCAAGGCAGGCAATGGCCGCGAGCGCGGGGCGCAAAGATCCAGCGGACAGATGGGACATCGGTTGCATCCTTCTTGTAGGGTCCTCCCAGGGTAGCCAATCGGCGTCGCTCTGCTGGAGAGGCGGTGAGCAGAACCCGCCGCACTAGCCAAATTTGGCACCTTTGTCGCGTAAACCGGCCTTGAGGTACGAAACTTGTAGCTCCCGCGCCAACGGCCCTTTGCGACCCAAAAGGTTTCCCAAATGCACCAAGACGGCTCCCTCGCGTTACCGCCGCGCGTCCGGCATCGGTATACCGGTGACATCGACGAGCATGCGCTATGCGTCGAGGGCTGGCACATGCAATACGATCAGCTGTCGTCGGGTCGTTTTCAGGGCGAGCTCAGCGACCTCTGGCTGGACGACCTCAGCCTGCTGCGGGATCGCTCCAACCAGGCCATGCTCAAGAGCGGCGAGGCCCAGGGGAACACCCTGACCTTCAGCCTGCCCATGCGTGACGCCGGCGCCCTGCACTGCGGCGGCCATACCTTGCACGAGGCCCAGCTACTGGTGGCGCGTGGCGACAATCTGCCGGAGCTGCGTACCCCGGCCAATCTCGATCTGCTCTGCATCAATCTGCAGGAAGCCGAGATGGCGCGCCTGCTGGCCTGCCAGCACAGCGCTCTCGACGTGCGCGACCTGTCCGGCTGCTATCGCCTCCCTACCGGCTGTGCCCATGGGCAGCTGGCCGCCCTGGCCCATCAACTCTTCGCCCCGGAAGCGGAAATCCAGACCTGGCTGGACCATCCGCGCACCCGCGCGACCCTGCGCGACACCGTGCTGCTGCACCTGCTCGATCTGCTCGACACCAGCGAACCCCATGAGCTGGCACCTAGCGCGCGGCTGCGCATGGTGCGGCGGGCGCGGGAATACGCCCTGGCCCATCCGGACCAGCCGCCCAGTATCCTGGAGCTGTGCAATCGCGTCGGTGCCAGCCGCCGCAAGCTGCAGTACTGCTTCCAGGAGACGCTGGGCATCAATCCGGTCGCCTACCTGCGCACCCTGCGTCTTAATGCGGCCCATCGCGCGCTGCGCCGGGGAGCAGGCGAATCGGTGCAGGACGTCGCCGCCCGGTGGGGTTTCTGTCACCTCAGCCGCTTCGCTCGCGACTACCGGAGGCTGTTCGGCCAGTTGCCCTCCACCACCCTCAAGACCGCCACGCAGAAGTGCTGAATCTGGCTAACGGCGGATAACGGCTTTCCCTCAGGCTCGAGTGGCCAATAAGAAGAGGGAACTCCATGAACGTTACCCGTCCGCTCCACGCCCTTGCCGTCGGCCTCGCCGTCCTGGGGCTGACCGCCGCGACCCACGCCACCGAAAGCGGCTCGCCCACCACCGCCTTCGGCGTCTACGATTTCGGCGCCGGCTTCACCCCGCCGCCGACGCCCCACGGCACCCTGGGTCTGCGCAGCAACTTCTATCGCGCCACCTCCATCCGCGACAGCCACGGTCGCGACAACGGCAATGACTTTTCCATCGACGTCCTCTCCCTGGGCCTGGCCTACCTGAAGATGACCGATACCCGCGTCCTGGGCGCTCGCTATGGTTTCGGTGGGGTCCAGCCCTTCTTCAGGATGGACGCGGACCTCACCGTCAAGGCCAACGGCGTTCCGGTGTTTGCCGACAGCGCCACGCTCTTCCGCCAGGCCGACATCCAGGTCATTCCGCTGATCCTGCAGTGGGAGCCCTCGCGCAATCTGGGGGTGAACTTCTGGTTTCAGGTGCAGGCGCCCACCGGGGATTACGACAAGAATCGACTGGTAAATCCGGGCACCAACCACTGGACCGTCTCGCCGATGCTGAACCTGAGCTACATCAGCGATTCGGGATTCGAGGTGTCGTCCAGCTTCCAGACCGACTTCAACAGCCGTAACCCCGCCACCGACTACCGCAGCGGCACGGAATACCGCCACGAATTCGCCGTGGGTCAGCACTTCGGCCCCTGGACCGCGGGCCTGGGCGGCTACTACTACCGCCAGCTCACCGACGACGACGCCCCCGGCCTCACCCGCGGCAATCGCGCCCGGGTACTGGCGCTGGGACCGGCGCTGAGCTTCTTCCAACCTGGCCTGCCAGCGGTCTGGGTGCACCTCTACAAGGAGGTCGACGCCCGCAACCGCGCCGAAGGCTACGCCTTCGCCGTGCGGCTCTCCCACAGCTTCTGAGGATCCGTCCATGACCGCCACCGCCTCCCCCCGCCCCACCCCCGGCCGGCGCCAGGGTGCCGTGCTCCTGCTCGGCAGCAGCCTGACCATCATGGGTTCGGTAATGGTCGCCCCGATCATCCCCAAGCTGGGCGCCGAATTCGGTCCCGTCGAACCCCGCGCCGATCTGCTGATCCCCCTGGCGATGACCGGGCCGGCCCTGGCCATCGCCCTCTTCGCGCCCCTGGCCGGCTGGCTGGCCGACCGCCTGGGTCGCAAGCGGCTGCTGATCATCGCCACCTTCTGCTACGCCCTGCTCGGCATGCTGCCGGCGCTGCTGCAATCATTGCCGGCCATCACCCTCACCCGCCTGGTCTTCGGTTTGGCCGAGGCCGCAGTGATGACCTGTTGCGTGACCCTGATCGCCGACTACTGGCAGGGCAGCCGGCGGCTGGCCTACGTCAATGGCCAGGTCATCGCCATCAGCCTGGTGGGCTCGCTGTTCTATGTGGTTGGCGGCGCCCTGGGCGAGCACTCCTGGCGCACGCCCTTCTACCTCTATCTGCTACCGCTGCTGCTGGTGCCCTTCATGCTGCGGCTGCTGTGGGAACCAATCCGCGCCCAGGTCACCAGCGGCGCCGACGAAGGCCCCCAGCACAGTGCGCCGCTGCCCCTGATCGTCAACTACCTGCTGGTCTTCGCCGGCATGGTGCTCAGCGTGGTAGTGCCCATCCAGAGTCCGCTGCTGCTGGTGCAACTGGGCATCACCTCCAGCACCCTGATCGGCGCCTCGGCGGGCCTTGGCCTGCTGGCGACCCTGGGCGGCCCGCTGCTCTGGCCGCTGCTGCGCCGCCGGTGGGGCCTGGCCGGCTGCAACGCCGTGCTGCTGGCCTGCATGGGCAGCGGCCTCTGGCTGCTGGTGAACGCCCGCAGCTACGAAGCCGTGCTGGTGGCGGTGACCGTCCACGGCCTGGGCGTCGGCATGCTGGTGCCCAACACCATGGCACCGGTGATGGGCGCCCTGAGCGCCCGGGCCCGGGGCCGCGGCATGGGCGGCTACACCGGCTGCCTCTACCTGGGTCAGTTCGCCAGTCCCCTGGTGGTGGCAGTGCTCCTGCCCTTCACCGGCGATCTGCACCTGGCCATCCGTACCCTCGCCAGCGCCGCTTTGGTCGCCGCACTGGTCTGGGCGGCCGTCGCCCTGCTGCGGCGCAAGGCCGCCCTGCCCGCTCCGTCGCGCTCTTCCTGAATTCTGATCGAGGATTTTTCCATGCACAGCCTGCAATCCCTGCTGGACACCCAGGACGGCCACGGCCTGGCGACGCTGCTGCGGCAGCGCGAGATCACGGCGAGCGAATTGCTCGAAGCGGTCATCGAGCGCCTGGACACCGTTGAGCCCGGTCTCAACGCCGTGAGCGAACGACTCTATGACCAGGCCCGCGCCGCGGCCCGGGCGCCGCTCGATGTCGAGGCCCCCTTCGCCGGAGTCCCGACCCTGGTCAAGGACCTCTTCACCCCCCTGGCCGGCGCCCGCATGACCAATGGCTCCCTGGCCCTGGGCGAAGCCCGCCCGGATTTCGACTGTGAATTGGTCAGCCGCCTGCGCCAAGCCGGCTGCCTATTCGTCGGCACCACCACCTCGCCGGAATTCGGTACCTCCTACAGCACCGAATCGCGGCGCTTCGGCGCCACCGCCAATCCCTGGAATCCGGCCCACAGCGCCGGTGGCTCCAGTGGCGGCGCGGCTGCCCTGGTCGCCGCGCGGGTGGTGCCCTTCGCCCATGGCAACGATGGCGGCGGCTCGCTGCGGGTGCCGGCGTCCTGCTGCGGGATCTTCGGCCTCAAGCCCAGCCGCGGGCGGATGCCTTCCGGGCCCATGGTCGGTGAAGGCTGGGCCGGCATGGGCACGCCCCACGCCATGAGCCTGTCGGTGCGCGACAACGCCCTGCTGCTGGATGCCACCGCTGGCGCCGACCTGGGCGCGCCCTATGCGGCACCGGCCCACGACGTACCCTTCGCCAGCCTGCTGGAGCGCGATCCCCGCCCGCTGCGCATCGCCCTGGTCGAGCATCTGGCACCCTGGCCGAGCGGACCCGAGGCCCTGGCCGCGGTGCGCCACACCGCCCGACTGTGCGAAAGCCTTGGCCACCACGTCGAGCCGGCGACCCTGCCGGTGGACCTGCCCCGCTTTCTCGACCAGGTGTTCGACATCATCGGTCCCAGCACCCGTCACTACCTGCAGGTGCTCGGCAAGATGCGCGGTGCCCCGGTCAGCGACGAGGAGCTGGACGCCCGTACCCGGGTGATCCTGCGCGAACGGGGCGACATCCCCGCCCATCGCTACGCTGCCGCGGTGGAAGGCCTGCATGCCCTGGGCCGGACCCTGGCACGCTTTCTCACCGACCATGACGTCATCCTCACCCCCACCCTGACCCGCGAACCGCCGCGGCTGGGCGAGCTGGATGGCGACCACCAGGAACGCTCGCTGGCCGAGGCCATCGCCGCCTTCCACAGCTATTCGCCCTTCACCGCCCTGTTCAACGCCAGTGGCCAGCCAGCCATGTCGGTGCCGCTCTGGTGGACCGCCAATGGCCTGCCACTGGGCAGCCACTTCGCCGCGCGCTTTGGCGAGGAAGGCACCCTGCTGGCGCTGGCCGCCCAGCTGGAGCGCGCGCAACCCTGGGCGGGACGGCGGCCGCCGCTGGCGGGCAGTCGCTGAGGCCCGGGGCGCACGGCAAGGCCCGCCACGGTCTCAGGTGAGAGACGGAGATGCCCATCGCAAACTGGCGGGCATCCCGTCACCCGCTTCGCTTGGATGCTCGCTATACTGGCCGCGCACGGCCTGTGACGAATCCCTCTGGCATCCGTGCCGGAGGCTTCAGACTGTCGCTCGCCATCTTCCCCGTTGCCCGGGCAGGGCACCGTACGAGCGACCCGATGAGCATCCTCACCTCGACTCCAGTCCCCTCGTATGGCCTGACCCAGGAAATCGATCTCATCGCCGAGATCGCCGCGGTACCCAAGATCCTGGATGTCGTCTGCCGGATGACCGGCATGGGCTTCGCCGCCGTCGCCCGGGTGACCGATGATCGCTGGATCGCCTGCAGCACCCTCGACCTGATCGGCTTCGGCCTCGAGTCCGGTGGCGAGCTGGAGCTCAAGTCGACCATCTGCGAAGAGATCCGCGATCATCGCCAGCCCGTGGTGATCGACGACGTGGCGCAGGACGACTGCTATCGCGACCATCACACGCCGCTGCGCTACGGCCTGCGCAGCTATATCTCGGTCCCCATCGTGCTGGACGATGGCAGTTTCTTCGGCACCCTCTGCGCCATCGACCCCAAGCCGGCCAAACCCAGTAGCCCCGAGATCCTCTCCGCCTTCGAACTCTTCGCTGGCATGATCGCGCTGGAGATCGGCGCCCAGCGCCGCTTTGTTGCCGCCCGCAACGTCCTGCACAGCGAGGGCTTTTCCCGCAGCCTGCTCCAGGCCAGCCTGGACTGCGTCAAGGTCCTCTCCGCCGGGGGTCATATCGAATTCATGAACGCCCAGGGCCTGGAGCTCAACCAGCTGCAGTCCGTCGATCAGGTGATGGGCCGCGAGTACGCCGCGCTCTGGCCCGACGTGGAGGTCGCGAAGATCCGCCACGCCGTCGCGCGTGCCGCTACCGGCCAGACCACCCGGGTCGAAGGTTTCTGCCCCACCGCCCGCGGCGAGCCGCGCTGGTGGGAGGTCTCCTGCTCACCCTTCGTGGTGGCCGGCACCGGCGAGGTGAAGATCGTCTGCATCTCCCGCGACATCAGCAGTCGCATCCTCGCCCAGCAGGCCCAGCAGGCCCGGGCCGAAGCCATCGCGGCGCTCAACGACGAGCTGGAGCGACGCATCTCGGAGCGCACCGCCGAACGTGATCAGATCTGGAACCGCTCCACCGATCCACTGTGCGTGGCTGACCTCGAGGGCTTCTTCGTCAACCTCAACCCGGCCTGGACGGCGACCCTGGGCTGGTCGCTCGAAGCGCTCAAGGCCCGCCCCTTCCTGACCTTCGTCCACGATGACGATCTCGTCGCCACGCGCCAGGCGTTCCGGGATATCAAGCAGGGCATCGCGCTAGCCAACTTCGAAAACCGCTATCGCCACCGCGACGGGTCCTACCGCTGGTTTTCCTGGAATGCCACGCGCAATGGCGACCTCATCTACGCCACCGTGCGCGACGTGACCCAGCAACGCCAGCAGACGCTGGATCTCGCAGCCGCCGAGGATGCCCTGCGCCAGGCGCAGAAGATGGAAGCCATCGGCCAGCTCACCGGTGGCGTGGCCCATGACTTCAACAACCTGCTCACCGTCGCCCGCACCTCCTGCGACCTGCTCAAGCGCCCCAACCTCAGCGACGCCCGCCGCGAACGCTATCTGGAGGCGATCTCCACCACCGTGGATCGCGCCGCCAGATTGACCGGGCAACTCCTGGCCTTCGCCCGCCGCCAGACGCTGGCTCCCGAAGTGTTTTCCGCCCGGGACAATGTCCTGGCCATGAGCGACATGCTGGAAACCCTGCTCGGCTCGCAGGTCGGCATCGCACTCGAGGTCAGCGACGACCCCTGCCTGGTCTATGCCGACCCCAGCCAGTTCGATACCGCCCTGGTGAACATCGCGGTGAACGCCCGGGACGCCATGAGCGATGCGGGGCGCCTGACCATCAGCGTCGGCACCGTCGCCAGCATTCCGGCCACTGCCACCCAGCCGGCCCTGGCCCTCCCGTCCGTAGTCGTCGCCCTGACGGATAACGGCAGCGGCATTGTCCGGGAGCACCTGGAACAGATCTTCGAACCCTTCTTCACCACCAAGAGAGTCGGCCAGGGCACCGGTCTCGGCCTGAGCCAGGTGTTCGGCTTCATCAAGCAGTCCGGTGGCGAGGTGCGGGTCACCAGCGAGGTCGGTCGCGGCACGACCTTCCACCTCTATCTGCCGATAGCGCCGGCAACCGGACAGCCACCGCCCCTGGATGATGCCGTGGCAACCGCCGATGGCGGCGGGGTCACCGTCCTGGTGGTCGAAGACAATCTCGAGGTCGGCAGCTTCGCCGTCGACCTGCTGAGCGATCTCGGCTACCACGCAGTGCTGGCCGCCAATGCCGAGCGCGCCCTCGCCCTGCTCGCCGACCAGCCTGGCCGGTTCGATGTGGTCTTCTCGGATGTCGTCATGCCCGGCATTAGCGGGCTGGAACTGGCCATCGAGATCAGACGCCTCTATCGCAGCCTGCCGATCCTGCTGACCTCGGGCTACAGCCACGTGCTGGCGACCCATGGCGCCCAGGGCTTCGAGCTGATCCAAAAGCCCTACTCGGCGGACGCCCTGTCTCGCCGGCTGCAGGAGATCCTCGCCGAGCGCGAGACGCACCTGACCACCTAGCGCGCGGCTGGCTGACCGCTACGCCCGGGGGGGGTCGGGCGCGACGGCGTACCGGAACGCGCCGACAGCGGCCCCCCACCCCGCCCTGGCGATCGGGTAACATGCGCCGCCGCGGGCCAGTGGCCCTCTTTCTATCGGTAAGGAGTCGCAGTGTTCGATACCCAGGTCATCATCATCGGTGCCGGCGCGGCCGGTTTGATGTGCGCCCTGAGCGCCGCCGCGCGCGGGCGCCGGGTCCTGGTGCTCGACCACGCCAACAAGGCCGGCAAGAAGATCCTCATGTCCGGCGGCGGCCGCTGCAACTTCACCAACCTCTATTGCGAGCCCGCCAACTTTCTCTCGCAGAACGCGCATTTCTGCAAGTCGGCCCTGGCCCGCTATACCCAGTGGGACTTCATCGCCCTGGTGGCCAAGCACGGCGTGCCCTATCACGAGAAGAAGCTCGGCCAGCTGTTCTGCGACAACAAGGCCAGCGACATCCTCGCCCTGCTGCTGGACGAATGCGAGCGCGGCGGCGTCGACATCCGCCTGGAGACCTCGGTGCAGGAGATCACCCGCCTCGACCCGGGCGGCTATCAGCTGCAGACCAGCCTGGGCCCGGTGCGCAGCGAGTCCCTGGTGATCGCCACCGGTGGCCTGTCGATCCCGACCCTGGGCGCCACCGGCTTCGGTTATCAGGTCGCCCGCCAGTTCGGCCATCAGCTGCTGCCGACCCGTGCCGGCCTGGTGCCCTTCACCATCACCGATCCGCAGCTCAAGGAATTCTGCAGCGCTCTGTCCGGCACGGCGGTGGAAGATTGCCGGATCAGCTGCAACGGCCAGAGCTTCGTCGAGAATCTGCTGTTCACCCACCGCGGCCTCAGCGGTCCGGCGATCCTGCAGATCTCCTCCTACTGGCAACCCGGCGACAGCCTCAGCATCGACCTGCTGCCGCACCTCGACCTGGCCCTGTGGCTCGCCGAACAGCGCCAGGCGCGCCCCAACAGCGAACTCAAGACGCTGCTCGGCGAGCTGTTCACCAAGAAGATGGCCACCCTGCTCGCCGACAGCTGGTTCCAGTCCAAGCCCCTGAAGCAGTACACCCCCGACGAACTCAAGGCCATCGCCGCACGGCTGCACGACTGGCAACTGGTTCCGGCGGGCACCGAGGGCTATCGCACCGCCGAGGTCACCCTGGGCGGCGTCGACACTCGCGAGGTCTCGTCCAAGACCCTGGAGTCGCTCAAGTCGCCCGGCCTGTACTTCATCGGCGAGGTGCTGGACGTCACCGGCCACCTGGGCGGTTTCAACTTCCAGTGGGCCTGGGCTTCGGGTTATGCGGCGGCGCAGTACGTCTAGGCCAGGGAAAGCGCCTTGCGACTGGATTCAGGTAGCCGCAGACGGCCAGGTCTGGCTCGCGATGCGCAGGAAATTCCCGCCCAGGATGGCGTCGATGTCAGCGGTGGTGTAGCCCCGCCCCGCCAGTTGGCTGACCAGTTCAGGCAGCGCCTCGGGTTGCAGCTGGGTATGACCGTGCGGCTGTCCATAGTGGCGTGCCGGCCACCAGTCTTCAGCGTCGACACCAGCGGGAAGGTCATGGTCGGCCGGGCACAGCTCGGTATCCAGTCCGATGCCGATATGCCGGGTCCCGACCCGCTCCGCCAGGTAGTCGATCTGGCGGACATAGCTGGCCACCGAGGCCGTGGGATCGCCCAGAAAGATGCCTAGCCCGGTCAGGCCGATCACCCCATCCTGGTCGGCACAGGCGCGGATCTGCCGATCACTGATCGTCCGGGGATGGTCGTGGAGCGCCTTGATGTTGGTGTGGGAAAAGACCACCGGCCGCGTCGAGACCGCCATGATCTCCAGGCTGGCGCGCTCGTTGGCGTGGGCGCAGTCGAGGGTGATGCCCGCCGCATTGCCGGCCGCCACCACCGCGCGACCCAGCGCCGTCAGACCGCCGCCTGCGCCGTGGCAACCCCGGCGCAGGCGTTATCGCGGTTGTAGGCGAGCAGCATCTGGCGCACCCCCAGGGAGGCATAGAGCCCGACCATCGCCGGGTCGTCGAGCAGCATGGTCGAGCCTTCGAGATCGAAGGAAACCGCCAGCTTGCCTTGCTCGCGCGCACGCTGCAGGTCGGCCACCGTGCCGACGGGACAGAAGTGCGCGTCGTGCCGGGCCAGCCAGGCGCGAAAGCCGGCGAGGGTGCGCAGCACCGTCGCGAAAGGCGTCATGTCCATACCGACGTTGAGCGACACGTGATGGAAGCCGGCCTCGTGATAGCGACTCAAGCCGGACATATCCTGCCCCGGCACCAGTGGCAGGCAGGCATGCGCCTCCCAGCGTAGCGGCTTGAGTCCCGCTTCCCCGGCTGCGACCGTCTGCATCTTCGTCCCCTCTCCACCCGTCTCGAGGGATTCAACATAGCATGCAGACTGGGCCGCTAGCCGAAGGTCACGCCCCGCAACAGCGCCGGATCGACCGCCCGCGCCTGATAGCGCACCGCGGCCTGGCCATAGGCCTGGGGATCGAGCACCTGATCCCAGCGCGCCGCTGCCTGCTGCTGAACCGCCACGACTTCGGCTTGCACCGGCTTGGGCTGCAGCGCGGCCTGGGCGCGTCTTTCGTTGATCTCGGCAGCCATGGCGGTGTAGCTGGCGGTGCTGAGCAGGGCGAGTGCGGCCATCTTGTTGAAGACGTTCATGGTGGATTCTCCTGTCTTGAACACGGGGGCTGGCGTCGCCGCGGCAGGCGGTCCGGCGTCAGTCACGGTTCCACCTTGCGCCCAGGCGTCTTAACGCTGTCTTAACCCCTCTGAACCCGACCTGAACGGCTGCGACAACCTGCCCCAGGCGCTGGCCACTGGCCAATTGATCTGGATCAGTTTTGCCCAGGGCCAGCAGGCGCATCCTGCAGGCAGTCGCCACTCCGCCCGGAGCGGCGCCACGGCTCACGAGGTCGCCATGAACGGACGCCTGGTCAAAGAACTCTTGGTCATCCTGCTGATCAAGCTGGCGCTGCTGATGGCGATCAGGAGCCTCTGGTTCAGCGCCCCCACGGTCCCGCCCGACGCCACCCAGGCGGTCAGCGCCCACCTGCTGGACTAGCACCCCTTCCTTTAGCTTGAGGAGATTGCCGGGATGATCTCGGAATCCGTCGTGGACCTGTCACGCCTGCAATTCGGCATGACCGCGCTGTATCACTTCATCTTCGTGCCCCTGACCCTGGGGCTGGTGGTGATCCTGGGGATCATGGAGTCGGTCTATGTGATGACCGGCAGACAGGTCTACAAGGACATGACCCAGTTCTGGGGCAAGCTGTTCGGCATCAACTTCGCCCTGGGCGTCACCACCGGCCTGACCATGGAGTTCCAGTTCGGCACCAACTGGGCCTACTACTCCCACTACGTCGGCGACATCTTCGGCGCGCCCCTGGCGATCGAGGGCCTGATGGCCTTCTTTCTGGAATCCACCCTGATCGGGCTGTTCTTCTTTGGCTGGGATCGCCTGTCCAAGGGTCAGCACTTGCTGGTCACCTGGCTGGTGGCCCTGGGCTCGAATCTATCCGCCCTGTGGATCCTGGTGGCCAACGGCTGGATGCAGAATCCGGTCGGCGCCGAATTCAACTACGTGACCATGCGCATGGAGCTGGTCGACTTCGGCGCCCTGCTGCTCAACCCCGTGGCCCAGGTGAAGTTCGTCCACACCGTGGCCTCGGGCTACGTCACCGGCGCCATCTTCGTGCTGGCGATCTCCAGCTACTACCTGCTCAAGGGTCGCGACATCGGCTTTGCCCGGCGCTCCTTTGCCGTGGCCGCCGCCTTCGGTACTGCCGCGGTCATCTCGGTGATCGTGCTGGGCGACGAATCCGGCTATCGCGTGGGCGAGGTCCAGAAGGTCAAGCTGGCCGCCATCGAAGCCGAGTGGAACACCGAGGCAGCCCCGGCCTCCTTCACCCTGTTCGGCATCCCCAATCAACAGGAGATGCGCACCGACTATGCGGTGAAGATCCCCTATCTGATGGGCCTGATCGCCACCCGCTCCACCACCGAACAGGTCACCGGCATCAAGGACCTGGTCACTCAATACGAGGCCCGCGTCCGCAATGGCGCCCAGGCCTACGCCCTGCTGGAGCGACTGCGCGCCGGCGATGACTCCGCCGCCACCCGCGCCGCCTTCGACGCGCGCAGGCACGACCTGGGCTATGGCCTGCTGTTGAAGAAATACGTCAACGATCCCGTCACCGCCACCCCCGACCAGGTCCGCCAGGCCGCGCGGGACACCATTCCCGGCGTCGCCAGCCTGTTCTGGACCTTTCGCCTCATGGTCGCCAGCGGCGTGCTGATGCTGGCGCTGTTCATCTGCGCCTTCTGGGCCTCGACCCGGCGCAACGAGCTGAAGAAGCCCTGGCTGCTGAAGTGGGCCCTGTTCAGCCTGCCGCTGCCCTGGATCGCCACCCAGACCGGCTGGTGGGTCGCCGAGCATGGCCGCCAGCCCTGGACCATCAGCGAGGTGCTGCCTACCCATCTGTCGGCCTCGACCCTGGCCGCGGGCGATCTGCTCGGTTCCATCGGCGCCCTGGTGATCTTCTACACCCTGCTGCTGATCGTGGAGCTGTACCTGATGATCCGCTTCGCCCGCCTCGGCCCGAGCAGCCTGCACAGTGGTCGCTACTACCACGAACGCGCTGCCCAGGTCGGCGACGCCCTGCGCCAGGCCGCCGTGGCCAGGCCCGCCGCTCCGGCCAACGTCTGAGGAGACCGCCATGTTCGACTATGAAGTGCTCAAGCTCACCTGGTGGGTGCTGATCGGCGTGCTGCTGATCGGCTTCGCCCTCACCGACGGTTTCGACATGGGTGCCATGATCCTGATGCCCCTGATCGGCAAGACCGACAAGGAGCGCCGCGCCGCCATCAACAGCATCGCGCCGCACTGGGACGGCAACCAGGTCTGGTTCATCACCGCCGGTGGCGCCCTCTTCGCCGCCTGGCCGCTGGTCTATGCCACGGCCTTCTCCGGCCTCTACTGGGCGCTGCTGCTGGTGCTCTTCGCGCTGTTCCTGCGCCCGGTGGGCTTCGACTACCGCAGCAAGCTGGACAACACCCGCTGGCGCAGCGCCTGGGACTGGGGCCTGTTCACCGGCAGCCTGGTCCCGGCACTGGTGTTCGGCGTGGCCTTCGGCAACCTCTTCCAGGGTGTACCCTTCCAGCTCGACGACACCCTGAGATCCACCTACAGCGGCAGCTTCTTCGCCCTGCTCAACCCCTTCGCCCTGCTCAGCGGCCTGGTCAGCCTGGCCATGCTCTGTGCCCATGGCGGCAGTTGGCTGATGCTGCGCACCCACCAGGCGCTGGGCGAGCGCGCCCGTCGCGCCACTGGCCTGAGCGCCCTGCTCCACCTCGTCACCTTCGGCCTGGCCGGTGTCTGGCTGGCCTATGGCTTCGACGGCTACGTGCTGGTCAGCCAGGGCGATCCGGGCAGCGCCCTGAATCCCCTGCACAAGGTGGTGACCACCGGCAATCCGGGCTGGCTGGCCAACTACCATACCCAGCCGCTGACCCTGCTCGCCCCGGTGCTGGCGGCGCTCGGCAGCGTCCTGGCGCTGCTCGGCAGCAGCTGGCGCCAGGCCGGCCTGGCCTTCACCGGCACGTCCCTGGCCATCGTCGGTACCCTCGCCACCGCCGGCTGCGCGCTGTTTCCCTTCGTGCTGCCGTCGAGCCTGGACCCGGCCTCCAGCCTGACGGTCTGGGACGCCGTCTCCAGCCACAAGACCCTGGGCATCATGTTCGTCGCCGCGGCCATTTTCGTGCCGCTCATCCTGGCCTACACCCTGTGGAGCTACGTGCGCATGTGGGGCAAGGTCGATGACCGCTTCATCGACGCCAACCCCCACGGCCTCTACTGATCACCGATCTCAAGGAGACTCCTTCATGTGGTACTTCACCTGGATCCTCGGTGTCCTGCTCGCCGCGAGCTTCGGCATCATCAACGCCCTCTGGCTGGAAAGCACCCGGGAGCTCGATGTCCATGACGATGCCGAGTGCTGAGGCCCTGCCCCGCGTCCACCCACTAGGACGGACGCTGTCCCTGCTGCTGGCGGCGCCCCTGGCGCTGCTGCTGATGATTCACCCGGGCTTGATGCTCGACGCCAGCGGCCACTACAGCCATCCACTGCTGATGGGTGTCATGCTGGGTGTCTCCGCCGGCCTGGTCCATGGCGTCGGTTTCGTGCCGCGGCTCTGGCTGTGGCGCCTGGTGTTCGGGCCGGTGCTGGGCTGGCCGCTGCTGGTGCTCGGCTACGCCCTGCTCTTCCAGGCGCAACTGGGCTGATTGACGTCTGACGATAGCGCCCGGCCTTCCCGGGCGCCGTCTTCATCAGCCGCCGTACCGCCTGGCCGCGCTACTCGCGCCGCCTCACTCCCGTGGATGAATAATCTGACTATAAAGGTTCGTCTGCGGGTGCCGACATAACCGGAATCGATCTTGCCCGTGCCGGCTCCTCGCTTGCCGCCGGCGTACCCGCTGAACGCCTCAGAGAATGCCACGATGCTCAGGAATGCCCCCTTAAGTACCAAGCTGCTGCTGATCCTGCTCCTGCCGCTGGCTGGATTCCTGGTGATCTCCGGACTCTACACCGCCGACCGCTACGAAACCTTCAAGGACATGGAGCACACCGTGACCGCCAGCGCCACGGCGCAGCGCATCAGCGCCGTGGTCACCAGCCTGCAGCGTGAGCGGGGCGCCAGCGGCGTCTTCCTGGGCAGCGGCGGCAAGTCGATGCAGGACAAGCTCAAGACCTTCCGCCAGGACAGCGACCAGGCCCATGGCGCGCTCAAGGCGGTGGCCAGCGACAGCGATGCCGCTATCCAGAGCCTGCTACGGGCCCTGGACGGCCTGGCCGATCTGCGCACCAGGGTCGACGGCCTGGCGCTCAACAGCACCCAGTCCGGTGCGGCCTATACCGATCTGATCAAGACGCTGATCGGCTACACCCATTCGCTGGAAGCCGGTGTCGACGATCCGGCCATCCTGCGCGGCCTGGGCGCCCTCAACCTGTTCGTCGAGATGAAGGAGCGCGCCGGTCGCGAGCGTGTGCTGCTGGGCCTGGCCTTCAACCAGAATCGCTTCGACGCCGGTCTGCTGTCGCGCTTCGCCCGCAACCTGGGCGAATTCTCCGCCTATGCCGACGCCTTCGAGCGCAAGGCCACGCCCGAGTTCATCCGCCAGCTCGATGACACCTTCAAGCAACCCAGCGCCCAGGAAGTCAGCCGCCTCCAGCAACTGGCCTTCACCGTCCCCCTGGGCGACGCCCTGGGCGTCAAGCCGGAAGACTGGTTCAACCTGGCCACCCAGCGCATCGATCTGATGGGCAAGGTCGAGGCGGACCTCGGCGCCAGCGTCGGCGCCCAGGCCGAGCAGGCCCGCGCCAAGGCCAGTCGCGACCTCTGGATCACCCTCGGCCTGGTGCTGCTGGTGCTGGTGGCCGTCTCGGCCCTGGCCTGGGTGATCATCCGCAACATCAAGCAGGCGGTCGAGCAGGTCAACGCGACCCTCACCCGCCTCGCCACCCGCGACCTCACCGCCCGCTGCGCCTATCAGGGCCGGGACGAGTTCGGCACCATCACTGGCAACCTCAACCTGATGAGCCAGGAGCTGGGCCAGGTGATCCAGGAGATCGGCGCGGCTACCGTGCAGATCGCCACCGCCGCGGAAGAGGCCTCGGCGGTCGCCCTCCAGACCAGCCAGAACGTCGCCCAGCAGCGTCTGGGCACCGACCAGGTGGCCACTGCCATCGCCGAGATGAGCGCAACGGTCAAGGACGTCGCCCGCAGCACCACCGAAGCCGCCGAAGGCTCGCGCCAGGTAGAGGGCAACACCAGCCAGGGTCGCCGCGAATTGCAGGCCACCATCGGCCTGGTGCAGGGGCTGTCGGTGCAGGCCGAGCGGACCTCGGAGATCATCGGCGAACTCAAGCACGAGAGCGACGCCATCTCCTCGGTGCTGGACGTGATCCGCGGCATTGCCGAGCAGACCAACCTGCTGGCCCTCAACGCCGCCATCGAAGCCGCCCGCGCCGGTGAAGCCGGTCGAGGCTTCGCCGTGGTGGCCGACGAGGTGCGCTCCCTGGCGCAGAAGACCCAGCAATCCACCGGCAGCATCCAGCAGATGATCAGCAATCTGCAGAGCGGCTCCGACCGCGCCACCCAGGCCATGCAGGAGACCCTCGGCCAGGTACAGACCGGTGCCAGCAACGTGGTCCGCGCCGGCGAGCTGCTGGGTGAGATCGCCGAGGGCGTGACCCTGATCAACGACCGCAACATCCAGGTCGCCTCGGCCGCCGAGCAGCAGAGCCAGGTCGCCGAAGAGATCAGCCGCAACGTCAACGACATCAATGACCTGGTGATCCAGGTCAGCGCCGGTGCCGAGCAGACCGCCGTCACCAGTCGCGAACTGGCGCGTCTCGCCGAACAGCAGCAGGCGCTGGTCGGCCGCTTCCGGGTGGCCTGAACCCCCTCCCGGCGCTCGACCGCCAGAGCGGAGGACCGATCCAGGTCCTCCCCGCCATCCCTGCGCTGCAGCCGGCCGTTCCCGTTCTGCGACATCCTCTCCGCGCAGCCCAGTCGCCTGCCGCTGGGCGTCCGCTGCCTTCCTGCCCGTCACTGCCCCGCCTCGCTCACCGCGACCCATCCGGACGTCAGTCGTCTGCGGCGGCCCAGCAGCCGTTCGCGCCGGCACCCGAAGCCTTCTACCGCTCTAGCACGCTACTTGCAGGCGTTTTGAGTGGACCTCCGCAGGCCGCTGCGACCCGGGTATTTCTGCCGTCGATAGCCCACCTTGATCACCTGATCCTTTCGGCCGGCGATGCCTGCGTGGTGACCGCTTCTGGAACTGAACCGTCGCGTCCCAGCAGGCGCGATGGTCCTCTCTCAAAGGACTGACCGATGCTGAAGAACGCCGCCCTGAGTACCAAGCTGCTGCTGATCCTGCTCCTGCCCCTGACGGGTTTTCTGCTGATCTGCGGTCTCTTCCTAACGGAGCGCTACCAGATACTGGAGAACCTGGATCACACCGTGACCGCCAGCGCCACGGCGCAAGGCGTCAGCGCCCTGATCACCCGCCTGCAGCGTGAACGGGGCGCCAGCGGCATCTTTCTCAGCAGTGGCGGCACGGCCCTGCGCGACGACCTGCGGACCTATCGCCAGGACAGCGACCAGGCCCAAGGCGCCTTGCGCGCACTCGCGGCCGGCGACGATGCCGCCCTGCAACCCGTGCTGAAGCTCCTCGACGGCCTGCCCGGTGTGCGCACCACCGTGGACGGCCTGACGATCAGCGGGACCCAGTCCAGTGCCGCCTATACCGAGATGATCCAGGCATTGATCGGCTACAACAGCAAGCTCGAAGCCGAGGTGGCGGATCCGGCGATCAAGCGCGCCCTGAATGCCCTGAATCTGTTCGTCGAGATGAAGGAACGGGCTGGCCGCGAGCGCGCGCTGCTGGGCATAGCCTTCAGCAGGAATCGGCTGGATTTGCCGATACTGGTGCAGATCGCGCGCACACTCGGCGAATTCACCGCCTATGCCGACGCCTTCAGGCAGAGGTCCGCACCCGAGGTCGTCCAGCGGTTCGACAACATCCTCCAGCAGCCCGCTGCCCTGGAGCTGGCGCAATTGCAGCGGCGTGCGCTCTACACGACGCCGGGCAGACCGCTGAATGTGCAGCCGGACAGCTGGTTCGACCTGGCCACCCGGCGCATCGATCAGTTGGGCACGCTGGAAACGCAACTGGGCGCAGACATCATCGCCACCACCGAGCTGACACGCGCCGGCGCCAGCCGCGATCTCCGCACCACCCTCGGCCTGATGCTGGTATTGCTGCTGGCCGTCTCGGTGCTGGCGTGGTTGGTCATCCGCACCATCAGGCAGGCGGTCGAACAGGTCAACGGCACCCTCACCCGCCTGGCGACCCGCGACCTCAGCGCCCGTTGCGGCTACCAGGGCCGGGACGAATTCGGCACCATCACCGGCAACCTCAATCTGATGAGCCAGGAACTCGGCCAGCTCATCCAGGAGATCGGGGCGGCAACCCTGCAGGTTGCCACCGCCGCCGAAGAGGCCTCGACCGTGGCCATCCAGACCAGCCAGAACGTCGCCCAGCAGCGCCTGGGCACCGATCAGGTGGTCACCGCCATCGCCGAGATGAGCGCCACGGTCAAGGACGTCGCCCGCAGTACCAGCGAAGCCGCCGAGGGCTCGCGCCAGGTCGAGGCCAACGCCCGTCAGGGTCGCCGCGAATTGCAGGCCACCATCGGCCTGGTGCAGGGACTGTCGAGCCAGGCCGAGCGCACCGCGCAGATCATCGTCCAACTCAAGCAGGAGAGCGACGCCATTTCCCTGGTGCTGGACGTGATCAATGGCATCGCCGGGCAGACCAATCTGCTCGCTTTGAACGCGGCCATCGAGGCGGCGCGCGCCGGTGAGACCGGTCGCGGCTTTGCCGTGGTGGCCGACGAGGTGCGCTCCCTGGCGCAAAAGACCCAGCAATCCACCGGCAGCATCCAGCAGATGATCAGCCACCTGCAGAGCGGCGCCGACCGCGCCGCCGAGGCCATACAGGAGACCCTGGGCCTGGTGCAGACCGGCGCCGGCAACATGCTCCGCGCCGGTGAGTTGCTGAGCGAGATCGCCGAGGGCGTGACCCTGATCAACGACCGCACCATCCAGGTCGCCTCGGCCACCGAGCAGCAGAGCCAGGTCGCCGAAGACATCAGCCGCAACGTCAGCGACATCCATGAGCTGGTGATCCAGGTCAGCGCCGGTGCCGAGCAGACAGCCGTCACCAGCCGCGAACTGGCCCGCCTGGCCGAACAGCAGCAAGCGCTGGTGAGTCGCTTCCACGTGGCCTGATGCTGCCGGGGCTGCCAGCGAGCGGCAGGCCGGAACGCGCTCGCCAGCACCTGGCGCGCTGCGGTCGGGTGCTGCCGGGCTTTAGCGTCCTGGCCGGAAATCCGCCGGATTCAAGGCGTAGCGGCGCAGCTTCACATAGAGCCCGGCACGCGAGATCCCGAGCTGGGTCGCGGTTTGACGAAGGTTGCCGCGGGTCTGCTGCAAGGTGGCACGGATCAGGTCCCGCTGCCCCGCTTCAAGGGGGGTGAGACGCTCGCCCTCGGTATCCGTGGATAGCGTGCTGACGACCAACGAGGGAGGCAGATCCCCCGGCTGTATGAGCGGCCCCTGGGCCAGATTGACCGCCCGCTCGATGACGTTCTCCAGCTCCCGCACGTTGCCGGGCCAGCTATGGGCCAGCAGCAAGGTCAGCGCTTCGTCCGCGATGGCCAGCGGCGGCCGCTCCAGGTGACGGCTCAGCGCCTTGAGCAGAGTAGCCACCAGCAGCGGAATGTCTTCGCGACGCTCCCGCAATGGCGGTACCTGCAGGGGAAGCACGTTGAGGCGGTAGAAGACATCCTCACGGAAGCTCCCGCCGGTCACGGCCTGGGCGAGATCGCGATGGGTGGCCGCGATGACGCGGACGTCCACCGCCTGGGCCTTCTTGGCACCGATCCGGGTCACCTCGCCCTCCTGCAGCACCCGGAGCAGGCTTGCCTGGGCCTCCAGGGGCATGTCACCGATCTCGTCGAGAAACAGCGTGCCACCATCAGCCAGCTCGAACTTTCCCGCCGCACCGCCACGCGCAGCCCCGGTGAAGGCCCCTCGACATGGCCGAACAGCTCGCTCTGCACCAGGTCGCGTGGAATGGCGCCACAGTTCACCGCAACGAAGGGGCCATGGCGACGGACACTGGCGTTGTGGATCGCCTGGGCGAACAGCTCCTTGCCTACCCCGCTTTCTCCCAGTACCAGCACCGTGGCTTCGCTGTGGCTGGCTGCCTGAGCCACGCGCAAGGCGTTCTGCAAGGCTGGCGAGCGACCCTGGATATCGTTGAAGCTGTAACGCGCCCGGGTGCCCAGCAGCTGGCGGGTGATCTCGCGGATGCGGCGGTTCTCTCGCAGCGACAGCACCCAGCCGCCCTGGGCGATGGGCGCGGCGGAGGCCAGGCACGGCAAACCGCTGCCGTCTGGTAGCAACAGGGTGAGGTCGCGGTCCTGGCGTTCCCAGCGACGATCCAACCAGAGGTCGAGGTCGGTGTCCTGGGTGATGAGGCTGGCGAAGGGGCGCCCCCGCTGTGGATCGTCGAGCTGCAGCAGGCGCCGCGCATAGCCGTTCAGGCTACGGATGCAGCGGTCGTCATCGAGCAGGATGACGCCTTCGTTGAGGACCTCCAGCACCCGCTGCTGCTCGTCCAGCAGCGCGGTGAGCGCCAGCTGGCGGGAGATCGCATCGGCCGCGGCCTGGACCGTGCCCAGGGTATGGCAGTGGAAGTTGCCCACCGCCGCGGTGAGGGTCAGGGCGCCGAGCAGCCGTCCCTGGGTGTCGCGGACCGGTGCCGAGGCGCAGTGCATCCGCCGCTCGCGCAGCTCGCGCTTGAAATTCTCGCCCGCCAGGACGAACACCAGCCGCTGCTCGCGCAGGGCCAGGCCGGTGCAGTTGGTGCCCTGCACCGACTCCAGCAGACGACTGCCCAGCGGGGTGAGATCCAGCCCGCAGGCGGCCAGGGTCACGCCCTCGGCATCCGCCAGGTTGAGGTGCCCGTCCGGGTTGTAGCGCAACAGCTCGGCCATGACCGGCGCGGCGATGTCCAGCAGCTCGCGCTGCCGCTGCAGCCGGCGGGCCAGCTCCTGCGACTCGACGAACTCGTAGTGGAATTCCTCCGCGACGATGCCCGCCGCGCGGCTGCGCAGCCAGGACGCCCGGATCACCGGCCGCACCGGGACCAGTTCAGCGGCCCCTGCCAGGCAGTCCGCCCAGGCGGCATCCAGCTCGCGCTGAACACCTGCAGCGACCGACGGCCGCTGCAGCTCGCTGACGAATTGCAATTCCCGCGTCAGCTCGCTCGGGGCGACCTGCTCCTGCATCTTCGGCTCCTCGTCCAACCTTTGGACATGTCCAGCTGGACATGTCTTTTTTATAGACATAAATGCGGGCTGGCAAGTCCTGCAGCCCGCGACCTGGCTGCCTTTCCTGCCCTGGCATGGCGGTTGCTCCCTCCCTGTAGGGCGCATCGCCCACGCCTATAACAACCACAAGAGAACGCCTCATGCCCCAGACGAACCCCTCCCTCGCCCTCGGCCTCATCGGTACCGGTCGCATGGGTACCTTCCATGCCACCGCCCTCGCTCGGCACCTGCATGGCGCGCGGCTGGTCGCCCTGGCCGATCCGGCGCCCGGCGCCGCTGCCCGGCTTGGCGAGACCCTGGACGTCGCCCATATCCACACCGACCCCCAGGCGTTGATCGAAGACCCCGCCGTCGAGGCCGTGGTCATCGTCGCCCCGGCCCGCAGCCATGCCGAGCTGGTGGTGGCCGCCGCCCGCGCCGGCAAGCCGGTGTTCTGCGAAAAACCCATGGCCGTGACCCTGGAAGAGGCCGACCGGGCCATCGCTGCCTGCGCGGAGGCTGGCGTGGCCCTGCAGGTGGGCTTCAACCGGCGTTTCGCCAACAGCTTTCGCAGCGCTCGGGAGCTGATCGTCCAGGGGCGGATCGGCACACCGCAACTGCTGCGCTCCCTTACCCGCGATCCGGCGCTGCACAATCCGGCGGCGGTGAAGCCCTGGACCATCTTCCTCGAGACCCTGATCCACGACTTCGACACCCTCAACTTCTTCAATCCGGACGCCCGCGCCGTGCAGGTCTACGCGGTGGCCGACGCCCTGGTGCGCCCCGATTTCCGTGACCGCGGCCTACTGGACACCGCCGTGGTGACTATTCGCTACGACAACGGCGCCATTGCCACCGCCGAGGCCAACTTCCAGGCGGTGTACGGCTACGACGTGCGCGGCGAGGTATTCGGCAGCGCGGGCATGCTGACCGCCGGGGACGCCCGGACCAGCGAGCTGGTCTGCTACGGCGCCGAAGGCATCAGCCAGACCACCCAGCGCTCCGACGCCGAGTTGCTGCGCGACGCCTACCTGGCCGAACTGCGCGCCTTCGTCGATGCCGTGCGCGAGGGCACCCCGGTGCCGGTGGGCGGCCACGATGCCCGGGCGGCGCTGGCCATCGCCCTGGCCGCCATCGAATCGGTGCAGACCGGTCAGCCGGTCGCCGTCGCGGAGTGAAGCCATGACCTCATCGCCCTTCATCCTGGCTGTCAGCGCCGAAATGGTCTTTCTCGATCTGCCCTTCGTCGAGCGGGTCCGCCGTCTGCACGCCCTGGGCTTCGCCGTGGAGATCTGGGACTGGACGCGCCATGACATCGACGCCCTGGCCGCCACCGGCGCCCGCTTCACCTCCATGACCGGCTATGTCTCAGGCGACCTGGTGAGCGCCGAAGGCCGTGCCGCCCTGCTCGCCAGTGCCCGGGAATCCCTGGCCGTGGCCGAGCGCCTGGCCTGCCCCTCGCTCAATCTGCATGGCACCGGCCTGGACCCGCGCGGCCTGCCGGTCAAGCCGCTGGCCGAGGTGAGCGGCCATCACTGGCTGGCGGCGCGTGACACCCTCGCCGAGATCGCCCGCCTGGGCGAGTCCGCCGGCCGGGTCTTCCTGCTGGAGAACCTCAATACCGCGGTGGACCATCCCGGTGTGCCCTTCGCCCGCGCCGAAAACACCCTGGCCCTGATCGAGGCGGTGGCCAGTCCCTACCTGCGGCTCAACCTGGACCTCTACCATGCCCAGATCGGCGAAGGGAACCTGATCGAGCTGATCCGTCGGGCCGGGTCGGCGATCGGAGAAATCCAGGTAGCCGATGTCCCTGGGCGCTGTGAGCCGGGGACCGGCGAGATTCACTACCCGGCCATTGCCCGGGCCCTCGCCAGGCTCGGCTATCGCGGTGTGGTCGGCCTCGAAGGCTGGGCTGCCGAAGGTGATACCGAGCGTGCCCTGGAGCGCTTCAGAACGGCCTTCACCCTGTAGTCCCCGCTAGATGCTTCCGCTCGCATAACAACAAGAGGAACTGAACATGCTGCTTCGCAACCTGCTGTGCGCCGCCTTCGCCTTCGCCCTGACGCCCCTGGCCCTCGCCGACTACCGTATCGGGGTCAGCATCGCCAAGGTCGACGACAACTTCATGACCTATGTCCGCCGCAATCTGGAAGAGGCGGGCAAGGCGGAAAAGATCAGCCTGCAATTCGAGGATGCCCAGGGCGACGTCGTTCGCCAGCTGAACCAGGTGCAGAGCTTCCTGGCGCAGAACGTGGACGCCGTGATCGTGCTGCCGGTGGACACCGCCGCCACCGTCAACATTACCCGCGCCGCCACCACGGCCAAGGTTCCGCTGGTTTACGTCAACCGGCGCCCGGACGATCCCAAGCTGCCCGCCGGGGTGGTCGCCGTGGCCTCGGACGACTTGCAGGCCGGGCAGTTGCAGGGGCAGTTCATCGCCAAGCAGCTGAACGGCAAGGGCAGCATCGCCCTGATCATGGGCGAGTTGACCCAGAATGCCACCCGCGGCCGCTCCGAAGGTCTCAAGGAAGCGCTCAAGGCCTATCCCGACATCAAGGTGATCGCCCAGCAGAACGCGGACTGGGACCGCAGCAAGGGCATGGACCTGACCAGCAACTGGCTGACGGCCGGGACCCATTTCGACGCCATTGTCGCCAACAACGACGAGATGGCCATCGGCGCCGCCATGGCGCTGCAACAGGCCGGAATGGGCAAGGGTCAGGTTCCGGTGGTGGGGGTGGATGGTCTGCCCGATGGGCAGGCGGCCATCAAGCGCGGACTGCTGGCCGCCTCGGTGTTCCAGGACCCACGAGGCCAGGCCGTGCAGGCGGTGCAATCCGCGCTCAAGATGATCCGCAAGGAACCGGTCCAGGCGGATGTCTGGGTGCCGTACGAGCTGATCACGCCCGGCAACCTGGCGGATTACACCGCTCGTTTCAAGTAGCGACCGGGAGCGCACCGGCCTGAACGGGGAAGCGTCCCCTCGAAGGCTGAAAACCAACCCCCGGGACAGCTCAGTACCGCGTCCAGTGGGAGCAAGGCGTCAGTGCCGGTCCCTTGCTCCGCTGGCGCGCCGCTCGTCCACCGTCAGGGCCAGTCCTTCACCAGCGACCTGAAGTAGAGGGTGAAGATCAGCCGTACATCCATGAGCGGCGCGAAGATGTCCTGGTCACGAAGGATGCCAGCCAGCGTGCCGCAAAACAGGCTATGCAGCTGTAGGCTGGCACTTCTCGGCGTCACCGCGGCCTCCAGGCGCTGCCGTTGGCCATCGAAGAGGCGCTCGACGAGCGCCACGAATTCGCGGGTCAGGGCATTTTCCCGCTGTTCGACTTCCTGCAGTTCCTGAGTGAATTCGCAACGGTGCATCAGGATGGTCATGACACGACGCTCCCTTCCCGGCTGAACGAATTTCTCCATGCACTCGACGCACAGTTCGTACAGCCTCATCAGGCAATCGCCCTCCCCATCCATACTCAGCTGCTGGGTGACTTCGTCAAGCGGAATGCGGATGCGATTGAGCATCTCGTGGACCAGCTGCGCCTTGTCCCTGAAGTGCCAATACACCGCTCCTCGCGTGAGCCCGCACTCTCTGGCGATCATTTCGAGGCTGGTGCGTGAAACACCATTGGTGAGAAACAACGCCTCGGCTGCATCCAGAATGGTCTGGCGTGTCTGCTCAGCGTCTTCTTTAGTACGGCGCATGGCTATCTCGTTTCAAAGGCGTCTGTTTTGACAGTCTAACGTTTAGCCTGTCTTTTACAAACATTCTTGCATGTATGCTTACCTAGCGCATCTCTTCGGCACTTACACCGATGCGCACTCGTCTTTCCTGGGAGCTACGTGGGTGCCGGCTGCCCAGTCAGGTTTTGGACAGCGGCTGGAGAAAAACAGGAAGAGAGCCTTCTCTTCCTGGTGGACTCATTTCTTATCTGAAACGACGCAGGGAAACGCCCTTCCTACCGCTACGCGAGTCCAGAAATCATGTGCACCGCCGCGCGCGTGGCCGGCCGGGCTCCCCGTGCAAGCGCGTTCAGCAACTATCAGCTCCCCGTCCAACGCCTGAACAGCACGCTGGCATTCACCCCACCGAAACCGAAGCCGTTGGACAGGGCATATTCGATCGGTAGCTGCCGTGCCTGCAGGGCGACAAGGTTTAGGCCTTCCGCGGCGGGATCGGGGTGGTGCAGGTTCAAGGTCGGCGGCACGATCTGGTCGCGCAGGGCGAGCACGGTGAAGATGGCTTCCACGCCCCCCGCGGCGCCCAGCAGGTGTCCGGTGCTCGACTTGGTCGAGGTGATGGCCACCGGGGACGCATCGCCAAATACCGCGCGGATGGCCGCCAGCTCGCCCTTGTCGCCCACCTGGGTGGAGGTGGCGTGGGCATTGATGTGCTGAACCTGGGCAGCATCGATGCCGGCCTGGCGCAGGGCCTGCGCCATGGCGCGACGGGCACCGCTGCCGTCCTCCGGGCCGGCGGTGAGGTGATAGGCATCGGCGCTGGTACCGTAGCCCACCAGCTCGGCCAGGGGTGTGGCGCCCCGTGCCAGTGCATGCTCCAGGGTCTCGATCACCAGCAGCCCGGCGCCTTCGGCCATGACGAAGCCGTCACGCTCCCGGTCGAAGGGGCGCGAGGCCTCCTGCGGACGCTCGTTGGATCCCGTGGACAGCGCCCGGGCGACGGCGAAGCTGCCCAGGCTCACACGATTGATCGCCGCCTCCGCCCCGCCGCAGAGGGCGATGTCGGCCTCGCCGCTACGGATCAGCCGGGCGGCGTCGCCGATGGCCTGGACACCGGCGGCGCAGGCGGTGATGGGCGCTCCCAGCGGACCGCGGAAGCCGTATTGGATGGAGACGTTGCCCGCCGCCATGTTGGCCAGGAACGACGGTGCGGTAAAGGGCGAGAGCCGCCGCGGGCCGCGGGCGTCGGTGGTCCGCACCGCCTCGGCGATGGCGCCGAAGCCGCCCACCCCGGAGGCGATGATGGTCGCCGTACGCTCGCGCTGCGCCTCGCAGGTCGGTTGCCAGCCGGCCTGGCCGAGGGCTTCCTGGGCCGCCACCAGAGCGAACTCGATGAAGCGATCCATCTTCTTCAGATCCTTGGCGGCGATGGCCACCAGGGGGTCGTAGCCCGCCTCCGGATCGTCGGCGCGGCTCGGCACCTGACCGGCGATGAGACTGCCCACCCCGTCGCTGACCGCGGGCGGCAGCGGACTTATGCCCGAGCGCCCCGCCAGCAGCCGAGACCAGACCTGGTCGGTGCCACAGCCCAGCGGACTGACCGTGCCCAGGCCGGTCACCACGATGCGTGTTCTGTCGTTGCCTTGCATTGCCTTACCTCTTCTCTCGATGGACGAGGCGCCCGCGGGCGACCTCGTGTCTTGTCCGCGCCCGATCAAGGCGCAATTGGCAGATCGGAGGACAGGGAATCACCGCGGACGGGTGGCCTGATCCTGAACCAGATGGCATACATGGCCGGCAGGAATACGAGGGTGAGCACGGTGCCCGCGAGGGTGCCGCCGATGAGGGTGTAGGCCAGGGTGCCCCAGAACACCGAATGGGTAAGGGGGATGAAGGCCAGCACCGCCGCCAGCGCCGTGAGGATCACCGGTCTTGCGCGCTGCACGGTCGCCTCGACCACCGCCTGGAAGGGGGGCAGGCCGTCCTGCTCGTTCTGGTGGATCTGCCCGATCAGGATCAGGGTGTTGCGCATCAGGATGCCCGACAGCGCGATCAACCCGACCAGGGCATTGATGCCGAAGGGTTGCTGAAACAGGATCAGGGTCGGTACCACCCCGATCAGCCCCAGGGGACTGGTCAGGAAGACCATGATCATCGCGGCCATGGAACGCACCTGCAGGATGATGATGAGCAGCGTCAAGGCGATCATCAGCGGGAAGATCGGCAGCATCGCCGCCATCGCCTTGCCCGACTCCTCGATGGCGCCCGCCTGTACGATCCGATAGCCCGCCGGCAAGCGCTGGATGATCGGCTGCAGCTGCTGGAGCACGGCGGTGGAAACGTCCGGCGGTTGCAGCTCTTCGGCGATATCGCCGCGCACGGTGATCGTCGGCACCCGATCGCGTCGCCGCATGAGCGGCTCTTCCAGCTGCACCTCCAGGTCGCCGATCTGCGACAGCGGAATGCGCTGGCCCTGGGCGCCGACCAGGGTGAGATCGCCCAACCGCGCCGGATCGAGGCGAACATCACCGGCCGCGCGCGCCACCACCTGGACGGTGCGAATGTCTTCGCGCACCGCCGTAACCGGCACGCCGCTGAGCAGGAATTGCAGCTGCTGCGCGACGGCGCTGGAGCTCAGGCCCATGGCCTGCAGGCGATCCTGCTGCAACCTGAAGCGCAGCACCGGCGTGCGCGTGCCCCAATCGCTGTTGACGGTACGCATCAGCGGACTGGCACGCATCACCTGCTCCACCTCCGCGGCCACCCGCCGCAGCACCTGCGGATCGGGACCGCTCACGCGAAAGGCGACCGGGAACGGCGAATAGGGCCCGAACACCAGTTGGGTGACCCGCAGCCGTGCCTCCGGCGCGAGTCCGGCGGCAATGGCGTCACGCAGCCGCATCTTGAGAGCTTCACGGGCCTCGGGGTTGTCGGTGCGGACGATGATCTTGGCGAACGACGGATCCGGCAGCTCCGGACTCATGGCGAGAAAGAAGCGCGGCGCACCCTGCCCGATGTACGAGGTCACGATCCGGGCATCATCCTGCTGGGCAAGCCAGGCCTCGACCTTGGCGGTCGCCCGTTCGGTCTCGCTGATCGAGGTGCCATAGGGCATCTGCACCTCCACCATCACCTCGGGGCGATCGGAGATGGGAAAGAACTGCTTCTTGACGACAGCCATGCCCAGGATGGCGGCCACGAACAGGCCGATCACCAGCAGCGCGACCAGCCACTTGCGGGCAATCACCTGGCCGAGAACGCGGCGGAAGCGGTGGTAGCGCGGCGTGTCGTAAAGCGCGGTGTGGCCACCCTCGACGGTCTTGGTCTCCGGCAGCAGCTTGACGCCCAGGTAGGGCGTGAACACCACTGCCACGACCCAGGAGGTGATCAGCGCGATGCCGACGATCCAGAACATGTTGCTGGTGTATTCACCCGCCGCGGACTGGGCAAAGCCATTGGGCATGAAGCCCACGGCGGTCACCAGGGTACCGGCCAGCATGGGAGCGGCGGTGTGGCTCCAGGCATAGGCGGAGGCTTTGCCGCGGCTATAGCCCTCCTCCATCTTCACCACCATCATCTCGATGGCGATGATGGCATCGTCCACCAGCAGCCCCAGGGCCAGGATCAGCGAGCCCAGGGTAATGCGATCGAAATTCTTGCCGGTGGCGGCCATGACGAGAAACACCGCCGCCAGCGTCAGGGGGACCGCGGCCGCCACGACGATGCCCACCCGCCAGCCCATGCTGACGAAGCACACCACCATCACCACCAGCAGGGCGACAAAGAACTTGATCATGAATTCGTCGACCGACGAGGCGATGTTGACCGCCTGGTCGGTCACCTTGGTCAGACTCATGCCCAGGGGCATCTCAGCGTTTATGTTGCCGACTTCGCCTTCAAGTGACTTGCCGAGATCCAGGCCATTCCAGCCGTCGCGCATGACGATGCCCAGCAGCAGCGCCGGCTCGCCACCGCTGCGGATGACGAAGGTGGCCGGGTCTTCATAGCCACGCGTCACCGTCGCGACGTCGGCCAGTTTGAAGGTGCGGCCCTTGACGATCACCGGGGTGTCGCGGATGGCATCGAGCTGTTCGAAGGCGCCATCCAGACGGACGAAGACCTCGGGGCCGCGGGTTTCGATGGAGCCCGCGGGCGTCAGGACATTCTGGGCATTGAGCGCGGCGAAGATGTCTTGCGGTGCCACGCCCAGGGTCGCCAGGCGATCGTGGGAAAACTCCACATAGATGCGCTCGGTCTGCTCACCCAGGATATTGACCTTCTTGACCCCCGGTACATGCAGCAGACGCTGGCGCAGCGTTTCCGCCTCGCGTGCCAGCAGCCGTTGCGACTCGCCCCGGGCCTTGAGTGCGAAGAGCGCGAAGGTGACGTCGGCGTATTCATCGTTGACCATTGGCCCGCTCACCCCGGCGGGCAAGGTCTTGGCTTCGTCACTGATCTTCTTGCGCGCCTGGTAGAACTCCTCGGGCACCTCGGCCGGCGGTGTGCTGTCGAGCAGCGTCAGGGTGGTAAAGGCCAGGCCCGGACGGGTATAGGTCTCCGAGCGCTCGTACCAGCGCAATTCCTGCAGGCGCTTTTCCAGTTTCTCGGCGACCTGATCCTGCATCTCGTGCGCCGTGGCCCCCGGCCAGGCCGTGATGATGGTCATGACCTTGACCGTGAAGGCCGGATCTTCCGCCCGGCCCAGCTTGAAGAACGACAGTACCCCGCCGACCGAGATCAGCAGGATCAGAAACAGGGTGATGGAGCGCTCGCGGACGGCCAGCGCCGACAGATTGAATCGGCTGTCGCTCACGGCTGCTTCCCTTCCAAGGCACTGTTGGCAGTGGTGGCCAGGCGGATCGCCTGGCCCTCGTGAAGGAGATGAACGCCGAGGGCCACGACCCTGTCACCCGGCAGGAGGGGGCCGTCCACCAGGGCGGTGTCATCCGACACCTGACGAATCTGCACGGGTACCCAGGCGACCTGCCCGGGCGAGCCCTGGATACGCCAGACCCCCGCGCCTTTGCCCGCGTCGTACAGGGCGCCCAGCGGCACCTGCAAGGCATTCGCCCGATGCCCGGACTCTTCCGGAATGCGCAGTCTCACAGTGGTGCCCAGGGGCGCACTGGCCAGCGTCCCTTCGAGCACATAGCGCGCCTCGAAGGTACGCGTCTCGCGGTCGGTGCTGTCTGATAACTGCCGCAACCGAGCCGGTCCCGGCTGTTCCGCAGCGCCCAGACGGGTGGCTTGGGCCAGGGAGCCAAGCGTCGGACGCAAGGTCTCCGGCAGCTGGACGACGACCTCCCGGGCGCCTGCACGAGCCAGGCGCACCACGCTCTGTCCAGCGGCTACGACCTGCCCGGGCTCGGCCAGCGTATCGACCACGGTGCCATCCGCATCGGCCACCAGGACGGTATAACGGCTGGCGTTGAAGGCGACTTCCGCCTGGGCTTCGGCAGCCTTGAGCTGGGCCCTGGCCGTATCCGCCGCAGCCTTGATCTGATCGTAGCCGGAGACCGAGATCGCCCCCGTGCCCCGTAGATCCCGGTAGCGCGCCTCATCGCCCGCCGCCTGGCGGGCCCGCGCCTGGGCCGCGGCCACGGCCTCGCGCTGCGCCTGCAGGGCCAGTTGCAGATCGATGGGATCAAGCTTCAGCAGCGGCTGCCCGCGCTTGACGGTTTCACCGATGTCCACCAGCCGTTCGGCGACCTTGCCGGCGACGCGAAAGCCCAGATCGCTCTGCACTCGTGCGGCGACGATGCCGGTAAAGGTGCGGCTAGCGCGCTCGGCGGGCTCCGCCACCGCAGCTCGCACCAAAGGCGCCTGCGTGCGGGGATCGCCCTGGGAAGGGGCGTTGCAACCGCCAAGGGACAGCGAAAGGACGGTAGCACCCACAGCGGTGGAAAGCAGACGGCGCGCGAACATGGAAGCTCCGAGAGGATGCCAGCAGAGCGCGCAATTTGATACTAGTGACCATTTTAGTCAATAGTCACAAGACAATTTAGGGCGAGAGGCTACGCAGCACCAGGTTGGACAGCTGGGTAAGAGCGACATCGAAATGCTCGAAGCTGTGCTGGAGCATCAGCGGATTCAGATAGGGTCGCAACACGAGATAGGTCGCCATCGTCACGTCGTCAATCGGCGTCTTGCGCTCGAACTGTCCTTCCCCGCGGCCCTGCACCAGGATCTCCTTGAGCAGCTCCTGCATCCGCGCTTCGTAGCTGATCGTGGCCGGCCAGCGGCCCGACGCCGCAGAAATGGCGATTTCGTAAAGCTTTCGATCGTCTGAAAACAGCCGCAGGGTTGCCGCCGGAAGGCTCTGAAACAGCCTTCTTAGCTTTTCGGGGGCTTGGGTAGCTGAGGCCACCGCGGCCCTGGCCTCGGCCTCGATTCCGCTCAGGCAATCCGCACAGATGGCCTCGCCAATCGCCTGCTTCGAATCGAAGAACTTGTAAATGTAGGCCTTGGAAAACCCGATGCTCCGGGCGAGTTCGGACACCGTGGTTTTCTCGTAGCCGTAGTGGCTGAAGTGTTCTTTCGCTGCCACCATGATCTGGTGGCGAACGTCGTGCTCGGCCGGTCCACGAGCCTGGCCAGGGGAAACGGATTCGGTAGTCATGGGGCTGGGTGTTCCGGCAGTTGCAAAATGATGCGGAAGGTGACCAATATACACTTTAGTCACTAAAACCGTTCAGGCGTTGCTCAGGATAAAAGCCCATGCGCTCCAGACTCCAGATTATTCTGCTCACCAGCGCCACCCTGGCGAGCGGCTGTACGGTGGGGCCTGACTACCGCGCCCCTGAAGTTGCGCTTCCAGCAAACTTCCAGCGGGAGCCGGGGCCAGCGCCCCTGGCCGATCAGGCGCTGGCTGGCTGGTGGGACCGTTTCAACGATCCGCTCCTGAGCCGCCTGGTAAACCAGGCCCTCGCGCAGAATCTCGATCTGGTCCAGGCCGACGCACGCATTACCCAGGCTCGCGCCGGCCTTAGGGCGGCCGATGCCGCGCTATTGCCGGCAGGCGATCTTGGTGGCCAGGCCGGTCGTGCCTATCAGTCGCTGGAAACACCGCTTGGACGGGTGCTCGATTCAGCGCCCGGCTACGCCAGGAGCGGTTCTTCCTATGAGGCCAATCTTGACTCAAGCTGGGAGCTGGATGTGTTTGGCGATCTGCGCCGAGGTCGTGAAGCCGCCCGGGCCGACTACCAGGCCAGCGTGGCGGGTGCCCGTGCCGTGCGCCTTGCCGTGGCTGCCCAGACCGCCGATCTCTATGTCGACATCCGCGGACTGCAGACACGCCTGGCGATCGCTCGCCATCAGGTCGACACCCAGCAGGGCTTGCTGTCGATGGTCAGGCTACTGAACGGCAAGGACCTGGCGACCGACCGGGAGCTACGCCAGGCCGAAGGAGGCTTGGCCGAGGTCCAGGCCTCGATACCCGGCCTGGAGTTCTCGCTGGAGCGGGCCATGAATGCACTGGACGTGATGCTGGCGGCGCCACCTGGCACCTGGCGTACCCAACTGGCTGGCGCCGCGTCCATTCCCGACGCCCCCCGCATCGAAACGGCAGGCACGCCCGCCGACCTGCTCCGTCGACGTCCGGACCTGATCGCGGCCGAGCGCCGCCTGGCCGCCGCCAATGCCCGGATCGGCGCCGCAATGGCCGAGTACTATCCCAAGATCTCCCTGAGCGCTCTGCTCGGCAGCGCCACCACGATTTCCAGTGGCAATCTCTTCAGCCACGACGCCAATCAGGCGCTCGGTGCCCTGGGCGTACGCTGGCGGCTGTTCGACTTCGGCCGGATCGATGCGCAGATCCAGGCGGCCAAGGGACAGCGCGCAGAATCGCTGGCGGCCTATCGGCTGGCGGCATTGCGCGCCACCGAAGACGTCGAAGATGCCCTCACCGGCCAGCTGAAGCGCGAAGAGCAGGTCACTCTGCTGACGGCGGGCGAGGCCTCGCTCAGCCAGGCCCGCCAGGCCGCCACCCTCGCCTACCAGAAGGGCGTGCTGCCCCTGGTCGATGTTCTGCACGCCGATGAACGCCTGCTACGCACGGCCGATGCACGTGCCCAGGCGCAAACGGCAGCCGCACAGGCGCAAACGGCAGCCGCACAGGCGGCAATAAGCACTTTCAAGGCGTTGGGCGGAGGCTGGCAATCCGCTTCCCCCGCCGCCTTGAGTTTGCGATAGCAGAAGACGGCACCTGCTGCACCGGGCCAGTCCGAGCGGCTGTCCGGTACAAAAGCCGGGATTCTGCATCGCGACCCCTGCAAGCCGGCCGGCCATACTGGATACCCATGGCCGGCACCGGTCAGCTCCCCAGGTAGACAGCCATTCCGGTCGTCCCATGCCAGCAGGTTAAGACACGTCAATGCAACACTTCGCCCTCTACCTCCTGCTGTGCGGCCTCACCATCGCCAGCCCCGGCCCGGGCGTACTGCTCACGATCACCAATGCGCTGCAGCTGCGGCTGCGCGGCGCCCTGCCGGGCATCCTCGGGGTGGTGCTGGGCATACTGCTGGTGGCCATCCTGGCCAGCACCGCGCTCGGCGCCCTGGTGAGCAGCTCGCCAAGGACCCTGCAGGGATTGCAGCTGGTCGGCGCGCTCTACCTGGGTTGGCTGGGGCTGCGGCGTCTGCGCAGTCCCGCGGCCCAAGGCCGGCAGCCTGCCGCCACTTGGCCTTCGGTCAGCGGTGGCAGACACCTCCTGCAGGGCTTGCTGGTGTCCCTCACCAACCCCAAGCTGATCCTCTTCTTTCTGGCGCTGTTTCCGCCCTTCATCCAGGTGGATCGCCCGGTGTTGCCGCAGCTGGTGCTGCTGGTGGCGACCTTCGGCCTGATGAGCTTTATCATCCATTGCAGCTACGCCGGGGCGGCGACAGTTCTGAGTGCCCGCCTGACCTCGGATACCGCCCTCGCCCGGCTGCAGCGGGCGGCTGGCGCGCTCTTCCTGGTGTTCGCCACGCTGTTGCTGGGGGCGGCCCTGGGGTCCCCAGGCGCCTAGTGCGCGACCAGGGTCCGGCTGGCGTCGCTCGACGCTTCCCGCGGCTGAGACTGCTCCTGCCGCAAGGCCGCAAAACGCGCCGGGGACAGCGGTCGCTGCAGATGGAAGCCCTGCGCCTGGTCGCATTTGAGGTCGGCGATGCGCGCCAGCTGGCCGGCGGTCTCGATGCCCTCGGCCACCACCGTCAACGACAGGGCCCGCCCCATGCTGACGATGGCCTCGACGATGGCCGCATTGCTCTCGCTCACCTCGATGTTGGAGACGAAGCTGCGATCGATCTTCAGGCAGTCGAAGGGATAGGTGCGCAGATAGCTCAACGAGGAATAGCCGGTGCCGAAGTCGTCCATGGACAGCCGCACGCCCAGGGCCTTGAGCTTCTTCATCAATTCCAGGGCACCGGCGGCATCGTCCAGCAGGACGTTCTCGGTCAGCTCCAACTCGACCCGCGCCGGGTCGATACCGGTGCGCAGGAGGACCTTGCTGATCCGCGCGATCAGGTCATCGCGCTGGAACTCCAGCGGTGACAGGTTGATGGACACGATCAACTCCGGCGCCCACTCCAGCGCCTGACTGCAGGCTTCCTGCAGCACCCAGTCGCTCAGCCCCAGGATCAGCCCGGTTTCCTCCGCCACCCCGATGAATTCGGCGGGCGCCAGTCGACCGCGGGCGGGATGATTCCAGCGCACCAGCGCCTCGGCGCCCAGCAAGCGCTGGCCATTGGCGGCGAAGCGCGGCTGGAAGTCCAGCTCGAATTCCAGTCGCTGCAACCCCAGGCGCAACTCGGTCTCCAGCTGGCGCCGCTCGAGGATGCGCTGATTCATGGTGGGCTCATAGAACCTCAGGGTGTTACGCCCCGCCGCCTTGGCTTCGTACAGGGCGATGTCGGCATAGCGCAGCAGATCCTCGGCACCATGGCCATCCTGGGGCGCCCGGGCGATGCCGATACTCGCCCCGATGTTGATGTCGTGCTCGTCGATGCGCATGGTCCGGCCGATGCCCTCCAGCATCCGATTGCACAGCACGCTCACCTGCTCGGCGCTCAGGCAGCCATTCACCGCGATGACGAATTCATCGCCGCCGATGCGCGTGACCAGATCGCCTTCGCGCACGCTGGCGCGCAACTCCCGGGCGACCTGACAGAGCACCTGGTCGCCGGCGCCATGGCCGAGGGCGTCGTTGACCGGCTTGAAGCGGTCCAGGTCGAGGGCCAGCAGATGCAGCGGCTGACTGGCGTTGACGCCCTCGGCGAAGCGCTGCGCCAGGTAGCGGTGCAGTTGATGACGGTTGGCCAGTCCGGTCAGGGCATCGTGCTGGCTGATGTGTTCGATGCGCGCCTTGGCCTCGATCTCCTCGGTCACGTCGCACACGGTGCCGCGAAAGCCGGCCAGCAGGCCACCGCTGATGATGGGTTGCGCCGTCAGCTGGCAGTACCTGAGCTTGGCCTGGGCGTCGCGCATCTCGCAGCGCAGGGGGCGCCGGGTCCGGCCGGCCGCCAGCGGCGTCCTCGCCACCTCTTCCACCTGGCTCGGCGGATAGCCGAGCAGTTCGTGCAGCGGGCGGCCCAGCCAGTCTTCGCGACTGAAGCCGGTCACCGCCACGAAGCGCTCCGAAAGATAGACCAGCCGCTGCTCGGCGTCGCTCTCCCAGATCCAGTCGGACGAGGCCTCGGAAACGGTGCGGAAGCGCTGCTCGCTGTGCCTCAGGGCATCTTCGGCCACATCCGTCTGCCGTGCCGCCAGGCCGATCCGGCGGCGCAGGTACCAGACCAGCAGCAGCGCCAGACCACACATCGCCGCCAGCAACGGCAGGAACTGCGCCAGCAGACCTTGCCCCATGCCATGCACCCGCCAGTGCAAGGTCACGGCGATACCCGGATCGGACTTCACCACCAGGGTCGGCCGCTCCGCCACGGCGGGCAGTTCCCCTGGCTCCGCGGTCAGCCCGGGCAATTCGAAGGTCTGGCCGAGCTGGGCAAGCTTGTCCGGCGTGAGGATGTCGACGAAGACCATGTAGGACAGCCGCTTGAAGTCCTGGTAGGTGGCATCCGGGCGGATGACCGCGGCCAGCACGCTGGCCGGCTTGCCCTCGATCAGGAAATAGCCCTGGGCATAGCCATCCTTGAGCGAGCGCTCCCGGGCCTGAGCCAGCAACGGCGCCTGGTCGTCGCCCAGCCAGGTATCCAGTTGCAGCTTGCTGCGACCGCCGCCAACCACGGCATAGCGCGTGACACCAGAGGGCGCCAGGATGAAGGCGCCATTCACGCCATAGCCGCTGTAGAGGGATGGCCCGACATTGTCTTCTTCGTAGGCCCAGTTGACGTCGACCTTCTTGCCGGTCCGCGCATAGGCCTCAATCCAGAAGGAGTAATCGGTCAGCACCCGGCCCAGCTTGTCCAGCCGCGTCTCCAGCGCCCGCTGGGCATCCGCCTCGCTGTGATGGCGTTGCTGCTCATCGATGCGCGCGCACAGGTCGAACAGCATCCACCCGGCCAGGGTGAAGATGAGGGTGACTAGGGCGAAGAAACCCAGGGAGGCCTGACGGGCGACGCGATTGAGTTGGGTAGGCACGATAGCGACCTGTGGCAACGGTTGTACGAGGGTGCTGACGGCAGGCGGCCAGGCCGTAATCGTCTGCCTTTATATCGGCACTGCTGTGACGGCCTTGAAGCGCCAGCATAAATATTCCGCAGAAACGCAGCCTAGAGCGCTTGTTTTGCACCATTGGCGTGCAACACGGTACTGGGCGCGCCAGGACGGCGCGGCCTTGGCCAGGCCGCTTGCCCAAAAACGACAGCAGCGCTCCACTCGACCGGGCAATTGTTGACCTACCGGTCAGCTTTACCCACCATCGAGACATTCGAGACCAGGTGGAGAGCGGCCGTGATCAGGTTTCTGCTGGACCAGGAGCTGCGCAGCGAAGAGCAGCTCGACCCCAACCTCACCGTGCTGCAGTACCTGCGCGAGCGCTGTGGCAAGACCGGCACCAAGGAAGGCTGCGCCTCGGGCGACTGCGGCGCCTGCACGGTGGTGCTGGCCGAGCCCGATGGCGACCGGTTGCGCTATCGCACCGTCAACAGTTGCCTGACCTTTGTCGCGGCGCTGGACGGCCGGCAGCTGATCAGTGTGGAGGACCTCAAGCACCGGGGCCGTCTGCATCAGGTGCAGCAAGCCATGGTCGACTGCCACGGTTCCCAGTGCGGCTACTGCACCCCGGGCTTTGTCATGTCGCTGTTCGCCCTGCAGAAGAACGTGGCCACGCCGGATGACGCCGCGACCCACGAAGCCCTGGCCGGCAATCTCTGTCGCTGCACCGGCTACCGGCCGATCCTGGCCGCGGCCGAACAGGCCTGTGCCGGCCGGCAGCCGGATCAGTTCGATGCCCGCGAGCAGCAGACCCTGGAGCGTCTCCAGGCCCTGGCGCCGGCGCCCGCTACGCGCCTGGAGGGAGACGGTCGACGCTGCCACAGCCCCACCAGCCTGAGCGAACTGGCCAGTCTCTACCTGACCTACCCCGAGGCGCGCCTGCTGGCCGGCGGCACCGACCTGGCCCTGGAGGTCACCCAGCACCATCGCCGCCTGGAGACCCTGATCTACCTGGGCAACCTGCCCGAATTGCGCGGCGTTACCCTGAGCGACGAGGTTATCGAGATCGGCGCCGCCACCCCGCTGGCCGATTGCGCCGCCGCCCTGGCCGCCGACTACCCGGACTTCGGCGCCCTGCTGCAGCGCTTCGCCTCCCTGCAGATCCGCAACCAGGGGACCCTGGGCGGCAATATCGGCAATGCCTCACCCATCGGCGACAGTCCGCCCCTGCTCCTGGCGCTGGGCGCCAGCGTGCTGCTGCGCCAGGGCGAACGGCTGCGCGAACTGGCCCTTGACGACTTCTTCCTCGACTATCGCCAGACCGCCCTGGAGCCGGGCGAATTCATCCAGGCGGTACGGGTGCCGCGGTCACGCGATGGCCTGGTGTTCCGCGCCTTCAAGGTGTCCAAGCGACTGGATGATGACATCTCCGCGGTCTGCGCCGCCTTCGCCCTGGAGCTGGAGCAGGGCCGCGTCGCCAGCGTGCGCATCGCCTATGGCGGCATGGCGGCCACGCCCAGGCGGGCAGCGCGCTGCGAACAGGCGCTGCTCGGCCAGCCCTGGAACGCCGCGTCCATCGAGCGCGCCGTCCAGGCCCTGGCCGAGGATTTCGCCCCGCTGTCGGATTTCCGCGCCAGTCGCGAATACCGTCTGCTGACGGCGCAGAACCTGCTGCGCAAATGTCACCTGGAAACCACCCAGCCCGCGCTCGCCACGAGGGTCACCGCCCATGTCTAGCACCCTGCCCGCCCGTACCCCCGAGGAAATGGCCGCGGCCTTCGCCGCCGGCCTGGCCACCGGCGTCGGCAAGCCGCTCAAGCACGAGAGCGCCGACAAGCATGTCAGCGGCGAGGCCCTGTACATCGACGACCGCCTGGAGTTTCCCAACCAGTTGCACGTCTATGCGCGGATGAGCGAGCACGCCCATGCGCGGATCAAACACATCGATCTCGCGCCCTGCTACCAGATCCCCGGTGTGGCCCTGGCCATCACCGCCGCCGACGTACCCGGCCAACTCGACATCGGCGCCGTCTTGCCCGGCGATCCGCTGCTGGCCGATGGCGAGGTGCTGTACCTGGGCCAGCCGGTGCTGGCGGTGGCCGCGACCAGCCTCGACGCCGCCCGCCGCGCCGCCCAGGCCGCCCTCGTCGAATACGAGCCGCTGGAGGCCATCCTTGACGTCAAGGAAGCGCTGCGCCGCGAACACTTCATCTCGCCCAGCCACAGCCATCAAATCGGTGACGCGGCCGCCGCCCTGGCCGCCGCGCCCCATCGCCTGCAGGGCGAACTGGCCATTGGCGGCCAGGAGCACTTCTACCTGGAAACACAGGTAGCCTCGGTGATGCCCACCGAAGACGGCGGCATGCTGGTCTATTCCTCCACCCAGAATCCCACCGAGGTGCAGAAGCAGGTGGCCGAGGTGCTGGGGGTGTCGATGAACAGGGTCACCGTCGACATGAGACGCATGGGTGGCGGCTTCGGCGGCAAGGAAAGCCAGGCCGGCATGCCGGCGGCGCTCTGCGCGGTGTTCGCCCATCTCACCGGGCGCCCGGTGAAGATGCGCCTGCCGCGATTCGAAGACATGCACATGACCGGCAAGCGCCATCCCTTCCACGTCGACTACGACGTCGGCTTCGACGACGATGGCCGACTGCTGGGCATCCGCTTCGAACTGGCGGGCAACTGCGGCTATTCGCCCGACCTGTCCAACGCCATCATCGATCGCGCCATGTTCCATGCCGACAATGCCTATTTCCTCGGCAACGCCCAGATCACCGGCCACCGCTGCAAGACCCACCTGGCGTCCAACACCGCCTACCGCGGCTTCGGCGGCCCCCAGGGCATGCTGGCCATCGAGAACGTCATGGACGCCATCGCCCGCCATCGCGGCCTCGACCCGCTGGAGGTACGGCGGCGCAACTACTATGGCAAGGAGACGCGCAACCTCACCCACTATCACCAGGTGGTGGAAGACAACCTGCTCGACGAGATGACCACGGACCTGGCGGCCAGCAGTGACTACCAGGCGCGGCGCGAGGTCATCCGCGACTTCAACCGGAACAGTCCGGTACTGAAGAAGGGCCTGGCGCTGACTCCGGTGAAATTCGGCATCTCCTTCACCTCCTCCTTCCTCAACCAGGGCGGCGCCTTGGTCAACGTCTACACCGATGGCAGCATCCACCTGAACCATGGCGGCACCGAGATGGGCCAGGGGCTCAACACCAAGGTCGCCCAGGTGGTGGCCGAGGTCTTCCAGGTCGACATAGCCCGCATCCAGATCACCGCCACCAACACCGACAAGGTGCCCAACACCTCGCCCACCGCGGCCTCCAGCGGCACCGACCTCAACGGCAAGGCCGCGCAGAACGCCGCCCAGACCATCAAGGACCGCCTGATCGACTTCGCCAGCCGCCACTTCCACGTCGGGCCTGAAGAGGTCGACTTCCGCAACGGCCACGTCAGGGTGCGCGACCGGCTGCTGAGCTTCGAAGAGCTGATCCAGCTGGCCTATGTCGGCCAGGTATCGCTGTCCAGCACCGGCTACTACCGCACACCGAAGATTCACTACGACCGCGACCAGGCCCGCGGGCGGCCCTTCTACTACTACGCCTTCGGCGCCGCCTGCTCCGAGGTGCTGATCGACACCCTCACCGGCGAATACCGCCTGCTGCGCACCGACATCCTCCATGACGTCGGCGCCTCCCTGAATCCGGCCATCGACATCGGCCAGGTCGAAGGCGGCTTCGTCCAGGGTCTGGGTTGGCTGACCATGGAAGAACTGGTGTGGAACGATGCCGGCAAGCTGCTCACCGCCGGCCCCTCCACCTACAAGATCCCGGCGGTGAGTGACGTACCTCCGGACCTGCGGGTGCGGCTGGTGGAGAATCGGCAGAATCCCGAGGCCACGGTGTTCCACTCCAAGGCCGTGGGCGAACCGCCCTTCATGCTTGGCATCTCGGTGTGGTGCGCCCTGCAGGACGCCGTGGCCAGCGTGGCGGATTACCGCTTCCATCCGGCGCTGGACGCGCCGGCCACCCCGGAACGGGTGCTCTGGGGCGTGGAGCGCATGCGCCGCCTGGCCGCCGAGCTGCAGACCGCCCCGGTCTCCGCCACGGAGGAGCCCGCATGAACAGCAAACGCGGCTGGCTGGCCTTGCTGGCCGATTTCGAAGCGCGGGGCGAGCCCTGCGTGCTGATCACCGTGGCCGACGAGCAGGGCTCCACGCCCCGCGAGGCCGGCACCAAGATGCTGGTGGGCCGGGAAGCGCAGCACCTGACCATCGGCGGCGGCCACCTGGAATACCGCGCGGTGGAGATCGCCCGGGAAATGCTCGCCGCCGGTACGCGCCAGCCGCGCCTGGAGCGTTTCTCCCTGGCCGCCAGCCTCGGCCAGTGCTGCGGGGGCGTCACTACCCTGCTGTTCGAACCCCAGCTGGCACAGGACGTCCCGGTGATCGTCTTTGGCGCCGGCCATGTCGCCCGCGCCCTGGTGCCGCTGCTGGCCGGACTGCCTTGCGCGGTGCGCTGGGTGGATTCGCGCGCCCAGGAATTTCCCGCCGTCCTGCCCGCCGGCGTGGAAAAGTGCCTGACCGACGAGCCGGTCGACGAGATCGCCCGGATGCCGGCGGGTGCCTACTACATCGTCATGACCCATAATCACCCCCTGGACCTGGAGTTGACCGACGCCATCCTCGCCCGCGGCGACCATGGCTATTTCGGTCTGATCGGCTCCCGGACCAAGTGGGCCAAGTTCCGCCACCGTCTCGCGGCGCGCGGCCACGGCGCCGACCGCCTGGGCACGGTGCGCTGCCCGCTGGGCCTGCCTGAGGTCCAGGGCAAGCTGCCGCTGGAGATCGCCATCGCCGTGGCCGGCGAGGTCATCGCCCACTACGGTCGCCAGGCCGAGCAGGCGGATCTGCCCCTGCGCCTGGTCACCGCTACCCCCAAGTAGCTCCATCCTTCATCCGAGATCGTTATGACCGCCATCGCCCATCGCGCCGCCCTGCTCCACAGCCTCGCCGACCCGGCCGAGGTGGGGCTGGACGCCTCCTACGAATACCATGCCGACGGCCTGCTGCTGGTCGCGGACGGCCGCATCCAGGCCATGGGCCCGGCCACCGAGCTGCTGCCCACCCTGCCCGCCGGCACCCAGGTCATCGAGCATCCCGACGCCCTGATCACCCCCGGCTTCATCGACACTCATATCCACTATCCGCAGACCGGCATGATCGCCAGCTACGCCGAGCAACTACTGGACTGGCTGGACACCTACACCTTTCCCACCGAGGGCGCCTTCGTCGATCCGGCCAAGGCCGCCGAGGTGGCCGAGGTCTTCGTCGGTGAACTGCTGCGCAACGGCACCACCACCGCCCTGGTGTTCGGCAGTGTCCATCCGCAGTCGGTGGATGCCTTTTTCGAGGTCGCCGAACGCCTCGACCTGCGCATGATCGCCGGCAAGGTGCTGATGGATCGCAATGCCCCGGACTATCTGCAGGACACCGCCGAATCCGCCTATGCCGACAGCAAGGCGCTGATCCAGCGCTGGCACGGCAAGGGCCGCCTGCACTATGCCATCACCCCGCGCTTCGCCCCCACCAGCACCCCGGAGCAACTGGAAGCCGCCGGCCGCCTGCTGGCCGAATACCCGGACGTCTACCTGCACACCCACCTCTCCGAGAATCTCAAGGAGATCGACTGGGTGAAGGCGCTGTTCCCGGAGCGCAGCCACTACCTGGACGTCTACGATCACTTCCAGCTGCTCGGTCCGCGCTCGGTGTTCGCCCACGGCATCCACCTCTGCGACGCCGAGTGCCAGCGCCTGCACGACACCGGATCAGCGGTGGCGCACTGCCCCACCTCCAACCTCTTCCTCGGTAGCGGACTGTTCGATCTCGAACGGATGGAAGCCTTCAAGGTCAACGTCGGCCTGGGTACCGACGTTGGCGCCGGCACCAGTTTCTCGCTGCTGCAGACCCTCGGCGAAGCCTACAAGGTGCAGCAACTGCGTGGCCATCGCCTGCATCCCTTCAAGTCGCTGTACCTGGCCACGCTGGGCGGCGCCCGCGCCCTGCGCCTGGACGAGCGCATCGGCAGCCTGGCCCCCGGCCACGACGCCGACTTCGTGGTGCTCGACCTCAAGGCCACCCCGCTGCTCGACTACCGCCTGCAACAGTCCAAGAGCCTGGAGGAAACCCTCTTCGTCCTCACCACCCTGGGCGACGACCGGGTGATACGGGAAACCCATGCCGCCGGTCGCCGGGTACACAGTCGCGACGCCTGATACCCTCACCCCGTAGCGTGGAAAACCGCGCAGCGTTTTCCACGGGTGGAGCAAAACGGCACTGTTGGGCTTTGGCGATGAAGCCCCCACAACCCAACCTACCCATTACCGTAGGTTGGGCTGAGCGCAGCGAAGCCCAACAAAACCCACCCCCATCCCATACGCACAAAAAACCGCCCCGAGGGGCGGTTTTCATGTTCAGCCTAGACCGACTCAACTGGTGCGATAGCGCTCCAGCCAGTGGGCGTAGGGCGCCGGCAGCACCCAGGACGGCTGGTCGACGCCCAGAGCCTTGGCCGCATAGTAGGGCCAGTGCGGATCGGCCAGGTGAGCGCGACCTACCATCACCAGATCCAGTTGCCCATCGGCCACCACCTGGTTGGCCAGCGCCGGGGTGTCGATGTTCCAGGCCGAGGCCACCTTGAGGCCGGTCGCCTTGCGTACCTGTTCGGTGACGGGTGCCAGCAGACCCGGTCCCCAGGGGATGTTGGCGGTCGGGGTGGAGAAGCCGATGCTGACACTCAGCAGGTCGAGGCCTTCGCGCTTGAAGCCCTGGGCCAGCTCTATGGATTCGGCCAGGGTCTCTTCGTCGCGACCGTCGTATTCGATCACGCCGAAACGCGCGGTCAGCGGCAGGTGCTCCGGCCAGACCTGGCGCACCGCGGCCAGGGTTTCCAGCAGGAAGCGGCTGCGGCCGGCGAGGTCGCCACCGTACTGGTCGTCGCGCTGGTTGGAATGCACCGAGAAGAAGCTCTGCGCCAGGTAGCCGTGGGCGAAGTGCAGCTCCAGCCACTCGAAGCCGGCCTCATAGGCACGCTTGGCGGCATCGACGAAGTCCTGGCGGACCCGGGCGATGTCGTCCAGGGTCATGGCCTTGGGCACCTTGGGCAGATTGGCGCCAAAGGCCACCGCGGACGGGGCGATGGTGTCCCAGCCACGGGCGTCGTCGGCGGCGATGTGGTCATCGCCTTCCCAGGGACGGTTGGCGCTGGCCTTGCGACCGGCGTGGGCGATCTGGATGCCCGGTACCGAACCGGCGGCCTTGATCGCCTGGACCACCGGCACGAAGGCCTGGGCGTGCGCGTCCGACCAGATGCCGGTGCAACCGGGGGTGATCCGGCCTTCCGGCGAGACCGCCGTGGCCTCGACGACCACCAGGCCCGCACCACCGCGGGCCAGGCCGGCATAGTGCACCTGGTGCCAGTCATTGATCACGCCATCGACGGCGCTGTACTGGCACATGGGCGGGATGGCGATGCGGTTGCGCAACGTCACGTCCTTCAGGGTAAAGGGTTGGAACAATGCGGACATCTGAGCGGTCTCCAATAAGGCGGATGTTGTTTCGTTATTTCGATATTAATCGAACATAACATAATCGCCAACCCCCGGTGTATGATTAGCGCATGCGCCCTTTCAAACATCCCAGTCCCGACGAATTCTCCCTTGAGCGCCTGTTCCACGCGCTCAGCGATCCCGTACGTCTGGACATCGTCCGCTACCTGGCGCGGGTCGCCGAGGCCACCTGTGGCGAACTTGACGGGGGCCGTCCGAAATCCAGCATGTCGCACCACTTCCGCGTCCTGCGCGACGCCGGCCTGGTACACACCCGCAACGCTGGTACCACGCACATGAACCAGTTGCGGCGCGACGACCTGGATCAGCGTTTCCCCGGGCTGATGGCAGCCATCCTGGCGCAGTCTTCCGATCCCGTGATCAAGCCGGACTAGCTCGCTCGTGGTGCAGCCTTAGCTGCGAAACCTCGGACTTGCCCATCGCTCTTGCCATCCCGTGCTGGTCGTCGGCTGCCGCTTCGCCTGGTCCGGGCGCCGGGAACTCCGACCTTGCTTTTCCGCTCTTCCCGGTATGAAGGTTGCAAAAGATAAAAGCAGCACCGACGCTGGACGCTGCCGGGAGGTAGACGATGGGCAAGCACTGGGGATTGGCGACCGCACTCGCAGGTGTCGCCACGTTGCTCGCCCTCGTACCCAGCCCTGAGCCCATCGCCGAGGCGCGGGGCATCCAGAGGGTCATCGCCTTTGGCGACAGCCTGATGGACTGCGGCACCTTCGGCCACATCTACGCAACCAACCCGGGGCGCACCTATCCCCAGGAAATTGCCGACGCCTACGGTATCGAACTGGGCCCCAATCGTCAGGTGGAAGGCTATGGTCACGAGGGTCCGAGCGATCCCGACGGCCTCTGCTACGCCGAGGGCGGCGCCGTAACCGGCAGCTTCACCGAGCCAGGCTTCGACCACAACGAGGCGCCGCTGGCGTTTTCCCAGCAGATCCGCAATTTCGAGATGCAGCATGGCCGCTTCCGCCAGCAGGACCTGGTGCTGGTGCAGATCGGCGGCAATGACATCATCGGCCCCTTCTACGACAAGACGCTCAAGGCCGCGCTGATGGCTGATGCCCCGCTGACTCCGGAGGTACGCACGCAGGTCGAGGCCCGGATCCGCCATACGGCCCTGAACGAGGTCAAGCTGCTGCGCTACCTGCTGAGCCTGGGTGCCCAGCGGCTGGTCGTGCTCAACAACACCGACTACGGCAAGGCGCCCTATCTCGAGCCCTGGACCGAGCAGGTGGCGCAGCGCAATCATGATCTGGTGAAGCTCTACAACGACACCCTGCAGGCCAACCTGCCGGCCGGAGACCGCCTGCTGCTGGTGGATGCATACCGGGTGATGGAAGAGGTCTTCGCCCACTACGGCAACTATGGATTCACCCATGCCGAAGGCGATGCCTGCCTGCCCGGTCGCGAATTCTGCGATCCGGACAGCTACGTCGAACCGGGCGCTGACCAGGCCTATATCTTCGGCGCCCGGGGTCATTTCGCCAGCCGTACCCACAGCATGCTAGCCCAGGTGGTGCTGGAACGTATCGCCCAGACCTGGCCAGACAGTGCCGTGCCGGACCGACCGCTGCTGGCCAGCGCCCGGTTGGCCAGCGAGCCGACGTTCCACTAGCCTGAGCGGATCCACGCCCCAGGCTGGTGCCGGCTCCCCCCCTGCGCGCACCGCCGCAGAGCAGTCGTCCCTAACTGCCGCGATAGGTTGAATAGCTGTAGGGCGAAACCAGTAGCGGCACATGGTAGTGCGCCGCCTCATCGGCGATGCCAAAGCGCAGGACCACGGTGTCAAGAAATGCCGGTTCCTCCAGCGTCGTCCCCCGTCGCCGATAGTAGTCACCCACCGCGAATTCCAGCTCGTAAGTACCCGCCGTAAAGGCTTCGCCCTGCAACAGCGGTGCATCGCCGCGGCCATCGGCATTGGTCCGCACTTCGCCCAGCGCCTGCCGCAACACCCCATCCAGGCGGTACAGGCGGACGGCGATGTCCGCGCCGGGGCAGCCGCCGGTAGTGTCCAGCACATGGGTCGTCAGGTAACCGCCAGGGGATGAAACGGACATGGGAGAACTCCTGCAAGGGGGATGATCCAGCCTAGCAGTTTTCTACCCGCCGATTGTATACAGCCCTTTGCCCCGCCCTGGCCTAGGGATCATCGTCCTCTAGCGCACCAAAGTCTTCAGACCGGTCAGACCAGTTGGGCAGGATTCTTGCTGGGACTCGGCAAAGGCCGCCAAACATTGTATACAAAACATCTCGACTGCCAGGATGCCCTTCCCATGACCTATCCCCGCGATCTCATCGGCTACGGTGCCCAGCCGCCCCACCCGCGCTGGCCGGGTGACGCCCGCATCGCCCTGTCCTTCGTGCTCAACTACGAAGAGGGTGGCGAACGCAACATCCTGCACGGCGACAAGGAATCCGAGGCCTTTCTTTCCGAGATGGTCGCCGCCCAGCCGCTGCAGGGCGTACGCAACATGTCCATGGAGTCGCTCTACGAATACGGCAGTCGCGCCGGCGTCTGGCGCATCCTGGAATTGTTCGCCAAGCACCAGGTACCCCTGACCATCTTTGCCGTGGCCATGGCCGCCGAGCGCCACCCCGAGGTCATCCGCGCCATGGTCCAGGCCGGCCACGAAATCTGCAGCCACGGCTATCGCTGGATCGACTACCAGTACCTGGACGAAGCCGAAGAGCGCGCCCATCTGCAGCGCGCCATCGAGATCCTTACCCGGTTGACCGGCGAGCGTCCGCTGGGCTGGTACACCGGCCGGACCGGGCCCAACACCCGGCGCCTGGTCATGGAGGAAGGCGGCTTTCTCTACGACAGCGACACCTACGACGACGACCTGCCCTATTGGGAGCCCGATACGCCCACCGGCAAGCCGCACCTGGTGATCCCCTACACCCTGGATACCAACGACATGAGATTCACCCAGGTCCAGGGCTTCCATACCGCCGAGCAATTCTTCCAGTACCTCAAGGACGCCTTCGACACCCTCTACGCGGAAGGTGCCAGCGCGCCCAAGATGCTCTCCATCGGCCTGCACTGCCGGCTGATCGGTCGCCCCGGCCGCCTGGTGGGTCTCAAGCGCTTCCTTGAATACGCCCAGAGCCATGAGCGCGTCTGGTTCGCCCGCCGGGTGGACATCGCCCGTCACTGGCACAGGGAGCATCCGCCGGCATGAGCGCCTTCCACACCGTCACGCCCAGCCAGCTGGATCGCGCCGCCTTCGTCGCGGCCTTCGGCGGCATCTACGAGCACTCCGCCTGGGTCGCCGAGCGCGCCTTCGACGAGGGCCAGCCGCTGCCGGACAGCGTCGACGCCCTGCATCAGCGCCTCGCCGCCCAGGTCGCCCGGGCCAGTCACGCCGAGCAACTGGCGCTGATCCAGGCACATCCGGATCTTGCCGGTCGCGCGGCCCTGGCTGGCGAGCTGACCGCCGCCAGCAGTGGCGAACAGGCCGGTGCCGGCCTCGATCAATGCACCCCGGACGAGCTCGAGCGCTTCACCCGCCACAACGACGCCTACCGCGCCAAGTTTGGCTTCCCCTTCATCATGGCGGTGAAGGGCAGCAACCGGCACCTGATCCTGGCGGCCTTCGAAGAGCGCCTGCCCAACAGCCCGGAGCAGGAATTCCAGCGCGCCCTGGCCGAGATCGATCGCATCGCCCTCTTCCGCCTGCAGACCCTCTGACCCTTCCCCGACAAGAGCACTCCATGAAACGCACCTATGCCGCGCCCTTCGAGAAGTACCTCAACCTCGCCGACGCCCGTCTCGGCACCCGCGTCATCAGCGTCACCGACGACTGGTTCGCCGCCGCCGACCGCATGCTCCAGCCCCACGAGCCCGAGTGGAAGGAAGGCGTCTACGACGACAACGGCAAATGGATGGACGGCTGGGAATCGCGACGCAAGCGTTTCGAAGGCTACGACCACGCGGTGATCCGCCTGGGCGTGCCCGGCTCGATCAAGGGCGTCGACATCGACACCCGCTGGTTCACCGGCAACTATCCGCCCTCAGCCTCCCTGGAAGCCTGCTTCTGCGCCGAGGGCGATCCGGCCGAAGACGCTGCCTGGACCGAGGTGCTGCCGGCCATCGAGATGCAGGGCAATAGCCACCACTACCATGCCATCGCCGATGACCGCCCCTGGACCCACCTGCGGCTAAACATCTTTCCGGACGGCGGTGTGGCGCGCCTGCGCGTCTATGGCATTCCCCATCGCGACTGGTCGGCCCAGGCCGAAGACGAGGTACTGGACCTGGCTGCCGCGCTCAATGGCGGGCGCGCCCTGGCCTGCAATGACGAGCACTACGGCCGCATGAGCAACATCCTCAACCCCGGTCGCGCCGACAGCATGGCCGATGGCTGGGAAACCGCGCGCCGTCGCACCCCCGGCAATGACTGGGTGATCATCGCCCTGGGCCATGCCGGCACCGTCGAGGAGATCCTGGTGGACACCCTGCACTTCAAGGGCAACTACCCGGACAGCTGCCAGATCCAGGGCGCCTTCGTCCGCGGCGGTACCGATGGCCAGATCGAGACCCAGAGTCTGTTCTGGAAGGAGCTGCTGCCGCCGCAAAAGCTGCAGATGCACCAGGAGCACAGCTTCCGGGAGCAGGTCCGCGACCTTGGCCCCATCACTCACGTGCGCCTGAACATCTTTCCGGACGGCGGTGTCAGCCGGCTGCGACTGTTCGGCAAGGTGGCACGGGGCCAGGCATGAGTCGGCCACTGCGCATCGAGCCGCTGACTGCCGAGGGCTTCGCGCCCTTCGGCGAGGTCATCGAGACGGCGGGCCGGGACTGGTATCCGATCAACAACGGCTCGACCCGGAGATACCACGCTCTGGCCCGGGTCGCGACGGGACCGGCGGACGGCGCGGCGATCATCAGCATCTTTCGCGCCCGGCGCCTGGACTATCCGCTGACCATCGCCATGCTCGAACGCCATCCCCACGGCAGCCAGGCCTTCGTGCCGCTGCGCGGCGAACCCTTTCTGGTAGTGGTGGCGCCACCCGCAACGGAGCCGGATGCCCGCGCCATCCGCGTCTTTCGCGCCGATGGCCAGCAGGGCATCAACTACCACGCCGGGGTCTGGCACCATCCGGTGCTGGCCCTGCGCGACGAAGATGAATTCCTCATCGTTGATCGCGCCGGCAGCCTGCCCAACTGCGACGAGTTCTTTTTCCCCGCGCAGGAATGCCCGATACTGGCGCTCTAGGGCCCCACCGGCGCGCGCCTGAGTTGCTTGCGCAGCAGGCGCGCACTGTCCAGGCAGACCCAGGCCACCGCCAACCAGATGGGACCATAGGTCCAGATCGCGCCCTCCGGCAGTTGCTCACCGAGCACATAGAGGGCGACGAACACCAGCAGCGCCGGCTCCACATAGCTGAGGATGCCGAACAGACTCAGCGGCAGCATGCGACTGGACGCCAGCATGGCGGCGAAGGCGATGGCACTGAGCAGGCCCAGGCCCGGCAGGAGCGCCCACAGCCAGGGCGTCTGCTGCAGGATGGCGCCGGGCGAGAACCAGTGCAGGGCGAGCAGCGCGAAGGGCAGCAGGCAGCACATCTCCAGGACAAAGCCCGACAGCGCATCCACCGCCATCCAACGGCGCAGGACGAAATACGGCGGATAACCCACCACCGGCAGCAGGCTGACCCAGGACAGCGCCCCGGTCACCCAGACCTCGTTGACCACCCCCAGCAGCGCGCAGACCACCGCTACCCGCTGCAGCGGCCGCAGGCGCTCGCCATAGACCAGGCGCCCGGTCAGCACGATGGCCAGCGGCAGCAGGAAGTAGCCCAGCGACATGGCCATGGCCTCGCCATTCATGGTCGCCCAGACGAACACCCACCACTGGATGCCCATCAGCAGCGCCGCCGCCGGGATGGCCAGGCACAGGCGGGGCTCGCGCACCAGGCGTTTGAGCGTAGCCCACAGGGCCCTGCCCTCCCGCAGCACCACCACCAGCAGCAGCACCATCGGCAACGACCAGACCACCCGCAGGGCCACGACCTGCAGGCCATCCAGCGGCGCCAGCCAGGCGAAGTACACCGGCATCAGCGCGAACAGCACCGACGACAGCACCGAAAGGCCCAGGCCCTTGCCGGACAGCACAGTCATGATGGGCGCCCCAGACGATTGATGAACAGTGACAGCAGAATGATCGCGCCGCCCAGCAACAGCCTGGGCAGATCGGCCGGGTGCTGCCAGATCAGCAGGCTGACCAGCAGCCCGGCCGGCACATGGGCCTCGTTCATGATCGCCAGGGTACCGCCGTTGACCCGCAACGAACCCAGCGTCCACCAGTAGAGGCCGAGCGCCGTGGCGAAGACGCCCATCCACACCAGCACGCCCCATTGCAGGCCGGTGCTGGGCAGCCGCGCCGGATTGCCGAACAGCAGGAAGGATAGCGCCGCCACCAGCAGGGCACCGAAAAAGAACAGCCCGAAGTAGCGATGCAGGGCACCCTGCCCGGCATAGGCATGGCCCAGGTGCTTGCACAGCACCTGACCGGCGGCGAAGGTCAGGTTGGCCACCTGCAGCAACAGGAAGCCGAGCAGATAGTCACCGGTCAGCGGCTGGAAACGGATCAGCGCCGCGCCGCCCACCGCCACCACGGCCGCCAGCAGCGACCAGAGGCGCAAGCGCCGCTGCCAGGCGTCGTCCAGCAGGGTCACATAGATCGGCGTGAGCACGGTGAACAGCAGCACCTCGGGCACCGTCAGCACGGCAAAGCTGCGGTACAGGCACAGATAGGTGATGCCGAACTGCAGCGCGCCCGCCGCCATCAGCCCCAGGGCGAAGCGTCCCGGCACCCCGCGCCAGCGGGTGAACGGCAGGAACAGCACGAAGGCGATGGCCACGCGGACCAGCACGGCGAAATCGCTGTCGACCCGACCGGCGAGGTACTCGCCGATCAGGCTGAAGGAAAACGCCCAGATGAGGGTGACGAGCAGGAGATAAGGCATGGCGGCGACGCACGAAAAAGGTGCGCGACCTTAACGTGCCCGTCGCCGGAGGGAAACCCCCGGCTCGTCACCAGCTAGCGGGTGGCGTTGAGGCCCGCGGGCTCGGCGCCGCTGAGCGCCGCTACCGACTGATTGGCCTGCAGCACATTGTCGGCGCCCGAGACCAGGGTCTTGGGTTCGGCCACGCCGGCGGCGCGCGACCAGTAGACCTGCTGATTGGAACCGCCCACGGCGATGTCGGCCTGGCTGAGCAGGGTCAGCCGCGCCTGGGCGCCGTAGCCATAGGCATCGACCTTGGCCAGGCCGTCGCTGCCGCGCACATTGGCCTGCACCTGCTGGTAGCCACCGCCAATGCTCAGGCTGGCCACCGCGCCCTTGACCGTGGTGACGCTACCCAGACCATGGATGGTCAGCGCCTGGGCGCTGTCGAGCACCAGCCGATGATGACTGCCGTAGACGGTCACCGTGCCGCACTGACCTTTCAGCGTCAGGGTATTGCCTTCGCCGGACAGGGACACGTCCCGGCCTTCGCAGTCGAGCGTGCGACTGATGTTCATGCCGTCGATATCGAGCGGCTCGGCTGCCGCCGCGCGGGATTCCTCGGCCTGGACCAGCAGCGGCGCGATGACCAGACAGCAACCCAGCAACGCCTTGAATGACGACATGAAGACTCCTTGTCTTGCCTAGAGTGGGAAACTCATCGGCTGACTTGGAGGGCGGCGCGGGTGGGACATTTGACCCGCCGCGCGACATTTTTTCATGCCGTGATGAACGCCGCGTTTTCCCAGGGCGACCGCAGGCACTAACATGCGCCCTTTCGTGGCTCCAGAGCGCTCGATGAAGACTCCACGCGTTTCCCTCGATCAATGGCGGACCCTGCAGGCGGTGGTGGATCACGGCGGCTATGCCCAGGCCGCCGAGGTGCTGCATCGCTCCCAGTCGTCGGTCAGCTATACCGTCGCCCGCATGCAGGAGCAGCTCGGCGTGCCATTGTTGCGTTTGGAGGGCCGACGCGCCGTGCTGACCGATGCCGGCGCCGTGCTCCTGCGCCGCTCGCGCCGCCTGGTGCAGCAGGCCAGCCAGCTGGAGGAACTGGCCTATCACATGGAACAGGGCTGGGAATCCGAGGTGCGGCTGGTGGTGGACGCCGCCTACCCGACCCGTCCGCTGCTGCTGTGCTTGCGCGAATTCATGCCGCAGAGTCGTGGTTGCCGCATACGCCTGCGCGAAGAGGTCCTGTCCGGGGTGGAGGAGGCCCTGCTCGACGGCTCGGCGGACCTGGCGATCACCGGCCTGGTGATCGCCGCCCATCTGGGCGCCTCCCTGGGCAACGTGGAATTCGTCGCCGTCGCCCATCCCGAGCATCCGCTGCACCTGCTGCAGCGCACCCTGGTGACCGCCGATCTGGAAGAGCAGTTGCAGATCGTCATCCGCGACAGCGGCCGCGCCCAGCCACGGGATGCCGGCTGGCTGGCCGCCGAACAACGCTGGACGGTGGGTAGCATCAGCACCGCCGCCACCTTCCTGCGCGACGGCCTGGGCTTCGCCTGGCTGCCGCGGGACGCCATCCAGACCGATCTCGACGCCGGCCTGCTCAAGCCGCTGCCGCTGGAACAGGGCGCCCAGCGCTTCCATCCCTTCCAGCTCTACAAGACCCGCCAGCACGAGCTGGGCCCGGCGTCACAGATCCTCATGAACCTGCTGCGCAAGCATGCCCTGCCACGCTGACCGTGGCGGGGTGCCAGCCGGGTTGCTATCGTTCGCCAGTCGTCTCTGCCACTCAAGGATTCATCATGTTCAAAGCCCTGCTTGCCGCCTGCGCCCTGTTCGTCGCCTCCACCACCTGGGCCGCGGACAATCCGCACGTGCTCATCAGCACCAACAAGGGTGACATCGAGGTCGAACTGGATGCGGCCAAGGCACCGGTCAGCACAGAGAACTTCCTGGGCTACGTCGACAGCGGGTTCTACAAGGGCACCCTGTTCCATCGCGTCATCCCCGGCTTCATGATCCAGGGCGGTGGCTACACCCGCGACATGCAGGAGAAGCGCACCAAGGCGCCGATCAAGAACGAAGCCGACAACGGCCTGAAGAATCTGCGTGGCACCCTGGCCATGGCACGGACCTCGGACGTCAACTCCGCCACCAGTCAGTTCTTCATCAACGTCGAGAACAATGCCTTTCTGGACCACGGCTCGCGCGACTTCGGCTACGCGGTATTCGGCAAGGTCGTGCGCGGCATGGAAGTCGTCGACCAGATCGCCGGGGTCCAGACCACGCGCCAGGGCATGCTGCGCGACATTCCCCGTGAACCGGTGATGATTCTCGCTGCCAAACGGCTGTAGCCGACCCGTCCTGCCGGACGATCCGCTGGCGGTCGTCCGGTTAACCAGGCGAGGCCCCAGTGCGAGACGCCGTCTCCCCCCACAAGGACCCCGCATGATCTTTCGCCGCTTCGAACGCATCATCGATGCGTTTCGGGAAGCCCCCGATGAAATGCCGCCCACTGGGATCGGCGCCTTCTATCTCCACTTTCTCAAGCAAGCCTGGCCGGCCTTCGCCCTGCTGCTGGCAGTGGGGCTGATCGGCGCCCTCGTCGAAGTCGCCCTGTTCAACTTCATCGGCCAGATCGTCGACCTCGCGGGCAGTGCGCCCAACAGCACGGTGTTCTTCCAGGAACACGGTGGGACCCTGATCTGGATGGCAGTGGTCACCCTGGTCATCCGGCCCCTGTTCATCAGCCTGCACGACCTGCTGGTGCACCAGACCATCACCCCCAGCCTCACCACCCTGATCCGCTGGCAGAACCATCGCTACGTGCTCAAGCAGAGCCTGGGCTTCTTCCACAGCGACTTCGCCGGGCGCATCTCCAGCCGTATCATGCAGACCGGTGTTTCCCTGCGCGACTCGGCGGTGCAGGCGGTGGACGCGATCTGGCACGTGCTGATCTTCGCCGTCACCTCGCTGATCCTGTTCGCCCAGGCCGATGTCTGGCTGATGGTCCCGCTGATCCTCTGGATCGTCGGCTATGTCATCGCCCTCTGGTATTTCGTGCCCCAGACCAAGGAGCGTTCGGCCATTGCCTCCGAAGCCCGCTCGCAGCTCTCCGGGCGTATCGTCGACGGCTACACCAACATCTCCACCCTCAAGCTGTTCTCCCACTCGGCACAGGAGGAGCAATACGCCCGCCAGGCCATGGAAGAGCAGACCGAGAAGGCCGAGAGCGCCGCCCGGCTGATCACCGCCATGGGCGTGACCATCGCCATCCTCAGCGGCTTCCTCATCGCCGGCACCACGGGCCTCGCCCTCTGGCTCTGGCACCAGGGCGTCATCTCGGTGGGGGCCATCGCCCTGGCCACCGGCCTGGTGATCCGCATCAACAGCATGTCCGGCTGGATCATGTGGGTGGTCAACGGCATCTTCGAGAACATCGGCATGGTGCAGGACGGCATGAGCACCATCGCCAAGCCGCGCCAGGTTGGCGACGCCCCGGACGCCAAGCCGTTGCAGGTGACCCGCGGCGCGGTGCTGTTCGAGGACATCGCCTTCCACTACGGCAAGGGCGCCGGCATCATCGAAGGCCTGACCCTCGATGTCGCTCCAGGCGAGAAGATCGGCCTGGTCGGCCCTTCGGGCGCCGGCAAGTCGACGCTGATCAACGTGCTCTTGCGCCTCTATGACCTGGAAGGCGGTCGCATCCTGGTCGATAGCCAGGACATCGCCCACGTCACCCAGGAAAGCCTGAGGTGCCAGATCGGCGTGGTTACCCAGGACACCTCGCTGCTGCACCGTTCGATCCGCGAGAATCTTCTCTACGGTCGTCCCGAAGCCACTGATGAAGAGCTGCACGCCGCCCTGCGCAAGGCCAAGGCCGACGACTTCATCGCTCGCATCACCGATGCTCATGGCCGTACCGGGCTGGATGCCCAGGTGGGTGAACGCGGGGTCAAGCTCTCCGGCGGTCAGCGCCAGCGCATCGCCATCGCCCGCACCCTGCTCAAGGACGCGCCGATCCTGCTGCTGGACGAAGCCACCTCCGCCCTCGACTCCGAGGTGGAAGCGGCGATCCAGGAAAGCCTGGAAACCCTGATGGAAGGCAAGACGGTGATCGCCATCGCCCACCGCCTGTCGACCATCTCGCGTATGGATCGCCTGGTGGTCATGGAGCGCGGGCAGATCGTCGAGATGGGCTCCCACGACGAGCTGATCGCCTACAACGGCCTCTATGCCCGTCTATGGCGCCACCAGACCGGCGGCTTCGTCGGTCACGGCGTACCGGGCAGGCAGCGGGTGCGCAGCAGCTCCAGCTGACGCTGCTGGTCCAGGCCCGGATAGAAGCCTTCGATCTTCTGCAGGCCACCCAGCCAGCTGCGCTTCTCCACCACGCACTCGAACACCGGGCAGGCAACCTGCCCGGTCTTGCCGCAGTCCTGGTAGTAGCCAAGGCGCTGGCTCTTCTGCGCCGTACCTTGGAACGGACCCTGGCGCTCCTGCAGCACATAGAAGTCGATATCCGCGGCGCTGCGATGATTCTCCCATTGGAACGCCAGGGTGCTGGGATAGAAGAGCACCAGCAGGCCTGCCAGCAGTACCCAGAGAATGCCGGCCGTCACCGGCAGCGGCAGACGCGAACGGAAGCGGCGGCCACCGCGGATGATCAGCGCGGTCACCACCGTGACCAGCGCCAGGGCGATGCACAGCGACGGCAAGCCGGTGATGACCTGCCCCGCCACGCCGATGTCCAGGCCGCTGGGCGACGGTACCGTCCGGTAGCCGATCTCCACGCGCTCCCAGCCCACCTGATTGCCGATCAGACCAACGAGACCAAAGACCGCGGCCAGGCCAAGGAGCACCCAGAAGGTACGGGGATTGCTGCTGCGCATAGGGAATCTCGTCCAGACAAAGACCGGGAGACTGCCTAAGCCCGCCGGCGAAGGCAAATCGGAATTCCGCCGGTCCCGGCGCCTGAAGCCGGAGGTTCGGCAAGCCGCTGTCGAGCTGATAGACTGCCGCCCCGCAGCCGCCACACACCGTGGCCCAACGCGAGTGGTTATCGTGGAAATTTTCAAAGAATTCGTTTTCGAAGCCGCACACTTCCTGCCCAACGTGCCGGCCGGGCACAAGTGCGGTCGTCTCCATGGGCATTCCTTCAAGGTAGGCCTGCACCTCGAGGGCGCCATCGACCCTCATACCGGCTGGGTGCGGGATTTCGCCGACATCAAGACCGTCTTCAAACCCCTGTACGAGCGTCTCGACCACCATTATCTGAACGACATCCCGGGCCTCGAGAACCCCACCAGCGAAGTGCTCGCGCGCTGGATCTGGCAACAGCTCAAGCCTCTGCTACCCGAGCTCAGCCAGGTTCGCGTCCACGAGACCTGTACCTGCGGCTGCATCTACCGCGGCGACTAATTCGCCCCTCCCATTCAAGGCGGCGATGGCGGCAGTCATTTTTCTGCCATAATTCGCGCCTGCCAACTGTCGACGTATCCCCATGTTCGAACTTTTCAGCGGACTCCACGCCTGGGTCGCCATCAGCCTCGTCCTGGCCCTGGCCTTTGTGCTGGCCTTTGAATTCATCAACGGCTTTCACGACACCGCCAACGCCGTCGCCACGGTGATCTATACCAAGGCGATGCCGCCGCACCTCGCGGTGTTCTTCTCCGGTATCTTCAATTTCCTCGGCGTGCTGCTCGGCGGGGTCGGCGTCGCCTACGCCATCGTCCACCTGCTGCCGGTCGAGCTCTTGATCAACGTCAACACCGGCCACGGCCTGGCCATGGTGTTTTCGCTGCTCGCCGCGGCCATCACCTGGAACCTGGGCACCTGGTACTTCGGTATCCCGGCCTCCAGCTCCCACACCCTGATCGGCTCCATCCTCGGTGTCGGGGTGACCAACGCCCTGCTGACCGGCCTGCCGGTGAGCGAAGGCGTGAACTGGCAGAAGGCGATCGACATCGGCCTGTCGCTGATCTTCTCGCCGCTGGCCGGCTTCGCCGTCGCCGGCCTGCTGCTGCTCACCCTCAAGCGCTGGCGGCCGCTGTCGAAGATGCACAAGACCCCGGAACAGCGCCGCGAAGTGGATGCCAAGAAGCACCCGCCCTTCTGGAATCGCCTGATGCTGGTCCTCTCGGCCATGGGCATGAGCTTCGTGCACGGCTCCAACGACGGTCAGAAAGGCATCGGCCTGATCATGCTGGTGCTGATCGGCATCGTCCCGGCCAAGTTCGTGCTGGACCTGGACAGCACCACCTACCAGATCGAGCGCACCCGCGACGCGGCCATCCACCTGGGCCAGTTCTACGAGCGCCAGGGCGACAACCTCAAGGACTTTCTCGCCGAAGTGCCCGGCAATCGCGACCTGCCCCAGGAATTCCGCTGCGCCCCGCACATGACCGTGCCGACCCTGCAGGCGCTGCTGGCCGATCTGGAAGGCATCACCGACTACCGCGCCATGAGCGACGACCATCGCCAGCAGGTCCGCCGCTATCTGCTGTGCCTGGACGACACCGCCAAGAAGGTGAGCAAGCTGCCGGTGCTGACCGCGCGCGATCGCGACGACCTCAGCCGCCTGCGCAAGGACCTCACCAGCACCACCGAATACGCGCCCTTCTGGGTCATCATCGCGGTCGCCCTGGCGCTGGGCATCGGCACCATGGTCGGCTGGCGCCGCGTGGTGCTCACCGTGGGCGAGAAGATCGGTCGCCAGGGCATGACCTATGCGCAGGGCGTTAGCGCCCAGGTGACGGCCGTGGCCGCCATCGGCATGGCCAACGTCTTCGCCCTGCCCGTCTCCACCACCCACGTGCTGTCCTCGGGCGTCGCCGGCACCATGGTCGCCAACCGCAGCGGCCTGCAGGGCAGCACGGTGCGCAATATCCTCATGGCCTGGGTCCTGACCCTGCCAGCCTCCATGGCTCTCTCCGCCGGTCTGTTCTGGCTGGCCCACCTGTTCCTGTGACCCGTACCGACCGAGCGCCGCGCGAGCGGCGCCCGGTCGGACCCCTCGTCGGGAAAGCCCGAACAGGATAGCTATTGACGAGTCTACTGAAATGTGTCCCAGCAGAGACACCTTTCCGAGACAGCCGTACGGTGAACGTCAATGACTCCTGCGACCTACATCCTTCTCCTGGTACTTGGCTGGCTAGCCCTGGCGCTGGCCATACTCTGGGCCATGCTGCGTCTGGCACGCCGCGCCAGACCCGTGGCGACGTCCGCGCCCAGGGCGCTGCCCACGGCCATTCCCACCTCCCCCGTGAGTCCAGGCAAACACCTGGTCTGCTAGCACTGCGGACGTGACGAGGCCACCTCGACACCTGGGCAGTGTGTGGGGAAAAAGGAAGATTCTTATTGTTTGAAAGGAAGGGATTCGAACCGACGCGAATCAGGTGAGCAGGGTATTTTCCTGAGCGCTGCGGCTCATCTGCTCAAGGATCTGGTCTTGCTGCTGCGGGGTCAGGGTATCCCAGCAGTGATGCTTGACGAACAGCCCGGCGCCAAAGGCGACGTACAGCGACAGGGCGACGATGACGAGCGTTTCCAGCCCGACGATGGCCCAGGAACGGCTCTTGGAAGCATTGTCCTTGGTTTTCATAACGACCTCATCAAATTAAGAGGGGCAATAGTTTAGTCCCTTAAGCAACTGCCGTGCAGCGCCAGCCGTCGAATGGTCAAGCCTCTTGACCTGAATCCCCGATGTGGCTGTGCGCTTCTGTCGGATCGATCGCGCCGGCAACATTTCCCCATGGCCCAGCCACGGCGGTGCGAATGCACGCCAGGCGCCGCGCTGGTATACTCCGCCGACTGACGGGTCGCTGCAGGCCCTGCCGGTTCCGCTGGCTGTATCGGCCGATCCCGCAATTTCCGCAGCGACGCTTTGTCGCATCGCACGTCCATCGCCGCCGCGCCTGTCGCGCGGCCCGATAACGCCTTCTTGGGGCGTCTATCGACTCAAGGGTCGATCCTCGCTCGCCCGGCTTCGCGCCACAGCTGTGATAAAGAGGAGTTAAAGCAAGACATGTCCACCACGTCGAAGATCATCTACACCCTGACCGACGAAGCGCCCGCCCTCGCGACCTATTCGCTGCTACCCATCGTCGAGGCCATCACCGCCTCCTCCGGCGTCGCCCTCGAAACCCGTGACATCTCCCTTGCCGGCCGCATCATCGCCCTCTTCCCCGAGCACCTGAAGGAAGAGCAGCGCATCTCCGACCACCTCGCCGAACTCGGCGAGCTGGCCACCACTCCCGAAGCCAACATCATCAAGCTGCCCAACATCAGCGCCTCGGTACCGCAGCTCAAGGCCGCGATCAAGGAACTGCAGGGTCAGGGTTACGCCCTGCCGGATTATCCGGACGAGCCGAAAAACGACCAGGAAAAGGACGTCAAGGCGCGTTACGACAAGGTCAAGGGCAGTGCCGTGAACCCGGTCCTGCGCGAAGGCAACTCCGACCGCCGCGCGCCGCTGTCGGTCAAGAACTACGCCCGCAAGCACCCCCATCGCATGGGTGCCTGGAGCGCCGACTCCAAGTCCCACGTTGCCCACATGGACGCCCATGACTTCTATGGCAGCGAGCGCTCGGCCACGATCGAGAACGCCGGCAGCCTGAAGATCGAACTGATCGGCAAGGACGGCAGCAGCAAGGTCCTGAAAGAGAAGACCGCGGTCAAGGCCGGCGAGATCGTCGATGCCTCGACCATGAGCCGCAAGGCCCTGCAGAGCTTCATCGCCGCCCAGATCGAAGACGCCAAGGCCAAGGGCGTGCTGTTCTCGGTGCACCTGAAGGCCACCATGATGAAGGTCTCCGACCCCATCATGTTCGGCATCATCGTCGGCGAGTTCTACAAGGACGTACTGGCCAAGCACGAAGCCGCCCTGAAAGAAGCCGGCTTCGACCGCAACAACGGCATCGGCGACCTCTACGCTCGCCTGTCCAGCCTGCCGGAAGCCACCCAGGCCGCCATCAAGGCCGATTTCGACGCCCAGTACGCTCAGCGTCCGGCGCTGGCCATGGTCAACTCCGACAAGGGCATCACCAACCTGCACGTACCGAGCGACGTCATCGTCGACGCCTCCATGCCGGCCATGATTCGTGATTCCGGCAAGATGTGGAACACCGAAGGCAACCTGCAGGACACCAAGGCCATCATCCCCGACCGCTGCTATGCCGGCGTCTACCAGGTGGTGATCGAGGACTGCAAGCAGCACGGCGCCTTCAATCCCAGCACCATGGGCAGCGTACCCAACGTCGGCCTGATGGCGCAGAAGGCCGAGGAATACGGTTCCCACGACAAGACCTTCCAGATCCCCACCGACGGTACCGTGCGCGTGACCGACGACCAGGGCAAGGTGGTCTTCGAGCATCCGGTCGAGGCCGGTGACATCTGGCGCATGTGCCAGACCAAGGACGCGCCGATCCAGGACTGGGTCAAGCTCGCCGTCAACCGTGCCCGCGCCAGCGGCACCCCGGCGATCTTCTGGCTGGACCAGAATCGCGCCCATGATGCCCAGGTCATCGCCAAGGTCGAGCGCTACCTCAAGGACCATGACACCAACGGCCTGGACATCCGCGTCCTGTCGCCCGAGGAAGCCACCCGCGTGTCCCTGGAGCGCATCCGCAAGGGCGAGGACACCATCTCGGTGACCGGCAACGTCCTGCGCGACTACCTGACCGACCTCTTCCCCATCATGGAACTGGGCACCAGCGCCAAGATGCTGTCCATCGTCCCGCTGATGAACGGCGGCGGCCTGTTCGAGACCGGCGCCGGCGGCTCCGCGCCCAAGCACGTCCAGCAGCTGGTGCAGGAAAACCACCTGCGCTGGGACTCCCTGGGCGAATTCCTGGCCCTGGCCGAATCCCTGAACCACCTGGGCGAAACCACCGGTAACGCCAAGGCCAAGATCCTCGCCAAGACCCTGGACCAGGCCAACGGCCAGTTCCTCGACAGCAACAAGTCGCCGTCGCGCAAGACAGGTGAACTGGACAACCGCGGCAGCCACTTCTACCTGGCGCTGTACTGGATCCAGGCCCTGGCCGAGCAGAGCGAAGACGCCGAGCTCAAGGCCCAGTTCGCGCCGGTGGCCAAGTCGCTGACCGCCGACGAAGCCAAGGTGGTCGCCGAGCTGAACGGCGTCCAGGGCCAGGCCGTGGACATCGGTGGCTACTACCATCCCGACCAGGCCAAGACCCGCCAGGCCATGCGTCCGAGCGCCACGCTCAACGCCGCCCTGGAACAGCTCAAGGGCTGAACCTGAAGGCTGCGTCCGCAGCCTGAACGGTTGATTCGGCGAACCCCGGCCCTGGCCGGGGTTCGCTGCATTTGGGACCAACAAAGCTTAAGGCGTATACTGCGCGATTACCGATAGCGGAGTCCGAGATGGATTGGCACGCCCACGTCACCGTGGCCACCGTGGTGGAAGACGCCGGTCGTTTCCTGCTGGTGGAAGAAGAGAAGCAGGGTCGCCTGGTGCTCAATCAGCCGGCCGGGCACCTTGAGCCGGGCGAGAGCCTGATCGAGGCGGCACGCCGCGAGACCCTGGAAGAAACCGCCTGGCAGGTGGAGATCCAGGGCGTGATCGGCATCGGCCTCTATGTGGCGCCAGCCAATGGCGTCACCTACTACCGCACGGCCTTCCATGCCCGCCCCCTGGCCCACGATCCCGGGCGCGCCCTGGACGCCGATATCACCCGCGCGGTGTGGCTGACGCTCGACGAGATCCGCGCCGAACAGGCGCGGCTGCGCAGCCCCCTGGTCCTGGACGCCATCGAGAAATACCTGGACGGCCACCGCTATCCCCTGTCGATGATCGTAGATATGAGAGGTTTTTGAAGTGAACGGCACCCGCGTCATCGTCGGCATGTCCGGCGGAGTGGATTCCTCGGTCTCGGCCCTCTTGCTCAAGGAGCAGGGCTATCAGGTCGAGGGCCTGTTCATGAAGAACTGGGACGAGGATGACGGCACCGAGTACTGCACCGCCAAGGACGACCTGGCCGATGCCCAGGCGGTCTGCGACCGCATCGGCATCAAGTTGCACACAGCCAACTTCGCCGCCGAATACTGGGACCACGTCTTCGAGCATTTCCTAGCCGAATACAAGGCTGGCCGGACGCCGAATCCGGACATCCTCTGCAACCGCGAGATCAAGTTCAAGGCCTTCCTCGACTATGCCCTGGCCCTGGGCGCCGAGCTGATCGCCACCGGCCACTACGTGCGTCGTCGCGATGTCGACGGCCAGACCCTGCTGCTCAAGGGCCTGGATGCCAACAAGGACCAGAGCTATTTCCTCCACGCCGTGGGCGGCGAGCAGCTGGCGCGCACCCTCTTCCCGGTGGGCGAACTGGAAAAGCCCGAGGTCCGCGCCATCGCCGAGCTGCATGGCCTGGCCACCGCGCGCAAGAAGGACTCCACCGGCATCTGCTTTATCGGCGAGCGCCGCTTCAGCGACTTCCTCAAGCAGTACCTGCCGGCCCAGCCGGGCGACATCGAGACCACCACCGGCGAGGTCATCGGCCGCCACCACGGCCTGATGTACCACACCATCGGCCAGCGCCAGGGCCTGGGCATCGGCGGCATGAAGGACGCCGGTGACGATCCCTGGTACGTGCTGAGCAAGGACCTGACGCGCAACGTGCTGATCGTCGGCCAGGGCAACGCTCACCCCTGGCTGTTCGCCGAGGCCCTGACCGTCGGCGAGATGTTCTGGGTCAACGACCTGGAGCTCGCCCAGCCGCGCCGCCTCACCGCCAAGGTTCGCTATCGCCAGCAGGACCAGCCCTGCCGGATCGAGCGCCAGGGCGCCGGCTACCGGGTGGTCTTCGACGAACCCCAGCGTGCCGTGACCCCCGGCCAGTCGGTGGTCTTCTACGACGGCGACGTCTGCCTGGGCGGCGGCGTGATCGAACACTACCAACCCGCCTGCGCCGAGGCGCCCGCCGCATGAATCGTACCCAGGAACAACTCATCGCCTTGGGCGGCGTCTTCCAGGCCTCCCTGCTGGTCGACCAGCTGGCGCGCACCGGCCAGGTCGCGGAAGAACCCCTGGCCTGCCTGCTCGGCAGCCTGCTGGTAAGGGATCCGGGCAGCACCCTGGAGGTCTATGGCGGCAGCGTCGCCCCCTTGCGCGAAGGCCTCGGCGCCCTCTCCAGCACCCTGGAGCGCAATCCCAACAGCCTGCAGCGCGAGCCTCTGCGCTACGCCCTGGCGATGACCGCCCTGGAACGCAAGCTGGAGAAGCGCGGCGACCTGCTCGACCTCATCGGCCGGCGCCTCACCCAGATCCAGTCCCAGGTCGAACACTTCGGGGTGGCCCACGAAAACGTCATCGCCGCCTGCGGTGGCCTCTACGAGGACACCCTGAGCACCTTCAAGCAGCGCATCCAGGTGCACGGCGAAATGCGCTACCTGCAGCAGTCCGCCACCGCTTCGCGGGTGCGCGCCCTGCTGCTGGCCGGCATCCGTTCCGCCCGCCTGTGGCGCCAGCTCGGCGGCCATCGCTGGCAGTTGGTGCTCAATCGCCGCAAGCTGCTCGACAACCTCTATCCCCTGCGCAACAGCTGATCCCGGACTGGCCGGCGGCGGTACTACAGCCCCGGCCTTTGCGTGTAGAATTCCGCCCCTTTCTCCCCCGCTACCAAGAGAATGCCCATGCAGCTCTCCTCGCTCACCGCCGTATCGCCCATCGACGGCCGTTACGCCGGCAAGACCGCCGCCCTGCGCCCCATCTTCAGCGAATTCGGCCTGATCCGTTTCCGCGCCCAGGTCGAGGTCCGCTGGCTGCAGCGCCTGGCCGCCCACGCCGGCATTCCCGAGGTCGCCCCCTTCTCCGCCGAGGCCAATGCCCTGCTGGACAAGCTGGCCACCGACTTCAGCGTCGAGCAGGCGCAGCGGGTCAAGGACATCGAGCGCACCACCAACCACGACGTCAAGGCCATCGAGTACCTGCTCAAGGAAGAAGTCGCCGACCTGCCGGAACTGGCTGCGGTGAGCGAATTCATCCACTTCGCCTGCACCTCCGAGGACATCAACAACCTGTCCCATGCGCTGATGCTGCGCGAAGGTCGTGACCAGGTGCTGCTGCCGCTGATGCGCCAGATCGCCGGCGAGATCCGTGCGCTGGCCCATCGCTTCGCCGACGTGCCCATGCTCTCGCGCACCCATGGCCAGCCCGCCTCCCCACCAGCCTGGGCAAGGAACTGGCCAACGTGGTCTATCGCCTGGAGCGCCAGATCGAGCAGATCGCCGCCGTCCGCCCGCTGGGCAAGATCAACGGCGCCGTGGGCAACTACAACGCCCACCTGTCCGCCTACCCGGACGTCGACTGGGAAGCCAATGCACGCACCTTCATCGAAGGCGACCTCGGCCTGACCCTGAATCCCTACACCACCCAGATCGAGCCGCACGACTACATCGCCGAGCTGTTCGACGCCATCGCCCGTTTCAACACCATCCTGATCGACTTCGACCGGGACATCTGGGGCTACATCTCCCTCGGCTACTTCAAGCAGAAGACCGTGGCCGGCGAGATCGGCTCCTCGACCATGCCGCACAAGGTCAATCCCATCGACTTCGAGAACTCCGAAGGCAACCTGGGTATCGCCAACGCCATCCTCCAGCACCTGGCCAGCAAGCTGCCGATCTCCCGCTGGCAGCGCGACCTGACCGACTCCACCGTGCTGCGCAACCTGGGCACCGGCCTGGCCCACGGCGTGATCGCCTACGAAGCCACCCTCAAGGGCATCAGCAAGCTGGAACTCAACGCCGCCCGCATCGCCGAAGACCTGGACGTCTGCTGGGAAGTGCTGGCCGAGCCGGTGCAGACCGTGATGCGCCGCTATGGCGTGGCCAACCCCTACGAGAAGCTCAAGGAGCTGACCCGTGGCAAGGGCATCAGCGCCAGCGCCCTGCAGGATTTCATCGACGGTCTGGAGATCCCCGAGGCCGCCAAGGCGGAACTGCGCCAGCTGACCCCGGCCGGCTATATCGGCAACGCTGCCGAACAGGCCCGTCGGGTCTGAAGATCATCCTTTTTCTACGCCCGGCCTCGCCGGGCGTTTTTCATTGCGCGAGGTGTGCATGAACCCGGATCAACCCCTGCAACTGCTCGGCGGCCTGACCGCCCGTGAATTCCTCCGCGACTACTGGCAGCAGAAACCCCTGCTGATCCGCCAGGCCCTCCCGGACTTCCAGAATCCCCTGGAGCCCGACGAACTGGCCGGCCTGTCGCTGGAAGAGGAAATCGAATCCCGCCTGATCATCGGCCAGGACCAGACCTGGGAGCTGCGCCGCGGTCCGCTCCCGGAAGACACCTTCGCCGGCCTGCCCGAGCGGGACTGGACCCTGCTGGTGCAATCGGTCGACCAGTTCGTGCCCGAGGTGGCCGAGGTGCTGGAGTCTTTCCGCTTCCTGCCCAACTGGCGCGTCGACGACATCATGGTCAGCTATGCCGCCCCGGTGGCGGTGTCGGCCCCCACTACGATCACTATGACGTCTTCCTGCTGCAGGGCCATGGCCGCCGCCGCTGGCGCATCGGCCAGCAATGCACCGCCGACAGCCCGCTGATCGACGGCCTGGAGCTGAAGATCCTTGCCGATTTCCAGCAGACCGACGAATGGGTCCTGGAACCGGGTGACATGCTCTACCTGCCGCCAGGTCTGGCCCATGACGGCATCGCCGAAGACGAATGCATGACCTACTCCATCGGCTTCCGCGCGCCCAGCGCCGGCGAGGTGCTCACCCACTTCACCGATTTCCTCGCCCAGTTCATCCCCGAGGACGAGCGCTACAGCGACGCCGGCTGCGCGCCGGCCAGCGAGCATCCGGCGGAGATCCCGCCCGAGGCCATCGAACGCCTGCGCGGCCTGATGGAGCGCCACCTGAGCGATGATCGCCTGCTGCTGGCCTGGTTCGGCCAGCACATGACCGAGCCGCGCTATCCGGAGCGGGTCGCCGGGGAAAACCTCAGCGCCAAGCAGCTGCGCAAGGAACTCGACGAAGGCGCCCTGCTGATGCGCAACCCCAGCGGCCGCATCGCCTGGAGCCGCCTGGAAGACGAGGTGATGGTGTTCGCCAGCGGCCAGAGCCGTCTGCTGCCCATGCGCCTGCAACCGCTGCTCGACCTGCTATGCTCGGCGGAGGTCTTGCACGAGGCCAATCTCGCGCCCTGGCTGCAGGACGACGATGCCATGCGCCTGATCCGCGAACTGCTCCAGCAGGGCAGCCTGATCTTCGCCGGAGAAGACGACGACGAGTGAGAGGGAGCCGCCGTGGACGAGTCCTTTGCCGATCTGACCCTGGGCGCCCTGCCCGAACCCCGGCTCGGCCAGGACCTCGCCCTGCGCCTCGAAGGCCTGGACGCCCTGCGTGAGCACAGCGTCCGCCTCATCGCTCAAGCCAGCCGCCGGCTGTATATCCAGACCCCTGACCTGGAAGCGCCCCTCTACGACAACCTGGACGTCGAGGCGGCAATCAAGCGCCTGCTGCTGGGCCATCCGCGGCACCAGGTGCGCATCCTGATCAACGACAGCGCCAGTGCCGTGCGCCAGGGGCATCGACTCATCGCCCTGGCGCAGCGCCTGACCAGCAATCTGCTGATCCGGCGGCCACCGGCCGATCAGCAACCGGAAGGCAGCTGCCTGATCGTCGACGACCAGGCCCTGCTGCGCCGCACGGGCAGCGCCCCACCGGCTTCGTCCGCTATGGCGATCGCGCCGCCGTCAAGATTCAGCAGCAGGTCTTCGATCGCCTCTGGGCGATCAGCCAGCCGGATCAGGAATTACGGAGGATGGTGCTGTGAAAGGTCTGCTGGCGCTCCTGCTGCTGTTGACGGCCACCGCCTGGGCCACCCCTCGTACCGAAGTCATTCCCCTGCAGTACCGCACCGCCGACGACCTGCTGCCCACCCTGCAAGCCGTCATCGGCAGTGAAGGCAAGGTCAACGTCTACGGCAATCAGCTGATCGTCAACGCCGAGCCGGCCAAGCTGGCGGAGATCAAGAATCTGCTGGCCCAGCTGGATACCCAGCCACGGCGCCTGCTCATCACCCTGGCCACCCGCGCCGGCAGTTCGGGTGCCAGTCAGGGTTATTCGGTAAACGGCAATGTGCATTCGCCCCAGGTACGCATCATCGAGGACAGCACCGACCAGCAAGAGGATGGCGCCCAGCGCGTCCAGGTCACCGAGGGCTACCCCGCCTTCATCCGCTTCGGTGCAGACGTGCCGGTGACCACCTACCAGACCTCGCCCTATGGCCAGAGCTACGCCCAGACCGATTACCGCCGCCTCGAACGGGGCTTTCAGGTCACCGCCCGCCTGAGCGGCAACCTGGTACATCTGGACATCAACAGCGTCGATGATCGCGCCGCGGCCATGCGTCCGGGCACGGTACAGACCCAGAGCGCCGCCACCCGTATCAGCGGCCCCCTGGGCCAGTGGCTGGACCTCGGCGGCTTCCGCCAGCAGGTCGAGGGCGACCAGAGCGGCCTTACCCGCCACTACTCGACCGAGGGCCGTGACGACCGTCAGTTGAGCATTCGCGCCGATCTCGTCGACTAGCAAATCGGCGAACGGTAGAACTCCTACAGCTGCCAGCAATCTAGGACACAAGGATCCAGCGAATTAATTGAGAATAATTCTTATATTCATTCTCAGATAAACTTGAAGTTCTGTTTAGTTTGATTCAAAGCAGTCCAATAGAATCTTTTTGGACCAATAAATTTACAGAATGAATCGATAGAGCATAAAATCCGTCTGTCTTGCGACACCGTGTCGCACTGATAGCGCCTGATACCCAATAATTAAGGATTCAAAGCATGTCTGAGTCGATCAGCCTACTCACCCACAACTGGAGCTTCGCGGTATTTCTCCTGGGCGTGGTTGGTCTGATCGGCTTCATGCTCGGAGTCTCGAGCCTGCTCGGCAGCAAAGCCGTGGGCCGCAGCAAGAACGATCCCTTCGAGTCCGGCATCGTCCCCACCGGGGGTGCCCGTCTCCGTCTCTCTGCCAAGTTCTACCTGGTCGCGATGCTCTTCGTGATCTTCGACGTCGAAGCCCTCTTTCTCTTCGCCTGGTCGGTGTCCATCCGTGAATCGGGATGGGCCGGCTTCGTGGAAGCCTCCATTTTCATAGCAATTCTGTTGGCGGGTCTTGTCTACCTGTGGCGAATCGGAGCGCTCGATTGGGCGCCTGCGAGCCGTCGCGAGCGGCAGGCGAAGTCGAAACAATGAGGCTTTGGCAATGCAATACAATCTCACCCGGATCGATCCCGATGCGGCAGTAGACCGCTATCCGGCCGGCCAACGGGAAACCGTTGCCGACCCTATGGAAAGTCAAGTCAACCGCAGCATCTTCATGGGCAAACTTGAGGATGTCCTGCGGGGCGCGGTCAATTGGGGGCGCAAGAATTCTCTCTGGCCCTACAACTTCGGCCTGTCCTGCTGCTACGTGGAAATGACCACCGCCTTCACGGCGCCCCACGACATCGCCCGCTTCGGCGCCGAAGTCATCCGGGCCTCGCCGCGTCAGGCCGACTTCATGGTCATCGCCGGCACTCCCTTCATGAAGATGGCCCCGGTCATCCAGCGCCTGTACGAGCAGATGCTGGAACCCAAGTGGGTGATTTCCATGGGCGCCTGCGCCAACTCCGGCGGTATGTACGACATCTACTCGGTCGTTCAGGGCGTGGACAAGTTCCTGCCCGTCGACGTCTATGTGCCCGGCTGCCCGCCTCGCCCCGAAGCCTTCCTCCAGGGCCTGATGCTCCTGCAGGACTCCATCGGTGAAGAGCGCCGCCCCCTTTCCTGGGTGGTGGGCGACCAGGGTATCTATCGCGCCGAGATGCCTTCGCAGCGCGAGCAGAACCGCGAGCGCCGCATCCAGGTCACCAACCTGCGCAGCCCAGACGAAGTGTAAGTCCCCTCCGGGACCTGCACGCTGACGACGATCGATTAGCGACGGAACATCATGACCGCAGACACCGCTCTGTCCGCCTCTGCGCTCGCCCCTGCCGGCGATGCGTCGGTGGTTGGCGAACTCCAGGGCCAATTCGGCGCCGACGCCCTGACCCTGCAAGACACCCGTACCGGCATGCCGGTGATCTGGGTGGCGCGCGAAAAAATCATCGAGGTACTGCGCTTCCTGCGCAACCTGCCCCGCCCCTACGTCATGCTCTATGACCTGCATGGTGTGGACGAGCGCCTGCGGACCCATCGCCGCGGCCTCCCCAATGCGGACTTCACGGTGTTCTACCACCTGCTGTCCATCGACCGTAACAGCGATGTGATGCTCAAGGTGGCCCTGTCCGCCAACGACCTGCGCCTGCCCACCGCCACCGGCATCTACCCCAATGCCAACTGGTACGAGCGGGAAGTGCTGGACATGTACGGCATCCATTTCGATGGCCACCCGCTGCCCAAGCGCATGCTGATGGCCGACAACTGGCAGGGTCACCCGCTGCGCAAGGACTATCCGGCGCGGGCCACCGAATTCGATCCCTATGCGCTGAACGCCGCCAAGCAGGACCTCGAACAGGAGACCCTGAGATTCAAGCCCGAAGAGTGGGGCATGAAGGAACATGCGGAGAATTCCGACTACATGTTCCTCAACCTGGGTCCGAACCACCCTTCCGCCCACGGTGCCTTCCGCATCATCCTGCAGCTGGACGGCGAAGAGATCGTCGACTGCGTGCCGGAGATCGGCTACCACCATCGGGGCGCCGAGAAGATGGCCGAGCGCCAGTCCTGGCACAGCTACATCCCCTACACCGACCGGATCGATTATCTGGGTGGGGTGATGAACAACCTGCCCTACGTCCTTTCGGTGGAAAAACTCGCCGGCATCAAGGTGCCGGCGCGGGTCGAATTCATCCGCGTGATGATGGCCGAGTTCTTCCGCATCAACAGCCACCTGCTGTACCTGGGCACCTATATCCAGGACGTCGGTGCCATGACCCCGGTGTTCTTTACCTTCACCGACCGTCAGCGTGCCTACAAGGTGATCGAGGCCATCACCGGCTTCCGCATGCACCCGGCCTGGTTCCGTATCGGTGGCGTCGCCCACGACCTGCCGCGTGGCTGGGACAAGCTGGTCCGCGAATTCCTCGACTGGATGCCCAAGCGCCTGGACGAGTACGAAAAGGCCGCGATGAAGAACAGCATCCTCATCGGCCGGACCAAGAACGTCGCCGTCTACAACACCAAGGAAGCCCTGGAGTGGGGTGTCACCGGCCCCAACCTGCGCGCGACCGGTCTCGATTTCGACCTGCGCAAGGCCCGCCCCTACTCCGGCTACGAGAACTTCGAATTCGAAGTGCCCATCGCCCACAACGGCGACTGCTACGACCGCGGCATGCTGCGCGTCGAGGAGATGCGCCAGAGCCTGCGCATCATCGAGCAGTGCTTGCAGCACATGCCGGAAGGCCCGTACAAGGCGGATCACCCGCTGACCACGCCGCCGCCCAAGGAGCGCACCCTGCAGCACATCGAGACCCTGATCACCCACTTCCTGCAAGTGTCCTGGGGTCCGGTGATGCCGGCTGGCGAAGCCTTCCAGATGATCGAGGCGACCAAGGGCGCCAACAGCTACTACCTGACGAGCGATGGCAGCACCATGAGCTACCGCACCCGCATCCGGACGCCGAGCTTCCCGCACCTGCAGCAGATCCCGGCCGTCATCCGCGGCAGCATGGTGTCCGACCTGATTGCCTATCTGGGCAGTATCGACTTCGTCATGGCCGACGTGGACCGCTGAGCATGAGCACCGAAACCCTGATCCAAACCGACCGTTTCGTCCTGAGCGAAACCGAGCGCTCGGCCATCGAGCACGAGATGCATCACTACGAGGACCCGCGCGCGGCGTCCATCGAAGCCCTCAAGATCGTCCAGAAGGAACGTGGCTGGGTGCCGGATGGCGCCATCTATGCCATCGGCGAAGTGCTGGGCATTCCCGCCAGCGACGTCGAGGGCGTGGCGACCTTCTATAGCCAGATCTTCCGCGTGCCGGTCGGCCGCCACATCATCCGCGTGTGCGACAGCATGACCTGCTACATCGGCGGCCACGAATCCGTGGTCGGCGAGATCCAGCGGCAGCTGGGCATCGGCCTGGGCCAGACCACCACCGACAGCCGCTTCACGCTGCTGCCGGTCTGCTGCCTGGGCAATTGCGATAAGGCCCCGGCGCTGATGATCGACGACGACACCCATGGCGATGTCCAACCTGCGGGCGTGGCCAAACTGCTGGAGGGATACGCATGAGACTGACCTCCTTCGGGCCTGCCAATAGCATCGCCCGTACCCCCGAGACCCATCCCCTGACCTGGCGCCTGCGTGAAGACGGCGCTCCGGTATGGCTGGAGGAATACCAGGCGAAGGACGGCTACGCCGCGGCGCGCAAGGCGCTGACCGCGCTGGCACCCGACGCCATCGTCCAGGAAGTCAAGGACTCCGGCCTCAAGGGCCGTGGCGGTGCGGGTTTCCCCACCGGCGTGAAGTGGGGCCTGATGCCCAAGGACGAATCCCTCGATATCCGCTACCTGCTGTGCAACGCGGACGAGATGGAGCCCAACACCTGGAAGGACCGCCTGCTCATGGAGCAGCTGCCGCACCTGCTGGTGGAAGGCATGCTGATCAGCGCCCGGGCGCTCAAGGCCTACCGTGGCTACATCTTCCTGCGCGGCGAATACGTCGACGCCGCCGCCAACCTGCGGCGCGCCGTGGAAGAAGCCAAGGCCGCCGGCCTGCTGGGCAAGAACATCCTCGGCAGCGGCTTCGATTTCGAGCTGTTCGTCCACACCGGCGCCGGTCGCTACATCTGTGGCGAGGAGACCGCGCTGATCAACTCCCTGGAAGGCCGTCGTGCCAACCCGCGCTCCAAGCCGCCCTTCCCCGCCGCCGTCGGCGTCTGGGGCAAGCCCACCTGCGTCAACAACGTCGAGACCCTGTGCAACGTGCCGGGCATCGTCGCGGGTGGCGTGGACTGGTACAAGAGCCTGGCCCGCGAAGGCAGCGAAGACATGGGCACCAAGCTCATGGGCTTCTCCGGCAAGGTGAAGAATCCCGGCGTCTGGGAACTGCCCTTCGGCATCACCGCCCAGGAGCTGTTCGAAGACTATGCCGGCGGCATGCGCGACGGCTTCACGCTGAAATGCTGGCAGCCCGGTGGCGCCGGTACCGGCTTCCTGCTACCCGAGCACCTCTCGGCGCAGATGTACGCCGGCGGCATCGGCAAGGTCGGCACCCGCATGGGCACCGGCCTGGCCCTGGCCGTGGACGACAGCGTCAACATGGTCTCGCTGCTGCGCAACATGGAAGAGTTCTTCGCCCGGGAATCCTGCGGCTGGTGCACCCCCTGCCGCGACGGCCTGCCCTGGAGCGTCAAGCTCCTGCGCAGCCTGGAGAAGGGTGAAGGCCAGCAGGGCGATCTCGATACCCTGCTGCAGCTGGTCAACTTCCTCGGCCCGGGCAAGACCTTCTGTGCCCATGCACCGGGCGCTGTCGAGCCCCTGGGTAGTGCCATCAAGTATTTCCGCGAAGAGTTCGAGGCCGGTGTGCGCAAGGCGCCCAGCGAACCTCGTCCGACTGCTTCCGCGACCGTGACCTGAGGTTTGGCCCCCTCGGGGGCCGAACCTATCGCTTTCTGGCCGGGCCTGACCTGGCCGGCGCTGCCACTGGCGACCGCCAGGGCGGCGCGAACGTTTTCCCATTAGCCAGACCCGCCTTGCGCGGGTGAGAAGAAAACCCTATGGCCACTATCCATGTAGACGGCAAGACGTACGAGGTCGACGGGGCGGACAACCTCCTCGAAGCCTGCCTGTCCCTGGGGCTCGACATCCCCTATTTCTGCTGGCACCCGGCGCTGGGCAGCGTCGGTGCCTGCCGCCAGTGCGCGGTCAAGCAGTTCGCCGACGAGAATGACACCCGCGGGCGCCTGGTCATGTCCTGCATGACCCCGTCCAGCGACAAGACCTACATCTCCATCGAAGACGCCGAAGCCAAGGAATTCCGCAGCTCGGTCATCGAATGGCTGATGACCAACCATCCCCACGACTGTCCGGTCTGCGAAGAAGGCGGCCACTGCCACCTGCAGGACATGACGGTGATGACCGGCCACAACAAGCGCCGTTATCGCTTCACCAAGCGTACCCACCAGAATCAGGACCTTGGCCCGTTCGTCGCTCACGAGATGAACCGCTGCATCGCCTGCTATCGCTGCGTGCGCTACTACAAGGACTATGCCGGCGGTACCGACCTGGGCGTCTATGGCGCCCATGACAACGTCTATTTCGGCCGCGTCGAGGATGGGGCCCTGGAGAGCGAATTCTCCGGCAACCTGACCGAGGTCTGCCCCACCGGGGTGTTCACCGACAAGACCCACTCCGAACGCTACAACCGCAAGTGGGACATGCAGTTCGCCCCGAGCATCTGCCATGGCTGCTCCTCGGGCTGCAACATCAGCCCCGGCGAGCGCTATGGCGAACTGCGCCGCATCGAAAACCGCTTCAACGGCTCGGTCAACCAGTACTTCCTCTGCGACCGTGGCCGCTTCGGCTATGGCTATGTCAATCGCAAGGATCGCCCGCGCCAGGCCCTGCTGAAGGACGGCAGCCTGGAGACCGGCATCGACGCCGCCCTGGATCGCGCCGCCCTGCTGCTGCGCGGCAAGAAGGTGATCGGCATCGGTTCGCCGCGTGCCAGCCTGGAAAGCAACCACGCCCTGCGTGAGCTGGTCGGCGCCGAGAACTTCTCCAGCGGCATGAGCGCCCGTGACCTGGCCAACGTCCGCCTGGTCCTGCAGGTGCTCAAGGACAGCCCCCTGCCCGTGCCGACCCTGCGCGCCATGGAGAAGCACGATGCCGTCTTCGTCCTCGGCGAGGATCTGACCCAAACCGCGGCCCGCCTGGCGCTGTCCCTGCGGCAGTCGGTCAAGGGCAAGCCCGAGGCCATGGCCGCGGCGCAGAAGATCCAGCCCTGGCTGAACGCCGCCGTGCAGAACATCGGCCAGAGCGAGCGCAATCCGCTGTTCATCGCCAGCGTCGCCGCCACCCGCCTGGACGACGTCGCCGACGCCCGCCTGCATGGTTCGCCGCTGGAACTGGCCCGCTTCGGCCATGCCGTGGCCCATGCCATCGACGCCAGCGCCCCGGCCGTCGACGGCCTGAGCGACGAAGTCGCCGAGCAGGCGCGCCTGCTGGCCGAAACCCTGCTGGCGGCCGAACGCCCGCTGGTGGTGTCCGGTACCTCCCTGGGTGAGCCGGCGCTGATCGAGGCCGCCGCCAACCTGGCCAAGGCCCTGGCCGCCAAGGGCAAGGCCGGCTCTCTGAGCCTGGTGGTGCCTGAAGCCAACAGCCTGGGCCTGGCGCTGTACGGCGGCGAGTCCGTCGAAGACGCCTTCGCCGCCCTGGAAAATGGCCAGGCCGACGCCCTGGTGGTGCTGGAGAACGACCTCTATCGTCGCGCCCCTGCCCAGCAGGTGGATCAGGCCCTGGCCCGCGCCCAGGTGCTGGTGGTGCTGGATCACCAGCGTACCGCCACCGCCCAGCGCGCCGACCTGGTGCTGCCGGCGGCCAGCTTCGCCGAAGGCGACGGTACCCTGGTCAGCCAGGAAGGTCGCGCCCAGCGCTTCTTCCAGGTCTATGAGCCGAACTACTACGATCCCTCCAGCCTGGTCCGCGAGGGCTGGCGCTGGCTGCACGCCTTGCGCAACACCCTGGACAACCGTCCGGTGGACTGGACCCAGCTGGACCACGTCACCGACGCCGTGGCCTCTTCCACGCCGCAGCTGGACGGCATCCGCGATGCCGCGCCCAACGCCAGCTTCCGGGTGAAGGGTCTCAAGCTCGCCCGCGAACCGCATCGCTACAGCGGCCGCACCTCCATGCGCGCCAACCTCAGCGTGCACGAGCCGCGTGCGCCCCAGGATGCCGACACTGCCTTCGCCTTCTCCATGGAAGGCTATGCCGGCAGCGTCGAACCGCGTCAGCAGATTCCCTTCGCCTGGTCCCCGGGCTGGAACTCGCCCCAGGCCTGGAACAAGTTCCAGGACGAGGTCGGTGGTCACCTGCGCGCCGGCGATCCGGGCGTACGCCTGATCGAGCCCCAGGGCGATCGCCTGGACTGGTTCGCCGTCCCGACCGCCGTCGTGCGCGATACCGGGTCCGGCTTCCAGGCCGTGCCGCTGTACCACCTGTTCGGCAGCGAAGAGACCTCTTCCCGCGCCGAGCCGGTACGCGAGCGCATCCCGGCCGCCTATGTGGCGCTGGCCAAGGCCGATGCCGACCGCCTGGGCGTCAATGAAGGCGCCCTGCTGCGCCTGCAGGTTGCCGGACAGGAACTGCGCCTGCCGCTGCAGATCAAGCCCGAGCTGTCGGCGGGCCTGGTCGGCCTGCCCGCCGGCTTCGAAGGGATTCCGGTGGACTTTGCCGGCCTCAGCGTGGAAGGACTGCAGGAGGCCGCGGCATGACCTGGCTCACCCCCACCCTCATCGCCGTGGTGATCGGCATCCTCAAGGCCATCGTCATCCTCCTGGCGGTGGTCATCTGCGGGGCGCTGCTGAGCTTCGTCGAACGGCGTCTGCTGGGTCTCTGGCAGGACCGTCACGGTCCCAACCGGGTCGGTCCCTTCGGCGCCTTCCAGCTTGGCGCCGACATGCTGAAGATGTTCTTCAAGGAGGACTGGACGCCGCCGTTCGCCGACAAGATGATCTTCAGCCTGGCGCCGGTGATCGCCATGGGCTCGCTGCTGGTGGCCTTCTCGGTCATCCCGATCACCCCCACCTGGGGCGTGGCGGACCTGAACGTCGGCCTGCTGTTCTTCTTCGCCATGGCCGGCGTCAACGTCTATGCCGTGCTCTTCGCCGGCTGGGCGAGCAACAACAAGTTCTCGCTGCTGGGCGCCATGCGCGCCTCGGCCCAGACCCTCTCCTACGAGGTGTTCATGGGTCTGTCGGTGATGGGCATCGTCGCGGTGACCGGTTCCTTCAACATGAGGGATATCGTCGAGGCGCAGCACCAGGGCTGGTGGTTCATCATTCCCCAGTTCTTCGGCTTCTGCACCTTCTTCATCGCCGGCATCGCCGTCACCCACCGTCACCCGTTCGATCAGCCGGAAGCCGAGCAGGAGCTCGCCGACGGTTACCACATCGAATACGCGGGCATGAAGTGGGGCATGTTCTTCGTCGGCGAGTACATCGGCATCGTGCTGATCTCGGCGCTGCTGGTGACCCTGTTCTTCGGCGGCTGGCACGGTCCCTTCCTGGACACCCTGCCCTGGCTGTCGTTTTTCTGGTTCGCCCTGAAGACCGCCTTCTTCATCATGATCTTCATCCTGCTGCGCGCGTCCATTCCGCGTCCGCGCTACGACCAGGTAATGGCCTTCAGCTGGAAGTTCTGCCTGCCCCTGACCCTGATCAACCTGCTGGTGACCGGCGCGGTGGTGCTCTATAGCGCCTCGCCGGCCATCGGCCAGTGAGGTATTCGTCATGATCAAGGAAATCTTGCACGTCCTGCATGGCACCTACACCCAGTTGCGTAGCATCGTGATGGTCTTCGGCCACGCCTTCCGCAAGCGCGACACCCTGCAATATCCCGAGGAGCCGGTGTACCTGCCGCCGCGTTATCGCGGCCGCATCGTGCTCACCCGTGACCCCGACGGTCAGGAGCGCTGCGTGGCGTGCAACCTGTGCGCCGTGGCCTGCCCGGTCGGCTGCATCTCGCTGCAGAAGACCGAAGCCGAAGACGGTCGCTGGTACCCGGAGTTCTTCCGCATCAACTTCTCGCGCTGCATCTTCTGCGGCATGTGCGAGGAGGCCTGCCCCACCACCGCCATCCAGCTGACCCCGGATTTCGAGATGTCCGAATTCAAGCGCCAGGAGCTGGTGTACGAGAAGCAGGACCTGCTGATCTCGGGTCCGGGCAAGTATCCGGAATACAACTTCTACCGCGTGGCCGGCATGGCCATCGCGGGCAAGCCCAAGGGTGCCGCGCAGAGCGAGGCAGAGCCGATCAACGTGAAGAGTCTGCTGCCCTAAGGAGCTGTCGTGGAATTCGCCTTCTATTTCTCCGCCGGGGTGGCCGTCCTGGCCACCTTCCGGGTGATCACCAACACCAATCCGGTGCATGCGCTGCTGTACCTGATCATCTCGCTGCTGGCCGTGTCCATGGTGTTCTTCGCCCTGGGCGCGCCCTTCGCCGGCGCCCTGGAGATCATCGTCTACGCCGGCGCCATCATGGTGCTGTTCGTCTTCGTGGTGATGATGCTCAACCTCGGGCCGGTCGTCGCCGAGCAGGAACGCAAGTGGCTGACCCCCAAGATCTGGATAGCTCCGTCGATCCTCGCCGGTGCGCTGCTGGTGGAACTGCTGGTGGTGCTCGCGCGCACCCCGGGCGGCGCTGCCATCGGTCATACCTCGGTGGAAGCCAAGGCCGTGGGCATCAGCCTGTTCGGACCCTATCTGCTGGCGGTCGAACTGGCCTCCATGCTGCTGCTGGGTGCCCTGGTCGCGGCCTATCACCTGGGTCGCAGCGACGTCAAAGACGGGATCGGCGAGTGAGTCGCCAAGGACTGGAGAACAGCCAATGAACGCCATACCTCTGGAACACGGCCTGGCCCTCGCCGGCGCCCTGTTCGCCCTTGGCCTGGTGGGCCTGATGGTCCGCCGCAACATCCTCTTCGTGCTCATGAGTCTGGAAATCATGATGAACGCCTCCGCCCTGGCCTTCGTGGTCGCGGGTAGCCGTTGGGGCGCCCCCGACGGCCAGGTGATGTTCATCCTGGTGCTGAGCCTGGCCGCCGCCGAGGCCAGTATCGGCCTGGCGATCCTGCTGCAGCTCTATCGCCGCTTCCACACCCTCGACGTCGATGCCGCCAGCGAGATGCACGGATGAACCTGCTACCCCTCACCTTCGCCTTTCCCCTGGTCGGCTATTTCCTGCTGGCCTTCTCCCGCGGTCGGCTGTCGGAGAATCTCTCCGCGCTGATCGGCGTGGGTTCGGTGGGCCTGGCGGCGCTGGTCGCCGCCTGGGTCGGCTGGAACTTCCACGTCGCACCGCCCGCCGACGGTCACCTGACCCTCGTCCTCTGGCAGTGGATGAACGTGGAGGGCTTCGCGCCCAACATGGCTCTCTACCTGGATGGCCTGTCGCTGACCATGCTCGGCGTGGTCACCGGCGTCGGCTTCCTGATCCACCTGTTCGCGTCCTGGTACATGCGCGGTGAAGAGGGCTATTCGCGCTTCTTCGCCTACACCAACCTGTTCATCTTCAGCATGTTGCTGCTGGTTCTCGGCGACAACCTGCTGCTGCTGTACTTCGGTTGGGAAGGCGTGGGCCTGTGCAGCTACCTGCTGATCGGCTTCTACTACAGCGAGCGCGCCAACGGCAACGCGGCGCTGAAGGCGTTCATCGTCACCCGCGTCGGCGACGTCTTCATGGCCTTCGGTCTGTTCATCCTGTTCATGACCCTGGGCACCCTGGACATCCAGGAGCTGCTGCAGAAGGCGCCGGACGTCTTCGCCAGTGGTGATCCGCTGATCGTGCTGGCCACCCTGGCGCTGCTCGGCGGCGCGGTCGGCAAGTCGGCCCAGCTGCCGCTGCAGACCTGGCTGGCGGACGCCATGGCCGGCCCCACCCCGGTCTCCGCACTTATCCACGCGGCGACCATGGTGACCGCGGGCGTCTACCTGATAGCCCGGACCCACGGCCTGTTCCTGCTGGCGCCGGAAATCCTCCACCTGGTCGGCATCATCGGTGCCGTGACCCTGGTGCTGGCCGGTTTCGCCGCCCTGGTGCAGACCGACATCAAGCGCATCCTGGCCTATTCGACCATGAGCCAGATCGGCTATATGTTCCTGGCCCTGGGTGTCGGCGCCTGGCAGCCGGCGATCTTCCACCTGATGATCCATGCCTTCTTCAAGGCGCTGCTGTTCCTCGCCTCGGGTTCGGTGATCCTGGCCTGCCACCACGAGCAGAACATCTTCAAGATGGGCGGCCTGTGGAAGAAGATCCCCCTGGCCTACGCCAGCTTCGTGGTGGGTGGTTCGGCCCTGGCGGCGCTGCCGCTGGTGACCGCCGGCTTCTACTCCAAGGACGAGATCCTCTGGGAAGCCATGGCCAGCGGTCATACCTACCTGCTCTACGCAGGCCTGGCCGGTGCCTTCCTGACCTCGATCTACACCTTCCGCCTGATCTTCATCACCTTCCATGGCGAGGCGCACACCGAGGCCCATGCCGGCCACGGCATCGCCCACAACCTGCCGCTGGCGGTACTGCTGGTGCTCTCGACCTTTGTCGGCGCGATGATCGTGCCGCCGCTGGCCGGGGTGCTGCCGGAATCCATCGGCCACGCCGGTGGCGAAGCCAAGCACTCCCTGGAGATCACCTCCGGGGCCATCGCCATCGCCGGTATCCTGCTGGCCGCCCTGCTCTTCCTTGGCAAGCGTTCCTTCGTGAACGGCCTGGCCAAGAGTGCGCCGGGTCGCTTCTTCGGGACCTGGTGGTATCACGCCTGGGGCTTCGACTGGCTGTACGACCTGATCTTCGTCAAGCCGTACCTGCTGCTGACCCGCCTGCTGCGTCGCGATCCCTTCGACCAGGCCATCGGCCTGATCCCGATGCTGGCGCGCGGCGGCAACCTGGCACTGAGCATCACCGAGAACGGCCGTCTGCGCTGGTACGCGGCTTCCATCGTGGGAGGCGCCGTGCTGTTGCTCGGCGCGCTGCTGCTGGCCTGACCCCCTGACTAAGGATAAGTACACGTCATGCTTCTGCCCTGGCTAATCCTGATCCCCTTCATCGGCGGCCTGCTCTGTTTCCTCACGGAAAAGACCGGCCCGCTGGTGCCCCGCTGGATCGCCCTGTTCACCATGCTGCTGGAGCTGGTGCTCGGCCTCTGGCTGTGGGCCCACGGCGACTACAGCCTGGCTCCGGCCCCTGGCGCCGAAACCGCCTGGACCGCGGAATTCCAGATGAACTGGATTCCGCGCTTCGGCATCAGCCTGCACTTCGGTCTCGATGGCCTGTCGCTGCTGATGATTCTGCTCACCGGCCTGCTCGGTGTGCTGGCGGTGACCTGCTCCTGGCGCGAAGTACAGCGCCACGTCGGCTTCTTCCACCTCAACCTGCTGTGGATCATCGGTGGCGTGGTGGGGGTGTTCCTGGCCCTGGACCTGTTCCTGTTCTTCTTCTTCTGGGAAATGATGCTGGTGCCGATGTACTTCCTGATCGCGCTGTGGGGCCATAGCTCCGCGGACGGCAAGAAGAGCCGCATCACCGCTGCCACCAAGTTCTTCATCTTCACCCAGGCCAGCGGCCTGATCATGCTGGTGGCGATCGTTGCCCTGGTGCTGGTGAACTACGGTGCCACCGGCGTCCTGACCTTCGACTACGAAGACCTGCTGCAACTGCAGCTGGATCCCAAGCTGGAATACCTGCTGATGCTGGGCTTCTTCATCGCCTTCGCGGTGAAGCTGCCGGTGGTGCCGCTGCACTCCTGGCTGCCCGATGCCCACGCCCAGGCGCCGACCGCCGGTTCCGTCGACCTCGCCGGCATCCTGCTCAAGACCGCCGCCTACGGCCTGCTGCGCTTCGCCATCCCGCTGTTCCCCAACGCCTCGGCGGAATTCGCGCCGATCGCCATGTGGCTGGGCATCATCGGCATCTTCTACGGCGCCATCCTGTCGTTCGCCCAGACCGACATCAAGCGCCTGGTGGCCTACTCCAGCGTCTCGCACATGGGCTTCGTGCTGATCGGCATCTACTCCGGCAGCCCCCAGGCGCTGCAGGGCGTGGTGGTGCAGATGATCGCCCACGGCCTCTCCGCCGCCGGTCTGTTCATCCTCTGCGGCCAGCTCTATGAGCGCATGCACACCCGTGACATGCGCCAGATGGGCGGGCTCTGGGCGCGGCTGCCCTACCTGCCGGCCCTGAGTCTGTTCTTCGCCTCGGCCTCGCTGGGTCTGCCGGGTACCGGCAACTTCGTCGGCGAATTCCTGATCCTGCTGGGCGCCTTCCCGGTGGTGCCGATGATCACCGTCATCGCCACCTTCGGCCTGGTGTTGGCCTCGGTCTATTCGCTGATCATGATCCACCGCGCCTACTTCGGTCCGGCCAAGGCCGAAGGCGCCCTGCCGGGTCTGAACGCACGGGAGCTGTCGATGCTGCTGCTGCTTGGCGTGCTGCTGGTGCTGCTCGGCGTCTATCCGCAGCCGGTGCTGGATACCTCGGCCGCGAGCATGGCCGGTGTCCAGCAGTGGCTCGGCGAAGCCTTCTCCTCTCTCGTTTCCGCCCGGTAAGAGCGCCATGACCTTTACCTACGAACACTTCATCGCCCTCCTGCCGATCATCATCACCGGCTTCACCGCCGTGGTGGTGATGCTGGGCATCGCCTGGCGGCGGGATCACACCATCATCCCGACCCTGGGCGTGATCGGTCTCAACCTGGCCCTGCTGTCCTGCATCCCGGCCCTCGGCGTCGGTGCCATCGATGTCACCCCGATGTTGCGCATCGACGGTTTCACCTGCTTCTACATGGCGCTGATCCTGATCGCCACCCTGGCCTGCATGACCCTGTCGCATGCCTATATGGAAGGCTATCCGGGCAACCGTGAAGAGCTGTACCTGCTGCTGCTGATCTCTGCCACCGGTGGTCTGGTGCTGGTGGCGGCGCAGAACGTCGCCGGCCTGTTCATCGGCCTGGAACTGCTGTCGGTACCGGTCTACGGCCTGGTGGCCTACAGCTACTTCAATCGCCGTTCCCTGGAAGCCGGCATGAAGTACCTGGTGCTGTCCGCCGCCGGCTCGGCCATCCTGCTGTTCGGCATGGCCCTGCTCTACGCCCAGTCCGGCAGTCTGAACTTCGCCGACATCGGCATGCAGATGGACGCCCCGGCGAGCACTGGCCTGCTGATGGAAATCGGCCTCGGCATGCTGATCGTCGGCCTTGGCTTCAAGCTGTCGCTGGTGCCCTTCCACCTCTGGACCCCGGACGTCTACGAAGGCTCCCCGGCTCCGGTCGGTGCCTTCCTGGCCACCGCCAGCAAGGTTGCCGTCTTCGCCGTGCTGGTGCGGGTGTTCCAGACCATGCCCATGGCCACCGAGGACGGCTGGCTGCACGATGCCATCGCCTTCATCGCCATCGCCTCCATGCTGGTGGGCAACCTGCTGGCGCTGATGCAGAGCAACCTCAAGCGTCTGCTGGGTTATTCCTCCATCTCCCACTTCGGCTATCTGCTGGTGGCAGTGGCCTCGGGCGAAGGCCTGTCGATGGAAGCCGTGGCGGTCTACCTGGTGACCTACGTCTTCACCAGCCTGGGCGCTTTCGGCGTGATCACCCTGATGTCCAGCCCGAGCAACGGTCAGCGTGACGCCGATGCCCTGTTCGAGTACCGCGGCCTGTTCTGGCGCCGTCCGTACCTGACCGCGGCGCTGACGGTGATGATGCTGTCCCTGGCCGGCATTCCGCTCACCGCCGGTTTCATCGGCAAGTTCTACGTCATCACCGTGGGCGTGGAAGCGGGCATGTGGTGGCAGACCGCGGCCATCGTGCTGGGCAGCGCCATCGGCCTGTTCTACTACCTGCGCGTGATGGTCACCCTGTACCTGACCGAGCAGGGCCTGCAGCGCCACGATGCGCCAATGAACTGGGGTCAGCGCGCCGGTGGCGTGATGCTGATCGCCATTTCCATCGCGACCTTCATCCTTGGCGTCTATCCGCAGCCGCTGCTGCAACTGGCGCAGCTGACGGTGTTCTGATCCAGAGCGTCGCCCACGATCCCCGCCTCGGCGGGGATCGTCGTTTCTGGGGTCACGGCTTGTTTGAAAAGTCGCCGAGCGAAGGTCAGGCAAGGCAAAAATCCGTGAGGAAGCGCAGTTTACGAGTGGTAAATGAGCATTCCGAACGGATTTTTAACGCTGCATGACCGAGCGCAGGCACTTTTCAGACAAAGCCGCCGCCCTTGGCAGGGTCGCGCCCCGACCGCTACCCTCGACGCCCCACCCTGCTTCCCTGTCCCTTCCTGGAGACCCTTTTCTCCCATGCCTGCGTTGAAACCTCTCACCCTCGCCATCGGCCTGCTGCTCGGCAGCCAGGCCTTCGCCGCCCCGGTTTTCGACGTCACCGAACTGGGTGACCCGGCCACCGCCTGCAGTGACCTCGACATCTTCGTCAATGAAAAATGGGTCGCGGCCAATCCGATCCCGCCGGACAAGTCACGCTGGGGTTCCTTCATGGCCCTGGGGGAAAAATCGCTCAACGACCAGCACGCCATCCTGCAGCGCGCCGCCCGCACCGCGGATCGCGCGGCAGCGGGCTCGGTGGAGCAGAAGATCGGCTGGCTGTATCGCTCGGGCATGGACGAGGCCGCCATCGAGCGCGCCGGCTATCGGCCGATCCAGGCGCAACTGGCGACCATCGACGGGTTGCGCACCACGGCTGATGTCGTGAAGTACCTCCAACAGAGCTTCGCCCGTGGCGACATGCAGGTGTTCTCCTTCGGCTCCGGCGCCGACTATCAGAACGCCAAGCAGCAGATCGCCTACGCCTACCAGGGCGGCCTGGGCCTGCCCACGCCCGACTATTACACCGAAGCCGACTACGCCAAGCTGCGCCAGGCCTATCTCGGCCACATCGCCCGGCTGCTGGTGCTGACCGGAGTGCCCAAGGCCAAGGCGGCCGCCCAGGCCGAACTGGTGCTGGCCTTCGAAAGTCGCCTGGCGCGGGCTTCCGTCAAGCCGGTGGAGCTGCGCAATCCGGAGAACCAGTATCACTACCTGAGCTTCGCCGAAGCCAACAAGGTCACGCCGCATTTCGACTGGCAGGCCTTCTTCGCCAGCCAGGGCGTCACCGGCCAGCAGGGCTTTTCGCTGTCCCAGCCGGGCTTCTTCGCCGAATTCGACCGGATGCTGGCCGAGACTCCCGTCGAGCAGTGGCAGGCCTATCTGCGTGCCCATGTGATCGACGACGCTGCGCCGCTGCTGTCCAGGCCTTTCCAGCAGGAAAGCTTCGAATTCAACCAGAAGACCCTGAGTGGCCAGCAGCAGCAGAGCGAACGCTGGAAACGGGTGCTGCGCGCGGTCAACGGCGCCATGGGCGAAGGTCTCGGCCAGCTCTATGTGCAGGAGCATTTCTCGCCCCAGGCCAAGGCGCGGGCCCAGGAGCTGGTGGACAACGTGATGCTGGCGCTCAAGGCGCGCATCGAGCAGCTCGACTGGATGAGTCCGGAGACCAAGCAGAAGGCGCTGGCCAAGTGGGACAGCTTCCTGCCCAAGATCGGCTATCCCGAGCGCTGGCGCGACTGGAGCGGCCTGACGCTCAAGCCGCAGGGCTTCTATGCCAACCTGGAAGCCGCCTCGCGCTTCAACTATCGCCATGACCTGGACAAGATCGGCAAGCCCACCGACCGCCAGGAATGGGGCATGTACCCGCAGACGGTCAATGCCTACTACAGCCCCACCGACAACACCATCAACTTCCCCGCCGCCATCCTGCAGCCGCCGTTCTTCTATCCGGACGGCGACGATGCCATCAACTACGGCGGTATCGGCGCAGTGATCGGTCACGAGGCCAGCCATGGTTTCGACGACCAGGGCAGCAAGTTCGACGGCGCCGGCAACCAGGTGGACTGGTGGACCCCGGCCGATCGCAAGGCCTTCGAAGCCCGCACCGGCAAACTGGTGGAGCAGTTCGACAACTACCAGCCGCTGCCGGATCATCCGGAGCTGCACGTCAACGGCAAGCTCACCCTGGGCGAGAACATCGGCGATCTCGGCGGCATCAATGCGGCCTACGACGCCCTGCAACTGGCCCTGGCGAAAAAGCCGGAGGAAGCCAACCGGAAGATCGATGGCTATACCCAGCAGCAGCGCTTCTTCCTCAACTGGGCGCGGGTCTGGCGCGGTTCGATCCGTGAAGAGCAGGCGCGCCTGTTCCTCAACACCGACCCCCATGCGCCCATGAGATTCCGCGCGCTTGGCGCGCCGTCCAACATGCCGTCCTTCGCCAAGGCGTTCAGCTGCAAGGCGGGTGATGCCATGGTCCGGCCGGACGAGAAACGCGTGGAAATCTGGTGAGGGATCAGGGGCGTCCGGTGGTCGGGTATCGCTTTTGCATCGCCGGTCTCCTCTCCTCTCTGGCGCCCCCTACATGCCTCTAGAACTCGCCTTCGCCGAAGCCACTGCGACCGGTCCGCGCAAGGAAAACCAGGACGCCTTGCGCAGTGTCCAGCCCAGCGCGGCGCTGGCGGCGACCAAGGGGCATCTGTTCGCCCTCGCCGATGGCGTCAGCGGCTGTCCCGACGGTGGCCTGGCCGCCCGCGCCACCCTCCAGGCCCTGGCCCAGGATTACTATTCCACGCCGGAGACCTGGCCGGTGGCCCAGGCCCTGGAGCGGTTGCTGCTGGCGCAGAATCGCTGGCTGCAGGCTGCGGGCAATGGCCAGCCACTGCTGACCACCCTCACCGCCCTGGTGATCCGCGGGCGGCGCTATACCCTGGCCCACGTCGGCGACTGCCGCGCCTACCGCTGGCACGGCGACCGGCTGAGCTGCCTCACCGTCGACCACGTCTGGCAGCAGGCCGGCATGCAGCATGTGCTGACCCGCGCCCTGGGCCTGGAGAACCACCTGGTGGTGGACTTTCGCGAAGGCGAGCTGGAAGCCGGCGAAACCCTGCTCCTGGTGAGCGACGGCGTCTGGGCCGCGCTGGGTGAAGACAGCATGAGGCGCATCCTGGTCGATGGCGTCGCGGAGCTGGAGGCCACTGCCCAGGCCCTGGTGGCCGGCGCCCTGCATGCCGGTGGCCAGGACAACGCCAGCGCCCTGCTGGTACGGGTCGACCGCCTCCCTGACGTGTCCCTGGCCGATACCCTGGCCAGCGCCGATACCTGGCCGCCGTTGCCGGCGCTCAAGCCCGGCCAGCACTTCGAAGGCTGGACGGTGGTGGAGCGTCTGGCCGAGTCGCGGCAATCGCTGCTCTACCGGGTCAAGGACGAGGGCGGCCGTCCCTGGCTGCTCAAGACCCTGCCCGCGGCGCTGCAATTCGACACCCTGGCCGGTCATGCCCTGCTCATGGAGGAGTGGTTCCTGCGCCGGGTCGCCGGGCGCGCCTTCGTCGAGGTCCATCCGTTGCCGCGGCGGGCGCATCTCTACTTCGTGCAACGGGAATATGCCGGTCGTACCCTGGCGCAGCAGCTACGCAGCGAAGGCCCCCTGGCCCTGGCCGACTGGCTGGACGTCGCCTCCCGCCTGCTGCGGGCCCTCGGCCAGCTGCACAGGCGCAACATCCTTCACCGCGACATCAAGCCGGACAACCTGCATCGCGGCCAGGATGGCGAATTGCGTCTGCTGGACTTCGGCCTGGCCTATTGTCCGCAGCTGTCCGAGGATCTGCATGACAGCCCGGGCACTCCCAGCTACCGGGCGCCGGAGTCCCTCGAGGGCGCCGAGCCCAGTCCGGCCCAGGATCTCTATGCGACCGGGGTGACCCTCTATCAGCTGCTCACCGGTGGCTATCCCTACGGCGAGGTCGAGCCCTTCCAGCGGCCACGTTTCGGCGCGCCGGCCAGTGCCCTGCGCCGGCGTCCGGATGTACCGGCCTGGCTCGACGACTGGCTGCAGCGCGCCGTGGCGGTCGACCCCGCCGATCGCTTCGAAACCGCCGAGGAAGCCCTGCTGCTGCTGGAGCAGGGCGAGCGTCAACCCCTGGCCCGCCCGCTGCCGCTGCTGCAGCGCGATCCCCTGCGCACCTGGCAGATCGTGGCCGCCTGTTCGCTACTGCTGAATCTGCTGCTGGTGCTGCTCTGGCTCTATCGGCACTGAAGACCTCGCGGCGTCATGCCCTCCTTTGCAGCACGCTGCGCCCAAAAGGGGCAGCCCGCTGCCCCCTTTCCAGCGGTAAACCGCCGGAAAGAACGGATCTGCGCCTTGGCACGAAGCCTGCAAATCCTCAGACAACACAGGTCTTTCTTCAACGGCGAGGAAAGACCCTCCGGACAAAGGCGTCCCAGCTGCTTGCAGCGGGACGCCTTTTTTTTTGCGTTACAGTCGCCACCCTGGAAACGAGAGGTCACTACATGAGTGGGAAAGTCTGGTTGATCGGTGCCGGCCCCGGCGATCCCGAGCTGCTGACCCTCAAGGCGGTGCGCGCCCTAGGCGAAGCCGAGGTGGTGATGATCGATGACCTGGTCAATCCGGCGGTGCTCGAACACTGCCCGAACGCCCGGGTGATCCGCGTCGGCAAGCGCGGCGGCTGCCGCTCCACGCCCCAGGCCTTCATCCACCGGCTGATGCTGCGCTATGCCCGCCAGGGCCGTTGCGTGGCCCGGCTCAAGGGCGGCGATCCCTGCATCTTCGGTCGTGCCGGCGAGGAGGCCGAATGGCTGGCCGCCCGTGGCGTCGCCAGCGAGATCGTCAACGGCATCACCGCCGGCCTGGCCGGTGCCACCGCCTGCGGCATCTCCCTCACCCTGAGGGGCGTGGCCCGCGGCGTAACCCTGGTCACCGCCCACACCCAGGACGACACGGCGCCCAACTGGGCCGCCCTGGCCGCCACTGGTACCACGCTGGTGGTCTACATGGGCGTCGCGCGCCTGGCCGAGATCCAGCAGGGCCTGCTGGATGGCGGTCTCACGCTGACCACACCGGTGGCCATGATCGAGAACGCCTCCCTGCCCAGCCAGCGCGAATGCCGCTCGACCCTGCAGGAGCTGCAGGTGGACGCCACGCTCTTCCAACTGCGCAGTCCGGCGATCCTGGTGATCGGCGAGGTGGTGGGTCAGGCGGCGCTGCAACAGGCGCTGGGCTTCGCGGCTCAGGCCTGAACCGCGCGTCCCTTCGCCGCGGTCGACCCAGGACGTCAACCGCGGCCTTACCCGCCCAGACATACGCCGGTAGCGGTCTCGTCACCAGGACGTTCGCCAGGCAAGCCCTCTTCTGCGCATCTGGCCATCGTCCAGTCTCCTCTCGCGCAAGGTTGCGCGCAGCAGCCCCCTGCCTTGTCCGCCCCCTGGGCACAGACCCAACGTCCGTTCTGCCATCAAGCTGACCGCTTATATCTTGACGTCATAGACCCGTCCATTTTTTATAAGGTCAGTTATCAGAATTTATTTCGGGACGGAGAAAAAAGTGATGTAATTCACACTGTATAGGGGATGGCTTTTTGCTATCTACCCAACCAGTCGCCCGTTTCGCTCGATCAAGATGATCATGAACGTCCACGCCTCGTCCCTGAGCTTTTCCGTCTTGCGGCTCTTGCACCCGGCCTTTGCCGTGCCCGGTCGCGTCATTCGACACGTGCTGGAAGCCATTGGCGCAGTCCAGCGCACGGCTCGCGCCGAGGTCCGACCATGAAGGTGCTGGTAACTGGTGCGGCGGGATTCATCGGCGCTCACCTGACCCGTCGCCTGCTGCTGGATGGCCATGAGGTGGTGGGCCTGGACAGCTTCAACGACTACTACTCGCCGCAACTCAAGCAACGGCGGCTGGCGTGGATCTCGGCGGAAGCCGGCGACTTTCCCTGCTATCGACAGGACATCGGCGATCTGGACGCCCTGCTTCAGCTGTTCTCGCGTGAACGCCCTACGGCGGTGGTCCATCTGGCGGCCCAGGCTGGGGTCCGCTATTCACTGGTCAACCCGAGCGCCTATCTCGACAGCAACCTCAAGGGTTTCCTGCATATTCTCGAAGCCTGTCGCCACCATCCGGTCGAGCATCTGCTGTTCGCCTCGTCCAGTTCGGTATATGGCGCCAATGGCGCGACGCCCTATGCCGTCGCCGACCGCACCGACCATCCCCTGTCGCTCTACGCCGCCAGCAAGAAGGCCAATGAGCTCATGGCGCACAGCTATAGCCATCTCTACCAGCTGCCGACGACCGGACTGCGTTTCTTCACCGTCTATGGCCCCTGGGGCCGACCCGACATGTCACCGATGCTGTTTGCCAAGGCCATCGTCGAGGGCCGTCCGATCCGTCTGTTCAACTTCGGCGAGCATCAACGCGACTTCACCTACGTGGACGACATCATCGAGGCCCTGGTTCGGCTGCTGCCCGCCGCCCCAACGCCAAATCCCGACTGGGACGACCAGGCACCGGACCCGGCGGCCAGTCGTGCGCCCTGGCGGCTCTACAACATCGGCGGCAATCGCCCGGTGCACCTGCGCCGCTACGTGGCCCTGCTGGAAGAGTGCCTGGGGCGCAAGGCGGAACTGGAGCTGCTGCCCAGACAACCGGGGGACGTCCTGCACACCTTCGCCGACTGCAGCCCCCTGGAGGACGCCACCGGCTTCGCGCCTCAGGTGGCACTCGAAGACGGGCTGCGCCTCTTCACGGACTGGTTTCGTACCTATCACGGTCTGGCGGCGAGCATCGCCAGCTGACCGGCATCTGGAGCCCGCTAATGCAATCGGATCCTTTCTCCAAAGACCTTGCCGACCTCACCCACGGCCGCGCCGAGCCGCGCCGGGAACGGCGCAATCCGGCCTTGCGCGCCCGTATCGACCAGGCGCTGGCCAAGCAGGACCGTAGCTGGCTGACCGGCCGCACCGGTGGCCGCTCCTGGGCGCTGTCGCGTAGCAAGCGGCTGACCTCGGCGCTCCTGGCCCTGTTGCTGCTGCTGCTCTTGTCGCCGTTGCTCATGGTGGTGGCGGTATTGATAAAGACCAGCGATCCGGGGCCGATACTCTTCGTACAACAGCGCACCGGCTTTCGAGGTCGTCGTTTCGGTATGTACAAATTTCGCACCATGGTGGCCGATGCCGAAGCGCTCAAGAGCTCGGTCCGGCATCTGAACAAGCACGGCGCCGATGCCATAGATTTCAAGGTGGACAGGGATCCGCGGATCACGCCGGTCGGTCGCTGGCTGCGCCGCACCAGCATCGACGAACTGCCCAATCTGCTCAACGTGGTCCGCGGCGACATGCGCCTGGTCGGGCCGCGCCCCACCTCCTTCAAGGCCGACACCTATCTGCCCGGTCATCTGGTTCGGCTGAGCATCTATCCGGGGATCACCGGCCTCTGGCAGGTATCGGGTCGCAGCGACCTGGGCTTCGACGACCGCGTGCAACTGGACATGCAATACATCGAGCAGCAGAGCCCCTGGTTCGACCTGCGCATCCTGCTCAAGACGCCCCTCAAGGTCCTCGATGGTCAAGGAGCCAGTTGACATGCCGCTTTCCCCTCCCGTCTCGCCCAGCGAGGTCAACCTGGCCAGTACCGTCATGGACAAGGATCAGCGTGTGGTCCTGCTCACCGCGGCCAACACCGGCAGCGGCGTGACCACCAGCGCCATGGCCCTGGCCAACGAACTCGCCCGTTCCAGCCGCGGTCGCGTCTTGCTGGTGGATGCCAGTTTTTCGGCCACGGCCCTGAGTCGCCAATTGGAACTGACCGGCCACCCCGGCTTTCTCGATCTGCTGCTGGAAACGCCGACACCGGTGCTGGACGCCTGCATCCATAGCCGGCCCGAGTGGGCGTTCGACGTTCTCGGCAGCGGCCATATCGAACGCCACAACGACCGCTTGCCACCCGAGGCGCTCCAGGGCCTGTTCGACGAACTGCGACAGCGCTATCGCTTCGTAGTGATCGACGCCGCCGCCATCTATTCGCCCGCCGACACCCTGGCCATCAGCGCCCTGGTCGACGGCGTGATACTGGTGATCAAGGCCGAAGAAACCCGTTGGGAAGTCGCCCAGGCCGCCGTCCAGCGCCTGACCCAGGCAGCGGCCAAGGTCATCGGCTGCGTCTTCAACGAGCGCAAGTACTACATGCCCAAGTGGGTCTACGACCACCTGTAGCCAACGCGGTCCCCGTCATGAAAACCCGCTTCCTCGCCTTTGCGTTCCTGACCCAGCTGGTGGCCTGCACCCAGGTGCCCGATGCTCAGAATTTGCCGGTGGACATCCTGACCGCCCCCACCGCCGACAATCAGCTCACCACGGTGATGCCGGTGCAGCAGACCCTGCGCCCGCAAGACGTGCTCGATGTCATCTTCCATATCAGCTTCAGCAGCCCAACGGCCTATCGCATCCAGCCGACCGATCAGGTCGAGGTGCTGTTCACCAGCGCCCCGGAACTCAATGGCACGCGCATCGTTATGCCGGACGGCGTGGTCGAATTGCCCTATGTGAATGGCGTGAAGATCGGCGGCCTGACGGTGGACGAGGCCCGCACCCAGATCATGCGCAGCTACGCCAAGGTGCTCCGGCGTCCCGACATCACCCTGTCGGTCCCACGCCTGCTGGCCGGGGAAGAAAATCTGCGCATGACGCTCAACCACCCGGGCTACGGACTCAGCCGCGAGATCACGGTGGGCGCCGATGGCACGGCTAGCTTTCCGCTGCTGGGCAATCTCTCAGTCCGCGGCCTGACCGTCAGCCAACTGAGCGCCGAACTGGATCGCCGCTACGCCGAACAGACCGGGCGGATGAAGGTGGACGTACTGCTCAAGAGCACCGCACCCAACGAAATCTATGTGCTGGGCGAAGTCGTGCAGCCCGGCGCCTACCCGATCCGTCGGCCCATCTCGGTGCTGGAGGCGCTCACGCTGGCCCGCGGCGCCACCCCGGGAGCCAAGCTGAACTCGGCGGTGATCATGCAGCGGCAGGGCGACCACGTGGTGGCGCGGGTCTATGACCTGGCCAACCTGCTCGATGGCAAGGCCGCAGCCTTCGCCTATCTGCGCCCGGACGACCTGCTATTCATCCCCAAGACGCGCCTGACTCGCGCCGCCCAGTTCACCAAGCAGCTCGCCGATGTGCTGTTGTTCCAGGGCGTCGGCATCGGCCTCTCCTATCGCCTGGACAACAAGGGCGACACCGTCTACCGCCAGCAGGAAGACACCACGACCACCTCCGCCACCGGAACCTCCCGCTGACAGGCCGAAGATGACCAAGATGGATAATTATCTCCATGAATTCCTGCGGGTGTTCTTTGCCAACAGCCGCCTGATCAAGCGGGTGTTTCTGGTGTTCGCCCTCGCCACCCTGGTGCTGGCGGTGTTGTTACCCAAGCAGTACGACATCTCCGGTCAGGTCATCGTCCAGTCGAAGAAGCTCTCGCAGAGCGATCCCAATGCTGTGCTCACCCCGGATGCGGACAAATACCTGCCGCTGACCCTGGCCGACATGGAAACCGAGAGCGACATTCTGCGCTCGCCCACCCTGATTCGCAGCACCCTGGCCGAACTGGTCGCCGAAGGGCGCTACGAAGTGCGGCCGACACTGCTGCAACGTTTCTTCCTGTCACCGTTCAAGCGTCTGGTGCTGACTCCACTGCGGACGGCGGTGCTCGAACCCCTGCAACGTCTCCTCGGCGGCGCGCCCACGCCGCCCAAGGAAACCCTGCTGGACGAATACACCGATGCGGCCATCAAGAATCTGAAGATCGCGACCCTGCCAGGCTCCAATGTGATCTCGGTGGATTTCAAGACGCGGGATCCCGGCCAGGGCACCCTGCTGGTCGATCGGCTGTTGCACAACTATCTGGAGCGACGGCGCGCCCTGCAATCCAACGACCTGCCGGAGGCCTTCTACGAAAAGAAGAAAGCGCAATACGGCGAGCGCCTCGATGCCCTGGAAAATCAGCGTATCGCCCTGCTGCAGAGCACCAATGCCGTGGATCCCAAGGAAGAAACCACCTTTCGCCTGGATGCCATCAGCACCGAAGAGACCGCGCTCAACAACTATCGCGACCGCTACCTGGAAGGCCAGCGCTGGCTGGACTATCTGAAAAGGAATCTGCAGGAAGCCAAGAAGCGGCGCCCCAACGACTACGCCTTTCCCTTCAGCTTCACCAATACGGTCAACGGCGTCGCCTATGAGGACAGCGAGATCAAGCAGCTGAGCGATCAGCTGATCCAGCAGATATCCCGCTACGGTAATGCCGCCGACGTCTTCCAACCCGGCAGCGCGCCCATGCAGCAACAGCGCGCCCAGATCGACCGGACCCACCAGCAGTTCCTCAAGATCGTGGCGAACCGGATCCATGAACGTCAGGCCAACCAGCAGACCTTGCAGGCGGTGATCGAGCAGAAGACGGCGCGCATCGCCGATTACAAGGCGCGGGTACGGCAACTGCAGGACATCGAAGGCCGGCTGCGGCAGCTGGACACGGAGATCGACGCTCTGCACAAGGCCTTCTTCACCTACACGCAGCGCTATGAAGAGAGTCGCGATCTCAACCTGCTGGAAAATCTGCCCTCCAACGCCCGCATCCTGAGCACGCCCCACGAACCTACCCAGGCGGCTTTCCCGCGGCCGCTCCAAGTGGTGCTGCTGGGCCTGCTGACCGGCCTGCTGCTGGCCGTCGCCCTGGGCTACATCCGCGAGGTCTTCGATCATCGCTTCAAGCATCCCAATCAGATCTCCCGGCATCTGGACCTGCCCGTGCTGATGGTGCTCAACAATCAGCGGCGCGTGATGGGCAATCCCTATCGCCGCGGTTCCCTGCGCTGGCTCTGGCATTGTCTATGGCGCTGAAGCGGCCACCCGTGGTGCACCTGATCCATAGCGGCGGCTTCTATGGCGCCGAGCGCATGCTGCTGGATCACTGCCTGCACGTGCCCGGTCGCCATGAGGTGGTTTTCTTCCAGCCGCCTGCCGAGTTACTGGACCGCTTTCGTGCAGCGGGTGTCCGCTGCACCGACTGCGGCGGACTGATCGCTCTGCTGCGCCTCTTGCGCGGTCGGGCGGTAGTGCTCAACGCCCACAATTTCAAAGCGCAGGTGTTCGCCTGGCTGGCTGCCCGACACCTGGGCCTGCCGCTGCTGCTCACCCAGCATGGCTTCACCCCGCGCAGTCGCAAGCAACGCCTCTATACGCGTCTGGCGCTGGCCATCGCCGGCAGCCGGGCAGTCACTCGGGTCATCTGCGTATCCCGTGCCCTGGCCCGCCTGCATCAGGCCCACGGCATCGCCGGCGAGCGCCTGAGCGTGATCCCCAATGGCCTGCCACCCCTGGGCGAGTCCCTGCCGGACACTCCGGCAGAGGCACAGAGCGCCATGCGGATCGGCTTCATCGGTCGCCTGAGTAGCGAGAAGGGACCGGATCTCTTTCTCGATGCGGTGATACCACTGTGCCAGGCACGGCCCGGGCTGCAGGCGGTGATGCTGGGAGACGGCCCCGAGGCGCCGCGCCTGCGGGAGCGCCTAGTCGCCGCGGGTCTTGCCGAGCGGATCAGCTTGCCGGGTTACCAGAGCGACAGTCAGGCCTGGCTGCGCCAGCTCTCGGTACTGGTGCTCAGCTCGCGGACCGAGGGTACCCCACTGATCCTGCTCGAAGCCATGCGCGCCGGAGTGCCCATCGTCGCCTTCGCCGTCGGCGGCGTACCCGACATGCTCGAACATGAACGCAGCGCCCTGCTGGCACCGCCCGGCAGCACCCTCCAGCTCGCGGCCGGCATCGCGCGCCTGCTCGAAGCTCCTGCCTTGGCGCAGTCCCTGGCCCGGGAGGCGCGGCTACGCCAGAAGCAGGACTTCCATCTACCGCTTCTGGTGGCCGCCTGGCTGCAGGTCTATACCCAGGCCAGCCGAGGGCTGGCGCCGTGAGCGTAGCCCTGTTCGGTATCCTGCTCGGCGCGCTCAGCCTGGGCCTGCTGGCAAGTCCCTGGCCGTTCCTTGCGCCCCTGGCGCTGCTCGGCCTGGCGGGTCTGGCCATACTGGTGCGGCGTCCGGCCTGGGGGCGGTGGGCCTGCTCGCCCTGGTGCCCTTCGAGGACCTGGTCAGCGAAGGTGCGGTCAGCGCACCCAAGCTGATCGGTGGAGCCATGCTGGCCGTCCTGGCGCTGCGCCTGGTGGTGCGCCAGACCCCGCTGCGTGACCTGCGCAGCAATCTCTGGCGGCTGCTGGTGCTGTTCCTGATCTGCACCGCCCTCAGCCTGATCTACAGCGAACGTCCGGATGCCTCGGTAGGCAATCTTCGCGAATTGTTCATTGGCATGGCGCTGTTTCCCATCACCCTGCTGGCGCTACGGGACTTCGATCTCTTCTGGCTGTGTCGACTGGTGGTACTCGGCGTGGCCACGACCTGCCTGCTGAGCCTGCTAACCAAGGGTCATGAGGTGGGTGGACGAGCCATCGGCCTGCTCAGCGACGCCAACTATTTCGCGCTGCTCATCGCCGTGGCCCTGCCACTGGCGATCCTGCTGCTCCTGCACGAGCGCCAGCCGGTGCTCCGGCTGCTGTGGATCCTCTGCCTGGTCCTGCTCGGCATCGGCCTGGTCAAGACCGACTCGCGCTCGGGCCTGATCGTTGCGGTTGCAACCCTGCTGATCGGTCTCTGGCACCACCGCCCTCGGCTGCGCCGGGTACGGCCACGGCATCTCGGCTTCATCCTGCTAGGCGCGGCGCTTGCGCTGACCACGGCGGTCACCGTCCTGCCTGATGCCTACCTCGAGCGTATCGCCTCTCTGAGCAGCCTCGGCGAGGGCATCAATCCGCAAGAAGATCCGTCCCTGGGGCGACGTGCTTCCTATGTCGTGGTGGGCGAGGCGATGATCGCTGCCAAGCCCTGGTTCGGTACCGGCCCCGGCACCTTTCCCTATCACTATGCGCAAACCGGCTATGCCAGTGCCTACTCCATGGGCCTCAAGGTCCCTGACCTCTACCGCCGTGCGCACAACACCTATCTTGAGCTTTTCAGCGAGTTTGGCGTACCCGCCGGCCTGCTGTTCGTCGGCCTGATCGGCAAGGCGCTCTACAATTGCTACCGGGCCGGCGCCCTGCGCGGCCGCCAGGGGCAGGGACGACAGGCCGATCTCGCCGTGCATCTGGGCCTGAGCCTGCTGGCGGTAGCCCTGTTCATGGCCTTTCTGAGCATTCCCAACCACAAGTATTTCTGGGCGCTCCTGGCGCTCTCCAGCATCCTGCGCGACAGCGCCACACGCGCCCCCGCGGCCACGGGCGCATCGGCATGAGCTTGAGCATCGTCATCCCGCTGTTCAACGAGGCGCGGCATATCGAGCGCACCCTGCTAGCAGTGGCTCGCGCCGCGCGGCGGGCGGGGCTGGAGCCGGAGATCCTGGTGGTCGACAACGGCTCCACCGATGCCGGCCCGGCGCTAGCCCAGGCCCTGGGTGCTCGGGTGCTCGATGGGCGCGGCCTGAGCATCGCCGGGCTGCGCAACCTGGGCGCCGCCAGGGCTCACCATGGCGAACTGGCCTTTCTGGACGCCGACATCGAGGTGCCGGACGACTGGCTGCTGATCTGGCAACGTGAGCGCAGTGCTGGAGCGGATGCCTTTACCCTGGATTGCCTGGCCCCTGCCGAGGCGCCCTGGTATGCCCGGGCCTGGCAGCGGCGCAGTCTGGGCAGCGCGCGCAGGCGTTGGCGTAGCTGGCTGCCGACGCCGGCGCTGTGTCTGTCGCGTGTTTGGTTCGAGCGGGTCGGTGGCTTCGACGATAGCCTGCGCACCGGCGAAGACAAGGACCTGGGGCTGCGCCTGCACGCCCTGGGTGCGCGTCAGCTGGCCATCCCGGCACCCACGGTTCTGCACTGGGGCTACGAGGCCTCCTGGCACGAGTGGCTAGGCAAGGAACTGTGGCGCCAGAGCGGGCACCTGTCCAGGCGCCCTGTCCGCCTTGGCCTTTGGCGGTTCTCCCTGCTCTGCCTGGGCGCCGCCGGCTGCTCGTTGCTGGCGCTGCTCGGCGGACTGCTTGGCTCGCCTGGCTTGCTGGCTACGGGTCTTACGGCGACGCTGGTACTGCCGCTGGCGTTGGCCCTGCGCCAGACGCTCGGGCAACGCCAGCCACTCCTGGTGCTGCAACTCTGGCTGCTGCATGGTATTCGCCTGCACCTGGGCGCGGTGGCCACCCTGCTGCAGCTGTTCAAACGCAATGTAAGGAGGCCGCGTCGTGGCTGAATGGATCTTCTGGGCGAGCGTCGCCGTGCCCCTCTATGCCTACCTCGGCTACCCCCTGGCCATCACCTGCGGCGGCTGGCTGACGCCTCGTCGGCCTCGTCTCGTTGCGCCGCCCCTGAGTGTCTCGGTGGTGATCGCCGCCCACAACGAGGCCCGCCACATCGAGGCCAAGCTCGCCAGCCTGTTGAGCCAGACCTATCACCCCACGGCGCTTGATATCCTGGTCGCCAGCGATGGCTCCACGGATACCACCGTGTCCCTGGCACGGGCCTTCGCCAGTGACCAGGTACGGGTGCTGGACCTGCCGCGGATCGGCAAGGCTGCGGCGCTCAACGCCGCCGTGGCCGAGAGCCGTGGGGAAATTCTGGTCTTTACCGATGCCGACAATCGCTGGGCGCCGACCACCCTGGCCGAATTGCTCGGTCCCCTGGCGGATCCCCAGGTGGGCGCCTGCGGTGGCAATTTGCGCATTCTCGAAACGGGCACCGGCCTGAGCCTGGGGGACAGCCTGTACCGGCGCTACGAGGCCTGGTTGCGCCAGGCGGAAGATCGCCTGGGCTGCACCGTGGCTGCCGACGGCGCGCTGCTGGCATTACGTCACGAGCTGTTCAGTCCGATCCCGGGCGAGGTCAACGACGACTTCTTTCTCAGTACCTGCGCCCCGCTCGCGCAGCGCCGCATTGCCTACGTGGATTCCGCGCGGGTGCTCGATCAGGGGGTGGATGCGCCGCAGCACCAGTTCCGCCGTCGTCTGCGGGTAACCATCGGCGGTCTGCAAAGCCTGGCGCAGCGCAAGGCGCTGCTCAATCCCTTTCGGTATGGCCGCTATGCGCTGGCGCTGCTCAGCCACAAGCTGCTGCGCCGCCTGGCGCCGCTCGCGCTGCTGCCGCTGCTGGCCAGCAATCTGCTGCTGCTCGCCACGCCGTGCTACCAGCTGACCCTGGCCGCCCAATTGCTGGCCTATGGCAGTGCCCTGCTCGGCCTGCTGGATCGTCAGGGTCGTTTGCCGCGCCCCTTTCGCCTGGCGGCCTTTCTGCTGGTGACCCTGGCCGGCATGGCCGTAGGGCTGGTGCAGTTCCTGGCGGGCCGGCGCCATACGCTGTGGAATCCGGAGCAGAATCGCTGACATGACGCCCCAGGCACTGCTCAAGCAACTGGTCGGCGGACTCTATCTGGCGACCCTGGCCCAGCGCCAGCTGCGAACCGCCGGCACCATCCTCATGCTGCATCGGGTCTTGGCCAATGACCAGTTGGCCAGTCCGCCGCACCGCGCCGCCCTGTGCCTGGGCCAGCCGACCTTCGCCCGCCTGCTGGACTGGATCGGCGCGCATTTCGACTGCGTGCCCCTGGAAGAACTGCTGCAGCCGGGCGCTGGCCGACGCCCCCGCCTCGCCCTGACCTTCGACGACGGCTGGCGCGACAACGCCGAGCTGGCCTTTCCCCTGCTGCGCCAATGGGGCCTGCCGGCCAGCATCTTTCTGTCCACCGACCATATCGGTACCGGCAAGCCGTTCTGGTGGGAGGCCATCGGCGAATTGCTCTGGCAAGCGCCCGATAACCATGCCGCCGGCCCCTTGCTCGCCCGGCTCGCCGAGCTCGACCACCGGGCTCCCGCACGACTCCTGCAAACCGATCCCAGCCAGACCCGTAGCCGGCTGCTGGGTAACTATCTGGCGCAGCTCAAGCAACTACCCCCCGCCCAGCTGAACGAATTGGCGGCCCTGTGCCCCCCTGCCGCCCAACCGCATGCCCTGGACTGGGAACAGGTGCGCGCTCTGGAACGCTCGGGCCTGGTGAGATTCGGGCCCCATGGCGCGGCCCACGCCATCCTCACCCAGCTGACGCCCACCGCCCTCCAACTCGAGCTGGAGCGCTCGCAGCGCACCCTGGCCGCGGAGTGCGTTCACCCCTTGCCGATCTACTGCTATCCGAACGGTGACCACGACGCCGGGGTGCGCGAGGCGATCACCCAGTTGGGCTATCGCTTCGCCCTGGGTACGGCAGCGGGCCTGGTGAAACCGGACAGCCCACGCCTGGCCTTGCCGCGGGTCGACGTTGGCCAGGCCACAGCCCAGCGCCCGGGGCGCCTGGGCTGGCGCCTGCTCAAGGCGGCGCGCGGATGAAAGGATACCGCGCCCAACTGCTGTTCAGCCTGGCGACCCGACTCGCCAGCATCGCCTTGCGGCTGGCCCGCAACGTGCTCCTGGCGCGCCTGCTGGGTCCCGCGGACCGCGGCCTGTTCGCCCTGCTCAATTCCCTGCCTGACCTGATCGCCGCGGCAACCAGTGGCGGCCTCAACACCACTCTCGGCGTCCAGGCCGCCCAGCAGCGCTCCCTTGGCCTGCTGCTCGGCCAGTTGCTGGTGTTCGGTTGCCTGCTGGCCTGCCTGGCCACCCTGGGCGGTATCTTTCTGGTGCGCCAATTCGGTCTGGAATTCGATGTGGTTCGCCAGCTCGGCCTGACCCTCTGGCTGCTGGTGCTGGCTACGCCCTTGACGGTGCTCAAGAGCGGACTGCTGACCCTGCACAATGCCAGTGGCGGGGTGACTGCCTTCAACAGCCTGCGGCTGCTCGAATCCAGCCTGCCGCTGGTCCTGCTGCTGGCGCTCTGGCTGGTCTGGCGGGACCAACCGCTGTTGGCCGCCCTGATCAGCTGGTTGCTGAGCCTGGCGTTGGTAGCACTGGCGGGCTGGGCCTGGCTGGCCCGACGCGGCGCGGCGCGTCCGCGCTGGCCAGCCGACGGCACCCGCGAACTGCTGAGTTTCAGTGGCCGCAGCCATCCGGACGTGCTCTTCCAGCAATTGCTGTTACGGGCCGATTACCTGCTGATTGCCAGCCTGCTCGGACCTAGTGCGGTTGGTCAGTACGCCATGGCCACGGCGGCGGTGGAATTGCTGCTTATCGTGCCGGAAGCCGTGACCACCCCCTTGATGAAGCGCCTGCTGCAGCAGGGCCAGGGCATCGAGACCCTCACGCCGCTGGCCTTGCGCCTGACCGCCAGCGTGATGCTGCTGGCCTGCCTGGCCCTGGCGGTGGTCGGCGAGGCGCTGATCCACCTGCTGTTCGGCGCCGCCTATCTACCGGCCTACCCGGCCCTGCTGGCCTTGCTGCCTGGGGTGTTCGCCCTGTGCTACGCGAGCATTCTGCGGCTCGATCTCCTAGGTAAGGGACGCCCTGGCAGCCTGTCCCTGCTGCTGGGCCTGGCCACCCTGGTCAATCTGGGCGCCAACCTCCTGTTGCTGCCGCACCTGGGCATCGTCGGCGCCGGGCTGGCGTCATCGCTCGCCTACGGGCTGGCGACCCTGGGCATGCTGGCGCTGTTCTGTCGGCTGAGCGCGACGCCCTGGCAGCAGACCCTGTTGCTGTTGCCCAGCGATCTGCACTTGCTGCGCCAGCTCTGGCGCGAACGGAGAACCCGATGAAATCCTTGTGGCTAGGCTGCCTGGCGCTGTGGCTGGGCAATATCGAGGCGGCGTCGCTGTCCTGGCAGGAGCTCAGGTCCGGCAACCTCTATCTGCAAACCAGTACCGGCGACACCCTCACCCTCGACTGGCAGCCGGCCTGGCAAGCCGCGGCCAACCGCGAACAGCTCTATCTGCTGGACGGCAGGGGCCAGTTGCAACAGCAGGTGGATATCGCTGCCGCGCAGGTCAGCGGGCGGGTTCAGCTGGCCCTTCCCGCGAGTCCCCTGGACTATCGGCTGGACGTGCCGGGTTACAGCTTTCGCAACTATCGCCTGGTACACGACGCAGCCACCCGGGCGCAATTCGAGCCCGCCAAGCTGCACCTGACCGCCGACGTCGGCCGCGGCGTCGAACTCTATTTCCGGGTCGGCGCCGGAGAACGGGCGGTACTCAACGGCAAGTACCAAGGCGGCGTCGATGGCCTTACCGCTCAGGCCGAAGACAGCGAGGTCAGCCTGCGTCTGCCCTTGCAGCGGCATGCCCGCTACAGCGACTTCGACCGGCTCGTCTTGCCGGTCGCCGACCATGACCGGATCTTCAAGCTGCAACTCATAGGGTCCGGCAAGACCTCCTTCTGGCTGGACGGCACCGCCAACCTCTTCGCCCAGGATCCTGCCCAGTTGCACCCCTTGCAGCAGGCCCCCGGCCAGGTCGCCCTGCGGCTGCGCCAGGATTCTCCCGGCCCTACCCCACGGCTCGGCCTGGGCCTGCCCTATGCCGAGATCCCGCCCCTGCTGCGCAAGGACTTCGCCAACCTGCAGCCCCAGGGCGCGGGACTATACAGCTTTACCGACATCCTCAATCGCGCCCCGGGCCGAGAACTCAAGGTGCGCCAGGATTATCGCCAGCGCTTCGCCCTGGATGTCGACATGACCCTGTTCGCCGGGTCCGGCCGGCGTGCCTTGCTCGGCGCCGACCCGGACAGCCAGCGGGCATTGACGGCCTGGCTCGACGCCACCCGAACCCTGAACGGCGGCCTGCATTACCTGAGCTTTGCCGACGAGCCCAATCTCAACTATCCCGGCTATGGCGCCTTCGCCCGCTACTTCGCTGCCATGCTGGCAGAGGTCAAGGCAGTGCCCTGGGCGCGGGAGGCCGGGGTGCGGATCGCCGTACCGGCAAGCTCCCGATTCGTCGACGGCCCCTTCAGCGAAAACGCCGCCCAGCGCCGCGGCCTGGACTGGGCACGTCAGCTGCTCCAGGAACACGTGTCCGACATCGATGCCATCGCCTGGCACCAGTGGATGATCCGCGACCTGCTGGCCACCCGGCGGTATCGCGACGACATCCTCGCCGCAGCCGATCTCGTCGGTCGTGACGAGCAAGGCCGGCCGCGCAAGGCGCTGCTGCTCGACCAGACCAACATCTCCAGTGGCGACAGCCTGAGTCCCTATGAGCAGGACACCTGGTACGCCGCCCAGTGGTGGGCCGGCGTCGCCATCGCCAGCGCCCAGGACGGTCTGCTGGACCTGGTCAGCTGGTTCCAGCTGGCCGACGAGGACAGCTATCCCAAGGGACTCTGGCGCGCCAGCGGCGACAGCTTCGCCGCCAAGCCAGTGGCCCAGGCCTGGAGTTTCGTGCGTGAGCACTGGCTGGAGCGTGTTGTCGGTCTGGACAACGACGCCTTCGAGGTGGACGCCCTGGCCATGTCCGGACCCCGGCGACTGAGCATTCTCGGGGTCAACAAGGCGCAGCGCTTGCAACAGGTGACCCTGGCCGCCGCACCGGCCAATTGCCGCAGCGGTACCCTGGAACTGCTGCTGCCGGAAGGTCCGCGCCAGGCCGACTTCAGCTGCAGCGGCGACCAGCTCAGCTTCGCGCTGCCCCCCGGCGCGCTCTTTGCCCTCACCTGGAGCCGGCCATGATCCGCCTGGGTGACGGCCTGGCCCGGATCAGGCGCAAGGGCCTGCTGGGCAGCCTGCGGGTGCTTGGCGAGCGCCTCGGCTGCTACCGCTGGCGTCTGGTACTGCTCGAACGGGATCTGACGCTACCCCATCAGCACCGGCGCAATCGCAACCTGCAGGTGGTCAGGATCACCCCGGCGCTGCTGCCAGCGGTGGCGCGCCAGTTCGCCCATTACGGCGACGACCTGGCCGCTCTGCACCGCAGCGGCCAGACCGGCTACGCCATTCTGGCGCCGACGGACGAAGTGGTTGGCATGACCTGGGTCGCCAACCAGGACTACTACGATAGCCAGCTCTATCGCTGCCTGATTCCCGTACCGGCCGAGTGCGCCTACCAGTTCACCGGTGAAATCGCCCCTGCCTATCGCCGCACCGGCGCGGTCCTGGCCTTGCTGGAACACATCTGGCAAGACCAGCAGCGCCAGGGTTGTCGACGCATGCGGGTGCTCATCAACCGCCGCAACCTGGCGGCCCTGAAGCTGCACCTCGGTCTGGCCTTTGAAGAGCTGGGCGAAGAGGTCGAGGTCTTTTGCCTGTTCGGCTGCCTGCATTATCACCGCTGGCGCCGTTACCAGCCGCCCTCGCTCGACCACCTGCGGCGTGTGCGCCGTCCCGCCGCAGCAGCGGCCGAGGCATGATGCTGAGCGTCTGCTGGCGTCCGTCCCTGACACCTGCCGATCTGGCGCCGGAGGCCTATGCCGATCTGCTGGCGCGCCTGCCCCAGGCCACGCCCTTCAATCGGCTGGCCTGGCTCCAGGGCGCGGCCACTGCCCTGCCGGCAGGCGCCGATCTGCAAGTGCTGCAGGTGTGGCGAGCCGAGCGGCTGCTGGCCTGCCTGCCGCTGGTACGCCAACGCGAGCGGCGCCTGGGCCTGGGCTGGACCACGCTGAGGCACCTCGGCTATCCCCTCGGCGATCGCCTGGCCCTGGCCCTGGACCCCGCTCAGCCGGATCTGGCGGAGCGGGTCTACCAGGAGATCGCAGATCGGCTGCCCCATGTCCTGCTCGAACTCGATGAACTGACCGAGCAGGATCAATGGATCCTTGAGCGCTGGCGCCCACTGGCCGCGCAGGCACGCCTGCGAGTCAATTGCCGGGTGCCCTGCCACCAGATCGAACCGGCCGACGCGGAGGAGCCGGCTGCCCCCTTGCGCCACGAACTGCGCCGGGCGCGCCGCCGCTGCGCCGAACGGGAGGCGGTGGTGCAGCGGTTGGCGCCTACTGCCGAGGACTGGCCCAGCCTCGCCGTTCGGCTACAGGCGCTGGAAGCCCTGAGCTGGAAGGGCAGCGAAGGCGTGGGCATCTTTTCCGGTGCGCGTCGCCAGCGTTGGATGCAGGTAGCGCTGCAGGGGCTGGCCGCCGAAGACGGCCTGCGCGTCGTCCTGCTGGAGCACCAGGGCGTCTGCCTCAGTTATCGCCTCGGCTTGCTGCAGGGCGGGCGCCTCTATGACTACAACATTGCCTTCCACCCGGACCATGCGGCCCTGGGCAGTGGCCGGCTGTTGCTGGACGAATGGCTGCGCTGGGGCCTGGAGGCCGGCTGGGAATGGATCGACGCCTCTCGGGTGAGCCTGCACAACTCCAGCCACCAGTTGCACGAACGCCAGACCGACAGCCTCACGCACTGGCGCTGGAGCCTCTACAGCCGCTCGCCCCAGGGACGCTTGCTGGCGCTGCTGGCCGGCGCCTGGCAGCTGTTCAAGCAGGGGCGCGAGCGCCTGCGATCACGTAAAGCCCCGGGGCCTGAATGCGCTACGCCATCGTCAACGCCGACGACTTCGGCCTGTCGTCGGAAGAGAACCGGATCATCCTGGCCGCCTTCGCGCGGGGCGTAATCAGCTCCGCCACCCTGATGGCCAACATGCCGGCCTTTGCCGAAGCCTGCCAGGCCATCCTCGCCCAGGGACTGCAAGGACGGGTCGGCCTGCACCTCAACCTCACCCACGGCAGCCCACTGAGCGCGGCGTTGCACGACTGCCCGCGCTTCTGCACGCCCGCAGGCCAGCTGAGCCTGCGCCTGCCGCTGGGGCTGCCCCGGCTGACCGCACGCGAACGCCAGGCGGTGCGCGCCGAGATGGCCGCCCAATGGAGCCGCTGCCTGGACCACGGGGTGCTGCCAACCCATCTGGACTCTCACCAGCACGTCCACAACCGCTGGGCACTGGCCGGTCTGGTGGCCGACTTCGCCGCCCGCCAGGGCGTGCCGGTGCGCCTGGCCCGCAACCTGGGCCGCAACCTGGGGCCGCTCAAGCACCTCTACAAATGGCTGGTTAACCGTCGCCTGCAGGCCAGCGGCGGCAGCGGCGGCAGCGGCATCGTCTTCGCCTGCACGCCGCGAGACCTGGAGGACGGCCTGCTGGCCGCCCGGGGACCGGTCGAGGTGGTGGTCCATCCGACCCTGCTCGCCAATGGCGATTTCGGCGATGTATACCTGGCGCCGGAAACCTCTCTGACCACGCTGCTGGATCACGCCCTCAAGGATTATCAGCGACTCGGCTATGCCCAGCTCAAGGCACGATCCCTGCCAACCTAGCGCAGGGCGAACTCCGGAGCCCAGCCGCCGTTCCTATGGGTAATCCCCCAGCAGAGCGGCGCCCATGGACCTCGTCATCGCTCGCCCGGACGGGCTCTATTGCCCGCCCGGCGACTTCTACATCGATCCCTGGCATCCGGTGGAACGTTCGGTCATCACCCACGGCCACGGCGACCATGCCCGGGTGGGCAACGGCCACTATCTCGCCACCTCCGGCAGCGCCGGCATCCTGCGCGCCCGGCTGGGTGCCGACATCAATCTCCAGACCCTGGAATACGGCGAGGTCATCGATCACCACGGGGTCAAGCTGAGCTTCCACCCGGCCGGCCATGTGCTGGGCTCGGCCCAGGTGCGCCTAGAATACCGTGGCGAGGTCTGGGTGGCCTCGGGTGACTACAAGGTCGAACCCGATGGCACCTGCACCCCCTTCGAGCCGGTGCGCTGCCACACCTTCATCACCGAATCCACCTTTGGCCTGCCGATCTATCGCTGGCGCCCCCAGGCGGAGATCTTTGCCGAGGTCAACGCCTGGTGGCGCGCCAACCAGGCCAGGGGGTTGGCCAGCGTGCTCTACAGCTATGCCTTCGGCAAGGCGCAACGGCTCCTGCACGGCCTGGATCCGGAGATCGGTCCCATCCTCGCCCATGGTGCGGTGGAGCCTCTGAACCGGGTCTACCGCGAAGCCGGCATCCGCATCCCGGAAACCCACTATGCCGGCGACTTCAAGAAGAGCGACCCGACGCTGCGCCAGGCGCTGATCATCGCGCCGCCCTCGGCCGGCGGCAGCACCTGGATCCGCCGCTTCGGCGAGCACAGCGACGCCTTCGCCAGCGGCTGGATGATGCTGCGCGGTACCCGCCGCCGGCGCGGCGTGGATCGCGGCTTCGTGCTTTCCGACCACGCCGACTGGCCGGGCCTGCTGTGGGCCATCGAGCAGACCGGCGCCGAGCGGGTGATGGTCACCCATGGCTCGGTCGCCACCCTGGTGCGCTACCTGCGCGACCAGGGCCTGGACGCCCAGGGCTTCACCACCGAATACGGTGAGGAAGACGATACCCCCGTCACCGCGGAGGCCCAGGCATGAAGGCCTTCGCCGAACTCTATGGGCGTCTCGACGCCACCACCTCCAGCAATGCCAAGCTTGCGGCGCTGGTGGACTATTTCGGCAGCGCCCCGGCGGCGGATGCCGCCTGGGCGGTGTACTTCCTCGCCGGCGGCCGCCCCGCCGGCTGGTGCCGACCCGGCAGCTGCGTGAATTGACCATGACCCTCTCCGGGCTGCCCGAGTGGCTGTTCGAAGAAAGCTACCAGGCGGTGGGCGATCTGGCCGAAACCATGGCACTGCTGATTCCCACCGCCGATGCCGCCAATGCCGAGGGCCTGGCCTTCTGGCTGGAGGAGTACCTGCTGCCCCTGCGCGGCCTACCACCGGAGGAGCTGGCCGAGCGCCTGCCGCCGCTCTGGGGCCAGCTGGATCGGCAGAGTCTGATGGTCTGCATCAAGTTGATCACCGGCGAGTTCCGCGTCGGTGTCTCCAAGCTGCTGGTGACCCGCGCCCTGGCCACTCTGGCGGACCTGGACCCCAAGCGCGTCGCCCAGCGCCTGGTGGGCTACACCGATCTGTCCCACCGCCCCACCGCCGAGGGCTATGCCCGCCTGGTCGCCCCGGAAAGTCCGGACGAGCATGCCCAGCGTGGCGGCCAGCCCTATCCCTTCTTTCTGGCCCACGCCCTGCAATTGCCGGTTGAGCAGTTCGAGGCGCAACTGGGGCCGGCCGAGGACTGGCAGGTGGAATGGAAGTGGGACGGCATCCGCGCCCAGCTGGTCAAGCGCGACGGTCGCCTGTGGATCTGGTCGCGGGGTGAGGATCTGGTCACCGATCGCTTTCCCGAACTGCATCCCCTCGCGGAATCGCTACCCGATGGCACCGTCATCGACGGCGAGATCGTGGTCTGGAAGGAAGACGCCGCGCCCGACGCCCTGCTCAGCAGCGAGGAAGTGCGCGAGCAGCAGGACGGCCGCGATCCGGCCGCGCCCATCCCCTTCGGCGTGCAGCCCTTCGCGCTGCTGCAGCAACGCATCGGGCGCAAGACCCTGGGCAAGAAGATCCTCGAAGACGTACCGGTCATCCTGCTCGCCTACGACCTGCTGGAATGGCAGGGCCATGACCTGCGCAGCCACCCGCAACGCGAGCGTCGCGCCGAACTGGAAGGGGTAGTGGCGCGCTGCGCCAGTCCGCTGCTGCGCCCCTCGCCGCTGCTGCACGGCAAAGACTGGCAGGACCTTGCCCGCCAGCGTGAGGCTTCGCGCACCCTGGGGGTCGAAGGGATGATGCTCAAGGCCAAGGATTCGCTGTATGGCGTCGGCCGCACCAAGGACATGGGCACCTGGTGGAAATGGAAGGTCGATCCCTTCTCGGTGGATGCGGTGCTCATCTACGCCCAGCGCGGCCATGGGCGGCGTGCCAGTCTCTATTCCGACTACACCTTCGCCGTCTGGGACGGTCCGCCGGAGAGTAGCGAACGCACCCTGGTGCCCTTCGCCAAGGCCTACTCCGGCCTCACCGACGAAGAGATGCGCAAGGTGGACGCCATCGTCCGGCGCACCACCGTGGAGAAATTTGGTCCGGTACGCAGCGTCGAGCCGACCCTGGTGTTCGAGCTGGGTTTCGAGGGCATCGCCCTGTCCAAGCGCCACAAGAGCGGTGTCGCCGTGCGCTTTCCACGGATGCTGCGCTGGCGCCACGACAAGCCGGTGGCCGAAGCGGACACCCTCGACATCCTGCAGAATCTGCTGGCCTAGCCATGGCCGGCCAGACCGCGCCGCCGGTGACCGATGGCGCCCTGGGCGCGCCGCGGGAACCGCGCTGGGCCCTGGCGCTCGCCTGCCTGCCAGCCCTGGCGGCGATCCTGCTCACCGGCGGGTGGACCGGGGCCTGGCTCCCCTGCGTGGTGGCCCTGGGTGGCGCCTATACCGTCGGCTTCGGCGCCTACAAGAGCTTTGCCGCCGAGCCCCTGGCGCCCATGCTGGTGGCGGCGCTGGGCATGGCCTTTTCCGCCGTGGTTGGCTCCCTGCTGGGTCATCAGCTGCCGGCGCTGGTCCTGGCCGGCGCCCTGTGGGCGGCCTGCTGCGCCTGGCTGTTCGCCGTAGGCAATGGACCCTGGTGGATCACCCAGCAGTGGACGGTGGCCCTGCTGGTAGCCGGCGGCTTTCCCGGTGATCTCCACCAGGCCCTGCTGCGGGGTGGCCTGGTTCTTGGCGGCGGACTGCTGCAACTGCTGTTCTTCGCCCTCGTACAAAAGGCCCTCTATCGCTCCCAATGGCGGCTGCGCACCGGTTCCCTCAAGGCCCATCTCAGGGAGGTGGTGGTGCTGTTCGAAGACAGATTTCGGCTCGGCCGCTACGGCTTCTATGCCGCCGCCGTGGTCGCCCTCTGCCAGACCCTGACCAGCCTGCTCGATTACGGCCACGGCTACTGGGCGCCGATGACCGCCCTGCTGGTGCTCAAGCCGCGGCTGGGCGATACCTGGCGGCGTGGCCTGGGTCGGCTGGGCGGCACCCTGGCCGGTTGCCTGCTGGCGGGCGCGGTGGTCTGGCTCGACAACACGCCTGCCGTCCTGGCCGCTGCCTGCCTGCTGTGTGCGGCGGGCGCCTATCTGCTGCAGGACGGTCGCTATTCGCTGCAGACGCTGTTCATCACCGGCACCACGGTGCTGATGGTCGCCCTGGCCGGCGCCCCCGAGGCGAGCATCGCCCGTGAGCGGATCGGCAGCACCCTGCTCGGCGGTACGGTCGCCCTGCTCTTTCTGGCGCTGGAAGCCGGCGTCGCGCGAATCCTCGCGCGGTTTCAGCGGCGCAGCCGGTTGCGCCAGGCAAACACCAGCAAAGCCAGCAGGGCGCCCAGGTAGCTGCCATCGTGCATCCAGGCCGCCAGCAGGAAACCTCTGCGGTCCTGCACGCAGTCCGGCACCCGCAGGACGCTGCCCAGCTCCAGGGCAAGCCAACCCAGGCCCAGGCCCAGCACGGCGCAACCCAGCGCCCCGAGCAGCACGGCCGCGCTGCCGCGCCAGAGATAACGGTCACCGACAGGACGTCCACGCGCCAACCAGAGCAGCGCCAGGCCCAGGGGCAGTCCTGCCGCCGCGCCGGCCTGGAGACCCACCCGGGCCACTCGCCAGCGGGCCGCCAGGTCGCTATCGAGCAGCCCGAATTGCGAAAATTTCAGGCAATCGAAGTAATCCGGACCCAGGCCGTAGCTGAGCTGGTCATGCAGCGCCCCATAGAGCGCGGCCAGGAAGACCAGCGCCAGCAACCTGCCCAGGCTCCGCGCCACCGGCTAGCCCATTACCTTGTGGTAGCTGTGCAGGCCTGTCCCCAGCGGTCGTGGTAGGTAGCCGCAATGCTGGTAGCCACACCGCTCATAGAAGGCCGCTGCCTGGGCGGTGCGTAGATAAGCCACCTGAGCGCCCTGGATGCGCGCCTCAGCTTCCGCTCGCTGCAGGAGTTGCCGACCCAGTCCGCGCTGGCGATGCCCCTGGTCTACCCAGAGCACCTCGATCTCCAGCCCCTTCCAGAACACACGACCTAGAAGACCGGCTATGACCCGGGAATGCTCGACGATGACCAGCTGCAGTGGGACATCGGCTGACTCGTCAGTCAACTGCGGATGCTGGGCGCTGACAAACGCCTGGAAACCTTGGGCGATCGCGGTGGCCTGAGCGGCAGATGCCACCTCAATGTTGTTTAGATGTGTGGTCTTGTCTCCACAGTTCATCCGGCTTCACTCCCGTTTCCTTTGCACACAGCTGCACTCCGTGATTGCTACCGAACAGATACGATGGCTTAGCGAAGCGGGTCTTCTGCTACCTTTCTGCCCACCTTTGGCGCATGCGTATTTTTTTAGACCCAAAGCGGTGCGTTCGTCCGCACCGGGCAGGAAAGCCGCGCCTTTCCGGTGCATAATGCGCGCCGCTCGGCGGGGTCGGCTGCTACAGGATGTAACCAACGCGGCAACCGCGTACAGATTTGGGACGATCTTCGCCGACTGGTAAGCTTATTGCTCCCGCGAGGGCACGGGCGTCGTACTGGCGCCATGATTTCATCCACATTCGCACTAGGATCCGACATGAAAAAAAGCTGGCTGACTCTCTCTGCGCTCGCCCTGTGTCTGGCCGCCGGTTCGGCGATGGCCAAGGAATGGAAAGAGATCCGCTTCGGTGTGGATACCACCTATCCGCCCTTCGAATCCCAGGCCGCCGATGGCAGCTTCGTCGGCTTCGACATCGAACTGGGCAACGCCATCTGCGAAAAGCTGGAAGTGAAGTGCAAGTGGGTGGTGAGTGACTTCGACGGCCTGATTCCCGGCCTGCGCGCGCGCAAGTTCGACGGCATCCTGTCCTCGCTGACCAAGACTCCGGCACGTGCCGAACAGATCGACTTCTCCGACCTGCTCTGGTCGGGCCCCTCCTCCATGGTCACCAAGGAAGGCGCCAACCTGCAGGCCACCGCGGAAAGCCTGAAGGGCAAGACCGTTGGCGTGCAGCAGGGCACCATCCAGGAGACCTTCGCCAAGCAGAAGCTGGCGCCCAACGGCGTCAACGTCCAGAGCTACCAGAACCAGGATCAGGTCTATGCCGACCTGGTGTCCGGTCGTATCGACGTCGCCATGCAGGACATGCTGCAGGCCGAAGGTGGCTTCATGAAGTCGCCCCAGGGCAAGGGCTACACCAACACCGCCATCCATGACGAGTTGCTGCCGGCCGATACCGCCATCGGTATCCGCAAGGGCAACGACGAGTTCAAGACCTTCGTCAACAAGGGTATCGCGGCCATCCACGCCGACGGCACCTACGACAAGATCCAGAAGAAGTACTTCGGCGACCTGAACCTCTACGATCCCAAGTAAGGTCGGTTCGGCAAACGCCTCCGGTGCCACCGGGGGCGTTTTACGTATGACCGCCGGCGCCCACCGCGCCGGCGGCCTCACCAGGCGATTTTCCCAAGACGCATGCAGCAGAATTCCTTCGACTCCTTCTTGCAGTCCATCGGACTGGGCACGCTCAGCCTGCATGGCTACGGCCCGCTGATCCTGGAAGGCACCCTGACGACCCTCAAGCTCGCCGGCTTCGCGCTGATCGTGGCGGTCATCCTCGGCCTGCTCGGCGCCTCGGCCAAGCTGTCGCGCCTCGCGCCCCTGCGCTTCATTGCCCAGAGCTACACCACCCTGATCCGTGGCGTGCCCGATCTGGTGCTGATGCTGCTGATCTTCTACAGCCTGCAGAACTGGCTGGGCGCCCTCACCGACTACATGGGCTGGGATTACATCGACATCGATCCCATGGCCGCCGGTATCGCCACCCTCGGCTTCATCTACGGCGCCTACTTCACCGAGACCTTTCGCGGCGCCATCCTCGCCGTGCCGCGCGGTCAGGGCGAGGCCGCCCTGGCCTACGGGCTGAGCCGCTGGCAGACCTTCACCCTGATCACCTTTCCGCAGATGATGAGATTCGCGCTGCCCGGCATCGGCAACAACTGGCAGGTGCTGCTCAAGGCCACCGCACTGGTCTCCATCATCGGCCTGGCCGATCTGGTCCGCGCCTCCCAGGAGGCCGGCAAGGGCACCTTCAAGCTGTTCTATTTCCTGATCGTCGCCGGCGTCATCTATCTGCTCATCACCGCCGTGACCAACGCCATCCTCGGGCCCTGGAACGGCGCTATCACGTCGGCGTGCGGGAGGCCAAGCGATGATCGAACTCCTGCAGCAATACTGGAAACCCCTGCTGTGGACCGATGGCTACCACATCACCGGCCTGGCCATGACCCTCTGGCTGCTGGTGGCCTCGGTGGTGATCGGCTTCATCGTCTCGGTGCCGCTGTCGGTGGCCCGGGTCTCGGAGCGCCGCTGGCTGCGCTGGCCGATCGGCTTCTATACCTACGTCTTCCGTGGCACCCCGCTCTATCTGCAGCTGCTGATCTGCTACACCGGCATCTACAGCCTGGGCTTCGTGCGCGACCAGCCGATGCTGGGCAGCTTCTTCCGCGACGGCCTGAACTGCACCATCCTGGCCTTCGCCCTGAATACCTGCGCCTACACCACCGAGATCTTCGCCGGGGCCATCCGCAACACCCCCCACGGCGAGGTCGAGGCGGCCAAGGCCTACGGCCTGGATGGCTGGCGCCTGTACGTGCATGTCATCCTGCCTTCGGCGCTGCGCCGCTCGCTGCCCTTCTACAGCAACGAAGTCATCATGATGCTGCACTCCACCACCCTGGCCTTCACCGCCACGGTGCCGGACCTGCTCAAGATCGCCCGCGACGCCAACACCGCCACCTTCCTGACCTTCCAGGCCTTCGGCCTGGCCGCGTTGCTGTACCTGGCGGTGTCCTTCATCCTGATCGGCCTGTTCCGCCTGGCGGAGCGCCGCTGGCTGGCCTTCCTCGGCCCGACCCACTGACCCAAGCGGCCGCGCCCGGCGCGGCCCCGGAGTTGTCATGCGCCATCTCACCCATCCGCTGGTCGCCCCGGTCCCGGGCACCGAGCGCTGCATCCACAGCTTCCACTTCGGTCCCGCCGACAGTGGCCGCAAGGTCTATATCCAGGCGTCCCTGCATGCCGACGAATTGCCCGGCATGCTCACCGCCTGGCACCTCAAGCAGCGCCTCCGGGCGCTGGAAGCCGCCGGCGAGCTCCTGGCCGAGGTGGTCCTGGTACCGGTGGCGAACCCCATCGGCCAGGATCAGCAGGTCGCCGACGTCCACCTCGGTCGCTACGAGCTGGAAAGCGGGCAGAACTTCAATCGCCGCTTCCGCGACATGACCGCCCAGGTCGAAGCCGCCATCGCCGAACGCCTCGGTGACGACGTGAGCGCCAACCAGGCCCTGGTGCGCGAGATCTTCCGCACCGCCCTGGCCGGGGAATCCGCCACCACCCAGCTCGACAGTCAGCGCCTGACCCTGCAGCGCCTGGCCTGCGACGCCGAGGTGGTACTCGATCTGCACTGCGATTTTGACGCGGTCGCCCACCTCTACACCACGCCGGAAGCCTGGCCCCAGGTCGAGCCGCTGGCGCGCTACTTCGGTTCCGAAGCCAGCCTGCTCGCCACCGATTCGGGCGGCCAGTCCTTCGACGAATGCTTCACCCTGCTCTGGTGGAACCTCAACCAGCGCTTTGGCGAGCGCCTGCCCCTGGGCAGCCTGTCGGTGACCCTGGAGCTGCGCGGCCAGCTGGACGTGCGTGACGAACTCGCCGCGGCGGATGCCGAGGCCATCGTCAACTATCTGCGCCACCAGGGCTTTCTGAGCGGCGCCGCCGCCCCCCTGCCGCCGCTGCTGCAACCGGCCACGCCGCTGGCGGCCGTGGAGCCCGTGGCGACCACCCAGGGTGGCGTGCTGGTGCTCAAGGCCCAGGTGGGCGAGCGCATCGCGGTCGGCCAGGTGCTGGCGCAGGTCGTGGACCCCATCAGCGACCGCGTCGAAGAGGTCCGCAGCGCGGTCGCCGGCATCCTCTATGCGCGTTCCAATCGCCGCATGGCCACGGCCGGCATGGTGATCGCCCATGTGGCGGGCACCGAGGCCTATCGCAGCGGCTACCTGCTCTCGCCGTGACCCCTACCCCTTTTCAGCTGTGGAATTCCTATCCATGTACAAACTGACCGTCGAAGGCCTGCACAAGCGTTACGGCGACCACGAAGTGCTCAAGGGCGTCTTGCTCAAGGCCAAGACCGGCGATGTGGTCAGCCTGATCGGCGCCAGTGGCTCGGGCAAGAGCACCTTCCTGCGCTGCATCAACTTCCTCGAGCAGCCCAATGCCGTGACCATGACCCTGGATGGCGAGACCATCCGCATGGCCGAGGATCGCGGCGCCGTCCGGGTGGCCGACGCGGCCCAGCTGCAGAATCTGCGCACCCGCCTGGCCATGGTCTTCCAGCACTTCAATCTATGGAGTCACCTGAGCGTGCTGGACAACATCACCCTGGCGCCGCGCAAGGCGCTGGGCATCAGCAAGGCGGAAGCCGAAGAACGCGCGCGCAAGTACCTGGACAAGGTCGGTCTGCAAGCGCGGGTCGCTGATCAGTATCCGGCCTTCCTCTCCGGTGGCCAGCAGCAGCGGGTGGCCATCGCCCGCGCCCTGGCCATGGAGCCGGAAATCATGCTGTTCGACGAGCCCACCTCGGCGCTCGACCCGGAGCTGGTCGGCGAGGTGCTGAAGGTGATCCGCGCCCTGGCGGAAGAGGGACGTACCATGCTCATGGTGACCCACGAGATGGCGTTCGCCCGCGAGGTATCTTCTCAGGTGCTGTTCCTGCACCAGGGGGTGGTGGAGGAAGAAGGTCCGCCGAGCGAAGTGCTGGTGAGCCCGCGTAGCGAGCGCCTGCGCCAGTTCCTCAGCGGCAACCTCAAGTAAGCCTGGGTCCCCGCTCGGGGGACCCCGCGCGAACCGGGCGGCTCCAGCCGACCGGCTTCGCGCTCTTCAAGGCTGGTGGCGCTTAGCGGCGCTGCTGCTGGCGACGACGCTGGGCAGCCAGCTGCTCGCGTTCACGACTGGGAATCGGGATGGCCTTGACCAGATCGAGTCGCGCGAGCAGGTCCAGCATCAGAGCTTGTATACGGTCGTTCATGGAAACTCCTCGAGCCAGCGCTCAATCAGGGACAGCCTTGGCGGGCAGACCCTGCTGCCCTCCTCCACAATATTGAGTCTTTCCTGGTCGATTCAATCCACCAACGTGCGGTTGTTCGTCGCAACAGGGCTGCGCTTTGTCAAAAAGTGTGTCTTTTGCCCGAAGACAGCGCCAATGCCGCTCGGACGCCAGCCTGGTCAACCTCACCGATTGTTGTTGGAACCCATATCAAATCTGTCGGTCTTGATACTGCTATCGAGTTCAATTCTCGACTCGAAAACTGACGAATGGTGAAAATATGCCACCGTCGTTGGTTATCATCGCCGGACGATAACGGGTTAGCCGCGGTTTCTCATCCAATAACAACGATGTCATCAGGGTGCTCGCACCTCGATGTTCTCCCTGCTTGTTGTTATCCCCATCACATTCTTTCTCCAGTTAGCGTGACCGGCACGGCAGGAGTGCTCCCATGACCAGATCCTTACCTCTCTTCATCGCACTCGGGCTGCTGGCCAGTCCGGCGCTGGCGGCCACCTGGGGCATGCAGCGCGAGGTAGGGGATTTCGATCTGAAGATGGGCACGGCGCCGTCACGCAGCATGGCTCAGGGTCTGGTCGCGCCCAACTCCGCCGGCATGGGCGGGGGCTTCGATCTCACCCACGACAGCGGGCTGTATTTCGGCCAGTGGACGACCAACAATGCTTCGTCCGCGGATGCGCCGTTGCTAGAGATGGACACCTACGCGGGCTACAAGCACCGCTTCGCCCCTGGCTATGGCTATGAGCTGGGCGTGATCAACTACAGCAACCTGATCCAGAACGTCGATCCCAGCCGCGAGTTGTATTCCGGGATGACCGTTTATGGCAAGCGCCTGGGCGCGGCCTTCGCCAATGACCCGGGGCGCCACAACGCTTCGCTCTATGCCGATCTGGGGACGTTGCCGCTGATCAAGACCGGGGTCTCGCTCAAGTACACCAACTATGTGCTGGATGTGCCCTCGACCCTCGACAGCGGCGGCATGGTGCGCAGTTTCAACGACTGGTCGGTGAATCTGAGTCGCAAGTGGGTGAATACCCTGTTCAACCTGACCTACAGCGGCACCAGCCTGAGAGGGGCCGACTGCTCGGTGTATTCGGGCCACAACACCTACTGCGACAGCGCCCTGATGCTCAAGGCCTCGCACCCCTTCTTCTAGTCTTTACTGCCGCAGCAGGCTGCGCCCGATGCCGACCTGGGGTCGTTCCCGCCCCAGTTGCTGCAGGGCCTGCCGCGCCCGCACCTGTTCCCCGGCTTCCAGCTCCACCAGCCAGCTGACCCTGGTTCCTACCCGCGCGGCGATGGGCACTCCGTCGCGATAGAGCAGGCGATTGCCGGCCACGGCGGGTATCTTGGCGCCGGGCAGCAGGGTACCGACCAGGTTGAGCGGATCCAGCGCCGAGACGCACACCCACAGGTCTTCCGCCGGGCGCTGGCGCCACTCGCGCAGGGGGCGATGGCGGCCGGATCGGCGAATTGCTCGCCGGAGAGCCCGGCAATGAAGCGACCACCGCGGATCTCGCCGCGGGCTTCCAGGCGATGGCAGGCACGCAGGAGATCGCGCCAGGGCGGCAAAACGGCGCTCTCCCGCTGCAGCAGTTGCCAGCAGAGCACGCCATAGCGACGCAGCAGCAGCCCGACCAGGCGCTCCAGCAGCGCATCTGACAGCCGCGCATCGTCCGGCGCCTCGGCCGGCCGCAAGGCGACCCAGCGGCCGGCATCCTCCATCCCGCCATAGAGTGCCATGCGCCCGCGGCGCAAACCGCTGCGACCGCTGCCGCGCTTGGCCGCCGGCTGCAGCAGGGCGCGCAGACCAGCGAAGCTGTCGGCGTTGACCGCACCGACTCCCACCAGCTCGCCCAGGGCCGTCTCCAGTTCGCTGCGCAGCAGGCGCGCCGCGCCGAGCAGCTCATCGAAGAAGGAGGCACCGCGTTGCGTCAGCACCTCCAGCACCCGCTGCGCCTTGGGTGACAGCATCTCGCTGCCGGTGGGCTCGGTCAGGCTGTTCCAGTCGGCCAGGTGTCGCCGCGGCAGCAGGACGATGGGCGAACCCTTGACCGGTCCGCTACCGCCCCGCCCCGCCTGGGGCAGGCGCAGCCAGACCACGCGACCGGCGCGGCAGAGGTCATCGAGGTAGGTGAACTGATAGTCCGGCAGGCGACTGGGCAGGATCTCGCCTTCCCAGCCGGCGGCGGCGACCTCGAAGCCTTCCAGCAGGCCGATCACCTGCTCCAGGCCCTCGTTGCCTCTCAGGCTCGCCGGACCGGCCAGCTGCTGGTGCTCCAGCAGGAATCTCAGGTAGTCGGCCAGGGCCACCGGCTCGATGGCCTTGCGTAGCCGCCCCAGGGTGTAGCGATGAATCCGCGCCAGCAGGTGCCGCTCGCACCATTCCACAGCCTTGCCTGCCGTGGTGAAGCGCCCCTGCAGGACATAGCCCTCGCCCTCCAGGGCCAGCAGCGCCGGCGTGAGCTGCGCTGCTGGCAACCCGAGGCTGGCGGCCAGCTCCTCCTGGCCTACCGGACCCAGCGCGGTGAGGCGCGCGCGCAGCACCTCGACCAGGGCCGCCTCGGCATCCGCGGGCGCCGCGAAACCTGGCGGCGCACTGAGCACCGGCTCCGTGGCGGCGCCTGGAAACAGCACCTGGAACAACGGCAGTCGCTCGGCCGCGATCCAGAGGGTCGCCGCCGGCAGCCGCAACCGCCCTGCCCGCCCGGCCTTGACCAACTGGCGAGCCTGGGTCTGGTGGGGGGCCAGCTCCGCCTCGGTAAGAAAGCCGACGCCGAGCAGGGCTTCGTGCAGGTCATCGGCGCTCTCCAGCCGCGGCCAGGCCTCCGCCCGAACCAGGTCGATGGCCGCCGGATCCAGGGCGCCCAGCTCGTCCGGATCGGCGCCGCCGAAACGGCGATTCTGCACCGCCAGGGTCCGCCGCTCTTCGACGGGAGCGTCGTCCAGATAGGCATAGGGTTTGGCCGTGAGCACCTCGGCAGCCAGTGGCGAAGGTCCGGGCAGGTCGCGGCTCAGCAGGGTCAGTTGGCCACCGGTGATACGTGCCAGCAGGGCCAGCCAGCCACGGCTGTCGAGGGATTCGTGCAGGCAGTCGTCGAGGGTCTGGCGGACCAGCGGATGATCCGGCACCTGGCGCTCGCCGGCGAGATTTTCCAGGCAGGCGACCTGCTCGGGAAAGACCGTGGCCAGGAGGTCTTCGCTGCGCATGCGCTGCACCTGGGTGGCCACCTTGCGCCCGGCGCTGAAGCGCGGCAGGGCCAGGGCCGTGGTGGCATTCCAGCGCCAGCGCACGGCGAACAGCGGGGCGTCGAGCAGCGCCTGGATCAGCACGGTCTCGGCGGTGGCCGGATGCAGGTAGCGCCAGACCTCGTCGAGCATGAAGCTGTGGCTGGTTGCCAGCGAGAGAATCAGGGCGTTCTCGGTGGCTGCCGCCTGCAGCTCGACATTGAAATTGCGGCAGAATCTCTTGCGCAGGGCCAGGCCCCAGGCGCGGTTGATACGGCTGCCGAAGGGCGCATGGATGATCAGCTGCATACCGCCGGCCTGGTCGAAAAAACGCTCCATCACCAGGGTCTGCTGGGTCGGCAAGGCGCCCAGCGCCTGGCGTGCCCGACCGAGATAGTCCACCAGCTGGCGCGCCGCGCCCTCCTCCAGCGCATAGGCCGCGCCGAGGCGGGCGATGGCCGGTTCCGGAGGTTCGCCGGCCGCGGGCAGCAGGGGTTCGAGTTCCGCGCGCAACCGCGCCAGGCCGGCCGACAGCTCATCGCTGCGCCCCGGCGCCTCGCCGTGCCAGAAGGGGATATTGGGCGGCTGTCCCCTGGCATCCTCCACCCGCACCTTGCTGCCTTCGATCTTGACGATGCGGTAGGCGGTGTTGCCCAGCTGGAAGACGTCGCCCACCAGGCTTTCGAAGGCGAAGTCCTCGTTGACGCTGCCGACGGTATGGCCCTGGGGTTCGAGCAGCACGCTGAAATCGCCGCTCTCCGGGATGGTACCGCCGCTCATCACCGCAGTCGCCTTGCCGCCCCGGCGGCCACGCAGGAGACCGTTGACCGCGTCCCGATGAACATAGGCGGCGCGCGGACCGCGGCGATCCGTATAGCCCTGGCTGAGCATCTCCACCACGGCCCGATAATCGGCCTCGCTCAGCGCCGCATAGGGCTCGGCCTGGCGCAGCACGGCCAGCAGGCCCGCTTCCGACCACTCCTGGCAGGCGACCTCGGCCACCAGCTGCTGGGCCAGGACGTCCAGGGGCGCCACGGGGATGTGCAGGGTATCCAGCTCACCGCGACGCACGCAGTCGAGCAGCGCCACGCACTCCACCAGGTCGTCCCGCGAGGTGGGAAACAGCCGTCCCTTGGGCAGGCCGCCGACCTGGTGGTTGGCCCGACCGACCCGTTGCAGAAAGGCGGCGATGGAACCCGGCGAGCCGATCTGGCAGACCAGGTCGACCTCGCCGATGTCGATGCCCAGCTCCAGGGAAGCGGTCGCCAGCAGCAGGCGCAATTCGCCGCGCTTGAGGCGCTGCTCGGCGTCCAGTCGCTGCTCCCGGGCCAGGCTGCCGTGGTGGGCGGCGACCTGGGTGCTGCCGAGGCGATCCGACAGCTGGCGCGCCATGCGCTCGGCCAGGCGACGGGTGTTGACGAACACCAGGGTGGTGCGGTGCGCCTCGGCCAGTTCGGCCAGGCGGTCGTAGACCAGCTCCCAGGCCTGGGTGGACAGCAGGGCCTCCAGGGGAATGGGCGGCACTTCCAGCGCCAGGTCGCGGGCGCGCTGGTGGCCGATGTCGATCACCGTACAGGGGCGGGGCTGGCCCTGGGCATCGCGCCCGACCAGAAAGGCGGCCACGGCGGCCAGCGGCTTCTGGGTGGCGGACAGACCGATGCGCTGCAGCGGCTGCCCGGTGAGGGCTTCCAGGCGCGCCAGGCTCAGGGTCAGGTGGCTGCCGCGCTTGCCATCGGCGATGGCATGGATCTCGTCGACGATGACGCCGCGCACGCTGGCCAGCATTCGTCGCCCGGAATCCGAACCCAGCAGCACATAGAGGGATTCGGGCGTGGTGACCAGCAGGTGCGGCGGCCGCCGGCGCATGGCCGCCCGCTCCTTTTGCGGGGTATCGCCGGTACGCACCGCCGTGCGCAATGCCAGCGGCGGCAACCCCCGCGCGTCCAGCGCCGCGCCGATGCCGGCCAGGGGTTCTTCGAGATTGAGGCGGATGTCGTTGGACAGGGCCTTGAGCGGGGACACATAGAGCCAGAGACAGGCCTCGGGCAGGCCGTCTGCCTGCAACGCCTCCTGGACCAGGCCATCCAGCACGGCGAAGAAGGCGGTCAGCGTCTTGCCCGAGCCGGTGGGGGCCGCCACCAGCACCGAGGCGCCGGCGCGAATGGCCGGCCAGGCCTGCAGCTGCGCCTCGGTCGGGGCGGGAAAGCGCGTCGTGAACCAGCTGCGCGGCGCGTCGTGAAAGTCCGCCAGGACGGCGGCAGGCGAGTTCGAGGTCATGCGCTCAATATGGGAGTGGCTAGCAGGGGCCACAACCCAAGCCGACCGGTGGCGAACAAGAGCCTGTTTGAAGTCTAGCGAGCTAGAGCCAAACAAGACGAAGAGACCTGAGGAAGCGGACCGAGCTCGCGTGCGAGTTTACGAGTGGTAAATGAGCATTCCGACCGGGCTGGCGATCCAGGGTGTATTCAACGCCGTTTGGCCGACGCGCAGCAGACTTTCAACAGGCTCTCAGGCGATGCGATTGCGCAATTCGCCCCCCTCCAGCATGGCTTCGAGGTTGGCCAGCATCACCTGTTGCTGGGCCTGCTGGGCCGAGGCCGCATTGGCCGCGACATGGGGGCTGAGCACCAGGTTGGGCTGCTGGCGCAGGCGTTCGGGCACCTCGGGTTCGCGGGCGAAGACATCCAGCGCCGCGCCGGCGATCACTCCCTGCTCCAGGGCCTCGGCCAGGGCCTCTTCGTCGACCACGCTGCCGCGAGAGATATTGACCAGATGGCCCTCCGCACCAAGCGCGGCCAGGACCCCGGCATCCACCGCGCCCACGGTCTCGGCGCTGGCGCGGACCGCCACCACCAGCACATCGCTCCAGCGCGCCAGCTCCAGCAGACTGCCGTGATAGGCATAGTCCAGCCCCTCCCGCGGCGAGCGATTGAAGTAGCCGATCTCCATGTCGAAGGCCTCACCGCGGCGGGCGATGCGCCGACCGATCTCGCCCAGGCCATAGATGCCCAGGCGCCGCCCGGCCAGGCCCGGGACCTGGGGCATGCGCTCGACGGCATTGCCCTGCCAGCGACCGCTGCGGACGAAGGCATCGCCCTGCAACAGGCGACGGGCGCTGGCCAGGATCAGGCCAAAGGTGAATTCCGCCACGGCGGTGGCGTTGGCGTCACCGGCGGTGGTCACGGCGATGCCGCGCTCGCGACAGGCCGCCAGCTCCACGCCCTCGTAGCCGGTGCCATAGCAGGCCACCAGGCGCAACGCCGGGAGCGCGTCGAGCAAGGCCGCGCGAGTCGGCAGGCCGCCAATGGTCAGCAGGGCCACCGCCTCCTCGGCACCGACAGGCAAGGCCGCAGGATCGGCTGAAGGAAAGGGACCCAGTACCCGGTAGTGAGCCTCGAGTTGGTCAACCAGTCCCTGGGGCAATTGCGGGGCCATCAGCAGCGTCGGTTTCATCTTGTAATACTTTCCCTGGCCAAAAACCCCAGCGTCGCCAGCGGGAGGCCTGGTCGTCAACCATTCTCTTTAGGCCGCCGCTCTCGACCCTGTTCGCCCAGGTCTCGATCTCGATCCAAGTCCTTGATAGGACGAGGTTTTCGCGCAACTTGTCGACCTGGCATCAGGTCCGATCGGCGTTCGCCAAACCACAGAGGGATTTTTGGGTATGAGTAGAGTTTTTCGCCAGGCCGGCACCGCCGCCTGCCTCGCCCTGCTTGCCGGCAGCCTGCCACTGAACGCCGTGGCGCTGGAATTCAGCGGCTACGGCCGGGTAGGTGTCGGTGGCGCTGCGGAAGGCGGCAAGCAGAGCTGCTTCCAGCTGCCCGGGGCACCCGCCAAGTACCGCCTGGGTAATGAATGCGAGACCTACTGGGAACTCGAACTGCACCAGACCCTGTACAAGGGCGTCGATGGCACCGAACTCAAGGTGCACGGCATGGCCAGCCTTTACAACGTCTATGACCAGACCCCCACCTTCAGTGGCGACAACGGCAACGTCCGCCTGCCGCAGATCTGGACCAGTCTCAGCCTGCCGGCGCTCAATGGCGGCGGACTTTGGGCCGGTCGCCGCTACTACAAGCGTCACGACATCCATATCAACGACTTCTACTACTGGAATCCGAGCGGCACCGGTTTCGGCGTGGAGGACTACGGCCTGGGCGACAGCGGGCTGCGACTGAGCTACGCCTTCAGTCGCGAAGACAACGTCGACCAGCCGGACAAGGCCAATCGCCACGACCTGAACCTGGGCGGCATCAAGACCAATCCCGGTGGCGAGATCGAACTGGGGCTGTCCTATATCCAGCGCGCCGGCCAGGTGCAGAACGCCCACAGCGGCTGGTCGGCCACCGCCGAGCACAAGCAGTCGCAGTTCTTTGGCGGGGTCAATGTCTTCACCGTGCAATACGGCCGCGGTCCGGGCACCGGTCTGGGCGCCACCGGCAGCCTGACCGCCGACCGGGATTACGAAAGCCTGCGCGTACTCGAATCGCCGCGCTGGCAGCTCACCCCGCGCTTCGGCGGCCAGTTGCTGGCGCTCTACCAGCGCGACCGGGCGCCGGGCGATGGCGGCCAGACCTGGTATTCCTTTGGCGTGCGGCCCAGCTATGCCTTCACCCGGCTGTTCAAGCTGCAGGTGGAGTTCGGCCACGACCAGATCCACCCCGACAGTGGTGCCACCCGCACGCTGAACAAGGTCACCGTGGCGCCGACCCTGGCGCTGGGCGGCATGGGGCTAATGGACCGGCCGGAGATCCGCCTCTACTGGACCTACGCCAGTTGGAACCACGGCGCCCAGGACGCTGCCGTGGCCGGCACGGCGCTGTCCGACAGCGGTGCCTTCGGCGATGCCCGCCACGGCAACAACTTCGGTGTGCAGCTGGAAACCTGGTGGTAGAGAGCGGCAAGCGAGACCGCCCGTCATAACCGGGCGAACTAAACTTATGCCGCCCGGTCGGTTTCCTGACAACCAAAAGGCCGACCAGGGAGAACGCCATGAATCCTCTCGCCCGCGAGCTGCCCGCAGCGAGTGACACCGCCACCACCCTGCTCGACCGCTTCCAGCGCGTGCGCAGGGCCAGCGAGGCCCTGTGCGCCCCGCTCACCGTCGAGGATTACGTCATCCAGAGCATGGCCGACGTCAGTCCGCCGAAATGGCACCTGGCCCACGTCACCTGGTTCTTCGAGGCCTTCATCCTCAAGCCCTTCCTCAAGGGTTACCAGACGCCCAATCCGGCTTACGACTACCTGTTCAACTCCTATTACGAGACCCACGGCAAGCCCTTTCCCCGGGCGGCTCGTGGGCACCTGTCGCGACCGGGCGTGGACGACGTCTATCGCTTTCGTGCGGCGGTGGACACCGCCATGGCCGAACTGCTCAGCGCGCCGCCCGCCGAACACGCCGTCGAGATCGCCCGACGCCTGGAGCTGGGTCTGCACCACGAGCAGCAGCACCAGGAATTGCTGCTCATGGACATCAAGCACATCCTCGCGCAGAACCCCCTGCACCCGGTCTATCGCGCCGACCTGGCCAAGGGGCCCACAGCGCCGATAGCGCCCCTGGGCTGGGAAAGCCATCCAGGCGGCGTCCGGCATGTCGGCCATGGCGGCGACGGCTTCGCCTTCGATTGCGAGACGCCGGTCCACCGCCAGTTCGTCGATGACTTCCAGCTGGCCGATCGGCTGGTCACCAATGGCGAATACCTGGCCTTCATCGAAGACAATGGCTACGGCCGCAGCGATCTCTGGCTGTCCGACGGCGCCGCGGCCATCCGCAGCCTCGGCTGGCAGGCGCCGCTGTACTGGCAGAAGCTCGATGGCGTCTGGCATCACTTCACCCTGGGCGGCCTGACTCCGGTGGATCAGGCTGCACCGGTCTGCCACCTGAGCTTCTACGAAGCCGATGCCTACGCCAGCTGGGCCGGCGCCCGGCTGCCCACCGAGGCGGAATGGGAGACCGTGGCGGCGCGCCAGCCGATCCAGGGAAACTTCGTAGAGCAGGATCACCTGCAGCCGGTCGGTAGCACGGGCCAGGGCATGCGCCAGCTGTTCGGCGATGTCTGGGAATGGACCGGCAGCGCCTTCCGCCCCTACCCCGGCTTCAAACCGCTGCCGGGCAGCCTGGGCGAATACAACGGCAAGTTCATGTCCGGCCAGATGGTCCTACGCGGTGGCTGCTGCGCCACGCCCCAGGACCATGTGCGCGCCTCCTATCGCAACTTCTTCTATCCCACCATGCGCTGGCAGTTTTCCGGCCTGCGCCTGGCCAGAGAGGTCTGACCCATGGCCCTAGCCGTGCGCTTCTTCGATCAGCAACCGGTGAGCGTCGCCGACAGCTCGCTGCGGGACGATGTGCTCCAGGGCTTTGCCCAGACCCCGAAGGCGTTGTCGCCGAAATATTTCTACGATCAGCGCGGCTCCGAGCTGTTCGAGGCTATCACCCGGCAGCCCGAGTACTATCCCACCCGCACCGAAGAGGCCATCCTGGCCAAGGCGGCCGGTGAGATCGCGCACCTGGCCGGGCGCGACGCCGCTCTGGTGGAACTGGGCAGCGGGGCCAGTCGCAAGGTGCGTCTGCTGTTGGAAGCCATGCACCCGGCCGGCTACCTGGGCATCGATATCTCTCGGGACTTCCTGCTCAGCAGCACCCAGCGCCTGGCGGCCGATTATCCCTGGCTGGACGTCAGCGCCGCCTGCGCCGACTTCAGTCGACCCATGACCCTGCCCGACAGTCTCGACGGCCTGCGCCCCATCGCCTTCTTTCCGGGTTCGAGCATCGGCAACTTCACCCCGGAAGAAGCCGGCGTCTTCCTGCGCAACCTGCACCGGATGCTGCCGGCCACCGGGGGCCTGCTGATCGGGGTGGACCTGATCAAGGACCGGGCGCGGCTGGATGCGGCCTACAACGACGCCGCCGGGGTGACCGCCGATTTCAATCTCAACCTGCTGGAACGCATCCGCCGCGAGCTGGACACCGATCTCGATCCGCAGCGCTTCCGGCACCTGGCCTTCTTCAACAAAGAACAGGCGCGCATCGAGATGCACCTGGTCAGCACCCGCGACCAGACCGTACGTCTCGAAGGTCGCCGCTTCGCCTTCCGTGAAGGCGAACGTCTGCATACCGAGAATTCCTACAAGTACAGCCTGGAGAGTTTTCGTGCGCTGGCCGAAGACGCCGGTTTCAGACAGGTGCGGGTGTGGACCGACCCCCAGGCGCTGTTCGCCGTCTTCTACTTCGCGGCCTGAGCCTTTCGACAGATAAATGACGACTGACAGAGTGTGAGGCGAGTGGTGAGGGAACTCTCGACCCGATCACGCTCTAAGTAGCAATCTGCTACTACAGCGCACCGAGACGTTGCTATGGAGCCTGCTCCACTCACTGCGGCCAATGAACGCCAGCGTCTTGCACTGCTGCGCGATCTCGCCTTGATCGACCGTCCCTCCGACCGTGCCTTCCAGGATCTCACCGAGCTCTGCGCGCGGCTGTTCGATGTCCCCTACGCCATGATCTGCTTTCTAGACGGCCAGCAGGTTCATTGTCGAGCCACCGTGGGCTGCGCGCCCCTGACCGTGCCGCGCACCCAGTCGTTCTGCCAGCACCTGCAGGAAACCAGCCTGCCGCTGCAGGTGGAAGACGCGCGCAACGACGCCCGCTTCGCCGACCTCCAGGTGGTCACCAGCGCGCCCCATATCCGCTATTACCTGGGCGCACCGCTGCGCACGACCGAAGGGCTGATGCTCGGCAGCCTCTGCCTGTTCGATTCGGCACCCCGTGCCGCCCTGCCCCAGGATCGGCTGATCGCGCTGCAGCAACTGGCGGCCCTTGCCAGCCAGCACATCGAACTGCTGCGCACCGAAGCCTTCTGGGACCCGGTCACCCAGTTGCCGAATGGCCAGCGCTTCATCGAGGATGCCGAAGCCCTGACCCGTTCCGGCACCCGCGTGGTGGCCGTGGCGGCCGATCTGTTCGCCCAGAGCTATCTCAACGATTTCATCAAGGCCATGGGCCAGGCCCACTTCGATGGCCTGCAGCGCGCCATCAAGCAGCACCTGCGCCGTCTGCTGCCGGTCGAGCTACCCCTGTATCGCCTGGGGCCGGCCCGCTTCGGCTTTCTGCTGCACGACGCCGACGAGACCGCGCAACAGGCGCTGCTCGAACGCCTGCAGGAGGAATTGACCGGGGTGCTCGACTACAACGGCATTCCCATCCAGACCCGCCTGGGCCTGGGAATCATGTCCCTGACCGACGATCACCCCACCGACTGGCTGCGCGCCCTGATCGCCACCGCCGACGATGCCCGCGCCGAGATGCGCGGCTGCCGGCATTTCGATCCGCAGCACGATGCCGCCTACCGCCGCGCCTTCGCCCTGCTCAGCGCCCTGCCCCAGGCGCTGCGCGCCGAGGATCAGCTGAGCCTGGTCTACCAGCCGCGCATCGATCTGGCCACCGGTCGCTGCCACAGCGTCGAGGCGCTGCTGCGCTGGCAACATCCGCACCTGGGGTCGGTCAGTCCGGCGGAATTCATTCCACTGGCAGAAAAGACCGCGCTGATCACCGCCCTGAGTCGCTGGGTGATGCAGCAGGCCATCAGCCAGGCCTATACCTGGCAGCGGGAAGGTCGGAGTCTGGGCGTGGCGATCAACATCTCCGCCCATGACCTGAACGATCCGGACTTCACCGAGCAGACCACCGAGTTGCTGCAGCGCTATCCGGTCAATCCCAGGCGCCTGGAACTGGAGGTCACCGAGAATGCCCTGCTGGGTGACGTGGCGCTGATCCATCGCCAGCTGGCCGCCCTGCGCGAGCTGGGCATCGGCATCGCCATCGACGACTTCGGTACCGGCTACAACAACCTCTCGCACCTGCGCGAGTTGCCGGCCGACACCATCAAGATCGATCGCAGCTTCGTGCGCGAACTGACCCATCGCACCAAGGACCGGCTGATCGTCAGTTCGCTGATCGAACTGTCCCACCAGCTGGGCTTTCGCATCACCGCCGAAGGCATCGAGACCGCCGAGGCCCTGGCCAGCCTGCTGGCCATGGGCTGCGACGAAGGCCAGGGCTTCTGGATCGGCAAGCCCATGCCCGAACCGGAGTTGCAGGCCTGGCTGCTGATCCAGCAACCGGATCTGCAACGCTCGACCCGTCGCGCACCGGTCTTCCAGCTGTTCGACAACACCGCCAAGCACTGAGCCCGCCCTGCCCGCGGTCTCACCGCGGGGTGGCGCCTCAGGCCTGGCGCGGGATCACTCCTGGGTGCGCTTGCGCGGCGGCGCGAAGCCGTCGGCCGAAGTCGGCACCAGGGCGCCGGGGCGGCGCTCGGACTTGGGTTTGGCCTTGGTCTTGGCCTTGCCGTCCTTCTTGCCCTCGGTCTTTTTCTTCTTCACGCCGGCAGCCTTGCCCGACGCCTTGAGCTTTTTCGGGCCGTTATAGCTGGCCTTGAGACCCGGCAGGTGACGGCGCTCGAATCTCAGCTTGAGATAGCGCTCGATGCTGGACATCAGATTCCAGTCGCCATGGGTGACGAAGGAGATCGCCAGGCCGGCCTCGCCGGCGCGCCCGGTGCGGCCGATGCGGTGGACGTATTCGTCGCCACTGCGCGGCAGGTCGTAGTTGATCACCAGGTCGAGGCCTTCGACGTCCAGGCCACGGGCAGCCACGTCGGTGGCGATCAGCACCTTGACCGCGCCGCTCTGCAGCCGCTCCACGGCCAACTTGCGGTCCTTGGTGTCCTTGTCGCCGTGCAGCACGAAGACCTTGAGCCCCTCGGCCACCAGGCGGCCGGTGAGGCGATCGGCCTGCACCTTGGTGTTGGTGAAGACGATGGCCTTGCGATAGGTCTCGTTGGCCAGCAGCCACTGCAGCAGGCGTTCCTTGTGCGGGGGCTCGTCGGCCAGGATCACCTGCTGCACCACGGCTTCGTTCAGTTCGCCGGTGCGGTCCAGCATGAGATTCTGCGGCTCGCGCAGGACCTGCTCGACCACCTGACGCAGGCTGTTGCCACCGCTGGTCGCGGAGAACAGCAGGGTCTGGCGACCCTCCCGCTCGCAGCTCGCGGCGATCTGCAGCACGTCCTCGGAAAAGCCCATGTCGAGCATGCGGTCGGCTTCGTCGAGCACCAGCATCTCGATGTCTTTCAGGTTCACGTTGCCGGCGTTACGCTGCTCCAGCAGGCGACCGGGGGTGGCCACCAGGATCTCCGGATTCTTGCGCAGGCCGGCGGCCTGGACCCGGAAGTCCTCGCCGCCGATCACCAGGCCGGCCTTGAGAAAGGTGAACTGGCCGAAGCGTTCGATTTCCTTGGCGGTCTGCTGGGCCAGCTCGCGGGTCGGCAGCAGGATCAGCGCGCGGGCGCCGGAACGCGGCTTGGGGTCCTTGAGCAGGCGATCCAGCAGCGGCAGCAGGAAGGCGGCGGTCTTGCCGCTGCCGGTGCGGGCGGTGACGCGCAGGTCATGACCTGCCAGGGCCGGGCCCACGGCAGCGGCCTGGACCGGAGTGGGCGTCTTGAAGCCCAGGGTATCGAGGGCCTTGAGCAGGCGCTCGTGCAGAGCGAGTTCGGTAAACACGGGTAGACCTCGGTAAAGAAAGGGCGGCCGCCGCGGGCGACCGCGGGTGATCAGGGGACCAGACGGCTGCGGAACAGCGCCTGGTGCTCGCGGCACTGGGCGGCGGCCAGCAGGAAGACGCCATGGCCGCCGCGCTCGAATTCGAGCCAGGTGAAATCGACTTCCGGATAGAGCGCCTCGACGTGGACCTGGCTGTTGCCCACCTCCACGACGAGGATGCCCTGCTCGGTGAGGTGATCGGCGGCCTCGGCCAGCATCCGCCGCACCAGGTCCAGGCCGTCGTCGCCACAGGCCAGGCCCAGGGCCGGTTCGTGCTGGTATTCGGCCGGCATGTCGGCGAAGTCCTCGGCATCCACATAGGGCGGATTGCTGACGATCAGGTCGAAACGCTGCCCTGGCAGTCCGGTGAAGCCGTCGCCCTGGACGGTATAGACGCGATCCTCCAGGTCGTGGCGCTCGATGTTCTGCCAGGCCACTTCGAGGGCGTCGTAGGACAGATCGCCCAGGGCCACCTCGGCCTCGGGGAAGGCATAGGCGCAGGCGATGCCGATGCAGCCCGAGCCGGTACAGAGATCGAGGATGCGCGCCGGCGCGGCCGGCAGCCAGGGCGCGAATTGCGCGTCGATCAGCTCGCCGATGGGCGAGCGCGGCACCAGCACCCGCTCGTCGACGGTGAACGGCAGGCCGCAGAACCAGGCTTCGCCGAGCAGATAGGCGGTCGGCACACGCTCCTGGATGCGCTTGTGCAGGAGCACCCCGAGTGCGTAGCGCTCGTCGTCTTCCAGGGCGCAGTCCAGGTAGCGATCGGCGGTGTCCCAGGGCAGGTGCACGGCGCCCAGCACCAGGGCGCGGGCCTCGTCCCAGGCGTTGTCGTGGCCATGGCCGAAGAACAGCTCTTCGGCATGGAAGCGGCTGACGGCCCAGCGGATGTGGTCGCGCAAGGTGCGCAGGCGGGATTCGCTCATGAAAGGCTCCGGATGATCAGCCGCGCATTCTAACCCGCGCCCGGTCCGGCTGCAGGAACTTAACGTCCGGGCCCTTCTTCCTAAGCCTAGACCTTCAACGAGGAGAACGTCATGAGCAAGACCGTAGCCGATCATCTCTGGGAGCGCCTCGGCCAGTGGCACGTCGAGCGCATCTTCGGTTACCCCGGCGATGGCATCAACGGCATCATGGGCGCCATGGGTCGGGTAGCCGACCAGTTCGACTATGTGCGGGTGCGCCACGAGGAGATGGCCGCCTTCATGGCCTGCGCCCATGCCAAGTTCACCGGCGAGGTGGGCGTCTGCCTGGCCACCTCCGGGCCCGGGGCCATCCATCTGCTCAACGGCCTGTACGACGCCAAGATGGACCATATGCCGGTAGTGGCCCTGGTGGGCCAGCAGGCCGCCTCTTCACTGGGCAGCGACTATCAGCAGGAAGTCGACCTGCACACCCTGTTCAAGGACGTCTCCGCCTATGTGGAGACGGTGGTGCATCCGGCGCAGCTGCGCCATGTCATCGACCGCGCCTTCCGCGTGGCCATCGCCGAGCGCCAGGTGGCGACGGTGATCATCCCCAACGACATCCAGCAGCTGCCGGCGGTGGAAAGTCCGCCGCACCAGCACGCCAATGTCCTTTCCGGTGCCGGTGCCATCCCGCCGCGACCCTATGCCCAGGAAGACGACCTGCAGGCTGCGGCAGACATCCTCAATGCCGGCAAGAAGGTTGCCCTGCTGGTGGGCGCCGGCGCCCTGCAGGCGCGCAGCGAGGTGATGGCGGTGGCCGAGAAGCTCAGCGCCGGGGTGGCCAAGGCGCTGCTGGGCAAGGGCGTACTCTCCGACGAACTGCCCTATGTCACCGGCGCCATCGGCCTGCTCGGCACCGAGGCCAGCGATCTGCTGATGAAGGAATGCGACACCCTGCTGATCGTCGGCTCGACCTTCCCCTATACCGAATTCCTGCCTCAGGAAGGCCAGGCGCGAGCGGTGCAGATCGACCTGCATGCGCGCAACATCAGCATGAGATATCCCATCGAGCAGCCGTTGCTGGGCGATGCCGCCGAGACCCTGAGACGCCTGCTGCCACTGCTGGAGAGCAAACCCCACGATAAATGGCGCGCGCGCATCGAAAAGAGCGTGGCCGCTTCCTGGCACTCCATCGAGCAGCGCGCCCTGGCGCCCGCCGAGCCGATCAATCCGCAGCGGGTGTTCCACGAACTTTCCAGCCAGCTGCCGCAGGATGCCATCCTCTGCGGCGACAGCGGCTCCCACACCAACTGGTATGCCCGCGACATCCGCATGCGCGGGCAGATGCTGGGGTCGCTGTCGGGCAAGCTGGCGACCATGGGCTGCGGCATTCCCTATGCCATCGCGGCCAAGTTCGCTCATCCGGATCGTCCGGTGATCGCCCTGGTGGGCGATGGCGCCATGCAGATGAACGGCAACGCCGAACTGGTCACCCTGCAGCAGTACTGGAAGAGATTCAGCAATCCGACCTTCATCGTCATGGTGCTCAACAACGGCGATCTCAATCAGGTGACCTGGGAGCAGCGTGCCCTGGCTGGAGACCCCAAGTTCGCCCCGGCCCAGGATGTACTCGACTTCCCCTATGCCCGCTATGGCGAATTGCTCGGCTTCAAGGGTCTGCGCATCCATCGCCCGGACGAGGTGGCCGATGCCTGGCAGCAGGCCTTCGAGGCGGATCGCCCGGTGGTGCTGGAATTCGTCACCGACCCCAGTGTGCCGCCGCTGCCGCCGCATATCAGCTTCGAGCAGGCCAGGGCCTTCCTCGGCGCTATCGCCAGTGGCGATCCGAATCGCTGGGACATGCTCAAGCAGGGAGCCCGGCAGCTGCTGCGCTAGCCCGCGCCGCTCAGGCTCGCCAAGCAACGCCGAGGCGTATAACCTCGGCGGCCTTACAGAGCCTGGGGTATGAGCATGCAGTTGCCCGAGCACGACCGTTTCGATCCACCGCCGCTGCGCCTGCGGCGGCCCTTCCTGACCTCCCTCGCCGCCGGCCTCGGCACCCTCTCGGTGCTGACCGGCCTGGCCGCGCTGCTGGCGGGCGGTGCGGCCCTGCTGCAGTGGCCGCAGCTGACGGCCTATCTGAGCCTGACCCGCGAGACCGCCCAGGGCTGCCTGGGCGGCGGTGCGCTGCTCTTGCTCATGGGGCGCTGGTTGCGTCGCCGCAGCCAGCGGCGCTGGCGCTATCGCAACGCCTTGAGCCTTTCTCCCGAGCTCAAGCGGCGACGCTAGCTAGCGCTGCCGCAGGCGGGCCAGGCCACCGCCCAGCAGTCCGGTGAGGCAACCCAGCACCAGGCCGCCGACATGGGCGCCATTGGCGATGGAGCCGAAGCCGAGCAGATCGAAGACCCCGGTCAGGCAGATCACCAGCCAGATCAGCATCATGGCTACCACGCCACGGGGCATGCGATAGGCCGGATTGGGCGCCAGCCACTGGAACAGCCAGCAATGGCCGAGCAGGCCATAGAGCACGCCGGACAGACCGCCGAACAGCGCTGGCCCGGTCCAGGCGTACTGCACCAGGTTGGAGCCGGCGGCGAACACCAGGGTCAGGAGCAGCAGCAGCAGGCCGCCCTGGCGGAATTCGATGCGGCGACCCAGCTCCCAGTACCAGAGGGCGTTCATCGCCAGATGCAGCAGGCCGAAGTGCAGGAAGATCGGGGTGACCAGTCGCCACCATTCGCCGCGGGCCAGGCTGGCGTCGAGATCGAGAAAGGCGATGTGCTCCGCGTCGATCAGGCGGAATTCCTGCAGCGTCAGGTAGTGGATCAACGCCAGGTTGTCGCCCAGTTCGGTGGCCAGGCCCAGCAGCAGGGTGACGGCGAGAAAGACGGCGCTGACCGGACTGGCCTTGAGTTGCGCCAGCAGCCCGAAGCCCCGCGGTCCACGCGTCGCCTGGACCTCGCCGCGCGGATCGCCGTCGGGATAGCGTTCATAGAGGCTGCGGGTCTCTTCGATCCGCGCCGGGTCCAGCACCCAGAGCACCTGGCTGTCGCCCTCTTCCACCACCCGGTGGCGGATCTGCAGGCGCCGCAGCAGGCGCGTGAAGCCCAGCAGGTCACGGCCCAGGGGCACGCGCAGCACGGGTTGCGGCTGGTTCATCGCCCCTCCTCGCGCTGCACGTCGATCCAGACAAACTTGGCCGGGTCGATCTGGCGTTCGTCGTCGAGGCGGTAGGCCACCAGCTTGCCGTACTTGACCGCACTGTAGTCCAGGCAGGCGAGGTTCGGCCGCAGGGGTTCGGGATGGCCATCGCGCCAGTAGTGACCGACGAACAGCATCGGCTCATCCTCGCCATAGCAGAGCAGCCCGGCCTTTTCCTCGTCGCTCAGGCGTTCACAGGCGATTTCCGCCGGCAAGGCATCGGGCTGGAAGACCACGTCGCCATAGGTCTGGGGATCGCTTTCCCAGAACTTGGTGCGAAAGCGCGCCCGCACATAGCCATCGCTGCCGGTGAGGCGCAGGCCATGGGGCAAGGGCAGCGACACCCCGTTGAGCAGGCGCGAGGCTACCCGACTGGCCAGGCTGCCGCCGACGATGGACTGGCGCACGAAGTCCTCGTCGATGCAGGCATCCGGATAGTGGTGGAGGAATTCGTCGATCAGCCGCTGATCCCAGCAGGCATGGACGATGCGGAAGTGCCCGAAGTCCTTGCACAGTGGCAGCCGGTAGAGCCAGCGCAGGTGATCCTGCCACTCGCCGGGATGGTCGGCGAAGGCCGCCAGGGTCTCCTGGATCAGCTGGCGATGGCGCGGCGTGTGTTCGCGTACCCAGGTCTGGCCGGTGCCGGGCAGCGCCGGGGTGTGCCAGGCCAGGGCATTGAGTTCGTGATTGCCAAGGATGCAGTGGGCATGGCCGCCTTCGACCATGGCCCGCACCCGGCGCAGGGAGCCGCGGATGCGCGGGCCGCGATCGACCAGGTCACCGAGAAAGATCGCCTGGCGCTCGGGGTGCTGCCAGACGCCGTCCACCTGCTGATAATCGAGACGCTCCAGCAGCAGGTCCAGGGTATGGGCGCAGCCGTGGAGATCGCCGATCAGATCGTAGCCCAGGGGCATCAGTCGTCTCCCAGCCGACTGCCCCAGCCGAGCTTGGTCCGGCAGATCTCGTAGTAGTTGTGATCCAGCGGATGGATCAGCCTGAGTTTGTGCGGCTTCTTCTGAATGGTCACGGTATCGCCGGGTGCGCAGGTGAAATGATTCTGGCCATCACATGAGACCTGCGGATAGATCGTCATGTTCGGCGACACCAGGATCGACAGGGTGCTGTCGCCGGACACCACGATGGGCCGGCTGGACAGGGTGTGGGGATACATGGGCACCACCACGATGGCATCCAGCTTTGGATGCATGATGGGGCCGCCGGCCGACAGCGAGTAGGCGGTGGAGCCGGTGGGGGTGGCGACGATCAGGCCGTCGGCGCGCTGGCTGCAGACGAACTGGCCATCGATGTACAGCTCGAATTCGATCATCCGGGTGGACTTGCCCGGATGCAGCACCACGTCGTTGAGGGCATCGCCCTGGCCGATGATCTCGCCGCCACGCTCGACGAAGGCATCGAGCAGGAAGCGCGTCTCCATCAGGTACTGACCGTCGAGCACCTCGGCGACCTTGGTCTCCAGTTCATCGGGACGGATATCGGTGAGAAAGCCCAGCTTGCCGCGGTTGATGCCCAGCACCGGCACTCGCGGGCGCACCAGGGCGCGGGCGGCGCCGAGCAGGCTGCCGTCGCCGCCGACCACGATCACCAGGTCGCAGATCTCGCCCATGAGCTTGCGCGATACCGTCTGCAGGCCATGCCCGGGCAGCACCTCGGCGATGGTGTTTTCCAGGATGACGTTGCGCCCGCGTTGCAGCAGAAAGGTCTTGAGCCGGCGGATGGTATCCAGCACTTGGGTGCTGCCGAGTCGACCGATGATGCCGATGTTACGAAAGGAGTCCATGACGCGCCGGCGGCCCCGTTGGCTGGAAAGTGCGGAAAGTATGGGCGAAAGGCCGTGGCAGCGGCAAACCGCCCTCATCCGACCGCGGGTCGCCGCCGGTGATCCGCAGCAGTCCGGCTTGGCCTATGCTGGCACCATGACGCCCTTCGCCGAGCTGCACGCCCTGCCCCGCCGCCTGAGCCAGCCCCAGGTGCGCGACCTCGCCTGGACGCTGATCGCCCCGCCCTTGCTGGAAGCCGCCGACACCCGCCATCCGCTGGTCGCCAGCGACTGGGCGCGCCATCCTGAACGACTGGCCGACTGGCTACGGCAACAGGACGCAGCGCCCGCGGCCCTAACAGCCTGGCTTGCCCAGGGCAGCGACCGCCGGCTGGGGCGCCAGTACGAAAGACTCTGGCAATTCGCCCTGGAACGGGCACCGGGGCTCAGATTGCGCGCGGCCAACCTGCCCCTGCGCGAGGGCGACCGTACCCTGGGTGAACTGGACCTGCTGGTGGAAGACGCCGAGGGGGTCCATCACCTGGAACTGGCGGTGAAGTTCTACCTGGGCGAAGGCCCACCGGAGGCACCGCTCTGGCTGGGTCCGGGTGGCGAAGACCAGCTGGCGCGCAAACTCTCACACCTGCGCCAGCGCCAGCTGCCGCTGTCGGCCACGCCCCTGGCCCAGGCCAGCCTGGCGGCGCTGGACATCGCCCCGCCGCGGGCGGCGCTGTGGCTGGGCGGCTATCTGTTCCAGCCACTCGACCGCCCCCTGCCCTGGCCGGTTGGCGCCCTGCTACCCCGCCAACCCCAGCTGTGGTGCGCGCGGCAGCTGTTGCCGGTCGGCCCCTGGGAAGTGCTACCCAAGGGCCACTGGCTGGCGCCCGCGGTCGCCGATACGCCCTGCCTGCCCCTGCCGGACGGCGAGCCGAGCTGGCCGCAATTGCTGGTGCGGCGCGATCCACGCGGCGACGAAGAGGCGCGGCTGTTCCTGGTGCCTGCGGGCTGGCCGGTTCAGCCGCCGGCCAACGCCGCCAGCTGAGTTTCCAGCGCGCGGCGGCCCTGGAGACCACCGCTGTGGACCAGCACCAGGCGACTGCCCGGCGCCAGCGCGCCGCCCTCGATTGCCTGGCGCAGCGCCAGCCAGAGCTTGCCGGTATAGAGCGGCTCCAGGCCGATCCCGGTCTGCGCCTCGAATTCCGCCATGGCCCGCGCCAGCTCGGCATCGAGGCGGCCGAAGCCGCCGCGGCTGGCGTCCAGCAGGCGCCAATCGGCGCCGGTGTGCTGCGCGAGCAGCCGGTCGAGCGTGGCTTCGACGCCATGCCCGGGTGGCACCGCCAGGCCGCCCACCACCTGCCAGGCGGGATCGGCGGCGCGGATCACCCCGGCCAGGGTGGTACCGGTGCCGGCAGCCAGCCAGAGTTGCTGGCAATCGGGCCAGCCCAGGGCGGCGAGTCCCTGCCGCAGTTCCGTGACGATGGCCGCGCAGGCCGCAGCGGCCTGCGCGTCGCAGCCGCCTTCGGGTATGGGTAGCAACCCGGGATAGCGCGCCTGCCAGGGCTGCCAGAAGTCGCTGTCGTGGCGGCGGCGATAACCGCCATAGCCGAGCCAGTGCAGGGTCATGCCATTGGCCTGCAGATCCTCGACCGTGGGCGTCCGGCAGGGCTCGCCACGCAAGAGGCCGACGGTGGCGAAGCCTTCCTCCCGGCCCAGGGCGGCCAGCGCATGCAGATGATTGGAGTGGGCACCACCCAGGCTGATGAGCCCGCGGCCTTCGCCCCGGGCCAGGCGTTCGCGCCAGGGCCGCAGCTTGTAGGCCTTGTTGCCGTTATGCGCAGCCGGGCGCTGATCCAGGCGCAGCACCGCCAGGCGCAGGTCCCGCGCCGCCAGGATGGCGAGTTGCACCTCCTGGAGCACGGCGGGCGAAGGAAAGATCATCAACCAGGGAGTCAGAGATTGGCGACGTCACCATCGCTGTCATCGCCGCGGTGCTCGGCGCACAGGGTCGAGCGCAACGGATCGAACTGGGCGGGGTGTTCCACCCGCACCACCGGCCGTCCGCAGCGCTCGCCCTCCACCTCGGCCTGGCAGACCGGCTGCTGGTGATGCTCCAGCCAGCGCTGATACTGCTCCCGGCTGACCTTGCAGTGCTCGGCGACGTAACCCAGGGGATCGGCGCTGAAGCGAGGGACGTCCTGCCGGCTGAGGATCAGATGACCGGCGCCGGGCTGGAAGGTGACGAAGAGGATGCCCTGGCGCGCCAGGCGCTCCAGCTGGCCTTCGTTGCTGTCGCCGATCAGCTGGGCGCAGCGCTCGCGCAGCTGGCGGATGTCTTCCTGCAACTGGCCGTCCAGCTCGTCGCGGTACTTGAGTTCCACCTCGCGGATGGTCAGCTGGTTCTTCAGCTCGCCCACGGCGGCGGCCACCCGGGCCTCGCTTTCGGCTTCGGACTGGATGCGCAGCGCCTCGATCTTGTAGAGGGCGTTGCGCTCCAGGGTGCGCATCTGCTCGTTGAGTTCCTCGCGCTGCTGGCGAGTTTGCTCGTGCTGCTGCTCCAGGTGCTGGGCCAGGGCGGCATAGCGCACCTCCAGCTCGGCCTTGGCCGCGCGTACCTCGTCGGCGTCGCGCTGCAGACGCGCCAGGTCTTCCTGGTGCTGGCGGGTCAGGGTCAGCAGCCGGGTACGCTGACCGGCGATCAGCTTGTCCAGCGCCTCCTGGTGTTCCTGGGCGAGGATGCGGCGGACCCGTTCGAGACGGGCCTCGACATCGATGCCGTCGGCGGCGCTAGGGTGGTATTCCCCGGCCAGCTCCACCTCGCCATCGCGCGGCGCGACCAGGCCCAGGCAATCGCGGATCGCCTGCCAGTCGTCGTGCTCGGTCTCGCTGCGGGGATCCCAGAGATCGCCCTGGTGCCAGGAAATCGGGCAATGGCTGCGACTGGCCAGGCGGATCGGTCCGGCGCCCAGGTCGGGGCCGACATCGCCGCGCTCGGCCAGCTCGCCCAGCGGCAGGTCCCATTCCGGCAGCGGTTTGCCCTGGGCATCGAAGGCCAGCAGGAAGAACACCGCGGCCTTGACCCTGCGGTGCTCGTCCAGCAGCAGATAGACGAAGCGATGGCGCCGTCCGGCGCAGTCGAGCAGCGTCTGGTCGCCCTGCCAGAGCGCCTGAAAATCGGGGAACAGCAAGGCGCGATTCACACCCTGGTCGCCGAACCCCAGCACCACCGGGGTCAGTACCGTCTCTACGTTCAACGTCTCTGCCATCTCTCGCCGCGTGCTCTGTCGATCCCACATGAATACCGAGGCCGGCGTCTCGCCAATTGGCGACCGGACCTGCGTCCGCCCGCCGACCTCTGGCGGCGACACGGTAGACCCGCGTCGCCGCCCAACTCCTTCGACGCGCCGGGCCCCCACCCGACGCATCAGGACGGCAGCTTAGCCAATCCTGGTCGGCGGGATGGAAGAGAGGCCAGACATTGGGACGAGGGTCGGTCCGGAACCGATGTTATGCGGAGTGGATCACAGAAATCATCCCTGATCGCAACGAAGAGTTACAGCTGGGCGGCAAGGCGAGTGGCCTGATCGATGGCGCGCTTGGCGTCCAGCTCGGCGGCGACATCCGCGCCGCCGACCCGGTGCACCGCCACGCCGGCGCCGAGCAACTCGTCTTCCAGCTCGCGCAGGGACTCCTGGCCCGCGCAGAGCACGACGTTGTCGACGTCCAGCACCTGCTCGCTGCCATCGGGCAGGCGCAGGCGCAGGCCGGCGTCGTCGATACCCAGGTATTCCACCCCGCCGAACGCCTGGACGCCACGCTGCTGCAGGCGCGAGCGGTGGATCCAGCCAGTGGTCTTGCCCAGGCCCTTGCCGGGTTTGCCCGGCTTGCGCTGCAGCAGCCAGACTTCGCGTGGCACGGCCGGCGGCGTCGCCGGGGCCAGCCCGCCGCGGCTGCTGAAACTGGGATCTATGCCCCACTCGCGGTAGAAGGCGGTGATGGGCTCCGCGTCCTGATGGCCGTGGGTGAGGAAATCCGCCACGTCGAAACCGATGCCGCCGGCGCCGATCAGGGCCACCCGCCGCCCTACCGGCTTGCGTTCAAGCAGGACGTCCAGGTAGCCCAGCACCTTGGGATGGTCGACCCCCGGAATGGGCGGCACCCGCGGCGTCACCCCGGTGGCCAGGATCACCCCGGCGAAGCCCTCGGCCTGCAATTCGGCGGCGCTGACGCGCTGGTTGAGGCGGACATCCACCGCCAGTCGCTCCAGACGCCGCTGGAAATACCTCAGGGTCTCGCCGAATTCTTCCTTGCCGGGAATGCGCCTGGCGACATTGAACTGGCCACCGATGCGCTCGCTGGCCTCGAACAGCACCACCTGGTGGCCGCGCTCGGCCAGGGTGCAGGCGGCGGCCAGGCCGGCCGGCCCGGCGCCGACCACGGCAAAGCGGCGTGATTCGGCGGCGGGCAGGATCTGCAACTCGGTCTCGTGGCAGGCGCGCGGATTGACCAGGCAGCTGGTCAGCTTGCCGGCGAAGGTGTGGTCCAGGCAGGCCTGGTTGCAGGCGATGCAAGTATTGATCTCGTCGGCGCGGCCGGCGGCGGCCTTGGCGACGAAGTCCGGGTCGGCCAGCAGCGGCCGGGCCATGGACACCAGGTCGGCCTGGCCGGCGGCGAGGATGGCCTCGGCCACCTCCGGGGTGTTGATGCGGTTGGTGGCGATCAGCGGCACCCGCACCCGGCCCTTGAGCTGGGCGGTGACGGCGGCGAAGGCGCCGCGCGGCACCAGGGTGGCGATGGTGGGGATGCGCGCCTCGTGCCAGCCGATGCCGGTGTTGATCAGGCTGACCCCGGCGTCTTCCAGCCAGAGCGCCAGCTGCAGGCATTCCTCGGGGGTGCTGCCCTGTTCCACCAGATCCAGCAGCGAGAGGCGGAAGATGATCAGGAAATCCGGGCCGGTCGCCCTGCGGATGCCTGCGACGATGGCCAGCGGCAAGCGGCAGCGACTGGCGAAGTCGCCACCCCAGCGATCCGTGCGATGGTTGGTCCGCGCGGCTATGAATTGATTGATGAAGTAGCCTTCGGAACCCATCACCTCGACACCGTCGTAGCCGGCCTGCTGCGCCAGCGTGGCACAGCGGACGAAGGCGGCGATCTGCCCCTCCACCTCGGCCTCGTCCAGCTCGCGTGGGGTGAAGGGATTGATCGGTGCCTGCAGCGCCGAGGGCGCCACCAGCTGGGGGTTATAGGCATAGCGACCGGCATGCAGGATCTGCAGGCAGATACGGCCGCCGGCGGCATGCACCGCGTCCGTCACCGGCCGATGGTGCTCGGCCTCCTCGGGAGTGGTCAGCTTGGCCGCGCCCTTGGCCACCGCCCCCTCTTCGTTCGGCGCTATACCCCCGGTGACAATCAGCCCCACCCCACCCCGCGCTCGCTCGGCGAAGAAGGCGGCCATCCGCGCGAAGCCGCCGGGCCGCTCTTCCAATCCGGTGTGCATGGACCCCATCACCACCCGGTTGCGCAAGGTGATCGACCCCACGGGCAGGGGTTCGAGCAGATGCGGATAGCTATCCGCAGGGGTGGTATTAAGGGGGGCAAGCTCGATCATGGCGGTCTCCGGTGGTTGGCCTTTCTGGGAAAGCCTGGCGCCACGATAGGAGCAGCGCGGGCTGGCCTCAATCACCGGAAATGACAACCTCTTTACCCAAATGTACAGCCGCCCCTTGGCAGTGGCGGTCTGGTCTCCTACCCTGAGCACCTTTATCTCGCCCGGCCCGGGAGGCCGGGACCGCTCTGGAGTGCCGATGCGCAAGCTCGTGTTCCTGGTGCTGATCGCCCTGTTCGCCGTGCTGGCGGGCTGGGTGGCCCAGCGGCCAGCCTTCCATTACCTGTCGGATCTACGCAGCAGCCTGGCGGTGGACCTGACCACCACGCCAGCGGCGGCCACCACCGGCAACCTGCTGGGGATCGAGCCCGAACTGGTCGCCCTGGACTATGGCAATCCCGAGCGATTGCGCCTCAAGCTCGCTGCCTATCTGGCCAATGCACGGCGCCTGGGCCTGATCGGCGCCCAGACCATCGTGGTGCTGCCCGAGCACCTGGGCACGCCCCTGGCGCTGATGGGCGAGAAGCCCGAGGTCTATGCCGCGGCGCGCAGCGAAGAGGCCATCCAGTGGCTGCTGCTGGGCAATCCGTTGCGCGTGGCTCGCGCCTGGTTCCAGGCCGAGGGTGACCGGCGCCTGGCCGACAGCCTGTTGCGCATGAAGGCCTGGGACATGGCCAGCGCCTACCAACAGCTCTTCGGCGGCCTTGCCCGCCAGTACGGCGTCACCCTGGTGGCCGGCTCCATCGTCCTGCCCGGTCCGACCCTGGTGGACGGCGAATTGCAGGTGGGTACGGGACCTTTGCGCAATGTCACCCTGGTCTTCGGACCCGACGGCAAGGTGCTCGGCCAACCGCTGGTGCGACCGCTGACGGCCAGGGACAGCGGCGACGATCTCAGCCCGCCGCTGCTGCGACTGGAGACGCCGCTGGGCCGTCTCGGCGTCATCCAGGGCAGCGACACCGGTCGCGCCGGCGTGCTGGACGCTCCCCAGGTGGACTTGCTGGCGATTCCCGCCCTCGCCTCGGGCGCCACCCCGGCACCGGCACCCTTCGACATCCAGCGCCTGCGCGCCGCCGGCATCCGCGCCGCCCTGGAAGTGCAGCTGCGCGGCCGCCTCTGGGAATGGCAGGCCGGCGGCGGCAGCCAGGCCTTCACCCCGGATGCGACAGCGGCCACCGATGCTGCCCAGGCCGGGAGCAAGCTGATCAATCTGCGGCTATGAGCGCGCCGGCGCTGCGCCTGGGCGACCTCTCCACCGGCTTCGTGCTGGCGCTGGCGGCAGCCGTCGCCCAGCGGGGTGCCGATGCCGCCGGCCTGCTGGCACGCTTCGGCCTGACCGCGGCGCGGCTGGCCGAACCTGGCGGACGGCTGTCGATCCCCCACTACATGCGCCTGGGCCATGCGGCCCTGGAACTGACTGGCGATTCGGCGCTGGGCCTGGCCATGGGCCGGGCGATGCGGCCGGCCTTTCTCGGTCTCGCCGGCGTCACCGTGGGCCAGGCGCCGGACGTGCGTCACGCCGCCGAGACGCTGCTCGAACTGGAACCGCTCTATGGCCGCAACTACCGGGGCCGGTCGCGCTATGCCGCCCAGGGCCGCGACGCCTGGCTGCACTTCTATAGCATCAGCCCCTACAACGGTTACAACCGCTTCGTGGTTGACGTGGTGCTCAGCGCCTGGCTGGCGCTGCTGAGCGCCGTCGCCGGGCGCCCGCTACAACCGCGCCGCGTCCTCATCGAATACCCCGCACCGGCGGACGTGGCGCCCTACCACGCCGCCTTCGGCTGCGCGGTGGAATTCGGCGCCGCCGAGAATGCGCTGCTACTCGATGCCGCGACCCTGGCCCGGACCGGGTCCGAGCATTGCCCGGCCACCTGGCGCCAGCTGCTGGCCCTGAGCGAAGTCGAACACGGCCGCCTGACCCGCACCCGCGGCCTCACCGAGCGGGTGGTCGAAGTCATGGGGCCCTTGCTGCGGCACGGCGAGCCGACCCTGGAGCAGATCGCCAGCCGGCTGCGTCTGCCGTCCTGGACGCTGAGGCGCAAGCTGGCCGAAGAAGGTACCCAGTACCGTACCCTGCTCAACCTGACCCGCCGCGACCTGGCGCTGGCCTATATCCGCGATACCGAGGCCAGCTTCGGCGAGATCGCCTATCTGCTTGGCTTCGCCTCCCCCGCCGCCTTCCAGCGCGCCTTCAAGCGCTGGACCGAGCAGACGCCGGGTGACTGGCGGCGTCTCCAGCGGCAGGGAGTGGCCAACTGAAGGGAGCATAGGCGAGGATCGCGGGTCCTAACTGGCTGATCCTTCATCAGGACCGCTATCGCCCCATGCCGAACTTCCTGCTCGCCCTGTTGCTGCTGTGCCTGGCGTTGCCCCTACGCGCCGCCGAAACCCCTGGCCCGCCCCCGACCGGTCTCGATCCTCAGCAGGCGCGCCAGGTCGCGGCCCTGCTGCAGGATCCGCAGCGCCGCCAGGAGCTGATCCTGACCTTGCAGGCCATCGCCAGCCAGCCGGCGAGCGCGACCGGGACGAAGGCGGCACCGGCGGCTACGGCAACCGCCGCCACTGCACCAGCGGCAGCCGCCCCGGCGCCAGGCGAGGAAAAGGCGCTGGTACCGCTGGAAGCCAATGGCCTGATCGCCCAGACCCTCAGTCGCGTCGGTCGCTGGGCCGACAACCTGGGCAGCGAGCTGAACCAGGTGCAGCGGGCCGTGCGTACCCTGCCCGACTGGTCGCGCGCCAGCTTCACGTCCGAAGCGGGTCGCCGCGCCCTGCTGCAGGCCTTGCTGACCCTGGCCACCCTCTTTGCCGCCGGCCTGGTGGGCGAGTGGCTGATCCATCGGGCGCTCCGGCGCCCGCGGCAACGGCTGCAGCGCCATGCCGATCTGGCCGACACCCGCGCCCGACGCCAGGCCCAGCAGCAGGCGGCCCAGCAGTCCCCTGCTGAAGCGTCGGCACCGGCGGTCGAGGAGGCCGCTACCCGCCCGGCCGAAGCCGCGGTGGCCCTGGTCAAGACTCAGCGTGATGGCGTGGATCAACTCGAAGAGGTGCCCATCGCCCCGTCCGACAGCGCCGCACCTGCGCCAGCCGCGCCGGTGACCGAATCCACTGCCACCGATCCCGCATCCGCCAACCGCGCCCGACCCAGCGCCGAGGAGCACTGGACCACCCTGCGGCACCTGCCCTTCGCCCTGGGACTGCTATTGCTGGAACTGCTGCCGCTATTGGCTTTCTGGGCCACGGCGGCGCTGCTGATCCACTATCTGGTGGGCGCGGATGCCAATCAGCGCGAGCTGGTCGGTGGCTTCCTCGGTGCCTATCTCACCACCCGCCTGGCGCTGATCGTCATCCGCCTGCTGATCGATCCCGCCGTCCACGGCATCCGCCTGCTCAAGGTCAGGACCGCCCTCGCCTGTACCCTGCTGCGCTGGCTGCACGCCTTCGTGGCCCTGATCACCTTCGGCCTGGCGCTGGCCCAGGCCGCGGACATCCTGGGTGCCAACGAAGAGGGCCGCGAAGCCATCGTCAAGCTGGTCTCGCTGCTGGCCCATCTGTTGGTGGTGGGACTGATCTTTCATGTCCGCCGGCCGGTGGCCGCCCGTATCGCCGGGCGCCAGGATGGCAGTGGCGCCCTGACCGTGCTGCGCGCCTGGCTGGGTCAGGTCTGGGCCGTATTCGCCGCCGTGTTCGTCATGGGTGGCTGGACCATGTGGGCACTGGACATCGAGAACGGGCTGCCGCGGCTGATGAATTTCGTCGCGCTGTCCGCCGGAATCGTGATCCTCGGGCGCCTGGCGGCGGTATTCCTGCTCGGCCTGCTGGGTCGCTTGTTCCAGCCCGCTACCACCGAAGGCGGCAGCGCTACCGATCTGCACCTGCAGCGCTACTATCCGCTGGCGCGCTGGCTGGTGGGGGTGATCGTCACCCTGATCACCGTCCTGGCCCTGTTCCAGTCCTGGGGCTGGAGCGTGCTGGACTGGTTCGGTGACGGCAGCATCGGGCGCAGTCTGCTGTCCGCCTTTCTCACCATCCTCATCGCCGCCGTCATCGCCGTGGTGGTCTGGGAAGGCGCCAACGCCACCGTGAATCGTCGACTTAGCAGCTGGAACGAACGCGGTGACACGGTGCGGGCCGCGCGCTTGCGTACCCTGCTGCCCATGCTGCGCACCGGGCTGTTCATCCTGGTCGCGCTGATCGTCGGCCTGACCGCGCTGAGCGAACTGGGCATCAACACCACGCCGCTACTGGCCAGCGCCAGCATCATCGGCGTGGCCCTGGGCTTCGGCTCGCAGAAGCTGGTGCAGGACTTCATCACCGGTATCTTCCTGCTGCTGGAAAACGCCATGCAGGTGGGCGACTGGGTCACCGTGGCCGGGGTCTCGGGTACCGTGGAGTACCTCTCGATCCGCACCGTGCGCCTGCGCGCCGGCGACGGCTCCCTGCACATCGTGCCCTTCAGCTCGGTGTCGGCGGTCAACAACATCAACCGTGGGCTGGGCAACGCCGCCCTGCGCATCAGCGTGGGCTACGCAGAGGACATCGAGCGCGTCATCGCCGAACTCAAGGACATCGGCGCCGGCATGCGCGCCGACGAGGCCTTCAAGGAGCTGATCCTCGCCGATCTGGAGATCTGGGGCGTGGACGCCGTCGACGGCTCCATGGTGACCATCGCCGGGCAGATGAGATGCCTAGACAAGGGCCGCTGGGGCGTGCAGCGCGAACTCAACCGCCGCATCCTCGAACGCTTCCGCGAACGCGGTATCGAGATCGCCAATCCGCGTGCCAGTCTGCTGCTGCCCAGCGAAGCCGGTATCGTGCCCTCCTCGCCCATCCAGCCACGGCCTGCGGAGTAACAGCTGTGCAATACCGTCAAGACGCCTTCAACGGCCTGATCATCGACGCCGCCTCGCTGCCGTCCACCCGCGAGGCCTTTGCCCCGGCGCTGGCGGAGTTGCTCGACAGCGCCCGCCGCGACGGACGCAATCTGATCTGGCTGACCCTGCCGCTGGCCCTTGGCGAGCTGGTCGGGGTGGCCACCCGCGCCGGTTTCGTCTTTCACAACTGCCTGGAACAGGAACTCACGCTGGTCTGGCGCGGTACGCCCACCGCCTTCGCGCCCTTCGTCCCGACCCACAGCCTGGGCGTCGGCGGCCTGGTGCTCAATGCCCATGGTGAACTGCTGGCGATCCGCGAACGCGGCAGCCAGGGCTACAAGCTGCCGGGGGGCCATGTCGAGCTGGGCGAAGACCTGGGGCCGGCGGTGATCCGCGAGGTCTGGGAGGAAACCGGCATCCACAGCGCCTTTCGCAGCGTGGTCGGCCTGGTGACCACCCACCTCTACCGCTTCGGCAAATCCAATCTCTATGTGGTCTGCCGCCTCGATCCCCTGAGTGCCGACATCGCCATCCAGGATCCGGACGAGATCGCGGACGCCCGCTGGCTGGCGCTGCCCGACTACCTGGCGGATCCGGGCAACAGTGCCTTCAACCGCGAGCTGGTGCGCAGCCTGGCGCAGGCGGAGGGCCTGCGGTCGAGCGCGCTGAACAGCGAGCGCTATCCCAAGGCCGAGGTCTTTCTGGCTCAGCCGTCGAAGGACTGATCCATGCTTTCGGCCGGATGGGCATCGCGCGGACGCCCTACCGGGCGAGCGGGAATACCCACCACCGTGGTGTGGGGCGCCACCGGATGCAGGACCACGCTGTTGGCGCCGATCTTGGCGCCCTCGCCGATCTCCAGATTGCCGAGGATCTTGACCCCGGCGCCGATCATCACCCCGCGCCGCACCTTGGGATGGCGATCGCCCTGCTCCTTGCCGGTGCCGCCCAGGGTCACCTGCTGCAGGATGGAGACGTCGTCCTCCACCACCGCGGTTTCGCCGATGACGATGCCGGTACCGTGGTCGAGCATGATGCCGCGCCCCAGCCGCGCCGCCGGGTGGATGTCGATGGCCAGCAGCCGATTGCAGCGCGCCTGCAGGTGCAGGGCCAGCAGCCGCTCGCCGTTGTGCCAGAGGGCATGGCTCAGGCGCTGGGTCTGCAGCGCCAGGAAGCCCTTGGAGAACAGGAAGATCTCCAGCAGGCTGGCATAGGCCGGATCCCGTGCCAGCACCGCTTCCAGGTCCGCGCAGGCCGCCAGGGTCAGCGCCGGCCACTCGGCGTGCAGGGCAGCGAAGCGTTCGCCGAGTGACTCGGCCTGCCCTGGATCCTCCGCCAGGGCCTCGGCGCAGCGCCGGACCAGGGCGGCGGCCAGATCCACCGGCTGCAGCAGCGCTCGCGTCAGCCCCTCGGCCAGGGCCGGGGCGTCGCGGCGCCCGGCCTCGGCTTGGGCGCGCAGGAGTTGCCAGAGTTCGGGAGCGGAGCGAAGCGGCATGGCGGGACAGGGTCCTTAACTGGGAGCGCCCAGCTTAGCGGGCGCGGCCGGTAACGTCTTGTACATCAGGGTGGTGCTGTCACGGCGTTCGGGTTGGCGGGCATCCAGGGCATAGCCGGGAATCCTGCCGACCACCTGATAGCCGAGGGACAGATAGAGCGGCTCGGCATGGTCGTCGCTGCGGGTGTCCAGGGTCAGCAATTCCCGCCCCTGGGCCTGGGCGGCCGCTTCCACCGCCTGCATCAGCCGACGCGCCAGGCCCTGGCGACGGCAGTCCGGATGCACCAGCAACTTGACCACGTCAGCGCGGTGCGGCTGATTGGCCGGGGTATCCAGCACCAGTTGCACGCTGCCGACCACGCGGCCGTCCTGCAGCGCGGCGAACAAGAGCCGGATGCCCCGGGCCAGGCCCGGGGCCACGGCTTCGGTCCAGAAGCGCCGGTTCACCACGTCGGCCAGCGGCAGGATGAAGCCGATGCTGGCGCCCTGCTCGACACAGGCGGCCAGTAGTTGCTGGAATTCATTCAGATGCCTCGTGAAAGCGGCGGCGTCGAGCTGTTCGATACGCAGGGAAGCACTCATGGACACACCTCAGATCATGAACAGGAGATAACGGGCGCCCGCCGGGCCACTCAGGAAGCGACTGCTACCCCAGAGGCGATAGCGCAGGCAGTCGCCGACGCCCAGTTGATAGGGCTGCTCTTCGATCCACAGCTGCAACTCGCCTTCGAGCAGGAGCAGATGGTGTTCGAGGCCTGGCCGGGGTGCTGCCTGATAGCGGATGTCCACACCCGGCCCCAGCTGGCTCTCGATGACCTCACCCGCCAGGGCCTGGGCCGGCGGCGAGACCGAACGGCGGGTGAAGGCCTGCTCGGGATCGGCCCAGATCTGCTGCGCCTGGCGCTCGACCTGGGCCGGATAGGCGCCTTCCACGCTATGCAGCAGGCGCGTCAGGGTCAGACCGTAGGCCGAACAGAGCTGCCCGAGGACCGCCGTGGTCGGACTGACCTCGGCATTTTCCAGCCGAGACAGCGTCGCGCGACTGACCCCGCTCAGGGTTGCCAACTGCTCCAGTGACAGCTCGCGCTCCAGACGCAGGGCCTTCAGCCGGACGGCAAGACGTTGATCTAGCATGGCCATCTCCCAATTTAGGGATTTTTTCTCACATTCGGGAAAATTTGGAAAGGGCTTTTTTGCAAGACCTGCCTTATCAGACGTATCAACGAACTTCCTATCGCATTAAACTTTATCGGAAGAACTTATATCACCGACTGTCCAGCAACCTGACTGATCGACTTGATTACTTGGTCGAGCGCTCTAGCTTGGCTGTTCGCCCATATTTTATCGTCAGGCGAACAGCGTTACCCTGTAACAGCGCGAGAAATGGCGCTATCGAATCGGCGATAAATTTACCCATGAAGAAAGAACAAGCTCTCGGCCAAGGCGTCTGAGTCAGACTGCGGCAAAGCTCAACCCGGATACGCCCTGCAGCCAGATGCATCAAGACATTTCGGCACATGACAGATAGCCTGCTGGAATACTGTCGCTCCGCTCGCCGATTCTTCTACAGCCCCTGTACAACCTTTGGCCTGACGGCTCTGGCCAGGCCATCGTTAAATAAAAGTCTATATTTAACTTGCACCTCGTATAACAAAATATCCCCTTATCACCTCGCCCGAACTCGCCTTCCGCCCCCTACTCTCAATAACCGAAACGCCTAGCCTTTGGGGAGCGCAGCGTTCGACTCTTCAATAATTGAAAGTGGGAGAAGTTCTTATGGCCAACAAGAGCAGCAATCCAGGCAACTTCGCCAACAACCGCGATCGCGCCGCCGAGGCTGGTCGCAAGGGTGGACGTGCCAGCGGTGGCAATTTCGCCAACAATCCGACCCGGGCTTCCGAAGCCGGCCGCAAGGGTGGTCAGAACAGCCATGGCACTCGCCGACCCGAAGCGGCGAACGACGTCGAGGCGACCTGACCCGCGTTCCTCGATGCCGCCCGGCAGCCCTCCAGGCATGGCAAGACCTGGCAGGCTGCCCTTTCTGTTATTGCTGTTCCATCGCTGCTGGCACCTCAGGCGCCTGAGCCCCGAAGTGCGTTACAACTCACACAAATGCATGACCGTGCTACTTTTATCGGACAACCCGAGTGCTCCCCAGGGCTCACTCTTTCTGCCTCTGTCCGTCTGCACCGGTGCCCATGCTCAACAACATTCGCATCCAGAACAAACTCTTCGCCGGCTTCGCCGCCATCATCGCCCTGGTGGTCCTGCTGCTCTGGCTGACCTATGCCGCGTTGCAGAGCCTGGTGGACGCCAATCGCTGGGACAGGCACACCGCCGAGGTGCTGCTGTCGGTCACCACGCTGGACAACAATCTGCTCGAGACCCGGGCCAAGTTGCGCAACTACTGGTATTCCGGCTCAACCGCGGATGCCGACGCTGCGCGGCAGGCGCTGGCGCCACTGGCCGCAGCCGTGCGCGTGCCGCAGCAGCTGACCCAGGATAATGCTGAGCAACAGCAGCGCTTCGCTCGCCTTGCCGCGGACCTCGACACCTGGCGCCAGCAGACCTTCGAACCCCTGTTGCGCCTGCGTGATACCGGCAATCTGTCAGCGGTGCAGCTGGCCAACGAGCCCCTGATCACCACCCTGACCAATCAGGTCGCGGCCATGCGTCAGCAGATCCAGACCATCGCCGATGAAGAACGCCGCCTGTACGCGCAACGCGCGGGTCATACCGAGCAGGTACGCGACCAGCTGACCTGGACCCTGGTCGCCGGCGGCGCCCTCTGCGTGGTGCTGGCCGCCCTCATCGCCTGGCTGCTGTCCCATAATCTGCTGCGTTCGGTGCGCCGGCTGACCGATACCGTGGCGCGCATTTCCGCGGGCGACAGCAGCGCGCGCGTGGCGGTCCAGGGCCGTGACGAACTCGCCCAGGTCGGTCTGGCCTTCAATCAGATGGCGCAGCAGATCCAGGACGACCACGCCCGCGAACAGGCGCTGATGCAGCGCCTGCGCGCCGATGTCGACGACCTGCTCGGGCTGGTCAACAAGGCCGCCGCCGGTGACCTCACCGGACGGACCGCGGTCAGCGGCGACGACGCCATCGGCCAACTGGCCCGCGGCCTTAGCAAGATGATCGAGGACCTGCGCGGCATGCTCGCCAAGGTGCAGCGCGCCGGCATCCAGGTGACCTCCTCCACCACCGAGATCGCCGCCTCCTCGCGCCAGCAGGAGGCCACCAGCATCGAGCAGGCGCAGACCAGCGTCGAGGTGCTGAGCACCACGCGCGAGATCGCCGCCAACGCCAATGCCCTGGTACGCACCATGGAAGAAGCCGTGCAGGTGGCGGACGAGACCACCGAGGGCGCGGAGCAGGCGCGCAGCAGCCTGGCGAGCATGGACGGCACCATGCAGCGCATGGTGGCGGCGACCGATTCGATCAACGCCAAGCTCGCCGCCCTGTCGGAGAAGTCCAGCCACATCAACAAGGTGCTGACCACCATCACCAAGGTGGCCGACCAGACCAATCTGCTGTCGCTCAACGCCGCCATCGAGGCGGAAAAGGCCGGTGAAGCGGGCCGCGGCTTCTCGGTGGTGGCCACCGAGATCCGTCGCCTGTCCGACCAGACCACCGCGGCCACCGACGACATCGAGCAGATGCTCAAGGACATGAACTCCGCGGTTTCCGCCAGCGTCATGGGCATGGACAAGTTTTCCGAGGAGATCCGCCGCAGCGTGCAGGAGGTGGCCAGCGTCAGCGATCAGCTGGCCGGGGTGATCGAGGACGTGCAGAAGTTGCCGGCGCGGTTCGATATCGTCCTGGAGGGCATGCAGTCCCAGGCGGTGGGTGCCGGCCAGATCGCCGAGACCATCACCCAGCTCAACGACAGCACCCAGCAGACCACCGAGGCGCTCAAGGCCACCAGCGAGGCGGTCCAGTATCTGCAACAGGCGGCCCAGGACCTGCAGAGCAGCGTCGCCACCTTCTCGGTCACCCGTTGACCATGCAGATCCTGATCTTCCAGCTGGCCGATGCCGCGGCGGCCCTGCCGACGACGGCGATCCGCCAGGTGCTGCCCCTGTTGCAGCTCACCCGCTTCCCTGCTGCGCCGGCGGGCGTCGCCGGCCTGATGAACCTGCACGGCGCGGCGATCCCGGTGGTCGATGTCACCGCCATGAGCGGCGGCCCGGGTGCCCGGGCGCGCCAGGACACCCGCATCCTGCTGGTGGACTTCACCCTGCCCGATGGCCGCAGCCGGCCGCTCGGACTGGTAGTGGAAGGCGTCGCCGGCGTGCGTCGGATCTCCGCCAGCGTGCCGCGACCGGCAGGTGTCCGACTACCCGACTATCCCTGGCTCGGCGAGGTGCTGGAGACGCCCGAGGGCCTCTGGATGTGGCTGGAACCGGATCGCCTGCTCTCACCGGCCCTGGCCGCCCTGCTGTTCCAGGAGGCCGCGTGAAGCTCGATCCCCGGCTGGCGCCCCTGGTACGGGCGCGCACCGGCCTGGCCATCGCCGACGACATGCTCGGTCGCGCCATCCGCCAGCGCCTGCGCGAGCGCCAGGAGGGCGATGCGGAGGACTACATGGCGCGCGTCCTCGACGACGAAGCGGAATTCGCCGATCTGCTGGACCTGCTGGTCATTCCCGAGACCTGGTTCTTTCGCGATCCCCAGGCCATCGCCCATGCCGCCCGCTTCGCCCAGGAACGCCATGCCCGCAGCGGCGCACCGGTGCGGCTGCTCAGCCTGCCCTGCTCCACCGGGGAAGAGCCCTATACCCTGGCCATGGCGCTGTTCGACACCGGCCTGCCGGCCCAGGCCTTCGAGGTGACCGCGGTGGATATCAACGAGCCGTCCCTGGAGCGCGCCCGCCGCGGCCTCTATGGGCGCAATTCCTTTCGCGCCCGCGACCTGAGCTTTCGCGATCGCTATTTCGCACCCGAGGGCGATCGCCATCGCCTGGCCGAACGGGTGCGCAACCAAGTGCGTTTTCGCCAGGGCAACATCCTGCAGCTGGGCAGCCTGCGCGACGGCACCGCCTTCGACGTGGTGCTCTGCCGCAACCTGCTGATCTATTTCGACGACCAGACCCAGGGCCGCGCCCTCAGTCACCTGGCCGCGCTCATGCACGACGACGGCCTGCTCTGCGTCGGCAGTTCGGAGATGGTCAGCGCCATGCGCCACGGCTTCGCCAGCCTGGGCGTGGCCCACGCCTCCGCCCTGGTCAAACGTCAGGCCGTCGCCCCCGAACAACCGCGCCCGCCCACACCGGCTGCGCCGCCACGGCGCAAGGCCGCGCCGCGCCCACCCGCGGCGGCGAACCTGCCTGCGCGCCTGCGCGCCAGAAGCACGCCTTCACCTGCCCCGGCTACCCCCGTCTCCGCCGCCCCTGCGCCGCTCGAAGAAGCCCGGCGCCTGGCCGATGCCGGGCGCGGCACCGAAGCCGAGGCGCTGTTGCGCAACCTGCTCGAGACGGATCGCAGCCAGGCCGGTGCCCACTTCCTGCTGGCGCTGATCCTGCCCGACGCCCGCGCCGCCGAAGCCGAGCGGGCGCTGCGCCAGGCACTTTATCTGGAGCCAGGCCACTACCCCGCCCTCTGTCGCCTGGCGCTGATCTGTGAAAGAGCCGGCCGACTCGACGAAGCCGGACGCCTGCGCGAACGGGCCGCGCGCATCCAGACCCGCGCCGGTGACGAGGCATGAGCCTGAACCGTGAACTCAGCGCCCTGGAGCGCGCCGCCTGGGCCGAGCACTATGCCGAGCCGCTGGACGATCGCCAGGCGCGCTCGGCCAGTGCGCTGGTCTTTCGCCTCGGCGCGGAATGGCTGGGGCTGCCGGGCAGTTGCCTGGTGACCGCCACCGAACCCACCGCCGTGCACCGCGTCCCGCACCGGCGCTCGCCACTGCTGCGCGGCATCGTCCCGGTGCGCGGTCAGCTGCAGCCCTGCATCGCCCTGGAGCTGCTGCTGGCGGTGGCGCCGGCTGAACAGACCCGCGGCTTTCCGCGCCTGTTGCTGCTGCATGTCGGGCGCCGCGACTGGGCGGTGCAGGTCGACGAGGTGCTGGGCCTGCAGCGCTATGCCCCGGGCGAGGTGCAGCCGCCGCCAGCCACCCTGGGCGGCGAGTTGCTCAGCTACCTGGGCGGCGTCTATCGCGAAGGCGCGCACCAGGTCGGCCTGCTCGAGCTGACGCGCCTGGAGCGGGCCCTGGAAGAGGCGCTGCGATGAGTCAGCCGCCGCGCGATGTGCGCGAGATGTCGCTCTACGATCTCTTCGCCAGCGAGGTGCAGAGTCATCTGCAGGCGCTGGATGCCGGTCTGTTGCGCCTGGAGCGCGACCCCAGCGACACCGGGGTGATCGAGCCGATGATGCGCGCGGCCCATTCCATCAAGGGCGCGGCGCGCATCGTCGACCTCGACGGCCTGGTGGAGCTGGCCCACGCCATGGAGGACTGCCTGGTCGCGGTCCAGGCCGGACGTCGCCAGCTCGGCCCGGCGGACCTCGATCGGCTGTTTCGCTGCGTCGACGTCCTCGGCGAGGTCAGTCGCCTGGACGAGGCCGCCAGCGCCCGCTGGCAGCGCGAACAGCGCGATAGCCAGCGGGCGCTGGCGCAGGCGCTGAGCGCTGGCGCGGGCGATCCGCCGCCAGCGGCCGCAGGCGCCCCCCGTGAGTCGGCGCCGGCGCCCGTCGTACCCGAAGAACCAGCCCCCGACGTCGAGCGCGGCCGGGACCCGCTGCGGGTGGACAGCGGTCGCTTCAACCAGATTCTCGCCCTCACCAGCGAAGCCCGGGTCATGGGCCTCGGCCTGCATGGCCTGGTCCAGGGTTTCCAGGGCTATCGCGCGGAATTGCAGGGCCTGTTCGGCCAGGCCCAGGCGGTCAGCAGCGAAGTGCGTCAGCGCCAGGAAGGGTTGCTCGATCGCTATCAGCAGCAGCTGCAGGCGCTGGAAGCCTACGAGCGGCGCCTGCTCGGGGTCTGCCAGGGTCTGCTGGACGAGGTGCTGGGGGTGCGCATGCGCCCGCTGCGCGATGCCGTCCAGGGCTTTCCGCGGCTGGTGCGCGACCTGGCCCGGGGCCTGGACAAGGACGCCATGCTGCAGGTGGACGGCGCCGACACCCTGATCGATCGGGAGGTGCTGGCGCGACTGGAAAGCCCGCTCAATCACCTCTTGCGCAACGCCGTCGACCATGGCCTGGAAACCCCGGCCGAACGCCGCGCCCTGGGCAAGCCCGAGTGCGGCCAGATCCGCCTGGAGGCCCGCCATGTCGCCGGCCGCCTGCAGGTCAGCCTGCACGACGACGGCCGCGGCCTGGACCTGGAGCGCATCCGCGCCGCGGTCATCGCCCGGCGCCTTAGTCCGGCGCCGGTGGCCGCCGAGCTGAGCCCGGCGGAGTTGCTGGAGTTTCTGCTGCTGCCCGGCTTCAGTCTCAAGGAGACGGTGACCGAGCTGTCCGGTCGCGGGGTGGGCCTGGACGTGGTGGCCGACGCCATTCGCGCCCTGGATGGCGAGGTGCGCCTGGAAACCCGGCCGGGGCTGGGCTTCAGTACCCACCTGCTGGTACCGGTCAGTCGCTCCATCGTCCGGGCGCTGATCGTCGACATCGCCGGCGAGGCCTATGCCCTGCCGGTCAATCGCATCGAACGGGTGCTGCGCCTGGATCCGGCCGAGGTGCACTCGCTGGAGGGCAAGGCCTTCTTCCTGCTCGGCGAGGATCGCCTGGGGCTGGTCGCGGCGCATCAGCTGCTGGAGCTGGATGGCGCGCCGCCCAGCGGCGATCTCGCCGTGCTGGTGATCGGTGGTGGTGACCGGCGCTACGGGCTGGTGGTGGATCGCCTGCGCGGCGAACAGGGCCTGGCGCTCAAGCCGCTGGACGAGATCTTCGGCAAGTTGCGCTCGGTCATCGCCGGGGCGCTGCTCGACGACGGCAGCCCGGTGCTCCTGCTGGACGTGGCCGACCTGCTCACCGGCATCGAGCGACTGCTCGGCGAGGGCCGCCTGCGGCAGGTGCAGAGCGGCGCGGCCACGGACAACCGCAGGGTCAAGCGAGTCCTGGTGGTGGACGACTCCCTCACCGTGCGCGAGATGGAGCGCAAGCTCCTGGAAGGCCAGGGTTATCACGTGGAAGTGGCGGTGGACGGCATGGACGGCTGGAACGCCGTGCGCGCCGGTGAATTCGACATGCTGCTATCGGACATCGACATGCCGCGCATGAACGGTATCGAGCTGGTGGAACTGGTGCGCCGCGATCCGCGTCTGCATGCCCTGCCGGTGATGATCGTCTCCTACAAGGATCGCCCGGAAGATCGGCTCAAGGGCATGCAGGCCGGTGCCGACTACTATCTGACCAAGGGCAGCTTCCACGACGACGCCCTGATCACCGCCGTGCAGGACCTCATCGGAGCGCCATGAGAATCGCCATCGTCAACGATCTGCTGCTTGCCACCGAGGCCTTGCGTCGCCTGCTGATCGGCGACGGGCGCCATACGGTCGCCTGGATCGCCCATGACGGTGAGGAAGCCGTGGCGCGCTGCGCCGAGGACCGCCCGGATCTGATCCTCATGGACCTGCAGATGCCCCGCCTGGACGGCATCGAGGCAACGCGCCGGATCATGGCGCAGTCGCCCTGCGCCATCCTCATGGTCACCGCCACCCCCGACGACTGCGAAGGGGTGTTTCGCGCCATGGGCGCCGGCGCCCTCGACGTGACCGCTACCCCGGCCTTGAGCGGCGGTGCCGATGGTGGCGCCCTGCTGCGCAAGATCGCCCGTATCGAACCTCTGGTGCGACTGCCCGAACGGGCCTCGCGCCCGCCCCAGGCCAGCGCTGCCACGCCGAGCACCGCGGCCGAGGCCACCCGCGACAGCCTGGTGGCCATCGGTGCCTCCACGGGTGGACCGGCGGCCCTGGTCAGCCTGTTCGAGGCCTGGGCGCCCACCCAGGAGGCCAGCGTGGTACTGGTGCAACATATCGACCGCCGCTTCGCCCCCAGTTTCATCGGTTGGCTCGGCACCCAGATCGCCTGGCCGGTCACCGCCGCCATGCCCGGCGCCCTGCCGGAGCCCGGCCACGTCGCCGTGGCCCTGGGCGACGACCACCTGCTGCTGGATGAGCGCGGCCGCTTCGCCTATACCACCGAGCCGGTGGACTACCCCTATCGTCCCTCCGTGGATGTGTTCTTTACCCAGCTCGCCAGCCACCCGCTGCGGGCCAGCAAGGCCCTGGGCATCCTGCTGACCGGCATGGGCCGCGATGGCGCCAGCGGCCTCTATGCCCTACGCCAGAGCGGCTGCCCGACCCTGGCCCAGGACGAGGCCAGCTGTGCCGTATACGGCATGCCCGCGGCTGCGGTTAGAATGGGCGCCGCGGAGCGCATTCTCAGCCCCGCGCAGATCGGCGCCTGGCTGCAAAGACGCTTCGGCAACGGCTCGCGTAACATGACATGAAAGGTCGCCAACAGGAGCGTTGGACGGCGCAGTGGCAGGGATTGGCCAAGAAGAGACGCGGGACGCCCGACCCCGCCCGCACAAGGACTCGCAGTAATGGCCACGCATGAGGGTAACGCCCAGGATAGCCTGACCGCACCCAAGGTGCGCCTGCTGCTGGTGGACGATCAGCTGATCATCATCGAAGCCTTGCGGCGGATGATCGCCGATCAGCCCGACATCGAGCTGCATTACTGCCTGGACGCGCACCAGGCGGTCAACATGGCCCTGCAACTCAAGCCCACGGTGGTCCTGCAGGACCTGATCATGCCCGAGATCGACGGTCTGGAAACGGTCAGGCGCTTCCGCGCCGAACCGGCCCTGCGCGACGTGCCCATCGTGGTGCTCTCCTCCAAGGAGGATCCCCAGGTCAAGGCGCAGAGCTTCGCGACTGGTGCCAACGACTATCTGGTCAAGCTGCCCGACAAGCTGGAACTGCTGGCGCGGGTGCGCTACCACTCCGAGGCCCACGTCCTGCGCGCCCAGCGCGACGAGGCCTTTCGCTTCCTGCGCGAGAGCCAGCGCCAGCTCGCCGAAGCCAATATCCAGTTGCAGAAGCTGGTGGCCATTGACAGCCTCACCGGCATCAACAACCGCCGTCATTTCGATCAGACCTACGAAGGCGAATGGCTGCGCGCCCGGCGCAATCGCCAGCCGCTGGCGCTGCTGCTGTGCGATGTCGACCACTTCAAGCGCTACAACGACACCTATGGCCATCTCAGCGGCGATCTCTGCCTGAAGAAGGTGGCGGCGGTGCTCACCGAGCAACTCAAGCGCCCGGCCGATCTGGTGGCCCGCTACGGCGGCGAGGAATTCGCCATGGTGCTGCCGGAGACCGATGCCGAAGGCGCGCTCAAGGTCGCCGAAGCCTGCCGTGCCGGGGTGGAACGGCTGCAGGTGGCGCACTCCGGCAGCGACCTCGGTTTCGTCACCATCTCCATCGGCGTCGGCAGCATCCAGCCGCAGAGCGGCGACGATCACGAAGCCTTCATCGAATGCACCGACCAGGCGCTGTACCAGGCCAAGGCCGAAGGCCGCAACCGGGTGCATCTGGTCAAGGGCGGCAAGGAGCTGGCGGCCCAGGGCGTTTCGCCAACCGGCTAGAAGCTGCGACTGACCAGGCGATTACGCCCTTCGGCCTTGGCCTGGTAGAGCAGGTTGTCGGCGGCCTTGAGCAGCCCGTCCGGAGTCTGTTCGGGGGTCGGATTGCAGCAGGCCAGGCCCATGCTCATGGTTAGCCAGAGGCGGTCCTCCGCCAGCGGATGAGCGATGCGCAACTCGGCGATGCCCTGCCGGCAGCGCTCCAGCACCGCTTCCGCCGCCGTGCGCGTGGCGCCCGGTAGCAGGAGCACGAATTCCTCCCCGCCATAGCGCGCCAGGCAGTCCCGCTCGCGGATGCGCTGCTCCAGCACCTGGGCGACCCGCGCCAGCGCCTGATCCCCGGCGCCGTGGCCGTGGGTATCGTTGTACTGCTTGAAGTAATCGATATCGAGCATGGCGATGGCCAGCGAACCCCGCCGGCTGACCGCCAGCTGCCACTCGATCGTCAGCTGCTCGTCGAAGCGACGGCGATTGCCCACCGCAGTCAGCGGATCCATGTGCGCCAATTCCTCCAGCAGCCGCCGCTGACGGGCCAGTTGCAGGTGCAGCCGCACCCGCGCCAGCACGGCCAGTGGATTGAAGGGCTTCTGGATGAAGTCGCTGGCGCCCAGCTCGAAGCACTCCACCTCGCGGTGCAGGTCGTTGGCCGCGGTGATGAAGATCACCGGGATGGCGCTGGTCTCGGCGCGGCGCTTGAACAGCTGGATCAGCTGCAGGCCGTCGATGCCGGGCATCACCACGTCCAGCAGGATCAGATCCGGGTGTTCGCGGGCGGCCTTGGTCAGTGCCTGGACCCCGCTCTTGGCCAGCATGATGCGCGCCTCGTTGCGCAACAGATCGCCGAGGACGCGCAGATTGCTCTTCTGATCGTCGACGATAAGGATCAACGGCAGCTCGGGACGACGCCCCTCCATCGGCAACTATCCCGACCGTTGTCCGGCCTGCCGCACTCGCCGCAGCAGATCCGCGGTGGCATCGGCGGCATGTTCGAACTCGACGTCGTTCACCCACTCGCGGATCCGTACCACGTCGGCGCTGTGCGGGGTGCTCACGCAGGCGCGCAACAGGGTGTCGAGCACCTCCTCGGCAGCGAAATCCGACGTCTGCAGGAGTCCGACCAGGCGTTCGAGCAGGGCTTCCAGTTCCTCGACGGCGGCCTCCTCGCCGCCGGCGACCTCGACCAGGATCTCGTCGAGCGACGCCAGGCACCGCTCGGCCTCGGCCTGCAGGCGGCGCACCTCCTCGCCGATGGGCTGGGCCAGCCGGATCCGGGTGGTCAGGCGTTGCGCCGCTTCCTGCAAGTCCAAGGCGCCGACATAGGCGGCGGTGGCCTGCAGGCCGTGGGCGCATTCGAACAGGGCGGTGACATCGTCGGCCGCGCGCCAGGCGGCGATCCGCCCAGGCAATTCGGCCTGCTGCACGCGGAAATCCCGCATCAGCTGCTCATAGAGCTCGGCGCTGCCGCGCAGCAGGCGCAGCGCCGACTCGGGTTCGAGCACCGCACTGGCCCGCGCGCGCGCCAGCACGCCGACCTCCTTCACATCCCCCCCCTCTTCCACCGCCTTGCGCTCGGCGCGCTGCAGCTGCTCGAGATTGGCCCAGGCGGCGATGATGCGGAACAGCTCGGCGGGATCGAGCGGCTTGACCAGGTGATCGTTCATGCCCGCATCCAGGCACCGCTCGCGATCGCCGGGCAGGCCGTTGGCGGTCATGGCGATGACCGGCAGCGCGGCCAGCGCCGGGCGGGTGCGCAATTCGCGGGTGGCCGACAGACCGTCCAGGCGCGGCATATGGACGTCCATCAGCACCAGGTCGTAGCGCTGCCGCTCCAGCTGGTCCAGCGCCGCCTGGCCATCTTCGGCCACGTCGATCAGGATGCCGCTGCCCTGCAGGAAGCCGATGACCACCTGGCGGTTGATGGCGTTGTCGTCCACCAGCAGCAGGCGAATGCCCTGCAGATCCACCACGCTTTGGCCCACCGTCGGCGCGGTCACCGGTGTCAGGCCCAGCCCGGACAGCAGTCGCTGCACGGCGGGACCGGTGACCGGTTTGTCGAGGAGTTCCAGACCTGGCAGATCCTCGCCCAGGCTGCGCACCTCTTCCGCCTCGTAGGGCGAGGCCAGCAGGGTCAGCGCCAGCTCCGGCTGACGGAAGCGCAACTGGCGCGCCAGCGCCAGGCCGTCCTCGGCGCCCAGGCGCCAATCGACGATGGCCAGTTCGAAGACCGCCGTGGCCATGGCCGCCAGGGCCTGCTCGGTGGATTCCGCTTCCACCACCTGCATGCCCAGTTCGCGCAGGCGTTGCCCCAGGGTGCGCCGGGCCAGGCCGTGGTCGTCCACCAGCAGGACCTGCCGCGGCGTCTGGCTGGGCAGCCGCTCCGGCTCGCCCACCACCGGCAGGGTCAGACGCAGGGTAAAGCAGGAGCCGCGCCCGGCTTCGCTATGGACCTCGAGGGTGCCGCCCATGAGTTCGGTGAGCTGGCGGGAGATCGCCAGGCCCAGGCCGGTACCGCCATAGCGACGGCTGATGGAGCCATCCGCCTGGGTGAAGGGCTGGAAGAGTTGCGCCTGCTGCGCCTCGGCCAGGCCGATGCCGGTGTCTTCCACCGCCAGGCTGAAATGGGCACGACCCGCTTCGCAGACGGCACCGACGCGGATCAGCACATGGCCCCGCTCGGTGAACTTGACCGCATTGCTCAGCAGATTGACCAGCACCTGCTGCAGGCGCAGCGGATCGCCTTCCAGCGCCAGGGGAATGTCCGGACCGCAATCCAGCACCAGTTCGACGCCCTTCTCGTGGGCCTTGATGGCGCAGAGATTGAGCGTGCGTTCGAGCACCTTGGCCAGGTTGAAGCCCAGTTGTTCGAGCTGGGTACCGCCGGCTTCGTTGCGCGAATAGTCGAGCACGTCGTTGATCACCCCCAGCAGGGTCTCGCCGGAGTCGAGGATCTTGCCGACGTGGCCACGCTGCTCGCCAGACAGCCGGGTGCCCAGGGTCAGGCGGCTGAGGCCGATCACCGCATTGAGCGGGGTGCGAATCTCGTGGCTCATGGTCGCCAGGAACAGCGACTTGGCCGCTGCCGCTTCCTCGGCCCGGATGCGCGCCTGGTCCAGCTCGAGGGTCCGTTCGCCGACGCGCTGCTCCAGGGTTTCGTAGATCTGCGCGTGCTCCAGGGAGATCGCCGCCTGGGTGGCCAGGATGCCCAGCACCTGCAGCCGACCCGGGGTGAAGGCCTGGGCCAGCAGGTTGTTTTCCAGATAGAGGATGCCGATCAGGCGGCCCTGGCGCAGCACCGGCAGGCAGCAGACCGAGCGCGGACGCCGCGCGCGGATGTAGACGTCGCGGACGAAGCGGCCGGCGCGGGCGGCGTCATCGAGGATCACCGGTTCGCGGTGACGGATCACGTGGGACACCAGGGTCAGGGGCACCAGGCCCTCGCCGGAGTCCTGTTCGTTCAGCGCCAGTGGCAGCCCCTGCAGCACCTTGGGCTCGGCCGAGCTGCTGCAGATCGAGGCCTGCACCAGCCAGCGACCGCCCTCGGGCAACAGCAGCAGGCCATGCTGGGCGCCGCCCTCCTCCAGGATGATGCGCATCATCCGCGCCAGCAACTGATCCAGCGCCAGCTCGTTGGAGATGGTCTGCAGCGACTTGAGCACCGACAGCCAGTCCAGCCGCATCATCTCGCTGGTGGCCTGGCCCTGGGTGCGCTGCACCGTCAGGGCGGTGGCCTCGGCCGCGCGCAACCAGTGGGGGAATTCGTTCTCCAGCGCCTGGGCCTTGGCCGCGGCGCCCCAGTGCAGATAGCTGCGCTGGGCATCCTGCAGATAGGTCCGGGCGATCCGCGGACGCTGCTGTTCCAGCCAGAAGCGCCCATAGAGTTCCTCGGCCAGCGCCGCGCCCTGGCGAAAGCCGTGCAACCGCGCGGATTCCAGTGCCTGTTCGTAGAGATCCATGGCCGCTTCGACCCGGCCCTCGCGGCGCGCCCGCTCGGCCGCCACCAGGTCACGCTTGTGGGCGAAGTTTTCCGGGCAGTGCGCGGCCCAGCCGTTCAGCCGTTCCTGGGCGATCTCGACCTTGGCCAGCGCCTCACCCGCCAGTTCGCTCTCGGCCAGCAGGATCAGCGCCTGATAGAAGGCGTGCTCGGCGATGCTGAACCAGCCGAAGCTCGCCGCCAGCGAGGCTTCCATGGCTTCGGCGTGCTGCCGCGCCTGGGGCAGCCGGCGGAACAGCAGCGCCGCCTGCATCTTGTTGAAGTCGTAGTAGTTCAGACAGAGCACATGGCCGCTGTCCTGCATCTGCCGCACCAGCGCCGCTTCGTCCTGACCCTCTTCGTCCCAGCTCTCCTGACCCGGGGTGAGCCCCTGCAGCAGCCGCAGCGACTGGCGCAGGATGGTGAAGATCTCCAGGGTGTTGGGATCGCCGATGCCCAGCAGGATCCGCTCGATCTCCGCGGTTTCGCCGAGGATGTCGTCCAGCGGGGCCCCGGCGTGCTGCAGGTGCTTGAGGATGTGGAAGGCGCTGTAGGCGGTGAAGATGATCTCGCCGGTGCGCTGACCGGCGGCCAGGGCCTCGCGCAGCAGGGCGACGTTGTCCGCGATGGGGCTCGACCAGGGACTGTTGGTCACCGCGAACATGGTGTAGACCTTGCACTTGAGCGGCAGATTGCCGGTGCGGTCGACCAGGTCGACGGCCAGGCGCCCGACCTGGTAACCCAGTTCGTAGCGACCGTGGAAGGCCGACAGCAGCGAGCCGTAGTTGGCATAGCCGAAGGGCGAGAGATCGCCATTGCCGTACTGGATCGACAGCTTGACGATGCGCATGACCGCCAGCAGGCTCATCGGCAGGTCGACGTTGATCGCCGGCCCCCAGAGCAGGCCCAGCAGGCGGATCAGCAACTGGGCACGCGGATCTTCCATGCGTGGCAGGTCGAGCAGCGCCGCCGGACTGCGCTCGGCGAGCCAGGCCTCGACCTCGGCGCTGTCGGCGCCGATGGCCTGGTTGATGGCGTCCGTCGCTTCCGGCCAGGGTTCGTCCAGCACCTGGAGGCCGGCCTTGGCCACCACCAGGGCTTCGGTGAAGCGCCCGAGGCCACTGTAGAGGTCGATCTGCAGGGCCCGCACCCCGGCTTCCTCGAAGATGGTGAGCGCCCGCGGCAGCAGCACTTCGCAGATGCGTAGGGCCTCGTTGGCATCGCCACAGAGGTGCGCGACCTCGGCCCATTCCCGATGCAGCTGGAACAGCAGCTCATGGCGGCTCTCCCAGGCCGCATCGTCGATCAGCGCGACCGCCGTGCGCAGAAACTCCTGGGCGGCGGGATAGGCATTGGCCTGGCGCGCCTTGCGCGCGGCGTCCAGATTGAGTTCCAGCAGCTGCAGCCGCTCGGCGGGCGTCTCGATCAGCGCCAGCGCCAGGTTGAGGTGATTGACCGCGTCCAGCCGCGTGGCGCTGCCTTCGGCGAGATAGAGCTGACCGGCGCGCAGGTGGACCCGCTCGCGCTCGGCAGGCGCCAGCAGCGAGTGAGCGGCATGGCGTACCTGATCGTGCAGGAAACTGTAGTGCGTGGGCGTCTGTTCCCCCGCCGGGCCGCCTTCGGGCTCGGTGAGCAGGCCTTCCTGCACCAGCGACTGGCAGAGGCGGCGGATGTCCGCGGGCGATTCCGCCATCAGCGCGGCGAGGCGATCGCTGGAGAAATGGGTGCCCAGACAGGCTGCCCACTGCAGCAGTTGCGAGGTGCTCGCCGGTAGCTCCTTGAGCTTGCCGACCATGAAGTCGACGACATTGTCGTAGACGTCCAGGGCCTGCAGCCGCGCCAGCTCCCAGTGCCACTGACCCTGCTCGCCGTCGAACTCCAGCAGGCCTTCCTGCTGCAGACTGCGCAGCAACTGCTCGATGAAGAAGGGATTGCCGAGGGTCTTGTCCAGGCAGAGCCCGGCCAGGGCCGCCTGCTCCGCCGCCGGTGCCGGCAGCAGTTCGGCGATCAGGCGCTCGATCTCCACCCGCGACAGCGGACCCAGCGACAGGGTACGGATCAGCGCCGCGCCGAGCAGGCGCTCCAGGGCGCTGCCGGCGAGCTGTTCTTCACGATGGGTCGCCACCAGCAGCAACGGCCCCTGGTCGGTCCGCGCCAGAAGGCGCTCGATCAGGCGCAGCGACGCGCTGTCGGCCCACTGCAGATCGTCCAGCCACAGCAGCAGCGGACGGGTGTCCACGGCGAAGGCCAGCAGCAGCGCGATCACGGCTTCGTCGAAGCGTTGTTCGGCCTGTAGTGGCGGCAGTTCGGCCACCGGTGCCTGGGGCCCGAGCCAGGTGGCCAGCTCGGGCGAGACCTCGGTCAGCACCCCGGCGTTGCCACCCAGAGCCTCGACCAGGCGGTCGGCAAAGGCTTCGCCCAGACTCTGCCCGACCTCGACCAGCTCGCGCACGGCCTGGCGCAGGGCGCCATAGGGCACGCCGCTGCCAAGGGTCTCGAACTTGCCGTGGGCGAGCAGCACCCGCTCGCCCTGGCGACGGACGAAGGACTGCACCAGCGCCGATTTGCCCACCCCGGAACTGCCACTGACGAAGACGGCTTCGATCCGGCCCAGGGTCGCCCGCGCCAGCGCCTCTTCGAGCAAACGCAGGGGCGCGCCGCGCCCCTGCAGGGTGCGTACCGGCATCAGGCGTGCCGGCGGATCCTGCTCGCCCAGGGCGAAGCCCCCCGCTCGCCGGCCTGATGGGCCGCCTGGCAGCGCTGCAGATCGCGCAGGATGCCGTAGCAGCCCTGGTAGCGTTCCTCGGCGGCCTTGGCCATGAGCTTGTCCACCAGCGCCGCCAGCATCGGCGGTACCGTCGGCACCCGCTCGACCAGCGAGGGCGCACGCATCGCCAGGTGCGCATGCACCAGTTCGAGCGGGTCCTGGGCGCGAAACGGTGGCTCGCCCGCGAGCATCTCGTAGAAGGTCACGCCCAGCGCATAGAAGTCGCTGCGATAGTCCTGATGGCGCCCGGTCCGCCCGCTCTGCTCCGGGGCCAGATAGGTGAGCGAGCCCTCCAGGCGGGCATCGCTGCCCTGGACGGTGCCAAAGGCCGTGGCGATGCCCAGATCGGTCAGCCGCAGGCTGCCCGTGGTGCAGTTGCAGACGATGTTGCGCGGATTGAGGTCGTTGTGGGCGATACGCAACCGGTGCAGCCGCGCCAGGGCACGGACGATGGCCAGCGCCCAGTCGAAGAAGTCGTCCAGCGCCAGCGGCCCGGCGGCGAGCAACCCGGCGAGGTCGGTGCCGCCGATGTCTTCGAGCACCAGCACCTGACGACCCTGGTATTCCAGCAGTTCCAGGGCAGCGCTCACCGCCCCGCTGGCACTGGCCCGGCGGGTCAGTTCGAATTCATGGCGCAGCCCGGCCTGGGCCTGGGGCGTGGGATAGTCGGCGGCCAGCTGCTTGAGGATCACCGGCTGACCATCGGCCAGGCGCGTGCCGCGGTAGATCAGGGCATGGCGGCTTTCGCTCACCCGCGTCTTGCAGCTGTAGCCTGGAATCCTCAACACCGCGTTCGCCTCGATCCTCGGCCGACCGGGCGATACCGGGCCAGCGCCTCAACTATTTCCGTTGCCTTGCTAAAGTCTCAAGGGAACTTTTCGATAAAGTGATATTACCCTAGCCATCATTTGGCTTACGTCCACTGGTGCAACAATTTGCACACTTCGGAGCAATACGCATGGACGCCGTACCTTCTGTCCGCAAGATCGCCATCTTGGGCGGCGGCGTGTCCGCCGTCACCACCGCCTTTCGTCTTACAAGTGAGCCCAACTGGCAGGACCGTTACCAGATCACCCTGTACCAGCAGGGCTGGCGTCTCGGCGGCAAGGGGGCCAGCGGACGCAAGGCGACCGACCACCAGCGCATCGAGGAACATGGCATCCATGTCTGGTTCGGCTTCTACTACAACGCCTTCCACAGCCTGAGGCAGTGCTACGAGGAACTGGACCGGCCTGCCGGCGCACCCCTGGCGACCCTCGACGAGGCCTTCTTCGCGCATTCCCATACCGCCTTCGCCGATGCCTTCCAGGGACAGTGGACCACCTGGCCCATCGATACCCTGGCCCTGCCCGGCAAGCCCGGCGAGGGCTGGAATCCCAAGCCCTTCATGGCGGCCCTCGGCGATCTGCTGGAGTGGTTGCTGCGGCTGGGCGAGGTGGACGACACCCCGGCGGCGGCCGCGCCAGGCGGCCTGTTCGCCCGGCTGCGCGCGCACTGCCGCGAGGAATTGCAGGAGCTGGCACTCAAAGAGGCGGAGCACCAACTACGGCAGGCCCGCACGGCGCTGCCCGACGGCGTCGACCATCCCGTGCTGCTGGCGTTGCTGCGCAGGCTCCGCGGCCTGCTCGGCGACATCCTGCACGACCGCAGCCAGACCCACGTCAAGGCCCACCGGCTGTGGCTGCTGATGGATTTCGGCCTGACCGTGCTGATCGGCATGCTCGCCGACGAGGTCTATGCCAAGGGCTTCGCAGCGCTCAACGAAGAGACTTTCCAGGCCTGGCTGAGCCGGCACGGCGCCAGCGCCGCGACCCTGGACAGCGCGGTGCTCAAGTCCCTGCACGGCGGCATCTTCGCCTATCGCGACGGCGACCTCGCCCAGCCCGACGTCGAGGCCGGCACCGTGCTGCGTGCCGCCCTGCTGGCCCTGACCACGGCCAAGGGCTCCTTCATCTGGCGCATGCAGGCCGGCATGGGTGATGTGGTCTTCGCGCCCTACTACGAGGTGCTCGCCCGCCGTGGCGTGGACTTCCGCTTCTTCCACCAGGTCACCGCCATCGAAGCCGCCGACGACGGTCAGGGACCACGGGTGACGCGCCTGCAGATCCAGCGCCAGGTCACCCTCAAGGGCGACGCCTACCAACCGCTGGTGGACGTCAAGGGTCTGCCCTGCTGGCCTTCGGCGCCGCTGTACGAGCAGCTCGACGAGCAGATCGCCCGGGAGCTGCAGGACGGCCAGATCAATCTGGAATCCAACTGGAGCGGCTGGCAGGGCGTCGAGCAGCTGGAGCTGCAGGTCGACCGCGACTTCGACGAGGTGGTGCTGGGGATCTCCGTGGCCGGCCTGGCCGACCTCGCCCCCAGCCTGTGCGCCCTGGACCCGGCATTCGCGCGCATGAGCCGGCAGGTGGCCACCGTCGCCACCCAGGCGGTACAGCTCTGGCAGAACCGCGACGCCTGGCAACTGGGCTGGAGTGGCTCGCCTCAGGGTGGGCAGGCGCCCGAGCTGCTGGGCTTCGCCGCCCAGGCGATGGACTCCTGGGCGGATGTCAGCTACCTGGTGGACCGCGAAGACTGGTCGAGCGGCACGCCACCGGCGGACATCAGCTATTTCTGCGGGGTTTTCGCTGCCAAGGCTGCCCCGCCCATCGGCAAAAAGGATGACTATCCGCAGCAGGAGGCTGCCAAGGTGAAGCAGGCCTTCCTCGACCTCATGAACGGCAACCTGGGCGCCTACTGGCCGGCAGCCGTGACCCCCGCGGGCTATCGCTGGGACTTCCTGCTGGCGCCCGCCGAGGTCCAGGGGCCGGCGCGCTTCGACTATCAATACTGGCGGGCCAACGTCGATCCCAGCGAGCGCTATGTGCAGAGCGTGGCCGGCAGCAGCCGCTATCGCCTGGCCACCGACGGCAGCGTCTGCCGCAACCTCTATCTGACCGGCGACTGGATCGACAACGGCTTCAACATGGGCTGCGTGGAATCGGCGACCCTATCCGGCCTGCAGACCGCTCGCGCCCTGCTCGGCCACCGCGAGGTCCTGCCCGGCGAGGACGCCTTCCAGTAGCGCCACCGCCTGGATCGCTGCGCGCTCGGCGCAGCGCTCCACGGCAGGCGGATAGCACGGCGCGGTGCCATCCAGGTAGTCCAGCAGCTCGGGCGCCTGGTTCCAGACCGCGGCCTCGCTGTAGAGGCGAGGCAATTCCAGCCGAATCCAGCCATCCATGAGGCGTACGCCCAGCTCCTCGATACCCAGGCCGTGGCCCTCGATCACCTCGCGATCCGCATCGGTGAGGGGATAGTGCGGCGGATAGAACTCGGCCAGGCTGACCAGCAACTTGACCGAGAAGCCGCGCGGATCGGCCAGCAAGGCCCCCAGCTCGGCGAACAGCGTCGCCTCTTCCACCAGCGCCTGAGCGAACATCAGTCGGTAGAGGGTGATGTTGAGAAACAGCTGACCGACCTCATTCTCCGCGCGCGCGTCCGCCTGATGCAGGGCGAAGCCGGCCAGGATGGAGGCGTTGTGCGCCCGGTACCAGTGCCGCGGGGTGGGATCGGCGATGAAGGTCAGCCAGCAGCGCGTGGGATAGGGCGCCTGGTCGCCGGGCAGCCCATGCTGCGCCAGGCAGCCGGCCAGCTCGGCCAGGTAGATGAAGTGCAGATTGACGTTGCGCCACCAGGCGCTGCCGGTTATGGGATCCAGGACACCGGCCTGGATTTCCCAGTCGAGAAAGGCCAGTTCCGAGTCGCCATAGCTCAGGCCGTCGTTGTCGGTATCGCCAAAACGCTGATAGAAGTCTTCGCGCACCGCCCGCCGCCGGGCCGGGACGTTCTCGATCTGGCGACAGAGCTCGCCGGTCGCCACGACGGCGTCTTCATAGGTGTACATGCATTCCCTGCCCTGCATATCAAGATTCCGCCCGATCATGGCGCAATGGCATCAGCGGCTTCCATGCGCATTAGGCTGAACGCGCTGGAAGAGAGCTCCAGTGGCGGCCCCTCGTGTCGCCAGTCCCCCTTGAGCGGATCGCCGCCCCGGGCGATCACCACGACCGGTCGGATCTGTCGATGGTCGGACAGCTTGCGCTGGGGAAGCATGGCGTCGCGGTCATCCAGCCGCACCCGGCGGGGCAGATCGGCAACACTCAGCCGCCGCACCGCCAGCGGTGGGCCGGGTTGATCCACCGCCAGCGCCAGCACGAAGACACTGTCCTCGGGCCGCACCCGCTGCGCCACCGCGGGCGCCAGACTGACCTCCACGTCCAGCCCGGGCGTGGTCAGCGCCTGACCGGCGGCCCGCGCCGCCGTCTCCGCCCGGGCGACGCCCTGGGCGAGGGTGTCGCGCAGGGGATCCCCTGGTGGCAGCACGGCGACCAGGCGCTGCCAGTAGCCGGCCGCCTTGGCGTAGGCTCCTCGTTCGTAGGCGGCCATGCCCAGCAGACCCAGGGTGGTGGGCTCGCCAGGATTGGCGGCCAGGGCTTCGTCGGCCAGGGCCTGGGTGCGCGCATCCAGCTGACGCCCTGCGGCGAAGAAACGGGCCTGGGCCAGTTGCCCGAGGACTTCCGCGCGCCGGCCATCGCGCTGGATGACCTGCTCGAAGGCGGCCACGGCATCCTGGTAGCGACCCAGGCCGGCATAGGCCCGTGCCAGCAGATACCAGTTGTCGGTCGCCTGGGGTTGCAGTCGCGTCGCCGCTTGCAGGTCGGCCAGCAGCGCCTGGGGCGAAGCCGGCGCCGCGGCGAGGCGCTGGCTCAGCTGCAGCGCCGGCCAGGCGCCGAGCAGCAGATAGAGCCCCAGGGCCAGGGCCGGGCCGCCCAGGGCGACCGCGATACCCAGGCGCCGGCCGTAGCGCGGCGGCGAAGAGCCCTCAACCGGACTGTCGGCGAGCAGGCTGCGGCCCGCCTCGGCTTCGGCCAGCGCCAGCGCCTGGGTGTCCAGCTCCCCCGTGCGGCCCGCGCCCTGGCATCCGCCAGGCGTTCCTGATAGAGCGAGCGATTGAGCACCGCCCGCTGGTCCGCCAGGACGCGTCCACCACGCAGCAGCGGCACCAGCAGGATCAGCACCGCCAGGATCAGCAGCAGTCCGGCCAGCCCCCAGAAGGTCAGCATCCTGGCTCCTCCTCCTCGGCCTGCAGCGCGGCCAGTCGCTGGCGTTCGGCGTCGCTCAGCGTCTGCTCCGGGCGGCGGCGCCGCGTCAGGACCAGCAGCAGCCCGGCGCCACCCAGCAGACCCAGGCCCGGCAGCAGCCAGAGCAGCAGGGTGCGACCCTCGAAGGGCGGCCGATAGCGGATGAATTCGCCATAGCGCTGCTCCAGGTGGGCGACGATCTCGTCATCGTTCTGCCCGGCCGCCATCAGGCGCTGGATCTCGCGGCGCAGATCGCCGGCGATGGGCGCATTGGAATCGGCCAGGTCCTGGTTCTGGCATTTCGGGCAGCGCAATTCGCGGGTCAGCGCCTGGAAGCGCGCGCGTTCGGCGTCGTCGCGAAAGCCATAGGGGTCGATGGCCGCGTGGCTCAGGGTCGACCAGACCAGCAACAGCAGCAGCCAGCCGACCCTCATGGCGTCGCCACCAGGGCCCGGTAGCGCGGCCCGAGGTCGGTGTCCCAGAAACGCTGATCGATTACCCCGACATGGCGATAGCGCACCACGCCGCGGGCATCGATGAGAAAGGTCTCCGGCGCGCCATAGACACCCAGGTCCAGCCCCAGCCGCCCTTCGTCGTCACGGATATCGAGCTGGTAGGGATCGTGGAATTCCGCCAGCCAGCGGCGGGCGCTGGCCTGGTCGTCCTTGTAGTTGATGCCATGGATCACCACGCCCTCGGCCTTGAGGCGAGTGAGCACCGGATGCTCTTCCCGGCAGGCCACGCACCAGGTGCCCCAGACATTGACCAGCGCCGGGCGGCCGAGCAGATCCTCCCGGGTGAACAGTCGTTGGTCCTGTACGCCCGGCAGCGAGAACGCCGGAAACGGCTGGCCGACCAGCGCCGACGGCAGGGCCTGGGGATCGCGATAGAGTCCGCGAAAGAGCAAGCCGGCCAGCACCAGGAAGGCCAGCAGTGGCAGGCAGAGCAACAGGCGACGACGCATCAGGCGGACTCCGCGGCAGCGGCAGGGGAAGAGGATCGCCGGCGGCGATAGCGCGGATCGGCCAGGGCCAGCAGGCCGCCCAGGGCGGTGAGCAGGCCACCGAGCCAGATCAGCCGGACGAAGGGCTTGATCTGCAGGCGCACGGCCCAGGCGCCTTGCCCCAACGGCTCGCCGAGGGCCACATAGAGATCGCGGGTCAGGCCGGCGTCGATGGCGGCTTCGGTCATCACCGCGCCGCTGGCCAGATAGCGGCGTTTTTCCGGGGTCAGCAGGGCGACCACCCGCCCCTCGCGCTCGACCTGCAGCAGGGCGCGTTCGGCGCTGAAATTGGGCCCCTCGTAATGCTGGGTGCCAGCGAAGCCGAAGCGATAGCCCTGGAGTTCGACGTGCTCGCCCGGCGCCAGGCGCAGATCGCGTTGCACATCCAGCTGACTGGCCAGCACCACCCCCAGGGCCAGCACCGCCAGCCCCAGGTGGGCCAGGTGCATGCCCCAGTAGCTGCGTGGCTGACTGCCCAGGCCACGGCGCCAGCCCAGCGCCACCACCTTGCCCAGCACGTCGCGCAGCGCGGTCAGCAGGATCCAGGCCGCCAGCGCCAGCACCGCCAGGATCGCCGTCCTGGGCTGGTCCAGCCACCAGCCGGCCAGCCCCGCCAGGACGGCGCAAGCCAGCAGGACGGGCGCCAGCAGGCGCACCAGCCAGCGCCCCGGGCTGCTTTTCCAGCGCACCAGCACCCCGACGCCCAAGGCCAGCATCAGCAGCGCCATCAGCGGCACGAACAGCAGGTTGAAATAGGGCGGCCCCACCGACAGCTTGGCCCCGGTCAGGCTGTCGATGATCAAGGGATAGAGAGTACCGAGCAGGACCGTAGCGGCGGCGGTCACCAGGATCAGGTTGTTGACCAGCAGCAGCGCCTCGCGGGAGGCCAGGCTGAAAACCGCCGACCCGCCGAGCGCCGGCGCGCGCCAGGCGAACAGCGCCAGGGAGCCGCCGACCACCAGCAGGAGGAAGGCCAGGATGAAGACGCCGCGGGTGGGATCGCTGGCGAAGGCATGCACCGAGGTCAGCACCCCCGAGCGCACCAGAAAGGTCCCCAGCAGGCTGAGCGAAAAGGCGGCGATGGCCAGCAGCACCGTCCAGCCCTTGAACAGACCGCGTTTCTCGGTCACCGCCAGGGAGTGCAGGAGCGCCGTGCCCACCAGCCAGGGCATGAAGGAGGCGTTTTCCACCGGATCCCAGAACCACCAGCCGCCCCAGCCCAGCTCGTAGTAGGCCCACCAGGAGCCCAGCACGATGCCGCAGCCGAGAAAGGCCCAGGCCAGCAGCGTCCAGGGCCGTGCCCAGCGCGCCCAGGCGGCGTCCAAGCGCCCTTCCAGCAAAGCCGCCAGGGCGAAGGCGAAGGCCACCGAGAAACCGACATAGCCCATGTACAGCATGGGCGGATGCAGGATGAGCCCTGGGTCCTGCAGCAGCGGATTGAGGTCGTTGCCCTCCCGCGGAAATTGCGGCAGCAGGCGCGCGAAGGGATTGGAGGTGGCCACCAGGAAGGTCAGGAATCCCGTGGCCACCAGCCCGAGGATGCCCAGCACCCGCGCCAGCAGGGCCTGGGGCAAGGACCGCGAACAACACGCCACCGCCAGACTCCAGCCCGCCAGGATCAGCGCCCACAGCAGCAGGGACCCCTCGTGGGCGCCCCAGGTGGCGCTGACCTTGTAGTACCAGGGCAGGCGACTGTTGGAGTTGGCCGCCACATAGGCCACCGAGAAGTCGTCCTGCAGAAAGGCCCAGGTCAGGGCGGCGAAGGCCAGTGCCAGGAACAGCCACTGGCCGAGGGCGGCCGGGCGCGCCAGGCGCATCCAGTCGGCCTGGCCGCGCCAGGCGCCCAGCAGTGGCAGGGTGCCCTGCACCAGGGCCATGATGAGCGCCAGCTGCAGGCAGAGTTGCCCGAGTTCCGGGATCATGGCGTCGGCCTCGCGCCGTCCAGCGGTCGCCCGGCCTGGCGCAACGCCTGGCTCACCTCGGGCGGCATGTATTTCTCGTCGTGCTTGGCGAGGATCTGATCGGCGACCAGACGCCCCTGGTCGTCGAGGCGGCCCAGGGCCACCACGCCCTGCCCTTCGCGGAACAGATCCGGCAGGATGCCGGCATAGTTCACCCGCACCTCCTGCTGGAAGTCGGTGATGACGAAGGTCACCGCCAGGGAATCCGCGGCGCGTACCAGGCTGCCCTTCTCCACCATGCCGCCGGCGCGGATGCGGGTAGCGGGCGGCGCCTCGCCCCGGGCGATCTGGCTCGGGGTATAGAAGAGGTTGATGTTCTGCTCCAGGGCGCTGAGGGCCAGCGCCGCCGCGCCCCCTACGCCCAGCAACAGCAGCAGGATCCACAGCAGCCGTCGACGGCGGACCGGATTCATGGCCGCCGCTCCCGCCGCCAGCGCTGGCGCAAGGCCCGCTGCAGTCGGCGACGCGCCTGCCAGCCGTGCAGCAGCAGACCGCCGAGGATGACCAGGGTCAGGCCGAAGGCCGGCCAGACATAGAGGCCGTGGCGGCCCATGCCCAGGACCTGCGCCCATTCCACTCCGCTCACGCGCCCTCCTCGCCCAGTTCCAGGCGTACCCAGCGACTGCGCCACTCGCGCCTGAGCACCTCCAGGCGCATCCGCTGCAGCAAGACGCCAGCGAAGAACAGATAGAACGCCAGCACCATCACCAGCAGTGGCAGCCACATGGCGGCGGGCATCGGTGGCCGCGCCACCAGGCTGAAGGTGGCCGGCTGGTGCAGGGTGCTCCACCACTCCACCGAATACTTGATGATCGGCAGATTGACCGAGCCCACCAGGGCCAGGATGGCGCAGGCACGGGCGGCGCTCTCGCGATGCTCGATGGCCTGCCCCAGGGCGATCACGCCCAGATAGAGAAACAGCAGCACCAGCATCGAGGTGAGCCGGGCGTCCCAGATCCACCAGGTGCCCCAGGTGGGAATGCCCCACAGCGACCCCGTGGCCAGGGCGATCACCGTCATCCAGGCGCCGATCGGCGCGGCCGCGCGCAGGGCCACGTCAGCCAGCTTGAGACGCCAGACCAGGCCGATGGCTCCGGCGACCGCCAGCAGCAGATAGCAGGACTGCGCCAGAAAGGCGGCCGGCACATGCACATAGATGATGCGAAAGCTGTCGCCCTGCTGGTAGTCCGGCGGGGCCAGGAACAACCCCCACACCAGACCCACGGCCAGCAGCACCCCGGCCAGCGCCAGGCAGGGTCCCTGCAGGCGGCCGGCCAAACGATAGAAGATGGCGGGAGAGCCCAGGCGGTGCAGCCAGGTCCAGTTCATGTCGTCCTCGTCATTGGGCCGCGCCGATGCGCAGGCCGGCGGCGACCGCCAGGGGCGCCAGGGTCAGGGCCAGCAGAGTCAGGCAACCCAGCCAGAGCAGCAGTCCCGTCACCGGCAGGCCAAGACGCGCCGCGTCCAGGGTGCTGGCGCCCAGGATCAGCACCGGGATCTGCAGCGGCAGGTTGAGCAGCGCCAGCAGCAGCCCGCCACGGGCCAGGCCCACGGTGAGGGCCGCGCCTATGGCACCGATCAGGGTCAGGGCCAGACTGCCCAGGGTCAGGGCCGCCAGGGTCGCCGGCAGGGCCGCGGCGGGCAACCCCAGCATCAGCGCCAGCAGCGGCGTCAGGGCCACCAGGCCGAGGCCGGCGAAGCACCAGTGCACCAGCAGCTTGAGCAGTACCAGCAGCGGCAGGGGCTGGGGTGCCAGCAGCCAGAGCTCCAGCGAGCCATCCTGCCAGTCGCTGCGAAACAGGGCTTCCTGGCCGAGCAGCAAGGCCAGCAGCAGTGCTATCCACAGGAGGCCTGGTGCCAGGGCGGCCAGCTGCTGGCTATCGGGGCCCAGCGCCAGGGGAAAGAGGGTCACCACCAGGGCATGGAAGGCCAGGGGCGTGAGCCACAGCGCCGGACGGCGACAGGCCAGGCGCCCTTCGCGCCTGAGGAAGGCCAACCAGGCGCCGCTCATCGGCCACCGTCCAGCCAGAGCAGCCGATGCCCTTCGGGGACGACCTCCAGTTCGCGGTGACTGGTCAGTACCAGGGCGCCGCCTGCTGCGCAATGGGCGCGCAGGCGCGCTTCCAGCTGCGTGCAGGTGCTGGCGTCGAGGGCGGTGAAGGGTTCGTCCAGCAGCCAGAGCCGCGGCGGTTCGGGCAACTGGAGCCGGGCCAGGGCAACGCGCCGACGCTGGCCGGCCGACAACTGCCCACAGGGCTCGTCCGCCCAGTCGGCCAGGCCTACCGTTGCCAGGGCGACCCGGCAGGCCTCACTCGTGGTCGGGCGCCACAGATTGGCCAGACTGTGGAGATTTTCCACCGCCGTCAGCCCCTCGGCGATGCCGGGCGCATGGCCCAGCCAGAGCAGTTCGGCCGCGGCGGGCCGGCGCACCTTACCCGCGTCCGCCGGCAGCAGTCCCGCCAGGATGCGCAGCAGGCTGGTCTTGCCACAGCCGTTGACGCCCCCGATCCGCAGCGACTCGCCCGCCGCCACGCTCAGACTCAGGTCGTCGAACAGCAGGCGACCGCCCCGTTCGCAACGGAGCGCGACGGCGTCGAGCAGGGGCTGATTCAAGACAGGGGATCTCACGGCACTAAAGTCGGTCGGGCGCTGGCCGTTAACCCGGCACACGCCCTTGAAGGCGCGCCATTATACACAGGCGATTCCACCGGACCTGCCCGATGACTTCCATCTCCGCGATCCAACCCAGCGTCGGCGTCACGCCCGCCCTGCCCGTCCGGGCCGCGGCGGCGCAGGCATCGGACGCGGGGGCGCAGATCCTGCAGGCCCTGCAATCCCTCGACGACCTGATTCCGCCCGGCAGCACCGCGACCGCCGAGGTACTCGCCACCCGTCCGGCCGGCCAGAGCTTCCAGTTCCTGCTGCAACTGCAGCTGGCCGAGGGTGGCAGCGTCCTGCTCACCACCCAGAGTCCGACCAACAACTTGCCGGTGGGCAGCCAATTGCTGGTGAGCACCCTCGGCTCCACCCAGCTGGCGGTGCTGCTGCAGAGCCTGGAGGGCGACGCACCACCGCCGCCGCTGCAGCAGCTGGATCTGCGCCAGCTGCCGGTGGGCACGACCCTGCAATTGCGGGTGCTGAGCAGCCTGCTGCAACAGCCACCTGGCGCGACGCCCACCTACGAGGTGATCGCCAAGGCCCTGAGTTCCAGTCTCGAAGGTCGCCAGCTCAAGCTGGAATCACCCCGCCCGGTACCGGTGGGCAGTCTGCTGACCGTGGTGATCAAGGACAGCCAGGAGGTCACGGTGCTGCCCATGGCGCAGCGCCTCGACCAGCTCGACATCAATCGCCAACTGCAGGGCCAGGGGCAGCGCCAGCTGTCGATGAATGCCCTGCTGCAATGGCTGGAAGACGTCCCCGAGGCAGAGCTGCCACCGTCGGTGGGCGCGGCGCTCAAGTCCCTGCTGGCCAATCTGGAAACCACCGAGGCCCTGGGCACGCCCCAGGGCTGGGCCCGCGCCCTGGCGCGCAGTGGCCTGCAACTGGAGCAGCAATTGCTGGATCGCGGCGGTCCCGATCTCCAGGAGGACTTCAAGGCCAACCTGCTGCGCCTGGTGGATCGCCTGCTGGCCAGCGTGCCGGGCGAGGCCCTGCGCAATCCCCAGGTCGCGATCCAGACCGCCCAGCAGAATCTGCCCGATGCCTTGCGCCGGGCGCTGGGGGACGCCGCCACCGCCAGTCGCCAGCCCACCGCCCTGGACTTTCCCCTGGGCGAACGCGATGGTCGCGGCCTCAGTGCCGCCAACGCCGAACTCGACGAATTGCTGCAACTGGCCACGGGCGTCATCGCCCGCCTGCAGACCCACCAGCTGGCCAGCCTGGCCCAGACCCAGGTCCTGCCCGATGGCTACTACCTGTCCACCTGGCAGACCGAGATTCCCTGGCGCGATGGCGAGCGCCTCGGCGCGGTGCAGGTGCGCTTCCAGGAAGAACGACCACCGCCGGATAACCGTGGTGAAGCCCGCGACAGCCTGTGGAAGGTGGAACTGGCCTTCGACCTGGCGCCGCTGGGCCCGCTGCAGGTGCGGGCGCAATTGGCCAGCGGCCGGCTGTCGAGCGAATTCTGGGCGGAAAAAGGCGCCACCGCGACGCTGATCGATACCGAATTGCCCCATCTGCGCGACCGCCTGCTGGCGGCCGGCTTCGTGGTCGGCGACCTCAGCAGCCGCCAGGGCCGTCCCGCACGCCATCCGCGCACCACCCTCGAACAACGCTGGATCGACGACACCGCATGAGTACAACCGCCGCCCGCCAGGCCATCGCGCTGTCCTATGACGGCAGCAGCGCCCCCATCCTCTCCGCCAAGGGCGATGCCGAACTGGCCGAACTCATCCTGGCCACGGCCCGGGAGCACGAGGTGCCTATCTACGAGAACGCCGACCTGGTGCGCATCCTGGCGCGCCTGGAACTGGGCGCCGAGATCCCCGAGGCGCTCTATCGCACCCTGGCCGAGATCATCGCCTTCGCCTGGCACCTCAAGGGCAAGTGCCCGGCGCATCTGGCCGACCAGCCGGATCTGTCGCCGGGTTGGGAAAGGATGCCGTAGGAATCGGTCCTCACGGCCATGGCGGCCCGCCGATGCGGCCGGGGCCAGTAGGAACGGCCCATGGCCGCGATCTGCCGTGTAGCCTGGATAACGGCGCAGCCTTATCCACCCTTCGAGTCGGCCTGCCCGTGGAAAACGCCATGCGGTTTTCCACGGGCAGGCTGATCGCGATCTTGCCGCGGCTGGTGGAGATGAACGCCCACTCGAACAGCCCCCTCTCCCTCCGGGAGAGGGTTGGGGTGAGGGTGCCCCCGGCAGTCACTCCCAGCGAAAAACGCTGCGCGGTTTTCACGCGACGACACTACGAATCGTTTTATCGTGGCCATGGGCCGCTCCTACGGGGAATGATGCGCTTGCAGGGGCGCCCACATCGGTGGACCGCCATGACCGCGATCAAGCAATCCAGCCAGCGGAATCGACCTACCCCCGCCGCAACGAATGCCCGACGGCGCCCTTCTCGGCCACCTTGGCGGCGTCCCAGAGTGCATCCATCTCTTCCAGGCTGGCCTCCTGGGGCGTTCTGCCCTGAGCGTTCAGGCCTTCCTCGATATAGCGAAAGCGCAGCTCGAACTTGGCGTTGGCCTGGCGCAGGGCGTCCTCGGCGTCGACCTGCAGGTGCCTCGCCAGATTGACCATCACGAATAGCAGATCGCCGACCTCTTCCGCCACCTGGGCAGCCTGACCGTTCGCCATGGCCTCGCGCACCTCGTCCAGTTCCTCCTGGATCTTGGCCACCACCGACATGGCGTCGGCCCAGTCGAAGCCGACATTGGCCGCACGCTTCTGCAGCTTGGCCGCGCGACTCAGGGCCGGCAGCGCGGCCGGCACGTCATCCAGCAGCGAGAGCTGCTCCGGCGCCGCGGCCTTTTCCGCGCGCTCCTCGGCCTTGATTTCTTCCCAGCGGCGCTTGATGGTCGCCTCGTCCAGTCGCGGCAGGTCGAGCGGGCCATGCAGGTCGCCGTCGGGAAAGACATGGGGATGGCGCCGCACCAGCTTGCGGGTGATGCCATCCACCACCTGGGCGAAGTCGAAATGGCCATCCTCGCGACCCAGCTGGCTGTAGTAGACGACCTGGAACAGCAGATCGCCCAGCTCGTCGCGCACCTGCGGGAAATCCCGCCGGGCGATGGCGTCGGCGACCTCGTAGGCCTCTTCCAGGGTGTGGGGCACGATGCTGGCGTAGTCCTGGCGCAGATCCCAGGGGCAGCCGTGTTGCGGATCGCGCAACCGGGCCATGAGGTGCAGCAGATCGTCGAGCTGGTACATGGATGAATCCTGTTACTGGAAAAGAACGAGGCGCCAGGAGGCGCCTCGTGGGGTCGTCGTCACATCTCTCAGGCAGCGCGATTGCGCCGGGCTTCGATGATGTTGGGCAGCTGGGAGATGCGCCCGAGCAGGCGGCCGAGCGCGTCCAGGCCGGGGATCTCGATGGTCAGCAGCATGTTGGCGGTGTTTTCCTCGCGATTGGAGCGGGTATTCACCGCCAGCACGTTGATCCGCTCGTTGAGCAGGATCTGCGAGACATCGCGCAGCAGACCGGAGCGGTCGAAGGCCTTGATCACGATGTCGACCGGATAGGTCTGCACCGGCACCGGGCCCCAGCTCACCTGGATGGTCCGCTCCGGCTCGCGACTGGCCAGCTGCAGGGCGTTGGCGCAGTCCTGCCGGTGGATGGTCACGCCACGGCCGAGGGTGATGTAGCCGACGATGGCATCACCCGGCACCGGCTGGCAGCAGCCGGCGATCTGGGTGAGCAGGTTGCCCACGCCCTGGATCTGCACATCGCCACGCTTGCCCGGCTTGTTGGTTGGCTTGCGCGGCAAGTGATCGAGGGTATCGAGGCCCTTGTCCGGCTCCACCAGCTGCTGGGCGGCGTGCATCACCTGGGCCAGGCGCAGATCGCCGGCGCCCAGGGCCGCGAGCATGTCCTCGGAGCCCTTGTAGTTGACCTTCTCGGCCAGGGTGTTGAAGTCCACCGGGGGCAGTGCCAGGCGCGACAGCTCGCGCTCGACCATGGCCTTGCCAGCGGCCACGTTCTGGTCGCGCGCCTGGAACTTGAACCAGTGGACGATCTTGGCCCGGGCCCGCGAGGTGTTGACGTAGCCGAGGTTGGGGTTGAGCCAGTCGCGGCTGGGCGAGCCCTGCTTGCCGGTGATGATCTCCACCTGCTCGCCGGTCTGCAGCTGGTAGTTCAGCGGCACGATGCGGCCGTTGATCTTGGCCCCGCGGCAGTTGTGGCCGATCTCGGTGTGCACCCGATAGGCGAAGTCCAGCGGCGTCGCGCCCTTGGGCAGGTCGATGGCGTGGCCGTCAGGGGTGAAGACGTAGACCCGGTCCGGCTCGATGTCGACCCGCAGCTGATCGGCCAGGCCGCCGATGTCGCCCAGCTCCTCGTGCCATTCCAGCACCTGGCGCAGCCAGGAGATCTTTTCTTCGTAGTGGTTGGAGGCCGACTTGACGTCGGTTCCCTTGTAGCGCCAGTGGGCGCAGACGCCCAGTTCGGCCTCTTCGTGCATGGCATGGGTGCGGATCTGCACCTCCAGCACCTTGCCCTCCGGACCGATCACCGCAGTATGCAGGGAACGGTAGCCGTTCTCCTTGGGATTGGCGATATAGTCGTCGAACTCGCGGGCAATATGCCGCCACAGGGTATGCACGATGCCCAGCGCGGTATAGCAGTCACGCACCTCGGGCACCAGCACCCGCACGGCGCGCACGTCGTAGATCTGGCTGAACTCCAGGCCCTTGCGCTGCATCTTCCGCCAGATGGAATAGATGTGCTTGGCGCGCCCGCTGAGGTCGGACTTGATGCCGGTGGCGGTGAGTTCGTCACGCAGCTGCTGCATGACGTCGGCGATGTATTGCTCGCGATCCAGCCGCCGTTCATGCAGCAGGGTCGCGATCTGCTTGTACTGCTGGGGCTCCAGGTAGCGGAAGGACAGGTCCTCCAGCTCCCACTTGATATGGCCGATGCCCAGCCGGTGGGCCAGGGGCGCGTAGATGTCGGCGACCTCGCGGGCCACCCGGTTGCGGCGCTCTTCGGTGGCGTTCTTGACCGCGCGAATGGCGCAGGTGCGCTCGGCCAGCTTGATCAGGGCCACGCGCACGTCGTCGACCATGGCCACCAGCATGCGGCGCAGGTTGTCGACCTGGGTCTGGCTGCCCAGCACCATGGACTTGCGCGGATTGAGACTCTCGCTGATCGCCGCCATGCGCAGCACGCCTTCGATCAGCTTGGCCACCACCGGCCCGAAATGCTCGGCCGCCGACTCCAGGGTCGCCTTGCCCTCGCGCACCGCCCGGTAGACGATGGCGGCGATCAGGCTGTCCTGATCCAGCTTGAGGTCGGCCAGGATCTCCGCCATCTGCAGGCCGGTATGGAAACTGGAGGTCCCCTCCGCCCAGGTGTGCTCGACCTGGCCGGAATTCTCTTCCGCCGTGCGGGCGAAGCCGCAGGCGTCCAGCAAGGCCTCGCGATCGAGATTCGGATCCACGCTCTGGATATGATCCAGCCAGGCGTGGAGGTTGATGCTGCCATCGACGTTGACTGGCTGATGCGCTCTGACCTGTACCATCTACCCCTTCCTCACGGCGTAGCCTTCTCGCCGGATTGGCTCGCATCGGTTGGCGAGCCGTCGTTACCCGGGCATCCTGCCCGCTTCGAACAGCACCATGGCTTCCACATGGGCGGTCTGCGGGAACATGTCGAGAATGCCCGCTCTTGTCATGCGATAGCCCTGTCGGACCAGCTCCCCGGCATCCCGTGCCAGGGTGGCCGGATTGCAGGAGACGTAGACCAGCCGCCCGATACCCAGGCCGCTGAGCTGCCGAACCACTTCCAGCGCACCGTCGCGCGGCGGATCCAGCAGGGCCAGCGAATGGCTGTCCAGATCGGCGGGTAGCGGGTTCGACAGATCCACCTGTAGAAAGTGCGCGTTGCCGATGCCGTTGTCACGTGCATTTTGTATTGCCCGGGATGTCATCGCCGCGACCCCTTCGATACCGGTAACCGCCGCTGCCTGCCGCGCCAGCGGCAGGGCGAAGTTGCCCAGCCCGGAGAACAGATCGAGCACCCGGTCATCCGCCGTCGGCGCCAGCCAGTCCAGCGCCTGGGCGACCATGGCCTCGTTGATGGCGGCATTGACCTGGACGAAGTCGCCCGGCTGATAGGCCAGGGTCAGGTCCCAGGACGCCAGCCGGAAGCCCAGCCTGGCGTCGGCCTGATCCGGCTGCGGCTCGCCCTTGCCCTGCCACCAGAGCTGGACGCCAGCCGCCGCGCAGAAGTCGCGCAGGCGCGCCTGGTCGCCCGGCAGCAGCGCCCGGGTATGGCGCACCAGCATGGCCGTTGCCGTGCCCTGGAAGAGCTCCACATGACCGATCGCCTGGGGCTGTTCCAGCCCGCTCAGCAGGTCAGGCAGCGCGCGCAGCAATGGCTGCAGCTCCGGCACCAGTACCAGGCAGTCGTCGGGGGTGACGATGTCCTGGCTGGCCTCGGCGCGAAAGCCCACTTCCAGGCGGCTCTGGCGTTCGTCCCAGCGCACCGCGATGCGGGCGCGGCGGCGATAGCCGAATTCGGGACCGACCATGGGCGCGGCCCAGCCCAGCGGCTGCACCCCGGCCAGACGGCGGAATTGCTCGGCCAGGGCTTCCTGCTTGAGGGTCAGCTGATCGGCATGGGGCAGGTGCTGCAGGGTGCAACCGCCGCAGCGGTCGGCCACGCTGCAGGGCGGTGTACGCCGCAACGGACTGGCCTCCAGCACCCGAAGGGTACGGGCCTCGACCACCTGACTGCGGGCGCCGAGCACCCGCGCCTCGACCTGCTCGCCCGGCAGGGCGCCGGCGACGAACCAGGTCCGCCCGCCTTCGCGCGCGATGCCACGCCCGTCATGGGACAGCCGCTCGATGCCCAGCAGCTGCCGCTTGCCGGTCGGTACCCCGGTCGCCCGGGCGCCACCGGCTGGTTGAAAGCGCAGCCCGCCGCCGCCTCGCTTAGCGCGCGTCATAGACGCCGGTCGACAGGTAGCGATCGCCTCGGTCACAGATGATCGCGACGATCACCGCATTGTCCACTTCCCGGGCGATGCGCAGGGCGCCCGCCACCGAACCGCCGGACGACACGCCGCAGAAGATGCCTTCTTCCCGCGCCAGGCGACGCATGGTGTCTTCGGCCTCCTGCTGCCCCATGTCGATGATGCGATCCACGCGGCTGGCCTCGTAGATCTTCGGCAGATAGGCCTCCGGCCAGCGGCGGATGCCGGGGATGGCCGCGCCCTCCTCCGGCTGCAGACCGACGATCTGCACCTTGGGATTCTGCTCCTTGAGGTAGCGCGAGGTGCCCATGATGGTCCCGGTGGTGCCCATGGAGCTGACGAAATGGGTGATGCTGCCATGTGTCTGGCGCCAGATCTCCGGCCCGGTGCCCAGGTAGTGGGCCACCGGATTGTCGCCATTGCCGAATTGGTCGAGCACCTTGCCGCGGCCTTCGGCCTGCATGCGCGTGGCCAGATCCCGCGCGCCTTCCATGCCGTCTTCCCGACTGACCAGGATCAGCTCGGCGCCATAGGCGGTCATGGCCGCCTTGCGCTCGGCGCTGGAGTTGTCAGGCATGATCAGGATCATGCGGTAGCCCATGATGGCGGCGGCCATCGCCAGGGCGATCCCGGTATTGCCGGAGGTGGCCTCGATGAGGGTATCGCCGGGCTGGATGTCGCCACGGGCCTCGGCCTGGCGGATCATCGACAGCGCCGGGCGGTCCTTGACCGAACCCGCCGGGTTGTTGCCTTCCAGCTTGAGCAGCACGGTACTGCGGGTGTCGCCGGCCAGGCGCTGCAGGCGCACCAGCGGCGTGTTACCGATGCAATCGGCGATGGTGGGATAGTGCAGACTCATGAATCAGCTCGTTCCGCCAGGGGTGAAAGCCTTCCATGATACTCCCAAAGCCTCGCCGACCCTACCCATCCGGCGCCTGGCTAGGGCCGGCGGGTGGCGGCGCCGTCGCTGGCCACCTCCAGGGCGGCGGGCAGGCTCAGCGACAGAATGCCCTCCGGCCCCAGGTTGGGCTGCACCTGGGGGGTCACCTGCATCCCCGGCAGTCCACCCAGGCGCTCGGCCAGTCGCCTGGCGGCATCGGGGGCGACCTTGCGGGTCAGGTCCTCGGTACCGGAATACAGCCAGAGCTGTACCGGCCGGGCGCCGCCCACGCCCTGGAATTCCTCTGCCCGCTTGAGGATGTAGCCCTGCTGCCAGCCATAGGCGACATCGCTCGCCACGTAGCGCTGGAAGGCCTGCGGCTGCCGATAGAGGGTGTCGAGCACGAACAGTCCGCCGTAGCCATGGCCCCAGAGGGTCTGGCGATTGGGGTCCACCGGCACGCTCTGGGTCAGCAGCGGCTTGATGCGCTGCTCGATCAGGTCGAGAAAGGCCCGCGAGCCTCCCGCCGGCCAGTCCTTGCGCACGTCGTCGCGCGTGCGGCCATTGCCCACCGCCGGGGTGTAGTCGTAGGTGCGTTCCTGCATGGCGTCCGCGGCATCGGCGTAACCGATGGCCACCAGCACCGGCGCGCTCTTCAGTTTATGGGGGACAGCCAGACATCCTGCAGTTGCGCCAGGGCGGCATCGCCGTCGAGCAGGAACAGCGCGGGATACCCCATCATCGGCGCCGGCTGCTTGGGAATGCCGATATAGACCCGATAGCGGCGCTTGCCGTCCGCCGAGTCGAGCAGGTGCGTCTCGAAGCTGTAGTACATCGACCCCCGCTCCACCAGGGTGGTCTTCTTCGGCTCCTGGGCCTGGCTCGACGCCATCCAGCCGGTTCCCAGCAACAGGGCGCCCGCCAGCATCAGACTGCAACTCTTCTTCAAAGGATCTCCTCGAACACGACCGCACCGGAACGACCGGCAGTCCCTACCAGACCGCCGATGGGGTCAATGGTTGTGCACCCCGGCCAGGGACCGTGGCAGCCTTCGCGGATTTTCGCGAATCGGCGCGCCAGGGGGTGCGACCCCTTTCGCAAAGACTCTCTTTACATTTGGTAAAGGGGTTAGACTCGCCAAATTTCCTCGGGGACGCGCAGTGCTGGACGAATTGGGACTCAAGGGGCGCATCCTGCTGTTGAGCGTCCTCCCGACCTGCTGCATGGCGGCCCTCCTGGGGGTCTACTTCAGCTGGGTGCAGCTGTCCGACATGCGCAGCCAGCTCATCGAGCATGGCCAGCTGGTGGCCCAGCAGATGGCCCCACTCATCGCCCCGGCCATGCGCACCGGCGACAACGACCAGCTCAACCGTATCGCCCAGCGCGCCCTCGACCAGGCCGATGTCCGGGCGATCAGTTTTCTGGATGCCGACGGCAACCTCCTCGCCCACGCCGGCCCCTCGATGACCGTGGAGCTCACCGGGCGCGACTACCAGACCATCAGCATGAGATCCGGGCTGGACATCACCCACTTCAACCTGCCGGTGCAGACCCATGATCTGCGCCTGACCCGCAGCGACGGCAGTCCGGCCACGCCCCAGACCCTGGGCTGGATTCAGCTCGAACTCTCCCATCACGCCACCCTGCTGCGCGGCTATCGCAACCTGGTGGCCGGCCTTCTGCTGATCCTGCTCGGCCTGGCCTTCACCGCCTTCATCGCGGTGCGCATGGGCCGCCGGATCAACCGGCCCCTGCAGGTGATCGCCCACGGCGTCAGCCAGTTGCAGGAAGGTCGCCTGGAGACGCGCCTGCCGACCCAGCTCGGCAGCCCCGAATTCGACGAACTGGCGACCGGCATCAACCGCATGGCCGAAGCCATGGAGAACGCCCAGTTCGAGATGCAGAACAACATCGACCAGGCCACCGAGGACGTCCGCCAGAATCTGGAAACCATCGAGATCCAGAACATCGAACTGGACCTGGCGCGCAAGGCGGCGCTGGAAGCCAGCCGCATCAAGTCGGAATTCCTGGCCAACATGAGCCACGAGATTCGCACCCCGCTCAACGGCATCATCGGCTTCACCAACCTGATGCAGAAAAGCGAGCTGACCCCGCGCCAGCAGGATTACCTGAGCACCATCCAGAATTCCGCCGAGAGCCTCCTGGGCATCATCAACGAGATCCTCGACTTCTCGAAGATCGAGGCCGGCAAGCTGGTGCTGGAGAATCTGCCGTTCAACCTGCGTGACATGATCCAGGACACCCTGACCATCCTGGCGCCCTCGGCCCATGAAAAGCACCTGGAGCTGGTCTGCCTGGTCTACCGCGACACACCGACCCACCTGGTCGGCGATCCGCAGCGTCTGCGCCAGGTGCTCACCAACCTGGTGAGCAATGCCATCAAGTTCACCCATTCCGGCACCATCGCCGTGCGCGCCATGGTCGAGGAAGAGACCGACGACCATGCCCAGCTGCGCATCAGCGTCCAGGACACCGGGGTCGGCCTCACCGACGAAGACCGGCAGATGCTGTTCCAGGCCTTCTCCCAGGCCGACAACTCCCTGACCCGGCAGGCCGGCGGCACCGGACTCGGCCTGGTCATCTCCAAGCGCCTGATCGAGCAGATGGGGGGCGAGATCGGCCTGGAGAGCATTCCCGGCGAGGGCTCGGAATTCTGGATCACCCTCAACCTGCCCAAGGCCCACGGCAGCGTCGAGAGCCACAAGCGCATCGCCCTGGCCGGTCGTCGCGTCGGCCTGGTGGAGCCCCACCCCCTCACCCGCCAGGCACTGCAGCACCAGCTGGAAGAATGCGGCCTGAGCGTGGAGCCGTTCGAGACCCTGGAGCAGCTCAGCGAAGCGGTCGCCCACCCGGCCTCCGGCAAGCTGCCGGTCAGCCTGGCGGTGCTCGGTGTCAGTGCCCGCAGCATCCCGCCGGATCTGCTCACCGAGCGCATCTGGGAGCTGGGTCGCCAGGACTGCAATACCCTGGTCTATTGCCCCACCACCGACCAGGCGGTGTTCCATGCCTCCCTGCCCGATGTCCATTGCCAGCTGCACGCCAAGCCGGCCTGCAGCCGCAAGCTCGAGCAGGCGGTGGCCGAGCTGCTCAACCAGCGCCCGCAACGCAACGAGAGCGGTGGCCTGGGCATCACCGACCGCCCGCCGCGGCTGCTCTGCGTGGACGACAACCCGGCCAACCTGCTGCTGGTGGAAACCCTGCTGACCGATCTCGGCGCCCAGGTCACCGCGGTGGAAAGCGGCTACGCGGCGGTGGAAGCCGTCCAGCAGGAGCGCTTCGATCTGGTGTTCATGGACGTGCAGATGCCCGGCATGGACGGCCGCCAGGCCACCGAGGCGATCCGCGACTGGGAAGCCAGCGAAGGCGGCACCCCGGTGCCCATCGTCGCCCTTACCGCCCACGCCATGGCCAACGAGAAGCGCGCCCTGCTGCAGAGCGGCATGGACGACTACCTCACCAAGCCCATCAGCGATCGGCAGCTGGCCCAGGTCATCCTCAAGTGGACCGGCCTGCGCCTGCTGCACAGCTCGGCGCCCGAGGTCACCAGCCTCAACAGTGGTGGCCAGGACATTTCCACGCTGGCGGTGATGGATGCGGACGAAGGCCTGCGCCTGGCGGCCAACAAGCCGGATCTGGCCAAGGATCTCCTGAGCATGCTGCTCGCCTCCCTGGCGGCGGACCGTCAGGCCATTCGCCAGGCCCGCGAAGACGGTGACCGCATCGCCCTCATCGAGCGCGTCCACCGCCTGCATGGCGCCACCCGCTATTGCGGCGTGCCCCAGCTCCGCGCCGCCTGCCAGCACAGCGAAACCCTGCTCAAGCAGGGCGCGCCGACCTCCAGTCCGGCGCTGGAAGAACTGGACGCGGCCATCGTCAATCTGTCCGCCCAGGCCAAGAGCCCGCTCTAGCGGGCTAGTCCTCGAACAGCCTCAGCTGCAGTGCCGCCTCGCGCAGATCGGTCAGGCGCACGCCCACCCCGAGCAGCCGTACCGGCCGATTGCCGCGCCGGTAGGCCTGCTCCAGCAGGCGCCGATAGCTGTCGAGATCACGACCGGCGCCCTGCTGTTCCAGGGTGGTCTGGGTGAAGTCGTGGAACTTGACCTTGATGAAGGGTCGCTCCGGGCGATAACGATCGGCCAGCCGCGTCAGCCGCTCTTCGAGCTTGGCCAGCAACTCGGGCAACTCCTGCGCACAGGCGGCGGCATCGGGCAGATCGCGGTCATAGGTGCGCTCCACGCTGGCCGATTGCCGCTGGCTGTCCACCTTGACCTGGCGCTCGTCGATGCCATGGGCCAGTGACCAGAGGCGCTCGCCGAAGCTGCCGAACTCGCGCAGCAGATCGAAGCGCGACCAGGTCTGCAGGTCGCTGCAGAGAACGATGCCGCGGCGCTTGAGCTTGTCGGCGGTGACCTTGCCCACGCCATGCAGCTTGGCCACCGGCAAGGCGGCGACGAAGTCGTCCACCTCGTGCGGGGCGATGACGAACAACCCGTTGGGCTTCTTCCAGTCGCTGGCGATCTTGGCGAGAAACTTGTTGGGCGCCACCCCGGCGGACACCGTGATGTTCAACTCCTGCCACACCCGCCTGCGGATATCACGGGCGATCAGGGTGGCGCTGCCGTTGAACAGCTCGCACTGGGTGACATCCAGATAGGCTTCGTCGAGTGACAGCGGCTCGATCAGCTCGGTGTAGTCCTGGAAGATGCCGTGGATCTGCCGTGATACCTCCTTGTAGACCTCGAAGCGTGGCTTGACGAAGACCAGGTCGGGACAGAGCTTCTGCGCCTGGTGGGACGACATGGCGGAGCGCACGCCGAAGGCCCGGGCTTCGTAGTTGCAGGTGGCGACGACCCCACGACGATCAGGGGTCCCGCCTACCGCCAGCGGCTTGCCGCCCAGGCGCGGATCGTCGCGCATCTCGATGGACGCATAGAAGCAGTCACAGTCGACATGGATGATCTTGCGCTGGCGCTTGGGTGGTAGCTGGGCGGGAGGACTGTCCGGAGCCATGGAGAGAGATGCCGGGCCGGGCTTGGCGGCTGATTATCCGTACAGTAAGCCAAGACCGCCCGGATTTGTCCATGGCGGACGACGAATCGCCCGTTAACCGACGTCCTGCAGCAGGCGTTGCCGATGGACGACCTCTTCGCGCAGCTCATCGACCACCGCCTTGAGGTCATGGGCATGGTGCAGCTGATCGTAATAGAGGTGGCGCTCGGCGATCACGCCGTCGGGCGTGGTGATCATCAACCGCGCGAAATGCTCGCTGCGCTCGAAGAACTCGATGCGACCCAGGCCCTGGAGATGTTGGAGCAAGGTTTCCAGCAGCAGATTCATGGCGGCCCCTTGGACTTTCCTGGTCAAACGGTTCGGTCGCGCTGCCCATCGTCGAAAGGTGCACCCTCGTCGCCGGCGATGACGGTCCGATCTTCTATATGGCCGGAGCGAACATGACGGGACGTGGTGTCCAGCAATTCCTGCGCCGCAGCGCGGAGCGTCTGCATGTCGTAGACGAGCAATTCGACTTTCTCCACGACCTGAAGTGCCATCTCCGACGCACCTTTGGCACTGCTGCCGGTAAGCGCCAGGGAAAGATTGCACAACTGGGCGACCAGTGTCGCTATATCGTGATCCATCACGCGCATGATGCGCTGATCCAGACGACTCGAATCCTGGGTAGGGTGCATGAGGTTCTCCATAACACCCATCGAGGATAGCACATGGCCACCACCTGCCCTGGCCCTTAGCGGCGTTTTGCTATCACCTTCTCACTTGATCGCGCAGAGGCTCTCATCGGGTTTCCGGACCCTTTGCCGGCTAGATGGGTCGACTGAGGACGTACCCCTAGGAGAACCCCCATGAAGCGCCCTCTACTCGTGTCCTCTGCCCTGCTCCTCAGCCTCATGCTGGGTGGCTGCTTCGATCGCGACCAATCTGATCAGCAGAACCGCTCCAGCGGCGAAAAGGCGTCGGTGCAGATGCAGAAAAGCGATGGCGACAAGTAGGCCCGTCCCTGCTTGGTAAATAAGCCTTTGATGAATATTAAATTTTTCCTTGACGAATTTTTTCTTGGCCCTATACTGAGCCACATCGGACGCGGGATGGAGCAGTCTGGTAGCTCGTCGGGCTCATAACCCGAAGGTCGTTGGTTCAAATCCAGCTCCCGCAACCAAATTCGAAAAAACCACTCTCTTGAGTGGTTTTTTTTTGCCCTGAATTTGACCCGGTTCAGATCCAGGCGGTGCGAACTCTGTGGCTACAAGAGCTACAAAGGTTGGTATAGAGCTTTTTTATCTGTACAAGGCTTGGCAAACCGCGCGCGACCAGTAATCTGACGCGCGTTCCTGTCTAGAGGAGTTTGCATGACTGCACCTGATCCAGCCAAAGAGGTCTCCTCGAAGCCGGCATCCCCTGCGGACCACCCTGTTTCGCCCCTCAGGCGCTGCCCTGGCGCCTCCTGGAGCGCCTGACGGCCTACCGGCAACCCATCGAACTGGGTCTGACGCTGGTGTTGTTCGCCGCCGCCCTGGTGGTCTGCTGGCATCTGCTGAGCAGCATCGATGGCGAAGCTCTCCATGATGCCCTTCACGATATTCCACACTCCTCCCTGATCGGCGCGCTGATCGCCGCAGCCGCCGGCTTCACCATCCTGCTCGGCTACGAGTGGTCGGCCATGCGCTTCGCCGACGTCAAGCTGCCGGCACGCGCCTGGACCATGGGCGGCCTTACCGCCTTCGCCATCGGTAATGCGGTTGGCCTGTCCATGTTGTCCGGCGGGTCGGTGCGCTATCGCCTCTATGCCCGCCAGGGCCTCAGCGCTCTGGAAGTGGCGCAGATGACGGTGTTTTCCAGCCTGGCGCTGGGCACCGCGCTGCCGCCCCTGGCCGCCATCGCCGCCCTGACCAATCTGCCGGCGTCCACCCAGGCCCTGCGCGTTCCGGAAGCGGTGATCATCACCGTGTCCGCCCTGATCCTGCTCGGCTATGCCGTCGGCATCCTGGCCCTGCGCCGCTGGCGGGTGCCCGAGCAGCCCTGCGCCCACGCCCTGCACTTCCGCATCGGCAAGCGTGCCCTGCGCCTGCCGACCCTGCGGCTGTCCGTGCTGCAGCTGGTGATCACCATCCTCGACGTGACCGCCGCCTCGATGGTGCTCTATCTGCTGCTGCCCACAGCGCCGCCCTTCGGTGCCTTCCTGCTGGTCTACCTGCTGGCGCTGGCCGCCGGGGTGCTCAGTCACGTTCCGGGCGGTGTCGGCGTGTTCGAGGCTGTCCTGCTGGCCGCCTTCGCCAACGAGCTGGGCGCCGCCCAGTTGGCCGCGGCGCTGGTGGTCTACCGCCTGTTCTATGTGCTGCTGCCCTTCGTGATCGCCTGCCTGGTGCTGCTGTTCAGCGAAGGCCGCCGCCTGCTGTCGAACAGTCCGGCCGTACGGGTCGCCTCCGGCCTGGCGGCGCCCATCCTCGCCATCCTGGTTTTTTTTTCTGGGGTGGTACTGCTTTTTTCTGGGGTCACCCCTGAAATAGACACCCGCCTGGAAGGCATGGATTTCCTGCTGCCCCAGCGGTTGATCGATGCCTCCCACCTGGGCGCGAGCCTGATCGGCGTCGTCTGTCTATTGCTGGCGCAGGGATTGCGCCGGCGCCTCTCCGCGGCTTGGGCGGTGACCTTGGTCTTGCTGTTGCTGGGCTGCCTGCTGTCCCTGTTGAAAGGTTTCGACTGGGAGGAAGCCTCCATTCTGGCGATCACGGCCGCGCTGCTCGCCATCTTCCGCAAATCCTTCTATCGCCGCAGCCGGCTGATGGAACAGCCCTTCTCGCCGCTGTACGTGACCGCCAGCATCTGCGTGGTCGCCGCCTCGGTGTGGCTGCTGCTGTTCGCCTATCAGGACGTGCCCTACGACACCCGCCTCTGGTGGCAATTCGCGCTGGATGCCGATGCCCCACGCGGCCTGCGTGCCGCCCTGGGCAGTTCGGTCCTGCTGCTGATCATCGCCCTGGGCTGGCTGCTGCGCGCTGCGCCGCCGCCGATCGAAGCCCCCACCAGCGCCGAGCTCGAGCGGGCCTTCGGCATCGTGCGCAAATCCAGTCAGCCGGATGGCGGCCTGGTGATGACCGGTGACAAGGCCCTGCTCTTCCACGACAGCGACGATGCCTTCCTGATGTACGGACGACGGGGCCGCAGTCTGATCGCCCTCTTCGATCCCATCGGCCGCTCCCAGCCTCGCGCCGAGCTGATCTGGAAATTTCGCGATCTCTGCGACCTGCACCATGCCCGGCCGGTGTTCTATCAGGTACGGGCGGAGAACCTGCCGTTCTACATGGACATCGGTCTCACGGCGCTCAAGCTTGGCGAAGAGGCCCGGGTGGACCTGCATGCCTTCGATCTCGACAGCAAGGGCAAGAAGGACCTGAGATACACCTGGAATCGCGGCCAGCGCGACGGCCTGGCAATCGAATTCCACGCCCCGGGCGAAGCGCCGCTGGACGAGCTCAAGGCCATCTCCGACGTCTGGCTGGAGAGCAAGCAGGTGCGCGAGAAGGGCTTTTCCCTGGGTCGTTTCGATCCGACCTACCTCAAGCACTTTCGTATCGCCGTGGTGCGTTTCCAGGACAAGGCGGTGGCCTTCGCCAACCTGCTGGAAACCGAACGCCCCGACCTGGCCAGCATCGACCTGATGCGGGTCACCGCGGATGCGCCCAAGCAGACCATGGAATTCCTCATGCTGGGGCTGATCCTGCACTTCAAGGCTGCCGGCTTCGCCCGCTTCTCCCTGGGCATGGTCCCGCTGGCCGGTCTGCACCCCCGCCGTGGCGCTCCCATCACCCAGCGCCTGGGGGCCATGGTGTTCAGACGTGGCGAACAGTTCTATAACTTCCAGGGGCTGCGTCGCTTCAAGGACAAGTTCGATCCGGAATGGGAACCGCGCTACATGGCGGTGCCCGCCGGCCTGGATCCCCTGGTCGCCTTCGCCGATACCGCCGCCCTAATCGCCGGGGGTTATACCGGCCTGGTCAAACGTTGAGACTCCTATGCTGAAACGTGCACTCGCAGTACTGCTCGTCATCCTGCTGATCGCTGGAGGTCTGGGCTGGTGGTGGCTCCATCGCTGGCCGTCGGCGCCCCAGGTCAAGGTCCTGGAGCAGCCGGATGGCCGCCTGCTGACCATGGCCGCACCCAAGGGCGAGCCGCATGCCCGCGTGGTCCTGGCCACGCCTTCGGACCTGCAACTGGCGGATGCCGACCTGCTGGGCCTGGCGACCAACACCGGCGCCGAGATCGTCCAGTACGAGGTCAGGGTCGCCAACAGCTGCCAGGCGCAGAACGACGACTTCACCCAGGCGGCCAAGCAGCTGAGTGGCGCCCCGACCTTCGTCGGCGGCATCGGCGCGGGCGCCGCCCGCGCCTGGCGTTGGCTGACGACCCAGGATAACCCGAAGGCGGCGGCCCTGAGCGTGGGCTTCAATCTGGAAACCCTGGATTGCCCCGACGCCCTGCCGGCCAAGGCGGCCGCTGGCCAATGGCACATCGCCTGGAACGATCATCCGACCGACGATTCGGCGATCTTCGTGCGTCAGCAGAGCAATGCCGACCTGACCATCGCCGACTATGGCACTGCCCTGCCGGTGGTCCTGCGCACCCAGCTGAAGAATCGCCTGCTGGGCCAGCACAACGACATCCCGACCATCGAGATGCCGGCCGACCCGGACGTCAAGCCCGGCCATCCCGACGTCGTGACCATCTTCTACTCCGGTGACGGCGGCTGGCGCGATATCGACCGGCTCTCGGCCCAGGCCATGAACGAGGCCGGTTATCCGGTCGTTGGCGTGGACTCCCTACGCTACTTCTGGCAGCACAAGAGTCCCGAGCAGGTCGCCGCCGACCTCGCCAACCTGATGCAGGAATACCGCGAGAAGTGGAACGCCAAGCACTTCGTGCTGGCTGGCTACTCCTTCGGCGCCGATATCCTGCCAGCGGTCTACAACCGCCTGCCCAAGACGGATCAGGACCAGGTGAGCTCGCTGCTGCTGCTGGCCTTCAGCCGCAAGAGCAACTTCGAGATCGCCGTGGAAGGCTGGCTGGGCAAGCCGGGTGACGAAGCCGATACCCTGCCGGAAACCAGCAGGATTCCCGCCGCCAAGCTGTTCTGCGTCTATGGCGAGGAAGAGAAGGACGACAGCGGCTGCACCCAGGCGGGTCAGCCGGGTGAGAAGCTGGGTCGCCCGGGCGGTCACCATTTCGACGAGAACTACGACAAGCTGGCCGACTTCATGGTCAAGGCCATCGAGGCCCGTACGCCGCAATAGCCACCAGATAGACCGGGCTTTAAGCCTGCTCAAAGGCTAGCGAGCTAGAGCTAAGCAAGGCGAAGATGGCTGAGGAAGCGGAGTTTACGATTGGTAAATGAGCATTCCGAGGCCATCTTCAACGCCGCTTAGCCGACGCGCAGCAGACTTTGGACTGGCTTGGGGCCCGGACGAACGGCCGGAACAAGGGGCCGGTCTCCCGCGGTCTATGGCTGCAACAGCCACGGAGACTCCCGACATGAGCACACCGCTTTCCGCCGATGCCGCCAGCAAGATCCTGGTGGATGCCTTTCAGCCCCTTGGCTGCGTGGTGTCTTCCGGCACGGATGGCCACGACCTGGCCCTGGGCGTGGTCGATGCCCAAGGCAAGACGCTCTACACCGAAGAACGGCTCAGCGAGGGCGACTACAGCGATCCCCTGCGCCTGGCCGGCTACATAGGCACGGTGCGCAGCGAGCTGGAAGGCCGTGGTCAGACCCTCGACAGCTGGCAGATGCCCTTCATCACCGATCCCGACGCCCTGCCGCCGCCGGTGTTCAACTAGGCAAAGAAAAGGCCCCTGCTGGGGCCTTTTTTCTTGCTGCGCCGGACTAGATCTCGACCTGGGTACCCAGTTCGATCACCCGGTTCACCGGCAGTTTGAAGAATCTCAGGTTGCCGTTGGCGTTCTTCATCAGGAAGACGAAGAGATTCTCCCGCCAGGGCGCCATGCCCAGCCGCTTGGAAGCGATCACCGTCTCGCGACTGAGGAAGTAGGTGGTACGCATCGGCGTGAAATCCAGCCCTGGATAGGGGCAGTGGCTGAGCGCCAGGGGGATGTCCGGTTCGTCCATGAAGCCATAGTGCAACACCACCCGATAGAAGCCGTCACCGAAGTCCTCGACCTCGATGCGCTCGCCGCGCGATACCCGCGGACGGTCCTCGTAGCGCACCGTGAGCAGCACCACCTGCTCGTGCAGCACCTGGTTGTGCAGCAGGTTGTGCAGCATGGCGTGTGGGACCACATCGGTGCGGGCGGTGAGGAACACCGCGGTGCCCTTGGCGCGGAACGGTGGCTGGGCGCGAATGCTGCTGATAAAGATCGGCAGCGGCAGGGCACCATCGTCCAGGCGTTCCACCACCAGTTGCCGGCCCCGCTTCCAGGTGGTCAGCAGGATGAAGATGATGACACCGGCGATCACCGGGAAGGATCCGCCGGAGAGGATCTTCGGCGCATTGGCGGAGAAGTACAGCACGTCGACCAGCAGAAAGCCGATCAGCAGCGGCACCATGATCCAGCGCGGCCATTTCCACAGCAGCAGGATCACCGCCGACACCAGGCAGCTGGTGATCAGCATGGTCCCCGTCACGGCCACGCCGTAGGCTTCGGCCAGGTTGGCCGAGGACTGGAAGGTCAGGATCAGGAAGATCACCCCCAGCATCAACGCCCAGTTCATCAGCGGGATGTAGATCTGCCCCTGCTCCTGGCTGGAGGTGTGCTGGACCTGCATGCGCGGGATGTAGCCCAGTTGGATGGCCTGGCGGGTCATGGAGAAGGCGCCGGTGATCACCGCCTGGGAGGCGATGACGGTAGCCAGGGTCGCCAGGCCGATCATCGGCAGCAGCAGCCACTCAGGCGCCAGCAGATAGAAGGGATTGCGCACCGCCGCGGGATCGGCCAGCAGCAGCGCGCCCTGGCCGAAGTAGTTCAGCACCAACCCTGGCAGCACCAGCAGCAGCCAGGCCCGGGCGATGGGCTTGCGCCCGAAGTGGCCCATGTCGGCATAGAGCGCTTCGGCGCCGGTCAGCGCCAGCACCGCCGCACCCAGCACGATGAAGCCCTTCACCGGGTTGTCGACGAAGAATTGCACCGCCCAGTAGGGATTGAAGGCCTTGAGCACCTCGGGTTGCTGGACGATGCCATAGACACCCAGGGCGCCCAGGGTGGTGAACCAGAGCACCATCACCGGCCCGAAGAACTTGCCGATGGTGGCGGTACCGCGCTTCTGGATGGCGAAGATGCCGACCAGGATCACCAGGGCAATGGGTACGACCCAGGCGTCCAGGCCATCGAAGGCCAGCTCCAGGCCCTCCACCGCCGACAGCACCGAGACCGCCGGGGTGATCATGCTGTCGCCGTAGAAGAGCGCGGCGCCGAACAGCCCCAGCAGGACCAGGGTGGTGGCCAGGCGTGGCGAGCCCTGGGCGGCGCGGCGAGCCAGGGCCGTGAGGGCCATGATGCCGCCCTCGCCCTGGTTGTCGGCGCGCATGACGAAGGTGATGTACTTGAGGGTGACGACCCAGATGAGCGACCAGAAGATCAGCGACAGGATGCCGAGCACGCTGTCGTGATTCAGCGGCAGGCCGTAGTGCGGCGAAAAGACTTCCTTGAGGGTATAGAGAGGACTGGTGCCGATGTCGCCGTATACCACGCCGGTGGCGAGCACGATCATTCCCAAGGCCGAAGGGGCTTTACCACCGTGCTCGTGTTCCGGACGGCTCATGCAGGGCTCCTAGAGTCTAAAATCGGCGCATCCTGCGCCGAAGCGGCGTCAGGATCAAGTTGAAAAGGCCGGTAGCGTGGTGCGCGCAACCTCTCGGCGCAGCGCTTCCAGCACCATAGACTCCTTGGTCGGCAAAAAGCTCTGCGCGGTCGCCAGGACCCGCCTGCCCCTTCCAAGCGGCGGCAGAGATGGCTAGAATCGCGCGTTTTTTGATCAAGGCGCCTCCTGAGCGCCCGCCGAGGTTAGCCCATGTCCATCCAAACGTCCGCCCCCAAGGTCGGTTTCGTCAGCCTCGGCTGTCCCAAGGCCACCGTCGATTCCGAACGCATCCTCACCCAGCTGCGCATGGAAGGCTACGAGATCGTGCCGACCTATGAAGACGCCGACGTGGTGGTGGTCAACACCTGCGGCTTCATCGACAGCGCCAAGGCCGAATCCCTGGACGCCATCGGCGAGGCCATCGCCGAGAACGGCAAGGTGATCGTCACCGGGTGCATGGGCGTGGACGAGGGCAACATCCGCGGCGTGCATCCCAGCGTGCTGGCGGTGACCGGGCCGCAGCAGTACGAGCAGGTGGTCAACGCCGTGCACGAGGTGGTGCCGCCGCAGCTGGAGCACAATCCGCTGATCGACCTGGTGCCGCCCCAGGGCATCAAGCTGACCCCGCGCCACTATGCCTATCTGAAGATTTCCGAAGGCTGCAACCACAGCTGCAGCTTCTGCATCATCCCCTCCATGCGCGGCAAGCTGGTCAGCCGCCCGGTGGGTGACGTGCTGTCCGAGGCCGAGCGCCTGGTCAAGGCAGGCGTCAAGGAGCTGCTGGTGATCTCCCAGGACACCAGCGCCTACGGTGTCGACCTCAAGTACCGGCTGGACTTCTGGAACGGCCAGCCGGTCAAGACGCGCATGCTGGAACTGTGCGAGGCGCTGTCGGGCATGGGCGTCTGGGTGCGCCTGCACTATGTCTACCCCTACCCCAATGTCGACGACGTCATTCCGCTGATGGCCGCCGGCAAGCTGCTGCCCTACCTGGACATCCCCTTCCAGCACGCCAGCCCCAAGGTGCTCAAGTCGATGAAGCGCCCGGCGTTCGAGGACAAGACCCTGGCGCGCATCAAGCGCTGGCGCGAGATCTGCCCGGAGCTGACCATCCGCTCCACCTTCATCGTCGGCTTCCCCGGCGAGACCGAGGAAGACTTCCAGTACCTGCTGGACTGGCTCACCGAAGCCCAGCTGGATCGCGTCGGCTGCTTCCAGTATTCGCCGGTCGAAGGCGCACCCGCCAACGAACTAGGCCTGGAGCCGGTGGCGGACGAGGTCAAGCAGGCGCGCTGGGAGCGCTTCATGGCGCACCAGCAGGCCATTTCCGCGGCGCGCCTGCAGCTCAAGATCGGCCGCGAGATCGAGGTCCTGATCGATGAGGTGGACGAGCAAGGCGCCATCGGCCGCTCCTACGCCGATGCCCCGGAAATCGATGGCAACGTCTATGTCGACAGCGCCAATCCCCTCAAGCCGGGCGACAAGGTCTGGGTCCGGGTCACCGACGCCGACGAGTACGACCTCTGGGCAGAGACGCTCTGAGTTCTGGCTAGTCGTGCAGACGGTGGGTGCCGGGCACATGGGCGTGTCCGGCCGCACTGCAACTGGCCGTAGTCGCTGACGGCGCCGCCGGTTGACCGAGTTCGCGCAGGATGCCGCAACGGTCACCCTCGCCCTCTCCCTGGCAGTGACGCCTCAGGGTCACCAGTTGCTCGCGAAGCTGATTCAATTCGCGGATGCGCACCTCGACATGATGCAGATGGGCGCCGATCAGGGCATCCACCTGGGCACAGCCGGGTTCGCTGGTGTCGCGCAGGGCCAGCAAGGCCCGAATCTCCTCCAGCGTCATGTCCAGCGAACGGCAATGGCGGACGAATACCAGACGCTCGACCTGAGTGTCGTCATAGCTGCGATAGTTGCTGCTGCTACGCGCTGCCGGGCTCAGCAGCCCCTCCCGCTCGTAGTAGCGGATGGTCTCGACCGCGCAATCGGTGCGTCTGGCCAATTCGCCGATCTTCATCACTCTGTCTCGTTCTGCTGACGGACGCCCAGCCTGCGCCGCCGACCGCTGCAGAGCAAGAGACGACGGCCGTCAGGAAGGTGCTGAACCGCGGCTTTTCTCGGAGGGGCGGCAGGTGAAGCGAATCACGCGGGGAAGTGGCCGAGACCTGCCTTGGCGGCTGGCCAGACAGCACGACGCCCCGGCGATGAGTGGGTCGCCGGGGCGTCGAGACAGCCGCCAGACTAGTTGGCGTTGTTCTGGTAGAGCGCGGAGACCCGGTTCGGATGCTCCGACTGGAACTGCGTTTGCGCATTGGCACGGATCGATTTGTTCGATACGTCGCGGCTGGCAGCGGACGCCGTACCCGACAGCAGGCCCAGGAACAGGACGGCAACGATGGCTTGGACACCCAGGACTTTCATAGCGAATACCTCTTGGTTGTGCTGTTTCGATAGACACAGCGTACTCCAGGTACTAATTCGCCAAAAAGAGCGCTTTGAGAGAGTGATCTTTACCTATAAGGAAAATATCGCCTGGGAACTTCCAGACCTTTCCTGAGCGTCCGTCTTTCGGCCAAGGGCTCTGGTTCGGCTATCGCAGCTCCTTCAGGTGCTTTTCCAGCCCCATGGCACGGCCGGCGCCGACACTGGTCAGCTGAAAGAAGCCGTAGTCTTCCAGATAGGTCCAGCGACTCCGCGGCCCGCTCCCCGTCTCGCCATGCTGGCACTCCAGGGTCTTGGCCCGCCCGCCGAGGCTGGCCAGTACCTTGCGTGCCTCGCCTTCGCTCACCACCTTGCAGGACAGCCTGATTTCGCGCTGCTCGGTGCCTTTGAGATTGCCGGTCAGGGATTGCCGCGCCTGATAGCCGACCTGGCTACCCACGGCAAGGGCGCGCCAGTCGCCGCTGAAGCTCAGCTGGTCCAGGCTGGCCACCTCTTCCACCGGCAGATTGCCATTGTCGATACGGGTACGACGTACCAGATCGATCAGCCCGCGCCAGTTGAGCGAATCGACCCGGGCAGCCTTGCCCTGGGCACTGAAGCGCAGCAGTCCGGGCTGCGGGCCAGGGCTTACCTGCACCTCTTCGCGATAGGCATGGGTCTGGCCTTCGTAGCGACTTTCGCCCTCCTCCACGAAGCGCTGGACGGCCAGACGCGGCGCGGGTAACGCCTGCGCCTTCAACGCCTGCAGGGGCTGAGCCTGCGGCGCGGGCAATTCGCCGAGGGGCGGTGGTGCGGCCGGTGCGGTGGCGGCAGCCTTGACCCCATCCAGGCGTGGCGTGGCCAGCAAGGCGTCCCGACGATCACAGGCGGCTTCCAGCAGCGTACGCCGCTCGACCGGCGCCGCCGTGAAGGCCTCCTGGCCCTGGGCGCCCAGCTGGCTGTCGGTCACCCGCCCGCGGTCGTCCAGGCCGTAGCGCGCCAGCAGCAGGTAACGACGCGCCGTGCAATCGGCGGCCAGGGATTCACGCCACTGACGCACCGGAGCGCCATAGCGCGGCGTCTGCACCGCGACGGCCAGTTGCTGACCGCCCCAGAAGCGGCGTATTCCGTTGGCATCCACCAGGCTGTTACGGTCGATCACCAGGGTGTCACCGCCAGGGCCACTAGCGAGGGCGCGCCAGTCGGTGTTAACCGGCTGGGCGCAGAGCGCCGCCACATCGGGACGCTGCCTGAACGTCGCGACCTTGGCAGCGCTCAGCGGCAGGGGCACGGCATAGGCATTCACCCGTCCGGGATAGACCCGCTGAGCACCATCAAGGTAGAGCAGCTCGGCCTGGTCGGCCGCGCAATCCAGAGAAACCAAGGCGGAACCGCCCTCTGCCAGGGCAAGTGCCAGCTGCAGGCGTGAACCTTCGCGCAGAATGCTTTCGGCGATGACCGGACGGGTGAAGAGGTCATCGGCACTGGTCGGGGGCTCGACCGGCGGCTGCTGGGTACTGCAGCCAGCCAGTAGCGACAGCAGGCAAAGGACGGAAAGACGGCTGGAGATCATGAATCCTCTCGACAGGGAACCGCGAAAGATGTCGCGAACAGCAAATTGACCTGAACGAAATGCGTCTGGCGCGGATCAATAAAGGAAGCATGCCGTTTGGCATGACCTCCCCCGTTTCTCCACACGAGGTGCATTTATGAATACCGATCAGATCATAGGCAATGCCAAGGACGCTACCGGCAAGGTCCAGGACAGTTTCGGCGCAGCGACCGGCAATGCCGACTGGCAAGCCGAGGGCAAGGCCCGTCAACTGGAAGGCAAGCTGCAGGAGCAATATGGCCAGGCCATCGACTGCGCGCGCAATGTGACCGCCGACAAGCCCTTCACTGCCCTGGCCATCGCCGGCGGTGTCGGTTTCGTGCTGGGCGTACTGCTTTCGCGCTCCTGATCGGAGACGCCGGGACTGGCCACTGCGCCAGCTCCACAGCAAAAAGGCCTGTCTAGACAGGCCTTTTTGCTGTGGAGCCCATTAACGTTCCAGCGTTACCAGGTGCTTGTGTACCGCGTCCACGATTTCGCCGATGTTGAACGGCTTCTGGAACACGGCATCGAACAGCTCCGAACTCTCCTGGGCCAGGTGTGCCTGGGCCCCGCTCATGAGGATGATGGGCAGGTGTTGCAGGCCCTGGCGTTCACGTAACGCTTCCGCCAGTTCACGGCCATTCATCACCGGCATCATGAAGTCGGTGATGACCAGCGACGGTAGTTCTCGATCGAAGACATCAAGCGCTCGGCGGCCGTTGCTCGCCTTGACCACCATGTAGCCTTCGTCTTCAAGAGCGAAGGCCAGGATGTCCGCTATCAGAAATTCGTCATCGACTACCAGTATCGTCGTCATGTGGAGACTCTCCCAGCCGACGCGATCATGGTTGTATTGAGGGCATGGCTGAACCGGAAAGCACCTTCACCATGTCTTTGAACGCCTTTTTCAGTTCGATTCCCGAGTTGTCTATCACCATCTCGCGTAGCGAGGGGTCATAAAGGCTATCCCGCACCTTGAGGATGGACAGAACTCTTTTGATCTCCGCCTCGGCCTCGACGAATCGCAGCAAAATCAGATTGTCCACCATGCTGGAAAGTTCGGGAGCCGGCGCTGCTATGTCCGCGCCAAACATGTCCCGTAATTCCCAGGTAGCTAGAACTGTGACGCCCTGGGTACGCAGCTCGTTCAGTAATGCGCTGAAGTATTCGATGAGCCGCCCCTGTGGCAGGGCGAAGCGGGCAATGGCGCCCAGGCTGTCGATCACCAGCCGTCTGATGCCGTGCTGCTGGACCAGCGCGAGCAGCTTCAGACCCACTTCATCAAGGCGCAACTCGGTCGTGGGCTGCCAGTGCATGTGCAGTGCGCCCTGATCGATACGCCCAGCCAGATCGAGCCCCAGGGCGTCGGCCTTGAGTTGCAGCCGCTCCGGCGGTTCATAGAAGCTGAACATCAGACCGGGGGCCTCGGGCGTGCAGGCCGCCAGGAAATTCAGCGAAATGGACGTCTTGCCGGCACCCGAAGGCCCCATGAGCAAGGTGGTCGAGCTTTCCGGTAGCCCGTTCTCGATCATCGCATCCAGCGAAGCCACGCCGCTGGTTACCCGCTGGTGCCCAAGGCGATAGGTCGCGCCCACCGAGGGATCGCGATAGAGAGTTTCCAACCGTGGAAACACGGTGATGCCGGCATCGGAGATGGTGAATTCGTGGAAGCCCGGCAACGCGCCGCTACCGCGGGTCTTGCGCAGCGCCAGGCGGCGGATGGTGCGACTGCCGATCTCTTCCTCGTGCAGGTCCAGCACGCCATCGACCATGGTGTGTTCCGGGCTGCCATCTTCGAGACGCGCGCTGGTGAGAAAGATCACCGTGCAACCGGCAAAGGCCGCATGCCCCTGCAACTCGGCGATGAACTTCTTGGTGTCGATGGGCGTTTCCGCACGCGAGCGCGCATTGAGCAGGCCATCCACCACCAGCAGACTGGCCTTCTGCCGGCTGATCTCGCGCCGCAGCAGGCGCACGACCTCATCCAGCCCCTCGCCTTCCATGGTGTCGAAGGCGCTCAGGTACTGGACCTGATCCCCGATGCAGGAGCGGTCGAAGAAATCCAGCGTGGAAAAGAACTGGAACATCCGCTCGTGGGTTTCCGACAGCATGGTCGCAAACAGCACCCGGCCACCGCCGCGCACATGGTTGAAGGCGATCTGATTGGCCATGATCGATTTGCCGGAGCCCGGACGGCCCTGGATGACATAGGACGCGCCTGCGACCAGGCCTCCCTTCAAGATCTCATCCAGCCCCTGGATACCGGTTACGACGCGCTCGAGTCGATTCAAGAACGATGCCTCAAACTAATGATGTGTCTGGGACGCCTGGACAGGCGCCCGGTGCTTCGCAGGCAAGAGCCTATAAGGGTGCTACCGAAATAGCCAGCCAGGGGCCTGGTCTTAGCCGCGTTTGCGAATCAGTCCTTCCTGGGCTACCGAGGCCACCAGCTGGCCCGCGCGGTTGTAGATGCTGCCGCGGCACAGGCCACGCGCGCCACCGGCCCAGGGACTGTCGATGGCGTAGAGCAGCCAGTCGTCCAGACGGAAATCGCGGTGGAACCAGACCGCATGGTCGAGGCTGGCGATCTGCAGCGAGCGATCCCAGAAACTGGTGCCATGAGGCAGCAGCGAACTTGGCAGCAGGTTGAAGTCCGAGGCATAGGCCAGCAGGTAGCGGTGCAGCGCCGGCTGGTCCGGCAAATCGCCCGTGGCGCGGAACCAGACGTGGCGGACCGGCTCGGTCGGCTCCGGCTTGAAGGGATCGGTAAAGACCACCGGGCGCATCTCGATCGGCCGTGGTCCCAGCAGCTTGTCGCGCAGCGGCGCGGGGATCAGCTCGGCATAGCGCTGGGCATGGGCGATCTCCGACTGCAGGGTCTCGGGTGCGGGCACCTCCGGCATGGTCGTCTGGTGTTCGAAGCCAGGCTCCTCGACATGGAAGGAGGCGCTGCAGAAGAAGATCGGCTGCTCGCCCTGGAAGGCGGTGACCCGGCGGGTGGAAAAGCTGCCGCCATCGCGGATGCGATCCACCTGGTAGGTCACCGACTCCACCGCCGAACCGGCGCGCAGGAAGTAACCATGCAGCGAGTGCACGCGGCGCTCCACCGGCACGGTCTGGCTGGCCGCCGACAGCGCCTGACCCAGCACCTGTCCACCAAAGAGCTGGGGAAAGCCGAGATCCTGGCTGCCGCCGCGATACAGATCGGGGGCCAGGGATTCGAGGGTCAGCAGATCGACCAGGTTGTCCAGCACCTTGCTCATGGGGAGGGTTCCTTGACAGAGAGCGATCATCATACGCAAAACCGGTCAAATCCTGTGCGTTCGCCGTGCTTCCAGACACATTGCTCATCGTATGACGATAACTGGTGGAGCTTGTGGCCGCATAAGCGGTCACAATGAAGGTATCGCTGTCCGCTCGCAGGCTTCCTTTCCATGACCGAAACCGCCAACGCTTCGTCTCCCCACCCTTCCGCAGCGCAGATCGCGGAGCTGGGCAAGGGCCTCGGACACGACGACATCTTCTTCGCCGCCGTGAAGAAGACCCGGATGCCGATGATCGTGACGGATCCACATCAGCCGGATAATCCGATCATCTTCGCCAACGAGTCCTTCCTGCGTACCACCGGCTATGCCCTGGACGAGGTGATGGGGCGCAATTGCCGCTTCCTGCAAGGGCCTGACACCCGTCCGGAGCACATCGCCGAAATCCGCAATGCCGTACGCGAGCAACGCGATTGCGACATTGAGCTGCTCAACTACCGCAAGGACGGCTCGACCTTCTGGAACGCGCTGTTCATTTCGCCGGTGTTCGATCACGAGGGGCACCTGCGCTACTACTTCGCCTCGCAGCTGGATGTCTCCCGTCGGCGCGATGCCGAGGACGCCCTGCGCCAGGCGCAGAAGATGGAAGCCCTGGGCCAACTCACCGGTGGCATCGCCCATGACTTCAACAACCTGCTGCAGGTGATGGTCGGCTACCTGGATATCCTGAGGATCAACCTGGACCGTCCGGAACTGGACAAGGACAAGGCCAAGCGCCATGTCGACAACACCCGCGACGCAGTGAATCGAGCGGCGACCCTGACCCAGCAGCTGCTGGCCTTTGCTCGCAAGCAACGCCTGACCGGGCGCGCGGTGGACCTGAACAAGCTCATCAATGCCCGCCAGGGGCGCCTGACCCAGGCGCTGGGTGAGCCCTTCCGCTTCATCTTCCGACCAGCACCGGCGCTGTGGAATTGCCGCCTCGATCCGATCCAGCTGGAAACGGCGCTGCTCAATATCGTCGACAACGCCCGCCTGGCCATGCAGGAGCGAGGCGCCGGCACCCTGACCCTGGAGACCCTCAACGTCGAGGTCAATGGCCAGGACCTGGCCCACGGCGGTCTGGCCCAGGGGCATTATGTCTGCATCGCCCTGACCGACACCGGCAGCGGCATGTCCACCGACGTGCTCGGGCGCGCCCTGGACCCCTTCTTCACCACCCGCGACGAAGGCCAGGGCAGCGGCCTGGGCCTGTCCATGGTCTATGGCTTTCTCAAGCAGTCGGGCGGCCTGGTCAGGCTCTATTCCGAAGTCGGCATAGGCACCTCGGTGCGTCTCTACTTCCCGGTTTCCGAAGAGGAGGCGCGTGAGCATCCGGCACCCCTGCCGACCCCGCACGAAGACGGCGGTGGCTCCGAGACCATCCTGGTGGTGGATGACCGACCGGACGTGGCGGCGCTGGCCCAGGCCATCCTGGAGGAAACCGGCTACCAGGTGCTGGTCGCCCACAATGGCCAGCAGGCGCTGGACATCCTCGCTCGCGAGCCCGCCGTCGATCTGTTGTTCAGCGATCTCATCATGCCGGGCGGCATGAATGGCGTGATGCTGGCCAAGGAGGCCCAGCGGCGGCAGCCCGAGTTGCGCATCCTGCTGACCACGGGTTACGCCAACAACGCGCTGGAACTCGAGGAAGGCAACGGCGAACGCTTTCCGATTCTCAACAAGCCCTATGGCCGCCAGGACCTGACCCGCTGGATCCGTCGCATGCTGGACAGCGGCCAGCCATGAAGGACGAGGCCCTGGAGCACGAGCCCGCCAGCTGCGATGCCGGGCAGGATGGCCCGGTAGACCTCCAGAGCTTTCTGGCCTGCCTGGAGCGGGTGGGTAACAGCCCGAACCAGGTCTCGGTGCGGCACCTGATCGATGCCATTGGCAGCCGCTCCTTCGGCCCATGATTCTCCTGCCGGGGGTACTGGCGATCTCGCCGCTGACCGGCATTCCCGGTATCGCCACCGCCATTGCCGTCTTCGTGATGCTGGTGAGTGGCCAGCTGCTGCTTGGCCGGGATCATTTCTGGCTGCCGCGCTGGGTGCTGCAGCGCTCGGTTTCGCGCGGCAAGCTGCGCAAGTCGCTGCGGCTGCTGCAGCGGCCGGCGCGCTGGGTGGACAAGGTGGTCAAGTCGCGACTGCGGGTGCTCACCTCGCGCCCGGCGCACTTCGTCACTGCCCTGCTCTGCATCCTGATCGCCGCGACCATGCCGGTACTGGATCTGGTGCCCTTCGCCAACACCACGGCGGGACTGGCATTGACCTCCTTCGCCCTGTCGCTGATCGCCCGCGATGGCCTGCTGTTCCTTCTGGCACTGGGTTTCTGCACCGGCATCCTCTGGTTCATCCTGGAGCTCCTGGTGTTTTGAGCACGCGCCTGCCGCTGGTCTACCACGAGGACTACAGTCCGCCCTTCCCCGCGGGCCATCGCTTTCCGATGGAGAAATTCCGCCTGCTGCACGAGCACCTGAGCGCCAGCGGCATTCTCGGCACGGACAACTGGCAGCGGCCCGAGCTCTGTCCGGACGAGGTGCTGGCGCTGGCCCATGCGCCCGCCTACATCCGCGCCTTCCAGGCCGGCGAGCTGGCGCCGCCGCTGCAGCGCCAGCTGGGCCTGCCCTGGAGCGAAGCCCTGGTGCGCCGCACCATCCGCGCCGTGGGCGGCTCCCTGCTCACTCTGGAGCTGGCGCTGCGCCATGGCCTGGCCTGTCACCTCGCCGGGGGTACCCATCATGCGCACCACGACTATCCAGCCGGCTTCTGCATCTTCAACGACCTGGCGATCCTGGCGCTGTCGCTGCTGGAAAGTGGGCGCGCCGGGCGGGTGCTGATCCTGGACTGCGACGTCCACCAGGGCGATGGCACCGCACGCATCCTCGCCGAGGTGCCGGACGCCGTCACCGTCTCGCTGCACTGCGCCACCAACTATCCGGCGCGCAAGGCGCAAAGCGACTGGGATATCCCCCTGCCCCGCGGCCTGGACGACGCCGGCTATCTTCAGGTTCTCGACGAGGCCCTGGGCTACCTGCTGCCCCTTCATCAACCCGACGTGGTGCTCTACGACGCCGGCGTCGACGTCCACCGCGATGACGCCCTGGGCTATCTGGATCTCACCGATGCCGGTCTCGCCGCCCGGGACGGTTTCGTCTTGCGGCGCTGCCTGGCGGCGGATATACCGGTCGTGGGAGTCATCGGTGGCGGCTATTCCGCCGATCGCCAGGCCCTGGCCCGCCGGCACGGCATTCTCCATCACACCGCGACCCAGGTCTGGCAGGAACTGGGCCTGACCTGAACAGGAGTTTTCATGAGCAAGACAGTCAAGACCTCTGAATCCAGCCAGGCGCGCCTGGCTGTACTGATCGATGCCGACAACGCACCAGCTGCCATCGTCGACGGTCTCATGGCCGAGATCGCCCGCTTCGGTGTGGCCAGCGTCAAGCGCATCTATGGCGACTGGACCCAGCCGCAACTCAACAGCTGGAAAAAGGTGCTGCTCGACCACTCCATCCAGCCGGTGCAGCAATTCGGTTATACGAAGGGCAAGAACGCCACCGACAGCGCCCTGATCATCGACGCCATGGATCTGCTCTACACCCGCCGCTTCGACGGTTTCTGTCTGGTTTCCAGCGACAGCGACTTCACCCGCCTGGCGGCGCGGCTGCGCGAGGAAGGGCTGACGGTCTATGGCTTCGGCGAAGAAAAGACCCCGGACCCCTTCGTCTCGGCCTGCGACAGATTCATCTACACCGAGATCCTCAGATCCAAGCCGCGCGAAGAGCCGCGGGAAGCCAGCAGTACCACCGACAAGCCGGCCACCACCAATCGCGGCAAGCCCAAGCTGAGCACCATCCTCAAGCTCATTGAACAGGCGGTGGAAGACGCCTCCGACGAAGGCGGCTGGGCCAATCTGGGCCTGGTCGGCACCAACCTGGGCAAGGTGCGTCCGGATTTCGATGCCCGCCTCTATGGGCATCGCAAGTTCAGCGGTCTGGTCAAGGCCCATGGCGATCGTTTCGAGGTCCAGGAACGCGACCCTGCCGATCGCAGCGCGGGCAAGGCCGTCTATATCCGCAACCGCTGACGCCGCTGCGCCTGCCCGGCTCTAGCCTGGGCACTGGCGGCGAAAAGCCGCGATCGGTCGCTATCAAGGTGCCATACCACCGGTCCGAGGCCGCGGAACCGCTCGGCTGGCGGTGGCCTCAATCCTAGGTGCTTACCGCCCTACGGAGACCGCCATGCGAGCCTTGACCTACCACGGTGCCCACGATGTCCGCGTCGATACCGTGCCTGATCCGACCATCCAGGATGCCGACGACATCGTCCTGCGGGTGACCGCCACAGCCATCTGCGGCTCGGACCTGCACCTCTATCGCGGCAAGATTCCCACCGTGGAGCACGGTGACATCTTCGGCCACGAATTCATGGGCGTCGTCGAGGAAACCGGCTCAGCTGTCACGGCCGTGCAGAAAGGCGACCGGGTGGTGATCCCCTTCGTCATCGCCTGTGGCAGCTGCTTCTTCTGCAACCAGGATCTCTATGCCGCCTGCGAAACCACCAATACCGGTCGTGGCGCCATCCTCAACAAGAAGCAGATTCCGCCGGGTGCCGCCCTGTTCGGCTTCAGCCACCTCTATGGTGGCGTACCGGGCGGCCAGGCCGAATACGTGCGCGTACCCAAGGCCAACACCGGTCCCTTCAAGGTACCCGGCACCCTGGCCGATGAGAAAGTACTGTTCCTTTCCGACATCCTGCCCACCGCCTGGCAGGCGGTGCTCAACACCGGCATCGGCCAGGGATCGAGCATCGCCATCTACGGCGCCGGGCCGGTCGGCCTGCTGTCCGCCGCCTGTGCGCGGATGCTGGGCGCCGAGCGCATCTTCATGGTCGATCACCACCCCTATCGCCTGGCCTATGCCCAGCAGACCTATGGGGTCATCCCGATCAACTTCGACGAAGACGACGATCCGGCCGCGACCATCATCGAGCAGACGCCCGGCAAGCGCGGCGTCGACGGCGTGGTCGATGCGGTAGGCTTCGAGGCCAAGGGCAGCACCACCGAGACCATCCTCGCCAACCTCAAACTGGAAGGCAGCAGCGGCAAGGCCCTGCGTCAGTGCATCGCCGCGGTACGTCGTGGCGGCACCGTGAGTGTCCCGGGCGTCTATGCCGGCTTCATCCATGGCTTCCTGTTCGGCGACGCCTTCGACAAGGGTCTCACCTTCAAGATGGGCCAGACCCACGTGCAGCGCTATCTGCCGGAACTGCTGGAACACATCGAGCGCGGCGACCTGGCACCGGAGGCCATCATAACCCACCGGATGTCCCTGGAGCAGGCGGTCGAGGGCTACAAGATCTTCGACAAGAAGCAGGAGGACTGCCGCAAGGTGATCCTGACGCCGGGACGCACGGAGCCCCTGATTCCGGAGCGGTTGGAAGAACCCCTGGCGGCGCCCCTGGGTCAGGCTGGCGTGGTCTAAGAGCCCAGCACCTCGCGTACAATGGCGGCTTTCCGTAGCTCCTGGATGCCGCCATGTCTCTCTCCCCCGCCACCCCTGCCGTCGCTGTCATCGGGGTGGCCCCGCCGGGTTGATGGCGGCCGAGACCTTGGCCGCCGCCGGCATCCCCGTGGACCTCTTCGACGCCATGCCCTCCGTGGGCCGCAAGTTCCTGCTGGCCGGCGTGGGCGGCATGAACATCACCCATGCGGAGGAACAGGCCGCCTTTCGCCGGCGCTATCGCGAACGCGAGAGCGGCGTCGGTCTCTGGCTCGATAGCTTCGACAGTGATGCCCTGCGTGCCTGGATCCATGACCTCGGCATCGAGACCTTCGTCGGCACCTCGGGGCGGGTGTTTCCCGCCGACATGAAGGCCGCGCCCCTGCTGCGTGCCTGGCTGCATCGCCTGCGCGACCAGGGCGTACGCATCCACACCCGCAGCCGCTGGCTGGGCTGGGCCGCCGAGGACCGACTGCGCCTGGCGACCCCGGAAGGCGAGTGCCTCTTGCAGCCCCAGGCCTGTGTGCTGGCATTGGGCGGCGGCAGTTGGCCGCGCCTGGGCTCGGACGGTGCCTGGCAGGCCCTGCTGGCCGAACGTGGCGTCACAGTGCGACCGCTGGAACCGGCCAACTGTGGCTTCGAGGTGGCCGGCTGGAGTGACTTCCTCAAGACCCGCCATGCCGGCGCGCCAGTCAAGCCCGCCGCCCTGGCCCTCCCAGGCCAACCGCCGCGCCAGGGCGAATTCGTCCTTACCGAGACCGGCATCGAAGGCAGTCTGGTCTATGCGCTGTCTGCCGAGATCCGCTCGGCCATCGAAGGCGACGGCCAGGCAACCCTGACCCTGGATCTGGCCCCCAGCGCGACCTCGCCGAACTCGAGCGGGCACTCGCCAAGCCACGCGGCAGCCAGTCCCTCGCCAATCATCTGCGGCGTCACGCCGGGATCGACGGTGCCCGCGCAGCCCTGCTTCGCGAGCTGGCCCCGGCGGAAACGTTCCAGGACATGGCTCGGCTGGCCCAGGCCTGCAAGGCCCTGCCCCTCACCGTGGTCAGACCGCGCCCCCTGGCGGAAGCCATCAGCAGCGCGGGCGGCGTGCCCCTGGAAGCATTGGACGAGGGCCTGATGCTGCGGCAATTGCCTGGCGTCTTCTGTGCGGGCGAGATGCTCGACTGGGAAGCACCCACCGGCGGCTATCTGCTCACGGCCTGCTTTGCCAGCGGCCGGGCGGCGGGCCAGGGCGTGCTGCGCTGGCTGGCCGCTGGTGGCAGATCGGCCTGAGCAGTCCCGGCGCGATGCCGCTCTACCGCTCGCGGCCGGCCCCCGTGATGCCAGACGGCGACCGGGCGCGGTAGCATAGGCAGCGACCACGGCGATCATCATGGATCCATGCCACCTTTCCAGGCGTTGTCGGAATTCAGGCAGTTGTTGCGCGATCTGGCGGGAGATCTCCGCCAGTTCGGCCGCGACCGTCGCCGCCTGGTCGACGAACTGGAAACCCTGACCTCGGTCTTGCTGGCGATCCTGCTCGGCCATTTGGCCGGGGTTCAGCATGTCGGCTGGGCGGCTTTCAGCGGCTATATCGTGATGAGGTCAGATGTCCGCGACAGCTGCGCACGCGGCTGCCTGCGAGTGCTGGGTACCTGTATCGGCGCCGCAGGTGCCCTGCTCGTCCTGCGCCACCTGCAGCTGAACCCCTACGAGCAGGCCGGACTGCTGGGCACCGTGGGCAGCATCACCCTCTATCTGACCCTGGTGGGCCGCTATGGCTACGCCTGGTTGCTGGGCGGCCTCACCTACGCCATGGTGGTCCTGGCGAGCCTCCAGGCACCCGCTCAGCTCGAGCAATACGCCCTGTCCCGTCTGTTGGAAGTGGCGCTCGGCACCTCGGCCTGCGTACTGGTGAGCGCGCTTTCCACCTACGGCGTCCGTGCCCGCCTATGGCCCAGGGTACCGACCACGGTAGCCTCAGCGCCGCGAACCCTGGGTGTCTGGCAACCCTTGGCATTGCGCCATGCGCTGCAGGGGGGTCTGGCCCTGGCCCTGCTGGCGCTGGGCGCGACGGGGAAGATCGCGGTGGACATCAGCCAGGCCGCCATCACCATCCTGGCGGTCATGGTCGTTCCCTTCGACGGCCTGAGCAGCGCCGGCAAGGCAGTCTCCAGAAGGCTGCTGCATCGAATGCTCGGTTGCCTGCTCGGCGGCGGCCTGGCGGCCATCCTGCTGCTGGTCAGCCAGGAAAGTCTCTGGCTGACGCTGGCGGGCGTTGCGCTCGGCGTGCTGATCGGCAGACACCTCGAGAACGGCCCGCTCGGTATCGGCTATCTCGGCATGCAGTTCGCGCTGGCGTTTCTGGTGGTGATGGTGCCTGACCACCATGACCATATCGACCCGGTGGCAGGCATGGCGCGGCTGGGCGGTATCCTGCTGGGTTTTCTGGTGCTGGAGCCGGTGTACTGGATCTCGACCTGGCTGATCAGGCGCCTGTCCCCCTCGAGAACCTAGCAAGCGGCCGCGCTGACCTCAGGCCGGGCGTTCGACGAACTCGGTGGCCGGCGAGCCATCGGCATTGTGCTGGCGGATCACCGCCGGCCGCCCTTCCTCGTCCAGCAGCACCTGGCCGATACCGGCGCCGTTCCACAGCCGCTCGCCGGCCTCGCGGCGATCGGGCAGGCGTGGCCGCAGCTCCCAGCGGCGACGCTTGGTGAAGCCGTTGAGCGGCGACCAGGGCGCATAGAGCCAGCGATTGAGCCGGTCCAGGGTCGCCAGCAGGCGCGGCGGAAATTCGTTCTTGATGCCGCTGCTGGTGATCTGCCAGAGCCGCGGCTCGCCCCGTCGGTCACGGATGCGGATGTCGTAGACGAAGGAATAGTGCACGTCGCCGGAGAGCACCACGTAGTTGCCCGGGGTGCGCCGGTGGCGAAAGATGTTGAGCATGGTCTTGGCCGCACCGGGATGGGCCATCCAGTTCTCGGCATCCACCATCAGCGGCTGGCCGAACCAGGTGAAGATACGCTGCACCGCCTCGATCAGCTTGACGCCGAACATGGGCGCGGCCGAGACGATCACCGCCGAGGGATGGTCCAGCAGATCCTGCTGCAATTCGCAGAGGGCTTCCCAGTCCATCAGGCCCGACGGATGCTCCAGGCGTCTTTCGCTGCGCCAGCGGCGGGTGCGGGTGTCCAGCACGATCAGCGGCGGATCGGTCTTGAGCACATAATGCCAACCCTGGAAGCGCAGCAGGTCGTCGATGCAGCTGTTCTGCACCGGGCAATCCAGCATGCCGTCGTCGCCCGCCGTGTCCAGCAGGCGGGCGGTGACCGCGAGGGGTTCGGCTACCGCTTCCGGAGCGTTGCCCCAGGCCTGGCAGAGCAGATAGGCCAGCAGCGCATTGCCGAGGATGCGCCGGGAAAAGGGGTGGCCGTAGGCGGTCTCCTCCCAGCGGGCGGACAGATTCCAGTCGTCGGTGACGTCGTGGTCGTCGAAGATCATCAGCGTCGGCACCCAGGCCAGGGCTCGTGCCGCCTGGGGCAGGGTCGCGACGAAGCCGTCGATGCAGCGCGATTCGGCGGCGTAACGCTCCTGGTCCCTGGCGTCCAGCGCCGGCGGCATGACCTCGATCAGGGTCCAGGGCGTCGGCGACCAGCAGAGCAGATAGAGCGCCAGCACCTCGCTCAGCGTCACCAGGTGATTGTGCGCATTGGTGGAGGTGAAGATCGGCTTTTCCACCCCGCCGAAGAATTTCTCGCGCAGCGCCCGGTTGGACTTGAAGGCCGGCAGCAGGTCTTCGCGATGATAGAGGTTGGCCGGATGGGCCATCAGCGCGTCGCTGTCCGCCACCACCGCGCCTTCGAGACCCTCGCCATGGAGGCCGAGGCGGCGGATCAGTGCCTGCACCGCCAACAGCATCGGCCCGGCGACATCGTCGGCATAGACCTGATCACCGGTGAGCAGCAGGGCCGCGGGCCGCTCCGCGGGGGCCGTGCAGGCCTGCAGCAGGCGATCCACCGCGATCAGGCCATCGGCCGAGGCATGATGAGGCTTGCGGCAGGAGCCATGGAGCAGGTGATCGAAACGCGCGCGCAGCACGAAGCGTGGCAGCTCGCCCTGCGTGCAGAGCAGGTGCGGCGCCCAATCACCAATTCCGCCTGCGGCCAGGCGCACGTCGTACTGGATGAAGGCGTCGACCGGCAACGCGACGGCGGGCCGGACGTCGATCAGTTGCAGATAGGCGTGCTCGCCCAGGCGCAGGCAGCGCACCTCGGCCTGAGCCCCGAGCTCGACCGCGCCCTGCCATAGCCGTGGGACAGGCGCCTCGGCCGTGGTGGTCACCAGCCAGAGCAGCAACCGTGAGGCCTCGGTGCGCCGCAGCAGCGGGCCGGCCAGGACCGGGGGCAAGGTAGGGGTAGCGCTCATGGGGTCTCCTGTAGCCACGGAACTGACCACTATGCCGTGCCGGGATTCCGCCTGCAGCCGCCGCTTGGCTACAAAGTTTGAGCACGCGTCACAGTCGGCCTAGAATTCGCTCCCTTTTCGTCGCCTTGCGGGCCCGTCATGACCTTTGCCGACCTCGGCCTCATAGATCCGCTGCTGCAGGCGCTCAGCGCCCTGGAGCACAGCTCCCCTACCCCGATCCAGCGCCAGGCCATCCCGGCGGTGCTGGCCGGTCGCGACCTACTGGCCGCCGCCCAGACCGGCACCGGCAAGACCGGCGCCTTCGGCCTGCCGCTCCTGCAGCGACTGGTGCAGGAAGGCCCGGCGGTGGCGCCTAACCATATCCGTGCGCTGATCCTCACCCCCACCCGCGAGCTGGCCGAACAGGTCCATGCCAGTCTGCGCGACTACGCCCAGCACCTGCCGCTGCGCACCGCGGTGGCCTATGGCGGCGTCAGCATCAATCCGCAGATGATGAAGCTGCGCAAGGGCGTGGACGTGCTGGTGGCGACCCCCGGGCGCCTGCTCGACCTGTTCACCCAGAACGCCGTACGCTTCGACCAGGTGCAGCTGCTGGTGCTGGACGAAGCCGATCGCATGCTCGACCTGGGCTTTTCGCGGCAGCTGGGCGAGTTGTTCGTCATGCTGCCGCGCAAGCGCCAGACCCTGCTGTTCTCGGCGACCTTCTCCGACGCCGTGCGCCAGCTGGCCGCGCCCGTGCTGCGCGATCCCCAGACGATCGACGTGAGTCCGCGCAACACTGCTGCCGTCACGGTCAAGCAGTGGGTGGTGCCGGTCGACAAGAAGCGCAAGACCGAACTCTTCCTGCACCTCCATCGCAGCGGTCGCCATGGCCAGGTGCTGGTGTTTGCCAAGACCCGCAAGGGTGTGGAGCAACTGGTGGAGGCGCTGCAGGCCGAAGGTCTGGCCGCCGAATCCATCCATGGCGACAAGCCCCAGCCCGCGCGGCTGCGCGCCCTCGCCCGTTTCAAGGCCGGCGAGGCCGACATCCTGGTGGCGACCGATGTGGCTGCGCGTGGCCTGGACATCCAGGACCTGCCGCTGGTGGTCAACCTGGACCTGCCCATCGTCGCCGAGGACTATGTCCACCGCATCGGCCGGACCGGGCGTGCCGGCAACCAGGGCCAGGCGGTGTCCCTGGTCTGCGCGGATGAAGTGGAGCAGTTGGCAGCGATCGAGACGCTGATCGGCCAGGTCCTGCAGCGCCGCGACGAACCGGACTTCATCCCCGATCACCGGGTCCCGGAAACCCGACCCAACGGCCTGGTCGTGAAGAAACCCAAGAAGCCGAAGAAGCCCAAGGTGGGCGCGCCGGTGTCGGACAAGCCCCTGGGTCGCTGGGTGGAAGACGGCAAGCCGAAGGTCAAGTCGGTACGCAAGTCGCCCGGTTTCGGCAAGCCGCGCAAAAAGCCCTGAGGTTTGGAGCGATGGACAAGGCTTCGCCGTTGTCCATCCTACGACGCACTCCGTAGTCCGGAAAACCGCGCAGCGTTTTCCGGGGATGGGACGGTGGACCAAGCCAGATCAGCTGGAAGACGCAGAACCGTCATCCAGCTGATCGCAGACCTATTCCGCCAGGCGCCAAGTGGTGCCGCCCTTGCCGTCTTCCAGCACCACACCGAGAGCGGTGAGCTGATCGCGGATGCGGTCGGATTCCGCCCAGTTCTTTTCCGCGCGCGCGCTCAGGCGCGCCTGGATCAGGGCCTCGACCTCGGCCGCATCCACCCGCCCCGCCGCGTCGGCGCGCAGGAAGGCTTCCGGCTCCAGTTGCAGCACGCCGAGTACATCACCCAGTTCGCGCAGCCGCCCGGCCAGGCCAGCCGCCGCGGCAGGATCGCTCTCGCGCAGGCGGTTGATCTCGCGGGCCAGCTCGAACAGCACGCCGCAGGCACCGGCGGTGTTGAAGTCGTCGTCCATGCACTGGGCGAAGCGCTCGGCATAGCTTTCGCCGCCCTGCGCCGGCGCCTGGGGCAGGCCCTTGAGCGAGTGGTAGAAGCGCTCCAGAGCACCCTTGGCCTCGCGCAGGTTGTCTTCCGAGTAGTTGATCGGACTGCGGTAGTGACTGGCGATCAGCAGGTAGCGCACTACCTCGGGGTGGTACTTTTCCAGCACCTCGCGCAGGGTGAAGAAGTTGCCCAGGGACTTGGACATCTTCTCGCCATTGATGGTGATCATCCCGCAATGCAGCCAGGCGTTGGCGTAGGTCTTGCCGGTGGCCGCCTCGCTCTGGGCGATCTCGTTCTCGTGGTGCGGGAATTCCAGGTCGTTGCCGCCGCCGTGGATGTCGAAGGTCTCGCCCAGGCAGCAGGTGGACATCACCGAGCACTCGATATGCCAGCCCGGCCGCCCGGCGCCCCAGGGCGACGGCCAGCTCGGCTCGCCCGGCTTGGCGGCCTTCCACAGCACGAAGTCCAGCGGATCTTCCTTGGCTTCGCCCGGCTCGATGCGGGCACCGATGCGCAGGTCCTCGATGCGCCGCCGCGACAGCTTGCCGTAGCCGGCGAAGCGATTGACCCGGTAGTAGACGTCGCCATTGCCCGCGGCATAGGCGTAGCCCTTGTCGATCAGGGTCTGGATCATGGCGTGCATGCCGTCGATGTGCTCGGTGGCGCGCGGCTCCTGATCGGGCTTGCGGATATTCAGCCGCGCCTCGTCCTCGTGCATCGCCTCGATCATCCGCGCCACCAGGTCGGTGAACGGCTCACCGTTGGCGTTGGCGCGATTGATGATCTTGTCGTCGATGTCGGTGATGTTGCGCACGTAGGTCAGGTCGTAGCCGCTATGACGCAACCAGCGGGTGATGACGTCGAAGGCCACCATGCTGCGACCATGGCCCAGGTGGCAATAGTCGTAGACGGTCATGCCGCAGACGTACATCCGCACCTGCCCCGGCACCAGCGGCGTAAAGGCTTCCTTGGTCTTGGTCAGGGTGTTGTAGAGGTGCAGCGCCATCATTGCCCCCAGGAATCGCGCAGGGTCACGGTGCGGTTGAACACCGGCTTGCCGGGCGCCGAATCCCTGGGATCGACGCAGAAGTAGCCCTCGCGCTCGAACTGGAAGCGGTCTTCCGGCCGGGCCTGAGCCAGCGACGGCTCGGCGCGGCAGCCCTGGAGCACCACCAGGGAGTCGGGGTTGATGTTGTCGAGGAAGCTGCCGCCCTCTTCGCTCTTCTCCGGCTGCGCCGAACGGAACAGACGATCGTAGAGGCGCACCTCGCACTCCACGCTGCCCTCGGCCGGCACCCAGTGGATCACGCCCTTGACCTTGCGGCCCTCGGGATTCTTGCCGAGGGTGTCCGGGTCGTAGCTGCAGCGCAGTTCGACGACGGTGCCGTCGGCGTCCTTGATGGCTTCGTCGGCGCGGATTACGTAGCTGCCGCGCAGGCGCACCTCGCCACCCGGCTCAAGGCGCTTGTAGCCCTTGGGCGGATTCTCTTCGTAGTCACCCTGGTCGATGTACAGCTCGCGGGTAAAGGGCAGCTGGCGCACACCCAGATCCTGCTTGGGATGGCGCGCCAGTTCCAGATTCTCGACCTGGCCCTCGGGGTAGTTGGTGATCACCACCTTGAGCGGCTTGAGCACGCACATGGCGCGCGGGGCGTTCTGGTCCAGGTCCTCGCGGATGGCGAATTCCAGCATGGCCACGTCGACCACGCCGTTGGAGCGGGTCACACCGATCATCTCGCAGAAGTTGCGGATGGCGGCCGGGGTGTAGCCGCGACGGCGATAGCCCGACAGGGTCGACATGCGCGGGTCGTCCCAGCCGTGTACGTGGCCTTCGTCCACCAGCTGCTTGAGCTTGCGCTTGCTGGTGACGGTGTAGTTCAGGTTGAGGCGGGCGAATTCGTACTGGCGTGGCTGGGCCGGCACCGGCAGCTTGGCCAGGAACCATTCGTACAGCGGGCGATGGTCCTCGAACTCCAGGGTGCAGATGGAGTGGGTCACGCCTTCCAGGGCATCGGACTGGCCATGGGTGAAGTCATAGCTCGGATAGATGCACCAGGCATCGCCGGTCTGGTGGTGATGGGCGTGGCGGATGCGATAGAGGATGGGATCGCGCAGGTTCATGTTGGGCGAGGCCATGTCGATCTTGGCGCGCAGCACCTTTTCACCGTCCTTGAATTCGCCGGCCTTCATGCGGGCGAAGAGGTCCAGGTTCTCGGCCACCGAACGGTCGCGGAAGGGGCTGTTGCGACCCGGCTCGGTGAGGCTGCCACGGTATTCGCGGGCCTGCTCGGGGGTGAGGTCGCAGACATAGGCCAGACCCTGCTCGATCAGGTTGACGGCCCAGGCGTAGAGCTGGTCGAAGTAGGCGGAGGCGTAGCGGACCTCGCCGGCCCAGTCGAAGCCCAGCCAGTGCACGTCGCTCTTGATGGCGTCGATGTATTCCTGGTCTTCCTTGGCCGGGTTGGTGTCGTCGAAGCGCAGATGGCAGTCGCCGCCGAATTCCTTGGCCAGGCCGAAGTTCACGCAGATCGACTTGGCATGACCGATGTGCAGGTAGCCATTGGGCTCGGGCGGGAAACGGGTGACGATCTTGGCCTGCTTGCCGGCGTCCAGGTCAGCCTGGACGATCTGCCGCAGGAAATGCGCGGGGGCGGCTTTGGCGGCGGTGGACGAGTCGGAAGTCGGCTTGCTCATGGGATCCTTAACTGGGCAGACGCACGGCCAGGGTAGGCCGGGCAAAGGTAAACCCGTATCATAGCCCAACCCGTCAAGTCCCGGCGAAACCCTTGAGGCCCTCGCCGGGTCTGGATGCTGTCCCCCTTAGCTACGGATTCGCTGCCATGATCAAGCTGCACACCAACCACGGCGTCATCACCCTGGAACTCTTCGAGGACAAGGCGCCCGAAACCGCGGCCAACTTCAAGGAATACGTCAAGAGCGGTCACTACGACGGCACCATCTTCCACCGTGTGATCAGCAACTTCATGGTCCAGGGCGGTGGTTTCGAGCCGGGCATGAAGCAGAAGCCCACCCGCGCCCCGATCAAGAACGAGGCCAACAACGGCGTCTCCAACGCGATCGGCACCGTCGCCATGGCCCGCACCATGGACCCGCACTCCGCCTCGGCGCAGTTCTTCATCAACGTGTCCGACAACACCTTCCTCAACCATACCGCGCCCACCAGCCAGGGCTGGGGCTATGCGGTGTTCGGCAAGGTCGTCGAGGGCATGGACGTGGTCAACGCCATCAAGGGCGTCGCCACCACCAGCAAGGCCGGTCACCAGGACGTGCCGAGCGAAGACGTGATCATCGAGAAGGCCGAGATCGTCGAGTGATTTTACTGGTCTCCGACCTGCATCTCGAACCGCAACGCCCGGACCTGGTCCGGGCGTTTTTGCATCTCCTCGAAACCCGTGCCCGCGGTGCCGAGGCCCTGTACATCCTTGGCGACCTGTTCGAAGCCTGGATCGGCGACGACGCCATGGGTCCCTTCGAGCAGGAAATCGCCACCGCCCTGCGCCAACTGGCCGACAGCGGCACGGCCGTCTACCTGATGCATGGCAATCGCGACTTCCTCATTGGCAAGGCCTTCTGCCGCCAGGCTGGCTGCCGCCTGCTGCCGGATCGCCATATCGCCGACTTCCACGGCCGCCGGGTGCTGCTGATGCATGGCGACACCCTCTGCACCCGTGACGAGGGCTACCAGAAGCTGCGCCGCATCCTGCGCAACCCCCTCACCCTCTTCGTCCTGCGCCACCTGCCACTGGCCAGCCGCCAGAAGCTGGCACGCAAGCTGCGCAGCGAGAGTCGCCAGCAGACCCGGGCCAAGGCCATGGACATCACCGATGTCACCGAGGCCGAGGTCGAGCGGGAAATGCGCGCCGCCCGGGTGACGACGTTGATCCACGGCCATACCCACAGGCCCGCCCGCCATGAACTGCTGCTCGATGGCCAGCCGGCCGAACGTATCGTGCTGGGCGATTGGGACCGTCGCGGCTGGGTGCTGGAAGCCAGCGAAGCGGGCCTGACCCAGGTCGATTTCGCCCTCGACGAACGGTAAGGGCGTAGCCAGGCAGGCCTGGCTCGCTGGCGGCAGGTCCCTGACCAGCAAAGCAATTTTTCCCGGCTAGCCGGTATTGGCCGCCCGGGCTGCGACCGATCGTCACATGACAGCTACAGAAATCCGCGCAGGCGACCGATGACGAGGGTGTAAGGAGATGTAACCCTTTTCCGCGGAGACGCCCATGCAACTCGACACCCTCTTTGCCCAGCTGCACAACCTGCCCAACGTTCCCGAGGTGGCGCAGGTTCTGATCCGGCAGTTCGACGACCCCAACACCAGCATCGAAACCCTGTCGCGCACCGTGGCGCGCGATCCGGTCATCGCCGCCAAGGTACTGCGCCTGGCCAATTCGGCGCGCTTCCGCGGCGCCCGTGAATCCACCAGCATCGAAGACGCCGCCCTGCGTCTGGGCTTCAACACCCTGCGCACCCTGGTGCTGGCCTCGGCCTTCGCCAGCGGCTTCAAATCCGCGCCCGGCTTCGATCTGCAGGCCTTCTGGTACAACAGCTTCCTGGTCGCCAGCCTGTGCAAGCCGCTGGCCAAGCAGGCCGGCCTGGATCAGGAAACCGCCTTTACCTGCGGCATGCTGCATGACATTGGCGAGTTGCTGATCCAGAGCGGCGCGCCGGAGCTGGCGCCGAGCCTGGCCGGTCGCGCCACTGCCAGCAGCCATCGCGCCGCGGACGAAACCCTGCAATTGGGATTTGGCTATCCGGAGGTAGGCGCCGAGCTGGCGCGCCGCTGGCAGCTGCCCCAGGTGCTGCGCGACGCCATCGGCTACCAGGCGCGCCCGTTGCAGGCACCGGAAAGCAATGGCTATGCGCTGATCGTGGCCCAGGCGGTCGCCGTGGCCGAGGTGCTCCACGAGAACGCCGGCGACAGCAAGGTGCAGGACCTGAGCGGCCCGCTGTTCGCCAGCATCGACCTGGCGCAGCTGAGCGCAGTCCTGCCCAACGCGCGGGATACCGCCGCGACCTTCGCCCAGGCCGCCTGATTTCTGGATGGCCTGGCCAAATCGCAGGCAAGAAAAAACCCCTGGAGCTGGGCTCTCAGGGGTTCTCTCAGATCTGGCGGTGAGGGAGGGATTCGAACCCTCGATAAGATTTCTCCTATACACACTTTCCAGGCGTGCTCCTTCAACCGCTCGGACACCTCACCAGATTTGCTCGGCGGCTGCATCTGCATCACCGAGGCGCGCAACTATAGGCAAAGGCGATTTCGATGGCAAGCTTTTTCTTCAATCTATTCATGCATTTGCATTCATGACCTGGAAGGGGCTCCGCCCTGCCCCGTTCATGGGATGACCGGTTGGTCGCCGTCCCATGGCCCTGAGTCACTGATACCTCCGACCAACGGTAGCGTCGCAAGCATTTTTCTAATCGGCTGAAAGCAAAGGAAAAATCGCCTGGTACGACATTTCTGATAACCGCCTGGCCGGTTACCGCCACAAAACTGAAATTTATGTTCTATAGCTACTGGATAGTGCTCAAGCCTGCGGGTATCAGTAATTGCATGCCGCTGTTGCGCAAGCGCTTCCCGCTGAAGACGTAAAGGCTCTAAACAGCTAACAATAAAGGCCCCGAGTCATGTTCAAGAATCCCGTCCCCAAGTGGCGTCAGGCGAGTTTCGTGCTCATCGTCACCACCGTAGTGCTGGTCATCCCCAACCTCTCGCGGTTCGTTGGCTGATCCCTAGCGCCAATAGTCCGCAGGGGCTGCCGGCAAGTCTGCCAGCAGATCACGCAACCCCTCCCCCAGCCCTTGCGCAAGGCCTGGAAGTAGGGATCGTGTTCGTCGATCCGATGACTGCTCACCTGCGCCAGTCGATCACGCGGATAGACCACCAGATCCAGCGGTAGCCCGACCGACAGATTGCTGCGAATGGTGGCGTCGTAGGACAGCAGCGCGCAGCGCAGGGCTTCCTCCAGCGGCGTCGCGAAGGTCAGCGCCCGATCCAGGATGGGCTTGCCGTATTTGCTCTCGCCGATCTGGAAGTAAGGCGTGTCCTCGGTGGCACTGATGAAGTTGCCGTGGGGATAGAGATTGAACAGCTCCGGCTCCGCGCCGCGGATCTGCCCACCCAGCAGAAAGGAACAGCTCAGGTCCAGGCCGTGCCCCTGGGGCGCATCCTCGGCGTCGCGTTGCAGGACCTCGCGCAGGGTCTGGCCCAGCAGTCGGGCGGCGTCGTACAGGGTGGGCACCCCGTGGAGGTTGTCCCGCTCGCTGTCCAGCCGTTGTCGGAGGAGACTGACGACCGCCTGGGAGGTGGCCAGATTGCCCGCTGACTGGATGGCGATCAGGCGCTCGCCGGGGATCCGGAACAGATGCAGCTTGCGGAAGGTAGCGATGTTGTCGACCCCGGCATTGGTGCGGGAGTCGGCGACGAATACCAGGCCATCTTGCAGTTTCATGGCGACGCAATAGGTCATGCGAACCTCGGGTGATGGAACGGTCGACGCAACAGGCCCGACCCCAAAAGAAAAGACGGCCCGTGGCCGCCTTCTCGTCTGCTGTGGGCAGCGCTGATTATTGCTGTTGCTGCACCTGCTGCAAGGGCTCGACCAGTACCTTGGCCTCCATGTGCTCCACCCCGCCACCACGGCGCATGCCGCGCACCGGACAGGCATCCAGGTAGTCCAGGCCGATGGCCAGGCGCAGGTGCCGCTCCGGTCGGATCAGGCGATTGGTGACGTCATAGCTGTACCAGGCGCCGTCGTGCCAGGCTTCCGCCCAGGCGTGGCTGGAAAGGTGCGCGCTGTCATCGGTGCACAGATAGCCAGACACATAGCGTGCCGGGATGCCCAGGCTGCGGGCGCAGGCCAGAAAGGCATGGGCATGGTCCTGACAGACCCCGGCCCCCTTGGCGAAGGCCTGGGCGGCATTGCCGTCCACCTCGGTGGAGCCGGGCACATAGGTCATGCGCTCGTGCAAATGCTCCATCAGCTGGATCAGGGTGGCGCGATCCCGGCGACCGTCGCAGACCTCGCGGGCGAAGGCGGTAAGCGCCTCGTCGGCCTCGGTCAGCCTGGTCTGACGCAGAAAGGGAAAGGCCGAGGCCTGGCACGGTTCCGCCTCGAAGGTCTCGTCGATCTCCACCTGGCCGCTGGCGGTGATGGTGATGGCGTCGTGCGGGGTGTCCAGGGTCAGCACATGGAGAATGTTGCCGAAGGGATCGCGCTGCGCGAGCGCCGGGCGCGGCAGTGCCAGCTCCCAGCTGAGAATCTTCTGTCGCGCGTCGTCCTGTGGCGTGAGACGCAGGTACTGGATGCTGGCGCGGACCAGGTCGGCGTAGCGATACAGGGTTTCGTGATGGATCGCGAGTCTCATACGATCTCCAGGTAAGCGGTGTTGATGCCACTGCCAAGCTGGCGGATGTGGACGATGAAATCGCCGATCCAGGCATGCAGTCCCTCTTCGAGCACCTCGTCGATGCTGGTGTAGCGCAGGCGTGCCTCCAGGCCTGCCGCCAGGCGCTTGGCCTCGCGACCGTTCTCGCCGGGCAGACTGACCAGCACCCGGTGCAGCTCGATCACGCAGGCCAGCAGCGAGCGTGGCAGGTCTTCCTGCAACAGCAGCAGCTCGGCGCCGTTGCGCACGTTGAGGGCATCGCGATAGAGCTCGGTGTAGGCCTCGAAGGCGCTCAGGGCGCGCAGCAGGGCGCTCCACTGATAGAAGCCGCGGGCGGAGGCGTCGCTGATGGCTTCCGCTTCCTCTTCGCCGAGCACCTGGTAGCGGGCGTCGAGCATGCGCAGGGTGTTGTCGGCGCGTTCGACGAAGGTACCCAGGCGGATGAAGCGATAGGCGTCGTTTCTCATGATGGTGCCGACGGTGGCACCACGGAACAGGTGGGAACGCTCCTTCACCCACTCGCAGAAACGGCTGATGCCGAAGCGGATCAGGCCGGTAACGGCAATCTCGCGCATCTCCAGCCAGGTGGAGTTGACGTTCTCCCACATGTCGGCGGTGATGCGCCCACGCACCGCGTGGGCATTGCTGCGCGCAGCCTGCAGACAGCAATAGATGCTGCCGGGGTTGCGCTCGTCCAGGGCGAAGAAGTGCAGCAGGCGCTCGGGGTGCAGGGCCCCGTGCTTTTCCCGGTAGTCATCCAGGGTGCCGGTGATGAGCAGTGGCATGGCCAGTTCATCCAGGCCTCCGCCCTGCCCGCTCTGCGGCATCATCGACAGCGAATAGCTGACGTCCAGCATCCGCGCGAGATTCTCGGCGCGCTCCAGGTTGCGGGACATCCAGTACAGATCGGCAGCGGTACGACTCAACATGGTGGGGTCGCCTTTCAAAGGTCCTTGCGGGGCCGCCGGAGCGGCCGCTGTTCTGTGGCGATCTAGTCCTGGACCACCCAGGTGTCCTTGGTGCCGCCGCCCTGGGAGGAATTCACCACCAGCGAGCCTTCGCGCAGGGCGACCCGGGTCAGGCCACCAGGCACCAGACGCGTCTTGCGCCCGGACAGCACGAAGGGCCGCAGGTCGATGTGGCGCGGCGCGATGCCGTTCTCGACAAAGGTCGGGCAGGTGGACAGCGACAGGGTCGGCTGGGCGATGTAGGCGCTGGGATTGGCCTTGAGCCGCGCGCGGAAGGCTTCGATCTCCAGGCTGCTGGCGGTGGGGCCGACCAGCATGCCGTAGCCGCCGGAACCATGGACTTCCTTGACCACCAGCTCGGGCAGGTTGGCCAGCACATGGGACAGTTCGTCCGGCTTGCGGCACTGCCAGGTGGGCACGTTATAGAGGATGGGTTCTTCGCTGAGATAGAAGCGGATCATCTCCGGCACATAGGGATAGATCGACTTGTCGTCGGCCACCCCGGTACCTATGGCGTTGGCCAGGATGACGTTACCGGCGCGATAGGCGGCGAGCAGACCGGGCACGCCGAGCATGGAATCGGGATTGAAGGCCAGCGGGTCGAGGAAGGCGTCGTCGAGACGCCGATAGATGACATCGACCTTGCGGAAGCCCGAGGTGGTGCGCATGAACACCTGTTCGTCGCGCACCAGCAGATCGGCACCCTCCACCAGCTCCACGCCCATCTCGCGCGCGAGGAAGGCGTGTTCGAAGTAGGCGCTGTTGAAACGACCCGGGGTGAGGACAACCACCGTGGGGTTGTTGACCGGGGTGGAGCTGCGCAGGGTATCGAGCAGGATGTTCGGATAGTGGTCGATGGGCGCGATGCGCTCCAGGGTGAACAGCTCGGGAAACAGCCGCATCATCATCTTGCGGTTTTCGAGCATGTAGGAGACACCGCTGGGGGTGCGCAGGTTGTCTTCCAGCACGTAGTAGGCGCCATCGCCATCTCGTACCAGATCGACCCCGGCGATATGGGCGTAGATGCCATTGGGCAGGTCCAGCCCCTGCATGGCCAGCTGATACTGGTCGTTGGCCAGCACCTGCTCGGCGGGAATGACCCCGGCCTTGATGATGCGCTGGTCATGATAGAGGTCGTGCAGAAAGAGATTCAGCGCCTGGACACGCTGGATGCAGCCGCGTTCGATGATCTGCCATTCGCTGGCGGGAATGGCGCGCGGCAAGGCGTCGAAGGGAATCAGGCGTTCCGTGCCCTGTTCGTCGCCATAGAGGGTGAAGGTGATCCCGGCGCGATGGAACAGCAGATCGGCTTCACGCCGCCGCTGGGCCAGGAGTTCCGGGGGTGTCTCGCTCAGCCACTGGGCATAGCGACCATAATGCGGTCGACACTGTGCCTGGACGTCATACATCTCGTTATACAGTTGGCGGCTCATGCCGATCTCCTTGTCACCCACGGTGCAGCTTCGCAAGCCGCGTGCCAGCGCCAGAGCCTTCAAGATCAAGCCCTTGCGCGGCTGCGAGTCGCACGATGCACCAAACCCAGGCACGTCAGCGTGCGCATGCACCGCAACGTCTCCGTCATGAGCCTAAGACGGTGCGCCACGCGGAAAGTGCGATGATTGAGGGGCCGAGCGGTAACCGGAGATGAGACAGGCACCCCGTCTGGGATGCCGCCTCGGGACGTGCAGGATCAGGCGGAGCTGCGGCTGACTTCCTGGGTGACGCCCCAGCCATCGAGCTGACCGCCAAGAGGCGCAACCACCGCCTCGAGATCGCTTTCGAAATCATCGATGGTGGCATGGGTGGCGAACATCACCTTGCTGACCTGCAGATGCCAGCCGCCCTCTTCATGGGGGAGCACCTGGGCGTTGAGGGATTCGCCGTGAAACTGGTCCGCAGCGATGCGGGCCTTGCCTTCATCGGCGAAAATGGCAAAGAAGTCGATGGGATGGAAGCGGGCGAAATCGAAGCCGCCCTCCTTCATCCGCTGCAGCAGGTTCAAGCTCACATCATCGGCAAACGACAAGGACATAGGACTTCCCTCCTCTGGTTCGGATGATCGTCTCGCTGGACGTCGCTACCGACGCCTGGCGAGTCGCGGCTGAGAACTCGAACGGTGCAGCGACCGCCAGGGCTTACGCCTTGCCGATGGCCTCCAGCACGTATCGAGGTAGAGCAAAGGCTGCGGCATGCAGCTCCGGAGTGTAATAACGGGTCTGGATGCCTGTATCACTGTAGCGCTGCGCCAGGGTTTCGGCATTCTGCCGACGCAAGGTCGTGTCCTTGCTACCCCAGGCCAGGGTCATGACGCCCCCTATGTAAGTAGGCACCGCCGACAGATAAAAGTGCCAATCGGCGAACAGCCCGGACATGCGGCTGGCAGTGGTCTTGACCTCGTCCAGTTGCAGGAACGGAGTACCGTTCTGGGCCACCATCACGCCGCCGTCGTTCAGACAACGATGGCAGGCCTGATAGAAGTTCTCCGAAAAGAGAACCTCGGCCGGACCGATGGGATCGGTGGAGTCGGAGATGATGACGTCGTAGCGTTCGGTGGTGTTGGCGACGAAATTCATGCCGTCGTCGATCACCAGCTTCAGCCGCGGGTCGTCGAAGGCGCCTGCCGAGTGACCGGGAAAGTGCTCCTTGCACATCGCCACCACCGAGCCGTCGATCTCGACCATGGTGATGTGCTCGACACCCCGGTGCTTGGCCACTTCGCGCAGGATGCCACCGTCGCCACCGCCGATGATGAGCACCCGCCGGGGCGCCGGATGGGCCAGCAGGGGCACGTGGGTGAGCATCTCGTGATAGATGAATTCGTCGGCCTCGGTGGTCTGGATGACGCCATCCAGGGCCATGACCTTGCCCAGCACGGCGTTCTGGAAGATCACCAGGTGCTGATGCTCGGTGCGCACCTCGTGCAGCATGCGCTCGACGGTGAATCGCTGACCGTAGCCGTCGTAGAGGGTTTCCAGGTAGTCGCTCATGTCGATCTCCGCAAGTGGCTGGCCGAGACAGACAATGCCCGGCCAAAAGCCGGGCATTGTAAGAGCTGGATGTGACAGGCTCCAGCGTTGTGCTGGCTAGCCCTTGTGCGTGGGTGCCGTGGCCGAGCGATTGCCGCGTGGTCCGGCGGCAGCCCAGGCGATCAGGCCGATCACCGGCAGCACGATGATGAGCACCGTCCAGCCGATCTTGGCGTTGCTGGTGCTGTCACTGCGGATGACGTTGACGATAGCCCAGATGTCGAGCAGGAAGACGATGAAGCCCAGTACACCGCCGATGGTGGAATTGATCATGTCGCGACTCCCGTTGCGAGGACACAGGTCTCGTCAATTGGGACTGGCGATGAGGACGTCGAGTTCGGCCGGCTCGCTTGGCAGCGAGGCCGGCCGTGGGCTTCAGCTGAGTCCGGCGAGATCGATGTCGGCAAAGGACGCCACGCACGGATGATCGCCCAGCTGGCCACCGGCACGTACCAGCCCGCAGGTCGGCAGGCCCGCCTGGCGCGCGGCATCCAGCTCTTCCACCACGTCGGAGAGGAACAGCAGTTCCGCCGGCGCGTGGGTGGTGGCCGAGGCGATGCGCGCATAGGACTCGGCGTCGCGCTTGCCGCCGGTCAGGGTATCGAAATACCCGGAAAACAAAGGCGTGAGATCGCCATGCTCGGAGCAGCCGAAGATCAGCTTCTGCGCCTGGATCGATCCGGAGGAATAGACGTACAGCGGCAGCCCCGCCGCGTGCCACTGGCGCAGGGCCTGGACGGCGTCGGGATAGACGTGGCCCTTGAGGGTGCCGGCACGATAGCCCTGCTCCCATACCTGACCCTGCAGCGCCTTGAGCGGTGTGGCCTTCCGGTCGGTGGCGATCCATTCCAGCAGGATGGCGATCACCCGCTCCACGTCGGCGTCCAGCTCGCCGGCTTCGGCTCGCACGGCATCGAGTTGCTCGGCCACCGCCGGCTCTCCGGCATGGGCGCGCACAAGGGCCGGCAGGTGCTCGCGGGCATAGGGAAAGAGCACGTCGAAGACGAAGCTGACGGCGCTGGTGGTACCTTCGATATCGGTGAGGATGGCCTTGATCGTCACGCCTCGACCTCCAGGCGCGGGAAGCGCTGGGCGATGTCGACGCCGGTGAAGTGGGCGACCCAGCCATCGGGATTGTCGAACAGGCGGATGGCGACGAAGGACGGCGACTCGCTCATGTCGAACCAGTGCGGCGTACCGGCCGGCACCGAGATGAGGTCGTCCTTCTCGCAGAGCACGGCATAGACCTGGTCGTCGATGTGCAGGGTGAAGAGGCCCTGACCGGCGACGAAGAAGCGCACCTCGTCCTCGTTATGGCGATGCTCTTCGAGGAACTTGGCGCGCAGCGCCTCCTTCTGCGGATGCTCGGGATTCATGCTGATGACGTCGACGGTCTGGTAGCCGCGCTCCTGGATGAGACGATCGATTTCCGGCCGGTAGGCGGCGATCACCTCCTCCTGGCTGGCGCCCGGCGCCACCGGGGCGGTGGCCTGCCAGCGCTCGAAACGCACCCCGAACTCGGCCAGGGTGGCGGCGATGTGCTCGCCATCGCTGATCACCTTCAGCGGCTGGCGCGGTTCGGCATCGTGGTAGACGGTCAGTCGGCTCATGGACGCAGGCTCCGGGTCTTGAGTTCGCATTCGAAGAGGAATTCGAAGGCTTCCACGTGGCGCAGGGCATCGGCCATGCGCGGGCCCCAAGTATAGAGGCCGTGTCCGCGGATCAGGTACCCCACGCAGTCGGGATGCACGTCCAGCCAGGTCTGCACCTGGTCGGCCAGACGCGGGATGTCCTGGTCGTTGTCGAACACCGGGATCTCCACTCGCACGTCGTGGGTGGTGACGCCATGCAGGGCCTTCTGCAGCTCGTAGCCGTCCAGCAGCAGGCGATCGCCTTCGAGCTGGCGCGAGAGCACCGTCGAATTCACCGAATGGGTGTGCAGTACGGCACCGATCTCCGGCTGCCAGCGATAGAGCTGGGTGTGCAGCGCGGTCTCGGCCGAAGGCTTCTTGTCCTCCAGCGGCGTGCCGTCGAGATCGGTGGCGAGGACGTCGTCCAGCTCCAGCTGACCCTTGTGCTTGCCGGAGACGGTCAGCAGCAGGCGACTGTCGGACAGCCGTACCGAATAGTTGCTGCTGGTGGCCGGCGACCAGCCGCGGCCATAGAGGAAGCGACCGGCGTCGATGATTTCCCGGGCCAGTTGCTCACGCTGCTGGATCATGGAGGGTTCTCCTAGGTTCTGTACGAAAAGTCGCCGAGCGATGGTCAGGCGAGGCGAAAAACGCTGAGGAAGCGGAGTTTACGAGAGGTAAATGAGCATTGCGACCGGGCTGGCGATCCAGGTGTTTTTCAACGAAGCATCACAGAGCGCAGGCACTTTTCGTACTGGACCTAACGGACAAGAGGATGAGGAAGGCGCCTGCCAGCGCCGCCAGGGAGGCGCCGGCAAAGGCGGCAAGGGCGCCGGACACCTGCCAGGCATAGCCAGCATACAGCGCGCCCAGCGCCCCGCCAGCCCCGGAAAGTGCCGCGTAGAGCGATTGGGCCTGGCCCTGGCGGCGGCGGTCGAAATGAGATTGCACGAACTGGATGGCGGCGGCGTGGAAGCAGGCGAAGGTGGCCGCATGCAGGAGCTGGGCGAACAACAGCACTGGCAACTGGTCGGCCAGGGTGCCCAGCAGCAGCCAGCGCCCGGCGGCGATCAGAAAGGCGCCGACCAGCAGGGTGTTGAGCGCCAGCCGCGCCAGTAGTTGCGGCATCACCAGGAAGATCAGCACCTCGGCGACCACGCCCAGCGACCAGAGCTGACCGATGACGCCGCGGCCATAACCGAGTTCTTCCAGATGCAGGGTGAAGACCGTGTAGTAAGGGCCGTGGGACAGCTGCATCAGCGCCGCGGCAGCGAAGAAGGCCAGCACCCGCGGCTGGCGCAGGGTCGTCAGGAAGGGCTCGGCCGGCGCCTCGGGCCGCTGGCCTGGATCGACCTTGACCCCTGGCACCGCCAGTGAGGCCAGCAGGATGATCGCCATCACCAGCAGCAGATAGGCCGGATAGAGATCCAGGCTGACGTATTCGAAGGCCCAGCCGAGCCCCGCCACCGCGGCGATGAAGCCGATGGAGCCCCAGAGGCGGATGCGCGCATAGCGCTGTGGCTGGTCGCGCAAATGGGCCAGGGTGATGGCTTCGAACTGGGGCAGCACCGCGTGCCAGAAGAAGGCATGGCCGGCCATGATCAGCGCCAGCCAGGCGAAGCCCTGGCCGAGGTAGATACCGGAAAAGCACAGCAGGGTGCAGGCGGCGCCGAGGCGGACGATGCTCAGCCGGCGGCCGGTGCGATCGGCCAGCCAGCCCCAGAGGTTGGGCGCCAGTACCCGCATCAGCATGGGGATGGCCACCAGCTGGCCGATGGCGGTGCCGGAAAAGCCCAGGTGGTGGAAGTACAGCCCCAGGTAGGGCGCCGTGGCCCCCAGCAGCGCGAAGTAGGCGAAGTAGAAGCCCGACAGCCGCCAATAGGGAACCGGCATCGTCCGTCCGCGGATCAGAGTTGCGGCAGGGTGGGCGTGTGCACTTTCACCTCGGCGTTCTGCGCGCGGTGACGCAGCAGGTGATCCATCAGCACCAGGGCCATCATCGCCTCGGCAATGGGCGTGGCGCGGATGCCCACGCAGGGATCGTGGCGACCCTTGGTGATGATATCCACCGGATTGCCATGGACGTCGATGGAGCGCCCCGGAGTGGTGATGCTGGACGTGGCCTTCAGCGCCAGGTGGGCGACGAGGGGCTGACCGGACGAGATGCCGCCCAGCACGCCACCGGCGTTGTTGGACAGGAAGCCCTCCGGGGTCAGCTCGTCACGGTGCTCGGTGCCGCGCTGGGCAACGCTGGCGAAGCCGGCGCCGATCTCGACGCCCTTCACCGCATTGATGCTCATCAGCGCATAGGCCAGTTCGGCGTCGAGGCGGTCGAAGATCGGCTCGCCGAGGCCCGGCGGCACGCCGTCGGCGACCACGGTGATGCGCGCGCCCACCGAATCCTGATCGCGGCGCAGCTGGTCCATGTAGGCCTCCAGCTCCGGTACCCGGTCCGGATCGGGGCTGAAGAAGGCGTTCTCTTCCACGCTGTCCCAGGTCTTGAAGGGGATCTCGATGGGGCCCAGCTGACTCATGTAGCCACGCACCCGGATGCCCTGGGTGGCCAGGTACTTCTTGGCGATGGCGCCGGCCGCGACGCGCATGGCGGTTTCCCGCGCCGAGCTGCGACCGCCGCCGCGGTAGTCGCGCAGGCCATACTTGTGGTGGTAGGCGTAGTCAGCATGGGCCGGGCGGAACAGGTCCTTGATCGCCGAGTAGTCCTTGGACTTCTGGTCGGTGTTGCGGATCAGCAGGCCGATGGGGGTACCGGTGGTGACGCCCTCGAAGACCCCGGAGAGGATCTCCACCTCGTCCGCTTCCTGGCGCTGGGTGGTGTGGCGGCTGGTGCCGGGCTTGCGCCGATCCAGGTCACGCTGCAGGTCGGCGATGTCCAGGGGCAGTCCGGGTGGGCAACCGTCGACGATGGCGACCAGCGCCGGGCCATGGCTTTCGCCGGCGGTGGTGACGGTAAACAGCGTGCCGAGGGTATTGCCGGACATGCGAGGGCTCCGCGCTACGGGTGAAAGGTATGGATTCAAATTGGCAATGGGCGATTTTACACGCGCCGTGGTCTTTTACACGGATTGTGTGCGGGATAGGCCCCCACACCCCAGCTCTCCGGTGCCCTTCCTGCCATGCGTCTGCTGTTCTCCCTGCTGCTGTGCCTCGCCCTGCCCGCCCTCGCCACGGCGGCCGATCCCGTGCTCTACCGCCCCCTCCAGCTCGACACCGGCAGCGGCGTGCTCAAGGGCAGTCTGATCCTGCCCCGCAGCGAGCGTCCGCAACCGGTGGTGCTCTTCGTTTCCGGCTCGGGCCCCATCGACCGCAATGGCAACGCCCCCGGCGCCCGCAATGCCGCCCTGCAGCGTCTGGCCGAGGCCCTGGGCCGGCAGCGGATCGCCAGCGTGCGCTTCGACAAGCGCGGGGTGGCCGAGAGTCGCGGCGCCGAGCCGGACGAGAGTCGTCTCAGCGTGGAGCGCTATGTCGACGACCTGGTCGGCTGGATCCGGCTGCTGCGCGCCGATCCGCGCTTTTCCAAGGTGATCCTGCTCGGTCACAGCGAAGGCGCCCTGATCGCCAGCCTGGCCGGCGACCGGGTGCCGGTCGCCGGCGTGGTCACCCTGGCCGGCAGTGGCCGGCCCATCGACGTGGTGCTGCGCGAGCAGCTGGCCGGCAAGCTGTCGCCCGCCGGCCTGGCCAGCGCCCAGTGGATCATCGACCAGTTGCTGCGCGGCACGCCGGTGCCCGAGGTGCCGAAGGAATTGCTGGTGCTGTTCCGTCCCAGCGTCCAGCCCTATCTGATCTCGCTGTTCCGCCAGAATCCGGCCAGGGCCTTTGCCGGCATCCACGCCCCGGCACTGATCGCCCAGGGTACCCATGACGTGCAGGTGGAGGTGGACGATGCCCGCGCCCTGCAGCGGGCCAAGCCGGATGCCGAACTGGCGATCATTCCCGGCATGAACCACGTGCTGCGCATCGCCCCGGCGGACATTCAGGCGCAACTGCCCACCTACGACAACCCCAACCTGCCGCTGGCCCGCGCGCTGGTCGAGCGCGTGAGCGCCTTCGTCGCGCGCTCAGGTTCCCCGCACCCTGGCCGATAAGCCGGCACAGGCGCCCAGGAGGCGCGCCAGCTGGAGTCCGCCCGTGGAAACCCCCGATCAAGCATCGCCGGCCGTCGAAGCCGTTCCCAATGAGCCCCATCCATGGGCCAGCCTGCCGCCGGAGCGCTTCCAGCTGCTGCGGCTGATGCCGCAGCCGGCGGATCGTCGGGTGGGCGTGCGCCCCCTGCGCTTCGTGCAACTCGGCCTGGTCGAGCGCCATGGCGACGAAGAAAGCCTGCTGCGGCTGACGGTGCAGATTCCCGGCCAGCTGCTGCACCGCGAGGTGAACGTGCTGGAGGTCTGGGTCGACCATCGCCTCGGCGAAATCCGCCTGGGCCCCGAACGCGGCCTGCAGATCGAGCCCGAGGAGCGCGGTCTGGGCCGCTTCCTGCTGGCCCGGGCGGCCGCCTGGGCGCGCTTGCGCTGGAACCACTACCGGGTGCAGGACCTGCCCCTGGCGCGCCGCGACGCACTCGACGAAGACAGCCGCAAGCGCCGCGACCACGTGCTCGGCGCCCAGGGCTTCACCGTCGAGACGGCGGCAGACGACGAGCGCCAGCAGCTCTGCCGGGCGGCCCGGGTCAGCCAGCTGCGCGAGGACTGGAATACCGACAAGGTGCAACTGCTGTCGCTGCTGGACGGCGCCACCCTGCTGGAGCAATGCGACCGGGTGATCGACGAGCGCGATGCCAGCCTGCGTCAGCTGGAAGACCGCATCGCCCTCTATCGTCGTGATGACATCTCTTTGAGATTCGCCATCGGTTGCCTGGCGGTGTTCTGCCTGTTCCAGGCCGCACTGCTGATCTGGATGGCGCTGCGCTGAGCGGTCTAGTGCCGCGCCAGGCGCCTTTCCCGATGACCTGTCGGCAGCGCCCAGACGCCACCCCTCGCCCGAGGCTTGCTCCCCCGGTGGACCCTGCTAACGTAGCCACCCGTTCGCATCCATCCGCTCGGAGTGTCCGCTGTTCATGGTCTCGCCTCTCCCGTTTCGCTCGCGCGCGCTGCTGCGCCTCGCCACTCTCGGCCTGCTGACCGCCCTCGCCGGCTGCCAGTACTTCGCCGAGGAGCCGTCGCCCCGCGGCCAGCCGCTACTCAAGGGCAGCCTGCCGCTGCGCGGTCTGGCGCAGACCGCCTCGGTGCGCCGCAATGCCGACGGCCAGCCGCTGATCGAGACCACCACCTTTCACGATGCCCTCTTCGCCCTCGGCTACGTCCACGCCAGCGAACGCCTGGCGCAGATGGTCGAGCTGCGCCTGCTGGCCCAGGGGCGGCTGGCCGAGGCCTACGGTGAAAGCCGCCTGGACAGCGACAGATTCATGCGTGCCGTGGACCTGCGCAAGGCCGCCCAGGTGGCCTACGGCAACGCCTCGCCGCGGATGAAGACCTTCTTCGAGGTCTATGCCCGGGGTGTCAATGCCTACCTCTATCGCGCCGGCGAGCGGGTCGCGCTGGATGGCCACGACTACCGCGCCGAATACTGGAAAGCCGAAGACAGCGCCCTGCTCTTCGAACTGCTCAACTTCGCCCAGGCGGTGGACCTGCGCAAGGAAACCGCGGCGCTGGCCCTGGCCGCCCAGGTCGGTCCCGAACGCCTGGCCTGGCTCTTGCCCACCTACCCCGACGAACCTCTACCGGAAGAAGAGACCGCCAAGTTGCGCGGCCTGAATCTGCGCGGCCAGCTGCCCGGACTCGACGCCCTGCTGCAGGTCCAGCGGCAATTGGCGGCGCTCGCCCCCTTCGGCGGCCCCACCGGTACCGCCTGGGCCGCCACCCCGGGCCATACCCGCAGCGGTCGCAGCCTGCTCGGCGTCGACAAGGTCAGCGCCTTTGCCGGCCAGTCGCCCTTCACCCTGGTGACCCTGAGGGCGCCGCGCTTCGAGGCCGTGGGCACCACCCTGCCCGGCCTGCCGCTGCTGCTCGACGGCTACAACGGCAAGCTGGCCTGGGGCGCCGCGACCCTGATGGGCGACAGTCAGGACCTCTACCTCGAACGCCTGCAGCGCCAGGGCGGTCGCCTGCAGGTGCAGAGCGGCGGCCAGTGGCAGCCGGCCGGCGAGCGGGTGGAGACCTTTTTCGTCCGCGGTGAAAAGCCGCGGCGCGAGACCCTCTACACCAGTCCGCGCGGTCCGCTGCTGAATCTGGCCCTGGCGCCGGACGCCAACGGCTACGGCCTGGCCCTGCGCAGCAGTCGCCTGGAAGCCGACAAGAGCCTGGACGCCCTCTTCGACCTCACCCGCGCCAAGGACGTGGAGCGCGCCTTCGAACTGGCTCGCGAGCTGCGCGCCAGTGACTGGAATCTGGTATTCGCCGATGCCGAGCATGTCGGCTGGCAGGTGACCGGCCGTTATCCCAATCGCCGCAGCGGCCTGGGGCTGCTGCCCTCGCCCGGCTGGGACGAGCGCTATGCCTGGGATGGCTACGCCGACCCCATGCTGCACCCCTACGATCAGGACCCGGCCCAGGGCTGGCTGGGCGCCGCCAACCAGCGCGTGGTGCCGCGTGGCTACGGCATGCAGCTGTCCAGCAACTGGTCGGGCCCCGAGCGCCAGGAGCGCCTGGCACAACTGGCCGGGCGCTCGGCGCGCCTCGATACCCGCGACGCCATGGCCCTGCAGCAGGACCAGACCACCACCCTGGCCGCCAAGCTCAAGACCCAGCTCGACGCCCCCGGCTTCGCCGCGCCACTGCGCCAGGCCATCGCCGCCCTGCCGGCCACCCAGCGCCAGCAGGCGGAAGAAGCCCTGCGCCGTCTGCAGGGCTTCGACGGTCGCCTGGCCGCCGGTTCCGCGGATGCGGCGCTCTACGAGGCCTTCTTGCAGGCCCTGGCCGAAAAGACCTTCGCCGATGAATTGGGGGCACCAGGAGCCCGGCCTGGCAGGCCTTCACCACCCTCAGCGACACCGGCTACAACGCCATCGTCGATCATCTCCTGGCCCGTGACGACAGCCCCTATTGGGATGACGTCAGCACGCCGGCCCGTGAAGACAAACCGGCGATCTTCGCCCTCGCGCTGGCCGGGGCCGTCGAAACCTGCGAGGCCAAGCTGGGTAGTGATCGCGCCGCCTGGCAGTGGGGCCGCTTGCACCGCCTGGATGGCAATGCCAGTGGCGGCGACGGCTCGACCCTGGACCTGACCGCCAGCCACTGGGGCGGCGATGACCAGGCCTGGCTGGCGCCGGCGCTGCGTCTGGTGGTGGACTTCGGCCTGGCCGAGCCCCTGCAGGCGAGCCAGGCCGGCACCCCGGGCAAGGGCTGGACCCGCGGCCAATACCAGAGCCTGCCGTTGCAACCGCAGAATCTGGAGCGCGTCTATGGCCGTGATCGCCTGCTGCTGATCCCGCAGAAGTAATCTTCCCCTGGCAACCCGTGACTTGGCGCGGGTTTTGCCCTTTCTCTGTCAGACCTCAGCCGGCGCCCCTCCTCCCGCCGCGCCGCGGACCGCCGCAGAGGCGCTGTCCGGCAAGCGCCGTGGCCGTGAGAGCGCCCGGTGATGGTGCCGTGCCTGTCACCAAAATGGTGCAGGCTCAAGCCGAGACGTCCACAGCGGTGCACAAAGCGGTGCCTGGACGTCCGTAGCCGCCGGAGACACCATGCCTGCCCAGCCTTCCCCCCACGCCGCGCATCTTTGGGTCGCGGGTTCGGATGCCCCGGAAAAGCCCGAGCTCAATCTGGGCTTCCTGCCCCTGAGCGATGCCGCCTCGCTGATCGTGGCGGCGACCCAGGGCTTTGGCGAACCCCATGGCCTGACACTCAATCTGCACCGCCAGCCCTCCTGGTCGGCGCTGCGCGACAACCTGCTCAATGGCCAGCTCGATGCCGCGCATTGCCTCTATGGCCTGGTCTATGGCGCCGAGCTCGGACTGGGCGGTGCCGCCGCCACGCCGATGGCGGTGCTCATGAGCCTGGCGCAGAACGGTCAGAGCCTCAACCTGGCCCGCAGCCTGACCCGGGAAGGCGTCCGGGATACGGCCTCCCTGGTCGAGCGGATTCGCCAGCCGGATGCCAGGCCGCTGACCCTGGCGCACACCTTTCCCACCGGCACCCATATCTTCTGGCTCTACTACTGGCTCGCCGCCCAGGGCATTCATCCCCTCAAGGACGTGCGTACCGCACTGGTGCCACCGCCGCAGATGCCCGAGCACCTGGCTGCCGGCCGAGTCGACGGCTTCTGCGTCGGCGAACCCTGGGGCGCTGCCGCCGTGGCGCGCGGCCAGGGCTTCACCCTGACCACCACCCAGGCCATCTGGCCGGACCACCCGGAAAAGGTGCTGGCCTGCACCGGCAGCTTCGCCGAGCGCTATCCCAACACCGCCCGGGCGCTGATCCGCACCCTGCTTGATGCCAGCCGCTTCATCGAGGAAAGTCGTGAGAATCGCCTGGGCACCGCCCAGCTGATCAGCGGCGCCGACTATGTGGATACCGATCCGGCGTTGCTCGCCCAGCGCTTTCTCGGTCACTACGAAGACGGCCTCGATGGCCACTGGGAGGACGAGCATCCCCTGGCCTTCCATCGCCAGGGCACGGTCAATCCGCCATACCTGTCCGACGGCCTCTGGTTCCTTACCCAGTTCCGCCGCTGGGGCTTGCTACGCGAGGAGCCGGATTACCTGGCCATCGCCGAGGCCGTGCAATGCACCGAACTGTACCAGCAGGCTGCCACCGACCTCGGTCTGGCGGTGCCGCCGACCCGGCGCAGCAGCACCCTGTTCGACGGTCGCATCTGGGACGGCAGCGATCCGGCCGGTTACGCCCGCAGCTTCGCCATCCACGCGCTCAGCGATCACTAGGGAGAACGACCTTGCGCATCTTGCTCATCGACGACACCCCCAAGCAGGTCGGCCGTCTCAAGGCCGCGCTGATCGAAGCCGGTTTCGAGGTCATCGAGGAATCCGGCCTGACCATCGACCTGCCCGCGCGCATCGAGGCCCTGCGGCCGGACGTCATCCTGTTCGACACCCAATCACCCGGTCGCGACGTCATGGAACAGGTCTGCCTGGTCACCCGCGACCGGCCACGCCCCATCGTCATGTTCACCGACGAGCACGACCCGGCGGTGATGCGCCGGGCCATCCAGTCCGGGGTCAGCGCCTACATCGTCGAGGGCATCCAGACCAGCCGCCTGCAGGCCATCATCGATGTGGCCCGCGCCCGTTTCGAGACCGACCAGGCCCTGCGCGCCGAACTCCAGGCCCGCGAGCAGCAGTTGCTGGAGCGCAAGAAGGTCGACCAGGCCAAGGGCCTGCTGATGAAGATGCGCGGTTGCAGCGAGGACGAGGCCTATACCCTGATGCGCCGCCAGGCCATGAGCAAGCAGCAGAAGCTGATCCAGGTGGCCGACCAGATCATCGCCATGAGCGAATTGCTCGGCTGAGACAGGCCGCGCGGACCAGTCAGATTTTTTCCTCGACAAGCGCAGCGACCTGCGGCTAATGTCCGCGGCAGGTCACCTCCTGTGACCCACGTCGCTCGGACGGTTCCGGGCGCTTACGTACTTCGAGGAACGCATGACTGATTCCAGTCCCGTGCGCCGCTTTGCGCGCATCGATCGCCTGCCCCCCTATGTCTTCAACATCACCGCCGAACTCAAGATGGCCGCGCGCCGTCGCGGTGAGGACATCATCGACCTGTCCATGGGCAATCCCGACGGTCCGACCCCGCCGCACATCGTCGAGAAGCTCTGCCAGGTCGCCCAGCGCGAGGACACCCACGGCTATTCCAGCTCCAAGGGCATTCCGCGTCTGCGTCGCGCCATCTCCCACTGGTATCGCGACCGTTATCAGGTGGAAATCGATGCCGACAGCGAAGCCATCGTCACCATAGGTTCCAAGGAAGGCCTGGCGCATCTGATGCTGGCCACCCTGGATGCCGGCGACACCGTGCTCGTGCCCAACCCAAGCTATCCGATCCACATCTACGGCGCGGTGATTGCCGGCGCCCAGGTGCGTTCGGTGCCCCTGGTGCAGGGCATGGACTTCTTCGCCGAACTGGAGCGGGCCATCCGCGAGAGCATTCCCAAGCCGAAGATGATGATCCTCGGCTTCCCCTCCAACCCCACCGCCCAGTGCGTGGAGCTGGATTTCTTCGAGCGCGTGGTGGAACTGGCCAAGCGCTACAACGTGCTGGTGGTGCACGACCTGGCCTATGCCGACATCGTCTTCGACGGCTGGCAGGCGCCCTCCATCATGCAGGTGCCCGGCGCCAAGGACATCGCGGTGGAATTCTTCACCCTGTCCAAGAGCTACAACATGGCCGGCTGGCGGATCGGCTTCATGGTCGGCAATCCCGAGCTGGTCGCCGCCCTGGCGCGGATCAAGAGCTATCACGACTACGGCACCTTCACCCCGCTGCAGGTGGCCGCCATCGCCGCCCTGGAGGGCGACCAGCAGTGCGTGCGCGACATCGCCCAGCAGTACCAGCAGCGCCGCGACGTGCTGGTGCGCGGCCTGCATGAAGCCGGCTGGATGGTCGAGAATCCCAAGGCGTCGATGTACGTCTGGGCCAGGATTCCCGAGCCCTATGCCCACCTGGGGTCGCTGGAATTCGCCAAGAAGCTGCTGGCCGAGGCCAAGGTCTGCGTCTCGCCGGGGTTGGGCTTCGGTGACTATGGCGACGACCATGTGCGCTTCGCCCTGATCGAGAACCAGGACCGCATCCGCCAGGCGGTGCGCGGCATCAAGCAGATGTTCCGCGCCGACGGCCTGCTGCCCAAGGCGGCCCCGCGCAAATCCGGCGTCGAGCCGGCCTGAGTCTTCGCCGCGCCGTCGACTGGCGGCGCGGCGAATTCTTGTCAGTCCGGGTGTTCCAAGCTATAAGCGCCTAGTGCATCCCCAGGATATCGTCATGCTGAAAGGCCTGTTCAACCTGCTCAAATCGCCCTCCGCGGACGATCTCAAGCTGGCCGCGAGCATCAACAACTCCTACAAGTCCATGCGCGTGGTCGGCCGCGGCACCCTGCGCATCGATCCGGCGGAGGTCTTCGACTCCCCCGAATTCAAGGAAGACCTGGACCGCGCCCGGCGGCTCATCAACCGCTGATGTTCCTGCTGCTGCTCCTGCCGATCCTGGTCAGTGGCTTTCTCGTCTGCCACAAGCATCCGCTCTATTTCTATCGCCTGCATCGCTACGAGGGCCAGTACCTCTATCTGCAGAGCGCCCGTTTCGGGCTGTTCTGCACCCTGCTCGCCGTGATCCTGCACCTGGGCATCGCCCAAGTCCTGCAGGGCCGCCACTGGTCATGGGGCGCGCGAACCTTCTCTCTCGACTACTTCGCCGGTCTCGCCGAGCTGCTGCGCCGCACTGGCACCCTGGATGACCCGCTGCAGGCCGCCTGGATCCTGGTGGTGACGGTGACCGCCCTGCTGATCCCCGGCGCCTGGGCCGCGCTGGCGCGCTGGACCATCAAGCGCAAGTACGGCCTGAGCGAGGACAACTACCGTACCTTCATCCTCGCCGGGATCCTCAAGGACAGTCCGCTGGACGATCTGCTGATGACCGCCTCCATCAACAGGGAGACGCTGATGCTGACCCTGGAAGAGCGAAAGGTGTATGTCGGTCGTATCACTACCCTCGGCGAGCCTAGCGAAACGGAAGGGGCCGACCAGGACGTCTGCATCAAGCCGATCATGAGTGGCTACCGCGACAAGGACAAACTCTGGGTGACCTTCACCACCCACTATGCGGACAAGGGCAAGGACATCTACCTGACCCTGAAACAGAGCCAGATCGTCTCGGCGACGCGCTTCGATTTCGACGCCTACGAAGCGTTTCGCTCAAGCGTAAGCCGCACCTGATCTGGCTTCGCACGCTTTCTTCAGGGAACGTATGACTTTTTAGGCAGGTCCCATTTTGCAGGCGCGTTCACTGCCAGCCGGTGACGCCCTTCCCTTACTGCCAAGAAAATCAGGAGCACGTCCATGACGCCCATGCTGAAGAAAGCCTCCAGCCTGTCCCTCGCCATCCTGCTGGCTGCCGGTGCCGGTCTGGCCCAGGCCGCCGACAAGCTGTCTCCGGCCGAATTCGTCGACGACGCCTCGGCCAAGGGCATCGCCGAGATCGAGGCAGGCAAGCTGGCCCTGGAAAAGAGCCAGTCCCAGGACATCAAGACCTTCGCCCAGAGCATGATCGACGATCACACCAAGGCCAACGAGCAGCTCAAGAGCCTGGCCCAGGAGAAGAAGCTGAAAGTCTCCACCGACGCCGAGCTGATGGACAAGGCCAAGGCCATGATCCTGCAGGTGCGTGACGATTCCTTCGATCGCTCCTATGCCAACAACCAGGTCGTGGCCCATGAGCAGACCATCGAGATCTTCCGCAACGAAGCCAAGACCGGCGATGACGCCGCGCTCAAGGCCTTCGCCGAGAAGACCCTGCCGAAGCTGGAGCACCACCTCCAGGAAGCCAAGGCGCTGCAGACCAAGTACGCGAAGTAACAGCCAGGAGCGGCCGTATCGGCGTCCTGTCCTGCCCACCCGTTCGTGGCGTTGCAGGTAGTGCACCGAAGACGGACGGAAGGTATCGAGCACGTTATCGCGGCCATGGGCCGCTCCTACAGACGCTGCTGTACCCGTAGGAGCGGCCCATGGCCGCGATCCAACCTAGCCCATACTACCTCTTCACAAGCGCCAACAAGGGGCAACCTGTCGTGACGGCGCTCAATCCTTGTGCAGCGCTTTGACCGGTTCAGACGCTGCCAATATCGCGATCCCCGGCTAACACTGGGCTTGCGCAACTTGGCTTCGCTCTTGCAAAGACCTGGGTAGCGGTGGCCAACGGCGGTCACCTCAATCGACAAAGGCGTCAGTTCACCTCCCGGCAACGGGCAAGGGTGACTGGCGCCTTTTTCATGCCCGTGACGTGCCCGAGGTGCCTCCATGAGTCCCAGTTTCTGGAAAGCCGGCCATGCGCCGACCCTGTTCGCCGCCTTCCTCTACTTCGACCTGAGTTTCATGGTCTGGTACGTGCTCGGCCCCATGGCCGTGCAGATCGCCACCGACCTGCAGCTGACCACCCAGCAGCGCAGCATGATGGTGGCGACGCCCATCCTCGCCGGCGCTGTCCTGCGCCTGATCCTGGGCTTCGTCGCCGATCGACTGTCACCCAAGACCGCCGGCATCATCGGCCAGGTGGTGGTGATCCTGGCGCTGCTGGTGGCCTGGCAGCATGGCGTGCACAGCTATGAGCAGACCCTGGTGCTGGGCCTGTTCCTCGGCTTCGCCGGCGCCTCCTTCGCCGTTGCCCTGCCGCTGGCCTCCCAGTGGTATCCGCCGCAGCACCAGGGCAAGGCCCTGGGCATCGCCGGCGCGGGCAACTCGGGTACGGTGTTCGCCGCCCTCTTCGCCCCGGCACTGGCCAAGGCCTTTGGCTGGACCAACGTGTTCGGCTTCGCGCTGATCCCGCTGATCCTGACCCTGGTGGTCTTCGTGCTCTGCGCCCGCAACGCCCCGGAACGCCCGGCGCCGAAGAAGCTGGCGGACTATGGCCGCGCCCTGGGCGACCAGGACAGCTGGTGGTTCATGTTCTTCTACAGCGTGACCTTCGGCGGCTTCCTCGGCCTCGCCAGCACCCTGCCCGGCTACTTCCATGACCAGTACGCCCTGGAGCCGGTGGTTGCCGGCTACTACACCGCGGCCTGTGTCTTCGGTGGCAGCCTGATGCGGCCCCTGGGTGGCGCCCTGGCCGACCGCATCGGCGGCATCCGCGCGCTGCTCGGCATGTACACCGTCGCGGCCATCTGCATCGCCGCTGTGGGTTTCCACCTGCCCAGCGCCATGGCCGCCCTTGCGCTGTTCGTGGTCGCCATGCTCAGCCTGGGTGCTGGCAACGGCGCGGTGTTCCAGCTGGTCCCCCAGCGCTTCCGCAAGGAAATCGGCGTCATGACCGGACTGATTGGCATGGCGGGCGGCATCGGCGGCTTCGCCCTCACCGCCGGCCTGGGCGCGGTCAAACAGGCCACCGGCGACTATCAGCTGGGCCTCTGGCTGTTCGCTGCCCTCGGCGTGCTCGCCTGGTTCGGCCTGCTCAGCGTCAAGCGCCGCTGGCGCACCACCTGGGGCTCGGCGGCCGTCACCGCCGCGCGGGTCTGAGAGAAGTCCGGCGGCCAGGTGCCGCCGGTTTTCATTCAGGGGGCGGGACGCACATAGCTGGTCAGTACGTGATCCCGCCAGACCCCGTCGATTTCCAGATAGCGCCGCGCCAAACCCTCGCGCTCGAAGCCGAGGCGGGTCAGCAGATGAGCGCTGCGCAGGTTCTCCGGCAGATGGTTGGCCATGATCCGATTCAGGCCCAGCTCGGCGATGACGAAGTCCCGCCCCAGGCGCACCGCCTGGCGCATCAGCCCCCGTCCCTGCCAGGCTGCATCCAGGCCATAGCCCAGGTAGCAGGCCTGGAAACCGCCGCGAACCATCTGGCTGAAATTCACCGTACCTATCACCAGCGGCCCCGCCCGCAGCACCAGGCGCAATTCGCTCAGGCCTGGGCCGCCGGCGCGGTACGCCGCTACCTGCCCCTGCCATTGCGCCAGGGTATAGAAGGCATCCGAGCGCCGTGGCATCGACAGCGCCAGGTGCTGGCGATTGCGCCGATAGTAGTCGGCTACCGCGCCAGGATCGGCCAGGGTCAGGTCGATCAGTTCCACCGCCTCAGTCACGGCGAAGCGGGGCGGATACTGCAGCGGAACGCTCAGGGCGGTCATGGCTTCACCTGCGGTGGCAATTCATAGACCCAGGTGGCGCAGCGCTGCCCGTCCGGACCTTGCCGATCGTTTTCCAGCACCCGCACGCGCCGGAAACCCACCCGTTCGGCGAGCCGTTGGCTGGAGTGGTTGGCGGCCGAAGTGGTGAGAAAGAGCCCCGCCGCGCCCCGCTGCTCGACGAAGTAGCGCAACGCGGCGGTCATCAGGCCCTGGCCGGTATGCAGGCTGTGCAGCCAGTAGCCGATCTCGTAGCGCCGCCCGCCGTCCAGTGGCGTGAGCCCCAGGCAGCCGAGCAACGCGTCACCGCGCACCAGGAAGTAGCGTTTCTCGCCCTGGGCCAGGGTGAAGGCACCGCGCGCGGCGAGCAGGCTGTCGCGAGCCTGGGCGACCGTGGTGTGTTCCCGGGCCCAGCCGAGGAAGCGGCGATGCTCGGCATAGCTCCAGTTCAGCGCCTCGGCGAAGGCCTCGGCCAGGCGTGGTTGCGGCCAGACCAGCGCGAAGTCGGCCAGGGCGATGCGCGGTGGAAAATTCATGGCGGGGTCCCGAAATCCAGGCGCGGCACGGCGGCCAGCAGGCGTTGGGTCATGGCGTGAGCGGGCGCACGCAGTACCCGTTCGGCGCTGTCCTGTTCGACGATGTGGCCGCCGTCCATCACCGCGATGCGATCGGCCAGGTACTCGACCACGCCGAAATTATGGGTGATGAACAGATAGGCCAGCCCCCGCTCCGCCTGGAGCTCGCGCAGGAGATCGAGGATCTGCGCCTGCACCGAGACGTCGAGCGCCGAGGTGGGTTCGTCGCATACCAGCACCTGCGGCTCGACGATCAGCGCCCGGGCGATGGCGATACGCTGCCGCTGGCCGCCGGAAAATTCGTGGGCGAAGCGCTGCAGGGTGTCGCCGGGCAGCCCGACCCGCTCCACCAGGGCCGCGGCGCGGCGCTGGCGCTCGGCGGCATCCAGCTCGGGACGCAGCGCCAGCAAGCCCTGCTCCAGGGTAGCGCCGATGCGCATGCGCGGATCCAGCGAGGCGAAGGGATCCTGGAAGACGATCTGGATCTGCCGCCGTAGCCGCTGCAGGGTGCGCCGATCGGCCGTGAGCAGGTCCTCGCCGCCCAGCTGGGCGCTGCCGCTGATGCGCGGTCCATCGAGCAGCCGCAGCAGCGCCTTGCCGGTGGTGGTCTTGCCGCACCCGGACTCGCCCAGCAGCGCCAGGGTCTCGCCCGCGTGCAGGTCGAAGCTCACCCCGTCCACCGCCCTGACCCAGTCCCGCGTTCGGCCCCAGGCCCCGCGGCGGAGCGGATAGTGCACGGCCAGCTCACGCACCTCCAGCAGCCGCGCGCCCGGCTGGCGCTGCGGCAGGGCACGCGGGGTGCCGGCCAGGGTCTGGCCGCGCTTGGCGAAGGTGGGAATGGCGGCGAACAGCTCGCGGGCATAGGGATGCCGGGGCGCCTCGAAGAATTCCGCGGCCGGGGCGCTCTCGACGATCTCGCCATGGCGCATCAGGGCCACGTGATCGGCCACCTGGCGCACCACCGCCAGATCGTGGGTGATGAGCAGGATGGCCATGCCCAGTTCACGCTGGATATCGGCCAGCAGCGCGAGGATCTGCGCCTGGACGGTGACGTCCAGCGCCGTGGTGGGTTCATCGGCGATCAGCAGGTCCGGTTCGGCGGCCAGTGCCAGGGCGAGCATGATGCGCTGCTTCTGGCCACCGGAGAACTGGAAGGGATAGTCGTCGATCCGCCGCTCCGGCTCGGGAATGCCGACCCGGCCCAGCCATTCCACCACCCGGGCACGGGTGGCGGCACCGCGCAGCGCGGTATGGGCGCGCAGGGTTTCCTCGATCTGCTCGCCGATGCGCATGACCGGGTTCAGGCTGGTGGCGGGCTCCTGGAAGATGGTGCCGACGCGCCCGCCGCGCAGTTCGCGCAGGCGTCCTTCCGGCAGTCGATGCAGGTCGGTCCCGGCCAGCAGCGCCGCGCCGCGGGCGATACCCAGCGACGGTGGCAGCAGCCGCAGCAGCGAGAGCGCGGTGACGCTCTTGCCACTGCCCGACTCGCCTACCAGGGCGAAGGTCTCGCCACGCGCGATGGCCAGGCTCAGGCCGCGGACCGCCTGCCGTGTGCCCTCCTCGCCCTCGACCAGGATCTCCAGATCGCGAATCTCCAGCACCGGGGTCATGGCTGCACCTCACCCTGGCCGGGACGGCGCCTGAGCCAGGCGGATCTCAGCCGGCGACTGCGCGGATCGAAGGCGTCGCGCACGGCATCGGCGAACAGATTGGCCGCCAGCACCAGGGTCAGCATGAAGGCGAAGGCGCTGAGCAGATTCCACCAGATCATCGGGGTACGGGACATCTCGGTCCGGGCATCGTTGATCATGGAGCCAAAGGAATTCATGGTCGGGTCGACGCCGATGCCCAGGTAGGACAGCACCGCCTCGTAGAGCACCAGGCTGGAGAACTCCAGGGTCAGGGTGATGAGCACCAGGTAGAAGACGTTGGGCAGCAGGTGCCGGCGCAGGATGGTGAAGTGGGAGACGCCAAAGGCTCGTGCGGCCTGGACGTATTCCAGCTCGCGCAACTTGAGCGCCTCGGCGCGCAGCAGACGGCACAGCCCGGCCCAGCCGGTGAGGCCGAGGATCAGGCAGAGCATGAAGAGGCGCAGGTCGGCCCGCGCCGCACCGGTGTCGAACAGCTCGGGATGGCGGTCGATGAACACCTGCATCATCAACACGCAGGCCGCCACCAGCAGCACCCGGGGATGGAGGTCAGGGTGGTGTAGAGGTAGGTGATGACGTCGTCCACCCGGCCCTTGAAATAGCCGGCGGCCAGGCCGAAGCCGATCGCCGGCGGCAGCATGGCCAGGGTGGTCAGGCTGCCGATGACGAAGGCGGTGCGGATGCTCTTGAGCGACTGGTAGAGGACGTCGTTGCCGGTGCTGTCGGTGCCCAGCACGTGATAGTTGCTGGCCAGGGCGATCACGCTGCCGGTTACCAGGCAGACGCCCAGCCAGGTCAGCAGGATGGCGCGCCAGGGGGTGGCGGTGTGGCCACGGAGGATGAGTCCGCAGCGTACCGCGAAACCACCCGTCTCGCGCAACCGTGCCGTCGCCAGGGCCGCGGTCGCCAGGGCCAGCGCCAGACCGCCGAGCAGGCCCAACGTCAGTCGCTTGAGAAGATCGCCCCGCCACTCGGTAGCGGGATCGCTCAAGGTGGTAGCGGCATGCCTGAGGCGCGGGAAATCGCGCAGCGGCAGGCCCTCGGCGCTGGTACCCAGGGTTTCCTTGGTGAACTGGTGGGTGGCGAGTGGCGCGGAATAGGTCTTTTCGCGCTGGGTCAGGCTGGTGTCGGCCAGCAGGCCATCGAGGGCCGAGAGCACCGTGGGGGAATAGATCGGCGCCGTGGCGCCGGGCGTGGCGGGCAACTGAGGCCGGTAGTGCACCGAATCCAGCAGGGCGATGGCGACGAAGCTGGCCAGTATCACGGCCGCGCTCATCGCCGGCGCATCCTGCAGCACCCGCCGCCAACTGGCGCGCAGGGCCGGCTGGCGACGCGTGCGCCAGGCGTAGACCAGGGTACCGGCCACCAGCAGGTAGAGGGCGAGGTCGGTCCAGAGCAAGACGAATTTCGGCATGGCGGCTACCTGAAGCGAACGCGAGGATCGGCGAGGGTGTAGGACAGGTCCGCCAGGATCAGGCCGACGATGTAGAGCACCGAGCCGAGGAACACCATGGTGCGCACCACGGCGAAGTCCTGGCCGTTGATGGCGTCGATGGTGTAGCTGCCCAGGCCGGGAATGCCAAAGAAGGATTCGGCGATCAGGCTGCCCATGATCAGCAGTGGGATGGCCGAGACCACGCCGGTGAGAATTGGCAGCGCCGCATTGCGCAAGACGTGGTGCAACAGCACCTGGCGCTCGGCCAGGCCCTTGGCGCGGGCGGTGCGCACATAGTCCTTGCCGATCTCCTCGAGAAACAGCGCGCGATAGAAGCGCGCCTGGCTGCCCAGCCCGGAAATCACCGCGACCAGCACCGGCAGCGCCAGGAAGCGCAGCAGATTCCAGCCTTCCTCATAACCCGAATAGGGCACCAGCCGCAGGATCTTCGCGAACAGCCACTGGCCGGCGATGATGTAGAACAGCGAGGAGATCGACAGCAGCAGCACGCAGAGCACCACGCCCCAGAAGTCCAGGCGGGTGGCGCGAAAGAACACCAGCAGGAGGGCGAAACCGACGCTGGCGACCAGGCCTAGGACAAAGGTCGGCAGCGCCAGCGCCAGGCTCGGTCCGGCGCGCTCGGCGATCTCCCGGCCGATGTCGCGACCGCTGTCGGAGGTGCCGAAGCCGAACACCAGCAGACTGACCGACCGGTCGAAGAAGAGGGTATCGGTAAACTGCTCCATTCCTTCACGGGTGGTATTGATGAGCAGTGGCTTGTCGTAGCCGTGCTCTGCCTTCCAGTCCTCGATGGCTTCGGCGGTGACGTACTTGCCACCGATGGCCAGGCGCGCCATGTCGTCCGGGGTGTTGACGGTAAAGAACAGCAGGAAGGTCAGCAGATTCACCCCGATCAGGATGAGCACGCCATAGGCCAGGCGTCGCAGCAGATAGCCGATCATGACCGCCCCTCCCCGGTGTCGTCGCCAAAGGCGGTCTGGCGGTCACGGCGCCGGAGGCTGCGCCAGGCCGGCCAGGCCAGCAGCAATGCCAGGCCCAAGAGCAGCCACAGCGGCCAGAGCACCGGCTGGTTCCACTCCAGCACCTTGCGCTCGCGCAGCGCCGGGTCCAGGCGCAGGTAGCGCAGCTGATCGCGCACCATCTGGGTCGGCTTGGCGTTGTACACCCACTGTTGATAGGCCCCGGCCGACAGGGGATTCCAGCCGAACAGCCAGGGTGCGTCCTGCTGCACGAGGGCGACCATGCGCCGGATCAGGGCGACCTTTTCCGGACCATCGTCGAGACTCTTCATCTGCTCGAACAGCCGGTCGTACTCGGCATTGCTGTAGTTGCCGGCATTCTCGCCACCATGCTTGGCCTTGCCCTGGGGGCCGTAGAAGAGGAAGAGGAAGTTCTCGGCATCGGGATAGTCGGCGTTCCAGCCCCAGAAGAAGATCTGCGCCGCGCCCTTGCGCATCTTGTCCTGGAATCTGTTGTAGTCCGAGCCGCGCAATTCCAGCTGGATACCCAGCTTGGCGGTCTGCTGGCGCATCCAGTCGAACATGGCGCTGTCGCCACTGCTCTGGGCGTCGTATTGCAGGATTAGCGGCCGCCCGCTCCTGGCGTCGCGGCCATCGGGATAGCCGGCGTCGGCCAGCAGCTGCCTGGCCTCTTCGATGGGCCGCCGCTCGGGCTTGCCGTCCACCAACCGATAGACCACCGGGTTGCTGCCGGCCGGCGGCGCTTCATAGCCCAGCACGCCCGGCGGCAGAGGGCCATTGGCAACCAGGCCGTTACCGTTGAGGAAGACGGTAATGTAGCTCTCCCAGTCGAAGGCGATGGACAGCGCCTGGCGCAACTTGCGATTGCGGGCCTGTTGCTCGGGTGTGGCGCCCTGCCCCACCACCGGATCCAGCCAGTTGAAACCCAGGTACCAGTTGGACGCCTCCACCGCGGTGGGCAACTTGAGGCCGCGCTCGCGATAGAGTTCGGCGGAATCGGCCGAATCACCGGCCTTGGTGCGCAGCGCCACGCCATATTCGCCGCGCTCGACCTGGGGGGTGTCGTAGTAGCCCTGGATGAACTTGCCCATCAGCGGCACCCCTTCCTTTTCCAGGCTGAACACCGCGCGGTCGATCAGCGGCATGGGCTTGCCGCAATCGTCCAGCCGGCCCTGTTCGCGATCCTCGGGCTCTCCCTCGCAGGGATAGGGATCGGCGTGATAATTGGGATTGCGCGCCAGCACATGGCGGCGATTGGGGATGGATTCGGCCAGGCGATAGGGGCCGGTGCCCACCGGCCAACTGTTGAAGCCGAGGTTGTGCTCGGTCATGCCCGGCTGGCTGTAGAAGCGATCCGCCTCCCAGGGCATCGGCGCGGCGAAGGTCATGGCCAGCCAGTAGTTGAACTGGGGGTACTTGCCGATCACCCGCAGGCGAAGGGTGTGCTCATCCAGCACCGCGACCCCGGGCAACTCGCCCCGGCGCAGGTCCAGCCAGGGCAGCGGCGCGGCCTTGGGCAGGCTGGCGCGCAGGGCCTTGTCGGCGGCGCGCAGGCCATCGCCAAAGGCCTGCATGCCCACCAGGTGCTCGGCGAAGATGGCATAGCTGGGCGAGACCAGCCGCGGACTGGCCAGGCGGCGCAGACCGTAGGCGTAGTCGGCGGCGGTCAGGGCGCGGCTGCCGGTCTCGGGGAAGTCAGGGATCTGGTAGCGATCGGCCAGATCGTCCGGCTTGATCGGGAAGTAACGGTAATTGCCCTGGGCATCGCGGGCAAAGGCCGGGTGGGGCGCGTAGCGGGCGTCGCGGCGGATGGGGATGTCGTAGACGCTCTGAGCGATCTGCGCCGGCGGTGCATCATCCGGCAGGCGCCGGCCCTGGGTGTCCAGGTAATAGGGCGCGATCACCCGCTCCGCGCCGCGGGGGATCAGCTCGTAGGGCCGCTTGAAGTAGTGGTAGCCGTAGAGCGGCTCATAGATGTTGTAGGTGAAGTTGGTCTCGTCGCCTGAATAGGAACTGGCCGGATCCAGGTACTTCGGCGAACGGGTAGTGAAGGCGGTATAGAGGGTATTCTGGCCTTCGGCTCCAGCGCGGTAGGGGCTGTTGATCGGCGTATCGGGTGAACAGCCACCGAGCAGCGCCAGGGTCAGGAGTGCGAGGAGTTGTCTGGACAGTCTGGGCATCGCGTTCCTGCACCGAAAGAGACCTGAGGCGGCAGCATCCGCCTAAACCACTAAGCTTGAGCTATTTTCCCGCGAGGCGCAGCACCCCATGCAATCCCGGAAAGATTTCGACAAGATCGTGCACTGGACCCAGCTGCAGGCCCCGGATGGCCCCGGCTATCCTGACAGTGACGAGCGCTTTTCCCTGGGCGCCGCCTTCGGCCGCCACTTCGGCTTCGCCCGCTTGGGCATCCACCATGAATGGCTGCCACCCGGGCGCCGCACCTCAAGGCCCCATGCCGAGGCCACCGAAGACGAATTCGTCTATGTGATCGCCGGTCATCCCACCGCCTGGATCGACGGCCACGCCCACCGACTCAAGCCGGGCGACGGCGTGGGCTTCAAGGCCGGCGACGGTGTCGCCCATACCTTCATCAACGAGACCACGGAGCCGGTGGAACTGCTGGTGGTGGGCGATACCAGCCGGGCGGACAATCGGCTGCACTATCCGCTGCATCCGGAATACACCGCAGGCCTGGGGGATAGGCAGTGGCGGGAGTGTCCGCAGCGGGAGTTGGGGCCGCATGCGGGTGAGGCAACGTCGCCACGAGAGGACGACGAATGCCCGTGAATCCGTTGCGACTCCCCGCCTCCATTCGCGCCAACGCAGGACTTCTCACCCAGCTACAATTGGCGCCCGATACCTGCCTCAGCTATGGCGAGCATCAGGTGGCGATCCGCACACCGGACTGTTCTGACTACTACTTCGGCAACTACCTCATGCTGGACCAGCGCCCGACCACCCAGCAGGTGCTGGCCTGGTCCGCGGACTTCGAGCAACTGCTCGGTAGCCCGCAGCTCCTGGGGCATCGTGCGTTCGTCTGGCCAGAGCCGCAGGCCAAGGGGCCACCGGCGGACCTGCCTTGTGGCTACGATTATCAGCGCCTGGTCTCGATGCGTCTGGCAGCCGACGCCCTGCCGCTCGCCCCGATCCTGCCTGAAGGACTCCACATCAGAGCCTTCCAACAGCCAACCGATTGGCAACAGTGGAGTGAACTCCAGGCAGAAGTGACTCCAGGCGCGGAACATCCGGAAGCGCATCGGCGCTATCTGGATTACCAGGCGCGACGCTACAGATCACTGAGCGACAGCGGCCTTGGCGACTGGTGGGGTGTATTTGATGGCGAGGAGCGGTTGCTGGCATATCTTGGCCTCTATCGCCTGGGCCGGCTGGGCCGTTTTCAAGCGGTCACCACGCGGCTGGACTGGCGTCGACGCGGACTCTGTCAGGCCTTGCTCGGCACGGTACTTCGGCAGCAACGACATCGCGTGGACGCCTTCGTGATCGTGGCCGACAGCGAACATCACGCGCAACGGCTCTATGCCAAGGCGGGGTTCGCCGTAGAGGCCGGTATAGGTACCCTGCTGTGGGCAGGTGCCGGCAGAGAATAGCAAATCGGCTTTCATGCCGAAGAAAGCCCGCGCCTCCCGACCCTGATTTATCGCGGCCATGGGCCGCTCCTACACTGCAGGAGCGACCCATGGCCGCGATAGACTGCGCACGACTTCTTACCCGGCCGTTGGGCTTCGGCGATGGAGCCGCCTCAACCCAACCTACGAAACCCTGCCGTAGGTTGGGTTGAGCGCAGGGAAGCCCAACATGACCTCAGCCAACACCTTTGCGCGTGGAAAACGCTGCGCGGTTTTACACGCTACGCGGGATCCGTTGGAGCGCCCCCTCTCCCTCTGGGAGAGGGTCGGGGTGAGGGGCGGCGGCTCAGGCCTTGCGCGCCTGGGCCTCGCTCACTGCCGCGCGTAGCGCCAGCAGGTAGCTGTCCACGCCGAAGCCGGCGATCTGGCCCAGGACGATCTCGGCGAATACCGAATGATGGCGGAAACCCTCGCGCGCGTGGATGTTGGACATGTGCAGCTCCACCACCGGCACGGCAAGGATCGCCAGGGCGTCGCGGATGCCGTAGCTGTAGTGGGTCCAGGCGCCGGCGTTGATCAGCACCGCGTCGACGCCCTCCTCGTAGCCCCGATGGATGCACTCCACCATCGCCCCCTCGTGGTTGCTCTGGAAGCTTTCCACCTCGACGCCCAGTTCCGCGCCCAGGGCCGTTAGCCTGGCGTCGATCTCGGTCAGGGTCACGGTGCCGTACTGCGCCGGGTCGCGCTTGCCGAACATGTTGTGGTTGATACCGTGCAGCATCAGGATCTTCATGGGTTCGCTCAGGTCAGGGGAAGGGTCAGCTGGTCGATGACCGGCCGGGTCTCGGGGCGTACGCCGCGCCACCAGGCGAAGGCTTCCGCCGCCTGCTCCACCAGCATGCCCACGCCATCGGCCAGCTGCGCCACGCCCTGCTCCTGGGCCAGGCGCAGGAAGGGCGTCAGCCCCTTGCCATAGGCCAGTTCATAGGCCAGCGCCGCCTGGGTGAAGACGCCCACCGGCACCGGCGGCAGTTCGCCAACCAGGCTGGCAGAGGTGGCGTTGACCACCAGATCGAAGGTCTCTCCTTCCAGCGATGCGTAGCCCTTTACGCTCAGCAGCGGATGGTTGATCTCCTGGGCTAGCTCAGCCGCCTTCCGCTCATCGCGATTGGCCATCACCAATTCGGTCGGTCCGGCGGCGAGAAAGGGCAACAGGGCGCCACGCACCGCACCACCGGCGCCCAGCAAAAGCACCCGCTTGCCGGCCAGGGGTTGACCGAGATTGACCTCGATGTCGCGCAGCAGGCCGATGCCATCGAAGTTCTCCGCCAGCACCCGCTCGCCCTCGAACTTCAGCGCATTGGCCGCCCGGGCCAGCCGTGCCCTTTCGCTGGACTCGGTGGCCAGCTGGAAGGCCTGCAGCTTGAACGGCGCGGTCACGTTCAGGCCTTGCCCGCCCTGGGCGCGAAAGCGCTGCACGTCGCCAGCGAAGTCTTCCGGCGAGCCCTCGATGGCGCCGTATTCCAGGTCTTGCCCGGTGGTGGCGGCGAACAGGCCATGGATCAGCGGCGACTTGGTGTGGTTGATCGGGCGGCCGATCACCGCGTAGTGGTCGGTCATGCGCAGGGCTCCTGGCTGAACAGCACGCCGTCGGCCTGCAGCCGGGCGATGTCTTCCGCGCTGTAGCCCAGGCTCTGAGCGACGGCAGCGTTGTGCTCGCCCAGGTCCGGCGCCACCTGCTGGATGGTGGTGTCGCACTCGGAAAAGCGGAACGGCAGATTGGGCATGCGCAGGGTGCCGAAGCGCGGGTGCTGCTGTTCCTGGATCATGCCGCGCGCCTTGATCTGGGGATCCTCGATCACCTCGTCGATGCGCTGCACCTTGGCACAGGGCACGTCGATCTCGTCGAGCAGGGCCAGCAGCCGTGCGACCGGATTGGCCGCCACCCAGGCCTTGACGATGGGCAGGATGGCTTCGCGATGGGCGTTGCGGCCGGTGGAGGTATGGAAGCGCAGGTCGCTGCCAAAGCCCGGCTGGTCCGCGTCCTGTTCGACCAGGGCGGCGAAGCGCTTCCAGGAGTCGTCCACCTGGGCGGCGATCACCAGGTCGCCGTCCTGGGCGCGAAACACGCCATAGAGGGTCGAGGTGGGCATGTCGTGGCCGGTCTGCTGCGGCAGGATCTCGCCGCCGGACAGGGTATAGCACTGCACGGCGTACTCGTGCATCGATACCAGGGTGTCATACAGCGCCATGTCGATGTGCTGGCCACGGCCGCTGGTGACCCGCCCCAACAGCGCCGCGTTGATGGCAGCCACCGCATGGGCACCGGTGTACATGTCGCCCAGGGAAATCCGCAGCAATGGCGGGGCCTCGCCGGGCGTGCCGACCATCTGCATGATGCCGCTCTTGGCCTCGGCGATCAGCCCGAAGCCGGCGCGATGGGCGTCGGGGCCGGTGTGGCCGTAGGCGGAAATCGAGCAGTACACCAGTCGCGGATTGCGCGCCGACAGTTCCGCATAGCCCAGGCCGAGCCTGTCCAGGGCGCCGGGTCGGTAGTTCTCGATAAAGACGTCGGCGCTGTCGCAGAGCTGCTGCATGAAGGCCTTGCCGCGCGGGTCCTTCATGTTGACGCTGACGCCCTGCTTGCCCATGTTGAGTTGCAGGAAATAGCCGCTCTGCTGGTCATCGAGGACGAAGGCGTGCTGGCGACCGGCATCGCCACTGCCCGGGCGCTCCACCTTGATCACCTCGGCGCCCAAGGCCGCCAGGCAGCGCCCCACATAGGGGCCGGCGAGGAAGTGGCTGTAGTCGATGACCCTCAGGCCGTGCAGCGGCAATGGCTGGCTCATACCACGCCCTCCCGCCGCGGCACCATCAGCCGGTGTTCGCCGCGCTGGACCACCTCGCCCTTCTGGTTGATCAGCTCCGAGGGCAGCACCACGATGCCCCAGCCCGGCCTGCTCTTGCTCGGGCGCATGGCGCCGACGCGCACCCTGACGTGCAATTCGTCGCCGACGCGGATCGGCAGGAGGAAATCCCAGGTCCAGCCCAGTGACATGCCTGGCAGGAAGCGGTAGTCGCACTGGGTCTTGAGGCCGTCGGCGATGGACAGCCCCATCAGGCCATGGGCGACCAGACCGCCGAAGTGGCTGGCATTGGCATAGGCCTCGTCGACATGGACCGGGGTATGGTCACCGGTGAGGTCGGCGTAGGCCAGGATGCGCTCCCTGGTGACCTGGTAACTCGGCGTGAGCGCCTCGTCGCCCTCGCGGGCATCCTCGAAATATTTTTCCTGTACGGTCATGGTCGCTGTCACTCGGCTTGACGGGCGTTGACGGCCAGGGCGTCGTGCACGGCGCGGGCCGGCACGGCCTGGATGAATTCCAGCGCCAGGCCATCGGGCAGGCGCAGCCAGTTGGGGCCCTGGGGCAGTTGCTCCACCCCCTCGAAGCGCCGGGCCGCGGCCAGGGCGGCCTCGAGGTCCTCGCACATCAGCCCCAGATGACCCAGGCGCCCCTCAGGGCCTTCGAAGTCAGGCTTGCTCATGAATTGCATCCCGCCCAGCGTCCAGTACTGACTGGGCTGTTCGACCGTGCCCTGCACCTCGCGCAGGGTCATGCCGAACACCTCGTGGAAGAAGCGGATATGCCAGTGGATGTCCTTCACCCAGATAGCCACGTGTTCCAGATAGGCCTTGGGAATGCTCATGGTTTGGCGTCCTCTTGTTGTCGGTCGGCCAGGGCGCGCTCGATACCCTTGATGCAGGCGACCAGGGTGGCGTTGACCGGCGTGGGCACGCGGTACTGCTGGCCGAGCCGCACCACCGCGCCGTTGATGAAGTCGATTTCGGTGATGGAGCCCTTCTGCAGGCTCTGCAGCAGGGAGGTCTTGAAGGACGGCGGCAACCCTTCGCGTGCCAGCTCCCAGGCCGCCTGGGGCTCGCGCAGGCCCAGTTCGACCCCGGCGGCGCGGGCCACCGCGATGGCCTCGGCGACCGCCTGCAAGGCGGTGTCGCGCAGCTGCGGCTCGCTGTAGAGCTGGCCATAGGTGAGTTGGGTGATGCCGGTGAGGGCACCGGTGGCGACGTTGACCAGCAACTTGTCCCAGAGGGTGCCGCGGATGTTGCTGCTGACCGTGGTGGCCAGCCCGGCGTCCTCGAAGACGGCGGCAACGGCCTGGACGCGTGCCGAGAGCTGACCGTCGAGTTCGCCGATGAGCGTGCGCTTGCCCGCCACCCCGCTGCGGATCCGCCCCGGGCCGAGCAGCACGCCGCCGACATAGGTCTTGCCGGCGATCACCCGCTCCTGGCCGACGATCTCGGCCAGCAGCTCTTCGTGACCGAGGCCGTTCTGCAACGACAGCACCAGGGTATGCGGACCGACCAGCGCCCGGGCATGGCTCATGGCCGCGGTGGTGGCGAAGGACTTGACCAGCACCACCACCAGATCAACCACGCCGACCGCCTCGGCGCTGACCGCCGCCCGCACCTGGACCCGGCGACGGACATCGGCGGTCTCGATGTCCAGGCCGTCACGCGCCACCGCCTCGATATGGGCATTGGGGCGGTTGAGCAGCCAGGTCTCGTGTCCCGCCTCGCTCAACCAGGCGCCAAAGGTGCTGCCCAGGGCACCGGCCCCGAGGATGCAGATCTTCATGGATCGGGCTCCTTGTTTTCGCCCTACCCTAGGCCCGCGCCTGCTATTGAGCTATACAAAGAGCTCAATTCGCCCATCAGGAATTCTGATAATGCTACCCACGGATGGCCTGCCCGAGCCCAAGCTGCTGATGCTGTTCGAGGTGCTCTACCGCACCGGCAGCGTCACCCGGGCCGCCGAACAGCTGGGCCAGAGCCAACCCACCATCAGCCTCTGGCTGGGCAAGTTGCGCCAGCAGCTGCGCGATCCGCTGTTCGTGCGCACACCTGGCGGCATGAAGCCCACGCCGCAAGCCGAGGCCCTGATCACCCCATGTCGCGAAGTGCTCGAATCCCTGCGCCGGCTGGTGGCCTGGGAAGTCGCCTTCGAGCCCGCCACCGCCCAGCGGCTGTTTCGCCTCTGCCTGAGCGATGCCAGCCACATTACCCTGCTGCCACGGATCCTGGCGCAGCTGCGCGAGGTGGCGCCCGGGGTGCGGCTGGAAATCGCGCGGATCGACGGCAACACCGAACAGGCGCTGGAAATCGGCGAAGCCGACTTGGCGGTCGGCTTCATTCCCTGGCTGGGCGGCAGCCTCTATCAGCAACTGCTGTTTCCCCAGGACTGGGTGTGCCTGGTCAGCGCCCGCCATCCGCGCCTCGGCGAGCAACTGACGGCCACGGCCTATGCCGAGGAGGGCCATGTGCTGGTCAGCGCCGGCACCGGGCAGAAGCTGCTGGAAGCGGGCCTTCTGCGCGCCGGGGTGCAGCGCCGCATCGTGCTGGAGCTACCCGGCTTTCTGGGCGTCGGCGCGGTGGTCGGCAACTCCGACCTCATCGTCACCCTGCCGCGGCACATCGGCACCACCCTGGCGCAGACCTACGGCCTCAGGGTCCACGAATGCCCGCTGCCAGTCGAGGGCTTCGCGGTCAGGCAGCACTGGCACGCGCGCTATCACCAGGATGCCGGCAATCGCTGGTTGCGCGGGGTGCTGCTGGAGCTCTTCGGTCACCGTCGCTAGCGCAGTAGCCACAAACGAAAGAGCCCCAGCACAGGGCTGGGGCTCTTGGTCAGGACGCCTGGACGATCAGTTGTCCAGGGCTGGGCGCTGGCCGGAGATGGCGATACGCTTGGGCTTGGCTTCTTCCGGGATCACGCGCACCAGTTCGATGCTCAGCAGGCCATGCTTGAGATCGGCACCCTTCACCTCGATATGGTCGGCGAGGCGGAAGGACAGCTTGAAGGCGCGCTGGGCGATGCCCTGATGCAGGAAGGTCACGCTCTCGGCGCTGTTTTCGCGCCGGCCACCCTTGACGGTGAGCACGCCACGCTCGACTTCGATGTCCAGGTCATCTTCCTGGAGACCGGCGGCGGCGATCACGATGCGATACTGGTCGTCACCGTGCTTCTCGACGTTGTAGGGCGGATAGGAGCTGCCAGCGTCGTTGCGCAGCGCGGATTCGAACAGGTCGTTGAACCGGTCGAAGCCGACGGAATGACGGAACAGCGGGGCCAGGGACAGTACATTGCTCATGGTGAATCTCCTGATAGGTTCAGCAAGTTTCGGTATTGCCTGCGGGACCCGACTTCGGCATCCGGCACGAACCTAGATAGGAATTCTCCAAAAAATTTCAAGGACAAAACCCGACGAACGGTAGTGCCCGCTACTTCTTCTTCGGCTTGCGCTTTTTCTTCTTGGCCGCGGTCAGCGGCAGCGCCTGCTCGAAGGCCGAGCGCACCTCCTGCAGGCGGCGCTCCTTGAGGTCGTGGATGCGCTTGCCGCGCTCGGTGGTGAAGTCGATGAGATTGCTGTCGTCGCTCATGTCGCTATCCGGCGAAAGGTGAGATTCAGCCGCAACCCGCTGGCTTTGCGGGTCTTGGCGATCTGGTGCTGCCAATGATGCTGGGTCGCGCCGGCCATGACCAGCAGGCTGCCGTGACCCAGTTCCAGGGAATGGCCGATGCGGCTGGTGCCCTTGCGGCGAAAGTCGAAGCGCCGCGCGGCCCCGAGATTGAGCGAGGCGATCAGCGGATTGGCGCCGAGACTGGCCTCGTCGTCGCTGTGCCAGCCCATGGAGTCCTGGCCATCGCGATAGCGATTGAGCAGCACGCCGTTGAAGCCCCGGCCGCAGGCCGCCTCGACGGCTTCGCGAATCCGCTGCAGCAGGGGTGTCCAGGGCAAGGCGGCGTGGTCCAGGCCGGCGTAGCCGTAGACCACGCCCGGGTCGGCGTACCAGGCCACCTGCCGCGGCACCGGGTGCCAGCGCCCGTACACCCGCACCTGCGGCTGGTTCCAGGGCGTTTCGGCGTCGAGTTGCCGCAGCCAGGCGTCGGCGGTTTCCGCCGCCAGCCAGTGCGGCTGGAAGATCAGCTCGGCATCGTCCAGCTCCAGGCGCTCGACCATGGCTAGACCCGCAGATCCACCTGGGCGCCCACCTGCTCCGGCTCTTCCAGGGCCTGGGCACGCTCGGCGCCGAAGCCCTGGCGCAGGGCTTCGCGCTGCCGGCGACGACGACGCGCCTCGCGGTCCAGGGTGGCTTCGTCCTCCAGGGGTGCGTGGGCGGTCTCGGCCGCCGGCTGCACGGGCGCTATGGGGGCGCTGGCGGGCCGCACCGGGGCGGGATCCAGCTGATTTGGCGGGGTCACGCCGGGCGGCGGAATGGCAGGGATCATGACGGGGACCTCGAATTCGCGGACTGCGGCAAAGAGCGCGTTAGGCTTCTGACTCCGCTTTCGCTAAAATAGCCGGCTTTTTGATAGCTGGGGAGAAGCTTCCACATGGCGTCGCATCAACCGGGACAACGCTGGATCAGTGACAGTGAGGCCGAACTGGGCCTGGGAACCATCCTGGCCCTGGACGGCCGCCTGCTCACGGTGCTCTATCCAGCCACCGGTGAGACGCGCCAGTATGCCCAGCGCAACGCCCCGCTGACCCGGGTGCGCTTCGCCCCGGGCGACGAGGTGACTCACTTCGAGGGCTGGAAGCTCACCGTGCGCGAGGTCTCCGAAGCGGACGGCCTGCTGACCTACCACGGCTTTACCGCCGAGCGCGAGGCACGCAGCGTGCCCGAGGCCCAGCTGTCGAACTTCATCCAGTTCCGCCTGGCCAGCGACCGCCTGTTCGCCGGGCAGATCGATCCCCTGCCCTGGTTCGGCCTGCGCTATCACACCCACGAGCATCGCAACCGCCTGTTGCAGTCCAGCCTCTGGGGCCTCGGCGGCACCCGCGCCCAGCCGATCCCGCACCAGCTGCACATCGCCCGCAGCGTGGCCGACCGGGTCGCCCCGCGCGTCCTGCTGGCCGACGAGGTGGGCCTGGGCAAGACCATCGAAGCCGGCCTGGTGATCCATCGCCAGCTGCTCAGCGGTCGCGCCAGTCGGGTGCTGATCCTGGTTCCGGAAAATCTCCAGCACCAGTGGCTGGTGGAGATGCGCCGCCGTTTCAACCTGGAAGTGGCGCTGTTCGACGCCGAGCGCTTCATGGCCAGCGAAGACGGCAATCCCTTCGAAGACGCCCAGCTCGCCCTGGTCTCCCTGGACTGGCTGGTGCGCGACGAAAAGGCCCAGGACGCCGCCTTCGCCGCCGGCTGGGACCTGCTGGTGGTCGACGAAGCCCACCACCTGGTCTGGCACCCCGAGGGCGCCAGTCGCGAATACAGCCTGGTCGAGCAACTCGGCGAGGTCATCCCCGGCGTGCTGCTGCTCACCGCGACCCCCGAGCAACTGGGCCAGGACAGCCACTTCGCCCGTCTGCGCCTGCTCGATCCCAGCCGCTTCCATGACTTCGCCGCCTTCCAGCAGGAGTCCCAGCACTACCGCCCGGTGGCCGAAGCCGTGCAGGAACTGCTCGACGCCGGCGCCCTGAGTCCGGCCGCCCAGGACGCCATCGGCGGCTTCCTCGGTCAGGAAGGCGAGACCCTGCTGGCCGCCGCCGCAGCCGGCGACGCCGACGCCCGCGCGCGCCTGGTGCGCGAGCTGCTGGATCGCCACGGCACCGGCCGGGTGCTGTTCCGCAACACCCGCGCCGCGGTCAAGGGCTTCCCCGAGCGCGAGCTGCACGCCCACGCCCTGCCCTTCCCGGATGCCTACCTGGACGAGGGCGTCATGCCCGGCCAGTCGCTGCAGCCGGAGACCGAATTCGCCCCGGAAGACGACAACGATCGCTGGTGGCGTCACGACGGCCGCGTCGAATGGCTGATCGACACCCTCAAGGCGCTCAAGCCGCACAAGGTGCTGGTCATCTGCGCGCGCATGGAAACCGCCCTGGATCTGGAAGACGCCCTGCGCCTCAAGTCCGGCATCCCCGCCACGACCTTCCACGAAGGCATGAGCATCCTCGAACGCGACCGCGCCGCCGCCTACTTCGCCGACGAAGAATTCGGCGCCCAGGTGCTGATCTGCTCCGAGATCGGCAGTGAAGGCCGCAACTTCCAGTTCGCCCATCACCTGGTGCTGTTCGACCTGCCGGCCCACCCGGACCTGCTGGAGCAGCGCATCGGCCGTCTCGACCGGATCGGCCAGCGCCACACCATCCAGCTGCACGTGCCCTATCTGGAAGGCAGCCGCCAGGAACGCCAGTTCCAGTGGTACCACCAGGCGCTGAACGCCTTTCTGGCCACCTCGCCGACCGGCAGCGCCCTCCAGGCACGCTTCGCCAGCGAGCTCGACGAGCAGCTGGCCGGTGGCGACGAAGCCACCTGGCAGGCACTGCTGGAACAGGGCGCCCAGGCGCGCGCCGCGCTGGAGACGGAACTGCACAACGGTCGCGACCGCCTGCTGGAACTCAATTCCTCGGGCGCCGGCGCCGGCGAGCAACTGGTCGAGGACATCCTCGACCAGGACGACCAGTTCGCCCTGCCGATGTACATGGAAGAGCTGTTCAACGCCTTCGGCATCGACAGCGAGGACCACTCCGACAACGCCCTGATCCTCAAGCCCAGCGAGAAGATGCTCGACGCCGGCTTCCCCCTCGGCGACGACGAAGGCGTGACCATCACCTACGATCGCAACGTGGCCCTGGTCCGCGAAGACATGCAATTCCTGACCTGGGAGCACCCCATGGCCCAGGGTGGCATGGACCTGGTGATGTCCGGCTCCATGGGCAACACCGCCGTGGCGCTGATCAAGAACAAGGCGCTCAAACCGGGCACCGTGCTGCTGGAGCTGATCTACATCAGCGAGGCAGTGGCGCCGCGCGCCCTGCAACTGGGTCGCTACCTGCCGCCGCTGGCGATCCGCTGCCTGCTGGATGCCAACGGCAACGACCTGGCTGCCCGGGTGGCCTTCGAGACCCTCAACGATCAGCTGGAAAGCGTGCCGCGTACCAGCGCCAACAAGTTCGTCCAGGCCCAGCGTGACTCCCTGGCCAAGCTGATCGGTGGTGGCGAAGACAAGGCCCTGCCCGCCACGAGGAACGCGTCGCCAAGGCCCGCCAGGCCTATGTGTCGGGTATGGACGAAGAAATCGCCCGCCTGGAAGCCCTGCGCGCGGTCAATTCCAGCGTCCGCCAGGACGAGATCGATCGCCTGCGCCAGCAGCGCGAAGAAGGCCTGACCTACCTGGACAAGGCCTCGCTGCGCCTGGAAGCCATTCGGGTGCTGGTGGCGGGCTAGGCCGGTCGCACTGTTGGGCTTCGCTAGCGCTCAACCCAACCTACGAGACTCGCGCTTGGGCGTGACCTTGTAGGTTGGGTTGAGACGGCTCCATCGTCGAAGCCCAACGGACGGACGCGAACACGCCGCGCTGGCGCTCAACCCAACCTACGGAACTGCGGACGCCCGTAGCGTGGAAAACGGCGCAGCCTTTTCCACTGGACTCCGTCGCTGGGCGCGCCCTCACCCCAACCCTCTCCCGAGGGGAGAGGGGGCTGTTCGAGCGAGCGCTCCGCATCATCAGCCCCGGCAAGCTCGGGATCGCTCACCGCGCCCGGCCGTAGGTTGGGTTGAGGCTTTATCGTCGAAGCCCAACGGAAGGACGCGAACCCGCCGCGTTGGCGCTCAACCCAACCTACGGAACTGCGGACGCCCGTAGCGTGGAAAACGGCGCAGCCTTTTCCACTGGACTCCGTAGCTGGACATGCCCTCACCCCAACCCTCTTCCGAGGGAGAGGAGGCTGTTCGAGCGAGCGCTCCGCATCATCAGCCCCGGCAAGCTCGGGATCGCTCACCGCGCCCGGCCGTAGGTTGGGTTGAGACGGCTCCATCGTCGAAGCCCAACGGATGGACATGAACCCGCCGCGCTCGCGCTCAACCCAACCTACGGAACTACGGACGCCCGTAGCGTGGAAAACGGCGCAGCCTTTTCCACTGGACTCCGTAGCTGGACACGCCCTCACCCCAACCCTCTTCCGAGGGAGAGGAGGCTGTTCGAGCGAGCGCTCCGCATCATCAGCCCCGGCAAGCTCGGGATCGCTCACCGCGCCCGGCCGTAGGTTGGGTTGAGACGGCTCCATCGTCGAAGCCCAACGGATGGACATGAACCCGCCGCGCTCGCGCTCAACCCAACCTACGGAACTGCTGACTCCGTAGCGTGGAAAACGGCGCAGCCTTTTCCACTGGACTCCGTAGCTGGGCGCGCCCTCACCCCAACCCTCTCCCGAGGGGAGAGGGGGTTATCCGAGCGAGCGCTCCGCTTCATCAGCTCCGGCAAGCTCGGGATCGCTCAGCGCGCCCGGCCGTAGGTTGGGTTGAGACGGCTCCATCGTCGAAGCCCAACAAACGGAGTCGAACCCGTCGCCTTGGGCTTCGCTCGCGCTCAACCCAACCTGCGAAAATACCTCACGCCGCCAGCGTCGCGCCGCCGTCCACCACGATGTCCTGCATGGTGATATGGCTGGCCAGGTCCGATGCGAGGAACAGTACGGTATTGGCGATCTCGTCGGGCTGGGCGATCTTGCGCAGCGGGATGCCCAGCTTGAAGTCTTCCGGCAGGCCGTCCACCAGGCGCTGATAGCCCTCGGGCGAGCCGAGCATGCCGGCCAGCATGGGGGTCGCCGTGGAACCCGGCGAGACCACGTTGCAGCGCACGCCCGACCCGGCCAGTTCCAGGGCCACGCAGTGGCTCAGGGACACCAGCGCCGCCTTGGAGGTGCAGTAGCCGGCCATCTGCAGGCGCGGCACATGGGCGGCGTTGGAGGCGATGTTGACGATGGCGCCCTGGCCCTGGGCCTTGAACAGCGGCACCAGTTGGCGGAACAGGTAGAAGGGACCGGAGACGTTGACGTCCAAGAGCGCCTGCCAGTCATCCAGGCTCAGGCTGTCGCTGGTGCCCAGGCGCAGCACGCCGGCGCCGTTGACCAGCACGTCCAGACGGCGTTCTTCCGCCAGCAACGCCTGGCAGACTTCCTCCACCTGGGCCGCGTCGGCGACGTCCAGCAGTTGGGTACGAAAGGGATAGTCGCTCTCGGCGAATTGCCGGTCGAGGCCGATCACCTCGGCGCCCGCGGCTTGGAAACGCCGCGCCACCTGCAGGCCGATGCCCTGCCCTGCGCCGGTCACCCAGACGCGCTTGCCGGTGAAATCCAGTTGCGTCATCAGGACACTCCTCAGGCGCGCGCGCGCAGCAGATCCAGCCAGCCCTGCAGGGTCGGCTGGGCGGCCAGATCGGCGAAGGTCACGGGCAGGCCGCGCTTCTGCCACTCGCCCACCAGAGTCATGACCTGCACCGAATCCAGACCGAAATCGGTGAGGTTGTCGTCCAGCGCCGGCGCTTCGTCGTCAGCGTCCAGCAGCGGCTGGACCTGGGCACGCAGCCAGGCTTCGTCCAGGGTTACCGCGCCGCCGGTGACCTGGGCGGTGCTCAGGGTACTGCCGCAACGGGTCGCCACGTAGCGCAGGGCCATGCGGTGCTCTTCCTCGCTGAAGTCGGCCACGGCGTCGCCGATCAGGAAGGCCTGGATGTCCCGCATGAAGGCGTCGGTGCAGGTCGTCAGGCAACCGATATGGGCGTAGACGCCGCAGACGATCAGCTGGTCGCGCCGCCACTCGGTCATCAGGTCCTGCAGGTTGGAACGGTGGAAAGCGCTGTAACGCCACTTGGTCAGCACCACGTCACCGTCCTTGGGCGCCAGCGCGTCCACCACCTGCTGCAGCGCGGGATCGGCCTGGGTCAGGCCCGGACCCCACATGTCGTTGAGCAGGGCGCGATCGGCTGGCGGCTGGTCGGTGGGCTGAGCGGTGTAGACCACCGGCACGCCCCGGGCATCGGCCCAGGCGCGCAGCGCGGCGATGTTGGTCACCACCTGGTCGATCAGCGGGCTGCTGTCGCCATAGAACTCGACGAAATAGCGCTGCATGTCGTGGATCAGCAGCACGGCGCGGTCGGCCGCCGGTGTCCAGTCGACCTTGTTGGCGGGAAAGCCGTCGGGCTGAGGCAAGGGATAGGAAGCAAGACGGGGGATAGCCATGGGAAACCTTAGGAACGCTCGGTGGAAGGGGTCTGCAGCTGCTCGCGCAGGCGCCGCTTGTCGATCTTGCCGACGGCGGTGAGCGGCAACTGGTCAAGGAACTGGAAACGGTCGGGCAGCTTGTATTCGGCCACGCCCTGCTCGCGCAGGTAGCGACGCAGCGCCACCGGCTTGAGTGCCGGATCGCTCACCACCAGGCAGGCGCAGCTCTTCTCGCCCATCAACTCGTCGGCGATGGCGACCAGGGCCGCGTGGGTAATGCCGGGATGGCGCAGCAGCAGCCCCTCGATCTCGGCGGCGGCGATCTTCTCGCCGCCGCGGTTGATCTGGTCCTTCACCCGGCCGACCACCTTGAGATAGCCGGCGGCATCGCGCTGGACCACGTCGCCGGAAAAGTAGAAACCCTCGGCATCGAACACCTGGGCATTGTGCTCGGGGCTGCGGTAGTAACCGCGGAAGGTGTAGGGACCGCGGGTGGACAGCAGGCCCGGCTCGCCGTCGGGCACCGGATTGCCGTCCTCGTCGGTGATGCGCACCTCGTCGTCCGGACTCATGGGACGGCCCTGGGTGGTGAAGATGCGCTCGGGCTCGTCGTCCAGGCGGGTGTAGTTGACCAGGCCCTCGGCCATGCCGAACACCTGCTGCAGCTGGCAGCCCAGCTCCACGGGCACGCGGCGGGCCTGGGCCTCGGCGAAGCTGGCACCGCCCACCTGCACCACGCGGAGGCTGGCCAGCCGGGCGCGCTGCTCGGGGGCAGCCGCGGCCTGCAGCCAGAGCGCCACCGCCGGCGGTACCAGGGCCACCCAATCCACCTGATGGCGTTCGATCAGCGCGAAGCAGCGCAGCGGCTCGGGATCGCGGGCCATGACCACGCAGCCACCGGCGATGAAGACGCCCAGGGCGCCGGGCGAGCTGAGGGTGTAATTGTGGCCCGCCGGCAGGGCGCAGAGAAAGCGCGTGGCCGGGGTCAGGCGGCAGATCTCGACGCTGCGTCTGAGGCTGTAGTAGTAGTCGTTGTGGGTGCGCGGAATCAGCTTGGGCGTGCCGGTGCTGCCACCGGAGAGCTGGAAGAAGGCCACCTCGCCACCGGCGGTAGGGGTCAGCTGAAAGCCGTCCAGCGGGGTATCCAGACGCTGCTGCAGGCTGCGTGCGTCATCGGCGCCATCCAGCAGCACCTCGTCGAGGCCGGGCGCCACGTCGCGCAACTCGCCAAGGAAGTTGTCGTCGCGGAACAGGTTGTGCTCGCGGGAGGCGATCAGCAGCCGGGGCTGGATCTGCTGCGCATAGGCGAGCAGCTCCAGCTTCTGGTGGCTGAACAGGGCGTTGACCGGGGCGATGCCAGCCTTGAGCAGGGCGAAGAACACCACATAGAACTCGGCCACGTTGGGCAGCTGCACCAGGGCCGTGTCGTGGCGGCGCAGCCCGGCGGCCTGCAGGTGGGCGGCCAGGCGGCTGGAGCGCTCGTCCAGCTCGGCGTAGCTCAATTGCCGCTCGCCGCAGAGGATCGCCGGCGCGTCGGGCAGGGTCGCGCGGCTGCGCGCCAGGATTTCGGTCATCGGCAGATCGGGCCAGTAACCCAGGGCGCGATAGCGCGCCGCCAGGTCGTCCGGCCAGGGGGTGAATTCCAGACTCAAGTGGGGTTCTCCTCGTCGAGCAAACCACAGGCGGCACGCATGGTGCCCAGTTTGGCGGTGACCTCGGCCCACTCCGCCGCCGGATCCGAGGCTTCGACGATGCCGGCGCCGGCGAACAGCCGCAGCCAGTCGCCCTGTACGGTGCCGCAGCGGATGGTGACGACCCACTCGCCGTTGCCCTGGGCATCGCACCAGCCGACCATGCCGGTGAACAGGCCGCGGTCGAAGGGCTCGATGCGCTGGATCAGCTGGCGCGCCGCCACCGTGGGAAAGCCGCAGACCGCCGGGGTCGGGTGCAGGCGGCAGGCGAGTTGCAGCGCCGAGGTCCGGCTATCGGCCAGCTCGCCGTCGATGGCGGTGGACAGGTGCCACATGGCATTGGTGCTGAGCAGCGACGGCGCTTCGGGGACGTTCAGCCGGCTGCACAACGGCGCCAGTTGCTGGCGGATGTCCTCGATCACCAGGCGGTGCTCGTAGTGGTCCTTGCTGGAATCCAGCAGGTCGCGGGCCACCCGCTGGTCTTCCACCGGATCGGCCTGGCGCTTGGCGGAGCCCGCCAGGGGATTGGTGTATACCCGGGCGCCCTGCTTGCGCACCAGCAACTCGGGGCTGACCCCGACCAGCTCGCCGCCCTCGGCGAGGGGGATGCGGAATTGATAGCCGGTGGGATTCTGCCGCGCCAGATTGGCGAGGATGGCGTCCACGTCGGCGGGTTCGGCCAGTTGGATCTCCTGGATCCTCGACAGCACCGCCTTGCTCAGCTCGCCGCGGCGGAAGGCCTCGATGGCCTCCTCCACCGCCAGGCAGAAACCATCCGCACTGGGCAGGTTGCGCACCTCGCGCACCTGCGCCGGGGCGACTGGCGCGCTGCTGACCGGCGCCAGGCGAGCCACCCAGGCATGCTCCCGGGGCACATAAAGGCATGAGGGCCGGGTGGTATCGAAGGGAATGGCGCCCATGATCACCGGCTCGGCGATGCCGGCCTGGCGGGCACGGGCGAAGGCCTCTTCCACGGCGTGGAGGAACAGGCTGTCCCGGTGCGCACCGCCGCTGGCCGGTGTCTCGACCCGGGCACAGACGCCCCGCCCCTGCAGGACGCGATCACCCGACTGGAACAGGAATACGGCCTGTTCCCGACGATCGGCGTCTACTTCTCCGACCCTCTCGGCCCTCTTGCTCGTCATTTCGATGAACCTCTACACGAATGATAATGCTTATCAATAAACAGAAGCTAACTTACTGGATACCGGAAAGTCAATTCGTTAGGGACCGAACGATATTCCCGGCTATCCCGCAAATCCTTGAAATAAAAGACAAATACCCACCGGCCGGAAGGCGTCTGGCGATGAGCTCCTGCCCTTCCCCTGGCCGCATACCGGCGGCTTGACCGGAACGACTTGCTGCCAGGGAGCGCTTCTTTGAAAATGAGAGTGATTATCTTACAACCGGAAGGCGTTCATGTTCAGCTTGTCGTCAGTGTTTCGCATTCTCACCACCCTGGTCCTCGCGACCCTGGCGCTGGGCGGTACCGCTCGGGCGGCGGACTGGCCCCGGCAGATCAGCACCGACGGCAGCCAGGTCACCCTGCCCGCCAAGCCGCAACGCATCGTCTCCACCAGCGTCACCCTCACCGGCGCCCTGCTCGCCATCGGCGCGCCGGTGGTGGCCAGCGGTGCCACCTCGCCCAACAACAGATTCGCCGATGACCAGGGCTTCCTGCGGCAGTGGGGCGCGGTCGCCAGGCAGCGTGACGTGAAACGGCTGTACATTGGCGAAGCCAATGCCGAAGCCGTGGCCGCCGAGGCACCGGACCTGATCCTGGTCAGCGCCGCCGGCAACGACTCGGCGCTGCGCCTGGTCGAGCAACTCAAGGCCATCGCCCCGGTGCTGGTGGTGGGTTACGACAATCGCAGCTGGCAACAGGTGGTGGAATTGCTCGGTCAGGCCACCGGCCGCGAGGACGCCGCCAGCCAGGTGGTCGCCGATTTCGACCGGCGTGTCGCCGAGCTCAAGGTGCGCCTGCAGCTGCCGCCGCAACCGGTATCGGCCTTCGTCTACAACCCGGCGACGCGCCAGGCCAATCTCTGGACCGCCGCCTCTTCCCAGGGCCAGTTGCTGGAAAGCCTGGGCTTCCAACTGGCGGCGCTGCCGGCGGGACTGGAGACCGGCCATAGCCAGGGGCAGCGCCACGACATCCTTCAGCTCGCCGGCGAAAACGTCGCCACCGGTCTCACGGGCCAGACCTTCCTACTATTCGCCGCGGACGCCAAGGAAGCCGAGGCGGTACGCGGCAATCCGCTGCTGGCGCACCTGCCGGCGGTCAAGGACAACCGTGTCGAAGCCCTGGGCGCCGAGACCTTCCGTCTCGACCCCTATAGCGCCAACCTGCTGCTGGATCGCCTGGAACAGCGCTACGCCAAGCCTTGAATAGAGCAGTCGTGGCCAGGGCGGTCCGCCGATGCGGCCGCTCCTACAAGACATCGGTGTTTTGGTGATCGCGGCCATGGGCCGCTCCTAGAGGTACCATCTAGCCTGTAGGAGCGGCCCATGGCCGCGATCTGTCTTGTCCATCGCTGATCGCCATGAGCCCCCAGTGGAAAACGCTGCGCGGTTTTCCACGCTACGCCAGGCGCACCGAAGCGGATCAGGTGCCGAGGCTTTCAGCCCTACGCAGACCTCGGGCCAGCGTCCAGCAGAGGGCGGCCACCCCAGTGGCGACCAGGCCGAAGACGAACGCCGCCTGCGCCGGCAGCATCAGGCTGGCCAGGCCGCCGAACAGCGCCGCGCCAATGGCCTCGCCGCCGATGTTCTGCGCCGTCCATAGCGCATTGATACGCCCCAGCAGACGATCCGGCGTCAGGCGCTGGATCAGCGCGTACTGCACCAGGGCATTGAGCGCACCCAGGTAGCCGAACAGCACCAGGCACAGTGCGGACAGCCAGAAACCGGGCAGCAGCGCGAACACCGCCACCGCCAGAAAGGTCGCCACCGCGGTCATCAGCAGGGTACGCCCCGGGCGTGGCGCCTGGTTCAGTCGGCCACTGGTGAGGGCGCCGATGGCCGCACCCAGGGGCGCGGCGGCATAGAGCCAGCCCAGGTGTGCGGTATCCAGCCCCCAACTCTCGCCCAGCGACGGATAGAGCACCCGCACCGCATTGGCCATGGTCACCAGGGCGCCGACCAAGGCAACCGCGCCCAGCAGGCGATTCTCGAACAGGAAGGCGATGCCGCCGCCCAGGGCCTCCCAGGGCGTCTCGCGCGGCTGCTCTGGCGGCGGCAACGGCGGCAGGCGCAACAGCACCAGCAGGGTGATCAGGGTGCCGCAGGCGGTCAGGCCATAGTTCCAGGCCACGCCGCTCTGGGCGATCAGCAGGGTGCCCAGCGGCGGCGCGACGATGGCCGCCACCCGCACGCTGAGCATGTTCAGGGCACCGGCCTGCACCATGGATTCGCGACCGACGAGGATCGGCGTGACGGCCAGCAGCGCGGTGACACCGAGAGCGCCAAAGAAGCCGTCCCACAGCGCCAGCAGGTAGATGGCGGTCAGCGACGGCTCGGGCAGGCTGGCGTTGACCGCCAGGCCGATGAAGCCCAGGCCGCAGATGGAGCGTGCCGCCAGGATCAGGCGGCGCCGCTCCAGGCGGTCGGCCAGTACCCCGCCGGTGAGCAGGCCGACGAACATGCCGATGCCGGCCATGCTCAGCGCCAGGCCCACCTTGAGCGGCGAATCGGTCAGCGCCTGGACCTGGATGGGGATCGCCACGGCCAGCAGGCCGAGGGACAGCACGGACACCAGGCGGGCGATGAACAGGGTGCGAAAGGCAGCGTGGGACCTGAGCAGGCCGAAGTCGAGCAGGAAGGACGTCTTGGACATGAATCACCGGAAAAACACAGGGGACGCTATCGAGCCGCCGGGGCAAGGCTGTTAGCATGTAATACAGACTATCATGTGTTAATACGCCTTGTTCTCATCCACTCCCCTTCCCGTCGGTCGCCGCGGATGACCGGGCGCCGCCTCTTCATCCTCGGCTGCGCCGCGTTCCTGCTGTTGCTGGCGATGGCTGCCAGCCTGGCGCTCGGCGCCACCGCCATCCCGCTGGCCGACGCCTGGCAGGCACTGGGCCAGGGCTGCAGCGCGCCGACCTGCCTGATCGTGCGCGAGGCGCGGCTGCCGCGGACCCTCGCCGGTCTGCTCGCCGGCGCGGCGCTGGGCGTGGCCGGCACCCTGATGCAGGCGCTGACGCGCAATCCCCTGGCCGACCCGGGCATCCTCGGCGTCAACGCCGGTGCCAGTTTCGCCGTGGTGCTGGGCATCGCCCTGTTCGGTGCCAGCGGTCCCGAGCAGTACCTGGGCTTCGCCTTCGGTGGCGCCCTGCTGGCCAGCCTGGTGGTACTGCTGGCCGGTATCGCCGGTGGCGGTGGCTTCAACCCGATGCGCCTGGTACTGGTCGGGGTGGCCCTGGGCGCCATGCTCGAAGGTGTCAGCTCGGGCATCGCCCTGCTCGATCCCCAGGTCTACGATCAGCTGAGATTCTGGCAATTCGGCTCCCTGGACGTGCGGCAGCTCGACCTGCTGCGCAGCGCCAGCCTGCCGGTGCTGGGCGGCGTGGTCATCGCCCTGCTGCTGGCTCCGGCGCTCAATGCCCTGAGCCTGGGCAGCGATCTGGCCGTGGCCCTCGGCACCCGGGTCCGCCAGACCCAGTTGCTTGGCCTGCTGGCCATCACCCTGCTCTGCGGGGCCGCCGCAGCGGCGGTCGGACCCATCGCCTTCGTCGGCCTGATGGTGCCGCACCTGGGTCGCTGGGCCATCGGCGAAGACCATCGCTGGCTGCTGCCCTTCGTCCTGCTGTTCACTCCCAGTCTGCTGCTGACGGCCGATATCGTCGGCCGCCTGCTGGTCACCAACGAGCTGCGGGTCTCGGTGGTGACCGCTTTCCTCGGCGCGCCGCTGCTGATCTGGCTGGCGCGCCGTCAGCGCCAGGGAGGCCGGGCATGAACCGCCCCGGTCGCCTGCGCCTGCCCGGCGTGCTGTTCGCCCTGCTCGGCGGCGCGCTGTTGCTGGCGCTGTTCGCCCTGGGCAGCGGCAGCCTGGCCCTGAGCCCTTCCCAGGTGCTGGCCGCGCTGCTCGGCGAGGCGCCGCGTGGCATCGAACTGGTGGTCACCCAGTGGCGCCTGCCGCGGGTGGCCCTGGCGCTGCTGATCGGCGCCGCCCTGGGTCTCAGCGGCGCGCTGTTCCAGTCGCTGCTGCGCAATCCCCTCGGCAGCCCGGACATCATGGGCTTCAACACCGGCGCCTACAGCGGGGTGCTGGTCGCCCTGGTGCTGTTCCAGGCCAGCATCCTCTGGAGCACCACCGCCGCCCTGATCGGCGGCCTGCTCAGCGCGGCGCTGGTCTATGCCCTCACCTGGCGGGGCAGCGGCGTGGATACCCTGAGACTCATCATCGTCGGCATCGGCGTGCGCGCCCTGCTGATGGCGCTCAACACCTGGCTGATCGTCCACGCCTCCCTGGAGGCCGCCTTCAGCGCCGGCCTGTGGAGCGCCGGTTCGCTCAACGGCCTGACCTGGGCCAAGGCCTGGCCGGCGGTGGTCTTCATCCTGCTGGCGGGCGCGGCCAGCCTGGCGCTGAGTCGCCGGCTGTTCCTGCTGGAAATGGGCGACGACACCGCCTGCGCCCTGGGCGTGCCGGTGGAACGCACGCGGTTGTCGCTGCTGGGCCTGGGGGTGGTGCTCACCGCCGCCGGCACTGCGGTGGCCGGGCCGATCTCCTTCATCGCCCTGGCCGCGCCACAGATCGCCCGCCGCCTGACCGGCACCCAGCGCCTGGCGCTGCCCGCCGCCGCCCTCACCGGCGCGGTGCTGCTGCTGGGCGCGGATCTGCTCGCCCAGCGCCTGTTCCTGCCCTATGTCCTGCCGGTCGGCCTGGTCACGGTGAGCCTGGGTGGGCTCTACCTGATCGGCCTGCTCATCTGGGAGTCCCGCCGCTCATGAACGACGCCCCCGCTTCGCGCCTGCACGCCGAGCGCCTGACCCTGGGCTACGGCCGCAAGCTGATCGCCGAGGACCTCTCGCTGACCATCCCCGATGGCGAGCTGACGGTCATCATCGGCCCCAACGGCTGCGGCAAGTCGACCCTGCTGCGCACCCTCAGCCGGCTGCTGGCGCCCAGCCAGGGCCAGGTCTGGCTGGACGGCCAGGCGATCCAGAGCTATCGCACCAAGGAGGTGGCCCGCCGCCTGGGCCTGCTGCCGCAGAGCTCCCAGGCCCCGGGTGACATCTCGGTGCGCGACCTGGTGGCTCGCGGGCGCTATCCGCACCAGACGCTGTTCGGTGGCGTGCGCGCCGACGATGAACGCGCGGTAACCCACGCCATGCAAGCCACCGGTGTCTTCGAGCTGGCCGACCGGGCGGTGGATACCCTCTCCGGTGGCCAGCGCCAGCGGGTATGGATCGCCATGGCGCTGGCCCAGGAAACCCCGCTGCTGCTGCTCGACGAGCCCACCACCTGGCTCGACATCACTCATCAGATCGACCTGCTGGAATTGCTGGAAGACCTCAATCGCCAGCAGGGCCACACCCTGGTGATGGTGCTGCACGACCTCAACCACGCCTGTCGCTACGCCACCCACCTGGTGGCCATGCGCGACGGCAAGGTACTGGCCACCGGCCGCCCACGCGAGGTGGTCACCCCGGCGCTGATCAAGGCGGTCTACGACCTGGACTGCCTGATCATCGACGACCCGGTGGCCGGGACCCCCATGGTGGTGCCCCTGGCGCGGCGCTCGGCTGGCTAGAGTCCTTTCAACGCCCGATTCAGCACCGGGCCGATCTGCGCCAGCTGGGCCGGGGCGATGATGTCGACGTGGGCGCAGTCCACCTCGTGGGCCTGCAGGCGGGTGACCCAGGGCGCCCAGGTGGCCTTGACGTCCATTCCCGCCGGCAGGGTGCGGCGGGCGACGAACATCAGCGCCTCGCCGTCGAAACGCGCGCTGCGCGCCGTGGCCAGCAGCCGCACCGAATCGGCGTAGTTGCCCTCGATGGTGGCGAACAGCTCCGCCCCCTCCCCCAGCGCCGGATCGGCCAGGCCCTGCTGGGCGGCGAGGAACGCCTCGCGCTCGCGATTGACCTCGGCCAGCACTTCCGGGTCCAGCTCGCGCTGGCCTTCGCGCTCCTGCCAGTTCTGGGTTTCCGGCGGATAGGTGTCGAGCAGGCCGAGGAAGGCGACCTCTTCCCCTGCCGCCTGCAACCGCGCCGCCAGGCCCTGGGCCAGGGTGCCGCCCAGGGAATAGCCGAGCAGATGATAGGGGCCGTGCGGCTGTACCTCGCGCAGGGTGCGCAGATGGCGCTGGAGGACGGCTTCCAGATCGGCGCCCTGGGCCAGGGGACCGTCCGGACGCGGCGACTGGATACCGAGCAGCGACCAGCGCGGATCCAGGTGGCGCTGCAGCACGCTGAATTGCCAGGCGAAGCCCGAGGCCGGATGGAAGCAGAACAGCGTCGGGCCGTCGCCCGGGCGCAGCGGCAGCAGGGTCTCGAAGCCGGCCCGCGCCGCGCTGGCCGCGTCCTGCTCCAGCTGCCGCGCCAGGCGGGCAACACTGGAGGCCACCATGATCTGGCCGATGGATACCGACCGCCCCAGGCGCCGGCGCAGGTTGGCTGCCAGAGTCATGGCCAGCAGCGAATGGCCACCCAGGGCAAAGAAATCATCGTCCGCGCCGACAATGGCGCAGCCGAGCACCTCGGAAAAGGCCGCCGCCAGGTCGCTTTCCAACCCCGGCGCCAGGGGACGGCTCGCGGTCCTGGCCGCGCCCTGGGGCGCCGGCAGGGCCTTGCGATCCAGCTTGCCGGTGGCACCCAGGGGCAAGGCCTCCAGCTCGACCAGCGCCACCGGCACCAGATGCGGCGGCAGGCTTTCGCCCAGCCGCGCCCGCAGGCGCTCCAGGTCCAGCGCGGCACCCGGCTGGGCGATCAGATAACCCACCAGCTGGCGGGCATCGCCGCCGGTGGTAACGGCCGCCTCGCCCAGCACCCGGGCATGGGTGACCGCCTGGGCCACGCCGGGCAGCGCCAGCAGGGCATGATCGATTTCCGCCAGTTCGATGCGCTGACCCCGGATCTTCACCTGGTCGTCGCTGCGGCCCAGGTATTCGACGACGCCCTCCGGCAGCCAGCGCGCCACGTCACCGGTGCGATACAGCCGCTCGCCCTGCCCGTCCGGCGCCGCGATGAAGCGCGCGGCGGTCAGCTCGGGACGGCCCAGATAGCCATCGGCCAGCTGCACCCCGCTCAGATAGAGTTCTCCCGCCACACCCGGCGGGACCGGTCGCAAGCGTTCGTCGAGGACGTGCAGCCCGGTGTTCCACACCGGCTTGCCGATGGGCACGCTGCTGCCGGTGACGGCCGCCAGGGCGGCGCCGTGGGCCGGATGATAGGAGACGTCCACCGCGGCTTCGGTGGGGCCATAGAGGTTGTGCAGGGGCGCGCCGACGCGGCGCTCCCAGGTACGAGCCAGCTCGGTGGGCAGCGCCTCACCGCTGCAGAACACCTGGCGCAGGCTGGCGCAGCGGGCTACCGCGGCCGGCTCGTCCAGACTGGCGACGAAGGCCGCCAGCATCGAGGGCACGAAGTGCACCGTGGTCACCCGTTCGCGGGCGAACAGCTCCTGCAGCGCCAGGGGATCGCGATGGGCCTCGGGCGGCGCCAGGTACAGCCGGGCGCCCACCAGCAGCGGCCAGAAGAATTCCCAGACCGAGACGTCGAAGCTGCTCGGCGTCTTCTGCAAGACCGTGTCGCCGGCGCCAATGGGATAGCTGTCCTGCATCCACAGCAGGCGATTGACGATGGCGGCATGGTTGACCACCACGCCCTTGGGGCGGCCGGTAGAGCCGGAGGTATAGAGCAGATAGGCCGGATCGCCTGGACGCGGTCCGGCGAACACCGGCTCGTGGTCCAGCTCCTCCAGCGGCGCATCGAGAATCAGCACCTGATCCTCGCCCAGCGCCGGGAAGCGCTCGCGCTGGCTGGCATCGGTTACCAGCACCCGGGATCGCGCGTCGTCGAGCATCAGCTGCAGGCGCTCGTCGGGATAGCCGCTGTCCAGCGGCAGGTAGGCGGCGCCCAGTTCGAGCGTCGCCAGCAGCGCCAGGGACAGGAACACCGAACGCGGCAGGGCCACCGCGACGATGTCGCCCCGCCCTACCCCGGCATGGCTCAGCCGCTGGGCCAGCGCCAGCACCTGCTGGCGCGTCTCCCGATAGCTGAAGGCAAGCTGCAGATCGGCCAGTGCCGGCGCAGCAGGGCTGCGCGCTGCCTGGTCGGCGAGCAGGGTCGCCAGGGTAGCCTCGGGCAGCGATTGTCTGGTGGCGTTGATCGCGGCCAGCCAATTCCGGTCCGCTGGCGCCAGCAGGTCCGCTGCGCCCAGGGCCAGACCGGGCTGCTCGGCGAATTGCCCGGCCAGCAGGCCGAACCGCTCCACGTGCCCCTGCAACAGATCGGCGGCGTAGCGCTCGGCGTTGCCCAGCAGCTTGATGTCCAGGGCGCCGCTGGCCTCCAGGTAGAGGGCGATCTCCAGGTCGCGCACCGGCCCCGAGGCCAGTTCGTGGGTGATGCCCGGCACCCCGGCGAAATCCAGGGCGAAATCGAACAGCTTGAGATTGATGACCGGTCCGGTCAGCGGCTCGGCATCGCCCGGACGGCCAAGATCGCGGGCGATCTGCTCGGCGTCGTAGCGCTGGTGACGGCGCACCTTCTTCAGCTCGGCGGCCAGCGCGGCGGCGAGTTGCGGCAGCGTCTGGGTCGAGTTAGTGCGCACGCCCAAGGGCAGGACGTTGAGCGTCGCGCCTCCGGATTTGAGCGCTACCGAACCCATGCGTCTCATGAAGATGAAGCCGGCGCTGAAGGCCGGCTGGCCACTGAGGCGCGCGAACCAGGTGGCGGCCAGGGCCACGGCCAGATCGGCTGGCGTCACCCCTTGAGCCCTGCCCTGCTCGGCGAGCCTGGTGAAGACCGCGGCGGGCACCCGCGCGCGGGCTTCCACCACCCGCGGCGTGGGTACCTGTCCCGACAGGCCGCCCGGTGCCAGGGACGCCGCCGGCGGCAAGGCCGCGCCACGCTCGCGCCAGAAGGCTTCGTCGCGCTCGCGGACGGCCGACTGCTTATAGTCCTGATATTCGCGCACCACCTCGGCAAAGGACACGAAAGGCGAAGGCTCACTCGTCTCGCCGCGCATCGCGGCGCTGTACAGGGCCGCTACCCGCTTGGCCAGGGCGGCGAAGCCATAGCCATCGATCAGCAAATGGTGATAGCGCTGGTACCAGAACAGATGATCGTCGCCCAGCTGGTAGATCCGGTTGAGCCACAGCGGACCGCCACTGGTGGCCCGCAGGTCGCCGTCGAGATCGGTGCGGATGGCCGCGCGCGCTACGCCTTTCGGATCGGCTGCCCGACGCAGGTCCAGCCACTCGGGCGCAGGGATGGCCATGTCGCTGTCGATCCACTGCACCAGCTCGCCCTCGCGCTCGGCGAACCTCAGCCGCAGACTGTCCATTTCCGCCAGGCCCTGGACGATGGCCGCCATCAGCGCCTGGGCGTCGATCGGCCCGCGCAGCTCGACCAGGTGGGCCACGGCGAAGGCGTTGGCATGGGGCGACAGCTGATCGGCCAGCCAGATGCCGGGCTGGGCAGCGACCAGCGGCAGCTCGGGTAAGCGTGAACGGGGCATGGAAGACACAGGAACTCCAGTCAGGAAGGCAGGGAGGCGACCGGGCGGATATCGCGCCAGTGGCTGGCGAGCCAGTCGTCGCAGGCCAGGCGCGGCGCCGGCCCGAACACCGGTTCCCAACCGGTGGGCACGGCCATGGCCTCTGGCCAGAGGCTGCATTGGCCGCGGGCATTGCGCAGGATCAACAGCACCTGAGCGGGATCGTCGAAGGGATTGGCGGCGTCCATCGGAGCTCCTGGAAAAGGGGGATTAGCGAGGGGCGTCGGCGAGCAGGGGTTGCCAGAGGCGGACCAGACCGTCGAGCAGCCCGCCGCGCCACCAGAGGGCATCATGGCCCCCATCGATCTCGCGATAGTCGAGGTCGTGACCCTGCTCGCGCAGGCGTGGGACCAGGGCGCGGGAGGCTTCGAGGATGGCCGGCTCGCGCAACCCGGCCTCGATGAACAGCCGCAAGGGATGCGTGCTCCCCTGCCCGCTCGCCAGTGCCTCGAACAGCCGTCCCGGCGCACCGCGCTGCGGCCACCAGAAGGAACCGGACTGGCTCAGGGCGCAGCCGAAGCGCTCCGGCCAGTGCAGCGCGGCATAGAGCGCCGCCAGACCGCCGAAGCTCTGCCCGGCGACGACCGTCGAGGACGGTGACTGCGCATGAGGCGCCCAGTCGCGCACCTGCGGCAGCAGCTCTTCCTGCACCGCCAGCCAGAATTCGGTATTGCAGGGCAACTCGCTGCCACGCAGGGCGCGGTCGCTGTTGTCGATCAGCAGATAGACCGCCTCCGGCAGTTGCCCGGCAGCGGTAAGCTGTTGCAGCGGCGCGCCGATGGGCATCGTCTGCGCCCAGAACTGCCCATCCAGCAGGATGGCCAGCGGCCGCTCCAAAGGGGTGGTATTACCGGTGGCAAAGAGCCATACCGGGCGGCTGTTTCCGAGCCGAGCACTCGTCCATTGGTACTGCTGCAGACTCGGCCAGGCCGCTGGCGCCAGGCTGCGGTCGGCATCAAAGGCCGCCCAGGCCGGCTGCGCAGGCGCCTCCGGCAGATGCACGCCCGACACCGCCAGCCCGCGCCCACCCTGCCAGGCACGCCGGGGGTTGAGCGGGTCGGCCTGGGCCAGGGGAAAGACGCTGCGCCACCAGAGGCGGATGCCCTGGAGATCGGACTGGGCCTCGCCTTCGAAGGGCGCCGGCTCCGCGCTGGGGATCAGGCAATAGCTGCCGCGCCAGCCGCCCTCCAGCTCGGTCTCCCAGGCCCAGACATCGCTGCCTGGCAGGCGCCGCAGACTCTGCGGCAAGCCCGGTTGATGATGGTCGGTGACCCCGGTGATGTTGAGCCAGACCCGCCGGGTACGGGAGCGCTCGGCCAACCCCTCGGGATCGCGCCAGACAAAGGTCAGGCGATAGCGCCCGGCCACAATGGGTTCGATCAGCGGCGTGCCGCGACAGGCCACGGCCTGCCACCAGGGCTCGCTGCCGACATCGTCCCGCTGGAAGAGTGAATCTTTCATCGCATCTCGGTACATCGTGGAAGAGATCGTCACGGCATGCAGCGCCTTGGCCGACCTGAGTCCGACTCAGGTCGGCCTGAACCTCAGAAGTCGTAACGCGCCCCGACCATCACGCTGCGCGAGGGGCCCTGGAAGTTGAAGGTGGAAACCGAACCTACGCGCGACCAGTATTCCTTGTCGAGGAGGTTGTTCACGTCCAGGGTCGCGGTGAGCTGCTTGGTGACCGGATAGGAGAACTTGGCATCCACCGTGGCATAGCCGGGGGCGGACACGGTGACCCCGGAGGTCTGGTTGGTCTGGGAGAAATCGCTCATGGCGGTCACCCCGCCACCGATGCTCAGCCCGGTCAGCGGACCACCCGCCAGGGTGTATTTGGTCCACAGCGAGGCCATGTGCTTGGGCATGGCTTCGAACAGGGTGTTGCCATCACCGCTGAGGTTCTGGGTATCCATGTAGGTGTAGCCGGCGAGCATTTCCCACTGCTCGGTGAGCTTGCCGCTGACCTCGATCTCGGCCCCCTTCACCCGCGTCTTGCCGGACGCTTCGGAATAGGTGGTGATCGCAAGACCATTGGCATCGAAAGGCGTGGACGCGCGATTCTCGTCGGTCAGCTGGAAGATCGACAGGCGCGCATTCATGTCGCCATTGAAGTAGCTGCCCTTGATGCCGACTTCGTACTGGTCGCCCTCGCGAGGATCGATGGCCTTGCCCTGGGCATCCAGCTCGCTCTGCGGCTTGTACACCTTGGAATAACTGGCATAGAGGGAATGGTAGTCGTCCAGGTCGTAGACGGTACCCAGATAGGGGGTGACGAAACCGCTGTGCTTCTGGCTCTCCCCCGCCTCGGCACCGCTGGCCAGGGTGGTGGTGTAGGCATCGCCCCTGTACCAGGAAACACGGGCGCCACCGATCAGCGCCAGGCGTTCGATGGGGCGGAAGGTGACCTTGGAATAGAGGCCGAATTCGCGATCCTCGCTGCTGAAGTCGGTCTGGTAGGCGCGCGCCGGCTTGGCGAAGCGGGTCGGCGAATAGCTGTTCACATTGACCGTACCCAGGACGCTGTTGCCGTTCTGGTAATCGGTGTCGTAGTGCTTGTAGTCGGTACCCACGACGAATTCGCTGACCTGACCCAGCGCCTCGAATGGCTGGCTGTAGCTGGCGTCGAGGGAATAGGCGTCCTGCTCGAAGTCCCGGGTGCTGGCACGAATGCTGGTATTGCCGTTGGCCTGCACCGCCCCGCCGGTGAAGGCATAGAGGTAATCCGCCTCCCGGTGCGACGCCCGCGCGGCGATGCGCCCATAGCCGCCGTTATCGAACCTGTGGGTCAGCTCGAAGATGCCGTCGGTGGTCTTGCCGTCGAAGTAGTTCCAGTCCGCTCCCAGGAAGCGCGACTGGCTGAAGTCCAGCAGATTGCCCTGGGCGTCGGTGGGATAGCCGTTGTGCGGGGTGAGGTTCTTGACCTGATGGATCAGGCCGAAGGAGATCTGGGTGGCGTCGGACAGGTCGATGTCCAGGTCGCCGTAGTAGCTCTGGTCGGTGTTGGCGTTGTAGTCCACCTCGCCATTGGTGTCGGCGCGAGAGGCGACGAAGCGACCGCGGACATTCTTGCTTTCGGTGAGCGGACCGGCCAGGTCGATCTCCTGGTAGTTGGTGTCCCAGGAGCCGTAGCGCCCGGTGATATGGCCCTGGAAGTCCTCGGTGCCGCGCTTGCGCACCATGTTGACGATGCCGCCCAGCTCGCTGGTGCTGTTGAACAGCCCCGAGGGCCCGCGCATGATCTCGACCCGGTCGAAGGGCGAAAGGATGGGCACGGTGCCGAAGATGCTGGTCATGGGCGCCGGCAGGCCGTCGATGTTGTATTCGTCGTACTCGTAACCACGCGAATAGATGGAGGAACGCCCGCTGTCGTTGGTCAGCACCCGCAGGCCGGCGGTGGACTTGGCCAGCTCGTCCAGGGTGTTGAAGTTGCGGTCCTTGATGTAGTCGCTGGTGTAAGAGGTGATCGACTGGGGAATGTCACGCAGGGCAGCCGGCGTCTTGGTGCCCACGGTCGCCGAATCCACGGTATAGCCGCCGGTCTGTTCCGAGGGCGCCATGTCGTAGAGGCGGTTGCCTTCGATGGTCAGGGTGTCCAGTTCCGTGGCGTTCTGCTCGGCCACCGTGGCGGCCAGGGCCGTCAGCGGAAAGGGAATCAGCGCGCCGATCAGGAGCAGCTGACGGAGAGCCCCGCGGCGAAGGCGGACGGGCTGGCAGAGGGTTCCTTGGGTGTTCATGGTGATCCTTGTGACCGTGGCGTTGCAGCCGACGCCGTGCACTTGAAGGCTGCTCTTCGCGGGATCCCGCGAGGGCCAGCACTTTAAATGATAAAAACTCTCATTATCAAATGTTACGGTAAGCAATAGCTGTTCGCATCGCGAATGCCAGGCAGCCGTGATCCACGTCCAGAGGTCAGGACGGCATCAGGAAGGAATGCAGGAAAGAGGCATCACCGGGCCGAAAAGGTCCGGTCACAGGATCGGGCTGATCCTGAACGGGCCGCGCAGTGCGAAGCCTGACGGTGGTTTAGAGGCCGGAGACCGCCGGGGTCTTGGCTGCCACCTGGCCGATCACCGGACTGGGCAGCCGGCAGACGATTTCGCCGATGGCGTTCATTCGCGCCAGGCCACCGTCACCCTTGCAGGCGTGATAGTCGGCGAGGTGTTCCGAGGGCGAGTTGCGCAGGCCCTGATCGACAGCGATCACCAGCGCGATGACGCCCAGGCCCAAGGCGACGATTTCGAGCGTGCTGCGGGCACGATACCAGTGGATCGGTCGCGAAAGGCTCATGGCGGCTCCGGAGGCTGGACGAATGATGGCGAAGTGGCCCCTACTCTAATCGTCCTGGCCCGGATGTAAACAGCCGTTGCTCGCCTCGACGATGGCTGTCGTCGGCACGCCGAGGCCCGTTCACCGCGCCGCCGATCAGAGCCTTGCCCTGGCCCTCGTCCTCCTGCTCTCCGGATGTTCCGCCAGCGAGAGCGTCACGCCCCGATTTCGCCGGACAGCAAAGAAGGCGCCAAGCCCTCTTGCGGCAGGCCTTGCCTCTCGCTTCGCCCCCTCGACGGCCGGTCCTGAACCGACCGCCGACCGGGGTCGAGACTCAGGGATTTTCCTTGCCGGGCGTCTTGATATAGCCGGGCACGGCGGAATCGGGAGGCGTGTTGCGCCCTTCGGTGGCCGCGGCTTCATTGGCCTGGGCCCGGTCTTCCTGCGCCTTGGCCTGCTCCTTGGAGGCGCGCTCGACCTTGCCTTCGGCCGCCTTCTCCTGGGCCTTCTGGCTATGGGTCTGAGCGTCCTGGGCGTGGTCTTCGGAGGTCTTGTCGCACGCCGTCAGGGTTGCGGCGGTAGCCAGTACGAGGGAGCACAGCAGAGCTTTGGACATCGGGTAATCCTGAGAAAAGAGACCTTTCAGGGACCTGGCGAAGCCCGGATTGGTTTCTGGCCGAGCACTTCAGGATCGCAACCTGAGGTGTCCGTCGCACGGTGGCGCTATTCGAGCCCCCGACCCGTGCCTGGCCGTCAGGGGATGCAGCTGCCCGTCCAGCACGCGAAACGGCACGCCAGGCTCTGGCACGAGCGCTGGCGGGTGTCGACGACAGCTGATCGCCCGGCGCAGGCCGCACGTCTGCAGACCCTGCGGAAAGGTCAGGCGATAAGACTAGGCTGCGGGGATGTTGGCCATGGACAGGCATCGAGACGCACGATGACACCTGCCGCCAATGGCCTCCTGCCTCTACACCGATAACAAAGCAGGGAACAACCATGACGCTTCTTCAACGGGTAGTCGGCGGCATCGCTCTTCTGGTGCTGCTGCTGCTGGGTATCGTCGCCGTAAGCTTCACCAGTACCCAGTCCATCCATGAGCGGCTGGCGGTCATCACCGAGCAATCCGCGCCGCTCGGCCAGGCCGTCGGCGAAATCAACGTGCAGCTGCTGGGCGCCAACCAGACCCTGCTCAGCCTGCTGGCCGAGACCGATTCCGCGCCGATCGCCACGCACGAGCAGCAATTCCAGCAGCAGTTCGCCGACTACCTGCAGCTGCACCAGCGTTTGCCGGCGCTGTTGCGCGGCCACGACCCGCTGATCCAGGCGCTCGCTCAGGAGCAGAAGCTGGGCAACGCCTATGGCGACCAGGCAAAAATCCTCATCGACAGCTATCGCCAGCTGGTCGAGGTGCGCCGTGCCACCCGGACCCTGCAGGGCTATGCCACGCCGGAGGCCAATCGACTGTCCAGCTACCTGCAGGCCTACAGTGCGCAACAGAAGGCGGAAGGTGCCAGCGCGGCAGTTCGCGCCGCCCAGATGCTGCTGATCGAGACGGACAAGACCTATGCCGCCTTCGCCGCTCAGGCGGCCCGCCTGGATCTGCCAGGTCTGGCGGTGACGCTCAACCAGCAGCAGGATGTCATCACCGATCGGCTGCGCGCCCTGGCCGCCATCGACGAGCGCAGCGCGCGCATCGTGGGGGTGATGGTCACCCGTCTGCTGCACGAGATGACCGCGCCTGACGGCCTGCGCCAGGCCTATGAGCGACAGGCCGCGGCCGAGGCCCAGTTCGACGCCCAGCGCCAGCGCACCGGCACCGCCCTGCAGGCGACCCTGGATGCGCTGCGCACCCTCAGCGCCGGTGCCGTCGCCGTGGCGCAACAAGCCAAGGGCGATACCGATGCCAGCGTGGCCACTAGCCGCCAGGTCCTGGCCATCGTTGCCCTGCTGGCGATCTGCGCCGCCGTGATCATCGGCCTGTGGGTCGCCCGCGGTCTGCGGCGACCGCTGCAGGCGTTCCGCGACTCGCTGCGCCAGGTCACGGCCGGCGATCTGCGGGTCCAGTTCGATGTGCGCCGCAAGGACGAATTCAGCGAACTGGGCGGCTATCTCAACGAGTTGATCCGTTCGCTGCAGACCACGGTGCAGACCCTCACCCAGTCGGCCGACGACCTCCGGCATACCGCCCTGGCCAATGCCGACATCAGTGCCAGTACCACCCGCGCCGTGGAGGAGCAGACCGAGCGGCTCGGCTCCGCCGCCTCGGCGATGACCCAGATGGAAAGCACCGTGGCCGAGGTGGCCCAGCGCGCCATCGACACCAAGGATGCGGTCGACCACACCTTCGAACTGAGCACGGCGACCGGCACCACCGTCGCCGAGACCATCGACAGCATCCAGCGCCAGGCACGGCAGATCCAGGTCGCCGCCCAGGCCACCGATGAATTGCAGGGCTATGGCCAGAGCATCGACGGCATCGTCGACGCCATCCGCAATATCGCCGAGCAGACCAATCTGCTCGCCCTCAACGCCGCCATCGAAGCCGCTCGCGCCGGTGAGCAGGGGCGCGGCTTCGCCGTGGTCGCCGACGAGGTACGTTCCCTCGCCAGTCGAACCCAGGCCTCCACCAGCGAGATCCAGCAACAGATCGAACAGATGCAGCAGAAGATCCATTCGGTGGTGGAAATCATGGGGGTGAGCCGCGCCCAGTCCGGGGAGTGCGTGCAACTGGCCTCCTCCGCCCGGGAAGCCCTGCAGAGCATGAGCCAGGCGGTCGGCACCATCCGCGAGATGAATACCCAGATCGCCGCCGCCACCGAAGAGCAGAGCGCCACCGTGCAGGAAACCAGCCGCATGATGGTGCAGATCAACGACGCCGCGCTCAGGGCTGCAGAAGGTGCCGACAGCGCCGCGCAGAGCAGCGAGGACCTCTCGCGCATGGCCAGCCGGCAGCGCGAGCTGCTGCAACGTTTCAGTGTCTGACCGGGGACCGACTCATGTTCAAGCCAAAGCTTCGCCTTCTCGCCGGTCTCTTGCTGGCCGCCACCTGCGCCAACCTGGCCCACGCCAGCGCCCCGCTGATCGGCGTCCTGACCTCCAAGCGCGACAACTTCCGCACCCTGCTGATCAACAATGTCGAGGAACGCGCCCATACCCTGGACGCCGACGTCTTCCTGGAAAACGCCAACAGTGACAGCGCCCTGCAGTTGCGCCAGTACCGCAACCTGATCGCGGCCCATGTCGATGCGGTCATCGTCAATCTCATCGACGACAGCCATACCCAGGAGATGCTGTCGCTGGCGATGAGCAGCAAGGTGCCGCTGGTGTTCATCAACTATCGCCCCAGCGTCTCTCCCCTGCCCGCCTATGCCGGCTTCGTCGGCTCGGACGAGGTGGAGGCCGCGACGATGCAGATGGAGGAGCTGGCTCGCCGTGCCGGCTACAAGGGCAAGGTGGCCATCCTGATGGGCGAACCGGCCCACCCGGCGACCAAGCTGCGCACCGAAAGCGTCGAGAAGGTCGTCGCCAAGTACCCCGACATGCAGGTGGTGGTGAAGGCCTCGGCCAACTGGCAGCGCAGTGAGGCGACCGAACGCGTTCTGCAGTGGGTCGACAAGGGCGTGGCCTTCGATATCGTCGCCGCCAACAACGACGAGATGGCCATCGGCGCGATCCGCGGTCTGGAAAAGGCCGGCAAGCCGCTTTCGAAATACCTGGTGGGCGGCATCGACGGCACCCCCGACGGGCTGAAGGAGATGCGCGAGGGCAAGCTGGCGGTCAGCGTGCTGCAGGACGCCAAGGGCCAGGGCCAGGGCGCGGTGGACATGGCCCTGCGGCTGGCCAACGGCTCCACCAGCAGCAATCTCACCCAGGTCCCCTTCCAGCTGATCACGCCGGACAATCTGGCGTCCTTCTAGCCCTCACGGCAGGAGGCTGTCCGTTTCCGGCAGCCTCCTGCCCGGGCCAGGCGCCCTGCCCTTTCGGACAGCCAGGACGCCTTTCCTCAGAAGCGCCAGCTGAGCCGGGCGTTGAGGTCCTGGTCCTTGGTATGGCTGCTCAGCTGGCCCTCATAGCCCAATCCCAGCGACACCGTCTCGCTCAGCGCCAGGTCCAGGGCGCCGCGCACCACCGCCGCGTCCCGCGCAATGGGTGCCCCCACCAGCTTGAAGTCCGGGCCACCGGCAAAGGCCGACTCGTGCTCGGGGGTGGTGTCGCCAAAGGCATGGCGCCAGCCCAGGGTTGCGCTCGGCACCACCTTCAGCCCACCGAGTGGCTTGGCCGCCAGGCGCAGGCCCAGGGTGCTGAAGGTCGCATCGGTGGTCTGCCGCCGACTGTCCAGCTCCAGCGCACCGCTGCGCTCGCGAAAGGCATCGGTCTGCAGATGCACCCGGGCCAGATTGGCGAAGGGCTCCAGACTCAGGCCGCCCTGCTCGATCCGATAGGCCAGTTCGCCGAACGCCTGGCTGGTACCGGCATCGTAGTCCGGCGCCAGGCGCTGGTCGTTACCGAGGATCGCCAGGTTGCGCCGCGCTTCCACCGAGTGCCAACTGTGGGCCAGGCCCAGCTTGAGGCTGAGGGCGTCCCACTGCTGGCCGGCATAGAGGCCCAGGTGGTAGTCGGTGCTGTCCGCCGAACCGGACTCGCCGCGCAGGTCGAGATCGGTGTGACCGAAGCCCACCAACCCGCCGACGCGCCAACCGCTGTCCAGGGGTACGTCGCTGCCGATCAGCAGGCCACGGCTGTGACTGTCCAGGCTGCTGGCGTCGTGACTGCCGTCGTTGCGACCCCAGGCGCCAAGGGCCTGGGTCCAGACCAGACCGCGCTCGCGACTGCCGGCCAGCCCCTGGATGCCGGAGCCGGACGGCAGCTCGTCCTGGGCGTCGCTCAGGCGATCGCTCATGGCATTGCGTACCAGCCGGCTGTTTTCCACCAGTACGGTCTTGGTCGAGGCGTGCAGCTCGTTGCCCAGGCTCTGGAAGGTGCTCCGGGCGCCGGCGGCTTTGGTCGCGGCCACCTGATTCCACAAGGCATTGCCGGCACCGGCGTTATCCAGGCCCATTGCGGCGGCGCGGGCGTTGCGGCCCTCGGCCAGCTCGGCGAAGGCCACGCCATTGCGCGCCAGGCTCAGGGTCGCCTGGTTGGCGCCATAGCTCAGGGTCGGGGTGAGGAAGGCGAAGTCGGACTGGATCTGGCCGAAGCGGCCGCTCAGGCCATTGCCCGCGCTCAGCAGCTGATAGCTGCCCAGCGGCTGCCAGGAGGGGCTGGAAACCAGCGCCAGGGTGGCGCCGTCGACGGTGATGCTGCCACTGGCCACCAGGCGATCGGCGCGGCCGCTGGCATCGGTCTCGACCTGATAGATCGAGCCCTGGTCGAGGACGGCGTTGCCGTTAACGTTGAGTTGCCCCACCGAGTTGCCGGGCGCGAGGATGCCGCCCTCGGCCACGCGCAGGCTGGCGAGACTGCCGGTGCCGCCCAGGATGGCGCCCGTGTTGACGGTGACCGCCGAATTACCGAGGTTGCCGTTGATGGCCAGGCGACCCTGGTTGACGCGGGTGGTACCGGAAAAGTCGCTGTTGCCGGTCAGGCTCAGGGAGCCGCCTCCGGTCTTCACCAGGCTGCCGCTGCCGTGCAGGTTGTTGGCCAGGCTGCTGTTGACCGACTGGTCCAGCACCAGGGTGGCATTGTCGGTGATGTCGCCGCTGCCGAAGGCCTGGGCATGGCCACGCAGGGTGCCGCCATTGATTACCGTCCCGCCGCTGTAGGTGTTGACGCCGCTGAGGGTGAGTTCGCCGCTGCCGTTCTTGGTCAGGCTGCCGCTGCCAGCGATGTTATTGCGCCAGGCGTCGCGGGCGTTGAAGCCACCCTGGCTGGCCTCCATGTTGACGCTGACATTGCCGGTGAAGGTCGCGTAGCCGTCGGCCGCGGCCATCAGGTTGAGGCGACCGTAGCCGTTGGATTCGTCGATGATCACATAGCCGGAAGACAGCTCGGTGCTGGCCAGGATGTCGCGGCGCTGACTGGCGGTGAGATAGGGAAAGCGCGTCTCCAGCAGCACCTCGGCGTTGACCGGCACCACCGGCGCCAGGTTGGTCGGACCGACGGGAGCGAAGCCGTAGGTCATACGGGCGGTGTACAGCGCCTTGTCCTGGGCGTGCTGGGACTGCTGGTCGGTGGCCGGATCGATGCCGTCCACGCAGGTGTTGATGTCGCCGCCGCACTGCTGGGCGAAGTAGGCCTGGGCCTGGGCGAAGGCATCGCTGCGCAGCTGGACGTTGTTGACCAGGTTGTCGATGGCGAAGTAGGTGGCGGTGATGCGACCACCGATCACGTCCAGCGGCGAGTGCATGCCGGCGACGATGCGGTTGTTGCCCAGCTCCGAGGCGCGGAAGAGTTCTTCACCCAGGCGCTGGGGTACGGCGTAACCGAAGCCCATGGCCGCCAGGTAGGCCGCGTTGGTATGGCCGCTGGGAAAGCCGCCGTCGCTCTGCGGCGTGGTGCTGAGCGCCGGGCGCAACGACAGCGGCACGATGTCCACGCTGGCTTGCCGCCAGGGCCGCGGATACTGGTAGGCGTTCTTCGCCGGAGTGGTGGAGGCATCGTTGCGGATCGCCTGGACCAGTTGCACCACCTTGCCCAGTTGCGCGTTGGCGTCGCCGGCGCCGTTGCCGTTGTCGTTGTACTTGATGGTCTGGGTGGAGGCGTCGAACACCGGGATGGTGGTGAAGGCGCCGGAGCCGGCCAGGTAGCCATTGGCCAGGGAACCCAGGCCGCTGATCAGGCTGTAACTCTGGTCACGGCGGTCGTCGTAGTAGGCCGCTATCTCCTGGGCCTGGGTGCGGGTCTTCGCGAGGTCGACCACGTATTGGATATTGCGCTGCAGGATGGGCGCCCCGAAGGCGGTGGGCGTGCCGGTGTTCCAGGTGGCGCCGGGGGTCCAGAGCCTGTTGTAGCCTGACAGCAGGTCGACGCCATTGATGGCGTTGTTGCCCGAACGGCTGGCCGCTTGCACCGAAAGCGCCAACAGCGAGGCCGCGAACGCGACCGTCAACACCGCGGGTTTATTACCTGAACGTTTCACCAGCTCTTCTCCTTGGCCCTGTGGATACAACTTGTTACAAGCTGTCTTGGGGCGGCGAGCCTAGAGCGGTGATGTGACGGTGTGGCGGCGATTTGGAGGCAGTTTCACGACATCCCATGACCCTCGGGACCGCGATCCGGCGCCCGGCCGGGAAAGGATCGCGGTGTGGTGGATGGCAGGGACGCGCTAGCCGCGGCGCAACCTGTCCAGATCACACCAGAGGTGCAGCTTGGTAAGCAAGCCATCCCCCACGGCGATCGCCAGCGGCTCGCTGCCGAAGAGGTTAAAGCCCGCCTGCCGGTACAGCGCCAGCGCGGCATCATTACCCTCGGTCACCGTGAGCTGAACGACCCTGAGCCCGGGCAACCCCTGCGCATGGGTCAGGAGTTCGTCCAGCAGGCCCTTGGCGATTCCCAGACGCCGGTAACGATCAGGGACGTACAGCCCGAACAGGGTCGCCTTGTGCCGGACCTTTTCCCGCGTCTCGCGGCCAAGACCGACAACGCCCAGCAGCTCCGCGCCCCGGATTGCGCCCCAAACGCACTCTTGTGCCTGGTCATCCTCTTGCAGCCGACGCTCCCACCAGTCGAGCGGCAGTGCCGCCCGCTCCTCGGGGCTGGAGGTGAAGGCTTCCGGATGTCGGGCATAGGCGTCCAGCATCAGTTGCCGGTAGACGGGGGCCCAGGCAGGCCCCAGCCGCTGGATATTCATGGTCAACCTCCTTCCAGCGCCAAGCCGCTTGCGAAGCCGGCGCTCTGTCATGACCGCTCAGAAATCGTCGTAGCTGACCTTCCAGAACAGGTCGATGCTGCCGTCATCGCGATGGGCCACGATCAGGCCTTCGGTCTCGCCAAAGGCTTCAAGCAACAATTCCCAGTCCTCGCTGCTCGCTTCCAGGCGCTCCACATGCACGTGCTTGTCGATGACCCCGCGCGCGTTGTTCACCAGCCGCGACACCCGCATCGTCAGGCGATCATAGGAGGTCAGCTGGGATGGCTGGCTCTGGGCCATGGGCGCGGGCTCCATAACTGTTCTTTTATACAGTAGTTCTCGACCGAGGCGATTGGCAAGTCGCCCGGCTCCCTGATCCGCCGGCAGCCCCTGGAGGTCTACGCCGGAGGACCCTTTTTGCCCAGTGTCGGCCCGCGAGGAAACCCGGGTTCCCCATGATGGCGACACGCCGTCCATCCAGGAATAGCCACCAGCCATCTCTGGAAAAGGTGTGACATGGATCACTTTTTCTTGGCTAGGGTCAGACCCATCCACAATGCTCAGGGTGCTCTTAATGCGCGCCGCGCCCCCGCGAGCAGCGACTGACGGCACCTCCATGACGTCAGGTATTCAGAGCCCGTCCAAGGGCTTAAAGCTATCGCGATAACAAATCACCGTTAATCCGGCTGAGGTGCTTCCACCCGGCCCTCCTCTCCAGGTAGTCCACATGCAGCACAATGGCTGGAATTTCCTCAGCAACATCAGCGTCCGGGCCAAGCTGGCACTCGGCTTCTCCCTGCTCATCGGCATGATCCTGCTGGTGGCCTACACCGGATGGCAGGCTACCGACGCCCTGCGCGATCGGAGCGAAAGAATCGGCGACATCTCCGGATTCAGCACCCTGGCGCGCGATATGCGCATCGAGCGACTCGTCTACATCGTCAAGGCCGACGAGGCCCAGGCGGCCAAATGGCTGGCCGCGCTCGACAAGCTCGAAGCCCAGTTGCAGAGCATCATCCCCAACTTCAACTCGAAGGCCAACGAGGCCTTGCTGAGCGAAGCCCAGGCCGCACTCAAGCGCTATCGGGACTTCTACACCCAGGTAGTGACGGCCACGCGGGAGCGTGCGACCGTCCAGCAGGCGGCGACCGCCACGGCGGAAGCGGCCGACACCTATCTGCTGGCCCTGGCCACGGCGGCCAATTCCCAGGAAGGGCGAGTCGAAGACCGTCAGCAGGTAGCGGCCCTCTTCATCGACCTGCAGCGGATGCGCATTGCCCTGCGTAGCTATGCCACCACGCCCACCAAGGATAACGAGGCCGCTGCCCATGGCGCCCTGGACGGTATCCAGGCAAAGGTCAAACAACTCGCTACGACCAGCACCCTGCCGACCGAGGCGTTGCAGAAGCTTGGCAGCGAACTCGACGGCTACCAGCAGCGCCTGCAACAGCTGATCACCACCCAGGCCCAGGTGGACCAGGGTCAGGCCGGTATCACTACCACCATCACCACGCTGCTGTCGGTCGCCGACAAGCTCACCGCGATCCAGAAGGAATTCCAGCTGACGGATGTGAGCGGTGCACGCCAGCTGCTGCTGGTGTGGCTGACCATCGCGATCGCTCTGGGCCTCCTGGGCGCCTGGCTGATCACCCGCTCCATCGTCCGCCCGCTGAAGGACACCGTTCTCCTGGCACAGACGGTCGCCAACGGCGACTTCACCCGTCAGCTGGAGGTGACCCGCAAGGATGAACTGGGCGCGCTGCAGATCAGCATGCAGCAGATGACCACCAACCTCCGCGGACTCATCGGCGAAGTGAAGGATGGCGTCGTCCAGGTCGCCAGTGCCGCCGAGCAGCTGTCGGCGGTGACCGAGCAGACCAGTGCCGGGGTGCAATCCCAGAAGGTCGAGACCGATCAGATCGCCACCGCGATGCAGGAAATGACGGCGACCACCCACGAAGTGGCGCGCAACGCCGGGGCCGCCGCGCGCTCGGCGCTGGAGGCCAGTCAGCAGGCCCAGCAGGGAGACCAGGCCGTCAACAAGGCCGTCGCCCAGATCGAACTGCTGGCCGGCGAAATGGCGTCGACCAAGATCGCCATGGCCGCCCTGCGCGATCATGCCGACAGCATCGGTGGCGTGCTCGACGTGATCAAGGCGGTTTCCGAGCAGACCAATCTGCTGGCGCTCAATGCCGCCATCGAAGCCGCCCGCGCCGGCGAGGCGGGACGCGGCTTCGCCGTGGTCGCCGACGAGGTCCGCGGCCTGGCGCAGCGCACCCGCTCCTCGACGGACGAGATCGCCCAGCTCATCACCGGTCTGCACCAGAGCACCGACCGCATGGCGGCGGTGCTCGATCATAACGTGCAGTTGACCGACAGCAGCGTCGGCCTGTCGCGCGAAGCGGGCGAGCTGCTCAAGCGCATCACCCGCTCGGTCAAGGACATTGAGTCGATGAACGAGCAGATCGCCTGCGCCGCGGAGCAGCAGGGCACGGCGGGTGAAGAAATCAGCCGCAGCGTGACCAACGTTCGCGACATCTCCGAGCAGACCGCGGCCGCCAGCGAGGAGACCGCCTCCTCGAGCACGGAGCTGGCGCGCATCGGTGTCCGGCTGCAGGAAATGACCCGCCGCTTCCAGGTCTGACAACAGCCCGAGCCCCTGCCGCAGCAGCCTGCGGCAGGGGCTCGCACCGTCAGGTTCTCCAACTCAACCGCCGGTCATTTCGGCTGAATCCTTGCGCCAGCGGCCAGTCACTAGGTGCCATCATATTGATATTATCAATGTCACTTATCGCACATTGATATCTCTTCTGTCAGTCCAGGTCACACATGAAAACCTCACCAGAGCTGGGTCGGCTTGTCGATCAGACGCTTGCTGTGCCGGTCGGGCCCTTTGCCTTCGTCTCGGTGCTGGAGCGCCTGTTTCAGCTAGATATCCACAAGCAGCGCACGCGGCACCTCACTCGCTGCCTGCTGATCGGCACCCTGAGCTACGACAGCTTTCTGATCTGGTGGTGGCTCCTGCTGCAAGACGCCCTGCCCTGGGCGGCCGCCCAGATGCTGGGGATCGCCACCCCCTTCGCGCTGCTGGTCGTGGTGCTGCTGCAGGTGGTGCCGACACGTTGGCGCGAAACCCTGGCCTCGCTGCCGTTCTATGTCGGCCTGGTGGTGGTCTACAACATGGTGATCAACGGCCCACCGGGCAGGGAGATGAATCAGACACTGTTCATCTTCACCTGGCCGCTGATGCTGGCCTTCGTCAACACCTGCATGAAGAGTCCGCTGCTGCCGGCCCTGCTGTTCAACGGCTTCGCCCTGTCGGTGATCGCCCTTGCCGTCCATGAAGCGCCGGTGTCACCGATCGTCGGCGGGCTGATGATGACCAACGCCATCGTGATGGCGTTCTTTTCGCTATTGGCCAGTTACTGGCTCAACGTCGAAGGGCGCCGCTCCTACCTCTACAAGCTGCGCGAAGAAGTCCGCCTGGCGTCTCTCAATTCGGCCAATCAGGATCTGCAGATCCTTTCGGAAACCGACTCCCTCACCGGGCTGGCCAATCGTCGTCAGCTCCGCCCGCTCCTCGAAGACTTCTGGCAACGCCGCCTGGCCGGAGAGCAAGGCGCCGTGCTGCTGATCGACGTGGATCACTTCAAGCGCTACAACGACTACTACGGCCACCTCGCCGGGGATGACTGCCTGCGCTCCGTGGCCAAGGCCCTGGCGGTCGGGCTGGGCCCGGGTGACAGGATTGGTCGCTATGGTGGCGAGGAGTTCGTCGTCCTCCTGGACCGGGTCGGCCCGGCCGAGGCGCTGGACGTGGCGGAGGCCATCCTGGAACGCGTTCGCGACCTGCAGATCCCGCACCAGGGGCGTCAGGACGACAAGACCCGGGTCACCGTCAGCATCGGCATCGCCCGCAGTGGCCTGGCCGGTCTGAGCAGCGCCGACGACCTGCTGGACTGTGCCGACCGCGCGCTCTATCGCGCCAAGCGCGAGGGCCGGGACCGGGTCTTCGAAGGGGGCGTCGATGCCATCCTGGGCGCACCGCTCGACCATGCCGCGCTGCTCACCCCGGAGGATGTCCGCAAGGGACTCGCGAGCAACGAATTCCTGCTGCACTACCAACCCATCTATCGCGTCGAGCCCCGGCAAGTGACGGGTTACGAAGCGCTGCTGCGCTGGCAGCATCCGACCCTGGGCATGGTCTCGCCAGAGGTTTTCATCCCGCTCGCGGAACAGGGCAATTTCATCATCGCCCTGGGCGAGTGGGTGGTGAAGGAGGCCTGTCTCGCGGCCAGTCAGTGGCCTCCACACCTGAGCATCTCCATCAACCTGTCGCCGCTGCAATTCGCCGATCCCATCCTGCATGAGCGGGTATCCGCGGCCCTCAGGCTCTCGCGCCTGGCGCCCAACCGCCTGGTCCTGGAGGTCACCGAAGGGGTGGAATTGGTCATAGATACCAAGACCCGCCAGTCCTTCGCCCTGCTCCAGCTGCTGGGCATCCGTATGGCCCTGGACGACTTCGGCAGCGGCTTTGCCGGCCTCGGCCCCATCCTCGAACTGCCCTTCCAGCTGATCAAGCTCGATCGCCGGATCCTGGCGATCGAGGACGAGGAACAGCGTGGCCAGGTCCTGACCTCCCTGTTGCTGCTGGGCAAGGCGATGAAACTCGAGGTGCTCTGCGAAGGCGTGGAAACCCCTGAACAACTGGCGCAGCTGCAGCAGCTGGGCGTCCGGCTCGCCCAGGGGTATCTGCTGGGCAGACCCGCGGCGGCTCCTAGCGGTCAGGAATTCCAGCTCACGGCGTCGCTGGAAGCCTGACGCGTAGCGCTAAACGACTTCCGGCGCCCTGCCGGGGGCCGGCAGCGATGCCCTGCCTACGGTTCGTCTAGAAGATCGCCAGGCTATCCAGCACCGCCGTGCAGAGCGCGCTTCCATAGGTAACCACGCCTAGCGGTACCCCTACCGCAGCGCCCAGGATCAGGGCGCAGACGAGCAGCGCCACCAGCGGTATCCCGAACACGGGCTGCACCAGGAAATGGCCGCCGCTGCTATCCCCCGCGACTTTTGCCTTGGACGTCTCTGCCGGGTTGGCGGCTTCGGACCGGGCGCGGGTGGGCTGCCCGGGCGGCTGACGTCCTGGCCTGGCCTTGCCTTCCATCTCGATCAGATCGGCGATATCGGCGAGGGTCCCGCTGTTGCGGGTGATCTGCTCATGAGCAGCGCGGAGGGAATCGGGCTTGGCCGTGCGGCCTGCACCGCGAGGAGGTCTTCGTGAGGCGGTCATAGTGCAAGAAACGGCGGAGAAGGTGCTTAGGATGACACAGTCTGAGGTTAAGGCTATTAACCTTAGCCCTATATATGGCTAATTGCCACTATTTCTCGGACGCCTGCCTGAGCAGCGGAACGCTGACCTCCTCCCCCGCTTCGAGCGCCGCCAACGCCAGGCGGGTGGCTTCGAGCCGCTCTTCCAGGGAGTAGTCCTCCGCGCCCTCGTCCGGCAGCTCCAGTTGTTGTTCAAGTGCATTGAAGGAATGCCATTCGGCATCCTCCGCCACAGGGCAGGCCAGGCTGTCCTGCGCGGGGAAAGACCCTGGTTCATCCGCTTCAACCGGCTGAGCGGACTCGCTCGTGCCCGACCCGGGCAGGAAGTCGTGTGCAGCGCCCTGCTGGATATACAGCGGGACCGCCGCTTCGGCGGCCTGCCCCGTAGCGGTCAGCGCAGCCGGGGTACGCGCGAGTTCGAGCCTGGGCACTACCCCGGCCTGGTACAGCGCCAACAGGCGGGCATCGACGTAGCCCAGCAAGAGATAGCCCGCCGAGGTTTCGCTGCCATCTTTATTCATCACAGTGCTTCCTGAATGGGTTGGAACGATCGCCTCCGGGATTCGCGGAGGCGAATGAAGGACCGCTCCCCTGACTATCCGATCCTGAGCGCTGCAGCCCTTCAGCTGTTTCCGCAACCCGGACGCTGAGCAAGCGTTCTGCACAGGCAGCGCCATCAGGCCGAACAGCCGGGGGCGGCAGGTCTATCGCTGCACGGCGATACATTTGATTTCCGCGAGGAGTCCGGCACGGGCCAGTTCGGCGACGCCGATGCAGGTCCAGGCGCACATCGCTCTGGGAAAGACCGCATCCTTCACGCGCCTGAAGACCGGCATATGCCTATGCAGGTCGACGTGGAAAGTCGTCAACTCCACCACGTCCTCGAACGTACAGCCACCCGCTGCCAAGACAGTGCGAAGATTGTCCCAGGCCGCCCGGAATTGCTGCTCGGGATCCTGGATAACCTCCAGCTCCGGCGTACGGCCCACCTGCCCTGCGCAATAGAGCGTTTTGCCGACCTTCACGGCCGGTACATAACCCGCACGTTCGACAAGCAGTCTCATGCTGTCGGGGATGATCAACTGGCGGTCTGTCATTGTCTTCGCGTCCGCAGTCGTAGAAAAGGCAAACTAACAGCAGCAGTGCTCCGAGGCCTAGCCGCGCTTTTCCGGGGCTGCCCCGGACGCCTGACCTCGCGGGCTCCGCCCCGATCCTCCGGGGATGCCGAGGGCAGCCTTGATCCGGTCTCGGCCAGGACGACATCGCTCGCACCAACGCTCAGCAGACGGCCGTCACTCATGGCGGAAGTCCGTATCGATCGCATGAGCGTCTGCTTCAATTCAAGCGGTCACGACTTCGAAAAACAGGCCGAAACCCGCGTCCTTGAAGGCATCCGCTCAAGTTATCGGGGCCATTGCCGTTATGTTCATCACACCCCCAACCGGTACATGGATATGACCCTTCGCGCGTTCAACATCGCCACCCGCAGCCTGTTGTGTTTCGGTCTACTCGCCGCGTTGGTAGCCGGCCTGGGTATTTTCGGCATCACCCAGATGTCGCAGATCAGGGGCCAGAGCCTGGTGATCGAAAACAACAGCGTTCCGAGCATCGTGGAGGCCGACAACCTCGCTTTGCAGCTGGCCCGTACCCGCATCGAGGTGCTGCGCCTGCTGGCCATTCCTGACGCCTCGACCGTCGCCAATACCCGCAGGAAGATCGACAGCATCAGCGGCGAGGTCGCGGAGGCCTTCGGCCGCTATGACAAATTGGTCAGCTCCGATCGTGAACGCCAGGCCTTGGAGAGCCTGCGCCAGATCCACCGGGACTACCTCAACAATGTCAACCAGCTGGCCGACCTGGTAGTCGCCGGTAAGGTGGAAGAAGGCCGGGCGCTGGTGCAGGCCGGCATGGCCCAGCTGGGCGCCAGGATGAACGAGAGCACCGAGGCCCTGCGCAAGGTGAACCAGGAGGACGTCAAGGCCGCTGCCGAGGACGCGGGGATCACCTACAGCAACTCCAAGACGATCACCTGGCTGTCCATCGGCCTCGCGCTGGGGCTGACGCTCCTGCTCGCCTGGCGCATGACGGTCAGCCTGACCTACCCCATAGCCAACGCGGTAGCCGCGGCCAGGGTCATTGCCGGTGGCGACCTGACCCAGACCCTGGATGCCCGTGGTCACGACGAGGCCGCCCAACTGCTGCAGGCCATGCAGCAGATGCAGACCAATCTGCGTGACACCCTGGGTCATCTGGGCCAGTCCGCCACCCAACTGGCCTCCGCCGCCGAGGAAATGACCGCCGTCATGCAGGAGAGCGCTACCGGCCTGCAGCAGCAGAACAGCGAAATCGAAATGGCGGCCACCGCCGTGACCGAGATGAGCCAGGCGGTCGAGGAAGTGGCCGGCAATGCCACCTCCACCTCTACCGATTCGCGCCAGGCCGCGGCCAGCGCGCGTGACGGCCAGCAGCAGCTGGGCAACACACTGATTGCGATCGAGACCTTGACCGACAATGTGCTGAGTGCCAGCGATCGCGCACGTGAGCTGGCCGAACAGACCCGCAACATCAGCCAGGTCCTCGACGTCATCCGCTCGGTAGCCGAGCAGACCAACCTGCTGGCGCTCAATGCGGCCATCGAGGCCGCTCGGGCAGGCGATGCCGGTCGCGGCTTCGCGGTCGTGGCGGACGAGGTACGGGGGCTGGCTCAGCGGACCGGCGACAGTACGCGCGAAATCGAGAAGATGATCGGCAGCATCCAGCACGGCACCGGGCAGACCGTGAATGCCTTGCTGACCAGTGCCGACCAGGCGCGCCAGACCCGCGAACAGGCGCAGGCCGCCAGCGGCGCCCTGGAAACCATCGCCCAGTCGGTGTCAGGTATTGACGAGCGCAATCTGGTGATCGCCAGTGCCGCCGAGGAACAGGCTCAGGTGGCCCGCGAGGTCGACCGTAACCTGGTGCGGATCCGCGACCTGTCGGTCCAGACGGCCGCCGGCGCCCACCAGACCCGCGTCGCCAGCCAGCAGCTGTCTGAACTGGCGGTGCAGCTGAACGGGCAGATTCGTCGATTCCGCGTGTAGACGTCCCTGCCCCCCTAGCTGCTGCCCCCCTGCCCGGGCCTGTCGGCAACCAGCCGGCAGACTGACCGCTGAGCTACGACAGGTCGAGTATCACCCGATCCGGGTGATACTCGACGGCCTTCCGGCCGGGCCGGACTACGGCTTCTGGCGGGAGCGGATGCCCCCACACTCGATACATCCTTGGCCGGGATCGATGCTACGTCGCTAAGGAATCAGCGGTGCCCCCGAGAGTAGGCGCCGATCGCGCTGTGCCAGTTGGGGCAGGCAGCGCATTGGTCGTAACGGATCGCGTCGGAAGCTGGCCGTACGGGCGCTGTTCTTGGGCTATGCCGGCAATTCGCCGAGCTCTTGCGTGCGGCTGACGGCCAGGAAGTCAGGTCTCGATGCGTTGAACCCAGAGGTGATGCGGTTGAGACGGTATTACCCAGGCAACTGATGAGCCAATCTTATCCGCCGCTCTTCGGAGGGGGCCTCTTCTCGACTGGATGGTCGAGTACTTGCTGGCCTGTCATCCGCGTACGGCCCAGGATGCAGTAGGCGCAATCAACCACGCCTCAGTTATCAAGGCTGATCATGGTGATAGGCGGAAATCCGCTTATACCCCTGACCCAGTAGGCAGAATATCGCCCATGCAGAGGGTAAAAACCCAGTCAGAATGCGGCTTCGCGACCTGGCACGCGCCCTGCTATAGCCCTTGTCGACGCCCCGAGCGCCCTAATAACAACGACAAGAGGAACACCCTGTGGATAGCACCGCTACCCTCGCGGCCGGCCAGACCGCGCCCAAGACCACCTCGCAGCGCATCAAGTCCATCTTCAGCGGTTCCGTCGGCAACCTGGTCGAATGGTACGACTGGTACGTCTACGCCGCCTTCTCGCTGTATTTCGCCAAGGCCTTCTTTCCCAAGGGCGACCAGACCGCCCAGCTGCTCAACGTCGCCGCCATCTTTGCCGTGGGCTTTCTCATGCGCCCCATCGGCGGCTGGCTGATGGGCCTCTATGCCGACAAGGCCGGCCGCAAGTCCGCGCTGATGGTCTCGGTGATCATGATGTGCGCCGGCTCCTTGATCATCGCCCTCACCCCCAGCTACACCACCATCGGTGTCGCCGCCCCCATCATGCTGGTGCTGGCGCGGCTGCTGCAGGGCCTCTCGGTGGGCGGTGAATACGGCACCTCCGCCACCTACCTGAGCGAGATGGCGACCAAGGAAAGCCGTGGCTTCTACTCCAGCTTCCAGTACGTCACCCTGATCTCCGGCCAGCTGCTGGCGCTGGCCACCCTGATCGTGCTGCAGCAGACCCTAACCGTCGAACAGCTGGAGAGCTGGGGCTGGCGCATTCCCTTCCTGATCGGCGCCGCCTGCGCCGTGACCGCGCTCTACCTGCGCCGCGGCATGGAAGAGACCAGCTCCTTCAAGAAGGCCGAGAAGCCCAAGGAATCGCTGATGCGCACCCTGGCGCGCCACCCCAAGGAATTCCTCACCGTGGTCGGCCTGACCATGGGTGGCACCCTGGCCTTCTACACCTACACCACCTACATGCAGAAGTACCTGGTCAACTCGGTGGGCATGAGCAAGACCGACGCCACCTCCATCTCGGCGGCGACGCTGTTTCTGTTCATGCTGCTGCAGCCCGTTGTCGGCGCCCTCTCCGATCGTGTCGGCCGGCGCCCGGTGCTGATCGCCTTCGGCGTGCTCGGCACCCTGTTCACCTATCCGATCCTCACCGCCCTGGGTAGCGTCACCAGCTGGTGGGGCGCCTTCGGCCTGATCATGGTGGCGCTGGTGATCGTCAGCTTCTACACCTCGATCAACGCCGTGGTGAAGGCCGAGCTGTTCCCCACCGAGATCCGCGCCCTGGGCGTCGGCCTGCCCTATGCCCTGACCGTGTCCATCTTCGGCGGCACCGCCGAATACCTGGCGCTGTGGTTCAAGAGCATCGGCATGGAGAGCGGCTACTACTGGTACGTGACCGGCTGCATCGCCTGCTCGCTGCTGGTCTACGTCTTCATGAAGGACACCCGCGATCACTCGCGCATCGTCCACGAATAACCACTCGTCCCAAGGGGTGGGCCGCTCGGCAACCTTGACGTCCAGCGGCCTAAAATCCGTTTTTTAAAGACCGCTAATTGCTCAGCAGAGTTGCGCCTCGAGATCGATAACAAAGAACCAGGCAATGCATCTCAATCCATTCACCAAGATGACGCTCTTACGCCCCGGATAATAAAAATGAATATCAACAACGCCATATCAAACTTATCCATCAGCAAAAAAATGGGGATAAGCTTTGGCATCATCGTCGCACTGACGATATTTATAGCTGCCATTGGAAACCACTCCACCAACAGAATGATAGCCAGTGGCGACAATCTCTATCGAGTCAACGCCATGGAGAAGACCCTGCTCAGCGCGCAAATTTATCTCGAGAAATTCACCGCGAAGGGCGAGCAGGTCGATGCCGAGCGCCTATCCAAGGAAATCAGTGATCTTGATCGCCAGATCGACGCCAATGCCCAGCTGCTCTCGAATCAGCAGCGGGACGAACTCTTGGCAATGCGTGAGACCATACAGCGTTATGCCACCGCCTATACCAAGGTAGTGGATACCCAAAAGCAGCGGGATGCGACACGTAGTGTATTGGTGAGTTCCGCCAACAAGACATTGGAGGAATTCAACGAGTTACAAATCCAACTCTACCGACAACTTTCTAGCAACCCCAACACCAACGACCTACAAAGTCTGCAGAAAGTCAGCACCCTGTATCAGCAGCTGCTGCATATTCGCTATTTGGTCCGTGGTTATATCTTTCAACAGACGGATGATTCGCGTAACGCGGCAACCACGGCTCTGAACAAAGTAGCAACCTCCCTCAACGAATTGGTGCGTGCGACGTCCGAGGATCAACGCCGCTCGCTGATCGAAGCCGAACAGTCTTTCACCCAGTATCAAAAAGCACTGGAAACTTTCGCCAAAGCGCTTTCCGCCACCCAGGCGGCGACCACCGAAATGACTGAACAGAGCGCGCTGATGCGCGAAGCCAGCCAGCGGATCTATCAACGCCAGGTAGCGGAACGCGCTCAAGAAGAACAGCAGTCCAAGCTGCAGTTGCTGGGCGGCCTGATTGCGGCGCTGATTATCGCCCTACTGGCCGCCTGGACCATGACGCGGCAGGTCGTACGCCCTTTGCGCGAGGTGCTGGAAACCTCCACGCGCATTGCTGAGGGCGACCTGACCATGCAGATCGACACCCGCCGCCAGGATGAACTGGGTCAGCTGCAACGCAGTACCCAAACGATGGTGGACAGCCTGCGCGCCCTGATCGGCCATATCGGCAATGGGGCGACTCAGATGGTGACGGTGGCCCAACAGCTTTCTCAGGTCACCGATTCCGCCAACCAGGGCATCCTGCAGCAGCGTAACGAAACCGACCAGGTGGCCACCGCCATGAACGAGATGGCTGCCACGGTGCATGAGGTCGCGGCCAATGCGGCTCAGGCCTCCGCCGCCGCACGCAGCGCTGATGAACAGGCGCGCGAGGGGGATCACAAGGTCAACCAGGCGATCACCGAAATGGACCTGCTCGCCAGGCAGATGGCCACCTCCACCGAAGCCATGCAGCGCCTGCGCGGTGCGAGTAATCAGATCGGTACCGTGCTCGACGTGATCAAGTCCGTCGCTCAGCAGACCAATCTGCTCGCGCTCAACGCCGCCATCGAAGCGGCCCGCGCCGGTGAGGCGGGCCGCGGCTTCGCCGTGGTGGCTGATGAGGTTCGCAGCCTGGCCAAGCGCACCCAGCAATCCACCGAAGAGATCGAAGCGCTCATCAAGGAGCTGCAACAGGAAGTACGGCAAACCACCGCTCTTATAGAAGACAGCGGCGAGCTCACCGAACGCACCCTGACCCTGGGCAAGGACGCAGGAGCCGCGCTTTCGCTGATTACCCAGGCGGTCTCCAGCATCCAGAGCATGAACCTGCAGATCGCCACCGCCGCCGAGGAGCAAAGCTCGGTCGCCGAAGAGATCAACCGCAGCATCGTCAACGTACGTGGCATCGCCGAAGAAACCGTGGGTATCAGCGAAGACACCGCCCAGTCCAGCACCCGGATGATAACGCTCAGCCACAACCTACAGACCCAGGTAGCACGCTTTCGAATTTGAAAGAACTGGACTGAAGTCTCGGCGTCGCCTGGATGGAATTGCCATACGACGCCCTTTGTATCGCTCCTAACCCTCACGCATCGCTTCTTCAAAGGAACACGACACTCATGATGAAGGCCTCCGATCTGGTCGTTCGCTGCCTGGAAAACGAGGGTGTGGAATACATCTTCGGCATTCCCGGCGAAGAGAACCTGGACCTGCTGGAATCCCTGCGGCGCTCCTCGCAGATCAAGCTGATCCTGACTCGCCACGAGCAGTCCGCCGGCTTCATGGCCGCCACCTACGGCCGCTTCACCGGCAAGACCGGTGTCTGCCTTTCCACCCTCGGTCCAGGCGCCACCAACCTGGTCACCGCCGGCGCCTACGCCTACCTGGGCGGCATGCCGATGCTGATGCTGACCGGCCAGAAGCCGATCAAGAAATCCAAGCAGGGGCGTTTCCAGATTCTCGACGTGTGCCGCATGATGGCGCCGCTCACCAAGTACACCCACCAGTTCGCCTCCGCCGACAACATCCCGTCGCGCATCCGCGAGGCCTTCCGCCTCGCCGAGGAAGAAAAGCCCGGCTCCGTGCACTTGGAACTGCCGGAAGACATCGCCGACGAGCACACCGAGAGCCTGCCGGTCCCGCCGAGCCTGAGCCGTCGTCCGGTCGCCGAAGCCAAGGCCATCGCCGCCGCCGTCTCCAAGCTGGAAAACGCCCGCAGCCCGGTGCTGGTGCTGGGTGCCGGCACCAACCGCAAGATGACCGCACGGGTGCTGCGGCAGCTGATCGAGAAGACCGGCATCCCCTTCGTCACCACCCAGCTCGGCAAGGGCGTGGTCGACGAGCGCCACCCGCGCTTCCTGGGCAACGCCGCCCTCTCCGCCGGTGACTTCGTGCACCGCGCCCTGGAGTCCGCCGACCTCATCGTCAACATCGGCCACGATGTGATCGAGAAGCCGCCGTTCTTCATGACCCGGGGCGGCACCGAGGTCATCCACATCAACTTCCGCTCCGCCGAAGTCGATCCGGTGTACTTCCCTCAGATCGAGGTGGTCGGCGACATCGCCAACGCCATCTGGCAGATCAAGGAGCGCATCGGGGTCCAGCCCACCTGGGACTTCGACCGCCTGCTGCACATCCGCGAAGCCAACGAGGCCCATGTCGCCGAAGGCGCCACCGACGACCGCTTCCCGGTCTATCCGCAGCGCCTGGTGGCCGATCTGCGCGACGTGCTGCCGTCCGACGGCATCGTCGCCCTGGACAACGGCATCTACAAGATCTGGTTCGCCCGCAACTACAAGGCCTACATGCCCAACACGGTGCTGCTGGACAACGCCCTGGCCACCATGGGCGCCGGCCTGCCGTCGGCCATGGCCGCGCGTCTGGTTTACCCCAACATGCCCATCGTGGCGGTGTGCGGCGACGGCGGCTTCATGATGAACAGCCAGGAGCTGGAAACCGCGGTGCGCCTGAAAATGGATCTGGTGGTCATCATCCTGCGCGACGACGGCTACGGCATGATCCGCTGGAAGCAAGCGCAGATGGGCTTCGAGGACTTCGGCCTGGACTACGGCAATCCGGACTTCGTCCGCTACGCCGAAAGCTACGGCGCCCACGGCCATCGCGTGGAAAGCGCGGCCGCCTTCGCGCCGTTGGTGCGGCAGTGCCTGGACACCCCTGGCGTCCACGTCATCGACTGCCCGGTGGACTACTCCGAGAACGATCGCATCCTGCACCAGGAAATCCAGCAGCGCAGCGCGGCGGTTTGAGCGTGACTAGCTGACTGGATTGCCACCCGGTGCCGCTACCTGCATCCCGCTCACCAACCACCAACCGGACCTAAGACATGACATTACGCTCTTTCGGAATCGCCAGCCGCAGCTTGCTGTGCTTTGGATTTCTAGCCGCCTTGGTCGCTGGAGTGGGCATTTTCGGTATCACGCAGATGTCGCAAATGAGGGATCAAAGCCTGGAGATCGAAACGGACAGCGTCCCGAGTGTGATCGAGGCTGACAACCTGGCCCTGCTGTTGGCTTTTACCCGAGCAGAAGTGTTGCGCCTGATAGCCTTCCCGGACGCGTCCACTGTCGTCGATGCGCGCAAGCAGCTCGAATCCCATCACAACGCCATACTGGCGGCATTCAACCGCTATGAAGCCTCGATTGGCTCCGATCCGGAGCGTCAGGCCTTCGAAAGTCTGCGCCAGGCCTATCGGGGCTATCTCGATAGTGTCAACCAGCTGGCCGAGTTGGTGGGCACCGGCAGAATGGACGAAGCCCGCACTATGGTGCAGACAGTCCTGGCCCAGCTAGGAGCCAAGATGAACGCAAGCACCGAGGCCCTGCGCAAGTTCAATCAGGATGACATCAACGCAGCCTCCGAACACGCCAGTGCTACCTATGGCCAGTCGAAAGCAGTGACCTGGTTGGCGATCGGCCTCGCGCTGGGCCTTACCCTGTTGCTGGCCTGGCGCCTGACCGTGAGCATTACTCGGCCAATCGATACCGCCGTGAGCGCTGCCAGGGCTATCGCCAGCGGCGATCTGACCCAGACCCTGGACACCCATGGCCAGGATGAGGCCGCCCAACTGCTGCGCGCCATGCAGCAGATGCAGACCAATCTTCGCGACACCCTGAGCCACCTGGGGCACTCGGCCAATCAGCTCGCCTCGGCCGCCGAGGAAATGACCGCGGTCATGCAGGAAAGCGCCACTGGCCTGCAGCAGCAGAATGGCGAAATCGAGATGGCCGCCACCGCGGTGACCGAGATGAGCCAGGCTGTCGAGCAAGTCGCCGGCAACGCCACTTCAACCTCGACCGAATCACGCAAAGCCGCTGATACAGCCCGCCATGGTCAGCAACAGCTGGGCAAAACGCTGATTGCCATCGGGACGTTGACCGAGAACGTCATGGGCGCCGGCGATCGTGCCAAGGCACTGGCCGAACAGACCCGCGACATCAGCCAGGTCCTCGACGTCATCCGTTCGGTAGCCGAGCAGACCAATCTGCTGGCACTCAATGCCGCAATCGAGGCCGCCCGAGCAGGCGATGCCGGGCGTGGCTTTGCAGTTGTGGCGGATGAGGTAAGGGGCCTGGCCCAACGCACGGGTGACAGCACGCGCGAGATCGAAAAGATGATTGGCAGCATCCAACAGGGCACCGGCCAGACGGTAGATGCTCTGCTGACCAGCGCCGACCAGGCACGACAGACGCGGGAACAGGCGCAGGCGGCGAACTCGGCCTTGGAGACCATCGCGCAATCGGTGTCGGGCATTGATGAGCGGAACCTGATGATTGCCAGCGGCGCAGAGGAACAGGCTCAGGTGGCCCGCGAAGTGGACCTTAACCTGGCGCGTATTCGTGATCTGTCGGTGCAGACTGCCGCGGGAGCTGAGCAGACTCGCGCGGCGAGTCTGCAGCTCTCTCAGTTGGCGGTAGAACTCAACGGACAGATTCGACGATTCCGCGTGTGAGGAGCTGATCAATAAACTCAGCGCCGGGCTTTGATACTCCCGGCAATGCTCCTGCGGGGTGGCACTCGACATGCTGCTGGCCGGGCCGGATTGCGGCTGGCGTCGGCGAAACATCCCGCACTCGAGACACGCTGACCAGAACCGCTACCCTCCTCCCTGGATCAGACGAACCCCAGGGAGTGCGGGAATTACCGAGGGCATGTGGGATTTGGACATCGGCTGTGGCTCTGGCGATGTCACGTTCCTGCTGGGCGAGCCGGTCGGTGAACCGGGCGAAGTTGTCGGCAGGGATCACGACGACGATGCGCTCGCCACCGCAAGGGCCGTGCGGCCGAATTGGCACTGCCTAGACCGCCATGCTTCTATCGGAGCAGCATCGCGGACATGCCTGAATCCTTGGGCACCTTCGACGCCACCGTGGACGTCGAGTACTGAGGTATAAGCCCCAATAACACTGCTGCGGCAACCGCCTTGGTAGAGCGACTCCAATCCGACAGGTTGATGATCTTTCAGGAGCACGACAGTACGCTGACGCCTGCCAGCATGGAAGGTTTCGAACTGCATCGGAAAGCTTAAGGCTGGATCCAGCAGAGGATCACTTGTGAGGGCGTGGCTCTGCAGCTAGGCGTCAATCTCCACGGAAGTCCCACCAACGCGGGTCTGAACGTGGAAGCGGTTCACGCCGCCTGGGGTGCAGCCCCCTGATGAGGCCTATGCCCTTGGAAGCATCTTCAAGGCCTGTCTTCCAGGCATTGTGGCGCTCGGCGTAGCGGCGCCCGAGGAGATCGGTATAGACACCCTGCAACGGCGCCTCGATGACGAACGTCGGAAGTCCAAGGGCATTCACCTCGGCGCCGCGATGTTCGGCGCCTGGGCGCATGTCCGTCGCCTGATACGGTCAGCGGATACCGGTCGCCTCGACGTGAGCTGGCGAGTTACGTCCATCTTTGCCGATTCGTGCCATCCGTGGCGACGAGCGACCTTGCGGCCGCTCCTGACCTAGCGGCCCTAGTTAGTGGCCTCGACGGCTCCTTGCCGAGACTGACGCTCCTCTTTCGCCAGCGTTTCGTGCATCTCCCGGTGCTGCTGGAGCGCCGCCTGACTATCGCGAAAGTCTTCGTTGTACGAGATCGAACGCTCGCTGCCGTCTGCGGCATAGCTGACGTGGGCCACAGCGAGGGCAGCGGCAAACAGGGCAGTTTTAAGGAACGGCATGGTGTTTCTCCTTCTAGAGTGCAGCGTGGGTATGGGGGTCACTCTAGAGGGGCGCGGCTAACGCCAGGATGAGCCGCGCATTACAATCCTGTCATCCTTCCCCGGGCTGTTCGCGACGGCGCAGGACGCTGTGGTAGAGGGCAGGCAAGACCAGCAGTGTCAGGGCGGTGGAGGACAGGATGCCGCCGATCACCACGGTCGCTAGCGGGCGTTGTACCTCTGCCCCGGTGCCCGTCGCCAGGGCCATGGGAATGAAGCCCAACGAGGCCACCAGCGCGGTCATCAGCACTGGCCGCAGGCGGACCAGAGCCCCTCGCGCACCGCGATGTCCAGCGGCTTGCCCTCCTCCAGCAGGCCACGGATAAAAGAGACCATTACCAGGCCATTCAGCACCGCAACGCCCGACAGGGCGATGAAGCCCACACCTGCCGAGATCGACAAGGGAATGTCTCGCACCCACAACGCCAATACCCCTCCCGTCAAGGCAAAGGGAATGCCGGTAAAGACCACGAGGCCGTCGCGCAGGTTGCCGAACATCATGAACAGCAGCACGAACACCAGCAGCAGCGCTACCGGAACCACGAGTTGCAGTCGGGCGGCGGCAGCTTGCAGCTGCTCGAATTGACCGCCCCAGCTGGTCCAGTAGCCTGCTGGAATCCGCACCTGGTCCGTGATGGCGGCGGTGGCATCCGCCACGAAGCTACCCAGGTCCCGATCCCGCACATTGGCACTGACGATCACCAGGCGCTTGCCGTCTTCACGGCTGACCTGATTCGGCCCAAGCACCGTTTCCAGGCGCGCCACATCGGCCAGCGGGATGAACTCGACACGACCTTCCACCGCAGGCAATGGAATGGGCAAGCGCGCCAGCACCGCCGGGTCGCTGCGCAGGGCCTCCGGTAGGCGGATCATCAGATCGAAGCGGCGGTCGCCCTCGAAGAGCGTGCCAGCCTTGCGTCCACCGAGCGCCGTTGCGACCACATCCTGGATATCACCGACATTGAGGCCGTAGCGCGCGGCTCGCTCACGATCGATCTGCACACTCAGCAGCGGTAGCCCACCGGTCTGCTCCACCTTCACCTCGGCGGCGCCTTGGACCTTCTGCAGCACCCTGGCAATGTCCGCAGCGGTCTTGTTCAGCACCGCCATGTCGTCGCCGAAGACCTTGACCGCCACATCGCTGCGCACCCCGGAAATCAGCTCGTTGAACCTCAGCTGGATCGGTTGCGACAGCTCATAGTTGCTACCGGGCACACGCGCAGCTGCCGCCTCCAGTTCGGCCATCAGCTGCTCGCGGGACTTGCCTGGATCGGGCCACTGCGCCTGCGGCTTGAGCATCACATAGCTGTCGGAGATGTTCGGCGGCATCGGATCCGCGGCGATCTCGGCGGTGCCGGTACGCGCGAAAACCCGCTCCACCTCGGGTACCTGATCCAGGATGGAGCGCTCCAGGCGTTGCTGCATGTCCACCGATTGCCCCAGGCCGGTACCGGGCACTCTGAGCGCCTGCAGCGCGAAATCACCCTCGCTCAAGCTGGGTACGAACTCACTGCCCAGGCGCAGGGCCAATAGCACCGTCAGCACCACGCTCAGGCCAGCGCCGGCGAAAATCAGTGGCCGCCGACGCATGGCTGCATCCAGCGCGACGGCATAGCCGCGCCGCGCCGCGCTCATCAGTCGATTGTCCTGCTCCTGTACGCGCCCCGTGACGAACAGTGCCACGGCCGCCGGGACGAAGGTGACGGACAGCAGCATGGCGCCCAGCAAGGCGATCACCACGGTGAAGGCCATTGGATGGAACATCTTGCCTTCCACACCCGTCAGGGCGAACACCGGCAGATAGACCACCATGATGATCAGCTGCCCGAAAATGAGCGGCCTCCGCGCCTCGCGCGCGGCGGCGAACACCTCCTGAAAGCGCTCCCTGCGGTCGAGCACCCGACCGTGCCGCTCCTGGGCATGCGCCAGCCGGCGGATGGCATTCTCCACGATCACCACGGCGCCATCGACGATGATGCCGAAGTCGAGCGCGCCCAGACTCATCAGGTTGGCGCTGACCCGATTCGCCGCCATGCCGCTGAAGGTGAAGAGCATCGAGAGCGGAATCACCAGCGCGGTAATCAGCGCTGCGCGCAGATTGCCGAGGAAGACGAAGAGCACGGCGATGACCAGCAGCGCACCTTCCACGAGATTCTTGCGTACCGTGGCGATCGCCTTGTCCACCAGCGTGGTGCGGTCGTACACGGCGATCGCCTGCACCCCTTCCGGTAGGTTGCGATTGATCTGCGCCAGGCGCTTGGCCACTGCCAGCGCCACCTCGCGGCTGTTCTCGCCCACCCGCATGAAGACGGTGCCAAGCACCGCCTCCTCGCCATTTTCGGTAGCCGCCCCAGCGCGTGACTCCTGCCCTACCCCTACGCTCGCGACATCCCGGATCCGCACCGGGATGCCGTCCACGGTTGCGAGCACGATGGTGGCGATGTCCTCGACAGAGGCGAGCTGCCCCGGTACCCGGATCACCAGCTGCTCCCCGGCGCGCTCGATGAAACCGGCGCCGACGTTGGCGTTGTTTCGCTCGAGCGCCACCGCCACTTGCTCCAGGGTGATGCGGTAGCCGGCCAGCCGCTTGGGATCGGGCGCGATCTGATACTCCTTGGCATAACCGCCAATGGTGTTGACTTCCGCCACCCCGGGTACGGTGCGCAACTGGGGTTTGACGATCCAGTCCTGGATCTCGCGCAGATCGGTGAGCGTATAGGCTTCGCCATCAGCCCGGCGCGCCTGGGGCGCGGCCTTCACCGTCCAAAGGAAGATTTCCCCAAGCCCTGTGGACAGCGGCCCCAGATTGACTTCCACGCCCTCCGGCAGGGCCTCGCGCGCGCCCTGCAGGCGCTCGCTCACCTGCTGGCGGGCGAAGAACAGATCCGTCCCGTCGGCGAAAATGACGCTGATCTGGGCAAAGCCCGAACGCGACAAGGAACGGGTCCGCTCCAGCCCTGGCAGGCCGGCCATGGCCGTTTCCAGCGCATAGGTGACCCGCTGCTCGACCTCCAGCGGCGAGGCACCCGGTACCTCGGCGTTGATCTGCACCTGGACGTTGGTGATGTCCGGTACCGCATCGATGGGCAGGTGTCGATAGCTGTAGATCCCCAGTGCAGCGATGCCGAGCGTGGCAAGCAGCACCAGCCAGCGCTGCTCCATGGCGAAGCGAAGAATACGTTCGAACATGATGCGCCCTTAGTGGGAGTGCTCGGCCGAGCCCTTGCCCAGCTCCGACTTGAGAATGAAGCTGCCGCGATCGGCCACCACCTGGCCAGCGCTCAGACCCTGACGAATCTCGATGCGCTCACCGTCCCGCGCCCCGGTGACCACGGGGGTCGCCTGGAATCCGTCTGCCGTCCGAACGAACACCACGGAGCGATCCTCCACGACATGCACGGCGCCACTGGGCACGCCAAGCACCTCGGCCCGTCGCTCGTCATCGAGCCGCACCGTGATGAATAGACCGGGGCGCCAGGCGCCGGCCGGATTGGCCAGGGTGACGCGCGCGGTCGCCGCCCGGGTCTGTTCGCCCAACAGATTGCCGACGTGCGCCACGGTGCCCTCGGTGCGACTGTCCAGCTCTCCTGCGACGATCTCCACCTGTCGGCCGATGGTCACTCGATCGAGGTCGCGTGCGGGGACGGCGAACGTCGCCCAGACGCGGGACAGGTCGGTGAGCGTGAACAGGTTGCTGGTTTCGTCCACCCGCTCGCCCAGGACCAGGTGCTTCTCCACCACCACGCCGTCGAAGGGTGCGCGCAGTTCATAGCGACTACCGCCCTGAGCGGAGGCCGCGCCACCCAACGCCTGGGCTTTCTGGCGGGCATTGCGGACGGCGATCTCGGCTTCCTGCAGGGTCTGCCGCGCCTGCAGCAGATCCTGCTCGGCACTGATCCGCTCCTGCCAGAGGTTCTGCTCGCGGGCATAGAGGGTGCGCGCCAGCTGCAACCGCTGCTGCGCGGTCGCCAACTCGCTACGCACCTCGGAAAGCTGCTCGCTGGCAATGACTGCCAGCACCTGCCCCTTGCGCACCTGGTCCCCGAGATTGGCCTTCACCTGCTCGACGATGCCGGGCGTGCGAGACACCACGTGAGCGGTGCGATCTTCATCGAAGCGAATCTCTCCAGGCAGACTCAAGGAGGCGCCAACGTTCACCGGCGCAACCACCTGGGTCTCGATGCCGGCCGCGCGAATCTGCTCCGCGCTCAACTCGATCTCGCCTTCGGCGTGCCTCTCTTCGCCCTCGCCCTGGGCGCCCTCGTCTGCTGCATGGCCGTCTTTCTCTGCAGCCAGATCCGGCCGGGGCGGGGCCGCTCCCGCCTTGGCAGCTGCCACCTTCGCGGGAGGTGCCGCGGAGTCGGGATGGTCGTGACCGGCACCCGCCTGCACCGTACTGAATGGCAGCCCACTGCCAATTACCGCGATCAGCAGCTTCCGCATCAGTCTCGGCCTGAATGAAGTCATGGTCATGCAAGAACTCCGCACCCGGTCTGATCCCGGGATCTGTAGCGTCATGGGGAAGTGAAGAGCGGGCCATGGAGGCGTTCGAGGCGAGCCCAGGCGGCGATCTGCGCCCGCTGGGCGAGCAGGTACTGCCCCCGCGCCGCAATGAGGACGCGCTGGGCTTCGAGCACATCCAGCTGGGCAAAACGACCCAGCGAGAAGCCGCGCGTGAGGTCATCGACCGTGCGCTGGCCCGCTGGCAGAACGAGGTTGCGCAGGTCGTCGACGTCAGCCGATGCGCTACGCCAGTCGCGCAGTGCCTGAAGGGTTTCGGCCTGAACCTGCAGCTCGGTCGCTCGCTGGAGATCGCGGGCCTGATCGGCACGACTGGAGGCCGCGAGCAGGTTGCCCTGGTTGCGATCGAACAGCGGCAGCGGAAGCGAGAAGCCCACCAGATTGACCCGCTCCCCCTCAAGCTCGTCGTACTGACTGCCAAGGCTCACCCGCACGTCCGGATAGCGCTGGCTGCGCTGCAGATCGACGTCGGCATCCCCGGCGGCGACCTGCCGCCGGGCCTTGAGCATCGCCGGCGTCTGGCGGATGGCCTGCAGCAGCCGGGCTTCGCCGGGAGGTGCGGGCAGACGATCCAGGTCACCGACCGGCTCACCGAGCTGGGTGACGGAGAGACCCAGGTAGCGGGCGAGAACCTCACGTGCGTTGTCGCGTTGCTGCAGGGCATGCCTTAGCTCCAGCCGCTGGGTGACTTGCTCCACCTCCGCGCGGGTACCCGATACCGGCGAAAGCTTGCCCGCTCGAATCTGTGCCCCTGAGCTGTCCAGGCTGCGCTGGGCCAGCGCCTGCGATTGCTCGGCGAGCCGTACCCCTTCTTCGGCCAGTAGCAACTCGTAAAAACCCTGGATGATGTCCGCCCGCAGGGCATAGCGCCGCGCCTCGAGGTCCGCATCGACCACGCCAGCGTTGGCCTCGGCCACCGTCACCCGCGCGGAGCGCTTGCCGCCCAGTTCAAAGGGCTGGGTGAGCGTGAGGCTGCGGGTCTGGCTGGCAGAGCGCGTGTCCTCTACCTCGAAGGCGAGCTCGGGGTTGGGCAGGAGGCCTGCCTGTTGACGGGCACCTGCGGCTGCGGCGGTCTCCTGGCGGGCCGCCAGATAGTCGGGATTGTCGCGGAGGGCCTGGAACAGCGCCTGCTCCAGAGTGAGCGATGAGGCCTGGACCGGACCGCCGGCGAGCAGCAGACCCAGCCCCAGGACCAGCCCCGGCAGGCGCGATGGCGTGGGATGTCGACAGAGAGGAAGTAACGGCACGACAGCGGCTCCTGTGCAGAAGGCGCGACGCCCGAAGGGAACGTCGCTCGATAGCGGAGCCGACTCTAGGGAGCGCCACCTATCGCGCCGGTGACGCCAACATTACAAAGCTGCAAGGAAGTTGCCGCGATACAGGTATACCGGCAGGCTTGGCCGCTTGACCCTCTAGCGACTTCAGGCTTCAGCCTGCGCCGCTTCCTCGACACGACCGATACCGACGATGCGCCTACTGATAGTGGAAGACGAAGCCCGCGCTGCGGATTACCTGCAGCAGGGCCTCAGGGAGAATGGCTATGTGGTCGATCGCGCCGCGACCGGGATCGATGGCTTGCATCTGGCCCTGCAGCAGGACTACGACCTGATCCTGCTGGACATCAATCTGCCGACGATGGATGGCCTGGAGGTCCTGGAATTGCTGCGCCGACGCAAGCAGACCCGGGTGCTGCTGCTCACCGGCCAGAGCCGCACCAGCGAACGCGTGCGCGGACTGGACGCTGGCGCTGACGACTATCTGACCAAGCCGTTCGAGTTTCCGGAATTGCTCGCCCGCATCCGCGCCCTGCTGAGGCGAGGCGAAACGCGGGTGGTCAGCGATACCCTGCAACTGGCTGATCTCGAGCTGCACCCCTTTCGCCATCGCGCCTTTCGCGGTGACCAGCGCATCGACCTGACCAGCAAGGAATTCGCGCTGCTTCACCTGCTCATGCAACGCCAGGGCGAAGTGCTCTCGCGCACCGAAATCATCTCACGCGTCTGGGACATGAATTTCGATTGCGACACCAATGTGGTGGAGGTCACCGTTCGACGCTTGCGGATGAAGGTCGATGAGCCCTTCGAAGAAGCCCTTATCCATACCGTACGCGGCGTCGGCTATGTGATGGAGCGTCGCTCATGAGACCCATGAGCCTCGCCCTGCGCCTGGGGCTCATCGTCACCGGCGTGGGCTTGCTGCTGGCCGTCGTTCTGGTCGTCCTGGTGTACGGCGTCCTGGACCGTGAGCTGGATAAGCGCGCTGCCGATCAATTACAGGCCAAAGCAGGGCAGATCCTGCACAGCCTCGAAGAGCGGCCCGCCGATTCCAGTGCACCCTGGCAGCATGCGCTTGCCGACGCGCTGCTGGGCCACGAGGAGCTATCGGTCACCGTGCTGTCGGCTGCGGAAGACACCCCCCTGTATGGACTGGGCTCCCACGCCTACGCCGATGAGTTACGACCAGGCCGCTGGCCGGATGCCCAGACCCTGGCCTGGCACTCAGATGACGGCCACGACCTGTTGACTGTCCGAACCAGCCTGGCCATTCCGGGGCTACCGCCACTCCAGCTGCTGCTGAGCCAGGATCGCAGCAGCGACAGATTTCTGCTGGATGCCTTCCTCCGCGCGGCTCTGATAAGCCTGCCGATTCTGCTGCTGCTGATCGGCGCCGCAGCGTGGTGGACGGGCTATCAGGGCCTTGCACCCTTGCGGCGCTTCCGCCGTACCGCCCGGTCGATCACTACCCGACAGCTCACCTTGCGGGTCGACGACACCAACCTGCCTGCAGAAGTGGCTGAGCTGGCCACTGCGCTGAATACCATGCTGGAGCGCCTCAACGCCGGGGTGCAGTTGCTCGACCGCTTTGCCGACGACGTTGCCCACGAGTTGCGTACGCCGCTCGGGATCCTCATTGGGCGTACGCAGATGATACTCAGCCGGAAGCGTGACGAGACCGCGTATCAACAGGCGCTGGAAGAGTCCCTGGACGAGTTGGATCGCTTGAGCCGAATCGTCACCGACATGCTGCTGCTCGCCCGCCTGGACAGTCACGAACCGCTGAATTCGTTGAGCAAGGTGGCTGTCGAGCAAGAGGCGCTCAGGGTTTGCAGCCTGTTCGAAGCCTATGCCGAGGCGCGCGATATAGACCTCGCAGTTACGGGGCAGCTGCGCGTCAAAGGCGACCGATTGATGATCCAGCGGGCATTGTCGAATGTGCTCTCGAACGCTATCCGACACGCTGATCCGGGAACGCCAGTGACCGTGCAACTGCTCCAGCAAGAGGATGGCGGGGGGCAGGTCACTGTGATGAACCAAGGATCGCCCTTAGATCCGGACGAGTTGTCGAAGGTCTTCGAGCGCTTCTACCGGGCTGGCGACCGTCAAACAGGTGGCAGCGGCCTGGGATTGGCAATCGTCCGAGCGATCATGACGTCCCACCAGGGGTGGGTGCAGGCCGAATGTCACGCGGGAAGTACGAGTTTCACGCTGACATTTCCTTCGCCAGTTACGCCCCTGACCAGCCACGATGCCCAGGGTGGCCCTGAACGCCGTTAATACTGGCGATCTTCTTCGGTTGCCACACCTGCTATGGCCCGCCAGCGTGGCCCCAACCGATCAGGCGTCGCCCCATGCCCCGACCTCGTACTTGACGGCTCCATACCCCGAGCAGGATTGCCCGGCCGTGCCTGCAGTCAAGGCATCCAAGATGGGACATGACCGCTGCTCACCATGCCCTGGACATACCGCGCGCGCCCTCTTCAGAACCCCAGCTGTCGCGGTCGTTTTGTCGAGTAGCGAAAGGTCATGGTTTCAGGGCTTGAGCAGGAAAGCTTCGACCAGCCGTCCTGGTCCCTGATCGAGCCGAATGCTGTGATGCGCCCCTACGTGCCCTGGACGTTCATGGCAACACCCTGCCCGCTGGAAGTGATCAGGCACGGTCAGCAGGATCAGGCAAAACGCGTCAACCTCCCCGCCCGTGGGCAGCGATCGCCCAGCGCTCAGGCGTCGGACTCGCCGGTGTCCTCTCCCATGGCGTTGATATTGGAGAAACGCTCGACCAGAAAGTCGATCAGGCTGCGCACCCTGGCCGAAAGATGCAGCTGTTGCGGGTAAACCGCGTAGATATCCGCCTGCTCGGTCTGGTCTTCCAACACCACCCTCAGGCGCCCGCTGCGTACATAGCGGGCGATATCCCATTCGGAGCGCTGCAGAATCCCATAGCCTTCCAGGGCCCAGTTCAAGGCCACTTCCCCGTCGTTGCAGCTCAGGGCACCGTGGATCTTGATATTTTGCGTGCGCCCGCCGTTGTTGAAATTCCAGACGCCGTAGGTCGCTTCGTTCTGCCGCAGGAAAATGCAGCTGTGGTCTTGCAGGTCCGTGAGCCGGGAGGGGCTGCCATGCTTTTCCAGATAGAGGGGGGAGGCGCATAGCAGTCGGCGATTGGAGGCGATCTTGCGGGCATGGAACGCCGCGTCGGGGAGGTTGCCGATCCGGATGGCCAGATCGAAACCATGGGCGGCAAGATCCAGCGGATGATCGCTGATCTCCAGCTGCACCTTGACCTCGGGATAGCGGGTATGAAAGGCAGCGAGGGCCGGGCCGATATAGCGGCGGCCGAAACCCAGGGTCGCATTGACGCGTATCAGGCCCTTGGGGGTCGCGCGACAGCTGCTGACCAGCTGCTCCACCTCATTGATCTGCGTGAGGATGCGCTCGGCGTGGTTGAAGTACATCTCCCCCTCGGCCGTCAGGCTCATGGACCGGGTTGTCCGGGTGACCAAGCGAATGCCCAGGCGTGCTTCGAGGGCACTCAGACGCTTGCTCACCGCTGGCGGGGTCACCCCCAGTTCCCGAGCGGTCGCTGCCAGGCTGCCTTTCTCGGCAAGCAGATGGAAAAAAGCGAGATCAAGGGTCTGGCTCATTGGTAACTCAAAGTTAATTAAGTAGTGATTTTGAAGCACTCACAGGGTCGCGATCACTACATATACTCCTCTCGCACACTGCTGAACAGCCTGCGGTCAACCATCCCGCACCAATCGGCTTAGTTGAGCCAGTTAAAAGCGCCATCAAAACTCCCGCAGTTTCAGCGAAGTGTATTGGACTGAGCCAGACAATGGGATCCAAGACCAGTAACGACTGCCGAAGACGTTCGACGTTGAACTTCACCCTATTGAAAGCGGCTCGCACCGAGGCCTTTAACTTCGATAGAGGAGATGTGCGCGCTGGTACTGATTGATCGCTGACCGCCTTCAATCGCGCGAGGCAATACCTCAGACATCTCGCGATCGGTCGAAAGCCGATTACCCGATGTCTCCTGACAAAAATAAAAATTCAGGGGTTAACAATGAAAAAAGCGCTCGGAAAACTCTACGTACAGGTGTTGATCGCAGTAATAGCCGGTGCTCTTGTCGGCGTGCTGTTTCCTGAAACAGGGGCGGCACTGAAACCCCTGGGCGATGCCTTCATCAAGCTCATCAAGATGCTGTTGGCGCCGGTCATCTTCCTGACGGTAGTGACCGGCATCGCCGGAATGGAAAACATGAAGGAACTGGGACGGGTCGGCTTCCGTGCCCTGATCTATTTCGAAGTGGTTTCCACCCTGGCGCTTGTCGTCGGCCTGGTGGTCGCCAATGTATTGAGGCCCGGCAGTGGAATGAATGTCGACGTCACGACCCTGGATACTGCAAGTCTCAGCAGCTACGCCACGGCCGCCAAGCATACGTCGGCCATGGACTTCCTGATGGGCATCATTCCCAACACCATCGTCGATGCCTTCGCGAAGGGCAACGTGCTGCAGATACTCCTGTTTTCAGTCTTGCTAGGGGTGGCCCTGGCCAATGCCGGGCCGCGGGCGAAACTCTTCGTGGACACGCTCGACAGCCTGACGCAAGGCATGTTTCGGATCGTCAGCATGATAATGCGCCTGGCGCCTATCGGAGCCTTCGGCGCGATCGCCTTCACCATCGGCAAATACGGCTTCGGCTCGCTGTTTTCGTTGGGCAAGCTGGTGGCTTGCGTCTATCTGACCTGCGCGGTGTTCGTGATTTTCGTACTGGGTCCGATCTGCCGATACAGTGGCTTCAGCCTCTGGAAGTTCCTGAAGTACATCAAGGAAGAACTGTTCACCGTGCTGGGGACCTGCTCATCCGAATCGGTGTTGCCGCAGATGATCTCGAAAATGGAGAAGGCCGGTGTATCCAAGCCGGTGGCAGGACTCGTCATTCCCTCAGGCCTGACCTTCAATCCTGATGGGCAAGCCATTTACTACACCATTGCCGCCATCTTCATCGCCCAGGCGACCAATACCCCGCTGACCTTGACCGATCAGCTGATCGTGCTGACCGTTCTGATGTTTACCTCCAAGGGGTCCGCGGGCGTGGCCGGGGCAGGCTTCATCATCCTCACGGCGACCCTGGCTTCGCTCGACACCATCCCGGTGGCCGGCATGGTGCTGCTGTTGGGTGTGGATCGCTTCATGTCCGAGGCGCGGGGCATTACCAATACGATCGGCAATGGGGTCGGAACGATGGCCATCGCCAAATGGGTGGGCGCTTTGGACACGGCCAAGATGAATAGAGCGCTTGATGGCGAAGACCTGGAAGAAACTCGTGATGCTGCGCGCTCCGAGACCGCCAGATCGGCGACATCACCGAGCGAGACGCTTGTGCAACTACCCGATGTTACAAGTCGGGCGCTCAAACATTAATAAAAATCTGACTGCGCTTTATTACGCAGCCGCATGTCGGCGTCTGCTCCGCACAAAGATTGTGTTCATTACTTGTCGATGAAAAACACGTTCTTGTTGTTCGATTCGATCTAAGAGCCAGTTTTCTGGCATACAAAAAACTCAAGGCAGGATAATGCGATGGTTAGCCGAACACTTTACGACAAACTCTGGGATTCGCATCTGGTGAAACAGCGCGACGACGGCTCGGCGCTGCTCTACATCGACCGTCACATCATTCACGAAGTGACCTCGCCCCAAGCCTTCGAAGGCTTGCGGCTGAGCGGCCGCGCGCCCTGGCGTGTCGATGCCAACATCGCGACCCCGGACCACAATGTGCCGACTACGTCAGAGCGCAAGGGCGGGATCGCCGCCATTGCCGATCCGGTTTCGCGTCTGCAAGTGCAGACCCTCGATGACAACTGCGACCAGTACGGCATCACCGAATTCAAGATGAACGACGTTCGCCACGGTATCGTTCATGTCATCGCTCCGGAACAGGGCGCCACCCTGCCGGGCATGACCGTGGTCTGCGGCGATTCCCACACCGCCACCCATGGCGCCTTCGGGGCGCTGGCACACGGTATAGGCACCTCCGAAGTCGAGCATGTGCTGGCGACCCAGTGCCTGATCGCCAAGAAGATGAAAAACATGCTGGTTTCCGTCGATGGCCAATTGCCATTCGGGGTGACCGCCAAGGACATCATCCTCGCAATAATCGGCAAGATCGGTACCGCCGGGGGTAATGGCCACGCCATCGAGTTCGCGGGCAGCGCCATTCGGGCCTTGTCCATCGAAGGCCGCATGACCATCTGCAACATGGCGATCGAGGCCGGCGCCCGCGTAGGTCTGGTAGCGACGGACGAAAAAACCATCGCCTATATCAGGGGCCGCCCGTTCGCCCCGAAAGGCGCGGAGTGGGATATGGCCGTCGAAGCCTGGAAAGACCTGGTATCTGATGCCGGCGCCCGCTTCGACAAGGTGGTCGAACTCGACGCCGCGCAGATCAAGCCGCAAGTCAGCTGGGGCACTTCGCCGGAAATGGTCCTGGCCGTAGACCAGAACGTTCCCGATCCGGCCCAGGAGGCGGACCCGATCAAGCGCGACTCCATCGTCCGTGCCCTGAAATACATGGGTCTGACCGCCAATCAGGCGATCACCAACATCCCGCTCGACCGCGTGTTCATCGGCTCATGCACCAATTCGCGGATCGAAGACCTGCGGGCTGCGGCCGTGATCGCCAAGGGCCGCAAGGTGGCTTCGACCATCAAGCAGGCCCTCGTCGTGCCGGGATCAGGTCTGGTGAAGGCCCAGGCCGAAGCGGAAGGCCTGGACAAGATTTTCCTCGACGCCGGTTTCGAATGGCGCGAGCCAGGCTGCTCGATGTGCCTGGCAATGAATCCGGACCGCCTGGAGTCCGGCGAGCACTGCGCCTCTACGTCCAACCGCAATTTCGCCGGGCGCCAGGGAGCCGGTGGTCGTACCCACCTGGTCAGCCCGGCCATGGCCGCCGCTGCGGCGGTGAACGGTCGCTTCGTCGACGTCCGTGACCTGATCTGATCTGAAGGAGCCAAGCATGAAAGCCTTTACCCAGCACACAGGACTTGTCGCCCCTCTGGATCGCGCCAACGTCGACACCGACCAGATCATTCCCAAGCAATTCCTGAAGTCGATCTACCGAACGGGTTTCGGCCCCAATCTGTTTGATGAATGGCGCTACCTGGATGAGGGACAGCCGTACCAGGACAATTCCAAGCGGCCGCTGAACCAGGATTTCGTCCTCAACGCCACGCGCTATCAGGGCAGCAGCGTCTTGCTGGCCCGGGAGAACTTCGGTTGTGGTTCCAGTCGCGAGCATGCGCCCTGGGCCTTGGAGGAGTACGGTTTCCGCAGCATCATCGCACCGAGCTTCGCCGATATCTTCTTCAACAACAGTTTCAAGAACGGCCTGCTGCCGATCGTCTTGAGCGATAGTGAGGTGGACGAGCTGTTCCGGCAGGTCGAAGCCGAGCCGGGCTACCAGCTGCACATCGACCTGGAGGCCCAGACCGTGACCCGTCCGGATGGCAAAATCCTGGACTTCGAGATTGACGCCTTCCGCAGACACTGCCTGCTCCAGGGGCTGGACGATATTGGCCTGACCTTGTTGGAAGCCGATGCGATCACGGCGTTCGAAATCAAGCACCGGGCACGTCAGCCCTGGCTGTTCAGAAACCCTGAAGAATCGACGCGAGCGCTTGGCTAACGGCTATGAATCCATGATCACCCTTGTTTCAGTGACATCAGCTGCGCATTGAGATAAGCCGATATCCCCTCTCGCTCTGGTGGTAAAAACAATCTGGCAGACGACCACTCATCGCTCTGTCCAGGCCAGTTTTCAGAGAGAGAGGGGCTCTAGGAGGCCGTGATCGAGGAGGATATCCAGAAGCTCGTCGTACCGACCGTTGCTTAAGACCTCTGATCGGACTATGCCTTTTTACGGACCCTCCCGGCACGTACCTGCTTACCCTCTTGCGGTACGAAATCGTCAATGGGGGGGTATGGCGAATCCTGGCGGACCGCCAACAACGTGAACGGTTGGCGTCACAGCTGCGCGTGGATGGCACCACCGAAATGCGAGACGGGCTACTACAGGTGATGGCGGGTCGGCTGGAGGACGTCAGCGAGCGGCCTCAAGGGCTGGAAGCAGGCGGCGGGGATGTGTTCACAAGTTGCATCCGTCAGATGCCACCTGACACCCAAGCCCCAGGGCTTGCCTATGGTTTTCACAGACTAGGCGCTTTCGCTGACCCTGACGTCCTTGAACAGCAGGAACACCATTACGGCCGCCAGAATCTCCAGCGCCGCAACAAAGTACAGGCCCGCGGAGAGACTGCCGGTCAGGGTGCGCAGGAAACCGATCATGTAGGGCGCGACGAAGCCCGCCAGATTGCCGATGCAGTTGATCAGAGCGATTCCACCTGCGGCGGCGGTACCCGCCAGGAATGCGCCGGGGATCGACCAGAACACCGGGAAGGCGGCCAGGATGCCGGCCGCCGCCACGGTCAGGGCGATCAGCGCCAGGGTGGCGTTGCCTAGGCACAGGCCAGTCGCTATCAAGCCCAGACCCGCCAGGAGTGCAGCGATGGCGCAATGGGCGCGTCGCTCGCCGGTCTGGTCGGAATGGTGGCCGTTCCACACCATTGCCAGCGTTCCAATGATGAACGGAATGGCGGCCAGCAAGCCGATGGTCATGTTGTTATCGATGCCCAACGACTTGATCACCGACGGGGTCCAGAACGCGATGGTGGCGTTGCCCGAGACGATGCAGAAGTACACCAGTGCGCATAGCCATACCTTGGGATTGCGAACCAGGCTTCTCAGATCGCTGTGTTTTTCGGGGGCGGCATCTTCTCGAGCAATGACCTGGCTGACGTGATCGCGCTCTGCCTGCGTCAGCCACTTGGCCTGGGCCGGTTTTTCAGGCAGGTAGCGCAGCACCGCGATACCGGCCAGTACCGAGGGAATGCCCTCGATGATGAACAGCCATTGCCAGTTGGCCAGACTGCCAACCCCGACCATGCGGCTCATGATGAAGCCTGCGATAGGACCGCCTACCACTCCGGCGATGGCGAACGAAGTCATGAACATCCCGTTGATGCGTGCGCGCTGCGCCGCGGGAAACCAGTAGGTGAGGTACAACACCACGCCAGGGAAGAAGCCGGCTTCGAATGCACCGAGCAGAAAGCGCAGGACGTAGAACGACATTGGACTTTCCACATAGGCCATTGCCACCGAGGTCAGTCCCCAAAGGATCGTGATACGCGCCAACGTGCGCCGTGCGCCAATCTTTTCCAGGAGCAGGTTGCTCGGCACTTCGAAGAGGAAGTAGCCGATGAAGAAGATGCCTGCGCCGAGACCGTAGACCGCTTCACTGAAACCCAGGTCATCAAGCATCGCCAGCTTGGCGAAGCCGACGTTTACTCGATCAATCCATGCCAGAACGAAGAGGAACACCAGGAATGGCAGCAGACGCCAGGCGATCTTGCGATAGGTCGCGGCGGTAGCGGTACTGTCCGGGTTCGCGCCTTGGGAATCGGCGATCAGGACGGGGTTCTGGTTCATACTGCATCTCCATCGATTCAGCGCCGAGGAAGACCCTGAGGGGACGTCGGAGCATCAAGGGTTCAAGGGGGTACCGCTGGCGTTGCCCTGCGAGAACGGCACTGCTTCAACTGTTGCGCAACAGCGACTCAACGCTGCGGGCCACTTGCAGCACGCGCGCGTCCTGGCCGTTCAGCCCGGCGATCGACAGGCCCACAGGCAATTCGTCGCCGCAGTGACAGGGCAGACTCAGCGCGCAGCCGTCCAGGAAGTTGATGACGCTGGTGTTGCGCAGTACCAGGCCGTTGGTGGCAAAGAACTGCTCATCGTCCTGCTCCAGGGCGGATAACAGCGGCGGAACGACAGCTACGCTGGGCAGCAACCAGGCATCGGCGTCACCCAGACGTGCCTTTGCAGCGGCGATCATGACCTTGCGCTGGGCTTGCAGGTGCAGGTAGTCGGCCGCGCTCAGGGACTGGCCACGGCGAATTCGTTGGGCCACGCGCGGGTCGTAGTCGCCGGCCTGGCTACCGCTCAACCAGGGATGATGTAGATACCACGCCTCGGCAGCGGTGAGGCCGCCTGCGGCATTGATCGTCGGCAGCTGATGCAACTCAGGGAAGTCGAACCAGCTGATCACAGCACCGGCTTCCCGCAGACGCTCCAGGCTGCGCTCGAAGGCGCGAGCCACGGTGTCATCCAGGCCATCCAGAACGAAATCACGGGTCACTGCGAGGCGTAAGCCGGCAAGGGAGGCAGGGCGAGAGTCGAATGTTTCGCCTGAAAGAATTTCGTCAAGCAGGATGCTATCGGCCACCGTTCTGGTGAGGGCACCAACCGAGTCCAGGCTGCTGGCCAGGGGCATGGTGCCTTGAGTCGACACCCGTTGTGCGCTGGGCTTGAAGCCCACCAGACCACAAAAGGCGGCCGGGATACGCAGCGATCCACCGGTATCTGTTCCCAGGCCAGCCACGGCCATGCCGCCGGCTACGCTCACCGCTGCACCGGAGCTGGAACCGCCTGCGATGCGCCCAGCAGCCACCGGGCTGGTCGGCGAACCGTAGTGGGGATTCAGGCCCAGGCCGGAAAAGGCGAATTCGCTCATGTTGGTCCGCCCGAGCAGAACGGCGCCAGCGGCGCGCAGGCGAGCCACGATGGCGGCATCGCAGCCGGCGGGCGCTGCCCGGGCCAATACCTTGGACCCGGCGGCGGTGACTTGCCCGCGCACGTCGAAAAGGTCTTTGATCGATACCGGCAGGCCCGCCAGGGGCGACGGGGCGTAGCCAGCAGCGCGAGCCTGGTCGCTGGCTCGTGCCGCCAATAGCGCAGCCTGGGTATCGACGCTGATGTAGGCGTGGCCACCCGCAGCGCGATGGACTTCGATGCGCTCCAGCGCTTGCGTTACCAGCGCCTCGCTGGTGGTCGTGCCCTGGGCAAGCTCAAGCGCCAACTCACTGATCGCTTTCATCAGGGTCACTCCGCTACCGGCAGTGGCTCGACGCGGTAGGTATGGCTCAAGCTGCGGCCAAGCACCGGGTCGAACAGCTCCATTTCGAAGGATTCGCCATACCCCAACTCGCCGATCACCGGCTGGGTGCCACAGAACATCGCGGTACCCGCGGGTAGCGCAGCGCTGTCATCGAGCTTGGCCAACAAGGTCGCGGGCGCCAGCAGCGAGGTCACAGGGCCGTCCTGATAAAGGGCGCGGACGCCGTCGCGATCTCGCCAGGTGCGCATCACCAGTTGATCCCAGTGCCCTTCCACCTCGGCGAAGCGCCAGGCCATGGAGGCAATGGGCTTGTCACACATTTGCTTGGAAACCGTAACGTCGAAGGCTTCAACCTTGCGGTCGGTATGGTCAGAACCGAGGCCCACTAGTAATCCTTCAGGACTGGGTATCAGCACGATCTCAGTCTCGCCGGACGAGTGTTTGCCGGGCACCTGGATGCTGGGCGCAGGGTTAAGCAGGCTTGCCGCGACGCGGTAGAAACAGGGAATCTGAGTGGGACGGCGTACGCCCAGGGCTTCCAGTTCGGCAATGTGATGCTCGACCGCAGCGCTGTCGCGCCCAGCCCAGCCGGCAATGATCAGATGGTCGATATCGACACGGACTTCACCATGGCCGATCACGTTGAGGTTGAGTTGCGTCATCTTTCGCTCCTTGGACAGGGAATAACGGCACCAGCTCTGTTACTGATGATCGACTGATATATCACAGTATTTTCACAGAGCAACGCCTGTGCCAGCTCGGCCCACGCCAAGGAAAGTCCCATCAAATCAGTGGATTGCGTAGCTGATGGATACGCACGGAGGAGCGGAAAGGAGGCCAGCTGTTACCTATCTGCACCGTTTCAGCGCATTCCTGTGCAATTCCGGTTCAGAGCGGCCTATTGATTGACCCGGCAAGAGGCGACAGAGGCAGCCTTTTTCCATACAGTGATATATCAGTAGTGCCTCGAGGACAGTTTCTTGCTCGATACCACCGACACCTCCAACTCCGTCAAAGGCAGTGCCAGCCTGCGAGAGCTCGCTTATGCGCAGATCAAGCAGCGCATCATTACCTGTCAGCTACGTCCGGGCGACGCGATTAATGAAGCTCAGCTCACGCAGCTGCTCGGTTTGGGCCGCACACCAGTGCATCAGGCCTTGCACCGGCTGGAAATGGAGGGAATGGTGACCATCCTGCCGCGCAAGGGGGTGATAGTCACCGCGATCTCGCTCAACGACGTTCTCGACATGATCGATGTGCGGGTCTGCAACGAACAGCTGTGCGTGAAGCTGGCACTTGAACGGGCGCAGGAGAGCGATTTCATCGCCATGCGCACTATCCTCGAGCGGTCGCCAGCACTGCTCAAACAACGGGATGTACCCGGGCTGATGGACGTGGACCTGCAATTCCACCTGGCCATTTCAGCGGCTGCGCGTAACCGGGTACTCGCCGACCTACTGCGCAACCTGCATGAAAAGCAGGCCCGCTTCTGGTTCCTGACCATGTCGGAGATGCACCATAGCGAGCGCATCTACGAAGAGCATCTGCAGATCCTCAATGCCATGGAGAACCGTGACAGCGAGGCGGCTATCCATGCCATCCATCATCACATCGATGACTTCCGCAGAGCGATCATCCGTACGCTGTGAGCTGATTGGTTCTTGGATCAGCGTTCCTCTGTCCAACCACATCTCAGGGGCTATCTAAGCGATGCCGCCGAACCAGTAGGTCGAGGGGATCTTGAGCAGCGTTCGCCCTCCTCCACGTTTAACCGCTGGCCCGCGGAAGGCAGCTGGAAGTTGCGCGCTGCCCACACCTCAGTCCGCGCCTTCATATCGCCGCACTGACGGCTACTCACGCACGAACTCCAGCGGTACCCGCTGGTTGCGGTGCGACCCGTCGAGATGAACAAGATCCGCCGCGACGCACAGTTGAACACAAGGCCGAACGCCTGGAATGGGGGCATACTCCATTTCAGCCCCCACCATGCTGAACAGGGATACTTGGATGTCTTGTCCCGTCTAGAGCAAGAATTTCCCGAGTGCTTTTCCTTGATAGGTGCTGGGGTAGCTCGACCTCGAGGACGATGTGTCTCCCTGGTGCCCACAGACAGCCTCGCGACGCGTCAGCAGGCAGTCGATCGTTTCCAGCAGGACGCCGATTGTCGGATCTTTATCGGCCCGACGTCAGCGGCCGGAACCGGCAATAACCTGACTGTTGCCAACTAGCTGTTCTTGCTGGGGCTGCCCTGGACGCCTGGATCGCAGGACCAAGCGGAAGACCGGGCCTACCAAGACGGAAGCGTCGCTTGGTGAGAGGCAAGATCCCGCTGGTGGAGAACAGCCTCAACTTGCAGCTGTAACAGGTGCTGCAGGAGATGCGGTGAAGTGCTCGGGGCAGATAGGCGCAGATGCAATCGGCCGATCACACAGTGAGCGTGCTAGAGCCGTTTGAAACCGTCCAGTCGTATGCCTCTCAGCCATTGGCCTCAGCGAGCCTTTGCGCCCGTGCTATAGGGTGACCGCACGTCCGCTAGGCAAACGCAGCTCGAATATCGCGTTAAAGATAATCGCGCCTGTGCCGACAGCTGATATCAAACAGACATCACATGTCTGGCCATATCACCTTCTCGGAATCGCCTTATGTCCATCCTTCGGTACCTGTCCATCATGCGTGGTCTCGACGTAATCGCTGCCGCTGTGGAACAACCCGAGGCCGCAGCCAGGCTCGACTCGCTGACCGGCCCAGCGCCGGTGCGAAAGGTAGCTGAAGGCTTGAAGGGACTGCTGGCTCGCCAAGGGACTCTCGACGCTCAGTTGCACGAGATGCAGAGTGAGATCGAACAGCTGACTGCTCGCCTCGCCGAGCGCGAGGCCGCGGTTGACCGTTTGGCTACCCGCTTCAACCTGGTCAATCGTGCTACCAGTGAAGGCCTGTGGGATATGGAAGTGGTCGCCGGAGATCCGGTGAACCCGCGTAATGCGTTCTGGTGGTCGGATCAGTTTCGTGCCCTCCTAGGCTTTCGCAGCGAACAGGACTTTCCGAACGAACTCGGAAGCTGGGCCAATCGGCTACACCCTGAGGACAGCAAACCTACCCTGGACGCATTCGCCCGGCACCTGAATGATCGCAGCGGTAACACCCCCTATGACATCGAATACCGGGTGGCGACCAAAAGCGGCGAATATCGCTGGTTTCGCGCGAGCGGCGAGACTCTCCGCGACGCCCGGGGTACGCCGCTGCGGGTGGCTGGCTCTCTCAGAGACATCCATGATCAGCGCCAGCGCGATGCTGAACTCGAGGTGACCCTGACACGTTTCGAGCTTGCGCGTGAAATGCTCAACGATGGCCTGTGGGACATGGAGGTGATAGCGGGCGATCCGGTCAATGCGCAGAATCCTTTCTGGTGGTCGCCCCAGTTCCGCCGCCTGCTGGGATTCGAGACAGTCGAAGAATTTCCCGATGTTCTCGACAGCTGGGCGTCCCGTTTGCATCCCGAGGACAAGCAACGCAGCATCGAGGCCTTTGGCGCCCACCTCAATGACCATAGCGGCAAGACCGGCTTCGATATCACCTACCGTCTGAAACTGAAGGATGGAAGCTACCGTTGGTTCAGGGCACGGGGTCAGACCAGGCGCGCCAACGACGGAACGCCGCTGCGGGTAGTGGGCGCCCTGACCGATATCCATGCCACCCATGAGCAGAATGCGCTTCGGGACGCGCAGCAAGCCCAGCATCGCGAGATGGAAGAGAGCCTGAAGAACGTCACCGACATCGTCAGCTCGATCCAGGGCATCGCCGCCCAGACCAACCTGCTGGCGCTCAATGCCGCGATCGAAGCGGCACGAGCCGGAGAGGCCGGTCGAGGCTTTGCGGTGGTAGCCGACGAGGTTCGAAAGCTGGCTACGCGCACGTCCGAAGCGACGCAGCGAGCGGCCAACATGATTCAACAGTGACGTTGCTCACGTCCTGGCGGCCTGGCCTGAATCGCCAATTGGCGGTGCAGTCAGCTTGAGAGAGTGCTCCAGCTCTTCTTTCAGGTTGGCATATCTGAAGGCTTCGAACTGAATCTGCCCCCGCCCTGTGCGGGGGCTTTTTTTGGCCACGATTAAGTCAACCGCTCGCGACGCCAGGACGCAAGACGCTCAAACCGAACACCTCCCCCTTGTCGCAGTCGAATCCGTGCCCACCGGCGTGGCGCTGACATCCACGCCGGTCCAGTCGCCCGGGGTGACGCTGCCTGTCCGGCAATCTCCCAACCGTCCCTCAGGCGCCGGGCACCTTTTCGTCAGCTATTGTGCCGGTAGCCGTTCTGCCCCAGGCGAGAGCGGCCACATCTGCAGGTCAGGGGCGCGGAATACGCCTCGGCGCCGGAAGTAGACAAGGCCTTCCAGCGTACAGCTCAGGTTGCTCCCATGTCTGACTTGGTGGTTAAACCCCAGGGCAACAGGTCCTCGCAGCCCGAGCGAGCCTTATCCTGGCGGCAGCTGGTTGTGGATTCGACGATGCCATTGGGAGGATGACCTACCCTGTCGACATGCAAAGGCACCTGCCGATTTTCAGGTAGGTAAAGGCTAAGGTCCTATCCAGACGCACCTGTGCATGGACCTGCATAGGCGTTTCAGAGGTGGCTAGACCCGGCCTATTTGGAATCAGGTGCATCCACCGCGCAACGCCAAACCGTGCAGCCAGGGACGCAGCGTTTTTCAAGCCGATATCGACGCCCTCCGACAACATCAGAGGACCGCACTGGACCCTACGTGGATCGCCGCTGCCTGGGCCTGAAACGCAGAAACCCTCCTTGCGGAGGGTTTCTGGTGAAGATGGTGGGTCGTGTGGGATTCGAACCTACGACCAATTGGTTAAAAGCCAATTGCTTTTGACCCACCACTGCACCCAGGCGCGACGCGCCTCTCAGTGAAAACAAGCGGCCTCTAATGAACCCATTAGAGGCTGCGAACTTGAAAACCACATCTGCGATTTCGACCAAGGGCGGTACAGGCAAAACCACCAAAACCGCCAACCTAGGCGCTTTCTGTGCCGATGCAGGGCTACGAACCCTGCTGATTGATCTGGATCCTGTCCAGCCTTCCCTGTCGTCCTACTACGATCTCGTCGAGCCCGCCCCCTGCGGCGTCTTCGAGCTGATCGCCAGCAACGAGACACGCCTCGATCGCATCGTCTCCAAGACCAATATCCAGAACTTGTCGCTGATCTATTCCAACGATCCGCACAACCACCTGATCAACCTCCTCCTGCAAGCGCCTGATGGCCGGCTTCGCCTGGCTCATCTCAAGGACATCTTCCAGGACGACTTCGACCTGGTGCTGATCGATACGCAGGGCGCCCGCACCGTGCTCCTCGAGATGGTGATGCTCGCTTCGGACCTCGCCGTCTCCCCCCTCCCCCCCGAAATGCTGTCCGCCCGCGAATTCAACCGCGGCACTCTGCAGATGCTGGACGGACTCCGACCCTATGCCCGCCTTGGGCTGCCGGTACCGCCCATCAAGGCCGTAGTGAACGGCCTGGATCTCACCTCAGACGCGCGTCAGCTGGATGCGACGATCCGGGAGACCTTCCGTGGCCATTCCGATATCCAGGTCATAGATACCGTCATTCCTGATGCAGTTGTCTATTGCGAGTCGGCCACTCATGGGGTGCCTGCACATCGTCTGGAGTACAGGCAGCCTAGTAACCGTCAGGCACCCGCTGCCCTGCAGGTCATCCGCAACCTCGCCATTGAACTCTTTCCCGAGTGGACTGAGCGCTTCATGGCCCTGAACGAATCGGCCGTGCATGCCCTGGTGAGAGAGGGCAAGTGAGATGGACGCCAACAAGCAGAAGATCCTGGAGCGCGTCGCCAAGTGCTTCGCTTTGGCCAAGGACGCCGGCGCCGCGCCGAACGAAGCTGAGATCGCGCTGCGTCAGGCGCGTAAGCTCATGCAGCAGCACAACCTCATGGACGTTGACGTCCAGGCAGTGCTGGCCAGCGAAGCAGTCGTTGCCACAGGCACCCGCAAAGCGCCCGCCCATTGGCTTCACCAGCTCGCACTGGTGTGCGCCCAAGCATTCGATTGCGATCCCCTGGCCTTTCGCGATCAGCGCCTGGGATGGGCGTTCAAGTTTGTTGGTATCGGTGTCGGGCCTGAGATGGCCAGCTACGCCTATTCCGCACTCCACCAGCAACTCCTGGCCGCTCGCAAGGTGTTCGTCCGCAGTCAGACTCGCTGCAAGCTGGCCACCAAACGGCGCCGTGGCCAGGTCTTCGCCGAAGGCTGGATCGAAGCAGTCAGCGTCAAGGTCCACCAGTTCGCCAAGGGCAAACCAGACGAGACCCAGCGTGTCATCGATGCCTACCTGGCCGTTCACCATCCTGACCTGACCACCGTGGAGCTTGAGCATCTCGAGGCTAAAGGCCACGACGTGCGGGCGCGCTACCAGGGCTACGAGCTGGGGACTCAAGCACAGCTCCACCGCGGCGTTGGCCAGCGCCGCGATCAGGTGGCGCTGGGAGGTCGGCCATGAGCGTCGCTCAGCTCCTGGAGGTCCCCGCCCACGATCACACCGTGCATGTCTCAGACGCTGAGCACGTAGCAGCCGGCTTGATCCCGCCTCACTCTCAAGAAGCCGAGCAGGCCGTCCTGGGCGGGCTGATGCTCGACAACAGCACCTGGGACCTGATCGCTGATGTGCTGCTGGAGGAAGACTTCTTCTTCCGGCACCACCAGCTCATCTTTCGGCGAATCGCCCTGCTCGCCTCCCAGTCGCGGCCCTTCGATGTCGTGACCCTCGCGGAAGTGATGCCTGACGTCGATGAGGTGGGCGGCCTTGCCTATCTGGGGACCTTGGCCAAGGACACCCCCTCGGTGGCCAACATCGTCGCGTACGCGGAGATCGTCGCCCAGCGAGCGCACCTGCGCCGCCTGATTCTGTTGGGCTTTGCCAGCAGCCGCGAGGCTTCGGCACCAGGTGCCAATGCCGCTGAAGTGCAGGAGCAGACCGAGCAGCGGCTGTTCGCGCTTGGCCAAGACCGCAAGGGCGCCGAGTTCTGCAACGTGACGGCGACCTTGCACAAGCTGATCGACACCATCGACGAGCGCTTCAACAACCCTATGCCGGTGACGGGCGTTCCCTCTGGCCTAAACGACCTGGATACCCTCACCTCAGGATGGCAGGACACCGATCTAATCATCGTCGGTGCCCGCCCGGCCATGGGCAAAACCGCCTTCGTGCTCAACTGCATCACCAAAGCGCTCCACCACGCGCTTGGCAAATCGGTACAGGTCTACAGCCTTGAGATGCCGGCCGAACAGCTGATGCTTAGGCTAGTGGCGATCATCGGGCACATTGATGCCACGAAGCTCAAGCTTGGACAGTTGGAGGATGAGGACTGGCCGAGGTTGACCATGGCCGTCAACACCATCAACGGCTTTGGCAATCGCCTGGTCATCGACGACGAGGCTGGCCTGTCCCCCACGATGCTACGGGCCCGGGCTCGTCGGGCAGCGCGCCGCTTCGGCCCGCCCGCCCTGATCCTGGTCGACTACCTGCAGCTAATGCGCTGCGAAGGCCAGGAAAACCGTGCCAACGAGATCGCCGAGATCTCTCGCTCGCTCAAGGCGCTCGCCAAAGAGATGAAGTGCCCGGTCATCGCGCTCTCCCAGCTCAACCGGGGACTGGAGTCCCGGCCGAACAAGCGGCCTGGCCTTGCCGATCTGCGTGAGTCCGGCGCCATCGAGCAGGACGCGGACGTGATCATGTTCCTGTACCGCGACGAGTACTACCACCCGGATACCAAGTTCAAGGGCATTGCTGAGCTGATCGTTGGCAAACACCGCAACGGCGAAGTCGGCACGGTCCGCGCCGCCTTCATCGCCAAGCAAACGCGCTTCGAGAACCTGAGCGCGCAGGCTTGGCAGGAGATGAATGCATGAATCTCCTTACCGATGCCCTCATCCCTACTATCGAAGAGGCGCAACCCTCTTCCCTGCCCTTCCCCTCGATCGTTTGCCGGCGGGAGCCGGCAAGGAGCTGCTCGATGAGCCCGCAAGCCATGTTGTCTGGGGTTACTCACCAGTGCCGCAACTGCGGCCACCACCTCTGCCGCCGCCCCCTTACCGCTGATGAAATTCTGGTCTGCAGCGTCTGCCACTCGCTCGAGGTGGAGTCCCTTCAGGTCGTCGATCAGCCAGAACCTGGTCCCTTCCACGACACCACCGTCGTCTTCCGCGTCGCCGGCTCCCGCAACGATGCGGCAGGGCTGATCAAGACCCTGGATCTGCTGTTCAAGGACGATGGTCTGGCCGAGATCGTCGCCATAGAGTCGGGCAACCAGCTCCAGCAACGGGCGGGAGGCCAATGACATGCTCTCCCATCACACCCCTGAACAGGATCTCCCTTCCCATACCGATCGCGAACGTGACCGGCAGAGGCTGGATGCAGCGCTGAACGACTTCCTGGCCAAAGGTGGCCAAGTCGTCGAAGTGAAGCCGAGCGAGCGCGCCGTCGGCGGCCCTAGCTTCGTCATCAGCGCCCAGCGTGAGGAGCTGCGCCAGCTCGCCGAGGCCAAGCCGGCAACCGAAGTTTCCGATGAGGACCTGGTGCGGCTCCTTCGAGCCCGCGCCTTGCTCGGGGATACCCTTCGCACCGCATCCAAGCGCTTGCAGCAGTCCCTGGAACGCTGTCATGCCCTCGCCCGGGCGCATCGCCTGCCTTTCAAAGTGGGGTACGTGAAAGGGGGTAGCCGCACATGACGACACCCGCCCATGCGCTACGTGGTGCCAACAAAAACCTGCAGGACCTGGTGGCCTTCGCCCTGGACGAGGGCTGGATCGTCGCCCGTACCAAGGGCGGGCACGTCAAGTTCTTGAAAGTCGGCTACTGCCCCATTTTCACGTCTTTCACGCCCAGCGATCGCCGCGCCGGCCTCAATGCCCGCGCCCAGCTGCGCCGTGCCCAGCCTATGAACGAATTGGACCAGACCCTATGACTACCACAACCAAGCGCAAGCCATCCGTACGGAAATCTGCAACAGAGGATGAGAAGTTCGTCGTCCGCTTTCCCAAGGGACTGCGTCCTCAAATCGCCGAAGCGGCCAAGCAGGCCCATCGCTCGATGAACGCCGAGATCATCAGCCGCATGGGCCGCACGTTCGAGCTCGAGGATGAGGTCTTTCGCCTGCAGCGTGTGATCGACCAACTGCTGGCCGCCAATGATGAGCCCAGCCGGCCGGCAGCTCGTGCTGCTCAGGAGATCCATGCATGAGCAAGCCCAGCAACGAAGCGGTCACTCAACGTCTGTTGGCCGCTGGCTTCCCTGGATCGAGCGCCCCTGTGGCACGCCTGGCGGATCCGATCAAGGAAACGCCTATGGTCCTGACACTGGATGAAGTCGGCCCCTACAACCGGAACCCCCGGACTGCACGGAACCCTCTCTATGACGAGATAAAGGCATCCATCAGAGCGCGGGGACTGGACCAGCCGTTTCCAGTAACCAAACGCCCGGGTGAAGACAAGTTCATCATTCGTACCGGCGGCAACACGCGGCTCGAAATCCTTAACGAGCTCTGGAAGGAGACGAGGGACGAGCGCTACTACCGCCTCCACTGCCTATTCCGCCCTTGGACTGACCGCGGCGAGATCGTCTCGCTGACCGGCCACCTCGCAGAGAATGATCTGCGGGGCAACCTCATGTTCGTCGAGCGTGCGGTCAGTATCGATGCTGCTCGTGAACTATATGCCCAGGAAGCCGGCCGAGAGATCTCTCAGCGGGAGCTTGTAAGGAAGCTGGCTGAGGATGGATATCGCATATCCCAATCCCATATCAGCAAGATGCAAGAGGCATTGAGGACGCTAGTACCAGCCATTCCTGGTTTGCTCTACTCAGGTCTCGGAAAGCATCAGGTCGAAAAACTGCTCACTCTACGTAGCGCTGCTTTGAAAGCTTGGGTGAGCTTCAAAGGTGAGGAGACAGACTTCGAGCTACTGTACCAAGAAGTGCTCAACGGCTTTGATGGTCACACCGACAACTTTGTCTTCGAGTCCATCCAGGACGAACTGATCGGCCAGATCCGCAGAGCGCTGAATGTCAGCTACGAAGAAGTACTCAAGGCGATCCTCGATCATCAGGATAGTAGCCGCCGCTCACAGCTAGTGGGGGTGCAGGTTCCCGATGGCCAAGCTCCGCAGGTTCCTGCTGCCGGTGCCATACCTCCTGCGCCTGGCGGCAGTCCCACGCTGAAACAGCCACCCGAAACGCCCGGCAAGCAGAAGCAGGGAGCTGTCTCCCCTTCCACACCACCGCCACTCCCTGAGCGTATGGGTGGCTCCGGTGCAGTCGACACCACTCCGCCGCAGCACACTCCGCCGGATCCCGAGCAGCTCTCCGAAGAAGAACGCGCCGCTCGCCTGAACGGTCACATCGTCACGCCCGATGGCATTGGTCAGAAGGTAAGGGACGTTCAGCGCCGCATCGCGGCCGAGCACGGCGAAACCCTGCCTGACTTCAACAGTGATGCCCTGCGCGCGATTCCTGTCCAGGCCGGCGGCCTGCATGCCATCTCAGATGTTTGGTACATCGAGCGCAACACCGATACCCCTGATGAGTTGCGTAAGGTCCTGCGCACGCTGGTCTTCGAAATTGCCCAGCTGTGCGACGTTCCTAGTGAGCTGCTCAGGCCTACCGATTTCGCCCTCGGCTTCACGCTTTCTACCCCTCAGTCAGAGCTGACCGCACGCGGAACAACGTCCTGGCAATTCCTGCAGTCGTTGACGGGCATGTACAGCTACGTGGTGTCGCGTGATCCAGAGAGAGCCGAGAAGCTCAAGGCAAGCATCGCGGAAGAGAACGCGACCTTCGCCATGAACCTGGGCCAGCTAATCCTTGGCGATCCCCTTTTCGATAGCAAGCCAGCCAGCACCGAAGGCCGCATGACCGATGCCGCCGTCGTGAAGCTGTTCCGGGTGATCCGTCTCGCCCGCCGGCTGATCGAACTCGAGGCTGGGCAGTAGCCCGGTCACCTTCTGGACCTGCATTAGGAAGTCGCATATGTCCACGAAGTACAACCCCATGAACCAGGCGCTGATGGATCTGATCCTCCATCACTTGCGCAACGGCCAGGTCCAGCGCTGCCTGGATATTGGCCTGGACGTCGAAGTCTTGAACCTGCTGCGTCAGCCGCAGGCTCACAGCATCCTGAAAAATGCCCCGGCGCGCTGGTGCAAGATCCAGATCGATCTCGACATGGTCAAGAAGCTCTTGGAGAACTGCGAACGCGATGAGCGCGAGACCCGCCTCGTGCATCGCGCCATCCAGCTGGGTGCCACCAACGGCATGATCCGCGAATTCTTCGGCATGGCCCCCAGCGAGATCAGTGTGGTGCGCCAGCTCCTGAATGTTCCCGGTCGCTCCGGCCGGGTGGCAGGGCTCAACGATACCGCCCAGGTCTGGTATCGCTTCCTCGACCTGATGAGCGCTCATGAGGTGGATCACAATGACGCCATCGCTCTGCTCGACATTTGCATGATGATCACCGAGGAGCTCAACGGACCCTTCGAGTCCGTCAAGGACAGGCACGACCAGATCACCCTCGGCCTCATCTGGAATCTCGTACAGACCTGGCTCAACGAAGGCCTCTACCCGCCCAAGATCGCCCGGGCACCGCTCTTGCTGATTTCAGATGCTCGGAAGCGGCGAGATCGGCAGCTCGGTGATGAGCAAGCCTCTAGCGATGCCCTGCCCCAGGTGCAAGAACAGGAGCAGCCCGCTGCCATCGGGCAAATGAGCTTGATCGAGCTGGATTCGGCAGAAGGCGACAATAGGTGAAAACCACTGCTCCACGCGGCGCCCATCTACTCGGTCGCGCCTTGAACGTTGCAGCGTCACACCTGAACGTCCATGTCCAAGCCCAGCGCGACTACAAGCAAAAAACCGGCGAAGACCTACCCAAGGAATTCGCCGGCATCGTTTTCAGCGGTAACCCTCACGAGACCGTTCCTCGCCGGCTGCTGCTCGATGATCGGCTCTCGCCCCTCGAGCGCAATGCCTGGCAGGTGTTCCGCCTGCTCATGAACGGTGATGGCGTCACTGCCTTCCCGACCTACGACCAGCTGCGCCCCTACCTGGGCAACAACCCGGGCCGCCCTGCTTCGCGTGAGACCGTGGCCAAGGCCCTGACCGTACTGCGCCTGACTCGCTGGCTGAGCCTCGGCCGCCGTGTTCGCGACGCGATTACCGGCCAGGTCCAGGGCAACATCTACATCCTGCACGACGAGCCCGTGGCCTACTCCGAGGCCATACAACTCGATCAAGATTTTCTCCCCCTCGTAGCAAACGGCCTCGAGCACTCGAACAGCTCAATCCGCGAGATCGCCGGCCTGACTTTTGACGAGATGCTGGTCAGCGAGACCCAGGAACTACCCACTCGGGTGGAGGTGTTCAGAGAGCGCTTCCGCGCCCAGGGGCTAGAAGATCCGGCACGTGCAGCGACGCCACCCGCTGAGTTCGGATTCCGAACGCCGGTCTTGGCAGCTATGAATCACCTGAGTTCGGATTCCGAACTCAGTCAAAAAAGTCCAGTTGATCAGGTCCTGAGCCTCAGTTCGGAATCCGAACTCAGTGAAAATCCAGGGGTTTCACCCTTAGTTCGGAATCCGAACTCATCTAGTACGTATACGAATACAACTATTGATGTATCTAAAAGCTCTGTACTGCGCGAGCAGGCAGACGCGGATCTTGTGTGGCCTAACGCCTATCAACGGATGACGTCGGAGCAGCAACAGCGAGCCCAGCTCGTGATCCTGGCTGTTCCCGCAGACATTCGGGTGCTCTTGGTGAAGCAATGGGGCGTCCGCTGCGCCTCGGGCAAGGTAGCAAAGCCCTTTGGCTACCTGATGAAACTCATCCAGAAGGTCCAGACCGGTGACTTCAACGCCGGTTGGCAGCCCGCCGCAGTTCAATCCGCAGCTCCAGCCATGCCAAACCAGGCCCCTTCGGTTCCGACAATTCCGCGGTTTGAACCGGCCACTTTCCAGCCAAAGGCAGTCAGTGACGCTCAAACCGGGAATGACGTATTGAAAAGTCTTCGGAAGATGATGGGCCGCGGAGGTAGCGAATGATCTCCGCTCACCCCTTCCTCATCTGCTCACCTTCAGCGCCCGAGGCTAGGGGTGATTCCCGGGGAATCACCCACCCGGCCGAAGCCCAAGGTGATTCCCGGGGAATCACTCACCTACTCGAAGCTCAAGGTGATTCCCGGGGAATCACTCATCCGGCCGAAGCCCAAGGTAATTGCCGGGGAATCACTCACCTACTCGAAGCTCAAGGTGATTCCCGGGGAATCACTCATCCGGCCGAAGCCCAAGGTGATTCCCGGGGAATTACTCACCTACTCGAAGCCCAAGGTGATTCCCGGGGAATCACTCACTCCTCGGAAATCGATACTTCTTCTTTCAGGCTTCGTCTTGTTGATAGGCGCCTGGAACGCCTACCGGCAACCTCCTCGCACCCAAATACGGTTTTCCGCTGCCCTCCGGCGCCAGTCTCGGCACCCTGCCCGAGCGTCATCTCACAACCCAAGGAATCCTTCTCATGGCTGATACCTTCCAGCTCAACCTGGGCTCGCTCAGATCGAGCGTCAATCTCACCCTGCATACCCATCACGCTTCCCGCCTCTGGTTCGGCCGGCAGCGCTCCGACAACAAGCCCGGCATGATCGGCTTGTCCGGCTTCTCCAACATCATCAACCGCATCTCCGCCGGCGCGGCCAAGGACGATCCCTACTCCGATCTCTTCCTCATCATCATCGAGGACAAGATCGAGGAGTCCGAGCAGCAGCTGACCGCGATCGACGAGCGACTGGACCAGGTCATGGCCATGCTGCCTAAGCAGCTCGACGTGGGGACCAATCTGTCGATCCAGCCGCTCAAGCTGCCGCTGTACCTGAACTCGCCGCTGGCCTTTAAAGGTGTGTATCTGCTCACCCGCTATGACGAGCTGGTACGCCGGATCCTCCTGGCTGCTCATATCGGCTTGATCGACAACGGCTCCAAGGAGGCCTGGCTGGACGAAGGCGCCGCCGTGCTTCGCCGCCTGTACGGCGTGGGCCAGCGCTACAAGGGTTACAGCGGGGCGTCTCGCGACGACATCGCCGCCAACAATGCCCGCGCCACCAACGCCCAGCAGATGTACAGCTTCCTGGAGATGCCCAAGGACGTCCTGGAGGGGACCCGCCGTAGCAAGTTCGCCCCGGCGATCCAGCGTCCCGGCGATGTCCCGGCCAGCTCTAGTAGTGGCGATGACGGTTTCGATGGCGACTCCGCTGATGAGGATGAGCATTTGGGCGCTATGACCAGCTCCCAGAACATCACCGAGATGAGTGAGGCCTGATCGCCATGGCACTGCAACAGTCCACTCAGGGTGCGAGAACAGCAGGCCTGCAACAGGCAGCCTTCCAGCCCCTGCAACAGGAAGTCTTCGTAGGCCTGCAATACGCTCCCTTCCTCAAAGGGATTCTAAAACCCTTTAAGGGTAAGGGAGCACTGGACCAATTAGCCGAGCAGTGCCGTTCCCTTGAAGCCGACCTGAACACCCTGGCTCAGGAGCGGATTCTTGCCCAGGCCCAGCGCTTCCCCTTCACGCTCCTGCCGATCCGGATGACCCACCAGCACACCTCAGCTGGCCCAGTCTTTCTGCGCTGGCAGCAGAGTGGGACTCGGAGAATGGGTGTGGGGCTTTGGGCGGACCTGTGCCGCCACGACCGGGTCACCGAAACACTGCTCCAGGACCTGCACGCAATGGAGCTGCAGCGCATTGCTTTGAACATGCAGATCAGCCTGGTCCATGCCATCGGCCGGCAGGCCGCCGAGTGCGCCGAGAAGATGGCCCGGGCCGATGCCGTTTACACCGAACAGCTGCAACAGATCAACCAATCCCGCGGCGAAGACGCCGCATCCCAACAGGAGGCCTGACATGGGCACAGCAGTAGTATGGGAAGGCAACATCGGCTCAGCACCCGAGTACAAGCGGTTCCAGAAGGACAACCAGGATCCGCGGCACCTGCTCCGGCTGAACGTCTATTTCGATAACAGCATCCGCCTGCAGGATGGCTCCTACGAGGATCGCGGCGGTTTCTGGGCCAACGTCGAGCTCTGGCACCGCGACGCGGAAAGCTATAGCCGGCTGTACCAGAAAGGCATGCGTGTGTTGATCGACGGTCGGGCGGTCTTGGATACTTGGAAGGATGGCAACGGTGAGGAGCAGGCTGCGATCAAGGTCCAGGCCAACCGGATTGCTTTCCTGCCTCAACGCATCGAGTCCATCACGATGGGCCAGAACACGGGCCAGGCGCAGTCACGGCCGGTAGCGAACGGTCAGTCGCGCGCACCTGCGCCCATGCCGGCACCGACGTCCGACGATTTCGACGACCAGATCCCCTACTAGCTGACCCCCGAAAATTTGCCGCCCCAGCGTGAAGCTGCCGGATGACAGGACTCACTCAGCGTGGGCCTGTCGCCCCGGGCGGGCAACGGCAGAAAAGTCGCGCCACTGCGTGAAGCTGCTGGGAGATCTACCTCGCACCTCGGGGCTCCCCAGCCGTCAGCTCAACCTCAGGGTGGCAGGAACCGCGGCACAACGTGAAGCCGCTGGTGTTGCTCACTCACATTGCGTGCATCAGAGCGCTAGCCGCATCTTTATGGGCTGTTCAAGCTCGCCACATGCAAGCGTGCATGGCGGGAGGTCCTCGAGGCGAATGAAACCAAGCTTTTCGTAAAGTGACCTGGCAGGCGTGTTTGACTCAAAGACACTGAGATCCACTGAGGTAAAGCCTGCATCTCGGCAATGCTTAATCACGGCTGATAGGAGAGCGGAGCCATGGCCATTGCGGCGATACTCCCGCTTCACCTGCATCCCTAGAACCCCAATGCTATCGCTACCGTTGGGTTGGCAGAAGCTTTCCGGGTAGGCCTCCGCCGAGCCCACTATTTGACCATCATGTTCAATCACGTATACAGGCCAGGATCTTTCTACAACCTGCATTAGTGCTCGTTCTATAGCCTCTACAGGGGGCGGGGTTGAGCGAGCTGAGTAACGGCCTTCGGCGTTCACTTCACAAAAAAGCGAGTAAAATCCGTTGATGTCATTTAGGGTGATTTGCCTAACTTTCAAGTTCACCTCATCAGTATTCCTCAGGACCTGGCTAGCTGAGGATTACATTCGCACGCCAAGTATGGGTAACAGCTTAGCTATTTTGCTGGCCTTCTGCGTCGGCAACCGCACCGGCATATCCTTGAGGTACGGATACGGATCATGCCGGTTCAGGCGCGCCGACTATAGCCGCCGGCCTACAGGGGGAAATTGAAGAGTGGGTACCGGACTAGCCCAGGTCATGATTGTATGAGTAGTGACGAAATCAAGATTGGCTGCCTAGTCTTCCTGGTCATTTTGGCGATTAGGGAAAAACTCCCGGCCGGGGTTACGGCGAGATTCCCGAGGCTCCGCGGCTGCCTCAGCATTCTCGGGTGTACAGTGATCACTGTGGTTGCGTTCTTCGCTACAACTGGTAAGTAGTGACCCCATCGCGGGTGCTGGCCAGAGCCACACTGCCCAGGGCGCGTGGGTAGCTCCGGGTCGCGCCTCAGCGTGACACTCTCGGCCTTGATATGACTCGTTCAGCGTGGAGCACCCATGCCAGTCGACCCTCAGGCAAGTCCTAACCCAACAGACAGCCGCGTGCGCAATGCGCCGCACGCCCGAGCAATGCGCGAGGGGGCCGAGGCCGCTCGTGCACACGCTGCTGTACACGTCTGCCCCTATCGGCATCCTGGCCTCCGAACCTCCTGGCTTCGGGGTTATGCCCAGGTCCAGCAGAAGAGCTTTGATTTCTAGGCCAACCTGTTCAGGCCTGAATAGGGTTTCACCTTCCTGACTACCCGTGCCTACCGCGACCCTAGACCTTCCTGATCACTCCTGAAGGTCTTCACCATGTTTATCCGGACCCTCTTCTGGTTGTCCATCGTCACTGTTCTGGCCGTTGCGGGCGCAGCCGCGTACGGGTTGTACAGGTACTTCGACCCTCGCCAGGCTCAATCCCTCATCTCATTCGGGTTTCGTGCGCTCGCACTGAGCTGGGGCTGGCTGCTGACCTTCTGGGCGGCCAAATTCACAGCGGAATTGCTGGTGAGCGCCCGGGAAGACCATCGAGATCATTGCCGCCAAAAGAAAGCTGTCGAGTGGTACGTCGAGGCCCTAGGTGGGGAAATCACCCAGTCCCAGGCCGACTTCATCAACGAGCGGCTGACCTATGGCGATCGCTGGGAAGCGGCGGAAGGATTGCTCAGGGCCTATTATGGCCCGGGCATCGAAACCAGCGACATCCAACGGCTCGATGACTTGGCGGACCGCGGCTGGCGAGTGACCGGCAAGCTCCAGGTCGATGCGCTCTGCCTGAGCCTTGCGGGTCGGCATCAGATCTATACCCCGCTACGCCTGCTGCCGCAGTACTCGAAAGCCCCTTTGCCGGCCTCGCCTCCCTCCCCATCGCCCTTGAAGCCCTTCCGGGAAGACGACCCCTGGTACTCGCCGGATGTGCTGAAGTTCTTCGCCGCGCGCAACACCTTCACCCTGTTCCAACGGCATGGCGGCATCGATCTCGACTGGACACGTAACGATGGTCAGCGCACCGACCCTATCTCGCGCGAAGAGTGCGTGGCCATGCTCAAGACCATGCAAGCCTGGATCAGGCGCAAGACGTCCGAGGCGGAGGCGGCGGCCTTAGGTACAGACCTGGAGTACGTGCGACACACTATTGTTCATATCAGCGAGGCACTGGCCAGCGCGCAGCATCAGCACTGTCATAGCGTGATGTGGGAAGCCTTCCAGCACCACAACCGGGAGCGTGACGAAGATGAGCGCCGGGCCGATGAATACTGCCACCGGCTGTATTCCGGGCCTGCCGATGAGTGAGTGCCCAGCTGCAAGCCGTGTGCCTCTGGTATGGAACCGGCTGATGCAGAGAGTGAGGCCGGCAGGCGTGCTCCGCGGTGCTGACCATGGCTAGACTAGTGCTGCGCAACGCCTCTGGTTCGGCGCAACTGCTACAGCGTGCCGTATTCGACGGCTACGATTTCGGCCTAAAGATGCCCTATCTCGAAGGGGCCAACCGCCTGCTGACGAGCAGGGGTGGCTCATTCATTCGCCGCGGCGAACATCCGTTGTCTGGATACTGGCGGCTGCCCCAACGGCGGCTGCTCGAGGACCTGGACGTCCTGTTCCACCAACTGGGTGAGCTGGCCGACGGTCGCTTTGCTCAAGACTGGCCGGGCTTCAGCCGCAAGGTCGCCGACGCCCAGGCCGATGCTCGGCGAGACCTCTTCATCTGGGGGATGCGCCTACGGATCGCACCCCTGTCCGGTGGCGGCGTGGTGCTCTCCGGCGACTATCATCCGGGCTGCGTCGCCGTGGCCAAGCGTATGCACGGCGCCTTTCTCTCGACGAGCCGAGCGTGGCGAGTGCCTGCCTCCGCCGAGATCCTACGCAGCAACCTGATCCTGGAGCTGGGACTGCTCGAGGAGCAGTTCGAGATGCTCGACGTGCTCCAGGAGCTACTGTCCGACGGATCGGTCAGCGCAGCGCGTGACGTCACAACGATGTCGATCGGAGGACCTCCGCAGGAGCGCAATGCGTCCTCTGCAGAAGAGGACAGTGCTGCAGACGTCTACCTGGCCGCGGTGCCTGACATCGCCAAGACCAGCTGGACGCTGCAGGCCATCGAGGCCGAGCTCAAGCCCTTTTCGTTGATGTCCCACCAGCCCGCAGGGATCCGACACCTGCTGCAGCGCACCAGCGCGCTGCTCGCTGACGACATGGGACTGGGCAAGAGCCGCCAGGCGGTGATCGCCGCAGGCATCCAGTCCGCTGGCCACCAGATCCTGGTGGTGGTCCTGGCTAGCCTGGTGATCAACTGGGAGCGGGAGATCCAGGCGGTCTATCCAGATGCCAGGATCGCCCGGCAGCGGTATCAGACTGACGCCCAGTGGGTGATCGTCAATTACGAGCGCCTGGGCGACTTCGTTGCGCTCGCCGATCAGTTCGCCGTGATGATCATCGACGAGGCCCACCGGCTGAAGGAGCCCACGGCCGCCTGGACGCGCAACGGCTTCGACATCGCTGCCAAGGTGCCCAATCGCTACCTGCTGACCGGGACACCGGTGCTCAATCGCGAGTCGGAGCTCCATACGCTGCTGCGCCTGTCGGGCCACCCCATCGGGCAGCTGCCACTCAAGGACTTCTGCGAGCGCTTCGCCGGCAGCTCCGAATTTCGCCAGGGGCTGCGCGCCGAGATCGGCGACTGGATGCTCCGCCGGCGCAAGGACGTGCTGCCCGACCTCAAGGGCAAGCAGCGGCAGACCGTGCCGGTCGTGCTCAATGATGCGCAGCAGGTCGAGTACAACGCCATACGCAACGCCGATCAGCCCGTGTTCGCGCGGTTGGGTCGGCTTCGCCAACTCCTGGAGCGCGTTAAGGTGCCGGTGGTAATGGAGCTGCTGGGCGAGCTGGATCCCGAGGACAAGGTGATCCTCTTCTGCGAGTACAAGGAGACAGTGGCCACGTTGCAGCAGCTGTGCGAGGCCGCAGGCCTGGGATGCGTCACCCTGGTCGGCACTGACAGCCTCACGAAGCGGCAGAAGGCAATCGATCGCTTCCAGCATGACGTCGATTGTCGGGGTTTCATCGGCACGACGTCAGCGGCCGGCACCGGCAACAACCTGACCGCAGCCAACTACGTGTTCTTCCTGGGGCTGCCCTGGACGCCAGGTCTGCAGGACCAGGCTGAGGATCGGGCCTACCGCAACGGGCAACGGCGCCTGGTGGTGGTCAAGATCCCGCTGGTGGAGAACAGCATTGATCTGCAGCTGTGGCAGATGCTTCAGGACAAGCGGCGGATTGCTCAAGACTTGATAGAGCCAGAGCTTGTAGACGAGGTGGAGAAGTATCTTGCCAGACATTTGCAATGATGCAGATCCGAAACCCAGTAGCAGCGCTAGACTGTCCCAGGCCGTTATCCCCAATCACATATGGACGAACGTCATGGCAGATTCGAAACAGAACGATGATGAGAGAGGCAATGACAAGGACGAGGTTGATAAGCCGCTACCTATAAAACCCGAAAACTACGAAGAAAAAGGGAGAAAGATAGGGGCATCCGCTGAGGAGGTTCGAGAGGCTGCAGAGCAATCCGGTTCATCTGTAACCGACGAAGTCCTAGGCAAACAAGTCGCCGAGAATCGTCAAAATAGGAACCGCCTAAAGCCTTAGATAAAGGTTCAGCGGCTCCTTAAAAACTCTCCCTCTCAACCTATTTGGCTCCAAATACGGTTATCCCCTGCTTCTAGCTAGCTGTGCTGGCACCGTGAGCCCCATCACGAATTGGGGCCACGCCGCACATGACCTGGAAGCTCTCCACCCTCTCTCCGCTGGCACTCGCCGCCGCTCTGGCTGGCTGCGTTGCTCACGAATCCGCCCCACCGGCTACCGGCCCGGACAGCTCGCGAAATCCTGAGCTGCTACAGCCCGATCTCTATCCGAAAGGCGCTGCCTCAGAGCCCCAGGTGCGCTACGGCCGCTACACGCTGGTGAACACGGCACCGGAGACCGAGCAACGGGACCTGATGGCCCAGATCATCGACGTGAACATCCCGGCCAACATGAAGCCGACCGTTCGCGACGCCATGCAGTATGTGGTCAATCGTTCCGGCTACAGCCTGTGCGGCCCCGATCAAGGTCACGTCAACATCCTCTTCACCCGGCCGCTGCCGGCCGCCCAGTACAAGCTCGGCCCCATGAGCTTGCGCAACACCCTGCAGGTGCTGGCCGGGCCGGCCTGGCAGGTGAAGGTCGATGAGGTCATGCGGTCAGTGTGCTTCGTGCTGCGTCCGGGCTATCAGCTACCTGAGGGCCAACGCTATGCAGCGACGCCCGCACCGGTCAGCAAACCTATCGTAGCGCCCGCCAGCACTGCCGCAGTGACCGTGGCCACCGTCCCGGCAGCCAGGCCGCTGGAGACCCACCCGACACCTGCGGCGAAGGTCGTGGCGCCAAGCGCTTCCGTACCGAACACCTCTGCTCCCGCCGCAGTCAAACCCCTGCCCGCCGGCGCGGCGCTGACATCCGCGCCGGTCCAAACGCTCGGGGTGACGCTGCCTGTCCGGCAATCTCCAACCGTCCCCCAGGCGCAGGGCACCTCTCTCGCCGCTGCAGCGCCTGTAGCCACGCCCTCCCCTGCAACAACGGCAGCACCCAGTCACCAGGTGCCGAAGCCAGCCGTTGCTGTCGCGGCCCGCACCACGACTGTCAGACCCGCCCCCTCAGTCGCCGCACCGGCAGCGGCGAAAACCGTCGCGTCCGCGCCGTCCGCCTACCCCCTGCCCTCCGTGCGTCTGACCGAGCCGGCCAGCGTTATCGCCCAGACCTGGGACGCCCCCGTCGGCAGCACCCTGCGTCGCAGCGTCGAGGCCTGGGCCAAGCGCGCCGGCTGGCAGGTCGTGTGGACGGCTGACGATCTGGACTACCCCATTGAGGCCGCCCTGCACTTCAAGGGCACGTTCGCCGAGGCCATCGCCCAGGTCTTCCCGCTTTACGACGGCGCCCCGCGCTCCTTCATCGTCGACGGCAGCTCTAGCCAGCGCATCGTCCATGTTTCCGAGAGGAAGAAGTCATGAGTCGTCTTTTCCGACCCAGCCTGCTGGCAACAGCGGTGCTGCTCGCCAGCTGCAGCTCCGTGCAGCGTATCGACGAAGCCGCCGGGCGCGCCACCCTGCAGGGGCAGGAGGCCTCCAGTTACGCCGCAGTGCTGCGCAACCAGCAGGCCGAGCCCAAGCGCGACACGGTCGTATTCAGCGACAAGCCGTGGGTCTCTACCCAGCCCCTGGTCGCCCGTCGCGGCCTGCCTACCGCGAGCGACTGTGAGCTGGTCTACCGGCCCTCCGGTAGCGTTGGCCTCACCGAGATTGCCGGCTACATCACCAGCCAGTGTGGCGTGCCTGTGCTCATCTCGCCTGATGCCCTGGCACCCAGCGTCTACAGCGGCGGCGCGGGCATGGCCGCCATGGCAGGCGGTAGCCCTGATAGCTTGGCCGGCCTGCTGCCGGTCGGCGTCATCAGCGGCGCCGGTGCCACGGCGGGGGCAACCACCACGCCCCCGGTCGCGTCTCGCCCGCTGGACGCGACAACCCTCGCCAGTATCGGCAAGGTCAGTGGCCTGGCCTACAGCGGCCGGCTCTCCGGCCTGCTGGATGAAGTCACCGCCCGCCTGGGCCTGGCCTGGCGGTACTCGCCGTCCGAGCGCGCCGTGCGGATCAGCTACTACGACACTCGCGTGTTCGACGTCTATGCCTTCGGCGACGACCAGGTCATCGAGAGCACCGTGCGCTCGGGCATGAACACCAGCGCCGGCGTCGGCTCGGGTACCAGCGGTGGTAGCGGCTCCAGCAACAGTGGCGTCTCCGGTGAATCCGGCAGCAGCCAGAGCACCACGGTCCGCCTGAAGTCTTCGATCCTGGCCGACATCCAGAACAACGTGAAGGCGATGCTCAGCACCGCGCCTGCAGGGCGGTCGTTCTTGAGCACCTCGACCGGCACCCTGACCGTGACGGATCGCCCCGAGGTCCTGAACCGGATCCAGACCTACCTGGACAGCACCAACCGCAGCATCAGTCAGCAGGTGCTGTTCAACGTCAAGGTCTTCGAGGTCACGCTCAACGACTCCGATCAGTTGGGCGTCAACTGGGCCGCCGTCTACAAGTCGCTCTCCAACAAGTGGAACCTGTCGCTGGCCAACGTGGTGCCGGGCATCAGCACCAGCGCCATCAGTGGCTCCGTGGGCATCGTCAACACGTCGAGCTCGGCCCTCGCCGGATCCAACGTCATCATCCAGGCCCTGGCCGAGCAAGGCCGCGTGTCCAACGTGCGCTCGCCCTCGGTCACCACCCTGAACCTGCAGCCGGCGCCGCTGCAGATCGGCAACGTGAAAGGCTACGTGGCCGCAAGCTCCACGACCAATACCGCCTCGGTGGGCTCCAGCACGGCACTCACACCCGGCACCATCACCAGCGGCTTCAACATGACCCTGCTGCCGCGCGTCATGGATCGCGACGAGCTGATGCTGATGATCTCCATCAACATGAGCTCAAAGCCCACCTTCCAGACCTTCACCTCGAACAGCTCGAGCATCCAGGTCCCGGACTACGACGCCAAGTCGCTGTCGCCCAAGGTCAAGCTCAAGAGCGGCCAGACGCTGATCCTGTCCGGCTTCGATGAGCTCAGCGAAGACACCAACAAGGTCGGCGTCGGTGAGCCCGGCTTCTTTGGCCTGGGCGGCGGTCGCACCCGCACCTCGACGCACAGCGTCCTGGTGGTGCTGATCACGCCGATTCTGATGGGCTGACCCGTGGCCAAGTCCCTCTTCGGTTCGCGCAAGCGTAAGACTGCCGTGGCGCCTGCGGGCGGTGCGCCCGATGGCGCCGTCCAGGTGCTGCACTACCACGGCCGCGACTTCGTGACCGGCCTGATCTGGCACCCCCTGGGCAGCCTGACCAAGTACATGAAGGAAGCCCGCGACTATGGTCGCGAGCACCAGATGGACATCGTCGCCATTCGCCACTCGGGCTCGGTGATTCAGGCCGGCTTCGTCGCGCGCAGCGCCGGCGCCATGAAGGGTATGTACTCGCTCGCCGCGGCCCTGGCTGGCCAGCTGGGCAATTCCTGGCTGGCGGCCTGGGCGGTGGACCCGGAAGCCGAGCGCTACGCCCTGGTAGCCGTCCACGACGGCGCGGTGGTGCCCGGCAGCGATCGGGTCGGTTCGCGTGAAGAGATCGAGCGCAAGCTGAACCAGTTGCTGGCCCGCAGCCTGGTCTTTGACGAGCTGTATCTGCCAGCGGAGTTCGGCCGCGGTGGCCAGGTCCTGGACATCGAGGCGCTGCTGGCACCGGCCAACCTCAAGCGCGACTACCGGCTGCGTCAGCTCACCCTGGGTCTGTCGACCGGCGAGGCCACTCGGATAGGCCTTATGGCGGTCTTGGTCGTGGGTGGCTTTGCAGGCTGGAAGGTGTGGCAGTCCTACAAGCAGAGCGAGGCGCGCCAGGCTCAGGCGCTGATCGCGGCCCAGCAGCAAGCCCAGCTGGCCGCCATGAGCAAAGACACTGGTAAGGCGCAGCCGCTGCAGGCCCTAGAACATCCCTGGGCGAAGCAGATCGCCCCTGCCACCTTCATCGCCGGCTGCAATGGCGTGATCGACAGCCTGCCGCTGGTCATGGCCGGCTGGCGGTTCGACTCGGCGCAGTGCGATGGCGCCCTGGTCTCCAGCGTGTACAAGCGCACGGGCACCAGTTCAGCGCTGGATCTGCTCGCCGTGACCGAAGGCCACTTCGCCGATGCCCCGGGCTTCTTTGACGCCGGCAACAGCGCCGCGCTCAAGCGCGACCTGAATCTGGCCGTGGCCGGCGATGAGGCGCTGGCACCTGCCAGCAGCGCGCTGGCCGCCCTGACGTCGCACTTCAACCGGCAACAGACCGAGCTGAGCGTGCGCGAGCTCCCGGTGACGCCGCCGGCGCCGCCGGCACTGCCTGGCCAGCCCGTTCCGCCCCCACCGCCGCCACCGGATTGGAAGCACTACGAATTCCAGTACCAGAGCCTGCTACCTCCCGCCGTGATGCTCCAGGACCTGGCTCAGCCAGGCCTGCGGCTGCGCGAGATCAAGACCCAACTGCAAGGTGAGCGACTGCTGTGGTCGGTCACAGGAGATCTCTATGTCCAATGACCTCTCTCGTCTGCTGCTCATCGCCGCGATCACTGTCGCAGCACAGGGCGCCCACGCCGCTGAAACAGGTGGCATCAACGTTGGCGAGCTCTCTGCCGTGCAGAGCCAGACGCTGTTCTTCAAGGCGCAGGCCGAGCTGAATCAGGCCAGGGCCAGCGCCGGGCAAGGTGGCACCGCCAGCCTGCCGGCCTACGCGCCAGCACCTGCTGCGGTACCGGTAGCCTCCCCTCATAGCGACCTGGCGCAGCGCACGCCGAGCGCAGCACCTGAGTATCTGCCGGTGGTGAAGACGCTGTATGGCTCGCCCCGGGATCTGCGCGCCACCCTGCTCTATCCGAACGGCCAGACCGCTGAGGCCCGCATGGGCGGCGGCCTGCTGCCCGGCGGGTACAGCCTGTCCGGGATCTCCCTGCAGGGCGTCGAGCTCAGCCGCGGCGGTCGCCGTTTCCCGCTGGGGTTCGCCGACAAGGCTCCGGGATCGATGCAGGTGGCCAGCCAGCCGCTGCCCGGCGCCGAGTCTGCCCTGCCGGGCGTTCCCGCTGGCCAGCCCACTGCCCTGCAGGAGCCTTGATATGAGCGGCGTCATCCATTCGCTGGAAGACCAGGAGCCCAAGCCCCGGCCTACGCTGGTCGCGCCAGAGGAAACCGCCAGGCAGCTGCATGCGGCCGCCACCGGCGCCGACCGCGAGCTGCTGACCGCCGAGGGCGGGCGCTGGGCGCTTACGGCGGAGCTACGGCAGCTGTGCGCACTGACGGCCGGAGGCGAGCTGTATCTGTCCCAGGCTCACCAGACCGACGCCTATGTCCTGGCCTTCATGGATCGCCTGGAGCGCGCAGGCGTCGACTTCACCGTGAAGCTGGTGACGATGAGCGTGATCAAGGGCCTGTATGACGCCGAGCAGCGCACAGGCACTGGTCTGGCAGCCGCCGGCGCCAACAGCACTCAGCGTCAGCAGGAGGTGATCCGCATCATGGGCATCGCCCACCAGCGCGGAGCCTCCGACATCCATTTCCTGCTGGGTCATGAGATCACCAAGATCCGCTTCCGCGAACACGGCCGGATGACCAACTTCAGCGAGATCCCGACATCGATTGGCTTAGAGCTGTGTTCGGCGCTGTACAACTCCATGTGCGACGTCTCCGAGGAGCATTACCAGCCCGAGACCAAGCAGGACGCCCGCGTCAGCCGCAGCTTCGTCGATCAGCTGGGCCTCTTCGGGGCCCGTGTCGCCACGCGCCCCAAGGCGGACGGCCCGATGATGGTGCTGCGTCTGCTCTATGACGATCAGACCAAGCGCAGCGTGGAAGACCTGGGCTTTCTGCCCGAGCACTGTGAACTGCTGCAGCGAGTTCGCACCCTGCCCTATGGGATCAACCTCTTCACCGGTCCGACCGGATCGGGCAAGTCCAAGTCGATGCAGGTCATGATCAACCTCATGGCCGAGGAGTGCCAGGAGACCAAGCACATCCTCACCGTCGAGGATCCGCCCGAGTATCCGATCAACGCCAACCAGACCGCGCTGGGTCCCGACGAAACCTGGGCCGACGCCATCACCAACAGCATGCGCCTGGACCCGGACATCCTCATGTACGGGGAGATGCGTGACCTGGAATCGGCCAAGGCTGCCTATCGCGGCGCCATGACCGGCCACCTGGTGCTGTCGACCCTGCACACCAACAACGCCATCGCCAGCCTGCAGCGCCTGGTCGACCTCGGTGTGGATGAGAGCCTCGCGACCGACCCCGCGCTGACCACCGGCATCATCAACCAGTCCCTGGTGCCCGTGCTCTGCCCGCAATGCCGAATCCCCCTGAGCTCGCCGGCCTCGCGCCGCAGGATCGACAGCGCCTTGTTCGAGCGCCTGGCCAGTCTGATTCCGCTCAAGAACGTCCACCTGCTGGGCGATGGCTGCGACCACTGCCGTGGCCTGGGCATCGTGACTCGTACGGTGGTCGCCGAGATCCTGCTACCGACCCACCGCTTCATGCAGGTCTTCCGCGACGAGGGCGCCTCCGAAGCGCGCAACTACTGGGTCAAGGAGTTGGGGGGCGTCACCAAGCTGCGCCATACCCTGATGAAGATCGCCGAGGGCCTGGTCGATCCGGTCATGGCTGAGAAGGTCGTGGGCCCCCTGGACAATGACCGCTACGTGCTCGAGCACGCCGCCGGCGAGGAGGCTGATCATGCTGGCTAAAATCCTGGATGCCCTCAGTACCTTCAGCGATACCTGGCACGCCAAGCAATTTGGCGCCAAGGAGCGGATCCAGTGCTACGAAAGCCTGGTAGCCCTGCTGGAGAACGGTATCAACCTGGACCAGGCGTTGGAGCGCGTGGGCGCCATCTACCAGGAGAAGTCGCGCAAGGCGCGCCATCCGATCGCCTTGGCCTGCCAAGGGATCGGCAAGGGTGTGCGCAACGGCCAGTCACTGGCCGAGGCCTGCGAGGGGTGGATGCCCTATCAGGAGCGCGCCGTCGTCGGCGCCGGCGAGCGCTCGGGCAACCTGATCCAGGCCTTCCATGACGCCGTGCGGATGATCGAGGCCAGCCAGCGCATGCGCTCGCTGATCCTGGGCGCGGCCTTCTACCCCGTCATCACCTGGGCGCTGATGGCTTACCTGCTGCATGTCATTGCCGCACGGGTTATCCCGGCCATGAAGCGGGCATCCGACCCTGAAAGCTGGTCCGGCGCCTCCGCGCTGCTGTACCACCTGGCCACCTACGTCAACGACTGGGGCCTGCTGACGCTGATCGTCGCCGTGGTCGTCATCGTGCTCAGCCTGGTGAGCTTGCCCTACCTGACCGGCCCGCTGCGCCGGCCGCTGGAAGTCCTGCCGCCCTGGTCGATCTACAAGTCGCTGCACGGCTCGACCTTCCTGCTCAACATGGCAGTGATGCTGCGTTCGAACATCAACCAGCTCGAGGCGCTGGAGATCCTGATGAAGGGCGCCAACCCCTGGCTGCGCGAGCGCTTGGTGGCCGCCCACTACGGCGTCCGCCAGGGCAAGAACTTCGGCGTCGCCCTGCAGCTCGCCGGGCATGGCTTCCCTGACCCGATGGCCATCCAGTTCCTGGTCGCGCTCTCGACCACCGGCAGCTTCGCCACTGCGATCCATCGCTACAGCCTGCGCTGGCTGGAGACCTCACTCAAGCAGGTCGCCGGCATGACCAAGTCCCTCAGCACCGTCTCCACCATCCTGATCGGCTGCCTGATGATCCTCGTGATGATCGGGACCTACAGCCTGACCGGTAGCGCCACCGCCGCGCGTTGAACCCTTTCATCCACCCCGAGGTTATCGCCATGCAGTACCCCGAACCCTCCGCTGTCTGCACCACCCGCTCCACGTCCACCCGCCGCCGGCAAGCCGGCTATATGTCCATCGAGATGATGTTCGTCCTCCTGGTGGCGCTGATCGGCGTGGGCTACGCCTTGTTCAACGGCAGCGCCCTGATGGGCACCTCCGACGTCGGCAACGAACAGGGCAACATCGGCCAGCTGATCGCCAACACCCGCAAGCTCAAGGGGATGTCCGGCTACGGCGCCTCCAGCACCAACCTGGTGCCGCAACTGATCGCCGTCAAAGGCGTGCCCAATATGTCGATCTCCAGCGGCGCGCTGTACAACGCCTGGGGCGGGTCGGTCACGGTCGTCAGCAACGGCATGACTTTCACCGTCACCGAGAACGGTCTGCCGCAGGACGCCTGCATCAGCCTGGCCAGCAAGATGAGCCGGGGCTCCAAAGCCACAACCGCGATCAACAGCGGCACCGCCATCACCGGCGAGGTCGACTCCGCCGCCGCCACCTCGGGCTGCAGCAAGGACACGGGCAACACCCTCGCCTGGACCGTGTACTGAGTGGTCCATGAGTCTGATCAGCGAGGCGCAGTTCGTGGATCTCTACCTGGGCAAGTCCTTCAGTGACGTGAAGGGCCTGGCCGGCGCGGCTGCCCTGCGCGTCGAGGCGCCTGCCGCCTGGACCGAGGAGCTGCAGGCGCTGCGCGAGCGCTGCCTGCAGCGCTTCGCCCAGGACCACCAGCCGGAGTTTTCGGTGCTCGAGGGCAACGTGGTCCTGCGGGTGACGCAGATCCCCGATGCCTACGGCGACAGCGTGTTCGTGCTGCGCAAGTCGAACGCCTGCCTTCGCGCCTTCCCCATGCTGGGCTATGCCACCGAAGTGGTTGAGGCGCTCCTGGCCCCAACCACCCGGGGCCTGGTGCTGTTCTGCGGGGAGATGAGTACCGGCAAGACCAGCAGCGCGGCGTCGCTGCTGGCTGCACGCCTTGCGCGGCATGGCGGCTTCGCGCTGGCCGTCGAGGATCCGCCGGAAACGGCGCTTCACGGCACGCACGGCGCCGGTCGCTGCATCCAGATTCCAGTGACCCGCCAGCAGGGCTACGAGGAGGCCCTGATACGCGCGCTGCGTACCGGCGCCGACCTCCTGCTGATCGGCGAGATCCGCGACACCCCCACGGCTGCCCAGGCGGTACGCGCGAGCATCAACGGCCACTTCATCATCGCCACCCTGCACGCCGGCTCCATCGCCCAGGCGGTGGAGCGCATCGCGGAATTGGCAGAGCCGGAGATCCCCAATGCCCGCGCGATCCTCGCCCAGGGCCTGGTGGCCGTCATGGTGCAGGCGTTGGGTACCCAGGGCGGCTTCTCCACGCTCAAGGTCCGCAGCCTGCTGCTGACCGCCGACGAAGGCCCCGCCATCCGCGAAAAGATCCGCACCAACCGCATCCAGCAGCTCGACCAGGAAGCCGAGCAGCAATCTCAGAGGAGTTACTGGACATGATGATCCGCTCGCGTGGCTTCATCGCCGTGGAAATGCTGTTCGGGCTGGTCGCGCTGGCCCTGATGACCACCATGGGCATCGAGCTCATGGCCAAGCGGATGGACTCGCAGAACTACCAGATCGCCGCCCAGCAGCAACAGCAGGTGGCCGACGCCGCGGCGAAGTACCTCAAGGACAACTTCACGGCCGTGTCGGCCACGGCCGGCGCGACCACACCGGCGCAGATCACCGTGGCCATGCTGCGCAACACCAATTACCTCCCTACCGGGTTCGCCGACACCAACGTGTTCGGCCAGACCTTTATCGTCCTGGCCCGCAAGCCGGCAACGAACCAGCTCGAATCCCTGGTGCTGACCCAGGGCGGCCAAACGCTGGACGAGATCGGCGCACGGGAGCTTGCCGAGAACCTCGGCGCCCCGGGCGGCTTCATCGCCAACGACGCGACTGGGGTGGTCCAGGGCATTCGGGGCGGCTGGCAGGTGGCCCTGTCCAACTACGGCACCAGCCCCGGCGCCGGGCACGTGGCCAGCGCCCTGTTCCTGCAGGACGGCACCCTGGCCAACGACTACCTCTACCGCAACGCCATGCCCAACCATCCCGAGCTCAACCGGATGAACACTGCCCTGGACATGGGCACCCAGGACATCGTCAATGCCGGCGCCATCACGGCAGCCAAGGACATCAAGACCACCGGCGACATCTACGGCAAGAACATCACGGCCTCGGCCAAGCTCACCGCCGACAATGCCGATATCGCCAACGACGCCCGGATCGGTGGCTGGATCAGGACCAAGGAAAACGGTGGCTGGTACAGCGAGAAATGGGGCGGCGGCTGGTACATGAGCGACTCGAACTTCGTTCGGGCCTATGGCGACAAGAGCGTCTACACCGCCGGGCAGATCCGCGGCGGCACCCTGGCCTCTGACGGTCGGACCCAGGTGGGTGAGTACCTGCTGCTGGGACAGGCGGCAACGGAAGGCGCGAGCTGCCAGACATCGGGCCTGCTCGCCCGCGACGCAGCCGGCTTCAGCCTGGCGTGCCAGAACGGCGTGTGGGTACGCCCGGTACGCTGGTACAACCAGGCCGTGTCCGCCGGCGCGACCTGCACGAGCACGGGGGGCGGCTCCCTCGCCTTCGATGCTCAGCGGGTGCTCTATGTCTGCAAGTAGGTGGATCACTGCGCCCTGGGCGACTGCGCTGGCTTTCCTGGTGTGGAGCGCTGCCGCCGCAGCGGAAACCTGGACTGAGGTCCCCAGTGCGCCCAGCTCTGGCGGTGGGCTGACCTGGCAGAAGGTCACCTGCGACGAAGGGACAGGCTGGCAGCCCTGCAGGATCCCGCCGACGCCACCACCGCCTCCGCCACCGCCTGGTCCATCTCCCGGGGTTGAATTCCCTTTGACGGCAATGATTTGCGGGGCTGGTGATCCTGGTTATAACAATGTCTCACAAGTACCCGATACTTATAGAGGCCAATTAATTGGCACTTATACGAACTTTGGGCGTGCGCGTCGATGTCCTGACGTTGGCGGATATAACTACTGGCTGGGTGAGCTGCAAACAAACTCAGCAAGCCAAGGCTATTCAATGGCCTGGTTTCGTATGCAGCCAACTATCGCTCGAGCTGCACAACAAAATGATGAAGCAGGTCAGGGTGGTATAGACCGGGCTAACACACAGTGCCAAAATGCGGCTTATGACCGCTATGGATACGGATCAGGGGTACGTGCTAGATACGTCGTGGGATCTGGAAAATATTGTCAAATTTATTGATGGGTCAGGAGCAGTATCATGAACATCGCGCAAGCAAAGGCTAATATTACATACGCCTTCCAGACTTACCTCCCGAATAATCCAGGACTGGAAAAAGACATACTTTCCGGATTCGATGAGATTATAGGTTCCAAAGGCTTCGAATATACCTATGAGCTTTGCATGCAGACGTTCATCTACAGTCTGAGCGCATATGGCAACAAGTTCCCAGGATACTTCCCTACCGCTGCCGATGCTGCGGACGCCGTAGGTTATGTAAACAAGATCCCTGCCTCGATGATGGTCGATGTCCTCTACCCATCGGCTGACGCTGCTACCAAGGCTAACCTGGTAAATCAGATCAATACGGGCACCCTTTCTCGCACAGATTTCACGACTGGCTTGGTTGCTGCAGAACAAAAGACTCCGGCTCCAACTATCGACCAGATCAAACAGAACATCCCTCACTTCGACGGATCGGGCCTGCCCTCGGCCAGCCTGAGCTTCTCTGGCATTACTACTGACCAGGCCGACTTCCTGGTAGGCGTTTATGTCGCCTCGTTCAGCCGCGCCCCGGACTTCGCCGGCCTGAACTACTGGGCGCATGACCTGGCGGCGCTGTCCTCCAAAGGCGTGAGCAATACCGCTGCGATCCAAGAGATCACCGCCACCATGTACAAAGCCGGCTCGCAGAATGGCGAGAAAGGCAGCAGCATGAGCAACAGCGCCTACGTCGACTACCTCTACAACAACGTTCTGGGCCGTGGGCCCGACGCTGCTGGACAGTCGTGGTGGGTGAACGACCTGAACAACGGCTCGCCCCGGGACAACTTCCTGGCCACCTACCTGCAGGCGGCGCTGGAGCATCAGAGCGATGCTACCTATGTCCAGGCACGGATCTCGGTGGCCAAGTACGCCGCCCAGCTCAACCGGGATGGCGGCAGCGTCGATCTCTCAGGCGTCCTGAGTGGCGTCACCAATGCCAGCAACGCGCTGACCAAGATCGAAGCCCTGCAGGCCTCCATGCCCAAGTCGGCCGAGATCGATACGATCACCCTGACCGGCGTCACTGCTGATCACGCGGTAGCCTACGCCTAGGCTGCGACGACGGGCCATGCCCAGCATGGCCCGCTTCTGGAGCTCGCATGAACTTCACCTGGCTGCTGGCCTTCCTGGCACTCACCGGCTCCGCCTCACTCTTCTACCTGCAGGACAACGCCGAGCAGACCCAGGCACGCGCTGACGTCTCGGCGATCGCCTACAACCTCCTCACCTATCGCAATGCCCTGGCCGAGTACGCGCACGCCAATCCGACCATCACCGGCGCGCCGGCCGACTCTGTCCTGGCACTGCCTACCTGGTACCGCAAGCTGCCGAACGTCTCCGGCTATGTGAACGCCGGTCAGAGCTTCACCTACTACCCCACGCCGCCGAATGGCCTGGTCAGCAAGATGGTTGACCTGACCCAGTCTCAAGCTATCGGCACGGTAGTAGCCAGCACGCTGCAGAGTCCCATCAGCGGCAACATGGGTGTCGTTGTTCCCCCAGCCATTCCCAACGGCTCAGCGCTCGCCTATCAGTAGCGACCCCGGCACAACCTTTCCTGAGTCAGATGCGGTTCCGCGCTGACGCCTCATGCTGCTCCAGGCACGGTTCCTCTGTAGGCCACTCGGCCATCAACAGGGGAATCCTATGCGTGTGTTTTTGTGCGAGAAGCCCAGCCAGGGCAAGGACATTGCCCGGGTGCTCGGCGCCACCGGGCGCGGTGAGGGCTGCATTCGCGGCCAGGGCGTGGTCGTCACCTGGGGGATCGGCCATCTCCTCGAGCAGGCGCCACCAGAAGCCTACGATCCGGCGTTGAAGTCCTGGTCCTTGGATGCGCTACCAATCCTGCCGGCAAACTGGAAGGTCGAGGTCAAGCCCAAGACCAGCAGCCAGTTCAAGGCGGTCAAGGCAGTGCTCAAAGAGGCCACCGAGCTGGTCATTGCGACCGACGCCGATCGCGAGGGCGAGATGATCGCCCGCGAGCTGCTTGAGCATTGCGGCTACCGCGGCCCCGTGCAGCGACTGTGGCTCTCGGCGCTCAACGACGCCTCGATCCGCCAGGCCCTGGCGAGCCTCAAGCCCGGGGCCGAAACCTTTTCCATGTACCACTCGGCGCTGGCTCGCTCTCGGGCAGACTGGCTGATCGGCATGAACTTCACCCGGCTGTTCACCCTTCTCGGCCGCCAGGCAGGCTACAGCGGAGTGCTGTCAGTAGGACGGGTACAGACGCCTACGCTGCGCCTGGTGGTCGACCGCGATCGGGAGATCGCCCACTTCGTCCCGGTGCCGTTCTGGAGCCTGGATGTGCTGCTGGCGGCCAACGGCCAGACCTTCACCGCCCAGTGGCGACCTGCCCGCGACATCACCGATGACGAGGGGCGCTGCCTGGACCAGCGCCATGCCCAGGCTGCGCAGGCACGTCTCACTGCGGGATCTATCGCCATTGCGGTGTCGGTCGAGACCGAGCGGGTCAAGGAGGTGGCACCCCTGCCCTTCGATCTGGGCACGCTGCAGGAGATCTGCTCGAAGAAGCTCGGCCTCGGGGCTCAGGAGACCCTGAACGTCGCCCAGGCGCTGTACGAGACGCACAAGGCGACGACCTACCCCAGGACCGACTGCGGCTACCTGCCCACCAGCATGCTGCCGGAGGTGCCGGCCGTGCTCGAAGCGATCCGCCGGACCGATCCGTCCATTGCCCCGGTGCTGGCCAGCATCGATCCGGCCCAGCGCTCGCGGGCCTGGAACGACGCCAAGATCACCGCGCACCACGGCATCATCCCGACCCTGGAGCCCGCCAACCTGGCGGCCATGAGCGACAAGGAACGTGCGGTCTACAGCCTGATCCGCGCGCACTACCTCGCCCAGTTCCTGCCCCACCACGAGTTCGACCGGACGGTGGCTGATTTCGACTGCAACCAGGTCGCTATACGGGCAGTGGGGAAGCGCATCGTCGTGCCGGGCTGGAAGACGCTGTTCCAGGCCGCGCCTGCCGCTGAGGATGATGAGGACAGCAAGGAGAAGGACCGCGCGCAGATCCTGCCGCCGCTGCAGAACGCCTCCCGCGCCCAGGTGCAACAGGCCCAACTCAAGGCGCAGCAGACACAGCCTCCCAAGCCCTACACCGAAGGCGATCTCATCAAGGCGATGAAGACCGTGGCCAAGCTGGTGACCGATCCGCGCCTGGCCGCCAAGCTCAAAGAGACCACCGGCATCGGCACCGAGGCCACCCGGGCCAGCATCATCCAGGGCCTGATCGATCGTGGGTTCCTGCTCAAGAAGGGCAAGGCAGTGCGGGCATCCGACGCCGGCGTCTCGCTGATCGCCGCGGTGCCGCCGGCAGTGGCCGACCCGGGCACTACCGCCATCTGGGAGCAGGCCCTGGACATGGTTGAGGCCGGCACGATGCAGCTGGATGACTTCATCGCCAAGCAAGGCGCCTGGATCGGCAAGCTGGTCGCCCAGTACCGCCAGACCACACTCAGCATCAGGGTCCCTGAGGGTCCGTCCTGCCCGCTCTGCCAGGGCAAGATGGGGCAGCGAAAGGGCAAAAGCGGCGACTTCTGGTCCTGCCTGCGCTACCCCGACTGCAAGGGCCTGGTGAACATCGAAACGTCAAAAGGGAAAGGCAAGGGCGGCCCAGGTAAGGCAAAGCCCTCGACGCGGTTAGGCAACCACTCAGCGTGAAGAGGAAGCCGGCAGGTCTTCTTTGCCATCTGTTGGCCAGGGATGAGGCGCCTGAAGTCGCGTTTGAAGTAGGTCCGCGTACTCATGTGCCTCCTCTTCGCTCGCGAAGTAGGCGTCCGCACCAGGAATGGAGACACGCCAAGGTTGTGCATTGCCGTCAGCGAGATGTTGGATTGTTACCGCTTTCATGAGTCGGCCCTGCCGTAGTGATATCCACGGCTGTTGGTGGACACCGCAGGTGTCCTAGTAGGGTCCGACCCCAAGGGTACTAGGTCGTGCGATATTGCTTTACCCAGAAGTCACCCCCCATAATGCAAGCGTTCCACCCCGCTCGCGCACTGGCGGTCATCAGTGGCAACCCCGGAGTTTCTCGACCTGGTCTTGAAGCTCCACCCCAAGAGCACGCTAAGCATCGGGTAGGGCGTGTAGATCTTTGCGTGATGCTCTCCCTGTGTCTCCCTGCTCCGCAGCTGACACGCAGCCGTCTAACTTCGTGATAAGCGGGTTTACAGGCACATAGGGCTCACAGAAGGTTCGGTGCACACTGTACTTCGGGCCAACCTGGTGTGTTGGCCCACACTGTTCCTCCCCTTCAGCTGCATTCGAAGGGTAGCCTGGTCCTCTCGGCATCGCCTGGTGGACGAGGCTACCCATCGGGTAGCCCTCCTCTCTGCCGGTGCCCGCCGGCGCAAAAATGGGATCCCTTTGTACGCGGATGCGTGCCTTTCGATTACTGGCCCCAGCCACGATAACGGGTCGGGTGAATACGACGATCATCAGGACGGTAGGTCAATGCCCAGGGACCACCAGCGCCGGTGCTCACGCTCACAGGTGGCATCTTTCTCTTGAGCTTCACTAGCCTCACCCTCGCCGAGGCGCCTTGCTGCTAGACCCAGCGTTGCGCCTGGCGCGCTTCTCCTGCTTCCCCCTCGCTCGACCGCCGCTTCCGCTCCTGCCGTGCTCTGCCCTCCTTCCGCTTGACAGCCCTATCTGCCGCCTCTGATGATTGCCCCATGTTCCGCTGACGTCGTCAGCAACATGCCCAGGCAGCTCTGGATCTCAAGACTGCAACGTGGTCACCCACGTCGATCCGCACCCATAGTTCGCCAAGCTTCCGGAGGCGCGAACGGTTGACCGGCTCTACCGGTTGATGGAGGCACCTCATACATCTGCTCTACCTACCCAGCGGGGACACACTCCCCCGCCCGGGATCAGTGTTTCTCTGCATCATCCCTGCAGGAGAAACACCATGATTTCCAACCTTTCCCACGCTGCTTTCCCCACCAGCAACCGGGCAGTGCTCGACCCCAACAAAAGCATGTTGCTCCAGCCAGCTTCGATCAGACAGCATGTCGATCAGCTGTATGACCAGGCATGCGTTCGCTATACCACCTACGACACCATGGTGAGCAAGGGCTTCTCCGAGTCCATGCGCGAGGCCTTTGGCGAAGACGAGCAGGCGGACGAGAAAGCGATGTTCGCCTTCAAGTATGCCCGTGAGCGTTACGGCTATTTGAGCATTGAGGAGCAGGAGCAACTCGATGAAGGACTGGCCGACGATGGGTACTGCACCCATGGCTTGACCTGGATGACCTGCCCCTGCGGATGTTTCGAAGGGGATTGAAAGACACACACGCCCTCCTCCTGGAGGGCTTTTCTTGTGTGCTTCAATTGACAAGCACCTCGCCCGTGAACATTCTTGAGCCATGTTCCGCTGACGTCGTCAGCAACATGCCCAGGCAGTTCTGGATCTCAAGACTGCAACGTGGTCACCCACGTCGATCCGCACCCATAGTTCGCCAAGCTTCCGGAGGCGCGAACGGTTGACCGGCTCTACCGGTTGATGGAGGCACCTCATACATCTGCTCTACCTACCCAGCGGGGACACACTCCCCCGCCCGGGATCAGTGTTTCTCCGCATTACTCACCTGCAGGAGAAACACCATGACCACCCCTACCCTGAGCTATCGCTTTGGCGAATCCGTCGGTACTGCCCTGCGTCAAATCATTCGCTCCGTGCGTAATGCTCAAGCCCAGGCACGTGCTGCGCGTCCGTCCATAGCACCGGCTGAACGCCGTGTAGTCGAGTTTCCGCAACCGATCGTATCGGCTGCTGTGCTCGAGGAGATGGACCACGTGCCAGCGTTCGTTCGCCGCAACGCGATCGACCTCAACACCTGGTTCAAGCAAAACACCCAGGAAGCCCAGCCTGAAAAGCCCAAGCGCGAGCGCAAGCCGCGCAAACCCAAGGCTGCCGCCTCTGTCACTGAGCCCGTCCAGTCGCCAGCACCCCGCGTGCTGCGTCCGGGCTCCTTGGACCAGCTGATCGCCCCGTTCGACCCTGAGGTCGCGCTGGCCAGCTGATTCACACCTTACCCACCCCTGTCGGGAAACCTCCCGTCAGGGCGGGTTTCCTGACGTCACCCTTGAAGAAGGAAGACTATGAAACCCAAGCGTCAAGCTGCCCTAGCGGAGGATCTCCGTAAGATCGGTACAACCGCTGTAGCAGCTGCTGTCGTAGGCCTTTTCCTCAGCGACCACAAGTCGTTGACGGCTTGCGCACTGGTAACTGGTGCAGTAATTTGGCTGTATGGCATCTACCTAACCAAGGAGGAATGACATGAGCCAGACCGCCTTCGGGATACTCATGCTGGGAAGCCTGCTGACTCTGTGTACTGGTTTGACGGTCTGGGCTGATTGGCCCAACCTCAAGCAGAAGGCCCAGAAACTGCTAGGCCACCACTGATTGATGCACCGCTCTACCAAAGCCCTCCTCGGAGGGCTTTTTCATTTCTGGGGGGTGTTGACAAGCGTTGACCCTCTGACACCTTAAGCCTTTCAGCCACAGCAAACTCTCACACCATGGAGGCCTTTCATGGGACTTGATCTGGCGTTGTACAAGGCACTGCGTTCCGTCGATGTGCCGGACGATAAAGCAATGGCTGTCATCAAGGCTCTGGAGAATCACATACTCGCCCAGCGGGCTGCCAAGGCTGGCCATGCACAGCGGCTGCTGGATACCGAGCCTGGCTTGGCACAGCCTCAGCTCGATGTGAGGCCTGGTCTTACTCTGACTCAGCTGAACGCCGCCGAGCAGCCTCGGTTGCGTATCACGCCGGCTTTGGCATCATCTCGGCTGAATACCAAGTCTGACGTCGATCAGCTAGTGAGCAGATTTACGATCGATGTGTCCCTCATGCTCATTGCTTTTGTACTTATCTTGATAGCGGCAATGTAGTCCATGCATTGAGCAACCGCTCTTAGCAGATTCATAGGCGCAGCCTTTACTACGGAGAAATGACATGAGTCAGACCACCTTTGGCGCTCTCATGCTGTGCTCGCTTCTTTTCGTATGCTCTGGCATGGCGATCTGGGTCACCTGGCCGAACTTCAAACACAAGGTGCTGAAGCTGATCCGCTCGCACTGACGCCTCGCTCTACCAAACCCCTCTTCAGAGGGCTTTTTCACGCTTGAGGGTATTGACAAGCGATGCGGCCCTGAACATTCTGAGGATGTATGCCGCTGACGTTGTCAGCAACATGCCCCAGGCAGTCTCGGATCTCATGACTGCGATGCGCCTCAAGCGCATTGATCCAAACCCAAGTTCGCTAAGCATTCGGTAGCGCGAACGATTGACCGGCACCCCCGGTTGATGAATGCACCTTCCACCCACCCTCGACGGGACTACCCGTCAGGGCCGGTCTCCGCCCCAACCTGTTAGTTCACCATCCGCATGGGCGTCATGCTCTCGACCGTTGTTGGCATCATGCTGACCGCGCTCAAGTTCATGCACTGACCTGGCACCACCCTTTCTGGCTACACCCACCCACGCGGGGAATACTCTTCCCCTCCCGGGCAAGGTGTTCTCCGTTTTCACCTATTGAAACTGGAGATACACCATGAGCATTCAAGCCAACGAAAGCCAATACTTCGACCTGCACACCACCGGTATCGGTTACCTCAACCGCATCCGCGAAGTGAAACCCAAAGGCAGAGGCGCCAAGCCGTTTTTGGCCGTCACCGTAGCAGCCCTGTGCGGCAGCAAAGAAGCGGTGGAATACCGCTACATCGACTGCAATGTCGTCGGCGCCGAAGCTGAAAAGCTGGTTCGCCGTTGCATTGAAGCCGTCAACGCTGAGAAGAAGGTCCTCGTGTCCTTCCGCATCGGCGATTGCTGGGCTGATCCCTTCACCTACTCTTCTGGACCGAAGCAGGGACAACACGGCGCAAGCCTGAAAGGTCGTCTCCTGTACATCGGCTGGATCAAAGTGGAAGGTGAGTTCGTCTACGAAGCCAAACCGCGCGACGCAGCCCCGGCTGAGCAGCAAGGTACGGATCAAGGGGATGACAGCGACCAATCGGCCGCTTGATTCACCCAGTTCTTCCAGGCGCCCACCGGGCGCCCCTGCTCTACCTAGGCTTTGCCACCTTTCTCTTCGCACACCCATCCGGGGGCACCATCCCCGGACCGGGGCATGGTGATCTCCATTAGCTGAATTTTGGAGCCCATCATGCAAGTCATCGCCACCCTCAAGTCCGAGCTGCCCGCCCTGCCCATCGTTGCCGAAGTCTCCTATGACGACGTCACCGAAGAGCTGCTGAGCAGCGACCTGTTCTGCGACAACGCCTGGTTTCTGTTCGAGATGAACGCCACCAGCGTTGACCGCGTCCAGGCCTGACTGACCACACCCTACAGGCGCCCTCGGGCGCCTTTGTCTTTTGGAGGCCCCATGGCTACCAATACCGCACCGGCTCACAGCAAGTTCGATCTCGACGACGCCGATAACAACTACCCGTTGCAGGTCCTGCAGTCGCGCCGTGGCTTCTACCTGGGCACCGTGGACGATGAGGGCATGCCCTTCAGTCGTGAATCGGCTGAATACTTCCGCAACCACAAGGCTGCCGAAAACGCACTTAACACAGGCAAGTGGACTCGGCATTCGCTGAGCATCTAACGAGCTGAAATCTACCCTTAAGGGATTCATCATCCCTTGAGGGCATGATGAATCTCAGGACGTTGGAGGCATCATGGATTTGATTATTCAACACTTCGAAGGCCAGGCCTTCGTCAGTAACCCTTACGCACCTGGTACGTCTCTTCGCCAAGACCTTTTCGAGCGGCAGTTCACCATCACCCTGCATGGGTCGATGGAGCGCTTTGATGAATCTGGTCGTGGCACCTTCCACATCAATGGCCATGTCCAGCTCGCCCAGTGCGGCCTGCTCGACGACATCCTGCCGATCGCCCTGGAGGCGATTCGACAAGACCGCTATCCAACACCTGTCGCCGTGCTCGACTTCCATCCGAGGCGGATCTGCGTTTCCGATCGCCACGGCCACCTGGTCATGGCGGGCAAGGTAGATCGTGAGAGCCGCAGCATCCACTGGATCGACCCCTGCCGCACGGCCGAGGAAGAGAAGGTGGTGCTGGCTCAGATCCAGCTGTTGCGTTCGCGCTCTGCGTTCCAACACGGCTGGGAAAACTTCAGTACCTCACGACTGCTAGATACCGACGCTGACCTACTCAAGGGCCGGCTCGTTCACAAAGCCTGGCGGCCGCACGTTCGTGCCCTGCTAAGCGCCTGATCTCACCATACCCATCAGGGGACACCGTCCCCTGGGGGCGGTTGTCCGCCAACGCTTTGGAGACAACCATGACCAACGTCCACACGCTCGACAGCACCTCGGCCATCCGCGCTCGCGAAGACGCCATCATCGCCGAAGCCAAGGTCATCTTGGACCAGCGACTCTTCACCCGCGGAAGGCGCATCAACAGCCCTGAGGATGTCCGCAGCTACCTGAAACTCAAGCTAGCGCCAGAGCCTAACGAAGTCTTCGCCGTCATCTTCATGGATTCCCCGTATCGGGTGATCGCGTTCGAGATCCTGCAGTACGGCACCATCGACAAGGCCTTGATCAGTCCTCGTCACGTTGCCCAACGCTGCCTGAAGCACAACGCCGCCGCGGTCATCGTGGCGCACAATCACCCCTCCGGTAATCCCGAGCCTAGCGAGGATGATTACAGCCTCACTGAACGCCTGCGGGACGCGCTAGCGCTGCTGGATATCCAGCTGCTGGACCACTTCATCGTGGGCAAAGGACAGCCTCTCTCTATGGCGGAAGCCGGACGTTTCACTTTCGCCACCTCAAGCTGATACAGCCCCTGGTACTACACCTTCCATTCACCTACCCAGAGGGGCTGACCCTCTGGGCAGCTCCTCGTCCGAGGAGTCTTCAATGAACAATGCGTCCACTTCTACCGCCCAGTCGGTAACCGAACACAGCGGCCTGGTAGCCGTCCTGACCGATCTCCAACGTTAAGGGTGGCGCGCCTCCGAACTATGGGATGGCGAGGCCTGGGGGCCTATCCACGCCATCTGGTCCACTGATGAGATCGCTAGGCACGCGGCGGAAACCGATTTGGCCAAGCTGCGCTTCCTATCGGAAAGCACCGCCGGCCACGAAGGTGTGATGCTGCTGGTATGGGGCAATAGCCCTATCGAGCTGATCGCCGACATGACCATGGCGAACGGCTTCAGTGAGGCCGTCGAGCTGGCCCAGCGAAGCGTTTGGCCGCACTACCCGGAGGAGGAATAGCCATGTGCTGGACCTGCCCGCAGTGCGGTTCTAATGACGTCTCAGCTGAGGGGGGAGTGATACCCCCTCGACCAGACATTGATGCGCCCGAGGATGCTGAGTTCGACTGGGACGACACCTGCGAGATGACCTGCAACACCTGCCAACACCAGGATCTCTCGATGTTCTTCGTGAGTGATCTGGAGAGACGCAAACCACAACACTGCCTCCCAGAGGCTCAATGCCTCTGGAAGGCAAAACGCGTAAGGCAAGAACACAAATAATAAACTTGCCTAGCCAAGGCTGCCGTCGCTTGGGCACCCTATTCTATAGTGCTCGAATGTCACTCTAGACTAAAAGAAAGAACTGAAAACGGCTCTTATTAACGAAGATCCAATTCCTCTCGTATCTTGTCTGTAAACGTCTTGCTTCTTGCCGCCTCATGGCCGGACAGCCGGAGCAACTGCATACACTTAGTTATTGATGCTGCTGCAGCCTGAAGAATCAGAGTATATTTTTCTGCGTCATCTAGCTCAGAGATGACATCCTCGTACCCGTAGCCAGACGTCGCCTTGACTTTTAAAATATAGTACTGATAGACAAGATAGACTACGTGATATCTTAACTGACGAAGATCGCCATTAATCATTTCTTTTTTGAAAAGTGACTCGGCACGCTTTAGTATCAATGCTGGAATATAGTAAGATTCAAAGTTATCACCAGGCTTGAACATTCTTTGCCTATTACTATTAAGGAGCTCCCCGTAATAACGATGAGTACTTTGAGGCTGGGCCAAGTGAGCAGCGACGTACGCACCAATTTGAGTAGGCAATGTGACGATTTGACTGGAACTGACGCTAGGCTCACCACCATACTGTTTAGAACGCCGTTCGTAATAGATAGGCGTCTTAATCGCGCTCGATTTCGCCTTATAGAATTCTTCAAGATCACGATGGAATTGAGACAACGATTCGAATGCTTCGTCCCTAACCTCCGTCTGTCTATTTGTAGCTTTCACGACCTTAGTGGCAAATTCATAATCAGTAGTTTCGATTATTTTTATCACTATATGCGTTTCATCGGACAGTTTTTTAGATTCCTCGAAGAGCATGTAACTCGTCTGGCACCCATTGACTATTTGGAAATCTGTTAATTTAGCCTTTTTGTTGATTAGGTCTACTTTCTTTGCGATCAAGGTGATGCCATTATTAAACACTGGAAGAGCACCTTGTTCTTTATTATTCCTGATTGTATTTCTTATACCTTCATTGACTTTATTTGCCCCTTGAAAATCCCTAACATTATCTTCAAATAAATGCTTTTGTAGACCTCCATCACTGTCAGTTATTAGTCGGACGTAATCGATTGCCCTTATACTTCCTATCCAAGCCTGTCTTGCTCCCGGCATCTCAGGCAGTGAAACGTGGTTGCTGAACTCAATTTCTTTTATAGTCTTTCTGTTTATTTCACGATACGACTGCTTTAGTTTTTCTGCGTCATAGAAGTGAAACTTAATGGAGGAAAACAAACTACTTTTCTCTAACTCCCTAAGCTCCCTCCTTACCCTTCCAGTTATTTGCTCCGGCTCTTTCCATTCGCCGGTCGTGACAAAGTATAGATCCAGCGCCGGTGCCTCATGAAGATTTAGTGAACTACGATATATTTCATCTTTTATTTGGCGTAAATTTTTAACTGAGTTATTTTCAGGGATAGCTGGCTCTGAATCAAAAAAACTCTTTATTCCAAATATTAAGTTACCAACTTGATCACCATTAAACCTTGGCGATTTCTTGGTTTGAATAAATGCAAAAGAAACACTAAGGTAGCCATTTTTATCTAAAAAAAATGGAATATCCTCTTTGGCCTGTGTTATGTTTCCATTTACAATAAAGGCAGCTCCATCTAGACCGATATCATCCGACCCTCCGACATGCAAGGAACTGAATTCAAATTCTCGAGGATACTGCTTAGATACAACACAAAAATTAACGAAATGCTCAAACACCTCTGAGTCATCAAGCTGATCCAGAGCATGAGCCTTTTTAAAATTCTCTATATATCCATTAAGTATTTGATCTTTCATTTAAAACCCCAGCCATTTGATTGCTTGCCACTCGAATTCGTATGCTTTGAAAAGACTTCATTCAACAATATAGCCGTAGCAACCAGATACGTCCGTGTCCTCCAAAGCCCCAATAGTTTTTCTGACACCTATTGACCTATCTTAGAAGTGCTACCAGAATCTGTAGCACATGCCGCTGACGTTGTCAGCCATGCCCAGGTGGTCAGGATCTCAAGACCACGGCGCTCTGCGCTGATCCAACCCCAAGCTTGCCCAGCATCCGGTAGCGCAAGCGGTCGGCTCCGCCGATGGATGCACCTTTCACCGTTTTCTCCCACAGGGTACCCATCCCCTGTCGGGCATGGCGTGCCCCTTATTCATGAGGACCGCCATGATCAAGATCCCCGGCCACCTGGCCATCCGCACCATCCAGGGACGCAACGGCGCTTTCAACGTCGGTCGGCTCTCTACCTCTATCGGCGAATTCGTCATCAAGGACGCTGTGCTCGAGCAACACGTCGAGGGCAAGTACCGCGGCGAGTTCGTCATCACCGAGATCCGTGCATCGTCCTACAGCACCGGCGGCCGTCTGGTCATCGAGATTCGCGCGCGCCTGGACAGCATGATGCTCGAGGACCTCGATGCCTTGACGGCCTACGACAACGCGCAGATCGATGCGCAGTCGCCGGATCCGCTCGATGAAGAGCAACCTGTCGCGGCACCGCCGTCAAAGGCTCGACCACAACCCGCTCGTCCCGCCAGGCCTGCCAATGCTCCAGCAGCGCCTGCAGATGACAACGCACCCTTCGGGATGCCGGTATCACCAGCAGCTGCTCCGGTAACGCCTGCGCCTGACGTCGATGAGGCTGACCAGGAGCTCTTCGGCACCGTCTGGCCACTCGGCGAGACAGTGCGACTGGACTCCACGGTCGACCGGCAACGCCTCAGGCAGCAATGCCAACGGCTGAGCGAGCTGGGCTACGCCATGGACTTCAAATCGCAGGCCTGGAACCGCGCGGCCTGACCTCACCTTCACAACCACACCCGGCTGGGACCTCTCCCAGCGGGAAGGCCTGGCCATCACCTAGAGGACCTTCCCCATGGGCTGGCTGTTTTCTCACCCTACGCGCGATGCGCTGATCTCTGAACTGACCGCCAACGGCGAAACCGACAACTGCACCCGCACGGTCATCGATCATCACTTGGTCGACAACGTGCTGTGGCAGATCGTGATGCTGGTACCCAAACGCGATGGCGTCTTTCCTGGCGTCGCCGCCGGCGAAACCTGCACCTTGATCGGTTGCGACCTACTGGATGTTCACGGAGGCCGCTGGGGCCACAAGTCACTGGATGAAAGCTCGGGCCCCTTCTACTGGAGTTGCCCGCTGCACTTCCTGCCCAAGGCCACCCACGGCATCAACCCCGAATGGCGCGAAGGCGTCCGGCGATACCACGCGGCGCGCTGAGCGTCTTCCCTCACCCACCTCGGGGCAACCGCCCCTGGGCGCGTTGCCTCCACAAGGAGCTGACGATGCCCCTCTACCCTATCGATGAGTGCCCCGATCTGCTGGTGGACGCCTGCGTCTGCGATGAAGAGCGGCGGCTGATCTTTCTCTCGGCCTGGGGCCGCGACACCGCCGTCCAGGAATTCCTGGCCAGGCTCACCTTGGGACGCAGCGAAGGCGGCCTCGAGCAATTTCACCTGGTCCAGAGCGGCCGCAGCCTGCCGGTCTTTCCGGACGCTGAGCGACTGGAGAAGCGCACGACCCGCCCGCTGCGCGGCACCCTGTTTGGCAGCCTGCTTCACGTCTGGCTGTTCGACGGGCGCTGCGCGGTACCGGATCGTGCCAATCACTTGGCCTACGCCTTGGTGCGGGAAGGCGTCGACCCCCTGGCCAGCCTCTGGCCGCTGGTAGTCGACACCTGCCCACTCCCGCTCCTGCCGCACTGGCAGGGACCGGTCATGGAGCTGCTCCTGCAGGAGCAGATGCTTGAGCGCCTACCCGGCGCCCTGGGCGACCTGGCCGGCTGGCGACTCCGACTCAAGCTCGACGAGCTGCAGTACCACCTTGGCCAGCGTATCCGCGCCGGTCAGCTCACCACCTCCTGATCGGGCCGATTGCGGCCCCTTACTCATTAACGTTCTTAACGTTCATTAACTTTTCCAATACTGGAGCTCCGACCATGGCCCTGATGTTCCCGCGCCTGGCGCGCAACTTTGCCAAGAACGGCTATTACCCCACCGACGAGGTCACGCTCGAACGTACCCTGCAGGCCCTGAGCCCTGCCTCCACTGGCCCCATGCGGATCCTCGATCCCTGCGCCGGCGAAGGTGTGGCCCTGGCGGAAGCTGCTCATACCCTCGGGCGTGAGCGCGTCCAGGCCTGCGCGGTGGAGTACGACCGGGAGCGTGCCGAGCACGCCCGTGGCCTGCTCGATCGCGTCCTGCAGGGCGACCTGATGGACACCATCGTCACGCGGCAGGCCTTTGGGCTGCTCTGGCTCAACCCACCCTACGGCGACCTGGTCGCCGACCACAGCGACGCCACCCAGTATCAGGGCAGCGGCCGCCGGCGACTGGAGAAGCTGTTCTATCAACGCTCGCTACCGCTGCTGCAATACGGCGGGACCCTGGTGCTGATCGTGCCGCACTACGTCCTGGACGATGAGCTGTGTGGCTGGCTCTGCAACCACTTCACCAGCCTGCAGATCCACGCGGCCGCAGATCCGACCTTCAAGCAGGTGGTGATCTTCGGTATCCGGATTCGCCGGCAGGACCTGGCGAGACCCGCTGACGTCAAGGCTACCCGGGAGCGCTTTCGTGCGATCGGCAGCAGTGAGGCCTCGGCCGAACCGCTACCGGAGGTATGGCTCGGGGAGCCCTATGGGGTGCCAGCCGCCGTCACGGAGCTGGAGCACTTCTACCGCGTCACCCTGGAGCCCGAGCAGCTCGCCCTAGAGACAGGTCGACTGGGCGGACTCTGGAGCGACTTCACCCTGCACTTTGGCCAGGCTGGCCAAGTACCACGACCACCGGTCAAGGCGCTATCGCAATGGCACCTGGCCCTGGCTCTCGCAGCCGGGGCCATCTCGGGCGTAGTCACCTCTCCCAATGGGCGGGTCCTGGTACTCAAGGGCGACACCCACAAGGAAAAGGTCAGCCGGACCGAATTCACTGAGGATGAGGACGGCAACGTCCTGGAGTCGCGGATCCTGACTGACCGTTTCGTGCCCGTCATCCGGGCCTGGGACATGACACCGGGATCTCAGACGCTGGGACAGGTCCTGACCATCACCTCGGCGCCGGCAGCGGCCGAGCCACCACCACCTGCAGCACCTGAACCACTCCGGCTACCGGCTGGACGCTTCGACCCTGGTCGGATCGTCATTACGGCAGCGGTGAGCGAGCGGGTGGAACGCGGTGAGCTCAACCCCGTGACCTACCTGCGGCGTCACCTGCAGGCGGACTGGGGCGAGCTTGACCACGAGGACAAGCACAGCAACGACCAGGCCCTGCGCCTGGGCAATCGGCTGTTCTCCAGCTACGACACCCCGATGTCCGATGAGCCCCGGCTCTGGATCATCACCGAAGCCGACCGCAGCGTGACCACGCTGCTGTTGCCCTCGAATTACTAACCCGACCCGCCGCCGGCGGCCACACTATTACTCGACATCCTATTACTTCCACCCCCTGGGTACGCCGATACCCATCCGGGGTCGGCCGTGCCCAGATCTCATTGATCAGGAGCTTTACATGGCTGACCTTCCGACCTTACCCAAGCCGTACTTGGCAAACTCGATTGCGCTTCCGGAGCGCTTCGCTTGTGAACTCCACTCTCCAGCCAGCCTTGCTCGTAGGAAATTTGACCCAGGCCGAATCGTCATCACGCCTGCCGTCAACGACCTAGTGGAGCGCGGCGAGCTTGACCCGACCGCCTTTCTCAGCCGGCATCTGAGCGGAGATTGGGGTGACATGACTACTCATGAGCGACGCGAAAACAACCAGGCGCTCGCGCGCAAAAACCACATGGGCAACGCGCTGTTCTCCAGCTATGACAATAGAGGCCTGGCTGGACCGCGCGTATGGATCATCACCGAGGCCGACCGCAGCGTAACCACGCTGATGTTGATCACGGACTTTTAACCCAGCCCGCCGCCGGCGGCCACGCTGTTACTCGACATCCTATTTCTTCCACCCCCTGGGTACGCCGATACCCATCCGGGGTCGGCCGTGCCCGTTTCTCATCTCAGGAGATCCACATGACCGACCTCAACGCTGGCCAGCCGGCCCTGCTCACCACCGTCAGCTTGACCGACTTCATCGCCGAGTTCGGCGAGGGTCTGCTCGACTCCCTCAACCGCTCCAACCCACCGGTCTATGCCGGCGCCGCTCACACCGGGCGCCAGGCCGTGATGGCGGGGCTCAACCGCACACCCTTCCCGGCGCAAGCCGATGTCGTCCAGGCGATCGCCGCGCTGCTGCTCGACCGCGGCGAACAGGCCGGCATCATCAACGCCGAGATGGGGACCGGGAAAACCATGATGGCCATTGCCGTGGCAGCTGTACTCCACGCCGAAGGCTACCGCCGCACCCTTGTCGTCTCCCCGCCCCACCTGGTCTACAAGTGGCGGCGCGAGATCCTCGAAACCGTCCCGGGCGCGCGCGTCTGGGTGCTCAACGGGCCGGACACCCTGGTAAAGCTGCTCAAGCTCCGCCAGGCCCTGGGCGAGCCGTACGATGGTCGTCAGGAGTTCTTCATCCTGGGCCGCGTGCGGATGCGGATGGGCTTTCACTGGCGGCTGGCGTGCGGTACGCGCCGCGCCGCTGGCGGACGGCGACTGGCCTGCTGCACGGACTGTGGTCGCGTGCTCGAGGACGAGGAAGGCAACTACCTTACCCTGGAGGAGTTCCGGTGCGAGGAACGACGTCGGCAGTGTCCGAAGTGCAAGGCGCCCCTCTGGACGCTGATGCGCCCGGGCAAGACCGCGACTGGTGACAGACGCAGCGTGATCCTCAAGTCGATGTGCCGCATACCTACCATCGGCCCCATCCGGGCCGAGAAGTTGGTGGCTGACTTCGGCGAAGAGTTTCTCGCCACGATGCTGGCTGACAACGTCCACGAGTTCATCAATCTGATGGACGCCAAGGGCAACTTCGTCTTCAGCGATCGCCAGGCTAAGCGCATGGAGCGAGCGATGGCCAACCTGGAATTCGGCTTCGGCGAGGGCGGTTACCAGCCGACCGAGTTCATCAAGCGCTACCTCCCGGACGGCTACTTCGACCTGCTGGTGGTGGACGAGGGACACGAGTACAAGAACAGCGGTTCGGCCCAGGGCCAGGCCATGGGGGTGCTGGCAGCGAAAGCGCGCAAGACGCTGCTGCTGACGGGCACGCTCATGGGCGGCTACGCCGACGATCTGTTCTATCTCCTGTTCCGGATCCTCTCCCGGCGCATGATCGAGGACGGCTACCGACCGAACGCGCGCGGCAGCATGGCCCCTGCGGCCATGTCGTTCATGCGCGACCACGGCGTGCTCAAGGACATCTACACCGAGCGCGACAGCCAGTCGCACAAGACGGCCCGGGGCAAGAAGCTCTCGGTACGGACGGTGAAGGCCCCAGGCTTCGGCCCCAAAGGCATCCACCGCTTCGTGCTGCCCTTTACCGTGTTCCTCAAGCTCAAGGACATTGGCGGCAATGTGCTGCCGGCGTACCAGGAGGAGTTCGTCGACATCCCGATGGAGGCGCACCAGGACGCGGCCTATCGGCAACTGGCCAGCAAACTGACCGCGGAGCTCCGCCAGGCTCTGGCACGGCGAGACACCACGCTACTTGGGGTGGTGCTCAATGTGCTGCTGGCCTGGCCGGACTGCTGTTTCCGGCCGGAGGTGGTGAAACACCCTCGGACCCGGGACACCTTGGCCAGGGTCGACGCGATCTTCGACGAAGACCAGGCCAGCCCCAAGGAGGAGGCGCTGATCGAGCTGTGCCGTCAGGAGAAGGCGCTGGGCCGCAAGGTGCTGGCCTACACCGTCTACAGCGGCACCCGGGACACGACCAGTCGGCTCAAGCGCTTGCTCGAGCAGGCCGATCTGAAGGTGGCGGTACTGCGTGCTTCGGTGGATACGGCCCGGCGCGAGGATTGGATCCTCGACCAGGTCGACCGTGGCGTCGACGTACTGATCACCAACCCGGAGCTGGTGAAGACCGGGCTGGATCTGCTGGACTTCCCGACCATCGTCTTCCTGCAGACGGGCTACAACGTCTACACCCTGCAGCAGGCAGCGCGACGGTCGTGGCGGATCGGTCAGAAGAAGGCGGTACGGGTGCTGTTCTTCGGCTATGCCGGCAGCTCGCAGATCACCTGCCTGCAGCTGATGGCCAAGAAGATTGCGGTGGCTCAGAGCACGTCGGGAGACGTTCCGGAGTCAGGACTCGATGCGCTGAACCAGGACGGTGATTCAGTCGAGATGGCGTTGGCTAGACAACTTGTCGGAGCGTAAAAAAGGGCCCTTCGTAAGAAGGGCCCTTTTTTGGCCAAGAAGATTGCGGTGGCTCAGAGCACGTCGGGAGACGTTTCGGAGCTAAGGCTCGATGCGTTAAACCAGGGTGGTGATTCGGTTGAGATGGCGTTGGCGAGGCAACTTGCAAGTAGTTATTCTTCAGACCCACCCGAGGGTGGCTTTATTTAAAGAGACAAATAACTTATTATAAAATTAAGAAGAGTCCGAAAAATGGAAAAATGAAAACACCCCTGATTAGTCCCCTAATCCGCTATAGTGAAGCCATATTGGCCTAGGTTATTGAATCGCGTAATATATCAAGACCAAAATAGTCTGCTAGAAATATAGGAAATGCACTTAAAACGAACAACGGATCTCGAGGCAAGTTTTCATCCTCTTCATTAAGTTGCTTCCTTGCAATACAAGCCTGATTATTGACAGGCCCCAGAGGATTTCCGCTTTCAATAATTAAATTAGCCTTCCGAAGATTTGCCTCTATCAAGAAACGCCATTCTAAAGCAGTAATTTTTCTTGCATCTTGATAAGCCTGCGAACCTCTTTCAGCAGACATCCGCTTGTATATTTTCCCTCTAGAATCTTCAATAGCTACCGATCTAGCAAGAAACTCTTCCACATTATCGATATCTCTAATGGCCTCTACCATCGGATAACTTATAAATAGCTTCCCATGCTCAGTTTCGTTATCAAACCGATTTAGCATCTCAAGCAGCTTGCGCCCGCCAAATTGGTCATCAGATGGCTCGAAATCAAAGAAAAGGTAAATTTGTCCGATTTGGTCTCGTCTTAACCTCGTCAGATTATCATCTTCATTAACAGAGGGATTTAGCTCCTTGACAAGTTCAAAAAGGTCCAGATCATCATCTGCAGAAATCTCTTTATAGAGCTCGTAAATGTCATTTTTAAAAGTTGCGAGCAGCCTTTCCTCTTGATTTGGAAAAAACACCTTTTCCAAGCTTCCAAAATAAAGCCTCTCTAACCGCTCGCCCTCAAATACAAATAGAGTTCGCTCCATTAGCTAGACAACCCTTTATAGATTTTTTCTAAATTATGAGCTTTTCTAAGCTCTTTATCAGTTAGCTGAGTAAGCGGAAGTATTTCCTTATCCAAGACAAAGTAACAATCAGGGCGCAGAAGATCGTTACTCATAACGCCTGTATTGTGTGTTGATAAAATCGTTTGGGCATCTGCTTGGATGATTTTCTCTACAATCGTAGAGGCTAGTGCATGGTGATAGAAAGCATCAAACTCATCAATGTATGCAAACTTCACTTCCCCTTTCTTTAGACGCAGCCACCAAAAATAAAATATCCCAAGGGACAATGTCCCTGTAGATGCAGTTGCACCAAACTCCAACTTTAGCCTACCGAAATCAAAGCAGATCGTTTGATTATCACTGGAGCTCGCACTGGGATTGGTTTCAACTACCAGTTTACATTTTATTCCAGCACTATTAAGGAATTGCTCAAAGTCCTTCACAGATCCGCTATCTATTATGCTTTGCGAAAGACGTTTAACTCCAATATCTTTACCTACGTACTCTCCTTTATTAGTAGCGTTCAAAGACCTAAAAAAGACCATGCTCTCAATAAAAACCAAAAGCTTAGAAAAAAGAGTGTTTTCCCTAGACTCATCTAAAAGAGAATTACTTTTTATATATTTAAGCAAAGATATTCCCGAATCACCTACATCTTTCTTCAGGTGCTCTGTTCCTTGCAAATTTATCTCGCCCAGCGTCGATTGACGACGATCTATCTGCAAAACAACCTTGTCGCCTATGGAAAGCCGCTCATAAACCAAGTTGTTCCACTCTTTTTTTCCATACTCGTATACAACTTCAGACCCGTCGATAACAAATTCAAATACAAATTCAGCAATAGTTACGTCAGACCCTCCATTAATATAATTATTAGCCAAAGAAGGAAAATAACTTGGAGAATCCACCAGATGTAAAACCGGATCAACCATTGCAAGACCCAAGTTGGTTTTTCCACCGCCATTGGGACCATAAATCATTGCATGCCTTACAATGCCATCATTGACAGCACGCTCATTGAACTCATATTGTTGGCTCAGCAAGTCAAAATGCAGCCAATCTGAAAAATTTCGGAAATTTTTGACAGAAAATTTACTGAGCATTGAATAATTCCTTTTTGGCTATGCTGCATAGCTTACCACCTTCGCAAGCTTCCGTAAAAAAATTACGGCTTAAAGCTGCTTTGACCAGCAGTGCACCACAGCGCAGTGCAAATTTGCGACGGAAGCAATTGTCGCTTTCAAAAAAGAAACAATTACAATCTCTCCAAAAATAAAAATACGTCTACATTTAATTCGACTGACCATTACCATGTTAGAGCCGAAGCTCTCGATAGCTTCTTATAATTTGGTTACTCAGCTGTCAGCCATTCACTGTATGGTGGGTCTACCGCCCATGAAGGCCTATCTCTTCCTTTACCGTTCGTCGGTGTCAAGCTTGCTGGGAACCCTTTCACTGATTACTGTCTATCCATACAGTATCCTGAAAGGAGGCCTATTCCATGTCCATTTCGCGCCCCATCCCTCATCTCTGCCACGGTTGTCCCGGTCGTTCTGTCAAGTATCAGAGGGTCATGGCTTCAGGGACTGAGCAGGTGGGCCGCTATGGACATGCTTGGTGATGAGCAGGACAGCTTCGAACAGCAGCAGTCCCTTTTCCGCCCTACGGAGCTGACGTACTGCCGCAACCTCGTTGACCTGCTGACCGAAGAGCTCGATCAGGTGCGTCAGTGCCTCGGGCAGGCCCAGCGCGCCAATCGCATTCTGGTCGCTGAGCGGGATGTCCTGACGGCGGAAGTACAGCGTCACCGACTGCGCTACGTCCAATTTGTCCAAGAGGAGAACCAGCGCCACGTGCCCCATGGCGACCGACTCGTCCCGGACGACCGCGATGATCCCCTCTCGCGTGCTCAGCGTCATATCCTGCGGCTCGAGTCGATGAACTCCGTCCTGCATGCGGACCTCTTCAAGGTGCGGGCGCAGCTGCAGGTCCTGCTAACCGAACGTGGCAGCACGCCGTCGGCCCCAACAGGGGTGCAGCATGGATAATGCCGCCACCAATGTCGTTGCGCTCGACTCCCTGCTCGATAGCCGCCGCGTGTGGCGCGGGCAGAGCCCCCACGTCGACGACGCCAGCACCCAGCCAACTGGGCACGCCGCGCTCGACGCCCAACTACCCCTTGGCGGTTGGCCAGATGCAGCGCTTACCGAAATCCTCAGTGCGCGACCGGGCCTGGGTGAGCTGTGCCTCGTATGGCCGACACTGGCGCGCCTGACCGCCGCCGGCGAGCGGGTTGTACTAATCGCCCCTCCCTACCTGATCTACCCGCACGCCTGGTTGCAGGCTGGCGTCGACCTTGGCCGGCTGAGCGTCATCCAGGTGCAGGGCAAGGAAGTGCTATGGGCAGCGGAACAGTGCCTGCGCTCCGGTAGCTGCGGTGCGGTGCTCTGCTGGCCCAACCGTGCGGATGATCGCGCGCTGCGCCGGCTGCAGGTCGCTGCAGAGACCGGGCAGACCCTTGCCTTTGCGTTCCGCCACCAGCGGGAAGCCGTCAATGCCTCACCTGCAGCACTGCGCCTGGTGCTCGAGGGTTCGCCTCAGCAGCTGCGGGTGCTCAAGTGCCGCGGCGGCAATCCACCGGCGACCGCGCTGGCGCATCGGGTCTGGCATTGAGGGACAACCGCCATGAAATGGGCCTGCATTTTTTTCCCGCAGTTCGCGTTGGACGGTGTGCTGCGAAACTGTCCTGACCCGGACGAACCCCTGGTACTGCTGCACGGGCCTATACAGCGCCGGATCATCAAGGCGGCGAACCCGGCGGCTTTGGCGCTCGGGCTCCGGCCTGAAATGACCTATGCCGCCGCCCAGGCGATCTGCCCGCAGTTTGCGACGGTGGAGTACGACGAGGCGGCGCTGAGGCGCCAGCACGAGCTGCTAGCGGCTTGGGCGTACGGGTTCAGTTCCCAGGTGAGCCTGCACTTCGCCGACGCGCTGGTGCTCGAGATTCACTCGAGCCTGCCTCTCTTCGGCCCATGGCCAAGGTTCGAAGCGCGCCTGCGCCAGGAGCTCACGGCGCTCGGGTTCGGCCACCGGATCACCCTGGCGCCCAACCCGGTCGCCGCCCGGGTGTTGGCCAACGCCGGCGACAGCCTCAACGTGCGTGACGATGCCGGCCTGGCCAGCGCGATGCGGACGTTGCCGGTGGCGCTGCTTGGCTTCGAGCCTGAAATAGTCCAAGCCCTGGGCCGCATGGGACTGCGCCAGCTGAGCCAGGTGCTGGCTTTGCCCCGGGCCCAGCTCGCCCGGCGTTTCCCCCAGAGTCTGCTCAACCACCTCGATCAGATGCTGGGCAGCAAGATTCTGCCTCTAGAGTTTTTCCTGCCCCCGACTACCTTCAGGCTGCGGATCGAGCTCAACTTCGAAGTCGAGTCAACGCAGGCGCTGCTGTTCCCGCTGCGTCGCCTGACTTCGGACCTGTCCACTTACCTCGCCAGCCGGGACATGGGCGCCCAGCGCTTCACCCTGCGCCTTGAGCATCGCGAGGCGCCGACGACTGAAGTGGTGGTGGGGCTGCTCGCTCCTGAGCGGGACCCGGCGCTGCTGTTCGAATTTGCCCGCGGCCGCCTGGAGCCCACCCAAGTGGTTGAGCCGGTGCTCGCCATCGGCTTGGTTGCCGACGAGCTGCCCTCCTTCGTCCCTCAGCACAGCGGCCTTTTCGATGAACGTCCGCAACAGACGGTAAGTTGGGAACAGCTGCGCGAGCGGCTTCGCTCTCGCCTGGGCGATGACGCGGTCTATGCGATCGGCGCCCAGGGCGATCACCGGCCTGAGCGGGCCTGGCGGCGTGACACGCCCTCACTGGCACTCCAGGCACTGGGACCGAATCGGCGGCCTGGCTGGCTGCTGCCGGCGCCGGAGCCTCTGGATGTCGATCAGTCACGGGTCCTGAGCGGGCCGGAGCGTATCGAGAGCGGCTGGTGGGATGGTCAAGACGCCCGCCGGGACTACTACGTGTTGGAACTCGCCGACGGGCGTACGGCCTGGGCCTTCCAGTCGCCAGCGGAAGGGACGGGCTGGTGGGTGCAGGGGTGGTTCGCGTGACACCCGGCTATGCGGAGCTGCACTGCCTGTCGAACTTCAGCTTCCAGCGCGGTGCCTCCAGCGTCGATCAGTTGTTCGAGCGGGCCAAGGCCATGGGCTATGAGGCGCTGGCCATCACCGACGAGTGCACGCTCGCCGGCATCGTGCGGGCCTGGCAGGCGTCGGAGAAGCACGACGTCCGCTTGATCGTCGGCGCGGAGTTTCAGGTCGCCCAGGGCCCCAAGCTGGTGCTGCTGGTGCAAGACCTGCAGGGCTACCAGCAGCTGTGCCGGCTGATCACCCTCGCCCGCCGGCGCGCGGAAAAGGGCAGCTATCGGCTGCTGCGCGAGGACCTCAGCCAAGTCGCTGGCCTTGTCGCGCTCTGGGTACCGGATCGGGGCGCTGAGGCAGAGTCCGTGCGCTGGTTGCTGGAGGTATTCCCGGACCGGTTATGGATCGCGGCGGAGCTCCACTTCGATCAGGACGACCAAGTGCGGCTGCAGCAGCTCCAGGAGCTGGGGGCGACCTTGGGCGTATCGCTGGTGGCCGCCGGCGACGTGCACATGCACTGCCGCGGGCGACGGGCCCTGCAGGACACCATCACCGCGATCCGCCATCACGTCCTGGTGGCGGAAGCTGGCCAGTTACTCTTCCCGAACGGAGAGCGTCATCTGCGCACCCGCGAGGCCTTGGCGAGGTGCTATCCGCCCGAGCTGCTGGCGGAGACCCTGCACGTCGCTGAGCGCTGTATCTTCAGCCTGGCCGAGCTGCGCTACCAGTACCCAAGCGAGGTGGTGCCGGAGGGTCACACCGCCACCAGCTGGCTGCGTGTACTCACTGAAGAGGGCTGCGCCTGGCGCTGGCCCGAGGGCCTATCGGATCGACTGCGCGCCCAGATCGAAAAGGAGCTGCAGCTGATCGCCGACAAGGCCTATGAAAGTTATTTCCTGACCGTGCACGACATCGTCCGCTTCGCACGGCAGCAGGGGATCCTCTGCCAGGGGCGCGGCTCGGCCGCGAACTCAGCCGTCTGTTTCGCGCTGGGCATCACCGAGCTGGATCCGACCCGGATCAACCTGTTGTTCGAGCGCTTCATCAGCCACGAGCGCGATGAGCCGCCGGACATCGACGTCGACTTCGAGCATGACCGCCGGGAAGAGGTCATCCAGTACATCTTCCGCCGCTACGGCCGGCAGCGTGCTGCGCTCACCGCGGTGGTATCAACCTATCACGCTGCAGGCGCTGTGCGGGACGTAGCCAAGGCCCTGGGTCTGCCTCCAGACCAAATCACGGCGCTGGCGGACTGCTGCGGCCGTTGGACGGACAACCTACCGCCGCCGGAGCGCCTGCGCGAATCCGGCTTCGATCCTGATAGCCCCCTTATTCACCGGATCCTTGTGCTCACCAGTGAGCTGATCGGCTTCCCGCGGCACCTCTCCCAACACCCGGGCGGATTCGTCATCGCCGACCAGACGCTGGATACCCTAGTGCCGGTCGAGAACGCGGCCATGGAAGGTAGGACGGTCATCCAATGGGACAAGGACGACCTCGATGCGATGGGCCTGCTCAAGGTCGACATCCTCGCCATGGGCATGCTCAGCGCCCTGCGCCGGTGCTTTGACCTGGTGAAGGGCTACCGGGGTGAGGAGTTGACCCTGGCTACCGTCCCCCAGGAGGACAAGCCGACATACGCCATGATCAGCCGCGCCGATACCCTCGGCGTCTTCCAGATCGAGTCACGCGCCCAGATGGCCATGCTGCCGCGGCTGAAGCCGCAGACCTTTTACGACCTGGTGATCGAGGTGGCCATCGTCCGGCCGGGCCCCATCCAGGGAGGGATGGTTCACCCGTACTTACGCCGGCGGACGGGCCAGGAAGAGATCAGCTACCCGCCGGCGCTAGAGCGCGTTTTCGGCCGGACCCTGGGTGTGCCGCTGTTCCAGGAGCAGGTGATGGAGCTCGCTATCCTCGCTGCCGACTACACCCCGGGCGAAGCCGATCAGTTGCGCCGCAGTATGGCGGCGTGGAAGCGCCATGGGGGCCTGGAGCCGCATCGAGAGCGGCTCACCACACGCATGCTCGCCAATGGCTACACCGCGGAGTACGCCGCAGACATCTTTCGGCAGATCGAGGGGTTCGGCAGCTACGGCTTTCCCGAATCGCACGCGGCCAGCTTCGCCCTGCTGACCTACGCCAGTTGCTGGCTCAAATGCCATGAGCCGGCGGCCTTTGCTGCCGCGCTGATCAATTCATACCCGATGGGCTTTTACAGCCCAGACCAGATCCTGCAGGACGCCCGGCGCCATCGGTTGCAGACTCTACCGGTGGACGTGACCTACAGCGATTGGGATTGCAGCCTTGAGCCCGTCGCCGATAGCTCGCAGCCGGCCATCCGAATGGGGTTGCGTATGGTGCGAGGCCTCGCTGAGAAAGCCGGGCGCGCGGTCGAGCAAGCCCGTAAGCAGCAACCGTTTCGTGATGTCACCGATTTGTGTCTACGTGCCGGTCTTGATGCCAAAGCACGAGAGCACCTCGCCGATGCAGGAGCGCTTAAGTGGTTGGCTGGTCATCGCTTCCAAGCTCGATGGGCAATGGCCGCAATCGAGCCACAGCTGCCGCTTTTCTCTGAGGGCGCAGTCGTTGTAGAGGAGATCCAGGAACTGGTCGCTCCCACCACGGGCGAAGACCTCCATTCCGACTATGCCTCGTTGGGTACTACCCTTGGCCCCCACCCTCTTACCCTGCTCCGCCCCGAGCTCATGGCTCAGCGCCTTATGAGCTCTCGTGACCTCAAGGAGCGGCGCCACGGCCAGCCGGCCCGGATCGCCGGACTGGTCGTCGGTCGGCAACGCCCAGGCACTGCCAGCGGCGTGACCTTCGTGACGCTGGAAGATGAGTTCGGGATGGTCAATGTGGTGGTCTGGCGAACCCTGGCGGAGCGTCAGCGACGTGAGCTGGTAGCGTCTCTGCTGATGCGTGTGGATGGCACCATCGAGACGCGAGACGGTGTACTACATGTGGTGGCAGGTCGGCTGAAGGATATAAGCGAGCTTTTGCAGGGACTCGATACGCGCAGTCGCGATTTCCAATAGCAGGTGGTGTGAACAGCCGAACTACGGCAACGCGCTATTTACAAGCGATACTGGTACCTATGCCTATGGTGATGAAATACGTCACTTTCGATTTGCAGGCATCAGATACCCGATTTGTTACAACACGTTTCGAAATTTTGAGTTGAACGACGTGACTGCATACCTTCACCCTTGGAGGTATGCAGTCCATCGCAACCTACTCGTTCCGCGAGATATTCCTCTAACTAGGGCTTTTCCAGATAGGCCCATGACCGGGAGTATGGGGTTCTCACATATGGATAAAGATTGATAGATTATGATAATCATTATCAAAAATGAGATACATAATATCCGTCGCACGCGATCGTCTACTCTATGGCAGCACGATTAGGGATTTCGTTTTCAGAATTTGAGCAGCAATCGATAAAACTAAATACCTTGAAAAATATATTATTTCTCCACCAGCTTCAGGATAAGACGAGTGAAAGACAAAGATGTGACCTACGACAAAGAAAAAGACTGCTTATTGATCAATGTAAATGAAAGCTCCGAACTATTATACTGGTCAAAAAGTCTAGGCGTATCTACAGACGTACTTAAAACCATCGTTCGGGACGTGGGCCCAAGAGTGGACAAGGTGAAGGCAAAACTTGGAAAAAAGCGCTGACCTCCCAACTATTCTTAGCTGCGCCATCCTGAAAAAACCCTTCCATAAGCTTTTTTTGATGAAGGCATGACCATTTTTTGACAATTCAAGCGAGATGATGCGCGCCTCGCCGTTCACCCCGTCCGGCACTTCCTCCAAGCGTATCCTCTCGATGAACAAGCTTCCTCAAATCACCTTGGCCTTTTGGGTCATGAAGATCTGTGCAACAACATTGGGTGAGACGGCCGGCGACCTCGTCTCAATGACGTTGAACGTTGGCTATGCTCTGAGCTCGGTCATCCTCATCAGCTTTTTCATCGCGACCCTGCTGGGTCAGCTCTCGGTGCGCCGGTACCACCCACCGCTCTACTGGACGGTTATCCTGGCTACCAGTGTCGCAGGCACCACGATGTCTGACTTCATGGATCGCACCCTGGGTCTGGGCTACGCGACCGGCTCGGCCATCTTGATCGCGATCCTCGCCAGTATCTTTCTCATCTGGTACCTAAGCGAAAAAAGCCTTTCGGTAAGCAACATCACCAGTCGTAGAGCAGAGCTCTTCTATTGGTTCGCGATTTTGTTCTCAAACACCCTGGGTACAGCCCTTGGTGACTATCTGGCTGATGATTCGGGCCTGGGCTTTGTTGGTGGTGCACTACTTATCGGCAGCCTAATCGCATTGATGGCGATACTTCATTACGCAACTAAGATTTCGTCAGTTCTTATCTTCTGGATTGCATTCGTACTCACGCGCCCTTTCGGCGCCACGTTGGGCGACGTACTTACCAAGCCCCACGATCATGGCGGCCTCGATTTCGGCACGGTAGGCTCATCGCTGGTATTGCTGTCAATTCTACTGGCGCTGGTTACCTATGCGTCACTGAACAATCGGCGCGCGATATCTCGAGGCGAGCCAACTTAGTTCTGCTGTAAAAGTGCGAGCAGTCGCAGGCAGAACCATAGGGACGCTTTGTTTACATTCCGTAGACGTTGAATAAGGTTATCGAAATGCATTCGCTCCAGAGAGGGCTTTCATGGCTATTTGCCGTCATTTAGCGCTTTAGAGCGGATCGAAACAGTACCTCTAGCCATCCCATGAGGCGCTTCGCCGAACACGGGCTACGCTAACCAAGTGAACTTCGCTACTGGATGCAGTGTTATGACAGATGCGCTTCAAGCCTCAGGAAACATCAACGTCGATCTGACTTTCCTACCCTTCTCCCGTCCCAGCATCGGCGCCGAGGAAGTGGCCGCGGTGAGCCAGGTGCTGACCTCGGGCTGGATCACCACCGGGCCCCAGGCCAACCTGCTGGAAGAGCGCTTCGCCGATTCGGTGGGCGCCGCCCACGCCGTGGCCCTGTGCTCGGCCACCGCGGCCATGCACGTGACCCTGCTGGCGCTGGACATTGGCCCGGGCGACGAGGTGATCACCCCCTCGCTGACCTGGGTCTCCACCGCCAACATGATCACCCTGATCGGCGCCACCCCGGTGTTCGTCGACGTCGACCGCGACACCCTGATGGTCTCCGCCGAGCAGGTGGCCGCCGCCATCACCCCGCGCACCAAGGCCATCGTGCCGGTGCACTACGCCGGCGCCAGCTGTGACCTGACCCCGCTGCGCGCCCTGGCCCGCGAGCATGGCGTGGCCTTGATCGAGGACGCCGCCCACGCCGCCGGCACCCGCTACCAAGGCGAGTCCATCGGCCAGCGCGGCACCGCCATCTTCAGCTTTCACGCCATCAAGAACCTGACCTGCGCCGAAGGCGGCATGCTGGTGACCGACGACGCCACCCTGGCCGAGCGGGTGCGCCGCTTGAAATTCCACGGCCTGGCGGTGGATGCCTTTGACCGTCACGCCCTGGGCCGCAAGCCCCAGGCCCAGGTGCAGGAGCCCGGCTTCAAGTACAACCTCTCGGACATCCACGCCGCCCTGGCACTGGTACAGCTGGATCGCCTGGGCGACATCAACAGCCGCCGCCGGCTGCTGGCCCAGGCCTACACCCAGCGCCTGGCCCATCTGCCAGTCGTCCCCTTGGCACTGCCTGACTACGACCAGACCCACGCCTGGCATCTCTACATCCTGCGCATCTGCCCCGAGCGGTGTGGCCTGGATCGCGAAGCCTTCATGGCCGGCCTCAAGGCCCGCGGCATCGGCACCGGCATCCACTTCACCGCCACCCACCTGCATCCCTGGTACCGCGAGCGCTGGCCGGCGCTGGCGCTGCCCAACAGCGAATGGAATTCGTCACGGCTGTGCTCGATTCCCCTCTTTCCGGACATGACGATGGATGACATCGAGCGTGTGGTCGCCGTCATCGAAGACGTACTCGCCCACGGCGCCGCCTAATTATCGTCTCGGCATTTCCTAGCCCATTAAGGCATTACTCAGAACCTGTCGGAGAAGGCGTATGAAGCCCTATGCCATCGATAAGCTGTCCGTGGTGATTCCCGTCTATAACGAAGAAGCCAGCCTGCCGGAACTGCTGCGCCGCACCCGCGCCGCCTGCCGCCTGCTGGATTGCCAGGTGGAGATCATCCTGGTCGACGACGGCAGCCGCGACCGCAGCGCCGAACTGCTGCAGCAGGCCGCCAGCGAGCCGGACAGCCCGGTCGTGGCGGTGCTGCTCAATCGCAACTATGGCCAGCACTCGGCGATCCTCGCCGGCTTCGAGCAGGCCCGTGGCGATCTGATCATCACCCTGGACGCCGACCTGCAGAATCCGCCGGAAGAGATCCCGCGCCTGGTGCACACCGCCGCCCAGGGCTACGACGTGGTCGGCACCGTGCGCCAGCAGCGCCAGGATTCCTACCTGCGCACCCTGCCGTCGCGGCTGATCAATCGCGCCGTGCAGCGCTCCACCGGCGTCGCCATGCGCGACTACGGCTGCATGCTGCGCGCCTATCGCCGCCAGGTGGTGCAGTCGATGCTGGCCTGCCACGAGCGCAGCACCTTCATCCCGATCCTGGCCAACAGCTTCGCCCGCCACACCACCGAGATTGAGGTAGCCCACGCCGAGCGCGAACACGGGGATTCCAAGTACGGCTTCCTCAAGCTCATCCACCTGATGTTTGACCTGCTGACCTGCATGACCACCACCCCGCTGCGCATGCTCAGCCTGTTCGGCGGTGGCCTGGCCATCTTCGGTTTCCTCTTCGCCGCACTGCTGCTGTTCCTTCGCCTCACCCATGGCGCTGATTGGGCAGCCGATGGCGTGTTCTCGCTGTTCGCCGTGCTGTTCATTTTCACCGGCGCCCAATTCCTCGGCCTCGGTCTGCTCGGTGAGTACCTTGGCCGGGTTTACAACGATGTCCGTGCGCGACCGCGATTCCACATCGAGCAAATCATAAGTGCGCCTGGCAGCTCCCCCTCGCCAGCACCGCTTCGCCAAGTCCAGTAATAGGAAAGCCCTGATGAAAACCGCCATCGTCTTCGCCTACCACGACATCGGCTGCGCCGGCCTCGCCGCGCTGATCCAGGCCGGCTATCCCATCGCCGCCGTCTTCACCCACCCGGATGACCCGAGCGAGAACCGCTTCTTTGGTTCGGTGGCCCAGCTCTGCGCCCGCCACGGCATCCCGGTACACGCCCCGGAAGACGTCAACCACCCGATCTGGGTCGAGCGCATCCGCGCCCTGGAGCCGGATTTCATCTTCTCCTTCTACTACCGCAACCTGCTGTCCAACGACGTCCTGGCCTGCGCCAAGCGCGGCGCCTACAACCTGCACGGCTCGCTGCTGCCGCGCTATCGCGGTCGCGCCCCGGCCAACTGGGTGCTGGTCAACGGCGAGACCGAGACCGGCGTGACCCTGCACCGCATGATCAAACGTGCCGATGCCGGCCCGATCGTGGCCCAAAAGCCTGTTGCGATTGCGCCTGACGACACCGCACTCACACTTCACGCCAAGCTAAGGGAAACGAGCCAGGCGCTGCTCAATGAAGTGCTCCCTGCCCTCGCGTCCGGGACGGTGCCAGAACGCGAGCAGGATGAAAGCCAGGCCACCACCTTTGGCCGCCGCAGCGCCGCCGATGGCGAGCTGGAGTGGAGCCGTCCGGCCGTGGAACTGAATAACCTGGTGCGCGCCGTGACCCAACCCTATCCGGGCGCCTTCGGCTGGATCGGTGATCGCAAGCTGATCGTCTGGAGCGCCCAGGCGCGCCAGGAAGCCCATGACCAGGCCCCCGGCAGCGTGCTGAGCCTGGAGCCGCTGCGCATCGCCTGTGGCGAAGGCGTCCTGGAAATCCAGGCCGGCCAGCTGGGCGACAACGGCCTCTATCTGTCCGGTCCGCAACTGGCCCGCGAAGCCGGCCTGGTGGCCGGTGCCCGCCTGCACCGCCAGGATCGCCGCGCCAAGCGCCGCACCCGGGTGCTGATCCTCGGCGTCAACGGCTTCATCGGCAACCACCTCTCCGAACGCCTGCTGGCCGACGGCGAGTACGAGGTCTATGGCCTGGACATTGGCTCCGACGCCATCGAGCGGCTCAAGGCCGATCCGAATTTCCACTATGTGGAAGGCGACATCTCCATCCACACCGAGTGGCTGGAATACCACATCAAGAAGTGCGACGTGGTGCTGCCGCTGGTGGCCATCGCCACCCCCATCGAATACACCCGCAATCCGCTGCGCGTGTTCGAACTGGACTTCGAGGAAAACCTCAAGATCGTTCGCCACTGCGTGAAGTACGGAAAGCGCGTGATCTTCCCGTCCACCTCCGAGGTGTACGGCATGTGCCAGGACGAGCGCTTCGACGAAGACCGCTCCAACCTGGTGGTCGGCCCGATCAACAAGCAGCGCTGGATCTACTCGGTCTCCAAGCAGCTGCTCGACCGGGTCATCTGGGCCTACGGCGCCAAGGGCCTGAAATTCACCCTGTTCCGCCCGTTCAACTGGATGGGTCCGCGTCTGGATCGTCTGGACTCGGCGCGCATCGGCAGCTCCCGCGCCATCACCCAGCTGATCCTCAACCTGGTGGAAGGCACCCCGATCAAGCTGGTCGACGGCGGCGCCCAGAAACGCTGCTTCACCGACGTCGACGATGGCATCGAGGCGCTGTTCCGCATCATCGAGAACCAGGGCGGTCGCTGCGACGGCCAGATCATCAACATCGGCAATCCGGACAACGAAGCGAGCATCCGCGAGCTGGCCGAAGAGCTGCTGGCCCAGTTCGAGGCCCATCCGCTGCGCCATGAATTCCCGCCCTTCGCCGGCTTCCGCGAGGTGGAGAGCAAGAGCTTCTATGGCGACGGCTACCAGGACGTGGCCCACCGCAAGCCCAGCGTGGAGAACGCCCGCCGCCTGATCGACTGGCAGCCGAGCACCGCCATGGCCGCCACCGTCGGCAAGACGCTGGACTTCTTCCTGCGCGAAGCCATGGCGCAGCGGGAGGCCTGATGAACACCCTGATCCCGGCCAGCCTGCGCATCGACGTGGACACCTATCGCGGTACCCGCGAAGGGGTACCGCGGCTGCTCGACCTGCTGGACGAAGCCGGGGTCAAGGCCACCTTCTTCTTCAGCGTCGGACCGGACAACATGGGGCGCCACCTCTGGCGCCTGGTGAAGCCCACCTTCCTGTGGAAGATGCTCCGCTCCAAGGCCGCCAGCCTCTACGGCTGGGACATCCTGCTGGCCGGCACCGCCTGGCCGGGTCGGCCGATCGGCCGCGACCTCGGTCACCTGATGCGCGAGACCCGCGCCCGCGGCCACGAGGTCGGGCTGCATGCCTGGGACCACCACGCCTGGCAGGCCCATACCGGCAGCTGGAGCCTGGAGCGCCTGGGCGCCGAATTCGGCCGTGGCCTGCAGGCCCTGGAGGACATCCTCGGTGGCAAGGTGGACTGCTCCGCCGCCGCCGGCTGGCGCGCCGATCCGCGCGTGGTGCTGGCCAAGGAAGCCTTCGGCCTCAGGTACAACAGCGATTGCCGCGGCAAAACCCTCTTCGTTCCTCGGCTGGAAAGTGGAGCCTTGGGCACTCCTCAGATCCCAGTGGACATGCCCACCTTCGACGAGGTCGTCGGCCCCGACCTTCCTGCCGCCGACTGGAACGACTATCTGCTCAAGCGCTTCCGTCCGGGGGCGCTCAACGTCTACACCCTGCACGCCGAGGTGGAAGGCATCGCCTTCGCCGAGGACTTCCGCGCCCTGCTCAGGGCGGCGCGCGAACAGGAAATCCATTTTGTACCCATGGGCGATCGCCTGCCCGAGGATCCACACAGGCTTCCAGAGGGGAAAGTTGTCCGCGGCAGTCTTGCGGGACGCCAGGGATGGTTAGGAGTGCAACAATGAGTCGAGTGCGTCTGCTGTTCTTACTGCCCGTGGCGCTATTGGCGTACGTGCTTCCCTTGAACTGGCGCGGTCTCTGGATTCCAGACGAATCGCGCTACGCCCAAATCGGCCAGGAGCTCTGGCGCAGCGGCGACTGGGTAGTACCCCACTTCCTCGGCCTGCCCTATTTCGAGAAACCCATCGGTGGTTATTGGACGCAGGCGATAGCTCAAGCTTTGCTGGGCGACTCGCTGCTCAGCGTACGCCTTGTACCCTTGCTAGCCGGCTTCGCCACAGCAGCCTTGGTCGTCCGACTGACGCGCCTGATCTGGGGTGATCGGCATCTGGCGCTACTCGCCGGTGTGCTCTACCTGTCGTGCCTCGCCATAGCTGCGTCGGCCACCTATGTGACCTTGGACGCCCAGTTCGCCTTCTGGACAACGCTTTCGCTGCTAGCGCTTTGGCAGGCCCAAGCCGCTACCACCCTTGGCGTGGCCCTGCGCAATTGGGCGTTGCTGGGCCTGGCCTGTGGCTGTGGTCTACTGACCAAGGGCTTTCTCGCCCTGGTGCTGCCGGTGCTGGTGGCCGTGCCCTTCTTCATCTGGCAACGCCGACTGCTGGAACTGATCTGCCGCGGCCCGCTGGCCGTCATCGTCGCGGCGCTGGTCGTGGCCCCTTGGGCACTCTGGATAGCCCAGCGCGATGGCGACTACTGGAATTTCTTCTTCTGGCACGAGCACATCCAGCGGTTTGCCAGCGATGACGCCCAGCACGAGCGACCGTTCTGGTTCTATGGGCCTATTCTGCTGGTCGCCATCCTACCTTGGACGGGCCTGCTTCCTCGCACCCTGGGCAACCTTTGGCAGCAGCGCAGCCATACGGGGACTGCTTTCCTAGGGATTACCTTCATCAGTCAGCTGATCTTCTTCAGCCTCAGCCGCGGCAAGCTGCCCACGTACCTTTTGCCTGCCATGGCCGCATTGGTACCGCTGATTGCTCGGGCCGCATTCGATGCCTACAAGACAGGTCAATGGCAGGCCCTGCGGCTCAACGGCGGCGCCAATCTGCTATTGGGTATCCTGGGTATCGGTGCGTTGCTGATGTTCGATGACCGTCTCTATGGCAGGGGCGATAACCTGGCATGGGCGCTGGCGCTACTGGCGCCTATCGGCTTCGTCCTGGCGGGTCTGGGAGCTCTGCTTTGGCCTAGACAGACGGCACTGGCACCGGCTTTGGCGATCTGGCTGGTACTGCCTCTGCTGACCGTCGCCTTGCCCAAAGGCCTGGTCTACAACAAGTTGCCGAGCGTCTTTGTGCAGGAACAGCTCCGCAAACTGAACCCGGCGCACCTGCTGGTCAGTAACGACCTTGGCGTCGCGGCCAGCATGGCGTGGGCGACCCGCCGCTCCAACGTCGTGATCGTCGGCGGCCCCGGAGAGTTGAAATACGGCTTCGAACGTCGGCCCGACAGCGGTCGCCTGCTAGATGACGGCGAGCTGCCGAATTGGATCGAGGAACATCGTCGCGAAGGCTCTATCGCTGTGCTGCTGAGGATGAGTGGTGACAGTGACGACCGGCTGCTGGCGAGTCTACCGGCCACTTCGGACAAGGTCGTCCAGGAGCGTCTCGTCCTGCTGGTCTACCCGAGGACAGCGCGGTGACGACCACTGAAGTGACGTTGATCGTAGCCGTCATCCTGCTCACCAGCGCCAGTCAATTCGGACAGAAAAAGGCTGCACATGCAGGATCAGGACTGGCCGCGCTCCTAGGCTCGAAATGGCTATGGCTAGCACTGGCATGCATGGGAACCGCTTTGTTGCTCTGGTTTGTGGTGCTGCAACGCGTCCCGGTCGGCATCGCCTATCCCTTGCTGTCGCTCAATATCCTGGCCGTCACGATCCTGGCGCGTGTGGTGTTCAACGAGCGGATCGGCCAGAGAGCCTGGTGGGGCTGCCTGTGCATCGTACTGGGCGCAGCGCTCCTGAGTGGTCGGGCATGAGCAGCCTGGTCGCTCTCTTCGCCAGCATCGGACTGACGTCTGCGGCGCAACTGCTCATGCGCTATGCCCTCGTGCAATTACCGGCGGTGCCGAGCTGGCCAGGCAATCCGGTGGCACTGCTCAGCACGGCCGGTGTGCAACTAGGCATCGGCGTGGGGTGCTATGGCCTGTCGATGCTGGCTTGGCTCATCGCCCTGGCGAAGATACCGCTGAGCCGGGCCTACGCCGCCCTGAGTCTTTCCTACGTACTGGTTCACCTCGGCGCCCTCTGGCTGCCAGGTGCCGCCGAGTTCACGTCCGCGCGCCCGCTGCTGGGCATCGCGCTGATCATGGTTGGCGTTGCGCTGGTTGGCAGCGATCGCGCCCCTGTCTCCTCCCCTCTCAGGAATACCCTATGAACATCAGCGTTTTCGGCATCGGCTACGTGGGTCTGGTGCAGGCCGCCGTGCTGGCGGAAGTCGGCCACCAGGTGGTGTGCATGGACATCGACCAGGCCAAGATCGATAGGCTAAAACGCGGAGAAATCACGCTGTACGAGCCTGGCCTCGAAGAGCTGGTACGTAACAACCTCGCCGACGGCCGTTTGGAGTTCACCCAGGATGCGGCGACCGCGGTCGCCCACGGTAGCGTTCAATTCATCGCGGTGGGTACCCCGCCCGCTGCCGATGGCTCGGCAGATCTCACGGCAGTGTTCGCCGTGGCTGAAACCATCGCTCGCTTGCGCCTGGAGCACCGCGGCTGCGATCCCCTGCTGGTGGTCAACAAATCGACCGTCCCCGTCGGCACCGGCGATCGGGTGCGCGCCATCATCGATGAAGTCCTGGTGGAGGAAGGTCGGACGCTGCACGTCGAGGTGGTCTCGAACCCTGAGTTTCTCAAGGAGGGCGCGGCCATCACGGATTGCAAGCGACCGGATCGTATCGTGGTCGGCACCGAGTCACCCGAGGCGCGCGAGCTGATGCGCGAACTCTATGCACCCTTCAACCGTAACCACGACCGCATCCAGTTCATGGATATCCGCAGTGCGGAGCTTGCCAAATACGCAGCCAACAGTCTGCTGGCCACCAAGATCAGCTTTATCAATCAGATCGCCGAGGTTGCCGAGCGCGTAGGTGCCGATATCGAGGCCGTGCGTCTGGCGATAGGCGCGGATCCGCGTATTGGCAGTCACTTCATCTACCCCGGCTGCGGCTATGGCGGCTCCTGCTTTCCCAAGGATCTGCAGGCGTTGATCCGTACCGGCGAAGAACAAGGACTCTCCCTGGATCTGCTGCACGCGGTCGAGGCGATCAACGTCAGACAGAAATCGAAGCTCTTCAGCCGTATCCAGGGCTACTTCAAAGGAGACCTGCACGGCCGCACCTTTGCACTCTGGGGCCTGGCATTCAAACCGAACACGGACGACATGCGCGATGCGCCAAGTCGCGTGTTGATGGAGGCCTTGTGGGCTGCCGGCGCCCGCGTACGCGCCTTTGATCCTGTGGCCATGGCAGAGGCCCAACGTCTCTATGGACATGCCGATCGCCTGGCCCTCATGGGTACGCCTGAAGCTACGCTCGCCGGAGCCGACGCGCTGATCATCTGCACGGAGTGGCAGCAGTTCAAGGCGCCCGATTTCGACCTTCTTTACGAGCAGCTAAAGCAACCCCTGATCTTTGACGGCCGAAATCTCTACGACCCCGAGCGGATGGCCAAGCGCGGATTCGAGTACTTCGCCATTGGCCGCGGTAAGTCCCTCGCCGCCTGACACTGCATTTCCTCTGGATAGTGTTTAATGAAAACTCTGCAGTTATCCATCGACACGCCTTTGCCGCATGGCGTTCAAGGCAAGCTCGGCGTCGAAAGTCTGCTCATGTTTGTGGCGGCGACGGTGCTGTTTACCCTCGGGATCTGGAACCAAGCTCCTCAGGGCTTCGATGGCCGGTGGGCAGTGTTCCTCAACGAGATGTTTCGCCACGGGCCCTCCTTCTTCGCCACCACCTATGGTCAGCCGTACCCCGATTACCCTGGCACGGCAACCTGGCTGAGCTGGCTGGCCGCGCGGGTCATAGGCACGCCCAATCAATTCGCCAACGTACTGCCCACGGCCCTGGCTTCTGCCGGCGTTCTGGCTATCACCTACCGGATTCTCGCCGACCGCAGCCGGGCCTGGGCGCTGCTCACCGTGCTGCTGGTGGTGCTGACCCCGCAGTGGCTGGAAAAGGCACGGGCCGTCTGCCTGGATCAGATGATCGCCCTTGTCGCGCTGGTGTGTTTCTACCTGTTCTACCGCGCCGACCGTGATAACAGCCCCTCGCTGCGCCTGCTCGTACTTCCGCTCTTTGTCCTAGGCTTCGCCATCCGTGGACCCCTGGGCCTGATTGAGCCCTGCGCCATCGTGAGCGTGTACTGGCTGGTGACTGCCTGGTGCGACCCGCACCGCAGACCGGCTGCCCTCCGCGGTCTGATTGGCTATGGCGTGGCTGGCCTTGTCCTACTGGCCGCGTGCTGGTGGACATTGATGCAACTGGCCCGGCTGGAAGGCGGTGACACCTTTGCTGCCGAGGTCTGGCAGATGCAGGTCACCGGACGTCTCGACGAGAGCGGCAAGCCGTTCTGGTATTACCTGCAGCTTGGCCTTTACCGCTATCTGCCAGTAATGCCGCTGGCGCTGCTGACCCTCTTCGCCTGGCGGCGGGAATTCTTATTCAGCCCAGACACTGCCGACCGCCGACAGCTGCTGTGGCTTGCCGGGTGTGGACTGGTCATATTGCTCGGCTTGTCCGTTCCACACTTCAAACGCGCTTACTACGTCGTGCCCATGGTGCCCTTCCTGGCCGCGATCGCCGCCTTCGCGCTGATACAGGCACAGGCACGTCTGCGTCGCATGGAAGTCACCTATCGCACGCTCGTGGGCCTGCTACCCGCGCTGGCGATCGTGGCACTGTTCGTTTGCCGCCACCTCTGGCAAAAGCACGGCTACTGGCCGGACATATCCCTACCGGGCCTGATCATTCTCTTCGCCGGCCTGCAGCTCGTAGGCTTCGTTAAGTGGCGTAGCCAGTTCGGTACCAAGCGCCTGTTGACGCTGAGCGCCCTCGCCTTCACGGCGCTCTGGGTGATGCTGGTCGCTGTTATCGAACCCGCCCAGGATCTGGAATACGAGACACGGGGCTTTGTCACCCAAGTGGAGGGCCTGCGTGAACAGCAGCCGGGGCCGCTGGTGTTCTTCGGACTTGGCCAGGATACCTGGGCCATCCGCTACATCATGAACCTGGATCACGACGAGCAGCCGATCTTCGTTGGCCGTGACCAGAGCACGCAACTGGATGCCCTTCCAAGAGGATCGTGGGTCGTACTCGCACGGCAAGACCGCGACCTACTCGCAGGTACAGCGCTGGAAAAGCTTCAACCCATGTTGGAACGCCGTCTGAATGGCAACCCCTGCTTGGTCTATCGGCTTCCCTAACTGGGCTTTTCACCAATGAAACCGCTAAAGATATCCATCAATACCCCGTCGCTGACACGTTCCAAAACTAGAATTAGGGTCGAAAGCCTGCTGATGTTCCTCTCAGCAGCCGCACTCTTCACCCTCGGGATCTGGGATCAAGCACCGCAAGGCTTCGATTACCGCTGGGCGCTGTTCCTGAAAGAAATGTTCCGACACGGCCCATCGTTCTTCGCCACGACCTATGGCCAGCCCTATCCCGATTATCCCGCCACCGCGACTTGGTTGAGCTGGCTGGCCGCGCGGGTCTTGGGCGCACCCAATCAACTCGCCAACGTATTGCCCACGGCCCTGGCCTCTGCCGGGGTTCTGGCCATTACCTACCGGATTCTCGCCGACCGCAGCCGGGCCTGGGCGCTGCTTACCGTGCTGCTGGTGGTGCTGACTCCTCAGTGGCTGGAAAAGGCACGTGCTGTCTGCCTGGATCAGATAGTGGCGCTCGTCATGATGGCGTGTTTCTACCTGTTCTACCGCGCTGATCGTGATAACAGCCCCGCGCTACGCCTGCTCGTCTTTCCGCTCTTCGTCCTGGGCTTCGCCATCCGCGGCCCCCTGGGTCTGGTAGAGCCCTGCGCCATCGTGAGCGTGTACTGGCTGGTGACTGCCTGGTGCGACCCGCACCGCAGACCGGCTGCACTACGCAGTTTGATTGGCTATGGCGTAGTCGGTCTTATCCTGTTGGCCGCCTGCTGGTGGACGCTGATGCAACTGGCCCGCCTGGAAGGCGGCGAGACCTTCGCTGCAGAGGTCTGGCAGATGCAGGTCAAGGGGCGCCTGGACGAGAGCGGACAACCCTTCTGGTTCTATCTGCAACTGGGCCTGTATCGCTATGTGCCGGTGATGCCGCTAGCGCTACTGACCCTCATGGCCTGGCGACGAGAATTGCTGTTCAGCCCAGACAAAGCCGAACGCCGCCAGCTCTTGTGGCTGGCCGGGTGTGGCCTGATCGTTCTGATTGGCTTGTCGATCCCCAACTTCAAACGGGCCTACTATGTTGTGCCCATGGTGCCCTTCCTTGCCGCCATTGCTGCCTTTGCGCTGATTCAGGCGGCAACACGCCTGCGTTGGATGGAGATGGCCTATCGCGCCTTGGTGGGTGTGCTACCCGGGTTGGTGCTCGTCGTTGTGCTGGTTGGCCATCACCTCTGGCAGAAGCAAGGCTATTGGCCGGACGTCTCGTTGCCAGGCTTGATCCTCCTCTTCGCCGGCCTGCAGCTCGTGGCCTTCGTGAAGTGGCGTACTACCGTCAGCGTGCAGCGCCTGCTGACCCTGAGCGGCATCGCCTTCGCCGCGCAATGGCTCATGCTCGTAGCGGTGGTCGAACCGATCCAAGACGTGGAATACGACACCAGGGGGTTCGTAACTCAGGTCGAAGATATGCGTGCCCAGCAACCAGGGCCGCTGGTGTTCTTCGGCATTGGCCAGGACAGCTGGGCAATTCGCTACATGATGAACCTGGATCACGACGAACAGCCGATCTTCGTTGCGCGCGAGCAGAAAGCGCAGCTGAATGCACTTCCGGCTGGAGCCTGGGTGGTAATTGCCAAGCAGGACCGCGAGCTGCTGGCAGGCACGCGACTGGAGAAGCTGCAACCGGTGCTGGAGCGGCGTCTCAACCGAAATCCATGTCTGGTCTATCAATTGCTTTGAGAACGAGCTGCGTGGGGTTCGACAGCGACGGCTTTCCCGATCTTACGCAGCCATTCTCGCCCTGCTCATCTATCTCTCCATTCATATTTAAGCTTTGCCCAAGACAGCAGCGAAATCACACACCATCAAAGCTCGCAAATCCTACTCGAAAGGCTTTCCATTCATTCTCCGGCGTTCCAGGTAGGCAGATCGCCACGCTTACCTGTTGTCCAGCCTGCGGATCAGCCGGCTTTATCGCCACGTGCCGATAGACCGTGAAATCGGGCCTATACATCGTCGAGCTCTGGCTCCGATGGTACTCCCAGATGCCGTACCCGTTCGAAGTAGTCACCTGGCGCTCCAGATTGATCACTCCACCTTTTTCCAGCCGAATCACTAGCACCCTGGTAGCCCTCTCAGCCAAAGCGAGCATCATACCCGGTCTGTTTTCAGCCGCTGGCCATAGGGCGACCTATGGCCTCTTCAACCCCAAAACCTAACCTCCTGAGACCTGGATAAGGTTTCCTGCTGACCCCCTTCAACGCTTCTGCGACCGTGCACGGCATCCTGTGCGAGGTCCCCTATGAAGCGCCCTTCCCTATCTCAATCGCTCGTCGCAACCGGCTTTGCGGCCTTGTCTGGTGCGTGCCTGTATCTCTACGTTGGGCTGTCCCATGTCAATCGTGAGCTGAACGCTACGGCTGACCAGAACACGGTCCACGCCATCACCCAGCGTATGGACAAGATGCAGGACCAGATGGATGGCTTCGCCGGCAGCAAGCCGGTCCAGGATGCAGACTTCCGGGCGAGCCAGCAGGCACTGTCCCAGCGCATCGATACCGCCCAGGCCATGCTGGTGGAGATCCAGCGCGCCAACCAGACCGCGCTCCAAGGGATGGCCCAGGCGGGCGACCTGGTGGTGCTCGAGGCCAAGCTTGAAGGCCTGCAAAACGATCTGGGGGACCTGCGCAAAAAAGCAGTGGAGCCGGCCAAGGCACCGCCCCCACTCATCGTCCCCAAGCAGCGCAGCGCCCCGGCGATCGCGCGTAAGTCCGAGCCGCCCAAGCCAGTCGACACCCCTCCCCCCTTCACCGTCGTCGGCATCGAGTACCGCGGCGGTGAGCGCTTCCTCTCGGTCGCTCCACCCGGCAGCACCCAGCTCAGCGAGCTCTACCTGGTGCGCCCGGGTGACAACGTCGGCGGTACCCGCTGGCGGCTAGCAAAACTCGATGACCGTCAGGCGCAGTTCAGCGTCGACGGCGCGACCCGCACCCTTTCCGTCAAGTAGTAGAGGCAACTCATGCGCCCCCAGTCCCTTCTCCTTCCGGCGAGCCTTGCGATCGCCCTTATCCTGCTCTCGCCGTCCGCACCAGCACTCACCGCAGACCTTGTCGCCCCCCAAGTCTTCTCGGGCGAAACGGGTAGCGCTGAGCGCCAAAGCGCGGTCCAGCGTAACGACAGCGCCATCGCCCAGGAATGGGGCCTGAGCAGCCAGGAGTTCCAGCGCTACCGGACCCTGATGCAGGGTAGTCGCGGCGTCTACTCGCCCGGTCTGGATCCGCTCACCGCCCTGGGCATCGAGGCCCAATCCGATGCCGAGCGGCGCCGCTATGCCGAGCTGCAGGTCCGCGCCGAGGCGCAGCGGGTGCAGAAGGAGCTGGCCTACGACCAGGCCTACCGCGACGCCTGGAATCGCCTTTACCCGAATCTGCAGCCAGTACAAGGCGGCGGCCAGGCAGCGCCCCAGGCCAGTCCAGCCGTGCGCGGTAATGGACGGCTCGCCGTGTTCGTGACCGATAGCTGCGCAGCCTGCACCGAGCGGGTTCAGGCGCTGCAGAGCGCTGGCCAGGCCTTCGACCTCTACCTGATCGGCAGTCAGAACGACGATGCCCGGATCCGCCGCTGGGCCGTGCTCGCTGGCGTCGATCCAGCCAAGGTGCGGGGACGGCAGATTACGCTCAACCACGACGCCGGCCGTTGGGTCCAGCTGGGCCTGGGCGGCGAACTGCCGGCTGTCGTCCGCGAGGTGAATGGGCAATGGCTACGGCAATGATCAAGGCGCTCGGCGCCGGTGTGATCCTGCAGGCACTTGCGATCGGCGCCCAGGCTTCCGAGACACCGCCGCCTGCCTATCAGCTGGCTGCCCATCAGGCGGGCATTCCCTCCGAGGTGTTGTACTCGGTCGCCCTGCAAGAGAGCGGCACCCGACTGCGCGGCAGGGGCGCACAACTGGTGCCCTGGCCCTGGACGCTCAATGTCGCCGGCGCCGGCTATCGCTTCGCCACCCGCGCCGATGCCTGCACCGCGCTGCTGGTCGCGCTGAACACCGCCGGCGCCAAGCGCGTCGACGTGGGCATCGCCCAGGTCAACATGGGCTGGAACGGCCATCGCTTCGGTCGAGGCGTCTCGCCCTGCGAGGCGCTCAACCCCTACAAGAACCTGGAAGTCGCCGCACAGATGCTCGCCGAGCTGCGCGCCCAAGGTGGTGACTGGATCAATGTCGCTGGCCGCTATCACCGTCCCGCCGGCGGCGCCCCGGCTGCCAAGTACCGCGAGCTCTTCGCCAAACACCTGAGCCGGGTCACCGGCGTCACCTTGCTGGCCTCGAACCCATGAAGCAGATCCTCTCGCTCCTCGCCCTGACCGTGACCCTACCGCTGGCTGCCCAGGCTGCCAGCCTCACCGTGGTCGAAGACCGCGGCGGTGTCTCTGCCCTGCCCTACTACCAGAGCCTGAACCCGGAGCCAGCACAGGCACAACGGCAAGTGCCGCTGCCACAGCCTGCCCAGGCCTTGGGCTTCCCCGTGCGATCGCAGCGGCTCACCCCAGGCACCGTCCAGGGGCGAGCAATCAATGCACCTGGCTTGCAGCCCTTTTTCCTGATCGGCGATGACGACCTGTCTCGCCAGTGGCTGGCCAGCCGTGGCCAGACTCTGCAGCGCCTCGGCGCCGCTGGCCTGGCGGTCAACGTCGCCAGCGCCGAGCGCCTGGCCGCGATCCGTAGCTGGGCCCCCGGGCTCCCCATCAGCCCCGTGGTCGGCGATGACCTGGCTGCCCGCCTGGGAATCGCGCATTACCCCGTACTCATCACCCCCACCGCCCTTGAGCAATAGGAGATCCCAGTGCCCAGCTCTCAGACTCCACACTCAGCTGCTGATGTTGCCTCCAAGCCCGATGCGCATGACGTTAGTCCAGCTCAGGACGGATGCCTCGGTTACCCCGTCACCTTCGGCCCAACACGGTCAGGTGCTTCCTTCTATCTGACTCTGGTCATTCGCTTACCTGACCACCAGAAAGCGCGCGCCGCCCTGGCAGGTGACGTCGAGGTCCTGGTCGATCTCCATGGCGGCGAGATCACCGGCCGCTCTATGGACGATGAGATCACCCTCTGTGAGCGCTTCGAGGCAGCGCTGCCACGTGGCGAAGCCGCGGCTATCCGCAAAGAGCACGCTGCGGCCCTGCCGCTGCCAGGTGCTGGCGAGCTGGAGCGCTGAGCATGGCTCGTAATCATGCCCTGGACACGCTGCTGCGGCCTGCGGTGGAGCTCTACACCGTGCAGGTGTGCCTGGCCATGGCCTTCCTGTGCGTCTTCGCGCCCTGGGCCGTCGCCCTGACCCCGCTGTTCGGCCTGGTCACGGCCGTCGCCTTTCTTGGCTTCGGCATCTACCGCTTGCGCCAGGCGCTGCGCGTGCTGCGCTACCGGCGCAACATCCGGCGCCTGTCGTACTACAGCATGACCAGCAAAGAGATCCCGGTCAGCAACGAGCGGCTGTTCATCGGCAAGGGCTTTCGCTGGGAGCAGAAGCACACCCAACGCCTGGTCGACACCTACCTGCCGCAGTACGCGCCCTATGTCGAGCCGTCGGAATGGACCAACAAGGCGCGGCGCCTCGAGGCGCGTCTGGAGTTCGCGCCCTTCCCGCTCACCCTGCTGGCCAAAGCCACCTCCTGGGATAACGCGGCGAACCCGTTCCGACCGCTGCCTCCGGTGGGCGGTCTGCCGCGCCTGCACGGCATTGAACCTGAGGAGCACGATGCCACCCTGCCGTTGGGCGAGCGAGTGGGTCACTCCATCGTCATGGGCACCACTCGGGTGGGCAAGACGCGCCTGGCCGAGCTCTTCATCACCCAGGACATCCGTCGCAAGCGGCGCGGCCAGCATGAGGTGGTGATCGTCTTCGATCCCAAGGGCGATGCTGACCTCCTTAAGCGCATGTACGTCGAGTGCGAGCGCGCCGGCCGCGCCAACGAGTTCTACGTCTTTCACCTTGGCTGGCCAGACCAGTCCGCGCGCTACAACGCGGTGGGCCGCTTTGGCCGGATCTCGGAGGTGGCCACCCGCGTCGCGGGCCAGCTGTCCAGCGAGGGCAATTCGGCGGCGTTCAAGGAATTCGCCTGGCGGTTCGTCAACATCATCGCTCGGGCCCTGGTCGCCCTCGGCCGGCGCCCGGACTACCTGCAGATCCAGCAGCACGTGATCAACATCGAAGGGCTGTTCCTGGAATACGCCCAGAAATACTTCGATGAGCACGACCCAAAGGCCTGGGAAAAGATCATCTTCATCGAGAGCAAGCTCAACGATAAGAACATCCCCTTCAACATGAAGGGCCGACCGCTGCGGGTCATCGCCATCGACCAGTACCTCAACCAGACCCGCGTGATGGATCCGGTCATGGACGGCCTGCGCAGCGCCGTGCGCTACGACAAGACCTACTTCGACAAGATCGTCGCCTCGCTGCTGCCGCTGCTGGAGAAACTCACCACCGGCCGCATGGCCGAGCTGATCGCTCCGGACTACCACGACGTCAACGACCCCCGGCCGATCTTCGACTGGATGCAGGTGGTGCGCAAACGCGCCGTGGTCTACGTCGGCCTGGACGCCCTCTCCGATACCGAGGTCGCCGCGGCGGTTGGCAACTCCATGTTCTCGGACCTGGTCTCGGTTGCGGGCCACATCTACAAGTACGGAATCGATGACGGCTTGCCCGGGGAGGCCAGCAGCAAGGTGGCCATCAACCTGCACGCCGACGAGTTCAATGAGCTGATCGGCGATGAATTCATCCCCATGATCAACAAGGGTGGCGGCGCCGGCCTGCAGGTGACGGCATACACCCAAACCCTGTCCGACATTGAGGCCAAGATCGGCAATCGCGCCAAGGCCGGGCAGATCATCGGCAACTTCAACAACCTCTTCATGCTACGGGTGAGGGAGACGGCGACCGCCGAGCTCCTCACCAACCAATTGCCCAAGGTACAGGTTTTCACCGCCACGCCGGCGAGCAGCGCGAGCGACGCCGTCAACGGCAAGACTGCCTTCACCTCCAATACTCACGACCAGCTCAGCGCCACCAGTGTGCCCATGCTGGAGCCTGCTCATGTGGTGGGCCTACCCAAGGGCCAGTGCTACGCGCTGATCGAAGGCGGCAACCTTTGGAAGGTGCGGATGCCGCTGCCAGCGGTGGATCCGGATGAAGCGATGCCCAAGGACCTGCAGGAGCTCGCGGAGAAGATGCGCAAGGCCTACCAGGTGGGTCAGGCCACCGGCAGCGAGTGGTGGGAGGCTCCTGGCCAGCGCCGGGTCGCAGATGACCTACCCCTAGACCTGCAGGACGACTTCCGGCAGATGGCCCAAGGCGCCGCTGACGAAGGAGACGCTGCATGACCGCCAGCCTTGATCATGACCACCCCAGAGGAGGCCGCTAATGGCCGACGTCGCTCAGCGCGCCCAGCAGCAACAGGTCAAGGAGCAGACCTTCATTGGGTCGGTGCTCAGCTTCCCCTTCCACTTCATCGGCGTGATGTTCCTGTCCCTGGGCGGCGCCATCCTGGTCGACTGGCTTTGCCTCTACTTCCTCTGGCCAGAAGCCGGCTGGCACCACGCCAAGGGCATGCTCGATCACGAGCTGGCCTGGCTGTCTCAGGGTTTCCTTTCCAGCGTGGTGGTCCAGGAGCCCGGGCACACCGCGACCTGGCTGGTAGGGCTGCTCTATGACTGGCTGTTCGTGAAGACAGGGCTGATCCATTGGCTGACTGGGATGCAGCAGCTGGCCGCTGCCGGCCCGCGCGGCGAGCTGGATCTGCGCTACATGGCCGCGCAGAGTGTGACGACGGTGCAGACCTACGGCCTGTCGGCCCTCTTCACTGTGTTGGTGTTCTGCGTGCGCCTGGTGATCCTGATCCTGGCGGTACCGCTCTTCGCCATGGCTGCCCTGGTTGGCTTCATCGACGGCTTGGTGCGGCGGGATATCCGCAAGTTCAGCGCGGGCCGCGAGTCGAGCTACTTCTACCACAAGGCCCGCAGCACCATGCTGCCGCTGGCCCTGCTGCCCTGGTCGCTTTACCTCGCCTTGCCGTTCAGCGTGAGCCCGCTTCTGGTGCTGCTGCCGTGTGCCGCCCTGCTGGCCTTGTCGGTGAACCTCACGACCGCTTCGTTCAAGAAATACCTGTAGCCACCGGCGTGCTTCGTGGCCGCAACCTGGCCACAAGAAGCGCCCTCACGCCCATCGATATGCAGGGGTGGTATTGAATCCCTGTCCCAGCCGATCTGGAGTTGCCCCATGCAGTGGACCCCTGAGCAAGCCCCCGCCATCGCGTCAAACGCCCGCAAGCTGCTGATCCAGGCCTTTGCCGGCACCGGCAAGACCACCAACCTGGTGGGCTACGCCAGCGCCCATGCTGACACTGCAATGCTCTACCTCTGCTACAACAAGTCGGTGGAGATGGCAGCGAAGAATCGCTTCCCGCGCAACGTCACCTGCAAGACCGCCCACGGCCTGGCGTATGCGGTCTATGGCACCCAGTACCAGCACAAACAGGCCGGTAACCTGCGTATCACTGATGTCGCCCGAGTGCTGGACACCCAGGACTGGGAGCTGGCCAGGGACGTGGTCAACACCCTCAACACCTTCATGGCCAGCGCCGACATGGCCCTGGACGGTCGCCACTTCGCCCGCTACGACGGCCGCGGCCAAACGCCGCTGCAGGAGCGGCGGATCACTCAGGTGGTGGGGATGGCCATCAGCGTCTGGAAGCGCATGATCGACCTGCAGGATGCCGGCGTGCAGATCACCCACGACGGCTATCTCAAGCTCTACCAGATGAGCCGGCCGGACCTGTCCAACCGCTTCGGCGCCATCCTGCTCGATGAGGGCCAGGACGTGAACCCGGTAATCGCCGACCTGGTGCAGCGGCAGCGCACCATCCAGGTCATGGTCGGCGATCGCCACCAGCAGCTCTACCGCTTTCGTGGTGCCCAGGATGCCCTCAGCGCGAACTGGATGGCGGACGCCGAGAAGCACTACCTGACCCAGTCTTTCCGCTTCGGCCCGGCGGTGGCCCACGTAGCCAACGTCATCCTGTCGTTCAAGGGCGAGACGGTGAAGCTGCAGGGGCTCGGCCAGCGCACCCTGGTCAAACGCACGCTACCGGAGGACCTCGCACACCGGACTTGGCTGCATCGCACGGTCAGCGGCGTGATCGAGAACGCCCTACGACTGGAGAAACAAGGTGGCCACCGCATGTTCTGGATTGGCGGGATCGACAGCTATTCGCTGCGCGAGCTCGAGGACCTGCTCCAGTTCAGCCGCGGTCGCAACGACCTGGTGCAGCAGAAGAAGCTCTTGCGCGACTACCGGGACTTCGAGCAGTACCAGGAGATCGCCAAGGCGACTCAGGATCCGGAGATGCAGCGCTCGGTGCGTATCATCGAGGCCTACTTCGACCTGCCCAAGCGCATCGAGCAACTGCGGCGCTGCGCGGTGGCCAGCGAGCTGGATGCCACGGTCACCTTGACGACCGCGCACAAGGCCAAGGGCCTGGAGTGGGACTTCGTGGGGCTGTACGACGATTTCAGCGCGGATCCGCTGGCACCGGAGATCGATCGTGCCAACCGCGACGATGAGCTGAACCTGCTGTACGTCTCAGTGACCCGGGCCATGCAGATCCTGGCATTGAACTCGCTGGTGATCGACATCATGCAGCAGTACACGGAGCTGCATGGGAGTCTCGCGTCCGCCAACCCTCAGAACTGATTTTTCAAAGCTTCCTTACGCAACCAATTGCCTGCATGGAAACAGAATGGCTATCGCCAACGATAACTGTCCAAGCAATATCGTTTTTACATAAAAAACTCACAAAATATTCTAAAAAAGAATAATGTCAGTAGCGCAAGTTATTCTATTAAATAGAATTTGATTGCTATTTGACAATTGCGAACTAAATTCCTAACAAACCCGCGTCTGCAGTGAACTTTGTTCTTCTACACCCATGGGTTAAACACGACTTATCCACTACTTATCCACTACTTATCCACAGGGATAGATCACCTAAAACCCATTCATAGTGGAGCTCGCAGAGTTTTACCCACAGAAAAATCAGACAGACAAGTAGCGAAACACCCCTCTGTCAAGACTGTCTTCCCTAGCGAGGAGGGCTTACCCTGTTGCCCGAATCATTGAAATTCAGGGTAAGCAGGGCTTACGCCTGAGGCAGGACGCCACTTTGGAGATAAGGACTATTGAAAAAAACGAGTGAACTGCGCGCTTCTCACGGCTTAAACGCAGCCACTCGAGTTCCAGGCAACACCAAGGTGCTACCGGGGGATCTATTCTATCGCTCTACGTCGCCTTAGGGTCAACGTATTGCAGACGCCTCGGTAGCGGATCGCAATGCTGTTTGTCTGCTCAAGGAGACCAGGCATGCAACACCACTTCAGCCGCCGTCGTCGGCGTCACGCTTCTCGCACCAAATCCGTGTTCGTTCGCCGTTATCGGCGCTACCGTCTTGGACGGTGGGAGGACGTACGCTGGCATTTTCGCAGCCTTCCTGAGCAGCAGCTTCCTCTGTCGCTTGACTGGTAAAAGTGAGTAAAGAGGGGCTTCGGCCCCTCTTTTCTTCTTCTACAACTCGCTCTCAAACCAATCCCAGCGATCAATAGATACGTTCAGATTTGGGTCGGCTCAGTCTAATACGATCTCCTACCACGCCTGCAATATGCCGGCGAGGCTTCTGCTTGTGCTTGAGGTACTCGGATCGGCACTGGTCGAACAATTCGGCCGCAACTTTCAGCAGAAATTTGCTCTGCGACGGAGTGATCCGGTCGAAGTCGAGCATGGCCAGTATGTAGCCTTCGAGCTGCCCGTACAGCTTGGCCAAATGACCCAGGCCCATGATGGCCATGGCATGAGTCAAGTCTCGCCAGCGTTGTTTGGCTTCTTCGGGGAGAAACGCAATGTCGGTCATACGACCTCCCGTGATTTTTCTGATGACAGCATAGCCAAGCGGTTTGTTCGACGCCCTGATCGTAACCTCTTGAGACCCATATACGGTTTCGCCTGGTGACGCTGCAGTGGGCCACAGGACGATGGCCACCCCATCGAACTGGAGCCGTCCATGTCACCTGCCCGCTTCGAATACCACACCGAATTCTCCCCGCTTACCTACCGCGTCCAGGAGCGCGGCTGGTTGATGTTCAAGCACGAACAGCAGACCGGCACCCCTGACGTCGCTGCTTTCCTGGCCGATCCAGAACGGCAGGCTCGCCTGCAGGCCCTGGGCGCGGACGGCTGGGAGTTGGTCAGCGTGCAGCCGGTGCTGGAAGGCCGCGCCCAGATTGGTCAACAGACCGCCCAGGGCAACCAGGGGTGGGGCGTGGGCTACGCGGTGGCCACCGGCTTTCTGCTGTTTTTCAAGCGCCTCATCACCTCTGCGTAAAGTCAGTAACCAAGCGGGTTTGCAACCTATTTGGGTGCAGTAATGGTTTCCCGCTGACCTCCTTGGTGGCCCTCGGCATCCTGTGCGGCATCAACCCGCTGCCCAGGGCGCCGCTGTGAAACCGTCATCTATCCCTCGCAAGCATTTCGCCTGCACTGGTCTCGCCAGTGGCCTAGTCGTCGCCATAGGCCTCCTGGCGGGCCCTACTCACGCCGCCGGCACCGCCAGCGAGCAGGCCAACGTCGACGTGATGATTCGCCAGCTCAACGCCGTCGAGGCGGTCGCCAGGCGCAGCGCCGAGCTGCCCAGCGATGGCAGCTCCCGCTACCACCTAGATTACAACCGTCTCGCCGCCGACATCGCCCGGATCCGCCAGGGCCTGCGGGACTACCTGGCACCTAGCCGTGCCCAGCCGCGCGATGCAGCCGAGCTCTCCGGCCAGTACCAGCGCGAAGGCGCCCAGCCATGAGCATGACCGACGCTCAGCACGCTGCCTTTCAGGCGGCAAGTGGCCTTACGCCGGCGGCCAGCAACACCTTCTGGCTATCGCTGGCCATGGCCGTCGTCACCCTCTGGTTCGCCTGGCTTTCCATCAGCCTTTACAAGGGCTGGGCGAACCAGAACCTCAAAGCCGCCGCCGCCAAGGGCGCCCTAGTCCGTGGGCTACTCCTCTACTGCGCGTTGTCCTGGATCATTTTGCATTAACCCCTCGAGGAGAAATCCATGCTGTCCCTCAAACGTCTGTTCATCTTCGGCGCCCGCGCCAGAACTCAAGCCGTCCTGGCAAGCGCCGCCCTGCTCCCGGCAATCAGTCAAGCCGCCCTGCCGCAGGCCCAGGCACCCTCGCGAGGCGAAGGTGCTACCTGGACTGAGACACTGAAAAACTACGGTTACGACCTGGTGTCGCTGTTTGCCCTGGCCTTGTGCGCCTTCTGCCTGATCGTCGTCGCCGCTCACGGCGTTACAGTTTTTCACGAGATCCACTTGGGTAAGAAAACCTGGAAGGACCTAGGTGCGACGGTCGTAGTCGGAATGGTCCTTATTGGCATGGTGATTTTCATCGTCACCAAAGCCGCCGGCATCATGTAAGGCAGGACGGCGCCGATGGACATCACTCAAGACCTGCATGAGGACGGCACCCTTCGCTTCCTGCCGAACCGCCTCAATACTCAACCCGTCGTCGTCGGCGGCCTGACCACCGACGAGATGTTCGCCACGGTCGGCATCTGTGCTGCGTTTGGATTCGCAGTGGGTATCCCGTTTGCGTTTTTCATCACACCAGCCATGCCGATCTTCGCCGCGCTGGCGTGTGGGACCCTGGGCCTGGTATCCGCTGGACGAATCCTGCGTCGCTGGAAGCGCGGCCGCCCGGAAACCTGGCTCTGGCGCCAAGTCGAGTGGCGTCTTGCGCACTGGGGGCTGGCGGGTCGCCGCCTGGTCATCCGTAGCGGCGCCTGGACCTGCAAGCGGATGGTGGGGCTATGAGCCGCGCGTGGAAGCTGTCCGATTCGCAGCGCGCCCATATCACCACCCTGCGCCTAGCCTTGGGCCTGGTCAGCGGCATCGCGATCTGGAATGGCTACGGCTGGTACAGCGCGCCCAAGGACCTAACCGTACACGTGCCGCCAGACCTGCGCTCCGGCAGCACACGCCCCTGGTGGGAGATTCCTCCGGAGTCGGTCTATTCCTACGCCTTATACATCTTCCAGCAGATGAACAGCTGGCCCTCCGATGGCGAGAAGAACTACAGCGACAACATCGCTCGCTTGACCCCTTTCATTACCCCTTCGTGCAAGGCCTATCTGGAGGGGGACGAAGCGCTCAAACGCAACAGCGGTGAGCTGCGCAAACGCGTGCGCAACGTCGCGGAGATCCCCGGATCAGGCTACGGCGATGACCCCGCCCGCCGCGTTCAGCTGCTCGGCAACAGCGAGTGGACGGTCATGCTCGATGTCGTTGCCAACGAGTACCTGGGTGGCGAGAAGGTCAAGACGGCGCTCACGCGCTACCCGCTCCATATCGTCAGATCCGACGTCGATCCCGAGAAGAACCCCTGGGGCATGAAGTGGGACTGCTACAGCGGTCAGCCGCAGCGGATCGAAGCCGGCGTCGAAGTCAAAGCTCGAGGTACACCATGAGATCCCGCCACTCCCTCGTCCTGGTGCTGGGCGGCCTGCTGCTGAGCAGCTTTGCCCAGGCCATCGAGATCCGTAAATGGGAGCGTGTCCCCCTGGCCATCCCGCTCGTGGTGGGCCAGGAGCGAATCCTATTCGTTGATGCCAACGTTCGGGTCGGCGTCCCTCCCGCCATCGCGGACAAGCTCAGGGTGCAGAGCACCGGTGGCGCGATCTATCTCCGGGCCAAAGACCCGATCGAGCCCAGCCGACTGCAGCTGCAGAATGCGGCCACCGGCGAGATCATGCTGGTCGACATCGCCGCAACACCGGCCCAGGAAGGCCAGGCAGCACTCGAGCCGATCAAGATCGTGCCAGGTGATACCACGCCGCCCCGATATGGCCAGGCAGCTTCGACCAGTGGAAGCAGTGCCTCGAAGGCCACAGCCAAGGCAAGCCGGCAAACCGATGAGGATGAGGACGAGCCAGCCCCGCCCAAGCGGGAGACGCCGATTCCTGTCGTGCTCACCCGCTACGCCGCCCAGATGCTCTATGCGCCGTTGCGCACCGTGGAGCCGGTCGACGGCGTCGCCCAGGTCAGGATCGACAAGCGCCTGGACCTGTCGACGCTGCTGCCAGCGCTGCCGGTTGAGGCCAGTCAGCTGGGCGCCTGGCGCCTGGACGATCACTGGGTAACTGCCGTGAAGCTGCGCAACCAGACCGGCCAGCGCCTGGCCCTGGATCCGCGAGAGCTCATGGGCGACTTCGCCACCGCGACCTTCCAGCATCCCTACCTCGGCGCCCGGGGCGATGCCAGCGACACCACCGTGCTCTACCTGGTCACCCGGGATCATGGCCTTGGTCAGTCACTGCTTCCCAGCCTGGGCGCTGCAGATCCTCGCGTCACCACGGAGGCCCGCCATGCAGCTCAGAAGTAATCCACTCCTCAAGTATGCGCTGCTGGGGGTTCTGGTCCTCGTGGTCTATGTCGGCGTGACCCTACTCGGCAAGGGCAAGCCGCAAACGCCCGAACAGCCACAGTCCGCCCAGCTCACGCCTGAGCAGGCCAAGGCGCTGGGGATCGAGGGCGACACGGCCAACGACACTTTGCGCACCATCGTCGTCGAGAGCCGGCAGCTCAAAGAGCAGATGAGCAAGGCCCTGAGGGACAACGAGGAGGCCAAGCGGGAGAACGACGCTCTCAAGGCTCAGCTGAACAATATCAACGCCACGGTCGATAGTCGCGTTCAGGCAGGCATCAACCAGGGCCTGGAGAACCAGCAGAAGCAGACACAGGGTCTGTTCGATGGTCTGCAGAAGCAGCTCAACACCCTGTCGCAGATGGGCAACCAGACGGGCAGCGGTGCTGGCTCCAGCGCCGACATGCCTATCGGACTTGGCATCGCTCCTGGGGAAGGCAATCAGTTCAAGAAAGGAGGCTCGGATCTCGTCTGGATCGAGCCGCAGGATGGCACCGCCGTCGACGCCAATGGCAAGCCCCTTGCTGCCGGAAGCAGCCAGGCCGCCAGCGGGTTCGCCTTCCCGACCGCCTTCGGCGCCGCCGGCCAGAAGACGCTGGATGCTGCCTCAGGTGGTGCGCAGCGCGGAGCCGATGGCATGGGCGGGGATGAGCAGTCCCGCAAGAAGGTCCGCAAGGTCTACACCCTGCCGCAGAACTCGACGCTGATGGGTTCGGTGTCCATGACCGCCCTGGTGGGCCGCGTGCCGGTGGACGGCACGGTCAACGATCCCTACCCCTTCAAGGTCCTGATCGGCCCAGACAACCTGACCGCCAACGGCATCGACCTGCCCGACGTCGCCGGCGCCGTGGTCAGCGGGACGGCCTCGGGTGACTGGACGCTGTCCTGCGTGCGCGGCCAGATCCGCAGCATGACCTTCGTCTTCACCGACGGAACCTTGCGTACCCTGCCGGCGCCGCAGGAAAACGCTGGTCAGCAGAACAACGGCCAGAACAACCAGAACGCCTCAACCAACGGCCAGCCTGCTGCTGTCCAGGGTGGCATGGGCTGGATCAGCGACCCCTACGGTATCCCGTGCGTCGCCGGCGAGCGCCGCAGCAACGCCGCCCAGTACATCGGCTCCCAGGCCCTCATCACCGCTGCCGGCGCCGGCGCCGCCTCGCTGATTAAGAACGACGGCACTACCTCAAGCTACGTCCAGACCCCGAACGGCACCATCGGCACGAGCGGCATGTCCGGCAATGAAGCCATGGGCAAGATCATCGGCCAAGGCGTCAACGACATCTCCACCTGGGTGAACAAGCTCTACGGCCAGGCCTTCGCCGCCGTCTACGTGCAGCCCGGGGCGAAGGTGGCCATCCACCTCGACCAGGAGCTGGCCATCGACTCCGAACTCAAGGGCCGCAAGGTCGACTATCGGACAGGAGCTCGCCATGCCTCGGCTGCCCTCGATTAATCGCACACGACTTCAGATAGCGGCTGTACTGGCCCTGGCCCTGCTGGCCAGCGGCTGCGCGGTCGACAAGGAGAAGATACTCCCCCATGGCGACCAGACCATGATGGACGTCTGGAATGCCGGTACCACCGGTTCGGCCGGCAGCAGCCAGGGTCGCCAACTGGTCGATGCCCGGGCAGAGCTGCGCCGTCCGGTGGACACGAGCCAGGCTCGGCCGCTGGTTGACAACGCCGGCTATTCGCGCACCGCGCAGAACGAGATCTACAGCCAGTTCAAGCGCCTGCCTAATCCGGACCTGGTCATGTACGTCTTCCCGCACCTGGCCGGCTCCGACCCCGCTCCCATCCCCGGCTACACCACCGTTTTCCCGCTCTACCAGCGTGTGCAGTACGCCATGCCCGGTGAGCGGGTGGAGAACTACTGATGGGCATTTTCGAACGCCTGCGTGGCAAGAAGACCCCCAAGACTTCGACTGCTGAGCCAGCGCTGGTGGAAAGCCAGCAAGCGCTCGATGAGCCAGCTGATAACACTGAGCCAGTCATTCATCCTGAATCCATCCGTGCCACCCGTGCCCTCGAGGTCGACGAGGAAGCCGCCTACCAACGCTACCTGGATCGCCTGAGAGCGCACGGTATCCCTGAGCCAGGTGCCTGGATGACCGGCAAGGAGAAGCCTGCGACGGTCGCCGACATCGCCAACATGCACCAGGTCAACCCCAGCTTCACCAACCTGCTGCCTTGGGTCGAATACCTGCCCGAGCAACAGGCGATGCTGCTGGAAGACGGCAAGTCGCTGGCCGCGTTCTTCGACCTGGTGCCGATCGGCACTGAGGGCCGCGAAGCCAATTGGCTTCGGCAGGCCCGCGACGCCCTGGAGAACGCCCTGCAGGACGCCTTCGATGAGCTGGAGCAGAGTCCCTGGGTCATCCAGTTCTATGCCTTCGACGAGATCCAGTTCGACGGCTATCTCACGGGGCTGGCCAACTACATCCAGCCGCGCGCCCGCGGCTCCGAATTCACTCAGGTCTATCAGAGCCTGATGAAGCATCATCTGCATGCCATCGCCAAGCCGGGCGGTCTGTTCACCGACACGGCCGTGTCCCAGCTCCCCTGGCGCGGCCAGCATCGGCGCGTCCGGATGGTCGTTTCCCGCCGCAGCATCGGCGACGGTCTGGTCAGGGGGCAGGCACCTGCCGCCTACCTTGCGAACATCTGCAGCCGGCTGACCGGCGCGCTGCGCAACGCCGGCGTGAAGGCTCATCGCATGGACGAGCGCGCCATTCGCCACTGGCTTCTGCAGTGGTTCAATCCGTGCCCGGATCACCTGGGCACCTCGGCCAAGGACCAGCAGCGATTTTTCGAGGTCGTCAACAGCGCAGTCGACCAGGACGAGCTGCTAGCCGACGGCACCATTCCCTTCCTGGCCAGCGGGACCGATTTCTCCCAGTGCCTGATGTACCGCGAGCCTCGCTCGGATGCGCAGAAGGGCCTGTGGTTCTTCGATGGCCAGCCCCATCGTGTGGTGATGCTGGATCGGCTGCGTACTGCCCCGAGGACCGGCCACATTACCGGCGAGCGCACCTTTGGTGATGCCCTGCACGCCCTCTTCGATGAGATGCCCGAGGACACCGTGCTGGCCATCACGCTGGTAGCCACGCCCCAGGACACGCTCGAAGCCCATCTCAACAACCTGCACAAGAAAGCCGTCGGCGACAACCAGGCTTCTGCTCTCACCCGTGAGGCCATCAAGGACGCCCGTCAGCTGATCGGCCGCAAGCACAAGCTCTACCAGGGCAGCGTGGCCTTCTATGTCCGGGGTAAAGACGAGCAGGAGCTGGAGCGGCGCTGCAACGATCTCACCAATACCCTGACCAGCGCCGGCATCGAGCCGGTGCGGCCGGAGGATGAGGTTGCCGCACTGAACAGCTACCTGCGCTGGCTGCCCGGCAACTTCGATCCCAACCAGCCGCGGGCGCTGCAGTGGTACACCCAGCTCATGCTGGTTCAGCATGTCGCCAACCTGGCGCCCATCTGGGGCCGCTCAACCGGAACGGGACATCCGGGCATCACTCAATTCAACCGCGGTGGCAGTCCATTGACCTTCGATCCACTCAGTAAGCTCGATCGGCAGATGAATGCGCACGGCTTCGTTTTCGGTCCTACCGGTGCTGGCAAATCGGCAACCCTCAACAACCTCTTGATCCAGTGGCTGGCCATTTACCGGCCGCGCATCTTCGTGGCCGAAGCCGGTAACAGCTTCGGGCTGCTGGCGGACTTTGCTCAGCGCCTCGGCCTGACCGTCCATAAGGTCCGCCTGGTCCCCGGCGCCGGGGTCAGCCTGGCGCCCTTCGCCGACGCCATCCGTCTGGCCGAGGATCCGGCTCACGTGGCCGTGCTCGATGCCGAGGACCTCGACGCCTCAGACGAAGCCAGCAGCCCGAAGCCCGACCTGGAGGACGATCAACGCGACGTGCTCGGCGAGATGGAGATCGTGGCTCGCCTGATGATCACCGGCGGCGAAGAAAAAGAAGATGCACGCATGACACGCGCCGACCGCGCGGCCATCCGGCACGCCATCATCAATGCCGCCAAGGCCTGCTCCAAGGCAGAGAGGACAGTGCTCACCCAGGACGTGCGCGACGCACTGAGCGAGGCCGCGCACGACGAGAATGTCCCTGAGAAAAGACGCGAACGCCTGCAGGAGATGGCCGAAGCCATGGAGATGTTCTGCATGGGCGCCGATGGTGAGATGTTCAATCGGCCCGGCACGCCCTGGCCCGAAGCCGACCTGACGGTCGTGGATTTTGCCACCTACGCCCGTGAGGGCTATCAGGCACAGCTCGGCATCGCCTACATCTCACTGCTGAACTCGATCAACAACATCGCTGAGCGCGACCAGTACAAGGGCCGGCCGCTAATCAAGCTGACCGACGAAGGGCACATCATCACCAAGCACCCGCTGCTGCTGCCCTATGCGATGAAGATTACCAAGATGTGGCGGAAGCTCGGCGCCTGGTTCTGGCTGGCGACCCAGAACATCGATGATATTCCGGTTTCCGGCGCGCCGATGCTCAACATGATCGAGTGGTGGATCTGCCTGAACATGCCGCCGGATGAAGTCGAGAAGATCTCCAAATTCCGCAATCTGAGTACCGCACAGAAGGAGCTAATGCTGTCGGCACGCAAGCAGAGCGGCGCCTATACCGAAGGCGTGGTGCTATCCAAATCGATGGAAACACTCTTCCGTGCGGTACCGCCCAGTCTCTATCTGGCGCTGGCTATGACGGAGCCTGAGGAGAAGGCGGAGCGCGCCCAACTGATGGAAGAGCTCGGCACCGATGAGCTGGGCGCCGCGCTGGCCGTCGCCGCCCGTTTGGACCGGTTACGGGGGATCGAACCCTACCCCTTCAAGCTGCCACCGGCTCGAGGAGCACGGCGATGAGAGTGATGGACCAATTCACCCAGGACCTCATCGACAGCCTGACCGGCTTGCTTCGGCAGCCGCACCTGCCCGAGACGCTCACCGCCCTGCAGATCTGCGCGCCGGTCTTGATCAGCAACCTTCAGGCGGTGAAATCACGCGCGGTGGATCGCCGTGAGATCGAGGCCCAGCTCGACACGGCGCTCAAGGACTGGCTGGCCAAGCATCCGCAGCCGGATGACGCACAACAGGCGCTCCTGGAGGTGCTGCATCGCGACGTGCTGAGCCGGCAACTCGATCAGCCTTCTGCCCATGAGGCTTCGGCATGAAGAAGCCTCCAATCCTGGCTACCCCTTGGGGGCTCTATGGGATCTTGATGGGAATGCTGGTATGCGCGCTAGTTGCTCTGGCTGTACAAGGGCGCAGCACGCCGGCATCTGCCGAGGCTCAGGCTAAAACCAATCCTGAACCACCGACATTCATCTACGGAAATATCAACGCACGCTTCACTTTGGTGGAGTACGGCGATCTAGAGTGTCCCTACTGCAAGGACGCCTATCCGCAGGTCAAGCAACTGATTGATCGTCACGAAGCGCTGAACTGGCAGTGGCATCACTTGCCGCTGCCCATGCACGGCGCTGCCGGCCAGTACGAAGCACGGCTAGTAACCTGCGCGGGCTGGTTCGGAGGCAATCCGGTGTTCTGGCAGGCGGTCGAAGCCGTCTACCAGCACAGCCGCGGCAACGGCGCCGGCCTGGCAGTGCCGATCGACCAACTCGGCCTGCAACCAGCCGTATCGCTGCAGCACCTAGAGGCGTGCATCCAGAACAATACGACCGTGCGGCGTGTAGTCGCTGAGCAGACCGCAACTGCAGCGCAGAAGGGGATTGATGCTACACCGACCTTCGAGCTCCGAGACAATCGGTCCGGCCGTACGATCCGGCTTCCGGCAATGCTTGACGAGGCCGGCATGCTATCGGCCATGGACTGGCTGGCAAGTCAGGGAGATGCGGATGCGCAGCAGCGCCAATGACGTCCCCCCTTGGCTGGCCAGCCTTTCCGATCGGACCCTACGACGGCTCAACAGCCGCCTCACCCATCTGCTGCGGATGATCGATGCCGAGATGCAACGCCGCGAAACCCCGCACCACCGTTCTCCACTGCCAGGCAACTCAGATGAGCAATCCCGCTGATACCTCCCTCCCCCGTATGACCGGTGAATTGCCGAAGCCCAGGATCGTATTTGAAAGCGGTAGTGCACTTCCGCCGATCAAGCTGGCACGAATCACCCAGGTATCCAGTCACCAGTGGCTGTTCCGAGTAGGCGCCTATGAACATCAGGAGTCATACGGCAGTGAACGCGAAGCCATGGAATCGGCCGAGCGATTGCTCTTCACCCTCTTTCGTGACATCGCGGATGAACAGATGCTGGCTGCCCTTCGCCGAGGTGATGCTGCCCTCGCGGTGCGGTATGCCGAACGCCGAGGCTATTGGCAGGGACGTCGAGAAGAGAAACATCTGCACCAGGTAGCCGTAGGCAATGCATTGGCAGCGCTGAGACACCTTACCTGAAGCAGACTCCATACGTCCGGATATGGGAATTTCAACCTCCAGCGACGTAGATATGGTTTCCTGCTGACCCTGCCCAACTAATGACGTTCTCTATACCAGTCATTTTCTTGCCTGGTAACCAGCATGATAAACGTTAATGAACCAAGCCAGCGACCCAACAAATGCGACGCACCTGCTATATACATTCTCCACGGAAAGACAGGCAGCGGAAAATCCTCGCTAATTGATAGATACATTAGCAAGCACCCTAATGACATAGCACTATATCGACCCAATGATTCAGGCGCGGCACTAACTATTGACTCCGCCGCTCATCTGAACCGTCAAATAATAGCAGTAGACGAACTATACAAATGGCAGCCAGCGTCAGTGCCTGACAGTATCCGCGAACTGGAACACATAGCCCGTAGAGATCGGATAAATCTCATAATCACTATTCAAGAGCGTAACGACCTAGAGCTTCTGCATATAAGCTTCAGCAGAACACCATTATTCATTAAAGTAGACCACAACACCACGACCGAAAGCCTTAAAGATATTCTTGACCACCCTGTCAAAATTTGAGCCATTCACTCGCGAATTGAAACACTAGCTAGCAGCCCTGGGCACCATTACAGATTGTGCCCAAGGACTGCAATAAAATCTCATTCATTGGCTGGACGGTTAGAAAAATCAAAGGTGTGCGAGGCTAACTCAGCGTGCTGATCATAAAAGCGCGAGTTGCCATTGACCACGCTGCCTATGCGCTGAGTAATGCTACGCCATCCCTCCCAATAATTGCTTTTTTCATACTGATCTGCATCCCAGAAATCCTCCCACCAGCAACTTCTTTCAGCTGACTTAAGTATAGATGCAGGATGACTGGAGCCCTCCATCAGCGCATCGAAAACCTCCTTTCTAGCAAGATATCCGAGTACCTCGACTTGGGAATTTTGACGCTGCGTCCATGCCCTGTAGACACCTTTAAGAATCAAGCTTAAAGCGGCCAAACTTGCCTCGCCGCCAGCCCCAATAACGTCACTAACATGATAAGGAGTATGAAAAACCTGATAATCCCAATCACTGTATTGCCGAACAAACAAAAAGCCTCCCGTTTCTTCCTTGCTGCGCACCAAGTGCAGATTTGGTCGCAAGCCATCGTCATTTGGCAAAAATAGAAATTCTGTACCTGAAATAACATGCTCTGGTATACGCACATAAGTCGAGGAATAAGGGGCACCCTCTCCATGTATGAGCCATTGACTATGGCAGCCCATCAGCTTCGCGATGTTTGCAAGCTCATCAAATGAAGCTTCAGCATGCCCACGGAACCATTGCTCTACAGGTACGGCATGCGTCAGCCCTAAGGCTTCTGCAATTCGAGAGGGACTGGCGACTTTAAACGGGCATGCTTTCTCTATATTTCTTGCCAAAAACTCGAGACGTTCAGAGATCTGACCCAGCCGCGTACTTTCTTGACGAGTTGACTCAGTCGGCCTGACCCATGCTTTCAAAGCATGGCGGGCTTCGGCCTCTAGAGATCGATCATTCCGTGCTGCGAGATCGGCAAGAGCTGCCAAAACCTCGTGTGGAAGAGACCTAATGTTTAGCTTTCCGGTAGCGTTGTCATTACTGAACATGGCAGATCTCCAAGTGAGCACCTTGGATCAAGCTATCAAAAAGGTAGCAAAATGACTACATTTTGTTTTATCACTTTTCTGCAAGCTGCTGAGATGGTTTTAACCTCCAGCGACGTAGATATGGTTTCCCGCTGACCCAGCCCTCCTGATCGCGTTTCCTGTACCAGCCACTTCTCTGCCTGGTACTGCGCATGCCCATTTCCCCCCCTACCTTCTCAGCAGGCTTGAAAGCCCGCCTGCTGGGCTTTGTCCTGGCCACCGCCTGCGTCCCCTTCGCCACAGCGGATGTGCTGGCCATCTCCGACGCGACTCATCCGCTCATCAACAGCGCCGGCGCCCGGGTTGTGCACTTGGATGCCCCGGAGCGCCTTGAGCAAAAGCTTTCCGAAGGCCTGCCGGCGGATCCGCGACAGGCCGTAGCCATCATGCAGCAGCGGATGCGTTCGGCCTCCGCGCAGCAGCTGGGACGTGACCTCGCCAAGGCGCACCAGGACGTGGCTGATGCCTGGAGCCTGGGCGTGGCCAAGCTGCCGGCGGTCGTGGTGGATCGTCAGTATGTGGTCTATGGCCAGCCCGACGTGGCGGCCGCAGTGGCCAGCATCGAGCGCTACCGGAGTAGCGGACGATGAGTCGGCAGCTGCAACATCTAAGGCGCCTTGCCCTGGCGATACCGCTGGCCACCAGCCTGCAGGCCACTGCAGCGGTCACCACCGCCACCATCGTGTCGTCCTCGCTCTCGCCCGACTGCCTCGAATACAAGGTGGTCGGCATCTGCTACTGGCTCTTCTGCACCCCTTACGGCTGCAAGGTGAAGACCTCGGCCAAGGTACGGCACTTCGTGCCCGATGCAGTGGTGTCCAGCTACGCCAATACCGGCGAGAACCCGTGGACGGAGATGGCCTCTTTCAGCCCCGCCAGCAGTGTCGCCGCCGGCGGCAATGACCCGGGCGACAGCGCGACCCAGGCCAACACCACGATCAGCGCGCGCTTCAAGAACACCGATGTCATTGGCCACCCGGGCGGCTACGCCTTCAGCCAGTTCGCCAGCGGCTCTGGCTATGTCTGCAAGGGCGCCGGTACCGCCTACATGCCGTATCTGCTGAGCAACTACGACTACATGGCTTGGCGGTACGGCATCCCCGAGGCCGTCTATCCGGAAGCCCTCATCCCGGGCAAGCGCGAAGTGGGCGGCACCTTGTCCGGCGACCTATGGGGCAACGTCTATCCACGCAGCGGTTTCCTGCATCAGCCCGATGACTACAAGGCCGCGGCGGTCATGGCCCAGCGCGCCGGCGACGTGGTCACGCGCTCTGGCCAGATCCACGTCTACCAGTCGCTGCTGGCCCAGGCCGAGGACGGCTACTGGCCTGCAGGCGAGCTGCTTGAGGGCGACGCCACCACCGGCAAGTGGCAGGAGCTCACACCCACGCTGAGCCAGAGCTGCGCAGCCTTCCCTAACCCGGGCCCACACGTTCAGGACGCCGTGGGCGCCTATGCCTGGGCGCTGTGGCGCCCCTACAGCTGCTGCAAGCGCGAAGGCCAGGTTTTCCTGGGCAGCACCGACTTTCAATGATCAGGGAGCCGTCGATCATGAGTACCACTCGCCTCACCCTGCTGGCCAGCACCTGCCTGGCCAGCCTTCTCCTCGGCAGCGCTGTCCAGGCGGTCGAGCCCTACCGTGTGCAGTCCCAGGGCAGCGTCATCGGTGACGACGTGCTCTACAGCATCGGCGGCGGCAATGCCGTATCGATGGGCAGCGTCGGCAACATGGACAGCATCCAGATTGGCGGTGGCTGGAACACCAACCTGATCTGCGGAAACATGAGCCTCACCAACACCCTGCAGAACCAGCTCAACGGGGCCACCCAGGGCTTCCAGACCATCATGAGTTCGGTGCTGCAGAACGCCACCGGCGCCGTTGCTTCCCTCCCCGGCTTGATCCTGCAGCGCGCCAACCCGGGCCTGTACAACCTCATCACCAACGGCATTGGCCAGGCACGCCTGGACTTTGATCGCTCGAAGGGCACCTGCCGCGCCATCGCCGACAAGATGCTCGATGTCGCCGGCGGCCAGGTCGGCTGGAACAAGCTCGCCGAAGGTGAGGCGATGAAGTCGGCCGCTGCCGGCACCACCGATGCGGTGGCCGCAATCAACCAGGTCGAGCAGAAGAGCGGGAATGAGGGCGTCACCTGGGTCGGCGGGAGCAAAGCCGGGGGCAGCGGCCAGCAGCCCATCAAGGTGGTCGGCGACGTTACCAAGGCCGGCTACAACATGCTCAGTGGCCGCTCACCCACCGCCACTGGCTCGATCCCGGCCAGCAGTTGCAACGGCGGTCTCGTCTGCAGCACCTGGTCGTCGCCGCAGGAGGCCGCGACCTTCGCCACCCGGGTACTGGGCGAGCAACAGCAGCAGACCTGCGACAACTGCCAGAAGACCGTGACCCAGGCCGGGGTCGGCCTCACCCCGCTGATTCAGGAAACCTACGACACCAAGCTCAAGGCGGTGAATGCGCTGATCGCCGGCACCCAGCCGATGACAGCCGAGAACCTGGCCGCGGCCGGTAGCAATTCCATCCCGATCACCCGCGGCATCATCGAGTCGCTACGCACCGAACAGGACCAGGACGTGCTGGCCAAGCGGCTCGTCTCCGAGGTCTCCCTGGCCGATGTCATCGAGAAGGCGCTGTCGCTGGTTCGTACCCTGGCCGCTGGCCGCCAGGAGCCCAACGTCGCCGCCAACCAGGTCGCCCAGACGCAGGTCGACCAGAACGCTGCCAACCTGCAGGCCGAGATCCAGAACCTCAAGACCGAGCTGGACATGCGCCGGGAGCTAGCCGGCAACTCGCCGACCACCATCCTGCAGCGCGCCTCGATCCGCAAGGACGCCTCCAAGGGCATCTTCCAGGGCGATCCGCTGCCGAACCGGCTGGATCGCACCGAGAACCCGGCGAAGAAGGGCGAATGACCATGACAACTTCCTCCTGGTCTCGCCGCGCCCAAGCGGTACTCAGCTTCGGTCGGCGCGGTTTAGGCCTGACCTGGTCACTGCTGTGGCCCTTCCTGCTGGCGGTAGCCCTCGCCCTGGGCTTCGTACTTGTGACGGCCTGGGGCTTCGGCGACCTGCAGAGCTACCGCCAGTGGCAGGCCGAGCACCATGGCCACTTCCTGGTGTGGCGGTTGTGCCTATACGCCGGATTGATCTGCTGCTGGCGGCCCGTCAGGCGTCGGTTGATGGCCGTGGCCGATGAGCGCGGCCGTATCTACCGCTGCGAGGCACTGGCCCTGGCGGTCATCGGCCTTTTCGAACTGCGCAACGCCGGCGTGCTGTAGGAGATCGCCATGCAGCTCTATACCAACGACTACCTCGAGTACTACCTGACCCTGGTGGGCTGGATCATCAACAGCGGCATCTGGGAGATGATCGGCGGGACCGGTCTGTTTGCCGCGCCGTTCGCCGCCATCATCATCCAGGAGTGGCTCCGCGCCCGCGGCGAGGGCCAGGACGAAGGCAACAAGGGAGCCTTGAGCTTGGCGCGCATCGAGAACCGGTTCTTCGTGGCCCTGGTCGTCATCATGCTCGGCCTAATGCCGCTCCCGAATGCGAACGTCAGCTTCTCGACCATCCAGTACGACCAGACCCGCTCCAAGCAATGCCAGGTCGACGTGCCCAAGCCGGACGGAACGGGCTGGGGGACCTCGTTCAGCACCCTCAACGGCAAGAGCGCCCAGGTGCCGGTCTGGTGGATGGTGGTCCACGCCTTGTCGAAGGGCATGGCGGCGGGCGCCGTGGCCAGCATTCCCTGTGGTCAGGATCTGCAGCAGCTGCGCATGGAGGTCAACGCCGAGCGGATCGACAATCCCCTCCTCGCCCAGGAGGTCGCCGACTTCACCAACGACTGCTACGCACGAGCTCGGGCCAAGCTGTTCATGACTCAGCCCACCCTAACCGACAAGCAGTACCTGGACGTCAGCTGGATCGGCTCGAAGTACTTCCTCAGCACGAGCGGTTACTACAGCGATGGTAGCTCGGGCTTCCGCTCCCACACCCCGCGTACGGCATGGCCCTACGATGCCACCCGGGACGCAGGCTTGGCACAGACCACTGGCGGAGGCGGCTACCCCACCTGCACCCAATGGTGGTCGGACGGCTCCAAGGGCCTCAGAGCAAGGCTGCTGGCACAGGTTGAACCGAACATCCTGACCAAGCTGGCCAAGTGGGCGAGCTTCATGTCTCAAGACGAGGTGAATGACTCAGTGATTCGGGACCTGGTGTCCCCGAAGAAGCAGACGCTGACGCAGGGGCAGGTCTACGGGGACTACGGTGGCCAGATCGGCAGCTCTTTGTACAACGACGCCGCTAGGGTCACGGCTGGCCTTGGACAGGCAGTGGGCTCGCTCGCTTACTTCCCGGCCATGGACAGCGTCCGGCAGGCCGCGCCGATGGTGATGGCCTTCCTTAAGATGGCGTTCATCATCTGCATCCCCATCGTACTGGTACTGGGGACCTATGACCTCAAGGTGGCCATGACGCTCACGTTTGCCCAGTTCGCACTGATCTTCGTGGATTTCTGGCTGCAACTGGCGAGGTGGGTCGACAGTACGATCATGGATGCGCTGTACGGCACTGGGATCTACAAGGTGAATAACACCGCGCCCCACGCGAACTTCGATCCCATCATCGGCCTGAGCAACATGCAGGGAGACATGCTGCTGAACTACGTGATGGGGGCGATGTTTCTGATACTACCGGCGTTCTGGATGACTGCTATGACTTGGGCAGGCTTCCAGACTGGAAGCCTTGCTAGCTCACTGGCGACTGGTGCCCAGACTGCCAAGACGGAAAGCGGAAATATCGGACGTCAGGCTGGCAGCGCAGCATCGACTGCCGCTACGAAGGGAATATCCAGGTCACCAAGCCAAGATTAACGAATCAAGTAGGGCTAGTTTATAGCCCTACCATCTGTTCCCTTCTTTGTCGTAGTGACCGTGCCCAAAAAGCCCATCTCTCAGGCCTTCCTCTTCGAAGAATCGATGATTGTCTTCAGAAGAAGATGCGTCATGGGCAGAACCTTTTCCCCCACCCAACAATGTAAGAGCAGCGATAGCAGCTAAGACCAGAAGGAGCAGCGGCAGCAGGAAATATGCACAGGCCGCTAATCCTAACGCACGGACTGACCATTTGATGACTTGGCCAACAAGGTTTAGCCGACCTTCATGCTCGAAAACCCGCCAAAAGGCTGCCTCAGCACGAAATGGAATCGCGACAAAACGGCCGATTTTCGAGGCGAAAGGTTTTTGAGCGGGCGATTTCATCGAGCTTACCCCAATACTACCGTTAGAGGGATTGCGTTATGACATCACTTATACGCCCCAGCTCACTAGCCTGCAACAGCTTCATTGTGCTAACGCCGGTCGAGATCTGAGCTACCTGTCACATCAATCAAGGGGTTAGAGGCGAAAATGGGCTGGAGCAAAGGAGGGAATGGAAGGGGGCTCTAAGGGTAAAAGCCCTACCAGAAAGGGCTCCGCCTTCGGTGAAATGACCCCCGAAAGTTGGACGCTGCCTTGAAGGCGTACCATGCCCAAGTACTCTCTAGCGTTCAAATTGAAGATCGTCGCTCAATACCAAAAGGGCGATTGCAGCTACGGCCACCTCGCTAGGGCGCATGACGTCAGCGTGGTGCAGGTAAAAGGATGGATTGGCGCCTATGCCAATCACGGAAAAGCGGCTCTACAAAGGCGGTATCGTTATCACAGTATTGATTTCAAGATCGAGGTGGTGCGACAGATCGTCGAAGGCCTATCAATCCGACGGGCTAGTGAGCGATTTAATCTCAATCGCTCCCAAATGCAGCGCTGGGTCAATGCGTGGCAGAGGTATGGTATCGAGGGGTTGGCCAGCAAACGCAGAGGTGATTCCTTGCCCCTTCTTCCCGTTCCAGATCCATCCGCTTTCAAGCCCCACATCGCAAACCCAGTCCGAGAGCTGGAAAAGCAGGTTGCCTATCTGCAGGTCAAAAACGCCTTTCTGCGCAAAGCCATGAGCTTGGGTCTTAAGGACAGTGACCTGGACAATCAGCAGAAAGCACTTATCGTGCAGGAGTTGCGGTCACGATATCCACTTGATGCGCTTCTTCAGGGAGCATGTCTTCCTCGAAGCAGCTTCTACTACCACCTCAAGGTCACTCGCCAACCAGACAAACAAGGTGCCCGCAAAGAGAGCATCCGGACGATGTTCACGCATCATCGGGGTCGCTATGGCTATCGCCGCATCACGCAGGCGCTACGCAATCAGGGGCAGCAGATCAATCACAAGGCCGTACAGCGGCTGATGGGCGAAATGTCGTTAAAGTGCACGCTGCGACGCCGTCGCTATCGTCCATTCACAGGGCCGGAGTCCTGCGTGGCGCCTAACCTGTTGGAACGCCGCTTTACCGCACCGCAGCCCAATCAGCGGTGGGCGACTGACATAACCGAGTTTCGTGTCAATCAAAACCGGCTATACCTGTCACCGATTCTTGACCTCTTCAATAAGGAAATTGTGGCTTTCGAGATAAGTGAGCGCCCATCGTTCGAGATGGTCTTACGTATGTTGAAAGACGGATTGAAGACCCTTCGGCCTCATGAGAAACCGCTCATCCATTCCGATCAAGGCTGGCACTATCAATACCCTGCCTACCAACAGCTGATCCGTCAGCATGGACTGACTCAGAGTATGTCAAGGCGAGCCAATTGCCTCGACAATGCGGCAATGGAAAGCTTTTTTGCAGTACTAAAATCTGAGCTTTTCCACTGCAACAGGTTCTCAAGCGTAGAGGAGCTGGCAGTAGCAATTCGGGCCTATATCGACTATTACAATAAGGAGCGAATCAAATTGGCACTGGGTGGGCGCAGTCCAGCTGAATATCGTCTGGCAATAGCGAAAGCTGTGAATACCTGTGACGAATAGGACGTTTGCCTCATAGCTACCGCAGAGTCGATCGGTTTCTAAACCCTCGGCGTTTGAGGAGTGCAGGCATGCTCCGGGTCTCAATAAGCAGTGGCAGGCATGTCGGCTTCAAGAACGAGCCATCTTCAAAGTCATCTGCTGCGCTGCTATGATCCGCTAAGGAGATGGCATTCCTCCTCAAACCGCCTCGTGCTGATGATGCCTACGTAACCCCTTGGCAGGGTGCGTAGGTGCGCCCTGTCTTTTTCGAGGACAGCGCTATGCACCGACCATATCCCTCCCCGGCCCCTAGTCTTCCATTCCCCTTGGGAGACGTTCCATGCTGAAGCCGCTCATAGCCATCGCACTCGGTGCGACCTTGGGTGCCTGGCTCCGTTGGATACTGGGCTTGAAGCTAAATGCCTGGTTCCCGTCGCTCCCGCCTGGGACGGTCGTTGCGAATCTTGTAGGTGGCTACATCATCGGAATGGCCGTAGCCATCTTCGCTGCTTGGCCCGGGATTGCGCCTGAATGGCGGCTGTTTCTGATCACCGGATTTTGCGGCGGCTTAACCACCTTCTCGACGTTTTCTGCTGAGACACTGATGCTAATCCAGCAAGGAAGGCTGCTCATGGCGCTGACTGCAATCAGCGTTCATGTCGTGGGGTCCCTGTGCATGACAGCCCTGGGTATCTTGACCATCAACCTGCTTCACCCACGCTAGAGGCAATCGCATGAACGACTATCTCGTTACGTTCTATACCGAACAAAATCGTCGCCATGAACATCAGCAGATTGGAGATTGGCTTCTGGATCTTGCTAAAGAGCTTCACCTAAGTGGCGCAACGTTGTCAGTGGGGGCTGAAGGCTTCGGCCAAGATGGAAAACGCCACTCCGCTCATTTTTTTGAGCTTGCCGATCAGCCCATCCAGGTGACGATGGCGCTGACTCAAATTCAACACGACATGCTGTTTCAACGCCTCGAGTCGGAAGACTTGGCACTGTTCTACATCAAGACGCCTGCCGAGATTGGCACGGTAGGACGCCACCGCCCTTCCCAAGAGACAGAGTCACCCTCGTCCTGAGCTGACGCACCTTTGAATCGGTTAAGGCGGCCGCGGTAACCAACGGCATCAAGGGATAGCTTTCACTGAGCCCCATTTGCGGACTCATCAGCTCACTCGTCGTAGAGAGTGGGCTGATGGTCCTGGCTTGGTGGCGTTGCTCAACGAGGCGCTACCTAATCGACCTCATTTGCGTGGTTGCAGATGAGCAATGCAAGGCGAGACGAACAGCGTCCCACGGTAGGCACCGGCCAGGGTGCGTCCCGCCACCACCGCCCACAGAGCAGTCAAGGCGACGACTAAAAAGGCGCCGAAGACGGTAAAGAAGCCTGATCCAAGCGTGCTTCCCAGACGTAGCGTCGTGACGGCATAGACGCCCAATGGAAAAGTAAAACCCCACCATCCCAGGTTGAAAGGGATGCCGTGGCGCGCGTACTTCAACGTGATCAGTATGGCAAGGCTCATCCACCACAAGCCGAGTCCCCACAGTAGGATCCCGCCAATTACGCCTAGCCCCTGCGCGACGGCGCCAATTCCGGCCATACCGTGAGCAGCGAAGATAACCGGTGCGTCGCTGCCCATCACGAGCAGACCCAACGCACCCGTGCCGATGGGCCCCAGCGATAACCAGCTCGATGCAGCCATGTTCTCGTGAGGCAGCTTGTGCAGCGCCATCCGCAATAGCAGGATCACGAGGACACTTAGGGCGACAGGTACCGAATAAGCCCAAAGCACATAGCTGGTCACCAGCACGGTGAATTGGTGCCCGCCATCAGCTAGGTGCGGTGCCAACAGGCCACCACTGGCAGCGGCCACTTCGGCGGCCACCACAGGTAGCAACCATACCGCTGTCATTTGATCGATGCTGTGCTGCTGACGGGTGAACATCAGGTACGGAATCGCTACTCCGCACACCAGTGCCATGGCCGCATCGACCCACCATAGTCCGGTGGCAATCGTGACAGCCACCTCACCCCATCGTGGCAGCCCGAAGATCAGCATCCCGTTAATGATTGTTGCCAAGCCCATTGGAATGGTGCCGAAAAACATCGATACGGTAGAGTGGGCGAAAATTTGCTTGGCTTCGTTGTAGAACAAGATCCAGCGGGCGGCATACAAGCCGCTGAATAGAACGAAAAGCAAGATATTGAACAGCCACAGTCCTTCGGCGATCAGACGCAAGCCAGGTACCGACACGGGAAAGCTCGCTAAGGCGATTGCCAAGATACCGGTGCCCATCGTTGCCGCAAACCAGTTGGGGGTGAACTGGCGAACGACTTCGAGTGGCTGCTTGAGCTGGCTGAGCGGCTTGCCGCCGGTGCGCAGGGCTATAGCATCTTTTAAGGTCATGAGGTGAGCTCCGCTGAGGAATGCAATCAGTCTAGCTCGGCTCGATTATCCACAAAATTGAATATAATTTAAAAAGTAATCTACCGAGCAGATAAGCAGTCCCTGTTGTCCGCAGGGACTGCTCCACAATCAAGGCTTGGCGACGTGCCAGACTTGATTGACGCCTTCACCGGTCGTTTCACCAGGCTTGCTGTCTTTTACCCAGGTATAGAGTGGCTGCCCCTTGTAGGCCCATTGCTGGCTACCATCATCACGCTGTACTACGGTATAGCCGTCACCGCTCTTGGCCCCTGCCGGTGCCATCAGCGGCGGCCAATTCTTGGCGCACGGGCCATTGCAAGCGGACTTACCCTCGCTGTCCTTGGTGAAGGTGTAAAGCGTCATACCCTTTTCATCCACAAGCACCTTACCCAAGGTGGTGTTGCTAACCTTGGCGGGCGTGGCCGCCAAGGCCAGCCCTGTCATGGAGAAAATGGCAGTGGCAATCAACACTTGTCTGAGCATGATGGACCTCGATGGTTATTGGTATTTCGATTGGGGCACTTGCACTTGCACGGGAGCACCTGGCGCATCGGCTGCACCAGGTGCGATGACGAGGTAGCGCTGTTCATCCGCCTGGGATTGCTGAACCAGTTGGCGTATCGGTCCTACCGCATTCACGATAGCTGCGCCGGCGGGATTGGTTTGAAAAGCGGCGAGAGACTCAAGAGCGCCGCTACCGTCTGCATGACGAGCCAACGCTAGTACGTAGGGCTGCTTGGCCACCAGGCCCGTAACCGAGGCCTGCAGGATCTGTGTCAAACCCTGGTCGAAAAGTGTCACCTGAGTGGTATGACGCTGGTGCTCACCCGGCGGAGCCAGGGCGAGCTGAATACTCTTGGCGGCGCTTCCTAGAGGCTTGAGATTTGCCAGCCCAGCGCCCTGGGTAGCGACGTTGGGAACGTAGACCAAAGCCTGAGGCGCCTGCCCCACGGGTACAGTGGTTTCAACGCTATTGGTCAGCGTATTGATGACGGCCACACTGTCAGCATTCTCCAGTCCCACGTACAGCCGGGTGCCATCTCCTGACGGCCAGAGACCGTGGGGCAAAGCGCCAACAGGAATGCTGGCGACTTGGCTGAAGTCATCGGTTCGGAAGACCTTGACTCGATTTTCCCCGCCTACCGTTACATAGGCGAAGCTTCCGTGGGCATTGCGAACCAAGTTGACGTGATTAGTGATCGCGCCAGTATCAAGCGTCTTAATCAAGCCGAACGGCGGTTTGGCTGCGAACACCTGGGTCTTACCGACATCTTTTAGAGTGAACCAGACCTGTTGGCCATCTGCAGACGCAGCGATGTTGGGGCAGAAGGGACTCGCCTGCGCGACGCGGCCAACAATTCGATGCTCGGCAACCGAAACCACTACGGTTTCCGGAGTGAACGAGGAGCAGACGTAGCCATAGCGGCCATCAGGGGAGAAAATCTGCATGCCAGGGCCTGGCGGTACACCAATACGCGTCTTCTCTTTGAAAGTCACCGGGTCGATCACGGCGATATAGTCCTCGCCCCGTACCGTGACCCAAAGCTCTTTACCGTCAGGGGTGAAGAAGGCTTCATGAGGCGCGCGACCCAGATAGGTTTTACCCTTCACCTGGTTGTTGGCGGTGTCGATGAAGGACACGGAGTTCGAGCCTATCGCTACGACGGCCAAGGTTCGCCCATCTGGCGAAAACCCTAAGCCATGCACCAGTAGCTCCCCCTTATACAGAGGGCTCAGGTTCTTGGGTTGGCTGTCGCCCAGGGTGATGACGCCGAGCAATTTTTCCGTGCTGGGATCAATCACCGATACCGTGTTGGAGAACTGCTCCGCCGTATACACACGGTCTTGGGCGCTAATCGTGATGTCCGGTTGTGCGGCAGCACGCGGAACTTGACCGGCTGAAGCGGTGCAGGAGATTACCAACAACGCAGCGGCGAGCGGGGTGAGCGACAATCGAGGCATAAGGATTACCGAGTGGGAGAGGCGGGCAATTCAGAAAGCGCCTGCTGCATAACGGCGATTTCTTGTTGTTGGGTAACAATGATCTCTTGGGCCAGACGGCGTAGGCGTTCGTTATGGCCATACCGCAATTGGATCCGCGCCATGTCGATCGCACCCTGGTGATGTGCCGTCATCTGGGTCACAAAGTCTCGGTCTACGTCGCCACTGCTGGGCATGTGCATCGCGGCCATCATCTGGTCCATGGCCTGGCGGTTGTCGGCCTGCGCCGTGGCGGCGCTGCTATCAGGTTCGGCCCAGGCAATGGGAAGCGCGAGCACCAGAAGGGGGATTACCAGCAACGGGTGCTTGACTGAAAACACGTGGCGCTCCAGCGATTGGTGAGTTTCCAGTGCAGACGTTTGTACGGTCTGGGTTATTCCATAGCTACAAAAATAAAATTTGTGGGGAATAAAAAGTTCAGCTCAAGCGTCTGTCGGCGATACCAGGGGAACGTCCATGCTTGATGACGCCATGCTTTCTCAACTATTACCGTCTCTGCGTCGCTTCGCAAGATCGCTTACTCGTCACGAAGCTAGCGCCGATGACCTGGTCCAGAGTTGTCTAGAACGGGCGCTTACGCATGGGAACACGCGCTATCCCGACGGTGATGTGCGAGCCTGGCTCTTCACCATTCTGTACCGCCAATTCGTTGATGGCCGACGTCGTGAGCGTCGCTATGGTCGTCTGCTGGAGTGGCTGGGATTCCAAGAGGTCCCGGTTGAGCCTTCGGCTGAGACGATCTATCTGGATCAAGAAGCGTTGACGAATCTTGAGCAACTCAGTGATGAACAGCGTGCTCTGCTGCTGTTGGTCGCGGTGGAAGGCATGAGCTACCGCGATGTATCACAGGCGCTTGGCATTCCACTGGGAACCGTCATGTCTCGTTTGGCGCGGGCACGCGCGGCCTTGAGACAGATCCACGAAAGTCCTTTGGCTACCGCCGCTTTGCGAGTATTGAAATGATGTATCGACCTCCTACTCCTGAAGAGTTGATGGCTTATGCCGACAATCAGTTGGATGCGCTGCGGCACGAGGAGGTGATGCGCTATCTTGCAACCCATCCGGAAGATGCCGCACGGGTAGCTGATATCCGCGAGCAGAATCGTCGGCTACGGCTGATTTTTTCTCCCGTGCTTGAGCCTTTACCGACACACCTTATGCCAGCAGTCGTGCGACACCAGATAGTCGCCAGACGTAAAAGACGTATGACCTATCTCGCTTCGCTAGTGCTGACGTTAGGCCTAGGTAGCGGCTTAGGGTGGCAGGCACGGGAATCGATGCTGCGGCGGGCGCACGTTCCAATGGCGGATGCCGTGGAGGCTTATCGACTATTTGCGAGCGCCGAGGGGCGGCCGCCAGTCGATGTAACCGGCCAGGACGGTGCGATTCAGCATTGGCTTGAAAGGACATTTGTGCAGGCGCCCGCCCTCCCTAACCTGGAGCGCTTCGGCTTGATCCCAGTGGGTGGTCGTCTCATGGCCACGGACACCGGCGCCGCCGCGATGGTGCTCTACCGCGATACGAAAGGTCGCCAAGTGATCTTTTATGTACGGCATCCCAACAGCCAGCGCGACGTTGGCCACGGATCTCGTAGGGAAAGCGATGTTACGGCTGACTATTGGTCAGGACAGGGCTACAACTTTGCGTTGGTGAGTCCTAGCGAAGCATCGTTTGATACCTTGCGTGAGGCGATCTCGCAGAGGCCACCTCTCTAGTTCCCGTTCATACCAGTGCTCGTTGCTTGAAATCAACCCTGTCCAACATTTGGGGGTCATTTCACGGCTTCGAACAGCAAAGGGGGCCCAGGCTCCGGACCATAGTAGCCATCCGCCTTCCCAACCTTCCGAGCCGTGATAGCGGTTTACCATTGTTCGCTTACCGCTGCTGATCGACAACGCAGGCCCAAGAACTACCAAGGGCATGCCATGTTCGATCTATTTTTCAGGAAGAAAGCCCCACCCTCTGCGCCTGCAGGGTCCAGCAAACAGGGCTTCACCCAGCCGTCTGCAGGCCAGGATCTCCTGGCGCTCCCCCGCCGGCAGAAGCTCATCGAGAACATCTGGCAGCGGACGTCGCTGTCCCGCGAGCAGTTCGCCTCACTCTATCGGGATCCTCTCGGGCGCTACGCTGACCTGGTCCAGCAGCTTCCCGCTTCGGAGAACCACCACCACGCCTATCCCGGGGGCCTGCTCGATCACGGGCTGGAAATCGTCGCCTACGCACTGAAGATCAGGCAGAACTACCTCCTACCCATCGGCGCACCGCCCGAATCCCAAGCAGCCCAGGCGGAGGCGTGGTCAGCAGCGGTAGCTTACGGCGCCCTCCTCCACGACTTGGGCAAGATCGCCGTCGACATCGAGGTCGTCCTCGAGGACGGCAAGCCATGGCATCCCTGGCACGGTCGCATTGAGAAGCCCTACCGCTTCAGATACGTCAAAGGTCGCGACTATCAGCTTCATGGCGCCGCCTCAGCACTCGTCTATTTCCAGGTGCTGCCGCCCCACGTGCTGGACTGGCTCAGTGGCTATCGCGAGCTATGGTCATCGCTGATCTTCGTCTTGGCCGGGCAATACCAGCATGCCGGCGTACTGGGCGAGATGATCGTCCAGGCAGACCAGGCGAGTGTCGCCCAGGAGCTCGGCGCCAACCCGCAACGTGCGATGGAGGCCCCCAAGAATACGATCCAGCGTCAACTGGCCGATGGGTTGCGCACCCTGGTCATCGAGAAGTTCAAGCTGAACCAGCCCGAAGGGCCCTCGGACGGGTGGCTGACCCAGGATGCGCTATGGCTCGTCAGCAAGCCTGCCTCAGACCAGCTGCGGGCACTGATGCTCTCCCAAGGCGTAGAAGGTATCCCAACGTCGAACGCCCCATTCTTCAACCTGATCCAGGACCAGGCGATCATCCAGGTCAACGCTCAGGACAAGGCTATCTGGAAGGCAACGATTGACACCGGCCACGGTTGGAAGAACACCTTCACCTTACTCAAGGTCTCCCCCGCGCTGATTTGGCCAGATCCTACAGATCGGCCAGCTCCATTTACCGGCATTTTCACGCTTGAGCAGCCGGAAGATACCGAGCTAGATCAGCAGCGGCCTGCACCCGTGAGTGATATCGCTACGCCATCATTCCCAATACCACAAAGCGTGACGCATGTCACATCTTCACAAGAGGTGCCCTCATCCGAAACACTGCCGCCGCCCGCATTCCAGACCGGTTTGGACCCCATGGACGAGACCCTTGCACTAGCAGATGAGCTCTTTGGTGAAGCGGCTCCATCTTCAGAAATTCCAGCTTCTCTGCCGCTCCCTGACGTCACCCGAAACGGCTTCACTGATTGCCTCGCCGAGCACTCAGCTGAAGAGGCAATTTCGGCCAAGGACACAACTGATCTCGGCCAAGCTTTCATAGCTTGGGCGCGGCAGGGCGTGCTTTCACACACGCTAGTGATCAACGATGCCAAAGCACTGATTCACACAGTGGATGGCACTGCGTTTCTCGTCAGCCCCGGATTATTCAAGCGCTATGCCTTGGAGCATCCTCACCTACAGAGGGAAGCAAAGACGAGAGGGATTGAAACCTGGCAGCTAGTTCAACGCGGATTTGAAAAACTCAAAATTAACCGCAAGACACCGGACAATCTAAATATATGGACATGCGAGGTCATCGGCCCGCGAAAATCCAAACTGCTCAAAGGCTATCTTTTGAAGGACCCTGGTGCAATCTTCACGCATCCGCCATTCGATAATATTAGCCTGCGATTGCAGGATATGGGAGCTAGCGAAAATTGAATATCATCGATATCGCTAGCGAATACAATGATACTCACGACCTCAGGCCGGCAACTAGAGTTATCTACCTAGCAGCAGCCCGGGCATTGAGCCGAAGATTTGGCGATGACGTCGAACTCGAAAAACTCCATCATAGGGATGTTCTGATCTGGCGCAAGGAGGCCTTGGATTCAGGCCTAGCAAAGCGCAGCTGGAACACATACGCGAGTCATCTGAAAACTCTTTTCAGGTACGCCATTTCTTAAGACCTATTGACGCTCCGTAAAAACCCCTTCACTGACACCTCTGTAGTTCCACCCAGAAAGCGGAAAAAAACTGTACCTCACGAGGCCATCACTCAGGGTCGCAACCAGCTTATCAGGCTACAAGAGATCGAACGGGTATCAGGCGAACGCAGCAGCATAACCCCAGCTTGGTTCTGGCTATCTGTCTACGAAACCTTTCACTACACCGGAATTCGCCTGAATTCTTTATTAAGTATACAGAGACGAGACGTCTGCCTAAGACGTAGAACAATTAATATTCGAAGCGAAGGGACAAGACTCACAAAGAGTTTCTCCTACCCATTCCTGGACCTCTTTATGAGTACATAGACCGCGTTGTAGCATGGGCAGACTCTCTGCATTTCAAAGACACGGACCAGCTATTTAACGTCAATAGGTTCTCCTCGCATTACAGACGAGAAACTATGGATATAAATCAGATTGAGGCAATGTATAGAAAGCTGACGGCGATAGTAGGGACTCGGATGACTCCCCATCGGTTCAGGCACACCTTGGCGTCTGACCTGATGCGACAAGCGGATCGCAACATCCACGTAGCCAAAGCCCTGCTGAACCACTCGAGCATCGCTACCACGATGGAATACATCGAGACGGATCCACACCAGATGCGTCATGTCCTCGAAGAGCGTGCTGATAAGGTACCGAGGAGCTTGATCGGTCGAGTTGATTACAGCACCCGGCAACACCAGGAACAGCGACTGGATCCACCCAAGCAATCCGCCTCGCTGGCCTTGCAGCAACCCGCGAGAATCTCCGAACCCTCCACGCCGGAAGCGTTCGATCAGCTCGCAGAATGGATCAGCAATGGAGCACGACCACTTACAGCGGTGGTGAGGCGAGGATAGCTACACAGCGAAGCTCACGTACGAAATTGCGCCCAGGCCACGCAGCAACAGGCTCAGGGCGCCAGATGATTCAGTTTGACATCATCAAACCGCGAGGCTAGATTCCGCCACAGACGGCTGCTTGTCTGAGCTGGGGGAACGCAAAAACCCTCCATTGCGGAGGGTTTCTGGTGAAGATGGTGGGTCGTGTGGGATTCGAACCTACGACCAATTGGTTAAAAGCCAACTGCTCTACCGACTGAGCTAACGACCCGTTAGTGGGCGCCATTCTAGCGATTTTCTCAGGAGAATCAACACCCTAGATGAAAATTTTTTTACTGGTAGCGCGTAGGGTCCGAAATTCCCGCCGCCTTGAATCCGTCGGCGCGCAGGCGGCAGCTGTCACAGCGCCCGCAGGCCTTACCTTCGTCGTCGGCCTGGTAGCAGGAGACGGTCAGGCCATAGTCCACGCCCAGCTGGCTGCCGGCCTGGACGATTTGCGCCTTGGAGAGGAATTGCAGCGGGGCTTCGATCTTGAAGCTATCCCCTTCCACACCGGCCTTGGTGGCGAGATTGGCCAGGCGCTCGAAGGCTTCGACGAATTCCGGCCGACAATCCGGATAACCGGAGTAGTCCACCGCGTTCACCCCGATGAAGAGATGACGGGCGCCAAGCACCTCGGCCCAACCCAGGGCCAGCGATAGGAACACGGTATTGCGCGCCGGCACGTAGGTGATGGGGATGCCCTCACCCCGGGTCTCCGGGACGGCGATATCCGGATCGGTAAGCGCCGAGCCGCCGATGCCGTTGAGATCCAGGCCGATCACCTTGTGCTCGACGACCCCCAGCTGGCGCGCCACGCGCTCGGCGGCCTGCAGCTCGGCCCTATGGCGCTGACCGTAGTCGAAACTCATGGTGTAGCAGGCGAAGCCCTGGGCCTTGGCCATGGCGACGATAGTGGCGGAATCCAGGCCGCCAGAGAGAAGGATGACCGCTTTAGGCTGATTCATGCTCAGTGTCCTGGCTCGTCGTTCCAGAGAATCTTGTGCAGCTGCAGCTGGAAACGCACCGGCAGATTGTCCGTCACGATCCACTCCGCCAACTCACGCGGCACCACCTGGCCATGGCTGGGCGAGAACAGTACCTCTCCCGCACGCTGTTCCAGGCGATACTCGATCAGCTTGGAAACCGCCCAGTCATAGTCCTCGCGGGAACAGATGACGAACTTGATCTGATCGTTGGGCGTCAGGTGGTCAAGGTTGGCGTACAGGTTGCGCCCCACCTCCCCCGACCCTGGCGTCTTGAGGTCGACGACCTTGCTCACGCGCACATCCACGCCACTGACATCCAGGGCGCCACTGGTTTCCAGGGACACCTGGTAGCCGGCATCGCACAGTTGTTCGAGCAGCTTGAGGCAATTGGGCTGGGCCAGTGGCTCGCCACCGGTCACGCAGATGTGCCGCGGCCGGTAGCTCGCGACCTGCTCCAGGATGGCATCCAGGGTATGGATCTCGCCGCCGGTGAAGGCATAGGCCGTGTCGCAATAGTGGCAGCGCAGGGGACAGCCGGTGAGGCGGACAAAGACGGTGGGAAGACCGGCGGTGCGGGCTTCACCCTGGAGCGAATAGAAGATTTCGGTAAGACGTAGGGTATCTTTTTGCATGAAAGCCACGGGCGTGACGGCTACACAGGCCATCCGCCTCCGTTGCGGTAGATAGAAGAAAAAAGCCTGCGCTAGGGCAGGCTTTTCAGATCCCGCTGCGCCAGTTGCGCAGCGGAGGTTCCGGGATACTGGCTGATGACCTGCTGGTACATGCCCTTGGCCCGATCGGTGCGGCCGAGCTTCTGCTCGACCCCACCCAGTTTGTAGAGCGAATCCGGCACCTTGTTGCTGGTGGGATAGGCCTGACTGACCTTGGCGAAAGCCTGGCCTGCGGCCTGAAGATCGCCCTTGGCCAGATTCACTTCACCCAGCCAGTATTGGGCGTTGCCGGCGTACTGACTGTTGGGATATTTGCGCAGAAAGGCGTTGAACGCCTGACTGGCCTTGTCGAAATCCTTGGCTTTGATCAGATCGAAGGCAGCGTCGTAGTACAGCTTTTCCTTCGCTGGATCGCCCGGTTCGCTACTGGCGGCAGGTGCCCCTGCGGAAGCAGGTGGGGTCGGCGTGTTGTTGGCCGCGATGGCACCCCCTTGGGCGGCACCTGCAGCGGCTCCGGCACCTGCATTGGCAGGAGCGGAAGAAAGCTGGGAAATACGGCCATCCAGATCCTGGTAACGATCCAATCCTTCCTGCTTGAGCTGGCGGATCTCGTTTTCCTGAACCTCGACCTGGCCACGCAGGCGCGCGATATCATCCTGCATCTGCTGCAACTGCATGAACAGTTGACCCATGCCGGAAACGGGAGCCCCGTTTCCGGCACTGGCCGCGCCTGCGTTGCCATAGCCTTGCCCAGCGGACTGGGCAACGCCATAACTACCATCCTGTACGGGAACCTGAGCCCCGGCGACAACTGGTACACCAAGGGTCAGGGCGATCAAGAACTGCAGGCGCTTGGACATCGTTTATTACTTCTTCAGCTCGACGCGACGGTTCTGAGCCCAGGAAGCCTCGTCGTGACCGACGGCAACCGGACGCTCTTTACCGTAGGACACCAGCTCCAGCTGAGCCGGGGACACGCCCTGCAGCACCAGGTAGCGCTGAACGGCCTTGGCACGACGCTCGCCCAGCGCCAGGTTGTACTCGCGGGTACCGCGTTCGTCGGTGTTGCCTTCCAGAACGACGCGCTGGCCGCTGGCCTTCAGGTCACGGGCGTGAACGTCCAGAGCGCGCATGGCTTCCGGCTTCAGATCGGAGCTGTCGTACTCGAAGTAGAAGGTGGTGATGGCGCGCAGAGCGGCTTCGTCACCCATGCTGCCGTCGACGGCACCCGAGTTGGCGCCGTAGCCAGCGTTCGGGTCGACAGCACCGGCGCCAGCGCCAGCACCAGCGCCTTCACCGGAGGCGTCGCCGCCCTTGGAGGAACAGCCTACGGCCACGGCCATGGCCAGAGCCAGCGCAGCGAACTTGCCGAATTTCAGCATTTCCATCATGTAACTCCTAAAAGAACCGCAATGTTGGTGTAACTAAGGACTTTTCTAATTAGCCGTCAGTTCAGGTAAGGAGACCAGGAAGGCTCGCGCACGTCACCCTGGGCGGTGGGAATAGGAATCCGGACGCGACCATTGATGGAGACAAGCATCAGTACGCCTCGGTCCTGCTGGCGGGTGGCGTAGATTAGCATGGTGCCATTGGGCGCAACAGTGGGCGAATCGTTGAGGCTGGTGTTGGAAAGTACCCGCACAGAGCCGCGCTGGAGGTCCTGCGCAGCGATCTGGAAGTTGGTGAAACCTTCCTGACGATGCACCATGACCAGGGTCTTTTCATCCGCCGAAAGTTTCGGGTTGGCATTGTAGTTACCGACGAAAGTCACGCGCTCAGCACCCCCGCCATTGGCGCTGGTCTTGTAGATCTGCGGCTTGCCGGAACGGTCGGAGGTGAAATAGATGGTCTGGCCATCCTTGCCCCAGAAGGGCTCGGTATCGATGGCGGAGTCATTCGTCACACGACGAATGGCACGCGAACCGAGATCCATCACATAGATCTCGGGGTTGCCATCCTTGGACAGCACGAAGGCCAGGCGATTGCCATCGGGCGAAAACGCCGGCGCACCATTCAGGCCTTCGAAGTTGGTCAGCTGCTCGCGGCGACCGGTGTCGATGTACTGCATGAAGATGCGCGGGCGCTGCTGCTCGAAGGAGACGTAGGCGATGCGCTTGCCATCCGGCGCGAAACGCGGCGACAGGATCGGCTCACGCGACTGCAGCAGGGTAACGGCACGCGCACCGTCATAGTCGGCGCGCTGCAGGGTGTAACGGGTGTTGGTGGCGGAGAAGCGCTCGGCGGTCACATAGAGGATGCGCGTCGAGAAGGCACCTTTCACCCCGGTCAACTTCTCATAGGCCTGGTCCGAAATGAAGTGCGCCATGTCGCGCAGCTGATCGGTGCTGCCGCCGACGTTGCCGGTCAGGACCTGCTGTTCGGTGGAGACGTTGAAGAGGGCGTAGCTGATCTGCAGGCGGCCACCGTTGGGCACGACATTGCCTACCAGCACGTAATTGGCGCCCAGCGCCTTCCAGTCACGGAAGATGACTTCGCTGGCCTGGCTCGGCTGACTCAGCATGTTCTGGCGTGGAATCGGCGAGAACACCCCGGAGTTGCGCAGGTCATCGCTGACGATATTGCCCAGGTCTTCCGGCAGCGGCTGACCACCCTGCCAGCCGAAGGGCACGACGGCGATCGGAATGGCACGATCACTACCGCTGGAGATCACCAGCGGATCGGCCGCCTGGGCGGAGCCCACCACCAGGACCAGGCCCAGCAGGATGTAACGGATCAGGGTGTTCACAGACTCAGGTCCTCCGGTTTGAAGATCATGCGGCGCTGACGGTACAGCTGATCGAAGGTCTTGCGATCCAGCTGCTGCAGCTCACGGATACGACCGACGTTACGCACGGCCGATACCGCTGAATTGTCAAATTCCTTGTTGCCACTGGAGCGGGTAACCGTCGCGCTGGTAATGGTGCCGTCGGGCAGCATGTTGATCTGCACCTCGACGCTCATACCGTTGCGCGCCGACTGCGGACGCGTCCACTGCTCGCTGACCAGACGCACGATCAGGTCATCGAAGCTCGATGCCACCTCGTCGCCCTGCTCTTCGGCCAGTGCCTGCTGCCGCTGGGTGTCATCGGACAGCAATTCGGCCAACGCCTGCGCCTTCTTGTCTTCCGCCGCCTTGCGTGCAGCTGCCTGGGCCGCCTTCTTCTTGGCGTCGTCTGCCGCTTTCTTCTTGGCAGCCTCGGCTGCAGCCTCTTTCTTGGCCGCTTCTGCCGCCGCCTTCTGCTTGGCCTCTTCCGCCGATTTCTGCTTGGCTGCTTCGGCCGCCGCCTTCTTGGCCGCTTCGTCGGCTGCCTTCTGCTTGGCGGCTTCGTCGGCCTTCTTCTTGGCGATATCCGCCTGCTTCTTCTGCTCGACAGCCTGCTTGGCTTCCGCAGCCGCCTTGGCGGCCTCGGACTGTTTCTCGGCCTCAGCCTTGGCTTCGGCGGCTTTGGCCGCCGCTTCCGCTTGCTGCGCCTTTCGAGCGTCGTCGGCTTTCTTTTGTTCCGCGGCCTGTTGCTGGGCTTCCTTCTGTTGCTGAGCCGCCTTGGCCGCCGCCGCTTCGCGCTGGGCTTCCTGTTGCTCGCGGCGCTGCTCCAGCTGCTCCTGCTCGTACTGTTTGGCCGCGGTCTTCTTCGCCTCCCCCGCCAGTTTCTGCTCGGTCTGCACCTGCGCGGAACTCTTGGACTTGAGCTGGACCAGGGTGGCCTGGACGACCGGGCGCGACTGGGGCAATTCAGGGGTGAAGGCAAAGCTGACAAACAGCAGGCCGAAAATCAGCACATGCAGGGCGACTGCCCAGATGACCGGCCAGAAATAACTTTCGGACGACGAACGCTCGCGGTGTCGCATCAAGGCGCCTCGGTAATCAACCCGACGTTGGGCACGCCGGCCTGTTGCAAGGCACCCATGGCGCCGGCCACGACACCGTAGTTGGCAGCCTTGTCACCCCGGATGAACACCTGGGTGTCCGCCCGCTGACGCATGATGGCACCGACCTGCTGACTCAGTTGGGGCAGCGACACCGCGGTCTCGGACTTGGCCTTCTGATCGGTATCCACCTCGGAACCGACGTTCCAGTAGTAGGTACCGTTGGCCTTCACCGAGACGGTGAGGATCTGCTTGTCGTTGTCTTGCGGCAGGGCCTGACTGTCGACCTTGGGCAGGTCGACCTTGACGCCCTGGTTGAGCATGGGCGCCGTCACCATGAAGATGACGAGGAGCACCAACATCACGTCGATGTAGGGCACCACGTTCATCTCGGCGACGGGCTTGCGTTTCTTGCGGCGAGGGACCATGGGATACCTCTTTATTCGTCGCTGGTGTGGACTTTGCGGTGCAGGATGGCCTGGAATTCGTCCGCAAAGGTGTAGTAGCGGTTGATCAGCATTTCCGAGCGGGCAGCGAAGCGGTTGTAGGCCACGACGGCGGGAATGGCGGCGAACAGACCGATGGCGGTGGCGATCAGGGCTTCGGCGATGCCGGGAGCCACGGTGGCCAGGGTCGCCTGCTGGGCAGTGGACAGGCCGCGGAAGGAGTTCATGATGCCCCAGACGGTACCGAACAGACCCACATAGGGGCTGGTGGAACCGACGGTGGCCAGGAACGGCAGGGCCTGATCGAGTTTTTCTTCCTCACGGGAGATGGCGACGCGCATGGCGCGCGAGACGCCTTCCATCACGGCATCGGGATCCACGCCGGGCTGCTGACGCAGGCGGGAGAATTCCTTGAAGCCGGCGCGGAAGATCTGCTCGACGCCGGAGTCCGGATCGGGGTTGCTGCCGGCCTGGCGATACAGCTTGGACAGATCGATGCCCGACCAGAATTTCTCTTCGAAGGCATCCAGGGAACGCTTGGCGGCGCGCATGGCATTGCCGCGCTGGATGATCATGATCCAGGACGTGACAGAGGCTGCGACCAGGATGAGCATCACCAGTTGCACCACCAAGCTGGCGTTCGCGATGAGGCTCCACATGGACGTATGGTCGACGTTGGGTTGCACGCTTAATCTCCTGATTGAATTGACGCCGGATTTCCGGCAAGAACCGTTCGCATGGCTGCAGGGATAGCCCTGGGCCTGAAGCTGTCAGCACGCACGCAGGCGACCGTCACCCACCCTTCACAGAGCAGGACAGCGTCCCTGGCGCGCCAGACCTCCTGGTGAAACCTGAGGCTGGCGCGCTTCGCCTCGACCACCTCGGCACCGATCAGCAACTCGTCATCCAGTCGCGCGGGCGCATGGTAGCGCGCTTCGCTGCTATGGACGACGAACAGCAGACCATCCCGGGCGAGTTCGGACTGGGCATAGCCCAGCGCGCGCAGTCGCTCGGTGCGGGCGCGTTCCATGAACTTGAGGTAGTTGACGTAATAGACGATGCCGCCGGCATCGGTATCTTCGTAGTAGACACGACACCTGAGGACGGACGGCGACGGGCTCCGCGATTGCGCGTGCATACTCTAGAACCTAGCCTCGCCGTTGCCAATCAGAAATGTTCGCAACTGCATTTAATTACCATTGACCTCGAACAGATCGGGTGTACCACCCTGGGCCAGACGCGTCGGCAGATTGAGCCCGAAGTGCAGATAGGCATGGCGGGTCACCACCCGTCCGCGCGGCGTGCGCATGATATAGCCTTGCTGGATCAAATAGGGTTCCAGCACGTCTTCGATGGTGTGACGCTCTTCGCTGATGGCGGCAGCGAGACTGTCGACGCCCACCGGACCACCGTCGAACTTGTCGATCATGGTCAGCAGCAGACGGCGATCCTGGTGATCGAAACCCTGGGCGTCGACGTCCAGCAGATCGAGGGCACGACTGGCGATGTCGTGGCTGATGTGACCCTGCCCGCGCACCTCGGCGAAGTCCCGCACCCGCCGCAGCAGGCGATTGGCGATCCGCGGCGTGCCACGCGCCCGGCGGGCGATTTCCATGGCTCCCTCGGCCTCGATGGCGAGACCGAGAATGCCGGCCGAGCGGGTGACGATGGTGGCCAGATCCGCGGTGCCGTAGAACTCCAGACGCTGGACGATCCCGAAGCGGTCGCGCAGCGGATTGGTCAGCATGCCGGCGCGGGTGGTCGCGCCGACCAGGGTGAAGGGCGGCAGATCCAGCTTGATGGAGCGAGCCGCCGGACCCTCGCCGATCATGATGTCGAGCTGGTAGTCCTCCATCGCCGGATAGAGCACCTCCTCGACGATGGGTGAGAGTCGATGGATCTCGTCGATGAAGAGCACATCACCGGCTTCCAGGTTGGTCAACAGCGCGGCGAGATCGCCCGGGCGTTCCAGCACGGGGCCCGAGGTGCTCTTCAGGGAAACCTGCATTTCCTGGGCGATGATGTTGGCCAGAGTGGTCTTGCCCAGGCCGGGTGGGCCGAAGATCAGGGTGTGGTCGAGGGCCTCGCCCCTGCCCTTCGCGGCCTGGATGAACAGCCCCATCTGGTCGCGCACCACCGGCTGGCCGATGTAGTCGGCCAGACGCACCGGACGGATGGCGCGATCCTGGAATTCCTCACGGTCGCGGCCAGTGCCCGAGATGAGGCGATCGGTTTCTATCATGGGATCAGACCATGCCCTTCAGGGCGCGACGGATGAGTTCCTCGCTGGAAAGGTCTTCCCCCTCCACGGCGGCGACGGCGCGGCTGGCTTCCTGGGGCTTGAAGCCCAGGGCGACCAGGGCGCTGACCGCATCGGCCTCGGCGCTGGCCACGACGGCGGCCTGGTTCGGCAGGACCAGGGGAGCGATGCCGGGCAGGCTTTCCCAGGCCTTGAAGCGGTCCTTCAGCTCGACCAGCAGGCGCTCGGCAGTCTTCTTGCCCACCCCTGGTACCTTGACCAGGGCGGCCGTGTCCTGGGCTTGCACGCAGCGAACCAATTCATCCACCTCGAGACTGGACATCAACGCCAGGGCCAGCTTGGGGCCGACACCATTGAGCCGGATCAGCTCGCGAAACAGCTCACGCTCGCGCTTTTCCCCGAACCCATACAGCAGGTGCGCATCTTCCCGTACCACGAGGTGGGTATGCAATGTGACGATTTCACCCTGGGCCGGCAGCCGATAAAGGGTCGTCATGGGCACTTCGACCTCGTAGCCGACTCCGCCCACGTCGAGCAGGAGATGCGGCGGCTGCTTTTCCGCCAGGGTGCCACGTAGACGACCGATCACAGGGTTACCTTCCTAACGTTGGAGCGAGAGGGTTGAGCGAATAGGACTAGAGCCGCAGACGACCGCCGCGGCGGCGGGTGGCCAGCAGGCCATGAGGCACCAGGCTCTGCCGGGTATGGGCATGGCACAGGGCGATGGCCAGGGCATCGGAGGCGTCGATCTGCGGCTTTTCGGTCAGCCGCAGCAGGTGCATGACCATCAGCATTACCTGCTGCTTGTCCGCCCCGCCGTTGCCGACCACGGCCTGCTTGACCTGGCTCGCGGTGTACTCGGAGATCTCCAGGCCACCCTCGGCACCGGCGACGATGGCCGCCCCCCGGGCCTGACCCAACTTGAGCGCCGAATCGGCGTTGCGCGCCATGAACACCTGCTCGATGCCCATGGTGACCGGCCCGTACTGGGCGATGACGTCGCGCACCCCGCGATAGACGATCTGCAACCGCTCGGGCAACGGACCGTTTCCCGTACGGATGCAGCCGGAGGCCACGTATTCGCAGCCCCGCCCGGTGTCGCGCACCACGCCAAAGCCGGTCAGCCGCGAGCCCGGGTCGATGCCCAGCACCAGGGTGCCGGGCGCATCGGGCGGCAGGCGCTCGTAGAGGGACATCAGCCGAGCTGCTCCATGACATCCTCGGGGATGTCGGCGTTGGAATAGACGTTCTGCACGTCATCCAAGTCTTCGAGCATGTCGATCAGCTTGAGCACCTTCTGCGCGGTGTCCAGATCCAGGGTCGCAGAGGTCGAGGGGATCATGGTCACCTCGGCTTCGTCGGCCTTATAGCCGGCGGCGGTCAGGGCTTCGTTGACGGCGATGAAGTCGGCGAAGCTGGTGAAGACGTCGATGGAGCCATCGTCGTTGGCCACCACGTCGTCGGCACCGGCTTCCAGGGCCGCTTCCATCAGGGCGTCTTCGTCCAGGCCGGGGGCATAGCTGATCTGGCCCTTGCGCTCGAACAGATAGGCCACCGAACCGTCGGTACCCAGGTTGCCACCGCACTTGTTGAAGGCGTGGCGGACTTCGGCCGCGGTACGGTTGCGGTTGTCGGTCATGGCTTCGACGATGATGGCGACACCGCTCGGGGCGTAGCCTTCATAGGTCAGTTCCTCGACGTTCTCGCCTTCGCCGGCACCCACGCCACGGGCGATGGCCCGGTCGATGGTGTCGCGGGTCATGTTGGCGGTCAGCGCCTTGTCCACCGCCAGACGCAGGCGGGGATTGTCGGCAGGAACGCCGCCGCCCTGGCGCGCGGCCACGGTCAGCTCACGGATAATCTTGGTGAAGATCTTGCCTTTCTTGGCATCCTGGCGTTCTTTGCGATGCTTGATGTTGGCCCACTTGGAATGACCGGCCATAAGCTACTCCAATCTCTTGACGAAGACGGCACCGGCGGCGAGGGCCGCGGCGCACTGAAAAGGGAAACGGAGGGCATCCACCTGGGCGCCCTCCTCCGATAGGACCTATTCCGCCTTGGGCTGCTCGCGCAGGCGGATGTGCAGCTCGCGCAGGGCCTTGGCATCGACGGCGCCGGGCGCCTGGGTCATGACGTCGGCCGCGCTCTGGGTCTTCGGGAAGGCGATGACTTCGCGAATCGAGGAGGCGCCGGTCATCAGCATCACCAGGCGATCCAGACCGAAGGCCAGGCCACCGTGGGGCGGTGCACCGAACTTGAGGGCGTCCAGCAGGAAGCCGAATTTCTCTTCCTGTTCCTCGGCGCTGATGCCGAGGACTTCGAAGACCGCCTGCTGCATCTTCTTGTCGTGGATACGGATGGAACCGCCGCCCAGCTCGGTACCGTTGAGCACCATGTCGTAGGCCCGCGACAGGGCTGCGCCCGGATTGGCCTTGAGCGCCTGCGGGTCGCACTTGGGCGAGGTGAAGGGGTGGTGCATGGCGGTCAGGCTGCCATCGTCGTTTTCCTCGAACATCGGGAAGTCGACCACCCACAGCGGCGCCCACTGGCAGGTCAGCAGGTTGAGGTCGTGGCCGAGCTTGATGCGCAGCGCGCCCAGGGCTTCGGAGACAACCTTGGTCTTGTCCGCGCCAAAGAACACGATGTCGCCATCCACCGCGCCGACGCGGTCGAGGATGACGTTGATGTTGTCCAGCGGGATGTTCTTGACGATGGGCGACTGCAGGCCCTCGACGCCGGCGGCGCGCTCGTTGACCTTGATGTAGGCCAGGCCCTTGGCGCCATAGATGCCGACGAACTTGGTGTAGTCGTCGATCTGCTTGCGCGGCATGCTCGCCCCGCCCGGTACCCGCAGGGCGGCGACACGGCACTTGGGATCGTTGGCCGGACCGGCGAAGACCTTGAAGTCGACGTCCTTGAGCTGGTCTTCCACGTCCACCAGCTCCAGCGGGATGCGCAGGTCAGGCTTGTCGGAACCGAAGCGACGCATGGCTTCGGCCAGGGTCATGTGCGGCAGCTCGCCGAATTCGACGTCCAGCACTTCCTTGAACAGGTTGCGCACCATGGTCTCGGTGATGTCCATGATGTCTTTTTCATCGAGGAAGCTGGTCTCGATGTCGATCTGGGTGAATTCCGGCTGGCGGTCGGCGCGCAGGTCTTCGTCACGGAAGCACTTGGCGATCTGGTAGTAGCGATCGAAGCCGGCGACCATCAGCAGCTGCTTGAACAGCTGGGGCGACTGCGGCAGGGCGAAGAAGCTGCCTGGATGGGTCCGGCTGGGCACCAGGTAGTCGCGGGCACCCTCGGGGTGGCGCGGGTCAGGATCGGGGTTTCCACGTCGAGGAAACCGTTTTCGTCCAGGTAGCGGCGAATGCTGGAGGTGATGCGCGAGCGCAGCTTGAGCTTCTCGGCCATCTCCGGACGGCGCAGGTCGATAAAGCGATAGCGCAGGCGGGTCTCTTCACCGACGTCGGTGTACTCGTTGAGCGGGAACGGCGGGGTCTCCGCTTCGTTGAGCACTTCCAGCTCGTAGCCCAGCACCTCGATGGCGCCGGAGGCCATGTTGGCATTGCGCGCGCCTTCGGGACGCAGGCGCACCTTGCCGGTGAGCCTGACGACATATTCGCTACGCACGCGGTCGGCCTTGGCGAAGGTTTCGGCGCGATCCGGATCGAACACCACCTGGGCCAGGCCTTCGCGATCGCGGATGTCGAGGAAGATGACCCCGCCGTGGTCACGGCGGCGGTGGACCCAACCGCAGAGGGTGATTTCCTGGCCGTCCAGGCTCTCGTTCAACTGGCCGCAATAGTGGCTGCGCATCATGGTCGTGGTTTCGCTTCTCTAGAACAGGCTGAATGCGTGGAGGCACCGGACCGGCAGGACCGGGTGCTCGACTGAACGGGAGATTCTATATCATCCGTCACGATTTTACCGTAGCCGGGCGCGCAGCTCGACACGCGAACACTGGCTAAACGGCCAGCGGTTCTGTGATAGCCTCGGAGCCCTTCGCAACCGACGCACAGGAGCCGTCAGCATGGAAATCAACATCGGAATCGCCGAACAGGATCGTGCCCAGATCGCCGAGGGCCTGTCGCGCCTCCTGGCCGACACCTACACCCTGTATCTGAAGACCCACAACTTCCACTGGAACGTGACCGGGCCGATGTTCAACACCCTGCACCTGATGTTCGAGACCCAGTACACCGAGCTGGCGGTCGCCGTGGACGACATCGCCGAGCGCATCCGCGCCCTCGGCTTCCCGGCGCCGGGCACCTATGCCGCCTACGCCCGGCTGTCGAGCATCAAGGAAGAGGAAGGCGTACCGGACGCCCAGGAGATGATCCGGCTGCTGGTGCAGGGCCAGGAAGCCGTGGTGCGGACCGCCCGGGGCATCTTCCCGCTGCTGGACAAGGTCAGCGACGAGCCCACCGCCGATCTGCTGACCCAGCGCATGCAGACCCACGAAAAGACCGCCTGGATGCTCCGCAGCCTGCTGGCCGCCTGAGTCCGGCTACCGTCGCGGGCCACGGCCCGCGACGGTGCCATGATTGAGCGGCCCTCACCTTTTGGGTTTAATAAGGACGCGCTTTTCGCGCCGGGTCATTCCGCTGTCGGGCACCGCTCCGGCAGTTTCGGCAGACCCGTGTTATCTATCCCAAGGTGATTTCACATTGAACACGTTATCTACTGTCCATGTCGTGGTGGGCGCTGCTGCGCTCCTGTTATCGGCGATTCCCGGACTGCAGTCCGATACCTCGTCCTTCGATCAACCCGAGTCCATCCACCTGGCCCTGCTGGGTCTTGCCACCCTCCTCTTCACACCCTTCTCCCGTAGCCGCAGCAGCGGCGCCCAGAAACTCGCCAGTGTCCTGCTGGTGCTCGCCGTCGTGGCCCAGACCTTCATCCTGCTGGCGCCCCTCGAGCAGATCGGCGGCCTGCCGGCCGAGCTGCTGCCGCTGGCGCTGACCCTGGTCGCCGCCCTGGCCAGCCTGCCGGAGAAGTTTCGCGGCCAGGCCGGCAGCGCGCCGGCGGTCGATGCCGAGCCACGCCCGCGCCAGGCGGCGCGTCCGGCGCCCGTTGCGGCCGCCCCGGCACGCCCGCTGGCCGATGACCGCGAGCGCGGCACGGTGAAGTGGTTCAACACCTCCAAGGGCTTCGGCTTCATCTCCCGCGATACCGGCGACGATATCTTCGTGCACTTCCGCGCGATCCGTGGCGAAGGCCATCGGGTGCTGATGGAAGGCCAGCGCGTGGAGTTCTCGGTGATCCAGCGCGACAAGGGTCTGCAGGCCGAGGACGTGATCATCGCGGCCTGATCCGTACCAGCCAAAAGAAAGGCCGCCCATGGGCGGCCTTTTTCATGGGCGCGCGAGGCTACTGCCGCTGGGCGGCCGCTGCCTTGCTGTCGTTCATGCCAGTGGTGTTGCCGAGCAGGCTTGCCGTGGCGATCTGGATGAAGGCCTCCAGGCGCTTCTGCAGCTCGGGCGCGCTGGCGTCGCCCTTGAGCACCTCGCCACCGGCCTGGGTGCCCAGGTGATAGCGATAGAGCACGGCATCGCGATCACGCGGCTTGACCAGGATGCGATCGCCGGTGACCAGGGCCACGGTCTGGTCACTGCCCGAGGGCTTGATCACCGCCACACCCGGATCGCCCTGGGGCAGGCCCAGCAGGTCGCGGCCCCAGCACTGGTGCTGGGTCGGCTTGCCGAAGCGGGCCAGTACCGTGGGTACCACGTCGATCTGGCTGCCCACGGTGTCGCGACGGGCGCCAAAGGTTTCCTGCACGCCCGGACCGATCAGCAGCAGCGGCACGTTGAAGCGCGACAGGTCCATCTCGGTGATCTGCTCGTTGTTGCCGAAGCCATGGTCACCAACGATGACGAACAGGGTGTCCTGGTACCAGGGTTCCTGCTTGACCTTGGCGAAGAACTGCCCCAGCGACCAGTCGGCATAGCGCATGGCGGTGAGGTGCTCGTCGAGCGAGCCGTGGCCGGTGACCGGCGTGACCGGCAGGTCCTTGGGCAGTGCATAGGGGGTGTGGTTGGACAGGGTCTGCAGCAGCGCATAGAAGGGCTTGCCGTCCGGCGCCTTGGCCAGGGCGTCCAGTTCCTGCACGGAGCGGTCGAACATGTCCTGGTCGGAGACACCCCAGGTCGGGTCCATGAACACCGGATTGACGAAGTCTTCGCGACCGACGAAGCGGGTCATGCCCTGGTTGCTGAAGAAGCCGGACTGGTTGTCCCACTGGAAGTTGCCGTTGTAGACGTAGACATCGTCGAAACCGCGGGTGCTGAGCAGTTGCGGCAGACCGGAGAACTGGTGGGCGCCCTCGGGCATGCGCATCAGGTACTCGAAGGCCGGCAGATTGGGGAAGCAGGCCATGGTGGCGAACATGCCCTGGTGGGTATGGGTGCCGTTGGAAAAGAAGCGGGTGAACAGCGTGCCCTGCTTGGCCAGGGCGTCGAAGTTGGGGGTGATGCCGTCTTCGTTGCCCAGGGCGCCGATATAGCGACCGGCCATGCTTTCCATGAGGATCACCACCACGTTGCGCACCTTGGGCAGTTGGCCGTCGGTGGGCGGGGTGTAGATCCGGCGGACGGCAGCCTTGTCGGCGTCGATCAGTTCGTCACGCGGGGTCAGCAGCAGCTGCCGGGTGGTGGCCAGCGCCTCGGCGGCCGGAATGGTGGCCTTCCAGCTGTTGTCGCGATGATCGGAGAAGCTGTTCTCGGCGGCATTGATCAGCGTCAGGGTGCCGTTCAGACCCAGATGGTTGGCGAACATCGAATCGGTGGTATAGGCGTCGCCCCAGCGCAGCGGCGGCCCGGACCTCAGGGTGCCACGGGCGGCGATGACGGCTACCACCAGGCAGAGCATGAAGACCGCGCCCCGGCGATACCAGGCGGCCGGTCGCGCCGCGACATGACGCCGTGTGGCCCGCTCGACGCCAAAGAACACCAGGCCCAGCAGCAGGGTCGCCACGGCCCAGGCCAGCAGCAGGCGCACCACCGGGAAGCCGTTCCAGATCATGCTGGTGACGGTGTGCAGGTCTTCCTGCATGTATTGGAACACCAGGCTGTTCAGGCGCTGGTGGAATTCGCGATAGAAATTCAGCTCGCCGACGCCCAGCAGCAGGCAGAGGCTGGCAGCCAGGGTGAACCAGCCGGCCTGCAACCGGCGCGCGGCCATGGCTCTGGCACTCAACAGGCAGAGCAGCGAGGGCACGCAGATATAGACCACCAGGCGCAGGTCGAAGCGGGCGCCGTTGAAGAAGGCCTCGGCGAAGGTGGCGAAGGGCGAATCACCGATCAGGTCGGTGTTGTAGGCCAGCAATGCCAGGCGCAGCAGGGTGAACATGACCAGCAGCGCCAGGCCGCAGCCCAGGACGAAGCTCAGGTGGCTGCCCAGCGTTGGCACCGGGCGGATGCCGGGGGTGCGCGGGGATTGGGGGACTTCCGTTTGCGACATGAAAACACCTTGTCAAAAGCAGCAGGGATTCGCGGCGCGTGGCCAGCGGCTCGGGATCGGCCACGCAGAGGCCTCGGGCGCGGTCGGCAGGCGTGGGAGTTTAACCCTCCGGCGCGATCGCGCCAGTCTTGGCCGCTCGGGCTTGGCCGAAGCGAGACCTCCACCGCGCCGTCAATCGCCCAGCCTGAGCAGGAGCTCGTCAAAATTTCGTCAAGGACTGCTCTGGTTGCGACGTCAGCACAGGCATGGGCGGCAGCCGCCGCTTGCAGTAAAATCCAGCACCCTTGACCGCTCCAGTGCCGTATTCAGGATGTCCCATGGCTCACCGTGACGCTCTGCAGATGCTTCGCACCTACCTGACCAGCCAGATCCTTGGCCAGGAAACCCTGGTGGAGCGCCTGCTCATCGCGGTGCTGGCGGATGGTCATCTGCTGGTGGAAGGTGCCCCGGGGCTGGCCAAGACCAAGGCCATCAAGGACCTGGCGGAAGGCCTGGAGGCCGATTTCCACCGCATCCAGTTCACGCCCGACCTGCTGCCGGCCGACATCACCGGCACCGAGATCTATCGCCCGGACACGGCGACCTTCTCCTTTCAGCAGGGGCCGATCTTTCACAATCTGGTGCTCGCCGACGAGATCAACCGGGCGCCGGCCAAGGTGCAGTCCGCGCTGCTGGAAGCCATGGCCGAACGCCAGGTGAGCATCGGCCGCACCTCCTATGCCCTGCCCGACCTCTTCCTGGTGATGGCCACCCAGAATCCCATCGAGCAGGAAGGCACCTATCCGCTGCCCGAGGCCCAGCTCGATCGCTTCCTGATGCATGTCAAGATCGGCTACCCCGACGCCTCCGTGGAGCGTCGCATCCTGGCCCAGGCCCGTGGCGAGGCCCTGGACGGCGAGACCCTGCCAACCGAGCGCGTCACCCAGGCGGAGATCAATGCGGCTCGTCGCGAGGTGCTCGGGCTGTACATGGCCGATGCCGTGGAGGAATACCTGGTCCAGCTGATCATGGCGACCCGCACCCCGGGGCGCTTCGACCAGGACCTGGCGCACTGGATCACCTATGGCGCCAGCCCGCGTGGTTCCATCGCCCTGGATCGCTGCGCCCGCGCCCATGCCTGGCTGGCCGGGCGGGACTTCGTCAGCCCGGAGGATATCCAGGCGGTGGTCTTCGACGTCCTGCGCCACCGCGTCATCCTGTCCTTCGAGGCGGAAGCCGCCGGCATTGATCACGACCGGGTGGTGCAGCGCATCCTCGATCTGGTGGCCGTGGCCTGAGATGGCCGAGCGCAACGGCGTGACCCTGAGCCTGGCCGAGCTCATCGAAATGCGCCACCGGGTGGTCGAAGTGCAGCTGTTTTCCGCCGCCGGACGCCGCAGCCCGCTGATCGGCCTGCACCATTCGCGCCTGCGCGGCCGCGGGGTGGATTTCGACCAGGTGCGCGCCTATCAGCCCGGCGACGACGTCCGGGCCATCGACTGGCGCGTCACCGCCCGCACCCGCGAACCCCATACCAAGCTGTTCCATGAAGAGCGCGAGCGCCCGGTCTATCTCCTGCTGGAGCAGAGTCCACGCACCTTCTTCGGCACCCGCCAGCAATTCAAGTCGGTGCTGGCCGGGCGGCTGGCCGCGCTGATCGGCTGGGCGGTACTGGAGCACAACGACCGTATCGGCGGCATGATCTTCGGCGGCGAACGCCTGCACGAGGTGCGCCCACGGCGCAGCAAGCAGAATCTGCTGCGCTTCTTCGATCACCTGGTCAACGCCAATCGGGCGCTGCAGGACCCGGCCCTGGCCCAGGTGCCGCGCATCACCTTCAACCAGGTCCTGCGCCGTGCTCGCGAGGTGCTGCGTCCCGGCAGCCTGGCGCTGGTGATCTGCGACGAGCGCAGCCTGGACGTGGCCACCGAGCAGCACCTCACCCTGCTTTCGCGGCACAGTGACCTGGTCCTGCTGCCGCTCTCCGATCCGCTGGATCATGCATTGCCCCAGGCCGGCCTGCTGCGTTTCACCAGCGGCCAGGCCGAGGTGGAGCTGGATACCGATCGCGCCGACGTCCGCCAGGGCTATGCCGAGCAGGCCGCGCAGCGTCGTGAACGCTGGACCGAACTCAGCCTGCGCCTGGGCATTCCGCTGCTGCCGCTGTCCACGGCGGACGATCTGGTCGAACAGCTGCGGCACCTGTTGCGGCAACATCGCCCGGGGTACACCTCGTGACCCCCGGCCTGCCGACGCTGGAGCCGCTGCGGCTGCCAGCGGAACCGGCCTGGTGGCCACCGGCGCCGGGCTGGTGGTTGCTGCTGCTGGTCGTGGTGGCCCTGGGTTTCTTTCTGCGCCACCGTCGCGGCCGGCGGCCGCTGGACAGCGCGCTCCCCGTCGAGGCGACCACCGAAGAGGATCTGCGTACCACCGCCCTGGCCGAACTGGCCCGCCTGCCGCGTCCCTATGGCGCGCCGGCCGGACCCTGGCTGCAGGCGCTGAATGCGCTGCTCAAGCGCCTCTGCCGCGCCAGCTATCCGGATCAGCTCAGCCAGACCCTGAGCGGCCGCGACTGGCTGGCCTTTCTCGATTCGCGCTGCCCGGCGGCCGGCCTGACGCGCTACATGATTCTGGTGGACGGCGGCTATCGCCCGGACTGCCGCCTGAATGACCGCGTCATCGACGGCCTGCAGGACGCCGTCGCCACCTGGATCCGCAAGCATGTTTGAATTCGCCTGGCCCTGGCTGTGGCTGCTGTTGCCGCTGCCCTGGGCGCTGCGCGTGCTGTTGCCCGCGGCCGACAGCGGCCAGGCGGCCCTGCGCGTGGAATTCCTCGGTGAACTCGAACACCTGGGCGGACGCATCCGTCACACCGGCGGCCTGAGCGGCACTCGCCGCCTGCTGCCCTTTCTGCTGGGCTGGCTACTGATCCTGGCCGCCGCGGCGCGCCCGCAATGGGTGGGACCACCCCAGCCGCTGGACGTAAGCGGGCGCGACCTCTTGCTGGCGGTGGACGTCTCCGGGTCCATGGACACCCCGGACATGCCGCTGGGCGACGAGAGTGTCAGCCGCCTGACGCTGGTCAAGCAACTGCTCGGCCGCTTCATCGACAGTCGCCAGGGCGATCGTGTCGGCCTGATCCTGTTCGGCTCCCAGGCCTATCTGCAGGCGCCCCTGACCGCCGACCGACGCACCGTGCATGCCCTCCTCGAAGAAGCCCAGATCGGCCTGGCCGGGCGCAACACGGCGGTGGGCGACGCCGTGGGTCTGGCGGTCAAGCACCTGCGCAAGCGGCCGGACAACAGCCGCACCCTGATCCTGGTCACCGATGGCGCCAGCAACGGCGGCGTGGTGACGCCCGAGGTGGCGGCCAGCCTGGCGGCCAGCGAGCGGGTACGCGTCTATACCCTGGGCATCGGTGCCGATCCGGACACCCTGGGCGCCGGCGCGACACCCAGCGATCTCGACGAACCCATGCTGCGTCACCTCGCCGAGGTCACCAACGGCGCCTATTTCCGGGTGAGATCCAGCACCGAGCTGGCCGCCGTATCGCGCCAGCTCGATCGCCTCGAACCCATCCGCCAGCAGCCGGACCAGGCCCGTCCCACCCGTGAACTCTATCCCTGGCCGCTGGCCGGGGCGCTGCTGCTCGGCCTGGCCCTGGCGCTCGGCCGCCTGCCGTGGCCGCAGCGCTGGCAGCGTGGAGGCAAGGCCCGATGAACGACTGGCTGCCGCTGTTCCTGCGTCCCGGTTGGCTACTGGCCCTGGTGCCGGTCGCCCTGGTGATCGGCTCGCTGCGCCGACGCCGGCATCGCCACGGGCACTGGCAGGCGCTGCTGCCTCCGGCGCTGCAACCCTGGCTGCTCAGTGACAGCGATCGCCAGCGCTCGCCCCTTGGCCTGGTGCTGCTGGGCCTGGCCGGGGTGCTGGCCTGTCTGGCGCTGGCCGGCCCCAGCTGGCAGCAGGGCGAAGCGCAGAGCTTTCGCCGCAACGATCCGCTGGTGGTGGTGCTGGCGCTGACGCCCGACCTGCTCGCCACCGACGTCACCCCGAACCGCCTGCTGGCCGTGCAGCGCAAGCTGCAGGATCTGCTCAAGGCGCGCCAGGACGGCGAGACCGCCATCGTCGTCTATGCCGGCAGCGCCCACACCCTGGTGCCCCTGACCGACGACCTGCCGACCATGGACAACCTGCTCAAGGCGCTGCGGCCGTCGATCATGCCGGTGCCCGGGCGGCGCGCCGACCTGGGGATCGCCCAGGCCCTGGAGCTGCTCGGTCCGGCGCCCAGCGCCAGTGCCCGGTTGCTGCTCATCGCCAGCGACCTGGACGACCGCGAGCGCCTGGGTATCGAGCGCCAGCTGCAGGGTCGACTGCGCCAGCTGGCGATCCTCGGCCCGGGTACGCCCCAGGGCGCGCCGGTGGCCGCCGAGACCGGCAACTACCTGAGCGACGCCGCCGGCGGCATCCGCATCGCTCGACTGGACGAAGGCCACCTGCAGGGCGTCGCCCAGGCACTGGGCGGGCACTATCAGCGCTTGCAGCGTGACGACGGCGACCTGCGCCGTCTCGGCCTGCTGGAGCGTCCCGGCGCTGTGCGAGCCAGCGACGGCCGGGCCCCCGCGGACTGGCGCGACCAGGGTTACCTGTTGCTGCTGCCTCTGCTGCTCCTGGTCGCCTGCGGCGCGCGCCGCGGCTGGCTGCTGAGCCTGCCCTTCTGTCTGCTGCTGACGCCCCCTCCGGCGCAGGCCGGCAGTTGGGACGACCTCTGGCTACGGCGCGACCAGCAGGCCCTGCAGCTGCTGACCGACGACCAGGCTGGCGCGGCCGCCGAGCTCTTCAGCGACGAGCGCTGGCGCGGCGTGGCGCTCTATCGCGCCGGCGACTTCGGCGGCGCCGCCGCGGCCTTCGCCCGGGATCCGTCGGCGGACGGCCACTACAATCGCGGCAACGCCCTGGCCATGGCCGGACGCCTGGAAGAGGCCCTGCGCGCCTACCGGGCGGCACTGGTGCTGCGCCCGGATCTGACCCCCGCCCTGCGCAATCGCAATCGCCTCGAACGTCTGCTCGCCCAACGCGCCGCAGCCCAGGCCGAGGCCGCCGCCCGCAGTCGCAAGGCGCAGAACGCCAGCCAGAGCAGCACCCAGGCGGACGAACCGGCCAATAGCGGTACCCCGCCGTCCGCTGCAACCGCCGCGGCCAGCCCGCAGCAGCAGGCCCAGGCCGGCGCGGACTGGCTCGTCAGTCCCGCCTATGCCGAAGATCCCCTGGCGGAAGAACAGCGTCAGGCGGCCGAACAGTGGCTGCGGGAGATCCCCGACAACCCGGCCGAGCTGCTGCGCCGCAAGTTCTGGTACCAGCAACAACAACGCGAGGAGAACGCGCTGCAATGAAGTCCTATCCGTTGCTGCTGCCCCTCGCGCTGCTCGCGCCCCTGCTTCAGGCGGCGGATCTCAGCGCCCGTCTGGAGCGCAACCAGCTCAGTCAGAACGAGACGCTGGAGCTCATCCTCGAGACCACCGACCCCGCCCAGTTCGGCAAGCCCGATCTCGGCCCGCTCGAGCAGGACTTCCGCGTGCTCGGGGTGCGGCAGAACAGCCTGCCGCCCGGTGAGCGGGTGACCACGCGCTGGAACGTGACCCTGCAACCCAAGGCCAGTGGCGCCCTGACCATTCCCGCCCTGACCCTGGACGGCGCCCGCAGCCAGCCACTGACCGTTACCGTGGAGGCCACCGCCGCCAGGCGCCAGACCCGCGACCCTGTCTATCTGGAAGCCGCGGTGGAGCGCACCCGGCTCTATGTGCAGGCGGAGACCATCCTGACCATCCGCCTCTACCACGCGGTGGCGCTCTATGACGACCATGTGCTCACCCCGCCCAATCCCAGCGATGCGCGGGTGGATCTGCTCGGCACCCCCCAGGTCTACGAGCGCGACGTCGAGGGGGTACGGCATGGCGTGATCGAATGGCGCTACGCCATCCATCCGCTGCAGAGCGGTACCCTGGTGCTGCCGCCCCAGACCTTCAGCGCCACCCTCGCCGGTGGCCTCGACGACAGCTCGCGCGCTGGCCAGCCGATCCAGCTGCGCACCCCGGCGCTGACCCTGGAGGTTCTGCCACAACCGGCCAGTTATCCGCCGCAGACGCCCTGGGTGCCGGCGCGCAGCCTGACCCTGACGCAACAATGGAATCCCGCGCCGGAAGACGCCCGCGAGGGCAGCGCCCTGACCCGCACGCTGCAGCTGCGTGCCGAAGGCCTGGCACCCGGTCAGCTCCCCCCGCTGGTGCTGCCCGAAATCGAGGGCGTGAAGCGCTATGCCGAGCAACCGCGGCTGTCGCTGCAGACCCAGGCGCGCGGGCTGGTCGGGCAACGCGAGGAACGGGTCGCCCTGATTCCCACATCCACGGGTGACAAGGTCCTGCCGCCGGTGGAGGTGGTCTGGTGGAACACCGAGACCGATACCCTCGAACGCGCCACCCTGCCCGCCCAGCCCTTGGTGGTCGCCGAGGATCCGACGCTGCAACCGGTGGCATCAGCGGCGGCCAAGATCACCGGCAGTGACCGGGGACTCTGGCGCTGGCAGCTGGCGACGGCCTTCTTCGCCCTGACCACCCTGCTCGGCTTCGGCCTCTGGTGGCGCGCCCGCCGTCAGCCGGCGGTGTTGCCGACCGTGCCCGATCTCGACAGCCGCCTGCAGCGCGAAGAGCTGCGCCGCGCCTGCCAGAGCAACGATCCCCACGTCACCCGTCATGCCCTGGACGCCTGGGCCCGACAGCAACCGGAAACCCTGGCGGCCATGGGGGCACGTTTCGAGCCCCTGGCCGCCGCGCTCGACGACCTCAACGGGGCGCTCTACAGCGAAGCCGGTCAGCGCTGGCAGGGCGAGACGCTATGGCAGGCGATCAATGCCCTGCCGCCGCTGACGCCGGCAGCCGTGCACGACACCCTGCCACCGCTCTATCCGCGCTGAGCGGCTTCTTCCAGCTGCGCCAGGCGCTCTTCGAGGGCGGCGATGCGGGCTTCCAGCGCCTCCAGCCGGCCTTCGCGTCCGCCGGCAGGGGTAGCGCTCTCGGCGGCACTACCCAGCTGCGCGACTTGGGCATCGCGTTCTGCCGCGTTGCCGAACAGATGCAGATAACGCTCTTCGCGCTGGCCAGGCTGTCGCCCCAGGCCGGTGGCCAGGCCGCGGGCGATCAGCCGCTCCAGATGGTGGCGCACCTGCTCAATATCATCGAAGGCGTGCATCCGGCCGCTGCGGGCCAGCAATTCGCCCAGGGTCTGGGGCCCGCGCAGGAACAGCAGGGCGCAGAGCACCCACTGGGGTGGAGGGAGTTCCAGGGCCCTGTCCAGCCGCTGTTCCCAGCGATCCGCCCGGCTGCCCATGACCAGGCGGGCCAGGCCGCGTTCCTCCAGACGTCGCAGCCCCTGCCCCACTTCGCCCGGGGTGAGGTTGAGCACCGGCTCGCGGCTGGTCTTCTGGTTGCAGGCCAGCACCAGAGCATTGAGGGTCAGGGGATAGCTTTCCGGGGTGGTCAGCTGCTTCTCGATGAGACTGCCGAGGACGCGGATCTCGGTAGCCTCCAGCGGCTCTTCGGCAAAGGCGGGGGTGACTGCTTGGCTCATGGCGGACTCCGCTTGGATGACTCGCCAGCCTAGCCTGCTCTCAAAGCCGTCGCCACTGCGGCAGCCCGATCAGCACCACCGCGCCCACGATGACCAGCATGGCCAGCGCTTCGGCCGCACCGATCCGTTCTCCGGCGAACAGGGTACCCAGCAGCACCGCCACCACCGGATTGACGTAGGCGTAGCTGGTGGCGGCCGCCGGCCGTACCCGCCCCAGCAAATAAAGATAGGCACTGAAGGCGATCAGCGAGCCGAACACCACCAGATAGCCCAGCGCCAGCCAGCCACCCAGGGCCGGCCAGTGCTGCAGGCGCTCGCCGCTGAGGTAGCTGGCGCCGAGCAGCACCGCGCCCGCCACCAGCATCTCCACCGCGCTGGCCATGGCGCCACGCGGCAACGGCAGGTAGCGACTCCAGATCGAGCCGAAGGCCCAGGCCGCCGCGGCGAGCAGGATCACCGCGGCCCCGAGCGGCGTGGCGCTCATGGTATCGCCCAGATTGAGCAGGGCGATCCCCACCAGGCCCAGGGCGATGCCGGCCCATTCCAGCAGGGTATTGCGCTGCCCCCAGAGCAGACCGAACAGCAGGGTGAACAGGGGGACCGTGGCGATCGACAAGGCGGCGATACCGGAAGTCACGCCCCAATGCTCGGCCAGGGTCACCCCGCCGTTGCCGACGCCCAGGAGCAGGATGCCGATCACCGCGGCCGCGGCGGTCTCGCGCGCCGTTGGCCAGGGCGCCCCGCGCCAGCGCAACCAGCCCAGCAGGAGACTCCCGGCGATGAGAAACCTCAGCCCCGCCATCAACAGCGGTGGCCAATGGGCCACGCCGATGCGAATCACCAGATAGGTGGAACCCCAGACCACATAGAGCGCGAAGAAGGCTGCCAGCAGCGGCAGCCAGCTGGGCAGGCGTGGCGGCGCGAGGCAGGGCGAGGCGGAGGTGTCCATGCGCGAGAGCTTCCTGAGGGGTCAGGCTGCCATTGTAGAAGCGCGTGATGCGCCGGCTAAGCTACAGTCAAGAGAGAAACGGCCGACCAGCCTTTGATTCAGCATACTTTAGGGATGGAGACCTTCGATTCGAAGGCAGGGAAACGGACATGGACCATATTGATCGTCGGCTCATCGACCTGCTGCTGGTGGACGGCCGCGCCAGCTACGCGGAGTTAGGTCGCCGGCTGGGCCTCTCCCCCCCGGCCATCGCCGAACGCATCGCCAAGCTGGAAGACGCCGGCATCATCACCGGCTATGGCGCCCGTATCGACCGCCGCGCCCTGGGCTACGGCACCGAATGCCTGATCTCGCTGCGCCTGCACAGCACCAGCCAGGGCCCGGTATTGAAGAAACTTGAGGCCCTCCCCCAGCTGCTCGCCTGCTACCGGGTCACGGGCGAAGACTGCCTGATGCTGCGGGTCGCCGTACGCGACATGGGCGAACTGGAGAGCCTCATCGATCAGCTGACCCGGTTCGGCATGAGCCGGACCGTGGTGGTGCTGTCGACGCCCTTCGAGCGCCCGCTGCCGCTCATGCCCAGCTGAAGACGCGCATAAAAAAGCCCCGGCGCCTCACGGCACCAGGGCTGGCGGAGTACGACCCCCTAGATGAAGGAATCGTCGTCGCCACTGTCGTCGAAGAAGCCGCCACCACCGCCGGTATCGCCATAGTCGGCGGCGTCCTGGAAGCCGGCGTTATCCTGGAAGCCACCGGCATCCTGGAAACCCCCGCCATTGTCGTAGCTGGCGTTGTCCGCCCAGCCTCCCTGGGAGCCGGCATCGGCCAGGCCCTGGTCGGCGGTCGGGGTCTCGTTGATGACGTTGACGATCTCCTCGGGTTGCGAGTGATGGAACAGGCCCGAGATGGCCTGGGCCGCCAGCACGCCACCGGCGACCCCGGCCGCGGTCTGCAGCGCGCCGCCCATGAAGCCGCCCATGCGGGAAGGCGCAGCCTGGGGCGCGCCATAGCCGGGTGCGGGCTGGGCATAGCCGGGATTGGGCTGGGCATAACCCGGATTGGCGGGACGCGGCGCTACCGGACCCGGGTCATTCCAACCGCGCGACGGCGCGGCGTTGGCCGGTGCCTGACCGCCCGCTGCCTGGCTGCTGCCACCGCCGAACAGGCTGGAGAGGAAGCCACCGCTGCTTGGACGATTCTGCTGGACCTGGGCCATCTGACTTTCCAGTTCCTTGACGCGCTGATCCAGCCGCTTGATGGCGGCCTCCTGGATCAGCATCGCCTGGGCCATGTAATAGGGAGCCGCGGGCTGCTCGCGCAGGCGCTGCTGGATCAGCGCCTCGGCTTCCCGGTCACGGGGTGCGGTCTGGGCTTCCGTGGTCTTGAGACGGTCGAACAGACCTTCGATCAGCTGGCTTTCTTCGCGTTGCATGATGACCCTCCCGCAGACGGTCTACTGGCGGCCTTCCCCTGGGAACGGCCTGGATATCGAAAGGCGCAGCAGCCTGCGCTGCTATGCCAGATAGAGGCGTTGTAGCAGCTTTTCAAGCAGGACCCGCGCTATGTTCAGCGCGGATTCAGCCAGCCCTTCCCGCCTTAGCTTCTCTCTTCTGAAGGGACAGCGGGGTGACGAGTTCCAGCGCCGCGCCGGTGACTGGACAACCGGCCTGTGCTGGGGGAGTCTGCCGCTTTGCCCGCGAGACTCGCCCATGCCGCCGCTGCTTATCCTCATCGACCAGCAACAGGGGATCCGCGCGCCCCATCTGGGCCCACGCAACCACCCGGACGCCGAGCTGCGCATGGGCGACCTGCTGGCGGCCTGGCGCCAGGCCGGAGCACCCTTGCTGCACGTCCGGCACCTGTCGCGCAGTCCGACTTCGGTGTTCTGGCCGGGACAGCCCGGCGTGCAATTCCAGCCGGCGCTGGCGCCGCTGCCCGGCGAGACGGTGTTCGACAAGCAGGTCCCCGACGCCTTCGCCAACAGCGGCCTGGAGCGCTGGCTGCACCAGCGCGGCATAGCCTCACTGCTGATCTGCGGCGTGGCCAGCGAGAACTCGGTGGAGGCCACCGCGCGCAGCGCCGGCAATCTGGATTTCACCACCTGGGTCGCCGAAGACGCCTGCTACACCTTCGCCAAGACCGACTTCGCCGGTCGGCCGCGCGGCGCCGAGGAGGTCCATGCGATGGCCATGGCCATGGCCAATCTGCACGGCGAATACGCCACCGTCACCTCCAGCGCGGCCATGCTCGAACGTCTGCGGACGAACGGGTCGCCCTGCTAGACTGCCCGCCTGCCCGTCTGGAAGAGCTGCATGAACCCTGTCGATATCCTGCGCGACTCGCTGTCTTTCTTTGCCCGCAATCTGCGGCCCCTGGCCGTCCTCACCCTGCCCTGGCTGCTGCTCGAAGCCCTGCTGCGCTATCAGGTGCTGGAACGCTTCGGCGCCAGTAGCGGCCTGTGGGACATGCTGGTGAGCCTGCTCTGCTATCCGCTGTACACCGCCGCCCTGCTGATCTTTCTGGAGGCACGCACCCAGGGTAATACCCCGCGCCTGAGCGGCGTCTGGGGCGCCGCCCTGCTGCTCTGGCCACGCTTCGCCCTCCTCGCGGCCTTGACCTCGGGGCTGGTGATGCTGGGCTTCTCGCTGTTGATCGTGCCGGGCTTTCTGATCATGGCCAAGCTGGCCTTCGCCGAGAATCTGCTGGTGCTGGAGGGACGGGCGCCGCTGGACGCCCTGCGTGGCAGCTTCCGGCTGAGCCGCGGACACTTCTTCACCCTGCTGGCGTGCATCCTGGCCACGGTCCTGCCGGCCTGGCTGCTCGACGCCTGGATCACCAAGCATTTCGCCGAGGCCGCGGTAGCGGAGATCGCGTTGCAGACCCTTTCGGGCTTTCTGCAGCTGATCCCCAGCATCGCCGTCTACCGCATCTACATGCTGGTCAGGCAGACCGCCTGACCTGGCCACTCACCACATCAGGTCATCCGGCACCTGATAGGCGGCATAGGGATCGTCCGGATCCGGCTCGCCGCTCTGCACGTTGAGCAGCACCACCCGCTTGGGATCGCGCTCCTGGATACGCTCGGCGGTAGCTCGGGGCACCACCTCGTACCGGCCTTCGTAGCGCACGATGGCCAGGCTGCCCTTGCTGAGCTTGTCTCTCATCATGACGTTGACCGACAGGCGCTTGACCTTCTTGTCGTCGACGAAGTTGTAGTAGTCCTCGGTGCTCAGCTTGGGCAGGCGGCTGGTCTCGATCAGTTGTTTGATCTGTGCCTGCTCGGCCTTGCGCTTCTTCTTGTCTTCCTGAGCGCGATTGAGCTCCTGGTCCTTGGCCAGCTTCTCCGCCTGGGCCTGCTGGACGGCCAGCTCCTGGGAGCGGTCCTTTTCCGTCTGCCCGCGATGCTCCATGCGGGTCTGCTTCTGCTTCTGCTTGACGGCCTGCTTGGCCTGCTTTTCATTGACCAATCCGGCTTTCAGCAGCTGGTCGCGTAGGGACATGCTCATCGATACGACTCGTCTAGATCATCCAAGGGGGCGCGGCTCGAAAGCGGCCGCGCGCCAGGGTGTCCATCCTGCGCAGCCGACGAAGCGAGTGCAAGCCTTTCTCTGGGGTGAAATAATGCGGTCATTACCTATCCGCCCCTGGTTCGGGCGCTGCCGATCACAATTCGCCCATGATTACCTTCGCGATCGTCCTGCTCTTCGTTGCCAGCGTGCTCTTCGTCCACCTTCGCGGACGCGCTCGGCTGCCTTTCCTGCGCCAGCTGGTCAACCACTCGGCGGTGTTCGCCCCCTACAACGCCCTGATGTACCTGTTCTCCAGCGTGCCGTCCAAGCCCTATCTGGATCGCAGCCGCTTTCCCGAGCTGGACGTGCTCAAGGACAACTGGCAGGAGATTCGCGTCGAAGCCCTGCGGCTGTTCGACGAGGGCTATATCCGCGCCGCGGAAAAGGACAATGACGCCGGCTTCGGTTCCTTCTTTAAGAAGGGCTGGAAGCGTTTTTACCTGACCTGGTACGGCGAGCCGCTACCTTCCGCCCAGACGCTCTGCCCGCGGACCGTCGAACTGGTGCGACAGATCCCCAACGTCAAGGGCGCCATGTTCGCCCTGCTGCCGGGTGGAAGCCATCTGAATCCCCATCGCGATCCCTTCGGCGGCTCGCTGCGCTACCACCTGGGCCTGGCCACGCCGAACTCGGACGCCTGTCGCATCTATGTCGACGGCCAGCCCTATGCCTGGCGCGACGGCGAAGACGTGATGTTCGACGAAACCTACGTGCACTGGGTCAAGAACGAGACCGATCAGACCCGGGTCATCCTCTTCTGCGACGTCGAGCGTCCGCTGCGCAACCGTCTGCTGACCCGCGTCAATCAGGCGGTCAGCCGTTTCCTCGGCAGCGCCACGGCGCCGCAGAACGTCGAAGGGGAGCGCGTCGGCGGCATCAACCAGGCCTATGCCTTCAGCAAGAGGTTTGGGGATCGCATCGGGGGTGGCGTGAAGAAGTTCAAGCGGCGCCATCCCAAGGCCTACCGCATCGCCAAGCCAGTGCTGGCGGTACTGGTGGTGATTGCGCTCTACCACTGGATCGTCAGCTGAGGCAGCGATCCTGCGCCACCGGCCTGATCAGCCGGAACGCTGCTGGCGCTGCCGATGCAGCCGCGCCACCAGCTCGGCTTCGGCCTGGGACAGACCACAGGCCTGAGTGAGATCGTCGGCGCTGGCGCCCAGCCCCACCAGGCGCGCTGCCTGGGAAAACGACAGACTGGTAGGATCGCTCTGCTCGATCTGGGTCAGGCGATCGGGCAAGGGTGCCACCACCTGGGCCAGCCCCTGCACCTGTTCGCCCATGCGTACCTGCCCGGCCTGGTAGGTTTCCAGGCGTTTGAGCAGGATCTGCATGCGCTTGTCGACCAGGGCCTCCCGCTCGGCCAGCTTGGCCGCCTGTTGCTGCTGGCGCTGCCAGAGCAACCAGCAGCAACCGCCGAGGCCGGCACAGGCCAGCCCCAGGGCAACGCTGAGCAGGATCAGCCCGACGAGCATCAGATGCTTTCCAGCTCCGACCACTCTTCTTCGGTCATCAGCTTGTCGAGCTCGACCAGGATCAGCAGCTCGCCGTTCTTGTTGCACACGCCCTGGATGAACTTGGCGGACTCGTCATTGCCGACGTTCGGTGCGGTCTCGATCTCCGACTGCCGCAGATAGACCACCTCGGCCACGCTGTCGACCAGGATGCCGACGACCTGCTTGTCGGCCTCGATGATGACGATACGGGTGTTGTCGGTGACCTCGGTGGGCAGCAGACCGAAGCGTTGACGGGTGTCGATCACCGTCACCACGTTGCCGCGCAGGTTGATGATGCCCAGCACGTAGCTCGGCGCACCCGGGACCGGAGCGATTTCGGTGTAGCGCAGGACTTCCTGGACCTGCATCACGTTGATGCCGTAGGTCTCGTTATCCAGGCGGAAGGTGACCCATTGCAGGACCGGATCTTCGGAACCCTGTGCGGACGTTTTTTTCATGTTCCCTAGCCTCGTCAAATACCGCACGTGCGGCGAAGCGGGCGAACCCGCCGGTTAGTTGCAGCGGGCAGCCCTAGCGACGGCCACCCACCACCTGTTCAGCGAGCGCCGCCACATCCAGCAGCGCACACATCTGATCGATCACCGTACCGGCCAGCCACGGCCGGGTAGCGCGCTGATTCCGCCATTTGACCTCGGCGGGATCCAGCCGTACCGAATGGCTGACGCCATGCACGGCCAGGCCCCAGTCCAGGCCTTGCAGCGATATAACGAATTTCAGGCCTTCGCGATAGTCGTCGCGGTAGCGCTCGGGCATTACCCAACGCGCCGCGTCGAGCACGCGCAGGTTGCCTGCCTGGCAGGGTAGCAGGCCCAGGAACCAGTCTGGCTGACCAAACAGCGGCGTCAACTCTTCGTCGGTCAGCGGGTAGATGGAGCCCAGGCACACCAGGGGCGCGGCCAGGGTCAGGCCGGCCACGTCGAACAGCAGGCATTCGAAGGGTTCTTCGCCCCACTCGGGGCGACCTTCCAGGTGCACGGCGCCGGGCGGTACGCCAGCCGCGGCGGCGGGCTGCACCGCCGGGGTACCGAGGGCAATGCCCTCCACCACCGGACGCGCCGGCTCGGCGGCGGGGGCCAGTTCGGGGACACGCCAGTCCAGCTCGATGTCGGTTTCCGGCGGCAACGGCACCTGGGTTGCAGGCTGCAGCACCTCGGGCAGGGTGACGCCGGCACGGCGGGCGGCCAGCGGCACGACCCGGGGTTGCCACGCGGCATCCCGTTCGAGCTCCTCGCGCACCGCGGCGGCGAATTCGTCTTCGCTCACGCTGGCGATCGGCGCTGCCGGTGCCACCACGGAAGCCACGACCGGCGTGGATTCGGCGGTCGGCAGTTCCAGGAACGCGTCCAGCAACAGGGCATCAAGATAGCCCTGGAGGACACGCTGAGGACGATTGTCGAGAGACGTCGGTTGGCTCATGGCGATCTACGTGGGTGAGTTGTCCAGCCTATCGGCCGGCAGGGTGGAAAACTTGAATCAGGCGACCTGGCTGCTGGGCGCGCCGTCGAGCAGATGCCGCAGCAACGCCCGGTAGGCAATGACGCCGCGGCTGTTCATCTCGTGGCGCGACGGCACCTGCCCGGAACGACTGGCGTCGCGCAGCCGCGTATCGATGGGAATGAAGGCCTGCCACAGCTGCGCCGGATAGGTGCTGCGCAGCACCTTGAGCGTACCTATGGAGGCCTGGGTACGGCGGTCGAACAGGGTCGGCACTATGGTGTAGGGCAGCGCCTGCTTGCGCGAGCGGTTGATCATGGTCAGGGTATTGACCATGCGCTCGAGCCCCTTGAGCGCGAGGAATTCGGTCTGGGTCGGAATCACCAGGTGCTGACTGGCCGCCAGGGCATTGACCATCAGCACGCCGAGCAACGGCGGACTGTCGATCAGCACATGATCGAAGTCGTTCCACAGCTGTGCCAGGCTCTTGGAGATCACCAGGCCCAGGCCGCTCTGGCCGGGCGACTGACGTTCCAGGGTAGCCAGCGCCGTGCTGGACGGCAGCATCGACAGCTGCGGATGACTGGTGGGCAGCAGCAGCCGCTTCGGCAGGCCCTCCGGAACCTGACCACCGTGCTGGAACAGGTCGAACGCGCTGTGTTCGAGGCTGTCCGGATCCTGACCGAAATAGCTCGTCAGGGAGCCGTGGGGATCGAGATCCACCAGCAGGACGCGCTTGCCTTCATCGCCGAGCAACCCGGCGAGGGCAACGGTGGTGGTGGTCTTGCCCACCCCACCCTTCTGATTGGCGACAGCCCAGACTCTCATGTGCAGACTTCCTCCCGACGACACGACCAGCCGGGTCAAGGTGCCGGCTTGGTGGCCGGCGACGAAGATTTGACAGGCGCCACCCCGGGCGCCGGTTCTCCAGGCGATGCTGCAGATTGTGTGCCAGTCGACGAATTTTGCAAGGTGCTCTGTGGCCGAAACAGGTCGAGATTGCGCGAGATCAGCAGAACCACGCGCCGATTGCGGGCGCGATTGACGTCGCTGGTGTTGTCGACCACCGGCTGATAGGCGCCATAGCCCACCACGGCCAGGCGCTGCGGCGCGATGCCGTTGCCGATCAGCAGCCGCACGATACTGGCCGCCCGCGCCGCAGACAGTTCCCAGTTGGTGGGATACAGCGCCGTGCTGATGGGGCGGTCGTCCGTATAGCCCTGTACCTGGATCGGATTCTTGAACGGCGCCAGAATCTTGGCCACCTTCTCCATGAGACCGAAGGCGGGATTGCTCGGCAGGGAGTCGCCGCTGGCGAACAGCAGATTGGAGCTGAGTTCGATCTCCAGCCACATCTCACTGGCCTTGATGTTCAACTGGTCGCCGGCGATGAGATCGCCGAAGGTGGCGCGCACGCTGTCGGCGATCTGCTGCAGCGGGTCGCTGGGGGTGCCCCTGGCCGGCTGAGCGGCACTGGCGTCCATCACCGGGGGTGTCACGCCCGCGGGACGCTGATCGCCGAGGGGAATGGGTTTGAGCGAGCGCTCCGGCTGACTGAAGATGCCCGACAGGCTGTCCGAAAGCACCTTGTACTTGCTTTCGTTCAGGGAAGAGATGGAATACATCACCACGAAAAAGGCGAACAGCAGAGTAATGAAGTCCGCGTAGGAGACCAGCCAGCGTTCGTGGTTCTCGTGTTCTTCGGGACGGCGGCGGCGACGAGGCATGCGGCGTCCTCCTAGTCCAGAAAACCTTGCAGCTTCATTTCGATGGAGCGGGGATTCTCACCCTCGCCGATGGACATCAGCCCTTCCAGCAGCATTTCCCGGTAGCGGGACTGTTGCTGGGCCAGCGCCTTGAGCTTGTTGCCGACCGGCAGCAACAGCAGGTTGGCGAAGCCGACACCATAGATGGTGGCGACGAAGGCCACGGCGATGCCGCTGCCCAGCTGGGAGGGATCGGCGAGATTCTGCATGACATGGATCAGGCCCATCACCGCGCCGATGATCCCGACCGTGGGTGCATAGCCACCCATGGCTTCATAGACCTTGGCGGCGGCGATGTCGCGATCTTCCTGGCCGTAGAGATCCACCTCGAGGATGCTGCGCAGGGCCTCGGGCTCGGTGCCGTCCACCAGCAGCTGCAGGCCCTTGGCGGCATAGGGATCGGCTTCGCGGACGACCAGGGGTTCGAGACCCAGCAAGCCTTCCTTGCGCGCAACGTTGCTCCAGTTGACCACCTTGCGGATGCCGCCAACGAGGTCCAGCCGTGGCGGTACGAACACCCAGGCCAGCATGGTGAGGGCCCGGCGCAGTACCGGCAGGCGGGTCTGCAACAGGACGGCACCGAGAGTGCCGCCGACCACGATCAGCGCCGCCGGAGCGTTGGCCAGGGCGGTAAAGGAACCGCCCTCCAGCAGGTTGCCACCCATGATGGCGGTAAAGGCCAGCAGGATGCCGATGAGACTGAGAACGTCCACGCTCAATGCCCTTCTGGCCAGAGAACGCCTGCCGTCACGAACAGGCCTCGGTCAGGTGTCTGCCGATGTCGTCCAGGCCATAGATGGCGTCGGCCAGATTGGCCTTGGCGATGGCCATGGGCATGCCGTAGATGACGCAGCTGGCTTCGTCCTGGGCCCACACCTGGCTGCCGACCTGCTTGAGCATCCGCGCGCCTTCGCGGCCGTCGGCGCCCATGCCGGTCAGGACCACCGCCAGCACCTTGTCGGCATAGGCCTTGGCCGCGGAGCCAAAGGTCACGTCGACGCAGGGTTTGTAGTTGAGGCGCTCGTCGCCCGGCAGGATCTTCACCGTGCCGCGGCCGTCCACCATCATCTGCTTGCCACCGGGTGCCAGCAGAGCCAGTCCCGGACGCAACTGGTCGCCGTCCTCGGCTTCCTTGACGCTGATGCGACAGAGCTTGTCCAAGCGCTCGGCGAAGGCCTTGGTGAAGGCCGCCGGCATGTGCTGGATCAGCACCAGTGGTGCCGGGAAATTGGCTGGCAGCTGGGTAAGCACCCGCTGCAGAGCGACCGGGCCGCCGGTGGAGGTGCCGATGGCCACCAGGCGATAGTGCTTGCGCTTGGGCGGCGGCGAAGCCGGAGCCGTGGCTGCATGACTGGCAGGAGCGCTGCTGGACGCCACCGGACGCGCCGCCGGGCGAGCGGTGGCCGGCGCGGTCGCGGCACTCGCGGCCGCAGCCGGCGCGACGCTGGGGGCCACGGCGAAGCGCCGGTTGGAACGGGCGATATGGTGGATCTTCTCGCACAGCAGCTTTTGCACACTGGCGGGATTGCGCGAGATGTCCTCGAAATTCTTCGGCAGGAAGTCGACCGCGCCAGCATCCAGGGCATCCAGGGTGACCCGGGCGCCTTCATGGGTGAGCGAGGAGAACATCAGCACCGGGGTCGGGCACTTCTGCATGATGTGGCGGACCGCGGTAATGCCGTCCATCATCGGCATCTCGTAGTCCATGGTGATAACATCGGGTCGCAGCGCCAGGGCCTGGTCGACCCCTTCGCGCCCGTTGCTGGCCGTGCCCACCACCGAGATGTTGGGATCGGCCGCCAGGATTTCCTTGAGCCGACGCCGGAAGAAGCCGGAATCGTCCACCACCAGTACTTTTACCGGCATACGTTGAAACTCCTAACTGGGGCGGCGCAGGCCGCCCGATGGCGCCAGGCCCAGGGCCCGACGCCGCTCGTATCGGGCCGACTCAGAGTCCGCGACGGGCGTAGCGCTTGAGCATGCTGGGCACATCGAGGATGAGCGCGATGCGCCCGTCGCCGGTGATGGTCGCTCCGGACATGCCGGGCGTTCCCTGCAGCATCTTGCCGAGTGGCTTGATGACCACCTCTTCCTGGCCCACCAGCTGATCGACCACGAAGCCGATGCGCTGGGTGCCCACCGAGAGGATCACCACATGCCCTTCCCCCTGCTCCACATGGGCCGCATTGGGCACCAGCCAGCGCTTGAGGTAGAACAGCGGCAGCGCCTTGTCGCGCACCACCACCACTTCCTGGCCGTCCACCACGTTGGTGCGGGACAGGTCGAGGTGGAAGATCTCGTTGACGTTGACCAGCGGAAAGGCGAAGGCCTGGTTGCCCAGCATCACCATCAGCGTCGGCATGATCGCCAGGGTCAGGGGCACCTTGATGACGATCTTGGAGCCCTGGCCCTTGGTCGAGTAGACGTTCAGGGTGCCGTTGAGCTGGCTGATCTTGGTCTTGACCACGTCCATGCCCACGCCACGACCGGAGATGTCGGAGATCTCGGCCTTGGTGGAGAAACCCGGGGCGAAGATCAGGTTGAAGCACTCGGTCTCGGTCAGGCGATCGGCCGCGTCGCGGTCGAGCAGGCCTTTTTCCACAGCCTTGTTGCGCAGCAGATCCGCGTCCATGCCCTTGCCGTCATCAGAGATCGACAGGAGGATATGGTCGCCTTCCTGTTCGGCGGAGAGCACTACACGCCCCGCGCGGGACTTGCCGTTCTCTTCACGCTCGGCTGGCCCTTCGATGCCGTGGTCGACCGCGTTGCGCACCAAGTGCACCAGCGGATCGGCCAGGGCCTCGACCAGGTTCTTGTCCAGGTCGGTTTCTTCGCCGACCAGCTCCAGATTGATCTCTTTCTTCAGGCTGCGCGCCAGATCGCGGACCAGGCGCGGGAAGCGGCCGAAGACCTTCTTGATCGGCTGCATCCGCGTCTTCATGACCGAGGTCTGCAGATCGGCAGTGACCACGTCGAGATTGGACACGGCCTTGGCCATGGCCTCGTCGCCGCTGTTCAGGCCCAGACGCACCAGGCGGTTACGCACCAGTACCAGCTCGCCGACCATGTTCATGATCTCGTCCAGCCGTGCGGTATCGACCCGCACGGTGGTCTCCGCCTCGCTGGTGGGACGTTCGGCGGGCGCTGCCGCTGCCGGCTTGGGCACCGCGGCCTCGGCAACCGGAGCCGGTTTCGGCGCGGGTGCAGGTGCAGGCTGAGGCGCAGCTACCGGTGCCGGCGCAGCAGCAGGTGCGGCTACAGTGTCGGCAGCTGCCGCGGGACCACTGAATCTGCCCTTGCCGTGCAATTCGTCGAGCAGGGATTCGAATTCGTCGTCGGTGATCTCGTCACCACCCGCCGCCGCCGGAGCCGCTGCAGCCGGGGCTGCTGCGGCCGGGGCCGGGGCCGCGGCCTCGTTCGCGACGAACTTGCCCTTGCCGTGCAATTCGTCCAGCAGGGCCTCGAATTCGTCGTCGGTGATGTCATCACCGCTTGCGGCAACGGCAGCAGGCGCTGCGGCAGCAACCGGCGCAGCGGCCGGCGCGTCATGGAACTTGCCCTTGCCATGCAACTGATCAAGCAGGGCTTCGAATTCGTCATCGGTGATGTCGTCACCACCGGCGGTCGCAGGCGCTTCCCCTGCCGCACTCGGCTCGGTACCCAGGGCATCGAGCAGATTCTGGAAATCGGCATCGCTCAATTCCGGCTCGGCAGCTGCAGCAGCAGCGGCGGGCGCCGGTGCCGCGACCACCGGAGTGGCAGCTACGGGCGCAGCCGCTACCGGCGCCGGTTCGCTGCCGGCCGGATCGGCCAGGCGGGCCAACGCTGCCAGCAACTCGGGCGAGGCCGGGGTCGGCTCTTCGCGTTCCCGAACCTGACCAAACATCTCGTTGACCGAATCCAGTGCCTGCAGCACCACATCCATCAGTTCGGCATCCACGCGGCGTTCGCCCTTGCGCAGGATGTCGAAAACGTTTTCCGCGATATGACAGCACTCGACCAGGGTATGGAGCTGCAGGAAACCGGCACCGCCCTTTACGGTATGGAAGCCACGAAAAATGGCGTTCAGCAGATCCATGTCATCCGGACGGCTTTCCAGCTCGACCAATTGTTCCGACAACTGTTCGAGAATCTCGCCGGCCTCTACCAGGAAATCCTGGAGGATCTCTTCATCGGCGTCGAAGCTCATTCCTGCACTCCCCAAGAGGGTCTGGGTCAGAAGCCCAGACTGGATAGAAGATCGTCGACGTCGACCTGAGCGGCCACGACGTCTTCACGCTTATCGGCATGAATCTGCGGACCTTCACCCTTCATCGTCTTTTCTTTTCGATTCTGTTCGATCAGCGCGCTGTGATCGTGACTGAAGCCGGTATAGCGATCGACCTGGCTGGCCATCATCACCAGCTTGACGAGGTCTTTCTCGATCTGCCCGACGAGATTGACCACGCGCTTGATCACCTGACCGGTAAGGTCCTGGTAGTCCTGCGCCAGGAGGATGTCGTTGAGCTTGGCCGACAGTTGTTCGGCGCTGCTCTCGCTGTGGCTGAGGAAGGCATCGACGCGCTTGGCCAGCTCGCGGAATTCGTCCGCACCCATTTCCCGGCGCATGAACTTCTTCCAGTCGGCATGCACGGCACGGGCTTCGTCGCCGAAGTTGCCCACCAGGGGCGCGCTCTCCTCCACCAGATCCATGGTCCGATTGGCGGCGTTCTCGGTCATCTTCACCACGTAGGAGAGACGATCGGTGGCATCGCTGATCTGGGAGACCTCTTCGCCGGCCATGCCGCGCGGATCGATCTCGAAGTTGACGATGGCGTTGTGCAACTCGCGGGTCAGCTTGCCGACTTCCTGGTAGAGCCCCCGGTCACGCAACTGGTTGAGTTCATTGATGACATGCACCGCCTGGGTGAAGTCGCCACTTTCCAGGCATTTCACCAGCTCCTGGGCGTGCTGTTTTAGATTCGACTCGAAGTCGCTGAAGCTGTTGGTGCCAAGCTGATCCATAACGTCCCCGCGGCTTTCTTCAGCCGTTCACCCGCTCGAAGATCTTGTCGATCTTTTCTTTCAGCACCTGGGCGGTGAAAGGCTTGACCACATAGCCGTTCACGCCGGCCTGAGCGGCTTCGATGATCTGCTCACGCTTGGCCTCGGCGGTCACCATCAGCACCGGCAGGGTCTTCAGGCGCGCGTCGGCGCGTACCTGGCGCAGCAGGTCGATGCCGGTCATGCCGGGCATGTTCCAGTCGGTGACGAGAAAATCGAAGTTGCCGCTCTGCAACATTGGCAGGGCGGTGTTGCCGTCGTCTGCTTCGGCGGTATTGGTGAATCCCAGATCGCGCAGCAAATTCTTGATGATGCGTCTCATCGTGGAAAAATCATCCACGATGAGGATTTTCATGTTCTTGTCCAAGTCGACCTCCGTCCTAATCCGCACACACGCCGCGAGGCGCGCCTAAGCAATCGTAGTAGCCTGAGTACCAGCCGGTTAACGCGAACGCCATTCCGCCAGCCGCGCCCGCAGGCGTGCCGCGCATTGACTGTGAAGTTGGCAGACGCGTGACTCGCTCACGCCCAGCACCTCGCCGATTTCCTTGAGGTTGAGTTCCTCGTCGTAATACAGCGAGAGCACCAGACGTTCACGCTCCGGAAGATTGGCGATGGCGTCGGCCAGGGCCTTGCGGAAGCGCTCGTCTTCCAGACCGCGACCGGGTTCGAGTTCATGCGAACCGCTCTCCTCGAGCCCATGCTCACCACCCTCCATGAGGTCGTCGAAACTGAACAGGCGACTCCCCATGGTGTCGCCAAGGATGCCGTAGTACTCATCCAGACTCAATTTAAGTTCGGCCGCGACTTCGGAATCTTTAGCGTCGCGACCCGTGCGCGCTTCCACGGCGCGAATGGCGTCGGTGACCATGCGCGTGTTGCGGTGCACCGAGCGCGGCGCCCAGTCGCCCTTGCGGACCTCGTCGAGCATGGCGCCGCGGATGCGAATGCCGGCGTAGGTCTCGAAGCTGGCGCCCTTGCCGGCGTCATATTTGCGCGAGGCCTCCAGCAGACCGATCATGCCGGCCTGCATCAGGTCCTCGACCTGCACGCTGGCCGGCAGACGCGCCAAGAGGTGGTAGGCGATGCGTTTCACCAACGGCGCGTAGCGGTTGATGAGTTGCTCCTGCTGGGTACGTTCCGAGGTTTTGCTGTACATGCGAAGCCCGCTGGATGCTGTCATGCGTGGGTACCGATGGCTGGTTGCACAAGGCGCTCGACAAAGAACTCGAGATGGCCGCGCGGATTGGCGGGCAACGGCCAGCCATCGACTCTCTGAGCTACCGCACGGAAGGCCAGCGAGGCCTTGGCACGCGGAAAGGCTTCGAACACGGGGCGCTGTTTCTGTACGGCTTTGCGCACCGCCTCGTCAAACGGAATGGCGCCCACATACTGCAGGGCGACATCCAGGAATCTGTCGGTCACCTTGGTCAGCTTAGCAAAGAGATTGCGACCTTCCTGGGGCGTCAGCGCCATGTTCGCCAGAACCCGGAAACGGGTGACGCCATGGTCGCGATTGAGCAGCTTGATCAGGGCGTAGGCATCGGTGATGGAGGTGGGCTCGTCGCACACCACCACCAGGACTTCCTGGGCGGCGCGAACGAAGCTGACCACCTGGTCGCCGATGCCGGCAGCGGTATCGACGATGAGCACATCGAGGTTCTCGCTGATGTCGCTGAAGGCCTGGATCAGACCGGCGTGCTGGGCCGGCGTCAGATTGACCATCGCCTGGGTGCCCGAGGCCGCCGGAACGATGCGGATGCCGCCCGGGCCGTGCAGCAGCACGTCGCGCAGCTCGCACTCGCCGGAGATGACGTCGGCCAGGGTGCGCTTGGGCGACAGGCCGAGCAGAACGTCGATGTTGGCGAGGCCCAGGTCGGCGTCGAGCAGCATGACGCGCCGCCCGATATCGGCCAGGGCCAAGGCCAGGTTGACCGACACATTGGTCTTGCCGACACCGCCTTTACCGCCCGTGACCGCTATGACTTGGACGGGATGCATGCTACCCATTGCCTGATACCTTTGATTGAAATCCGTCACACTTTAGACTAAGTGCATTTGGCGTGCCCAGGCATGCAATGCACCACTACCGTTCGTCTGCGCTAACCGGCGCGGCGGGCATTGCCTTGATACAGGCCGGCAAGCATGCCGGCCATGGTTTCTTCGCTCGGCTCCTCGGAGGCCTGCAGGCTCACCGCACGGCTCACCAGCTGGTGGCTGCGGGCCGGATGCAGGTCGTCCGGGATACGCGGGCCGTCGGCGATATAGGCCACCGGCAGACGCTGGCTGATGGCCAGGCCCAGGGCTTCGCCGAGGCTGGCGGCTTCGTCCAGCTTGGTCAGCACGCAGCCACTCAGGCCGCAGCGCCGATAGCTGTGGTAGGCCGCCTTGAGCACCTGGCTCTGGCTGGTGACACCCAGTACCAGATAATTGCGAATCTTCAACTGGCGGTTGGCCAGGGCTTCGAGCTGCACCTTGAGCGCCGGATCATTGGCGGGCATGCCCGCGGTGTCGATCAGCACCAGGCGCTTGCGCGCCAGGGGTGCCAGCGCCTGGGCCAGGGACTGGCCGGGATCGACCAGGGTGACCGGCACGTCGAGGATGCGGCCGAGGGTCTTGATCTGCTCCTGGGCACCGATGCGGAAGCTGTCCATGCTGACCAGCGCCAGACTCTGGGGGCCGTACTTGAGCACGTAGTTGGCGGCGAGCTTGGCCAGTGTGGTGGTCTTGCCCATGCCGGCCGGACCGACGAAGGCGACAACACCGCCCTCCTCCAGGATCTTGGCGTCGGTGGTCTTGGCCAGCTGGGCGAAATTGGCCAGCAGCATGCGCCAGGCATGCCGCGGGTCCTGGATCTTGGCGACGCTGTCGAGCAGGTGGCGAGCCAGATCGGCGGGCAGGCCCATGCGCTGCAGACGGCGCCAGAGGCCAGCCTGTTGCGGACGGGTGGACTGCACCTGGGTCCAGGCCATGGAGCCAAGCTGGACTTCCAGCAGTTCACGCAGGCCACTGAGTTCGCTGCGCATGGCTTCCAGGGCGCGGCGGTCTTCCGGCGCGGTACTGGCGGCAGGCGCAGCGGCGGCGGCGGGCTGAGGGGCACGTGGCGGGGCGATCACCGGCTCGCGACGGCTGTCGGCGGCGCTGATGGCGCCCAGCAGCTGCTTGTCCTTCGGCGCGGCCGAGGGCACGCCCGGGGCACGGATACTGAGGTCGGCATGGGCCTGGGCGATCTTCGCATGGGTCTTGCGCAACTCCGCCTGCAGCTCCGCGTTGGGCGCGGCCGGTGCCGGAGCCTGGTAGTCCAGCGCCGCGGTCAGCTCGACCCCGCCGGCGACCCGGCGGTTGCTGAGGATGGCGGCATCCGGGCCCAGCTCGTCGCGTACCAGCTTCATGGCTTGACGCATATCGGCAGCGAAGAAACGTTTGACTTGCATGATCTAGACCTCAGCCATTCTGGCCAACGGTAGCGACGATGGTGACCTGCTTGTTGTCCGGAATTTCCTGGTAGGCCAGTACACTCATGTTCGGTGCCGCCATCCGGGCGAAGCGGGACATCATCCCGCGGATCGCACCGGCCACCAGCAGCACCACTGGCTTACCCATCATTTCCTGACGCTGCGCTGCCTCGATAAGGGAACGCTGCAGTTTTTCAGCCATGCCAGGCTCGAGGAACATGCCGTCCTCGGCGCCTTGACCGGCCTTCTGCATACTACTTAGCAACATCTGTTCCAACCTTGGCTCAAGGGTGATAACAGGCAGCTCAGGCTCCATTCCCACGATGTTCTGGACGATCGCGCGGGAGAGGGCGACCCGCACGGCACCCGCGATGGCGGCGGGATCTTGACTCCGCGGCCCGACGTTGGCGATGGCTTCGGCGATGGTACGGATGTCACGGACCGGCACCTGCTCCTGCAGCAACTGCTGGAGGATCTTGAGCAGGGTCGAGAGGGAGACGATGCCGGGCACCAGTTCCTCGGCCAGCTTGGGCGAACTCTTGGCCAGCACCTGCAGCAATTGCTGGACTTCCTCGTGACCGATCAGCTCGTGGGCGTGCTTGAAGAGCACCTGATTGAGGTGCGTGGCGACCACGGTGCTGGCATCGACCACGGTGTAGCCGAGGGATTGGGCCTGGTCGCGCTGGGTGACGTCGATCCAGACGGCCTCCAGACCGAATGCCGGATCCTTGGCGGCGACGCCGTTGAGGGAGCCGTAGACCTGACCGGGGTTGATGGCCAATTCGCGATCCGGATAGATCTCGGCCTCGGCCACACTGACGCCCATCAAAGTCAGACGATAGGCGTTGGGCAGCAGGTCAAGGTTGTCGCGGATGTGCACCGACGGCATGAGGAAGCCGAGGTCCTGGGACAGCTTCTTGCGCACGCCCTTGATCCGCGCCAGCAGCTGGCCACCCTGGTTGCGATCGACCATGGGGATCAGCCGGTAGCCGACTTCCAGACCGACCATGTCCACCGGGGTCACGTCATCCCAGCCCAGCTCCTTGGCCTCGGCCGGACGCTGTACGGGGGCCAGGTCCTGCTGCTTCTTGGCTTCCACCTCGGCGGTCTGCTTGGCCTGGCGCTGGCGCTTGTAGATCAGCCAGGCACCGGCGGCGGCGCCACCGCCCAGGCCGAGGAACGGCAGGTGCGGCATGCCCGGGACCAGGCCCATGGCGATGATGATGAAGGCCGAGACTGCCAGCGCCTTGGGCGAGGCGAACATCTGACGATTGACCTGCTGGCCCATGTCTTCGGCCGAGGACACCCGGGTCACCATGATGGCAGCGGCGACCGACAGCAGCAGCGAAGGGACCTGGGCGACCAGGCCGTCACCGATGGTCAGCAGGGCGTAGATGCGCGCCGCTTCGCCGAACGGCAGACCGTGCTGGGCCATGCCGATGGCCATGCCGCCGATGAGGTTGATGAAGAGGATCAGCAGACCGGCGACGGCGTCACCGCGGACGAATTTGCTGGCACCGTCCATCGAACCGTAGAAGTCGGCTTCCTGGCCCACTTCGGTCCGACGCTTCTTGGCTTCGACCTGGTCGATGATGCCGGCATTGAGGTCGGCGTCGATGGCCATCTGCTTGCCGGGCATGGCGTCCAGGGTGAAACGCGCCGACACCTCGGAGATACGGCCGGCACCCTTGGTCACCACCACGAAGTTGATGATCATGAGGATGGCGAACACCACCGCACCGACCACGTAGTTGCCGCCGACCACCACCTCGCCGAAGGCCTGGATGACCTTGCCCGCAGCGTCGTGGCCGTCCTGGCCGTGCAGCAGCACGACGCGGCTCGAGGCCACGTTCAGCGCCAGGCGCAGCAGGGTCGACACCAGCAGGATGGTCGGGAAGACCGCGAAGTCCAGCGGCCGCAGGGCGTAGACGCTGACCAGCAGGACCACGATCGACAGGGCGATGTTGAAGGTGAACAGCACGTCCAGCAGGAACGGCGGCATCGGCAGCGTCATCATGGCGAGCATCGCCAGGACGGCCAGCGGCACGCCCAGGTTGCCGCGAGCCAGACCGCGCATGTTGCCCATCATCATGGATTTGTCGACTTTCACACCCATTCCTCGCTTGCCGGTGCCGGCGTCACGGAAAGTTGACGCAGCGCACTGTTCGCAGGGGCTTGAGCAAGCTCCGGGCCAACTGCACAAGACCTTGAATCAGCGAGGTTTTTCCGGGGGTGATACAGGACTGGTTACGGATCGCCGGAATGGTCGGCTGAACCGCGGGCGGTGGCCATGAGTCTGTCTAGGGACCCGCGCTAGCGCGCCTATCCGAGGAACATCATCATGAGAATCTGGACCGCGACGCTGTTGGCTACCTGCCTGGTCGGAACCGCCCAGGCGGCCGAATCCCTGACGATCCCGCTGAACAAGGTCACGACCGACGGTGTGGGCGAAAGCGTCGGTAGCGTACAGGTGACCCGTTCCAAGTACGGCCTGGTCTTCACGCCCGATCTCAAGGGCCTGGAGCCCGGCATCCATGGCTTCCATGTCCATACCAAGCCCAACTGCGGCGCGGCCGAGGTGAATGGCACCCTGACCGCGGGTGGCGCCGCGGGCGGCCATCTGGATCCGCGCAACACCGGCAAGCACAGCGCGCCCTGGTCGGACGACGGCCACCTGGGCGAATTGCCGGCGCTCTATGTGACCGCCGACGGCCAGGCCACCCAGCCGGTGCTGGCGCCGCGCCTGAAGCGTCTCGAAGAGCTCAAGGGCCATGCACTGATGGTGCATGCCGGTGGCGACAACTACGCCGACCAGCCCAAGCCGCTGGGCGGTGGCGGCGCACGTGTCGCCTGCGGCGTCATCAAGTAGGCGCCTTCCCCTCCTCATCCCGCCGCAGATCCGGCGGGATGGGCAGATCGGACAGCTTGGGCTTGCGCCCGCGTCCGGCGCGGAATTGCCTGAGCTGATAGACATAGGCCAGGACCTGGGCCACGGCGACGTAGAGACCGGCCGGAATCTCCTGGTCCACTTCGGTGGAGAAATACACCGCCCGCGCCAGCCCCGGTGACTCCAGCAGCGAGACCTGATGCTCCTGAGCAATCTCGCGGATCTTCAACGCGGTGAAATCGCTGCCCTTGGCCACCAGCACCGGCGCCCCGCCCTTGGCCGCATCGTACTTGAGCGCCACGGCGAAGTGGGTCGGGTTGGTGATGACGACATCGGCGTTGGGCACCTCGGCCATCATCCGCCGCTGCGCCATCTGCCGCTGCATCTGGCGAATCTTGCCCTTGACCTCGGGCTTGCCCTCGGCATCCTTGTATTCGTCCTTGATCTCCTGCTTGGTCATCATCAGCTTCTTGCGATTGCTGAGGATCTGGAAGGGCACGTCCACCGCGGCGATGATCAGCAGCCCCAGGGCCAGCAACAGGGTGGCATGCCCCACCACCTGCATGCTGTGCAGCAGCGCCTGCTCGGTCGGCAGCTTGGCGATCTGCAGCAGCGCCGTGCGTTCGCTCATCAGCACCATCACCGACACGCCCAGGATGATGAAGAACTTGCCCAGCGCCTTGAGCAGCTCCACCAGGGAGTTCTTGGAAAACATGCGGGCGATGCCGGACAGCGGATTCATCCGGCTCGGCTTGGGCGCCAGCACCTTGCCGGAAAACAGGAAGCCGCCCAGGGCGATATGACCAATGATGGCGGCGATCACCACCAGGGCGATCATCGGCAGCATGCCGATCATCGCCGCCTTGCCCGAGGCCAGCAGGAAGGTGCCCATGAAGCGCTCGTCCATGACCTCTTCCCGACGCAGGGAGAAGTTGCTGCGCATCACCTCCAGCAGCTTGCCGCCGAGAAAGGCGCCATACATCAGCAGGCCGCCGACCCCCGAAAGCATGACCGCCACCGTACCGAGTTCGCGTGATCGCGGGAGCTGCCCCTCCTCCCGGGAATCACGCTTGCGTTTCTCTGTGGGGTCTTCTGTGCGGTCTTCGCCATCGGATTCAGCCATGCGGCATATCTCCTAGCGGGCTCGGGCGAGTTCGCGCAGCCACTGCAGCGCCTCGCTGGCGAGACTTTCATAGTGGGAGAGGATGTCGGCAGTGCCGAGCCAGACGATGACCATGCCCAGCACCACGATCAGCGGCATGCCGACGGAAAAGATGTTCAGCTGCGGTGCTGCGCGGGTCATGATGCCGAAGGCGATGTTGACCACCAGCAGCGCGGTGATGGCCGGCAGCACCAGCAGGATACCGGCGCCCAATACCCAGCCCAGCCGCCCGGCGACCTGCCAGAAGTGCTCGACACTCAGGGTATCTCCCACCGGCAGGGTGACGAAGCTTTCGGCGAGGATCTCGAACACCACCAGGTGGCCGTTCATGGCCAGGAACAGCAGCGTCACCAGCATGGTGAAGAACTGGCCCATCACCGGCGCCGAGGCGCCGTTGACCGGGTCGATCATGGACGCGAAGCTCAGGCCCGCCTGGGTCGAGATGATCTGCCCCGCCACCACGAAGACGTGGAAGAACAGCTGCAGGCTGAAGCCCATCACCGCGCCGATGAGGATCTGCTCGACGATCAGCGGCAAAGCCTGGGGGCTGATGGCATCCACCTGCGGCATCGGCGGCAGGGTCGGTACCAGCACCAGACTCAAGGCCAGGGCCAGATACATCCGCACCCGCACCGGGACCAGCGTGGTACCGATGATCGGCATGGTCATCAGCAGCGCGGCGATGCGAAACAGTGGAAACAGGAAGCTGCCGACCCAGCCGCCGATCTGGGCGTCGCTGAGGGCGAGCATGGGCTAGCCGATCAGCCGCGGGATGTTGGCGACCGAGGTCTGGATGAACTCCATCAGCTGCCTGACCATCCAGGGTCCCAGCACGATCAGCGTCAACAGGGTGACGATCAGCCGCGGCAGAAAGCTCAGGGTCTGCTCGTTGATCTGGGTCGCCGCCTGGAACACCGCCACGATCAGGCCAACGATCAGGCTGGGTACCACGAGCACGGCCACCAGCAGCGCGGTTAGCCAGAGGCCCTGGCGAAACAGATCGACGGCGACTTCAGGGGTCATTTCGCTTCTCCACACAAAGGGGGCACCGCTAGACGGTGCCGAAGCTGCTGGCCAGGGTACCCATGATCAGCGCCCAGCCATCCACCAGCACGAACAGCATCAGCTTGAACGGCAGCGAGATGATCATGGGTGACAGCATCATCATGCCCATGGCCATCAGCACGCTGGCGATCACCAGGTCGATGACCAGGAAGGGAATGAAGATCATGAAGCCGATCTGGAAGGCGGTCTTGAGTTCGGAGGTGACGAAGGCCGGCACCAAGATCGACAAGGGCGCCTGATCGGCACTGGGAATGTCGGTGCGCTTGGACAGCCGCATGAACAGGTCCAGGTCCGATTGCCGGGTCTGCCCCAGCATGAAGTCCTTCATCGGCACCTGGGCGCGGGCGATGGCGTCCTGGGCACTGAGTTGTTCGTTCAGGTAGGGCTGCACGGCGGTGGTGTTGATGCGATCGAACACCGGCGCCATGATGAACAGCGAGAGAAACAGCGCCATGCCCACCAGTACCTGGTTGGACGGCGTGGTCTGCAGACCCAGCGCCTGACGCAGAATGGCGAAGACGATGACGATGCGGGTGAAGCTGGTCATCAACATGACGAACGCTGGAATGAAGCTCAGCGCCGTCATGATCAGCAGGATCTGCAGGCTGACCGAGTACTCCTGCTGACCCTGGCCGTTGGTACTCAGGGTAATGGCCGGAATCGACAGTGGATTGGCCTGCCCGGCCTGCTGCGCCAGTGCAAGGGGCGCGAACAGAAGCACGGCCAGGCCCAGCAGCCAGCCCAGGGTGCGCCCCAGACCGGCCGGTAGACGCGAAGGAATCATGGTTTCGCCTTGGGATCGCGGCTGATGAGTTCCAGCAGGCGCTGGGCGAATTCCGGCGCCGGCGCCTCGGTCTCGCCGAGTCGCACCGGCTCGCGCAGGCTGTGCAGCGGCGTGATCCGTCCGCCAGCGACGCCGATCAGCAGCTGCTCCTGGCCGACCTGCACCAGCACCAGCCGCTCGCGCGGCCCCAAGTGCTGGGTGGAGATCACCTTGATCACCTGCTGGCCACGCGGCCCCTGCTGCTGCACCCGACGCACCAGCCAGGCCAGACCGAGGATCAGCGCGATCACCAGCAGCAGGCCGAGCAGCAGCTGACCGACCTGCGCCCCCACATCCAGCCCCGGCGAGGTGGCTTCGGCGGCACGCACGGTCAGGGGCAGGAGACCCAGCGGCAGGAGCAGACTCTTCATGGATCACCGCAGCTTCTTGATACGTTCCGTGGGGCTGATGACGTCGGTCAGGCGGATCCCGAACTTCTCGTTCACCACCACCACTTCACCGTGGGCGATCAGCGTACCATTCACCAGCACGTCCAGCGGCTCGCCAGCCAGACGGTCGAGCTCGATGACCGAGCCCTGGTTGAGTTGCAGCAGGTTGCGAATGGAGATGTCGGTGTGGCCGACCTCCATGGAGATGGTCACCGGGATGTCCAGGATCACATCCAGGTTGGGCCCTTCCATGCCAGTCACTGCCAAACCCCCACTGCTCTGACCAAATTCTTCCACCGGCGCCTTGGGCGGCTTGGGGGCTTCGACCTGGGTACCCTGAGCCATCAGGGCATCGATGTCGTCCTGACTGGCATCACCGGCTTCGGCCAGGGCCGCGGCCCATTCGTCCGCCAGGGCTTGTTCTTCGGGGTTGTCTGCCATCGTGTGGGTCTCGTGCTACGCCGGGCCGCGGCCCGGACGGAAAAACGGTTTTCGCTCAGCGGCCGCGGCTGACCGGTTCGAGAATCTGCAGGGCCAGGTTGCCCTTGCGTGCGCCCATCTTGACCTTGAAGGTGGGCATGCCGTTGGCTCGCATGAGCATCTCCTCCGGCATTTCCACCGGAATCACGTCGCCTGGCTGCATGTTGAGGATATCGCGGAGTTTGAGTTGGCGCCGGACAACCGTCGCCTCCAGCGGCACGCGCACATCGAGCAGGTCCTCGCGCAGGGCCTTGACCCAGCGTTCGTCCTGGTCATCCACGTCCGACTGGAAACCGGCATCGAGCATTTCGCGGATCGGCTCGATCATCGAATAGGGCATGGTCACGTGCAGTTCGCCGCCACCGCCATCCAGCTCGATGTTGAAGGTGCTCACCACCACCACTTCGCTGGGACTGACGATGTTGGCCAGCGCCGGGTTGACCTCGGAGTTCATGTATTCGAACTGGCAGTCGAGCATGGCGCCCCAGGCTTCCTTGAGATCGACGAAGCACTGGTCGAGCACCATGCGCACCACGCGCAGTTCGGTGGGGGTGAATTCCCGGCCCTCGATCTTGGCGTGGCGGCCGTCACCGCCAAAGAAGTTGTCCACCAGCTTGAACACCAGCCGGGCATCGAGGATGAACAGCGCGGTACCACGCAGCGGCTTCATCTTGACCATGTTGAGGCTGGTGGGGACGTACAGCGAATGGATGTATTCACCGAACTTGGTGACCTGCACCCCGCCCACGGAGACGTCGGCCGAACGCCGCAGCAGGTTGAACATGCTGACCCGGGTATAGCGGGCGAAGCGTTCGTTGATCATCTCCAGGGTCGGCATGCGTCCGCGGACGATGCGATCCTGGCTGGTGAGGTCATAGCCCTTGATGGTACCCGGCTCGGCATCGGTCTCGGTCTCGACGATGCCATCGTCGACCCCGTGCAGCAGGGCATCGATTTCATCCTGAGAGAGCAGATCTTGCACGGCCATGGCGTTACCTATTGCAGGACGAGATTGGTGAACAATACCTGTTCGATGGCAGTCTGGCCGGTCAGTTTCTTCGCCAGCTCCTGAACCTTGCTGGTGGCCTGCTGGCGCAGCATCTCCTTGCCCACCGGCGTCAGGAGGCTGTTGAAGTCCTGGCCGGAAAACAGCATCACCAGCTGGTTGCGGACCTGCGGCAATTGCGCCTTGAGCGCATCCATCTGCGCCTGGTCACGCCCCATCAGGGTCACCGTGACCTGCATGTAGCGCTGGCGACCGTCGGCGTTGTAGTTGACCACGAAGGCCGGCACCAGCGCCTGGTAGACCGCCGCCAGGTGCACGGGTGCCGCCGGAGCGGCCGGCGCGGCGTGCTCGGGCTCGGCGCTCTTCTTGCCGAGCAGGAACCAGGTCGCGCCCACCGAGGCGCCAATGACCAGCAGCAGGGCCACGACGATGATGATGATGAGTTTGAGCTTGCCCTTGCCCTTGCCTTCCGCGGCTGCACCCTCTGCCGCAGGGGCCTGCTTCTTCGCCATAAGTGCTCGACCGAATCCTGTGCTGCGCGTCACCCCTGCTGGGTGACGCAGCTAACCTATTGATACGAAGGGGATATAGCAGGTGCGGCCGAAGCTGTCACCTGGCAGCCGGCGGCCCGTCACGCGTAGTAGTCGACCAGACTGCGCGCCGCGAGCGTCGCCGCGCCACGGGTTTCGGCGACATTCGCCACCGCTTCGTCCTCGCCCCCGCCCGCGCCGCGGCTGCCGCGACGCGAATTATCGCTCTGGCCACCCTGCTGCGACTGCTGCCAGGCCTGACCGGACGACTGATCGGAAACGTTGACGTTGGCGAGGTTCATGCCCTGTTGGGCGAAGAGTTCGCGCAGGCGCTGGCTGCCGTTATCCAGCGCTTCGCGCACGTCGGCGTGGGGACTGGCGAAGGTGACCTGGGTCTGGTCCTGGGTCATGTCGATGCGCACCTCCAGCTTGCCTAGTTGCGCCGGCTCCATCTGGATGTCGGCGGTCTTGAGATTCTGGCTGGACATCCACATGACCTTGTCGACCACCGCCTCGCTGAAGTTGCCTGCCTGCGGGCTGAGCGGCTGGCCAGGCACCGTGGCCGTGACCGGGCGAGCTGTCGCAGCGGGCGTGCTGAGGGCTTGGGACAGGGCGGTGAGTTTGTCGGCGAAGGCATCGCTCTTGCTCGGTACCGCCGCGTCCTGCCCATCGCCCTTGTCCAGGGTCGCAGCCAGGGCCGCGCTGGCCGCCTGATCCGCCACCGGAGCGGGAGCGCCATCAGCCGGCAGCAAGCCTTGCAGCTGAGTGGCCGCCAGGTTGTTGGCGTTGGTGGCGGCCTTGGCGGCGTCACCCTGGGTCTGGGGTACCTGGCCCAGCAGTTGCGCCAGACCATCGTCCGCTGCCTGTTGCTCGCCGGGCTTGGCCGGAGTGGCCGTCGTGCCCGTACCGACACCCAGGGTGGTCGTCTGGGCTACGGTTGCCACGGCAGCGCCCAGCAGCGCCGCCGGATCCAGGGCCTGGGCAGTGGCGGTGGCTGCGGCGTCCGCGGCCGTCCCGGTCGGAAGCTGAGGCGTTGCCACAGGTGTGGCTACCGGCTGCGGGAACTGACCGGTCATGCCGAACATGAACAGCGGATCCAAGACCGCGTCCACCGGCGCCTTGGCGTCTTCGCCCTGGGCCACCGGCAAGGTCTTGCCGCTGTCGTCGGTAGCGGCTGCCGACGGCGCGTCGCTCTTGGCGGTGCTGTCGACCTCGGGCTTGGCGTCCGCCGTGCGGTCGTCATCGCTGGAGCGCTTCACCCGGTCATCGCCATCCCGGGCTCGCCCGGGTTCGTTCTTGCGCGCCTGGGTCGGGGCCTTGCTGTCGCTGGTGTCGCGCGGCTTTTCGCTGCGCACCGGCTCACGCGGCTGCTCCTGGGCGAAGACATCGGCGAACCGCTCCTGGGCTGCCGGGCGATCCTGGGAAGGGGTCTTGGCCGCCGCCCGGCCGGTGCCGGCTGGAGAGGTGGCAGTATTCAAAAGGAAATCGGGCACGACGGCCATGGAGAGCTCCGAACGACGGGTTTCCGGGTATCTAGCAAGTTGCGCGCCAGCTGGAAACGCCAGCGCTTTGACGAGGTCAGCCCGCGTAGCGTTGCCGCTCGACCTTGAACAGGATGCGGACGATGGCGAATTCGCGCTCCATGGCGGAAACGCCCATGGCCAGTTCGGCGGTGGTCGCCCGGCGCCGCGCGCCCTCCTCCACGTCCCGACACAGCTGCGCCAGGGGCGCGGCGCCCATGTTGCCGGCGCTACCCTTGAAGCTGTGCGCCAGCTGGCGGACCTGTTCGGCATCGCCACCGATCACGCTGCGCTTGAGTTCGGCGATGCGTTCTTCGCAATCGAGCAGAAAGGTTTCGATGAGATCGACGTACTCCTCCTCCATGCAGTCGCGCAGGGCGGCGAGCGTTTCCGGATCGAGATGGGAGGAAAACATCGGCATTCTCACTGACAAGAAAAGGAACGAAGGCGGGGCCCGGCCTAGATATAGGTCGAGCGCGCCCGCTGGGCGTATTCGTCCATCTGTTTCTGTTCGCGCTTGTCCTCGACCTGGCGCTGCTCCTGGCGATAGCGCTCGACCAGTTTGCGCAGGCCTTCGAGGCGGGCATAGCGCTCCTGCCACTGGGTACGCGCCTTGACCACCACGTCGCGGTGCCACTGGGCGTTGCGCTCCTGCTGGCCGATCGCCTCTTCCAGCTGGCTGAGAAAGCGCTGATAGCCGATCAGCCACTGCCCGGTGACACCACGGCTGCCATTGACCACCAGGCGCTGCTGGTAATCCTCGCGATAGCGCTGCAATTCACCCAGCTTGAACTCGGCCTGGGCCAGTTGCTGCTGGCATTGCCCCAGGCGCTGGGCGGCGTCGCGCTCGTCGCGCTCGCTCATCTCCACCACCGGACCCAGACGCTCGGCTCTGCCTTTCATGATCTATCAGCCTCCCAATACGGCTTGGAGATTGGCGGAACTCTGCTCCAGCGATTCGCTTTCGCGCAGGCCCTGGCGCAGGAACTGCTGCATGGGCGCATAGCGGGCGATCGCCAGATCGGTTTCAGCATTCCCGCCGGGCACATAGGCACCGACGCTGAGCAGGTCCTTGGCCTGCTGATAGAGCGACCAGAGCTGCTTGACGCGCTGGGCGTTGCGCAGATGCTCCGGGCTGACCACCTGGGGCATGACCCGGCTGATGGACGCCTCGATGTCGATCGCCGGATAGTGCCCTTCCTCGGCCAGCCGCCGCGACAGCACGAAGTGACCATCCAGCACGCCACGCGCCGAGTCGGCGATGGGATCCTGCTGGTCGTCGCCTTCCGAGAGCACAGTATAAAACGCCGTGATCGAACCCCCACCTTTTTCTGCGTTGCCGGCCCGTTCCACCAGGCGCGGCAGCTTGGCGAACACCGACGGCGGGTAGCCCTTGGTCGCCGGCGGCTCGCCGATGGCCAGGGCGATCTCCCGCTGCGCCTGGGCATAGCGGGTCAGGGAATCCATCAGCAGGAGCACGTTCTTGCCCTTGTCGCGAAAGTATTCGGCGATGCGGGTGCAGTACATGGCCGCGCGCAGGCGCAGCAGGGGCGCATCGTCCGCCGGCGAGGCCACGACCACCGCCCGCTTGATGCCCTCCTCGCCCAAGATGTGCTCGATGAATTCCTTCACCTCGCGGCCCCGCTCGCCGATCAGCCCGACCACGATGATCTCAGCCTTGGTCAGCCGAGTCATCATGCCGAGCAGCACGCTCTTGCCCACGCCGGTACCGGCGAACAGGCCGAGACGCTGGCCGCGACCTACCGTCAACAAACCGTTGATGCTGCGGATGCCAACGTCCAGGGGCTCGCTGATGGGTTCGCGCTTGAGCGGGTTGATGGTGGGGCCGTCCATCGGCACCCAGTCTTCGGCGCGCATGCGGCCCTTGCCGTCCAGGGCGTTGCCCAGGCCATCCAGTACGCGCCCCAGCATTGACATGCCCATCGGCAGGCGACCGGTATCCGGCACCGGCACCACCCGGGCACCGGGCGCGATGCCGGCCAGGCTGCCCACCGGCATGAGAAAGGTCTTGTTGCCGTTGAAGCCCATCACCTCGGCCTCGACCTCCACCGGCTGATAGCCACCGCCATTGATCAGCCGGCAGCGACTGCCGACAGCGGCGCGCAGGCCTTCGGCCTCCAGGGTCAGACCGACCATGCGCAGCAGGCGGCCTTCGATCACCGGCTGCTGCTCCACCCGTATGGCTTCATCGTAGCCGCTGAGGCGGCGTTCGAAACTCAGACGCTCAAGACGCATGGGAGGCATCCTCGATGTCGATGTGCAGATCGGCTTCCTGGGGCTGGGTCGCCTGGTGGCGCTGCTGTTCGGCCAGCTGGGTCAGCGCCTGGGTCAGACGGGTCTCGATGCTGGCGTCGATGACGCTGCTCTCGGTCTCGATCCGGCAACCGCCAGGCATCAGGGTCTCGTCCTCGAGGATGCGCCATTTTTCTTCGTGGCGGTCACGCAAGGCCTTCATCAGCTCGAAGTCCTGGGGGCTGACCTGGATGCGGATGTTCTCGGCACCCATGGGCAGCAGCTTCAGCGCCGTGCGCACCACCTGAACCAACTGACTGGAGTCTAGCGTGAGTTCGCGCTGGATGACTTCGCGGGTGATATGCCGGACCAGCTGCACCATGCCGGCCTCCAGGGCCTGGTCCTGCTCGCCGATGGGATCGAGCAGATGGCTCATCAGGGTCTCCAGGCTGGCGAGCCGAGCGGTCAACGCCGCCTCGGCTTCCTGGCGCGCCTTGAGCTGGCCGGCGTGGTAGCCGTCGCGCTCGCCGGTGCCGAAGCCCTCGTTGTAGGCCTCCTGGCGGATCGCCTCCAGCTCTTCGAGGGTGATCGGCTGGACCTCTTCGACCGGGACCTCTTCGATCTGGGGCTCCGGCTGGGGCTCGGGCTCGGCTGCCGCGGGCACAGGGATTTCTGCAGGCGCATCGAAGCTGTCGAAGGCTGGCAGTCGCCAGACGTCGAAGGCTTCCAGATCCCGCGCCCTGATCAGTTCGCTCGCCGCTTCTTTGCTCATTACCTGTCCGTCAGAAAACCGCTACTGACCAGACCTTAGCAAAGCACAGGCCAATCCCGGCAAGCCGTCAGACCATTTCCTCGCCACCCTTGCCGCCGAGGACGATCTCGCCGGCGTCGGCCATGCGGCGGGCCACGGCGAGCACCTCTTTCTGCGCCCCCTCCACCTCGGACAGTCGCACCGGCCCCTTGGCTTCCAGGTCGTCGCGCAGCAGCTCGGCCGCGCGCTTGGACATATTGCGGAAGAATTTCTCCTTGATGCCATCGTCGGCGCCCTTGAGCGCCAGCACCAGCACATCCGAGGACACCTCGCGCAGGAGCGCCTGGATGCCGCGATCGTCGACGTCGGACAGGTTGTCGAAGACGAACATCAGGTCCTCGATCTGCCCCGACAGATCCTGATCCGCGTCGCGGATCGCGTCCATCAGCGGGCCTTCGACCGAGCTGTCCAGGTAGTTCATGATGTCGGCGGCACGTTTGACGCCGCCCAGGGCGGTACGGGTGGTACTGGCGCTGCCGGAGAACTGCTTCTCGAGGATCAGGTTCAGCTCCTTGAGCGCCGCCGGCTGCACGGTGTTCAGCGAGGAGACGCGCAGGACGATGTCCAGGCGCACCTTGTGATCGAAGTGGCCAAGGACTTCGGCCGCCTGGTCAGGATCCAGGTAGGCCACCACGATGGCCTGGATCTGCGGGTGCTCGTAGCGAATCACGTCCGCCACCGCCCGCGGCTCCATCCACTTCAGGCTGTCCAGACCGCTGGTGTTGCCACCCAGCAGGATGCGGTCGATCAGGCCGCTGGCCTTGTCCTCGCCCAGGGCCTGGGTGAGCATCTTGCGGATGTAGCCGTCGGCGCCCACGCCCAGACTGGTCTGGTCGCCCACCACCTCGATGAAGTCGCCCAGCACCCGCTCGACCTGCTCGCGGTTGACGTTGCGCATCTGGGCCATGGCGGTACCGACCTTCTGTACCTCCTTGGGTCCCATGTGGCGCAGGATCTGCGCGGCATCGGCTTCACCCAGCGACAGGAGGAAGATCGCGGCCTTCTCTACCTTGGAAAGTTGCGCTTCATTCGTCGCCATTGATCCAATCCTTCACTACCTGGGCGACACGGCCCGGATCATCGTTGACCAACTGCTTGATGGCGGTCAGTTGAGCGTCATAGCCCTCGCTCGGGCTCGGCAGCAACAGTGGTGCCGGACCGGCCAGACTCACCTTGTCGTCGGCCAGATCGTCCGACAGGCCATCCAGACCACCGGCACCCAGGGCACCGGCACCACCGGCAGCGGCCAGGGCAGCGGCGTCCTTGGTGTTGCCACCGGACAGATTCTTCAGCACCGGACGCAGCACCCCAAAGACTAGCACCAGGATGAAGAGGACGCCGAGGGCCTGCTTGACCACGCCCCAGAACCAGGGCTGCTGGTAGAAGGGAATGCTCTCGATCTCTTCCTGCTGCACCGGGGCAAAGGGCGCGTTGATCACGCTCACGCTGTCGCCACGGCTGGCGTCGAAGCCCACGGCATCCTGCACCAGACGGGTGAAGCGAGCCAGGTCTTCGGGGGTCCAGGGCTGGTGGCTGACCTTGCCGGCCGCATCGACCTTGACCTGATCGTCCAGCACCACGGCGACGGAAAGTCGACGCAGACGGCCCTGCTGCTGACGGGTATAGCTGATGCTGCGGTCCAGCTCGTAGTTACGGGTGTTCTGCTCACGCTTGTCGGTCGGGTACGGCAGGGTTGCCGGCAGGCTGGTCTTGCTGTCGTAGATGTACTGGTCGTTGGCGTCACGCAGCGGCTGGCCGGGAGCGATGTAGTTGGCGCCGCCACCCTGGGCACCGGCCTTCTCCGGGGTCGAAGACGGACCGGGCGGCTGGTTGGACAGGGCACCGGGCACGCCCTGGGCGCCGCCGCCGGACGTCTGGCGCTGCTCGCTGTTCTGCTGCTCGCTGCGCAGTGCCGGTTGATCGGGATTGAATTGCTCGGCAGTCGATTCCACGGCGTTGAAATCCACATCCGCGGCCACTTCGGCCTTGAAACGACCGTTGCCCACCACCGGCTGCATGATGTTCTGCACACGCTGGGTCAGGGAGCTTTCCATCTTGTGGGTGTAGTCCAGTTGCTTGCCGGCGATCGACAGCTCGGACATGTTCTGCTGGTCGGACAGCAGCTGCCCCTTCTGGTCGACGATGGTGACCTGGGACTTGTCCAGTTCCGGCACGCTGGTGGCGACCAGATTGATGATGGCCATGACCTGACCGGCATCCAGGGTACGGCCGGGATACATCTCGACCAGTACCGAGGCGCTCGGCTTGCGCTCGTCACGGACGAACACCGAACTCTTCGGGATCGCCAGGTGCACCCGGGCGCCCTTGATGCCGTTGAGGCTGGAGATGGTCCGGGCCAGTTCGCCTTCCAGGCTGCGCCGATAGTTGGCCGCCTCCATGAACTGGCTGGTGCCCAGCGGCTGCTCCTTGTCCAGCAGCTCGAAGCCAACATTGCCATCGGAGGGGGTGATGCCGGCTGCGGCCATCTTCATGCGCGCCCGGCCGAGGTCGTCGGACTTGACCAGCAGGGCGCCGGAATTCGGATCGACCTTGTAGCCGATGTCGGCCGCGCCCAGGGCCTGCAGCACCTGATTGGCGTCGAGACCATTCATGCTGGTGTACAGCGGCCGATAGTCCGGCTGCTGGGTCCAGAGCACCACGGCAAAGCCCAGGGCGACGCTGGCGGCCAGGCCGATCAGCAGCCCCATCTGCCGCAGCAGCGGCATGTCGGACAGGTTGTCGAGAAAGCTGAGCCCCAGCAGCGACTTCTTGGGCTTGTCTTCAGCCTCGGGCTTGGTCGTCGGGACGGGTGCGTTGGTGAGAGCTTCAGCCATTTTCTAGACCGTCCTCAAATCGACATTTGCATGATGTCTTGGTACGCCTGAACAAACTTGTTGCGTACCTGGGTCAAGGCCTGCACGGAGACGCTGGCCTTCTGCGAAGCGATCATGACTTGAGTGAGGTCGACGCCGCCCTGCCCCAGCTCGAAGGCCTTGGCCATCTCGCCAGCGGTCTGCTGGGTCTCGTTGACGGAGCCCACGGCCTTGCTGAGCATGTCGGCGAAGCTCGGACCCTGGACCTGTTCCGCGCCGGCAGCCGGAGCTACCACGGCTTTCGACCGGGCCATGGCTTCGGTCTGCATGGAGCGCATTTCCAGCATCAACCGATTGAACTCGACACCTTGAACCATTTGCTCTGCTCCTCTGGCACGGGAAATTGACGCCGTACCCACTCGTGTCAGAGATAGAGCAATGCCTGTGCCAGATCCTAAAAATCCAGCCAAAACAATGGTTTGGGAAAAAGGTGCAAAGAGACGGTTAAAGTTTGCCGAAAATCAGTCGACGCTGAGCAGTTCGCGGTTGCGCTGCAGCAGAGCCTTGCCGATGCCCTTCACCTCGAGCAGCTCGTCCACCGAGGCAAAGGCGCCATGGGCTTGGCGATGGTCGACGATCGCCTGTGCTTTGACGGCCCCTATTCCCCGCAGCCGTTGCAGCGCGGTGACGTCGGCGACATTGATGTTCAGGGGTGCCAGGCTGGCATTCGCGGCAGGTTTGGGTGCAGCACCCGTGCCAGGCTCACAGGCATTGGCCCAGGGACCGAACAGGGCCAGCAACGTCACTATCCAGACGAATCTCATAGAGGAACCTCCCTGTTCCGCTGTTTGATCCGGAGAGCTTAACGCAAAGGGTCAGACGGTCAACTCACCAGAGACCCTGCTTGGGCACGCTCGGTCTGGAGCGCCAGCAGGGTCTGGCGAACGCCCTGGCGCCAGTCGCTCGGCGGGATGCCGAAGTGCTGCTCCAGCGCGCTGGAATCCAGCATGGAATAGGCCGGGCGCTTGGCCAGGGTGGGAAATTCGGACGTGGCGATGCCGGTGATGAGCGGCGCCCGTTCCAGCATGCCCAGCTCCTCGCCGGCATCGATGATGTAGCGCGCGAAGTCGCACCAGCTCAGGCCGCTGTCGCCGCCGAAGTGATAGAGGCCATAGGCCGTCTGCTCAGGCCGGGCTTCGGCCTGGACGGCGATCTGCAACAGCGCATCGGCGATGTGGCCGGCGTAGGTCGGGCAACCCACCTGGTCGCTCACCACCCGCAGTTCGTCACGATCGGCAGCGAGCCGCAGCATGGTCTTGAGGAAGTTGTTGCAGTGCTCGCTGAACACCCAGGCGGTTCTCAGCACCACCGAGCGCGGGCAGGCGGAGAGCACGCGGTTCTCCCCTTCCAGCTTGGTCATGCCGTAGACCCCGGACGGACTGACCGGATCCTCGACCTGATAGGGTTCGGTGGCGGTACCGTCGAACACATAGTCGGTGGACAGGTGCAGCAGGGCGATGCCGGCGGCGCCGCAGGCCTGGGCAAGCACCGCAGGACCTTCGATATTGCCGCGGGCGGCGATCTCGGGTTCCTGCTCGGCCTTGTCGACCGCCGTGTAGGCGGCCGCATTGATCACGACGTCCGGAGCGAACCGCTCGAGATGGCTGGTTACCGAGCCTTCGTCAGCGATATCCAGAGTGGCACGTCCATGGGCCTCCCATGCCAGTTCTGAACGCTGAAGACGATCGGTCAGACAGCGTCCGACCTGACCGTTAGCTCCGGTAACCAGTATCTTCATCTATACAGCTCCGCCAATCGAAGGCCTTGTGCATCTTTGGCGGACAGGATGGGATCCGTTACCCGCCAGTCGATATTCAGATCCGGATCATTCCAGATCAAAGACCCTTCATCAGAGGGATCGTAATAATCTGTGCACTTGTATTCAAAATCAGCGGTTTCCGACAGCACCACGAAGCCGTGGGCCAGGCCCGGCGGTATCCAGAGCTGGCGCTTGTTGTCTTCCGAGAGGATCTCGGCGACCACGTTGCCGAAGGTGGGCGAACCGCGACGGATGTCGACGGCCACGTCCAGCACCTCGCCGCGCACCACGCGCACCAGCTTGCCTTGCGGCTTGCTGCGCTGGAAATGCAGGCCACGCAGCACGTTCCGGGCGGAGCGCGAATGGTTGTCCTGCACGAACGGCAGGGTGATCCCCGCCTGCTGGGCATAGCGCTCCGCCTGGAAGGACTCCAGGAAGAAGCCGCGGTCGTCACCGAAGACCTTGGGTTCGATCAGCTTGACGTCCGGGATCGCGGTGTCGAAGACCTGCATCAGTCCTGCTCCTTGCACAGCCGCGCCAAGTACTGGCCGTAACCGGTCTTGCTCAGCGCTTCGGCCTGCATGGCCATCTGCTCGCAGGTGATCCAGCCCTTCTGGAAGGCGATCTCTTCGAGGCAGGCGACCTTCAGACCCTGGCGCTTCTCGATGGTCTGGACGAAATGGCCGGCTTCCAGCAGGGCGTCGTGGGTACCGGTGTCCAGCCAGGCGAAACCACGGCCCAGCAGGGAAACGTTCAGCGAGCCACGGCGCAGGTACTCGTTGTTGACGTCGGTGATTTCCAGCTCGCCCCGGGGCGACGGCTTGATGTTGGCGGCGATGTCCAGCACGTCGTTGTCGTAGAAATACAGACCGGTGACGGCATAGTTGGACTTCGGCTTCTTGGGCTTTTCTTCGATGCTCAGGGCCTTGCCCTGCTCGTCGAACTCGACCACACCGAAACGCTCGGGGTCGGCGACGTAGTAGCCGAAGACGGTGGCGCCCTTGTCCACGCTGGCAGCCTTGAGCAGCGTCTCGCTGAAGTGCTGACCGTAGAAGATGTTGTCGCCGAGGACCAGGCAGACGTTGTCATCGCCGACGAATTCGCGACCGATGATGAAGGCCTGGGCCAGGCCGTCCGGGCTGGGCTGCTCGGCGTAGCTCAGCTGCATGCCGAAGTGGCTGCCGTCGCCGAGCATGCGCTGGAAGCCGGGCAGGTCGGCCGGCGTCGAGATGATCAGGACTTCCTGGATACCGGCCAGCATCAGCACGGACAGCGGATAGTAGATCATGGGCTTGTCGTAGATCGGCAGCGACTGCTTGGACACGCCCAGGGTAATGGGGTGCAAACGGGTACCGGAGCCACCGGCCAGCAGAATTCCCTTGTATTTGCTCATGGCAATCGTCCTCTGAAAATTGACTGTTGCTGTCGGTCGAACACGCCCGCGGGCGTGTCCGCGATAGGATCGTTAAACGGCTTCGCCGAGACGCTCGAGGCGGTAGGCGCCGGACAGTACCCGCTGCCACCACTCACGATTGTTCAGGTACCAGGTTACGGTCTTGCGCATGCCGGTCTCGAAGGTCTCTGCCGGCGTCCAGCCCAGCTCGCGGCCGATCTTGCTGGCGTCGATCGCGTATCTCATGTCGTGACCCGGGCGATCCTTGACGAAGGTGATCAGGTCGCGATAGCGCTCGACACCCTCGGGCTTCTGCGGAGCCAGTTCTTCGAGCAGGTCACAGATGGTCTCGACGACCTGCAGGTTGCGCTTCTCGTTGTGGCCACCGATGTTGTAGGTCTCGCCGACCTCGCCCTGGGTCACCACGGTATAGAGGGCGCGGGCATGATCTTCGACGAACAGCCAGTCACGCACCTGGGAGCCGTCGCCATAGATCGGCAGCGGCTTGCCATGGATGGCATTGAGAATGACGTGGGGGATCAGCTTCTCGGGGAAGTGATAGGGGCCATAGTTGTTCGAGCAGTTGGTCACCAGTACCGGCAGCCCGTAGGTCCGACCCCAGGCACGTACCAGATGGTCGCTGCCGGCCTTGCTAGCCGAATAGGGCGAGCTCGGGGAATAGGGCGTGATCTCGGTGAAGAGGTCGTCGGTACCGTGCAGGTCGCCGTAGACCTCGTCGGTGGAGATGTGGTGGAAACGGAAGGCTGCCTTGGCCTCCGGCGCCAGGTCGTTCCAGTACGCACGGGTCACCTCGAGAATGACGCCGGTGCCGACCACATTGGTCTGGATGAAGGCGGCAGGGCCCTCGATGGAGCGGTCCACGTGGGACTCGGCAGCCAGGTGCATGACCACGTCGGGCTGGAAGGACGCGAAGACCTGCTGCAGGGCGGCGAAGTCGCAGATGTCCACCTGGTGGAATTCATAGCGGTCGGAGTCGGCGACTTCGGCCAGGGAATCCACGTTACCGGCGTACGTCAGCTTGTCGACGTTGGCAACCTTGCATTGGGTCTCGTTGATAAGAAAACGTACCACGGCGGAACCAATGAAACCCGCGCCACCTGTTACCAGTACCTTCATCCTGAATCCTGCCTATATCGATTTGTACATCATCGCGCCCGGCGCTGCGGACGAGACATCGGAGGACGGCGCAGCCATCCCTGGCTTGGGTCACAGCCACGGCTATGTACCCAAAGACCTGAGTTAAACAGTGGCAGGAAAAGAAAGTTCAGCCTAGCGCTGGGCGGCTGCCGCTTCTGTGCTCGGCTTCAAATCCAGGCTGAAAGAAAGCGTGGACGGGATCACTCGATGGATCTCTTGCCGTGCAGCCAGTCGACGATGTCGCCCTCTGGCGAATAGCCGGCGACGGTGTCGCGCAACAGTTGCCGGACGCGGAGATAATCACCGGCATCGATCGCGCGACTCAGCTCGACGAGGGCTGCCCGGAAGGCATCCCAGGCCAGGAAGTCTTCGCTGGCACGCATGATCTTCGGATGGGAAGTCGGACTCACGTCGTCACCGATGAGCAACTCTTCATAGAGTTTTTCACCGGGTCGCAGCCCGGTGAACTCGATGGCGACATCGCCATGGGGATTGGCCGGCGAGCGGACGCTCAGGCCCGATAGCTTGATCATCTGCTCGGCCAGTTCGACGATGCGTACCGGCTCGCCCATGTCGAGCACGAAGACGTCTCCGCCCTCGCCCATGGCGCCCGCCTGGATGACCAGTTGGGCGGCCTCGGTGATGGTCATGAAGAAACGCGTGATCTTGGGATGGGTGACGGTGACCGGCCCACCCTTGCGGATCTGGGTCCTGAACAACGGGATGACCGAACCGGACGAGCCCAGCACGTTGCCGAATCTCACCATGGTGAAGCGGGTGCGATTGACCTGATGGATACCATCCGTTTGCCCGTGCAGCACGGGCGCCGCCTCGCGACTCAGGGCCTGCAGGATCATCTCGGCCAGGCGTTTGGTACTGCCCATGATGTTGGTGGGCCGTACCGCCTTGTCGGTGGAGATCAGCACGAAACTGGTCACGCCAGCCTGGATGGCCGCCTGGGCGGCATTGAGGGTGCCCAAAACGTTGTTGCCGAAACCCTCGGCAATGTTGTGCTCGACCATGGGCACGTGCTTGTAGGCTGCCGCATGGTAGAGGGTGGCCACCTTCCAGTGCCGCATCACCTGCAGGAGCAACGGCGCGTTGCGAATGGAGCCCAGCACCGGCACCAGGGTGACCGGCAGCGCTTCGCGCTGGATATAGGTCTCCAGCTCACGGTGGATGCTGTAGAGGTTGAATTCGGCGTGGTCGAGCAGGATCAGGGTGCGCGGTTTCTGGCCAATGATCTGCCGGCACAGCTCGGCGCCGATGGATCCCCCTGCCCCGGTCACCATCACCACCTGGGCGGTGATGCAACGGGCGAACAGCTCGGGCCGGGGCGTCACCGGATCCCGTCCCAGCAGATCGGCGATATCGACCTCCTGGAGGTCGTCCACCTGTACCTTGCCGCAGGCCAGGTCGCTGATCCGCGGCACGGTTCTGACGTGCAGCGGATAGGGTTCCAGCAGACCGAGAACCTCACGTCGCCGTGCGCGAGTAGCGGACGGGATCGCCAGAAGGATCTCCTCGGCGCCCGTTTCATCGATCATCTGCTGGATGTGTTTGGGGGTGTAGACCTTGAGACCGGCAATGATGCGATTGGCGATGCTCTTGTCATCGTCGATGAAGGCCACCGGACGCATGGCCCGGCCCATGCGCAGCGCCGCGACCAGCTGATTGCCCGCCGAGCCGGCGCCGTAGATGGCGACCCGTGGCAGTTCGTCCGGCTGCTTGATGAAGGGCACGGTAATGGCGCGATACCAGTCGCCCAGGAAATACTGGCGCAGCGCGAGACGCAGGCCGCCGATCAGGATCAGGCTGACGATCCAGTAGTTGAAGATCATCGAACGCGGGACGATCTCCGGCAGGTCGCGATACCAGTAGATGACTACCGACAGCAGCAGCGTCGACAGCGTCACCGCCTTGGCGATGGCGATCAGGGCGTCGTTGCCCAGGTAGCGCATGACCGCGCGGTACATGCCGAAGCGGATGAACAGGGGAATGGCGATGGCCGGCGCAGTGATGAACAGCCAGGCATGCCCACTGAAGGGCTCGATCATCTGCACGGAACCCAGGCGCAGATAGAAGGCCAACCATAACGAGAGCCAGATCAGCAACAGATCGACCGCGACCTGGATGACTCTCTTGGTACGCCGGTTCAGCTTGACCAGATGGTCACGCAACATGTCAGTGTCCCTAATCCCTGAATCCGGTGGACTGCGCAGCCATGGCTACCTCATCGGTCCCAGCATGGTATCGAAGGGCCAGGCAAAGCAAAGGCCCATAGGCAAGCAAGAGCCCCAGTATGGCACTTAAAAGCCCCAGCCCCACCAGCAAAGCGATAGGCAGCAACCAGAACAGGTTGATGGCGAGTACCGTCAGGGTCACCGGGCGATGGGCGCCATGCTGACGGGAGGCCCACTGATAGGCGTGGGTGCGATGAGCCTCGTAGGGCTTCTTGCCCCGGCTCAGCCGCCGCAACAGGGTCCAGGTCGCATCGACCACGAAGACGCCGAGCAGGATCAGCCAGGCCCAGAACAGCGACAGCTCCACCAGTGCCGCCTGCAACGACAGCATGCCGAGAATCAGACCGAGAAAGCCACTGCCGACATCACCCATGAAAATGCGCGCTGGCGGAAAATTCCAGCATAGGAAGCCACCCACGGCCGCCGCCAGGAGCAAGGGTGCGCCCAGCAAGGCGCCATGCTCGGTCACGGCATAGATCAGCGCCATGCCCAGACAGACGACGAGCGCCTCGACGCCGGCGATCCCATCGATGCCATCCATGAAATTGTAGAGATTCAGCAGCCAGACCAGATAGAGCACGCCAAGGGTCATCACCAGCCAGCCGGGCAGCCCCAGAACAGCGGACAGCTGCGCAGGAAGTGCGCCATAGCCGCCCAGCCACAGCAGGGCAGCGAGCGCCGCCAGGAAGTGACCCAGCAGACGCCAGCCGGCGCCCACGTGCCGATGATCGTCGACGAAGCCGAGCACTGCCACCAGCAGCCCCGCGCCTATCAGGACGCCGCAGGAAGCCGGATCAAGCTGCCCCAGCAGCTCCAGCACCACACAGCCGAGCACGAACACCACGACGATCGCCAGGCCGCCGCCTCGAGGCGTCGCCACCTGGTGCGAACTGCGCGCGTTGGGTTCGTCGAGCAGGCCTCCGGACAGGGCATAGCGGCGCAGCGCCGCCGTGCCGAGCCAGCTGCAGCCGCCAGCCAGGAGCAACAGGAGCAACATCATTTCCGACCCTCCGCACCGGCCCGTTGCGCGCCCAGCGCACGCAAGGCGGCGCGTGCCGACAGCGGGGGCTGCCAGCCCAGCAAGGTCTTGGTGGGCTGGATGTCGACCTGCAGCGACCCACAGAGACGTTGCGCCACCTCGCCCCGCCCCAGCAATCTGGCGCCCCATTCGAGCCAGGCGGACGGAACGGCGATCAGCCGGGGTTTCTGACCCAGGCCTTCGGCCAGCGATTCGAGCAGCTCGGCGGTGGAGAGATCTTCATCGTCGCTGACCAGCAGGATGGCCCCGGCCGCCTTGGGCGCCGCGATGCACAGGATCAACAGATCGAGCAGATTCTCCAGGGCAAGCAGACTGCGCCTGTTGTGCCGAACGCCCCCCAGTGGCAGCGGTACGCCCCGCGCCAGGGTGTCCAGCAGACGGGCCACATTGGCCTTTACCCCAGGCCCGTAGATCAGTGGTGGACGCACGATGACCACTTCCAGCCCGGTCTCGGCCATCAGCGCCAGCAGCTGCTGTTCGGCAGCGGCCTTGGAACGCGCGTAGGCATCGGTGGGTGCGGGCAGATCGTCAGCGCGAAAGGGCTTGCCGGGAAGGGTCCAGTCACCATTGACCTTGATGCTGCTGACAAAGATGAAGCGACGGACGCCAGCAGCCTGGGCGTCCCGTGCCAGCTTGAGGGTTGCCGCCCGATTCACCTCATCGTAGCGAGCCTCGCTGACCACGCCTGGCTGCTCGCCTAGCTGATGGACCCGGGCGGCGAGATGAATGACGGCATCCACCCCTGCCAGGGGCGCGGACCAGTCGGTATCGGCGGACAACTCACGGATCACCGGAATCACCTCGCTCGCGATCGAGGCAGCTGCCGGCTGGCGCTGCGCGGCGACCACCGGATACCCCTTGGCCTGTAGCTGCCGAACCAGGGCTGCGCCGACGAAGCCCCCCGCCCCAGTCACCAGAATCTTGAGTTCCATCAATGCGTTGCGCCGTGCCAGTCAGCCAGGAAAGGGCGCTTATGGTATGACATTGCCCCGCAAGGGCCTAGCCACGCAGAACGCAGGCATAAAAAAGCCCGCCGAACCTGAGCTCGGCGGGCCGAAAAACTTGAGAACCTTAGAAGGTCTTGGCGGAAGCCTGGACTTCGACGGCCTGGAAGCGAGCGGTCGGCTGGCCAACGTAGTGGCGCGAGAAGCTCTCGACGCGCTGAGCGGGCTGCAGAAACAGGGCAACCATCCAGCTACCGGCCAGAGCGGCTACAGCGAGGAAGGGATGACCGAGGTGCATGCTGGTGAAGCAGGCGGCGATACCGATCCAGATGAAAAGATAGTGGCGCATGACAACTTCCTCACTCGGCGTGGACTACGAGGTCACCCAAGACCTTATGTGAAGGAAGTCTCATACAAAAATCGGAACCCGTCTACAAAAATATCAAAACGGCTTGACTTTTTTTGTAAACGTCAAAATACCGATACCAGCCTTATGAATAACGCTTTTTTGACGGCTCAGAGCTAGCCAAAAAAACAAGGAAAATCAAACTCTTGTCGGGCAGACAGAGAAAAGACCGGCAGTGGGCGACGGCTTTATGGCTCCAGCTCGTTGACCCTGTCCCGCAGCTCCTTACCTGGCTTGAAGTGCGGAACGAACTTGCCGTCCAGCAGTACCGACTCGCCGGTCTTGGGATTGCGCCCCGTACGGGGTTCGCGATAGTGCAGCGAAAAGCTGCCGAAGCCGCGGATCTCGATACGGTCTCCAGTGGAAAGTGCCTGGGCCATCTGCTCCAGCATGGTCTTGATCGCCAGTTCGACATCCCTGGACGACAACTGCCCCTGATAGGAAACGATGCGCTCGATCAACTCCGACTTGGTCATGGATTTTTTCCTTCGTTATCAAGCGGCTAGATCACCTCCAAGGACTTTTAGCACGCCGACGGATTTTTGAAAAGTCAAGCGGACGACTTTGGTCCCGGCAACTTTTTACGGGTCATGACCACCCTGCCCAATTTTCGCCAGCCAAAAAAAAGCGACCCCGAAGGGTCGCCTTTTATTCAAGCTCGAACTTAGTTCTGGCTTTCCATCTGCGCCTTGATCAGGTCGCCGATGGTGGTGGGGCCAGCAGCAGGCTCTTGCTTGCTACGCAGGGAGCTCATGGCCTCCTTCTCGTCGTCAACGTCCTTGGACTTGACGGAGAGGCTGATCACGCGGCTCTTGCGATCGATGCTGATGATCTTGGCTTCGACTTCGTCGCCTTCCTTCAGCACGTTACGGGCGTCTTCGACGCGGTCACGGCTGATTTCGGACGCCTTCAGGACGCCTTCGATCTCGTTGGCCAGGGTGATGACAGCGCCCTTGGCATCGACTTCCTTGACGGTACCGCGCACGATAGTGCCTTTCTCGTTCAGGGAGGCGTAGTTGGAGAACGGATCGTCTTCCAGCTGCTTGATACCCAGGGAGATGCGCTCGCGCTCCGGGTCAACGGACAGGATCACGGTGTCCAGCTCGTCACCCTTCTTGAAGCGACGCACGGCTTCTTCGCCGGTTTCGTTCCAGGAGATGTCGGACAGGTGTACCAGGCCGTCGATGCCGCCTTCCAGACCAATGAAGATACCGAAATCGGTGATCGACTTGATGGTGCCGGAGATGCGGTCGCCCTTGTTGAACTGACCCGAGAACTCTTCCCACGGGTTGGCGCGGCACTGCTTGATGCCCAGGGAGATACGACGACGCTCTTCGTCGATATCCAGGACCATGACTTCCACTTCGTCGCCGACCTGAACGACCTTGGACGGGTGGATGTTCTTGTTGGTCCAGTCCATTTCGGACACGTGCACCAGGCCTTCCACGCCCTCTTCCAGCTCGGCGAAGCAGCCGTAGTCGGTGAGGTTGGTGACGCGCGCCTGAACGCGGGTGCCTTCCGGGTAGCGGGCCTTGATGGCGACCCACGGATCTTCGCCCAGCTGCTTCAGACCCAGGGAGACGCGGTTGCGCTCGCGGTCGAATTTCAGCACCTTGACGTCGATCTCGTCACCGACGTTGACGATTTCCGACGGATGCTTGATGCGCTTCCAGGCCATGTCGGTGATGTGCAGCAAGCCGTCTACGCCGCCCAGGTCGACGAACGCACCGTAGTCGGTGAGGTTCTTGACGATACCCTTGACTTGCTGGCCTTCCTGCAGGGATTCCAGCAGAGCTTCACGCTCGGCGCTGTTCTCGGCTTCCAGGACGCTACGACGGGAAACGACAACGTTGTTGCGCTTCTGGTCCAGCTTGATGACCTTGAACTCGAGTTCCTTGCCTTCCAGATGGGTGGTGTCACGCACCGGACGGACATCGACCAGGGAGCCCGGCAGGAACGCGCGGATGCCGCTGACGTCGACGGTGAAACCGCCCTTGACCTTGCCGTTGATGACACCCTTGACCACTTCGTCGGCGCTGAACGCGGCTTCCAGGACCAGCCAGGACTCGGCGCGCTTGGCCTTTTCGCGAGACACTTTGGTTTCGCCGAAACCGTCTTCGACGGCATCCAGGGCTACGTGGACTTCGTCACCCACGTTGATGGTCAGCTCGCCTTGTTCGTTGTAGAACTGCTCGAGCGGAACCAGGCCTTCGGATTTCAGGCCGGTATCGACCACAACCCAGTCGCCATCGATCGACACCACGGTGCCGACGATGATGGCGCCCGGCTGCATGTCGAGGGATTTCAGACTTTCTTCAAAGAGTTCTGCGAAGCTTTCGCTCATGTTCATACCTGTTGTATGGATACCCGATGTATCCGGCTACCGCATGACCAGCCCATGCGGGGTGAGTGGTTACCATCCGGCTGCCGGGATGCGACTGGTTCCCGGTAGCTTTCACCGACGACTCGGATGAGTCTCGGCCTTCATCCCGCCAGGTCGCGCTCGGCGGCCAGGGTCAGGATGCGTTCCAATACCTGTTGTATGGAGAGATGCGTGGAATCCAGCTCGACGGCATCGTCGGCCGGCTTGAGCGGAGCAACGCTACGCTGACTATCGCGGGCGTCCCGCTCACGGATCTCTTCCAGGAGGGCAGGCAAGCTAACATTTTCGCCCTTCTGCTTCAACTGAAGATAACGCCGCTGTGCTCTTTCCTCGGCACCGGCGGTCAGAAAGATCTTCAGCTCGGCGTCCGGAAACACCACGGTGCCCATGTCACGGCCATCGGCGACCAGACCGGGCGCCTCGCGGAACGCCTGCTGGCGCTGCAGCAGGGCATCGCGCACGGCGGGCAGGGTAGCGACCTGGGAGGCGCCGGCGCCGACTTCCTCGGTCCGGATGACGTCGGTGACGTCCTCCCCTTCGAGGATGATGCGCTGGCCGTGCTCATGCCCGGCAAGAAACTGGACGTCCAGGTGGGCCGCCAGCAACTTGAGCGACTCTTCGTTGGTGTAGTCCACGCCATGGTTGCGGGCGGCGAAGGCCAGCAGGCGGTAGAGCGCGCCGGAATCCAGCAGATTCCAGCCCAGCTGACGGGCGACCAGCGCCGCGAGGGTGCCCTTCCCCGAACCGCCAGGGCCATCGAGGGTGATGACGGGTGCGGTACTGCTCATGAGTGCCCCTCCGTAAGAGATTGATGGACGGCGACCTGAGCGCCGGCCTGGGTACGACTGGCGAGGATGCGCCCGAAATATTCGCGCGCGCCGCGGGCATGGGTCAGCACCTCCATGAGGAACTGACCATCGCCGGCCTGGATGGCGCCGCGCAGCTCGTCGAGATCGGCGCGATAGGTGTCCAGGGCCTGCAGCACGGCTTCACGATTGGCGATGAAGATGTCGTGCCACATGGTCGGATCGCTGCCGGCGATGCGGGTGAAGTCGCGGAAACCGCCAGCAGCGTAATGGAAGATCTCGCGGTTCTCGCTGCGCTTGGCCAGGGAATCCACCAGATTGAAGGCCAGCAGGTGCGGCAGGTGGCTGGTGGCAGCGAGGACCTGGTCATGATGCTCAACGGTCATGTGTTCGACATCGGCCCCTATGGCGCGCCAGAGCCGGTCGACCTTGTCCAGATCGGACGGCAGGGTCTCTTCCAGTGGCGTGAGGATGACCTTGTGCCGATTGAACAGCGCCGCGTTGGCTGCCGTGACGCCGCTGCGCTCGGAGCCGGCGATGGGATGACCCGGCACGAAGCGCAGCGACTGGCCGGCGAAGGCCTGGCGAGCGGCGCGCACCACGTTGCCCTTGGCGCTGCCGACGTCGGTGAGGATGGCACCCTGCAGCGGCAAGGCCGCGAGATCGGCCAGCACCCGCTCCATGGCCAGGATGGGCACGGCGAGCTGGATGACGTCGGCACCCGGGCAGGCATCGTCCAGCTCGGCGACGCAGCGGTCGACCACACCCAGTTCGACCGCCAGCCGGCGGGTCTCGGGATCGCGATCGACCCCGACCACCTCACGACAGAGACCACTGGCGCGAGCGCCCTTGGCGAAGGAGCCGCCGATCAGGCCCAGGCCGACAACGACGAGACGGTCGATCAGAAGGGTGGCCACTTCAGCCACGACCCAGGACCTTGCTCAGCGCCGTCAGGAAACGGGCATTTTCCGCTTCGGTGCCGATGGAGACGCGCAGGAAGGTCGGCATGCCATAGCCGGCGACGGGCCGCACGATGACGCCCTCCTGCAGCAGCCCCTGGTTGATCGGCGCGGCGTCGCGCCCCAGGTCCACGGCGATGAAATTGCCACGGGAAGGAATCCACGCCAGGCCGAGGTCGCGGAAACCGGCTTCCAGCTGGGCCATGCCCGCATCGTTGAGGGCCCGACTGCGGGCCAGGTAGTCGCTGTCGGCCAGGGCCGCACAGGCCGCGGCCTGGGCCAGGCTATTGACGTTGAACGGCTGGCGCACCCGATTGAGGACGTCGGCCACGATCGGCGAGGAGAAGGCATAGCCGACGCGCAGGGCGGCCAGGCCATAGGCCTTGGAGAAGGTACGCGAGACGACGAGGTTGGGGTACTGGGCAAGGAATGCCAGGCCGTCCGGCAGCTCGTCGCCCTCGGCGTATTCGATATAGGCCTCGTCCAGTACCACCAGGACGTGCTCGGGTACGCGGGCGAGGAAGAGTGCCAGGGCCTCGCTGTCGAACCAGGTGCCGGTAGGGTTGTTGGGATTGGCGATGAAGACCACCCGGGTGTCGGCATCGATGGCGGCGAGCATGGCGTCGAGGTCATGCCCGTAGTCCTTGGCCGGGACGCTGCGGCCTTCGGCGCCGATGGCCAGGGTCACCAGCGGATAGACGGCGAAGGCATGCTCGCTGAACACGGCGTTGTAGCCGGGCGCCAGATAGGCCCGGGCGACCAGTTCGAGGATGTCGTTGGAGCCGTTGCCCAGGGTGATGCCAGGGGCGGCCACACCGAATCTCTGGCTGAGGGCCTGCTTGAGGTCGAAGCCGCCGCCATCCGGATAGCGGGTCAGCTCGGCCAGTTCGGCACGAATGGCTTCGAGGGCCTTGGCGCTGGGGCCGAGCGGGTTCTCGTTGCTGGCGAGCTTGACGATGCTGGCCGGCGCCATGCCCAGTTCACGGGCCAGTTCATCGACGGGCTTGCCAGGCACGTAGGGCGAGAGTTTCTGTACGCCGGGAAGGGCTTGTGCCAGGAAATCGCAGCTCATGGAGACCTCTTCAACTTGCAATGACGACGGTCGGGCCGCCGAAAATGGGCGCCATCTTAAAGCCAAGGCGGGTCGCGGACCAATCGAAGTTGCGCCTGCGCGACGGAAAGCCCCTAGCTGATGGCGCTGTAACGCCCGGGCCGATGGTTGATCGCCAGGGTCAGATTGAGGATCACGGCGCCCAGGATCGAGACGAGGATGGCACCGGGTTCGACGACCCACAGCGCCAGCAGGACGATCAGGCAATCGATGCCCATCTGCACCTTGCCCGCTCGCCAGCCATAGCGCTGCTGCAGATAGAGCACGGCAATGTTGATGCCGCCGAGGCTGGCCTGGTGACGGAAGAGGATCAGCAGCCCCACGCCCATCAGGACGCCGCCCATCACCGCGGCATAGAGGGGCTGCAGTGCACTGAAGGCGACAAAGCCCGGGGTCAACTCGGTCAGCAGCGACACCAGGGTCACGGCCGCCAGGGTCCGCAGGGTAAAGGCCCAGCCCATGCGCCGCACGGCCAGCCAGTAGAACGGCAGGTTGATGAGAAAGAACGCCTGACCGAAGGAGAGGCGCGTGCCGTACTGGGCGAGAAAGGCCAGGCCCGCGGTACCGCCGGTGAGCAGGCCGGCCTGGCGATAGAGATTGACCGCCAGGGCGATCATCAGGGTCGCGCTGAGCAAGGCCAGCACATCTTCGAGCAGATTGTGCCGTTGGGGAGTCACGGAGGTCATGGGGCCATCCTGGCGCAAGGGGGAAGCCGACCCCGACTCCGGAATCGGCCGGGAGGTTGTCAGCCGAGTTCGGCCAGCAGCTTCTCCCACTCCTTGGTTTCCTTCTTGGAAGGCGCACCCAGCAGCTCGACCGCCTGGCGCAGGCGGAAGCGGGTGAGGTCCGGACCGAGGATCTCCATGGCATCCAGCACCGAGACCGAACTGGCCTGACCGGTGATGGCGGCGAACAGCAGCGGCATGACGTCGCGCAACTTCAGCTGCTGGTGCTCGGCGACCGCCTGGATCACCGCAGTAATGCGTTCCTTGTCCCACTGGCGCAGGCCTTCGAGCTTCCACAGCAGCAGTTGCATGACCAGGCGGACCTGGTCGGTGGACAGCTTCTTGTGCTGGAACAGCGCCGGATCCAGATTCAGGGCGCCACTGAAGAAGAAGCCGGCCAGTGGGGCGATCTGGCTGAAGGTTTCGACCCGCTGTTGCACCAGCGGGGCGATCTTGAGCAGGTACTCGGGATTGAGCGCCCACTGCTGCACCTCGGCGGCGAAGCGCTCGGGGCTCAGCTCGCGCAGCCACTGGCCGTTGAGCCAGGAGAGCTTCTCGACGTCGAAGATCGGACCGCCCAGGGAGACGCGCTGGAGGTCGAAATGCTCGACCATCTCGTCCAGGGTGAATTTCTCGCGCTCGTCGGGCATGGACCAGCCCATGCGGCCGAGGTAGTTGAGCATGGCCTCGGGCAGATAGCCCATGCGCTGGTAGAAGGTCACCGAGGTGGGATTCTTGCGCTTGGAGAGCTTGCTCTTGTCGGGATTGCGCAGCAGCGGCATGTAGCAGAGCTGCGGCTGCTCCCAGCCGAAGTATTCGTAGAGCTTGATCAGCTTGGGCGCCGAGGGCAGCCACTCTTCACCGCGCAGGACGTGGGTGATACCCATCAGGTGGTCATCGACCACGTTGGCGAGGAAGTAGGTGGGCAGGCCGTCGGCCTTCATCAGCACCTGCATGTCCATGCGATCCCAGGGGATCTCGACCTCGCCACGCAGCAGGTCGGGGACGACGCAGACGCCCTCCTCCGGGACCTTCATGCGGATCACATAGGGCTGGCCGGCGTCCAGGCGCTGCTGCACCTCATCCGGGGTCAGCCGCAGGCCGCGACCATCGTAGCGCGGGGTCTCGCCCCGTGCCTGCTGTTCGGCGCGCATCTGGTCGAGTTCTTCCGGGGTGGCGAAGCAGAGGAAGGCATGCCCTTTCTCCACCAGCTCCCGGGCGTACTTCCAGTAGATCTCGCCGCGTTCGCTCTGCCGATAGGGGCCATGGGGGCCGCCGACGTCGGGGCCTTCGTCCCATTCGATGCCCAGCCAGCGCAGGGCGTCGTAGATCTGCTGTTCGGATTCGCGGGTCGAGCGGACCTGGTCGGTATCCTCGATGCGCAGGATGAACTGACCGCCGTGCTGACGGGCGAAGCAGAGGTTGAACAGGGCGATATAGGCGGTACCGACATGCGGGTCGCCGGTGGGCGACGGCGCGATGCGCGTGCGAACGGTGGTCATCGGCTTTCTCGAAAAACGCGAAGGGACAAAGGCGGAATGGTAGCAGCGCCAGCCCTGGCGCTGCCAGTTGGCGGAAAGCCCGAGCCTGTTCATGTTCTCGTGAGCTAGAGCCAAGCAAGGCGAAAATAGCTGAGGAAGCGGAGTTTACGAAGGGTAAATGAGCATTCCGAAGCAATTTTTCAACGCGGCTTGGCCGACGCGCAGCAGAACAGGTACAGGCTCCTAGACCTGGACCAGGCGCTCGCGCAGTGCCTGGATCTCATCGCGCAGCTGGGCGGCGGATTCGAACTGCAGGTCGCGCGCCAGCTGCAACATCTTCTCTTCGAGCTGACGGATGCGCTTGCCGATCTCGCTCGGCGAGCGCAGTTCGGCGGCGTATTCGCCCTGGTCCTCGGCGGCCTTGGCCACTCGGCGCTTGCCCTTGGCACCCGGGGCCGCGGCGCCTTCCATGATGTCGCGGATGTCCTTCTTGATGCCCTGGGGCACGATGCCGTGTTCTTCGTTGAAGGCCAGCTGCCTGTTGCGCCGGCGTTCGGTCTCGTCGATGGCGCGCTGCATGGAGCCGGTCATGTTGTCGGCATAGAGGATGGCCTTGCCGTTGAGGTTGCGCGCCGCCCGGCCGATGGTCTGGATCAGCGAACGCTCGGAACGCAGGAAGCCTTCCTTGTCCGCGTCGAGCACCGCCACCAGGGAGACTTCCGGCATGTCCAGGCCTTCGCGCAGCAGGTTGATGCCTACCAGGACGTCGAAGGTACCCAGGCGCAGGTCGCGGATGATCTCCACTCGTTCCACGGTGTCGATGTCCGAGTGCAGGTAGCGCACCCGTACGTCGTGGTCGGCCAGGTAGTCGGTGAGGTCCTCGGCCATGCGCTTGGTCAGGGTGGTGCAGAGCACCCGCTCCTCCTGGGCCACCCGCAGGCGGATCTCGGAGAGCAGATCGTCCACCTGGGTGGTGGCCGGACGGATCTCGATGATGGGGTCGACCAGGCCGGTGGGGCGCACCACCTGCTCGACCACGCGGCCGGCGTGCTCTTCCTCATAGGGACCGGGGGTAGCCGAAACGAAGATGGTCTGGGGCGCACCGGCCTCCCACTCCTCGAATTTCAGGGGCCGGTTGTCCAGCGCCGAGGGCAGGCGGAAGCCGTATTCCACCAGGGTTTCCTTGCGCGAGCGGTCGCCCTTGAACATGGCGCCAATCTGCGGAACGGTGACGTGGGATTCGTCGATCACCAGCAGGGCATTGCTCGGCAGATAGTCATAGAGAGTGGGTGGCGGCTCGCCCGGACCCCGCCCGGACAGGTAGCGACTGTAGTTCTCGATACCGTTGCAATAGCCCAGTTCGAGGATCATTTCCAGGTCGAAGCGAGTGCGCTGCTCCAGCCGCTGGGCTTCGAGCAGGCGATTCTGGCTGCGCAGCCATTCCAGGCGTTCGGCGAGCTCCCGCTTGATGTTCTCGATGGCGCCCAGCAGGGTCTCGCGTGGCGTGGCGTAGTGGGTCTTAGGATAGAAGGTGAAGCGCGGCAGCTTGCGGATCACCTCGCCAGTCAACGGATCGAAGGCCGACAGGCTTTCCACCTCATCGTCGAACAGCTCGATGCGTACCGCTTCCAGGTCGGATTCCGCAGGGAAGATGTCGATGACGTCGCCGCGCACCCGAAAGGTCGCGCGGGCGAATTCCATGTCGTTGCGGCTGTACTGCAACTCGGCCAGGCGACGCAGGATGGTGCGCTGGTCGATGCGGTCGCCGCGATCCAGGTGCAGGACCATCTTCAGGTAGGCCTCGGGACTGCCCAGGCCGTAGATCGAGGACACCGAGGCGACGATGATGGCGTCCTTGCGCTCCAGCAGCGCCTTGGTGGCGGACAGACGCATCTGCTCGATATGGTCGTTGATGGACGAGTCCTTCTCGATGAAGGTGTCCGACGAGGGCACATAGGCTTCCGGCTGGTAGTAGTCGTAGTAGGAGACGAAGTACTCCACCGAGTTGTTCGGGAAGAAGGCCTTGAATTCACCATAGAGCTGGGCGGCCAGGGTCTTGTTCGGCGCCAGCACCATGGTCGGGCGCTGCACCTGAGCGATGACGTTGGCGATGCTGAAGGTCTTGCCCGAGCCGGTCACGCCGAGCAGGGTCTGGTGCGACAGGCCCGCCTCCAGGCCTTCCACCATCTGGCGAATGGCTTCGGGCTGGTCGCCGGCCGGGGTGTAGCGAGTGGAGAGCTGGAATGCGGACATGGCTGCCTCAAGAGCGCGGAAATGCACGGACACCACCGCGCCGACGCAAGGTCAGGGCGGTGTGGACGAGGAAAAAGCTGGAAGGCCCTAGATGAGGTCGCATGCACCCCTTTGCAATCCGCCTGCGGCGCCGCACGTCAGGAAATCTCCTACCGAGGTCGGGTCGCGATGGTGCCTGCAGGGGGCTATACTCCTGGTTCCTAAGCGTTCCGCCCTTCCCTTCACCCCTCATTCGAGCCCCTGCCCCATGAGTTTGTTCTCCGCCGTCGAAATGGCACCCCGCGACCCCATCCTTGGCCTGAACGAGGCCTATAACGCCGATTCCCGTCCGCACAAGGTCAATCTGGGCGTGGGGGTCTACTACGACGAGCAGGGCCGCATTCCGCTGTTGCGCGCCGTGGCCGAGGCCGAGCAGCAGCGCGTGGCCGCCCAGGCACCGCGTGGCTACCTGCCCATCGAGGGCATCACCGCCTATGACCAGGCCGTCCAGCACCTGCTGTTCGGCGCCGAGTCGAGCCTGGTGCGCGAAGGCCGTGCCATCACCGTGCAGGCCGTTGGCGGCACCGGTGCGCTGAAGATCGGCGCCGACTTCCTCAAGCGGCTGCTGCCGGATACCGTGGTCGCCATCAGTGACCCGAGCTGGGAAAACCACCGCGCGCTGTTCGAGGGCGCCGGCTTTCCCGTGCAGAACTATCGCTACTACGACGCTGCCAGCAACGGCCTGAATCGCGCAGGTTTCCTGGCCGATCTCCAGGCGCTGCCGGAGCGCTCGGTGGTGGTGCTGCACGCCTGCTGCCACAACCCCACCGGCGTCGATCTGCAGCCGGCCGACTGGCAGGCGGTGCTGGACGTGGTCAAGGCGCGCAACCTGGTGCCCTTCCTCGACATCGCCTACCAGGGCTTTGGCGACGGCATCGAGGAAGACGCCCAGGCGGTACGCCTGTTCGCCGACTCCGGCCTGACCTTCCTGGTCTCCAGCTCCTTCTCCAAATCCTTCTCGCTGTACGGTGAGCGGGTCGGCGCCCTGACCCTGGTCAGCGAGAGCCGCGAGGAAAGCGCCCGGGTGCTGTCCCAGGTCAAGCGGGTGATCCGCACCAACTACTCCAACCCGCCGACCCATGGCGCCACCATCGTCGCCAGCGTGCTGAGCAATCCCGAGCTGCGCGCCCTGTGGGAAGCCGAACTGGGCGAGATGCGCCAGCGCATCCGCACCATGCGCAACGCCCTGGTGGAAGGCCTGGCCGCGGCTGGCGCCACTCGCGACTTCGCCTTCGTCAACGCGCAGCGCGGCATGTTCTCCTACTCCGGCCTCACCGCCGAGCAGGTCGAGCGGCTGAAAAGCGAATTCGGCATCTATGCGGTCAGCACCGGACGCATCTGCGTGGCGGCGTTGAACGAGCGTAATCTGCCACCGACCGTCCAGGCCATCGCCGCCGTCCTGAAGGGCTAAGACGGCACTTCCGGCAGCGTCTTTTCAGGGCGCTGCCAAGGCTTGACTTCCCGTTATCTATCAGTAAGATACGCTCCGTTGTTCCGCGATAGCTCAGTCGGTAGAGCAAATGACTGTTAATCATTGGGTCCCTGGTTCGAGTCCAGGTCGCGGAGCCAAAATCTGAAAAGCCCGTAGCGGGTGACCGCTACGGGCTTTTTCATGGGCGCAACTTACCTGTTACCGGCCCCTGCAAAGGGTCTAGGCATAGCGCCCCTGGCGCCCGGGCGGCGGGCAACTGCGGTGCAACGCCTCCAGATCCCAGGGCTTGGGCAGAAAGGTCGCTCGTGCCGCGCGAGCGGGATTGTCGTCGCAATAGCCCGAGGTGATGACGATGGGCAGATTGGCCTGCCGCCCACGGGCCTGCAGTGCCAAGTCGACGCCGCTCAGGATTCCCGGCATGCGCACATCGGTGAAGAGCAGATCCAGCTGCGGCTGCTCGTCCTGCAGAAAGGCACAGGCCGCATCGGCGCTGCCGAAGGCATGCACCTGATAACCCCAGCCCTCGAACAGCTCCTGCAGCAGATCCAATAGGACGGGCTCATCTTCGGCGACCAATACGCGCTGGCGATTCATGAGCGAATCCTGTGATGGTTAAAGACGTAATCGTTTGACCATAACGTTTCGCTGCCGTCCTGACTTGTACGACCAAGGGCACTCTGTACAAGAAAAAACCCTCGTCCCGCCCAGAGCCAGCCATTTCGTTCGGGAAGGTGCAGGCCTTGTACAGGAAATCGCCGTCGAGCCGGACAGAGCCACCTTTGGTGCCACCATCCGCCCAAGCGAGACGGCTTTGCGTTAAGCTTGCGCCGCCGCCGTCTACCCCGCAGGTCAGAGCCTTGGATCCGTCGTCTCGTCGTCACTGGATCAGCGATCTCAGCAGCAGGATCCGCGCTCGCCCGGCACTGGCCTACAGCCTCGCCTTGCTGGCATTCGCCCTGGCCCTGGCGGCACGCTTCGCCCTGGTGGACGTCCTGATGCAGGGCTTTCCCTACCTGACCTTCTTTCCCGCCGTCATCCTGACCGCCTTCTTCTGCGGCAGCCGCGCCGGCACCCTCTGCGCCGTGCTGTCCGGACTGGCCGCCTGGTACTTCTTCATTCCGCCGGGCTGGACCTTCGACGTAGGGCCCCAGGGTGCCCTGGCCCTGGCCTTCTATGTGGTCATCGTCAGCGTCGACATCGTGCTGATCCATTACATGCACACAGCCAGCGCCCGGCTGCGCGCCGAACAGCAGGTGATCCACGACCTCTACAACGTCCAGACGACAATGTTCCAGGAGTTGCAGCACCGGGTCGCCAACAACATCCAGTTCATCGCCTCGCTGCTCATGCTGCAGCAACTCAAGTTGCCCGGCGACAGCCAGGCGTCCCAGGCCCTGGAAGAAGCCCGTTCGCGGCTGGAGAGCATCTCGCGCATCCACCGGCGCCTGCACGACCCCGCCGATGCCGATCAGCCAGTGGCCCATCACCTGCAGTTGCTGACCAGTGATCTGCTGGCCGCCGCGGGCCAGGCCAATGTCTCCTGCGCCATCACCGCCGAACCGCTCAATTTCGACCTGCCCCGCCTGACCACCCTGTCGATGCTGGTGGCGGAGGTGGTGACCAATTCCCTCAAGCACGCCTTCGACGCCGGCCAGCGTGGCCTGATCAGCATCAGCCTGCAGCGCGGCGACGATCAGCGACTGCTGTTGCGGATCGCCGACAACGGTCGGGGCATGCCGCCGCAATTCAATCCGCGTACCAGCCAGCGCCTGGGCTTCAAGATCATCAAGAGCCTGGCCGAACAGCTCGGTGGCGAGGCGCACTACCGCAACGACCACGGTACCGTGGTCGAGGTACAGCTGGCAGCCTAGGGCATGGCCCCCACCCGCGCCGGGCTAAAACCCTATACAATGCGCGGCTTTTCCAGCCAGGTGCCCCGCCATGACCGCTTTGCCACCCTGTCCCCTCTGCGCATCCGAATACACCTACGCCGATGGCGATCAGCTGATCTGCCCGGAATGCGCCCATGAATGGACGCCCGGGGACGTCGGTACCGCGGCTGAAGCCAAGGTGATCCGCGATGCGGTCGGCAATCCCCTGCAGGACGGCGATACCGTCAGCGTGATCAAGGACCTCAAGGTCAAGGGCTCGTCGCTGGTGGTCAAGGTCGGCACCAAGGTCAAGAACATCCGCCTGGTCGACGGCGATCACGACATCGACTGCAAGATCGATGGCATAGGTGCGATGAAGCTCAAATCCGAGTTCGTCAAAAAGGTCTGATCGTCGTGCCGGGGTGTTCCCTGGCGGAGCGATGCCCTACCCTTGAGGCTCTTTCCCTCCTGCCAAGGACTCTCCATGTCTCAGCGCTTCATCCGCTCGGCCCTGTTCCTCGCGCCCCTGCTGCTCGCCGGCCAGGCCTTCGCCCAGTCGGCGCCTGCCAACGCCCAGGAACCTCAGCCGTCAGTCACGGAGAAGTATGGCGACTGGCAGGTGATCTGCCGCATCGCCCGCAACGCGGACCGCTCCGCGCAGCTGTGCGCCATCACCCAGCAGAAGGACAGCGCCAAGGGCCAGCGCATGCTGGTCACCGAGTTGCGCCCCAATCGGGAAGGTGTGGACGGCATCCTGGTGCTGCCCTTTGGCGTGGCGGTGACCAAGCCGATCTCGCTGCAGATCGACAAGCGCAGCCTGGAGAATCGGCCCTTCCACACCTGCATCCCCCAGGGCTGCGTGGTGCCGGTGGAATTCGTCGGTGACGTCTTCAAGCAGCTGCAGCGCGGCGGTCGCCTGACCGTGACCACTCCGGTCGCCAATGGCGAGACCGCCAGCGAAAGCCTGTCGCTCAAGGGTTTCTCCAAGGCCTATGACCGCGCCAAGGAACTGACCAAGCCGCTGTAAGGACCGCTAGTCTGGCAAGGGCGCTGCCGGGTGCTGTGCCGTGCCGCTGGCGGCGGCACACTCCACGGCGGCCACCAGCGCCAGGGTACGGGCGGCATCCTCGGCGCTGACCAGGGGAGCCTCCTCTCCCCGCGCGACCCGCACGAAGTGCTCCAGCTGCAGACGCAAGGCCTCGTCCGGGGCCGCGGCCCGCACCTCCATAGCAAGCGGCTGGTGCCAGCCGGCGCCCGGCTCGGCATAGCGCCAGAGGCGCAGCTGCGGCACGCTCAGGGCGCCTTCGGTGCCGGCGAAGAGGTAGCAGGACTGGTCCGGCTGGTGGGGATAGACCGGATTCTCGCCACTGGTGAGCTCCCAGCTCCAAGGCGCGACGGCGCCGTCACTGGCGGTGAGACTGCCCAGGGCGCCGCTCTCGAATTGCAGGTTGATCACGGCGCTGTCGGCATTGGCGTAGCCGCGCAGGGCGTTGTCGGCGAAGGCCTGGACCTGGCGCACCTCACCGCAGAGATGACGCAGCAGGTCGAGGTCGTGGATCAGATTGGTGAGCAGCATCCCGGCCCCCGCTTCGCGGCGCCAGGCACTCTCGAAATAGCTCTCAGGCTTCTGCAGTTGCCACAGCGCGGTGACGGTGACCAGGCGACCAAGCGCGCCCTGGCGCAACAATTCATGAGCCCTGGCGATCAGCGGATTGTGGCGACGATGATGCCCGACCAGCAGTGGCACGCGCTGGTCGCGCTGGGCGTGCAGCAGCTGAGCCACCTCTGCTGACGTGGTCCCCACGGGCTTCTCCAGCAGCAGCGGGATGCCCAGATCCAGACAATCCAGGGCGGTGGCCACATGCAGCGCATTGGGATTGGCGACGATCACCGCTTCCGGGCGCACGCTTTCCAGCAGCTGCCGATGATCGCGGAAATGCGGCACGGCCCACTGCGCGGCGAGCTCGGCCGCCCTCGGATCGGGATCGGCCAGGGCGCACAGCCGGGCGCTCGGCACGGCTTGAAGATGATGCAGGTGCTGGCGGCCCATGTTGCCGGCGCCGATGAGGGCGATGCGCAAGGCAGCGACCATGAGAGAACCCCTTGTTGTGGTTGTCGAGGTCGCTCGACTCTAAGGGACGCCCGGTCGAAGGCGCTACTGCACCGGCAGGAAATTGATGAACAGCAGACTCTGGGCGTAGTTGACGCCGATGCGCCGATAGCGCTCGTCGAGCAACTGGGCGAGCAGGTCCAGGCGGGCGACGATCTTGCCGAACTCGGTGGCGAAGCTGAGGTTGCTGCCCTCCTCCGAGATCTCGTTGGCGAACAGCAGCGGTTCGCCCTCGGCGTTCTTGCGCTGGCCGAGCAGCCAGGTGGCTTTCTCGATGTTGCGGGCCGCGTTGTTGACGAAGCGCGCATTCACCACATCGGTGATGTAGAACTCGGTGCGATTGCCGTGGGCCGCGATGATCATGCTGCCGATGGCATAGATGAAGGCGCCGACGCGGTCGCCGCGGTAGTCGTCGCCGAGCACGTAGCTCAGGGCCGCCACGTCCTTGCGTCCGCCCAGCGCAGGCAGGCTGCGCTGCTGCTCGATGGCCATGCGGATCTCGCGCTCGGCGCTGGCGGCATCAGGCAGGCCGGTCTTCTTCCATTCGGCCGGATTGCGCAGGTAGAGCTTGTTCATCAGCCGGTAGAGACTTTGCAGATTGGCCTGCATGGCGAGGGTAGCCATGCGGTCGGAGCTGGTCTGCAGGAATTCGCTGGGGCGGGTCTTGCCGAATTGCCGGGCAATGTCCTGGGCGGACTGGCTGCTACAGCCGGCCAGGCTCGCGAGCAGGAGGCCAATCACACACCCAAGACGGGCGACGGCTGTGAAGGTAAGGGCAGGCATGGGGGCTTCGGCGGCTAAGGGCAGCCGAAGGGTAAGGCCTTCCCTGGCCGGCCTGCTGTGCGGCAGGCCAAGGAATGGGCCTTTTCGAGCCTATTCAAAGGCTCGCGAGCTAGCGACAAACACGGCCTAGGTGGCCCCGCGAAAATGGCTGAGGAAGCGGATCGGACCTGCGCTCGGGTTTACAAGTAGTAAATGAGCATTCCGACCGGGCTGGCGACCCAGGGCATTTTCAACGCCGTTCGACCGACGCGTAGCAGCTTTTGAACAGGCTCAGCCGTTGCTGGGGAAGGCAAACTGCGAAGCCTCCTGGGCCTCGCGTTGCGGCCAGCGCTGGGTAATGGTCTTGCGGCGGGTGTAGAAGCGCACACCGTCCGGGCCGTAGGCGTGAAGGTCGCCGAACAGCGATCTCTTCCAGCCGCCGAAGCTGTGGTAGGCCACCGGCACCGGCAGCGGCACGTTGATGCCGACCATGCCCACCTCGATCTGATCGGCGAACAGCCGCGCCGCTTCGCCGTCGCGGGTGAAGATGCAGGTGCCGTTGCCGTACTCGTGGGCATTGATCAGGGCGATGCCCTCTGCCAGGCTCTTGACCCGCACCACGCAGAGCACCGGACCAAAGATCTCTTCCTTGTAGATGCGCATCTCCGGGGTGACCTGATCGAACAGGCAGCCACCGAGGAAGAAGCCCTCTTCATGATCGGCGACCTTGAGACTGCGGCCGTCCACCACCAGCTTGGCGCCCGCCGCCACGCCATCGACGACATAGCCGGTGACCTTGTCCAGGTGCGCGCCGGTAACCAGCGGGCCCATGTCCAGGCCGCACTGGGTGCCCGGGCCGACCTTGAGCTTCTCGATCTCCGGCACCAGCCGGGCGATCAGGGCATCGGCGACCTGGTCACCGACGCAGACCGCCACCGAGATGGCCATGCAGCGCTCGCCGCAGGAGCCATAGGCAGCACCCATCAGGGCATTGACGGTGTTGCCGAGGTCGGCATCGGGCATGACCACCGCATGGTTCTTGGCGCCGCCCAGGGCCTGGACGCGCTTGCCCTTGGCGGTGCCGCGGGCATAGATGTATTCGGCGATGGGGGTGGAGCCGACAAAGCTCAGCGCCTTGACCTCGGGGCGTCGATCAGACCGTCCACGGCTTCCTTGTCGCCATGTACCACGTTCAACACGCCCTTGGGCAGGCCGGCTTCTTCGAACAGCTGGGCGATGGCCAGGGTGGAACTGGGATCGCGCTCGCTGGGCTTGAGGATGAAGGTGTTGCCGCAGGCGATGGCTAGCGGATACATCCACAGCGGCACCATGGCCGGGAAGTTGAAGGGGGTGATGCCGGCCACCACGCCCAGGGGCTGGAAGTCGGACCAGGTGTCGATGCTCGGACCGGCGTTGCGGTTGTATTCGCCCTTGAGCAACTCGGGTGCCGCGGTGGCGTATTCGACGTTCTCGATGCCGCGACGCAATTCGCCGGCGGCGTCTTCCAGGGTCTTGCCGTGTTCTTCGCTGATCAGCTGCACCAGGCGCTCTTCGTTGCTCTCCAGCAGCTGCTTGAAGCGGAAAAGCACCTGGGCGCGCTTGGCCGGAGGAGTGTTGCGCCAGGCTGGAAAGGCGGCCTGGGCGGCGTCAACGGCCTGCTGCAGAGTGGCCGCATCGGCCAGGGGCACTTCGCGGATGACCGCGCCCGTGGAAGGGTTGTAGACCGGTGCGCGGCGGCTGCCACCGTCGACCAGCTGGCCGCCGATGAGATGTCGAATGGTCATGGGCTGTCTCTTTCACATTGATTGGCGGGGGCTTGGACTGCAAGCACCTGTTCTTTCCGCGGCCTCACACCGGCAATGGCCGATCCGGGTTCCGCTTGAGTTCTATTTCGATGAAAACCACTTCCTCGCTACCGGCATTGACCACATTGTGCTCAGTGCCCAATAGACGGCTATAGCTCTGCCCTGCGACGAGTTGCGCCCGCCGTTCGCCTTGGTCGGTTTCCAACAGCAGCTCGCCCCCGGTCATGGGTACGACGACATAGTCCATGGCATGTCGGTGCCAGCCGGTTTCCGCACCGGGCGCGAAGCGCCACTCGGTCACCAAGACCTGTTCGTTATCGAGCTGAACGGTAGCCGTCGCCGCGGTTCTCTCGCCCATCTCAATCCACCTTGTGCAAGGCGTCACCGACCGCGGCGAAGACGCGATCCAGGTCTTCGATCCTGGCATTGAAGGTAGGTCCGAACTGCAGGGTGTCGCCGCCGAAGCGAACGTAGAAGCCGGCCTTCCACAGGGCGATGCCGGCCTCGAACGGGCGGATTACCGCATCGCCGTCACGCGGGGCGAGCTGCAGGGCACCGGCCAGGCCGCAATTGCGGATGTCCACCACATGCTTGGCGCCCTTGAGGCCATGCAGCGAGGCTTCGAACTTAGGTGCCAGCTCGGCGGCCTGCTGCACCAGATTCTCACGTTCCATGAGTTCCAGCGCCGCCAGACCCGCGGCACAGGCCACCGGATGGGCCGAATAGGTGTAGCCATGGGGAAACTCGACCATGTGCTCAGGCGTGGCCTGGTTCATGAAGGTGTCGTAGATGGCGCTGCTGGCGATCACCGCGCCCAGGGGCACGGCGCCGTTGGTGACCTGCTTGGCCACGTTCATGATATCCGGCGTCACGCCGAAGAATTCGGCGCCGGTGTGGCGGCCCATGCGGCCAAAGGCGGTGATGACCTCGTCGAAGATCAGCAGGATGTCGTGCTGGGTGCAGATCTCGCGCAGGCGCTGCAGATAGCCCACCGGCGGCACGATCACCCCGGCCGAGCCGGACATGGGCTCGACGATGACGGCCGCGATATTGGACGCATCGTGCAGCTCGATCAGCTTGAGCAGCTCGTTGGCCAGCTCGACGCCGCCGGTCTCGGCCATGCCCTTGGTGAAGGCCATGCCCGGTTGCAGGGTATGGGGCAGATGGTCGACGTCCATGAAGGAGCCATACATCTTCCGGTTGCCGCCGATGCCGCCCAGGCTGGTGCCGGCAATGTTGACGCCGTGGTAGCCGCGGGCCCGGCCGATCAGCTTGGTCTTGGCGGGTTGACCCTTGATGCGCCAGTAGGCCCGCGCCAGCTTGACCGAGGTGTCGGCGCTCTCGGAACCCGAGCCGGTGAAGAAGACATGGTCCAGACCCGCCGGGGTCAGCTCGGCCATCTTTTCGGCCAGTTGGAAGGACAGCGGATGGCCGTACTGGAAGCCCGGCGAATAGTCGAGGGTGCCCAGCTGGCGCGCCACGGCCTCCTGGATCTCCTTGCGCGAGTGACCGGCGCCGCAGGTCCAGAGTCCGGAGAGGCTGTCATAGATGCGCCGCCCCTGGTCGTCGATCAGCCAGCTGCCTTCGGCGGCCACCACGATGCGCGGATCCTTCTGAAAGGCGCGATTGGCGGTAAAGGGCATCCAGTGGGCACGCAGGTTGAGCTGGGCGGCGACAGGTGGCGAAACGGTCAGCGGCTGGTTCATGACGGGGCCTCGGGCGGTGACATTGAGCCTGCAGAATGCGCCCAGTCTTGCGTGAGTTAAATGGTTTTTTTCTCGCGTCTATACATCTTGAAACTCACCCAATCATGGGTTCTAACCAGTGAAATCAAAAGAAACTGGCGGGGGAAACGACACCGCTTCATGCAGTCACGGATTGGCTGAAAAGCCCTTCATAGACGCAATTATCCGTGCCAACTCGGCGCCATAGAAATATTTTGAAACCAACAAATTTGATTAGTAATCAATAACTTGCCTGAAACACTTTAAGCTGGCCGCCTGCCACCGTAGTCCCGTGGCGCCGAGGCACCTCGCCTCACCTCTTTTCCCGGCGCGTAGTCCAGCCGGGCGCGGTAGCCTGTCCGCCGTCTCTGCCGCGTAGCCAACCTTCCGCTTTTGCCAACCCGTGCCCCTCTTCCGAGGCAGAGCGCGCGGTTCAGCTATTCCTCAAGGAAACCTCCCCCATGCTGATTCAGCTCAACTGGATCCGCGGCCTGGCGGCCGTTCTCATCGTTTTCCACCACATGACCGTGGGCAGCTACCAGACCACCGAGCACCAGCAGATCGCCCTCAATCTGCTGTCGCTGGAAACCACCTGCATCTTCGTCGCGCTCTCGGGCTTTTTCTTTCGCTACAACCTCGGCAAATACAGCTACCAGGTCTATCTGGGCAAGAAGCTCCAGAACGTCATCCTCCCCTATCTGCTGATCTCGATTCCCGCCGTGCTGCTCTATGTCTCCGGACTCAAGCAGGAACACGAGTGGATCGACATGAACGCCTTCCATGACTGGCCGCCCTTTGCCCAGACGGCGCTGCTGCTGGCCACTGGCGCCCACCTGGGTCCGCTGTGGTTCATTCCGGCGCTGACGCTGATCTTCCTGCTCGCGCCGGCCCTGGAGTGGATCGTCAAGCGTGGCCTGCTACCGGCGGCGACCATGGTCGGCCTGCTGTATTTCCTGGTGTCCGATCGCCCGATCAATGACGCCGATCCGCTGCTGGCGGCCCTGCACTTCCTGCCGATCTACCTCTGCGGCATGCTGGCCTGCGAACAGCGCGAGCGGCTGCAACGGCCCCAGGCGCGTTACTGGCTGCTGGCGGCCCTGCTGCTGCTGAGTGGCGCGGCAGTGCTCGACAGCGCCTTCTACGGGCTGCAGAAACTGGCACTGTGCCTGTTGCTGTTCGCGGTCTTCAGCCAGAAGGTCAAGGCGCCGGGATACGCCGAGAGCCGCCTGACCAAGAGCATGGCCCTGCTGGGCGCCTACAGCTTCGCCATCTACTTCCTGCACGGCTATCTCGCCGGCGCCTATCGCGTGCTGGGTCGCCTGCTTGGTGAGCAGAACTTCGCCCAGTACCTGGGCACCCGCCTGTGCCTGACGCTGATCACCCTGCTCTGCTGCATCGCCGCGGTCTGGGTGGTCAAGCAGGTCACCCGGCAGCGCAGCCGGGTCCTGATCGGCGCCTGAAACCGGTCGCTGGCGCCGCTCCCGACGGCGCCTTATGCTGTCCCGCATTTGCGGTGGCAGCCATGAAGACGACGCGCAAGGCCCTGCTCGCCCAGGTCGGCGATTTCGAGATCCGCCTGCTGCGACTGTTCAAGACGGTGGTGGAATGCGGCAGCTTCACCGCCGCCGAAGGCCGGCTGGGCATCACCCGCTCGGCCATCAGCCTGCACATGAACGACCTGGAAAAACGCCTGGGCATGCGCCTCTGCCAGCGCGGGCGCGCCGGTTTCTCCCTGACCGACGAAGGCCGCGAGGTGCTCAAGGCCAGCCAGTCGCTGTTCGCCGCCCTGGAAGGCTTCCGCAGCGAGGTCAACCAGCTGCACCAGCACCTGCGTGGCGAACTGAACCTGGGCATCATCAACAACCTGGTGACCCAGCCGCGCATGCGCATCACCCATGCCCTGGCCGCGCTCAAGCGCGCCGCGCCGGGGGTGGTGGTCAACATCGGCATGACCCTGCCCGGCGAGATCGAGACCGGCGTGCTCGACGGCCACCTGCACCTGGGCGTGCTGCCGCTGATCAATGCCCTGGCCGGGCTGGACTACCTGCCGCTCTACGAGGAACGCGCCCTGCTCTATTGCAGCCGCAGCCATCCGCTGTTCGCGGTGGCCGACGCGGCGCTGGACGACGCCCTCCTGGCCGCTCAGGACGCCGTCGGCCCCAATCACCTCCTCAACCAGGACGGCCACGAACGCCATGCCGCGCTGAACTGCACGGCACGCGCCTCGGATCGCGAAGGCGTGGCCTTTCTCATCCTCACCGGCTGCTACATCGGCTACCTGCCCGACCACGTCGCCCAGCCCTGGGTAGCCCAGGGTCAGTTGCGCGCCCTGAATCCCGAGCGCTTCCACTTCGACACCACCCTGGCCGCCGTCACCCGCAAGGGCCGGCGACCGAATCTGGTGCTGGAGCGCTTTCTCGAAGCCCTGGCCGAGACCGTCTAGTTGGCGCTGCGGGTCGGGCGGACGACAATCTCGTTGACGTCCACATCGTCCGGCTGCTCGATGGCATAGCGCACCGCGCGGCCGATGGCGTCGGGTTGCAGGGCAATGGCGCGATAGTCGTCCATCATCGCCCGCGCCGCGGGATCGGTGATGGTGGAAGCCAGTTCGCTTTCCACCACACCCGAATGGATGCAGGTGACCCGCAGATCGTCACGCTCCTGGCGCAGTCCCTCGGAGATCGCCCGCACCGCGTGCTTGGTGGCGCAATAGACCGCCGCCGTGGGTACCACCGACAGGGCACCGATGGAGCCCAGGTTGATGATGTGCCCGGCGCCACGGGCGGTGAATTCCGGCAGCACCGCGGCGATGCCGTTGAGCACGCCCTTGATGTTGACGTCGACCATCTGCATCCATTCTTCGGTCCTGAGCGAGGCCATGGGCGACAGCGGCATGATCCCGGCGTTGTTGACGATGACGTCCACCCGGCCCCAGCGCTCGCGAGCCGCCTGGGCGAAGGCGACCACGTCGGCGCTGTCGGTGACGTCCAGCCGGCGGCAGGCGGCTTCGCCACCCGCGGCGTTGATCTCGGCCGCCAGGGCCTCCAGCCGTTCGCTGCGGCGCGCGCCGAGCAGCAGCTTGCAGCCGGCCGCGCCCAGTTCGCGCGCGATGCCCGCGCCTATGCCACTGGAGGCGCCGGTAATGAGTACGACCTTGTCGATAGCCATGAAGTGTTCCTCTCGAATGGGGTGGTTTGCCTGGACGGCCTGCTGGCCGGCTGCGTGCCCTTCCGGTACTGCGACCTTCCAGGCTTGCCACCACCTTAGCGAAGGCTCATTGTCGTGATAATTCCCCCGCTCCTGACTGCCATGGTTAGCCAGACTCACCAATGCACACCGATCTGAATCTGCTCAAGGTCTTCGTCGTGGTGGCCACGGCGGAGAATTTCCGAGTGGCGGCTGATCGCCTGGGCGTCAGCCGCTCCGCGGTCAGCCAGGCCATCCGCCGCCTGGAAGACGAACTGGGCAGCTCGCTGGTGCAGCGCACCACCCGCAGCGTGCGCCTGACCGAGGCTGGCGAACGCCTGCAGCGGCAGATCGCCGGGCCCCTGGCCGGTCTGCTCGGCGCCCTGGAAGACGCCAGTCACGCCGGCCCGCCGCGCGGATTGTTGCGGGTCGCGGCCACCTCCATCGCCGAGCGCTTTCTCGATGGGCCGCTGCTGGCCAGCTTCGTCGAGGCCTATCCGGAGGTGACCCTGGACATCACCGTCACCGACGAGGAATTCGATATCGTCGCGCGTGGTTTCGATGCCGGCGTACGGCTGGGCGAGGTGATCGAGCAGGACATGATTGCCATTCCGGTGACCGGACCGCAGCGCGAAGTGGCGGTGGCGACCCCGGGCTATTTCGCCCGTCATGGCCGACCCCGGCACCCGCGCGAACTGGCGGGCCACCGTTGCATCGGCTGGCGCCCGGCCCCGGAGGTGGCGCCCTGGCGCTGGGAATTCAGCGAGAACGGTCGCGCCTTCGATGTGGCCGTCGCGCCGCGGATCACCACCAACGACATGCTGCTGATGGTGCGCGCCGCCCTGGCCGGAGGCGGCATCACCTTTGGCATGGAGGACACCTTCCGCCCCTATCTGGCGGGGGGTGAACTGGAGCGGGTGCTGGAAGACTATCTGCCGCCCTTTCCTGGCTTCTACCTCTACTATCCGAACCGCCACAACCTGGCGCCCAAGCTGCGGGCGCTGGTGGAGCATGTGCGGGGGTATCGGGAGGAGAAGGAGGGGTAGCCGGGTTGGGGCGGCCCTCACCCCGGCCCTCTCCCGGAGGGAGAGGGAGCGCCCGCCTGACCCCGCGTAGCGTGGAAAACGGCAAAGCCTTTTCCACCTGGTGCGAAGGCAGGTCCTGTTGGGCCTTGGCGATGGAGCCGCCTCAACCCAACCTAGGCATCCTGTAGGTTGGACTGAGGGCAAGCGAAGCCCAACATCGACCGACCGATATCAGCTTTCCAGAATCCACCGATTGATGGCCTGGGCCAGGCCATCTTCCTGGTTACTGGCCGTTACCCGGTCAGCCGCTTCCCGTACCCCTGCGCCGGCCTGGCCCATGGCGATGGCCAGGCCAGCCTGGCGGAACATGGGCACGTCATTGCTGCCATCGCCGATAGCCGCCGTGCGCGCCACCGGTACGCCCGCGGCCTGGGCCAGTTCGATCAGGGCATCGCCCTTGTTGGCCTTGGGATGGGTGATGTCGAGGTAATAGAGCTGGGAGCGCAGCACCGTGGCGCCCTCCCCCAGCTGCTCGCCCAACTCGCCTTCCAGGGCTTCGAGGCCGGCATGATCGCTACCGGCGGCGACGATCTTGTCGACCCGATCCAGATAGGGTTCGAAGGATTTCACCACAGTCGGCCCATACCCCAGCGCCCGAGTCTCACGCGGAACGTAGGCACCCTGTCCATCGCGCGTCAGCCAGAGGTCATCGGCGAACAGCCAGACCTCGAAGGCTTCATTGTCCAGCCGCTCCAGCACCTGGCGCGTCACCGGCTCCGCCAGGCGATGGGCGCGGATCAGGGTACCGTCCGCCTCCACCAGATTGCCGCCGTTGAAACCGGCCACCGCCTGATGAATGCCCAGTTGTCGTACCAGCGGCAGCAGCGCCCGCGGTGGGCGGCTGCTGACCAGGGTAATGGCCTTGCCGGCCGCCTGCAGCCGCTTGACGGCGGCGATCACCGCCTCGCTCAGGCTCTTGTCGTCGCGCACCAGGGTGCCGTCGATATCCGACACCAGCAGGTCGATGGGGATCAGGTCAGCGGATGCCATGAGCGGCCGTCCTTCTGCAGGAGTTCATCGGCACCGGCGGGACCGGCACTGCCCGCGGCGTAGCTTTCCACCGCGCCGCCCTGTTGCCAGGCGTCGAGGATGGGTTGCACGGCGCGCCAGCCGTTCTCGATGTTGTCGGCGCGCTGGAACAGGGTCTGGTCGCCGATCAGGGAATCGTAGATCAGGGTTTCGTAGCCGGTGGAGGGCTGCATCTCGAAGAAGTCGCTGTAGGCGAAGCCCATGCGGATGTTTTCCAGCTCCACCAGCGGTCCCGGCCGCTTGGCATGGAAATCGAACCACATGCCTTCGTCGGGCTGGATCTGGATGATCAGGTAATTGGGCCGCATCCGGTCGATCTTGGTGTCGCGAAACTGGGCGTAGGGCGCGTGCTTGAAACAGATGGCGATCTCGGTATCGCGCGCGGTCAGGCGCTTGCCGGTACGCAGGTAGAAGGGCACACCCGCCCAGCGCCAGTTGTCGACGAACAGCTTGAGCGCCACGTAGGTCTCGGTCTGGCTTTGCGGATCGACCCGCTCTTCCTCGCGATAGCCTTTGACGGGCTTGTCGTTCATCGTCCCGGCGGCGTACTGGCCACGCACCGAATTGGCCAGGGCCTCTTCGGTGGTCTGGGGGCGGATGGCGCCGACCACCTTGGCCTTCTCGTCACGCACCGAGGTGGCATTGAAGGACGCCGGCGGCTCCATGGCGACCATGGCCAGCAGCTGGAACAGGTGGTTGGGCACCATGTCCCTCAGGGTGCCGGTCTTCTCGTAGAAATCGCCCCGCGACTCCACGCCCACGGTCTCGGCCGCCGTGATCTGCACATGGTCGATGTAGTGGTTGTTCCAGAACGACTCGAACAGCGCGTTGGAAAACCGGCTGACCAGGATGTTCTGCACCGTCTCCTTGCCCAGGTAGTGGTCGATCCGATAGATCTGCTTTTCGTCCATGTTCGCCAGCAGGCGCTGGTTGAGCGCCTGGGCACTGGCCAGGTCGGCGCCAAAGGGCTTTTCCACCACCAGTCGGCGATAGGCGTCTTCGCGCTCTTCCAGCAGGCCGGCCTTGCCCAGACGCTCGGCGACGTCGCCAAAGAAGCGCGCGGCGGTGGCCAGGTAGAAGACGGCATTGTCGGTGTCGGCCTGGGCGATGCGCTCGCCTACCGCCTGATAGGTGGCGTCTTCGAGGAAGTCACCCTGCAGATAGCGGATGCGCCCGCGCAACTGACCCCAGAGATCGGCATCCAGCGCCTCGTCCCGGGACTTGCCCTTGGCTTCGGCCTGGTCGCGGATGAAGGCTTCCAGCCGATCGGCGAAACCTTCGTCGGTGTTGGGATTGTGGTCGACGCCGATGATCTGGGTGCGGTCGTCGAGCAGGCCGTCACGCAGCAGGTTGTACAGCGAGGGGATCAGCAGTCGCTTGACCAGATCGCCATTGGCGCCGAACAGAAAGAGCGTGGCGGGCGGCGCGGTGGGCGCCTTGGTGCAGGAGCGGCGCTCCTGGGCGGCGGTGCTGGGGGTAACGGCAGGAGAATCGGTCATGACAGGGCCTTATCCACGAGGGCGGCTGATGCCGTCCCCCGGGACGCGGCCCGTGGCCGCTCCACAGGGGAACGGCCAGGGTTTTATTGCGGGATTTCGACGTGGCCGCCAAAGCCGAAGCGCATGGCCGACAGCAGCTTGTCGGCGTAGGTGGCTTGCTGGCGAGAACGGAAGCGCGCATAGAGGGCAGCGGACAGGACGTTGACCGGCACCGCCTCCTCGATGGCCGCCTCGATGGTCCAGCGGCCTTCGCCGCTGTCGGCCACCGAACCGGAGAACTTCTCCAGCTCGACGTCGCCGGCCAGGGCCTGGGCGGTCAGGTCCAGCAGCCAGGAGGACACCACGCTGCCACGGCGCCAGACTTCGGCGATGTCGGCCAGGTCCAGGTCGAAACGCTCGTCTTCCGGCAGCTTGTCGCTGTTCTTCATCTTGAGGATGTCGAAGCCCTCGGCGTAGGCCTGCATCAGGCCGTACTCGATGCCGTTGTGCACCATCTTGACGAAGTGACCCGAACCGGCCGGACCGGTGAAGATGAAGCCGCGCTCGGCACGCTCGTCCGGGGCGTTGCGGCCACGGGTCCGTTCGATGCTGCCGTAGCCGGGAGCCAGGGCCTCGAAGATGGGCTCCAGGCGCTCCACAGCCGCGGACTTGCCGCCGATCATCATGCAGTAGCCGCGCTCCAGGCCCCAGACGCCACCAGAGGTACCGACGTCGACATAGTCGATGCCCTTCTCGGCCAGGGTCTTGGCGCGACGGATGTCGTCCTTGTAGTAGGTGTTGCCGCCATCGATGATGACGTCACCGGGAGCCAGGCGGTCGGCCAGCTCGGCGATGGTCTGTTCGGTCGGCGCGCCCGCCGGCAGCATGACCCAGATGGCCCGCGGCTGTGCCAGGGCGGCGATGACGCCATCCAGGCTATCGGCGGTGATGGCGCCTTCCTTGCCGAGGCCGGCCACGGTTTCGGCACTGCGGTCATAGACCGCGACTTCATGCCCATGCTTCATCAAACGCCGTGCGATGTTGCCGCCCATGCGGCCCAGTCCGATGATTCCCAATTGCATGCTGATGACTCCTTGAGGTCAGGCGACCGCCGCCTCGACCAGTTCGACGATTTGTTGCAGGCCGGCGTCGATGTCGCCGCCCTTGATATGCACGCGCAGATAGCGCCGTCCCCGCTCGGCCAGCACCTCGAGGTCGCCTTTGGCCTGGGCGGCCTCGACGACACCAAAGCTCAGACTCCGCCCTGGAATCTGCAGGTCGTTCTGGGCATCGGCGGTAATCTGGATGAACACACCCGAGTTGGGACCGCCCTTGTAGGCCTGTCCGGTGGAGTGCAGGAAACGGGGGCCGAAGCCGCCGACGGTCGCTACGCGCTTGCTGTCGCGAATGCTATCACGCATGGCGCCCAAGGCCTCCTCGTGCACGGCATTGCGCTCGAGATAGGCCAGCACGGCGAGATAGTCGCCGGGCTGCAGGCGTGCCAGGTGCGCCTTGATCGCCGCGCGGGCGGTGTCCTGCCCCTGCAGGTCGGCATCGCCGAACAGTGTCAGCGTGCCCTCCTCCAGCAGCGGCTCATCACCGGCCAGACGACCCTCGCGCTCGTAGCCATCGGTAAGGGCACGGGTCTTGATCTTGCTAGCTTCCACATCCGGCTGGTCGAAGGGATTGATACCGATGACGGCACCTGCCACTTCGGTGGCCACCTCCCAGCGGAAGAATTCCTGGCCGATCAATTCGGCGCGCGCCAGACGGATGTCCACCACCGGATGCCCGGCGGCGGCCAGGGCCTGCAGGCGACTGTCGCGCTCGGCGTCTTCCTCGCCGGCCAGCACCAAGCTGACGAACACCCGGTCCCTGCCGTAGACGCCTGGCTCGCCGAGGGGCTCCAGGTCCACCGGGATGATGCCCTTGCCCTGCTTGCCGGTGCTCTCGGCGAGCAGCTGCTCCAGCCAGGCGCCCAGACTGGCGACACCCGGTGAAGCGATCAGAGTGACCTTGTCGCGTCCGGCACGCACCGCCTCGCCCAGGACCACGCCCAGGCGAATGCCGGGATTGATGGCAGGGGGCGCACTGGGGCTGCAGGCCAGTACCATGGGCTGGGTCACCTGGAAGAAGTCGGCTACCGAGTGGCCAAGCAGCGCCAGGGGCACCATGCCGAACACCGACAGCACCGAGTAGCGCCCGCCGATATGGGGATCGCCCTGGAAGATGGCGCGGTAGCCTTTGGCCGTGGCACTGGCTTCAAGCTTGGAACCCGGATCGGTGATGGCGACGAAGCGCCGCCGCACCTCTTCCGCCCCCAGCGCCTGCTCGACGGCCTTGTGGAAGTAGGCCCGCAGGATTTCCGGCTCCAGGGTCGAGCCGGATTTGCTCGATACCAGGAACAGCGTCTTGCGCAGGTCCAACTGTTCTTCCAACGCGGCGATTTGCGCCGGGTCGGTGGAATCCAGCACCTTTAGGGTGAGTCCGCCCGTGGCGGTACCCAGGGTATTGGCCAGCACTTCCGGGCCCAGGCTCGAACCACCCATGCCCAGTAGCACCACGGTATCCAGGCTTTCCTTGCGAACGGCCTCGGTCAAGACCCCGAGGGCAACCGGATCGGCCTGACGCCCCTGGGCCGCGGCCAGCCAGCCGACCCACTGGTCTTCGTCACGACCGGTCCAGAGCGAGGCGTCGCCCTGCCAGAGCCGGCGCGACCAGCCTTCACGCCGCGCCTCATCCAGGCGGGCCTCGACGGCTTCATTCAGATCGTCTGGCAGACGATAGTCCGCGGCATTCAGGCGCTCGCCAAGAAACTCGAGACGCTTCTGCCCGACCGCGCCCAACAGGGCATCGGCGGCATCTTCGAATTGCCGGGCGCCGTCCTTGACCAGCCGCTTGGCCACGCCATCGAGATCCAGCCCGAAACGGACGGTCGCATCCACCACCCGCTGCGCGGCGTCGATAGCGGTGCTCAGCATGGGGGCTGCCGTGCCATGGTCGCGGAAGGCGTCCATGGTCTTCGGCGGCATGGTGTTGACGGTGTCCGGGCCGATCAGTTGATCGACATACAGGGTATCGGGATAGGCGGGATCCTTGGACCCGGTGGAGGCCCACAGCAGACGCTGCGGATGAGCGCCCTTAGCTGCCAGCACCTTCCAGCGTGGCGACTGGATGAGACGCAGGTAATCCTGATAGGCCAGCTTGGCGTTGGCGATGGCGACCTTGCCGCGCAGCTCGGTCAGTTCGCCGTCGTTACCCTTGCGCTCGTCGATCAGCTTGTCCAGCACGCCGTCGACCCGGCTGATGAAGAAGCTGGCGACACTGGCGAGCCGACTGATGTCCTTGCCCTGATGCAGCCGGGCTTCCAGACCCGCGATATAGGCCTCCGCTACCGCCATGTAGGCATTGCGATCGAACAGCAGGGTCACGTTGACGTTGATCCCCTCCTCGATCAGCTTGCGGATGGCCACCGCCCCTTCGGGCGTGCCGGGCACCTTGACCATGAGGTTGGGCCGATTCACCGCCTGCCAGAGGCGGCGCGCCTCGTCCAGGGTGGCACGGGTATCCAGCGCCAGATAGGGCGAAACTTCCAGGCTCACATAACCATCGCGTCCTTCAAGCCGGTCATAGACCGGCCGCAGGATGTCGGCCGCCTGCTGGATGTCCTCGATGGCCAGATGCTCGTAGACATCCACCGGCTCGGCATCGGCCCGTTCCAGGAAGGCCTTGAGGCTGGCATCGTAGTCGCTGCCGTGGCCCATGGCCTTCTCGAAGATCGAGGGGTTGGAGGTGACGCCCGTCAGGCCGTCACGCTCGATCAGCTTTTGCAGCTCACCCTTGGCGAGGAACTCGCGGCTGACGAAGTCGAGCCAGACCGCCTGGCCCTGCTCCGTCAGCTGTTTGAGTGGATTGCTCATGTGGCGCTCCCTTTGCGTTGCGCCTGTTCCTTGGCCAGCTTGACCACGTTTTCCACGGTGTAGCCGTATTTCGCCTGCAGCTTGCCGATGGGCGCGGAGGCACCAAAGGTGCTCATGGTCACCGAGGCACCCTTGCGACCGATGTAGCGCTCCCACCCCAGGGGACCGGCCTGCTCGATGGCAACGCGGCCCAGGACCTCGTCCGGCAGCACCGACTGCTTGTAGGCCTCGTCCTGCTCCTCGAACAGCTCCCAGCAGGGCATGGAGACGACGCGTGCCTTCACCCCTTCGCCCTGGAGCTGCTCATAGGCCTGCATCGCCAGGCCCAGTTCGCTGCCGGTGGCCATGAGGATCACCTGGGGCTTGACGCCTTCGGCATCGGCCACCACATAGGCACCCTGGGCGACGCCCTCGGCGCTGGCGTACTTGGCGCGATCCAGAGTCGGCAGCGGTTGCCGCGACAGCACCATGCAGGAGGGTCGATTGGTCTGCTGCAGCGCGATCTTCCAGGCTTGCACCGTTTCATTGGCATCGCCCGGACGCAGGGTCAGCAGACCCGGCGTGGCGCGCAGCTGCGCCAGGTGCTCGATGGGCTGGTGAGTGGGGCCATCTTCGCCGACGCCGATGGAGTCGTGGGTGAAGACGAATACCACCGGCAATTCCATGATGGACGCCAGGCGGATCGGCGGCTTCATGTAGTCGCTGAACACCAGGAAGGTGGCAGTGAAGCTGCGCAGGTAGCAGAGCGCCATGCCGTTGGCGATGGAGCCCATAGCGTGCTCGCGGATGCCGAAGTGCATGTTGCGCCCCGACGGCTCACGGGCGGAGAAGCTGCCCGCGCCATCGAACTTGAGATTGGTCTTGGTGGACGGCGCCAGATCCGCCGCCCCGCCCACCAACCAGGGAATGTTCTGGGCAAAGGCATTGAGCGCCTTGCCACCGGACTCGCGGGACGCCACACCCTTGGCATCGGTATCGAAGCTGGGCAGCTTGGCGTCCCACCCTTCCGGCATCTCACCGGCGCGCATGCGCTGGATTTCATCGGCGCGGGTCGGATCGTCCTGACGCAGGCGATCGAAGGCACGGTTCCAGTCTTCGTACAGACCGCTGGCACGTTCCAGCAGGGCGTCGCGCAGGTGGTGACGGGCGTCGTCGGGCACCAAGAAGTCGGCATCCTCGGGCCAGCCATAGGCCTTCTTCGCCAGCTTGATCTCGTCCGCACCCAGGGGCTCGCCGTGGGCTGCCGCGGTGTTCTGCTTGTTGGGTGCGCCGTAGCCGATGAGGCTGTCGACCACGATCAGGGTCGGTTTGCCGGTGTTGCCCTTGAAGCGATGCAGGGCAGCGGCCAGGGCTTCGGCGTCATTGGCATCCTTGACGTGCAGGGTATGCCAGCCATAGCCGCGGAAGCGCTCGGCCACGTCCTCGCTGAAGGCCAGCTCGGTGTGGCCTTCGATGCTGATGGTGTTGTTGTCGTAAATCCAGCAGAGGTTGTCCAGCCCCAGGTGACCGGCCATGGAGGCCGCCTCGCCGGTGACGCCTTCCATCATGTCGCCATCGCCGCAGAGCACATAGACGTCATAGTCGAACAGGGTCACACCCGGCTGGTTGAAACGGGCGGCCAGCCACTTCTGGGCCAGCGCCATGCCGACGCTGTTGCCGCAGCCCTGCCCTAGCGGACCGGTGGTGGTCTCGATGCCGGTGGTCATGCGGTACTCGGGATGACCCGGGGTCTTGGAATCCAGCTGGCGGAATTGCTTGATGTCGTCGAGGCTGACCGCTTCCTTGCCGGTGGCGGTGCCGTGCTCGTCGATTTCCTTGACGCCCGCCAGGTGCAGCAGCGAATAGAGCAGCATGGAGGCATGGCCGACCGACAGCACGAAGCGGTCGCGGTTGGGCCAGTCCGGATGCTCGGGGTGATAGCGGAGGAAGCGGCTCCACAGCGTGTGGCCGACCGGGGCCAGGGCCATTGGCGTACCGGGGTGCCCGGAGTTGGCCTTCTGCACTGCGTCCATGGACAGGGTACGGATGGTATTGATGACGAGCTGGTCGGCGTTGGAGCTGGAAGGTGCGGTGGAACCCATGGCAAGCGTCCTCGTGCTGGCAGGCGCGCCACCCGCGGCGAAAACGGCAAACACCGTCCGTGAAACCGTTTTCAGCAAAGGCGGCGCCTAAGAGAAGAAAGCAAAGCGGCCGGACAGGGTCCGGGGCGGCAGGGGCATGCATCCTCTGCGACCCCACGCCGCAGTCGCGATCCTTCCTCTAGAACAGCACGCCAGAGGGTTGGTTCCGCACGGGTAGATAGCCGGCTATCGACTTGCGCGCTCAGTACCCGGCGGCGAGGGCCAACTCGACGTCCAGGCCGGCGTCGCGCATCTGCGCCAACTTGTACCTAAGGGTACGCGCGCTGATGCCGAGGCGCTCGGCGGTCTCCTTGCGGCGGCCGCGTTCGGCCTTCAGGGTATCGAGAATCACCTGGAATTCCCGATCGCGCAGATCGGCGTCCAGCGGACGTATGTCATCGCCAATGCCTGTCGCTGGCACAGGCGCGGCGGCAGGCGTCGGGGATACCCCGGTCGGCAACCAGTGCAGCCCGAAGTCCTCAGCCTGGATCTGCTGGCCCGCTTGCAGGATCAGCGCCCGCTGCACGGCGTTGTCCAGCTCGCGCACATTGCCCGGCCAGGGATGCTCGGCCAGGGCCTGGCGCGCGGCAGGGCTCAGGACCGGTACCGAACGATTCATCCGCGCGGCCTGGACCGCCAGCAGTCGTTCGGTCAGGGGCACGATATCGGCCGGTCGCTGGCGCAGCGGCAGCCAGGCCAGCGGAAACACCGACAGGCGATAGAAGAGGTCTTCGCGGAAGCGCCCGGCGGCCACCTCCTCCGCCAGCTTGCGGTTGCTGGTGGCTACCACGCGGATGTCCAGCGCCAGTGGCTTGCGCGCCCCAACCCGCTCCACCTCGCGCTCCTGCAGGACCCGCAGCAGCTTGGCCTGCAGGCCCAGCGGCATCTCGGAGATCTCGTCCAGCAGCAGGGTACCGCCCTGGGCCAGTTCGAACTTGCCCGGCTGGGCGGCGATGGCCCCGGTAAAGGCGCCCTTCTCGTGCCCGAAGAGGATGGCCTCGAGCAGGTGATCGGGAATGGCCGCGCAATTGACCGCCACGAAGGGACCATCCGCCCGCGCCGATTGATCGTGGATGAAGCGCGCCAGCACCTCCTTGCCGGTGCCCGACTCACCGGTGATGAGCACCGTGGCCTCGCTCCGGGCCACCCGGCTGGCCAGCTCCAGCAGTTGCCGACTCTGGGGATCGGCCGCCACCGGCTGGCGAGCATCGGACAGGTGCCGTCCCTGTGGGCAGCAGCGCGCCAGGGTCTCCAGTAACAGGCGCGGCTCGAAGGGCTTGACCAGATAGTCCGCCGCCCCACCGCGCATGGCCTCGACGGCGCGTTCGATGCTGCCGAAGGCGGTCATCAGCAGCACCGGCAGCGCCGGATCGCGCAAGCGGATACTGGCCAGCAATTGATGCCCGTCGATACCCGGCATGTTGACGTCGCTGATCACCAGGCCAAAGGACTCATCGGCCAGCGCCAGCAGCGCCGCCTCGCCGCTGTCCACGGCGCGATAGCGATAGCCGCCAAGTTCCAGGGTGTCGGCCAGGGCTTCGCGCAGGGCACGGTCGTCTTCCACCAGCAGGATGGGCAGGGTCATGCCGGGATCTCCTCGTTCGCCAGCAGCGGCAGGATGAAGGTCACCACCGTGCCGCGCCCTACCCGGGAGCGCACGTTCAGCCGCCCGCCATGGGCCTTGGCCATCGCCAGGGCGACCGGCAGGCCGAGACCGGTACCGGTGGTCTTGGTGCTGAGAAAGGGTTCGCCCAGCCGTTGCTGGACCGCCTGCGGAATGCCGGGACCGCTGTCACTGATCGTCAGGCACAACTCCCCGTCACGACGATGGAGATGCACCTTGAGTCGTCCCGGGCGGCCACTGCCGGCCATGGCCTGCAAGGCGTTGTGGATGAGGTTCAGAGCGGCGCCCACCAGCATGTCGCGGTTGCAGGCGAGCAGCCCAGCCTGGACATCGAGTTGCCAGCGTACAGGGCAGTCGCCGAGATGCGGGTTCGCGGCCTCGCGCAGGGCAGTGAACAACGCGGCCGGCGTCAGCCGATCCGCCAGCGGCAATTCGCCCCGGGCGAACACCAGCATGTCGCGGACCTGGTTTTCCAGTTCGTGCAGCCGTTCCTTGAGGCGGCCGGCGAAACGCTGCTGTTGCGCCAGCGCCAGACCGCCCTCCTCCAGATGGCTGGCATAGAGCAGCGCCGCGGTCAGCGGGGTCCGGATCTGATGCGCCAGCGAAGCCATGGTCCGCCCCAGTGCCGAGAGTCGTTCATGTCGTGCCAATTCGCCCTGCAGATGACGAGTTTCGGTGAGGTCGTTGAGCAGCACCAGTTGCCCCGGTTCGCCATCCAGGGAGCGGATGGCGATGGACAGGCGTCGCCCGTCGCGCAGGGACACTTCGTGGCCATCGTCATGGCGCGGCGCAAAGGCCCGCGCGATCACCGTACGCCACAGCTCACCGGCCAAGGGTTCGCCGAGCAGGGCCTCCGCCACCGGGTTGGCGTCGCGCACGCGTCCGGCGCCATCCACCACCACGATACCGGCGGGCAGCACATCGAGCAGATTCTGCAGCCGGCTGGCCAGGCGCTCCTTTTCCGCCAGCTCCTGCAGGCGCTGGGCAGACACCCACTCCAGTTCGCCCTGCAGCGAATTCATCCGGGCTTCGAGCAACTGGAAGGATTCGCTCAGCTGACGCGACATCTGCCCCAGGGCTTCGCGGGCCTGTGCCGAGGCGGAGGCCTCCACGGCAGCGTCGACGGAGACGGTGGAAGAAAGGGCTTGCGCAGGCATCGGCTGGGGCTCGCGACGGACAATTGACATTATCCGGGCTGGAGCAAGACCCATGCCGCCCTGGCGTCAAATCGCCGTAGCGTGGAAAACGGCGCAGCCTTTTCCGCCCCTTGCAGCGCTATAAAGTAGAGGGTGGATGAGGCTACGCCGTCATCCACCCTATCCGATACGCTAAGTACCGCTGAAGGTGCACTAGATCTCTTCGTCGAACTCGTCGTCGCGGCGACCCATGCCGTACTTGCGCATCTTCTCGACCAGGGTGGTCCGGCGGATACGCAGTCGCTCGGCGGCACGCGCCACTACGCCACCGGCATCGTCCAGCGCCTGCTGGATGAAGCTCTTTTCCAGGTTGGCCAGGTAATCCTTGAGATCCAGGCCTTCACTGGGCAATAGCGCCGAGGAAGACACCTCGAGGGTCCCGATCCCGGCCATGGCCTCGCGCTCCTGCAATTCCTCGCGCAGGGATTCCACCATGGGATCGGCTTCGTCCTCCACGTAGCGGAACTTGAGCGGCAACTCGGCCACGCCGATGACGCCATAGGGATGCATGATCGCCATGCGCTCCACCAGGTTGGCCAGTTCACGGACGTTGCCCGGCCATTCGTGGCGGCACAGCGACATGATCGCCGCGGAGTTGAAGCGGATGGAACCACGCTTCTCATGTTCCATCCGGGCGATCAATTCGTTGATCAGCAGCGGAATGTCTTCGCCCCGCTCGCGCAGCGGCGCCATGTCGATGGGGAAGACATTGAGACGATAGTAGAGGTCTTCGCGGAAGGTGCCCGCGGCGATCATCTGCTCCAGATTCTTGTGGGTCGCCGCGATGATGCGCACGTCCACGCTCTGGGTCTTGTTGCTGCCCACCCGCTCGTAGGTCCGTTCCTGCAGCACGCGCAGCAGCTTGACCTGCATGGGCAGCGGCATGTCACCGATCTCGTCGAGGAACAGGGTGCCGGTGTTGGCCAATTCGAAGCGTCCGGCGCGGCTGGTGATGGCACCGGTGAAGGCGCCCTTCTCATGGCCGAACAATTCGCTTTCAAGCAACTCGGCGGGAATGGCGCCGCAGTTGACCGGCACGAAGGGTGCCTCGCGGCGCTTGGAGTGGAAGTGCAGGTTGCGCGCCACCACCTCCTTGCCGGTACCCGATTCGCCGAGGATGAGCACCGTGGCCTCGGTATCGGCCACCTGCTGCATCATCTTGCGCACGCCCTGAATGGCGCGGCTGGTACCCACCAGGCTGCGGAACAACTCGGGCTCGCGCTGACGCCCGCGATCCCGGGCCTGGTCGTACATCTCTCGATAGACCTGGGCGCGGTGCAGGGAGTCCAGCAGCTTGTTGTAGGCCAGCGGATACTGGAGAGAGACCAGCACGCGGCGGCGAACGTCGTCCGGCCATTCCGGTTGCGCCGATTCGCCCAGCAGCAGCAGCGGGACCATCTCGTCCCAGGCCACGACCTGCTTGAGCAGCTCGACGCTGTTGCCGCGACTGTCGACGCGACCGACCAGCACGCAGCTGACCTGGCGACTGTTGTCGAGCGCTTCGAGGGAGGCTTGCCAATCGGAACTGGTGCAGGCGAGATGAGCTTCGCCGAGAAAATCGAGAATGACCGATACCGCCTTGCGCCGCTCGGCTTCATCGTCGATCAGAAGGATCTTGGTTTCACGCCACATGTCCCTGCCCCAATTCGGCTTGTCGGTTCGCTACGCGCAGGTGTCGCCTGCATCCAAGTGCCAACTGGTCGGCATCTTGCGCAAGTTAAGACAAATTGTGATGCGGGGTCAATTTTATGGCGGCGAAATATTCAAACTTTGAATTACCGTCCAACAGATGACAGTCAACCGAACAGTTGATAGACCTTGGCGGCCTGATTCGACTTGTTGAGCTTGGTCAGCTCCTGGGCGGTGGCGTCCCGCTCTGCCTTGCAGCCTTGCAGCAGGGAGGCATAGAGGGCAAGGAGACGCTCGAGACTGGCACGTAGGGCTACGGCCTCGTCGCCCGTGGCATACATAGCTTCGTCGACGAACAGCCGGCAATCCAGATCCAGCTCGGCGATCCGCGTCCAGTCTCCGGCCTTGAGCGCAGCGGCCATCTGCTCATAGACGAGCTCGACGCGTTCCACCGGGGTCTTTTGCATGGCGACGTTCATCGGTCGACTCCAGATCAGGGGGCAATGGCATCCCAGCCGGATTTGATCTCGCGGATCAGGCCGGATACTTCTTCCAGGATAACAGGATCATTGTTGCGGTTGGCTTCGCTGAGCCGGCGGATCATATAGTCATACAGACGATCCAGGTTGGCGGCGAGCTCGCCACCCTGCTCGAAATCCAGGACGTCCTTCAGACCGGCGATGATGGATACCGCCTTGCCAATCAGCTCGCCCTTCTCCGGCAGCCAACCGCGTTCCAGGGCACCTTGCGCCTTGGCCAGACGATCCAGGGCGCCCTGCATGAGCATCTGGATCAGCTGATGGGGACTGGCTTCGAACACCTGCGCCTGCAGGCCGACCTGCTGGTACTGGCGCATGGCTGTCATTGCGTTCATGTCACGACCTCTGTGTGTTTCCGATACCTTCTTTATCGGTCATCACGGGAAGAACTTGACCCTTTTATCGACCGGATTGGCCGAATCCGCCCACTCAACTCTTGTTGGCGAAGGGCATGGCCGCCAGCTGTTGGGACAGCGAGGACGCGGTGCTCGACAACGACGAGTACAGCTGGTCCATGGCATTATATTGCTTGTACAGACGATCAGAGAGCGCCGTCATCCGGGTGTTGAGCGTAGCGGTCTGGGCATCCACGTTCTTCAAGGTGGTGCTCAGGGAGTTAGAGCGCTGCTCGAGAATGCCATTGGTCATGGTATAGGGATCGAGCTTGCCCTTGAGGCGCGCCGCTATGCCCTGGTCGCCGGTGAAGAAGCTGGTCAGGTCGCTGAAGTTGGAACTCACCATATTGCCCAGCTTGGTGTCGTCGATGGCCAGGGTGCCATCCTTTTGGGTGGTGATGCCCAGGTCCGCCAGCGCCTTGATGGCGCCTGTCCCCTGCATGGTGCCAAGTTCGCCACGGATGGTTGTCGTAAGGCCGCGGGCTGTCGCATCCCCCACCAGCGCAGCCGCGATGGGCGAACTGTTGTCCCCGACCTTCGTCACCGAGGTCTGGGTCTTGATGACGCCCATCAGCTTGTTGTAGGCATCCACAAAGCCCTTGATGTTGCCCTTGACCCCCGACTCGTCCTGGCTGACGCCGACGGTCATTGGACTGTCCGCCGGGGTGGTGGCCTTGAGGGTGAAACTCAGACCATCGACCGCATTGCTCACCGTGTTCGAGGCACTGGTGACCTTCAGACCATCGATGGTCATCTGGGCGCTCTTGGCTTTGGAAAGCGAGTGGGCGGCAGCAGGATCAGTGGAGTCAGTGTTGCTCGGAGTATAGGCCAGCTTGGTCAGACTCTGCTTGCCCGAACCGTCGTCACCGCTTACCGCTACCGAGATGTCGTTACCGTCGCCGGTCTTGGTGCTGCTCAATACCAGGCGTGAACCCGTGTCGTCATTGACGACACTGGCACTGATACCCTGACTCTGTCCGGCCTTGTTGATGGCATCGCGGATTCCACTCAGGGTGTTGTTGGTGGCATCGACCTGGATGTCCGACAACTTGGTATCGCCGACCTTGATGCTCAGCGTGCCCTTGCCGAAGGTGGTGGGAGACGTAGTAGAGGTCTTGTTGTCGCTGGAAGTCGTGGTGAAAGTAGCTGGCACGGATGCCAGGGCCACCTTGCTGCTGCCCGCCAGCTGAGTGACGGTGACCTGGTAGCTCCCGACACTGGCGCTGGTGCTGGCCGTTGCCGTGAGATAGTCGCTTTTCGACAGGGTGACGGCCCGCGCCTGGAAGCTTGTGGGGCTGTTGAGCGTGGTCAGCGCGGTCTGGAATTCGCTGATGGCGCCCTTCAGGGAACCGATCGCGGTCAGTTGCGCAGTCGCCTTGCTCTGCGTCGCGTTCAACTGATCCATCTTCGGTGCCTTTTCGGCGGCCACCATCTTGGTGACGATGGAGTCGATGTCCAGTCCCGAGCCGCCAATCCCGCTGATACCTGCCATATCACTATCCCCCTGCCAACGTTACGTCGTCGCCCCTGCGTTCAGATAGCCTGATACAAGTTCCGCGCCAACTAGGCTTCGGCCTTGAACATCAGGCTGCGCATGTCATCCAGCTGCTTGGCCAGCTTGAGCACTTCCTCGCTGGGCATCTGCCGGATGAGCTTGCCGGATTCGCCGTCCAGCACCTTGACCACCACCTCGCCGGTGGAGTCATCGATACTGAAATCCAGGTTGCGGTGGTCTTCCTGGAATTTCGACTTCAACTTGGACAGGGCACCATCCACATTGCCGTCTTCCGGCTTCTCGGCCTTATCACCGTCAGCCTTGCTGGCCTGGGAAATCGGCTTGACCGTGGAGTCTGCCGTGGGCGCCGAAGCACTGAAGGATGTCGCGGCGGCAGGGCTCGATTGAGCGCCATAGGGCCTTACCGCTGAAAAACCCGTTGTCTTGACGATATCCATTGTAATGTCCTCACAACGCATGAAAGGGAGAAGGGGCGTCCCCCTTCTCCCTGCCTAGACCGATCTCCGCCCTTACTGGAGCAGGCTGAGAACCGACTGCGGCAGCTGCTTGGCCTGAGCCAGGATCGCGGTACCAGCCTGTTGCAGCACCTGGTTCTTCGACAGGTTCGCGGTTTCCGCGGCGTAGTCGGTGTCCTTGATGCGGCTGCGGGCGGAGGTGGCGTTCTCCGAGATGTTGGTCAGGTTGCTGATGGTGTTATCGAAGCGGTTCTGCACCGCACCGAGGTCGGCGCGCTGGCTGTCGATGTTGGCCAGGGCCTGGTCGATCACGGACAGGGCCTTCTGGGCGCCGTCGGCGGTGGAGATATCGACGTCGGATACCTTGCTCAATGCAGACTTGGTACTACCGAAGAGTGCTGTAGTGCTTCCGGTCATGGCGAAAGTAGTCGGCGAGTCCAACTTGACGTAGCCCATCGCCTGGCCCCCGCTAGCCCGAACATCGGTCGCGGTGCTGAAGGTACCGTCGGATTTCTGCGAGGCGACGTTGATCGCGCCCGTGGCACTGTTGGTATCAGCACCGAAGGTGATGTTGTCACCGGTGGCCGAAGTGATGGTGAGCTTCTTGGCTTGGGTGTCGTAGTTGGCGGTGACGCCCAGCTTAGCGGCGTTGGCGTTGATCTGGTCAGCCATGTCCTTGGTGCTGGTCACGCCTACCAGGCTCAGCGAATTGCCGCCAACGTTCATGGTCATGTTGGCCGAACCGCTGGAAATGGTATCGGTCACGGTGACGACGGTACGTGCCGAGGCGGTAAGGCCCGGAATCTGGCCGTTCATGTTGCCAGCGATGGTCTTGGCCGAATCACCGGAGGCGTAGGTTACCGCCGTGCTCTTACCACCACCCACCAGGGTGATGCTGCCGCTTGCGGTCAGGGCGCCGCCGCTACCAGCCACTACACTACCAGCGGTGGTGCTGGCACCACTGCCCACCTGGTTGGAGCCCAGGGCGGTAGCCGAGGTGTCCTTCAGAGTGACATCGATGGTTTCGTAGGCGTTGGCACCGATCTGGAAGCTGGTGGTACCGAAGGAGCCGTCCAACAGCTTGCGGCCACCGAAGGTAGTGGTCTGGGCGATACGAGTCAGTTCGTTCTGCTGCGCGGTCACTTCTTTCTGCAGGGCGGAACGGTCGGCATCGCTGTTGGAGCCGTTGGCGGATTGCACGGCCAGGTCGCGGATACGCTGCAGGATGTTGGTGGACTGCTGCATGGCGCCTTCAGCGGTCTGCGACAGGGAGATACCGTCGTTGGCGTTGCGAGTCGCCTGGTTCAGGCCGTTGATCTGGTTGGTCAGACGGTTGGAAATCTGCAGACCGGCGGCGTCGTCCTTGGCGCTGTTGATGCGGCTACCAGTGGACAGGCGCTGCATGGAGGTGGCCAGCGAGCTGGACGCGTTCTGCAGGTTACGCTGGGTGTTCAGAGACGGAATGTTGGTATTGACGGTAAGGGCCATGGTGGCGTCCTCCAGTAGAGCCTCGTTTGCCTGAACTCGCTAACTAGAGCGGCCGGTTCAAGCATCCCTGTATTTCACTCATGGAATGTATCGGCGTCACTCGTCGAAACTTTAGACCTACATGATGGCTTTTTGCCGACCACCACCCCTTGAACATCCGTGCTTGACCGCTTCACGGCTCGACACCTAGCCACAGGCCGGCCATGTTGCGTTTTGGCAGCTCCCCTCCAGGGATCAGGGCCCAGCTCGAACCATTGATGCCAAAAAGGGAGAAGGGGTTACCCCCTTCTCCCTTTATCTACCGCCTCGCTTTACTGGAGCAGGCTGAGTACCGACTGCGGCAGCTGCTTGGCCTGAGCCAGGATCGCGGTACCGGCCTGTTGCAGCACCTGATTCTTCGACAGGTTCGCGGTTTCCGCGGCGTAGTCGGTGTCCTTGATGCGGCTGCGGGCGGAGGTGGCGTTCTCCGAGATGTTGGTCAGGTTGCTGATGGTGTTGTCGAAGCGATTCTGCACCGCACCGAGGTCGGCACGCTGGCTGTCGATGTTGGCCAGGGCCTGGTCGATCACGGACAGGGCCTTCTGAGCGCCGTCAGCCGTGGAGATATCGACGTCGGATACCTTGCTCAGCGACGATGAAGTACTACCGAAGAGTGCTGTAGTGCTTCCGGTCATGGCGAAAGTAGTCGGCGAGTCTAACTTGACGTAGCCCATCGCCTGGCCCCCGCTAGCCCGAACATCGGTCGCGGTGCTGAAGGTACCGTCGGATTTCTGCGAGGCGACGTTGATCGCGCCCGTGGCACTGTTGGTATCAGCACCGAAGGTGATGTTGTCACCAGTGGCCGAAGTGATGGTGAGCTTCTTGGCTTGGGTGTCGTAGTTGGCGGTGACGCCCAACTTGGCGGCGTTGGCGTTGATCTGGTCAGCCATGTCCTTGGTGCTAGTCACGCCTACCAGGCTCAGCGAATTGCCGCCGACGTTCATGGTCATGTTGGCCGAACCGCTGGAAATGGTATCGGTCACGGTGACGACGGTACGTGCCGAGGCGGTGAGACCCGGGATCTGGCCGTTCATGTTGCCAGCGATGGTCTTGGCCGAATCACCGGAGGCGTAGGTTACCGCCGTGCTCTTACCACCACCCACCAGGGTGATGCTGCCGCTTGCGGTCAGGGCGCCGCCGCTACCAGCCACCACGCTACCGGCGGTGGTGCTGGCACCACTGCCCACCTGATTGGAACCCAGGGCGGTGGCCGAGGTGTCCTTCAGAGTGACATCGATGGTTTCGTAGGCGTTGGCACCGATCTGGAAGCTGGTGGTACCGAAGGAGCCGTCCAACAGTTTGCGGCCACCGAAGGTAGTGGTCTGGGCGATACGAGTCAGTTCGTTCTGCTGCGCGGTCACTTCCTTCTGCAGGGCGGAACGGTCGGCATCGCTGTTGGAGCCGTTGGCGGACTGCACGGCCAGGTCGCGGATACGCTGCAGGATGTTGGTGGACTGCTGCATGGCGCCTTCAGCGGTCTGCGACAGGGAGATACCGTCGTTGGCGTTGCGAGTCGCCTGGTTCAGGCCGTTGATCTGGTTGGTCAGACGGTTGGAAATCTGCAGGCCGGCGGCGTCATCCTTGGCGCTATTGATGCGGCTACCGGTGGACAGGCGCTGCATGGAGGTGGCCAGCGAGCTGGACGCGTTCTGCAGGTTACGCTGGGTGTTCAGAGACGGGATGTTGGTATTGACGGTAAGGGCCATGGTGGCGTCCTCCAGTAGAACCTTGTTTGCCTGAGCATGCGAGTGGGACCTGCTTGCTCAGGCGCCCCGGTAATTCGCATTCAAGATATTTATCGGTGCTTATCGTCAAACCTTTAGAATTTTTAGCGACTTTTTTCGCCAGAAGCTTGACAGCAAGCGATCTTCCGATTCGTGCAAAAGGGTTATCGACCGAAGTGACGATTTATTTAGCCCGCACGAGACAATTTGCGGAGGGTTACCAGAAGCTGGCGCCTGCTGCACGCAGCCTTGAGCGGCTGGTGAAATGGAAAGCGCCCGAAAGACGGGCGCTTGGCAGGCGGCCGGTAGGCATAGGTAAACGCGCGCCGTGCTCCAATGCGATCAGTCGGGTAACCAGGCCGCTCGCCACGCCAGCAGGTTGTCCCCCTCCAGCATCCAGTCGCGGTGAACAACGGCACGCAATTCGGCTCCCAACGTCCGTGCGCCCTCTCGATCCGCCAGGTGCTCGCGAATGGCATCCAGCCAATCCTTGTACTTGTTGCGGACTAAGGTCACCGGCAGACCACAGCGATACGGCTCGATATTGGTCGCCACGACGGGAAAACCGCAGGCACCGAGCTCCAGTAGCCGCAGATTGCTCTTGCACCGGTTGAAGGAATTGATTTCCAAGGGTGCGATGGCCAGATCCAGGTCCAGGCTCGCGAGCTTGGCTGGGAAGGCTTCGATTTCGACGCCCTGATGGAATTCATGCGGCGGCGCACCGGGCGGACTCATGCCAAGAAACACCCATTCCACCTCCCCCGCCAGCTCCTTCATCACATCGACCACGATCCCGAGATCGCCTGCATGACTTGAACCTCCCGCCCAACCGACCCGGGGACGCCCCTCTCGTCTTCCACTCTGCAGGTCGCCCCACCACGGTACAGGCAAGCGATTGGGGACGACACGGATGTCCGGATGGAGTCCGCGCATTTCCTCTGCCAAGGGCTCAGTGGACACCGTCAGACGATCCACGATCGACAGCGCCTGGCGTATCGCTCGGGTGACTTGCGGCGGCCGGAAGGATTCGCGATGGATGCTCTTGAGCGGGATATTCCCCAGCAGGTCGTCCAAGTCATAGACGATAAACGACTTGGTGTTGCGCTTGAGCGACTGTAAGGCCTCCAACTGGGAATCGGTGATTTGGCGCTGGACGACGATGCTGTCCGCCTGGATGCGAGCCTGATTGATAGGCTCAAGATAGCGCTCTTGATGGATGCCATCGACCAACAAGGCAGATCGCATCGCCTGAAACGGCTGGATCATCCGATAGTGGCCACATCCCCAACGGTCGCCGGGTAGAACCTGGATAACGGGCAAAGGGCGCCATGACAGCGGTCGCCATAAATTATCGGAATCAAGCTCCATGGTGAAATCGGCTCGATCGAGTGCGAGGTTGGAGTTATACGCCGGATCACTCCCGAGCGCTGGCGACCAGCGCTGATAAAGCCGTGTTTCCGCGCTCTTCAGGTCCGCATCGTCGAAGTCCTGCTGTGACTCCCAGCCGAGCCGCGCATAGGGCGTCCAGACCACCAGGTAGCCGGCCTGGCCAACTTGCAGACAGAACTCGACATCGGCGAACGGCTGAGTGGCGAAGGAACCACAATCGGGGATGGTGTGGAATACCTCCGCCCGCACCAGTAGGCAACGGCCGCTGACAGCACTGAAGTTCTGCACCACCTGCTGCCGGTAGAGATAACCCGCGCGATCGTCGGGTTCACCTTGGAAGAGGCTGCTGGCCGGCCCGCGTAACCCGAGGACCAGCCCGGCCATGGCCACCTTGCCTTCGCGATCCAGCAACTTGGCGCCGACCACACCGACCTCCGGACGCCGCGCCTGGTTGACCAGCTCGTCCAGCCAGGACGCCTTGATGCTCAGGCAACCGGCACTGAGCCAGAGCAGGTACTCGCCCTTGGCCGCCTGGGCCAGCGGCTGGGGCCCATCGGCAGGGATGACCCTCAGCTGCTCCAGACCCAGCGTCACCAGTTCATCGAGCCAGAGACCGATATCCGCCGCGACGTTCGCTGGCCGGCCGACGAGGATTTCGTAACGCGGGTACGCGGTGCCGCCCAGGATGGATTCCAGGCAGCGGCCCAGTTCTTCCAGCGGCCCCTGGGCCTCGATCAGAATGGACACCAGCGGCTGGTGATCGCTCAGGTACTGAATACGGCTAACGCATGGCAGGGCGCCCACACCGACCTCTGCCGGCACGCCCAGGCGCGCCAGGTGCGCGCGGACGATGCCATGGGTCGCTGCCGGTTCGCATTGCTGCAGCCAGTCGGGAAAGGTCTGCGACGAGTGATGCAACACGTCCGGCAGATGGGCAATGGCCGTGACACCATGACGCTCGACCACCTGCAGTAGCAAGTCCTGGACCAGTGCCACGCCAGGCGCAGGGACGCTGGCGGTGGATGCCAGCAACGCCTCGCGACTGATGGCCAGCAGCGGACCGGTATAGGGATAGCTGCGCAGCAGATCCAGATTGAAAGCCGCTTTGAAGATCGGACATTCAGGACCACTGTCGGCGAGGTGATCTTCATCGACGTAGCACGCATGCACATTCCCGGATACCAGAATGCGCTCGGCTAGCCGCAACAGAGCTTCAGGTTCGAGGCGATCACCTGCGGCGATTTTCAAGGACCAGGCCGCTTCGCTGTTCGCCAATGCCGCCTGCCAGCTCGCCAAGTCGGCAACAGACTGTTCCAACCGGACCGTCGTAAAACTCAGGTAATGCTGCTCTTTCAACGAAGACAGCGTCACCTCCGCCAGCGCTGCCTCGCCCACGATCAGCACGAGAAAATGCAGTTGCGCATCCTGAATTATCGCCTTGTGGTAAACATCAAGACGGGTGGGGCTCGAGCGTCTGGCTGCGAGCCAGTCGGTGTATTGAATGACCGGGGCTTCCTGGACCGCAGCAGCAAAAGGCTGGGCGACAAAGGGCGCCACCTGCGAGGAAGCGTCCGTGGCGACGGGTGTCCCCTTGACGTAACGTCTGGACAAGTCGCCGGAATCCCTACCGGGTCGAGCGCGAATGAGAAACTGCAGACTACAAAGTTCGCCAACATCCTCTGGCTGCAAGTGCTGCAATGTCATGTTGCCGACCTGCAAGGTTACATCGTGCTTATCCTTGTTTTCGTAATAGGCCTGAGCGACACGACCATCAAGGAGATAATTTAGCGTTTCGGTGTGATAACCCGTTTCATAGAGAAAGCGCCGAAATTCAGCCAGGGTGAAAAAGCGGATGTGGGTGACATCAAGCAGACCCGCCCCTTCATATTTCCAATAGCCTTGTGCCAGTTCCGACATCAGCCAAAGATTACGCACGTTGGGAATCGAGATCACTAGTTGCGCATCAGGCGACAACAGGGGCTGCAAGGCCTTCATCACCGCCCATGGATTGTAGAGATGCTCCAGGACATCCCCCAGAATCACCCCATCCAGTGTTCCGGCTTCTATGCCTTCAGCCTGGAGATCGAAGTCTTCGAATTTGCCTACCAGTACCTTGTCGAGCCGTTGCCCCGCGATCTGCGCGGCGGACTCGTTGACTTCGATGCCCCAAACCCGCGAGTGAGGATGACGCTGCTTGAATAGCCCACTGGTCGCCCCTGCTGCGCAACCCACGTCAAGCAGGAAACGGGGCGGCGTGGCGAACGCGCCGATCAGCTCTTCACGGGGCGCTTGATGGTAGGCAGCCTCGACATCGCTGACGCTCACATCCAAGTGGGTCTGCCACACATAGGATTCGACAGTCACCGCTCCAGCCATCATCTCCTGCATGAGTGCCGCGACTCGATCAGTCGCCAACCCATCGACACCCAGGTTGTAGTAGCCCGCGCGGGCCTGCATTTCGGCCACCATGGCGCGACGTCGCTCGTTGTCGCCAAGCAAGGAGGCCATCGCTGCGGCCAACTCCGACGGCTCGACCTCCAAAACCCCGGATGCCGCATCAAAACTCGGCCCAAGCAATACGCCAGGCTGGTTGACGAGATTGATGGCCGGCGTACCCGCCAACATGGCCTCTACGCTGTAGTTGGAGTCCATGGCGATCAATACGTCAGCCGCTAGGAGCCACTCGCGGCCATTCTCGCTGGTATGCAAATAGTGCGCGGCGTTCGCCCCCGACTCGGCGAGAAGCTCCTCAACACGCTGTGTCCCAAAGTGGGCATTGGCAGGACGATCCTTGATGACTGCCGCGAAGTCCCAGCCTGCTCGACGCAGTTGTTCGCAGGCATCGATAAAGACCCGTAGCGTGTTGCCATACAGGTGCTCGTCGCCGAGCGCAGTCAGATTAGCGGCCCAGGTGCTACCGAAGACGACGATCGGACGATTGACGGGATAGCCATAGCGCTGACACAACATCTCGCGGGCCTGAGGCCGCTGACCGCGCCATTGCAGGTAACCGTCCCATGCCGGATTACCGGTTACCTTGATGCGCTCCGGAGGTATACCTATGTCGAGATATCCTTCACAGCCTCGCTCTCCGTACACCGCCAAAACATTAGCCTGTAGATGGGCGTGGACGGTATAGGGCTCGGACAGGGCCAGTGCGTGGGCGAGATGGAGACTAGGAATATTTTTTTGTACGGCCCAATTGACTACCGTCTTGGCAGAAGCCTGCATATCCTCGTTGACCACTATCAATCCGATGGAATGCTGCTCTGCTGCACGATTCAGGGCGGCTGTCAGCAGGAGTACCGTCGGCAAATCAGCCTGAAGCGTTTCCAGGATGATCTTCGTCAAGCCCGGATGCGCCAAATCTCCCAACGCCTGCTGCAGGTGCTCGTGAGTGAGGCCGCTTTCCAGACTGCTCCAGTCCAGTTCAGCGTTCTGCAGGACATGCCGTTGCTGCTCCACATCCAGTAGCCCCACTAGGTCGACCGCTGCAGAACCGGTTTCCGCCAGCGCTCGCTCGAGATCTGCGTCGATCAAGGATGAAAGGCTGAAAACGGTCATTGGCCCTTGCGTTCTGACGAAACGAAGCAGGGCCTCGCGCTGGGCCCCCACAGCAAACTGACGATTGCCTGGCGCATCATGTTCTCACTCCGCTGAAGCAGCCATAGTGCTGCCTGAGCAACTGCTCAACTAGGTTGTATTGAGAACCGGCGGCTATTTCCCGTTGAAGCCCGGAAGGAACGCCAAGCCCATCGGCCCAATGGCGAGCGATGGAAAGCGCCTGCTGGTCAATGTCCAAAGCGGACTGCCACTTGGTGAAAAGCGCTCTGATATCGGTCGGAAGCAGGGAAAACCAGTCCAATCCAGGCCAGTGCTCGGCAAAGCTCTTGAATACCTGAAACAGATAATGTTGGCAGCGTAACGTAGGCAGT